>NC_014012.1 GCF_000091325.1 Shewanella violacea DSS12 | reverse complement strand
AGCAGATCCATCTTAGATCAAACGAGCTAAAATGATCTTTCACCTGAGGTCATTCAGGTGCTAAAATGCGCATCTCAAATTCACATTAGTTCTTTATCGACGTCAGTTTAAATTTAAGGTTTTGTAATGCATTTTCATGAGCGGTTCGATGTAATTGTTGTTGGTGGTGGCCATGCCGGTACGGAAGCTGCCCTGGCCGCAGCAAGAATGGGATCAAAAACCCTATTGCTGACACATAACATCGATACCTTAGGACAAATGTCCTGTAATCCTGCGATCGGTGGGATCGGTAAAGGCCATCTGGTAAAAGAGATCGATGCATTGGGCGGAGCTATGGCTATCGCTACCGACTTTGCTGGAATTCAATTTCGAACTCTCAACTCGAGTAAGGGACCTGCGGTCAGAGCCACTCGTGCCCAAGCCGATAGAGCACTCTACCGAGCTAAGATCCAACAGATATTGCAAAACCAACCCAATTTAAAATTGTTTCAACAAGGTGTCGATGACCTGATCGTTAAAAACGGCCGTGTCACTGGGGTTGTCACTCAGATGGGACTCGCCTTCGAGGCAGCCACAGTCGTCTTGACTGCAGGTACTTTTCTCAGTGGTAAGATCCATATTGGATTACAAAACTACAGCGGTGGACGAGCTGGTGATCCGCCATCGATCGCCCTTGCCGATCGCTTACGAGAACTACCGATCCGTATTGGTCGCTTAAAAACGGGTACACCACCAAGATTGGATGCGAATACCATAAACTTCGATCTTATGGCCGAACAGAAAGGTGATACACCACTTCCTGTGATGTCATTTGTCGGTGATGTTAAAGATCACCCTCGTCAAATATCATGTTATGTGACTCACACCAATGAGCGTACTCATGACATTATTCGTGAAGGCCTAGACCGCAGTCCTCTGTATTCAGGGGTTATCGAAGGTATTGGACCTCGTTATTGTCCATCCATCGAAGACAAGATTAATCGCTTCGCCGACAAGACATCTCATCAAATATTCGTTGAGCCGGAAGGGCTGAATACCAATGAGATCTATCCAAATGGTATTTCAACCAGTTTACCCTTCGATGTGCAGATCAACTTAGTTAGAACGATTAAAGGCATGGAGAATGCTGAGATCATTCGTCCTGGTTATGCCATCGAGTATGATTATTTCGATCCTAGGGATCTGAAGAACTCGTTAGAGACTAAATCTATCGGCGGGCTCTTCTTTGCAGGACAGATTAACGGTACCACAGGCTATGAAGAGGCGGCGGCCCAAGGATTATTAGCCGGCATGAACGCATCGTTACAGGTTCAGGGCAAAGAGTCTTGGTCTCCACGTCGTGATCAGGCTTATCTAGGTGTGTTAGTTGACGATCTTTCTACTCTTGGCACCAAAGAGCCTTACCGAATGTTCACCAGTCGCGCCGAGTATCGCTTGTTGCTTCGTGAAGACAATGCTGATCTGCGTCTAACCGAGAAAGGACGTGAACTTGGCTTAGTAGACGATAACCGTTGGATTCAATTTAGTGAGAAGCGTGAATCTATCGAATTGGAGCTACAACGTTTAAGAGGCCTATGGGTTCACCCTAATTCGCCTCTGTTGGGTGTGCTAAATCCTGAATTGAACACACCAATTTCACGTGAAGCATCTTTCGAAGATCTACTTCGTCGTCCTGAGATGGATTATCCTAAATTAATGAGCCTTGAAGGTTTTGGTCCTGGGCTCGAAGATAAACGCGCTGCAGAGCAAGTACAGATTCAGGTTAAATATTCAGGCTATATTCAGCGTCAGCAAGATGAAATAGACAAGGCGCTCAAGCATGAAACTACTGGATTGCCGTTAGATCTTGATTACCAAGAGGTGCCGGGACTGTCGAATGAAGTCATTGCTAAGATGAATGAACATAAGCCTGAAACCATAGGTCAGGCATCGAGAATTTCCGGTATGACCCCGGCTGCTATCTCGATTTTATTAGTACATTTGAAAAGACGTGGCTTACTTCGCAGAAAAGCATCGTAATTTAGAGTAATTATAACTAAGGGAAGCGCTAAATGCTTCCCTTACTCTTTTTACGGCTTCATAATAGATACTTCATGCCTATTTAGTTTGTTATTAAGGATTAATCCCGTGTTATCAGCCCTATTAGATGAATATCTAGCTGAAATGAATTTGACTGCCACCGAGCAGCAGAAGAAGCAGCTGGTTGGATTTGTTGAGATGCTCAACAAATGGAATAAGGCGTATAATCTGACATCGGTTAGAGATCCTAAGCAGATGTTGATCAGGCATATCATGGATAGTCTGGCCGTATCAGCACATCTGGTGGGTGAACGCTTTATCGATGTTGGTACAGGACCTGGTTTACCCGGGATCCCATTGGCTATTATGAATCCTGATAAACATTTCGTTTTATTGGATAGTTTAGGTAAGCGTATTCGCTTTCAGAAGCAGGTTCAGTTTGATCTGGGAATCGATAATATCAGCTCTGTAGAGAGTCGTGTCGAAGCCTATGAGCCTGAAGAAAAATTTGATGGCGTGCTCAGTCGAGCATTTGCCTCTATCGAAGATATGCTGCATTGGTGTCATCATCTACCGGCGGATAACGGTTGTTATTACGCACTCAAGGGTCAGTTGGCCGAAGATGAGATGGCTAAAATTCCTGAGGGTTACGAGCTAACTGATGTCATAGAGCTATGTGTTCCTTGTCTGGATGAGCAAAGACATCTGCTCAGAGTGATTAAAAAATAGTGTTTCAGTTGCTTTCTTTTAGTGATTCAAGCAACTTGGTATTGAATTCTATTGCGTCGATAATATATACGCGACATACAGGATGGTATTGTGGGTAAAGTGATTGCCGTGGCTAACCAGAAAGGTGGCGTCGGAAAAACAACAACTTGTGTCAACTTGGCAGCATCTTTGGCTGCCACAAAGCGCAAGGTGCTCTTAATTGATCTCGATCCCCAAGGTAATGCGACCATGGGAAGTGGTATAGACAAGTACAGTGTCGAAAATACCGCTTATGAGTTGTTAGTCGACGAAAAACCTTTCGATGAAGTTGTCTATAGAGATACGAGCGGGAAATATGATCTGATCGCGGGTAATGGTGACGTTACAGCTGCAGAGATTAAGTTAATGGAGTTCTTTGCTCGTGAAATTAGATTAAGAAATGCATTAGCACCGATAAAAGACGATTACGACTTCATCTTTATCGATTGTCCCCCCTCACTGAACATGCTGACAGTGAATGCTATGTCTGCTGCCGATTCGGTTCTGGTTCCCATGCAGTGTGAATATTATGCACTGGAGGGCTTAACGGCCTTAATGGATACCATCAGTAAGATCGGCGCCATGATTAACCCTGGTCTGCATATCGAAGGGATTCTTCGTACCATGTACGATCCAAGAAATCGTCTGTCTAATGATGTGTCCGATCAGCTCAAGCAGCACTTCGGTGAAAAAGTCTATCGTACCGTTATTCCAAGAAATGTCAGGTTGGCTGAGGCTCCTAGCTTTGGTGCTCCGGCCATGTATTACGACAAATCGAGTGCGGGTGCTAAGGCATATTTAGCCTTGGCCGGCGAAATAATTCGCAGAGCTGAACAGCATCAAGATCTAGAACAAGCTTAAATAAAGGCAGTGGAAATGACATTGAAAAAACGTGGGCTGGGTAAAGGTCTGGATGCACTACTCAGTACTAGCCATGCGGCAACTAAGAAGCTGAATGCAGTTGAAAATGCCGCTGAAGTGACTGTTAAAACAGATGACTTATTAATGCTAGACATAGATTTGATGCAGCCTGGTAAGTACCAACCGCGTAAAGATATGTCGCCCGAGGCACTGGAAGAGCTTGCCGAGTCGATAGTTGCTCAAGGCATAATACAGCCGATTGTTGTGCGTAAAGTTTCAGCTAGCATGTTTGAAATTATCGCCGGTGAACGTCGCTGGCGTGCGGCTCAAATAGCTAAGTTGGATAAGGTGCCCTGTATCGTTAAGCAGGTGGCTGATGAAGCCGCCGTTGCTATCTCACTAATTGAAAATATTCAGCGTGAAGACCTCAACGCGATGGAAGAAGCGATTGCGTTAGATCGATTAATGCGCGAATTTGAGCTGACTCATCAACAAATTGCTACGGCAGTGGGTAAATCTCGTGCGACAGTGTCGAATTTACTGCGTCTCAATGGCCTCAATGAGCCTGTAAAACGCATGTTAGAATATGGTGATATAGATATGGGTCATGCCAGAGCATTACTCGCCATAGAGGGTGATGAACAAACAAATATTGCCAGATTAGTAGCTGCTAAAGAACTAACCGTCCGCGAAACTGAGCGTTTAGTCACAAAAACATTAAACCCACCCCAAATAGCGGATAAACCCGCGAAAGATCACGATGTCACTCGTCTTGAAAGCCTATTAATCGAAAGATTAGGCGCTAAGGTTTCAATTACCCATAATAAAAAAGGTAAGGGCAAACTGGTAATTAATTATCAGGATCTCGACGAATTAGACGGTATTATCAATAGAATCAACTAAATATCTTAAGTTAACGCTATATTATGTAATTTTGTGACAAGTGTTAACTTTTCGCTTTTGCATATTTGGCGTTAGATCACGTTAAAAGAGTCGATTATCCTCAGCTTAAACTTGCTTTGAAGGCCCGAAAAGGTATACTTTCGCTAGCTTTTTGTCATTCGTCATCGTCTGGGTTTTTGTAGTCCGGTCATCGAAACAAAAAGTATTAATGCGGAGAAGAAGAATTGAGTAAGATTTTAGCACGTCGTGGCCGGTGGTCTGCCTATAAATTGGTTTTGATGCAGGCGGCGGTGGCTGGGGGTGCTTCAATTGTCTTTTTCGCTTTGTGGGGAGTTCAGTATGGTTTATCTGCTTTGGCAGGTGCTGCTATCGCTGTTCTCCCTAATTTTGTATTCGCAACCCTAGCTTTCTCTCATACGGGAGCAAGTTCATCGGTGAAAGTTGTTAAAGATTTTTACTGGGGGGAAGCGGTAAAGTTGCTGTTAACCATAGCTATGTTTTCGCTGGTGTTTATCAATTGGAAGGTCGGTTTTATGCCACTTTTCGTTTGTTATACCTTAGCGCTAATCGTGCATTGGACGGCTCCTTTATTTTTCAAGCAAAGTTAAGTGGGATGAATCATGGCTGCACAAACATCGCAGGGCTATATCCAGCATCACCTAACCAACTTAAGTGTTGGTGAAGGCTTCTGGACATGGCACATTGATTCGTTGTTCTTTTCGGTTGGGCTTGGTGTTCTGTTCTTATGGCTATTCCGTAGCGTTGGTAAGAAGGCTACTACTGGTGTTCCTGGCAAACTTCAATGTTTTGTCGAGATGATCATTGAGTTTGTCGATTCTAGCGTGAAAGAAACCTTCCATGGCCGCAATCCTGTTATTGCTCCGTTGGCACTGACTATTTTTGTTTGGGTATTCATGATGAATTTCATGGATATGGTTCCAGTTGACTGGATCCCATCACTAGCTGCTGCAGCTGGTATCCCTTACATGAAAGTCGTACCTACGACCGACTTAAACATTACCTTTAGCATGGCTATCGGTGTGTTTTTGCTGATTATTTATTACAGCATTAAAGTCAAAGGCGTTTCAGGTTTTGTTAAAGAGCTGACTATGCAGCCTTTTAACCATTGGACAATGATACCCGTCAACTTCCTGTTAGAGTCTGTTACCTTGATTGCTAAGCCAATTTCATTGGCACTGCGTCTGTTTGGTAACTTATATGCAGGTGAGTTGATATTCATCCTTATTGCGTTGATGTACGGTGGAAATATGGCGCTTTCAGCTCTAGGTGTAACATTACAGCTAGGTTGGTTGATCTTCCATATTTTGGTTATTACCTTACAGGCGTTTATCTTCATGATGTTAACCATTGTTTACTTAAGCATGGCACATGAAGATCATTAAGGATTGCTGTAAAACTTTTTTTACTAAATCATAAACTAACTAGATTTAGAATATTTGGAGATAGAGATGGAAACTGTATTAGGCATGACAGCTATCGCTGTTGCTCTACTAATTGGTATGGGTGCTCTTGGTACCGCTATCGGTTTTGGCCTACTAGGTGGCAAGTTCTTGGAAGGCGCTGCGCGTCAACCAGAAATGGCTCCTATGCTGCAAGTTAAAATGTTCATCGTTGCGGGTCTTTTAGATGCAGTAACTATGATCGGTGTTGGTATCGCATTATTCATGCTTTTCACTAACCCTCTTGGTGCAATGCTGTAATAAAACGCTTCTGTCTTTAAACTAAATAGGAGGCTGTTGTGAATATCAACGCTACCCTAATCGGTCAGACGGTTGCCTTTATTCTCTTCGTGTGGTTCTGCATGAAGTTTGTTTGGCCACCTTTGATGAATGCCATCGAAGAACGCCAAAAAAGGATTGCCGACGGTTTAGCTGATGCTGACCGCGCCGTAAAAGACCTTGAGTTGGCACAGGCGAAAGCCACTGACCAGCTAAAAGAAGCTAAAGCTACTGCTAACGAGATCATTGAGCAAGCGAACAAACGCAAAGCTCAGATCGTCGATGAAGCAAAAGCCGAAGCAGATACTGAGCGTGCGAAAATCATCGCTCAGGGTCAAGCAGAAATTGAAGCTGAACGTAATCGCGTTAAAGAAGACTTGCGTAAGCAAGTTGCTGCTCTTGCCATAGCTGGTGCAGAGAAGATTCTTGAGCGTTCGATTGATGAAGCCGCCCACAGTGACATAGTTAATAAACTAGTTGCTGAACTTTAAATAAGGAGTTTGAGTTATGGCTGAAATAACTACCATCGCTCGTCCTTACGCAAAGGCAGCTTTTGACTTTGCCATTGAACAAAATGCAGTAGATAGTTGGGTAGAAATGCTCAACTTCGCGGCTATGGTTAGTGAAAACGACACCATTAAGCCTCTGCTATCTGGCGCACTTTCCAGTGATAAACTGGGCGAACTCTTTATCGGAGTTTGTGGTGAGCAGATCAATGTGCAAGTTCAAAACTTGTTAAAGGTAATGGCTGAAAACGGTCGTTTAGTTACACTACCTGCTGTACTTCAACTATTTGTTGAAATGAAACATGAATGGGCAAAAGAGATTGAAGCTAATGTAGTTTCAGCTATTGAGCTTACTTCAGTTCAGCAACAGGATATTAGTGTTTCTTTAGAGAAACGTCTAGCACGCAAAGTTAAGCTTAATTGCAGCATAGATGCCAGCCTTATTGCTGGTGTAATTATCACGGCAGGAGACCTAGTCATAGATGGCTCGGTTCGCGGAAAACTTTCGCGTCTGTCTGATTCGCTGCAATCGTAATTGGGAGTTTGAGCATGCAACTGAATTCCACTGAAATCAGCGATCTGATTAAACAGCGGATCGAGCAGTTCGAAGTCGTTAGTGAAGCTCGCAACGAAGGTACAATCGTTGCAGTAAGTGACGGCATCATTCGCATCCACGGCCTAGCCGACGTGATGCAGGGTGAGATGATCGAACTGCCTGGTAACCGTTATGCAATCGCGTTGAACTTAGAACGTGATTCTGTAGGTGCCGTAGTAATGGGTCCTTATGCCACTTTGGCAGAAGGCGATAAAGTTAAAACAACTGGTCGTATTTTGGAAGTCCCAGTTGGCCGTGGTCTATTAGGCCGCGTAGTCAACACATTGGGTGAGCCAATCGACGGAAAAGGACCTATCGACAACGATGGTTTCTCTCCTGTTGAAGTTATCGCACCAGGTGTTATTGAACGTAAATCAGTATCTCAACCAGTGCAAACTGGTTATAAAGCCGTTGATTCTATGATCCCAATTGGTCGTGGACAACGTGAATTGATTATTGGTGATCGCCAAATCGGTAAAACCGCTTTAGCAATCGATGCCATCATCAATCAGAAAAATACTGGTATCAAGTGTGTATACGTAGCTGTAGGACAGAAAGCTTCTACTGTTGCTAACGTTGTACGTAAGCTTGAAGAGCACGGCGCATTAGCGAACACCATTGTTGTTGTTGCTACAGCTTCTGAAGCTGCTGCACTGCAATACTTGGCTCCATACTCTGGTTGTTCAATGGGTGAGTACTTCCGCGACCGCGGTGAAGATTCACTGATTGTCTATGATGATCTTTCTAAGCAAGCAGTTGCTTACCGTCAGATCTCATTGTTGCTTAAGCGTCCACCAGGACGTGAAGCATACCCAGGTGATGTATTCTATCTTCACTCTCGTCTGTTAGAACGTGCTTCACGTGTTAACGTTGAGTATGTTGAGAAGTTCACTAAAGGTAAAGTTAAAGGCCAGACTGGTTCTTTGACTGCTCTACCGATTATTGAAACTCAAGCGGGTGATGTATCTGCATTCGTACCGACTAACGTAATTTCGATTACCGATGGTCAGATCTTCCTTGAAACTGACTTGTTTAACTCTGGACTACGTCCTGCTGTTAACCCAGGTATCTCGGTTTCTCGTGTTGGTGGTGCGGCTCAGACTAAGATCATCAAGAAACTGTCAGGCGGTATTCGTAGCGCACTTGCACAGTATCGTGAGCTTGCTGCGTTCTCACAGTTTGCTTCTGACTTAGATGAGGCTACTCGTGCTCAGCTTGAGCATGGTGAGCGTGTTACCGAACTTATGAAGCAAAAGCAATACGCACCTATGAGCGTTGCCGACCAAGCTGTGTCTATTTTCTCAGCTGAAAAAGGTTACCTTCAGAGCGTTGAGCTGAATAAAATCGGTGATTTCGAAGCATCTCTGCTCTCATATATGAACAGCGAGCATGCTGACCTGATGAAGACCATCAACGATACTGGCGACTACAATGCCGACATCGAAGGTGAGTTGAAGGCTGGCCTCGATAAGTTCGTCGAAACCCAAACCTGGTAAATCGAAGAGGTGTCGTAAGGCGCCTCAGGTCCAGATTGGAGAGTAAAGATGGCTAACGCTAAAGAGATTAAAACCAAGATCGCGAGTGTGCAAAACACTCAGAAGATCACGTCTGCAATGGAGATGGTTGCTGCGAGCAAAATGCGTAAAGCACAAGAGCGCATGGCAGCGAGTCGTCCATATGCAGAAAATATGCGTAAAGTTATCGGTCACGTGGCGCAAGGTTCTCTCGAATATAAGCATCCATATTTGGAAGTGAGAGAGGCTAAGCGTGTTGGTTACATAGTAGTGTCAACCGACCGTGGTCTTTGTGGTGGTCTTAACGTCAACCTTTTCAAAAAGGTTGTCGCAGACGTGAAGAAGCAACGTGAAGCCGGAGCAGAAGTTGAATTCTGCGCCATTGGTGCACGTAGCATACAATTCTTCAATAACTTTGGCGGCCCTGTATCTGCTTCTGCATCGGCTCTTGGAGACGCTCCGGCGTTGAAAGATCTGATTGGAACAGTACGTGTCATGCTAGAAGCATACAACGAAGGCAAGCTGGATCGTCTGTACGTGGTATTTAACAAATTCGTTAATACCATGAGCCAGACTCCTGTGATCGAGCAGCTGCTACCTTTGCCTAAGTCAGAAAGTGATGTGAAAACGCATCGCTGGGATTACCTATACGAGCCAGATCCAAAAGAACTTTTGGATACCTTACTGGTACGTTATGTGGAGTCTCAAGTTTACCAAGGTGTTGTCGAGAATATTGCATCTGAACAGGCGGCTCGTATGGTCGCCATGAAAGCTGCAACAGACAATGCTGGTGATCTTATCACTGACTTGGAGTTGGTCTATAACAAGGCCCGTCAGGCTGCGATTACGCAGGAACTGTCGGAAATTGTTTCAGGTGCCGCTGCCGTTTAGGCTAGGTAACGAATACAAGTTTTAGAGGATTAATCATGAGCACAGGTACTGTTGTCCAAGTTATTGGCGCGGTTGTGGACGTTGAGTTTCCACAAGATGCCGTACCTCAGATATATGACGCTCTAGAGATCAAAAGTGAAGGCTTGGTGCTGGAAGTCCAGCAGCAAATCGGTGGCGGTGTAGTTCGTACTATCGCCATGGGTTCTTCAGATGGTCTGCGTCGTGGTCTTGAGGTGACAAATACAGGTTCACCAATTACTGTTCCGGTTGGGTCTGTGACCCTAGGCCGTATCATGAACGTATTGGGCGAGCCTATTGATGAAGCGGGTCCAATTGGTGGAACAGATCACTATGTGATCCACCGTGAAGCTCCTACATTTGAAGATCAATCAAGCTCGACTGAACTTTTAGAGACTGGCATCAAGGTTATTGACCTTATCTGTCCGTTTGCTAAGGGTGGTAAAGTTGGTCTGTTTGGTGGTGCTGGTGTTGGTAAGACCGTCAACATGATGGAACTTATTAACAACATCGCTAAAGCACACTCAGGTTTATCTGTTTTTGCCGGTGTAGGTGAGCGTACTCGTGAGGGTAACGATTTCTACTACGAGATGAAAGATGCTGGTGTTCTCGATAAGGTGGCCATGGTTTATGGTCAGATGAACGAGCCTCCAGGAAACCGTCTACGTGTGGCATTGACCGGTCTGACTATGGCTGAGAGATTCCGTGACGAAGGTAAAGATGTTCTTTTCTTCGTTGATAACATCTATCGTTACACCTTAGCAGGTACTGAAGTATCTGCACTGCTAGGCCGTATGCCTTCAGCAGTAGGTTACCAGCCAACTTTGGCTGAAGAGATGGGTGTACTTCAGGAACGTATTACATCGACTAAATCAGGGTCTATTACCTCTGTGCAAGCCGTATACGTACCAGCGGATGATTTAACGGATCCGTCACCAGCAACAACTTTCGCTCACTTAGATGCGACTATTGTATTGTCACGTAACATCGCTTCTATGGGTATTTACCCAGCGGTTGACCCATTGGATTCGACTTCACGTCAATTAGATCCTCTGGTTGTTGGTCAAGAGCATTATGATGTTGCTAACGGTGTACAAACCGTACTTCAGCGCTATAAAGAGCTGAAAGATATTATTGCGATTCTAGGTATGGATGAATTATCTGATGAAGATAAGACTACCGTAGCTCGTGCTCGTAAGATTGAAAAATATCTTTCACAGCCTTTCTTCGTAGCTGAAGTCTTCACCGGTTCTCCAGGTAAGTACGTTTCTCTTAAAGACACCATTCGTGGCTTTAAGGGCATTCTAGAAGGTGAGTTCGATCATCTTCCTGAGCAAGCGTTCTACATGGTTGGTTCTATCGACGAAGCCGTTGAGAAAGCTAACAAAAAATAACTAGGTGCTCTGCAAATGCAGGGTACTAGTTTAAGGAGAACTGATGGCAGCCATGACAGTACAGCTTGATATTGTAAGTGCAGAAAGCAGCATCTACTCTGGTCTTGTAGCACACCTACAAGTTACCGGTGGAGAAGGCGACCTGGGTATTATGCCTGGTCACGCACCACTGCTTACTAATATCAAACCTGGCATGGCGCGCATCGTCAAGCAAGACGGAAAAGAAGAGGTGTTCTACCTTTCGGGTGGTATCCTGGAAGTACAACCTTCTTCTGTTTCAGTATTGGCTGACGTCGTTATGCGTGCCGATGAAATTGACGAGCAAGCAGCTGTAGAAGCTAAACGCCACGCCGAAGCCGCTATGGCCGAAGCTGGTGCAGACTTCAATTATGCAGCAGCAGCAGTTGAGTTAGCTCAGGCTATGGCTCAGTTGCGCGTTGTCGAAACCATCAAGAAGAACTTTGCCAGATAAGGTTATTGTTTGATGAAAAAGGGCGCTTATCGAAAGGTAAGCGCCTTTTTTGTGTCTGGAACACTCATGTAAATTTCTCATGGATGGAAAAAAATTGACCTTGTGTCTAAAGGAAGGACGCTTGCTGCGCTCTCTGTAAGTAACAGCATAGCCAAATTATGAGTGACCTCGTCTTTCTCGTCTTTCCGGCGTAGGCCGGAATCCATGCTTTAGCCAGCTCGTAAGCGTCGAACAGGCGCAGCCGTCGTCGTAACCTTTCTCCCTATAGCTTCTTATTTCTTGTTTTATTAGCGTGATCTAGGCTGAGACCTGACAAAGGGTTGGGTGTTACCATTTAGCCACTAATTTAAGGCAAGAGTATTTCTCCTATGCAACAGGTTTTAATTATCGTCAACGACGCTCCTTACGGCTCAGAGCGGTTATTTAATGCTTTGCGTTTAGCTATTCAGCTTAATGAGCAAGAGGAGTCACTAGCTAAGGTGAGTTTGTTTCTGCTGTCAGATGCTATTACCGCTGTTCTACCAAAACAGTTACCGGCAGAGGGCTATAATATTCAGCAAATGTTGGAGATTCTTATTGCACAAAAGAGTGAAGTTAAGTTCTGTGGTTCCTGTATGCATGCCCGTGGTTTGACTGATTTGAGTGTGATCGAAGGCTGTGAAGTGGCGACTATGGATGACTTGGCTGTTTGGGTACTCGCAGCGGATAAAACGTTAACCTTTTAATGTTAAAAAAGGACGCTTGCGGCGCAAGCTGTAAGGACGGGATTTGCCCTTTAAGACGCTTCGCTATAAGGACGTTCGCTGTGCTCTCTGTAAGTAACAGCATAGCCAAATTATGAGGGAGCTTGTCATACTCCTCTCTCTCGTCTTTCCGGCGCAGGCCGGAATCCATGTTTTAGCCAACTTGTAGACGTCGATTAGCCGTAGCCCTTGTCATTACCTTCTTCTTAGCTTTTCCGGCGATTTTCCGTTAAAATCAGCCCCACAAAATTTATACCTCATTTTCTTTATTTTTTATAAGCATTAGCTCAAGGATAACTCCATGGCATTGAACGTAGTGATTTTGGCCGCAGGCAAGGGAACCCGCATGCGCTCAGATCTTCCTAAAGTCTTACACCCTATTGCACATAAAAGCATGGTGCAGCATGTGATCGATACCGCTCATAACGTGGGCAGTGATGGGATCCAGTTAGTGTATGGCTATGGTGCGGATAAGCTACAGAGTGTCTTAGGTGAGCAGCAGCTTAACTGGGTGCTTCAAGCCGAACAGTTAGGTACTGGCCATGCGGTGGCTCAGGCTAATAAAAATATCAATGATGACGATACCGTACTTATTCTTTACGGTGATGTGCCGCTTATTCAAGCTTCTACATTGGAAGCTCTGCTGATGGCGCGGGAAGATAATGGTCTGGCGATTCTTACCGTTAACCTGCCAAATCCAACAGGCTATGGCCGCATCGTACGTGAGGAAGGCAAGGTCGTAGGTATTGTGGAGCAGAAAGATGCCAATGCAGAGCAGTTACTGATCCAAGAGGTCAATACCGGCATTATGGCGGCTCCAGGTAAGAAACTTAAAGATTGGCTTGGACAGTTATCATCAGATAATGCTCAAGGTGAATATTACCTGACAGATATCGTTGCTATGGCGAAGAAAGACGGTGTTGCTATCACAACGGCTCAGCCAGAATCGGCAGTCGAAGTGGAAGGTGCCAACAACCGAGTACAGCTGGCTCAGCTAGAGCGTGCTTATCAGGCTCGTGAGGCGGAGAAGTTGATGTTGGCTGGTGCCAACTTACGTGATCCTGCTCGTATCGACATTCGTGGTGAAGTATCTGTAGGCATGGATGTGATGATAGATATTAACGTCATCATCCAGGGAAAAGTAACCATAGGTAATAACGTGACTATCGGTGCCGGCGCCATTCTTATCGATTGTGAGATTGGCGATAACGCCGAGATTAAGCCTTACTCTATCGTAGAGAGTGCCAAGGTAGGCGTTAAAGCCAGTGCCGGACCATTTGCGCGTCTGCGTCCTGGTGCCGAGTTGAAAACAGATGCTCATGTGGGTAACTTCGTCGAGATAAAGAAGGCCGTGTTAGGTGAGGGCTCCAAGGCGGGCCATCTGGCCTATATTGGCGATGCTCTAATCGGCGCCGGTGTGAATATAGGTGCAGGTACTATCACCTGTAACTATGATGGTGCTAACAAGCATCTCACTGTGATCGAAGATAATGTGTTTGTCGGCAGCGACACTCAGCTCATTGCTCCTGTGACTATCGGTAAAGGCGCTACCATAGGCGCAGGTTCAACGATTACATCTAATGTGGCCGAGAATGAGTTGGTGATCACTCGGGTTAAGCAACGTCATCTGAGTGGTTGGGTTAGGCCGGTCAAGAAGCCTAAATAGGGCAGCTAAAACGAGTATTTGAACGTAAAAAAGCGACCTAATCGGGTCGCTTTTTTATTTCATGCTATTCGATGCAAACAAAGCTGCACGATACAAGATGATGCTTTTGTTGTATTTTTTCTTCTTTATGTTTTTATTTTTCTTTTGTTCTACCTGTATTCAGTTTGTATTGTAAATTTATGCAAAGAAACATAAATGCAAATCGTTTTCATTTATATTGTTGCCAACTTTTGTGATATCCATTTTGAGGTTGGCTATGTCATTACTTTCTCGTTCATTCAGAGTTTCACCAATTTGTGTGGCAGTTGTCTCTGCTTTTACCCTTGCGCCAGCTGTTGCTGAAGAGACAAAAACTGAAGAGGTATCTTCAGCAAACATAGAGCGCATCTCGGTGATGGGACGTAGCTTCAATGACTACAAGGTTGGTAGCGCTTCTGGTGCCATGCGTGGCAACATCAGCCTTATGGATACACCACAATCTGTTACGGTAATTCCTGATTTTATTACCGACGAACAACTAGCAACCAACTTATCTGAAGTCTTGGTAAATGATTCCAGTGTCACTGGTGGCTCGGAGAAGTGGAATCGTCAGGTATTCAGTATTCGAGGTTTCGAACTATCTTCTGGTTCAGGCTACTTGATCAATGGTCAGCAACAGTGGTCTCACTATGTGCAGCCTATCGAGACACTGCAGCAGGTCGAGATACTTAAAGGACCATCGAGTATGCTCTATGGTCAGTCAGGTCCAGGTGGCTTGATTAACATGGTCACCAAGAAACCTACCTATGACACTATTTTCGATCTAGGATTTGATACCGACGAGCATGGTTCTACTCGTTTTCAGCTAGATGCCGGTGGCAGCCTGAATGAAGATCAAACCATTCGTTATCGCACTGTGCTGGTTAAGCAAGATACTCAATATTGGCGTACTTATTCTGCCGAGAATGGTCAAGACGGCGCTAACCAGGAGCGTGATCGTTGGTTAGGCTATCTGAATCTTGAGTTCGATTTAAGTGATGACCTCTTGTTATCACTTAAATACGATCATACCCAAGATAAGACAGGTATAGATCGTGGTGGCTGGTTAGACAGCAGTGGAGACCTGATAGGTGGTAGCGATATCATCTGGGATCAGCCTTGGGCTTTCACCGATAACACTATCACTAATATGGGCGCGGATATTACTTATCACATCAGTGATGATTGGCAGGTAAAAGCGGGTTATAACGATCAGCAATTTAATCGTCAGCGTCTGGACTCTTCACCTAATCAGTGTGGAAAAATAGATGGCCAATCGGTTTGCTTCGACGATCCTATTACTGATGGGTATTTTGTTAGCCCATTCGATCGTTATGATGACTGGCAACATAAGACTGGTTATGTCGACTTTGTTGGTAATTTCTCAACAGGCGAGTTAGAGCATCAGTTTCTACTGGGTGCCAACATGCTGGATTACTACTATGGCCAACTCAAGGAGTCTGGTGAAAAGTACCAACATGTGATGCCTGGTCAGCCCCAACCTAAGCCAGATCTTGATTACAACCGAGATGATACTAAATATGAGAGTGACTATAAGCACTATGGTTTTTATATTCAGGATCTGATGACGATTAACGATCAATGGCAAGTGCTGGCCGGTATGCGTTATGACGAGCAGAAGAAGGATGGGACGGGTAATAACAGTTACGCGGTTTCGCCTAAGTTTGGTGTTATCTACTCACCGGCGGCAAACGGCAGTATCTATGTCAATTATTCTAAGAGCTTCACGCCTCAAGGTATGGTGAATGATTTAGAAGATGTTAATGACAAAATGAATCTGGATCCTGAATACGGTGAACAATACGAGATCGGTACTAAGTGGGAGCTGTTCGATGGCAGCCTGCTATTAACCGGTGCTGTTTTCGATATCACAGTTTCAAATGTCACAGTTACTGAAGATCTTGATACTTCAATCGATGGTGGATATCAAACTATCACCACTCAAAGTGGTGAGCAACGTCATAAAGGTTTCGAGATGGGCGCCCAGGGTCAGGTTAGCGACAGCTGGTTCCTGACTGGTTCCATGATGTATCTTAATGCCGAATATCAGAGACCCGAAAGTAATAGCTTGAATGGTAAGACACCAGTAGATGCGCCTGAGTGGTCGGCTAACGTCTGGACTCGTTATGAGATGACAGATGATCTGGCGCTCAACTTCGGTGCCATCTATGTGGGTGAGCGTTTTGCGAACACCAGTAACACGGTCACCAAAGATGCTTATGTTCGCTTCGATATGGGCACGGCATACACTATGGATGTTATGGGTAGCGATGTTAGCGTTCGCTTGAACGTTAAGAACCTATTCGATACCGATTACTTAGCGGGTGGCGGTGTGACAGATGTGACTGTGGGTGAAGGACGTCACTTGAGTCTGGCACTGGAAGCTAAGTTCTAAGCTTGATTCACATATATCTAAGGCAGCCAATTGGCTGCCTTTTTTATTTGTGTTCTGCCATAGCTAAAATCTGTTTTACTATTTATGAAGAAAATATAATCGAATTAGTTGACTATAATTTGTCTAATTAATTGCAAATATGTTTCGTTTGTCTATAATTCCGCTTTCGAAACGAAACCAAAGTGAAACTTTAATGATTAAACGTAATACTCAGCAGCGACGTCATACCATAATCACCCTCTTAAATGAGCACGGTGAGGTAAGTGTCGATGAGCTGGCATTACGTTTCGAAACCTCAGAAGTCACTATTCGTAAAGATCTTGGTGCGTTAGAAAAAACGGGCTTGTTATTACGTCGTTATGGTGGCGCCGTTTCGGTTCCCCGAGAGATGACTCAAGCCACAACCGAAGCTATTTCCGCTAACAAGCAGAATATTGCCAAGGCGGCCGCCAGACTGATTAAAGATCACAATCGCATCATCATAGATAGCGGCAGTACCACATCTGGTCTAGTTCAAGAGCTAGGCAATAAACGTGGTTTGGTGGTGATGACTAATGCTCTGCAACTCGCCAGTGCCATCCATGAGTTAGAGCATGAGCCGACACTCTTGATGACAGGTGGAACCTGGGATCCCCATTCTGAGTCTTTTCAGGGCCAGGTTGCCGAACAGGTATTGCGTTCCTATAACTTCGATCAGCTATTCATTGGTGCTGACGGTATCGATATCGAGCGTGGCACCACCACTTTTAATGAGCTAACTGGGCTTAGTAAGGTGATGGCAGAAGTGTCCCGCGAAGTCATAGTCATGCTGGAATCCGATAAGATCGGCAGACGCATTCCAAATCTTGAATTGCCCTGGAGCAATATCAGCGTGCTAGTCACAGATGACAAGCTTCCCGATGAGGCAGCTGAAAAAATTTCTGAACAAGGCGTACATGTGATCGTGGCGCCTTATTCAAACTAATCCAAATTTTCGATTTTAACTTTTAATTTAGATAAAACTTTAGGTATTAATATGTGCGGAATTGTTGGCGCGGTAGCGCAAAGAGATGTGGCCGAAATACTGGTCGAAGGTTTACGTCGTTTAGAGTATCGCGGTTATGATTCTGCAGGTGTTGCGGTAATTAACAATGCAGAGCTAACCAGTACTCGCCGCGTGGGTAAGGTTCAAGAACTCTCTAGCGCATTGGACGCCGTGCCTTTAAGCGGTGGAACAGGTATAGCTCATACTCGTTGGGCTACTCATGGTGAGCCTAGTGAACGTAATGCACACCCACATCAATCACAAGGTGATATTGCGGTTGTTCATAACGGCATCATAGAAAACCACAACAAGTTGCGTGAGATGCTAAAAGGCTTAGGTTATAGCTTCTTATCAGATACAGATACCGAAGTTATCTGTCATCTAGTACACCATGAGCTTAAGTCACATAAGACTCTACTAGCTGCGGTTCAGACAACGGTTAAACAGCTGGAAGGTGCCTACGGCACTGTGGTTATCGATCGCCGTGACAGTGATCGCATGATAGTAGCTCGCTCGGGTAGCCCCTTGGTTATCGGTTATGGCTTAGGTGAGAATTTCGTTGCCTCGGATCAGCTGGCACTACTTCCTGTTACCCGCTCTTTTTCTTTCCTAGAAGAGGGAGACGTTGCCGAAGTGACTCGTCGCAGTGTAGATATCTATGATATCGACGGTAATGCGGTTGAGCGTGAAGTTAAAGAATCTGAAGTGACCCATGACGCCGGTGATAAGGGCGAATACCGTCACTATATGCTCAAGGAAATTTATGAGCAGCCATTGGCTTTGAGTCGCACCATAGAAGGACGTATCGCCAATAAGCAGGTATTAGATACTGCATTCGGTGACAATGCTGCCGAGTTCCTTAAAGATATTAAACATGTGCAGATCATCGCCTGTGGTACTAGTTATCATGCTGGCATGGCTGCACGTTACTGGTTAGAAGATTGGGCCGGTGTTTCATGTAACGTGGAAATAGCTTCCGAGTTCCGTTACCGCAAGTCACACTTGTTCCCTAACAGCTTGTTGGTGACCATTTCTCAGTCAGGTGAGACTGCCGATACCTTAGCCGCGCTACGTCTGGCGAAAGAGATGGGTTACAAGGCCACCATGACCATATGTAACTCAGCTGGGTCATCTCTAGTACGTGAGTCTGATATGGCTTATATGATGAAAGCGGGCGCCGAGATAGGTGTTGCTTCGACTAAGGCCTTCACGGTTCAGTTAGCCGGTCTGCTTATGCTAACGGCTGTTATCGGACGTCATAATGGTATGTCAGATGATATGCAGGCTAAGATCACTCAGAGCCTGCAGTCCATGCCAGCGAAAGTAGAACAAGCACTTGGGCTAGATGCCGCTATTGCCGAATTGGCCGAAGATTTTGCCGACAAGCACCATGCACTTTTCCTCGGCCGTGGTGATCAGTACCCAATCGCCATGGAAGGAGCACTCAAGCTTAAAGAAATCTCCTATATTCACGCCGAAGCTTATGCATCGGGTGAGCTAAAACATGGACCATTGGCGCTTATTGACGCTGATATGCCTGTTATCGTAGTAGCCCCCAATAATGAGCTATTAGAAAAGCTTAAGTCGAATGTCGAAGAGGTGCGTGCTCGTGGCGGCCTGATGTATGTGTTTGCCGATGTAGATGCCGAGTTTAAATCTGATGACACCATGAAGGTAATTCCTGTGCCTCATTGTGATGAGTTCATGGCAGCCTTGATGTACACAATTCCTATGCAGTTATTGTCATACCATGTGGCTCTGATTAAAGGTACCGACGTGGATCAACCACGTAACTTGGCTAAATCTGTGACGGTTGAATAGACCCATTTGTGGAGATATGTGTGTCATCGCTTATGGCGCACATTGACCACACTGAATGTACACCATTCCTATGCAGTTACTCTCGTATCATGTGGCTCTGATTAAAGGTACCTACGTGGATCAACCAGGTAACTTGGCTAAGTCAGTGATGGTTGAATAACTTGTCTCCTGTAGCATCATAAAAACCGCCTAATTGGCGGTTTTTTTACTGTTATAAATTGCTTTTTTATCAGCTAAAAAGCACCTACAGAAGGTGATGCTAGTCACCTTAAGCTTGTGTTGATGCATGCGCGCCATCACGGCCGCCCCTGTTTTGTGAACTTAAGGTGTTTGATTTTGGTTAAATTTGATCTAAACGTGTATTTATTAGGTGTTAATTAAGCTTTATTTAATGTTAAGTCCACTTTGTCAGGAGTATTTACTTTCATTCGATAGCCTCTTCTTGTTATTCTCCGCGTCACATCACACTCTGAATGTTTTTTATTCGATCAACTTAACCTTTTAGGTTCAATCGGACAGGTTCATTGAAATTAACCCTTTACCAATCTCTTATTGAAAAGTTGAGCTCTGTAGCGAGCTTTTCCATTATAGGTAAGACAAATTTAACTCTATTTCTAGGAACAGCGTTTTTGCTGTCTCTGTCTGACGGCTTATCTGTGTTTGTTGGTGGCTATGTTGATATCAGCGAATTGGTGGTTTTGAGTGATAGTTTGTTTGCCGAATGCTTGGGGATTAGCTTATTTAGTCTCTTGATTCATCCCTTAGTGATTGAGATTTTGTGGCGATTAATCCACTTGATTTTCAAGTATCTTAACAGCTTAGGCTTAAGTAACTTTTTCCCAGTATTATCTTCTCCAGAACTAAGCACCGTCGATCACATGGCGCACGGTTGCCGTGCACCTCCCGCATAAACTTATCTTTCTTGTTCAACATTTAGCTATTCGCTAATAAAACTGATCGTTGAATTACTGATTCGAGCCTATTTAGGTTGGAATAATATGGATCACCTGTCTGTTTTATCTGTGTTTAGCGACTACTGTACGGCTAGCCAATATCTATGGATTGAGCCGTGAACTATTAAGGTTAGAGGAATCTTCCTTTGTTAATTAGAAATTTAAGTAAGGCAGCACTGGCCGCATTGACATTTTTGCTGGCTGGTTGTGAAGGCGGTGTGCTGGACCCCAAGGGTCAAATTGGCATAGATGAGAAACATCTCATCATTGTGGCCACCCTCTTGATGCTGATTGTCGTTATCCCAGTTATTTTCATGACGTTATATTTTTCATGGAAATATAGGGACGGTCGAGATCACGAAATTTATGCGCCAAAATGGGCACACTCGAAAACGATTGAAATCGTTGTCTGGGTGGTTCCTATCGTAATTGTTATTGTGTTAGGAGTGATCACCTGGACCTCTACACAGGATCTGGATCCTTATAAGCCGTTAGATCACGAGGCAAGACCTATCACGGTTGAAGTTGTATCTCTCAATTGGAAATGGCTGTTTATCTATCCAGAACTGGGCATAGCCTCGGTTAATGAGCTGGCTTTTCCCGCCAATGTGCCGGTTAATTTTAAAATCACCTCTGATACGACAATGAATTCATTCTTCATTCCTCAGTTAGGCAGCCAAATTTACTCTATGGCGGGCATGGTGACTCAGTTGCATCTGATTGCTAATGAACCGGGTACCTTCGATGGTATCTCGGCTAACTATAGCGGTGCAGGATTTGCTGGTATGAAATTTAAAGCTATCGCGACGCCAACAGCCAAAGACTTCGATGTCTGGGTATCCAAGCTTAAACAGCATGGAAGTAGACTCGATCCCCAAAGTTATCAGCAACTGGCTAAGCCAAGTGAGAATAACCCTGTTGAATATTACGGCTCAGTGAGCAAGGGTATGTTTAGTCATATCGTGATGCAGTATATGCATCACGATAACGATATGGACATGTCACATCATTCTGAACATTCATCCTCTAAACTTGAGGGGGCGGAGTAGTTATGTCTTTTTTCGGTAATTTAACATTAGAATCAATCCCATACGATGAACCAATCATAATGGTGACCCTAGCGGCCGTCGCTATGATTGGGGTGAGCATCGCGGCTTTGATCACCAAATATAAAAAGTGGGGCGTGTTATGGAACGACTGGTTCACCTCAGTCGATCATAAACGCTTAGGGATCATGTATATAGTGCTGGCATTGGTGATGCTAATCCGTGGTTTCTCTGATGCCATCATGATGCGTACACAGCAAGCACTGGCTACCAATGGTGCCGCCGGTTATTTACCGCCTGAGCACTATGACCAGATCTTCACGGCTCACGGCATCATCATGATTATCTTTATGGCTATGCCATTTATGATCGGCCTGATGAACATAGTGTTGCCATTGCAGATTGGTGCCCGCGATGTTGCCTTTCCATTTCTGAACAACTTAAGCTTCTGGCTCACCGCCTCGGGTGCCCTGTTGATCAATATCTCATTGGGCTTAGGTGAATTCGCTAAGACAGGCTGGGTCGCTTACCCACCGTTGTCTGAGCTGTCATTCAGTCCTGGAGTCGGAGTCGATTACTATATTTGGGCCTTGCAGATATCCGGGATAGGAACGACCTTAACCGGGGTTAACTTTATTGCTACTGTGCTCAAGATGCGTGCACCTGGGATGAAGTTGATGCAGATGCCTATCTTTACCTGGACCTGTACCTGGGCCAACATTCTGATTGTGGCATCTTTCCCAATCTTAACCGCTGTGTTGGGCATGCTGACCTTAGATCGTTATCTGGGCTTCCACTTCTTTACCAATGACGGTGGCGGTAACGCCATGATGTACATCAACCTGTTTTGGGCTTGGGGTCATCCGGAAGTCTATATTCTGATTCTACCTGCCTTTGGTATATTCTCCGAGGTGATATCGACGTTCACTTCTAAGCGTCTGTTTGGTTATAAATCTATGATTTGGGCCAGTGGTGCCATCTCCATCTTAGGTTTTGTCGTCTGGTTGCATCACTTCTTCACCATGGGATCGAGTGCTAACGTTAACGCCTTCTTTGGTGTGATGACCATGGTCATTGCAGTGCCAACCGGGGTTAAGTTATTCAACTGGTTGTTTACTATCTATCGCGGTCGGTTACGACTAACTGTGCCTGTGCTGTGGACATTAGGATTTATGACGACTTTCACCATAGGGGGCATGACTGGAGTCTTGTTAGCCTTGCCGGGAGCTGATTACGTATTGCATAACAGTTTGTTCTTAATTGCTCATTTTCATAACACCATCATAGGTGGTGCGGTATTTGGTTACTTCGCGGGCTTCGCTTACTGGTTCCCGAAAGCCATGGGTTTCAAGCTTAATGAGCGCTTAGGTAAGGCATCATTCTGGTGTTGGCAGATAGGTTTCTACGCCGCCTTTATGCCTCTGTATGTGCTTGGTTTTATGGGGATGACTCGTCGTATCAGCCACACAGATAATCCTGCTTGGAATTTCTGGATCTATTTTGCGGCAGTGGGCGCCTTTATCATCTTCATAGGCATCATATTGCAGTTTGTACAACTGTATGTGAGTTTCCGTGATCGTGAGCAAAACCTGGATACCACAGGCGATCCATGGAATGGCCATACATTAGAGTGGTCAACCTCATCACCGCCTCAGTTCTATAACTTTGCTAAGGACCCTCAGGTGTCGGATATCGATAGCTTTACCGACATGAAGGAGAAGGGGGAGGCTTATCAGCGTCATGACAGTTATCAGCCAATCCATATGCCTAAAAATACCTCTAGCGGTATCTTGATGGCCTTAGGTATTACGGCCGCAGGTTTTGCCGCTATTTGGCACATTCTTTGGTTGGCTATCGCTGGAATGCTGGGTGCCTTCGTGGTGTTCCTGTTCCGAGCCTATAGCAATGACCATGATTATTACGTTCAACCTGATGAAATTGCCAGAATTGAAAATGCGCACTTAGATAAGGTTGCAAGGGGGCTAACATGAGTATTGCTATCCGAGCAGATTTAGAAGTTGTACAGGCCGATGAACATCATGACGAACATCATGATACCAGTGGTAACACGTTATTTGGTTTTTGGCTCTATCTGATGACCGATTGCATCTTGTTTGCTTCGGTTTTCGCGACCTATGCCGTGCTCTACATGAATACCGACGGTGGTGTTTCCGGTAAAGATATTTTCGAATTAAATTTCGTCGCAATCGAAACTGCTGTACTGCTGATCAGTAGTATTACCTTTGGCTTCGCATTAATTTGCGCTAAACACCAGAAGAGAACAGCAACCTTGATCTGGTTGTTGATCACTTTTGCCTTAGGTTGTGGGTTTATCTCCATGGAAGTCTATGAGTTTTATCATCTGATTGAGCAGGGTAATGGACCTCAGCGTAGTGCCTTCCTGACAGCTTTCTTCACCTTAGTTGGCATGCATGGTCTGCATGTGACAGCTGGACTTATCTGGATGGCGATCATGATGTTGGAAGTCACTAAGTCAGGTTTAAATAACCGCAGCATCACACGTTTGGGCTGCTTAAGCTTATTCTGGCACTTCCTGGATGTGGTTTGGATCTGTGTATTTACCTTGGTTTATTTATTGGGGATGCTGTGATGAGTCAAGCACATACAAGTGAAAGTCTTACTTCAGATGATTTCATGGCTAGCGTTAAATCTTATCTCGTAGGATTTTTGCTGTCGGTTATCTTAACCGGCATTCCATTTTGGGCGGTCATGACACATCACTTCGAGAAACCTATCACCTTAGGTTTAGTGCTAGTGATGGCCGTAGTGCAGATAGTGGTGCATTTAAAGTACTTCTTGCACTTGGACTTCTCTAAAGAAGGCAAGATCAATACATTCTCATTCCTGTTCACTGCCTTGATTATGGTCATGGTCATGGGCTTATCTGTGTGGATTATCTATGCAGCTAACGCTTTGATGATGTAGGACAATAATCATGAATAATCAAGGTTTGAGTATGTCTGCAAAATTGAAGTCACGTCTACAAGCTTATGTTCAGGTCACTAAGCCTGGCATCATCATGGGGAATCTGATTTCTGTCGCAGGTGGCTTCTTATTAGCCGCTAAAGGCAACGTGGATTCGACCTTGATGTTGACAACCATGATTGGCTTGTCCTTGGTGGTGGCTTCGGGGTGCGCGATCAATAATTGTATCGATCGCGACATAGATGCCAAGATGCAGCGTACTCGTAATCGAGTCACTGTGACCGGAAAGCTCTCTGTGCGTGCCGTGATGATTTATGGCATAAGCTTAGGTGTTATCGGTTTTGGCATGTTGGCGATATTTACTAATAGTCTGGCGGTTCTGTTTGCTGCCATTGGCTACCTGGTCTATGTGGGTGTTTATAGCCTATATATGAAGCGTCACTCGGTATATGGCACCTTAGTCGGTAGTTTTTCGGGTGCCGTGCCGCCGGTTGTTGGCTATTGTGCCGTCAGAGGTGAGATGGATGCGGGAGCTGTCATCTTGCTGCTGATGTTTAGTCTATGGCAGATGCCACACTCCTATGCTATTGCCATTTTCCGTTTCAATGATTATGCCGCCGCAAATATTCCAGTGTTGCCGGTGGCGGAAGGGATCACTAAGGCGAAATTACATATCGTGCTCTATATTGCTGTGTTTGCCTTAGTTAGTGCCTTGTTACCTTTGGCGGGTTATACGGGTATCGCCTTTATGGCGGTGACCTGTGCCACCAGCTTGTGGTGGTTAGCCATGGCATTGAAAGGTTATCGCCATGGCATTAATCTGCAGAGTTGGGCACGTCAGGTGTTTGGTTTTTCTATTGTGACCATTACAGCCTTGAGTGTGACCATGGCACTGGATTTTCAATCTGTTGTGCAAACACCTCTATTGAGCTTGGTAAATTAGAGATATGTAGCGGAATATCTAATAAAAATACCGCCTAAATGGCGGTTTTTTTAACTCTGTTGGTTAGCCTAGATATATTGATATATACCAGATCTGTGTTGACCTTAAACTCAGATTCTAGAGGCAGAGATTGCCAGCTATCGGTTACCAGTAGTTTGCGCTTCTTACCGTCTAAGGTGATTGGAACTGGCATAGTAAAGTCGCTCACATCTGCTTGCCAGCGATACTCAATACTATCTTGGCTACGGTAAAGCTCCAATGTCGGTAACTGATTAAAATAGAGGTACTGGTCGAATACCTTCTCAAAATCCCTATCGAAATAATTATTGAAGAAATTTAGCACGTCGAGAGTATCTAGGTTCTGCCTGTTAAATTTAGAGGTGAAAGCCCTGATGCCGTCCCACCACTTCTTATCATCATTGATGATATGTCTCAGGGTATTGATAAATAAGGTCCCTTTGAAGTAGATATCTGAAGTTGGCCAATGACCTATGCTAGGAGGGCCTATCATGGGGTAGCGGTTTTTTACCTTGTCCTTATAGCCGTTGATGTATTTTATTGCCTCCGGATAGCCAAACTGATCTTCAACATAAACCGATTCGGCGTAAGTACACCAAGCCTCATGGATCCAGGCATCCGAGAAATCATTGCTGGTGAGACTGTTACCGAACCATTCATGGCCAGATTCGTGAATGATGATGAAATCAAATTTTAGACTTATTCCCACTCCGGTCCAGTCTGGATCTGAGCCATCCCCCCGGTTATAGCCATTTTTAAATTGATTGCCATAGGTGATGGCACTTTGATGCTCCATGCCAGTATAGGGCGCTTGAATTAACTTATAGCCATCCTGGATAAATGGGTATTGGCCAAAATGCTTTTGATAACTCTTCATCATGGGGATGACTTGAGTAAATTGTTGCTTAGCTTTGGCGAGATCTTGCTCCAATACATAATAATCTAGGCTGAGTTCACCTAAGTTTTCACCGAAATGGACATAGTTACCTATGTTGAGTGAGACACTGTAATTATTAATGGGATTATTGGTTTGCCACACATATTCTGTATAGCCATCGGCTAAAATATTGGTGGCAATCAGCCTACCATTGGAGATGTTTTTCAGGTGTGAAGGCACAGATATCCGCATTGTCATCGACTCTACCTCATCCCTTTGTTGATCCTTGTTGGGCCACCAGACCATAGAACCTGTGCCCTGACAGGCTGTGTTAACCCAATCTAATCCCCTGCTGTCCTTCTTGAAGGTGAAGCAACCGAAGCGCCCCTTAGTGCTGGGCTGACCCGAATAGTGAAAGTCGATCTCGTTAACTGAGCCTAGTTCCAGAGCAGCTGGAAAATGAATGTAGACGGCGTTGAGATCTCGTTCATATTCAAGAATCTGATCTTTATAACTTATCTTGTCTATTTGTAAGTTTTTATAGAGATCGATGCGAATGGTGTCATCCCTTTGCAGCATCCTGAAACGGATCTTGTTGTGACCCGTCAGATAACGCTTGTCTATATCAACCTTGAGGGTGAGATCGTAACTCAAGAGGTCGTTATTCTCTCGGTGCTGGCGATAACTGCCCCATTGAATATTATCTTTTGGGTGGGGCAGTGCCTGTTCATCGGCAAGAAGCTTAGGATCATATTGCAAGACGATAGGCTCGCTGGTCACCTGAGAGTGAGTCAGCATTATTGGCTGGTGATATTTGGCTTTCACTTGTATGTCTGAAAACTGCCTATTAATGTTAGCCAGGCCGAGCCTGTCTGTACCATAGGCCGTACGGCTTGAAGGGTTATAGATCACGGCGCCTTCAATGGCTTGGCCGTCTTTAGAGCTAATGACGCTGATCTGTTTATCACTGGCGTTCGCAGCTGTCGAACTTAAACAGATACAAAGCAAATACAGGATTCGAGTTAAAATTGACTTCATTTATTCGGATCTCAAGTTAGGTATGGTGAGCAGATACAGACCTTAGAGGCTGAAACCTGATAGGAATACGAGTGTGATAGCAACGGGTATCAGGTATCGAATAAGCAGTTGCCATACCCTGAAGCTGGATTTATTCAAACCAAGCGCTGCCTGCATGGTTGCGGGGGGCAGTCGCCATCCGACGAATATGGCGGTGAGTAAACCACCTAAGGGAAGTAAAATACTGGCGGAGATATAATCCAGAGATTCGAAGATTGTTTTATTTTCTAAGAAAGGTAGCAAGGCCAAAGGATGATAACCACTCAATTGATTGAGGGATAACACTGAGCCTATACCCAATAACCAAATAGTTAAGCCACTCAGCAAGGTAGCCTTAGCCCTGCCTAGCTTAAACCGATCGCTGGTCCAGGCAATAATAGGTTCAAAATTACCGATACAAGAGGTGAATGCCGCCGCGATTAACAGGAGGAAGAATATGCCACTGAATATTTGCCCTCCAGGTAGATCGCTCAGGGCTATGGGCAGCACCTGAAATACTAATCCTGTTCCCGTATCTGGTGTTAACCCATTGGAAAATACCAGAGGGAAAATTGCAAAACCTGCCAGCATAGCGA
The DNA here is from genome assembly GCF_000091325.1 of Shewanella violacea DSS12. Lineage (NCBI taxonomy): Bacteria > Pseudomonadati > Pseudomonadota > Gammaproteobacteria > Alteromonadales > Shewanellaceae > Shewanella > Shewanella violacea. The sequence goes on along the minus strand of NC_014012.1, from coordinate 4,934,321 downwards.
CAAGTGTATCGGCAACGACGACTATGATGGCATTACTTGCAATGGAGGTTTTGGGGTCTAGGTAGGAGCCATAGGTGACCATCACAGCCATGGCTATGCCTACGGAGAAAAATGCCTGTCCCAGAGCGAGCAAGAATGTCTGTCCTGAAACTTGTGAAAAATCTGGCTTGAGTAAAAAATCCACAGTGGCTGACATATCGCCAACCATAGCGGCATAACAAACCATGGCAATAAGGCAAATAAACAATGCTGGCATTAACACAGTTACGGCCTTTTCTATCCCGGCTTGTACCCCACGTATATTAACCATGATTATGATGATAACCACTAGCGTGTGCCAAAATATGAGCCTGACTGGGCTTGCCATTAAGCTTTCAAAATGTTGTTTAGATTCCTGGCTGTTGATGCCAACAAATTCGCCGGCAATAGCCATGGTGAAATAATCTAATGTCCAACCTGTGATCACCGTATAGGTCAGCATCATCATAAACACAGCTAGAATGGCCATGGCTCCGACTTTTGACCACTGGGGCGAGAGATTATTGTCGGTGGCGAGTAACTTGAAGCTTGTTGCCGCCGAAGCGGCTTGTTTCGTTTGTCGGCCAATTGCCCATTCTGACATGACCAGGGGGACACCGATGCAGAGCGCACAGGCAAGGTAGATTAATACGAAAGCGCCACCGCCATTTTCTCCTGTTATATATGGAAACCTCCATATATTTCCCAACCCAACTGAAAATCCAATCGACGCCAGCAGAAAAGTGAGTCTCGATGACCAATTATTGTTATTACTTATTGATGTGGCCATATATTCCTCTATGTTTTTTCATTGTATTACTTCTTTATTTATTGGTTTTAATGAAGATTGTTAGCAAAAAAAACAGTGCGGAATATGGCAATGGTTTTTAGTGGTTGATTTGAGGTTATGGAGTGAGTCTAGAGTGTCATAGGATTATGGGGTGTTAAATAATTGTTTGATTATGAAGGTTATTTACGTTTTTCGTTTTAGGTTTTTTAGCCTGTGCCGACTTGAAATTTATCTCTTTTTATATATTTTTAAATATGCGTAATCGCAAATTTTAAATATTTGATGTGATGTTTGTACTTAATTTTAAGTATGTATATCTTCATCTTTTTAACTTCTTAAAAATATAATTCAAATTTGGTTATCCATGATGTTTTGAGTCGTTTGTATTTAAAGATAATAAATAACCCAATTTTAAAGGGTACTAGAATGATAAATATAAAAAATACCAGCAAGCGAGTAACGGCTTATGGTTCTGCGCTAGTCGCGGTCTCACTTTTTAGCGGTGCTGGAGTTGCAGCTACTGTGAATACACCGCCAACAGCGGAAAGTATCAACACCTTAAGTAAACCTAGTTCACATATTCATCAGGCTGCCATGCCCATGTCGACTCAGGCACAAATGGCACCGGGAGACTCTGTATTACGCTATCAATATAGCTGTAGTAGTGCGATATCGATTCGCTCCGAGTCCTACATAAGTCCTGAAAATCTACAGGCTGTGTGTGATGAACTCGTCACTGAAGAGGCTAGGTACCACCTCTTGATGAAAACCAATCAGCAGCCCCTAGCGGGGGATTATAGTCAAACTGTTGAGATTAATGCATTTAAAGACTATGCCTCCTATCAATACAATGCTGCACAGATATTTGGTATCGACACCAATAACGGTGGTATGTATCTGGAGGGTGATCCTTCAATACCTGGTAATCAGGCCAGATATGTGACCTATATTACCGATGATGCTAATAGCTGGTGGATCATGAATCTATCCCATGAGTTTAATCATTATCTCGATGGTCGATACAATATGGCCGGAAATTTCGAAACCTATATGTCGAGCTCTAATAATGTGGTTTTTTGGTTAGAGGGCTCGGCTGAATATATAGCTTGGGTCGACTGGCCCTATGATTATATTGGTGAATTGGCAGCATCGGCGGCATTGAGTCTATCCGATGTGGTCAATACTACTTATGAACATGATACTGGTCGAATCTATCAATGGGGATATTTGGGCGTAGCCTTCATATTCGAGCGTCATCCTGAAGCGTTAGATAGCATACTAGCCGCATTTAGAAGTGGAGATTATGCATCCTACAACAGCTTCATTCAGAATTTTGCTTACCAAAATAGCAGCGAGTGGTACGAGTGGTTAACTTGTACAGCCAGTTATCATGATAGTCCGAATAAGGAATGTTGGGATCATACACCTACAGATGGTGGCGGAGGAGGAGATGGCGGCATCCCCGCAGATGCCTCATGCAATGCCATGGGCCCCTATAGCGGAAGAACCTCGACAGCAACGTCTATCACTATCGAAAACTTAACCTCTCAGCACCTGAAAATTCGTTGGTTACAAGCAGATGGTAGTCTCTACTCAACTATTTATGATAGTGATTTTGAACCTGGTGAGCGTTGGAGTCACAGCGCCTCGGTTGGTGATAAATGGGTGGTAACCGATAACTCAGGCAGTTGTAAGAAGCTGTTCACTGCGGAACTTGATGGTGCTTACAGCATAGGTGATCAACAAGCTGGTATAACAGATCTGGTTAAGGGGGTGGCGGCATCAATACCCGCTGCGAATGCCGGCGATGAATACCGTTTTCGTTTGAGTGTGCCTGCAGGCGCGACGGATGTTAGTTTTAGCGTCAGTGGTAATAACGGTGATGCCGACCTCTATGTGAAAAAAGGCAGCCAGCCGACATCAAAGGCCTACGATTGTAAGTCTGATAGCTCAGGCAGTGTTGAAACTTGTATCGCAGGTAATGGTGAGGGTGATTTCTATGGACTGGTGTCTGCTTATTCAGCCTTCTCTCAAGCCCAGATCACCGCTGATTATCAACTTGCTAATACAGGCGGTTTAACACCAGATGCATCCTGTGCCTTAGAGGGACAGGCTTACAGCAGAAATGGTACTCAGACTCAATTTACCATCAATAATAACAGTGACACTAATCTGAAAATACAGTGGCTACAGGCCGACGGTAGCCGATATGCCAATGTCTATAATGATAGTTTTGCCCCCGGTGATAGTTGGAGTCGCAGCAGCTATACCCAAGATAGGTGGGTGATCACAGATCAGTCTGGTCAATGTATGAAAGTTATCACTGTTAGCGCTAATGCCAGCTTTGATATGGTTGGAGATGGCGGCGGTGATGGTGGCGGTGGTGGGAATACGCTTCAAGCTTGTGCCGGTGGTATTCAGGCATACCCAACTAGTTATCCAAACAGCTGGTATTACACTAGGTTATGTACCTCAGGTACAGGTATCCCAATTGTGTCGGCCAATGTTGCTTCGGCTGCATCTATCGAGCGTACGGCTTACTTGTTAGATGGTGTAATGCAGACCGTAGACAGTCGAGTGGTTCCACAGATGGTTGCCAATGGATTTCGTCATGCTGTGATGGGCAGATATCCCTATGAGCTAACGACTCAGTTACCCGAATATAGCCATCTGGATTCTGCCTATTGGGATGAACGTGCTCGAGGTTTGGGAGGCATGCCTTCTGTGCCTGTAGGCTCGAGCGCCGAAGAGAATGCTATGTGCTATTCAGATGATCGCTATCTTGGCGAAGACATAACTATTCATGAATACGCTCACTCCTTGCACCTCTTAGGGTTAGATTATGTATTCCCTGGTTTTAGTAGCCAATTGCAGTCGGCTTACTCCAATGCTAACTATTATAATCTTTGGGGCGCGGGTCATTATGCCATGACAGATTATAAGGAATATTGGGCCGAGGGAGTGCAAAGCTTCTTCAATTCGAATATGGGAGGTGGGCCGAATACCCGCAGTGCACTACAAGCACAAGATCCTACTCTATACGGCATCGTCTATGGGATTTTCGGTAATAGTCCGTTTTATCGAACCTGTCCTTAGAGACTAAATAGCATCAAAAAGGGTTGTTCTTATTCAACCCTTTTCATTTAAAAATTTATTTTTATTAAATATTTATGCATCTCTAGTTACTAGTTGCTTGATTATTGTCACCAATTCACCGATAGATGTCACCAATAACAGCCCCGTCTCTTGATTAAATAATAACAATACAAATCAGTGTATTACCTCTCGCCTCCCGTCGATTTTTTACTTGCTTACCTGTGTATATTGTATACAGTTGTATTTGTTTCGAGTTTGTTAATTATGCGAATTCGGAATTCATGGAGTGAGATATAAATACAAATAATAAGGAAAAATGATGAAATGCGAACCTAGATTGAAGCTAACTCAGCTTTCAATTGTTATGTTGTCTATTGGATCAAGTTTGGCTTTCCCCGCTCTGGCTGAAGAAGAGCAGAGTTTTGAAAAAATAATGGTGACTGGCTCACGTATTGCGCGTACTGAGCTTAGTTCCTCATCACCGATAACCGTTATCACTAAAATTCAGATGGAACGCTTAGGTATCACAGATATAGGTGAAGCGCTGCGTAAGCTACCTTCGCTTACGGGTAATACTTCCAACTCACAATCAGACAGTGGAGCAGGCTCTACTGCGACCGTGACACTGCGTGGTATCGAAGCAAGTAATACTCTCATTCTAATAAATGGTCGAAGAACGATTGCTGCCAATGCCAATAATGAGGTCGACCTATTATCGATTCCATTTGAGGCGGTGAGCCAAATTCAAGTGCTGAAAGATGGTGCCTCGGCCATTTATGGCTCCGACGCTATCGCTGGTGTGGTGAATATCATCACCCGAACAGATTATGATGGTGTCAGAGTGAATGCCAGTTACGGCATTTCAGGACAGGGAGATGCGTCAGAAACCAGAATAGGCATGACTCTGGGGACAAGCTCGGATAAAGGCAGTTTGATGTTAGCCTTGTCCCACAATAATACCGATGGCTGGCAATCAAGGGATAGAACGCGTACCCAAGACGCGGACTTTACCCATGTTGGTGGCCAGAACATGCGCTCAGGTACAGCTCCCAATGCCAAACTATCAGGCTTTGGTTTAGGTGATGGAAACTGGACAGTATTAGATGCAAATAACCCGGGTGCAGTTGTGCCTTGGGAATACAGCGAAATGGGCTATAACTACCATGACGTTACTTCTGGGGCCAATACCCTCAGTAATACAGCTATGTTTTTCTATGGTGACTATGAGTTAACCGATGAGATAAATATTTTTGCCGAAGTCAGCTCTTTTCAGGGATGGAATCGAGGCAATCAGGCTCCTCCAGGTGTAGATACCGGTTGGTACGGTGGCGGTTCTGGGACGCCGGCATTTCATCGTTATAATGCAGATGGTTCTCAATATGGTGTAGGCGCTAATCAAAAGTATAATCCCTTCGGCGAGACGGGTAACGTCTCTCGCCGTTTCGTAGAGTATGGACCTAGGGTATATACCAATGAAACAGAGATCACTCGCTATACCTTAGGGCTTAACGGTAGCTTAGGTGAATACGATTGGGATCTGACCTATTCGAGTCAAACCGGTCGCGTGACATCTGATGGCGGTTTACAACCATCCTTGATGCGTATCGATGCAGCATTAGCTGATGAGTGTGGAACCTCTGCGGATCCAAGCTGTGTACCTATGAATGTATTTGGCCCGCCAGGCTCAATTACGCAGGAGATGTTAGATTATATAAATGTCACTAAGCCATTGGTTATTAACGACAACTCATTAGATTACATTCAGGCAAGTTTTGCTGGTCCAATCATGGAGTTACCCAGTGGAACTATTGAGTTTGCTGTCGGTTATGAGCATAGAGAAGAGCAGGCCTCTCAAAGAGCTGACATTAGCCAGCAAACAGAAACCTTTGATGTTTCCTGGGGCGGTGCAAAGCCGGATGTGGTCACACCGGTAAGAAAGATTGATGAAGTCTATGCCGAAGTAAATATCCCAGCATTGGATAGTTTAGAGCTACAGCTCGCAGTACGCCACTCTAAATATAGTGATCTGGGTGAAAGCACCACCAATCCTAAGTTTGGCCTGATCTGGAAGCCTCTAGACGAGATAACCGTGCGTGGTAGCTACTCTACCGGTTTCCGTGCGCCGACTATGTTGCAAATGTACTCGGGGCAATCAGCGGGTTTCACCGAAGGAATCGCAGACCCCTGTGATCCTACTGGTACAGGAGTAGTAGCATCATTGCCTGGTTGTGCGGGTCTTGAAGACGGTTTGATTCAAAATACGGTAAAAGGGTTTAATGTAACCTCAGGTGGCAATAAAGAGTTAAAGCCGGAAAAGGCGCAGAACTTAACCCTTGGACTGGTTTATGAACCGTTAGATCGCTTGTCTTTCACCTTGGATTACTTCCGAATTCTACAAGAGAACGTGGTTTTCCAAAGCCCTGAATATGTCATAGACCAAGCATATGTAGCTCAAAATCCTAGTTATATCGATGATGTGGTTCGTGCCGAAGGTGGTAAGGGTTACATAGTCTCTGTGTATGCACCTAACGATAACATCGCGGAGCGCACATTAGATGGTCTCGACTTTGCTGCCATGTATGGTTTCGAGTCTGAAATCGGTGAATGGACCTTTAACTTAGAGATGTCTCATTTCCTCACTTTCGATGTGCAGGATACTGCCGACTCACCCTCACGTTCCATAGTGGGTACCTATGATAATTCATTCGGTAACATTCCACAGGATCGTGCCAACCTGACTCTAGGCTGGAATAAGGATTACTTGGCGGTTACCTATAACCTTGAGTATATCTCGGCGACCGATGAGCCTGGTGGTCACACCATGGACTCCTCTAACTTTCATAATGCTCAGGTGGATTACCACTTAGAAGCCTTAGGTTTAGATCTCAATTTAGGTGTTAAGAATCTTTGGGATCAAGAGCCACCATTGAGATTTGAGGGGACGAACGGTGTTGACTATAACACTTACTCCTTACGTGGCAGGTTCTTCTATATGGGAGTCGTGAAAGAGTTTTAAGTAATATCAATTGTAATACCCCTCTCCATTAAACCTTTACCAGGTCCCACCTGTGGTATTCACAAGGTGGGTTTTTTTATTCAATGGATTCTGCTTTATGGGCTCTGGTTCCCATCCTAGGGATTTACTCTGACTTGGCCATCCACTTCTAATGATCTAGATGCTCGTTAGCTATCCATGCTTAAACTACGAAAAAGATATGAGTAACTCCTACTAACTGGCAAGGGCTCATCTAGTTTTTTCATCAAAGCGTATAGTTGCTCTCCATCTGCGGTCTGAACATGATCTAAGTGTTCGACATTGATCACTGTACTTCTGTGTATCTGCCAAAAAATATCCGGGTTAAGCTGAGATAACAGATGTTTAAGTGGCAGGCGAACTAAGGCTTCTCGATCTTTAGTAAGCACCCTTACATATCGGCCACAGGCTTTAAAGCAGATGATGTCGTCAACAGATAATAACCAGAACTTATTTCCTATCTGAATTTTTATTCTATTTAGAAAATGCTCCCTGTTACCTGGTATAGCCGATAATAGCTGTTTAATATCTGCTGGAACTGAGGATAATCTGGCGTTTACTCTTTCAATACAGTCTTTTAAACGCTGATCTGAGTAAGGTTTTAAGAGGTAGTCTATGGCGCCTGCATCGAATGCTTCGATGGCATATTTATCATATGCCGTGATAAAAACGGCATGAAAATTATGGTTAGTCTGTTGGACTACCTCGATTCCCGTTAGATCCCCCATCTGGATATCCAGAAATGCAACGTCTGGCTTCAAGCTATTGAGTGCCTTGAGTGCGTCCGTTCCGGTAGCAACCGAAGAGATAATATTTGCCTGAGGCCAATACTTGTTCAGTTTGAATTGTAGGCTGGTTCGTAGGATTTCTTCATCTTCTGCAATTAAAATATTAGCCATTTGCGGGAACCTCTATGTTTGAATAGGTTTTCTTATTGGTATCGCAATTTATTGAAAACTTATAGTTTTTATTATATGTAACATCTAGTCTAGCGATTAGATTTCTAATTCCTGTGCCATATGGAGAGGGTTTATATCTTCCTATGTCATCGATTACCGAGAGGACTAAAGTGTCTTTATTGATGACTTCTGCGGTAATAGTGATCTTGCCAACACCGTTATTTTTTTCAATCCCATGTTTTATCGAGTTCTCAACCAAGGTGAGGATGGAGATAGGTAATATGGGATGATTAAGTAACTTTTCATCTATGATCATCTCGAATCTTAGCTGTTTACCGAAACGTATCTGTTGAATATTAAGGTACCTATGTATCATCTCCAGCTCCTCGGACAACATAATAAATTTGTGGCGAAACTGATGGACAGTTGAACGTAGGTATTCGGTTAACTCTTCGAGTAAGTTCTTAGCTTTATCTGGATCTATATCGATTAAATTATGCAGGTTGGCCAATGTGTTGTAGAAGAAGTGTGGCTCTATTTGCGCCTGTAATAGGTGCAGTTCCATCTCGATTCTGTCTCTCTCGATGGATTGCTCTGCGATCTCTTGTTTCAACATCTGAAATTTTGGCTGGGACTCCCTGCTCTGTAGGTAGATGATCAGCATGATGGCCCAGGCTGAGAATATCAGGGTTGAAAGTGAGTAGACGGTAACTTGAAAAACCGGGTGTAAGCTACTCTGATCCCAGGGAGTGTTAGTCGTATAGATAAATGGGAAGCTGACGGTAAAGGCCAGTAAGCCGATCATGGCTATCCGTGAGATAGACATCTTGCTATCTGGGCCCTTAGACAGGATAAGATATGAAAAGGCGAGAGAGAATCCGAGTATGTTCATCGCCTTGAAGTAGCCCAGTAGCTCAGCAAAGAAAAACTCAAAACTGCTTTCAACTACGGTTAAGTGGTAGATGGTTTTTAAAAATGCACAGATAGAATTAATAGCGAAAACCGTGAGCACACTCTTGAAGGTGATTATAGATCTGAGGGTCTTAAAGCGCAAAATACTAGTGTGCATCTTAGCTCCTGATAGTAAGATTTATTCTTACTTTTTATTATGTTATTGGCTAGTTGTAGATTAATGCAAATGGGTTTTATGTACACTTATATATGAATATGCCAGCTCAACATTAAGATAAACTTGATTCTTAATCTTGTGAGTATGTATATAAGAAGCTAAGACCATGGCAGGTTTAAAGACGTTATGTCATCAATAGCTGGGATTGTGGTGTCAGTGGCCGTATAGAGGGTGTGAAATTATCTTGTCGAGCAGGTCAATCTCGCCATTGACATAGTTTTGGCTGCAGTTGTCGTCGGCTATTAGATTTTCTCCAAGTGAGCTATCTAGCTTACGAGTAGACTTTCTTGTTGTTGCTCAATTTTTTTCCATACTTTCTCATGGAAGTAAAAAACAACAGTATTAATAGCAGGCTCTATTAAGGCTATGGCTCCACCTAAGATCACACTGCCGGTTAATAGATAGGTAACAGTAAATGCGACGGTGAAATGTAATATTGCAAAGGTGAATGTTTTAGTCATGGTGAAAGCCTCTCAGTAATATCTATCTAAATAATAACTATTATCATCTGTGTGATAAAGAGGATTGGTTAGATGAGTCTAATTACATTTACCGATTAGGCTTTGGTTATAACGTCAGTGTTGTCGATTTTGTGAAGAGGCTGGATGATTACCTTATTTGGTAAATAATAGAACCATAGATATCCATGGCTCTATTTATACCGCTAGGTATTAGATAAAAAGTTAGCTAGTAGTTAAAGTACAATAAACAGGGCTTAGTAGTGCCAAGGGAACTGACTGAAATCTTTTTCACGCTTCTCCAGAAATGCATCTCTTCCTTCTTGGGCTTCTGCGGTTGCATAGGCTAAACGTGTAGCTTCTCCGGCAAAGAGTTGTTGCCCGACTAAGCCATCATCGGCCATGTTGAAACCATATTTCAGCATGCGCATTGCGGTTGGCGATTTAGAGTTGATCTCTCTTGCCCAATTTAGCGCTTCTGTTTCAAGTTCTGCATGGGGAATAGAGCGGTTAACCATGCCCATGTCGAAGGCTTCGTCGGCGCTATAGTTAAAACCAAGGAAGAAAATTTCTCGAGCGCGTTTCTGACCTATCATCTTAGCAAGATAGGCACTGCCATAACCTGAGTCGAAACTTCCCACATCTGGATCTGTCTGTTTGAAGATGGCATGTTCTTTCGAAGCCAGAGTCAGGTCGCAAACGACATGTAGACTATGACCACCTCCCACGGCCCAACCGGGAACCACTGCGATAACCACCTTAGGCATGAAACGAATTAAACGCTGTACTTCGAGTATATGTAGGCGACCCATACGTGCAGGATCTGGCTTACCGTCTTCGGCACCTTCATATTTATAGCCGTCTTTACCACGAATACGTTGATCTCCACCGGCACAAAAGGCCCAGCCTCCATCTTTAGCCGAGGGACCATTACCTGTAAGTAGTACACAGCCTACGTCTGACCATTGCCTAGCATGATTCAAAGCCGTGTATAGCTCATCGACTGTTTTAGGTCTGAAAGAGTTTCTGCACTCGGGACGGTTAATTGCAACACGTACCGTTCCCTGATCTTTAGCCCTGTGGTAAGTAATATCTTCGAAATCAAATCCGGAAACTTGTTCCCACAGAGTGGGATCAAATATGTCTGAAACCTGTTGGGTCATAGCTCTAGCCTTTTCAACTTGGTATCTAATGGCATTTATGCCCAAAGGCTAGGCGCAAACCTAACCTAGGTCAATAATAGGCAGAGGGAAATGCCGACTGAGCCTAGAATCAACAAGAAAACCATCAGGAATTATCTGATTGGGGTTACCTGAGTTTGTCGCAGATATATTGTAGGTTATCTCGGCTGAAACTCTCGTGTCTTGGAGCTGCTCCACTACAATATTCATCCTTAAAGTCTTGAACACTGTATTCAGACTCCAAAATACCATCGAGTGCACTGAGTTCCCCGCTCGACATGCGTTGGGATATCTCTTTCTTAAGTTGAGATGCCTTATTATCCACCTTGATAATCTTAGTGCCTCTCATGGCATCTAGCTTACGTTCTATTTTAAGCAGCAGGGCATCTGTCTGCGCCATAGGTTCATCTAGCTTATTGGTCTCGGTTGCTAGGTAATAAAGTACACCAACTCCTAACCCTAATATGATCCAGCCTCTCATTTTAAATCCAACTTTGTTTCATAGATGTGCTATAGAGGTATAATAAGCTAATTTTCGTGCAAGATTAAAGCGGTAAGGTTACAAAAATGAGCGCAGAGTCTAATAATAAGGATTATTCGAAGGAAAAACGGATTAAAATCCACCAACCTGATGCTAGTAAAGCGGATAGATTTAACCCTCGTAATAGAATTTATGTTAGAGCTGTCAACGGCCTGTGGACTAAACTCAGAAGAAGACTAGGTTGGATCACCATGTCATTCTTTCTTATACTTCCTTGGATACCTTGGGGGAACCGTCAGGCGGTGTGGTTTAACTTGGCTGAGCAGAAGTTCCACATCTTTGGACTCACCATCTGGCCTCAAGATCTGACTCTCCTGGCTGCACTATTTACTATAGCCGCATTTGGCCTCTTCTTTGTGACTACTTACCTAGGTCGGGTCTGGTGTGGATTCACCTGCCCCCAGACGGTTTGGACCTTTATCTTTATCTGGTTCGAGGAGAAATTGGAGGGGGCAAGAAATAAACGTATGAAGTTAGATCAGCTGCCCTGGAATTTTAATAAGCTATGGCGTAAGACAGCTAAGCATGCGGCATGGATAGCTATCTCCTTACTGACGGCAATGACCTTCGTGTCTTACTTCGTCCCGAGTAGAGAGGTATATATAGAAGTCTTTAGCCTTAACGCGACCGGAGGCATCTATTTTTGGGTGGTACTCTTTACCTTAGCTACTTATGGTAATGCTGGCTGGATGCGAGAGATTATGTGCATTCATATGTGTCCCTATGCTCGTTTCCAGGCTGTGATGTTTGATAAGAACACCTTTATAGTCGGTTATGATACTAAGAGAGGCGAGACCCGAGGTCCTAGATCTCGTAAGGCAGATCCTAAAGACCTGGGTTTAGGGGACTGCATTGATTGTGATCTGTGTGTTCAGGTTTGTCCTACAGGAATCGATATTAGGAATGGACTCCAGTATGAGTGTATTAACTGTGGCGCCTGTATTGATGCGTGTGACAACACCATGGATAGAATGGGATATAAGAAAGGTTTAATCTCATATACCACGGAGAATAAGCTCGACGGTATTAAAGAGAAGGTCATTAGGCCTAAATTAGTCGGCTATGGTGTGGTGTTAACGGCGATGATATTGGTATTTGTCTATGCTAGTGCAACCATAGCACCGGTTAGAATCGATATCATTCGAGATCGTAATCAGTTATTCAGGGAGAATAACGATGGACTGATCGAGAATACCTTCACCATCAAGATCCTCAATAAAACCGAACAGGCTCACGAATATAAATTGTCGGTGCAAGGTTTACCTGAGTATCAATGGTTTGGTCCGCAGCAAGTTAAAGTCGCAGCAGGGGAAGTGTTAACCGTGCCAGTCAGCGTGGCCGTAGACCCTGTAGACTTATCTCGACCTATGATTAACATCGATTTCAAAGTTACCACGACAAATACAGCAGACAATGAACTAATAGAAGCAACGCAGGAGTCCCGCTTCTTTAGCCAATAGTATTAGTTAATAGTATAAGTAAGACTCGCTATTGGTTAAATCAATAGCGAGTAAAGAGAAACATAGAAGGAGCTTTGGCTCCTTTTTCGTTTATACAGTCTATTATAAGTGCGTATTTGTATTTTAAACGAGCTTATCGATTGTAAACTATCCACTCAGTAGCTATTCGCTTACTTTCTTAAGATTAGCCCTTGTGCTCACATCGAAATCCCCTATAATGCGCATCCACTGACACGGCAAACCAGTCTTCTAAACGAAAGCTGAAACCCAGTCAGGGCAACAAGTAAGCAGTTGAAAATTAAATTTTTAAAAGCCCTTGACGCCAACCACGGAGAGTGTAGAATACGCCTCCTCAAGCCAACGACCTAGCGTCAACGGCGGTGCTACTTAGCACCACGCTCTTTAACAATACAAAACAAGAAATCTGTGTGGACACTCACAGGTGTTGAGTTATTCGAAATTGCTTCTTAGGAAGCAATCAAAAATTTAACTCGATGAACCACTGAGTGACCATAGCAATATGTAAACTTCGAAAGTCTTCGGGCTTTTGAAAAACAGTATAATTCATTGAGCCGATGTCATCTTCGAAAGAGGATGCATCAAAAGAACTTTAATTGAAGAGTTTGATCATGGCTCAGATTGAACGCTGGCGGCAGGCCTAACACATGCAAGTCGAGCGGAAACAGAAAGTAGCTTGCTACTTTGCTGTCGAGCGGCGGACGGGTGAGTAATGCCTAGGGAACTGCCCAGTCGAGGGGGATAACAGTTGGAAACGACTGCTAATACCGCATACGCCCTACGGGGGAAAGGAGGGGACCTTCGGGCCTTTCGCGATTGGATGTACCTAGGTGGGATTAGCTAGTTGGTAAGGTAATGGCTTACCAAGGCGACGATCCCTAGCTGGTCTGAGAGGATGATCAGCCACACTGGAACTGAGACACGGTCCAGACTCCTACGGGAGGCAGCAGTGGGGAATATTGCACAATGGGCGAAAGCCTGATGCAGCCATGCCGCGTGTGTGAAGAAGGCCTTCGGGTTGTAAAGCACTTTCAGCGAGGAGGAAAGGTAGGTAGTTAATAACTGCTTACTGTGACGTTACTCGCAGAAGAAGCACCGGCTAACTTCGTGCCAGCAGCCGCGGTAATACGAGGGGTGCAAGCGTTAATCGGAATTACTGGGCGTAAAGCGTACGCAGGCGGTTTGTTAAGCAAGATGTGAAAGCCCCGGGCTCAACCTGGGAATTGCATTTTGAACTGGCAAACTAGAGTCTTGTAGAGGGGGGTAGAATTTCAGGTGTAGCGGTGAAATGCGTAGAGATCTGAAGGAATACCGGTGGCGAAGGCGGCCCCCTGGACAAAGACTGACGCTCAGGTACGAAAGCGTGGGGAGCAAACAGGATTAGATACCCTGGTAGTCCACGCCGTAAACGATGTCTACTCGGAATTTGGTGTCTTGAACACTGGGTTCCCAAGCTAACGCATTAAGTAGACCGCCTGGGGAGTACGGCCGCAAGGTTAAAACTCAAATGAATTGACGGGGGCCCGCACAAGCGGTGGAGCATGTGGTTTAATTCGATGCAACGCGAAGAACCTTACCTACTCTTGACATCCATAGAACTCGCTAGAGATAGCTTGGTGCCTTCGGGAACTATGAGACAGGTGCTGCATGGCTGTCGTCAGCTCGTGTTGTGAAATGTTGGGTTAAGTCCCGCAACGAGCGCAACCCTTATCCTTATTTGCCAGCACGTAATGGTGGGAACTTTAGGGAGACTGCCGGTGATAAACCGGAGGAAGGTGGGGACGACGTCAAGTCATCATGGCCCTTACGAGTAGGGCTACACACGTGCTACAATGGTCGGTACAGAGGGTCGCAACGCCGCGAGGTCAAGCTAATCCCACAAAGCCGGTCGTAGTCCGGATCGGAGTCTGCAACTCGACTCCGTGAAGTCGGAATCGCTAGTAATCGTGAATCAGAATGTCACGGTGAATACGTTCCCGGGCCTTGTACACACCGCCCGTCACACCATGGGAGTGGGCTGCACCAGAAGTAGATAGCTTAACCCTTCGGGGAGGGCGTTTACCACGGTGTGGTTCATGACTGGGGTGAAGTCGTAACAAGGTAGCCCTAGGGGAACCTGGGGCTGGATCACCTCCTTACCTATACGACTAACTCAATATTTGCTGAGTGTTCACACAGATAACTTGTTCTTGTTAGAGCGAGAAACGCACCTTTACGGTGTTGTTTGTTCTTTAAAAATTTGGAAAGCTGATAGTGTTAATGCGAAAGGGATAATGACTTACTTGTAGGTTGTTATTAATAGCATTAGCGCGAAAAATAAATAAATAATTGAGTTCTCAAACACTTAAATCAAGTGCCGAAGCATAGCGATATGCTTCAAGAGTATTCTTTTGGCGAAAGTAAACACCATTAGTTGCGATACAACAAACTTATGTGGGTTGTATGGTTAAGTGACTAAGCGTATACGGTGGATGCCTTGGCAGTCAGAGGCGATGAAGGACGTAGTAACTTGCGAAAAGCGTTGGCGAGCTAGTAACAAGCATTTGAGCTAACGATATCCGAATGGGGAAACCCACTCACATAAGTGAGTATCACATACTGAATACATAGGTATGTGAGGCAAACCCGGGGAACTGAAACATCTAAGTACCCGGAGGAAAAGAAATCAACCGAGATTCCCCTAGTAGCGGCGAGCGAACGGGGATTAGCCCTTAAGTCTATAGGGTGTTAGTGGAATGAGTTGGAAAGCTCAGCGGCACAGGGTGATAGCCCCGTACATGAAAACTAACTATAGATGAAAACGAGTAGGACGGGACACGTGACATCTTGTCTGAACATGGGGGGACCATCCTCCAAGGCTAAATACTCCTGACTGACCGATAGTGAACCAGTACCGTGAGGGAAAGGCGAAAAGAACCCCTGTGAGGGGAGTGAAATAGAACCTGAAACCGTATACGTACAAGCAGTGGGAGCGGTTCTTGAGACCGTGACTGCGTACCTTTTGTATAATGGGTCAGCGACTTACATTTTGTAGCGAGGTTAAGCGAATAGCGGAGCCGTAGGGAAACCGAGTGTTAACTGCGCGTTTAGTTGCAAGGTGTAGACCCGAAACCCGGTGATCTATCCATGGGCAGGTTGAAGGTTGAGTAACATCAACTGGAGGACCGAACCGACTTATGTTGAAAAATGAGCGGATGACTTGTGGATGGGGGTGAAAGGCCAATCAAACCGGGAGATATCTGGTTCTCCTCGAAAGCTATTTAGGTAGCGCCTCGAGCGAATACCATTGGGGGTAGAGCACTGTTAAGGCTAGGGGGTCATCCCGACTTACCAACCCTTTGCAAACTCCGAATACCAATGAGTACTACTCGGGAGACACACGGCGGGTGCTAACGTCCGTCGTGAAAAGGGAAACAACCCAGACCATCAGCTAAGGTCCCAAAGTTATTGCTAAGTGGGAAACGATGTGGGAAGGCTTAGACAGCTAGGAAGTTGGCTTAGAAGCAGCCATCTTTTAAAGAAAGCGTAATAGCTCACTAGTCGAGTCGGCCTGCGCGGAAGATTTAACGGGGCTAAGCAATACACCGAAGCTATGGGTTTGCTAGTTTACTAGCAAGCGGTAGAGGAGCGTTCTGTAAGCCGTTGAAGGGAAAGGGGTAACCCATCCTGGAGGTATCAGAAGTGCGAATGCTGACATGAGTAACGATAAAGGGAGTGAAAAACTCCCTCGCCGAAAGACCAAGGTTTCCTGTCCAATGTTAATCAGGGCAGGGTAAGTCGACCCCTAAGGTGAGGCCGAAAGGCGTAATCGATGGGAAACAGGTTAATATTCCTGTACTTCTGCTAACTGCGATGGAGAGACGGAGAAGGCTAGGCTAGCGCGGCGTTGGTTGTCCGCGTTTAAGGTTGTAGGTTGTATTCTTAGGCAAATCCGGGAATACGCATTAAATTGCAAGACTGAGGACTGATGACGAGTCACTAAGGTGATGAAGTAGTTGATGCCATGCTTCCAGGAAAATCTTCTAAGCTTCAGGTTAGTAGGAATCGTACCCCAAACCGACACAGGTGGTTGGGTAGAGAATACCAAGGCGCTTGAGAGAACTCGGCTGAAGGAACTAGGCAAAATGGTACCGTAACTTCGGGAGAAGGTACGCTCCCAGCGGTGATGAGACTTGCTCTCTAAGCTGCCGGGAGTCGCAGATACCAGGTGGCTGCAACTGTTTATCAAAAACACAGTACTGTGCAAACTCGCAAGAGGAAGTATACGGTATGACGCCTGCCCGGTGCCGGAAGGTTAATTGATTGGGTTATCTTCGGAGAAGCTCATGATCGAAGCCCCGGTAAACGGCGGCCGTAACTATAACGGTCCTAAGGTAGCGAAATTCCTTGTCGGGTAAGTTCCGACCTGCACGAATGGCGTAATGATGGCCACGCTGTCTCCAGCCGAGACTCAGTGAAGTTGAAATTGCGGTGAAGATGCCGTATACCCGCGGCTAGACGGAAAGACCCCGTGCACCTTTACTATAGCTTGGCACTGAACATTGAACCTACATGTGTAGGATAGGTGGGAGACTTTGAAGCAGAGACGCTAGTTTTTGTGGAGTCAACCTTGAAATACCACCCTTGTAGTTTTGATGTTCTAACTTAGGCCCCTGAATCGGGGTTGAGGACAGTGTCTGGTGGGTAGTTTGACTGGGGCGGTCTCCTCCCAAAGAGTAACGGAGGAGCACGAAGGTTGGCTAAGTACGGTCGGACATCGTACGGTTAGTGCAATGGCATAAGCCAGCTTAACTGCGAGACATACACGTCGAGCAGGTACGAAAGTAGGTCATAGTGATCCGGTGGTTCTGTATGGAAGGGCCATCGCTCAACGGATAAAAGGTACGCCGGGGATAACAGGCTGATACCGCCCAAGAGTTCATATCGACGGCGGTGTTTGGCACCTCGATGTCGGCTCATCACATCCTGGGGCTGAAGTCGGTCCCAAGGGTATGGCTGTTCGCCATTTAAAGTGGTACGCGAGCTGGGTTCAGAACGTCGTGAGACAGTTCGGTCCCTATCTGCCGTGGGCGTTGGATGATTGAAGGAAGCTGCTCCTAGTACGAGAGGACCGGAGTGGACGAACCGCTGGTGTTCGGGTTGTTATGCCAATAGCATTGCCCGGTAGCTACGTTCGGAATCGATAACCGCTGAAAGCATCTAAGCGGGAAGCGAGTCCTAAGATGAGTCATCCCTAGGAATTTAATTCCTCTAAAGAGCCGTTCGAGACTAGGACGTTGATAGGCAGGGTGTGTAAGCGTTGTGAGGCGTTGAGCTAACCTGTACTAATGACTCGTGAGGCTTAACCATACAACCCAGATGGGTTTGTAGCGTTAATGATGATTACTTTACAAGCACAAAAGAATACGAACTTGATTTAAGTCGAACTGAATTATTTATAAAGCTATTTAGAATATTTTAAAAGATTCTGAATAGACAGCTTTTCAAATTTACCAAATTAGTCTGGAAACCATAGCATTGTGGCACCACCTGAACCCATCTCGAACTCAGAAGTGAAACGCAATCGCGCCGATGGTAGTGTGGGGTCTCCCCATGTGAGAGTAGGTCATTTCCAGGCGCCTAATTAGCTTTGATCTTGAATAAAGATAAAGCGAGTCTCCTAGCCATGACAAGCTAGCGACTTAAAAAGAATTTAGCAATATGCGTAAGCACTTTGCTAAAGGAGCGGTAGTTCAGTTGGTTAGAATACCGGCCTGTCACGCCGGGGGTCGCGGGTTCGAGTCCCGTCCGCTCCGCCAACATTACGATAAGCCCTAACAGCAATGTTAGGGCTTTTTCGTGTCTGAATTTTGAGTAGAAAAAAGATAAAAACAGAGCGGTAGTTCAGTTGGTTAGACTCTTTATTAAACGGAGAGCGGCCTGTCCCGCCGGGGGGGCGCGGGTTCATCTTTTAAAAAGAGATAGTCCGCCCCAGCTACGCGCTCGAAAGCTTGTGCCTGACGCCACACTCGCCCACAAACATTACGATAAGCCCTAACAGCAATGTTAGGGCTTTTTCGTGTCTGAATTTTGAGTAGAAAAAAGATAAAAACAGAGCGGTAGTTCAGTTGGTTAGACTCTTTATTAAACGGAGAGTGGCCTGTCCCGCCGGGAGGGCGCGGGTTCATCTTTTAAAAAGAGATAGTCCGCCCCAGCTACGCGCTCGAAAGCTTGTGCCTGACGCCACACTCGCCCACAAACATTACGAAAAAGCCCTAACACTTCTTATAAAAAAAGAGTGTTAGGGCTTTTTCGTGTTCACTTTTTGAGTGAGAATGACGAAAAACATTCAGCATTATGCAAAAGCAATTTGCTAAAAGAGCGGTAGTTCAGTTGGTTAGCTTCTTTTGAATAGAAAGCGGCCTGTCACGCCGGGGGCGCGGGTTCATCTTTTAACAAAGTGCTAGTCCGCTTCGCCAACATTACGATAAGCCCTAACGCTTCTTATAAACAGGGAGTGTTAGGGCTTTTTGGTGTCTGAATTTTGGTTGTTATATGTGTCGCGAGTTAGTTTTTTAATAAGAGATAGTCCAACAGCATCCATGCTTAAAAGCCCTGCTCGGCTATATACATCCGTGTACAGAAGCCAGTTCGGCAGTCCCTGCCTCTCGTTCGCAAGCTTATGGCTGGCCATGCTTACCAAACCTCTCGTTCATGAGCACATCACTGTGTGATATTCATCCGCCAACACAAAGACGAAAGCCCGCTCTTCTTTTATGGAGTGTGTTTGGCCAGACTTGGCTGCCATCTGTATGTAGATTCATACCTGTTAAGTTAGCTACCGATTGGTTTTCGACTTATTCACGGCTTATTCTCCCTAGCCTATGGGCTGCTTTTGTTGTGAATCAAAGACGGCAGGGCTACAAAAAGAGTAAACTAGTCTAAATGAATTCGCTTTATTAGAAGATGCTGTGATCTTAACGGCGACTAGACTACTTAATAATAGGTATAATGTGCTGAAAGGAATGATGTTATGAATTGCCGACTTGGGTGTGGAGCCTGCTGTATTGCCCCATCTATTACGAGTTCCATTCCTGGAATGCCTGAAGGTAAGCCGGCGGGTGAGCGGTGCATTCAGTTATCAAATGACAATTTATGCATGATTTTTGGGATGAAAGAACGCCCGGACGTGTGCAGCTCTTTCTCTGCTACTATTGATGTTTGTGGCAGTACTAATACCGAAGCTATTCGTTTGATCTCTTTTTTAGAGGCTCAAACCAGTTAGATTAACTTTGTAAGGTGCTTAATGCAGTTAACTCATTATACTGATTTTGGTATTCGTACCTTAATGTATCTGGCTATTCAGCCTGATAGAGAGACTCTATTTCGAATTGCTGAGATCACTCAGGTCTTTGACTTATCACCTAACCATGTATCTAAGATAGTGCACCGCCTAGGTAAGCTAGGTTACTTAGAAACTATTCGTGGTAAGAGTGGTGGTTTTCGTTTAGGCAAGTCACCGCAAGATATCAATATTGGTCAACTGGTGAGAGTGTTAGAAAATTCACTTGCACCTATTGATTGCAGTAAACCTTATTGTCGCCTAACACCCTCCTGTCAGCTAAGAGGCGTATTAGCCGAGGCTGTTACGGCTTATTTAACTGTATTAGATCAATATTCACTGGCGGATATAGTTAGTAATAATCGGGAATTGATAAAGCTGCTGCCTGAATTGTCTATTCCTGTACTTGAACTCTGTTCATAGAAGCTGTTCTAGAATTATATCTGCGACTACTTCAATCTGATGGCGGCGTCTTTGCCTGCTCTTTGCTGTTTTTTGTTTGCTGCTAGTCTATAAGCTAGCAGATCTGAGGTTTTAACTAGGCTGACACCTGCCTGCTGTAACCGTGGTAGATTTAGTTTTAAATATTCTATTGTCTCAGGATATGGGTGAGCTATAGCAACGACCTGACCTTGCCTATGTGCCAAGGCGATAAGACGTTCAAATTGTTGGTTTAAGGCCGCTGGTGATAGATCATTATCTAAGAATATCTGTCGTTTTAACTGAGGGATCCCTAGTTTTTCAGCGGTACTGCCAGCCTTAGAAAAGCGCGTTGTCATACTATCTAC
Organism: Shewanella violacea DSS12; assembly: GCF_000091325.1. NCBI lineage: Bacteria > Pseudomonadati > Pseudomonadota > Gammaproteobacteria > Alteromonadales > Shewanellaceae > Shewanella > Shewanella violacea. The sequence continues at coordinate 4,913,588 of NC_014012.1, read as the reverse complement.
GAAGTAGACTTGCTTCTGCTTTAGACTTTCCATAACCCAGCGCATGGGCTCATCGAGTTGAGTCAGTAAACTACCCATATGGTTGTTGACGCCTTTAGCGAAAGGGATGCTCTCGAAATCCTGCTGTATGATCCGCTTAACATCTATTTCACTCATGTCATTGGTTATGCCACCTGGGCCAAGTTTCTTGCCGTTAAGTGCCTGCATCGGCAGGTGTAGCATAACCTCGTAGCCTCTTTGATGTGCAGTATGTGCAACTGAACGGCCTAGAGGTGTATGAGGAAGCACGGAGAGGGTTATGTTATCTGGCAGGCTCAGTACGGCTTCATCGGAATGACGATAGCCGATATCGTCAATGATGATTGCAACTTGAGCTGCATTTACATAACTAGATGCAAAAATTGAAGCTAAAAAAAGTATTAAAAAGCGCACAGTGTTAAGTATTTTCCATACCTTTTACACTAAGGGTAAAGGCGTTATGAATTAGTTTTAATCCATGTAATTGCTGAATTTAGTATTAGATCTGCTTCAGCATTATTTTTTTCAATTTTATCATGGATATGGGTTCCGTCGATTATAGGCACAGTTTGTTCTTTTGTGACAGCATCTAGATGAAGTTTTATATCTGGCTCGATACCTTTGCGATTGATGTCACGGCCATTGGGTGTAGTGTACTTAGCGATAGTGAGCTTTATTGCGTTTCCTTCCATTAATGTAGGTATTAGACTTTGTACGGTTCCCTTCCCGAAACTAGTTTGACCTATCAACTTGGCTCTTTTGTTATCCTGTAGTGCGGCGGCAAGTACCTCAGAAGCCGAAGCCGATCCCTTATTGATCAATACCAACATAGGGACGTCCAGAAGCATAGTTTGTGGTGAAGCATAATAGTCTGAATTGGCATCGAAGAATCGTCCTTCGGTTGAGACTATTCTGCCTTTTTCAAGAAATATGTCGGCAATTTTTATGGCTTGATCGAGTAAGCCTCCTGGGTTATTCCTGAGATCTAAGATGAGTCCCTGCAATTTTAGAGGTTGCCACAGGGTTAATTGCTTGACCATCTCCTCGGTGGAATTGTCCTGAAAGCTAGCAAGCTTGATAAAGCCAATATTGCCTTCCAGCAATTTTGCCGTGACCGAGTGAACTGAGATGAGACTTGGGGCAAGGGTGACTTCATAGACAGTGTTCATATTATGGTGAGTTAGAGCGAGTACAATGGATTGATTATTCTGGCTATGGTTTTTAATCTCCTTAAGCAAATCGTCTAACTTGCTGTAATCGACTTTCTGATTGTTGAGTTTCACTATTCGATCGCCAGGTCTTATGCCCGCCTGTTCGGCGGGAGAATCTGGGAAGGGGGTTATTATGGTTATCTTGTTATCTTCAGTGGCTATCTCTATGCCAAAACCAAAATATTCACCCTTGTTGGCATTTCTGATATTGGAGAATTCATCTTTATCGAGAAAGTTAGAATAAGGGTCTAACTTAGCAAAAATACCTTCGATTGCTGCAGCGATAAGCTCATCCTGGCTTAATTCTGTAACATAGTAAGTCTCAACAGTATCGATGACGTCGAGTAGGAGTGGATAGTTGAAATTGTGATGATACTGTTCGGCATTTTCTTGTCCCGATAGGGTAACGGATATGCCTAGACCTACACCAACGAGAATACTACAAAGATAGCGAATATATTTTGACATGGCAGCCCCTATATTTAAGGGCTGCATATCTCCTAGCGTCTACAGTATCTCGCTGGATCGACAGCTTGCCCTTTATGCCTTACCTCAAAGTATAGGCCAGGCTCTGTCTGTCCACCCGAGCGACCGACTAATGCAATGGATTCTCCTTTAGTTACAGAGTCTCCTGGATTTTTTAGCAAGGTTTGAGCATGACCATACAGGCTCATGTAACCTTTACCATGATCGACAACTAGCACCATACCGAAGCCACGCAACCAGTCTGCATAGATGACCTTTCCCGCTGCGATAGCCGTTATTTTCTGTCCTTCCGGAGCCGAGAGGGTTACGCCTTTCCATTTTACCTGACCAGAACGTCGACTGCCGAAGCCTGACTTAATACGACCCTTAGTCGGCCATCTCAGGGTTCTGCTTCTCGATAATCCTTCCATCTTAGGATTATTTCTCATGGCAATGATGGCTTGCTCGACGACATGTTTGAGACTGGCTTCTTCTATTTGTAATTGCTCTAATTTGGCGCCACTAGTATTGAGTGTTCTCTGTAGTTGGGTCAAAGTTCTTTGTCTTTGGCTCTGTTCCAGATTGAGTTGTTTAGCCTGTTGTTGCTGGTTGAGGATCAGTTTATTAAGCTGAGTCTTCTGGGATATTTGTTCAATTTGAATATCATTGAGCTCTTCAATGGTTTGTTTTAACTCATTGATAGATGCCATGCGGGCATTATTCAAATATTGATAGTAGGCGAGTAGACGTTCGATACTTGCAGGGCTCTGCTGGTTGAGTAGCATCTTAGTGTAGTCATGATTACCCGCTAAATACGCACTGGTTAACTGATGAGCTAATGTTTCCTGCTGGCTCTTCTTTAGTGTATCCAGCTTGATTTGGCTCTTATCTAATTCAGCTAGTTTTTTATCTGTTCTGGATAGTGAATTTTTAGTTTCATTGACTTTTCTAGCGGCGGAGGCGATCGCTTTTTCATCTTTCTTCAGCAATGAGGTTAACTTCTCTCGTTGCTTCGTGGAGTTTTTTAGAGCCGATGCTTGCCTGTTTATCTGTGATTGCAGTGTCTTAAGATCGGATTGACGCTGCTGTAGGTCTGAGGCCAGCAGTGGTGTTGAAAGCATGATAAAGCCAGCAAGAATGCTGGCTTTACTGAAAAAACGAATATTCACGTGTCAGTGGTTACTCTTTTATTTTAATGATGGAGCGCCCTGTCATCTCTGATGGCACAGTTTCTCCCATCAAGGTTAACATGGTTGGAGCAAGATCGCTCAAGCGACCGCCATCTTCGATACTTGCATCACGTCCAACGTAGATTAGTGGTACAGGTTCACATGTGTGAGCCGTGTGTGCTTGACCTGTTTTTTCATCTGTCATCTGCTCGGCATTACCGTGATCGGCAGTGATTAAACACTCTCCTCCCACCTTAGCTAGCGCCTCCACTACGCGACCAATACTGAAATCTACAGCCTCACAGGCTTTAACTGCGGCTTCGAAGCTACCTGTATGGCCAACCATATCTCCGTTTGGATAGTTACAGATGATGACATCATAATCAGTAGACTCTATGGCTGCGACTAACTTGTCGGTTAGTTCTGGAGAGCTCATTTCAGGTTGCAGATCATAGGTCGCCACCTTAGGTGATTGGATCAGTATTCTGTCCTCTCCCTTAAATGCTTCCTCTTTACCGCCGTTGAAGAAGAAAGTCACATGGGCATATTTCTCAGTCTCTGAGATACGCAGTTGCGTCTTATCTCGACTCTGTAGGACTTCACCTAATGTATTGACTAATTCCGTGGACGGATAAGCTATCGCGGCCGGGATATTCGCGGCGTACTGAGTCAGCATCACGAAATGTGCTTGGGTGGTCACTTTACGTTCGAAGCCATCAAAATCTGGGTCGACGAAGCTGCGAGTGATCTGACGTGCGCGGTCGGCACGGAAATTCATGAAGATAAGCGCATCATTATCGTTAAGCTTAGCGACATTACCTTGGTCATCTGTGATCGCCGAGCTTGCGACAAACTCATCGTTTTCGTTACGTTCATAAGCCGCTTCCAGTGCGTCGACTGCATTGGTGTATTGATGCAGAGACTCGCCTTGGGTGATCAAATCATAGGCTTGAGTCACACGATCCCAGCGATTATCACGGTCCATTGCGTAATAGCGACCGATTAATGATGCTATGCGGCCGGTACCTAATCTAGTAAACAGATCATCAAAATGAGCCAAGCTAGATTTTGCACTGCGTGGTGGAGTGTCGCGACCGTCGAGGAAAGCGTGTAGATATACTTGCTTAGCACCGCGTTCGACAGCCAAGTGGCACATGGCTTCTATGTGACTTTCATGGCTATGTACGCCACCGGGAGAAAGTAGTCCCATTATGTGTACAGCACCCTCTTTGGCGATAGCCAGATCTATGGCTTCGAGTAGTGCCGGGTTTTGCTGAAACTCACCATCATCAATCGCCTTACCTATTCTTGTAAGTTCTTGATAAACAATGCGTCCTGAGCCAATGTTGATATGGCCTACTTCGGAATTACCCATTTGACCATCTGGGAGTCCCACATCTAAACCTGAAGCTGAGATTAGGTTGTTAGGGTATTGGGCATTGAGTCGATCCAAAACCGGGGTTTCAGCATGGAAAACAGCATTTTGGTGCGTATTTTCGCGGTAACCCCAGCCATCGAGGATCAGCAATGCCAAGGGGCGTTTGCGTGTCGTCATGGTAGTACCTTTTTAAGTTTGAAAGATAAAATTGAAAATGAAATTGGATAAATATTACTACGGAAGGCCTAGTTGAAAAAGAAATTTACCTAGATTGAGACCATCGAGTTTGCATCTCTGTTATTAAGACTCTCCATTTACCGAATTTTCGTCTTTCAACAAGATGCTGCAATCTCTAATCGCGGTGGTATACTCTGTGCCCTAATTGTATTTTCAGCCCTAAGAAGTAGGCAGATCACCATGCAAGAATATATCGAATTTTTGAAAGCGCACCCTATGCTCAGTTTAGCCTGGATAGGTCTTTTGATTGGCCTTATCGTTAGCGTTTTCAAAGCCAGTATCTCTAAAGTCACTACGGTCGATAATCAACAGGCTACCTTGTTGATGAATAAGCAAGATGCCAAAGTGATAGACGTAAGAGAAAAATCTGAGTTTAAGAAGGGTCATATCGTTGATGCTTTGAATGTGCCTTTATCTGAAATTAAAAATAATCAACTTTCAGCCCTTGAAAAGTTTAAAGCAAGTCCCATTATAATGGTATGCAATGCGGGGATGGTGTCTTCACAAGCTTCGCAGCTGATGGTTAAAGCAGGTTTCGAATCTGTACATAACCTCAAAGGTGGCATGGGTGAATGGCAGTCAAGTAATCTGCCAGTAACAAAAAGTAAAAGATAACAATAACCCGGGATGGTGTTTGAGAGCGAATTACAGGTCTCAAGTAACCAAAGCCCTTTAAATTGGCTTCAATTTTGAAGCCTAATAAATTGGATAGGTAAATATTATGGCTGAAGTAGTAGCAAACAACGAACAACAAGATCCTCAATTCAATATCCAACGTGTATACACCAAGGATATCTCCTTCGAGACTCCAAACAGCCCAGCTGTTTTCCAGAAAGAGTGGAATCCAGAAGTTAAGCTAGATCTTGATACTCGTAGCGCTAAGCTAGCAGACAATGTTTTCGAAGTTGTCCTGTCTCTGACTGTTACTGCTAAGAACGGTGATGAAACTGCATTCCTTTGTGAAGTTCAGCAGGCTGGTATCTTCGCCATCAATGGTCTGACTGAGCAGCAACTTGCTCATTCACTAGGTGCATATTGCCCTAACATCCTATTCCCATATGCTCGTGAAGCAGTGGGTAGCTTAGTTTCTCGTGGTACTTTCCCACAGCTAAACCTAGCACCAGTTAACTTCGACGCACTTTTTGCTCAGTACGTTAACCAGCGTCAAGCCGGTGCAGAAGAAGCTGCTAAGACTGAAGAAGCAAGCGCGTAATTAAAAACTGAACGTATCTGTTCAGCATTTTTCAGTCGCTGCTCAGATAGTGGCTGATTCATTCGAACATTAGTCTCGAATGAATTGGCATTGAGCGAGTAGTTATATGAAAAATACTGCCGATATTACGGTATTAGGGGCGGGGTCTTATGGCACCGCCCTTGCTATTTCTTTAGCCAGTAACGGCCATCGAACCTTGCTGTGGGGTCATAACCCTGAGCATATCGAAAACCTCAAGCGTGACCGCGCTAATGAGGCATTTCTCCCTGGGATCACTCTCCCCGACCTGCTTATTCCTGAAGCCGACTTGGCGACGGCGCTAGCCGCATCGAATAACATCTTAGTCGTAGTTCCCAGTCATGTCTTTGGCATGGTACTGAGTCAAGCTAAGCCTCTGCTACGTGAAGATTCACGTATTGTCTGGGCGACAAAAGGGCTTGAACCTGAGACCGGGCGACTATTGCAAGAGGTTGCCGAAGACGAGTTAGGCGATAAATATCCCTTGGCGGTAATTTCAGGGCCTACCTTTGCTAAAGAGTTAGCCGCTGGAATGCCCACGGCAATCTCTGTTGCCGGAACAGATGACGTATTTACCCAAGATCTTGTCGAGCTGTTACACAGTCCTAAGCGGCTACGTGTTTATGCCAACAATGATTTCATTGGCCTGCAACTCGGCGGTGCGGTTAAAAATGTCATCGCCATCAGTGCAGGCATGTCGGATGGGATAGGCTTTGGCGCGAATGCCAGAACAGCACTGATCACCCGAGGCTTGGCCGAACTGACTCGTTTGGGCGAAGCTATGGGAGCGCAAACCAGCACTTTCATGGGGATGGCAGGCTTAGGCGATCTGGTACTTACTTGTACAGATAACCAATCCCGTAATCGTCGTTTCGGTCTGGCTTTAGGCCGGGGGCAAGGTGTCGAAGAGGCTCAGGAAGAGATTGGTCAGGTGGTCGAAGGCTACCGTAATACCAAAGAAGTTTATGCTCTAGCTAAGCGACTAGGTGTAGAGATGCCGATCACCGAGCAAGTTTATCGTGTGCTCTATGAGGGCGGTACGCCCCGCGAGGCTGCTGTAACCTTGTTAGCCAGAGAGATAAAATCTGAGACCCAAGATAGCGAGTAATCAAATCTTAGGCTCGCGTTGCTAGGCATGTTAAAGATAAAAAAGGGTGCTAAAATAGCGCCCTTTTTGTGTCTGGAACACTTATGCCGCAGCCCATGGATGGGAAGTTGAGGTGTTTGTGTCTGGAACACTTATGCCAGATACCATGGATGGGAAGTTGAGGTGTTTGTGTCTGGAACACTTATGCCAGATACCATGGATGGGAAGTTGAGGTGTTTGTGTCTGGAACACTTATGCCAGATACCATGGATGGGAAGTTGAGGTGTTTGTGTCTGGAACACTTATGCCAGATACCATGGATGGGAAGTTGAGGTGTTTGTGTCTGGAACACTTATGCCTGATACCATGGATGGGAGGTTGAGGTGTTTGTGTCTGGAACACTTATGCCAGATACCATGGATGGGAAGTTGAGGTGTTTGTGTCTGGAACACTTATGCCTGATACCATGGATGGGAAGTTGAGGTGTTTGTGTCTGGAACACTTATGCCAGATACCATGGATGGGAAGTTGAGGTGTTTGTGTCTGGAACACTTATGCCAGATACCATGGATGGGAAGTTGAGGTGTTTGTGTCTGGAACACTTATGCCAGATACCATGGATGGGAAGTTGAGGTGTTTGTGTCTGGAACACTTATGCCAGATACCATGGATGGGAAGTTGAGGTATTTGTGTCTGGAACACTTATGCCAGATACCATGGATGGCTAGTTGAGGTATTTGTGTCTGGAACACTTATGCCAGATAGCATGGATGGGAAGTTGAGGTGTTTGTGTCTGGAACACTTATGCCAGATACCATGGATGGGAAGTTGAGGTATTTGTGTCTGGAACACTTATGCCAGATACCATGGATGGGAAGTTGAGGTATTTGTGTCTGGAACACTTATGCCAGATACCATGGATGGCTAGTTGAGGTATTTGTGTCTGGAACACTTATGCCAGATTCCACGGATGGGAAGTTGAGGTATCTTGTGTCTGGCCAAAATTATTCTGGTTCAGTATTTATATTTAAAGTTGAGGCAATAAAGTGAAACATCATGACGTCATAATTATCGGTGCGGGTGCTGCAGGCCTGATGTGCGCGGCTACAGCGGGTTACCGTGGGCGTGATGTCTTGGTGCTGGATGCAGCAAAGCAAGCGGGGAAGAAGATTCTCATCAGTGGTGGAGGACGATGTAACTTCACTAATCAGAAGGTTGAGCCGAGTAACTTCATTTGTGGCAATGGACACTTTGTAAAATCAGCCCTGGCAAGATATCGCAGCAGCGACTTTATCGATCTGGTGGAGCGTCATGGTATCGAGTACCACGAGCGAGACCATGGTCAACTGTTCTGTAATGACTCGGCCAAAGAGATAGTCACCATGCTATTGACCGAGTGTGAGTGGGCCGGTGCCAAGATAAAACTCCGCACCGAAATTGGCAAGATCACTCAAGCTGATTCTGGGAAATTTGAAATTGCCACCGACAACGAGATCTATAGCTGCGATTCGTTAGTGGTAGCCACTGGTGGTCTCTCCATGCCTAAGCTAGGCGCTAGCCCATTGGGTTACCAGCTTGCCGAGCAGTTTGGTTTAAAGGTGTTGCCGACCTATGCCGGTCTGGTGCCTTTTACCTGGCAACCCGAGCAGAAAGTCAAATTTGAACCTCTGTCTGGCATAGCCGTACCCAGCACCATAACGGCAAAAGACGGTACTCAGTTTAGTGAAGCCTTACTCTTCACTCACCGCGGCCTATCAGGCCCTGCAATTCTGCAGATATCAAACTTCTGGAAGCCGGGTGAGACAATTAGCATTAACTTACTTCCGGGTATAGATGCTAGAGCCGCAATTGAACTCGTGCTGGCTAATCATCCAAAGCAGAACCTGAGAAATACCCTTAGCCATTGGCTACCTAAACGTCTGGTGGAGGCTCTATTCGATGAAGCCCTGCTAAGCAAGGCACTGAATCAGTTGATTCATAAAGAGCTGGAACAGCTTGCTGTGGATCTCGAGTCATGGGAAATCCTAATGAATGGCACCGAAGGATACCGTACAGCCGAGGTCACACTAGGCGGGATAGATACAGATGAGCTGTCGTCGAAAACCATGGAAGCTAAGTCTGCTGCCGGGCTTTTCTTTATCGGAGAGGTGATGGATGTCAGCGGCTGGTTAGGCGGCTTTAACTTCCAGTGGGCATGGTCATCAGGTGTAGCGGCAGGACAAGCGGTTTAACCTTGCCAGCTATAAGGAAATATTAAGGAATCATACTGAGTTCTCTTTTTGTGAATCCCTCCAGTGTTAACATAGCTTTAAGCTACTTATCTCTGTTTATTTTTTGATACTTTCTTTGAGGCACTGATGTGTTAAGACCCATTTCCATCTTAGTTATCATGCTTCTACTTTTTATGTCTGGGTGTTCGAGCCAATTGCCAGACGAGGTTGATGCAGACGAACCAACTAATCTAGCAGCCACTAAGGCTAGAATGTCAGCCGCTGCTCCGGTGAATATCAAGGAGCTGGCATTAAAAAAGAAGTTTATGGCATTTCATCATGAATGGAAGGGAACTCCCTACCGTTATGGTGGCATGAGTAAGCGTGGTGTCGACTGCTCAGCATTAGTGTATTTGGCCTATAAAGAGGTTTTGGGTAAAAATCTGCCAAGAACAACGGCAGATCAGAAAGATCTTGGACATCTAGTTTCTAAGGGGGAGCTGAAAACCGGCGATCTTGTGTTCTTCAAAACTGGCTGGTCGAGTCGTCATGTTGGCATTTACCTAGGTCATTCCAAATTTCTCCATGCATCGGCAAGCAAGGGGGTGATCATATCCACCTTAAATAATAGCTATTGGAAGCGTAAGTATTGGCAGTCCAGAAGTTTGTAGTTCAAGAATCCTTATCCAGTTTATATAAAGGTTGGAACAAGTCTCATTTTTGTCCATAAGCCAGATATAATGGGTGTGAATCATGCTAGTTTAGATGAAACTAATATCTCTAATTTCGGTGCCATTGATAGGGCTTGCCGAAGATAACCACACCAGTAGGACTTAAGATGACGAAAGCTAAAATCGGTATTGTAACTGTCAGTGATAGAGCTAGTGCAGGCATCTATGAAGATCTCTCTGGTAAAGCGATAATTGAAGTATTGAACCAATACCTGACTTCTGAGTGGGAGCCTGTTTATGAGGTTATCCCAGATGAACAAGATGTGATATCTGCGACGCTAATCAAGATGGCCGATGAGCAGAACTGTAGCCTAATAGTCACTACTGGCGGTACAGGTCCTGCAAAGCGAGACGTCACCCCTGAGGCGACGGAAGCCGTTTGTGACCGCATGATGCCTGGTTTCGGTGAACTCATGCGCGCTGAGTCACTCAAGTTTGTGCCGACCGCGATACTTTCACGTCAAACAGCGGGTCTGCGTGGCGATACCTTGATCGTAAACTTGCCTGGTAAGCCTAAATCGATTCGTGAGTGTCTCGATGCAGTGTTCCCAGCTATCCCTTATTGCATAGACTTAATGAACGGACCTTTCCTCGAATGCGATGAGTCTGTGATGAAACCATTCCGTCCAAAGGCTAAGTAGCATATCTTGAAAGTTAAGAGCGTCTCGATGCGCTCTCTATCTTGCCCTGCGATTCCCTATTGCATAGACCTAATGAACCGAATCCATATTCAACATCGAATGCGATGAGTCTGTGATCAAACCTTTTCGTCCAAAGGCCAAATAGCATATCTTGAAAGTTAAGAGCGTCTCGATGCGCTCTCTATCTTGCCCTGCGATTCCCTATTGCATAGACCTAATGAACCGAATCCATATTCAACATCGAATGTGATGAATCAGTTATGAAACCATTCCGTCCAAAGGCTAAGTAGCATATCTTGAAAGTTAAGAGCGTCTCGATGCGCTCTCTATCTTGCCCTGCGATTCCCTATTGCATAGACCTAATGAACCGAATCCATATTCAACATCGAATGCGATGAGTCTGTGATCAAACCATTCAGTCAAAGGCCAAGTAGCATATCTTGAAAGTTAAGATCGTCTTGATGCGCTCTCTATCTACCCCAGCGATTCCCTATTGCATAGACTTAATGAACGGACTCCATATTCAACATCGAATGTGCTGAATCTGTCACCAAACTATTCCTTCCTAAGGCTAAACAAATAGGTTTTTAACTTAGCTTACTAAGAGCCCGGCTCTTGCTGATTTTTTTATTGTCTGCTGTAGGTTTTTCGTAACCTTTAAGAATTTAAGCATTAAGTATTATTTGTCACCTAGTGTTTTAGCTCACTTGTTCTACTCTTATGGATCAAATGATGACCTATACTTTATTAGGTCGAAATTATATTGATTGGTAATTAGTGCTGAGGAGAGAGGGATGGGGTTTTTATCTTCATGGAGTATCAAGCGTAAGTTGATGGCTGTGATGTTGGTTTTTGGCTTGGCTGGGCTCACCATATTGGTCGATGTCTTAATGAATACTAACTTTGTAGCAGAGAAATTTGAGGAATATGATCAAGCAGCGGTGAGCAGCCAAAAGTACATCTTATTTATTAGCCGCGACATAAATTATGTCTCTCGCCTATCTCGTAGCATCATGCTTGGAGACGATTTTGATAAAAACTACTCTCTGTTAGATACTCGCATCCGTGCTATCTATAGCCATTTCGATAATCTTGAAGCTTCTGTAAGACTGGTTTCTGACAAAGAGGCTAGGAGCCGGCTTAATCAGTTGATAGCCCCCTCTAAGCAAGCGACAAAAGCATTTTTAGAGGATGGCCGTGCTCGAATGTTACAGCTTAAATCTGTTGATCGTACTCCGGAAGTTTTACAAGGGGCATGGATTTCATATCGTAAAGGAGCGAGCCCTTTCGCTAGTAAGGCAAGAATAAGTTTTAAATCGCTAGTTACAGCGGAGGAAGGTGTCAGAGAGGAGATACAGCAAGCTGCAATCTCTTCCATGGCTGAGATGAAACAGCAGCTAGTATTAATCATCATAGCCTCTTTTTTGTTTGGTGGTCTGCTGCTCTTCTTTGTTGGGCGAACCATTTTAGATTCGGTGCGAACCTTGACCCGCTCCATCAATGAGATAGAGAGCAACGCAGATCTAACTCGCCGCATAGAAATCCAAAGCAAGGACGAATTCGCCGCTCTTTCCAGGGCATTTAATCTGATGCTGGATAAATTTCAAAGCAGTATCATTAGCGTCTCGGATACCTCGAAACAACTGGCTCTGTCGGCACAAGGCATGGCGAAGGTTACCTCTGAGACAGCCGCTTCAGTTCAGGGGCAGAGACATGAGCTGGATATGGTTGCCACTGCGATGAATGAGATGACGGCAACGGTTGTTGAGGTGGCTAAGAATGCTAATGATGCCGCCGATGCTGCCAATCAGACCGATCTTCAATCTAAAGAGGGAATGCAAGTCGTCAACAATACCGTGGAAACCATAGTTGGCTTAGCCGCCGAGATAGAAAGCGCTGCCGAAGTGATACAAAGTTTAGAGAAAGACAGTAATCAAATAGGCACTATTCTCGATGTAATTAAAGGCATTGCCGAGCAGACCAACTTGCTTGCATTAAATGCGGCCATCGAGGCTGCTAGAGCGGGTGAGCAGGGAAGGGGCTTTGCCGTGGTTGCCGATGAAGTTCGTACTTTAGCTAGCCGTACCCAAGAGTCTACCGAAGAGATCCAGGCCATGATTGAGAAGCTGCAAGGCGGAGCTAAAACTGCCGTGAGTGTCATGTCGGATAGCCGAAAGTATGCCGATGACAGTGTGAGTCACGCTAAATCTGCCGGTGAGGCGTTGCAGATGATCACTCAATCTATCGGTACCATTACAGATATGAATACTCAGATAGCCACAGCGGCAGAGGAGCAATCGGCAGTATCTGAAGAGATTAACGCTAATATCGTTAATATCAATCATGCCGCCGAAGAAGCCGCCGAAGGTGCTAACTCAACCTCTACCGAGAGTGAGCGCTTAGCCGAGATGGCCAAAGAGCTGCAGCGTCTTGTTCAGCAGTTTAAAATCTAGTCTCCTAGGGAAAGTATTATTTCCCTAGGCTCCATTTTTATTGATTTGGTAAGCGCTATACCCGGTAAACATGAGTAAGCTGGGTATCGCCACCAAGTGAGCAAATATATTGGGCTCGGTGCTGAAATGTAGCCAAAATAGCAGTGCCCAGCTTATTCCAAGGTAACTTAGACTCATCACCAGCTGCTTATTCGATTGAGACATTATTTACTCCTGTTAATTAGGTCAATTCATCACATCTATTTATTACGCCAAAATGATAATTCTCACCAAGACCTAGGTGCTTCAATAGAAGCTTTCCTTGCAAGTTCTCAGTGTTATCTCAGTATAAAAACTAGACAAAGCCTTATAAAGTGTCATTATTGACAAAATAAAGGTTAAAAGTGACAGTTTGTATTTTTGGCATCGTCTTTTAGCGAGTGTTTCATGCTGTTTCTTCGTGACGATCTTTTGTTATTGCCGAGCGATGTTGTAATTTGAGGAGAAACTAAAATGAAGCAGATCACGATATTGGCTGCAGGTAATGTTGTTGCCGGTGGTATTTTCGGTTTTCTCGACGTGTTTAGTTTCTGCAATGCTTACTGGCGACGTATTAATCCAGATGCGAAGGAAGACCTGTTTCATTGTCATGTGGTTTCATATGATGGTCTGCCAGTGAATACTAATCAAAATATTCAGATCCCCACCATAGGCCTGGATAAAGCAGAAGATATTCTGCAAGCCGATGCGGTTATTCTTGCATCAGCCTTTGTGACCAGTAGAGAGGATTTTCAACTCTACCTTAATGAGTTTGAACCTCTATTTGAACCCTTGAGAGTGTTCGCAGCCAGTGGCAAACCCGTAGCGGCTTATTGCTCCGGCACCTTGATGTTAGCCGCTTCAGGTGTGCTCAATGGTCGTAGGGCTACCACGGTTTGGTGGTTAAAGGAGATGTTCCAGCGAAACTTTCCTGATGTTAATCTCTGTATGGATAAACTGGTCATCTCCGACGAGCACATTCATACCGCCGGAGCGACAACTTCGAACCTGAGTCTGGCACTTCACCTGATAGGCATTCTTGCCGGTGAGCAGATAGCCCATCAGATGGCCAAAATCTTACTGATAGATCCCAATCGAACCTCACAGCAGGCCTTCATGTCCATGGATCTATCCATTGGAGCTAATAATCACCAAGATGAGTTGGTGACTAAGATCCAAAATTGGATGCAGGCACATATAGGGCAGAGTTTATTGCTTGATGATATAGCCGATAAATTTGCTGTGGGTAAACGCACCATGATCAGGCGCTTCAAGAAGGCGATCAATGAGACGCCAGCCAGCTATATGCAGCGCTTACGCGTGGATGAGGCTAAACGATTACTCGAAACCACCGAACTTGCCCTAGAGCAGATAGTAGGCCGGGTTGGCTACGAAGATGTGAGTTCATTTAGAAAGCTGTTTATTCAGTTGACGAGTCTCAGTCCCAGAGCATACAGAGAGAAGTTTAATACCCATGCTTGCTGTTAACGTTGAGAGCAGAGCTAGGTAAGTTGTAAAGAAGGGAATGGAGTCACTTAGTTTAATAAATATTTCATTAATTAAAATTGCAAATTTCACGGTGATTTATTGAACTCTAGCCTAATCTACATCTATGTAATAAATCATATATTGGCGGCTTGGTATGCAAAGTATTACTCATCCATCTCCTGAGCTATTGGCCGCATTGGGTTCTATTAGTGACTTTAAAGTTGCGGCAGCCTTCGGTGTGCGCCCTTACCAAGTGCGTGATCTTCGCGTTATTCACAATATTCCTACTGTTTTGGCAGCAATTGAGCGGCAGAGTTTTGATTGGGGAGAAGAGTCTGATGGCTTGTTAGGCACTATGCCTGATACTAAATTGGCTAGGCTGATTGGCACGAGCCGTTCAATCGTTAACGCTCGTAGAGATAAATTAAAAATATCTGCTTTTGTACCGTTAATATTTGAGTTATCGCGATCAGGTAGCAAGCAACATTGCTGGTTACCGGAGGAAGACCTTCTCTTAGGTACTGATTTCGATAATATTATTGCAGATCAACTCAATCTTAATCAACTTCAGGTAACACACCGACGTTATCAATTAAGTGTCGACCCTTTCCGCCGTAGTGCCACTATTCAATGGACTGAGCATATGCTGGATAATTTAGGAGAGATCTCGGATAAGGATTTTGCAGAATATTTTGAAATCTGTGTTGCTTCGGTCTATTTGAAGCGACTGCTACTCTCGATTCCTGCATTAAATGCAATTGATCCGCCATCGCCGCCTTGTATACCTAAAGCGGCGATTAAATTGTTAGGCATCAAAACAGATGTCGAACTTACACATGAGTTCAGTATTGGTCGCTGGCCTATAAGAGTTAATCGGTTATTTCGGGGGCTGGCGCCAGCTCAACGGCTTCCTAGAAGTAATCAAATCGAATGGAAGTTAGAACAAGAAGCTATGTTAGGTAAGGTGAGTGATCTCGATTTAGGTAAAATAATGAAGGTGAGTGCTTCGAGTGTGAAATATCGTCGAGAAGCCTTGCATATAAAGCCTTATGTGCGAGTAAAAGAGGTTGATTGGAATGAGTTTAAATTGAAGGGATTAGGTCGTAGCGAAGATCTTGCCCTAGCTCAGGCATGGAACTGTGATGTTTCTAAGGTGAGAGATAAGCGTGAGTCGCTTCATATTCCAGAGCATCACGGTCCACGATGTTGGTTAAATAGTGAGTTAATTATGCTAGGCAGATTATCGGATCCTGAGACGGCAAGAAGACTAGGGGTGAGCTCTACTGTGGTACGTAACAAAAGAATTGAAATCAATATCAAGCCACTATTAAGTCAAAAGAAGTTTATTTGGACTAAAAAACGTTTAGCCTTGCTAGGTACAATGGCTGATGAGCGCCTGGCTTATCAATTAAAAGTGACGCCGAATGTGGTCTCAAAAAAACGTGTTCAGCTCAATATTCCTATCTGGTCGAGTCCTCACAAAGGCACTTGGTCTAATCCTAAGGCTATAGCTAAGCTGGGAACCATGTCAGATCCCGATTTAGCTAAATTTTTGGGAAATACTGCTTCAGCTGTATATCGTAAACGCAAGCAGATGGGAATACCTGCGTACGTCGCCAAGATTGCAATGTTAAGCTAGAAAGTAGAAATAAAACTTGGATGTTGAAACTTTTATTTGTCAGATATTAAAGAAGGGCACTCACTAGTACCCTTCTTCGCTATATCTTAAACTCGCGACTTTCTTGTGTCAGAACTAGAAGCCGCTATTCGCTACAAACCGAAGACTATCTTCTCGCTCTTGAGTGATCTCTCCATGGCGAAAGTCAGGCCTAAGGCGATGATTAAGGTCACTACCGAAGACAGCACTAGCTGTAACATGGGGATTTCTCGTCCTTTAATAAAGGCGATCAGTGCCTGTTGCTGCCCAGAGACGGGGAGCCACTGTAAGGTTTCCGGGGCTATATTGTAGCTGGCAGCCATAGATAGCATCATGGGAACTATGAGTACTAAGGTCAGATAGGACTGAGCCTCTTTAAAGCTCTTGGCCATAAAGGAGACGAAGAGTTGTAGGCTGGCGGCCATCATGGCTATGGGTAAGCCAATCAATAGCATGAGCAGGATGAAGTCTGTGCTTATGTTGACCGTAAATCCAAGCTCATGCCAGGGGACATAGGCATAGGATATTTTGGAGATGATCAGGGTTAACAGTAGACCCAACATGGCGAACACAGTAACAGCAAATACTTTGGCCAGAACTATGCTACGGGTCGATACCGGATGACTGAGTAGCAAGGCTAATGAATTACGCTCTCGCTCGCCGGCACTGGTATCTATGGCTAAGTTCATACCCGAGATAAATACCGCGTAGATCATGGTCATGGTAGCGACACCTAAGATGACTCCGCCCTTGGAATCTGCTGTGGCTTGATCTTCTATTTTCACCTTAATCGGCTGCACTACACGTGGATCTATGCCTCTGGCTATCAAGCGTAAGCTGCCCATTTCTGCGCTATAAGTCCGCAGGTTACGCTCGAGACGACGAATAGAGTTTTGCAGTTTTTCGTTAGAGTTATCGGCGATAAGTGTGACTTCTGCGCTGAGACCTTTAGCCATCTGTGCGGCATAATCTTCGCTGATCACCAGACGGATATCTTTCACATCCAGGGGCTCACCTTGGTCATCAGTACTGTGACTATCACCATGGGTGATACCTTGGCTGGATAGGTACTTGACGAGATCTGGGGCGTTATCAATATTGTCTATCTTGATGTTGAGATCTTTCGGGCTCGACATCTGGCCTATGAGTAGCATAAACATGCCACACATCATCAGAGGCGTACCGATAGCGTAATAGAGTCCGGCCATAACAGAGCGCTTGTCTCTGGCGGCATCGATAAGTTCCTTGCGAACCATGGTCATTATCTTGCTCATCATGCTGCGATCCCCTCATCTGTGCCGATAAGCTGGCATTGAAAGTGTGCATCCTGCTGGTTATTTATTACCAAGTTCATCATGCTGCGATTCCCTCATCTGTTCCAATAAGCTGGATAAACGCGTCTTCCAGAGAATCTTTACCTGTCTGTCGACACAGCTCATCTGGGCTACCTATGGCAACGACTTTACCGTCTGCCATTACAATAACCTGATCACAAAGTGCGGCAACTTCCTGCATCACATGGCTAGAGAACAAGACGCAGTGCCCATGCTCCTTAAGCTCTCTCAATAGATCTCTCAGTACTCGGGTACTCATCACATCTAAGCCCCGCGTAGGCTCGTCGAGTATGATGTTAGTTGGCTGGTGGACTATGGCCTGAGCCAATGCCGTCTTCATGCGTTGGCCTTGGGAGAAACCTTTACAGCGACGGTCGGCAATATCATCCATATGCAGCTGGCTGAGTACCTTAGCGGTGGCTGTCTTGGCGTCATTACGTGATAAGCCATTGAGCTCGGCAAAATAACTCACATACTCTCTCGGTGTCAGCCTTTCATAGAGCCCGAAGGGATCCGGAAATAGTCCTAACTGCTGTTTGGCTTCGATAGGATATTTAGCCACGTCGATGCCATCTATCTCGGCGATACCTTTATCGGCCTGGAGTAGACCGAAAATGGTTCTCAGGCAGGTAGTCTTGCCGGCACCATTAGGGCCAAGCAGTCCGGTTATTTGGCCATTTTTGGCCTCGAAGCTCAGATCATCCAATGCCTGAACCTCTCCGATATGCTTAGATAGATTAGATACTTTAATCATGGCTCGCTCCTTGGGCTATGGCTTGCTTTGGCTCTTGTATGGGATCTTGTTTATGTTCCGGGGCGGGGATGGCCTCGACTGTACTGGCATTGAGGTAAAAATTACGACTCACATCCTTGTTCAAGCATTCGCCGTCTAACTCCTGCACACTGCCAGTGTCGACTAGCTCTGCGATAAGCTCGTTACCACAAGATTGATGGGCGACTCCGTGGGTAGCGTAGGGAGCGATAAAGTGTTTGGCATTAGTGAGTTTTTCCATGGCTAATTCCCCCCAGCTCGGCGGCGTGGCTGGGTCTAGTTCTCCCGATAACACTAAGGTGGGGATGTCGCTGCTAATTGGGGCAGAAAAATCGGCATCCACGGCTGGCATGTTCCAGATGGCGCAGGATTGTTCGAATGTGGTCACCATCTCTCTGCCAAAATAGGTCTGGTTGGCGTCGTCTCGCTCGGCAGTTGTGAGGCGTTGCCAATCTTCACCACAAATAACCGAGGCATGCATGCCCATGGCGATACCTGTGCTATCAATTGTGAGCGAATACAGGCCTAAGATAGGTTGGAAATTATCTTTAGCTGCCTCACTGATTGCATGTGGGATAAGCGCACGAACATTTGGCATATACAGGGCCATTCTGATGGCTCCCATAAATTTGGCTCGTGTCATGGTGAGTTGGGTTGCCTCGCCAGTTAAGGGGTCACGAATCTGGCTGACGATTGGCGCCAGGGCCAGCTTGGCATCGATACGGCTTAAGTCTGCTTTTAGGTTGGGAAACTGAGCGCCGCAGAGCTTGTTGGTGTTGCAATCCTTGATTAATAAATCGAAGGCGCGGCTAATAGCATTGCCTATGGCCAGTACACTCTGTTGCATGGGCACTACGCCGTCTATGGTGACAGTCGATAGTACTTCAGGGTAGTAACGTAGATACAGCTGAGCCATGCGAGTGCCGTAGGATATGCCATATACATCTAGTTTCTTATAGCCGAGATGCTTACGCACGGCTTCGAAATCATCCAGCGCATTCAGGCTGCCATATTGAGTGACATCGGCGTCGAGTTCATCCAGGCAGGCCTGAGTCTCGGTGGCCACGTCGAAATCAGCTTCGTTAATGGCCAAGGCATTTTCTAAGCCGTCTCCTTGGCAATTTAAGATGTTAGAACGGCCGGTGCCACGCTGGTCTATGAGTAATATATCCCTATTCTGACGTATTTTTCTGAACATCTGGCTGAAGCCCGCGGCGTTATCTATGGCCGATTGACCTGGGCCCCCAGCGATGGCAAGAAAGGCTTGGGAATGATTATCGCTTTTTATCGCAGGCAGCACAGCATAGTGGATCTCTATCTGCTTACCATCTGGCTTAGTGGGATTCTCTGGCACTGTGATAAAACCGCAGCTAACTTGCTCAGACAGACCATCTAGGTAGCAGGTTTGCTCATTCTGGCTAGCTGGAGCCCCAGTGTTATTCTCGCTGTTATTAGTATCTGCAGAGGCGAAGGCGGGAAGGCTTAAAATCATGCTGCTGATAACAATTGTGCCAAGCAGCGCCATTAATGGCTTGCCCTTTATTATATCTACCGCCTCTCTTGTCTCAGAACTGTCTAGCTTTCCATGAAACATACTGGTTATTCCTTTCTTGAAAATTACTCAATCTATGCTAGATTACGTTTCGGTGTATCAATGTATTAATACAGTGTCTAAAGGCTAATGTTAGAACTAATAAATGTCAACCCCAGTAGTGGCGAACCCATATATCGACAGTTGAGCGAACAGATAGTACGTTTGATTGTGGGTGGCCAACTAGAAACAGAACAAGTGCTGCCTTCGGTGCGGAAGATGGCCGAGCACCTGTCGGTAAACCCTATGACGGTTTCCAGAGCGGTACAGCTTCTGGTCGAGCAGGGCTGGCTGGAGAGGCGTCGTGGTCAAGCAACTAGGGTGGCTAAACGTGAACATAGCGAGACAACCTCGAGTGCCCAGCTGCTTAAGCCTGAGGTCGATGAGCTAGTGTCCCTGGCCAAACAGTTAGGCATAGGTCGTGATGAGCTAATCAAGCTTATCGATAGCTGTTGGTAGTAATGGAAGAATCAAAAAATATGTACAAAGGATTGAACAGATGGATATGAATCAAGCGCCGATTCTTGAGTTTAACAAGGTCAGCAAACACTTTTCAGTTAAAGATGGAGTCGGTAAGATTGCAATTAATGGTCTCTCAATAAAATTGTTTCCCGGCATGCTTGTGGGTTTATTAGGGAAAAACGGCGCGGGAAAGTCGACCCTGATGCGCTGTGCGCTTGGGATCATAGAGCCAAGCTCTGGCGAGATCACCACCTTAGGTGAGCCGATTAACCAACTTAGCTCAGAGGCTAAGGCGCAGATAGGCTATGTGCCACAGCAGCCCTTCGGTTATGAAGGCTTTAGTGTCTCTAGGGCTCTGGAGCTACATAGAAGCTTCTATCCTGCCTGGGATAGGGAGCTTGAAAATACCTGGCTTGAGCGCTTCGATCTAGATTCTAAACAACAAGTTCAACGCATGTCTGTGGGTCAACGTCAGTCTCTGGCCTTGATAATGGCCATGGCTTATCGACCTAAGCTACTGATTCTGGATGAGCCCGTTGCTAGCCTAGATCCCATAGCCAGACGTAAATTTATGGCTGATCTGTTCGAGCTTGCCCTTGAATCGGGTTCAGCCGTGCTGTTCTCATCCCATATCACCTCAGATCTGGAACGTGTTGCCAGTCATCTGGCACTTATGAGGTCAGGAGAGCTGGTGCTGTTTAAGGAGATGGACAGTGTGCGCGAAGAGGTCAAGCTGCTTACCTTGGCAAACGGTGAAGATATCCCGACAGGGCTAAACGTGCTCAACCATCAGGGTAACAAGGTGCTGGTGGATAATTTCAGCGATGTGAAGTATCCAGATATGGCGGCTGAATCACTGAACCTAGAACGGCTGTTTATGGAGCTGCATAGATGAGTAGCGCTAACCCAGAGCTGATCCAGGCCAAGAGTGACAATGGGACTCGGTTGGGTGTGCTGCAACGTAGATTAGCTGGTGTGAGCCGTTTCTGGTTCTACGATCATGGTAGTGCTAGCTTTATGGGGGTCGCACTACTGGGTTTATTGATGCTGGTGCCACTTATAGCACTCGATAAGCTGGAGATAGTTCCCATGATACTAGGCATGATGCAGATCTCTGTATCGGCGGCGGTGGCCTGGCAGCTGATTCGGTTGGCGGCGACAGAGTGGTCGATACTGATCCCAGAATATAGACACAACATATTCTTTCAGTGTGGCTTGATGCTACTGAGCTCATTTACTATCGGCACTCTAGTCAGCATGCTGGTAGGCGTGGAGGGGGCATTTAGCTTATTACTGTTAGCAACGGGTTTAGGCTTGAGCTTTATCTATCTGTGCCTAGTAAAGAAGGGGGTCTTTTATCTGTCTATCTTGCTGTATTTATTTTTAATCTTCCTAGACTCAATTGACGAACATATCTCTCCTGTGGTGATGGCGGCTGTGGCGCTTGCTAACCTGGCTTTAGTCTGGGTTATATGGAAAAAATCTGCGGTGAGCGGTTGGCATCCGGATGCCAGATCTGTCTATCTCAACGCACTGGAGATGGGAGGGGTTTGGCTGCCTACTGCTAAGTCTTATCCCTTGTTGCGTAAGCTTGAAAAGTATCTTCATCCGGTTAATTTCTTTATGGGTCCCTTGCTGGCCCTGTTAATCATAACCATGCCGATAATCACACTCATAGTGGCGGCGTTCGCTCAGCTGGTGGGTTTACAGATCCCGGCTCTGTTTATGTTAGCGCAGTTTAGCTGCATGGCTTGCACTATAGTGCATTGGAGTCGTATTCAGCGTTGGCGTGGGGTAGAAACCTTGTTCATGCTGCCAGGGTTTAGTGGCAAGCAGGGAATGATAGACGCGTTTAATCGCTCTCAAACTCACTTGTTAATCTTATTCACCTTGATCATGGCAGTTACCGCAGCTCTGGTTTCCTTATTCAATCCAGCAATTACATTAGCCATCTGGTTCCATCTAGTTTTGAGCACTTTCTTTAGTTGTGGCTTTCTCTTGGGGCTTGGCTGCGCCTGTAAAACGGTACTACACTTGTCCATGATTATGCTGATATTTGTTGCGAATTCGGCTTGGGTTTCAAGCAGTTTTCGTGGATTTGTCGAAGAAACCGACGTTTGGCTATGGCTCGCGGGAGATCTGGCTCTAGTTGGCATATCAATTCTAACTATATGGTGGGGAAGCAAAAAGTTATGGAATGGCGATCTGGTCTAGCTGCACAGATTAGATAAATGTGTGGTCGAACTAACAAAATCCGAGCAATTGCTCTTATTTTTCTTAGGGCATTCGCGTAAAATGCCCCGAAACAGGAACACCTGTACGCTTAAAAAGGCCCCAAATATATGTCACTCGAGCAGTATCATTTAACACGTTTAATCAAGCAGCAGAGCCTGCAACTCGGCGATGCTATTGCACTCGAAGGATATGAAATGGCGGCCCCATGGTATCAGGTGAGCTGGAGAAATTTCGATAGCATTAGCACTCGGGTAGCCCAAGCCTTGATTCACTTTGGCTTCGAGGCTCAAGATCGCGTGGTCATACTTGCCCAGAACAGCCCTCAGTGGACCTGTGCCGATATTGGCAGCCTTAAGACTCGCGCCGTTGTGGTACCTATCTATCCGACAAGTACCTTTGGCCAGGCCAGTTATATTGTCGATGATGCCGAGGCGAAACTTATATTCGCTGGCGATCAAACTCATTATGAGATGGCCTGTAAACTGACCCAAGTCTGTAACAGCCTAGTACAGGTTGTGGTGTTCGATAAGAGTGTCACCCTAGAAGACAATGAAAACCATCATTACTTCGATGACCTTATTGCTGATACTTATCCGGAAAAGACGCTTATAGAGTTGGACAAGCGACTGGAGGCGGCCAACTTAGACGATCTGCTTACGCTGATCTATACCTCTGGAACGACAGGTGATCCAAAAGGCGTGATGTTGGATTATCGCAATATCGCCTCTATGGTGCGTCAGCACGATAACTTCCTGCCATTTACTCCCGGTGATGTGTCTCTGGCCTTCCTGCCTTTGAGCCATGTGTTTGAGCGCGGTTGGAGCTTCTATGTACTTTGTCGTGGCGGCCATAACGTCTATCTGAATAACCCTATGGCAGTAAAAGAAGCCATAGTCCAAGTGCGTCCACACACGCTTTGTGTGGTACCAAGATTTTTAGAGAAGGTGTATAGCGCGGTTCAGGATACAGTCTCTAAGGCGCCGAGTAGCCGTCAGAAGCTGTTTGCATGGGCCATGAATCTGGGTCATAGGCAATCTGAAGTGGGTCAGGGCCGTGAGAAGGCATCATTTTGTTTGAGCCTACAATGGAAATTGGCCGATAAACTAGTGTTTAGCAAGCTTAAGCAGGTATTGGGCGGACGTCTCAAGTTTATGCCTGTAGGTGGAGCGGCACTGGATCCTACCGTAAGCGCTTTCTTCCAGAGCATCGACGTACCTGTGTTGTGTGGTTATGGCATGACAGAAACGACGGCGACAGCCACCTGTAATACCTTAGCTAATCGCGTGCCTGGTTCTAACGGCAAGGTCATACCTGAGGTCGAGATAAAACTAGGTAAAGATAACGAGATTTTAGTGCGCGGCGATACTGTGATGCGTGGTTATTATAATCGCCCTCAAGAAACTGCCGATACCTTCGAAGATGGCTGGTTGAAGACCGGCGATGCAGGCCGTATAGATGAGCAAGGCAACCTGTTTATCACCGACCGCATTAAGGAGTTGATGAAGACCTCGAACGGTAAGTATATCGCTCCTCAGCGCGTCGAAGGTAAGTTGGCTTGTTGTCCTTTCATCGAGCAAGTAGCCATAGTGGCCGATGCTAAGAACTATGTCACCGCCTTGATCGTGCCAGCCTTTCAGCCGTTAGAGACTTGGGCTAAAGAGCAAGGGCTGCATTATGATTCGCCCATGGATCTGTTACGTCACAGCCAAGTTATTGAGCATTATGAGCAACGCCTCAAGATACTGCAGAGCGATCTAGCCGGCTTCGAGAAGATTAAGAAGTTTACTCTATTGCCGGAAGCCTTTTCTATGGAAGCGGGTCTTATCACGCCGACCATGAAGTTACGTCGTAAGGTGATTTATCATAAGTATGCCAGTGAAATCAGTGCCATGTATGGTCGATAAACTCAGGTTAAATCGATTCTAGTGATGATGAAGGGATGCTTAGGCATCCCTTTTTTGATTGAGAATTCTGAAGGATGCAGGGCTTCAAGTTTTAATTTTGTCCAGCATTCCGGCATTCCGGCATTCCAGCATTCCAGCATTCCAGCATTCCGGCATTCCAGCATTCCGGCATTCCAGCATTCCAGCATTCCAGCATTCCAGCATTCCAGCTTATAGCGGCCTATTGATTGAATCCTAATAAAAACTCAGTTAACGTCAGTGGGATAAAAATAATAACACCCCATTAAAATAGGATATTTATCGTGCCAGAGACCTTTTTCAGCTTAGATATTCAACCAAGATTCAACGAGACCGATGGTCTGGGCCATATCAATAACACAGTACTTCCTGTGTGGTTTGAGGCTGCACGTGAGCCGGTATTCGAGATCTTCAATCCAAGCCTGGACCTAAGTCAGTGGAACCTGATAGTGGCAGGTTTTACTATCGCTTATACTTCGCCGACGAATTATGGTTCTAGGGTATCGGTAAAAACTTGGATCAGCCGGGTGGGAAATTCTAGCTTCGAGGTGGCTCAGCAGAGCTGGCAGGGCGGTAAGATGACAGCAGAAGCTAAGACGACTCTGGTGCATTACGATTACGGCATAGAAAAGAGTCAGCCTATTTCAGCCGAGGTTAAATCTAAACTTGAAACGCTGACTGGAGAATAGTTAGCGCTCGTTGTTTATAGAAGCTTAGTTATTAACAAGAAGCTATAAAAAAATCATGTCCATACCAAGAGCTAGCCACTAGATCTAGGCTAGCTCACATCTAAGCCGCTTATCTAGCTGTTCGCCCCTAATTTAGGAATACTGGTGTCATTACTCTCGTTATGCCTCAGCATAGCTCCTGAGTGCATCGAGTAATTCAGGGGCCAGTGTCGCTTTCTTGCCTGTGTTGAAGTTAAACATCACCACTTGTGAGCTACCTAAGGTAGTTATTGCCGCTTGAGCCTTGCTGAAAACCGTGTAGTTCATCATGAAACGGTCGGCCTTGATATCGCTGATTTTAACACCGACTAACAAGGTGTCGGGAAAGGTGACGGGGCGTTTATAGCGGGCATTATTATCGCTCAGTACCGGACCGACTTGAGTGGCTTGCAGCTGGTCCATCAGGTTTATCTGGCTAAAAAAGTTGATCCTCGCTGTCTCAAAATATCTGAAATAGGCCACGTTATTCACGTGCTGCAAGGCATCCATTTCGCCCCAGGCGACGGTGATCTCTGTGTAGACAGGGTTCTCTGCAATAAACTTATCTAGCATGGTGCCTCTCGTTATTAAAACGCTTGTTTAACTTGAGAAGTAGCATAGCAGCATGTCAGGAAGCGAACAACAGGTGTAAAAAAGGGCACTCAAAGCTGAGTACCCTGTTTAAAGTTTATGCTGTTAATTAGAATTTGAGCTCAGCGAAGCTAGTGATCTGCTTGTGGCTGCCTGTACGCTGATCATCAGAGCGAACCATCTGAATAGTGCGCATACCTGCTTCTTCTGCCGCTTTAAGTTCTTCTACTACATCAGAGATATACAGAACCTGCTTAGGCGCTAAGCTGATGGTGTTGATTATGTTGCAGTAAGCCTGTTTGAACAGCTTGTTTCCAGTACGGGTATCGAAGTGACCATCAAACTTAGGAGTTAGGTCACCGCCATCACTGTGAGCAAACAGCAGCTTCTGGGCTTCAGCTGAGCCAGATGAGAAGCTGTAAATACGCATATTTTGCTGCTTAATGCCATCGATAGCCTGAATAAAATCAGGGAAGATATGACCGGTGAATTCTCCCTTGGCATAACCTTGCTTCCAGATTAAGCCTTGTAGTGTCTTAAGCGGCGTGGCTTTTCTGTCTTCGGCTACCCACTGCTGTAGGATTTCGACAACTCGCTCAAGTGAAGCATCAGGCTCTAGAGCGATATCTCTCACATCACAGATGCAGTTTTCTACTAAAACATTGTGTTGATTTTCTTTTAGAAAATCTGGGAGTGCCTTGGCTGAATAAGGAAAAAGCGTGTCCTTAATAAAGCTAAGATCGGTTGTTGTACCTGCTGTATCTACAATTATGGCTCTGATACCCATGATTACTCCACAATGTGTCCGGAATCGATGTTCCAGTAACTGATAATGTTATTTTCAACGTCGATCCTAAGCTGAAATCTTTGTTATTACTAGCCTAATAGGTGAACAAAATGTATTAAATTTACCAGATATGCCACATTAATTTGTATATAAAGCTTGATAGTGATCTATCAGTTACTTTGGCCCAGCATAAACTGGGATTTAACTGAGCTTGCTCAAGGAATAGTCAAAGACAAAAAAGGGTGTTAGCTTGGCTGCTTATCAAAAATCACAGGGATGAAAATAATGATAAAACAGCTGATATTAGCGCTGCCTCTATTCATTAGCTTGGTATTAAGCAGTGGAGCGAGTCTGGCTGATAACCTGGATAAGCAGTCACGGAACACGACTCTGGATGTCACCACTTCACTATCAGATAAGCCTATCTCTTTCACTGTAACCTTACCGCCAAGTTACTTTAAAAATACAGATAAGCGTTATCCGGTCATGTTCGACTTTCATCCCCGAAGCCAAGCATATCTCAATGGAATGCATGACTGGATGAGTCATAATGGCGACTGGCCCTGGCTAGAAACCATTATTGTGACCGCGCCCGACGACAATAAAATTTTAGGTGACTGGAAAAAATTAGCCATAGATGAACGAGGCGATACTAAGCTGCTGGATTTTATGCAGCAAGGGCTCCTTCCTGCTATCGACAAGCAATATAGAAGCAATGGCTTTCGCATCATGAATGGTTTTACCGGTAATGCGGGACTTGGCTTATATACCCTAATTAATCGTCCCGATTTGTTTAATGCCTACTTTGTCGCAAGCCCGGTATTGAGTGACGACTTCGCTTATGTCATCAAGGATGCACCAAAGAAGCTTGCCGCCATGAAGGGCAAGCCAAGATTCCTGTTTATGAGTACTAGTGATAGTGGCTTCGAGCAGAGACAGCTAGCCAGCTTCGCCGAGATGGAAAAGATAATAAAGGATAACGCCACGCCAACCTTGGATTATCGTATTAAACGCTTCGACGGTACTTATTATATGACTCAGCCGATTCTGGCGACGGCCTATGGCATAGAGCTGCTGTTCAACGACTATCACCAGGTGCTAAAACCAGACTCGCAGATATCACGTCAGGGGCCAGAGGCGATACTCGCTCATTACAAATACCTCTCACAAGAGAAGTATGGCTTCGAAGTGCCTGCAACCGATTCTTTGATAGCCTTAGCCAAGGCAGAGTCTGACAAGGGTACTAAAAAGGGAACTGATAAAGCCTTAGATATCTATCTGCTCGCAGTTAAATCATATCCGAATTCACATACTGCCCAAGACGCATTAGCGCTGGCGTATGCAGAGGAGGAAGAGTTTGACCTAGCCATACAGCATGAACAATTAGCCTTGGATAATACAGATCATCCATTTTGGACTAACAAGTATTCACAGAGTTTGGCGGCTTTTAAGGCTAATAAGCTGCTTTAAACAGGATGAGCGGGTTATCAGGGCATTCGATTGCAACTTAAGGCGACTCTTAGCTGGCATGATAGCTTTTAGTCGTCATGACAGCTTTGGTGCTTATACCTATTGGTATTAGGTTATTTGTCAGGAGTAAAACCATGTCACCTTTTAGGTATTCGCCTCCTAGGTAATCACTTATAGCAGTAAGATCCCCCTTGTTTTTTTAGTCATTGACTGCAATTTCGGCCCCTTCCTTTCCCATATCAAGATGAGTCACTGAAGAGCTTCCCTGGCTGCCTAAGATAGGGCATCTCCGAACACCTAGTAGAAAATCCGCCATAAGTGAGTAAGCAAGGTGACGGCCTAGAAACCTAAATAGCAATTATTCAGAATAACGCTCATTTACGTTCGTTAAGGTTTTGCTACGCAACTATAAAAGGGATTAAATATAGTTAGATACAAGTTTAATGACATGTAACATCCTGATAACCATAGGTAAATAAAATAGAAAAAACTTGACCGACCAACATAAATAATAACAATAACGATTATCGTTTAATTCGGTCTGGTAAATGTAGGCTTAAGCTTGGCTGGCATAGCTAAATTACTCGATGCCTGTGCCCTTGGGAGTCTTGTTTCTCGAGTGTCCAGATTGGAAATAGCCCGACAGGGCATTTAAACACTACGAGTTATATCAAGGAATAAACCATGTTCATGCCAAATCAGGGATTAAAATTAACCGCGCTTTCCGTGGCCATAACCGCCAGTATTGCCTGTCCTTTCGCCTTTGCCGATCAGGATGCACCCGCTATGGAAGTGATGCAGGTCAAGGGCAGTGTGCTGGGAAATTCGGAAATCGCCGATCTAAAAACCTATGCAGGTAACCGCAGTATCATTACCCATGACAAGATGGAACGTACCGCAGTGCGCTCCATAGATACCGCATTGCAGCAGATCCCGGGGATTAAAATTAAGGATGAAACAGGCACAGGCGTGTTACCTAATGTCTCGGTTCGTGGTTTAGATAGCAGTCGCAGTGGTTATGCTCAGTTCTTAATGGACGGCATTCCAATGACTCTAGCGCCTTATGGTCACACGGGGCAGTCGTTGTTTCCGGCAACCTTGTTTATGATCGATCGTATCGATGTGGCTCGCGGTGGTGCTTCGGTGCAATACGGCCCCAACAACGTAGGTGGGGTGATCAATCTGATATCAAAACCTATCTCCACCGATTGGGAGACCACGCTCAATGAGAAAATGACCTTTTTCGGTAGTGGTAAGAATCTTTACGACACTAACCTGAGTACTGGTGGTGCGGTTAATGATGATTTCTCCATGCGTTTTGACGCTAACTTCACTAAGGGTGAGTCATTCAGAGATCACTCTGACACAGATGTGAAGAACATCATGTTGAAAACCGTGTGGAACATAGACAGCAACAATAGTATCGATGCTAACTTCCAGTATTATGATGCGTTTTCTGAACTGCCTGGAGCCCTCAATACTCAGGCTTATGAAGATGACAGGACTCAATCTCTTAGGCCCAACGATGAATTTAATGCGGATACCAAACGTATCACGGTTAAGTACAGTCATACACTCGATGACTCGTCCCTATACGATTATGGCGAACTTGAATTGCTTACCTTCGGTAACAAGAGCTCACGTAATTTTCAGTGGGATTTCTATAACAAGAATAAAGACACTGATGGCGATTTAGGTAGTCATTGGGGTGACACCACTCAAACTGCTACAGATCTACGTAACTCCCCACGGGAATTCACCGTTTTTGGCATAGAGCCCAAGGCCAACATTTACATCGATGGTGACATCACTCAACACATAATCGCCGGTATTCGCTATGTTAACGAAGACATCAGTTATCAGCTCAATGAGACGGATAATACGACCTTAGTCACTACCAGTCCGAGAGACTGGCACATGGATACCAATGCCATGGCTTATTACATCAGTAATGAACTTGGGTTCTTCGATGACAAACTCACCTTAACGCCGGGCATTCGCTTAGAAGATGTGCGTATGGAGTTCACTAATCTGGGACAGGGCTACAGCCAAGATAACCATGTCACCGAATGGCTACCAGGTATCACCTTAGGCTATGAGTTTTCCGATTCATGGTTCGCCTATACCAACGCCCAGCGTTCACTGCGTACGCCACAGATATCACAACTATGGCCAGAAGGTCAGACGTTAGAGTCGGAGCTGGCATGGAACTATGAAGCCGGAGTGCGTTTCACTCCAACCGATACCAGCAGCCTGACCTTGGCCGCCTATCGCATCGATTTCGAGAATAAGGCCGAGTACGACAAGGATATCAGCTTGTTCGTAAACATAGGCGAGACCCGTAACCAAGGTATAGAGCTGGAAGGTACTTATTCGCCGGAGTCATTGCCGGATCTTAGTCTAACTGGTGCCTATAACTACCTGGATACGGAACAACTCGAGGGTGAGTTTGCCGGTAATCAGCTGCCTTATGTGTCTAAGCACCAGCTATCGGCCAGTGTGTTATACAGCTTTGACCAGGTTGATTTAGGCTTAATGGCCTATTACTACAGCAAGTCATTTGCAGATTTAGCTAACAGTGTCGAAGAGAATGATGCGGGTACAGCTGGGGAAATACCTGACTATACCGTGGTGAACTTCAACATAAGTACTGAGATATTCAAGCAGAATGATCAGGGATTAAAAGTAGGCTTATCGGTCAACAACCTGTTCGACAATGAATATTACTTCAGAGGATTAGACGTCTCTCCAGCAGGACGAGTAGCGGCTCCAGGACGCTCATTCAGCCTAGACTTAACCTATAATTTTTAAGTAACTTTACTCCATAAAAAATAGATAACCATGAAGTTATGGTTATCTATTTCCTGTGATAGCTTATTTATAGCACTAGTTGATAGACCCGTGCGATGGATCAACGCATAGCTGCTGCCATAGACAAACTTATTCCAAGTAATAATAATTTAGACATACTGATTTCCTCTCTATCAATAACAAACATGATAGCGAAATCAGCTAATACGCACCGTCACTTAAACGACATCAGCTTTAGAGTTTACGCCAAAGTCTCATCAGTAGTTCTACGGTAGGCATGAAATGCTGCGGAATATGCTGAGAGGCTGGCATAGCCCAACTCAAAAGCTATCTGAGTCGCCTTTTGCCCGTCTCGTTGTAATTGTTTGGCTTTTTCCATCACTACGCGACTTCTAACGTCACGGAATGAACATTGAAAGTGCTGTTTGAATAATCGATTTAAGGTACGCGTTGATGCTCCACAGGTTTCAGCATATTCATCAAGCTGGATCTTAATATTCGGAACCTTAGTTAAGGCATTAATCACTGGGAGTAAACGCCGGTCAAGCTCGCCTTTTGAGGCCATCATGCTGGCGGATGGAGAAGTTCGTGCAATTTGATCTTTAAGGACCCAGTCGTAATGCAACTGGGCCTGAGAGTCGTGCGGCAATAATCCATTTTTCTTCATCGACATGATTTGGATAATCAGTGGTGTCAGTTCAAGGCTGCAAATACTGTCACCCAAATTCATCATGTCAGCGTCTGTAGAATACATAAGAGACAGGGTCGAGTGTTTCAAGCCTTCCGCTTTATGCTCTACATTTGGGGGCAACCAAATTAATTGGCCCGCAAGAGCCAAGATACTGTTTGTTCGTGTATAAATCACTTGGCAGCCGATATGCACATAAACTAATTGGGCAGAATTATGGCAATGAAACGGTGCCTTTTCTTGTGCCCCAACAATTTGTAATGTATGAGAAAATAACATAGTGGTTAGCCCCTGTTTTTAGATGTTTTTGGGTTTCTCAAAATACACTTTTCGAATGTCATCGGAGACAGATCGTTATTACTAGCATGATTTCGTACAGGATTATAGAAATAGTCAATCTAGTTAATACTGATTTCAACGGGTATGTTGCACATTTAGGCACTGAAGATATTAGCGCCTTCTTTGTCAGGGAAGGCCTTCTTACTAGGCATAAGAAGGCATCTATCCAATGAGTCTATTTTAGGTGTGTTGTTCATTGACCAGCCATGGATATCAGTTAATGGAAATAGCCATTGGAGTGCCAATATTGTCGATGCCGCAGTGATAAAATCCAAGATGACCCGATCTGTTTTGGCGCGGGTCTATGCTAGATTTTGAATGGACTGAAATGTTTAAAAAGCATAGAGTCAGATGCTTGAACTCTTGTGGAATGGGCATAAGATAAAAAGCTTAGTGATTTACTCCGATGCTGACTATTCCGTCCTAGAGCCTAAGTCACTATCTTCACTGCTTCCTTTCACCAGAGTATTCAATTCATCAACCTTAGTTAATTTTCCATCCTTAAAATAGTAAAAGGCCAAGAATCTTAATACCGCTTCAGAGCCATCTTTCTTAGTTAAAGCAATGGTGTGAATTTCTGAAATAACACCATCGTTATCAACATTTACGTCTTCAAAATTTATCTTTGCACCTAATAGCGACTCAGTAAGAACTGTTGAGTGTGCTAAAAACTTATCTCTGTTATTTGTCCCGCCTGCAAAAACTTGCACAAAGTCATCAGAGAGCAGTCTATCTAATTCACTGGGGTTATTTAAAAAAATCTCAAATGTTTGTTTTAGAAATCGATTTGCTTCTGGGTGACTCAAATCATTGAATTTTATTTCGACAGGTATGGCCTGACTAAAAGCGCTAAATCCGAGTAATGATAAGCAGAATAATTTTGTATGCATAAACTTTTTCATGTCTATTCCTCTTTTAAAGTGTCTGCTTAATATATAAGTTAACTTGTCGTTAATCTTTCGAGATAACGCCACCTTATACAGGCCTTACGCCAAAATAATAAAGAGGAGGGGGTAACAGAAGAGGTAAATTATCCAGTGTAGATGGGGCTGCGAGCTTCCAAAACAGGGATGTTTTGGTAGAGCCTATAGGGACATATTTACGGCGTCTCGCAGAAGTATCTGCACATTAGGCGAACCGCAGGTTATAAATTACAGCAAAGTTATAGGCACCATAAAACTGCCAAGTACCCATATCGCCAGATGAATAAGTTAGCTATCCCCTTTGAAGCCAAATCGAAGATAAAATTATCCAATGTAGATGCGGTTGCGAGTTTCGGTTTCAGGGTGAGGTATCACGAAGTGATACTCTTCGAACGAGAGGCAGGGATGCCGAACTGGCTTTTAAACATGGAAGTTGTTTGAAATCACAGAGCCTACAGGGATTGTACTTCTTATGAAATCAAGAGCCGGCGTCTCGCAGAAGTATCTGCTGCAAGCAATTGATAACCATGAAGCTATGGTTATCAATCAAGCTGGCTAATTACCACAACCCTGTAGGGTTACAATAAAAACGATGAATCTGCCTCATCGCTCAGGCTGACAGTCTACTGGTGTACCAAATGTCCTGCCTTCACTACTTCAAGGCAAGCCCCAGCCCCATATGTGTAGGCTAACTCTGCCGGAGTGGTAATATCCCATAGACAGAAATCTGCCTGCATGCCGGCTTCGAGCACACCTACCTTATCCTCAATACCTAATGCCTTGGCGGCATTGCGCGTCATACCCGCAAGTGCTTCTTCGGGTGTCAGGCGGAACAGGGTGCAAGCCATGTTGAGCATCAAGAGGCTAGAGCAAAGTGGAGACGACCCTGGGTTATAGTCGCTGGCTATCACTATAGGGACCTTATGTTTGCGCAGCAGCTCTATAGGTGGCATCTGAGTTTCACGTAGGAAGTAGAAAGCGCCGGGTAGCAAGGTGGCGCAGGTGCCGCTTTTACTCATGGCGATAATGCCGTCTTCGTCCAGGTACTCGATATGATCCACCGACTTGGCGCCTAGCTTAGCTGCCATGGCAGAGCCGCCTAAGTTAGACAGTTGCTCGGCATGGAGCTTGATATCTAGGCCCGCTTTTTTAGCGGCGCTCAGCACCCGCTCAGTTTGTTCGACGCTGAAAGCAATATTCTCACAAAAGACATCGGCAGCATCGGCCAAGCCTTCTGCCATGACCGCAGGCAACATCTCATTGATGACCAGATCCACATAGCCATCAACATCATCTTTATATTCAGGGGGGATGGCGTGTGCACCGAGAAAGGTAGTCTTCACATCTACGTGATGATGCTTGCCCAGTTCTCGGGCCACACGCAGTAGTTTGAGCTCTGTCTCGGTATCTAGGCCATAGCCAGATTTTATTTCTATGGTGGTGACTCCCTCTTTTGCGAGGGCATTGAGGCGCTTACGACCCAGCTCAAATAATTCGGCTTCACTGGCTTCACGGCAGGCTTTAACGGTCGAGATGATACCACCGCCGCTGCGGGCTATCTCTTCATAGCTAGCCCCTTGTAGGCGGAGCTCGAATTCGTTGGCTCGGCTACCAGCGAACACTAGATGAGTGTGTGCGTCGATAAGACCTGGGGTTATCCAGCCACCCTTGCCTCTGTAAACCGGCGTTGACAAAACATCAAACTCAGGCAGTTCGGAACGTGGGCCAACCCAGACAATCTTGCCCTCTTTTACTGCAATGGCTGCATCTGTTATCGCTCCATAAGGTGCTGAAACAGAAGGTGACATAGTCGCTACGTTGACGTCAATCCAGACCTGATCCCAAGACATATTTTTTCCTCACTTTTGCAGTGTTGTTATTTTTGCTGAAATAAAAGTGTGATCCAGCTTGTATTTACTTGTATATACAAGCTAGGATTATAGCGGTAATTTTAATCGTTTGAAAAGCATTATTAATACCGAGTTTACGTTTATAGGCATTAGCTTCCAAGTGCTAAATTCTAGGTTCTCATAACGAAAAATTCAAATATAAGGACATGTATGGCGACGCCCAAGTTTGCAGAGATTAAACAGTATATTTTAGCCCGCATCGAATCCGGTGAGTGGGAGGAGCATAGCCGTGTTCCTTCGGAGAACCAGATGGCTGAACTGTTTGAGTGTAGCCGCATGACGGCGCGCCGAGCATTGACTGAGCTCACCGACGATGGCGTACTCGAGCGCTCTCAGGGGTTAGGCACCTTCGTTGCCGAACTTAAGTCCCAGTCTTCCATGATGGCGATTCGTAATATTGCCGATGAGATCAAAGACAGGGGCCATGGTTACAGCGTCAAGCAGCTGGTACTCACCGAGATCCAAGCCATAGCGCCTATTGCCATCGCCTTGGGCTTAGAAACCGGCAGTCCTGTCTACTACTCGGTATTAGTACATTGCGAGCAGGATATTCCCTTACAGCTTGAGGAACGTTTCGTTAACCCTAAGCTTATTCCGGATTATCTACTCCAGGACTTCTCTGTTCAGACCCCCCACGAATACCTGTCTTTGGTGGCACCGCTCACCGAGGCGAGACATACATTAGAGGCTGTGGTAGCCAATAAACATAACCAGCAGCAGCTGCAGATTGAGGCGAGTGAGCCCTGTTTACAGATCTTGCGTCGTACCTGGTCACGCAAAGGTGTGGTGAGCTATGCCAGATTAATTCATCCGGGCAGCAGATTTAGATTAGGTGGTCACCTAACCTTTTAAAGCGCCGTAAATCAGGGCTTTAATTACTGCTGCACGGTAAAGCGAAAATATGTAAATACAATAAGAAACACCATAAAAATAACTAAGTAAAAATAACTTCAGCAACACAAGCAAATTGAAAAGAGGTTTTTTAAGATGGATAAGAGACACGACCCAAGCCGTCGCATAATCGCTCCTCACGGCAGCAAGCTAAGTTGTAAGAGCTGGATGACAGAAGCGCCTATGCGCATGTTGATGAACAACTTGCATCCAGATGTTGCCGAGCGTCCGGAAGATCTAGTGGTCTACGGCGGTATCGGCCGAGCAGCTCGTGATTGGCAGAGCTATGACAAGATCATCGAAGTATTACAGCGTCTGGAAGAAGACGAGACCCTGATGGTGCAGTCAGGCAAGCCTGTTGGCGTGTTCAAGACCCATAGCAATGCACCGCGCGTGATCATTGCTAACTCTAACCTAGTACCACACTGGGCAAACTGGGAGCACTTCAACGAGCTGGATAAGAAAGGTTTGGCCATGTATGGCCAGATGACGGCGGGTTCTTGGATCTATATCGGTTCTCAGGGCATAGTTCAGGGCACCTACGAGACCTTCGTTGCCATGGCTAAGCAACACTTCGGCGGTTCATCGGCGGGTAAGTGGATCTTGACCGGTGGCCTAGGTGGTATGGGCGGCGCTCAACCGTTAGCCGGCACTATGGCTGGTTATTCGGTATTGACCTGTGAAGTCGATGAGACCCGTATCGATTTCCGTATGCGTACTAAATATGTGGATAAGAAAGCCAGCTCTCTCGATGAAGCATTAGCCATGATCGATGCGGCTAAGGCGAGCGGTAAGCCGGTCTCTGTTGGTCTTCTCGGTAATGCGGCGGATGTGTTCGCCGAGCTGGTGGAACGTGGTATTACCCCAGATGTGGTTACCGACCAAACCTCGGCACATGATCCGTTAAACGGCTATTTGCCTCAGGGCTGGACCCTAGAACAAGCTATCGAGATGCGCAAGAAAGATGAAGCGGCTGTAGTGAAGGCGGCTAAGCAGTCTATGGCGGTTCAGGTTCGCGCCATGCTTGCCCTACAGGCGGCGGGTGCTGCGACTACCGATTACGGCAACAACATACGCCAGATGGCTTTCGAAGAAGGCGTGGAAAACGCATTCGACTTCCCGGGTTTCGTGCCTGCCTATGTTCGACCTCTGTTCTGTGAGGGCATAGGTCCTTTCCGTTGGGTGGCTCTATCCGGCGATCCTGAAGATATCTATAAGACAGATGCCAAGGTGAAGGAGTTGATCCCGGATAACCCACAACTGCATAACTGGTTGGACATGGCCCGCGAGCGTATCGCGTTTCAGGGCCTACCAGCGCGCATCTGTTGGGTGGGCTTGAAAGATCGCGCTCGTTTGGCATTAGCCTTCAACGAAATGGTTAAGAGCGGTGAGCTGTCAGCGCCAATCGTTATCGGACGTGATCACTTAGATTCCGGCTCTGTTGCTAGTCCTAACCGTGAAACTGAATCTATGCTCGATGGCTCGGATGCTGTGTCCGATTGGCCCTTGATGAATGCGTTATTAAACACGGCAAGTGGTGCGACTTGGGTTTCTTTGCATCACGGTGGTGGTGTGGGCATGGGCTTTAGCCAACACTCAGGTGTGGTTATTGTTGCCGATGGTAGTGATGATGCTGCTGCGCGTCTTGGACGCGTGCTGTGGAATGACCCTGCCACTGGCGTTATGCGTCATGCCGATGCCGGATACGAACTCGCTAAAAATTGTGCAAAAGAGCAAGGCCTTGACCTGCCAATGCTAGAACAGACTGAAGAAGGTAAATAGAAATGAGCCATTTAGTATTAACTCCAGGAACCCTGACCCTTGCTCAAATTCGCGATATCAGTCGTGGCAAGGTCAGCCTTGAACTTGCACAGAGCGCCATTGCCGGTATCAATACCAGCTCAGCCATAGTGCAGCAGATCTTAGATGAAGATCGTACCGTTTATGGTATTAACACAGGTTTTGGCCTCTTGGCTAACACCAAGATTGCCGCCGAAGATCTGCAATTACTGCAACGCTCTATCGTCTTGTCACACGCCGCGGGTGTTGGCCAGTACATGCAGGACGCCACAGTGCGCCTGATGATGGTGCTTAAGATTAACTCCCTAAGTCGTGGCTTCTCTGGCATTCGTCTCGAGGTGATCAACTTCCTTATCGCCTTGGTTAACGCCGAAGTTTACCCATGTGTACCTGAGAAAGGTTCTGTGGGAGCATCGGGTGACTTGGCGCCGTTATCACATATGAGTCTGTCGATACTGGGTGAAGGTGAGATGAGCCATAAAGGGGAGATCCTGACGGCTAAAGAGGGTCTGAAAATTGCGGGTCTCGAGCCAATCGAACTCGCCGCTAAAGAGGGCCTGGCCCTGCTTAATGGCACTCAGGCATCGACTGCTATGGCGCTGGAAGGTTTGTTTAATGCCGAAGACCTGTTCGCGGCAAGCTCAGTTATCGGTGCCATGAGCGTCGAAGCCGCTATGGGTAGCCGTAGTCCGTTCGATTCACGCATTCATGCGGCTCGTGGTCAACTGGGTCAGATAGATTCTGCCAGTTTGTTCCGTCTTCTGTTAGGTGAAGAGTCTGAGATTAGCTTAGATCACGCCAACTGTGAAAAAGTACAAGACCCTTACTCACTACGTTGTCAGCCTCAGGTGCTGGGTGCTTGTCTGACTCAAATTCGTCATGCGGCGGGTGTGCTTGAAGTCGAAGCGAACGGCGTGACGGATAACCCGTTAGTGTTCCAGGACACGGGGGATATTATCTCGGGTGGTAACTTCCACGCTGAGCCTGTCGCCATGGCGGCGGATAATCTGGCGATTGCCATTGCCGAGCTAGGTTCTATCGCCGAGCGTCGTATCGCTCTGCTTATCGACCCTAACTTGTCTAAGCTGCCGCCTTTCTTAGTGGAAAATGGCGGGGTTAACTCGGGCTTTATGATTGCTCAGGTTACAGCCGCTGCATTAGCCTCAGAAAATAAGACCTATGCCCATCCTGCATCGGTAGACAGCTTACCTACATCGGCGAACCAGGAAGATCACGTCTCTATGGCGACCTTTGCGGCGCGTCGTCTGCGTTATATGTCTGAAAATACTCGTGGCGTACTTGCCATCGAACTACTGGCTTCGGCGCAGGGACTTGATTTCCGTGCACCGCTGCAACCTAGTGTGGCTGTGGCTAAGGCGAAAGCCGAAATTCGTGAACTGGTTTCTTATTATGATAAGGACAGGTTCTTTGCCCCAGATATTGAAGCCTCGATCGATCTGCTAATGACTGCTAGCTTTAACAGTTACTTACCAGCAGGTGTTTTACCAAGTTTGTAAATAAACTAGGTGAAATTTTATCTGAAACTAGTTGGTTGATTTGAAATTATTGATATCACTATAGATATTGAAAGGGCCTTTGGGCCCTTTTTTATTGCTTGTTTTTAGCGTTAATTTTTATTGTTATCTGGTAGTGATTGTTAGATTTTACCTTCACTATCATCTATTGCCTGCAGCAAGCGAATGTCCTGATACTCCAGTGAATCGCCGCAAGCACAAGTCCCTGTGGGCTCGACGATGGCATCCCTGCCATCAACGTTCACTGGCGTATCAGAACTGGTCTAAACAAGCTGAGAAACTAGAATAAAAATTGTTGTGCCTATGTTTCTAGCTCTTAAAAGTAAAAGCCGGCGCATTTATGCTCCGGCTTTTTGTTTGCTTGTTTCTCTAGCTAGGAACTGTTTTTCTTCGTTGCTAACTACTTCTTTGAGATCACATTCTCGAATTCATTTCGCCTATCTTGAGGCTGAGTAGCTGTTTAGTCCATTGGCTGGCATTTATGCCCTGGATCCAGAAGGTTCGACTCTGGCGCTGCTCGCCTTTACGTAGGTAAGTATCAGGTGATCTGAAGATGGCTTTCCACACCTTGACGGTTTCTGTCTTAAGCTTGCTGCCTGAATCATCATATAAGCTGATATCCAGTTCTATCATCACATAATGCTCAGAGCTGGTACTGGCTAAGTCGAAAGTGAGGCCCAGGCGACCATCGTCATCCCATTCTGCTTTAGAAAAACTCACTTTTACACCTGATTTGGCTGTCGATTTAAGTAATTCGGCCTGGGACATGGCACTGGCTGTCATGGTCTGGCTGGTGGCTTTATTGGCCCCGGACGTACTCGCCAGATTAATTGTGCTTGTTGTATTTAGCCCAATAGCCGTAATAGCTGTGACAGCCTGGGGGCTTGTTTCGCTGCTTGTTGCTGGAAGGGTTTCGAGAATGACATATTCCCAGGTGAAGTCGTCGTTAAGACGTACCTTGGCGCCATTCTCTAAGGTGACTCTTGCTAAGGTCTCGGTGGCCGCTATAGCTAAGCTGGGGAATAGGAATACTAGCAGGGCGAGTGAGCTTAACAGTCTTAGTCGTTTATGCATGAGGATGAACCTAATAAAGAGGATTGCTCTAGTTTATACCAATTTATATCAAGGGAGCGTAAAGATGTGAGCTAGTTTTACATTGGGGAGGTCAATTCTTGTGCTTTATAGACAGGACTCCAAGACATTTATAAAAGTGTTGCAGTGGATGGCAAGTGCGGCTCTGTTGAGCCGCGAATCTTGCGAATGGTAGCCACTTAAGCAAGGGCTGGTTACATGGCCCAACCGACACTGATCACAGCGCTTTCAGAGGCTGAGTTGTAACCTGTGCTAAGCATCAGGCCTGTATCCATCATATATCTAAGTCCTAACTCTCCACCCCAAGTGGTGTCAGATGTCTCTTCCCATATGGGTTTTCCGTCGACAATCTTTGGTGCTACACCTGAGGTCTGGTGTGTTTCATGCTCGTATATGCTGGCGCCGCTGTAAATACTGAAATTAGTGGTTAGGCTATAACTCAAGCCGAAACGCCACATGGTGTCTTGGGTATAACCTTCGGCGGGTTTAATGAGGCTGATATCATCTTCTGTGCTTTGGGCATAACCTAAGTAGTAACCCCATTGATTATAGTTTTTATCGAAGTGATATGGCGCTATTGTGATGCCGTACATATCATTAGTGGCTGGGATATAATCGGCA
Organism: Shewanella violacea DSS12; assembly: GCF_000091325.1. Classification (NCBI taxonomy): domain Bacteria; kingdom Pseudomonadati; phylum Pseudomonadota; class Gammaproteobacteria; order Alteromonadales; family Shewanellaceae; genus Shewanella; species Shewanella violacea. The sequence goes on along the minus strand of NC_014012.1, from coordinate 4,873,113 downwards.
CTTATGCTGACTTTAGCCTTAAAATCTGGGGTGGACTCTTCTGAGAGTTGGTTTGCCGAAGCATGCAAACTTATGGCTAACAGGCCCAGCAGCATTAAATATTTAGTCATCTACTTCATCCTATTTCTGACTTTAGAGAGGGATTCTTGTTAAACTTTGTTTGCTCGTCAATATGTAGTGCTAGAAATTCTTATAAAATATAAGCTTGTGATTATCTAGTGTGACATTTTATCTTGGCTGATTGTGACTTTATTCTTGTTTTGGCTTCAGTCATGGCTATTTATAGTGAGCAGCGGCAATTAAATTATTAGAAATATGGAGAGTAAGGTTTGGATCATCAACTTAGATTGCAGATCTCTCAGTGGCTGTCTGACTGGGGGATAAACACTAGTCCATCGGATGGGATTTCTACCGCTGTGATGGTTATAGTCAGTATAGTATTAGCTAGTCTGGCATATCTGTTCGTCAAGCGGGGCGTGGTGCGGGCAATGAATATTGTCATACTTAGGTCTAAAGTTAGCTGGGACGATATCTTCATGGGCCATAAGGTGCTGGAGAAGTTTGCCGTCTTGATCCCAGCACTCATACTCAGCATATTGATCCCCTTAGCACTGACCGAGCATCAGCTATTGAGTAGCTCTATCGATCGCTTGCTGAATGTGAGTATTCTGGTGCTACTGATCCGCGCCGTGTACAGCGGCCTAGATGCCGCAAATGAAATTGCCGATATCAATCTCGTTAGCCGCCGTCTGCCCATCAAAAGTTTCGTACAGTTATTTAAGCTTTTCCTCTTCTTTGTCGCCATCATAGTGTCTATTTCGATACTGGCGAACCAGTCTCCGGTCTATTTTCTGAGTGGCTTAGGTGTCATGACTGGTTTGGTCATGTTGGTGTTCAGGGACACAATTCTTGGCTTCGTAGCCGGGATTCAGTTGGCGGCTAACCGTATGGTCAGTCCGGGTGACTGGATTCAGATGGATAAGTATGGCGCCGATGGTTCAGTGGAAGAGGTCTCTTTAACTACGGTTAAGGTTCGAAACTGGGACCAGACCATAACCATGATCCCTGCCTATGCATTAGTGTCAGATGCCTTCAAGAATTGGCGCGGCATGTCAGAGTCTGGTGGTCGCAGGATCAAGCGCTCGATACACATAGATATTCACTCGATTCGCTTCCTCACCGAAGAGGAGCTGATTCGTTTGGGTAAGATTAACCACCTGAAAGACTATTTGGGACGTAAAAATGATGAGATAGCTAAGTTTAATCTCGCTATCTCTGATGTTGATACGCCAGTAAACAGTCGTAAGCTCACCAATATTGGAACGTTTAGGGCTTATTTAAAGGAGTTTGTGGCTAATCACGAAAATATACACAAGGATATGACCTTACTGGTGCGCCAGTTGGCATCGACTAAGGAAGGGGTGCCAATCGAGATCTATATCTTCACCAACGATACTCGCTGGGTATATTATGAAGATATTCAGGGCGATATCTTCGACCATGTGTTCGCTATATTGCCTGAATTTGGCCTAAGAGCCTTTCAGGCTCCCACAGGATTGGATGTTAGAAGTTTGAAAGGACAAAGTTAAGAGATGCGAGCGTTAAGTTGACAGCTAAGAGTTATAAGTCGTAAGTTTTAAGCTACGAGCTACGAGCTACGAGCTTGATGGTCATTTTTCGTAACTCTGGATCCCGGCTAACAGCATTGCCGGGATGACACACTATTTTTATTAAGTAGATAATCTCTGTCATTCAGAACACTTTGCGCGAAACTCGCAGCTTTCTTAGCTCTGTCCTGAGCTTAAGGCTTACAACTTTCTTAGCTCTGTCTTGAGCTTACCGCTTAAGACTTTTCTGTTAAGGCTAGTTTTCCCTGGTAACTAATATCGCTGCGAGTGCGATAAACACTGCGCCACTGGTTCTATCGAACCAATGTAGCTTATTACTGGTTCTGAGACTTGGAGCCAGTACATTGGCCATGCTGGCGTACATCATCACGAAGCTGAAATCTATCACGGCCCAAGTCGCGGCCAAAATTGCCAGCTGGGGTCCTTGTGGCGCTGATATGTCGATAAACTGTGGAAACAAAGCAGCGAAGAAGAGCAGGTCTTTGGGATTGCTTATTCCCACCATGAAGGCCTGTTTGAACATATTTTTAGGCGTGCCCTTACTCTTGATATGTTGCAGGTCCAGGCCTTGGCCAGTGGCCTTTGTTAGTAGCAGTTTAATTCCCAGAAAAATCAGATAGGCGGCACCACAATATTTTAATATGCTGAAACCGTATTCGGTAGCACTCAGCAGTGCACCAAGGCCTGCCGCGGAAGCCATCATCAAGATTAATGCCGAAGTTACACTACCCAAAGCAGTAGCTAGGCTACGAGTCTTACCATAATGCATGCCATGGCTCATGGACAACACGGCCATGGTGCCTGGAGATATGGAGATCAGTAGTACGGCGAACAAATAGAGTAGCCAGGTATCAAAACTCATAGAAAGAACACTAATAGATACGGAGTGGCGGCACTATAGCCGTCACTCGGGAAAACGACAAGGGATTAAGGCTTGGCTCAGGGAGTGAAATCTGGGATCACCTTGGGGTGACGTCCCTTGATGGAGCGATAGAAGCCGATTATTTTATTCATATCTTGCTGCATATCATCCGTGGTCAGCCAACCCTCGGGGATTATCACTGTCTTAGTGTCGAAGTTTAGTCCAATAGTGATTATGGGCACACCTGCCTTGCTGGCAATATGATAGAAACCTGTTTTCCAGCGTTTCACTGGGCTGCGAGTGCCTTCCGGCGCCAATGCCAGAGAGAAGTTAGGATTCGATTGATAGAGCTGAACCACACCATCCACCAAATTATTAGTCTTGCTTCTATCTACTGGTGTTCCACCTATGGCCTTGAAGAACCAGCCCCACGGCGGAATAAAAAGCTGATGCTTGCCGAGAAAGTTAACTTTAGCACCTAATGCACCTCGGGTTAGTACCCCGACGATAAAGTCCCAGTTACTGGTGTGGGGACCAATAATAACGATGAATTGGTGATCCGTAGGCAGTAAACCGGAAATTTTCCAACCCGATAATTTTAAGATGAATTTACAAAAAGTCTGAAACATAACCTAAGATAAATATTCCTATGATCCAAGCTAGACATTTATTAACCGTTTTATCTGAGCAGAATTTTACCACTTAATAAGATGAGTCATAAATGCCAAGCCACTTTACTGGCTGCAGAGTTCTGCATCTTGAAGTGGTTTGAGTATATACTATAGCCTATCTCGTATTTATGGGAAAAACCATGTTTAAAAAAGGACTTACGGCTCTATTTATGCTGCTGTCATTTAGTGCCTCAGCAGTGCCAACCGACGATATTGCGCATATATTGTCTGAGCAGCAGGCGGCATGGAATCGAGGAGATCTCGATGGCTATATGCAAGGTTATTGGAATAACGAGAAGATGCGTTTCATTTCCGGAAAGAAAATTCGTTATGGCTGGGCTGAAACATTAGCGGCCTATAAGAAGAACTACCCGGATAAGGCGACCTTAGGTCAACTGAAGTTCACTATCAATGATACTAAGATGCTGAGTAATTATGCTGCCATCGTAGTGGGACATTGGCAGTTAACGCGAGCCAAAGACAAGCCTAGCGGCGTATTTACTCTACTGGTTGAGAAGCTAAATGACCGTTGGGTTATCACCCATGATCACACCTCAGATTAGTATTTAGATCGGATTGGTATAAAAAATTCGTCGCGGACTTAAGGTCAGAAACCGCGACTTAAACTTTATTCGCACAGCTAAAGCCTGCTAGCTCTTATGACAGATATCGGATAAATGCCCCTGTACAGCGGGTTTAGTCATAGAGTATTCGCCCTTTAGGCTGCGAAATACCTGAGTATGCCAGACTTCCCCATTATCAAATTCAAACTCTATGGCATAATTTATTCCTGCTACCACCTGAGTCTGTACTCTCAGAATCTGTTTAAGTTTGGCCAATGTATTCATTCGCATCAGCACAGAATCCAGTGCCTCCCTTACTTGAGGTGATACCTCTGACTCTATCCAGCCGCCAGCCATCTGCTCACATGCTGCTCTTGCCGGGCTAATAATAGCCTCAGATTTGGCCATTTGTTCTGTCCCTTTCTCTGTATGAGTTCGAACATTAGTTTGACTGATACATGCGCTCAATATGAGTACACTCAAGCCGACGAAGAATATTCCTTTTTTCATTTTGCCTCTTAGGGTGATACCAATTGCTTGTTAGTCTTTCACTATCTCAAATATCCTCAACTCACTTTGGGACAGGAGTCTCAACTATTTACTTATGATTTCGAAATGCTGCCGTCCTAAGTTGCGCCCCTTACGGTCATATCTCACCTCGATAAAGCGGGTATTACCTGAGTTATCCTGCAGCAAAATACTGGTTGAGCGCGTACCGTATTCCTCATGCTTAATATAGATAGATGAGAGAAGCCTTTCCCATTCCAATCCTATGCCTGTCTCTGGTAACTCTGTGTCTTTGGCTCGGGTTTCATCTTTCATTATGGTGAGTAGGGCGTCTATATCTGGCTCCTCACAAGTTGAAATAGACTCTTGGAGTGCGAGTGTTCCCCGAGCCATTTTGGGCCAAATATCATCTAATGCCCCATTGCTGATGGAGTGGTACCCCGAATCTAGCTGAGTGAGAGTATTGGCTATGCTGTTAAAGCAGTAGAGCTCTCTGACATCGCCAAAGATCAGATTGAAAGGGTTGTAGTTGCTGCTGTGCTCACGGAGCCAATTGGTGATAGAAGCTTGGGAATCGAGTGCCTTGAGTACTAGCTCGCCGCGGCTTCTCATCTCACTCTGTTGCCTCTGTGGATCTCTTAAATTAGTTAGTGCTGAAAACCCGCCTCGTTTATTGATGCCTAACCAAGTCCCTCCAGCCTCAAGATCTTTGCCTGCTAGTATCTCATTTTCTGGTGGCCAGAAGTGAGCCTGTTCAGTAGGCCTGTGGTGAAATTCATCGCGGTTGGCACACACGATTAACGGATACTTAGGATGCTGATTCAAAGCAATAAACAAAATACACATAGGGGCTCGACTCTAGGTAGCGGTGAACTCATCTATATCAGATGATAGAAGTTATCTGCTTGAAAGATGATGAAACACATTCATTTCACGTGACGTACATTGGGAGGCAATGCTTGAATTTATACCTGATTAAAATTGATTGCTATTTATTTGCAGCTTTTGGCGAGGGAAGAGCAAAGAAAGATACGAGTCTCGAGGGTAAGCCAAGATAAAAAAGCTGAGATGTTAGTGGTAAGTTTTAAGTAAAATCAAAAGTTTGGGGGGAGTCTCAGCCATCATTCAGGAGTGTTAAAGCTGGCTCCCAGCTAACAGTATTGCCGGGATGACAAGCTCGCAGCTCGCGACTTTCTAGGCTTTTATTGAGATGCCATGTCTTGAGCTGCTTTGGTTTATAACTTACAACTTAAAGCTGGTTTGGCTTTAGTGCTTATGTCCGTGATCATGTGAGCCATGGTCATGGGCTTTGGGCTTTATCAACATGATGCGGGCCAGAAACTTTCTCGGGCCCAAACGTAGTAGGCTAGCGGCAAATAAGCAGGCTAGAACTATCAGAGATATCATGCTTAAGGACTCTGGCATAGTTATCATGCTCCAATGAGGCTGGAACAATGACGTTAGGGCTAAGATTACTAAGATGAGCCCTATAACAGCTACTCTCTGTGTCCAACTCATCAGCTTGAGCTGAGCCAAGTTGAAGATAGGTGCAGCGACCAGAGCTAACATAACGGCGGGTATACTCCAACCGCTATATGCCAAAGAGAGCGCTAAAACAGCGCCGCCTAAATTACAGAATCGCATTGGCAGGAAGAGCAGCATAAGCACGGCTACCTGAATAATCGGATTCTCTAATGGCACCGAGGGATGACCGATAAGGTTAGCCAAGACCAGGCTGAGCAAGATCCAGGGCGCACTTCGATCTACTATATGGGCGAAGCCAAAACGCAAGGGTGACTCGGGGACCGAAAGATGGGGGTCTGTTGGCTCTACCCGGCTAAAAGTGAGTAAGGAGCCGATAGCCAATAAGCCTATAAACTGGAATAGTGCGACCATAGGTCCAAGTAAGAAAGCTGTGATGATCAGAGCCTCTGGTCCCGCGAGTCGTTGTAACCAACGTTTACCTAGATGGCTACTCTGGGGCGACAGGCCTAGCTTAAATCTGAGTCCGGCGACCGCGTAGCTGAGTAAAAGCACAGGTCCAAGAGCCATCATCCAGTCGACGAGTTGCTCTGTGCTATTACCATGATGGTGGTGCTCATGCCCACCCGAGTCCATCATCAAGAGTAAAAACAGTAATCCTATGCCCAGTAGACTACCTATACCCGCATGATATTCATGTTTTTGCTGGTTTACTTTACTGGTTTCATCCTGTGAATGATGGCCATGGGGTTGATGTAGTACCACATGTAAAATAGAACCCGTCACGAAGGCCTGTAAATATACTGTGTTATCTAGGCTGAGATGAGTCAACATCTGCTCTCCGGCGAAATAACCTACGCCAGTCAGGAGCATCATGCCGGCTAAAACCGCCATGGCCCAACGGCTGCCTACTTGGGGTTTAACTAACCACCAGATAGCCAGACCCACAGGAAGGCGATGTAATATGATGCCCAAGGCGAGTAAAATTGAGACGTCGTCCTGCTGGGCAAGCACCATGGCACCGCCGTCGGTAATTGTGTGTAGCAGTAATCCGCCTACGCCTAAAATGAGGGTAAGGTTATGGGTGACCTCAGAATAACGATGAAATAGCTTCTCACTGGCAGTCGGTCCCCAGACGCCTATGATGACGAATATGATCGAAATGAAGCCGCCATGCTCCAGTAGCTCAGGTAAAATATGTAGCAGCACAAGTCCGCCCAAGGAGACGAATATAAATCCGTCCAGGCCTTTCTGTAGTCCGTGTTCAGTCGAAAAGAATCGATAGAAGACAGGACCTAATAATAGTGCGATACAGCTGGCTAATAGATAGAGCATGATTTGTTTCGCTAGGACCTTAGAAAACGACGAGACAGTATACCAGTTTCTGGAAAATAAGCTGGTAAGCCCACGCTATTTACATCGAGTGTGGCAATTTTTTAGAGTGAAGCTGACTTTGCACGCTTCAAACTGCTATTTAATCTATCAAAGTTTGTATCAGGTTGAGCAATAGGTGCTGCTAGCAGTGATGGCTTATGGGCTTTCCTGTGTAATTTATCTATCTGATTGTTTCCAAAAAGTTATAGAATATATAAACAACCCCTTATGCTCAAAGACAGGCCTAAGCCTACTATGGATATTTTCTCTGCCGCTGTAATGTTATTTCTCATCATGGATCCTCTGGGGAATCTGCCTATTTTCGCATCCATTTTACGTCATATAGAGCCGAAAAAAAGACGCAGAGTATTGATACGAGAGTTGTTATTTGCACTGGGTATTATGCTGTTATTTCTTTTTGCTGGTGAAGCCATTCTTAACTTTTTGAACTTGAGATCTGAATCGGTCAGTATTGCCGGCGGCATCATCTTGTTCTTAATCGCTATTAGAATGATCTTCCCTCAGCCTGGAGGTGTGGTCGGTCTGGCGGCGGGTGAAGAGCCTTTTATTGTGCCTATGGCTATCCCCTTGATGGCTGGACCTTCTGTGTTAGCGGCACTTATTTTATTAGCACACACAGACAGTACTAGGATGTTAGATTGGACTATTGCTTTACTGGCCGCTTGGGGCGCAAGTGCGGTTATCTTACTCTTCTATAAAGTATTCACTAGGGTGCTGGGTGAGAAGGGACTGACCGCGGTCGAACGCCTGATGGGTATGGTACTGGTGATGATATCGGTGCAGATGTTCCTCGATGGCATAGCTAGCTATATGACTCATATGGGACAGGTTAGCCAATAGAGCGGAATTTCTATCTACTAACTTAGATTTATCAGTTCCTAGGCACTAGACCCTAGGAACTTCTTTAACCCCCCGCTTACTTTTGTTTACCTTTTGTTGCTTTTCTTGCATCGAAATCCTGTTACCCACATACTCTGGATATTGTATTCAATTATTGGCAGCTTTATAAAGCTGTTTAATGGGATAGGTTTCTCTATGCTTTCTTGTCTTCTCTTATGTGTATCCAGTTTATCGGCACTCGACTCGGTCGAATATCGTGATCTTCTGCCTTATCAAGGCACGCCTACCTCTATGGAGGAGCGAGATGAGAGAGGCAACCTCAAGATTGTCTCAACCTATGTGGATAAAGGGGCCTGGCATGGTTTTAATTTGCCCGACACTGCAGATTTGTACGGCAGCTTCACCGGCCCTTTGTTTATCGCTCAAGAGTACAGTTTGCACTTGAGTGATAGTATGCAGAAATTGGCATTGGAGGATCTGCTTACAGGAAAGTTACTGGATTTTAGTGAGGCGAAGCAGAGTCGTATTTATAGCAAGCCTGACGGCCTTTACCAGGAGTTTCAGTGGCCAGAAGTCTCAGTGTCATTATCTTTAAACTATAGTGATAACCGTACTTCTGTGGTGACGACTAAGCTAGTTAACCACTCAGAAAAAGATCAGCAATGGCGACTAACCTGGTCTGGAACCCCATTTAAATCCCACCCAAAATTAGACAAGTATAAGTTAATTAAACGAGTCGATAGCTGGAGCAATGGCGTTGCTTGGCAGCTTAACCCCATCATGGATACCTGGAACATACAGCTAGCCGATGCCAGTTTTGAGCTTTGGTTTAGCCCCAAAACTGAGATCACTCTAGCTGGGAACAATAGCTATAGCGCCACAACTCAGGTGTTAACAGTAAAATCGGGTCAGAGCCTAGAAATATTGACTGCCCAGCGTTACTTCCATACTCAGCAGGAGCGGTTGGAACATGGAGATATTGACTGGGCTAAGCAGAAACAATTATTGGCAGATAATCGACTCCTATGGCAGCAGAGGCTAAGTAAGGGCATAGATAAAGGTAAACCTGAGTTTCGTAAGTTAGCCGCTAAGAGCATGGTGACCTTAATACATAACTGGCGCAGTCCGGCTGGGGCAATTAAACATGATGCGGTTACGCCTTCGATCACTTATAAATGGTTTAACGGTGTCTGGGCCTGGGATAGTTGGAAGCAGGCGGTAGCCTTGTCTCATTTTGATCCTGAGTTGGCTAAATCAAATGTGTTGTCCATGTTTGACTATCAGTTTACTGCTCAAGATAAGGTACGCCCCCAAGACGTGGGTAGCTTACCCGATGCAATTTTTTATAACCAAGATCCCGCCAGAGATGGTGAAGGCGGTAACTGGAATGAACGTAATGGTAAGCCACCGCTCGCAGCTTGGGCCGTGTGGGAAATATATCAGCAGAGCCTAGATCTTAACTTCGTCAAACTTATGTATCCTAAGCTGGTTGCTTATCATTCATGGTGGTATAGCAACCGAGATCATAATGGCAATGGCTTGGCGGAATATGGCGCCAATCTGCATCCGGCTCACCTCAAGGATGGTCAGCTAAATCGTGAGGCCATTATCGAGGCGGCTGCCTGGGAATCAGGAATGGATAACGCCCCTAGGTTTGATGACGATGGTAGCGTGCAGGTTTTGGTTAATCGAAATAAACAAGGTGAGACGATCGGTTACTCCTTGTCTCAGGAGTCGGTGGATCTCAATGCTTATCTATTTGCCGAGAAGGTGATCTTGGCGAAGATGGCGAAACTGCAAGATTTAGATAAGCAGGCCAGTGATTGGACATCAGCGGCCGATAAACTTAAAACTCAGATCCAGACGCAGATGTTCGATGAGAAAACTGGCTTCTTCTACGATATTCGTTTCCACGGCAAGGAGAGTCATTTACTGATTGCTGCAGGCAAGGGAGTCGAAGGCTGGTTGCCCCTATGGGCCGGAGCGGCTACTCAGGAACAAGCGAAAATGATGGTCGAACATCAGCTCAGCGATAAGCAGTTTTCGACTAAAATCCCATTTCCTACCGTGAGTGCCGACAGTCCTAACTTTGCAGCGACTAAGTATTGGCGTGGTCCAGTTTGGCTAGATCAGGCTCTTTTCGGCTTAGTTGGGCTGGATAAATACGGTTATCACAGCGAGGCTGAAATCTTGGCAAAACGCTTGGTAGAACAAGGAGAAGGAATTCTTTCTCAGGCAGCAATCAGGGAGAATTATGACCCTCTGACCGGAGATGGACTGCATTGCACTAACTTTAGTTGGTCTGCCTCAGTATTATTGTTAATTTACCAGCAGTGGCTGAATAAATAGTCTATAGATATACATTTTTATTGTCATTGGTTACTGTAAGGCATTGTTTGGTTTGTATTTGTTTATAACTACATGTTTTTCTGTGGCTTAGGGGGAAACAATCTAAATTAGCTGAGGGAATATTGGCTTTTAGTTGTAATTCAGACGAAAGTGCTGTTAATATTTTGTATTGTTTGTGTTATCCCGGTGATTTATGAGAAGACTTCTCAGCTTAACTCATTTTATATCAGCTATGCCCACAATGCTGGGCATTTTCTTCTTAGCTATTCTGACTTCATGTTCCTCAATTCCCGAAGACTTTGCCGATAATAAGGCTGAGAACAATATTGAATCGAGCAACTCCACAAGCTCAAATTCCCATTCTGTAGACCTGGCCAATGAGAAGAAAAGGATAATATCCTGCGGTGCTATGCCACCTATTAAGGATAGGTCTAAACTTAAATTGAGTCTGATAAATACTGGCATCATCACATCAGAGATGAGTCCAGAAGAGGCCGATGAGAAAGTAGCCGAATTTATCCGCAAAAAACAGCAAGGGTTTAATAATTGTCACAAGTTTAAGCCTGAAGGGACTAAGCCATTATGAAGAAAATAACTAGTATAAGCAGGCGTTCATTAATCAGCTTGTCATTATCGCTTGTGTTAAGTCTTACCGCCTCGACATCTCTATTTGCTAAAGAGTTAGATGCTAATCTTGAGCTTTCATCCACCTTGTCTTCGGGGGCACTTTCTGCTGCTACATTGGCCGATGCTGGGATGATCAACAAGGAGCGGGTCTTATATTGGCTTATCAAGCGAGGAGAGATCTCTGCCGACGCCAGCGAAGCTGACAAGCGTGCCGCCGTGGATAAATTTACTCATAGAGCTACCAGCTTTCAGAGTAAGGGGCGATTAATAGAAGCTCAGTTTGAGAAGCGTCGCCTAAACAAACAAGCTAATAAGATACGGGCTCAAAAAAGTCGCGGCGTAACAGCTAATGTGCTGAGTGCACAAATGGCTGATGGGGATATCACTAAGACGGTGAAGGTCTTAGGTATCTTGATCGATTTCCCGGATCTGCCATTCGACAATAATCAGTTATCTGCCGGCGATACGCCTATGTTTTATCCTAGTTATCCTGTATCCCATTACAAGAATCTTATGTTCTCCACCACTGGCTTTACCGGGCCTCAGGGACAGAATCTAATAACTGGCTATCAATATTATAAGGCTGAATCCGGTGAGCGTTTCAACTTTACCGGTGATGTAAAGGGCTGGTTTACTGCGGCAAATAATGCGGCCTTCTATGGCGGCAATGACCCAGATAACAATAATGACGATAAGGCCGTAGATGTTCTAGTTAAAGAGGCCGTGACTCTGGCCGTGGCTAGCATGTCAGCTAGTGAACTGGCCAGCTATGATGTTGAAGACCCATTTGATGTCGATGGTGATTTTAACTTCAATGAGCCGGATGGTGATATTGACCATGTGATGCTGTTTCATTCAAGCATAGGTGAAGAAGCAGGTGGCGGTGCTGTGCTTGGTGCAGATGCTATCTGGTCACATAGATTCTTTGTTTATACCGGTAATACACCAGGTTACGCAATTCCAGGTACGGGTAAAAAAGTATATGGCTACACAATACAGCCCATCGATGCCGCGGCAGGTGTAGTTGTACATGAGTTTGGTCACGACCTGGGTCTACCCGATGAATACGATACTACCAATACTGGTGATGGCTCTCCGGTTGGATCTTGGTCTGTGATGTCTGGAGGCAGCTGGACAGGTAGTATTTCTGGCACTGAGCCAACAGGGTTTAGCCCCTATGCACGCTCTTATCTGCAGGACAGATATAAGGGACGTTGGATTAACGAGCAGCAAGTCTTGCTCGCTAGCTTAGGGACCTCGGGTGTGGATGTCGTCATTAATGAGGCGGTAAATCACTCATCGGTCAATCAAATATCTATTCCACTACCTGTTGCTACTATTCCTTTTAAACTGGCCTATGGGGGTGTTTATCAGTATTATTCAGGCCAAGGGCATCTAATTAATAATGCTCTGTCATTCGAAATTGATTTGCCAAGCTCGACGCCATTGACGCTGAAAATGAAGGCTCACTGGGATATCGAACAGGATTATGATTATGCTCAGATCATGGTCGATGGTGTGACGATTGTCGGTAACCATACCAAGGCTAGCAATATGAGGAATACAGCTAGAGACATAATTACCGGCAACTCAGGAGATATCGCTGGCGCCGAAGGTGCTAACAACTGGGTCGATCTTGAATATGATATTAGTGCCTATGCTGGTAGGGCTAATGCCCAGATAAGTATCATTTATAGAACCGATCCGGCCGTAGGAGGTTATGGTTTTGTCTTCGATAACTTGGAAATCGCCAGCGGTGCTAGCCTGGTTTACAGTGATGATGCTGAAACGGCCAATGCTATGATGCTAAATGGTTTCTCGCGTATCGATGACGAACGCCCTGGTGCTGCTCGGCGTTACATCATTCAACTTCGAAGCCATAACGGCGTGGATGTGGGGCTCGATAGTCATACCTATGAGCCTGGTGTGTTGATTTGGTTAGAAAATTTAAGTTATTCTGATAATGACTCTGCCAATCATCCTGGGGTTGGCTTGATTGGAGTCGTCGATGCAGATCAGAATTTAATTAGTAATCAAGTTTCTGATGTGCAGATCCGTGATGCTACTTTTAGCATGTTTAACCAATCTACTTATATCGGTGATGCGCATTTAACTTCTGTTTCTTTATTTGATGACACACAAGACTACAGTGCACCAACCAAACCTATGGCTGGAATTATATTGCCTGTACTTGGGTTAACTATAGAGGTGGTTGCCCAAAGCAGTGACTCTAGTTCTGCGACCGTTAGAATGAAACTAGATACTCCCGTCCAGCCTACGGCTAGCTTTGCCTCTGCAATTGATGACCTTAGGGTTATATTTACCAATACAACCAGCAATGGTGTTGGTGAGTTGACTTATAGGTGGGACTTTGGTGATTCAGGCACAAGTACTGCTCGCTCTCCCACTCATACTTATCTTACTGGGGGCACTTATACTGTAAGCCTTACTGTTACCGACTTTGCTGATAATGAAAGCACTGCTATGGAGACAGTTGTGGTTACTGAAGCGGCTGTGACCCCTCCTGTGATTATTCCGCCAGTGACGCCTCCTTCCAGTGGCTCTGGCGGTGGTAGCCTAGGTTGGTTAAGCTTAGGTTTATTGGCTCTATTGGGATTTAGAAGAGCCTCTAGTTAAATTGACAGCTCATTTAGACTTTCTATGTCTTAACTAAAAAAACGCCCATTTGGGCGTTTTTTGTTTTCTATGATTCTTTAACTAAAAACCAAAAGTTTACATCTGTTCTATGATTTTCCGGGCCGCAGGTAAAAAGGTTTCACTGACGATAAGCTGCTCATCATCATATGAGAAGTAGCGGCGACGCCCCCATAGTTCACGTGTTACCGGCTGTTTAAGGGATTCAGTTAATTGAGCTAACCTATGGCAGGGAGTAAAGTGAGCCACTTCTATCTTGCCGGGAGTGAAGTCATTGTTGGAAAAAAGCAGTTCACCTAAAGGGCGGGCCCCTAAGGTGAGGAATTCGGTTTCCTTCTTATCGAGCAAGTTAGCCGGGATCAAGGTTCGGGCAAAAATCCAGGCAACTCCATCCAGACATAACAATACTTCACGCACCCAAGCTTGTCTCTGGGCTGGGAATTCACCATTGAAAGGGGTTAGAGTTCCCTCTCCGAGTACTTTTACTTCGAACTTAGTACAGTGGGAGCGCAGCTTTTGGGTTAAACTTCCAGATGAAAGTAACCATTCACTTAGTGGGGAATCTGGGAGTTCAGAGATTTGTTCTGGCGAAAACCATTGAATTGATTCACCATAGGGGAAGCTTAACCTAGTCACACTCATCTATTTCTCGGTACAGTACGGCTTGAACAGCTGCAGTCTAACATGCCGTTATAGGATAACCAGAAAGATTAGTGGCCACAAAGGAGATACAGTTCAATATGAAAAGGTTCGATATGAGATCAGGTTACCTTAGAAAATTCGCATCCCTCTTGTTAATTTTTACTGTTAGCATCTTTAGCGTAGGCGTTTATGCGGCAGACGAGAAGATAGTAGATAACTATGCCTACTATGGGTTTGAACCCGAACTCATCACTAACTATATCTCCAATGGTAAGAAGCTAGGCTTCGTACGCATAGGCATAGAGTTGATGGTGAAAGACCCCGAAGACTTGTTAGCCCTAGAGCATCACGATCCTCTCCTGCGCGCGGCGATATTGGAGATCATGGGCAGTCAAACTGCCGATAAGGTTAAGTCGTTAACGGGGCGTGAGGAGATCCGCCGCGAGTGTTATGACACAGTCAATCGACTCATAGAGCAAGAGGTCGGCCGGCCTATTGTGGTTAATCTATTGTTCACCAAATATCTTTACGACTAGTTAAGCCATATAAAATCAGCTTTTATTTATGAGCCGTTGTTAATCGAGCAACGGCTGAGATCCTATGACAAAATCAGCTCCCAAACAGGCACCTAAATCGAATGTAAGCAATGCTTCGGTTAAGGGCAAGCCAAACCAATCTCAGACTAAATCTGCTTTTCATAAGCAAAATTCTAATAAGCAGAAGCATAAGAGCAAGCCTGCAGCTCCTAAGCCTAGATCGGTGAAAGCGGCCGATAAAAAAGGGCTTCACGAGAGAAACTTGCATAGGGATGGCTATGACTTCGATAAGTTAATAGCAGCTAGCCCTGAGCTAAAGCCATTCGTTAGGCCAAACCCTTACGGCAACCTCTCAATAGACTTTGCCGACCCCTTGGCTGTAAAGGCGCTTAACCTAGCCTTACTGATGGCTCATTATCGAATAGAGTCTTGGGATATTCCTCAGGGATTTCTGTGTCCACCAATTCCGGGCAGGGTTGATTATCTGCATTATGTTGCAGATCTATTGGCTGGAAACCTGCCAATACAAGGGGATGAAGTTCAAAGTGGACAAAATGACCCTGCTTTAACTGAAACTAGGGCTAAAACTGCCACTAAAACCAATAGAATCCCGACAGGTCTCAAGATTAAGGCGTTGGATATAGGCACCGGGGCTAATGGTATCTATCCCATCTTAGGCATTCAATCTTATGGTTGGCAGTTTACCGCCAGCGATGTCGACTCGCTTTCTATTGCGAATGTAGAGCTGATAATTAAGGCCAATCTTAGCTTGCAGGGTAAGTTTAAGACTCGGTTACAAATCGATCCTCAAAAAATATTTCATGGCATCATCAATGCTGATGACAGATTCGATGTGACCCTATGTAATCCACCATTTCATTCGTCCCTAGCCGAGGCGAGTGAGGGTAGTCAGCGTAAGCTAAAGAATCTCGCGGCTAACCGTGCGGCTAAAGGGCATAAGAGTGAACCAGCTAAGGCTAAGGACGCAAATGCAGGTCTCAACTTCGGTGGTCAGAAGGCAGAGCTCTGGTGTGAAGGTGGCGAGAAGCAGTTCCTGCTTAATATGATCCGTGAGAGCAGCGACTTTAAGACCCAATGTCTGTGGTTTACTAGCCTAGTATCCAAGCAAGAAAATCTGAAGCCTAGCTATGCCGCCCTCGAAAAGGCGGGTGCAGTTACTGTAAAGACCATAGATATGGCTCAAGGTAATAAACTCACTCGAGTGTTAGCCTGGAGTTTCTTGACCCCCAAGCAGCAGGCGTTATGGGCCAAGTATCGTCTGTAACTAGGTTTGATTGAATAAGTCTACTCCGAATGAGTTATTCAATCACTCTCGGCTCAAGAGCCACAGGCTTTCACCTGCGCTTCGAGATGAACTATCTCATTGCGGATCTGTTTGATGAAAGGATCATCATACTGGAGGCGATCAAACTCTCTGAGACAGGCACGATAACGTCTGAGTTTATTTTCTGGGGTACCGACAAGATCTAAGATCTCTTCAAAATTAATTATTGATTCCATTCAACAATCCTACAATTCCATTCTTGGTCTACAGGTATTTTACAAAATAACCTGTGATTAAATGTAGCTACTCATATTTTTTTTTTGTGTGACATTAATGACACATTAAAATTATCATTTTAAAACAAGTGTTTGAGTGTTTTCTGTTATTTCATTTTTAAGTTTGATTCCAAATGGATGGCAAGAGCTTGAGAGATCTCTTACAAGTCAGTGAGAAAAACAAAACTATTGAAAGCTATAGTTTATAGAAGATATTTCTCTCGCCACTGCTGCTCACAATAGATGGAATCTATTGAAATTAATTTCGTTTCAGGTAGTTTGGAATGTACTAATAATGCCACAAGGTAAGGAAGCTAAGATGATTGTGCGTATCGGGGAGTTTCAGGCTGCCGAAGGAAAGAGCGAAGATTTATACGATTTTTTACAATCGCTTAGTTCGTACATAACCCAGTCTAAGGGATGTATTTCATATGACGTATTTCGTAAATATGATAGCCCGGAATCCTTTGCCGTCATCGAACGTTGGCTAAGTGTAGAAGCGCATAAAGCTTCAGTTGATAATTTCCCGAAAGATCAGATGAAGGCCGCAATGCCACTCTTTGGCAGGGCTCCTAAGGGGAGCTATTATCAGTCTTGATTAATCTCTTTTAAGCAAAACTTTGTGGATGATAAATATGAAGGTTCTATTTGAGACAGAGCGCATTATCTGTCGTGAGTTTGAGCTCAGTGATTTGCAATCTTTCGCCGATTACAGAGCCTTGCCCGAGGTATCTAAGTATCAGAACTGGAGTGAATATGGCTACCAGGATGCTCTGTCTTTGTTCGAAGATATGCAAAGGGTGCCATTTGCTGCGGTTGGTCACTGGTTTCAGTTGGCTATCACGACAAAAAACCTTGAGGAGAGCCAGTTATTGGGCGATCTTGCTGTTCATTTCATCGATGAAAAGCAGATAGAGATAGGTTTTACCTTCGCGCCTGATTTTCAGGGGCAGGGGTTTGCATCAGAAGCTGTGCTCGGTTTGCTGACGCATCTGTTTACTGAGCTAAAGCCCCATAGAGTGATAGCGACTACGGATGCCGAAAATATTCCATCCTGGCTCTTGTTAGAGAGAGTGGGCTTTAGACGGGAAGCGCATTTTATCGAGAATGTATTTTTTAAGGGGGCTTGGGGCAGTGAATTTCAATATGCCATGCTAGCTTCAGAATGGAGACCCTTTGTTGGTTAATGCCTATGCCTGAGCTTGTTGCTAACTTATCAGTGGTACAGAAAGTCGCACCTGTAGATGACTTTATCAGATTAAGACTCATATCAGGGCTGACACCTAGACCGAGAGATGCCGTGGTGAAAGGCTTGCCTCGCAGTCTGTTTGGCGTACATATAAGCCTGAATGATGAGAGTGCTAAGTACAAGGTTATTGCCATGGGGCGTGTGGTTGGTGATGGGGCGCTGAATTTTGAAATCGTCGATATCGCTGTGGACCCTGATTATCAGGGCCAAGGTTTAGGGCGTGAAATAATGCAGCAGATCATGAATTATCTCGATCGTGAGGCACCTACCGGCGCTTATATTACCTTGATGGCCGATGTGCCTGCCTTGTATCAGAAGTTTGGCTTCAAGCTCAGTCGCCCTGTGAGCGAAGGCATGTATATCGTTAAGTAATTTTAATCTAGGGCCTAATTGAACAAAATCAGAGTTGGCTACACAGAAAAAATCCCTTACCATCGTTTTATGACATTTCTATTGCGAACCTGTTAATGGCTAATATTCTTCTGATTGCTAACTTGAACTGTGATCGTATTTTACGGCTGGATAAACCCCTACGGACTGGCGGACGCTTTCATTATCAGGATGGAGGGCAAAGGCTAGGTGGAGGTGGTGCCAACACTGGATTGGGATTAGTCTGGGCGCATCATAGAGTCGCTCTAGTTAGTCAGGTGGGACGTGATAAAATTGGCGACTGGTTATTGGCTGAGGCCAGTACTCAAGGCATCGAATGTCAGCTTATTCAAAGGCACAATGAAACCAGTAATGAGATGTTATTGGTGATGACGCCAGACGGTGAACGTACCATTATCAGGCCACAAAGACCCATTTTTGAGCTTGCCGCACCACCTATATGGTCTCAATGGGATGCGGTGTATTTTAACTCATCCGCCGAAGGCGTGGTGAGCTGGGCTAAAACCGCCTTAAATCATAGCTTAGTTTTTGCTCAGCTGGCGAAAGATGACAGACTCAGACCTTGCCATATTTTGATTGCGTCTAAGACTGATATGGCTGGACGAAGTGAGCTATCTCCTTGGGAATATGGCTTGAGCATAGCCGGGGAGTCTCTTAAGCACTTTATCGTTACCGATGGTGCCACTGGCGCAATGCTTTATTCCGGTAACGATAGCATCCATATAGCAGCGATTACCTCTACAGTTGTCGATACCACAGGAGCCGGTGATGCCTATGCATCGGGTCTTATTCACGGCATGACGACAGGACTTCCCATCATAGAGGCCATGAAAGAGGGCGCGCAGTGGGCCGCATTCGCCGTGGCGACGAAAAGCTCAATCCCCGGAGAAGCGCTAAAGGCATATCTTGAATAGAGGAAGCTATAAGCTAAAGCTAACAAAGTTATAAGGCTGGAGTGTCACAAGATATGCGTCATTCCGGTATTGTTTTGGCCGGAATCCAGCTTGAGTGCTTGAAAGTTTGTCTGCTTTAAGCAAGAGCTGTCTTACAGCTTTCTTTATAACCTTCCAGTTTCTTTCCTGCCCTATCTTGAGCTTCTCTTAGTGTCATAAATAACTCATCCCTTAGTCATCCCCCTGTAATCTAGTCGTTATATTCTAAGGCCATAGAGTGTTTATCTATCTTTACTTTTCCAACTATTATTCGTTTTATCATGTGCTTTGCCCCGTCTCTCAACGGGGTATTTTTTTATGCCCGCATCTAGTGTCATATAAGGTGTCGCGGCATATAAATCTAATGAAACTCCTGTCGAGATAATAAATAGCGTCGATATACCTTATACCCAGTCAAGAGCTCAGTAGGAATTGCCTAGTGTTATTTCTGCAGCATCTAAGCTTAGCAAGATGTCGATAGCCTCTGAGTCAGATTTGTATTAGCCTATTGAACTTACTATTCGATACATAAAGGATCACTTGGATGTCGGCAACCTTGCTGGTGAAACGTTTGTCTGGCCTTTATCTAGGGGAGCTGCTCAGCGAAACTGCGGGGATCTCCAGTGGCATATCTCATAAAAATCCCTCGGCTGCCCTAAGAGTCGAAACCGCTCGAGTCATAGGTGATTCTCAGGCCGATCCTAAGCATCATGGCGGTCTAGACAGAGTGCTGCATCATTTTCCCCGGGAGCATTATGGCCAGTATCGTCGTTGGGACATGATGGCCGGTTTTAAAGATGCGCCTGCTATGGGTGAGAACATAAGTACTGTGGGCTTGGATGAGACTCAGGTTAATATCGGTGACATCATATCCATCGGTGACGTCGAACTGCAGGTTACCCAGCCAAGATCACCTTGCTTCAAGTTAAATAGCCAGTTTGGTCATAAAGAGTTTGCCCTAGTCATGCAGACCAGTGGTTTGTGCGGCTGGTTTTATCGTGTAGTTAAATCCGGTGAGATCCGCCAAGATGCGAGTGTCTATCTGCAAGAGCGTCGCACGGATATTAGTGTTCGAGATGCCATGAAAATCTATTTTTCTACCGAATTCGATGCCCAAAGTTATGATCGTCTGGCCAGTTGCGAAGGCCTAGCAGCTTCTTGGGTTAATAGCTTGCATAGGCGATTAGAGAGTCAAAAAATTGAAAGTTGGCAGATGCGTCTCATTGGCCCAGCGTAAGGCGAATGAAGACAGTCAGTTGTTATTAATGTGATATTTCAAGGAGAGAAGCGAGTGACAGAGCAAGCGGAAGAAGTACAAGGGCTCACCAGAGATGAGATGAATATGGGGCTCTTGGTGCAGGTGGCCAGCTTCGCTGGTTATTTGATTCCATTCGGTAGCGTGATCGGGCCGCTCATTGTCTGGTTGATGAAGCGTGATGAGATGCCGTTTGTCGATAAATGTGGTCGTAACTGTTTGAACTTTAAGATCAGTATGATTATCTGGGTGATGATAAGTTGTGTGCTGATGTTTATCGGTATAGGTTTCATCCTGATTGTACTACTGGCGATAGCCGATATCGTGCTAACGATTATAGCGGCCATGAAGGCCAGCGAAGGGATCAGTTATAAGTATCCCTTGTCGATCACCTTCATAAAACCACGAAGCTAGGCGACTTAAACGATTAAAGGCCTAGTTCCTAGGAACTAGGCCTCATACAATTTTATACCTTAAATCCAGCCACTAAGGTATCCAATCGGCTCGCCAACTGATTCAATGATTGGCTCGCTTGTGCAGCCGCATGGGCGGTATCGGATGTTCTCTGAGTGATATCGTTGATCTCTGTGACATTACGATTAATGTCTTCAACTACTGTCGATTGCTCTTCCGTTGCTGCAGCTACTTGAATATTCATATCGGTAATATGGCCAATCTGTTCGCTTATGCCAGTCAGTGACTGGCTGGCCTCGTCGACAGCGGCGACACCTTCTATGGAGCGAACCCGACTTTGGGTCATGGCCTCGACGGCGCGTGCAGCCTCCGCTTGTAGGTTATTGATCATGCTCTGCACCTCATCTGTTGAGGCTGAAGTGCGGGATGCAAGATCGCGTACCTCATCGGCAACCACGGCAAAGCCACGGCCAGCTTCTCCGGCTCTTGCCGCCTCGATAGCCGCATTGAGAGCCAATAAGTTGGTTTGGTCTGAAACCGCGCGGATCACATCTAAGATACTGCCGATAGAAGTTGTATGTGTGGCCAGCGACTCGATGACATTACCAACTTGCTCAACATCATGTGAGAGCTGATTGATGGTCTCACGGGCGCGAGTGACAACTTCTTGGCCTGTATTAGACTGATCGTCGGCATTCCTGGCTGTATCGGCAGCTAGGGCAGCATTGCCAGCGATCTCATTGACCGTGGCACCCATCTCGTTGATAGCCGTAACAACCATCATGGTCTGATCTTTCTGCTGCTGGCTATCGGACAGAGTTTGCTGTGCCTGATTGGCGACATCTTTTGCCGACTGACTCAGTTGCTCGCTAGTTTCCCCTACTTCGATAATCGATGCCTGGATCTTGCTGATGAAGCTGTTGAACCCCGTGGCTAATTGAGCCAGTTCATCATTGCCTTTAACGGGGAGACGCTGACGCAGATCGCCTTCACCTTCACCGATATTTTGTAGCATGCTAGCGACCTTAGATATTGGCTGGCTTATTGAGCTAGCGACTAAGACTGCCAGAGAGATGAGTATGATAGAGATTATCAGACTCCAGATCAGGATTTGATAGGCCGACTCTTCGAGCATGGCGAAGACTTCGTTTTGTGGCACTTGGGCAATCAGATACCAGTCCATGGAGGGGATATAGCTGCTGGCCACCAAGATGGTTTGACCATTTTCATCGATCTTAGCTAGGCTAAACTCATTGCGGTTTAGCAGGTTCTTGCCTTGATTATTGTATATGCCACTCAAGTTTTTACCTATATGGCGAGTTTTCTGATGTAGTTTTACCTCGCCCTTAGCATCGACCAGGTAGACGAAGCCGCTCTTTTCAATCTTGAATGAACTGAGCAGGCTAACCATATCGTCCAGAGATTTAGCCAGTCCGACTAAACCTCGTCCATAGGGCTGCTGGTAATTAATAAACAGCTTTACCTCGCCACTGGCCTCTGTAAACACATTGAGCATACGCTCTTGACCACTGTTCTTATAGTCGAAGAACCAGGCGTCTTGGTCTGGGGTCAGCTCTCTTAGGAAGCCGTCTTGGGTGTAGTAGGCGCCTGTATCTTTGTCGGCGAAGGAGGCTTGTGCCAGATCATACTGGCGAGTGATCATCATCAGCTGATTGACTACCAGAGCTTCTTCGGCCTTAGGCCTGCCATTTTCCAGCCATTGAATCAGCATAGGGCTGTTGGCTAGCTGCTCGGCGGCATTCATTAAGCTTGAGATATCCAGCTCAACCTTATTGCGGATCTGCAGCAACATGTTAGGCAGTTCGGATGTCAACATACGCTGTTCTATGACTTGTTTAGCGCTGCGTTGACTCAGCACACCAACGAGTATGGTGGATAACAGCACGGCTAACGTGACCGTCAGTAATATCTTCTGTTTGATAGTAAGCATATTTGGTTTCTTTTTCGCAACTTGTATGTATTTGAAGCGAAAGCTATCGCGTCAATGTCATTAGGTTTGTGACCCGGGGATCTAAAATTGAGCACAGGCTTGCTTGCTCGATTAGATTGGTTTTGTAGGATATTGAGGTTCAGATAGAAATTTAGCGTTTAAATATTTGTTAACGCTTTTATTAGATTGGGGGATTATGGTTATTAATTATAATAAGTGCAATGGTTTTTCACTGCTTTAGAGCTTATTTACGCTATAAAAAAACGCGCCGTTAATCAGCGCGTTTTAGTGTTTATAGGGCTACATGTTGGGGTAGTTAGGGCCTCCGCCGCCCTCAGGAGTAACCCAAGTGATATTCTGGCTGGGGTCCTTGATGTCACAGGTCTTGCAGTGAATGCAGTTTTGTCCGTTGATGACGAACTTGCTCTCGCCTTTCTCCTCGACGATCTCATAGACACCAGCAGGGCAGTAGCGTTGGGCCGGTTCGTCGTATTTCACTAGGTTGATATCTACAGGAATGCGTACATCTTTGAGGCGAAGATGACACAGCTGATCTTCCTCATGGAAGGTATTAGACAGGTAAACCGATGACAGCTTATCGAAGCTGAGTTTTCCGTCTGGCTTAGGATAATCTATCTTATTATAGGCACCCACTTCCGCCATCTGTGCGTAGTCTGGTTGCTCATCTCTTAAGGTGATAGGGAACTTGCCGCCAAACCAGTTCTGATCGATAAAGTTAAATGCACCACCTAGATAAGTACCGAACTTGTGCATGGCTGGACCGAAATTGCGGGAAGTGTATAACTCATTGTGGAGCCAGCTCTTCTCGAAGCGTTCGTTAAAACAGTCGAGATCTTTACCACCCTCTACACCTACCTGTAAGGCATGGGCTATGGTTTCGGCCGCTAGCATGCCGCTCTTCATTGCCGTATGGGTGCCCTTGATCTTAGCGAAGTTCAAGGTTCCTGCATTACAGCCTATGATGAGGCCACCGGGGAAAGTCATCTTAGGCAGTGAATTTAATCCACCCTTAGTGATGGCTCGGGCACCGTAACAGATGCGCTCACCGCCTTGCAGATGCTTGGCAATCACAGGATGTGTCTTATAACGTTGAAACTCGTCGAAAGGACTCAGGTGGGGATTTTTATAGTTGAGATCGACGATCAGGCCCACGGCAATCTGGTTATCTTCTAAATGATAGAGGAAGCCACCGCCGGATGAACCCTCGGTGAGGGGCCAGCCACCAGTATGAACCACCTTACCTAGTTCATGTTGTTCACTGGGTACCTTCCAGATCTCCTTGAAGCCTAGTCCGTAGTGCTGTGGTGTCTTACCCTTGTCCAGTTGATACTTCTCGATTAACTGTTTACCTAAGTGACCACGGCAACCTTCGCTAAATATAGTGTACTTAGCATGTAGCTCCATGCCAGGTTCATAACTGTCTTTAGGTTGACCATCGGCGCCTACACCCATGTCGCCGATTATGATGCCTTTGACACTATTGTCTTCATTGAAAAGGAGTTCACTAGCGGGGAAGCCTGGAAATATCTCCACGCCTAACTCTTCGGCGCGTTCGGCTAGCCAGCGGGAGAGGTTACCGACACTTATGATGTAGTTGCCATCGTTATGCATGGTTTTAGGTACGAGGGAATTTGGCATCAGACGAGCGTTCTGATCTGAACTTAGCATGTAGATTTCGTCGTCAGTGACCTGAGTGTGAAGTGGTGCGCCTTTTTCTTTCCAGTCACTAAATAGTTCCCCGAGCACCTTGGGCTCGAATACTGCTCCTGAAAGAATATGAGCCCCCACTTCGGAGCCTTTCTCAACCACACAAACAGTAAGCTCGTTGCCACTGTCTCGGGATATCTGCATCAGTCGACATGCCGTTGCTAAACCGGCCGGGCCGGCTCCAACTATGACGACATCGAATTCCATCGATTCGCGTTCCATCACTTCACCTCTAGGTCACGTTTCCCCGTTAAACGGGTGTTTTAATCGTTAACAATACCTTACATTAAATTCACTTAATGGCACAGAGAATAAACAGTGATTTTAGTCTAGTTGAATTGAATAACTGATGTGAGCACTGTCACATATTATTAACGCCCAATTATTCTGGAACAAGAAATGCACCTTTAAAACTAGGGGTTGAGGGCAAAAAAGCCTATAATTAGCCACTGACGGTTCTCCGAGCTTCTTGTCCTACGTCATCAGATACGGACGCTAAGCCGTGGCAATAACGCCACCGGGGTGTGAAAAGAAATGATCACACCTCCCCTTACTTGGAAAGGTGATCATGTCTCAACTACAAGACAAATTTGGTCGAAGGTTTCACTATTTGCGACTGTCGGTGACCGACGTTTGCAATTTCAAATGTACATATTGCCTCCCCGATGGCTATCGTCCCGATGGTCGTGCTCAGTTTCTTGGGCTCAATGAGATCGAAAATCTGGTGGGCGCATTCTCGGAAGTCGGTACGCAAAAGATCCGCATCACAGGTGGTGAACCCACCATGCGTAAAGACTTCACCGATATCATTCGTGTGGTTGCCGATAACGACAAGATAAAGACAATCGCCACCACAACCAATGGCTATCGTTTGGAGAAGAACGCCAAAGACTGGTATGACGCAGGTTTAAGGCGCATCAATGTGTCGATGGATAGCTTAGATCCCCGTATGTTTTATCAGATCACCGGACAAAACAAGTTTGATGAGGTGATGCGAGGTGTCGATGCCGCTCTCGAGGCTGGCTTCGAACGAGTAAAGATCAATGCGGTATTACTCAAGGGCTTAAACGATACCGATCTGCCAAGGTTCCTGCACTGGATTAAGAGCACCCCCATAGATCTGCGCTTTATTGAGCTGATGGAGACAGGTTTAGGCCGTGACTACTTCAAGGCACATCATCTTGCTGGCGCCGATATTAGGACTAAGCTGGTCGAAGATGGCTGGAGCTTAGATACACCTGCAGCGGATGATGGTCCGGCGCAAAACTTCAGTCGAGATGATCATAAGGGGCGCATAGGCTTGATCATGCCCTACGACAAGCACTTCTGCGCTAGCTGTAATCGCTTGAGAGTATCGGCAAAAGGTAAGTTGCACTTATGTCTGTTCACCGAAAATGGTGTCGATCTTAGAGATCTATTGCAGCATCAAGATCAAAGGGCTGAGCTGGTCGAGCGACTCCATGGACAGCTAGCCACCAAGAAGGAGACACATTTTCTTCACGATGGCATTACCGGTGTGACTCAACACTTAGCCTCCATAGGTGGCTAATCTTGTTTTTCAGCCTAGTTAAGTACCTGCAGATTAGGAGCTAATCCATTAGCTCCCGGGTATGATTTCTATATTCTTTTTTGAATAATTATCAAACAATATTCATATGCAGCCTAGACGCTCACTCTATGATGCATGTGAAAACGTTATTGCCGAATAAATTAAGGTCAAATCTAATGAGTAGTGAATTTACCCACATCAATGCCGATGGTAATGCCCATATGGTGGATGTGACTGATAAAGCGGTCACTGAAAGAGAAGCAAGAGCCGAAGCCTACATAGAGATGGCTGCGGAAACGCTGGAGATGATCATGAGCGGCAGTCACCACAAGGGTGATGTGTTCGCTACCGCACGCATTGCAGGAATTCAGGCGGCGAAGAAGACATCGGATCTTATTCCCCTGTGCCATCCATTGATGCTGACCAAGGTGGAAGTAGAGCTCGAGGCTCAGCCTGAGTTTAGTCGGGTTCGTGTTGCCAGCCTCTGTAAGTTATCGGGTAAAACCGGTGTAGAGATGGAGGCCTTAACTGCGGTATCTGTGGCGGCTTTGACCATATATGATATGTGCAAAGCGGTACAGAAAGATATGGTGATATCTCAGACTCGCCTGCTGGAGAAGCGTGGCGGTAAGTCGGGTAATTTCAAGGTTAAAACAGCTTAGATTGTTAAGGTAGATAAAGATGATAAACGTGCTTTTTTTTGCTCAAGTTCGTGAGCTATTGGGCCTAAGTACACTTGCCGTTGAAGCCTGTGAGTCTACGGTGACAGCCGAAGGTCTACGTGCGCAACTTGCCGCCAAAGATGATAAATGGGCTAAAGTATTAGCCGCAGATAAGTTATTGGTCGCGGTTAATCAGACAATTAGCAGCTGGGATACTCCTGTTGTAGACGGTGATGAGGTAGCATTCTTTCCTCCTGTGACCGGAGGTTAATGTGGCTACTGAGTTAAATGCTGTCAGAGTTCAGACTGAAGATTTTAGTGTGCCCAATGAGTATGCACTGATCGCCGCCGATAACAGTGATGGTGCCGTGGTGACTTTCGTCGGCAAGGTGCGTGATTTTAACGATGGCAGCGCGGTGACCGACCTGACCTTAGAGCACTATCCTGGCATGACAGAAGCTGTGCTTAATAAGATAGTCGCAGAAGCCCGTGAGCGTTGGAGCTTGAATCATGTCACCATCATTCACCGGGTAGGTACTATGACATTGGGCGAGCAGATCGTCTTTATTGGTGTCACCAGTGCTCACAGAAAAGCGGCATTCGCCGCCTGTGAATTCCTTATCGATTTCCTCAAGACTAAGGCACCATTCTGGAAGCTTGAGGCGGGCGACAAGGGGGCAAACTGGGTCGAGGCAAAAGATGCCGACGACCAAGCCGCTAAAATGTGGGAAAAAGAATAAGGGTATCTTCACTTGTTCAAGCTAATCTAAGTAACGTAAGGAAAGGCAATGAAGCACTGGTTTAAACTAGTATCTGCATGTGTGGTGTTAGTGTTTAGCTTGGTATCTACACCCGCTAGGAGTGACGATGTGCCGGCGATCGCCGCGGCATCGAATATCAAGTTTGCCCTCGATGAGATAGCGAACCAGTTTACCCAAGATAGGGGCCGTAAGGTGAATATCTCCTACGGTTCTTCGGGTAATTTTGTCGCTCAGATCAGACACGGTGCCCCTTTCCAGCTATTTCTCTCTGCCGATGAGAAGTATATTCACCAGCTACAGAAATACGATGCAAGCTTAGGTGAAGGTAGCCTCTATGCCATAGGCAGGCTGGCTATTGCCGCACCTAAAAATTCCCCGCTGGAACTCGACTCTGACTTGGAGGGATTAAAATCTCTGCTTAAATCGGGTAACTTGCATAGATTTGCCATCGCGAATCCAGATCATGCTCCCTACGGTGAGCGGGCCCGAGAAGTTCTCCAGAGGCTAAACTTATGGCAAAGTCTTAAGCCTAAATTGATCTACGGCGAGAATGTCTCCCAGGCGGCTCAATTTGCCGTCAGTGGCTCCACTCAAGGGGGGATCATCGCCTTATCTCTAGCTATTTCTCCGCAGTTTCAGGCCATGGGGAACTATAGGGTTATCCCCGAAGCGCTACACGCTCCTCTTACTCAACGCATGATATTGACCAAGAAGGCGGGAGCGACCGCTAAAGAATTTTACCAGTATCTAAAGTCTGATAGCGCCCGGAAGATATT
Source organism: Shewanella violacea DSS12 (assembly GCF_000091325.1). Lineage (NCBI taxonomy): Bacteria > Pseudomonadati > Pseudomonadota > Gammaproteobacteria > Alteromonadales > Shewanellaceae > Shewanella > Shewanella violacea. The sequence continues at coordinate 4,845,129 of NC_014012.1, read as the reverse complement.
CAGTGACTTTGGATTCGGTTTGCCAGATCTAGATACATCAGAGTCTGTTAAATCTGAGCCGTCTCAACTTGAGACGGGCAGCTAGTCTATGGATTGGGAAGCTCTCTGGTTATCGATAAAGCTAAGTTGCGTTACTGTCATCATCTTGATCCCCTTTGCAATATTGGCTAGTCGTTTTCTGGCTTATCATAACTTTACAGGTAAATCTTGGGTCGAAGCCTTGATCATGGTCCCTCTAGTGTTGCCGCCGACTGTGATAGGTTATTACCTGCTGGTGGGCCTGGGCAGCCAGTCCTGGCTTGGGCGTTTCCTGGAGGAGGTTCTAGGCTTACAACTTGTGTTCCACTTCTCTGGTTTGGTGGTAGCTTCGATTTTCGTCAATATTCCCTTCGCCATCCAGCCGATCCAGCGCGCTTTCGAGTCGGTTCCTCAAGACGTTCGTGATGCAGCGGCTTGCTGTGGCATGAGTCCCTTAAAAATACTCTTCAAGATTGAACTGCCTCTGGTGTGGCCTGGGGTGTTGACTGCACTGGTTCTGTGTTTCTCTCATGTGTTGGGGGAATTTGGTGTGGTCTTGATGATGGGCGGTAATATTGCAGGTGAGACCAAGACTGTAGCCATCTCTATTTACGACAGTGCCCAGGCATTTGATTTTGCCAGTGCCGGGCAAATGTCCTTAGTCTTGCTGTTATTTGCCATCACAGTGCTTGCGCTGACCACGAGCATGTCGAGAAGGTTAGGGAGGGCTTATGGCTCGAAATACAGCTGATTTAGTTTGGGTTTTAACTGATTTGCCCTCCAGAGTTCCTGTGACAGTAAGAGGGAATGCATAGTGCAAGATATTGCCGATTTTTATTGTCGTATTAAACAAGAAAAGCATATTAAGCTGGACGCCGAATTTACCTGTAAGGCGGGTGAAATGTTGGCAGTTGTGGGTCCATCTGGCGGCGGCAAGTCGACTCTGTTACGCATGATTGCCGGGCTCAATCAGCCTGAATCCGGTGAGATACACTATGGTGATCGAGTCTGGTATGACAGTGATAAAAAGCTAAACCTATCACCTCAGCAGCGTCATCTAGGCTATATGCCTCAGAATTTTGGGCTATTTCCTAACTTAACGGCCATGGAAAATGTGGTGGCTGCACTGGACCATATTCCCAAGTCGGAACGTAAGCCAAGGGCTAAGGAGTGGCTCGAGCGGGTGAATTTACATGGTTTACCGGATCGATTACCGGCGAATTTATCTGGTGGTCAGCGTCAGAGGGTCGCACTGGCTAGGGCTCTGGCCCGGGAACCTTCAATATTATTACTCGATGAGCCTTTTTCAGCAGTGGATAGGGAGACCCGTGAAAGTCTCTATCTGGAGCTGGCTAGATTGAAAGAGCAGCTGGCTATTCCTGTGATCATGGTGACTCACGATATCAATGAGGCTCTGTTGTTGGCGGATAAGATGATTCTTATCAGTCAGGGGAAAATGCTGCAACAAGGCAGGCCTCATGAAGTATTGGGCCGACCTCGTAACGTAGCTGTGGCCAAACAGATGGGCTTACGTAACATTTTCGATGCTAGTGTTATTGCCCAGGAGGAAGAGCTAGAGATCACTTGGCTTAAATTTGGTGAGCAGCTTATTGCCAGTCGTTATTGCGAACATCTGGATGTGGGCACTAAGGTGCACTGGGTCATTCCCAATCAAGGGGTGAGATTTAACTCGATCAAGCAAGGCCAACTCAGTAAAAGCGCCAACAGGCTGGATATCAAAATCGAATCTATGATCATCATGGGGGAGAGTGTCAGACTTATCGCCAGTGTGAGAGGCGGCGATCACAAGATCTACGCTGAGGTGCCTATCTACCTAGCTCAGAAACTTGATCTGGCTAAAGGCGTGGAAACTCAGGTGGCACTCAAGTCTGAACTGATTCATATCTTAGAGCCGGCCTAGTGCTAAGCATGATGATCAAACATTAATCTTGATTCCATCGGGGTTTTATCCTTATTCGTTTAGAATTGGCCTTTATCTTAAGTGATAAAGCTTTATAAGATATTTACAGGTTCGATTATTTTATCCTGTTTACTTACCTCTAACCGCATTTGCAGAGCACACTAGGCCCGGGGATAGCACTTCGGCAAAACTTCCGCCTATGTCTGTAAGGCTAAAGATGATACTCCTGGTGAAGTCCATCTATGGTGTGCTTGGCTGGAGAGTTAGGCACTTAGGGGCACTTGTGTCACCTCGTAGGGCGAGGTTAATGGCACGGCAAGTGATTGAAATTAATAATATAGAATTAGCGGCAGAATAAAAGAACCCATAGGTCTGCGCTTTTGAGTTAAGTTCTCTCGAGTTTGTTTTTGCTGGATAATCGGCGCGTGAGATTGAATTTATTGTTTTTTATTTAATACGATAAGATAGTGACATCGTAGGTTTACTGGAGGAGCAATGGCTCGTTGGTTGATTGGTTTAGTGTTTATTTTATCAGGTTTTTCGGTGGCTGCTTGGGCTGAAGAATCGGTTCTTGATCTGCTTTCTGATGAGGGTAACCTCACTCCACAGGTATTTCTAGTACAAGTTGAGCAAGATTATCCTGGTATCATCACAGAGTTTGAGATAGAAGTTGAAAATGGCGAACTGATCTATGATGTGAGTATGATCGATACCAGCGCTAAGACCATCACAGAGTTTGAATTTAGGGCTAAGGATGGGAGCCTAGTGAATCAACAAGTCGCAAAGTTAGAAGCCGATGACCGCGATGAACTCATCGCCGTTAACTTGATGGAAGATAAGTCACTGACTTTCTGCTTCTTAGTGAATAAGGCCATGAAAGGTAAACAAGCATTTATACTCGAAGCACAATTAGATCATGACCTAGGTATCAGTTATCTGGAATTGAAACTGATCAATCGCGACGGAAAGAGTAAATTAGCTTTTGATATAGAAACTCTACGTCATCTCCCTCTGCTTAAATGGAACTAAGTTATTACCATGAAAATTTTACTCGTTGAAGATGATACGACCACAATCGAATATGTGGTCAAAGGATTTGTTGAGCAGGGGCACAACATAGAAACGGCCAGCGATGGTCATCAAGGTTTACTGCTCGCGACTAGCATGAAATATGATCTGGTGATCTTGGACCGTATGTTGCCTCAACTCGATGGACTTAAATTACTGGCCGCCTTAAGGGCGACGGGTAGCCAGACTCCTGTGCTAATTCTGTCTGCACTGGGTCATGTGGATGAGAGAGTCAAAGGGTTACGTGCCGGTGGCGATGATTACATGACTAAACCCTTTGCCTTCTCAGAACTATTGGTACGAGCCGAAAAGTTAATGTTGAGAGGCTTAGCTAAACCAACTGAGACTGAACTATCGGTTGGCAACCTGCTGATGGAGTTGCTAACCCGTAAGGTGACGTTGGACGGTAACGAGCTTATGTTACAGCCCAAGGAGTTCCAGCTACTCAAGTATTTGATGGAGCATCCGAATCAGGTGATCAGCCGTACCTTGCTGTTTGAGGCTGTATGGGATTACCACTTCGATCCTCGCACCAATGTTATCGATGTTCATATTGCTAAGCTCAGACGTAAGTTTGAAGAACTTGGCTTCGGCGAATTGATTGAGACAGTACGAGGTGCTGGTTATCGCCTCCGTGAAGGGCATTAAGCCATATCAGAGTAGTGCATGGTTAATTACCATGATATTTTCGGCTCTTGTGACTCTGATTATCGGTACCTTGCTGTTTGGCATGTACCGCCAATTAATGAATGAGCAGGAGTTGCAAATAGATCAACATCTGTCGGCCGAGAAGGCGCGTTATCAGCAGATGGCCTTGACTCTGAACCGCAGAAGTTTCGCTATTCAAGTTAAGACCGCAGATCCAAAAAATACCTTAGTAGTTTGGCGAAACTCATTCGATCTCGTGGGTGCGTTAAGCTTAATTCCTGACGATATGCCACTTTTGCCCCAGACCCGTGAATTTCCTATCTTGACCGGTGGCCCGGATAAATTACATATTTTGACTGGTGGCCTAGTGATCACTCGCTACGGTCCGGTACTGATCGCCACGAGAACCGATCAGTTAGCGACTCTTATTGAGCGCTTCGTTAATGTGGCGATTACGGCCTTGATGTTGACCGTTGTCTTGACTCTGGCGTTAGGCTATCTGTTCTCTAAGGCGATTCTGCGTAGGCTAGTGCAATACAACCGGCTGAGTCGCTTGATTGAGAAGGGGGAGTACTCAACACGTCTCCCCGTGAGCTGGCGTCAGGATGAGTTCGATATGCTGGCAGGACAATTTAACGGTGTACTCGATACGCTTGAGAGTAATCTGATGGCGGTGCGAGGGGCAACGGATAACATAGCCCACGATCTCAGGACTCCGCTTTCTCATCTTAGAATCGGTCTGGAACAACTTCCAGACAAGACTTCACATGAGCTACCCGAAGCCTGCGCCATCTTGACTGAAGAGTTAGATCATTGTCTGGCGACGTTCGATGCCATGTTGTCTCTGACTCGTATCGAGGAAGGTCAACAGACCTTATTACTGCAAGAGCTGAGCATCAAGGACATGTGTGAAGACCTGTTTGAGATGGCTGAGGCCATGGCCGAATCGAATCAACAGAGTTTGCTACTCTTCACCGGTGAAGATATTAAGGTGACGGGAGATAAGTATCTGCTGTTTCAGGCACTATTTAATCTGGTGGATAACGCGATCAAGTATGCCGGTGAGGGCGCGACCATAGAGATAGTGCAAGAGGGGAAAGAGATCCAGATCCGTGATAATGGTCCAGGAATTCCCAGTGAGGCACAAGAAAAAGTATTCGAACGTTTGGTGCGGCTAGATCCGAGCCGACATAATAAGGGCACAGGCTTAGGTCTATCTTTGGTGAAAGCGATACTTGTTAGGCATAATGCCCTGGTGACACTCAGCGATAACCAGCCTGGTCTTGTGGTCCGTATTAACTTTTAAGCGCACTAACCTGGCGGGTTAACCCCTTTAATATTAATAATGTAGTGATAAATAATGGTAGAAAATAATGGGTGATAGCTCAATGTATCAGATCATCGCCGATGAAGATGATTTCTTAGTGATCGCCAAGTCTCCAAATGTTCATTTTCACAGTCAAGATGGATCTGCCGGAGTAATGGCAAGTCTGGAGCAAGATTTGGCTATCAAGCTCTACTCAGTGCACAGGCTAGATAGTCTGACTTCGGGATTACTCCTGTTTGCTAAGAGTAGCCGGGCAGCAGCTGAGTTCACCGAGTTATTTACCCAACATAAGATACAGAAATATTATGTTGCCTTAGCGACAGGTAAACCTAAGAAGAAACAGGGCTGGGTGGTTGGCGATATGGCTAAATCCAGGCGTAGCATGTACAAGCTGCTGCGCACCACAGAAAATCCGGCGTTAACGCAATTCTTCTCTCAGTCAGTGGCGGAAGGCCTACGTCTGTATCTGCTTAAGCCTTTGAGTGGCAAGACGCACCAGCTTAGAGTGGCTTTGGCGAGCTTAGGTGTGCCAATCCTGGGAGATCATCTTTATGGTGGCGCCGAATCAGATAGAGGTTACCTGCATGCCTTTAGTTTAAGCTTTAGCTTTCGTGGCAAAGACTATCGATATTTGAGTTACCCATCACAGGGGGAGCAATTTACTGCTGTTGATACCAAAAAGCAGTTGCAAATATGGTCGGAGCCTGAGAAATTAGCTTGGCCTAAACGAAAATGATTTATTAAGGGAGATTTTTTCATGGATACAAATAAACTACTGCTAATTGTTATTGCGATTTTATTACCACCAGTCGCGGTATTTTTAAAGTCGGGTATGGGCAAAGATCTGCTTATCAACATCGTCTTATGTCTACTCTTCTTCATTCCTGGTTTGCTACACGCATTATGGGTCGTGACTAAGTAGTTCCACGATTTAACAAGCTAATCAGGGCTTGAAAGAGAAAAAACGCAGCCATTGGCTGCGTTTTTTATTGGGCATTTATTAGGTTCTAGGTTCTAGAATGATCTGACCCAGATAAAGTGCTTGTACACATAAGGGCTGCAGATGTATCTAGACTGGTGTTGCCATCTAAATTTGAATCGAACTCATCACTGGTTTCGAACTAGTTTGGGTATATAATCACGTCATTACTAAATAGGCTAGGCCATATAAAGATGAACCGGACAAAAAAAATAACCCTGAATTTCAAAAAAAAATCGCAAAAGGCAAATTCGAAACTGCACTCGAGTAATAAGCCTAAATATGTATCCAAAGCAGAGCGTGAGCGTTTAGCCAAAATTGACGCAACACAAACCGATTCAGAGCCAGTTTCTGAGACCTGATATGGGCATGTTTTTCAGATAAATTTCAATATTTCCCTCTCAATGGGCTAAATAGTCATCGCACTGATTTCAGTTCTTACCTGTTTATTGTGTTTGATATCTTCACTTTGGCGGTAACAACCACTCATCCTAGTTAACACTTGTGTGGTATTCATACTTAACTTGTATGCTGCATGTATGTTTCCCCGTTAAACTTCTCTTTTTTGCCATTCACTAATGTCCCATATCAGGTGATCTATGGCAGAATGTGCGGCTTCTCAACTCATCTGCGGTCAATTCACATGAATACCGTCGCAGATAGAAACGTGAGCAGGGTTTTCGAGGCCTATAAATTCATACTTGCATGGTCGAGTACTTGTGCATGAAGTTAGGTATCAAAGTTTTGCATATTCAAATAGGAGTTTCATGAATACAGTTTATTCTATAGGCGAACTAGAGTCGTTTTTAGTGGCGATCTTAGTGCTTTTTATTGGGCACTCGGTTAACCGCCATGTCGCTTTCTTTAGAAAATACAATATTCCCGAGCCTATCGTTGGTGGCCTTATTGTCGCGACTATCATCACAGTCTTACACTTCAACAATATCTCGTTGGATTTTACACTGTCGATGCAAAATACGCTTATGCTGATGTTTTTCAGCACAGTGGGTCTCGCCGCGAGTTATAAATTGCTCCTCAAGGGTGGCAAAAAGGTATTTATTTTCTTAGGGATCGCATCCCTTTATATTGTTATTCAGAATGCTGTCGGTGTGAGTATGGCTACCGCCCTAGGTTTAGAGCCTTTGATGGGTTTGATAGCGGGTTCTATTACACTTTCCGGCGGTCATGGCACCGGCGCGGCTTGGGCGCAAATCTTCTCTGAAGACTACGGCATCAATACGCTCGAATTTGCTATGGCTGCAGCGACATTTGGTCTGGTAATGGGCGGGATCATTGGTGGTCCAGTGGCTCAGAGATTGATTAATAAAAATAATCTCGTGTCATCCTATGGCATAGGTGGCAATCATCATAAAGATCATCCTGATCTAGTGACTTACGATCAGTTGGAAGAGGATAGGGTTACCGCTAAGAGTATTCTTGAGGTCCTGTTTATCCTACTTTTATGTGTAGCCGGAGCTAAGTGGATCGGTAACCTGGTAGCTATCATGGACATTAGCTGGCTAAAAATGCCTGATTTTGTTTATGCTTTATTTATCGGTGTGGTGATCACTAACATAACCGAGGTCTCTCGTGGTTATAAGATTAACAGTGAAAGTGTCGATGTTTTAGGTTCAGTGTCTCTGTCATTGTTCCTGTCTATGGCGCTGATGAGTCTCAAGCTATGGGAGATATTTGACCTGGCGCTTCCTCTGTTAGCTATTCTTTTGGTCCAGACAGTGACCTTAGCTTTATTCGCCTATTTCGTTACTTTCCGCCTGATGGGTAGTAATTACGATGCCGCAGTTATAGCGGGTGGCCATTGTGGTTTCGGTATGGGTGCTACGCCCACTGCCGTGATGAACATGGGAGCACTAGTAAGCAGAACGGGTCCATCGCCTCAAGCCTTTATGGTGGTTCCTATCGTTGGTGCCTTCTTTATCGATATCGTTAACGCGATTATCTTGCAGGGTTACCTAAGCTTCATAGGTTAAGCTTACAAATACCAAACTCCCTCACTTGAGGGAGTTTGTCTTTATAGACGGGTCTTCCTCTGTACCTGCAGTTTATCTGGTTCAATTTCACCTCTTTAAGCTCAATCTACCGCACTCGTTAGTTTTCAATTCCTTAGGTTCATAGTTATTTTGTTTATTTAAAATAGATAAACTCATGCAATCAAAATTATCTGCTATTCGTTATAGAGGTGAACTCTTCACTTTTTATAAAGGATAGAACTAGATGAAATCTTCAAATAAAGCGCTTGGTTTAACTGTGGCGGGTATCTTAGCCGCAGGTCTTTCCGTGGGTGTTAACGCGGTACCAAATCAACCTACTGAGTGGGAAAAATGTGCGGGTATTGCTAAGGCCGGCGCTAATGATTGCGGCGCACTCGATGGTAGCCATGGTTGTGCTGGTAAGTCTAAGGCCGATAACTTGCCCAATGAGTGGCTGTATGTACCGGCTGGGACCTGTGAAAAGATCACTGGTGGTGAAGTTAAAGCTGTTAAGCCAGCAAAGTCCTGATGACCAGGGGGACGTTAAATGGTGCAGGCATTGGCCTGCGTCTCCCCCATGTGCAGCAGATATTGGCTGCACATGAGACAGATATTCCCTGGTTCGAGCTCTTGGTAGACAACTGGCTAGTCGAGGGAGGGCTAAACAAGCATATGCTAGCGGCTATATCCGAGCGTTACCCAATAGTCTTACATGGTGTTGGTCTGTCACTTGGCGGGCCAGATCCTCTCGATTTTAGCTACCTGCAGCAAGTTAAAGACTTAAAGGTGAAAACAGGAGCCCTCTGGTATTCAGAGCATGCCAGCTTCTCGGGTAATGCTTGCCTTAAGGTTCCTGATCTCCTTCCCTTACCCTATACCCAAGAGGCTGTTGAGCATCTTAGTCGGCGCATTATTCAAGTGCAGGACTTTATGGGTGAAAGAATTCTGTTGGAAAACGTGTCTACCTATGTGAGTTGTCAATTTAATGAGATGACAGAGGGAGAGTTTATTGCAGCGGTAGCTCGGCAAGCCGATTGCTACTTGTTACTGGATATCAATAACGCCTTTGTTACCAGCAAAAACCTTAATCAGGACATGCAGGCATTTATGGATGTTATTCCGGTAGAGCGAGTCAAACAGATACATCTGGCGGGTTTTCAAGATAAGGGAGACTACCTGCTCGATGCCCATAATCACCCGGTGGATGAAAGAGTGTGGCAGGCTTTCAAGCTATTCATTGCTAAAAATGGCCATATTCCCAGTATGATCGAGTGGGACAGTGACTTGCCACTGCTCGAGAGGCTGTTAGCCGAAAGATCACTGGCGGCCGAGATTTTAGACTCGGCCCAAGTGCCAACCCAGCAGCAGAAAACAACAGGTGGAAAGCGATGCGCTTAGCCCAATGGCAAGAGTCTTTTATCGATGCCCTGAGGCAAGGAGGGGATGATGAGGCATTATTGGCATTGGTGGATCCAGCTCAGGCGAGTCGGCTGGCCGTGTATCGTAACAACTCATTGCAGGCGTTGACCGCAAGGTTATCCATCGCCTTTCCTATTTGTCAGGAACTAGTGGGAGAGACTTGTTTCTCTCGGCTCGCGGTGGACTACATTCACACTCACCCCATGGTAGAAAGTAACTTGAACAGCTATGGCGAAGCTTTTCCTCGATTTTTACTTGGGATCATAGCGAGGGGGCCAGAATTTGACAAGGTGAGATATCTGGCTGAAGTTGCCAGGCTGGAGTGGTCATTACAGCTGAGCTATTACGCCGCAGATAGCCGAGACTGTCAGCAGCTAGCTCAAATGGCTAACTTGTCGGAGGATCAACAGCAAGATGTTGTTTTGGGGCTTAGGCCTGATATCTTTATTCTGGAGTCTAGTTTCCCACTGTATGAGATCTGGCTAGTTCATCAGCATGAGCCGTCGGCAATAGACTGCTCAGATGCAGAATATTTTCTGAGTGTATCCCGAGACTCGTTTAAACCTCAGGTTAATCCCTTATCTGAGCAGGACTTTAAGCTTCTGGATGCCATAGCTTGTGGTGAGAGCTTAGGTGAGATGATGCACAGAGGACTCGATATGGCCAGCTTGCCCCAATGGATAGCCAGAGGCTGGGTGTGTGGATTTATCTTAAGGGGAGCTAGGTAAATGCTGACTCGCGAGCAGTTACAGAGCCTATATAGATACAGCTTATGTTTGACTGCCGATTCCGTGCGCGCCGAAGACCTGTTACAGACAGCTTTAGAAAAATGGCTCAGATACGGTAAAGTGCCTGAATATTCCCATGCTTATATGCGCAAGATTATCCGTAATCAGTTTGTTGATGAGTGTCGGCGTCTGAATAGGGTGGCCTTCGAGCCTATAGATGAGCAAGGGCCAGTCCTTTTGGATGAGACTTCGTTAGAGACGCTAGATATCCAGCATAGACGTATCGAGCAAGTCTTTGAGTTATTAAATTCGGCTCAAAGAGAAGTGCTCTATCTGTGGGCTATCGATGGTTATACCGCTGCCGAGATTGCCACAGCACTCAATCAGCCAAGGGGCACTGTCTTGTCTCGATTACACAGGATTAAGCAGAAAGTCGCCGAGGTTAGCTTAAGTCGTGGCTGGCTTAAAGAGGCATCATCATGAGTAATTTAGGCTCAGGGAATATGAATACTGGCTTCAAACAAGCGGTGAAATTATATATAGAGTCGGAGTCATTGGATGATGAACAGCTGGCTAAATTTGAGCGGCTACTAGGGGAGGATTTTGAAGAGGCTGTGCCTAAGGTCGACCATGATTCGACTCATCTGCAAAATATCGATGACAAGGTTCTGCAGCATGAGCTTGCAAGCCGTCGCCTCAAAGCCAGCAGAGGTAAATATTCTTTATTGGCTCTCACTGCAAGTCTGCTCTTGGTATTTATATTGAGTGTTAATATTTATCCAGCTAGTCAGGATATGAGCTGGAAGATTGCCGACGAAGTCGCTATGAACCATATAAAGATGAAGCCTCTGGAGCTTAAATCGGCTCAACTGGCACCTCTGCGTGACTATTTTACTCAGCTAGATTTCTCCGTTGTGGATTCCGACTTGTTTGCTAAGCAAGAAAACTCCATGTTAGGTGGGCGTTACTGCTCGATTCAGGGAGTCACGGCGGCGCAGATCCGTTATCAAACGGATAAGGGCAAGAAGGTGACCCTGTATGAGGTTGGCTATAATCCTAAGCTTTATGGCGAGATACCTAAGATAGAGAAAGGTGAGGTGCCGCTATCGATAACGGTTAAGGGGGTCAAGGTCTCACTTTGGGTTGAGAAGGGCCTGCTTATGGCCGAAGCTAGAAGTCTTGATTAAAGTGGGAAAAACTTAGCTTCTAGGGCCTGCCAGGTTTCTTCATGGCTACAGCCTGGCACGTGTTGCAGCATGTAGTTCATGTCACCTGTGTGTCTCAAGAGACTGAGCATCATCATATGTTGTTGTAAGTTGGCATCTCGTTTACCTTTAAATTCATAGCCATCGAGATAGGCATGGAATATTTTTGGTTCACCAAGGGCGAGAAGTAATGCCGGAGAGGTAAATTCAAATACCGGATCTGGGCAAGCTAAGGCATCGCCAAAATCTATGATCCCGGAAAATTGATATTGCCCTTGGTGCTTCTTAACCAATAGGTTACCCGGATGCAAATCTGTATGTATCAGGTGTGCATCTGTTTTATTTAGGTTAGCAGCCAATTTGTTGCTATGGCTGGCAAGATAGGCATTTAACTCTTCAAGCAGAGGCTCTGGCAGGCCTTGCTTCTTACGCTTCTCATAGCATTTATCGGTTTGTAGCCGGATAAAGTCTGGCCAATCCAGCCTCAAGCCTTCGATGCTCTGCTTTGGAACTTGATGCAAGAGCATACTGAAGTGACCCAGTTGTCGCGCTATGTCGCATCGCTCTTCGATGGAAAGCTCAGTGAGTACGGATGAGAGCATGATGCCATCTAGTTTTTCTATCACTAGATAGGGCCAGTTGTCGACATCCCCGAAGTACAAGAGTTTAGGAACCTTGACCCCAAGAGTGTGGTGATTGAGTAACTTGAGACTCAGGTATTCACTCTGATATTGAACGTGAAAATTTGGAGCTAGAATTTTGACAACAAAGGACTGGTTAGTATTGTCTAAGCCTCTGATATCAGAAGCCAGAGTCAACTCGAAGACAGGGTTAGTGCCTTCGAAGTTCTGACTCATTTGGATAGCAGTAATACCATGCCTGATACAGATAGTGTCGAGTATGGGTCGCCAATCTTCTAAATCCCAGTTATCGCTGATATCACAAGCCAGCTCATAGGAGGGATCCATAGGTAATCTCGACATCTAGTCAGGCGCTCCTTGTTATTCTAGGAGGGTTAACTCGTTGGCTTTGCTAGATCTGAACTCGATTCTGCACTCTTGTTATCACGCTTGAACAGAGTCCATTGATCCAGTGCTTCACCACTTGGCAGAGTACAGATACCCGATTTTAGGTCTAGTTTGCCATGGACAGACTTACAATAGACAGAGGCTGGGTTAGCGATACCAATCTGAGGCTTAGCCTGTTTGTGATCACGTTTGAACAGGGTCCACTGATCCAGTGCTTCACCACTTGGAAGGGTACAAATACCCGATTTTAGGTCTAGTTTTCCATGGACTGAATTACAATAGACTGAGGCTGGGTTAGCGATACCAATCTGAGGCTTAGCCTGTTTGTGATCTCGCTTGAACAGAGTCCACTCATCCAGTGCTTCACCACTTGGCAGAGTACAGATACCCGACTTTAGGTCTAGTTTTCCATCGACAGATTTACAATAAACAGAGGCTGGGTTAGCCATACTTATCTGAGGCTGGGTTTGCTTGTGATCACGCTTAAACAGTTGCCAATGTTCGATGGCTTCACCACTAGGCAGGGTACAGATGCCCGATTTTAGATCTAGCTTTCCTTGTAGAGACTCACAGTAAGCGGCGGCTGGATTCACCATATCGATTGCCTTAGTTATCTCTTGTTTATGGGCTTTACGGTATAAAGACCACTCTTCGATTTTCTCACCGCTAGGTAAGTGACAGATGCCTACTTGACCATCGGCTTCAGTCTTCATCTTTAGCTCGCCACCCAGAGAGATGCAATACTCTGAGGCAGGATTGGCTAGTGTGACTACAGTGTCGATAGCGGCTTCTACCACTTTTTCGGTGAAAGCTTGGGTTTCTTCTGGGGTGGCAGGTTTATCTTGATTACAGGCACTAAGCATTAGGACACTGGCGATAAGCAATGCCGTTGAGGCTGATTTAATCATATCCTTCGATTCTCCGTTAAAGACTTGAGTTACTAATTTATGGTGTTAATAACGAGTTATACCCATAAAAGGGTTAATTTTATAAATATTCTTTGAATAAAGTTAAGACCTGAGCGAACTAAGCCCTAGCCGCAGACTTCACAGTTTATCTGTTTAGTCAGTTTCATCTCACGAAATTCCATAGCCATAGTCATGTCATCTATCATCACAAGACTCATGCAGGTGATTAGCCACAGACTTCACAGTTTATCTGTTTCGTCAGCTTCATCTCGCGAAATTCCATAGCCATAGCCATAGCCATGTCATCTATCATCACAAGACTCATGCAGGTGATTAGCCGCAGACTTCACAGTTTATCTGTTTAGTCAGCTTCATCTTGCGAAATTCCATGGCCATAGTCATGTCATCTATCATCACAAGACTCATGCAGGTGATTAGCCGCAGACTTCACAGTTTATCTGTTTAGTCAGCTTCATCTCGCGAAATTCCATGGCCATAGTCATGTCATCTATCATCACAAGACTCATGCAGGTGATTAGCCGCAGACTTCACAGTTTATCTGTTTCGTCAGCTTCATCTCGCGAAATTCCATAGCCATAGCCATAATCATGTCATCTATCATCACAAGACTCATGCAAGTGATTAGCCGCAGACTTCACAGTTTATCTGTTTCGTCAGCTTCATCTCGCGAAATTCCATAGCCATAGTCATGTCATCTATCATCACAAGACTCATGCAGGTGATTAGCCGCAGACTTCACAGTTTATCTGTTTCGTCAGCTTCATCTCACGAAATTCCATATTAATGTCATCTATCATCACAAGACTCATGCAGGTGATTAGCCACAGACTTCACAGTTTATCTGTTTAGTCAGTTTCATCTCGCGGAACTCCATAGTCATGGCATCTATCATCAAGATTCGTCCTAGCAGAGGCTTACCCATGTTAGTTATCACCTTGATGGCCTCGACGGCTTGCAGACAACCTATCATGCCGACCACAGGAGCGAGTATGCCAGACTCGACACAGGTGAGATGCTGTTCACCGAAGAGCTTGCTAAAACAGTGATAGCAGGGGTGCTCATCCTGATAGTCGAATACAGTAACTGTACCCTCCATGCGAATGGCTGCGGCGGAAACGAGCGGTACTTTATGGCTGAAGCAGCTGCTATTAAGCTGCTCGCGTACGGCCAGGTTATCTGTGCAGTCCAATACTAAGCCATGTTGAGCAACTAGTTTATTTATCTCGGCATCGTTAAGCTGTGCATCTATGACATCTATCTGAATGTGAGGGTTGAGCTCACTTAGGCTCTCTCTGGCTGACTCAACCTTAGCTTGACCTATATTCTTGTCTTGATGCAGTACCTGCCTCTGCAGGTTGGATAATTCGACGGTATCGAAATCGACTAAGGTTATATGGCCCACACCCGCCACCGCAAGATATTGGCTGGCCGCGCAGCCTAGGCCACCGGCGCCGATAATCAGCACCTTAGCGAGTTTGAGTTTTTCCTGGCCTTCGAAGTCCATTGCCCTGATAGATATCTGGCGACTGTATCTGAGTATCTCACTGTCAGACAAGATATCATGGTTATCGGCTGTCGAACTCATAACTGTTTTCCTGATGCTTTCTTGGGCTAGAAATTGGCTAGTAATCAGCTGGCGATGAAGCGCTTATGCTAACGGCTAGCCAAGGGTTTATGTTAGCAAAGTACTGTATTAAAAGGTTCAACCGTAACGAGTGTGCCGTCAGCTGTATGGCCTTGCTCTTGGGCAAGTATGACGAAGCAGTTGGCTAAACTCATCGAAGTGAGCATGCCAGAGCCTTGGCCTCCAGTTAAGCAGACTTGGAATTCACCCTTATCATCCTGGCTTAAGATGCCACGTTGATATTCAACACGTCCCGGATATTTGCGTAACTCGCCCTTCAATTTGGCCTTTAACTGTAGTGGTTTAGCCTGGGGGAGTCCCTGCATCTTGTTGATCAAGGGCCATACTAGTTTGTAGAAGGTCACCATGGAGGAAACTGGATTACCTGGTAGGCCGCAGAAGATGGCTTTATTTATCTTACCGAAGGCGAAGGGCTTACCTGGTTTGATGGCCAGCTTCCAAAATGTAATTTCACCCTCTTCATCGAGTATCTGTTTAGTGTAATCGGCATCACCTACTGAGACACCACCTGAGGTAAGTACCATGTCGGCATTGGCAGAAGCATTTCTGAATGCTTCGCGTATAGCCTCAGGATCATCTTTAACTACCCCCATATCGATCCACTCGACGTTAGCTCGGCTGAGAAGGCCACGAATACTGTATCGGTTCGAGTCATAAATCTGGCCTGGGGCTAACTCAGTTCCTACCGGTCTAAGCTCATCTCCGGTGGAGAAGAAGGCGACTCTTACCTGACGTGTCACGCGGATTTGGCTCGTGCCTATGGTGGCCAGCACGCCAAGCTCGGCGGCGCCAATTTGAGTGCCGCTGACTAATACCTTGCCACCAGTTTTAATCTCTTCGCCACGATAGCGCACGTTAGCGCCTATGGCTTTAGGAGGCTGGATGAAGATAGCCTCCTCCTTGGCTTCAACCTTCTCATGCATCTGCACTGTATCGTAGCCAACGGGCAGAGGTGCCCCCGTCATGATGCTGATGCAAGTGTTAGGTTTAGCTTCACCTTCGAATGGGTGACCTGCGTAAGATTGCCCGATTAAATTCAGGCTTTCATTGTTGGCAAGATCTTCGAAGCGAAACGCGTAACCGTCCATGGCCGAGTTATTGAAGGGGGGCAGGTCTATACTTGATGCTAAATCTTCGGCCAATACTCGTCCTAGCCCTTGGGAAATAGGTACGACTTCTGAGTCTTGCAAGGGCTTCACTTGTGCGAGTAGTAGTGCTATCGCTTCATCTGGATGCATGAGGCTTGGTTGAGAGCATGGGTCGGCTTTAGTTGGCATCTGACTACCTTAATGAGGTATTTATAATTTCACGTAAATATACGCGATATTAGTAAAAGCGAAAGTTAGTAGACATTATGCCACGCTGATATCAGAAGACTATGATCTCATCGCCAGTTTTTCATCTGTGTTTTTCTTAAAGTGGAATTGAGATAGTGGGAGAGAGCAATAAGTTCCTAGGTCCTAGGAACTTATTTAAAACTAACTAGCCGTGGTAAGTTTAGTCCCTGGGATAGGCTGTTGTTTTACTTGCTGGCCATCTTGTAATGTCTCTGCGCCACGGATCACCACAGTATCACCATAGGTCAGATCGCCCTTGACCGCTATCCAGTCACCTTCTCCGTCACCTAGCTTTACAGGGATCTTCTCCGCCTTGTTGTCTGCATTTATTTTAAATACATAGGCCCCAGTAGATCTTAGGATAATGGCATCCCTAGGCACTAAGGTCGTGAGCTTTTTAGAGGCTATAGGTAAGGCTAGGGAGACCAGCTCGCCGACACTGAAGGCATCTTGCATCTCAAGGGGTAAATCTATGCGAGCCTCGAAGGTCTGAGAGCGGATATCAGACACAGGGATCAAGCTACGAATCTTGGCGTGAAACTCGCCTCCGTTGTGATAGACATTGAGTTCATCACCAACTTTTACCCGACGGCTATGCTTGAGCGGGGCATGTAGGCGGATCTCTAAGTTATCTGGGTCTGTGATGGAGACTATTGAGACAGAGCGGCTAATATCTTCGCCCGCTTGACGCTGACGCTGAGTAATTATGCCTGAGAAGGGGGCTCTTACCTCAGTTCGTCTAAGGTCGTCCATTATCATCTTGAGCTTTATCTGTTCGAGTTTGAGATTTGCCTCGGCGAGGTCTCTGTCGGATCTTGCCTTATCTAACTCAGTTTCCGAGGCATTCTTACTGGTTATCAGTTGCTCTAAACGCTGTAATTCACGATTCAATCGTGTGAGTCCCACATGCTCATATTCTATCTGGGCTTGCTGTTGCTCTCTTTGCAGAGATAAGCGAGTCTTTTCCATTCTGGCGACGACTTCTCCGGCGACTACATGGGTGCCAGCTTCCTGCACCCATTCGAGTTTGCCATCTATCCCTGCGGTTAGCTTAGAATTGCTGCGGGAATGAACCGAGCCTATGACCATTATTTTTGGTGAGAGGGCACGGTTTTCTACCTGAACTACGCTCACTAGACGGGGTTTTTCTTCCGGTTCCCGAGTATCTTGCTCTTCGGCAAGCAAGGTAGAGGGGATCAGTAATGAAATAGATAGGCCGAGGTAGAGGCTGGCTTGAATAAAAGGTTTCATCACTTAGCTCCTGAGTTAGATTCTGTAATGGGTGAAAATGAGTCCGAGGCGCGGGCTCGCGGTGTAAGGGAGTGGCTAAGCTTCAAGAGGCTGGGTATGAGTATCAGGGTAAACAAGGCGCTGAACGTCATGCCGCCCACGATAACGGCGGCTAAGCCTCGGTAAATTTCACTGCCAACGCCGGGCACTAACATAAGCGGCAGCATACCGAATATCGAGGTTAGCGTGCTCATATAAACCGGACGGGCTCGGGTGGCGACGGCTTGATAGATGGCATCGTCTATATTCAGGCCGTCTCGGGTGCCTTGACGGGTCTGATCAACTAACAAGATGGCATTGTTGACTACAAGACCCAGTAAGATGATGAAACCTATCATGGTCAGTAGATCTAGGCTCTGAAAGCTGATCAGGTTAAGTAACCTCAGGCTGACTACGCCTCCGCAAATGGCTAAAGGCATAGACAGCAGGACGAGCAGGCTGTCCTTGGCTGACTTAAACATGGCCGCCATCAGGAGGAACAAGATAAGCACGGCCAGCAGGAAGTTAGCCCCCATCTCTCTGATGGTGCTATCGAGTTTATCGGCGCTGCCACGGAACTTGAGTGAGCTATTCTCAGGTAGCATGGCCTTTAACTCAGGAACAGCCTTGTCGTTGATGATCTCCAGAGCCTCGTCCAATGACATATCAGCAGGAGGAAAAATCAGTAGACTCACACTGCGTTTTCCATTGACCCTTTGCAGTTGAGTGGGGCCGACAGTACGCTTGATAGTCGCCAGTTCCCCTATGGTTTGAATACCAGCGCCTTGAGTGTAAACCGGCGTCGCCGCTAGTTGCTCCGGATATTGCCACTTAGGTCCCTTGAGCAGAACATCCATGCGATCATTACCATCGAAATATTCGCCGATAAATAGTCCTGAAGTATAAGCTCGAACAGCATTGGCTATCTGAGTCCTGTCGACTCCGGCCTGTGCCAGACGACGCTCGTTGGGGATAAGCTGTAACTCAGGCTGAGCCATGGATAGGCCTGGGATAGGGCGGACCACAGCGCCGGGAAGTGCCTTAGTGATCAGGTCCATCCCTTTACTGGCTGACTCCATCAAGGCCTCCATATCCGGTCCCTGAAGGTCGATATTGATCGCTCGGCCACCGTTAAAACCAAATTGAAGTAGTGAAGCCCGGTTGGTGAAGGCCTGCGTATCTGGCAGGCCTATTAAGATCTCATCATTGAGTAGCTGGATCATCTTATCGGCTTCTGAGGGATCTTCCGGGTAGACAAACAGCACGTTGAATGCCGCATACATAGAGAAGTTATAGCCCTTGATATAGGGGGCCTTCTCTTTATCGTAATAGGGTTTAAGCCTCTCTATGATGATCTCACCTACCTCACTTTCCAAGGTGTTCACATTGGTTCCTGGAGGCAAAGAGAAGAAGGCAAATATACCATCTGAGCGGGCTTGGGGAAGAAAATCTGGTCTGGGCATCAGGGCGAAAGTTAATATACCACTGCCTAGAATGAGTAAGCCGCACCAACTGGCTGCCCGCTTGTTTTCACCTGTGAGTTTGCGTATTAACTCGGTGAGTTTATGCCATAGATCTGGTTTATCACTGTGGGCCTGAGTTTTCTTGGGGAGCTTAAGCCATAGTAGGCTAAATACGGGAATTAAGGTGATAGCACTGATAAAGGAGGAAACTACAGCGACCGAGAGGGTCAGGGCTAAGTCGGAGAATAGTTGGCCTTCAACTCCGGGCATAAACAATATGGGCAGGAAGATGGCAACAGTAGTGACTGTCGATGCCATCAAGGCGCCTCGCACTTGTTCGGTTCCCTTGGCTATCGCATCAGCTAGGGGCTCGCCTTTTTGCAATAACCTGACGATGTTTTCCTGCACTATGATAGCGGCGTCCAGTACTAGGCCCACGGCGAACGCCAAGCCGGCTAGGGATATCACGTTTAGGGTGCGACCCATGGCCTCCAGCGAGAAAAATGCGATAAGTAGAGCGACTGGAATGGTCGATGCAATCATCAGGGTCGCTCTAAAGCTGCGCAGGAAGGCGAACAGTATGATCAAAGCCAGCAAGACGCCTACGGCTAAGTTACTCTTTACCAGTAGGATGGCGCGCTTAATATGTACGGAGGCATCGAAAGATAGATCTATGATCAGCCCGGCATCTTTTAGTTCTGCCTCATTAAGCTCGGCAATGGCTTGGTTGACTCCCTCGAGGACGGTCACAGTATTGGCGTCGAAGGTGCCTTGCAAAGTGATGTAATAAGCCAGGTAGCCGTTACGCTTGGTAAACCCTTGTACTTCTGCGGTCGATACGCTGACATCGGCAAGCTCGTTGAGGTAGACGGGGCGTCCCTCGTTGTAAGTCACGATCAGCTTGCCTAAGTTTTCTGGGGTATATTGACCTAAAAATCTCACCGTATATTGACGTCGTCCTACATTGGCCGTGCCCCCCGAGATATTGGTGGCGCGGGATAGGGTGCTACGTAGTTGATCTAAGGTGATGCCGAGCGCGGCGGCGCGATAGGGATCGAACAGAATATGCAGCTCTTTTGGCAGCTTGCTATGTAGCTGGACCGAACCAACTCCAGTGATCCGTCTCAGCCTAGGTTCTACCACATCGTCTATCAGCTTCTGATACTTACTAAAATCTGTGTTTGGATTATCCGGAGTCATACGAATAAGCAATGAGGCTAGATTCGGTGCCCCTCCGCCTCCGACATTGATGTAAGGTTCGTTAGCATCCAGTGGACGTGGAGGCGTTTGGTTTAGGGCGTTGATCACATTGATCATCGCCTCTTGCATATTATTTCCGACTTCGAAAGTCAGCGAGATGGCGCCAAAACCTTGCGAAATATTAGAGGTCATCTCAATAACACCCGGGACTTGTCTTAAGACATTTTCCTGGGGCTCTATGATGTTAGATTCCATCTCCTGGGGAGCAGCTGAGCGCCAGTTGTTATATACGGAGATCTGTGGAGGCTGAATATCGGGTAATAGCTGTATGGGCAACTTAGCGATGGCGAGTATGCCAAATATCATTATCAATAGCAGGGTTACTAAGGTACCTGCCGGGTTGTGGGTGCTTATTCGAGTCAGATTCATAGTCTTTCCTGCCACCCAGAGAGTCGTTGGGGCACTCTCATCCCTTGGTGGTTATATTCTTATCATCCGTAATATCAAGAACCAAATGCTAACAGGTCTGGATTGTTTGGTTAAATAATATTGTGCCGGCCATAGTTATTATTTTGTGCTCTAGCTCTTAATGATAACGATTTGTATTTGATAAACAGTGACTTAAAGTAAATTTTATTGCACTTTTTATTTTTTTAATGATAATACTTTGCTATAAATAGCATCTGGATATACATACTTGAGGAATAAAATGCTGGCACAAACAATGATTGATCAACTGAACGCTCAGATAAATGTCGAGTTTTTCTCTTCTAATTTATACTTACAGATGAGTGCTTGGTGTGACGATAAAGGCTTCGAAGGTGCCGCTAAGTTTATGCGTGTTCATGCCGATGAGGAGATGCAGCATATGCATCGTCTATTTACTTATGTGAGTGAGACCGGTGGCATGCCTCTGTTAGGTTCCATAGAAGCGCCTCAATCTGATTTTTCTTCTCTGCTGGCTTTGTTCGAATATACCTACGAGCATGAGCAGATGATCACATCTAAGATCAATGCGTTGGCCCATGCCGCATTTACTAATCAAGATTATTCGACCTTCAACTTCCTGCAGTGGTATGTATCCGAGCAGCATGAAGAGGAGAAGTTGTTTAAATCTATCGTCGATAAGATCCGTCTGGTCGGTGAAGATGGCAAGTCTCTATTCTTTGTCGATAAAGATCTCGCGCAGATGGCTGTCCAAGAGTCGGCTAGCGTGATGACTGGCCCAGCGGCTTAATCTCTATCCAACAATTGAAACGAAACAGGAGCCTTGCGGGCTCCTTTTTTTTACTTTAAAAATCAAGAAATGGCTAACGATAGAGTCTACTACCGGAGATATGATTAGAGGTCTTGTGCCGGTAAAGGAGGAGTAATCCCTCAGGTAAAAATCTAGTTAATCGTGTCAAAGCTAAACAAAAAGCAGAATAATAGCTTTTTGTTTAGCTTAATGAATAAATTCAACTGAGTTGAATTTAGCTCGCCTTCGCCATCAAGGCGTGACGGAATTCCACAATATCTTCGATGGTGAGTACCGGTAGATGGTGTTTCTCTCCAAATTGAATGATTTCAGGCAGTCTCGCCATGGTGCCATCCGGATTGGTTATTTCACACAATACGCCAGCGGGTTTCAATCCGGCTAATTGCATCAGGTCTATGGTGCCTTCGGTATGGCCACGGCGGGTCAATACTCCACCAGGCTGAGCACGTAGTGGATATACATGTCCGGGGCGTGCCAGATCACTTGCGACTGCGTTATCGGCGGTGGCAGCCTTTATGGTAGTGACTCGATCAGCGGCCGACACTCCAGTGGTAACGCCTACCTTAGCTTCGATACTGACCGTGAAGGCGGTACCGTACTGGCTGGAGTTGTCTTCGACCATAGGTGGCAAGTCGAGATGCTTGACTCGTTCGTCGGTTAAACATAGGCAGACTATGCCGCTACCCTCACGAATAAGCAGTGCCATCTGTTGATTGGTTAGCATTTCTGCCGAATAGATCAGGTCGCCTTCGTTTTCTCTGTCTTCATCATCGACGACGAGAACACCTCGGCCTTGTTGTAGTGCTTCTAATGCGACTTCGACGCGCTCAATTGCTGTGCCGAAAGGGGATAGTAATGACTGATTCATGGGTAAAATCCTTAATAAACAACTTTGGGTTTTCCAGAATCAGGGCGTGCAGAAAATGACACCGACATTGACTCGCAATGGGGTGCTTAAGCTGAACCGAGTAAGCAGAGTACAGATACCGATTAAGGGCATGTCTGTGGGGCTTCTCGTTACATCTTACATTCTCTCTCATCCGGACTCAGACTGACTACTTAAGCTGGTGGCTATTAATAGAAAGTTCATTACCGTCGGCTCTGGGATGTTTTACATAGGGTAAAAGGCACCAGATCTGCTGACCCCAGGCTGCTCATATTTATCAATATAAGCTTGCTTGGGCGCTCGCGGGCTTAAGACTTGAGTTAGATTATTAAATCGAATCGAGTACTATCACCGCCGGTGGGGAGTTACACCCCGCCCTGAGAATTTACTCGTACATCATCTTGTGGATCCTTCTCGATAATCGAGTCCAATGCCTGCAAGATTAGCTGTCGAGCGTGAGTATGGTGCACTTCTTTCAATAAAATGACAAGAGTAAGGGATGGCTCAGGCCCTTTACCTGAGGCGCCATCCTCTTTAGACTCCAATTCTAGAGTGCCAAGTTAGGACATCAATTACCAAGTATGTGTAATATGCCTAGATGCCACGGATCCTGTTTGGATTTCAGACTAAATTACTATTTGCGCCCTTGATACTAAGCCTAGCGTTTGGATGCGCTGATACCTTGAGAGAAACACCTATGAAACAAGCCGATAATCTTCTTCCTCCGGTAGCCAAAAAAGTACCATTTGAGATGAATCTCCATGGAGTGAAGCGTGTCGATGACTATTATTGGCTAAGGGATGATGAGAGAAAAGATCCTCAGATACTGGCACATCTGGAGGCTGAGAATCGCTACAAAACGGTTCAATTTGCTCCCTATGAGGCGTTACAGAAAACCCTCTTTGATGAGTTGATCGGCCGGTTGGATAAAGACGAGTCTAGTGTGCCTTATAAGTGGCATAGCCATTGGTATTCTAGCCGTTATCAGTTGGGCTTCGAGTATCCTGTGATGATTCGCAGCCAAGGTGATAGCGAGATTCAACTTAGTCAGGCATCGTCGGCCCTATCGTCAGAGAGCGCTCAGCTAGGGGCTAATGTGCATTCCAATGAAGAGGTCTTACTCGATGTAAATGTGCGGGCCAGTGGCCATGATTTCTATGGTTTAGGTGGTGTGTCCATCAGTCATGACGAGTCTAAGCTGGCGTTTGGTGAAGATACTCTCAGCAGGCGCATGTACAAGATATATTTCAAAGACATTGATAGCGGAAGCTTACTCGATGATGTCTTGGATGGCACAGATGGTGGTTCTGTGTGGGCCAACGATAATCAACATGTGTTCTATATCAAGAAAGATCCGCAAACCTTACTAGGTAATCGGGTGTTTCGTCATAGGCTAGGCACCGAACAGTCTCAAGACGTGTTGGTGTATGAAGAGCAAGACGATAGCTATTACATATCTCTGGGAAAGAGCCTAGATGAAACCCGTATAGTGCTGTTTCATGAGAGCACCATCACCAGCCAGGTATCTGTACTCGATGCAGATAAGCCATTAACTCAGTTTGAACCATTATTGCCAAGAGAAGAGGGTCATGAATACTCAGTATCTAAGTTAGGTGATGAGTATTACATCTTAACTAATTGGCAGGCCGAAAATTTCAGGCTGATGAAAGCCAATGAAAAGCAGATTTCAGATAAGAGTCAGTGGCAAGAGGTCATAGCCGCTGCCGCAGATACGCGTATCGAAGATATTCTGCTATTAAAAGACTATCTAATCGTGCAAACCCGTACTCAAGGTGTAAGTCAGATAGAAGTGCGTCCCTTCAATGAGCAAGCATCCTATCAGTTGACGTTTAATGATCCTGCCTATGTCGTAGGCTTGGATGTTAATGCCTGTCAGCTAAGTGACAAGTTGCGTATCTATTACTCTAGCCCAACTACACCTGAGTCTGTTTATGAATACGACTTGAGTCAGTCCATGAATAGGCGCTTGCTGAAGCAGGAGAAAGTGCTGGGAGACTTCGATAGCGAACGTTATCAAGCTGAGCGATTGTTTATTACCGCTAGGGACGGGGCTAAGGTGCCCGTGACTCTGGTGTATCGCAAAGATCTGTTTGCTAAGGACGGCACAAATCCTCTGTATCAATATGGCTACGGCGCCTATGGTCATACTATTGAGCCTGATTTCGATAGCTCGGCGATCAGTTTGTTAGATCGTGGGCTAGTCTATGCCATAGCTCATGTCAGAGGGGGGGAGATGTTAGGTCGCCCATGGTATGACTCGGGTCGCATGTTGAATAAGCAACACAGCTTCGATGATTTTGTCGATGTCACTAAGGCATTAATCGCTCAAGGTTATTGTGACAGTAAAAAGGTGTTGGCTGCTGGTGGAAGTGCCGGTGGTTTATTGATGGGGGGAGTGATCAATCAGGCGCCAGAATTGTATTTCGCCGTAGCGGCCCATGTCCCTTTCGTCGATATTGTCACTACCATGCTCGATGAGACCATACCGCTAACCACCAATGAATATGATGAGTGGGGTAATCCCAATGAGAAGACCTACTTCGATTATATGCTGAGCTATTCTCCCTATGACCGAATGACCAGGCAGGCCTATCCCCACCTGCTGGTGACCACGGGATTACATGACTCTCAGGTGCAATATTTTGAGCCTGCTAAATGGGTAGCCAAGTTGAGGGACTATAAGACAGACGATAATAAGCTGCTGTTTCATATCGATATGGAAGCTGGGCATGGGGGCAAGAGTGGTCGCTATCGTCGTTATCAAGATACGGCACAGGAATATGCCTTCTTTCTTGGGCTGCTGGGGTTAGGTTAATGCCCACAGATGAGGTCAGTCCCAGACTCTGGTATCTGTACATGATCCGCTGCAACAATGGTCACCTCTATACTGGAGTGACCATAGATGTTGGCCGCCGCTTCGGTGAGCATCAAATGGGTGGTGTTAAGTCTGCCAAGTTTCTTCGGGGTAAGGGGCCCTTGGTGTTGGAGTATTCCGAGCCAGTTGGCACTCACTCTGAAGCCTTGAAGCGAGAGATTTTGGTTAAAAAATTAAGTCGAAAAAGAAAATTGGACCTAATAAGTGCCCATAAGCAAACTGATACCTGCTTGAGTCAGGTATAAGCCTGTTAATTCCCTGGTTGTTACAACAGCCGGATATGGTGATCTGAGTAGCAGATAAGCTTTTTATCCGCCACTATTTCCTCTGACTGACCGCCATTTCACATAAAATTCACGCTCAAAATGTATCCTATTCTGGTCAATAAATTCTGGGGTAGGGTATGACCGATTTGCTTCAAGGGCGAATGAGATATAAGGCGCAGTCTCGGCAGTTGACTGGCTATGGATTTCAGATTCTGTTACTTGCACTGTTTGTAGTACATATACTGACGCTAAACGATGCAACTAATCTTTCGTTATTCAATTTGATTAACGGGATCGGCACTCAGTTACCCGCTTGGCTTGTTAGTGCTATTACCGATCTGGGTAATGGAACCACTTTAGGCGCAATTGTGCTCTGTTATCTGATTAAGCGTCCCGAGCTTACTCTTAGAGTCGTGGTTGCAGCCATACTGTCACTCTTGATGGTTCCTCTGATTAAAGATTATTTTGCCTCACCCAGACCCGCAGTGATCTTGGAATACTTAAATATTATAGGCGAGACCCGGCATGTGAATAGCTTTCCCTCGGGTCATACCGCGACGGCTTTCCTGTTTGCGGTTACAGTTTTTTTGGTGAGCAAGTGCAATAAAATTAAGCTGGGTTTGATCTCTGTCGCCGCTCTTATTGGTGTCTCAAGGATAATGGTAGGTGCCCATTGGCCAGCTGATGTTGTCATGGGGGCTATCGTCGGTGCTCTGTGCGCTTATGGGGCGCTACTGCTTACCCCTTTAGTGCGGTTCTCTGATAAATATAGACTATTCAGTTATTTAGCCTTGTTGGCTGTACTCCTACTGTGTGAGCTGGATAAGGGCATAGATGCCGATGCATTCTGGCAAGTGATCATGTTCAGATGGATCTGGTTTAGTGTGTGCACCGGATTGATTTGGCAGTTTTGGAAGCGGAGTCATGGAGTCACTAATTTAGCGTGTTAATCATCGCATAATCGGTCATGAATAAAGCCAGATTATTCCTGTGTATATTGGGGTGGGCAGCGACTCATGAAATGACTAAAGTCGCTGCGCCGGGAAGTCTGTTAAGTTAACTTTTATTATATCGATTGGTATGAGTGCTATTCAATGTTGATCTGGCCATCTATCTTTTTGAAACTCAAGCTGCCAGAACCGGCTGCTAAAATAGTTAATCCCTTAGTGTTAACTACCTCAATACCACCAGAACCATCTTCTATGGTGACCTTGCCCTGAATATCCGTGACCGACATAGAGCCGGAACCATCTGTGATACTGACATCACCATTAACCTTGCTGATATCAATCGAACCTGAGCCATCTTCTAGCTGGATATTACCCTGGACATTCGACAGGGTTATTGAGCCTGAGCCATCCTGTATATCCAAATTTCTGCCTCCTTGGATCTCTATGCTACCTGAGCCATCCTCAAGCTTAATATTGGCATCCATGCCAGATAGCTTGATACTGCCTGAGCCGTCATCGATATCTAGGGTCATTTTAGCCGGAACCTTGATGACAAGATCTATGTAAGGGGAGTTTCCTGAGCCGAATCTTGAGTCAAATTCGGCAACTAGATAAGCTGTGTTACCTTTTTGAGTCAAAGACAAGTCAGGCTCCATCTCTTCATAGGTGTAAATATCGGCCTCGAGTATGATATTGGTAAGCCCATGGACACCAATTATCTCTAGTGATCCGGCTCCCGTATTGGCGACCATAGCATTGAGTCCGTTAGCATCGAGTTGCATCACCTGCTGACTGTGTTCCAAAGGATCCATACTGGCATTCACGTTAATAATGCATCCAGATAGGGATAGGGCGAATATAGAAGCGAGTACTGTTGGGCGTAATGTCATGTTTCTGTTCCTTAGAAATCAATTATATGTGGCTAAGACTTAAGTTTTTCTGCTGCACTTGAAGTCATAGTCATTGCTGTTCTATTGTTATTCTTATTGCAGTGTTTATGCCAATAGTTCATCTGTATGTTTTATATGGTTATTCTAAGATATGTTGGTGGATGTTTGTGGAAATGTTAATCTCTATGATTAATCTGTGAGCTTCTAGACCTCTAATGTGGCGAATTTCATCACCATGATTTAAGGGCTATAAATCAGGTCACTCCCTATGGATAGAATATAAGAGATTAAGCAATGGACTACTTAGCAATTAATAAATCAGCGTGGAATAAGCGTACTCACACCCATGTGGCCTCGAAATTTTATGATGTTGAAGGCTTCCTATCGGGTAAGTGTGCCCTGCAAGAGATTGAGCTTGATGAGCTCGAGGTGAAAAGTAAGACTCTTCTTCATCTTCAATGCCACTTTGGATTAGATACCTTGTCTTGGGCCAGAAAGGGTGCCCAAGTCACAGGAATCGATCTCTCGTCTACGGCAATCGAAAAGGCCCAAGAGCTTGCATTGCAGGCTGGTCTCGAAGCCGAGTTTATCTGTACTGACGTTTATAGTACGGCTGAGAAAGTGTCTAAGCAGTACGATATCGTGTTTACCTCTTATGGTGCCCTGTGCTGGTTGCCTGATCTCGACCTATGGGCTCAAGTCGTCCGAGATTGCCTTAAGCCTGGCGGTCAGCTGTATATGGTTGAGTTTCATCCATTAGAAGCCTTGTTCGATGGTTATAGCTACTTTTCACAAGCTGAGCCCGATGTCGATGAAGAGGGGACCTATACAGAGAACTGCTCAGGAGAGAAAGATACCTTGATCACTTGGCCCCATTCTATCTCAGATATTATCAATGCCTTGCTTCGCGCCGGGCTGATACTCGAACATTATAATGAGTTTGATTTTAGCCCTTATAATTGCTTCGAGGGCTTGGTCGAAGAAATTCATACTCAGGCATCTGGTGAGCGAGTACTAAGATACGTTATGGAGCATAACCAACAGCGTGTGCCTTTGAGCTATTCAATTTCTGCCAAGAAGCCTAGCTAAGAGAAACTTACTATGTATCTAGGGAGGCGGTATGCTCCTAGAGTCGATAAATACTAAGGTGCTGGCAATAACACTGGCACTTATTTGATTGTTAACTTGTATGGTTTTTTTGATCAATTGTAAATTTTGTGCGTTTTCATTGTTATAGTTTTTTAAATAGTAATAATAACGATTTCTATTTGTAGTATGGACCATAACGTGAAATTAAGTATGATAGGGCTAGCCGTAGTTGCAGCACTGACTGCAGGCTCGGCTCTTGCACAGCAAGAAGCGGTAAATACATCTGATGCTGACAATGTCGAGCACATCCTGATCACCGCATCTCCTTTCGCACAGAAACTCAGTGATACTCCTAATTCAGTTTTTATCGTGTCTCAGCAAGATTTAGATCTTCAACGAGTTGTCGCACGTAACCTCTCAGAAATCATTTCGAATCTAGTTCCTGGCTTCTCTCCAAGTACCGAAACTATGTCAACCTTTGGGCAGAACTTCCGTGGTGGTAAAGCCATAGTGATGATCGATGGTGTGCTGATCTCAACGACTTTGAGAGCTGGTGGCCGTGATCTACAGTCAATCTCAGTGGATGTGATTCAGAGCATAGAAGTGATCAAGGGCGCCAGCGCCATGTATGGCAATGGTGAGGCGGGTGCCATCATCAATGTGATCACCAAGAAACCTACGGCTAACTTCGAGATGCAAACTAGTGTGGGAGTGGAAGCTTTTTCCGATGAGCTATCCGATGCTGGTTATAGTATATCCCAGACCTTCTCGGGCACTACAGAGTCAGATCTAGGCTATTTGTTGAACCTATCGGGTAAAGACCGCGGTAACCTATATGATTCTAACGGTAACCAGCTCCCCGGCGCGCCTAATAGCCAAGGTGGTATGGGTGATGCGGATGAGTACGATGTATTAGTTAAACTAGATCAAGAGATGGACTCCAGTCGTGTAGCCCTGCTAGCTCATCACTACAAGATAGAGAACAAGTTGCATTATAAACGTAGTGTTAACGATGATAATGGACTGGTCGAAATCGATGAGACTCAGCCATATAGTGGACCCAACCCAACGACAGAGCTAAGCACAGTACAAGTTACCTATGATCATGATGATGTATTTGGCCAGCAATTAAGTCTTTCGGCTTATATGAGTAAGGTCAATGTAGGCTATGAGTCTGGCTCCGAAATTGTCTCCGACAGGAGTGGTTTCAAGGCTGCTATGCAGTGGACCATAGATAATCGCAGCCGCTTAGTCTATGGATTCGAATACGGTAAGGATAATACCGAGCAAGGTAGAGATCGTGATGTCATTCTAAGCTTAGACGTTAACGGTGTTCCCATAACTGAATCTCAATATATCTGCTCTGTGTGC
Organism: Shewanella violacea DSS12; assembly: GCF_000091325.1. NCBI lineage: Bacteria > Pseudomonadati > Pseudomonadota > Gammaproteobacteria > Alteromonadales > Shewanellaceae > Shewanella > Shewanella violacea. The sequence goes on along the minus strand of NC_014012.1, from coordinate 4,815,348 downwards.
GATCTTACTGAGACTAAGCTGAGCCCGTTTGCCCAATACTGGAACCAGATCACCGAAGATCTGACTCTACAAATTGGTCTGCGCTATGAGAACTTCGAGATTGAAGTGCCTGATTATCAAAGATACAAGAGAGGGATTCTTAGTGAGAAACAAGGTGATACCTTAAAGTACCATAAGCCCTTGGTTAATTTAGGACTGGTATATAGCTTGAGTGACTCTAGCGATATTTTTGCCAGTTTCTCTCAAGGCTATTCTCATGCTGATATGCGTATGTTGAGAGACATGCCGGTGGACAGTGTTACTGAGTTTTCCGATGATATCCCAGCTACACAAACAAACTACTATGAAACGGGTTTACGCTTCAAAAATCAGGACCTGCAAGGCAGTCTTTCTTTCTTCTATTCCGATATCAACGACGGTTATGCCTATGACTACAATGTCGATGCACTAATTGCCAAACGCGTTGCCGCCGTGGTGGTCGCCGATGAGAAAGTTTGGGGCTTCGAGGCTACTCTGGATTATCGCCTCAATGAGGCAATAAAGATCGGCACCTCGGTATCTCAATCTGAAGGTAAGCGCACCAACAGTGAGACTGGCGTAGATTATTGGATGAATGGCACAAAAATAACCCCAATCAAGGCGTCGGCCTATGCCGATTACCGATTCAACGACATGGCTTCTGTACGTATGCAGGTTAACTATGTGGGCGATAGGGATAAAAACGATCGGGAAAGTGAGGCTGGCTATAGTTACTATGAGTCTCCCTATGATGGCTATACCTTAGTGGATCTTATCTCGACGTTCGATACAGACTATGGGCGCTTTACCTTAGGTATAGATAACTTGCTTAATGCAGACTATCAGCCTCTGGTGTCTCAGATGAATAAAGAAGTTGTTTGGGAAAAATATCGCAATCAGTTTTCAGGTTACGGGCGACGTTTAGCCCTCGAATATAGCGTGAATTACTAGTATCTAAGATATGAACAGATAAATCCCAGAATAGAGGCTCCCATTGATTGGGAGCCTTTTTTGTTTGTAAGGCCTTGGCTTTACCTCGCTTGCCAGTCGTAAAATAGTCAGTTAGTTTAATTAGAGTAAGTTTAGATACATCTAATCTAATTCAAACCTATCGCTATTCTCACAAAGGTAACTATGCGGGCTATTATTCTTTTGCTACTCATCTCTTCCTTGGTTTTGGCCTCAAATACCAGGGCTGCCCCCATCATTATTCAGCCTCAGAAGTCTGCTGATGATGCTAGCTATAGCTATTATGTCGATCTTATCACCCTTATATTGGAGCTGACTCGGGAAAAATATGGTGCAGCCAGCTTGGTCGAATCTGAGTTGATTTATACCCAGAACCGGGCATTTAGTGCGCTTAAACAGGGAAGGTTAGATCTCTTTTGGGCGGGAACCAATAAACAGAGAGAAGCGGAGTTTCGTGCTATTAGAGTCCCCTTGATGGGAGGCTTATTGGGAGTGAGAGTCCCTGTTATACGTGAAGAAAAGTATCAAGCGTTTCAGCAGATAGGCACATCTGGTCAGTTAAAAGCCCTTATCGCATGTCAGGGGGATCAATGGCCCGACTCAGATATCTTAGAGAGTAATGGCTATCGCGTCGAACGAGTCACCAAATTCGCTCTTATGTATAGCATGCTCAAGCAGGGGCGATGTGATTATTTTCCTCGAGGCATCACCGAGGTCTACGCTGAGCTGGGGGGGGCTGATAAACAGGACTTAATCCCTTACGATAAGATATTACTCAGCTATCCATTCCCCATGTATATCTTCGTCAGTAAAGACAATGAAGCTTTAGCCCTGAGGTTAGAGCAGGGACTGACCTCTTTAACCAAGCAAGGTAAGTTACAGGTGTTTATGCAACACCACCCAGTCACCAAAAATGTATTTCCTCTGGAAAAGTATTCAGACTCTAAAATGTTTCGTCTGAGCAATACCAATTTACCCGAGTTGACGCCACTTACCCATGAGTCGCTCTGGCTACAGATTAAAACTAGCCGGGATTAATTATCTGTCCCGGCTAGAGAGTACTTCTTATTCGTCTTAGGGCTATTTCTGTCTCAATACCGGGTATTTTTGGTACTGGTCATCATAGTAGGGGCTTCTCTGATAAAACCAGCGCAGACGTGCCTTAGGGTCTGCCGCAAATTCTTCATCTTTTAGGGCTGTGGCGAATTCCAACTTTAGCTTAGGGTCATCCTTGAGCATTTGAGCCGCTAGAGGTTCGACGGCATAATTTTCGATATATTCGGTACGGGTGAATATGGGGTTAAAAAATCCCCACTGCAGCAGAGAATCCGGGGACTGGGGTTCGAGTAGTAAGATAGCCAGATCGCCCAAGGGTTGCTGGGTATCGATTTTTACCGTGCCGCTAGGCATTTCGGTCTCAATTGACTCGAGTCTTGCCTCGGTCTTCACCGTCTGTCTGCCTTCATAATCCTTGCTTCTGAATTTAGGCTCACTGAGTTCATATTGCTGCAGTTTCATCTTTGTTGGCTGGAGCAGCCTGGTCATGCGGATCCCGTGAATTTTCAAACGCTCAATCACTTCAGTCCATTGTGGCGGAATATAGTAAGCACTAGGTCGAGTCACGCTGATGTCTGGAACTGTATTGCCTATCACGGGCAGGTTAAGGTAAAGCTTAGGAACTCCGGTCCATCTGACGATATTATTACCGCTGATTGGGCTTTTTTCCATGCGATATCCTATGCCCTTAAAGTTCCAACCTTGCTTCTGCTGTGCATCTTTCCAGGTGAGTGTCACTCTTGGCTGATAGTTGAATTTATCCTGCTTGATGGCTGACTTTAATTTCGTGGCCTGCTCACCTACTACTTTGAGTGTTGCTTCGAGCATGACATAGGTCCCTAGCACTCGCTGCTTGTAGGGCTTAAGGCTGTGGTTCTCAATCAAGATAGTCGGCAGGTGTCTGGCATCACCATAACCATTGGAATAACGTGGACTGGCGTTCCATAGGGACATGCCTTTAGTGATGTCTGTGTTATCTATGGCAAAGACTAAGGGACCGGGAATATGGCCCTGGCTAGTGAGTGCCGACTCGATACGTGGACGGTAATCGTTTTCTAACCAAGCATAGCTTGCTGGGCTGAGTCCCTGTGGCAAGTTATAGCCGAAGGTCACATCATATTGATAGTCGATGCCATCGGTGACATGGACATCGATATAAAGATCCGGTTGCCACTCATTGATGGCTCTTAGCATATGCTGCATCTCTAATGCATCGGCCTTGGCATAGTCTCGGTTCAAGTTAAGGTTATTAGATGTTGTACGCCAGCCCATATTCACCGGACCGCGTTGATTTACCCGATTATATTGGCTTGAACGCTCGTGACCATCGACACTAAAAATAGGCACGAATAACAGGTTAGCCTTGTCGAGTAATTCGCTTTTACCTCCTAGTACCAGATCACGCAGTAACATCATGCCCGCATCTTTACCGTCTATTTCACCTGAGTGGATCCCCGCCTGAACCAGCACACTAGGTTTACCCTTCTCGGCTAATGTTTTTGGCGTATTGGCACCTTCACTCGAGGCTATGATCATCCAGATATCGCGTCCCTGTGGGCTCTTACCTAGGCTAACCTTGTTTAACATGTCTGTCTGGGCTATGAGCTTATCCAGCCAAGCAAAGGTCTCATCATAACTTGGGCTGGTCTTGAGGCCATTTTTCTCGAAGGGGGTCGCCCATTCATCATCGGCATTGAGGAGCAGGGCTTCACTCTTGCCATGCCATTCGATAGCTGGTGGCAGAATGGCATCGTTGATGTAAGTGTTAGCGATTTGGGGCTCTGCTAGCTGAGAAGCGACTTCATCGTTAGCTATAGCGGAATAACTCGCAAGGCTAACCAAGATGGCGGCTGATAAGTGTTTGAAACGCATCTTAGGTACTCAATATTAGTCTTATTATTAGCCTGATATATTTCATTAAAATTGTAATGAGTACAAGAGAAGATCTTAAAGTTATGGCCACTTTACTTTCGGCCTTGAAATGAAGGCTGGTATATTTTTTAGTGTCGGAAAGTTGATGTGGCAGTCATAGTGAATGGTAATTAATAGCCTGCGGCTCGCTTATGTGCAGGTACCTTTTCGGGACGCTGTGAAGCCATCCATGGCCGCTTAACTAAAACATCCATGTTTTCGATACCCTAAGTTGCCTCTACACTAGAATATTTTGTTAGTTCGGATATGACTCTTAAGTCTTGGTGAGTGAAAATTATTTAATCTAGTATGCTTCAATTGTGGAATATGATGGTTTTTTATGGGTTTATGGTCTTGTTCAATATGGAAGCTAAGCTATTAAAAATTAAGTTACAGCCAGATTCTCGTCCACACTTAGAGCATTTGATCACTTATATGCGTGAGCATATTGAATACCCAAGAAACGAGATGGCGCAAAAACGTTATTTTTGGGACTCAGTTTTCTTTGAGCAAACCAAGGAAGCTGAATTTATCTATATAGTGATTAAATCTGAAGATTTTTTCCAGCATAATGGCCGATGAGGCTAACCTCATCGCAACACCATTCAGAGAAGTGTACGCAAGGTTTAGAGCTGAATGCTGGGCAGCAGAAATGTATACCGATTTTGAACCTATATTTTGCTTTAATTCATCTATGACATTCTCTGTCTAGAGCTAGTTGAATCATGATGTTGAGTTTCATTTTAAATTTAGATTCTTGGATGTTGCTCCCCAGCTCCCAAGAATAAAGGAAATATATGCCACAAGATCAAGATGAGAACTTTAAGCGGCTGACACGCATTGCCAAGTTTCTGGTGCCTACATTTATCTTACTTGGTGTCATTGTATTCAGCTGGTTTGAACTCAGTAATCAGGTGCTCAACATTGAAGTCGTGAATAAAAACCTAGAGTGGAGCCCTGCTTGTTCTGCAGCTAATTGTTCGGGTGTACCAACCTTCTATATTGTTACTCCAGAAGAGAGCTTTATCACCACGGAGGCTATCTATAATCGAATCGAGATTGGGGCAAAATATGATGTTGAAACAGAAGGTTTTACCGACTCACCAGTCCATAGAAGAATCGATTTCTTGTTTTAAAGACCTTGAGTTAGGTTAAGGAATGACATGATAGCTAAATATATTCGATGTGATGTGACGTCACAGATGAGGCCTGAATTTTCTAAGGGGCAAGGTCTTTGGCAGGAAACGGCGCCCTGTGATGGTTTTATATCTCAGCTTGGAGGTTGGGAGCGGACAACTGGCAAGGCGATTATCTTGGCTCTTTGGCGAGACATGAATAGCATTCAGGCTTTTATGACGTTAGAACACGATGTTATCGCCGAGAATACCAATCAAGCGGGTACTTACAGTGCTATTTCTGTCTCATATTTACAAGCTGTGATGACTATACCAGGCTCTATCGAACGCTCGGAAGATAGGCAAGCAGATTGCGGTTTTATGCGTATTGCCGATTGTCAGGTGAGCCCAACTAAGGCAGATCTATTTATTCAGGAGCAGCAAGATCTCTGGAATCCTGGGATGCAGAAGCTTGAGGGGTTCTTGGGTGGACACTTATGGCAATTTATCCATGAGCCTCAGCGTTATCTGGTTACTAGCTATTGGTTGAGCGAAGAAGATCATGACGACTATGTCCGCGACCATTTTCCCCTCTTAAAACAGCAAGCCGCTAGCAAGATCATTGCAACAATCTCAGGCCATCAGGTTCAAACAGAGAAAAGCTGGAAAATAACGCTTTAATGTCAGTCGATAACTTTTGAGATAAAAAAAAGGATGCCTATGGCATCCTAGATTCATTGATATTGTTTATATTACTGTTTAGTCGCGGGAGACTGAGCATTGCTGAAGATAGCTGCGATATCGATGGAATCGAAGCTATAGTTGGTGTTGCAATACTCGCAGCCCATATCAACTTTACCTAGTTCGGCAATGATGGCATCTATTTCGGTTTTAGGGACTGTGCGAACAGCCTTAGCAGTGCGTTCTCTGGAACAGGTACAAGAGAAGGTGACTTGGGTCGGTTCGAAAAGACGTACTTCTTCTTGATGGTAGAGACGATGAAGTACATCTTCGGCTTCAAGATCATACAGTTCTTCAGCCTTCACTGTTGCTGTAAGCTGCTCTAAATGCTCAAAACCTACATTATGTTCACCTTCGCTAGGTAATACTTGCAGCAACATACCTGCAGCTTGTTGGCCATTGGCAAACAACTTGATATAGGTAGGTAACTGTTCAGATTGAGCGAAATAATCTTCGAGGCAGGCAGCTAAGGTGCTCTTGTCTAGTGCTACTACACCTTGATAACGCTCACCATCGGTAGGCGTGAGGGTGATTACCATATAGCCTTTATTGCCGAATAGTTGCTGCAGATCGGCGTCTTGCTTCAAGTCACCATTCCAGCGAGCTACACCACGTATCTGTTGTAGGTTGTTACCATTGATAACGGCAAGTGATACTGGACCGTCACCCTGAAGTTGTACACTGATATCACCATTGAATTTCAGTGTCGCGGTAAGCAGAGATGTTGCCGCCATAAGTTCGCCCAGTAGGTGCTGAAGTTGTACTGGATATTTGTGGGCAGACAAAATTTCTTGATAACTCTTCTCGAGTTGCACTAATTCGCCACGAACGTCTGCATTTTCAAATAGGTAGCGGTGTAAATTATCTTTACTCATCTCAATCTCACAATTACATTTAGTATGAAGCCTATGTATCGGCGCCAATTAAACTAGTATATGGTGGCTAGGTATCAATTTTTCAACGCTTAGCCTTCTTTAAAGCGTATGAGCTGGCGTCGTTGTTTCTTGTCTGGTTTGTGGTCCGGTGCTGGATTATTCAGTATATTCAACCGCCTCGCCTCTGCGTATGTCTCTCGCTTGGCTATGCTTTCGGGTGTTTCTTGGTATAGAGTTTGTGCCAAAATTGCTTTTTGTCGCTGTTCTGACAGTTTTTTGATGACTATTTCTTTTTCGTCATAGCCTTGTCTTAATGTTATTACGGCATCTAACTCAGCCATTTTACTCGATTTGGTGCGTTGGCCGTTATAGTGCACTTTGCCACCATTAATCTTCTCTTTGGCGATAGCACGTGTTTTATAGAAGCGTGCGGCCCAAAGCCACTTATCCAGTCGGACCGAGCTTGTGGGTTCGAGGGATTTAGTCATTGAGTCTCCGTAGTGTAATCAAGTGCTATATAATGATGGCGAGTTCACATGCTGGGTAATTAAATCTCTATAAAACTCGCGAATCACCTAAGATAGCTGTCGGTTTTACACCCTTATTCTGCGCGTAAATTTAGCATAATTTGGCTAGTCTAGCCAATTATGCAGCTGTTATAAGCTTGTTACTCTTGTTGCGCTCAACAGTGTGAGTTAGCATGAGTCAGGATTTACTAAATTATTATAATCAGAACAGAGACCTGTATAGAGGGTCCACATAAATATGGATTTATTAGATAAAGTTATTACCAAGGTCGCAGACATACCACATAAGCCTTTGAGTTCAGCTACTTTTTGGCTTGTTTTAGTGCTTGTTATTTACCTTTTTGCCCAGATCACCTGGAAGCTCATTCCTGTATCGGATGGGGCTCAAACCTGGCGCCCGACGCCAGTTAATAGCAGCTCCAGAAGTGATGTGAATATTGGAGTGCTGCAAAAACTGGCGCTTTTTGGCAAGGTGGATGCCGATACGGCTAAGTCTGAGGCTGAGCCCGTCGCTGAGATGATCACTGACGCTCCCAAAACCTCCCTATCGATTCAGTTAACTGGCGTGGTCGCCTCGACCATACAGCAGAAAGGCTTAGCGGTTATTGCCTCTGGGGGAACTCAGAATACTTATGGTCTAGGCGATAAGATTAAAGGCACCTCAGCATCCCTTAAAGAGGTCTACGCCGATCGCATCATAATTACCAATTCGGGACGTTATGAGACCTTAATGCTCGATGGTCTTAAATATGAGACTAACGGTCAGGCTAATAAGCAACTTCAACGAGCCAAATCGGTGAGGAAGATAGATAAGCGCAAAAATCAGCAGGTAGCCCAAGATATAAAGCGGTCTCGTGAAGAGTTACTGGCCGATCCAGGTAAAATTACAGACTTTTTATCCATATCACCCGTACGTCGTAACGGTGAGTTAAGTGGCTACCGTTTGAATCCAGGCAAAGACAGAGAGCTGTTTAAACGAGCTGGATTTAAAACCAATGATCTTGCTAAGTCTATGAATGGTTATGATCTCACTTCAATGAGCCAGTCCATGGAAGTGATGGCCCAGTTACCTGAATTAACTGAAATATCTCTTATGGTCGAAAGAGATGGTCAGCTAATAGAGATCATGTTCAGTTTACCGGAATAATTAAAATTAGAGGGTGAGACGAATTCCTAGTCTTCACACCTCCTCAGTATTTGTTTGAGCCTTATGGGCGAACTAATGGGTTTATGGGAATTAAAATAATGAATAATAAGAGTTTTCGCAGAAAATTAATTGCAGGACTTGTGATGGGAGCCGCTCTTTTAACTCCTACACTTGCTTGGTCAGAGCAATATGCGGCTAATTTTAAAGGAACTGATATCCAGGAATTTATCAATATCGTTGGTAAAAACCTCAACCGTACCATTATTGTCGATCCCACGGTTCGCGGTAAGATCAATGTCCGCAGCTATGATCTACTCGATGATGAGCAATATTATCAATTCTTCCTCAATGTGCTGCAGGTCTATGGTTATGCCGTCGTAGAGATGGATAACAATATCATCAAGGTGATCAAAGATAAGGATGCTAAAACAGCATCTATTCGTGTGGCTGATGATGATACTCCAGGTGTTGGCGATGAGATGGTGACTCGCATCGTGGCCCTATACAACACGGAAGCGAAACAACTTGCCCCTCTGCTACGTCAGCTTAATGATAATGCCGGCGGCGGTAACGTAGTTAACTATGATCCATCGAATGTCTTGATGATCTCTGGTCGCGCGGCCGTGGTAAACAAGCTGGTCGAAATTGTTCGTCGCGTCGACAAGCAAGGCGATACCGAAGTGAAGGTGGTCCCCCTCAACTTTGCATCTGCCGGTGAGATAGTTCGTATCATAGAGACCTTAAATCGTGTAACTGGCAACAAGTCTCAGTCGAGTCAGGCGCCTAAAGTGGTTGCCGATGAGCGTATGAATGCCGTGATTGTCAGTGGTGATGTGAAGGGCCGTCAACGCGTGGTCGAATTAATCAGGAAGCTAGACGCGGAGCAGGCCAGTACAGGTAATACTAAGGTTCGCTATCTGAGATATGCCAATGCAGAAGATCTTGTCGAAGTATTGATGGGCTTAGCCGATCAGCTGTCCAGCGATAAAGATGGTGGTGGTAAGCCAGGTGGTAATAAACGCCGTAAAGATATCAATATCATGGCCCATGCCGAGACGAATGCCCTTGTTATTACGGCGCAACCGGATCAGATGCGCACCATAGATAGCGTGATCAATCAGCTGGATATTCGTCGTGCTCAGGTATTAGTCGAGGCGATAATCGTTGAAGTGGCCGAGGGCGATGACGTTGGTTTCGGCATCCAGTGGGCTACGGCATCGGGTGGTGGTACTCAGTTTAATAACTTAGGCCCGACAATTGGTGAGATTGGTGCCGGTGTCTGGTTGGCCAAGGATCAGAAAGCCTCACAGACATGTACAGGTTCAGGCGACAATAAAACCTGTACCGATAACCCGGATACTCCCGGTGACATCACACTGTTAGCCCAAGCGTTGGGTAAAGTTAATGGTATGGCCTGGGGAGTGGCCACAGGTGACTTCGCAGCCTTGATTCAGGCGGTATCTAGCGATACCAAGTCAAATGTATTGGCGACACCTTCTATCACGACTCTAGATAACCAGGAAGCCTCATTTATAGTGGGTGACGAGGTTCCCATTTTAACCGGTAGCCAGAGTTCGAGTAATGGCAACGAAAACCCTTTCACTACCGTCGAGCGTAAAGAGGTGGGGGTAAAGTTAAAAGTTATTCCCCAGATTAACGAAGGCAGCTCAGTTAAGCTGACTATTGAGCAGGAAGTTTCGGGTATCAATGGTAAGACTGCTGTCGATGTTACCTTTGCAACCCGTCGTTTGACCACTACTGTGATGGCTGACTCGGGTCAGATTGTCGTCTTAGGTGGCCTGATCAACGAAGAGGTGCAGGAGAGTGTGCAGAAGGTACCTTTCCTCGGTGATTTACCGCTAATTGGCCATCTGTTTAGGTCTTCATCTAGCAGTAAGAAGAAGAAAAACCTGATGATATTCATCAAGCCAACCATTATTCGTGATGGCATCACAATGGAAGGCATAGCAGGTCGCAAGTATAACTATTTCCGTGCGCTGCAGTTAGAGCAGCAAGAGCGAGGCATTAATCTGATGCCGAATACCGATGTGCCTATACTCGAAGAGTGGAACCAGTCTGAATACCTGCCGCCTGAGGTCAATGATATTCTACAGCGCTACAAAGAGGGTAAAGGTCTGGAGACAAGAATGCGTAAGACAGACCCTGCCCTTAAGAGCATCTCCGAGAGCAAGGAACACGATAAGTCTCTAGATACTGATGATAACGCCGATGAGTAATACTCAAATCCCTCAGAGTGATGAGCTGGCTTTAGTTTCTGAAGAGGTTTGGCAAGATGCTGAAATCGACAGTGATGAAGAGTATCGTTCCGATAGCAGGGAGCGCTTACCCTTCGCTTTCTCTCATCGTTTCTATGTGGTGCTAGATGCGGGTGTCGACGATGCTTTGACCTTGTATCATACCGCCGAGACTCCTTTGTCTGCTCTGCTAGAGGTTAGACGCTACACGGGGCGTGAACTGCCTTTGGTGCAGCTGGTACCGGCCGAATTTGAGGCTAGATTAACTCATGCATATCAGGCTAATTCTTCCGAGGCTCAGCAGTTGATGGAAGATATTGGCAATGAGATGGACCTGTATACGTTAGCCGAAGAGTTACCTCAGACAGAGGATCTGCTCGAAGGCGATGACGATGCGCCTATCATCAAGTTGATCAACGCCTTGTTATCGGAAGCGATCAAAGAGGAAGCCTCAGATATTCATATCGAGACCTATGAGAAGCAGCTAATTGTTCGCTTCCGGGTCGATGGCATGTTGAAAGAGGTGCTCAAGCCCAATCGTAAGCTTTCATCTTTATTGGTTTCTCGTATCAAGGTGATGGCACGTCTGGATATTGCTGAGAAGCGAGTACCCCAAGATGGTCGTATCTCACTGCGAATCGGTGGTCGTGCCGTCGATGTACGTGTGTCGACTATGCCGTCGAGTCACGGCGAGCGTGTGGTATTGCGCCTGCTGGACAAAAATACCGGTAACTTAGACCTAGTTCAACTTGGTATGACAGAGCAGATCCGTATTCAATTCGATGAATTGATCCGCAAGCCCCATGGCATTATCTTGGTAACTGGTCCTACGGGCTCGGGTAAGAGTACAACTCTATATGCTGGTCTTAGCGAGCTGAACTCCAAAGACACCAATATTCTTACGGTTGAAGATCCTATCGAGTATGAACTTGAGGGGGTGGGTCAGACTCAGGTAAACGCTAAGGTTGACATGACGTTCGCTCGTGGCCTAAGAGCGATACTGCGACAAGATCCCGATGTGGTGATGATAGGTGAGATCCGTGACTTGGAAACGGCTCAGATTGCCGTCCAGGCATCATTAACTGGTCATATGGTGTTATCGACTCTTCACACTAATACCGCATCTGGTTCCATCACTCGCTTACAAGATATGGGGGTGGAGCCTTTCCTTGTCTCATCGAGTCTGTTGGGCGTGCTGGCCCAGCGTTTGATTCGAACCTTGTGCCCTAATTGTAAATCTGAACATGTACCCGATCTTAGTGAACGTAAGTTACTCGGTCTTGTTGATGATGATCAAAGGATCATATATCGCGCCGAAGGCTGTAAGTCTTGTGGCAATAATGGTTATCGCGGTCGAACGGGTATTCATGAACTGCTTATCGTTAATGACGAAATCCGTGAACTTATCCATACAGGACGTGGTGAGTTAGCCATCGAGAAGCTTATTCGTCAAACCACACCGAGTATTCGTCATGATGGCATGAGTAAGGTTCTGGCCGGAAAAACCACCCTCGAAGAGGTGTTACGCGTTACTCGCGAGGAATAATTCATGCCTGTATTTGAATACTTAGTTTTAGATAAAGTAATTGAAGCTGTGGAGATTTTCTATGCCTGCATTTGAATATAAAGCATTAGATAAACAAGGAAAGCAGCAGAAAGGTGTGATAGAGGCGGATACCCCTCGTCATGCTCGTGGTCAGCTAAGAGATAAACGCTTGATGCCGTTAGAGATCAAGCCGGTTATCGAGAAAGAATCTAAGGCTCAGTCCGCAGGGAAAAGTCTTTTTCAGCGCGGTATATCCGTGGCAGAACTTGCACTCATCACACGTCAAATCGCCACTCTGGTTGCGGCGGGGCTTCCCATTGAGGAGGCTTTGAAAGCGGTCGGTCAGCAGTGCGAGAAAGATCGTCTGGCCAGCATGGTCATGGCGGTGCGCTCTCGTGTGGTCGAAGGTTATAGTTTAGCCGACTCTATGGCTGAATTCCCACATATCTTCGACGATCTCTATCGCGCCATGGTGGCATCGGGTGAAAAATCTGGTCATCTGGAGGTGGTGCTAAATCGCTTGGCCGATTACACCGAACGTAGGCAGCAACTGAAAAGCAAGATGACTCAGGCGATGATCTATCCCATAGTATTAACCGTTGTGGCCATAGGTGTTATTGGGATTCTACTGGCGGCGGTAGTGCCCCAGGTGGTTGGCCAGTTTGAACATATGGGCCAGCAGTTACCCTGGACGACTCAATTACTGATTGCATCGTCAGACTTTGTCAGAGACTACGGGCTTATTGTTTTAGGTGTGGTGGCCGGTGCATTTGTCTTGTTTAAACGCTTACTGACTAAACCAGAATATAGAATGAAGTATGATTCCTTGCTCCTCAAGCTACCGGTTATTAGCAAGATCAGTAAGGGACTCAATACGGCACGTTTCGCGAGAACCTTGAGTATCTTAGCGGCGAGCTCAGTGCCCCTGCTAGATGCGATGCGAATAGCTAGCGAAGTCTTGATTAATGTCAAGGTCAGAGCGGCGGTGGAAGAGGCTACGGCGCGAGTGCGTGAGGGAACAAGTTTAGGTGCAGCATTGACGAATACGAAACTTTTTCCGCCTATGATGCTCTATATGATCGCCTCGGGTGAAAAGAGTGGCCAGCTAGAACAGATGCTCGAGCGGGCTGCAGATAATCAGGACAGAGAGTTCGAGTCGAATGTCACTATAGCACTGGGGATATTTGAACCTATGTTGGTTGTGAGCATGGCAACAGTAGTGTTATTTATCGTCTTGGCTATTCTACAGCCAATTTTAGAGCTTAATAACATGGTCAGTGGTTAATTAGGATTAATCGTACAATCGTGTTATCAGTAAAATAAGCTTTTCGTTATTCATTTTCTCTGGATCTAAATAGAGATTCAGAGCGTTTTTTTAGAGGAATTTGTACATGAAAATAAGAAATAAGCAGCAAGGTTTCACCCTACTGGAAGTCATGGTAGTTATCGTAATCTTAGGGATTCTAGCTTCTATGGTTGTTCCTAACCTGATGGGAAACAAGGATAAGGCCGATCAGCAAAAAGCAGTTTCCGATATCGTAGCCTTAGAAAATGCCTTAGACATGTATCGTTTGGATAACAGCATCTATCCAACGACCGAGCAGGGTCTGGATGCCTTGGTACAAAAACCTAATAGCTCACCTGAGCCGCGTAATTATCGTGAAGATGGTTATGTGAAACGTTTACCACAAGATCCATGGAGAAATGATTACTTGTTACTGAGCCCGGGCGAAAATGGCAAGCTGGATATCTTCAGCACAGGTCCAGATGGTCAAGCCGGCACAGAAGATGATATCGGTAACTGGAATCTACATAATTTCCAGTAAGCACAGGCATTTTGAATCAGTAATTATATGAAACCATTGAGTTCATCATCTATGTGTCTGCATATTCATGACTCGTCTTTCTATGGGATTAGTCGATGAAGCAATTACACCAGAAAGGTTTTACCTTGATGGAGGTGCTCTTAGTGGTGCTCTTGATGGGTTTGGCCGCCTCGGCGGTAACCATGACTATGAGCGGTGCAGACCCACAGAAAAAGCTAGAGAGAACAGCACTACAGTTTATGACAGCTACCGAGATGGTACTCGATGAAACTGTGCTTAGTGGCCACTTCATCGGTATTGTTATCGAAAAGACCAGTTATAAATATGTCTTCTACGATGAAGGTAAATGGAAGTCATTAGATAGAGATCGTATTCTGACCGAACGGCAGATGGACGAAGGGGTTGAGATTAGCCTGGTTTTGGATGGTTTACCTCTGGTGCAGGAAGATGAAGAGCAAGACTCTTGGTTCGATGAGGACTTCATCGAAGAGGAGAGCGAAGAGGAGAAAAAGAAGTATCCTGAACCGCAGATCTTGTTGTTCCCAAGTGGTGAGATGAGTGCATTCGAGATAAGCTTCTTCAGTGAAGATGATCAAGGTAATGAAATTGAAGCATTAGTGGTTGGTGATTCCCTCGGACGTTTAACTCTGGGGCGAGACGATGACGTTAATGGCGGCGATGATGGACACTAATAAGATTAATATCAAAAAATCCAAGGGCATGACCTTATTAGAGGTGATAGTGGCATTGGCTGTGTTTTCCATTGCGGCAGTATCTATTACTAAGAGTCTGGGAGAGCAGATTGCCAATATGCCCATCCTAGAGGAGCGTACCTATGCCCAATGGGTGGCTGACAATGTGATGGTCGACGCCAGATTGGAAGCTAAATTTCCCGATATAGGCAAGAAAGATGGCGAAATGGAGCTTGCCGGCCGTGATTGGTATTGGCGCAAAGAGATAGTGAAAACTTCTGATGATAAATTCCGCATGATACGTGTCAGTGTCAGCAATGATGACCGTTATAAACGTATCCTTGTTCAAGTGAGTAGTTATGTACTTAATCCGGAATAGAAGCCATAGGGGCTTCACCTTACTCGAGATGTTAATCGCTATCGCAATCTTCGCCATGATTGGCTTGGCGGCAAACGCGGTATTGAGTACGGTTATTAAAAACGATGAAGTCACCAAAGAGTTTTCCGATAAGTTGAAGGCACTGCAGCAAGGCTTCGGTGCGTTAGAGCGTGACTTAGGCCAGATGGTGGCTCGTACTCCCAGATTATTAGAGGGAGGCCGAGGTACTAGTGTGTTTCAAACGGGCTCAGATATTTTAGATTCCGAATCTGAGGCTTTGGTCTTTTTCCGTTTAGGCTGGCTTAACCCAGATGGAATTTTACCCCGTGGCAGCATACAGTCGGTGGCATATGTAGTTAGAGATGGTGCCCTCGAGCGTTGGTATTATCCATATCCTGAACCCGAATTTGGGGCAGAGCCGATTAAGACCATAGTGATGCGAGGGGTTATATCGGTCCAGTACTCCTTTTTTATGGAAGATAAATGGGAAAAAAAGGTCGACGGCTCTAAGTTGCCCAAAGCGATAGCCATGGAGATCGAGCTAGAGGGTTTAGGCAAGATCCAACGTAAATTCTTACTGCCATTAGGCGCGCCTCTTGTTCCTAGTAGTAATGACGGCGGTAATAACAATAAAGATAAGGACGACGGTAATAACAAGGACAGTAGTAATAACAATAATGGCGGCGGTAATAGCAATAAGGGTGGCGGTAATAACAATAACGGCGGCAATAGTAATAAGGGCAGTGGTAATTAATGGTGGTGGCAATGACTATGAGAATGGTAGAAAACCTAGCACCTAGAAGATTCTTGGTGCTTAACTAGTGAATCAACTTCCAGCTAAACAGCGCGGCGTCGCACTTATCGTGGTGTTGTTGATCGTTGCCATGGTGGCGATTATCGCCACGAATATTAATAGTCGTAATCAGCTATCGGTTCGCCGTACCCTGAATTTGGCCGAGTATAATCAGGCATATTGGTACGCCATCTCCGCCGAAGAGTTGGCTAAAAAAGTACTCAAACAAGATTTTGAAGACTCAGACGACAATAGAGTGCATCTGCAACAATATTGGGCACAGGCCGATGTGGTTTTTCCCGCTGAGAATGGCGAGATAGGCGGTACAATTTCGGATCTCAAGTCTTGTTTCAATCTCAATGCATTATCGGCCAAGAGTGAAAAGGGAGCCGGAGGCAGTCAGCCTAAATTACCACTGGCGGCGGTGCAATATAAAGGCTTGTTGGTCGCGTTAGGTATGGATGATTTCGGCGCAGAACGGCTAACTCATACCCTAAAAGATTATATCGATGAAGACTCAACGGCTAGCCCATTTGGCGCCGAAGATGCAGATTATGAGTCCCGTGCGGTACCGTACCGTGCGGCTAATACCTTAATGAGTCACCGAAGCGAGTTAAGGGCCGTGTTGGGATATACACAAAATATCTATCTTAAGTTGCTGCCCTATATATGTGTGATACCAGGCGTTAAAACACAAGTATTGAATGTGAATACCATTAAGGTCGAGCAGGCAGCACTGCTTGCTGGCATGTTTGCCAATAAAATTTCAGTGGGTGAGGCGGAAAGTATCATCAATCAACGTCCAGCAGATGGCTTTGAAAAGATTGATGATTTTACTAATATCTCCTCTATATCTAGCCTAATAGCGGCTAATGAGGCTTTAAAATCCAGCTTCGATATAAAATCAAAGTATTTTAAGTTGGATGCTGGGGCTAAAGTTGAGAATGCCAACTTCCGGCTAGAGAGCGTACTGAGAGTAGATGGTACTAAGATTGAGGTCTTGACTCGTCAATTTGGCGGACAGAAATAATTCTGGTGTTACCTGATATCGTCGGCGAGCATAATAAAAATAACATAACCTTGTTTGAACCTGTGTTGGTAAAGGATGAGGCAAGTGGAGAAGAGATTTGAGTGAAAGACTATTTATCCGCTTAGGAACAAGCCAAGAGCAAAGCTGCTCATGGCTGGTTTGGTCTGAGCTGGAGCAGGAGATTATAGGTTCTGGTGAACTTAAAGATGCCCAGGCATTAGCTAGCCTGACAGAGCGTGCCGGCAATCGCCCAGTGGATATCCTTGTTCCATCCTCGGCGATAACCTTGACCCAAGTGGAACTGCCCGAGAAGGGTCAACGCCAGGCGATACAGGCATTACCTTTCATGCTGGAAGAGAACTTGGCAGAAAATGTTGATGACCTACATTTTGTCACGGGTCCTCGCGAGGGGGAGTATCTCAGTGTGGCTGTAGTTGCCCATGAGCAGATGCAAACCTGGTTAACTTGGCTCAGTGATGCGGGTTTGAAGGCGAAACGTATCGTACCCGATTGTTTAGCCTTGCCGCTTGAGCAATGCCAGTGGGCGGCTATGAAGTTTAATCAAGAATATTTGCTTAGGACTGGTGCCGGACTCGGAGTGAGTCTGAGTGAAGATTGGTTGCATATGGCACTGCCAAAACTGCTGCCAACGGATAGTGAGACCCAGGTAACTGTGGCTGGATATAGTGAGCTGAACTTAGCTGGGACTCAGGTACAAGCACAAGAACTTGAGCTTCCTATGTTAGTGCTGGCTAAAGGGATCTTATCGGCCCCGATTAACCTTCTATCGGGAAGCTATAGCCCTAAGCGTGAATATGGCAAGCATATACAAATGTGGCGTAATGCTGCGATTGTCATTGTGCTTGCTTTGGTGCTGGCCATGGTGAATAAAGGGCTCAACATTCATCAGATGAATACAGAGCAGGCGCGTCTGCAGCAGCAGAGTGAGACTATTTTTAAACAAGCTGTCCCGGGAACCTCACGTATAGTAAATCTTAGATCTCAAATGGATAGGCATCTAAGGAGCATGCAGGGCAGTGGCGGGGGAAGTGAATTCTTCTCTATGCTCGAAGGTTTAGAAGAGGCATTTACTCAGGTGCCTCAGCTAAAGCCGACAACGCTTCGTTTCGATAGTGCTCGTAATGAGCTTCGTATGCAAGTGACCGCCAAGAGTTATGCTCAAGTTGAACAGTTTAAGGAGATCGTTGCTCGCTCATATAAGCTAGATTCAGGTGCGATGAACAGCGGTGAAGACTCAGTCACCAGCACATTAACCTTGAGGAGTAAGTAATATGGAGAACGTTAAACTGTGGTGGAACGGTCTCATCTTACGTGAGAAGCAGCTCGTTAGCGCATGTGGCGTCTTTCTCGTCATCGGCATTCTTTATTGGGGGATCTGGACACCGATATCGAATGCGGAAATAGATGCCGAAAGAGGCCTGAAGGCACAGAAGAGCACCCTTAACTTTGTTAAGCAGACGGCGAATAAGATAGCCGGTCTCAAAGAAAATGGTACTAAAGCCAGCTTTAGAGGTAGCCTAAGTGCTGCGGTCAATCAGAGTGCCGGGGCGTTTGGCCTAGAGATCACTCGCATGCAGCCTCAGGGGAAGAAAATTCAAATATGGATGGACGATGTGCCTTTCGATGCCTTGCTAGGCTACCTTAACGAACTGGTACAAGAGAAGGGCCTATCTTTAGAAAGCATAGATTTGGCAGAGTCTGATACGCAAGGTTTAGTGCGCGTTCGTCGTATTCAATTGTCCCAGTAATAATTGTTTTATTAAGGTGTAGTAGTGAATTTAGCTAAAAAGATTATTATCGGCGTGTGTATCTATCTGGTGTTTTTGTTGGCCCTGTTACCTGCCAGTGTAGCGATAAAACTCGCGCCCTTGCCTAATAATATTAGTGTGACTGGTGTCTCTGGCTCAATATGGTCGGGAAGTATTGAGTCGATGACCATACAAAATAGGCAATTAGAGCAGGTTCAGTGGCAGTTGAGCCCTTGGGCCTTGTTTCTGGGGCAAGCCAAGATAGATCTGGTTATTGGCAATCGAGGTTCAGCGGTTAACGGTAAAGGATTAGTCATTCTTTCCATGAGTGGAATCGATGCCGAAGGCCTGAGATTCGAGGCGCCAACTAGCTTCCTGTTAGGTAATACTCGTCTACCTTTCAGAACCAAAGTCGGTGGCGATATCAGTTTGTTTATCGACCGTCTCGAACAAGGGACTCCTTGGTGTGAGCAGTTAAATGGTAAGTTA
The DNA here is from genome assembly GCF_000091325.1 of Shewanella violacea DSS12. Lineage (NCBI taxonomy): Bacteria > Pseudomonadati > Pseudomonadota > Gammaproteobacteria > Alteromonadales > Shewanellaceae > Shewanella > Shewanella violacea. The sequence goes on along the minus strand of NC_014012.1, from coordinate 4,796,210 downwards.
TTTCTCAGTAGTGCCGGCGTAAAAAATCAATTCGGCAACTACCCTCTGGGAGATATAGAGCTAGCTTTGAGCTGTGTCGACGGTAACGTTAAAGTGAAATCAGATGAGACCATGAATCAATTAGGTTTTAGCGGTACCTTGATGCTACAGGCTGAAAAAGTGGTACAGCTTAGCGCTAAGATAAAAGAAACCAGTTCACAGCCGGAAGATCTGAAGAAAGCATTGGCTTTCCTAGGTAAGAAGGACAGTCAAGGTTACTACCCCATCAGTTATCAGGGTAGAGTCCCCGGGCTCTAAACAAGTGATAGCTTGAGGGATTAAGCTCATCTCTAGCAAAGAAAAGGCACCAATTGGTGCCTTTTTCATGTCAGTGGTTAAGTTATAGCAATCAAATTAACCTGCCAGAAGATCATCCAGTAACAGGTGATAATCCTCGATTGCAGGGAAATCTTTAAATACTTTATTGGGTTTCTGACTGTCTGGGTTAGTTATACCTAACTGATAACCAACACCGGCATCTTTTGCTGCCTGTAATATATCTTCGTTATCATCGATAAACAGGCATCGACTTGGATCTAACTGGAACTGTAAAAATAGGTGTTGCCAGAAGTGTGGATGCTCTTTCGGGTAACCAGTTTCGTGGCTGGAGATCATATGATCTAGCCCTGTAGCTAGCTCAGTATGTTCCAGCTTCAGAGCCAAGCTCTTGGGGTGGGCATTGGTGACCAGAATACGAGATTTTTTCTGTTCGCCTAGAGCTGACAGAAATGGCATGCTGTCTTGTCTTAATTGAATTCTATCGACTAAGGTTTTGTGTAGCCCAATGATATCTAGCTGTAATTCACTCTCCCAATAATCTAAGCAATACCACTCTAAAGTGCCGAAGACTTTATCATAAGATGATTCAACTAACGCTTGTGCTGCTTGACTGTCTAAGCCTCTCTGCCGGCTGAGCTCCTTTGGAACTAAACTTAACCAAAAGTGAGTATCGAAATGTAGGTCCAGTAAGGTTCCGTCCATATCGAGTAACACAGTATCTATCTCATTCCATGGAAACATCATTTATCCATTTTTTTCTTTGTTATTAAGTGTAGGGGCTGGCTTAAATATCTCAAGTCACAATTTATACTCAATAGTATTCATCCAATTGTAAGCTGAAATTATCCCATGTTAGTTATTGAAGTCTAGGAGCTTTACTTAACAATATCTCAAGTCACAATTTATACTCAGAAGTATTGATCTGATTGTAAGTCTAAATCATCCGATGTTAGTGACTTAAGTCTAGGAGCTTTACTTAACAATATCTCAAGTCACAATTTATACTCAGCAGTATTGATCTGATTGTAAGTCTAAATCATTCCATGTTAGTGACTTAAGTCTATGAGCTTTACTTAACAATGTCTCAAGTTACAATTTATACTCAGAAGTATTCATCCGATCGTAAGTTGAATCTATCTTATTTCGTGGAAATCATTAAACAACGAAGTTTCTGGTTGTAGATTAAAAACAGGATAGTAAGATTGTATTGTGAAGCACTTACCAATTGGCTCAGGGACTCCTATGAAGCACAAGAAACCAGAAATTCTAGGTTCAGAGATTGTTGCGCAAAGCCGCTTATTTAAAATAGAGCAGGTAAACCTAAAATTCTCTAATCAGGTTGAACGTCAGTATGAGCGGATGAAGGGGAATAATCGTGGCGCTGTGATGGTAGTGCCAGTTCTCAATGGAGATACACTGCTATTGGGGCGAGAATATGCAGCCGGTACTCACACCTATGAGCTTGGCTTTCCCAAAGGTTTAATCGATCCTGGTGAGGAGGCCCATGAAGCGGCTAATCGTGAGCTTCAGGAGGAGATAGGTTTTGGTGCAAGAAAGCTGACCCATCTGATGGAGCTGAGTCTGGCCCCTGGTTACTTTGCCAGTAAAATGCAGATTTTTATTGCCGAAGAACTTTATGAAAGTGTTCTGGAAGGAGATGAACCTGAGCCTATCGAGATGGTTCCCTGGCCCCTGGATAATTGGCAATCTTTACTCGAACTGGACGATTTTTCTGAGTCTAGAAGCGTAAGCGCCTTGTTTTTGGCTCAAAAATATCTAAAACTATAAGTGTTTGAAACATAATTATAAGAATCCTTTTTCTTATATGGGTATGTGTGAGTCGGCTGTTGGAGCAGTTATGAAGCCAGAAGAGTACATAGAACAAGTGATTGAAATTGCCGTTGAAGCGGGAATCAAAATACGTGATATCTATCTTAAAGGGACATATGAGAAAGAGATAAAGTCAGATAATACGCCAGTGACTTCGGCAGATATTGCTGCCCATAATATTATCACTGCCGCATTACAGGCTTTGACTCCCGATATCCCGGTACTTTCTGAGGAAGATGCAAATATTCCTTTCTCAGATCGAAAGGACTGGCAGCGTTATTGGCTGGTCGATCCCTTAGATGGTACCGGTGAATTTATTGCGGGAAGCGGTGATTTCTCTGTGATTATCGCACTGATAGAGCACAACAGACCTATCATGGGGATCGTATACGTGCCTATGACTGAGGTATGTTATTACGCTATTGCAGGACTCGGAGCCTATAAGCGTGATGGTCAATCAGAAGTCAGGATTATGAGCCATCAGTTGCCTGCTGATAGGGATCCGCCCCTCAAACTTGCCGTTAGTCGACGTCAGGATCCTAAGTCGGTACTTAAACTATTTAGTCATACCAAACACTGTGAATTGATCGTACTCGGTGGCGCAGCTTTAAAGAGCTGTCTGGTGGCAGAAGGAAAGGCTGATTGTTATGTGCGTATAGGGCCAACGGGTGAGTGGGATACCGGAGCTGCTCAGATCATTGTCGAAGAGGCTGGCGGGCAGATAATGGATATTGAGCTACAGCCCTTGAGCTATAATGAGCGAGAATCTTTAGAAAACCCTAACTTTATCGTGGTTGGTTCCCCTCATTTAGCCTGGGACGAGCTGCTAACTGCAGAGAGTTAAACTAATATAGTTAAGCAGGCCATCACTGATGGCCTTTTCTTTACGTGCAGGATTAACAAAATGATAGCTTATAATAATAGATAAGAGGCTAGATTTTATGATTTTGACTCGACGTTTCCTGCCCTATTTTATAACCCAGTGTCTGGGGGCCTTGAACGACAATGTCTATAAAAATATGCTGTTACTCTTGGTTACCTATTCTCAACTAGCTAGCTTGCCTATGGATGTAAACCTATTTGTTAACCTAGCCGCTGGTTTGTTTATTCTTCCCTTCTTTCTTTTTTCTGCTTATGCAGGTCTCATCGCCGATAATATCGATAAAGCCATATTAATTAGACGCCTGAAATTATTAGAAGTGCTCATCATGTGCTGCGGCGCGGCAGCAATCGTTAGCCAAAGCTACCTGATTATGTTGGTCTTGCTCTTTCTGATGGGAACTCAGTCGGCTTTCTTTGGCCCAGTCAAATATTCGCTCTTACCTAAGGTATTGAAGGATATTGAGTTGGTAAGAGGCAATGCTTGGGTGGAGATGGGTACCTTCATCTCTATATTGATAGGCACCTTAGTAGCGGGTCTGATCGTTGCCAGCGACAATTCCAATATAATAGCCGCGATAACTGTGGTTGTTTTAGCATCTGTTGGCTATATCTCAAGTAGATTCATCCCCTCTATTCCTCTGAGCTTTGAACCTAAAAAACTCAAATTTACTCCGTTTTCAGGTTCGATAGCCAGTATCAATAAAGCCAGGCGAACGCCTTCGATATGGATGGCTGTACTTGCTATTAGTTGGTTCTGGTTTCTCGGTGCCACCTATCTTACTCAGTTCCCCAATTTCTCTAAGTTACACTTACATGCAGGAGCCACTGTCGTTTCCTTGTTGTTAGCTCTGTTTTCTATCGGTATTGCGGCAGGATCATTTTTATGTGATCGCATGTCATTTAAACAAGTTGAGCTAGGACTCTTACCCTTTGGCTTGTTGGGTTTGACGGTTTTCGGTATCGATCTGTATTGGGCTGTACCCAGTTCAAGTCCTGTCGATATTTATACCGCCAGTAGCTTCATTGGTGAGCCTCAACATTACCGACTTATGTTCGATCTATTTATGGTTGGGGTGAGCGGTGGTCTGTTTATTGTGCCCTTGTATGCATTTATTCAGGCAAGAACCAAGGAGGGTGAGTGCGCTCAGGCTATTGCGGCAAATAACATAATGAATGCACTGTTTATGGTTATGTCTGCCGTCTTCTCCATACTCTTCTTAGGCCCATTAGGGGGAAGTATACTCCAGCTGTTCTTGATACTTGCCCTATCAAATATACTGGTAGGCTGCTTGCTGTTTATTAAGCAAGCTGAATTGAGATTGAGACTGGTCACTTACATTATGGCCAGATTTATATATCCACTGTCGGTGACTCAAGGTGACGCCTTACCTAAAAGGGGAAGTGCAACATTAATAGGCTCATCCACTTCAGCGAAAGAGCTAATTCTGATACAGAGCCTGTCTGTGAGGCCTATATTTTTTATATTAAACCAGCCTCTTGGGAGCGGATTTCTCGCCAAGGTGCTAAGAACATCGGGCAAGGTAGTAGAATCGGTATCGGGAAAAGGGGGGCTCGATGAGGGGAACCTGGATTATATCGAGAGCATAGCTAAGGCATTAGCTAGTGACGAACTGATTTATCTGTCCATACAGGATAATGCGAAGCTATCCGATAAGCTTGAGGGACTGATTGAGTCAGCACCTAGGCTGAATATCTCATTGAAGATCTTGGCTACAGGTAGAGGCAAAAAACCAGATAATAGGGCATCGAGCAGAAGAGTCGGTGTAGTGTTAACTGAAAGTGTAAACATACCCCTAGAAAATGACTAGAGGTATGTAATTGCTATAGCTTATGTGGGAGCAGAATAATCATCTAACCATTCATGCATAGCCTGATGAGAGCCCTTAAATAAGACTCGAGCCTGTTTCTTGTCCAGTTGATACTGATACATAGGATCGTAGTACCTGGTGAGCAGCATAGATATCCACTCTAGGTGAGCCTCTGTAGTGTTCCTTTGCTGTTGAATTTTCAGGGCATTGGTAATGATAGACTGAAACTCATCATGTAGCTGACCACCGAGTCGTTTCTTAATTCCCGTAATACTTAGGCTTAAGTACTCTGAAAATGCGATAAAGCCAGCCTCTTCACCTAGACGCTCTATGTAGCCGGAATGCATCTTATGAACGTATTCATCCAATAATCTGCTATGTCGATTTTCATTAGATTCCTCTAACACTAAGACCTGAGCCGTTTGCATGGCGCTGTAAAATGTCTTAGGTATCGCAGATCGGCCGATGAGGAAGCTTTCATCTTCTAAGACTAAACAGCGTTCATTTCTCTGCTGATGCCTTAATAATTCCACTGCTAGACGATTTTCAAAATTGATCTGTGTCGGTTGAGGTTCATGGTAACGTCCGAAACTCGATCCCCTGTGATGGGCAATGCCTTCCAGGTCAACGGACTCAGAACGTTTGATCAAGAAGTCAGTTTTACCACTGCCGGTGATCCCACTGAGAATGAGTACAGGCTGTTGCTGGGGAGCTTCATCGATGACTTCGATGAGATACTGGCGCATAGCCTTATAACCCCCCTCAATATAGGGGACTTCCAAGCCTGCTTCTTTAAGCCATTCTTGAGTGAGTTGAGATCTTAGACCACCTCTAAAGCAATACAGGTATGCATTTGGATTCTTCTCAAAATAATCCAGCCAGGCATCCACCCTTTGCTGCTTAACTTTGCCTTTAACCAGAGTGTGCCCGAGTTCAATGGCAGCTTCTTGGCCTTTTTTCTTATAACAAGTACCTACCTTCTGTCGTTCACTATCTTGCATGAGCGGCAGGTTAGTACTGCTCAGGAACGCACCCTTATCAAATTCGAGGGGGGCCCTGACATCCATAATAGGATGACCCGATAACATGATCTCTTTGTAAGCGCTTTTAGGGACAAGATTTTTGCTCATTAGATGAGCTCCACGAATTGAGCTTGTGACTCATTGGTCATAATGCCAATACACTCAGTAGGCACATTATTCTTGGTGAGTAAGCTAATTAGCTCCTGCTCAGCATCGGCCCCTACCGAGATGAGTAAGCCGCCGCTGGTTTGTGGATCACAGATAATACCTTTCTGCTCATCCGTAAGTGTTGGCAGATGTTCGCTGTAGCTATCGTAGTTTCTGTGTGTTCCACCCGGTATACAGCCCATCTCAAGATAGGTTTTAGCCTTGGCTAGTAGAGGTAATGCTGAAACTTTGATTTTTGCATTGAGTTTTGCCCCCTGGCACATCTCGATAAGATGTCCAGCAAGTCCAAAGCCTGTGACGTCTGTCATGGCATTAACTCCGGCAATTTTTGCTATTACCGGACCTAATACATTCAGCTCACACATGGCATCTGCGGCAATGTTGATATCTTCAGGCGCTATTTTCTTCTGCTTCTGAGCCGTAGTTAAAATGCCTATGCCTAAAGGTTTAGTCAGATAGAGCTTGTCGCCGGATTGAGCCGTATTGTTCTTCTTCAGCTCATTTAGTGGGATTTGACCAGTTACCGCGAGTCCGAAAATTGGCTCGGGGGAATCGATACTATGACCACCGGCCAACATGATACCAGCGTCTGCACAGGCTTGGCGTCCGCCGTCGACAACTTGTTGAGCCACTTCTGCAGGTAGGATATTAACTGGCCAGCCTAAAATCGCAATCGCCATCATAGGCGTGCCGCCCATGGCGTAGATATCACTGATAGCATTAGTCGCAGCTATTCGCCCGAAGGTGAAAGGGTCATCGACAATAGGCATAAAGAAATCTGTGGTGCTGATGATGCCGGTTTCTTCGTTGAGCTTATAAACGGCTGCATCATCCCGAGTCTGATTACCTACTAATAATTTAGGATCTTCGAATACTGGAAGCTGAGAAGCTAATATAGTTCCTAGGACTTTTGGCGATATTTTACAACCACATCCTGCGCCATGGCTGTATTCGGTAAGTTTTATTGTAGATTCTGACATGAACTCAAAAGTCCCTTAGGAAGGTTATTAGGCGCTTATGATAGACCTATCGACTGAGTACATCAATTAATGCAATGAAAGGTGTGATGGTGACTCGGATGAATAGGGAGGGGAATCGATAATTGTGTTGGCTGAAGCTTACTTCCGTAAAAATAACGGCTCGATAGAGATGGTATCGAGCCGATTTTATAATAGAGCTAAGCGTAAGTCGCTGTGAGTAGCTTCCAGTTTTTATGTTGTAAAATAAAACGTTGTTTCATTTCGTCAACTTGCAGGACTAAGTGCTTGTTGGCTAACTGTTTACGTTTCGCCTCGAGCAGCTCTTTCTTAGCTTGATAGTAGTCAGCCAGATGAGATTTTAATATCTCATATTCTGCCTGTAGCTTCTCTAATACCTCGTCACAGTTACTCAGCGTCGAGACGCGAATTTGGGTGCGCTGTAACTGCATCTTGAGTTTGGCACTCTCAATTCTCTCCTGAGGAGTGACGCGCAGATCTTTAGCTAGTCCACACCAATTGAGTGAATTGATTAGCCACTTGGTTGGATCGTAGTGCCACCAATGTATGCCGTTACGATAGTCGTTCTCGAAGATGTGATGGAAGTTGTGATAGCCTTCACCATAGGTAAGCAGAGCGATAAAACCATTATCTCGCGCTGTGTTCTTATCTGTATATGGCTGACTGCCCCATACATGGGCGAGAGAGTTAATAAAGAAGGTACAGTGTTGCACGACAACCAGCCTTAACAGACCAGCCATAAGTAGCATTGCTAGAATATCGCCATTGAGCCAGCCTAAAAATGCGGGTAAGCCTATGTTCATCAAAATAACTAAAGGAAGATAGTATTTGTGCTGCCACATAACTATCTTGTCATTCTGCAGATCTCGAACATTCTTATAATCATGATAACGCTGAGATTGGTATTCCCTCAACATCCAGCCTATGTGACTGTACCAGAATCCCATCTTAGCTGAATAAGGATCTTTATCATTATTATCCACATGTTTATGATGCACTCTATGATCTGAAGACCAGTGAAGAGCGCTATTTTGTAGTGCTAATGCACCGCCAAGTGCAAACATGAAGCGCACAGGAGCCTTGGCTTTATAGGTCTTGTGCGACCACAGGCGGTGATAACCTGCGGTAATGGATAGGCCACTGGCAAAAGCAAAACCAATGAAAGCAAACCATTCAGTCAAACCATAGCCCTGAGTCATGCCATACAAGGGAACGAGTATGGCTGCACCTAGGAAGGTGATTAAAAAGAAAGCTACATTAGTCCAAATTAGCGGGGGTTTATTCATTATTCTTATCCAGTTCAACTTTGAGCGTACATCTGTACGCTAATTTAGCCTGCAAAACAATTTAGGTCAAGTCGTAAACACTCGTTAGGGGCTGTGTTTTTGTGTCAAAAAATGTATTATCCCGAGATAACATTTAAGTTTCGGATCCACCATGATGGGTGTAAGAGCACAGCAGAAAGAGAAGACTCGTAGGGCGCTAGTCGATGCCGCATTCAATCAACTCAATGCTGAGCGTAGTTTTTCGAGTCTAAGTTTACGGGAAGTCGCTCGAGAGGCGAAGATAGCTCCAACTTCTTTCTATCGACATTTCAAGGATATGAATGAGCTAGGCCTGACCATGGTTGATGAAGGTGGTTTAACTCTTAGGCAGATGATGCGTAAGGGCCGGCAGCGTGCCGAAGCTGGCGGTAGTGTTATTCGTATCTCTGTCGACACATTTATGGAGGTGCTGGAGTCTAATCCGAATGTGTTCAGGATTTTATTGCATGAGCGTTCAGGCACATCGGCTCCTTTTAGGGCTGCGGTAGCTCGTGAGATAGAGCATTTCATCTCTGAATTGACTCATTATACCGAAGCCACCGCAAACAGAAGTCCTGAGCTTGCTAGGGCACAAGCTGAAGCTCTAGTTACCTTAGTCTTTAATGCCGGAGCGGCTGCACTGGATATGAAGCGAGTAGATAGAAAAGTACTCGCCGATAGATTGGTGATTCAGTTACGTATGGTGGCCAAAGGTGCGGAAGCCTTGCAACATAAGTTCGACAGAAGATAGCTATAAGCTAGTTGCAAAATAAAAGGGCCTATTTAGGCCCTTTATCATTTATTAAGTAAATATAAGAGGTTTCTTAATTTACTTCTTCTCTAAGAAGACACCTGATTCCATATGGTCTGTATATGGAAATTGATCAAATAGGGCGAAGCGAGTGATCTTATGTGTTTTAGTTAGCTCGGTTAAGTTTTCGATCAAAGTATTAGGGTTACATGATATGTAAACGATACGCTCATAACCTTGAACTAGCTTGACCGTATTCGAATCTAGGCCAGCTCGTGGTGGATCGACAAAGATGGTATTACAATTATAGCTGTCTAGATCTATACCTTCTAAGCGTCTAAAACTTCTCTTTTTCGCCATAGCATCGGTGAAGTCTTCGGCAGACATACGTATTATCTGCAAATTATCTATATTGTTGATTTCTATATTGTATTGCGCCGATTGAACCGAAGGTTTTGCTAGTTCAGTGGCGAGGACGCGATCGAAGTTTTGCGCTAAAGCGATAGAAAAGTTACCGTTACCACAATAAAGCTCCAATAAGTCGCCGGTACTGTTCTTGGTGACATCTATGGCCCATTCGAGCATTTTTACCGAAACTTTACCATTAGGTTGAGTGAAGCTATTTTCGATTTGGTGATAATGAAGCTGCTCACCATTAACGCTAAGGGTTTCCACAACGAAATCTTTATCGAAAATAAGTTTCTGCTTACGGGCTCTACCGATCAAATTAACCTTGAATTTAGACGCTAATCTATCTTTAAGGCTCTTAGCTTCTGCTTCCCACTCTTGATCCAATTGCTTATGGTAAAGTAAGGAAACAAGAATTTCGCCACTTAGAGTTGAAAGAAAGTCGATTTGAAACAATCTATGCCTAAGTATGGTATTAGGTTTTAATTCTTCGATTAAGGCAGGCATCATCTCGTTAATCAGACTGCTTGCTGGAAGGAATTGGTCGCAACGAACCTTACTGTCCAGAGCTTTATCAAACATGTAGTAATACATGTCATCACCGTCATGCCAAATTCGAAATTCACAACGCATACGATAATTCGCTGTTTCTGAGCCGAAGGTTTCTAACCTTGGTGTATCAAAGTCGGTGAATATTTGTTCCAGCTTGATGCGCTTTTCTTCGAGTTGGGCATCATAGGTCGTAGGATCCATTGCTGCTAAATTCATTTATTGATCACCTTGGTTTCATTTGGGGCGGAATTATTATACTAGATTACCCATATGTCCAGTTTCTGGCTTTCGATTTATGGAATCTTGTGTGAAAATTGTATTTTACCCTTCTAAAAGCATCTTGTAGTAGCAATATGATAAACAAGGGCTGTGTCTAGTAAGAACCACAAAAGTAAATGGAGAAGTGTTTTGTCTAAACCTATACTCGTTTTTGATTCAGGAATTGGCGGTTTAACTATTCTTGATGAGATTAGACTGGCATTGCCTAATGAAAACTATATCTACTTATTCGATAATGCTCGTTTACCTTATGGTGAGCTAGGTGAGCAGGAGTTGATTTCAGGAAGCGTCTCTCTAATTACAGATTTTGTGAAAAATGAATCTGTCTCCATGGTGATCATAGCCTGTAATACAGCCAGCACGTTAATTTTGCCATCACTTAGAGCCGCATTAAATATTCCCGTTGTTGGTGTGGTTCCAGCAATCAAGCCTGCTGCTCTACTATCTAAAAAGAAACACATAGGTTTACTTGCAACACCTGGGACAATAAAACGTACTTATACTCATGAATTAATCGAGCAATTTGCCGGTGAGTGCAAGGTAGACTTGTATGCCTCATCGGAACTGGTATTACTTGCGGAGCAGAAGGCCGCTGGTCATCCAGTTACTCAGCAACAGCTGGCACGAATTTTAAGCCCAATTTATCAAAGTGAACTCGATACCTTAGTCCTAGGCTGTACTCACTTCCCAATACTGAGACAGGAGATGCAAGAATATTTAGGAGATAAGATATCGCTATTAGACTCTGGCAAGGCAGTTGCTGCACGAGTAGTGACACTAAAGCTTAAAGCTCAACAGAAACTAGTTCAGGCTGAGTGGGACAAAGATGAAACTAATGAAGGGCTGGAACAAGAAGGTGATTGCAGTAGAACTGAGCTGGCTTACTTTACATCTCAAAGCATTGAGAAAGGTTTGAAGAAGACGTTAGCCAAGTTTGGTTTTTCTAAAACATCTAGAGTTGAATAACTCATATATAGAATCAAATTGGCTAACATCATATCACCTATAGATTAGGCTTCTTCTTTACGTTCACTTTTTTCTGAATCTTGAGACTTGGCTTCTCTTACCTTTAAGGTACGTTCCTGGAAATCAAACTCATTTAACTTGGACATGGCTTTTTGTGCCCCAGCTTCCGACATCTCGATGAAACCGAAACCTTTACGACGTCCAGTCTTACGATCACGAACTAATCTGACTGAGTTTACTGGGCCGTACTTACCGAATAACTCTTTTACTTCGCCTTCATGTACACGGTAAGGAAGATTACCTACATAAAGAGTCATTGTTGGGCCTGTATATTGTTCAACACTTGTGACGTTGTCACCAGCTTCTGTTGATTGGCCTTTTAGGGAAAAGATAACGCTAGCAATAATGGCACCGGTAAAGAAAGCGACTGCTGCGTTTAACTCGGGAGCGACAAAATGAATCGCTACTGCGCCAAAGATGGCGATGATCAAAACAATAAGAAATGGCTTTTGCATATATATGATCTCTGAAGAATTGATAAATAACTGTTAATAGCAGGTATATGGTAATGAATTATTTAGCATTACACTAGCCTGTTGCCGTAAAAATGAACTTAAGAGTGAAGACTTTTTAATAAAAGCTTAATAAATCAGCACTTTCAGAGCGAAAAATAAGCTTGAACTGAATTAGTGTTTAAAAGTTCAGCGGATGATTCAATAACTAATAAAAAGGGCTTGCGCACTTATATAATCTCCCTATAATGCGCAACCACTGACACGGCAAACCAGTCCTACTAACATTAAGTTGAGTGAGACCGAGACGAGTCAGGGCAATGAGTTGCTAAGGTTTTAAGTCGTTATTTAAACGTTTGAAAATCTTTTTAAAAAGCACTTGACGCCAACCAAGGAAAGCGTAGAATACGCCTCCTCAAGCCAACGACCTAGCGTCACGGCGGCATATGAAAGATGATGCAAAAGCTCTTTAACAATTTATCAAGTAATCTGTGTGGGCACTCACAGGTGTTGAGTTATTCGAAATTGCTTCTTAGGAAGCAATCAAAAATTTAACTCAATGAACTACTGAGTGACCATAGCAACTTTATTTTTTACTTTCTTTCGAGAAAGTAAATTCAAAGAAGCAAAATATGTAAGCTTCATTGGCATTCTCTTTATAGAGAGTGGTTAATGAAAAACAGTATAATTCATTGAGCCGATGTCATCATCGAAAGAGGATGCATCAAAAAACTTTAATTGAAGAGTTTGATCATGGCTCAGATTGAACGCTGGCGGCAGGCCTAACACATGCAAGTCGAGCGGAAACAGAAAGTAGCTTGCTACTTTGCTGTCGAGCGGCGGACGGGTGAGTAATGCCTAGGGAACTGCCCAGTCGAGGGGGATAACAGTTGGAAACGACTGCTAATACCGCATACGCCCTACGGGGGAAAGGAGGGGACCTTCGGGCCTTTCGCGATTGGATGTACCTAGGTGGGATTAGCTAGTTGGTAAGGTAATGGCTTACCAAGGCGACGATCCCTAGCTGGTCTGAGAGGATGATCAGCCACACTGGAACTGAGACACGGTCCAGACTCCTACGGGAGGCAGCAGTGGGGAATATTGCACAATGGGCGAAAGCCTGATGCAGCCATGCCGCGTGTGTGAAGAAGGCCTTCGGGTTGTAAAGCACTTTCAGCGAGGAGGAAAGGTAGGTAGTTAATAACTGCTTACTGTGACGTTACTCGCAGAAGAAGCACCGGCTAACTTCGTGCCAGCAGCCGCGGTAATACGAGGGGTGCAAGCGTTAATCGGAATTACTGGGCGTAAAGCGTACGCAGGCGGTTTGTTAAGCAAGATGTGAAAGCCCCGGGCTCAACCTGGGAATTGCATTTTGAACTGGCAAACTAGAGTCTTGTAGAGGGGGGTAGAATTTCAGGTGTAGCGGTGAAATGCGTAGAGATCTGAAGGAATACCGGTGGCGAAGGCGGCCCCCTGGACAAAGACTGACGCTCAGGTACGAAAGCGTGGGGAGCAAACAGGATTAGATACCCTGGTAGTCCACGCCGTAAACGATGTCTACTCGGAATTTGGTGTCTTGAACACTGGGTTCCCAAGCTAACGCATTAAGTAGACCGCCTGGGGAGTACGGCCGCAAGGTTAAAACTCAAATGAATTGACGGGGGCCCGCACAAGCGGTGGAGCATGTGGTTTAATTCGATGCAACGCGAAGAACCTTACCTACTCTTGACATCCATAGAACTCGCTAGAGATAGCTTGGTGCCTTCGGGAACTATGAGACAGGTGCTGCATGGCTGTCGTCAGCTCGTGTTGTGAAATGTTGGGTTAAGTCCCGCAACGAGCGCAACCCTTATCCTTATTTGCCAGCACGTAATGGTGGGAACTTTAGGGAGACTGCCGGTGATAAACCGGAGGAAGGTGGGGACGACGTCAAGTCATCATGGCCCTTACGAGTAGGGCTACACACGTGCTACAATGGTCGGTACAGAGGGTCGCAACGCCGCGAGGTCAAGCTAATCCCACAAAGCCGGTCGTAGTCCGGATCGGAGTCTGCAACTCGACTCCGTGAAGTCGGAATCGCTAGTAATCGTGAATCAGAATGTCACGGTGAATACGTTCCCGGGCCTTGTACACACCGCCCGTCACACCATGGGAGTGGGCTGCACCAGAAGTAGATAGCTTAACCCTTCGGGGAGGGCGTTTACCACGGTGTGGTTCATGACTGGGGTGAAGTCGTAACAAGGTAGCCCTAGGGGAACCTGGGGCTGGATCACCTCCTTACCTATACGACTAACTCAATATTTGCTGAGTGTTCACACAGATTACTTGATAGAAAGAAAGAGCAAAAATACGTTGGGTCTGTAGCTCAGCTGGTTAGAGCGCACCCCTGATAAGGGTGAGGTCGGTGGTTCAAGTCCACTCTGACCCACCAAAATTTCTACTTTTCTTCATTGGAAAGAAGTGATTTGGTTTTAACGTATATTTTGTTTGACTGCATGTAAATGGGGCTATAGCTCAGCTGGGAGAGCGCCTGCCTTGCACGCAGGAGGTCTGCGGTTCGATCCCGCATAGCTCCACCATTTACTTACATTTTTTGCTGAATTTGTAGGTCATGCATATGGATAGAGATGCCAAAGATAATGAAAAAATTATCTTTGGCTTTTTTAAGCCCGTTCTTTAAAAATTTGGAAAGCTGATAGTGTTAATGCGAAAGGGACTATTGTGAAAGATATTTCGTAAGAGATAGCGATTACAGTGGTTAATAGCATTAGCGCGAAAAATAAATAAATAATTGAGTTCTCAAACACTTAAATCAAGTGCCGAAGCATAGACCTTTAGTTAGGAAAGTGCTTCAAGAGTATTCTTTTGGCGAAAGTAAACACCATTAGTTGCGATACAACTGTCGTTGTTCGAAGAGAAATCTGAGAATGACAGCAAAGTTTAACGCGCAGTTAGTCATGTTAATGTCGAAGCGGTGATTTGAACGAGAAGGGCGTGTAGCTTGCTACATAACCGACGAGTGAGATTCACAATAAAGACAGTGACTTGAATAGCAAGCGAACTAGACCTATGTGGGTTGTATGGTTAAGTGACTAAGCGTATACGGTGGATGCCTTGGCAGTCAGAGGCGATGAAGGACGTAGTAACTTGCGAAAAGCGTTGGCGAGCTAGTAACAAGCATTTGAGCTAACGATATCCGAATGGGGAAACCCACTCACATAAGTGAGTATCACATACTGAATACATAGGTATGTGAGGCAAACCCGGGGAACTGAAACATCTAAGTACCCGGAGGAAAAGAAATCAACCGAGATTCCCCTAGTAGCGGCGAGCGAACGGGGATTAGCCCTTAAGTCTATGGGGTGTTAGTGGAATGAGTTGGAAAGCTCAGCGGCACAGGGTGATAGCCCCGTACATGAAAACTAACCATAGATGAAAACGAGTAGGACGGGACACGTGACATCTTGTCTGAACATGGGGGGACCATCCTCCAAGGCTAAATACTCCTGACTGACCGATAGTGAACCAGTACCGTGAGGGAAAGGCGAAAAGAACCCCTGTGAGGGGAGTGAAATAGAACCTGAAACCGTATACGTACAAGCAGTGGGAGCGGTTCTTGAGACCGTGACTGCGTACCTTTTGTATAATGGGTCAGCGACTTACATTTTGTAGCGAGGTTAAGCGAATAGCGGAGCCGTAGGGAAACCGAGTGTTAACTGCGCGTTTAGTTGCAAGGTGTAGACCCGAAACCCGGTGATCTATCCATGGGCAGGTTGAAGGTTGAGTAACATCAACTGGAGGACCGAACCGACTTATGTTGAAAAATGAGCGGATGACTTGTGGATGGGGGTGAAAGGCCAATCAAACCGGGAGATATCTGGTTCTCCTCGAAAGCTATTTAGGTAGCGCCTCGAGCGAATACCATTGGGGGTAGAGCACTGTTAAGGCTAGGGGGTCATCCCGACTTACCAACCCTTTGCAAACTCCGAATACCAATGAGTACTACTCGGGAGACACACGGCGGGTGCTAACGTCCGTCGTGAAAAGGGAAACAACCCAGACCATCAGCTAAGGTCCCAAAGTTATTGCTAAGTGGGAAACGATGTGGGAAGGCTTAGACAGCTAGGAAGTTGGCTTAGAAGCAGCCATCTTTTAAAGAAAGCGTAATAGCTCACTAGTCGAGTCGGCCTGCGCGGAAGATTTAACGGGGCTAAGCAATACACCGAAGCTATGGGTTTGCTAGTTTACTAGCAAGCGGTAGAGGAGCGTTCTGTAAGCCGTTGAAGGGAAAGGGGTAACCCATCCTGGAGGTATCAGAAGTGCGAATGCTGACATGAGTAACGATAAAGGGAGTGAAAAACTCCCTCGCCGAAAGACCAAGGTTTCCTGTCCAATGTTAATCAGGGCAGGGTAAGTCGACCCCTAAGGTGAGGCCGAAAGGCGTAATCGATGGGAAACAGGTTAATATTCCTGTACTTCTACTAACTGCGATGGAGAGACGGAGAAGGCTAGGCTAGCGCGGCGTTGGTTGTCCGCGTTTAAGGTTGTAGGTTGTATTCTTAGGCAAATCCGGGAATACGCATTAAATTGCAAGACTGAGGACTGATGACGAGTCACTAAGGTGATGAAGTAGTTGATGCCATGCTTCCAGGAAAATCTTCTAAGCTTCAGGTTAGTAGGAATCGTACCCCAAACCGACACAGGTGGTTGGGTAGAGAATACCAAGGCGCTTGAGAGAACTCGGCTGAAGGAACTAGGCAAAATGGTACCGTAACTTCGGGAGAAGGTACGCTCCCAGCGGTGATGAGACTTGCTCTCTAAGCTGCCGGGAGTCGCAGATACCAGGTGGCTGCAACTGTTTATCAAAAACACAGTACTGTGCAAACTCGCAAGAGGAAGTATACGGTATGACGCCTGCCCGGTGCCGGAAGGTTAATTGATTGGGTTATCTTCGGAGAAGCTCATGATCGAAGCCCCGGTAAACGGCGGCCGTAACTATAACGGTCCTAAGGTAGCGAAATTCCTTGTCGGGTAAGTTCCGACCTGCACGAATGGCGTAATGATGGCCACGCTGTCTCCAGCCGAGACTCAGTGAAGTTGAAATTGCGGTGAAGATGCCGTATACCCGCGGCTAGACGGAAAGACCCCGTGCACCTTTACTATAGCTTGGCACTGAACATTGAACCTACATGTGTAGGATAGGTGGGAGACTTTGAAGCAGAGACGCTAGTTTTTGTGGAGTCAACCTTGAAATACCACCCTTGTAGTTTTGATGTTCTAACTTAGGCCCCTGAATCGGGGTTGAGGACAGTGTCTGGTGGGTAGTTTGACTGGGGCGGTCTCCTCCCAAAGAGTAACGGAGGAGCACGAAGGTTGGCTAAGTACGGTCGGACATCGTACGGTTAGTGCAATGGCATAAGCCAGCTTAACTGCGAGACATACACGTCGAGCAGGTACGAAAGTAGGTCATAGTGATCCGGTGGTTCTGTATGGAAGGGCCATCGCTCAACGGATAAAAGGTACGCCGGGGATAACAGGCTGATACCGCCCAAGAGTTCATATCGACGGCGGTGTTTGGCACCTCGATGTCGGCTCATCACATCCTGGGGCTGAAGTCGGTCCCAAGGGTATGGCTGTTCGCCATTTAAAGTGGTACGCGAGCTGGGTTCAGAACGTCGTGAGACAGTTCGGTCCCTATCTGCCGTGGGCGTTGGATGATTGAAGGAAGCTGCTCCTAGTACGAGAGGACCGGAGTGGACGAACCGCTGGTGTTCGGGTTGTTATGCCAATAGCATTGCCCGGTAGCTACGTTCGGAATCGATAACCGCTGAAAGCATCTAAGCGGGAAGCGAGTCCTAAGATGAGTCATCCCTAGGAATTTAATTCCTCTAAAGAGCCGTTCGAGACTAGGACGTTGATAGGCAGGGTGTGTAAGCGTTGTGAGGCGTTGAGCTAACCTGTACTAATGACTCGTGAGGCTTAACCATACAACCCAGATGGGTTTGTAGCGTTAATGATGATTACTTTACAAGCACAAAAGAATACGAACTTGATTTAAGTCGAACCAATTATTACTTTTATTTAAAGCTATTTAGAAGATTTTAAAAGATTCTGAATAGCCAGCTTTTCAAATTTACCAAATTAGTCTGGAAACCATAGCATTGTGGCACCACCTGAACCCATCTCGAACTCAGAAGTGAAACGCAATCGCGCCGATGGTAGTGTGGGGTCTCCCCATGTGAGAGTAGGTCATTTCCAGGCGCCTAACATATGCTCGTAAGAGCACGTCTCCTAACCCTGACAAGTTAGCGACGATAAAAGAATTTAGCAATATGCGTAAGCACTTTGCTAAAGGAGCGGTAGTTCAGTTGGTTAGAATACCGGCCTGTCACGCCGGGGGTCGCGGGTTCGAGTCCCGTCCGCTCCGCCAACATTACGATAAGCCCTAACAGCAATGTTAGGGCTTTTTCGTGTCTGAATTTTGAGTAGAAAAAAGATAAAAACAGAGTGGTAGCTCAGTTGGTTAGCTTCTTTTGAATAGAAAGCGGCCTGTCACGCCGGGGGGCGCGGGTTCATCTTTTAAAAAGAGATAGTCCGCCCCAGCTACGCGCTCGAAAGCTTGTGCCTGACGCCACACTCGCCCACAAAAATTACGATAAGCCCTAACACTTCTTATAAAAAAAGAGTGTTAGGGCTTTTTCGTGTTCACTTTTTGAGTAGAAACGACGAAAAACATTCAGCATTCTTCAAATGAAATTTGCTAAAAGAGCGGTCACTCTCGACCATCCATGTCCTTTGCGTCAATCTTCATGACATTTGTGCTTCCATGCACTTCGCAGTTCACTTGTGCCACTCTTGGTTTAACGCAAGTGTTCCAGACATTGTTCTGGCATACACTCCGTCCATGGAGATATTAGCCTCTTTATTAAACGGAGAGCGGCCTGTTACGCCGGGGGACGTGGGTTCGTCTTTTAACAAAGTGCTAGTCCGCTTCGCCAACATTACGATAAGCCCTAACACTTCTTATAAACAAGGAGTGTTAGGGCTTTTTCGTGTCTGAATTTTGGTGATTATATATGTCGCGAGTTAGTTTTTTAATAAGAGATAGTCAAACAGTATCCATGCTTAAAAGCCCTGTTCGGCTAAATACATCCGTGTACACAAGCCAGTTCGGCAGTCCCTGCCTCTCGTTTGCAAGCTTATGGTGCGGCATGAAAATAACACCTGTCTTTCATGAGTTCTAACTGAGTGATATTAACCAGTCAGCACACGACGAATGGCCTTATTTCTATCAGAGGGATATTCTTTAAGTTAAATTCAGTTCATAAATCCTGCTGTAATGCCGAGCTAATTCTTTCTACTAGCTAAATACGCTACAATGCCGCTTTAATGCTCTCTAAAAGTTTCTATCTATGTCTGCAGTACCTTATTCATTAAAATCCTACAATACCTTTCAAATAGACCACAGCTGTGCCGAGCTGATCCATGCGGAATCTAAAGCTAAGTTGATTTCTACTTGTCTGGAGCTCTATCGAGGTGACCAAGATTTTTTGGTGCTCGGAGGGGGGAGTAATATTGTACTGACAGAAGACTATCTAGGTACAGTTGTTCATGTAGAGACTAAGGGGGTAGAGTTTTCCGAGGATGATGAATATCATTATCTTAGCGTAGCTGCGGGTGAAAACTGGCACGAGTTAGTCGTGACAACTCTTTCAATGTCTATATCTGGTCTCGAGAATTTAGCCTTGATACCTGGAACGGTTGGCGCGGCTCCAATTCAGAATATTGGTGCCTATGGTGTAGAGCTGATGCAGTTATGTGATTGGGTAGAGTATCTTGACCTGAGAACAGGAGGCTTGAAACGTTTAACTGCCCAAGAGTGTCTCTTTAAATATAGAGATTCAATTTTTAAAGGGGATCTGCTCACCTGTGCAGTGATCACAGGGGTTGGACTCAAGCTAAGTAAACAATGGCAGCCTGTAATATCTTATGGGCCACTGAGGGCGTTTGAGAAAGGAAGTGTGACGGCTAAACAGATATTCGATTGTATCTGTAATATGCGAAATACTAAACTTCCTAATCCTGATGTACTGGGTAATGCTGGGAGTTTCTTTAAGAACCCGATCGTTTCACGTGCAGTATTTGATTCCCTAGTTGAAAATCATCCTGGCATAGTTGGATACCCTATGGATGATGATTCGATTAAATTGGCTGCAGGCTGGCTAATCGACAGGGCAGGGTTAAAGTGCCTTAAGGTTGGAGATGCGGCAGTCCATGAGCAGCAGGCATTAGTTTTGGTTAATATGGGCCAAGCAAGGGGAAAAGATGTCACTCAGTTAGCGCGGCAAGTAATTAGAGCGGTAGCAGGGCGGTATGGCATTGAATTAGAAGCAGAGCCAAGAATTATTGGCGCCAACGGTGAAAGGGAATTAGCAGATGATTGAACAGTGGGGACGTAAGAGAGAAATATTGAACGCATTATCTGGTGAGCAGTTTGTTTCTGGTGAAGAGCTGGCTAAACAAGCTGGTATATCCAGAACCGCAATCAGCAAGCATATAGACTCGCTTGAAGACTATGGTGTCGAGATATTCAGTGTTAAAGGTAAGGGATATAAGTTAGCTAATCCGGTTTCTTTGATCGATGAAGATCAATTGACTCGCTCACTTAATAATAGATGCTTCTATTTCAATGAATTGCCAAGCACTAACGCCTTTCTTTTGAAACATGTTAATGAATTAGCCTCTGGGGATATCTGTATAGCTGAGTATCAGTCCGCAGGTCGAGGGCGCCGTGGCCGTAGCTGGGTATCACCCTATGGATGTCATCTTTACTGCTCCATGTATTGGAAGTTGGAACAGGGGATGGCTCAGGCGTCAGGGCTCAGTCTGGTTGTGGCTTGCTCACTGGTCAAGGTGCTGCAAAATTTTGGTATCGAAGATTTAGGGGTTAAATGGCCAAACGATATCTATTTGAATAACAAGAAACTGGCTGGAGTTTTGATCGAGATGAGCGGTCAAGCCGACAGTGAATGCCATCTGGTTGTGGGGATTGGTATCAATATCTCCATGTCTCAGTCTCAAGGGGATAAAATTGATCAGGCTTGGAGTGATCTTTCTGCAAATCCTTCTTGTCCGGGTAAAACTGAACTGGCAATAGCACTACAGAAACAGTTACATCAAGACTTTTCTACTTTTGAGCTGCAAGGGTTAACTGCCTTCTTAGACCGTTGGCAGCAAGTGGATGTTTTCTTGGGTAAGCAAGTAAAGCTCTTGATGGGCGACAACCAGATCGATGGTATCTGTAGAGGAATCGATGAATCTGGTGCTATTTTGCTTGAAACAGATGAAGGCATAAAAACATTCGTAGGTGGCGAAATCAGTCTTAGAAGCACGAGCTAGTGCTTCTAAGGGGACTATTTACGTAATAGGACCTGACTCATCAGATGATCTTTGCCTTTCTGCAGAATAAGATGAGCACGATCTCTGGTGGGTTCAATATTTAATTTAAGGTTTGGGCCATTGATGCTATCCCAGATGTTAGACGCTACGCTAGTCGCTTCATCATCGCCCAGCTTTGAATAGTGGTGGAAGTAAGACTTTTCATCGCTAAAGGCTCCTCCTCTAAATTGCAGAAACCTATCTACATACCATTTTTTCAGTAATTTCTCCTCGGCATCGACATAAATTGAGAAATCGACAAAATCGGAAACGAAGGGTTGCTGTATGCCAACAGCTGCATCCTGACCCGTTTGTAGTACATTCAGCCCTTCGATAATAAGTATGTCTGGTTGTTGTATTACCTGCTGCTTGTCCATTATGCGGTCATAGCTTAAATGAGAATAGATAGGAGCCTTAACTTGAGGCTCACCGGCTTTGATTTGAGAAATGAACTTAACCAGCATTTTCATATCATAGCTTTCAGGGAAACCTTTTCGCTGGAGCAGGCCGCGACGTTTAAGCTCTGCCAGAGGATAAAGAAACCCATCGGTAGTGACAAGATCAACTTTAGGATGCTCGGACCATTGGCTTAACAGTGCCTGAAGAATTCTAGCCGTTGTGCTCTTACCTACGGCAACACTGCCTGCAATACTAATAATATAGGGGCGTTTGGGAGGATTCCTTCCTAAGAATTTACTGAGTACCAGGCCTCTTTTCTGCTTAGCACCGATAATGAGGTTAAGCAGTCGACTCAAAGGAAGATAAATATCGGTGACTTCGGTCAGAGATAGCTGCTCATTTATGCCGCGCAGTTTATTGAGCTCAGATTCAACAAGTGTCAAGGGGACCGATTCACGTAATTCGGCCCACTGAGATCTTTGGAATGCAAGATACAGTGCATTATGAATTTTATTTTCTGTTGTCATTGCTTATCTCCCTTTGAGGGAGGAACAGTACACTAACAGTTTAAGATGAACAATATCAAAGCCACCTAAGATGCTTGCACTTTGACCACTGACTAACGGGATGTCCAAAAAATCAACTAAATATGAATTTTGTGGATGAAAAATCAACGTTCAGCACTTATTTTGGTTTTTTTTATAAAAAGCTATTGCACTCTCGGCCACTTTTCAATAATATCCGCTACCGAAATGACACGCCGGCATAGCTCAGTTGGTAGAGCAACTGACTTGTAATCAGTAGGTCCCGAGTTCGACTCTTGGTGCCGGCACCATTTCCCTGGAGGGGTTCCCGAGTGGCCAAAGGGATCAGACTGTAAATCTGACGGCTCAGCCTTCGAAGGTTCGAATCCTTCTCCCTCCACCATTTTCTAGGTAGTTAGGTAACCTGAAGTAGGTTGCGCGGATGTCGTATAATGGTATTACTCCAGCCTTCCAAGCTGATAACGCGGGTTCGATTCCCGCCATCCGCTCCAATTTTTCGCTGATGTGCTCACCCTTAAGAGCACGCCCTCTACAGGGTAAGGTTTTTAAGACACTGCCGTCAGCGCCAACCTTCTTCAAATATCCTATATTAAACTTAACTGATTCGATGACATTATATGCATCGAATTTTTTGTATATGTCGGTTTCATCACCAAGATATCTTATTGGGGCAATACCATGGCTAAAGAAAAATTTGAACGTAATAAACCTCACGTAAACGTGGGTACCATCGGTCACGTTGACCATGGTAAGACTACTCTAACTGCTGCTATATCTGCTGTTTTGGCAAAGACTTATGGTGGTGATGTTAAAGATTTCTCACAGATCGATAACGCTCCTGAAGAGCGTGAGCGCGGTATTACAATTAATACCTCTCACATCGAATATGACACTCCTGCACGCCACTACGCACACGTAGATTGTCCTGGTCACGCCGATTATGTTAAGAACATGATCACTGGTGCTGCTCAAATGGACGGCGCGATTCTAGTAGTTGCTTCTACAGACGGCCCAATGCCACAGACTCGTGAGCACATCCTGCTTTCTCGTCAGGTTGGCGTACCTTTCATCATCGTATTCATGAACAAATGTGACATGGTAGATGACGAAGAGCTTCTTGAGCTAGTAGAAATGGAAGTTCGTGAACTTCTTTCTGAATATGACTTCCCAGGTGATGACCTTCCAGTTATCCAAGGTTCAGCACTTAAAGCCCTTGAAGGCGAAGCTGAATGGGAAGCTAAGATTATCGAACTTGCTGAAGCTTTGGATACTTATATCCCAGAGCCAGAGCGTGCTATCGATGGCGCATTCCTTCTTCCAATCGAAGATGTGTTCTCTATCTCAGGCCGTGGTACAGTTGTTACCGGTCGTGTAGAGCGCGGTATCATCAAGGTCGGTGAAGAAGTTGAAATTGTTGGTATCAAAGATACTACCAAGTCAACTTGTACTGGTGTTGAAATGTTCCGTAAACTGCTTGACGAAGGTCGTGCAGGCGAGAACTGTGGTGTACTTCTACGTGGTATTAAGCGTGAAGATGTTGAACGTGGTCAGGTTCTTGCTGCTCCAGCTTCAATTACTCCACACACTACTTTTGAATCAGAAATCTACGTTCTGTCAAAAGAAGAAGGCGGACGTCACACTCCATTCTTCAAAGGTTACCGTCCACAGTTCTTCTTCCGTACTACGGATGTGACTGGTACTATCGAATTGCCAGAAGGCGTTGAGATGGTAATGCCTGGTGACAACGTTCAGATGGTAGTTACTCTGATTGCTCCAATCGCGATGGACGAAGGTTTACGCTTCGCTATCCGTGAAGGTGGCCGTACTGTTGGTGCTGGTGTTGTAGCTAAGATCCTCGCTTAATAGCGACTAATCTTGCAAGACACTAAGAAAAGGAAGCTTCGGCTTCCTTTTTTGTTATTTTGAATTTTACTCGTCCCAAGCTGGCTTGTATTCTTGCTTACTAGTCAGAATAAGAATACAATCTATGACCGATTTTTGACCCTTTGGGCTTAGTATTAAGCGCATTGAGATTACCAAGCTCGGAATTTAGTGGTTTGATAGTGTTTTATTAAAGTTCTATCAACCTAATACCACCTTAGGGCGTAGTGAGTAACGGAATTAACCGATGACAACAAATACTGAAAGCCAGGGTAACTCTCTGGATATCGTAAAGTGGGCTCTAGTCGTTATCTTGTTGGCAACAGCTATTGTCGGCAATCAGATGTATAGCGAAGCCAGTGTATTAGTACGTGCAATTAGTGTTGTTGCAGCTTTCGCTGTAGCAGGATTTATTGCAATGCAAACTGAGAAAGGCAAGCAAGCGCTAGTCTTTGCTCGTGAAGCACAAATAGAAGTACGTAAGGTAGTTTGGCCTACGCGTCAAGAAGCGCTAAATACAACGTTTGTTGTATTAGCCGCGACCGGTGTTCTTGCGTTGATCCTTTGGGGTATGGACGCAGTATTGCTGAGAATTGTCAATTTTATTACAGGCGTATAGGCACTTCGAATGACTGAAGCAACTGAAGCTAAAAAAAGATGGTATGTGGTCCAGGCCTTTTCTGGTTATGAAGGCCGTGTGCTTAAAACTCTGAATGAATATATTCAGATGTATAAGATGGAACACTACTTTGGTGAAATTCTTGTCCCAACTGAAGAAGTTGTCGAGATGAGAGCCGGCCAGCGCCGCAAGAGTGAGCGTAAGTTCTTCCCTGGGTATGTACTTGTCCAGATGGAAATGAACGATGAAAGTTGGCATTTGGTGAAGAGCATCCCTCGTGTGATGGGCTTCATTGGTGGTACTTCGGATCGTCCAGCTCCAATTTCTAACGTAGAAGCTGACAGAATCCTACAGCGTCTACAGGAAAATACCGAGTCTCCAACACATCGCGTTATGTTTGAACCTGGTGAAGTGGTTAGTGTTGCCGATGGTCCGTTTGCTGACTTTAGGGGTGCTGTTGAACAAGTGGATTATGAAAAGAACCGCGTCAAGGTTTCTGTGATGATTTTCGGCCGTTCAACCCCACTCGAGGTAGACTTTAGTCAGATCGCAAACACCCTTATTTAATTAAACGCCAATTTTATTTGGAATGGGTGCGGATTTGTTATAAAATCCGCACCCATTGTTTTTCGGGGAGCTTGCTGACATTTTGTTAGTGGCGTTTGAACCCAAATTGAGGAAATACTCATGGCTAAGAAAGTTGATGGTTACATCAAGCTACAAGTCGCAGCTGGCGCTGCAAACCCGTCGCCACCAGTCGGACCTGCTCTAGGTCAGAAAGGTGTTAACATCATGGAATTCTGTAAAGCATTCAATGCTCGTACTGAAAAGTTCGAGAAAGGCATGCCAATTCCAGTCGTAATCACTGTCTATACAGACCGTTCTTTCACTTTCGAAACTAAGACACCGCCTGCATCTTTCCTACTGCTTAAAGCAGCTGGTCTGAAGTCTGGTTCTGGTCGTCCTAACACTGAAAAAGTGGGAACTATCAAGCGAAGCGCTGTCCAGGAAATTGCTGAGACAAAAGCTGCTGATATGACTGGCTCTGATATTGAAGCGATGACTCGCACAATTGAAGGTACTGCTCGTTCAATGGGTTTGGTAGTAGAGGACTAAGAAAATGGCAAAACTAACTAAGCGCGCTCGCATAATACGCGAAAAAGTAGAAGTAACTAAAAACTACGACATCAATGAGGCTGTTGAGCTTCTTAAAGAACTAGCTACTGCTAAGTTCGTTGAGAGTGTTGATGTTGCTGTAAACCTTGGTGTAGACCCACGTAAATCTGACCAAAACGTTCGTGGAGCAACTGTGTTGCCAAACGGAACTGGTCGTGACGTTCGTGTTGCCGTGTTCACACAAGGCGCTAATGCAGAAGCTGCTCTAGCTGCTGGTGCTGAGCTAGTCGGTATGGACGAGCTTGCTGCACAAGTTAAAGCTGGCGAAATGAACTTCGACGTTGTTATTGCTTCTCCAGATGCAATGCGTGTTGTTGGTCAACTAGGTCAGATCTTAGGCCCACGTGGTCTAATGCCTAACCCTAAGACTGGCACAGTAACACCAAATGTTGCTGAAGCAGTTAAGAATGCTAAAGCTGGTCAGGTTCGTTACCGTACAGATAAGAACGGTATTATCCACACTACTATCGGTAAAGTGGATTTCGAAACTGCTAAGCTAAAGGAAAACTTAGAAGCACTTGTTGCGGCACTAGTGAAAGCTAAGCCAGCAGCAGCTAAAGGTATCTTCCTTAAGAAAATCAGCATCTCGACCACTATGGGCGCAGGTGTTGCAGTTGACCAGAGTACTCTGGACGACGGTAAGTAATTTTACAAGGTTAGCGTATTAGTCTATAATGCGCGCACCTTGTGGGTTGAGGTCTATAAATTAGCCATTTGTTTGGGTAAAACTTAGACTTCCGTCCAAGACCGTAGGTGTTGGTCAAATGGCTGACTTAATTTCCTACGTAGACGGTGTCGAACCCCAGAAAGATTTTGTTCTACTGGATTAGCACCGTAAGTTACTAATCACATACGTGGTTAGTATGGTAATTGCTAGGGAATTCCCTAGATTGAATCCAGGAGTAAAGCCAATGGCATTAGGACTCGAAGACAAAAAAGCGATTGTTGCTGAAGTCAACGAAGCTGCCAAAGGTGCTTTATCTGCAGTTGTCGCTGATTCACGTGGCGTAACTGTAGGTGATATGACTGGTCTTCGTAGAGCCGCTCGCGAAGCTGGAGTGTACATTAAAGTTGTACGTAACACTCTAGTTAAACGCGCAGTTGCAGGTACTGATTTTGAGTGCCTTAGCGATACGTTTACTGGTCCTACTTTGATTGCCTTCTCTAACGAGCACCCAGGTGCAGCTGCGCGTCTTCTTAAAGATTTCGCCGGTCAGCAAGAGAAGTTTGAAATCAAAGCAGCAGCCTTTGAAGGGGAATTAATCCCTGCAGCCGATATAGATCGCTTAGCGAAACTGCCAACATACGACGAAGCAATTGCTCAGTTGATGATGACAATGAAAGAAGCATCTGCTGGCAAGCTAGTACGTACACTAGCTGCCCTTCGCGATCAAAAAGAAGAAGCTGCTTAAGTATTAACTTAGCCGCTTAAATTCAGAACAATAGGAATTTTTTGTTATGTCTATCACTAAAGACGATATCTTAAACGCTGTTGCAGAAATGTCTGTAATGGAAGTTGTTGAACTAATCGAGTCAATGGAAGAGAAGTTCGGCGTATCTGCAGCTGCTGCAGTTGTTGCTGGCGGAGCTGCTGATGGCGGCGCTGCTGAAGCACAGACTGAATTTGACGTTATGATGACTTCGTTCGGTGAGAACAAAGTTAAAGTAATTAAAGCTCTTCGTAGCGCTACAGGTCTTGGCCTGAAAGAAGCTAAAGCTATGGCTGAAGCATCTCCAGTAGCTGTTAAAGAAGCTATCTCAACTGAAGAAGCTGAAGCACTTAAGACTCTTCTTGAAGAAGCTGGTGCTTCTGTAGAGATCAAGTAAGTTTAATTTAACTTACTAAGCCCTAAGTATTGGGTGAAGGCTGGCGGTTTTTTAACCGTCGGCCTTTTTTGCGCTGTATGCGCAGGCGATTTTTTTTTCACCGTTTGTCGCCAGATTATGCAGTTCCTAACAGAGATTACTGGTTAGGTTCTTGCCATCAACGGTGATGGGCAAACGCGCTGTTTCAATCTTATTGATTCAGTCTTGGTCACATCTCGAAATCAGAGGAAACCCATGGTTTACTCCTATTCTGAAAAGAAGCGTATTCGTAAAGATTTTGGAAAACGTCCAAAAGTCTTGGATATCCCTTATCTACTGTCGATACAGTTGGACTCATTTAAGAAGTTCACTGATCAAGATCCTACTGGTGAGCGTGGTTTTGAAGCCGCTTTCCGTAGCGTTTTTCCCATCAAGAGCTTTTCTGGTAACTCAGAGCTGCAGTATGTCAGCTATAAGTTAGGTGAACCTGTTTTTGATGTGAAAGAGTGTCAAATCCGCGGTATCACATACGCAGCACCACTGCGCGTTAAATTGCGTATGGTCTTGTATGATCGTGAAGCTGCACCCGGCACAGTCAAAGACATTAAAGAACAAGAAGTCTATATGGGGGATATCCCTCTAATGACTAACAACGGTACCTTTGTTATCAATGGTACTGAGCGTGTTATCGTATCTCAGTTACACCGTTCACCTGGTGTGTTCTTCGATCATGACCGCGGCAAGACCCACTCTTCAGGTAAAGTGTTATATAACGCACGTATCATCCCTTACCGTGGTTCTTGGTTAGATTTTGAATTCGATCCAAAAGATGCTCTTTTCGTACGAATAGATCGTCGTCGTAAATTACCTGCGTCTATCATGTTGCGCGCATTAGATTATTCGACTCAGGATATTCTGGACCTCTTCTTCGATCGTGTTAACTTCAAGATCAAGAAAGACTCACTAGTCATGGATCTTGTTCCAGAGCGTCTTCGTGGCGAGACTGCAAGTTACGACATCAAAGATAGTGATGGCAGTATCTTAGTTGAGAAGGGACGCCGCGTTACAGCACGTCACATTCGTCAACTAGAGAAGTCTAAGACTACTGAGCTAGAAGTTCCGGTAGATTACATTGAAGGTAAGATTGCTGGTCAGGACTACATAGATCCAGACACAGGTGAAGTATTGGTTTCTGCCAATGCCGAAATCACCTTAGAAGATCTTGCTAAGCTTTCAATGGCTGGCATCAAAGAGATAAGCACTCTGTATATCAACGACCTTGATAACGGTGCTTATATGTCAGATACACTACGTATTGACTCTACAACTAACCGCCTAGAGGCGCTGGTTGAGATCTATCGTATGATGCGTCCTGGCGAGCCACCAACTAAAGATGCGGCAGAAGGCCTATTCCAGAACTTGTTCTTCAGTGAAGAGCGTTATGACCTATCTAAAGTCGGTCGTATGAAGTTCAACCGTCGTCTAAGCATTGGCGAAGATGAAGGTTCAGGTATCCTATCTAAGGAAGACATCGTTGCGGTAATGAAGAATATCATTACTATTCGTAACGGTGGCGATGAGGTCGATGATATCGATCACTTGGGTAACCGTCGTATCCGTAGTGTTGGCGAAATGGCTGAGAACCAGTTCCGTGTTGGTCTAGTTCGTGTAGAACGTGCCGTACGTGAACGTTTGAGTCTTGGTGATCTTAATGAGCTAATGCCACAAGATCTAATCAACGCTAAGCCTATCTCTGCAGCAGTTAAAGAGTTCTTCGGTTCTTCTCAGCTGTCTCAGTTTATGGATCAGAACAACCCACTTTCTGAAGTGACTCACAAGCGTCGTATTTCGGCTCTTGGTCCAGGTGGTTTGACTCGTGAACGCGCAGGCTTTGAAGTTCGAGATGTACACCCGACTCACTACGGTCGTTTGTGTCCAACCGAAACTCCTGAAGGTCCGAACATTGGTCTAATTAACTCATTAGCCAGTTTCGCACGTACTAACTCATATGGTTTCCTCGAAACACCTTACCGTAAGGTAGAAGATGGTGTGGTTACCGATCAGATAGATTATCTGTCGGCAATTGAAGAGGGTCGTTATGTTATTGCTCAGGCGAACATAGACATAGATAAGAACGGTCGTCTGCTTGAAGAGCAGGTTGCCTGTCGTCATAAGGGTGACTCAACCTTTATGCGCGGTACTGATATCCAGTATATGGATGTATCACCGCAACAGATTATCTCAGTCGCAGCCTCACTGATTCCGTTCCTAGAACACGATGATGCTAACCGTGCCTTGATGGGCGCGAACATGCAACGTCAAGCAGTACCAACACTAAGAGCCGATAAGCCATTAGTAGGTACAGGTATTGAGCGCATTATTGCGGTCGATTCAGGCGTTGTTGTTGTAGCTAAGCGTGGCGGTAGTATCGATTATGTCGATGCCAGCCGTATCGTGGTTAAAGTTAACGAATCTGAGCTACGCCCAGGCGAAGCTGGTATCGATATCTATAACCTGACCAAGTACACACGTTCTAACCAGAACACCTGTATTAACCAACGTCCTTGTTGTTCTGTTGGTGATCCTGTGGTTGTTGGTGATGTATTGGCCGATGGTCCTTCTACGGATCTGGGTGATCTAGCTCTTGGTCAGAACATGCGTATCGCGTTCATGCCTTGGAATGGTTACAACTTCGAGGATTCAATCCTCATCTCTGAGCGTGTAGCTCAGGAAGATCGTTTCACTACTATCCACATTCAGGAGCTTTCTTGTATTGCTCGTGATACTAAGTTGGGTAGCGAAGAGATCACTGCTGATATTCCAAACGTAGGTGAATCTGCGCTTTCTAAGCTGGATGAATCGGGTATCGTTTATATCGGTGCCGAAGTTAAGGGTGGCGACATCCTAGTTGGTAAAGTGACACCTAAGGGTGAAACTCAGCTGACTCCAGAAGAGAAACTCCTCCGAGCTATTTTCGGTGAGAAGGCCTCTGACGTTAAAGACAGCTCGCTACGTGTACCTAACTCAGTGAAAGGTACTATCATCGACGTCCAGGTATTTACCCGTGACGGCGTTGAGAAAGACAAGCGTGCAGTTGAAATCGAAGAGATGCACATAGCTCAGGCCAAGAAAGATTTGACCGAAGAGTTTAAGATCCTCGAAGAGGGTGTTTATGGGCGTGCTCGTAACTTGCTATTGAATGCAGGCTTCGAACAGGCACAACTGGATGCTATTCCTCGTTCTCACTTGCTAGTACAGACAATTGATGATGAAGCTAAGCAGACAGAACTTGAGCAGCTTGCCGAGCAGCATGACGAATTGAAAGCCGACTTCGATAAGAAGTTTGAGATCAAGCGTCGTAAGATCACCCAAGGTGATGACTTAGCACCTGGCGTACTTAAGATAGTTAAGGTTTACCTTGCTGTTAAACGTACTATCCAGCCTGGTGATAAGATGGCTGGTCGTCACGGTAACAAGGGTGTTATCTCTAAGATTAACCCTGTTGAAGACATGCCTTACGATGAGAATGGTAACCCAATCGACATCGTATTGAACCCGCTCGGTGTACCATCTCGTATGAACATCGGTCAGATCTTAGAGGTTCACATGGGCGCGGCAGCTAAAGGCATCGGTGATCAGATCACCGCTATGCTTGAAGAGCAGCGTCAACTAGCCGAAATTCGCGGTTACATCAAAGAAGTTTATGAGTTAGGTGACGAGGTGCTACAGCGCGTCGATATCGATTCGTTTACCGATGATGAAGTCTTGCGTCTGGCTAAGAACCTTAAGGGTGGTATTCCGATTGCTACTCCAGCATTCGATGGTGCGAAAGAGAAAGAGATTAAGGAGATGCTAGCACTTGCCAAGCTTCCTACCTCTGGTCAACGTACCTTGTATGATGGTCGTACCGGTAATGAATTTGAGCGTAAAGTAACCGTAGGTTACATGTATATGCTCAAGCTTAACCACTTGGTTGACGACAAGATGCATGCTCGTTCTACGGGTTCGTACAGTCTTGTTACTCAGCAGCCACTGGGCGGTAAAGCTCAGTTTGGTGGTCAGCGTTTCGGAGAGATGGAAGTGTGGGCACTAGAAGCATACGGTGCCGCATATACTCTTCAAGAGATGCTAACCGTTAAGTCTGATGATGTTAACGGCCGTACTCAGATGTATAAGAACATCGTCGACGGTAATTACCAGATGCAACCAGGCATGCCAGAGTCATTCAACGTATTGTTGAAGGAAATCCGTTCACTCGGTATTAATATCGAGTTGGATCAAGACTAAAATTAACTTAGGTTAATTTGGCAATAAATTGGTGTCCTGCATTAGCGGGGCACCCGGTTTAACTCCTTCAGGAGAGAAACGTGAAAGACTTATTAAAGTTTCTGAAACAGCAAAGCAAGACCGAAGAATTTAACGGTATCAAGATCGGACTAGCGTCACCAGATCTGATCCGCTCTTGGTCATTTGGTGAAGTTAAGAAGCCAGAAACCATTAACTACCGTACCTTCAAGCCTGAGCGTGAAGGCTTGTTCTGTGCGCGTATTTTTGGTCCAGTAAAAGATTATGAGTGTTTATGTGGTAAATATAAGCGCTTAAAGCACCGTGGTGTGATTTGTGAAAAGTGTGGCGTTGAAGTTACACAGACTAAAGTACGTCGTGAGCGTATGGGTCACATCGATCTAGCCAGCCCAGTAGCACATATCTGGTTCCTAAAATCACTGCCGTCTCGTATCGGTTTGATGCTAGATATGACTCTGCGTGATATCGAACGTGTACTTTACTTCGAATCATTTGTTGTGATCGAGCCTGGCATGACCAGTCTTGAGCGCGGACAGATGCTAACCGAAGAGAGCTATCTCGATGCGTTAGAAGAGTACGGTGATGAGTTCGAAGCTAAGATGGGTGCTGAAGCAGTTCTTGAATTGCTACGTGCTATCGAGCTTGAGAAAGAAATTGAGTCGCTGCGTGAAGAGTTGCCATCAATCAACTCTGAGACTCGTCGCAAGAAGATGACTAAGCGTCTTAAGCTTATTGAGGCTTTCTTCCATTCAGGTAATAAGCCTGAGTGGATGATCCTTAAAGTATTACCGGTTCTGCCACCAGATCTACGTCCTCTAGTTCCACTAGATGGCGGACGTTTCGCTACGTCTGATCTTAACGACCTTTATCGTCGTGTGATCAACCGTAACAACCGTCTTAAGCGTCTGTTAGACCTAGCTGCACCAGATATCATAGTACGCAACGAAAAGCGTATGTTACAAGAGTCTGTGGATGCGCTACTGGATAACGGTCGTCGTGGTCGTGCTATTACTGGTTCTAACAAGCGTCCGCTTAAATCTTTGGCTGATATGATCAAAGGTAAGCAAGGTCGTTTCCGTCAGAACTTGCTAGGTAAGCGTGTTGATTACTCTGGTCGTTCGGTAATTACCGTAGGTCCAACGCTTCGTTTGCATCAGTGTGGTCTTCCTAAGAAGATGGCGCTGGAGCTATTTAAGCCTTTCATCTACGGCAAGCTTGAAGGTCGTGGTCTAGCGACAACGATTAAAGCTGCGAAGAAGATGGTTGAGCGTGAAGTTCCTGAAGTTTGGGATGTACTTGACGATGTTATTCGTGAACATCCGGTCATGCTCAACCGTGCACCCACACTTCACCGTCTTGGTATCCAGGCATTTGAGCCGGTACTGATTGAAGGTAAAGCGATTCAGCTTCACCCACTCGTATGTGCGGCGTACAACGCCGATTTCGATGGTGACCAAATGGCTGTTCACGTGCCACTGACGCTTGAAGCTCAGTTAGAAGCACGTTCGTTAATGATGTCTACTAACAACATTCTATCGCCAGCAAACGGCGAGCCGGTTATTACACCGTCACAGGATGTTGTATTGGGTCTGTACTACGCCAGCCGTAAGTGTGTTAACGGTAAAGGCGAAGGCATGGTGTTCGAATCTATCGATGAAGTTGAAAAAGCTTATCGTACAGGTTTCGCTGCTATTCATGCTCAAGTTAAAGTGCGTATTACCGAGACTCATATTGCCGAAAATGGCGAGCGTACCGAAGCACGTCGTATCGTAGATACTACAGTTGGTCGTTCACTACTTTCTCGCGTCTTACCGAAAGGCTTGTCTTTCGATCTGGTTAACCAGAACATGGGTAAGAAGCAGATAGGTAAACTACTGAACACTTGTTATCGTCAATTAGGTCTTAAAGATACTGTAGTCTTCGCTGACCAATTGATGTATGCCGGTTTCCACTATGCAACAGTATCCGGTGCTTCTGTAGGTATCGATGATATGGTTATCCCAGCGGCTAAGTACACCTTAGTTGCCGATGCTGAAGCTGAAGTACTTGAGATTCAAGAGCAGTTCCAATCGGGTCTTGTTACCGCTGGTGAGCGTTATAACAAGGTCATCGATATCTGGGCCAGTGCCAACGAGAAAATCTCTAAAGCCATGATGGATAACCTGTCTGTTGAGACAGTGATTAACCGTGACGGTGAAGAGGAAGAGCAAGAGTCATTTAACAGCATCTATATGATGGCTGACTCGGGCGCTCGTGGTAGTGCTGCACAGATTCGTCAGTTGGCCGGTATGCGTGGTCTGATGGCTAAGCCAGATGGCTCAATCATCGAAACCCCAATTGTGGCAAACTTCCGTGAAGGTTTGAACGTATCTCAGTACTTCATCTCGACTCACGGTGCACGTAAGGGTCTAGCCGATACGGCATTGAAGACGGCTAACTCTGGTTACCTGACTCGTCGTTTGGTTGATGTTGCTCAAGATCTCGTCGTTATCGAAGATGATTGTGGCACATTCGAAGGCCTGACAATGAAGCCGCTTATCGAAGGTGGTGATGTTGTTGAGCCACTACGTGAGCGTGTACTCGGTCGTGTGGTAGCTCTCGATGTCTTCTATCCAGGTACAGAGAAGGTTCTTGCTCCTCGCAATACTCTGCTTGATGAAGCATGGTGTGATACCTTGGAAGATAACTCAATCGATGAAGTTATCGTTCGTTCTGTAATTAGCTGTAATACCGATTTCGGTGTTTGTAAAGCCTGTTATGGTCGTGATTTGGCTCGTGGCCATATCATTAACCAAGGTGAAGCTATCGGTGTTGTTGCTGCTCAGTCAATTGGTGAGCCAGGAACACAGCTAACGATGCGTACCTTCCACATTGGTGGTGCGGCTTCTCGAGCTTCTGCTGAAAACAACGTTCAAGTTAAGAACGCTGGTACAGTTAAGCTACATAACGCTAAGCATGTGACAAACAGCGAAGGCAAATTGGTTATCGTTTCTCGTTCATCTGAGGTCGCGATTATCGATGAGCTTGGACGTGAGAAAGAGCGTTATAAGGTTCCTTACGGTACGATTCTAGAGAAACTAGAAGAATCTATTGTAACAGCTGGCGAAATCATCGCTAACTGGGATCCTCACACTCACCCAATTATCTCTGAAGTTGCGGGTACCATTAAGTTCGTCGATATGATTGAAGGTGTCACTATGACACGTCAAACAGATGATCTTACGGGTCTATCCTCAATTGTCGTTATGGAAGTGGGTCAACGTCCAACAGCTGGTAAAGAGATGCGTCCTTCGATTCGTCTTTTAGATGCTAGCGGCGAAGACTTGAAGATTCCGGGTACTGAAGTACCTGCGCAATACTTCCTACCTGGTAAAGCGATTGTTAACCAGGATGATAACGCAGAGATTAACGTTGGTGATGCGTTAGCACGTATCCCTCAGGAGTCATCTAAGACCCGTGATATTACCGGTGGTCTACCTCGCGTTGCCGACTTGTTCGAAGCGCGTAAGCCAAAAGAGCCAGCAATTCTTGCTGAGTACTCAGGTACTATCTCGTTCGGTAAAGAAACTAAAGGTAAGCGTCGTCTATTGATCACGCCTGCTGATGGTGGCAAGCCTTACGAAGAGATGATCCCTAAGTGGCGTAACCTTAACGTGTTCGAAGGTGAAAAAGTCGAACGTGGTGAAGTTATTGCCGATGGTGCTGAGGCTGCTCACGATATTCTACGTCTTCGTGGAATTCATAAAGTGGCAAACTATATCGTTAATGAAGTTCAAGACGTTTACCGTCTACAGGGCGTAAAGATTAACGATAAGCACATCGAAGTGATTATCCGTCAGATGCTACGTAAGTGTTTGATCACAGATGCAGGGGACAGTCAGTTCCTCGCTGGTGAGCAAGCTGAAGTAGCTCGCGTCAAGATCGCTAACCGTGAGCTTGAAGCTCAAGGTAAGAAGCCTGCGACCTTCGACCGTGAGCTTTTGGGTATTACCAAGGCATCGCTTGCAACAGAGTCATTTATCTCTGCTGCATCGTTCCAGGAGACTACCCGCGTACTTACGGAAGCGGCAGTAGGCGGTAAGAGTGATAAACTACGCGGTCTTAAAGAGAACGTGATCGTTGGTCGCTTGATCCCTGCAGGTACAGGTTATGCTTACCATCAGAAACGTAATGCTGCTTTAGCTGCTAAAGCATCAGGTAAGACGTCTGAACAGGCAACAACAATAACTGCAAGTGAAGCCGAGAGAAACTTGGCTGACCTGCTAAATCTTGCCGGAAGTTCCGATTAAATCGGGCTGAAAAGTAAATGAATTGTAAAAAAGGCGCCTCAGGCGCCTTTTTTTTACTTTATATTGGTTAAAAGTTGTCTATTTCTTGACAGAATGCCATTACCTTTCTAAAATTTCGCGTCCCACACCTGTGGGATATAGATTTTTCACACCTTACTGTTGAGTTTATCAACTGATTCGGAGCTATACATGGCAACTGTAAACCAGTTGGTCCGTAAGCCTCGCTCGCCAAAAGTCGTTAAGACTAATGTGCCAGCGTTGAATGCGTGTCCACAAAAACGTGGTGTTTGTACTCGCGTATACACAACCACACCAAAAAAACCTAACTCTGCACTACGTAAAGTAGCTCGTGTGCGTCTTACTAACGGTTTCGAAGTTACTTCGTACATCGGCGGTGAAGGCCACAACCTGCAGGAGCACAGCGTAATTCTAATCCGTGGTGGTCGTGTTAAAGATCTACCCGGTGTGCGTTACCACACTATCCGTGGCGCATTAGATTGTGCTGGCGTGAGTGACCGTCGTCAAGGTCGTTCTAAGTACGGAGCTAAGCGTCCTAAGTCTTAACGCTTTCCGTTAAGTAAGGCCAAGCTAGATTTTAAGATTCCAGTTTTGGGGTCCCTGAAGCATACGGAGAAATTGTTATGCCAAGACGTCGCGTTGTAGGACAACGTAAAATCCTACCAGATCCAAAGTTCAACAGTGAGTTGCTGGCTAAGTTCATCAACGTCATCATGCAGGACGGCAAAAAGTCGACTGCAGAAAAAATTATTTACAAGGCACTAGATACCGCTTTCGAAAAGAAAGGCGAAGACCATTTAGTGATTCTTGAAGCAGCCCTGGATAACGTTCGCCCTTCAGTCGAGGTTAAGTCTCGTCGTGTTGGTGGTTCTACATACCAGGTACCATGTGAAGTACGCCCAGTTCGTCGTAATGCATTGGGTATGCGTTGGTTAGTTGAAGCTGCTCGTAAGCGTGGTGAAAAATCTATGGCTCTACGTCTAGCTGGTGAATTGCTAGACGCTTCAGACAACAAAGGTACTGCTGTTAAGAAGCGCGAAGACGTGCATCGTATGGCAGAAGCGAACAAAGCGTTCGCTCATTACCGCTGGTAATCTGATGGAGCTGGCTTTTGCCAGCTCCATATTCTACATCTCTAAGGCATTAGCCTTAGTCAAGAGGGTTTAAACGTGGCTCGTACAACTCCTATTGAGCGCTACCGTAATATTGGTATTGTTGCTCATGTTGACGCAGGAAAAACCACAACTACAGAACGTGTTTTGTTCTACACCGGTGTTTCTCATAAGATCGGTGAAGTTCATGATGGCGCAGCCACCATGGATTGGATGGAACAGGAGCAGGAGCGTGGTATTACCATCACTTCTGCGGCAACGACTGCGTTCTGGCGCGGTATGGAAGCTCAGTTTACTGAGCACCGTATCAATATCATAGATACTCCTGGTCACGTTGACTTCACTATTGAAGTTGAACGTTCTCTGCGAGTACTCGATGGTGCCGTAGTTGTGTTCTGTGGCTCATCGGGTGTTGAACCACAATCTGAAACTGTTTGGCGTCAAGCCGATAAGTATCATGTACCACGCATAGTATTCGTCAATAAGATGGATCGCGCCGGTGCTGACTTTGATAGTGTCGTCGAACAGATACGTGACCGCTTGGGTGCGACTTGTGTACCAATTCAAATGAATATTGGTGCGGAAGAAGAGTTTAAAGGTGTTATTGACCTAATCAAGATGAAGGCCATTAATTGGTCTGAAGAAGATAATGGTACAACATTCACCTATGAAGATATTCCAGCTGACCTTGCTGACAAGGCAAGTGAGATGCGTGAATATCTGGTTGAAGCTGCTGCCGAGGCCTCGGATGAACTGATGGATAAGTACCTGGAAGGGTGCGAACTATCAGAGGAAGAGATCAAGAAGGCGCTGCGTCAACGTACTCTTGCAAATGAAATTGTACTTGCTACCTGTGGTTCTGCTTTTAAGAACAAGGGTGTGCAAGCAGTTTTAGATGCCGTTATCGATTATCTACCATCGCCAGTTGAAGTGCCTGCGATTAAAGGCATAGATGAAAATGAGGAAGAGGTTGAACGCACTGCGGACGACAATGCTCCTTTCTCTGCGTTGGCATTTAAGATAGCGACGGATCCATTCGTTGGAACTTTAACCTTTATACGCGTATATTCGGGTGTATTGGCAACTGGTTCTGGCGTATATAATTCGGTCAAACAGAAGAAGGAACGCGTGGGTCGTATGGTGCAGATGCATGCAAACGATCGCCAAGAGATCAAAGAAGTACGCGCTGGCGACATCGCTGCTGCTATTGGTCTTAAGGACGTGACTACGGGTGATACTCTTTGTGATATTGATCATAAAATCATCCTAGAACGCATGGAATTCCCTGAGCCCGTTATCACGATAGCCGTGGAACCAAGATCTCAAGCCGATGAACAGAAGATGGGTGTTGCGTTGCAAAAGCTTGCAGCAGAAGATCCTTCTTTCCGTGTTGAAACCGATCCTGAATCGGGTCAGACACTGATCTCTGGTATGGGTGAGCTACACTTAGACATAATTGTCGACCGTATGCGTCGCGAATTTAGTGTCGAGTGTAACGTAGGTAAACCTCAAGTCGCTTATCGTGAAACTATTCGCTCTAGTGTAGAAGTCGAAGGCAAATTTATACGTCAATCTGGTGGTCGAGGTCAATTCGGTCATGTTTGGTTGAAACTGGAGCCCCAAGAAGAGGGCTTCGGCTATGAATTTGTTAACGAGATTGTTGGTGGTTCTGTTCCGAGAGAATACATCCCATCAGTAGATAAAGGCATTCAAGAGCAGATGAAGAGCGGCGTGCTCGCCGGCTTCCCTCTTTTGGACGTCAAGGTTACTCTCTTTGATGGTTCATATCATGATGTGGACTCTAATGAGATGGCCTTTAAAGTTGCAGCTTCCATGGGCTTCAAGAAGGGCGCTCTAGAAGCTGACCCTACGCTCCTGGAACCTTGCATGAAAGTTGAAGTTACCACTCCCGAAAATTATATGGGAGATGTTGTCGGTGACTTGAACAGGCGTCGTGGCTTGATCGAAGGAATGGACGACGGCATTGCCGGCGTCAAGCTCGTTCATGCGACCGTGCCTCTATCTGAAATGTTTGGGTATGCAACTGATTTGCGCAGCGCGACTCAAGGACGTGCTTCATACTCCATGGAGTTTTTGAAGTATTCCGACGCGCCGCAAAACATTGCTAAAGCGATTATGGATGCTCGAGGCTAATTAGCCGGGTACCCATAACTAGAAATTAATTGCTATTGCTCGGTGTCAAGCCGGGCATTTCTGAAAAGAAAGGAATATATCGTGGCTAAAGAAAAATTTGAACGTAATAAACCTCATGTAAACGTCGGTACTATCGGACACGTGGATCATGGTAAGACTACTCTAACTGCTGCTATCTCTGCTGTTTTAGCAAAGACTTATGGCGGTGACGTTAAAGATTTCTCACAAATCGATAACGCTCCTGAAGAGCGCGAGCGCGGTATTACAATTAATACCTCTCACATCGAATATGACACTCCTGCACGTCACTACGCACACGTAGATTGTCCTGGTCACGCCGATTATGTTAAAAACATGATCACTGGTGCTGCTCAAATGGACGGCGCGATTCTAGTAGTTGCTTCTACAGACGGCCCAATGCCACAGACTCGTGAGCACATCCTGCTTTCTCGTCAGGTTGGCGTACCTTTCATCATCGTATTCATGAACAAATGTGACATGGTAGATGACGAAGAGCTTCTTGAGCTAGTAGAAATGGAAGTTCGTGAACTTCTTTCTGAATATGACTTCCCAGGTGATGACCTTCCAGTTATCCAAGGTTCAGCACTTAAAGCCCTTGAAGGCGAAGCTGAATGGGAAGCTAAGATTATCGAACTTGCTGAAGCTTTGGATACTTATATCCCAGAGCCAGAGCGTGCTATCGATGGCGCATTCCTTCTTCCAATCGAAGATGTGTTCTCTATCTCAGGCCGTGGTACAGTTGTTACCGGTCGTGTAGAGCGCGGTATCATCAAGGTCGGTGAAGAAGTTGAAATTGTTGGTATCAAAGATACTACCAAGTCAACTTGTACTGGTGTTGAAATGTTCCGTAAACTGCTTGACGAAGGTCGTGCAGGCGAGAACTGTGGTGTACTTCTACGTGGTATTAAGCGTGAAGATGTTGAACGTGGTCAGGTTCTTGCTGCTCCAGCTTCAATTACTCCACACACTACTTTTGAATCAGAAATCTACGTTCTGTCAAAAGAAGAAGGCGGACGTCACACTCCATTCTTCAAAGGTTACCGTCCACAGTTCTTCTTCCGTACTACGGATGTGACTGGTACTATCGAATTGCCAGAAGGCGTTGAGATGGTAATGCCTGGTGACAACGTTCAGATGGTAGTTACTCTGATTGCTCCAATCGCGATGGACGAAGGTTTACGCTTCGCTATCCGTGAAGGTGGCCGTACTGTTGGTGCTGGTGTTGTAGCTAAGATCCTCGCTTAATAGCGAAATCTTGTAAGACACTAAGAAAAGGAAGCTTCGGCTTCCTTTTTTATTGCCTGAAATTTGTCGGTAATCCAGATAGATAACTTTATTAAGCGGGGGAGAGTGCCGCAGCTCTATGGAACAACACTTTGTTATTCATGATGATAGAGTGACTTGTTTGACCAATGCCCTGTTATTAGCTGAGGTGCCGAGAGTTGCTTGGTGTCTTCTTGTTGTTATTTCAAACAACGGGCTTGATCTCTCGACGTAAATAAGTATAATACCGACTTCGCCTTAACCATTAGGCGAATTACTAATTAGACTTTTTAAGTTTAATTCAAAAAAACAGCGGCTCCGATTGGGAGTCGAACGGTTAAATCATCTCGCTCTGTGTTCCTTTTAGGAAGTGCAAGAGGGTGATTTTTTATGTGTCCATTTTAGGAGCTCTGGTCAATGCAGAACCAAAGAATCCGTATCCGCTTAAAAGGATTTGATCATCGTCTGATCGATCAATCTACTGCGGAAATCGTTGAAACTGCTAAGCGTACAGGCGCACAGGTACGTGGTCCAATTCCACTACCAACGCGTAAAGAACGTTATACCATTTTGACTTCTCCACACGTTAACAAAGATGCGCGTGATCAGTACGAACTTCGTACTCACAAACGTCTAGTTGACATCGTTGAGCCAACAGAAAAGACTGTAGATGCACTTATGCGTCTCGATCTTGCTGCCGGCGTCGACGTTCAAATTAGCTTGGGTTAATAGGGGATTTCGAGATGGCTATCGGTCTTATCGGTCGTAAAGTGGGTATGACTCGCATCTTCTGTGAAGATGGAGTTTCTGTCCCGGTCACAGTAATTGAAATCACGTCTAACCGTGTTACTCAGGTGAAAACCTTAGAAACTGACGGCTACCGTGCTCTTCAAGTTACTACTGGTACCAAAAAAGCTAATCGCATCACTAAACCAGAAGCAGGTCACTTTGCTAAGGCAGGCGTTGAAGCCGGTCGTGGTTTATGGGAAGTGCGTTTGGCAAATGATGAAGGCGAAGGCATTGAAGTTGGTGCCGAGCTAAATGTTGATATCTTCGCTGACATAGCGAAAGTTGATGTTACTGGTCAATCTAAAGGTAAGGGCTTCCAAGGCGGTATTAAGCGTTGGAACTTCCATGCACAAGATATGACACATGGTAACTCACTGGCACATAGATCCAACGGTTCTATCGGTCAAAACCAAACACCTGGTCGCGTTTTCAAAGGTAAGAAAATGTCTGGTCATATGGGTGCAGAGCGTGTTACTACGCAGAATCTAAACGTTATTCGTGTAGATGCTGAGCGTAACTTGCTATTGGTTAAGGGTGCTGTTCCGGGAGCTATTAATGGCAACCTGATCATCAAACCTGCCGTTAAAGCTTAGGTCTGAGGAGATAGTAATGGAATTGGTATTGAAAGACGCACAAAGTGCTCTGGAAGTTTCCGAAACTACCTTCGGCCGTGACTTTAATGAAGCACTGGTTCATCAGGTAGTTGTAGCATACGCTGCAAATGCGCGTCAGGGCACTCGTGCTCAAAAGACTCGCGCAGAAGTTATTGGTTCTGGCAAAAAGCCATGGCGCCAAAAAGGTACTGGCCGAGCACGTGCCGGTACTGTTAAAGGCCCAATCTGGCGTGGCGGTGGCGTAACATTCGCTGCTAAAACACAAGATCATAGCCAAAAAGTTAACAAGAAGATGTACCGCGGAGCGCTGAAAAGCATTTTCTCTGAGTTGGTACGTCAAGACCGTCTAATCGTGGTTGAGTCATTTACTGTTGAAGCTCCTAAAACTAAAGAGCTGAAAGCAAAACTGGCTGAAATGAACCTGGAAGATGTGTTGATTGTTACTCCAGAAATTGACGAGAACTTGTTCTTGGCAGCTCGCAACTTGTACAAAGTTGACGTGCGTGACGTTGCTGGTATTGATCCAGTAAGTCTTATCGCATTCAACAAGGTACTAGTAACTGCCGATGCTGTTAAGCAAATCGAGGAGATGCTGGGATGATAAGCGAAGAACGTTTGCTAAAAGTTATTCTTGCACCACATATCTCTGAAAAGAGTACTGTTTGTGCAGAAAAAAACAACACGGTAGTTTTCCGTGTAGCTATCGACGCCACTAAAGCTGAAGTTAAAGCTGCAGTCGCTAAGTTGTTCGAAGTTGAAGTTGATTCAGTTCGCACTCTAGTTAACAAAGGCAAAACCAAGCGTACCGGTGCCCGTATGGGTCGTCGTGTAGATTGGAAAAAAGCCTATGTAACTTTAGCTGAAGGTGCTGACATCGATTTCGTCGGCGCTGAGTAAGCAAAGGAGAATTATCATGGCAATTGTTAAGTGTAAGCCTACCTCTCCAGGTCGTCGCCACTTAGTAAAAGTGGTGAACAAGGACCTGCACAAGGGTAAACCTTTTGCAGCCTTGCTGGCTAAGAAATCTAAAAGTGGTGGCCGTAACAATACTGGTCGTATCACTGTTCGTCACATAGGTGGTGGACACAAGCAGCATTACCGTATTATTGACTTTAAACGCAATAAAGACGGTATCCCTGCAAAAGTTGAGCGTTTGGAATATGATCCAAACCGCACAGCTAACATCGCACTTGTTTTGTATGCTGATGGTGAGCGTCGTTATATCCTTGCTGCTAAAGGCATGCAAGCTGGTGATAAGATCCAGTCAGGTATCGATGCTGAAATCAAAGTGGGTAACACTTTGCCATTACGCAACATACCAATAGGTAGTGTTGTACACGCAGTCGAGATGAAGCCTGGTAAAGGTGCTCAGATCGCTCGTTCAGCAGGTACTTATGTACAAGTTGTAGCTCGTGATGGCTCTTACGCTACTCTACGTCTTCGCTCTGGCGAAATGCGTAAAGTACCAGTAGATTGCCGCGCGACTCTGGGTGAAGTTGGTAACGCCGAACACATGCTACGCCAGTTAGGTAAAGCAGGTGCTAATCGCTGGAGAGGCATACGCCCAACAGTTCGTGGTGTTGCAATGAACCCAGTAGATCATCCACATGGTGGTGGTGAAGGCCGTACTTCGGGTGGCCGTCATCCTGTATCTCCATGGGGTCAGCCTACTAAGGGTTATAAGACTCGTAGTAACAAACGCACCGACAAGTACATTGTACGTCGTCGCAATAAAAAGTAAGAGGATTCGCCATGCCACGTTCTCTCAAGAAAGGTCCATTCATTGACCTACACTTGCTGAAGAAGGTAGAGAAAGCGATGGAAGCGGGAGACAAGAAGCCTATTAAGACTTGGTCTCGTCGTTCTATGATCATACCTAACATGATAGGTTTGACCATCGCTGTCCATAATGGTCGTCAGCACGTACCTGTGTTCGTAACTGACGAAATGATCGGCCACAAGCTTGGTGAATTTTC
The DNA here is from genome assembly GCF_000091325.1 of Shewanella violacea DSS12. Taxonomy (NCBI): domain Bacteria; kingdom Pseudomonadati; phylum Pseudomonadota; class Gammaproteobacteria; order Alteromonadales; family Shewanellaceae; genus Shewanella; species Shewanella violacea. The sequence goes on along the minus strand of NC_014012.1, from coordinate 4,751,986 downwards.
ACCAACTCGCACTTATCGCGGCCATGCTGCAGATAAGAAAGCGAAGAAGCGTTAATACGGGAGGAATAAGATGGAAGTTTTAGCTAAACATCGTTTTGCCCGTACGTCGCCTCAAAAGTGTCGTTTGGTTGCAGATCAAATCCGTGGACTGCCTGTTGCTAAGGCTCTCGAAATTTTAACTTTCAGCCCTAAGAAAGCTGCAGTACTTGTTAAGAAAGTACTGGACTCTGCAATCGCAAATGCTGAGCACAATGAAGGTGCTGACATTGACGAATTACGAGTTGGAGCAATTATGATCGATGAAGGTCCAACTATGAAGCGTATCATGCCACGTGCCAAAGGCCGTGCTGATCGTATAATCAAGCGTACCAGCCACATTACTGTGGTTGTGTCAGATCGCTAGGAGTTAGCAATGGGACAGAAAGTACATCCTAATGGTATCCGTCTGGGTATCACTAAGCCTTGGATCTCGACCTGGTACGCTGACAAGTCAGATTATGCCAATAACTTGAACAGTGACTGGGAAGTGCGTAAGTTTCTAGAAAAGAAACTTAAGCAAGCTTCAGTATCTAAGATAGTTATCGAGCGTCCAGCTAAGAGTGTTCGCGTTACTATTCACACTGCCCGTCCAGGTGTTGTGATTGGTAAGAAAGGTGAAGACGTTGAGAAGCTACGCAACGCAGTTGCTAAGCTAACTGGTATTCCAGCTCAGATTAACATCGCTGAGATCCGTAAGCCTGAGCTAGATGCTAAGCTTGTTGCCGATGGCATCGCTTCGCAGCTAGAGCGTCGCGTTATGTTCCGTCGTGCTATGAAGCGCGCGGTACAAAGTGCAATGCGTCTTGGCGCTAAAGGCATCAAGGTTCAAGTTAGTGGCCGTTTAGGCGGAGCTGAGATCGCTCGTTATGAGTGGTATCGTGAAGGTCGCGTACCTCTACATACACTTCGTGCTGATATCGACTATTCAACAGCAGAAAGTCACACCCAATACGGTGTGATCGGCGTTAAAGTTTGGATCTTCAAAGGTGAAGTTCTAGACGGTATCGTTCCTGCGCATGAAGAGCCGAAACAGCAGCCGAAGCGTAAGCCTCGCGGTAAATAGGAGAGCTGGCAATGCTGCAACCAAAACGAACTAAGTTTCGCAAAATGTTCAAAGGCCGCAACCGTGGTCTTGCGAACGGCACTGAAGTAAGCTTCGGTGATTTCGGTCTAAAGGCTGTTGGACGTGGTCGTCTAACTGCTCGTCAAATCGAAGCTGCGCGTCGTGCTATGACACGTCACATTAAACGTCAAGGTCAGATCTGGATCCGCGTTTTCCCTGATAAGCCTATCACCTCTAAGCCTCTCGAAGTGCGTATGGGTAAAGGTAAGGGTAACGTTGAATACTGGGTTTGCCAGATTCAACCAGGTAAGGTTCTTTATGAGATGGATGGTGTTTCAGAGGAGCTAGCTCGTGAAGCTTTCGCTCTTGCTGCTTCTAAACTGCCTCTTAAAACGACCTTCGTAACTAAGTCGGTGATGTAATGAAAGCGAGCGAACTAACAGAAAAGAGCGTTGAAGAATTGAACGCTGAACTGCTTGGTCTGCTGCGTGAGCAGTTTAATCTGCGCATGCAACACGCAACTGGTCAGTTGACTCAGACTCATCAGCTGAAAATCGTGCGTCGCAATGTAGCGCGCGTTAAGACCATTATTACTTCTAAGGCGGGTGCGTAATGTCTGATAAAATCCGTACTTTGCAGGGTCGTGTACTTAGCAACAAGATGGACAAGTCTATCACTGTAGCTATTGAGCGTAAGGTTAAGCATCCTTTATACGGGAAGTACCTTAAGCGCACTACTAAGATCCATGCACATGATGAATCAAACCAGTGTAATGAAGGTGATGTCGTGACTATTCGCGAATGTCGTCCTCTATCTAAGACTAAGTCTTGGACTCTGGTTGAAGTAGTAACAAAGGCCTAATTTATTTTAGGTTTAGTTAAACGGCTCCTGCTACAGGAGCCGTTTTTATTTTAACACTATCTATTCCCAAACTCGGGTGGTATACTTGCGCGCCTTTTTAGACTAAATGTTAGTCGAAAAGTGGCGAAATAGTAGTCCCAATTAGGGATGTGAAGTAACGTTTAGCGGAGCATTTACAATGATCCAAATGCAATCTACTCTAGATGTAGCCTGTAATAGTGGCGCTCGTAGAGTTCAGTGTATTAAGGTCTTAGGTGGATCTCACCGTCGTTATGCCGGTATCGGCGACATCATTAAGGTTTCTGTTAAAGAAGCTATTCCTCGCGGTAAAGCGAAGAAAGGTGATGTTTATACAGCGGTTGTGGTTCGTACTAAGAAAGGCGTTCGTCGTCCAGACGGTTCTGTCATTCGCTTCGATCGGAACGCAGCAGTTTTGCTTAACGCAAACAATGCACCGATTGGTACTCGTATCTTTGGCCCAGTGACGCGTGAATTGCGTAACGAACAGTTTATGAAAATTGTTTCTCTGGCACCAGAAGTACTGTAAAGGAGCGTCAAATGGCAGCTAAAATCCGTCGTGAAGACGAAGTAATAGTACTAGCAGGTAAAGATAAAGGGAAACGTGCAAAAGTTTCTCATGTTCTTCCTACTGGTAAGATAATTGTTGAAGGCATCAATCTTGTCAAGAAACACCAGAAGCCTAACCCTCAACTGGGTGTGACTGGTGGTATTGTTGAGAAAGAAGCACCGATGCAAGCATCAAACGTAGCGCTATTCAACTCTGCCACAGGCAAAGCTGATCGCGTTGGTTTCCGATTTGAAGACGGCAAAAAAGTCCGTTTCTTTAAGTCGAACAGTGAACTCATTAAGTAATTGGAGTAAACGATGGCGAAACTGCATGATAAATATCAAGAGACTGTGAGTCCTGAACTTGTTAAAAAGTTTGGTTACACCAGTGTCATGCAAGTCCCTCGGATTGAGAAAATCACCCTTAATATGGGTGTTGGCGAAGCAGTAGCAGATAAGAAAGTTATGGAGCATGCGCTCCGTGACATGACTGCTATCGCTGGTCAAAAGCCAGTAGTGACTGTTGCACGTAAGTCAGTGGCTGGTTTTAAAATCCGTGATGGCTACCCGATAGGCTGTAAGGTTACACTGCGCGGTGAGCGTATGTGGGAATTCTTAGAGCGTTTAGTTGATATCGCAATCCCGCGTATCCGTGATTTCCGTGGTCTGAGCGCTAAGTCGTTTGATGGCCGTGGTAACTACGCGATGGGTGTACGTGAGCAGATCATCTTCCCGGAAATCGAGTACGATAAAATCGATAAAATCCGTGGTATGGATGTTGTGATCACTACTTCTGCGAAGAATGATGAAGAAGGCCGAGCTCTGCTCGAAGGCTTCAACTTCCCATTCAAGAAATAAGGGTAGCGTAATGGCAAAAAGTTCAATGAAAGCACGTGAATTAAAACGTGCCAAGCTCGTGGCTAAGTTCGCTGAAAAGCGTCAAGCTCTTAAGGCTATCATTAGCAGCTCAGCTTCTTCAGATGAAGAGCGTTGGGATGCGGTTCTTAAGTTGCAAGGTCTACCTCGTGACTCTAGCGCAGCGCGTCAGCGCAATCGCTGTAGTATAACTGGTCGCCCACATGGTTTCTTACGTAAATTCGGCCTTAGCCGTATCAAATTACGTGAAGCAACTATGCGCGGTGAAGTTCCTGGTCTACGCAAGGCCAGCTGGTAAGCACTTGTCACGGAGTAAGCTAATATGAGCATGCAAGATCCTATAGCGGATATGTTAACACGTATTCGTAATGGCCAAGCTGCTAACAAAGTATCAGTATCTATGCCTTCTAATAAGTTGAAAGTTGCTATTGCACAGACACTTAAAGAAGAAGGTTATATCACTGACTACGCCGTAGCAGATGAAGTCAAAGCGACTCTGGAAATCACTCTTAAGTATTTCCAAGGTCAACCAGTCGTTGAGACTATCCAGCGCGTCAGCCGTCCTGGTCTTCGTATTTACAAAGGTAAAGACGAACTTCCAAGAGTGATGGGCGGACTGGGTGTCGCAATCGTATCCACTTCTAAAGGTTTGATGACTGATCGTACCGCCCGCCAAAATGGCATGGGTGGGGAAGTTATCTGCTACGTAGCATAAGGAGCTAGCCATGTCTCGTGTCGCAAAAGCACCAGTCGCTATTCCTGCAGACGTAGAAGTGACTTTAAACGAACAAACTATCACCGTAAAAGGTACTAAAGGTAGTTTGACTCGAGTAATTAACACCGAAGTTTCAGTTGTCGTTGAAGACAATGAAATCAAGTGTAGCCCAATTGAATCAGCAAAAAATGCTGCTCAAGCGGGTACAGCTCGAGCTTTAATCAATAATATGGTTGTTGGTGTAACAGCTGGTTTTGAGAAAAAACTAACTCTAGTTGGTGTTGGTTACCGAGCTAAGCTTGTCGGTAAAGACATTGACCTGACTTTAGGTTTCTCACACCCTGTAGTTCACAAACTTCCAGACGGCGTAACAGCAGCATGTCCTTCACAAACTGAAATCGTACTTACGGGTACAGATAAGCAGTTAGTTGGTCAAGTAGCAGCTGAGATTCGCGGATATCGTCCACCAGAGCCTTATAAGGGCAAGGGTGTTCGTTATACCGATGAGCAAGTACGTCGTAAAGAGGCTAAAAAGAAGTAGGTAACGCGATATGGATAAGAAAACATCTCGCTTACGCCGCGCACTACGCGCCCGTAAGAAGATCCAAGAGCTGGGCGTCAACCGTCTGGTTGTACATCGTACACCACGTCACACCTATGCTCAGGTAATTAGTCCTGATTCACAGGTTTTGGCGTCAGCTTCTACTGCTGAGAAAGCAGTATCAGAGCAACTAAAGTACACAGGTAACGTAGATGCAGCTAAAGTAGTGGGTAAAACCGTTGCTGAGCGTGCAATCGAAAAAGGCGTTACTGTAGTTGCATTCGATCGTTCCGGTTTCAAGTATCACGGACGTGTAGCTGCATTAGCAGACGCCGCTCGTGAAGCTGGCCTAAAGTTCTAAGGAATGATGAAAAATGGCTAAATTTGAAGCTCAGCAAAAAGACGATCTGCAAGAGAAATTAGTTGCAGTAAATCGTGTTTCTAAAGTAGTTAAAGGCGGACGTATCTTTAGCTTCACTGCACTAACTGTAGTCGGTGATGGTAATGGTAAGGTCGGTTTTGGTTATGGTAAAGCGCGTGAAGTGCCTGCTGCAATTCAGAAAGCGATGGAAAAAGCTCGTCGTAACATCGTTTCTGTTGAATTGATCAATGGTACTCTGCACCACCCTGTAAAGGGTCGTCATACTGGTTCGCGTGTTTACATGCAACCAGCCTCTGACGGTACCGGCATTATTGCCGGTGGCGCAATGCGTGCCGTATTGGAAGTAGCAGGCGTTCATAACGTTCTGTCGAAAGCATACGGTTCAACTAACCCGATTAACGTTGTTCGCGCAACTGTAGATGCGTTGGTGCACATGAAGTCACCAGCACAAATTGCAGCTAAACGCGGCCTGAATGTTAAAGAAATTCGAGGTTAATGCACCATGGCTAAGAAAACATTAAAAGTTACTCAGACTAAGAGTTCAATTGGACGTTTGCCTAAGCATCGTGCAACTTTGACTGGTCTAGGTTTACGCCGTATTAATCACACTGTTGAACTTGAAGATACTCCTTCAGTTCGCGGTATGATTAACAAGGTTTACTACATGGTTTCGGTGGAGGAAGTATAAGATGCGTCTAAATACTCTATCACCTGCTGCAGGTGCTAAATCAGCAGCTAAGCGTGTAGGTCGCGGTATCGGTTCAGGCACTGGTAAAACTTGTGGTCGCGGCCACAAGGGTCAGAAGTCTCGTTCTGGTGGCGGCGTACGCGTCGGTTTCGAAGGTGGTCAAATGCCACTTAAGATCCGTCTGCCAAAATTTGGTTTTACCTCGCGTAAGGCTTTGGTAACTGCGGAAGTTCGTATTAGCGAACTTGCAAAAGTTAACGGTGATGTTGTCGACTTGAATGCGCTGAAAGATGCAAATCTTGTCACACGCAACATTCAGTTTGCTAAAATCGTTCTTTCAGGTACCATTGAGCGCCCTGTGACCATTAAAGGTCTAAAGGCAACCAAAGGTGCTCGTGCAGCTATTGAAGCTGCCGGCGGAAAGATCGAGGAATAATACGTCGATGGCAAAACCAGGACTTGATACAAAAAGCGCGAAAGGTGGATTTTCTGAACTGAAGACTCGCCTCCTGTTCGTGATTGGTGCGATTATCGTCTTTAGGGCCGGTTCGTTTGTACCAATTCCTGGTATTGACGCTGCTGTATTAGCAGAGCTGTTCAATCAGCAGAAGGGTACCATCTTAGGCATGTTTAACATGTTCTCTGGTGGTGCTCTTGAACGTGCTTCTATCTTTGCATTAGGTATTATGCCGTACATCTCGGCATCAATCATAATGCAGCTATTGACTGTGGTACATCCTGCACTCGCTGAACTTAAAAAGGAAGGCGAGACCGGACGTAAGAAAATCAGTCAATATACTCGATACGGCACATTGGTCCTGGGTACATTCCAGGCAATCGGTATTGCAACGGGTCTACCCAACTTGATCCCTGGTTTAGTAGTAAACCTAGGATTTAGTTTTTACTTCGTTGCAGTTGTGAGTCTAGTGACAGGAACTATGTTCCTAATGTGGCTAGGTGAACAGATTACCGAACGAGGCATAGGTAATGGTATCTCGATATTAATATTCGCAGGTATTGTTGCTGGTCTACCATCTGCTATCGGCCAAACGGCTGAGCAGGCGCGTCAAGGTGACTTGAACGTACTGGTATTATTGTTGATTGCAGTTATCGTATTTGCTGTAACCTTTTTAGTAGTATTTGTGGAACGTGGTCAACGTCGTATCGTCGTTAACTATGCTAAGCGCCAGCAGGGCCGTAAGGTCTTCGCAGCTCAAAGCACCCATCTACCGCTTAAGGTTAATATGGCAGGTGTGATACCGCCAATATTTGCGTCAAGCATCATTTTGTTTCCAGGCACACTGGCTCAGTGGTTTGGTCAAAATGAGTCCCTTTCATGGTTAAGTGATTTTTCACTGGCTGTGTCTCCGGGGCAACCGCTTTACTCATTATTGTATGCATCAGCAATTATTTTCTTCTGTTTCTTCTATACTGCGTTGGTGTTTAACCCTCGTGAGACAGCTGATAACTTGAAGAAGAGTGGTGCGTTTATTCCCGGGATCCGTCCTGGAGAACAGACTTCGCGTTACATTGATAAGGTTATGACTCGCCTGACATTAGCAGGTGCCTTGTACATTACCTTTATCTGTTTAATTCCGGAGTTCATGTTAATTACGTGGAAAGTACAGTTCTATTTTGGCGGTACTTCACTACTTATTATGGTAGTCGTAATCATGGACTTCATGGCTCAAGTTCAGACCCATATGATGTCTCATCAATATGAGTCTGTTATGAAGAAAGCTAATCTAGTTAACAAAGCGAATTTAGATCGCTTTGGACGCTAAACTAGTTTTTACGGAGTGATGAAATGAAAGTTCGAGCTTCCGTTAAGAGGATCTGCCGTAATTGCAAGATCGTCAAGCGTAAGGGTGTTGTTCGCGTACTATGTGTTGAACCTAAACACAAGCAGCGTCAAGGCTAAAAAAATTGCTCAGCCCTGTTCGGGCTGAGCAAATATTATTTGCAAAACTGTCGTCTGTCGAGTATCCTACCGGGCTTTTCACAGATGACCATTAACTATTGAGGAGTGCATAGTGGCCCGTATCGCTGGCATTAACATTCCTGATCAGAAGCATACAGTCATTGCATTGACTGGAATCTTCGGAATTGGCCGTACTCGCGCTAGAGCAATCTGCGCGGCTACTTCAATTGCTGAAGACGCTAAGATCAAGGAATTGAGCGAAGCTCAAATTGATATACTACGTGAAGCAGTTGCCGAATACACAGTAGAAGGTGATTTGCGTCGTGAAGTTTCTATGAACATCAAGCGTCTTATGGACCTTGGTTGTTACCGTGGAATACGTCACCGTCGTAGCCTGCCCCTTCGTGGGCAACGTACTAAGACTAATGCGCGTACGCGTAAAGGTCCACGTAAACCAATCAGAAAGTAACGGGGTAATCCAATATGGCTAAAAGTCCGTCACGTTCTCCGCGTAAGCGTGTACGTAAACAGGTTGCTGATGGTATGGCTCATATCCATGCGTCTTTCAACAACACAATTATTACCATTACTGATCGTCAAGGTAATGCACTATCTTGGGCAACTTCAGGTGGTTCAGGTTTCCGTGGTTCACGTAAATCTACTCCTTTTGCTGCACAGGTTGCTGCTGAGCGCGCCGGTGTTGCTGCTCAGGATTACGGTGTTAAAAACCTTGAAGTTTTTGTAAAGGGTCCAGGTCCAGGACGCGAATCTGCGATTCGTGCACTGAATTCGGTTGGTTATAAAATAACCAATATTACCGATGTGACGCCTATCCCTCATAATGGTTGTCGTCCTCCTAAGAAACGTCGCGTTTAATTCGTCGTTTTTAATAGGATAGTTGGAGAAAGAACATGGCAAGATACTTGGGTCCAAAGCTCAAGCTCAGCCGCAGAGAAGGTACTGACCTTTTCCTGAAAAGCGGTGTGAGAGCAATCGATTCGAAGTGTAAGCTTGAAACTGCACCTGGACAACACGGCGCTCGTAAGACCCGTCTGTCTGAGTATGGTGTACAGCTACGCGAGAAACAAAAAGTTCGTCGTATTTATGGTGTGCTAGAAAAGCAGTTCCGTAACTACTACAAAGACGCTGCACGTCAAAAAGGTAACACAGGTGAGAACCTGCTTACTCTTTTAGAAACCCGTCTTGATAACGTTGTTTACCGTATGGGTTTTGGTGCTACACGCGCTGAATCTCGTCAATTAGTTAGCCATAAGTCAATTTTGGTTAATGGCAGCGTTGTTAACATTCCATCATTCAAAGTGTCTGCGAGTGATGTAATTAGCATTCGTGAGAAGTCTAAGAAGCAAGCACGTATTAGTGCTTCTTTGGAAGTTGCTTCTCAACGCGAAAAGCCAACATGGGTTGAAGTTGATAACACTAAGATGGAAGGTGCTTTCAAGCGTCTACCAGAGCGTAGTGATTTATCTGCGGAAATTAACGAACAGCTTATCGTCGAACTTTACTCTAAGTAAAGTTAACACAAAAGAGAGGACACAATGCAGGGTTCTGTTACAGAATTTCTTAGACCACGTCTCGTTGATATCGAGCAGGTTAATCCAACACGTGCCAAAGTTACACTCGAGCCGCTAGAACGTGGTTTCGGTCACACTTTAGGTAACGCGTTGCGTCGTATCCTATTGTCGTCTATGCCAGGCTGCGCGGTAACCGAAGTAGAGATTGATGGTGTACTGCATGAATACAGTAGCAAGGAAGGCGTGCAAGAGGATATCCTTGAGATCCTACTAAACCTTAAAGGTTTAGCAGTAGTGATCGAAGGGAAAGACGAAGCTATGCTTACTTTAAGTAAGTCAGGCGCAGGCCCTGTTACTGCAGCAGATATCACCCATGATGGTGATGTTACAATCATGAATCCTGAGCATGTTGTCTGTCATTTGACAGGTAACAATGAAATCAGCATGCGTATCCGTGTAGAACGTGGTCGTGGTTATGTACCGGCTTCTGCCCGTGCACAAACCGAAGACGATGATCGTCCTATTGGTCGCTTGTTGGTTGATGCTTCTTTCTCGCCTGTCGCTCGTATAGCCTACAATGTAGAAGCTGCACGTGTTGAACAGCGCACTGACTTAGATAAACTCGTTATCGATATGACCACAAACGGTACTCTCGATCCTGAGGAAGCTATCCGTCGTGCTGCGACCATCTTGGCTGAACAGCTAGATGCGTTTGTTGAACTTCGTGATGTTACTGAGCCAGAGCAGAAAGAAGAGAAGCCAGAATTCGATCCGATTTTGCTGCGTCCTGTGGACGATTTAGAGCTAACTGTACGTTCAGCCAACTGTTTGAAGGCTGAGGCGATTCATTATATCGGAGATCTGGTACAGCGCACTGAAGTTGAGCTGCTTAAGACACCTAACCTAGGTAAGAAATCTCTTACTGAAATTAAGGATGTTTTGGCTTCTCGCGGACTGTCGTTGGGTATGCGTCTAGAAAACTGGCCTCCAGCCAGCCTAGTCGACGACCTTTAACTCCAGATTTTGTACAGATAAGGTAATAAGGATTAGGTCATGCGCCATCGTAAGAGTGGTCGTCAACTAAATCGTAACAGCAGTCATCGTCAAGCTATGTTTCGTAACATGGCAAGCTCTTTAGTCCGTCACGAAGTGATCAAGACTACTGTAGCTAAAGCGAAAGAACTGCGTCGCGTAGTTGAACCTCTAATAACGCTTGCTAAGAGTGATAGCGTTGCAAACCGCCGTTTGGCATTTGCTCGTACTCGCGACGCTGAAGTCGTAGGTAAGTTATTTAATGAATTGGGTCCACGCTACCAGGAACGTCCTGGTGGATATACCCGCATCCTTAAGTGCGGTCTACGTACTGGTGATAAAGCGCCTATGGCGTATATTGAACTAGTAGGTCGCCCTGAAGCTGCAGAAGCTGTTGAAGCTGACGACGCTGAGTAATTAAGGGTTTCATTGTAAAAAAGCCGGGCATTAGCCCGGCTTTTTTTATGTGTTTAATTCGTCCAGTGACTCTGGGCATTCACTTTTTTAGGTAATTCAAGCCGCCATCTTTTCAGGCCTTCTAAACTAAATAAATAACGTCCCTGTCTATCGAATTCGTAGGCTAGATCATTCGGATTTTCACCTTTTAGTATTTTTGATATAAGCTTGCCTGCAAGTTGACCATGAAGATAGCCATCCAAGACATAGCCCCCTACATTCCCTCTAGCACCTATTGAAAAATTCCAAAAACCAAAATGAGGTAAAGGTGCATGTTTTTGGGTCCAAAGGATGACTTCATTGGGGGATACATGTTGCTTTTCGGCATCGACTAAGGTGTGATATAGGCCTATGAAGAGAGCATCATAGCCACTCTCCTTTGCGTTATTAATAACCTGCTGCCATTTCACAAAGTCATCAATTAGCTGAAAATCAACCTTAACCTTGCCTATGTTAATACTCTTAAAATTTCGGCTGATGGGTTCGATAGAGGCTTTTGAGGTCTGACTGTTATCAAATACGACTAATATCTTCTTGTTTGATTTCTTAGGTAATATTTGATCGGCTAGAATAATAGAGCGTTTGAATATTGGCCGCTCTAACACACCAGTAAAGTTAAGCAGCTTAGTTAATCCATAATCTCTTGGGTTTGCATTGAGCCCTAGAAAGACAACGGGTACTTTTGTCTGTCCAAATTTATAAGCTAACAATTTTATCGCGTTGTCATCACAGAGCACCACAAGATCAGGTTTTAGCTTTAGGTATGCTTGCCAGGCTAAAGAGGCCATATCGGCGAATTGTTCTGAAGGGAGTATCTTGGTATTCATGTAAAAATGTGAAAAGGTGTGGTCGTTATCTACAACGGATTTTATGCCTCGGTTATAGCTCTCATCCCAAGCAAACTCTTTATGGTAGCTTTCAATAATTAGAATCGATGCCGCTGTAGCTTCCTCAGTTAGGATACACAGCATAAACAATATGAGCACTGTCGCGCGCATTTTGAGTCACTCCCAAAGGCTTTACCTAGTTATAGCTTATTTACTCCATGAAGGCATTCTAGGGGCATAAAAAAGGCCTCTAACGAGGCCTTTTATATTAGCTGATATTTAGTAACCGCTTTTTTGCTCTGTTTTGTAATCTAGCTTCTCATGGGTCTGTCCCATCGCTTCGGCAACTTCAGGAGGCATGTAGTTTTCATCATGCTTAGCGAGTACTTCTGTCGCCTGTAACTTACCACCTTCAATCAGTATACCTTGTGCGACTATGCCTTGGCCTTCACGGAAAAGATCTGGCAGCAGATCGTCATAGGTCACTATGATCTCACTGCCTAAGGAATCATGGACGGCAAATTCAACATGTAAGCTTTCAGGATCTCTCACCATAGAGCCCATAGTCACCATACCGCCGACACGTATACGCTGGCCAATTTCTGGTAACACGCCGGTATCTCTCTTACCTTGTACTATTTCTGTAGGAGTGTAGAAAAGGTTTAAGTTAGAGTTTAATGCGTACAGTAGTAGTGATGCTATTGCGGCCACACCAGCAATTAAGGCTACTGCTAGAGCTAGTCTTTTTTTACGTCTTACATTCACAATTTATTACTCCGATTTGCTTTGAGGCGTTCTTCTCGTTGAATTTTCTTAGCTATTTCAGTTAACACTTTACGCTTCTGCCCCATACTCTGTATGACCAGTATTGCTAAAGAAGCAAATGTCACACCATAAGCCAGCCAAACATAGAAGGCGTAGCCGCCCATATTCAAAAATTCACTGAATGAATCAAACTGCATTACTTAACTCCTTGGGCTTTAGCTAAGATACGAACCCAAGGTCGCATACTGTTACGGGCCAATATTTCAGATCTGAAACGGACTAAGGTGATCGCGCCTATCATGATGGCAAAACCTAAGATGTTAATTAGTAATGGATAAAGCATCTCAGTAGACATAGTCGATTTTTCTGTAATTCTAATCGTCGATGGCTGATGTAGCGAGCTCCACCATTCAACTGAGTATTTGATGATAGGTATATTAATCACACCGACAATAGCTAAAATTCCGGCGGCGCGTGCTGCTAATACCTTGTCTTCAAAAGAGGCGTAAAGTGCAATAACACCTAGATATAGAAACAAGAGCACCAATTCGGCGGTTAAACGTGCATCCCATACCCACCAGGTTCCCCACATAGGCTTACCCCAGGTAGCGCCAGTGATTAAGGCGATGAAAGTGATCACGGCTCCAATTGGTGCTATTGCTGCAGCGGCCCAATCTGCGGACTTTATTTGCCAAACTAGGCCGATAAATGCAGATGTTGCCATGCCCATGTATGCGGCCATAGACATGGAGGCTGCCGGAACATGGATGAAGATAATTCGGTAGCTATCTCCTTGTTGATAATCACTAGGTGCAAAAACCAACCCCCATACAGACCCTATACCTATCAGGGCGATCGCTAGCATAGCGAACCAGGGGAGGAGTTTTCCAGAAAGGTTATACGCTCGTTCTGGATCTGCGTAACTATGTAGCCATTTCCACATTCTAGTTAGTACTCACTCTTAAAGATGCACCAATAGCGAAAGGTGCTAACGTTAATGAACCGACCAGCATCGCGGCAATTATTGCGAGGTGGCCATCATAGGGTAGATTTAACCCGGCAGCATCTATGGCTGTCGTGGCAAAGATTAATACCGGAATATATAAAGGTAATATGAGTAAGCTAAGTAGCACTCCTCCCTTGTGTAACCCGACGGTCAAGGCGACACCAATAGCCCCGATTAAACTTAATACTGGTGTTCCAAGTGCTAAGGTAGCCATTAGAGCACCATAGCTATTATCGTCTAAATGTAGCAATACGGCTAAAAGTGGGGCAACTAGAATTAGCGGTACGCCAGTTAATAGCCAATGAGCCAGTACTTTTGCCAATACCATCAAGGGTAAAGGTTGTGGGCTCAGCAGCATCTGCTCAAGACTACCGTCGTCATAATCTGCCTTAAATAAGCGCTCTAAGGACAGCATAGAGGCTAGCAGTGCCGCGACCCAAATTACGCCTGGGGCGACTCTGGATAATACTTTGGGATCTGGACCTATAGCTAAGGGAAACAGAGTCACCACTAAGATAAAAAATAATAGCGGGTTGAATATGTCACCCTTATGTCGAATCGCTATGCGCAGATCTCGCTTCAACAGAGTAAAAAATGCTTGTCTGAAGCTGATGCTTTTATTCATTTTTGAGCCCTATACAAAGCGATACTCCAGACTGATTTTTCGCAAAATATCGTCACCGATAATTCCCATATCTTGATGCGTTGTTAATATGACACAACCACCACGTTCAGCATGTTTCAGGAACAGATGTTCAAGCTCTTCGACGCCTTTCTTGTCGATAGCGGTAAATGGTTCGTCCAATAACCAAATTTTACAATTGGTATGCCAGAGTCGAGCCAGGGCTGTGCGTCTATGCTGTCCGGCAGAAAGATGTCCAGCGAGTGCTTCTTCGAAGCCTGCTAGATTTACTTTGGCGAGAATATCTTCAGTATCGAAGTCATGATAACCACTAATTCTTAAATTGAAGTTAAGATTTTCCTCTGCGGTTAGCTCACTCTTAATCCCAGCGAGATGACCTATGTAAAGCAGGTCTTCATTATATTCGTCTCTATAGCGGTTTATATCTCGATTTTTATAATGAACATCACCGGCATAGGGGCGAGATAGGCCTGCTAAGATCCTAAGTAGACTGGTTTTTCCTGAGCCGTTTGGGCCTTCAATCTGAACAATCTCACCTTGAGCAATATCGAAGCTAAGTTCATCGAATAAGATGCGTTCCTCTCGAATACAGGTCAATTCTTTGGCTGAAATTAAGGTCTTTATTATCTGTTCTACCACTGAATCCTCTATACCAAGCCTTTGGTCAACACAAGGGATCTTAACACAATCACAATTGGGGGTTTAGTACTGCTTGATTCTATGTGTCAGCTATTTGATGTGTTTCCAATAAATGGCACTTTTTAACGAAATTGGTTGAAGCTGTGTCAGATTTAGTAAAGGTTTATTAACCCATGGCTAATGCATTGTCTGGATTGGCTATTAAGTCGTGTTAATTGTATGTAAGCATTGATTAGGATTACAAAAAGGTGAGTTTTGTTAAGCTTTGCTGTATTCTAGAGGTGCTAAAATAATAGTCTGCCTCATTCTTGATGAGAATAATAAGGGCAGCGTTGAGCTTTGTTAGATTTTGCAATAGGAACATCAAACATGAAAAAATTGTTAGCAATGACTGCAGTCGCTGTCTTAACTTTGTCTGCAAACGTATCTGCACAAGAAGGTAAGGCTGTCTACGATAAGGCATGTCACATTTGTCATAGTATGGGTGTCGCTGGCGCTCCAAAAGCACATGATGCTGCTGCTTGGGAGCCACGTATTGCTCAAGGGCTAGATACTTTAGTATCTACTGTTAAAACAGGTAAAGGCGCTATGCCACCAGGTGGTATGTGTACAGATTGTACCGATGAAGATTACAAGAGTGCTATCGAGTACATGTCTAAGTAATCTTTGTTTTAGCTCGATTGTTGAGCATTAAAAAACCGGCTATCTAGCCGGTTTTTTTGTGTCTGTCTTTTCTGGTTTCTATATATTTAGTTTCTCGCTGTAGCAGAAAAACCGGCAATAAAAAGGGCCCGCAATTGCAGACCCTTCATAAGTTAATTTCGCTATTTAACTTGGGTATCTATGACTAATTGTGCAGTATCTCCAACCTTTACCTTAGCAAGTCTGCCTTGTAGATCTCCAGTCTGAGGTTTCACGCTACCATGCTTAGAGAGGATGGCGATAATCTCAACATTCTTAGCGCCACTAAGTAGCATATCCGCACCCATGGATGTGCTGTCATCTAAGGTGATTGTGGTAGGTAAAGAGTTTGCCGAGACCTTAACTGCTGCTAGGGGGACTTTAGGGCCTTGAGTACTGCGAGCAAAGATAAACAGCATATCTGAACTTCCCACTTGCTTGGCTAATTCATCAGATACCGATACTTGAATATTAACTGTTTTTGCCACACTAGCGGGATTAGTATGGGCGGCATCGCTTGGCATTGCACCAGTATCCGCCTGCATTCTCATCTTGGCGCTATCGATAGCCTTGATGACTGCCGTTCGATCAACATCGTTTCTGTCGCTGTCGAGTATGGTTTGCCAACTGTCTATTGCTACTTGATAATTATTGGTAAAGAAAGCGTCCATACCTTTTAGTAATAGAGTCGATGGATCTTCAGGATCCAGTGCTAAAGATTGGTCGATAATCGCCTGAATTTCCGGGGTAATCTGTTGATTATCCCTGTAATACATGGCTGTCGCTTTTGGTCCTAGCAGTTCGGCTTGAGTGCCCACTAACTCCATGGTCTGGTCAAATACTGTAATAGCATCATCGAAGCGGCTTGCCGAGATATACAGGTGGCCAAGGCTAAATAATAACTGACTATTCTCTGGTTCGGATTTTGCCTGTGCCTCCGTCATCAGTAATCTTTGCTCCATGATCTGTTCAGGAGTCATCCCCGCATGCAGGCTGGCTTGCTGTGGTTGACCGAGTTCAGCGTAGGCACCGACAGTGGCGTATAAATAACCTGTAAGACCTATTAGCGCAACAGACATGACTACTGGCCAGGCAAGGCCCTTAGGTTTGATTTTATTAACTAGAGATTCATCCTCACCTTGTTTCATATCTTGCAGTAGGCTGATTTCTAGTTCTTGCTTAAACGCATCGAACTCAGTTTGTTCTAGCTGTTCATCTGAAAAATCTTTCTCTAATGTGGCGAGCCGACTGTTAAAAAGTTCTAAGTTAGCTTGTTTACGAACTCCGGCTTCTTCCGCTTGCGTCATCTGCTTTTGACGAAAGTGAGGAATCCAAATCAGTGTTAAGCTGACCAACAAAAAAAGTGCAATAAAAATCCAGAGAGTGGTCATTATTTCTTTTCACATGAGTTACAAAAGCGGATGTGCCGCTGGGCTTGATGAAGATTATACGTAAAGATTATTCATTGAACAGTAATATAAGAAATTCATTAGTGGAAAAGGCAGAGACTTGAGTGTTTCTTCACAATTCAATTCTATTTCCGCTAACTTAGGCCAAACTTAAGCTTCACCTAAGGCTTAAAGCATAGAATCTGCCAGATTTCATACGTGGAATACAGGTGTTAAAGTACAAAGAAATGAGACAAGTTATCCATATTTGTTCGAAAGAAGCAGACAGATACAATCGCAAATACTAAAATGACTCAAAATTTTAACCTTACTAGTGTGGTTTTAAACTCACATTAAGGTTAAGCGATTGAATTAGACTTAAGTTTAAACAATTCATCTAATAGGACCGAGGAAACCCCATGATCCCAGAGTTAGGACACATATCGCTAATAATAGGTTTGGCATTTGCCTTCCTGTTAGCTTGCGTTCCTTTAATTGGTGTTGCACGTAAAGACCAATACTTAGTGCGATATGCTTGGCCGTTAACCTATGGCATGTTTTTCTTTATCGCCGTATCGGTTATCGTTCTGGGTTATAGTTTTGCGGTTGATGATTTCTCAGTTGCTTATGTAGCACATCATTCAAACTCTCAACTACCTATCTTCTTTAAGATAGCAGCAGTATGGGGGGGACATGAAGGTTCTTTACTCTTCTGGGTGTTTGCATTATCAGGCTGGACTGCAGCGGTTGCATTTTTCAGTAAAAGCCTAGAAGAGGTATTTACTGCCCGAGTACTCTCCGTGCTGGCCTTTATTGTTGTGGGTTTTGCATTGTTCATGATCTTAACCTCAAACCCTTTCGAGCGCTTATTTCCTACTCCTATGGAGGGCCGTGATCTAAACCCTATGTTGCAAGACGTTGGTCTGATCTTCCACCCACCTATGTTATATCTTGGTTATGTTGGCTTCTCTGTGAGCTTCGCCTTCGCTATTTCAGCCTTGATGGGGGGCAGTCTAGATTCAGCATGGGCTCGCTGGAGTCGTCCTTGGACATTGGCAGCTTGGGTATTTCTAACCGGTGGTATCTCTCTTGGGTCTTGGTGGGCTTATTATGAATTAGGTTGGGGTGGTTGGTGGTTCTGGGATCCTGTTGAGAATGCTTCTTTCATGCCTTGGTTAGTCGGTACCGCATTGCTCCATTCGGTTATCGTTACCGAGAAACGTGCGGCATTCCGTAACTGGACAGTACTACTGTCTATAACCGCATTCTCGTTAAGCTTGTTAGGTACATTTATTGTTCGTTCAGGAGTGCTTACTTCGGTGCACTCCTTTGCCTCAGATCCTAGTCGAGGCATGTTTATTTTGCTGTTACTAGGCTTAGCTGTAGGTGGCTCTTTGACACTATTCGCTTTCAGAGCGAGTCAAATGAAGAGTCCGGCACGTTTCGACTTATGGTCTAGAGAAACTATGCTGCTTGTGTGTAATATTTTGCTCACAGTGGCATGTGGTACCGTACTTCTTGGTACCCTCTATCCGCTACTTATAGATGCCTTAAATATGGGTAAAATCTCAGTAGGACCACCATACTTTAATGCTGTATTTGTACCCATTATTCTGGTGTTGTTTGTCTTTATGGGTATAGGCCCGAACATTCGTTGGAAGAAAGCTAAACCTGGTGCTGTACAGGCTAAAGTTCTGGTTCCTGCCCTGGTTGCTATTATCGTCGGTGTGGCAGTGCCATTCCTAGCCGATGGAAAGTTCAATACTTGGGTCGCCTTGGGTATAGCAGCAGCAACCTGGATCACGCTTACTACACTTAGAGCCGGATATGATTTGATTAAATCGAAAGATGGCTCTCTCAGTCTGGCTCGTTTAGGTCGTAGCCAATTGGGTATGCTCATCGCTCACTTAGGCATAGCGGTATCTGTTGTGGGTGGCACTATGGTTTCAAACTACTCTATCGAGAAGAGTGTACGTATGGGGCCTGGTATCAGCCAGGAATTAGCTGGGTATACATTTAGCTTTATCGAAATTAAAAATGTCGTTGGCCCTAATTACACTGCTCAACAAGGGCAGATTGAAGTGTATAAAGATGGTGACTTCATCACCTTACTAAAGCCAGATCGTCGTCAGTACAATGTACGTACTATGGATATGACGGAAGCGGGTATCGACTGGGGACTCTTCCGTGATTTATATGTCACCATGGGAGATCCAATTAGTCCTACCGAGTTCGCTGTACGTATTAACTATAAGCCATTTGTGCGTTGGTTATGGTTCGGCAGCATATTTATGATGGTTGGTGGTTTCTTTGCTGCATCTGACAAACGTTATCGTGCCAAGAAAGTAACGCAAACATCTAAGCTTGACGCGGAAAAAGAGAAATTGGCTACGGCCTAACTTGAATTGGGGCAAGTATGAAGAAGCTAATATTATTTATTCCACTGATCTTAGTGATGGGCATGGGGGGCTTCTTATATAAGGGGCTCTTCCTCAACCCAAAGCTGCTAGATTCAGCACTCGAAGGCAAACCTATTCCTGTTTTCCAGCTAGAGCGCTTGGAAGATAGTAGCGAGATAATCACCAATGAAACTTTGAAAGGTAAAGTGTCACTATTAAACGTATGGGCAACTTGGTGTCCTTCGTGCAAATACGAGCATCCTTATCTTATGCGTTTCGCCAGACAGAATACCTTACCTATTTATGGTATTAACTATCGTGATGAGCGAGACTCAGCACTTAGAGAGTTAAATATTCTAGGTGATCCTTATACTAAGAATATCTACGACCACAATGGTCGCCTAGGTCTAGATCTTGGTGTTTATGGTGCGCCGGAAAGCTTCTTAGTGGATCACAACGGTATCATTAGATTCAGATATGCGGGTCCAATCGATCAGCGTGTATGGGATGAGACCTTACTGCCAATGATTAAACAGCTGCAAGCCGTTGCAAAAGAGGAGGGCGCATCATGATTAAATCTATATTCAAATTTATGGGCGCTATACTCCTGTCATTAACTGTGATGTCAGTAAATGCTACGCCGGTTGATACCTATGAGTTCAAGTCTGCTGAAAATCAGCAGCGAGCGTTGGAGCTCGCGCATTCACTTCGTTGTCCTCAGTGTCAAAACCAAAATTTGATCGACTCAAATTCCCAGGTGGCTCAGGACCTTCGTCTGGAAGTCTACCAGATGGTTGATGCCGGGAAAGATTATGACGAAGTGATAGAGTTCATGACTAGTCGCTATGGTGATTTTGTCCTTTATAAGCCAAGAATGGAGCCCAAAACCTACATACTCTGGTTAGGTCCTATTGGGCTATTAGTTTTAGGTTTATGTATCGGTTTTATCTTTGTGCGTAAACAACGTATCTCCCAAGTCGAAGATCAAGGCATTAGCGCCGAGGAGCAGAAAGAGTTAGATAGGCTGCTTAATCGAGACGCTAAATAAATTAACGCCTGGTAACAGTACTAATAATGTCTTTGTTAGTACTCACTTCCTTATCTATGTATAAAGCTATGGCGTTGCAGAGATGCAGAAGAAGATCTAAGGGGCACCTAGTAGCCTATAGAGCTTAGCCTCGTCTGAAACCATTTTTTAAAGAGTTAGGTTAGTAAGGTTTCACTTCTTATATAAGATAGAAAGTAGAGTTTACAATGATAAGTAAATACTAGAGCTTGTTCAGTGTTTATCGATAACTCCTATTATAGGTAACTCATATATAACCAAGATATGGCGTTATCGCTTACTAAAAAGGGACCTAAGGTCCCTTTTTAGTATTTAAAATTCAGTAGTGAGGCTTAAATGACCGAGTTAAGTCTTATAAAACATCATTTTGTTTGATAAATATGCGGTCATTACATTAATCGGATTATTCCTTTGAATAGCCCTTGTACTCACATCGAAATCCCCTATAATGCGCATCCACTGACACGGCAAACCAGTCTTCTTAAACGAAGCTGAAACCCAGTCAGGGCAATAAGTAAGCGGTTGAAATTAATTTTTTAAAAGCCCTTGACGCCAACCACGGAGAGTGTAGAATACGCCTCCTCAAGCCAACGACCTAGCGTCAACGGCGGTGCTACTTAGCACCACGCTCTTTAACAATACAAAACAAGAAATCTGTGTGGACACTCACAGGTGTTGAGTTATTCGAAATTGCTTCACTCTTTCTAGTAAAGGATGAGCAATCAAAAATTTAACTCGATGAACCACTGAGTGACCATAGCAACTTTGGTTTCTACTTTCTTTCGAGAAAGTAAATTCAAAGAAGCAAAATATGTAAGCTTCATTGACCTTCGGGTTAGTGAAAAACAGTATAATTCATTGAGCCGATGTCATCTTCGAAAGAGGGTGCATCAAAAGAACTTTAATTGAAGAGTTTGATCATGGCTCAGATTGAACGCTGGCGGCAGGCCTAACACATGCAAGTCGAGCGGAAACAGAAAGTAGCTTGCTACTTTGCTGTCGAGCGGCGGACGGGTGAGTAATGCCTAGGGAACTGCCCAGTCGAGGGGGATAACAGTTGGAAACGACTGCTAATACCGCATACGCCCTACGGGGGAAAGGAGGGGACCTTCGGGCCTTTCGCGATTGGATGTACCTAGGTGGGATTAGCTAGTTGGTAAGGTAATGGCTTACCAAGGCGACGATCCCTAGCTGGTCTGAGAGGATGATCAGCCACACTGGAACTGAGACACGGTCCAGACTCCTACGGGAGGCAGCAGTGGGGAATATTGCACAATGGGCGAAAGCCTGATGCAGCCATGCCGCGTGTGTGAAGAAGGCCTTCGGGTTGTAAAGCACTTTCAGCGAGGAGGAAAGGTAGGTAGTTAATAACTGCTTACTGTGACGTTACTCGCAGAAGAAGCACCGGCTAACTTCGTGCCAGCAGCCGCGGTAATACGAGGGGTGCAAGCGTTAATCGGAATTACTGGGCGTAAAGCGTACGCAGGCGGTTTGTTAAGCAAGATGTGAAAGCCCCGGGCTCAACCTGGGAATTGCATTTTGAACTGGCAAACTAGAGTCTTGTAGAGGGGGGTAGAATTTCAGGTGTAGCGGTGAAATGCGTAGAGATCTGAAGGAATACCGGTGGCGAAGGCGGCCCCCTGGACAAAGACTGACGCTCAGGTACGAAAGCGTGGGGAGCAAACAGGATTAGATACCCTGGTAGTCCACGCCGTAAACGATGTCTACTCGGAATTTGGTGTCTTGAACACTGGGTTCCCAAGCTAACGCATTAAGTAGACCGCCTGGGGAGTACGGCCGCAAGGTTAAAACTCAAATGAATTGACGGGGGCCCGCACAAGCGGTGGAGCATGTGGTTTAATTCGATGCAACGCGAAGAACCTTACCTACTCTTGACATCCATAGAACTCGCTAGAGATAGCTTGGTGCCTTCGGGAACTATGAGACAGGTGCTGCATGGCTGTCGTCAGCTCGTGTTGTGAAATGTTGGGTTAAGTCCCGCAACGAGCGCAACCCTTATCCTTATTTGCCAGCACGTAATGGTGGGAACTTTAGGGAGACTGCCGGTGATAAACCGGAGGAAGGTGGGGACGACGTCAAGTCATCATGGCCCTTACGAGTAGGGCTACACACGTGCTACAATGGTCGGTACAGAGGGTCGCAACGCCGCGAGGTCAAGCTAATCCCACAAAGCCGGTCGTAGTCCGGATCGGAGTCTGCAACTCGACTCCGTGAAGTCGGAATCGCTAGTAATCGTGAATCAGAATGTCACGGTGAATACGTTCCCGGGCCTTGTACACACCGCCCGTCACACCATGGGAGTGGGCTGCACCAGAAGTAGATAGCTTAACCCTTCGGGGAGGGCGTTTACCACGGTGTGGTTCATGACTGGGGTGAAGTCGTAACAAGGTAGCCCTAGGGGAACCTGGGGCTGGATCACCTCCTTACCTATACGACTAACTCAATATTTGCTGAGTGTTCACACAGATTACTTGTTCTTGTTAGAGCGAGAAACGCACCTTTACGGTGTTGTTTGTTCTTTAAAAATTTGGAAAGCTGATAGTGTTAATGCGAAAGGGATAGCGACTTACTTGTAAGTTGTTATTAATAGCATTAGCGCGAAAAATAAATAAATAATTGAGTTCTCAAACACTTAAATCAAGTGCCGAAGCATAGCAATATGCTTCAAGAGTATTCTTTTGGCGAAAGTAAACACCATTAGTTGCATTACTATTCATATTAGTTTCAAACTTATGTGGGTTGTATGGTTAAGTGACTAAGCGTATACGGTGGATGCCTTGGCAGTCAGAGGCGATGAAGGACGTAGTAACTTGCGAAAAGCGTTGGCGAGCTAGTAACAAGCATTTGAGCTAACGATATCCGAATGGGGAAACCCACTCACATAAGTGAGTATCACATACTGAATACATAGGTATGTGAGGCAAACCCGGGGAACTGAAACATCTAAGTACCCGGAGGAAAAGAAATCAACCGAGATTCCCCTAGTAGCGGCGAGCGAACGGGGATTAGCCCTTAAGTCTATGGGGTGTTAGTGGAATGAGTTGGAAAGCTCAGCGGCACAGGGTGATAGCCCCGTACATGAAAACTAACTATAGATGAAAACGAGTAGGACGGGACACGTGACATCTTGTCTGAACATGGGGGGACCATCCTCCAAGGCTAAATACTCCTGACTGACCGATAGTGAACCAGTACCGTGAGGGAAAGGCGAAAAGAACCCCTGTGAGGGGAGTGAAATAGAACCTGAAACCGTATACGTACAAGCAGTGGGAGCGGTTCTTGAGACCGTGACTGCGTACCTTTTGTATAATGGGTCAGCGACTTACATTTTGTAGCGAGGTTAAGCGAATAGCGGAGCCGTAGGGAAACCGAGTGTTAACTGCGCGTTTAGTTGCAAGGTGTAGACCCGAAACCCGGTGATCTATCCATGGGCAGGTTGAAGGTTGAGTAACATCAACTGGAGGACCGAACCGACTTATGTTGAAAAATGAGCGGATGACTTGTGGATGGGGGTGAAAGGCCAATCAAACCGGGAGATATCTGGTTCTCCTCGAAAGCTATTTAGGTAGCGCCTCGAGCGAATACCATTGGGGGTAGAGCACTGTTAAGGCTAGGGGGTCATCCCGACTTACCAACCCTTTGCAAACTCCGAATACCAATGAGTACTACTCGGGAGACACACGGCGGGTGCTAACGTCCGTCGTGAAAAGGGAAACAACCCAGACCATCAGCTAAGGTCCCAAAGTTATTGCTAAGTGGGAAACGATGTGGGAAGGCTTAGACAGCTAGGAAGTTGGCTTAGAAGCAGCCATCTTTTAAAGAAAGCGTAATAGCTCACTAGTCGAGTCGGCCTGCGCGGAAGATTTAACGGGGCTAAGCAATACACCGAAGCTATGGGTTTGCTAGTTTACTAGCAAGCGGTAGAGGAGCGTTCTGTAAGCCGTTGAAGGGAAAGGGGTAACCCATCCTGGAGGTATCAGAAGTGCGAATGCTGACATGAGTAACGATAAAGGGAGTGAAAAACTCCCTCGCCGAAAGACCAAGGTTTCCTGTCCAATGTTAATCAGGGCAGGGTAAGTCGACCCCTAAGGTGAGGCCGAAAGGCGTAATCGATGGGAAACAGGTTAATATTCCTGTACTTCTGCTAACTGCGATGGAGAGACGGAGAAGGCTAGGCTAGCGCGGCGTTGGTTGTCCGCGTTTAAGGTTGTAGGTTGTATTCTTAGGCAAATCCGGGAATACGCATTAAATTGCAAGACTGAGGACTGATGACGAGTCACTAAGGTGATGAAGTAGTTGATGCCATGCTTCCAGGAAAATCTTCTAAGCTTCAGGTTAGTAGGAATCGTACCCCAAACCGACACAGGTGGTTGGGTAGAGAATACCAAGGCGCTTGAGAGAACTCGGCTGAAGGAACTAGGCAAAATGGTACCGTAACTTCGGGAGAAGGTACGCTCCCAGCGGTGATGAGACTTGCTCTCTAAGCTGCCGGGAGTCGCAGATACCAGGTGGCTGCAACTGTTTATCAAAAACACAGTACTGTGCAAACTCGCAAGAGGAAGTATACGGTATGACGCCTGCCCGGTGCCGGAAGGTTAATTGATTGGGTTATCTTCGGAGAAGCTCATGATCGAAGCCCCGGTAAACGGCGGCCGTAACTATAACGGTCCTAAGGTAGCGAAATTCCTTGTCGGGTAAGTTCCGACCTGCACGAATGGCGTAATGATGGCCACGCTGTCTCCAGCCGAGACTCAGTGAAGTTGAAATTGCGGTGAAGATGCCGTATACCCGCGGCTAGACGGAAAGACCCCGTGCACCTTTACTATAGCTTGGCACTGAACATTGAACCTACATGTGTAGGATAGGTGGGAGACTTTGAAGCAGAGACGCTAGTTTTTGTGGAGTCAACCTTGAAATACCACCCTTGTAGTTTTGATGTTCTAACTTAGGCCCCTGAATCGGGGTTGAGGACAGTGTCTGGTGGGTAGTTTGACTGGGGCGGTCTCCTCCCAAAGAGTAACGGAGGAGCACGAAGGTTGGCTAAGTACGGTCGGACATCGTACGGTTAGTGCAATGGCATAAGCCAGCTTAACTGCGAGACATACACGTCGAGCAGGTACGAAAGTAGGTCATAGTGATCCGGTGGTTCTGTATGGAAGGGCCATCGCTCAACGGATAAAAGGTACGCCGGGGATAACAGGCTGATACCGCCCAAGAGTTCATATCGACGGCGGTGTTTGGCACCTCGATGTCGGCTCATCACATCCTGGGGCTGAAGTCGGTCCCAAGGGTATGGCTGTTCGCCATTTAAAGTGGTACGCGAGCTGGGTTCAGAACGTCGTGAGACAGTTCGGTCCCTATCTGCCGTGGGCGTTGGATGATTGAAGGAAGCTGCTCCTAGTACGAGAGGACCGGAGTGGACGAACCGCTGGTGTTCGGGTTGTTATGCCAATAGCATTGCCCGGTAGCTACGTTCGGAATCGATAACCGCTGAAAGCATCTAAGCGGGAAGCGAGTCCTAAGATGAGTCATCCCTAGGAATTTAATTCCTCTAAAGAGCCGTTCGAGACTAGGACGTTGATAGGCAGGGTGTGTAAGCGTTGTGAGGCGTTGAGCTAACCTGTACTAATGACTCGTGAGGCTTAACCATACAACCCAGATGGGTTTGTAGCGTTAATGATGATTACTTTACAAGCACAAAAGAATACGAACTTGATTTAAGTCGAACCAATTATTACTTTATTTAAAGCTATTTAGAATATTTTAAAAGATTTTGAATAGACAGCTTTCTAAATTTACCAAATTAGTCTGGAAACCATAGCATTGTGGCACCACCTGAACCCATCTCGAACTCAGAAGTGAAACGCAATCGCGCCGATGGTAGTGTGGGGTCTCCCCATGTGAGAGTAGGTCATTTCCAGGCGCCTAATAAACGATAAAGCCCGTTGCTAACGCAACGGGCTTTTTTCGTTTAGGCCTGGAAATGACCGAACGAACATGGGGAATATAGATAGCGCATGCGAAGCATGCATCCTTTCATGTGATAGTAGGGCGATATCGCTGCGTTCAGCAAACGAAGTTTGATGCTGCGGTAGAGCGCGGAGAGCTTGCTCGAAGCCGGGCCATTGGAAGGCGCCTCCGTTTTTGGTTCCATGACCAGCGCACTCCTGATTTTTCAGTAGAGAAGCCACCTGAATCAGGTGACTTATCCACTTAGAAAGGCATGAATGCCTACCCCCGATGTCGGTCGATAAATGCTCCTTCAATATCGACACTTCCGCCAAAATATATCCATATATAACTGCCAGTTCGCCGTCCATGGCTCTCGTTCATAAACTTATGACTAGCGTCATATTCACCACGGCGGTCGCCCCGCCGCTGAGCTTGGTCAGCAATTGCATCCATGTATTTCTGACATTCACCACATCCCTGTGGCGGGCTCTCCCGCTACGAAACGAAGTTTCTCCGCGTTCAATTATGGCTGAATACTGCGTACTCAAAGCGCCATAATTTCACCCCCATGTGTCCACTTCGTGGACTACGAGAGTTGTTCATTTCCAGGCAGGCGCCTAATTTCTCGTAAAGAGAGTCGATAAATCCCGTTGCTAACACAACGGGCTTGTTTCATTTTTAGCTTGGAAAGATGACCACTCGAACATGGGGAATATAAAGAGCCCGAACGCAGTGAGGTTCATTCGATGTGATAGTAGGGTAAAACGGGCGTTGTTGGCGAAGCGTAGCTTTGCGCCCGTTGAACGCGAAGGGCTTGCCTGAAGCAGGGGCACTGTAAGGCGCCTCCGCTTTTTGTTCCTGCGCATCCAGAACACCTGAATTTCATCCCCATGTGTCAATTTCGTGATCGAGTAGGTCATTTCCAGACATCTTCGAGAGCCAAATACTGTTATTTAAAGAACCAGTTGCTTTCCTATGTTCTATGCATAAAAAAGCCTACTTAGTTGTAGGCTTGATTTTTTTTTGCATTTGCAAGATAGAGTTAATCCATTGAGAGTTCTTTGAGCTTTCGGGTGAGGGTATTTCGGCCCCAGCCGAGTCGCTTGGCGGCTTCCTGTTTATGGCCATTGGTGTGGGCCAGTGCGGTTTCCAGTAAAATTCGCTCGAATGCTGGTTGGACTTCGGTGAGGAGATTATTTTCACCTGCACTGAGTCGCTCATCAATCCAAAGTTTCAATGACTCTTGCCAATTCGACGGATCAGCTGCTGATTGATTTTTAATTTGATTTTGCTCTTTGAGCAATTCAGGTGGCAGATCTTGGGGTAATATCTCTTGTCCAGATGCCATGACCATGAGCCAACGACAGGTATTTTCCAATTGACGGACATTACCCGGCCAAGGTAGTTCTGAGAGTTTTTCGGCTGTCTCAGGGGTCAATATTTTAGGTTCAACAGCTATTTCTTTGGCGGCGGATGAAAGAAAATGTCTCGCGAGTTGAGGAATGTCCTCTCTTCGTTGTGATAATGGGGGCAGGTGGACCTTAATGACATTGAGCCTATGATACAGATCTTCCCTGAAACCTCCCTTCTGGACTAACTGCTCTAAGTCTTGATGGGTTGCGGCTATGATTCTAACGTCGACTTGCACTGGAGAGTGGCCGCCGACACGATAAAACTGGCCATCAGCTAATACTCTGAGTAATCGGGTCTGGACGTCTAGAGGCATATCACCAATTTCATCTAGAAAGAGTGTGCCACCATTTGCCTGTTCGAACCTGCCTTGCCTGACACCTGACGCACCGGTAAAGGCACCTTTCTCATGGCCAAAGAGTTCAGATTCGATTAGATCTTTAGGGATCGCAGCCATATTGATGGCGATAAAGGGTTTATCTTTTCTTGGGCTGTGCTTATGTAGGGCGCTGGCGACTAGCTCTTTACCTGTACCAGACTGGCCATTAATGAGTACGCTAATCGAAGATCGAGATAGGCGACCTATGGCGCGAAAGACCTCCTGCATAGCGGGGGCCTCACCAATAATTTCGGGGGCTTTAACTTGTATCTCTTCAACCGTATTTACTGCCTGGTCTGTAGAGTGAGTTAATGCTCGCTCTACTAAGGTCACGGCTTCATCGATATCGAACGGTTTAGGTAAGTATTCGAAGGCACCAGCCTGATATGCGCTTACTGCACTATCTAGATCTGAATGAGCAGTCATTATGATGACTGGAATATTAGGGTAATGAATTTGAAGCCTCTCTAATAGAGATAACCCATCTGTGCCAGGCATGCGTATATCTGAGATGATCACCTTAGGCTGTGATAGCTCCAATGCCTCCCATAGAGACTCTGCTGCGGCAAAGCTTGCTGAAGATATCTTGGCACCTTTTAATGCTCTTTCTACGACCCAGCGAATTGAACTGTCGTCATCGAGTACCCAAACTTGCTCTGTCATACTGCTCTCCCATGATGATATTCAAATTTTATTGGTGTCGTGCTTGTTATTATTCTCTTTTTACCGCTGCAGCTCATTTAGTTTTTATTGGCAGTAAAATCGTAAACTCGGTTTCTCCAGGGGTCGACTGGCAATCTATTCTTCCGCCATGTAATCGAGCAAAGTTATGGGATATGGATAAACCTAGGCCTGAGCCTTGATCTCTACCTGTCACCATAGGATAAAATAAGGTGTCCATGAGCTCAGGTTTTATACCCGGACCATTGTCGATAACAGATAAGGCAATCACGATTTTATGTCTCTGAGTGCCAATAGTGATCTGGTGTTGAGCGCGTGTCTTGATGATTATATTGCCGCCAACACCTTCCAAGGCCTGAACTGCATTTTGTACAATATTAAGCACAGCTTGCTGAATCTGTTCCGGATCCATATTTATATCTGGAATCGAAGGATCGTAGTCTTGCTTGAATTGGATATTTTCCGGCAGTGCCATGGTGACAAGCTTAAGAACTTTTTGGATCACTTCATGAATATTTTGCTGTGTATGTTGGGTAGGTTTCTGCGGCCCAAGTAAGCGATCGACCAGATTTCTTAATCTATCGGCCTGCTCAATGATCATATCGGTAAATTCATGTAATTCGGGATCATGTAACTCCCGTGAAAGTAGTTGCGCCGCCCCTCTCAGTCCACCTAATGGATTCTTTATTTCGTGAGCTAAATTACGTACTAGATATTGTGCTGCCTGCTGTTGGGCATCGAGAGTCAATTGCTGATGGATTCGACGTTGCTGGTCTACCTGTCTCAGTTCAAGCAGAGCTAAACCTTGCTCATGCTCTAATGGGGTCAAGGTTATATCCACAGTATGATGTTGATTATCCAATGTCACTAGAGGTGCAGTGCTGATGGTTAAGCCTTGATTATCCCTTATTGCACCGCTGAGTATTTGCGTGCTTACGCCTAACACTTGAAAGTTATCTGCAAGGGAATGCTCAGTTAACCTATGGGTGCTGACGCCTAATAGCTGCTCCGCGGCTGCATTGGCATAACTTAGCCTAAGATCCACATCTATGACCATGACTGCGGTAACAAGGTTATTGAGCAGGTGTTTTAGATCCATTAGGACTCCCAGCAAATTAGATGCACCATAACAATGCACCGTTTTGGTGCATTGTGCAATACCCTTCACTGAGTGGTTTTCATGTCTAACTAAGCTAACTATATAAAATTAATGGTTTTATTAGTTCCCGCTTTTTAAAGGTGTTGCCGTGGTCTGGCGATTAATGATAGCTCTGTGAAGGTATACCTTTCTTGGGGATGATGATGCAAGTTGTTTGCCGTTTTGTGCCACAGCCTTGATAACAAAGTTATGCTCGCCTCTGTCGATGTCTTTGAGGCTAAATATAGGGCTAGTTTGTGGCGTGCCAACTACAACTCCATCCATCAGAAGTACTAACACATGTTTGGCCCCTAGATTCGGGGAGATCCTAGCCATAATAGTGATCTTGCCTTGGTTATCCCGAATGGTTTCTTCTTCGCTAGGCGAGGTGATACTCAAGTCATATTGTGTCAATGACTGCTGATTTTCATCGGCTGTAGACGACTTTGCCTTAGATGTGTGCAATTTGATCTGGTTTTGAGTATTGCTCTTAAACTCGACAGTTTCAGAGTTTTTAATGGGTTGATCTGAATAATGTATCTTGCCATCTGCATCGACCCATTTATAAACCGTTGCTTGAGTAAATAGGCTAAAAAACATTAGGGAAATAGTAAGGTAGAAGCGCATAAAAGTTCCTTTGTTACATATTTGTATGCTCTTCAAGGTTAGCTTTTTTTTAGTCAAAAATCATGAGTAAATTGTCTTAGTACAAAGAGATTCACAATTCAGCTCAGATATGGCATCGAAATGACTGGTTAACTGAGTTATTTCGATGGCATTTCTCGTTGAGAGCTAGCCTCACTCTTGTGAAGCGCTATGCTTGATTCTCAACTGGCTTGTAACCATATTTCTTGCCATTTATTCGCTCGATGATCTGTGTCGCATTGAGATCGTGGATCACGTTGATTAAGGTCGCAGGTGCATCGGTAACTGCGCCGATTATCACTAAGATAGGAATGACTTCGATAGGTAAGCCCAATGTAGTGACAATAAATATTTCTCCCAAAAAAGCGCCACCGGGTACGCCACCTATGACAAAGGCTGATAGAACTGAAATCAAAATTGTAATGGCAAATACATCCGGGGTGAATTCTAACCCTAGCAGTGAATAGATGAAGACTATCTTGAGTGCGGTAGTCATAGATGCGCCGCCCTTGTTTAAATTGACGAGTAGCGGTAAACAGATGTCGGCTATCTCCTCTTTGATCCCCATCTTATTCGCTGCACGTATATTGACTGGCAGGGTGGCCAGGGAAGAGCTAGTGCCTAGAGCGGTAACCGAAGGTTCGATAGCATGCTTCCAGAACTGGCGAACACCCTTAACGCCACCTCCAAGCCAGGCATAGAAAGTGGAACCTAAGGTAAAATAAGTGATAGCAGCGATAAAAAATAGGCCTATGGCGCGGGCAAAAGTACCGAGCAGATGTGTATCCTGACTCGCCATTGTCGAGGCGAAGTAGGCGCCTAAGCCCACGGGGGCCGCTACCATAAGAATGGAAATTATCTTCATGATGACAGTATTAAGGCTGTCGAGCATACGGGAGACTTTCACTCCATCTTCACCGGATTGACCAATGGCAATGCCTGAAATCACAGACATAATAATGAGAGCTAAAATATTCGATTTTGATAATAAGCCGACAAAGTCATTAGTGGTAAGCAGCCCAACAAAATCCATGGTGCCTGAGCCTGCTTCGATACTTTGATTAAGGTCTAATATGACACCTTGAGCAGGATCAAAGGCCAGTGCTAGCCCTACTATGGACAGAGCTGGAATAATCGCCATCACAATCGATACCATTAATATGGTGACGAGAATAACGCCAAGTTTCTTTAAATCTGTCATGCGCGCGATTGATGACGTCACGCTGATAGCGACGAGTGGCACAATTATCATAAACAGCAAGTTAAGAAAAATCTGCCCTATGGGTTTGAGTTTAAGGGCAAATTCTGGAGCTAAAAGCCCTAAGCTGCCACCGATAAGTAGAGCGGCAAGTAAAATGATGGATGAGCGATAAGGTTTAAGTTTTTTCCACATATAATTGATCCATTAATTTTATGTCAGATCACAGACTTACCATGAGTTAGAGGCTACAAACTATATAAGCTGTATCTGAGTGTCAACTTGTTACTAACGGTCCTCAAGCCTTCTCTTATCATGTTTTATTGACAGATATCATCGAAGGCTTTAGTCCTTCACTATTTAAATTCGGATTATTTATCTGGGGATGCATATTATTTGCCTGACATAGACATGTTGATATCTAGATGATTTAAACCATGATCTATTTTCGAAGAATCTAAGGTGTGGGGGGCAAGGACCTCTGTCATGGTTGTAAAATTGGCTTTGTGAGATTCTAGCCAAGATGTCTTCAGCTGATTGCTGGGGGAGGCGACTAGTACTCTGTATAAACCACTAGAGTTTAATAAAGGGGCTATAAAGCTAAGTTAATGGCAATAAAAAGGCCCTAAAAAGATGTTAGGGCCTCTAATACTAGCTGATTAACTTACAGCTATGGATACATCATTGAGATTACAAGCTGTAATAAAGCTCGAACTCGACAGGGTGAGTAGTCTGATTAACACGCTCAACATCTTCAGATTTCAGCGTGATATATGAATCGATGAAATCGTTGCTGAATACTTCGCCGCGAGTCAGGAATTCACGATCTGCATCCAGACATTCCAGTGCATTCTCAAGTGAAGTAGCCACTGTTGGGATTTCAGCAGCCTCTTCAGGAGGCAGGTCATATAGATCTTTGTCCATGGCTTCACCCGGATGGATCTTGTTCTGGATACCGTCTAGGCCAGCCATCAGCATAGCCGAGAATGCCAAATATGGGTTAGCCATTGGGTCACCGAATCTTAGTTCGATACGACGTCCCTTAGGGCTTGGAACCAAAGGTATACGAATCGAAGCACTGCGGTTAGCTGCAGAGTATGCCAACATTACAGGCGCTTCGAAATGTGGGATCAGACGCTTGTACGAGTTTGTGGCTGGGTTAGAGAAGGCGTTGATGGCGCGAGCATGCTTGATAACTCCACCGATAAAATAGATTGCCATCTCGCTCAATCCGCCGTACTTGTCACCAGCGAATAGGTTGGTGCCATCTTTGGCCAGCGAAATATGAACGTGCATGCCGCTACCATTGTCGCCAACGATAGGCTTAGGCATAAAGGTAGCTGTCTTACCATAAGCGTGAGCTACGTTATGAACGACATATTTAAGCACCTGAACTTCATCGGCCTTGAGTGTTAGTGTGTTGAAGCGAGTCGCGATCTCGTTTTGACCGGCAGTTGCCACTTCGTGGTGATGTGCTTCAACGACCTGACCCATCTCTTCTAGAACCAGACACATGGCTGAACGTATGTCTTGTGAAGAGTCGACCGGTGCTACAGGGAAGTAACCACCTTTAACGCTTGGACGGTGACCCTTGTTACCGCCTTCATAGCTGGTACCTGAGTTCCAGGCAGCTTCTTCGGCATCGACCTTGTAGAAACAACCTGACATATCGGCGCCATATTTAACGTCATCAAACAGGAAGAACTCAGGTTCAGGGCCGAGCAAAACTGTATCTGCTATGCCGGTAGAACGTAGGTACTCTTCGGCTTTCTTGGCGATAGAGCGTGGGTCACGGTTATAACCTGTCATAGTACCAGGGTTAAGGATGTCACAACGAATGTTGGCCGTTGTCTCTGCAGTGAAAGGATCCAGTACGAAGCTTGCAGGATCTGGCATCAAGACCATGTCTGATTCGTTGATTCCCTTCCAACCATTAATAGATGAACCATCAAACATCTTGCCGTCTTCAAAAAAGTCTTCATCGACCTGATGTGAAGGGATTGAGACGTGCTGTTCTTTACCACGGGTATCGGTAAAGCGTAGATCAACAAACTTAACTTCTAATTCTTTGAGTTGTTGTAAAACTGATTCAGCTGACATTCTAAGTCTCCGAGTAGGGTAAAGGGTTAGCCCTTATTTATTTCTAAACTTTATTAGTGCTTTTATGCGATTCTGACTCTTAGCAAGCGAGACTCGTGCCAAAAATATAAGTTTATGATTTTTAATAACATATTAAAGATAGGCTGTAGGCATATATGAAAGTTCGCACCATTATGGTGCGCTAAGTGTTCGATCTTGGTGCGATCACCATGATGGTGCGAAGGCAGACAAGCATACTATTCATAGCTGACTAAAAAATAATCCTGTGCGAGAGCACTAGGCTAGAGTAGAATGGCACGTTTTTTATTGCAACAGCTATTATTAAGGCTGTTTCAAATATCCCACAATATATAGATGGTAAGAGGTTTATCTGTGTTAGAGAATTTACGTAACATCGCCATTATTGCACACGTTGACCATGGTAAAACTACCCTGGTAGACAAGTTGCTGGCGCAGTCTGGAACTCTTGAGACCCGAGGAGAAGCCGCTGAGCGGGTGATGGATTCAAACGATCTTGAAAAGGAACGTGGAATCACGATTCTTGCAAAGAACACTGCCATCAAGTGGAATGATTACCGCATCAACATCGTGGATACTCCTGGTCACGCCGATTTCGGTGGTGAAGTTGAGCGTGTACTTTCTATGGTTGATTCAGTATTACTTCTAGTTGACGCTGTTGATGGCCCTATGCCACAAACTCGCTTCGTAACTAAGAAAGCTTTCGCCCTAGGCCTTAAGCCTATTGTTGTTATCAACAAGATTGACCGCCCTGGTGCGCGTCCTGATTGGGTTATCGACCAAGTCTTCGACCTGTTCGACAACTTAGGCGCTACCGATGAGCAGTTGGACTTCCCAATTGTTTATGCTTCTGCATTGAACGGTTTCGCTGGTCTGGAGCCTGAAATTACTGAAGGCGACATGACGCCACTGTTCGAGACTATCGTCGAGAAAGTTTCTTCACCCGATGCTGATGCAACTGGTGATCTACAGATGCAGATCTCTCAGATAGATTACAACAACTATGTTGGCGTTATCGGTATTGGTCGCATCAAGCGCGGTAGTATCAAGACTAACCAGCAGGTCACTATAATCAGTGCTGATGGTACTAAGCGTAACGGTAAAGTTGGCCAGGTATTAGGTTACATGGGTCTTGATCGTAACGAAGTTGAAATCGGTAATGCCGGTGACATCGTGGCTATTACAGGTCTAGGTCAACTACTTATCTCAGATACTGTCTGTGCAACTACTAACGTAGAAGCATTGCCACCACTGTCTGTCGATGAGCCTACTCTGACAATGACCTTCCAGGTCAACACCTCTCCATTCGCTGGTAAAGAAGGTAAGTACGTTACTTCACGTAACATCTTCGAGCGTCTGCAGCGTGAATTAGTTCACAACGTAGCGCTACGTGTGGAAGAGACTGAAAGCCCGGATCGTTTCCGTGTTTCTGGTCGTGGTGAGCTTCACCTGTCAATTCTAATCGAAAACATGCGTCGTGAAGGTTACGAGCTAGCTGTTTCTCGTCCAGAAGTTATCGTTAAAGAGATCGATGGCGAGATGTGTGAGCCATTCGAAAACTTGACTGTTGATATTGAAGAGCAGCATCAAGGTTCTGTTATCGAGAAGCTTGGTATCCGTAAAGCTGATATGAAAGACATGCAGCTAGACGGTAAGGGTCGTGTTCGTATCGACTTCGTTATCCCAAGTCGTGGTCTAATCGGTTTCCAAACTGATTTCATGACTGCTACTTCTGGTTCAGGTCTTATCTACCATTCATTCGACCATTACGGTCCAGTGAAAGGCGGCGATATCGGTCAGCGTGCTCGTGGCGTATTGATCTCTAACGGTACTGGTAAAGCACTGACTTTCGCTCTGTTTAACCTTCAGGCTCGTGGTCGTCTATTTATTGGTCACGCTGCAGAAGTGTATGAAGGTCAGGTTGTCGGTCTTCATGCTCGCGCAAATGACTTAACTGTTAACTGTTTGAAAGGTAAGCAGCTGACTAACATGCGTGCATCGGGTACCGATGAAGCACAAGTACTGACTCCACCTATCAACATGACACTCGAGCAGGCGCTTGAGTTTATCGATGATGATGAGTTGGTAGAAGTAACGCCGTTGAACGTTCGTGTTCGTAAGCGTTACTTGAATGAGAACGATCGTAAGCGTCATAACCGCAAGTAATCTATTTGACTTGGTTATGTTAGCCGAAACCTAAGGTTTCGAATTACGTAAGAAAAGCCCTGAACATGAAAATGTTCAGGGCTTTTTTATGTCGGGAACATTTATGCCAGTACCCAGGGATGGACAAGTACTGGTATTTGTACAGGGCCTCTTTTAAGTATGAATTATCCCCGATCGCAGGGATAGCGATAGAGGGGATTTGTATCTGCGGACTGGCAGATAGCGTCAGTTTATTGGTTTGATTCATTTGGCTTCATTGTTATTTGATTAGTTTGCTAATTACCGTAGTGCCATTGGTGTTTATTGCTTGCAGCAAGCTTATATGTAGCTACTTCTGTGGGACGCTATGAAGCCATCCATGGCTGCTCTGCGGTTTCCAATAACGTCCTTGTTAAACTGCCAGTTCGGCATCCATGCCTCTCGTTCGAAGAGCTCCACTAAGTGAAGCCTCACTCTGAAACCGAAGCACACAGCCGCATCTACATCAGGTTATTCATTTCTTTGATTGGAGTTTACGTTCAGTAACTCACGGAGAGAAGAGAGTTAGGTAATTTGCTAGATTAGTAATAAATGGATTATTTAAAGTCTTTGAAAAACTCAGTGTAGGTGCAGCTGAGAGCTTCGGCAACATAGATACTGCCGAAGAACCTACGGGAATATATTCACGCCGTATCGCAGACTCTTGTCAAAGTAAGAGTACACATCTCCCGTCGGACAGGCGTTTGGTTACCATGAAGGAACAACCTTCAAACAGCCCCCCAATATCTACTCAGCCAGAAGCTAAATCAGCATTTATTTAAAGGCCGGTGTAGCTTCGAAGGCCAGTTAATCAATGTGTCATAGAGTTCAGATACTGTACCAGATAGATACGTCCTCATCTGGTGTTTGGATCTGGATATCTTAAATGGGATCAGCAGGTTAACGTTAACTGTATATGCTTACCTGTTAGTCATGATTTTATATTGCCCCAGCCACTAAGTCGGCGGGAATGTTAAGGCAGTGATATATCTAATCACTTTCTCAAGGAATGCTTTCTTTCATAATCACGGATGTACTGATGAACAAGAATAACCTTACGCCTAGTGCGCTACTACTGACGCTTGTGACTAGCCTAGTGCTGACGGCCTGTAATGATAATGACAACAATGATCCTCAGGCTAAAGTTGTCGCCCAAATCGGTCTCAGACCCTTGTTTCTGGTAAACCAGATGCAAGATAGCCAACTCAAGACACAGCTGGAGCAATGCGCCAGCGACAATTTCTATCGCAGTGACTTCTCCATCGGTCATAGAGGCGCACCTATGCAGTTCCCTGAGCACACCAGAGAATCCTACCAGGCGGCCATCGACTCGGGCGCAGGTATAGTGGAGTGCGACGTCACCTTCACCTCAGACAAGGCTTTGGTTTGTCGCCACTCCCAGTGTGATCTGGCGACCACTACCAATATATTGGCCATGCCTGAACTTGCCAGCCAGTGCACTAGCCCTTTCAGTCCAGCCGACCCTCTCAATGGTGTAACAGCTAGCGCAACATGCTGCACCAGTGATATTACCTTAGCCGAATTTAAGACCTTAAGGGGCAAGATGGATGGTGCCAATCCTAATGCCACCAGTGTCGAAGAGTATATGGCCGGTACAGCCAATTGGCGAACAGATCTCTATTCCGGCAAAGGTACCCTGATGACCCACGCCGAGAGTATTCAGCTGTTCGATAAGGCTGGAATTAAAATGACTCCTGAGCTCAAAGAGGCCAGTGTGCAGATGCCCTTCGATGGTTTTAGTCAGCAAGACTATGCCCAGAAGATGCTCGACGAATACACGGCTGCTGGTATCGACCCTGCTCGTGTTTACCCTCAGTCTTTCCATCTCGAAGATATAACCTATTGGTTAGCCAACGCCCCTGCGTTTGCGACTCAAGCTGTGTTTCTCGATGATAGATACGATGATGCTGGCTTCGATCCACTGAGCGAGACCAGCTGGGTCCCCTCGATGACGGATTTGAAGGATCAAGGCGTGGAAATTATCGCTCCGCCTCTGTGGGTGTTGGTCACTCTGGATAACGAAGGCACACTGGTTCCTTCTGCATATGCAAATGCCGCCAACGATGCTGGACTGAAGATCATCGCCTGGTCATTGGAGCGCTCCGGCCTGCTGAGCCAAGGTGGTGGTTGGTACTATCAAAGTATCTCTGATGCCATCGACAACGAAGGCGATGTGTTTGAGCTACTGGATGTATTGGCTAAAGATATCGGCGTGATGGGTGTGTTTTCTGATTGGCCATCAACCGTGACTTACTATGCCAACTGTACTGGCAGATAAGAGTAACAAGTAGCAAACGGAGCTGGCTAAGGTCACTAGCCCTAAGGTGATGTAGAGCAATGCGGCTAACAGCAGATATTTGAATACGATGGGGTCAGGCTAGAAGCTGTTTCAGCCGCTCATTAGCTTATGGCTGGGGTATTCGGATATGAAGAACACAAGCTACAAAAAAGCCCTGAGCATATATGTTCAGGGCGTTATCTTGTTTATTTTAGATGGATTGGTATGACTAGGTCCTAAAACCTAGTTGCCTTCCATAGCTGCGATAAACTTATTGGATTCAGCGATAGACTTGTTCATCTCTTGGATTAAACCAGAGATATCGGTCTGCAGGCTGGAAAATTCACCCTTCATGGCTCCGATCGCCTGGGCATTCAAGTTATGCTTCAGGTAGAGCATGTTGTCTTTCATTGCGGTGAGTACTGGTGCCATCTTGCTTTCGGCGCGCTTCATAGTACGAACTAACTGTTTATATGAACCTTGAGTCTCACGCAGCTTGCTCTCACTACTACGGCGTAGGCTAGCCTTACTTATTTCGCCTATTTCGGTTTGCCATTCATCGAATAGAGCATCGGCTACATCTTCTACCTTTTCGATACGATTGCTGACATCATCGGCAGCTTTCTGAGAGGATTCATATTCATCTTTGGCCTTATTATAGGCTGTCTCCAGATCGCCACCATCATGGTTAAGCAGGGCCTGCATCTCTTCCAGCGCCGAGCTAAATTGCTTCTGAGCCTCTTGTTGAGACTCTCTGGCATCTTCTACCCGGTCGACCATGATATCACGCTTGTGATAACCGACTTTCTCCATGGCACCATAATAGGCACTCTGACAGCCCGTCAAGAGTAAGCTGGTGGCCAGGATGGCAATTGATATGTGTCTCTTCATTTTTTGGATTTTCCTTGTCCATAGCTGGGAACAGAATTTGATCTATTTAATAAGTTAATTGGCTTTGAATTTTGCGGCATCTATGACACACCAAACATGGACAATAAAGCCAATAATAGGAGGAATTATCAATACCCAGAAGAAATAACCAGTGTAAATGACGATGCAGAATATAAGCGCTGAAAAAATTCGTCCTTGAACTAATTGACCTAGGCCTGCAATAAAGAAGCTTGCGATAGCGGCAATCACGTTACCTGCCGATCCTTGTTGCGACATCTATTTACTCCTTATACTTGTATATCTTAGGTTATAAGCTTTATTGTACGAATATACGGATTCAATACCAACCCTCAAATCAACACAATCAAGAGATCGCAGTGATAAATAAGATAGATGGAACACATTTTCGTACCTTGGGGCTAAGTATTTGGCACTTTATGGTACATCTAAAACAGAGATTAGCAGAAGACCAGATCAATATTCGTGCGGGGCATCTGGCCTATGTCACCCTATTGTCATTGGTGCCTATGGTGGCAGTGACCATGTCTATGCTGTCAGCCTTTCCGGTATTTAGTGAGATCAGGGGCCAGATAGAAAGCTTTATCTATGAAAATTTTCTGCCTTCTGCCGGTGACAGTGTTCAGGTTTATATCAATGAATTTGTCGATAATGCTTCCAAGGGGACTGCTGTGGGTATAGCGGCACTGATGGTAGTGGCCATCATGCTGATATCTAACATAGATAAGTCTATCAATAGTATTTGGCGCACCACGGAGAAGCGCTCCATGGTGGTGTCATTTTCCATGTATTGGATGGTGTTAACTCTTGGCCCTGTATTGATGGGGGCAAGCCTAGTGGCAACTTCTTACGTGGTATCACTAAAGGTATTCAATGGCGCCGATCTCACGGGAGTAGTGCCTCTGCTGGTGGAGCGCTTACCTATGTTTTTCTCGGTCGCCACCTTCTTACTTATTTATATGGTTGTGCCTAATACTAAGGTTAAATTTTTTCATGCCTTGTTAGGGGCCATTGCTGCGGCGCTATTATTCGAGTTTGGTAAGAAAGGCTTCGCCTTCTATTTGACTCAATTTCCGAGTTACGAGGCCATATATGGTGCCTTGGCAACGATTCCTATCTTGTTCATGTGGGTATACCTCTCCTGGATGATCGTCTTGATCGGCGCCGAAATAACGGCTGCCTTGCCAGAATATCTGGATAAGAAATTACCAAGCTTTCCTGAGACGTCATCTGAAACTGCATCCGCTAAAGATGTGGCAGCAACTAATATTTCTTACACTAGTCACAGCTTAGAAGTGGAGCCTGAACAGAAGGCCGAACAAAAAGTTACCGCTAACCTAGCTGAGGTATCGACAGAGAAAGTGACCAAGCTATGACCTACTTACCCACATTTATTCGCCGGGATTGGCTAGATGTGGGTGATGGGCACCAGCTTCATCTGGCGCAATACGGTGATCCTGATGGGGTCCCAATACTATATCTTCATGGTGGACCCGGTGCGGGTTGTATGGGGGGCGAATTAGCCCTGTTTGGCGATAACTGTCGTGTGTTGATGTTAGACCAGCGGGGTTCAGGGCGTTCTAAGCCTCTGGGGGAGATTAATAGTAATAATCTATTGGCCTTGCTTAAAGATCTGGAAAAAGTTCGACTCTGGCTCGATATTCCGGCTTGGTGCTTAGTCGGCGGGTCTTTTGGCGCCACTTTAGGCATGCTCTATAGTGGCCTGTATCCTGAAAAAGTGCTGTCTCAGGTATATTGGGGCCTGTTCATTCCTAGTGAGGATGGCACAAATTGGCTGTATTCCCATAAAGGGGCTGCCAAGCTGTTCGCTGATGAGTATTTAGCTTTTACTGCTCTTGCGCCTTTCTGTTCCAGTGTCGAACAGTTATTCACAACCTTTCGACTGGGATTTAAACATAAGGATGCCGATACTCGTCATCATTATATTTGTGCTTGGTTAGCTTGGGAGTCGGTGCTTGCTATGCCAGCATCTCAGAGGTCTAACAGAGACGCCGCCGTCAGTAGAAGTTTAGCCGAAATAGAACTCCACTATGCCAGTCATCAATATTTTGGGGCTTATTCATTAATGCGAGAAATATCAGCTCGGATTCAGGCTCCAACCCTTATATTACAGGGGGAGATGGATTGGGTCTGCCCCACTCAGTTAGTTGAAAATTTCTTAATTGAGTTTGGCTGTGACAGCATAAATTATTCAGTGATTAAAAGTGGGTATCATGGATTAGCCGATGATAAGATGTTTCAAGAAGTCGTCTATGCACTACGGAAAATGGCAGATAACATTAAGGAAATATAGATAAATGAAAAAATTTATTATCGCAGGCTTAGCCATCACATTGAGTGCCTGCGCGGCAACGGATAGTAGCGATGGGGCTGCGACTGCAGCTGTTGTGGCGCCAGAGAGTGTAACCTTAGGCGGCATGACAAATGAACAAGCGACTAAAACCTTATTCGAAGCCTTAGTTCATAAGAATTATCTGGCGACTATGGCGGGTCCAAATAGGATTGCCCTGCAGTTTGATGATAACCAGTTTTTGCTGCAACCAAGCATTAATCCCAATGGCGTAGATCGCATCATGATGAACCGTTTCTATGCGGTTCATCCCAAACTTATAGGCAGTAGAGAACTGCTTATCATAATCGGCACACTCAACCATAAGCTGAATTTCGCCAAGTTCACGCTCAGAGACAAGGGTGCAGTGATTCAGGTGCAAGGCGCTGCGACCTTCGTTAACACCATAGAGATGGAAGAGATCAGAAAATTCATGTTGTGGACTGACGAAGGTCTACGTCAGGTTGCCCATTCGCTGCCAAAAGACTCAGAGCTGCTTATAAAGCCTATCCCGGTAATGCAGTAATATCAGTCTTTGTGATCCACTTAATTTCCTAGTTCCTAGTTCCTAGAATCTAGGAACTTCTTATCAATAAGAGTAAATTGAAACGTGATAGCCCTTATACAGCGAGTTAAACAGGCCAAGGTCGATGTCGATGGCGAAACTATCGGTGCAATCGATAAAGGTTTATTGGTACTGCTTGGCGTTGAGCGTGAAGATGACACGGCTAAAATGGAAAGGTTAGCCACTAAGGTGATGAGTTATCGTGTCTTTTCAGATGAAAATGGCAAGATGAACCTAAATCTTCAGCAGGCGGGAGGCTCCTTGCTGGTG
The DNA here is from genome assembly GCF_000091325.1 of Shewanella violacea DSS12. Lineage (NCBI taxonomy): Bacteria > Pseudomonadati > Pseudomonadota > Gammaproteobacteria > Alteromonadales > Shewanellaceae > Shewanella > Shewanella violacea. The sequence goes on along the minus strand of NC_014012.1, from coordinate 4,709,780 downwards.
GTCTCGCAGTTTACACTGGCGGCCGATACTGGACGTGGCTTGAGGCCTAGTTTCTCTGGGGCCGCTACGCCGGATCTGGCAAGAGTGTTATATGAAGAGTTTATCGCATTCTGTCAGTCTAAAGGGGTGACAACCCAGTCCGGCGAGTTTGCTGCAGATATGCAGGTGAGCCTAGTTAATGATGGGCCTGTTACCTTCAATCTCACTGTATAGACTAAGCCTTGTCCGCGAATTTAGATAAATTTGCTGAACCGCAAGACTCAGATAAGCTGGAAAATATAGACAAACTCTTGTCGGCTTGGGAGGCGATTTAATCCTAGCCGATGCCAAGTAGAGACGGCACCTAAGGGGCAGTAAGCCTGATCTGGGCAAGCTAAGCTAACCCAGAGCTCTCTTTTTATTTCAGCCAGCCAGTCACACTAAATCTTTGTTTATGATTCTCCACCACTTCATGCTCGATGAGATGGCTTTTGAAGATAACGGTTTTACCAAAAATAGGCTCGACTTGGATAACTTCATCGTCGAGATGTAGCTTTAGCTCACCACCATCTCCTTGTTGCCAAGTGTCATTTAGATAAGTGATAAAAGAAAACTTACGATTAGAGTCATTCTTGAAGCGATCTATGTGTTTCTGGTAGAAAGTGCCTTGCTCATAACAGGCGTAATGAAATTCGAAGTCAGAAATTCCAGTGAAGCAGGCTCGATTCAGATAGCTATAGAAGGCATGTACAGCTTGATAGTAATCCTGTTCGCAGGAGACCTTGGAATCTTTGTCAATCCATGAGATTTTATCCGATCGAATAAGATCATTGACTGAGCTGTTGGCACCATTGCCGATTTCGGCTCGTTTTAACTCATTCTCGGTGTGCTTTTTGAGAAGCTCAGTTTTCAATTCGAATAATATCTCAGGCTCGATCAGGCCATCAACCACCACATAATCCTTGTCAGCTAATTCATCTATGATGTTTTCGTAAGTTGAAATTGGAGTCATAATTTCTCTTCTAAAATAAATAGGTTATTCATAGGTACGAATAACCTCAGCCCATAACTTAGTTAAAATATATAGGCCAAATCCCAGGTATACGCTTATGGCTAAGCCCTAGCTAACAGGTATTTTACCTTAAAACATGTACTTTTTTCTATGATGCATATCCTAAGCTGGATACTTATATCATTTGCTATTAGTCGTGATTCTGTCTCTTGCCCAAGATCCCATGTGGTGATTGCTGCTATTTTTTAGGCTGATTGGATGAGTGTCATCCGCTTTATTGTTTTTATGGTTAGATTTACTGGCTTGATAGAATCGAGATATGAAGTTTAAACCGTCTATGGTAAGCCCTTAATTTTAGGCTGGCGGGATTAATTTTATCCGTCTTATTATTGTTATGGTTAGATTTACTGGCTTGATAGAATCGAGATATGAAGTTTAAACCGTCTATGGTAAGCCCTTAATTTTAGGCTGGCGGGATTAATTTTATCCGTCTTATTATTGTTATGGTTAGATTTACTGGCTTGATAGAATCGAGAGGTGAAATCTAAAGCGTATGGGCCTAGGTAATGGAGAAGGGATCCTATCGCAGCATAATTAGCACAGGCGCCATGAGGCGCCTGTAGCTTTTAGAGTTAATGCTTATATTTAAAGCAGATGCTGATATCTAGTCGTTATTCCAGCGTTTAAAAATCAGTGAGGTGTTGATGCCACCGAAGGCGAAATTGTTACTCATCACATGATCTGTGTCTATATGGCGAATGTCATCTCGGATGTAATCTAACTCGCCGCAAGCGGGATCTATCTCGGTCAAATTTAGTGTTGGTGCGAACCAGCCTGCATTCATCATCTCTATGCTGACCCAAGCTTCTAGTGCACCGCAGGCACCTAAGGTGTGTCCCGTGTAGCTTTTGAGAGATGAGATTGGCATGTTAGGACCAAACACTGAGCTGGTAGCTTGAGTCTCGGCGATATCGCCTCTATCTGTCGCAGTACCATGGGCGCTGACGTAGCCGATGGCATCGGGAGCCAGTTGGGCATCTTTCAGTGCATGCCTGATGGCGATTTCCATGGTGGTCGCATTGGGCTGAGTCACATGCAGGCCATCTGAGTTAGTGCCAAAGCCGACGATTTCGGCATAGATCTTAGCGCCCCTAGATTGAGCATGCTCCAGCTCTTCGAGCACTAAGGTACAAGCTCCTTCACCGATAACCAGGCCATCACGATTCTTATCGAAGGGGCTAGGGCTCAACTCAGGTGAATCATTCTTGGTGCTGGTGGCAAATAGAGTATCGAAGACGACGGCTTCGGTGGCGCATAACTCCTCGCCGCCGCCGGCAAGCATCAGGTCTTGCTGACCATATTTTATCGCTTCATAGGCATAACCTATTCCCTGACTGCCCGAGGTACAGGCGCTGCTGGTGGTGTGCACCCGGCCCTTGAGACCGAAGAAAACTCCCACGTTGACGGCAGTCGTGTGGGCCATCATGCGAATATAGCTGGTGGCGGTGATGCCCGACATGTCGCCATGCTTGAGCATGTCGCCGAAGGCTATGATGGGATCTGTACTGCCTGTCGATGAGCCGTAGGCTATGCCCATAGCTCCGGAACTGACAACCGGGTCATCGAGTAGGTTTGCATCTATAAGGGCGAGTTCACTGGCTCTGGTTGCCATTAAAGAGACGCGTCCCATGGAGCGTACCTTTTTACGCGAGTAGTGTGCTGGTTTCTCGAAGTCTGTCACCGGAGCCGCTAGGCGGGTGTTGAGACCATCATATCTGTCCCATTCATCGAAGCGAACCACGCAGTTTTTCTGAGCTTTTAAATTTCTGGCGATAGTCGGCCAATCTTGGCCTAGGCTGGATATACCCCCTATGCCTGTGATCACTACACGTCTGGACATTAGATCATGCCTCCGTTGACCGAGATAACTTGCCTGGTGATGTAAGCTGCATCTTCAGACATCAAAAACTTGGCTAAACCGGCGACTTCAGCAGGCTTACCCATGCGTCGCATCGGCACGATATCTTTGATCATATCTTTGGGGAAATCAGCTACCATATCTGTCTCGATAAGCCCTGGAGCTATGCAGTTTACGGTGATCTTACGTTTAGCTAACTCAAGAGATAGGGCCTTAGTAGCGCCTATTATGCCGGCTTTAGAGGCGCTGTAATTTACCTGACCTCTGTTACCTGCGATACCGGATACCGATGCCATAGTGATGATGCGACCACCTTGGCGAGTCTGGATCATCGGCATTATGGTGGGATGAATCACATTGTAGAAACCATCTAAGTTGGTATGTACTACCTTGTCCCATTCATTTTCTGTCATGGCGGGAAATGCAGTATCGCAATTAATCCCCGCATTGAGTATCACGCCATAATAGGCGCCATGGTGCTCGATATCGGCTGTGATGGCGGCTTTGACTTGCTCGCGATGGGCGATATCAAACTGCAGGTAAGAAACTGAGACACCCAGTGCAATAAGCTCGCGCTTAGTCTGCTCGGCTGCTTCGACATTACTGTGAAAGTGCAGGGCGATATCAAATCCGGCTTCTGCCAACTGTAAGGCTATGGCTTTTCCTATGCCGCGGCTCGAACCTGTGATCAGTACTCTTTTGTTTTTGTTGTTCATTTATTTTCTTCCTGCTTGCTCTCAGATATGTAGGTTTCAATATCCTGAGGCTGAAATACATTCACATTCGCTGTCGCGACTAGAGTTTGTCCATGGAATATCTGGCAATCGAATACCGCCAGCCCAGATTCCTCTTGGTAGAGTCTGGTGACCCGAGTCTGATAACTCTCTCCCAGCTGGTACTTGGGTATGTGCATCTGCAGCTTACGAGTGCCAAGCAAGAAACCGACGCGGATAATATCACCACGGGATTTAGCTTCCACACCTGCGAGGGCGGCAATGCTCTGAGCCATATACTCGATACCAACGTAATTCGGTACGCCCTCGAGCTCGGCATCGAAATAGGGACTGAGTTCGCTGATATCTACCTGGGTCAAGAGGCTGTCGGTTTCATAGCTGATGAGGCGATCGATCAAGATCATAGGATCTCTATGGGGGATCACATCTGCAATCGCCATCTGAGATAGTATTTGGGGTGACATCTGTTTCGGACTCATTATTTATCTTTCCCTCGCGGGTTTCTGGCGAGTATGAGGCTGGCGTTACTTCCGCCGAAGGCGAAGGAGTTGCTCATCAAAAAGTTAACTTCAGCACTTTGGCCTTGGCTAACTAAGGGAAGTGGCGGATCTTGGGGATCTTGAACCTCATCCCATATCTGTGGCGGCAAGGTTTGTCGGCTACTTTCCTGGCTCAGTAGCAGGTAACAAAATGCTGCCTCTATAGCGCCGGCGGCACCTAAGGTATGGCCTGTGATTGGCTTGGTGGAGCTACAGGGCGGAGGCGCTGAGCCGAAGACCTGCTTAATTGCTCTGCTTTCCATGGCATCATTTTTCTTGGTCGCCGTGCCATGTAGGTTGATGTAATCGATATCTGCAGCAGTAAGACCTGCGTCTTCTAGTGCCGACTGAATAGCCGCTATGGCGCCGCGGCCTTCAGGATGCGGTGCCGAGATATGGTGGGCGTCACTGGACTCACCAATACCCGCTAAGATCACACTGTGGGTATCGTCAGCGGTTAGCCTTTCCAGTGTAAATAGTGCGGCGCCTTCACCTATGTTGATGCCATCCCGGTTAGCACTGAAGGGGTTACACTGACCCTTGGAGACAGATTCCAGCGAGCTAAAACCGTTAAGGGTCAGCTTGCAAAGGCTGTCGCCGCCACCGACGATCACCAGATCGCAAAGATCTGCATGGAGTAGGCGTCTGGCACTGGCGAAGACCTTGGCGCTAGATGAACAAGCGGTAGATACTGTGTAACAAGGCCCGGAAATATTGAAGTAGTGGCGTAAAAAGTCACTAGTGTTACCTAGCTCTTGCTGGGAATACAGGTATTGTTCTGGAAAGGCCCCGGTTTGGGATCTTATCTTCAGGGCATCTTCACCTGCTCCGATCCCAGATGTACTGGTGCCTATGACAACAGCTACTCTTTGAGGGCCCCAGTCTGCTATTGCCTGGACCACTCTAGGAGCAATTTGCTCTGCAGCACACAGGAGTAGCCGATTGTTGCGGCAGTCAAACCTGGCCAGATGCTCGGGTATCACAGGCAAGTCGAAGCTTACTTCTCCCACTAAGGTTGCGGCATCTGGGATGATATCGGTTCGAGTCTTCATCGAGCCTGTATCTCCCTTTGAAAGCCGAGATAGTAAGGTTTCAGCAGTCTTGCCCAAAGGGGTGCACAAGCCTAAGTGTGAGATGGCTATTTTAGTCATAGTCTCTATTTTTCTTAACTTTTTGATAATGGGGGCTATGGAAAATACTGGGCTTTAAATTGGCGTTAGTGTTAACTCAAATTTAGCTTGGGGTATCTTCAGCTCTATCTCTGCCTGCCATGGATTATCATGACTGTACGCGATATTCACAATACTTTCATTCTGCGTGCCTGTATTTATATTGCTCGTCTGCTCGATAGCATATATTTTTCGACACTTAGACGCACCACAATCACTTGAGCTTAGTTTAGCTCCCTGTAAATGAGCATTTACAGTCTCTTCGGGCCAATATATCAACTGAATAAGAGCCAGTAGATACTCAGCTTTGAACTCATTTCCCAATAAAGCACTCTGCTCACTGGTGAGCGTGCTGCCGTCATAGGTTAAGGTAAACAGTGCCTGACCCAAGGGGGCCAGTCCGACTAAGGTGAGCTTATTGGCGCCAATCTCGACTTGTGTCATCAGCTCATGTTGAGAAGAGTCGACTCTGATACCGGCTTTTTGGGTCGCCGAGCGTATCCAGCTCTGATTAGTTTCGTCTAAGGGAATTGGAGCCAAACAATAATTCACCTCTTTGGCCAGTGCTACACAAGTTTGTCGCTGAAAAGTCTGACTGCAGGCGGACAAGATTAATACCAAGGAGCTAATGGCACTCAGGGCTATTACGTTGTTAAGCTTGCGTTTTAGTCTAATAAGTAAGCTGAATGAAATCATGGACACCCCCTTATCTGCATAATTCGACAATCATGTTTAAGCGGCGCTCTGAGTCACTCACGAAGGGGTTGGTCTCATCCCAAGCGTAGCCGGCTAAGATAGAGCAGATCATCTGCTTGATCTTATTATCGGGAGCCTCGAAAAATATGATCTCCTGGAAACGGCCATCATACCAAGCCTCGACATAGGTTCTAAAGGTATCGACGCCACGCATCAGTGGCTTAGCGTATTCGCTATCCCAGTCTAACTTTTCTCCATTGAGCTGTCTGACGACACATTTAGCCGCCATTGAGGCTGATTGCATCGCGATAGTTACCCCAGAAGAAAAAACGGGGTCGAGAAACTCTCCGGCATTGCCTAGTAAGGCAAATTTGTCGGTGGCAAGGGTGGTGACATTAGCTGAATATCCCTTGAGTAGTGAGCATTCCCTTACCACTTTAGCATTGGCTAACAGCCTGTGTAAGTTGGGCTCCTGTTTTACCATATCCATGAGTACCGTCTGCAGATCTGCTTCGGCATCTCCCAAGAGATGTGGCTCGGCCACTACGCCTAATGAACATCTACTGTCACTCAAGGGGATCAACCAGTACCAAATATCTTTATTTTCAGGGTGAACACTGATCAAGATTTTCTGCCGATCGAAATGGACATTTTCCTGAACTCTGGGATCAATATTATCCTCAATATGGGTAAACACGGCAGTGCGGCTCGGTAGGCAAGATGGCTTCTCTAGATCCAGTAATCTAGGTAGCACTCGACCAAACCCACTGGCATCGAGAAGGTATTTAGCCTGAATACAATAGTCTTCTCCCTCCCGGTTTCTTATGGTTAGTATCGGCTCTTGACTCAGATCTATGGCTTGCACCGATTCACCGAAACGTATCTCTACCCCTTGGGACTCGGCCGTATCTGCCAGCAGCTTGTCGAAACTTGCACGCTCGACCTGAAACGTGGTGCCCGGGCCGCTGGAAAATTTATCGGTGAAATCGAAGTTGGTATACTTGCCCTTAGAACTGAAGGCGGCACCATTCTTAAATTGAAAACCTGCCTTGTTAACGGCCTCGAGCATGTTGGCCTCTTCGATGACTCTCATGCAGGCTGGTAATAGACTTTCACCGATAGAGAAGCGAGGAAAATCTTGCTTCTCTATGACTATGACTCGCTTTCCTTGCTGGTGGAGTAAGCTGGCGGCAATGCTACCCGATGGACCGGCACCGATAATAGCAACGTCGTAACTTGCTTGTATGCCTGAGGTTGAATTGGGTGCTTGCATCACTTAAAAGTCCTTGTGAAAGTGTTAATAAAAGGGGAGAGCATAAAGGTGAAAACTATGCCTATCAGTAGGGTTAAGCCAAAAAAGTGTATTGCCGGTGTACTGCTAAAAGCCAGTAAGCCAAATGCCAGTATGGTAGAGCTAGCCGACATAAATACGGCCAGCATGACGCCTCTACTCTCTTGTTTAGATTCGGCGAAAAACAAACTGTAATCTACGCCAATACCGAATACTAAGATCAGCGCCAGAGAATGGAATAGGGTTAGCGAGGAGCCCATTATTCCGAGTGTGGCTAAGGTGAAAATGGCCGAAAGTGCCGGTACGGCAACCACCAGACAGGCTAATTTCATAGTGAAACGGCTGGAAAAAATCAGTGTCGCAGCCAGCATGGCCACTGCTAGCAGGATCAAGGTTAACTGACGATACTTGCCCATGACCTTAGAGATATCGCCGACCTTATCGACCAGCTGCACATGAGGAACATCTGCGAACAAGTGACTGAGTTTATCTATATCTGAGATCCCGCCGAGTAAGACTATGGCACCAAATTCATCTTGATCCGCTGACGGTGCGATCCACAAGGGGGCAAAGAGTTTTCCAGCTTGGGAATCCAGCAAGGTTCTGGCATCGATATAATGCCCCTTGGCTGCCAGATACGCCAGTTTAAGCTTAGGTGCCAGCTCATCATCCAGACCTAGCTTGTCTATGATATGGCTTAGATTCTGCTGATAAATTTCACCTTGAAGGCGATAGTTTTTATCTTGCCTGTCATGGCTAGGGAGATACTTGCTCAGGCTGAATGAGTTACCAATTAGCTGTTGATTAAGTGCATTGTTTAGTCTTGGGGCCAGATCTTCTAAATGCTGTAACAAAGCTTGCTCGCTGTTGCCCCTGACTAACAGAAATTGATTATCTGTGCCGCCACTGAGCAGAGTTCTCAATGCGTTCTCTTGTGTTGTTACCTCAGGAGGGCTCTGCTGTAGGTTGCGGATATCATCATCACTTGTCAGTCTCAGTATGCCAAAACTTGATACAGATAAGCAGATGATAAGGATTAAACTCAAGCCTTTAGGCGGGATTTTTACCAAGAGAGTGTCGATCTTTTGTAGATATCTGTCTGCTAATTTGAGTTGCTTGTGGCCCTTGGGCAAGGTGCCAGATGCCAATAGTGGATAGGCAAGTACTAAGGTGATATAGGCTGACATGAGTCCAGCAGCACAGAAAACAGCGACCTGTTGCATGCCGGGAAATGGTGCAAAACCTATACTTGAGTAAGCTAAGACACTGGTGATAAGGGCCAGAGTGATCGCGGGAAATATGTGTTGGATAATTTGGGCCGCACTGGCATCAGGCTTATTCAAGCGCTCACAATAGAAGTGAAAACTATAGTCGATGGCTATGCCTATCAAGCTGGTGCCGAAGACGAGTGTCAGCAGATGAAGCTCGGAAAATACCCAGGTAGTCATGACTACGGCGACTAACATGCTAGTGGAGATGGTCAGTAAGGCTATGGTCAGAGGCATCAGGGAGCGAAATGCCAGCCAGACCAATAGGCATACGCCTATGAGTGAGGCTAGCCCTAAGCTGGTGACTTCACGCTTAGCTAGCTGAGTTGCGGCGGCTGCATGGAAAAGTGCGCCAGCTCTGAGTATCTCTATATCCGTATCTTGTCGCGCTAATTGCTCGAATGCCTGAGTGAGTACCGCTATCTGCTGCTCTTGCACCTTAGGGTTGAAGGCGCTGCCGACGCCTTTAGCCATGACTATGGCTGCCACTTTTCCCTTCGAATCTGCTACTGGCAGTCTGGCAAGCAAAATACCTTGATGTACTTCCAATGCTTGCTTGGGAGCTAAAGCTTGCAGGTTTTGCGGGTAGAGTAGCAAGGGATCATTGGCTAACAGGCCGCTGGTTGCGTAGCTAAATGCGTTATAGAGTTGCTGCTGAGCTTGCTCTATCAGGCTATCTAGCTTGCCGCTCGCAAGTGTTTGGGCCTGAGCTGGGGTTAACAGGCTAAACCTATGGGGGAAATAATAGTTATTGAGCGACTCGGCTTGATTGATGTCGGCGCTCTTTATATCGACAAAGATGCCTTTACCTTGTTCATTGAGCTGTGCCATCACCTGTTGTGCAGCTTGGATAGCTTGTGTCTGGTTATCGGCGATAAAACCAAGGTAGATGGAGTTTGATAGCTGTTCTTCTACCCGGGACAGGGCGATATCTGTGAGGGGATCTTCTTCAACATTTGGCAACATGGCCAAGATATCACTCTGAACCCTAGCGCCACCTTGCCAGAGTGAGCAGCCGATAATCACTATGAGGGACATCATGGTGAGCCAGATAAAGAATTTTAATTTTGCCGAATATTGGCTCAGTAGGGTGGCGAGCTTATCGATCATGATGCTTGCTTAGGTTTAAGTTCAGGCTCAGTGATGGCTTGAGAAGGCTTGCCTTGTTCCTGAAGGAAATCAGGAGAGAGTAATTCTAAATCTGCTTCTGCCAAGGGAGCATTGTTGATCTCTTCGAACTCAATTCTACTGGTGTCCCCATTAGCGCTAACGAGTGTAAGCGCCGAGACCTGGTAGCTACCTTCTAATATCATCTTTGGGATGGCTTTTAGCATCAAGGGATCTTTGGGGATCAAGCCAAGTGTCCAAGGTGCTTGTGGATCTGCTGCCAGCAAGTAAAAGCTAAAGTGCTCATCTAAGGTCTGCAGTTCCCCGCCGAGTAAGGCTTTGAATAAGATGGGTAAGGTCTGCGCTAGGGCACCGGCCCCTGGATTACCGCTGGTTTGAGAGACTTGTTGTCTACCCGAGCTATCGATTTGAATTAATACATCATCCTTGAGTATCAAGGTAGATTTGAAGGGGGTCTCTTGACTCCATACCAGACCAAGTTGGGCATCGAATATAAAGATCCCCTTACTAATCAAGGGTTTTTTAAGCACCTTGAGACTACGGAATTGAGTAAACTTTCCCTTGGCATGTTGGCTTAATTCGAGTCTCTTGCTGAGCTTCTCTAGCTGTTGATTGTTTACTTTAGATTGAAATAGAGCCGTAAACTTGGCAGTTTGTCCACTATTAGCAGATATTTCACTAGTGTTAGCCTGAACTGAGCTGCTGGCCATAAGTGTGAGTAATAAGGCCGATAGCAATAATAACCCAAGGTAAAACCTGCTTCGTGAGCTGAAATTAATGTCAATCATCGGCCGTCCCCTCAGTACTTTTTGTTTTGATGCTTGCAGTTTCAGCGCTGTCGGTATCAAGACTGGGGATGAACTTGGCTAATTTCTGCCTGAATATTGGCGGGGTCACGAAGCAAAGCTCATTGTTATTATCTACGGCGGCTTGGATGGTATAGCCTTTAGTGAGGCGTTTATTGCTGGCTAGATCTCTGACTTGGTAATTGATCTTCATGCGATTTTCCCATTCTACCAAGGAAGCTATCACCTTCACTTTCTGATCGAAGGTGCTAGGTTGCACGTATTTTATCCGTAGATCTACGATAGGCCAGGAATAACCCGAGGCCAGCATTTCACGATAGCCATATCCGAACAGGTCCAGCAGCTGACATCTGGCCATCTCGAAATAACGCAGATAGTTACCATGCCAGGTGATCCCCATAGAGTCGACATCATGAAAGGGGATCAAGATCTCCAGCTCTGTGGTTAAGATGGACTTGTTGGAGCTTGAGATCATGAACAGACTTCCCACTCACCGGCCTGGATCTTGTCTACTGTTTGCCTAAGCACAGACTCTAGTGGTCTGTCTTCGGTTAACAGTTCAAAATCTGCCTTGACCTGATCCAATGTTTTCGCCAAGGAAGGGGTGAGTGAAGACTGGCACAATTCATCCTGTGAAATACGTAAGTTGATCCCTTGAGTCATAGCCAGTAATGCCGCAGCAGCCACCTGCTCGGTCAGCTGTAATACCCGCATGCAATCTCGTGCCGCTATAGTACCCATGCTTACCTTGTCCTGATTGTGGCATTCGGTAGAGCGGGAAAAAACACTGGCTGGCATGGTGTTTTTCAGGGCTTCGGCGGTCCAGGCGGATGCACCTATTTGCACGGCCTTGAAGCCATGATTGATGGAGCGTCTGGCTCCGGTAGCCGCCGATAAATTCGGGGGAAGACCGTTGTTGAACTTAGGATCCATGACCAGAGCCAATTGACGATCCATAAGATCGGCGATGTTGGCAACTGTGTTCTTCATCGAGTCCATAACGAAGGCGATATGGCCGCCGTAGAAGTGACCACCATGAAGTATGTGCTCGCCTTCGGCATCGACAATGGGGTTGTCGTTAGCACTGTTAAGCTCGGTCTCGATAAACTGACGCATGAAGGGTAATGCATCTTGCATCACACCTATAATATGCGGGGCGCAGCGAATGGAATATCTGTCCTGAAGCCTGTCTGAATTGCGCGGATGCTCATGGTGATTGAGATCGGTACGGATCCAGGCCGCTATCTGGTTTTGACCCGGATGCGGTTTAGCGGCAAATAAAATATCGTCGAAGTGGTTCGAGTTACCCTTAAGGGTGAGGGAAGCCATGGCAGTGAGACGACTAGCCAGACGACATAGGTACTGGCCCCTGTCAAAGGCCAGACAGGCGAGTGCAGTCATGACGGCAGTGCCGTTCATCAAGGCTAGGCCCTCTTTGGGACGTAGCTTCAATGGCGTGATGTTGAGCTTGGCATAGACATCGGCAGTTGGCTGGCGTACGCCTTGATAGATCACGTCACGCTCACCCACAAGCACGGCGGCAAGGTAAGATAAGGGGGTGAGATCGCCACTGGCACCGACAGAGCCTTCTTCGGGGATCACTGGAATAATATTTAAGTTGAGTAGTGTCTCAATACGCTGTAGCAGCTCATAGCTTACGCCAGACTTACCTATGGCCAGTGAACTTAGACGGCAGGCCATAACGGCTCTGGCTTGTACTGTGCTTAGGATGTCACCGAGTCCACAACCGTGGAAGCGCAAAAGATGTAGAGGCAGTTCGTGAACTAGATCGAGTCCCACTGTGACAGTACAGGAGTCACCATAGCCTGTGGTTACGCCATAGACGACGCCTTCTTCATTGAGCAAGCGGTCAATGAACAGAGCACCCTTCTGGATGTAGGTCTGATAATCACCAGTATCTTTTAATTTTGCCTTAGCGCCCTTGGCTACAGCCACAACATCTTCAAGGGTTAACGCCCTGTGACCAAATTGAACAATCATGTCCGTTGGGTTTGATTGATTATTCTGAGTCATCTATTTATCTGTCCTGTCTTTACCCTGAGAGTTGGCACGTTGAATATCATCATCGTTACGCCAAAAATCAAAAAAATTAAACCATTGCAAGGGTTCTCGCCGTGCAAAATATTCGAGTCGTGCGCTGTAGTGATTGACGGCTACTTCGAGCCTTTGCATGCGACCTTTTCTGGGGCCTTTGAGTGTATTTGAAAACGTTTCCAGATGAACCACATAGCGGCCCTGTTCCCGCAAGCAGAACATAAGGAAAACAGGACAATCGAGCAGACCGGCAAGTATAAAGGGTCCCTGGGGGAAGGGGGCCGGTTCACCCATAAAGGGGGCATATATAACCCGCCCTTGGGTGTTGGACGAGGTCCTGTCTCCAGCGATAACGACGAGTTCACCGTCTTCTATCTTCTGCTGCAGTAGCATAGAAGTGCTGGGGCCGAGTTCGGTGACCTGGATCAGGTTAACTGAACTATCTGGATTGAGCTGTTTCAGTACCCGGTTAAAGTTCTCGGCATTATCGGTTAGCACCATGACGTTCACCTTGACCTTTTTTTGGTGAACCGATATGGCACGGCATAGCTCTAAATTACCTAAGTGAGACACCAGTAAAACGGCTCCTTGACCCGCTTCGAGTTGATCCGCGAGTAGGGCTCGATTAGGAAAGTCTACCTGGCTAAGTTGAATGCGGTTGCACCAGGCATCGATGCGATCTAGGGCGGCATTGCCAAAGCCAAAGAAATGTTTGAGGCCATGCTTCCAGCCCAAGTCTCCCTGCAGTTGAGGGTGCTGGGGATCGAATGCTTTGACTCTGTTGAGAAACTCTAGGGAGGCTTTTCTCGCATTGTGCCCGGTGAGAAAGAAATACAAGATCACCGGATACATGATGGCGCGGCAAAGCCAGTGGCCACCGAATTTATAGCAGGATGCCAGCAGCTTTATGCCCCAGTAACTGCCTCGCTCACCTATGCTGGACCAGTGAGAATCTGATTCATCTCGATTGTTGCCACCGATAATTTTTCGAGGTAAGCGCTTCAGCATGCCGAAGAAGAGTCGAGTATGCATGGCTGAAATACGTAAGTTATCCCATAACCCCTGAAAATGGCTGATACCGTCTTCGGGATAGATGACACGGGTAGGCAGATGAATGACTTGTACGCCTTGCCAGTGCAAGCGGACCATGATTTCTGTATCGAAATCCATGCGTTCGCCCAAGGAACTGGTGAGGAAAAGCTGCTCGGTTATTGCCAGGGGATAGACTCGAAAACCACACATGGAGTCCTGGATATCGAAACTTAAGGTTTCAATCCATACCCAAAAATGAGTGAGGTAGCGGGCGTAGAAGCGAATCTTAGGCACTGACTCATCGTATTGAGGTAAGCCGGATATGAGTGCCTCTGGATTTTCCTCGGCCAGAGTTACCATGGCCGGAATGTCGTTTAAATCATGTTGGCCATCGGCATCTATCTGTAATGCATGGCTGTAACCGTCTCTGTAGGCCGCTCTCAATCCTGTGGTAACCGCGGCGCCCTTGCCTCGATTAAAGGGGTGATGCAACAAGGTGACCCAGGAATAACGCTGGGCCAGAGAGATCAGTAGGTGGCGAGTTGTATCATCGCTGCCATCGTTGACTAAATAGCAGGGCAGCTGAAGATGTGCCAGCTTCTCGAGGGTTTCCTCGATGGCGACAACATGGTTGTAATTGGGTATGACTAACGCAAATCCCATCAGCTGGTCTCACAAATTGGTGTTGATTCGGTCGCGAGCGTAAGACGACCCGATGCGAAGCGCTTATCGCCATCGAAGTAACGGAAAATCAGCTTGGTCTTGGGCTTATTTTCACTGATCTCCAGGGTCACTTCTGAGTCGGGTAACATCAATTGTTGAAACTTGAGTACCTCTAAGGTGGCAATATTTTTCGGGTAGCCGAAATGCTGACAACCTAAGCGAATGGCCCAATCCAATTGAGTCACGCCAGGAAGCACGGGCTGCTCGGGAAAGTGACCATTAAAGAATGGCAAGTCAGCGGCTATAAATAGGCGAAATATGATGGCATCGCCATCACACTCCTTAGATAGGATCTTAGGTAAACTGGATTTAATCATGGTCGAATAGCTCGGTTAGCTGTGCCTGAATGCGTTTACCCTGTTTATTGACGGGTAGCAGATCCGGATAGCGCCAACGTCTGGGTAAGGTCACTCGTTCAAACTGACTCAATAGCTGGGCCTTGAGCAAGTTGTTTAGTCTCAGCTTGCCTTCATTCTCGAGGCAAGCCTTGCCATGTTCAGACAGTTCGATGACGGCGCCCAGTTGAATTCTAGGCTGGTTCAAGATAACCAGGGCGGCATGACTCACCAGAGGATGGCTCTCGAGTAACGCCTCCATCTGCACCAGGGAGACACGCTTCTCTTCGATCTTGATGATGCGATCTAAGCGTCCTTCCAGTCGAAATAGCCCAGGCTCTATGAGTGTTATCTTGTCTTCACATCTCAGCCAGTGCTGGTTTTCTAAATAGGGGGACTTGACGGTGAGGGCACCATCTTTGGGATCTTGTGATATTTCAACATTGGCAAAGGCTTGCCATGGTTGATCTTGTTTCATCTGGCGTCGATAGCCGATACCACCAGTTTCAGTACTACCGAAAACTTCGATGGGCTGACGTCCATAACAATGAGCTATGCCTTGAGCGGCGTCGAAACTTAATGGACCGCCGGAACTGAAGACTAAACTGGGTGATCTTAGCTGCTTCTCCTTGTCCAGAGACTCAGGTAAGCGCGACAATTGAGCTGGGCTACTGATAAGGCACAGATTAGGAAACAGGCTAGTGTAGTAGGTCAGGGTCTCCGGATATTCGATGATATCACTTAAGAAGGGACGCCCTGCGGCTAATGGCCAGAGGATCTTGAACAACAAGCCATAGATATGTTGATGTGAAACCGTAGAGATAACGCTACATTGAGGCAAGTGCTTGGCGAACGTGTGCTCCAATACAGTCACTTCGGCGTCTAGTTGATCCAGTGATTTACGGACGGCTTTGGGCTGACCACTACTTCCTGAGGTATACAGCACCAGCTCGCCCCATTTCTCACTAGTGGGCCATTGGCTTGTAGCTGATGAGAGCTCTTTCTTGAGCATGACTAAAGCCTTACCTTCACATAGGGCCTTATCTGAGATCACTCCATCGAATTTATGGGTCAACTCACTCAAGCTGCCTGCTTGGGTATTAGCAGGTAAGATTATCTCTTTTCCGGCGAGTAGTGCGGCGCATAAGCCAACAGCAAATAGATCGCTGGAATCACAGGCTAATAACCAACGTTGACATGGCGATTGACTCAGCTGGTGATGCACACTCGCAACCTGATTGGTGAACGCACCGCCAGTGATAATATCATGATGGTTAAAACTGATAAGCTGTTGGCTCGAAGGCCCCTTGGATAACCAAGATTTGAGTAACTCTGTCATGACTTATTCAACCAAATAGTTCTATACAACCACTCGCCACCCAGTAGCGAACCGATAAGCAGATAGGCGATGAGCCCGTTATACAGTGTCCAGATCTCTAATGAGGCGTAGTGTGCAGTGTACAAAGCCACTGAGCCATTAAAAACAAACAAGCCACACCATATCTTGGTGACTTTTATCAGGTAAGGAATCGCCTCATCCGGTAATTCGGGTTCCTTCAATCTTGCTAGTCTCTCTATCATGCAAGGGCCTAACTTTAGCGAGTAAGCAAACAGCATCAGCATACTGAGGTTTATGACCACAGGATAGTAGAGTAACCAGTCATGGCGTTTAGCAATGAAACTTGCCGCCGTTAATCCTATACCTACTATGATAGGTAAGATCATGGCTTTTACTTGTTGCTTCTGAATCAATAATCTAGTGATTAAGATGCAACAAAGCACCATAGCTATGGTGCCAGTAGGCAAATAGTTGAGTCCGAAATAGACTGCCAAAGGGTATGCCAATAGCAGAATGCCTGTGACTATTTGCAAAAATAGCCGCATTACTCTTGGACGAGTCCTTCGATGGCAGAGACCACATCGTCCACGGTGCGCACGGCTTTAAACTCTTCTGGTTTGATCTTCTTGCCTGTCATCTGTTGCAGCTTGATGACGAGATCGACAGCGTCGATACTGTCCAGATCGAGTTCTTCATATAAGGAAGCTGATAGTGAGATATCCGCTTCATCGATCTCGAATTCATCGACTAAAATACGAGTTAGCGCTTGAAGGATTTGTTCACGACTTTGCATAATCTCTCCTAGACTCGCTGTGATTCGACAAAGCTGGCCAGACTCGACACGCTATGAAAATGTGCTTTAGTGGCATCAGAATTGGCTTCGATTTTGACATCGAACTGTTTCTTAATCGCCAATCCAAGCTCTAAGGCATCGATTGAGTCTAGTCCCAGACCTTCACCGAATAGCGCAGCTTCACTGTCGATATCATCGACCGTGACATCTTCGAGATCTAGGCTATCTATGATTAATTGTTTTATTTCGTTATGTAGTTTCATCATTTTCTAAGTTCGTCTTAAAGTAATCTTCCAGATCCCGTGTAAGCTGACGTGCCATTTTCGCATCGCCACCGACAATCGCATCATACCTGATATGGTCGATGGTTTCGCCTACTTCGACTCGCATGCCTATGGTGCGACGGGGTATTTGATACCAGGCTTCTTGTTTACTCAAGCCTGGTGCGTTGGTACGAAGAACCACAGGTAATAGATCTGTCTTGGTTCTCAGTGCAATATTGGCGGCACCTCTGGCAAAGCTGTTGATGCTAGCGCCTAAAACTGTGCGTGTACCCTCGGGGAATATAATTAAATTGGTCCCGCTTCTCAGTACATGTCTGCAATCTTCGAGTAGCAGTTCGGCGCCTTTATTGGGGATATAGCCGGCGCATGCGACGACTCCACGCATGAAAGGGTTTCGCCAGATACCTTGTTTAACAATACAGCCAGCATTGGGTATCAGGCTGATCAAGACGACTACATCAACTAGAGTTGGGTGATTAACTATTATCACTTTACCTTTAGCCGAGGCAAGACGTTGGAGATTAATCGGATTAATCTTGATGACGCCTGCCTTGGTCAGCATATAAACGAAGCTGCGAAACATTATGTGTACCGCTTTTTGTACTCGGCGGATGCGTGCTAATTTTGTACCTGGCCAGAACCTTAATATTGGTAATATGGTCAAGGAGCTTAGCAAGCCACCTATGCCGAAAGTGAGATAGCAAGCAACGCCAGCTAGCCATCTGGGAATATAGGCTAAACCCGTTAGTCTAGTTGTTAGCACTTCAGTCAAAGCTGATCTGCCAATGATAGTTACCCAAATTACCGGCAACAGGCTTGGCAACAGACAAGCCATGTATTAGCTCGCCATAGCTAATTTTTTTACCTTCTGCGCCCTGGCTGAGCATCAATTGTGGTTTGTCACATGTCTCATCGTATCGCTTGAGAACCAATGCCAGAGAGAGAGGCAGGTCATTTTCATCAACAAATTGTGTGTATATGTCAGGTACAGGCTGATCGCCGAAGACGAGTAATACCGGCGTTGGATCTTCATGGAGCTGAGCATATGCTTCGATAAGCGCCTGTGGCAAGCTTTCTTCACCTGCGGCGATAGACGTCGATGGGGCTCGATTATCGGTAATTATGCTGTAAATACCGCTTGCTGTGTTGTGCACTGATTGGCTAAATGCCGTCGGGGAAAGGGGCTCTGCTGTTACTAGGTTATCCAGTAAACCTAAGGTGCGATGTAACTCTCCGTGCCTAGAAGCAAAAATTGTACGGCACGAATTAGCTGCATCGGCTTGAAATGCGGCTTCGAGTTGCATCTTAGTCAAGGCGCTATAGCGTCGTCGCTGCATCGCAGGAACTCGAGATAATTTAGGTGCGTCGGGCAGGGAGGCACTTTGGTGAGCATAGGTTCTTTGCCAATGCTGCCAATCTTGGGGTTGCTGGTGATGGGGAGACCAGGCTCCCCAAGAACAAATGTTAAATATTAACTGCAACGGAATGCCTCTGACACAAGTATTAAATACTGAGAATATAACCAGTTAAATCAATGGGTAACTGGGTAAATTCTCGGGCTGGTAAGCGAGTTACCATTGGGGCATTATTCTACACTAGATTAACTGGGATGATGAAGTGTTTTGAGATACAGGTGTTGTTGATATGTATAGGCTTATGACGTTTGGAGTGTTAGAACCCGCTGCTAGGCAACGGGTTTGTAGGGGGAACTTGTTTATTAGCCTGCTAGGTGCTTTTTCAGCTTACGCAGCGCCGCTTTCACTTTCTTAGTGTTTTCCGGACCCATGCGGATTAGGAATTTCTGGGCGTTGGGCAGAGCTTCTAGTTGAGGATCGACAAATTGATAGTTCACACTGACGCCATCTAATTCAATTGGCAGCTCTATGATTGGGGCCGCTAGCATGATGTCGATAGCTTCAAGCATTCTCTGATTGAAGCTCATCTCTCCATAGCCTAACTCCTCGAATGCCTCTCCCATCAAAGGTGTTAGTTCCTTGTAGGTCGCTGCGAGCTGCTGTTCATCCAGATTGACGATGAAATCGGCGTACAGATCATACCTGTGATAGCTATCGGGATTAATATATGTCTTGTTGGTGATGTCTGAAACGGTGAAGACTCTGTCGGGGGCCTTCAAGGGGCTTACTTTTCGAGCCAGTTCGCCTTGGGCTAAGTTATCGACGAAAACCACGAAATGCCTGATCAGATCTCTCTCCACTAATAGCGATTCGATGCTCATGCCATCAGATAATTCGACCGTTTTCTTATGGATATAGCCATCGCTGTTACTTAAGCTAGGTAATGCTTCTACTTGAACCTCTGGCTTAATTTCGATGGCAGCTTCTACTGATTCTACAGGCTCCGGGATCACTGGCTCAGGAATATCTATAGGGGTTATGACTGGCTCTTGGGGAATAATTTCTGCCACTTCAATAGGCAGCGGCGCAGATGTTAGGTCATCGGCACTGAAGTAATAATAGGCACCTCCTGCGATGAAGGAGACTACAGCTGCAATGGCAATAATGGCTAAGGTATTGGTATTCGCTGACTTCTCTTGCGGTACGATTCTATCTTCTTGATTGACTTGCATGTAATACCCTTTGTAAGTGCGACTCGGTTACAGGAGATGACAGCTCTAAGAGAGCTGGTCCATTTTGCAATATTTAGCGCTCATGTCTATAGGCGTTGACCGAATTAAAGAATAATTAATCGAATAAAAATTAACGGATTTATGTTTATTTTCTAAGCTTGGACGTATTGTTCTCGATCTCCTAGCCAACGTTGGACTATGCCATCGACATTATCCGGGACCTGTTCCATGATGTGTACGGCTAACTTCTGAATGTGGGGGATCAACGCCTGATCTCGAACCAAATCGGCAATTTTCATATCGGCAATACCAGTCTGCTTGGTACCTAATACTTCCCCCGGGCCTCTTATCTCCAGATCCTTCTGAGCTATGATGAAACCATCATTGCTATCTCTGAGCACCCCCAATCGCTTGATTGCCGTGGGTGACAAGGGTGCCTTATACATGAGTACGCAGTGACTGGCGACGGCTCCACGACCGACTCGTCCCCTGAGTTGATGCAATTGCGCCAGGCCTAAACGTTCCGGGTTTTCTATGATCATCAAGCTGGCATTGGGGACATCTACCCCCACTTCTATGACTGTTGTGGCGACCAAGAGGTGCAGTTCACCGGATTTGAATTCGGCCATGATGGCCTGTTTCTCGGCGGACTTCATGCGTCCATGGATCAGACCTATCTTGAGCTCGGGCAGGGCTAGTGTCAGCTCTGCGGCGGTATCTTCTGCCGCTTGGCATTCGAGAACCTCCGACTCTTCAATCAAGGTGCATACCCAGTATGTCTGTCTGCCATCATGGGTGGCGGCATGTCGGACTCTCTCTATAACCTCATTGCGCCTCATATCGGCAACGGCTACGGTTGTCACTGGGGTTCGCCCCGGTGGCAGTTCGTCTATCACTGAGGTATCTAGGTCGGCATAGGCGGTCATGGCCAAGGTGCGTGGAATTGGCGTGGCAGTCATGATCAGCTGATGAGGGTGGAAGCCTTGGTTGATGCCTTTCTCTCGCAGGCCAAGTCTCTGATGAACGCCGAATCTATGTTGTTCATCTATGATGATGAGGGCAAGATTGTTAAAGACTACTTGATCCTGGAAAATGGCATGGGTGCCGATAACCATATTAGATTCACCGGACTCGATATCTTGCAAAGATTGCGCTCTGGCCTTGCCCTTTATTTTACCGGCTAGCCTGCCAACTTTTAGCCCTAGAGGCTCAAACCAGAGAGCGAAGTTCTCGGCGTGTTGCTCGGCTAATAATTCAGTTGGGGCCATCATGGCTACCTGATAGCCATTTTCTATGGCTTGCAATGCCGCAAAGGCTGCCACTAATGTCTTGCCCGAGCCTACATCACCCTGAACCAGGCGCATCATAGGTGAACTTTTTTCGAGATCGCTGCAGATTTCAACACCGACCCTCTGTTGTGCCCCGGTTGGCTTAAATGGCAGAGCCTGCAGAAACGGATTGAGTAGTTTACCCGTCGCCGTCAAACTCACAGCATGATCGCGATTACTGCGCTGACGCAACTTGAGCATGCTCAGGTTGTGGGCCAAGAGTTCCTCTTGGATCAAGCGTTGCTGCGCCGGGTGGTGACCTTGTTCCAGATCGAACAAGGAAACCTGATTATTGGGTCTATGTAATAGCTGTAAGGCGGCTTTAAGAGTCAGATTATTCGGTTGCAGCTGAGGTGGGAGCAGTTCCTGTAAGCCGTCCAGGTCGAGCATGGCTAAGGCTTGATCTGTCAGCTTGATCCAACTTGCCTGCTTTAAGCCTTCAGTTGTTGGATATACCGGCGTCAAGGTATCACTCATCACCAAATCATCATCTTCGTGAATGAGCTTATATTCTGGATGGATGATCTCGGCCTGATGTTTGCCGCGACGTATCTCACCATAGGCCCTGATGCTGGTACCATTTACTAGGCAATTTTTCTGCGCCACAGAAAAATTAAAAAATCTGAGTGTTATGTAACCTGTGTCATCTCTCACGGTACAGGTCATCATACGCTTACGGCCTTGGATGATCTGACTGGACTGGATCACGGCCTCTATGGTGCCGTAACTGCCTGGATAGAGAGAGGCAATAGGGTATATTTGAGTGCGGTCTTCATATCTTAATGGCAGGTGGAATAGTAGATCTTGTACCGTGTGAATGCCGAGTTTAGCCAGACGTTCGGCCATCTTCTTGGCTACGCCCTTAAGATCTGTGACAGGAACAAGATCGAGTCTCTTCACGCCCGGTACCTATTTTATCTATTGAATGTTATCTGAGCCAAACACTCAAACACTGTATTTATATACATATACTATCAGATAAATGCTTGATGGCAATGTTAGGGCCAATTTAGCCTTTATAACCAGGCCTTCTGTCACGCAATAGGGCAGTATCGATTGGATAATGGGTTTGCCGAACGTGGTGAGAATTATGACCTTGCATGCAGCATTTCACGAGTTAGAGTCCGGTTAATCCCGGCATTTCCATCTAGGTTAATAGAAGTTCATAGCTGGTGGCTGTATCTATGGTGATCTGATTCGCGCTAACGGGCAGGGTAAAGATTGCCGCTGTGCTGATGAGAGTGCCGACCAATAAGAACGTCTGCATATATTTCTCCTTGTAGTCCCGAGTGCTCGGGTGGATTAAGTCCCTTTATAGGGTCAGGACTAGTATCAAAGAGATTAGAGGTGATTTGCAGGCACAAAGGTCATGAGATCATGATGACATTTGTCATCATGATCTTATCTAGGCGAGCTTAAATTACTGAGCTAGCAAGGGAGCTAGAATATTAAGCTGAGGCCAAAACGACCAGGTAGGCCATATAGCTGAGATAACCGGTTAATAATATGGCGCCTTCACGGCGGCCGATCCTAAATCCTGTCCAAGCGAAGGGTAGCACAAGTAGAGATAGCGCCAACATGACGATAAAATCTAAGTTCTGAATCCCGGCGGCTGCAATAGGATGAACCAAAGCGGTTACACCTAAGATACCCAAGATATTGAACAGGTTAGAACCGACTATGTTACCTATGGCTATGTCACTCTGGCCTTTACGCGCGGCCACTATTGAAGTGACTAGCTCTGGCATGCTGGTGCCTATGGCAACTATGGTTAAACCAATAATGACTTCACTGATCCCAAATGTCCTGGCAAGATCCACGGCGCCATCGACAAATAGTATTCCGCCGCCGACAAGCATGGTGATGCCTATAAGAATAAACAACACAGAAAGCATAGGTTTTTGCGGGCTATCATCTATCTCTTCGCAGTCACCACTCTTGCGTGAGCTGATATAGCTGAAGCTTAGGTAGCTGACTAATAAGCTAGTGAGCAGGGCGCCATCCCAGAAGCTGAGTTCACCGTCCAGTAGTAAACCCCAGAAGAGCATAGAGGCGGCGATCATGATGGGGATATCACGCTTGACCATCTGTGACTTCACCTGGATTGGGCGAATGAGGGCGGTGAGTGCCAAGATGAGTCCTATGTTAGCTATGTTAGAGCCGATGACATTACCTAAGGCTATGCCACTATTGCCGGCCAGAGCTGATTTTAAACTTACGGCTAGCTCGGGGGCACTGGTACCGAAGGCCACTATGGTCAGGCCGATAATCAGAGGTGTAATGCCTAATCTGAGGGCGATGGCGCTTGCGCCTCGTACCAAGGCCTCGGCGCCTAAGGTGAGGATCACGAAGCCACCTATGATAGAGAGAGCGATTAACATCTTAGTTCCAATTATCCTGTTGCAATTTTTTTGATTAGCTAGCTTAAAGTTTTTTCACCATAAGGCAAACATTAACGTCATATTATGTCATTAATGTTCTTTCATAGGTTGTAGACTGGAAGCATTAAATGAACAAAGCACGCTGGGTGCGTGCTTTGTTATTATTTGCTATATGTGGTGATAACTAAGTTATTTCATCTTCCCAACGTATCTTGCCACCGCGAATACCGTCGACTCTTTCACTGAATCTTTTTTCAAGTACATGGCGCTTAATTTTTAGTGTCGGCGTCAGCACATCGTTATCCACATCCCAGGCGTCATTGACGACTATGATGGCATCCACGGCTTCATGGGATTCAAGGTTGGGGTTGATACTGTCTAAAGTCGCCTTAAGTGAGCTACGAACCTCTTCTCTTGGCTGCAAATAGGCGCCTTCGGATAGTTGTACTAGGGCTATTGGATGGGGCAGGCCAGAACCTATGACGCAAAGCAGCTCAATATGGGGATCTTGTGCCAGTTTACGCTCTATGGGCACAGGGGCGACATATTTGCCTTTAGATGTCTTAAAGTTATCTTTGATTCTACCGGTAATCGACACGTAGCCGTCGCTGTCGATGGAGCAGAGATCTCCGGTACGGAAGTAACCTTCTTCATCGAATGAGATGGCAGTCATCTCCTCTTGTTTATAGTAACCAGTCATCAAGCCTGGGCTTTTTACCAAGAGCTCGCCACTCGCCGTTTGCTTGATCAAACAATCCTCGACGGCGCGACCGACTGTGCCGATTTTATTGGCATCGAAGGGGTAGTTGATGATGGAGTAGGCGCTGTTTTCTGTCATTCCCCAGCCTTCACTGATATTCAGACCTATGGTGTGATACCAGTGAATCAGTGATGGTGGAATCGGCGCTGAGCCAGATCCCAGTAGGCGACAGTGCTCCAGACCCAGACCTGCATGGATCTTCTTCTTGATGATCCCCTTGATAATAGGAATTTTAAGCAGCAAGTTCAGCTTACTCTTGCCAATCTTGGCGACAATATTTTGGTGGAATAGACTCCAGAGCCTAGGGACCGAGAAAAATATCGTAGGCCTGGCACGTTGTACATCGGCAACGAAACTATCCAGACTCTCAACGAAAGCGACACAGCTGCCGGAATAAAATGATGAGCCTTCCATCGCCACGCGCTCTGTGATGTGAGCCAGAGGTAGGTAAGAGATTAATCTATCGTCGACTCCGGTTTTGAGATCTCTTACCACCGCCTTACAGGTCCAAGCGTAGCTAGCGAAGGTTTGAATCGCACCCTTAGGTTTGCCAGTAGAGCCGGAAGTATAGATCAGCGTCATTGTCTGCTCTGGAGTGGCATATGGGGCATCTAGCAGTGGCTCTCCAAGTTGCAGTAAGCTGTCCCACTTATATTGAGCCGGCATAGTGTCGTAGGGCATGGACATTCTCAATATATCGCCGCCAACCCCAGTTTCTTGGTCGGCCCAGTAATCTAGTTTACCGATAATAATGGCCTTGGCTTCGCTGTGTTCCAACACGTAAGCTATGGTATCTGCGTTGGCAGTTGGGTAGATGGGCACACTAATATAGCCGCCATGCATCAGGGCAAGATCGGTAATAAACCATTCGGCACAGTTTTTAGAGAGCACGGCAATTTTGTCACCTGGCTTTAGTCCTAAGTGTCTTAGGGCCCCAGCAAGCTGCTGCATCTTCTGTTGTACTTCGCGCCAGCTAAAGTCTTGGTACTGGCCATTGATCGGTTGTCTTAGGTAAGTTGAGTCACCGAGTGTGTCGACCCAGTGGTCGAGCATCTCTACAGGTGTTTTGATCTGTGATTCCATCGGCAACTCCATACTTGTGATTATTAATGGCATTCCAATCGGCAAACTTTTGTTTTTATAAGACTTGTGTTTGCTGTCGGGATTAGCTCGAGTATGGCGAAAATTGTGATCTATGACAAATGGTTTGAATAAGTGTGACGCTAGTCGGCATAAGTTGATGCTAGCCTTCGAATGAAGACTTAATACATTTTCTGGTTTAGCTTCTGGCTGAGTTGGTATTGGGAAGGGGGTTTGAAGGTCGTTCCTTCATGGTAACCTAACGCTTGCTCAGCGGGATATGTGCAGCTACTTCTACGAGACGCCGTCAATCCATCCTTGGAGGCTCTGCCAAAACGTCCCTGTTTTGGAAGCTCGCAGCCGCATCTACACTCAGTTATTTACTTCTTCGATTTGGGTTTCATTGGTTGAGTCGCTAACTCAGAAATTCCCCAAAGCTAGCTAGCCTTCGAATGAAGGCTGATGACATTTTCTGATTCAGCTTCTGGCTGAGTTGGTATTGAGTAGTCGTTTGAAGCTCGTTCCTTCATGGTTACCTATCGCTTGCTCAGCGGGATATGTGCAGACACTTCTGCGAAACGCTGCAAGTCCATCCATGGAAGCTCGCAGCTGCATCTACACTTGGTTGAATCACAAGAAAATTTGGCCTTATTCGCTCCGAGCCTTTGTTTTCATTGTAACCTAACGCCTATCCGGCGAGGATTGTGCGCTCTTTATTTTGAGAAGGTTCTGCGAACCGCCGGTCTTGATTTCATAAGAGTCTTCCTTGGAGGCTCTGCCAAAACATCTGACCGCCACGGATGGTGGAAATGCCGAAAAATGTAGGGAACATTTTCGGCCTTGTTTTGGAAGCTCGCAGACGTATCTACACCTGGTTATTTATCTCTTCGATTTGGGTTTCATTGGTTGAGTAGCTAACACGGAAATGCCCCATCGTGTGTTAGCTAGAGGATTTTGGCCACCTGAGAAGAGCCAATATAGCCTTATACTTTCTAATCTATTGGGTAGTCAGATCTGACTTTAAAGTACTAGATAAATACACTTTTATAATTCCACACTGGTAATTCGTGAGAAAATAGAGCGAAAAACACACATTTAATGCTCGATAAACCCCTTAGGTTTTGATAAGTTGTTGAAATAAATATATTTAGTAAAAGCATGCTATAAAATGTAGAGACCTCTACATCAAGGCGCTCAATTTTGCGGGCTTGATATTGAGCGACTTTATCTTGAACCAGATAATTTATTTCTAATAAACAGTCGGTTAGGTTATGGCGGTTGCTAATAAGTTGTAATTTTAACCGGAACATTATTGAGCAGCTATTCAATAAGCTGTTATGTGCATGAGGGATTGGAATGAATTGCTGTTCTGAGCTTACAAATAAGTATGATGGTAAGTCTGTAAAAGATATTCCTGAGCTTCAGTCCAAACTTGAAGAATTAGATACTGATTATAAGAACTGGATAACTATTTTTAAGTGTTCAGTTTGCAGCCAGATTTGGATAGAAAAATATAAAAGTACTGGGCATGGTGATGTACCAGAGGTATATAAACACAATGAGTAAGCTGCCAGCACATAACAAGGTTAGGCATGCTCGCCTTCGGCTGGACCTCCGCAAAGTGGCATCTTTTTTGTTCCAAAAAAGGCCGCCATTTTCTGCGGCCCATGCTAACGGCGTTATGTTTAGGGCACTTTAATGACTATAGAGAATATATCTGACTATATTAATGCCCTGAATGATAAATCTGAGCATACGATTTATCGGGGGCAAGCTAATAAAGAGTGGGAATTAATCCCTACTATTGGAAGGTTGCATAATAAGCTGGAGAATCACAATACCATTTATGGGGATTGGGGAAGTTTAGAGAAATCTTTATTATCGCAATTTAAAATCCAGTCTGCACCATATATGAATTTCACTCCGGCCACTAAGCTAGAATGGCTAATTCATGCACAGCATCATGGCTTGCCGACGCCATTACTAGATTGGACAACAAATCCTTTAGTAGCCTTATACTTTTCTTTGTCAGAAAAAAGCAAAGATGATTGCGATGGTGCTGTGTATTTAAGAATTCCTAAAACATGGCGTATGGATTCAGATGATATTGATAGCATTCCGCATTTGATTTTATTTTATCCAAAGCATCTAAATCCACGTGTAGCAGCCCAAAGTGGATGTTTTATGGCTTTTCCTTACCCCAATAAGATGACTCCAATGGCTAGTTTGAGTGATCCCAAAAGTTATGTCTCAACTGAGGTATATTTAGCTGAAACTATCATCATTCCTAAAGATAAAAAGCCAAAACTTCGAAAGCAATTGAGTCAGCTTGGAATCAATCATCAAACTATGTTTCCTGGACTCGATGGTATTACAAAACAAATATTAAGTGAATTTAACGAGTGAAACATAATGAGGCGTTAATTCTGATATCTACATACTATTACTCATACGAAGTACAAACTAACGAGCCTATGCACTAACAAGCTTCTGTCCAGCTGCATCCTAGAGTGAGCGCTCTAAGCAGTTATTGCCCCTTTTAGAGTCAGTATTTTACTCGAATGTTCTTACATCACTTCTGCCATATATTTGTTAATGTAAACGAACGTTCTTCACTGAGTATTTAAATGGATTTTGATAAAAAATTTATGCTTCGAGCATTAAAGCTATCTCAGACAGCTCTGCCTGAATGTCAGCCAAATCCTCCTGTAGGTTGCGTGCTTGTTCTCGATGATCAAGTCATTGCCGAGGGGTATACTCAGAAAATAGGTGGTAACCATGCCGAGATGGAAGCTCTAAATGCTTATGATGGTTCAATGGGACTAGTGACCGCATACGTTACTCTGGAGCCTTGCTCATTTGTTGGTAGAACTCCCGCATGTGCTTCTACTCTTGTAAAATCAGGTATTAAGAGAGTTGTAGTTGCCATTTTAGACCCTGATCTTAGAAATAATGGAAAGGGTATTCAAACGCTAGAAAAGGAAGGCATAAAAGTCGATATTGGTGTTGCTTCTAAAGAGGTTAGTGAATTTCTCTCTCCTTATCTTGGAAAGTCATAACTAACCTTTCTGCCAGAAGTGAGTTACTAGTCAGTAAAAATCAAATCGAAGAAGAAAATACTCAGGGTGTGAACGCGGCTGTGACCTTCGAAAACAAGGATGTTTTCGTAGAGCTTACATGGACGTATTTACAGCGTGTCACAGAAGTGTTTGCACATTTAGCGAGCCGCAGGCTATAGATTAAATTGAAGCTTAGCTAGCCAAAAATTAGCCAAATACCAAACCCGCCAAACGAACCTAACTCAATGGATATTTAACTAACTTGTTATCTGACAAGTCATTACAGCGTGTCGCAGAAGTGTTTGCACTTAAGATCGTTCATTCACATCCATGTGATCACGACATTCATACATCCTGTACAGCACCCACGGCAGGTGATAGATAACAATGAAGCCATGCTTACCAGATAACAACCAAACACCAAACCAGCCCAATGAACCCAACTACCAAGATACTTAAGCAACTTGTTATCCGACAAGTGAACTAGATTTTTAGTTTTGAACCGCTCAAACAGCGGCGTGAAATTCCGGTGAGCGCATTTTTGCCCACCAGATGTCATCGGCGACGATTTCCCCTAGATGGTCGACCTTAGGGTAGGGAATATTCTTGCGTGTGCAAGCCTTGGCATAGATGGGATGGCCCTGCTCAAATAGCTTTATCTGACAGTAGTCATCATCTAGCTTACGAGTGCCATACATGCCGGCGACTTGTCGCTGTCGCTGGGCCTCATACATGATGAGTGCCGATGCTACCGAGACATTGAGTGATTGCACCATGCCTATCATGGGAATGATGATGTGCTGATCCGCGGCAGCGATGCCTTCTGGACTCACGCCATCATGTTCATTGCCTAAGATGATAACCGTGGGGCGGGTATAATCGATTTCACGAAAATCGACGGCATCTGCCGAGAAGTTGGTGGCTAAGATTTGCATATCCTGAGCGCGAAAAGCTTGTACGGCGTCATCCATATGATAGTGCTTAATGGTTTTCACCCATTGTTGGCTACCAGAAGCGGTATTACCCGAGACACGCATCTCTATATCTGGCCATACCGCATGAACTTGATGGATACCCACGGCATCGGCGGTGCGGATCACGGCTGCTATGTTGTTGGTCTTATGAACCCTATCTAAACATAGGGTGAGATCTGGCTGACGGTTATCCAGCATTTCATTGATACGTGCAAGGCGTTCTGGGCTCATGGGGTTACTTCTTTAATTTGTAGCTGTATATGCATTTATAATAGGAAAACAAAAGGGCGCCGAAGCGCCCTCGATAGAATGTGCAAGGAGATTAAATCTCCATCACTCCATCCATCTCTACTAGTGAGCCTTTCGGTAGTTGTTTAACCCCGATAGCCGCACGAGCCGGGTAAGGCTGAGAGAAGTAACGCTCCATGATCTCGTTGACCGTGGCGAAGTTGCTTAGATCTGTCATGAAAATATTAAGCTTGACGATATCACTCAAAGAACCGCCGGCGGCTTCACAGACCGCGGTCAAGTTGTCGAAGACTTGCACTACTTGAGCAGAAAATTCATCGCTAACCATCTGCATAGTTGCAGGGTCTAATGGGATTTGACCAGATAGATAGACAGTGCTGCCCACTTTAACAGCCTGAGAATAAGTGCCGATTGCCTGTGGTGCCTTATCGGTTGCTATGATGATTTTTTCTGCCATAACGCTCTCTCTAAGTTAGTCTTGATGAGTTATTTATCGATTACGGGATGTTCTAAGTACTTCGGGCAGCACCCTGATACGTCGCATCACGTTTGCTAGATGGATACGGTCTTTAACTGAGATCCTCAGGTTGATCAGGAAGACTCTTCCATCACGCTCTTCGGTACTCAAGTTGTGAATATTTGCCTCTTCGCCGGCAACTATCGAGGTGATTTTGGCCAGCGCACCTTGGTGGTTGACTATCTCTACTCGCAGATTCGTCTGGAACTCGACGCCTTCGGCGTTATCCCATTGAACCGGGATATATTTGTCTGGCTCACCCTGATAGCCACGGATGTTAGAGCAGCTTTCCATATGAACGACTAGACCTTTGCCCGGGCTCACGTGTGCAATAACCGCATCACCCGGAATAGGCAGACAACAGTTAGCGAAGGTGACTAGCATTCCCTCTGCACCGCGAATAGGCATCATGTGGGAATCATTATGTTCCTGAGCCACGACCTGATCGCCGACTAATCTTTGAGCTATCACTATACTCATGGCATTGCCCAGACCAATATCGGCCAGCAATTCATCTAAGGTGTTATGTTTGGTGTCGTTAACGACCTGAGCTATCTGCTCTGGTGCTATGGAATCTAGTTTGGTTTCGCCTAATGCATGGTTGAGTAGGCGTTTACCTAAAATAACCGCATCGTCTTCGGTGAGGCTCTTGAGTAGCTGACGGATCTTTGCGCGAGCCTTGCCTGTCACTACGAAGTTAAGCCAGGCCGCATTTGGCCTCGCACCTTTGGCGGTGATGATCTCGATAGTCTGTCCCGAGATAAGTGGCTGACTCAAGGGGTAGGCTTGGCGGTTAACGCGCGCGCCGACACAGGTAGTACCTACATCGGTATGAACTTCGTAGGCAAAGTCCACCGGGGTAGCCCCAACTGGAAGTTCTAAAATACGACCTTCAGGGGTAAATACGTAAATCTCTTCCGGGAAGAGTTCAGTCTTGAAATTTTCAACAAATTCGAATGAGGTGCTGGCACTCTGCTGCAGCTCTAATAAGCTCTGCATCCACTTGCGAGCACGAACTTGTGTTGTAGTGCCTTGCTGACCCGAGTTGCCTTTTTTATAGATCCAATGAGCCGCAATCCCTTTATCCGCCATCTGGTCCATATCTTCGGTACGGATCTGTATTTCGACCGGTACGCCATGGGGGCCAAATAGCGAGGTATGCAATGACTGATAGCCGTTGGCTTTTGGAATGGCAATATAATCTTTGAAACGGCCCGGGCGAGGCTTATAAAGGCCATGCATGGCGCCCATGACCCGATAACAGGTATCTATGGAATCGACGACGACGCGAAAGGCGTAGATATCCATGACTTCCTGAAATTGCAGTTCTTTGCCGCGCATCTTGTTGTAGATGGAGTAGAGGTTTTTCTCTCGACCTTTGACTGTGCCCACGAGCCCAGTATCTCCCAGACGAGTATGCACCGCGGATTCTATGCTCTGGATTAATTCTTTTCGATTACCGCGAGCCGCTTTCACTACTTCTCTCAATACGCGGTAGCGCATAGGGTAGTAAGCTTGGAAACCTAAGTCTTCCAGCTCTGTCTTGATATTATGGATACCGAGACGATTGGCAATCGGGGCATAAATTTCCAGAGTTTCCCGGGCAATACGACGACGCTTATCGGGCCTTAAGGCTCCAAGGGTACGCATATTGTGGGTTCTGTCGGCTAACTTGATGAGGATCACTCGAATGTCTTGAGTCATGGCCATCATCATTTTGCGGAAGTTTTCGGCTTGGGCTTCTTTCTTGTCGCGAAATTTTAGCTTATCGAGTTTGGAGACGCCTTCGACCAGTTCGGCGATGGATTCACTGAAAATTTCAGCTAATTCATCTTTGGTTACTGGGGTGTCTTCGATAGTGTCATGCAGGAGAGCGGCCATAAGCGTCTCATGATCGAGACGCATATCGGCCAGGATGCGGGCGACCGCAACCGGGTGTGTAATATAGGGTTCACCACTTGTGCGCATTTGACCTTCGTGGGCATCACGCGCCACCAGGTAGGCCTGCTTGAGTAATGCTACCTGATCAGGTTCTAAATAACTTGATGCAGACTCTTTGAGACCTTCAAACAGATACAAGTGGTTGCACTCCTTATAATATGTCGTTGCGACCTTCAGCAATCGCAGCTACAGCAGCAATTTCAGCTGCTTCACGTTCACGAACAGTTTGGCGCTCATCGGCATCCAAAGTGTCAGCAGTAACTAAACCTAATTCGATTTCGCGCAGTGCGATAACCGTAGGCTTGTCGTTCTCTTCTTCAACCATAGGGTCTTTACCCTGCACAGCGATTTGGCGAGCACGACGCGCTGCAACCAGGATCATATCAAAACGGTTGCCGATTTGGTTTACGGCGTCTTCTACAGTTACGCGAGCCATGTATGGAACTCCAGTGTTAGGATGAAAAAAATGACGCAAAATTGTTCATGTTGGCACCTAGTCTGCCAGCAGACCTTGTATCATATCATTGTGCGCATGAATTTGGCCAGTATCCGTTAGACGTTGGCTGCGGATAATTGCGACTAAGTCGGCTAAAGCCGTGTCGAAATCGTCATTAATGATGATGAAGTCATATTCGTTATAATGAGAGATCTCTGATGCAGCCTGAGCCATACGGCTGGCAATGACTTCTTTGCTATCTTGGCCACGACCCGTCAGACGCTTCTCTAATTCAGTTCTAGAGGGAGGAAGAATAAATATCCCTATGGCCTCAGGCATCACTTTTTTGACCTGTTGCGCCCCTTGCCAGTCGATATCGAGAAAAACATCTATGCCATCGGTCAAGGTTTGTTCGATCACTTTTCGAGACGTACCATAGTAGTTGCCAAACACCTCGGCCCACTCGAAAAAAGCATTTTCGGTGATCAAGGCTTTAAACTCTTCTTTGGTCACAAAATGATAGTGCTGTCCGTTGACTTCACCCGGACGAGGTTGGCGGGTCGTATGAGACACAGAAACTTGTTTATCGGCAGGTTTATCCTGCAGAAGTGCCGAAATGAGAGAGGATTTACCTGCGCCACTGGGCGCTGATACGATAAATAGGTTTCCGCGTGCGGTCATGAGTTAAGCATCCAAAATTTAAAACGAAATGTGGCTCCCGAGCATCGGGAAGCTGTGCATTATACGCCCCACTTGGGCTGGGGCGCTAGTGGCAGTTTAATCCTAATAGGTTTAAGGTTTTTTGAACAAACTGGATAAGTGAAATAAGTTTAATGGCTTTATTCAAGCTGGCACTGACTTTGAGCAATAAATTGTTTAGCCTGTATAGGGTTAATTCGGCCATTTAGGGTGTATTATGCCTAAGGCTTGTTGGCCGCTTCTTTTTTACTCTTAACTCATAGGGGTGAGAGTATTCCATTTTATTAGGTGTTTTTTTCAATGCAATATCAATCACTCTTTTGCTTCAGTGGCCGAGATAACGGTGTCAGATTTGCGGTAATTAGTGCCTCTGTTTATCTTGTTTTGCTACTAGGCTGCATGCTCTTTGGTCAAAGTGCAGGCCTCTTAGTGCTAGGCTGTTTACTCGCCCCAGTGCTTGGCTTGAGCGCTTATAGAAGAATGCGTGATGTGGCACGGCCAAGTTGGCATGCCGGCCTGGTTTTGATTCCTCTTTTCTTATTCTCAATCACACTCGCCTATGCTGCTAGCTTAGTGCTATCTGTGGTGATTCTGCTTATCGCCGTTTTAATCAGCCTCTTCTTTGCCAGACTCTCCCCCGTAGGCAAGGTTAACTTCTATCATCAAGGCTATGCGGGTCCAGCGGTCATATCTGCATCAAGAGTGAATCGTAGGCGGGTTGAGCCTAGCTTATATGGGGACCTTGCAGCTGATAATGAATATGACGCTGAAGAGTCTCATGCTTATGAAGGTGTGGTAGAAGAGAAGCATCATAAACGGCAGACATCTTCTTCCTCAAGGTTGTCGGGCTCCATGGCAATGAGGCAGTGGAGTTATTGGGCCAAAGAGAACCGCAAATTATTGCTAGCTGTTGCGACTGGTCTGGGAGTTTTAGTGCTCATAGCAGGCCTGTTGGAGCTGCTATCGACCGATGAAGAGGTTAAGAGTGAGTTAGTTGCAGAAATATCAGCAAAGGTACCGGCACAGGTTAGGCAGGAGGCTAAGATCCCCGATGGGTTTAGCGTGCTGCTGGAAAATGATGTGCTGATCATTCGTTGGTTAGGAGAGAAGCGCCCAGCAGGTGAGCTCTGGTCCCTTGCATCGGCAAAGGGTGACACAAGCTGTGCCAAGCTGAGTTTTAACGATGGCAGTAATTATCGACCCATCTTGGTGGAACATATGCCTGATACGTCAATCGAGGCACGTTTCTCACCATTAGACACTCAAGGGATTATCTCTGATATAGCGATACGTGGCAGCATCAAGCTGTGCGGCTATGATTTCAGTCTCAAGGGCAGCCAGTCCGCACTGTCAAAAAACACCGCTTTTAGGCCTTATTTATAGCTGGAATAAATATCACTAAATCTTTAGACTGCTTGGCTAAATCGATGCATCTTAGATCTGGTTCAGAGTCTAAATCTGAACGTTATTTACCGGCCGTTATGCAGCATATACATGGCATCCATCATCCACTGAACGTTATAGCAACTGAACTGAGTGGCTAGGGCACAGGACGCTTGGTTCGGGGTAACCTAGCGTGGGATGTGGTGCGGGTGAAACAAAAGCTCTCAGGAGTTTTACATCATAAGAGAAATGGAGTTATTGAGTGATCGATTTTGTCAGGCAGTCTGTGCTGCCCTATTTTGGTATTCGGACCAGTGATGCCAAAGTTTCCCCCTTGGGAAATGGTCATATAAATGATACCTTTCTGGTTCGCTGGAGCAATGGTGAACTCGTGCTACAGGGAATCAATACCCAGGTATTTAAGACCCCTAAGGCCTTGGTAGAAAATGCCCATAAAATTGCCGAGCATTTAGCAACAAAGCGCCAGAAGAGTGAGTATTCTCTTGAAATTGTGGCGCCTGTGCGTACCGATAAAGGTCTGCTGGCGGTGGATCTCGGTGAACAAGGTTTTTGGCGTGCTATTAACTATCTTCCCCATAGTCACAGTATAGATGTGGTGAGTTCTGAAGATGAAGCCTTTTCAGCAGCCAAGGCATTTGGACATTTTTCATCGGCATTGAGCGATCTCGATGCGACTCAGCTTGAGGATGTTATTCCACAGTTTCACCATCTTCCCGGACGTATAGACCAGCTGAAGGCGGCGGTAACATGTGATCAAGAAAATAGGTTAGCAAGCTGTAGTGACTGGGTTGATTTCGTATTTTCTCAGCAGGATATTTTACAAGAACTTGCTCAAATATCGCCAATCCTGCCTCTTCGAATATGTCATAACGACACAAAAATCAATAATATGCTCTACGACAAGCGTGATATGAGCAGTTTGGCTATCATAGATCTTGATACCTGCATGAAGGGACATCTCATGTATGATTTCGGTGACATGGTGAGAACTTTCACCTCGCCGGAGGAGGAAGACTCTACCTCTCTTGAGAATGTGCATGTGCGTGAATCTATCTTTGCCGCAATTTGCCGTGGTTATTTGAGTGAACTCGATACCGTGTTAACTCAAGATGAGAAGTCCAGTCTGTGGCTAGGTGCCCGGGTGATCTGTCTGATGATAGGGGTTCGCTTCCTGACCGATCACCTCAATGGTGATGTGTATTTCAACATTCACCATGAAAGCCATAATTTGCAGCGTGCGGCGAATCAATTCACCCTCTATAAGAGCTTGCTTGAGCAGGAAGGTCAGCTAAAAAATTATTTAAAATAAGTCTTTAGCTGCTTAGGCAAAGAGGCGGAGCCGAAGGGCTGCGCCCATCTTTTATCTTAGTTCGGTTTGTGCATCTCTAATACCAGAACATCCTGGCTCAATCTAGGTTTGAGTCACTCATCAAACATATCTGTTTGATGAGTATCATGTCGCGTCATATTTAGTTGGATTACTATTAGATACTCATAGTGTCTTATAGTCTTTTTTGTCTACTCCATGTTTTTTCAGCCGCAAATAGAGTTTCTTCCTAGGTATCTGGAGGTAATTGGCTGCATCTGCAACTCTGCCAGAAAATAGATATAGAGCATCTTCGATAATCTGTTTTTCATAGTCATTGACCAGGTTATCTAGGGGGCTATGGGTCTGATCCATTGACTGAGTTCGATTCTGTCCTGTTAGTTTAACTATGCCTATAGCAAACAGCTCGGCGACATTCCTCAGCTCGCGGACATTACCATCCCAGGAGTGCTTGCGTAGGGTCGAGAGGTAACTTTTATCGACACTAGGCAGAGGCTTTGCCAGCTTATTGCAACTTCGTTTGAGAAAATAATGAAATAGCTGAGCTATGTCATCGGGTCTCTTTCTTAGTGGTGGCAGCTCTATATTGCTCTGATTGATGATGTAATAGAGTTCAGGTAACAGGCTCTGTTCGCCGATATAGATTTCCGGCGAGTCGCTGAAAATGGTGATTAGTCGTATAGGCTTAGATTGAGTTCTTTCCTGGTTGAGTAAGAACTCGGCCAGCCAATGTTGTATTTCATGGGATAGGAGTTCGGGGAAGGAGAGAATAATACTTGCTTGTGATGCTTGGGTGAACAGATTTTCTATATCTGAAATGGTCTTGATCTGATTGCCATTTAATTGAATTAGGGGCAGTGTCGCTCTGGCGCTCAAGCTATGGAGCAGTGAGGCCACATTGTGGCGGCCAGTCCCAGATTCACCATAGATACAGACGTTGCTATCGAGTAATGCCATCTCAGATAGAACCTGACGGATGTTATTCACCTGTGCCGATTTACCTATCAGTTCTCTGGTCAAGGTCTTGTTGAGTGAGCTCTTCTGTTGCAGGTATTGATGGCGTGAATTCAGCTGT
Source organism: Shewanella violacea DSS12 (assembly GCF_000091325.1). Taxonomy (NCBI): domain Bacteria; kingdom Pseudomonadati; phylum Pseudomonadota; class Gammaproteobacteria; order Alteromonadales; family Shewanellaceae; genus Shewanella; species Shewanella violacea. The sequence goes on along the minus strand of NC_014012.1, from coordinate 4,672,862 downwards.
TTAGTGATGAGTGCCAGCAGCTCTGCGGGCTTGATGGGCTTTTCTAAAAAGTCACATGCACCGTGTTTGACTGCCTTCAATGCCATGGGTATATCCCCATGACCCGAAATCATTATCACAGGTAGCCGAGGATCTCTTTCCTTCAGCTGAGTTAGCAGTTCCATGCCGCTGAGCTGAGGCATATACATATCGGTAACGACAATCCCAGGCCAATCGATAGGGATAAAATCCAGGGCCGATAACGGGTTCGTGAATATTCTAGTCCGATATCCGGCGAGAGAAAATAGGTGATGATAGGCGTCCAGTACATCTTGATCGTCATCTACTAAGAGTATTTCTAAACAATTACTTGTTGTCATACTGAGGTAATTCCAATATTAGCATGGCACCGCCCGTTAGGCCGGATGCGGGAATAATAGCACCGTGAAAGCGTTCGATTATGGCTTGGCTAATGCTTAGTCCGAGTCCTAGGCCTAGCTCTTTGGTGGTGGTAAAGGGGGTAAAAAGGCTAGTAAGAATCTCAGGTTCTAAGCCGTGCCCCGAGTCTAGAATGGCTAAGGTATGTGACTCGTTATTCGAACCCAGATATATGATATCTATCTCTCTTATCTTCGAGCTCGCTACCGCATCACAACTGTTTACCAAGAGGTTGATGATGATCTGCTCTAATTGAATGCCGTCGGCCTGAGTGTATATACCGATTGGCAGATGATTGGTTATCTTAGTCTGCTGTCGTTTCGCTTTAGTGATGACTATGGCTCTGGCTTGCTCGGCTATATCGTGCAGTTCGATCTGAATTAATGGGCTGTCGGCCGGGTTTTTCTTCGCAAAATTACGTAAATTCTGCACTATTTTGCTCATGCGGATACTGAGGAGTTCAATTTTTTTGAGGGCATTGGGCAGTGAGTCATACTCATGCTTGTCTAATGCCATTTGTGCGCTGAACAAATAGGTTGAGATTGCCGACAGGGGCTGATTAAGCTCGTGGGCGGTACAGGTCATAGCCTGGCCAACCACAGCCATCTTAGCCGCTTGAATCAATTCGGTTTGGGTATCTCTCAGGTTCTTCTCTGTTCTTCGGTGCAGTTCTACTTCGGCGATTAATTCTTTATTGGCTTGGGTGAGAGACTGGGTCTTCTCATTCACATGCATCTCAAGTATGTGTTTGGTTTCTATGTGCTCAGTAATATCCGAGATAGTGATGATGACTTTTTGCTGATGGCCCTGTTTGAACAGGTGTAAGTCCAGCTTCAGGTAAGCTGGAGTCAAGACTGAGGTGTCCGCTGCTATGAATAGGGTGACACTGCCAGAGCCCGTGTCGAGCAGTGAGCCGACTTCACTAAACTGAGATTGCAACTCCTGAATATCTGGTGATGAAAAGCAGTCCCATACCATGTTTAATTCACCTGAGACTGGCAGCTCAAACAGTTGTCTTGCCGATGGATTGACCGACTCAATTTTACCGAATAGATCACAGGTAATTATGCTGGCTTGAGTATTGTTGATGAGGTTCAACGCATTGGTTTTCTCCATTTCTCTCATCTGGAGACAGAATTGCCGCAACAGCTCGCCTATTTGGCCGATCTCGTCGGTACCGGATACCTTTATGTCTAAATCCAATTTACCCTCATTGATGTCCGATAGACTTTCACTCAGCTGATTTAACCGGTTTATTATTCGGTTTCTGATGAAATATAGGGTGAGGAATAAACTGATGCCAATGGAAATACTGAAACAGATAATCAATAGCCGGTTACTGTAACTGATCGTTTGCTTGATATTGAGCTTGACGATTTTAAGTGTCTGGGCTGCATTGGCAACCATGTTGCGTATCTGCTTATGTTGTTGTGCCAGTTGAGACTGTATCGATACATTGGCCTGGTCGATCTTGGTCTCTAATTGCAATTTATTATGCAGTCTTTGTCGCAGCATCTCCTTTGGTCGCATTATCTTGGTTAGTTCGCCTAGAAGTTGTCGATATGCGATTGTTGAGGAGTGATAGAAAATACTCTCACTGAGTGAGTGAATATCCATGAGCTTGTAGTTTATAACCTCGAAGGCATTATCTATTTGAGAACCGTGTTGAGTGGCAATTAACTCGATTATCTGCTCATAAACTCGGCTTTCCTTGTCCATCAGGCTCTGAGTGGTTGAAAACTCATCAGCGATATTGTTCCTTTGTCCCTTAGGGTCATGTTTGAGATTCACCCGAGTCAGCTGCCATTGAAGTTCCTGTCTCAGGGGGAGGAGTTCGTCTCTGATATCCTGATGTATCCAATGAATTTTTTCTTTTATGCTGTCGATTTCACGTTGGTTATCGATTCGCTTTAACAGCTGGCGCTCCAAGTTGTCTATATCATTTGCCAACTTAGCGTAGCCAAAGTTGAGCTCTGAGGTGTCCGGGTTACTTCTTAAGTGGTTGACTCTTTTAGTAATCTTTGTCAGTTCTTTATCTAATAGTAATTTTAGCTTGTTATGCTCAGCCTTGTTGGTTGAAGCCTGAATCTTGGCTATCAAGGCTTGTAATTGGGCGCTATGACTCTCTAATTGATAGCTGGTGTTTAGTGTGGGCACACTGGAGTCTAATATGGTACTGACATGGTTATCGAGATTATTCCAGGTGGTCAGTGCGACGGCGCTGATGATAGTAATGAGCAAGCTACAGCCAGCAAAAGCTAGGACTAATTTTGAGCCTATGGTGTGGTAGTTAAAAAGCTTCATTCTTGGTGTTCTTGCTCATTGATGTCATTGATGATTCGACTCGCTTTATTCAAGTTGAGGCTCAGGCGCTGTCGCCAGTTCTGCAAGAGTCTGACTTTGACGGGATTGTATTGTGGATCTCCTCCATAGTGATTATTCATTGTCTGCATCTCTAAGGCTTGAGTTTCACTGATCGGAAATTGAAACATCAATTGCTTGGCTCGATGAATTTCAGCCAGTTTAGAAGGCTGGTCTTTAAATGTCTGCTCCGCTTCAATCACGCTCAACCAGGCATCTTGTAGCTGGGGGAGCTGTTGGCTGATAGCTAGGTCAAACAGGGTGTTGATGGTCAGTTCCCTCTGTAGCATGAGTCCCTGATTAAGAGTGAAATTTAGCGTGTTGGCCAGAGATGGATCGTGGATCGATTGTTTGGCTAAAGTACTACTGGGCAGTGCTTGCTGATTAGGCTCAGACAGTAGGAAGTCGATAAATTGAGTCGAAAGCTTGTCTTGCACTGAGCCCTCTATGATCCCGACATAGCAGGGCATCAGGGCGACATTAGATAAATAGGAGAAACCTAGGTAGTCCAGCTTGGCTAAGTTTATAGCATAACTGTCGATCATTGGACCTGCGGCGAGCATACCACTGGAGATTGATTCACTGACGCCGAAGCTACGGGAAGAGATAGTGGCTAGATTGGCTCCTATATTGAGTAACAGGCTCCAGCCTTTATCCCAACCATAATGCTGCAGAATACTTTCAACCATCATCTGAGTGGTCCCTGAACGTGTCGGAGTACTCATGGTGATGTGTTGAAAAAATACCGCCTGTGTTAGGTCTTCCCAATGAGTGGGTATCGGCAGCTGGTACTGTTTTAAATAATCTTTATTCCATAGGATCACCGCACCGGAATAACCGAATACGACTATTCTGTTGTCTGCGGCCAAGCTATGTGGAGCTAACCAGAGAGGGGGCTGGTATTTGGTATCTAACTGTTTTAATTGCTTGGTCTTGATTAACCGATTCATTAAGAAGGGCGAGGTAGAGATAACGAGATCAATATCGCCGATATACCCTTGATTCAATAATTTAATACTTGTGCTAGTTCTTCTATGAATGATTTTGATTTCAATATCATTATGTTGTTGTTTGAATTTTTCAATTATGGGTTGGAGTGGCTTTTCGGACAGGGTGGTGAGAATCACTAAAGTCTTGTCATCTGGCTCCGCCATAGTTTGGAGAGGGCTGATGAGTATAATTAATGACAGCATGATTAAGAGAAAACTTGATGTCTGTTGCATATCCGTCCCCAAGCCACCTTTTTTCGATCTAGATCGCATATTTTAAGTTTTATAAAAAAATGTGTTTTCAATTCTGAGTCAATACTGACACCAGATAAAATAATTAACCTTATTTTATCATCATCTTGTTCATTTCTTTGAGGGAAATAGGCTGATTTTGACTCATGGTTATTCCTGTTTGAGTCAGCATTGACCCGTAATGGCTGTTTTGTCAGTGGCTAACTCTTAGGCAATTATTGGCCCCATCTAGGCTAAATACTAATGGGGTTACATATGTTTGGATTTTTCAAAACGCGGCCAGACCAACCACTGATGGATGGTTCTACCGAAGAGATGCAAAAAAAATATAAACGTTATCAATGGCAAGTCTTCCTTGGCTTGGTATTTGGCTACGCTGTGTTCTACGTGGTTCGTCTAAGTCTGGGGGTGGTCAAGAAGCCCATGCTGGATGCGGACATAGTCACCTTGTCAGAACTGGGTATCATGGGATCGGCGTTCTTCTTCACCTATGCGATCGGTAAGTTTTCCAACGGTTTGCTGTCAGACTACGCCAACATAGGCAGATTTATGTCGATCTCCCTTTTGCTGTCGGGGGTGACAGCAATCGCTATGGGAATGAGTACGGCCAGCTTTTTCTTCATCCTGCTTTGGGGCCTGAATGGCTGGTTTCAATCAGTGGGCTCGGCACCTTCATGTGTGTCGCTGTTTCAGTGGTTCTCGCCTAAACAAAGAGGCAGTCGCTATGCGCTCTGGGCTGGTTCACGTAATATCGGCGAGGCGATTACTTGGATTTTGACCGCCTCTCTAGTGAGCTATTTTGGTTGGCAAGCCGGTTTCATCGGTGCTGGTATTGCGGCAATCGCTGCGGCTCTGTGTATGCTTATCGTACTCAAAGATCGCCCGCAAACCTATGGTCTGCCGGACCCTGCTACCGCCTTCGGTGAAGAGCCTGAATCTAAGAAGAAAGCATGCCCAGAGGATACTCGCAAGGCACAGATATTTATTCTTAAGCAGCCGACTCTTTGGTTGATAGCTGCGGCCTGTGCCATGATGTATGTTTCCCGTTATGCCATGTCTTCTTGGGCTGTCTTGTATCTGCAAGAGGTGAAGGGTTATAGCCTGCTGGATGCCGGATTTGCCATGTCGGCTTATCCTATCGCAGGTTTGGTGGGTGCTATTTTGTCGGGGATGGTTTCGGACAAGATATTCAATTCTAATCGACACATTCCCACCTTGATGTACGGTATAGCCAATATCGCTGGTATGTGTCTGCTGTTCTTCGGACCAAGCAGTCACATGGTCGATGCCGTAGCATTAACCATGATCGGCTTCGCAATCGGTGGTTTGGTGGTATTCCTAGCGGGCCTAACAGCTTGTGATCTTATGCCTCAGAAGGCTGTTGGAGCGGTAAAAGGTTTTATCGGTCTGTGTGCCTATATGGCTGCATCTATGCAGGAACTGGTGTCGGCATCTCTGATTGATATCCAGACTATTAACGGTGTAGAGGTATATGACTTCACTCAGGCTCAGTATTTTTGGCTAGCCTCTTCGGTATTGTCGCTGTTCCTCGCTCTAACGGTATGGAATGCTAAGAAAGTGACTATGGATGATGACAGTAGCGAAGCGCTGGAGGAGAGTAAACGCTTGTCTGTGTGAGTATAGTTGGCAGCTCCCTCTGTACTAGTGGGAGTTTCTGATAAATTAGAGCCTGTTCCATAACTGAACAGGCTCTAAGAGCAGAGAATCTCTGCAGGGGCGGAATTTATGCCTCAGCCATTAGAGGCTAAAAAGTTTCAGTTTGTCACTCCAGACTTCACCGACACTAGCGTCCATTGGAGACCAGGCAATATCCTCGACAAAGCCTTTAATCGAATAGTGATCGCCATCTTGTTTGATTAAACTTATCACGGCTCTAACATCATTGGTTCCGGCCGAATTTCTCATCTCTATGATGAGCTCTCCCGATGAATTTACGTTCCAATGGAAATCTTCAACCATGGGAGGCTCGACATCATGTTCCGTTATGCTACCTGTGCCATCGGTATTGAATACAAAAATGGTTTCTATGGTGCCGTCTGAGTGGTAGCTTTTTAATCTATGGTTGGCTATGACATCGGTGGAAAAAGATACGAGTTCACCATCGCGGCAGTTAGCGACGAGAGCTTGGTACTCTGCAAAAGTTCGAGTGGTTCCCTCTTTAGGGCGATCGTTTACTTCGTCCCAGTCTGAATCCCCATCACGACAAATAAAGTCACCGGCATCAGGCTCTGGCGGAGTGACATGATTAAGTAAGCTGAGATCGACCTGGTTCAAAATGTCATTCTTGGCGATGAGATTATATACCCACTCATCGTCATCAAACTCTTCTCCAGATTCAACAAATTCCCCTCGACGAACTGCACCTTGATATTCTGCCAGTAGCAGTACATTATCCTGATCATCATTGTCGCCAAAGTCTTGAATATTTTCCGGCATGATTAGCAGGAATAACCTTTTGCCATGTACCAAGGTATCTTGCCAGCTGCTGGTTGCAATCAAGCTGGCGACATTGACAACTTCTCCTGAGTCACTCTTGGCTTGCCACTCAATTTTGTAGAAATTAGAGGTCCCATTAGCAAGCATCTCTACAATCACTGAACGACTGCCATGCCAGGCAACGTGCGGACCGACAATCTTGTTGACCATGCCGTCGGAAGCCGTCGCTGAGACTAAGCTGTCTAATGTGATCGCTGGACCATCCATCTCGCTGCCAGCGGTATGTGCCCAAACACTATTACACATACCCTCGACCATATGCTCAGGCTCACAGCCATCCCAATTAAAGATGGTGTAGATATCATTGGTGTTACTAAAACTGAGCTCGAATGCTTCAGCACCTTCAGCGAATGTTGCAGCTTCTGGGAGCGCCTTGTGCCAAAGTTCTCCATTATTCTCTTCGAGGAAGAGCTTAATATTCAGACCTGAAATGGATAGCTGTTCCGCAGTTAGGGTCTCACTGAGTATGGGCAGATCTTTATTGATCAAGGTTATGCTGCCATCATCGTTAAGATCGCCGATGGCAAAGTTATCACTACCCATAATCCAGCCTTGTTCTGTAAGGATTAAATCTTCATCTTCTAGGCTGGAATCGTCAGCAACAAATACTCCTTCAACTAGCTTAAAGCGGGTTTCGGACGTTGTCTGCGTATCGAGATCATATAAAATTGTGGCATACCTGAGGTCAATCATGCCGCCATGAAACCCGCCTTCGAAGATATTGATACCATCGCTTGAAACTAATTCAGTTAGGTTGGCTGCGGCCGCTTGAGCTTCGGCGTCTCTGATAGCGACCTGATCTTCCAGGTTATCAGTTGGTACTGTGCTGGCATTTGTGACCTCGTCTGAGTCTACAACATCGTCCGGGTTAAATTCCCCCCCTTGATTTTCGACAAATTCAATTTCATTTACGATAATTTCCAGTGCATCTATGATCTGATCGACAATTAAACCTATGACATCATCTAGGCTGAGCCCTGCGGTATCGGCCGCAACTTGCACCGCAGCTAAGTTATTGGCGATGATCTGGGCCGTCACCTGTGCGATATGGTGTAAGCGTTGATATTCTTCCTGCTCTTCACTGCCCAGTTCATCGTTAACTTGCTGGGCGACATAATCTTGGGTGAAATCTAGACTGGTGCCCAACAGAGTCTGCAGACTAGTTTCTGCATCACTAAGCTCGCTGCCTTGCTCGACTTCATTTTGCACCATAGTGGTTAAAGGACTGACGAATTCATATCCCACCGGAGCCGACATGGTATAGGGTTGAGTGATCGCTTCTCCGGTATCTTCGTCGATGACGCCGACTGTGACTTCAACCAGCAAGGGGAAGCCGTCTATCTGCTCTTGTGTTGCCCCAGTAATAGTGAAATCACCACCGGCGGTGCTCGTGGTGCTAGGTTCATCCGGGTCACAGGTTTTATTCAGATTCAGGTCTAAACAAACCGTGGCCCCCACTAAGTAACCATCGGCAACTTTACCGGTTTTAGTTACAGCGGCAGGTTCTGGAATGCTGGGATTGGATTCCTTAGCATAGTCACTGCCACTACAGGCACAGAGAATTGAGCCGGCTAAGGAGATTAACAGTAATTTTTGTATGTTCATCAAGTCGCTCCATTGATCTAGATGGGATGGGTCAATATCCGTTGAAAATAGACATGAGTATTTATGACTTGTAATGAAACAAGCCGTTGCTATTAGCGCGGCACCGATGGGAATCTAGATCGGCTTATTATTAGAATTGATAGCTAGACTAAAGGTAGTGCTTGATGGCCGAACGCGCCAACCTCTGGAATGATTTTTACCTAGCTTACATCAGATTTTCCCTTAGGAAAGTGCTGCTATAAGGGCTGGATTGACAGTAATCTCGAGTCTAAATAGCGTGATACTGGAGAGCAGACTGAACAGATCACAGATGTCGGCTAAGAGATAAATTAGCCATAAAAAAAACCGGCTAAAAGTGCCGGTTTCTTTGATAAAGCAGCCTGAATATTATTCTACGTTCTGGATCTGCTCGCGCATCTGCTCGATTAGTACTTTAAGCTCTACCGCAGCAGCAGTTATCTCTGCGCTGATAGATTTAGAGGCCAGCGTGTTCGACTCACGGTTGAACTCCTGCATCATAAAGTCGAGACGACGGCCCTGGGCGCCACCTTTCTTGAGGATGCGCTGGGTTTCTGCGACGTGGGCGTCGAGTCTGTCCATCTCTTCTGCTACATCCATCTTCTGGGCGAGAATGACCATCTCTTGCTCCAGACGGGCAGGATCGAGTTCACCGGTGATCTCGGCTAGACGATTAGTCAACTTATCACGCTGCCATTGCATTACTGTAGGCATGTGCTCACGAACGATAGCAACTTGTGCGACTATGGCGTCCAGACGAGTCTGTAGCATGGTATTGATAGCTGCACCTTCGCGGCCACGGGCTTCGATAAACTGGTCTATGGCGCTGTCGAAGGCAACCAGTAACTCCTTGGATAATGCATCCATATCTTGCTCTGAACCCGACATGACACCAGGCCACTTGAGGATGTCGACTAGGTTTAGTTCGCCTTGACCCGCTTCCAGTTTGACCCAGTTGGCTGCGTTTACTAGCTGTTTGGCAAGCTCTTGGTTGAGGTGCAGTTCGTTGCTCTTGTTGTCGGCAAGATCGTACCTGAGATTAACTTCGATCTTTCCACGGTTTAGACGCTTGCGCAATCGGTCACGCAGTAAAGGCTCAAGGCTACGAAAATGTTCAGGCAGACGCAGATAGGTCTCAAGATAGCGTTGATTGACTGAGCGGATTTCCCAGGAGGCATTGCCCCAGTCTGCTTTGTGCTCGATACGTGCGTATGCTGTCATGCTTTGGATCATGGTTTTTCCAATTGTTTAACCGTGAAAGTGATCTGGGATTATAGACCTATGGCAGTAATGGTCAAAGTAAAGCAGTGCAGCTTTATTTTTCAGGGCTAAATAACATGGCATCCATGGCCACATGCCCTTATACTACTCAGCCAAAATAATGCAGTAAAAATCGCCAATCGATTCGTGAATACAGGAATTATCTATGCGCCCTAGTGATAGAACGCCAGCTCAATCTCGTCCAGTGACGATCACTCGTCAGTTTACAGCTCATGCTGAAGGCTCTGTTTTAGTCGAGTTCGGCGAGACCAAGGTACTTTGTACTGCTAGCTTCGAAGAGGGCGTACCTCGTTTTCTTAAAGGAAAAGGTCAAGGTTGGGTTACGGCTGAATATGGCATGTTGCCTCGCTCGACTCATACTCGCATGAACCGTGAGGCGGCCCGTGGTAAGCAATCTGGTCGTACTCAAGAGATCCAGCGTCTTATCGGTCGCTCACTACGTGCAGCCGTGGATATGAAGGCCCTAGGCGAAAACACTATCGTTATCGATTGTGACGTGATTCAGGCAGATGGCGGCACACGTACGGCTGCTATTACCGGTGCTTGTGTTGCTTTGGTTGATGCACTCAACTGGGCGCGTGGCAAGGGTATCTTGAAGACTAACCCGCTTAAGTTCCTTATCGCTGCGGTAAGTGTTGGCATCTATAAAGGTGAGCCAATCTGTGATCTTGAATATATCGAAGACAGTGCAGCTGAAACGGATATGAATGTGGTCATGACCGAAACCGGTAAGATGATCGAGATCCAGGGCACTGCCGAAGGCGAGCCATTTAGTCATGAAGAACTACTTAGTATGTTGGAACTGGCTAAGCACGGTATTCGTGAAATAGTCGATGTACAGAAAGCGGCATTGAACTAAAATTGAATTAAAGATAACAAGGACCCTGACGGGTCCTTTTTTGAATAAGAAAGTGTTATTCAAATCAATATTGAAAAGTTAAATTGAGGAGAGATTGTGAAAGCCTATCAGCGTGAGTTTATCGAGTTTGCCTTAGAGCGTCAGGTGTTGAGATTTGGCGAGTTTACGCTTAAATCCGGCCGTATCAGTCCCTATTTCTTCAATGCCGGTCTGTTTAATACCGGGCGAGATCTAGCACGTTTGGGACGTTTTTATGCGACCGCTTTGGTCGATTCTGGCATAGAGCATGATCTGCTTTTCGGTCCTGCTTATAAAGGGATCCCAATTGCGACTACGACTGCAGTTGCCCTATGTGAGCATCATGATATCGATATGCCATATTGCTTTAACCGTAAAGAGAAGAAACAGCACGGTGAAGGTGGCAGCTTAGTGGGTAGCGAGCTAAAAGGTCGTGTCATGCTCGTCGATGATGTGATCACTGCCGGCACTGCGATTCGTGAGTCCATGGAGATCATTCAGGCCCATGACGCTTCGTTAGCGGGCGTGCTTATTGCTTTGGATCGTCAAGAGAAAGGCAAGGGCGAGTTATCTGCTATTCAGGAAGTTGAGCGTGACTTTGGCTGTGAGATCATCTCAATCATCAAGCTGGGCGATCTGATCAACTACTTGTCTGAAAAGCCGGGCATGGAAGTTCAGTTAGCTTCGGTTAGTGCTTATCGCGATCAGTACGGAATTTAAAGCCTTCGAGCGTTCGCAGGCTCACTTCTAGAGCGCCAGCGAACAGACTTAGAGTAAAGGCTAAAATAAAAACGCTGCATTTATAATGCAGCGTTTTTTGTTTTCTGTAATAGCATTTTTCGAAACTCGAAACTCGAAACTCGAAACTCGCTAGTAATTTAATTACTTAAGAATTCTGCGCGGGTCGCTGGGTTTGATTTGAAAATGCCACCTAGTGCTGTGGTGGTCGTGGAGCTGGTGGAGTCCATGATGCCACGAGATTTAACGCAGTAATGTACCGCATCCATCTTCACCGCTACATCTTTGGTTTCCAATAAGGTCTGTAAGGCCACTAACACCTGCTGAGTGAGGCGTTCTTGCACTTGAGGTCGTTGGGCAAAGAAACGTACGATACGGTTAATCTTAGACAGACCTATGATGTTCTTACGTGGCAAATAGGCCACTGTGGCGAAACCATCTATGGTGACCAGGTGATGCTCACAGGTACTGGTGAGGCTGATATCCTTGACCTTAACCATCTCATCGAAGCCCATCTTATTTTCGATGACGGTGATCTTGGGAAAGTTGGCGTAATCTAAACCGGAAAATATCTCATCCACATACATCTTGGCGATTCGACGTGGGGTATCGATCAAGCTGTCATCGGTTAGATCCAGAGACATTAAGGTCAAGATCTCGCGCATATGATGCTCGATCCTCTCTTTTCGTTCCTCTGCGCTGAATTTTGAAGGTAGCATAGGTGTCTCGAGTCCTCGGGCTAGTAATGCCGTTTGAACTTGTATTGCTGACTCACTGAGCTGTGCTTCTTTCGATGTCATAGTTTCCTCCACTGTCCAGATAGTGGTTATTTCCGGTACGTTTTTATGTTTGATAATGTCGAGTGTCAATTCTATTTAGCCAACAGCCATGGGCTAGTTAGCATGGTCGTAGAATAACGAACTGATGGGGAGGATACCTTGAATCGATGATAAATTATACCCTGAAACTGTGGTGGAATAACAAAAAAGCCGATTGAGACAGTCGACTTTTCCGGGCTATTAGTGATTACAGGTCGAGACTCTCTCCCAAGAATGCCATCATGAGTTTGTAATATTTCTCTTGGTGTTTATCATTATAAAAACCGTGTCCCTCGTCATCCATAATCAATTTTTCATAGGGGTAGTTAATTTCTTGCAGTGCATCTTCAAGAGACTCAAACTGCTCTATAGGGGCTCGCTCATCTTCCCCTCCGTGTACCAATAACAATTTAACTTTGAGTTTGTCGACATTATGACTCGGAGACATTTTAGCTAGGATGGATTCGTCGGTACCGAGTACTTTTTTCAGGTACTCTCTACCAGCCTTTCGTCCCTGAACATCTCCCTCTTCAAACATCAACTCAAGATCATATACTCCAGCGAACCCAATAGCACATTGGAACAGATCTGGGGCCAATATGGAGCTTTGCAGCGCCGAGTATGCGCCGAAACTTCCACCGACGATACAGATCCGCTTTTTGTCGACATATCCTTGCTCTATGACATAGCGAGTGGCGTCTATGATGTCATATTGAATCTTAGCGCCCCACTCCTGATGGCCGGCATGCTCAAAGCTAGCTCCATAGCCGCCAGAGCCTCTAAAGTTTATCTGCAGTACGGCTGCACCTTGACTGGCTATGAGTTGACTCTGATTATCGAACATCCACCAATCTCTGGGGCCGTGGGGACCGCCATGAGGGTTTACTACCAGAGGTAACCTTTTTGCTTCCAGTCCCTTGGGCAAGGTGAGGTAGCCATGAATCAACTGACCATCTCGGCTGGTGAAGGTGATAGGTTTCACTTCAGCCATCAGCTCAGGATCTAGCCATTTTTTTTGAGAAACAAGATACTCAAGTTTTACCGTTTTACTGTTAAACAGATAGTAATCACCTGGATTTCTATCATTAAATGCCTTGATAATAAATTGGCTACCATCCTTGGTTTCACTGACCAGTTGGATCTGATGCCCCGGTAATGCAGCCAGTAGCTGCTTAACATATTTAGCATGTGTGTCGTTGGTATCGACAAACTCGTAGCTTGGATAGCCATTTTCATACTCAACGGCGTAGAGTTTTTTAGTTATTTTATTGAGCCATATATTTCTCGGGTCAACAACTTCATCTTGGCTTATGAGCTTTTTCGTTCCGGTTTTAATGTTGACAAGGTACACGCCTTTGGGCTTGCCATTCTCACTACCCAGCACATATACACTGTCGTTATTTTCGCCAAAAGCGATTGGAGTCATCTGGTTAAGATTTAGATTGAGTTCATTTGTTTCTATCCATTTACTATCTTGTCGATAAAAGAGAGTGGAGCTGATGTAATCTTTAGTACCGCTGACAAAATGAACCTGGCCTTCATCGTCATTGAGAAACCTTGCATAGGGAATGGGGGCTGTGGTGATTTTTTTTCGTGTGCCCTTGTAGACATCGACTTTATAAACCCTTTGTTTGTTTTCTGCCGTGTTACTTCCGCCAGATCCCCAAGGTAATGCCTGGACTAGCATAAAACGTTCGTCCTTAGGCAGTGGGTCTAAGATGTAGGCTGTTGCGCGAATGGGGGTGTTTTTTTTCATCCTTGAGCCCGTTTGCATTTCAGATCCCTTATAGCCAAAAAGGTATTTAGCTTGGGAACCATCGGCATTTACGGCCATCAATTCACCATGGTATTGCGGGTGATCCTTCCAACCTTTCAGGTATTCTTTTTGTAATACAATTCGCTCATGATTGACCCATTCATAGTCGCCGACCTGAGCATTTCCAGGGAAACGAATAACATGTATTGGTTTTTTGGAGATAGCATCTAATACTATCAGCATCTTCTTGCCCTCTTTCGAGGTTATGACGCTAAGGTATTCTCCATTAGGAGATATTTTGACATTAGAGTACTCGGCTGAACGGCTAAATTTGGCAATCAGATCGTTTATTTTAGCTTGGACTACTAAGCTATTTAGCAGTAGACAGGAAAAAACAAACCACTTAATTAGTTTCATGGAGACATCCTTGTTTCATGTTTTAATTTATATCGACGCATATGCTCTAGATAAAACTAAAGCGCAAAATTAGTGTTATGGAGACATTCTTGTTATATGTTTTTGTTGGTTTTTACGTATATGTCACAAGGTGAGGATAAAATAAACTATCGGGATCTACAATTGAATTTTGCTAGAGTGAGCAGCCTTCATCTAGGCTGCTCATTGGGGAAGTGAGCTTAGCTTTGTAAAAGTTGCTGTTGAATAAATATCCACTGTTGATCGAAGTGTTTAGTCGGTTTTAACTTGAAATCGCTGCGAACAAATTGAGCTATGCGTCCTTCGGCAACGGCTAGTAATAGATTGGCCAGAATCGCCTCGTCCAGTTTGAAGCCTTTACCTTCACGTAAAGTTTTCTCTCGGAGGATCTGCTTTAGATGAGTCTCAATCTTAGAAAATATTTGATTAACTCGGCTGCGTAGGCGCTCGTTTTCACCCAGGAGGGCATCGCCATTGAGAATTCGTGAGATCCCCGGATTACGCTCGGAGAAGATAAGCAGCAATTGTAGCAATAGCTGGCAGCGTTTCATGGTGTCTTTTTCTTCATCCATGATGAGGTTGATACGTGAAAGCAGCGACTCTTCGATAAAATCTATCAAGCCTTCAAACATGCGTGCCTTGCTGGGAAAATGACGATACAGGGCTGCCTCGGAAACACCAACTTCGGCAGCTAGCTTGGCTGTGGTAATTCTTTGTCCTGGATTGGTTTCTAGCATAGTTGCCAGAGATTGGAGAATATGTTCACGGCGATTAATTTTAGGGCTTGCAGCCATTTAGTTTTCCTTCACTCGAATATGACAGGAGCTAGGTGATGCCTTCACTTACCCTTGTATGGGTCTTGGTAGGTGAGTGTCACTTTTATTGATTATGCTCAGTTATCTATTATTGGCAATTAGGGGGTCTACTTGGTACCTGAGTGGCCAAATCCACCTTCGCCACGACTCGAATTATCAAATTCATCGACAAGCTTAAATTCAGCCTGTACTACAGGTACAAATACCAGTTGGGCTAACCTATCACCTATCTCTAAGGTAAAGGGTTCACTGCTTCTATTCCAGCAAGAGACCATGAGAGGACCTTGGTAGTCGGAGTCGATTAGTCCAACTAAATTCCCAAGTACGATTCCATGCTTATGGCCCAGGCCCGAACGGGGTAAAATGATAGCCGCAAGTTTGGGGTCGGCAACATGAATCGAAATACCGGTTGGAATTAAGATTGTTTCACCCGGCTTAACGATCATACTCGTTTCAATCATGGCCCTAAGGTCCATACCCGCACTGCCTGGGGTTGCGTAGGCTGGGAGGGGATACTCAGAGCCGATACGTGGATCGAGGATTTTAACTTCTATGGGTGTCTTCATTTTTTATCATCTTTCAAAATGGCTATGCGTTCGGCTAGGATGCCGAGTAATTGGCTAGCTAAGGTTTGTTTATCGGTCGGTGGAAGATCTTTTTGGCCCTTGGCCCAAATGACCTTGAGTGCATTATTGTCTGCATTGAAACCGAGTTCAGGATTAGACACGTCATTGGCGGCTATCATATCGAGCTTCTTACGCACTAGTTTATCTCTAGCGTAGCGTTCGACATCTTGGGTCTCGGCGGCGAAACCTAAGGTAAAGGGTCTGGGGTTATGACTGGCAACGGTGGCTAAGATATCAGGATTTCTTATCAAGGCAAGCTGCATATCATTGGATGATTTTTTTATCTTATCTGTTGCTATATCTGCCACTCGATAATCGGCAACAGCGGCGCAACCTATGAAGATATCATGAGTGTCGACTCGGCTCATCACCGCCTCAAGCATGTCTTGAGTCGATATGACATCGACTCGCTTGACCCCCAAAGGTGTCGCCAAGTTAACTGGTCCGGCGATTAAGGTGACCTGGGCGCCCATGTCGGCTGCCGCTTTAGCGATGGCGAAGCCCATCTTTCCCGAGCTATGGTTGGAGATATAACGTACAGGGTCGATGGCTTCCCTTGTCGGTCCGGCTGTTAGTAATAGAGAGTGGCCCGCAAGTAATTTTGGTGCGAAAAACTGCACTGCCAGAGCGACGATATCTAAAGGTTCGAGCATGCGTCCCGGGCCAATCTCGCCACAGGCTTGGCTACCCGATGCGGGTCCCCAAATCTTAAGACCGCGTTTGGCTAGGTTTGCTAAGTTATCCTGGGTCGCCTGATTGCGATACATTTGCTGATTCATAGCCGGGCAGAGTATTACCTGGGCTTCGGTAGCTAAGCACGTCGTGGTTATAAGTTCATCGGCCATACCTGCATTTATTCGTGCGATCAGGTTAGCAGTCGCCGGAGCGACAATGACAAGGTCTGCCCAGCGAGCCAGTTCTATATGCCCCATGGCCGCTTCAGCTGTAGTATCGAGTAGATCCGATGCCACCGGATATCCGGATAAGGCTTGTAAGGTAAGCGGTGTGATAAATTCCTTCGCGCTCTGACTCATGACTACACGGACGTCAAAGCCACGCTCTTTGAGGCGTCGGATAAGATCGGCTGATTTGTAGGCCGCAATTCCGCCGCCTATAGCGAGTAGGATATTTTTATTGTTCTGACTTGGGGTCTTACTTTGGCTCATACTTTTGCTCATAGACTGGGGCTCATAAGAATGGCTCATGAGCAACAATGCCGTCGCTAAATTGAATTACCGCTTAAGATATCACAAACCTTAGGAAGTGGAGGCTACAAGTTTTAGAAAACTCGACCATACTCAGCATAATACCAATCTCATGCAGGGAAGGGGTGATGGGGATCAAAGATTGGCCGTCGGGTGAGGGGCCGCGAGATAAATTACTGAGCCAAGGGGCGGGTCAGTTATCCGATTCTGAACTTCTTGCTATTTTGCTTAGAAATGGCTTACAAGGGTTAAGTGCCGTTCAATTAGCCAGGGACTTAATATCACAGTTTGGCGGGCTCAGAGAGCTGCTGAAGGCGTCTCAGCAGGAGGTTTGCAAACAGCCTGGTATGGGGCCGGTAAAGTTTGCTCAACTTCAGGCTGCAGCTGAGTTGAGTACCCGAATTTCGGCAGAAAAGTTAAAAAGAGGAAAAATATTGAGTGATCCCGATTTAACTCGAGACTATTTAATGAGACAATTGCAGGATCGTGCCTATGAAGTGTTCGCCATTTTGTTGTTGGACAGTCAACACAGAGTGATTCAGTTTGTCGAACTATTCCGTGGCACCATAGATTCGGCTTCAGTCTATCCACGTGATGTGGTATGTCTGGTGCTTGAGAAAAAAGCCTCGGCCGTGATTGTTTGCCACAACCATCCATCTGGAGTTGCGGAGCCAAGCTTGGCCGATAGGCGAATAACTGAGCGATTAAAATGTGCCTTGGCAACCATAGATGTTTCCTTGCTAGACCATATGGTTGTAGGCGATCGCGAGATAGTTTCATTTGCAGAGCGGGGATGGATAGATTAACTATTCCTTGATCTTTGCTTTTAGATCCTGTATAAAATGCGCCCTCTGTTGTGTGCCTCAGGCGACGGCCGTGTTCGAGGTGCATTAATGCTCGAGCGTTAAATATTTTGTTTTGGAGAAGATTGACATGTCAAGAGTATGCCAAGTAACTGGCAAGCGACCAATGGTTGGTAACAACCGCTCGCACGCAAAAAACGCGACGCGTCGTCGTTTTTTACCTAACCTACAAAACCATCGTTTTTGGTTAGAAGGCGAAAAGCGTTTCGTTAAGCTACGTATCTCTACTAAAGGTATACGTATTATCGACAAAAAAGGTATTGAAGTTGTTGTTGCTGAACTTCGTGCCCGCGGCGAGAAGGTATAATAAACCATGGCTAAATCTAAAGGTAATCGTGAGAAGATCAAGCTAGTTTCTAGCGCTAAAACTGGTCATTTCTACACGACTGAAAAGAACAAACGTAACATGCCTGAAAAAATGGAAATCAAGAAATTTGATCCCGTTATCCGTAAGCACGTTATGTACAAAGAAGCTAAAATCAAGTAATAACTTGTTGCTAACTTCTATTAAAGCCCCTGTTTCAGGGGCTTTTTTTTTGCTTAAAATTTAATTTATTCAACTTCCTGTCATATAGGTTAAGTAAGATGAATAGTCCAAATTGTTATGCATTGGTATTATTTCGTTTTATTAGTCCACGCCTTATTTTAAAACAGTTTTCACATATCACGATTAGATATAAATGCTTTTATTGTGCATTAAAATGCAATACTATGTTTGTTGTAGCCTATGGCTGTAACCGTTTTTTTGTATAAATCAATCAAGGTGAGAATATATTCGTGCGTACCACTGAACTCGTTGATGGATTTCGTCATTCAGCTTCCTATGTCAATTCCCACAGGGGTAAAACCTTTGTGGTTATGCTCGGGGGCGAGGCGTTAGCCAATAAGCAATTTCGCTCTATCATTAATGATATTGCCCTCTTGCATAGTCTGGGGATCAAGATTGTCCTGGTACATGGTGCTAGGCCGCAGATCGATGAAGCTTTAGCGGACAAAGCTATCCTGCCTGAGTACTACAATGGCGTTAGGATCACCGATGAAGATGCCTTTAAGGTGATAAAGCAAGTTGTGGGTGGATTGCAGTTGGATATTACCGCCAGGCTATCCATGAGCCTGAGTAACACCCCAATGCAGGGCGCACAGATTAATGTGGTTAGTGGTAATTTCGTCATAGCTCAGCCTCTAGGTGTCGATGATGGTGTCGATTATTGCTTGAGTGGCAAGGTCAGACGTATCGATGTGCAAGGTCTCAAGGGCCAGCTAGAAAATAATTGCATAGTGTTACTTGGGCCTGTAGCCGCTTCAGTAACGGGAGAGAGCTTTAATCTGACCGCCGAGGAAGTAGCGACTCAGATAGCGGTGAAACTCAAAGCCGATAAGATGATAGGTTTTAGTTCACTGAAAGGCATCCTAGATAACAAGGGTCAGGTGTTGGCCGAGTTGATGCCAAACGATGCTCAAGCTATCTTGGCTGATTTAGATCTGGGATCGAGTGTCTGTCTAGGCACTAAATCATTCCTTAAGGCCAGTATCGATGCCTGCCGCAATGGTGTTTCCCGTTGTCATTTCGTTAGTTACCTAGATGATGGTGCCTTGTTGCAGGAGCTTTTCTCTAGAGATGGCATAGGTACCCAGATAGTAACTGAAAGCGCCGAGCGTCTGCGCCGTGCCAGCATTGGCGACATAGGTGGGATCTTAGATTTGATCCGTCCGTTAGAGCAGAAGGGCATTTTAGTACGTCGTTCCCGTGAGCAGCTGGAGGTGGAGATCGAACAGTTTATGCTTATCGAGCGGGATAATCTGGTCATAGGCTGTGCGGCTTTCTATCCGTTCGAGGAGGACTGCGCCGGCGAGTTTGCCTGTTTGGTGGTGCATCCGGAATACAGGGATGCGGACAGGGGCAGCGTACTACTGAAGAATATTATCGGTCAGGCCAGGCTCAGAGGTTATGCAAAACTGTTTGCCCTGACTACAACAAGTATCCACTGGTTCCTGGAACATGGTTTCGATATCGTTGATGTGGAAATCTTACCGGCTAAGAAAAAGCAACTGTATAACTATCAGAGAAAATCCAAGATACTCGCCTTAGATCTTCAAGATTCTGAGTTATAGCTAGAAAATACCAGCATAGTTGGAACTAGGTGGGATGGGTTTTAATCTGGTGTAACAAGGGGCTCTCTGGGCCGGACTATAAGAAATAACATCAGCAGAATTGATACAGAAGAGGCTATATGATGAGGTTATCATCGACACTCCTCCAGCCGTATGCCGTTACTGCCTGAGTGTGCTAAAGACCGGCCCCTAGCTCAAATTAATGAGACACAGGGGCCTTGATGATTAACTTTTAAGTTCACTTTTCTTGCGTTTGTAGAGCATGTCTATGGTGAATACGACCAAGGCTCCCCAGATAAACATGAAGGTGACTCCTTTCTCCATATCGAATGATTCGCCGTAAAGGGTGACAGCTAAGATAAACATGATGCTGGGGCCAAGATATTGGAAGAAACCCAATACCGATAGCGGGACTCTCACTGCTGATGCGGCGAAAAATAGCAAGGGTATGGTGGTGACTATGCCAGCAGCAAACAATAATAGATTGAATGACAGCTCATTGGTCATCATGTTGGTCAATGCACCTCCCACGTTGGCAAATAGGTAGATGAGTGCAATCGGAAATAAGATGGCCGTCTCCACTAAAAGACCAGTCTTAGCATCGACATTGACCTTCTTGCGTAGCAGGCCATAGAAGCCAAATGATAAGGCCAGACCCAAAGATACCAGGGGAATTGAGCCAAAGGAGATCAACTGAACCATAACGCCGCTAGCGGCCAGTGCGACGGCAAACCATTGTAGCTTCCTCAGTCGCTCCCCAAGAAAGGCCATGCCCAAGATGACATTAACCAAGGGGTTGATGAAATAGCCTAAGCTGGCATCTAGCATATGGTCATTATTGATGGCCCAGATAAACAGCAGCCAGTTAGCCGCGATCAGGCTTGAGGTCAAGGCTAACACCATGAGCTGCTTCGGACTCTTCAATACTTGTCTAAGTCGAGAGAAACCGCCGAATGCCATCATGAGTATAGTGACAAATACGAATGACCAGATCACGCGGTGGATTAAAATTTCGCTTGCAGAAACCTGTCCCAGCAACTTGAAATAGAGTGGCGTAAAGCCCCAGATAGTATAAGCGCAGATAGCAAAGACTATGCCTTTGCGGTATTCAGAATCGAGCATGAATAGAACTACAAAATGAAAAAGTGGCTCATTGTATTCCCCAAGCCTTATAGCCTCAAGGTTAAAACTGTGACTAAGCGTTTCTTGCCTGTCTTGTAAACGTGACACCAGCAAAGCGTATGGAGAATACAGCTCCCTTGTATAGCGTCATCCACAGTTTTTTATAACCTCATGGTTAAACTTGTGAGTAATACTTCCTTGCCTGTCTTATAAACGTGACACCAGCAAAGCTAGGCTGACACCCAGAAAGAAGCGGGGTGTAAGTAAACACGGCTACGCATGAGCTTGCTACTAGCGTGTTCTGATGTCTTTCCTATACAGGTTTAGCCAACCATGTAGGTACCGGTGCCGAAGGCGATATGATCGCCGCGCTCGTTATGTAGCTCCATACGACAGACGGACACACGATTTCCAGCGCGGATCACTGTGCCAGTGCCGGTAAAAATTTCACCTCTGCCAGGTCTGAGATAATCGATTCTGAGATCTATGGTGCCTAAAGTTTGCAGCCTGTTCTTCAGCTCCTCTACGCTCCAGTCGTCTCGACTGGCGACTAAACCCGAAAAGGCTGTCAGTCCACCGACAACATCGAGTACCGTGGCTGTGACGCCGCCATGGAGGATCTGCTGATGGATATTACCGATAAGCTCAGGTTTCATTTCGATGCTAACTTCGACGCCATCTAGATCATAGCGTTTGATGTCCATACCTAAGAGGTTATGAAAAGGCACTTGTTTATCGAACACCTCGGCAACTCTCTTAAGTATTTCGGCTTGCACTGGATTAGTCATAAGTGTCCTTTTTTACTGTAAGTATCTATTGTTGTTTATTATTAGAGCAATTAATCTATCGTTTATTTACCTTGGTATGCAAGATTAAAAACAGATTATTATCAAACATAGGCCGATCATGAGAGACAAGAGGCGTGAGCTTTATTAGAATGGTCAGCCCAATTTCAGACCTCCGATGCCCATGGACCAAGTGAAGCCGCAACCTCAATTAGATCCGCTCTCCTCGAGCCTGCAGTCAGTGTTCGGCTATCGCACCTTTAGAAAAGGGCAGCGGGAGGTGATAGAACAGATCTGTGCCGGCGTCGATTGCCTAGTCATTATGCCGACTGGTGGTGGTAAGAGCCTGTGTTATCAATTGCCAGCATTACAAATGCCTGGCTTGACCATAGTGGTTTCCCCGCTAATATCCTTGATGAAAGATCAGGTCGATAGCCTGCAGCAGATGGGAGTCAATGCCGGATACTTAAATTCATCTCAGGCAGGGCAAGAAAGCGCCAGGATCCTCAGGGAGATGCACAGCGGCGAGCTAAAACTGCTTTATGTCTCTCCCGAGCGTCTACTGCAAGCTAGCTTTATCGATCGTCTGCATGAACTCCATATCTCGCTTTTTGCCATAGATGAGGCTCACTGTATCTCCCAGTGGGGTCATGATTTTAGGCCAGAGTATGCTGCGTTAGGTAGGTTGAGACAGTATTTCCCCCATGTGCCTATTATGGCACTGACAGCCACGGCAGATCAGGCCACCAGACAGGATATCTGTCAGCGTCTGACCATAACGCCATTTTCCTTTCTCACCAGTTTCGATCGGCCGAATATTCGTTATACAGTGGCCGAGAAGCTCAATGCGGCTAATCAGCTGCGTCAGTTTGTTACGGCGCAGAATGGCACCAGTGGCATCATCTATTGCGGTAGCCGTAGGCGAGTCGATGAGGTAGCGGAGCGCCTAAGGCTCCAAGGTCATAATGCCGACTCCTATCATGCGGGCAGGACTCAGGAGGAGAGGGCCGATGTTCAAGACCGCTTCCTAAAAGATCAACTGGATATTGTGGTGGCAACCGTGGCTTTTGGCATGGGTATCAACAAGTCCAATGTGCGTTACGTGGTGCATTACGACATCCCTAAAAGCGTGGAGTCTTATTATCAGGAGACGGGTCGTGCCGGGCGTGATGGTTTAGATTCTGAAGCCTTGATGTTGTTCGACCCCGCCGATATTGGCCGGGTACGTCACCTTATAGAACAATCAGAGCCGGGTCCTCAGCAGCAGGTCGAGCTACATAAGCTCAACACTATGGCGGCCTTTGCCGAGGCGCAGACCTGTCGTCGTCAGGTACTGCTACACTATTTCGATGAGAGTGCCGAAGAACCCTGTGGTAACTGCGATATCTGTTTAGACCCGCCTAAGCGATATAACGGCATTCAAGATGCCCAGAAGGTGCTCTCTAGCATTTACCGCTTGAAGCAAGGCTTTGGTATCAATCACCTCATCGAGGTGTTACGAGGCTCTAAGGCTGCGAATGTACTGGACCGTGGCCACGATAAGTTATCCACCTGGGGAATAGGCAAAGATAAGAGCCATGAATATTGGCTGAGTATCATTAGACAGATAATCCACCTAGGCTTTGCCAGTCAAGATATTACCCGGGGCTCCTCGGTCAAGTTGAATCCTTCGGCGCGAGCTGTGCTCAAGGGGGAAGTCGAGTTATTGTTGGCCGAGCCGAGAATCATACTGCAAACGACATCTAAGCGGCGTAGCGGCAGTACCCGAGCACCATTGAATTATGATCGTAAGTTATTTGCCAGGTTGAAGCTGCTGCGCAGGCGTTTGGCTGAGGAGTTGGATGTGCCTCCCTATCTGGTATTCAACGATGCGACTCTGGCCGAAATGGCGGCCATGACCCCCACCAGTCCAGGTGAACTGCTGGCGGTTAACGGTGTCGGTGAACGTAAGTTAGGCCGTTTCGGCGGTGAGTTCCTCGATGAAATAACTAACTACCTAGCAGATAGTTAGCAGTATTAGTTAATACGCCAGCTACACAGTCGAGCAAATCAGGGCGGCCTAGATCTCATTTGAGAATCTTCGCCCTAGCTTCATTCATACAGGGGGAATGTTCATTACCCCTTCATTTTCGCTCCCCAAGAGCAAGGTTTTACCCGTGTGTGGCGAGAATCTAAATTTAGCTGACTTTATCCTTGCCCATGCTGGTGCTAGCCATAGCCTAAGGTAGAGCACTGGGATTCGAAAAATAATTGGGTTAATTCAGGTTTACTTATTCGAAATCCACCTGGCTGGATTATAACTAATGGGCTGAATAAAACAGCAAGGGCATATGATTTATAACTATTTGTTTCTAAAACGGATTATCAGCGGTGATACTCTAGGTAAATGCATGCATATTATAGGCTTAATAGAAAACGAGTCAGGATTTATATAGGTGTATTTTACTCTGTTTAGGCAAAAATGAGAATAATAGGGTTGACACTGAAGCCGCCACACGTTAAAAATTAACCGTTCTTTACAAAACTTACATCAACTACGAGCATATGATTCTTGCATAATTAATTATGCACATTGAATAAATAAAAATAGATGAATATAAAAAGTGCATTACTCAAACTCCTCATTCTCATTCTCGCAGATCCTGCGCGGAGGATGTAGTGTTGCACACTCGATAGAGAAACAGCATTCACAAACCCCGCGCTAACAACCGCGGGGTTTTTTGTTTTTAAAGCGCAAATAATAATTAGGTCTTCCACGGAGAAACCAGATGTCTAACCGAGTGATTATTTTTGATACGACCCTACGAGACGGTGAACAAGCTTTGGCTGCAAGCCTAACGGTTAAGGAAAAGCTCCAGATAGCGCTATCTTTAGAACGACTGGGTGTTGATGTGATGGAAGTAGGTTTTCCTGTGTCGTCTCCGGGAGATTTTAAGTCTGTTCAGACCATAGCTCGTACGATAAAAAACAGCCGAGTCTGTGCCTTGTCCCGCGCCTTAGAAAAAGATATCGATGCCGCAGTTCAGTCACTGTCGGTTGCCAATCAGTTTCGTATTCATACCTTTATCTCTACCTCGACCATACATGTGGAGAGTAAGCTGAAGCGCTCTTTCGATCAGGTATTAGAGATGGCGGTAGGCGCAGTCAAGTATGCTCGTCGATTCACCGACGATGTCGAGTTTTCCTGTGAAGATGCGGGGCGCACACCTATCGATAATTTATGTCGCATGGTTGAAGAGGCGATTAAAGCGGGTGCCAGGACGATTAATATTCCCGATACCGTAGGTTACACCATACCGAGTGAATTTGGTTCCATCATAGAAACCTTGTTTAATCGGGTGCCTAATATAGATCAGGCGGTGATCTCGGTTCACTGTCACGATGACTTAGGTTTATCGGTGGCCAATTCTATTACGGCTATTCAACATGGTGCGCGCCAGATCGAGTGTACGGTTAATGGTATCGGCGAGCGAGCAGGTAACTGTTCTCTGGAAGAGATAGCCATGATCTTGTCGACACGTAAATCATCTTTGGGTTTTGAGACAGGAATAAATGCCAAAGAGATCCACCGTACCTCAAGCTTAGTCAGCCAGCTGTGCAACATGCCAGTACAGGCCAATAAGGCGATAGTCGGTGCCAATGCATTCACTCATTCATCAGGTATTCACCAAGATGGCATGCTTAAGTCGCAAAATACCTATGAAATCATGACACCTGAGAGCATAGGCTTACCACGTAATAATCTAAATATGACTTCGCGATCTGGACGTCATGTGATCAAGCATCGCATGGCCGAGATGGGTTATGGCGAAAGTGATTACGATATGGATACCTTGTATGCCTCCTTCATTAAGCTAGCAGACAAGAAGGGTCAAGTATTCGATTATGATCTTGAGGCGCTAGTCTTTATGGAGGCTCAGGCCGATGAGGAAGCCCATTATAAATTGCAGCAGCTGGTGGTCCATTCTGATTCTACCCAAGGCAATGCAACGGCGACGGTTAAAGTTGAAATTGATGGTAAGACTGTCACCGAGGCCGCCACGGGTAACGGCCCAGTGGATGCCGCCTATAATGCCATCGCTCGTGCCAGCCAGTGCGAAGTGAATATTACTAGCTATAAGCTAAGCGCTAAGGGTAAGGGTCAAGATGCTCTGGGTCAGGTTGATATCGAGGCTAGCTATCAGCAGCAGAGCTTCCATGGTGTCGGACTGGCGACCGATGTGGTCGAAGCTTCGGTTCAGGCGCTGATACATGTGATGAACCTGACTTGGCGGGCAGATAAGGTTGCCGATTGCAAAGAGAAGATTCAGCAGAAGAGTCACGAGTTAGGCGGCGTATAAAAAAGTTATCAATTATTCGAATCGTAAAATTAAAGAGTTGGGAGTATGTGTCGTATGAGTTATCAAGTAGCGGTATTAGCCGGAGATGGGATTGGACCAGAAGTGATGGCCGAGGCTCGTAAGGTGTTGGCCGCGGTCGAGAAACGTTTCGATATCTCAATTGAATATAGTGAATATGATGTAGGTGGTGCCGCCATCGATAATCATGGTTGCCCTCTGCCTGAGGCTACCCTAAAAGGTTGTGAGTCGGCCGATGCCGTATTATTTGGTTCAGTTGGTGGTCCTAAGTGGGAGCACCTACCACCAAACGACCAGCCTGAGCGTGGTGCGCTACTACCTCTACGCGGACATTTCGAGCTTTTCTGTAATATGCGTCCGGCCAAATTACATATGGGTCTCGAACATATGTCTCCACTGCGGAGTGACATCTCAGAGAAGGGCTTCGATATTCTCTGTGTACGTGAACTAACTGGCGGTATCTATTTCGGTAAGCCTAAAGGGCGTCAGGGCGAAGGCGAGAATGAAGAAGCATTCGATACCATGAGATATAGCCGCAAAGAGATCAGACGCATAGCTAAGATAGCATTTGAATCTGCCCAAGGTCGTCGCAAGAAGGTGACTTCAGTCGATAAGGCTAACGTCTTGGCCTGTAGTGTACTTTGGCGTGAAGTTGTCGAAGAGGTCGCTAAGGATTATCCGGATGTCGAACTGGAACACATCTATATTGATAACGCTACTATGCAGCTATTACGCCGTCCACATGAATTCGATGTGATGCTTTGCTCTAATCTATTCGGCGATATCGTCTCAGATGAGATTGCCATGTTGACAGGCTCTATGGGCCTACTGTCATCGATTAGCATGAACAGTGAAGGCTTCGGCATGTATGAGCCCGCTGGTGGCAGTGCGCCGGACATCGCCGGTCAGGGAATTGCTAACCCGGTGGCACAAATTTTATCTGCCGCCTTACTGCTGCGTCATAGCTTGAAACTAGAAGATGCTGCTCAGGCGATAGAATCCGCCGTGAGCAAGGCGCTGAGTGACGGTTACCTAACCGGTGAATTACTACCTGCAAGCGAGCGCAGTCAGGCTAAGTCTACCAGTCAGATGGGTGACTATATCGCTCAAGCTGTTGCCGAAGGGGTTTAAAATATGACTAAGACTTTATACGTGCATGCTTGTGCTGTCTCGGTTATTGCATTTACTGCAGGGGAGTTGTAACTCATGGCTAAGACTTTGTACGAAAAGGTATGGGATGCCCATATCGTTATTGAGAATGAGGGTGAAGCGCCGCTTATCTATGTAGACAGACATCTGGTCCATGAGGTGACATCACCTCAGGCATTCAGTGGTTTGAGGGCGGCTGGTCGTAAAATGCGTGCGCCAGAGAAAACCTTCGCTACCATGGATCATAATACATCGACTAAGAGTGCAAGTCTGGATGCTTTGAGCCCTATGGCTCGTATCCAGGTAGAAACTCTGCAGGATAACTGCAAAGAGTTTGGTGTACGTCTTTATGACATACACCATAAGAACCAAGGCATTGTGCATGTGATGGGACCAGAGCTTGGCATCACCATACCCGGTGCAGTTATCGTATGTGGTGACTCACACACCGCCACTCACGGTGCATTTGGTGCACTGGCGTTCGGTATCGGTACGTCAGAAGTTGAGCACGTGATGGCCACGCAAACCTTGCGTCAGTTAAAAGCCAAGACGATGAAGATTGAGGTGCGTGGGCATGTCTCTGCTGGGATCACCGCCAAAGATATCGTGCTTGCCATCATAGGCAAGACTGGCATGGATGGCGGCACGGGTTATGTCGTCGAGTTTTGTGGTGAGGCTATCGAAGCTTTAACCATGGAAGGTCGCATGACTGTGTGTAACATGGCAATTGAGATGGGTGCTAAGGCGGGAATGATTGCGCCTGATGCTACTACTGTCGAATATATGAAAGGTCGTGAATTTTCACCCAAGGGAGAAGCTTGGGAGCAGGCTGTAGCGGATTGGGCCGAATTAAAAACTGATGAAGATGCAGTTTTTGATGCGACAGTCGTACTCGAGGCCGGTGATATAGCGCCTCAGCTCACGTGGGGAACAAACCCAGGGCAAGTCGTTGCCATCGATGGCGTAGTGCCAAACCCAGCAGACGAGCAAAATACTACGGTTAGACACAGCATCGAAAAAGCCCTCGAGTATGTGGCACTCACTGCCGGGACTTGTATGACAGATGTGAGTATCAACAAGGCCTTTATCGGTTCATGTACCAATTCTCGTATCGAAGATCTACGCGCAGCGGCTGCTCAGGCTAAAGGCCGTAAGGTTGCCGATGGCGTGACTGCGATAGTAGTACCTGGTTCTGGCTTAGTTAAAGAGCAGGCTGAGGCCGAAGGCCTGGATAAGATCTTTATCGATGCAGGATTCGAGTGGCGTTTACCGGGTTGCTCTATGTGCTTAGCGATGAACGATGATCGTTTAGAGGCTGGCGATCGCTGCGCCTCAACCAGTAATCGTAATTTCGAGGGACGTCAGGGACGAGGTAGTCGTACTCACCTCGTTAGCCCAGCTATGGCTGCGGCTGCGGCGATTGCTGGTCACTTCGTCGATATTCGCAAACCTTACTAGGAGCACAGCATAATGAATCCATTTACCTCACACACTGGGCTTTCGGTCATGATCGATAGCGCTAATGTCGATACCGATCAGATCATTCCTAAGCAGTTTCTTTCTAAAGTGACTCGCGACGGTTTTGGTGTACATCTCTTCCATGACTGGCGTTATTTGGATGAGGCTGGCGATCAGCCTAATCCTGAGTTTAGCCTCAACTTCCCCAGATATAAGGGCGCTTCAGTACTTATCTCTAAGGAGAATTTCGGCTGTGGCTCTAGTCGTGAGCATGCTCCGTGGGCGTTAGCCGACTTCGGTTTACGCGCTATTATCGCACCAAGCTTTGCCGATATATTCTACGGTAACTCTATCAACAATGGCCTACTGCCAGTGCGCTTGACTGATGTCGAAGTGCAGCAGTTGATGGATGAGGTAGAGGCCAAAGAGGGCGCAGAGATCACCGTGGATCTTGAAGCCTTAACTGTCACATCTCCTTCGGGGGCTAAATTTAGTTTTGAGATTGAAACTTCGGCTCGACATAACCTACTCAATGGCTTGGATGCCATAGGTTTGACTTTAGGTTATGTGGATCAGATTGCGGCTTATGAAGCTAAACTCCCAAGCTGGAGAGTTTAAGCGTACATTTGTACCTAAGTGTTAATAAACCAAAGTCGGGTGAACAATAGTTTGCCCGGCTTTTGTTTTAACTAGTAGGGTGTTTGTGCGTATGCTGCTGAAATATAATGATTTTTATTTTTACTGTGAATTGGTTCAAGGTTTTGTTTGTACAACTAGTGATTTTAACTGCCAGATACATTTTATTTAAGCTAACGTGTGTAAGTCGCCTCTAATATACTTAGGTTATGATTTATAACACTATTTTTATTAACATTCTCGTAAATACTATATGCTATGAAAACATAGTCTCATCATTAAAGCTCTTCAGCCTGTTTTAAATAGCCAATTCATCTGAAATGACACTGGTTATTTTGCTTTATCTAGTTAATTACTCTGTATTCTTCCTGTTACTTGCAAAGATATTCTGCATTAGTACACTCCGAACCCTAAATGTCGAGCTATTACTCTAATACTAATATCGATTAAGAAAGATAATAATTATGGGAAGAAGAATTAAGATGATGAACAAGCGCATAATATCTCTGGCTGTAACTGGGGTGCTCCTAGGAAGTGTATCTCATGTACAGGCTGCAGGATTTCAGTTAGCCGAATACTCAGCCACTGGCCAGGGCCGTTCTTTCGCCGGTGAAGCCGCTATGGCCGATAATGCATCTACTCAGGCACGTAATCCAGCTATGTTGACTTACCTACCTGGGACAAGTTTCTCAGCTGGTGGTATTTATGTGATGCCCAATGTTGATGTAACCGGTGATATCTCTATTGCTTCTGCGTTATTTGGTGCACAGGCCATGACTTTGAATGCCGATGCCATAGATGTTGCCGATAATGCTCTGGTGCCTAATTTTTATTTTTCTAGTCAGATTAATGACAGCTGGACCTGGGGAATGGCGGTCAACTCTAATTATGGTCTGACGACCGAGTTACCGGTCGATCATGCAGCAGCCATCTTCGGCAGCGAGACTTCGGTGACGACTGTCGAGTTTAATCCCAATATTGCCTATAAGATTAATCAAGCATTCAGTGTCGGTGCCGGCCTGAGAATTGTGTACGGCGAAGGAAGTATAGGTGCATCTGCTCCAGGTTGGATCGATGGCTTGAAGACTCATCCTATGCTACCAGCTGAGTTCGCAGCAGCTCTTCCGGCTGGTGGTACTAGCCTTAAGAGCATGGAAGGCGACGATATCGCCATGGGTTGGAAACTTGGTGCCAGCTGGCAGATAAATCCTGCACATCGTCTGGGTTTTGCCTATCACAGTGGTGTTGAACTGGAACTTGAGGGATCGGCCTCGGGTCTGCTTTATACTGGTGGGCAAGATGTCGATATTGAAGGTAACTTACCTCTCGAATTACCGGCATTTGCCGAGTTGGCTTCTTATCATCAGCTCAGTGACAACTGGGCCATGCATGCTAGTGTTAACTGGACTCAGTGGAGTGTCTTCGATGAGTTAGTTGCTTATTTCCCTGGTGAAGTTAAACCAGCGGGTGGATTGGAGTCAGATCTGGTTAAAGAAGAGAACTTCAAAGATAATTGGCGTTTCGCATTGGGTTCTACTTATCAGTTAAATAATGCATGGCTGTTACGTACGGGTATCGCCTACGATAATACCGCAGTGGATGATGAGTATCGCACCATGACTATTCCAGACTCTGACCGTCTGTGGCTCAGTGCCGGTGCAGGTTATCAAGCCTCTGAAAATCTGACTGTGGATTTTGCTGTGACTTATATTAAAGCTTACGGTGATGCACCTATCAATGAGTCGATGAACCTCATGAATCTGGCTCAGGTGAGTTTTGACGGTGAAGCTGTTGGCGATGTTTGGTTAGTCGGCATGCAATTAAGTTACAAGCTATAAGCTGCTTAGCTTAGCTTAGATGCAGATGTCGTAGGTAATGTTGGGTTAGTCGGTATACGATATAAGTTACCAGCTATAACCTGCTTAGCTTAGCTGCAGATGTCGTAGGTGATGTTTGATTAGTCGTTATACGATATAAATTACAAGTTCTAATCTCGCTAGTTGATATGCAGTCCAGGTACAAGCACTAAAGACTTGCCTGAACACTGGCTAACAATGCCTCACTTATGTGGGGCATTGTCGTTTCTGTAGTATTTGACTATATTTTGTTAGTAAAATGAACTTCATAAGATTATATTCATCTAATACGATGAACTTATTCTGTGATCTACTATTAGATCGGAAACTACCAAACAAGAGGTGTGATATGAAGCCCTATCTACTTGCGGCAACCTTGTCTTTGCTTCCCTTTACCGCAATGGCCAATCAGACTTCTACCGAGATTGTCGAAGGATTTATTGCTGCCTATAACAGCCATGATGTGAAACAAATGGTGCAATACACCACCCATGATGTTCGTTGGATGCATGTTACCGGCACTAAGGTCGAGGTCGAAACCTCTAGCCAGGAAGAGTTTGCCGCCGCTATGTCTGATTATTTTGAGACACTAAAAGATGCTAATGCCACTATTCTTAAGATGATCGATTCGGGTAATTATGTCAGTACCGTGGAAAGGGTAACCTGGGACAATGATGGCGAGTTACTTAGTCAGTGTAGTATCGGCAATTTCCATATAAAAAATGGCAAGTTGGCCGAGTTTTGGTATCTGCCGGCTCATGCCTGTGATGAGATCACGATTGAAGCCAATGCCGAAGAGGCTAAGACCGCTGATTCTGTTGAACCAGAAACACTCGTTAATCCTGAAATAGGGGAGTTACAGGAAACTCAGCAATAAGTTGAATATTTTTGACTGAGAAGTAGCATCAAGAATAGGAATATTACTGAGACTCAGCAATAAGTTGAATGTTTTTGACTGAGAAGTAGCATCAAGAATAGGAATATTACTGGAGACTCAGCAATAAGTTGAATGTTTTTGACTGAGAAGTAGCATCAAGAATAGGGACATTACTGGAGACTCAGCAATAAGTTGAATGTTTTTGACTGAGAAGTAGCATCAAGAATAGGAATATTACTGGAGACTCAGCAATAAGTTGAATGTTTTTGACTGAGAAGTAGCATCAAGAATAGGAATATTACTGGAGACTCAGCAATAAGTTGAATGTTTTGACTGAGAAGTAGCATCAAGAATAGGAATATTACTGGAGACTCAGCAATAAGTTGAATATTTTTGACTGAGAAGTAGCATCAAGAATAGGAATATTACTGAGACTCAGCAATAAGTTGAATGTTTTTGACTGAGAAGTAGCATCAAGAATAGGAATATTACTGGAGACTCAGCAATAAGTTGAATGTTTTGACTGAGAAGTAGCATCAAGAATAGGAATATTACTGGAGACTCAGCAATAAGTTGAATGTTTTTGACTGAGAAGTAGCATCAAGAATAGGAATATTACTGGAGACTCAGCAATAAGTTGAATGTTTTTGACTGAGAAGTAGAATCAAGAATAGGAAAACTTGTGACCAAGAAATATGTGATTGCGTTAGACCAGGGGACTACAAGCTCAAGAGCTATCGTATTTGATCATGATGCCAATATTGTTGCCATGTCTCAGCGCGAATTTACCCAAATATACCCTCAAGCTGGCTGGGTCGAACATGATCCTATGGAAATATGGGCATCCCAAAGTTCGACCCTTATCGAAGTACTCGCCAGAGCCGATATTCACAGTGATGAAGTGGCGGCCATAGGCATAACTAATCAGCGTGAAACTACGGTTATATGGGATAAAAATACAGGTAAGCCGGTATATAACGCCATTGTTTGGCAATGCCGTCGCAGCAGTAATATCTGTGACGAGCTTAAGTCACAGGGCTTAGAAGAATATGTCCGTGAGTCTACCGGGCTTCTCTTGGATCCCTATTTTTCAGGCACTAAAATAAAATGGATATTAGATAATGTTGCCGGCGTGAGAGCTCGGGCGGAAAAGGGGGAGCTCCTGTTTGGCACTATCGATACCTGGCTGGTGTGGAAGCTAACCGAGGGTAAGGTTCATGTCACAGATCCGACGAATGCGAGCCGCACCTTACTCTTTAATATTCATACTCAGCAATGGGATCAAAAGTTACTCAAAGCACTCGATATCCCAAGCTCCTTGTTACCTGAGGTTAAGCCATCTACTTGTATCTATGGCAAGACACGAATTGCAGGGGAAGGTGGAGAGATAGATATTGCCGGTATTGCCGGTGATCAGCAATCGGCCCTGTTTGGCCAGCTTTGTATCGATGAGGGGATGGCCAAGAATACCTATGGTACTGGCTGTTTTTTGCTGATGAACACAGGCAAACAAGCGGTGCGGTCTAAACATGGCCTGTTAACCACAATTGCCATAGGTGCCGAGGGGGAAGTCAATTATGCCCTGGAGGGAGCCGTTTTTATGGGAGGGGCGACGATTCAATGGCTCAGAGATGAGCTTGGTCTAATTCGAGATGCCCAAGATACCGAATATTTTGCTTCTAAGGTAGCAGATACTAATGGCGTTTATTTAGTTCCGGCCTTTGTTGGTTTAGGTGCTCCTTATTGGCAGCCTAATGCGCGTGGTGCATTAGTCGGTTTAACACGAGGCTCCAACCGCAATCACATTATCAGAGCCGCATTAGAAGCTATTGCCTATCAGAGTCGCGATCTTCTCGAGGCGATGACCAAAGACAGTGGAGTCATGTTAAAGCAGTTGAACGTCGATGGTGGTGCAGTTGCTAATGACTTTTTAATGCAGTTTCAGGCAGACATAAGCAACGTAGAGGTACATCGTCCAGTCGTTACCGAGACTACGGCAATGGGGGCAGCCTTTTTGGCAGGTCTGGCTGTTGGGTTTTGGCAGTCTACGGATGAACTGAAACATAAAGCAAACTTAGACAAATCTTTTAGTCCAGGGATTTCTCCAGAGGCAAGAGAGAGTCTTTACCTCGGCTGGAAACAAGCGGTTTCTCAAGTAACGTCAACTAATACCTGATAAGGATAGACCTTAGTGTCATTGGCTTTGACCTGCTATGACTGTATCTATATTTGAATTCTACCTTGTCATGTGTGCTTGTACTTGTATCCCTTTGGGGTAAGGAGCAATCAAGATTAAATATCGATATCAATTCTAGGGAGTGGTGAGTTAACCGCTTCTTCCTCGACGAGCTTTATTTCATCCAAGGTTTCACTCTCTGGGCCGCTACGGCGATCGCCACGAAATTCGCCTGCGCGCCGATCTTCCAGGGATTGTCGTCGCTCAAGACTCGACTGCTGCGATTGTGGAGTTTCATGATCGTCGGCAGTAATGCTCGCGCTATTGTCAGCTTCTTCCACCATTAAGCGTTTACGTTTAATGGTTAATCGAATGGGACGTGCAAGCATGGCATAAAGACTATCTAAACCAACCATAATATCTCCCTTTAAGTGCCCCTTCTTAGTTCTATCGGCTGTTATTGCTCGATATTTAGTCATGCTTAAGTGTTAAAGTATATTTTAGCTGCCAATTAAATGATCAATCTTTGTTTACCTGACATGTATTACGCCCTATTTCTTATATTTTTGCTAAAAGTGTGATGTAAGACGTGTCAGTAAAAACCGTTCTGGATTACTTAATTACTAATTATAGTCGAATATTTTTGCAGTTATTCCCCACTTGGCATCTTTCATAACCAAGTTCATGTATCTCTTCTGTCTGTTTTTTCTACTTTTTAGAGATCTTTATCCACTTTTACCCATCAGCTTTCTCCAATTTAATCATTTTTGAAACATGCTGCTAACCCGCTTGAATACTGGACTTTTAAATAGATGGTGCCCTTGACAAGTCTTGTGTTCTATCTCTAGAATTAGCAGTTGTGGGATTTTGTGGATATAAGTGGATCATTTACTGACAGCAAGGACAAGCTAACGTGTTTCGTGGTGCGAGTGCTATAAACCTTGATACGAAAGGGCGGATCGCTATTCCTAAGCGCTACCGTGAGCCATTACGTGCCGAATATAATGGTCAGTTAGTGATTACTGTTGATTTTCAATCATCCTGTCTTTTGCTTTATCCATTAGATGAATGGAGTAAGATCGAAGCAAAACTGCTCCTGCTTTCCGATACCCGAGCTTCTGAAAGAGCAATGAAAAGATTACTATTAGGCTATGCACATGAGTGTGAGCTAGATGGTAACGGTAGATTATTACTTCCTCCACCGTTACGTCAATATGCGAATTTAGAAAAGCATGCAATGTTAGTGGGACAATTAAACAAATTTGAGCTCTGGGATGAAGCTGCATGGCAGCAACAGATAGAGCAAAGCCGAGAGACGATTCGCAGCGAAGAGTTCGCGAGCAATGAACGTCTTGCCGATTTTTCACTGTGACCAGTGACGCAAAAATAGATAGAAGATACTAATGAGCCAAGAATTTTCACATTTATCGGTACTGTTAACAGAAACAGTAGCGGGCCTGAATATTAAACCTGACGGCATCTATATCGATGGTACCTTTGGCCGTGGTGGTCACTCACGTGAAGTGTTAAAACATTTAGGTGACAATGGACGTTTAATTGCGATCGATAGGGATCCCCAAGCGATAATTGCGGCAGAGCAATTTGCTGACGATGCAAGATTCAGCATAGTGCATGGTGGTTTCGGTCAATTGGCCGATTATGTTGAAGACCTTGGCTTGAAGGGCAAGGTCGATGGAGTGTTACTCGACTTTGGTGTCTCATCGCCTCAATTGGATGATGCCGAACGTGGGTTTAGTTTCTTAAGAGATGGTCCACTGGATATGCGAATGGATAACTCTCAGGGACAAACCGCTGCTGAGTGGATAGCTCGCACCGAAATCGAAGATATGGCCTGGGTATTTAAGACTTATGGCGAAGAGAAAAACTCTCGTCATATTGCCCGTTGTATCGCGGCAGATCGTGATAAGACTCCTTTTTTGAGAACCAAAGAATTGGCGGATCTTATCGCTAGGATCTGTAAGAGTAAGGAACGCAATAAGCATCCTGCCACTCGAGTGTTTCAGGCGATACGCATCTATATCAATAGTGAATTAGAGCAGATTGATCAGGCGCTAGAGGGGGCACTAAAAGTGTTGGCACCTCAGGGTCGTTTATCGGTTATTAGTTTCCATTCTCTGGAAGACAGAATTGTGAAGCGCTTTATTCGTCGTCATAGTCAGGGAATGAGTGTTCCTCATGGTTTACCTATCACCGAGGCTGAGATCAATAAGACACGTTTATTGAAGGCTGTAGGTAAGGCGACTAAGCCTTCAACCGAAGAGGTTGAGATGAACAAGAGATCTCGTAGTTCAGTTTTGCGAGTCGCAGAGAGATTAGAGTATTAATGATTGCTGTGGAAGCGAATGCGAATACCTGAGTCATTGCGAGTAAGCCTGTGTGGCAGGGAGTTCTGATATGGAGCGGTCTCAATTTAAACTCATTCGAATTATCTTAGCCGATCTTTGGCATCAAAAGTGGATATTACTGCTTGCGATGGCCGTGGTCGCTAATGGGATCACCATTGTATATACAAGCTATGTTAGCCGTAAATATATTAGCCAATGGGATCAGATGTGGGAGGAAAGAGATAGGTTAGATATCGAATGGCGAAACCTATTGCTTGAAGAGCAATCTCAGTCTGAACATAGCCGAATTACCCGCATTGCGAGTAAGCAGTTAGACATGAGTCGGCCCTTACCTAAGGAAGAGATCGTGGTGAGGATACCATGATGATAAACCTGTTTAAATATTGAACAAATTAGCTAAAGCAATCAAGGAACGGTGATAACGAGAGCATCATGAGGAAGATCAAGCAAGCTAAAAGGAAGCAAAAACCACAACTGATCCACTGGCGTTTATACGTAGTGGTGGCTTTCGTCTGTCTGTTATTCACAAGTTTGATCGGTCGTGCCGCATATATTCAGATTCTTGAACCTGAAAAGTTGCGTCATGAAAGTGATATGCGCAGCTTGAGAACGACCAGCAGAGAGGTGCAACGGGGACTGATCACCGACCGTAATGGTGAAATGTTGGCTATCAGTGTACCTGTTAAAGCCGTGTATGCCGATCCTAAGGTGGTTAATGACAAAAATGGCTTTGCCGATATGCGTCTTTGGCAAGCATTAGCTGATGTGCTCCATGAGCCAGAAGATAAGATTTTAAAGCGAGTTCAGGATCATCCTAAGCGACGTTTTACTTACTTGAAGCGACAAGTGACCCCAGCCGTTGCTGATTACATCAAGAAGCTCAAATTACCCGGAATATATCTTAAAGCCGAGTCGCGCCGTTATTACCCTACCAGCGAAATCATAGCTCAGTTGATTGGCATTACTAACATAGATGATGTTGGTATTGAAGGAATTGAAAACACATATAACGACTGGTTGACAGGTACACCTTCGAAACAGAAGGTAAGAAAATCACGAGATGGACATGTGGTCGAGCGCCTAGATATGGTGCAAGAAGGCGAGAGCCCCAATGATCTAGTCTTGAGTATAGACCAGCGCATTCAGCAATTGGCCTATCGTGAAATTAAGCGTGTTACAGAGATCAATAAGGCTACGTCAGCCTCGATAGTCGTGATCGATGTGAATACCGGTGAAGTATTGGCGATGGCGAATACCCCATCCTATAACCCAAATTCCCGAGACCATTTACAAAGTTATCGTATGCGTAATCGCGCGTTAACCGATGCCTATGAGCCAGGATCAACGATTAAACCTTTCGCGGTTGCTGCAGCATTAGAGGCGGGGACCATAAACAAGAATCAAATTTTTAAGACATCACCGGGACGTATTCGTATCGGCGGTAAGATAGTGCGTGATGGCAGGAACTATGGCGATCTTTCCTTGGGAGAAGTATTGGTTCATTCCAGTAACGTTGGTATGACCCAGATAGCCCTATCTATGCCGGTGCAGGAGCTATTAGGTTATTATCAGGCCATGGGCTTAGGTAATTATTCAGGCATTAATCTTGCGGGAGAGAGTACAGGTTTGCTTCATGACCGTAGGCGTTGGTCTGAGTTTGAACGGGCCACTCTTTCTTTTGGTTATGCTCTAACTGTTACCCCACTACAGATAGCAAGAATGTATGCCATGTTGGGTGGTAAAGGCATCTTGTATCCATCCTCGATTTTGAAGCTCAAGAAGAAGCCGGAAGGCGTTCAGGTCATCTCTCCGGAAGTGGCCCAGCATGTGATGGAAATGCTGATAGGTGTGACAGAGCCTGGTGGCACAGCGACAAAAGCCCATATTGAGGGTTATCCAGTTGCGGGTAAGACAGGTACGGCACGAAAAGCCGTTGCAGGCGGTTATGGTGAAGACTATGTCGCCATGTTTGCTGGTGTTGCTCCAGTGCATAACCCAAGACTTGCGATTGCGGTAGTGGTTAACGAGCCCAAAGGCGACAAGTATTATGGCGGTGATGTGGCAGGTCCTGCATTTGCTAAGGTGATGTCTGGTGCATTACAGATGCTCAATGTAGAGCCTATTACATCGAAAGAAAAAGTTCGTCTGGTGAGCCATGTCAAGAGGACAGAATAATGCAGCTAAATGATCTCTTAGCGCCTTGGTTGCATTACTCAGGGTCGGAATCATTCAATGGAATGTCATTGGATAGCAGAGCTATCACAGTCGGGGACTTATTTATTGCGGTTCCTGGGCATCTTGTGGATGGCAGAAAGTTTATTCAAGCCGCATTCGAACAAGGTGCGGTAGCTGCTTTAGTTCATACCGATGAGCCTACAGAACACGGTCAAGTTCTATCAGAGGCTAGCGCATCTCTTCAGATACTCTTTTTCCAGTTAAACCAAGAGTTGTCGGCTATCGGGGCGCAA
The DNA here is from genome assembly GCF_000091325.1 of Shewanella violacea DSS12. Lineage (NCBI taxonomy): Bacteria > Pseudomonadati > Pseudomonadota > Gammaproteobacteria > Alteromonadales > Shewanellaceae > Shewanella > Shewanella violacea. Next base: position 4,633,926 of record NC_014012.1, on the reverse strand, counting down.
GCATATCCATTAGCTCCCCAGCGACTCAAGCTCATAGGTGTCACAGGGACTAATGGTAAGACATCCATTACTCAACTGATGGCTCAGCTAGTAGCACTTCAGGGGAAGCAAGCTTCCTTGATGGGCACCTTAGGTAATGGTTTATGGGGCGACTTAGTCGAGAGTGGCAATACCACGGCCGATCCCATCACTATTGCTGCTCAGTTACAGGATTTTGATTTAGCGGGAGCAGACCTGTGTGCCATGGAAGTGTCGAGTCATGGTCTTATTCAGAACCGGGTTGCAGCCGTTCCTTTCGATGTCGCCGTTTTTACTAACTTGAGCCGAGATCATTTAGATTACCATGGCACTATGCAGGCTTATGGTGATGCGAAGAAAAGATTATTCAAATTTTCATCCTTGCAAAGCAGCCTGATAAATCTTGATGATGAAGTCGGACGCCAATGGCTATCCGAGGAGCAAGAGGCTAAGCATTTAGGCTTTAGTATCTGTTCGGCCCATGCCGATGCGGCGAGTATATACACCCAAGATAACCATCTGCACCATCAAGGTGTCATGGCGATGCTTGTCTGGCCAGAGGGACGGGCTAAGTTAGCATCCCCTCTATTGGGCAGTTTCAATCTTTCCAACTTAGTTGCCGCATTAGGTGCCTTATATTTGATTGGCTACGATATGCAGGCCCTGGTGGCATCTGTACCTCTGCTTACCCCTGTTGCGGGAAGAATGGAGCGGTTTACCACAGCAAATGGTGTGACTATAGTGGTGGATTATGCACATAGTCCAGATGCTATAGAGCAAGCGCTTAAGGCGTTGAGAGGCCATTGTGAAGGTCAGTTATGGTGTCTGTTTGGTTGTGGCGGAGATCGCGATAAGGGTAAACGGCCACTGATGGCACAGGCCGCCGAAACTTATGCCGATAAGGTGATGATCACTAGTGATAATGTCAGAAGTGAGTCCCCTGAAGCCATCATCGAGGACATATTAGTTGGATTAGAGGCCCCGGAGCGAGTACTAACTCAGGTAAACCGAGAGCAAGCTATCAGGCAAGTCGTTGCTTTAGCAAAGCCTGGAGATCTCGTCTTGCTGGCGGGAAAAGGGCATGAAACCTATCAAGAAGTGGCCGGCGTTCGTTTTGAATATGATGAAAGAGCATTAGCTAAATCATTGGCCGGAGAACAGATATGATCCCATTGAATTTGTCGGGTATATGTCAGCGCCTGAATGCCAGGTTAGTGGGCGCCGACGTTGAGTTTTGTCATGTTTCCAGTGACAGCCGGGCTATCCCTGAGCAAACTCTATTTGTCGCCTTGAAAGGCGACAAATTCGATGGGCATAATTTTGCTAATACGGCAGTGGAAAATGGCGCCATAGCCTTGTTGGTCGATCACGAGTTACCACTGAACATTACTCAAGTGATCGTAAAGGATACCCAGAGAGCGATGGGAGAGTTGGGGGCTTATTTAAAAGAACTTATTCAGCCCAGATCCGTCGCGTTAACCGGTTCAAATGGCAAGACCAGCGTTAAAGAGATGGTGGCTACCATCTTATCTCAACGGCATAAGGTCTTGTATACCGCGGGTAATTTTAATAATGAAATAGGTGTTCCTCTAACACTATTACGCTTAGAGGCCGATGATGAATTTGGCGTGTTCGAGTTAGGCGCGAATCACAAGGGTGAGATAGATTATACATCTTCCTTAGTAAAGCCTGATGTAGCCTTAGTCAACAATGTAGCTTCGGCGCACCTAGAGGGTTTTGGCTCTCTTGAAGGCGTAGCTAGTGCCAAGTCTGAAATATTTAATCATCTAACACCCACAGGGACGGCAATTATCAATGCCGACGATGGGTTTGCGTCAGTCATGCTGGCGGCATCGACCGATTACACTCAGCTGACGTTTGGTATTGATTCTGCAGCTGATATTCAAGCATCAGATCTTGAAGCCGATCCTATGGGGTGTTACCGCTTTAAACTCAGTTACTTACGAGAGACGCTTTTAATAGCTTTACCGCTTCCAGGGCGTCATCAAGTGAGTAATGCCCTGGCTGCTACTGCCATCTGTTTATCATTTGGATTAACGCTAGATGAAATAAAATTAGGCTTCTCACTTCTGGTGCCAGTCAAGGGTAGAATGCTACCCACTCAATTGGGGCGGGTGCGTGTGATCGATGATAGTTATAACGCAAATCCTGCTTCTGTTACCGCAGCAGTTGACTGGCTTCACGAAATTGAAGGTCATCGCTGTTTAGTGCTGGGTGATTTGGGCGAATTGGGCGACAATGCGCCCCTTTTGCACACAGAACTAGGCGAATTGGCAAGGCAAAAAGGCTTGGATTCACTATTGACCTTAGGTGAACTCAGTGCCAATGCGAGTAGTGCCTTTGGTGTCGATGGTTATATTAGCCTAGAACTTTTGCTAGAAGATCTAATAAAAAATATTAAACAGTTACAAGGTAATGTGACTGTTTTGGTCAAAGGATCACGTAGCGCCAGAATGGAGCGTGTGGTCGAAGCTTTAATACTTGCCTACGGGCGCAGGGAGTTTGTTTAATGCTGGTGTATCTGGCGGAGTATTTAACTCAGTTTTATTCTGGGTTTAACGTTTTTTCTTATGTAACTTTTAGAGCCATCTTAGGTCTGATGACCGCTTTGGTCTTCTGCCTTTGGTGGGGACCAAAAATGATAAGGCGTCTACAGACGCTACAGATTGGGCAGGTTGTGCGCAGTGATGGGCCTGAATCGCATTTTAGTAAGAGTGGCACGCCAACCATGGGCGGTATTCTGATCTTGGCTGGTATATTTATCAGTGTATTACTTTGGGGTGATCTGGGCAGTAGATATGTATGGGTAGTGCTGTTCGTACTGGCAAGTTTTGGTCTTATCGGCTTCATCGATGATTATCGTAAAGTGGTACGTAAAGATACTAAGGGTCTGATTGCAAGGTGGAAATACATTCTACAGTCACTAGCTGCCATCATAATCGCATTTTATCTCTATGCTTCTGCAGATACTGTAGGTGAAACCCAACTTGTGGTGCCATTTTTCAAGGATATTATGCCGCAGATGGGGGCTTTCTTTATTGTTTTAGCCTATTTCACCATAGTTGGCTCGAGTAACGCGGTGAATTTAACCGACGGCTTGGATGGTTTAGCCATCATGCCTACAGTAATGGTCGCGGCAGCGTTTGCCTTGATAGCCTATCTGTCTGGTCACGTACAGTTTGCTAACTACTTGCATATTCCTTATCTGCCTGGGGCCGGTGAATTAGTGATCGTCTGCACCGCGATAGTGGGCGCAGGCCTTGGCTTTCTCTGGTTTAACACCTACCCAGCACAGGTCTTCATGGGAGATGTTGGATCCCTTGCTCTTGGTGCCGCATTAGGAGCTATTGCAGTCTTGGTACGTCAGGAGATCTTATTGGTCATCATGGGTGGTGTGTTTGTGATGGAAACCGTTTCTGTGATTCTACAGGTTGGTTCATACAAGCTTCGTGGTCAGCGAATTTTCCGTATGGCACCAATTCATCATCATTATGAATTGAAAGGTTGGCCCGAGCCTAGAGTGATTGTTAGGTTCTGGATTATCTCACTATTTTTGGTCATGCTTGGTCTTGCCACGCTTAAGTTAAGGTAATTGACGATGGAACTGGACAATTCGCACTTAGTTTTAGGCTTGGGAGCCACCGGGCTTTCGGTTGTGCGTTATTTGTGCCGGCAGGGGATCACACCTCTTGTTATGGACAGTCGTGATCAGCCTCCAGGAGCTGAGCAGTTAGCGCTCGAATTTCCAGAGGTTAACTTAATTACAGGTGGTTTCGATTGCCGCTATCTGGTGCAGGCAAGCCAAATAGTGATTAGTCCTGGTATCGCCATAGATACTCCTGAGATCCGTGCCGCCATAGACATGGATATTGAGGTTATTGGCGATGTTGAATTGTTCGCTAGGGCAATTAAAGATAGAAGTCCTTGCGTCATAGGGATCACAGGCTCCAATGGTAAGTCTACAGTTACAACATTAGTGGGTGAGATGGCCAAAGCTGCGGGTCTGAATTATGCGGTGGGTGGCAATATAGGTATTCCGGTTTTAGATCTACTACAGAAGCCTGTAGATCTTTATATACTCGAGCTGTCTAGTTTTCAGCTAGAGACTACTCATAGCTTGAATTGTATTTCGGCGACCTGCTTAAATATCAGTGAAGACCATATGGATCGCTATAGCGATCTAGAGGCTTACCGACAAGCTAAGTTGGCCCTGTACGATCAGAGTAAGCGGGCGCTGTTTAACCGTGAAGACTCTCTGACTCAACCCAATGACCCAATGAATCAAAATAGCTTTGGTTTGACGTCACCGGTAAATGACGAATGGGGTGTCAAGGATGGCAAGATAGTCCATGGCACAACCGAGATAGCCTCGTTACAAGATGTTGCGATCGTCGGCAGCCATAATCATGCCAATTTAATTGCCGCCATGGCTCTGGCTTATCATGCTGGAATAGACAAAGAGCCAATGATCCAAGTGGCTAAGAATTTCACTGGTCTAGCCCACAGGTGTGAGCTTGTGGCAAATATCGCTGCAGTCGCATACGTCAATGATTCAAAGGCGACGAATGTCGGTGCTACAGTGGCGGCGTTAGAGGGACTCGGCGAGCATCTAGGTGACATTATTCTGATTGTCGGTGGAGATGGCAAAGGAGCCGATTTCACGCCTCTAGAAACAGTATTTAATAAAGTTGCTCACCTAATTACCTTAGGTAAAGATGGCGATAAAATTGCGGCGCTAAAAGAACACTCCCATAAAGCTGATTCTATGGCGGATGCCGTCAAACAAGCTGCCGAGTTGGCAACTGCTGGCGATATTGTTTTGTTGTCTCCGGCTTGCGCGAGTTTAGATATGTATAAGAATTTCATGGCGAGAGGCGATGATTTTCGTCAACTAGCACAGGCGTTAAGTGTAGAAACCTTAGATTCTGAGGCTAGTGCTGATGTCTAGATATGAGAGGCTAGTCAACTGGCTCAGCTCATCTTTTACATGGCGTTTCCCCGACTTGTTTAAAGACGATGAGGCTGCCAGCACGCAATTGTATGACCGTGCCTTACTGCTCTCTATCCTTTCATTGATAAGCTTTGGTTTTGTGATGGTTATGTCGGCTTCGATGCCAGAGGCGCAGAGCCTGACCGGTAATCCATTTCACTTCGTTATCAGGCACGTAGTGTATCTTATCGGTTGCGTGGTTATTGCCACTGTGGTGCTGCAGATTGAGATGAGTACCTGGCAGAAGTTTAGCCCTACGATATTACTTATTGTAGGTATCATGCTGGTTGCAGTGCTGTTCGTTGGTACGACAGTCAATGGTGCTAGACGTTGGTTAGCTATAGGGCCGGTTAGAATACAAGTAGCCGAATTGGCCAAGTTTTCCTTTGCAATCTACATGGCGGGCTACCTTGTTAGACGTCATGAAGAGATTAGAGAAAATGCTAAGGGCTTCTATAAGCCCATTGCCGTTTTTGCTGTTTATGCTGTCCTTATCTTGATGCAACCGGATCTGGGTACGGTTGTAGTGCTGTTTGTTGGCACAGTAGGCTTGCTGTTTTTGGCTGGAGCTCGACTGTTCGATTTCTTCGCTCTGATCCTGACTGGGGTGATGGCGTTTGTGGCCTTGGTATTATTAGAGCCATATCGAATGCGCCGAGTGACCTCTTTCTTAGATCCTTGGCAAGATCCATTTGGCAGTGGTTATCAGTTAACTCAGTCTTTGATGGCTTATGGTCGTGGAGATTGGTTTGGGCAAGGTTTAGGTAATAGTATTCAAAAGCTCGAATACCTACCTGAAGCGCATACGGATTTTATTTTTGCTGTGATAGGTGAAGAGTTAGGTTTTGTGGGCATTATTTGTGTCTTGTCTGTGTTGCTCTTTGTTTCGTTAAGAGCTATCAGGTTAGGTAATTTATGTATCGCGATAGATAAGGCCTTCGAAGGTTATTTGGCATATTCCATCGGTATCTGGATCTGTTTTCAGACGGTTGTGAATGTGGGAGCGAGTATAGGTATGTTACCGACTAAGGGCTTAACCTTGCCATTTATCAGTTATGGGGGCAGTAGCCTCTGGGTTATGACGGCGGCAGTAATGATATTGATCCGCATCGATTATGAGCGGCGCTTGAGTGGTATCCAGGTAGTACAAGGGAAAAATAGTTAATGACAAATATCTCCGCAGAGAAACGTATTTTGATCATGGCAGGTGGTACCGGTGGCCATGTTTTTCCTGCGTTAGCGGTCGCCAAATATCTTAGCCAAAAAAGCTGGAAGGTGAGGTGGCTAGGTACTGCAGAACGTATGGAGGCTCGTCTAGTTCCTCAGCATGGCTTCGATATTGATTTTATCGATATCAAGGGTGTCAGAGGTAACGGACTACTACGTAAGCTAGCCGCACCATTTAAGGTGATGCGCTCTGTGATGCAAGCGAGGAGAGTTATACAAGAGTTTAAGCCGGACGTCGTTTTAGGCATGGGTGGTTTTGCCAGTGGGCCTGGCGGAATTGCAGCTAGGCTGTCAGGGATACCTCTGGTGTTACATGAACAGAATGCTATTCCCGGAATGACAAATAAGTTGCTGTCCCGTATTGCGAGTAAGGTATTGTGCGCCTTCGAAGATACCTTCGATAACATACCGGCTCAAGTGGTCGGTAATCCGATACGCAAAGAGTTAATCGCCCTAGGCCAGTCAACAGAAACGGACTGCGTCGAAGATGCATTAAAAGTATTAGTTGTTGGTGGGAGCTTGGGAGCAAAAGTGTTCAATGATCTTATGCCTGGGGTGACAGACGCTGTGAGTAAGACTCACTCTATTACCGTCTGGCATCAAGTTGGGAAAGGAAATTTGGCATCGGTAAAAGGTGATTATCAACATCTAGGTCAAGACGGAAGCGTTATCGTCGCCGAGTTTATTGACGATATGGAAGCGGCATACAGTTGGGCGGATGTCGTATTATGCCGGGCTGGAGCCTTGACGGTATCTGAGTTGGCCGCCGTGGGTTTACCCAGTATCTTAGTGCCTTATCCGCATGCGGTCGATGACCATCAGACAAAGAATGCACAAGTATTGGTGAATGCCGGAGGCGCTTTTTTACTGCCTCAGACCATTCTAGATGCCGATAAATTAATTAGTAAATTACAGATATTAGCCTCCGACAGAGCCGAGCTTTGTCACATGGGCGAAAGAGCTAAAGATGTCGCTATCATAGACGCTACCGAAAAAGTGGCTGATGTTTGCATCGAGTTGGCGCAGAAGGATTGAAATGAGTAAGAGCAAAGAGAAATATTCACAGTTAAGAAGCTTCATCCCTGAGATGAGACGGGTCAAACATATCTATTTCGTCGGTATTGGCGGTGCAGGTATGGGCGGAATTGCCGAGGTTCTGGTCAATGAAGGCTATCGCTTATCCGGTTCGGATATTGCTGAGAATGCTGTTACTGAAAGACTGAAATCTTTAGGGGTTCAGATTCATATAGGTCATCATGCGGATCAGGTTCATGGCACTGATGTTGTGGTGGTATCGACAGCCATAGATGCTGAAAATCCTGAGCTAGTCGCGGCGAAAGAGCTAAGAATACCTGTGGTTCAGCGTGCAGAAATGCTGGCTGAGTTAATGCGTTACCGTCACGGAGTCGCCGTTGCTGGCACTCATGGTAAGACAACGACAACTAGCCTGATTGCCAGCATATATGCACAAGCCGATCGAGATCCTACTTTCGTTATTGGTGGTCTGCTTAATAGTGCCGGAACCAATGCTAGGCTAGGTAATAGCCGTTACCTTATCGCTGAGGCCGACGAGAGCGATGCAAGCTTCTTACACCTGCAGCCTATGGTCAGCGTGGTAACCAACATTGAAGCCGATCATATGGATACTTATGGTGGAGATTTTGAAAAATTAAAATCCACCTTTATCGATTTCTTGCATAACTTGCCATTTTACGGTGTCGCAGTGATGTGTATCGATGATCCAGTTGTCCGTGAGCTGCTGCCCAAGGTAGGCCGAAAAATTGTAACCTACGGCTTTAGCGAAGATGCGGATATTCAGGCATTGAACTTTGTTCAGCAAGGTTATAGCAGTCACTTTACACTCAGGCGAGATGGTGTCGAAGATATAGCAGTGATGGTGAACTTACCTGGCGAGCATAATGTGCTTAACGCATTGGCATCGATCGCGGTTGCTACCGAAGATGAGATAGAAGATGAGGCGATTGTGCTTGCCTTAGCCCAGTTTGAGGGTATAGGAAGACGTTTTCAGCAACTAGGCACCTTCGCCACAAGCAAGGGTGAAGTGATGCTAGTTGATGATTATGGACACCACCCTAGTGAAGTTGCTGCGACCATAAAGGCAGCAAGATTGGGCTGGCCAGATAAGCGTCTTGTCATGATTTACCAGCCACATAGATATAGCCGTACCCGAGATCTTTATGATGATTTTGTTGAGGTGTTATCTCAAGTAGATTGCTTAATTTTGCTCGATGTTTACTCAGCTGGCGAAGCCCCTGTACCGGGAGCCGATAGTCGGGCATTATGTCGCTCCATTCGCCAACGTGGGCAGCTAGATCCTATTTTTGTTGCGGGAACTGAACAGCTGCTCAGTTTATTACCGGATGTGCTTCAGGACGGCGATTTGTTGCTGACTCAGGGAGCCGGCAATATCGGCACCTTGTCAAAGTTGATCGCTCAAACAAACTTAGGTTTTGAGGTCGTAAGTTGAGATGGGGCTGAAGTGTATTTAGTACAGCATGCCATTAATAATGGTAGAGATTTTGACCCTGAGCATAAGGTCTATATAATGACCGGTTTTCCGTGGGGTACCTATGAAAAGAGTTTACACCAAGAGAAAAATAGATGGTGGGATACTCGTGTCTTGGCGTGAGGTGGGTAGCCGTTGGAAGGCTAGGCTGTCGCAGATGGATTGGTATCTCTGTTTTGGGCTGACATTTCTTTTCTTTGTTGTCATGGGCTTATCTATTGCGGCCTGGAAGTTGAACTTGATACTTCATGATGCAGACGCCCTGCCTATTGAAGCTGTTGCCGTCAAGGGAGAACGAATCCATACCTCAGACAAAGAGATACGGACGGCGTTACAGGACTTAATGCAGAGAAGCTTTTTTTCTGCCGATGTGAATCAAGTTCAGGAGGCGCTAGAGGCACTGCCTTGGGTTTATCAGGCATCAGTAAGGCGAGAATGGCCTGCGAAATTAAAAGTATATCTAGTCGAGCAGCATGCGGTGGCCCATTGGAATGGCGATGCCTGGCTTAATGACCTTGGAGAAGTGTTCGATGCACCTCAAAAAGAGGATATTGGTCCCTTGCCAAGATTAGCTGGTCCTGAAGCTGAGTCTCAGATCGTGTTAACAACGTATCGGCAAGTAAGTGAATTACTGAAAATTAATGGCTTTGACTTAGAGGGTTTAAGTTTGAGTCCTAGGCATGCATGGCATGGCGTCCTAGATAGTGGAATCATGCTAGAACTAGGTCGAGAAGATAAAATGGCAAGGATACAAAGGTTTATAAATGTGTATCCGACGCTGATTAAGCAAGAAAAAGAAGTTGCTAAGGTAGATTTGCGCTACGACACCGGATTAGCCGTGGGTTGGGTTAACGCACAGAAGAGAGCCAGTAAATAATGACCAAGAATCAAGATAGAAACCTGATCGTTGGATTGGACATAGGAACATCAAAAGTTGCTGTGATTATAGGTGAAGTGCTACCCGATGGTGAGATAAGTGTCGTCGGTTTGGGTACACACCAATCCAGAGGCATGGATAAAGGTGGTGTTAATGACCTTGATTCAATTGTACGCAGTGTCCAGCGAGCCCTAGACCAGGCTGAATTGATGGCCGATTGTCAGGTCTCGTCTGTATATCTAGGTATCTCAGGAAAGCATATAGCATGTCAAAATGAAAACGGCATGGTGTCAATCAATGACGAAGAAGTTACTCAAGAAGATGTAGATAATGTCATACATACGGCACGTTCGGTTAAGATACCGACAGAACGTCGTATCTTGCATGTGTTGCCACAAGAGTACGCCATCGATGTTCAGGACAGTATCAAGAGTCCTATTGGCATGTCTGGTATGCGCATGGAAGCTAAAGTTCATATCGTTACTTGTGCTAATGATATGGCGAAGAATATTACCAAGAGTGTCGAGCGTTGCGGTCTTAAAGTCGATGACCTAGTATTCTCGGCAATAGCTTCGGCCGACTCTGTATTGACCAATGATGAGAAAGACTTAGGTGTCTGCCTAGTCGACATCGGTGGTGGAACAACGGATATCACGGTATATACCAATGGTGCATTAAGGCATTGTGCGGTAATACCTGTTGCGGGAAATCAGGTTACCAATGATATCGCCAAAATATTCCGTACACCTCTGGCTCATGCAGAGCAGATAAAGGTTCAATATGCTAGCGCACGAAGCGCTATGGTAAGCCGTGAGGATAGCATTGAGGTCCCATCAGTTGGGGGGCGTCCGTCTCGAACTATGTCGAGACACACCTTGGCTGAAGTGGTTGAACCTAGATATCAAGAGCTGTTTGAGTTGGTGTTGAAAGAATTACGCGATTCGGGTCTAGAGGACCAAGTCGCTGCTGGTATCGTCCTCACAGGTGGAACGTCTTCCATCGAAGGGGCAGTGGATGTGGCTGAAGCCACATTCGGTATGCCGGTAAGAGTAGCAAACCCATTACCAGTAAAAGGTTTATTCGAATATGTCGATCAGCCAATATATTCAACTGGTATTGGCTTGTTACACTATGGAGCAAGAAGGTTGTTTGAACGTCAGTTTGAGCGTCCAGAGCGACAAGGGGTAACCAGTCTTTGGAATCGGGTTCAAAGTTGGTTTAAAGGTGAGTTTTAATATTAAGTTGGCGCAAGAATTAAGCGGTCGATTTGGTATTTTATATATAACGCAGGCAAAACGGAGAGAAGACCATGTTTGAGATCATGGACAGTCATACAGATGAAGCAGTAATCAAGGTCATCGGTGTTGGTGGTGGTGGCGGAAACGCAGTAGAGCATATGGTTAAACACAACATCGAAGGTGTTGAGTTTGTTGCTACTAATACGGATGCGCAAGCGCTAAGAAAATCTGCAGCAGGTACAACTATTCAATTAGGGCGTGATGTCACTAAAGGTTTAGGCGCTGGAGCTAATCCAGAAATAGGCCGTCTGGCAGCAGAAGAAGACAGAGAAAGTATCAGGAATGCGCTTAAGGGCTCAGATATGATCTTCATTGCTGCGGGTATGGGCGGTGGAACTGGAACTGGAGCTGCACCTGTAGTTGCTGAAATTGCAAAAGAAGAAGGCATCTTAACGGTTGCTGTAGTCACTAAGCCGTTTCCTTTCGAAGGCCGCAAGCGCATGGCTTATGCTGAGCAAGGCATAGAAGAGTTGGCTAAGCATGTGGATTCATTAATCACTATTCCTAACGAAAAATTGCTTAAGGTCTTGGGCCGTGGCACATCATTATTAGATGCGTTTGCTGCGGCTAATAATGTGCTTCTTGGTGCTGTTCAGGGTATTGCCGAACTTATCACGCGTCCGGGTCTGATTAACGTCGATTTCGCCGATGTGAAGACTGTCATGTCAGAGATGGGTAACGCCATGATGGGTACTGGCGTAGCAAGTGGTGAAGATCGTGCCGAAGAGGCTGCCGAAGCTGCTGTCGCTAGTCCATTATTGGAAGATATCGATCTGGCGGGTGCCCGTGGTGTTTTGGTAAACATCACAGCGGGTATGGATATGAGCATAGAGGAATTTGAGACAGTGGGTAACCATGTCAAAGCTTATGCTTCAGATAATGCTACCGTAGTTGTCGGTGCGGTTATCGATCCTGAAATGAGTGACGAGCTACGTGTTACTGTAGTTGCCACTGGCATAGGCGCTGAGAAAAAGCCAGATATTCAACTGGTGACTAAACCTGTTCCTCGCCCTGAGCCTGTCATTGCACCAGAAGTACGTACAGAGCCTCAAAGTGAAGAGCTTGTCCAATCTATGGCGAGTGGAAATGTGGTTCCTGCGGCGCAAACTGCAGCGGCTCCAGCCACAGCGCTAAGGAATGAAACTGATTACTTAGATATCCCAGCTTTCTTACGTAAGCAGGCTGATTAGGCTAGCAGTGTAGGCTGGAACTAGCTAAATTCACCCATATTTACGCAGGTGATTTTTGGTTAATGTGTAAAGGTATGCTAGCATATCCGACCAGCCACGCCTGTTTCTAGTGATTCAGAGGAGTGGTTTGAGTGATTTTCGTGTTGATATAAACAGGTAAAAATATGATTTTTCAAAGAACTGTTAAAGAAATGGTGAAAACCATCGGAGTCGGATTGCATTCCGGCAATAAGGTGACTTTGAGCATCAAGCCTGCGCCAGTTAATTCGGGTATCGTACTAGTGCGCACAGACTTGGAGCCAGCAGTTTCAATTCCTGCCAAGGCGGAACTTGTCCGTGAAACCACTATGTGTACGGCACTGGTAAATGACGATGGCATACGTATATCAACGATCGAGCACCTTTTTGCGGCGCTTGCTGGACTAGGTATCGATAATGCGATCATTGAAGTCGATGCGCCTGAGATTCCCATTATGGATGGCAGTGCCAGTCCATTTGTTTTCTTATTGCAATCAGTAGGAATTCAAGAGCAAGCCGCGCCAAAGAAATATTTAAGAATTAAGAAAAACATACGTGTTGAAGACGGTGATAAATGGGTTGAGTTAAAACCCTATAAAGGCTTCAAAATCGATTTTACTATCGACTTTGAGCATCCGGTAATCGCACGTAGTGAGCAGCATATGAAAATGGAGTTTTCATCTTCAGCCTTTATTCGTGATATTAGTAGAGCGAGAACCTTCGGGTTTATGCGTGATATTGAATATTTACGTGCTAATAACTTAGCGTTAGGCGGCAGTATGGAAAATGCCGTTGTGCTTGACGAATATAAAGTCCTTAACCCCGATGGCCTGCGTTATGAGGACGAGTTTGTTAAGCACAAAATATTAGATGCATTCGGTGATTTATATGTTGCTGGTTATGCCATAGTTGGTGAGTTCTGTGCGTACAAGACTGGGCATGCGCTAAATAATAGATTGGTACGTGCTTTATTAGCTCAGCAGGATGCCTGGGAGTTAGTCAGCTTCGAAACAGAACGCGAAGCGCCAGTGAGTTTTTCGGTTCCTAGCGGCGCAGTATTTGCCTGAAAGTGAACTAAGATTGCCTTGAACGGCTGGCTAAAGCAGCCAGCCGTTTTAGTTTTATCCCCAAAGACCCTTCCGTATGTTCGGCTAATGCCTCTATATGTCCTGCAGCTGTTTTACTTATTTTGTTGTTATTTGTTTTGGGCTTTATTGCATACATAAACAGACTCGGGTTGACTTTAACCTCGATTGCGGACAGCATGGGTAACGTTTCGGCTTGAAGCTGTTGCAAAATTTTGGCTTTTTGGAAGTTAATTCTTACAGCCCATGCAGCAGTTGTCGTTTCGATAACTAGAACACCCTGACGGAGATTGGCAACTTTAAGTTGCTGTGACACTGGACCGGTCAGCACTTGTTTGACGTAATGATTCAAGTGCAACAGAAGTTCTGCTTTTTCAGCAATATTGGGGAGCTCCCCTTGCTGATGCAGTAATTGGCTTAGGTCCTTAGGGGGATTTTTCATATGATAATAAAATGGCTTAATTAGGCTATGAGTGTAACAGTTTTTATTCAAGGTCGAAATGGCGCCGCAAGATGGCAGCCTGGTAAACGTTGGCTATTATTGCCCGTTTTGTTGCTTGCAGCCGGAACCGGCCTGTATCAGCACAATGCCAAACAAATTCAGCTACAGCAAACTAATAGCGATAATGAACGTGTTGCTCGTGAAGAGCAGAAAACAGAACTTATCGAGCTTAAAGGAGCGACTGAATCGCAACTAGCCATGCTGGTAACTCATGTTGCTCGTATGCAAGCTAAAGTGACCCGCCTTGAAGCTCTCGGTTTACAAATCGCTAAAAACAATCAATTAGAAGATCAGTTTGATTTCTCTTCCGAAGTCGGTGTCGGGGGCCTGAGTGATTTAGGTGCCAACATCGAACTCGATCAACTTATTCAGGATATGGATAAGTTAGTATCACGAATAGATAATAATAATGCTCAACTTTCAATACTTGAAACTGTCTCATCTAATCTCCATATAGATGAAGAGCGTTATATATCTGGGCGTCCCATCCGTAAAGGTTGGTTATCGTCGCCCTACGGTTTACGTAATGACCCTTTCAGTGGGCGTAGAACGATACATAAAGGTATCGATTTCGCTAGCAAAGAGGGCACCCAGGTGATTGCCACTGCAGCAGGAGTGATCACTTGGGCAGGAAAAATGTCTGGATATGGTGAGTTGGTAGAGATCGACCATGGTAATGGTCTACGAACTCGCTATGGACATAATCAATCTCTGTCAGTAACTGTGGGTGATGTCGTCGCCAAAGGCGAAGGTATTGCATTTATGGGGAGTACCGGTCGTTCGACTGGGCCTCATGTGCATTACGAAGTGTTGCGGGGTGGGCAAGCCATAGATCCAAAGAAGTTTGTCTACCGCAAAGCAAGTTAACTTAATCATCGGCTTTCAGACTCGACAGGGACTAGGCCAACAACATAAAAAGTGGTTCAGATGTTTGGTAAAATACTGACAAAATTATTCGGTAGTCGTAACGAGCGCACTCTTAAGTCTCTTAGAAAAGTTGTCACTGAGATTAATGCACTCGAAGAAGACTATGAAAAGTTAACTGATGATGAGTTAAAGGGGAAAACCTCGACTTTTCGTGAGCGTTTAGATAAGGGTGAAACATTAGATGATGTTTTACCAGAAGCCTTTGCCGTCGTGCGCGAGGCATCTAAGCGTGTATTTGATATGCGTCATTTCGATGTCCAGATGCTTGGTGGCATGGTTCTAGACAGTAATCGTATTGCTGAAATGCGTACCGGTGAAGGTAAAACTTTGACGGCGACGCTTCCCGCGTATCTAAATGGATTAACCGGTAAAGGTGTTCATGTCATTACAGTCAATGATTATCTTGCTGGACGTGATGCTGAAAATAACCGCCCACTTTTTGAGTTTCTAGGATTGACCGTTGGCATCAACGTAGCTGGCTTGGGTCAGCAAGAGAAAATAGATGCATATAACTCAGATATTACTTATGGAACCAACAATGAGTTTGGTTTCGATTATCTGCGTGACAACATGGCGTTCTCACCTCAAGAGCGCGTTCAGCGCCCACTTCACTATGCCTTGATTGATGAGGTTGATTCGATTCTTATCGATGAAGCGAGAACACCACTGATTATCTCTGGCGCGGCCGAAGATAGTTCAGCGCTATATACTAAGATCAATACCCTAATCCCACATCTTGTCCGTCAAGACAAAGAAGATACGGAAGATGTGATCGGCGATGGAGATTATTCTATCGACGAGAAAGCTAAACAAGTTCATATGACCGAACGCGGTCAGGAGAAGGTTGAAGTATTACTTACCGAAGGTGGCATGTTAGCTGACGGCGACTCTCTCTATTCGGCAGCTAATATTTCATTAGTGCATCATGTGAATGCTGCGCTTCGTGCTCATACCCTCTTCGAGAAAGATGTAGACTACATAGTTAAAGATAATGAAGTGATTATTGTCGATGAGCATACCGGGCGTACCATGCCAGGTCGTCGCTGGTCCGAAGGTCTTCATCAGGCTGTTGAAGCCAAAGAAGGCGTCAATATTCAAAATGAGAATCAGACCTTAGCATCTATCACTTTTCAGAACTTTTTCCGTCAGTATGAAAAGCTTTCTGGTATGACAGGTACTGCGGATACAGAAGCATTCGAATTCCAGCATATCTATGGTTTAGACACTGTTGTTATCCCGACCAATAGACCTATGGTTCGAAAAGATAATGCCGATCTTGTTTACCTGACAGCTGATGAAAAATATGCTGCGATAGTTGAAGATATTGAGGGTTGTCGCAAGCGTGGACAGCCTGTTCTTGTTGGTACTGTATCCATCGAGCAATCTGAACTCTTGGCTCACCTGATGCAGAAAGAGAAGATCCCTCATGAAGTCTTGAATGCCAAGTTCCATGAGCGTGAAGCCGATATTGTTGCTCAAGCGGGAAGGACTGGAGCCGTTACCATAGCTACTAATATGGCGGGTCGTGGTACAGATATCGTTTTAGGTGGTAACTGGGCGATGGAGATCGAGAAAATTGATAATCCAACGTCTGAACAGAAAGCTAAGATCAAAGCCGATTGGCAAATTCGTCATGACGAAGTCGTCGATGCCGGTGGATTACATATTTTAGGTACCGAGCGTCATGAGTCTCGTCGCATCGATAATCAGCTTCGTGGGCGATCGGGTCGACAGGGTGATGCAGGTTCTTCGCGTTTCTATCTTTCTATGGAAGATAGCTTAATGCGTATCTTTGCTTCCGAGCGTGTATCTTCAATGATGAAGAAACTCGGTATGGAGAAAGGCGAAGCAATTGAACACCCTTGGGTATCACGTGCCATTGAGAATGCTCAACGTAAAGTAGAAGCTAGAAACTTCGATATCCGTAAGCAGTTACTCGAGTTTGATGATGTGGCTAACGATCAACGTCAGGTAGTTTACGCCCAGCGTAATGAATTGATGGATGCCGAGGATATTCAAGATACTATCGTTAATATTCAAGCCGACGTAGTCAATGGCTTAATCGATATGTATGTTCCGCCTCAGTCTCTAGAAGAGTTGTGGGATGTGTCAGGTCTTGAAAAGCGTCTGGAACAAGAATACGCAATTAAAATGCCGGTGCAGGAATGGTTGGATAAGGAAGACGATCTTCATGAAGAAACACTTCGTGAACGCATCGTAGATACTTGGGTGAAGGCTTACCAAGCCAAAGAAGAGATGGTTGGCGCACAGGTGCTACGTCAGTTTGAAAAAGCTGTCATGCTGCAAACCTTAGACGGTCTCTGGAAAGAGCATCTGGCAGCTATGGATCATCTGCGCCAAGGTATCCACTTACGTGGTTATGCACAGAAAAATCCTAAGCAAGAGTATAAGCGTGAATCCTTTGAGATGTTCCAAGAGATGTTAGAGTCATTGAAGCATGATGTGATCAGTGTAATGTCGAAGGTTCAGGTGCAAGCACAGTCGGACGTAGAAGAGATGGAAGAGCGTCGACGTCAAGAAGAAGCTAACGTCCGCCGTGATTACCAGCATGCAGCTGCAGAACCGTTAGTAGGAGGCGAACAAGCTCAAGCTGAGCATACTCCAACAGTACGTGAAGGTGTTAAGGTCGGTCGCAACGATCCTTGTCCATGCGGCTCTGGTCGAAAATATAAGACGTGCCATGGCAAGCTCTCTTAATATGGACTAGATGTAAAGTATATCTATTTGAAAGCCGCTCACTCGAGCGGCTTTTTTATATCAACTCATTTATTGATTATTAGCATGTTTAAAAGACTAGCTAAGAATAAAGCCGATTTAATGAACTATAATCCGCATTCTGTGGATAAAACTGGGGGTAAGCGGTGAGTTAATTGTGACTATCGGGAAAAGTTTAAAAAAGATCATTTTTATTCATAAAACCGCTTGCGATCATTCTAATACTCCCTATAATGCGCATCCACTGACACGGCAAACCAGTCCTACTAACATTAAGTTGAGTGAGACCGAGACGAGTCAGGGCAATGAGTTGCTAAGGTTTTAAGTCGTTATTTAAACGTTTGAAAATCTTTTTAAAAAAGCACTTGACGCCAACCTAGGAAAGCGTAGAATACGCCTCCTCAAGCCAACGACCTAGCGTCACGGCGGCATATGAAAGATGATGCAAAAGCTCTTTAAAAATTTATCAAGTAATCTGTGTGGGCACTCACAGGTGTTGAGTTATTCGAAATTGCTTCTTAGGAAGCAATCAAAATTTAACTCAATGAACTACTGAGTGACCATAGCAACTTTAGTTTTTATTTTCTTTCGAGAAAGTAAATTCAAAGAAGCAAAATATGTAAGCTTCATTGGCATTCTCTTTATAGAGAGTGGTTAATGAAAAACAGTATAATTCATTGAGCCGATGTCATCTTCGAAAGAGGATGCATCAAAAGAACTTTAATTGAAGAGTTTGATCATGGCTCAGATTGAACGCTGGCGGCAGGCCTAACACATGCAAGTCGAGCGGAAACAGAAAGTAGCTTGCTACTTTGCTGTCGAGCGGCGGACGGGTGAGTAATGCCTAGGGAACTGCCCAGTCGAGGGGGATAACAGTTGGAAACGACTGCTAATACCGCATACGCCCTACGGGGGAAAGGAGGGGACCTTCGGGCCTTTCGCGATTGGATGTACCTAGGTGGGATTAGCTAGTTGGTAAGGTAATGGCTTACCAAGGCGACGATCCCTAGCTGGTCTGAGAGGATGATCAGCCACACTGGAACTGAGACACGGTCCAGACTCCTACGGGAGGCAGCAGTGGGGAATATTGCACAATGGGCGAAAGCCTGATGCAGCCATGCCGCGTGTGTGAAGAAGGCCTTCGGGTTGTAAAGCACTTTCAGCGAGGAGGAAAGGTAGGTAGTTAATAACTGCTTACTGTGACGTTACTCGCAGAAGAAGCACCGGCTAACTTCGTGCCAGCAGCCGCGGTAATACGAGGGGTGCAAGCGTTAATCGGAATTACTGGGCGTAAAGCGTACGCAGGCGGTTTGTTAAGCAAGATGTGAAAGCCCCGGGCTCAACCTGGGAATTGCATTTTGAACTGGCAAACTAGAGTCTTGTAGAGGGGGGTAGAATTTCAGGTGTAGCGGTGAAATGCGTAGAGATCTGAAGGAATACCGGTGGCGAAGGCGGCCCCCTGGACAAAGACTGACGCTCAGGTACGAAAGCGTGGGGAGCAAACAGGATTAGATACCCTGGTAGTCCACGCCGTAAACGATGTCTACTCGGAATTTGGTGTCTTGAACACTGGGTTCCCAAGCTAACGCATTAAGTAGACCGCCTGGGGAGTACGGCCGCAAGGTTAAAACTCAAATGAATTGACGGGGGCCCGCACAAGCGGTGGAGCATGTGGTTTAATTCGATGCAACGCGAAGAACCTTACCTACTCTTGACATCCATAGAACTCGCTAGAGATAGCTTGGTGCCTTCGGGAACTATGAGACAGGTGCTGCATGGCTGTCGTCAGCTCGTGTTGTGAAATGTTGGGTTAAGTCCCGCAACGAGCGCAACCCTTATCCTTATTTGCCAGCACGTAATGGTGGGAACTTTAGGGAGACTGCCGGTGATAAACCGGAGGAAGGTGGGGACGACGTCAAGTCATCATGGCCCTTACGAGTAGGGCTACACACGTGCTACAATGGTCGGTACAGAGGGTCGCAACGCCGCGAGGTCAAGCTAATCCCACAAAGCCGGTCGTAGTCCGGATCGGAGTCTGCAACTCGACTCCGTGAAGTCGGAATCGCTAGTAATCGTGAATCAGAATGTCACGGTGAATACGTTCCCGGGCCTTGTACACACCGCCCGTCACACCATGGGAGTGGGCTGCACCAGAAGTAGATAGCTTAACCCTTCGGGGAGGGCGTTTACCACGGTGTGGTTCATGACTGGGGTGAAGTCGTAACAAGGTAGCCCTAGGGGAACCTGGGGCTGGATCACCTCCTTACCTATACGACTAACTCAATATTTGCTGAGTGTTCACACAGATTACTTGATAGAAAGAAAGAGCAAAAATACGTTGGGTCTGTAGCTCAGCTGGTTAGAGCGCACCCCTGATAAGGGTGAGGTCGGTGGTTCAAGTCCACTCTGACCCACCAAAATTTCTACTTTTCTTCATTGGGAAGAAGTGATTTGGTTTTAACGTATATTTTGTTTGACTGCATGTAAATGGGGCTATAGCTCAGCTGGGAGAGCGCCTGCCTTGCACGCAGGAGGTCTGCGGTTCGATCCCGCATAGCTCCACCATTTACTTACATTTTTTGCTGAATTTGTAGGTCATGCATATGGATAGAGATGCCAAAGATAATGAAAAAATTATCTTTGGCTTTTTTAAGCCCGTTCTTTAAAAATTTGGAAAGCTGATAGTGTTAATGCGAAAGGGACTATTGTGAAAGATATTTCGTAAGAGATAGCGATTACAGTGGTTAATAGCATTAGCGCGAAAAATAAATAAATAATTGAGTTCTCAAACACTTAAATCAAGTGCTGAAGCATAGCCCTTTAGTTAGGAAAGTGCTTCAAGAGTATTCTTTTGGCGAAAGTAAACACCATTAGTTGCGATACAACTGTCGTTGTTCGAAGAGGAATCTGAGAATGACAGCAAAGTTTAACGCGCAGTTAGTCATGTTAATGTCGAAGCCGTGATTTGAACGAGAAGGGCGTGTAGCTTGCTACATAACCAACGAGTAAGATTCACAATAAAGACAGTGACTTGAATAGCAAGCGAACTAGACCTATGTGGGTTGTATGGTTAAGTGACTAAGCGTATACGGTGGATGCCTTGGCAGTCAGAGGCGATGAAGGACGTAGTAACTTGCGAAAAGCGTTGGCGAGCTAGTAACAAGCATTTGAGCTAACGATATCCGAATGGGGAAACCCACTCACATAAGTGAGTATCACATACTGAATACATAGGTATGTGAGGCAAACCCGGGGAACTGAAACATCTAAGTACCCGGAGGAAAAGAAATCAACCGAGATTCCCCTAGTAGCGGCGAGCGAACGGGGATTAGCCCTTAAGTCTATGGGGTGTTAGTGGAATGAGTTGGAAAGCTCAGCGGCACAGGGTGATAGCCCCGTACATGAAAACTAACCATAGATGAAAACGAGTAGGACGGGACACGTGACATCTTGTCTGAACATGGGGGGACCATCCTCCAAGGCTAAATACTCCTGACTGACCGATAGTGAACCAGTACCGTGAGGGAAAGGCGAAAAGAACCCCTGTGAGGGGAGTGAAATAGAACCTGAAACCGTATACGTACAAGCAGTGGGAGCGGTTCTTGAGACCGTGACTGCGTACCTTTTGTATAATGGGTCAGCGACTTACATTTTGTAGCGAGGTTAAGCGAATAGCGGAGCCGTAGGGAAACCGAGTGTTAACTGCGCGTTTAGTTGCAAGGTGTAGACCCGAAACCCGGTGATCTATCCATGGGCAGGTTGAAGGTTGAGTAACATCAACTGGAGGACCGAACCGACTTATGTTGAAAAATGAGCGGATGACTTGTGGATGGGGGTGAAAGGCCAATCAAACCGGGAGATATCTGGTTCTCCTCGAAAGCTATTTAGGTAGCGCCTCGAGCGAATACCATTGGGGGTAGAGCACTGTTAAGGCTAGGGGGTCATCCCGACTTACCAACCCTTTGCAAACTCCGAATACCAATGAGTACTACTCGGGAGACACACGGCGGGTGCTAACGTCCGTCGTGAAAAGGGAAACAACCCAGACCATCAGCTAAGGTCCCAAAGTTATTGCTAAGTGGGAAACGATGTGGGAAGGCTTAGACAGCTAGGAAGTTGGCTTAGAAGCAGCCATCTTTTAAAGAAAGCGTAATAGCTCACTAGTCGAGTCGGCCTGCGCGGAAGATTTAACGGGGCTAAGCAATACACCGAAGCTATGGGTTTGCTAGTTTACTAGCAAGCGGTAGAGGAGCGTTCTGTAAGCCGTTGAAGGGAAAGGGGTAACCCATCCTGGAGGTATCAGAAGTGCGAATGCTGACATGAGTAACGATAAAGGGAGTGAAAAACTCCCTCGCCGAAAGACCAAGGTTTCCTGTCCAATGTTAATCAGGGCAGGGTAAGTCGACCCCTAAGGTGAGGCCGAAAGGCGTAATCGATGGGAAACAGGTTAATATTCCTGTACTTCTGCTAACTGCGATGGAGAGACGGAGAAGGCTAGGCTAGCGCGGCGTTGGTTGTCCGCGTTTAAGGTTGTAGGTTGTATTCTTAGGCAAATCCGGGAATACGCATTAAATTGCAAGACTGAGGACTGATGACGAGTCACTAAGGTGATGAAGTAGTTGATGCCATGCTTCCAGGAAAATCTTCTAAGCTTCAGGTTAGTAGGAATCGTACCCCAAACCGACACAGGTGGTTGGGTAGAGAATACCAAGGCGCTTGAGAGAACTCGGCTGAAGGAACTAGGCAAAATGGTACCGTAACTTCGGGAGAAGGTACGCTCCCAGCGGTGATGAGACTTGCTCTCTAAGCTGCCGGGAGTCGCAGATACCAGGTGGCTGCAACTGTTTATCAAAAACACAGTACTGTGCAAACTCGCAAGAGGAAGTATACGGTATGACGCCTGCCCGGTGCCGGAAGGTTAATTGATTGGGTTATCTTCGGAGAAGCTCATGATCGAAGCCCCGGTAAACGGCGGCCGTAACTATAACGGTCCTAAGGTAGCGAAATTCCTTGTCGGGTAAGTTCCGACCTGCACGAATGGCGTAATGATGGCCACGCTGTCTCCAGCCGAGACTCAGTGAAGTTGAAATTGCGGTGAAGATGCCGTATACCCGCGGCTAGACGGAAAGACCCCGTGCACCTTTACTATAGCTTGGCACTGAACATTGAACCTACATGTGTAGGATAGGTGGGAGACTTTGAAGCAGAGACGCTAGTTTTTGTGGAGTCAACCTTGAAATACCACCCTTGTAGTTTTGATGTTCTAACTTAGGCCCCTGAATCGGGGTTGAGGACAGTGTCTGGTGGGTAGTTTGACTGGGGCGGTCTCCTCCCAAAGAGTAACGGAGGAGCACGAAGGTTGGCTAAGTACGGTCGGACATCGTACGGTTAGTGCAATGGCATAAGCCAGCTTAACTGCGAGACATACACGTCGAGCAGGTACGAAAGTAGGTCATAGTGATCCGGTGGTTCTGTATGGAAGGGCCATCGCTCAACGGATAAAAGGTACGCCGGGGATAACAGGCTGATACCGCCCAAGAGTTCATATCGACGGCGGTGTTTGGCACCTCGATGTCGGCTCATCACATCCTGGGGCTGAAGTCGGTCCCAAGGGTATGGCTGTTCGCCATTTAAAGTGGTACGCGAGCTGGGTTCAGAACGTCGTGAGACAGTTCGGTCCCTATCTGCCGTGGGCGTTGGATGATTGAAGGAAGCTGCTCCTAGTACGAGAGGACCGGAGTGGACGAACCGCTGGTGTTCGGGTTGTTATGCCAATAGCATTGCCCGGTAGCTACGTTCGGAATCGATAACCGCTGAAAGCATCTAAGCGGGAAGCGAGTCCTAAGATGAGTCATCCCTAGGAATTTAATTCCTCTAAAGAGCCGTTCGAGACTAGGACGTTGATAGGCAGGGTGTGTAAGCGTTGTGAGGCGTTGAGCTAACCTGTACTAATGACTCGTGAGGCTTAACCATACAACCCAGATGGGTTTGTAGCGTTAATGATGATTACTTTACAAGCACAAAAGAATACGAACTTGATTTAAGTCGAACCAATTATTACTTTTATTTAAAGCTATTTAGAATATTTTAAAAGATTCTGAATAGACAGCTTTTCAAATTTACCAAATTAGTCTGGAAACCATAGCATTGTGGCACCACCTGAACCCATCTCGAACTCAGAAGTGAAACGCAATCGCGCCGATGGTAGTGTGGGGTCTCCCCATGTGAGAGTAGGTCATTTCCAGGCGCCTAACATACTGTATAGTTTAGCTGTTAAGTTTACATTTTATGTATCACATAAGACTAAATTATCGAATAGAAGAATAAAATATTGCTGATATGGCTCAGTCGGTAGAGCGCATCCTTGGTAAGGATGAGGTCCCCAGTTCGATTCTGGGTATCAGCACCATTTTTACTGCACATTTTACCGTTTGTGCTAAAGAATTAGTCTGGAAACCATAGCATTGTGGCACCACCTGAACCCATCTCGAACTCAGAAGTGAAACGCAATCGCGCCGATGGTAGTGTGGGGTCTCCCCATGTGAGAGTAGGTCATTTCCAGGCGCCTAATTTCTCGTAAAGAGAGTCGATAAAGCCCGTTGCTAACGCAACGGGCTTTTTTCGTTTTTAGTCTGGAAAGGTGACCACTCGAACATGGGGAATATAAAGAGCCCGAACGAAGTGAGGTTCATTCCATGTGATAGGTAGATATTTGCTCCTGCAATCTCGACACTTCCCACGTCCCTGTGGGTCGTAGGGTGAAGTCCTTGCGCTTATTAAGCGTAGCTTGATGCTGGGTTGGTAGTAAAACGTTCCAGACATTTTCTACATTCCTCACATCCTTGTGAGTCAACGCGGAGGGCTTGCCCAAAGCTGGGCCATTGGAAGGCGCCTCCGCTTTTTGTTCTATAACAGGCGTACTCCTGATTTCACCGTAACTAAGCCACCTGAATAAGGTGGCTTTTTTGCGTCTGGGATTTAATAAAGTTTTGGCTGTTTAGCTCGAACTTATCAGTGCAGACATCAGGTGACTTATCCACTTACGTGCAATGTGACTTTGGTTTATAAAGAGTCGATGTCGGTCCCCCGTCGCTGAGCTTGGTCAGAAATTTCATCCATGCATTTCTGACATTCACCACATCCCTGTGGCTTGCTCCCCCGCTACAAACCTAGTTTCTCCGCGTTCAATTAGGGCTGAATACTGTGCATTTAAAGCGCCGTAATTTTCACCCCCATGTGAGAGTAGCTCATTCAGCCTGAAAACTGGGCCATTGGAAGGTGACTTCGCTGCAGGCGATAACACCAATACTACCGAGAACAATTGCCACCATGTAGCCTCCCTAGTTTTCGGCTGAAAATTATTCAAGTACATCTTTCCCTGTTCGACATTGTCTCTCGCTACAAAACTGCACATCAATTTGGTCTTCGGAAAGTATCATGACCTTTGGCTCTTTATTTTAAGCTGTGTCTTCAAAGCGCTGTAATACCTTCATATGTGCCTACTTCGTGGGTCCGAATGGACTATTTAGAGAGGCACCCTTAATTTAACCGTGAGAAGTCTCCGGGATAAGATGGTTAGGGTAAGTTCTTATCTTTAAGCACTAAGAGTTATGTCGCAAAGGATTTGTGCTTTATCGGTCAACTTATGTGTGAATAATAGCTGTAGGATCATCTTTCACTCATTCATTTGCTTGAATTAGTGAGTCCAAAAATCTGAGTCGATCACTATCTTATGCTGCCCAGAATATTCACTAGTTAGTATAGGTATAAGAATTAGAAATATGTCTAGGGTAGATGAGCAAAGATTCAGTGAATGACATATAAGATATCGGCTAAATCTGATTACTGTATTAGGTGAATAGGAAAAACATAATACTTCTTATGTAATTGCTCGTTCTAGCCAGCTACTGATAAGAACTACCTGGCTAGATAAATAAAAATAGCCGTATTGCAGTGAGCTTGATGGATTCTGTATCTATACTTGGTGACCGAGATTAGCTGTAAACCGCTATGGTTTAAGTGGTAATCAGCTATTTCGTGGGTAAGTTAGTGGATAACTGGTGGGTAGCTTGTGCTTAAATGACTGTTTTTAAAATATGTCAGCATTAGTCTAAATAGCCCTTGTGCTCACATCGAAATCCCCTATAATGCGCATCCACTGACACGGCAAACCAGTCTTCTTAAACGAAGCTGAAACCCAGTCAGGGCAATAAGTAAGCGGTTAAAATTAAATGTTTAAAAGCCCTTGACGCCAACCACGGAGCGTGTATAATACGCCTCCCTAGCCAAGACGAATAGCCTTGGTCAGTAAGTAAAAGCCTTCGACCTAGCGTCAACGGCGGTGCTACTTAGCACCACGTTCTTTAACAATACAAAACAAGAAATCTGTGTGGGCACTCACAGGTGTTGAGTTATTCGAAATTGCTTCACTCTTTCTAGTAAAGGATGAGCAATCAAAAATTTAACTCGATGAACCACTGAGTGACCATAGCAACTTTGGTTTCTACTTTCTTTCGAGAAAGTAAATTCAAAGAAGCAAAATATGTAAGCTTCATTGACCTTCGGGTTAGTGAAAAACAGTATAATTCATTGAGCCGATGTCATCTTCGAAAGAGGATGCATCAAAAGAACTTTAATTGAAGAGTTTGATCATGGCTCAGATTGAACGCTGGCGGCAGGCCTAACACATGCAAGTCGAGCGGAAACAGAAAGTAGCTTGCTACTTTGCTGTCGAGCGGCGGACGGGTGAGTAATGCCTAGGGAACTGCCCAGTCGAGGGGGATAACAGTTGGAAACGACTGCTAATACCGCATACGCCCTACGGGGGAAAGGAGGGGACCTTCGGGCCTTTCGCGATTGGATGTACCTAGGTGGGATTAGCTAGTTGGTAAGGTAATGGCTTACCAAGGCGACGATCCCTAGCTGGTCTGAGAGGATGATCAGCCACACTGGAACTGAGACACGGTCCAGACTCCTACGGGAGGCAGCAGTGGGGAATATTGCACAATGGGCGAAAGCCTGATGCAGCCATGCCGCGTGTGTGAAGAAGGCCTTCGGGTTGTAAAGCACTTTCAGCGAGGAGGAAAGGTAGGTAGTTAATAACTGCTTACTGTGACGTTACTCGCAGAAGAAGCACCGGCTAACTTCGTGCCAGCAGCCGCGGTAATACGAGGGGTGCAAGCGTTAATCGGAATTACTGGGCGTAAAGCGTACGCAGGCGGTTTGTTAAGCAAGATGTGAAAGCCCCGGGCTCAACCTGGGAATTGCATTTTGAACTGGCAAACTAGAGTCTTGTAGAGGGGGGTAGAATTTCAGGTGTAGCGGTGAAATGCGTAGAGATCTGAAGGAATACCGGTGGCGAAGGCGGCCCCCTGGACAAAGACTGACGCTCAGGTACGAAAGCGTGGGGAGCAAACAGGATTAGATACCCTGGTAGTCCACGCCGTAAACGATGTCTACTCGGAATTTGGTGTCTTGAACACTGGGTTCCCAAGCTAACGCATTAAGTAGACCGCCTGGGGAGTACGGCCGCAAGGTTAAAACTCAAATGAATTGACGGGGGCCCGCACAAGCGGTGGAGCATGTGGTTTAATTCGATGCAACGCGAAGAACCTTACCTACTCTTGACATCCATAGAACTCGCTAGAGATAGCTTGGTGCCTTCGGGAACTGTGAGACAGGTGCTGCATGGCTGTCGTCAGCTCGTGTTGTGAAATGTTGGGTTAAGTCCCGCAACGAGCGCAACCCTTATCCTTATTTGCCAGCACGTAATGGTGGGAACTTTAGGGAGACTGCCGGTGATAAACCGGAGGAAGGTGGGGACGACGTCAAGTCATCATGGCCCTTACGAGTAGGGCTACACACGTGCTACAATGGTCGGTACAGAGGGTCGCAACGCCGCGAGGTCAAGCTAATCCCACAAAGCCGGTCGTAGTCCGGATCGGAGTCTGCAACTCGACTCCGTGAAGTCGGAATCGCTAGTAATCGTGAATCAGAATGTCACGGTGAATACGTTCCCGGGCCTTGTACACACCGCCCGTCACACCATGGGAGTGGGCTGCACCAGAAGTAGATAGCTTAACCCTTCGGGGAGGGCGTTTACCACGGTGTGGTTCATGACTGGGGTGAAGTCGTAACAAGGTAGCCCTAGGGGAACCTGGGGCTGGATCACCTCCTTACCTATACGACTAACTCAATATTTGCTGAGTGTTCACACAGATAACTTGTTCTTGTTAGAGCGAGAAACGCACCTTTACGGTGTTGTTTGTTCTTTAAAAATTTGGAAAGCTGATAGTGTTAATGCGAAAGGGATAATGACTTACTTGTAAGTTGTTATTAATAGCATTAGCGCGAAAAATAAATAAATAATTGAGTTCTCAAACACTTAAATCAAGTGCCGAAGCATAGCAATATGCTTCAAGAGTATTCTTTTGGCGAAAGTAAACACCATTAGTTGCATTACTATTCATATTAGTTTCAAACTTATGTGGGTTGTATGGTTAAGTGACTAAGCGTATACGGTGGATGCCTTGGCAGTCAGAGGCGATGAAGGACGTAGTAACTTGCGAAAAGCGTTGGCGAGCTAGTAACAAGCATTTGAGCTAACGATATCCGAATGGGGAAACCCACTCACATAAGTGAGTATCACATACTGAATACATAGGTATGTGAGGCAAACCCGGGGAACTGAAACATCTAAGTACCCGGAGGAAAAGAAATCAACCGAGATTCCCCTAGTAGCGGCGAGCGAACGGGGATTAGCCCTTAAGTCTATAGGGTGTTAGTGGAATGAGTTGGAAAGCTCAGCGGCACAGGGTGATAGCCCCGTACATGAAAACTAACTATAGATGAAAACGAGTAGGACGGGACACGTGACATCTTGTCTGAACATGGGGGGACCATCCTCCAAGGCTAAATACTCCTGACTGACCGATAGTGAACCAGTACCGTGAGGGAAAGGCGAAAAGAACCCCTGTGAGGGGAGTGAAATAGAACCTGAAACCGTATACGTACAAGCAGTGGGAGCGGTTCTTGAGACCGTGACTGCGTACCTTTTGTATAATGGGTCAGCGACTTACATTTTGTAGCGAGGTTAAGCGAATAGCGGAGCCGTAGGGAAACCGAGTGTTAACTGCGCGTTTAGTTGCAAGGTGTAGACCCGAAACCCGGTGATCTATCCATGGGCAGGTTGAAGGTTGAGTAACATCAACTGGAGGACCGAACCGACTTATGTTGAAAAATGAGCGGATGACTTGTGGATGGGGGTGAAAGGCCAATCAAACCGGGAGATATCTGGTTCTCCTCGAAAGCTATTTAGGTAGCGCCTCGAGCGAATACCATTGGGGGTAGAGCACTGTTAAGGCTAGGGGGTCATCCCGACTTACCAACCCTTTGCAAACTCCGAATACCAATGAGTACTACTCGGGAGACACACGGCGGGTGCTAACGTCCGTCGTGAAAAGGGAAACAACCCAGACCATCAGCTAAGGTCCCAAAGTTATTGCTAAGTGGGAAACGATGTGGGAAGGCTTAGACAGCTAGGAAGTTGGCTTAGAAGCAGCCATCTTTTAAAGAAAGCGTAATAGCTCACTAGTCGAGTCGGCCTGCGCGGAAGATTTAACGGGGCTAAGCAATACACCGAAGCTATGGGTTTGCTAGTTTACTAGCAAGCGGTAGAGGAGCGTTCTGTAAGCCGTTGAAGGGAAAGGGGTAACCCATCCTGGAGGTATCAGAAGTGCGAATGCTGACATGAGTAACGATAAAGGGAGTGAAAAACTCCCTCGCCGAAAGACCAAGGTTTCCTGTCCAATGTTAATCAGGGCAGGGTAAGTCGACCCCTAAGGTGAGGCCGAAAGGCGTAATCGATGGGAAACAGGTTAATATTCCTGTACTTCTACTAACTGCGATGGAGAGACGGAGAAGGCTAGGCTAGCGCGGCGTTGGTTGTCCGCGTTTAAGGTTGTAGGTTGTATTCTTAGGCAAATCCGGGAATACGCATTAAATTGCAAGACTGAGGACTGATGACGAGTCACTAAGGTGATGAAGTAGTTGATGCCATGCTTCCAGGAAAATCTTCTAAGCTTCAGGTTAGTAGGAATCGTACCCCAAACCGACACAGGTGGTTGGGTAGAGAATACCAAGGCGCTTGAGAGAACTCGGCTGAAGGAACTAGGCAAAATGGTACCGTAACTTCGGGAGAAGGTACGCTCCCAGCGGTGATGAGACTTGCTCTCTAAGCTGCCGGGAGTCGCAGATACCAGGTGGCTGCAACTGTTTATCAAAAACACAGTACTGTGCAAACTCGCAAGAGGAAGTATACGGTATGACGCCTGCCCGGTGCCGGAAGGTTAATTGATTGGGTTATCTTCGGAGAAGCTCATGATCGAAGCCCCGGTAAACGGCGGCCGTAACTATAACGGTCCTAAGGTAGCGAAATTCCTTGTCGGGTAAGTTCCGACCTGCACGAATGGCGTAATGATGGCCACGCTGTCTCCAGCCGAGACTCAGTGAAGTTGAAATTGCGGTGAAGATGCCGTATACCCGCGGCTAGACGGAAAGACCCCGTGCACCTTTACTATAGCTTGGCACTGAACATTGAACCTACATGTGTAGGATAGGTGGGAGACTTTGAAGCAGAGACGCTAGTTTTTGTGGAGTCAACCTTGAAATACCACCCTTGTAGTTTTGATGTTCTAACTTAGGCCCCTGAATCGGGGTTGAGGACAGTGTCTGGTGGGTAGTTTGACTGGGGCGGTCTCCTCCCAAAGAGTAACGGAGGAGCACGAAGGTTGGCTAAGTACGGTCGGACATCGTACGGTTAGTGCAATGGCATAAGCCAGCTTAACTGCGAGACATACACGTCGAGCAGGTACGAAAGTAGGTCATAGTGATCCGGTGGTTCTGTATGGAAGGGCCATCGCTCAACGGATAAAAGGTACGCCGGGGATAACAGGCTGATACCGCCCAAGAGTTCATATCGACGGCGGTGTTTGGCACCTCGATGTCGGCTCATCACATCCTGGGGCTGAAGTCGGTCCCAAGGGTATGGCTGTTCGCCATTTAAAGTGGTACGCGAGCTGGGTTCAGAACGTCGTGAGACAGTTCGGTCCCTATCTGCCGTGGGCGTTGGATGATTGAAGGAAGCTGCTCCTAGTACGAGAGGACCGGAGTGGACGAACCGCTGGTGTTCGGGTTGTTATGCCAATAGCATTGCCCGGTAGCTACGTTCGGAATCGATAACCGCTGAAAGCATCTAAGCGGGAAGCGAGTCCTAAGATGAGTCATCCCTAGGAATTTAATTCCTCTAAAGAGCCGTTCGAGACTAGGACGTTGATAGGCAGGGTGTGTAAGCGTTGTGAGGCGTTGAGCTAACCTGTACTAATGACTCGTGAGGCTTAACCATACAACCCAGATGGGTTTGTAGCGTTAATGATGATTACTTTACAAGCACAAAAGAATACGAACTTGATTTAAGTCGAACCAATTATTACTTTTATTTAAAGCTATTTAGAATATTTTAAAAGATTTTGAATAGACAGCTTTTCAAATTTACCAAATTAGTCTGGAAACCATAGCATTGTGGCACCACCTGAACCCATCTCGAACTCAGAAGTGAAACGCAATCGCGCCGATGGTAGTGTGGGGTCTCCCCATGTGAGAGTAGGTCATTTCCAGGCGCCTAATTAAGTAACTAAGCCACCTTATTAAGGTGGCTTTTTTGCGTCTGGGATTTAATAAAGCTTTAGCTGATTAGCTCGAACTTACCGGTACCCATATCCACGTCAATGTAGGCAGGTGACTTATCCACTTAGGAAGGCATGAACGCCTACCCCCGATGTCGCCCCGCCGCTGAGCGGGCTCCCCAGTTCAGCGACTGCGTCGCTTCTCGCTACAAAACAGTTGAATGCTGCGCATCCAAAGCACTGTTATTTCGCCCCCATGCGAGCCTAGGTCATTCCAAGAACTCTAATTTCTATGAGTACCTCAATTGTATTTGCTTATGCAGTCGATATGGTTGTCTGCAGTGGGCCATTGGAAGGCGCCTCCGCTTTTTGTTCTATGACTGGCGCGCTCCTGATTTAGCAGTAACTAAGCACGTACGTGCAATGCCACTTTGGTTTATAAAGAGTCGATGTCGTCCCGCCGCTGAGCTTGGTCAGCCAATTGCATCCATGCACTTCTGACATTCACCACATCCCTGTGGCTTGCTCTCCCGCTACGAAACTAAGTTTCTCCGCTTTCAATTATGGCTGAATACTGCGTACTCAAAGCGCCATAATTTCACCCCCATGTGTCCACTTTGTGGACTACGAGAGTTGCTCATTTCCAGGCACCTAATTTCTCGTAAAGAGAGTCGATAAATCCCCAGCACTTTGTGTTGGGGATTTTTTTGTTTAACAGCTTTTGAAATGACCTTCTCACATGGGGGACATAAATAGCGCATGCGAAGCATGTATCTCTTCATGTGCTAGGTAGAGATTTGCTCCTGCAATCTCGACACTTCCCACATCCCTGTGGGTCGTAGGGTGAAGTCCTTGCGCGCTGGATTGGTAGAAAAACGTTCCAGACATTTTCTACATTCCTTACATCCTTGTGAGTCAACGCGGAGGGCTTGCTCGAAGCCGGGCCATTGGAAGGCGCCTCCGTACAGGCGCACTCCTGATTTAACAGTAACTAAGCCATCTTATTAAGGTGGCTTATCCACTTAGGAAGGCATGAATGCCTACCCCGATGTCGCCCCGCCGCTGAGCGGGCTCCCAGCTTCATGACTACGTCATTTCCAAGAACTCTAATTCCTATGAGTACCTCAATTGTATTCGTTTATGCAGTCGATATGGTTGTCTGGAGTATGTGGGTCGAAGATGGGCCAATGGAAGGCGGCTCCGCTTTTTGTTCTGTCCGCGAAGGATCTACTCCCTATGCCGCCCCGCCGTCGAACTTGGTCAGAAATTACATCTATGCATTACTGA
Source organism: Shewanella violacea DSS12 (assembly GCF_000091325.1). NCBI lineage: Bacteria > Pseudomonadati > Pseudomonadota > Gammaproteobacteria > Alteromonadales > Shewanellaceae > Shewanella > Shewanella violacea. The sequence goes on along the minus strand of NC_014012.1, from coordinate 4,601,541 downwards.
CATTCACCACATCCATGCGGCTTGCTCCCCAGCTGCATTGAAACAGCTATTCGCTACGACTGTGTGTTCGTCACTTTACTCTCCCTTAGCCATCTAGCTCTATTGAATCTCTTTGTCTTTGAAAGTGAACATATTCAGACTCAATTAAATCTCTAATGGGTATTGCTATTGATAGTGGGCTTGTTACTTTAGCTGCTCTTAATGGATTGCTGGTTTAAGGGTTATCGATGAAGCTAGAGATGATATGTACGGGCGAAGAGGTGTTAGCGGGACAGATAGTCGATACCAATGCGGCTTGGTTTGCTAATACTCTTATGAATAAGGGAATTGAGTGTCAGCGTCGGGTAACTGTCGGTGACCGTCTGGAAGATCTGGTTGCGGTATTTAAAGAGCGCAGTTTAGAGGCGGATATCATACTGGTGAATGGTGGCTTAGGCCCGACGAGTGATGATCTTTCTTCTGAAGCCATGGCTTTGGCTATGGGAGTTGCTCTGGTCGAAAATATCGAGTGGCGTACTAAGCTCGAAGATTGGTTCGCCCGTAATGGCCGGGTCATGGCCGAGAGTAATCTTAAGCAGGCATTGCTACCAGAGTCGGCTCTGATGATCGATAACCCGGTAGGCACAGCTTGCGGCTTCGCAGTAAAGCTAAATCGTGCCTGGTTGTTCTTCACGCCTGGAGTGCCATTTGAATTTAAACGTATGGTCACTGAACAGTTTATTCCTTTCATAGAGGATAGGTTTGTGGCTTCGACTTCGGTTGCTTTGAAGAAGCTATTAACTCTGGGCAACGGAGAATCTGCACTCGCAGATATATTGGAGGCCATTCCTCTACCTGACGGTATAACCTTAGGTTATCGCTCTTATATGCCTTATATCGAGATTAAGTTATTTGCTCGAGGGGCAAGGGCTATCACTTCTTTACCTAGAATTGAATCTGAGATAAAAACATTACTGGGCAATGCGGTTGTGGCGGAAAATGTCACGACATTGGATCAAGAGATCCATAATAAGCTCGTCAATTCAGGACTCAGCTTAAGTGTTGCCGAGTCATGTACCGGTGGGATGATCACTAGTGGCCTGATAGCATTCTCTGGTAGCTCTTCATATTTACATCATGGCCTAGTTACTTATAGTAATGAAGCTAAGGTAAAAATACTCGGTGTCAATCCTCAGACTCTCGATGATTATGGTGCAGTATCCATTGCAACAGTTGAAGAGATGGCTAAGGGAGCTCGTAATATACTTGGTAGCGATTATGGCCTTGCGACCAGTGGTATAGCTGGTCCAGAAGGAGGAACGCCTGATAAGCCTGTTGGAACGGTAGCAATAGCATTGGCGACAAAAAATGGTGTACATAGTCAGATGCTGAAATTACCGAGTCGTTCACGTGCTTTGGTCAGAAGCTTAACTACAGCAGTGGCTTATGACATGTTAAGACGTGAGCTCTTAGATGAGGCTGTTATTGTTGATTACTCGTCATTTAGTCGATTTAGTAAGTAGGACTCGAATAGCTTGAGGCTAAAAGAGAGCATATTGCAATCAAGCTAGTCTCGATTGCAATATGCTCAGAGGATTGTACCTATTCGTCAAATATTAACTGTAGTTTTCCTGGCTGAACCTGGATGCGTTTAGTCATTTCAGCTATGAGAGCCTGATTAGAATCATTGGTATCCAGTACATAGACAGGTTGATTTTCTAGAAACTGCGTTAAGAATCCCATGAGTTGGGGAGAAAACTGTTGGATGGCCTTATCGAAATCTTTTGGGCTAGATTTAACCTCTACTAGCTTAAGCTCCCTTAAATAGACACTATGGTTTGAAGCATCATACCAAGGCTTTGCCTCAAAGGTCGTTTTCAGTTCAGCTCTGATTGGCATTAAGGGATTACGTATCTTGATAACACTCGTTGCCGAGACCATCATAATATCGACTTTTTGCCCCAATTTCACATCGATATTTTGGATACGCACATCGATTCCAAAGAGTTGATTACCCTCTTTTATTTCAAAATGGATCTCATCAGATAGATAATCTTCTAACTCACTCTCTGTGATGCTGTATTGACTGACGCAGCCAGTCAAAAACAGCAATACAAAGCTAACAGTTAAGCTTAATATTTTCATTAGCCTGTGTTTCTCATACCAGCCGCTACCCCAGCTATGGTTAACATTAAGGCCAGTTCAACATTGGCTGAGGCATCTTCTTTACGTGTCCTGGCTAACAGCTCCGCCTGCATGAAGTTGAGTGGATCTATGTAAGGGTTACGTAAAGTAATCGATTCCTTGTTCCATGGAGTGTGGGACATCAAGGTATCAGATTGAGTAAGCTCTAATACGGCCTTAATCCCAGTCGCCAATCTTTCACGTAAAGCTTCGCCAAGATGATGAAGATTTTCTGGAACCAGACAGGTTTCGTAATACTTAGCCAAATTTGGTTCGGCCTTGGAATAAACCATCTCCAGCATAGATATGCGGGTTTTAAAGAAGGGCCACTCTTGTTCCATCTCCTGTAATAAGGACATATCCCCTCTATCGATTGAAGCCTGAAGTGCCTCGCCTGCGCCTAGCCATGCAGGAAGCATCAAGCGGTTCTGCGACCAAGCAAAAATCCAAGGAATTGCTCGTAGGCTTTCGATACCGCCGTCGACCTTACGTTTTGCTGGGCGACTACCTAGAGGTAATTTTCCTAGCTCTACTTCGGGAGTCGCTGCGCGAAAATATGCCACAAAATCTGCTTCTTCTCTGACTATTGAGCGATAGGCTTTAACTGACTCCTCGGCTAGTCTTTGTATACAGGCGCGCCATTCTGGTTTTGGTTCAGGTGGTGGAAGTAAGGTCGCTTCCATCACTGCTGATGTGTATAAGGCTAGACTCTGAACAGCCAATTTAGGTAGGCCAAACTTGAAGCGAATCATTTCACCTTGCTCGGTGACGCGAATGCGTCCATCGACGGATCCTGGAGGTTGAGACAGAATAGCTTCATGTGCCGGTCCGCCGCCACGGCCAATTGTGCCACCTCGTCCATGAAACAGGGTGAGCTTCACATCGGCTTGTCGACTTATTTCAACCAATTGTTCCTGAGCATGGTATTGAGCCCAAGCAGCAGCCATCACGCCGGCGTCTTTGGCTGAATCAGAATAGCCGATCATTATCTCTTGATGGCCTTTGGTATATCCACGGTACCAATCGATGGCAAAGAGTGCAGACATACAAGTTGCAGCATTATTGAGATCGTCAAGAGTCTCAAATAGTGGCACTACACGCATAGGGTGAGGGCAACCAGTCTCTTTGAGTAAAAGTAATACAGTCAACACATCTGACGGCTTGCTTGCCATAGAAATCACATATGAACCGAGCGCCCTTGCTGGTTGGGTCGCTATCAGCCGGCAGGTGCTTATTACTTCGGCGACATTGTCACTCGGTTGCCAATTAGTTGGAATTAACGGGCGTTTACTGGTGAGTTCTTTTAAAAGGAAAGTCTGTTTCTCACTTTCATCCCAGTGGTTGAAGTCTCCCATACCTAAGTATCGAGTCAACTCGGCAATAACATCACTGTGTCGTTCAGCATCCTGGCGGATATCGAGTCTGAGCATATGTATGCCAAAACAGGCGATACGACGTAGCATATCCAATAGCAGGCCGTTGGCAATCAGGCTCATGCCCTTATCTGACAAACTTCTATAGAGCATCATTAGAGGCTCTTTTAGATCCTTTTCGTGCCAGATGATAGTGCTGTTATCTACTTTGGGGTTATGACCTTCGAGACGGTCATTGAGATAGTCTATGGTATTTCGAAGTTTGACTCTGAGTTCGCGGAGCACATATCTATAGGGCTCATGGCTATCCTTAGTTAACGATGATAGTTCATCGTTGGCATCTTCCATAGAGAGGTCATTGACCAGTAAAACGATATCTTTTAAGTATAAACGCGCTGCTGTGTGGCGGTTTCTATCTAGTACTTCTTGTGTGACAAGTGCGGTGACAAACGGGTTACCGTCACGATCTCCACCCATCCAGCTAGAGAATCGTACTGGTGAAATGTCGATGGGGAGCTGCTTGCCTGTACGTTCTTCTACTTGCTCATTCAGCTGTCTGAGAAAGTCTGGAATCGCTTGCCACAGAGAGACTTCTATGGTGCTAAGCCCCCATCTGGCTTCATCTACCGGGGTTGGTCGCTCGTGGCGTATCTCATTAGTATGCCAGATCTGGGCGATGAGTTGCCTGAGGCGTAGATGCTGTTGCTTCTTCTCTCGCTCGGTAAGTTGTGGATTTTCAAGTGCGGCGAGACTATCGATAACCGATGAATATTTTTGGATCAGGGTTCGGCGAGATATCTCTGTCGGGTGCGCGGTCAATACTAGATCGATATCGAGATTCTGTAGGCAATCGAGCATATCTTCTTGATCTATGTTACTGCTTAACACTCTACCTAGTAATTGCTCTACCGGATCGGGAACGCATACTAACTCGTCGCAATTTCGGCTGATGGTATGAAATTGCTCGGCGATATTGGCCAAGTTAAGAAATTGATTGAATGCCTTTGCAAAGGGAACTAATTCATTATCCGGAAGTGCCGCAAGTAGTTTGAGCATCTCCTCACGGGAGGCTTCATCCCCCTGCCTAGAGCTTTTAGCTAATTGACGGATCTGCTCAATTTTATCGAGAAAAGCGTCATCTAAATTGGTGCGTATTGTCTCACCTAAAATCTGTCCTAAGGTACCTACGTTAGACCTTAAAGACGCATACATATCAGTCATACTTACTCCATACCAAGAATTACGCTAATCGACCACAATACCTAGTGTTAATGGCTTAGGTCAACATAGATAGCTGAGATATTGCGAGCTTATGTGTGCTACATCACTCAAGACTGGAATAAGCATTTAGCCTCGAGTGATTTTAGTGCAAGTTAGCCTATTTAATGCAGGCGTGATAGATGAGCTTTTTAAGGAGCTCGACGGTTTGCTTTAAATAGGCGGTATCGAGAAACTCATCGGCTTGGTGAGCCTGTTCGATGCTGCCCGGTCCTAGGACCAAAGTTTGGCAACCCAATTTAGCAATATAGGGGGCTTCGGTCGCGTAGTTAACGACTTCTGGCTGGCTTGCAGATAACTCTGCCACCAGTTTACTCCAGCTGCTTTCTGCGCTGGCGGCGAAAGGCTCGGAGCCTGGATAGAGTGGGGCGACCTGAATGCTTCCGGGATATTGAGAGCTGATAGGTGCAAGGTAATTAAGGACTAACTGCTCGAGCTCTTCTAGTGCTAATCCTGGGAGTGGACGAATATCGATATGCAGATCGCAGCAACCACAAATGCGGTTGGCCGCATCTCCCCCATGGACGTGACCCAAGTTCATCGTTGGATAAGGTACGCTAAATGCGTCTTCACGGTAGTTTTCGGCCAGATGTTGCTTGAGTTTAAGCAGCTGTCCTATGACTTGATGCATTATTTCGATGGCATTGAGTCCTTTCGCAGGATCCGAAGAGTGGCCACTGCGACCCGTGACTCTTATGCCTTGAGTCAGATGGCCTTTATGCATATAAACCGGTTTTAAGCTGGTTGGTTCGCCAATGATGGCGTAATCCGGTGATATAGATTTTGCCTCGGCAAAGGCTTTAGCCCCATTCATGGTGGTTTCTTCATCGGCGCTGGCCAAGATATGTAGAGGATGTTTAAATTTTTCCAGAGGCATATCCTTTAAGGCTTCTAATATGAGGGCAAAGAATCCTTTCATATCGCATGTGCCGAGACCGTACCAGCGGTTATCTTTTTCCGTTAGGGTGAATGGGTCTTGGCTCCAACGACCCTCATCAAATGGCACAGTATCTGTGTGACCGGCGAGTAGAAGGCCGCCACTACCAGGGCCAAAGGAAGCGATAAAGTTATGTTTATTACGGGAATTTGGTACGGCTTGCACCTTACATTGGAAGCCTAAATCATCGAACCAGGTATGCAATAGATCTATCACGCCTTGGTTACTCATATCTTGATCAATTTCGAATGCGCTAATTGAAGGCGTGGCGATAAGCTGAGTAAAACTCGTTTTCAGATCTGGGGTTTTGGTCATATATCACCTGTAAAATACATATTCAAATATATTGCATAAGTAGTTGGTTGTGCTAGTCTAACAAACAGCTAAGGCGAGTACCAGAATACAGTGCTAATTACTGAGAGTAAAAATGATAATCTCATATAATAAAATTAATAAAAAGGTCACATTAACAGACTTCCTGCGACGATAAACTTGTCAACATTGGTATTTGCTACCAGGGCTTAGGTTGTGCCCCCTCTTTTTCTCTTTATCTCGTTTAAAAATTAAGAAGTCATAGATTATGAAAAGCATTGCTATTATCGGCGCTAGTGGTTACACGGGCGCACAGATCACCTCTCTTATTTATGCCGATGCAAACCTAACTATTCAAGGTTTGTATGTTTCTGAGAATAGTTTAGATAAAGGTAAGCCATTATCTGAGCTCTATCCCGTATATAGTCATATCTCATCATGCCTATCTCCATTGTCAACTGAAGCCAAGGAACTCATTGTCGATCAGGCCGATGCCGTGGTATTGGCGACAGATCATAATGTCAGCTTACATCTGGCGGCCTGGTTTTATGAGCAAGGCCTGGCGGTGTTCGATTTAAGTGGTGCCTATAGGTTTGCAGATAAGGCTCAGTACCCCAAGTGGTATGGCTTTGAACATGATTATCCTGACGTATTATCTAATGCTGTTTATGGTCTTGCCGAGTGGAATAGTGCCGAGATTGCCGACAGTAAGATGATTGCCGTCCCTGGGTGTTATCCAACGGCATCCCTTACCGCATTAAAGCCATTAGCACCTCTGCTAACCAGTACCTTGCCTGTGATTAATGCCGTGAGCGGTGTCACCGGAGCCGGTAGAAAGGCACAACTTCAAACAAGTTTTTGCGAAGTGAGTTTAACGCCCTACGGTGTACTTGGTCACAGGCACCAGCCTGAAATTGCTACTCAACTAGGTCAGGAAGTTATCTTTACTCCACATCTAGGCAATTTTAAGCGTGGCATACTCGCGACAATTACCGTGCAGCTTGCTCCCGGAACCACTGAAAGCGATATTGCCAAGGCGTACTCATTTTATGATAACGCGCCTCTGGTCACGGTGAAGCACGACCAATTTCCTAAGGTAGATGACGTGGTTAATACACCCAATTGTCACCTGGGATGGAAGTTCGATCCTAAGACTGGGTATCTGGTGGTGGCGAGTGTTATTGATAACCTGATGAAAGGTGCTGCCAGTCAAGCTCATCAGTGCATAAAGATTCATTTTAAATACTAATTTCTTAGGCGAGTAGATAAGTATGTCAACGAGTAATAAAACATTAGTCATTAAAGTTGGTGGTGCCTTGCTGCAATGTGAGATGGGCACGGACAGGTTGATGGGGACTTTAGCTAAGATGATTGCCAGGGGGCAGAAGATTATCTTAGTACATGGCGGCGGTTGTATCGTCGATGAACAGCTCACTGCAAATGGCATGGAAACTGAGAAATTAGACGGATTAAGGGTAACCCCTGCAGAGCAAGTGCCAGTCATAGTCGGTGCATTAGCCGGTACAGCTAATAAATTGTTGCAAGCCGCAGCGATTAAAGCCGGTATTTCGGCTATCGGTATGAGCTTGGCAGACGGCGATATCGTCACTGCCAAGATTAAAGATAAGAAGCTAGGATTTGTCGGTGAAGTTTCACCTAAAAGTGCGACTTATCTTGAGTTTATTTTTTCTCAGGCCTGGTTACCGATAGTGAGCTCGATTGCAATCGACGGCAGTGGCCAGCAGCTTAACGTCAATGCGGATCAAGCGGCGACCGTGTTGGCTAAACTTGTCGATGGTCAATTAGTGCTGTTATCCGATGTTTCCGGTGTACTCGATGGTAAGGGTAAATTAATTAAGAGTCTTAACAGGGCTCAGGTAGCAGAGCTTACGCATATAGGTGTTATTGAGAAGGGCATGAAAGTGAAGGTCGAGGCCGCACTGGAAGTCGCTGAACTCATGGGCCAACCAGTACAAGTGGCTTCCTGGAGAAGTGCTGAGCAATTGTTAGCCCTGTCCAATGGTCAATCTGTGGGGACACAGATCCAACCTAACTAGTGTTTGCATTTAAATATCCATCAAATTCGAGTGAGCCGAGATGTTGCTCACTCAAAAGAAGCATAAGGATTGGATTAAGATGCCAATCAGAGGAGAGTAACAATGAACCACCTGTTATCGATAAAAGATCTAACTCAAGAGCAACTGCAAGGCCTATTGTCTCTGGCGAAAAAAATTAAAGCTAATCCAGCCGAGTATCGCCATGCCTTAGATGGTAAGAGTGTGGTGATGTTATTTGAGAAACCTTCCTTGAGAACTCGTGTTAGTTTCGATATCGGCATCAATAAACTTGGCGGTCATTGTCTCTATCTAGATCAGCAAAATGGTGCCTTGGGTAAACGTGAACCTGTATCCGATTTTGCTGCCAATATCTCATGTTGGGCCGATGCTATCGTGGCGAGAACTTATCTACATTCGACTATCGAAGGGCTGGCGGAGCATGGCAGCGTGCCTGTGATTAATGCCCTATCGGATCTTTACCATCCTTGCCAAGGCTTAGCCGATTTCCTAACTTTATCGGAGAAGTTTGATGATGTTAGCCAAGTTAAGCTCGCTTATGTCGGTGATGGCAACAATGTGGCCCATTCATTGATGTTCGGCGCTGCAATTCTCGGCGCCAAGATGACAGTCATTTGTCCTCCTGGGCATTTTCCCGATGGAGAAGTGGTAGTGCAGGCGCAAGCGCTAGCGGCTAAGCATGGAGGCTCCCTGTTTCTTACCTCAAATATTGAGGCGATGGGTGAGCAAGATGCTATCTACACGGATACTTGGATATCTATGGGTGACGAGACTGATATGGCTGATATCAAAGCTAAGTTCGGTCCATATCAGGTCAATGCTGCTCTGATGGAAAAAGCGGGCGCTAACTTCTTCATGCACTGCTTACCTGCATATCGTGAAGTTGAGGCTACTGCAGAGGTAGTTGATGGTGAGGGTTCACTTATCTTGCAGCAGGCTGAAAATCGCATGCATGCACAAAATGCTGTGCTCGTTACCTTGCTGGGTCAGTAAGGCTAAGCAAGATTTAGGCGTAAACATATTTAGCTCTCATTGAAGTTTCGGTGAGACAGTATCAAGAATTAGGAAACCATATGTCGAATCAAACAAAGAAAACAGATGTGAAAAAAGTTGTCCTGGCATATTCCGGTGGACTGGATACGTCGGCCATTATCCCTTGGCTTAAAGAGACCTATGATAATTGTGAAATTATCGCTTTTTGTGCCGATGTGGGCCAGGGAGATGCCGAGCTCGAAGGCCTACATGCCAAGGCGATTTCTTCGGGTGCCTCCGAGTGCTACATAGTCGACCTTAAAGAAGAATTGGTTGCCGATTACATCTACCCGACTATAGCCACAGGCGCTATCTATGAAGGTACTTACTTACTCGGTACCTCAATGGCCAGGCCTATTATTGCTAAGGCTCAGATTGAAATAGCTCGTAAAGTGGGTGCGGATGCTGTCTGTCATGGCTGTACCGGTAAGGGCAACGATCAAGTCCGTTTTGAAGGTTGTTTCGCCGCACTGGCTCCAGATTTGAAAGTGATAGCTCCATGGCGTGAATGGGAGATGGTTAGCCGTGAGGATCTACTCGACTACCTGGCCGAGCGTAATATCGAGACCACGTCCTCGATTACTAAGATTTACAGTCGTGATGCCAATGCCTGGCATATTTCACACGAAGGTGGTGAGTTAGAAGATCCGTGGAACGAACCGTCTAAAGGCGTGTGGACCATGACAGTGGCACCTGAAGATGCACCTGATGCCCCGGAATATGTGACACTGGAATTAGAGCAGGGCAAGATCACTAAGGTTAACGGTGAGTCACTTTCTCCTTACGGGGCACTCATGGTGCTAAATGAAGTGGCTGGGGCCCATGGTGTTGGCAGAATCGATATCACAGAGAACAGGTTGGTAGGCATGAAGTCTCGTGGTTGTTATGAGACTCCTGGTGGCACTGTGATGTTTGCAGCGCTACGTGCCATCGAAGAGTTGGTACTGGATAAGACGAGCCGTGAGTGGCGTGAGCAAGTTGGTGCCCAGATGGCTCAACTGGTTTATGACGGGCGTTGGTTCACTCCTCTTTGTGAGTCCTTGCTAGCAGCTTCAGTGCCCTTAGCTAAGTTAGTTAATGGTGAAGTTGTCATTAAGCTCTACAAGGGTCAGGCGCAAGCGGTTAAGAAGCGCTCACCTAACAGCTTATATTCTGAAGAGTTTGCGACCTTTGGTGAAGATGATGTGTATAACCAAAAAGATGCCGAAGGCTTTATTCGTCTCTACTCGCTCTCTAGTCGCATCAGAGCCCTGAAGGCTCTGTAAATCGCGGCAGATTATTTAATTAAATAAAGGGCGCTAAGCGTCCTTTCTTGTAAAAGATGAGGATACCAGCATGGCATTATGGGGCGGAAGATTTAGTCAGGAAAGCAGTGCACTGTTTAAGTTATTTAACGATTCACTGCCTGTGGATTACCGTTTGATTGAGCAGGACATCTTAGGTTCGATAGCTTGGGCCGGCGCTATCACACAGGTCGGCGTCTTGACTCAGGATGAGTGCACTGAGTTACAGCAGGCGTTGAAAGATCTATTAGTCGAGGTTGAAAATAAGCCAGAGTTGATCTTAGCATCGGGCGCCGAAGATATTCATAGCTTCGTAGAGCAGTCACTTATTGCCAAAGTAGGCGATCTGGGCAAGAAACTACATACAGGGCGTTCTCGTAACGATCAGGTGGCTACGGATCTTAAGCTATGGTGCAAGAAGGAGGGTCAACAGCAGCTTGTGTTATTAAAGGGCTTGAGACAAGCACTTCTCGAACTGGCCCAAAGAGAGCTAGATGCTGTTATGCCTGGTTATACGCATCTTCAGCGTGCTCAGCCCATTGTATTTGGTCACTGGTGTCTAGCTTATGTAGAGATGTTTGAGCGTGATATTAGCCGCTTAGAAGATGCACTCAAGCGGGCCGATACCTGTCCTCTAGGAACCGGGGCACTTGCTGGTACAGCTTATCCCATGGATAGATATAAGCTAGCAGAAGCATTAGGTTTCGCATCTCCGACCCTTAATAGCTTAGATTCGGTCTCCGACAGAGATCATGTGATTGAGATCTGTAGCGATGCTTCAATCAGTATGATGCACCTTAGTCGCATGGCAGAAGATCTTATCTTCTTCAACAGTGGTGAAGCTGGCTTTATCGACTTAGATGACGAAGTGACCTCGGGCTCATCTTTGATGCCACAGAAAAAGAATCCCGATGCGCTAGAACTAATTCGTGGCAAGACTGGGCGTGTTTACGGTAGCCTGATTGGCATTCTTACGACAATGAAGGCACTTCCTCTGGCCTATAACAAGGATATGCAGGAAGACAAGGAGGGGCTGTTTGATGTTATGGATAGCTGGGCTATCTGTCTCGAGATGGCGGCACTCGTCTTGAGTGGTCTCAAGGTTAATCGAGAGAATACCCTAAGAGCCGCACAACAAGGTTATGCAAACTCGACCGAACTAGCCGATTACTTAGTCGCTAAGGGGATGCCATTTAGAGAGGCGCATCATGTAGTGGGTGAAGTGGTGGTTAAAGCCATAGAGCTAAAGAAACCCTTGGAGGATTTTGCATTAGAGGAGTTACAAGCCTTCTCTAATATTATAGCCGCTGATGTGTATGCTTGTTTGACCATAGAATCTTGTCTGGCAAAGAGAGAAGCCCTTGGTGGCACTTCGCTGCATCAGGTGAAAGCGGCACTGGCTTGTAAATTAGCTTGAAAAACAAACACACAGACTGGAAATAAAAAATATTTCCCAACATGTCAAAATTAAGTCACTAATATGTAACATATATAACTAAAAAAGCACTATTGAGTTAATCACTCTATAGTGCTTTTTATTTAGTTTTTTATACTAGTTTGTGAGCCAGAAGCAATTATTGGAACAGTTCATCGGCCGAATCTTCGATGAATATGTTGTTTGACTCACTGGCCTCTATGGCAAATGCCTTCGGCTCAGTCCCAGAGATAAAATACTCGAACTTACTAGTGTAATCCGTTTTTCTAGTTAACTTACCTGTGGCCAAGTCTATTCTGACGGATACGATCCCTTCTGGAGGTGTAGAAGGCTCTTCGGGCGTGCCGGCCAGAGCGTCCTTCATAAACTCATTCCAAGCAGGTCCTGCTGTTTTTGCACCTGCTTCGGCTGCCGAGATCTGATCTTTAGCACCATTAGCATCCCAGCTGGTTCTACCTAGCTCCTTGCTGTGATCATCGAAGCCAACCCATACGGTTGTGGTAAGTTTAGGGTTGAAACCACTGAACCAGGTATCTCTTGATTCGTTGGTTGTACCTGTTTTACCTGCTATATCATGTCGTTTAACTACACGTGAGGCTCGCCAAGCTGTACCGTTCCAACCGGTTCCCTTGCTCCAGTTACCGCCACCCCATATTACACTCTTCAAAGCTTGGGTGATCAAGAATGCGGTTTGCTCCGAGATGACCCTCTTCGCATAGCGGGTATCGGGGCTACCACAAGAATTTGTATCTATATTTATAGCCTGTTCTGTTTGGGTAAATTCTTCAGCCATGGCGGCGAAAGGATCATCATCAATAGACGGCAGTGACTCTGCATTAGGAGTACAGGCTATTGTCGGCTTAGATTGCTCAATCACGTTGCCGTAGGAGTCTTCAATGCTTTTGATAAAGTAAGATTCGACCTTATAGCCACCGTTAGCAAAGGTGGAGAAAGCCGTGACGACCTGAAGTGGTGTCACTGAGTTCGACCCCAGTGCGATAGATTCGTTTCTGGGGATATCTTTACGATTGAAACCAAACTTCACTAAGGTATCGATAGCCGTGTCCAGACTGGCATAACGCATTGCTCTCACCGACATGACGTTGATGGATTGAGCTAGTCCTACACGTAATCTAGTGGGTCCTGTATAGCGATCTGGTGAGTTCTTAGGACGCCAAGCGGTACCTTGTCTGGTATCAGCATTATTGATTGGGGCATTGTTAATCAGTGTCGACAGGGTATAGCCTTTCTCAATAGCCGCAGTATAGATGAATGGTTTAATATTCGAGCCTAGCTGGCGTCTGGCCTGAGTTACGCGGTTATATTGGCTGGTGTGAAAACTGAAACCACCCACTAATGCCTTTATGGCACCATTGTGTGGGTCCAGTGACACTAGGGCACTGGATACGATCGGGATCTGGGATAATTGCCAGAACTCGCCATTATTGCGTAACCAAACTTGTTGGCCAATTTTTAGCACTTGTCCGGCCGTTTTTGGTGCTCTTCCTTGTCGTTTATTACTGATGAATTTTCGAGCCCATTTCAAACCTTGCCAATCAAGAAGGATTGTCTCCCCTGCGGAGGTTAGTAAGGATGCGCCCTGCTCCTGGATACTTATGACGGCGGCAGGTATTAGACCTTGGAAAGCCTGAGTCTGTTTGAGTCGCGTGAGTATATTGGAGGTTTCAAGTGGGGTATCAGTCCATAAAACAGCTGTAGCACCACGATAGCCGTGTCTTTGATCATATGAATATACGTTATTCCTCAGTGCATGCTGAGCGTCTAGCTGTAGTTTAGAGTCTATGCTGGTGTAAACATTAAAGCCGCCAGTATAGGCTTCCTCTTCACCAAATTTATCTACCAGATAATCTCTGGCCATCTCAGAAATATAGGGGGCATATAAGCTAATTTCTGCACCATGGTATTTTGCCGTTACGGGAGTTTGAATCGCTGCAGAATATTGCGCTTGAGTAATATTATTCTTCTCCAGCATGCGACCCAATACCCAATTGCGGCGATTGATGGCCCTGCTTGGATTCCGGATTGGGTTGGCAGCCGAAGGTGCTTGGGGAAGGCCGGCAATCATGGCCATCTCAGGTAGCTCGAGTTCTTTCAGTTCTTTGCCATAATAAACTTGTGCCGCGGCCCCTACGCCATATGCTCGGTTGCCTAAGAAAGAACGGTTCAGATAAAGCTCTAAGATCTGTTCTTTCGATAGTGCTTTCTCGATTTTTAACGCGAGAAAAATCTCTTTAACCTTGCGTATATATGTCTTTTCTCGAGAGAGGAAGAATCCGCGTGCCACCTGTTGGGTGATCGTACTCGCTCCCTGACTCTTCTTCCCTGTAGTGATCAGAATAATCGCTGCGCGAGTGATACCGATAGGGTCGATGCCATGATGTTGGAAGAAACGGGCATCTTCTGTGTCTAAAACCGCATCGATAAGTAATGGTGGCACTTCCTCAAAGGCAACGGGTATACGTCTTTTTTCGCCAAATTGAGAGATCAGTTTCCCGTCACTACTATAGATGCGCAAAGGAGTTTGCAGCTTAACTGTCTTCAGCGTATTGACGTCAGGAAGATCTGGTAACACATAGAAATATGCTCCAACAATAGCGCCTATCCCTAATAGGGTTAAGCTAAAAAGAGCGATAACAATACGTTTAAACCACTTCACCAGATAATTCCAATATTTATAGCAGGGACAACAGTATATAAGGGGATAGCCCAATGGTGAAGTTAAAAATAGTTGTCAAAAAAATGGCAATTGTAAAACAGTGAAACATTCTGTACAAATATCTTTAACTAGTTGGTTTTGTGCTAATCTAATTCTTGAACAATAACAAAAAAGTGACAATTGACTATGCTTTCGAAATTATGGAAGCGTCAGGCTCCGCAGATGGTTGGGATCGATGTAGGCTCCCATGAGATAAAGGCGATACTGCTGAGCAAGACGGCTGACGGTTATAAAATAGTGAGTCATGCAACAGTACCTGTGAAGAAGGGTGCCGTTACTGATCATGAGATCAGAGATAACGATGCGATTACTGAGTCATTACGACAAGTTAAACGTAGTCTGCCTAAAGGTATTAAATTTGCCTCTGTGGCGGTATCCGGATCTGCAGTGATGACAAAAGTCATCTATATGGATGCCACCTTAAGTGAGGAGGAAATGGAGGCGCAAATTGACATTGAGGCAGATAATCTCATTCCCTATTCTTTGGATGAAGTGAGTATCGACTTTGAAACCTTGAGTGTGAATAGCACGGATCCCACAAAAGTCGATGTCTTGTTGAGTGCGTGTCGCACCGAGAATATCGATGCTCGTGTCGATGCTTTAGACGCTATTAATATAGAAACTAAAGTGGTCGACATCGAAGGTTATGCTTTAGGGCGATCATTTGAGATGGTTGCTGCTCAACTGCCTGGAGAGGCCAAAAATAAAGTGGTCGCACTCGTGGATATCGGTGCCAACATTACTACCTTCGCGGTAGTTGAAAATGGTGAGACGAGTTTTATTCGAGAGCAAGCATTCGGTGGAGAACAATTTACTCAGTCGATACTCTCATTTTATGGCATGTCCCACGAGCAAGCAGAAAAAGCCAAGATAGAGGGAGATCTGCCTCGTAATTATATGTTTGAAGTCTTATCACCGTTTCAAACACAATTACTGCAGCAGATAAAGCGGACATTGCAGATTTACTGTACTTCGAGCGGTAAAGATAAAGTTGATCATATCGTCTTATGTGGCGGTACTTCTAAACTTGAAGGCATGGCCAATCTATTAACTAATGAATTGGGTGTTCATACCATAATAGCGGATCCGTTTCAGGGGTGTTTACATGCCGACGATGGCGTGAAAAAAAGATTACAGCCAGATATTAGTAAATATATGGTGGCTTGTGGGCTAGCGCTGAGGAGTTATTCCCAATGGCGAACATAAACTTATTGCCTTGGCGTGAAGAGGCGAGAGAGAAGCAGAAAAAAGATTATATTGGCATCTTAGCCTTGGTTTTCTTGGTGTCCTCTTTAGTGGTTTATTTGTCATTAGTTTTTGTGGACATGATGACAGACAATCAAAAATCCAGAAATGCCTACTTACAATCTGAGATTAGCCTGCTAGAGAAACAGATTGCCGAAATTAAAGAGATAAAAAACCGTAAGAAAGATATTGAGCGCCGCACCGAAATTATTTTGAACTTGCAACAATCAAGAAATTTGCCCACCCATGTCTTGGATGAATTAGTCAGAATTATTCCACCAGGGATCTATCTTTCCAGTATAGAGAAGAAGGGCAGTCTCTTGTGGATTGAGGGACGCAGTGAGTCGAATAATAATGTCGCCAATATGATGAGGAAAGTCACCACTTCAATGTGGTTACACGATCCCAATATGCAGTCTATTGTGGCTCATAATATAGAGCTGAGGCAGCTACAACGTTTTAGCTTAAAAGTAACTATCAGAGAAAGTAAGCAAACAGCAGCTGTGCAAGGAGCGAGTAAATGAACCTCGATTTGGAGCAGTTTAATGATATTGATTTTGAGAATATAGGTGGCTGGCCGCCATTGGTTAAACTTGTGTTCGCAGCCTTGCTGGCCGTGTGTATTGTTGTCGCGAGTTATTTTTTGTTTATTTCCGATGCGATAGAACAACTCGACACAGAGCAGAGAGCTGAAACGACACTAAAGAATGACTTTAAGTCTAAATACCAGCTGGCAGCGAATTTAAAACTCTATCGAGAACAGCTTGCCAAAATGGAAGTGCAATTTGCAGAACTTCTTAAAATGTTACCTTCTCAGAATGAGATGCCTGGACTGGTAGACGATATTACCTTTGTGGCAACAGACTCAGGTTTGAGGATAGATAGTTTGGATTGGCGTGAAGAGATACAAAGAGACTTTTATATCGAGTTTCCTATCAGCATGACGGTGAGTGGTGAATACCATGAGCTAGGTCAGTTTGTTAGTGGCGTGGCTAAGTTGCCTCGTATCGTGAGTTTGCATGACTTTGTAATTAAGAAAACTGATAGCGGCGCCCTAGGCATGGAGATACTCGCTAAAACATACCGTTTCAAGGAAGGGGCAGATCTGCCACCAGAAGATAAGAAGGGGGCTAAATAGATGAAGAGACTCCTTCCTTTAGGTTTTTTTGTAATACTTTTAACTGGTTGTGTTGGCGATCGCAGTGATCTTGAGCTATTTGTTACTACGACTAAGGCACAGCATCTTGCTCATATTCCACAATTGAAAGAGACGCCTAAGTTTGAACATTTTATGTATCACGCAGATCTAATGCGTAGTCCATTCGTTCCACCCTCACGTGAGTTGACGGAAGAGTTGATCGATACGACTAAAGATTGCCTTCAACCCGATCTTAAGAGGCGTAAGGGGCGTCTGGAAACCTATGCGCTGGATAACCTAAGAATGCGTGGAACCTTAAGTGAAGCAAACATCGTTTGGGCCTTAGTTCAGACCCACGATGATAGTGTTTACCGCTTAGGTATTGGTGAGTATTTAGGTCTCTATAATGGTCGTATTGCTAAAGTTACTCAGCAAATGGTCGAAATAATTGAATTAATACCAGACGGTTCTGGTTGCTGGACTGAAAGGTTAAGCAGCATGGAACTTACTGGTGAATAACAAGCGAAGGATGAGGGAATAATGGAATCTTCTGCCGCGATAAAAAACATTTTTAATAAATTGGCTCTTTTTAGAGTACTTGGTGCTTTTGTATTAATTGTTAGCACTTCATATGCTGGAGCCGAAAACCGCCTAGTGGATGTTAAATTCCACTCAGTTGTTGATCATCAATTAGAACTGCAATTAATCTTCGAACATGAAGTAATGGCACCAGAAATCGATCTCAATGCATCACCAGCTTTAATTACCTTAGGTTTTAGTGACAGTATCTCTGGATTAGAAAAAGAGACTATGCCAATTAATACTGTCGGAGTTGAAAGCATAAGCGTGCATCAGGTTGATGGCATGATGCGGGTGATGGTAGCGCTAAATAAGGTCAAAGCCTATAAGGGCAAGCTTAAGGGGAATACCTATAATCTGACGATAAATGATGAGGTCGCCGATCGTAATGCAACTGCAGAAAATCCATTTATTAACGGGATTAAAAATATAGATTTCAGGCGAACTTCTGCTGGCGGCGGAGAACTATTGGTTAAGCTAAGCAATAGTTCGGTAGCAGCTAACGTGAAGCAGGTCGGTTCTAAGTTAGAGCTGCAGCTTTATAATACCGATATAGCTTCTGACCTTCTGTATGTGATGGATGTGCAAGATTTTGCAACTCCAGTGCGTAGCTTTGAAACTTTTAAAGAAGAGCTAACGACGAGAATACTTATCGATATCTCGGGTCAATATGAATATAACTACAAACAAGAAGGCAGTCTGTTCCGCCTCAGTATAAGTAAGGCTGAGAGGCTGGCCGTAAGCAAACAGGAGAAGAAATATAATGGACGTTCACTTTCTCTAAACTTCCAAAGTATCTCGGTGAGAACCGTATTACAGATCATCGCGGATTATAACGATTTTAACTTAGTCACCAGTGATACCGTCGAAGGGGAGATTACCCTGCGTCTGGATGATGTCCCTTGGGACCAAGCTCTGGATCTTATCTTGCAGACTAAAGGTCTGGGTAAGCGCATCGAAGGTAATATTCTTATGATAGCGCCCAGTGAAGAGCTAGCGATTCGTGAGAGCCAGCAATTAAAAAATCAGTTAGAAGTGCAAGAGCTTGCTCCTCTATATACTGAATATCTGCAGATAAATTACGCCAAAGCAGCCGATATCGCTGAATTGTTGAAGGGTGAAGATTCGAGCCTGCTGACTTCCCGGGGAAGTGCTACTGTCGATGAGCGTACCAATACCCTATTGGTAAAAGATACCGAAGACACGTTAGAGAATATACACAGGCTAATCGAGGTATTGGATATACCCATTCGTCAGGTACTCATCGAGGCCCGAATGGTGACAGTAAAAGATAATGTCTCAGAAGACCTTGGCATTCAGTGGGGGATCACAGATCAACAAGGTACCAGAGGGACATCGGGGAGCATCGAAGGTGCAGAGAGTATCGCTGGTGGATTAATACCAGCCCTTGCTGACCGATTAAATGTAGCCTTACCAGCTCCAGCCGGTGCTGCAAGTATCGCGTTTCATGTGGCCAGACTGGCAGATGGCACCATACTAGATATGGAACTAAGCGCCCTAGAGCAAGAAAATAAGGGAGAGATCATCGCTAGCCCGCGTATTATGACCTCGAATCAGAAGGCTGCATACATAGAGCAAGGTGTACAGATCCCTTATGTCGAGTCTAGCTCCAGTGGTGCAGCAACGGTTAGCTTTAAGAAGGCCGTGTTGTCGTTGCGAGTCACACCGCAAATTACTCCGGATAATCGTGTAATTCTGGATTTAGAGATCACTCAGGATTCTCAAGGAGAGGTGGTTGCAACTCCTCTTGGAGAGGCTGTTTCTATCGACACCCAAAGAATCGGTACTCAGGTGCTGGTGAATCATGGCGAAACAATTGTTTTAGGTGGTATTTATCAACAAAACTTGATTAGCCGTGTCAGTAAAGTACCTATATTGGGTGATATTCCCTTCTTAGGTTTTCTTTTTAGGAGCACTTCTGACAAGAATGAAAGGCAAGAACTCTTAATTTTTGTCACGCCAAAGATAATATCTGAAGATCTATAAAGTCATTTGTAACAATGACATAAGCGGTGTTTTCGTGCTGATTATGTCATTGTTAAACGACTAATTCTACAATATATGCGTACATGACTTGCCTTATGTGGGGTTTAACTGAGATAATCCATGGTCAAGTCTCATTAGAGCAAGGTAACATTTTAGGTCGGTTTTATTTTTCGAATCGACGTCGGCAAACTTCATATAAGATTCAGACGTAATAGCAATGGCTGAGAAACGTAATATTTTTCTAGTAGGCCCTATGGGGGCTGGTAAAAGCACAATAGGCCGTCATCTAGCACAGATGCTGCACTTAGAGTTCCACGATTCAGATCACGAAATTGAGAAGCGCACTGGTGCTGATATCGCGTGGGTTTTTGATGTCGAAGGTGAAGAAGGTTTTCGCGTTCGTGAAACACAGGTTGTCGCTGACTTAACAGAGAAACAAGGTATTGTTTTAGCGACTGGCGGTGGTTCTATTCAGAGTAAAGAGATACGTAATAATCTCTCTGCTCGTGGAATCGTTGTCTATCTAGAGACCACAATTGATAAGCAAGTTGCTCGCACACAGCGAGATAAGCGTCGTCCACTGTTGCAGGTTGACGATCCAAGAGAAGTTCTTGAAAGCCTGGCTGCTGCACGTAATCCTTTGTATGAAGAGATTGCAGATGTCATCGTTAAGACCGATGAACAGAGTGCCAAGGTTGTTGCAAATCAAATCATCGAACAGTTAGGTTTCTAGGCGGGAAAAATGAAGCAGATTCAGGTTGAGCTAGGAGTAAGAAGTTACCCCATCGTTATTGGCCAAAATTTGTTGAGTTGCAACGAGCATCTTGCTCGTTACCTCCAAGATAAAAAAATTCTAATTGTTACGAATGTCACTGTAGCGCCTCTGTATTTAGCGGCGCTACAGTCTCTTTTATCTGATTTTGACTGTGTTGAACCTGTCATTTTACCCGACGGTGAGCAATATAAGACATTGATTCAGATGGATGATATATTTACCTCCTTATTACAACAAAACCTAGGTAGGGACACAGTTCTTATTGCCTTGGGTGGTGGTGTGATTGGTGATATGACCGGCTTTGCAGCCGCAAGTTATCAAAGAGGTGTCGATTTTATCCAAGTACCTACCACACTTCTCGCTCAGGTTGACTCTTCTGTTGGCGGTAAGACCGCGGTAAATCATATCTTAGGTAAGAATATGATAGGTGCCTTCTATCAACCTAAACTTGTGTTGATAGATACCAACTGCTTAGACACACTTCCCCCCCGAGAATTCGCTGCTGGCATGGCTGAGGTCATCAAGTACGGTATTATCTGGGATGGTGAGTTTTTTCAATGGCTAGAGAATAATGTTTCTCAATTAAAGGCATTGGACAAAGAGTCATTAGAATATGCCATCGGTCGATGCTGTGACATAAAGGCGGATGTGGTTGCCCAGGATGAAACAGAGAGAGGAGTGCGTGCACTGCTTAATTTGGGCCATACATTTGGTCATGCCATAGAAGCTGAGATGGGTTACGGTGTCTGGTTACACGGTGAGGCAGTCTCTGCTGGCACAGTACTTGCTGCTAATACTGCAAGTCGGATGGGATTGATCGATGAGTCAATTGTTTGTCGGATAATTAAATTATTCCAGGCTTTTGATTTGCCAGTGACCCCTCCAGAGTCGATGGATTTTGAACAATTCATCAAGCATATGCGGCGTGATAAGAAGGTACTTAAAGGTCAACTTAGGCTGATTCTTCCTGAAGCGATAGGTAAGTCAGGAATATATAGCAATGTGACCGATGAGATACTGGCACAGGTTCTTCGCCGCACATAGATTTTAGGTGTGTGAGTGACTTTTAAAGACTCGATTTTACTGCCTAGCCAGGAGACCTTAGTACAGAGGTTGCAGCATGTTAGCCTCTACGGTCAACAGTTGATCTTTGTTACTGGTAGCCGAGGCTCAGGTAAAACAAGATTAGTAACCTCACTGGTTAACGAGCTGGAAGAATTTAGCTCTGCACTGGTAACTTGCCCCAAGCACTGTGATAGCAGTGAAATTCGCCGAAAAATTTTAATTCAGTTATTTTCAGAACCTGTCTTTGATGATGAAATCCCCCTGTCTGAAACAATCTTCAGACTCTTATCATCTATGCCGCAAGCGTCATTTATTGTGTTGGACGATGCTCATTATCTGCCGATGGAGCTGGTTGCTGAATGCATAGTTCTGAGCCAACTAAGGCTACCGGGAAAAACTATTTCCTTGACCTTAACTTGTGATCAGGATTTCTTCGATGAGCTAGAGAGTCAGTTACCCCTTGCCCAGAAAGAAACTCTTCTATCGATAAATATTGATCCACTCTTGATGCCTGAGCGTGAAGCTCTGTATTACACCTTGCTAAGTCGCAGTGACCAAGACCCGTTTACCCCACGAGAAATTGTCAGGGCTCAGCTGGAAAAGCAGGCTGGTACGCCCCAAGAGGTAGTGAATTTGTTAGAGCTATCTCTCAATGGGAATACCGAGGTGGTGGTTGCAAACAAATGGCCTAAGTCTGTGATGCTTGGGATATCTGTAATCTTTGTCTTGCTATTCGGATGCTATTATCTGTTTTCTCCTTCAGAGGTAGTGGCGACTTCCAGCGCCGAGCGGACTGTGATCGAACCAGTTAGTAAGCCTTCGCCTTTGTCTCAGTACGGGGAGCGAATCTTAGCAGGTTATTTTGTGCTTCATCAACGGCTTGTAGAGGATAAAGAAGACACTCAGGTTCCTGAGTCTGAGGAGCTAACCGAGATTATTACTGAAGCACTGGATAAGGAAAATCCTGATTCTCAAGTTCAAATATCAGAAGAACAATCGCAAGCTACTACAGTCAGTGTTAATACGATTGCAGACACGGAAACCTCCTCGGTAGAAACGTTCGCAAGGTTAGAAGAATTTAAATTAACAGAGATTGAGTCCACTGAGCTTAGGGAATCGGATGCAGATCTCGCCGTAGAGCGAGTGAAGGAGATGCGTACTTTTACTGGCTATACCATTCAACTGGCAAGTGTTAGGGAGATTAAATCCCTTAATAATCTCTTGGCTATGATTGAAGACGAGCAAGATATTCAGCTTGCTCGTCATGGGGATCGTTGGATAATCTTGCTTGGGCACTTTAAAACTTTGGCTATCGCCAATAAAAAATCCAGTGGGTTAATGAAAAAGTATGGTTTGAAATCCCCCTGGATTCGGGCATGGAAAGATTTAGTCGAATATGAGCTAGAAGAAGGGCTTACTACTAATGATATTCCCCACTAAACAGAGTACAATCGGCACCTTCTTTTTTCTTAGCAATCAATCAATTTAGATGAGTAAAAAACAGAGAGCCTTTCTTAAGTGGGCTGGCGGAAAATTTAAACTGATTGAAGTACTCTCAAAGCATCTCCCCAAGGGAGATCGTCTCGTAGAGCCTTTCGTTGGCGCAGGATCAGTTTTTCTCAATACTGATTATGCCAATTATTTATTATGTGATATTAATCAAGATCTTATTAATCTTTATAAGATAGTTCAGACAGAACCTGATAGATATATAGCCGCAGCGAAAGCCATGTTTGTGCCTGAGATGAATGAAAAAGAAGCCTACTACAAGGTGAGGACCGAGTTTAATCTGACCCAAGATCCTTTCATTCGCTCAGTGTATTTCCTCTATATGAACCGTCACGGTTTCAATGGCTTGTGCCGTTATAATCGCAAAGGTGGTTTCAACGTACCTTTCGGTTCCTATAAGAAGCCATACTTTCCCGAGAAGGAGATACAAGCTTTTTCAGTGAAAGCACAAGGTGCTGAGTTTAAGTGCATAGGTTATGAGGAAGCATTCGAACTCACGACTCCAGGGGACGTGGTCTACTGTGATCCTCCATATGCACCATTGCCGTCTAAGGCGAGTTTTACGACCTATGTAGGTGCAGGATTTTCTTTGGATGATCAGGCCTTGTTAGCCAGAAAATCGCGACATACGGCTATCGACCGAGGCATTCCTGTATTGATCAGCAATCATGATACTCCCCTCACAAGAGAGCTGTATCATGGCGCGAGTTTAGATACTATTAAGGTGCAAAGAAACATTAGTCAGAAAGGCAGTGCCAGAAAGAAAGTTGACGAGTTAATGGCCTTGTATGACGAGCGTTATCGCAGTGAAGATGACTAGTTTTACTTTTATTTAGTTAGAGAGTCTGAGTTGGGAGTTGAATTTCGCGTCTAGCTCAGCACCTGGCTAACGATAAAGATAAGTGTCAGTACCAGACCAATCGCTAAGACAATTCCCATGATAATGAAAGGCAAAGGTGAGCTGCTTTGAAAGTCTCTTTGCCTGTTCTGCTCAGTTTGAACACCCAGAAAAGCCGCCAATGTACTCATAAAAATCCGCAAGAGTTTAGTTAGCATGGGCAACTAGCCTAAAAACTATGCTGTGTTCTGTTTGTAGGACTGACATCATCGAGCGGGCTCTCACTATGCCCGTAGAGCAGTTCTAACAGATCGACAAAATGCAATTGGTTAGAGCGACTCTTGCCCGCAAACCAAGAGGTCCAGCTCAAATCTTCAGTCTGACGTGCGCAGCGGTTATTAGGGTGGCTGGCTGGTAAAGAGGAGTTATAACTGGAAGTGGAACTGCTACAGGCACAAGCCGAGGCCGATTCAGAAGCCGATAGGCTCTGGACACTCATGGCTGTGATTGCAATTGCACAGGCGGCAACGGCAAGAACACAAGCAGATTTTATACTGGCTGTGGGCTTCTTTCCCTTTTCCATCATATTTCCCTTTATTGAATAGCCTTCACAGGTCGCGCAATTATAGCAAACTAGTTTGTATTTTGAACGTATTGTTAAGAGGTTTGATAATATCATATAAAGGTATGACTTTTTTGCCAATGATCTTGTTAAATTGGACATAGGCCCTAGAGGCTTATGTCCGTAGAAGGTAGAATAGCGTACTTCTTAGACACTGTATGAGTTTGCTATGCGCCCTTTTCTTATCGCTCCCTCTATTTTATCTGCCGATTTTGCCCGTTTAGGCGAAGATGTCGATGCTGTTCTTAATGCTGGTGCCGATGTCGTTCATTTTGATGTTATGGATAATCATTATGTACCGAACCTGACAATAGGTCCTATGGTGTGTAAGGCATTACGCGACTATGGCGTAACGGCTGATATTGACGTACATCTGATGGTTAAGCCTGTGGATCGTATGATTGTCGATTTTGCCAAAGCCGGAGCTTCGATAATTACATTCCATCCGGAAGCGACAGAGCATTTAGACAGAAGTCTGCAGTTGATCAAAGAGTCAGGCTGTAAAGCCGGTCTGGTGTTTAATCCCGGGACACCATTACATTATCTAGATCATGTGATGGATAAACTCGATGTCATCCTATTGATGTCGGTTAATCCAGGTTTCGGTGGCCAGTCTTTTATCCCTTCAACACTGGACAAGTTGAGACAAGTGAAGCAGCTTATCGATGCTAGCGGTTATGACATCAGGCTTCAAGTCGATGGTGGCGTCAAGGTCGATAATATTGCTGAAATCGCCGCAGCTGGTGCCGACATGTTTGTCGCTGGTTCCGCTATTTTCAACAAGCCAGATTATAAAGCTGTTATCGATGAGATGCGCAGTGAACTCGCGAAACTAGAGTCTTAACTTATGACATGTTGGAAAAATATCAAGGCCATCGCATTCGATCTGGATGGAACGCTTATCGACAGTGTTCCGGATCTTGCAGCAGCTACCTTGGCGACTCTGTCGGAGCTTAATTTACCTGGTTGTACTGAAGATCAAGTACGTAGCTGGGTAGGCAATGGCGCTCAGATGTTAATGAGCCGAGCGCTAACTCATGCCCTAGATCGAGAGGTCCAGCCAGATGAATTAGAGCATGCTATGCCAAGGTTTATGCTTCATTATCAAGAGAACCTGCAACAGCACAGTCAGCTTTATCCATATGTGAAAGAGATCTTAGCGCAATTGACGGCTCTGGGTTTTCCAATGGCAATTGTTACCAATAAGCCCTATAGGTTTACCCTACCTCTGCTAGAGGCATTCGACATCAATCATCACTTCTCTCATGTTCTAGGTGGTGATTCTCTGGAAAGAATGAAGCCGGATCCCATGCCATTAACTCACCTTTTATCTCATTGGCAACTAGAGCCAGATGAACTCTTGATGGTTGGGGATTCAAAAAATGATATTTTAGCCGCAAAAGCTGCCGGTATTACCTCGATAGGCTTGACCTATGGGTACAACTACGGTGAAGATATCGGACTAAGCGACCCAGATGCGGTCTGTGAGAAATTTAGTGAAATTATGGCACTGGTAAGCAGTAGCCTCAAAGCAACGGAGCAAGAAAACGTATGACTAACCCCACAAAACCCATAGTACTCAGCGGTGCACAACCGTCTGGAGAGCTAACCATAGGCAACTACATGGGCGCATTGAAACAGTGGGTAGCTCTGCAAGATAGTCATGACTGCCTCTACTGCGTTGTCGATCTGCATGCCATTACGGTGAGACAAGATCCCAAAGCTCTAAGAGAAGCTTGTCTAGATACTTTGGCCTTATACCTTGCTTGTGGGGTCGACCCTAAGAAGAGTACGGTATTTATTCAGTCTCAGGTTCCTCAGCACACTCAACTAGGTTGGGCACTGAATTGCTATACCCAGATGGGCGAGCTTAACCGTATGACTCAGTTTAAAGATAAGTCACAGAAGCATGCCAGCAACATCAATGTGGGTCTATTTGCCTACCCGGTATTGATGGCAGCCGATATTCTTCTGTATCAAGCCAATGAGATCCCTGTTGGTCAAGATCAGAAGCAACACTTAGAACTGACACGTGATATTGCCACTCGTTTCAATAATGCTTATGGTGAGACCTTCGCCATTCCCGAGCCTTTTATTCCCGAGCTTGGTGCTAAGGTGATGTCGCTGCAAGATCCGCTTAAGAAGATGTCCAAGTCTGACGATAACCGTAATAACGTTATTGGCTTACTGGAAGATCCTAAGAAGATCATGAAGAAGATCAAGAAGGCAATGACAGATAGCGATGAGCCACCTGTGGTACGTTTCGATACAGAGAACAAGCCTGGGGTGTCTAACCTACTTAGTTTGATGTCAGGTGTCACGGGTAAGAGTATTGCCGGTCTAGAAGCCGAATTTGAAGGCAAGATGTACGGCCATTTAAAAGTTGCCACCGGTGAAGCCGTAGTTGAGATGTTAGAGCCGCTTCAGGCGCGTTATCGCGAATTCAGGAAAGACACTACATTCTTGCATCAAGTGATGCGTGACGGAGCAGAGAAGGCACAGGCTCGCGCCGAAGTTACCGTGAAGAAGGTCTACGAGAAAATAGGCCTTATTGTTTAGTAAGCCTGATTTCGAAAAAGTTAAGCTTGTTTAGGCTAACTTTATAAAATTCGTAAAACCAGTAGTCACACTACTGGTTTTTTTTATGCAAAATTTGCAGTTAGCTTCATCTAGTCTTTGGGGCATTTAATCCAGCTCAACTTACTCAACTGCTAGCTGCTGAGTAAGAAGCTCATGTGTCAGTCTAGTGGCTAGTAAATTGACAGCCTTGGGTATGTTGATTGAACTTAGGTAAAAACTCAGGGTGTTTCTCGACGAATTTATTGCCAAAGTAGATCCCCAATGGCAGTGATTTATTGGGGATAGCACTAAAGACTTCTGCAGGGATACCTAACTTGTCTAGGGCTTGGCTGAAGAGCAGCCGATTATCCATCATGGCCTCAATTTTCCCTTTCTGCAGCAGGAGTATCAGTTTTTCAATTTCGGCACTTTGATGTATCACATTGTAGTGATTCTCTAGCAGCCAGTGAGTCGTGTTAGAGTAAGGGCGACTGCCAAATGTAGCATGGTTAAACTGATTTTTTTCAGTGCGTAACAGTGGAGATGATGCTAGCTGATAGAAGTCCCAATCTTGCTGTATAAAGGGGGTCGAGAAAGTGGCATATCCGTCTCTAGTGGTATTTTTTGCCGCCGAAAAAAATGCGTGGTACCTTCCTGTTTTAACTCCTTTCTGTGCCCGGCCCCAAGGTAGGAAAATCAACCGGTACTCTTGATTTAATCTATCCAATACGCACTTTAGCGCATTAATAGCATGACCCTTTCCTCCTTCATTTGTCTGCAACTGGTAAGGAGGCCACTCCTGGGTCGCAATAAGAAGTGGTCCCTCAATTGTGTCATTGGCCGATGCGCTGGTACTAAATTTTAAGGTGAGAACAAGTATCGCGATACTCAGCGCAGCAGCTGTGAGCATGGTCTGAAGGGCAAGCTTAATGGGTTGAGCATTCATTGCGTGAGTCCATGATTAGCTAGGTCACAATAGCGTGCATGTATGGCGTCTCATTATAATTTTAGTTTAGCCTTCTACCTTGTCAAAGTGGCCTTATCTAACTTTAACTGAACTTGAACTCTAATTCTGGCCCTGCTGGCTTAACCAGTCGATAAAAACGGCAATAGCCGCTTCCTTTAGCCTGCTTCTTCAACGTTAAGCTCAAACTGTCTTGTCAAAGTGACCTTATCTAAGTCTAACTTTAATTCTGGCTCTACTGATTTAGCCAGTCGATGAAAACGGCAATAGCCGCTTCCTTTAGCCTGCTTCTTTAACGTTAAGCTCAAACGGTCTTGTCAAAGTGGCCTTATCTAAATCTAATTCTGATTCTGCTGACTTAGCCAGTCGATGAAAGCGGCAATAGCAGCTTCCTTTAGCCTGCTTCTTTAACGTTAAGCTCAAACTGTCTTGTCAAAGTGGCCTTATCTAAATCTAATTCTGACTCTGCTGACTTAGCCAGTTGATGAAAGCGGCAATTGCGGGTTCTTTTAGCCTGCTTTTTTTACAGCTAAAGTTAAACTCAAACCCCGTATAAATATCCGGTAGTTTAGGGCTGATAAGCCGGCCATCGGCAATATCTTTCATCACCATAAAATCTGAGGCCAGGGCTACACCCTGTCCGGCTATCGCAGCCTCTATAGCAAGCAGAACATGACTAAAGATATGCTCTTGTTGCGAGTCTGGAAATGACACCTTATTTTTCAATCCCCAACGTTGCCAGTCGAGTCCAAGGGGCCCCTCATCTACGGTAAGTAGCGGCTGTTTAAATAAAGAGGTTATCTCAATTGATTCACTTCTCTCGAAAAGGTCAGGGCTGCACACTGGGATAAGTCGCTCCTGATGGAGGAGCTGGTGCCAGAATCCCGGGTAGCCACTCTGTCCGCTAATGAACATATCGGCAACGCTATCGGATAGCTCAGGATCATCTGTGATCATGTTGAGACGTATTTTTATCTCAGGGTATTGTCGCCTAAAGTCGCTGAGGCGTGGAATTAACCATTTTACGGCGAATGAACTATAAACAGCCAGCCTGAGGTTTTGGCTGTAACCACCTGATATCTGTTGATTTAGCCTACTTAGGCTATCAAAAATATGACTCAGTTCCTGATAAAGTAACTTGCCTTTCGATGTGAGTCTCAACTGCCTTCCCTTACGGATAAACAGCTGCTCAGAAAAATGCTCTTCGAGTACACGTACCTGATGTGATACTGCGCTCTGAGTGATACATAACTCAGCGGCTGCGCGGGAAAAGTGTTCCTGTCGGGCGGCTGCTTCGAACACCTGAAGTGCACGTAAAGGCGGTATTTTACGCATATGTGAGTCCGGGATAATAGTCTATGTATGAATCTAATTCATATAAGATGAGAAAGCATCATTTTAGCTTAAGTTTTTGTCTGGTTAACATGCGCCTCAATCTAGATATTTAATTTGAGAATGAACATGAAACCCACGGTCATGCTGGCACTAGGCTTACTCATTGTAGGTAATATTTTTAGTGCGCTCTATGATGTGTCCATAAAATGGCTTCCCGATGAGGCAAGTGCCGCGACTTTCTTATTCGTTAGGCAAGTGACATCAATCTTTATGCTATTGCCTTTATGGTTTGCCCAGGGCAAGCCTAAGGCTAGCCAGATAAAGCTACACCTAGTTAGAGCTAATATCGGCGCTGGTGGAGCCTTGTTGTTGATTATGGCGCTTATGTCGCTGCCACTTGCCACAGTTAGCGCCCTATTTTATACGGCTCCCCTGATGATAGTCTTGATGGGCGCCTTGTTTTTAAAGGAGCGAATAGGGCCGATATCCAACATATCCAGTGTACTGGGGTTTATTGGCATACTCATCATACTAAGACCGAGTGAGATGAACTTATCTGGCATATTAGTGCTGATTGCGGCGCTGACGTTTGCAGTTAATCAGTTATTACTGAAGAAGTTGTCGGGAAGTGAGTCACCCGTGGTAACACTTATCTTGTATAACCTACTCAGTGCGCCACTGGTGTTGATTCTCGTGTCCTATCAAGGGCTAGCCGGACTCAGTTGGACTCTGGTTGGTATTGCTGTCGCCAGCAACCTGTTTTTACTCTCCTATCAATGGTTGAGTGTCTTAGCCTATCGTCGGGCCAAGGCGAGTGAAGTCGCTATTGCCGAGTACACAGGTTTAGTTTTTTGTGTCTTCTTTGGCTGGTTGTGGTTTGGTGAGTGGTTAGATGGACTGAGCTGGCTTGGGGCTGGATTTATTGTTCTGCCATCCTTGCTGCTTCCTTGGCTATTTTCTGGCATTAGCAAGCGCCAAGTGATGGCTCGTATGGGTCAGTTTTATCCGAATCATCGAATGACCAAGAGAATGAAAGTCGAAAGATAGAGCCTAGATTTTCTTGTGGGTCAGCAAGGGTCTTGTGATGGCAGGTACAGCTCAGTTTTATCCGAGCGAACTAATGACCAAGAGAATGAAAGTCGAAAGATAGCGGCTAAGAGCCTGGGTGATATCCTAGGTTTTTTTGTAGGGTCTGCAAGGGTCTTGTGACGGCAGGTACCACTCAGTTTTATCCGAGCGGACTAATGACCAAGAGGCAAAGCTAGAAGGTTAAGAGTGGCTCGCATTGGTCAGTTTTATCCGGATAAACTAATGACCAAGAGGCGAAACTAGCAAGATAGAAGCTAAGAGCCAGGTGATTCAAATACCGTGACAACCTTGCGGACACCGGTAGTATTTCTGGCCACATCAACGGCTAGCTCTACCTGATCTCTGGCAACGACACCGAGGAGGAATACTTCGCCATTTTCTGTGATCACCTTGATGCGTGTCACATCCAAATCATCGGTATTTAGCATTCGGCCTTTGACCTTGGTGGTGATCCAAGTGTCATTACTTCTGGTGGTGAAAGAGGTTGGATTACCTATGCGGATTTGATTGTGGATCTTACCACCAAGTTTCAACTTCTGTACGGCCCGAATCGCCTTGTCCCTCAACATGGAATTTGGCGCTTGGCCTATCATCAGGGTATTACCGTTCATAATGACACCGGTAATGTTAGCCTGATTTTTTACATCTTCAAGCTTAGCCAATTCGCTGGAAATCTGGAAGTCGGCATTGGTATCGTCGAGCTGGGTTTGAAAACTTCGCTCATCGTTGACCATCATGACGCCGCCGACTGCACCTAGCATTACAGCGCCGGCGCAGCCTTGCAGCATGAGGATTATTGCCATTAAAGGTAGTAATCTTCTCATGCTATAATTCCTGAATTGACAGGTTTAGCATTACTGATCATCCTGTGGGAATAGGGTACGATCGATATTGTCACACAGGCAGTGAATGATAAGTAGGTGAACTTCCTGGATACGCGCCGTGTTGTTAGAAGGTACACGTATCTCTACATCGTTAATGCTGAGCAGGCCGGCCATAGGGCCACCATCTTTACCCGTCATTGCCACGATAGTCATATCTCTGCTTAACGCCGCTTCAATCGCTTTTATCACGTTACCTGAGTTACCACTGGTAGAGATTGCCAGTAAAATATCACCTGGCTGCCCCAATGCTAAGATCTGCTTGGAGAAGATCTCGTCATAGCTGTAATCGTTAGCTATGGCTGTAATGGTAGATGTGTCAGTTGTCAGTGCAATAGCGGGTAGTGGCGGACGCTCAACTTCGAAGCGATTTAATAGCTCGGCGGAGAAATGTTGTGCATCACCTGCACTACCACCATTACCACAGGTAAGGATCTTGTTGCCGCCCAGCAGGCATTCAACCATCATCTGTGCCCCTTTCTCGATGGACTCAGGCAGAGCCTCGGAAGCATCGATCTTGGTTTGAATCGAATGAGTGAAGCTATCTTTAATACGTTCTAACATTGGAAGATCCTTAACTTTATATCTGTTTGCTATCATGCCATAAGTTACTAGCTGCTTTTGACATCAATGATTATATATTTTTAAAAAGCGTTCTTCAGCCAATATATTTGAGCGGGCTCTACTCCAATGAGATCGAATCGACAGATCACATCTAGATGTTTGAGCTGCATATAATGCTCGGCCGCTCGCCTTAACCGCTGAATTTGCTTAGTGCTTAACGCATGTAACGCGCCACCAAATTGACTCTTAGAGCGATACTTTACTTCGACAAAAACTAACGTTTTACCTTGCTGCATGACTAGATCTATTTCGCCAAATTTGTATCTAACATTTTTTGCGACGAAAGTTAGTCCTTGTTGCTCAAGGTATGTTCTCGCTAGGTTTTCGCCTAGTTGACCATGCTCACGTGGAATATGATGTTTATCGTCCATGTTAAAAGCCATTATTGCGGGCGCAGACTGCCTCTGTGGTAACTGCTCCAGCTGAGCTTACGGTTAACTGTACCATCGGAAGTGACAGATAAAATGCCGCTTCTTCCTGAGAACTGGTAACCGGGTAGTGCGCGCATCTGAGCCAGTTTTCCGACTAACTCAAGTGCATCATAACCCATGATGTAAAGACGTTTCTGGCCATAGTTCCAGGTTGGCCATAGCTGCTGCACTACTTGAGTCTCGCTATTGCTATTAATCAACCAAGGAATATCGCTGATGATCAGATTGTCGAGTTCTTGTAATACTTCTCTTGAATTACCTTCTACCCGGCTGCGGCTGGTGGTGTAAAGCGGTACTGGTTCGGCAAACACACTGAAATTGACGTCGATAAAAGGCTTTAGCAGAGGAAGATCTTTATTGCCTGCGATCATGTAGATGGCATCTATATCGCGGCGCGAACGAAAATCGGCTTGGATCTGGTTACCCAATAATGACTTCACCCGAGCGATACGCTCCTTGCTGTCGATAACACCCAGAGATTTTTGTACCGTGACCTTCATTTTATTGCCAGGATCGTAATAATGTATCTCGGCTGCTTGCTGGGTTAATTTTTCCCAGGCCTTGCTGAAGCTGTCGGCCATTCTATGACTAACCGAGTTGTTACTGGCTAATACTAGAGGTGTAGTGATGCCATCTGAAAATAATTTCTCGGCAGCATCGCTAGCCTCATGAGCTGGAGATAAGGCGAAATAGAACTGGTCATGGTCAGGGGTAAAGTCATCTAGATGGTTTAAAAATAGCTGTGGCACTCGTTTTATCAAGGCCGGAGCTTGCGCATTATTGCTATCAGGTGTGACAACTGCTGTGGTTATTGGCTGCTGTAGCTTTTCGACCTCAGACTGTAGCAAAGGACCTATGATAAATTCGGCACCGCCAGCTATGGCTTGCTGGTAGGCGAGTTGAGCGCCCTTGGCAGTATCGTAAAAATTAATCGAGACATTATCATCGGGATTGGCCAGATAGCGCGACATGATACCGTGTTTGATTGTACTAGCGATGCGGGCTACTGGGCCTGTCAATGGTAGTAATACGGCGATATTATGTGGATTATAAGGTTTAGTGGTTAAGGCTTTTTCAAGATCAGTAGGTAACTTTATTGAGGCTGGGTGTGCAGGATTGGTATGTTGCCAATTGCCTAGATGCTGTACCAGTTCATTGGGATTAATAGCATAGTGTTTGGCTATATATGCCAGTTGTAACCAACCCGAAAAAATCGGGTCTGCAGAATTTTGGCTAGCACTAAGTAAAGTTTGTTCATTCAGGGGCTGTAAGGTGCGCCAGATACTATCATTGACTTCATAGGTTTGAGCCATTGGTAGGAGAGTGCTCAATAGACTTAGTTGTCTGGCCTGTTCTATGGGCTGTTTAGTCAGCTGGTATAAACGGGCTTTAAACTGGTAGTAGGCTACCATCTGCCAATCGGCGAGTTGCCATTCAGCCGGGTAATTAAGTTCACGCAGGGCTGCATCATAGGTAGAAGTGAGCTCGAGTGCCCTTGCGGTTAAGTATTTATGCTCGGCAAGCAGTTCTGCTTTCGGTACTAGATTCGATTTAATTGAGGCTAATGTCTTATTCGCAGCATTTCCATCACCTTGATTGATAAAGGCGTGAGCGGCAAGGAGAGCGTAGCGGTTTTGCATTTCTGTGCTATCGGCTCTCGAGGCTTTAGCCAGGTATTCCGCTGGCTGCAGACTAGCTGTCACCAAAGATAGCTGACTATCCATAGGTGTTATTTGGCTTGGCGTTGACCCACAAGCGGTTAAAATAGTGGCTAAAACCGCAATAGAAATAAATTTAGTTGTATTCAGTCTTTTCAACACTGGTCTTCACTCTGGTAAGATGCAGCCAATAGTTTAACCTTCTCTTACGCTGGACGAAAGTCTTGTGATAGTCAATTTGAGGTAGATATGGATCTGGCGGTCGCTCTTTACATAGTTCCAACCCCCATCGGCAACCTTGGTGATATCAGTTCTCGCGCCATAGATGTACTAAATAATGTCAAATTAATAGCCTGTGAGGACACACGTCACAGCGGAAAACTTCTGAGTCATTTTGGTATCGAAACCAGAAAAACGGCACTTCATGATCATAATGAGCGTGACAGAGCCGATTGGATCATTCAAAAGCTCAGTAATGGTGAGCCTGTTGCGCTGATCTCGGATGCCGGGACTCCGCTTATTTCAGATCCCGGCTATCATCTGGTCTCTGCCGTGAGAGCGGCGGGATACGAGGTTACTCCTTTGCCTGGCCCATGTGCAGCTATCACAGCGCTAAGCGCTTCTGGTTTGCCGTCGGACCGCTTCACTTTTGAAGGCTTCCTGCCATCGAAAGAGAAAGGCCGATTCGATAAGCTGACAGCCCTAAAAGAAGATCCAAGAACCTTGATTTTCTACGAGTCTCCTCATCGCATTGTTCAGAGTCTGGAGTCATTTTTGGCGGCTCTAGGTGAAGATAGGCAGATAGTGATGGGCCGTGAAATCACTAAGACCTTCGAAACATTTCTTTCTGGGACTGTGGCTGAAGTGCTAGAGATAGTGAAAAATGATCCTAATCAGCAGCGCGGTGAAATAGTGCTGATGTGCCATGGCCATAGAAGCGCGAAAGATGATGAGGGTATTCCAACAGAAGTGGTTAATACGCTTAAGTTACTTGTCGAAGAGCTTCCCTTGAAAAAAGCGGCGGCCATTGCCGGACAGATCTACGGAATTAAGAAGAACGCACTCTACAAGTATGGCCTAGAAATAGGTTTGTAAAAACGAGACTAGCCTAGTATTCGGCGATGTCACTAGGACTAGATAACCTGGATATGTCTCGTTAACTGGGCATTGAGCCTTAAAGTACTAGATCGCGGGGTTGTCATTAACCTTGGGTAGATTTTACTCATATTCCCTAGCCTACTGGTCGAAATTATCGCTGAGCGATCACATATTGATATTGATCGATATAACAACTTGCCGTAGTCGCCAACACTCGCTATAATCCGCGCCGAGTTGGCCAGACAGTTGCCGCGTTCGTAAGGACGGGGAGGAAAGTCCGGGCTTCATAGAGCAGGGTACCAGGTAACGCCTGGGCGGTGTGAACCGACGACAAGTGCAGCAGAGAGGAGACCGCCAATCTTAGGATTGGTAAGGGTGAAAGGGTGCGGTAAGAGCGCACCGCACGGCTAGTAATAGTCTGTGGCAAGGTAAACTCTACCCGAAGCAAGACCAAATAGGGTTCCAGTACTTTTAATAGTTGATGCGCGGCTCGCGTTGGAACCGGGTAGGTCGCTTGAGCCTGTGAGCGATTGCAGGCCTAGATGAATAACTGTCCAAGACAAGACCCGGCTTATCGGCCAACTCAACCATTTAAGAAAGCCCGCTTATCGAAAGATAAGCGGGCTTTTTGTTGTCAAAATTTCAGCTTGTGGAGGGGGTTATATTTAGTTATTTCATGTCTTTATCATTCGAAGATAAGCTGGAGCCATAGGTAGTTAAAATGGAGGCTTTCGAATAAAGGCAGTGAGTTAATCATTACTTATTTTCTACAAAATCAATAATAATGCTCTTTAAATTAAATGACATAATCCAATATATTGTTCTATTTGTAATATTAGAGTTATAGCACTTATTATTCCCATCTTGTTTTAATATCGAATAGATAGATTACAGAGTCTTGATACTATTGGTTTATTTTATTCTTAATCGTTATCTGTATTTATAAAAATGTTTTTAGCTTTTATTCTGTCTATCTTTATATTAATTAAATCCCCTGGTAATTGTAATGTTTATTTTTATTTGAATAATAAGCTGTTGTTTTTTATCGTTAAGTGGGATGTCATTGGTTTTGTTTTTTAGATGGGTTAACTGCGTCTCCTATAATGTTGAATGCGAATTAATAACCAATGTTTAAATTCCTACCTGGGTCGTATAATACTTATTGTTTATTTCTTTCGTGGTAATACCAGTCGGGTATTTAAAAGATGTTAGTGTGCTTTTGTTTTAATTGGTGCGTGTTTAATTAAAGTAAACAATCTAATGTAACTAATTAAAGTAAACGATCTAATATTTTTAGTTAAAGTAAATAATCTAATATTACATGGTTATAAATATTGTCGTTTATATATAACTAGTAGTTAGTGATGCAAGCTAATCGTCATTACTAACATATGGTTAGACTAGTCAGTATGGGAACTTGGCTAGGGATATAGTGTAAATACAAATAAAGGAATTATAGTCATGGACATTACCCAATACCCAGACATTATTGCGATAGGCATTCCATTTATGGTGGCTTGTCTTGTTATTGAATTTTTTTATGATTTAAGAAAGAAAGAAAAAAACTACCGTTGGAATAGCACAATAAGTAATGTTAGCTGTGGTATTTTCGAACAGGCTACGGGGTTTATTTCTAAAGGCTTATTTGTCTTAGTGTATATTGCGATTTATCAAGATTACAGATTAACGACCTTTGCGGATACGGCTTGGCTATGGGTTTTGTTAGTGATTGTTGTCGATCTTATTTTTTATATTTTTCATCGTCTAAGCCATAGATGTAGTTTTTTGTGGTCGGGGCACCTTGTGCATCATGAGGTTGATAAATTTAATTTGTCTGTAGCGTTAAGACGTTCAGTATTACAGGAGTTTACGATCATACTGTTTTATTTACCCTTGGCTATTGTAGGGGTTTCACCTGCGGCATTCTTCTTGGTTTTCTCTGCGCATAACCTTTATCAATTTCTGATCCATACTCGTTATCTGCCAGAATTTAAAGTTTTCGGCCTAGTGTTTAATACGCCGTTCCATCATGAAATACATCATTGTAAAAATAAATGTTATGTCGATAAAAACTTTGCTGGTGTTTTTATTATATGGGATAAATTATTTGGGACGTTTGCTAAACCTAGCGAAGCGTATCAATTCGGAATAGGTCAACAAACACGAACTTTGAACCCAATACTTGCTCAAATTGATAGTTTGAAAGAGGTGATAAAGGAAACCAAGCGCCGCCGAGGCTTGGTTAACAAGCTGACCGCATTTTTTGGTTCGCCAAGCTATTTAGGGGATGAGTATAGACAAAATATAAAACTAAATAAGCCAACTAGCTTCTCGCCAACTATTAGCGCTAGAAATAAAAAAACTATCTTCTTTGTATTTTTACTATTGCTTATTGCTATCACCATATTTAGAAATTACGAACAAGCTGTGTCTATGACATGGCAAATTATTTCTTTAGCAGGATTTTCTCTGACGCTATTTGGATTAGGCATGCTTCTGGATAATAAAACAACAATGGAAGATGTTGAGGATGATGAACATCAGGCTGAATTATTAAATACCAAAGATATAATGGGTAAGGATTTGCATGAATAATTTTATTAATGCTTGGGCTAAGTTTGTCATTAACCAAAGGTTAATGGTCATCATTATAAGTATATTTCTTCTTGCTGTAGGGGGATACTTTGCAGGTAGCATTGCATTCGATCAAACCATCGAGCGTAACTTCGAGAAGGGCGATCCTAAGCTAGCTGAGTTTAATCAATTACTCGACTTATTTGGTGATAACGAATATTTATTACTGGGTATTAGCGCCAAAAAATCAGATCGGGATATCTTAACCCAAGAAACACTCGCCGTTGTTGATTCACTGACTAAATTTCTTGAAACGCAGCCTGCGGTTACCCAAGTGCGCTCTATAAGTAAATACCAATTTATCAAAGGCGAGGGTGACTCTTTGCTGGTGGTTGATTTATTTAGGCATCAAAGTGCAGCTCATGTCAGTGATGGCGAGATCAGTAGAGCGAGAGATATTTTAGCCACAGAGAAACTGGTGCAGGGTGTTTTAGTATCCAAAGACTTAACAGAGACCCGTATCGCCGCACGTATTGAATATCAAAGACAATCGCCAGCTCACAAGGTCGCGTTAGTGAAGTCTCTGTATAAATTTGTCGAGGAGCAAGGTTTCTCCGAGCAAGGCTATCGTATTCGTTATGGCGGCCAGCCAGTGTTTGATGAGCAGTTTGAGACCCTAAATAAGAGTGATGGTGATCTACTCTACCCTGTGATGGTGCTGATCATGATGTTGGTGCTATTTATTTGTTTTCGTTCTGTGCTTGCCACCTTCGTACCTTGGTTAGTGATTATATTCACAATAGTCATGCTGAGTGGCTTACAAGGAGGGTTAGGTTTTCCACAATCTGCGGTATCACAAGCCTTAATGCCAACCATCATAATTGTCGGTATTGGGGTTACCATGCACCTGCTGTTGGAGTTTTTCCGGCTGCAACAGACCCACAGCAGTAAAGATGCGATTGAGCAAGCTATGACTCAGTTATGGATCCCTTCATTTTATACTGCCATCACAACAGCATTGGGCTTTATCACCTTATCAGTGACCAAAATAGTGCCAGTGAAAGAAATGGCCTACCTGGGCGCCGCAGGGGTGATGATGTTATTTATCCTGTCTTTTACTTTATTACCAGCAGTCTTGAGTTACGCCAAAAACATATCGGTAAAAACCCAGGCTGTGATGACCACAGGTTGGGTGACGCGCTTCACCCAGCAACTACCTGAGTTTGTTTATCGCTATCGACTCGGCATCATGCTAATTGCCCTGTCGCTGGCTATATTTTCGGTATTTACCTTACCGAAAATAAAAGTGGATACTAATTTTGTCGAGTATTTCAAGAGCAGTAATACCGCCAGACAAGATATGCAGTATTTTGATGAAACCTTTAATGGTGCGCTGACGTTAGAGCTGATCATAGACTCAGGTAAAATTGATGGTGCTAAGTCGCCAAGTTTTTTGACCCGCGTCGATGCCCTGCAGCAGTATCTTGAGTCAAGGGTGAGCACCGGAGAAATTGTCTCACAGATTGATTATCTCAAAGAGGTGTATCAATCACTCAATGAAGAGCAGAGTGAGTTTTATACCTTGCCCGGCAGCAGTGATCAGGTGGCACAATCCTTATTCCTGTATGAAAATGCCGGCCCCGAAGAAGACCTATCCGATCTGCGTGACTTCGATAACCGCTACCTGCGCCTCACTGTGCCTATGATTAATATGGCCGCATCCGAGGTGCAAGTTGAACTGGAACAAATCAAACAAGACTTAGCTAATAATTACAGTGATTTAAATATTACTTTGACTGGGCTGAAAATCCTGTTTCAAGCACAAGATATTTATACCAATCACGGTATGTTCTATTCATTTACGCTGACATTATGCTTTATAAGCCTGTTTTTTATCCTGCTATTTAGATCATTCAAATACGGATTGTTATGCATTATTCCCAGTGTGCTACCGATAATGATCACCGGGGGAGGGATTGCCTTGTTAGGCTTAAAACTCGACCTAGGTACCATGATTGTGGGGGCGATGACGATGGGCATCGCCGTCGACGATAGTATTCATGTGATGAGCCGCTATTTAACCGCCAAAAAATCGGGTCACTCTACGCATAAGGCCATAAGTCTAGCCATGGCTCATGCGGGGCGTGCGGTCATTCTTAGCTCAGTGGTGCTAGTGCTAGGTTTTTCAGTACTCATGCTCGCTTCTTTTGTACCGATTATTTA
This sequence comes from Shewanella violacea DSS12, assembly GCF_000091325.1. Taxonomy (NCBI): domain Bacteria; kingdom Pseudomonadati; phylum Pseudomonadota; class Gammaproteobacteria; order Alteromonadales; family Shewanellaceae; genus Shewanella; species Shewanella violacea. The sequence goes on along the minus strand of NC_014012.1, from coordinate 4,561,702 downwards.
TGTGGGCGTCTTTAGTGCTTGCATCATGTTCCTAGCCTTACTCGGCGATCTATTTATTCTTCCTGCCACCTTGTATCTCCTCGACGGTGACAAGGTCAATATCGAAGATGCCGTGGTTATCGACAAAGGAGATACAGCTTAATGAAAACATACTCCCTAAAACACCTGCTATTAACAGGTCTTGTAATGAGCTTTCCTATGTTGAGTTTGTCTATGAGTCAGGCTAGTGAGCAGGCATTGACGGCTATGGAAATAATGGTAAAAGTCGATGCCAGAGATGAAGGTGATACGTCGGTAGCCGACAGTGCCATGGTGTTAATAGACAAGCGCGGACGAAAGCGTACTCGGCAGTTAAAGCAATACTCAAAAAAATACCCTGTCGGCACTAAATATATGGCGATATTTTTAACCCCGGCAGATTTAAAAGATACCGTATATATTAATTATGATTGGGATACCAGTGAGCGGGATGATGACTCCTGGTTATATTTACCAGCATTACAAAAAAATAAACGTATCGCGGCAGATGACAGATCCGGTTCATTTTTGGGCAGTGATTTTAGCTATGCAGATTTAAGTGGCTTTGAGTTAGCTTGGTATGACTATGAACTACTGAGTGAAAGTGAAGTCGTCAATGGCCATGATTGTTGGTTAATTGAGTATCGCGCTAAAGATAAATATCGAGACAAGGTCACCGCAAGTACCCAAGATCTTAAAACTCAAACCTGGATAAGGAAAGATAACTTTGTCCAAGTTAAGAGCAAAATATGGAAGGTGAGGGCGGGACGAATAAAATATTACTCAGCCAGTGATATTGAAAAAATAGACGGAGTTTGGACCGTTAAAAAAATGCAAATGATCACAGTTAAAAATGGCAAAAAAGAACATGCCAGTATCTTGAAAATTCATAATGTAAATTATAACTCTTTCCTTTCTGATGAATTATTTAAATCAGAGAACATGCAAAGAGCAGCCTTAATTAACTAAATCTTTTTCCCTCTTATAAATAACGAGATCTAAGTGACAGCAATGTCACTTAGATACTGGATTTCTATGTCAAAAATTCACCCTACAGGCCTACAACAATTGGCCAAGCGGACGGCTGCTAGCTGTGTGTTAATGATTCTTAGCTCGAGTTTTTGTTATGGCAGTGATGATTTTTTTGAACAGCTTGATGTTGAGATAATTGATGAGCTTGATAAAGACGCTAACCATGAGTTTTCTGGCTGGGCAAAACAAATCTTTGCCTACGGTTATCAAGATCCAGGTAATTTGTTCTCTCGAAAAAATTCCGGATTAACTAGCGTGGCGTCAAGCCTGCAGTTGCGCTTCGATGGTGCCTTAAGTGAGCGAGTGAACTATCGCATTGCCAGCCGATTCATTCATGAGTCGGTTTATCGGCTCAATGATGACTATCTTGCGACTGCAGCAGAAATTGATGATTTAGAAAATAGAATCGACATCAAGGATGTCTATTTAGATATAGATATATCCTCAGGTTTGTATCTACGCCTAGGTAATCAGATTGTCGCTTGGGGCGAAGCCGAGACCATTAATATTACCGATCTGGTGGCAATAAGAGATCAGCTGATTCTAGGCCAAGCCGATTTAGAAGATCTGCGCTTACAGGTCCCTGCGGCAAAATTAAGCTATCTAATGCAAGGTTCGAGCCTGGAATTTGTTGCCACCTATGAAGCGGGCCTAGATAGATTTGCGCCAGCAGGTCATGAGTTTGACCCTTTCATTCGCTTACGCAATGAACAAGTTGAACTGATAGAGCTAGATGCGGCTAATAAGGTGGAATACTTTTTGCGTTATAGCCAGTTCATTAACAATGGCCAATACAGCGTCGTGATAGCAGATGTGAATGCCAATGATTTGTCTGGTATCGCAGCGCTGCAATCTGCAGGAAAAGTACGCCTTACCTATCAAGCCGATAGATTTCAAATGTTGGGATTCTCTGCCAATTATGCCCATCGCCTGATGGTGCTAAAAACCGAAGTCGGCCTGCATTTTAATCGCACATTAGCCCCGAAACATAATGACATTTTAGGTGACAACATATGGCAAGAAAGCGATCAGCTATTGGCCATGTTGGGGCTCGATTACGGCGGTTTTGGCGATGCTGAAGTCAGTGTCGAGCTTAACTACATACATACACCCAATAATGTCCAAAATCTCGCTGTTAGTCGTCATCAATGGGGGGCGAATTCACGACTGTTTTGGCAAGACACCAACGAATTACTCACCTTGCAACTCGACTGGACCCATCTGTTAAATGATGACGGTGATATTACCCGTTTAACCGCAAATTATGAACTGGCACAGAGCTGGACCCTAGGTGCCTTGCTCGTTGTTTATAGTGCCAAAAACCCCACTGCCGGATTATACGATTACCGGCATAACGATGTATTTCAACTCAGTGTTAAATATAGCTTTTAAGCTAGCGCAAAGCAGAAGCAAACCACTCCAAACACATATTTAGAAAGGAAACTAACCATGGAACCTAAGTCGTTCAACTTAGCGGAACAAACATCTTTGGTTGCTGTTTTACAGCACAGAGCGCAAATTACGCCAAATAAAGTTGCCTATATTTATTTAGAAAATGGTGAAGATATTGAAGTGCCTATCACCTACGCTGAATTAGATTGCCGAGCTCGTGAACTCGCGGCGCAATTACAAGGGAAAAACCCACTGATTCAGCAAGAGCGTGTGCTACTAATCTATCCTCAAGGGATTGATTTTATAGTGGCATTTTTTGCCACCTTGTACGCGGGGGCGATCGCTGTGTTGGTGTATCCACCCAGCAGTAAGAAAATGGCTCAACGCTTAAATGGCATAGTCGAAGATTGTAACGTGAAATTGATTTTATCGACGGCTAAAGTGATTAGTCGTATGGATCGGATGAACATGGTGACCGATGCAGGCGAACAAGATGAAGATGCCATTAATATCCCGGCGCAATACTGGATAAATAGCGACAACTTAGATCCTGAGGCGGCCAGGGATTTTAAGCAGCCTATTATTCTAGGTGAGCATCTTGCCTTTTTACAATACACCTCCGGCTCCACAGGTACTCCAAAAGGCGTGATGATAAGTCACAGTAACTTAATGGCCAACCAGGCCGCGATCAAGGATATTTATCAACATGACGACAAAACGATTTTTGTCGGCTGGTTGCCGCTTATTCATGATATGGGTCTGATTGGTAATGTATTACAACCCATGTATTTAGGCATCTCCTTGGTGTTTATGTCGCCACTGCATTTCGTGCAAAAACCGGTACGTTGGCTACGTGCTATCAGTAAGTATCAAGCGACCACCAGTGGCGGCCCTAATTTTGCCTATGACTTGTGTGTGCGAAAAATAGCCGATGCTGATTTGGCCGACTTAGACCTATCCAGTTGGACGCTGGCATACAATGGCGCCGAGCCCGTTCGCAAAGAAACTGTGAGTCGTTTTAATCAAAGGTTTAGCGTCTGTGGGCTCAAGCCTGAGTCGCATATGGCGGTATATGGTTTAGCCGAAGCCACCTTAATCGTAACCGGCACCAACAAACAAGCGGTATTAGCCACTAGTGATAATGTCGATTATATGTCATCTGGAACATGTGTTGAGGTCGACAGGGTCAGAATTGTTAACCCTGAAACTTGCGTCGAGGCTGATGAGCAACAAGAGGGCGAAATTTGGGTGCATGGCCCGAGCGTAGCCAAGGGTTATTGGAATCGCCCAGAAGAAACTCAAACGACTTTTAAGGCGCAGATCCTCGGCAGCGAGCTGCATTATATGCGCACCGGTGATACAGGTTACTGCAAAAATGGTGAAATCCATGTCACAGGTCGTATTAAAGATATCGTTATCGTGCAAGGGAAAAACTTCCACCCAGAGGACATCGAATGGAGCCTTATCGATGTGCAGGGTCTGCGAGTTGGCGGCAGCGTGGCATTCTCATTAGATGTGGTTGATGAGCAGGGCCAAACCAGTGAATCCTTGGTGGTTGTGGCGGGCGTATTAGAGTCAGATAGTGACAAGCACCCCAGCATCATCAGTAATATTCGCTCGTTTATCTATCAAGACCATCAATTGCAAGTTGACCGTGTGGTGCTGATTAAACCTAAGCAAATCCCCATGACCACCAGTGGCAAGGTACAGCGTCGTTTAACCCGTCAAATGTTGGTGGCCAATGAATTTACCATCCTTGGTGACGACCTGTTAGCGGCTGTCGATGATAAATCGACTCAAGCCAGGTCTAGTATTGTTGCAGCTACCACCAAAGCTGAGCTGGAATTAACCAGTATGTGGGGCGCAATCTTAGGGTTATCGGCCAGCGATATCGGCATCACAGATAACTTCTTTGATTTAGGTGGTTCCTCATTGACCATGTTGGAGCTATCAATTCAGTTAAATACCACCATGGAGCTGTTATTTCGCTACCCAACTATTAGTTCATATTTATATCGCACTAGCGAGTATGAGTTTCCAGAAGTCGAGAAAGATATCTATTTACCGGCAGCCAATATAGACAGGAGTTTAGAAGGTGAAACTGGTATTAGCTTGATCACCGGTGGTACTGGATTCTTTGGCTTACATTTTCTGCAAAGTATGATGCAGCGTACCCAGGACAAATTTGTTTTGTTAATTCGTGGCGAAAATGATGACGTCATGAACAAAAAGTTTACCGATGCAGTGGCTTATTTCCATATGGAAAAAGACATAGATATAGGCAGAGTGATCTTAATTAGGGGGGATTTAAGTGAGCACCATGTAGGTATTCCTGATGATAAGTACCCTTGGGTTTGCCAGAATGTGGATAAGATTTTCCATATCGGCTCCCATGTCAATAACTGGCTCCCCTATGAAGGCATACGCGAGATCAATGTCGATGGCACTCGGAGCTTATTGGCGCTTGCTCGTACCGGACGTAAGAAGGAGTTCCACTATACCAGTACCAGTACTTTCTCACCGGATAAAGCCGATCCGTCTGTGTTCCTAGAAGGCGATACTATCGATAAAAACGATATCAATCGTTTCTTTGGTTATGACATAAGTAAATATGCCAGTGAGCAAATGTGCCGTATTGCTAGAGAAGAAGGGCTTATTTGTAATATCTATCGTTTGGTCTGGATAGGCGGTCATATCGAGACCGGGCTAACTAAGCTCAACGATGGCTTTAATATTATGCTGCGTATTTTAATCACCATTAAAGCCTTTCCTAAGGGAAATTATCTCCACGATATTACCCCGGTAGATCTATTGGCTGATGGTATGGCATCGGTGCAAGGTAAAGCCAAAAATACCGACTTTAACTTAACCAGTCAGTCGAAAGAATCCATCGACATGAAACGTTTAGCCGTGATGTTGCGTGGCATGGGTTATCAAATCGATGAGGTGAGTCGTACCGAATTTGTTGAGCGTCTAAAAAATTACCCATTGGAGCAATGGGATGAGCATTGTAAGTCGTACCGCCAACTGGTGATCCGCTTATTTGAAGACCCCACGCCTAAAATAGAATCTTTTTATGATGGTAGTAACTTCAGAAAGCATGTTGATCCAAACTTGCTGGTTAAGATGGAGCAAAAATTCATCGATACCTGGTTCGAAAAGACGGTCAACTTCTTAGTCAGTAATAATGCCCTGCCTACACCGGAGGGGAATGTTTATGATGATGAAATTAAGACCTTATTGACCTGGGGCCAGCATAAGGGTGAGTTCACACATCAACAATGTATACACCATGTATTTGCCCAACAAGTACAAAGAACCCCAGAGGCGATTGCGGTTAGGTTTAATCAAGACAGTTTAACCTATCAGGAGTTGAATGAGCGTAGCGAGCAAGTAGCCCAATACTTGCGTAATCATGCCATTGCCCCCGGTGCTGTGGTGGGCTTATGTATCGAGCGTTCCACACACTTGATTGTATCCATCTTGGCCATCTTCAAAGCCGGTTGCGCCTATTTACCATTGGACCCTAATTATCCCGCCGCGAGTCTGGATCATATGATAGAAGACTGCGCCGTTAAGCATATTTTAGTGGCCAATAAGTCGCCACAAGCACTAGTGCTTCATCGGGAAAAGCTGATTTCACTGACCGATGTTGACTTTGCCATGTACGCGGCCAGTGAATTAGCTCCCGGCATATCAAATACTGGCCAGCAATCACGGCCGAGTGATCTGGCCTATGTGATTTACACTTCGGGCACCACAGGCAAGCCTAAAGGGGTACAGGTTGAGCATAGGAGTGTGGTGAATCACAGTTTAAGTATGGCTGATGTGTTTGGTTTGACTGGACAAGATAATGTATTACAGTTCTCAACCATCAACTTTGATTCTTTTATCGAAGAAGTGTTTCCCAGCTTATTTACTGGCGCTACTGTGGTGATGATTGAGCAGGAGAAGCTTACCCAAGTGAGCGAGCTAACTGAGTTAATTCTCCAGCAGTCGGTCAACGTGGTTAAGTTCTCCACCGCCTACTGGCACACTGTGTCTAAGGTTAACTTGCAGCAACTGGGTGTGCGATTGTTAGCCATAGGGGGTGAAGAGGCCGATATTCAGAAATACAATGAGTGGCGAGTCATTAATACCGATATTCCCCTTATCAACACCTATGGGCCAACTGAGACGACAGTGAGCGCCAGTTACTCAGTATTAAATGGTCCGCTCGATAACATCACCATAGGCCGGCCAATTGCCAATACCCAAGCTTACATCTTGGACAGTAACTTGGTTCCTGTGGCCATTGGCTTTGTGGGTGAACTCTATATTGCTGGTGAAGGGGTCAGTCGGGGTTATCTCAATAATGCCGAGCTTACCGCGCAAGTGTTTATTGATAATCCTTTTAGCGGTCATTCTAAGATGTATAAAACAGGGGATCTGGTACGTTGGGACAATGCCGGTAATATTGAGTTTATGGGCCGCACAGACAACCAGGTGAAAGTTCGCGGTTATCGTATCGAGCTCGGCGCCATTGAAAGTGTGTTAAATGACTATCAAGGTATTAGCCAGGCCGTGGTAGTGCTGAAGCAAATTGAAACCAAGAAGAAAGTGGTTGCCTATGTTGTGGCCAATAATGAGGCGATTGATATTGCCGAGCTAGGGGAGCATCTATCCCAAGCCTTGCCTAGTTATATGCTGCCTAATCTAATATTACCTCTCGATGATATTCCTCTCAATCCCAACGGCAAAGTTGATCGTGGCTTGCTAGAAAAGATGGAGATTAATAGTGAGAAAAGTATTAATTTCACCTCTCCGGTGACGGATAATGAAATCAAAATGACGGCCATTTGGCAAGATGTATTGGCGGTATCGAGTGTCGGTTTACATGATGACTTCATGGAGCTTGGTGGCCACTCATTGCTAGTTATGTCGCTTATAAGTGAAGTGAACCAAGAGTTTAATGCTAATGTCAGTATCAATGATATTTATGAGTCGGCGACGGTTGCCAAGTTACTCGCCGTGGTCGAAAATAATGACTATGAGCAAGGGTCTAATTTGGTTGAATTTCCCAACGTTCACCTCTCTAAGACTGAGTTAACTCAGGTTAAACCTCTGTTCTTAGTCCATGGTCTAGGGGGGCATCTAGCGTCTTTCTATCCCTTGGTGAAGAACTTAAAGCAGCAGTTACATGATGTGTATGATATTGATATTGCAGTTTATGGCCTAGAAGCCAATGGTTTTAAGGCTCAGCAGCAACACTTTGCCAGTGTCGATGAGATGGTGAGTGAATACATTAAACTGATAAAGGCTAAGCAGGCATCGGGCCCATACCTGATAGGTGGCTGGTCTTATGGCGTCTCGATTGCTTACCACATAGTGCAAGCGCTCATTAATCAGGGCGATGAAGTCGAGGTGTTTATCTCCATAGATGCTGAGGCACCCTATGTGCCAAAAGACTTTGCAGAGTTCTTGCGAGACAATGATGTCTCTGGTTTGAATGACTTATATCAGGATGAAAAACTGGCGGCGCTGTTGAAAAACTTCGGCAAACGTTTTGGCTTTATCAGTAATGACAAAGAGTGTATTAAGCAGCAGTTTTATCGCTTTTTAGGCTATTCACAAGATGATAGTCAAGACCAAGTCGAGCGCTTCAATAAGGTGGCCATAGCCAATCTGTTAAATGCTAAGGACTTTAACCCCAGCACAATTAACCCGGTTAATTCGCTCTTAGTTAAAGCATCACAGAGTGTCTTCGATGATTACGTCGCCGATTGGTATGACTTACTCGACAGTAAGATGATATCACTGCTTACTTTAACCGGAGATCATTGGTCCATTATGCAGGAGCAAGAATTGGCAAGTAATTTAGCAAGAGTACTCGCTGTTAGCTCACAGGTGGTAATTAACGAGAGCTAGTGTCTTGCTTTGATAAACCAATAATAGCCCCTGTAATTCAAGGGGCTTTTTTTGACTTGTCTATTTTGACTTGCCTATTATGACTTGTCGGCTACCAATTCAGCCATTTGGCACTTGGTGGTTTACATCGTTTCTCAGCAGGCAGATAAGATTAAGATGCTAAGAATTTCTCTGTAATGTCGCCATGTAAGTCGGCCTGATCCAATCTAAATCTGAGTGGCACGCCTCGAGTAAACAACTCAGAGATATCAAAGTTATACTTCATATAAGCATCATTCATAGTATATAAAAAATGTGCCGTTAAATTGTTCAAATTATATGAAATAACAAACTCTGTCGGGAAGCACACTATCTCTTCACCTTCGACTCTATTTGGCACATCTTGTGGGATCTTGTAGATGTTTGTCACTAACTTCATATGGCCATTTAAATTACTTGTCGGCTCTTTAAGATGGGAAGACATATAATTATTGTGAATGAACCTGTCTTCTGGATTAATGTTGCCACCAGTCTGAATATGCGTGTAACCAGTATGCGGAGCCAGATCTATACTGCGCTTTACTCGTTCCCAATTATTAAGTTGCTTATTATAACCAGGTTGATTGGTCATAATATTATATTGCTTGCCATGCCAAATGTTGAGTGAACCATTTTCAATTTCAATAACGCAATTATCACCAGTTATATCTGAAAAAGAAGCATGTATAGTACCAGGACCAAAATCAGTAACTTCACAAATTGTAATGTGATGTTGTTCAATCAATTTAACTAGGTCAACAACATTGCCACATTCACTTAGACCGAAATTAACAAGATGATTAAGATTGAATTTCGGTAGGCTTTGCTTGTTTTCATAATCTAGAGCCGTTGCGAAATAAAGCCCATGCCCACTAAGCCCCGCATCATTTACACCATCGAGTATGTAACCGTAAGTAGTTATTCCAAAAGTGGAAAATTTTGATTCCTTTGAAAAGAAACCATAATCCTTCTCTACACCTTTAGGTGTAATTATTGCTTCTGGATTTGTTGCAGCAAACCAATCCATTGTCCGAGCAACAAATACACCATGATTCTGTGTAGCCCAAGTGATTTTTGAACACATAAAAACCTCTACTTACTATTTAAAATTGAGTTGTCAGGAATATTTATTTTAAATGCGTTTGTGGATATGCTATTAAAAATAAATGTTTTAGATAATATTTGTTTAGGGTTTATTTTATTTCATTTTATAGTTCGAGTTGCTTGTTAATATCTAAAGTGAAAAATATTAAATGAATATAATTTCATTTTAATTTCATGTGTACCTAATGAAGTAATAGGTATGTTTATTAACTTTAGTTTTTAATCAATAAAACAAACGAATGCTTTGCCTAGGGACATTAAAGCAATTGAGAAGCGGCGTGACTGTGCAGGTTTGGACAATTGCTTTACTTTAGTGGCCAAAGTTAAAAGGTGTTTGTCAGTAAACTCATCGAAAATTGACTATTTCGTGTGTTGTAAGACCAATACAAACAGGCATAGGCTTATTCAGATAGCGAATCTACAAATCCACAATTAATGATGTTTTTTAAACATAGACTCACCAGATTTGTTGCTACTTCGACGCTATCAGCTTCAGCGTAGCATCTGAGTTCAGGCGCATTCCCCGAGGGGCGTAGGTGGATTATTCTCTGGTCTGTGAGGGTCATTCGTAAGCCATCGGTGCAATCTAGGCTATGAATTGATACCGCTTCAAATCCCAGGGCTTGGAGTAGTCGATGGGGATTTTCTTGGCCTAGAGTCAGGATGATTTGGCTACGCTCCCTAGGGAAGTTTTTTATACGGTCGCTATATGTCACTCTTTTGGGGAGGGAGTCGACTAAAGATGAAATAGTCTTATGCTTAGCCTCTGCAAATAGCATTAATGCCGGTAACACGGCATCTCGAGTCGGCAGGGCTTTAAGTGTATCTTGCTTAAGTTTCACATCGCTGGCGAGCAAGAAGCCCCCGTTTGCTTCAAAACCTGCAATTACGTCATAGTCTTTTGCTAGAGCTGAAAACTCAGCAATAACATAGGGGGAGCCAATCCTAGTTCGTTTCACATGAGAGAAGTAAGCGCAGCTCTCGATGGCCGTATTGCTATTAACGGGTATTGCCAGGGCCTCTATGTGTAGCGCATTGGCACAGAGTAAGCCTAAAATATCACCCCGCAGCCAAGTGCCATTCTCATCGGCAACTAAGGGACGGTCGCCATCACCATCGGTTGAGAATATGGCATCGAGGGCATATTGTTTTGACCAGGTACGCGCCTTAGCTATGTCCTCATCGGACACAGCCTCGGTATCGATAGGCACAAATTCATCACTTCGCTCTAAAGCTATGACTTCGGCGCCTAGGGCCGAGAATATTTCGGAATATAAGTCACGCCCCGCACTCGAGTGTTCATAAATGCCAATACGCTTGCCCGACAGAAGTGAAGTATCAAACAATGATGTGTAGCGTTGGATATAAAGTCTTGCAGCACTGGAGTTCACTGTAAGGTTAGGGATATCTTCGAAAGGGGCATACTCAGCTCTAGTACTTAAGATCTCTTGTTCATCAGATTTACTGATCTCACCGTCGGGGCGGTAGAACTTAAGGCCATTACGGTCAAATGGAATGTGGCTTCCGGTCACCATGATACTAGGGGTGTTATCTTGCATTGCGGCATATGCTAGTGCGGGTGTTGGCACAACGCCATAGTAAATCACTTCGATATCTAAGTGTTCCAGCGCCTTGGCACAGGCCATTGCCATCCTAAAACTGCTAGGGCGATTATCAATCGCTATGGCGACATGAGTGAAAGTGAAGTTTTGTCGCTGAGTAGCGACGAATGCATGGGTGAAAGCCGCACAAACCTCATTGGTAAATTGAGTGACCAGCCCACGTGCACCGCTGGTGCCAAAGGCTATACCACTCTTTTTAATCACATCAGAACTCAATAACATCAAAAAAACCTATAGATGGGAGTGTCGCCCCCAATGAAAATTCTACGACGAACTTGCTTATTTAGTTTCAATTCTCGAGCTTCAAAGATTGAAGTAAAATGTTTAAGATCTGGCCTGGCATCTATACCTGCTCATCTTTACGGCCGTAGCGATCTTCGAGGCGTACAATATCATCCTCACCAAGATAGGAACCCGATTGCACTTCGATAAGTTCCAACGGAATTTTACCCGGGTTTTCAAGTGAGTGGACTGTGCCTATGGGTATGTATGTGGACTGATTTTCAGTCAATAAGATCTCTTGATCCCCATTGGTAACTCTTGCGGTTCCGGATACCACTATCCAATGTTCGGCCCTGTGGTGATGCATCTGAACCGACAGTTTTGCGCCTGGGTTTACCGTAATATGTTTTACCTGAAAACGCTTACCATAGTCGATGGAATCATATTTTCCCCAGGGGCGATATACTTCTCTATGGTGCTGCCATTCACTGCGTTGGTTTGCTTTTAATTGCTCAACGATCTTTTTAACCTGCTGAACTTCTGTCTGTTTTGAAACTAAAATAGCATCTTTAGTTTCAACAATTATCACATCTTCGAGGCCTATGGTTGCCACTAGCTTGTGGCTAGCATGTACATAGGAATTACTGGTATCTATGCTAATCACATCGCCTTGAAAGGCATTGCCGTTACTGTCTTTGTCTTGCACTTCCCAAAGAGCAGACCAGCTACCTACGTCACTCCAGCCACAATCCATGGGAACGACCACAACTTTATCTGAGCCTTGGCTACTGCACAAAGGCTCCATGACGGCGTAATCTATGGAGTTATCTGGGCATGCCTCAAATGCGGCTTTATCCACCCGTAAAAAGTCGAAGTCCTGGGCAGTATTGGCGATAGCTTTTTCACATGCGGCATAGATCTCCGGGCTGTGAGTCTTAAGTTCGTCTAAGTAGCGACTGGCTTTAAACAGGAACATGCCGCTGTTCCAATAGTAGTTCTTGCTATCCAGATAGGCTTGAGCCGTCGCCTTATTTGGTTTCTCCACAAACTCAGCCACACAATAGCCTGCGCCGTTCGCATATGCCTCGCCGTGCTTTATGTAGCCATAACCAGTTTCTGGCGCCGTAGGCACAATACCGAAGGTAACTAGCTTGCCTGCTAGGGCAAATTCGGTGGCCGCTTTTACTGATTGACGAAATGCTGGTTCATTTTTAATCAGGTGATCGGCAGCTAACACTAGCAATAAGGGGTCATCATTATTTTTAACTGCGGTGAATGCTGCCAAGGCGATAGCCGGAGCCGTGTTGCGCCCAACAGGCTCAAGAATTATGCCGCTATTGGGGATATTATTGGCCCGAAACTGCTCTGCTACCGAAAACCTGTGTTCTTCATTACAGATCACCATGGCTGGAGCATGCTCGATCCCTTGTAGGCGCATGGCCGTGCTCTGTAACATAGAGCTATCACCGCTCAAGGTGAGAAACTGTTTGGGGAACATCTGTCGCGACAAGGGCCAGAGTCGTGAGCCTGATCCGCCAGCCATGATTACAGGTAAAATCATTTTTTCTCCGAAATAACAATTAAATCTGTTTAATTAGAGTCACATGTTAATTTTATTATAGTTACTGCAAAAATAATTTTGCATGGTTATTTTTATTTTCTGTCATTTGTTTCTAAACGCCAAGCAAAGTTGAGGCAGCTTAGATGCCGAGTATTAGCTTTGAATCGATACATCTTCATGTGTATCGGGTAACCCGTGAGCAGGTTTGAGCTTAGTTCGACAATGAATATGTCATCATGGATTTGGTCCCTTGGATTAGGGCAGGGATGAAGAAATTTGTGGCTAGCTCTTTAGTAAATATCTGAGTCGCTAGGCTCTACTGCTTTGGCTAATCTAGAAACGGTTTCTTACCTGGAAGCGCCACTCCCAGTTATTGACCTCTACACCTGAGGTGAAAGGCAGGCTGAAGTCTATGTGAGCCACGTTACCGTAACTGGAGCGAGATGAATAGATTCTCGCACCTATGCCTATACTGCCTATGGGGCCCGATACTTCATTATTCTCATCTGCCCCGCCATAGGCCTGCCCTACATCGACAAATGCAGCCCAACCGAGTTCGGCGAGCTGATACAAGTTTATATTGGGGTAGTGACGGATCTCTGTGGTCAATAACCATTGATTATCCCCATGCTGGTAATCGTTGGGGTAGCCACGTATACCTGTGTTATCGCCCAGAGAAAAGGTCTTATCTAAATAGTTATTCTGAGATGTACTGAGTCTGGTCTTAAGGTAAGCCGTCCACTTTGGACTTATCTGATAGAAGTATTCCGTCATCAGGTTTACTTTATAGAAGTCTTTCTGGCTGGTGGCCAAAACTGCGGAACCGTCGAATGACAGCAGCAGAAGCTCTGCGTCGGCCTGATAGCCTCGAGTCGTTCTCCAGTTGAGGTGGTAGCCAAGGGAAGAGCTGTCCCCGGTATCTTGGGTTTCCAATCCGAACTTAAAGTAATGATTCCAGCCTAAGTTAAAGTCTTCGTTATAGTTGATGAGGCGAACATTGTTCAGCACCTTAAAGTCATCTTGCAAATACTCATAGGCGACCCAGGGATAGAGAAAATCTCTGTTTTGGGGGAGCTGTGAGTCGGGGTATTTTTCAATGTTGGAAAATTGGCTTTTATCTTGGGTGATACCTGTGGTGATTCGAGTCCTAAAGTTGTCCCCCTTATTCAGACGCCAGCCATACATTAGGCTATTGAAATTGTGCTCTTGTTCAAATTCATTGATGTCTGCGCCATTTTGTCTAAGGGTATCGACCCTGAGATCGTCGCTATACATGAGTGAATACATATCTTGAGTATCTAAGGTATAGAAGGGCTTATTGAAGTAAAACTGTGTCGCCTCTCCGTCGCTATTATCTTGATAATTGAAGGCGACTTTTGAGTGCTTGATAAAACTATCCAGAGGGGCTTGCAGTGAAATTTTATAGCCACTTCTATCGGCGTTAGATTGGTACTTAATTCGGGTGCGTATACCGTAGCCAAGTAAGTTATCTTCCTTAATGCCTATGGAATATTTACTCTCACCGCCGCTATGACCTAAGCTGACTGTCGGTAACAGAGACCAGTTATCCCAAGTTTCAACCAGTAAGGTATCTCCCTCTTCGGTAATATCTGCATCGGGCCCTTTTTCTATCAGGCTAACTTTAGCGTCGCGTATGTAGGGCTCATACCTCAACAGGCGCTGAGCTTCGTCGAGATCTTTCTGTGTGACTCTATCGCCGCTCTCTAGGCTTAGTTTATTGAGAATGACATGTTCACGGGTATTAATATGCAGATAATTAGCCCAGCGATGGATAAAAAATGCATCGGGATCTGATTCATCGAAGATGGGATTACTAGAGACTACAATTTTGCGGATGAGTTTTTTCTTGGTGATCTTTGGGCTGGTGTCCTCTCGTTCAAAAGCCTCATCGTCAGTGAGCATAGAAGGTTCATCTGATGATGTTTTAGTTAACGTTACACCGTCTCCTCTGGCAGGCATGCTTATGATAAAGCAGAGAATAAACAGAGATAACTTAGACGTACATCTCACCATATAGAGGCCTTTAATATTGTCTTTGTGTGTTTTAATATCCTAATTAAATCATTTTGATTACAAGTTAATAACACACGCCAGACTCGAATGTGTCAAGGACAAAGGTGAAATATCTGGGTGATTAAACTTAGGTAAAATTGTGGCTACAAGGGTTAAAGCGGGATAGATACTGGGTAAAAGCCGGAGGGTAGAGGCTTTCTGCTTGCAGAAAATATCTCAGCGCTAACTGCTAGCGTTAACCCTGAGTATGCTAGCGGATGAGTCTTTTGTAATAGAGCCTTAAAGGGTTCTTCGTGGAGAGACGGCAACGTTGGCGAACATGAGTCCGGCAATTAGCGACATAAAGATCAGAAAGACCTGACTGCCTATGTGTGATTGATTAAGCATGGTCTCGCCTAAGATAAGTGTATTTAGGCCTATATAAGTTTTACTGCCGGGCACTAAGATCACTATACCTTGTAGCAGGGCGATAGATGCGGGAGCCTTCATCCAGCGGGCAAATAAATTCGAATAGACGCCTACGGCGAATGCACCGAAGAAGATGCCGATTGAATCACCTAGGTAGATGCTGCCTAACATGGACGAGAAGAATGCGACTATACCGGCGAGTATGCCCCAGGGGGCATCTTTCATGCGGGCCTTGAAGATGATAACCAAGGCCATGGACAGAATGGGTACAGCCGACCAAATAGCCCATCTGGGTAAGGGATCAGGCTCTAAGCTGATGGCATCGCCGAAGATGGCTGAGCCTACCACCATGCCCAATATTACGCCAAAATAGAGTTTAAACAGTAGCATGCAGGCATCCATGATACGTGCGGTACCGGAAATCAGATCCCTGGCGGCCAGCTCGGCCATGCCTAATGTCAGTGCTAGCCCTGGGATAAAGATGATGATGCCCGAGAGGATCACCACTGGGATATTAATATTTGGGTCGAAATGAGCAATAGCAGTGGCTAAGATGGCACAAAGAATCGCCGATAAGGGTTCGAGCATCTCGGCCATGCGCTTGGAACGTTCTGCGCGGTAGACCAAACCGTAGACCATGAGTCCTAGCATTGCCGACCAGAATACATCATTCCAGCTGGTGCCCATCAACATGGCAAAGGCTCCGGCAGAGCTACCGAAGGCCAGCAAGGTTTGCTTGGTACCATAGGGGTTTGGTTTGTTGGCTATCTCATCGAGGCGTGCTAATGCCTCACTTAGCGTGCGCTTACCTGAGGTTAACTCTTCCACCAGTTCATCGGTACGAGCCAGAGAGCCAAGATCTAATTCGCCGGGATTGACTCGGGCGACATGGTTATACTCTTGATCGGTATCGTGTTGCAGTACAAAGGTCATTGCCGTTGGCGAAATAAGAAAGTAACCCTCTATGCCAAGTAAGCTTGAAACGGCCTGAAGGTGGGCTTCCAGTCGATAAGCTGGAGTACCAAACTTATGCAACGACTTACCTAACTTGATAATAAAACGTCGTTTCTCAAGAAATTCTGCGTTGTCCACTAGCTAGGTCCATTGGTTATTTAGATATTGAGGTCTTCAGGCGAGCGCATATTAACCTAGTTTGTGGAAAAAAGGTTAATCGTCTGGAAAATATTTACTTAGCTTCAATTAGTTGTAATGCTGGTTTATCAAAACCAATAGCGCAAGCAAAAGGACGGCATATGTCAGTGGTTATTTCGGGTCTGTATATCAGTTTAACGGCGATATTAATGGTGGCGCTGGCCATGCGGGTGGTTAAGTTACGCCGCAAACATAAAATAGGCCTAGGGAGTGGGGATAATAAAGAGCTGGAGCTTGCTACTCGAGTCCATGCCAATCTAGTTGAGAACGCACCGTTCGCCATGGTCTTGTTGCTGGTGGCAGAATTGAATGGTCTCTCAGCTATCTATCTTCACCTGCTTGGCGTTATCTGGATCTTTGGGCGCATCTTACATGCTGTGGGACTGACCAGGGGCAGAGGCGGCTATCACCTTGGGCGGTTTTGGGGCGGATTACTCAGCTGGTTGGTGATTTTAATCTTAGCCATAGTTAACTTGGTTCACTTTATCTTAGGCTCGATGGGTTATTTGATAAGTTAGCCTATCAAAATGTGCTTAGCGATTGATAAAATAGAAATTATACTCTAATAAGCAGGCTGGTTATGCCCGCGCACCTAAGCTGTCTAATATCCTTACTATTTAAAGGTTAATGTCTTTTTTCATTTCAAGCTGGCTTTTCTTTACACTTGTTCGTTTTTTGTTCGCCCAGATGGTGTCTCCCCTGCTATACTCCGCCTCCCTTTAATGGGCGCAAATATTCTATTTTCACCGTTAGACAGTCAGGTTTTATTACTCATGCAAGTTGAATCTACCTTATTTACTCATCCAAAATATCGCTCTGAGCAAACAGAGGCGGCGCCTTTTTTGCCTATGTCTCGCAAAGAGATGAACAAACTAGGGTGGGACAGCTGTGACATCATAGTCGTGACCGGGGATGCCTATGTGGATCATCCCAGCTTCGGTATGGCAGTGATTGGACGCATGCTCGAGGCTCAAGGTTTCAGGGTCGGCATTATTTCTCAGCCCGACTGGTCTAATAAAGATGACTTCATGAAATTAGGTAAGCCTAATCTCTATTTCGGGGTGACTTCGGGCAATATGGACTCGATGATCAACCGTTATACCGCCGAGCGGCGTATGCGTCACGATGATGCTTATACGGCTGGAAATCTCGGTGGTAAGCGCCCAGATCGCGCAGTAACAGTTTATACCCAGAGATGTAAGGAAGCTTACAAGCAAGTGCCTGTGATCATAGGTGGTATAGAAGCCAGCCTGCGCCGCATGGCCCACTATGATTATTGGTCTGATAAGGTGCGTCGCAGTGTAATTTTAGATGCGAAAGCCGATATTCTAGCCTACGGTAATGCCGAGCGTCCCCTGGTAGAGATCTCTCACCGGCTGGCTGCGGGTGAGTCAATCGCTGACCTCCATGATATTCGCGGCACCACAGTGATCCGCAAAGAGCCCCTTGCCGAATGGAAGGGCATGGACTCACGCAAAATAGATCAGTTACATAAAATAGACCCTATTCCTCATCCCTACGGCGCCGATGATGTGGGTTGTAAGAACATGTCCGGCCCGTCGGATGTGAAGATATTCGATAATGACGCTCCTAAGGCCATCAGCGTACAGGCTCCTAGACCTAAACCTTGGGAGAAGACCTATGTGTTATTGCCAAGCTATGAGAAAGTCTCGACAGACAAATACCTCTATGCTCACGCGTCTAGAATTTTGCATCAAGAGCAGAATCCTGGCTGTGCCCGCGCCCTATTTCAGCGTCATGCCGAGCGTGCTATCTGGATTAATCCTCCAGCCTGGCCGTTAAATACCGACGAGATGGACGGTGTGTTTGGTCTGCCCTACAAGCGGGTGCCACATCCTTCATATGGTGACAACAAGATCCCCGCCTATGACATGATCAAGACCTCGATCAACATAATGCGTGGTTGTTTCGGTGGTTGTTCATTCTGCTCAATTACCGAGCATGAGGGACGTATCATTCAGAGTCGCTCACAAGAGTCGATTTTGAATGAGATTAAAGATATTCAGGATAAGGTGCCTGGTTTTACCGGGGTTATCTCAGATCTTGGTGGCCCTACGGCCAACATGTATCGTCTGGGCTGTAAGAGCGTCAAGGCGGAGAAGACCTGTCGACGACTCTCCTGTGTCTTCCCCTCTATCTGTGGTCACTTAGATACAGATCATTCGGCAACGATCGATCTCTATCGTGCGGCAAGGGAAGTTCCTGGGATTAAGAAGGTACTCATAGCCTCGGGTGTTCGCTACGATCTGGCCACGGAAGATCCTCGCTATGTGAAGGAGCTTGCGAGTCATCATGTGGGCGGCTATCTCAAGATTGCTCCCGAGCATACCGAAGATGGTCCGCTGAACAAGATGATGAAGCCGGGCATGGGCACCTATGAAAAGTTTAAGGAATTGTTCGACAAATATTCCAAGGAAGCGGGTAAGAAACAATACCTGATCCCTTACTTTATCTCGGCGCATCCTGGCACGACCAATGACGACATGGTTAATCTGGCACTCTGGCTCAAGGGTGAGAAGTTTAAGCTGGATCAGGTGCAGAACTTCTATCCATCGCCGATGGCGAACGCGACGACC
This sequence comes from Shewanella violacea DSS12, assembly GCF_000091325.1. Lineage (NCBI taxonomy): Bacteria > Pseudomonadati > Pseudomonadota > Gammaproteobacteria > Alteromonadales > Shewanellaceae > Shewanella > Shewanella violacea. Next base: position 4,542,635 of record NC_014012.1, on the reverse strand, counting down.
ATATACCATACCGGACTCAACTCGCTGAAGAATGTGAAACACACCAGTGAAAAGGTGACAGTGCCGAAAAAGGGACGTCAGCGTAAGCTGCACAAAGCCTTGCTGCGCTACCACGATCCTGCTGGTTGGCCTATGATCCGCGAAGCCCTAATCGAGATGGGCAGAGAGGAGCTAATAGGCAATAGTCTCAGTTGTCTGGTGCCGGCGGAGTCCCGCCAGGAACGTGAAGCCATGCGTAACAAGGGGAAGGGCGGAGCCAATAAACTTAGCAATAAAGCCTCACCCGGTGACAAGAAGGCCTTTACCCGTTTCTCTGAAGATCAGTTTGAAGACAGAAAGCCTAAGGTAAAAGCTAAGCCAGGGGACTCGTCCAATAAATCAGCTGGCAAGGGTAAGGCATCCGGCGGCCAAGGGAGCAGTGCTACTGCTCAGAGGCAACGTCCGGCAAAGAAGAATGTCTGGGGTACCACGCCTAAGCATCAAAGATAGTTCAGCTAGTGTCTGTTCTAGCTAATTAACATAAAATAAGGGAATATCATGGATATTCCCTTTTTGTTTCAGGAGGTAATGATGGTCGACAATTCAAACCATAGTGGAAACCATAGTGAAAACCCAAACCATAGTGAAAACGATACCGCAAGCCATGACTATAGTGATGCAGGTTTCTGGCACAAGGTAAAACTGTTTGCTAAGAATGCCGGCCTGGATGTGATCGACAAGGCTCTGTGTCTCTATTATGCAGCCCAACGCCCAGATACACCTAAGTGGGCCAAGACAGTTATTTTCGGTGCTCTGGCTTACTTCATCGCACCTATCGATGCCATTCCTGACTTAACACCTGTGGTTGGCTTCTCAGATGATTTAGGCGCATTGGCCGCGGCGCTTGCCATGGTCAGTATGTATATCGATGACACGGTCAAATCCCTAGCGGCAGAAAAGTCTTCCGCCTGGTTCGATTAGGAGTGTTAAGCAGGCCTGATTAGCTTGTGTTGATCTTATCTAGCAAGATTAGCTGCTTGGCCGAAGCTTTAACGTTGGACCAAGCAGCTGAATATCAAATCATGCTGGCGATAATGAACACTGATCTGAGATTGCAGGCCTTAAGCTAACATTTATCTGCTTATGTTAGGCTGCTAGGCACCAATTGACGGAGATCATAATGCAAACAACAAAATACTCACAGCTGGCACTCTTGCTAACTAGCTGCTCACTTATTACCTTGCCAGCCCTGGCCACTACCTCTGAACAAGATGCCTTCTTCGATAGCATAGCCGCCCATTGTGGCAAGGCTTTTGAGGGAAAGGTTACAGCAGGTAACTCTGCCGACTCGGCTTTTAGCGGTAAGAAACTCATCATGCATGTTCGCGAGTGCAGCGAGACAGAGCTTAAGGTGCCGTTTCATGTGGGTGATGATCATTCGCGTACCTGGGTGATCACCAAAACCCAATATGGCTTACATTTAGCTCATGATCATCGCCATAAAGATGGCAGTGAAGACAAGGTGACCATGTATGGTGGCATGACAGCGGATATGGGCAGTGCCGAGCAGCAGTCTTTTCCTGTCGATGCCTATTCAATTAATAACTTCAGAGACAACGGTCTAGATGTCTCAGTAACCAATGTGTGGCATATGTATATCCAGCCAGAAGAGTTTACCTACCGTTTGACCCGAGATCAGCGTGATTTCAGAGTGGATTTCGATCTGACTAAGCCGGTAGCACTACCACCGGCCCCTTGGGGGACATAAGTAGCTTACCTTCAAATGAAGGCTGATCACATTTTCTGATTTAGCTTCTGGCTGAGTTGGTATTGGGTAGTGTGTTTGAAGGTCGTACCTTCATGGTAATTTATAGCCTGCGGCTCGCTTATATGCAGCTACTTCTGCGAGTCGCTGCAAGCACATCCATGTGAGCTCTGCCAAAACGTCCCTGTTTTGGAAGCTCGCAGCCGCATCTACACCTGATTATTTTTCTCTTCGATTGAGGTTTTGTGGGTAACTCTAAGTTTGAGTTTGTAACTCATTTTTGCCCCATTGTGAGTTGACAGATGATTTCATCAATTCTTGATTAATAGAGTTTTGATATACAAAAGCTTATCGAATTATGGATGAAAGGCTTGCGCCAAAGGTTGCACCATTTGTCATTCCTACTTTAATATTTTTGATAAATGACACAGGCTTATAGATCTAGCTAATTTTTACACTGACCCCACTTATTAGTGGTTCTCGATAATGTTGGTATATGCTGCTGCACATTACTTTGAAATTCCAATGCCATTAATGAAGTTGCCGATACAAACTTAAAGGGATTGTTAAACAGTAGGTTTGACGGAAGCGAAGTGTGACCGCTTGAAAGCAGTTAGTGACTATCCAACCATTCTTTTGATTGATTCGCTTGTGTACCTTATCCATCCTGCCAGACCTATTTTGATTTTAAATACAACAGACCCAAATAAACACAATGTCAGCCATGGTGCGTTATGCTTATAAGGTGTTGTGTTTAAAGGTGTTTTAAGCTTGACGGTCTCATTTGTGTTATTATTTCTGCGAATTCATTTAATGAGGTAAGGGCTATGCCAGTAAAGTTTAAAAACCGCAAACCTATCGGAACGATTGTTATTGAAGATATGAAGTCTCGTTTCTTGTCTAGTGGAGCTATATCTCAGGAAGAGCTGGTTCAGTTGGACTTTTTGTTTAAAGAGGAAAAGCTCACCGTGAATGGTCCGCAGGATATTTTAGATAAGCTTCCTCGTTATTAAACCTCAGGTTTGATGGTAGATAAAGGGGTCGGAACTAATTAGGGAGTTCGAATAAAACTCAGATACTTTTTCTTATCTGAGTTACCCGCATTAGAGCAAGTAATCTAACAAGCTTCTGTCCAGAAGTGAGTTACGAACCGTAAACTCCAATCGAAGAAATGAATAACCTGATGTAGATGCGGCTGTGGGCTTCGGTTTCAAGGATGAAACCGCAGAGCGGCCAGGGATGGCTTTACAGCGTCCCACAGAAGTAGCTACATGTGAGTCTGCTGCAAGCAATAGATAACAATGAAGTTGTGCTTACCTAAAAATAACCAAGTACAAAGCCAGTCAAGTGAACCCAAGCTAAAAAGATATTTGAAACTTGTTATCCGACAACAAATAGATGAAGGTCCTAGGTTATAGGAATTCGAACCTCGAACCTAGGGACTTACTTATCTTCGAAGGTAAATGACTGTCCTGCTAGTGCCGCTTCAAACATCAAGCCGCCTTTAGCTAAGGTATAGATCGCCATGCCATTAATATATGCAGCCTTAGCGGCAGATGTACCGGCACTGCTGGAGTTGCCTGTTGTACCCGCATGGGCGTTTGCGCCGATAGTGATGGCTACGGCCGAGGCTTGAGCGCCAAATTCGAAGGTTCCGCTGGTAAACTGGTTATAGGCCTTGGCATCTTTAAAGAAGATGATCTCGCTATAGGCTTGACCGCCAATCTGGAATCCAAGGGATATCTGAGTCAGGCTAGTATCGCCTGTATAGGTGCTGCCTTTAAATACTCGCCCCTTGCCGTATGCGGCGCCGATACCGAATCCACCTTTACCCACGGTAGGAAAAATGGCGTAACCATAGGCGTTATCGAAAAACTTATGGGTATCATTAGCCTGCTTGAAGTTGGTGACCGTCTCGGCATAGCTTTCATCTGCTAGGGCAACTTGAGACATGAGCAAACTGGCGACAAGGGCGCATGAAGTGGCAATGATAGAAATGAATTTTTTCATTTTTGCTCCGTTTCGAATGTTGTAATAGTGAGCACAGCATACCCAGCTATGGTGAGTAATAGAAAGCAGTAAAAGATAAAAGCGCCTAAAAATAGGCGCTTTTAGCTTGTTTGTCAGCTTAGGTTCAGGCTAAAACTCACATTCTATCCTGCTTTAACTCTGAGCTTTTTAATCGATAGCCTTGCCGAGAACATAATGTTCGAACCATTTCTGATCCCACTCCATCTTGGCTTTCCTGTGCTGATACTTGCTCAGTCCGTGCCCTTCTCCCGGATAGACAAGGAGTTCAACTGGCACATTCAGGTAGTGCTTGAGGGCGCGATAAAGCCCTTGTGCATGACCGGCTGGTACGCGTTGATCATTTTCACCTATGTGGATCAGTGTTGGCGTCTTTATCTTGTCCGCATGGGTCATCGAAGAGCCATGAGTGTAAGCATCGGGCTTCTCCCAGGGGAGGCCTTGCATAAAGTTGACCACATGTCCTGGGGTGTCTTCAAGCATCCATTGTAGGCGTTGGTCGAATACGCCGGCACCTGAGCTCGCCGCTTTAAAGCGAGTATTTGTGCTGATGATGGCGTTAGTAAGGTAACCACCATTACTCCAGCCCATCACGGCCATCTTATCGCCATCGACTATGCCGTCGGCAATCAGCTTATCGACGCCAGCCATGATATCTTTGACTTCGATATCATGTTCTTTGCCAACCAAATCGGTCAGGAACTTATCACCATAGCCGGTGGAGCCGCGGTAGTTTGGTGACAGTAGCGCCCAGCCTTTCGCGGTAAATGTCGAACGGCCATAGGATCTATGTTGCAGTGCATAAGGTGTGGCAGATGTAGGCCCACCGTGGATCTGCACGATTAATGGTAAGGGGCCGTCTTCTTTCTTGTATCCGGCGGGTAGGTCTAATATTCCCTCTACGCTGGTTCCATCAGGTGCTTGCCACTTAACTATCTGGATCTGCGGCAATATCCAGCTATCGACCTGAGGGTTGATATTGGTCATGCGCTTATACTTAGCTCGCTTGCTATCGGCGTCGGCGATAAATAGATCATAGAAATGATCCAGTCCATTGTGGCTGAAGGCGAGTTTCTTGCCATTATGGCTGAAACTATAGCTGCCGATGACCAGATCTCCTTTGATCACTGTACGGGTATCGCCCTGTTCACCGTCGTCGACCTCAGTACAAAATAGCTTAACGCGGGCATGATCTGCGCCGCGATAACAGATCTCGTCACTATTGGGACGCCAATGGATATTGGCGGCGCTTAAGGTGACATCATCGGGGCGAGTTATCTCTAGCAATGAATCTTTCGCGGTATTGCTGACGAAGAGTTTGCCTGGATGACCATCGAAGTCGATTCTAAAGGCGAGTTGTTGATTGTCACTGTGCCAGTCTAAGCCGAGTAGCCAGCCGTAGGGGGATGGGGCTTGCTCACGCCAAGCCGTATCTTCCAATACCTTGTTGGTTTTGCTTCTGGTGTCATAGATCTCTATATCTGACCAGCCTTCCAGATTCACTAGCTCGTTATCAGATGTGGTAATACGGGCTATCTTACTGCCATCGCTATTGACGCTGAATTGCCATACCACCTTGTCATCGTCTAACAAGATATCTTGCTTGAAATGTTGCAGGTCGAGTTTATAAAGCGGGTTGGTCTTACGCTCACCATGGGCATATTCGGGTTTATCATGGCTGGCGCGCATGCCTGCCCACAGGTCTTTATCTTTAACGGTTTTACTGGTTAGAAAATAGAGGCTATTACCATCACTGCCCACAGAGAAGGCGCTGACTCCTTCGACTTCCTTGGTCATAGGTACAGCTTCACCACCATCCTTACTCATTCTGAAGATCTGACTTTTACCATTGAAGGGGGCTTTTTTATCTTCGTGGGTGAGTTTACTCAAGTAATAGATGTAAGTGCCATCCGGACTCCACTGTGGACTAGACTCACTCTCATTAGTAAAGGTGAGCCGTGTTGTCTGACGGGTCTTGGTGTTGACTGTCCATAGGTCTTTTTGCGATTTATCTAATTCTTTGTCCCAGCGAGACTCAAGCCAGAGTGCCCGTTTGCCGTCTGGGCTAAGTTGTACACTGCTCATGCCTGCTATATCGAAGAAATCATCTGTGGTTATCTGGTGGCTTGGAGCTGATGCCATTGAATATGATGTGGTTAACAGGAGACTCGCAGTGATCACTGCGAGCTTAGAAATCGGATATGACTTTCCCATCTTAATCCCTTATATGACTGAAGATTTTAGTGTTTTAGTTATTATTTATCCCAGTCACAATAACGTAAAACATCTTGGGCTTAAATGAAGATAGTCAAAAAGTGTTAATGTTTTTATTCAACTTGGTGGCTCTTGTTGCTGTCTTCATCTGTTTTGGGATCTTCCTTTAACAAGTCTTGAAGGTAGTTGAGCTCCTCAGAGTTGAGTAGCTGAGTGCTGGCCTTGTTTCTAGAAGCGCCTGAAGGTGTCGTTATAGTGAGTCGGCCTCTTAGATAGGCTGCTCTAGTGATCTGTTGTAGTCCATAGATAGCCAGTACATATATGGTCAGCAATAGCGTTAATTGAGTAAACGCTTGGGTTAACTGTGAGATCTGATCTCCCAGATAGAAGGGCAATATAACCAAGACAGTACGTATCAGCCAATTTACCATCATGGCGAAGGTGAGCACCAGTAACCAACGAAACTTGATGTCCCGTAAACTCTCTTGATGTGCTTTATAACTTCTTCCGCGATATTTTTGGAGCATGCGGATGATCAGAATGAAATAGATGCAGGTCTGCATACTGAGCAAGCCAGGTAATAAGGCACCTAACTTATTAATCAAGCTCATGTTGGACTCATAGCTCAGCTCAATGATGCTGAGATCTGGAGTGACATTCTTGCTCAATAGTGAGGCTGTGATGACTACAATGGCAACGATAAGTGCCAGGTAGAAATGCCTGGAGAAGCTAATAGAGCGTCGAATATTATGCAGGCTTCTGTAACAGTAGAGGTATAGCAGTGGCATCAGGAGGAAGTATACCGGGATGATGAGCATGAAAAGCAAATGGATCGGTGCCGGGGCGTTATCTTTATTGAGCATTCCGGTGAAGAAATACAGTGCGATTAAGCTGAATATACTGCCGAGTAGCTTATGGTTACCATTACCCTCTCGATATAAATAGCGAATGTAGAGGCCCAGGCCGAAACAATGGAGACCGCCCAGCAGGGATAACCACCAATAACTCTGTAAGAAAAAGCTGCTAAATTCATTCATAACAATTAATTGTCATCTCTATAGAAGGAAAGGGCGATAGGATAAATAATCATCAAGCTATAGAGTTTGAAACTATAGATGCTACAAGAACATCAGTATATAGAAGCTTTGATAAATGATGCATAACATTGGCAAATAATGTCAATTAAGTAAATTTATCAATTGTGGCTTATTGTTAACTGCTAGTTGATGATTCGATGGCGATATCATCAAGCCAAGAATTGAATATTAATCCTGCAAGGGACAGCAGGTCCGAGTCTGGCGAAGCGGGTATATGACAGAGTTGAGCTATTGGTTTTCTCCCAGCTTTCTTAGGTGGCGGTTCGATTGGTTGGCCGGAGGCTTATTCGGAACCAGATCTCTAGCGGATAATAAATGCCGTATTGCCATAATCGGATGGGGAAATAGCATCTTTGGACCCGCGAATACCATTATCTCCCGTGCCTTATCTTTCATCTGGGGCTTGTAGCAATGAACCGGACACTTTTTACAGCTTGGTTTATCTTGTCCGTATGGACAACGGTCAAGCTTGGTGTGGGCATAGGCGAGAAATTCTAGGCACTCAGGGCAGGCTGACATGGGCTTAGCATCATGTTTATGGGCCTTACAATATATTTCGACCATGGCTGCTATGGTCTGATATTCGCGAAGTAACTTTCCTCTAAGTAGCTCTGAATTTTCCATACCCAATCTCCCAAGGCTATCGATTATTAAATAGCAGTACCTTAGTGCTCTACTTGGTTATTATATCGCTTCAATAGAGTGCGACTCAAAATGGGTCGTCTAAACTATGAAGAGGCGCACAAAAAAGTGTGATACAGGCTTGGAATTTTAATTATTTTTCATCTTAAGCTAGTGTTAATAAACATAAATTACTGCGAGAATAGTGGCTCTGGACTGTAAATTAAGTAAATTATCAAAAATAGAGATATAAGACTTAATTTATAGCGAGAGAATTAACAATATCGGTTACTATCTGTACACGGATAGGAAACATGCAACCTGATACAAGGTTGAGGTCAATCACTGGTGGACGACAATGAAATATATAGCCATTATTTTGCTAGTTGCTTTAGGCATTTATCTGTATAAACGCGCTAAAAGACTGGCGGAAGATGAACAAGATCAAAGCAGTATGCCTGCTGAAAAAGAGATCTTCGATGAACCTAAGGCTGATGAGCCTGTTGTCGAAGAACGTGCTGATGAAGTCATTGCTGAACAAGCCATAGAGAGCACCGAGTCTGAAAATATTGCAGCGGCAAAATCAGTCGTTGAAGGGCTAACCTTTGGGGAAAAAGATACTCTCGAAGAGTCTGAGCTTACAACTTCTGAGTCAGAGCTAGCTGAAGCAGCTGAATCTGAGTCTAAAGCTGAGTCAGAGGCTAAAGCTGAGTCAGAGGCTAAAGCTGAATCAGAGGCTAAAGCTGAGTCAGAGGCTAAAGCTGAGTCAGAGGCTAAAGCTGAGTCAGAGTCTAAAGCTGAATCAGAGGCTAAAGCTGAGTCAGAGGTTAAAGCTGAATCAGAGGCTAATACAGAAGCTGATGAAGAGGCTGAAGTCGCTATGATTGCGGTCACAGATGAGTCTTGGGCAAACGAGCAGCTGACTCTGGCGTTATCTGAATACCGTGAGGCATCGGATAATACGATAAAGCATACTGGGTTACAGGCTGTTATTGCCGAGTGTTACAAGCAACGTAAGCAAATTCAGTACTGTGAATACGGCGCGTCATTATCACCATATTATTTGTCACTTTTTGCTGTGTTCGAGTCGCCTGAATTGTACAAGGGGGTAGGTTTTATGCACTTATCTACTCTACTCAATGATTGTGGAGAGTTTGATTGCGCTATAGATGTTTGTCGTAAAGCCATAGAGTATGGCTTGAGCGATGGCACAAAAACTGGCTTCGAAGGGCGTATCACCCGCATCGGCAAGGCAAAGGCTAAATCATTGAAGTAACTCGTTTACCCTAAAGGGGATAACAAGTGTAAAATAGGCGAACTGAGTTTCGCCTTTTTTATTGGTTGTGGTTAACTTTTAAGGGCATTTATGGAGTGTTTATGGGGTTTAGCCGGTTAGTTTTATTGGGGCTCTTATGTTCATCTTTGGCCGCTTGCACGCAAAGCCCAGAGTGGACTTTATTCTATTATGCCGACACTAGAGAGATCCCTCAGGGAGCAGTGCAAAGTGAGCACATCTCAGGTTATTATGCCGAAGTCGATCAGTGCCTGATGAAGGGAGCTGGCATGGTTAGGGTTAGTGATTCGGGTGAAGGGCGCTATCAATGTGGTTTTCAGTGTGTCACGACTCAAGGTAAGGCATTAAGTTGCAAGGAATTTGTAGATAAACTGGCATTCTGATGCCGTTAATCTACGCCGGAATCGAGAAGTGTTAACTGGTTTTTATTTTGAGGTCGCAGTCTTACATGCTGCCCAATCCCCTAAGCCTATTTACCCAGTTGCTCTTTATCCGTTTTTACAGAGACAATATTAATGAAGTTAGAATCATTACAACTAGATCCAGTAGCGAAAAGTTTGTCTATACAAGCAAAAATCGATTTTGATCAGTTTGATCTTTTTGCTGAGCCGCTAGCGGCGGCCATGGATGCTAGGGTCATAGAGCGTCATGATGGAGCCGATAGGCATCAATGGTTGCTCACATTTGAAGGAACCCTGATACAGCTCAATTATGAGTTTTATGCTGAAATCTGCTGGCTCAGTGTCGAGGCTGAAGATGAAGTAGAGGTGCTAGAGTATTTAGCGAGCTTGTTGAGGAGATTATTATGAGCCAAGCACAAACAGGATCTGGTTTTCATTATCAGGCGTTAACCCCAGACCTAATCTTAGATGCAATCGAAAGCCTAGATATATTTCCTGAGACAGGATTATTAGCACTCAATAGTTATGAGAATCGTGTTTATCAATTTCGTTGTGATAACGGTGTGCGTTATGTAGTGAAGTTTTATCGCCCGGAGCGATGGAGTAATGCTCAGATCCAGGAAGAGCATGACTTTTCTCAGTCGTTATTTGATGAAGAGATACCGATTGCGACGCCGCTGATCATCAATGAACGCTCATTGCATGAGTATAAAGGTTTCAGGTTTGCCCTGTTTCCCTCTATAGGCGGTCGTGCGTTTGAGGTGGATAACTTAGAGCAGTTAGAGGCTACTGGACGTTTCATTGGTCGTATCCATCAATATTCCAAGCAGGGGAAGTTTGCCCATAGGGATCTCATCAACCCTCAAGTCTTAGGGGATGAGTCTCTGCTTTGGTTGAAGGAGTCGGGCCACGTACCATCATCCTTAGTATTGCCCTATTTCACGATTGTCGAACAGGTGTTGGAGAAGTCAAAAGAGATATGGAATCAGCAGAGTCCTAAGCATATACGTTTACATGGGGATCTTCATCCGGGTAATATCTTGTGGACTCCCGATGGCCCTGGATTTGTCGATCTCGACGATGCCCGCACAGGCCCGGCAATTCAAGACTTGTGGATGATGATCACAGGTGACAGTTCACAGAAGCAACTTCAGTTAGAGATCTTGCTGGAAGCTTACGAAGAGTTTTGTGAGTTTGATGCTAAAGAGCTAAGGCTGATAGAGCCATTAAGAGCTATGCGCATGTTGCACTATAATGCTTGGCTCAGTCGTCGCTGGGAAGATCCGGCGTTTCCGATGAACTTCCCCTGGTATGCAGAGGAGAGATATTGGGAACAGCAGATCCTCTCGTTTAAGGAGCAATTGGCAATCCTGAACGAGCCTGCATTGAGCTTGATTCCAGGCTATTGAGTCTAGTAACTGGCTTGAGCTCTCACTTTGTAACAGAAAAATGAACTAATGCTCTTGAGATACACTCGAAAGAGCATTATGTTATTCTCCAAATTATTAAGATCATGCTGCGCAACGCGCAAAAAGGAATCATCATGAAAAAAGCATTATTGATTGCCCTAGCTCTATTAATGGCGCCTATGGCTGCCATGGCTGTAGATTATAAAGAGGGCGTTCACTACACAGTGATCAATCAGGGGCCTGCGACAGCTAAACCTGAAATTGCCGAGTTTTTCTCATTCTATTGTGGCCATTGCTACAATTTTGCTAAGACTGAAGTACCTAAAATTAAGGCTAACCTTCCTGAAGGTGTGGTATTTAAGCAGAACCATGTGGACTTTATCGGCAGAGAGATGGGTGTCGAGATGTCTCGTGCTTTCGCCGTTGCTCATCAGCTTAAAGTGGAAGATAAGATAGAGAAGGCAATTTTCGCAGCGATTCATGAGAAGAAGCAACATTTCACCAGCCGTGATGATGTGCGTAAGCTATTTATTGAAAATGGCGTGGAAGGCAAGACATTCGACGCGGCAGCAGATTCATTTATGGTCAGCGCACAGATGTCACAGATGAAGCATGCTACTACCAATGCCAAAATCTCAGGCGTACCAGCTTTAGTGGTGAATGGTAAGTATCGTGTTGAGACTGGCGCTATCAAGTCTTATGACGAGCTTCTCGACATCGCATACTACCTGACTTCAATGAAATAAGCTTATTTCAGCAGTCATACGTTTTATCGAAAAGGAGCCTATGGCTCCTTTTTTTGTGTCTGGCTTCTTTTAATAAGGAGCTATGCCGATTGATGCTTTAGCTTGAATACTTGCAGCCTTCTTAGCTCTTTCTTGGACCTTACAGCTTAAAACTCGCAACTTTCTCTGCCTGAATTCAGTCTTACTGCTAAAATATGGATCCCGGTCATAAGCATGCCTGAATGACATATGCTTATATGAAAAGTTTAGTTATAGGCTGCTATAGACAAGAGTTAGCTTAAATTTAGGCAAAAAAAAACCGCATTTCTTGGTCGCAAGAAATACGGCTATCGAGCCATAGGGCTCAGTTTTACCCTGAGTAACCAAGCTAATCTAGCAGGGTGTCAATTTATTGGCAAGCGACATTTTAAAATTAATTGTTAGCTATAGGTCTGATAGACAAGAACAAGTTTTATCGCTAAAGATACTGTTTCAAATAGTTACAAAAAAAAACATTTATTAATGCAACTCTCATGGTAAAACATCTGTCCAACTCAGAGTCGAATCTAAATAAATACTACTGCGGTCAGTAAACACTTATAACAAGGAGGCTATGTGAGAGTTTTTCCTATCTATGCACCAAAGATTATCGTGAAACATGCGCGTATTTTTTTATCTGGAGTGATCTGGGTAAAGGACTTAGGTCGTTTAGAATTTGAGAAAGGGAGATTTTTATTGCCAAGGAAGAGCTTACCGCAAGTAAAACAAGCCATCATAGAGTTGAATGAATTAATCGAAGCTCAAACTAGCGAAGCGAAGATGGCTTAAATCTTCGCTTATGCTATATAAACAGTACAGAGAGTTTGATTCTCTGTGCTAGCTCACTTCTTCATTGAGCAAGCCAACGAGTCCGGTGACTTTTTCAGTCCAAGCATTAAGATCTTGGCTCAGCTGTTGGTTTCTGTCAGCTAGACTAATGCCTTTCTGCTTCTCGTCTTCAAGCTCCATTCTTAATAGCTCGATAGTTTCAAGTGCTGCTTGGATTTTTGTCTCCAGCTTGGACAGTAGTTCAAGGCTCATAGAGAGTCCTAATAGTTTCTAGATGGTGTGATTATTCTATCAGTGCAAGGACTGTAGTGAATAGTTAATTATGCTGATTGATGAAAAAAGTCGCTGAAAATAGACAGAAAAAGGCTTTTATTTGCACTTGTTACCATAGGGTTGGTGAAATGGTCGTTTTTTAACGAGATAAGCTAGCTTGTTGTTGACTGCTTGCCACTCTAGCTGGATTTTCATTGGCTATTCATTTGCTTGATTCTTACCTAAAATTAGCGGTTTGATAAGCGGATTATCGGTCTAGATTATTATTCTGCTTAAGCTGGTCGATTTAGCTATTGGCGTGCAAGTGATGCTAATGAGTCTAATGAAGATAGTTTCCAGCCCCTTAATGCTTAGCCTGAATATCAGCTATTGAGCTTATCTTAGGGTGTTTCTATATTGAGCCCAGTTCCTGTCACCGTTTCTGACTCTGTTAACTCAAGGTTCAGGAATCAGAATTTATACTTTCCCGTGCTAGATAATCATGAATGCCACAATCTAATGATAAGTACTCCTAGTCTTCTTATGTGGGAAATACAGACGAAAAAAAAGCCCACATGGGGCTTTTTTTCTTAAAATACTTGCTTAGAAGCGATAATCGACAGCTAGATAAACTTGCTGAGAATTATCCAGTGAATCGGTAAATGTTGTAGTGTACTTCTCATCGGAGAACTTACTGGTAAAATCAGTATTCTGTGTCAGGTAACGATAACCAAGCTCTGTGCTCAACTTGTCACTGATCTTGTACATAAAACCTGTTTGACCACCCCAGATGAAGCTATTCTTAGAGCTTAAGTCTTGAGTATCAGGACTTACGTGATTAACACCAGCCGTGGCACCTATAAACCAGTTAAGCTTGTTATTCACGCCTAAGCCGATTAGATAGTCATAAGATAGCAGCAGGCTCTGCTGTTTAGTGAAGTCGTCAGAGTTATATGAGTAAGTGCTGTAGATACGATTATTATCGTTGAGGTAAGCACCACCACGAACTTCGTAAAACTCATTGTTCTCTTTTTCGCTTGTATTTGTAGTGATAGGCGCAACTTTCAAAGTATCACTCGATTTTGTTGACGATGATTTATAGTTGTTCTGCTGTGCACCTACGCCACCACCGATAAACCAGTCTGCTGCCATAGTAGGTGCTGACATTGCTGTGACGATTACTGCTGTTAGTACTAAAAGTTTGGTTTTCATTATGCTCACTCTCTGATTATTTGTGACTCAAATTTAAGTAACTTACATTCAGTGACTTAGATTTAAGCGACTTAAATTTCAGTCACTTGGTTTTCGTTGAGGGCATACTAGTTGGATCTGCCTGAACGATAACTGAATGGAATAACCGAATTAAAATTCAGAGTGAAATATAGTAATGAAAAACCTTTGCAGCTAATATCTATGTGACTGATTTATAGTGTGTTTAGTTACTAGCTATGAGGTGGTGTTTTTAACTGTGCTCTATTTGTTTATCTATCTATTTATCTATTAAAGACTTGAGTCTAACTGCTATATCTCAATGAAAATGCTTAAGTGGCTGCTGATATTTTCATTATTAATCTTCTGATGAGATTTAATGAATTTGGCGGTTTTATTTCTAAATAGAGATAGAATTTGAAATCAAGAAAGATATTGATATATTAAGGCGCTGATATTTAGCTTAATTGGGGCTTATTATGAAGCTGGTCTTTGTACACGGTTGGAGCGTTACCAATACAGATACCTATGGTGACTTGCCCCAAGCCTTAATTAACTTGGCAGCACCTGAACTCGAGTTGGATATTCAGCATCTCTATCTTGGCCGCTATATCAGCTTCAACGATCAAGTCACATTGGAAGATATTGCTATAGCGTTCGAAGCTGCGCGCAAGCGAGAGCTGGGTGATGACTATTTTTCTGTGATCACTCACTCTACGGGTGGACCTGTGATCCGTGCTTGGCTGGATAGATATTATGGCCAGACTCAATTGGAAACTGCCCCGCTAAAGCATCTAATCATGCTGGCACCTGCCAATCATGGCTCGGCTTTAGCTCAGATAGGTAAGTCTAGGGTTGGCCGCCTCAAAGCCTGGTTCGATGGCGTAGAGCCGGGTCAGCGGGTGCTCGACTGGCTTGAGCTTGGCAGTGATGGTCAACATAGATTGAACCTCAATTGGCTAAAGTACAGTGTTAGTGACCTAGGCATTTTCCCTTTTGTGCTCACTGGCGAGACCATAGATCCCAGTTTGTATGATTATATGAATAGCTATACCGCCGAGCCAGGCTCCGACGGCGTAGTGAGAAGCGCCGCCGCAAATATGAACTTCACTCATATACGCTTGATTCAGGACCCCTTGCTCACTTGCATGGGATTCGAAGGTGATTGTGTGAGCCGATTGACTCTGGATGACTATCAAGTTCCGCTTCAGGAGTGTGCATTCGAGATAATTCCCAAAGCCAGTCATAGTCAGGACACTATGGGCATCATGGCATCAGTGACGCGAAAAAATGCCAGTAAGAAGAGAGTGGTATCTTCGATACTGGACTGTTTATCTGTTGGAAATAACAGCCAATACGCGGACGCTTCTAAGGCGATGAAACTGCGTACTGATAAGGTAAAGAAAAAGCGACGTCATAGCATGTTAGTGGTGCGGGTCTCGGATGATCTTGGCCATAAGGTGACGGATTTCGATCTATACCTGCTCAGTGGCCCAGATTTTCATCCTGGCAAGTTACCTAAGGGTTTTATGCTGGATAAGCAAAAAAATAGTCATAACGGCAATTGCGTGACACTTTATCTGGATACCAAAAAATTACACTCGGTGGCTGAGGGTAAGGTAGGTGTTAAAATTGTTCCCAGGCCAGATACAGGATTTAGTTATTATCGAACTGCCGAATATCATAGTGAAGCTAATCAAGTGAGTCGGTTAATTAAAGCTGATCAGACCACACTGCTAGATATAGTGTTGAAGCGCCATATCCATCAGGAGACCTTTACCTTAGCTAATACAGATGAAACTGCTAGTTTTGAATCTCTTCAAGGGATGCAGAAAGATTAAGCTATGGGCTAAGGTGTTATTAGCGGTGGCAGACTTAGGTTCGAGTGTTATTTGTTCTCTAATTGAGGCTGATTTTTTTTACATATTTCAAACACTGTGATGTTAATCACAGTCCCCATTCTGCTTGACTTTAGTGCCTCTCCTCCATAGTCTGCTTATTCAGTAATCAAGGTGGTATGCAATGCAAATAAACTATAATTTAAAACCTGCGTCTGAGCGCCGCACTGAACAGTTCGAGCCTAAAGAAAATGTGGGCTTCGGTAATCTCAGAACCGATCATATGTTTCTAATGGATTATCGTAATGGGGAGTGGCATGATCCAAGAGTCGTACCTTACGGACCTTTTCAAATTGCCCCCGGCGCCATAGCCCTACACTACGGCCAATCTGTGTTCGAAGGTGCTAAGGCATTCAGACACGATGACGAGGAAATTTATACCTTTCGTTTAAATAAGAATGCCGAGCGTCTCAATCGTTCAGCGGACATCCTCTGTATCCCAGCGATAGATGAAGAGCTACAGTTAGCCGGCATCAATGCGCTTATCGATGTCGATAGACTCTGGTTTCCGATGCAGGAAGATGCCTGTCTCTATATTCGTCCGTTTATCTTCGCCACCGAAGACAGATTGTCGGTGAGCCCGAGTGAAGAGTACACCTTCTGTGTCATTCTGAGTCCGAGTGGTCCCTATTATTCAGACGGGTTCGATAAGGCTATTCGTTTACTGATCAGTGAGCGTTTTCATCGTGCAGTTTCCGGTGGTACAGGTGCATCTAAGGCTGCGGGTAACTACGCCGCCTCATTGAAAGCGGGTAAGGCTGCAGCCGAATACGGCGCCGCTCAAGTCTTGTATCTAGATGCCAGCAACAAGCAGATCGAAGAAGTTGGCGCTATGAATCACTTCCACGTGCTTAAAGATGGCACTGTGATTATTCCTACGTTTACCGATACTATCCTCAAGTCGATCACCTCAGTGTCGATTCTGGAGCTAGGCGAGCTATTGGGTTGTGAAGTGCGTCAGGAGACTGTGATGTTAGATAAGTTCATCGCAGATATCGAATCTGGTGAGATTATCGAGGCGGGAGGCTTCGGCACCGCGGCCGTGGTGTCACCTGTTGGTTCATATATCTTCGAAGATAATCGTGTTGTCACTGTGGGTGATGGCCATGTGGGCAAGAATACCCGTCGTATTTACCAGGTATTAACCGATATCCAGAAGGGTAAGATTGAAGGGCCTAATGGCTGGATGCAGCTGGTTAATCGCCAAATCTAATCCCAGTTAAAGCTGATAAATCGAAATATTAAAAAAGGCGCCTAAAGCGCCTTTTTTGTGTCCGGGTTTATACCGATTGGTATTATACCCTTAGGTGTAGCGGTCTAATTATTGGTTCTGTATGATTTCTACGGTGACAGAGACAGCTTGATTGGTGTGATTGTTCTTGGTGGGAATAAAGCTCTGACGGGAAAAAACGTCGAGCTTATGTTCGTCAATTTTAAAGCTGCCAGATTGCTGAGTTAGATCTATCAGCTGTATTTTCCCCTGAGAATTAATCACAAGGTTAGCGGTAAAGTCGCTAGTTACTGTTTGCTCTGGGAACAGTATTGACCAGTCCAGAGCGCCGCCTTTTACAATCCAATATTGACTGAGCTCAGTGACACTGACATGCAGTACTTGAGATGAGTTGGATATGGGTGCCGATAAGCTGCTACATCCTGTGAGCAGTATAGCAATACAGACTAAGATGCTTCTAAGCCTGAGCGAAAAATTCTTCCCTGATAAATTTGCAATATTCATCAATACATTTCTTATATTTATCTTGCTGAGAAATTCAGCAAACGCGAATATAAGGTAATAACTTTTGAGTCACAAATCCAGTTGGATTATTCGGCAGGCATATTTAAACTTGACTGTTTTATAGAGTTTATACTACTGACAGAAGCAAATTAACTCGTTATTGCTGGCTTTGGCGGACGTACTCAAGGTGAAAAATGTGAGGGTAAACAGGCGACCAGTTTTATGTAAGTAATATTGTTCTGCTGGTATTTTGAGCTAAATGTTCGAAGGTGGGGAAATCATACCTAAGTAACATGGAAGCGGTAAGGTCCACTTCCATATAACATCAGCGTAGGTTATCTCTTACTCGAGTCAGTCTTAACTGCACCATGCTTAATCATCAACTGATGGATCTGCTCATCTTTCTCTTCCCTGGCCTGATTTAACCAAGGCAGGAAATCGACACGGTATTTAGGCTCAGAAAAGTAGCCTAGGTTATCGACTTCAGGAACTGGGTTTATCCTTTGCTTGAGTCAGTCTTAACTGCACCATGCTTAATCATCAACTGGTGGATCTGCTCATCTTTCTCTTCCCAGGCTTGATTTAACCAACGCTGGAAATCGACACGGTATTTAGGCTCAGAAAAGTAGCGCAGGTTATCGACTTCAAGAACCGGAAGAACTTCAATTCTCATGACTATCTTCTTGATCTTACCGTGCATGACTTCCGCAGACTGAGGCTCGTCTTTCGCCTCAGGATAGACCTAGTTGTATTTAAGCTAGCTAACTTGAGCTGAGGAGGTTATTTGTTCTTATATGAGGGGCTGGTTTTGTCCTTTGCTCGAGTCAGTCTTAACTGCACCATGCTTAATCATCAACTGGTGGATCTGCTCATCTTTCTCTTCCCAGGCTTGATTTAACCAACGCTGGAAATCGACACGGTATTTAGGCTCAGAAAAGTAGCGCAGGTTATCGACTTCAAGAACCGGAAGAACTTCAATTCTCATGACTATCTTCTTGATCTTACCGTGCATGACTTCCGCAGACTGAGGCTCGTCTTTCGCCTCAGGATAGACCTAGTTGTATTTAAGCTAGCTAACTTGAGCTGAGGAGGTTATTTGTTCTTATATGAGGGGCTGGTTTTGTCCTTTGCTCGAGTCAGTCTTAACTGCACCATGCTTAATCATCAACTGATGGATCTGCTCATCTTTCTCTTCCCAGGCTTGATTTAACCAACGCTGGAAATCGACACGGTATTTAGGCTCAGAAAAGTAGCGCAGGTTATCGACTTCAGGAACCGGAAGAACTTCAATTCTCATGACTATCTTCTTGATCTTACCGTGCATGACTTCCGACAGGGGGTCGTCTTTCGCCTCAGGATAGACCAAGGTGATGTTTAGTAGGTTGGTAAACTGTTCACCCATGGCCGATAACGTGAAGGCTATACCGCCAGCCTTAGGGCGTAACAGGTATCGGTAGGGAGAGTCTTGACGTCTATGCTTCTCTTTTGTAAAGCGACTGCCTTCCACATAGTTGATGATAGAGGTGGGCATGGTCTTAAACTTCTCACAGGCGCGTTTAGTAGAGATAAGATCTTTGCCTTTAAGCTTAGGGTTTTTCTTCAATTTGGCCGGACTGGTGCGGCTCATAAATGGCATGTCTAAGGCCCAGCAGCCCAGACCTATAAACGGAATGTACATCAATTCACGCTTGAGGAAAAACTTAAGCATAGGGATATTATTGCGCAATACATAGGTTTGTACCGCAATATCTAAACCGCTCAAGTGGTTACTGATGAGTAGATACCAGGCGTTTTCATCCAGGTTCTCCAGACCTTCTATGTCCCACTCTATATCGGCAAGCAGGTGGAGTATGCCGCCGTTGCCAGTAGCCCAAGCCCACATAAAGCGATTCATCAGCTTAGTGAGCAGGTCGCGTCCCGCAGTAAAAGGAACGAGTAACTTAATGATTCCACCAAGACTGATCAACCCAGCCCAGATGGTGGTATTGATGATCAATAGCAGTGAGCTAATAAAATAGAGCACTGAACCTGGTAAGAAATTTAACATTTTGAAGTTATCCCTTTGGATTTGCAGGTTTTTTCTGGGCTAATAGGTCAAGGGTTTTATCTTTATCTAGCCAAAGTTGATTAAGCTGCTCCTGAAAAGCAATTTTAAATTTACGATCTTTCATATAGTCACCACGCATCGCCGTTGGGATCTCCGACACGCTGATATGTACATGAACTTCTTTTACTTGGCCACTGATGTATTCCCAAAAAGTTGGCACTTTCTCAGGATAATAGATAGAGACGTCGACCAACTTGTGAATATGCTCACCCATAGCCGAGAGCGCGAATGCCAGGCCGCCCGCCTTAGGCTTAAGCAGGTGTTTAAACTGTGAATTTTGTTTCCTATGTTTGTCGGCTTTAAAGCGTGTACCTTCGACAAAATTCATCACACTAACAGGCTTAGACTTAAACTTAGCACAGGCCTTACGGGTAATTTCGATATCTTTTCCCCTAAGCTTAGGGTTCTTTCTCAGTTGTGCCGTGCTGTAGCGGCGCATGAAAGGAAAATCTAATGCCCACCAGGCTAATCCCAAGAATGGCACAAAGATCAGCTCCTTCTTGAGGAAGAACTTTAAGAAGGGGATTTTATGGTTCAGTACTCGCTGTAAAATTAAAATATCGACCCAAGATTGGTGATTGGCGATGACCATGTACCACTCTTTCGGTGAAAGTTCTGCATTGCTATGGATGTGCACATTTACTGGATGGATAATACGTTCTATCACGCCGTTGATGGTGATCCAGGCAGTGGCGCAGCTGTCTAGCAAGCTAGAGCAGGTGTCGCTGATCACAGGGATCGGTATGAGTTTAATCGGGCTAAATATGATGATAGGAAGTACCCAGAAAATGGTATTCGCTAGAGTGCACACGAATGCCAGACAGCCTCTGATTAATGACAAAACTCTACCCACTTGGTATTCACTGACAAAATTGGTGGCCTATATTATACCAATTGCATTAATTATGTAATAAATCCAGAGGAACTGACTCAGTGTCGCTGACGTTTAAAGCCCTTTATGCTGGGGTTGATGCTGTCGATATAGGGCTAAATAGAGGCTAGATTCAGCAAGTATGAGCCCATATAAGGTGATAGGTGAAGCTTGAATAATGCAGGAGTTATTATCCTGATCAAGGTTGGAGCTAGTCACTTATGACGATCAATGAAGTTAAGCTGGCAGTATAAGATTAATATTGGGCCTTTAAGCTATGCAGTAGTCGGTCCATGGCTCTGTATCCCAAGGCTTGGGCTATGTGTCTACGCTCTACAGTCACACTCTGGTGTAAGTCGGCAATGGTGCGGGCGACTCTTTGTAAGCGATGATAGCTTCTTACCGACAAGCCAAGCTTGTTGATGCTCATCTCCAGAAAAAGTAGATCGGCTTGTTTAAAATGACCTAGCTGTTTAAGTTGCTTGCCGGTTAAGTCGCTATTGAGTACGCCTGCTCGGGCCAGTTGTGACTCTCTGGCCATTTTAACGCGTTGAGCAATGGAAGCGCTGGTTTCTGCCGATGGCTCTGGTTTGGTTAAGGCTCCGGCGGGGAGGCGAGGGACCTCTATGGTGAGATCGAACCTATCCAAGAAGGGACCGGATAAGCGAGACAGGTATCTTTGTATCTGATCTGGCGTAGCTCTGGCGTTATCGATATCGCCACATGGGCTAGGATTCATCGCCGCTATCAGCTGAAAGCGACTTAAAAATTTAAGCTTAGCCGCGGCGCGGGAGATAACCACCTCGCCACTTTCCATGGGTTCACGCAGGCAGTCGAGGACTTTTCGAGGAAATTCGGCCACTTCGTCAAGAAAGAGCACGCCCCTGTGAGCCAGAGATATCTCACCTGGTTTAGGATAAGTGCCGCCGCCAACCAAAGAGACCGCCGAGCTAGTGTGATGGGGATTGCGAAAGGGACGCTTGTAAAAAGATTTTGGGTCGATAGATTGACCCGCTACCGAGTGTAAGGTGGCGACTTCCAGAGCCTCATCGTAGTTGAGTGGTGGCAACAGCTGCATTAAACGATTGGCAAGCATGCTCTTGCCTGTGCCTGGTGGCCCTAGTAAGAGCAAGTTATGGTTACCGGCTGCAGCAATTTCTAAGCCGAGCTTGGCCTGGTATTGACCTATTACATCGCTAAAGCAGAGATGAGTGTCGATATCTGGTGCTTGTATCCATTCCAGTCCCGGCTCTATACCCGGCAATCTCGTCTGTCCGTGGAGGTATTCGCTTAAACCTTGCAGGTGGGTGGCAAAATAAACCTTATTGAAACCCACTAGTTCGGCATCTGCTCGGTTATCCAAGGGGATCACCAGATGGGTATCTTGTTTTTGCGCCTCAACGATAACAGGCAGCAATCCCGGGCAATGCCTTATGTGACCAGAGAGGGCCAGCTCTCCAATAAACTCATGATCTTTAACTGCCTGCTTGGGGATTTGTTTCGATGCAGCCAGAATGCCGATGGCAATGGGCAGATCGTAACGCCCGCCTTGTTTGGGGAGATCTGCCGGTGCCAGATTGACTGTGATGCGGCGCATGGGGAACTCGAATCCTGCGTTAATAATTGCGCTGCGAACTCGCTCTTTGGCTTCCTTGACCGAAGTTTCTGGCAAGCCTACGAGGTTGAATGCGGGTAAACCATTACTGAGATGAACTTCGACGGTAACGGCTGGGGCATCGACTCCCTTGTTGGCTCTGGTAGCGACACAGGCGATGGCCATAAACAAATCCTTTTGTTTAGCTAAGCTGCTTATTCAAGTCACTGCTTGAGTGATCTATTCTGAACGATTTAGTTTAAGTGTTTAATCAGTATATTAGGTGCTGTAATGAGTGTAGCAGGTAAACTCATGGAGCAGATTATTGCCCTTCATAATGGAATGTGAGTTTCGCTAGTCATCTATCGTTCTAATATTAAGGGATTCAGTAATTAAAAGATTAGCTAGGGTTAGCCGTTATTCAAGTGCGCTGTAAGCAATTTAATTCGGGACTAGACGACTGGTCTAATTTGCCGTAGACTCGCTGCCTATGAAAACAGAATCACCGACACAATCCACTCGCCAGCATATTCTCGATATCGGCTACAAGCTGATCGTCGCCAAGGGCTTTTCCTGTATGGGATTGTCGCAACTGCTGCAAGCGGCAGAGGTGCCAAAGGGCTCCTTCTACCACTATTTCAAATCGAAAGAGCAATTCGGTGAAGCGCTTATCCAAGCCTACTTCGAAGGTTATAAAGCTGAGCTCGATAGCCTGTTTAGTAATACTAGCCTGAGCGGTTACGCACGTATGATGACTTACTGGCAGAGATGGCAGTCTGTACAGACCCAAGGCTGTGTCGAGCAGAAGTGCCTGGTGGTTAAACTCAGCGCTGAAGTCGCCGACTTGTCTGAGGCCATGCGCCTGGCATTACTCAAAGGCTCTGGCGGAGTAATTCAGCGCCTGACGACTTGTATTGCCGCTGGGGTTAAAGATGGTTCCATCGCCAAGCAAGATCCACAATCTACAGCAGAAATGTTGTATCACATGTGGTTAGGGGCCAGCTTAATGAACAAGTTGGGTCATAGTTCGGATGCTCTCGACAGAGCCATACAAACAACTGAATCTGTCCTAGGGCCAAAGCCGACAGCCTAGTTCATAACACGAATAATGTTAATACTACTCGATTTAATACTCCCGCCTATCTGTTTAAGGTACGCGGGGATTTTTTTCAATAAACTCTAGACGACTGGTCTATTCGTCTGTTCTTATTAGACAATAGAAGAGTTAAAACAAGATGATTAATGTGAGGCAATGCCATGTTAAATTTTGATTACTACAACCCAACCCGCATCAGTTTTGGCGAGGGAAAAATTAGTGAGCTGGATAAGTTAGTCCCACAGGGTGCCAAGGTCTTGGTGCTATTTGGCGGAAACAGTGCCAGAAAAACCGGCACCTTAGACGAAGTTAAGCAGGCCTTGGGTCAACGTGAACTGGTTGAGTTTGCTGGGATTGAGCCTAACCCAACTTATGAGACCTTGATGCGGGCGGTCGAAGTGGTCAAAGCAGAGAAAATAGACTTCTTACTGGCTGTGGGCGGCGGCTCTGTGATTGACGGTACTAAGTTTGTCGCTGCAGCGGCTGTTTTTGACGGCGAGCCCTGGGATATCTTGCTTAAGTGGGGGGCGAATGTCACTCAGGCTATGCCTTTTGGCACTGTGTTAACTCTGCCCGCTACCGGCAGTGAGATGAATAATGCCAGTGTGGTGACCCGTAAGTCACTCAAGGCTAAATTGCCATTCCGTAACGATCTTGTGTATCCGCAGTTTTCGATATTGGATCCTACTAAGACCTATACCTTGCCTGAACGTCAGGTCGCTAACGGAGTCGTCGATGCTTTCGTGCACATCACAGAGCAATATCTGACATATCCGGTGAATGCCGCGGTGCAAGACAGAATAGCCGAAGGTTTACTGCAAACCCTGATAGAGCTAGGTCCTCAGGTTCTCGTAAACCCAGATGACTATGACATACGTGCCAACTTGATGTGGGTCGCCACGACGGCGCTCAATGGTACCATAGGCAGCGGTGTTCCCCAAGATTGGGCGACGCATATGATAGGCCACGAACTTACGGCCCTATATAACATGGATCATGCCCGCACCTTAGCCGTCATTCTGCCTTCATTACTGACGCTGACAAAAGAGGCTAAGCGTGAAAAATTATTGCAGTTTGCTCATCGTGTTTGGCACTTAGAACAAGGTAGCGATGATGAAAAAATTGATCTCGCTATCACTAAGACCCGCGCCTTCTTCGAGGCCATGGGTATCGGGACCCGCCTCTCGGATTACGATTTAGGCAAACAAGATGTCGATGTGGTCGTCGCGCAATTAGAAGCGCACGGCATGGTGGCACTGGGTGAACATGAGAATATCGACCTCGCTATGAGTCGCGATATTTTAACCTTAGCGCTATAACTTATTTGCATGAATTTCAAGCCGTGCAGTGCGGCTTATTAGGCTAACGACTAATACCTTTTGGTATGACATCATTTTTAAATATTAAGGGTTGATAATGAACATTCTTATGGTACTGACTTCTCACGACAAACTCGGCGATACTGGCCTTAAGACAGGCTTCTGGTTAGAAGAGTTTGCCGCGCCTTTCTATGCATTTAAAGATAAGGGATATGCCATAACACTGGCATCTCCTTTAGGTGGCCAGCCGCCACTGGATCCTAAAAGTGATGAAGTCGACTTTCAAACTGCATCGACACATAGATTCGCTAAAGACGCAGAATCTCAGGCGCTACTGGCTAACACACAAGTGTTAAATACTATTAAAGCCGATGACTATGACGCGGTATTTTATCCAGGTGGTCATGGTCCATTATGGGATCTGGCCGAAGATAAAGACTCTATCGCCTTGATTGAAGCCTTCCATCAGTCAGGCAAGACGCTTGGACTAGTGTGTCATTCACCTGCGGCGCTACTGCATACTAAAGGGGTTGATGGCAAGCCATTAGTCGCTGGTAAGCAAGTCACTGGCTTCAGTAATTCAGAAGAAGATGCGGTGCAGCTGACAGATATAGTGCCTTTCTTAGTAGAAGATATGCTGCAACAGCAGGGCGGCACTTATGTGAAAGGCGATGACTGGGCGAGCTTTATTGTCACCGACGGCAACTTAATCACGGGTCAAAACCCAGCATCATCAGATGCGGTAGCCCATGCCATGATGGCGCAACTTAACCGTTAAAGGAGACTGATTATGATCACTTTACACCACCTGAATAAGTCACGTTCTAAACGTATCATCTGGTTACTGGAAGAGCTGGGTCAGGCTTATGAGATCAAGAGTTATCAACGTGACAGCCAGACTTTTCTGGCACCCGCTGAGCTTAAGCAGATCCATGCACTGGGCAAGTCTCCCGTTATCGAGTTAGACGGTCAGGTTATTGCCGAGTCTGGTGCGATCACCGAGTATTTGATCGAGCGTTTCGCGGCCGATAGCTTAGCCCCTGCTCGTGACAGCCAAGAGCATATCCATTACCTACAATGGCTCCACTTCGCCGAAAGTTCGGCAATATTGCCGCTGTTATTGCGCATGTTCGTCGAAAAAGATGGCTGCACCACTAACTTCCTCGAAGGTTATGCCAAGGTGGAAGTGGAGAAGGTACTGAGTTATTTCAATGATATGCTCGAAGATAAAACCTATTTAATCGGTGGCAAGCTCAGCGGTGCGGACATCATGATGTCCTTTATCGTAGAGATAGTGCAAAACAATGGCGAATTTGACCTGTATCCAAATATCGAACGCTATGGAGCGCTATTAAGCCAGAATCCTCATTGGTTAAAGTCGGTTGAGATCGAAGCCGAGCTCGATGCATCTTAGCTTTGATTCCCCCGAAGCTGGCAAAGGGTGTTGGCTAGTTAGATAACCAAGCTGCGCTTGAGCTTTATGGTTAGATTCCATCTAACAACTTGAGATGAGTGATTGCCTCACTCATCTCTTGTAGCCGAGTAAGTCGTGGAATCCCACTCCCATACTCGGTATGCAAGTCCATTTACAAAGCCTGTTCAGCCAATTATGTCCATATAAAAATGCCAGTTCAGCATCCATGCTTCTCGTTCATGAGCTTATGGCGGTGCCATATTCACCTTGCTTCTCGTTCATTGCTTATGGCTACGCCATATTCACCATGCTTCTCGTTCATTGCTTATAGCTACGCCATATTCACCATGCTTCTCGTTCATTGCTTATAGCTACGCCATATTGGGGAATTATTTAACCAGCAGGCTATCAGAGAGATTCTAGTGCATATGAATCGGCAGGTTTCATTGCTAGGAATGCCGTAACGGCTAGCAAAATTTGCATGGAGCAGACGCTAATTCGCTCCGACCCTTTTATTGACCCCTTTATCGGAAAACCTTCCAATTATTATCCAATTTTGACTAATGGCAATTTAAAATTAAATATCATTTAAAACCGCTAATGCATCCTATCTATCACTAAATCGGGACAATTAGTGAAGTTTATTATTACTGACTGTAAAAAGTGAATTGCTAATAATTGGGATTATCAGTTTATTTGTAAGGAATATAATCACTGCCATCGAATGACTAAGCTGGCATCCAGCCTAAGTATTCAGTAGTTACAGATGATCTAAACAGACTGCTAGTTTTTATTTAATTTAAGGGCGCGTGTTTTCTAACTAACCCTAGAAAGGCTAGCGCCAAGATATTCTCAATATTTTTAATCAAGCTATAAAAATAGCGCAGCTAAGCCTTGTCGAGCAAGGTTTAGCTTCATTTTGGAGTAATCACTATTAAAACCTTAATTCACCCCCAGATCGATAATGGCACCATAGCAACGGCTGAAAATTTTTCCGGTGGCTTATTGCAATGCCAGTGTTCACATCATCAAGTAGAAGTGGCTGTGTCGGCGCAAGTTGCACACAACCATGCCTGTGGTTGCAGTAAATGCTGGAAGCCAGAAGGTGCCTTGTTTGCTCAAATAGCCGTGGTCGACAAAAATAAAGTCAATGTGACTGCCAATGGGGATAAATTGCAGATTGTCGATGAGTCGGCAGCAATTCAGCGCCATGCTTGTAAAGAATGCGGTACTCATATGTATGGCAGAATCGAAAACACTGGGCATCCTTTCTACGGTTTAGATTTTGTGCATACAGAGCTATCTAAGCAGCAAGGTTGGTCAGCACCTGAATTCGCTGCATTTGTCTCTTCAATCATTGAGTCAGGTACTGCACCTGAAGCTATGGAGGATGTTCGCGCAACATTAACTGATTTGGGACTGACGTCATATGACTGCCTATCTCCAGTATTGATGGATATAATTTCCACTCATGTAGCGAATAATAAATAAGACATCATGATTAATCTATGCCGGTTATATAGGCATAGTGGATGTCATAAAAAAGCGCTTCGGCGCTTTTTTGCTTTTAATTATAGTTACTTAACTCTTGCCTGTCAGTCAGTATCAGATTTTAACACCTGTGGTTCATTGCACGCCGAGCTCCCCTCCATAGCGGGTTGCTTATGACATTCCTGCGATATACAGCTCGTCAGCCCAAAGCAGCTACTGCTACTTATTAGGCACTGCACTCTTTTAGAACTGGGATGCTTACCTGAGCCGATATGGACATATTTACAGCGTCTTGCTCACTCACAATGGCATAATCATTATTACCAAGGCGTAAAAGTAATTTGTTATTTAGCTAGATTATCATCTGAATGATTATGAATATAATAACCGCACAAAATCACTATCACTATCTAGGCCGCGGGCTTAGCCTGCTGACCACTTCACATTAAGGCTTACATTATGAGTTGGATCTTTCTTTTACTGGGTGTAATGGCCGAAGCATTATCTCATGTGGCGCTAAAGGCAACCGATGGTTTTAGCAAACCCTTGCCTGCTGTAATGGTGATCGTTGGGCATTTGGTGGCATTTATTTTTTTAGGGCAAGCCATGAAGGGCATGCCTGTCGGTGTGGTGCATGCGCTGTGGGCTGGCTTAGCTATTGTGACTGTTACCCTGTTATCGGCTGTGTTTTATCGCCAACATCTAGATTTAACGGCTTGGATTGGCATGGGGCTAGTGGCTGCTGGTGTCATGATGATTAATATCTCTCAGGGGCACAGTCACTAATGAGTGCGAATACTTTTTTACATACAGGGGCACAGTCATTAAATGAGTGCGAATACTTTTTTGCACACTTAGGTGGCACTGCGAGAGAGTATTTGCTCTGACCAAATGATCTTTCTGAGTCAAGCCATGAAGGGCATGCCTGTCGGTGTGGTGCATGCGCTGTGGGCTGGCTTAGCTATTGTGGCCGTTACCCTGTTATCGGCTGTGTTTTATCGCCAACATCTAGATTTAACGGCTTGGATTGGCATGGGGCTAGTGGCTGCTGGTGTCATGATGATTAATTTCTCTCAGGGGCACAGTCATTAATTCGTGCGAAACTTTTTTGCACACTTAGGTGGCACTGCGAGAGAGTATTTACTTTGACCAAATGATCCAAAAATATATAAAGATTCTAGCGCATATAAATCGGCAGGTTTCATTGCTGGGAATGCTGTAGTGGGTAGCAAAATTTGAATGGAGCAGAAGCTAATTCGCTCCGACCCCTTTATGATCTTTCTTAGAGCTCATTAGCTTATTTATTTATTTAGCTTTTATTTTCTTTATCGGTTATTACGATCTCTTCACTTTCGCTGCTTTGTTTTTTAGATTCCTTATCGCTTTTACGTGAATTGAAGAGGCTGATAAATTTATCCCACCAGAGTCTTATAGTGGCAAATCCCATTACGACAGAAGCTATGATGGCCTGAAAAATTATACTCCCAGTGCCTGGGTCCAAATAAGCATAGGCTGGGAGACTTAGCGTAGCCAACAAGGCTAAGGAAATAATTTTTATCCCAATCTGGTGGTGTTCCATGGTGAACTCCAGAGCTGCAAACAAGTCGACAGGTGTGACTAAATAATAGTCAGGCATTTGCCATTGAGCAAATTGCCAATCAGCTATACTCGTGTGTAATAGATTATTTATCTTATTAAATAGTGAGTTCTTTTTTATGGATGGTATTGAGGTAGATAGGGCTTCGTTCCGGGATAGCAGTGGTTTTATCTTCAGTAAGCAAGGTAGTTTGTATCGACAGGTTAACTCCTCATATAAAGAAGAATTTGATGCTTATGTTGACAGTGGTCTGCATCAAGCGCTTGTCAATAAAGGCTATATTGTCGACCATGAGGAGGTGAGCCTAGATGAATATTGTCGGGAGAACCTGTATAAAGTCATTAAACCCGTTTTCATTCCCTATCTTACCTATCCATATGAGTGGAGTTTCAGCCAGCTCCAAGATGCAGCTAAGCTGACTTTAGATATTCAATTATTAGCCTTAGATTTTGGTTTTACACTCAAAGATGCAAGTGCGTTTAATATTCAATTTTACCAAGGTAGACCGGTTCTTATCGACACGCTTTCATTTACCCAATATCGACAAGGTCCTTGGGTTGCATACCGTCAGTTTTGCCAACACTTTTTGGCACCTTTATTGTTAAAAAAATACTGTGATCATCGATTGGGGCGTATGGCTGAACTCTATATCGACGGAATACCACTGGATCTGGCTAGTCGCTTGCTGCCATTACGCACTTGGTTTAGCTTCAATGCGCTGTCGCATATTCATCTGCATGCAAAAATGCAATCTCACTACAGTGGGAGTGGAGTCAGTGGCAGCCAGCGTATGGAGAAAGTGAGTGCGAAAATGGGCATCAGCAAACTCGATGCGCTGATCTCGAATTTGAAGTCCTATGTCGAAGGCTTGCGATGGGCATCGGCTAATACCGAGTGGGGGAACTATTATGAAAATACCAACTACTCCCAAACGTCTATGCAAGGTAAGCAAGATCTCATCGAAAGTTACCTTAAAAAAATCGGCAAACCAATATCGCTGTTAGGTGACCTTGGCGCCAACAATGGACACTTTAGTCGCCTGGCGAGTCAGTATTCACATAGGGTTGTATCATTCGATGTTGATGAGCTAGCGGTTGAACAGAATTATCTCAAGGCTAGAGCGGAAGGTGATACTAAGATACTGCCCCTGGTGTTGGATCTTTTTAATCCGTCACCCTCGTTAGGCTGGGGCAATGAGGAGCGTAACTCGTTTGTGTGCCGTGGGAAATTCGAAGTGATTATCGCCTTAGCACTGATACATCACCTAGCGATAAGCAACAATGTACCACTGAAGAAAATTATTGCCCTGCTACACAAGTTAGTCACTGATTGCTTGATCATCGAATTTGTTCCCAAAAGTGATTCGCAAGTGGAGCATCTGCTATCAACCCGAGAAGATATATTTCCTGACTATCATGAGCAAGGCTTTGAGCTGGCTTTACAGGGATGCTTTACCATAGCGAGTAAAGACAAGGTGCCTCATTCCAATCGTACGCTGTACTTCCTTAAGCGGGAATCAAGGTTAAGTTGAGCGATATCGTATCCCATATCTTTGAGGTGGGTGAATATCATGCCATACGCTAACTCAGGCTCTAGATCCACAGCTGGACAGGTGGCAGTTTTAGCGTGAACCCTTTGGTAGGACAGTAAGGGATGATGACTATTGTTTATATCCACAGAGTACAAGATGCCACAATATGCCATGGATATAGTACCCAGAGAGTAAAAAGGTGGAATTAAATTAGCTGAAACCTTCCATTTTCCCGGAACGATTAATTGCTGCTTTGCAGCGCTCACGATAAATATTGGATAGGCTTCTTTACTTCGTGATAGCAGGCTGTGACCGTCCATCCATTGCGGTGGTGTGACTCCTAGATAGGATAAAACTGTTGGTGCAATATCCATTCGCTGGGATGCTAGTGTTACTGAACCTGTATGCTCTTGATTTGGATAACGTATGATTAAGGGTAAAGTTTCATTTATTTTATGGCGTTTTCCATGGTCACTGCTGAATATCAGTAGGGTATTATCCAGCTCACCCAAGTCGTCTAACAGTTGATATATTTCTCGGATATATGCATCCCATTGATAGATGGCATTGTCATAATGATCAAGCATCCAGTGGTCGGCTTGCTCCTTGGTTTTGGTGAAAATGGGTTTCTCATAATCAAATTTTTTCCCATGTGAACCGAGTAAGTGAACGTTGGCAAAAAATGGTTTAGGAGCATGTAATATCTGGTGTTTTAATTGATTAATACGATCAACATCTGATCGGTGAGCTGGAACTTTCTCGCCTTGATTAACCAACTGATGTGGATTAAACATAGTCGCATAGCCGCTTAGGTGTGCCAGACGTTGAAAGAGCCGCTGCCAGTTGTCTTCGATAAACTGAACAGAGCTGGGCCAACGTAAAAGAAAGAAACCACTTACCAAAGAGTAGTTATTATTCAATAGCCTATGATTAGCGTAGTCGAACGCGTTACGCATGTTTAGATCTTTAGAATCGATATAATGCCTCAGACTGATATCAATATTATAATAACCTAGCTCTTTTAGTATCCCTGGGAAATGCTGGAACATATCTTTTCCGGAAAAAGTATCGGGCCGGAAAACAACCTTGGTACGGGTTGGATATTTGCCACTTAATAGCGAGCCTACAGCGCCCGTTGTTTTAGCTGAGTTAGTCCAATGGTTCATATAGACAAGGCTTTCATGGGCGATGCTGTCCATAAATGGTGTGGTTATCCGCTCATAACCATAGATGGACATGTTAGCGCTATTCACGCCGTCGGCAGCGAAGAAGATAATATTGGGAAAATCATCCCTTATTGGCGGAAGCTTCACTCCTGATTCTGTTGCTAGTGGTCGATGATAGGATACCGCGAGGGATAAAAATGACAGACCTAGCAATACCAACATTATATGAAATAGGTGTCTGATATACCTGCTAATTATTCCGCCTCTGGAGTTATTATGGGCTAGTTTCCCCATGAAATAGATTAAAACTAGCGCAATCATAATCCAATAGTAACTCTGAGACGCTAATGTTGACGCTAATGTTGACGCTGAATGAGAGGCGATACCGAACATGGTATAGGAGAAATTATCTAGCATTAAAAATGCCGTACAGGTCAGGATAATAGCAGGGATAACATAGGGGACCTTGTCCACAAGAGCCTTAACACCCCCATTTTTGATAGAGAATATAGCAGGTAACAAGCTCATTATACTGACAGCAGGTAAGGCGATTAATATCAGTGGTAAAGGAGCGTTGAAGAGTAAGGTCAGGTTTTCGGTTAGGGTCAAATAGCTCAACATGGAGGGCCTGGAGAGGAAGAATAACCATTCCATTAAATAATAAAAATAACAACTCAACCCGGTTAACACCAATAAGCTACCTAAGAATCTGATGTTGTTACTTTGAGCTTGCTTCATTTTATCCCTTAATGTATTGCCATATAGAGACATCAATATCTGTGCTTATTTAGCATACAAGTATAGTTGGATATCAAATGAAAGCTGACCATCGGCAATTTAAGCTGTTTTCTGTATGGGAATTGCGGCGATTGCGGTCACTCATTTCAGTTTAATTCGATCACCTAACTCATCTTTTTCTTTAAACTGGGGTCATTAAATAGAGGTCACTAAATAGGGGGCACTAAATTGGAGTTACTAAATTTGGGGGGGAGGTAAGGGGTAAGAAGATTAGAGTGGCGTAGCAGTTAATTAACTGCGGGCCTTTATACTGGAACTTCAAACGGAACTCGATACTTAAGTTCATTCATATAAGCTGAAAGGGAGTAGCGACACTATGCGTATACAAGAGCTCTTAGGTGTAGATTTACCCATTATTCAGGCCCCGATGGCCGGGGTTCAGAACAGTAAACTGGCATTGGCGGTCTCTTCAGTCGGCGCTCTGGGCTCCATTCCATGTGCCATGCTCAGTCACGATGCCTTGAGGGCAGAATTGAGCCATATTCAGTCGCAAACCCAAGCTCCCATCAATGTGAATTTTTTCAGTCATCAACCAGCCGAATTTAACGTCGAGCGTGATGCGATTTGGCGCAAGACCTTAGCACCCTATTTTAGAGAGTATTCCATCGACAGTTCCATCGACAGCAAGGCATTGCCCGAGGGGCCTAGCCGCCAACCATTCAGCGATACCGTCGCAGATATTCTGGAGGAGTTTCGACCTCAAGTGGTGAGCTTCCACTTCGGTCTGCCGGAAAAAGCCCTGCTCGCACGGGTGAAAGCCTGGGGCGCGACTGTGCTAAGCACTGCGACGACTCTGGAGGAAGCCCTGTGGTTAGAAGCCAATGGCGTCGACGGCATCATAGCTCAAGGCTTGGAAGCTGGTGGTCACAGGGGCATGTTCCTGTCACAGGAGCTTGGTCTGCAGGTGAGTACCTACTCACTGCTGCAACAAATACTGGCGCGAGTCAGCCTGCCAGTGATAGCGACAGGCGGCATCAGCGATGCCAAAGACGTTAGCGCGGCTCTCTCACTCGGCGCCGCGGCGGTGCAAGTCGGCACCGCTTATCTGCTGTGTGATGAAACCAACACTAGCACGCTACACAGGCAAGCCATCAAGAGTAACCGCTCACATAAAACCGTCATCACCAACTTGTTTTCTGGCAAACCGGCCCGTGGCATCGTCAACCGGGTCATACAAGAGCTTGGCCCCATAAGCGAACTAGTCCCAGAATTCCCCCACGCCGCCACTGCGATAACAGCCATCAGACAAGCAGCCGAAGCCCAAGGCTCTAGCGATTTTTCTCCACTATGGTGTGGCCAAAATACCATTGGCTGCAAAGAGATCTCCGCAGCGGAACTCACCTTAGAGTTAGCCAGAGGTGTGGAAGTATAGTTAAACTTCGTCAGCTACTTTGACTTACCCAAAGTTGGTAAATGTATTAGATAACCAAGCTGCGCTTGGGCTTTATAATTAGACTTCGTCTAATAACTAAAATCGTGGGTCTTCAACCCACACCCGACCAAGGAGGACTGCTCGTCCTCGCCCTCCTTGGAACCACCATAACGCCCCGGCGAAGTTACATGCATTGAGTACGGGCCTCAATCTTATTCGATAATCCCTGACGCTTCCGATGGGGTGTCCATACCCCCCGAAAGCTAAGCTGACGTCGTGTCAGCTTCACAGGATTATCTTCAACGATTTACGGCAACTTCCAACGGGGAATTATCGAACTTGCAGGTTATCAGAGAGATTCTAGTGCATCATAATCGACAGGTTTCATTGCTGGGAATGCTGTAATGGGTAGCAAAATTTGAATGGAGTAGAAGCTAATTCTCTACGATCCATTTATTAGATTTTGAGTAGATATTTAGACATTTAGAGCCATCAACTCTCAGCAGGATCTCATTAAGGCGTAAATCATGTTAAGTCGGCAGCTAGGAGTGGAAATTTTAGAGCTTTGAATTGGAGGAATTAAGCATGGGTGGCTTGGTTAATTGCAGAATATTCAACATCAAAACAATCAAAACGGCGAAGATAAATCGTTTAGATTATTCAGCCGTGAAACATATCAAAACTGGTTCGCTAATCTCTGGCAAATGCGCACCACCGCGTTAGTCATAGCGGTTATTTTTGGCATCATGATGGCAAGTACCGGCTCAGGCTGGGGAGCGTCGACACCCTTTGGTATTTGGTTCGCAAAGGGATTGATGTTCTTTGGGGTTGAATTAAGCACCATTACCGAGATAAGCCAGCGACCTGAATCTATGTTTACCACGCCGTTTTTTGAACATGGCGTGTCAGTGCAAAACTTGGCTATTTTATTAGGCACCTTAATAGCGGTGTTGTTTATGGGTAAGTTTAAGTTTTCATTTACCCTAAACCACTCAGCTAAACAGCTGGCGATTTTTGCTTTAGGTGGATTATTAATGGGATTTGGTACTCGTTTTGCCAATGGCTGTAATGTGGGAGCATTGTTCACCCCTATCGCTAACTTCTCATTATCTGGATGGGTGTATTTACTGGTAATGATTGGTGGTGCTATCGCAGGCAACCGTTTCCAGCAAGCGGTGATGAAGTAACTTATTGTTAGATCGCTACGCTGCGAGTTAACGGTTCACCGAATACGGAACGCTGCGCTCACAGATAAAGCGTTAAGGGACAGAGTGGAACAAAGTTTACACTGACCCCTTTGTTTTCTTTGTTTTATTTGTTTTATTTCATTTGCTATATAACTCTTGACTCCAAATTTCAAAAAGCAATTTATCATCTATATCAATGAACGTATGGCAATCAGTTATTATCCAAAAAGTTTCAGGGTTATCCTCAGGAGGAAAAAAACCTCTATAAAAATGTAACACCTTCCCATTTTTAGTTATATATTCAGCATCCTTTATGATTTTAGCATCATAATTAATCTCCCCCGAAATAACTCCATCGATAAAGTTGCACTTTTCATCATTTACATCTATTAGCCCTAACGCAATACCACTCTCTTTGCTATACACCTTCACTCCAAAGTCATCCAGACGTAATCTAACTACACTGTTATCAGGCAAAGGGAGTTTCTTTCCAAACAATTCTATATAGCTACTAGCATATAGAAGGTTAGAAAACAGTATTGTTAATGTCAGAAATAAAATTTTAATAACCAAAATAAGCTTCTCCATAACGTCTTATAATTAGCTGACTCTGATCATTTCTAGGAAGTTCAGCATACCAAAAACTAGCAATGTCCTTAAAAATGGGGAGGAATTGACCCGTCCCTAACAATTCAACAGCGCTTTTTGATAAAAATACATTTTTATATTTCAATCCAATAGTCAAAGCAGAGTCAAAAGCAGCTCCACCTTGATGCAGTGACTTATGCATTTGCATAAGACGGAGTTCTGCGAAACTGTCAGTTTGTAACTCTGGAAATATCTCTAAAAGATCGCTTAGCTCCATCCCTTGTAGTTTTTGTGTTGCAAGCACTAGTTCACTATCTGTAATGCTAAGAGCCTTAAATTCACCTAGCACTTGCTTGATTCGATCTTTTCTAGATGATTTTTTCCCTCCAGAATTCCAACTACTCGCCTGATTCAACAAGTACTGCATGGCCCCCATCTGCGCGCCGTTAGCAAACTTGCCGCCACTGACCACTGACCACTGACCACTGATGCTGTACCACCAATAATGGCTGAAGCCACTGTGCCTTTCAACACCTGTGATGCCTTGAGACTCCCGCCACCTTGAGTTAAATAGAGCCACCCACAGCTAATTGCGAACATTACATCCTCCAATAACATGGCCACCCATAATTCTTGATGGATAGTTCAGCTCTGACTAAGCTTAAGTTCTCTCTGTTGGATTGAGGTTGCTATGGCCAGACCAAGAAGCACATTGATTAGCATTGAAGATACGCCTTTCTACCACTGTATTTCTAGATGTATTCGCATGGCGTGGCTTACGGGAGTCGATAGATACTCAGGTAAGTCATACGAGCATCGGCGTGAGTGGGTTGAGTCTAGGATACTTGAACTCGCTCAAATTTTTGCGATAGATGTGGCGGCTTATGTTGTTATGTCTAACCACCTGCATTTAGTGCTTAGGGTCGATATTTTTGAGGCCAATAGCTGGACAGATAAAGAAGTGGTAGCGCATTGGCATCAGCTGTTTAAAGGGACTGAAGTTACGCAGAAGTTTGCTAAGGGGGAGTTAGTTGAAAGCTTTGAAGTTAAAGCCTTAAAGCATTCAATTGCTCAATACCGAAGTCGATTAAGTGATATCTCTTGGTTTATGCGCTGCCTCAATGAACCCATTGCGAGACAGGCCAACAAGGAAGATAACTGTACAGGGAGATTTTGGGAGGGGAGGTTCAAGTCCCAAGCCCTATTGGATGAGGCCGCTGTCCTGGCCTGCATGGCTTATGTAGACCTCAATCCAATCCGCGCCAAGATGGCCGCAACACCTGAAACCTCAGACTTCACCAGCATTCAGCGACGTATAACTGCAGCTTGTAATGGAGAACAGCCTAAGTCACTACTGCCATTTGTGGGTAATGAACGCAAGGATATGCCAAAAGGACTGATGTTCAGTGCTAAAGATTACTTACAACTGGTTGATGATACTGGGCGAATAGTTAGAGCCGACAAGCGTGGTGCCATTAGCCAGACATCACAACTGATACTCGATAGACTCAACATTCCTCAAGCGAATTGGCTAAAACTCACCACTGAATTCAGCCGACTATTTAAAGGTCCAGTAGGAACCCTTCAAGAGTTAGATGCCTACTGCGAACACTTAGATAGAAAGCGCCGGCAAGGGGCGGCTAACTGTCATCGATGGCTAGATAGCGCCTAGTTACACATCTATTTTAATGGAAATGGCAAACCGAACTTAAGTTCGGCATTCTTGCTGCGTGTTTCTCGGATTTTGGACTGATATTGAGATATCCAGAGTCATTAACTACACAGTTGGAGCTCATAAACGTAAATCATGTTGAGTTAGTGAGAGTGAGGCTGGAATTTTAGAGCTTTGAATTGGAGGAATTAAGAATGGGTGGCTTGGTTAATTTCTACAGCGATACCGTCGCAGATATTCTGGAGGAGTTTCGACCTCAAGTGGTGAGCTTCCACTTCGGTCTGCCGGAAAAAGCCCTGCTCGCACGGGTGAAAGCCTGGGGCGCGACTGTGCTAAGCACTGCGACGACTCTGGAGGAAGCCCTGTGGTTAGAAGCCAATGGTGTCGACGGCATCATAGCTCAAGGCTTGGAAGCTGGTGGTCACAGGGGCATGTTCCTGTCACAGGAGCTTGGTCTGCAGGTGAGTACCTACTCACTGCTGCAACAAATACTGGCGCGAGTCAGCCTGCCAGTGATAGCGACAGGCGGCATCAGCGATGCCAAAGACGTTAGCGCGGCTCTCTCACTCGGCGCCGCGGCGGTGCAAGTTGGCACCGCTTATCTGCTGTGTGATGAAACCAACACTAGCACGCTACACAGGCAAGCCATCAAGAGTAACCGCTCACATAAAACCGTCATTACCAACCTGTTCTCTGGCAAACCGGCTCGTGGCATCGTCAACCGGGTCATACAAGAGCTTGGCCCCATAAGTGAACTAGCCCCAGAATTCCCCCACGCCGCCACTGCGATAACAGCCATCAGACAAGCAGCCGAAGCCCAAGGCTCTAGCGATTTTTCTCCGCTCTGGTGTGGCCAAAATACCATTGGCTGCAAAGAGATCTCCGCAGCGGAACTAACCTTAGAGCTAGCCAGAGGTGTGGAAGTATAGTTAAACTTCGTCAGCTACTTTGACTTACCCAAAGTTGGTAAATGTATTAGATAACCAAGCTGCGCTTGGGCTTTATAATTAGACTTCGTCTAATAACTAAAATCGTGGGTCTTCAACCCACACCCGACCAAGGAGGACTGCTCGTCCTCGCCCTCCTTGGAACCACCATAACGCCCCGGCGAAGTTACATGCATTGAGTACGGGCCTCATACTCCAATAAAAATAGCCTAACGGCTCAGATGCTACATCCATGTACCCCCGAGCCTGAACCATCATCCATGATGGTTCTACAGCATTTTCATCTGCATATTTCGGCAACTTCCAACGGGGAACTGTTGTAACCTACAGCCGAATTTGAAAACAAATTAGTTTTGTAGTTTTAGATGTGCTCTCTGGAGAAAACACACTGAAATTATAAATAATTACAATTATCTATATGTGAAGTAAGAATGTTGCTTGAGCTAATGGTATTACAGGAGAGTGGTACATAATGTCGAATGAACTTAAACGAGAAAAAAGAGCATTAATTCTCAGCTATGCATCTGATATGGCGAATGGTAGAGAGTGGAGATTAAATGCATGTCAGCAAGTAAGTGAATACCGAGAACTAGGAGATGAATGGTCTGAAAAAGTAGGAGGTTTCAAGTCATTAGAAGATGCGACTAATGGGCTAGTTAAAAGTGAATCTGATATGAAAAGGCTAGCGATGAAGTGCTTGCTGGAATATGCAGAAGGTGGTTCATCATTAGCAGGAATTGAAGGTAGGAAAAAAGGGAGTTTTAGCAGGAATACCAAAGCTGCGATTGCTTGTCTAAAGGATTTTGTAAAGGATGAAGAAAGTTTAAGATTTTCTGATCTAGAAAACCTACTAGATATGGATGGTGCACAGATAAATCGAATAGTAAAAGAAGTCGATATAGCAGATAAAGTTTATGTTAAAACCAGTCATATATTTAGCTTAGGGATTCTTAATGCCAATTATTTTCATCAACTTGAAGCCAATAGATTACTTAGTCCAGCTGGCGATACAGTATTTGAATTTAGGTGGGGGGATTTAAAGTTTTCGTTTTGAAAAAATAGGACTATGCGTGTTAGCACAGTCATTACCTTAATCTCTCATTGACTGTATTTTCGTACTTATTCAGAAACATCAACAGTACGGAGAGCAGAGCATGACTATTTTCAATTCAACCTTAATCACTCATTACGCAGTGGATTTAAGCAACTGGCAGACAGTGACAAAGCTTATTCAGTTTTACCCACAATTCACCCAACAGCAGTTTCGGGTGTTATTCAATAAACCAGATAACAATGTGGGGTTAAGCCGTTGTCACAGGGTGATGGGTAATCAGACGTATATTAACCTTCCCTTGTTCGGGCTATGGCTAAGTGGTCAGCTACCTGAGCAGCAGCAGAATAAATTAGTGAAGGCCTTTTTGAACCAAGGATTTGATAAGTGTGATTTTAAACTCCAGTTCTTGATGAGGCTTTTGATGTACCTTCCTAAAATCAGTCATGTTATCTGGCTAGTTTGGGAAAACTTATAAATTCCGTGCCAGTTATAGACATCAGTAAACTTACTTCGAAGAGATAATTCATCTGGTGTGAACGCGGCTGTGACCTTCGACAGCAAGGACGCTGTCGCAGAGCCCACAGGGAGCGTGCTTGCGGCGTGTCGCAGAAGTGTTTGCACTTAAGCGTACCGCAGGTAATAAATACCAATGAAGCTATGGTTTTCAATTCAATAACCCAATATGAAAATTGAAACCGTAAGAAAACAAAAAAGCACTCCAAACGAAGTGCTTTAAAGTTTAAGACTAGTGATGTGCAATGACCTATCTACGAAGAGATAATCCACCAGACATCAGCAATCCAAAAAAATGAAACTAACGTTTTCAGGAACGTTACGCTTTAACGAGCTTTGCCAGATCTGCCGGACGGTAATATACCGACTTTAGCACCTTACCTTGGCGTACGATTTTACCCGCCATATCTACATCTTTAGCGCACTTAGCTATGATGAAGTCGCCCTTAGTGCTGCCGACGATCTCGACGCCTTGCTTGGCGTAAAACTCGATAGTCTCTGCAAGCTCTTTCTCGTTGCGGCAAACCTTGCTCATGTTACTTGAGTGAACTTCGTCCCAACAGGTGATGAAGTCGATTTCGCGATTCTTGGCCACGTGTAGCAACAGGTCGATAACATAGCTGATTTCCATGCGGTCACTGACTTGAGTTGCACCTAAGTGAACCTGACGGCCCATTAATACATAGACAGAATCGACGATGGCGTCGGCCTGCTCCATGCGGCTGTCAGCTTCGGCAAGCTCGGTCAGCTCTTCGATGGCCAATGAAGTGTGCAATGTGTCGGCCTTGTCATCCAATGTGCTTTCATCTTCGCTTGGCAAATCGAAAGTAGAGCGAAACTGGAGGATGTCACTATAAAGATGATCGTAGAGTGGCTGAGTGAGTGCGGTAAGTTTCATTGATTCTGCCTTGAAGCCTGAGCTTTCTGTCATTAGGGTTGAGTTGAGATAACTCGAATGGCGGTGATTCTAAGTTAATGGCAGCGCAAAATAAAGCGAACTGAAGAGGACTCGCTTGCATAACAAATGAAAATTGATACTCGACGAGTAGTTAGCCATATATTTTTTTGGCAAACTTAATTGATTATGCTGCTGAGCACTCCGCTAGCGACATCCTGATGGGTGACTTTACCATCCCGCAATGGAGCTGGGGTACTGGACTCTCTTCGTTGTTGAGCCTTGAAAATCTCTGTGCTTAAATCCATAGAGGTTGACTGAGCATGATGACTCGAACAGCCAGTGATGAAGAAAGAGAGCACAATTGAAATTAATGTGAGACTCGTTGACTTGATTTGTAAGTGATGGAGATTTCTAGTCGATACCATTGCGTCAATTCCCTTTAAACGATTCAATATAATTCAACATTAGATTATTTAGTTGAGTTGTTCAAGGAAGCATAAATATGCTTCCTTTTGTCGTGGATATATTTCGACAATGAACTCTAGTTGACTAATTTCTGTGGCAGTTAACTAGACCAGCTGATGACGGAATACCTTCTCATTCATCTTATCCAGCTCATTAAGCCACTTGGTCACTGTCTTCTCATCGTGTGGAGCCGGAGAGACACCGATAGCCAGCTCACCGGCGACTAAAGATTCGATGGCGATAGCCACTGTGAGAGAAACCAGACGGGCCATGGCCGAGCCGCGCTCGTCACCGGCTTGATCCATGCCATAGCTCGAATGCCAGATTGTCTGCTTACCTTGAGGGTCTTTGACTTCTAGCTCAACCGATAGCACCACGCGATCGGCTTCACCCTTATCATATTGGTGTTTATCCCAGAGTCCATCACTGAGCTCGGCTAAACGGGCCATGCCGGCATCACCTACCGCATTATCGACTTCGGTAAATAGCTCACTCCAGGCATCAGACCAGCCGTTTAGACGCAGTGTGCCGCGAACAAATTCTTCAATGTTCCACTCGTCTGTTAAGCCATATTGTTGCTGAAACGGGATAGAATCTCGGTTTGGATAGGCCTGGAAGGTCTCTAGGCTGGCATCGCTCATACGCATATCAAAGCTAGACAGGGCGAGCCAAGGTTTCTCAGTACGCTTTATTTCGCCGTCTTGGGTCCATTGGGCCGGAGACTTGAGGGCTTTTAGTACGCCCAGTGGTGACCAGGAAAACTTATATCTAAAGTCGTTGGCGACCTTAGGGAAGCCACCACAGTAAGAGCGGAAGCTGTGCTGGTTTTGCTTGTCGAATTTATCCGATGCCTGATATTCGGCGATCAAGGCGTGGGCCAACAGATGATCGAGTCCAGGGTCCAGTCCCACTTCGTTGACGAAGCTGAGGTTTAAACTCTTGGCTTTATCGTGCAAGGCCTGCATTTCTGGAGATACATAGCTGCTGGAAACGAAATGGGCCTTCTGCCCAAGACATAGCTCGGCGACTTGGACATGTAAGGTGCCGGGCAACATGGAGATCACCAGATCGCCAGCTTGAATATCGGTTTCCAGAGCTAGCCAATCTAACTGCTTGGTAGGGACCTTAATGCCTAAGCTGGCAACCGCTTGATCGGCCTTAGCTAAGGTGCGGTTCCATAGGACCATCTTTTGACCCGATTGTGCGACCTTGCGTATTCCCGGCAGTGACGAGAGTCCTGCACCTAACCAATGTACTGTTTGCATGTTTATTATCTCTTAATGTAGTTGTTATACCTGACTGAGCTTATCGGTAAATATTTGATTGGCTTTTTGCCACACGCCTAGATTGAGATCGTCCAGCTGCAGTAGATGTGGCAGCAGTTGTTGGCAGAAATCTTCACTACTCTCCACCGGCAGCAGTGAGGGTAAGTGATCAATGGCGATCAAGTCGACGGGATTATCCCCTTCTATGATGCGCAGGCACGGCTTATCGAATGTGGTACAGCTTGAGTAGATAGGCAAGGGGTTGTAAGTGCCGTATGGATCGCAGCTGACATCACAGATAATTGTCAGACGCCTTGGTTCTATGCCATTGGTCTCGAGCATAGGCAAGGTAATAAACGGCGGCAGCGCTTCTTGTACGAATACACAGTTGACCAGCACATCAAAATCTAAGATGGCTTCGAAGGGGCCACCTATTTTAGTCTCGGCCATGTCCCACTGGGTAACCTCAGCGCCTACACTCTCGGCCATTTCTACGGCGCCGCGTCCGCTTCGGCCCTTAGCGCCAATCACTAATACCTTAGGTGGGCGTGCTAGCGTGCTCAGTGACTTGGCCACATCATCGACCAGTGCCTGCTTGCTTGGCATGGAAGTCAAAGGGGCCAGTACCGACTGGCTGTCTTGCGTAGAGGCATTATTAGCGACTTGCTGACGCTTACCGAATGCCTTCAGAGCCACGGCTGCACCGGCAAATCCTGCCCAGTAACCGAAGGCGGCCACTCGGCGGTTATTGTCATCCACCAGATATTCTAGATCGTATAGCTCGCCTTCGCCTGTCTTAAAACGGCGCAGTACATCTTGCCAGCCTTGTTGTTCTTTATACACATGAGCGAAATGAATATGGCGATGTACTAGGGGCCAATTATTTTCACTCAGCTCCTTGAGGCCCAAGATGATGGTGTCTTTTGGGGCTTGTTGCCAGC
Organism: Shewanella violacea DSS12; assembly: GCF_000091325.1. Classification (NCBI taxonomy): domain Bacteria; kingdom Pseudomonadati; phylum Pseudomonadota; class Gammaproteobacteria; order Alteromonadales; family Shewanellaceae; genus Shewanella; species Shewanella violacea. The sequence goes on along the minus strand of NC_014012.1, from coordinate 4,499,294 downwards.
TTTGAGCCGGCATTACGTCACAACCTATCTCTTGGTAGGCTTGGGCTGGAATGGCGCTGAGGGGGGACTCTTCGACTGTGATCTTGAACCCCGCCTGCAATAGCTTCTGGGCGACATTCGGGGTTAGGGCAATGCGTTCTTCTAAGGGTTTAGATTCTGCACGTAACCAAATATGGGCTTTTTTCATACCGCTGGCTCTCCTACAAGTCTCTCTGACTACTAAGGTTTACATCTCTTCAGAGACGATTAGATAAATTGCTATTGAAAAACAGTTAGTGTATACAATATCCATATTTACACAAGATTAACATCACAGCTTAAGTGAAGAAACCAGAGGCAGAATGGCAATGCAAGAGTTGAAAACTAAGGTCGTTGAATATTCACCATCCACTGTGAAGGCGTTGGTAGAGGAACATTTCCACATGACGGTAGAGGTGAAATCATTGCCTGGTTATGTGGATCTCAATTTTTTACTGACTGATACACAGGGCAAACGTTTTATCCTCAAAATTGCCAATGCCGACGAGTCTTTGGCCGAGTTGGATATGCAAAATGCGGTGATGAATTATCTCAACGGACAAGAGCTGGCCTACCAGTTACCTGAGGTGATAAAAAATCTGGCAGGTAATGAAATCACGGCCTTAAAAGATGGACATGGCAGGCCGAGACCTATGCGTCTGCTTAGCTATGTGCCCGGCGTCTTCTATTGTGACCATAAAGCCCTGACAGGCCATCATTATAGTCAGCTTGGTACCTTGTTAGGTAAGCTAGATCTTAGTCTACAAGGTTTCTCCCATAGCGCTGCTTCACGGCATTTCGATTGGGATCTTAAGCATGCAAAATCTGTCATCGAGTCTAAGGTGGGCTTAATCACAGATCAGAGCCAGCGACAGCAAGTACTAAAGATTCTATCTGGGTTCGAGCAACAGGTGATCCCTTTCATGGATGAATTGCCACAGGGGGTGATCCACAATGATGTGAATGACTATAACCTGTTACTCACCAGCGCTAGCTTAGATGCTGAGGTGATAGGCTTGATAGATTTTGGTGACATGGTGCATAGCCATCAAATCAATGAGCTGGCCATCGCCTGTGCCTATGCCATCTTAGGCTCAGATTCGCCGCTGACAATCATCCAGGCCATAACCTTGGCTTATCACCAGCAGCGCCCGCTTAATGGCGCCGAACTCTGGGTCTTGCTGCCGCTGATTGCCGCGCGCTTAGCGGTCAGTGTGTGTAATTCTTCCGAAGCCATTCTTACCGAGCCGGATAATGAATACCTTTTGGTGACGGCTGAACCTGCCTGGGCAGCCATAATTAGCTTGCTTAAACTGGATGCCAAGAGCGTCGGCTTTGAGTTGCAGCGCCTATGTCTGACACCAAATAAAGGGGCACAAGCTAGCTGCTTACCGGTAAATGAGTCCGGTGAAAGCGGCGCTGATAACGCCTCATCTGAGCGACGCAGAGACATTCTCAGCCAGAGAGCCAAGCGCTTATTTAAGACCTTGAGTGTCTCTTATGAGCAGCCGTTAATTATCGAGCGCGGCCAGGGGCAGTTTCTACTGGATGAAAACAATATTGCTTACTTAGACATGGTCAATAATGTCTGTCATGTGGGTCACTGTCATCCAGCTGTGGTTGCTGCCGGACAGGCACAAATGGCCAAACTTAACACCAATACCCGTTATCTCAATGACAATATACTCGATTATAGCCAGACCTTATTGGACACCTTTCCCGAGTCTCTGTCAGTGGTCATGTTCGTCAACTCAGGCAGCGAGGCTAACGAACTGGCCATGCGTTTGATGCGCTGTAAGACGCAATCCGATGAACTTGTGGTGGTGGATGGTGCTTATCACGGCAATACCAACAAGGCGATTGAGATCAGTCCCTACAAGTTTAATGGCCCGGGAGGTGAAGGGGCGGCGGAGCATATTCATATAGTGCCTGTGCCAGATCCCTATCGCGGCCCGCATAAAGGCATGTCAGTAGAGTCTGGCCTTGCCTACGCCGAGCCGGTGCAGCAGGTGATTAGCAAGTTACAACGAGAGGGTAAGCAGTTAGGCGGTTATATCTGTGAGTCTTTGCAGGGTGTTGGCGGCAACTTGATTATGCCAAGTGGTTATCTTGACGCCGTTTATCAAGCGGTGCGCGCGGCCGGAGGGGTCTGTATTGCCGATGAAGTGCAGGTGGGCTTCGGGCGTGTAGGCACTCATTGGTGGGCATTTGAGACCCAAGGTGTGGTGCCGGATATTGTCACCTTAGGCAAGCCTATCGGTAATGGTCATCCCATGGCGGCAGTGGTCACCACTAAAGAGATAGCCGCGGCCTTCGTGACTGGCATGGAATACTTCAATACCTTCGGTGGCAACCCAGTTTCATGTGCTATCGGCAAGGCGGTACTCGATACCATAAAGGCTGACAACCTTATGCTAAATGCCCAGGATACCGGCGACTATATGCAGCAGTGTCTGGTTAAGTTACAGCAAGAGTTCGACATCATAGGCGACGTCAGGGGGCTAGGTTTATTTATCGGTGTTGAGCTGGTGAAGGATGAAAATTTGACCCCGGCGACCCAAGAAGCCCAAGCCTTAATCGAGTGGTTTAAGTCACGTAATATCTTGCTCAGCCTCGACGGCCCTTTCAGTAATGTGCTTAAAATTAAGCCGCCAATGGTTTTTAATAAAGATAATGTCGATTATTTTATCAGCCAGTTTGTTCTGGGGTTATCTCATTTAAATGCATAACTAGTGGGTATTTACCCTTGTGGTTGAATATTTAGGCGTTAGCTAGGCAGGGAAGCCTAGACAGTCTACTTGAGGTCCACGCTCACAGATTATGTGATCTGGATCTCATTGTTAATTTTATGTAACTATGTTCGACCCGGACTAAGAATAAACCATCGGATGAATGGTATTCGTTTATCGATCTAGTTGGGCCTGAGAATACATAACCACAAGGAACAAATGATGACCTCGACATCAGATCCCCAACCAAACACCCACAAGCTCCCCAGCCTGTTCGACGCCCTCATTCCCATCTTTGCCCTAGTGCTTATGCTGGCTGGTGCCGTCTACCTGTACTCGTCTGACAGCTCTTATGGAGCAAACCAGATCGCTCTTATCATGGCCGCCTGTATTGCCTTAGTGATAGGCGTGAAGAATGGCTATAGCTGGAAGGAGATGGAAGCGGGGATCGTCAAGAGTGTCGGCGTGGCTACTGGTGCCTTGTTGATCTTATTTGCCGTGGGATCTTTGATCGGCACTTGGATACTCGCGGGTACAGTGCCGACCATGATCTATTACGGCATGTTGGTGCTCAATCCTGAATATTTTTATGCCGCATCTTGTCTCTTATGTGCCGTCGTTGCCCTGAGTATAGGCAGTTCATGGACTGTGGCTGGTACTTTAGGTATCGCCTTGGTTGGCGTTGCTGCAGCCATGGGATTAAGTGTGGAGATAACTGCCGGTGCCATCATCAGTGGTGCCTATTTTGGCGATAAGATGTCGCCCATGTCCGATACTACTAATCTGGCTCCTGCGGTAGCGGGAACCGATATATTCAGTCATATTCGTCACATGGTATGGACCACAGTGCCGAGCATTATCATCGCCATGATAGGCTTCTTGATATTAGGTTTCACCAGTGAGGCCAGCGGCGAGGCGAGTGATCTACAATTGACCATGGATCTACTGCAAACTCAGTTTAATCCTGGCGCTCACCTCTTGTTACCCCTGCTGGTGGTATTGGTGTTGGCGTATAAGAAAGTCCCCGCTTTTCCCACTGTCATTCTCGGTACTCTCGCAGGTGCGTGTTGCGCGGCCCTATTCCAGTTTGATGGCATCATAGCTTTTGCCAATGATGATAGCTTGCCGCCAATTGTAGCCATGGTTAAAGGGATCTGGACTGCCATGTTCGATGGCTATGTGGCCAATACTGGCGATGAAGTGCTCGATAGCCTGCTCAGTAGAGGTGGCATGAGCAAGATGATGAATACTGTGTGGTTGATCCTTTGCGCCATGGCATTCGGCGGTATTATGGAAGTTACCGGTCTGCTTAAGCGTATATTGCAGAGTATTCTTGGCTTAGTGACTTCTAGCGGTAGCCTGATAATTACTACTTTGGCGACCTGTATCGGTGCCAACCTTATCACTGCAGATCAGTTTATCGCCATCATCTTGCCGGGACGTATGTTGAAGATTGAATATACTAAGCGCGGCCTTGCGGCAGTTAACTTGAGTCGTGCTCTGGAAGATTCTGCAACCATCACCAGCCCACTCGTGCCATGGAATACTTGTGGTGCATACATGGCCAGTACATTAGGTGTCGCCACCATAGCCTACCTTCCTTATGCCATCTTTAACTTAGTCTGCCCCTTAGTCAGTGGCACCTATGCTTACTTCAACTTTAAGATAGAGAAGCTAGAAGATATGCCAGCTCTCGAAGAGGTGAGTGCGTAAACAAGGTTTTTAGACATTAGCGCTTAGACCAATCGGTTTGCAACAGACTGGTCTAGGTGCTTAAGCCTGCAATATATTTCCCTCTGTAATCCCCCCGTAATCCATCTCCTCCAAGTGCTTTATTATCGTATCTATAAGGATGAAAATACTAAGATTTGGAATGCGTATCTGAAGGGCGATATTGCCATCTGGAGTAAAGATGAAGGACTTGGGTTATAGAGGAGTTCCTAGGTTCTAGCGCTTAGAACCTAGGAAGGATAACAAATTGATAAGGATAAAAACTTGTCGGCTTGTTAGTGTTTCTCGTAGCCAACTTGTTGGCGTCCTCGAAGGCGTTTTCAGCCGTCTAGCGGTGAGCGCGTGAACGGCCTAGTAGCGACATTGTTCTGTTTTACTTTATAAATGCAAACGCATCACCGTAGAGATGCTCTTCCTCTACCCCTATGGCGCGGAAGACTTCTCTGGCTGCACCCACCATGTCGAAACGGCCGGCAATATAGATATCATAACCATGCAAGCTAACGAAGTCGGTCTTGATCTGGGCTAACAGGTTAGCCTTCTTACCTTTCCAATCTCCGCCCGCTTCTTCCAGTACAGGAACGAAATGCAACCAGGGATGGGCATCGTGCCATTCACGGGCTATTGTCTCGTAATACATGGCATCGGCGTTGCGACAACCCCAATAAAGGGTGGTTTCGATCTTCTGCCCAAGTGCAATCTGCCCTTCGACGATACTCTTGATATAAGAGAATCCAGTGCCACCGGCGATGAGTAATCTCGGACGTTGGCTCTCGTGACGAAGGTAAGCTTCACCGCCTGGTGCTTCAATTTCAATCAGCCCATCGTTTGCCAAGCACTCTTTCATGCGCTCGACTACCTGCATAGGGTAGCTTTCGCTAACAGCGGCGCCGATATGCAGTTCGATATATTCTGCATTCGGTGCGGAAGCAATTGAGAATGGGCGTTTATCTTTCTCACCCATGACAACACAGAGGTACTGACCGGCTTTGAAGTCGAACGCTGTTTCAGGTTTTAGAATTATTTGATAAACCGCATCATTGAATGGGGTAACAGTTTCGATTTTACAACTTATGGTGTTCATCTAACGTCCTTTTCGACCCCACTCTGCGGGAGTTTTACTATTTTATTGTTCGAAGTTAACAGTATAAATTGGTTAAGAGCACTTGCTGTATAACCAAGTTAAAACAGATACATTAATCATAGTCATTTCCGGCAGATTAAGCGGGAAATAGCCTAGATGCCAGCAGTTTGGCTTAAAGCCCAAACCGCTGCTTAAGTATCTAAGCCTAAGTCGGCCCACATATCATCGACTTTCTGTTTTACAGCTTTATCCATCACGATAGGTGTGCCCCATTCACGATCAGTTTCGCCTGGCCACTTGTTCGTCGCGTCCATGCCCATCTTAGAGCCTAGTCCTGTGACCGGGGAAGCAAAATCAAGATAGTCGATAGGTGTATTCTCTATCATCACGGTATCGCGTTTCGGATCCATACGTGTGGTTATAGCCCAGATAACATCGTTCCAGTCACGACAGTTAACATCTTCGTCCACGACTATGATGAACTTGGTATACATAAACTGACGCAGGAAGGACCAAGCACCCATCATTACGCGTTTAGCATGACCCGGGTACTCTTTACGAATAGAGATAACTGCCATGCGATAAGAGCAGCCTTCGGGGGGTAGATAAAAATCTATGATCTCCGGGTACTGCTTGCGCAGGATAGGCACAAATATTTCATTGAGTGCCACACCTAACATGGCTGGTTCATCCGGTGGACGGCCTGTGTAGGTGCTATGGTAAATGGCATCTTTTCTGTGGGTGATATGGGTCACTGTGAAGACAGGGAATTTATCTGTCTCGTTGTAATATCCTGTATGATCACCATAAGGGCCTTCTTCGGCCATCTCTTCTGGGTCGATATAGCCTTCTAAGATGATTTCGCTGGTGGCTGGCACTTCTAAGTCACAGCTTAAGGCTTTACAGACTTGGGTGCGCTCACCGCGGAGCAAGCCTGCGAAGGCATATTCACTCATGGAATCTGGTATTGGCGTTACCGCAGCTAAGATAGTTACCGGATCTGCACCTAATGCCACGACAACTGGGTAGCGTTCGCCTGGGTGTTTCTCTTTAAAATCTTTAAAGTCTAATGCACCGCCACGATGATCTAGCCAGCGCATAATCAACTTATCTTTACCTAGCAATTGCTGGCGGTAGATACCCAGATTCTGCCGTTCTTTGCGAGGGCCCTTAGTGATGGTCAATCCCCAAGTCACTAGAGGAGCAGCATCTCCTGGCCAACAGTGTTGAATTGGCAGCTTAGTCAGGTCTACTTCATCACCTGTTTTAACCACTTGCTGACAAGGAGGATTACGCACTGTCTTAGGTGGCATATTCAAGGCTTGCTTGAATTTAGGCAGCTTAGAGACAGCATCTTTGAAGCCGCGAGGTGGCTCAGGCTCTTTAAGGAAGGCCAGCAGTTCGCCGACTTCACGCAGTGCTAGAGGATCTTCCTTACCCAATGCCATGGCGACACGTTTAGGTGTGCCGAAAAGATTAGCCAGTACAGGCATATCGTTGCCGACGGGATTCTCGAACAGCAGAGCTGGACCTTTGGCACGAAGCACTCGGTCGGAAATCTCCGTCATCTCAAGATGAGGGTCGACGGGATGGCTGATACGCTTTAGTTCACCCTGGCTTTCCAGGTGTGTGATAAAACTGCGCAGATCCTTAAAACTCATTGATACTTGCTGCCATAAAAATGTGATATGGCGCGCACTATAGCATTTTTAGTACGCATGTTTAACTGCTTAACTTTATATAGAGAAAGATATTAATTAGTTAAGCAAGGGGTTAATTATGATGACGTTTAAATAGCGCTTCAACAGGTGTAATACCAATTGCATTAGGTATAAAATAGAGCATGAGCTAATTTTTCATTCTATTTAAGGGTGAGTTTTGGAGGCGGTAATGAGTAACATCACGGGCGTAGGGCAGGTTATATTGCTGTCTGGTTTACTGTCTCTTTCTAGCTTAAGCGCACAAGCAAGTGATCGCTTCGATTGGAGCAGTAATGTCTGGGCTCAGCCTAGCTGGAGCAGCAGTTGGGGCACTGGAATTGGTATAGGTATAGGAAGCAGATCACCTTACTGGGGTAATCCTTCTTGGAATCACAGTTGGAACCATGGTTGGAATAGTGGTTGGCATAACACCTGGCACCGTCCTTATTGGCGTAACAGTTGGCGTTATCCTTATCGATATAATAATCCTTATGACCAGGAGTATTATCGAGACAGTCGCCAAGTAAAAAGACCGCCTACTCCACCAAAAGCTATCTCTGCACCTGTGCGAGTCACCACCAGTGTGCAATATGCATCCGGTCTGAAAAGCCTACCTGAAAATGCACGAGTGATGCAAAAAGATGGCCGCACCGTCTATGAATGGCAAGGTGTCGAATATGTCTTCGATTGGGCCACCCAGACCTATAAAGAGCTGAAGTAGCCGTCTCGTTTACCAGCTAGCTGAATCCTAGGGCACTAATAACACACTCTCAAGCTTTCACTTAGCTTCATTCCCTTCCTATACTCATAGTTAGCGCTATTTCTATATAGCGCTACTTTTCATTTAATCAGATGGCATCTTCGAGTATTGAGTATGAATGACATTAAAAAACCAGATATCCTCACGGAAAGTGGCACTAATGAACTCGAAATTATCGAGTTCCATCTGCATAAAACCTTGCCTAGTGGTGGCTACAAGGTTTGTCACTACGGAATTAATGTCGCCAAAGTCAGAGAGGTTATCCGTGTTCCGGACACCGAAGATTATCCTAATGCCCAATCTCATATGATAGGGGTGTTCTCATTACGTGATAATTTAATCCCACTGGTGGATCTTGCTAGCTGGCTGGGGATCCCCACATGCGAAGATTTGACCCAAAAAATTGTGATAGTTACCGACTTTAATAAGATGATTAATGGTTTCTTGGTCGATAGCGTCTTGAGTATTCACCGGGTATCCTGGGAACATGTGGAGTCTCCGAGTCAGTTTTTAGAGTCGGGTGAGCAGGATTGTGTCGTTGCTGTGGTTAGGCGCGACGATTATCTGATCATGATCTTGGATTTTGAGAGGATTATTTCCGATATAAATCCAGAATTGAGTATGGATAAATATGATGTAACTCAAGATAAAAATGTAATCATCGACGACAGCATGCTAGCTAAGCGTCAGGCTAAAACGATTATGGTTGTCGATGATTCGGCCTTCATACGTAAGATGATAGAGAAGACCTTGCAATCATCTGGCTATAACATTTTAGATGCCAAGGATGGTCAGGACGCACTGGAAATTCTCGAAGACTTCGTCCGCCTCGCAGAAGAGGAGGGAGGCACAGTCACTCATTTTGTCGATGCGATAGTGTCTGATGTTGAGATGCCCCGTATGGATGGCCTGCATTTACTTAAGCGATTACGCGACAGCTCTTACTATGCCAAGACCCCAATAGTGATGTTCTCCTCCTTGATGAGTGAAGGTAATCGCTTGAAGGCGCTGCAGCTTGGTGCCAATGACACCATCACTAAGCCCGAGATTGGCCGTATGGTTGCTATGGTTGATGGCCTAGTTTTAGAGGATAAATAGCTAAGCTCTAGGCTTTAAAAAAATCTCATATCGATTGACGGTAAACTCAGCCTTTTGATATTGACTGATATAACTCATTCCCAGCTTGAGCAGTACATTGATGGAGCTTAGGTTTTCGGCTACAGCGTCTCCGAGTACCTGGTTTAGGTTCATGTGCTGTTTTGCATATTCGATACAGGCCAGATTGGATTCAGTGGCATAGCCTTGTCCCCAATGGTCAGGGTGGAAACGGTAGCCAATGTCGACAGCTTGTATACGGTTGTCATTCTTGAAGCCACAAAAGCCAATCACTTCATCGGTCGATTTTAGCACCACAGCCCAGCGGCCATAGCCAAACTGCTTATATTCTTTTAGCCAGATGTCAGCAATAATATCTTCAGCATCTTCAATGCTGCTACACATGCCTGCATCGCCAGTGAAGCGGTTCACTTCCTCGGGAGCATTAAACTGGTATACAGCTTTGGCATCAGCGAGATTAAACTCTCTAATGATTAGTCGTTCTGTCTCTGCTATTACTCTACTCATATGGTCACCTTTACTTTTATATCTGCTGTGAACAGCTTAACTGTATTGCCTTTTACTTTATCTGGAGCCTTAAAGCCAAAACAGATACAGTTGAACTCAATAAAACCCAATACAGATTTTGAATGCCATGGCAGAGTTTAAGTATCAGAAAATAGTCGATGAAATCATTCGTGCTATCGAGTCAGGCATATTTTCAGATAAATTGGGGCGCAACAAACTTGAGTCTGTGCGTCGTTATGCCAGAGATAAAGGTGTTGGGGTATCGACTGTGACTCAGGCTTACTATGAGCTTGAAAGGCTAGGCTGGATCTATTCAGAGCCTAAACGTGGGTATTTTATTGCTTCTAGGAGAACGCTTAATCAACCTGATTATGGCTCTAGTATCAAGCGGGTTCATGGGGAATTAGATCTCGCTAGTGCGGTGCAGTATTCGTTTAACGACCCGGATATCTTGCCTTTATCTTGTACGGCTCCCAGTACTGTTATCGATCAAGAGCTCCTACTTAACCGTTTGCATAAGCAGGTATTGAGGCATCGCCCTTACAAACTCTTGATGCAAGATCCTATCGAAGGGATCCCAGAGCTAAGGCATGAGATATGTCGTCATTTACTCGGCTCAGGCCAAGTGTTTGAGAAAGATAAGGTGCTGGTAACCAATGGCAGGCAAGAAGGCTTGTTGCTGGCGTTAACTGCCGCTAAATCGATTGGCAAGCTTGTTGCCGTTGAATCACCCGTGTCATTTTATTTTCAGGCCATCTTAAAACAATTTAATGGCGATGTGATTGAAGTGCCCATGCAGTCAAATTATACCTATGAGTTGTCGCTACTCTCAAAGGCTCATAAAGAGCAAGGCTTCGATACTTACCTGGTGAACCCTAACTTTGCCGACCCTACCGGGCGGGTGTTATCAGTAGAAGATAAGCGTGCCTTGATAGAGTGGGCTATCGAGCATGATGTCACTCTTATCGAGTATGATCGTGGCGAGCTCTATTTTGGTGGCCGTCGACCTGTGACTATAGCGAGTCTAGTGACTCAAACTTGCCCCTGTAGGGTGATAAGCATAGGTGATTTCTATGACACCATCTCACCAGCTATCAGTTTAGGCTATTTGCTGTGCAGTAATACTTTCGTGTCTTGCCAGTTTGCTAAACAAACAGTTGCCGAGGAGCCAAGCATAGCCCTGCAATACATGGTGGCAAACCTAATGTCTTCGGGGGAATATAAGACCCTATTGAGGAAACTCAGGGCGCAGATGAATGTGAATTATCAGCAGGCGAGAAGTTTGATGCTCTCTGTGCTCGATGATTCTGTCTATATGAGTCAGCCTGCTGGTGGGCCTTGTATCTGGTTGAAGCTACCCGAGGGTTATTCTAGTGAGAAGTTATGGGCAAGAGTGATTAAGGAAAAGTTATCGATTGCTCCTGGTGCTATGTTTTCTTTTACACATGAATATGACGAGTATTTTAGGATCTCTTTTGCACTGCCTTGGAATGATAAAATGAAGTATGGATTAGTCCGACTAGCCGAACTAATCCAAGAGTTCATCGAGGTGGAAAAAGAAAGCTAACTGCTGTCAGGCTAGGTCTGCTCTTACCTCTGTACTTATCGCTGCTCTTACCACTGCACTTCGGCTAATGGATCTTCACCTTCGGCTATTATGGTCTTAACTATGGTGTTATTAGCATCGAGTAGAATGAGTCTGGGGATCCCTGCATTAGCAAACTTGGCATAGATGGCTCGTTTGGCGTCGGCAATTAGAGGGAAATTAATCTCATACTCGCTGGCAAACTTATCTAAGGCTTGCTTATTATCTTCCCGGCCTATGGCTATGATGTCGACATTTGGGTCTAGGTTGAGATCTGAAGCCTCTAATGCTTTCATGGCTCGTTGAGAATCTGGACACCAGGTGGCAAATAGCACCAGTAGCTTGGCATTGCTAGATTCCTCTAAATCGATCTTATTACCTTGGGTATCGGTGAATTGGGTCACTGGAACCATCTGCCCTGCTTTGACATAGGTTAGGTATTCAACTTGTTCATCTCCAGGCGTTGTAGCACAGCCTGAAAGGAGTAGGGTCATCGAGAAAAATATAGCCGAAATAAGCTGTTTCATCACAAATCCATTTAATAAAAGAGCTCTTAAAATAGCAAAAATCGGCTTTTTTGTGTAGATGTTTACACAAACTCTTAGTGACTAAAGATGTGCTCCCCAAGAGTCTAGAAACTAGCACCTTGTTATAGCGTATGCATGAATCGCTGGGGCCTAAATCGGTAGTAGTTATCATAGTCGTTAGAGAAGGCTACTGTTTTTGCTCTGCCAGTTATCTCGGCTCGTGGTATAAAGCCTATTACTCGAGAATCGGCACTTGCATCACGGTTATCCCCCAGAGCCAGATAGTAGTCATCAGGCACAGTGACAGGACCAAAGTTAGCCAGACGAGAAGGGGTGTCATGGACTCGAATCATATGCTCTAGCCCCAAGAGATTCTCTATACTATCTGTGTTTGAGACAAGCTTGTTTCGAATTTCATAATCCAGCACTTGGCCATTGATAATGAGCCTGTTTTGTCTCATCTCAATCACATCCCCAGGCACACCAATCACACGCTTAACCAGTTTCTTATCTGCCTTGACTGAATCGAAGATGATGATCTCACCACGAAGAGGATCAGCAATCTTAACTATGGATAGATGGGTAAAGGGGACGCGGATATCGTAGGCCATCTTATTAACCAGCAACCTATCTCCTTCGAGAATGGTTGGCTTCATCGAGCCTGTAGGTACCGAGTTCCAGTCGGCTACGGCGCTTCTAAATACCAACATGAGAACAATAAAGAGTAAAAAAAAGCGGTTTTCTTGTAGTCGTTTAACGAGTCCCTTCAGCATCAACTGATTCCTTATCCATTATGTATTCATTAGCTGTGACAGATGTTTGTCATAACTAGTTCCGGATGGTGTGGTAATTGATGGGAATCAAAAGTAAGTAGATATGTATCCTTGTTGCTAGTGAGCAAGTCAAAGGGAATATTGCGCTTTGTAAACATAGATTCTATGATCAAAGCTGCGATAGTAAATTAGGCTCAATAATGGGTAAATTTAGCAGAATCTTATGCTTGCTTGGGGCTGTATTGGCTTCTATCAGCATGGGGGTATCCGCTAAGGTGGTGTTACTGCTGGAGCTAGACTGGTCTAGTCAAAAAGTACTGACTCATGTGGTTGGCGAGCTTATGCAAAGCAAGGGCATAGAGGTGGACTATGTCTCCTTCGCTGCCGATGGCCAGTGGTATCAATTGGTTTATGGTCATGCGGATGTGCAGATAGAAGTCTGGCAGGGAAGTATGGCGGCTCAATTCGATAAGTTGGTCAAGAATGGCAAGATCATCGATGGTGGTACTCATCAGGCATTAACCAGAGAGGGTTGGTGGTATCCGGATTACGTGGAAGCATTATGTCCGGGCCTTCCCGACTGGACGGCGTTGAAAGCTTGCTCCGCTCTTTTCTCCGATGATGAAGAGTCACAAGGGATCTATATCTCTGGTCCTTGGGTTAAGCCAGACAGAGCCAGAATTCGCGCCTTGGGTTTAGACTTTCGAGTTAGGGAGATACCGACCGGGGATGAACTTTGGCAAGTGTTCGTTCGCTTGTTCGAGAAGAAAAAAGTATTCGTCATCTTTAATTGGACCCCTAATTGGGTCGAAACCCTTTATAAGGGTAAATTTGTTGAGTTTCCAGAGTATAGCGAGGCATGTGAATTTGAGCCTGCATGGGGAGTGAATAAAAAATACCTCTGGGATTGTGGCAACCCCAAGGATGGTTGGCTGAAGAAGGCGACCTCTAAATATTTAGCGGGAAAGTCTTTATGCGCCTTAGACATAGTGAGGAGTTTTTCACTGTCTAACCAAGAGATAGCCTTAGCCGCAGCCTTAATCGATATAGATCACTTGAGTGTTGAACAGGCGGCAAAACAATGGCTTGATGTTCATAGTGAAAGGCTAGAGCAATGGCATGGCCATGCCTCCTGTAACTGAGTCTCAGTCTGTCTGTTATATCCAAGAGTAAATTATCCCACGGTATATTCTTATGGCCTGGTTTCCCTTTACAAGGGCTTGCTAGGTGATTATTGTCGCCCATGACAAATGCCCTAACCTTAATGTTTTTCCACGTTATGGGCATTGATATAATTAGATTTATCCGGAGAGTTTATAGCTATGAAGTACCAATGGATCTTATTTGATGCCGATGAAACCTTGTTTCATTTCGATGCCTTCAAAGGCTTGCAACTGATGTTCTCTAAGTTTGGTGTCGACTTTACCCGCAATGATTTTCAAATATATCAAGAGGTGAATAAGCCGTTATGGGTCGAGTATCAAGATGGCAATATCTCAGCCCTCGAGTTACAAAATACTCGCTTCGAGTCTTGGGCTGCTAAGTTAGCGGTTACGACTCAAGAGCTTAATAGCGGCTTTCTGGCTGCCATGGCGGATATTTGTAGCCTATTACCCGGTGCTAGGGAGTTAATCGATGCATTAACGGGTCGAGTCGAGATGGGGATCATTACTAATGGCTTCACCGAATTGCAGACCATACGCCTAGAGCGTACAGGTTTATTAGGCAGCTTTTCTCCTGTGGTTATCTCTGAGCAAGTGGGCGTAGCAAAACCCGATGTGGCGATTTTTGAACATGCCCTCACTCATATGCAACACCCACCGAGAGATAAGGTATTGATGGTGGGTGATAATCCACATTCAGATATACAAGGCGGTTTGAATGCTGGTTTCGATACTTGTTGGCTTAACAGTGAAGGCCGAGATGTACCTGAGGGGATCATTCCTCACTATCAGGTGAGTTCATTAGCTGAATTGCAAAATCTGTTACTGGATAAAACCAAAGCTTAAAATTAAGCCACAGATGACAAAAAAACATCAGTCAGAGTGTTTTTTTAGGGTTTATTGCACTTTATGATGATTTCTTGTCCAGTCGAGCGTTTTGCCTCTTTACATCAAGGTCAACAATCCCTATTATCAGCGGCGTTCGGAGAGATGGCAGAGTGGTCGAATGCACCGGTCTTGAAAACCGGCACGGGTTTATAGCCCGTCTAGGGTTCAAATCCCTATCTCTCCGCCACATTCAGATGAAGCCCCTAGCAGAAATGCTAGGGGCTTTTTCGTGCAAAAAGACGAAGGGCTCATCACTTCTTATTAGAGAGAGTGATGAGCCTTTTTTCGTTTAGGAATATAAATTTTTTGAGTCACAGGTTTATAGCGTGTGAATGTAGGGGTCAAGCCCTTATCTCTCCGCCACATTCAGATGAAGCCCGTTATCGAAAGATAACGGGCTTTTTCGTTCTTGTTTTTTAGAAATAACAATTTGCCCCCTCAGGGTTCCTATTGTTTAAAGTCAGCTATCTCTGCGCCACATTAAAGACGAAGGGCTCATCACTTCTTATTAGAGACAGTGATGAGCCTTTTTTCGTTCAGGAAAGAAATCGTTTGATAGGGAGATGAACCTTAGGGTTCCTATTGTTTACAGCCTGCGTTTTTTCCTAAATGAGGCGACCCTTGCTACCTCGAGATCTATTTTGATCTTAGTATCTCCTTGCAGCGGCTTATCATCTGCAGTGTGTACTTTGAAGGTCTTCTCGGCTATGACCTTGCCCTTAAGCTCTAAGGTCATGCGCCATTTACCTAGTTTGTTGCGCTCAGGCGCCCAGATTGTATCGCCAAGATAAAATTTCCAATCATTTTCTTCTACATAGACCTCACCATCGAAAGGGGGCCTAATATTGCCGTCAGCATCGGGAATATCTGGATGATAGATACAATATCTGAGTTTCTGGTTCTTGGCCTTTTTGATCCGGGTAATAAAACCAAATTCAATATCAATCTCTGCGGGTACGTGAACAGTAGATTTAGTTAATCTGGGCAGGGCGCCATCATGCTCATCCCATTTGGTGAAGATTCCGCTATGAATAATAGTGACGTCGGGTTTTAGTTTAGACATGGTGAGCTGCTTTTGAATTCCTGTCATGTTAGTTTATCAAAATATTTAGCTAAGTATGTACGGGCAATCAGGAAAATATGACTAAGAAAACCCTTAAATTTGAGTATGAGAAAGAGACTAAAAATAGCGTGCGCTATCAGGAGATGCCGGAGCCGGGTCAGGCACCCGTTCTTGGAACCCTCTATGTGCAGAAATGGTTTGCCACAGACAGTAAGATATTAGAGATCACCATAGAGAAGAAAGACTAGTTATCTAAGATATTGAAATTCTCTGCTTGGGTACCTTAGTGGTGCCCGACACTGAAAATTCAGTATTCCTCATAGGCTGCAGAGCACTGCATCAGCCACTATCTATTATCCATTTCTCATTTCTAATCTCATTTCTAATCTCATTTCTAATGGCTTTAACGTGGAATACTGGCGTTATAGCCCTGTTCGGCTAGCTTTATAAGGTGCACCAATTGCCTGTTTCTGCTTGCTGGAGTCTATATGTCTAGGGTAGCCATAGTTCAAGAGTCTTCAATTGTATTAAATCGTGATAAAACCATAGAAAAAGCCGTGCTGCTTATTCATGAGGCAGCCTTGTCTGGTGCCGAACTGGTGGTATTTCCCGAAGCCTATATTTCCGGATATCCAGCATGGATCTGGCGGCTGAGACCCGGTATAGACTGGGGGACTAGTGAGGCTCTGCATGGGTTATTACTCGAAAGCTCAGTCAATATAGACACAGGTGATTTGGCACCATTGTGCGATGCGGCCAAAGCTAATCAGGTGACTGTGGTTTGCGGCCTCAATGAACGGGGTAATGAGCGCAGTAGGGCGACCCTATATAACACGGTCGTCATCATTTCTGCGGAGGGCAAGCTAGTCAACCGACACAGAAAGCTGATGCCTACCAACCCTGAGCGTATGGTGTGGGGATTTGGCGATGGTTCTAGCCTTAAGGTGGTTGAATCGCCCATTGGCAGGTTGAGTACCTTACTCTGTTGGGAGAACTATATGCCTCTGGCTAGGTACGCTCTATATGCACAGGGGGTTGAGATTTATATCGCACCTACCTATGACAGTGGCGATGCTTGGCTGGGGACTATGCAACATATAGCGCGGGAGGGACGCTGTTGGGTGATCTCTTGTGGTGTGGTATTGGAACACAAGGATCTCCCCGATGATTTTCCCGATAAAGAGAGCTTGTACCCAGACATTGATGAATGGATAAATCCGGGAGACTCTGTGATTATCGCCCCAGGTGGTGCGATTGTTGCTGGGCCCCTGAGAAAAGAGAAGGGCATACTCTACGCCGATATAGATATTAAGTTGGTGGCAATCTCTAAACGGGCATTAGATGTGGTGGGGCATTACTCGAGACCGGATATATTCACTCTTAACGTTAATACCCAGGTTCAGAATTCGATTAAGATTAAATAGAGGATAATATTTGATATTTGATCTGTTTATTGCTGACGCTGCATTGAATTATTTCATCAGAGCCTCTAAGGGAAGCAGGTTTTAAAGCGCAGCTTATAGGCCTGTAGCGTGACTGAGGATCTGGTTCCCTCAAATTGTGATCTGGTTATCTTAACTTCGGGTGAGGGCGACGCACTAATCAGCTAGCCTATTGAGAAAGCTGTAATTCCCGAGGAAGGGTAAAAGAAAGCCAAGAAAGACGGGGAGCTTGGCTGGTATTTACTCTGCACTTATCACTTATAGATTATAGCGGATATCTGTTTCGAGAATTATGAGTGCTTAGTGTGCAGCACTTCCAGTAGTTCATCTTCTAATTCGAAACGGGTTTCCATTGCGTGTCCCAGTGATGACAGATCTTTATCGAGTTGATAGAGGATTTGGTCATCGACGGATTCAGTATATTTTTCATTAAAATCTAAGGCTGAATCTGTGGTTTCACTTATTCGTGGCACCAGGTTTCGCGCAAGAGACTGACTCGATGTGCCATTTCTCTCACATGCGGTCACGACTCGGTCATAAACTTCGAAATGTCCTTCTGAGACGTAATCCACTAACAAATCACAAAACTCTTTCACTGTCTTAACGGTAGGCAGTGCTTTTTCAGTGGATTCATAGGGAGGGATACCGGCAATTTGGCAATAGTTGATCAGTAGCTGTCGACGATTATCAAGCCAATGATCGATAAGAGTGTTAGAGCCGCCCCACTTTCTTTCAGCTTTTTCGAGTTGTTTTAACATAATTATTCCCGTTTAAAAGTGCTTCCCTGACTTCTAATGTAGGTGACAAACAGGGTATTAATCAACCATTTTCGCTGATATATGTGAGATATTACTAAATAGTTAAGCTGGCTGTTTTTTATGCGGAAAACTGAAGGGGGTAGGGAGTTGAATCCCCTAGAAAATAAAATGCCCAGCGATAGAAATCTATCGCTGGGCGAGTAAAGGTTTTGCTGGCTCGATGTGACGAGCTTCTTGATTGTTCTTGCTAGCGCAGGCTTTTTATACCAAAGCTTGGGGGCGGGTGCAACTTTTTTCTGTCATATGGGGAACAATAATGTGACTTGTCATCAGAGTGTTTTACTTTATGTGCTCTAAAAGTGGGTTAACACGGCTCATTGGGGGAATATCTTACCTAGAGGGCTTTGTCATATAAATACTCAGATTAAGGTTATTTTATTAATCTAAATGCTAAACTAGCGATCCAAGCGGATATCACTATAAGTTTAGGAAGCAAGCCAAGATGGCAGAACTAAAAAATGATCGTTATTTACGTGCGTTATTGCAACAACCTGTCGACAGAACTCCTGTTTGGATGATGCGTCAAGCTGGTCGTTATCTTCCAGAATATAAAGCCATACGTGCTCAGGCCGGCGACTTTATGTCTCTATGTAGGGATAAGGATTTAGCTTGTGAAGTGACGCTTCAGCCATTACGTCGTTATGACCTTGATGCCGCTATCTTATTCTCCGATATTCTGACCATTCCAGATGCCATGGGCTTAGGTCTATATTTCGAGACTGGTGAAGGTCCACGTTTCCAGCGTCCGACCGACACTATTGATGCCATCAAGAAGCTATCGATTCCAGATCCGGAAGATGAGCTAGGCTATGTGATGCGTGCGGTAAGCACTATTCGTCGTGAACTTAAGGGCGAAGTGCCTTTAATTGGTTTCTCAGGTTCACCATGGACACTCGCCACTTACATGGTTGAGGGTGGTTCGAGCAAGACATTCGAGAAGATCAAGAAGATGGCCTACGAAGAGCCAGCCGCACTGCACATGCTGTTAGATAAGCTTGCAGATTCTGTGATCCTGTATCTGAATGCACAAGTGGCTAACGGCGCACAATCCTTAATGATTTTCGATTCCTGGGGGGGCGCACTGTCTCACCATGCCTACCGTGAATTCTCACTGCGTTATATGCAGAAGATAGTCGATGGCCTGACTCGTCATGCCGACGGTCGCCAGGTTCCGGTTACCTTGTTCACTAAAGGTGGCGGTCTATGGTTAGAGTCTATGGCTGAGACTGGTTGTGATGCACTGGGCCTAGATTGGACCGTAGATATTGGTGACGCTCGTCGTCGTGTGGGCCATAAAGTTGCACTTCAGGGCAATATGGATCCTTCGGTACTCTATGCTTCACCTGAGCGTATTCATCAGGAAGTGGGTCAAATCCTGGCTAGTTACGGCGAAGGAGCCGGCCATATATTTAACTTAGGCCATGGTATCCATCAACATGTAGATCCTGAGCATGCTGGTGCATTCATCAAGTCTGTACATGAGTTGTCGCCTCAATACCATAAGTAACTTATTGCTAGCTCTTGGCGATAAGCCATTAGCGATAGGTTATTGAAGAAGACTCGCCTCCTAGGCGGGTCTTTTTTGTTTCCGGGCTTATATTGCAAACCTGAATTAAATTTTCTGCAACTCTATCTGAAAACAGCTGCCCTCTCCCGGGGTGCTGTCTATATCAATATTACACTTAAGTAGGCCGAGTAATTGCCTCACAATTGCCAGTCCTACACCGAGTTGAGGCAAGATATCATCATGTTTAAAGCTAGGTTTATTGCGCATCTGTTGCAGTGCCTGTAGCTCATGTTTGTGCATGCCTGAGCCGTTATCGGATACGCTGAGCCAGATACCATGATCTTCCGAATTTATATTGGCTGTGATTAACTTGATACTTATGATGCCACCCGATGGCGTGTAGCGAATCGCGTTATCCACCAGGTTAGATAAGACTCGCATCAATAACTGAGGGTCGGTAAAAATCGATAGCCTCTCGTCTACTTCGAAGTCGAGCTGAATATTTTGGCTGGTGGCGCGAGGGGTAAAGTATTGCTTTAACTCCCCTAGTAATAAACTCAATTTGGTCTCTTTAAAATCTGGGGTTATCTGGCCGTTTTCCAGTGCTGCGAGCTCCAACATCTGACTCAGAAGTTGCTGTATATATTTACCCGAATTGGCGGCGACTTCGATAAGGTCACTGCTGCGTTCATGGGCAGGCAATAATAACCAAGTATCTATATATCCCTGCAGTGAAGTGAGCGGGGTCTTAAGGTCATGTGACAGATGCAGCATGAAGTCATGCCTGGCCTGTTGCTGGCGGTTGATGGACTTGTGTTGCTCGCTGATTTCATTGAGTAAGCGTTTTATATGTAAGCTTAATTGACGGATCTCTATGCTCCCCCGGTAATCGTGAGAGAGGCTTAAGCCATCGGCGAGTTTCTGGGTCTCTACCAGACGTAGATCTTGCTCAAGCTTAGATAGAGGGGCGGTCAGGTATCTGGCTAAAAGTGCAAATAACAGTAAGGCGAATATACTCGAACCTATGAGCATGCCGCCCAAGATCCGCGGTGCCTGATGCTCACTGACCAGAGATTGCCACATATCAAAATCTTCTCCCCCTATGATGACATAGAGGTAACCTGTGATCTTGCCTGAGGCATCTTGCAGATGGGCAGCGGAGAATATCTTATCGCTATCGAGTGAGCGAGGGTCCATGCCCTTAATTGGCAGTTCATCACCTTGGATGAACGCCTCTATGGCTTGAGTCGATATCTGTGGGCGTTTGATTTTCTCTTGGTTCGCATCATAGGCAATAACCTTACCTAGAGTATCTAAGGTGTAAATCTCGAAGCTTGGACCCAGAAGCATAAAGTCATGAAAGGCCTCTTTCAATGCAGCATCTGAGGTGATCCCTTGAGACAGTAAGGGGTTAATGTGTGCCATATGCAGGGCTAACTCTTGGTGCAGAGATTGCTGTACCTGATTACGGCTAAAGTCTTGGCTAAATTGAAACCATTGCCAAACAGCTAAGATTAAGATGAAAACAATCACACTCGCCGACAAGAGCAGTCGACTAAATAAACTTTTCATAGTTTAGCCCTTAAGTTTAGCGAGTCCATAATCCAGACTTATTAATGGTTAATGGTTAATGGTTAATGGTTAATGGCTTGGCTTGGTGGTGAGAATTTATATCCTACTCCCCACACTGTTTTGACGAGATCTGCGGTCGATGCACAATGGGATAACTTGGCCCTTAGACGGTTAATATGGCTATTGACCGTATGTTCATATCCGCTGTATGAGTAGCCCCACACGGCCTCGAGTAACTGCATGCGGCTGAAAACTTGTTTGGGGTGTTTCGCCATAAATAGTAAGAGATCAAACTCTCTGGCTGTTAGCTCCAAGTGGGTATCGAAGGCGATCACTTCTCGTGTGGTGCAGTTAATGGTAATACCATAAAAATCCAGCCGTGATTCCTGCTGTTCTTCAATCAGATGGCTCCTGCGTAGCAAGGCTTTGACCCTAGCTCTCAGCTCTAATACGCTGAATGGTTTCACTAAGTAGTCATCTGCTCCAGCTTCTAATCCGAGTACGATATCGGCCTCTGAATCTTTTGCCGTCAACATCATGCATGGCACAGTTTGGCCCGACTCTCTCAGTTGTTGGCACAACATGATGCCGTCTCCGTCGGGAAGCATGCGATCGATGAGAATGAGATCGAATTGCTTAATCTCTAATGTTTCTCGGGCATGTTTCAATGTGGTGCTATGGGACACACCATAGCTTAAGGTATTTAGATTGAGCTTGATTAAGTTAGCCAGATCAGGCTCATCTTCCACGATCAATATGTGGTGGCTATAGTGTTCACCAAATGCCTTCTGTGTTCCATTCATTTTGAGTCACCCAAAGCAGATCCGTAAATCAATAGACCTGACTTGGGCGGTATTTATTTCGAACAATTATTTTCTATGCTTATCTCAGTCGTTCGATTGAAATAGTCAGCACAGGATTATCAAACCTATGGGAGGCCGATAATACCGAATTGGCTAATCCATCGTCGGCGCTGATGACACCTGGATGAGCATGAACCCTGTCGACATCGTCTCGCGCGGCATTAAAGCCTTCTCCGCTGTCTGCTGGTCCGGGTATGGTCCCCTTGGCTTCGGAATTGGCTTCGGTGCCTGCATCGTAAGCTATGGAGCTGAATTTCACTGTGGTGTTAACCGCTAGATCCACCAGAGAAACGCTATTTACTCCGGCAAAGGCGTCATTGGTATTAACTAACATGGTTAACACAGAGATTGAGGCGACCTCATCCGGACTAAGCTCAAGCTCGATACTCTCTGTCATTCCCGGGGCTAAAATCCCCAGACCCTTGATGAGAGCATCGACACCATCCATATCGGCAAAGCCTGTACTATCTCCAGATTCGGCTAAGGTTTCTAGGGGAAGGCTGGCCGCCCCGCCGGTTTGCCATGCGGTTATGTCTGCATTATGTCTTAACAAGGCGAGGGGAGACATGGGCTGATTAGCGGTTAAGTTGGTGACTGTGACTCGATAATCTTGTGTGGCAACCTGAGTCGGCGTCTGTGTATTTATGGGGCTATAGTCATTATCTGAACATGCACTCAGTGTAAATAGACTGGCTAACACCATAGATGCTGTGAGTCGCTTATGGGTCATTTGTTTGATTATTCTCATGATGTCCCCCTTATTTAACGACCACGACGACTCTGGCGACCGGATTTAGCCATCTGTGGATGCGGCTATCGACGTCACTCATGCCACCAGCGATATCGGTATCGCCTAGTACACCTGGATGAATATGGACCTTGGTATTACTGCTGGTGTCCATGACTCCTGTGCCGTTGGCGCCGCCATCACCTCCTGGTGCTGCTGGGATCCCAGGGGTACCAGACATGCCGCCACCATTAATTATTTCATCGTTTGCTTCGGTGCCAGCATCATAAGCATTGAGGTTAAGGGTGTAGGTGCCCGGTGCGGTCGGTATCTCCCATGCGTCTAGACCTATGAAAGCATCGTTGGTGGGTAATACCATGGCGACTATCGACAGATGGGTCATAGTCTGGGTATCTAGCATTATGTCGCTGGTTTTGCTGCCTGCCGCCAAGAGGCCCATGGCCGGATTCTCCACCGTGAGTTCATTATTGGCCATAGCTGCCGCGACTAAGTCACCTATGTCTCCTCCCTCTGCCATCTTCTGCAGCGCTGGGCTGGCCACCTCACCGGATTGGAAAAGATGACTCGTGCCAGCATGAGCTGTGATGAGTATGGGAGTAAAGTGGTTACCATGGGTCAAGTTGGTGAGGCTTATCTCTAAATCGGCGGCAGAGGCTGGAATGCTTATCATGCAGCCGAGAATGAACAGGGCAGTGGTATGGTTTAGATTCATGGTGTATCTCCTTGTAGACGAATCGATTAGCTATCATTTGATTGTTACAAAGTGATGTCACCGGGTGGTCGCGAATTAATCACAAGTTAGATGAAAAAGTATCACGAAAGCGTCACGTCTCACTTCTGGGTAAATTCTTATATTTCCCCTATTTATTGCTCAGCTTAATGAACTAGATCAAGATATGGGGCGAGTAATAAATGCACTCTATTGCTTACTTTAGCAACGGGTAAAGCAAAACGGGTTTTCTCTGTGGTGTAAATGGGGTATTTTGCATGCCGAAGTTATGGAAGTGCTAATAAACTTAGTGAGTTCCGCCGTTAATTTTAAAAGTTTATCGCTGTGAGAGAAGATGCATATAGGCAAAAAACTGATCGTCTTTGTTGTTGGCTTCTGTATACCTGCAATGATTGCTGTTTCCTACTGTTCAAGCATCTGGTTCGATCATCGAATCGAGTCTTTAAAGCTGGACCTAGTGAGTACAGAGTTAGTCAGCATAAAGTCTCAGCTGGATAAAGATATCAAGCAGTTAGACTTGTTCGCTAATATCTATGCTGCGCCCCAGTCGGAGCTAAGCTCCCTTAAGAGAGCCGCCTTAGCTGAAGCTTGGCGAACGAGTAAGATATCTGAGCATCTCAGGGTCTACCATCTCGATGGTGGACAGCTAAAATTATTTTCTCCTCGCTATGATGACCCTATGTCATTCGAGCTTAATTCTATTCCCGGCTATCTGTTACACGGGAGCTCTCCTCATTCCGGGGTGTATATGGATAAAGGCATCGGCTATATCGTGAGCGTCGTGCCGAACGAGCCTGATAGTCCGGTCATGTTGGTGAGGCGACTCACTCCTGAATACCTATCGAGTTATGCCTTACAAGGCTTAGTGAGCCAGGTCATTATTGCCCAAGGTGTGCGACAGGCTAATCCGCTTAGAAATACCTCTGTCATCGAACTGCCTAGCCTGATCTATGATAAGCCCGTGCACCTAGAGATCACTTTCTCTGACAGTGTTTTCAGTCAAGGGAAATTACAACATTATCTGGTACCGTTTTGCATAGTTTGTGTGGGGATATTAATACTCATTGCAGGTTATATTTGGTTGAATTTAGGCCTTATACGTCCGTTTCATCGCTTGATGACACAGCTGGAGGGGATTAATCCTAAGGCTAAGACTTATACGCCTCTGATAGCTGGTGACAGTCCCGAATTTGTGCTGATAGCTGATAGGGTTAATCATCTGCTTGCCAAGATTGTTCAACTGAAAGAGCATGCGAAATCTAGCTTAGGGTCGATTTCTGAGGCAGTTATATTGACCGATGCCGAGGCTAAACTTGTGTATTTGAATCCCTTGGCCGAGAGGTTACTCGGGGTCAAAGGGCCCGATGTCCTTGGGGAGAAAGTCGATGTTTTGCTCAAAACGGATAGGAATATTAACCAAGACTTGTTCGATCTAATGGCTAGCCGGGCACGGCAACCGATACTGAGTAAGCTTAAGCTGCAAGGCGAGTCGACACGGATCGTGGAGCGTAGCATCAGTACGCGGCTTAATCATAAGCAGCTAGTGGTGGGAACGGTTATTCTGCTCAGAGATATTACTCAGGAGGAGCTGCTCAAGCGTAAGTTACATCACAGAGTTAATCTAGATCCAATCACTTCCTTACTTAACCGTCGAGCCTTCGAAGATAAGCTGGAGGCATTTAGCCTTGGGGCTCAATCGATCGCTATCTGCTATTTTGATTTAGAACAGTTCAAGTTAATCAATGATTCCTGCGGTCATAGTGCAGGAGATAGGATGTTGGTTATGGTGGCAAGGGCGATGCAATCTTGTTTGACCCAAGATCAGATGTTAGCCAGATTCGGTGGCGATGAGTTTGGTTTAGCCATTCGGGATCATAGTGCCTTAGAGGTCGCTCAATTAACCAAACGCATAGTTGCCAGTGTGTCGATGCAAGTGCTGCAGGATAAGAATAATGCCTGTCATTATAAAGTGGGTGTCAGTGCTGGGATCGCCATAGCCAGAGCCCCTTACATCTCGGAGAAAGAGTTACTCAAAGATGCCGATATTGCCTGTTTTGCGGCAAAAGGTAAGGGCAGTAATCAGGTTCACTTCTATGATGATAAAGATAAAGACCTGATTTTCCAGCGCAATGCGCCTATGTGGGCGGTAAGGATTGGCCAGGCTATAGAACACAATGAACTGCTGCTCTACTACCAACCGATTAAAGGCGTGGGGCCCGGTAAGCATAGGCAACGCATGGAGATCTTGTTGCGTATTCAGGAGCCCAATGGGCGAATATTAGCACCGGCTCAGTTTATTGCCGCCGCAGAGCAATTTAAATTGATGAGCTATGTTGATAAAGAAGTGATCAGAAAGGCTTTTCTTTGGCTATCTATGCATGAGGAGATCTGGGAAGACCACTGTATCTCTATTAATCTATCGGGCAATAGTCTAGGGGCTGAAGGCATGGTGGACTACATTATCCAGCAGTTCGAGCGTTTCGCCATACCCAGTGAGTGTATCTGTTTTGAGATCACCGAGACCAGTGCGATTCAGAATAAAAAAAGGGCGATGGAGATGCTCGAATATCTGAGAAAGCTTGGCTTCTCCTTCGCATTAGATGATTTTGGTAGTGGCTTCGCCTCCTATGGTTACCTCAAGGAGCTGCCAGTTGATTATGTGAAAATAGATGGTTGCTTCGTGAAAAACTTAGCCACTAACGCTAAAGACTACGCCATCGTTAAGTCTATCCACGATATCTGTGGTGTTATGGGCATAGAGACAGTTGCCGAGTTTGTGGAAAACCAAGATATTATCGATAAGCTACAAGAGATTGGAATTAACTATGCTCAGGGCTATGCCATAGGCCGACCTCAACCCCTATCCAGTTATCAGCCAAGCCAATCTGTATCCCGGCGTCTGATAGCATAAAGTGATGAATAATCCGTCTCTGAACTCGATGTGTGGTTTTATCTATGTTATATACTTAGAGTTAGTATCACGATACCAAGCTCACTAAATAGTATTATTCAGGGAATGAATATGGAAGGTCTGTCAGGAAAAGTCATCATAATCACAGGAGCCTCAGAAGGGATTGGACGAGCACTTGCACTTGCTTTAGCCCCGTTGGGTTGTAAGTTAGTTTTAAGCGCGAGAAATGAGTCCAGATTGCTCTCACTCGCTCACGAGGTTGCCAGTCAAGGACATGAGCCTTTCGTTTTTGCCGCAGATGTCACCAGTAAATCTCAATGTCAGCAACTCATAGATACCAGTATCGAGCATTTCGGTCGCCTCGACATCTTAGTCAACAATGCCGGCATGACCATGTGGTCTAAGTTCGATGCTCTTATCGAGCTGGATATTCTTGAGCGTCTCATGAAGGTTAATTACTTAGGCCCGGCCTATTTGACCCATGCAGCCTTGCCTGAGCTTAAGAAAAACCAAGGTCAGGTGGTTATCGTCGCCTCGGTTGCAGGTCTTACCGGAGTGCCAACCCGCTCCGGCTATGCCGCCTCAAAGCATGCGGTCATAGGATTTTTTGACTCCCTCAGAATAGAGCTTGCCGATGACAATGTTGCCGTTACCACCATCTGCCCAGATTTTGTCGTCTCAGAAATACATAAACGTGCCCTCGATGGTCAGGGGCAGCCTTTAGGCGAGTCGCCTATGGAGGAGTCGAAGATACTCACGGCACAGGAGTGTGCCAAGATGATGGTGCCTGTGATATCCAGTCGAGGTCGATTACTTATTACCTCCATGAGAGGTAGATTGGGACGCTTGGTTAAGTTGTTTGCGCCGCGCTTGATAGACAAGATAGCAAGAAAAGCTATCGCGGCAGGGCATTAGGCTCGCTCAACCGATTGGTATTATAATCAATTCACAAAAAAGCCCTCTCGATGAGGGCTTTTGATTGTTAGCATGAGTCTTCTAAACCGCTGCTTAGTCGCTAGCTTTCTCTAACTCTCTAGAGATAGCGCGGTAAGCAATATCGGTACGGAAGTAAACATCATCCCAATGGATAGTCTCGACTAAGGCGTATGCGCTGGCTTGAGCTTCGGTCACTGTGTTACCTAGTGCGGTTGCACAAAGAACGCGGCCACCATTAGTCACCACATTGCCATCTTTCATGCTGGTACCCGCATGGAAGATTTTAGCGTCATTGTTGCCAAGATCTAAACCTAAGATCACATCATGTTTACGGTACGCTTCAGGGTAACCACCGGCGGCTAAGACAACACCTACGGCTGCGCGAGAATCAAACTCGGCGGTAACCTTATCCAGCTCGCCACGTGTCGCAGCAAGGCAAAGCTCTACCAGATCGGACTGCAGACGCATCATGATAGGTTGAGTCTCAGGGTCGCCGAAACGACAGTTGAACTCTAATACTTTAGCGCTGCCGTCAGGAGAAATCATCAAGCCTGCATAGAGGAAACCTGTGTAGACGTTGCCTTCAGCCGCCATGCCATCAACGGTTGGGCGGATCACATTATTGATGGTCCAATCATGTACGGCTTGAGTTACCACGGGCGCAGGAGAATATGCACCCATACCACCTGTGTTTGGGCCGTTATCGCCGTTATCACGAGCCTTATGATCTTGGCTGGTGGCCATAGCGAGTATGTTGTTACCGTCAACCATGACGATAAAGCTGGCTTCTTCGCCCTTTAGAAATTCTTCGACAACCACACGAGATCCGGCTTCACCGAACTTATTACCCTCGAGCATATCTTCGATAGCTGCATCGGCCTGTGCCTGATCTTCGGCGATAATCACGCCTTTACCTGCCGCTAAACCATCGGCCTTGATCACGATAGGGAAGCCAGTGCTTGCTGTCATGTTGGTGACATAGGCTTTAGCCGGTTCAATTTCGGTGAAATTTGAATAAGCAGCCGTGGGGATATTATGACGAGCTAAGAAGTCTTTGGTGAAGGCTTTAGAAGACTCGAGCTGCGCCGCTCCTTTAGTCGGGCCGAATATGGGTAATCCGGCTTCATTGAAGGCATCAACAACACCCATAGCTAATGGCACTTCCGGGCCTACTATGGTGAGCTCAATCTGCTTATCTTGGGCAAAAGCAACCAGAGCCGCAATGTCTTCAACATTAATAGCTAGGTTCTCTAACTTAGGTTCAATCGAGGTGCCGGCATTACCCGGTGCGACAAATACTGTGTCAACTTGAGTCGATTGGGCCGCCTTCCATGCAAGTGCATGTTCACGACCGCCTCCACCTATAACTAATACATTCATTTTTTTATCCTTTATCGCTGCTCCATCAGCTCTTTAACTGCGTCAAACATACTCATTTACTAGCGTAAACTCCGTGTGTTTTCCTTGTTCTAGAACTGATGGCTTTGCGCTAAATATTAAAAATTTCAATTCTGTTCGAAATTCTAGGATCTAGGTAAGAGTTCCTAGGAACTCTGACCGTGTTTCAATTAATGACGGAAGTGACGCATTCCGGTGAATACCATGGCCATGCCGTGTTCATCGGCAGCGGCAATGATCTCTTCATCACGAATTGAACCACCTGGCTGTATGATACAGCTGATACCGGCAGCAGCTGCCGCATCGATACCGTCACGGAATGGGAAGAAGGCATCGGATGCCATCACTGAATCTTGCACTTCCAAGCCTTCGTCAGCGGCCTTGATACCGGCAACTTTAGCGCTGTAGACTCGACTCATCTGGCCCGCGCCCACACCGATAGTCATGCTGTTCTTGGCATAAACGATGGCGTTAGACTTAACGAACTTAGCCACTTTCCAACAGAACATAAGATCTTTCATTTCAGCTGCAGTGGGCTGACGCTTACTGACAACTTTAACGTCATCGATTGCGACCATGCCATGATCGCGATCCTGTAGAAGTAGTCCGCCGTTGACACGTTTGTAATCTAGGCTCTTAGTCTTAGCGCCCCATTGACCACATTCTAGTAGACGAAGGTTTGCTTTAGCTGCAATGACATCACGCGCAGCCTGACTAACTTTAGGTGCGATAATGACTTCGACAAACTGACGCGCAACGATAGCGCTGGCAGTTTTCTCGTCGAGTTCACCATTGAAGGCTATGATGCCGCCGAAGGCTGAAGTCGGATCGGTTTGGTATGCACGGTTGTAGGCATCCAGCAAGTCACTACCTATGGCTACACCACATGGATTGGCGTGCTTGACGATGACACAGGCCGGCTCGCTGAACTCTTTAACACACTCGAGTGCAGAATCAGTATCGGCGATGTTGTTGTAAGACAGTGCCTTGCCTTGTAGCTGAATTGCGCTGGCAACTGAGGCCTCATCGTCCTGGCCGTTAAGAGAAGGGGTGTCGACATAGAAAGCGGCCGTTTGATGGCTGTTTTCGCCGTAGCGTAGATCTTGTTTCTTGATGAGTTGAGTATTGAAAGTGCGTGGGAATTTGGAGCCCTCAGCACATAAAGTGTTCTCTGAGCTGTTAGCTAGATTATGGGCCGGAACCATGGTGCCGAAGTAGTTAGCTATCATGCCATCATAGGCGGCTGTGTGTTCGAATGCGGCAATCGCTAAGTCGAAACGAGTCTCAAGGGTCGTGCTGCCTTCATTATTAATCATCTCTTTGATCACGCGGTCGTAATCTCGAGTATTAACTATGATGGTGGTGTCTTTGTGGTTTTTAGCCGTAGAGCGAACCATGGTTGGGCCACCGATATCGATATTCTCGACGGCATCAGCCAAAGTACAGCCTTCTTTAGCGACTGTTTCCGCGAAGGGGTACAAGTTAACGGCCACAAGATCGATAGGCTTTATGTTGTTTTGTTCCATGACAAGTTCGTCGATACCGCGGCGCGCCAAGATGCCACCGTGCACTTTAGGGTGCAAGGTTTTGACACGACCATCCATGATCTCAGGATGTCCGGTATGATCCGAAACTTCAATGACAGGCACACCGTTGTCAGCCAAAAGGCGGGCGGTGCCACCAGTAGATAGCAGTTCTACGCCCTGAGCATGTAATGCTTTAGCAAACTCAAGGATTCCGGTTTTATCTGAAACGCTTAACAGCGCGCGACGAATGGGTCTGGCATTATTCATTTTGGGTACAGTGTCCAGTAGTTATATTTAAGGATCTTTCGGAAAACTCAGTGGCATCAGGTGTAAAATGCCGCACCACTTTCCAAAAGTCCCTCAATTCTAGCTGCGTTGATGAGCCCCAATTCGTGCGCGCACATTTTACCGTAAAATGGCTTCATAGGCTTTTTTTTTCTGTGCGATTTCACAATACGCACAGGAGAACAAGCACTGCTCATAAATAAGTCTCATAATAACCCTTGACCTTAGATTTAACTCTAAGGTTTATACTTCTCTTTAAAAGGGCCTTAACTTAGAGCCAATGTGTGCCAAATGGAGCCGAAACATGTATCGAATTGGAGAGTTGGCTAAACAGTGTGAAGTGAAAGCCGATACCTTGAGATTTTATGAGAAACATGGCTTGTTATCGCCATCTTCACGCACAGATTCTGGATATAGGATCTATACAGAAGCTGACGCCGAAAGATTGCGATTTATTTTGCGGGCCAAGGCGGTGGGCTTCACCTTAGCCGAGATCAGCGAACTACTCTCAATTGAGTTAGATAAGTCCAACTGGGCTTGCGCGGATGTGAAGGGCATGGTGGATAGTAAACTCGCTCATGTTGAGGCCAAGATCGCCGAGCTAAAATATTTTCAGGTATCGCTGCAGCGATTATCCGCAGCCTGTTGTGGTGGCCCCGAGAGTGCCGAGCATTGTTCCATATTGGAAGCGCTCGAAACCAATACAGATAATATTAAATGTGAGAATCATGACCATCATCATGATGATTCTCAGTACACCAAAAATTGCCAAAGTAAGGGTTAACTATGTTGTTTGCGAATTTTATGGATCTATTTCTGGATTCGGCGCCCTGGTTACTGCTGGGATTGTTTTTGGCTGGCATGCTGAAGATGTTTGTGCCCATGGAATGGATGCAGAAGCAGCTTGGCGGTCATGGATTTAAGACTACGGTCAAGGCGGCTATTATAGGTGCTCCCTTGCCCTTGTGTTCATGCGGAGTTATTCCGGCTGCTGTCGGCCTGCGACGCTCAGGCGCCTCAAAGGCTGCCACGACTTCCTTTTTAGTCTCAACCCCAGAAACCGGCATAGATTCTGTGGCGGTATCTTATGTGCTACTTGGCCCCTTTATGGCCATAGTAAGACCCATAGCGGCTGTCGCGAGTGCAATAGTTGCCGGACTCTTAGTGGGTCGTGACGATAGGGATGAGCCTATTGCAGACCAATCAAGCGCTAAAGCTGGGGCTAAACAGGTTAGTGCTGCATCTACATCTTGTTGTAGCAGTAAAAAAGAGCAGCTTGAACCTAAGGCTGAGAGCTCTTGTTGTAGTTCAGCTTCTAAGGCTGGAACTAAGCCTGAGTCTAAGCTGGCTCCCGTTGTGACTATGACGCCTATAGCCGATGGTGCAAGCCTGTTGGCGACGCCTATGGCAAGCCCAGCTTCGGCAACAACAGTAGGCTCATCTTGTAGCAGTAAAGCTCAAGCGCCAAAGAAAGAGTCTTCATGTTGTAGCTCAGCCAAGAGTGAGTCGGCTGCCAGTGATGATGAAAGCTGCTGTGAGTCGACTAAGGACATAGCCGCCGAGCTTAAAGGCACACCTGTGATGAGCCGTATCGGCAAGGGCCTGCATTTCGCTGCCACTGATCTGGTACGAGATATCACCATCTGGTTGTTGATCGGCCTGTTCTTCGCTGCATTAGTGCAGACCTATGTACCGGCAGATTTCATGGCGCAGTGGGGCGACGGTATCTTAGCCATGTTGGTCATGGTGGTTATCTCTGTGCCTATGTATATCTGTGCAACTGCATCGACACCTATAGCAGCAGGCCTGTTGTTGGCGGGGGTATCACCCGGCGCCGTATTGGTTTTCATGTTGGCAGGACCTGCGACGAACATAGCCACACTGGGTGTGGTGGTCAATGAGCTGGGTAAACGTGCATTATTAGGTTACTTAGGTGGCGTGCTCGGAGTGGCGCTAGTTTCAGGCATCATAGTTAACTATCTGGTAGATACTTTCGGGTTTGTGGTCATGCCTCAGGTTGGCGAAAATCACCATCTGCTACCGGATGTTATCGTATATAGTTCAGGCATCTTGTTAGCCATTCTTATGGCGAAAGTAATGGTAGAGAAACTGCCTAAGAATTGGTGGCGCAGAGACTGTTGCTCATAAGTCAGTACCATCACTAGGCTGATATCAAGATAGATATGACATCTAGTTAGTATTAAGGCACTCACATGAGTGCCTTTTTTGTGCCTCGAATTCAGACGGTCATATGGCAATAAAAATTTACACACTAGGATTAGTTTTTCGGCTCTTTTTCAGCTAGGTTAGTTGTTGCCCTAATGTCACTGCTTACTTCGAGCTTGGCTCGAATACCATGCTCCAGGATGATGGAGCTGTAGGACTGGGGTTTGTATGACGTGGGATGTGAAGTACATGGAATTTATGACTAGTTGATAAAGAGGAACACAATGAAAAAGTCTCTTCACCTTAGTGTATTGGCCCTGGCTGTGAGTCTAGGCCTGGTCGCTTGCTCAAATACCAGCACAGATAGAACTCCAACTCCAGCAGATAAGCTGCAAATAACTCAGCAGGCTGGACAGCAATATGATGCTCAGACCTTCTTCGAGACGACCACCTATTTTGGCTCTTCTTTCTCGGAAAATGGTGAGTCAATTTTAATTGGCTCGGATCAGTCGGGTATCTTCAACTTGTATAAGCTCGATGCGGCGACAGGGGCACAATCGCCCTTAACCACATTTAAAGATACCACCTATCCGGTTTCCTGGTTCCCCAATGATGACAGGGTACTCCTGACTCAAGATAATGCTGGCAATGAACTGTATCATCTGTTTGTGCGAGAGCTAGATGGCAAGATCACCGATATTACTCCGGGTGATGAAACCCGAGCAGGCTTCGTTAACTTCACCAATGATGGCAAATATTTCTACGCCATGACTAACGAGCGTGATGCTAAGTTTATGGATCTGTATCGTTATGATGCTAAGACTTATGAGCGAGAGCTAGTATTCAAGAACGAGCTAGGCTTTAATATTTCAGAAGTCTCGAAGGATGGTCGTTTCGTCTCCCTGTCTAAGACACATACCAACAGAGATAGCGATACCTACCTGTTAGATTTTAACAAGCGCATCGTTAAGCCGACTATCATCAGCAAGCATTCAGAGCCAGCCAACTATAATCCTATGACGTTCTCAGCCGATGGCAGTGCCCTGTATTACAGCACGGATGCCAAGGGAGAGTTCTCTCAGGTGTGGAAATACGATATCGCCACAGGAGAGCATAGTCTGGCGGTTAAAGATGACTGGAATGTCAGTTTCGTTTACTTCTCTGAGTCGGGCCGCTACCGAGTTTCCGGCGTCAACGCCGATGCCAGCACTAAGATCAGCATCTTAGATACTAAGACGGGCAAAGCCCTTAAGCTACCTCAGCTTCCCGATGGCGATCTCAGAAATGTGAACTTTTCTAAGGATGAGCAGACCCTCGCCTTCTATATCAACTCGGATACGTCGCCGTCGAACCTGTTTGTATGGCAGCTAGGTACGGATTCCGTCAAACAACTCACACAAGCGCTAAATCCTAAGATTAATCCAGATGATCTCGTCGCCAGCGAAGTGGTACGTTTCAAAAGCTTCGATGGTCTCGATATCCCGGGATTACTGTTTAAGCCTAAGGGTGCCAGTGCTGATAATAAACGACCCGCAGTAGTGTTTGTCCACGGTGGACCAGGTGGTCAGAGCCGCACAGGCTACAGCGCCATGCGCCAGCATCTGATCAACCATGGCTACGCCGTGTTTGCGGTGAATAACCGTGGTAGCTCAGGTTATGGTAAGACCTTCTTTCATCTCGATGATAAGAACCACGGTGAGAATGACTTGCAGGATATCGTTTACGGCAAGAATTACCTGCAGACATTAGATTGGATCGATAAAGATAAGATTGGCATCATGGGTGGCAGCTATGGTGGCTACATGACTGCGGCAGCTTTGGCTTTCGAACCCGATGAGTTTAAGGTGGGTATCGATATCTTCGGGGTGACCAACTGGGTGCGTACACTGGAGTCTATTCCACCTTGGTGGGAGTCATTTAAGAAGGCCCTCTATGACGAGATGGGCGATCCTGCCACAGATGCGGAGCGTCATCGCGCCATCTCACCTCTGTTCCACGCGCAAAACATCACTAAACCCTTGATGGTCATTCAGGGAGCCAACGATCCTCGCGTACTAAAGATCGAGAGTGATGAGCTGGTGGAGAAGGTGAAGCAAAATGGTGTGCCGGTAGAATATGTGGTGTTTGACGATGAAGGCCACGGATTCAGCAAGAAACACAACCGTGTCACCGCCTCTGAAGCCTATGTGAAGTTTCTCGATACCTATCTTAAAGGTGCTGGGCTGAAAGTACCCGGTGAACGAGTGGCGACAAAATAGCTTAGTTTATTGGTTAATATAGACATCGAGTATTAGCAGTATTAAGGCACTCATATGAGTGCCTTTTTTGTGCCTTTAGATCCGAACTGCCGACTTTACCTAGTTGTATTATGCCAATAGGTATTAGATAACTGGCGGGATAAAATCATAGACTGACACTTCGCCTACAATCACGTCGACATTGTCAGTTGTGGCTTGATGAATGAAAAATACCGGATCACTGGCGTCACCTTGCTCCGTTTCAGGATCATCATTGTCGGCGACACAGGTAAAGCCTAGCTGATAGCTACCGGCTTGGATAAAACCAAATTCATAGCTGTAACTTATGATCTCCTCTGCCTCTGATACTGGGTTAGCCCTAGAAGCTGCTAGTGGAGCCGTGAGTGTGGCTAGGGGTCTGAAGTCTTCCATCGCCGCGATCAAGGTATCTTGAGGATAGAGATACACGGCTAAGCCAAGATCACTATAGCCTGGCTCTGTCATTTCACACAGAGCCAGTACATCTAAGTGAACACTACCCGAAATTGCGCCGACTTCAGTAATATTAACCAGTTGTACCGAAGTGGGTTTAAGCGTCCAGTAGGCTTTATTGCCATGGGGGGCTTGTAAGCCTTTGGCTAGGTTGAACTCGGCAACATATCTGTTGCTATCTGCGGTAATAGTGACGGCTTTATTTAGAAATAGTCGCCCCGTGTCGGGCTCTTCTGCACCTACACCACCACAGGAACCGTTACTGTTAGTGACTAGCCCCGCAACAGCCTCACCAACTTTTACATGGGAGCTGGTTTCATCGGCGACTTCTCTGTTCTCCATATAGATACACATCTGGTATTCGCCTAGGGGGACGCTCTCATCTGTGACTAAATTGGCCACAGTTTGTCCTTGTACTGAGAGTAGGTCGACCTGATTGGCATTGCCTTCGCTGTCGGATACATCGAATGAGATTGAACCATCTTCACCTTTTAACACGACTTGTTTAAAGGCGATATTAACCTTATCGGCTAAGGCTGGGTTATCTGATACGCCCAGGCTAAATGTTCCGCTCGTGGGGGCGGGCGTGTCTGGCGAGCCGCTATTACTATTACTGCCACCTCCACCACAAGCTGTGAGTATTCCAGTCAATAAAAGATAGGGGATAATTATTGTGTATTTCATGAATAAGCTACCATTTTTCTGGATTAGGCTTCTTCTCATATTCTCTAAGCATATTTGAGAATATGTGTAGAAGCTTTTGGGTAGTTCAAGTTTAGATGAGATCGGGAGACTTGGAGATTATGAAGATGCTATGGATATTTTTTGAGGCTTGTTAGTGCTGGATGAGCAGCAACTTGAAGTGGTTCACTGAAGTAGTATTCGCTGTTATTAGATTAATAACAGCGAATACAGCAAAGTTACTCTGGTAACTCAGCGTTGTGATAGACGTGCTGTACGTCGTCACAATCTTCCAGGGCCGCTAAGAACTTTTCAAATTGCTCAATCACTTCAGGATCTGTGATGTCAGTAAACGTTTGCGGCACGAAGGTGATCTCTTCCACTTCGAAGCTAATATCCGGTGTCTCTTCGGTCAAAGAGGTCTTCACCTTAAAAAACTCTGTGTGTGGAGCAAAAACACTGACTATACCGTCTTCAACTTCGATATCGGTAACATCCACATCGGCCATCATCAGGGTTTCAAGTACGGCTTCTTCATCTTCACCCTTGAAGGCAAATACGGCTTGATGGTCAAACATGTGGCCAACCGTACCCGGTCCACCTATTTTGGCATCATTTTTAACGAAGGCTTGACGCACTTCGGTGAAGGTACGCTTACCATTATCGGTTAAGCAGTCAACTATGACCATGGCGCCACCTGGGCTGAAACCTTCGTAACGGGCTGTGACATAATCTTCGCCGCCACCGCCTCTGGCCTTCTCGAGAGCGCGCTCGATCACGTGAGCCGGAACCTGATCTTTCTTAGCCTTGGCGATCATCTGACGAAGTGGCAGATTGCCGTCGGGGTCGAAGCCACCATTCTTAGCGCAAACGTAAATCTCTTTACCGTATTTTGAGTAAATTCTGGTTTTTTGGCCAGCAGTTTTAGCCATAGACTCTTTGCGGTTTTGGTATGCTCTTCCCATCTTGATCTATCTCATTATGCTTAAAAAATTGTCTGCAATGTTAGCAGCTTTAAAGCCATTTTTGCAGGGCAGGAGTTTTTAATTTGAGACGCAGGCTCAGATTTAATTTAAGTGGGTCATTATTAATACCGAAATAAGCGAATTTTACACCGGGTCTCTCTTCTCTATATGAGATTTTTCAGTCAGAGGAGGGCATATGTTACCTGCAGGTTTAGATATTATCGCTATTATAGTGCATTCACTTTTTCTGCTTGGGTTCGCTTGGAGTAGTGAGTGTTGGCTATGTTTTGCTTTGACGTCAAAGCTACAAATGGATCATCGAGGGGTTTGCACAGTATTTAGTTCAAATTTAGTCTGTTGTTGACTGTAATACCAATCGGTATAAGTGTTACAGCTAACTTAAGATCCAATTGCGCATTTCGATTTATGCGCCTGTGATAGACTGATCTTTTACCCTGCCGGAGAATGGAAATGCAGTGGAATGAATTGGCATTTAATGCACTCTCAGTCGATGAATTATATGAGCTACTTAAGCTCAGAGTCGATATTTTCGTTGTGGAGCAAAAATGTCCCTATCCGGAGCTGGATAATAAAGATCGACATAGTGAGACACGACACTTACTTGGACGAAATCCTCAGGGTGATCTTGTGGCCTATGCGCGAGTATTGGCCCCAGGTGTGAGTTATCCTGAGACTAGCATTGGCCGTGTTGCTGTTGCGGAGCAGGCCAGAGGCTGTGGTGTCGCTCACCAGCTGATGCAAGAGTCCATCAAGCTAGCTAAGCAATATTGGCCTGAAGAGAATATTCAGCTAGGGGGTCAGGAATATTTGAAGAGTTTCTATCAGAAGTTAGGCTTCGAGCCTGTGTCTGAGGTGTATCTAGAAGATGGCATACCACATTTGGATATGCTGTATAACAAGCAGTAAATAAAAGGAACACGCGCTTATTGCTAAGTCGCATGTTCCTTTTTGGGTATTGCCGCAATAAATTGAGGGTTATTCCCTTAGTTGAACCTCAGTATCGTAATCCACTTCACCTTGATGGTTTATACTCGCCATCTGGTTCTGTTGTGCGATCACGGCTAATGGTCCAGAGGGCAAATGGCGTACAAACAACAGCCGATATCCAAATCGATGCAGACTGTATAGTGCCATCTTCTGCTCGGCGCTCATTGAGTGCCAATGTTCGCTTTGCTCTAGGTCGGTACTTCGCCTATCTTGCTGTTGTTGTGCTATTTGCATATTTTTATCTTTACGTATGCAGGCCGATGCTGCCTGTCTTTCTATGCACTAAGTGCATTTATCTAGTCCCGAGTAGAGATTAGACGAAGTGTTATAGTAACAGTTTATTTATGAACAAAAAATGAGCTGTATCATCATATGCTTATTTTCGAATAGGTAAAAGTGATTTTTGAGATATATCTCACAATTCATTAGGTATGCATTTATGAGAAGAGGTTAACTTGCTGAATTATATAGAGCCTGTGTTTCGCCCACCATCTGAGTGGAAGTCACTTATTTTGCAGGTGACTAATGGCTGTAGTTGGAATAAGTGTAGTTTCTGTGACATGTATACGGCACCACAGAAACGCTTTCGCGCCCAGAAACTGGATAAAGTCGCCGAGGATATTAAGACTGTGGCTAGAAGGGGAGTGAGCGTAAGCCGTGTTTTCCTGGCCGACGGTGACGCCATGAGTCTGCCTTTCTCTAGGCTGGAAGAGATCTGTCTCTTAATCAGGGAACACTTGCCTCAGGTCACTAGGATAAGCAGTTACTGCTTACCGAGAAACTTGAAAAATAAGAGCGCCGAACAACTGCTTAGATTAAGAGAACTAGGTCTCTCTTTACTCTATATCGGCTGTGAGAGCGGCGATGATGAGGTGCTCAAACGTATCGAGAAGGGTGAGACATATGCGTCTTCTCTGGAGGCACTGCAAAAGATTAAAGCTGCCGGTATGAAATCTTCTGTGATGATTCTCAATGGCTTGGGTGGATCTGAACTTTCAGAGCAACATGCTATAAACTCGGCTCGCTTGATGAATGCTGCTCAGCCTGAATATCTCTCGACCTTAGTTGTGACGCTACCTCTGGGGACAGAGAAAATGGATAAGGCGTTTGACGGCCTTTTTCAGTTGCCGGATCAAATGGGTTTGTTCAGGGAAATGCGCACCTTGTTACAGCATTTGGAGCTGACTAAAACGATATTTCGTTCGGATCATGCATCGAATTATTTGGTACTCAAAGGTGTATTAGGCAAGGATAAGAGCGAGCTGCTTGCCCTAGTCGAAGGTGCAATACATAGACCCCAAGAGACGATTCTCAGGCAGGAATGGCAGCGGGGGCTCTAGCTGCCTAAGTTCGGCTCATCCAGGCGGATTTTGGATTCTTGTTAACTGCTAGGGTTAGGGTTCAACCTGATTGAGTCGGTCAGGCTCAGGCAGTAGTCCTTAAACCATTGGATTAGTGGGTCTTTATGGACTCTTGCATGCCAATATAAGGCACTTTCTATGGTAGGCATATCTTCATGGTGAATGAAGGCTAGCTTATTTTTCCACTCGGTATTGTGGACAATTGTATCGGAAAGGAAAGCGATATGTTTTCCTGCTAATAGTCCATTTCTGAGTACCAGCATAGAACTACTGGAAAAGCTGATTTTACGAGTCAGATTGTGGGTCTGCACTAATTGATTCACCTGTGTCTCGGCGGCACTTGAGGATGAGTATTCTGCGGTATCGAAGCTGAATATCTCCTCTAGGCTAGGGTTGACCAGCTGATTGATGGGATGCTCTAGGCTAGAGACGATACAATACTTTTCTCTGGTGATATTACGACCGTATATGTTGGCAGGGGGGCTGACTTTACCACCGGCACATAGGTCTATTTCACCGGACTCTAACATGGCAAACATATCTTTCGGTTGGTGTAAGAACTCCAACTCGACGTTAGGGGCTGCTTCCATAACCATCTCAAGGATCCTGGGAACAATTTCGGAAGTCTTGCTGTCGACAAATGCGATGCGGATAACACCATAAACTTCTTTAGGATCGAAGGTTTTCTGTAATATTAATCGACTGCTCATCTCCAGCCATTCCAGTAAATTAGGTAATAAAGCCAGCGCCTTCTCCGTCGCTTTAATCCCTTGGCCATGTTTAATAAATAAAGCTTCATCGAATAAATTACGTAGCTTCTTTAAATTTTGACTCATGGCGGGCTGGGAGATATCGAGGCGTTCGGCACTCTTAGAAACGCTCTGTTCCTCGATTAATACTGCGAGACTCAAGAGTAAGTTAAGATCGCAACGTTGAATTATTTTTAGATCCGAGTGGTTCATTGGCTGGCATCTTTATCGGTTAACTGTTCAATAAGAATCGACGAAATAAGCTTTCTAAACCATTTCTGTAATTTTCTATTTCGATTATGCATGTTCCAGCACACTTTAAGTTCCAAGTCGATAGGTTCACCGAGCCAGATAAAATCTTCGGCACTACGGCCATTCAGCGCCCTAGTTGAGAAATGGGGCACAAGAGTCGCCGTTTTTGGGGCGGTCAAGGCCTGTATCATAGTGCTTAAAGAACCAGAAGAAAGAGAGTAAGAGGCGTCTTCGGCATTGATGGTCTTCAGCGCATTGATGACATGGATCTGATTATGTTCCTGATACAGGTATCTCAGAAGTTGAAATGGACTTTCATCACTGAGACTGTCACCTCTATGTAAGCTTTCACTAAGCTGAGCGGCATCCTTGTCTAATGTAACCATCTGCCAAGGGTAACGAGCAATAACTCTACTCTTTATTGGTTTGGGCACATTGTCATAGAAACCGACAATAAGATCTATGTGGTCTCGTCTGAGCATCTTAAAGCCTTGAGTCATCTGGGTGACATATTCAAGCTCAATGCCAGGGGCAAAGGTGTTTAAGTCTGCAATTAAACGTGTGATACAAAGCTGAGCGATAACGTCATTCATCATGACTTTAATTCGTCCCTGCGCCGTGGCCGGGTTGAATTCATCTCCCTCTAGTATGCTAATGACGCGATTGAGCAGAGGCTTGAGATCTAGCTGTATAGCTATAGCTTTGTTGGTGAGTGTCATGCCGTTGTGGCCTTTCACTAACAGGGGATCTTCGAACATTAATCTTAGACGTTTGAGTACCTGGCTCATGGCCGATTGGGATAGCCCAAGCTCTTTTGCTGCTTTTGTTACATGGGCTTCTTTTAATAGCACAGATAAGGCGATCAGCAGATTCAGATCACATTCTTTAAGTAGATTGAAGTTTCTTTTTAATGGCATTAAGCAGCTCTAAGCTAA
Organism: Shewanella violacea DSS12; assembly: GCF_000091325.1. Classification (NCBI taxonomy): domain Bacteria; kingdom Pseudomonadati; phylum Pseudomonadota; class Gammaproteobacteria; order Alteromonadales; family Shewanellaceae; genus Shewanella; species Shewanella violacea. The sequence goes on along the minus strand of NC_014012.1, from coordinate 4,458,068 downwards.
GATCTTACAACTGATTGACTATAGATGAAAAGTTGCTTTCAGAATAGGTATAAGACGTGAAAAAGGCCGATCCTTGGCCTTAGGGGTCACAAATTTGTGTCTTAACCAAGTGTATTGATTAAGAGTGATATATCCATTAGCGATACCAGCAGAAGCATCCGCTTTCCGTTTCGCTGTACATATACTTAAGTATATGTCGTCCTTTTCTGCACCTGAACTCGTGAGAGCGCTCTTTCCCTTTAGCTTAAATCCTTTTATTCATGGCCTAAGTATCCTTTACCTTGGCTCAGACATCCGGTCTGATCACATGTGTTATCCGTATCTGGTACAAAATTCATATCAATTTAACTTCAAGCCAGAACATCCGGTTCTGGAAGCATCCTACTTGAATGAAGTCATACGTCCATGTTCAATATCACCCATTATCCTTAATAGGTTGGCCTATTGGCCTCTGGTATTCCTTTCCAGAAATAACGCATCCTTTCTATGCTCAGATACTCAATCCTAGAGTAGTCGGGTCCATATTCTCTGGCAAAATTTGTGCGCTAACACACCAAAGGCCTATCCATGGCCCTCAGAGTTACATCTCAAGTCTAAGATGCAATAACTTCAACTTGTGTTTCACTTGTTAGAGTGATGATTACGCGACGCTCTTGAGCGCGGTCTTGGCTTGAGCTAGCGTGAGAATCTTGCTCACCAGATGCTTGATGACCTAGCTGCTGAACTTCAACACCGTGAGAAACCAAGTAATCTTCAACATGCTGTGCACGTGCTTCAGAAAGTTTCTGGTTATAGCCTGCATCGCCTCGGCTATCAGCTTGACCGATAAGCAAGATAGTATCGTTGTCATTTAGCTTAGAAACACGAACTACTTCGTCAAGCTTAGCTTGAGCTGTAGTGCTTAGTTCTGAAGAATCAAAACCGAACAGTACTGCTGTGCTCTTCTGCTCAACTTTAGTTTCGTATACTGGCTCTGGAGCGATTACAGGAGCAACAACTGCTGCAACTACTACGGCAGGCTTGATACCGAAACGGTAAGTCATTTGAACGCCTACAGTTTGTGCATCCATATCTGCAGTGTTCCACTCAGTCTCATCGATACCAGCAAAACGACGGTACTTAGCTGAGATAGCTAGAGAATCTGTGATGTTGTAACCAACGCCTGCACCGAAGTAAGCTGCAGTATCAGTTGCACTAACATAATGGTCAGCAGTCATCTGGTGTGCGATGTGGTATTGGTAAGCACCGGCTTCGCCAGTTAGGAACCATTTTTCATTCAGTGGAAGAGTACCAACTAAGCCAAGTGTGAAACCGTCGACTTCGATGTTTTGTCCATTGTCAGTACGCATGTGAGCATCATCAAGTGTACCAAGGTCCTGCCAGCCAGCTTCTACTGCGAAGTATTTGTTTAGCTGGTAACCGACAAGAGCGTTCCAAGCTAGGTCGCTGTCGTCACTTAGGTAATCGCCAGTTACATTAACTGCTTCGTAGTTTGCTTGGCCAAGACCAGCTCCTACGTACCAAGTGTTGTCGACGTCTGCAGCGTTTGCATATGAGAAAGTGCTCATCAGTGCGATAGCTAGTAATGTTTTTTTCATCGTGGTGCTCCCTAATGGAAATTTCAAAATTATTATGTGTTTCGTTTCTATGGGGTGCATTTTGTGGGAAACAACAGATTTGATCGATAGAGTATTCCTTATAATGATTATTCGAATTTGTTATGTATGGGCTTAAAGCCTTGCCTAGCTTAAGGTTGGCTTAAGCTAACTTGTTATTTTATTTTCGTCATCTATTGGTATGAATGAATAGGATAAACTCTCTGAATTTGCTTATGTTGCTGTTTTTAATGGTGTTAGTTGTTATTGTGTCTAACTTGATTATATCTGTGATTAAATCTTATGCTTTATTTATTAGTAAATCTGAATTTATTATTAATAAGGTAAACGAATTAACCCCCGATATGCCCCCTATGTAAATAGACTTTCTAAGTAAACTTCTGCTACTTGGCATGGGATTTTGATGCCCATAGTCTTGTGTACCTTTCTATCTGGTTAGATTTCTATGTACTTATTTACCAAGCATGGGGTTTAGATACCTGCAGCATTGAGTACCTTAGATATAGCTAGCTTGCTATATGAGCTTCTCGTCCGTGACATGGGATTTCGATGCTGGCAGTGTTGGCTGGCTTATATATAGCTAGCTTTCTATGTGTTCTTCTCGTCCGTGGCATGGGATTTCGATACCAGCAGCATCGAGTGCCTTATATATAGCTAGCTTGCTATATGAGCTTCTCGTACTGGGGATGGGATTTCGATACCAGCAGCATCGAGTGCCTTATATATAGCTAGCTTGCTATATGAGCTTCTCGTACTGGGGATGGGATTTCAGTGTCTGCAGCATGGAGTGCCTTATATATAACTAGCTTGCTATATGAGCTTCTAGTACTGGGGATGGGATTTCAGTGTCTGCAGCATGGGCTGGCTTATATATAGCTAGCTTTCTATGTGTTCTTCTCGTCCGTGGCATGGGATTTCGATACCAGCAGCATCGAGTGCCTTATATATAGCTAGCCTTCCTTCCATGTGTACTTCTCTTACTGGGGATGGGATTTCGATGTCTGCAGTATGGGCTGACTTATATATGGCTAGTTTGCTGTGTGAACTTCTTGTACTGGGAATGAGGTTTGATGTCTGCCACATTGGCTGACTTACATATGGCTAGTTTGCTGTGTGAACTTCTAGTACTGGGAATGAGGTTTGATACCTGCCACATTGGCTGACTTATATATGGCTAGTTTGCTGTGTGAACTTCTTGTACTGGGAATGAGGTTTGATGCCTGCCGCATTGGCTGCCTTATAATAAGGTCAGCTTTCTACATGTACCTCTAGTACCGGGCATGGGCTTTAGATACCGGCAGCATTGGCTGCCTTATGTATGGCTAGCTCTCTTATATGTACTTCTCGTAGATGACATTGTGACATAGGATTTAGATACCGGCAGCATGCAGTGCCTTATATATGGCACTGCATTCTATGTGTACTTCTCGTATATGGCATTGTGACATGGGATTTCGATTCCAGCCGAGTGGAGTGCCTTATATATAGCTAAGTTCGTTTGGTACTTATCTTGATAATAGGTTTGTGTCGGCACCCAGTATCGTATGCCAATTTCGATACCTATATTGTTGAAGCCATTGATGCCCACGTGAGCGCCCTTATCCTGATATACATTAGGGCTCGCAGCTAAGATCTCTTTAGCCAATTCAGTGACCCGCTCTGGATCTGATTGATAACTGATGTTGAACTGAGTTTCTACTAGCTTGTTGGCGAAGGAGTTATGCAGTATTTCGCCGACAATATGCTTGTTGGGTATATTTATCTGCTCCCCTTCCTCATTGGTTAGTATTGTCATCCCCAGGAAGATATCTTTAACTACACCAGTTACCCCTTTCACCGTGATGGTATTACCAACTATAAAAGGTCGGGTCACTATGATAGTGATACCTGCCGCATAATTAGACAGCATGCCTTGTATTGCCAAACCTGCGCCGAGAGAAGCAGCACCTATAGCAGCAACCATAGGCGTGATACTGATCCCTAGTTTGCCTAAGGAGATGATGGTCACCATGATGATAATCAGTATGCGTACCAGGTTACTGACGAAACTGCTGAGGGTGAGATCTATGCCATGCTTTTCAAATTGTCTAGTGACTAGATTTGAGACTTTAGCAGCGATCCAGAGGCCTATTAAGAAGATGAAGAGTGCGCCGACGAGGCGGAAACTGTATTGAACTAAAAATTCGGTGATCAGCGAATATACATTTTGTAGTTGCTGGATCTCCTGTTGTAGATGATCTTCCTTCATAACTTGTCCTTTATATAACAGCAGAGCTAGATGCTGAGGCTGGATGATCATGTTACCCATATCTGTTGCGGTTTGTAATTATATCGTTGAAAATTTGTGGTTTTGTTTTTTCATCTTGTGCAATTTGAGATTCAATGTGAATAATTTCATAAATTGGTGTGACGCTTGCGGTGATATAACTAGGGGGGGAGTGATACTCTGTTGCCTCATATGACGTAATTCAGGAACTAAATTATGAGAGTGCTTATTTTTGCCATCTGTACCCTATTTGCAGGCTTTGCTCAGGCATCTTTTTATGCCGAGGGCGAGCTTATCTCCTCATTCCAACTGCAAGATCAGTTTGAAAATGAAGTGGCAGTATCTTCTGGCACTCAGATCCTCTTGTTTAGCCGCAGCATGAAAGGTGGCGATATCATCAAGGAAACCTTAGAGCGGCTGCAAGCTGATGATGAGCAAGGTCTGGATAATTTAGTCTATGTGGCGGATATCAGTGGTATGCCTTCATTGATTGCCAGATTCGTGGCTATTCCTCAGATGAAAGATCTGCCTTTTTCCATGGGGCTGGATAGGGAGGGAGATCTGACTAAGATGCTGCCGGATGAGGAAGATAAGGCGACATTGATAAGATTAGATAAGCTTAAGATAATCCATGTGCAAAGCTTCGATTCGAGTGAATCCCTGATCCAGGCGTTGAGATAAGCTAAAGGGATCACAAGTCTACTAATGATAAATGTCGAATAAAACTGCTACTAAATAAAATGGGCGCTCGGCGCCCATTCTTAATGAAGTGTCATGGTAAGACTCCTAGATCACCCAGCTTTCTTTAGGATAGATAATATCTCTTCCTTAAGGTGTAACTTGCTCTTTTTTAATTCATGGATCTGATTATTTGAATCGCTGGCGCTGTGCTGTTCAAGCTCCTTTATCTGATGATCTAGCGCATTATGCTTGTTAAAAGCCTTTAGGAAGTGGGCGTCGTCGCTTTTAAGTTGAGTCATTAGTTCTCTGTATTCTGGAAACATAGCGTATCTCCCTTCTGCTGTTTTTTTCCTCTGTTTCAAGTTTAAATTAGCTCAATTTTCTATCTATGGATGTGATCTGAGTCAACTAGACTAAAATTAGTTAATTTGATCTGGTCTGTTTCTGAATTAGTGCTTATAGCTGAGTTCAATAGCTATCTAGGCTATAGATACTCGAAAACCAAATAATCATTCCTGTAACTGGATTACAGCAAAGTATTTACCTGCCGCCAGAAAAAGTGTGATCTAGTTAACCTTATCCATTTCGATACTAGGTTAAAGTCAAATTTATAAGAATTTTATAAACAAAATTGAAAGGGGTTTTCACAATGTCTGATGTATTTCATTTAGGCTTGACCAAAAAGATGTTAGATGGTGCAAATTTGGCGATAGTGCCTGGAGATCCAGAGCGGGTTAAACGCATTGCCGAATTGATGGAAGGGGCGACATTTCTAGCCAGCCATCGTGAATATACCAGTTACCTGGCATATATAGACGGCAAAGCTGTGGTTGTCTGCTCTACTGGTATCGGTGGACCTTCTACCTCTATCGCAGTTGAGGAGCTAGCTCAGCTGGGAGTGACGACTTTCTTGCGTGTAGGCACTACAGGTGCAATTCAACCACAAGTTAATGTTGGTGATGTGATCGTGACTCAGGCATCGGTCCGTCTCGATGGTGCAAGCTTGCATTTTGCTCCTATGGAGTTTCCTGCCGTTGCTAACTTTGAATGTACTACCGCTATGGTGGCAGCGAGTCGCGAAGCCGGTCTAGAGCCACATATTGGCATTACAGCATCTTCTGATACCTTCTACCCAGGTCAAGAGCGTTACGATACGGTTTCTGGTCGAGTGACACGTCAATTCAAAGGGTCTATGCAAGAGTGGCAAGATTTGGGTGTGTTGAACTATGAAATGGAATCATCGACGCTATTCACCATGTGTGCCTCTCAGGGCTGGCGTGCAGCTTGTGTTGCGGGTGTTATCGTGAATCGTACTCAGCAGGAGATCCCTGATGAGGCTATGATGAAGAAAACTGAGGTGAGTGCCATCTCGATCGTTGTTGCGGCGGCGAAGAAGCTACTGGCTTAATAGATTTTACTTAGCCGGTAATACAGATATAAAAAAGGCGCCTTAGGCGCCTTTTTTATTATCCATTTAATCTGGATTAAAAATGGTACTTGGCGATCACCGAATAGGTGTTCTGATCTATGCCGTTAACGCCATATTTGTTCTGCCAGTAATCATACTCGAAACCCACAAAGAGTTTATCTTTCTTATGCTGGCCAAAGATGACTGCACCGAGATCGTATTTTAACTGAGGATTGAAGTGGAAATTTTCTTTATAACCCTGATTATCCGTTGCGAATACCCAATCGATAAAGCCATCGAAAACGATATTGGAATTACCTAAGGGAAAATCCATTCTAAATGCAGGTGTTACCTGCCAACCGTCGCTAAGGTTACCACTGCCGATAGCATGACGACGATAGGTGTTAAGAGTAAAGTAGCTAAAGTAAGGGATTTTTATATCCATACCTAGGCCGTATAGGAAGCTCTTGACCTGTCCCTCACCTTCCTCGAAGGTCATGGCTAATGACAGATCTGTCACAGCTCCTAAGCCGATCTCTTTGCCTAAGATTTTACTCGCACTGAAGCGTGTGGATATTTCGCCATAGGTGGTACTGGTTTTGTCGACATTTGAGCCATTGAAATAAGTCACATCCTGAAATGCGAACCAATCTCCATATTTCCAGCCGCCAGCAGTCTCGAAGGTGAAGCCGGTTTGTTTATCGGAAGGAGCAAGATCATATTCCTCACCATATAGAGCAGTTACACTAGCGTCCCACCAATGTATTAAGTCATCTGCTACTGCTTGGGGCGCTGCCAACATCGCCAAGTAAAGCCATTTTTTGTTCATCTCAAACCCTTTTTATGCGTCTCTAAGCTATTTTTTTATTTATAATATTAAATGTTTATTGTTTTACAGAAAATTAAACTTACTCGTTTAAGTTAGATTAAGCGTATTAACTAAGGTAACAATAATCAATGATTTGGTTATATTCTATGATTTTACAACAGTTATTAAGCTATTGATTGATATTATTTTAATAAAACCAACGAAAAGTTAGCGTTTTATAATTCTTATGTAAAAGTCGATGTAATTTATGTCATTCTAATCTATAAACTTCTTTACCTTGATTAATACTGTTATTAATCAATGCGTTGACTGATGTCCTTATAAGTGATTAAACTCTCGCGACATATTATGTCGCGAAGCGTGCGAACTGCTGATATAGTGGTTTTCACGGAAATCATGATTTCAGGGGGAAATATGGAATTTTCTAATCCCATACTCATTTGGGCCTGCCTAGGTGCTTTTTTAATGCTGGCAGAGATAATAATCCCGGGAGGTATAGTCATCTTACTCGGCGGTGCATGCCTAGTCGTTGCTGGAGCCCTGGCTGTGGGCTTAGTGGATGGCATTGTTCAGGCGCTGACTCTATGGTTTATCGCATCTATTGTCTTATTATTGGGCTTTAGACAAGTGACCCAGAAATTGGTCGGTGGAGATGCTCATGTGGCTAATACCGATGAGGAACTGGAACTCTATAACCAAATAGCCTTAGTTAAACAGGCGATTGGGCCGGCGCAGAAACAGGGCCGTATCGAGTTTCAGGGAACTGAATGGTCAGCACTAGGAGATGGCAGCGAAATAGCTGCCGGGACTCGAGTGCGTATTATCTGCAGGGATAATATTGCCTTTGTCGTTGAGCCCTATGAAGGGGCCGAATACACCAAATAAGCTAAAAACCGATTAATCAATAAGTAAGGATGGAATCTATGTTTGTGTTTACCCTATTTGTGCTATTTATCTTTTTTCTCCTCTATAAGTTAATGTTGATCGTCCCCATGCGCGAAGTTAATGTTATCGAGCGTTTAGGAAAGTTTCGTGCCGTACTCCAACCTGGATTTCACTTCTTAATCCCCTTCTTCGACAGGGTCTCATATAAGCATGAGATCAGAGAGCAAGTTTTAGATGTGCCACCCCAGAGCTGTATCTCGAAAGACAACACTCAACTTGAGGTCGATGGCTTAGTCTATCTCAAGGTGATGGATGGCAAGCTTGCCAGTTACGGCATCGAAAACTATCGCTTGGCAGCGGTTAATTTAGCCCAGACAACCATGCGTTCTGAGATAGGTAAATTAAACTTGAGTCAGACGTTTTCAGAGAGAGATAAACTCAACGAGTCTATCGTACGTGAGATAGATAAAGCCTCTGCCTCATGGGGTATCAAGGTTCTTAGGTATGAGATAAAGAATATTACTCCCTCGAGACACGTTATTCACACGCTAGAGAAGCAGATGGAAGCTGAACGAAGTAAGCGCGCCGAGATCACCTTAGCCAGCGCCGAAAAAGCGGCAATGATCAACTTATCTGAAGGTGAGAGACAAGAAGCTATCAATGTATCCGAGGGCCAGAAGCAGAAGCGTATCAACGAGGCTAAGGGCACGGCTCAGGAGATCAGCATAGTCGCCAAGGCGAAAGCTGAAGGTATGCAGATGTTGTCGACCGCATTAACTGTAAATGGTGGTCATGATGCAATGAATATGCAGTTAAAAGAACAGTTTATTAGTCAGGTTGGTAAGATTTTGGAGACCGCCGATGTCTCGGTTGTGCCAGCAGAGATGGCTAAATTGGAAGGTTTTTTTGAGGGGATGGAGCAGGTGACACATGCCGTAAGCTCCTCTTCGGCAAAGTCTAATACAGTGAAAGGAGCTCGCTCATGATTGCAGGAATAGATACAGATCTTATCGTGTTGGGGATTTGGGGACTTATTTTCGCCGTCTTCATCATCAAATTATTTCAATCTATTCGCCTGGTGCCAACGAAATCGGCCTATATTGTCGAGCGTTTAGGTAAATATCACTTAACCTTAGATGCAGGCTTTCATGCCTTAGTTCCCATCGTCGATAAGGTGACTTATATACATGATCTAAAGGAGGAAACTATAGATGTTCCGCCTCAGGAGTGTTTCTCAAGTGATGAAGTTAATGTCGAGGTCGATGGGGTTATCTATATCTCTGTGATAGACCCAGTTAAGGCCAGTTACGGAGTCACAGATTATCGTTATGCAGCTATTCAATTAGCCCAGACGACGACGCGTTCTGTCATAGGTACTCTAGCGCTGGATCGTACATTCGAAGAGCGTGATGTGATTAGTGCTAAGGTGGTTGAAGTGCTAGATCAGGCGGGAGCTACCTGGGGCATTAGGGTTCATCGTTATGAGATCAAAAATATTACCCCACCAGATACAGTAAAAAAAGCCATGGAGATGCAGGTGAATGCCGAGCGTGAACGCCGTGCCTTGCTAGCCAAGAGTGAGGGTGAGAAGCAGAGTAAGATTAATCGTTCTGAGGGTGTTAAGGCTGAGATGATTAACCTTTCTGAGGGGGAGATGCAACGTCGCATTAATGAAGCTGAGGGTAAAGGTGAGGAGATCTTAACGATTGCTCGGGCAACCGCTGAATCTATCGAGTGTATGGCTGAAGTTATCTCTGCCCCAGGCGGGCTGAATGTGATGCGTATGCAATTAGGCGCTCAATACCTTAAACAGCTCGATGGTCTGAGTACTAGTGCCAGCAAAATTGTGTTACCTGGCAATATGATGGACTTTGATTATTGGATGGACAGCATAGGTCTGAAGGATGAGTCGTTAAAAAAATAATTTTTAGCTAATCTTTAGCCTGCATTATCGACGGCGCACTCCATTGGAGTGTGCCGTTTTCATTTTCATCTATCAAGGGTCGATACCGGATGTTTTTCTCGGTAAGATAGCCCACTTTGAATTCTTCTTATTAGGCATTGCTATGACAATCGAACGTTTAGAAACAGGTACCCGTATGAGCCGAATCGTAAAGCATAATGGCACGATTTATCTGTGTGGTCAGGTATGCAAAGATGCTAACCAAGGGATCACTGAGCAGACGGCTAGTATGCTAGAAAAGGTTGATGCTCTGCTTGAGCAGGCTGGAAGTGATAGAGAACACATTCTTTCTGCGACAATTTATATCAAGGATATGCAGTACTTCGCCGAGATGAATACGGTATGGGATAGCTGGGTTGCCGAGGGACATGCACCGGCTCGTGCCTGTGTTGAGGCTAAGATGGCCCGTGATGTCTTGTTAGTCGAGATCTCTGTGGTGGCGGCAGAAAAGAGCTAAAATTAGATTTTAGTCACTCGAGTCGAGGTCCTGGGGACTAGATTCTAGGATCTCATCCCCTGCTCCTGTTATACTGCTTCCTCGATTTTTTGGAGGCAAGAATGGACGTATCTTCTTTACTAGACGGCCTGAATGATGAACAGCGCGCAGCCGTAGGGGCACCCCAATCCAGCATGTTGGTATTGGCAGGAGCTGGCAGCGGCAAGACTCGGGTATTGACCCATAGAATTGCCTGGTTGATGCAGGTCGAACAGCAGAGTCCATATTCAATTTTAGCGGTAACCTTCACCAATAAAGCGGCGGCAGAGATGCGCGATCGAGTTGAGAAGGTCAGTGGCAGCAATATGGGTCGCATGTGGATAGGTACCTTTCACGGTCTGGCGCATCGCCTATTGCGTACTCATTATAAAGACGCTAATTTGCCCCAGACGTTTCAAATCATCGATTCAGATGATCAGCTACGTCTAATCAAACGTATTCTTAAGAGCCTTAATTTAGACGAGAAGCAATATCCGCCTCGTCAAGCTCAGGGCTATATCAACGGTAAGAAAGATCAGGGATTAAGACCTAAGCATATCGATGCCGGTGGCTTCCCTATAGAGCAAAATCTTTTACAGATTTATCAAGTTTATCAAGAGTCCTGCGATCGCGCCGGTTTGGTGGACTTTGCTGAAATTCTACTGCGTGCCCACGAGCTATGGCTCAACAATCCCCATGTTCTTAAACACTATCAAGACAGGTTTAAGAATATTTTGGTGGACGAGTTTCAGGATACCAACGCGATTCAGTATGCTTGGATCCGTGTGCTGGCGAGCGCCGGTGCTAACGTGATGATCGTCGGCGACGATGATCAGTCAATCTATGGTTGGCGTGGTGCCCAAGTTGAGAATTTACACAAGTTTCTTGTGGATTTCCCCCAGGCTAGCACCATACGTCTGGAGCAGAATTATCGTTCCACAGGCCATATCCTTAAAGCTTCCAATGAGCTGATCGCCAATAACCCTGATCGTTTGGGCAAGAAGTTGTGGACTCAAGATAAAGATGGTGAGCCCATATCAGTATATTGTGCATTCAATGAGATGGATGAAGCGCGATTTATTGTTGGGCGCATCAGTGATTGGCACGATATGGGCGGAGACCTCAGTGGTTGCGCAATTCTGTATCGGTCTAACGCCCAGTCTCGAGTACTGGAAGAAGCCTTGCTTCACAAGGGCTTAGCTTATCGTATCTATGGTGGCTTGAGATTCTTCGAGCGCCAGGAGATTAAAGATGCCATGAGTTATCTGCGTCTTATCAATAATAAAGATGATGATGCGGCATTCGAGCGTGTGGTCAATACTCCTGCTCGTGGCATTGGTGGGCGTACACTAGATATCTTACGTGCTACCGCAAGACAGCAGAAGTTAACCTTGTGGCAAACCTGTTTGCGTGCCATAGAAGAGAAGCTACTCAGTGGGCGCGCGGCGAATGCCGTACGTGGCTTCATGGATCTCATTGTTGAGATGCAACAAGATACCCAAGAAATGACCTTGCATCGTACAACTGACCATATCATTGCCAAGTCAGGCCTTAAGGCCATGTATGAGGCAGAGAAAGGCGAAAAGGCGCGCTCTCGAGTGGAAAACCTCGATGAACTCGTGACCGCAGCACGTACCTTTATCATGCCCGAAGATATCGAAGATATTGGCGAGCTTAATGCTTTCCTATCTCATGCGGCATTGGAAGCTGGTGAAGGACAGGCGGATGCATTTACCGATGCGGTGCAGCTGATGACATTGCATTCGGCTAAAGGTTTGGAATTCCCTGTGGTATTTATGTCCGGCGTCGAAGAGGGAATATTCCCCAGTCAGATGGCTATGGATGAAGGAGATAGACTCGATGAAGAGCGTCGCCTCTGTTATGTAGGCATGACTCGGGCCATGGAGAAGCTTTACATCACCTATGCCGAGACTCGTCGAATCTACGGCCGGGAAAACTTCGCTAGGCCATCACGCTTCATCAAAGAGATCCCCACTGAGCATGTGGAGGAGATCCGCCTTAAGACTAAGGTGAGTACGCCTAAAAGGCCCAACACATCTTTTACTCGTAGCATAGTGGTGAATGATACGGGCTTTAAGGTCGGCCAAGGGGTGATGCATCCTAAATTTGGTGAAGGTAAGGTGACTGATACTGAGGGCAGTGGTTCCCAATCCAGAGTACAAGTGAATTTCTACGATGTCGGCAGTAAGTGGTTGGTTGTAGCCTATGCTCGACTGGAAACTTGCTAAAACCAGCTGCAAAGCGGCTGAATACTTGAATGTGTCGGTCATAATGCCATTTATGGCTTATTAATAACGTTAGATAAAGATCGTTAAATTAAGCGCTTGAGCGGTATTGGGAGAGCCTGAATGATGAGTTTTTTAAAGGGTAAGTTAGACGTATATATGCGGCTTGCCCGTATGGATCGCCCAATAGGGACCTTGCTGCTGTTGTGGCCGTGTCTGATGGCACTGATATTAGCGGCCGATGGTATGCCGGATCTCAAGGTTCTGGTGATCTTTATCTTAGGTGTGGTGGTGATGCGGGCTTGCGGCTGTATCATCAACGATTATGCCGACCGTGAGCTCGATTCTCACGTAGACAGGACTAAGTCACGACCTTTGGCCAGTGGTGAGATCTCTAGCAAAGAGGCCTTGCTACTCTTCGGGGTAATGGGGCTTTTTGCCTTCGGCTTAGTGCTGATGTTGAACCCTTTGGTGATTCAACTCTCCTTCGTTGGCATCATATTGACTGTCATCTACCCCTTCACTAAGCGCTTTACCAATATGCCGCAGATGTTTCTCGGCGTGGTATGGAGTTGGTCAATTCCCATGGCGTACGCGGCGCAAACAGGCAGTGTTCCCGCCGAGGCATGGTGGTTGTTTTTCGCCAACTGGTGCTGGACCGTGGCCTACGACACCATGTATGCCATGGTGGATCGAGAAGATGACTTGCAAGTTGGCATCAAGTCTACGGCTATCCTGTTTGGTAAATACGATAGACAGATCATCGGCTTGTTTCAGCTCGCCGCATTAGCCTGTTTTATAACGGCGGGTTGGGCGGCAGACCGCGGTTTGGTATATGGTATAGGTTTGATCACTTTCGTTGGCTTTAGTCTCTATCAACAGAAACTTATTTATGCCAGAGAACGCGCCCCTTGCTTCAAGGCATTTTTGAATAATAATTGGGCCGGCCTAGCCCTGTTTGTTGCCTTAGGTGCCGATTATTTAGTTTAATATTTCATAAGACATTGAGTCTAGTGGCTCAATGTCTATCCCACCTTAGCTTTCCTGCTCCATCCTGCTCAGATCTCTATACTTAACCTAGAAAATTGCAGTTGTTTCTATGTCTATTACTTCATCATTCTGACATGTAATGGGATTAGCTTGGCACTCATCATTCAGACATTCATTGGAATTGGATAGGAGCTCATCATTCAGGCATGTAATGGAATTAGATAGGAGCTCATCATTCTGACATGTAATGGGATTGGATAGGAGCTCATCATTCTGACATCAATGGGATTAGATTGGCACTTATAATGAGGGCATATAATGGAATGTGTCACTACACTTATGAATCGTGAGACATGTTTCTCTATCTGATTTTATTCGATGTCTTAACGCTATTTTGCCGCAGAAATTAGATGTGCATCCCGTTTTAGAGGTTCGCTTGGTATAGCTCTGGATAGTTAGTGTATCATCTGGTCAAACCCTCGCGTGTCTAGTGGTGATTACTGCTTGGGTGAATGGATTTAGTTATTTATATGGAGGGAATCATGACTTATTCTGGTACGGCTTTCGAAGCGGGAGAGTGGCAAGTCTTTGAGATTATTTTGGCTGCCAGTGTCGCAACGATTATCATTTTCTGGTTGATCTTGACTCATTTCAAGCGTCAGGGATTTATGTCTTGGTGTCTGGTGCTTCTAGTCAGTGGCGGAATGACGAGTCTATGTGTGTTTAGTCGATTGAATGCCATGCAGCTAGAAAGCTTGTTGTCTCTAGGGAAGAACATAGAGATTATCGATGGCAAGTTTCATTATGGAGAGTATCGCTTTCCCTATATGGCGGAGCACGGAATAGATTATCGTGAGATCAGCTTGGATGAAAGAACCATTAAGCTCTATCGTTCAGGTTACATGCCAAATACGCATTGTTATCGTGATTTTTATAGCGACAACAAATTCAATGAAAATGTGAAAATGCGTCTTTATATTCATTGGTTCGAGAGTAATTATAAGTTTCAGAAACAGACTTATAAACTCAGGGCGCCCTGTATCATCAAGATTGAGCGGCTTAATCGCGCTGGTAATATTCCGGTTACCACAGCTATCTAGTTCTAGTTGATCAAAGAAAATTTTACTTATCTAAGCCTAATCCCCCTGCAGCCTAGTCAGTATGAGTAAATATATCATTTCCTCGTAATGGTTACTCAGTGAACAGAAAGTCATGTAGCATGATGGCAATATCTGTTGGCTGGGGCTCTCTATGAGACGTAACATAAAATTTAGGCTGATTTTTCTTATCAGTGCAATCATCAGCTATGCATTAGGTTTTCAGTTACTTCCAGACTCCCTTGATGGGAGCAATCGTCAGCTCATTGTATCGGCCTTTTCAATTCTCTACTTCTGTGTACTGCCGGTTATTTATTGGTATTGCATCATCAAGGTCGGTGAGCAGAAGCTATGGAAGATGCTGCTCATATTTAGCTTGAGTAGCTTAATGGCCAGATTTAGTTTTCCGGCTGAAATAGCCAGCTACTTCGAGTTTATTGCCTGGCTGCGTTACCCGATAATAGCCATACTATTGGTTATCGAGCTATTTCTGATGGTGAGTATCATCAAGGCTTTGTGGCAGGCGCGTAACTTATCTGGTGATCCCAGAATCCATATCTTAGATACCTTTCAAGAAGAAGACGATAAGAAACGTTCTCTGGCATTAGTCTTGGCATCTGAGCCTGCGAGCTGGTACTACGCCACTCCTTACTTGTCGCGAAATCACGTCGGCGCTATCACCAAACTCAAATTACGTTCCGCAGCCAGATGGCATTGGTTTATGATGACTCTAGGTACTCTTGTTATGGCAGCCTTGGCTTATGTGATCATCTCTTCCTGGAGTGAACTTGTGGCCATTATCGTGGCGAGCATTACTGGCTATGGTGTCATTATGCTTGCAGCTAATTATCGAATATCTCGCCATTACTCTATCTATGGACATCAAGATAAGCTGGTTATCAATAATAGTGTCTGGGGCTTTATGTCGATAAACCTTGAGGATATAGCGAATGTTGAATTGGGTAGCTATCCAAGAAAGAGTGATAAGCAAGGCCTGCATTTCGGCTACGGTAACACTAGCAATACCAAGTTGAGCTTTAGTAAGCCTCAGACTTATTTTGGTGGCATGGGCCAACTCTCCGAGCGAGTCGATGTGATCGATATGCATGTATCTGACCCCCAAGTATTAGCCGCATATATTCAAGAGTATGGTGAAAATATTTCAGCTCAAGATGATGACTCTCAGCGTCAGATGCATGACTGTGAGACAGCTTGTGAACCCGGTGATTTTCCCGCTCAGGCTGATTCGGGTATCTGAGTAATAAGTCGTTAGTAGAGCTATTTTATTTACAGAGTTGCACTGTTTTTTCACCTGTCAGTGGAGTTAATTCACTTACCAGCTGAGTATTAAATGTTTACGCTTGGATACACTTCCTTAAGGGTCACTCTCGTTAGGCTTTGCAGCTTGAATGACTCGCTAGTCATTCTTATGCTATCCCCCAAGATGCTAAAGTCGTTGTTGCTGCTGGTTTAGCACTGAGGTTCGTTGACTCGATCATCAAGTCATGTTGCGGTGATTTTTAAACCAGTAGTTTCAGTTTGTTATGGCATATAGCGATTTACTCTTATAGCTTGGTGTTTTCTTCACAGATTAGGTTAGACTTTACACTGCTAGATTTTTGCTGAAATAGCATTTTTACATCTTCTCCGTTCATTATTTAAGAGTTTACGTCATATGCGTTATGAAGTTTGGGAACAGCTTAGGGTCGAAGCCGAAGCCTTGGTTCGTAAGGAACCTTTACTTGCCAGTCATGTCTATTCATCGATACTCAATCATGAGTGTCTGGGCTCGGCGCTCAGCTTTATCGTAGCCAATAAACTCTCTGATGGGGTGGTGTCGCCTTTCACATTCCGTGAGTTGTTCGATAAGGCTTTTATCCATTGCGATCAGATGCTCACCAATGTGGCCACAGATATTAAGGCGGTGAAAGAGCGTGATCCTGCCATTGTGAGCTACCTAACGGTCATATTGAACCTCAAAGGTTTTCACGCTATTCAGGTGCATCGCTTGGCAAATTGTCTCTGGAATCAGGGCCGCACCGAGCTAGCGCAATTTATTCAGAGCCGTAATTCAGAAGTATTCGGTGTCGATATTCACCCTGCTTGTAAGATGGGCACAGGTATCATGTTTGATCATGCTACGGGTATTGTCATAGGCGAAACTGCAGTTATCGAAAATAATGTTTCCTTGCTTCAAGGGGTGACATTAGGTGGCACAGGGAATCAGCAGGGAGAGCGTCATCCTAAGATCCGTGCCGGAGTGATGATAGGCGCCGGAGCTAAGGTTTTGGGCAATCTCGAAGTTGGCGTAGGTGCTAAGATAGGTGCGGGGTCGGTGGTATTGGATGATGTTGCTCCTCACACTACTGTGGTAGGAGTGCCTGCCAAAGTCGTAGGTAAACCTGCATCTATGTGTCCAGCGGAAACCATGGAACAAACCATATACGAGTCTGACTGCTAACCTATTATTCATTATGTGGGCTAGGTGCTATTAGCTGATGTTTCCCCTCATATTAAGGTCGTGGGTGTGCCAGTAAAGTCGTGGGTAAACCAGCGTCTATATGTCCAGTAGAAACCATGGAACAAACCATATACGAGTCTGACTGCTAAGCCTGGATTGTTAGTAGTAAACCACTCACTTATCTCTCTTAAACTCGATTTAGCTAACGAGTCTTTTTAAACTACCTCTGATCATCATTAAACTCTGCTACCTGAAATATTTTAGGTAGCAGAAATCCCCGTACCTGCTCGTAATTTTATCTAAAACCTATGATATAGCTGATGCAGTATGATTTTTTCTGTGTTTCATTATGGTTAAAAGTGTTAATATTCAGTGGTGTAAGTAGGGTTGTGTTAATTGTAACTTAATATTCCAAGTATTAACTCTACACCTAGATCTTATGCTGCATTAGTACGGATTTTTACGGTTTTACAGTTGATTGTAAAAATGTTTTTCCTAACAGGAAGTGAATTGTAATTTAGGGATGATTAAATTAGATGGAAAATAACAATAAACTATATCTATTGCCTTTGATGCTAGCGTGTACCAATTTTGCGCAAGCGGGCGAGAGTAACCGATTAACATTAAAAGATATCTCTTTCATAGAGCAAAGCCTAGCTCTTCCAGTTGCTGCAAAAAACGTTACGATTTCAAAGACTGGTCAATATTCCCTCGAGACCCTGTCGGTTTCAGAGCAACAGCAAGCTTCCAAATCAGCGACCGCTAGCCAACGGACTCATACCAAGTATCAGCAATTTTATAATGGAATTCCGGTATGGGGGCATCAAGTTGTAGTGCATCGTAATGCATCGAATCAAGCATATGCTTTAAATGGAAAGTTGAGCTCTGGTTTAGAGGAAGATTTGAGTTCGCCAAATTTGAATTTCTCTGCTTTGATAGAGATCAAAGCTGAGTTACAAAACGCCTTACTCGCTCAAGCTAAACAAGAGTTTGGTATCGGGGTCGATGCTTGGGTATCAGATTCATCGATTAAAAAATATATCTACTTAGATGAATCTGATACTGCATATCTAG
The DNA here is from genome assembly GCF_000091325.1 of Shewanella violacea DSS12. NCBI lineage: Bacteria > Pseudomonadati > Pseudomonadota > Gammaproteobacteria > Alteromonadales > Shewanellaceae > Shewanella > Shewanella violacea. The sequence continues at coordinate 4,440,077 of NC_014012.1, read as the reverse complement.
CTATTTATTATAGCTTTCAGGTGCAAGATCATGAGGGCAACATTGCCCGACCAATCTTTATTTTAGATTCCGTTACCGGAGCAGTGTTAAAAACTTGGAATAATTTGCAGCATGTAGATGCTAGAGGTCCGGGTGGTAATGCAAAGCTTGGTCAGTATGAATACGGAACAGATTACGCCGCTATGTCAGTATCTCAGGTGGCAGCTGACTGTTTCTTAGAAAATGATAATGTTCGTACGGTAGATCTTGAGCACGGTAGTAGCAATACTGAAACATTCTCATTTGCCTGTGATAGAAATACCCATAAAGAGATCAATGGGGCTTACTCTCCATTAAACGATGCACATGCCTATGGCACTGCTGTTTTCGATATGTATAACACTTGGTATGGCAGGCCGCCGCTATCATTTAAGTTACTCATGCGTGTTCATTATGGTAACTCATATGAAAATGCATTCTGGGATGGTACTTCGATGACTTTCGGTGATGGTGCTAACCGCTTCTATCCCTTAGTTTCTCTCGATGTTGTCTCCCATGAAGTGAGTCACGGCTTTACTAATCAGAACTCAAACCTTGTGTATTCTGGCCAATCCGGTGGCATAAACGAAGCCTTCTCTGATATGGCCGGGGAAGCCGCCGAAGTATTTATGCGCAGCAGCAATGACTGGCTTGTGGGCGCGGATATAACTAAGCAGACAACAGCGCTCAGGTATTTTGAAGACCCGACACTAGATGGTAATTCTATTGGCCATGCCGCTCACTATTACCCTGGCATCGATGTTCATCATAGTAGTGGTGTCTTTAATCGAGCCTTCTTTCTACTGGCTAATAAAGCTGGCTGGGGAGTGCAAAAATCTTTCGAAGTTATGATGGACGCTAATAGCAATTATTGGAGCGAATCTGCCGACTATATCGATGGGGCCTGTGGTGTAATTAGTGCTTCAATGGACCTAAGTTATAATGGCTTTGATGTCATAGATGCTTTCGAACAGGTTGGAGTTGTGTGTGACAACTTACCTTTTATCGATGAAGACCTAGATGGCATGGATGATTTCTGGGAGCAAGATTATGGACTTGATAACACGGATCCTAATGATGCCAGCTTAGACTTGGATGGTGATGGTCTAACTAATCTTGAAGAATATACAGCACAAACAAATCCAACATTAGTTGATACCGATGGCGATAACTTAACTGATGCAGAAGAGGTTAATATTCATCATACGGATCCTTTAGATACAGATTCAGATGATGATCTAATACCCGATGGTTGGGAGATTCAATTTACATTGAATCCTCTAGACACTACCGATGCCGCCTTGGATCTCGATGGTGATACTTACTCTAATTATGTAGAATTTTTGATGAGTTCAGATCCTTCTGACGCCGCTTCTATACCGGATGTGATTAGTGATGTGTTTTTTTCATTCGAAGATAATCAACTTCCTACTGGCTGGAGTACCTCTGCCGATGCCAATTCAAGTTGGGTGACGGGGAGTGATTTCGCTATGGATGGCTTGTATTCCCTTAACTCGATGGATATTGGGCATAACGAGTTCACAGACATAAGTTGGAATGGATTATTTAACGACGGCTTACTATCTTTTTATTTTAAGACTGATACTGAGTCATTTTATGATCGGCTAGAGCTAGTTATCGATGGTGTCGTCGTATCCCACTGGAGTGGTCAACAGGCATGGGCTCTGCACCTGATAAGACTGGACGAGGGCATGCATACCATAGGTTGGAAATACAGCAAAGATGGCAGTGTTTCTAGGCAATTGGATACAGTTTGGATCGATAAAGTGCGTTTTAGCCCACTCGATGAAGACGCCGATTTAGATGGTATGCCAGATCTATGGGAAGAGTTTAACTCCTTAGATATGAACGATGACTCGGATGCTGGGCTAGATCCAGATGGTGATGGCTTAACCAATTTAGAGGAGTTTATTGCTGGTACCCAGATTAATAACTCTGATACAGATGGCGATAGATTACCAGATGGCTGGGAAGTTGAATTTGGACTTAACCCTAACAGTTCAGATTCAGATTCAGATAGCGATGGTGATGGATTTTCTAACTATGAAGAATATATCACAGGTTCTTCACCTATAGATTCTGCATCATTTCCTGCAATATATACCGATCTTTTCGAATCATTTGAAGGAGCTAGCATTCCCCCAAATTGGAGCTTGCTGAACTCTGGAGTCGTCAATTGGGAACTATCGACAACAGAACATAATGATGGTTTGCAAAGTTTGGCTGTTCAAGGTGTGAGTGATGATGCGGTAGAAGTCGCACTTAGAGGGCAATTCTCCGCAGGGTATCTGGTTTTTAATTACAAACTAGAGACTAATTCAACCTGCTGTTTAAATGCCAATGTACAAACATCTAATGGACAATATTGGTTATATTCAAATTCTGAATCTGAATGGCAGACTAAGGTCATTCAGATTGTTGATGGGGTTGATAGCTTAAGATGGTCTTATTCAGGTACCGATAGTTTGCATGGTATGTGGATAGATAATGTCCATTTAGTTACTGAGACTTCTCTGGGAGATTTTGATGCCGATGGTATGTTGGATTATTGGGAATTATTACATGGTCTCAATATAGATGATGCATCTGATGCCGGATTAGATCCAGATGATGATGGCTTGTCGAACATTGAAGAATTTACTCTGGGTACCTCCCCTATAGATAATGACAGCGATCACGATCGAATCCCCGATGGCTGGGAAGTTGCTTATGGCTTAAACCCGTTAGATTCTACCGATGCCCAGTTAGACGGTGATAACGATGGTTTTTCGAATTATCAGGAATATCTGGCGGGTACTTCACCTATTGATATTAATTCAACTCCAAATGTTTACACTGACCTTTCCGAATCTTTCGAAGGTGCTGATATACCGCTAGGCTGGGAGTTAGTGAATACAGCTCAAAATAATTGGCATGTATCGGCTACTCAATATAGTGAAGGACTACAAAGTCTCAATGTTGGCGGTGCTACCCTCGAGGCTATGGAGATTAAACTGAGCGGATTATTCTCTAATGGTTATCTGGTTTTCGATTATAAACTAGAAACAAATAATCTTTGCTGCGCTTCGGCTCGAATTCAGAATGGCTACCAGGGCTATAACCTGAATACCAACTCAGATACCTGGCAAACCCAGACTATGAGAGTGTATGAAGGAATATCGAGTTTTGTGTGGTCCTTCGAGGGGTCTGAAGGGGAGCATAGTTTATGGATTGATAATGTACATCTGGTAACAGAGAGTTCTTTATCTGACTTCGATAATGACGGAATGTTGGATTATTGGGAGCTAGTTAACCAGCTTAATATCAGTGATGCTAATGATGCTAATTTAGATCCAGATCATGATGGTTTAACTAACCTTGAAGAGTTTATTGCTGGCACTAGAATCACGGATGCAGATACCGACAACGATCAAATCCCCGATGGTTGGGAAGTCGCTTATGGCTTAAACCCGTTAGATTACTATGATGGACAACTCGATAGTGATGGCGATGGTTATAGCAATTATCAAGAGTTTCAAACCCAATCAGACCCAACAGATCCTACGTCTACACCTGAGGTCTTAGCCGATTTAACTGTCACTTTTGAAGATAATCAAATCCCTGAAGGTTGGATACAACCCGATACCGCAGATGCAGGTTGGGAGTTATCTCAAGCCCATGCTAGCCAGGGACAATTTAGCCTAAAGGCACAGGCAGTTGGCAATAACCAGAGAGCCCAGATTGAATGGCGAGGCCTGTTTGAGGCTGGTTACTTGTTATTTGATGCCAAGGTAACAGGCAGTCGTTTCAGTGTTCTCATCGATGGCAGACCGCAGTTATATATAAATAGCGCAAATGATTGGGCCCCTCAAGTAGTGCCTATCTCTGCTGGTGTTCATACCATCAGGCTTGAATACCAAAAGTATGTCAGCGGTGATGCTAGCGTATGGGTAGATAATATAAGGTTTGGTTTAATCGAGAACCTGGATTCCGATGGTGATGGGATTCCTGATTTCTGGGAAGAACAAAACGGTACAGATATCTCTGATGCATCGGATGCATTACTCGATAATGATGGTGATGGCCTGAGTAATTTACAGGAGTATCAGATAGGTTCATCGATTTATAGTACAGATACTGACTATGATGGAGTGATGGATAGCGAGGATGAGGCACCGCGAGATGCTAGCGTGGGTTCGATCCAATCACCTACTTTCAATTTGGCCGCCTTGCTGACTTTAGAAGCTCAAGGTCCACTGACCTCAGTTGTTATCCCTGATGCCATGGTCAGCGATAATGGCTGGTTACCGCTTCAAGTTACCCATAATCTAGATTCTGAGTTACCTATTGGTAGCTATGAAGTTACCTGGACTGCCGTTGATTATTTAGGGAATAGATCCTTTGCTAGTCAACAACTTGAGATTAGAGACACCTTACCGCCAGAGATTTATCTAGATGCATTATATGAAATAGATAGTCAGGGAATATTGACTGACATTGCTAATATACTGGATTTGACTGCATTCGACTTAGTGGATGGTGATATCAAGGCTAATCTTGTTGTGCTGGAGTCGTTAAATTCTGGCCTGCATACATTAGTGGCCGAATCAGTCGATAGCAGTGGCAATAGAGGTGTTGCCGAGATTCAAGTTGCGATAAAACCACAAGTGTCTCTACAGCTAAAAGCAGAAGCCGAAGCTGGGAGTAAAGCAAGATTAAATGTGTTGTTGACAGGCATCTCTCCTTCTTACCCTGTTGAGGTGAGTTATAAAATTGAAGGATTAGCCGAGACGTTATTTAATTCTGTATCTATTTCTGAGGGGCAATATGGTCATGTTGAGGTGGATTTACCTGCAGATCTAAGTGCTTCTCAAGCTATAAATCTGACCTTGGTAGAGGTGACTGGTGCAGTATTGTCACAAAATATTCAAGCTCATGTGGGTGTAATTACAGGTAATGTAGCGCCAGTGATATCGACTCAGCTAGTACAGGCAGGTCGCAGGGTGAGTGTTATTCAGCCTGACAATGGACCTGTGACCTTGAGTGTAGCAATAGATGATCTTAATACTAATGATACTCATGAAGTGAGTATCATTAGTGCAGACTCTCTATTTGCAGTAGTAACTTCTGACTCTAATACTAGTGTGGAATTTGATCCTTCTGTTTTAAATGATGGTCTCTACTCGGTCTCTATTTCTGTATCTGAAACCAATACTGCAGATATTAAGCAGAGTGAGCTTATGATAGGTATTATTGTTTCTAATCTAGTGCCTGACTTAGGCGATTCAGATTCAGATAAGGATGGTATAAGTGATGTCGAGGAAGGTTTAGCCGATAGTGATGGAGATGGTATCCCAGATTATCTGGATAATGACAACAGTCCAATTCGTTTACCCATAGCGGATAATTCACATGTCATTTTAACCAGTAGTTTTAGTGAGATTAAGCTGAGTAAATTAAATATATTAGCTCATGGTCTGAATGCTAAAACTGCCGAGCTAGCTAAGGATAATTTCTCTATAGCTAATATTGCTACTAATGACATGAGTCTTGTTAAGACTAGAGCGACCTCTAAACTCAAGCTGTTTACCCAAGCAAGTGCTGATGAAAATCAGACGGACTTTGTCAGCTCTGTCTTTAGTGTTGAAGTTTCTATACCTAGCTCTGAATCGTCTGCTTATTTAATTGTACCTTTACCGTCTGATTTGACTATGCCCGCAGATTCATATTTAAGGGTTTATACATCCAATGGTGAGTGGCTGGATCTCTATCCAGATGCACATAATCAATTTTCTTCGTCAAAGTTAGACGCTACAGGTAACTGTCCTAACATGGCATCTACAGATTACATAGATGGATTAAATGAAGGTGATGAATGCATAAAGGTTAACATCGCAGATGGTGGTGTTTACGATTCTGATGGCCTGATAAATGGTTACGTTGAAGTGACAGGGGTTGTGACTTCATCTCAGCTCAATCGTATCCCAACAGCGGTATTTTCTGCGCCAGACAGTGCCGATGAGTTAGCGACACTGCGAGTCGATGCATCTGCTTCATTCGATCTCGATGGAGATGAACTCACCTTTATGTGGCAGCTACCTCAGGATGTTGCAATTCAATTGGTAGAGATATCCCCAGGTGTTATTGACTTGTCATTACCTGAGGTGAATGCAGATCAGAGTGTGGAAATCATACTCACGGTTAGTGATGGTAAGCTAGAGGTGTTGAATACAGTAAGCTTCACTATTAAAAATAAAGTCAAAGAAGCTGAGCCTGAAGTAAAGCCAGACTCTTCATCCGGTGGAGCTATATTTGGTTGGACTATTATTTATCTCTTTATAGTGTATCTAGTTCGATTAAGACGGGTGAGATACTCATCTTAATCTGATATCAACAGAGCCCCGTAAGGGGCTTTTTTATGGGTATAGATACAGATCTTAGTACACAGAGCATAAAGATATATCTGTCTTTTAGCAGCAATCAGCTTACCGATACCTTAATAGAATTGATTGCCCTTAATGGCTAATAAGTCAGGCTGCTGTTATCAATATTTAGTTATATTACCTTCAGAAAGGCCGCAACTATCGGGTCGTCTAATTTGTTATTTCTACAACAACAGCCGAGTTCGAAAGGGGGGATGTCTATGGGGGTGGGGATTATCTGAATACGATCCCGTACCGGGCTGTTACTGATCACTATCTCAGGTGTAATACTTACTCCACATCCTAATGCCACCATAGAGGCTATCGCCTCTTGTCCCGAGACCTGGGCATAGATGTTGGGAGTCAGACCCAGCTGCTTAAACCAGTTGTCGATACGTCGTCTTCCCGGACCATGTTCAGGCACGATAAAGGGTAGGCGGTCCCAGGGGATATAAGACTCTGTTAATAATTCCTGAACCTGACAGCGATATGTCGGCGCTATGATGACCAGAGGGATGTCATCTATCTTAGCGAAGTGTAGATTTTCGGGGAAAGGGTCCGGCAGGGCGGCGATGGCGATATCGACGCGGTTATTTTTGACTTCACTCACTGCGTTGGCAGCATCACCTGTGGTCAAGGTTATCTCAACCAGGGGATGCTCACGCCTGAAGCTATCGAGTAGCCCAGGTAGGTGGCTATAGGCTGCGGTCACCGAGCAGTAGAGGTTCAATCTACCCCTGAGCAGATCTTGCTTAGGATCAATCTTAGTCTTGAGTTTGGTCCAATGATCTAATGTCTGCTCGGCAAAGTGACGATATTCAACGCCGGCGCTGGTCAGGGTTACACTGCGGTTATCTCGGCGGAAAAGCTTGGCTCCGACCTCATCTTCTAGCCTCTGCATCACCCGACTCAAGGTCGAAGGACTGACATGCATGGCTTGGGCGGTTCTGGAAAAATGCAGGCTTTCCGACAGGTGCAGGTAAAGTTTGATCGTTTTTATATCCATTTTGACCTTATTGCAATGCAGGGGCAGAGCTAATCAGTGTTGCAATAAATGCAATGCAGTATCCCGAATATATCATTTTAAGCAATTATAATCATGGGCTATAGTGAACTCAATTACTGCTCCTGCACATAAACAGTTAAGTGCTTCGAGTGACTCCCCTATATTTCAGACCAGAAGGTGGTATATCAGATGGCTAACTATTTTAACTCTCTGAACTTGCGTCAACAATTAGAACAGCTGGCTCAGTGCCGTTTTATGGATCGTAATGAGTTCAGTCAAGGCTGTGACTTCATTAAGGGTTGGAATATCGTTATTCTGGGTTGTGGTGCTCAAGGTCTAAACCAGGGCTTGAACATGCGTGACTCTGGTCTGAATATCGCTTATGCACTTCGCGCCGAGGCGATCCAAGAGAAGCGTGCTTCATACCAAAAGGCTACAGGCAATGGTTTCCGTGTCGGTACCATCGAAGAGCTTATCCCTGATGCCGATCTTGTACTTAACCTGACGCCGGATAAGCAGCACACCAATGCCGTTAGCACAATCATGCCATTGATGAAGCAAGGTGCCACTCTGTCTTATTCCCATGGTTTCAATATCGTGGAAGAGGGTATGCAAGTTCGCGAAGATATTACAGTCATCATGGTTGCTCCTAAGTGTCCTGGTACTGAGGTACGTGAAGAGTATAAACGTGGTTTCGGTGTGCCGACTCTGATTGCGGTTCACCCAGAGAATGATCCTAAGGCTCAAGGTTTCGATATTGCTAAGGCATATGCCAGTGCAACCGGTGGCGACCGTGCGGGTGTGCTTCACTCATCATTTATTGCCGAAGTTAAGTCTGACCTTATGGGTGAGCAAACGATTCTCTGTGGCATGCTGCAAACTGGTGCCATCTTAGGTTATGAGAAGATGGTTAGCGACGGTGTCGAGCCTGGTTATGCGGCGAAACTAATTCAGCAGGGTTGGGAGACAACCACAGAAGCACTCAAGCATGGTGGTATTACCAACATGATGGATCGTCTGTCTAATCCAGCTAAGATCCAGGCATTCGAAATGGCTGAAGAGCTTAAGGGCATTCTTGCTCCTTTGTTCGAGAAGCATATGGATGACATCATAGGCGGTGAGTTTTCTCGCGCCATGATGGTCGATTGGGCCAAGGATGATGCAAACTTGCTTAAATGGCGCGCCGAAACTGGTGAAACTGCCTTCGAAAATGCTCCTGTTAGCGACGAAGATATCGATGAGCAAACCTATTTCGATAAAGGTATCTTCCTTGTTGCCATGATCAAGGCCGGCGTCGAGCTTGCGTTCGATACTATGACTTCTGCCGGTATAGTCGCAGAGTCGGCTTACTACGAGTCGTTACATGAAACACCACTTATAGCTAACACCATTGCACGTAAGCGTCTCTATGAGATGAACGTGGTTATTTCTGATACTGCCGAATATGGTTGTTACCTGTTTAATCATGCCGCTGTGCCTATGTTGCGTGACTATGTCAACGCCATGTCTCCGGAGTTCCTAGGTCGTGGACTAAGCGACAGCAGCAATGGTGTCGATAACCAACGCCTGATCCAAGTTAATGCCGCTATTCGTGGTACTGGTGTTGAGAAAGTGGGTGCCGAGTTACGTGGTCATATGACGGCTATGCAGCAAATTGTCGAAGAGAAGTAATCACTCAACAAATGCTGAGTAAGCCCGGATACTATGCTGGGCTTACCTCAAAAAATAAGATAAACAAGAACACATAAAAAGTTAAGCATTGAATAAAGATATAATTTTAAGATTGAGGCTAGGCTAAAGAAAAATTCAAAGGATCACTTTGATGTATCGTTTGAATAATGAAACTAAGTGTTTCTTCTCGTAATAAGGTTTTTGTTGTGTTTTTTATTGGCTTTGTGGTATTCATTAATGGTCTCGCGACCTTAATCAGAAGACACCAGATTCAAGCAAACTAATTAGGAAACAGTCAAAGCATGTTAAATCAGCTAGCCCTGCTCATTATTGAGATTATTACCGTAGTGATTATTAGATCACGGCGGGGGGCTCCCATGGCGCATCGACAAACCTGATTAGGTAAAGATTGCAACTAACCCCCCGCTCCGAAAGGACCGGGGGGTTTTTCGTTTAAAGCCCGACTGATAAAAATGCAAAAAAGGCTTTACCCTACAATATTGGACCCCATAAGGTTCGGCACAGAGTGAGAGATGCAGATGGAACAAGGGCAGACACAGCAAGCGAGTTCTGAAGCAGAACAAGCACAGAGTGGGCAGATGATGCGTGGCGCAGACGCCGTGATCAAGGTACTAGTCGACCATGGTGTGACTAATATTTTTGGTTATCCCGGTGGCGCTATCATGCCTATTTATGATGCGCTTTACGGTGCGCCAGTGGAACACCTATTGAGTCGTCATGAACAGGGCGCCGCGTTCGCGGCCTTAGGCTATGCTAGAGCGACAGGTAAGACAGGAGTGTGTTTCGCGACATCAGGACCGGGAGCTACCAACCTGGTGACCTCGTTAGCCGATGCCTTGCTTGACTCGGTTGCGGTTGTAGCCATCACAGGTCAAGTATCTACCGCCGTAATTGGTACGGATGCCTTCCAGGAGATCGATGTTTTAGGTATGTCGCTGTCGTGTACTAAGCACAGTTTTATGGTGACAGACATAGACCAGCTGGTTCCCACTCTTTATAAGGCGTTCGAGATAGCGGCTTCTGGGCGTCCGGGTCCTGTGTTGGTGGATATTCCTAAAGATATTCAGATTGCTATGTTTGAGTACTTTACTCCGATTCAGGAGAAGTACCCTCAGCCTGAAGCTGAGGCCTGCAAGCTCGACGATGCATTGACTCTGCTTAAACAAGCCAAAAAACCTATGCTCTATGTGGGTGGTGGCGTAGGTATGGCGAGAGCCGTACCTCAATTGCGTGAATTTATTAAGCTGACAGGTGTGCCTTCAGTGGCAACCCTAAAAGGTCTAGGTACCATAGAAAAAGAGACCTCGGGTTACCTCGGTATGTTGGGCATGCATGGTTCTAAGGCAGCCAATATTGCCGTTCAGGAGTGTGATCTACTCATAGTGGTTGGTGCTCGCTTCGATGACAGAGTTACCGGTCGTTTAGCCTCCTTTGCTGAACACGCTAAGGTGATTCATTTAGACATAGATGCGGCGGAACTGGGCAAGCTACGCCTGCCAGAAGTCGCCATCGCCGGTGATTTACGTCAGATATTGCCAGTATTGGCCACTGAGTTGAATATTGCTCCCTGGCGCGAAGAGGTTGCGCAATTGAAAGCCGACCATAAGTGGAAATACGATCGCCCCGGTGAACTCATATTCGCCCCCGCCATGTTGAACCGCTTAGCCGATAAACTGCCGCAAGATAGTGTGGTGACTTGCGATGTTGGCCAGCATCAGATGTGGGTAGCTCAGCATATGTGGTTCCGTAATCCAGAAGATCATCTGTCCAGCTCGGGTCTTGGGACCATGGGCTTTGGCCTTCCTGCTGGGATCGGCGCTAAGGTGTCCCGTCCCGATGCGACCGTAGTCGTCGTTTCCGGCGATGGCTCGTTTATGATGAACGTTCAGGAGCTCACCACCATTAAACGCCGTAAATTGGCGGTTAAAATTTTGCTAATAGATAACCAGAAACTGGGCATGGTGAAGCAGTGGCAGCAGCTTTTCTTCGAGGAGCGCTACAGCGAGACAGACCTTTCCGATAACCCGGATTTTGTCACCTTGGCATCGGCATTCGATATTCCTGGCCGTACTATTACCACCACAGCTGAAGTGGAAGAGGCGTTAGATCACCTAGTGAATTGTGAAGGTCCCTACCTGCTCCATGTGAGGATTGATGACGCTCACAATGTTTGGCCACTGGTCCCACCGGGTGCTAGTAACAGAGACATGATGGAAGAGATGGATAAACAGACTTAAAGCACAATGCAGGAAAGAAAAGAACAAGTGGATAGGGAGTAGAGATGAGTTATCAATTGAGTTTAACTTTAGCGCAGCAGCCTGAAGTATTGGAACGTGTATTGAGAGTGGTACGTCACCGCGGCTTTAAAGTGATCAAGATGGATATGCAGTTAGACGATGAACAAGGTGTTCGACTGGCTATGCATGTCGAGAGTGAGCGAGCCATAGAGCTACTGACCAATCAGCTAGACAAGCTTTTCGATGTTATCGATTGTCGGGTACATGCTTAAGGCCTATAGCTACTGATGGTAAATTATTAGATTAGCGATAATAACAAAGTAAACAGCGAATGCCTGTTGCAGTGAATATTGAAAGAGAGTGAGGAAATAGATATGACCGCGAAGAAAGCAGAGTTTATATGGTTCAATGGTGAGATAATACCTTGGGGTGATGCCAAGGTACATGTGATGTCTCACGGCTTACATTATGGCTCTTCTGTCTTCGAAGGGATCCGTGTCTATGATACTCATCTAGGTCCGGCGGGATTCCGTTTAACCGATCATGTTCAGCGTCTGTTTGATTCGGCTAAGATCTATCGTATGCCAATCCCCTATACACATGATGAGCTTATGTTGGCTTGTCGTGACAGCGTGCAGAAGAATGGCCTTAATAGTGCCTATATTCGTCCGCTGGCCTTCTACGGTGATGTAGGCATGGGAATCACCCCACCTAAAGATGCTGTGTGTGATGTCATGGTTGCAGCTTTCCCTTGGGGAGCCTATCTAGGTGAAGACAGTATGGAAGCTGGGGTTGATGTAGCTGTGAGTTCCTGGAATCGTCTCGCACCCAATACCATACCTACTGGCGCTAAAGCCGGTGGTAACTACTTATCATCTATTCAAATTTCCACCGAAGCCAAACGTAATGGTTTCGATGAGGGTATAGCCCTAGATGTCAACGGCCTGGTCAGCGAAGGTGCTGGCGCTAATCTGTTTGTGGTCAAGAAAGGTAAAATCTATACACCGCCAGCAACCGCTGCCATTTTGATGGGCCTGACCCGAGATTCCATCATCATCCTGGCTCGAGAGAAAGGCTATGAAGTGGTTGAAGAGGCCATGTCTCGTGAGTTCCTCTATCTCGCCGATGAGATATTTATGACGGGCACCGCGGCTGAAATAGTACCTGTACGTAGCGTCGACAGAATCGATGTTGGTACCGGGAAACGCGGCCCCATCACTAAATCGATTCAGGAGAGCTTCTTCGGCCTGTTTACCGGTGAGACCGAAGACAAGTGGGGTTGGTTGGAGGTGCTTTAAAAGAAGCTTTAAGCCATAAGTTTTAAGTGACAAGCTAATAGGAAAGGGTAATGAGCAAAGTTAATATAGAGGCTCATTAAAGGTAAAGTTCTAGTAATATTTAAACTCATCAGAGCCAGCTGGAACAGATAAATTATAATTCTACAGTTGCTTACAGCTTACAGCTTACAGTTTGCAACTTGTTAAAATAAAAGGACAATCGCAATGCCTAAATTACGTTCAGCTACTAGTACCGAAGGTCGTAACATGGCCGGAGCTCGCGCCCTATGGCGTGCTACCGGCGTCAAAGATGGTGATTTTGGTAAGCCAATCATTGCGATTTCTAACTCCTTTACTCAATTTGTACCCGGTCACGTGCACCTTAAAGATATGGGCTCCTTAGTGGCTGGCGCCATCGAAGAAGCTGGCGGAATAGCCAAAGAGTTTAATACTATCGCGGTAGATGATGGTATCGCCATGGGTCACGGCGGCATGCTTTATAGCCTGCCTTCACGTGAGCTTATTGCCGACAGCGTCGAGTATATGGTCAATGCTCACTGCGCCGATGCCTTGGTGTGTATCTCTAATTGCGACAAGATCACCCCAGGCATGATGATGGCGGCTCTTCGCCTCAATATTCCGGTGATCTTCGTCTCCGGTGGTCCTATGGAAGCGGGTAAGACTAAGCTTTCGGGTAACATCATCAAGCTGGATCTAGTGGATGCCATGGTGGCGGGCGCGGACGATCGCGTATCGGACGAAGACAGTGAGAAGATTGAGCGTAGTGCCTGTCCTACCTGTGGTTCATGTTCTGGCATGTTTACCGCTAACTCGATGAACTGTTTGACCGAAGCCTTAGGCCTATCTCTGCCGGGTAACGGCTCTATGCTTGCAACTCACGCCGATAGACGCGATCTTTTCTTAGAGGCGGGTCGTCGCATCATGGATTTGGCTACCCGTTACTATAAGCATGACGATGAGTCTGCTTTGCCACGTAATATCGCTAACTTCAAGGCATTCGAGAATGCCATGACCTTAGATATCGCCATGGGTGGTTCCAGCAACACAGTATTGCATCTGTTAGCGTCGGCCCATGAGGGAAAAGTTGATTTCACCATGGCTGATATCGACAGACTATCTCGTCTGGTCCCCCATCTGTGTAAGGTTGCACCTTCGACTCCCAAGTATCATATGGAAGATGTGCATCGCGCCGGCGGCGTCATGGGTATCTTAGGCGAGCTAGATCGAGCAGGTCTTATTCATAACGATGCCTATCATGTGGCGGGGGCAAGTCTGAAAGATGTGCTGGCCAAATGGGATATCGCCCAGAGTAAAGATGAGGCGGTACATAAGTTCTTCTCGGCAGGGCCAGCTGGTATTCCCACTACTAAGGCTTTCAGTCAAAGTTGTCGCTGGGATAGTGTCGACGATGACCGTGAAGGCGGCTGTATCCGCAAGCGTGAGTTTGCTTTTAGTCAGGAAGGCGGCCTAGCTGTACTCTCAGGTAATATAGCCATAGATGGCTGTATCGTTAAAACAGCTGGCGTGGATGAAGAGAATCATACCTTCATCGGCTCGGCCCGTGTGTTTGAGAGCCAGGACGATGCCGTTGCCGCTATCTTGGGCGGTAAAGTGGTAGCCGGTGATGTGGTAGTTATTCGCTACGAAGGCCCTAAAGGTGGCCCAGGTATGCAGGAGATGCTTTATCCCACCAGTTATCTTAAGTCTCGCGGCCTAGGTAAGGCTTGTGCACTTATCACAGATGGTCGTTTCTCCGGCGGCACTTCTGGCCTGTCTATCGGTCATGTTTCGCCAGAGGCTGCCGCTGGTGGCACTATTGGCTTAGTTGAGACAGGTGACAGAATCGAAATAGATATTCCGGCGCGCACGATCAAACTCGCTATCAGTGATACTGAATTAGCGGCTCGTCGTACTGAAATGGAAGGGCGTGGTAAACAAGCCTGGAAGCCAGTGAATCGTGAACGCTCAGTCTCTCTGGCACTTAAGGCCTACGCCTTGCTTGCGACCAGTGCCGATAAAGGCGCGGTGAGAGATGTCACCATGCTGGAGGATTAATATGTCGGCAGTAGACACAAAATCTAAGTTAGATCTGGCTCATTATTATTTGCAGAAAACCTTATTATCTTCTGTCTATGATGTGGCCAAAGTCACGCCTCTATCTAGTTTGAATAAGCTGTCGGCCCGCTTGGGTTGTCAGGTGTTCCTCAAGCGTGAAGATATGCAACCTGTGCACTCCTTCAAGCTACGTGGTGCCTATAACAAGATATCCCAACTCACTGCCGATGAGTGTCAACGTGGGGTTGTATGTGCCTCTGCGGGCAATCATGCTCAGGGTGTAGCCATGTCGGCTGCAGCCCGTGGCATAAGTGCGGTGATTGTGATGCCGGAAACGACTCCGGATATCAAGGTCGATGCGGTTAGGCGTCTCGGCGGTGAGGTGGTTCTTCATGGCCAGTCGTTCGAGCAGGCTAATGCCTATGCTCAGGAACTTGCAGCTGCAGATGGTCGCGTCTATGTGGCGCCATTCGATGATGAGGCTGTGATCGCCGGACAGGGCACTATTGCCCAGGAGATGCTGCAGCAACGAAGGGACTTAGAAATCGTCTTTGTCCCTGTGGGTGGTGGCGGCCTGATCGCCGGTATTGCCGCGTTTTATAAGGCTGTGATGCCTCAGGTTAAAATTATTGGGGTCGAACCGGAAGACTCAGCTTGTTTAAAGGCTGCATTAGAAGCTGGCGAGCGTGTGGTATTACCGCAAGTTGGTATTTTTGCCGATGGTGTTGCCGTTAAGCAAATTGGCGCCGAGCCATTTAGGCTGGCCCGTGAATATGTCGATGACGTGATAACTGTAAGTTCGGATGAGATCTGCGCCGCAGTGAAAGATATCTTCGAAGATACCCGTGCCATAGCGGAACCTTCCGGAGCCCTAGCGCTGGCAGGCCTGAAGAAATATATGGGTGATGCAGGAGAGGGGGAGAAAGTGGCCGCTATTCTTAGTGGTGCCAATGTTAACTTTCATAGCCTGAGATATATCTCCGAGCGCTGTGAGCTTGGGGAGAAAAAAGAGGCTATTTTAGCGGTTAAAGTTCCCGAACGTCCGGGTGTCTTCCTGCGTTTTTGTGAGTTACTAGACAAGCGAGTGATGACTGAGTTTAATTATCGCTTCAGCAGTCGTGATAAGGCGGTGGTTTTTGCTGGGATCCGTCTAACGGAAGGTCAGAGTGAGCTGGATCAGATCATTGCAAGATTGGAGAGTGATGGCTTCGAGGTGCAAGACCTCTCCCATGATGAGACGGCGAAATTACATGTGCGCTATATGGTGGGCGGTCATCCGCCAGAGAAGCTAGATGAGCGTCTATTCAGCTTCGAGTTTCCTGAGCATCCTGGTGCCCTGTTTAAGTTTCTGACGACCCTGCAGAGTAAGTGGAATATTAGTTTATTTCACTATCGAAACCATGGCGCCGCTTTTGGCCGCGTCTTGGCTGGCTTCGAGGTTCCCGAATCCGATAACCAGGCATTCCAGCATTTCTTAACCGAACTAGGCTTCGTCTATCATGAAGAGACCCAGAGTCCGGCTTATAAGCTCTTCTTAGATAATCGAGACTAGGCTAGTTTTGAAAAGAGAGGCGGCGAAGATACGCGTCTCGAAGTGAAATACTTCGAATGCTAGAGTCGAAGCGAGTCTCTGAAATAGCTAATAACACTGAGGACGCCAATGCGTCCTTTTTTTATGTTATCTTTTAAACGCTAGTTTGAATTTGGATGTTAAGTAATCAGTATTAGTCTTAAGTCCACGTGTATCTTTAAGAGAAGGCATTTTCGAGGAAGTAATATGTTAGCAGCACCTAGTATCAATGCGTTTAATCCCCCACGTAGAACCTTGATGGGGCCTGGTCCCTCGGATGTCTACCCTGAAGCCTTAGCGGCTCAGGCACGCCCCACTATCGGTCATTTAGACCCTCTATTTATCGCCATGATGGACGAACTAAAGGCACTTATTCAGTATGCCTTCCAGACTAAAAATGAGATGACCTTAGCCGTGTCGGCGCCAGGTAGTGCAGGCATGGAAACCTGTTTCGTTAACTTGGTTGAGGCGGGGGAGAAGGTGATTGTTTGTCGCAACGGTGTATTTGGTGATCGAATGCGCCAAAATGTCGAGCGCGTCGGAGCCATAGCTGTGATGGTCGATAATGAATGGGGAGAGGCGGTCAGTCCTGCCGATGTAGAGGCGGCATTAAGGGATCATCCGGACGCTAAGTTTCTGGCCTTCGTTCATGCCGAGACTTCTACCGGTGCTCTGTCAGATGCTAAAACCTTGTGTGCCTTGGCGAAGCAGTATAATTGTTTATCCATAGTAGATGCCGTGACCTCAGTTGGCGGTGTCGAACTTAGGGTTGATGATTGGGGCATAGATGCCATCTATGCCGGCAGCCAAAAGTGTCTATCTTGTGTGCCAGGGCTGTCGCCTGTGTCGTTTTCTCCAGCTGCGGTTGAGAAGATTAAGAGTCGCACCACCCCAGTGCAGAGCTGGTTTTTGGATCAGACCTTGGTCATGGGCTATTGGAGTGGCAGCGCCGATAATAAGGCCAAGCGCAGTTATCATCATACCGCGCCTGTTAATGCGCTTTATGCCCTGCATGAGTCTTTGCGTTTGCTGGCTAATGAAGGTTTAGAGGCTTCTTGGCAACGTCACGCCGATATGCATCAGGTGCTCAGACAAGGTCTAGAGGGCTTAGGGCTTAAATTTGTGGTCGAAGAGGCTTGTCGCCTGCCTCAGCTAAACGCCGTCTATATTCCGCAAGGAGTCGATGATGCAGATGTGCGTAAGCAGCTGTTGGAAAATTATAACTTAGAGATAGGTGCAGGCCTAGGTACTCTGGCTGGTAAGACCTGGCGCATCGGCCTGATGGGATTCGGTGCTCGCCGGGAGAATATCGCGCTTTGTCTTAAAGCCTTGGAAGAGGTTTTGAACTAGCCGCTATCTGCTTCGATAAAAAAACACCCTCACGGGTGTTTTTTTATTTAATAATCAGAACAGATTGCTATAAACCATCAAATACCAACTCAGCTCAATGAACCCAAGCCAAGATGATACTTCAAACTTGTTATCTGACAAGCCACCAAATTTAGATTACTGATTGAATAACTGGATAATGATCAGTGTGATCAAAGCTGGGCAGACAAACTTTACATAGTTAGGCCATATACGCCAGAACAGACTATTACTATCTACGTCTTCCTGAGCTTGGATCTCTTTCAATAGATCGTTGCGTTGCCATACCCAGCCTAGATAGATGGCGATACCCAGAGCTATGAGCGGCTGAGCTCTCTCTGTGGTTAGGGTGATCATAAAGCTAAATAACTGGTCAAAATACATGACGACAGTCAATGATAAGACCATGACTAAGGCTCCTATGAAATAGGTGGCCTTGTTGCGACTCATCTCTTTTTTCTCCATCAGGTAGCTGGTGGGGACTTCGACGATAGAGATAGCCGATGTTAGGCCTGCGATAGTCATCAAGATGAAGAACACGAAGGCTAAAATATATTGTAAGTTACCACCTAAGGTATCGAATAGCGCAGGTAACACGGTGAAGACTAAGGTATCAGAATTTAGTAGGCTGCCATCTTCGGCGAAGATCTGTACGCCGTTATGCTGAGCCACATACATGGCTGGGATTATCATTAGGGCTGCAAGGAAGGCAACACTTGTGTCCATTAGGGTGACATAGGCGGTAAGTTTACCTATGTTCTCTTCTTTATTCAGGTATGCGCCATAGACCATCATGGCTCCTGTACCTATGGTCAGCGAGAAGAAGGTTTGTCCTAGGGCTCCGATGAGTACATCACCATTCCAGATCTGCGAGAAGTCCGGAACGAGTAATATTTCAAGCCCTGTCATAGCACCGGGTAGCGTCAAGATATAGACAACACCTAAGACTAAGATGCCTAGCAGTAGAGGCATTAATCGTTTTGACCAAAGCTCGATGCCTTGCTGTACTCCCTGACGTATCACATAGATCACCATCAAGATGAAGATGCCTGTAGACACTAAGTTTCGTGATAGTGAGAAATCCATCAGCCAGGCGGAGGCCTGTGAGAATCCCAATATATCCGCTATCGGCGCTAGGGAAAAACTGACAAACCAGCCGGATAATATGGTGTAGAAGGTACAGATCAGGGTCGCGGTAACGATAGAGGTGAAGCCGATCATTTTACCTATGGTTCGGCTTACTGGGCCCGAGCCTATTTTTCCCATAGCATCGGCAGGGTTAGTCTGGCCATGACGACCAATCATCAACTCGGCGACAAGCATGGGATAACCTAAGATGACAATAAGCACCAGGTAGACTAAGAGGAATGCGCCTCCGCCATGTGTTGCGGCTTGTGTTGGAAATCCCCAGATATTACCGACACCGACTGCGGATCCTGCGGCGGCCATAATGAAGCCTAGTCTTGAGCTGAAATGATTTGTGTCTGCGGAACTCATGGGTATCTCTCACTTTTTGATGAGGACGCATCATAGTCTTTTATTTTTGCGGGTCAATGGGGGTTTATATCAATCAAGCTTGTATTTTGGACATAATATATCGTTAACCTAGTGACAATTGGCTGTTTCAATTGTTTTTTTAGCCTCATGAGAACTAATATTGCTTTAGGTCTATCTGTATCCTGTGATACGCAAGAATATTGCGTATTCAACTTTATTCATTTTTGCGATCGACAAGGGGTAAATTAGCTGGTCTCTGGCAATGGAATGCTGGTTTGGCTTTTCACTTGCTTCAATACGAAGCAGGAATGGACACCGGCTATATGAGGATGTGTGGTGAGTTTATCCAGTAGAAACAGTTTGAACTGGTTCATGTCTGCTACTAATACTTTCAGTTGGTAATCGGCATCGCTACCTGTAAGCAGGCAGCACTCCTGTACCTCGTCATATTCACTTACCTTAGCCTCAAACGATTCCAGAATATCTTTCGCGTGTTTGTCTAATCGTACCTGTACATAAGCCGTGAGTGATAGATTAAAATGTTCGGCTGAGAGTATGGTGGCATAACCTGAGATAAATCCTGACTCTTCCAGAGCCTTCACTCTGCGAGAACAAGGTGAGGGCGATAAACCTACCCTTTCGGCGAGTTCCTGATTGGAGAGTCGCCCTTGGCTCTGTAGTAAGCGTAAGATATCTAGATCAATTTTGTCGAGTTGCAGTTCTGCCATAGGAAGCTCATTGGTGTTTAGGAAAGAGATCCATCCAGATCTTGTCACTAATGATATCTCATTCTAACAAGCTGTGGTTAGCCAAAGAGAAGTATTCATCTCTTTGGCATTGCTATGCTACTGATTCTTTTTAATCAGCTGTGGCACTAGCTTAGTCGACATTGACCAGATAAAAGGAAAGGTCTTGTGGATAACCAATAGACTGATAAGTCCGATTACTCCGCCGATGAGAGTAGAGGCGAGCACATCTTGACTCCAATGCATTCCTAATAGCATTCGGCTGAATCCAATGGCAATACTCCAGCAAAAGAGCATTCCGGGTATCCATAGATTACCTGCTAGTAGGAGGTAATAGCTGGCGACGATGGTCAAGGTGATGGCAAATAATGTGTGTCCCGATGGAAAGGCAAAGCCAACCTCATGTTGCCAATGTTGCTTAATTAATGGAGCTAATGTCAGTTCAGTATTGGCATGTTCAATTCGATTGACTGCCGTGGTCATCTTTTCTTTGCGCTCAACTTTAGTGAGAGTGTAAAAGCTATCGGTATTAAGCAGGTAATGCTGTTCTAGCCAGACCGCATTGGGTCGAGCCTCGCTAAAGTAAGGCTTAAGGTAATGATTGAGTCCGAGTGTGGCACACATACTCAGCGAGATTGCGAGGAAGAGGCTAAAAAATCTTGAGCGCTCCAATCTCTGATAGCCAAGCAGTAACACTAATAACACGGTCGCGACGCCATAGGGAGCCGTTCCGGTCGACGTTATCCAAAATAGTGTTTCGGCCGCAAAAGAGTCGAGAGCTAGCCAAGGAAATAGAGATAGGTCAGAGACAAACAGTATACCGGGTATGATGAGCAGGATTAACCAGCCAATCATAATAGGAAATTGCACGGAAGACTTAAAGGAGAAAGGACGCTTCAATGGTGTGGCCTCATTTTAAAAGTGCGTAGGCTAACTTGTGTACTCACGGCAAGCTAGACCTGTTTGCAGGAATATTAATTAAATATCGTTAATTTGATGACTTGGCTCGGCTGGTTTAGTCGGGTTTATCTGAGAACAAAGCTCTTTTCCTCGAATCTCTAGCGTCAAAGATAAGAAGCCAAATGATGATCATTAAGAGCCAGGTATCCATTAGTTGAGCTAATCTTCCTACTTTGAAAATGGAGGAGCTTAATGTGGGATATTAATGTTGGAGACATCGTTTTATTCTGTTTTTGATGAAATAGCAGTGCCGGTTTAAGGGTCTATTGGGCATCTTATTTGGAGAACTGATATGTTCGAGACAAAATCTATATCTGCAATAAACCTGCAGCCAAATCCTTGAGTTAAAAGTTAGGCAATAAAAAGAGCGCTTAGGCGCTCTTGATTTGCATCATGTCTTATATTGATGGATATAATCTGAGGATTATTCGCTTTCAATCTCGCTGAGTCTTTTCTCCAGCGCATCGACTTGAGCCTGTAGGGCTTCTAGCTTTTCCCGAGTCTTAAGTAAAACATGTTGCTGTACTTCGAACTCTTCATGGGACACGACATCCAATTTCATCAATTGGTTTTGCATAATCTGCTTACTTTTATCTTCAAACTCACCGGCGAATTGTTTCAGGCCGCTCGGTAGGCTTTCGGCTAATTGCTTGGCAACTTCTTCAATTTTCTTTGGATTTATCATTATATATGGTCCGCCATTGGCAAATGCTATTAAGACTAGTGTTGTTAATATTAGCTGGATTGTACCTGAGCATCCCCGCTATTGGAAAATAAAAAGGCCTGAATGAAATATTCAGGCCTTAGTGTTATACAAGCTAGACTTTTAGTGTATCTAGCCTTGGTTCTTCGTCAAAAACGGGTAAAGGTTCGTGCTTCTCAGCTAAATAAGTATAGATCACCGGTAACACGAAGAGGGTGAACAGTGTGCCTATGCTTAACCCAGACACTATCACCAAACCTATGTTGAAGCGTGCCACTGCACCAGCACCCACCGCAAATAGCAGAGGAATAAGGCCGGCAATCATGGCCGCCGTAGTCATTAGAATCGGGCGTAAGCGTACGGTAGCCGCAAGCTTAATCGCATCCATCTTGCTCAGACCGTTATGGAGTTGTTCCTCCTTGGCAACTTCACACATTAAGATACCGTGTTTAGTGATCAAGCCCACTAAGGTGATCAGACCAACTTGGGTATAGATGTTCATCGACGATAGACCGAAGACATGCGTCCAGCCTAGGGCAATGAGTGCGCCGCTTATGGCCAGAGGTACAGACACCAAGATAACCAAAGGATCCCGGAGACTCTCGAATTGACTCGCTAGTACTAGGAATATGATCGCCAGTGCTAGGCCGAAGGTGGCAAACAGGGCTGAGCCTTCGGTGACATATTGGCGAGATTCACCTAGGAAGTCATAGTTGTAGCCTTTTGGCAGATCGGTATCACCAATATTTTGCAAGAAGGAGACAACATCTCCCATCGCCACTCCAGGTGTTGCTACACCGCTCACCGTTAGTGAATTCATCTGATTAAAGTGTGGTAAAGATCTCGGCTCAGATATCATCTCAATTTCCACTAAGCTTGATAGTGGGATCGAACGGCCATCGGCAGCCTTCACATAGTAATTATTGAGTGATTCCGGATTGGCGCGGTCCTTACGCTTAACCTGAGGGATGACTTCGTATGAGCGACCATCTAAGTTGACGCGGTTGACATAACCGTCACTCATCATGGTGGTCAGGGTCACGCCGATATCTTGCATTGTGATGCCGTAAGTGCCGGCTAAGTCCCGCTTGATATGCAGCTTCATGGTACCCGAGTCGAATTTCAGGTCGATCTTGGAGTAAACAAATAGTGGACTATTCTTCACCTTCTCAAGTACACCGCTGCCAATTTGGAACAGGCTCTCGAATGAGTTTGAGGTGGTGATAACGAACTGGATAGGTAAACCGCTGGATGCGCCAGGAAGCTCAGGCATCTGAAAGGTGGTGACCGCCATTCCAGGAACTTGTTTAACTTCGTCACCGAGTATCTTCTGCATCTCTTTTTGAGACTTATCTCGTTCACTCCAAGGGACGAGTGGAGCGAGACCGAAGGCCTGGTTTGAGTTTGGCACACCGACGAAGGCGAGAGATGCGGCGGTTTCCGGGTGGCTCTTAATGATGTCTGTCACTAGGGCCATGTTGGCCTGTATGTAATCCAGGTTAGCCGTCGAGGGGGCTGTCCCCATCATCATGACTACACTCTTATCTTCATTAGGTGCAAGTTCAGAGGGGATAAAGTGAAACATCACCGGCAGTGAGGCGAAAACGATAGCCGCGAAGCCGATAATCACGGGGCGCTTTTCCATCACGGCATCAAGCATACGCTGATAACGCTTAGTCATGCCTCCAAGGAAGCTCTCGACACCTCGCTCGAAACGATTGGGGTTGGTTTGAGGCTTGAGGATCTTGGAGCACATCATAGGTGACAATGTCAGTGCCACGATCCCCGAGATGAATACCGAGCCGGCTAAGGTCAGGGCAAACTCTTTAAACAAGGAGCCGGTTATGCCTCCCATCAGTGCGATAGGCGCATATACTGCTGCCAAGGTGATAGTCATGGATATCACCGGGAGTGCAATCTCTCGGGTACCAATGATGGCGGCCCTGAATGGGGTTTCACCTAGCTTGATATGCCTGTCGACATTCTCTACCACCACAATAGCATCATCAACCACTAAGCCGATGGCCAGCACCATGGCCAGTAGTGTCATCAGGTTCAGGGTGAAGCCGAACATTTGCATGATAATGGCCACACCAATTAACGACAGCGGTATGGTGACGATAGGAATGATGACAGCCCGTAGTGAGCCTAAGAATAGGGTGATCACCAAGATAACGATCAGCGAGGCTTCACCAATTGTCTTGATCACTTCGTTGATTGACTCATCGATGGCAAGAGAGGAGTCAAACAGAATGCGGACCTTCATCGAAACTGGCAGGTTACGCTCGATATCAGGCATCAGAGCGCGCGCATCGGCCGCGACGACTAAAGGGTTAGCTGTTGGAGTAACGTCAAGTGCGACGACGACTGCTTCTTGTCCATCGGCTAAAGCGCGGTAGATGTCGTGACTCTTCTCTAGGCTCACATCGGCAATATCACCGAGACGAATAACCAGACCTTTTTTGCTGCCTATGACCAGTTTTTTCAGCTCATCGACGGTGCCAACCTGAGTATCGGCTGTACCATTGAACAGGGTAAATACGCCATTGGTCTGGCCCACGGCTGATTGATAGTTGTTGGCCTGCAGAACCTGCATCACCTCAGATGAGGAGAGGTTAAATGCCCCCATGCGCGCGGGGTCTAACCATATTCTCAGGGCGTACTTGATACCACCATATAGGTTAACTTTAGCAATCCCATCTATGGTAAATAGTTCAGGTTTTACCACTCGGTCCAGATAATCAGTTATCTGGCTCGAGTTGAGCTGATTGCTATAGAAGGAGATATACAGGACAGAAGTTTGTGAACCTGTGGACATATTTACGGTGGAGTCTTCGGCCTCTTTTGGCAGCTGAGAACGCACCGAGTTAACCTTAGCCAGAATATCAGCCAGGGCACCATTGGGATCTGTGTTGAGCTTCATATAGACAGTGATCTTGGAGGTACCAAGGGTACTGTCTGAGGTCATAAAGTCGACGTTGTCGGCCTGAGCCAGAGCCTGCTCAAGTGGCTGAGTGATAAAGCCTTGGATCAGGTTTGCATCGGCTCCATAGTAGCTGGTGGAGACGGTGACCACAGTATTGGTCATCTCTGGGTATTCACGAACCTGCATGCTGTTAAGGGAGTAAAGTCCTAATAGCAGCAGGAGTAAACTTATCGAGGCGGCGAGTACCGGCCTGCGAATAAAAATATCAGTAAAGCGCATTGCCAGCTCCTATTAAAGTTGTGGCATCGTGGCCGGAGGAGTCAAAGCTTTATCCTCGATCACTTTGACTTTGCTGTTATTACTCAGTCTAATCTGTCCGGAAGTCACGATAAGATCGTTAGCCTTCAAGTCACCACTGACCAAGGCATTATTGCCGTTACGCTCTAGCACTTCGACGTTGATCTGTTTGACTCGTTGCAAGGTTTCTCCATCTTCATTCACCTCATGGATGACATAGATAGAATTACCATAGAGGGTGAAGTTGATGCTGCTCTGGGGCAAGACAAATTGGTTGGTCATTTCTGGTAGCAAAATAGCGACACGGGCAAACATGCCACTGCGCAGCTTAGCGTCTATGTTAGGTATCTTGGCCTGAATTTGGATCAAACCGCTTTGATAGAAAACAGCGGGCTCGATAGCCGATATCTTGCCTTCGAATGGATGCTCAGGATAGGCGTCGACATAGACATTAATCGTTTGTCCCTTAGAGATGCGAGGCAATTGGGTCTGAGGTATGGTGAAGCGGATCTTCATGGTGCTGATATCTTCGAGACGGACGATATCTGTGCCTGTCTGTAGGTATTCACCTAAGTTCACGCTGCGGATCCCTATGAGACCGCCAAATGGTGCATTAATATCTCTGCGATCTATGGTGGCCTTCAGGCTTTCAATATCTGCCTTCAGGGCCAAATATTTAGCTTGGCTGTTGTCCAGATCTTGCTTAGATATCGATCTTTGCTTATACAGGAGTACTAGACGTTTATAATCGGCTTCTGCGGCAGGAAGCTGAACCATCTTACTCTTAAGGTTGGCTTTTTCTACCGAAGAGTCGAGAACGATTAAGCTCTGGTCAGCCTTAACCTCACTGCCATTTTCAAAGTTAATTTCAGTTACTACGCCAGAGAGCTCATTGGCTATGGTTAGACCTTGGTTAGGCTCGACGAAGCCAATGGCATCGATCGTGGGTTGCCAGCTAACAGGAGTTAGAGTCAGGGCTGTTACGGGGGATTCTGGTTCTGGCATATTGGCGATGGCATCGGCAATCTTGCCCTTAACCATCAAGTTAAAGCCTATCACTGAACCGAATGCCAGCAGTGCGATTATGAGCATAATCAGGGTCCACTTTTTCATTTTCCTGATAGATCCTTGTTAGTTAAAATAGTTGAATGAGTTGAATGAGTTGAACTGGTAATAGATTTCCAGCATAAATCACAGGCAAACTCTAGTTCTGCCTTATTGAATTTTAATTGACCACGACGAATGCTGCGTCCAAGGGCAACGGCTGGCTCCAGAGAAATAGCAAAGAGTACCTTGTTTTGTTGGAGGTGAAACAGACCCTCAGATTTACCTTGTTCGAAAAATATATTTAGATCATCAAAAGTCGTTTTTTCGAACGTCTGATGGGGGTCTAAATCTATGCCTGGCAGATGAATATACTGCTCGTAGCTGAGATTTGTCTGTGTGCGCTTGCGACCAAAGTCGACAATATTAAACCAGATGCGTTTGAACCTTTGCTCTAGCGTGCCGACACGGCAGTCTTTTAAGATGTGCTGCGCGACTACACGCAGTACGTTCTTTCTTAATTCGCTGATCAGTTCATCTTTATCTTTAAAATATCTGTAGATGGTCCCAGCTGCGACGCCTGCTTCATCGGCTATTTTCTGCATAGACAGGCCTTGTAGCCCTTTGGTAGCGATGATCTTCTCGGTCGCATTGAATATCAGTTCGCGTTTGTTATCCATTATAGGTCAAGGCTCCGTATGAATGAACGTTCATTCACTATTCTAATTCAGTGGATTGCTAAGCGCAATTCTCAATGTACAAATATAAATAATAGTCAGTTTAACTAGCTTGAACAGTAAGTCTGTTAGTTCGTAGACCGCTGATATGGAAGTAAGTTTTATCAGAAGTAAGTTTCTAATTATTTTTACTGCTTGAGAATTTCAAATTGTCAGATTGCAATGTCTGAGTTTCTGGTATGATCGCCAGCTTCAAAGCCCTCTTTAATCTTGGTAAAAGTAACCCCATGAAGTTAAACCCCGGACAAGATGAAGCCGTACACTATGTATCCGGCCCCTGCCTAGTACTTGCGGGGGCAGGTAGTGGTAAGACTCGAGTAATTATCAACAAGATTGCTCATCTAGTGCAGAACTGTGGCTATAAGGCTAGAAATATCGCGGCGGTGACATTTACCAATAAGGCTGCACGTGAGATGAAGGAGCGTGTCGCTAAATCTATGGGGCGTAAAGAGGCTCGCGGTTTATGGATCTCGACATTTCATACTCTGGGTTTAGAGATTATAAAGAAGGAACATAAGGTTGTTGGGCTCAAAAAGGGTTTTTCCTTGTTCGATGATCAAGATTCCTTGGCCTTGCTTAAAGATCTCACCGAAGATGAGCTAGATGGAGACAAGGATCTACTCAGGTCCTTGATGACGACTATTTCCAATTGGAAAGGTAATCTGGTGATCCCAACTCAGGCAGTGAAAATAGCTAAAGATGAGCAATCACAGCTGTTTGCCGCTCTCTACGCAAGATATGCCCAGCATATGAAGGCTTACAATGCCCTGGATTTCGATGATCTGATTCTAATTCCTACACTCATACTCAGGCACAATGCCGACGTGAGAGCGCGCTGGCAGACACGTATTCAATATATGCTGGTGGATGAGTATCAAGATACCAACACTAGTCAATATGAGATGGTAAAGCTTCTGGTGGGAGATAGAGCACGTTTCACTGTGGTGGGCGACGACGATCAATCAATCTATTCATGGCGTGGAGCTAGGCCACAAAATTTGGTGTTATTGGGTGAAGATTTCCCTGCATTGCGTTTGATTAAGCTAGAGCAAAACTATCGTTCTAGCCAAAGGATCTTAAAAGCGGCCAATATACTCATCGCTAACAACCCACATGTATACGAGAAGACACTGTTCAGTGAATTGCCCTATGGTGAGCCGCTGCGGGTACTGATAGCCGCCAACGAGGAACAGGAGGCGGAGCGAGTGATTGCCGAGATGATACGCCATAAGTTTATGGGGAAAACCCAATTCGGTGATTATGCCATCTTGTATCGAGGTAACCATCAGTCTCGCTTGTTGGAGCGATCACTGATGACGAACCGCATTCCTTATAAGCTCAGTGGTGGTACTTCATTCTTCGGCAGGGCCGAAATCAAAGATATCATGGCCTATCTCAGATTAGTGGTGAACCCGGATGATGATAATGCCTTCCTGCGCGTGGTGAATTTGCCTAAACGTGGGATTGGCCCATCTACTCTGGAACGTTTAGGCACATTTGCCAATGAACGGCAGATCTCTATGTTTGAAGCCAGTTTCGATCCAGAGTTGAATCATCATCTGCCGCCGGCGGCCATGGCGTCTATCTATAAGTTCGGTAAGTTCATTGTTGATACCGGTGAGACAGTGACTCGAGGGGAGCCCATTGAGGCCATTAAGCACCTTATCCGTAATATTAACTATGAGGATTATCTCTACGAGACCAGTACCAGTGCCAAGGCGGCTGAGATGAGAATGAAAAATATCTCAGAGCTGTATCGTTGGGTCACTGAGATGCTTGAGGGAGACGATCTCGACGAAGGCATGACCTTACCTGAGGTGGTTACCCGCTTAACCCTGCGTGACATGATGGAGCGTAACAGTGAGGACGAAGGTGGCGATCAGGTTCAGTTGATGACGCTACACGCATCTAAAGGCCTGGAATTCCCCTACGTGTTTATGGTGGGTACTGAAGAGAGAATATTACCCCATCAAAGTAGCATAGATGAGGATAACGTCGATGAGGAGCGCCGGCTGGCCTATGTTGGCATCACCCGAGCGCAGCAACAGCTCTGGTTTGTACTGTGTCGTGAACGTCGCCAGTTCGGTGAAACAATGCGCTGTGAACCAAGCCGTTTTCTATTGGAGCTGCCCCAGGATGATCTAATCTGGGAAAATCGTAAACAAGTGCAGAGTGAGAACCAGAGAAAGGAAACCAGTAAGTCTAATATCGCCAACTTGAGAGATATGTTTAAAAAGTAGCCTCTAGTTAAACGAAAACACTATGAATTATGGCTGGAAATAAGAGCGAGTTATTGCGCTTAACTCACATAGAGTTAAGCGCAAACTAAATCCTTGGTGATAGAAGTCAGGTTGATGACTTTACCAAGGGCTTGTCCCTGACCCAGATCGAAACCTATCTGCAGCAATGTTTCTTTTTGCTGCATTGCACTAATTCCATCCACGAAAACCACCAGTTCCAAGGCTTGAGCTGTCAAGTAGTGGGCCTTTAATAGCTTAAGGTGTTGCTCACTGTTGAGGTGGCTGGTGTAAGTAGGATCCAGCTTTAGCCCTTGCAGTGGTAAGAAGGTTAAACTGCTTAAGGCACTATGGGCGCTGCCATAACCTGTCAGCCCGAGTTTAACCTTTAGCTTTTGCAGAAGTTCAAATGCATTGATGTGGTTATCTGTATCTAAGATAAAGCCTTTCTCATCGAAAAATAGCCACAGTTGCTCTGGGGGAAACATACTCTTCTTAAGTTTATTTTTTAGCTGTCTGACGGCATGTTTATGCTTAAGATGCATGGCAGAAATGTTGAGATGCAGGGGCAGGTGGTCTAAGGATTGTTCGCGCAGCAGCTGATGATCTGTGTTGAGTTTGTCCAGCAGATAGATATCCAGATCTGTGGTTAAGTTGCAATGCTCGGCAATGTTATTCAGTTGGGCTTGTTTCACTTTACCCAGTTGGGGGTGATTCCAGTACAGGCGCGGCTCTAAGGCTACCGTAGATAGTTTCTTTAAGTTCTGAATCGGCAGATAACTCAGGTGTAGCTCTTGGTTCGATATGGCTTGCCTTAATTCAATCTCAAGCTCGACATTTTTGACTAGCTGTTGATGAGACTTCTCATCGAAAATAACATAACAACCTTTGCCCTTGGACTTGGCTTGATACATGGCTGCATCGGCGTCACGTAATAGAGACTCAGCCGTATCTGACTTATGGTTGCAGCTAAATGCGACGCCTATGCTGGCACTTGAGGTGAAACTTTGATTGGCTAGTTCATAGGGGCGCGATAACTCAGTGAGGATGCGCTCCGCAACCTCTTTTGCATCGCTAGTGCTATTGATACTGTCGAGTAAGATCACAAACTCATCTCCCCCTATCCGGCCTAAGGTGTCATTATCTCGAATACACAAGCGTAGGCGCCTTGAGGTTTCAACCAGAAAACGATCTCCTTGCTGATGACCTAAGGTGTCGTTAATGAGTTTGAACCTGTCTAGATCGATAAACAGTAGACCGAAGCGATCTAGTCCATGCCGGCGAATATGCTTTACGGCTTGCGTCAGGCGCTCCATAAACATGGCCCTATTTGGCAGGCCTGTAAGACTGTCGTGATTAGCATCATGGACAAGCTGCTCTTCCACCTTACGCCTTTGGGTTACTTCCTTCTCCAAATCTTGATTCAACATAGCTAGAGCCCTAGTTCGGACAACGACTTTCTCTTCTAGTTGCTCGTAGCTGGATTTAAGCGATTCTGCGGAGAGTTTCTTTTCTATGGCAGTGGCTATGTGTTGAGAAACAAAAGTAAGCAGCTCGAGATCTTTATCTTGGTAACTCTGGGACATGCATAGGCTATAGATGGTTAAGGCACCACGCACCTGTCCATGGATAAACAAAGGGATACCAATCCATTGATATACGTCTTGGGTATAGTTGAGCTCAGGAGTCTTTGAATGGACAATTCCCGCGTCGATTAAGGCATCTAGGTCGGTACGTTGAAGTAACAGTGGTCTACGATGTTTGATGACATATTCAGTTAAACCGTCACATATGGCTCTGGGCTGTGGTGCTTTGGAATCGTTCTGAGTCACATAGAAAGGAAAGCTTATATGAGTCCGCCTGTCATCGAGAAGAGCTATGTAGCAGTTACTTGCCGGCAGTAAATGGCTGATCACTCGATGAAGCTCAAAATAGAAAGAGTCGCTATCTATGTTAGAGGTGGCAAGATCTGCTATTTCGAACAGAGATTTTTGTAGACGCTCGGCACGACGTCTTTCAAATACTTCAGTCTTGAGCTTATCGTAGGCAATGCTAAGCTCTTTGGTTCTCTGCTCTATTGCCTTTTCTAACTGTTCTCTATGCTCTAAACGTTCAATTACGCCGGAGATTTGATAACTGACAAAATGAAGTAGCTCTACCTCCATCTCAGAAAACTTGATATCGGCAGAGTAACTTTGTACCACTAATACCCCAGAAACCTGATTATTCACGTTAATAGGCACACCTAACCACAGGTGGCATGGTGCTCCTCTGCTGGCAATTTTTTTAGTGGCGATAAGTTGCTCAAAACAGGCTTGATCACAAAGGAGCGTTTCACCGGACTTGAGCACGTATCCCGTAAGACCGCTAAAGAGGAACTCTGAAATTTCATCTTGAGAATAGATCTTGTTGGGATGAGGGTCTTTTTCATCGAGGAAAAAAGGAATACTCAATTTGTTAGAACTTGGGTCTAACAAGGCGACAAAAAAATTATCCGCTGGAAGGAGTAAATTTAGTGAGCGATGAACTTCTGAAAAGAAAGCTTCAGATGAATTTACATGAGCTGCTAGATTTGAGATCTCTAACAGTAGATTCTGAATTACTTCGGCTCGCTTGTATTTGAGAGCCAGGCTCTTTAATCGAGCCATCCTTTTTTGCAAACGTTCAGCTTCACTGTGTGAATATTGAACTAATTCTTCCCTAAACATGATTTCCGCCAATCGCTATTTATTATATGAGAGCTAGGATTTGGACTAAATTTGCACAAGGAATATAAATAGCACAAAAAAACAACAGTGCCAAGTCATTATTTTGACGTTAGACAGTTTAAAAAATGGCCTAAAATGATTTATTTTACCGAAATCAGTCAAAAGATGAGCAAACAAACAAAATAAATGCTTTTTACTGTAGACGGCGAGGCAAATAATTCATATTATTTGCGCCGCCTAACAAGGCAGGCACCCATAGCTCAGCTGGATAGAGCGCACCCCTCCGGAGGGTGAGGCCGAGGGTTCGAATCCTTCTGGGTGCACCAGATTGAAGAGAACGCCAAGTTAGTAGTACAAAATAAAGTTGTTAGAGATTGAAAGTCAGTGGTGATTGTAGCTCAGTTGGTAGAGTCCCGGATTGTGATTCCGGTTGTCGTGGGTTCGAACCCCATCAGTCACCCCATTCAATTCCTTATTACTTTAGTAAGGCAGTTTCAAGATACAAAGACTCGGTGATTAGCGCAGTTTGGTAGTGTATCCAGATTTGTGATTAAAAGCGGAACAGAGGGGGACCCTCTTTAAATATCCTTTTATAAAGATACAAAGACTCGGTGATTAGCGCAGCCCGGTAGCGCATCTGGTTTGGGACCAGAGGGTCAGAGGTTCGAATCCTCTATCACCGACCACATTTAAAAGTATTGAATTTCAGTTCAGTATTTGAAGTTAAAGTTCAACTGTGAATAGCGCAGCCCGATAGCGCATCACGATTTGAAACAAGAGTGGACCAGAAGGTCAGAGGTTCGAATCCTGCTTTTTATAAAAGATAAGGCCGACCACACTAAGTTTCAATAAATAAAGATTTACGGTGATTAGCGCAGCCCGGTAGCGCATCTGGTTTGGGACCAGAGGGTCAGAGGTTCGAATCCTCTATCACCGACCACTTTACGGAAAAGCCTTCTGAGAAATCAGAAGGCTTTTTTCGTTTTAAGCCAAAAAGAGCAGAGGTTCGAATCTCGATTTTATAAAAGATAGTAAGGGGGGACCAGAGGTTCGAATCCTAACTTTTTATAAATGCAGGCCGACCACTTTGCTAGCAAGCCTTCTGAGAAATCAGCAGGCTTTTTTCGTTTAGGCCAAAAAGAGCACAGGATTCGAATTCCGCTTTTTATAAAAGATAGGGCCGGCCACTTTGCTAGCAAGCCCTCTGAGAAATCAGCAGGCTTTTTTCGTTTAAGCCAAAAAGATCAGAGGTTCGAATCCTAACTATTTATAAATGCAGGCCGACCACTTTCAAAAGCCTAATACTATAAGGGGGGAGTTCCTTCTTTAAATTCTTTTACTATATTTTCTCTGAATTCTGGGGTGTTTTCATATCCGTGAACACTCCCCCCATGCTCGATGACTGCTTTAAGCAATTCTTCTTTCGTATCAGCAGCAAGTGCTACTGAACATTTGACATCACCAGGGTAATTCCTACAGTCGATATAGTATCTAGACATAATAATTCTCCTTAAATGGCTACAACGCTAACTATAAATAAATCATCTTTTGGCAAGGAACACATCTACCTTAAATTGCTAATGATGGATAATAAAATTCACCTTTCGTAAAAAGAGAGTCTCATTGTTCCTGTGTCATGAGGTTGAATTTAATATTAGTACAAGCTAGACGCTTTTTTTTGAAAGCGACTTATTGATCAAATTCCTGTCTATGAGCTTGCATTACAAGGCACTCTGGAGAAAAACTGGGTTTCCACCGCTATTCAACTATAAAAATCACAGCGTAATCACTACAGAGCTATCAAAATCATTACAGATTTTCCATTATGCCAGAGAAATGCGGCACCAAATAAGACTGGCAAACTTAAGCTTGGGAATGACCCCAAAAAAAATCAAGTGCATGAAAAAGGCCAGCAGCATTTGCTATTGATCTGATAAAGTCGTCAACTTATTTCTGGACGGGACATTAAGGATAGCTAGAGGATTCAAATCTTATCTTTTTATGACTGCATGGCCGACCACTTTGCTAGCAAGTCCTCTGAGGAATCAGCAGGCTTTCGTCGTTTAAGCCAAAAAGAGCAGAGGTTCGAATCCTGATTTTTATAAAAGAAAAGGCCTCAGAAGTTAGCTGAGGCCTTTTTATTTTATGGTACTAGATTTCTTTAACTTCCACTGGAGGATGGATATAGCCCATATAGGCACTGGTTTTTAATGGTACGAAGCGTTCTAACTGCTTCTTCTCTTCTATGCCTGTGACTATGACCTGAATATCTAAGCCTCTGGCGACATTGATCAGGGCTCGACACAGCTCGCTACTATGTTCACTCTCGTCATAATAAGCGAAGGACTGGTCGAGCTTCACATAACTAGGTCTGAGGGTTTGTAAGTAGGACATGGAGCCAAATTGACGACCGAAGTGATCGATACCGAAGTGGGCACCATTATCGCGAATAATAGTACATAGGGCTTCACAAGAGTCAGGGTCGCTATATACGCCAGCTTCCGGAATATCGAAACAGATCCGCTCAGAAAGGCTGGATGCGCGTAAAAATCCATTTAACCATTCATGGAATTTAGGATCACTTAAACTGTGAAAGGTTAAGTTAATGGCAATAGGTTCATCATTTCTTTCCAGTAGCTTTTGGGTGCTTAGGGTTTCGATAAGGCATTTATCGAGTAGGGCACCCAATGAAAGCAGTTCCACGTAGGGCATAAATTGGCCCGCATGTACGGTTTTATCCCCAATTTCTAATTGGCAGTATAGTTCTCTCTGGGTAATAGAATCACCGTCATTGAGGTGGACAGGTTGCCACTTAAATTTGAACTGTCGATTGTTAATTGCATTGCTTAAGTGTTCACGCCATTGTTCACGAGTAAATAGCTGTTTCTCGTTGGTTTCGAACCAATGGAAAATCTTATCTTCCTTTATCGCTTTCTGCAGGGCGTTATCAGTTTGGGCTAAGATATCTGAAACTGACATCTGTCCAATTCGTTCGGCAATACCGATGGAAAAGTTTTCATTTGGCTTACAGCCTGCTTTAGACATCTCTTGGTTTATGGTGCGAATTAAGGTTTGCAGGTATTTACTGGTTTGTTCGCGCTCTGCGCTGGAAATTAAAAATGCAAACTCATAAGCCGAGATTCTAGCGATAACTGAGGTAGTTATGACGTCTAAATGTTCTTTCATCTTCTCAGAAAGCAGCTTTATGGTTTCGTCTCTGACCTCATAGCCGTACTTACTATGGACCTCTTCTAGCCAGTCAAATTTTGCCATCACTAAGGCGCCACTTTTAGGCTCATTAAGCCAGCTACTTAAGCGTCCCATCATGTATTGACGGTTAGGTAAGCCTGAGACTTGATCGATGAGGTTTTTCTTTCTCAGTTCGCCAACTTCTTCATCCAGTGAGTTAAAGATCTGCTTGAGTTGATCCGACATGCTATTAAAGGCGAGTACCACAGATTTTAATTCCATGGTATTGGGAATCTTCATGTCTGGGCCAAATTTACGCTGGGCGATATCTTTGGCATGCTCGGCTATCTCGTGTAATGGTCGGAGGATCCAGGTGAGCCCTACACGAGCGCAGACTATGGCGATAAGGAAAAGCACGGAAAATACTATGACTGCGTTGGTCATGGTGCGCCATAGCTCGTGATAACCAAAACCTGGGTGGGCGGTTATTTCTAATTGGGCAAGTTGGATCCAGCCTGAAGTAATGGTGCTTTGTTTTTTAATTGTTTCAAAAAAGTCCAGGTCGATAAACCATTGTGGAACCCCTTGAATATTGATGGGGTTTTCCCATACTTGCTGTTTCCCATCGACTAGCCAAGTGAGTTTAACTTGCTGGTAATAACCACCTTCAAAGATCACATTGATCAAGGTTTCGGCGCCGACAATATCACCAGCTTCAAGATCTGGAATTAACATGATCCCTAAAGAGTTGCTGGTATTGTTGAGATCTGACTCCATCTGCTTGGTCAGAAAGCTCTGTGTCTCCGTAAACTGTACATAGCCTAGACTCGCCACTACTAACAAAAATAGGCCAAACAGCAGTGAGTATATCTGTCGAAACAGTGTCATCTTTCTAGCTACTCCAATCTTAATTTGGGTTTTCTGAGTCTTTCGACACCCAATCTATATTTGAGATCGTTCCATTTCGCCAGTTTCTTAGATGAACCAGCAAGAACGCCTCGTCCTTTTTCTTTGTTTAGCCATAGCTGTCGACCATTAAAACTGTATACCGGCAGCAAGTCTTTTCTTTGAGTCGCAAGTTTTATTCTTCTATCTAAATTATCGAGTACCAATGGGATAGAAGAGGGGTTCTCATAGTAAGCAAGCACCATGTGGTATTGATTTACTGTGGTCGCTTTTACCATGGTAATTCTCAGCTTATCTTCAGGGATACCTAACTGAAGCAAGGTGAAATATTTTGCAATAGAGAAGTCCTCACAATCGCCACCATTGACACCAATAAACTCCATAGGGGTAGACCAATAATTACTATCCCCCCAGAGCTTGATGTCATCGACAAAACGGAAAAGATTGAAAAATCGATTCACCTTAGTGAGCTTATCTCTTTCGCTGAGCCCTTGAGCGCTATCGAGTACCCTAAACCAGGCCCTAGCCCTTTTCCCTGCACGTTCACCATATCTCGCCTCGAGAGTTGAGATTATGTGTCCTTTATTCAGTTTCTGCGTTGGCGAGGCATATAGGCACGAGGCCACAAGAGCCAGTGCCACTATGATGAACCGGCAGACTTTCATGTACGATAGTTTATGATTAAGCCTGCCTTTCATAATGCTAAGTTAATGCCTCTATTCCACTTCTTCTTCATCAACCGTATAGATATGCCATTTCATATCTGGCGTCGTATCTTCTCCGGTTACTTCGGCAATAACGCGCCTATTTCGAGTGTGGGCCATATCGGTATCACTCTCATCTACGGGGCGATCATAGCTATAACCTATCGCGGTTAGCCTATCGGATGCAATACTATAATGTTCGGCTAATAGCGAGGTGACTGCATTGGCTCTATTTTGCGACAAGGCTAAATTGTGCTCATAGGATCCAGTCTTACTACAATGGCCTTCTATGGTGACATTCGTATTGGGGAAGTCATTCATGAAAACCGCAATCACTTCAACTTGATCGTAATACATAGGGTCTATGTAGTAGGAGTCGTTGGGGAATAATATTTTGAGTTCAGAACGATCGTGGATCGGCTTAACCTTGCCGCAACCATAATTATCAATACTGGCTCCCAGAAGGGTATCGTTACAGCGTTCGCGGGCGACAATGACACCATCTTTGTCCATATCGTTAAGATCGTGAACCTGGGTCGTATTGCCATCCATAGTCACTATGCTGGAGCATGCACTTAGTAGAGTGATGGCTAAAAGCGTGATGAAGGTTTTCATTAGTTTACTCCTCCTTCGTAGTTACGTTCACCTTGCCATACATCCGGGCGAGTGACTCGCAGTGATTCGAGTAGCCGACCTGTAGCATTTAAAATTCGATACTCAGATAGAATTTCGTCGTATTCAGCTTCAAGATAGTCCTTGCGAGCTTCGAAGAGTTCATTCTCGGTATCGAGCAAATCCAATAAGGTGCGTTGGCCTAAATTGAATTGCTGGCTATAGGCTACTTGAGTATCTTTAGCGGCGATCACATGGTCTCGAATATACATTTTCTGCGGAACTAATAGCTCATAGGCATTCCAGGCCAAACTAACCCCCTCGACGACTTGACGATAAGCACGCTCGCGGATCTCTTTGGCTTCACCTATCTTGTAACTTGCCTCTCTCTCTCTGGCGCGATCTTTACCACCCGAGAACAGGTTGTACTTGATTCGGACCATGGCAACCAAGTCATTGCTGTAGCCACCGACGTTATCTGTAAACTGATTGAAGCCATCTTCACCATCTAGGTTATTATTCCAGTTACCATCTAGCTCTAATGATAATTTAGGATAGTAATTAGACAGGGCCGAATCACGCTCATTCTTGGCCGCATTGATGTCGCTACTTGCCGATTTCAATATCGGGTGGTTCTCTTGGGCTAATTTAACGCTGGTATCGAGATCCTCCGGTATCATGTCATCATCGGGAACCGGTACAATTAGCTCTTTCGGCTGCTTGTCTACGACTCGAACAAATTGTGCCTTGGCATCATAGAAATTATTTTTAGCCGAGATTAAATTTGCATTAGCCCTCGCCAGACGACCGGTGATCTGAGAAAGATCGGCAATTGAGCCTAAACCTGAGTCGGTTCTTTCTTTTATCTGTTCATAAATATCTTTATGACTGAGTAAATTTTTCTCTGCCAGAGTGAGGACCTGCTCACTTTTTATATAGTTTACATAGACCTTAGCGACATCCAGTGCCATGTCTTCAGCTGCGGCAAAAAGTGCCCATTGATCTGCGCTAGCTTCGAAGCTGTATCTGTCGACTTCGCTGGAAGTATAGAAGCCATCAAATAACATCTGCTTGATGCTAAAGCCTGCCTCACCACGTTCAAGTTCGATATCACCATCAGAATTTATATCTGGATTGCCTTGGGTTATTTTCCTTCTCGTGGACGGGCTATTGGTTTGCTCCCAGCCATAGCCGCCGCTGACATCTATCGTGGGCATATAACCGGCTATTGCCTGATCAACTTGCTCTTCACGCGCTTTGAAACGGTTGAAGGCGATTCGAATTTCAGGATTTGTATCTAGTGTATGCGCTACAGCTTGTTCCAGTGTCTGGCTATATGCCGAGGCTGGTAATATCAGCGCGCAAACGGCTAACGCAAGTGCGCTGCGTTTTAACTGCCGAATAGTGCTGGTTTTCATGTTAACCCCTCCAGGTCGATTTTTTGGGCCTAGCGTTCTCTGAGCGCCGTATCTTTTGCCCTTAAAATTGGATTAAGTATGTACTCTAGAACGGATCTTTGCCCAGTAATTACATCAACCGAAGTTAACATGCCTGGTATAATTGGCATTTCAGTGCCATTGTCCTTGGTCAAACTTGATAATTCAGTCCTAACCCTTACAAGATAGAAACTGTTTCCCTCTTCATCCTGTGTTGTATCGGCACTAATATGCTCTACAACGCCATTTAATCCCCCATAACGGGTGAAGTCATAAGCAGTTACCTTGACTACGGCGGGTAAGCCAGGATGTAAAAATGCGATATCTTTTGGCAGTATTTTGGTTTCGATAAGTAGTTGGTCTTCCGATGGAACAATTTCTATTATATCGATTCCTGGTTGAACCACTCCGCCTAGTGTGTTGATGTGTATGGTTTTTATGGTTCCATTCACCGGCGATGTTATCTCTGCTTTATCCACTTTATCTTGTGCGCCGACCTGTGCTTCGTTCATTCGAGAAAGTTTGGTCTGTAGTTCGTTGAGCTGAGTTCTGGCGTCAGCAGCGAAATTTAATACGGCTTCGCGTCTTTTTAATATCGCTTCATCCTGAGAAGCCTTGAGCTTAGGTCTTAATAATCTAAGAGAAGCGAGCTCACCTCGAATGTCGTTGACGACACGCTCGACTTTTATCAATTCGACCTCTGGCACGATACCTTTATCAGCTAAGGGCTTAGTGAGTTCCAGCTCTCGGGAAACCAACTGATAACTTCTCGACAGTGTGTCTATTTTTGACGCTAATTCTTTAGACTCTTGTTGTTTCTGCTGGATCTGACGGGCTAGAATTTCCAGTTGATTAATCAGGCTATCCAATCGGCCAAAATATTCATCAGATTGACGTTGAACTAAGGCGGGCTCATCCTTGATTAGCTCTCCGGGAAATTGCAGTGGCCTTGGGGTTATCTTGACTTGCTCTCTCCAGTTAACAGACATGCTGGTGATAGTGATGCTGGATAATTCAGAAGATAAACGGACCACGTTAGCTTGTAGGCTGTATACCTCCTGAGCTTGTTGTTCATAGTCAGAACGAAAACGTGTGTCATCGATGCGCATTAATGCCTGGCCTTTAGTGACCATCATGCCTTCTTTGACATACATCTCCTGCATGATGCCGCCATCCAGACTCTGAATCACCTGGATCTGAGAGGAGGGAATCACTTTGCCCATGCCTGTGGTGACCTGATCCAGTTCGGAAAAATAGGCCCACACCAGAAAGCAAACTATCATTGCAGCCAGCGACCATATGATCAATCTATGGCTAGTGGGGGCGTCGGTCATCATGGCGCCGTATACGTCATCGATCATCTCTAAATCTTGGGTCGTCAGATGCTTACTCATTTTGCGGCTCCAGAGAGTAAGCCTTTACTCAGTTTATCTAATACCTCGTCTTTGGGACCATCTGCGATGACATGACCTCGGTCCAGTACTATGATGCGATCCACAAGTTTAAGCAGATGCATCTTATGAGTAATTATCAGTAAGGTTCTATCTCTGCTGACATTTTGCATCGCCCGTATAAACTGCTTCTCAGCTCTGGCATCTAGGCTGGCTGTTGGCTCATCCATTAACAGCACTGGAGGATCATTCAAGGTGGCTCTCGCCAAGGCGACAGTTTGTCTCTGGCCACGGGAGAGGGATTGACCGCCTTCACCGACCTGTTGATCTAGACCTTCAGTCTCAAGATCGGTAAACAGGTTGATCCCGGACAGCTGCACCGCTCTGATCAGTTGATGTTCGCTGACCTGTCTAGTACCAAACAAGATATTATCTCTTATGGAACCATGGAACAGGGTGATATCCTGGGGTAGGTAGCCAAAGTTCCTCCGAAGGTCAGTGGGATGTATTTGAGCCGAATCTAACCCATCATATCTAAGGCTTCCTTTTGTCGGCTGATACAGGCCTACAAGCATCTTAGCCAGGGTGCTCTTACCTGAACCGTTACGGCCAATGATGGCTATGCGTTCACCGGGTTTGATGCTGAGTGACATTGTGTGCAATACCGGCTTTTCAGATCCTGGATAGGAGAAGCTGATGTGGTCTGCATCGATTTGACCTTCCAGGCGCTGACGACTGACAAGATGCCCTTTGTTTTCAAACTCATCTTCCTGAGCCATGATCTCATCTAACTGACGCAAAGCGCTGGCGGTATGATTGCCTCGGGTCATCAAACCTGCCAACTGAGCCATGGGAGAGATTGCACGGCTAGATAAGATAACCGCAGCTATGATGCCACCCATAGATATTGCATTATCGGCGACCCGATAAACACCTAAGATAACCACGCATACCACTGAGAGTTGTACGGTAAAGTTGGCCAGGTTAGTCACTGAAGTCGACAGTTTCTTAGACTTTAATTGCCAGTTTGCAGTATGGCCGATCATCTGCTGCCAGCTTTTCTGAACTAAGCCTTCGGCGCCACTGGATTTAATCGACTCCAGGGACGCGAGGGATTCAATCAGATGGCCATGTTTGAGACTGGAAAATTTATTGCTCTCTTCTATCGCGGCTTTGAGTTTTGGTTGCACTATCAAGGTGTAACCGATAATTATGATGCCACCTAGGAATGGGATAATCGCGAGATCACCAGCCACAATATAGATTATTAACATGAAGAAGATGGCGAAGGGAAGATCCACCAGAGTGGTAATCGTCGCAGAGGTTAAGATCTCTCGAATGCTATCAAACTCGCCCAGTTGTTTCGCCATGCCGCCTACACTTGGGGCGCGCTTCTCTAATGGAATACCAATGGCTTTAGCAAATAACCGTGAAGAGACTATGATATCAACTTTCTTACCCGCAACATCGATAAGATAAGCCCTTAATTGCCGCATGATAAGGTCAAAAATATAGGCAATACCTGCACCTATAGCTAAGACCCACAGAGATTCAAATGCCAGGTTAGGTACCACTTTATCGTAGACATTCATGATGAAAAGTGGGGAGACCAGGGCGAATATATTGACCAATACCGAGGCGATTAATGCATCTCGATAGATGGGAGCCGAATCTTTAAGGGTTTGTAATAGCCAGTGACTGCTAGTGTCATGTCTATGAACATCGAACCCCATATCTCCACGGTATTGCTGTTTAACCAGAAACAAGTAACCAACATAGATAGCTTCCAGCTCTTCTATGGATAGGACTTGCTCGCCACCGGTTTCCGGTAGCTGAATAACTGCTCTGTCTTTATCGAAATCGACCTCTCTGAGTAAGCAAGC
Organism: Shewanella violacea DSS12; assembly: GCF_000091325.1. NCBI lineage: Bacteria > Pseudomonadati > Pseudomonadota > Gammaproteobacteria > Alteromonadales > Shewanellaceae > Shewanella > Shewanella violacea. The sequence continues at coordinate 4,398,435 of NC_014012.1, read as the reverse complement.
TTTTTTGTCTTTGAGCAGCAAGATACAAGGTAGGAAGATAGGCGATACTTGGTTCAGCCCCTTACGGGTTAATTTTGCTGTTAAGCCCGCACGTCCAGCGGCTTGAGGAACTAGATCCGGTGTAAGCACGCTAGAGGATAGGGGCAGTCCTGCCGCCAGCGATTCGCTGGAGCATGGGCTACCGAAATATTCGGTAAGCAGGACTAAGCTGTCTAGCAAGGGATCGACAGAGACTCTTTGTGAAGCGGAGACTGTCCATTGCTCATTTTTCTGAGAAGCTGTTACTGGCACCTAAAACTTATCCTTAAGGATTATGCTAAGAACTTATTAAGTTTATATTATAAAGTTATTAATTATAATAGCCTATATTGCTATAGGCCATTGTTAGATTTAATTTTATTTAGGGGATTAGGTGTTGGATCTGCTCATCTTGAAGTTGATTCGATCCCGATCCTGAATTATCGGCAAATACTGTAGCGCTAGACGATGCAGAAGCTTGATTATCTATGATCAAAGCACCTTCACCATTACTCCCTAGTAAGCCATTAATAATAGCCTCATCGGTCGCGCCATATGCGGTTGCGAGATCGACACCATCGAGAATGATTAGCTGATCCACATGGCCATCATGATTCGCATCGACTTCGATTGTTGTCGTACCATTATCCACAGTGAAGTGCAGATACTGGCCCAAGTTTCCGGCATTCTCCCCCTGCAGTAGATCGCTAAGATCTAGCTTATCTTCTCCTAAATGAAAGTCGGTAATGTGATCGGTTCCAGTTGATCCTGCTGACCAAATAAAGGTATCGGCACCCGTTCCACCAGTCAGTGTATCGTCACCTAAACCGCCAATAAGGACATCATCACCTAGGCCACCAATAAGGACATCGTTACCACCTTGGCCGAAGAGGAGATCATCTCCCTCTCCTCCATCTATGATATCTGCGCCATCATCGGCGCGAGATACATCGAAAACTCCAGGGTTAGCCGAGATATATTCATGGACATCTTTTACTGAAACATCGGCGACATTTTGATTCGTTTCTTGAGCGACGAACTGCTGCAGTGCAGCATATCCCTGACCATTGATATTATCGAACTGGATCAGGTCGCCGAAGATTATGTCATTACCGGCTGCGGCGTCAGTAGTATCATTACCTTGAAGGAGTGCCTGCTCAGCTCCCAAAATGATATTAGCGAGATCTGATGCATCGATATTGGCATGAGCTTGACCATCTGAGTCATAGGGAACTAAATCCTCTAAATTAATACCATTCCCAATCCCAATGGCTTCGACATCAGAAATCGTATTGAGTACTGCGAAAGCTGCTAATGCTTGTGCTTCGGCCTCTGCATCAGTTCCGTATGTTATTTTGCTAACAAAATAATCACCATTATCATCTTGTTTTAATATTCCTTGTGACCTGCTGTCCCATTGATGGTCTGTATGAGTCCAATAGTTGACGCTCCCATACTCATCCACGATCACTTTACCCGCATAAATAAGCTCTTCACCTGGAACATAGTTTGATAATAAATCAGATAGCATCTTATAATCTTTACCTTCCGAATCATCGTATACCCAGATCTCATCTGGTGAGGCGTCGGTGACATAGGTATTCGGTTCACCATCGGTAATGAAGTAAGTGAGGTTGTTACCTTGGTTATTTGCCGCTTCACCATGATTAAACCAGTCTATGGCAGTCTCAAATGCCGACTCATAGTTAGTTCTCCCCCCACTTGTAATGGTATCTAAAGCATCTTCTAGTAGAGAAATTGCGTTGGAGTCGGCTAAATTTACAGAAAAAGCAATATTAGTACCTGTGTCAAAGTCGACCAGAAGAAGATTAACTAGGCCGGCATGCTCACCTGTCGCACTGGCTTGAAGAGTACCGAAGACTTCAAGAAATTGAGCTTTTGTAGTATTGACGTCGGCGTCCATACTCTGTGAGGAGTCGAGAAGGAAGGCTATGTTGTAGTTTTGGCCTTGGATTACTTGAATACCTGTTACATCACTGACAATGATTTCGTTATCACTGGTACCTGAAATATCATCATTACCGTAGGACCCGTTGTTAAATGCGTAATTATCAAGCTCAACACTAAAGTGGCCCTCAGTGCTGTCACCGTCGCTATCGGTGGCAACAATATTGAAATCAATTTGGCCATCTGATGGGTCCTGCATAGCTTGATACTGGTAGAACTCCCATTGACCTGTGCCCGGTGTAAACTCGACTTTAAAGACCAATTCTCCGTCAGGAGTTTGACCTAGCATAGTATTGCCTGATTGGGTGATTAATATGCTTTCTCCAGTCGGCGTGAGAAGGGCATTCTCGTCACTCCCGGTAAAGACAAGTGAACCAAATCCGTCGGCTCCCCAATCTGTATCGACAGTGCCAGATGCGTAGGCTATGGCGATGGCTTGTGTATCTGAATCTGCACCTAGGAACTCGATTGATTTAATTCTGATATCGCTATTGTCGCCATGTGCTGCATCGAATCCATTGTCTGTCGCCTTGACAACTAGTCGATCGAATCCTCCTTCGAGTACTTCAAATACTGCTGCGTATTGACCATTGTTTGCATCAGAACTAAAGGTTTGTGTGGCAATGAGCTGGCCGTCACGATAGAACTCGACTACACCTGTCTCTAATTCTCCACCAAACATAGCTGCAAACTTGATATTGACGCCGTAAGCTATAGTGCCAGTGTCTAGAGTGATGACTATCTCTTCAGATGCTTCGCTACCGTCGGCAAATTTACGGAAGTCAATTTCCTTTTGAAGGTTATGATATGGAGCGCCTACACTATTAACGCCCAAACCATTACTGGCTCCATAAATATTGGTATTAACTAATGTTGAATCAGTTGATGAAGTAAACCCTCTGGCTGTAATAGTGAAACCATCGAAGTCCAGAGAGCTAGAATTTCCATTGTAGCCTCTGAGTGAGAACTCCCCGATTAAGCTATCTGGAATATCTATATTTGTTACGGTTTCTACTGCCGAATCGGCAATTTCAGGTTCATCATCCTCTATGGTGACGGTGAAACTGCCATTAGTTGTGCCACCATTACCGTCATTGACATTGATACCTATATCAATTGACAGTGAATCTTCGCTATTAGAATCGGCATGATCAAACGGTGCTAGTAAGGTTAAGTTATAGCTCCAATCTCCAGGAGCATTGCCAGTAGGAGCCGTGAGTACAACACTCATTACCTCAAGGTAAGAAGCTTCACCAGCAGATCCAATGTAGCCTGTAAGAGTCTGTGAACCTGAATCCCAAGACCATTGAATAGTTTCGCCGCCAGAAGTCAGGTTTTCTGGCCCCGAAAGGGCAAGTGTTAAGGCATCACTATCAATATCTTGGATGCTGATAATACCGTTAGCAGTGACCTCATCATCGTTATCATCGTTATCATCGTTATCATCAGTATCATCATCAGTTAAGTCTTCTTCTGAGACGCTAGAGTCAGATGCATAGCTAATAATTGGTAAGTCGTTGCTGCCGATAATGTTGATCTTAACCGTTGATGGAGTGCCATCTATGCTGGTGACATTGAAGGTCTCGGTTAGCGGTATAGAGTCTGTATTTAGCTCATCGAATGCGCTGTTGGCGACAAAGGTCCATTGACCATCTGCTGCCAGAGTAAATGTACCGTAATTACCCACTACTGAGGTCGGAGTAAAGCTGTCGTCAGCATTATCGACATCAACCGCGGTCAGTGTGCCGCCAGTGCTTAAGGCGCTATCTGTTTCGACCAAGGTGACTTCAGCTGCGCTGACATCGGCGGCGTCATTGGTGCCGCCGATGTTGATCTTAACCGTGGATGGAGTGCCATCGATACTGGTGACATTGAAGGTCTCAGTTAATGGCGCTGAATCAGTGTTTAGCTCATCGAACGCGCTGTTGGCGACAAAGGTCCATTGGCCATCGGCTTCCAGAGTAAATGTACCGTAATTACCCACTACTGAGGTCGGAGTAAAGCTGTTGTCGGCATTATCGACATCTGTGGCTGTGAGTGTTCCGCCAGTGCTTAAGGCCACATCTGTTTCGACTAAGGTAACTTCAGATGCGCTGACATCGGCGGCATCATTGGTGCCGGTAATGTTGATCTTAACTGTTGATGGAGTGCCATCTATGCTGGTGACATTAAAGGTCTCAGTTAATGGCGCTGAATCTGTATTTAGTTCATCGAATACGCTGTTAGCGACAAAGGTCCATTGACCGTCTGCTGCTAGTGCGAAGGTTCCGTAAGAGCCTGTCATAGTCACAGGAGTAAAGCTGTTGTCGGTGTTATCGACATCTGTGGCTGTGAGTGTGCCGCCCGTGGTTAAGGTGCTATCGGTCTCGACTAAGGTTACTTCATCTGCGCTAACATCGGCGGCATCATTGGTGCCGGTGATGTTGATCTTAACCGTAGATGGAGTGCCATCGATACTAGTGACATTGAAGGTCTCAGTTAATGGCGCTGAATCAGTGTTTAGCTCATCGAATGCGTTGTCGGCCTCGAAGGTCCATTGACCATCAGCTGCCAGGGTAAATATGCCGTAGGTGCCCACTACTGTCACTGGGATAAAGCTGTTGTCAGCATTATCTACATCAACAGCAGTCAGGGTTCCGCCAGTGGTCAAGCCGCTGTCGGTCTCGACCAAGATGACTTCCGCTGCGCTGACATCGGCGGCATCATTGGTGCCGGAGATGTTGATCTTAACCGTTGATGGAGTGCCATCTACGCTGGTGACATTGAAGGTTTCGGTTAGCGGCGCTGAATCTGTGTTTAGCTCATCGAACGCGCTGTTGGCCTCAAAGGTCCATTGACCATCGGCTGCCAGAGTAAATGTACCGTAATTACCTACCACTGAGATCGGAGTGAAGCAGTTGTCGGCATTATCGACATCAGTGGCTGTGAGTGTTCCGCCAGTGGTTAAGGCGCTGTCCGTTTCGACTAAGCTTACTTCATCTGCACTGACATCGGCGGCGTCATTGGTGCCTGTGATGTTGATCTTAACCGTGGACGGAGTGCCATCGATACTGGTGACATTGAAGGTTTCGATCAAAGGCGCTGAATCTGTATTGAGCTCATCGAATGCGCTGTTGGCGACAAAGGTCCATTGACCATCGGCTGCCAGAGTAAATGTGCCGTAATTACCCACTACTGAGGTCGGAGTAAAGCTGTTGTCAGCATTATCTACATCTGTGGCTGTGAGTGTACCGCCAGTGGTTAAGGCTGTATCGGTCTCGACCAAGGTGACTTCATCTGCGCTGACATCGGCGGCATCATTGGTGCCGGTAATGTTGATCTTAACCGTGGATGGAGTGCCATCGATACTGGTGACGTTGAAGGTCTCAGTTAATGGCGCTGAATCTGTATTTAGTTCATCGAATGCGCTGTTGGCGACAAAGGTCCAGCTGCCATCAGATGCTAGCGCGAAGGTTCCGTAATTACCCACTACTGAGGTCGGAGTGAAGCTGTTGTCGGCATTATCGACATCTGTGGCTGTGAGTGTTCCGCCAGTGCTTAAGGCCACATCTGTTTCGACTAAGCTGACTTCATCGGCGCTGACATCGGCGGCGTCATTGGTGCCGGTAATGTTGATCTTAACCGTTGATGGAGTGCCATCGATACTGGTGACATTGAAGGTCTCGGTCAACGGCGCTGAATCTGTGTTTAGCTCATCGAATGCGCTGTTGGCCTCAAAGGTCCATTGGCCATCGGCTGCCAGAGTAAATGTACCGTAATTTCCCACCACTGAGGTTGGTGTGAAGCTGTTGTCGGCATTATCGACATCTGTGGCTGTGAGTGTTCCGCCAGTGCTTAAGGCGCTATCTGTTTCGACCAAGGTAACTTCATCTGCGCTAACATCGGCGGCATCATTGGTGCCGGTAATGTTGATCTTAACCGTTGATGGAGTGCCATCGATACTGGTGACATTGAAGGTCTCGGTTAGCGGAATAGAGTCTGTGTTTAGCTCATCGAACGCGCTGTTGGCCTCAAAGGTCCATTGACCATCGGCTGCCAGAGTAAATGTACCGTAATTTCCCACCACTGAAATAGGAGTAAAGCTGTTGTCGGCATTATCGACATCTGTGGCTGTGAGTGTGCCGCCAGTGCTTAAGGCACTGTCTGTTTCGACTAAGGTGACTTCATCTGCGCTAACTTCGGCGGCGTCATTGGTGCCGGTAATGTTGATCTTAACCGTGGATGGAGTGCCATCGATACTGGTGACATTGAAAATTTCGGTCAAAGGCGCTGAATCTGTATTTAGCTCATCGAATGCGCTGTTAGCGGTGAAGGTCCATTGACCATCGGCTGCCAGAGTAAATGTACCGTAATTTCCTACCACTGAGGTTGGAGTAAAGCTGTTGTCGACATTATCGACATCAACAGAGGTCAGTGTTCCGCCAGTGGTTAAGGCTGCATCTGTTTCGACTAAGGTTACTTCATCTGCGCTGACATCGGCGGCGTCATTGGTGCCGGTAATGTTGATCTTAACTGTTGATGGAGTGCCATCGACACTGGTGACATTGAAGGTCTCGGTTAGCGGAATAGAGTCTGTATTGAGCTCATCGAACGCGCTGTTGGCGACAAAGGTCCATTGACCATCAGCTGCCAGAGTAAATGTACCGTAATTACCCACTACTGAAATAGGAGTGAAGCTGTTGTCGGCATTATCTACATTTGTGGCTGTGAGTGTGCCGCCAGTGGTTAAGGCTGTATCTGTTTCGACTAAGGTCACTTCAGCTGCGCTGACATCGGCGGCATCATTGGTGCCGGTGATGTTGATCTTAACCGTGGATGGAGTGCCATCTATGCTGGTGACATTGAAGGTCTCGGTTAGCGGAATAGAGTCTGTGTTGAGCTCATCGAACGCGCTGTTGGCGACAAAGGTCCATTGACCATCAGCTGCCAGAGTAAATGTACCGTAATTACCCACTACTGAAATAGGAGTGAAGCTGTTGTCGGCATTATCTACATCTGTGGCTGTGAGTGTGCCGCCAGTGGTTAAGGCAGCATCTGTTTCGACCAAGGTGACTTCATCTGCGCTGACATCGGCGGCGTCGTTGGTGCCGGTAATGTTGATCTTAACCGTTGATGGAGTGCCATCGATACTGGTGACATTGAAGGTCTCAGCCAACGGCGCTGAATCTGTATTTAGCTCATCGAACGTGCTGTTGGCGGTGAAGGTCCATTGACCATCGGCTGCCAGAGTAAATGTACCGTAATTACCCACTACTGAGGTCGGAGTAAAGCTGTTGTCAGCATTATCTACATCTGTGGCTGTGAGTGTACCGCCAGTGGTTAAGGCTGTATCGGTCTCGACTAAGGTGACTTCATCTGCGCTGACATCGGCGGCATCATTGGTGCCGGTAATGTTGATCTTAACCGTGGATGGAGTGCCATCGATACTGGTGACATTGAAGGTCTCGGTCAAAGGCGCTGAATCTGTATTTAGCTCATCGAATGCGCTGTTGGCCTCAAAGGTCCATTGACCATCAGCTGCCAGGGTGAAGGTTCCGTAAGAGCCCGTCATAGTCACAGGAGTAAAGCTGTTGTCGGTGTTATCGACATCTGTGGCCGTGAGTGTTCCGCCCGTGCTTAAGGCTGCATCTGTTTCGACCAAGGTAACTTCAGCTGCGCTAACATCGGCGGCATCATTGGTGCCGGTAATGTTTATCTTAACCGTTGATGGAGTGCCATCGACACTGGTGACGTTGAAGGTCTCACTTAGCGGCGCTGAATCTGTATTGAGCTCATCGAATGCGCTGTTGGCCTCAAAGGTCCATTGACCATCGGCTGCCAGAGTAAATGTACCGTAATTTCCCACTACTGAAATAGGAGTGAAGCTGTTGTCGGCATTATCGACATCAACTGAGGTCAGCGTGCCGCCAGTGGTTAAGGCTGTATCTGTTTCGACTAAGGTCACTTCAGCTGCGCTGACATCGGCGGCATCATTGGTGCCGGTGATGTTGATCTTAACCGTGGATGGAGTGCCATCTATGCTGGTGACATTGAAGGTCTCAGTTAGCGGAATAGAGTCTGTGTTGAGCTCATCGAATGCGCTGTTGGCGACAAAGGTCCATTGACCATCGGCTGCCAGGGTGAAGGTTCCGTAAGAACCATCCATAGTCACTGGAGTAAAGCTGTTGTCGGCATTATCGACATCTGTGGCTGTGAGTGTGCCGCCAGTGGTTAAGGCCACATCTGTTTCGACCAAGGTGACTTCATCGGCGCTGACATCGGCGGCGTCGTTGGTGCCGGTAATGTTGATCTTAACCGTGGATGGAGTGCCATCGATACTGGTGACGTTGAAAGTCTCAGTTAATGGCGCTGAATCTGTATTTAGCTCATCGAACGCGCTGTTGGCCTCAAAGGTCCATTGACCATCGGCTGCCAGAGTAAATGTACCGTAATTACCTACCACTGAGATCGGAGTGAAGCTGTTGTCGGCATTATCGACATCAACCGCGGTCAGTGTGCCGCCAGTGCTTAAGGCGCTATCTGTTTCGACCAAGGTGACTTCAGCTGCGCTGACATCGGCGGCATCATTGGTGCCGGTAATGTTTATCTTAACCGTTGATGGAGTGCCATCGATGCTGGTTACATCGAAGGTCTCAGTTAGCGGAATAGAGTCTGTGTTGAGCTCATCGAATGCGTTGTCGGCCTCGAAGGTCCATTGACCATCGGCTGCCAGGGTAAATATGCCGTAGGTGCCCACTACTGTCACTGGGATAAAGCTGTTGTCAGCATTATCTACATCAACAGCAGTCAGGGTTCCGCCAGTGCTTAAGGCGCTGTCTGTTTCGACTAAGGTAACTTCATCTGCGCTGACATCGGCGGCGTCATTGGTGCCTGTGATGTTGATCTTAACCGTGGATGGAGTGCCATCTATGCTGGTGACATCGAAGGTCTCAGTTAGCGGAATAGAGTCTGTATTTAGCTCATCGAACGCGCTGTTGGCCTCAAAGGTCCATTGACCATCGGCTGCCAGAGTAAATGTACCGTAATTACCCACTACTGAGGTCGGAGTAAAGCTGTTGTCGGCATTATCGACATCGACTGCCGTTAGCGTACCGCCAGTACTTAATGCGCTATCGGTCTCAACTAAGGTAACTTCAGCTGCGCTGACATCGGCGGCATCATTGGTGCCGCCGATGTTGATCTTAACCGTTGATGGAGTGCCATCGATACTGGTGACATTGAAGGTCTCGGTCAAAGGCGCTGAATCTGTATTTAGCTCATCGAATGCGTTGTTAGCGACAAAGGTCCAGCTACCATCAGATGCTAGTGCGAAGGTTCCGTAAGAACCAGTCATAGTCACAGGAGTAAAGCTGTTATCAGCATTATCGACATCTGTGGCTGTGAGTGTTCCGCCCGTGGTTAAGGCTGCATCGGTTTCGACCAAGGTCACTTCATCTGCGCTAACATCGGCGGCATCATTGGTGCCGGTAATGTTGATCTTAACCGTTGATGGAGTGCCATCGATACTGGTGACATTGAAGGTTTCGGTCAAAGGCGCTGAATCTGTATTTAGCTCATCGAACGCGCTGTTGGCCTCAAAGGTCCATTGACCGTCGGCTGCCAGGGTGAAGGTTCCGTAATTCCCTACCACTGAGGTTGGAGTAAAGCTGTTGTCGGCATTATCGACATCTGTGGCTGTGAGTGTTCCGCCAGTGCTTAAGGCGCTATCTGTTTCGACCAAGGTGACTTCAGCGGCGCTGACATCGGCGGCATCGTTGGTGCCTGTGATGTTGATCTTAACCGTGGATGGAGTGCCATCTATGCTGGTGACATTGAAGGTTTCGGTCAACGGCGCTGAATCTGTATTTAGCTCATCGAATGCGTTGTTAGCGACAAAGGTCCAGCTACCATCAGATGCTAGTGCGAAGGTTCCGTAAGAACCAGTCATAGTCACAGGAGTAAAGCTGTTATCAGCATTATCGACATCTGTGGCTGTGAGTGTTCCGCCCGTGGTTAAGGCTGCATCGGTTTCGACCAAGGTCACTTCATCTGCGCTAACATCGGCGGCATCATTGGTGCCGGTAATGTTGATCTTAACCGTTGATGGAGTGCCATCGATACTGGTGACATTGAAGGTTTCGGTCAAAGGCGCTGAATCTGTATTTAGCTCATCGAACGCGCTGTTGGCCTCAAAGGTCCATTGACCGTCGGCTGCCAGGGTGAAGGTTCCGTAATTCCCTACCACTGAGGTTGGAGTAAAGCTGTTGTCGGCATTATCGACATCTGTGGCTGTGAGTGTTCCGCCAGTGCTTAAGGCGCTATCTGTTTCGACCAAGGTGACTTCAGCGGCGCTGACATCGGCGGCATCGTTGGTGCCTGTGATGTTGATCTTAACCGTGGATGGAGTGCCATCTATGCTGGTGACATTGAAGGTTTCGGTCAACGGCGCTGAATCAGTGTTTAGCTCATCGAATGCGCTGTTGGCCTCAAAGGTCCATTGACCATCGGCTGCCAGAGTAAAGATGCCGTAGGTGCCCACGACCGTCACTGGGGTAAAACTGTTGTCGACATTATCGACATCAACAGAGGTCAGTGTTCCGCCAGTGGTTAAGCCGCTGTCGGTCTCAACTAAGGTGACTTCGGCAGCGCTGACATCGGCGGCATCGTTGGTGCCTGTGATGTTGATCTTAACCGTAGACGGAGTGCCATCTATGCTGGTGACATTGAAGGTCTCAGTTAACGGTGCTGAATCTGTATTTAGTTCATCGAATGCGCTGTTAGCGACAAAGGTCCATTGACCGTCTACTGCTAGTGCGAAGGTTCCGTAAGAGCCTGTCATAGTCACAGGAGTGAAGCTGTTGTCGGCATTATCGACATCTGTGGCTGTGAGTGTTCCGCCAGTGCTTAAGGCGCTATCTGTTTCGACCAAGGTGACTTCAGCGGCGCTGACATCGGCGGCATCGTTGGTGCCTGTGATGTTGATCTTAACCGTTGATGGAGTGCCATCTATGCTGGTGACGTTGAAGGTCTCGGTTAGCGGTGCTGAATCTGTATTGAGCTCATCGAACGCGTTGTCGGCTTCGAAGGTCCAGCTGCCATCGGCTGCCAGGGTAAAGATGCCGTAGGTGCCCACGACCGTCACTGGGGTAAAACTGTTGTCGACATTATCGACATCAACAGAGGTCAGTGTTCCGCCAGTGGTTAAGCCGCTGTCGGTCTCAACTAAGGTGACTTCGGCAGCGCTGACATCGGCGGCATCGTTGGTGCCTGTGATGTTGATCTTAACCGTAGACGGAGTGCCATCTATGCTGGTGACATTGAAGGTCTCAGTTAACGGTGCTGAATCTGTATTTAGCTCATCGAACGCGCTGTTAGCGACAAAGGTCCATTGACCGTCTACTGCTAGTGCGAAGGTTCCGTAAGAGCCTGTCATAGTCACAGGAGTGAAGCTGTTGTCGGCATTATCGACATCTGTGGCTGTCAGTGTTCCGCCAGTGCTTAAGGCGCTGTCTGTTTCGACCAAGGTGACTTCAGCTGCGCTAACATCGGCGGCATCATTAGTACCTGTGATGTTGATCTTAACCGTTGATGGAGTGCCATCTATGCTAGTGACATTGAAGGTCTCGGTTAACGGCGCTGAATCTGTATTTAGCTCATCGAATGCGCTGTTGGCCTCAAAGGTCCATTGACCATCTGCTGCCAGAGTAAATGTACCGTAATTCCCTACCACTGAGGTTGGAGTAAAGCTGTTGTCGGCATTATCGACATCTGTGGCTGTGAGTGTTCCGCCAGTGCTTAAGGCCACATCTGTTTCGACCAAGGTAACTTCATCGGCGCTGACATCGGCGGCATCATTGGTGCCGGTAATGTTGATCTTAACCGTTGATGGAGTGCCATCTATGCTGGTGACATTAAAGGTCTCAGTCAAAGGCGCTGAATCTGTATTCAGCTCATCGAACGCGCTGTTGGCCTCAAAGGTCCATTGACCGTCTGCTGCTAGTGCGAAGGTTCCGTAAGAGCCAGTCATAGTCACTGGAGTAAAGCTGTTGTCGACATTATCGACATCTGTGGCTGTGAGTGTTCCGCCAGTGGTTAAGGCTGTATCGGTCTCGACCAAGGTGACTTCATCTGCACTGACATCGGCGGCATCATTGGTGCCGGTAATGTTGATCTTAACCGTGGATGGAGTGCCATCGATACTGGTGACGTTGAAGGTCTCACTTAGCGGCGTCGAGTCTGTATTTAGCTCATCAAATGCGCTGTTGGCCTCAAAGGTCCATTGACCGTCTGCTGCCAGGGCGAAGGTTCCGTAAGAGCCCGTCATAGTCACAGGAGTAAAGCTGTTATCAGCATTATCGACATCTGTGGCTGTGAGTGTTCCGCCCGTGGTTAAGGCTGTATCGGTCTCGACTAAGGTAACTTCATCTGCGCTGACATCGGCGGCGTCATTGGTGCCGGTAATGTTGATCTTAACCGTGGATGGAGTGCCATCGATACTGGTGACATTGAAGGTCTCGGTCAAAGGCGCTGAATCTGTGTTTAGCTCATCGAACGCGCTGTTGGCCTCAAAGGTCCATTGACCATCGGCTGCCAGAGTAAATGTACCGTAATTACCCACCACTGAAATAGGAGTAAAGCTGTTATCAGCATTATCTACATCAATAGCCGTCAGTGTTCCGCTCGTGCTTAAGGCTGCATCTGTTTCGACCAAGGTAACTTCATCGGCGCTGACATCGGCGGCATCATTGGTGCCGGTAATGTTTATCTTAACCGTTGATGGAGTGCCATCGATGCTGGTTACATCGAAGGTCTCAGTTAGCGGAATAGAGTCTGTGTTGAGCTCATCGAATGCGCTGTTGGCCTCAAAGGTCCATTGACCATCGGCTGCCAGAGTAAATGTACCGTAATTACCTACCACTGAGGTTGGAGTGAAGCTGTTGTCGGCATTATCGACATCTGTGGCTGTGAGTGTGCCGCCAGTGCTTAAGGCGCTGTCGGTCTCGACTAAGGTGACTTCAGCTGCGCTGACATCGGCGGCATCATTGGTGCCGGTAATGTTGATCTTAACCGTGGATGGAGTGCCATCGATACTGGCGACGTTGAAAGTCTCGGTCAACGGCGCTGAATCTGTATTTAGATCATCGAATGCGCTGTTGGCGACAAAGGTCCAGCTGCCATCAGATGCTAGTGCGAAGGTTCCGTAAGAGCCCGTCATAGTCACAGGAGTAAAGCTGTTATCAGCATTATCGACATCTGTGGCTGTGAGTGTGCCGCCAGTGCTTAAGGCGCTGTCTGTTTCGACCAAGGTGACTTCATCTGCGCTAACATCGGCGGCATCGTTGGTGCCGGTAATGTTGATCTTAACCGTTGATGGAGTGCCATCGATACTGGTTACATTGAAGGTCTCAGTTAGCGGAATAGAGTCTGTGTTGAGTTCATCGAATGCGCTGTTGGCGACAAAGGTCCATTGACCATCGGCTGCCAGGGTGAAGGTTCCGTAATTTCCCACCACTGAAATAGGAGTAAAGCTGTTATCGGTGTTATCGACATCAACAGCCGTCAGTGTACCGCCAGTGGTTAAGGCGGCATCTGTTTCTACTAAGGTAACTTCATCGGCGCTGACATCGGCGGCATCGTTGGTGCCGGTAATGTTGATCTTAACTGTTGATGGAGTGCCATCGATACTGGTGACATTGAAGGTCTCGGTTAGCGGAATAGAGTCTGTGTTGAGCTCATCGAATGCGCTGTTGGCCTCAAAGGTCCATTGACCGTCTGCTGCCAGAGTAAATGTACCGTAATTTCCCACCACTGAAATAGGAGTAAAGCTGTTGTCGGCATTATCGACATCGACAGAGGTCAGCGTGCCAGTTGTGGTTAAGGCTGTATCTGTTTCGGCTAAGGTGACTTCATCGGCGCTGACATCGGCGGCATCGTTTTCAGGAGTTACGATTATTGTTAACGCCGCATGTGAGCCTGTATTCGTTGTATAGCTGATAACAGGGACTGTGCCGTTCCAGTTTTCATTTGGCGTGAAGGTATAAGAACCATCTTGGTTGATGATCAGGGATCCTGATGCAAGCTGCACACTTGTGCCTACTGTGTATGTTTCACCGTTAACTTCGAAGCTGGCTACTATGAGATCATTATCTAGGTCTGAATCGTTATCTAATACATTGCCAGTCGCCACATCATCTTCACCGATTGTATGGCTGTCGTTGACGAGCACACTTGGGTCATCAACTGGAGTGACTTCTATAGTCAGAGTAGAGGTAGAGCCTGTGTTTGTTATGTAGCCGATAACAGGGACTGTGCCGTTCCAGTTTTCATTTGGCGTGAAGGTATAGGAACCATCTTGGTTGATGATTAGGGAGCCGCCTTCAAGCTGAACACTTGTGCCTACTGTGTATGTTTCACCGTTAACTTCGAAGCTGACTACTGTGAGATCATTATCTAGATCTGAATCGTTATCTAATACATTGCCTGTCGCCACATCATCTTCACCGATTATGCGGTTGTCGTTGACGAGCATACTAGGGTCATCAACTGGAGTGACTTCTATAGTCAGAGTAGAGGTAGAGCCTGTGTTTGTTATGTAGCTGATGGCAGGGACTGTACCGTTCCAGTTTTCATTCGGCGTGAAGGTATAAGAACCATCTTGGCTGATGCTCAAGGAGCCTGATGTAAGCTGAGCACTTGTGCCTACTGTGTATGTTTCACCGTTAACATCGAAGCTGACTACTGTGAGATCATTATCTAGGTCTGAATCGTTATCTAATACATTGCCAGTCGCCACATCATCTTCACCGATTGTATGGCTGTCGTTGACGAGTACACTTGGGTCATCAACTGGAGTGACTTCTATCGTCAGGGTGCCAGTTTCATCGGTATTGGTCGTGTATGTTATATCTGGAACTGTACCATTCCAATTGTCATTGGGTGTAAATGTGAAGCTACCATCTTCATTGATAACTAGCGTGCCGCCATCTAATACGATTTCAGTCCCAGTAGTATATGTATCGCCGTCGACAGTGAAACTTACTACGGTTAACTCTGTATCGGCGTCAAGATCATTATCTAAAAGGTTGCCAGTAACTAAGTTATCTTCTTCGGCCGTGTAGTTATCATTAGCTATTATGCTAGAAGCATTATGGTCGCTGATATTCTCTTGATAGAAGTTTGAAGTGTTAGAAAAAGTAATACCTGATGTATCAAATCCTGATGATGCTTGAGTTTGAGAACCACTTCTGCCGATGGCAACAAAATCACCACCTTGGTTACCTAGTGTGTTGCCTGCCGCTGTATCAGGACCTTTAGTTGGGTCTTCACCTGCCGCGATCTGAGCTTGAATGGCTTGGATTTCATCAAGTACAGACGGGTTCGTATCAGTTACTTTTGAAGCATTATATTGCTCGCTTTGATTGGATAAGCTAGTACCATCTGCATAAGCTATTTCTAGCTCTGCATTGTCAGGGATGAAGAGTGTTACGCCTGCAGGAAGCTGTTCACCCTGGGAAATGAGTTGCTTTCCACCATTCATTTCGACGGTGATCTCCCCATTAGCAATTAACACTTCTCCGTGCTGTGTGGTGACTAATGATTTCATTTTTAACTCCAAGCAAATAACGTAAACAGCGCAGCTCTGGTAAACCCTTTACCCAATGTTGGCGGCATCCTCCTACTTTAGACTTACACTGGTTAATATATGTAACGCTAAGGTGGGGCTGCATGTTAACCCATGTAAAAAGGGTGGTCAATTTGTTGACGCGCCCGTTGGATTTTGTATGCAGATGGTTGGTTGTTTGCTTGGTTTGTTGGCTGGTTTGGCCTGTAGGAAAGACCAAGCCGCTAAATGTAGCGGCTTGGTTGGCTATGTTTTGAGTGGTTTTATGGGATAGTGTCAATAATCAGTGCGTTATCTGTGAGAAGGCCATCTATTATGGCTATATCTCCAGGGGCATAGATGGTCGATAGATCTACACCATCGATAATAATAGTGAGATCTAGGTTTACACCACCCACCAAGCCATCAGAATCGACATATATCTCAGTATTTCCATTCACAAAATTAAAATCTAAGTAATCGTCTAAGCTTATTGCTGTGTTATCTTCACCAACTAATATCTCTGCTAGATTCAATGCATCGTAGCTTGAATCAAAGTTATAAACAGTGTCTGTGCTGCCATCATCAGAACCAAGATCCCAGACAAATATATCTCTATCTGTATCGGCTCCGCCATCCAAGCTATCGCTACCTATGCCTCCAATTAGGTAGCTATCCCCCTGACCGTCGATTAACACATCATCCAGTGCACTGCCCATGTGCATACTTGGTTGGGGGATGGGATCTAAGGTTACGAAAAAGTGGCCTTCATCTGGGGTATCGAATATCACACTATCGCCATCTGCATCGGTAGCAGTATAGGAAAGCTCTATATTGATAGGATCTTGTAAGAGTACATCTATTGATGATAAACCTATAATTTGGAAGTCGTTGCCACTGAGATAAGTGATCTCAATTGAGGCGATATTCAGGTTGTTTTCGGCGATAATCTCTATGTCTAATGTGCCATTTATGGTGGCTAGAATGGGTCCAGAATTTGTGTTGTCTGTGTATGATACTAGGTAGCTTATTTCTGCTGTTCCGGTGTGATTACCGTTGTTGTTGTTACCCAAAGATACTGCGGCTAGACTGGCGCCGTTGGTACCATAGACGAATAAAATGGCTTCATCAGTGGAGATCGAGGTTTGAGGGCCGACACCTATACCGTGATTATTAGAGTTGATGCTGGAGCTTGCTCCTCCATCAGTACCTGTAATCGTGGCAATGGTCATAGTTGTTTGATTATCTTGGGAGTAGATTTGCCCATCGACATCGACATAATAAGCTGCGTTATTCCCTGCTGGTGCACTACTGAGATCGTATTCAACAGAGACTCCGGCATCGAGTATTTGTAGAATCTCTAGTTTATAGTCGTAGTGGCCGTCGATATCGAGTATGGCGGTGACGGTAAACACATCAGTGCCATCGGCGCTGGCGGTTAGGATATTACCACTCATGTTATAAACTAATGGAGTGCCGTTATAGGTCAGCCCACTCGTTTCAACGGTAAAAGTGATGCTGCCCAAGCCATCTGCACCTGGATCGAATAGATCACCAGTTACGAATTCGCTGACGGCATTGGTCATAGCTTGCATCAATAATTCATCTACTTCATCGACTGGACTGTCATCTTCTATGATGGCATTGAGAGTGGTAGCGACATTATCAAAACCGTCGAAGATGTTGACTCCGAAATCTATGGATAACAGATCTTCGGTACTGTTGACTGGATGATCCAGTGGAGCGAACAAGTCTAAGGTATAGCTCACGCTATATACAGACAGGGCGCTACTGACTGTACCCAAGGTTACTGTCATCACTAAGGTATCCGAAAATTCGGTTCTTCCCGTTAGTATGTTGCTGCCATCCCATTGCCAGATAACCTCTTCGCCTGCAGAAAAAGCACTGGAGATTGGGGCTATAAGCGAAACTGTAAAGCTATTGTCGGCGGGATTCTCTGCATCGGTGAATGTTAATGTGCCCATGTGTGATATGGCATCAGTGTCATCAGAGGGATCACCGTCCGTATCTATGATCCCCCCGGTTAAGCCTTCCTCGGAAACAAGTAAGGAAGATATACCCTCGACTATGGGGGCATCGTTAATACCTGTGATTGTTATAACGACCGTTTCAGTATCTGTTGCGCCAAAGTCATCAGTGACAGTCACATCAAAATTTAGAGTGATAGTTTCATTTTCAGCAAGAAATTGGACTAATGAGTTTGCAATAGTGTAATCCCAGCTACTTGTATCGACACTGAATCCTGCGATTAGATCTATGATCTGACCAGGCGTTAAATCTCCCCCAGACCAGATAACATCTCCAACTGGAGCTGTATCTATACTAGGAGTGTCATTATTATCTACGTCTGTAAAACTTAATGTTCCAACAACATTTAGATTTGGATCTGTATCGTCTTCAGTGATACCTCCAGTAAGATCATCGATAGTGAGTATTGGGATATCGTTAGTACCGTTGACTGTAACGGTAATATTTTGAGTGTCGGTGGCGCCGAATTCATCGGTGACAGTGACGGTAAAGATTTCATCGTGACTCTCACCGGAGGCGAGGGCGTTGACTAACACACTGTCGTTGAGGACGTAGACCCATTCACCACTGACACTGTCGATGGTGAACTCACCATAGGTGCCTGACTCATCCCCGGACCAAGCTAAGCTTGAGTTGTTATCGGCATCTTCGGCGGTAACTGTGCCACCGGTTTGCAAGACGGCGTCCGCTGGGGTGTTGTTATTGTTGGGGTCGTTATCGAAGTCATCTACCACACCTTCCTCTTTGACGCTGCCAAGATGAGCTGCGCCACTTGAGGTGATAACAGGGATATCGTTAGTACCGTTGACTGTGACGGTAATATTTTGAGTGTCGGTGGCGCCGAACTCATCGGTGACAGTGACGGTAAAGATTTCATCGTGACTCTCACCGGAGGCGAGGGCGTTGACTAACACACTGTCGTTGAGGGCGTAGACCCATTCACCACTGACACTGTCGATAGTGAACTCACCATAGGTGCCAGAGTCATCCCCGGACCAAGCTAAGCTTGAGTTGTTATCGGCATCTTCTGCGGTAACTGTGCCACCGGTTTGCAAGACGGCGTCCGCTGGGGTGTTGTTATTGTTGGGGTCGTTATCGAAGTCATCTACCACACCTTCCTCTTTGACGCTGCCAAGATGAGCTGCGCCACTTGAGGTGATAACAGGGATATCGTTAGTACCGTTGACTGTGACGGTAATATTTTGAGTGTCGGTGGCGCCGAACTCATCGGTGACAGTGACGGTAAAGATTTCATCGTGACTCTCACCGGAGGCGAGGGCGTTGACTAACACACTGTCGTTGAGGGCGTAGACCCATTCACCACTGACACTGTCGATAGTGAACTCACCATAGGTGCCAGAGTCATCCCCGGACCAAGCTAAGCTTGAGTTGTTATCGGCATCTTCTGCGGTAACTGTGCCACCGGTTTGCAAGACGGCGTCCGCTGGGGCGTTGTTATTGTTGGGGTCGTTATCGAAGTCATCTACCACACCTTCCTCTTTG
This sequence comes from Shewanella violacea DSS12, assembly GCF_000091325.1. Classification (NCBI taxonomy): domain Bacteria; kingdom Pseudomonadati; phylum Pseudomonadota; class Gammaproteobacteria; order Alteromonadales; family Shewanellaceae; genus Shewanella; species Shewanella violacea. Next base: position 4,379,318 of record NC_014012.1, on the reverse strand, counting down.
ACGCTGCCGAGATGAGCTGCGCCACTTGAGGTGATAACAGGGATATCGTTAGTACCGTTGACTGTGACGGTAATATTTTGAGTGTCGGTGGCGCCGAATTCATCGGTGACAGTGACGGTAAAGATTTCATCGTGACTCTCACCGGAGGCGAGGGCGTTGACTAACACACTGTCGTTGAGGGCGTAGACCCATTCACCACTGACACTGTCGATGGTGAACTCACCATAGGTGCCAGAGTCATCCCCGGACCAAGCTAAGCTTGAGTTGTTATCGGCATCTTCGGCGGTAACTGTGCCACCGGTTTGCAAGACGGCGTCCGCTGGGGTGTTGTTATTGTTGGGGTCGTTATCGAAGTCATCTACCACACCTTCCTCTTTGACGCTGCCAAGATGAGCTGCGCCACTTGAGGTGATAACAGGGATATCGTTAGTACCGTTGACTGTGACGGTAATATTTTGAGTGTCGGTGGCGCCGAACTCATCGGTGACAGTGACGGTAAAGATTTCATCGTGACTCTCACCGGAGGCGAGGGCGTTGACTAACACACTGTCGTTGAGGGCGTAGACCCATTCACCACTGACACTGTCGATAGTGAACTCACCATAGGTGCCAGAGTCATCCCCAGACCAAGCTAAGCTTGAGTTGTTATCGGCATCTTCTGCGGTAACTGTGCCACCGGTTTGCAAGACGGCGTCCGCTGGGGCGTTGTTATTGTTGGGGTCGTTATCGAAGTCATCTACCACACCTTCCTCTTTGACGCTGCCAAGATGAGCTGCGCCACTTGAGGTGATAACAGGGATATCGTTAGTACCGTTGACTGTGACGGTAATATTTTGAGTGTCGGTGGCGCCGAACTCATCGGTGACAGTGACGGTAAAGATTTCATCGTGACTCTCACCGGAGGCGAGGGCGTTGACTAACACACTGTCGTTGAGGGCGTAGACCCATTCACCACTGACACTGTCGATAGTGAACTCACCATAGGTGCCAGAGTCATCCCCGGACCAAGCTAAGCTTGAGTTGTTATCGGCATCTTCTGCGGTAACTGTGCCACCGGTTTGCAAGACGGCGTCCGCTGGGGTGTTGTTATTGTTGGGGTCGTTATCGAAGTCATCTACCACACCTTCCTCTTTGACGCTGCCAAGATGAGCTGCGCCACTTGAGGTGATAACAGGGATATCGTTAGTACCGTTGACTGTGACGGTAATATTTTGAGTGTCGGTGGCGCCGAACTCATCGGTGACAGTGACGGTAAAGATTTCATCGTGACTCTCACCGGAGGCGAGGGCGTTGACTAACACACTGTCGTTGAGGGCGTAGACCCATTCACCACTGACACTGTCGATAGTGAACTCACCATAGGTGCCAGAGTCATCCCCAGACCAAGCTAAGCTTGAGTTGTTATCGGCATCTTCTGCGGTAACTGTGCCACCGGTTTGCAAGACGGCGTCCGCTGGGGTGTTGTTATTGTTGGGGTCGTTATCGAAGTCATCTACCACACCTTCCTCTTTGACGCTGCCAAGATGAGCTGCGCCACTTGAGGTGATAACAGGGATATCGTTAGTACCGTTGACTGTGACGGTAATATTTTGAGTGTCGGTGGCGCCGAACTCATCGGTGACAGTGACGGTAAAGATTTCATCGTGACTCTCACCGGAGGCGAGGGCGTTGACTAACACACTGTCGTTGAGGGCGTAGACCCATTCACCACTGACACTGTCGATAGTGAACTCACCATAGGTGCCAGAGTCATCCCCGGACCAAGCTAAGCTTGAGTTGTTATCGGCATCTTCTGCGGTAACTGTGCCACCGGTTTGCAAGACGGCGTCCGCTGGGGCGTTGTTATTGTTGGGGTCGTTATCGAAGTCATCTACCACACCTTCCTCTTTGACGCTGCCAAGATGAGCTGCGCCACTTGAGGTGATAACAGGGATATCGTTAGTACCGTTGACTGTGACGGTAATATTTTGAGTGTCGGTGGCGCCGAACTCATCGGTGACAGTGACGGTAAAGATTTCATCGTGACTCTCACCGGAGGCGAGGGCGTTGACTAACACACTGTCGTTGAGGGCGTAGACCCATTCACCACTGACACTGTCGATAGTGAACTCACCATAGGTGCCAGAGTCATCCCCGGACCAAGCTAAGCTTGAGTTGTTATCGGCATCTTCTGCGGTAACTGTGCCACCGGTTTGCAAGACGGCGTCCGCTGGGGCGTTGTTATTGTTGGGGTCGTTATCGAAGTCATCTACCACACCTTCCTCTTTGACGCTGCCAAGATGAGCTGCGCCACTTGAGGTGATAACAGGGATATCGTTAGTACCGTTGACTGTGACGGTAATATTTTGAGTGTCGGTGGCGCCGAATTCATCGGTGACAGTGACGGTAAAGATTTCATCGTGACTCTCACCGGAGGCGAGGGCGTTGACTAACACACTGTCGTTGAGGGCGTAGACCCATTCACCACTGACACTGTCGATGGTGAACTCACCGTAGGTGCCTGACTCATCCCCGGACCAGGTTAAGATCGCGTTATGATCGGCATCTTCTGCGGTGACAGTGCCACCGGTTTGCAGGACGGCGTCCGCTGGGGTGTTGTTATTGTTGGGGTCGTTATCGAAGTCATCTACCACACCTTCCTCTTTGACGCTGCCGAGATGAGCGCCACCACTTGAGGTGATAATAGGGATATCGTTAGTGCCGGTAATGGTAATTGTGACTGGCTCAGTATCACTACCGCCTCGGTTATCTGTGACTGTGACATCGAAGCTTAAGGTGATGGTTTCACCAACGGCGAGAAACTGCACCAGAGCATTTGGGATGGTGTAATCCCAGTTGTCGTCATCGACAGTGAAGCCGTCAATGAGAATATCAATGTCTTGAGCGATGAGTTGATTAGATAGGGTGCCGCCAGTCCAGAAAATATCACCCTTATACTCTTCGGTGACTTCATGAGTGTCGCTGACATCGGCGTCCGTAAAGCTAATTGCACCGAAATCGTTGAGGTCGGGATTGGTGAAGTCTTCTAGTACAGCCCCGGTACCTTCAACGGTGAGTTCCGGTAGGCTGTTGGTACCAAAAATGGTGATGCTCACAGTTTCTGTGTCTGTGCCATCATCGTTATCTGTCACAGTGACTTCAAAGCTTAAGGTTATGGTCTCATCAGCACCCAAAAATTGCACCAGTGAGTTGGCGATACTGTAGTCCCAGCTGTTACTGTCGACACTGAAACCATCAATAAGACTGGTGATCTCCCCCTGGGTGAGTACAGATGTAATATCACCATTGCTCCAGTCTATATCTTGGTTGTAATCTTCACTGACACTATGGGTATTACTGGTGTCGACGTCGGTGAAACTGAGAATTCCGCTGTCGCTGAGGGTCGTATTGTTGGCATCTTTAGTTACCCCACCTTCAATATCGACGGTGAGAATAGGCAGGTCATTGGTGCCCTGTACTGTAATTGTGACGAGTTGGGTATCGGTTGCGCCAAACTCATCGGTCACTGTGACTAAGAATGTCTCTTCGGCAGACTCACCTTCGGCTAAAGGGTCTGCTAAATTATTATTTAGGTTATAAGTCCATTCACCTGTTGTGCTATTGAGGTTAAACACACCGTAATTATTGGATTGAGGAGTGAAACTCCATATCGGGTTATCGGCGATGATAGTATCTACGTCTTCTACCGATAGAGTGCCATTGATTACGTCAATACCTGGAATGAAGACACCGTCGTCTTCGCTACCCGATTCGATAACTGTGCCACTTGCGCTATCACCTTCGTCGAGGAAAATGATAGGGGAATCATTGGTTCCTTGAACGGTTATAGTGACGTTTTGTGTGCTAGTGAGACCAAATTCATCGGTCACTGTGACCAGGAATACTTCTTCTGTGCTTTGCCCTTCTGCAAAGCTGTCAGCCAGAGAGTCATCTAAGGTGTAGGTCCACTCACCTGTAACTGGATCGATAAAGAAGCTCCCAAAACTGCCATCTGTACTGCCACTGAAAATAAGAACTGCATTGTTATCAATATCACCCGCATCTAGAGTACCTGTACTAATTAACACTCCGGGTAACACAGTACCGTTATCAGCATTACCTGTTTCAATTACCACACCTTCAGCGTCTTCAGAAGTCGAAGTGATCTGCGGGGCATCATTAGTACCAATAACCGTAATAGTGACCAGTTGAGTATCGGTGGCACCGAATTCATCGGTTACTGTGACTAGAAACTCTTCAAGAATAACCTCTCCTTCGGCTAACGAATCGGCTAGGTCATTATCCAAATTGTAGACCCATGATCCGGAAGCCGAATCTATACTAAAGCTGCCATAGGTACCCGCTGAGTTACCACTCCAGCTTAGTTGTGCGCCATTATCAACATCTGTAGCAGTTAACAATCCTGATGTTTGTGGAATACCAGGATCAAGAGTTTCGTCATCTAGAGTACTGGCTTCAACGACAGTCCCAGTCGCTGCCGCATCACTTGAGGTGATTATCGGTGAGTCATTAGTACCTTGGACAGTTATGGTGACTTGTTGTGTTGCTGTGGCATCAAATTCGTCCGTTACTGTGACAATAAAAATCTCTTGAACAGTATCTCCTTCGGCCAGGCTGTCGGCCAAGGAGTTATCTAAGGTGTAACTCCATTCTCCTGTGACCGGATCTATGGTGAAGCTACCCAAACTACCCGTAGCATCTCCACTCCATACCAGCACTGCGCCGTTATCCACATCGGCAGGTTCAAATAAGCCTGTTGTGTTTAGGACACCAGAAACGACAGTACCGTCATCTTCATTACCTGCTTCAACCACAAGCCCCTCGGCGCCTAAAATTGGGTCGACAGGGTTATCAGGGTCTACAGGTACATCGGGATCTATAACTACAATTACAGGTATATCATTAGTACCTGTGATTGTTATGGTTAGAGTGGCTGCGACAGTGTCACCATCACTATCGGCGAGCTGATAGGTAAATGTTTCAGTAACTAGTTCACCTTGTGCTAAAGCTTGCACGTTTCCTAATGAGTTATCTAGCTGGTAGGTGTAGCTACCATCTGCTGATATTTGTAATAGACCAAAATCACCTGAAATATTGGTAGTTGCAGCTATTGCCTGAGTGGCTACATCTGTATTCGAAATTTGTGATACGACTGCAGAATCGGCACCTTGAGTATCGTTAGCTAGGACATTGCCAGTAATAACTATCGCTATGTCGCCATTTTCTGAGACCGTGTTGCTATCGTCTACAGCGTTTGGGCTATCATCGATGATGTTGACTGTGATTGTTGAGGCTGTGGTGATACCGGCGAGATCGGTCACTAAAGTGGTAAATATTTGAGATAAGGTATCAGATGCTGAGTTATCCACATCAGTGTCGAGGGTAAAATTATAATTGAGTGTACCTGTGACAGCATCGAAACTAGTGATAACTAATACGCCATTATCTGTTGTCAAAGTAATGGGACCAACAAATAATCCTCCGATAAAGATATCAATGCCATTAATCGTTAGAGCGCTGATCCCTGTCTGAGCTCCTACCTGTAGGCTATTGGATTGCTCAAGTGCTGCCGCTAAAGGATTTGAGCCCTGCAAAAGATTGGCTTCTAGTAGGGTAACGCTACTGGCATCTATTGTCGGTGGCTCGGGGAGTTCTGCGGTTAATATCACGGGGTCTTCGGTGGGGGCTGGAGCTAGGGCAAATCCTGCGGTGTCGTAGCCAGAGCCTGCTAATGTTTCATCACCCGTTCTTCCTAAAGTTATATAGTCAGAACCACCTTGATTACCTCCTCCACCTGCGGCTGTACCAGCGGCGGTTTCAGGCAGGCCAGCAGTAGGATCATCGCCGGCTAAAATTTGTGCTTGTAAGGCGGCAATTTCAGCATCGGCTGAAACTGGTGCAGTAGCGAGTTCAGGAGCCGCCCCTAGGGAGCTTTCAGGTATCGGTTCGGAAAAGTTTGTTTCAGTAATAATTGTTCCATCAGCCATGTGTAAGATAAACTGAGAGTTAGGGGCGAAAATTAATTGTTCGCCATCTTTAATTAGATCGCCAATCGTCACATCTCTGATATTACCTTGCTCATCTTTAGCCTTTAATTGACCGACAAGGTTGGTGACGACTGCGTCTTGTTCTGTTACTGAAACACCCATAATCATATCCCTGAGCTAACTCTTTTTGGAATAATTCATATTGAATTATTCAAGCTGCATTTATGTCTACCGAACATAATGAGTTTGGCTCTAATTTTCAGTGAGTCAAATTAGTGTAAATCGCCTGCACGTATTATGGATATTGGGTTTCAATGGGGGAGGTTTAAAAAGTAACGTCTATTCAGCTGTTTGGCATAGATGAAGGTCATGATACAAAAAATCTAAATAAAAAAACCACCTTAAAGGTGGTTTTTTTATTCCATAATCGTATAGATATCAATCTGAGACGGCGGCTTGTCGATAACTTTGAATGGCACCATTTTGTTCGCCAAGATGCTCATGGGTCTCGCCCAGAGCCAACCAATTGGCCTTGTTCGGCTCTTGGTTACACACTTTTTTCCAGTATGCTATGGCTTGACGATAGTCACTATTTTGTAGATGCAGATTAGCCAGTAATTTTTGGAAGCTAAGCTTTTCACCGTATTTTTTCTCAAGCAAAAATATCTGTTTTCTTTCTTCGACATCTGCAGGGGAAAGTACCTTAACCAGTGCTGATGTAGTATTCGAACAAAGGTCGCTCTTAATCTGTTTCATTAAGAGTTTTTTCGCTTCAGCTTCACGGTTGAATTTATGTAAACCTAAGCTATAGCTGGCTATATATACTGGCTCTTTCCTCTCGGCTCGGCTTAACCAGTGCCATACTTTTTCTAACTCTTGTTCGCTGCTGGATTGTGCTTGAATGAGCAAAGAGTTATTGGTGAGCATTGTGAGACTCTTGCTATCTTCTTCGTTGAGTACCTGACGTTTCTTAATGATAGGAAGCAGTAGCTTAAGTGCATTCCAGTCGGCTTGAGCTTTATATAACTCTATCGCCAGTCTCAATACAGGTAACTTGCTATTACTGGTAGGGGAGAGCTTATCTAGCTCTATTCTGGCCTTGTCCAGCTCTCCTTGTTGGAATAAATAGCGAGTACGGCTGGTGCTCACGGCCTTGAGGGCCAATGGCTCTTGCTCCGCCTGTAGAAGATATTTGTCTCGTGACTCAGTATTGTTCTGATGCTGGGCTGCTCTTGCCGCCGCGAGTAAGTTAAGGGTTGGTAATTCACCTTTCTCGGCGCCTTTAATCATGGCTTTCTCGGCTGTAGACCAATCCTCTTCCGCTAATGCGAGAGCGCCCATTAAGGTGTGCTTTCTTGCGGCTTTTTTACGCCATTTATTTGGAAGGTAACGACTGTTAAGCAGTAGATTAATGCTAAAAATAATTACCCATTCTACTAGCTGTAGTAAAGCGTAAAAAACGATAAGGGCGATAATTGCAAAAATGACACCGGTCTCAACTTCGTAATCCCATATGGTGAAATATAGGTAGCCATTCATGCCTTCGAAAAAAGGACTGATACACAAACCCAATAAAATAATGCCCAGATAAATCAATACGCGTGTCATAGGGCTGCCCTCTCAATAATCATCAGATTACCGTGAGTGGCCAGTTGTTGCAGCATAGGAGTCGATTTAAAGTGATTAATGCCCGGAGTCTGTATTTTCAAGGTTATTAATGCATCTATTGCGGCCAGAGTCTCTTTAGTTTGAGTGTCACTAAGATCAAAGTACTGATAGACCCATTTTCTGGCGAGGGTCAAAGATTGTCGGTAATTAACCTGATCTTGGCGGTATAGAGCAAGTTGCGACTGAAGTAACTTATTTCTGATGTTTTCAACTAGGTACCACTGTTGATCAGACGTGAGTATCGGTGTGATATCTGTGGTTCTCTTGCGAATGACCACAAAATCGTCCATAAATGACTTCCAAGATGTGGCCAGATTCTCTTGCCAATCATCTATCGACTCAGTCATTTCTGGATTCGTTGGGCGATTAGCCGCATTGGTTACATCCACTCTATTTAAAGGCAGATTTTGCAGATTCTCTATCATGTTGTCCAGAGTCAGCGCGGTTCCGGCAATGTCAGTGAGCTTGATAGCGGATACCGATGCTATGTCTGATGCTAACGCTTTTCTTAATGGCATTAACGAGGGATCTTTCATGGATTCGATGCGGTCATCCGCGGCCTTGAGTAAACTCGCCGATGTGCTGGGGTCTTTTTCTAGCCAAAGTTTATTCCCCGCCATTCTGACTAGGTACTTTGCTTCCTCTGCCATCCATTGATTGGGGTTACGCTGAGCCAGTTTTGCCACTCTTTCACTCAGCTGGAGCTGAATGCTTGTCAGTTTATCTATGTCAGAACTTGTGCTGCTGGCAAGTTGAACTTGTGCTCTTTCTAGTCTGGATATTTGCTTGGTCGGCTCAGTTAACACTTGTGTTAACTGAGTAGATAAGGCTTCGGATTTTTGTTTTTGAAGGGTCAGTTCCTGATAGAGATAGTAACCGCCGCCACAAGTCGCAAAGGTTAGTAGCAAGATAAAAATCAGGTTGAAAAAAAATCCCCAAGAAACCCCGGAACGTTCGCGGTTAACTTTTACTTTAGTGTCAGATTTTCTATGAGGCTGTGGGGTGTCAGAGCGATTAGCTTCTTTATTGACGACCTTAGTTGCCTTATTAGCGCCTGTTTCAGAGCTTACCTCTGTTTGCGCTTCTGCAGTTTTATTATCTATTTTGTTCTTGTCCATTAAAGAGTCCCTTAAAGCGATACAGCTACAAAAATGACGAGTTTAGTGCGTTAACAGGCGAGTTTTATAAGCCTAAAGCTGTAAGTATGGCCTTACTGTTAGCCGCCTTTGCATTGGTAACCTGTTGAAATCCATTGGCAACAGCCTGCTCCTGTACTCGTGAGCTAGGGACTATAATATGACATGCACGCAGCCAAGCAAATAACTCTTTTGGTACAAGTTTGATTAGGTTATCGAGAATTTCGCCACTGGTGATGACTATGGTGTCAATTTTGGCTTGTTGCCAGGCTTGTGCGTTGCTTTGAGGAGATAATCTTGGGCAGGTTCTGCGATAAACTTCCCAGTAGCTAACATCACCACCTCTATGGATTAACTCACTTGCCAGTGCTTCTCTTCCTCCTCGCCCTCGTACTATGACTATTTTCTTGTTCGAAAGAGATTGGAGCTGGGGAAGAGTGAGTAAACCTTCGGTCTGTTGACAATCTTGAGGTGCTTCTTGGGCAGAAATGCCCAATTGTGCAAGTGCATTAAGAGTTGCTGCACCGATTGCGTAAAACTGTGTCTCAGAAGGCCAGGCTTGCTTCATGGCTTGAGTGGCAAAATTTACTGCGTTGGTGCTGATAAATATGATGATGTCGGCATGGTGAAATAACGCCATGCCGTCACCTTGTTGTTTTGCCGGGGTCGCTTCTATCTGCAGTAAAGGCGCAACAAGATATGAGACGCTTCTGCTTGTCAGCGCCTCAACCATTAACTGATTTCGTCCATATGGGCGGGTCAGTAATATCTTCATCTTAAGTTAGGTATTATTCATTTAAAAGAATCGGTTACTTGATATAAACTGCATCAAGAATCTCTTTTGCGCCCTTGCTTAGTAACTCTTTGGCAAGGGTAATACCTATGGCCTTAGCATCAGTTTTTGGACCGACGCTAGTGCCTGTGATGATCTTGCTTCCATCTGGATTGCCCACTAAACCTCTTAGTGTCAGTGTATCACCTTGGATTTCGGCGAATGCACCAATCGGCACCTGACAGCCACCTTGTAGGTGAGTATTCATGGCTCGTTCTGCAGTCACTCGGTAACGAGTCTCTGTATGCTCAAGTGGTGCCAGCAGGGCTTTCACACGCTCATCATCCGTACGACACTCGATACCTACAGCGCCTTGGCCGTTAGCGGGCAAGGATTCTTCGGCTGAGATAAAGCTGCTGATACGTTCTTCAAGTTTAAGACGCTTAAGGCCGGCGGCTGCCAGTATGATGGCATCATAATTCCCTGCATCCAGTTTACCTAAGCGTGTGCCTACGTTGCCACGAAGATCGGTTATTTTTAGATCCGGTCGCATGGCGCGGATCTGGCACTGGCGTCTAAGACTGGAGGTACCGACAACCGCTCCCTTGGGTAGATCGTCGATAGACTTGTAGTCGTTCGAAACGAATGCATCACGTGGGTCTTCACGCTCACAAATTACCTCTAGCCCCAGGCCATCGGGGAAGTCTACAGGTACATCTTTTATCGAATGAACGGCAATGTCGGCTCTGCCATCGAGCATAGCTATTTCAAGTTCTTTTACAAACAAGCCTTTGCCACCAACTTTTGCCAATGGAGTATCTAAAATAATGTCACCTTTAGTACTCATTGGGAGAAGTTCAACGGTTAAACCGGGATGAAATTTTTCCAGCTCAGCTTTTACAAATTCGGCTTGCCAGAGTGCAAGGGGGCTTTTACGTGTAGCGATTCGAATGACGTTTTGAGACATACTCGATGTTCCATCAGAGGCCTTAGTTACAGCAATGCTAACATTGCTCAGGAATAGATGTAACAAACCGGGCTTGATTCTTTGAACTTTGCCCAAAAAAACTTCAGTTAAAAGTGTGATCTCAGTCTCATTTATTCCTTGTGACAAGTAAAGCTGTTAGCATTGCAGCTCTTCTTCAACCTGCCTTGGCATGACTCTATTGGACCATGAACAGAATCACATTATTGAAACCGCAGACCGATTAAATCGTGTCAGGCAGGCACGTGCCCTCGCATTATTGTCCCCGCTGAAAAGAGATCTCCTCCGTCTTATCCCAGTCTTGCTTCATTACCACAGAGCCGAGTATCCAGGTTATAACGGCCCTATGACACCATCAGGCATTTTTGAGTATGGGCCAAGTGAGCAAGTACTGGCGGCTTGTGACACCTTAGGTTTAATTAAACCTCAAGTGTCACAGGTTATGCAGCCTGCTATCGAAGGGGTGTATAGCATGGGGAGCATGTCGAGTTTCGGCCAAAACCCCAAGAGTGATATCGATGTTTGGTTAGTTCATGATCGTCTTCTTGGCAAAGAAGAGTGTCGCTTACTCGAAGAAAAGTCAGGCTTATTGACGACATGGTTTGCTCAGTATGGATTAGAGGTGAATTTCTATCTGGTTCACCCCGAACAGTTTTCTGCGAGTGCTCCAGAGAAAACAGAACCCTTGCGAACCATAGGTAACGAGCATAGTGGTAGTGCTCAGCATTGGTTATTACTGGAAGAATTTTATCGTAGTCAGATTTGTTTGGCTGGTAAGAAAGTAGCCTGGTGGCCTAATGCCCAAGATTCCCAGCAGTTATTGTTTTTGGGGGATGTGAGTCAAATCCCGGCATGTGAATATTTTGGCGCTTCACTTTGGCAGCTTTACAAGGGATTAGATAAACCACATAAGGCTCTTTTAAAGGTATTGCTGCTCGAATCTTATGCCGCTCAGTACCCCAATACCGAATTTATTAGTGAGAAGGTGTGGCAACACACAATAGAAGGGGATTTTTCATCCGCAAACGATAGCTACTTCTTGCTCTATGAATCGATAGAAAACTATTTGATCGCGAAAGAAGATCCTCGCCGTTTAGAGATAGTGCGGCGATGTTTTTATTTGAAGTGTGGTATCCGACTCAGTGAGCCCGAACAAGCGCAAGACTGGCGTTATCACAAGTTAAGTCATCTAGTTGAAACTTGGCACTGGTCAGGGAGTCTATTAGAGACCCTAGATAACTGTGAACATTGGCACTGTGGGCAATTGCAGTGGTTTAATGAGCAGTTGAATGAGTTGATGCTAGGTAGTTATCAAACCCTATTGCAATTTGCTTCGACTCATAAACTGAGTGAGAGTTTGAAATTATCTGAGCTGGGTCTGCTGACCAGAAAACTGCATACTTATTTTAGTAGCGATACCGAGCAGCTTATCAGTCTGAATCGTCTTTGGAGTAATTCGATCTCAGAGCAAGACCTGACGATTGTCTATAGTCATAATTTGCAAGAGTATTGCCTATATTGCTGCCCTCCCAACCGGAAAGCCTTCATAGGTCAAAGAGATGTATATCGGTCTAAGAGTCGCGCTAAGTTACTCGCTTGGGCTGTGATGAATGGCGTCAGTGAAAAAATGACTCGCTGGCATGAGTTGGGCGCTAGTGAGCGGAAATCGGTTCGTTTGATCAAGGCATCTCAGCGTTTGCGCAAGGTGTTTAAGCCTCTTGCCAAAAGAGTGTCTAAGATGGACCTCTATCAACCTTGGCAATATCGTAAGTTAGTTTTTATGCTCAATTTTAACAGTGATTCGACGGCGCAGTGGCAAGGCCAAGAGGTCATGGTTGATTATCTCAATGCCAATATATTTTCCTTAGGGCGAGCCGAGCAAAATATGTTGGAGTCTATTGATCTTCTCTGCCTTAATTCATGGGGGGAGTGGCGCTGCCATCATTATCATGGAGAGCTCGCTATCTTAGAGGTCTTAGCCTTCATTACCCCTGGCATTCGTCGTTCAGCCGAAAACTTGCATGTTGAGGTGGTGAGTGGTGGGGCCAGGCTAAAAAATCAGTTTGAACAGACGGTGAGAAATCTGGTGCGTCGAGTGGCGCATTTAAGCTGGAAAGTGTCACCTTCTTCTACATTAGTCTATCCACTCAAGGTCGCTAAGGTACGGTATGGCTTGTTCTTTAATAGTAAAGGCATGGTGTATCAGGATCTTAAAGACGCTAAAGCTTTTTATCAGCAGTTAACCAAGAGTATGTTGATCGAGCTCCCTAGGCCGAACTTAGGCAATGAACCTTTTACTAAGGTCCCGGCAGTGATTCAAGACTTTGCAGCCAGGGGGGCGATTCAATATTTCTTACGTCAGAGTGATGAGGATTTAGATGTATTCGTGCTAAATGAAAATAATGAGTTAGATCACTATATTCAAAAAGGCACCAGTGTCGATGAGTTGGTGAGTGAGGTGAGCCATTATCATGCGTTCGAAGAACCAGATATCTCGACACAAAGGTTCAACTTACCACAATTTTTTCGCCTGATGAGGGTCGATGGACGCTTACAGGTGATCCCTTTTGGGGTGTCGATGGAAGAGGCCGAAATGGACTTTTAAGCGGGTATAAATTAAAGGGAACCTCAGGTTCCCTTTAATAATTTCTCACCTGATATCTTAATGCTTATAGAGATAGGCTGATGCCGCCTTGCTTGAGAATAGAGTCTATAACGAAGGGCATAAATTCATTACCATTGCGCTCATCAAGCCATTTGCCTTCAATGTAGGAAAAATGATAACCACCAAATTTTGTCGCCAACCAGATTTGATGCAAAGGTTCTTGCTTGTTAATTACGATCTTAGAGCCATCGTCAAACTCAAGCTGCAATACATTCCCTGATGCATCGATATCTATGTCGGCATCCTGTTCATCGATAGCAAGCTCGATAGCGTTATCTATCGATTGAAACATCTCATCGGCAAGTTGATGAAATTGTGAGTCTGTCATTGCCATCTGTTTTCGTCCTTCTAATGGGGCAAATTTTAATATTTACATAGTAACAACCGAGATTGGTATGCTCCATAACTTTTTACAAAAATCATCTTAGGGCCCCTTATAGTAAAATAAATTCAGTTTAATATGTATTAGGCCTATATGTACTTGACGTAGAAAGCTGAACTCTGCAACATCAGTATGCTCTTTGAGAACCTAAGTTCTGAGATCGAAGCGGCTAAAACAGATAAGATTAAAATAGCACTCATCCCCTATTAGATGGAAAGATTGATGTTGAGAAAAATGAGACTGTGTTCACTGATATTGTTTGTCAGTTTTTATGTGACTGCTTGCGGACAAACTGGGGCGTTATATAAATCGCCAGACAAAAAAGATAACCAGACACAAGAACAGCAGCAACCAAAGAAACAAAGCAATAAGGAATAGACTCTTGGATCATTTTCTCTATAAAAATAATGAATTATTAGCTGAAGATTGCTCAGTGGCAGACTTGGCTCGTACCCATGGCACTCCCTTGTATATCTATTCTCGTGCCACGTTAGAGCGTCATTGGCACGCATTTGACCGTGCGGTAGCCGATCATCCTCATCTTATTTGTTACGCCGTAAAAGCTAACTCTAATATTGCCGTCCTGAACGTGCTAGCGCGATTGGGTAGTGGTTTCGACATTGTTTCCGGTGGTGAGTTACAGCGAGTGATCCAAGCTGGAGGCGATCCTGCTAAAGTGGTATTTTCTGGTGTGGGCAAGACCGCAGCCGAAATGGAGATGGCACTCAATCTGGGTATTCATTGTTTTAACGTCGAATCGGCTGCCGAGCTTGAGCAGTTAAATATAGTTGCTGGCCGTATAGGCAAACTTGCACCGGTTTCCCTGCGTATTAATCCCGATGTCGATGCCGGCACACACCCATACATATCAACGGGCCTTAAAGATAACAAATTCGGTATTGCTATGGAGCAAGCCGAGGCTATTTTTGCTCGTGCCGCCGCGTTACCCAATTTAAAAGTTAAAGGTGTCGATTGTCATATTGGCTCCCAGCTGACCGAGATCCAACCTTTCCTCGATGCCATGGACCGTATGCTAGCGCTAATCGACAGGCTCGCCGAGCAGGGCATTCATATTGAACATTTCGATGTGGGTGGTGGCTTAGGTGTGCCTTATGATGATGAGACTCCGCCACAGCCTGCTGTATATGCAGCAGCCTTGATCGAACGTTTAGGTGATCGAAAGCTTAAGCTTATCTTCGAACCTGGTCGCGCCATTGCCGCGAATGCGGGTATCTTTGTGACTCAAGTACTTTATCTTAAAGGTAACGGTGATAAACACTTTGCCTTGGTTGATGGTGCTATGAATGATCTTATTCGTCCTGCGCTTTACAGTGCTTGGCAAAATATTATCCCCGTTAATCCTCGTGATGGTGAAACCTTAAATTACGATATTGTGGGTCCAGTGTGCGAGACCGGTGATTTTTTAGGAAAAGACAGAGAATTAAATTTAGCTGCAGGTGATTTTTTGGCTGTTCGCTCATCGGGTGCCTATGGTTTTACCATGTCATCTAACTACAACTCACGCCCTCGAGCCGCCGAGTTGATGGTCGATGGAGAGCAGGCTTATGTTATTCGCGAGAGAGAAAAAGTAACTCAGCTATGGCAAGGTGAACAGCTCCTGCCGTAAACTGTCTATATTATTTATTGATGATGTTCCTGCTTGGTTATTTGGTAAAAATTACCAGGGTTTACTGAGTAGCGAACAGAGCGATTTAAAGGATACCTAACTTGATCCATTTCACTAAGATGCATGGTTTAGGCAATGATTTTATGGTGGTCGACGGTGTAACACAGAATGTGTTTTTTTCGCCGGAGCAGATCAAGCGCCTTGCCAATCGACATTTTGGTATAGGTTTCGATCAGTTGCTTCTGGTGGAGCCTCCTTACGATCCCGATCTTGATTTTCACTATCGTATTTTCAATGCCGATGGGGGGGAGGTTGAGCAGTGTGGTAATGGTGCACGTTGTTTCGCTCGTTTTGTGCGTAATAAGGGCTTGACCAATAAACAGAAAATTAAAGTCAGCACCTCTAATGGCAAGCTCACTCTACGTTTGGAGCGAGACGGTAATGTGACCGTGAATATGGGCATTCCGATACTCGAACCAAGCAAGATCCCCTTTAATGCTAAGCGGGCTGAAAAAACCTATTTGTTACAGACTGATACTGCTGAATCTAAGATGCAGACCTTTCTTTGTGGTGCTGTTTCCTTGGGCAATCCTCATTGTGTTTTGGATGTCGAAGATGTTCAGGCCACAGATGTCGAGGGGATTGGCGCCTTATTGACTCAGCATGAGCGCTTCCCAAAGGGAGTGAATGTTGGTTTTATGCAGGTGATTAACTCCGGACATATTAAACTTAGAGTATATGAACGAGGCGCGGCAGAGACGCTTGCTTGTGGTACTGGGGCATGCGCTGCGGCGGTAGTGGGTCAGTTACAAGGTAAACTCGATAATCGAGTCCGTGTGGATCTACCCGGCGGAACCCTGACCATTAATTGGGAGGGAGAGGGTAAGCCCTTATGGATGACGGGACCTGCAGAGCACGTATATGACGGACAGATACAAACATGACCGAAATGACTAAGGTGAAGAAACCACTGCCTTTCGATGAGATACTCATTCGAGAATACTTATTGGATAATCCTGATTTTTTCAGTCGTTATCCTGAGCTGCTGTTGGCTATGCGAATTCCACATGCGCAGCGTGGTGCCGTCTCTTTGGTTGAGCGTCAGCAAGAGATGCTACGTAGTCGGGTACAGCAGTTAGAGGAGGAGATCACATCCTTGATGGGCATGGCTAGCCGCAATGAGATGATCTACATGTTTAATAGTAAGCTTTCACTTAAGCTACTGGAATGTGCAGATATTGGCGAATTGAGGCAAGCCTTATCCGAAGGTTTGAAGAAGCAATTTCAGTTTAGTCATGTTCGATTAATCACGGTACACGACATAGACAGTGACTTGTCGCGGATCTGGAGTAAGCGACTGAACCAAGGCTATTATTTTGGTCGTCTCACCACGGCTGAATCGAAACGTTTATTTGGCTGCGAAGTGGGCTCTGTGGCCCTATCTAGGTTATCGGAGCAGTGCGGCCAGGTCATTTTTGCCATAGCGAGCCAAAATGCTATGCATTTTCATCCAGAAATGGATTATTTACTCCTGGATCAGCTGAAGCAACTCATAGACCATCTATTGCCTAAGCTTTAATTGTACTCAGAGCATCTTTCCTAGGGCCTGTAAGCAGCTTAACTACAGGATTCATGGCAACCATAGAATTCCTCTTTGCCATGAATTGAAACCGCTGAGAGGCTCTGAATGGAGCAAATATGAACGCCAACTGGTTTAAACAGTTTGAGAGTCACTTGAGCAGCGAGCGACAGCTTTCGGCCCATACAGTACGTAATTATCTCTACGAGTTGCACAGGGTTACCGATAAACTCGACGCTAGTGCCTCTTTTCCCATCTCTTGGTCTGAAATCAGCCATGAACAAATTCAACATGTCTTGGGGCAATTACACCGCCAAGGTCTGAGCCCGCGATCCTTGTCATTAACGCTTTCGGCGGTGAAGCAGTTTTGTGACTTCTTACTGGGTGAAGGGGTGATAAATGCCAATCCTGCCAAGAATCTGAGTGCGCCTAAGCAAAATAAACCTCTGCCTAAAAATATGGATCTCGACTCTGTGACTCACCTGTTAGAGATAGACGCCGACGATCCCTTGAGTGTGCGTGATAAAGCCATCATGGAATTGTTCTACTCCTCGGGGCTGCGGCTCGCCGAGCTGGCGGCTCTGGATGTGCTGGATATTCGTTTTGCCGATCGGCAAGTTAAGGTATTAGGTAAAGGAAGCAAGGAAAGGATTGTTCCTGTAGGTCGATGTGCCATCGATGCTATTCAGGCTTGGTTGACGTTTAGAGAGGCTATTCCCTGCCAAGATGAGGCGTTATTCGTTACAGCCAAAGGCAATCGACTCGCCCATAGAAGCATACAAGCTAGATTAGCCAAATGGGGACAGGAGCAGGCCTTGAATATGCGGGTGCATCCTCATAAGTTACGCCATTCGTTTGCGACTCATATGCTGGAGTCCAGCGCCGATCTACGTGCGGTGCAGGAATTGCTTGGCCATGCCAACCTCTCGACGACTCAGATATACACAAGTTTAGATTTTCAGCATCTGGCAAAAGTGTACGACGGGGCCCACCCAAGGGCCAGTCGATCCAAGAAGCTCAATAACGGGCAAGGGGAAGAAAGCTGATGGTTCAGGTATATATCAGGCCTCAAGCCTATCAAGGGATTAGCTTCGATCTCGATGACACCTTATATGATAATGCCCCTATTATCAGGGCCGCAGAAGCTTCACTGCTGCAATTTTTACATCAAACCTATAGGGAGACGCGTCGTTGGCAAAGGGATGACTGGATAAGTCTCAAAACAAGTCTAATTCAGAATCAGCCTGATCTTGCCCATGATACGACTGCCGCAAGACTGAGCATGTTGGAACAAGGTCTACTCATGCTAGGTTATTCCACCGAGGATGCCGAAGTGGGTGCTGTGGCCGGTTTGAATCACTTCTTACATAAGCGCTCAGACTTTAGGGTTTCAAGGCCTGTCATAAACTTGCTTAGAGACTTGAGCCTTAAGTATCCATTAATAGGCATCACCAATGGCAATGTGGATGCCGATAAAATTGGTCTGGGTGATGTGCTGAGTTTTGTGCTTCATCCTGGTAAAGGCACACGCATGAAGCCATATGCGGATATGTTTAATATCGCCTGTCGCAGGCTCGATATTCCACTAGCTAGCTTACTGCACGTCGGAGATAGCCATGGATCCGATGTGATGGGAGCCAGGATGGCAGGCTGCCAGTCTGTTTGGCTTAATCCAAGTTTTGGCCGAGATAAAACCCTTAGGTTCGGTCGGCTGTTACCTCATGTAGAAATTGAAAATATTCATGAGCTGCAAGGCTTGCTTGGATAAAATGGTCAGGCTAGAGGCCTAGATTACTAGCATACCGACCTTTTCACTGTCTATTTCTCGTTTATATCTCTTAGTATGATACCAATCGGTATTAGTCAGGCTGGGCTAGAGCCTTGGGAAACAAGATATTATTTTCCAGATGAATATGTTGTTTCAAGTCGGCTTCAAACTCCGCCAGAGTGGCGTAACAGACGCGCCAGGTGGTACAGGCGTGCTTAGGCGCTTGGAAATGATTGGTGAGCTGATTGAGCTTTTCCAGGGTCAGAATCGCATCATCATGCTCATGTTCCATAGCATTGATAGGATTGCTGATATGGCCGAAGCAGGCATGAACAGTTTCTCCTTCAGCCATGGCGCGGATTGCGGGAAATAAAATCATCTCTTCTTTCATCAAGTGGGGAACCAAATCTTTGATCAATATCTGAACCAAGCTGGCAAATGGCTTTATCTCCGAATAATTTTCGCCATGGGCACGTAGCATCTTCTGGCTGTACTCGAGTAGTAGAGGGGATTTTTCTCTCACATAGGTATGATGGGTATCTTCGATATAGTCGATCAGTTTATCTATGGTTAGTTGACTGAGTGTATCTTCCTTGGTGCCTGTTTTGTCCATGGTGATAAGCGCGGTTTCAACTTCTGCCAGATCGGCACCAGCCTTGTCACAGGCCGAGGCGAGTGAACGTCCGCCACCGCAACAAAAATCGATATCGAATTGACTGAATACGTGTGCGGCTCGAAAATCATCGGCTACCAATTTTCCTACACGCAGTTGAGATAGATTAAGATTTGATAGGGTGGTTGTACTCATACTGGATCCCAAAGCTGCAAATAATTTAAATCTTTAAGGGGATGTTATTTGCCACTGCGCTTATGAACAAGTAAAACTTGACTAAATTAGTCGGGATTAGACCTTTTTATGATGTAGATTAAACTTAGGTGAAAAAACAGCTATAAAAAAACCAGCCGAAGCTGGTTTTTTTATTTAGTAAGATATGAACAAATTTAGTTCATGCCGTACTTTTTCAATTTCTTACGCAGAGTACCACGGTTGATACCTAGCATGTTCGCCGCACGAGTCTGGTTACCGCGAGTGTGCTGCATGATGATATCTAGCAGAGGAGCTTCAACTTCGCTCAACACCATTTCATATACTTCTTCAGCTTCTTGTCCGTCCATCTGAGCGAAGAAGTTTGTTACAGCGCGCTTTACAGCGTCACGTAGTAACTGAGGCTTAATAGTACCGTTAGCTGTTTCGATTTTGCCAACTGTAAGCTGATGAGTTTCTGTGTTAGTAGTCTGATCAAACATTCGTATTCTGCTCTTTAATTAATTCTGTGCAATTTCATCAAAATAGCGTTCCACCATGGAACACTGTTTTTCAACAGTTTCCAGCCGATTAAACTCGGCACGGAATGGACGCTGTTCTTCCTGGTCCAAATACCATCCAACATGTTTTCTAGCAAAACGGATGCCCTTATACTCACCATACAGTTCATATAAGTTTTTAAGATGTTCCAGCATCACAAGACGCTTTTCATCCATCTCAACAGGCGCTAGCTTGTTACCTGTATCCAGGTAATGTTGGATTTCTCGGAAAATCCAAGGCCGTCCTTGGGCACCTCGTCCTATCATGAGAGCATCGACACCTGTATGGTCAAGCACGTAGCGTGCTTTCTCAGGGGTGACAATATCTCCATTAGCAATCACTGGGATCGAGATATTCTTTTTAATAGCCTTAATCGTGTCGTATTCGGCGTTGCCTTTATACATGCACTGCCTGGTTCGGCCGTGAACGGCTAACGAGGCAATACCACAATCTTCGGCTATCTGGGCGATTTGAACACCATTCCTGTGCTCTGGGTCCCAACCGGTTCGAATCTTCAGTGTCACTGGTACATCAACTGCGGCGACCACGGCTTGTAAAATTTCTTTCACCAGCACAGGGTTTTGCAGCAAAGCTGAACCAGCTAGCTTCTTATTCACTTTCTTAGCAGGACAACCCATATTGATATCGATGATCTGTGCTCCCTGTTGTACGTTGACAACAGCGGCATTGGCCATCAATTCAGGATCGGCACCTGCGATTTGCACTGAGCGTATCCCTTTTTCACCAGCATGACTCATGCGCTGGCGGCTCTTATCTGTGTCCCAAACATCAGGATTAGATGAAAGCATCTCTGAAACCGCCATGGCAGCACCATAACGAACACAAAGATTTCTAAAGGCTTGGTCTGTGACACCTGCCATTGGTGCCACGATCAGCTGATTTTTCAGTTGATAGGGTCCAATCTGCATTCTCAACATACCTGCGCTTCAAAGGGGCGCTATAGTACGTCTTTTTTTGGTCGGTGAAAAGGTCAATAAATGACCTGAGGTAAACTTTTTTTCTTGACTTTTGCAAGCTGAGAATAGTTAGGCGGAACAAGGTGTGCCGCCCTTTACAGCTATTTACGTATTCCTGTCAAGCGGCTCCAATCTTCTTTGTGAGCTGGCGCATCCATATCGAACCATTGTGTGTAAAATTCGGCAACTTCATCCGCTTGTTCTTTTAGGAGACCAGACAAGGCTAATTGACCACCAGATTTAACTTTCTCAGCAATTAATGGTGCCAATTCACGTAATGGCCCCGCAAGAATGTTGGCAACTAAGATATCGGCCTTAAGATCATGCGGTTGATCTTCCGGAAGATAGAGACTGAGTTTATCCTGTACATCATTTCGCTCGGCATTGGCTTTAGACGCTTCGATGGCCTGGTAATCTATGTCGATACCTGTGACTTCTTTAGCGCCTAATTTAAGTGCAGCTACGGCTAATATGCCTGAGCCACAGCCGAAGTCGATAACCACTTTATTGGTTAATTCAAGTCCATCTAACCACTCAAGGCACAAGGCGGTAGTGGGGTGAGTACCTGTACCGAACGCTAAACCTGGATCTAATATGACATTAACCGCTTGTGGATCCGGGATCTCGCGCCAGCTAGGACAGATCCACAGACGTTTACCAAATTTGATTGGGTGGAAGTTATCCATCCACTCACGTTCCCAGTCTTTATCTTCGACTTGTTCAATCTTGTAGCTAAAATCTGCACCTAAATAGGGGACTAATTTCAGCTGCTCTACGATAACGGCGAGATCTCTATCCGCTTCAAATAGTGCGGTCAGTACCGTGTGATTCCACAGTGGTGTTTCACCTAATGTAGGCTCATAAATGGGAGTATCTTTGCCATCTTCTAGAGTGATAGACAGTGAGCCTTCTTCCATTAGCAGGTCGCTGAGCGCATCGGCATTCTGGTTGTCGGTATCAATTTTCAGTTGGATCCAAGGCATGGAGTCATCTCGTTACTGGTAAATATGCGCCATTGTAAACCATGGAGTAAAAAAAGTGAGTCAATTTAATAAAGCACAGAAGTAATTAGGGGCTGGGGAAGAAGAGGCTGTTGAAATTAATGAAAATATCTAAATTGTTATTCTGACTTAATTTTTATGATGTTTGCTTGAAGTAAGCTGTAAATCGGAGTTTTACTCTTCATATTGACTCGCCTTGTTTATAGCGGGTTTAAAATGATCGAGATTGTTCTACTAGATTAAATGACAAAAAATAGGCCGTTCACATCATGAAAAAAAATATGGTTAGAGCGTAAATTATATAATTAGTCATTATACCGCTTGGTATTATAGGAGCATGACTGTGTGAACCCGATTCATTGTATCTAGGTATCATCGACCCATGGACTGTTTGAAAAGATAGACACAACTTTTTATTACAAGCAGTCCAGACACAAGGAAGGTTTTTATCCATAACCTATATGGATATAGGAAATGTCGTAATGATGTCGGGAACATCATCGACCCCTGGTAAACCTTCACAAGTGTTCCAGACACAAGGTCTATTTTTATCCATCCATGGAAAATAGACACAAGTGTTCCAGACACAAGAAAGCCGCAACGAATGCGGCTTTCTTACGGCTATTTTAATAGCTATGTCTTACACATGGAGCAGGGGAAAGGATTTAACCTTTACCACCACCTCTCATTGCGTTGAAGAACTCTTCGTTAGTCTTGGTTAAGGCTAACTTGTCGATAAGGAATTCCATGGCTGAAACTTCATCCATTGGATGAAGGATCTTACGTAGGATCCACATCTTCTGTAGCTCATCAGGAGTCGTAAGTTTCTCTTCACGACGAGTACCAGAGCGGTTGAAGTCGATAGCAGGGAAAACACGCTTCTCGGCTGCTTTACGGGATAGGTGTAACTCTTGGTTACCCGTACCTTTAAACTCTTCGTAGATAACTTCATCCATCTTAGAGCCAGTATCGACAAGTGCCGTAGCGATAATAGTCAAGCTACCACCATGTTCGATGTTACGTGCTGCACCGAAGAAGCGCTTAGGACGGTGTAGTGCGTTTGCATCGACACCACCGGTAAGAACTTTACCCGACGATGGAATCACTGTGTTGTATGCGCGAGCAAGACGAGTGATTGAATCCAGTAGGATTACTACGTCTTTCTTATGCTCAACAAGACGTTTAGCTTTCTCGATAACCATTTCGGCTACTTGTACGTGACGACTTGCTGGCTCATCGAAGGTAGAAGCAATGACTTCACCTTTGACCATGCGCTGCATCTCGGTCACTTCTTCCGGACGTTCATCGATAAGCAATACCATCAATACCACATCAGGGTTATTGTGGGTGATGCTTTGAGCCATGTTCTGTAGCAGTAATGTCTTACCAGCTTTAGGCGGTGCAACAATCAGGCCGCGTTGACCTTTACCGATAGGCGAACATAGATCAAGAATTCTTGAAGTAATATCTTCGGTCGAACCATTACCACGTTCCATACGCAGACGTTCTTCGGCGTGGAGTGGGGTAAGGTTTTCGAATAAGATTTTTGTGCGGGAGTTTTCAGGCTTGTCGAAGTTGACTTCAGATACTTTCAGTAGAGCGAAATAACGCTCGCCCTCTTTTGGAGGTCTGATCTTACCGAAGATGGTATCACCGGTTCGCATGCTGAATCGACGTATCTGACTTGGAGATACATAGATATCGTCTGGGCCGGCAAGGTAAGAAGCATCACCACTACGTAGGAAACCAAATCCATCTTGCAGAATTTCTAGTACACCACCACCGAAAATATCTTCACCGCTTTTGGCGTGGGCTTTTAGGATTGAAAATATGATGTCCTGCTTACGAGCACGGGCGGTATTTTCAACTTTCATCTCTTGGGCGAGTTTTACTAAGTCAGAAATCGACTTTTCTTTTAATTCTGATAAATTCATCTTGGTGGGTCTTTTATGCGAGACAATGCTAATTTGATCAAGCGATCATAAAGTGTTTTATTACAATTTGAATGTTGATTGAATAGCTGGAAGTGGGTTAGTTGGAGCGTCTTTTAAGTAAACTAGCACTATAGCGACTGTGCGTCTAGGTATTTAGATTAACCTAACAAAAATTAATGAATAACTCATGTCAGGTTTATCTATGTTTTTCTATATCTTTCTATATTCAAAGCATTTTCATGCTTATTATATAAATAGCAGGCCAGCCTATATTTTTGATATAGGCTATTCCAAAATTAAAGTTGAGCGTCGATGAACTCTTTTAATTGAGTCTTAGATAGTGCGCCAACTTTAGTGCCAGCCAACTCGCCGTTCTTGAAAATAAGCAGTGTTGGGATACCACGAACACCATACTTAGCTGGAGATACGCTGTTTTGATCGACATTTAGTTTAGCTATTGTCACCTTGCCAGCATACTCATCGGCTACGTCATCTAAGATTGGCGCGATCATTTTACAAGGACCACACCACTCAGCCCAAAAATCAACAACTACGGGGAGTTCAGATTTTATTACGTCATTTTCGAAGCTGTCGTCACTTAAATGTACTATCTTGTCGCTCATGGTGTTCTCCAGTTAGGGTGCCATCGCTGGTTTGTTAATGGCTTAACCTGTATATTGGGTCTGAAAAATAACTTTTCAAGGTAATTTTTATAACCTTTAAAGGTACTTTTTATAATTAGTCGCTATTTCAAACGATTGAGTTTCTTATTGCAACCCCAACTGGTATGCTGCCGCTATGAGCGAAACACATTTATCTAATCAGAAGTTTGCCGACTTTTCCCTTCACGAAGGGATAAAAACAGCACTTAACGAGAGCGGCTTTGAATTTTGCACGCCGATTCAAGCAGCATCATTACCGATCCTTTTGCAGAAAAAAGATATCGCGGGTCAAGCACAGACCGGAACAGGGAAGACTTTGGCTTTCCTTGTAGCGACCTTTGAACATCTGCTAACAACCCCAATTCCTGAAGGTCGTCAGCTAAATCAACCGCGTGCCATGATCATGGCGCCGACTCGTGAGCTGGCTATCCAGATCGCTAAAGATGCGACACTATTGGCAAAACATACCGGTTTGAAAGTCGGTATTGTCTATGGTGGTGAAAGCTATGAAGTTCAGCGTAAAGTGCTGGATAAAGGCATAGATATACTTATTGGTACCACGGGACGTATTATCGATTACGTTCGTCAGGGCATCATTAATTTGAGTGCGATTCAAGCAGTTGTACTCGATGAAGCCGATCGTATGTTCGATCTTGGCTTTATTAAAGATATCCGCTTTCTATTCAGACGTATGCCAGATGCCAAATCGCGTCTGAACATGCTGTTCTCTGCGACCCTTTCTATGAAGGTGCAGGAACTGGCTTATGATCATATGAATGAGCCTGAGAAAGTCGTTATCGCGCCGAACGAAAAAACTTCTAAAAACATTAAGGAAGAGATCTTCTACCCATCTATGGATGAGAAGATGCGTCTTCTATTGTCTCTTATTGAAGAAGACTGGCCAGAGAAGGCAATTGTGTTCTCTAATACTAAGCACAGTTGTGAAAATGTCTGGTCTTGGTTGTCAGGTGACGGACATCGTGTCGGTCTGCTAACCGGCGATGTGCCACAGAAGAAACGTATTCGTATTCTTGAGCAGTTTACAACCGGCGAGCTAGATATCTTAGTTGCTACCGATGTAGCGGCTCGTGGCCTGCATATCTCAGATGTATCCCACGTATACAACTATGATCTTCCCGATGATTGCGAAGACTATGTTCATCGTATCGGTCGTACCGGTCGTGCGGGTAAGAAAGGCATATCCATCAGCTTCGCCTGTGAAGAATATGCACTGAATCTGCCGGCGATTGAAGAGTATATTCTTCATTCGATCCCTGTGTCTAACTATGACAGCGAAGGCCTGTTGGAAGATATTCCAGCACCAATACGAATTCATAGAAAGCATAACAGTCGTCCTCAAGGACGTAGTGGTTCGGGTCGTTCAAATGGAAGTCGTAATGGTAATCGTAACAGCGCACCTCGCCGTCACGATAAGACCCGTAGACATTCATAAGAATCGCGACAAGATGACTACACCTCGCTATGCCGCAATTACCTTAGGTTCTAATAGTTTTAATATGCTGGTCGCCGAAACAGTGGCTGGCCAGCCAAAAATTATCGCCAAATATAAGCGTAAGGTGCGTCTCGCCGAAGGGATCCAGGATAATGGTTCCCTTAGTGAAGAGGTGTTACAACGTGGACTGGATTGCTTGTCCATGTTTGCCGAAATGCTCGAGGAAGAGGGCGTCGATCGCAATCATATTGCGGTGATCGCGACCGCGACCATAAGATCTATTGCCAACTCCGATGAGTTTTGTCGCCGAGCCTTACCTATCTTAGGCCACCCCATTGAAATCATAACCGGCATGCGTGAAGCCGAGTTGATCTATCAGGGCATGGTGGCCACTACTTGTGGTGAAGGCCGTCGCTTAGTTATCGATATTGGCGGCGCCAGTACCGAATTTATAATCGGTGATGGCGATAAAGTGTTATTGAAAAACAGTCTAGCTATGGGCTGCGTCACCTTTAATGAGCACTTCTTTAATTCATTCCCGCTGCAAGAACTAGATTTTGAAGATGCTAAGTCTCGGGTCAAGCAAACACTGGGCACGCATTTAACCGAACTCAAAACCTTAGGTTGGCATTGTGTTGTCGGTGCATCCGGTAGCGTTCAATCTGTTGTCGAGCTTTTGAGTCATAGAAACCAATCGACTAGCATTACCCCAGATGTGCTTAACAGGCTCAAACAAGAAGTCCTGGAACAGTCTGATCTGTCGATGGAACATATTGTCGGTTTAAACCATGAGAGAGCGCCAACCTTTGCGGCAGGGATCTCGATTTTACTTGCCTTGTTTGAACTACTCAATATAGACAAACTCAACCTCTCCGGCGGAGCACTCCGTGAAGGTGTGTTACAAAGCTTGGCTAATCGCTCCTAGATATAAGCAGCCACAAGTTTTCTTCTACTTCTTCTACTTCTACTTCTACTCCCTGCTCCCTCTACCTCCTCTATTTCCTCTACTTCCTCTACTTCCTCTACTTCCTCTACTTCCTCTACTTCCTCTACTTCCTCTACTTCCTCTATTTCCTCTACTTCTTCTACTTCCTAACTCCTAACTCCTAACAGATTTTCTGCTCCCTTCATCTGCAGCTGTTTAGCTGTCAGTCATCTAGCTCAGATCAGCTTGTCTTTGTTTCAGCTAGCGCTACAAATGCACTTGCCTACATCTTTTGACCTAGGTATTTAACTTTTCAATAAAAACAGTCCAAAATAGTTAGTAATATGCCTATTTTTTATTTCCTTGAGTTTTTACGTTGATAAATTCAATTCTTGTAGTCTTATTCTCTATCATTGTGCTTTTTACATCGATTTATCACTGTGCTGATTTTCAAAATAACAGCTGAGATAGTCCACTTTCGTATATTGCAGATTGTATAAAATATGTGAATCATGTTATCTTTTTGTTGCGCTTAGTTTACTTTGTACCCAAATCACTAATAATATTTTGCTAAGCGCGTATTCAGAGAAGGTTTAAGGGAGAATAAATTATGTCTGGAAGTAATGCGTTTAAGCGATTTACACCAAGAAAAACACTTGCAGCGATTGCTGTAGGTTCAGTGTTAATGATGTCGGCTCCAGCAGCTATGGCTGCCGATACGAGTATTGTTAAGGGCCACATAGTTAATAGTGATGGCGTCAATGTTTCAAATGCTACTATCACTTTGAAACATAAGACTAAAGGTCTTGTGTATACCGTAGAAACTAACGAAAAGGGTGATTACTTCTTACGTAATATCCCGGTTGGTGAATATGACGTCAGCATCACTAAAGATGGTTTTGCTAAGACTCAAGAGTCAGGTGTCAGTATTAGAATTGGTCAGCCAGTAATTCTAGATGGGCAAATAACAGCTGTAGGTCTTGATAACGTCGAACGTATAGCTGTCACCGGCAGTATGATCCGCCGTGTCGATATGGGCTCGTCAACATCTGGTGTGACTTTCAGCCAAGATGAACTCAATACCATGCCTGTTGATTCAGGTTTTGAAAATATTGCCTTGCTTGCACCTGGTACGTCAGCTCCAGGTGGCGAAAGTTTTAACGGGGCTTCTAGCTTCGGCGGGTCATCATCTGCAGAGAATGCCTACTACTTAAACGGTCTGAATATAACTAATATCAGAACCGGCCTTGGCTCACTTAGCCTACCTTGGGAAGCGATAGCACAGACTCAGGTCAAAACAGGCGCTATTACTCCAGAATTTGGCAGTGCCATCGGTGGTGTAGTGAATGCTGTATCTAAGTCTGGTGATAATGAGTTTCATTTTGGTGTAGAAGGTCGATGGGATCCTGCATCATTAAGATCGTCACATGATTCTATCTATCAAGCAGATGGAACGATCGATAGTGACAATAACGGCATGCAAGATAGTGAAGACTTTAAGCAGGCCAGAATTTGGGCGAGCGGTGCAATCATAGAAGATCAGCTGTTTTATTACGGTCTTTATGAGCCAAGTCAAAATGATTTTGAGTGGGCGACCCAAACGGTTTATAAAGAGAGAGAGCGTGAGTCTAATCGCTGGTTTGTTAAGCTTGATTGGTATATGACAGAAGATCATTCTTTTGGTTTTATGGCGATGAACAACAAGCGTACATGGACCGAAAAGACCTATGCTTATGATTGGGAAACTAATAAAATTGGCGAGAAACAAGGTGTTGACGCTCCAGGGGAAGATGGCGGTAAGTTATATAGCTTAAATTATAACGGCTATATTACCGATGATTTCTCCATTTCGGCTGTGATTGGTCGAGTTGAAGAGAATGTAGAGAATCGTGTTGCTTCTTCGAACCCTGGCGTATGGGACGAGAGAAATGGTTCATTTGTTACTTTGAGCCAGCATACTAATACTAAAGTTGTTGAACAGCATTATGTGCGTGATCAGGCTCGTATCGACTTTAACTGGGATCTTGAAGATCATGCTATCAGCTTTGGTGTCGATTATAGCAGTGTAGCGGTTGATTTTTCAGAGGACCAGAACGGTATCGGTGAAGCGCGGGGTTGGTGGACTATCGCGACAGCAGGTGCCAATGATGTTTCTCACGCAGCTGAAGGCGAAGATTATATTGAGCGTCGTCGTCGCTCAACTTTTGCTAATAACGATTCAGAAGTGAGTTCATTAGCTTACTACATCAATGATTCGTGGCAGGCTACTGATAATCTAGTTATTAATGCTGGTGTTCGAGTCAATAACTATAAAAATACCGTTTCTGATGGTCGAGAGTTTGTGGATCTTGATAACCAGATAGCACCAAGATTACAGGCTATCTATGATATTCATGGTGATGGTAGCTCCAAGGTATTTGCTACTTATGGTCGCTATTTTCAGCCAGTGTCTGTCAATATGAACATCAAGCAAGGTGGTTCTCAGCGAGAAGAATTCGATTATTATGAGTTGGATCAGCTCGATAGTGATGGTCACCCAATTCTTACTGCCGATGGTTCTCCAAGTCGCGGTGTCAATATTCGTGACACACGTGTAAGACAGATAGGTATTACCGACCCAGGCTTAGTCGCATCATCTACACTCGACTCTATGTTTTCTGACGAGTTTACTCTTGGTTATCAGCAAGAAGTGTTTGAGACTATGTCTGCCGGAGCACGAGTTATCTGGCGTGATCTTGGTCGCGGTATCGAAGATACCGATGTTGAGCCTATCTTAAGTAAGAAGCTAGCTGAGCTTGGTATCGAAGATAATGTAGGTCAAAGCTCTTATTATGTTCTGCATAATCCTGGCGAAGCCCTAACCCTGAGTTATGATTTCGATGGTGATGGTCAAGTCGATAATATTACTCTTTCGCCAGAAGAGATGGCGTTAGATTCGATGCAGCGTCATTATCTGGCACTGGAATTAACACTCGACGGTAGTGTGACCGATGACTTCAGGATTAATTCTTCTTATACCTTGTCTAACAGCTGGGGTAATACAGAAGGGCTAGTTAAAACAGATAATGATCAGGCCGATCCAGGTTGGACTACTTCATATGATTATGGCGATCTGATGGACCATGGTTATGGCGATTTGCCTAATGATCACACCCATGTGTTTAAGTTTAATGGTAGCTATGATATTACCGAAGAGTTGATTCTCGGTTTCGTTACTAGTATCAGCTCGGGTCGACCACAAAACAAATTCTCGGTTCACCCTGAAAATGTAGATAGTTGTGCTCCGGGTAATCCATGGGATGCTTGTATCAGCCAATATTACGGTCATGCGAGTCACTATGATGAAAATGGCAATCCGTCTCCACGTGGTACTTCCGGTACCTTACCTTGGGTAACCAAGGTCGATCTATCGTTAATGTACAGAACTGAATTGTTTGATGGTGATTTTAGTATTAAAGGCACTGTCTATAATGTGTTGAATTCTGATACTGCTACCAACATTGATGAAGAGCGTACGGCTTATGGTGAAGATGGATTGATGTTAAATCCAAACTATGGAAGAACAACTGGCCGCCAAGAAGAAAGATTCTTCTCTGTTGTTGCTCGTTATGAGTTCTAAAGTATTAAATTGACTCAAAAGGCCGCATTTGCGGCCTTTTTTATTGTCATTATTTAGTCACCGCTTCCTAGAACTTAGATAATTATTGGTTCATACATATTTAGATACTTTTTATATAAATTGCATTTTTATTAATAGATCTCCCTATTTAGCATGAATTTTTAATGCTAAATAAGTGAGGGGAGCATCTTGTTTTAACTCTGTAGATTACAATTTCATTATTCTCTATCCATTCCGCTTCATTTCTCTGCCCTCTGTGCCCGTTAGTCGCAATAATCAAGCTTTTGCATAAATACTCTAATTAAGCGCATAAACTAAATCGTCACCTGTGAATTGAATATTGCATACAAAATACATTATGTGATACATATGTTGTGGCCATGTTTTATTGTTGTGTAACGTTGGTTTCAGCCAACAAAGCTAACAAGGCATAGGACCTATAAAAATTATATTCTTGGGAGATGGAAGTATGAAGTTTAACAAAGTTGCTAAGCTAGTTAGCTTGGCCTGTGGCGGTGTAGTAGCACTTTCTGCACCTACATATGCAGCTGAAAAAGATGAAGATACAGTAGAACGCATTGAAGTTACCGGTTCACGCCTTAAGCGTGTCGATATGGAAGGCGCAAGCCCTGTAACCACTATTACCGCTGAAGATATGGCCACCGCAGGTTTTGCAACCGTAGGTGATGCACTGCGTTCATCTAGCCTAAACTCGTTCGGTTCTTACGGCGGCACATCAAACAACAGTTGGTCATCTCAAGCGACGATTCAGCTTAAAGGTGCATCAGCTAGTCACACTCTTACTTTGCTTGATGGCAAACGTATGGCTAAGTCTCCAGTCTTAGGCGGCGGCGCAACTAACATCAACACTATTCCAACTGCTGCAGTTGAACGTATCGAGATTTTAACCGATGGCGCATCGGCGATTTATGGTACCGACGCGATTGCCGGCGTTATTAACATCATCTTGAAGAAAGATTTTGAAGGTGTCGAAGTTAAGATACGCGCCGAGCAGCCGGATGCTGATGGTGGTGGTGATAACCACTCGGCATCATTTACTGGTGGTCTAAGTACAGATAAAGGCAACTTGATGTTCACTATCGAACATTTCAAGAAGTCTGGAATCGTAATGAATGAGCGCCCATATACTGCAGCCCATGCTATAGATGGCGAGGACCCAAGCGTCTTTCAAAGTTGGATAGGTATAAGTCCAACCGGTCGTACCGTTAATACGGGGCCCAATGGCGGCTGGGAAAACCATGCTCCATTCACTAATGCTGGCTTAGACTGTGCCGATGTTTATGGTGATGCTTTCAAAGGACCTTTGAGTGACAGCGATTGGGCTGGAGAGTCATATTGTGGTTATGATTATACTACGTCTGCATACCTTGATGTCGACCAAGAGCGCACTTCAACGCTACTTAACTACACCTATAACATCAGTGATGATATAGAGCTAACAGCACGCGCCTACTGGGCATCAAATGTCACGACTGACGTATCGGCTCCTATTCCAGGAACAATCAGATTCGATGAAGATATGCCAGCTTATACTACGGCTGCCGGACTCGACCTTCGCGCCGTTCCTGAAGGCGGCTCAATGAAGTACCGCTTCGATACCGCTGGTAACCGTGTACGTGAAACTACCGATAGCATCTATGATTTCCTGGTTGGCCTAGATGGTACAACAGATAGTTTCGACTGGAACGCCTCAGCATCATATAACAGGTATGATGTATTTAAGTGGGGAACTGGTTATCAATTGATTGGTGCAACGACCGATCTTGTTGGCGGGTGGGATGATGATACAAACTCATTCGAAGGTTGGGATCCACGCGATCCAAACTCAGAGGCTCCAGCGGGCGCAACCGCAAACTCAGATGCACGTCTAACAAGTAGCGCATTAGAGATAGACGGTGGTCTGAGTTTTGAATTGTTTGAACTTGCTGGCGGCGCAACAGGTCTGTATGTGGGCGCATCATACCGCGAAGAAAAACTTGACTCACAGGTTGATGCGCTTGATGAAGCAGGCTTAATTGCCGGCGGTAGTGGTGGAGCCGGTGGTAGTGGTGAGCGTGATGTGAAAGCTATATTTATGGAGATGGCTTTCCCTGTTCTGGATAACTTAGAGGTTAATCTTGCTGCTCGTTATGACGAATACTCTGACTTTGGCGGCACGTTTAACCCACAAGTTTCTGTGCGTTATAATGTGTTAGAGCCCTTGTTAATTCGTGCATCTTGGGGTACAGGTTTTAGAGCACCAACGCTGGAAGATTTGAATCAGTCTGCTAGTGTGGGTGTTGGCACCGTGACTAACTATCTTAAGTGTTATGAAGATGGAATGGACATCAAGGGTTGTCAGATAGAAAATGAGATCCCTATCTCTGTGAATCGCAATGAAAACTTAGGCCCAGAAGAGTCTGAAAGCTATAACATAGGCATGGTGTGGGATATTACCGATAACTTCAACATGTCTGTTGACTACTGGTCACTGGAAACTGAAGGCTTAATTGGCTCAATCCTTAATGATGAAATTGTTCGAGCTCAAGCCGAATTATGGAAGGCTGCTGACGAAGCAGGCCAACCTCGTCCAGATATCAGTGCTATTTATCCTGGTACATCGGTATCACAAGATGGCTCTGGTAAGCTAAGCAGTGTCACCAATATAAAACAAAATATCGGTCTAAGTGAGCGTCAAGGTATCGATGCCAAGTTTGCGTCTACCTTTGAAACTGAAATGGGTGACTTTAAACTGGGTCTTGCCTGGTCACATTATCTCAAGTATACCGATTCGAGCCCTGAAGGTGGTGTACAAACTATCTCTCGTAACTTGAGTGGTACCGAATATTATCCGGATGATCGCGTCAACTTCTCTGCAAACTATTTAGTGGGCGATCATAGCTTGTTCTATCAAGCAGATTATATCGATCATCAGTCTACTGATGATGAGAACGATAATGGTTCTTATCATCAGATTGATTCGATCGTATATCACACACTAAGTTATTCATACACTATGCCTTGGAATAACATAGTTTCTGCGGGTATTAATAACCTGACTGATGAAGAGCCAAGCTTCCGAGCAAATGGTACATATGACAGCGATACATATGACATCATAGGACGTACTTACTGGGTTTCATTTAGCCAGACATTCTAATTGTTTTGGGCTAACTTGATATTTTAAAGTACCAAAAGGCACTCATGGAGTGCCTTTTCTTTTTTTATTACTGGATTGATTAATTTAATATTTTAGCCAGATCTATCTCTAGTGATACTTCTGGTTGTTCTACAATTCGACCTATCTCTTCGCCTTGCTGCATCACGATGAAACTTGGGATACGGCTAAACTCATATTGGGCGGCTAAGCCTTCTGGATCGGTTTTAGTGCGATCTATGCCAATATAAGTCACCTTAATATTGGGGTTACTTACCTCTTCCATGATGCGGATGAAACGCGGAGTCTGATGATAACAATCCGGGCACCAGGTGCCGATGAGCACTATGATTTCAGTTGGCTGCTTGAGTGATTTCAGTGGTGTGAGTGCCGCTAAATCTACCCGATACTCTTTGTAGTCTTGAGTAAAATCTTTGAGTTCGGTGACTAAGGTTTGCGCTTGTATTAATCCGGTTAATATCACTTCCTGTTTCTCCTTGCTGTATGTAGCGATTGCGCCATCTAGCTCATCTTCGAATACAGTGCCGCTGTTTGCAAGAGATTGGGAGCTAAAGAAGAGGGCTGTAGTGGCAAGTAATGCCTTGATGTTCTGGTTCATGATAATACCTCAGGCTCGAGAGAAAGGACTAGCTTAGTTTCCATAGGATCTTTAAGGGTATTTAATCATTGAGTGCCAGTTAGGAGAAGAATTGTACGCCGTAATGATCGGCTGGATCACATCTAAACATCTCATTTGCTTGCGCCGGTCACAAAAAACATCATTAAGAGATGCCGTCATGGGCTAGTCGTAAGAGGGGGGTTATATTTTCATCGGATAAGATCTTCAATGAAATATGATAAATAGCTCCAAACTTACCTCAAATATACTCAGGATTTGGAGCTAATATTAGACATCAAATATTATTTGGCTCTGGGCTCAGAGCTGAAGATATTCCACATCATCTGGCTAGCAGATTCTTGCCATTGGTCCACAAAAAGGCCCGCAAAAAACATCATTAAGAGATGTCGTCATCGGCTAGTCGTAAGAGAGTGGCCGATATTCATCGGATAAGATCTTCAATGAAATATGATAAATAGCTCCAAACTTACCTCAAATATACTCAGGGTTTGGAGCTAATATTAGACATCAAATATTATTTGGCTTTTGGCTTTTGGCTTTGGACTCTGTGGTGAAGATATTCCACATCATCTGGCTACCAGATTCTTGCCATTGGCCCACGGCAATCAGTCTGTGTTCCCTTCCTGAGATAGAGGTAGGTGTTCGGTCGCTCTGATCATAGGTCTGGCTGATGATACTCTGAGTTGGAAAGCCAACCTCTTTGGCAAGTTCCTGTATGGTATCGACACGACGTTGAGCCAATGCACGATTATAACTGTCGCTACCTTCAGGGCTAGTATCGCCTATGAGCAGCAATCTAGCCTCAGGCAAGTTCATCAGGTCGCCTAACAGCTCAGAGACCTTACCTACTTCGCTATTGGTTAGATGTGAGCTGTCGAAATCAAACATGACCACCTTGGTTCTTTCCTGAATCTGATTCAGGCTCTTAGAGCAGCCATCATTATTTATCATGGCACCGCTTGTGGTTTGTCTACAATTATCTCTGGCATTGATCACACCATCGTTATCAGTATCCAGTAGATCTCTAGTCTGTGCCTGAGCCGGATAAGGTGTCGCTGTTTGAGCGCAGCCCGACATTAAGCCCAGAGTCAGTGTGATAAGTACACTTGATATTGTATTGTTCATATTATTTATCTTCGCTCCAGGTTGTCGGCTTATCTATTCTGAAAGACTTCATTAATTGTCCCGTAGCGTTGATCAATCTGTAGGCCGCTATATGGTAGTTATGGTGGGCATTGATATAGTTTTTTCGCGCCAGAAAGACTTCTACTTTCGCATCTAATACGTCTAGTAGTGAGCGTCTGCCAAGTTCGAACTGCTTGATGTAACCCTTTTCGGCTATCACGGCTTGATCGACGTTTTCCCTGTAAAAGCTACGCTGTTGACCGACAAAGTCATAGGCGTTCCAAGCTAGACGAGTACTCTCGACCACCTGTTTTTGGGTATTTTCTCGAATCGCCATGGCCTGTTGGTAACGCCATGATGCGGCTTCGGTTCTGTCTATGGTTGAACCACCGTTGAAGATATCGTAACTGAGCATCAACATGGCTCTGGCATCTTCATCCGGGCCTTCGATACCGCCGATATTGTCATTCTTGTTGGCTTGCAGCTCTAAAGAAAGCTTAGGCCAAAAGTCACTCTTCTCACGCTCATGCTGAGCGCTGGCGGCTTGGGTGTCAGAGATCGCGGCATCAATCTCAGGATGATTTTTAATGGCTTGTTCTAGGGCGTAGGAGAGCGAATTAGGCACATATTCGAAATCAGGCATAGGGTTAATAAGATTTTTGGGCAGTTCACCGACAAGATCGTAATACTTAGCCTGCATATCCATCTGGTTATTGCGTGCCGCTAAGTAGCCGGATTGACTGGTTGCTAGTCTGGCCCTTACCTGGGCAACATCGGATTCACTGCTTAAGCCTTTGTTCTGTCTCGATTGGATATTCTTGAGGATCTCCCTATGCTCTTCGATATTGAGCTCGGCAAGTCCGACTATCTTGTTAGCCATGATAAGTTTCAGATAGACTCGGCTAACTTCAAGGCTCAGGTTTTCAGCCTCGGAGATGAGGCCAAAACGCTCCGCCTCTTTCTCAAACTCTAGCCTGTCGATCTCCGATGTGGTTCTGAAACCATCGAAAATAAGTTGAGAAACTTTAACTCCAATCTCGGTGCGAGTCAGCTCACTATCGATTCTCTGACCACTGTTATAGCGGACATTTTCATAACCGACTCCGCCATATAAGCGTACCTGAGGCAAGTAATCACCCACTGCGGCGCGCTTATATCTTATTGCGGCCTCGAATTTAGCATATTTTTGTTGTAGTAAAGGGTGGTGATTTATTGCTTCAGCCACAGACTGTTCCAGCGTCAGGGCTTGAGCCTGGCTAGACAGTGCTAATAGTGGGATGAGTATAAGTTTTCTCATAGTATCCGTACCTTATTGTTCACGTAACGCATTGGCTTTTGCGCGTAAAAGTGGCTTTAGCCAATAATTTAAAACGGTTTTATTTCCCGTAAGAATATCTGTGCTGGCCTGCATCCCTGAGATTATTGGCCAGCCATTGAGCATATTTTCATTGGTTTTCACATGGGCTTCGTAATAAGTGGTGCCATCTTCCAGCTGCTGGGCATCTGGGCTGACATAGATAACTTCACCCTTGAGGCCACCATAAATGACAAAATCATAGGCGGTAAATTTCACCGTGGCTTCGAGTCCAGGATGTACGAAGGCTATGTCTTTTGGGGCGATGCGAGTCTCGATAATCAAGGCTCCATCTGAAGGCACTATTGCCATTATGGGCTCTCCAGGCTCCACGACAGCGCCCAATGAACGCAGCAGAATATTGGTGACCTTGCCATCTATGGGTGATGATATTCTGGTGCGATCTAGCCTATCGGCCAGGGTCTTGATGCTCTCTTGCAGACCCGCAAGTTCATTGATCACTTCGTTGCGTTCGGCTTCGGTTCTGTTACGAAAATCTAGGGCTAAGGTGAGTCTCTCTCCAATCGCTTGGCTCTTAACCGCCTTTAGCTGACGTGCCATGGCTTTTGATGCCAAGAGTTCCCCTTCGAGCCTTATCTCATCTCGCTCTAGCTTGAGCAGTTCCAGCTCAGCGACAGCGCCTTCATCGACAGCTTCTCTGGTCATGGCTATCTCTTTGCGGACCAGTTTTAAACCGCTGATTTGAGCGCGTGTGATGATACGATTCTCTTCCAAGGCTTGTATTTTTTGTTCGACGGCTTGCTCGGCCTGATCGAGTTGCGCGTTAAGTTGTGACAGGCGTGAGTGGAATATTGCCTCAGATCTCTGACTCGGTTCACCATCGATAACTTGGATCGTGTGGGGATTAACTGTGATTTTAGCTAACCAGTGGCTGGCTAACTTTTCTATTGTTACGCTCTTGAGTTCGGCTTCGAGGCGTGCCCGTTGACGACGTAATGCCTTGCGACTCAGTTGGGCTTCATCGAAAGCCGAAGCAAATCTTAGCTCATCGAGAACCAGCAAGGCCTGACCCGCTGTGACTATCTCGCCCTCACGAACTAATATACGTTTTAATATTCCACCATCCAGGCTCTCTATCTGTTGCACTGCCAGGGTGGGGACGACTTTAGCCTGGCCGATGACGACCTCTTCTAATGTGGCCCAGTGAGCCCAAACGATAGTACTGACAATAAGTGCCAGCACTATGAGTATGAGTCGATTAGCGCGTTTGGCACCTTCGAGGTGCTTAATATGAAGATTAGCGCCCATAAGTTAGCCCTCTTGCGTGAACGTTTAATTGCTGTGAGTAAGCAAGTGTGAACTTGTGCGGCATCATCCTGCTTGCTCCTCTTTGGGTCGAATCGTTACCGCCTTAATGCGACGCTTAAGTGAATTAGTCATATCCATTGGTGTTTGCTCTGTGATCAAGCCGCCCTTGTCCATCACTAAGATGCGGTCGCAAATACTGAGCACTTTAGGGTTGTGGGAAGAGATGATCATGGTGCAATCTCTGGGCTGAGATCTAAGACAGGCGATGATTTGATTTTCGGCGCGTTCATCCATGGCGCTAGTGGGTTCATCCAGGAGTAGCAGCTTAGGTTGTCTAAGCAGTGCGCGACCCAATGAGATAGCCTGTCTCTGACCTCCGGAGAGCTGGCGTCCGAATTCACCCACTTGGCTATCCAGTCCACTGCCGAGACGATCCATTAACTTATCTATTCCCGTGGTTAATAGAGTTTTGGCCAGCAGGTTTTCATCGACCTTTTTGAGGCCAAAAAGTAGATTATCCAGCACGCTGCCATAGACTAGATTAGGTTGCTGAGACATATAGCCAATATGGTCACGTATCTTTGCCGTAGACCATTGGCGGGCTTCCAATTGATTGTAAAAAAGTTGTCCCGAAGTCAGCTGGTATTGTCCGGCTATTGCCGCTAGCAGACTCGACTTGCCGGCGCCTGCGGGACCTAAGAGGCCTATCCGTTCACCGGGTTTGATGGTCACAGTTAAATCATTGAATGCAGGTATCGGCTGATCCGGGTAAGTGAAGCTGGCCGAACGTAAGGTGATAGAGCCATCGAAGGGGACTTTTGATGATGAGGTTAAGTTGTTATTTTGCTCTTGAGGTAGCGCTAAAATGGAGTCCACAGCGACTATCGCAGACTGGGTCTGCTTAAATTTCAGCAATAACATGGATATCTGATTGATGGCATTGGAGGCTCGGCCACTAAGCATAACGATAGCGATCAGTCCGCCCATGCTCAGGTTGCCTGCGTAGATCTGATATACACCGGTGAGAATAAGCCCTATGGTGACCAGTTGCTGGCTGTTCATCACGCTATGGGTCAAGGTATTAGAGGCGATGCGGGATTCATTTTGCCAATCGGCCAAGTTCTTGATGGTGTCTTCCCAGATGTGCTTCGCCTTAGCCTCACCGTTATTCTGTTTAGTTTCCACCAACATGTTGAGGGTTTCGATCAGGTGTGCCTGACGTTGGGTCGAAAACTTTGAGCTGTGCTCGATACTGGCCATGAGTTTCTTCTGCATGAAAAAACTGATCACCAATAAACACACCATACAAGTGATAGGCACAAGTACCATATAGCCACCGAGCCAGGCTATGAGTACCAAGAACAACAAGGTGAATGGCAGGTCAACTGCGGTCACTAAGGTGGCCGAGGTGATAAATTCTCGGATGCTGTCAAACTCTTGTAACTGTTTGGCAAAGGCCCCCGACGAGGCAGGCCTATGTTCCAGACGCATGCCCAAAACTTTACGAAACAGTAGGTTAGATAGCCTGATATCGACCTCTTTCCCCGCCACATCTGCCAGACGAGTTCTAGCCTGTCTGAGCAGCCAGTCGAAGGCAATTGCAATCGAAGCCCCGGTAGCCAGCACCCATAAGGTGTCCATGGCTTGATTCGGCACGACTCTGTCATACACGTTCATGGTGAATAAGGGAGTGACCAGAGCTAGGATATTGATCGCGAGGGATCCTAACAGGAAGCTCATATAGAATGGCTTTACCTCATCGAATGCGGCTACTAACCAATGTCTCGATGTCTGAATGCTATTTTCTTTTGCTCGATCGTCAAGTTCAGCCCTACGTGATAAATACCAGGCATCACGAAGAAACCTCTGCTTAAATTCGGCCATATCTAAGGTGAGTGTCTGTCCTTCAACATCGTAGAGCGTCAGTGTCGATCCATCTTTGCTATCGAGATAGAAGGGCTGTTTTTGTTGGTTGAAAACCAGCGCAGGCAGAGCCATCTTCTTGATTGGCAGGCTCTGGGGGGCAGCCTCAATTCCGCCGTTGATGAAGGCATCGGCTATCAAGTCTAGAGTGAGCTTACCTTTGACTAAAGGCAGGCCACTGGTGACTTGTTCACTGTTTATTTTCAATCCAAGATTTTGGCTCGCAATTAAGACAATAGCTAAAATTGGATCACTGTTCACTTTCGTCTCTATCATGTAACTTGGCTCATCAAGTTAATCTCATCTTGCAGATTATTGAGGGCTTCCCGGCTTGCTCCATCGGCAAAGGGTAAAGCCTGTGTATTGCTCGACTCAGAGGATATGTGGTAGAGCGGTGCTTCATCCTGTGAAAATGAATTTCTTATGGACTCGGCTAATAATGCTTGGGTCAATTCCGTCGCAGTTTCTTGATCCTTACTGCCCGAGACATGATAACTGGGGGATGCATCGTCCAGATCTTGCTTAGGATCAGTATTTGATCCTGAACCAGAACCTGAACTTGAGTCAGAGACTGTATTAACGTCTGGGCTAATGGAGTACAGAGGCGCTTCGTCATTTAATGTCTGTTTATTAGCGTCATTATTTAAACTAGAGTTTGAGCCAGAGCCTGAACTTGAGTCAGAAGCTGTATTAACGTCTGGGCTAATGGAGTACAGAGGCGCTTCATCATTTAATGTCTGTTTATTCGCATCAGTATTAATCGAGTACAGAGGTGCTTCATCATTTAATGTCTGTTTATTCGCATCAGTATTAATCGAGTACAGAGGCGCTTCGTCATTTAATGTCTGTTTGTTAACATCAGTATTAGAACCAGAACCAGAGACTGTCTTAGCGCCTGCAGGTGCAGGACTCAGCATCATCTCTTGTGGGGCCATAATATCTTGTGGGCTGTTAAACAAGTTTTCTATGGGAGCACCCTGCATCATGATGGCGTTGATATCGACTGTAACTGTGATAATGCGCACAGAGCCCAGCGCCGTATCGCCATTGAGCTCGGCTACAGGCTCTAAATTCAACTGGAATGTATCGCCATCGACGGCGCCGATAACCTTAAGATTTGTCAGATCATCCAGACTAACTATCCACTTGTTACCCACTTTACTGCCTGCTGATAGTGTCATGGTATCGGGAAGGCCTGAGATACTCAGGTTCCCCGTTTCTGTGGCCGCAGGGTTTTGTAGATCGACTCCTAAGTTCAGAGATACTTGGTTAGGATCCTTAGCGGTAATGTCGCCAACCTGAGTCCAGATAGGCGCATCGACCTGAGGCGTTATTTCAATATCAAAATATATGGTCTGAGGGGCGCTGGTGTCTGTTTCATCTGTACCCAGAACCGCCACCTTATCTACCGAGGCGATATCCATCTGCACGTTTAAAGTGCCGAAAGCAAGATTACCCGGATGCAATTCAAATGCAGACAGCTTGCTGGCCGATATGAGTAAACTTGCGCTAAAGACACCGCCACCGAGATCTGTGAAGGAGACGAAGTCACTACCGACCTTGATGCCATTAAGATCCACCAAGGCTGAGGTATCGGCTGAGGTGATGGTGATGGTGAGTTGCAGCAGTTCGCTCCCTGATAACTCTAACGCTTCGGCTGCTAGATCTATGATTATGATCTCATCTTCAAGACTCTCGTAGAGGCTCTCGGGTGCCTGAATAATTTGTACGCCATCGGCCACCGGAGATATGCCTACTATGATATTGGTGGAGGCGGTGACAAAGTCGTTAGTGCCTGTTTCTTGAGTAATGGCTTGGATTGATAAGGGAATATCACCATTGAAATCTTGAGGTGGTCTCATGACCAGATTAGCAAGCTGAGCCAGAGTCACAGACCAAGAATAAGTTGGGCTAGCATCGAAGCTGCCACCATCGACGCTATTGTTGGGGAGTTGTACCAGATCTCCCCCATCGCGGTAATAAAGCACGGCACCTTCCGGAACCCCTTGTATGCTCAAGAAGATCACTTCAGAACCATCGAGATCGATAAGACCTATCGAGCCGTTAGCGAGTGCAGATAGGTCTATATCTGAGTCTTCGAGTCCGGTGAGGGTCTGAGTGGTGGTTGGCATGTCGGCAGCATCTGTCACTGGCGTGACTGTGATGGTGGCGATATTTTCGAAACTCGCCTCATGGGTGACATCGCTACCATTAATGCTAGCCGTGTCGATTATGCTTCCCGTAAGTTTGAAGCGGAAATCACCACTTAGGTGTTCAGGGGGCACAAACTCAATCAGTGCCAGAGAAGCATTAAGCGTAACCAGATTATTACCAGCGAACAGGTAAGTGTCGCTTGTACCGGCTTTTAGACTCCAGAGGCCAGATGGATCGTTTAAGCCACCACCATCTAAGAGGGTGATTGAGATAGGTTTGCCTGGGTCGTTGAAAATAAGGGTTTCATTGCCACCGGTTGTCGAACTGGTATCTGAGTCCTGGAAGTTAAGGGCGATCCCTAAGCTGATAGGCTGATCTTCCAGCATAGTCTTGTTGGTGATAGTCAATGAGGTGCCATCGACTAAGGGAGAGATCTCTATCTCAAGCACCTGACTATCGTCAATCAGAGTATCACCGCTTATGGTATCTGTGGCTATGATGCGGATAGGGATATTAAGCTCACCGGCATAATCGGCACTGATATTGTGCAGCTGAAGATTTGCCAGAGAGGCTGAGGTAAACGTATATTCGATGACATTTTCGCCGCTAGCGTTATAAACGGCTCTTACATCGGAGCCTGTGAAGTAGCCACCTTGTGGTAGGTCTGAGACCAACACCCTGAAGCTTATCTGATCGTTCATGTCTGAGGTGATGCTCAGATTGAGATGGCCGGCAAAGTCGATAACATTATCTTCGATGGCGTCGGCTGGGGTGGCTTGTAACGGGTCAAGTACGCTTGCTGTACTGGTACCGGCATCTTGATCGAATTGAACCAAGAAGTTAGCACTGATGATTTCGGCATCGTCCCTGTCCAATACTCTGGCTTCGACGGTAATTAATTGCGGACCCGTGGCAAACTCACTGATGATTGTCGCCCCGGCAAGAATATCTAAGGCGGATTCCTGTGTGGTGTCATTGGTCATGGCCTCGACCGGAATTATCCAGTGGCCATTACCATCATTGATGGCGCCATTGGGATGACTGATATACCAGCCATCAGCGCTAGGCACTATGATAACCACATAATCGAGTACCTCTGAG
This sequence comes from Shewanella violacea DSS12, assembly GCF_000091325.1. Lineage (NCBI taxonomy): Bacteria > Pseudomonadati > Pseudomonadota > Gammaproteobacteria > Alteromonadales > Shewanellaceae > Shewanella > Shewanella violacea. The sequence continues at coordinate 4,336,089 of NC_014012.1, read as the reverse complement.
CCATCGATATCTTCGTCGAAAAATAGTACCTGATTGGTGAGATCTATGGCGCTGCCATCTGTGCTAATCAGATTGGTTTGATTAGCCTTAAGGTGGGTATTGGCCTCGACTACAGCATCGACGATAGCAGTCACTTGGGTGGAGACGTACTCGCTTACGGTTTCCCCCGTCTCGGAGGTGTCTGTGATTTGGTATTGAATATCGAAACTAAAGCTGCCATCGGCATCTTGTGGCGGCACTACCGTCAGTCGTCCCGAGGCTAGTAAGGATTCAATATCAGGACTCGTACTATCGAGTAAGGTGCTGACATCTAGGCCCGATATGGGAATCGTGAGCTCGGTGCCATCTAAGGTGAAGATAAAGCCTGAGCCTGATTGAAACGGTATGATAAGGCCGGTTACTGTCTCACTGCCATCTGAGTCTGAGCCCAAAAATGGGGTGAAGTCCAGTGGGAAGCCTTGATCTTCTAAGCCATAACTCGTGGTGACCTGAGAGACCGTATTGGCATCTATCACAGGAGAAATATCGATATTCAGGGTCAGCTGATAGTCTGAAGAGTCACCATCTAGCTCGGTAGACTCGACAAAAATGGTTAAGCTGATTTGGCCACTGAAATCTTTCAAAGGTTGTAGGCTTAAAGTGGCGAACAAGGTGGCGGATGCACCATATACGGGCTGTCCGTTGATGAACTCGACCACAGGTAAGTTAACCTGAGTGCCGCTAGCGTCGACAAATATGACCCCTTGGGGTAAGCCGGCTATGCGCAGATCTAAGGTCTCAGATCCGTCGTCATCTGAGGTCACTATGCTAAAGTCGAGTGGAATATTTTGATCTTCTTTGAAATTAACTACGCTGGATATGAGCCCTGTGCCCTTATCTATGGTCCAAACCGCGGGATCGCCATTTATGGTAGGTACATCGTTCGCGACGCCTTTGAGTGAGATGGATAGGGTATCGGGATCGCTATAATTAGGGTTTGGATTTAACAGATCATCTTTGGGATCTATACCATCTTGGCTCGATTCGGTAGCAAAACTGCGAACCTTGATACTAAAGTCCCCTGAATTTGCCGAACTGGCATCTGTAGCGGGCAGCAGCTGGGCATTGCCCGAGAGTACATCTATGGCTAATACTGTCCAGACACCGCCACCCAAATCGACCACTGAATCTCCCTGTAGCGACCAGCCGTTGGGTAGAGTTAATTCAAAGCTTAAGGTTTCAGAGCCTGAATCATCGGTCAATTTACCCGAGAGCATATCTTTGAGCAGTATGGGGGCGTCTTCTTCACTGCGAATATCCCGAGTGGTGACCGTGGGCTTATCCGTTATCGGGGTGACGTCGAATGCCACAGTCTCTATGGTGCTAAGGGCCGTATCGCCATTATCGCCCTCAGTGGTCAGAGCCTGAATCGTGAAGCTGAAACGTCCGGCTAGGTTAGCGCCGACTTCGGCGACCAAGTTGTCGACTTGTTGCTGGCTGATGGTCATACCATTGGTGATTGGGGCTCCGGCTGAGCTCAGAGCCAGACCAGGAGTAATGCCATTTATGATATAGGAGATACTCTCAGAGCCCTGAGCATCGACGCCATTCTCATCTTTGGAATTGGCGTCCAGTGTTAAGCTTATACTGGAGTCATCTTCATCGAGACTATAGCTAAATATGCTGGCGTTATCCCATATAGGTACGTCGGCCACAGAGGCTATGGTAATAGGGACGCTGGTGGTGAGTGGGTCCTTGCCGACGATATTCACCGTGATCTCGAATGATGCTGTCACGGTCGCATCTGAGGCATCCTCCGCCGGAGTATAGGTTAAGTTGCCGTTGGGAGTAGCCACGCCTGTGATGGCGTCGATATTGAGATCACCGCCGGACAGAATATAGTTACCCGCACCATCCTTGGGCAGCTCGACCCCCTCTAACAAGAGTATTCCCCCCTGAAGGGCGGCTGTATCGAAGACCAGGCTGGTAATGGCTTCACCCTCATCGATATCTCCCAGAGAGGCCTGAACGGCCACAGTACCTGAGGTATCTTCGACAAAATCTGTGGTGAATACTTTTACCGAACCTCGCTGATCTTTCGCCGTGATGGCTAAGGTATCTATGACTATATCGCCGTCGGTATCGGTAACTTGAATGCTAACCATCTCACTAAACTGAGGAGCGGCATAAGCGAATTCGAATGAGGTTACGGTCGCCAGACCATTTTCATCGACGACAAGTTCACCATATTTTACCGACTTAGGATTCGCATCCGTCATCAGATCTATGATGACCCCAGTGTCGTATTCGACGCCCTTATAAATAACCTTAGTGACGCTGGCTCCATCGGCGCCTTGCTCGTCTGTCGAGAACATCTGTACGCTGTGGACTTTGTTGGCTGACTCGAAAAACGATAAGGTCTTTGCGGTGGCATCGGGCACATCGTCGGTGACAGTGACTGTAACCGTTTGGCTGGCAGACTTATCGCCATCGGCATCTAGGGCCTGGACCTGGAAGTCGATATTCAGGTCATTCTCTCCATTGCCAGCGGCATGATCTAGGGAGAGGAATTGTTTATATTTAACATGACCATTAGCATCAAATTTAATCTGAAATACTATATGGCCATCGCCGTCTCGCGTCGCTATATACCAGCCGTTGCCATTGGGAGTCCCGTTGAGGCTGATATTTTGTCCTGCACTCTTGTAGGCCCCTAAGGTGAAACCATCGGCGAGTTCGATACGGGCAATATCGTCTCCGCCAGGCAGGGCATTGATTTTTCCATTGGTGGAAATAACGCTAGAGGTGATGAGATCCCCCTCTAGAATGTGGAGTGTCACAGGGTCGGGTAAGCTGGCTTCCTTACCGTCATAAATATCTATGCTGACTTGACCTGTGGTGCTGGTGTTGTCACTGTCGATAACTTTGACGTTTACAGCCAAGGAGTCCATCAAGTCGGCCGTGCCTAAATGATCTATGGAGCCGAGTAAGGTGAAATCGATGGCGATAGTGCCACTGGTTCCCGCGCCAATATTGATATTTAAGGGCAAGGATATGGTAAATACTAGCTCACCGCTGGTGGTCACTCCTTCTACTGTGGCGCCATCGTCTTTGATCACCCAGTGAATGGCTTCTCCATTTTGAGTCAAGGTGGTGCCGTCGATATTGTTAACTTTGGCTCCATCGACAACATCGAACAGTACATCGACAATGGGGTCGTTACTGGCGTTGACCTTAAACAGTCCACTATCATCATTATTGAAACCAGTAACCGAGGGCACTTCGCTCACACTCAGGCTGATGCTATCTATGGTCGCTGCACTGGCGTCATTGACCGTCATGGTTAGCGTGGCCTGAGTGCTGTCGCCATCAAAATCTGTGACTGTGAGTTTGAAGTCGAAGTCTTCACCACCGACTTGATCGAAGGCACGATGCAGTGTGATGGTGTAATCCTGATTCACACTATCTGTCTGTGCATTCCAGCTTGCTGTTAACTCTATGACAAATACCGGATTAGAAATATCGCCTGTGTGTGCCGTCAAGGTCAGGCCATCAGCGCTGAGGCTGTAAACTATAGTCTGGCCACCTGAAGTCAGGTTTGGTTGTTGGCTTATGTCAGAGAAAGAAACCGAGGTGATAGCATCACTGCCTACTAAGATATCGAACTGTCCAGTTTGTTGTAGCGCTGGGCCTACGAGAGCATCTTCGGCGAAGGTCAGTTGGCTGATATTTGTCAGTTGAGGATTGTTGCCATCACGTATCTGCCACTGCAAGTTACCTAAGCCTATCTCAGTTCCATCGCTATCAGTTGCGGTGATCTTGGTATCTATATTTAAGATATTTAAAGGATCATGATCCATGGGCCTGAATTGGTCGAAGGTCACAGTGACATCGAGATCCTTGCCATTATTAATGCTAGTCAAGCTGAGAGTGAATATGGTGACGTCGGGCGTGCCTTGGGTAAATGCTGTCAGTGTCTTACCGTCGGCGGACAGCTCAAACTTAATGAGTTTCCCCTCGCTGGTAAGCATCTGGTTATCGAGATTACTTGGGGCTTTCGAATCGAAAGCCAGACTCGATGTTTGCAGTGTATCTGAGCCTCCGATTATGGTGAAGTTTTCACTTCTATTCAGGCTGGCATCTATATCTGCCTCTTGGCTAAACACCTGCACATCTGCCATCTGACCTGCTGCGCCGTCTTCGACGGTGAAGCTTGCGGTGGCCATGGCTGGACTGCCGTCTATATCGACTAGATGGTAGTCAAATTCGAAGCTCTGATTCTGGGTATTGTCTAAGTTATCTGCTGCTACAAATTGCCAGTTACCATTGCTCTGTACCGTCAGAGTCCCCTGAGTTGTGGCTATAACGGCTGGAGTACTTAGGGTAATGGGATAATCTGTGCCCAAGTAACTGATCTTGGTCAGTACCAGAGGTCCTTCGATTGTACCGTCATTACTGGTGAGAGAACCATTAGAGGTCATATCTTCGATGACGCTGACCTTATCATCCACCGGCAAAGGTGGTGTATCGTAGATATTGAGCACAGCATAGGTGATGATCTGCTCAGTGGTACCATCGCTGTCAGTCTGCAGCGCCTCGAGCTGAATATGAGTCGTGGTGTTGATGCCATTAAGCTCATCAAAGGGCTGATGTAAGGTGATCTGCAAAGCTGTGCCGACTAAGCTTGCTGTCATCACTGTTTCACCGTCACCATCTCGGGTTAGGGTGAAAGATAAGCCATCACTGGCAACATTGATGCTGAGGGCCTGATTATCTGAGGTCATGGTCAGCAGTTTGGCTTGATCTGCCGACATCTTAAGTACAGCATCCGGAATATCGAAGTCGATTGTGGTGCTGGTGGTTGGATCTAGGTTTAAGTGCACCTCAAACAGAGAATGAGCATCGGGCAGATCCAGTGTTGGCATCAGATCCTGAGCGCTGTTGCCCGCGAGATCGCTGACATCTACATCCATGGCCCAAGTACTGCCTTTATTAAGGCCGGAGACATCTAGGCTATCGAACTGCCAACTTCCATCGGCGTTTACTAAGGTCGTGAAGCTGACTGTATCGACTCCGTCAGTGACAGTTAGCGTCACAGTTTGGTTTTGCTCCACACCTGTGGTCGTCCCCGCAAGAGAATCTTGCCCGCCAGACATAAACAGGCTGACATCGAAGCCATTGACACCTGTGTCTATATCTATGGTTATTTGAGTATCTAAGGTCGCAGTATCCGATGCCGTGGCTGGATTCCCCGCGAGATCTGTCACTGTCGCCGTGGCGGTAAGCAGACCGTCGACTAAGCCTAAAGCAATAAAGTCTTGCAGCGGAATAGTCCATTGACCACCGGCTTGTACTGAGGTGTTGACCGAGTGAGTATTACCTGAAAAATCAGTAAGTTTTACTGTCACTGTGCGGCCGACTTCTATATTGGTCGTAGTCCCAGAGATTAGCACTGCGCCTAGCTCACTGCTGGCTAATAACTCATCGCTGCCAGTGTCTATCTCTATTGTGATGCTTGCGAGTGAGTCTTTGAGCGCAGAGGTGCTGCTGGTGGCTAAGTTGCCCGCCAGATCGCTAACAGATGCGTCGAAAGTGAGCGCTCCGTCTGTGAGGCTGGATAGATCGGCATCATTAATATTCCACACATCATTGATGACAGTGGTGGTAAAGGTTAATTCATTGAGAGCGGCATCACGTACCACCACAGTGATAGTCTGATTATTTTCGATATCTGCTGTGGTGCCGGATATATCCACCTTGTTCATCTCGGCGGCGTTAATGATGGCATCACTGACGTTTTGACTGGTATCGACACTGATAGTCACGCTGGCGAGGAGGTCGATGGGCGTACTTGTGTTAGCTGTCGCAGTATTGCCTGCTGCATCCATGACATTAGCCGTTGCCGTAAGCATGCCGTCTTCGAAGCCGGAGAGATCTTGCGCCGAGAGTTGCCATATGCCAGCGGTAACAATTGCGGTGTCGGTTACCGTGTTGGTGCCATCGGTTAGGGTCACAGTCACAGTGCGGCCGTCTTCGATATTAGTGACGCTTCCCCTTATTATAACTGTCGTCATCTCTTGGGGATTGAGGAGATCATTGTTATCTAAGATCTCGATGGATACCTGGGCCTGAGTATCTTTATGCAGTGATGTGGTATCACTGGCCGGATTACCATAAATATCTATGGCTTGGGTGGTGACACTGATGTCGCCATCGAGCAGGCTGCTCAGATCGAGATTGTTGACTAGCCATTGTCCGCCCGTCACTTGGCTGGTGAATGTCAGGCTGTTATTGCTGCTATCTGTGAAGGTCACAGTCACTGTCTGACCATCTTCTATATCTACACAGTCGCCTTGGAAGAGGGCAGATTGAACCGTTGTCGCATTTAGGGTTTGATCTTCTGTGGCTGGATTAAATTCAATATCCGCAACGACATTCTTATGCTTATTATCGATGGCGTTGGCATTGTTGCCAGCTATGTCGCTGACATCCGCCGTCGCTGCAATGGCACCATCGGCCAGAGAGCTAAGATCGACATTATCCAGTTGCCACAGGTTATCGTTAACTAGGGCCTGAAAAGTCAGGCTGCGGTTATTGATATCGGTAACTGTGATAGTGACTATCCGACCATCTTCAATATTGAGTGTCTGGCCATTAAGTGTTGTCGAGGGGGATTCGAACTGATTTAGGGTATCGTCACTACCAGTAGTTATCTCTATCGTCACCTTAACCGGACCGGTATCTTTCTCAATGGTATTGGTGTTGCTAGCAAGGTTGCCGGCCAGATCTGAGGTGTCGGCTTGTAATATGAGATTGCCGTCAGCTAAGGATGAAAGATCCGCATCTTTTACTGTCCATACACCGTTGCGCACTGTGCTGGTAAATGTCAGGCTGGTGCCTAAGTTATCTGTGACTGTGATTAAAACAGGGCGGCCGTCTTCTACATTGTCGACCAGACCTGCCAGCAGACTCGCGGCGGACTCAATACCATTGAGTACGCCGTCTGTGTCTATGGCCCCTATGGTGATGGCTGCCTGAGTCTCTTTATAGCGGCCAAGGTCTGCATGGGCTGGGTTGCCTGCCAAATCTGTGGCCGATACATTGAAGGTTAATGGGCCATCAAGCAGTGCCGATAGATCTGTGTTATCTAGGCTCCATTGACCTAAGGTCACTGTAGTGGTGAAGCTTAATGAATTTCCATCTTTATCGATAACTTCAAGGCTAACTGTCTGGCCATCTTCAATATCTTTAACTGTGCCGTAGATGTCAGTACTTAGTGTTTCGCTCTGGTTAATGACAGTATCTTTGCCGCTATCTACATTTATGGTGATACTGGCTTGAGTATCTATGGGGATATCGCTGGTCGCCGTGGCATTGTTACCGGCCTTATCTATGACTTGGGCCTCTGCCACTAAGCTGCCATCATCGAAAGCCGTCAGATCTACACCGGTTACGCTCCATTGACCGCCAATGACTGTGGTGGTCATGGTCAGCTCGTGTCCGTGCTGTCCTTAAAGTTGATGGTGACCACTTGCCCCGTCTTCGATATTAGTGACGCTACCTTGGGCTTCGATTGTGCTGATTTCTGCGGCATCGATGACACCATCATTGTCTACAATCGCAATGGTGACGCTGGCTTGAGTATCTTTTTGTGCCTTATCGCTACTTTCGGCTAGGTTGCCTTGTAAATCTGCTGAGGTGGCAGTGAATACTAGCTCTCCATCCGCAAGGGACGAGAGATCAGCATCTTGTATCTGCCAGAGTCCATTGACGACTGTGGTAGAAAAGGTGACGCGATGGCCCAAATAATCTGCTACCTGTATGGTGACAGCTTGTCCGTTTTCTATATCAAACACAGTACCGCTCATGTCAGTACCTAAGCTCTCGCTGGCGTTGATCACGGTATCGCTACCAGTGTCTATCTCTATTGTGATGCTTGCGAGTGAGTCTTTTTGTACTGAGGTGCTGCTTGTGGCTAAGTTGCCCGCCAGATCGCTAACTGATGCGTCGAAAGTGAGCGCTCCGTCTGTGAGGCTGGATAGATCGGCATCATTAATATTCCACACATCATTGATGACTGTGGTGGTAAAGGTTAATTCATTGAGAGAGGCATCACGTACCACCACAGTGATAGTCTGATTATTTTCGATATCTGCTGTGGTGCCGGATATATCCACCTTGTTCATCTCGGCGGCGTTAATGATGGCATCACTGACGTTTTGACTGGTATCGACACTGATAGTCACGCTGGCGAGGAGGTCGATGGGCGTACTTGTGTTAGCTGTCGCAGTATTGCCTGCTGCATCCATGACATTAGCCGTTGCCGTAAGCATACCGTCTTCGAAGCCGGAGAGATCTTGCGCCGAGAGTTGCCATATGCCAGCGGTAACAATTGCGGTGTCGGTTACCGTGTTAGTGCCATCGGTTAGGGTCACAGTCACAGTGCGGCCGTCTTCGATATTAGTGACGCTTCCCCTTATTATTACTGCTGTCATTTCTTGGGGATTGAGGACACCATCATTGTCTACAATCGCAATGGTGACGCTGGCTTGAGTATCTTTTTGTGCCTTATCGCTACTTTCGGCTAGGTTGCCTTGTAAATCTGCTGCGGTTGCAGTGAATACTAGCTCTCCATCCGCAAGGGACGAGAGGTCAGCATCTTGTATCTGCCAGAGTCCATTGACGACTGTGGTAGAAAAGGTGACTCGATGGCCCAGATAATCTGCTACCTGTATGGTGACAGCTTGTCCGTTTTCTATATCAAACACAGTACCGCTCATGTCAGTACCTAAGCTCTCGCTGGCGTTGATCACGGTATCGCTACCAGTGTCTATCTCTATTGTGATGCTTGCGAGTGAGTCTTTTTGTACTGAGGTGCTGCTTGTGGCTAAGTTGCCCGCCAGATCGCTAACTGAAGCCTCGAAAGTGAGCGCTCCGTCTGTGAGGCTGGATAGATCGGCATCATTAATATTCCACACATCATTGATGACTGTGGTGGTAAAGGTTAATTCATTGAGAGAGGCATCACGTACCACCACAGTGATAGTCTGATTATTTTCGATATCTGCTGTGGTGCCGGATATATCCACCTTGTTCATCTCGGCGGCGTTAATGATGGCATCACTGACGTTTTGACTGGTATCGACACTGATAGTCACGCTGGCGAGGAGGTCGATGGGCGTACTTGTGTTAGCTGTCGCAGTATTGCCTGCTGCATCCATGACATTAGCCGTTGCCGTAAGCATACCGTCTTCGAAGCCGGAGAGATCTTGCGCCGAGAGTTGCCATATGCCAGCGGTAACAATTGCGGTGTCAGTTACCGTGTTGGTGCCATCGGTTAGGGTCACAGTCACAGTGCAGCCGTCTTCGATATTAGTGACGCTTCCCCTTATTATTACTGCTGTCATTTCTTGGGGATTGAGGAGATCATTGTTATCTAAGATCTCGATGGATACCTGGGCCTGAGTATCTTTATGCAGTGATGTGGTATCACTGGCCGGATTACCATAAATATCTATGGCTTGGGTGGTGACACTGATGTCGCCATCGAGCAGGCTGCTCAGATCGAGATTGTTGACTAGCCATTGTCCGCCCGTCACTTGGCTGGTGAATGTCAGGCTGTTATTACTGCTATCTGTGAAGGTCACAGTCACTGTCTGACCATCTTCTATATCTACACAGTCGCCTTGGAAGAGGGCAGATTGAACCGTTGTCGCATTTAGGGTTTGATCTTCTGTGGCTGGATTAAATTCAATATCCGCAACGACATTCTTATTCTTATTATCGATGGCGTTGGCATTGTTGCCAGCGATGTCGCTGACATCCGCCGTCGCCGCAATGGCACCATCGGCTAGAGAGCTAAGATCGACATTATCCAGTTGCCACAGGTTATCGTTAACTAGGGCCTGAAAAGTCAGGCTGCGGTTATTGATATCGGTAACTGTGATAGTGACTATCCGACCATCTTCAATATTGAGTGTCTGGCCATGAAGTGTTGCCGAGGGGGATTCGAACTGATTTAGGGTATCGTCACTACCAGTCGTTATCTCTATCGTCACCTTAACCGGACCGGTATCTTTCTCAATGGTATTGGTGTTGCTAGCAAGGTTGCCGGCCAGATCTGAGGTGTCGGCTTGTAATATGAGGCTGCCGTCAGCTAAGGATGAAAGATCCGCATCTTTTACTGTCCATACACCGTTGCGCACTGTGCTGGTAAATGTCAGGCTGGTGCCTAAGTTATCTGTGACTGTGATTAAAACAGGGCGGCCGTCTTCTACATTGTTGACCAGACCTGCTAGCAGACTCGCGGCGGACTCAATACCATTGAGTACGCCGTCTGTGTCTATGGCCCCTATGGTGATGACTGCCTGAGTCTCTTTATAGCGACCAAGGTCTGCATGGGCTGGGTTGCCTGCCAAATCTATGGCCGATACATTGAAGGTTAATGGGCCATCAAGCAGTGCCGATAGATCTGTGTTATCTAGGCTCCATTGACCTAAGGTCACTGTGGTGGTGAAGCTTAATGAATTTCCATCTTTGTCGATAACTTCAAGGCTAACTGTCTGGCCATCTTCAATATCTTTAACTGTGCCGTAGATGTCAGTACTTAGCGTTTCGCTCTGGTTAATGACAGTATCTTTGCCGCTATCTACATTTATGGTGATACTGGCTTGAGTATCTATGGGGATATCGCTGGTCGCCGTGGCATTGTTACCGGCCTTATCTATGACTTGGGCCTCTGCCACTAAGCTGCCATCATCGAAAGCCGTCAGATCTACACCGGTTACGCTCCATTGACCGCCAATGACTGTGGTGGTCATGGTCAGCTCGTGTCCGCTGTTGTCTTTAAAGTTGATGGTGACCACTTGCCCGTCTTCGATATTAGTGACGCTACCTTTGGCTTCAATTGTGCTGATTTCTGCGGCATTTATGACATCATCATTGTCTACAATCGCAATGGTGACGCTGGCTTGAGTATCTTTTTGTGCCTTATCGCTACTTTCGGCTAGGTTGCCTTGTAAATCTGCTGCGGTTGCAGTGAATACTAGCTCTCCATCAGTAAGGGACGAGAGGTCAGCATCTTGTATCTGCCAGAGTCCATTGACGACTGTGGTAGAAAAGGTGACTCGATGGCCCAGATAATCTGCTACCTGTACGGTGACAGCTTGTCCGTTTTCTATATCAAACACAGTACCGCTCATGTCAGTACTTAAGCTCTCGCTGGCGTTGATCACGGTATCGCTACCAGTGTCTATCTCTATTGTGATGCTTGCGAGTATGTCTACTGGGAGTCTTGTGCTGGCGCTAGTGGGGTTGCCCGCTATATCTAAAGTTGCGGCTGTTACCTTTAGGCTGCCGTCATCGAATCCTGAAAGATCTATATCATTAATAAACCAAGCGCCTGATACTACTAATGTTTCTAAAGCTAAGCTGTGGCCATTATCATCGGTAAGACTCACTGTAACGGTTTGGCCATTTTCGACATTATTGACCTGTCCAGTGAGGTTTAAAGCCGACATTTCAGTAGCATTGAGAAATTGATTTGTATCGACAATCTCGACTGTGATGCCTGCTTGGGTATCCTTAATCGAAGTGTCTTGGCCTTTATGTGCAATGCCTGGGTAGCTCGGCGCTGTGATCTCTGCGGTTATTACACCATCGGCCAAGATTGAAATATCAAGATCTGTGACTTGCCAGCTTTCACCTGTCACAAGAATATCTAAGCTTATCTGCTGACCATAAATATCGGTCAAGGTAAGGAGCAAGGCTTGGCCATCTCTGGCATCTATGGCCTGTCCTATCAGGTCGACAACTGGGGTTTCGACACTATTTATGTAGCCATCGCCAGCATCCTGGATAGCTACGGATAGCTGGAGAGTTAGAAAACCGTCTTGTTCGACTCCGCTGTTTTGCTCGTCACTTAGATATTTACCTAAACTGTCCCCCCTGGTATCGAAACCAGAGGTAGGTGTTAAATGGTGATCTGTATTGGCGATCAGTTGAAAACCTAAATTAATCCCTTGTTGATTAGGAGTTACCTCAGCTGAGTCCGAGGTCTTTGCATGACTTGTTTGGCTAACCCTCGAATCTTGCTGGGCATCGAAACGACCGCTTAGATGAGGTGCTATGCGAACCGCAATATCCAGTGGCAGAGTCTCACTCTTTTCACTGATAAGTATGCTTGGCAGCTGATCACCGTCGATTTGTATATCATCACTGCTTACTTGATAGAGCATAAGTCCAGAAATGATGGAGTCGGCTGGGAGCGGAAGCCAGTGCTTACCGGAAGTTACTGCCCAAATATTATCATTCGATTGCACATAGTAGAGGATTGCCTCTGACAGAACAGCCATGTTTAGCTTCCTTATTAAATCTGGGTTCTAGTAGTATAAGAATGAAAAATATACAAATTCGGTTTTGTTACGATATATTCTATTGTCTGTTGCCGATATTGCAATCTTTTTAACTAGTATGGTGTTAGGTGGGTATTTTGTTTCTTAAGTGGGTATTTAAGGAGGTAAGTGTCGATAATGATGTCAGAGCCTGCTAATACCAGCTTTAGCCAGTAATAGGCAATATCTAAAAATAAAAAAACCGCATTAAGCGGCTTTTTTGGGGGGAGATAAATCTGCTAGCTAGATTATTTAACGGCATCCTCTTTTAGCCATTGTGCCGCCCGCTTAGCAAAGTAAGTCAGTACACCATTGGCTCCGGCGCGTTTGAAGCAAAGTAGCGACTCCATCACTATGGCTTTCTCGGCTAACCAGCCATTCTCAATGGCAGCCATGTGCATGGCATACTCTCCGCTGACCTGATAGGCAAACGTTGGTACGGCTAATTCACGTTTAACTCGGGTAACGATATCCAGATAAGGCATGCCAGGCTTGACCATGACCATGTCGGCCCCTTCCTGAATATCCAGTGCCACTTCATGAAGTGCCTCATCACTATTGGCTGGGTCCATCTGGTAGCTATGCTTGTTGCCACCTTTGAGGTTACCTGCCGAGCCGACGGCATCGCGGAAGGGACCATAGTAGCTAGATGAGTATTTGGCCGAGTAGGCCATGATCTGCGTGTTGACGTGACCGGCAGCTTCTAATGCTTGGCGTATGGCACCGATACGACCATCCATCATGTCCGACGGTGCGATAATATCGGCACCCGCTTCGGCATGGGACAGGGCTTGCTTGACTAAGATCTCAGTGGTGATGTCGTTAAGAATATAGCCATCTTCATCTATGATGCCGTCCTGACCATGGGTAGTAAACGGATCCAGTGCCACATCAGTCATCACACCTAGCTCTGGGAATGCTTCTTTTAGTGCACGTACGGCACGCTGTACTAATGCATCGCCATTGTAGGCTTCTTCCGCTAGCAGTGTCTTCTTCTCCGAGGGTGTTACCGGAAAGAGGGCGATTAATGGTATGCCTAAATCGACTAGCTCTTGCGCCTCTTTAAGCAGAAGATCTATGGAGTAGCGCTCAATACCCGGCATAGAGGCAATACTCTCGGTGCGATTATTTCCTTCGAGCACAAACATGGGGTAGATTAAATCGTTTACCGAGAGGGTATTTTCGGCCATCAAGCGACGGCTAAAATCATGTTTACGCATGCGGCGCATTCTGCGCTGAGGAAAAGCACTGGTAATTATATTCACTTTCGACTCCTACTAATACTCAGATAATATTCTGTGTGGCATCGCCACCAATGGGCTTGTCTGAGTGTTGTTGATTATGTGACTTAAAGAGGTTGGCTATACACCATGACTCGGTTTCTTCCCTCGTTCTTAGCGCGGTAGAGAGCCTTGTCAGCTTGTTCGAGTAACTTAGTTGGATCTTGGTCCCGTTCGATGATTTCGGCACTGACACCGATACTTATCGTGAGAGGAATGGAGTGTTTTTTCCAACTTATGGGGAGTTCGCTAATCGTTTGTCTAATCAGCTCAGCGACCTGCATCGCACCTTCTTCGCCAGTGTTGGGCAGTATAATCGCAAACTCTTCTCCGCCATAACGCGATACCAGATCTCCCGGACGCTTTAATTGCTCTTTCAGTGTTTGGGCGATTAATCTGAGGGCCTGATCACCGGCTAGGTGACCGTAATTATCATTGATGGACTTGAAGCGATCGATATCTAACATCAATAGCGCCATAGGTGTTTGTTGTCTTCGGCTGAGACGTCCCTCTGCCAGTAAACGTTTGTCGAATGCCGCTCGATTCTTGACACCAGTTAGGCTATCTACTGTGGCCTGCTCGGTGAGCTTCTGGTTGGCCTCGTTGAGTTCCCGTAGGGCAATCTCCAGTTCGAGAGTCCTCTCCTGCACCATAGATTCAAGTTTCTCATTACTCCGGGCTTCGACTCTCTGGGCGTGCTCCCAAGCCTCACGGGAACGTTGAGCTTGAATTGCGGCTTCTTGCTGGGTTTTTAACTTTGCCTTACGCTCATCGTTATACCTGATGGCCAGTACCGCAGCCATGAAGATAATTTCAAATAACAGGCCCAGCATTAAAGGGGTTAAATGGGATATCGGCAAGTCGACTAAGCCAAGATACATGGCACTGGTAACAAAGGAGCCGACTAACATGCCGCTCCAGGCTAAGGTGTATAGCTTAGCGAGTTTATGGCCCTTAAAGGCTTGAATTAAGGCCATGACCATCATGAGAGTCGTCACTACCAGTACGGTAATGATATTGACGTATAGGCTTAAAGAGTAGTTTAAAAAGGGTGCCAATAGTGCCAGTAAAATCGAGAATCCGGCGCCATATCGACAGAGCCTGAGCATGGGCAGGTTATGGTGCTTAAGCTGTAATATTTTTTCGGTAAATAGCAGGGCAAAAAATATTGCCATAGGTATAAGAAACGGGATCATGTATTGCTGTAATAAGGGCCATTGTGGCCAGATAAATCTAAATGCGTAACCGTGCAAGGTTGCCACTAGCAAGGTCACGGACAATACGTATCCAGCATAATAACTATAACTAAATGAACCTGAAGTGATGGCGATAAATAGGCTAAATAATCCGATGGCGGTGAGAGCACCTAGTTGAAAACCGTTGGACAGTGAGCTGGTTTCGACATCTTTTGCGAAAGAATTTGGTGATGACAAACTCAAGGGCAGGGAGGCACTGCCTTGGGTCTCTATCTTTAAATAAAAAGTATGTAAGACATTCGGCTCAAGCTGAAAGGTGTAGATAAAATTATTATTGATGATGAGACTTTCAGTAAATGGCAGACTGTCACCCATGATGATTCGATCGATCACCTCACCGTTCACCACATGATAGAGAGAAGCGAGATCAATATGGGGGTTGGCCAAGGAAAGTATGCGATCTATCTGGTGTCTTTTCGGGTTATAAATACTGAACTTAACCCAAAATGCTGCTACGCCTATACGATTGTTATAGGTGGGGGTTAGACGTTGCCAGTGTCTGGCGTCCAGTTTTTTAACTGCATCTATATTGCCTGCCTTCTTCGCCGGAGCGTAATACAACCAAGGTGCCAGTTCCAGGGCTATACCCTCATCTCCGACGGCGAGTATGGTTTCAGCGCGAGCATGGAAACTGAAGAGCAGAGCGAAGCAGATGAAAATAAAGCTAAGGTGCTTCATAGGATCCACTTCTTTTAATGCTGAGATCGTCAGTTTGATTTAAACCGAAGAAATTGACGCTATTTTCATAGACACGCTGGGCAAATTCTTGATGATTTTGGCCTCTGAGATCGGCGATATATTCAGCAATGTAGGGCAGGTATTGAGGCTTATTCTTACTGGACTTAGGTTTAGGTCGCATGCTGCGGGGCAGCAAGTATGGGCTATCTGTCTCGATAAGAATTCGATTGTCTGGGATGTCTATGACTAATTCGGCAAGTTCCTTACCTCGGCGCTCATCACATACCCAGCCGGTGATCCCTAAGTGAAGATCTAACTCCAGATAGGCTTGCATGCTTTGTCTGTTGCCGGTGAAGCAGTGCAGTAAGGCTCCGGGTAGGGAATGTCGATACTCTTTTAAAATAGCCAAGAAATCTTCATGGGCATCGCGCTCATGCATGAGTACCGGCATTTGCAGCTCAACTGCTAGTGCGAGCTGTGCTTCGAAGGCTTGTCTCTGCATGGGTCTGGGAGAAAAGTCACGATTGTAGTCTAAGCCACATTCACCTATGGCAACGACCTGAGGGAAGGCTGCGAGTCGTTTGATTCGTTCAGAACTATCGGCTTGCCATTCACTGGCATGGTGAGGGTGTACGCCAGCTGTGCAGAACAGCTGTTGAGAATATTGCTGGCAACACGCTATCGCTTGCTCGCTCTCATTGAGCTCGCTACCAATAACAATCAGCGGCGATACCCCTTGGGCCGCCGCATCTTGGATCACATCCTGAATATTTTTTTCAAGTGCGCTGCCAATGAGATTGACAGCAATATCGATATATTTAGACATTACTTTAAGCGTTTAACTCTGATAGTAGAGTTACGCTCATCTGTGCCTAAGATGAAAGAGCCCAGTGCCGCTTTTTCAATAAACACATTTTGCCCTGCTTTAACCTTGAAGCGGCGACTATCACTCTGTTTCCAGACTTGGCCATTGCTAAAGCTGATTTTAAGGGCGCCATAGGCATCTTTAGATATTGAAGCTATCTCCATATAGATCTTAGTTATTTCATTCTTAGTTTCTTGTTTGTTTTTCTTAAGGCTAGTCTTGCCAAACTCATCTTCGATATTGGCTGGAAGCGTGGCAGGAATAGCAGTGACAGCTTGGGCTTGAGACGCTAGGGCGACACTCGTCGCCGCAACAGTTGTTGTCGCTGGCGCAGTACTCATGGCTCTAGGTGTATTTTTAATACTGGCTGCTACCTGGTCATAACAGATCAAGCGATCTAACTTATCCGCTTTGGCACTACAGGTCAGCAGGTCTTGGTCTAGGCCTGCTGTAGCTTGTGTCGATATAAGTATCGCAGCTGCGGTAATCCAACTTATGCGCATTAATATTTCCCTTATGATATTTGAGCGCGCCATGTTTAACTAATTGGCTATTGCTTAGTTAGTTTTCTGGCCAGGTTAATCCTGTTTCTCTTGCTCATCGTCTTCTTCAGTATCCTTTTTACTGTAGAAACGTGCAGCAATCAATCCCCCTTCGAATAATATCAGCATAGGAACTGCCAACATAGTCTGAGAAATGATGTCTGGTGGTGTCAGCAGCATGCCTATAACGAAGGCGCCAACAACGATATAAGGACGTTTAGCTTTGAGCTCATCTGGGGTCGTCACACCGGCCCAACAGAGTAAAATTACAGCAATGGGGATCTCGAAGGCTAAACCGAAGGCGAAGAAAAGTTTAAGCACGAAGCTCAGATAGCTGCTGATATCCGTAGCAACTTGGACACCTTCCGGAGCCACATTGGCGAAAAATCCAAATACGACAGGAAAAACGACATAGTAGGAGAAGGCAATTCCTAGGTAAAACAAGATGGTGCTACTGGCTAGCAAAGGTATCATCAAACGCTTCTCATGTTTATACAAGCCTGGTGCGATAAATGACCAGATCTGATACAAGACATAGGGGATGGCGATGAAGAAAGATAACACCAGAGTCAGCTTAAATGGGGCAAAGAAGGGCGCCGCCACATCTGTTGCAATCATGCTGCTTGATTCAGGCAGAGCCTGCATCAGAGGCGTTGCCATATAATGGTAAATATCATTGGACCAATAGGCCATACAAGCAAAAACTAAGACCACACTGGTGATAGCATGAAGCAAACGCGTGCGTAGCTCGAGTAGATGACTGATAAGAGGCTGCTGTTGCGACATGGACTATCCGTTAGGTTTTTCAGTGTTTGAGTTAGTTGAGCTAGTCTCAGGTGTACTGGTCTTCGAAGGTAGGAGATCTGCGGCCGAATTTTCGCTGGCCGAAGGAGTTTCTTCTACCTTATAGGGACGATTCACCGATTGAGCTGCGTCTTTTAATTGATCGATAGAATCCTGTAACTCGGGGGAAAGATTCTTTAAACCCTGATTTTCAGCCTTTTTCAGATCTGAATGCAGTTGCTCAATTTTCAGCTCCTGCTCGAGTTCATCTTTCACTGAGTTGGCCATATTTTTCATGGCGCGGATCCAACCAGTAAGTGAGCGGATTGCTACCGGTAGTCTTTCAGGGCCGAGTACCACAAGCCCTAAAATACCGATCAACAATAGCTCCATAAAGCCTATACCGTCGAACATAAAGAGTTACGCCTGTTCTTTGTCCTTAGACTCAGGCTTCTTTTCAGTAGCCGCTGCAGAAGTGTTAGCTAGATCTGAGCTATTTTCTTCTAATGATTTTTTCTCGTCTTCGCTAGACATGGCGTTCTTAAATCCTTTGACCGCGCCGCCTAAATCACCACCTAGTGAACGTAACTTTTTAGTTCCAAACAATAAAATTACAATCACCGCGATGATCAGAAGTTGCCAAATTCCCATGTTACCCATGACGTTTACCTTATAAATATGTATATAGTTCTATTATGAACTTATGGTTAATTAGTGCTAGCTAAAACTTGCGATTCTTTGGTCTGGTTCGCCAGCCCAGCAACCAGAGTAAGGTGCCTATGGTGAAACAGGTATAAGAAGGCCATAGTGTAGCGTCTTGATTAAACAAAATAGTGCCACAGATCACTAAAACTGCGGATGTTAGCAAAAGGTAGTTACTTTTATGAGCCTTTTGTTGCTGTTTGAGGTAACGCTCCAACATCTTGTTCTGTGATTTGACAAAATTCTTGCCTACCTTGAGGTTGTCGTACACCAGCTCGGGGATCTCTGGGAGTTTATCGACCCAGTATGGCATCTCTTGCTTGATCTTCTTCGCCATCGCCTTGGGGCCGACTTGTTCCGACATCCAATCTTCCAAGAAAGGCTTAGCTGTTTGCCACAGATCCAGCTGAGGGTAGAGTTGACGTCCCAAGCCTTCGATATAGAGCAATGTTTTCTCCAGCAGCACCAGCTGAGGCTGAACCACCATGTCGAAGCGTCTCGCGGTGCGAAATAGCTCAAGTAGCACATGACCAAAAGAGATCTCATCTAATGGCTTGTTGAACATGGGCTCACACACTACCTTGACCGCCTGCTCGAATGCGCCGATATCTGTATCCGCTGCGACCCAGCCAGACTCGATATAGAGTTGGGCAATTCTGCGATAATCACGATTGAAGAAGGCGAGGAAATTTTCAGCCAGATAACGTTTATCTTCCTCGGTCAGAGTGCCCATGATGCCGCAATCTAAGCCGATATAGTAAGGATCGTCCGGATGCTCTCGGCTGACAAATATATTGCCTGGGTGCATATCGGCATGGAAGAAGTTATCTCTGAATACCTGAGTGAAGAAGAGTTCTACACCACGCTCGGCCAACTTTTTTAGGTTAGTGCCTTGGGCTTTCAGCGCGGCCATGTCCGAGACTGGGATGCCGTCGATCCGCTCCATTACGATTAAGCGTCTGAAACACAGATCTTCATACATGTAGGGAATGTATAGGGAATCTGAGTCGAGGAAGTTGTCTCTGAGTCTGATGGCACTGAGGGCTTCTAACTTGAGATTGAGCTCACCTTCTATGGTGGTACGGTAATCTTCAATCACTTCGGCCGGGCGCAAACGGTTGCCATGGCCCAGTAATGCCTCAAGAAAGTTGGCGGTCTGAGACATGAGTTGAATATCGGCGTGAACCTGAGCCTCTACATCTGGGCGTAGCACCTTGAGTACTACAGCCTTGCCGTTGGATTTTAGCGTCGCCGTGTGTACCTGTGAAATAGAAGCCGATGCCAATGGAGTATCATCGAAGTCATCGAAGTAAGTGTCGATAGGCTTACCTAACTCGGCCTCGATCATTTCTCTGGCTATGGCCGAGTCGAAGGGCGGCACCCTGTCTTGCAACATGGCAAGTTCTTCGGCCCACTCATCACTGAGTAGATCTCGCCTGGTAGAAAGCATCTGGCCAAACTTGATATAAACCGGCCCTAGTTCCTGCATAGCAAGCTTTAAGCGCTCGCCGCCTATCTTATCTTTGTGCTTATTTCTAATCCAAAATAGACAGTTTCGCACTAGCCTGAAGTACCAAGGAGTCATTTTAGAAGGAATTAACTCATCGAGCCCATAGTGAAGGGATATCTTGATAACTTGATAAGCTCGTCTGATACTTTTTAGCGTCATGTCTTAACGTTCGCCTTTTGGGAAATGTGGCCTTGTAGGTGTTTGATTCGTTTTTCTATGGCGTCAACATCAACCACCAGATCATCGATTCGATCGCCTAAATGAATAAACTCAATTTTATGAGGGGCTAACTTATATTCTTCGGTGGTGAGTTGGCCTATGTGAGATCGACTCTTACGCAAGATGTTAACCAGATCTGATTTGACCTGCTTCACACCTTTAGTCAGCAAATGAGTCGGAGCATCACCAATATAGCGGGATAAAGGTTCGGCGAAGTCAAACTCCACCTGATGCATATAATGACTGAAGGTCTGCAGCAGGCTGAGATCGCCTTCGATACTGAGCTTGTCCTGTTTTATAAGCTCGGTAAGGTTAGCTCCTTCTGTCAACTGATACAGAGTGGTGATGTCGGCGTTGACCTTAGTGGTTACCTCACCTTCATACAGACTCAATACCTGAATTTCACCAGAAAAAACCAGATAGATTGGCCAGCTGAGCTGGCTCAATTGAATACACAGCACCTTGCCATGGAGAGTACGCAATTTGGCATACTCCTTGGGAGACTGGGCAAGGACTTGTTTGAGAACAGTCTCAATCCCGGCGCTGAGTAGCAATGCCATTTCACGTTTCATAAGTTATCCCATGACTGAATTCAGGCAGGTATTCGGGGTATTCTTGTTGAGTATAATTGCTCAAATACTAGAGTTAAAACTTATAGCCTTTATGCAAAGCAACAATACCGTCTGTCATGTTGGTGTAGTCGACTTGCTCGAAGCCGGCATCGACCATCATGGCTTTTAAAGTCTCTTGATCTGGATGCATACGAATAGATTCAGCTAGATACGCATAACTGTCGGCATCTTGAGTGATAAGAGCGCCCATCTTAGGCATCACTTTAAAGCTGTAAAGATCATAAATTTTACGCATCACGTCATGCTTAGGCTTTGAAAATTCAAGGACTAATAGCTTTCCACCCGGCTTTAGCACGCGAAGCATAGAACGGATAGCCGCATCTTTGTCGGTGACGTTTCTCAAGCCAAAAGCTATGGTAATGATATCGAAATGATTATCTGGAAATGGCAGAGCTTCGGCATTAGCCTGAACATAGTTGACGTTGCCAACTATGCCCTTGTCTCTGAGCTTTTCACGGCCGACCTTAAGCATGGAATCGTTAATATCCGCAAGGGTAACCTGGCCGCGTTCACCCACAAGGTGAGAGAATTTAGCGGTTAAGTCGCCTGTACCACCGGCAAGGTCTAATACCTTCATGCCTGGTCGAGCACCGGCGCTTTCGATAGTAAAACGTTTCCACATGCGGTGGATACCGAAAGACATGACATCATTCATGATGTCATATTTGGCTGCAACAGAATGAAATACGCCAGCGACCATTTCAGCCTTCTGATCCGCTTCAACTGTTTTATAACCGAAATGGGTACTTTTTTCTGTGTCTTGTGACATCTGCTTGTTCCTATCTCTACAATTGTTATAAGCGAGTATAGCCATTCATTAATGGTCACAAATTATTCATCAAACCTATAGTGATTGATGTTAGTTATCTGGACTCGGAATGGTTGAAAATGCGCATTACATCATACTATTCGTCAATGGTGAATAGTATGAGGCAAATATACCTAGCTTAGCCTTATCTGAACTAGGCTCAGCTGTTCACATCATCATCTCCATAAGGTTCGTCAATGGTGAATAGTATGAGGAAAATATACCTGGCTTAGCCTTAACTGAACTAGGCTCTGCTACTCACATCATCATCTCCATAAGGTTCGTTAATGGTGAATAATATGAGGAAAAAATACCTAGCTTAGCCTTATCTGAACTAGGCGTAGGCGTTCACATCATCATCTCCATAGGGCTCGTCAATGGTGAATAGTATGAGGAAAATATACCTGGCTTAGCCTTATCTGAACTAGGCTCAGCTGCTCACATCATCATCTCCATAAGGTTCGTTAATGGTGAATAGTATGAGGCAAATATACCTAACTTAGGCCTATCTGAACTAGGCTCAGCTGTTCACATCATCATCTCCATAAGGTTCGTCAATGGTGAATAGTATGAGGAAAATATACCTGGCTTAGCCTTAACTGAACTAGGCTCTGCTACTCACATCATCATCTCCATAAGGTTCGTTAATGGTGAATAGTATGAGGAAAAAATACCTAGCTTAGCCTTATCTGAACTAGGCGTAGGCGTTCACATCATATCCATAAGGTTCGTCAATGGTGAATAGTATGAGGAAAATATACCTAGCTTAGCCTTATCTGAACTAGGCGTAGGCGTTCACATCATCATCTCCATAGGGCTCGTCAATGGTGAATAGTATGAGGAAAATATACCTGGCTTAGCCTTATCTGAACTAGGCTCAGCTGTTCACATCATCATCTCCATAAGGTTCGTCAATGGTGAATAGTATGAGGAAAATATACCTGGCTTAGCCTTAACTGAACTAGGCTCTGCTACTCACATCATCATCTCCATAAGGTTCGTTAATGGTGAATAGTATGAGGAAAAAATACCTAGCTTAGCCTTATCTGAACTAGGCGTAGGCGTTCACATCATATCCATAAGGTTCGTCAATGGTGAATAGTATGAGGCAAATATACGCAAACCTAGTTCCTAGATTCTAGTCTCTAAGAACTGGCCTCTAGCCTATCTGTTACGACTGCAGTCTGCCTTGGATATATGCATAAATCAGCTCACTAATACTCTGGCCCGTTTCGCGATAGCCAGCCGCTATGCCTGCCACGTGACAGCTAGGAGCCGCTTCTGCTAAATGAAGGTATGCACAAGGTGTATTCCTGGCTATGGTGCTCACATAATGCAGGGCGTCCAGCAGCGGTATTCCTGCTGCAGTCGAGGCGCTACTGGGCATATTGATGATGGCATCGAGATCTAGCTCTAGAGCCACAGGAAGCTGGCTGTCGTTTAGGCCCGTGACTATCTCATCTAATGCCGACTTTAAGGTGATTTCTCGGCGTACCCAGATAGACTGTAATGTGTGCCAATGGCCGCCGAATTTGCTCAGCTGCTCCAGGGTCTCCTCACTGTTCTTCAGCTCATGCATACCAAGTACATGGTAGTAACCCAATGCGCCGCTGGCCGCAGCATAGCTGAAACCATTGCCGCTATGGCGGCCTTCACGGGGGCGAAAATCGGAATGGGGATCTAAGTTTACTGCCGCGACTTTCTTGTTAAAGCAATGTTTGACCGACATCAACAAGCCATAGGCATTGTTATGGCCGCCGCCGATAACGATAGGCTCGAGACCCGATGCTATTACTTGGCTGGCTACCGAAATCACTCTGTCATCAAGCTGCTCAACATTGGCTCGCAGTGCATTGGCATCGGCACCTTCGGCGAGTTGAAGGTCGTCTGTTTGTATTTGGCCCAGTACTAGGCATTCGGCCCCATGAAAGAAGCGGTTAGATTGCAGATTGAGAAATTGTGCCATGGCCGATTCGAAGGCATCGGTGGCGCCGCCACGGCCCAAGTTAGCCCGTGGACCTATGTCTTCACCTATACCTAAGATGGCGAAACGTGCGCCATTGGTTTTAGCGTTATCGAGTGTATTGCCGAGTGTGTTTGTGCGATCGTTATTTTCATCGCAGCAGTGAACTGTCTGGGCAAGTTTAGTTTCGCCGTCACGAATCGACACCAGTTGTCGACACTGCTTTCTTGTAAAAGGAATGAGATATTGCATATGGATTTAGTTCTTATTTTGATGCTAATACTTATGGATATATTGTTACTTAATTTGTGATTCGAAGGCAATCAAAGAATGATATTAGAGGTATGTTTTGGCGCAGTATTTTTATCCTTGCTTGAGTTAAATAGCGCAACGGATATAAGGCTTTCTCAGATAAGGGTCAAAAATAGCAGGGGATACGAACAAAAAAAGATGGCCTAAGAGGCCATCTTCAATACTTGCCGAAACTCGAAACTCGAAACTCGAAACTCGAAACTCGAAACTCGAAACTCGAAACTCGAAACTTAATCGATATCTAAAGGCTCAGGCGAAAGTATGATGCCAGTATTGTCGGCGTAGACATGATCTAAGGGTAAGAAAGTGACGCCACCGAAGTTGACTGGGATCTCCAGTTCTCCAATTGAATGGCCATCGGCACCGACTGGAATAGAGGCTAGGGCCTGAATACCAAGGTCGAGATCTTCCAGGGCATCTACATCTCTCACTGAGCCGTAGATTATGATGCCTTCCCACTTATTTTCTACCGCGATCTTAGCAATAGAAGAATCGAGCAGTGCTCGTCTTAAAGAGCCACCGCCATCTACGAGTAAGACCCTACCTTCACCATCTTGTTGGAGTGCTTCAGCGATAAGACCATTATCTTCGAAACATTTAATGGTGCTGATTGAGCCACCAAATGAGTTACAACCACCATAGTTACTGAACATGGGTTCGACAACATCGACGACATCGATGTAAGTGTCACAAAGTTCTGAGGTGTTGTATTCCATAGTCATACTCCTGTAGATCGATATTGTGCTGAGTCGTGCACAATTTGACGAGACAAGGCCAGTATATAAGGGATTCTTAAAAAGAAAAGTGTTATCAATCACGCAATTGTCTATATATGCAGCTGATAACTAGTTTGTTGTAAAGTTTCCTTATTTGATGGGTAAAACAGCGGTGAAGTTGCGAAAGGTTGTTAATTGCGTATTTTTATTACATGTTTTGCGTAAATTTGTTAGCATGCTTGTAGATTTGATTAACTTAACTTTAACTTGCTTTAGGGGCACGGACCCCCCAATACGCTCATGGATGGCAGAAGGCCTTAAAAGGTACCTTCATGGAAGCTTCAACGATTGAAATCATTGGTTATTTTGCGTCAGTAATGGTGGCCATTTCTTTGATGATGAAAGATATCATCTGGCTTAGATGCTTAAACTTTGCCGGTTGTTCTTTGTTCGTTATCTACGGGATTTACATTTCGGCTTGGCCGGTAGCTGGCATGAACGCATTTGTTGCCTGTATCAACATCTATCACCTGATAAAAATCTACCGTACAAAATCACAGCCAGTCGCTACAGCTTAATTTGTTGGCACACCGAGTGTCATAAAAACTTAGGCTAGTTGTCACCTTGCCGTCACGGCACCTTTTTAGGCTCTAAATCAGCATACTGGCTGATGAGGAGCCTTTTTATGTTTGGCATCATTACAAAGTTAGACAAACAAGTATTTGAATATTTTTTCGCACTTAGCGAACACAAAGAATGGCATCTGCTCGCCAGAAAAATCTCTAAAACCGGAGATGGGCCATTCTACTTCATATTTTCGCTGATCTTGTTCCTGAGCCATAGCAGGGGCGGTGAGCTATTTAATCTGGCTGTGTCCGCATTTATTCTCGAAATACCACTGTATCTCATATTGAAGAACGCTATCAGGCGGAAACGCCCTTGCCATAGAGAATCTGTCTATCTTGGGCGTGTATCTGTATCTGTGGGACAAGCTGATCCGCTTGTTTCTGCTAGCGGCTTTAATGCTTCTAAGCCATTTGAACCATCGGACAAGTTTAGTCTGCCATCTGGGCATACCGCGGCCGCTTTTGTTATGGCCACTTCCATCTGGGTTATCTATCCACAATGGCTGCTATTGGCCTACTCCTGGGCTATAGCTATTGGATTGTCACGCATCGCCCTAGGCGTGCATTACCCCTTGGATATCCTGGCTGGAGCCTCACTGGGCTCAGGGTCTGTTATGGCAGTTTTATATTTAGGTGGGCATTAATTTGCGTCATTTTAGGGAGGGAATATGAGAATACTTTATGGCGTTCAAGGAACGGGTAATGGCCATTTAAGCCGTGCACGGGTTATGGCTAAATCTCTGCAAAAATATGACGTGGATGTCGACTTCTTATTTTCCGGGCGTGCTTCTGAGCAGTTTTTCGATATGCAGTGCTTCGGTGAATATCAGGTCAAATCAGGACTAACATTCGCCACCAATAATGGTCGGGTGAATATGCTGAAGACAGCATGGCAGAACTCAGTGCCATCATTAATTCGTGATATTAACTCATTAGACTTGAGCGCTTATGATCTGGTGTTAAATGACTTTGAACCGGTTTCTGCTTGGGCTGCGAAGCGCCAAGGAGTGACCTCGATTGGCGTGAGTCATCAGGCGGCGCTTAAATATCCCGTGCCTAAGGTGGGGGATAACTGGTTTAACGAGAAACTATTGCATTACTTTGCACCTGTGGATATCGCATTGGGCTGTCACTGGCATCATTTCGGCTTTCCCATATTGCCTCCCTTCGTCGAGGTAGACCCAGTTATAGCCGTCAATCCTCATCAAATATTGGTATACCTACCCTTCGAGTCTGCCGATGACATAGTTAAATTTCTATCGCCTTTTAAGGAATATTGCTTTCATGTCTACCACGGAGATAGGCCCAAGCTTGATTTTCCCAGCCATATCATCTGGTCCGGGTTTAATCGAGATGGCTTTAAACAGAAGCTCTCTACTTGTGGCGGTGTGATAGGCGGCGCAGGTTTTGAGCTTGCCAGTGAAGCTCTGGCCCTGGGAAAAAAGTTGCTGGTTAAGCCCTTACTGGGTCAATTCGAGCAGCTATCCAATGTTGCCGCCCTTGAGCTGTTAGGCGCGGCCGAGACTATGACTTGTTTAGACAGTGAGTCTCTGCGTCGCTGGTTAAAGTTGGCGGCGCCAGAGCCGATTCATTATCCCCAAGTGGGCGATGCCTTAGTTAAATGGCTATTGGCTGGTGACTGGCATTCAGGCGATAAGCTGTGCCGCCAATTATGGGATGAGGTGGACTTGCCACAAAGTTGGCGTAAGAAGAGCCCCTAATGGAGTTAGCTTCGAATGAAGCTTGGGGACATTTTCTGGTTTAGCTTCTGGCTGAGTGGGTATTGGGGAGTGAGTTTCGTAGTTTCAATTTTATCTATCACCTGCGGTGGGCTTAAGTGCAGATACTTCTGCGAGACGCTGTGAAGCCGTCCCTGGCCGCTCTGCGGTTTCATCCTTGAAACCGAAGCTCGCAGCCGCATCTACACCTGGTTATTTGTCTCTTCGATTTGAAGTTGTCAGTAACAAGGTCATTCCCAAAGTAAGTTGGCCTTCGAATGAAGGCTGATCACATTTTATGATTTAGTTTCTGGCTGAGTGGGTATTGGGTTTGAAGGTTGTTCCTTCATGGTAACCTAACGCCTGTCCGGCGAGGATTGTGCACTCTTTACTTTGAGAAGGTTCTGCGACACGCCGGCTCTTGATTTAAAAAGAGTCCATCTGACCGCCATGGATGGTGGGAATGCCAAATTTTGTATGGAACAAAATTGGCCCTGTAGGCTCTGCCAAAATATCTGACCCACAAGGATGTGGGAAATTTCGAATAAATGTAGGGAACATTTCCGGCCCTGATTTGGAAGCTCGCAGCCGTATCTACACCTGATTATTTTTCTCTTCGATTTGGGTTTCATTGGTGTGTAGCTAACTCAGAAATGCCCCAATGCGAGTTTAGCGGCAGCATTTAGCCGATTTCGGTATTAACCAGTGTTTGTGTTTTATACAGTATTATTGGTTTTGTGCGGATAATCTCTAAATTATGCGCAATCAGTTCGCGGTTTGCTATTGAGTGAAAAGAAAAAGAGATGTAAATTCAGTAAGATGAAAGTGTGCATGTTTGAACTATTTAGATAACAGGACATGCAAAGTGTGCAATAGAGTTTTCCCCAGAAGTGTATTGGATACGATTTACAACGATTCAAGGTAGCAAATTGTTTTCATTTGAATTTTACGGGGAAATGCTGTGCTCACTTTTACAACAGGCATTGGCAAAGCGCGCATGCCGTATATTAAAATGTTATGTGTTTAGATTATATGCCTAGGAGTTTTTGTGCCACCAATTGTTAAGTTAATAAATATTTTATGTCTAGCTTTAGGGGGGCCATATTTTATTTCAATGCTGGTTTATCCATTCTATATTGGTGATTGGGCACATGTGCATGCTGTATGGGAAACTTGGCAATCTCTGAATACTGGCGCTTTAGCTTTTGTGGCAAGTGTTGTTGCATTAAATGCTGTTAAGTACTCTGAGGAAAAAAAGCGGCAACGTAATTTTATAGCTGCACGGGCATTTTTACCTCAGGCATTGTCTGAACTTTGTGGATATTTTGAAGAAAGCTCCAAGGTTTTAATCGAAGCATGGGAGAGAGCAAAGGATAGAAATGATCGGTGTAAAACACCTCTCAATGCAATGTTACCATCAGTTCCTGAAGTACACATACAAGTCTTCAAAGAGTGTATAGCAGAAGCCGAACCAAAGGTTGGTGATCACCTTGCATACATACTGGTGAGACTACAAATACATCAGTCTAGATTGAAATCACTGCATTCTGATTTTTCTGAAGATAGCTATATGATTCAAATACCACAAAATATAATGTCGTATATTTTTGCATTAGCTGAGTTGCAAGGTCTAGTGAATCAGTTATTCCCTTATTCTAGGGGAGTGGAGACCTTTAGTCGCTCTAATCTAAAAGCTGAAGTATATTTCTCTGCTTATCGTTCTTGGGACATTTACATTGAAGACCAAGATGATTTGAGAGGTTTCACCGAAAGGAATCATGCGAAACGTTGGGATAACACATAACCAGCCCATCAAGACTGATTCGCAACGCTATCACATTGGTTGCAAAGTAAAAAAGGCGCAACAAATGTGCCAGCATTGCTCACGGCTTATGGGAGCGTTAGGGCTCTTTGCAATGTTTGAGGAATATAATGTCCGATAAAGAGAAAGAAGTAGAGTTTTATGCCGCGACGGTTGGAGCTTGGTTAAACACAAAATTTGAACTGGATAAAAGCTTACTTACGTTAAGTACTGGAGCAATAGGTTTATTAGTTACATTATTAACAACAGTCGGTGCTACTTCAGTTGAAGGGTTGGCTTTGTATTTTGTGGCTCTATTATCTTTCCTTGTTTGTGTCGTATCGATTCTTTTGGTTTTTAAACGTAATGCAAAGCACCTTGAAGGGATCGTTACCGAAACACAAACAAGTGATCCTTTATTGAAATCATTAGACACATCGGCAGCATTTTCATTTGTGTTTGGAGTTATTTTAACTCTGATCATTGGAGGTACTACTGCCATTAATCAATTTATAGAAAAGGAAATAAAAATGACAAAAGAAGTAAATAAAACTATTCATAATGTCGCTGTTGGTGACTCAATCAATGGTCTTGAGGCTCTTCGCCCTGCAGGAAAAGAAAAAGCTAGTGTTGAAGGGATCATAAACATGAAACCTCAACCAAAACCACAGCCTGCTAAAAGTAAGCCTGAAGATTAAGCCCTAACAAATAAGGATAGGCCGCGCGCAGCCGCGTCCTTATCCCAAGTGTTGAACAAGCCCGAGGTCGGGGTTTAATCATACTCTTTATTAAGCAAATAGCTGAGCGAGGGTTCGTTATGCTTGAGGCCATAATAGGACAAATATTTTGTTTTAGTCAGCACGCAGCCTTGATCTAATGACCAATCATTTAACTTCTTTAATATCAGCCTGCTGTGTAAACCCCTCCTCTTTAGTTAATACATTATCCTTAAAAATAAAATAGGAAATAAAATAGGACTGGCATATCTCTGTTCCACGCCTAATATCACCACTAAGCGCACTGAGATAAAGATGAAGACCACTACAGACTTTAGCCTTTGCCTTTCTTCGTGACTCTTCGAGTCCTCCGTGGTTAGGATAAAGGGTCGTAGCGAATTACGGCCGTTGGATAACCCAAGATACTTTTTCTAATCAATATCACGTTAATTAGACTAAAAAATCTACCAAGCTTTTGTCCAGAAACTTGTTACAAACCAATAGAGCTGAAATCGAAGAGATAAACACTTAGGTGTGAACGCGGCTGTGACCTTCGACAGCAAGGACGCTGTCGCAGAGGCTATAGGGACATACTTGCGCCGTGTCATAGAAGTGTTTGCACATTTGGCGAGCCGCAGGCTATAGATTAAATTAGAGCTTACTTATCCAAAAATCATCCAAAAATATAATCAGCCCAATGAACCCACAATAGATATTTCAGAAACTTGTGATCCGACAAGTAAACGCATTTCTGTCCAAAAGTGAGTTACTAGCCAGTAAAATTCAAATCGAAGAAGCATCTTTTTCGAAGCCATATCAGGTGTGAACGCGGCTGTGAGCTTCTAAATCAGGGCGAGGTTTCACAGCGTGAAACTATCCGAACGAGAGACTGGGATGTCGAACAGGCCTTTAAACATGGAAGTTGTTGGATTTAGTAGAGCTTCCATGGACGGACTTGCAGCGACTCACAGAACCTTCTCAAAATAAAGAGTGCACATTCCTCGCAGGACAGGCGTTAGATAACAGCTAAGTCATGGCATCCAGCAAACCAACCAAACACGCTTCTATCTAGAAACTACTTACTATCAGCAAACTAAAATCGAAGAAGAACCTTTTTCGAAGCCATAGCAGGTGTGAACACGGCTGTGACCTTCGACAGCATGGATGCTGTCGCAGAGACTATAGGGACTGTGCTTGAATGATATCCTATCTAAAGGCCAGTTCGGCATCCATGCCTCTCGTTCATAGGCTAATGGCTATGCCATATTCACCGTGTCGCAGAACCTTCTCAAAATAAATAGTGCACATCCCTCGCCGGACAGGCGGTAGATAACAATGCAATATTGGTAAGCTGAACACTACCAAGTATCAATCCCGCTAAATGAAGCAATCAAAAAGATATTTGAAACTTGTTATTCGACAAGTGTACCAACCACTATGTTTCATTTGTGTAAATTGCTACTCTCTGTCCAGACAAAAATATATGGGAAAAAAAGAAATGAACTGGATGGAATTTGTGGTGCAACTGTTTGATAAATTGGCTTGGCCACTCGTCATCCTTATCTGTGTGTATAGCCTTAAGCATCCTATCGCTAAGTTGATCCCTCTGGCTAAAAAACTCAAGTTTAAAGATCTGGAAGTGGAGTTTGGCCAAGAGTTAAAGTCTATAGTTCAGAAAGCAGAAGGGGCCTTTCCTGAGCTTAAATATGACAATAAATCTCTGCTGATTGCCTCTGCCAATAACTTACCTAATTCGGCAGTTATTGAATCTTGGGAAGCTGTGGACGTTGCCGCAGAGGCACTGATCAGAGCCAGAAAAATTAATATCGAACTGGATGTGAACACTCGATATAAGCATATAGAAAGCATCTTGCTCAAAGAAAATTTTATCAATACTAAGCAAGGTAAGCTATTTAGTGAGCTTAGGCAGCTGAGAAATCGGGTCGCTCATGCGGTAGGTTACGAAGTGGGTAAAACCGAAGCGATTCAATATATTGAACTGTGTTTTAAGCTGATTAATCATTTGGAAAAGCTTAGGTGCGCAGGAGAGACCGAGTGTCTTACCAGAGTTGAGAAGATCGCTAGCTAGCCCTACACCTGGGATTATTGTTAATTAATTGTTATGGGTTATTGACTGTCTGGGTGTTTTTCATACACTGGTACACTTCAATGGATTGATGTGTAAGGGCTGGCGATGGAATTGGTAGCAAAGCGAAAAAGTAAACGTTTTTCCATACGTGTTACTTTGGTAGGAATATTTGTTATATCCACGGCAATTACCGCGGCAATAGCCATCGGATTGCAGTATTACTTCAGCCAGTCTATGGCTACAGAATCAGCCCTCAAACATTACAAGCTTACCGCAAAGAATGTCAGCAGCTATCTATCTCTGGTGGATAGTCAGGCAGTAAATACCACCAAGTTACTCTCGAGTTTCGATAATTTAGTCCTTGGTGACGAGTTTAATCGAGAGTCCTATCAAACGTTTGCTCAAATCATGCGATCTAATACCCTGTTTTATGCCATCTATATTGGTATGCCAAATGGGAACTTCTATGAGTTGATCAACCTAGATGCGCACCCGATCATCAGAAAACAGTTCGATGCGACTCATCAGGACAGGTGGGTGATGATCACGATAAGGGCAGAGCAAGGATTAAAAGAAACGACCTATTTTGACTCGCAATTCAACTCTAGGGTCACGCTAGCAGAATCCAGTGATTATGATGCGACTAGTAGGCCTTGGTTTATTGATTCTAATACTAAAAATGTGTCAAAAACAGAACCTTACCTTTTTCGTCACCTGCAATCTCCGGGGCAAACTTATTCGATAAAGTTAGCCAAGTCTGGAGCGGTTCTTGCCGTAGATATAGCCTTATCGACCCTGAACGAATATCTCATTGGCCAGAGTGAAAATGAAGGGGCAGAATCACAAACTCAAATCTATCTCTATAAAGCGAATGGTGAATTAATAGCCTCGAATCAGAAGCGGCAAGTGCAAGTCCAGATCCCTCAATCTCAGGTGCTGAAACTCACTAAACAAGAGCTTGAGCTTATTCATAGTACGCCCACACTTCTGGTCTCTAATGAAACAGATTGGGCGCCGATAGATTTTGCTATCTCGGGCCAGCCCCAAGGCTATAGCATAGATGTGGTTAACCTAGTTGCCGAGATGACTGGACTCAAGGTTCAGTTTATTAATGGTTTTACTTGGAACGAGCTAGTAGACGGCTACATGATGGAAGAGTTAGATATGCTGCAACCTATCATGAAAACGGCCAAGAATGAGAGCCTGGGAGAATTTAGTACGCCGTTTTTAGACCTTGAATATGGCATAGTGACTGGGCCAGATGTGCCGCAGATAAAGGAGCTTGCCGAACTCAATGGTAAGCGACTCGCTATTCCCTTAGGTTGGTCGATTATACCTATCATCGAAGATAAGTTCCCTGAGATTGAGGTGCTTGAGATGGCGTCGACCCAAGCAATATTAAGCGCTGTGGAGCAAGGTGAGGTATTTGCAGCCCTAGATAACAAGATTATCTTGCATTACACGGCTAAGAGTTTCTTTATCGATGCGGTTAAATATCATGAAGATATCGGCTTTGGTGATGTAAAAGTACCTAGGGGTCTGCATATAGCCATGCAAGGGAAGTATGCGTCGCTGATCCCTATTGTTAATAAGGCATTGGCCAATATCACACCTGAGCAAGTATCCGCCTTAAGATCTAAATGGTTTGATGAAGGTGCTAAGCCTGAGTTCGCTGCACAAGGTGTTGTGCCCTATAAAGCGCTTATCGATATTGGTAATGCGCCTGAGTTCCATAATCAACTAGTGCGCCGTGAGCTCGATGGCATAGAACAATTTGTGTTTGTGACGCCATTTGGTAATAACCCCCAGACCCAAGATCGCTTAGCCATCATAGTCTCCACGCAAACTCTGTTGGCTTCGAGTACCGATAAGGTGATGACGTCTACCGTCATCACAATATTATGCTTACTCTTTTTGCTTCCTGTATCTAGCTTGTTCGCATCACCGATCATTCGTCCGATTAAGTTACTAGCCATTGAGAATGAAAAGATAAAGCACCGTCATTATGATGAGGTGAATAATATTGATTCAAATATCGCCGAGCTAGATGATCTGGCAAGTTCTATGTGGGGTATGTGTGAATCGATTCAGCAACATGAGCATAATCAGAAGGAGTTGATGGAGTCCTTTATTAAGCTTATCGCTCAGGCCATCGATGACAAGTCTCCCTACACGGCAGGCCATTGTAATCGAGTACCTGAACTGGGGTTAATGCTGGCAGATGCCGCCGCTGAATCTGAGTTGGCGGCTTTTAAAGACTTTTCCTTCAAATCGGCCGATGAGCACAGGGAGTTTAGGATAGCGGCCTGGCTACATGACTGCGGTAAAATCACCACCCCAGAGTTTATCGTCGATAAGGGCACTAAGTTAGAAGCTGTCTATAACCGGATACACGAAGTGCGTATGCGCTTCGAAGTGCTGTGGCGAGATGCCGAGATAGATTACCTTAAGCGTGTCTGTGCCACTGAACCGAGCGAACTATTAACTGCCGAGCTGGAAAATAAGCGCCAGCAGCTACAGCAAGATTTCAAATTTATCGCTACGGCTAATGTGGGCGGTGAGTTTATGTCTCAAGAGCATAAAGACCGTTTGGCCGAACTTGCCCTAATCACCTGGCAGAGGAACTTCGATGATAGGCTAGGTCTGTCTCCGGTGGAGGAGCTCAACTTGAGTACATTATCTGTAGCTGATTTACCTGTTATCGAGCCTCTGTTAAATGACAAGCCGGAACATATCATCAAGCGCATCAACAAGGTCAAGTTTGATCCTAAATTTGGCATCAAGATGGATATCCCTGAGCACCAATATAATCTAGGCGAACTGTATAATCTTTCTATCTCACGCGGAACTCTCACCCCCGAAGACAGGTTTAAGATTAACGAGCATATAACCAGTACTATTAAGATGTTGGAAACTCTGCCATTCCCACCAGAGCTCGCCAGAGTACCGCGTTATGCTTCAACCCACCACGAAACCTTAAAAGGTACTGGCTATCCTCGTAGACTCAGCGCAGAGGATCTCTCTATTCCAGAGCGTATTCTGGTGGTAGCCGATATCTTCGAAGCGCTCACCGCAGCCGACAGGCCTTATAAGAAGGCCAAGCCTCTTAGTGTCGCTATCGATATTCTCCACAAGATGGCACTGGATGAGCACTTAGACATGGACCTGTTCAAGCTGTTCTTAACCAGCGGCATCTATCTTGAATATGCCCATAAGTTTCTCGACGGGGCGCAGATAAATGAGGTCGACATTGCTAAGTATCTAGATGATGAGCCATTGAAGCGCAGTGCCTAGCGGTAAGTTAATTTAGCGCTAGCAGGGCAATTTTTTGATAGGACCATTGAAACAGGACCATTGAAACAGGGCTAATGAAACAGGGCTAATGAAACAGGGCTAATGAAACAGGGCTAATGGTTAACGCGAATGTCGCTATCAATATCATAATGAGTCTACAAGCCTGCTTGATGATATGGAGCATGCACACTCTTGCTGCCATAGGTGAATCAAGGCTTGTAGTCAGTTCGTTTGCACGGGCACTGACACCGCTTGGTATTAGTAGGCTATTTAATGACAAGATTACGCTGTAAATAGTGCTGTAAATAGTGCTGTAAATAGCGTTGTAAATAACCATGTAAGTAATGACGCAGAATATACTACTAAATAATAATGCTAACCATTATCGATTTTGGGATTTTAGTTGTGTGTATATTTAGGTTTCTTGTTACTTTAATTGTATTGCTTAGTGTTAACCTGTATCGCCTTTATTTTAATTGAACTACTCTGTTGTCTATTTGAGTTGTTAAAATAACAATCCCATAAACTCTTCGGCTTATAATCATATATTAGACACAATCTGTTTTCGTCATATTTGGTTTTTATATAAAGCCTCGTCTCTATGCTGTATGCTCGAAACTCAAATGACTTACATTTTATGTTTGTCGTCAATATTATATGACTAACTATAAAAGATATGGGAATTATATTACCTATCCTTTTCTATAATGTTGTTATTTTTTTACTTTGGTAGCCAGCTTGCTTGTAAGTTGTTACCTCTCATTGTTTAGGGAATGAAAATGGGCTTATTAAATTTCGCACGAAATATCGGAACTTCACTTTTTGGTAAAGAAGAGGAAGCACCGGAAAAAATCACCCAGCATATTGAAAGCAATAACCCTGGCGTGTCTGGATTGAATGTTGAAGTACAAGATGGTGTAGCTACACTTTCTGGTACAGCTGTTAGTGCTGAAGCTCGTCAAAAAACTATTCTTATGGCTGGTAATACCAAAGGTATTGAATCAGTAGTTGATAACCTTGATGCCCCAGCCGCTACTAGCGAAGTGACTTACTACGAAGTAGAATCTGGTGATAGCTTGTGGAAAATTGCTGAAAAAACAATCGGTAATGGCGCAGATTACGAGAAGATATTTGAAGCTAACCGTGAAGTTATCATAAACCCTGACAAGATTTTCCCAGGTCAGAAACTTCGTATTCCGGCAACGATATAATACAGTCAGTATAAGGATTACTCATGGATATCACACAAATTCTACGCACTGGTGCAAAATTATTTAATCAATCAAGTGCAGATACTGCTCACCTGAGTGAAAATAATATCGTTGCAGCATTATCTCGTTTATTAGGCGGTGATAGTGATGGACAAGGTATTAATTTACAAAACATCATAAAATCATTAGATGGTGCGGGTTTGGCGAGTATTGCGGCATCATGGCTGGGAAAAGGCAGTAATGCTGCTATTTCCACTGATGATATCGCGAAAGTTTTCCATCCAGATAAAATTTCAGCATTTGCCAGTGAACTTGAATTACCTGAGCATAAAGCTGTTTCTGGTCTGCAAGATGTATTACCAGCAATAGTCGATCATGCAAGTCCAGGCGGTGAAATCGCTGGTGATCTATTTAAAGCGGTTGGCGGTCTTGCTGGGATTATGAAAATCGGCGCAAGTATATTTGGTGAAAATAAACCAAACAATTAATCTTAATTATATATAGTCACAATAATTATAATTAAGAGGTTCAGTTATTAAGTAATATATATAAAGCCTAGTCATATTTGATTAGGCTTTTTTATTTGCCAATTGATTCTAATGGTTATATTTATAAGCAGATGAATACTTCATGTGTTATTAGCCTTGTTCAAGACTTCATTTATTCCTGCACTCCCTTATTCCCTAAAAGCTCATGCCCTAGAGCTTATTGCCTAAAAGCTTATTTTCAAGATAATACATCGACCTGTCAGTTTCTTTAAATCCTTCATCTGCGAGCATCCTTTTAGCTGAGCTAGATTGCTAGCTATGGCCTCAATGACCCGTGCATTAAGGGGGGATCGCGCGCTATGCCAGTCTCTGAGCCTTTTTTCTAGGGATAGGTTTGCCCAATATTGGCTCATAATAAGAGGGCTGATCATTAATTTTTAAGCTAAAAACAAATTAATTTTTCCAGATTGATGTCGTGTTAAACTGCTCTCGGCAAGTCAAATGACTGCCTTAAAGGTCGTTAAGTACCTCCCATATTCCCCATAATTTATTAGAGCTTTTATGAAACGGATTTTACTGTTAACCCTGTTTGCTTTTTCTAATGCGGCCATCGCCGTTGACCCTTTATTTGAAACACCAGAAGATATGGAGCCAACATGGGTCGATAACATTCTGTCAGTCTTTGGTGCCGATGGTGAATTTGATGACAGTAAAGCCATTGATATGAGTTATTTACCAACGGCTTATTACACCCCAGAGAAAAAATTTGGTGTGGGCTTATTGATGGTCGGATTATATAAAACTGACAATGCATCCAGTGAAGAACAGCCGTCATCCTTAGTGCTAAATTCGTTTGTTTCGATGAACAACTCTTATGGTGTTGAAGTCGAAAACATGACGTTTTTAAACCAGGGAAAGCAACGACTATTACTGGAATTAGACTTACATAACGAAGCCTCTGTGTATTATGGTCAAGGCATAGAACAAGGCGATAAAGACAGTAATCATCATGAGTTTGAAGAGCAATTATACAGTTTCAAACCTCGCTGGATGACAGAAGTTGCTGATAATTATTTTATCGGTTTCGGTGCTGATTTTATTTACGTAAGTGCAGACAAATTAGCGTTAGCGGAAACTGAAATCCCTGTGGATTCTTCTGATGTTTTGCCTGATAACTTTAGCTCAGGCCTAGTGGTCACCAGCATATATGACTCACGAGATTATCGATTAAATGCCACCAAGGGTTGGTTATTTCAAATTGATGCTGGCTTATATCAAAACAACAAGTCTGCTTCGTTTTCGACTTATGATATCGAGTTAGCCAACTATATTGACCTAAGCGACTCAGCACCAGGACTCATAGCATGGCAAGTGCAGGGGCATTTTACCCATGGTGATGTGCCTTGGAATATGTTGCCCGATCTTGGTGGCTCTAAAGCCATGCGCGGCTATATCAAAGGGCGTTACCGTGATGAGCAGATGATGATGGGACAAGTTGAGTATCGTTTACCCATATTCCAACGTTATGGCATGGTTTTTTGGGGGGCAGTAGGCAGCGTGGCACCCACAGTAAGCGATCTTACCGAGGAGTTATTAACCTCTTACGGAACAGGTTTGCGTTTTAACATCAAAGACAATATCAATTTGCGTTTCGACGTGGGCGTTGGTGAAAACGAAACCAACTTCTACCTTAATGTGAATGAAGTTTTTTGATCATGGCTAAGATTACGAGCCTTATGACCAAGATGGAAAGTATAAAGAGTTTATATAGATGATGACATATTCAGTTCTAAGCCGGCCCGCTGCAATTACTAGTCGCCAGTGTGCCACTGGGCTCACTAGCTTGTCAGTACCGGTTTTATTGCAAGTTATAGTCTTATCCCTATTGCTAGGGACGTTAACCAATACAGCCTTCGCCAATGAACAGGCTGAGTACAAGCACGAGCATA
The DNA here is from genome assembly GCF_000091325.1 of Shewanella violacea DSS12. NCBI lineage: Bacteria > Pseudomonadati > Pseudomonadota > Gammaproteobacteria > Alteromonadales > Shewanellaceae > Shewanella > Shewanella violacea. Next base: position 4,297,560 of record NC_014012.1, on the reverse strand, counting down.
AGCATGAACAGTGCAGCCGCACTTCAAAGTACTCTCTTTATCTGAGTGGAATATATACAGGAACAATGAACCGCACTGAGACTTGGAAGGGAAAAACTGCGGTAGTTATGTCAAAAAGTGAAGCCAGTATTTTAGGCATAGGAACTCAGTATCATCAGTGGGCCGAGTTATCTTGGTCGAGTACCAGCAATGAATGGCTAACCGATAAATTTCATCAAGAAGTGACCGGATTTCGCTCGCGAGACATGCAGGTTACCTTTACAAATAATGGTCATAAGTCTCGGGTTGATCTAGATGGCGACATAGATACTTATGAATCTGCAGATATCCCTCTGCGAGATGTGGACACCTTGTTGATTCAAATGCGTGAATATTTGCTCCAAGGTCGCAAGCAATTTGCCTTAACAAGACAAGCGTCAGATGCCATAGAGAGGTATCAATTCTATGTTCAGGATACGCAGACCATAAGCATAGAACCTTGGGGCGAGTTAACCTTGATACCTGTGGAGCAAACGGGCGCCGAAGATGTCACTTATTATTTTGCCCCTTCCATGGATTACCAGCTGATTAAAGCCCGCTATCACGGCATCATACTTCACGGCCAGATTGAACTCGATAGCTACACCTCATCTTGCGCACCCATCTTGGCCCAAGCTCGTTGATAACTTGCCATAGACTCGATATGTTATTGATTAACAATGGGTGGCTTAGAACTAAGTTGATTAAGTTTTCTAGAAAGTAAGCATAGATAACCGTACTTGTTCATAAGGTGAAATATAGTGCATGAATTTACTTCGATAAAAAAAACTCTATTTGTAATGGCGTCTATAGCGGTATTTGGTATTTATATGGTTTTTATCAAAGAAGATAATGTTTTTCCTGTGGTTGTAGACAGTATAGACAAGGAGAGAATATATCAGGCAGTTAAGTTATCATCAGGCAATAAAATAAAATATGAAATAAGGTTTTTAGAGTTTTATAACTGTTTGAAAAAATATAAACCTTTATATAAATTAAGGGCGCCTAAAGGCTCTGAAAAGAGTAAATATTCTCTTGAAGTGCAGGTATCTCTTAATGAAAAACTGCTCTTTGATGTAAAGAATGGCAAAGCCTATAGGGTATTAGCTAGAATCGTTGATGAATATGGTCAATATGTAGACTCATCAGATACACATGCAATTATGTGTGATATGAGCTTGCTAGATACACAAGATAAAGGGGTCAGAGCCCATTAGCTTTTGCCAACTTACGGTAGTACGCATACTTCTGTCTATGTTGGTGATAGATAAGACAAGGTAATGGAATCAATTGTTTTTGATTATTACAAATAATAGATACGGCTATGGGAGTGAGTTGGTATATGAAGTTGATATTTAGTTTACTGATGGCTGGTCGTTTTACACACACAAGCTGGTAATCTCTAGCCCATAATAAATAGGCTCAACGAGCCCTGTGTGAATTCCGTCATTTGTCGCTAAAACCCCCTGTTTCATCGTTTAACAGCCTTCAAATATGTTGTTGGTTTATCTGATTAGCTCTTTTAATCAGTAGTGCATTGATAACTTGAAATGGACTAGGTATGTTGTTGATTAACAATGGGTGGCTTAGAACTTCTCTGGAGCTGTAGGAGTTGGTGTATCTGCTGAAATTGTAATACCTGTAGCAGCCCGTTTTGTTAGCAAATATCCTGTTGAAACAGCTGATATTGTTTTAGGATTGACAAGTTTATGTTGTGACATGTACGTTAGGGAAATTCCACTTGATGACATGAAACTAACAAGTGGGGCGGTAAAAATAAGGTTTGAACGTGATACAAAACCAATCCCTAACATTTTAAAAAGAGTAATGAAACTTGGAAAGTAAAACAACTGGATATGCAAACTACTTATTGGCAGCTAAAAGCCAGTTGATTAAGTTTGTAATAGCTATGTCAATAATAATCTATGTAAGCATTCTTTTTGAAGCACTTCTAGTTGGAATAGTAATTATTTTAATTTATTTTATTATCATGAATGTAAGGAAGAGTGAAAAAGTAAAGGTTTTAAAGGCGATTTTATCTCTTGGCACTATTGTTTCACAAAAAGAAATGATGACAAAAGAAAATTCTTTCGTTGAAGGCATTACAGTTTGTGATGGGTATATATTCCCAGTGAGATTCGCAGTGGATGATTATGGGGTAACTCTAACTGTGCTTACATTAATACGAAATAAGAGTCTAAATATAGAATGGAGTTTAATTTCATCGATTACCAAAGAAAAATTAAAATTACATGATAGTATTGATGAATACGCTGAGATTAGATTAATAGGTTGTGACTTAAAGTTTTATGTACCATGGGATGCTGAATTTGATCAATTTATCCCTGATACTTTTAATCGTACTGAGACGCAATAGAAGGAAAAAACTGATAAAGGGGTCAGAGCCCATTATCTTTGGAACTTTTTTATTTTGAAAATATAAATAACATGAATAGTAATAATGGTGCAGCATTAGGAATTAGTTGGGCTACTTTTGCAACTCAGAAAATGCTGCCTAATGTACTACCAAGCCCTCTTAGGCGCCCAGCTAGTGTGATGTTAGACTCTGTATCTACAACGATTGGTGCCGCGGTATATTTAAATGGGGATAGTAATTAGTAATGAACAATGAAAATCAAAGAAGTTTATATGGCGATATGGGGGTATTAGGAGGAGTACTCAGTGCTTTACCCATATTCTTGATTGCTCTATTTACCAAGTTATGGTTGATTGGTGTTTTAGGCATAGTTTTCTTTATATTGGTTTTTCCCTTTAAAGAAATTTTATTTTTTTCAAGAAGTAAATTTTGGTTTACTAACATTGTTTTTAGTTGTTCAGTCAATTTATTCTACCTATTCTTTTCTAGAATGGCGGGGTTATTGGGGGTATCTTATATATTGGTCTTTAGCATTTTTTTGGGGCGGAGCATATTACACTCTAACCAAAAGATAATGAATAAAGGGGTCAGAGAAGATAAAGGCTCACAGCCCATTAGCCTTAAGCTCAAATCCAATTCCTCAAATCAAAGCCCTAATCTAGCAACTTAACCCTTCTTTACTAATCCTTCTTGCCTAGCACCTTCTCCTGTAAATAATGTATCGACTGGCCACCTTCTCTAAACCCTTCATCTTCGAGTATCCGCTGTAGCAGCGGCACATTGGTTGCTATGCCTTCTATGGTCAGTTCATTGAGCGCTGTGTGCATGCGGGCTAAGGCCTGGTGTCGCGTAGAGCCCCAAGTGATCAGCTTTCCTATCATAGAGTCGTAATAGGGCGGGACTGTGTAGCCTGCGTAGAGATGAGAATCCCAACGAACGCCAATACCGCCGGGCGCGTGAAAGGCAGTCACAGTACCGGGAGAGGGGATAAATGTTAGGGGATCTTCGGCGTTAATGCGGCACTCTATGCTGTGGCCGTTTAGGCTGATATCGTCTTGTTTGATTGCAAGCGGTTTACCCGCCGCTATCTCCAATTGGGCCTGAATAAGATCGACCCCAGTGACCATCTCTGTGATGGGGTGCTCCACCTGAATACGGGTATTCATCTCGATAAAATAGAATCGTCCCGCCTCATAGAGAAACTCGAAGGTACCTGCGCCGCGATAACCGATATGATTAACAATGGGTGGCTTAGAACTTCTCTTCGTTGCCAGTACCTTCAAGCTGGCTGATAGTTTTACGCACACAAGCTGGTAATCTCTAGCCCATAATAAATAGGCTCAACGAGCCCTGTCTGAATACTGTCATTTGTCGCTAAAAATCCCTGTTTCATCGTTTAACAGCCTTCAAATATGTTGTTGGTTTATCTGATTAGCTCTTTTAATCAGTAGTGCATTGATAACTTGAAATGGACTAGGTATGTTGTTGATTAACAATGGGTGGCTTGGATCTTGTGGATCTTTGTTTTTGTTAATGAACCATATGATGAGTTTGTAGTGGAATTAATTTTGGGAGTTCAAGTTGATGAAAATTATTTTGGGTGTACTTATATTTATACTATCAGCTGAATTATTCGCCGAAAATGCACAATGGTATAGCGTCAAAACCAATTATGCTAAAAATTTTGGAGAATACCAGGTGCTTGTCATAAATGACACGGAGGCAGAAATTCGAAGGTATATTCAACAAGGAAACCCGTTTGAGTGTGTTATTGGGCGCCAAAAGCAAAATGAATTACCATGGGTTCAACATTTTTCTGCTACAGCTGAAATAGTTTTGCCTCCGAAGTCTATGATCCATTTGTATGACGAGAATGCGGCAATATTACTTGATAACTGTTTAGCCAATATTTTTATTTTAGCTCAAAGGTTGGAGGCTTTCCTGAGGGGAATGTTAAAAGTAATTTAAACGGGAAGATATTAGTTGCAAATTCAATGTATCCAGTTTTTGATTATGAAGACGAACAAGTTAAAGTGTCGGCTAACATATCTATAATATATGGTAAGTCGGTTGAATTATCGGAGGTGTTTATCAATAAGTACGATCACGACATAATTATTGAAAACGTCAGTCGTGATTTCTACTGTGATAAAAACTATATTATAAATATCTCCAACCCTAAGGTGTATGAACGTAGAAGAAGTATAGATGGCGTGACTTTAATTTCTTCATCAAGCATGTTTTCATATAAAATTCCATTAGATTTTACTCTTTTTGATAAGAAAGTAACGTTAGACGACAAAGGGATTACCGAGTTAAGTCTATGCAAATATACTGCTAGTTATAGGCTAAGTGATAGTAAGGATGGTAAAACAATGAGTTTTTCAGTCGAAAAACGTTTTGACGCCTTTCCAAGAATAAATTTAAGTGATTATGGTGCATTTGATTTTAAATGATAAAACGCTCACAGCCCATTAACCTTAAGCTCAAATCCAATTCCTCAAATCAAAGCCCTAATCTAGCAACTTAACCCTTCTTTACTAATCCTTCTGGCCTAGCACTTTCTCCTGTAAATAATGTATCGACTGGCCACCTTCTCTAAACCCTTCATCTTCGAGTATCCGCTGTAGCAGCGGCACATTGGTGGCAATGCCTTCTATGGTCAGTTCATTGAGCGCTGTGTGCATGCGGGCTAAGGCTTGGTGTCGTGTTGAGCCCCAAGTGATCAGCTTTCCAATCATAGAGTCATAATAGGGCGGGACTGTGTAGCCTGCGTAGAGATGAGAATCCCAACGAACACCAATACCGCCGGGCGCGTGAAAGGCAATCACAGTACCGGGAGAGGGGATAAATGTTAGGGGATCTTCGGCGTTAATGCGGCACTCTATGCTGTGGCCGTTTAGGCTGATATCGTCTTGTTTGATTGCAAGCGGTTTACCCGCCGCTATCTCCAACTGGGCCTGAATAAGATCGACCCCAGTGACCATCTCAGTGATGGGGTGCTCCACCTGAATGCGGGGATTCATCTCGATAAAATAGAATAGCCCCGCCTCATAGAGAAACTCGAAGGTACCTGCGCCGCGATAACCGATATGATTAACAATGGGTGGCTTGGATCTGTCCTATCTGATTAGTTCTTTTAATCAGTAGTGCATTGATAACTTGAAATGGACTAGGTATGTTGTTGATTGACAATGGGTGGCTTAGAACTTTTTATCCTAATTCGTATTATTAAAAGAGGTCATTATTATGCCACACGAGCCGTTAACTCAGCAGCAGCGCGAGTTTATGTTAAGCGAGGTGTCTGAGCCAGTGATTGCCATTGCCAAACAGGTGAACTTTGCTGAACGCTATTATGCTCTGCTTGAGCAGTTTCCAAAGCTGCCTGGGGATTTTAACCCTAGAGTGGCGCTAGAGACCAAAATCGATTTAGTGACCGCTTTTGCCTACCCTATTCGCTATTACAAGGGTGAGGGCGGCTATTTTATGCTCAATAAAAAAAAGTTCGCCTATTCACATATGCGGCTGATGATTGAGATGCGCCAATGGGTGTCCTTTAGGTTTAATCTATGGCGTGATGACACACGCATTGGCGGCGGCAGTTACCAGCAGCTGGCGGTGGCCGAGCGTCTATCGCGAGGGGAGGATATTTGTTGGGATGACTGGCGTGTGCAGCAACAGCCTTGGTGCTACTGCGAAGCGCAACTACAAACCGTGTTGACTGAACTTTTTTCACTGTTTGACGACCTGTGTCAAGCCATGCCCGAGCCGCCAGAACAGTGATTAGGATAAAGGGGTCAGAGCCCATTAGCCTTAAGCTCAAATCCAATTCCTCAAACCAAAACCCTAACCTAGCAACTCAACCCTTCTTTACTCATCCTTCTTGCCTAGCACTTTCTCCTGTAAATAATGTATCGACTGGCCACCTTCTCTAAATCCTTCATCTTCGAGTATCCGCTGTAGCAGAGGCACATTGGTGGCAATGCCTTCTATGGTCAGTTCATTGAGCGCTGTGTGCATGCGGGCTAAGGCCTGGTGTCGCGTAGAGCCCCAAGTGATCAGCTTTCCTATCATAGAGTCATAATAGGGCGGGACTGTGTAGCCTGCGTAGAGATGAGAATCCCAACGAACGCCAATGCCGCCGGGCGCGTGAAAGGCCGTCACAGTACCGGGCGAGGGGATAAAGGTGCGTGGATCTTCGGCGTTAATGCGGCACTCTATGCTGTGGCCGTTTAGGCTGATATCGTCTTGTTTGATTGCAAGCGGTTTACCCGCCGCTATCTCCAACTGGGCCTGAATAAGATCGACCCCAGTGACCATCTCAGTGATGGGGTGCTCCACCTGAATGCGGGTATTCATCTCGATAAAATAGAATCGTCCCGCCTCATAGAGAAACTCGAAGGTACCTGCGCCGCGATAACCGATATCGACACAGGCTTTAACACATAAGGCACCTATCTCTCGTCGGGTGTCTGCGTCTATGCCCAAGGCCGGAGCTTCCTCTATAACTTTCTGATGCCTGCGCTGCATGGAGCAATCCCGCTCTCCTAGGTGTATGGCATTGCCTTGACCATCTGATAGCACCTGGATCTCGATATGGCGTGGTGTCTGTAGGTACTTCTCCATATAGACATCGCCGTTGGCGAAGGCGGCTTTGGCTTCGGCTTGGGTAAGCTCTATGGTTTGAATGAGTTCACTCTCATCGCGGACCAGCCGCATACCACGGCCGCCGCCACCCGCAGTGGCCTTGATTATCACCGGATAGCCAATTTTGTTGGCTATGCGTTTATTGAGCTGTGAATCCGTTGAAAGTATGGCGTCAGAGCCGGGAATTGTTGGTACGCCAGTAGCTTTCATCGCAGAGATGGCTGAGACTTTATCGCCCATGAGGCGGATAACTGCCGCTGTTGGGCCGATGAAGCTAAAGCCGCAGGCTTCTACTTGCTCGGCAAAGTCGGCATTTTCTGCCAGGAAACCATAGCCTGGATGTATGGCATCTACCTTGGCGGCCGATGCGGCGGCGAGTATAGCGGGAATATTGAGATAACTATCGATTGCTGCTGGTTTACCTATGCATAGCTTGGCATTGGCTTGTTGCACATGTAGCAAGTTTTTATCAGCATTGGAGTAGGCGGCGACGGTCTCTATACCAAGTTGAGAGCAGGCGCGCTGAATTCTCAGTGCTATCTCACCGCGATTGGCGATAAGCACACGTTTGATAGCTCGCACAACGGGCAGTTCCATCTTGGGCTACTCCTCTTTTGCTAGTGCTTAAATCTTGGTTATTATTTCGCAACTCGTCACTGATCTTATCTATCTTCAATAATAATCAAGGGCTGATCGAAACCGACGGCGTCGCCATTGTCGACTAATATAGCCTTGATGATGCCGCTACGATGGGCCTCTATCTGATTCATCATCTTCATCGCCTCTATGATGCAAATGGCTTGGCCTTTCACGACTCTTTGGCCGATTTCACACAAGGGCGCAGCTTCCGGAGCGGGAGATAAATAGAAGGTGCCCACCATAGGTGATATGACGGTATTTGCGTTAGGTTCTGCTAGCTCGTCAGCTGTGGTTGAGCTAGCTATACCTGTATTAACTTGAGGCTGAGCAGCATTAGCATTAGCTTGTGGTGAGTCATTACTCACGGTGAAAACCTGTTGTGGCGTATGCACTTCAGCGGGTCTTTGGCGGCAGATGCGTACAGACTCTTCGCCTTCTGTGACCTCAAGCTCTGCAATGCCAGATTCTTGAACCAGCTCAATCAGCTTCTTTATTTTTCGAATATCCATAACTCTTACCTTAAAATCTTCTCTGTCACACTATTATTGAAAATCCATCTTGCACGCTTTAGTTGAGCACAGAGTTAATGTTCAGCCGTTTTCCCATGCAATCGTGTGATTGCCGATTTCAGCGCGAAGTGATACCCCTCGGCGCCCAAACCACAGATCACGCCAATGGCCTTATCTGAGAAATATGAGTGATGACGGAAAGGCTCTCGGGCATGAACATTAGACAGATGAACTTCGATAAAAGGAATGGCTACGCCCAATAGTGCATCACGTATGGCTACGCTGGTATGAGTGAATGCCGCCGGATTGATGATGATAAAGTCGGCATCGGTATTATGAATGGCATCTATGAGTTCATGTTCGGCATTAGATTGTATATGTTCAAGCACTATGTCTGCGGCATTTGACTCATCGGTAAGATCTTTAACAATCTGAGCTAAGGTTTTCACGCCATAGTGGCCAGGTTCACGTCGACCCAGAAGGTTAAGATTAGGGCCGTTAATTAATAAGACCTTTGCTGTGCTGCTCATGTCGAAATCCTTTAGAAATACAGATGCCGTGCGATACCAAAAGGTATAAATCACGGATAGATGAATAGTCTGATTTCAACAGAAGTTGGCGAAGATGTCGACATTTGACTGCATTTTCGACGAAATTGATGCAAATAAGCGTCTAGAACCTAGGGCAAGTACCTAGGAACTTTAGCACTAGGCTTGCAGGTTTTAATAGTCTGACTTATTGCGTCTTAATGCCTTAGTGGCGCCTTTTTGTTTCTTAGTATCGACGCGCCTGCGCTGGCTACCTCTGGTGGGTTTAGTGGCAATACGTTTTTTAGGCGTGTGGCCGACACTGGCCACCAGTTCAATAAATTGGGCTAATGCGGTCTGACGGTTGGAGTCTTGACTGCGGCTAGCCTGACACTTGATGATGACTTTTCCGCTCTTAGTGATGCGATGATCAGCCTTGGCGAGTAATCTTTGTTGATAAAGTTCCGGCAGAGATGATTTACGGATATCGAAGATTAACTGAGCGGCGGTGGAGACCTTATTCAGGTGTTGTCCGCCGGCGCCGCTGGAGCGGATAAACTGCCATTCGAGTTCATTGTCTTGAAGAAGTACACGGTTAGTGATTTTTATCATGGCCTTTGATTCGGGGTTTGTATTACCCTCTGTCTATTGAGTTGTTGGGTGCCGATTTGGTCTAAGACTTAAATCTAAGACCTCAAAAAGGAATCCTTTGGGGATGAATGAAGAGCTTGTTAAGCTTTCGTCCATTATTTAGCTAGTAGATAGAAGTGGAGCTTGCCTATGTTATGTCAAATCGCCGATATTACCAAAGGGGTGATCAGTTTATTTGCCAGTGGGCGCCTGTCGGCCCAGGATTATTGTGAGCAAATCCTGCCCATTATCGAGGAATATAGTGCCGAGTCGGGCAAAATTTGCCTCTATATCGAAGCGGATGTGCTGCTAGAGGGTTGGGAGAGTGATTCTATCTCTGGGGTGGGAGAAATTCAGCTACCAAAATTTGATGCCCTAGTATTGGTCGGTGGACCCGATTGGTTCGGTAATGCCGTAGGCTTGTTGGGTCCCTTTATGTTGGGCGAGGTTGCTTGGTTTTCTCTGGATGACAAGTCTAAAGCTATCGAGTGGATCACGGCTAAGCTTAGCTGCCCACTGCCGGTCTAATAGCTTTATGTTTTTGTGGTTTTTACATCAAAACAAGTGAGCTAGTTTGCCAATATTAGATTCGTAAATATTGGTTATTAGTCTAGCTACTTGGGTCACAGGCAGATTGCTTGTATTATATCTGCTGTTTATGGATTGATGTTTATGGCTCTAAATTTATGGGGCTGATTCTATAGGCCTTATTTTATTGGCCCGATTCTATGGGTTTTAGGATCACAGCAAACGTCAGCACAATTTTTTAAGGAAAAAGAATGTCGTATATCAATAGTAAAGTACTCAAATTAGGTTCGATTGCCTTAGCTTCTATGTTCATTATCGGTTTGTCTGGTTGCGCACCAGAAGTCGGTAGCGAAAAGTGGTGTAAGCAGATGAGTGAGAAAGATAAGGGTGACTGGACCGCTAACGAAGCGGCCGAATATGCCAAGAATTGCGTGTTTAATTAAGCCTGTTTAATCCTGCTTAATGTCAGTATTGTTAAATAGGTCTGTCGCTTAGGCAGACCTATTTATTTTCTTACTTAGGCTTATTCAAAATGCTTTACACCTAGAAAAGTGAGTTTAGTATTGTCAGTGTTGAACTTTTAGTTACACTGTCAGTCAGATTGCTAACTTATGTTGTCAGGGCCAAGTTCTCAGGATCTAGCTCCTTTCGCTAAATTAAAGGTATTTTTTGCGATTTAGTTTTCGTCAATTCACTCACAAGATCGCCATAGCGATGATCGCCGTTGTGCTACTGCAGTTTGCAGGTGGCAACATGGGTGAGCATCAATTGCATCTTGGAAATCATGACCAAGAAACTGAAAATCATCCCCATATTCAATTTATGGCTCAAGTAGTCAGCCTAGAAAGCAGCTTTGAACAATGTACCGCCTGCAGTGATTCTAACCATAATAGACCCGAAGCCAGTTGTACAAGCTCAGATGACGGTGAACTGCTAGTAAGCAATCTAGCCTCTCATGTGAGTGGCAAGAGTGAACCTGAGCATAATCATAAAGTGAGTAAGACCGAGACTCAGTTGTTCGATCTCTGTTTAGACTGTCAATGCCATGGCGGCCACGTGACAGTGATGACCTCTCCGGTCACAGACCCTAGCTTGCTTGTCGATGAACCCGTCGTCGCCAAGGTGACTGCTTACTTACCCCCTGAAGCTTTACCGGATTACCGCCCACCAATCGTATAAGCCTATGCTTGTCGCAGTAGCCAATGCTATCTGCCCACAGCAATTAAAAATCATTACTCAGTTAATTGGATTCCCTGGCATTTTGCCATGGGGGTTTTAGATATGATTTAACCCAAAAGTACTTAATTTCTCCTGTGAAAAATGCAGCGACTCTATAGACGGCGTCTCGCATATGTTTCAGATAACTTTAACCGAGTTTATCAACAGGAATAAGGCTTGTGGGATAGGATATACCATGAAAAAAACCATAATAGCCAGTCTGTTATTAGCCTATATCTCCAATGGTGGAATATATGCTTACGCCGCGACGCAGGCGGGGGAACAAGCACCGAGCTCCCTAGATCTTGTGACTCACTCACAGGAAGTCGATTCTCTACTGGAAAATAACCAAGCTGGTTATTCTCTGCAGCCTGCCCAGAGCCAAGCTGGTTTCAAGGCTTGGTTGCCAGACTTGATGCAAACCTTTAATGCTCAGCCTGAAGTGGCAGCTCAAGAAGCCAGACGTATTCAAGCTGAGTTCAGCATCAAGGCGGCAGATCAAGCCAGCTACAACCCAGAGCTTGGGGTTAACTATCAAGATGCCAGCGATGATACTTACAGCTTAGCTATCAGTCAGACCTTAGACTGGGGTGATAAGCGCGGCGCCGTCACACGTATTGCTCAGCTTCAAGTCGAAATTTTACTTGCCGATATCACCTTAGAGCGTAGTCAGATGCTGGCAAGCGTGATCCAAGCACTAGTAGATCAATCCCAGAGCCGCAAGGCCCTTGATTTTCAACAGCAACAATTTGCCTCATCTAAACGCTCTCTGGATATTGCCAGGCAGCAGCTGCAGGTGGGAGATCTCTCATCGGTTGCCTTGCAACTGGTGCAGTTAGACGTTGCCAGCCGCGCCGCCGAGTATGCCATGGCCGAGCTGGACTCTATTGCAGCAGATGCCGATGTCTTGATGCTATTAGGTGATAAGCCAACGGCATTCAATGGCTTTATGGGTTCATTGAGTCTGCCCATATCGAGGCAGATTGACCCGCAATTGCCTGCACTAAGGAGTGCTTATCAGCAAGTCATGCTGACCAAGCTCAAAGCCGAGCAAGTTAAAGCCGATACCTCAGCCGACCCAAGTATTAGCCTTAGCGTCGAACGCGAAGGCGATGAAAATAAGCTTGGCCTAGGCTTATCAATCCCGTTGCAGTTTCGCAATAACTTCAGCGATACCTTAGCCGTGGCGAGTCAGGAGATTGCCATAGCCGAGCAAACCTATCTGGCCCAAGAGCGAGTGCTTAAACAGCAAGAGAAGAAATTTTATCTGACCATGCCCAGACTCACCCAGCGTTATCAAGAATGGCGTGAGCTGGTGCTTAACTCTGGCCACAAAGCCGCATCGGGTCTGGCGCAGCAATGGCGCGCCGGTGACATAGATACCAGTGTTTACCTTCAAAGCCAGCGTCAACTGTCTAGCAGTTACCTTGCGGGTCTATCCCTGGAGACTGCCCTGTATACCAGCTGGCTCGATTGGATGGGAAGCAGTGGTCAGCTGGACGCATATTTACATGCTCAGTTACCAAGCAGCTCAGTGAGTAATCACTCAGGCTCAGGGCAAAACACCTCTTCGGCTAAGTACTAATTCAGATGGGAACGCGAGTTATGAAAACAGTGACTAATAGATGTAACACAGAACTGAACAGCAGATTTAACAGCAGATTTAAGAGTATTGGCATGGATATGAACACACAAGCAGTAGCGGCACCATTTTATCTGAGTGCACTTGCCAGAGGCATAAGCTTGGCATTTTTAATGACCTTGACCGCAGTTGCAGGGTTCCCCTCAACGGCATTTGCCGCAGAAGGCCATGACCAGGTTGCAGTAACAGCCAAGGTACAAGCCGAAGATGATGGCCATGGTCATGGTCAGGGTGCAGGTGAGGAAAGCCAAGAGGAGCATGGCCTCAAACTCACGGCGGAGCAGCAAGCCCTTGCCGGTATCGAGGTGACGCAAGTCTCAGAGGAGACCTTCAGCTTAGAGGCTGTTGCCATGGCGACTCTGGTCGTAGACAGAGACAGAACCATGACATTAGCGCCTCAGCTCGATGTGCGCGTATTAGCGCGACACGTAGTTCCGGGCCAGGAAGTGAGTAAGGGCGACCCCTTGTTAACCCTTGGTGGTGTGGCTGTGGCTCAGGCTCAGGCCGATTATATCAATGCCGCGGCCGAATGGAGCCGGGTTAAGCGCATGGGCAAGAGCGCCGTCAGTGCCAGTCGCCGCCTACAGGCTCAGGTTGATGCCGAGCTTAAGCGCGCCATTCTAGAAGCGATGAAGATGACCTCGGCGCAGATCGCCACATTAGCGTCCAGCCCTGACACTATAGGTAGCTATCGGTTATTAGCTCCGATCGATGGTCGCGTGCAGCAAGATCTCGCCATGTTAGGCCAAGTGTTTTCCTCGGGCACCGCACTGATGCAACTCACCGACGAATCACATCTCTGGGTCGAGGCTCAAGTTACCCCGGCTCAGTCAGAAAGCATCAGTGTCGGCAGTGAAGCCTTAGTACGCGTTGGTGACAGAAGCATAAAAGCTAACATCATCGGCCGCTCCCATGAGCTTAACAGTGTGACCCGCACCGAGCAGATCTTGCTGAGTCTGGAAAATCCCGGCCATGGGATCCATGCCGGTCAGTTTGCCGAACTTTATTTACCCAATGCGATACAAGGCGGGGTGATTCTACCCGACGCGGCCCTGACACGTGGCGGAGACGGTGATTGGCAGGTATTTATTCAAGATGAAGATGGCTTCGAGGCCGTAGAGGTGGAAGTGGTTGAGCGTCAGCGCGGCATGAACCTAGTTCGTGGCCTGACGCCTGGCAGTAATTTGGTGATATCTGGGGCCTTTTTTCTCGCCTCTGAGCAGGCTAAGTCCGGCTTCGCTATTCACAACCACTAAGCAAGCCCACAATCTTAAAAGTTAAGGAATTCTCTTATGTTACAGAGGCTTATTGAAGTTGCTATCCGCAACCGACTCATGGTGGTGCTGGGACTTATTGCTATTGCGATAGCCAGTATGGTCATGTTACCCAAATTGAATCTGGATGCCTTTCCGGATGTTACCAATGTACAAGTTACCGTAAACACCGAGGCCGAGGGATTAGCGGCGGAAGAAGTTGAGAAGTTAATCAGCTATCCCGTCGAGTCAGCCATGTACGCCTTGCCTGGGGTGACTGAGGTGCGTTCGTTATCTCGTACCGGCCTGTCGCTGGTGACTGTGGTATTTGCCGAGGGCACAGATATCTATTTTGCCCGTCAGCAGGTGTTCGAGCAGCTGCAGGCAGCCAGAGAGATGATCCCCGATGGGATTGGTGTGCCAGAAATTGGCCCGAATACTTCAGGTTTAGGTCAGATTTATCAATATATTCTTCGCGCCGAGCCAGGATCTGGCATAGATGCCAGTGAGCTGCGCAGTCTCAATGACTATTTGGTTAAGCTCATCATGATGCCAGTAGGCGGCGTGACTGAGGTGCTCTCATTTGGTGGTGACGTGCGTCAATATCAGGTGCAGATTGACCCCAATAAGCTGCGCAGTTATGGCCTCTCCATGGAGCAAGTGATCACAGCGCTGGAGAGCAATAACCGCAACGCAGGTGGCTGGTTTATGGGTCAAGGTCAGGAGCAACTGGTTGTTCGTGGCTATGGCCTCTTGCCAGCGGGCGATGCAGGCCTCAAGGCCATAGCTCAGATCCCCTTGACCGAAGTGGCGGGTACGCCGGTCAGAGTTGGCGATATTGCTAATGTGGATTACGGCAGTGAAATTCGTGTCGGCGCCGTGACCATGACTCGCCGTGACGAGGCGGGTAACCCCCAAGCGCTGGGGGAAGTCGTAGCCGGGGTTATCCTCAAACGTATGGGTGCTAACACTAAGGCGACCATAGATGATATCAATGCCAGGACTTCACTGGTTGAGCAGGCGCTTCCCGATGGTGTCACCTTCGAGGTGTTCTACGATCAAGCGGATCTGGTTGATCAGGCGGTAACCACAGTGCGTGATGCCTTGCTGATGGCATTCGTGTTTATCGTGGTGATCTTGGCGCTGTTTTTAGTCAACATTCGCGCCACCATGCTGGTGTTATTGTCTATTCCGGTTTCTATCTGCCTGGCGCTGATGGTGATGTCATATTTCGGCATGTCGGCTAACCTTATGTCCTTAGGTGGACTGGCGGTGGCTATCGGTATGCTGGTGGATGGCTCAGTGGTGATGGTAGAGAACATCTTCAAGCACCTGACTCAACCGGACAGACAACATCTTAATGATGCCCGTCTTCGCGCCGATGGTGAGCCTGACCCCTATCATGCCGATGAAGATGGTGTTGGGACTCAGGCCCATAGTGACGCATCTTCTGCCATAGGCATGCGTGTCATGCTGGCGGCCAAGGAAGTCTGTAGTCCTATCTTCTTCGCAACGGCCATCATAATCGTGGTATTTGCGCCGCTATTTGCTCTTGAAGGCGTTGAAGGCAAGCTGTTTCAGCCCATGGCTGTGAGTATCATATTGGCCATGTTGTCGGCCTTAGTGGTGGCGCTCGTTGTCGTACCAGCTCTGGCGGTGATCTTATTTGATAAGAGAATGTTTAAGCGTGGTATTACCCTCAGAGAAAGTGCCCTGCTTAAGCCAATCGAGTCTGTGTACCGCCGCTTGTTAACCCTAACTATGGCGCGCCCTAAGACTGTGGTTATCACGGCTGTGACACTATTTGTGCTGAGCATGACCTTGTTGCCGCGTTTGGGCACAGAGTTTGTACCTGAACTTGAAGAGGGCACGATTAACTTAAGGATCACCTTAGCGCCGACGGCGAGCCTACAGACCTCAATCGATGTAGCGCCTAAGATAGAAAAGATGTTACTCGAGTTTCCCGAGGTGGAATATGCCCTGAGCCGTATTGGCGCCCCAGAGCTTGGCGGCGATCCTGAGCCCGTGAGTAATATCGAGATCTATATCGGCCTCAAGCCAGTGGAACAGTGGCAGTCGGCTTCGAGCCGAGTGGAGTTACAGAAGCTAATGGAGGAGAAAATCAGTGTCTTCCCGGGCCTGCTATTCACCTTCTCACAGCCAATTGCCACCCGAGTCGATGAACTGCTATCCGGCGTAAAAGCTCAGCTGGCGATCAAGATTTTTGGCCCAGACTTAGACCTATTATCCGCTAGCGGCGAGAGGCTGTCAGAGCTGGTATCAAAAATACCTGGGGCAGTGGATGTGTCACTGGAGCAGGTCAGTGGTGAGGCTCAACTCGTGGTGAGACCTAAGCGCGAACTGTTGGCGCGTTATGGCATCAGTGTCGATGAGGTCATGAGCCTAGTAAGCCAAGGCATAGGCGGCGTAAGCGCCGGGCAAGTGATTGACGGCAATGCCAGATACGACATTAATGTGCGTCTGGCCGAGCAATATCGTAGCTCTCCGGATGCCCTAAGAGATCTTCTTCTCAGCGGCGTAAACGGTGCCACGGTACGTTTAGGTGAAGTGGCCAGTGTCGAAGTCGAGATGGCGCCGCCAAACATTCGCCGCGACGATGTGCAGCGCCGAGTTGTGGTACAGGCTAACGTCTCAGGCCGCGACATGGGCTCAGTGGTAAAAGATATCTACGCGGTTATTCCACAGGCCAACTTGCCAGCGGGTTATACCGTAGTTGTTGGCGGCCAGTATGAGAATCAGCAAAGAGCCCAGCAGAAACTCATGCTAGTCGTGCCTATCTCTATTGGTCTGATTGCCCTGTTACTCTTCTTCTCATTTGGCTCACTTAAGCAAGTGGCCCTCATCATGGCCAACGTGCCATTGGCCTTAATCGGTGGCGTGGTTGCCCTGTTTATCAGTGGTACTTATCTGTCGGTTCCTAGCTCCATCGGCTTTATCACCTTGTTCGGTGTCGCTGTGCTTAACGGTGTGGTGCTGGTGGACTCGATTAACCAGAGACGCGATCTTGAAGTTAAACAGAGTCGGCATAGAGAAGCGACCGGGACGCTTGGTCAAGGTGAAAGCCTGTATGATTCGGTCTATGAAGGCACGGTAGGGCGCTTGCGTCCGGTATTGATGACGGCACTGACCTCGGCGTTAGGTCTTATTCCTATCTTGATCTCAACCGGGGTAGGCAGTGAAATTCAGCAACCCTTGGCCGTGGTGATCATAGGTGGCTTGTTTAGCTCCACGGCACTGACGCTACTGGTGTTGCCGACCCTATATCGTTGGATGTATCGGAAAGAGGAGCAAAGCTAGCGACAAGTTTTTAGCGCTAAGCTGTAAGTAAAGCTTATGAGTTGGATATCTCATAGATCAATGTTGTGAGGTGGCTTTAAGTTATAACTTACAGCTTATGACTTACTACTTCTTTATGAGCTGGAAGCTTAAATGAGGTGCGTAGCCTTAGTCTGCCGCCGCATCTCATATTGGCTAGGGTCACTTGCTTATTTACCTCTGTAAAGAGTGAAAATAGCAGGGGAGTAATGGATTTATTGTGTTTATCTAAGCACTGTCTAACCTGACTATTTTCAATATTCCCCGTCAAACAAGTCGATTTAGTACGCGCAGCAGGACGCTGCGCTTTTTTCTAGATAGTCATCATAGTGATGACAAGCATGAGGCTATTTATTACTTTGCATTTACCGTTGTTTTGTCGATTAGATTTATGGCCTAAGGCCCATTGATAACTTGCGAAATGCTGGGTATGTTATTGATTAACAATGGATGCCCCTGGTTATATTTGCCAAGGCTATAATGGTTTACTTCATTTTTCACACGTAAACAAGCAATAGGTTGACAGTACAATGGAACATGTAAAAGTGCATTACCAAAGAACCAACTGGGATGCTGGCTACATGGAACGGCAACAGCAAAAGCTAGCTAAATACGATACAGACTTTGCCCGCGATATCTGTGAGCCAACCTATCAGCAGCTTTTTTGGCGTCAAAGTAATGCCTATTGGTTGTTTGCTGATTCAATAGAGTATTATCGGCTTACTGGCGAAGTAGACTATTTTGATCGGGCCTTGGGTTATTTAGATCTTACCCTGCACACGGCAGATACCTTAATGCTAGGCATGCTTAATCGCAGTGGTGAACCGATAATGGTCACGCACCAGAGTCAGCAATTGAGCTTGCCCTATTGGCAGCTTAATAAGCGGATCGGTTGGTTAGATTGGAGTCATTACCTCTGCCAAGCGATATCGAGACGGGCACAAAGCAGTGTCGAACTACTCATGCTGTTCACCCCTGAGATGGCCGCCGAGTACACCTCCGAGCCGAGGGAGTACACCGCATTTTATGTGCGTTATTTGCAAGGAATGCTCGACCCCACAGCGGATCATGACGCCTTGCAAAATGAGTATACCGAGGTGTATTCAAGAGAGTTTGATTTAAGATTCAGAGTCTTACTCACGCCGTTTTACTGTCTTGCTAAACAGGATGAAGCCGGATTTGAAGCTGCAATCCTCCATGCTAGTAAGATCAATCGGGCTTATGTAAAAAAAGTGCGCAACAAAATGTCCATGGATCCACTGGGGTTTTATCCGCCGCAGTTAATCGCGGCAGCCTGTTTAGCCTATGACCGACATGGCTGGACCTTAAAACATCATAATGACTATCTCCCGGAGTGGTGGATTTACCATCGTTTTACCGCCCCCGAAGTCGCTGAGTGAAGGTCGATTTATTAACCATGGGTGTCTCTGGTTATTTGCCATTGTTTTGTCGATTAGATTTATGGCCTAAGGCCCATTGATAACTTATGAAATGCTGGGTATGTTATTGATTAACAATGGATCTGGTTTGTAGGGTTTAATAAGTGGCAACCTACTATTGATCTTGAGAATGAGGTTAATGAGTAAACTGAAGAAGGAAAACGTGAAGATCATGAAGATGGTGAAACAAAACCTGTATCTTCACCGATATGTAGGCCGACTAAACTGGGGGGGATATGTTAAAAAATACTTATAAATATTCACTAATGTTTTTTATTTTCTTATTTTCTATTCCAAGTCAGGCTGTAGAAATAAATTATAATGGTATGTGGACTAAGTATAGAGTTTTTAAAACTTTGGAGGGTATGACCGCTGAAGCTAAATTGTCATTTACTTCCTCTGAAAATCTGAATTTACTTACTGTACTAAAGTTGGAATCTCGGGAGTTAAAACAACTAGAAAAACTACCTGAAAAAAGTGGCTATATTCTAGTTGTTAAACGTCAAAGTATTGCAGGGAATAAGTTGGAAGTAACAAGTGTAGCTACTGGGGCAAAACTTTATACTAAAGAAGGTTCAATTTGGCTAGTTGCTCAACTAAATGAAAAAGATAGGGTGAAAATACATTGCTTGATTGGTGCTATTTATATTGGGGCGCTTTCTCAAGAAGACTTTGTTAAATTAAAGATGTTTAATGACGATTTTAGATATTATGATGAATGTGGTTAAGCTAACCGAATAATAAACAAGATAAAGAGTCTGATAAAGGGCTCTGACGCCCCCACAAATTTAATCCCATGATTATGGCTTACTAACGCTAACTCAATCTTGTAGTCAGCGAATTCCAGCGATTCCCAGCTCGCTAGTGTGATTTGAGCTGCTTCAACCTCCTAGCTTCCAATTCTTCTTCTATGCCCAGTCCTCCTATTCTTGTATGTCCTTAAACCAATAAACTGATTTGATAGCAGATTACTTGTATGCCTGAGCTCGCTTGGTATTGCCTGCGCTTGTTGACGGCTTTACTGCTAAATATAGCGAGTGCAATATGAACTTGGATAAGCTGGTTATGAGGAGTAACGCGCTAATTTTATTGGTAATTATAGTAGCGAAATCATTCATCTTTAAAGCGTTGGTAACATGGCTAAAGCTTGCCTCTATCTGCATTCTCGTCCCATAAAGGTTAACGGTTTGCTTGGCATATCCGAGTTTGCTTGTGTGAGTGGAGTGAAAAAGTATAGGTGAAAGTGGTTAATTAGCTCCGACCCCTTTGTTCCGCTTTGTTCACCCTTTGTTCTGATTGTGTAAACTTGCTCAGATCGCAGTGCATTATCGCTGAGTTATAGGTAAGGTGTCCGAGCTTAGTTTATGCGAGCTTGGTGAATTTAGAGCATAAAAGTAAGTATATTTATGGGTTGAATCTAGGGGCTTTAATATGCAGTTCTCGACAGCTTTGCTAACACTTAGAAAGCAAAACCGACTCAGTCAGGCGGATGCGGTAGAGATTATTCAGGCTGCCGATAAGCAGTTGGAAAAAACCGATGAGGCGACGCTATCGCGATGGGAGAATGCCCATACCCAGCCATCATTATTGAAACAAGCCTATATTCTACGCGCCTTTGATAACGCCGATGCGATAATGTCTGCCCGTGTTCACAGTGCGTTTTCGCCGTCGAAGCAACGCAAGATCCTAGAGCAACTCAGTCTACGTTATCGTCACTACGGCGGGGCCGATATGCCTTATTGCGATAGTTTAACTCAGGCTGAATATTATGAACGCAAACCGGTTAGTGACGATGATATAGCGCTTATTACCTATTTTTATAGCTATGCTGTTGGCGATGCGCCAATCACCTCCGACTCCTTACAAGTCGAATCGAGCAGTTTATTAACCACTTATCACGGCAAGGTTTTTGGGCATAGAATGCTGCTAGGGCATAGCCTGATTTATACCGCCTTACTGGGGAAGATAAAGCAACAACACGGGTTGAAGTATCAGCTTAAAGAGCTAGATATTGGCAATGATAATGCCCGTTGTTTGGTTATCGACTCTATATATAGCAGCCATAAAAATTTATTCCTATCGATTATCCCGCGTTTTATCACAGCATTGTATCAATCCAAGGCAGATTATTTACTGTATCGGGTTTATCAATCTACGACGGCTAAGATGCTGATGAGTTATGGGGCCGTGTTGTTTAGCCTAGGTAAAGAGGAGGAAAGTAGTATTCGTATCGATGGTAAGTGTTATCAGTGGGCTTGTTATTTGATTGCCGCTAACAATATTTTAGTATCGTCAGCGGCGGCTTTATTACCAGAACAAATGCCGATTGAGCTTATTGAGAGGCAAGTTCAACCCTAAATTATGGCACCTGAGAGCCGCTGAACTCTCGCTTGTCTCTGATTCGTATTTGTATTTATGTTTGCATTCGTGCCGTTGCGTATGCCCATGTCTGTTGGGGGGCTGGCAGCCTAAATACACTGAACTCACGTCAATCATAGTGGCCTGTGATGACGTGCCTGTGATTGATGTGGCCTGTGATGATTTTTGATAGTGCTCTGCGCAGTGGAGTGACCGATTTGCTTAAGCTGCAACAGGTATCTGGCTAGGTTCACTCCTGGCTACTTAGCATCTCGGGATCAAAAAGAATTGAGGATGCTATGTTTCTGCACCTTGGTTTGGCGTTTAATAATGAGAATGAGTTTTAATGCAGACAGCTAGCTTGATAAGCGATATTGCAAGCAAGGCCTGTAGCAGTAGTAAAAGTGATTTACGATTATTTAGAATTATTTTATATGGCGCCGTAATTTATACGTGTGTCGATTAATTAAAGTAAATGCTGGTGTCAATGATGCCGAAATAGGAAGAGGTAAGTGTTATGTGTACAGGTATTCGTTTAATTGCAGATGATGGTGCGTTGGTTTTTGGTCGCACTATGGAATTTAGCCCAGAAGTATTACATTACGATTTGAACTACGTCCCTAAAGGCATCAATTTTCGTGGTGAAACCGATCAAGGTAAAGAGGGTATAAAGTGGCAGTCGGATAACGCCTTTGTTTCATGGACTGTGTTGAATACCGATATCGTCATGGAGGGCATCAATGAGAAAGGCTTATCTATCGGTGGATTCTTCTTCTATCCCTATGATGAAGCGAGTTTTCAGCTCCAGGCCGCTAATACCGAGCGTACACTAACGGGCGCTCAGGTTATTACCTTGCTACTTAGTATTTGTGGTAGCGTTGCCGATGCCAAAGAACTATTACCAACATTAAATGTTATCTGTAAGGAAGTACCTATCCCAGGTTGGGATGGTGTCAAGCCTACGCTGCATTACACCATGTACGATCAGCAGGGTGGCTCGGCTGTGATTGAATACCTTGAAGGTGAATTGGTTATTATCGATAATCCCCTTGGCAGCATCACTAACCAGCCTTCTTTCAAGTGGCATCAGCGTAATCTTGAGCAATATACTTCATTGCCTATCCGCGAGACGGCACCGATTAAAGATACTACCGAGCGAGTGAAGGAAGGTCTGGATATCGGTAACGACAAGGAACTGCCTGGTGGCTTTACCGCGCAGGATCGCTTTGTTCGCGCCTCGATTTACAGCCAGGTTGCGACCCCAATGAAAGATGCCAATGAAGCGATTTTGCGAGTGAAAAACATTCTCAATCACTTCGACTTACCACAGGGTTATAAAAAGACCGCTCTGGGTGAGAACGCCACGCTAACTCAGACCACTCAGTGGACATCGATTACCGATATCAAAGCGTTGCATATGTACTTTACGACTGTGAACAACCCTAATCTACAGAGAGTCTCGCTGCCAGAGTTGATGGAATCGGGCGCAACTGAAATTACTAAGGTTAAGTTTGCCGATAGTTTGAATTTCGCCGAGGTGAGCATTTAGTCCTCATCGATAAGGCATAAAAAGGCGCAACGTGACTGTTGCGCCTTTTTTTATATGTGAAAATGCATAAAGGGATCTGAGCCATAAGTTTTACTCTGATTTTATTGTTGCAGATTGATACTAGGTGCAGGAGAGAGCTTGATGAATCTTGTATTTAAATCCCTTAGGTGTGAGCTCTGAATTTGTCGTTATCCAATGGCTGATTTATAGTATATAGCCATGGCTTAGACCGTTTGTGTCGGTGTAACGTCCTAGGGCTGAGCGCAGTTTTATTGTTGAACTCTAGGTAAATATCCGAACTTGGTTTATGTGAACGTGGCCAGCCGTGTGAATTAAATAAGTATATGTATAGGTGAAAGTGGCTAATTAGCTCAGATCCCCTTGTTCTTTTTTGTTTGTTTCTCCCCTTTTTTCAGGATTTTATATGAGCTATAAAAGCGTTATTTTTGTATTCATCATGCTAGCGACTAACTGCTATGCAAGTGACTTAGAATGGAGTGAATTTACCACTCCATCATCGGGAAAAGCTGAAGCCATAGGCTCTTACGCCAACGGATGTTTATCAGGGGGCACGGCTCTGCCGTTAGAAGGGGAAGGTTATCAAGTCATCCGCAGCTCCCGTAAGCGCTATTATGGCCATCCGGATCTTATCGAGTTTATTGAAGATTTTTCCCGGCAGATACACAAACTCTCTAATCAAGATCTCTTGATTGGTGATGTCTCCATGCCTAGAGGTGGCGACTTCACTTCGGGCCATGCCAGCCATCAGATAGGTCTGGATGTTGATATCTGGTTTAGGCGCGCGACTAAAGCGTTAACTCAGGAACAAAAAGAGTCCCCCACTGAGCTGAATGTGGTCACTCAAGAGAAATTTAAGCTCAATGCGAACTGGCACCAAGATCTGGCCGAGATGATTCGATTAGCGGCTCAAGATCCCAGAGTGGCTCGGGTATTCGTGAATCCAGTGATTAAGCAAGAGCTATGCAGGAAGAGCTTGCAAACTTCTGTCTCGAAAGATAATGACTGGCTCAATAAGGTTCGTCCTTGGTGGGGCCACTCCTATCATATGCACGTGCGTTTGCGCTGCCCTAAGGGTGATAGCCAGTGTAAAAATCAGCAAGCTCCCAAACAAGGTAACGGCTGCGAAGATATCGCCTGGTGGAAGAGGCAATTATATGGAGTTAAGCTGGTTGATGATAAGGTCGAAAAACCTCATGCTAAATCAACTAAAGTGAAACCCCGCCAGTGCGCACAGTTATCTAAGTAACAGTAACAGTAACAGTAACAGTAACAGTAACAGTAACAGAGTAACAGTGACTGGATAATCCTTATTGGGATAACTTTACTGGCATCATTTATCGACGCTAACTAAGCAAGTATTGTGATAGCGGAAGGGTAATCTGGGTCGAGTTATCTCGGGACGGGAAAGTCATAATAATAAGGCGAATCGACTATCGATTCGCCTTTTTTATTGCTGAGCCGCTGTTAGCTGCTCAAGGCGTAGCCGCCTTTAAGATGGGCGATATTGCTAAAACCTAAGCGTTGCATGGCTTGGGCTACTACGAGTGAGCGACTGCCACTGCGGCATACCAGTACCCATTCACTGGTTTTGTCGGCTTGATGCTCTTGAATAAATTGCACTAGGCGTGTCATAGGTACATTGATGCTGCTCGATGTCTCAGCAGTCTCCATGCCGAGGGAGTGCTGCAGCGCATATTCGTGGGGCTCACGGATATCCACTAGCTTGACCTTGTTTGACTGACCCAGTTCCTGCTTAAGGCTGGTAGCATCATATTCTTTGATGGCCAACTTGTGACAATCACTAGTATAGGCGCCGCACATGATCTCGGTGCCGACTTCGTCGTTAAGGTTAGCGTCTAAGTTTGCTTTTCTACTGACAAACTGGCTCTCGGTTATTTGTCCCTTGAGCACATCATGCAGTAAAGAGTTACGCATCATTTCGGCCATCAAGGTGGTGGTAAATTCATTGTTATAGTCATGGCTGGCACAAAGTAAGGTGTTGCGGCCGATTAACTGCTCCAGTCGCTTCAAGCTGTGGAACATTTTACTTGAACTACTGGAGTCGAAGTTGGTTCTGCCCAGGCTGCCCATAAGCACGGTATCACCACAGAAGGCGAAACGGGTCGTGCTCTTGAGCTTAGTGATGTCAGTGGTTAGCAAGAGGCTGATACTGTCATCGGTATGGCCAGGTGAGGTGACCTTAACAAGGGAAAGTTCACCTAGCTTGATCATATGGAGTTGTGCACCATCTAGCTGTATTTGTTCGCTGGATTTAGGCCAGCCTAAGTGATCACACTGCTGATGTTTAAGGTGCTTCTGGGCTAGGGCAACGCGGCCAGAGATATGATCTGCATGTCCGTGGGTATCAATAATGGCAATTGGCGCTAGTTGCTGGCATTCGAGCAAGGTATTGATACGTTGCTCTAGCTCGGGCAGTGGATCGATAATTAGTGCCTGTTTTGTTTGCTGATCTGCATAGATCCAGGTACAGCTGGCGCCGCCTCTGAGTTGCACTAAACCATCGAGTGGGGTCTTATCATCATTTAATTGAGTGTCATCTAGCATTAAGCAGCTGTGGGTTAACGCGCTGGCGGCAAGTTGAATTCTGTCACAGGCGGCGTCGACTTCGGTTTGAGTCATGGCGGGGCCAAAAGAGAGGCGAATAGCCGACTCACTCTGCCAGGCGGGTAAGCCCATGGCATCGAGTACGAAACTACGGGTGACTTTAGAGCTACACGCCGAGCCTGAGCTGACGCGAATGTTTGCCGCATCGAAGAGATCCATTAGCTCCTTGCTGCTAAAACCTGGAACGGCGAAGTTTAGCGTAGTGGCTACACTGTTTTTGAAGCTGTGATTAAACACTATCTCAGGGAAAGCAGCTGTGAGACTAGATGCCAGCTGTTGTCTGTATTGTTCGAGTGTTTCAGCGGTCGAAAAACAAGAGTTTTTCTGGTCTAGCAACATCTCAAATATCACGTTGAGGGCGGCAAATCCAGGTAGGTTTTCTGTGCCTGAACGTAATCCACCTTCCTGTCCACCACCTGCAATAAAGGGGGTGAAGGGAGCTGAGTCGCGAATATAGATGAAGCCAATGCCTTTTGGAGCATAGAGTTTGTGGCCGCTAAACGGGGCGTAGTCTATGCTGGTTTCACTTAGCTTAAGCGGACGTTTTCCCAGAGCTTGTACGCAATCAACCAACCAAAAAACATCAGCATTGTGATTACGAATCGTCAGTTCCAGTTGTTTGAGATCTTGATATACACCGGTTTCGTTATTAACGGCCATGGTGCAGATCATCAGGGCGTTAGGCACTTCTCGGGCGATGAACTCTAGATCTAAGTTACCTAAGTTATCGACGGGAATGGCTTTAATTTCGGCATCGATACCTAAGATATTGCTCCAATGCTCTAATGAGTTAGGTACGGCTTTGTGTTCAGTTGCACCATAAAGTATTGAGTATTGTTTTCCCGGTTCGATATTTTCTCTGGCCTTAATAAGGCCAGACAAGATTCCGGTTTGGATACCTTCGGTAGCACCACTGGTGAAGATGAGTTTGCCCTTGCCTGTGCCCAGTAATACTTTAGCTCTTTGTCTGGTTTGCTCCATCAAGTTCTTGGCTTGCAGGCCTGTGATATGGCTGCTACTTGGGTTACCAAATATCTCTTTCATGGCTGTCATTGCAGCTTGTGCTGCTTGGGGGAGCACAGGTGTTGTGGCGTTAGCATCGAGATAAATCTGGCTTAAACTTGCTGTCTGGCTCATATGGACACTCATCTTGTTATTATTTTCACGGCTATATTTACAGGTATATAACCAAAAGGTATATCTAATTCGATGTAGTTATATTAGCATTTTGACTTAAATGATCAAGATCACATTTATACCGATTTGTATTGGATCTTGTCAGAAAGCAAACTAGTAGCCTAAAGCTGACTCGTCTTGATGGTTTTTCTGTAGGGGGCAGTATTGTGAGGGGCTTATTTATTTTTTTTTTTTTTGGGGGGGGGGGAGATGAGGATAAGCTTGAATATTGCTAGTGGCTGCATCTTTTATTGCATCTGGTAGCGAGACTCAGCGGCTAGCGATATGAAGTTGAGCCGGTTAGTTCTTCTCTTATTTTGTAGGAGAAAGATGTTCACCGGCTCATTTTTAGTTGAAAGCTGTGGCCTATTAAGCGTTTAGCTTACAATCAAAAAATTCTCGCTTACCACCAAGTTTCAACCTGAATACCTGTGCTCCAACCTTCAGTCTTATCTGCATAGTCTGTGTCAGCAGCAACTAAACCTTTGAGCTCATTGCTCCAGCTTGCATAGGTCACGAAAGCACGGATCACAGGTCGATTATAGTAACCTAGATCATTGGTTAGCTGCAGAGCAAGGGTAACCTTGTCTAGATTACCTTCGAAGTCATTAACCTCATCATCAACATGATCGATACCAACTTCTAGTGCCATATTGATATTCTTGTTTAGATAATAAATGGGGCGTACACCTGTGGACATCCAAGTGACAGTATCGCCGGTACTGGTACCGTCAATACGCTCGACACCACGACTTTCTTGATTGTAGAGAGCAATCCACTGCACACTCATAGTGTCATTGATATCGTTGACATAATTGTTATCGATTTCGAATGAGTCCGTATTACTTAAGTCCACGGCGTGCTCATTTATACTTGCCACAGAACGACCATGGAGCGCAGTGGCTCCTTGACGATAAGAGATGGCTAAAGTGTTAGTACCGCCCCATAAATCGGCAGTGTCATTCCATGCACTTAAGGTGTAGCCCATTTCTGAACCTAGGTTATAGTCGTCTACACCACTCCATTCACCAATTTGTGCCATAAGGTTTAAGCTGTTGTTATCGTCTATGGCCAAACCTTCTAAACGAACATCGAGTACTGTGGTGGTACTTTCGCCAAAGTTTTTATCAACAAGAGGATCCACTGCACCAGAACCTTGTGTCGGCCTAGTTCCCGCAAAAATAACATTGTCGTCGTTATATCTCAGTAGGGCGACTTTTAAATTCCCGCCCAGAGCATGAATACCTTCAATACCGGCTCCACCTTGAACGCCTTCATTGGATTTCTGCCAAAAATAATCGTTCATATGGATATCTCGGCGATCGTAGAATCGACGGCCAACCCATACTTTAATATCTTCCCCGACGATATTATCTAGGCTGACATAAGCTTCTGCCATTTCAAAATCGAAGTCATTGTCACTATAGGAACTGCCAGTGTCAGTGCGGGCAACAAATTGCACTGACTTATTACTGCTGCTATCGAAGTAATGACGGTAATCAGCAGCCAATTCCATATAAGTATCATTTTCGTTACCCAAACGATATTTAGCCGGAGTACTAGGTGCTTGAAAAACAACTTGCTGAGAGCCACCTTCACTCATACCTATACCTGTACGTATATAGCCATGATAGTCGATAGTATCCCGCTTTAAGTCTATTTCAGCTTGCGCGGCACCTGAGCCAATTAAGGTTATGATGCAAGCCATAGCGACTCTGGAAAAAAGATGTGTATTCGAAGACTTTAATTCTCGGGTTTTTTTATTATTAATATTTCCAGAACTTAAGTTATTCTTACGGCTTGTTACTTGCTTGTAATTATTAGCGCTTACAAGGTTTGATAAGTGTGTATTTTGTGATTTCACTGAAGCGAATCCCATCTTAAAATTATTATATTAATTGAGTAGAGTACTGAGTATTATTATGTTTTATGTGTATTCTGGCGCTTTATATTTAACCGTTAGTTAAATTGGTGTGTGTGTTATTAATTAACCTGTCCTATTATTTCTGATGCTATGTTGTTCAATGTTTAAATGACACGACAATATTATCGGTAATAAGTTTCCAAGGGGGTTAATTAATATTTGGAGGGTATCATGAAATTATCCAAGCATATATTAATCAATATAATGAGTTTACTTGTGTTATTTATTCGTGCCCAGGGTTGTACTGAATAAGTAGAAGTTGATGGGTTTTTACGTTTGAATTGTGATTAAGGTGATAAATTGATGCGTATGTGATCTTGGTGCGGCGGCATACTTTTCATCATAGAGTTAAAATATTAGCTTAATTATTAAGCCATATATGTTTATAACCAGATTCTATAATTTCAGTATCAGTATCAGTATCAGTATCAGTATCAGTATCAGTATCAGTAACGTTTTATTAATTAGCCTAGCCTCATAGGTAGCCTAGCCTTATTAATAGAGCTTTCCATTTAGTGAGCGATTTTCCCTTATATGGAAATAGAATCCCTATCTAATTAAGCTTGTTGGCCGTAGTGGGTGCTTACGAATTAGCTTGTGGCCGATGGCAGTAGTCCCTAGGTCTCTTGATTATTTGAGTCTGCGTAAATATTAATATCAATAGACAGGGTGCTAGCCCTGTTTTAAATCTAGTTACAGATTTTGTGAGGAATTAATTCCCCAGCTGATGTTACGGATCACTGTGAAGCTGTGATGCCACCGAAACAACTTATGTTCGTGATTTATATGTACAAGGTATTTAAGTTGATTTCAAATATCAATATTATTGGCTGAATTTAATTATTCCAATTGAAAGTTGAAAGTTGAAAGTTGAAATTATTGATCAACTATCCAACATGTCTGAAAAAGTAGAACGTTTAATATACTGAGTTAGGCATGTCTGTTGAAAGAGCGAAAGAGCGAAAGAGTGAAATTGCGAGATAACGAGATAACGAGATTATGAGATGACGAGATTGAGCAGCCCACTAGAACTTTGGTTATCTTGGGGCTTGGTTATCAAGCTTATTAGTGTCAGTGAATTAGCCAGTTAATTAGCTTGTTATTAGATTTACTGGCTCTTGTCTGATTCTGGGGGGAATATAATTAGCCTAGGCTATTTATATTTTTACCTTGATCACAACTTTACGCACCTTGTTTGGCGCTGCGCTGGTGCCCGGCATATGCATGTCTTGAGGGAAGAAAATGGCAAACATGCCGGCTTTAAACGGGATGAAAGCCGCATCATGTTTATTGCTCTCATAATCGAATTCGGCATAGTCATGCTTGGCAAAATAAGGACGTGATGGTATTTGATCTGCTAAAGGAAGGTAGCCAAATTCCTCTTCACCGCTCACCACGTATTGGATATCGATATACTGCTGGTGAACCTCGAAGGGCTCAACCTCTCTAGGTTTAGTCTCATAGTCATTGACGATAACGAAGAGGTTCTTGCCATCGAGTTCATAGTTACCGACTTCAAGTGCATTGAAGTCTGTCTCGGCCAGATGGGCTAAGGCCGCTGTGATTCTAGGGCTGATGTGTGAGTAAAGGTCTTTGTTATTTAAGGTATCGAGGATCATATTCGGGCTCAGACTAGTTTGCTATTTATGGCACGAGTTTAGCGCCCATGCCATTTTATACCAAGCCTATTAATAAATCTGACCAGGCATAGAGTCATGATCTGGATAAATAAGTGACTCAAGGGGCTCAAAGCTAGTATCTAGCTCCTATCTATTAGGAATCAGCCACTAAGCAAGATTTGATCTCGAAAGGGATATCTCGTTTCTCAAACGCTGCTTTTAGCTGTTTAGTTATTTTTGATTTAGGCTTTAGTGGAAAGCTTATCTTGCCCTTAGTGGCGTGGATAAACAGCTGGTCACCGAGTAAACGGACCGAGTTGATCTCATCATATTTGACTGACAGATCTTTTACTGGCCCCCAATCGCTTTCTATAGAAAGTTTAATAAAATTAACTGAATTGGCGGTAAATTGTATTTGTTGTTGCCAGATAAAATATATCCAGCCGATGCAGGTAGAGATAAATAGTAGCGGCACCACAAGATCCCAGCCTGAGTCGAAAGAGCTTACCTTAAT
This sequence comes from Shewanella violacea DSS12, assembly GCF_000091325.1. Classification (NCBI taxonomy): domain Bacteria; kingdom Pseudomonadati; phylum Pseudomonadota; class Gammaproteobacteria; order Alteromonadales; family Shewanellaceae; genus Shewanella; species Shewanella violacea. The sequence continues at coordinate 4,267,011 of NC_014012.1, read as the reverse complement.
AATGAATAATATGTAGGCTGTTGAGACAATTCCTATGAGCATGCTTAGGGTTTTGAAGGGACGAATTTTGGTGTTTTCCATCTTTGATATTCCTTATCAAGAGTTTCCTATCCTAGATGCTATATTAGCGCCCCAACGTTAAAAAGTTAATTTTTGTTAAATAATGTCACTGACATATTTTTGGAGTAATTGATTTGCCTGCACTGCGCTTCCTAGCGGGACCGACCGCATACAAAAAGATCGAACAGACCGGTCTTAAACCTGAGATATTTTCTCAACTGCTGGCGGCATCCGGTGGGCCTAAGTGGATTGGGATTGCCGGTCTGGATAAATACTTGTTTGGTGAATTCTTTAAAGATAGAAAGGAGCCATTGCATACCTTGGGGGCCTCTTCCGGTGCATGGCGCCTCGCTTGCCAAGCACAAGATAATCCATTATCTGCCTATGCTCGTTTAGAGAAGCTATATATAGGCCAAAGATATGATATTAAACCTAGGCCCCAGGATGTATCGGCCCAGGTCGAGGACATTATCGCTGGTTTATTGGGTGACGGGGCAGGGAAAGATATTGTCGATAATAAGGTTATCAAGAGTCACTTTTTGGCATGTCGCGGGAAACATCTAAACCGTTTTCCAAGTCGGTTATCATTGGGCTTAGGCCTAGCTACTACGGCTGCGGCAAACTTGATAAGCCGCCGCTCCTTAGGGCTCAATTTTGAGCGGTTTCTATTTAGCTCCCTAGATACGGGCTCTCCCTTCAATAGCCTTAATGATCTTCCCAGTAAGCATGTAGGCTTGAGTGAAGATAATATTGCTCAGGTGTTATTAGCGACGGGTTCTATTCCTTGGGTACTCGCACCAGTAACCAATATTTCTGGAGCGCCGCAGGGGCATTATTATGATGGTGGCATCACAGATTATCATTTTGATTTGCCGCTTTCACATGCTGAGGGGCTGACTATCTACCCTCATTTTTATCCTAGAATTACGCCTGGCTGGTTCGATAAATCTTTGCCTTGGCGCAGAGCTAAAAATCACTATCACAATGCACTCATAGTGGCGCCGAGTGATGCGTATCTGGCTGCTCTTCCCTATGGTAAATTACCTGACCGTGGTGACTTCAAACATCTTAGTAGCGAGGACAGAATGGCCTATTGGCATAAGACTATCGCTATCAGTGAGGTGCTCGCGGAAGAGTTTTCACAGGTGGTGGCTAATGGGTCTATCATGGATCGTCTCGAGCCTTTTTATTAAGGTCTCATCTTCTCCGCTTAAATTCTATTGCAACCAATACAGACAAATACATGTCTAATACAGTGAAGGAATGATCTCGCTAGGCGGGGAAAAGAGTGTTGAGAATAGGGAGAAGTAGCTGAGTTTAAGCTAGTTCTTGCTTGGTTAAGGCTGAAAGTCATTCAATTAGCAGTTAATACTGCAACTGCTACACTTTAAGAATATTGCCTTGGCAGTTTCCCAATTCGACAGAGGCAGCTTTTTTGCCAGTCACCTCGTCTTAGGTGGGAGTTTACCAACCCTTAGTCGGGAGTTTATACCAACCCTTAAGCGGGAGGTTATTATGCGAACACAGGAGATGGCGTTAATCACTCGAGATGCCGTGTTATTACCTGATGGTAGACTCGAAATCCGTATCGCGGACCCTGCATATTTGAAGGTGATTGCGGATGTGCTTAAAGGTAAATATCCATTAGCTTTCGGTATGTTATTGCCTAATCGTCAGCCTCCCTGTTACCCCAATGCCACTCAGTGTGAAATCATAGATTTCAACCTACTTGCCGATGATTCATTAGGCATAGTTCTAGAAGGAAAGCAGAGAGTGAAGGTGTTGTCCGCGGCGCAGAAACGGGATGGTGTGTGGATCTCGAAAACTTTACCTAGCTTTAATTGGTGTGAAGAGCCCATAAGAGGAGAGTTTGAATTGATCAGCGCCGCCTTAGAGCAGTTTTATGAAGTGAATCCAGCTCTATTTGGCCTCTATTCCAATCTGCATCTCGATGATGCGACTTGGGTCAGTCAACGTTGGCTCGAAGTACTTCCCCTGTATAGCAAAGATAAGCAAGTTCTGATGAATCAACCGGATTGCCATAAGACCATGAACTTCGTGCTTGAACTGATCAAGTCACACGTAGACTAATGTGTGAGGACGCAGAGCTGCGAGAGCGTTCGCAGGCTCACTTCGAGAACGGGAACCAGTTCCCTAGGAGATAATTGCAAAAGCCTTTTGGCTTTGACTCTTCTTTTCCTCATTTTCTCGCAGCAGCTTTGCTGCGTTCTCGAAGGCCACAGGCCGGTCTCGCTGTGACAAAGTCACGCTCTCGCTTTCTCGGAGGCGTTTTTCAGCCGTTCTCGTAGGAGCTAAGCTCCGTACTCGCATTATCCCAGCAGCTTTGCTGCGCTCTCGTCGTAGCTTTTCTGTTAAAATACCCTGTCTTTTGTCCTATTTTATTAGAGTTAACATGTCCTCATCCGTTCGAGCTTCTCAAGCCTCCTATGTCGTGCTAGCTGAGAGTGTGACTGATAAACCCACAGTATTGAGTTTTCTCGTGGAACGTTTCCAACAGGTTGGCGGGGAAATATGGCGACAAAGGATCATAGATGGCAAGGTGCATTGGCAAGATGGTTCGCTTATCGAGCTGGACACGGCTTTCAAACCTAGGGCGCGTGTCTACTATTATCGTGAAGTTAAATCCGAGACTAAGGTGCCCTTCGAAGAGCAGATACTCTACCGGGATGAACAGATAATATTAGCCTTTAAACCTCACTTTCTGGCTCTGCATCCTAGTGGTAATTTCGTTAACGAATGCTTGGTTAATCGATTACGAATTAAAACTGGCATCGAGACCATAGTGCCAGCTCATAGACTAGACCGGGCAACGGCGGGTATCGTGCTTATGATCCTCAATCCCGAGGCGCGAACTCAGTATCACGACCTGTTTAAAAACCATCAAATAACCAAAGAATATCAAGCGTTAGCCAAACTAACTCCCGAGCTATTGGCGAGTCATCAAGCTGGCGAGCTAGCACTTCCTATCCATTGGACGGTGAAAAATCGCATGGTGAAAGGTGAGCCTAGTTTTATCATGAAAGTGGTTGAGGGAGAGCCTAATACTCACTCTGAAATTAGTTTGATTGATATTAAGGGAGACAATGGGCTATTTAAATTATCGCCGATAACAGGGCGAACCCATCAACTTAGAGTTCATATGCACAGCTTAGGTATGCCTATTATCAACGATAGATGTTATCCCCAGTTGCAGCCAAAGTCTGATGATGACTATGCTCGCCCTTTGAAATTAGTGGCTAAGCGATTGAAGTTTAATGATCCTGTGACAGGTATAGCTCTGGATATCGAGTGTGATGGCTTTGACTCATTTCCACTCTAGAATCGGATTCAGTGTATAAAATATCCTAAGCTTGTCTTTCTTCTGGATTGACTCTATGCTGAGATCCGTTTCAAAAATGACTGGATTACTGCTGCCATCGGCATATAGCATATGAAAATCATAGATGAATACTTAGCCTCAGTACGTGGTCGGGGTGTAATACCCTCGCTTATCACTCTTGTTTAGTGAAAGGCGAACTCAAAATAGAAGGATAATAATAATGACTAAATCGACCCTGATCTCTATCACATTAGTTGCTGCCGCTGTGGTGGCTGCAATCGGTTACCAAAGTTTAAATTCCGAGCCTGAATCTGTTGAGGCGACTTCCCCTCAAGCAGTGACAAGTTCTCCAGTTGCATTACAAGCACTACCAGCGCCTAAGCCAGTAGCACCTGTTTCTATGAGTGCACCTAAGGCTGTGACTCAAGCTTCAATGACGGCGCAATCAGTACCAGAGAAAGCGCAGGCGTCCGATGCTAAACCTGCTGCAGTTAATGACCCTAGTCACCCTCCACGTCAAGCTCCTAATGCAACTAGAGCTCCAAGATCTGCGCCTAATTCAGCTCCTGATTACGCACATCACCCAAGACCTGGCACTGAGCAGTCTGTCTCAGCACCTGTGAGCATGCCGTCTCAGGCTCCAGTTAAATAAGTTGATAGCTAGTCTTTCCTTGGTGCGTCGAAATGGGTTTCACTCATATCGGCGTGCAGTACGGCTATCTTAGTCGGCGCGCCATTCTGAGCTAAATTTAGCAAACCTATGCCACTCTGATTCATCAAGCGTTTACTGCGCTCGCCATTGGGACGTCTGCCACGAATAGACATGCGCTTACGCTTAGTCAAAAAGTTTAGCGGTGAGAAGTGACCATATAGCCAGCCATTGAGTTTGTCGAAGATAGGAATTAACTTCTCCGGAAACTGATTCTTGAGGCCGCTACAGGTGATCTGGTAAATATTCGGTCCGCCTTTCCTGAAGCGAATGCGAATGTCATAGGCAAATGAGTAATGCACATCACCAGATAAGATCACGAATTGCTCAGGGGTTTTCCTGTGCTGAAAAATACTGAGTAAGGTATTCGCTGTCCCCGGGTGAGCCATCCAGTTTTCGGCATCGACCAGTAGAGAACTACCCAGCATAGTTGCCGTGCGTTGCACTGTCTCAATAAGTTTGACCCCGAACATGGGCGCCGCCGAGACTATGATGACATTACTCTGACCCACTAACTCATGTTGAAACTCCATTAAGGTTTCCCAGTCCATTAATCCCGAAGGCTTTGCTAGATTAGATTCACTGCGCCATCTATGGGTTCGTGTATCTAGTACCACTATTTTGGGTGAGGTATTTAAGTTGTAATGCCAGTGCTCAAACTTGAGCAGTTCATGGATTAATCTGTCTTGTTTTTCTTCATCTGGATTGCCAAAGTAAGCATCGATAAGTGGGACTATTGCCGATTTGAATTTTTTCGGCGCATTGCCTAGGCCCTGAAATAGGGTGTAACCGATAAGTGCGTTGCCTATGATGCGTTTAGAGAAGGGGTGACCGTAGGCGGCTTCCTCCCACTTGGCGGTGAGGTTCCAGTCATCGGTAATGTCATGGTCATCGAAGATCATATAGGTTGGCAGATGCGCCATTAAGCGCCTGACCTGATGCAGTCCGGCCTTAAACTCTAGCAGATGTAACCACTCACTTTCCCAGCGAAGCTTATTTACAGCAGACAGACCAGCGACCTCTTTAGGGATCTCAATTTGCTGCCAAAGCTCGGGAGACCAGGTGAGTAAATACAGAGCTATGATCTCCCCTAGAGAAACCAGATGATTTTCGGCTAAGGATGAGGTGAATATTGGGTGGTTGATATACCAACGTCTAAGGGCCGTTTTAGCCTGATGTTGGGTTTTTGGCAGCAATTTTTTGTGTCGCCGATACAGGGCTGCCGGATGATAGCTGATAGCAGAGCTTTGGCGGAGTTCGGCATGGGGAAACTCTTCTTGTGGCAAGTCTAATAGCTGAATCACTTGGCCTATGGCATAGAGCATGGGGCCTGCTATATCATCGACATAGACCTGATCGCCGCTAAGCATTAAGAGAGACGGTCTGGCTTCAATACTGAGATCTTGGCTAAGTCTGGTATCGGCAGCGACTAAGGCATCGCCGCTATGATGATGGGGGTTACGGCAGGAGCCGTGCAGCATGTTATCTATCTCAGGCTTGATAACAAACTCGGGGGCAGATTCACTTTGATAATTCAGCTGGGCGATATTTTCAAACACTGAGCCATGCAGGCTATCTGTTAATCTGTATTCTATCGGCGAATTTACCGCTAGCAGCTGGTCTTGATTCACTTGGATCAGATACTGCCAGGCATGCTTTCCAAGTCGAACTTGATGAGTTTGCTCCGCCGCTAAAATGAGTTTTTTTTCACCCAGATGTAAGGTCAGCTGATTCATAGGTGTTGAGCTGACGAACCATAGGGTGAAGTGATCTTGGTCGCAGTGACGTAGTGTTGGACCTGCAAGGACTAAGGGTAATGCAGCGGGCATCATTCAGAGTATATTCCAGACAAAATTCATGAGCTCACAGATTAAACAAATGTAATGATTTTGCAAAATATTAATCGTCACAGAGTATTAAAGCGCTAAGGAACTTAGCTTTTATTGTCGAGCTAGCTTAGGTTAAGACGCGGCCATTTTAGTGAAGTCCTCACTGTCCTATATGTGAAATGGGTATATAAAAGCGAACTTTAACCTATGAGCTGGCGTCACTTATGGCCGAGTTCTAGGCTGTAGAACAAGCCTGTTATTCATAATGAAGAAGATAAATCGTTGGCTTAATGTAACCAATATTTTAGTTGTCGGTGAAATATGTAATCATTGAGCGCTCTGTGATTCTTGTGGTTATGAGCTGTATATGGATATTTGTGCTAAATCTTATTGGCCTAGGCTTGGCAAGTGGGCCCTTGTTTCTTGGTCTCTGCTGAGTCCTGCTGTTTGGGCCGATATTGGTGATACCCCTGTCATAGGGGGTGTATTTAATGCCAGTGAGATAATGAGAGATCAAATTGTCTCTTCACTTCACTATTCTACTAAGCTGACGCGAGATATAGCCCTGTTCACTATTGGCGGACTGTCACTCGATGCTTATATTTTAACCCTACCTCTGGATAAAAAAGTTAAAGTTCGAGTCATAGCTCAGCTTAGCGATCCTAGCTATGGCATACCTCTGGGATATTTCCTCTATAGTTTTTATGACAGATATACGGGTCTGAGTAGCGAAGATGAATTTAAGCAGCATTTGGCTAAGGTCTATGGTGAAAAGCAGCTTAAAGGATTCGAGCACAGTCTCTATCATTTTGGTGCCGAGCCTATAAAAGATAAGGCATCTGTTAAACACCAGAGTAACCAATCCCAAGGTCTAAAAGCCGATCGCCAGTTTATCGCATCTATGGTGACCATATATGATGCCTTAGTCGATATCGGTATGTGGCAGGATATGGATGCTGTGCCTGCTAAGTATACCTATCTGACTCAGAGTTCAGCCGATTTACACTTAGTAGATAAGATACAGCCCATTATCATAGGGATCATGTCTAAGGCTGTGGCTGACATGGATGAAGGTGAGATGCAAAGCTCGGTATTAGCCATCATAGAAGATGATAAGCCGGAGAATAGGGGCAAGGTCAATAACAAGGCTCAGGCTCTAACTATCACTCTGATTGATTTTGTGCGTTTAAATGTCCTCAAGGCTTATCGTCAGTTTGTGTTTAAAGAGGAGCGTGAGCAGGCATTAAATGCCTGGATGCAAGCTAGCTTCGATGACAATAGTGAAGTCTTGGTTGGCTTTTTAACCTCACAGCAGCAGCGTAGATATTCGGTGCAAGTAACTGTGGATGGCTTACAACAAAGCCTGGTCGAAGGCTTGGTGGATCAGTCTAAGCCATTTATTCACCGCGCCTATGGGATGCATCTTCAGGGCGCCGATGTTAAACCTAAGGGAGAGGAGACTAAACAGCCAGAGCATAAACAGCAGGTTAAGTTTATGGCTGAACTCGCCGAAGGGGAATATCGCGATCAAAATTATTTGCCATTTTTTAAACGCCTGTATCGGGATCATCCTAGATCGATTACTCAGGTAGGGATCTCTTCTACGCCGACAATCAGTGTGCGTAACTTGCCGATCATCAAGACCGGGGCCAAGGTCTCCGGCGAGGGAGGCACAGGGATCCCCAACTTCCATTTTGTCGATCGCCAGCTAGATCGGGCCTATTACTTTTTCGGCAACGATGCCCTACAACTGGATCGTCTCATGGATAGTCATGGGGTGAGAACCATGTTCGATCGTTTAGCCTATCTGATCACGCTTAACTGTAACGGCCAATATGATTGGAATGCACATACTAGCTACGATGGCTTGGTCAACCTAGGTTTCGGCGAGGCACAGCGTGACTACGGTGAGAAGCGCTGTATCAGGGAGTTGCAGGAGCGAGCTAAGATAGAGGTGAAACTTAGGTTGTTGCGATCGGAGATCATTGAGGATATTCGTGGTTATCAAGGCATCTTCTTCCTCGATGTATTCACTAAATTAACCAAGAAATGGAAGATCGAAAAGGCGATCTCTAAGCTTGCCAAACTCGATGGTCAAGGCATGCCGGATCATACCTTGATCTATAATCCTTGGCCGGATCATTTTGCTCATTTCACCGGGCCTTTCAGTGACGAGATTATCATGCCAACGGGAGAACTCAACCGACTGGACTTTTGGTTGGGCCAGACAGAACAAGCCTATAAAGATGCTGGGATCTATGATCAAACCTTGTGGGGGATGGCGGGGGATCATGGCCTGACGCCCGTTTTTTATGCCCTGAATCCCGAGAGGCAAGTATTTGATAGCTTGTCACATGAGCTGGGTTATCCCCTCTTGGTAAAGAAGATCTCATCCGATGAGGGCGAAGGACCGAAAATCACCAATGCCCTTAATTACGCGAGTAACAGAGGCCTAGATGTGGTTGTGGCTTCTACCGCTGGAGGCAATATGATGATGGACTTCTTCAACGCTAAATCCGGCTGGCAAGCCCAACCTGTTTATAAGGATCTGATCCACTGGCTGCCCATTAACGCTGCAAAAGTTACCGATACTCTGGATATAGTCACCAAGACGGCCAATAGTCTGTCTGAGTCTCTGGATTATATGGTGCTGAGGGAACGTCAATGCAACTCGGCTGGCTGTCAGGTACGTCTAATTGGCCATCGTGATGGTGAGCGGCTCGATGAGCTGGTGGAGCGAAGAGGGGATAAGTTGCTCTACAGCAGTTTAACGGCAAAACTACCTAGATTACTGGATACTCAGGAGTTGAATCCATATCGACAAACTCCCTCTGAAGCTGAGATTGAGCACTTTTCTGAGTTGAAAAGCTTATGTATCACCCAGGCGAACGCTGATGATGTCAATTCATGGTGCACGGTTGAGCAGTGGCGGGATTTGACTCGCTTCACTCTTCGTCCTGATTCGGTGAATCAGCTGGCCAGACTTTATGATGAAGCCCGCGCCGGTACGATAAATTTGTTTCCCAAGGCTGGCATAGGCTACAACACTAAGGTGCCCGGTCGTCATGCTGGAGAGGACTTCCCGGAGAAGGATGCCTTCATCGGTTTCTGGGGCACTCCCATAGGGCCTGATACCAGTATTCTCAAGGTAGAGGAAAATGGCTCATTGGCTCCGACCTTGTATGAATATCTGACTGGAGAGCAGGTGATACCGGGAGAAAATGGCTGGGGTTACCCATCGTTATTGAACAAGCTAGATATTCAACAGCCTTAGATCAGCTTAGGTAAGCAAGTAGCGCATTAATCATGGTTAAACCTTAGTGTAGTAAACGATATGAGTATCTGAGTAAAGAGCTGGTGATACAGGCAGAAAATGGCTGGGGTTATCAATTACCTGATTGAACAAGCTAGATATTCAACAGTTTTAGATCCGTTTAGATCATCTAGATAAGATCAGTTTAGTTAAGCAAAGTTTAGATAGGCAAGTAGCGCATTAATCACGGTTAAGCCTTTGTGTAAATCAATGTGCTTATTTGTTGAAAATCATTACACTGACCCAAGTTTTAAAATGCAAGTTTGGGCACGGAGATAAGATGGCAAAAATAATGATAACCGGTGCGACTGGTTTACTGGGCAGGGCGGTAAAGACTCAAATTGAGGCAAGCCAAATACATCAAGTTATCGCAACAGGTTTTAGCCGGGCTCAAGCAGGTATATACAAGTTAGATCTCACAAATACCCAAGCAGCCGATGAGTTTATTGCCCACCATCAACCCGATATCATCGTCCATTGCGCCGCCGAGCGTCGTCCGGATGTTTCTGAGCTAAACCCAAGTGCGGCATTAGCCTTGAACTTGGGGGCAACCAAGGCATTGGCCGAGTCGGCAAGCAAGCATGGTATCTGGATTATTTACATTTCTACCGATTATGTGTTCGATGGTTCGGCGCCAAATTATGCCGAGTTCCATAAGCCAAATCCGCTCAACTTTTACGGTGAGTCTAAATGGCAGGGTGAGCAAGCATTGCTGGCAACCTCTAAGGACTTTGCGGTACTGAGACTGCCTATTCTCTATGGCCAGGTTGAGACAGTATCTGAATCCGCCATCTTAATATTACTTAATCATTTAATGGATAAGCAGACTCAAGAGGTGGACCATTGGGCGGTGCGCAGCCCTACATCCACACAAGATATTGCCCTGGCTATCGAGAAGATGATCGACCTACAAGTTGCGCAACAAGAGCTGTCAGGTATCTATCACTTCAGTGGCAAGGAAACCATGAGCAAGTACCAGATGCTATTGACCTTAGGTGAAGTATTGGGACTCGACGTCGATCATTTGCTTCCTGTGAGTGAGCCCAGTGACGATGCTAAGCGTCCTAAAGATTGCACCTTAAATTGTGACAGGCTAGCTCTGCTTGGGATCACTTCACAAGTTGATTTCAAGTCTGGCGTATTAGATGCCTTGGAGGCGTCCACTCCGGCGCTGTCGGCTATTGGTTTGAAACTGGGTTAACGAATTTATTATGACGTCTTCACATATTGATACTAAATTACAGGTAGCTAAGGTGTGTTATGCCTAAGAGTCTAGTGCCGAATTTAAAAGCCTGGGATCAGTTAGCCTTGCTGCGTATCTTAGGTTTCGCGCTTAAGCTTGGGCTAACCTTTTTTGCCGCCGAAACCTTTGGCTTGTCTATTTTCAGTCCGGCGTTGAATTATGCCTTGGTGTTAGAGGCTATTTACCTGACAGTCACGTTTGCCATCAGGCAACCCTTGATGTCGAAGGACTCGGGATTATTTGTTCCATTGCTGCTCGATACTGCCTTCTGGATCACTTGGCTGTATTTTTCCGGTGGTGCCACTAATGCTTTTATCTCGCTTTTATTGATCCCAATAGCTATCGCCGCGGTGATCTTGCCACGTTGGGCGCCCTGGACGCTGACGTTAATCTCGACATTCGCCTATAGCTTGATGCTCTATGCTGTGCCTGAGAATCAGATGCGGCACCATGGCATGGATATGAGTTCTCACTATCTGGGTATGTGGTTTAACTTCGTTATATCTTCCTTGGTCATGACCACGAGTGTGGCTTTTATCGCTAAGCGTATGCGCAGGCAAGATGCCGAGTTGGCCTATATGCGAGAGGCGCAACTTAGGCAGGAGAAGTTGTTAGCTCTGGGTACGGCCTCAGCCCAGATGGCCCATCAATTGGCGACACCTTTGTCTAGTCTACGTTTGCTGGTGGACGAGGTAGCTGAAGAGCTTAGTGATGATAATCCTGCGATCGAAGAGATGGAGGCGGCGCTATTAAGGTGTGAACACACACTCAATGAACTTAGATTGGCTACCGAGTCGATAAGAGAACAGAAGCTGATTGAGACCGAAGTCGGTGAGTTAGTGACTTTACTCAGACAGCAGTTAACACTCTTGATGCCTGAGCTGAAGCTAGAGTTACACTTAGCTCCACAAGCCCGAGGAGTGCAGTTCCAAACCGACACCAGCCTACTACCTGCGATTCTCTCTCTGGTTGATAATGCATCTCGTGCCAGCGAGGAGGCTCTTGGTGAGAAGAGGGTACGCATAGAGATCGATATCAAGTCATTAGCCGAGCTGGATCTTAAGTCCCGCTACGGTGGTAAATCTTTACGTTTACGGATCCGAGTGCGCGATTATGGTACTGGCATACCTCAGAGCCTGATTTCTCAACTAGGTCATAAGTTAATTGAGAGCCCATCAGGTTTAGGGGTGGCGCTGATGTTGAGCCATGCCAGCTTCGAGCGCTTGGGAGGGACGCTTATCTTAGGCTCTCATCCTGAAGGTGGGGCCGTGGCTGAAGTGAGCTTACCGGTACTCGCGTCTTAATATGTTTTTGTAAAGCAGTCCATATTTGAATGTAAGTTGGAACCTAAGTTGGAATATTTGTTGGAATTTAAGTGACAGACATAAACAAGCTATTGATCATCGAAGACGACTTAGCATTAGCCTGTGTGCTTGCCAGACGCCTCACTCGCCATGGATTTATGTGTGCACAGGCCCATGATGCGACTCAGGGATTACTGCTGGCGAGACAGTTTAAACCCAGTCATATTCTGCTTGATATGAAGCTGGCGGAGGATAATGGTCTCACTCTGATTGAGCCTTTGAGGCTGCATCTGCCTAAGGTCTTGATGGTACTGTTAACGGGTTATGCCAGTATCGCAACTGCGGTGGAGGCTATACGCATGGGGGCCGATAATTACCTGGCTAAGCCTGTAGACACACAAACCTTACTCAATGCACTTAACTCGACACCCATGGATATGGCAAGCTCGGCTATCGATGAAGAGCCTCTCAACCCTAAGCGACTGGAGTGGGAGCATATTCAGCAGGTGCTCAATGCTAACAAGGGTAATGTTTCTGCTACCGCGCGACAATTGGGCATGCACAGACGTACATTGCAGCGAAAATTATTGAAGAAACCTGTGAGCTGCCATTTAGGATAAGGGCAAGAATAGGTTCATTATCTGGTTATCTGGTTATCTGGTTATCTGGTTAGCTGGTTAGCTGGTTAGCTGGTTAGCTGGTTCGAAATACCTGTCAGTTACTCAATATAAAGCGGGAAGTTGAATCTGCCAAAATAAAAAATCCCCGAGGATATCTCCTTGTTAAACGAGAGTCGCTCGGGGAGGGAAAGTGCAGTGGAAATCCCTAAAATAAACAAAGTTTATAGACCCTAGAACTTAAGATCCCTTACTTAAAAATTAAAACTTAAAACTTAAAATCTGTATTCTCCCGTCAGCCAAGCATTTATGCCTGTACCTGGCATGCGTTCGCCCGGCATCAAATCACCACCCATCACCCGGTTATAACCGGCTAAGTGATCTTCATATTCAGTATCGAACAGGTTATTTACCCCTGCCTTGACCATCCAGCTGTCTGCATCATAAGCAAGAGACAGATTCATCAAGCCATAACCTGCTGTGGTTTCCTCTAATTGTGTCTCAGACACCTTGTTCTGAGCGCTGACACCTAGGGCCTCGACTCGTGCTAACCAGCTGCCGCTTAGGTAATTCAATCCAAGGATGACCTTAGGCGGAGCGATGCGATAGAGGTTATCTTCTATGTCACGACGCTCGCCGCTGACATAGCTGGCATTCATATCTAGGCTCCAGCTTTCGGCTAGCTGGTAAGCTGCGCTAAGATCCATGCCGAGTAGCTGGGCATCGACATTGGCAAACTGCATAGGATTATTATCGCCCATCATCTTAGCTGCCATGATCACAGCCTGATTTGTTGCTGCCACTCCTTGAATATAATTGTCGATACGGTGTAAGAACACACGGGGGCTGAAGCTAAAGTCGCCATTGGCATAATCTGCACCCACTTCGACTTGATAGGCTGTTTCTAAATCCAGATCCATTTGGCCGACATAGGTACGACCATCGGCCAGTCCGCCAGTTGATTGCATCGGCACCCAGAGATATCTCTGTTGGTAGCTGGCACTAGCCTGTTTACGGGCCAAGCCTAAGATCCAACTCAGCTCATTACTCACCTGATAGCGAGTGTTGAGTACCAGATCTACGCCTGTTTGAGATTGCGAGCGGTCGGCATTGTTATATCTGTCCATTAGCATCTTAATTGCAGGTTTTTTCCCCGCCATAGAGTGCTCAACTTCATCGGCATCTGTGATGTAGTGTTTTACTCGTGCACCAAGTTGCCAATTCCACTGGCCGACATCTAGCTGCCACTGAGCAAAGGCTGTGTAGGTATCATTTTTCACACCATTGAAATTATCCACATGGAACATGGCCATGGTCGGGTCGGTGATCACTGAGTTATGCTCGCTAAGCTGAGTATCAAGTCCGAATAACCAGGCGTCTTTAGCTATAGATAATTGACCGTCGAAGCTAGTGCTATCGGCGCTGTTATATCTGGCATTCATCGAGGGCATTTTCATGCGCTGGTTGAAATTATCCATGCCATGCTCGGCATCGCTGTAGGCCAAGTGCCAATTGAGTTCCCAGTCTGATATATCGTGAACGCCTTCAAGCTTTACTCTGTCACTGCGGATAAAGTCGATATCCATAGGCAGAGCCGGAGTGCCGGCTTCGGTGGTTTCAACATGCTGGTAGCCTATGGCTATAGACTCATTGTCTGAGCTCGATGCACCTAGATTGAAGCGGTACTGTCCGCCAAACATATTTTTGTCATAGGTCGTTGGTGAGATCTCGCGGCCATTGCCAGAAGTGGTGTTGTCATCGCCCTTAAGTATGTCGCCATAAACCAGTAGGGCGTGGTCTTGATTGCCAATATTGACCTTAGCGCCAACATGACCCCTTTGACCATTATCTTGATATTGCGCGGCGACTTTACCACTGACGTCATCGAAACTGGCTTGAGACTCTATCACCTTGACGCTGCCGCCTATGGTGTCGGTTCCGGCTGAAACCGGCGCTATGCCTCGGGTCATTTCGAGACGTTCACTATTGACTAAGCTCGCATAACTTAAGGGGGTATCCATGGCATTGGGTCCCGCGCTGGCTAAGCTAACGCCATTCACTTGGGTGTTAACCCTGTTGCCATAGAGCCCGCGATACTGGGCTATGCCAGTGAGTGGGCCATTGCCATTGACGGCGGCTCCGGGAATTTTTTCCAGCAGGCCACTGATATCGACCTTAGGCGATACAGCATCGACCGCAACCGAGCTGTAGCTGCCTTCATGATGGCCGGTTACTTCGATAACTTCGAAGCCAGCGTCATCGGCGAACGCATGGGAAGATGAGAATAGAGCTGAAAAGATCGAGAGTGAGATAATTGATAAGCGCAAGGTCATAGTATTTATCTTAGGTTGTGTGACTGTTGATGATTTGCTTTTTGATGTGACTATCTTGGTTCGTTGGGGATTGTGTCAGTCAAGTTAGTGAGTGACAAAGGCTAATAGCCAAACTGCGACAAGCTGTCGCAGGAGAGGTCAAATATGGGGGCAGGTTTCTGCTGTGGTATAAATCGGGACTAGTTAGTTTACAGGGGATAGCTGCGGCAAAATTCCTGGATACCTTGGTTGATAAAATCTATGGTTTTACGGATCTTTAACCTTGGATAGTCGGTGTGTAGATACACGAGTTGTAGGGGGATTTTCTCCGCCAGCTGATCGGGAAAGAGCAATACCAGCCTGCCCTGATGTACATCCGCGGCGACATCTAACCAACTCTTATAGGCAATGCCTTCACCGGCTAATGCCCAGTCACGAATGACGGCGCCATCATTGCAGATTTTATTGCCTCTGACATGAACCTCATAGCCTGCTCCTTTATGGCTAAATCGCCACTTATTCCAAGGTTCGCCGCCTCGATTGAGGATCAATATTTTATGTTGATTGAGTTCATTGGGGTGCTTGGGTATTCCGCTCTTAGCGAGATAATCCGGTGAGGCTATGGCGACCCTGTGGATCATGGCTAGCTGGCGGCGCTTAAGACTTGAGTCTTCAAGCTGTCCATATCTAAGGGCAAGATGTAGGTTCTGATTGATGAGATCCGACATATGATCGCCGAAGAAGAGGGTGAGAGTCAGCTCGGGAGCCTGATTGGCAAAATCATCCAGCCAGCCACGAATGAGATTCCGCCCTAGATCTGAGGGTAGGGCGATACGTATCTCTCCTTTTAGCTCTCCTCGGTTATCCGCCAGGACCGTGCTAGCTCCTGCCAGTAACTCTAGGGCTTGACGTCCTGTATCGATAAAGACTTCCCCCTCCTGAGTCAGTTTCATGCTGCGGGTAGAGCGGGAAAACAGCTGGCAGTCGATCTGCTTCTCCAGTCGTTGCAGTGCCGCACTGGCCGCCGCGGGCGTCATACCTAGTTCGCGACCGGCTGCCGAGATACTGTGAAGATCGGCGATTCTGATGGCGAGATGGAGATCTTTGAGGTGATACATATCAAATATTTTTTGAAAATGATTCTAATAATAGCCCAATTATCAAAAATTGATACGGGTTATACACTGGTCTCACATTTTTCAGATGGTGAGTTTCTCCCTTGAAAACTCTCTACCTAGTCTCAGCATAAGGTTTTATCATGAAGTTATTTACTCCTTACTCAAATGGTCGGCTCGCTTTATCCAATCGTATGGTGATGGCCCCTATGACGCGATCTAGGACCACTCAGCCTGGCAATATACCCAATGAGATGATGGCTGAATATTATGCCCAGCGGGCTTCGGCAGGCTTAATCATCACGGAGGCGACTCAAATTTCTGATGATAGCCAGGGCTATTCTTTTACACCGGGCGTCTATACCCATGAACAGATCCAAGGTTGGCGAAAGGTGACCTCAGCGGTTCACCAGGTGGGAGGCACCATTTTCAATCAGCTGTGGCATGTGGGCCGGGTGTCTCACCCTGTTTTTCAGCAGGGACTGGCACCGATAGCCCCCTCAGCGATTAAGCCTACGGACACTAAGGTCTGGATTGTCGATGAAGCCCATCCTCAAGGCCAGATGATCGATTGTCTGCCTCCTAGGGAGATGACTCAGTCAGATATCGATAGGGTGGTGAATGACTTTGCCGATAGTGCGGCTAAGGCCATAGATGCAGGCTTCGATGGGGTGGAGATACACGGTGGCAATGGGTATCTCATCGATCAGTTTTTACGAACTAACTCCAATAAGAGAACCGATGATTATGGTGGCAGTCGGGAAAACCGTATTCGTTTCTTGATGGAGGTGGTGTCGGCGGTGAGTAATAGAATCGGAGCCGACAAAGTTGGAGTCAGACTTGCGCCGTTTGTGACCTTCAAGGATATGGATTGTCCGGATATTGTCGATGCCATCTTACTCGCGGCAGAGCAGTTATCTGCAATAGGTATCGCTTATATGCATCTTTCTGAGGCTGACTGGGACGATGCACCACAGATCCCTGCTAGTTTCAGAGTTACACTGCGAGAGGTTTTTAAAGCCTGTATCATAGTGGCAGGGCGTTATGATATTCACAGGGCCAATGAGATTTTAATCAGTGGCCATGCTGACTTAGTCGCATTTGGCCGTTCATTTATAGCTAATCCTGACTTACCTTACCGTCTGTCTAACCAACTGCCCCTGGCTGATTTCGATAAGGGGCCTCTGTTTGGCGGCGGCGCAGAAGGTTATATCGATTATCCGCATTATGAGATAAATGCTTGAAGGTGTCTGCTTTAGGTTTAACGGCGACAAAATACTAGCCTAGGATATTATTTCAGCTTAGTAGCGTTGAATTTATTTCATTAACCCTCATCTATCTATTAAAGGGATCCAGTTTCGCCCTCAGTCTAGTTCTGAACTATGAACTATGAACTACGAACTATGGCTTAAGGCTTAAGGCTTAAGGCTTAAGGCTCAAGATTGGAACATAGATTGATTCATAGGTGAGGTGCTGATGGACCTGTTAAAGATAAATTCAATAACTATGTTCGACATAAATCAAAGGAATAAATATGAGTTTGAAACGGACCTTTCCTAAAGCACTCCCTTTAATATTACTCGCTATCTTGGTATTTTTAGCGGGCTACGGGTTAGCAAGTTTCCAAGGGAAAAGGCAGCAAATAACGGATGAGCTAGATAGTTTTCACCGGGAGGTCTTAATCGCTTTTCGCCTGCTAGATCAGTACACAGCTCAATGTGATGTGCAGAAACATGCTAACTTCTCCGATTATATTGTTCATGCAAATAACAAGTATGCTTTAGTGCTCAATAAGGCGGCTGGTTTCCCTTATTATCTAGATTCATCAGTTAGTCGAGATCACGATAATTCCGTCTATGAGTTTAAGCAGAGAGTTTCAGAGTCCAGAGCTGCGTTGCTCCAATGTAGCAGTCAGAAAGATTCTGTCGATGTCAGCCCTATTAACATGATTTTACCTCAAGACATGGAAGGGTATGATCTGCAGATGGTGGAGTTTATTCAAGTAGGTGGGGACGATCCCTTCAATAGCACCAAGATGATCGAAACTCCATTGAAGCAAGATGTAACGGCACGTCAGTTGGCGCAAACACTAGCTCAGCTAATAAGTCCCTATAAGATGGCTGGCGAGGTGAAATATTATGAGCTCAAGGATGGCACTGCCTATGTGGTGTTCGAGATGGATGAAGATGGTTGGGCCGGTGTCTCTGTCACAATAGGTAAAATCCGCCCCTTGGTGGAGTTGAACTTGCTGCAATACCCAGAGATCGACAAGGTTAAATTTGGGAGATTGCCTGAATAGACTTTTTTATCAAGATGACCATTATAAATTCAATAAAGGAGTCGCAGTAAGGGGATCGCAATAAAGGGTTAATAGTCAATTAGCCTCTTGGTGCCTTTTAAGGTTAAATCGAAGAGACAAGTTTCTCGAAACTTGGGTCAGAGCAAACACGGCTATTGCTGCCTTATATCTATTGGTATTAGGCAGCAATGCCCTGCTACGACATACATGCACGACCCCTGCTGCCTAGATTGTCGATGACTTGTATCTTGTTATGCTTGCTGACGAGTCGCAGCTAATACGATTTCACGCACGCAGACACTTTGAGGTTGCTGGTAAGCAAATAAAGCCGCATCTGCGATAGTTTCTGGCGCGATAACGCCGCCCATCTCTTCTTTCCAATCTGCATAGCCGGCTTTTATTTCATCACTGCTAGTGTGTGACAGTAACTCAGTTTCAACAGCCCCAGGCGCTATTGTCACAAGGCGTACATCATGGGTGGCCACTTCTTCGCGAATGTTTTCGGTCAGTGCATGTACCGCAAATTTAGTGGCGCAGTAGGCCGCATGATTAGGGAAGGATTTACGACCCGCGACCGAACTGATATTGATGATAGTCCCCGTCTTGCGTGCTTTCATATCGGCCAATACAGCATGGATACCATTGAGTACGCCCATGACATTGATGTTGATCATGCGGCTCCACTCGGCAGGGTCTTGAGTATCTGTGTGGCCAAGTAACATGACCCCAGCGTTATTAATCAAGCCGCCAACTGGGCCAAATTTGGCAACTGAGGTAGCAATAGCGGCCTTAATTGCTTCACCGTCTGTTACATCGACACTGATACATAGGCTGTTCTCTAGCTCTAGGTCCAACATGGGCTCGAGGCGGCGAGCCAATAAAAGTAGCGGATGACCCTTAGCGCTGAATGCCTTGGCCATAGCAGCGCCTATACCTGAAGATGCGCCTGTAATTACGATAAGTTCTTTCATCTGTTTATACCTTCTGATCTGCTTATTAGAGGGATAGAAGCGACTGGTTATTGAGTCGTTCAATCAAGTTGCAAGCATTATAGAATTAGAGCTATTGTTGATATATACCCTGCAAAGAACATGATTGTTTCTAGGCGGCACCTAATGTCATAATCTAATTGGCATCTTCAATATGAGAATCGAGTATGAGTAAAAGTGAAATAAATCTGGCAGATGTTAAGGCGTTCACTGTGATAGCTGAACAAGGAAGCTTTACTAAGGCGGCCGAAGTCTTGATTTGTTCACGCTCCCATCTCTCTAAACAGTTGTCCCATTTAGAGTCCTACCTAGGGGTGACACTTATTACCAGGACGACAAGAGCACAACGTTTAACTGAGCAAGGGCTGGCATTTTTTAGTCGGTGCAAGGCGGCCTTAGACAGTATCGACCAGGCGGTGGATATTGCCGTAGACAATGCTCAAAACTTACAGGGGAGCATCAAGATCAACTGTGTCGGTGGTTATCTCGGTGAGGAGGTTGTGGCTGGTCTGATTAATGACTTTATCCTTAAGTATCCCGGGATCTCAGTGGAGCTGGATTTTAGTAGCCAAAGGGTCGATCTATTAGTTGATCAGTTCGATCTGGTCTTTAGGATGGGCGAGCTGGAAGATTCCGGGCTGGTGGCACGTAAACTGATGGATATTTCCAATTTGACCTTAGCATCACCTAAGTATCTGCAGTCTAGAGGTTACCCGCAAGATCCGAAATCACTCAAAACACACCAGTGTATAACGGGATCGATCAATAACTGGTCCTTCTATCATGTGGATAATGGTGAGCATAAACTCGATGTGCATATCAATGGGGTTTTTCGCTGTAAAAATGGCAGGGCGATGAAACACAGCGCTTTGGCGGGCAATGGCATAGTTAGATTGCCGCAGCTGTATTGCGTCGAAGAACTCAATCGTGGTGAATTAGTCTCAGTATTTGAAGATTGGCGAGTCGCCGACACACCATTTTATCTGCTTTATCATAAAGACAAATTTCAGCCAGCGATATTAAGAGAATTCGTAGGTTTTACTGCTGAACATTTTAAGGATTATGTGCTTTAGGACAAATAGAGATAATTTATACTTACTAACTGTGAATTTAGTCATTTACCCAGTGGATTAATTAGCCATCAAACGTGGTAGATATTCATACTTATTAGTTGGTTAGCTTATATGCCTATTGGGGGGATAATCCTGTTAAAAAAAAGATTAAAATAAATCGATACTAGTGTTGGTTTTTTAAGCGTTCGTCGTACACAATTCAGAATGTTGGACTATCTTTAAATTCGACTGTTTTTATGTCTTGCTACTTATTTTTGTCAGTATTATTCAGAGCGCTAAGCTGAGTTTTACCAAGTAGGGAGAAGGTAATGAACATCAGAAAATAAAAATAAAGATAAGGGCTGAACGGATGAAAATGCTCAAACTTGCACTTAGCTGTGCACTGATACTCTCCCCGTCGATGGCTATCGCTGGGCAGCAATACTACGAGGCTCGCAGCGATGCCATGGGCGGCGCAGGCGTGGCTTCATCAAACCGTGTAGGGGCAGCCTTCATTAATCCCGCTCTATTGGCCCTACAAGCACCTAAGTTCAATAATTTTGCCATGTTACTCCCGGTACTCGGAGCCGATGGCGCCGATAAAGATCAGATGCTAGATAAGTTTGACTCACTGCAAGACTCCTATGATGCTCTAGACGCTGCAATCACTGCAGGTAATGCTACAGGGGTAGATAAGTTTCGTGATGACCTAGTTAGCGATCTCGAGTCTTTAAAAGATAATAATGCTTATGTAAGTGTAGGCATTGGATTTTCTATCGTATTACCCACACATAAGATGCCTATGGCGGTATTTTATAAGAGCTATATCGATGCTATTGGAGTCGCTGCTATAGCCCAGTCGGATATAGACAGCCTTAATGGCTTAGATGCTAATACCCCCCCAGGCCTAGCAGACTTAGATTCACAAGGGGCTGTGGTTGCCGGTGTGGTTTCTGATTTAGGCGTAGCCCTGAGTTTTCCACTTTCAATCGTCAATATGCCCATTGCTGTGGGGATATCGCCTAAGTTTCAGCGGATAGATACATACAACTACGTAGTCAGTGCCAATAACTTCGAAGCCAGTGATTTTAATGATTCCAAGTACAGAAATGATGAGGTCACATTTAACTTAGATGTTGGTATTGCCATGGAGCCTATATCTGGATTAACCATCGGCCTGTCGGGTCGTAATCTTATCAGCCAAGATGTGGAGACGGTAGAAGCCCAAGGTCGTAAGTTTACCTATCAGATTGAGCCTATCTTTACTGCAGGTGTGGCTTACGACTGGGGTAGCCTAACTTTGACCTCAGATATAGATCTCAATGCCCATAAGCGCTTCGAAGAAATTGAAGGTACACAATATTGGCGTGTTGGCGGCGAGTTGAAGGCTACAGATTGGTTTGCATTGCGTGTAGGTTATCGCCGCGATATGAAAGACAACAGAGCGAATATCTACTCATTGGGTACAGGCTTCGAATTTGGTCGAGTCTTCTACCTGGATTTTACCGGCATAGTCGGCAGCGATGATGCCGTAGGTGGTGTGCTGCAGACTTCGTATCATTTTTAAAAGCAGCTTCGAGGGCACTTGGTTTCGAGAATGTTCGTAAGCTCACTTCGAGGACGCTGTGCTTCGAGGATGGGAACAAGTTCCCTACGAGTTCGCCAACAAGTTGGCTGCGAGAGAAGAGCTAAAGCTTGTCCCTGTGACGAAGTCACGCCCTCGCGCAGTGACGTCCTCCTAGTCGCTTCTCAGCCTTCTCGGAGGAGCAAAGCTCCGTCCTCGCTTTTAGGCCTTCTCGCAGCAGCTTTGCTGCGTTCTCCGAGGGGTAAGCTCCGTACTCACAGTGACGGAGTCACGCTCTCGTATCTCTCTTTTCTATAATTCCATTAACGACTTTACGGCTAACAAAACTGAACTGATTGAACATAAGATGAGGGTTGCGGTGCGAGTCTTATCTTTATCTACTCGTCCTATCAGTCTTCCCGCCACTAGATAACCTAAGATCACCGATGGCATAAGCAACAGAGATAGCCATATATGTCTGACATTGATAAAGCCAGTGACGGCTAAAATAGCCAAGGCAATTAATGAACTGAAGACAAAGAAGGCTGATAGCGCGGCGCGAAACTGACGGGCATCTTGTCCTGAAAGCAGAATTGCTAATGGCGGGCCGCCGATAGCGGCAATATTGCCAAATATGCCAGATATCACGCCGGCGCCAAATAGACTCTTGCGGTTAACGGCTAAGTTGAACTTGAGTAAACTTAAAATGACTGCCGCGGCAACTATGCCTGATATGGCCAAGCCAAGAATTGCTTGTGGTGCATATATTAATAGTGCTACACCAATAAAGCCCCCTGGTATTCGCCCAAGTAGTGCATATTGCAGCCCATTAAACTTCAGGGCGCCTCGCTCTCTTATTAGTGTCAATAAGGAGATAGAGAAGCCCATGACGATAACCGGGACAGGTACCAACTCAGGATCGACAATATAGAGTAAAGGGGATGCGACAACGGCTAAGCCAAAACCTATTAGGCTCTGGGTTAAGGCGCCACAGAAGATAATTAACGAGGCTAGAGCCAGAGTTGTTGGATCTATCATTGAAAGCACGGCTTTTCTCTAAATTGTATTGTGAATGGCGAAATAGTTAGCACTATTTATCTGATGTATTAGTCTGACTCGATTGTTTCGGCAGGGGTGATACTAGTGTAGAAGAGAGCAGGGAGCGCAATGCGATCCCTGAAACTGACTGTTCAAGATTTTAGTGAGTCTGCTTACTCCACATCTTCCCAGGCGATACCCATCTGATCCATCAAGCGCTTCACTTCGGACGGGATAGTATCGGGCTTATCTTTAGACAAGTCATCATCGTTAGGCAGAGGCTGACCTGTGTATGCATGCAAGAATGCTTCGCACAGCAACTCACTATTGGTGGCATGACGCAGGTTATTCACTTGGCGACGGGTGCGCTCATCGGTAAGAACCTTAAGTACCTTCAAGGGAATAGAAACAGTAATTTTCTTTACTTGTTCATTCTTCTTGCCGTGTTCAGCATATGGGCTGATATAATCGCCATTCCACTCAGTCATTGACTCACCTGTATATTCAAAATTCGGGGCAGATTTTAACCCTTTAAATTGTACAGTCAAATTATTGCCTCTTATTTATGACAATTGCAAATAGATTTCCATATGTTTGGACGTCTAAACGGCTATATTCGGTTGACGCTAGGCTTTCCCTTAGGTACATTTAGACGTCCAGACATCTCTTAACCATTTTTTGTAGGGGAAAGGTGTTCAGTAAATAGTTTAGGAGTAGTAGATGACCGAACGTAAGTTAGCCACAATTGCAGTGCGTCAAGGGATTGAATCCGATACCCAACATGGTGCTGTGGTGCCCCCTATCTATTTATCGACTAATTATTGCTTCGATGGCCATAAGAATCCTAGAGACTTCGATTATAGCCGTTCGGGTAATCCGACTCGATCTATTCTTGGGGATGCCATTGCTAGCCTGGAAAAAGGCGCAACTGGCATAGTGACTTGTACAGGTATGGCTGCGATTACATTAGTGACTAGCCTGTTGGGTCCCGATGACCTGCTTGTGGTTCCCCATGACTGTTATGGCGGTAGCTATCGTCTGTTTACTAACTTGGCTAAGAAGGGAGCGTTTAAGTTAGCTGTTGTCGATCAGACCGACAGCGCTGCACTCGAAGTTGCTATTGCTCGCAAGCCTAAGATGGTCTGGCTGGAAACACCGTCTAATCCACTACTGCGTGTCGTCGATATCGAAGCTATTTCCAAGGCAAGTAACTTAGTAGATGCCTTAGTGGTGGTCGATAATACGTTCCTGTCGCCAATTCTACAGCAACCTTTGCTTCTCGGCGCCGATATCGTTATTCACTCGACCACTAAGTACATCAATGGCCATAGCGACGTAGTCGGTGGTGCCGTCGTCGCTAAGGATGCCGAGTTAGGTGAGTTATTACATTGGTGGTCGAATACCTTAGGCCTAACTGGGTCAGCCTTCGATAGTTATCTAACCTTACGTGGTATTCGTACCCTTGCGGTACGTATTCGTGAGCATCAGGCTAATGCTCAGCGCATATTAGAAGTATTAACCACTAGTTTGGCCGTGGAAAAGGTATACTACCCGGGTCTTGAAACACATCCGGGTCATAAGATTGCCGCGAAACAGCAGAAAGGCTTCGGTGCCATGTTGAGTTTCGAACTCAAGGGTGGAGAGAAGGAGCTGGTGGCATTCTTGGATAAACTCTCTATTTTTTCACTGGCTGAAAGTTTAGGTGGGGTAGAAAGTTTAGTCGCGGTTCCTGCGACAATGACCCACAGAGCCATGGAGCCTGAGGCTCGCGCTGCAGCCGGAGTAAAAGAGACCCTTATCCGTCTGTCCGTAGGTATCGAAGATGCCGATGATTTAGTTGCCGATGTTCAAGCCGGACTCTTTGCAGCATTAGCTGCCAGTCGTTAACCGGTATTATAGGAGTAAGAGATGGCACGTTGTCATTTGCATAAGTTTGGAGGCTCCAGTTTAGCGGATGCTGATTGTTATCGCCGGGTTGCTCATATCCTTCTCACTCACGGCAACAGCGACGATCTCGTTGTGGTATCCGCTGCGGGTAAGAGCACTAACTTCCTATATAAACTATTAGAGTTAAAAGATACCGGTCTGCTATGGCAGGAAGAGTTACAGGTGTTGATCAGCTTTCAGCAAAATTTGATCGAACAGCTGCTCTCTAATGAACAGGCCAGAAGCCTAAGGGAACGCTTGTCTATCGATAAGTATCAGCTTATCAGCCTGTTCTCTCTAGAGGTGTTAAACGAATATAAAAGAAGTGAGGTAGTGAGCTTCGGTGAACGTTGGTCAGCCCGTCTACTTGCTGCTCTACTCAGGGAGTCAGGGGTCGCCGCATCGGATGTCGATGCCAGAAGCTTACTCTTAGCCGATGAAGGCGCAGTACCTCTGATTAGGCTGGATGAATCTCGTCAGCGTGTGCAGAATTCGATTAATGCTCACCCCAACGAGAGGCTCATTATTACCGGCTTTATCTGTGCCAACAGCCGGGGAGAAACTCTGTTGCTCGGCCGAAATGGTTCAGATTACAGTGCCACTCTTATCGCCAGTCTGGCGGATATCGAACGTGTGACCATCTGGACCGACGTTGAAGGGGTATTCAATGCCGATCCGAATAAGATTAGTGATGCCAAGCTACTCAAGAGCCTGTCTCTGGACGAAGCTAATCGTCTGGCACATCTAGGCTCACCAGTATTACACAATCGTTCGCTACAGCCTCTGTTCGATACTCAGGTAAGCTTAGCGGTTCGTTCTAGCTATGCATCTCATACAGATTTTACCCTGATCGCACCGAAAAGCTCTTCGGCCAGTGCGCCTGTGGTGACAAATTTGGCCAGCGTATCTCTGTTTAATTTCAGGATCAAAAACAAAATTGCTAATCTGGCCGAGTTATTGGAACAAGCTGAGCTGCTTCCCTTGGCTCATTGGAAGTTGGCCCACGATCGTGTAGAGCTCGCTTTTACCCATGAAAATCACAAGCAAGTAGAAGCTATTCTCCAGTCGGAAGCGCTTGGGGTGTCAGACCTTAGCTCCCGTGAAGATCTTGGCTTAGTGGCCCTGGTGAGTGCCGATGCCAGCCTTTATCGCCGTAGGTTCGCCCGTCTCTTGAGTCGAGATGCAAGGCCTCTGTTTAAAGATGGTTTGAGTCTGGTGACCTTAGTGCCTTCGGCTCAGGTTAATCTGCTCACTCAGAAAGTACATCGTCGATGTGCCGGCCCCCGTAAGCGCATCGGTGTGCTACTACTGGGAACGGGTAATATTGGTGAGGCTTGGGTGGATCTGTTTAACCGTGTCCGTGGATCGCTCAATAAGGAGCTCGAAGCCAATGTCGAGCTTATTGGTTTGTTGAGTTCTAAGAAGGCCTTGTTGAAAGAGCAAGGGATCGATCTCGACGCCTGGAAACAGGAGTTTGAGCAGCAGGCTACGCCTTGGTTATACGATCATCTTTTCGAGCAGCTTCAGGCCCTAGAGTGTGATGAGTTAGTTGCCCTGGATATCAGTGCCAGTGCAGATTTGACTCTGCAATACCCAGAATTTTTTGCCCGTGGAATACATGTGGTTAGTGCAAATAAGCTGGCAGGTTCAGGCCCCTTGGCCTTCTATAAAGAGCTCAAGCAACAGCTGGGTAATCGTCGATTGTTCTGGCGTTACAACGCCAGTTGCGGAGCGGGTCTACCGGTTCAACATGCATTGAATGATCTACATAACAGTGGCGATACTATCGAAGCCGTAGGTGGCATTTTTTCTGGCACCTTATGCTGGTTATTCGAGAAGTATGACGCTAAGAAGCCTTTTTCAGAACTGGTATTGGAGGCTAGAGGCTTAGGTATTACTGAGCCGGATCCCCGTGATGATCTATCGGGGCGAGATATGCAACGTAAGTTGTTGATTCTGGCCCGTGAGATTGGCCACGAGATTGAACTGGAAGATATTGAGCTCAAGTCATTAGTACCTGCTGATTTAGCCGATATTCCATTGGATCAGTTTCTAACACGTATCCATGAGTTAGATCATGAGATGTTGCAAGAATTTCAGGCTGCGGCAGAGCAAAATAAGGTCTTGAGATATGTTGCCGGACTGGATGTCGTCAATGGTCAGCTTAAGGCTGCTGTTGGCATGGAATGGGTCGAGACTCAACATGCCTATGCCAATTTAACACCGGGTGACAATGTGTTTGTGATCCGCAGTCAATTTTATCAGGATAATCCTCTTATCATCAGGGGCCCCGGCGCTGGGCGTGAAGTGACGGCCGCTGCCGTGCAGTCGGATCTGGCGCAGATCTGTCGGGATCTGTTACAGGAATAGCAGCTCGCTACGCTACGAGAACGCTGCGATCCGAGAGCGTTCGCGTACTCACTTCGAGGTCGCTGCGCTGCGAGCTCGCCAACAAGTTGGCTATGAGGGAAGATCAAAATCTTTTTCTCGCACCCTAGTTTTCTAGCAGCGGCTTTGCTGCATTCTCGAAGGCCATAGGCCGTCCTCGTATTCTCGTTCTCACTTCGAGGTCGCTGGGCTTCGAACTCGCCAACAAGTTGGCTGCGAGATAAGATCCAAAGCTTTTTCTCGCATCCTCGCATCCTCGCATCCTTGTTTTCTCGAAGCAGCTTTGCTGCATTCTCTAAGGCCCCAGGCCGTCCTCGTTTCCTGGTATTCTCAGTTTCTAGCAGCGGCTCTGCCGCGTTCCATAGGACTTAGCCCGTTCTCTCTGTTCTATCTTATTTGAATTTAGTACTCTATTAGCTATTGACTTCAAACTCAGTTTAACTAATATGGATATCTAGACGTCCAAACGTCTAGATGGTTTTATTTTTCAGTTAAGTACTGCAGTAGAGGGGATTGAAATGGGTTTTCATCACGCACAACATTCAACATCGCTAAACCAGAGCTTGGCTGAGCTTAATGGTGACATTAACGTTTCTTTCGAATTTTTCCCTCCAGCATCACCTGAGATGGAAACCATCCTCTGGAATTCTATTCGTCGTCTCGAGCCATTAAAACCTAAGTTTGTGTCTGTGACTTACGGTGCTAACTCTGGCGTACGTGACCGTACCCATGGTGTTATCGAACGTATTCAGAGAGAGACAGATTTGGTGGCCGCTCCTCACTTGACCTTAGTCGATGCCAGTGATGAAG
Organism: Shewanella violacea DSS12; assembly: GCF_000091325.1. Taxonomy (NCBI): domain Bacteria; kingdom Pseudomonadati; phylum Pseudomonadota; class Gammaproteobacteria; order Alteromonadales; family Shewanellaceae; genus Shewanella; species Shewanella violacea. The sequence continues at coordinate 4,239,103 of NC_014012.1, read as the reverse complement.
AGCTGAAAGAATTAGCTAAACATTACTGGAATTCAGGTATTCGCGATATTGTTGCACTTCGTGGTGATTTGCCTGATGGCAGCCCTAGGCCGACTCGTTTTGCTAATGATCTGGTGCGCCTGCTTCGCTCTGTCGCCGATTTTGATATCTCGGTGGCGGCTTATCCTGAAGTGCATCCGGATGCCACTAATGCTCAGGCCGACCTGATAAACCTGAAGAGGAAGATAGATGCGGGGGCGAACCGCGCCATCACTCAGTTCTTCTTCGATGTCGAGTCTTACCTAAGATTCCGTGACCGTTGTGTCGCGGCTGGTATCGATGCCGAGATTGTGCCTGGTATCTTGCCTGTGACTAACTTTAAGCAGCTTAAGCGTTTCGCAGGAATGACGAATGTGTCAATTCCAGGCTGGTTACATAAGCAATTTGATGGTTTAGATGACGATCCTGCTACCCGTCAAATGGTGGGAGCCAACGTAGCTATCGACATGGTTAAAGTCTTATCCCGAGAAGGCGTTAAAGACTTCCATTTCTATACTCTAAACCGAGCTGAGCTGACTTACGCCATCTGTCATACCTTAGGTGTCCGCCCTGGGAAGTAGGCTTTATCTAGTGCTGTGAGGCTATAAGACTGTGAAGCTATAAAAGTATAGAGTTAATATTTTAGTGCCCCGTCTTTTGATGGGGCATTTTTGTGAAGGGGATAGGTATCTTTGTATTGCATAGATAGCCATTGAAGGGAGTTTATATCTTTTCTAGTCATTCTTTAGAGTCGCGATGTTTTAAAAAAATGTGTTATTTTTAGGAACGGAAAATTTAGATATGTAGGGAAGAATGTCATTAAAATTATCATAGTGAGCGATATTTTCGGTTTTTCTCAGTCTCTGGAGGCACTGGGCCAAGCCTTGATTTCTGAAGCGCACCAGGTTGATATAATTACTCCCTATGGTGACATGCATCATGAGTTTGAAACTGAACAATCTGCTTACCAGATGTTTATGGCTCAATTGGGTCACTTGCAATATGCACAGTGTGTGGCTGCTGCGATACAGGATTGTGATGAAGAGATCATTTTAATTGGTTTTAGTGCTGGAGCATCGGCCATTTTCAAAGCGTTATCGGACATCAAGCAAGTTAACTTTAATCTGGGTAAAATTAAACATTTCATCGGCTTCTATCCGAGCCAGATACGGCACTACTTAGCACTATCTCCGGCTTGTACTACGAGTTTGATTTTCCCTGATGCTGAAGTGCATTTTGATGTCAGTGCTGTGATACTGGCATTAGCAGAACATAGGGAGGTCACTTGCATCAGGACCAACTTGAACCACGGTTTTATGAATTCATTATCTGAGCATTTCGCCCCCCAAATGAGCCCTGCTATATTCGCGCTCTTAGGCCAAAGTAAGCTTATTTCTGATGCAAGCCAATTTAGGCATAGGTTGTCTCAACTGGGCTGCTGAATAGATGTGAGCTCTAGGGTCATTAATCCTAATATGAGTTTAATATATCTAGTGTGCAACATTGTTTTACCTCTAGCATGGGGGGGGAATATGGGGTGCAGCCTTAGGCAGATATGCTAAAGTCTGCAGTCCATGATATTGACCATGTTGGTGCAGATGACAAGAATTCTCGATAATGATAGCACTTGCCCCCTTTGTCAGAGACAAAATGCCTGTGCTGTGATTCAAGCTAAGTCGATCTCTGAGTGCTGGTGCAGTCAGGTTACTTTTCCAGCTAAAGAGAAGTTAAGGCAAGAGCTCTTAAACCTCACTTCCTGTATTTGCCAAGCTTGTATTGAAAAACTCAAACAGGAAGCTGACTTAGGCATTAAGCGTCTGGATTGATCCTAGATTTATTTACAGCACTTGGATGAGGTTTAATCGGTTCAAGTCGCTATTATGGTGACACATTTCTATTTGGCTTCATTTCATCTTTTGTTTGCTGTGACGGGCTCGTTTAAATAAAGTATTTGTGTCCTGTCCTGAGCTAAAATGTAGTCATGCAGGATAGAAGCTGGCATAGAGCGTATAACACAATTTTATTCAGCTGTAGTGCTCTGCTCTGTGATCCGCTAGAGGGCTGAATTAGAATGATCTCTAAGGTTTATTTTACCTTTAAGCTGAGTAAGCTGACCTTGTTATTCTTGGTTATCTTGCTCTGCTCATGCCATCTTATTGAAGAGAACAATATTACCAAACCGAGAGCTATTTTAGTATTACTCGCTCATCCAGATGACGAAACCTGGGTATCAGGTACGCTTGCAAAGCTGGCTGCTAATGGATTCAAGGTCATTCCTGTGTATGCCACTTCCGGGGATCGAGGCACAGATCATTCTGGGAAAAATCTGTCGGGTGATGCGCTAGCTAAGGTTCGTGAAGCCGAGGCTGTTGCAGCCTGTGAGGTGTTAGGTTTGGAGGCGCCGATATTCTTACGTTTTGCGGATGGTTCATTAGCCTTACAGTCTCAAAGACTAGTGAAGGAGATACAAGCCATGGTTGAGGAGATAAGACCCGTAGCCGTGTTATCTTTTGGGCCTGGTGGAGTTACAGGTAATCGAGATCATATCGCGGTAAGTACTTTAGTCTCACAATATTTTCCTATGCAGGCAGTTTATTTTGCAGTGTCGGACACTCAGGCTGAAAATTTGACTGCATCGGCACTAAAATTTGGACTGGATTATCGAGTTGCTGCTCCCATACCTGATCAGGAAGTGAGGGTTAGGGTCCAGCTTGATGATTTCGCCGCAGTACGGGCACTCGCCATGGCTAAACACGTCACTCAATTTCCTCCCGTTATGATTAATGCTTTTGCCGATTATATCGAGTCGGCAGTGGTGGAGGAACTGGTTATTCCTGAAGTAACCCAGGTATCGAGTGAGTTTGTTGAGCTACTGAAGCGTTAACTTCTAGGTTTATCTTGGTGCTTGTTAAACTTAATCTTGCCGCTAGCTAAGTTCGCATATGTGACAGACACTGAATCTAATAATTAATTCCAACAAGTCTGCTCTTGGTCATAGAACATCATATATAAATGGGGCAGTATTCGACTCCATTGATCAATATCTAACATCTTAGTCTAAATAGGTTTCCTCTTGCAGCAAAACAACTTCAAACTTGGCCTCTTTTTCGTCTCTGTCTCCGTCCTATTTTGGGGGATATTACCCATAGCCCTGAAACTGTCGGCCAGCTTTATCGACCCTGTGTCTTTGACTTGGTTTCGTTTCCTTGTGGCGCTAGTGATTAGCTTAGGGATTCAATTTTTTACTGGTAGCTTGAAGCAGTTTTGTCACTTAGATAGAAGGGCTTGGGTAAAGCTATTTTTTGCCGGCATTCTACTTATGCTTAATTACGTCTCTTTCGTCTATGCTCTCAAGTATCTGGCTCCTGGGACTGCCCAGTTAAACTTTCAAACCTCGCCCTTCTTTTTAGCATTTGGTGGGGTGCTGTTCTTCAAGGAGAAATTAAATGCAGCTCAGCTGAGCTGTTTTGCCACTTTGGCCTTGGGCATGCTGATGTTCTTTCATCCTTATCTGGATATCTCGCAATCTGATAACAGCGCTATCTGGACTGGGGTGATGATTATTCAGTTTTCGGTATGTTCTTGGACAAGCTATGCTTTGTTGCAAAAATCCCTGTTGAAACAGCTGGCACCTAGTAATGTCTTGTTGTTTATTTATGGATTAGGCGTCTTAGTTATGGCTCCCTTCATCGATTTTAGTCAGTTTAGTACCATGACATCGAATCAGTGGTGGGTTGCAATATTTTGCGCCATCAATACGCTGATCGCATATGGGTGTTTTGGTGAGTCGATGAAGTATTGGCCGACGGCTCAGGTGAGTGCCATGTTGGCACTGACACCTATTTTTAGTTTCGCCAGTACGGCACTGGTAGTCAGCTTAGGCCTGTGGCCCGAGCTGTTAAGCAGCGATGGCTTAGATTCATTATCACTGTCGGGCATAGGTGTGATTATACTCTCGGTGATGATACTGCAGCTTTTACCGCGCCTTCTACCGGCTCTTAGGGCAAGCTAATCGAGACATGGGGCGGAGGATCGAGCTTTCACGATGAAAGCTCCAACTGTACCTCAGTTGCAAGTTGCTCCTCTAACCAATTGATAGCATGCTGGCTGCCATCGTTGATCCCTGAAAACAACCGGATATTTAGTTGATCAATCTGGCGTCTCTCGACTAGTTGAGTGGGGAGGCTAGCATCATTTTCATCGTAGAATACTACTGCAGTTGCTTTTAAGTGCTCCTGTGATGCCATACAAAGTTGTGCTTCGAAAGTGTAGCTATATTTATGTTGTTTATTAACTAGTAATGCGTAGTCGTGATTGAAGATTTCACTCATATATTCATCAAACTCACCTAACATTTCCAGTGTTACCTCGACCTCTGGCTCTATGATTATCTCGGCAATATTATTGGTTAATAGCCTTACAGAGCAGCCGAAACTGAATTTATGCATAATGACTCCCTATTTTTATTTTGTCCTATGTAGCGCCTTATAAATTTAGAAGAGCTTTGACTAAGTCGCAAATAATTATCTATGGTAAGCAATTAACAGTGCTCATTCTCTGATGTCTCTTCCTCATCGGCACAATCAGTTTGAGTCGGATAATTAAGATAAGTTCCTTTGATGGGATGGCTTTGCAAAAGTAAGTATTCATGAGATTGTAGTGAAAACATAATTTAAGTAAGCAGATGGAAAAAGTTGACGCGGTCATTATTGGGGCTGGTGTTGTTGGGCTTGCGATTGGGGCGAGGCTGAGCCCTAGGCTCTCGAACATCATTATAATTGATCAAAATGAGCGCTTCGGTGAAGAGATCAGCAGTCGAAATAGTGAGGTCATTCATGGAGGACTCTACTATCCGCAACCGAGTTTAAAGGCGAAGCTTTGTGTTGAAGGTAAGGCTGAACTGTATCAATACTGCCTAAAGAGGAATATTCCATTTAGGCGCCTGGGTAAGCTTATACTTGCACAAAATTCGACTCAAGAGGCTTACCTTGAGCGACTGCTAGTCAAGGCAAAGATAAATGGTGTCGATGATCTTATCTGGCAATCTAGCCGTGACTTACACCATTTTTCGACTGAGCTGAAGGCATCGTCAGCCTTATTGTCCCCGTCCACTGGCATTATTGATAGTCATAGGTATATGCAGAGTCTATTGGCAGACTCGGAGCAGAATGGTGCCACCTTCGTAGCCAGAACTCGTTTTATCGGTGCAGAGACCACAGCTAAGGGCTTTATCATACGTTTAGATATTGGTGGCGAGCAGATGACATTGCGGAGCCGATTGCTTATCAATAGTGCTGGCCTATACGCTACTGATGTAGCCCATAAGATTGACGGATTAGGCAAGGGCAGTATTCCTGAGCTGCATTGGTGCAAAGGCCATTATTTTTCATATGGCGGTAAGAATCCTTTTTCAAAGCTAGTCTATCCAGTCCCGGAGACAAATATCACCGGGCTTGGGATCCACGCGACTCTAGATATGGGGGGGCAACTGAAATTTGGTCCAGATACCCAGTACATCTCTCGCTCGGCAATACCCGACTACAGCCTAGATTCCAGCTTGAAACCTAAATTCCTTGAGGCGATAAGGCGTTATTTCCCAGGCATAGAGGGGGATAAACTGCAGCCCAGTTACTCGGGGATAAGGCCTAAATTACAAGGGCCCGATAAGCGTTTTGCAGACTTCCGTATTGATGGCTGTGCAGCTCACGGGGTAAAGGGACTGGTTAACTTATTTGGTATAGAGTCACCAGGTCTCACCGCCAGTTTAGCGATAGCGAAACATCTAGCTGTTGGGCTCGAGATAGAGAGTTAGATACTTTAGCTTACATAGATTTTAATCATCCAAGGTATGGAATGATTAAAATTGTACTAAATTTAGTAATATTAGGGATAAAGTGCTCATGTCTCTTATGGACAAGATATTGATTAAAGTCTGCAGTTAAATTGATGACTTAAGGTGTCCATATGCGAAATGTAACCCTGGATTGGTATAGATTACTCCGCTCTAGCCTACTTTTTTTACTTTTCTCTATGCTGGTTACCGTTGGTCTTGTCTTATCTATGACTGGGGAGGTGAAGCACTTGCTGCAGCTTGAGGTTCAATTATCGGGTATTGAGCTGGCTTTTTCATTGGCTATGTTTATCAGCATTCCTTTATTGTTGATCCGTTTTAGTTTCTTTTTCTACCGTATGCTAATAGCAGGACGTAAAAATGGTATCGCCATCATATGTTATCAAAATCTGTTTAATCCGTTCAACTTTCTCCTTTTTCCTAGTTTGCTTAATCTCGATGGCAAAGAGTCGAGAAGGCGCTGCATAGTCAGCATAATATTGTTGCTCATCCTATATCTGCTAGTCTTCTTCGATAGTGTTATAAAGCCTATATTTTTAACCTGATAGCACTCTAGTGAAAATCACAAAGTAAGCCATAAAAAAAGGAGCCATAGGCTCCTTTTTTTTGTTTCACTTAGCTTTTATTGTGCTAGTGAGATCATCTCAGATTAGCTCTCCTTAGGAGCGCCACCTTTACGATGTGGTTTTTTGTCACCTGATGCTGGGCGACGATCGCTTGAAGGTTTACGTGGACGACGTGCTGGACGGCTATCTCCGCCAGCAGGAAGTTCAGCACCTTCAGCTTCACGTATGTTCAATGGCTTACCACAAACACGCACTTTTCTAAGGTGTTGTAGTACATCTGCAGGCATTCCAGCTGGAAGGTCGATGGCTGTTATTTGATCGAATAACTGGATTTGACCTATGTAACGGCTGTCGATGTTAGCTTCATTAGCTACAGCACCTACTATGTTACCAACGCCAACGCCATTGTCACGGCCAACGTCTATGATGTAACGACACATCTTAACGTCTGGATTGTCTTTAAGTGAGTCAGCGGATCCTAAGTTACTAGGAGTTGGACGTGAATCACGACGTGGACGCTCACTGCGCTCACCACGAGCACCACGCTCACCACGGTCATTACGATCTCGAGTGTTACGTGAATCACGGCTATCACGGCTATCACGCTGACGTTCGTTCATTGCAGGTAACTGCAGTGGACGTTCTTTCTGTACTTGCTGAAGCAGAGCGGCGGCAAGAATATCTGTGTCGACTTCAAGTTGCTGACATAGCTGAGCTACAGCACCCTTCATGAAGTCTAGTGAATCTTTGCTGATTATCTCGGCTACTTGCTCACCTAAGCGAGAAAGACGACGCTCGGTCACAGACTCAGGACTCGGTACGTCCATAGGAGAAATACGGCTCTTAGTTGCACGTTCGATAGTGCGTAGCATACGCATTTCTCTGTGTGTCACAAACAAGATAGCCATACCCGAACGACCAGCTCGGTCTGTACGACCAATACGGTGAACATAAGCTTCAGTATCATATGGAATATCGTAGTTTATTACGTGTCCGATACGTTCAACATCTAGACCACGAGCTGCAACGTCTGTTGCAATAAGAATGTCTAAAGAGCCACGCTTAAGCTGGTCGACGGCACGTTCACGCGCCTGCTGGTTCATGTCACCATGAAGTGGCGATGATGCATAACCGCGGGCTTCAAGTTTCTCTGCAAGTTCTACACAGCTATTACGAGTACGTACGAAGATGATAATCCCTTCGGTGCTCTCAACTTCTAAGACACGAACTAGTGCTTCTAGCTTGTTATGCTGTGAGACTTGAACGAAGCGCTGTTCAATAGTTTCAACTGTCGCTGTGGTAGCTGCAATTTTAACGTGAACTGGCTCGGTCAAATATTTATTAGCAACACGCTTAATTTGCTCTGGCATAGTCGCAGAGAAAAGAGCTAGTTGACGTTGCTTTGGCGTATGCTCAAGGATCCATTCGATATCGTCGATGAAGCCCATTTTTAGCATTTCATCGGCTTCGTCGAGCACCATAGCTTTTAGTGAATCTAGCTTAAGTGTACCGCGACGCATATGGTCCATTACACGACCAGGTGTACCTACGATGACCTGAGGGCCACGTCTTAGGGCATTCAGTTGCTGGTGCATGCTCTGACCACCGTAAATCGGCAGTACATGTAAACCTTTCATATGTTTAGCATAGCTAGCGAATGCTTCGGCAACTTGCACTGCAAGTTCACGAGTCGGTGCCAAGACTAAAATTTGAGGAGCATTAAGCGAAGAATCTATGGTGCTAAGTAGTGGCAGTGCGAAAGCACCTGTTTTACCTGTACCAGTCTGCGCTTGACCTAATATGTCTTTACCAGCCATAAGAGGGATAATACTTGCGGCTTGAATCGGCGTTGGCTTTTCATAGCCAAGGTCGTCAAGAGAACGCAAAAGAGGCTCGGAAAGTCCGAGTTCGCGGAAAGTTTGTTCATTGGATGACATGGGTTGTAACCTTGTGGAATAGCAGAGTGCTCGTAAAGCACTTAGGTTTATAGACAGAAAATCAACCCCGTGTCGACTTCCCGCACCGAATAACGTATCAGTAAGCCGAATATTATAGCAGGGTGTAATTGGTATTACCAATTAAAGATGGGCTTTTAGCCTATATATGTAATAATTCTCTAGCAAATATCAAGCCAATTAATGAGTTAGCGAGTAGTAAATTTAATTTTCATTAGTAAATTTCATGTTTATTTTAAGGTTAAACTGTCAATAATCAGCAGTTGATAGGCCGATTCGCTCACAGCGGCCAGAAAATTAAGATCTATTTTGTCTATGGTATCGCTGCTCTTGTGGTAATCCTTGTGAGCTGGGACTCCAAAGTAAAGCCAGGGGATGCCTGCTTTATGTAAAGGATAGTGATCCGATGCTCTTAGCCAGTTTACTTTTTGGACTCGCCTTCCCTGGGGATTAGGGTGGTTAGCCTTGATACATAGGCCTGTTTTTTCGGTCAATGTCTGCTTTATCTTATCAAAATGGCTAAAACCCCGCCTGCCTTCGAGATAGATAGCATAGGGCCGACTGGGACGGCCCACCATATCCATGTTGATGGCTAGCTCTATCTGTTTTATTTGTGGGATGGCACTTAGCTGTTTGAGTTGTTCGACTAAGGCATAGCCACCAAAGAGGCCAGGTTCTTCGGCATCGGTTGCGACAAATAAGGTGTTAACAGGCTCTAGTAACAGCCCTTTTGTTTGCTCTTGGTGTGGGTCAGCAAGAGTGTCTGATTTTATTCGATTATGTTTTTCGACTTGGCTAGCTACTCGGGTGGCCACTTGTAAAAGAGCAGCAATACCAGAGGCATTATCGTCTGCCCCCGGATAAATGTTACGTCCTTTTTTACCTAAGTGATCGTAATGAGCGACAATGACCCGCCATTTGTCTGTGGGCTCATGGGCATAGATGACGCCGACCATATTGACCCCTATGCGTTCGCCGAAGTTATAGGGGTATGTAAATGGCACAGAGTATTCATCTTTCCAGGGGATAAGGCCTATGTCTCGATATCTTTGCTCAATATATTGCCTGGTTAATTCGGCCCCTAGGCTGCCAGTTTTTCTTCCCTCAAATTCAGGGGAGGTGAGTTTGGCTATATCGGCGTGAAGCTGGTCTGTATTGGCCCATAGGTGAGCGAGCTGAGTCTTACATCTGGCATAGGAGGAGTTTGAGTGACTGCAGCCTGAGATGAAAAGGCTGATCAACAGCAGAGTGGCGAGCATTACTAGCGGCTGAAATTTCAACTTAGCATTCGTTAGCCCAATAAGCCGATGAGGAGTTGGATCCATCCCGTTCCTTTGATTAACTGCCACTTGTTCTATTAAACTTAGCCTTATTTAAGCAGATATACACTAGGTATATCTTTAAAATCGGAGAATGCAGGCTTGGTCTCCTTGTTTATTCATCGAGCTTAACTAAGTGTAGGCCCAAGCCATATCGACTCGGGCCTACATCTATAGCTAGCTTATTCACAGCTAGCTTTACGGCTGGCTTTTAGCATTGCAGCAGAGGTTTAAGAAAACGTGCCGTATGAGATTCAGTATGTTGAGCGACGTCTTCCGGTGTGCCGCTGACCATGATGGTTCCACCTCCGGCGCCGCCTTCTGGCCCTAAGTCGATGATCCAGTCGGCCGTCTTGATGACATCCAAGTTGTGCTCGATAACCACTATGGTATTACCATGGGTTTTTAGCCTGTGTAAGACGTCTAGTAACAGCTGAATATCGGCGAAATGTAGTCCGGTTGTTGGCTCGTCGAGAATATACAGGGTCTGACCCGTGTCTCTTTTCGATAGCTCCTTGGCAAGTTTAACGCGCTGAGCTTCACCGCCTGACAGGGTAGTCGCGCTCTGGCCTAAGCTTATATAAGAGAGACCTACCTCCATCAACATCTGCAGTTTTCGGGAGATGGCTGGCACGGCATCGAAGAAATCGCGGGCCACTTCGACTGTCATAGATAACACCTCGTGAATATTTTTGCCCTTGTATCTGACCTCTAAGGTTTCACGATTATATCGTTGGCTCTTACAGTTATCACAAGGGACATAAACATCCGGCAAGAAGTGCATCTCAACTTTAATTAGACCGTCACCCTGGCAGGCTTCACAGCGGCCGCCCTTGACGTTGAAAGAGAAACGTCCCGGCTTATAACCACGTGTGCGAGACTCTTGGGTCGCGGCAAACAGCTCTCGAATAGGAGTGAAGATACCGGTATAAGTGGCCGGATTCGATCTGGGTGTTCTACCGATAGGGCTCTGATCGATATCGACCACCTTATCGCAGTGATCCATGCCCTTGATACTCTTATAGGGGGATGGCTCATCTACCGTGGCACCATTAAGTAGTCTGTGAGCTATCTTGTAGAAGGTATCGTTTATCAGCGTCGACTTGCCGGAACCTGATACGCCGGTGACACAGGTGAACAGACCGATAGGAATGGTTAGGTCCACATCCTGAAGGTTGTTGCCGCTGGCCCCAAATAGCTCGATGACCTTGTTGCTGTCGTAAGTCACGCGCTCTTCACTGATATGTATCTGTTTAGCGCCCGACAGATATTGGCCGGTGATCGAAGCCTCACAGTCGAGAATATCTTGCAGTGTGCCATCACAGATAACCTCGCCGCCATGGACTCCGGCTCCGGGACCGATATCGATAATGTGGTCGGCCATCTTGATCGCATCTTCGTCGTGTTCGACGACGATTACTGTGTTACCTAAGTCTCTTAGGTGAACCAGAGTCTGAAGCAGGCGCTCATTATCTCTCTGGTGCAGGCCGATAGAGGGCTCATCTAGGACATACATGACACCGACTAGCCCGGCGCCAATTTGGCTGGCGAGTCTGATCCTCTGGGCTTCACCGCCGGATAGGGTTTCCGCCGAACGAGATAGGCTTAAATAATTGAGTCCCACATTGACCAGGAAGCCGAGTCTGTCTCGCACTTCCTTAAGGATCTTCTCTGCTATCTGGCCCTTCTGCCCAGGGAGCTCTAGATTACTGAAATAGTCCATGGCCTCGCCGATAGACCATTCGGTCAGTACAGGCAGGTTAAGATCTTTTATAAATACGTTTCTCGCCTCTTCCCGCAGACGAGATCCACCACAGCTTTGACAGGACTGGGTATTGATGAACTTGGCTAGTTCTTCACGGACGGCGTTGGATTCGGTTTCACGGTAGCGGCGATCCATGTTGTTGAGGATACCTTCGAAAGGATGGTTACGTACCACCACATCCCCGCGGTCGTTGATATACCTGAAGGCAATACTCTCTTGTCCGGAACCGTATAACACCAGTTTGCGCACATCATCAGTCAGTTGCTGGTAGGGTTGCTCAATATCAAATTTATAATGTTCGGCTAATGAGCTGAGCATCTGAAAATAATAGAAGTTGCGTCTATCCCAGCCGCGAATGGCGCCGCCAGCGAGGGACAGCTCAGAATTCATTATCACCCGTTCCGCATCAAAATACTGTTGAACGCCCAAACCATCACAGGTGCCACAGGCGCCAGCCGGGTTATTGAAGGAGAATATTCTAGGTTCCAGCTCGGCCATGGAATAACCACAGAGTGGGCAGGCAAAGTTTGCTGAAAACAATAGGGTTTCTGTTTGGTCCTGTTTGTCACTCTCCATAGAGGCGACAGTGGCAATACCGCCAGATAGCTCGAGTGCCGTTTCGAATGACTCTGCTAGACGTTGCTTAATATCATCGCGCACCTTGAAGCGATCGACCACGACTTCGATAGTGTGCTTTACATGTAATTCTAATTCAGGTGGGTCGGTTAAATCGCAAACTTCCCCATCGATACGGGCACGAATAAACCCTTGAGCCGCTAAGCTTTCGAGCAGTTTTACATGCTCGCCCTTGCGGTTGTTGACCACAGGGGCCAGTAACATCTGGCGACTGCCTTCCGGTAGGTCTATAACCTTATCGACCATCTGACTGACCGTTTGTGCGGCTAGTGGTTGGCTATGGGTTGGACAACGGGGTTCGCCGACACGGGCAAAAAGCAGACGCAGGTAGTCGTAGATCTCCGTGATGGTGCCGACGGTGGATCTGGGGTTGTGGGATGTGGATTTTTGCTCGATAGAGATGGCTGGGCTGAGACCTTCAATCAGATCGACGTCAGGTTTTTCCATCAGGCTTAAAAATTGGCGCGCATAGGCGGAGAGAGATTCAACATAACGTCGCTGTCCTTCGGCATACAAGGTATCGAAGGCAAGGGATGATTTTCCTGAGCCTGAAAGGCCGGTGATCACTATCAACTTGTTTCTAGGAATCGTTAAGTCGATGTTTTTTAGATTGTGGGTGCGGGCGCCACGTACTTCAATCTTGTCCATCTGTCTCTCTATGGGCGGTAAAAAAGAGATCGATTATCGCATAAAAAATGATAAAAGCGGAGCTGCTTTAACCTTTGGTTACAAGAGCGCTGCGCTGCGAGCGCGTTCGCAGGCTCACTTCTAGGTCGCCAACAAGTTGGCTGCGAGACAAGAGCTAATAGATTTTTCTCGCAGGGTGACCCCGACTCAGTCACCGCTTTGCTGCGACTGAGTCAACTTAGGTAATCTCGAAGCCGTATTAAGCTAGCTGCTTTGCGCTTATAAACAGCTTCGTGATAACATGCGCGACTTATTTATGAATTCAAATCAGGGCGGAACATGTCCAATAACGGACTCTCAAAGACTGAGAAAAAAGTCGCGTTTTCATTAGCCGGTGTATTCGGTTTGCGCATGATGGGCTTGTTTATGATCATGCCTGTTTTTGCGCTATACGGGCAAGATCTAGAAGGTTTTTCTCCACTTTGGGTGGGGATAGCCATAGGCGCATACGGTTTAACTCAAGCTGCGTTGCAGATCCCCATGGGGATCCTATCGGATAAGTTTGGTCGTAAACCTATCATTCTCATCGGTCTAGTATTGTTCGCTATCGGTAGTTTGGTCGCCGCCAATGCCGATACCATTTATGGTGTGGTCGCAGGCCGGGCAATACAGGGGATGGGAGCTATCGCCGCTGCCGTGTTGGCCTTGGCCGCCGATTTAACTCGGGATGAACAGCGCACTAAGGTGATGGCTATTATCGGCATGTGCATAGGCTTCTCCTTCGCACTATCCTTATTGGTCGGGCCTATCGTCGCCCAATACCTTGGTTTATCTGGTTTGTTTGCTATGACGGCGTGTCTGGCGGTATTAGGCATGTTCATCGTGCAGTTTATGGTGCCGACTCCCGTAACGCATGCGCCGAAAGGTGACACTGTGGCGACACCTACCAAGTTAAAAGCCATGATCACCGACCCCCAGCTATTCAGACTCGATGCCGGAATTTTTATTCTACACCTAGTGCTGACGGCAGTTTTTGTGGCCTTGCCATTGGATCTGGTTGATGCGGGCTTAGTGAAAGAAAAGCATTGGATGCTCTATTTTCCTGCATTTATAGGTGCCTTCTTCCTTATGGTGCCTTTGATGATCATAGGGGTGAAGAAGAAAAATACTAAGGCCACTTTTCAGGTCTCTTTATTGATCATGATGTTGGCCTTAGCTTCGATGGCGCTGTTTGCCGACAACTTAGTGGTCTTGAGCATTGCCGTGGTGCTATTTTTTACCGGATTTAACTATCTGGAAGCTTCGCTGCCAAGTTTGATTGCCAAATTTTGTCCTGTGGGAGATAAGGGCTCTGCCATGGGGGTTTATTCCACCAGTCAATTTCTCGGCGCCTTCAGTGGTGGATTACTCGGCGGTGGTGCATATCAATTAGTGGGCGCTGCCGGTGTGTTTGGCGTCGCTCTTTGCTTGATGACTATCTGGCTGCTATTGACCTTAGGCATGAAGAATCCTGTACTGCTCAAGAGCTATACCCTTGAAGCTACAGTAGAAGGTAAAGAACAGGCCAAGGCGATGGCAACTGAGTTGTCTCTACTCCCAGGTGTTGCCGAGGCGATAGTTGTCTTAGAGGAGAGGGTCGCATATTTAAAAGTTGATGAGCATTTCGATTTGAGAGAGGCTCGAGCTGTGTTAGGCTCTGTCAGTTAATTCGCTGGTTCGGAGATTTTGTTTCGAAATGGGCGTAAAATTTATAGTAATTAGTAAAAATATCTCAGGAGATTTCAATGGCCAGTCGTGGTGTCAATAAGGTAATTTTGGTCGGTAACTTAGGGAAAGACCCTGAAGTTCGTTACATGCCAAATGGCAATGCCGTAGCCAACTTTACAGTGGCGACGAGTGAGTCTTGGAAAGACCAACAGGGTCAACAACAAGAGCGCACAGAGTGGCACAACATCGTCATGTACCGTCGCTTAGCTGAAGTTGCCGGCGAATACCTGAAGAAAGGTTCTAAGGTTTATATCGAAGGTAAATTGCAGACCAGTAAGTGGCAAGATCAGTCTACCGGTCAAGACCGTTATAAGACTGAGATCAATGCTAACGAGATGCAGATGCTCGATAGCCGTGGTCAAGGTGGCGGACAGCAAGGTGGCTTTGGTCAACAGCAAGGTCAGCAGCAACAATCTGGTGGTTACCAGCAGGCGCCTCAACAGCAGCAAGGCGGCTATCAAGGTGGTCAGCAGCAGGCAGCACCGCAGCAGCAAGCTCCTCAGCAAGCTGGTTATGGTCAGCAACAGGCTGCACCACAGCAGCAAGCTCCAGCTTATGCGCCTAAGCCTCAACAAGCACCACAGCAGGCGGCTCCTAAGGCTGCTCCACAGCAACGTCCTGCGCCTCAGCCACAACAGGCTGCTCCGCAACAGAACTTTACACCGGATCTCGATGACGGTTGGGATGATGATATCCCGTTCTAGGCCATATTAAGGAGTATCTTAAACAATACTCTTTATCTATGACTTGAAAACCTCGCTAACGCGGGGTTTTTTTATGCTCTTAATTCGAGACTGTGATAGCCGAGATAGCTCTTTGCGCTTACTTTTTACGAAATTATTACTACCCGAAAGTATTACTACTTTCTTCTAGTTTTTATTTTTAGCCGTAATTTTAGCCATTTTACTGGTCGTAAACTTGCGGTTTGCTGTTACTGTGGAGCCGTTAATATCTCTCACAATAACAATATAAGGAAATCACCCGTTGGCGCTGGATTCGGCATATGTACAAGACTATTAAGCCTAGGGGATGACTGAGTGTATGGTAAAAAAACTGATTTTAATTTCTCTCTTACTGAGCCTTGTTTGGCCTGTGATGGCTAAAGAGGATGACATAGAGATTAGCGGTCTAGTGATCGATAGAACCTTGACGCGCTTTGGAAAAGATTTCGGTTTCTACTATTCAGGATATTGGAGAGATCTCCCTTTTACCCAGGGATTTAATGTCACTCTATACGAAACAGTCTTCCCACAATCTGGGACACGCCTCACCTTAGAGGTGAATGGAACGGCTATTTATAGAACCCATTTTGGACGCCGAGCTAACCCTATTAAGGAGAGAGCGGAGCAGGCCATTCTAGTCACCATAGATTACATAGCTACAGTCAGAGCTAATGCGATAACAGGTGAGTTTGCCGATACCTCAGACGGTTACTAGCCAAGCTAGTAACCAAGATGATTAGGAATAAGAATAATGAATTACAGGATGTTATTTATGGGGGCCGCGCTATCGGCTGCGAATCTGGTGGCAAGCCAGGCTCAAGCCACCGAATTAGTTTATACCCCAATCAACCCAAGCTTTGGCGGTTCGCCTCTCAATGGCTCATATCTGCTCAATAAAGCCAATATACAGAATGATCATACGGCAGAAAGCACAGAGAAAGATTTTGTGACTCGTTTTAAAGAGTCACTGGAACGCAATATTCTCAACACTGTGACCCGTGGTGTGGCAAATGGTGAGATCACCGAGGGTATCTATGATACCGGTGATTTTACCATTGTGATTTCTACCGTTGGAGAGAATGTGATCTTGACTCTGACTAACCTCTTAACTGGCGAAGTGACTGAAATTGTCATGTCGTTAAACGGGGGATAAATAATGAAAAAGTTAATTTCTTATTGTGGCCTGCTATTGCTATCGGCTTGTAGCTTAATTCCTAAGCCCGAGCTCAATGTCACCAAGGCTGAGATTAATCCTGTGAGTCAAACCATGCGCGCGCTGCAGGCAAAACCTGGGCCTAAATACCCTATACCGGTCGCCGTCTATTCCTTCAGGGATCAGACTGGACAGTATAAGCCGCAACAGAATGTGAGCTCGTTTTCGACGGCGGTGACCCAAGGTGCGACCTCTATGCTGATCCAGACTCTGCTCGAGTCTAAATGGTTCACGCCGGTGGAGCGTGAAGGGCTGCAAAATCTGCTTACTGAGCGCAAGATAAGCAAGAAACAACCCCTGAAGTCGAAAGACGCTAAAGTGCCGCTACTGACCAATGCACGTTTGCTGCTTGAGGGGGGGATCATCAGCTATGAGACCAATATTAGTACCGGTGGTGCCGGAGTTGAATATTATGGTATTGGCGCTTCCGAGATGTATCGGGAAGATCAGGTGACCATCTATCTCAGAGCCGTCGATGTACACACTGGCAAGGTGATGATGTCGGTATCGACCACTAAGCGCGTCTTCTCCCAGGAGATGCGTGCAGGTTTGATCCGTTTTACCAGCTTAAATCGTCTGGCCGAAGCCGAAATAGGTTTCACTACCAATGAGCCGGTGCAGTTCTGCGTGCTTCAGGCAATAGAGCTCGCGGTGGCTGAGATCATAGAGAAGGGGATCGAGCTGGGATATTGGAATCAAGATGATTCATCAGTAAAGGGCTAATTACGAGAGTATTCGCAAGCTCACTTCGAGGACGCTGCGCTGCGAGAGTGTCCACAAGCTCACTTTGAGGACGCTGCGCTACGAGAGTGTTCGCAGGCTCACTTTGAGGACGCTGCGCTGCGAGATCGTTCACAGGCTCACTTCTAGGACGCTGCGCTTCGAGCGTGTTCGCAAGCTTACTTCGAGGACGCTGCGCTGCGAGAGCGTTCGCAGGCTTACTTTGAGGACGCTGCGCTACGAGAGTGTTCGCAGGCTCACTTTGAGGACGCTTCGCTACGAGAGTGTCCGTAGGCTCACTTTGAGGACGCTTCGCTACGAGATCGTTTGAAAGCTTACTTCGAGGATGCTGCGCTGCGAGAGCGTTCGCAGGGTGAATATGGTGAAGCCATTAGCTCATGAACGAGAGTCATGGATGACGAACTGGCTCTGTAAAAGGATTTAACTCACTTCGAGGACGCCAACAAGTTGGCTGCGAGAGAAGAACAAAAGCTTTTTCTCCCAGGGGCAGCCCGTCCTCGCAGTGACGAAGTCACGTTCTCGCTTTCTCGCTTTCTCACTTCATTATCAGTGCACAGAGAAAAGGGAGCCTAGGCTCCCTTTTCTCATCTAATTAAACGTTAACTAGCCTTAGTTCTGAATGACAACTGCCGAGTTGAAGTCACCGGTCTGAGTCACAGAAATACTGTTACCCATGCCAGTTTGAGAACCTGTCACTAAGTTATCCTTGCCGTTTTGGGCGACCATCAGGCTGTTGTCCATACCTTCGACGACAAACGCAGATTCATCTTCACCACCAAACCAGTTACCGTCACCTGTTTGAGTGACCATGACGCTGTTCTCATCGCCCATGATGATCAGGTCAATAAGGTTCAGATCGCCATTTTGAGTCGCTTCAACATCTGTGTTATCAAAACCGATAACAGTAACCAATGCTTCGTTTTCGTTACCATCTTGGTCGATATCGACTTCGTTGTCGCTACCTAGAATGTCGGCATAGCCGAAGTTTGTGTCGCCATCTTGATGCACTTCGATGTCGTTGTCATCGCCAGCGGCAAAGGCAAGTATTTCGTTGTTATCACCGTCTGAGCTCATGTCGATGTCATTGTCATCGCCATAGATACCGAAGGTAGCAAAGTTAGTGTCACCTTCTTGATCTAGGTCGATATCGTTTTCATTGCCTAAGACTTGGAATTCGGCGCCGTTGTTATTGCCCTCCAGCTCTAGGTCGATATTGTTATCCCTGCCCTGGATATCTGCAACTAAGGTGTCACCGATAGTGTTATTGTCGCCACGTTGAGTTATCTCAACATCGTTATCATCACCTGTAGTAAGGGCAAGGTAAGCTGTGTTGCTGTTACCTTCCTGGTTTATCTCGATTTCATTATCAGAGCCTACTAGTGAGTAGACAAAACCTGTGTTGCTATCGCCTTCTTGAGTCACTAAAAAGTTGTTGTTATCGCCTGCAACACCTTTGATAGCACCTAAGTTATTGTTACCTTCCTGATAGACTTCAACATCGTTGTTGTTACCTAGGTTTGGTGTGATGTCCAGTGACACCATGCCACCTACGTTGTTATCACCGTATTGAGTGATATCACCGTCGTTGTCATTGCCTTCGACACGGAATACGCTGAAGTTTCCGCTACCTTCCTGAATAACGATAGCTGAGTTAGTGTCACCTAATAGCTCTACTACTGCCTCATTTTGGCTGCCGTCTTGCATCACATCGACAAAGTTATCATTACCCGAAATAACGACATTGGCCTGGTTCCAGAAATCAGCTTGCTCGACTAAGGCTTCGTTGTCATTACCTTCAATATTTATATCTGCCAGATGCCAATCGGCTGCTTGATCGACTTCAACATTGTTACCTAGTCCCTTTGAATCGATATAAGCTTCTGCCCAATAGCCATCCTGAACTATGGTGGCTGTCTGCTCGTCGCCTTCTTGATTTAGTATCGTAGTGTGGCGGTCACCGGTTTGGGTGACAAAAGCTTCCTGACCAAGCACATCACCTGCGGTGACAATAGTCTGGCTTACAGTGGCACTATTATCCGTGTTTGCTAAAGCAGATGAACTCATTCCGAGCCCTGCGGCGATTGCTAAAGCTATGATCGATTTTGTTTGCGTTCTCATTTGACGCTCCATGTTAATATTGAGTTATTGTGATTGCTGCCCCGTCTGCAATCTGTTCAATTGAAAAATTAGCGCTTCCCAGTTGATTTAGTTGAACCAAGTTGTCATTACCTATCTGAGTAATATCGGCTTGATTGCGAACACCAACCTGGAGTAGTTCAACTTCATTGTTATCACCGTGTTGAGTGATATTGGCTTGGTTATCGAGACCGACTTGATCTAGCTCTATGCTGTTGTCATGACCTGACTGCAGTAAGTAAGCCTGATTAAGTACACCCGATTGAACCAAGTTAATGAAATTACCTCGCCCATTAGTTTCAAGTAGAGTTTGCAGAGTGATAGCTAGTTCATAATCTTCACTGTCTTGTAGTTCTTGGCTATGCGCATAGAAGCTACTGGATAGCAGAATGATGATGGATAGAGCCTTAGTTAAAGCCTGCACTTAACACCCCTTTACGAGTTGCTTGTCATGACATTAGATGCGTAATACTTGCAAACAATTACCGTGACTCGCGATGAATTCCTCTGACTTAGCTAAGTTTTTAGCTAAGCCAAATTTGATATCCAAGGTACTTACCGATTAAAAATGCCGCAATCGGAAGAAGGTATATTTATTCGATTTATTTTTTCAAGCTAATAAAATGCTGTAATCAATTGAAATGTATTGGCATTATCCTAAAATCGATTAAATATCCTTTAAATGTATAACCCTATATAACTAGTAACAAAGTTGTAAAAAATGTTAACGCCCTTTTAAATCTTGCTTTTGTGTGGCAAAAATTCACGGGTTAATAAGTGCCGGTTACCATGCTGTGACTTTCGAGGCTTACTTATACCTCTGGGTATTAGGTCAAGGAATGACGCTGTAAAGGGATGAAGTACCGGATTGGGGAATTTTAAAGGATTAATAGGAAATCAGTTTATGTTGAACAAACTGTCACCTCTGGCGATTGCCATTGCAGGGGTTATGGCTGTATCTGCGCCAGTACAAGCAAAATCAATTTCTAACCATGAATATGTGAAAGATTCGATTCTCGTTGTGTATAAAGATAATACGACTAAGAGTGAGCGACTTTCGGCTCAGCGACTAGTCAGGGGTTCTATTCGAGATCTCAATGCCGACGGTATCGATGATAAATTTTCTCGCTTACTCGATGGTCGTTTAGCTAAATTATCTCTACGTTCAGGTGCCAATATTGACGAGGCGATTAAGGTCATCAGTAAGCACCCAGCGGTTAAGTATGCCGAGCCGAACTATGTGATAAAGGCCATAGGAACACCGGATGATCCTGACTTTGTCTCCCTTTGGGGCATGAACAACACAGGTCAGGATGGTGGAACGGCCGATGCCGATATCGATGCAGTTGAAGCCTGGGATATCACCACAGGTGATACCAGCGTAGTCGTAGGTGTTATCGATACGGGTGTCGATTATAACCATGAAGATCTACAGGGAAATATCTGGACTAACCCCAATGAGATCCCGGGTAATGGTATCGATGATGACGGCAACGGCGTTATCGATGATATTCACGGTTACAGTGCCATCAATGACAATGGCGATCCTATGGACGGTAACGGTCATGGTACCCATGTATCGGGCACTATCGGTGCAAAGGGCAACAATGGTATCGGTGTTGTTGGTGTAAACTGGGATGTGTCTATCGTAGGCTGTCAATTCCTCGATGCGAGTGGTTCGGGTTCTACCGCAGGTGCGATAGCCTGTATCGATTACTTGACCGATCTTAAGATTAATCATGGTGTCGACATCAAGGCGACCAACAACTCATGGGGCGGCGGTGGATTTAGTCAGGCGCTAAAAGACTCAATCGATTCAGCTGGCGATGCTGGCATCTTGTTCTTCGCCGCGGCGGGTAACGGCGCGTCAGATAATGATGCGACTCCCAGCTATCCGGCAAGTTATGATTCAGACGCTGTGATGGCGATTGCCAGTACAGATCGAAATGACAATATGTCAGGCTTCTCACAGTGGGGCTTAACCAGTGTCGATATGGGTGCACCTGGTTCATCCATTCTATCGACGACTCCGGGTAATAGTTACTCGACCTACTCAGGGACTTCCATGGCAACGCCGCATATGACAGGTGCTGCCGCTCTGGTTTGGTCAATCAATCCGGATCTGAGCCTTGCTGAAATGAAGCAATTGCTGATGGATTCAGGTGATGTGAATGCCGATCTAACCGGTAAGACAGTTGCCGGTACTCGGCTCAACGTAGCGACTGCGTTGGACATGGCCGATCCTTCTCCAAGCTACCGTTTCACTGCGACGCCAGTATCTCAAACTGTTGAGGCAGGTTCAGCTACCAGTTACGACTTCAGTGTCGGTAGCGTAGCGGGTTGGGATGATACTGTTGCGCTA
Organism: Shewanella violacea DSS12; assembly: GCF_000091325.1. NCBI lineage: Bacteria > Pseudomonadati > Pseudomonadota > Gammaproteobacteria > Alteromonadales > Shewanellaceae > Shewanella > Shewanella violacea. The sequence continues at coordinate 4,217,425 of NC_014012.1, read as the reverse complement.
ACGGTAGCCGTTTCACCAGCATTAGCTGGCGTTACTCTGTCTACCGATACTGTGATGGCGGGTAATATGTTTACCGTCGATGTGATGACTGCAGATAATGCGGCATGGGGTGATTATACTATTACCGTTTCCGGTGATGATGGCATGATCCAGAAGGACAAGTCAGTATCTCTGACTGTACTGCCACAGGGTCTTGAAGACTTCACTTATCGCAACGATTCATCTGTAGATATTCCTGATAACGACGCAGCAGGTATCACCAGCACTATCGAGATCATCGATGTGGTACAGATCTTCGGCGTCAATGCCGATGTCAATATCACCCATACCTGGAGTGGCGATCTACTGGTGACTCTGACTTCCCCAGCCGGCACCGAGGTTGTTTTGTCGAATCGCGCCGGTGGAAGTGCTAATGACATCATCAAGAGTTGGGATCTAAGTGATTTTAACGGTGAGATGCTTGCCGGTACTTGGACGCTATTTGTCAGTGATAATGTTAGTGCTGATACGGGTACATTAAATAGCTGGGGCATGGTGGTTTCTGGTGTCGGTGATGCGGCTCCTGCTGCACCTGTCGCTAGCTTCGATTACAGTGTCGATAGCCTTAATGTGGTATTTACTAACACGAGTACCGATGCTAATGACGATATCGTCAGCTATAGCTGGAACTTTGGTGATGGCTCTGCATCTGCCGATATGAGTCCTAACTATGTGTATGCTGCTGCAGGTACTTACTCTGTGTCTATGACTGTGACTGATGCCGATGGCAACGAAGACATGGCTATGTTGGATGTTGAAGTATTTGAACACAGCATCACATCTGCTGTTACTCGCGCTAAGGTATCACGCCGCGGAAGTGCTCTGGTCGATCTGACTTGGGGTGGTGCTTCTGGTGAGTCTGTGAGTATCTATCGTGATGGCGTGATGATCAAAACCACAGCGAACGATGGTCGTTACCGTGATCGTTTCACTGATGCACCTGCATCGGTTGAATACAAGATCTGTGAAACCTCTACTAGCCTATGTTCTGACCCAATTACGGCTCAGTTCTAAGCTAAGAGACTCGAGGCACTTAGATGTGCCATAAGGAAAATCTTCCTTGTTAGACAGCGGCCTTAGGGCCGCTTTTTTTTGCTACTTGTAGATGAAATTTGAGCAGATTAGTGTTGGTGACCGCTAGTCGACTGGCTAGGAATATGGGATTTTTCGATGCCAGTAGCTAGCTCGAGTTGAGTGATGTTCTGTTTGAACTCTCCCCTGATATCCCTCATCTGAGCTTGCACCAGTTGGCTGGATTGTCTTAAGGTCCCAGGCATATTTTTTAGGTATTTCTTGCCAGTCTCGGTGCGGTAGAAGGCGGCGATATCTTTGAGTTCTTGCTCCTTGTAAGTACTGGTATAGAGGGTGATAAACTCAGGCTGGATCCGTTCCCAGTTGAGTCGCTTGTTAGCGAGTTCGAAGGCTTGCTCCCTGTATTGGGTCTCAATCTCTCTATGCTCCCTCTTTAAGGGCAAATCTTTAACCAGATGAGCATAACTGGCCTTGAGCTGATACATGGCCTGAGGAATAACGTCTTGAGCTAAGGTTGCATCGAGTACAGCCTGTGCTGCCGCTCGATGAGAGTCTTGATCTGCATGACTTGGGCTGCTGAAGACTAATAGCAGGGCTATAGGGGCGAGTATTTTCATTGTAACTCCAGATAAGGAACCTAGTGCTTAAATCCAAGCACTAGGTTCCTTGGTTTATTACTTCAGATCTGCCTGAATGGCCACACCTGAGCTGGTAACTTCACTTTCTAAGGTGATGTAATACCAACCTTCGATGGGGTTGTTCACAGTGAAAGATTCACTGGTGCTGGCAGCATTAGTAGAGGAAGCCGAATTCGACTGAGCACTGGGCCAGCTAGTGCCACCATATAGGCTAACATCACCTGTACCGTGGGCTGTCGCGACTGTGAGCTCAGTGGTACCTGCATCGACCCAAAGGCTGTAGTAATTAATGCCGTCGGCGCTACAGACTGCCGATCCCGAGGTAAGTTGAATATCACTCACTGGGTTTAGTGTCTGACAGGCATCATTGATATTACCCGCTGGTGGCGTCACTGGTGGAGTACTACCGCCAGCTAAGCTTACGTTAAGGGTTACGCCGCTATACTCGGTATCAGTATCTATCACTATATAGCGCCAGCCTATATTAGCCGTTACTTGGATAGATTCCTCGTTACCTGCATTGGTTGAGCGAGCGTGTGCATTAGTAGCATCGGCCCAAGTATCTGCGTTGTAATAGAGGCTTGCATCACCGGCTCCGCCAGATGTAGTGATGGTTAACTGAGTATTATCCTCTTCTACATAGACGTAGAAGCTGCTTGTACCACCGCTGATACACTCATCCTTACCAAACGTTAGCTGACCATCAGTCATGGTTGTAGTGCCACAATCTGGGGTTGGATTTGGATTAGGATCTGGGTTCGGGTTCGGGTTTGGATTAGGGTTAGTTCCACCACCTTGAGCAGGATCCGGATCGGCAAATACCTCTGAGGTGCTGACGAGTAGATCTAGTCCTCCATATTCTCCTGAGAGTGTCAGGTAGTGCCAATACTCATTTGGATTCAGGGTGACCTGTATAACCTCATGGTTACCATTGCCTATGCCGAAACCATCATTGACCTCACCGCTTGCCCAACCTGTGGTGCTGTAATAGATATCGGCATCACCCCATCCGCCGCCAATCTTAATCCAAAGGGTTTGGTTGGTTCTGTCTACGTTGGCGAAGGCGAAACTGGCTTTGCCATTTTGGGAGTCGATACACTCCATTGGCTGATCTATGACCAGAGATGCATCAGTTGTGTAGCGAAAGGCTTCACTGGTTACGGTACAAGCTGAGTAGTCGGTACTTATGGCCGATACAGGTCCAGTCCAGTTACCCTCTTTACCACTCGCTAGCGCGGCGGTATCTGATGGGCCGTGATCGATAATGCCATTATCGACAATGTTTAAACCACTGGCGAGCCAGCCGGTCCATTCGTTGTCATAGCTAGTACCGATATTATTCATAAAGGTTTGATATTCAGTGTATTGATCGTTTCTTAGGTAGGCTAAGATCTGATCCACATCGGCCTTATGATTCTCGAACATGAAACGAACTGCCAGGTAGCCCCAACGATAGATACGATCTTGGCCCGAGTTGTAGTTATTCTTGAATATGGTTGAAAGTGGGAACTCTCCGGTTTCACCCATAGTGACTGCCGTAGTGTTGGCATCACGGTAAGAGATGTATTCGGCTAAACCTTCAATCCACCAGATAGTATCAACTGAGATGGCACGGCCGAAATCACCCTGAAGGTTATAGCGACCATCTAGATAATGAACATATTCATGTTGTAGGTTCCAGACATGGAAATCGGGTCTGCGCCACTCGGCCTCATAGGCGATGAAGCGTGCCTGATTCTTAAGGCCTGCTGGTGAGCCTTCCAGATACATACCACCATTATTGGTGGCGATACCGAAGAAAGTCCCCGCATAAGATTGATAATCATTAGAGCTGTCGAAGATGATCAGTTCCAGATCGTCATTATTGTCATTAACAACAGGAGTGTTTCCCGTAGATAACTTGCTGTGGAAGTAGGTCTCTTGATTGCTAAGTACATTACAAGCCCAGCTGGCCTGATCGCGATAGAGATCTTGAGCGCGTATCTTGAGGGTGGTCGAGCACTTCCAGTTGAACGTTAAGGTCTCGGCTTCTAGCTGCGCCTTAAAGCCACAAATGTTGTAATAGTTACAGTTAGCACGGTCGTAGTAATCGGCCATCTCGGCGGCGGCCATCCAGATCACCTTAGACGCATCGTTCTTACTGCTGCTGTCGAGAACGGCCTTGACTAAGGTCTTGACTCGACTGGTCATGGAAGGGATATGGTACAGACGTGACATCTCACGTACGGCATTGGTCAGTACGTACTCTGCATCTGTGCCTACCAGATGACGATTTCTCAATTGGAAATTGTTCATCGAATCGAGAATGGTGTGGTCTGTGGCAAAAAGCGCCTTCATAGGCTCATCCCACTGGGCGCGGAATATGGTAGTGAAAATCGAGTTTGCAGCGGCATTCATACCAAAGTTTACTTCCCAGCTAGCATCGTAGCGGGAGAGTACTTCTTTGGTTATATGGTTGAAGTCGGCGCCTAGACCTATAGAGTCGATAAGGATTAGGGTCTCTTTTAATACGCCCGAATTTGCTGTCGACACGGTCCAGATATTAGCGTTGTTAAATAAGCCAGTGATCTGCGTCTTGATGTCTGACTTTACTCCGGTCGAGTAGGCCGGTACATCGTTAGGGCTATAGAACTGCACATAGAGTGCGGCGCGCTGGAAATAGATCAGTGACTCGATACCTGTGGTATCAACTCCCGTGTAGCTAGGTGCACGATCACGTACGGCAGCGGCGACAGTGCGCATATTCGACTCGCTGAATAGCGCCGTAGCATCTGGGCCTTTCAGGTTATAAAGTGGGCTAACGCACTGAGGATCTGAGTTGGCAAGCTCAGTGACCAATGCATGGCCATTGAGTCCGATAAATGCGCTACAACCGGTAGCGGCCATGGGGCCAGTGAGTCCTAAAGGGCCTGGTGCTGCAAGGGCCGATGTGGATTCTGCATTGGCCCAAGGGGAGCCAGTTCGAGTTAGAGCTTGAGTGGGTGAGACTAGATTAGAGGCTAGGTTAGTCTCGTGATTACTTACTTGTGTGTTACTCATTGCACTGAAGCTAGTGGCTAAGCCAAGTGCGACGACCAGGGTTTTAAGTTTCATGGGGTCTCCATTATTGTTGATTGCTCCTGATGCCTAGTTGGCTCAGGATTTAACTGTCTGCTGAGCAGATCTTGTAGATATAAAAGAAGTGACCACATGCATGAAATCTGACTATGCAACACTTTCAATTGGTGTTGGTGTAACAAAAATATAACAATATAGACATAAAATATAATATACAATATAAATTTGATGGTTTTTTGTTCATACTTGTAACAGGTTAATTGTTTTTGTTCTTAACCGTTTGATTGATAGTGTGTTTTGTCGATTTTGTTAGCTTTGAATAAATTTATAATGACTTATTTCTGGTTGAGCACTTAAGCTGAGATCTGTAAATTACTCATTTTTGATCTATTGATTCGAGGCATCTAGGGGTGTATTTATAAGAGTTCATCAATAGAAATTGGTATCACTATGCCTAACACTTCACTAGCCAAAAATTATCTTCATGTGGATTTTGAGCATCCAGGCGACGCCGATGTAATGCTTCTCAAGCGCTCTCCCTTGCCTAACCTTACTAAAGAACAGGTATTGATCAAGGTCGCTTACGCCGGAGTCAATGGTCCCGATGTCGCTCAGCGAAGGGGAGCTTATCCGCCTCCTAAGGATGCGAGTCCTATTTTGGGTCTGGAAGTAGCGGGAGAGATCTGTGCTCTTGGAGATGGAGTTACCCAATGGCAACTTGGTGACAAGGTCACGGCTTTAGTGCCGGGAGGAGGCTATGGCGAGTATGTGGCTACGTATGCCTCTCATTGTTTACCCATACCTCAGGGCTGGACTCTGGAGCAGGCCGCGGCTATTCCGGAAACTTTCTTCACTGTGTGGGGAAACCTGTTTATGCGAGCAGGGTTGAAACCTGGGGAAACTGTGCTTATTCATGGTGGTTCAGGTGGGATCGGCAGTGCTGCAATAGCCCTGGCTAAAGCATTCGGTGCCAGAGTCATAGCCACATCGGGCAGTGATGATAAATGTGACTACTGTCTGAGTCTCGGGGCCGATCTAGCCCTAAATTATCAGGATGATTTTGTTAAACCTGTGATGGAATACACCTCAAATATGGGCGTTCAGCTGGTGTTTGATATTGCTGGTGGTGATTTTATCAACCAGAATTTGAAGGCGTTAGCTGTCGATGGACGCATGGTATCTGTTGCCATGCAAAGAGGGGCTCAGGCACAAGTGGATATATTCAGGATCATGGCTAAGCGCATCATCTGGACTGGTTCGACTTTGCGGCCCCAGAGTGTAGAGGCTAAGGCCAAAATTGCTGCCGAATTACGGCAAAAGGTTTGGCCATTACTCAATATGAGTCAGCAAGATCAAGCTAATATTAATAAGCTAGTACCAAATATATCGGCTAGATTCACTCTGGCTGACACTATCGCTGCCCATAGACTGATGGAGTCGGGTCGGCACAGAGGGAAAATAGTGTTAACTGTTCAGGAGCCTGAGACCAACTGATCTCTGGTTTACATCCTGGATAAGTCGTTAAGGCCGTTGTAACAGTAGCGATAATGGCCGTTTCAATAGGGATGAGATATTTTCTAGTATCGCCGACATCTCACTGTCATAAGACTAGTCCAGTATCTCAATTACCAGCTTCACTCTAGGTTAAGCAAGTCAGTCTGGGGCATTTGTTTACGCTGATTCTGCATGAGTTTGTCTTTTATTTGGCTGGAGTCGAAGAAAAGGTATTGGTGGTTTTTTTGTCCCGGATTATATAATTTTTACCAAGAAAAACTTGAATTACTGAGTCTTTCAGCTAAATTCGATATTGACTGAGATGTTTAGATCACAGCGCCGCCTTACGGTGAAAAAGTAAGGCGATTTTCTTTTATCATGGGTCAACATTTGTACTTGTTGACCGAAACTACACTGGATGAGTGCATTGGTAGTGATTAGTTTAACTTGCTAGTGACTAACAAACTTCTTCCTGTATGTGTTGATTTAAGGGTATTGGCATATATGTATAACACGACAAAAACACCAGTATGGTATGGCGAATTAAGAACGGCACGAGGCAATGCAATTGTCATCCACGATAAGCAGTTTCCTGAAGCTAAAGCGGGTCGTATTTATCTTTATAATGCGGTGAGGGATACGATTATTGAGTATGCCGAAGATATTGTCTCGGGTAACCTTCACGACCTGGATAAGGCCAAGATCAAGGCTGCCGAAGATGCCTATGGTACTGCCTGGGATTCGGCCCGTTCAGAATTTATGGAGAAGCATCAAGGTTGGGTCGAGGCCAACGCCACTAAACATAAGCCTCTTATTACTAAGGCTAAGGCAAAATCAAAAAAGAAAAATGAGGTAGATACAGGGTCATCGGATAACGAGCCTGGCTCAGAGTGCCTAGATAGAGAGTTTGCTAATGGCTGGTCTGGTGAGGTCGAAGAATAGCTTGTCTAATCATTGAATCGCTGTAATCGCCTAGTTACTAAAGCCTAGGCGTTTTTGTTCATTTTTTTAAAAAGTATGAAACTCATAACGACTGATATGATGATAAACCTCTTCTGGCTTTATCCAAGGATCGGCCTCTAGGGTGGGCTGATTAGCAGCGTCTGGTAGTTGCTGGGGCTCGATACAGATGGCGTGATGTGATTTTAATGCTTGTCCACCTTTACCCGGATTTCCCCCAAGATAATTTGCTCCGTAAATCTGCACACTGGGCTGATTGGTATATAGAGTCATACTTCTGCCAGATTCAGGGGCGCTTAGACAGCCAAAGCGCGTTAATTCTGAGGCCGAAGAGTCCGTTAGGTAGCAATGATCTATTCCGGATGTAGACACAAACTCCTCATGGTTTTGGGCCATGGAGAAGGCCTTAGCTCGACGAAAATCTAGTACAGAGCCAGTAGCATTTTTCATTCCCGTGGGGATCCCATGGGCGTCCAGATCTAGCATCTTGGTACTGTCTATCTGTAATTGATGTTCTGCGTTACTCGTTGAACCGCTGCCTTCAAGATTGAAATAACTATGCTGAGTCAAGCTAATGGGGCAGGGCTTATTCACGGCGGCAAAGATCTCCATATAGAGATTATTCCCTACTAATCGATAATCTAGCTGTACGTTACAGATCCCCGGAAAGCCCATATCGCCATCAGGGCTGACTAAATTAAGACGAACGCCATCGGGCAGCGGCCCCATATGCCATTGCTTACGATTAAAACCTTCGGTGCCACCATGGAGGCAATTGCTCGCCTGATTAATATCTAACAAATATTCATCTTCACCGAAGCTCATCCTGGCATTGGCTACGCGATTGGCATATCTGCCAGCAATAGCGCCTAAGTGAGCGTCTTGCTTGAGGTAATCGTCAATTGAATCGCAGCCAAGTACGATATTGCCTCGCTCGCCATGACGGTCCGGAGTCCATAGGGAGCGTATTATTCCGCCTAGGCTCAATACTTCCATGGCTATGATGCCATTATCTATCCTGACACGTTCAATTTGACCACCACGAGGATCTGTCCAGGAGTCTAGCGGGCGAAAACGTACCATGAGATATCCTTAAATTGAATGATGTGAAGTATTGGTTACTAAGGCTAGCTAATTTATGAGCAATTATTATCCAAGGTAATAGTTCCTAGAGCCTTGGATAATAAGGTTTTAATAAACCTCTTCATTTACTCGGGTCGCGCCAGCACTGGCCGAACAGAGGTAAACAGTGGCTTCTAATCCTGTCTTTGTTGCGTATTGACTCTCAATTGCTTCGACCACTGCATCGGTCAAGGCATGATCCACTAAGGCCACGATACACCCACCAAATCCACCTCCGGTCATTCGCACGCCGCCGCGCTCGCCTATGACTTGTGAGATGATTTCGACTAAGGTATCGATTTCTGGCACTGTTATCTCGAAATCATCACGCATAGAGGCGTGGGATTGAGCCATCAGATCGCTTAATTTAGATATATTGCCCGCTTCTAACGCATGGCTGGCATGCTGAGTTCTGCGGTTTTCGGTTAGCACATGTCGTGCTCGTCGGTAGCAGACATCGGACAAGTCAGATTTAGCGGCTTCAAGTTGGCAGAGCTCAACATGTCTGAGGCTTTCTACTTCGAAGTGTGCGGCGACTTCCTCGCATTGCTCTCGTCTGAGATTGTATTCAGAGTTGACTAGTCCGCGCTGAACATTTGAATTCACTATGATCAGGCTCAGGCTATCAGGAATATGAACCGGTTCGCTGTCTAGGTCTTCGCAATCGATGAGCAGGGCATGATCTTGCTCGCCAAGGGCGCTGATCATCTGATCCATGATGCCACAGGCGCAGCCAACGTATTGATTTTCACCCCGCTGAGCCATCTGGGCTACGGCGAGTGGGGAAAGCCTAAGCTGGCTGCAATCATTGACTGCGGTGCCGAAGGCTACTTCTAAGGCGGCCGATGATGAGAGGCCAGCTCCTAAGGGCACATTACCAACCACAGAGATATCGAGTCCTTTAGCCGTGAGTCCGGATGCGGCCATGGCTGCAGTAAAACCTTTGAGGTAATTAACCCAGCCATCATCAGGATCCATGGTGCCTTCCTGTCCGAAGGTCCACTCTTTTATTTCTCCGGGGAAGGCATCGGATACGGCGCGATAGAGATCATCATCTCGGCGCTTTACGGCGAGGACCGTATGGAAATTGATGGCAGCGGGCAAGACAAAACCATCATTGTAATCTGTATGTTCTCCGATCAAGTTTACCCGGCCAGGTGCCAGGTAAAGATCGTCTGCAGTTGTGCCAAAGGTTTGCACAAATAATTTGTTCGCGCGCAGTGCGGGATTCGACATGCTTTAAAGCTTCCCTTATAAATTGTTTGCTCAATAACTGCCATTAGGCAGACGTTTAAATACGGCACTTGTTGACCGCTTCATTTTACTGTTTCATATCTAGCTTATGTATCGTCAACTAAATATGTAATTAAATATTACATAGGTTTTTATAGCATGAGTAAGCCAAGGCTGTAACTGAGTTTTTTCGATATTCTGATGTAATTCAGACAAATTGAGCCGTTTATCGTGGTTTTTAATCCTTTTTATAGGTTAACTTCTAGGTTTAGTGGGACATTCACCATAGAAGCAAGAGCGATGACTCAGGAATAAACTCCTTGAGCTCGCTCTACTTCGCAATACATTAGGACTTAGTCTTATGGACCTAGCTTTCTGTGATTGGGATAGGTGCTACCTCTTGGCCGCCGAAGACAAACTTGCTCAGTAGAAGGGTGACCAAGATAGTCGCAAATAAGGTTATCGCCATCATATGTATGAAGTGGAAAGGGCTCCACACGAAGGTGAATAGGGCGTATATCAATACCCCGAAGACCAGGCCAATCTTGATCGCCTTAGCGTTAACATTCTTAAACACCAAGGCGCAGATAAAGGCTGCTAGTACAGGCATAGAGTAGAGACCGTTGAGCTGCTGCAGCAGGGAGATGATGCTCTCCGATTGTGCAAAAACGGGTACTAGAGCGACGGAAATCAAGGTGAAGACCAAGGCCACACGTGTGCCTATCTTACGCACATCTGCATTGGGGTTGATGTAGTTCTGGTGGATATCACAGGTATAGAGAGCTGCTGCAGAGTTAAGGCAAGAGTTAAATGAACTTAACACAGCGCCGGCAATTACAGCCGCGAAAGCGCCGGATAACCAAGATGGTAATAGGTCACCTACCAACCTTCCATAGGCGACATCACCCACGTCACCATATAGCTTGAAAGCGACAATTCCGGGTAGGACGACAATGAAAGGCACGATCAATTTCATCACCACGGCGGCATAAAGCCCTTTCTGTGCTTCTTTTACCGACTTGGCGGCCAGGGCTCTCTGGGTGATCACCATATTGGTTCCCCAGTAGAAAATCTGAATGAAGACCATTCCTGTCAACAAGGTATGCCAAGGGATATCTGAGTTATCATCGCCAATAAGTGTAATGCGCTCAATGGGGATGCCTGAGAGATCCCAGTTAACTGCATTCATGGCCAGATATGAAACAATAATTCCCATGGCTATCAGACCTATGCCATTCAAAGTGTCGGATATGGCGATGGCTCTGAGACCGCCGAAAATGGCGTAGATGGCGCCGACAATGGCGAAGATGATGGCCAAGACTACGACGGATATTTGTAGGCCAAACATGGACTTCATAAACAGTGAGCCGGTGTAGAGCACCACAGGTAGCAAGATGAAGGCATAGCCCAGCATAAAGAGCACAGAGACCATGGCACGAATGCCCTTATCATTGTATTTTCGCTCCAGCAGCTCAGTCGTCGTGGTGCAGTTATACTCGTAGTAGATAGGGATAAGCCATTTTGCCAAGATGAGCAGGCCGATGGCGGCACCAATTTCCCACCAGGCAACCAGTAAAGCCTGGGCGCCGTTCATGCCGACTATCTGCTCGGCGCTGATATTAGTCATCATCAAGGAGCCTGCTACGACCACCCAACTCAGGCCTCCGCCAGCTAAAAAGTAATCCTTGCTGTCGTTGGCGTTTCGTTTGATGTTGCGACACTTGAGGTAGGTTATGAGTCCTACCGTAGCCGTTAGCCCTAAAAATATGACCAGTTGAATGATCTCTTCCATCTTGATTTCCTTTTTCTTATTCTAGGTTCACACTAATTTTCTGTTGTGGGAAGTCATCCTACGGCGGTTAAAACCAGTTGTTAAAACCAGTATTTATGCCAGCAGGATAACTCAGGTTAACACTAGTCTCTGGCCAGCTGCTGGAGTTGGCTACTCGAGTCGATGGGCACAAGAGTAAATTCGAAACTCATGGGCTGGGCCTTGATACGATAGGGTTCATGGACTTGTCTGCCCCATGAGGTATCTCCGCCTACACCCATCTGTTTGTAATCGATATTCCAGGTCACATAATCCCGAATGGGGATTTCGGCGCCATGATTTCGGGTCACAGGTACTAAGCCTGAAGCCGAGCTTTGAGCATCACCGCTTCTAAAGTCGATATCGGTCTGAGAGAAGGGCCATAGGCTGGTTTGTAACTCTTTAGCGGCGATGGCCATCAGGCCGCTTCCTGCATGATTAGTTACGGCTGCGTATCGAACCTGAGTTCGCTGGCCTGTTTCCTGTGGACGTGAGTAGCGGTGATATAACTTTTCGATAGGCAGTTGATACCAACCAAGTGGGTTGCCTGTGTATCGGTCGGCGTAAGTTTCTTCAGGACCGCGGCCGAAGTAACTCATGAATCGTCGGTCGAAGGGCAAGCGAGTGCTAAAGCCAAACCTGGGTAGATCCGCTAAATCCTTATTACCCGGCTCAAATTGGCTGTTAACCACTAGCTCTCCCTTAGTATTGAGCTGGTAGAGGGTGCTCAGGCTAAAGCCGAGTTTGGGATGGACTTGGGTGACCATAAGGCCTTTATTGTTAACCTTATCGATGGACTCGAGTTCAAGCTCAGATGCTGCATCTTGCCAAATTCCGCCCCATTCAGGCAGGCCATTACCGAGATCATTATCTGTTGGTGCTCGCCAGAAATTGACCATTAGGGGGGCGCTTATCTGAGGCTCTCCACCTGTGGTGACTCGGGTTAACCAGCCGGTATCTTTAGAGATGGCGTAGCTATTTTCATTGAGACTCAAGAGCCATAGGTCTGGGGTTTGGCTAATTTTGCTGGTGTGGCTTATCTTGCTTATCCTGGGTGAAGCCTGCTGGATCTCAAATTGCTCGAAGGCCAGTCTGTGACCCGAGGGCAACATGGGTTGTGGTGAATCGATTCGTGCGGTGACGAGTAGATGATAGTCGTAGTGTTTATTAAGCTTTAGTGCTTGCTCAGATCCGAGCTGGAAGTCGACAGTTTGACTCTTTCCGGCTGGAATTACCGGCATCTTCATCTGGCCGGTGTGGATTGATAGTCCATCTTGTTGCAATGACCAATTTAGCTCCAGACCCGCTGTGTTCTTAAAGTCGTATTTGTTACTCAGGTTCAAGCTTACCCTGGCGCCATCTATTCGAAAATTATCGAATCCAATAGGCTGATATACCTTCTTTACTTGGCTCAGGTGTGGATGAGGGTTGCGGTCGGGATCAACCAGGCCATTATTGAGGAAGTTGCCGTCGGTAGGCATATCTGGCTCATAGTCCTTGCCGTAGGCCCAATATCTTTGGCCTTTATCATTGGTGAAGGCCAGAGATTGATCGGCCCAGTCCCAGATAAAGCCACCTTGCAGGTTAGGGTACTGCTCGATGACATCCCAATAGTCTTGCAAATTACCCACAGAATTGCCCATGGCATGGGCATATTCGATCATGATTAGTGGGCGATCAGAATGATTCTTAGCATACTTTTCTATGCGTTCTATGGACGGATACATGGGCGCGACTATGTCGGTATAAGCTTGTGTGCCTGCCGGTTCATATTGGACCGGACGACTGGGATCTCGCTGTTTTACCCAGTGGTAAAGAGATTCGAATAACTTGCCTTCCCCAGCCTCGTTGCCCAATGACCAGATGATGATAGAGGCATGATTCTTGTCCCGCTCTAGCATACGCTCGACCCTAGCTTGGTGGGCTGGCAGCCAGCTCATCTCGTTGCCGAGCTGAGTCTTCTCGTCGATTGCCAGTGGATGGGATTCAATATTGGCTTCGTCGATAATATACATGCCATATCTGTCGGCGAGTCGTAGCCAGTAGGGATCGTTAGGATAGTGACTCGAGCGCACGGCGTTGATATTGCTTTGCTTCATCAAGCGTATGTCTTTTTCCATACTCTCACGGCTGACCACATGACCAGTTTTGGGATCTGTTTCGTGGCGGTCGACACCGCGTATTGTGATGGCCTTGTTGTTCACCAGTAGCTGGCCGCCTTTTATCTCTATATGGCGAAAGCCTATCTTCTGACTACTGGATTGGAGTAATGCTCCATCTAGGTCTCTTAGGTTGACGATAAGCTGATACAGGTTTGGTGTCTCGGCGCTCCACAGTTGGGGATGCTTGAGGGTGAAATTGAACAGCTCATCTTTCTGCCCGCCTAAACTGAGTGATTTAGCCCCTTTAGCGATATCAATGCCAGTGGGGGAGATGACTCGGTAATCTAGGGATATCTGCTTCTCTTTATGATGGTTCTTGAGCTTGAGTTTAAGTGCCATATCGGCGCGACTAAGATCGCCGTTGAGCCTATAACTTGCATCGATATCGACAACTCTCTGTGGCTCAGTGGCGTAAAGATACACATCTCTCTCTATGCCACTCATACGCAGCATATCTTGGCTTTCAAGATAACTGGCATCGCTCCAGCGGATGATCTTCATGGCGATCAGATTCTTACCCGCTTTCAAATAATCAGAGATATCAAATTCTGCAGGGGTCTTGGCGCCTTGGCTATAGCCCACTTCCTTGCCGTTGACGAACAAGGTGAAGGAAGATCGCGCCGCCCCAACATGGAAGAAGACCTGCTTGGCATTCCAGTTTTCGGGCAAGGTGATCACGCGTCGGTAGCTGCCAGTGGGGTTATGTTCGGTTGGCGCATTTGGCCAGGTCGTAGTGAAGGGATAGCGTTCATCTAGGTAGATGGCATGGCCGTAGCCTTGTGTTTCCCAGTTGCCGGGAACTTCAATGGTGCTCCAGCCTGACTCATCGAAGGAGTCGCTGGCAAAGTCAGATGGCACAGATTGAGGATTCTTGGCGTAATGAAATTGCCAGATCCCGTTGAGATCGAAAAAGTTGCTACTGTTACGGTACTCATCTTTAGTGGCCTTGCTGACCGAGCTGTAAGTAAAAAAGCTGGCGTGGGGGGCTTCTTTATTCACTTCAAAGATGGTGTGGTCTTGCCAACGATCGGCAGCCAAGGCGAGCTGGGCGGGTAGGCTCAAGCAGATGAGGCTAGCGGTTATCAGGCTAGTTAACTTGCTTTTTTTAGCTCGAGCAAAGCTTAACTCTGCTGGCATCTGTGTGTTAGGTATCAAGGTTAATATTCCTTTGTTATTGTTATCTTTTTCGCATTGATTCTATTGCTAAGTATTTTGCTATTCGGCTGCTTATTTTCTGATCCAGACGATGGCAATATGCTGTAGGTCTGGGCTGACAGCTATTCTTGAGGCGTAAACATGATGCTCAGATGGCACAGCTAAAGTCCCCACGGCTTGCCAAGTAGTTTTTTCCTTGGCCGATGACCAGGCCCTGAGTCGATTATCATCTATATTGAATATCCAACCATTGCTGCTCCAGGCGTAATCTTCGCTGCCATCATAGACAGAGACCAAAGGCGTGTGACTGCCAGATAGAGGCTCGAATCGCTTGATGATACGGTCGCCATCTTGTTGCTTATGCAGGTAACTGAAGGCTTTGTCGTTGGGAATTGCATGTATGCTGCGTCCGGCGTTTGCCACCACGAAGTGGCGTTCATCGGCGCCTAGTGTCAGATTTTCAGACGAAGGAATAGCTTCGAAATACAGGCTATAGGCATATCGAGCCCAGAGTAAGCTGCCTAATTCTGGGTGGTGGGCGTAGTAGCCAGTGGGGATCATGCTGTTGATGGCGCGGGTTCTGGGTTTGTCGCTCTCTTGCTGCCAAACACTCTGGTGGGGCACACCTTGTTCGACGATATAACGAATTCCAGCACTTGTGCCATGGGATTTCTTATCCGCCAGCTTATAGGCCAGTGGTTGAGGTGAGTATTCGCTCTCATCTGCTGTAAACGTCAGTTGTCTTATCTGAGGGGATGCGTTTTTAGCTAAATAGTATTCAAAGATGTCGTTATGCTCACCGCCTCTATCAGATGCGAATACTAAGCTCTGGCTATCGGCGCTAAATGCCGGCTGATTGTCATAGCCGTCTCGATTCGATATAGGCTTACCTATACCTAGCTGCCAATTGGATGTTTGCTTATCCAGCTGGAGAGGGTAGATCCAGATATCATAGCCAGCAGCGATAGCTGGGGAGGTAACTAAGGTGGTGGATAGTGCTAGCAAGGCGCCGAACACAGCTTGAAACAGTAGACTAGAACGATTGCCCGGGCAAGGGAGAAGAGCCTGTCCTAGGCCGCTGGTGCTATTTTGTGTTAACTCTGTATTGGCTTGGTTCACAGCAAGGTATTTCCCATCTTATGCAGATGAGAAATACCATACTAGACTGCTGGGATAATGTATACAATCTTAACTTTGTTGAATTTAGGCTTAACCTTTATTTTTCATCTCTGCGGCGTTAGATAAAGCCACATGAGACTCTGGCAGTAGGTCGTTGACTACATGGTCGACAAAACCGGCACCGGCGGCTTCATATAAATTGTATATGCTGTGGACTCCGGACTCTTTTAAAGATTCTCCATCTTCAGCAAATTGAACGATCGCGCTGAGTTTCCCCCGGTAATTTAGCCTGCGTAGCTGCTCTGCGGCAAATAAGTTACCTATATGGTGAGGCATGGCTAGCAATACGAGCTCCAGGTTCGGAGCATGTTCGAGCTTATCCCAGAAGTCCGTATCCGAGGCATCCCCTTGCACTACGTGACGTCCCTGCTTCTTGTGAAAATTAACTAGATCCAGTTTATGCTCTACGCCTAAGATTTCGCCGTCAAACTTGGCAGCTAATTCATCATAGGCACCGCTACCTATCCGGCCCATGCCTAAGATGAGGAATCTTGGGTTACCCACCTGAATAGGCCTGTCTTCCGGATGAAGGGGATGTTTCTCTAGTTTATGTAGTCGCCCTTGCATCTTGATGTAGAGACGATTAGAGGCGGCATTGAGCGGGGCGGCTAGCAGGAAGCTGATACTCAGGGCCACAGCTAAGATCACCATCCATTGTGGTGGCAGCCAACCCTTGCTGGTGGCTACGGCCGCGACGATCAAGCCAAACTCACTATAGTTACCTAAGTTAAATGAGGTCATGAGTGAGGTGCGGGATCTGAGTTTGAAACGGGTCAGCAGATAGAGAAACAGGCCTATCTTTAATGGGATCACTAACACTAAGATGGTCGCCAGACCTATGTCTGATACGCTAGGCAGGCCGTTGAGACCGACAGTCAGGAAGAAGGCGACCAGGAAGAGTTCCTTAAAGTAGAACAGGGACTTTGCCAGCTCAGAAGACTTGGGGTGGCCCGCTAATAAGATGCCGACAATAAGAGCGCCTAGATCGGGTTTCAGGCCAACAGCTTCAAATAACCAGCCACCGAGAACCAAGGCCATGACCAGGCCAAACAGCACTAGGAGTTCACCGTGACCGACACGGTCGAACGCCTTGTAAATAAGCGGCTTTGCAAAGGGAAGTAGGAGTAAACCGAAGGCCCACACCGAGGGGATGTCCCCCTTTGATATCGTCAGGAAGGCGACGGCGAAGATATCCTGCATGATGAGAATACCTATGGCGACCCGTCCATAGAGAGACTGCATGTCACCTTTATCTTCCAGTACCTTGACGGCGAAGATGGTGCTGGAGAAGCTCAATGCAAAGGCCAGCAAGGCTAGCTGGTTGAAATCCAGCCCCGTAAGCTGATCGAGTCCTATCATGCCGAGCAGCTTAAGCAGTGGGATGAAAAACAGCATAGATCCCATCAGGTGTAGGCTGGACCCTGCCCATACCTCAGCTTTAAATAGACTCCTGATGTCTAACTTCAGGCCGATGGCGAAGAGTAACAGGGTGACACCTAACTCGGCGAGTTGTTCGAGCAGGGGAAGGCTGGATTCATCTAGGCCAAACAGAAATAGTACAAAACCCGCAACCAGATAGCCGATCAAAGGCGGTAGTCCGACTCGGCTGACAAGCATGCCACAAGCCAGGGTGACGATTAGGATAGCGGGTTCCATGTTTCTCCAGTTTTCTTTTTGCAAATAAGAGTTAACTAGCTCTTATAGTATAAGAATTCGATGAAGTTTAAATGAATATTATGACAAACAAGAATAAGCCAGGTTCTAGGCCTGAAACCTGGCTTCACCATCACTGGCTCAAGAGAGTATCAAGGTGTTCGGAGAATTGAGCTGGTTTCATAAAACCTGTGACTCTGAGCTCATCCCGGTTCTCGCCTGATGGGTCAAACATCAGCAGTGTCGGTAGGCCCAATACGTCATAGTGTTCCAGTAGTTCGATATCTATATCATCATTCTTGGTGACGTCGGCCTGAAGAAAGACCAGGTTAGCCAGGCGCGCCTGAACTTGTGGGTCTTTAAATGTGATGGCTTCAAATTCCTTACAGGCCACACACCAATCTGCATAGAGGTCCAATAGCACTGGCTTACCTTGAGCCGCGGCTTTGGCCAATTCGGCGTTCAAGTCATCCAGAGACTTGATGCGCTTATGGGATATATGCTGTTCAGAGATTGCCGATACACTTGAGCCTTTATGACCTAAGTGTGTCATCACAGCCTGAAAGCCGTAGGAGAAGCTGGCAAGTAGCATTAATGTCAGCAGAATAGAACGGGTAGTCTGCTTCCAGTTAAACTCAGTGAGCTTATTCTGGTGCATTAAGTAACCGATTAAGGTGACTCCCCAGATGGACCAGAAAATATCTGAAACCAGCCCAGGCCAGATCCGGCCTATCATGACGATAGAAACGGCGATGAGCAGGAAGCCAAAGATTGTTTTTATCACATCCATCCAGCTGCCGGCTCTTGGCAGTAACTTTCCGCCAGAAGTGCCTATGATCAACAGAGGCAAACCCATGCCCATACTTAACACATACAAGGCAAGAAAGCCTTGTAGCAGGTCGCCTGTCTGTGCCACATACATGAGTGCACCGGATAGTGGGGCAGTAGTACAAGGTGAGGCGACTAGGCCAGATATAACCCCCATCATGAAGACGCCAATCACATTGCCGCCTTTTTGGTTATTGGAGAAGCTATTCATCTTCTCCTGCCATTTAGACGGGAGTTTTAGCTCATAGAGGCCAAACATAGACAGGCTGAGAACGAAGAACAAGACGGCCAGCGCTATGAGTACCGCTGGGTGTTGCAGTGCGGCCTGATATTTCATGCCTGCTGAGGCGACGACGAGCCCGAGCAGTGAGTAAGTGATCGCCATTCCCTGGACATACACCATAGACAGGCTAAAGGCCTTGGCCGTAGACAGTTTCTTGCCTTGGCCGACTATGATACCCGATAGAATCGGATACATGGGGAAGACGCAAGGGGTCAGCGCTAAGCCTATACCGAGTCCGAAGAAGATGACAAGAGTCCACAATAGGCTGTCACCGGACAACATCTGACTCAAGCTGTCTTGTTGAGTTGGGGTCTGTGGCGAGCTAGTTTCTGTGGTGGAAGTGTTAACTAGTGTCTCAGAATTGGCATCCAGTGAAACTGATTCATTATTGGCTTGCTGGTCATCATTGGCAGTGACCGCTTGTAAAATTGCCGTTCTCTTGGTCGGTGGGAAGCAGAGCTTATCTTCGGCGCAGCCCATAAATGTGACATCTAAGGAGCCGTCATTGGCGGCTTCCTTGATGGCAATTGGGATCTCGAGATAGGAATAGTAGACCTCTTGCTCGCCAAAATAATCATCTGTATGGGATCTGCCTTTCGGGATAGAGATCTCGCCCAGCGTTGCACCACGGGCTTCAAACTTGAGCTTGTCCCGATACATGTAGTAACCGTCAGCTATGACCCAGCTTACCTTGAGTTGGTTGCCTTCTTGGCTGAAATCGAAGACGAAGGCTTCATCCACTGGCATCAACTTAGGCTCATCTTTGAGGAAGTCGAATTTATTGCTACTGAAGATCCCCTCGCTGTGTGCCAAAGGTGTTAGCAGTAGGGAGGTGAACATTAATGTAATAGCTAAGGTAACTAATTTTTTCATGGGTGTGTGGTTTCTTGTTTCCATTTTAAATAGACGGTTAATTTTGGCTGAACATTCGATGACGCAATAAAGGGCCCTACACTCAGGCCATAGTATCAAGTTTCACGGATCCAATCTAAGTAGGCTGGTAACCCCCCTGTGATTGCCAGGGTAATTATCTCGGGTACCTGATAGGGATGAAGTTCTTGAATCTTTGCTTCCAGAGTCTGGTAGTTTTTTGATAAACATTTTATCTGCAGTGAAAATTCTTGCTCCTGACAAATGTTACCTTCCCATCGATAGACAGATGTCACCGGGGATGATATTTGGATACAGGCAGCAATATTTTCCTCTACTAAAGCATTAGCCAGTTGAGTAGCCGATTCTTGAGTAGGGCATGTGGTCATGACTAACATAAACTCATCTTGCATCTTTTCAGCGGTTCTCCCATAGAGAATTTAAAACTGTTTAAACAACATAGGTGACTTGAATGTGTTCAAAATCCATAAAGTTCAATAGAACTCAGTAAAACGTCGTACTTTAACGTGTTTAAGTCGCTTATACGTCATACTTTACGTTTATTAAAGCTTGCTGGCATATGGTAAGATTAAAATAGCTAGGTTAACACTTCAACTTGATTGCAATTTAACTCATACTCTTAAGCTTAAAATTAGTGGTTATTTAGGCCGATTACTAGTGAGCGCTAATTAGCGACTCTTTATGGTTTCGTTACCGATTAACCAAGGTTTTCCCTATGTCTTACTCGAGTTTTATTGAGTCTTACTTGAAAATAGACCCGGAAACCCCCATTTTGTTTTCATATTGAGTAAATAATTACTTATCAATTGCTAGAATTTGCGAGGTCAGTGTGTTTTTTCTTTTATTAGTTATTTTTGTTCTGGTGCCAGTCATTGAACTGAATGTACTGATCCGTGTCGGTGAGTCTCTAGGTAGCTGGACTACCATAGGTTTGGTTTTCTTCACTGCTATCGTAGGTGTATCTTTGGTTCGCAGCCAAGGGATCAGCACCTTAATGCAGGTACAAGAGAAGCTATCTCGAGGTGAGGCTCCAGGGCAAGAGATCGTCGAAGGTATGATGTTGGCGGTAGCGGGTTTACTGCTATTGATGCCTGGATTTGTTACCGATTTTATCGGTTTACTACTCTTGACGCCCTTCACCCGTATTCCCGTCGCCGGCTTTCTCTATAAGCGTATGCAGGTGAAAGTCGCCGCTAATGGTGGATTTCAAGCAGGCTTCGGTCCTGGTGGTCAAGCTGGCGGTCATCAGGGGGACAATCCATTTGGTAATCATGGCCAAGGTGCTAATCAAACCAGAAACCCAGAAGGTGGCGATACCTTCGATGGGGATTTCCAACATAAACCCGATCCTATCGAACAGCGTCTCGAGAGCCATCAGGTTCAGGATGTAAAAGAGGAAGATAAAGAGGGTAAAGAAGATAAAGATTCTAAGCACTAGAATCTTTACTTGTTAGGAACTTATTTTCGGGTTCTTCGGATAGAAATACTCTTCCCTGCTGTCTATGTGGCTGAATTTTCGCGTATTCTTGTAGGGGAGTTTCATAAAGCCAGATACTCCCTTCCCCTGAATTTTACCCACATGACTCAATATTCTATTTAAGCTGGCACGAAATGCTGCCTGCTTTCTGGGGTTGAGTAATCTTAGGTAACTGTGGATCTTCATATGCTTGGGTAGCACCTCGAAGATGATACATCCCGTATGGTGGATCTTATTTATCCAGACCAGCTCGGTCATTATTTCTGGGGGAAGTTCAAGGTTTTCGTCCGGGTCGCGGCCATCTTCGAAGTAGGAGTGCAGGCGAGATCTATCTTCCTGTGAGGGGGCACTCCCGACCTCAAACGGCAGTTGCTGCTCAGAGTCGATATCAAACGGTATGCTAGTGTCGTCCCGTTCCAGATGGAGCGTATTGCGGGCATTGAAGAAACAAGCCTTGAAGACACCTATGCGGCGGATCCCTCTGGCCAGAGTCACCATATTATTAACGGCTAATATCAGAGCCTGTTTCTCATCGGCGTTGTAGACAGCCAGATTTGAGTCGACAAAGATACCGGTTTCCCGCCAATGGATGGCTAAGCCTCCCGCGATAGAGTATTGGCTCAAGCGACCGACTGCGGCAATAAAGCCTTTCTCCGTATCTCCCATGCCAGCCATGAAGTTGCGGTAATATTTTTCCAGTTGCAGGTCGTCCATCTTATCTATGGGATCTTCTGTATTGTGCTCCTTGAGGAATGACTTCCTCGAGCTATATATCACAGTCTCAACATCTCGGTCTTCGGAAAGCTCCCAGATAGGTATCTCTTCAATTAATGCAGGCTTGGGAATATCAGGCAGATGCAGTCTATGGCTGTGAAGCATACTCTTGAGGAAGTAATCTCCGGCACGCTTACGCTGCTGTGGATCATCACTGAGCATACCGTCTAAGGTTCTGGCCAGTTCGACCGGAAGGCCGATTGAGGTAGCCTTGATTATCTTGCTGCCAAAACGGCTGGATTGCCCGGAGGCAATGGCATAGAGGGTCGCGGCCACACCTTGCTCATCGAAGCGAGTGCTAGATAGGGCACCGCTGAGCTGTTCTTCGCCAATAAAGTAAACGTCACCCATTCTGGCGTTAGTATGCTGATGATCGCTGGAGAGTAGATCCATCACGTTGCCATTGACTGGGTTTCCTTGAGCATCTCGTTGGGCGAACACAGCTGATCCCCAGTCTATGAGGGAGAGGTGATTATTTTTGATATCATAGACTAGGTTCGAGGGCTTGATATCACCGTGAACTAAGGGGCGACCATGGTGAAGATACTGAAGCACATGGGCAAGCTGCCTGGCGATACTCATCACCATATAAGCGGGTAACGCACCGAGTCTGAGGCAGAGCTGTTCCAGATCTTCCCCCGGAGCCCTGGCCATGACGAGAATTCCTTGCTTGCCAGCATGGGCAAACTTGATAGCTGGTGGGACATTAGGATGCTTGACCTGAGCCAGCATGAAGGCTTCCTCTTCCAACCTGTCTTGAACATTCTGTGGCAAGGTGACCCGAGAGAATTTAAACACATGAGATTCACCTTGAGAATTTATCCCGGCGAACACGAAACCATAGGCACCTTTACCTATGAGTGCTAAATCGACATATCCCAATTTCCCCAACTCTTGTTTACATAGCCTTATCCAAGCTCTGTGCTTTCGCGCATCATTTGCCTTGAGCAGATAGATGGATTGCTCTTCAGATATATAGAAATGCTGCAGTTGAGGACTAGGTTTAGGAGTTGTCTGTTTTGATGTGGTCATTTAGGGAGATAACACTCAGTCACTGAAGTAAGATCTGGCGTTCAGTATAGATCTAATCTTACATCAAATGCGAGGCCCATTGCCGTCAGTTCGTTTATCCATGAAGCCACTGCTTTTAACTCAAGGTCTTAATTTAGCAGCTTAGTAAGCTGGCTAACATTTTGGCTAAAACGAGTTGCTCAAAAATGTTCTCTCTGCCTATGGCATTATATTGGCGGCATCATTGACCTAAATCAATTCAGTTTTAAACCTTGGGATGTAATCTTATTCATTAAGAGAACAGTTTAATTGCCAAGGCAGATCATGCATCTGGCGGGGTTACTGAATAGGAGGGCATATGTCAGAAATTGATAAGGCTAGATTAATTGAATTATTAGCATTTCCAAGAAAACGCATTCTACAATCTATGGAGATGAGGTCTTGTCCTCATGCTGGTTTCTATAATGCTAACGATGAGCAGTGCCTCAACTGCCACCAGGAGATGGAGTGTGTATGGATGAACCATAATGATGAGCTGGTCGCGGTTGAGGAAAAATCGGTGACAGAGATTAAACAGCAGTTGCTCATCGCCGTCGATTTTGTCGATTCCAGTCTCACTCCCTATCATCTGTCGAGGCGAGATTGTGAATGTGATAATTGTGCCTGGCTGAAGAAAACGCAGAAATTCTTGGCTTTGAATTGATCCGCTTTATTGATTCTGGTTTATTTCTTCTGTTGTATTCAAGCTTTACACACGAGCAGGCTTCCTATTAGAGTATCGACCAAAGATAGCCTCCGCTCTCCAAGTCACCAGTACTGAATTGGACAGCCGTCGAATAGGACAGCAATATGGAACCCAGTTTTTGGCATGACAAGTGGGATGCAAAACATTTAGGTTTTCACTTAGGTGAGATCAATGCATTATTGATAAAATATTGGCCAGAATTAGCTTTAGGCAGTAATTACTCAGGCAGTGACATCAATGTGTTTGTCCCCCTGTGTGGTAAGTCTTTGGATATGTGCTATTTAGCTGAGCAAGGTCACAATGTGCTTGCCTGTGAGTTGAGTCAGAAGGCGGTCGAGCAGTTTTTCACTGAAAATAACTTACCCCACCAAATAGAACAATTAGATACCATTAATAAGTTCACTACCGAGCAGGTGACCATATTACAGGGGGATCTATTTACCTTAGATCCTGAGTCGTTTACTGAGATCAATGCCTTCTATGATCGCGCCGCATTAATCGCTTGGCCCGAGTCTATGCGTCTGGCCTATGTAGAGAAGATTGCTGCACTTATCCCTCCTAAGAGTATCGGCTTGTTAATCACCTTAGACTATCCCCAAGAGACACTTAAAGGTCCGCCATTTGCGGTGTCTGATGATTGGGTGATGTCGAATATGTCTGATACATTCGAAATTGAGAAGCTTAGTTGTGATGATGTACTGATGGATAATCAAAGATTCGTGAATAAGGGCGTGCCTTGGCTGAGTGAATCGGTTTATAAGCTAGTCAGAAAAGGCTAGGCGAGAACACCAACAAGTTGCCTAGGAGATACAGAGTAGACGCTTATTCTCGTTTTCTCGTTTTCTCGTTTTCTCGCTGCAGCTTTGCTGCGCTCTGTGAGGCAATAAAAAGCGACCAATAAGGTCGCTTTTCTGTTTTCGCTAAACTTTAAATCGTTTAGAGCCATGGGCTCAGCGATTAGAAGTTGTAACGTACACCGACTGTGAAGATGTTGTCGTCTTCTAGATCCACTTTTATACCCGCTAACTCATAGTCACCTTGATACATGGCATAATGACCATATATTTGAGTCGATTTAGCTATCTTATAATCGGCACCTATAGTGATCACCTGAACGTTGACGTCGGTAGCTGTGTCGATATCTACTGTGTCCTTAGTGATGTTCTTATAGTACTTACCGAAACCAGCTTCATCTTTACCGTATTGGGCTTTTAGATTAACGCCGTTTAGCTGGTAAGCTAGGTTGACGAAGTAAGAATTACCTTCTTTATTTGGAGTTGTCTGGCTTTCTGTGTTTTGGAACAGACTGCCCAGCTTGAAGTCACCCAATTTCACTTGGCCTACGACACGGTAAGCATCTATGCCACCGATAGTGTTATAGGCTACAGCTGCATAATAGTTTTGTACTCTTAGCTTCTTATCACCAAGAGTCGCACTCAGTGCGTACTGATCTTCATAAGATTCTTTACCTGCGTCATCTGTGTAGTTATCTTCCATCAGATATGTTGCGTTAAGTGTGACTAGACCGGCGATTTTGGGAGAGTAATACCATACACCGTCAGCTTTACGTGATTGACCACCTATCATACGGTTGATATCTGCATTGCGACTACCGAATAGATCGACTCCACCTTCGGCTTTCTTGAATACAGTATCGTTACGACCAACTAGCACAGTACCGCCTTGGGTTTTAAGACCTAAATAAGTGCTACGAGCCTTAAATACGTCTGAATTAGTAGAAGTGTTTTCAACCTGGAACTCCATCTGATAGATGATGTCGAAACCTTCGGAAATAGTCTCGCTACCTTTAACGCCTAAGCGTGAGGAGTTGGTTTCTAGTACTGTGCCACTTTTACCATCTTGAATTGTCGCGCCGGTATCTGAGTGACTGACTGATAGATCCAGACGGCCATAGAAATTAGGTCCATCGGCTAGCGCACCGAATGAAACTAAAGTTAAAACCGATGCAATAGAGGCAGAGATTAGCGTTTTTTTCATGTTTAAGTATTCCCAAGAACCTAAGTTCTTTTTCATTTTATAATAATTATTTATGGTTAATACACTTGGTTGTCGGGACACGCCCTCGCAACAAGTTCGGGGGTTATTTTACAGTCCCGTATCAATATAGTTGTGGGCAAGATCAAGTTTCCACTGTCACAAACCTCGTCTAGATCAAATAGTAACAAGATAAACCCTTTCAATTACAGCCTCTAGTTAATACCTAGTATTTGCAACATACACCAACAGGTACCTGTGCCTAACCAATCTAACTTTACCTGTTGCTTTATAAGGAAAAGCTAAAATTGTAGGGTAATTAATAAGACTTGTCTTTAAAATGTTAAAAAATGAACCTTGGTGATTTTTATGAATTATCTGGATATGGCATTACTTTTTCCGTTAGCTTTAGTCTTTAACTGGGAAATAAGATAAAATCTGCCAACTTTTGTTATGTGAACAAAATCTTTCCTTGTTAGCTATGCTCAGGTAAAGCTAGGTTCGTTTTGCGTTTCTGGCATGCTTGTTTGAGATTAGCGCTGTGAAGGAATGGTATTAAATTTATAGTCTGGAGTTACAGTTGGATAATCGGGTGCTCTCTGAAGCTTATCTTAATCGATTCGCGGGTATTGGCCGTCTCTATGGGCAAAAGGCCCTAGTTCAGTTTTCTCAATCCCATGTTGCCATCGTAGGTATAGGTGGCGTAGGTACTTGGGCTGCCGAGTCTTTGGCTAGGAGTGGTATAGGTGAAATCACTCTCATCGATCTCGATGATATTTGTGTTACCAATACCAACCGTCAAATACATGCCCTGAAACAGACCATAGGCGAATCTAAAGTTGAAGTCATGGCTCAACGTATTTTGCAGATCAATCCTGAGTGCAAGGTTAATCAGGTAGAAGATTTCATCACTACAGATAACCTAGGTGATTATTTCATTGGTAAAAAATATGCCAAGGAAGATCAAACTGATATTTTAGATTATGTTGTCGATTGTATTGATGCAGTGAAACCTAAGGCTGCAATGATAGCTTGGTGTAAGAGGCAGAAATTGCCCTTAGTGACCGTGGGTGGTGCGGGAGGGCAAGTTGACCCGACACAAGTTCAAGTGATTGACCTTGCCAAGACATATCAGGACCCTTTGCTGGCTAAAGTTCGTAACTTATTGCGGCGTGAGTATAATTTTTCTAAAAATTTACAGCGACGTTTCAGTATCGAAGCCGTTTTCTCTACAGAGCAACTCGTCTACCCTCAGGCTGACGGTAGTGTCTGTAATAGCAAGGCGAATGTAGATGGCAGCATGCGTATGGATTGCGCATCAGGTTTCGGTGCCGTGACAGTTGTTACCGGTACCTTTGGCTTTGTGGCGGCGAGTCGGGTTTTGACCAAGTTAGCCAATAAGGCTAACCACTCCTAGGTTTTATGATCTAGACCTGATTCATCAGGCCCGATTGGGAGATGGGATCGCTAAGTTCATCATCTGTTGAATATGGCGTGATCGGGAATGATATCAGGAAACAGGCGCCCCCGAGTTCACACTCAGGCTCGAACCTGATGTTTCCTTTGAGCAAGATAGCAGCATTATAAGCGGCCGAGAGTCCAAGTCCTGTGGCACCTTCGCTACGTGAAGTGGTATAGAAGGGCTCGAAAATATGAGTGGCCGCTTCTGTCGAAATCCCTGGGCCATTATCCTGTATCGAAATACTTAGGTTATTATCGACTAGCTTTGCCCTGATTATGATGATGCTCTTCTCCACTTTCTTAAAGGCGTGAGAATATGAATTGGAGAGAACATTACCTGTGATCTGCTTTAGCAGGCTTTGGTTAGTTTTTATTTCTAGTTCAGGAGCGATATCAAACTGCACTTCTACCTCTTGTTCAGTGAAGAGGATCTTCATAGACTCATGACTATCTATGAGGGCTTGCCTTAGATTGAATGTCTTCAGCTCTTCAGGATTCTGCCGGGCTGCAACGCTTTTAAACTTCTGTATCAGGGTGCTAGCCTTAGTAATATTGTTAACGATTAATGCACAGCTCTCCTGATGCTCTTCTAAGATGTCATTGATTTCCTCTAAGGTAGCGTCTTCACCGTGTATGAGTTGGAGCAGCTCTTTGACATGTATCATTTGGGAGGTTGCAGCCGTCAAACAGATCCCTATTGGGGTATTTATTTCGTGTGCGACTCCCGATACAAGCCCTCCTAATGCTGCCATTTTTTCCTGTTCGACTAACACTTCCTGAGCACGCTTTAATACCAATAAAGACTGTTCTAGTTCCTGAGTTCTCTCCTTTACCTGTCTTGCCAGCTCCTCTTTATAACTGGTTTCTAGGGCTAATAATCTTTCTCTATCGGTTAGTGCATCTTGCAGTTCCTGTTTCGATTTTTTAATGTCAGAAAATGAGGTTCTTAGTTGCTGTTGCATGGTATTGATTGCCGATGAAACTTGATGGAACTCATCTCCCTCCTTATTATTCTGATCAAATTTGAGCGGCTCGAAGGGGCTATCTAGATCTAATCGCTGACAATAGAGACTCAGCATATGCAGATGCCTGGCAACCATGTACCAAACGAGAAATAGGATGAAACCTGCGACGATGAATGTTTTTATCGCATTGAAAAATAATATAATAATGGCTCTTTTTAACAGTTTCTCATAGACGGCTTTAAGATCGGCTTGAACCAGTAGGCTGCCAACCGCAATAGTGTCATTTCCAGAGTCATAGGTGAGCTCGAACGTTTTTTCTATGGTATTTTCAGGCGTTGGGGTACCAGAGGTCCAGACTTGACCACTATCATCGTGGATCGAAATATAGGTGATGTCGGGTAGTTGAATTAAGCCATTGATCTGGGTGTTGATCAGCCTTTCATCGATCACCCAAATACTCGCCGCCAATACATCTAAGTTAACTTTTTCGATACTGGTAAACTGTCGGGTGATACGATCGACATCGCCTTTATAGTCATTTACCAGTTGAAAACCTGTGGTGATCAAGGTGATTAATGAACTAAATAATATGATTGATATTGTTAATTTACGGCCTATTTGGCTCTTGATTAACCTGCTAGTGAAAGTATGCATGGACCCTTTTCTTAAGCATTGGAAGCTAAGTCTGATCTGCTCACTCTCGCCTTCTCATTATGTCAAAGTAAGCATCCCTCCATAAGCATAGTCTGCCGATCACTTATTGAGTTAGTTAGTAGCTTAAAAATTAACAATAAAACTTAAATATCTGAAATTAATATTTTTAGTCTATTTGTGGCATTAATTTTGCTTTTACCTTGTATAAGTACAGTTTTTTGACACTAGGTATCCTTATGCAGAAAATAAACACACAGATATTTAAACCTTCGATGCCTAAGCAGCTGATCTTCAGCTCTATGCTTTGGTTGGCTATCGTGAGTGGGGCCTTACTATTTGCACCTGTAGGTATTTTGACATCAGTTCACTTAGAAGCTGCTGTTAGTGCTAATTCACATTTCATCGGATTGGGTTTCATTATTGGCATCGCTTACTTGATCACTCAAGTGGTGAATTATTTCTTAGATGAGGCTATCAGTGCGTTAAAAATAAAGCGGACTACCGAGATTATCGAAGAGAAAGTGAGGCTATTGGATCCGACTGAGCGCGCTCTTTTGCGTGAATTTTTTCTCCAGGGTGAGACCGTATTGACTCTACCGCAAAATGAACCTGCAGTTAAAAGTCTACTGGCGACTAGCATCATAGAGCTGTTGGGTAATCAAAAGAATTATGCAATACAAGGCTCAACATCGGATTACAAGATCTCCATGCGTGCAAGAATTTATCTAAATCGACAAGTGCTAAGATTGCCGGTAGGGGAGCCTAGCCAGGAAGAGATGAAAAACCTGATTAAAGCCAGACCCACTTTTGCCAATAACGTGACAACCCCGAGAAAGCATGCTGCTTAGGCTGATGCCACTGCTAAGTATTTTACTAAAATCATGCTTAATGAATGATAGTGTCTAAGCAATTATGCTGCTGGAGTTTGAGTGTTTGAAGTCAGCATAGGCGGGAGTCTAGAGCTTGAATTATAAAAAATAGGGGCAAAATAATATGCCCCATTTATATAAGAAGAAACATAAGTTTAAGGTGCAATTTATCGAAATCGGTTTATTTATTCTGGCTTAGATTTCTGAATAAACATCCACATAAGGTATCCCATGATACCTATGGTGCAGAAAATAACGATCATTGACATCAGTCCGATAGCGTTGCCAAACATCAAATCTAACCAAAAAGCCATAGTGAAGTCCTCTTTCAAAAATCAATTTCTAGTGCATACCCCTAAGCTAATCTTGTTTCGATGTTAATTTGCTGATCTCGATCAAGAATTGAATCGAATCGTTAATAGTCTGAGGGTGAAGTGTTAAATTTGTGCGCTGGATCTCATTTGGCTATTTCGACCTCTCAGGATTGGGAGTGATATAAGTTAATCGATGGGGACTCATTATTCCTATGTGAGGTATAAATACTCAGATGAGAGTGAAAATTGTTCGGTCAGTTATTTTCTGCTTTTAAAGACTTGCCATTAGCCGCCTCAAAGGTATAATGCCGACACTTACTAAGGTACTCGCTACTTTAGTAAGTCTATTTGATTAAGCCGGTGTGGTGGAATTGGTAGACACGACGGATTCAAAATCCGTTGCTTTCGAGCGTGACGGTTCAAGTCCGTCCTCCGGTACCAATCGAATAAAGGAACCTGCCATTGTGCAGGTTTTTTTATGCCTGAAATTCAGTGGCATTATTTTTCAGGTACTAAAAAGGGAGGCCAAACCTCCCTATTCAATAGAGTCTTTTACTCTAGATTTTTATAGTAATCAATGTTTAGCTCTGCAATATCTTCAGCGGTAAACCCAAGATGTCGTCTCCCGAGCCTGCCAGATACCAGATGATGCCAATGAGGGCTCCCACGGTGAGAAAATACCATACAGTCGAGAATATCTGTCCATACCTGTCCAGAGGTAACAGATGACTCTGATGGCGTGTCTTCCATTCGAATACTATCTCTAAGCTACCTATAAGAAGCAGAAATCCTAATAATGCCAAGCCTAAGGTGTAGCTTAGATAGACGCCCACAGCAGCCCCGGCGACACAGGCGGCCAGACCTAAGATGCTGTTCATGGAAAAGCTGATGCTCTTTAAGATGTGTCCACCGTCAAGTGGGAGTATAGGTAATAGGTTAAATAGGTTTAACAGGGCGTTAAATGCGGCAAGACCGGCGAAAAACACGTTGCCAGTTAACCAGTAGGCTATCAAAGCCATGATGGACATGAGTAGGCCAAAGGTTGGCCCCATGATAGATATCACTACGTCTTGCCAGCGAGTGTTGATCTTCTCGTCGCTGAGGGCTAGTCCTCCCATAAATGGGATCAGGTAGATGCCCTTGGTTTTCATGCCAAAATGTTTCATGGCTCTGATGTGGCCATATTCGTGAAATACCAAACAGGCGATCAAGGCTAAGGCAAACTGGAAAGAGAATAACCAGGAATAAGCGGCCACACTGGCACCGGCTAAAACAAGCTTAATGACTTTTGCGCTTTTAAGTAGCTTGAATCCCAAGGAAGCCAAGCCGACTAAACTGACTTTGCGTTTCGCTTCGACAGGCTTTACCGGCACTTGTCGTTCGATGTCTTTGCTGTTTCTACTACCTTGATCTACCAAAGAGCCATCTTTCATTAAGCGATAATCTAAGTTAAATGGTTGCCAAATGAGATCGATTTCAAGACTTATCTTTATCCTTTGGCTTGGTATAGCTTGTTCAGGGGCTGTATCGATATTGACAGGATTAACTTGAGTGGAGAGTTCAAAATCATGGCTTTTTAGCCCCTCATTATCTATAGAAGCCTGCTTGACGGAGACTAAGGTATCGCCCCAAAAAAGTTGTTGCCAACCCGCCATAGAGCCTTCTAATCTAAGCTCCTTACCTAAACAATCAATTTTTAATAATTCCACAAATTTTCTCTTAGATTTTTTGTTATTCAATAGGTTTTATGGGGGGATTATGCATGGAAAGTTTGGGGGAAGCGAGAGGGTAAAGTCTAGATTTAACGAGTAAGAGTTAGTTAAAATATAAGCAGAGCAGCTATGACACTTGCAGCCCTGACTTGAATCCTTAGGGATTAAACCAGAGCCACTAAGCCAAGGCCACTAAATTAGAACCTTAGCATGCTGAGTCATTAAGCTTAGGGCACTAACTGCGATTGTTATAATCGAAGGTGATCTCTTGATCTTGATTGAATACCATACAGGTACCGTGTTCTCTCTGAGTTCGGTTAAAGGCTTGGCCTATATGAATCTCGACATTGGCAAAAATGTGTTTATGAGCTTCTATGCGGTTTTCTTGGTAATAACCATCTATTTCCTGCTTGATCAAGGCATATTCGAGCTCTTCCCTTGCGAGTTCATCTAGCATGCGTTGCTTCTCATCCAGCATCATTTTGACTTGTTCTACCATCATGGCATCACCTTGCCATTCACTCTTGGGGGGCAGTTTCTTGAGTCTGGCTTGGATCTCTAACTTAGCCACAAACATAGACTTAATACTTTGATCTAGCTCTTTTAGGTTTTTCTTCAGGTCACTCTGTTTCATGGCACAAAACACTTCCGTTTTAGTGCCTGCGGTTGCACCTATTATCACGGCTTTAAGCCCCTTGTCGGCTTTAACTATGCCGCCAACGAGATCGCCTCTTCGTCCATTTGCATCACTGACTGTGAGCTTCTGTTTGGTCTTGGTGTGACTGTGAAGTAGCTGTTTAGTGACGAGTATCTCCCCCTGAGCATCGAGATCTGAATACTGGATAAATTGAGCGCAAATCTGGCCTTTAGCCTGGATTTTAGTCGATAGTTCATTTTCTTTGAGCTGTCTGCCTATGATCCCTTTACTAACAATCACATCGCCTTCTGCTATTAAGGTCGATGAATCGACAAAGCCCATTACGGTAATGTCCCCGGAGCTTTTTACTACCATGCCTTCGTGTACATCTCCTGTGATCATTACGCTGCCTTTAAAGTCGACGTTGCCATAACCAACATCAACATCCTTGATGTTGAGCACATCATCGACTTTCATGCCTGTCTTAGTCTCGACGGGCTGGCCTGCTACTATCGCGATCAGGTGATTCGAATTGGCTGGATCTAGCCCAGATCCATCGCCTTCTGTGAGCTGGAGATCTTTTCCGGGTACAGGGAATAGCACTTCACCATGTATGTTATAACCTTTACTCCCCAGTGTTGCCGGGTGTTTCACCATCAAGAGATCTTTAGGTTTCACCATGATGACGGAACCTAAATTACGCATATCTACTGTGCCATCTTCCCTCTCTTGGGGTTGCAATAAACGTTCTCTGGCGAGGGGCACTTTGCGTTCAAGCTTGGCGTTGGTGCCATTTACACTGGGTTTTCCTGTTGCTATGACACTACGACAAGTCTCACCAGGCTGAAGTTGAGTTAACTGTTTCAACAGGGTCTGAATCTTAACTTTACTCAGCCCCATGCCTACATTATTGGTTTTGAGTGATTTCAAGATATCTTGGATAGTGACTTCATTCCCCCCCCAAGACGCCGTGAGTTGCATCTGCGCGCTCATCTTATCTTCATTTATCTCTACTTCAATCAGGCCGTCGCGACGCTCGGCTATTTGAAAAAACTGTTCGAATTGACCGTCATCTTGGCCACAGAGTTGATTGACCTGAATGACTGCTTTTTGAATGCTAGGTTCGAGGGGAAAGAGGCAGTCGAAATCAGGGAGTGTCAGAAGAGTAAGGATCGCAGCTTCAGTGAGTGGACCATGTGTGTTAGGTGTCACCTTAAATTCGGCAAAGCTGTTATCGGCACTTAGTTCAATGAGTTCTGGAGATAGCATAGTCAATTCCGATGTAATGATTAATTATTATTTTTATGGGGTTTGTATTGCTTTACTACTGTCCGAGTATAACAGTATAAAGTTTCGGCTAAGAAGCCCTAACTGACTGAAAATTGAATGGAGTCTAAAAGATTGATACTAAATTGATTTTGAGCAACAAAAGGGCCGAAAGTGGATTTATCGGCCCTTTTGTTTAATTTGTCGGAATTACTGAAAGGGAACTACTTATTGAATTTGTTAGAATAAATCTTATATTTGTTGTTTTCGGCGATCACGTTTACCTGACCAAAATTATCTAGAATGATATCGCTATAGGCTAGATGTCGATTGGCTACTATGTGCCACACTCCACCTTTTTTTAGTTTTTTTACACTATCGCTTACAAAGTTTTTCACTATTTCGGTAGTGCCCTTGAGCCCATCGTGGAATGGCGGGTTAGAGATGATGCCATCAAATTTATCTTGAGTTTGGTTTAAGCCATCAGATGGATAGGTTGCGGCAATAAAATTATTGGCTTTTAATGTGAGCTCGCAAGAAGCTAGGGCCATGGCATTGATATCGACACATTCAATTTGTAGTTTTGGCTGTGCCTTGAGCAAGGCGGCTGCAATGACGCCGGCGCCGCAGCCGAAATCTAATACCCTGCCTTTCATCCTTGGCAGATTAGATAGCAATAACTTGGTACCTTCATCTAATCTTTTCTCACTAAATACCCCGACTAAGTTACACACAGTAATTTCGCCTTGGGGAGTATCTAACTGATATTTACTGACCCAATCAGCAAGTTTAATCTTGGGAGCCTGGTCGATAAGCTCACTGATATAAAGTAGACAGTGGCGAGCATTGTCTACTTTAAAAGGCTTATCAAAATAGGCAGGGATCTGTTTGACTATAGAGCGAACGCCGCCTTTATTTTCACCCACTACCACTAGCTGTCCACCAGGCTTCAAGTGCTGGCCGGCTAAGTTTATGAGGTAGGCGGCAAGTGCCTTCGCCTTAGGGTAATAAATGATCGCCGTATCAAACAGTTCGTCATTTGGCAGGCTATGGCCAAAAAATATCGACAGTTCTGAACTGGTTTCAGGCTCCATTTGCAGGTGATGATGGTAGTCCAGAGCCAGTGCGGTGACCTTATTGGCATGCTCTAATAGATGCTTAGGCAGATGATCGTCTTCATAATTGATTACTAATACATTTTGATTATCGAATAAATTACTATTTCTAAGAATGACTTGAGATGGATTAGTTAACACGACGACCACAGTTAGGAAATTTGAGCGCCTATTATATCTTAAAATTAAAGATCTCTATCAGTTTTTAGTCTGATATATACAGATATGGATTAGATTAAGACTTTAGGTAAGTGAATATTTCTAAATTTGCTTATGAGGGTCATGGAGGCTATTTAAAATAAATCACTATTACTAGTAACGACTTGGAGTAAATAGTAAAGGAGTGGATTTTTTTTGAAAACATTTGAACCCAGATATTTCAGTGTAAATTCTCTCCTTTAGGCAATATTTTTTAAGCGGTATAAGCATTCTTTGCCTAAGCTGTAGATACGTGAACTAGGTATGTATCTTCTTGGTTTGCTGGTGCAGTGGCATGGCTTATAAATCGCTTATGTGTGGATAAAGAATAGTAAGGAGACTGGTTAATGCGCCTCTTGGCTACATGGATGTTAATGCTGTATCTTTTTTGTTCTCACTCGAGCGCAGCTCAGGTCATAGTGAATAATTCAGCCATCGATTTTCCCTTACCCGCTCAAGAGTTACGCTTGATTTTTTCGATGCAAAAAATCTATTGGCCCGACGGTCAAAAAATTCAAGTGTTTATTCTTTCTCCCAGCTCAAAACTTCATAAAGAATTCTGTTTTAAACAACTAGATATGATGCCATATATGTTACAGCGAAGGTGGGATCGTTTAGTTTATTCCGGCACCGGAGAGCGGCCTATAATTTTAAACAATGAAGCCGAGATGCAGGCGCAAATTGCAAGCACTCCTGGTGCGATAGGCTATGTCGCAGATCTTAGTATTGGCGGTGTGAATAGACTGACTAGGAGTTTTTATGAAACTAGCCGCTAATTGGTTTATTGGCATATTCTTGATGCATGTTTCATTTTTTTCTTACTCCTCCGAATGGCAACTTAATGGTTTTGTCGGACAGGGATTTATCGCAGCCGATGATACTCAGTTCGTCGTTGGCGAAGATGACACTAGTTTCAATATTACCGAAGCGGCATTTGCTGTGTCATGGAAGCCTATGGAACACATACGTATTGCCAGCGCCCTCAGTTACCGGCAGTGGGGGAGTCTCGCCGAAGGTGGTGCTAATTTTGATTATCTATTTGTCGAATACAGCCATCAGGTGGGTGACGGGATCCTAGGTATTCGTGGCGGGCTATTTAAAAATGAAACTGGTTTCTATTCCAGTACCAGAGACGTTCCCTTTACTCGGCCGAGCATCATGTTGCCTCAATCTATCTATAGTGATTATTTTCGTGATGCGCAATTGCATATAGAGGGAGGAGATCTGTTTGGTATGCATCAGATATGGAACGGAGCCATTGATTGGCATGTGTCTGTTGGCAAGGTTGATGTCACCGAAGATTTAGACCGAAATGTGATGGGCAGCGAGAAGTTAGGTTGCTTCGGTTCTGAGCGCTATTACTCCGGAGATATAGAGTTTCAAAATGACAATCTGAGATTCGGTCTCACTTATTACGACGCAGAAGTCAGTTACCATCCCTATGAAGAGACTTATTACCCTGGTGATATAAGGTTAAAAAATTGGGTGGTCTCGGGACAATTAAGATATTGGATTCTAGAGTTTACAGCCGAATATATGACTGGGGATAGGCTCATCAATGGCCTGGTATTTCCGCCTATGGCCGATGAATTCGTCGACTCGGGTATTGGCTATTATCTCGATTTTAGGGCCTATCTTCCCCATGAAGTCGAACTTTTTGTGAGATTCGATAAACATATAGACGATAAAGATGATGCAGATGGTAAGGAGTTTGAGGCTACAACAGGTCTGCCGGCTTATTTTTCTTACACAGATGACTGGACCTTAGGGGCTCGTTGGTTTTTAAATAGTGATTGGTTGTTGGCCGCAGAATTTCATTGGGTCGAAGGCGCGTCTTGGGTGACCCCCATAGTAGCCCCAGATCCATCCAAGCAGTCGAAGCATTGGTCAATGTTTGCGCTGCAGCTTTCTTATCGATTCCAGTGGTGATGCTATGACTATGGCCTTGATTGAAGCTCGGACAATATTGATCAGTGTTAAGTGGAAGCTGCTGGCTCCAGTGATGATGCTATGACTATGACTATGGCCTTGATTGAAGCTCGGACGATATTGATCAGTGTTAAGCGGAAGCTGCTGGCTCCAGTGGTGATGCTATGACTATGGCCTTGATTGAAGCTCGGACGATATTTATCAGTGTTAAGCTGAAGCTGCTAGCTCCAGTGGTGATGCTATGACTTTGGCCATGCCTGAAGCTCGGACGATATTGATCAGTGTTAAGCGGAAGCTGCTGGCTCCAGTGGTGATGCTATGACTATGGCCTTGATTGAAGCTCGGACGATATTTATCAGTGTTAAGTGGAAGCTGCTAGCTCCAGTGGTGATGCTATGACTATGGCCTTGATTGAATCTCGGACGATATTGATCAGTGTTAAGCGGAAGTTGCTGGCTCCAGTGGTGATGCTATGACTATGGCCTTGATTGAAGCTCGGATGCTATTTATCAATGTTAAGTGGAAGCTACTAGCTCCCGTGGTGATGCTATGACTATGGCCTTGATTGAATCTCGGACAATATTGAACAGTGTTAAGTGGAAGCTGCTAGCTCCAGTGGTGGTGCTATGACTATGGCCTTGATTGAAGCTCGGACGATATTTATCAATGTTAAGTGGAAGCTACTAGCTCCCGTGGTGATGCTATGACTTTGGCCATGCCTGAAGCTCGGACGATATTGATCAGTGTTAAGCGGAAGCTGCTGGCTCCAGTGGTGATGCTATGACTATGCAGCCTGAATCTCGGACAATATTTATCAGCCTTAAGTGGAAACTGTTAGTTGCGGTACTGATCATTCTCACCATCTTAGGTGGCTTCTTAGGTGGCTTCGCATATAGGCAACTCATCAATCAGCAGAATTACTTACTGGAATTTCAGCGGGATAAACTAGCTCAAAACCTCGAGACCTCTATTTCTTTGAGTGTTGAGCACTCACTATCAGCGGCTCAACAAATAGCATTGCTGGTCAATGATGCTCAGCAAAGCCCATCTGGCTACCAAGCCATGTTAGCGCTTCATTGGCCAGATCTACAACTCTACTGGGAGCTTGAACGCTTGAGTCTAATGTCACTATCTGGCCAGGTGCTCGCCCATGCCGGTAGGTCACTGGAAAGCGAAGAGCTAGGCTGGTTTGAGTCGGCAGCGGTTAACTTGGATCCACATTGGCGCATCGTATGCCATCGAGAGTGTGTTATTCAGGTCTTAGTGCCTCACTTGTTGCAGGGCGAACCACACTTTTTATTTATGGAGTCTGGCCTGACGGATATTTTGGCTAGATTTAGGATCAATGAAACATTTGACCTGGCTGTGTTAGCCCCGACGACAGATGCTGATAAGGGGCCAAGCTATTGGGGGAGACAGGTTTATAGCATAAGTAATAAGCACACTAGCTTATTCCAGTTAGAGCTAGCAGCGGCTCAATTTACCTGGGAGCAGATAGAGAGCTGGGGAGGTATTTATAAGGTGGGCGATGAGCTATCTGTCCTGTGGATTTTTCCTTTGGCTAAAGGGGAATCCCCACCGGCTATATTAGTGATCAACAATATCAGTGATTGGCAGTCTCTTCTCAATGAATTTCAGGAGAGTATGTTGGGCACCTTGCTATTCAGCTTAGTCTTATCTGGAATTCTGGTCATCCTAGCTGCCTGGGCTCCTGTGGTTAGTTTGAGTCGTCATGCAACTCTGCTTCCTATGCTTGCAGAACATGATTTTGATACGCTCAAAGCCTTGTCACCTAAAACATCTTCACTCATTGTCGACGAGGTGGACTTGATCAATATTGCGACGCTAAATCTTGCCGAGCGGTTGCAGAATTTGGAGTTGGAAGTTGATGAATATACTTGTGAATTAGAGCGACTCGCCATGTTAGATACCCTGACGGGGTTACCTAATAAGGCCATGCTAAATCATGAGCTAAAGAAGACGATCGCCTGTGTCGGACGTATTCACGATAAGATCGCCTTGATGTTTCTCGATCTTGATGAATTTAAAAGAATTAACGACACATTAGGCCATAGTCAGGGAGACGAGCTATTAAAGATCGTAGCTAAGAGGCTGAATCATAGTGTCCGTGCTATGGATACGGTATTCAGGCAGGGGGGAGATGAGTTTCTTATTTTACTCAGGGGGATCCGCTCTGAAGAAGATGTGCGTAAGGTTATTCATAAGATCTTTGCCTGCCTGCAACAGCCGATAGTGTTAGGGCATCATAAATTGATCGTCACCACCAGTATTGGAGTTGCCTATTGTGAGAGCAATAATGTCAGGGCAGAAGAATTGATCAAATATGCCGATCTGGCTATGTATCAGGCTAAAGATGCTGGGCGTAGCAATTACCGAGTGTTCACCCAAGAGATGCTACAAAGGGCGAATAACAAGTTGATGATAGAGCAAGATATTGGTGCAGCTATCGAAGAGAAGCAACTGTCACTCTCCTTGCAGCCGATAGTGTCACTCCCTGATGGCAAGGTGAAAGGGTTCGAAGCGTTAATCCGCTGGCATCATCCTGAGAGAGGACTGATCATGCCGGGAGATTTTATTCCCGATATTGAAGACAGTGAAGCCATCATACAAGTAGGTAATTACGTGCTCGAAGAGGGAGGGGCTATCTTAGCCCGGCTGATTGAGCAGGGCTGGGAGGATCTCTACCTTGCAGTCAATCTGTCGGCGAAACATTATATGGACCCTGGTCTGATCCCTCTGGTTCAACGCATCTTGTCAAAATACAATATCCCCCCCCAAAGTCTACTGTTAGAGGTCACAGAGGAGAGTGTGATCGAGAATGTGGATCTAGCCTTGTCCTCGATGAGGTCATTGAAGTGTTTGGGGGTTCGAATAGCCATAGATGATTTTGGTACCGGCTACTCCTCCTTGAGTTACCTTAAGCAGCTACCCTTCGATGTACTCAAAATCGATCGTTGCTTTACCTCAGGGGTACTTGAAAATAGTGTAGATACTCATATTGTCACCACAGTCATAGATCTAGCACACAACCTAGGCAGAACTGTGGTTGCCGAGGGCATAGAGACTCAGGAACAATGTGATTTTCTCGCCGCAGCCAGATGTGAATTGGCTCAGGGGTATCTGTTCTCCAAGCCTATAGATGAGAGGAAGGCCTTCAGGATACTCAATGAGATAGAGGGTGATGGGGTGTGGCCAGTAGAGTCATTGCCCCAGCTCGCTAAGCTGGGGAGTTAATGCTTGTGTTTGTGGTTATTTATTTGACTGAGACTTGGACTTAGCTTTAGGCAGTAAGCTGATGAGTTTATTCGCGATATCTGTGTTGTCCTGATAACCTGCAAATAGGCTAGCTGCGGGACCCGTTGCGAATACTTGTACGTCGACGCCTGTGTGTCCGCCTGTAGTCCAGCCTGTGTTTGAGCGGCTATCTATGAGGTGCTTTATGCTTGTGGTCATCACCTCTTTACCTTGCATACGTGCTCGCGCTAATTGAGACGCTTCATCTTCATTCGGCTCGAAGCCTAAATTTAAGCTGACTCGTGCTAACCAGTCATCATGAATGAGGGCATCGTTTGCGATAAAATCCGGGCTGGCTTGTACACCCCTGATGATACTGGTATTCCAGCTATACTCGCCGTTGGCACCTATGCTTAAGCCACCGGTATTGTGATCTGCCGTTACTAGCATGAGCGTATTGTCATTGTTCCTGATGTATTGCTCTACGACTTCTATTGCATTAGCGAATTCTTCCATCTCGCCCATTGCCGTCACAATATCATTATTGTGTCCGGCCCAGTCGATCAAACTGCCCTCGATTAGCAGCACGAAGCCTTTGTCATGTTGAGATAAGAGTTCTAAGGCCTTAGCCGTCATCTTGCTTAGCTTGTTCTTGTCATTATCATCGATTGCCCATGGCAGTTGCACATTGGCAAACAGGCCAATGACCTTACCTTGTTTGATAGAATCCAGCTGGTTAAAGTCCGACAGGTATTGATATCCCTTAGCCTGGAATTTTTCTATCAGACTGACAGGGAAATACTTTTTGCCACCGCCCAACATCACATCGGTATCAGTTGTAAGGTAGCTTTTAGCTAACGCATCATAATTGCTACGGCTTTCATTGTGGCTGAGAAATGCGGCCGGAGTAGCATGGTTAATCTGTGATGTCACCGCCACTCCAGTAGCGAGTCCTAGAGCCTTAGCTTTTTCCATTATGGTAGGAATCGTCTGCTTATTGATATCGACAGAGATAGCCCCATTATAGGATTTAACCCCAGTGGCTAGTGCCGTTGCCGCGGCTGCCGAATCTGTGACATAACCACTCACTCTAGCTGGGTATGTACTCGAGGTTCCCACTAGCAAGCGGTCGAATACCGTCTGCTCTATCTCTTGTGTATCT
Organism: Shewanella violacea DSS12; assembly: GCF_000091325.1. Classification (NCBI taxonomy): domain Bacteria; kingdom Pseudomonadati; phylum Pseudomonadota; class Gammaproteobacteria; order Alteromonadales; family Shewanellaceae; genus Shewanella; species Shewanella violacea. The sequence continues at coordinate 4,176,350 of NC_014012.1, read as the reverse complement.
GGGTTGTCTTTATAGTATCGATAGGCGCTGGTATAGGCGGGGCCCATACCGTCACCTATCATGATCACTATATTCTTAGGGACACTCGGTGCGTCACCTAACATCGTCTGCGCCGGAGTCATAGCTTGAGCAGCGACGCTCATGGTGCCGACTAGTGCCGCACCAGCCAATATACATAGTTTAAATATTGTCATTTTTTGCGTCGCGCCCATTGCTAATATCCTAGCTTGTTTTAACTCGTGCTTAGATTGGATTAATTAGCACATAAGTAATGTCTATATCACTTATGTGCTTAAGTCTGTGCTTCGATTGCGTCCATTAGCATACTTGTAATGTCCACATCACATAAAAGGCTTAAATCTTCGCTTTAAGCCTTGCTTCGATTGCGTCCATTAGCATACCTGTAATGTCCACATCATAAGCTGCTTCAATCTCTTTGATGCATGTCGGGCTAGTGACGTTGATTTCGGTAAGCTTATCGCCAATCACATCCAGGCCGACGAAGATAAGCCCACGTTTCTTCAGTTCAGGACCTATGCTGCGTGCAATGTGCCAATCACTTTCAGACAGAGGCTGGGCTACACCACGACCGCCAGCGGCTAAGTTGCCTCGTGTCTCGCCTTTTTGTGGGATACGAGCCAAGGAATAGGGCACTGGCTCACCATCGATGACCAAGATACGTTTATCACCTGAGGTGATGTCAGGAATAAAGGCTTGGATCATGGCATATTGCTGGCCGTAATTAGTTAGCGTTTCAATGATCACGCCTAAGTTTGGATCATCTTTCTTGACTCTGAAGATGGAGCTACCGCCCATGCCATCGAGTGGCTTGAGTATGATATCGCCTTTTTCCTGATAGAAGTTACGGATACGGGTCTCGTCTCTGGTCACAATCGTTTCCGGGGTAAACTCGGAGAACCAGGCGGTGAATAGTTTCTCATTGGCGTCACGCAGGCTCTGAGGCTTATTGACGATCAGTACGCCTTCCTCTTCGGCTCGCTCGAGCATGTAGGTTGCGTAGATAAACTCGGTATCGAATGGTGGGTCTTTGCGCATCAAGACAACATCAAGATCTGACATAGGCGTATCGATAGCTTCGCCTAATTCAAACCAGTTGTCAGGATCTTGTTTGACGCTTAAGGCGCGCATATTGGCCATAGCCTTACCATTAACCATGGCAAGATCTCGCATCTCCATATAGAAGAGCTGATATCCACGACTCTGAGCCGCGAGTAACATAGCGAAACTAGAGTCTTTCTTGATGTTAATGTCGCTGATGGGGTCCATCACTATGCCGAGCTTGATCATCTATTCGCTTCCTTATTTCCATCATATGTCGATGGACCAATTGAATTCTGTAATGTGCTTTTGTAAGAGGTTTAGCTGCTAATATTTTGCGCTCTTACACAATTTATTTGCTAAAGCCTAGAACTTGCTAGCATCCAGGCCTAGAACTAGAACCTATAAATCACCAAATTTGAGTTGCAGTGCGCTGATAGCCGTCAGCGCCGCGGTTTCTGTTCTAAGTACTCTAGGCCCCAATAAGATATCGGTAAATTTATCTTGCTCAGTCTTGAGTATCTCAGTTTCTGAGAGCCCGCCTTCCGGTCCTATTAAGAGTCTGACCTTGGGGACGTCGAGAGACAAGCCTTGGATACCATGAGATGCCCTAGGGTGCAGATTTAATTTAAGTGAATCTGTCTGTTCACCACACCAAGCTTCTAATGACATGGCTGGCCTGATTTCTGGAACCCGACTGCGGCCTGATTGCTCACAAGCGCCAATGACTATCTTCTGCCACTGGTGTATTTTTTTCTCTAATCTCTCGCCGGAGAGTTTGACACCACAACGCTCTGAAAACAGAGGTGTGATGGTATTGACGCCCAACTCTACAGATTTTTGAATGGTAAAGTCCATACGATCGCCACGGGAGATCACCTGTCCCAGATGAATATGTAGCGGCGACTCACTGGAGTTAATACTGGAAGATAGGATCTTAACAGAGACATTCTTCTTACTGGCAGAAATGATCTCAGCCAAATAGTCATGCTCGCTACCATTGAACAGGCTAATTTGTTCGCCCTGGCTCATTCGCAGCACTCTACCTATGTGCGATGCCGCCTCATCATGGAGTGCTAAGGTGTCACCGACTGCCAAAGGTGAGTCTTGGTATATTCTCGGGATTCTCATCTATTTTTTACTCCGCAATCTGGGTATTTACAGCAAGTGAGTCACAGGCTTGTTTAACAAAAGGGTTATGGTTTCCCTGAGTTCGAGCGATGGCTTGGTCTCTCTTGCATTCGATAGTATCAACTGGATAAGTTTTATCCCATGCTTTGAACAGTTTTAATTGGCTCTTGGCGATTTTTAAACCATAGGCGGCTTGCATGTAGAGATAGGTGCGGGCAATGCGTCCTCGAGTGTAGCTCGGAGGCTCAACCTTACGAGATTTAAAATCGACCACCATGGCGCATTGACCGTATTGCTCTGGCTTAGCGTTCCATTGGCTGAAGCGATAATTGCTCCGGTCGCCGTTAACCTCGCCAACGGCGGGCACCATATTATGCAGATCAGCCTCCATGATTCTAAATATAGGATCATTTTTAGTGCAATTTTTTCGTCCCCCCTCATGCCAACATTGTCGCTGGTGGCCCAATGCCCAGGCTGGGACTATATGTTCCCACTCGATGCGCTCGGCCCGTTTCTCTTGCTTTCTTGCCTGGTAGCCACAGCTTTCCAGATCCGGCCCCCACTTTTTCCCTTGGATTTTGATATCACAGCCACAATAGAAACTAGTGCTTGGCAGCTCATTGCTATAGAGCTTTTTTGCCAGTCGTTTAGCCTGGCTAAAGCTGGTAGGGTGAGAAGGTGATGCGAACGAAGGCGATGATAAGAGTAGACTTAGCACTAAACCCATAAAGGCAGCGCTGAGTGTCGAAAAAAATTTCAATGGTGTTCCCTAAAACAGGGCTAGCATGCCCAAAGACGATAGGCAGAACTAGTGTCTGCTCTTTTGCGGGATTTTACGGGATGAAGGGTAATAGAAGCAAGAGCTTGGTTGAAGTAAGATCAGTTAAGCTCTTTTCAGCTCCTGTTTGCAGCGTCTGCAACGATACTTGGTTTCACCTCTGACTATCTTATTGTGACGGCGAATGCTTAGAGGAACACTGCCACAACTGCATAAATAATCGAAGGTTTTACCTGCCACAGATTGAGTGTTTAGAGTATGAGTCGTGGCTGGCTCTAGTTGATAAATCTTAATCATTAAGGCTTGCCACTCCCTGCCATGGGGTTTGACCTTGCCATATAATTGATAAGCCAGCAGGTGACAGATTTCGTGGGGGATAACTTGGTCTATGTAGGCCTGATGGTTTTCTGCCAGTAAAGTGGCATTGAACCTGAGTAAATTGAGTTGCAGGTGAGCCGTGCCCGCACTCTTACCCTTGAGTTTAAAGTTGATTTCTGGCCGTGAAAAAGTCCTGTCCAGGCTGGCCTCTGCTTGTCGATAACAGTCTAATACCTGTTGAGCTACCTGCTGGTGGCGTTCATCCTCAAATTCATATTTGGCTTGCTCAGCCGAGCAGACTTGAGTTGTTTTTTTCGATCCGAATAAGTTAAACATGCAGCCCTGATTTACAACTATAGTGCTAAAAATGAATGCCAGAGCTGGGATTATACAGTAGTTAATACCATTGCGAGTTGGATAATGACACTAGTCAATTGATCATTGATTAGTGTCATTTACTCGCTAGGAATAAGAGGCTATAAGCTCTTGGCTCCTGCTATGACCATGGCTTTGATCTGCTCGACTATATCGGTTTCTGTTTTAGCATCGAAACCTTTCACTCTCGGGGTATGGATATGACCGACAGGGATCTTACTGTTAAATTGCTGCTGCAATAAGACTGCTCGGTATGAGATCTCATTCGATAGGTAACCACCGCCAGAGCCTTCAACTGAGGTGGCTGCTTGCAACTCAGATAAGGAGGAGGCGTTAAATTTGCCTTTCCCTTGAGTGGTGACACCATGGTTATCGTTTACCTTCCATTTAGCCGAATCTCCCTGCACTGATTGCATGGCTTTAACCGGGAGAGAAAACTCTACAAACTCGGGGCCGTTAAGTGTCTTACCATTAAACATAGGTGCGATTGGATTTTCATGGTTGGCGCCAGTGAGTATATTTAGGTTATCCGGTGCTGTTGCGCTGCGATTACGCCCAGGGAAGCGTTCGAGATCGAACTCGTCGCGACCCATGCTGACTGTGATAATCATATCCAGGCTATTTTCACGGTAATAAGGAGTGAGCAGGGATTCGATTATACCTAGATCGAAGTCGGCGAAGCGTACTGGGATCATAACCGTCTGTATTTGTGCTTGCTTGCCATTAACCGAGAATTGATAGCCATCCAGTGCCAATGCCGCTAAACCTGAAGGATTACTCTGATCGATATTACGGTCGAGGAAGAAAGGGTCGAATCCAGTCAGCAAGATTTTGACCTGGGTATCGGCCTCAAAGCTTATATTGCTGAAGCCTCTGGAAGACTTTTCGATAGCACTTAGGTTTATATCTCTTTGCCAGGGAGCAATTTTGAACGAAGGCGCTTGCTGCTTAAGCAAGGTTTTCATGGCCAAACGCCCCCAGTACAGAGGACGGTCATCCTGGCCTCCTGATTGTACATCCCTGACAGCCTGCTGCCAGAGTCGCTCTCCCTGTCTGGCAACCATCTGAGTCATTTTCAACTCATGGGTTTGCTCACTGTACTGTTCGCCTAAGCTATTGATCAAGGCTTGATAGCGTCCGACAACTTTGGGTATGGCTTGGACTGCGGTGGGGATGCGAGCCTCTTCTATATCCAGATTAGCCATAGTTGCTGTGCTGAACATTGCACCGGTGAAAAGTCCCGCAACTGCAATTGCTAAACTGGATTTCGTCATGGCTTGCTCCTGATATTTTCTGCTGTTATAGCTAATGATTTCTAGGGGGATTGATTTTGTTCTTGATGATTATGGAACAATTTAGTGGGTTATCAATTTGAATTGATTATGGTCTTATATAAGTATGCATGACAAGTGAGTGCAAATAAAGCATCTGGTTTGTTGCGTTTTTGGTGAGGTGTGGCAGCTTAAAGTCATCTGGGAGAAGTTTTAAGCTGTAAGTAGATTCAATTTTTTCAAGTTTTACTGCCGTTCTAAACTTGTATCAGGAGTTAGCTGCTTACTCGATTATTTGTGTTCCATTAGCTTTTACTTAGCGCTTTCTCCGCTCAGCCTCTGGCTTATAACTTAGAGCTTACTTTAAACCTACATCATCAATGATTGCAGTGATTCCTGGCTGCTGAAACGTTTGGTGAAGAAATCTAAGAATACACTGATGTTAGTGGCTAGCTGCCTTCTGCTCGAGTAGACACCATAGACTTTAAATGCCTCGATGGGCCATTCTTGAAGAATGGGTACTAGGGAGCCGCTGGCTAGCTCATTTTTGCATACCGAGTTAGATAACATGGCAATACCAAAATCATCCAGAGATAGCTTTTTCACCATCACGGCGCTGTTGACCCTGACCTTACGTTTGAAGCTGACCATGGTTTTTCTATTACCTTTCCCCAGGGGCCAGATGGGTGCTGAGCGTGAGGTACCCAATAAAATGCCATTATGATTGGCTAATTCTTGTGGTGTGGCCGGCGTGCCATTGGCCTTCAGGTAACCTGGGCTGGCGACTAAGATAGGTTGACGTTCAAACAGCAGACGGGCGACTAGGTCTGAGGATTGCAATGGCCCATATTTGATGGCGATATCATAGCCTTCACCGACCAGACCCACTTCACTGTCGGTAAACTGCACATCCAGTTCTACATTAGGATAGAGACGCATAAAGCTGCTACATAGATTGGCGATAAGTTCTTGGCTAAATGAGACAGGGATAGCTATGCGCAGGGAGCCGGAAACATGGTTATTGGTGTTCTCTATGGTGGCTTTAGCTGCCTCTATTTCGTCACGAATGCTGATGCAATGCTGATAGAAGAGCGCACCAACCTGAGTGAGACTCAAGTTTCGAGTATCTCGCTGCAGTAGACGTACGTCCAGTTGCTCCTCTAACTGAGCAACTTTACGACTTATGGTTGATTTTGGGATGCCTGTTTCGCGGGCTGCTTGAGAGAAGCCTTTGGCTCTAACAACCGCTGCGAACAGCATCATACCGTTAAGATCTGGCATGTTTTTATCACTGTCTCAAATATGGAACAAAGTGTCTATCCTAGTTTAATGGTATTTGACACCTTAACAAAGTTATATTTACGGGCTAAAAATTTTAGAGGCTAAGCAGAGGATCAATAGATGACCAGCAAAAATCAGCCCACAAACAAGACTCAGGCTCAATCTGCCGACCCGCTTTTCCTGAAAGCAGAACATCTGGCAAAAGACTTTTCGCTGTTTCCTGAACACAGCAAACAGAGCCTAGCTGAAGAGATCAAGGGTCTCTTGGGTGAAGATACAATTCAGTCTAACTTGAAAGAGTTGGAACTTCTCGATGTCGATGGTTACGTCGCGAAGGTGATACAACCTACATTAGATAAAAACCGTGCAGGTGCTAAGCGTGTGATTGCCGATCTTAAAGGCAAGCTTATTACTGAAATCCACCAAGGGCCTTTTTACAGTGCCGAGATCGAATTGAACTTCGGTACTCGCACTCGCCGTATTGGTTTTATTGCACAAGAACGTACCACTAATAACGGTGCTTGGATGCCTGAGCATCACTTGGCGGCATGTAAGGCCATTCGCAAGTTCGCAGAACTGGCTATGCCTATCATCTATCTTATCGACACCCCAGGTGCCGATGCAGGTGAAGTGGCCAACAGCCAGAACCAGGCTCACAGCATCTCTAAGGCGATTGCCGAGAGTGCTAATGTCGATGTGCCCACCGTAGGTATCGTTATTGGTGCCGGTTATTCAGGTGGTGCTATTCCACTTGCAGCGGCTAACATCTTATTGTCACTACGTGATGGCATCTTCAACACCATTCAACCTCAGGGCTTGCAGAGCATAGCCCGTAAGTACAACCTGTCATGGCAGGAGTGTGCTAAATCGGTAGGTGTTGCACCTGAAGAGCTATATACCTCGGGCTGTATCGACGGCATTATCGATTTCTCTCCGACGGATAAAGATGAGCGTCAGCATAACCTTCGCCGCGCTATCATCAGCAGTGTCGAAGCCGTTGAAAATGCCGCCGTGCAGTTTGTGCGAGAATCGAAAGACTTGCGTGAGCACTATGATCGCAGTCTGGCTCGTTTCTTGAACCCATCGAAGAGCCTAGAGGCGCTGGAGCACCACGCCGAGCTGTCGGTTGCTTTCAACCCGACCATGCACCTTAACTTGTTTGGTAGTTCATACCGTTACCTGCGTTATCTAACCCTGCGTAATCGTATTCAGTCTATCTCTCAAGATCAGTACGGTCGCCTGTCTAAGGTGAGCGTGCCTGAAGGTGACTTGCTTGCGCGTATTCAGCAAGAGCAAGACCGCGTATTCCAGTCTTGGCTATCAAGTCCGGATAAGCTGGTTTATGACGAAGAGCTAAACAAGCTTTGGGGTAATTTCACCGCTAAGCGTGATGAAGCCTCTACCGAACGCAACATGTTGACTCGTTTACTCTTGGGTGAGCCAAAAGAGAACTATAAGAAGGCCCGTAAGGCGCTTATTTTCAATATCAGTTGGTCTCTGTTTCACCGTTGGAAAGGCAATGCCGAGAACAACTTCAAAGGCCTGATCCAGTATCTGGAGACTCTTCCATCTGAAGTGACTCAGGCTGACTGGCCAGAGCTTAACAAGCTAACAGTACTGGATGTGGTTGTTCATGACGAATTACGTGAAGACTTCATCTGGCAGTGTCATAATATTCTTGTCTTCAACGCGCTTTATGACAATGTCGTTGGCAACTTAGCCTCTATCGCTAAAGAAGCCATGATGTCTAAGAGCTTGTCACGTGCATCGGTTGATAACTTACTACACAGTTCAATCGACCGTGCCTTATCGACTCAAGATGTCACCAACGATAAGAGTAAGTTCTACAAGTGGCTCAAGTATTTCATGAATCAGTCTAACCGTGCTGAACTCCTGACTAAGACTGAGCAGTGGAAGAGCGTAGGTTTCCCTCAGTTGAACGATAGCTTGTTCGTTATCTTGACTTACTTCTTCGAGCGTCTACTACCTGAATACTTCGCTAGTGAAGAAGAAAACAGTGAATATACTGGTGCAATCAATCCAGTACGTATCGGTCGTCGTAAAGATTTCTGGAACCGTCTCACCATGGGTTATCAGGATCTCTTGATCCAGAAGGTCCTTCGCGATCAGAAGCGTACAGGTAAGATGGGCTGGGAAAGTATTATCGGTAAGTTCTTCACCGATTTTGACGAGATCAATGGCGACAAGATGTCAGCTAACTTGCTTAACTTCCCCGGTTTCCGTCTCTCTATCGAAGATGCACTGGATAAAGGTATTCGTCCCTGTGGTCTTATCACAGGTTTGGCGGATTTTGAGCGTAATGGTCAACAGATGCGTGTTGGTGTTGCGGTCTCAAACACAGCTTTCCAGGCGGGCGCCTTCGATATGGCCAGCGCTGAGAAGTTCAGTGCGCTATTGATCGAGTGTGCTAAGCGTAAACTTCCTGTTATTTGTTTCATCAGCTCAGGTGGTATGCAGACCAAAGAAGGTGCTGCTGCACTCTTCTCCATGGCCGTGGTTAACGATCGTATCACACGTTTTATTCGTGATAACGAGCTGCCAGTGCTTATGTTCGGTTTTGGTGACTGTACCGGTGGTGCACAGGCGAGTTTAGTGACTCATCCATTAGTGCAAACATATTACCTATCGGGTACTAATATGCCGTTTGCGGGTCAGATGGTTGTTCCTGCTTACTTGCCTTCTACTTCGACTCTGTCGAACTACTTGTCGAGAGTACCTGGTGCGATGAATGCCTTGGTGACTCATCCGTTCAGCAATACTATCGATGACCAGTTAGCCAGTATCGATCCTCTAATGCCTAAGCCTACGGCTCAGATTGAAGATGTGATTGCTAATGCTCTGTCAACTTTAGTTCCAGAGATGATGTCTGCCGATGAAGAGATAGTTCAGGACGATCCTCGTGAACTAATGAAGCCTATCAAGAAGGTATTGATTCATGCTCGTGGTTGTACCGCAGTTAAGCTAATTCGTAAGGCCCATGATAACGGTATCGATGTTGTTTTAGTGGCATCGGATCCGGATATGACTTCAGTGCCGGCCGATATGCTTAAGGGTAATGATAAACTGGTCTGTATCGGTGGTAACACCTCAGATGAGAGTTATCTCAACGCATATTCAGTGCTTAAAGTTGCCGAGTATGAAAATGTCGATGCCTTGCACCCAGGTATTGGTTTCCTCTCTGAAAGCCCTCAATTTGCCGCGCTTTGTGTTAATAACGGCGTTAACTTCGTTGGACCTAGCGTTCACAGCATGACGACCATGGGTAACAAGTCTAATGCGATTAAGACGTCTCAGGACAATGGTGTTCCCGTTGTACCTGGTAGTCACGGTATCTTAAGCAATGCGGAGCAGGCGGTAAACGTTGCTAATGAAATCGGCTATCCAGTGCTGCTTAAAGCGGTACAAGGTGGTGGCGGTAAAGGTATTCAGGTCGTTGAGCGTCAAGGGGACATGATCAGCCTGTTCCAACAGACTGCTACCGAAGCCGCTGCGGCGTTTGGTAATGGTGACCTTTATCTGGAGAAGTATGTCACTTCACTGCGTCACATCGAAGTACAGCTTCTGCGTGATAAGTTTGGTAATACTAAGGTATTGGGTATCCGTGACTGTTCAGTTCAGCGTAATAACCAGAAGGTTGTCGAAGAGTCTGGTTCGACCATGCTGCCACCTGAACTGAAAGAGAAGGTACTTCAATATACTCTCGATCTAGGTAATGCGACGGATTACATGGGCGCAGGTACGGTCGAATTTATCTATAACTTAGATACTAACGAAGTCTACTTCATGGAGATGAATACGCGTCTGCAGGTTGAGCATCCAGTTACCGAGGCGACATCGGGTATCGATATCGTTAGTGCAGGTTTTGATATCGCTGCGGGTCGTTCGATTGAAGCTCTGGAGCCACAAAGCAAGGGTTACGCTATCGAAGTTCGTGTGACAGCCGAGAAGGCTGCACTGGATAGCAATGGTGTGCTTCAACTGTTACCGCATCCAGGTATGATCACCGAATATGCCATGCCAGAGCGTGATGACATAGAGATCATCTCTATCGCAGAGGCGGGTAAAGAGGTTTCACCTTACTATGACAGCTTGATCGCACAGATAATCTGCCGTGGTGAGAGTCGTGAAGATGTGATTAATAAGCTGCACGATTACCTCGCCGACCATGTGGTCATTAAGGGGATTGCGACTAACATTCCGCTACTGACTCGTATCTTGAAAGATGGCACCTTCAACGAAGGTGTATACGACACTAACTACTTGCCTCGTCTGATGGCCGAGTTAGATGTACCTGAATTGATTGCCGAGATGGAAGCCGCTGCGGAAACTGTCGGCGTCGATACTGCTTCACTGCGCGTCGGTGAGAGTAACGAGCTGAAAGTGATGGCACAAGGGGCTGGTATCTTCTACACCTCTCCAGCACCTGGTGAAGCCGACTTCGTTAAAGAAGGCGATATAGTTACTACGGATCAGACTTTAGCGCTTACAGAAGCTATGAAGATGTTCTCGCAGCTAACTTTGGCTGGTTATAATCGTCAGGATGCGGTTCTGTATCCTGAAGATAAGAAATATCGCATCGAGCGAATTCTTAACAGCAACGGTCAGCAAGTCTCTCAAAGTGATCTACTGTTCGTGGTATCACCTGTAGACAGCTAATTCTTTATCGCGCACTGCAATGCATGCGCTTTAGTCAGAGTTAACGTCATAATCCCCATCACATTCGATGGGGATTTTTTTTGCTTATTTTATTTATTTTCCCTTCAGCTTGTTTACTCGGGCCTTGATAAGACTCTTCTAGATTAATACCAGTTGTTATAAGAGCCCATGCTATATGGCTAATTGGGACTGGTTACCAAGCCAAGATTCAAACCTCATATGTTCAAAATTCAAATTTTCAATAACTTAAGACTATTTATAACTAGCACATTGCTGATTTGTCGATAACTGTTCTATTTTTAAAGGGAGCTCCTCTATGCCTGATTAAGGTTTCTATGCCTGATAAAATAACCAAGAAGAAGCTAAATAGAATCATAGACAAGATAGTCGATGTTTCGTCTCGAGCCCTAGGCGGAAGCGTTTTATTGCTGTTAGCTCACTTTGGTGTGATGAGTCAGGCACAAGCTCGTATCCATGACCATTCAGAGCAGTCAGAGTTCAACTTGAGTGTTAACGGTTTCGGTACCTTAGGCTTAGTGAGAAACTCAAGTGATGAACTCTATTTTCATCGAGAGCTCAGCATGAATGCCAGTGATTCTGAGTATTCCTTTAAGACTGACAGCTTGCTGGGCCTGCAAGTCAACGCAGATCTCACCGAGAGTCTAGATGCCATAGCTCAACTGGTATTAAAAGACAGGGCAAGCGATATGGCTCTGGATAGCTTAGAGTTGTTATTTCTGCGCTATCGTCCAAATCGTGATTGGGCCATCAGGCTGGGAAGGACCAACACAGATCTGTATATACACTCAGAATACAGAAACGTCAGCTATGCCTATCTCTGGTCCAGACCTATTCCTGAGTTTTATGCCATCACCTCAGTTATTGCGAAAATTGATGGCGTCGACATCAGTTATACCCATAATTTAGAAGGAGGTACCTGGGAGACTAAGTTGGCCTATGGGGTTACCCACTCTGTGCTAGCCGTACAGGCTAATCGTTTTGAGATCGATATAAAAAATGTCTTCGCGCTTACCTCCATCTATACGTGGGATGAGTGGACATTTCGACTCGCGGCCGCTGCGGTAGAAGTGGATGAGTTAGATTTTTTGTCTAATGACGTGGTTGATGGCCTTAATCTCGTGCCTGATACGTTATGGCCTGAGGCCAGTAAAATGGCCCAGGATATAGATGGGCCGGGTCAGAAGTTGCAATATTATGCTCTGGGTTTGCAATACGATCATATGAACTGGGTTATTCAATCGGAGCTTGGCTATGTCGACTCTGACTGGGGAATAATACAATCTTTCTACAATGGTTATCTGAGTGTGGGTTACCGTGTCGATGAGATGACATTCTATGGTGTATTGGCCAATATCGATAATTCAGGAGAGCCTACTAGCTATGCTTCACCGCAATTACCAGCTCACTTCCCCCTACAACTCACGGCACAAATTAATGCCTTGTATGAAGGGGCTTTGGAGGCTTTTACTTCTAGCAAGATAGAGCAGACGAGCTTGAGCTTAGGTATGAGGTGGGATCTCTACCCTAATACCTGCATTAAGTTTCAATGGGATCATATCTGGATCGATCAAAGGTCCGCGGCGATGTGGACTCAGGTTCAAGAGCAAGTCGGGGATACTGAGGTCGATCTCTTGTCAGTTAACTTTAGTTTTATCTTTAACCTATGAAGTATCTGATTGGATTACTCACCTTAATACTCACTCTGCCCCTTAGAGCCGAAGGGGATCTGCTGGTGGTGGTGAGCCGTGAAAGCCATGTCGAGTCATTGACCAAGAGTGAAGTGGTGGATCTGTTTATGGGCCGGTATGTGAATTTTCCCAATGGGGATAAGGCCAAGGTGTTCGATCTGGCACCCAAATCTGAGCTTAAAGGATTATTTTATCAAAAGTTGGTCAACCGGACGGAGGCGCAAATTAATGCCTATTGGGCCAGATTACTTTTCTCTGGTCGTAACACTCCCCCAAAAGAAACTGAGTCTGCGGATCAATTAATTCATGAGCTGCTGAGTTCGAGGCATGGTATAGGCTATATTTCTAGTCAGGATCTAACAAATTCACTAAAAGTGGTATATCGATTTGAGGCGCTTTAGACATCAGCTGTATTTTAAAGTAGCACTGGCTATCGCGCTGAGTGTGGCTCTTGTGGCTGCTCTGAGTTCATACTTTTTTTATTTCCAAGAGATAGAGAGGAATGAACTCGGCTTGTGGGAGCATGTTAATCAGTTGTCCAGAACCATAGAGAATACGGCTTCTATTGCCGTGTATGTACAGGATGCAGTGTTAGCGAGGGAGATCATCGATGGTTTGGCGATTAATGACGTAGTGTCAGAGGCTGAATTGATCAGTGATCCGGGATTTTCTGTGTATTCCGGAGAGGTAACGCTTATAGGCCGAGAGGGAGTCTCGACCCTGATCTTGTACCACCCTTTCTCAGAAAGTGAGGTAATAGGCCAGCTTAACATTTTGCCTAATGAGGCATTTATTCATTTTAACGCCAAGAACTCCGCCGTAAATCAGGCGCAGCAGTTGGCACTGCTGACTTTAGTCACGGCCTTACTTGTGTCGTTTATTGTCCATAAGGCGCTGACATCACCTCTGAATCGGATCATTAACCGTTTCGAAGAGGTGAAACCCGGTGAAGATATTAAATTAACAGTACCTAGATTTCACCAGAAGGACGAGATTGGCAGCTTGGTGAGAGGGATTAACTCTCTGGTCTCATCTCTGAATCAGTCTATAGATTCTGAGCGTAATTTGAGAGAAACGACTCAAGTCTTGGAGAAGAAATTCAGGCTCATTTTCGAACAAGCCAGTGCTGGGATCTGCCTTATAGATAATGACAACTTGCTGGTTACCGCTAACCCAGCTTTTCAGCGAATTATCTATAAATCACATACTATCTCAGATGCCATAGGCCTAAGGCTCACAGATTGGTTTTACAATAAACTGCAATTAGAGAGCTTTCTTACGGATATCAGACAGAGTCATAACTTAGATACGGTTGCCTTAGATCTTAAGATGAAGACCCTAGCGGGATCGCCCGATTGCTGGGTACATTGCTTATTTTCAAAGGTGTTAGATGACGATATGCAGAGCTGCCTGATGATCGAAGTGCTGATGTATGATGTTACCGAGCGAACCGAGAGGGAGATCAATACCCGTTTCGAAGCCGATCATGATGGTTTAACTCATCTTAGGAACAGGAGAGCCGGTAGTCGGGCTCTGATTGAGTTATTTGATAGGGCTGAGGCGAATGATAAGATCGCTGTGCTAATGAATATCGATCTGGATAATTTCAAAATAATCAACGATACCAATGGCCATGAGGCTGGGGACATGGTCTTGATCGAGATCGGTCGCCGTATGATGGCGGTGTTCAGAAATGACGATCTGTGTATTCGCTGGGGAGGTGATGAGTTTGTCGTAGGGTGTTACTTCGATAGCAGTCGATTCGAGGAGCGTAGTCTGCCGGCGATTGAGAAACTGGCCTCGGAACTCAGGTGTGTGTTAAATCAAGATGTGAAGCTCAGCAGTGGCGAAGATATTAAGATAGGCGCCAGCATAGGCATCGCCATGTATCCGCAGCATGGGGATAATTTGCAGTCTGTGTTGAAGGCGGCCGATAATGCCATGTATGTCTCGAAGCAGAAAGGGCGTAATCAATATAGCATCTTCGATTCAAATATTATGAGCGAGCCTGATTCTTGCCCTAAGAGTGAGTAAAGATGCTATTGATTAACGAGCAGAAAGGGCGTAATCAATATAGCATCTTCGATTCAAATATTATGAGTGAGCCTGATTATTACCCTAAGAAAGACTCTGAAACTAAGCCTCAGACAGAGACAAAAAATGAGTAAAGATGCTACTGATTAACGGGAAAAATAAAGCGGTACTAAATAGACCTAGTTTAATAACTCATGCTCTTCAGGAAGTTGGCGACTGATCCAGAGGATCAATTTATGTTTCATATTTGGCCCGTCTTCCTTGTCCACAGCCAGAGGCTGTATCAATTTATCTGTCACTAGTAGGCGATAGATGCACTCCACCTTATCTTTCGGTGAGATCCCTTTACCGAAATCGTCAAAGCCACGCTTTTTAGCATAGCCTACGCCAATTTCCATGGCGAGTTTTAACAGTTGTACATCGTGTTTACCTTGCTTCATATGAGCTTCCTCAAAAGGTGTATTGGTCTTTTAACCAAATTACCTGAATTGAATGAGATAGCAAGGTCAGGTTTTAGGTTTGAATCAAGATGGCCTGTCTGTTTTAACTTACTTTAATGCCTAGGATCTAAAGTCTAGCTTCTAGGAACTTCTGATGTCTCCAAAGCTGCATTTCATCTAGCCTTCATTTACCTATACTCGACTCTCTGTAAGCTCTTAGGTTGAGTTTAACTTTTTTCTTGGCCTCAGCAGATTGTCGAGAAATTTCAATTAGGTCTATGGTCCTGTTTGACACCTTAAAACCTCTATTTGGGAGGTTTTTAACTCATTGATTTGGTTGTATTTATTTTTATTGGTTTCTTTGTTTATGAGTGTTAGCCTTGGCTTCCGGTAACGGGTGAGATCTAGCAAGAGGCGTTAATTGAATAGAAAAAATGAGGTGTTCCTAGGGGACAATTTTAGTCATCTGGATATGAGTAATTCACATTTTGACCAGTGTAAATTCTATAACTGTAATTTTAACCATACAGATCTCAGTGACAGTCATTTTGTGGGCTGCTCATTTATAGAGCAAGGTGCCGTAACAGGTTGTAATTTTGAGTACGCTAATTTACAAGATGCGAGCTTTAAAAATTGTCAGTTATCTATGGTTAATTTCAAAGGTGCTAATTGCTTCGGTGCTGAATTTAGGAACTGTGATTTGAAAGGGTCTAACTTTCTAAAGACACGCTTTGCCAATCTGATAAGCAGACAAGTGTATTTTTGCTCTGTGTATATCACAGGTTGCAACTTGTCTTACGCTAATTTTGAGCGGCAATGTATCGAGAAGTGCGATCTTTTTGAAAATAAATGGATAGGTGCAAATTTATACGGGGCTTCGTTTAAGGGCTCAGATTTGAGCAGAGGTGAGTTTTCCAGTGATGTTTGGGGTCAGTTTAATCTACAGGAGTGCGATCTTTCTCATGCTGAACTATATGGTTTAGACCCGAGAAAGGTGGATCTGAGCGGCGTTAAAATTTGTATGTGGCAGCAGGAGCAGTTACTCGAGCCTCTTGGGCTGATTGTTGGACCCGATTAGCCTTAATAAGCTAGATAAAACTTAGAATAAACCACCTCAAAAAGGTGGTTTATGTTTATGTAATCTGCTGCCATGCTTATATTTATGTGGCATTTCAAGCAGGCTAGCTCCAGATATTGGAGATAAAAATTACACTCTAGGCATCAATTTTTAATCCCGGTTAGCCTACTTTTACAGTATCCCAGCTTATAAAGCATCTAAGCATCTAAGCGTTAGTGCTCATATCCAGTCAGCTCCATATAGCCTTCACCTTTATGGCTCCCCGAGACTATGACAGGTCCTTCCCAGTAACTGATACTCAAGGGCACTCTAGCATCTGGATTGAGCGCATCGGTGCGAATATCAATATTTTCTGAGGGTATCGAAATATTCCAAGCAACAGGATAGGAAATGGAGTCTATTTCATGCCAACTCGCTACTTGAAGATGAATATCTTTGGAGGCTATATTACGGCCGCTGCCATCGGCAAACATTCTGCGGCCGCTATAGAAGCTAGATTTGTCCTGCCCTCTAAGTTGGAAGAGCATCAAACTTGACCCATCTTCTAATCTAAGGGCAAACCAGTCCCAGCCAGCCTGTGTCTTGTTGAGAAACTGCGAGCTCCACTCTCGGTCCAACCAGGCATCGCCGCTGACTTCATGGTCTACTCCATCGATAGTTACCGAGCCTGAAACCTGGATAAAAGGTTGGCTGTAATAATGGGAGGCTACAGAAGCGTCGGCGCTTTTAATGCTGTAACCATTCTCACCCTGGAGCTGATAGGGCGCACTCGTTTCCAGTGTTAACTGATAGCTAAACTGCTCGGCATCGACCTTGAGCTTGGCGGGGAATAAGTCTGCTCCTGTGCCTGTCCACTGCCAGTCATCTATCTTTATGGTGAGAGGATTGGTTGAAACATCGGCCAGCCTTGGATGGCGCCTCGACCACCTCTCTTCGGCAAAGTGTAATGTCTTGCTCGTGATGGCTGCATGGGTCATAAAAATCTGCTTACTGGCCCAGTCTGAATCGATAAGCTTAATGTGTGAGGCTGCTTTCTCAGCGGCTTTCTCAGCGGGTTTTTTAGGGGGTGTTTTAGGGGATAGGGCGACACGGAACTGGGTCCATTGCAAACCTAGTTGCTTGCC
The DNA here is from genome assembly GCF_000091325.1 of Shewanella violacea DSS12. Classification (NCBI taxonomy): domain Bacteria; kingdom Pseudomonadati; phylum Pseudomonadota; class Gammaproteobacteria; order Alteromonadales; family Shewanellaceae; genus Shewanella; species Shewanella violacea. The sequence continues at coordinate 4,159,075 of NC_014012.1, read as the reverse complement.
TTCATCTGTCTCTAAATTGGCGGTGAGATACCACCACTCCTGACGAAAATCATCGTGGGATAGATGATCTTGGGGAAATACTATAGGTCTGCTTTTATCAACTTGAGTATAGCCAGCTGCATCATAGCCTAACAGGCTTACCATAGGCGATGATGTAAGCGTCGAGGGCTTAGAGCAGGCGGTAAGCATGGTGATAGCCAGTAATAAGGATAGGATTGGCTTAGGCATCATATAACTTCTCTCTGCAGGCTGGATATTAGCGGTAGCATGACTAGGGTTCGCATAAACATCATATAACCTCTCTTTGCAGGCTAGAGATTAGCGGTTGCATGATTAGGGTTTGCATAGACATCATATAACTTCCCTCTGCAGGCTGGATATTAGCGGACGTTTGGTTTGAATATACAAAGGAAAAGCCACGGCCAATAAGCTGGCGATTAATGCCAGTATGACCACCCGACCGTAGGCAAGCCAGTCCCACTCCATGGCGATACTCCAGCCGAAGGCTTGTAGGGTGACTTTATTGATCAGTAGATATCCTAAAATAGCCCCCGTTGGCAAGGCGAACAGGCAGGTAAACAACACGATAATCAACATCTGACCGAAGACGAGTGTGGTGAGCTGACGGCGATTAACTCCCATGGTGTAGAGCCTAGCCATAGGCGCCATTCTAGCCTGAGTCACCATAAAACAGGCGCTAAATAGTCCGATAGCCGCCACGAGTAAGGTCAAGGTATTTAATACCTGAGTGATAGAGAAGGTGCGTTTAAACATGATGATCGCCTGCTGCTTAATCTTCTTCTGGCTAAATATCATGGCATCGGGTATCGAGAATACGTGTTGTAACTCTTGTTGCAGTTTTTGCTGCAGCTGCAGTTTTACTTTGTCCGAGTTCCCTGCAAGGTTTATGGCCAGACTCATGGGCGTCTGTGGAAATCCATTGGCTCGCCAAGTCTCGGGGGAGATGATGACCTCGCCATAGGGATTACCGTAATCGTAGAACACTCCGCCCACGGTAAAGTGATTATCAGGCAGCGCCTGTAAGTCTATGTTGTCACCTAGTTCGAGGTTTAACTTGATGGCGAGAGGCTCGCTGATCAGCACGAGTTTATTAGCAAAAAACGCTGGCCACATATTCTCCACTGTCTCTTTAAATACTGTGGTCTGGATTAAGGACTGCTTATCTCGAGTGACGATATTGATGGGCAGCTTGTCTTGTTTACTGCTGAGGTACCACTGTTTATAGATGGCATCCACATCTTGGTGTTGCTTTAAAAAGGCTTCTACCTCGGCCATCTGCTTCGATGCTGGTCTGATATAGAGCTCGGCGTGGAGTCTGGCATCGAGCCAGTTTTTCAAGGTGCCCTCGAAGCTGCCCACTAAGGTATTCATGGATATATTGGCTGTCAGGGCGAGTAACATGGCCATCATAGCCAGTGACAGGGGGGCGATTAGCTCCTTGGTTTCGGCGACCTGATAATGTAATAAACCTTTAGGGGACACCTTTAATAGCTGACTGACCATAAATGCCAGAGACCAAGGCAGGGCTAAAGGGATGGCGATAACTACTAGGCCAAGCAGGACCATGGTATAGCGATAATCTTGGCTGAAGGGCAATAATATCGATGCCAGCAACCCTAGGGTGAGGGCAATCAATAATTGGTATAGATAGATCTTATCGGCACTTTTTTGCTCAGTGAAGTGATTTGAATTCCCGGCCAGAGGCTGGCGGATTAGCTGAATAAATAATGAGGTTGAGGCTGATAGGGCGGCGAGGAAAGTCAGGCCTATGGCCTGAAATAACCAGCTCAATTGCCAGTTACCCGGCAATATTTTAGCGCCATAAAGCTGCTCCAATGTGACCGATACCATAGGCTGCAGCCAATGACTGAGCTGTAATCCCAGCATAAAACCTATGATAGACCCCACTATGACCCAGAGAAGAAGCTCGATGCACAGGGCTAACATTAAAGGAGCCTTGGCTATGCCTTGTTGCTGAAGCTGTGTCAGTAATCTCTGTCTCTTGAGTAAGCTATAGCGAACCCCGTTATAGGCGATAAAGAGGCCGACCACGAATGCCAGCAGGCTCATAGCGGTCAGGTTAAGATGAAAGCTCTCAGTTAGAGCGATGAGACCATCGCCATTATCACTCTCAATTAACATGCCTCGATTGCCAATAAGGCGTTCTAAATGGCTCTTATTACTGCTTACGTCAGAGAACAGAGCGATATAACTGAGTTCATTGGGTCGCTTGAGTATGTGCTGAGCCAGAGATATATCCATTAAAATATCTGAGCCCAAGTTGCTGGCATCATCTAAGGCCATCACATGTATTTTGACGCCCCCGAGTACCAAGTCACCGTCTTGGGAGAACTGCTCAGCTAAGGATTTGCTGGCCAGCACTATAGGCGCGCCAGATAAGATATCTCCTAGGGGAATATTTAATGAGAAAAGTCCGCTGCCAGCTTTAGCTCTTGCTTCACTATTTACTTGAGAGCCGGAGGCTGGAAAAGAGGTGAGGGCGGCCATAAGGTCGCTACCTTGGATACGCCAACGTGTGCCATTTGAGTCACTGGCCACGCCTTGCAAGACTGGCAGGCTATTGTTGAAACCATTGGCGCGAATATCGAAGTACAGGTCTTCATCCAGACGCTTACTGCCAAGTGGCGGAATGATAGACCATTTGGCTTGCTGACTCAGTAGCTCGGTGGCTGAGCTGTAACTCGCAATGGCGTTTTCATTGGTGGTGCGAACCCCTATCAACAAGGTAACGGCCAGAATAATACCGATACAGATGGCACCAGCCTGTAGCGGGGCTTGGCGGTAATGGGCGAAGAAGACCTCAAGGCAGAGTCGGGTCATGGGGATAAGCTTGGTATCACTCATGTATTTGGCCATTATTCAGATGCCAGCGCCGCTGCATAAACTGGGCGCATTCCATGCTGTGGGTGACCATAATAATACTGGTGTCCTGCTCTGCGGCCAGTTCACACAAGAGCTTCATCACCTCTAAACTGGCGAGTTGATCTAAGTTGCCGGTGGGCTCATCGGCTAACAAGAGTCTAGGTTTATGGGCCAGTGCCCGTGCGATGGCGACTCGCTGCTGTTGACCACCGGATAAGGTTTCTACATGGCGCTTTAGTAAGGGTCTAAGACCTAAACTATCGACCAGATGATCGCACCAAGAGTTCCAATCTAAGCCGTTGAGTCTGAGTGGGAATGCAATATTATCTTCGACGTTAAGCGGGGTCAGCAGGTTAAATTGTTGAAACACCACGCCTAATGAAACTCGCCTAAAATGACTCCAGAGATTATCGCTCCATGATGTGGTGATTTCGCTCAGCAGGCTGAGGGAGCCCGCATCGGGACGTTCGAATCCGGCGATCAGATTAAGCAAGGTGCTCTTGCCACTGCCGCTGGCACCAGTGAGCGCTATGGTGTCACCTTGGGTGAGCAGCAGGTCGAGTCGGTCGAGGACCCTGTGAGAGACCCCTCCATCGATAAACTCTTTAGTGATCCCTTGCAGTTGAACTATCTGTTCTGTCATAAGGCTCCATTGGGAAAGGCCTGTTCCATTATGGCTAAATACTCTGGCTAAATACTCTGGCTAAATACTATGAGTGAGCCAGTTAGCATGTCGAAGCATACATCATTTCGAATCTGGACCCTTTGACCTTTACAGAGTCAATAGAGCCGCACTAATCATAAGCCTATCTTAGGCATAGCAGCTTGGGATACAAAGTTTAATTCGCTCAGGTTTTTATCGCGAAACCGCTTTTTTAGAACATGAATAGTAAATATGAAGTTTATTTACTATTCATGGCTATAAACTTGACTGCTTGCAACGTAAGATAGCCGCGAATTTTGTATGTCACTCTGTAAGCACAATGAATCAAGTTGTAAGAAAATCTGCTGCTTTACCTCTAGCGAGTCCTAAAATCGCCATCATAGGTGGTGGTGTGGCGGGCTCCACCATAGCCCTGCGTTTTGCCGAGCTAGGTATAGATACTAGCTTGATTGAAAAAGGTGACAGCTTAGTCAATGGCCCTCCCTTTTGCCATCTACATGCTGGCGGTAATCTTTACCGAGAAATATCAGATGAGCAGTGTTTAACCTTACTGGTGCAATCTATCGATACGGTAAAAGTATACCCGCAGAGCGTCAATAAGCGGCCGACCGTCATCGCACTACCAAAAAACGATCCCAGTGATCCCAGAGATTTACTGCCGCGTTTAGAGAAGTTACGCGCTAAATACGCCTATTTAGTCCAGCAAGACGCTAGCAATGAAGTGTTAGGTGAACCCGAGCAGTATTTTCGTTTGTTTGAGCGAGCCGAAATAGAAGCCCTTAAATCCAGCGCCTTGCCAGAGCAAGCCTTATGTCCGAGTGATTGGTTAGTGGCTTTCGCTCAGCATGTCGACTTGGACAACTTAAAATTCCCGATAGTGTTAGTGCAGGAATATGGCCTGTCAGCCTTTCGTTTTGCTGCTATCGCGAGCATGGCGATAGAGAATTTACCCGCTTGCCATCTACATACCAATACGCAAGTTGTGGCGTTGGAACAGCTCGCTGGCGCATCAGGCTGGCGTGTATCGATGAAAAAACATGATGAAATCGAGACCATTCATACCGATTTTGATTATGTGATTAATGCCTGTGGCTTTAAGAGTGGCGAAATCGATGACATGTTCAGTGCTAAACGTCGGCGTATGGTCGAGTTTAAAGCTGCCTATGTTGCCCATTGGCCAAAGTGCAGGGGCTTATGGCCAGAGGTTGTTTTTTATGGGGAGCGTGGTACACCCCAGGGCATGGCACAATTGACGCCTTACCCAGATGGTTATTTCCAATTGCATGGCATGACTCAAGATATCACCCTGTTTAAAAATGGCTTAGTGGCTAGCGGTGAAAATAGTGCCCAGCCGAAACTTGCCGAACGTTTCATCAATAAGATAGAGCGACAATGGCCGGCAGAGCTTATCGAAGAGAGAACTTTAGGTTCTATTGAGCATATAGCTCAATATATTCCAAGCTTTAGTCAGGCAAGCGTCGCGGCTAAGCCCTTATTCGGCGCGCAACAAATACCTGGGGATGATGCTGATTTACGCACGGCGGATGTGTCGTTTTATGGTAAGAATTATGCCCGTACCGAGATAGTGAAAGCCTCTTCGGCATTAGCCGCTGCCGATGCAATCTTGCAAGACTTGATTGCAAATGAGCTGGTGAACTCAGCCCTCATCACACAATACGCGGTTGAGCATTATTTCCCAGTAACGGGCCAATGTACTCAAGAAGAAGTGACTGCCAGAGCCGAAATGTTGGCTAGGCAGCGCCAGTACCCTCAAGCCTTAGCGAAGAACTTTTAACTTCAATATGTGCTTAAAAAGTATTAGCCGCCGGATACTTGTCTTATCCTCTCGGCCGGAACTCTTAGCTGCTGCATCAGATAAGCTTTGAAATCGGCTTGGTAAGGCTGATTATCTACGGCTTGTTGCATGCAGTACAACCAGGCTTCACTTTCTTTATGGCCCACGGACAGATGTTTATGAGCGGCCGGGATATTGATTGAACCATAATGCTGTGAATACAGCTTAGGGCCGCCAAGCCAGCCGGAAAGGAAATAAGCGAGTTTCTGACGGGAATCAGTAAGATCACCAGGATGCATATCCCGGATCTTCTTTGACGAGGAGAACTTGTCCATATTCTGGTAAAACTCATCAACCAAACGAGTCAGACCCGCTAAGCCACCCGCCATTTGGTAGGAGTTGTCACCAACACCAAATTCATCATTTTTTGAATTCATAACTTCTGCCGAAATCTGCTGTAGGGTTAACTCCAAACCTTTTGATGTAGAGCTAATACCACTGATTTTTGATTAGTTCAATATCGTACTTTGTTGAGGTCGCTTTCACCAGTAGGCGGAAGTTTTTCCGAACTTTGTTTGGAGCTGTACGGTCTTGTAGCAGAGGAATATCTCTAAACTTAATTTGGATGAAAGTCGTGGATATCAAACTGGAACCCTTGGCACCAGCTGGCTGAGATATTTTTTATATTGTCTTTCCGGCAATGATTTTGGGCCGGAATCCATCTCTTTTACTTACCTGTTAATTTTAATATGTGGCCTTACGGCGGAGAAGGGATTCGAAACTTCGTTTGGAAACTTTACCTATCAGTAAGGTTCAAAGTTACAAATCAGCCTGCCGACATCAGAAAGGGAAAGATAAAAGAGAACCATCTATGAGTTCTCAGCCTCACTTTGGCATTGAATACATAACTCTGCGATAGAGTGTATCGTGAGCCTACCGATACCAATACTCTCACCACATTCAAGACAAATCCCATACTCCTCGGGTTCGAGCAAGATCTGCTTGATACGCAGGAGGTGCTGCTGCATCAGCAGCTCACCGGCTTGTGCCATCTGTTGCTGCTGAATCGCGTCTATGCGAGATATTCGGCCGACCGCTTGCTGGTCGAGTTGCACCGGGGCGCTGCGTTCGTGGATTGATTCTATTTGCTGCTCTAAATCGATTAGCTCATGTCTGAGCTTAGTGAGTAGCTCTTGTTTCTCGGTTGAGGTGAGATCTGCTTGTTTCAAGAGTCAGTCTTCGATTTAGGATAGAACTTACTAAATTATCTGACTTACTTTGATATAGCAAGGGTAAAACAAGTGGGTATAGCAAGTGCAAACAAAGGATATTAAAAAGGTGCACTCAGCTCATGATTGGGCTTTGACTGTGCACCTTTGTCTATGTTTTTTCGCAACTCGCAACTCGCAACTCGCAACTCGTCGCTTATCGCTTATCGCTTATTGTTTAGTCTTAACTTTCATCTTCAAGAGAATATGGCAGTGGCTTAATCGTCAGCGATGAGCTTTCATCTCCTGCGATTCTAAGCTTGTCACTGGTTTGGGTATCATTTGGCAATACGGCAGTCAGTAAGACTTGCTCGCCGGATTGAACGACTTCGATGATGGTGCCGGTTCGCTTGAAGCCATCGTCTAAGGCTAGCTCTAGTCTGGTTTCCAGGCTGACAGTCTCGCTACTGGTGCCGCTTAGGATATATAGGGCGCGCTTATTGCCACCGCGATATTTCATCCGCGCTATGGTTTCCTGACCCATGTAACAGCCTTTCTGGAAGCTGATGCCGTTAATGCCCTGTAGGTTACACATCTGAGGCACAAACTGGCTCTGATGTGAGGCTGCTAGGTTGGGGTAACCCGATTGGATCTCCAGAGCCTGCCAGGCGGTGGCATCGACTATCTCTTGACTGATAGATGTGAGCAAAAGTGCTGCGGCTGTTTCTTCCATCATTATGATGAAACGGTCATTGTCTTTAAGCAGCAAGCCACCCGATATCACGGTGACCTCTTTGTCGATGCTAGTATTGTTGTCGGAGCCGAAACGCTCATCGATCCAAGTTTTCGCCTGTTCACCGGCGACGCCTAATAGTAAGAAGTTGTCGGTAACATCGACTAGATCAGCCTTGCTAAATACCGCATATTTAGCCAGTTGAGGTAGATCTAGGGCCAAGATATCCGCAGGCATCATCATGAACAGGGTATCTTCGAGGGAGAAGGTTCTGAAACTTGCCAGCATCTTGCCCTTGGGATCACAGTGGGCTCCCCAGCGCCATTGGTCGCTCTGTAAAGAGCTGATGTCCGTGGTGACTTGTCCATGGATAAAGCTGCGGCCTTGCTCACCTGTGACGCTCATTAGCCCCAAGTGGGACAAATTAGAGAAGAATAGCGATGGAATTGGGTCATTCAAGCTCCAATTGGGCTGAGAAACTGAAAGCGTCATATCATGATCCTAGGAAATAAACGGGCTGGAAAGGGATGATTGTAACTCGAAATTACCAGAGCGGAAATAAATAGCCCACATAATTGATAAAAATTATGTGGGCTATTAACTTTTAGTCTTGACTGGTATTTAGTGCAGCAGCATAGTGTGAATTGTACCTTCGATGGCCTTCATTTGTTCCACAGCCTCTTCGGCTTGATCTGAATCGACCTGTATCACCAGATAACCACTTCCAGCCCTAGTTTGCAGATTATGTTGAAAGGAGATTTTGATAATTTTTTAGAACAGCTTGAGCAGCTTGAAATGAAATAGCCCACATAATAAGTAAAATGATACGGGTATTAATTCGGTAATGACCTAAAGGGGTATTTGCCTAGGCAGACTGCTTTCTATGGGATAGCTATCAGTGCAGTAAGCGAGTTTTAAATAGTGCCTTCGATGACTTTCATATGTTCCACAGCCTCTTCGACTTGATCTTAATCGACCTGTATCAACAGATAACCAATTTAAGCCCTAGTTTGAAGATTATGTTGAAAGGATATTTTGATACTTTTTTAGAACAGCTTGAGCAGCTTGAAATGAAATAGCCCACATAATAAGTAAAATGATACGGGTATTAATTCGGTAATGACCTAAAGGAGTATTTGCCTAGGCAGACTGCTTTCTATGGGATAGCTATCAGTGCAGTAAGCGGGTTTTAAATAGTGCCTTCGATGACTTTCATTTGTTCCACAGCCTCTTCGAGTTGATCTGAATCGACCTGCATCACCTGATAACTAATATCAGGGCTAGTTTGGAGGCACTTATGTTGAACAGTTACTTTGATACTTTTTTAGAATAGCTTGAGCAGCTTGAAATGAAATAGCCCGCATAATAAGTAAAATTATGCGGGCTATTAATCTTTAGTCTCAGACTGGGCTTTAGTGAAGCAGCCTAGTGCGAATAGTACCTTCGATGGCCTTCATTTGTTCCAGAGCCTCTTCGGCTTGATCTGAATCGACCTCCATCACCACATAACCAATTTCAGCCGTAGTCTGTAAGTACTGGGCAGCAATGTTGATGCCTTTCTCTGCAAACGCTTGGTTAATCTTGATCAATATACCGGGACGGTTATGGTGTATATGCAGTAAGCGAGACGCGTTTTTATGTTGCGCCAGAGACACTTCCGGGAAGTTGACCGCAGTCATGGTCGAGCCATTATCTGAGTATTTAGCCAGCTTGCCAGCCACTTCTATACCAATATTTTCTTGAGCTTCTTGAGTGCTGCCACCCACATGAGGGGTCAGGATGACGTTATCTAGGCCCCGTAGTGGACTGAAGAACTCGTCATTATTCGACTTAGGCTCAACCGGGAATACATCGATAGCGGCGCCAGCCAACTTTTCACTGCGGATAGCCGATGCGAGAGCATCTATGTCGACAACTGTGCCGCGAGAGGCGTTGATTAAGATACTGCCTTGCTTCATATAGGCAATCTCGGCTTCGCCTATCATATTTTGAGTTTGCGGAGTCTCAGGTACGTGGAGACTGACGACATCAGCGAGAGACATTAACTCTTGCATCGAATGAATTTGCTGGGCATTGCCCAGTGACAACTTGTCTTCGATATCGAAGAAGATCACTCGCATGCCGAGAGTCTCAGCCAAGATGCCGAGTTGCGTACCAATATGACCATAACCGATAACACCTAAGGTTTTCCCACGGGCTTCAAAACTGCCTTGGGCACTCTTAAGCCATCCGCCTCTATGTGCCATGGCATTACGCTGTGGAATACCACGAAATAGCATAATAATCTCGCCAAGCACCAGTTCGGCAACGCTTCGGGTGTTGGAAAATGGAGCGTTGAAAACTGGGACACCAAGTTTTTCAGCAAAATCTAGGTCAACCTGGTTAGTTCCGATACAGAAGCATCCGATACCAACAAGCTTTTCAGCTTGGCTTAACACTGTTTCATTAAGTTGAGTGCGGGAACGAAGACCGACAAAATGGGCTTCTTTAATAGAAGCTATTAAGGCTTCCTCTCCTAAAGAGGCCTTGTGGTATTCGATGTTGCTGTAGCCTGCACGTTTAAATACATCAACCGCAGATTGGTGGACGCCTTCCAATAGCAGGATCTTGATCTTATCCTTGTCCAGCGAATGTTTCGCCATGATTTGGGTACCTTCTTCGATTATTGGTATTTTGTTAACTAAGTTTATTTTTAATTTATTAAATTATTAGTATTCTTTTGATACTTGTCAGACCAAAGTAGCATTTTTTTTAGGCACTGTGGAGGGCTAGATGGCTAAAGTTATTATTCTTGTATCAAAACAATAGAGTTTATCTGTATATGAGGTTCCTATTTTGAATAAACAGCTTACTTGGTTAGTGATTTTTATGTCTGTGTTGGTTTGGTCGGCTATCGAGCCCAAAGATCCGTTCACTTGGTTTTTGGAGGTGTTACCGGCTCTGGTCGCCTTGCCGGTTTTATTTCTGACTCGAGAGCGCTTTCCACTGACGCCTCTGGCTTATGCTTTGATATTGCTTCACTGCATCATACTTATGGTAGGTGGACACTATACCTATGCCGAGGTGCCCGTTTTTGACTGGATCGCCGATATTACTGGCTCAGACAGAAATAATTACGACAAATTAGGCCATTTTGCTCAGGGATTCGTGCCGACTTTAGTCGCTCGGGAGATCTTTATTCGCTTAGATATAGTTAAACCTGGGGGCTGGTGTAATTTCTTGTCATTGTGCTTCGCCCTAGCGTTTTCTGCATTTTATGAGTTAATTGAGTGGTGGCTTGCTCTGCTAACGGGGGATAATGCGGAAGCATTTCTGGGGACTCAAGGCTATATTTGGGATACTCAATCGGATATGGCGATGGCGCTGTTGGGTGGATTGATATATTTGATAACACTTGTTAAGTTCCATGATGTACAGCTGGCTAGGTTTAACGTATGACAGTGGATTGCTTTATTCATCATAAAGTCTACTGGTTTTTTATGCTTTAAAAGTCTAAGGCTATCATGCTTAATAGCTAAACCTGATTGTAAAGCAACTTTTTGTTTGATTTACATTTGATCGATACTTTTTTACTATAGCGTTACAAGTGAAACTATCCGAATCTACTAAATCTATAAACAATAGTAATCATTCTGGTTGATAGGGAAGATTGACCACCTCCGCCTTACAGAGAACAAGTAAACTTTTCAGGGAGAGAAGTGTATGAGTAAGATTGAAGAACTGGTGTTCTTACACCAAGTCGCCGCCCCATGTCACTTGGCTATTTTGGCCGAATCTATTGGACTCAAAACCCGTATAGTGAAGCAGGTATCTGAGCTTGATCCTGAGAGGGACCATAACTGTTTCTATCTGATAGAGCAGGAGGGAGCCGCGTTAGACAGTAAGGGGATCCCGCTATTGGCATCTCGTCTGGTGTCCCATGTTCCGGTTGCACTCTATCAGGTTAATCGCGAGAAACTTGATCCTGAGTCAGCCTTGTTACTTGGGATACGCGGTTTGCTCTATGCAGATCAGCGTATGGACCTCTTGTTAACAGGTTTAAGAAAGATGGTGGCCGATGAGCTTTGGTATGACAGGACTCTGATCAGTAAGATGTTTCGCCAACTGGTGAGCCGCTTAGACAAGACCAATGATTACTCACAAGATAACGCAGCCATGCTGCAGATGCTTACCAACAGAGAGCGCACTATCATTAAGCTTGTGTCTAGTGGTGCTAGAAATAAAGAGATCGCCCATCAACTCTGTATCAGTGAACACACGGTGAAGGCACATATCTCCTCTATTTTCAGGAAGACGCAATCGCGTAATCGCGTTGAGCTACTGAGATGGGCACAGACCTATCAGAGCCATTTCGAGCTCTGCTCCTAACAGGCAGTTACAAACAGTTATGCTTGATTAAACTGTCTACCTGGTAGTCATGATTTAATATTTAAGTGTTAATTTTGACCGCTGCCGAGTGATTGCTACTAACGAAATATGCTAGAACGGTCTTTATGGCCGCTTTTTTATGCCAGAAAAATACAGATGCTAAGGCTTATTAACTGCTGCTGTATAAAAAACGCTCTTTATTGTTGTTTTTTATTAAGGTTTTGTAAATATCTGTAACAGCTTAATAAATTGGAATAATGTATTTGTCATTAGACTCTGTTCTTAGGTAAGTATTTGATTTTTACTCGCTAAAGTCTCACTCTGAATTACTTGTTCTAATTAATGTTAAATGGTTTTGACTTTTCTCTATATTTAACAAGTATTTATAATCCATTAATGTGATTTACCCGTCTTTTTTTTGTCATTCAAGTCTGTAAGAATCCCCCCGCACGTTAATAAAAAATAACGGCATATTATAATAATGGGGTTGAATAAATGGATAATGTTAAAAAAATGTCAGTGCTTGCACTGTCTATTGCCGCAGCTTTGCCGATAATGGCCAATGCTGATGTGATGATCAGCGAATATGTAGAAGGAGATGGTGGCAACAAGAAAGCCATTGAGCTTTATAACACAGGAGATAAGCCTGTAGATTTATCTGGCTACACCTTGGTGAGACACGGTAATGGTGCCGCGACGGCTTCGTTAATGGTTACGTTAAGTGGCACAATCGCCGCTAAATCAACCAAGGTAGTGGTACATAACCTTGCCGATATTCCATTAGATGCAGGCATCGATCAGCTTACCAGCACAAACATGACCTTTAACGGTAACGATGCCGTTGACTTGATGAATGGCACTAAGGTTATCGATAGAGTCGGTATCCTGTCTTCCGATGATTTTGCCAAGAATATTACCCTGCAGCGTAAAAATGATATTAGCGTGCCCCAGGCTACCTGGAACCAGAGTGAGTGGACCAATAAAGGCACTAACTATTTGGCCGGACTTGGTGCTCGTAGCGGTGATTATGTCGGCGGTGGCGACGACGGTACTGGCGGGGTTGAGCCAGAATTTAGCTGTGTTGGCGCTAGCTTCACTCCTATTTATGATATTCAGGGCACAGGCTTTAAGAGTCCTTTAGTTGCAGAGGGTAAGTATAAGTCAGACTCAGCTATTACCATTCAAGGTGTGGTCACGGCTCGGGGTGATAAGCAAAAGGGCATCTTCGTGCAAGAGCTTGAGGGGGATGATTCAGTGTTCACCTCAGATGGTATATTCGTCTACCTAAATGACCTGGCTCCTGAAGCAATACAGCCTGGTGTCACTGTGTGTATTCAGGGCATGGTCGAAGAAAAATACGGTCAGACCCAGCTTACCGACATAGGTACAGATATCGCCATCTATGGTGATGCCGAGGTGCCAGCAGCGGAGCCACTGTATATCGTCGAAGGTGAAGCCTTAGCCGATACTCTAGAGCGTTTAGAGGGGATGAAGGTGAGACTCGATGCCAGTACCGACATGAAGGTTACCAACATGTATGGTCGCTATGGTGATTCTCTTGGGCTTATCTTGGCTCATAAGGCACCTTTGATGAAAGCCACTCAGGTAGAGCTACCAGGTTCTGATGCAGCGGCGCTACTACAGGCAAAAAATAAGCTTAATCAACTGCAGATCTTACCCAGCGTGAAGACTGATACTGGTGTGGTTCCCTATATTCAGGACTTTAACGCCGATACAGGCTACCTTCGCATCGGTGATACCATCACCAACTTAGAAGGCATGATTGGCTATGGCTATAGTAAATATAACCTGATGGCCACCAATCAAATCTCTGCAGCGGATCTGCTGCGGGCTAATGACAGAACTGAAACACCGGATATCGCGACAATCGGCGATATCCGCGTTGCCAGCTTTAACGTACTTAATCTATTTACCAGTGATAGCAGTGTCGGTGGCGCATTGAATGTATCTTGTAGAGATCAAGATGACGCCGATGCGAGCCGAGGTTGTGGCCGTGGTGCTCATAGCTTGGATGAGTACCTGTTGCAACGCACTAAGATAGTTAACGCTATCAAAGAAATGAACGCCGATATCCTTGGCTTAATGGAGATTGAGAACAACGGCTTCGGCGCAACAAGCTCGATTCAATATTTGGTCAATGCCCTCAATGCTGAGCTGCCGGCGGCCGACGCCTATGCCTTCATTGCCACTGCCGATTCTGAGTTTATCGGCACTGATGCCATTACTGTAGGGATTATCTATCGTCCGGGAAAGGTTAAGCCTAGTGGTGATGCCTTCATTATCGCCACGCCGGAGCAACATGCTCCAGCGGGAGTGGCGACACGTGAAGACTCAGATAAGGTCTCCCTTAGTCCTGCTTATGACAAGTATCAGCGCCACAGTTTAGGCCAAGGTTTTGCAGTCAACGGCGAGAAGCTAACCATTGTGGTCAACCATCTTAAGTCTAAGGGCTCTAGCTGCTTGGAAGATTGGACTGAGTTTGCCGAGAAGAGTGATCCCGCAGATCTACAGGGACACTGTAACGAATTCCGTGTATCTGCGGTTAAGGTATTGGGTGAGTCACTCAAAGATGTTGAGGGCGATCTGTTAATCATCGGCGATCTAAATGCCTATGGCTTAGAAGATCCTTTGCGAGTGCTAACCGATTTTGATGCCGCCACTTCAGATCGTGATATCGTCGGCGCATCTTGGACTACGCTCGATGGCAAGGTCTACGAGCAGACCGGTGGAGTAATAGATAAGGGGTTTGGCTATATTAACCTCAATACTCAGGTACATGGTGTAGATACTTATTCATACAGCTATGGCGGGGAGCTAGGTAATCTAGATCATGCTCTGGGTAATGCAAGTTTGGCACAGAGAGTCATAGATATTCAGGATTGGCACATCAACTCGGTCGAATCTAATTTGTTCCAGTATCCGGGAAAGTACTCCGGTGACTTGGCAAAGTCAGAGAATGCATTCCGCTCTTCGGATCATGACCCTGTGATTGTCGCTCTGAGTTATCCGTTACCGACTCCAACACCTGAGCCTAGTCCTGAACCTAAGAAAGATGATGGTGGTTCCTTAGGTTATCTGGGATTGGGATTATTATCATTACTGGGTTTACGTCGTCGTAAGCACTAATTTTGTAATGACTCTGTACTAAGCCTAAACCGCTTTTAATTTATTAAAAGCGGTTTTTTTATACTGTTTCTCATACTGTTCTTTAAATTCTATGAGTAAAGTTTATAAAAGTGTAACTTGGAATTAGATTGGTGATTAACTGGCTGTTTTCATGTGTTATTTACTTTCTCTATGGTAAATAATCGATCTTATCTTGCTGTTTTTAGGCCTGCGTCTTGCTTGTGTTCACCACTTAACCTAGTTCTAGATGCCTACATACCAGTATTCTAGCTGTGTTTTGGGCTTGTTCATTCATCTTGATTATAATGGTATCGCCTTGCAGGTTTTTACGCTTGCTAATGAATGAAAATGTTATTTATCTCTGATAAAACTCGGCTTAATTCATAGCTGTAACTTAATTCTGTATAATCTGACTCCATCACATTGTTTCATCGATAAAAAATGTATGGAAGTTTTCAACAGCATCTAAGGTTAAGCTCTACTGGCTGTTCTGGAATAGTGTTAACTCCTCTTACCTGTTTAAACTTACAAGGCTAGCCAGTAGACTGTGGCCTAATTATTACGACAATGGACCTAGTCATGAGTATTTGGTTTAGACCGGTGAGCTTAGAAACGTGTGCCAAGATGGAAGCAGGCATAAATGGCAAGGGCACCTTGATGCAAACTATGGGCATAAAGATCACCGAAATCGGTGACGATTATATCGTGGCGACCATGCCAGCCACTCCAATGGTTCATAATCCCTTAGGCATAGTTCATGGCGGAGCCAATGTAGCACTGGCGGAAACGGTAGCAAGTTATGCGGCCAACTTCGTGGTAGATTTTGAGAATTACTATTGTGTTGGGCAAGAGATCAATGCCAATCATCTTAAAGCTTCCAGAAATGGTGTGCTAACCGCGACGGCAAAACCTGTGCATTTAGGTAAGAGAAGCTCAGTGTGGGAGATTCTTATCCATAACAGTGGCGGCGATCTCTGTTGTATCTCACGTATGACCGCAGCTGTGGTGAAGCGCTAGCCGTTTTCTTTACTCATTTTTCTGTGTAATGAACTGTAGATTTAACTGAGTTTTGTTCATAATGTTGAATATATCTCGAGCTAGACACGCAGTAAGTTAAAGGGAGTAAACATAAAATGGACAGTATAATAATTTGGGAGTGGGTAGGCTATCTAGCCTCTGTGGTTGTAGCCATCTCGCTTATGATGTCAAACATCAAAAAATTACGCTGGTGGAACTTGATCGGTGCGGCTTTATTCGTAGCCTATGGCTTAGCCATAGATGCCTTGCCTGTTGCCCTGGTGAACTTCTTTATCGTACTCATAGATGCGTATTACCTGGTCAAAATGTATAAAGCCGAGAAAGCGCTTAATGAACAGCCCTGAGCTTAGCTTGAGCGAGAGATTCTGAGCTTAGCTTGAGCTAGAGATTCTGAGCTTAGCCTGAGCGAGAGGCTCTAAACTTAGTAAGCAGCTCTGAGCTGGAATAACATCTTGATCTGGATAGAAGTTTTGTGTTGATAAAAGTGCCTGCTAGCAGCATTCGTTAGCGGGTTTTTTTATGACTGACACCCATACTCCCACGTTTCCCCCCTAGTTTTATCAAGTTGAACCACATATATCTCTCCTAGAATACCTTTTCTACAGGGCTTAACTCTGTACCTGCCTTTTGTTGATTTATATCAATATCCATGTTTTAAAAAGATTAATAATCATTAAATGCCATTCAAGCTATTCGTTTAAATGTATCTATTCACAGCCTATTAAATTGTTAATCTGTAAAGTGAATTGCGTAAATCGATTTTAATCGTTTTTGAAACTTGTACTTTTGAACTAATATTTAGTCATCGACATTTTACCGCTAAGCAGGCTTGCCAAAAGAAATGGCTAAAAGCACTGACTAGAGCATTGACCAAAAGTATGGAGGCGCGACATGGCCACGATTTTGGATTTTATCGAAGACTGGTTGAACTAATCGACCCAAACGACTGAATTAAAGCATTAAAGAATTAAAGAATTAAAGAATTAAAGAATTGGAGAATAATATGACGACACAAGCTAACTACTTAACCAGCCAAAATGGCGCGCCTATTGCTGACGATCAAAATTCCATGACGGCAGGTGAGCGAGGTCCGGTACTGCTACAAGACTTTCATCTGTTAGAAAAACTCGCACATTTTAACCGTGAACGTATTCCAGAGCGTATCGTGCATGCCAAAGGCACTGGGGTTTACGGTACTTTTACTCTGACCAAAGATATGAGCGATTACACCATAGCCGATCATTTCAATGGTCTTGGCAAACAAACCGAAACCTTCATTCGTTTTTCTACCGTAGGCGGTGAAATGGGTTCAGCCGATGCTGAGCGTGATCCCCGAGGTTTTGGCCTACGTTTTTATACTGCCCGTGGTAATCACGACATAGTAGGCAATAACACACCGACTTTCTTCATCCGTGATGGCATTAAGTTTCCTGACTTTATTCATACTCAGAAGCGCAATCCTCAGACTAACCTCAAAGATCCACAAGCCATGTGGGATTTCTGGGCATTGAATCCCGAAGCCCTGCATCAGGTGACTATCTTGATGTCGGATCGCGGCATTCCGGCTAACTACCGTCAGATGAATGGTTATGGTTCACACACCTATTCATTGTGGAATGATAAAGGCGAGCGCTTCTGGGTTAAGTTTCACTTCAAGACCAAGCAAGGCATAGCAAACCTGACCCCTGAACAGGCCGATATTCTTAAAGGGATCGATCCTGATTCATCTCAGCGTGACATGGTTGCGGCGATTGCAGATGGTAACTTCCCACGTTGGGCGGTTAAGGTGCAAATTATGCCGGAAGCCGATGCCAACACATATCATATCAATCCATTCGATCTGACTAAGGTCTGGCCTCACGCCGATTACCCGCTGATAGAGATAGGTGAGCTCGAGCTTAATCGCATGCCAGAGAACTACTTCGCCGAAGTCGAGCAAGTAGCATTGGCCCCGAGTAACTTAGTGCCAGGTGTTGGCGTATCACCAGATAAGATGTTACAGGCACGCTTGTTTGCCTATGCCGATGCACAGAGATACAGAATCGGCACCAACTATAACCAACTACCTGTGAACTGCCCACATGCCACTAAGGCAAACCACCATCAAAGAGCCGGTGCCATGGCGGGGACTCAGTGTCCCTATAACGGCAGCCAAACTGGTGGAGATGCTAGTGTTAACTACGGGCCTAACAGCACTGCAGCTGCATTAGTTGAGCCGAGCAATTTCGCCGAGCCAGCACTGCGTCTCGACGGTGAAGCCGATAGATACAGCCGTTATAATCAAGATGATTTCACTCAGGCGGGTAACCTCTATCGAATCTTCCCCGAAGTTGAGAAGGCCAGATTGATCACCACTATTTGTGGCAGCTTGAGTCAGACGACTATGGATGTGCAGCAGACCATGGTCGAGCATTTCACCAAGGCGGATGCGGACTACGGTAAGCGTATCAAGCAGGCATTGGGCTTGTAATTCTTAGTCGTTACCTCTGTTGAAATTGAAAAGCCAGTGCTTAGAGCACTGGCTTTTTTGATCATAGTAATGAGTAATGAGTGACGAGTGACGAGTCGTAAGCTATAAGCGGTAAGTTAAGCGAGTGCTTTTCTTAAAACTTATAACTAAAAACTTAACGCTCGTGAATTAACGCTCGTTAACTAAAACATCAGGGTCGCGGCACCTAAGAGTGCAAACAATACCGCACATCCACGATGAATTAGGGTTAGCGGCAATTTATCCGCACTGAAGTTTCCGGCCATGACCACAGGAGCGTTAGCCAGAAGCATGCCCAAGGTCGTGCCCATGACTACCAGAGCTAGATCATCGTATTTCGCCGCTAATACCACAGTGGCTATTTGAGTTTTATCGCCCATCTCGGCGATAAAAAACAGAATGAAGGTGGCAATGAAAGGTCCCATCTTATAGAAGCGGCTCTCTTCACAATCGACCTTGTCCGGGACTAATACCCACAGGGCGATAGCAAAAAATGAAGCAGCGACTAAGTAGCGCGCATGTTCCGGGCTAATCAAGCCTATGGCCCAATTACCTAGCCAAGCAGCGGAAAAATGGTTGAGCAGAGTCGACAGGAAAATACCGAGAATGATTGCCGTTTTACTGCCCTTTATATGGCTAAATCGGGCGGCGAGTATGAGAGCTAGCAGTTGAGTTTTGTCACCGATTTCGGCGATCGCAACCGTGAAGGTTGATGCGAGTAGTGGTTCTAGTGCGTCCAAGAGTCTTCCTTATAGGGGGGCAAAAATCCGAGTACAGAAAACCGGCCCCCCTTTGTTTATGGGCGGTCACTGCACTCAGGTCTTGCAAAACAATATTGAGTCATCACGTCATATTGTTGTGAGCACCATGGCGTTGTGGCCAAGTATGTTGACACTCACTCAATTTTTGCCTTTTAGTAAATCGATTTCGACAACAAAAATTGCTCGCTACTCCCCTGAAGTAGAGGCGGGCATTATACATTTTGATGGCCGAGTCGCAATATCTGAGTTCTCGAATTGGTAATAAAGCTCAGTGAAAAAGTCACCAGTGACACAAGTGTTTCCTGCTTGTTGGAAACTTATTGAGCCAGTGTTCAAACTTGTTTACACTTGCTATAGATGGCTTGCTCACTAGGTTTGTAGCTGTTAATGTCGCAAGCAGTCATTTTAGAGAAAGAGCAGCAATGAAATATTCCTATCTGTTTTTAACCCGATTTATACAGCCTCAGTGGCTTTGTCGATAGGGTAAAACAACTATTAACTGAGCCATTGAGGCCAATTGAAACATAAGGTCGATTGACCGGATTCGATTGGGGGCTGTTAATGAAGATTCGAAATTGCTAAATCTCTCCTTCAAAGTCGTTCTAAATCTGACCTACCAAAAATCTAGAATAAAAATATATCTAACAGGACAATTTTGTGAATTTAAAAATGCTTGGCTCAATCGCTATCGTTGCGGGGACTGCAATCGGTGGTGGTATGTTGGCCCTACCTTTGGCCACGGCTTCATTGGGTACACTGCCCGCGCTACTCCTACTCGTTGTGATCTGGGGGATCTCCATCTATACCTCGTTATTGATGCTTGAAATTAATCTGCGCACCGGAGTGGGCGATAACGTACACGCCATAACGGGCAAGATTTTAGGCAAATTTGGTCAGTTGTTTCAGGGGGCCTCATTTATGAGTCTGCTGTTTGCCTTGACCATGGTCTATCTTATGGGGGGATCGTCTCTGCTAGAGTCGAGGTTTGAACCCTTAGGGATCACCTTGGACAACCAGGTCGCAGTACTCTTATTTACTGTATTATTCGGCGGTATTATTGCCGTTGGGGTTGGCTGGATTGATAAGATCTCTCGGTTCTTGTTCACGACTATGGTGGCTTTGCTGGTTATCGTGGTGGCTTTCTTGTTTCCCGATGTCAATTTGTCGGTCATGTTGTCAGATACTGCCAGTCAGGCGATTTCGACAGGTGAACTAAACAACTTGTGGTTAGCCGCAGTACCTATCGTCTTCACTTCATTTGGTTTCCATGTATGTATTGCGACGATAGTGCGTTATATGGATGGCGATCAAGTATCACTGCGCAAGATCTTAATTATTGGTTCAACCATACCTCTGATTAGCTATATCCTGTGGTTGATGGTGACTCTGGGGACCTTAGGTGGCGGGACTGTTTATGGCTTCGAGGGCTCATTGCCTTTGTTGGTGACAGCCTTGCAAGGTTTGGCTCATTCAGAAATTTTGAAGCAGTGTATCGACCTCTTCGCTAACTTGGCGCTTATTACCTCTTTCCTCGGTGTGACCATGAGTCTGTTTGATTATGTGGCCGAGTTGACTCGAGCCAAAAATGATTTTGCCGGTCGTGCTAAGACTTGGCTGATCACCTTCGTGCCGCCTCTACTGTGTGCTCTGTATTATCCTGATGGTTTCATACAGGTGCTGGGTTTCGCTGCCATTCCTCTGGTAGTGATGATCATCTTCCTGCCGATTGCTATGGCACTGAAGCAGCGTAAGCAGAACTTGGGTGGTTATCAGGTCTCAGGTGGTACGCCAGCGCTAGTTATTGCCGGTATTTTAGGCGCAGTTATCATAGGTTCACAACTTTCGGTTGCCCTATAGAATAAACGTCACTCCACTTATGTAGATGACCTTTACACATGCTTTGTAAGGGATTGATTCACACGCTGTCTTAATGGCGGTGGCATATGATAAAGTCGAGCACGAATAGAGATATTTGGCTCGGCTTTTTTATGCCTGCGATTTGGGGTAACGGCTAACCATGGCTCTAAAATAATAAAATATAAATCAGCACCAGCAAAACAGAATAATAATTAGCAATTAATAATTTGAAATGGAATTAACAAAATGAATAAATGGCTTCTCACCGTCGCTGTTGCCGCCACTTTTGGCGCACAGGCCGACGAAGGTATGTGGCAACCATACCAACTGCCCGCAATGGCTGACGAACTTAAGGCTAAGGGATTAGAGATAGATGTGAAATCTATCTCTAAATTAACTGAATTTCCAATGAATGCGGTTATCAGCCTAGGTGGCTGTACTGCATCATTTGTCTCTGCAAAGGGCCTGGCGGTGACTAATCATCATTGTGCCTATGGCTCAATCCAATACAACTCAACCCCAGAGAAAAACCTGCTTAAAGATGGCTTCCTAGCTAAGTCTTACAGCGAAGAGCTACCGGCGACACCGGGTTCTCGTATCTATGTGACCGAGGCGGTGACGGATGTGACTGACAAGGTCAAGCTGGGCTTAGAAAACAAGCTTGGTCACCATTATTATCAGGGTGTAGAGCTGAAAGAAAAGTCTTTGGTTGCCGAGTGTGAGGCCGAAGCTGGTTATCGCTGTCAGGTGCACAGCTTCCACGGTGGCTTAGAGTATTACCTGGTTAAGCAGTTGGAGATCCGCGATGTGCGTCTGGTATATAACCCAGCAGCTAGCGTGGGTAAATATGGCGGCGATACCGATAACTGGATGTGGCCACGCCATACGGGGGATTTCTCCTTCTATCGTGGCTATGTGTCTAAAGATGGCAAGCCAGCAGATTTCAGTAAGGACAACGTACCTTATGAGCCAAAGAGTTTCTTAAAGGTCTCGGCTAAAGGCGTGAGTGATGGTGATTTTGTTATGGTGGCGGGTTATCCCGGCCGCACTAATCGTTACCGCACCGCCAATGAAGTCGAGAACCAGTTCGAGTGGTCATACCCTGAAGGTAAGATGCTACGTGAGCGTATCATAGAGATCATCAAGGACACGGCACTTGAGGGCAGTGATGAGCGTATCAAGTATGAGAGCTTAATTGCAGGCTTGGCAAACTATGCCAAGAACTTCACCTCTATGATCGAGTTCTACGGTAAGTCGACCATACTCGAAGATCGTCAAGGTCGTGAGTCAGACTTGTCTAACTGGATCAATAAAACCAGTAAGCGTAAAGCCAAATATGGTGAGACCTTGGCCGAGCTGGATAGCTTGATTGCCGAAGGCCAGGAACATCAGGCCCGAGATACCATTTTAGGTTATATCCGCTACAGCACCATGATGCCTACAGCACGTAAGTTATATCGTTTAGCTAATGAGAAACAAGTTGACGATATGGCTCGTGAACCAGGTTATCAGGAACGTGACATGACACGTTTCAAGTCGAGCATGGAACGTATCGATCGTCGTTATGCAGCCAGTGTCGATAAGGCCTTAGTGTTCGATCTGCTTAAGCGCTACGCCGTATTACCCGCAAGTGAGCGTATTGCGGCTCTGGACAAGGTTTTTGGCATCGGCAAGAAGCTAGATGAGAAGCAGTTGTCTAAGACTCTAGATAAGATGTATGCCAAGACCACACTGGGTGACATGGATACGCGCCTTGCTTGGTTAGACAAGCCGGTTGCCGACTTTAAAGCCTCGAAAGACCCCTTCATTCAGTTTGCCGTGGCCATGTATGACACCGACATGAAAGCTGAGAAGAAGGATAAGGAGCTTGGCGGTAAGCTAATGAAAGTGCGCCCTCAGTATATGGCCGCGATTATTGCTTACAACACAGAGCAAGGTAAGCCGGTTTATGCCGACGCTAACTCAAGCTTGCGTGTGACTGTGGGTCATGTGAAAGGCTACTCGCCTCAAGATGGCTTAAAAGCTGTGCCATTCACGCGTCTGGAAGGCATTTTGGCTAAAGACACAGGTGCGGATCCATTCGATGCGCCGTCTAAGCAGTTGGAGCTTATAAAGCAGAAGCAGTACGGCGACTTCTACATGAAATCTATCGACTCAGTGCCGGTTAACTTCCTGTCGACCTTAGATACCACAGGTGGTAATTCAGGTTCACCGACCTTAAACGGTCGCGCCGAGCTAGTGGGTCTGCTATTTGATGGTGTTTACGAGAGTATTATCGGTGATTGGGGTTACGATCCTGAGTCTAACCGTTCTATTCAGGTAGATAGCCGTTACATGCTTTGGGTGATGAAGTATCTGGATAATGCGGATAACTTGTTAGCCGAGATGGACATAGTTTATTAGCGGCGAGTTATAAGCTGTAAGTTTTAAGCGATAAGTTAAGGACTATGAGTTTCGAGGTTCGAGATTCGAGCTACGAGCTACGAGCTACGAGCTATGAGATTCGAGATTTGAGCTACTAGCTTGCTAGTTTCTAGGGGAATCTCTAAGAATTTGAATCTAGGTGTTCACTTCGAATCTAGGGCTAAATGTTGAAGTTAAGCGGTCACTTAGGTGGCCGCTTTTTTATTTGTCAGATAACAAATTGAAATATTTGTCAGATAACAAATTTCTTAAATATCTATTGTGGGTTCATTGGGCTGGTTTTATTATTTGGTTAGTTTATTGAGAACCATAGCTTCATTGGTGTTTATTGCTTGCAGCAGGCTCACATGCAGCTACTTCTGTGGGACGCTGTAAATATGTCCCTATACGCTCTGCGGTTTCATCCTTGAAACCGAAGCCCACAGCCGCATCCACATCAGGTTATACATTTCTTCGATTTGATTTTTATTGCTCACTAGATTGCTTTGGACATGAATATAAGCTGTTAGGCAAACCAAACTGGAGCGATTAACCACGGAGGACTCGAAGGGTCACGAAGAAAGGCAAAGGCTAAAGTCTGTAGAGGTCTTCTATCTTCATCTTTATCTCAGTGTTCTCCGTGGAAGCGCAGCGCACTTCTACTTTGAACAAGGGGATATTAGGTGTGGGGCAGAGGTATGCCTGGTCCGTCTTTGTCGTTGGTTAAAATAAGCGACGAAGAAGCAAAAACCAACTGTTATTTGTCCTTTTGAGTGACTTGTTAGCATACCTGAACTCGATCATAAATTCGTTCATCAAATGGTTCGTAAAAATTACAATCTGATACATATAATGTGTAAGGAGAAATTGAGCTTGCAACAATAAATGGTATACCTGATTTTTTATTGATTTCGATTCCTGCATGCAATGTAGCTTGATTATTTGCATTAGAAGGTATTTCTGAAGCTAAACCTTCACTCTGTACCATTGCACCTTCAGTTTCACCTATCATTTTAGTTTTTTCTTCGGCATTGGCAGGCACAGTCCATTCTGCTTTACTTAAAATATTTAACCCTACCTCCGGTGAAAAATCTGCTCCATCCAATACTATTTCGGGAGATACAGATAGATTATCTTCTGAAATAGATATAGGAAACACTTCAAACCAATGTGCAACATATTCTTCCTTTATACAAATAGTTACTGTTTTTCCATTTTTCAAAATAAAGGACACTACCGAAGGGTATGAGCCCCCCTTATATATTTTCACTTTTGAAATACCACTATTCAAGGATAGCAATAATGTTTTTTCTTCCTTACTGATTTCAAAGTGCATGCTGAACCTATGGGTATGCTAACGCCCTAATAATGGGCAAAAAATTGTTGGCTAAAATGTTGAAGAACGAAAACATCCAACTGTTTTTTGTCCTTATTAATTAGCTTGTTATACATTTTTTACACCTGAAAGTGAATCTAGCCTTTCTTTGATTGCCACTTCAAGTTCATTGTAATTAGACTTTGCATATACTCTACTATGATCAGAAGTCCAACTAAGTAATTTTTCACTTCCATCATCTCTTATGGTTGATACATTTCTAATGTAATCCTGCAATTGTGACAAGATAAGAGTGGTTATTTTATGAATAGATTTGGGGTAAAAGGGAGTGCTGGTATGAATGGTTTCTGATGTTGTCATTATCGAGTGAAACAGATTCAAAATATCCTTATCTTTTTCTTCCATTGAATCACTTGATTTCAATTTATACTGAAGCTGTTCTGCTTCCATATTTAATTTAGTAAGTGATTCCCAAACCTTTTGATAAATATCGAACTCTTTATCAAAACGGCTTTGATCTACATGAGCTATTTTTTCCAAGGACTTTTCTAACATAAGATTAGACGCGTCGAGGTCTGCTTTAAGTTTTGATATTTCTCTATCTTTAGCCTTTTCCAAGTTAACTTTTTGATTTAAAAAGTACAATTTATATGCGGCTACATTTAGTGCAATAACAACTGCACTAAGCCCACCATATAACTCTAAAAATTGAAAAAATGTTGGCAAAGTGCTACCTCACTCTAGAAATGTATAACAGTATATTAGGCTGAATTCCGAATAAGAACGGTCTTAATAAGAACAGGTCTCCAGTACATTAATCACTCAAGACTAACAGTAAACCAATGTCTCAACAATGAGTTATAGCATAGAAAGAACTCAATCCCAGTTTCTCTGCCTGAGTGAAACAAAGAACCTCCATCATTGCATAAAGTGCAATGTTCACTCAGGGAAACCAACAAAGGGGTCGGCAACAAAGGGGTCGGGGCGAATAAGGTCAAATTTTCTTGTGATTCACCAAGTGCGGCTGCGAGCTTTCAAAACATGGACGTTTTGGCAGAGCCCACAGGGAAGACTCTTTTGAAATCAAGAGCCAGCGTCTCGCAGAACCTTCTCAAAATAAATAGTGCATATCCCTCGCCGGACAGGCGATAGATTGCATTGAAGGTAGATTAATAAACACACTTCCCAATACTAAACCAGTCAAATGAACCCAACAGAAAATGTAACCCGCTTCATTCGAAAACTAACAAGCTTTGCGGCAAAATGAGTTACAAACTCGAAACTTAGATTTACCCACAAACCTCAATCGAAGAGAAAAATAATCGGGTGTAGATGCGGCCGTGACCGTCCGTGACAAGGATGTCACGGCCGAACTTACAAGGACGTACTCGCAGTGTGTCACGGAAGTATCTGCACATCCCTCGCCGGCAAGGCGATAGGTTACATTGAAGGGGCGGTCTCCAATCAAACTACCCAAAATAAACTCAAGTTGAAGCTAAAACAAAAATGTAATTAACCTTCATTCGAAGGTCGGCAACTCTCTATGAGAAGAGCCTGCTCTAAAGCTGTCAGTTGTCTCATCTCTCCTTCTTTTAGATCGCCAAGGGCTAAACTTTGAATGTTTACCCGTTTAAGGTCGACAACCTTATAGCCTAATGCCTGACTCATGCGGCGGATCTGTCGGTTGAGCCCTTGGGTGAGTATGATCTCAAACTTGTTATCATTAAGGCGGGTCATCTTACAGGGGAGGGTGGTGACATCTCGGTAGCTGACGCCTTGGGCCATCTTGATTAAGAAACTATCCTCGAAATTGCCATCGACTTGTACATGATAAGTCTTGCTATGACCGAAATCTGGGTGCATTAACTGCTGCGTAAGCTCACCATCATTGGTCAATATCAACTGGCCACGGGAGTCCTTGTCTAAACGGCCCACTGGGTAGAGGCGTGGATTGTCAGGCAATAGATGCAACAGAGAGCTGGGGTCATGGGCCAAGAGGCGACAATCTGTGCCGACAGATTTATTCAGCATCCAATACTGCTTAGATTCGACACCCTGAATAAGCACTCCATCGAATTTGAGTATCTCTAGGCTAGTAAGGCCTGATGGGCTCTCGATTAAGCTGATGGTATCGATATGATTGGCCAGACGCCCATCTAGGGTTATATGGCCGTCTCTAATATAGCGAGTCGCGGCCTTACGGGAGCAGAGTCCTGTCATGGCAAGGTATTTAGCCAGCCGCATACTTGGTTTATCTTGAGTCATTAATCGGCGCCGTGATGGTGTAAATCCAGTTTAGGCGCAAGGTTAGCACCTAATCACTTAACTGCGACTAAGTTTAAGGCTTCTAGCTAGGTTTTAAGTCAGGCTATCAGGCTTTAACTCTGCTAGCCTGACTCAGCATGATACTGCTCTATGGCTAATTTTCTGATATTGAGCGCCAGTAACACGCACCAGAGCATAGTGATATTGGTCTGTAGCCACATATTAAGCGCGACCCAGCAGATGTCACCCCCCTCATGCAGACAAGGAGTGAAGTCTAAGGTGCTCCAGTCCAGTTGATAGATAAGCCCAGACGCACTAAGAAAGCCAAAGATGGCCAGAATAAATAGCGGCCTTGAGCAGATCTCCTTGTGGTTGAAGCGAGTCGATATGGTAAACAGGTGCAAGACGAAGGTCGACATCAAGAAGCTGGTGGACACCAGTCTATGCTCGTTTAAATAATTAATGGGGAAGACGCCGATGAGAATAATAGATAGTCCCACCCAAGAGCCTGCAATTGACAGAAAGTGGCTGAAGTCACCTAGCTTAAGCAAGTAAAGCCCATACATGGCGAGTAGAATGCAAGTGCCAGCAATAATCAGTGACATGTTAAACACATAGGCGAGAGGTGATTGAACATAATCGCCGAGGAAATCTGAACGTCTGAAGAAGACCTGCATGCCGATATCTTGATATTCCGCCCAGACAGAGATGGAGATCCCTACCGATGTGACGCAAGCACCGACTAAGATCATCAATACGACTAATCTGTGTAGATCATAATGGGTCGAATGGGTGTCGAGCTTAGTTTGTATCACAATGTTGTTTGATTCTCTTCAAGGATATATCAGGCTGAAAACAAAAAAGAGCGCATAAGCTGCACTCCTTCATTTATATCGACGAGTTATATCTAGTCGATACTCAATATCCCTATCAATTGGCTAACTAAGCACTTGCTGTTAGGCGCGAGCTTATTAAGTTTAATCTAAGTCGACTTTAATCTGCCCTATTTAAGCAAGGTCTACAATAGCACATTAGTTGTAGCCATTTTTAGCATGCGAATAAAGGTGCCATGAAATAGGCTTATGAAAGGAGGCGGATTAGAAAGCGGTAAGGTTTTAGGGAGCTAGGTTACAAATATTAAGAAGATATAAGGGGTAGGCTAGAAAGCAGGATAGGCTAGATGATGCTAAACATTCTCGTGTTCTCGTGTTCTCGTGTTCTCGTGTTCTCGTGTTCTCGTGTTCTCGTGTTCTCGCATTCTCGCATTCTCGTGTTCCTGCTTTATCCCCTCCATCTCTGGAGGGAACATTCAGCCGAGTTTTATTAGCTGGTACGCTTACGGAAGATGACAACTGAGATAGCGACTAGGGCCAAGATCATGCAATACCAAGCGTGAGTAACGGCTTCCAGTGGTGAGATACTGAAGGTCGATGCGATTAAAAGGGCCTGAGCTCCATAGGGAATAAGTCCCTGAACGATACAGGAGAAGGTATCCAGGATGCTCGCAGCACGCTTAGGAGTTACTTGATGCTTTTGTGCCAGATCTTTAGCGATATCACCGGTTACCACAATCGATACCGTGTTATTGGCGACACAGGTATTGGTCAGGGCAACGATGCCAGCCATGCCTAATTCAGATGCGCGAGTCGAAGCGCCACCCTTAGCTTTAGAGAACTTAGCGATTAACTTTTCGATTTGCTTGCTGACAAATTCCAGTCCACCTTGCTGCTGCATCAGAGCCGCTAAGCCGCCCACTAGCATAGAAAGGATGAAGATCTCCTGCATATTGCCAAAACCTGCATAGATATCCTGACCAAATTGGATAACGCCGTAGTCCATGGTGACTAGACCCGTAATACCGGCTAATAGAATACCTATGGTGAGTACTACAAATACATTAAGACCCGCAACGGCCAAGATTAAAATAGTCAGGTATGGGATCACCTTTATAAATTCAATCTCCTGGACGGCCACATCGGCCTGGCCTTGGCCCGCGAATGTGAAAGCTATTAGGGTGATGATTGATGCTGGAATGGCGAAGATAAGGTTCTCTCTGAACTTGTCTTTCATCTCACAGCCTTGGGTGCGAGTCGCCGCAATTGTAGTGTCAGAGATGATAGAGAGGTTATCTCCGAACAAGGCACCGGAGATAACCGCACCAGCCATCAGGGGCAATTCTATCTGGGCTTCGTTGGCAACACCAAGGGCGATAGGTGCGACTGCAGCTATGGTACCCATAGAGGTACCCATGGCAGTAGCTATAAATGCTGCAATGACGAAGAAACCGGGTAGTAGTAGGTTAGACGGCACTAAAGACAGGCCTAGAGCAACTGTGGCATCGACACCACCTGTCGCTTTAGCCACAGCGGCAAATGCACCTGCGAGCAGATAGATCAGACACATGGCTATGATGTTTGCATGGCCTATACCGGCAATGAAGGTATCTATGCTCTGGTTGAGTCTCTGCTTAGAGATTATCAAGGCAAAGATAATTGCTGGCAGTATCGCTACAACGCTAGGGAGTTGATAGAAAGCAAAATCAACGCCCTGGCTTTGGAAGTACAGTCCGGCACCGATAAACAGCGACAGGAAAAGAAATAGGGGTAGCAGTGCAATAAATGATGCGGTAGGTGCGCCATTAGTTTGAGTGCTTTTGTCTTGGGGACTCATAGGCGCATCAGATGAAGTGGTCAAATTGTTCTCTCTTGTCTTATAACTTTGTCTTAAAAACGGAACTACTTCTATTCAATTTTAGTTCTGTTTTGTTATGTAAATAAACCCTAAGTCCCATGCCTCCATAGCTGGAACACGTCGTCTACTCCTGCTTACCATATGAGTGAATTGTTAATTATCTAGCTCAACTACGTCTGGTATAAGCTCTATGGTAGATCTCAATAGTCGGCAGGATATGAGATAAATAGACGTCTGTCAATTTAGACGTCTAGATGTTTTTACTTCTATCTGTTTTTTTCTTGCCCGTTCAGAATGAGTTACCGCTATGCCACTGTTAGAGTGTGATTTTTATATAAACTGGAGACACTTTTCTTACTAGCCGTTATTGTTAACAAGATGTAGGGGATAAGGCAAGTGTTTCGCTGCTATCTTCATCTCTGCCATCCGATTATGTTCCTCCTAGTCGGTATATGTCACTCTGAGCTGCTGGTTGACCGAGATATTACCACCGCCAATCTTCATATCTGCCATCCGATTATGTTCCTTTATTGGTCTAGATATGGGTACAAGATATAGGTCTATTTAATTTCTTGTACCTCTGAAGCTTGATTATCCTTGCTGTCAGCTGCTAGTTGATCGAGATGTTGGCACCGCCAATCTTCATATCTGCCATCGGATTATGTTTCCTCTATAGGTCTAGATATGGGTACAAGATATAGGACTATTCTATTTCTTGTACCACTGAAGCTTGATTATCCTTGCTGTCAGCGGCTTGTTGCCTGAGGTATTGCCACCGCCAATCTTCATATCTGCCATCCGATTATGTTTCCTCTATAGGTCTAGATATGGGTACAAGATATAGGTCTATTTTATTTCTTGTACCTCTGAAGCTTGATTATCCTTGCTGTCAGCTGCTGGTTGATCGAGATGTTGGCACCGCCAGCCCAAACTCTCTAGTTTAATGGCAAATTCATCGGCTTTGGCCTCACAGTAACCGGCTTGGTTTTTTGCTTGCCATAAAGTCTCACTGGAGTTCTTTTTACGGTAGTTCACCTGACAGGGAACAGACTCTAATGGATTCTTGTAGATCACCTCGATGATCCTTTGTTGATTGTCTAGCTCACAGATATATTGTTCGCTCGCGTTGGCTGTCACGCTCAAAATGAGGCCGGTGAAGATGGCGATTACTTGGTATTGCATGGGAGCTCCTAAATCAATTGTTGAACTTTTTTCATTCAGTTTTAATTTTTAACCTTTTATTTACCCAAAGCCAACTAAAAGGTGCTGCTCAGGCTATACAAGTCCGAGGGAAAAACTTAAAATTTAAGCTTGAAAAACAAAGGGTCAAATAATGAAGTTACAAGAGATAGATAAAGTTGTATATCGTAGGCGCCTGAATGTGGTGACTATTGCGCTGGTTGCTGGCCTGCTCTTGTTATCCTTGGCTTTCGGGTCTGGACTCATAGCCTTGTTCGGTGAGGTTAATGATGTGAGCGGTGAGGCGACGGGGAATTTTCATCTTAATCTATTCGGCGTTGTCATGGCTGCCATACTATCTGTTGTGGTGCTTATGCAAGTCAAAGACAAGCCCTATATGACAGAAGTCTATTACGTCTGGCGGCTCAAGGCGGTGCATAACCGTATTTATCGTCGGTTAAAGAAGATCAAGGCCGCTGCTGCCACTCATGATATCGATGCCTTGGCCATATTGAGTTTCTATTATCAGGGGCAGAAGCTGGTTTATCAGCTCGATAACAACACGCTTACCTTAAGTAAGTTAGAGAAAGACATCAGTGACCTGCAAGCCGTTATTAATGAGCACCATCTGACGGTGTCGGCTGAAGATTTTAATGTCGAATTGCTCAGTAAGTTTTAAATAGGCAAAGTATCTCAGATATCCATTGGTGGCAGCATGCTAAGTTCTCGCAGAGATAGCATGGGTCACCACTGGTCTTTTTATTGGTTTAGTTATTGGTCTAGTGACAGGGTAGATTCGTGGTGACAGTCCAGTAATAGAAGGATTTGGTCTAAACTTGTAGTTACCATCTATACACCTCACCGCTTATCGCGACTAAGGTGAATCATGAAGAAAGCCATCATGGGCATCACCATGGTAATCATACTGCTTGTGGGCAATCTTTTCCCCCTACAAGTGACAGCCGATCATGCGCTCAACATTGCTATCGTCGAATACCCTCCCTATGAATTTACCCGCGACACACCAGAAGGTGGAATTGAGTTCGATGGCATATCGGTAAAATTGGTCGAAGAGGTCTTTAGACGCATCGAACAGCCAATATCCCTACAGGTTCTCCCTTGGTCCAGAGCGCTTAAATTATTGAAAGAGGGCAAGATTGACGGATTATTCGAGGTGCTTATTAGGCCTGAACGACTCGTCTATGCCGATTATAGTCGGCAAGTACTGATGGAAGAGGTGGTGATGCTATTTGTGGCTGAAGATTCGGATATAGAGTTCGATGGCGATCTGGCTACACTTGGTGATTATCATTTTGGTATGAGGAAAGACTTTAGTTATGGGACTGTTTTCGATAATGCGGTGGAGACCAAGCTGCTTAAAAGGGTGAGTGTCGATGTTACATCCTCGACCTTGTTGCTAAAGCTGTGTACTGGAGGCATAGATATTCTTATCGCCGAGAAGGACACCATTTTTTATGTCGATAAAGAAATTAAAGCGCTACAGACTAGTTCGTTAAAACGTTGTAAGAAGATAAAACGATTAGTAAAAGAAGTGCAATCGACACCGACCTATATGGCCTTTTCTAAGAAGAGTCATCTTAGCTATGTTAGGGATCAGTTCGATGTAATATTACTGCAGATGAAGCAGGATGGCAGTTATCAGCAGATCATAGGAGAATGGAAACAGTCTAATATAAAATAGTCTATTAGCTAATGATTGTATTGGCCAAGGGTGGCTTATCACTGAGAATGGCGCTGATTGATACGAGTTTTAGCGACTAGGTATGGACTTGATGACTTTAAGGTGAACCTGCTAAGGAGTTATAGTTAACCATTCTCCTTAGACAAGATATGCTGTACACAGGCCGATCTAAGTAATGAAGTGAAGTTCTTTACGTCCCCGTGATGGTTTAGGGCTTCTATGTATAGGCTCGCGATAAATTGGTTTCTTTTCACACCTTGGCTCTCAGCAATCTGATCTAATAGATCCCAAAACAACTTTTCTAATGAGATGCTGGTCACATGCCCCTGGATTCGAATGGATTTCTGAATAGGCAAGTAATGGCTGGTAGGGTTATCGAAATACAGATTATCCATGACTTTTATTCGCACACTCCATGTTATTTAATTTGTTGAATTCTAAGGTATTATATATCTTCACTGTCTTTATTACCATTCAGGGTAGCGTACAAACTTTCTAATTTACCTAGTAATTACAACTCATTATTTCTTATTCGGTTATGCGTGTCGGGATAAGATGATAATTTCAGGCTCTTGAGCTATGAGTTCAGGCATCTCTTTTTTTAGACGTTTGAAGTGTCCGGTATTTTGATGCTTTTCAAATGCTGCATGGTCGACAAAGCTCTTGATGAAGATGAAATGTCCCTGTTTTTCATTTTCTTGATGAAGTTCATATTTGACACAGCCCAGTTCATTTCGAGTCGGTTGAACTAAACTCTTGAGGAGCTCAAGTAGTGCTTTTTCTTTGCCACTCTGTGCCTTAAAACGTGTTAACACATTGATCATATTTGTGCCCGTAGTCAAGATTTACTGCCGATAATGAAAGGGTGGGCTAATGTAAGTGACTTGGTTAATGAAAGGGTAGCAAAGGGGTACTACATTTAAGTTAATTAGACTAAGTAACTTCTTTCTTTACAGCTCTTTGAGTCAGATCACTTTGTTAGTGAACAAAATTTAAAGCTATGGCTAATCAGGGTGAAAATATATTGACCAGAGTGTTTTTCGAACAGAAAATGATACTCATAAGATTAATAGCATCTTCCTATCTACTTGCGCGTCACCTAATATGACCAATGTACACTAAGGTCAGAGCTGCAAAATGATGACTAGCTAAAATAAAGAAGCCTATTTTAATTAAGGTTAGGTTGCTCTTTATTTGCAGTAAAAGCTGATTATCATTGATTCCTATTGAGTAAAAACTTCATTGAATATTTTTTTGAGTAACTCAATTTTACTGGTTTCACCTGGTTTGTTTTTAGACACCATGGAGAGGTTATATTAATAACTGGCACTTTTTATGGTGAATAATCTTGAGTCGTTGTGACTCGATAACCTATCGAGGATATATGATTTTAAGCCTGATGTTCATTGATTGCTATTGAGTAAAAACTTCATTGATTCCTATTGAGTAAATACTTCGTTGAATATTGTTTTTAGCAACTCAATTTTACTGGTTTCACGTGGATTATGTTTAGACACCATAGAGAGATTAAATTGGTAGCTAGTACTATCACTATGAATGATTTTTACTTGCTTGGACTCGAGTTCCTGTTGAATGTAACTCAGGGGGAGGTAGCCTATGTAGCAGCCGGAGAGGATTAAGGTTTTACGGGTATCAAACTGGTAAGCCTTGGCACATAGGTTGAGTCGTTTTAATTGCTCCCTTGCCTCAGAATCTATATCTATGCCAGGATGAATCGCCGGGGTCTGAGCTAGCATCTGGTTACTTATCTCATCATCTTCAAGCTGGAAAAATGGATGAGAATGGCTACAGCATAAATAGATGGGTTCGCTATATATGGTTTGGTAATCCAGTCCTTCGACCTGCTGGTAGCTAGGGAGTAAGCCTATATGGACTTTCTCTTTAAGCAGGCACTTTTCGATATGCTTGAGGGCTTCATTGTCGAGCACCAGATGCAGTTGCGGCTGAGCTTTATGTATCTTCTTCACTACCTCTGCCAGTTTTAGCTGCATATGCGAGTCTAATTGTTCGGCGCACAGTATGATTAATTCCCCACTCAACTCTTCACCTAAGCCATTAACTAGCCTAGAGAAGTCATTAAGCGAGTCGAATAACTCTATGCAGGCATGGTAGACCGTTTGGCCATCTTCTGTCAGGGCGAAACCGCCTCGTCCTCGGCTACATAACTTAAGCTTCATTCGGCTCTCAAGATTAGACATATGCACGCTGATGGTCGAGCGGGTCACACCAAGCTCAGCTTCTGAAGCAGAGAAGCCGCCGTTCTCGACCACAGTGCGAAAAATTCTCAGCAGGCGTAGGTCATATTCGGTGACTGTTTTGGGGAGGATAGAAGACTTGCTTATGGTTTTATTCAAATTTACCTGCTTAACATATGAAAGTTTTATGAGCCTAAAACATAAGGTTTATTGTTTTGTATTTAACCTGAGTTGTTTTTGCTATTCAATAGGAAACATTAACAGGCCTATCGAGTACCCGTTATTTTGCGTGAGGCGCAAACTGGTGCTCTAGGCAAGATGACTGCACACAGGAGTGATAATGCAACAAGTTAACGATTCAGGATTAGTGAAGTTAAGCTCTTATATAGATGGACGCTGGAGTGACAGCTCGGAGCGGTTCGATGTCATTAATCCTGCTAATGACAGGGTAGTGGCTCAGGTATGCAACGCAGGTATAGCCGAGACTGAAGCGGCTGTTGTTGCCGCTAAGAAAGCCTTACCTGCTTGGTCTAAAAAATCGGCCAACGAGCGTGCGGTCATTTTGCGTAGCTGGTTTAACTTGATGATGGAGAGTCAGGATGATCTAAGTCGCATCTTGACCTTAGAGCAAGGTAAGCCCTTAGCCGAAGCTAAAGGGGAGATAGCTTACGGTGCGGCCTTTATCGATTGGTTTGCCGAAGAGGGCAAACGAGTTTATGGTGATATTATTCCTTCGCCTACAGGTGATAAGCGGATTATCGTTATTAAGCAGCCTGTAGGAGTTGTCGCTGCTATCACGCCGTGGAACTTTCCTAATGCCATGATCGCCCGCAAAGCGGCTGCTGCTCTGGCTGCAGGTTGTACCTTCGTGGTGCGGCCTTCACCCTCTACGCCTTTGTCTGCACTGGCTATGGCCGAACTTGCCGAGCGTGCAGGCGTGCCAGCCGGTGTGTTCAACGTGGTTGTCGGCTTAGATTCATCTGGTATGGGCAAGGTGCTGACTCAGCATCCGGATGTGTCTAAATTCAGCTTCACCGGCTCAACAGCGGTTGGCAAAATATTGATGAATCAAACGGCCACAAGCGTAAAGAAGGTGTCGATGGAGCTCGGCGGTAACGCCCCCTTTATCGTATTCGATGACGCCGATATCTATGAGGCAGTCCAAGGCGCACTCATCTCTAAATATCGTAATGCAGGCCAGACCTGTGTCTGTACTAACCGTGTTTTAGTTCAGCGTAGTGTGGTTCAGGAGTTCACCGATAAATTTGCCAGTGCGGTGGCTGAGATTAAGATTGGCAATGGCTTAGCCGCTGGTGTCAACTTAGGCCCAATGATCACATCAGAAGCGGTCGATGGCGTGCATAAGTTAGTGGAAGAAACTGTCGCTGCAGGGGCAAAAATTATTGCCGGAGGCAAGCGCAGCGCTGCGGGTAACAACTTCTATGAGCCGACAATTCTGACTGGGGTCACTAATGATATGCCCTTGGCTAGCAATGAGATTTTTGGCCCAGTAACGCCTATCATCAGCTTCGATACCGAAGAGGAAGCCATTAAAATTGCCAACGATACAGAATATGGCTTAGCAGCCTACTTCTATTCCCGGGATATTGGTCGAGTGTGGCGTGTGGCTGAAGGATTGGAGTTCGGCATGGTGGGTATCAACGAAGGCATCATTGCTAATCCGGCGGCGCCATTTGGTGGTATCAAGCAATCGGGTAATGGCCGTGAAGGTTCTAAGTATGGACTCGATGACTATATGGAAATCAAATATATCTGCATGGGTGGTCTAAATAGCTAAGGCTAAATTGAAGCGAGTCTAGATTTTCTCTACAAGTCTGGCTTTAGCGTTTTAGGCAACTGAGACTGCTTAGGCCAGATGGGGGGAATCTGGGGTAATGTGACATTATTGGATCCCAGAAGTGAAGTCTAAGCTATCTAAGTCTAGTCATAAGCCTTATCTGCTGCAAATAGCTGTGGGCATATTCTAAGAAAACTTGCCAAGTCACTAAGTTCAGCGTAAAACTGCCTCAAAGAAGCTAAATCTCTCTACTTTTTAAAGAAACTGGAAGGCTGAATTTTGGATCATTTTGTTTGGAACATAGACCCCGTATTGATCTCCTTCATGGGGCTAAAAGTGCACTGGTATGGTGCCCTGTTTGCGACGGCTATCGCTTGTGGTTTTCAGGTGATGAAACGCATCTATATCAAGGAAAAGTTGCCTGTCGAGTCGTTAGATAATCTGTTGATGTATTGTGTTATCGGCATCATCATAGGTGCTCGACTGGCGCATTGTATCTTCTACGACCCGGCTTATTATCTCAGTAACCCTCTGAAGATATTTGCTATCTGGGAAGGAGGCCTGGCCAGCCATGGTGGTGGTTTAGGCGCAATTCTTGCGCTCTATTATTACCGCCGTAAGATGGATATGCCTTTCTTATTCCTGCTGGATAGATTGGCTATAGCCACTGCAATCTTTGGCTTTTTCGTGCGCATAGCCAATTTCATGAACTCAGAGATTTTAGGTCTGCCGAGCAATGTACCTTGGGCTATTATCTTCGAGCGTGTCGATATCTTGCCTCGCCATCCGGCTCAGCTATACGAAGCGTTCGCTTATTTGGCTATCTTTATCGGCCTATGGGCAGTGTATAAATACACTGAGATGAAGCAGAAAGAAGGCGCTATTTTCGGTCTGTTCCTAGTATTGGTGTTCAGTGCGCGTTTCGCTATCGAGTTCGTCAAGGTTAAGCAGGCGGCCTATGCCGAGGGAATGACCCTGAGTGCGGGTCAATGGCTGAGTGTGCCATTCCTCATCGTCGGAGTCGTGCTCTTGGTTTTGCCTTACTTGAATAAGAAAGTAAGGGCTTAATTCGAGTCATTTTATCTTAGAATAAAAAGGCGCCACAGACATGAGTCTCTGGCGCCTTTTCTTTAACTTATACCGGTTTATTATTAGGCGATAATCGTATCCAGACGATACATTACAGATCGTTAATCTACAGGTTAACGGCTTAAAAAATGGTGATAAATAGTGTAAAATAGCCGTATCAAAGTCACTGGCCTGTGACAGGCTTTTATCGCTGCTTCTTTGTTCGAATTTTTAATAGAAAATTTAGTTTGTCTATAC
This sequence comes from Shewanella violacea DSS12, assembly GCF_000091325.1. NCBI lineage: Bacteria > Pseudomonadati > Pseudomonadota > Gammaproteobacteria > Alteromonadales > Shewanellaceae > Shewanella > Shewanella violacea. Next base: position 4,121,196 of record NC_014012.1, on the reverse strand, counting down.
TCAGATTTTCACTCTTAATCCATTACCCCATAAACGTAAAATAGAATTAGACTGGTATCCCAGTGTCTGAATTCACACTCTTATTTTCTTACTTAGAGGACTCGGATAGATATGTCATACGAAATACTCCTGCTGGGTATCGCCCTGTTGATCGCAATAGGCATTCTATTGCACCATCCCTCGAAAACTTTAGGGATCCCCTCTCTTTTGATTTTCATGGGCGTTGGTCTGGCGCTTGGCAATGGTGAGTTTGATTTCGTTTATGATAATCTGGCGGTGACTTCTATGGTCGGCGCCGTTGCGCTGAATATTATCGTGTTTGTCGGTGGCATTAACACTTCAAATGAGAGTATCAAGTTAGCCTATAGAGAGGGCGGGGTTCTTTCGACGTTCGGGGTCTTGTTCACCACATTGATCTTAGCTGCCCTGTTATATCCGCTGACCGAGTGGAGTCTGGTTATCTGCTTGTTATTGGCCGCAATAGTCTCCTCCACAGATGCTGCCGCCGTGTTCTCAATTTTAGAATCTAAGAAACTTAAGCTAAAAGAGAAGACTGATACTGTGCTCGAATTTGAGTCGGCGACCAATGACCCGGTAGCCCTGATTATGGTAGTCATTCTAACTGGCATCGCCTTGGCGCCGGAGAAGGCGATATCGGGTTGGGAGATAGCTCAGACTCTGCTGATCCAGTTAGGTGCAGGAATCATCATTGCATATTTGGTGGGAAGGCTCGCCGTTTATCTGCTTAACACCATACATTTAGAGGAGTATGGCCTGATCCCTGTATTCGTGTTGGCGAGTTTCATCATAGCGGCCTACGGCAGTGACTTGGCCGGTGGCAACATATTAATCGCCTCCTATGTGGTAGGCGTGGTGATAGGTAACGGCATTAAGCGAGGCAGGGAGGTCAATAAACACTTCTTCAATAGCCTCTCTTGGCTGGCTCAGTCGTTGATGTTTATCATATTGGGATTGCAGATTTTTCCTCAGACCCTGTTTTCAGTGTTCTTCTTGTCGCTTATTCCTGCCGCTTTACTCATGTTTGTGGCCCGGCCCTTGGCGGTGCAACTCTGTTACTTGCCTTTTAGAAAGGCGAGCTGGCGCAAGCGTTTGTTTATTTCATCTATCGGTCTCAAGGGGGCTACTCCCATAGTATTTTCCTTGATCCCTGCCGCCGCAGGCGTCGAAGGAGCGATAGAACTGGTACATGTGGTGTTCTTTATCGTGCTGTTTTCGATACTACTCCAAGGCGGCGCCATAGAGCCATTAGCCAATAAGTTGAAACTGAATAACAAAGCCAACCCTGGAAAGGGATAGCTAAAAGAGAAATAAATAATCTTTAATCTCTGTTTAGCTTGTTCACGTTGAACTAGCTTGATAATCTGCGGTAATGAAAAGCATATCCCTTAGTTACAATCCTCAGTTATCTTGGTGGCGCTCTCTTCTTTAGAGCGGCACATCTCATCATGTTCTTTAGCCGCCGGATGGTAGCTAATTGATCTCAGTCATAGTGTCTCCGGTGGTGTTAATCAGGAGTCAATTATGCAAGTAAAATCAAATTTTAAGCCCAATGTTAAATGTATCGATTCGGTCGAAGTAAACTGTTTGGATAAGCAGGAATCGGTTCAGATCACAAGCGATTTAAGCACGAAGAAAGAGAAGGTCCTTACGGGAGATCGTGCCACGGGTCAGTTACATTTAGGCCACTATGTTGGCTCCTTGCAGCAGAGAGTCAAACTGCAAGATATGTATCATCAGACGATCTTAGTGGCAGATATGCAGGGCTTGACCGATAACGGTCATCAACCGCAGAAAGTCGCATCGAATATTCTTAATGTGGTGGCAGATTACCTCGCGGTTGGTATCGATCCCCTAAAGACCAGGATCTGTCTGCAGTCCGCCATCCCAGCTCTGGCTGAACTTACCATGTATTATTCTAATCTGGTGTCTATCTCCAGATTAGAGCGCAATCCCACGGTGAAAAATGAGATCCAATCTAAGTCATTCGGTCGCAGTATTCCTGCGGGGTTATTATACTAATCCTACTAAATATGTGACCTTTCAGCGGGAGTTCAAAGCGCTGTAGGCAAGGCGGTTGCTTGAAGCTAATAGTTATTCTATATCGAAAGCATCTAACGCAGCATAAAGTGCTTTGAAACCCGCACGGTGTGAACCTCTCAGACATTCCACTTCTGTGTTTCATTGACTTCAAAGGGAATAACCATTTCTGCATCAATGCGCCTTGAATTGAAAAGCCTGAGAGGCTCTGAACTGACCATCTATTTAGTGAGATTGGTATGAACCTATCCTATCAGTCAGGCGGCCGATATCACGGCATTTAATGCCACTCTGGTTCCCGTTGGGGAAGATCAATTACCTATGTTGGAACAAACCAATGAGATAGTCAGAAGGCTGAATCATATCGCAGGCAGCGCCATCTTGACCGAGTGTAAGCCTCTGCTGAGTAAGGTATCACGCTTGCCCAGTACCGATGGTCTCAGCAAAATGTCTAAATCTATGGGCAACACCATAATGCTTAGTGCCAGTGAGCGGGAAATAACTAAGGCGGTTAAGTCCATGTATACCGATCCAGGCCATCTGCGAGTGGAAGATCCCGGTAAGGTGGAAGGCAACGTGGTGTTTACTTATTTAGATGCGTTTCATCCTGATATCGATTATATCCTTAGGCTTAAAGAGCAATACCGCTGTGGTGGGCTAGGGGATGGCAAAACCAAGAAAATATTGGAGGAGTGCCTGCAGGAAACCTTGAAACCTATTCGTGAACGCAGAGCTATGTTTATCGATGATAAGGCGCAGCTGATTGACATATTGAAGCGAGGAACCGAGCAGGCTCAGGATGAGTCGAATCGAGTGCTAATGTCAGTGAAGCAGGCTTTTGGTTTAAATCTGTTTTAAACCGCTCAAATTCAATTAGATTGCTATTTTTATGCGAATGGGATCAATAGTCCCAGCTCTCCAAGGCGCCATCCGAGCTCAGGGTGATTAACTGGCCGCTGGGGTTAATGGCCATGTCGAGCACTGTGGTCCCGGCGGTAAAAGCTGTGATGTTCCAGTGCTTGTTTTCCTTGCCTGAGCTTATATCCCAGCTCATGATTTTCTGTTTTGAGCTCGCTGTGATGAGCGTCTTGCCCCGGTCGACAAATATCGCTTGTCTAAAATAGCGATAGCGATCTAGGAAGGCTAACTGGCCGATACTCTTACCAGAATATGAGTCGACTATGATGTGTTTATCTAAGGCATCGGCGATAAAGAGTCTTCGCTCTGCCTCATCGAAGCTGATGCTGGTGATACGCAGGGGCAAGCTAAAGTCCTTGATCACTTGTCCATTGCTACTGGCCCAAATGAGCGCATGTCCATCATGGGCTGCCGACAATATTCGTTCGTCATATGAGAGAAATTCAACATGACTGATGGGCCCGTCATGGAGTTGAAACATAGATAATTGCTTGCTTTCGAGATCGACGCTAATCACAGAGCCTTCGTTCATACCGAGTAAAACTCGTTTTCCGTTTTGATTCAGAAACAGACTGGAGATACTGGCATCACTATCGAAGCCCTGTGCAAGCCAGGAGAGCTCGAGTCGGCCGCTGTTGAGATCAAATATCGATACTCGATGCTTTCCCGTCACCGCCAGGTACTGACTATTTCCGGAGAGTGATACCAAGTAAGTAGGCTCATCGAAGTCTTCTACCTGCCATTGATGTAACAAAGCTTTTGAGACGTTATCCCATACCGATAACTCACGGGTGCGGCTCAAGGTGACTGCAAGCTTGGCATCGCTGGACAGGTCTGCATCGATGAGATTGTCTGCGATATATCTATGAATTGAGTTTGCTTGCTGTTTGGCTACAGGTTTACTGCAGCCTGTGAGAATAAGACCGAATGCCATCATAGAAACGGTAACGATTATAGAGGCGAGCTTATTTGAGTAGTTATGGGACAAGATCAATCTGGCTCGAATCAATTAAGCGATAACCGATACTAGCATATGCTTAGCTAGTATCGGTTATTGGTCTTTTAACTTACTGTTTAGTGAGTTATTTTTGACTATTTCAATCTATAAATAACTTCGACCTTGTCTCGAATGCTGACCTGGCCCTCTTGATAGCTTTCGGCTACATCATAGCTAGGGCCGGCGTTCATGCGTAGCATCACTGGCTGAACCGGGCGCTGACTTAAGTAACGGATCTCCCAGATCCCTTTAATCTTCTCACCGAAGCCCTCGGCGAGTTTCTTGGCTTTTTGCTGAGCATCCTTAATGGCAGCCAGACGAGCCTTGTCTATGTATTCCTCTTCCTTGCTGGTCTTAAGCACTATGCTATTGATCCGGTTGATGCCCTCTTCGAGCGCCGAGTCTAAGATTTCATTGAGACGGGAAAGATCATCTATGGTGACGACCAGTCTGCGGCTTGCGCTATAACCTGTTAGCTCGGCGGGCTTGTCTTTCTGATAATGATATTGTGGCTGTAAATTCAAGTTGGCACTCTGGATCTTGTCTCTCGAAATACCAGCCTGCTTTAAGCGGGCGATAAACTTGGCCACGGCCTGATCTGAGGTGTCTTTAGCAGCCTTGGCTGTCTTCTCTTTGACGGTCACTTCGACATTGATCTCGGCCATATCGGCAGCAACCTCAAGCTGGCTGCTTCCCATGGTTTCTAAGTGAGGAAAACTCAGCTCAGCGGCTTGGGCGAGGGGAGAGATAAAGATAAGGCTGCTCGATACCAGTGCGGCTAAAAGTGTTTTATTCATGATTCTCTACTCCAGATCTTAAAAGTACAAAGGAAGATACTGTTAAAGATGCAGTTAAAAGTTAAAGGTAAATAGGATTTCTGAAGTTATAAACGCAGAGGAAACAGGAAAGGGTTTTATTTTTTACAGCTAATGCATCTAATTGTGAGTTATCGCCATCATAGATTGCCTGCCTAAGCTTAAGATCTCAAAATATCCACCCCTTGCTGGTGGATTTGTTTGTGGCTGTTTTCTTTGACTATACTATTGCTAACGGTGGCTGTGATTAGCTATGTCTTACCCCAGTGAAACAGCGTGAGCTATGGAGGTAGTATGTATTTTATTAGAAGAAACCTGTTGTTAGGTTTAGCCATTGTCTTATGCTATCTAGCTGTCATTCTCTACAGCGATAAACTTGAAGGTGTATCTTTATCTACTGAGGCCCATGTTTACGGTACCGAGCAGGCCTACGGCAGAGCCGCAGTAGACCATAGAGTGTCCTTGTCTGACATTCGTGACATGGCTCAAGTCAAAACACTAGGACCCCAATCTGGATACACTCAGTTAAAGAATGCAATTAACATCAGCAGTTATAATGAATTTTCCAGCGTGACTAATCCTACTATGGCTGAGGTCGGCAGCAATAAAAAAGGCAGTGGTGTTCAAGCTAATATGCTTAAAAGTAATCTTAGCAAAACCAGTGATAAAGTGATTGCCCGAGCGAGTGTTACCGCTAGACTCGAAGCCTTAAGGGAGTTACACCAGCAGCCTAGTTACAAGGTCAAGATCGAGAAGAGACGAGTGAACAGTGTGCTCAATTTGGCTATCTTTTTTCTGGGGGGCGCCATCATGCTCTTGGTGCTCACAGGGGATAATCACAAGCGTGAATTCGATAAGAAGATGGTATTTCTGTCGGCGTTAATCTTAATCGATTTTGTGTTTATCGGTGGCCAATTTACCATGTTAATGCCCTTGATAGGCTTAGCCGTACTCTATGGCAGGCATTACTTAAGCAATAATTTTACCCCTCATGAGGAATAGGGCTATTTAGAGCAATACTGGTACCGATTGCTAGTCATGATTAGCCTAAATTCATCAAGGGGGGCTCAGGTAAAGAAGCCTAAGGTGGGGAATATGAGTAATTCTAATGATTAAAGGCGCCAAACTCGCTCAAGTGGCTAAAGCAAAATACAGTATCGGCGAGCTGATACATCACAGATTATTCGGTTATCGCGGCGTGATCTTAGATGTGGATGCCGATTTTCAACTCAGTCCAGAGTGGTATGAGATGGTGGCGCGCAGCCGACCAGCCAAAGATAAGCCCTGGTATCATGTGTTGGTGGATCAGGCGAGTCATTCAACCTATGTGGCCGAGCAGAATCTTGAGGCCGATCTCAGTGGCGAGAAGATCAATAACCCCATGATGAATGACTATTTCACCGAGCTGCGAGGCGGGCATTACATCACAGATAGAAAAGCGAACTGATGTGCTCCGTAAACTTAATGCAGATCCTAATAAGCGCCTAAGGCTAAGCTAGGCTGCGATTGCTGTTAAAACCTTTTCTTGATTTAATCTATTGTTAACTGACAATGGACCCCCATCCCGTTAGAATACCCTTCAGATTATTTTTCATCAGAGCCAACTCCATGCATGTACACATCTTAGGCATCTGCGGCACCTTTATGGGGGGGCTAGCACTGCTTGCCAGAGCCGAAGGTCACAGGGTCACAGGTAGCGACGCCAATGTTTATCCGCCCATGAGCACTCAGCTCGAGGAGCAAGGTATCGAACTGATTCAAGGTTTCGATCCCAGTCAGCTTGGCAAAAACGAAGATGATGCACCGGACTTAGTGGTGATTGGTAATGCCATGAGTCGAGGCAACCCTTGCGTGGAAGCTGTGCTTAACCGCGGCATCGCTTATACCTCTGGGCCACAATTCCTGGCTGAGCATATTCTTAAGGGACGTTGGGTGCTGGCGATATCGGGTACCCATGGCAAGACCTCTACGTCGAGTATGCTGGCATGGATATTAGAAGATTGTGGCTATGAGCCTGGCTTCTTGATTGGCGGCGTACCGCAAAACTTTGGTGTATCGGCCCGCCTCGGTAATTCCCCATTTTTTGTGGTGGAAGCCGACGAGTATGACAGTGCCTTCTTCGATAAACGTTCTAAGTTTGTCCATTACCAAGCACGCACTCTAGTGATCAACAATCTCGAATTTGATCACGCCGATATTTTCGATGACTTGAAGGCGATCCAACGTCAGTTTCACCATGTTATCCGTACTGTACCGGGAGAGGGCAAGATCATCTGGCCCAAAGACTGTGAGGCGGTGCAGCAAGTGATCGATATGGGCTGTTGGAGCGAGCAAGAGGTTTATGCTGGAAACTGCGCGGATCTGGTATCGGTTAATAAAGGATCGTCTGCTGGGGACAACAAAGGCACTTGGTCTAGCCAGTTAATCGCCGCTGACGGCCACAAGTTCGAGTTATTTTTCGATGGAGAGTCTCAGGGCATCTTAGATTGGGCCTTGATAGGCCAACACAATGTTGAGAATGCTACCATGGCTATCGCAGCAGCGCGTCATGTGGGCGTTAAGCCACTGGCTGCTATTCAAGCCTTGGCTCAATTCGAGCCGCCTAAGCGTCGCATGGAGCTGATTGGTACTATCAAGGGTATAGATGTTTATGATGACTTTGCTCATCACCCAACAGCTATCGCTACGACTTTACAGGGTTGTCGTGCCAAGGTGGGAGAGGCCAAGATCACCATTATTCTTGAACCACGTTCTAATACCATGAAGAGTGGTGTACACAAGGACACTTTGGCAAATTCTATGTCCCTCGCTGACGAGGCATATCTCTATCAGGGCGACAGTATCGACTGGGATATCGAAGCTGCGATGGAAAAAGCCGAGTTACCCGTATCTGTGCTATATGACATAGATGAGATCGTGGCGGCTGTGGCTAACAAGGCGAACAGTGGCGACACTATAATTGTCATGAGCAATGGCGGCTTCGGCGGATTGCATAAGAAGCTGTTAGAGAAGTTGCAAGATCAAGTTGTAAGTTTATAAGTCATAAGTTTTAAGAAAAGGTCATAGGGAATTAAGTGTGTCCTCAATATTTCCTATGCTTTGTCTTGAGCTTACCGCTTAGTACTTACCGCTTATAACTATTTATCGAGATTTTATGAGCTATCCAAAAAAGCAAAAGTCGATCAGTTTGGCCTGGACAGGTGCCTCGGGGGCACCTTATGGGCTCAAGTTACTCGAGTGCTTGTTAGCCGCCGATTATCAGGTGTTTTTGATGATCTCCAGCGCGGCTCGTGTCGTGCTGGCAACCGAGGAAGGCGTGCAACTCAGTGCCAATGGCAATAAGGCTGAAGTACAGTTAAATGAGTTGTTTGCAGCCAGAGGCGAGTATGGGTCGCCGCTCAAGGGATCCTTACATGTATTAGGCAAGGATGAATGGTTCTCGCCCCCAGCTTCTGGTTCTGCGGCGCCTAAGCAGATGGTGATCTGTCCCTGCAGTACTGGCACTCTAGCCGCTGTAGCGACGGGAATGAGCAATAGTTTGTTAGAACGTGCCGCCGACGTAGTGATTAAAGAGCGCGGTCAGCTTATCTTGGTACCAAGGGAAACCCCCTTTAGTTCCATACATTTAGAGCATATGTTGTCTCTGTCAAAGCTAGGGGCGACCATAATGCCGGCGGCTCCTGGTTTTTATCATGATCCCAAATCGGTGCAAGATCTGGTAAACTTCATGGTCGCCCGAATTCTTGACCATTTGGGCGTAGAGCATGATTTAACAAATCGTTGGGGTTATGATAAACATAACGCCGAAGATAGCGATAAATAAGACACTTATAGAGTCAGTTGAAAGTAAAGTTGAGAGAGTTATGAAACACACGATTGAAGAGATGATCTCCGCCCAGGAGATCGATCTAATACTGGACCAATTAGCCGAGAAGATTAATGCTCATTATGCTAACAGCGAGCGCCTGTTGATGGTGGGCTTGTTGAAAGGTTCTGTGGTCTTTATGGCTGATCTATGTCGTCGTATCAAGGGCCATGTTGAGATCGATTTTATGTCGGTTTCCAGCTATGGCAATGCCATGACCAGCACACGTGAAGTGAAGATTCTCAAGGATGTGCAATCTGACATCAAGGGGCGTGATGTACTAATTGTTGAAGATCTTATCGATTCAGGTCACACACTCAACAAGATCCGCGAGCTGTTATTGTTGCGTGAGCCGAGTAGTCTAGCCCTCTGTACCTTGCTCGATAAGCCAGAAGGTCGTGAGGTAGATGTACCGATAGACTTTATCGGTCTGACCATTCCCAATGAGTTTATTGTTGGCTATGGTATCGATTACGCCGAGCAGTACCGTAACTTACCCTATATCGCTAAAGTGATTCCTTCAGAGTAAGTAATCCCAGGGTATTTAGCGAAGATAGTTTTATATTAAAATTCCCGCACTTGCGGGTTTTTTTTTACTTAAATGTCCCAATATAAGTTCATTCAGTCTCCGAATCTCGATTAATATTAATCGGTATCATGACTCGTTTTTACCGATGACATTAATTTATTCAATGGGATACATTCAGATTTTCATGGCCAGTGACATACTGGAATTAGGATATACATGGCGAATACAAAGAATTCCCCGGTTTACGCTCTCGAGATCAAAGATCTAAAGAAAACCTATAAAGGTGGTGTTGAGGCAGTAAAAGGGATCAGTTTAACGGTGGAGAAGGGGGATTTCTTCGCCCTGCTTGGACCTAATGGCGCAGGTAAATCTACCACGATAGGTGTGATTAGCTCACTGGTGCAGAAGTCTTCGGGAAAGGTGTCTGTGTTTGAACACGATATCGACAAAGAACTAGACTTGGCCAAGCTGCGTATCGGTCTGGTACCTCAGGAATTCAACTTTAATCAGTTTGAAAAAGTACTGCAGATTGTGGTTAACCAGGCCGGCTATTATGGGGTGAAGAAAGAGGTCGCCTTGAAACGCGCCGAGAAGTATCTGACTCAGTTGGATCTGTGGGAGAAACGAGATAGTCCAGCTAGAGCTCTGTCTGGTGGCATGAAGCGTCGACTGATGATAGCAAGAGCCCTGATGCATGAACCTCAGTTACTAATATTAGATGAACCTACCGCTGGGGTAGATATTGAGCTTAGACGCTCCATGTGGACCTTCCTCACCGAACTCAACGAGCAAGGTGTGACCATTATCTTGACCACTCATTATCTCGAAGAGGCCGAAATGTTGTGCCGTAATATTGGCATCATAGACAAGGGGCTTCTGGTCGAATGCACCAGCATGAAATCCTTGTTGAGTCGATTGAATATGGAGACATTCGTACTGGATCTTGGCAAGGATCTCAGTCTAGTACCGAGGCTGGATGGTATTAAGTGTCGCCTGATAGATAGTCATACTTTGGAAGTCGATGTGGCCAAGGAGCAGAGCCTTAATGGTGTATTTACCCAGCTCAGCGAGCAGGGCATAGAGGTACTATCCATGCGCAACAAGTCAAACCGATTGGAGGAGTTGTTTGTGGAATTGGTGGAGAAGGGATCCATTGAGCCGCTGGCACATCAGGAAGACTCAGCCAGTAAAGGAGCATCATCATGAACATGAAAGCCCTATATGCCACCGCATTTAAGAGTATTTTGACCAAAGAGATCAATCGTTTTACTCGTATCTGGATACAAACCTTAGTGCCGCCAGCGATCAGCATGACCTTGTATTTCCTTATCTTCGGTAATCTAGTGGGTAAGCGCATAGGTGAGATGGGCGGTGTTAGCTATATGGAGTTTATTGCTCCAGGCTTGATTATGATGTTGGTGATCACAGCTTCATATTCTAATGTTGCTTCGTCATTTTTCAGTGCCAAGTTTCAACGCAACCTAGAGGAGCTGATAGTAGCACCTGTGCCGCATTACGTTATGATTGCTGGGTATGTGGGGGGAGGAGTGGTTCGAGGCCTGTGTGTCGGCTCTATAGTGACCTTAGTGGCCATGTTCTTCGTCGATATCAGCCTGCATCACGTGGGTTTAGTCATACTCACAGTATTATTGACCTCGATCTTGTTTTCACTGGGCGGGTTAATCAACGCAATATTCGCTAACAGTTACGATGATATCAGCATAGTGCCTACCTTCGTGCTGACACCCTTGACCTATCTGGGAGGCGTGTTTTACTCATTGTCACTGTTACCCGATTTCTGGCAAGGCGTGTCACAGTTAAACCCTGTGGTGTACATGATCAACGTATTTCGTTACGGTTTCTTAGGTTACGCCGACATCAGTGTGCCATTATCTGTTGCCGTGATGCTGGGTTTCTGTGTTGGATTATGGGCGCTTGCCTATTACCTTATCAGTCGTGGAATAGGCCTACGTAGTTAACCTTATCGCGATAAAGTACGGGTTCCTAGGTGTCGGTATCTAGGGACTCGTTTCTCATTTTCTGCTCTTGCTGTTACTTATCTAAATACTTAATAATTTCAAATGCTTGCTCTACTGTGTTTGCGCCTAACTTAGCGGTGCAGCAGTGGCCTAGTGTGCTGGCGTGTTGTCTGATGCGGCTTAATACTTGTGCGAGTGACATTGGCTCAGTGGCCGGTATCCAGCTTAGATGCTTATTCGGAATATTAGCGTCTAGTGTATCTAGTTTGAGACAAAAGCTTACTCCAGAGGAGTCGAACAAGTGACTCAAATCGTCTATATGTCCTTGGGCTTCTAACTCCCAGTCTTGTTCATTTTCAAGGTAGACGAGTTCATCATCTTCCATGTGGATCAATATGGCGGGCCATTGGATTTTTGTTTGAGATTGTGAGGCAGGCTGAGCTGTATGTTTCATTTTATTTGTATCGCTTATCTTGTCTATTTTGTATCAGTATTATCTTCCAAGTTTGGCTCGGCCTCTATTTGCATTTTGCGCTCCTTGAGAAGATCTATGGTGACTTGATTGATATTAACGAGATCATCGAAGTAAGTATTCATCTCTTTGACCTCAGTGAGATATTCAGCATTATTGTTATCTTTCTTTTCCCAATAGCGCTTACGTTCAATTTTTTTTAACTCACTGGCTTTGAGAATGCTGAAATAACTTAGCTCCTGAGTTAAGCGGTATATCTCACTCTTGAGTAGATGCAGTAATTTCTCTTTTGAGATGACTTGCTGACTCAACAGAGCTTGCAGGGGGTCGATTGTATTTTCACGTTTATCTGAATCTGTCTCTGTGGTGATCCCAAACTCATATTCTATTTTATGCTGACTAGAATCTTTCGGGCAAATAGTCTGGCTAAAGACAACTTTATTATCTTTAATGCATTTATAAATACTATTGGCTTGAGCCGAATTAACCATAAGACAGAATAATAGGCAAGCCGCTAAACGACAATTTAACCTAAGTCGCTGGGGGGAGAGCTGAGATATTCTTGTTAGGATCTCTCTTGCCATTGGGCTTAACTTCCTCTGTATTACCTGTCATGTCCTGGTAAATAATTTAACGGACAAGTTTTAGCCGACTGTTTATTGGGTATTTACCCAAAATCCCTTCAGTCTTTAGCGCTGTATTTTCAATTAATACTATGGCGTAACTTACTAGATAAAACCAGTTTATTACATTTTTTGATGGACAGAATTAGCCCAAGTTTAATTGTTGTTTTAGAAGATTTAAGATTAATCAGTAAGTCGTGAGGAGCGGTATTTAGCAAGGGCACCCTTAGGTGCCCAGAGCCGATACTAGTGTGAGCTGTCTTGATGTGAGACGCGTGGGATTAGCGCTCGAAGCAGAGGTTATCAATCAAGCGGGTTGTGCCCATATAGGCTGCGGCGACAATCACTAAGGCTTTATGTTCTGCTTTAGATGCCGAGAGATCGATGGCGCTGCGAACTTCTAGATAATCAGGTTTAAAACCTGCCTCGACGAGCTCAGCTTTGGCCTGGCCAATAACATCTTCGATGGCCTGAGCTGACTTAATCTTGACAGACATGGCATCCATTACCTGTTTGAGTTTGGCGGCCTGCTTTTTCTGTGATGGAGTCAGGTAACCATTACGAGAACTCATGGCCAGACCCGACTCTTCACGTATGGTTTCGACTCCTATTATTTCGATAGGCATAGAGAGATCTTCGACCATGGTCTTGATCACCAGTAGCTGCTGAAAGTCTTTATTACCAAATAGGGCTACATCGGGTTGGACGATATTAAACAGCTTGCACACTATGGTCGCAACACCGCGAAAGTGACCCGGACGGCTGGCGCCACACAGCTGATCACAGATCTTGGGAACTTCGACATAGGTCTGTTGTTCTGTGCCCTTGGGGTAGATGACTTTTGGGGTCGGAATAAACAATAGTTCAGCCCCTGCATCTGTTAGGGCCTGTTGATCGGCGGCCAAGGTTTTAGGGTAAGCATCTAGGTCTTCATTCTGACCGAACTGCATAGGATTGACGAAGATAGAGGCGACCACATGATCGGCTCGTTTTACCGCTTCCTTGATAAGGGTGATATGGCCTAAGTGCAAGTTGCCCATAGTGGGAACGAAGGCGACGGTTTCGCCCTTGGCGTGCCAGGCACGAACTTGCTCACGTATTTGTGTTATCTCTTGGGTGGTGATCATCTTGATTGTGCCTGTCACTGCGCTTTGATAAGACCTGCCTGATGGCAATCCTTAGCTATTTTCATATTCTTGGTTATCAGCATCGCCGGCTTAACCTGTGTTATGCCGGCGACCTTGTCCATGGTTTTATCTAGAGGGACAAATAATTGTCTAACTAAATGTATGATCACTGCCCGGGAATATACCCTTCTCGACTTCATCGATATAGGCACGAATGGCTTCACGGATCTCACCGGTCTGCTTGAGGAAGTTCTTAGAGAAGCGAGGAATATAGCCAGTAGAGATGCCCAGAACGTCATGCATGACCAAGATCTGGCCATCTGTATCGGCGCCAGCACCTATTCCAATCACTGGGATAGTAAGGACTTCGCTGATAGCTTTTGCTAATGGCGCAGGAATACATTCGACCACCAATAGCTGAGCGCCTGCCGCTTCTAGGGCTTTGGCTTCATCTAAGATGCGCTGGGCATTGTCTGCATCACGTCCCTGGACCTTAAAGCCACCGAATACATGAACCGACTGAGGTGTAAGACCTAGGTGAGCACAAACTGGAATGCCACGCTCGGTTAACTTGGTCACTGTTTCTAATAGCCAATGGCCGCCTTCAACCTTGACCATGCTGGCACCGGCTTGCATCAGCACGGTAGCATTGGTCATAGCCTGCTCTGGAGTGGCGTAACTCATAAATGGCATGTCGGCGATAAGCAGAGCACGTTTAACTCCACGACGAACGCAGCGAGTATGATAGGCGATATCTTCGACCGTGACCGGCAGAGTATCATCATGTCCTTGAAGTACCATACCCATAGAATCACCTACGAGTAATACAGAAACTCCTTCACTGTCGAATGCGCTGGCAAAACTTGCATCATAGGCTGTGAGTGAAGTGAACTTTTTACCTTCCTGCTTAAACTTGAGCAGGGTAGAGCTAGTTATCTTAGACATAGTGACTTTCTTAAATCTGATTAAAAAACGGTTATGAATTCTTGATAGATAGTTGTTATATGCTAACTCCCACCAGAGTTCAATATTATCTGATTATTTGTTCTAATTCTGCGACCAAATCTTCATTGATAAGCCTGTTGAGTTCGGTACCACATGGCAGTGTCAGATTAGGTGCAATCTCGGCAAGGGGGATAAGCACGAAGCTGCGCTGTTTCATACCATAGTGGGGAACTGTGAGTCTGGGAGTCTCTATGGTCTGATCGTCATAGAGTAAGATATCGAGATCTAAGGTGCGTGGACCCCAACGTTCTAATCTGACCCGACCCTGTTCATTCTCTATCTTCTGTAATGCGTCTAACAGCTCGATGGGATCGAGACGAGTATGGAAACAGGCAACAGCATTAACATAATCAGGCTGGACTACATCGCCCATGGGAGCCGAGCGATAGTAAGAGGATATTGTGAGTGAGGGCTTGATGCTAGAGCCAGCGAGCTCGGTCAGTGCCTTACAGGCACTGTCGAGCTGAGATACTGGGTCGGTTAGGTTTGCCCCGAGAGCAAGATAAACCTTGGCCATTAGCCGGCAGGCTTATCCGTTGACGGGCTAGCTGCTTGCTCGCCTGTATTCTCCGAGGTCTTCTTAGCCGATGGCTTACGACGACGGCGCTGATTCGAATTACGGTTACGACTGCCCTTGTTGACTGAGCGAGCTATGACGCTACGTTGCTCTTCACCACCTTCGACAAAGCTCTTCCACCAAGCGGCAGATTTAGCCACTGCGCCACCCTCTGCGCTTGCTCTAAGCAATAACAGATCATAGGCAGCACGGAATTTAGGATGTTCGATAAACTTGAAGGCGCGTGTCCCTTGGTTACGATCGAATCGTAACTGTAGTTGCCAGATATCTTTCGCCGGAGTACTGAAGCGGCGTGGAATACTGATGGTACTACATTGTTGCTCCATTACATCGCCCATAGCGGCGTAATAGGCATCGTAAAGACTTAAACCACCCTCTAAAGCGATATCATCGGCGCGTTGACTGAGGGGGTACCAAAGAATCGCGGCGTAGAAGAATGCTGGAGTGACCGTTTTCTCGGCTTTTACCCGAGAATCTGTACTCTGCATTATGCTCTTCATCATCTTATTCGCCGGGCCATTTGGCTCATCGACAAGTTGACTATTGACCAGAGGGAATAGTGGTTCAAACAGACCTAGATCACGCATCATGTTGAAGTTATTCAGTGCATGACCATTGAAGAAGAGTTTAAGGATCTCTTCATACATGCGGGCCGCTGGGATATCTTTCAACAGAGGTGCCAATTCAGAAATCGGCGCAGCTGTGTCTTTCTCTATGGTCATGTTGAGCTTAGTGGCGAAGCGCACTGCTCTGAGCATACGCACAGGATCTTCACGGTAGCGGGTATTAGGATCGCCTATCATCCTGATGGTTCGAGACTGAAGATCCTGAAGACCACCGCCATAACTGTGAATAGAGAAGTCACTGATGTCGTAATAGAGCGCATTGACGGTGAAGTCACGGCGTTCGGCATCTTCATCTATGGTGCCATAGACGTTATCACGCAGCAGTCTACCTTCGGCATTGGTCTTGGAGATTTTCTCTCCCGAGTCCACATGATGACCGCGTAAGGTAGCAACTTCGATGACATCACGGCCGAAGACGATATGGGCCAGACGAAAGCGTCGGCCAATGAGTCGACAATTTCGGAACAGACCCTTGATCTCTTCAGGTGTGGCATTGGTGACAACATCAAAATCTTTAGGTTGTAATCCCAGGAGAATATCGCGCACGCCGCCACCGACTAGATACGCCTTAAAGCCAGACTTATGTAGGCGATAGAGTACCTTTATGGCGTTTTCGCTCATCTGTCTCCGAGAAATATCGTGATCTTGTCTCGGGACAATGTCCAGACTTAAGCCTGAATTTGTAGTTTCTTCAGTCGTCTGTTTGTTATCAAATAACTGTTTACAGAATTTGCTAATACGGCGAAAAATGGGACACCTCGGAATTGCATCTGTACCGTGAAAAAGTACTATGGGTTACAACAAGGCGGCTATGATACCCCAAATGAAACCTAATGAGTATATTCTTAAGCTTGGATGATTTCTGTTTGCTTAGGGACTAAGGAAAGATCGAATTGTGCGACGGCCTGAGAGACCATTTTTTCCATTTGTTGTTCAGGCGATACTCGGGCCTGGCCTAAAAATGCTAAGGCGGCATTGAAGCTAATTTGGGGCTGAGCCTTGTCTATGGCAGCGGCATAGTTCTGTTTCGAAAGTTTCATCCCTGGGCTGGTGCAGATTAGGGGTAAGTGGAGCCATGTAGGTGGCTGCTGATTAAACATCTGAAACAGACTGATTTGCCTACAAGTGGGGATAAGCAAGTCACTACCCCGTGTCACCTCGGTAATTTTCTGGAAACCATCGTCCATCACCACGGCCAATTGATAGGCAAATAAACCGTCACTGCGCTTGATGATAAAGTCCTCAGTGGCAAAGTTATTATCAACCCTGACTTCTCCCATCTGCACATCGTCAAACCTATCAATGCCTGCAGTATTGCGGATGCGAATAGCGCCGCTGATGTGTGGCTGAGTTAGCCGACCACAGCGTCCATCATAGGTCCCGCCCATGGCTTTGATCTGTTTGCGGCTACATTGACAGTAATATGCCTTGTCTTGTGCCACTAACTTGTCTATCTGGTGCTGATAAGTATCGAGACGCTCACTTTGATATAAGACATCGCCATCCCAATGAAGTCCGTAGGCCTCTAAGGTGCGTAATATGTCATCCGTTGCTCCTTGGATTTCCCGAGGGGGATCGATATCTTCGACCCGAACCAGCCATTGGCCGTTTTGTGAGCGGGCACGCAAATAACTGCCCAGAGCGGCAACGAGTGAACCAAGGTGTAAGGGGCCCGAAGGAGAGGGGGCAAAGCGGCCGATATATTGTTGGTGATTCAAATTATTTCACCTAAGACAAGATTAACGCAGAATTGGATTATAGAGGGGAGAGGAATGAGAGCGGGGCTAGGCCCCGCTTTACTTATTCTTGCCTATGCTTACTAGATATTAAAGCAAGGTGAGTCAGATTAGCCTGCCATCTGCTTTTCTTTAATCTCTGCAAGTGTCTTACAGTCGATACACTGATCGGCCGTTGGACGAGCTTCTAAACGGCGTATACCGATTTCGATGCCACAAGAATCACAGAATCCAAAGTCATCATCTTCAATTTTCTGAAGTGTCTTCTCGATCTTCTTGATCAACTTACGTTCTCTATCTCGAGCTCGAAGTTCTAGACTGAACTCCTCCTCTTGTGCTGCACGGTCCACAGGGTCCGGGAAGTTAGCCGCTTCGTCTTGCATGTGGCTTAGAGTACGATCGACCTCTTCACGCAATTGATTACGCCAAGCATCCAGAATCGTTCTGAAGTGGCTCGACTGATTTGCGTTCATGTACTCCTCACCAGGTTTTACCTGATAAGGTTCTACACCTGCGATAGCGAGCACGCCGAGTTTTTTAGTGCCTTCTGGCATAACGCATCTCCTGTTAATCATTTGCGTTGTAGGGCGCTTGTATTTTAAGGCCGATATCTATACCAGAAACTGATACAGCAAGCAAACTTTTTGTGTTGCGATAATGATATTCCTTGACTATGTCCCCTATTCTTAATTAATTCAACTTTTACCGTTCATTTAGAGTTTGACAGGACAGGATTTAATCAAGAAGGAGTGATTTGGCGACATTTCTGCACAATAGGCGAATATTTCGACGCCAGATTGATGTGCCTTTATGAGAAGTTGGGCATATTCTGGATCAATATGAGCGGCCGCTTGTACCGAATCGATACCAGTATGCTGCACCACAAAAAGTAAAACGCCTCTGTGGCCCAAGGCGACCATCTCCATTAACTCTCGCAGATGCTTCTGTCCTCGGGTGGTAACTGAGTCAGGAAAGTAGCCTTGTCCCTCTTCTAATAAGGTGCAACTTTTTACCTCTACATAGCAATCAGGTTTAGGACTCACACTAGACTCGTCCCGCAAAAGAATATCGATACGGCTATTTTCACTGCCATATTTCACTTCACGTTTAAGATAACCGTAGCCCTGTAGCTCTGTGATGACGCCGGATTTAATGGCATCTTCTGCCAGCTGGTTGGCTCTGCCGGTATTAATGCCAATAAGGTGGCCTTGGTCGGACTCGGCCAGCTCCCAGGTTCGTGAGTATTTACGTTTAGGGTTATCTGAGGTAGAAAACCAGACTCTTTCCCCCTCAAACAAGCAATTCTTCATGGAGCCAGTATTGGGGCAGTGAATGGTAACCAGGCTGCCATCTTCGAGTTCGATATCCGTAAGGAAGCGTTTGTATCTTTTGATTAATTTTCCCTGTTGGAAAGAGGGACTGAACTCCATGACTTGAGATCCACGATTATTGAAATAATGGCACAAGGTTATCAGCTTTTAACTGTCGGTATCGGATTCTATGCAGTAAACTGCGTGCAAAACTAAATAAGAAATAGTTCAGTAAGGAACCCCATGACAGACTTAATGAAAGTTACTCTTAGCAAAGATGCACCTGCCGCCCATTGGGGCAAGGCTGATGTTACTTTTAGCAATAATCTGGCGATTATTCATCTCCAAGGTGAAGATGAGTTGCGTCAGATCCAGCAAGCGGCACGTAAGCTGCGTAGCCAAGGTTTATCGACCATAGCGCTGGAAGGCGAGTTGTGGAGTGTGGACTCACAGTGGGCCTTCTCTCTGGGCTTCACCACGGCTAAGTCTGAACCAGATGTGCGTTGGACCGGTGATGACTCGGCTCAAACCGAACTCAACAACCGTCTCGAGAGTGCGAGTTTTGCGCGCCACTTGATCAATGAAACCCCTGAGAATCTGGCTCCTGTTAAGTTAGCTATTCTGGCTGCACATTGGTTGTCTGAGATCGGCGGCGATAAGGTGACTTACCGTATTATTGAAGGCCAAGAGCTTTTAGAACAGAAATGGGTCGGTATTCATGCCGTGGGCCGTGGCAGTGAACGTCCTCCAGCCATGCTTGAACTTGACTATAACCCGCTAGGAGAAGATGCACCTGTATCTGTAGCCTTAGTGGGTAAAGGCATTACATTCGACTCAGGCGGTTACAGTATCAAAGCCACTGAAGGCATGCTGGGTATGAAGTGTGATATGGGCGGCGCATCCACAGTGACAGCAGCCCTTGGTCTTGCGATGAAGCAAGGATTGAATAAGCGTGTGAAGCTGTTTCTTTGTTGTGCTGAGAATCTGATCAGTGGCCATGCCTATAAATTGGGTGACATCCTGACCTATAAGAACGGTGTTAGCGTCGAAGTGGTCAATACCGATGCCGAAGGACGCTTAGTCTTGGCCGATGGTCTACAGGCTGCATCAGCTACGGGTGCGGAATTGGTCATAGATGCTGCAACCTTAACTGGCGCGGCTGTGATGGCGGTGGGAACTAACTACAATGCTATCTTCTCCCCCTCGAGTGAAGTGCTGGCAATGGCACAAGCTAAAGCGGCCGAAGTGGGTGAGCGTGTCTGGCCTCTGCCGTTAGATCCTTGGCATCGCGAGATGTGTCCATCTGCCTATGCCGATACGGCGAACAGTCGTCCCATGAAAGGTGGTGGAGCCGGCGGCGCATCAAATGCGGCAGGCTTCCTGTGGCGTTTCGTGTCACCGGATGTGAAATGGCTGCATATGGATCTAGCCTCTGCCTTTGCCGACTCTCCAAATGGACTTTGGGCTGCAGGTGGTACCACACACGGTATGCTGACCATAGCTGGCTTGCTTCACGACTAAGTTTAAGCCTGATATAGCCAAGTTTACCCAGCCAGAGTGATAGTGACTCTGGCTTTTTATTTTGTGGGTGCTCATTCCTCGAGCAAGTTATACCGATTGGTATTGAGTCTGATATATCTGCTTATTTAGGCTGGATTTATCGCCCGTGTTCACATGTCACTCTGGCGCTGATGAGCTTCATATCTTTCCTGCTAGATGATGCAATGATTAGCCAGTTAGACTAATGGCCAAGATTGTAAAATATGGTATTCGACGCCACGTTCGCCGCTGACAGATTGATATAAGTGCATCTGATTTGGCGTCAGTGTGATCGGCGTTAAGCCCAGCTGCATCAGAGTTTCTTTAGGTAGCAACTTGGCTTTCCTGAGTAAGGTAATATGGGGAGTGAAATGGAGGTGGGGGCGAGTTAGCTGCTCGACGCCATTGTCTATGGAGCTGCTAGGTGCCGATTTTGACTGTATCGAGTGAATAATCCTCTGGCAATGTTCCACGGCGTAGTACAAGTCAGGATTGAGTGATACCTGAGTCAAGGAAGGCGCGGATAAACACAGGACTTGAGGTTTACGCCACAAGGTTAATTTGTCAAAGGTGATGCTAAATTTTGTCCAGCCATCGGTGTGAGCCATTAGATCGATAGCCTTAATTAACTGAGCAAGACAAGCATCATGGGTTTGACCGAGAAAGGCCAGAGTCATATGGAAATTGTTTCGATTGACTGGGCGGCCATAGCCTTTGTGGCCAGCGGCCTTCAATAGAGACTGAATATCACAGAGCTGATTAACTTGCTGCTTAGTTGGCGAGACACCTAAAAATAGTCGCTGCATCTTACTTCCCTCGTTCTTTATATTATGGCGTGAAAATACCTGTACAGGCTAAGTTTTTATTTATAAATGCATTTTTATCATATTTGACGACTCGGTGAGTCAGAGTTCACTGGGACTAGAGCCCATGCCATCGCCTCAGCAATAATGTACACTGGGTCGCCATTAATCATCGAGACCTCACTTCCCTTGAATCAGTTACCCATACACCAGCTGCTCTCGCCCTTGAGAGAGGCTTTTCATGCCAATAATCAAGTTATTCTGGAAGCGCCCACCGGTGCTGGTAAATCCACGGCCTTACCACTGGCCATGTTGGATTGGAGTGAGCTGAAAGGCAAAATCTTGATGCTGGAACCTAGGCGTGTGGCGGCAAGGAGTGTGGCGCATTATATTGCCAGCCAGAGGGGATCTCAGATAGGCACTGAGGTAGGTTATAGAGTTAGAGGCGAGTCTCGTTGTAGTGATTCCACTCGATTAGAGATAGTCACCGAAGGTATTTTGACTCGCATGATCCAGCAAGATCCCGAGTTAAGCGGAATCGCCTTGATTATCTTCGATGAGATCCATGAACGTCATCTCACTACGGATCTAGGTTTGGCGTTGGCGCTGGAGATCCAAGGATCATTTCGAGAGGATCTTAAGATCTTAGCCATGTCAGCCACGCTTGCTGGTCTGCCACTATCGACTCTGATGCCAAACGCCTGCTCACTGCAGAGTGAGGGCCGCAGCTTTCCGGTCGAGCTAGGTTATCGAAGCCTGGCTGAATCTAAGGGGCGAACTCAAGGGAGCAATCCTTATCAGAATCGCAACCAAATCTGGTTAGATCATATGGGGAAATGTATCGTCGACTTGCTCAATGGCGATGATAAAAGTCCTGCTAGTATCGACAAAAATGGTTCATTGCTAGCGTTTCTTCCCGGTCAGGGGGAGATCATGCGCCTACATGATTATTTGGCCAAGCGTTTAGATCTCAATGTATTTTCTCTTTGCCCCCTCTATGGCAGTCTGCCGGCTAAGGCCCAGGACAGGGCCATAGCTCCAGCCACAGATGGCAAGCGTAAAATCGTCTTGTCTACCAATGTTGCCGAGTCGAGTCTGACCATTGACGGTATCACTATGGTGGTCGATTCCGGTTATAAACGCCATGCCAGCTTTAACCCTAAAACCGGGGTGACGCGTCTGACACTCAAACGCATCAGTCAGGCATCTGCGGCCCAAAGGGCGGGGCGCGCGGGGCGTCTATCTGCCGGTTATTGTTTGCGCCTCTGGAGTCAAGAGGAGCAAGGGCGACTATTAAAGGCGGATGAGCCGGAAATTTTGCATAGCGATCTTCTTCCTATGTCACTGGATGCAGCCTGTTGGGGAGTCAAGGCGCTTAATGACTTACCTCTGCTGACGCAGCCTTCGAAGGCCAATGAGACCGTGGCCTGGCAGTTGCTTGAGTTATTAGAGCTGGTCGATGTACGCAGAACCTTGACTCGCCATGGCAGTCAAGCCTATCAGTTGGGATGTCATCCTAGGCTGGCGCATATGTTACTCAAGGCCAAGGTGCTTTCGGCAAATCAGGGGGATGCTCATCTGGTGGGATTGGCTTGTCTACTCGCTGGGATTTTAGAATCCCGCTCACTGGGTCGACATGGCGTCGATATCAGTAACTATCTTAGAGAGGCCATTCAGGGCGAAGCCGGTAAACAGGTACGTAGTTGGATGAAGAAGCTCAAGGTTAATCTTGACCTGAATCATCTGGTCTCATCTGTGGGTTCCGGTGATATTGCCCTGCTGCTAGCATTGGCTTTCCCAGACCG
This sequence comes from Shewanella violacea DSS12, assembly GCF_000091325.1. Classification (NCBI taxonomy): domain Bacteria; kingdom Pseudomonadati; phylum Pseudomonadota; class Gammaproteobacteria; order Alteromonadales; family Shewanellaceae; genus Shewanella; species Shewanella violacea. The sequence goes on along the minus strand of NC_014012.1, from coordinate 4,098,412 downwards.
AATAGCTAAGAGCCGAGGTGTGTCTGGCTATCAACTGGCAAATGGCACAGGAGTGACTCTTCCCGAGCATGATCCATTGGCCCGGGCCGATTGGTTAGTGGTAGCGGATTTCCAGGAGAGTGAGGGCCGAACCAGTGGTAGAGTCTATTTGGCGGCGGAGATAGATGAAGATTTGTTTAAGAAACGCTTATCTTTTTTGGTCAAGAGTCAGGATTATTGTGGCTGGGATGATGGCAAAGGACGCTTTTTTGCCGAAAGGCGACAGCGAATCGGTCAAATTGTCTTGAGTAAGACAGCCACCAATAAGCCGGCAGTCGAGCAGATAAAAGCGGCAATATTTGAACAGGTTTATAGTAAGGGATTGGAATTGCTTGATTTTAACCCTAAGACATTACAGCTCCAACATAGAGTCAAACTAGCAGCCGAGCTTGATGCCGATACTGGCTGGCCGGATATCGGCGAGCAACATCTATTAGAGACCTTGGAAGATTGGCTGGGACCTTACATTAACGATGTCAGAAGCTTGTCACAACTGCGGGCTCTTGACTGTTATACTCTGCTGCTTAATCTGTGTGAGTGGGATAAACAGCAGCGCCTCGACAAGCTTTTCCCCTGTCATTGGCCTATGGCGACTGGCACCAGAGCGAGTATTACCTACGATGATGCGGGCAGGGCCAGGCTCAGTGTCAGGCTACAAGAAGCATTAGGTATGGCGCAGAGCCCTATTCTAGCTAATGGTAAGCTTACTGTGACCATGGAGCTGCTCTCTCCGGCCCGTAGACCTTTAGCCTTAACTGCCGATCTGGCCAGCTTCTGGCAAGGGCCATATGTTGAAGTTAAGAAAGAGATGAAAGGCAGGTATCCCAAGCATCTGTGGCCAGATGATCCTGCCAATACCTTACCGACCCGCTTTACCAAGAAAAAGACATTTAGTAGAAATGATCGCTAGTTCCCTGGGCTAAGTTCCCGGGGATTGAAACCTTTTTTCGGAATCATGATGACAAAGAAAGTAGTATCTAAACAAGGTGCCAAGAAAGCACCATCTAAAGCTAAGCCGCGTAAAAAGTCTTCAGCTAAAAAAGTATCCCCTGGTTGGAAGCGTAAAGTCTGGTCTATCAGCTGGAAGCTAGGTGTTATTGCCATAGCTGCAGTGTCTATTTACAGCATCTATCTGGATCAAATCATAGCGCGGAAATTCGAAGGGCAGAAATGGCACCTTCCCGCTCAGGTATTCAGTCGCTCCATGGCCCTTTATCCCGGCGCCGCAGTCAGTCATAGCCAATTGATCTCTGAACTTAAGTTACTTGGTTATCGTAAGGTTTCTAACCCCAGACAGGTGGGTGAGTTTTCCGCTTCTAGGACTAGAGTCGATCTCTGGCGTAGGCCTTTTCTGCATCCTCAAGGGGATCAGGCGGAGCAGAGAGTGATGATAAGCTTCGACTCTCAAGGTGTGGATTCAGTTGTCAGAACTGAAGATCATCGTCAACTGGCAGTGTTTCATCTCGAACCTGTATTACTGGATCGCATCATCACAGGTGATGGTGAAGACAGGCTGTTTGTGAAAGCCGCTAAGATGCCGCCAGCGATTATCGAAGCCCTGATTCTAGTGGAAGACAGAAGCTTCTACGAACACCACGGCGTGAATCCTTTAGCTATTCTCCGAGCCTTGATGGTTAACATAAGCGCTGGAAGAACTGTGCAAGGGGGCTCGACACTGACCCAGCAGCTGGCTAAAAACTTCTTCCTGTCCAGCAAGCGCTCACTGGTGCGTAAGGCCCGTGAAGCCTTGATGGCCCTGATCATAGATTTTCGTTACGGCAAAGATGAGATCTTAGAAGCGTATCTCAATGAAGTGTACATGGGTCAAGATAAGGCCCGTGGCGTACACGGCATGGGGCTAGCGTCTCAGTTTTATTTTGGTCGTCCTATCGCCGAATTGACTCTGTCCCAACAAGCCTTCTTAGTGGCCGTGATTAAGGGACCTTCTTATTACAATCCTTGGCGTTATCCTGAGCGAGTTCAGGAGCGCAGAGATCTGGTGCTGAGACTCTTAATGGAAGGTGAGAAAATCTCTGTGGCTCAATACAAGGCGGCCGCCGAGTCTCCTCTTGGATTGAGAAAATCAGATAGACCCGTGCATCAAAAGTTACCCGCCTTCTTTGCCGTGGTGAAACACGAACTGGCGAGACGATTCGGAGATACCTTACTCAAGCAGTCGGGAATTAAGGTTTACACCACACTGGATCCTATGGCTCAAGAAGCGGCTGAAAAATCGGTCAAGAAGGTGATGGCTCGACTGGGTAAGAATATTAAGCAGCTTCAGGTAGGCATGGTGCTGACCGATAAGGCTTCTGCTGGCATTGCTGCCATGGTGGGAGATAAGTCTCCTGGCTACAAGGGCTATAACCGCGCCGTTGAAATACGTCGTCCTATAGGTTCCCTGATAAAGCCTTTTGTCTATGGTACTGCGCTTATGCAAGGTGATAAATATAACCTGGCGACGCCACTGAAAGATCGGCCTATTACCTTGAAAAATGGTCAGGGTAAAACCTGGTCGCCACAGAATGTAACCAGAAAGTTTAGCGGTGAAGTCCCCTTACTTACGGGTTTGAAGAAGTCGATGAATGTGCCTACGGTAAACTTGGGCATGGCCATAGGAGTCAGTAGTGTGGCGACAACCTTAGACAAGGCGGGGTGGAGGGAGCCTATCTCTGAGTATCCTTCTATGCTGCTTGGGGCGGTTAATGGATCGCCCTTGATGGTGGCTCAGGTTTATCAAACCATTGCCGATCATGGTCGATACCGTCGACTATCTTCCATCACAGCGGTTTTAGACAAGGACAATAATCCACTGCCTGTATCAAATATTCCTCAGAGTCAGGCGATGGACCCCGCGACAAACTTCTTGGTGCAATATGCCATGACTCAAGTGGTGCAATCAGGCACTGCAACTCGTCTTGGTAAGGCCTTCCCAGGGAAAGTTTTAGCGGGTAAGACAGGTACCAGTAACGACTCTCGCGACTCTTGGTTTGCCGGTTTCGATGAACGTAATGTGGCGGCAATTTGGGTTGGACGAGACGATAACGGTAAGACTGGCCTTTACGGCAGTAACGGCGCCATGGCCGTCTACCAAAACTTTCTCGAAAATCGTCCGCCGATCAGCTTAAGACGTACCCCTGTCAATGGCGTGGTGAATGCACACTTCGACAGAACCACAGGTAAGGCCATGGAAGCAGGCTGTGCAAACACCATAGCACTGCCCGCATTGGCTGCAAGCTATCATCCTGCCATAAACTGTGGTGAACCCTTGTCTTGGTGGCAGAAGCTAACTGGTGGTTGATCTAGCTAATTATACCAAGTGGTATTAGTTGGCAAGGAGGGCTTGTGGAATAACAAGCCCTCTCAGTATTTTCAACTTGGTATCTTGGCTGGTGTTGATGTTTGCTTAGTTGCATAAGGCATTAGCATCATCTTGTCCAAGACCCCTAGCTTCATTCGAAGTCGATGCAAGGGGGCGGCCAATTAGGTTCGTCTCAAAATCCCATTTTATTTTTCAATAAGATTAATTGCTCAAATAAGCTTGTTACAAATGACCCAGTCTAGATGCGGCTGGGCCCTTGAATGGCATTTCCGCTCTATGGCATCCATGCCCAGCACTTAGGTCTGGTGATAAATTCAAATAGATCTAGGGTGTAATAATACGTTTAAATACCCATTAGAGAATGATTCTATTGGTTTTTCATTAAGCCTCTCACCAATTATGCTCGAAAGCTAAACTTAGCCTCCAAGCACCCCATCCAATACCAAATGATCTTAAAATAAAGTGTGATCAGCTTCGCTGCAAAGCTAGGTTATATGCTTAATTGCTGGATTTGTGTTGAGCAAGATCAAAATAAACGATAAAAGTATGTGTTTAGCTGTTAATGGTCTTTGAGAGAAGGCTAATATTTTGTTAGTCTCACGACTTATAGCGTAATAAACCATATAGATTAGGCGTCACATGAAAAAAACATTACTAGCATCGGCTTTATCTGCCGTCATATTTGCCCCTTCAGTAGCGGCCATCGAAATTTATAAAGATGACAAGAACGCAGTGGAGATTGGTGGATTCGTTGATGCTCGTGTCATCAACACCCAAGGAGCGACAGAAGTCGTGAACGGAGCTTCACGCATTAACTTTGGTTTCACTCGCGAAATGAGTGATGGTTGGAAAGCATTCACTAAGCTGGAGTGGGGTGTTAATCCATTCGGTAACAGTGAGATTGTGTATAGCAGTGAAAGTAATTTCGAGTCTAAGAGCGGAGACTTTTTAAATAATCGTCTTGGTTATGTCGGTATTGGTCACGACAAATACGGTACATTAAGCATAGGTAAACAGTGGGGCGCTTGGTATGACGTCGTTTATAACACCAACTATGGCTTCGTCTGGGATGGTAACGCCGCAGGTGTCTATACCTATAACAAGGCCGATGGTGCAGTAAATGGTACGGGTCGTGGCGATAAAGTCGTTCAATACCGTAATAGTTTTGGTGATGTGAGTTTCGCAATTCAAGCTCAACTTAAGCATGACACCTTCTATACCTGTGAGCCAGCAATGGGCCTGGGCACAGATTGTGAAGCACGTTGGAATGCTAGTGAAGAGTCCCAAGAGGTGAATTATGATTACACCTACGGTGGTTCTATCACATATCAGGCAACAGATATGCTTACATTAACCGCAGGTATTAATCGCGGTGAGTTTGACGTGAGTTTTCATACCGGTGATAAAATTACTGCAACCGATCTTATTTATGGGGTTGGTGCTACCTGGGGCGGCTTCGATACTGAAGGTTTCTATGCCGCTGCCAACTTCAATAAGAATGAAAACCACGATACAGATAACTTAGGCCGTCTTATCAAGGACTCTTACGGTATCGAGTCTTTGTTCTCATATAAATATGATAACGGTCTACGTACATTCATCTCTTATAACGTCTTAGATGCGGGTAGCGATTATGTTATTCAGCCAAATAGCGCAGATCCTAAGGATGTATTTAAGCGTCAGTTCGTTGTAGTTGGCCTGCACTATGTTTGGGATTCGAGCACGGTTCTGTATGTCGAAGCACGTAAAGATTACAGCAACTTTACCAGTGCAGATAAGGAACAAGAGGCTAGAATGTCTATTTCAGAAGATGATGGCGTAGCCATAGGTATCAGATACACTCTGTAGATACGTATCTTGTGAATCCACAAGTTAACCTGGGCTTGTAAGCCTATCAAAAATGCCGAAAATGTTTGTCACATTTTCGGCATTTTTATATCTGTAGAATATCTATAAAGGGCTTGGAATTAGTTGCTTGGAATTAGTTGCTTGAAATTCGATTCTTCTTTTTTGGCCGGCCTTGTTGCCATAGGTATATGCCTGATATCGCCATGATGATCAACGACAGGGCCACCAGATCCATAAACCAAGGCCCCAGTGAGCCGAAGAAGCGCCCGCTGTGTACATCTAGCAGGACACGTTCCCAGGTGAGATGACTAGAGCGTGCCAGTAAGGAGATAGCAGCCGCTTCAGTTTGAGCTGTATCAGTCTGAAGGGGGACAGCCCAGGGAATCGGGGAAAATGGCATGGCCTTGGTCCACTCGATAAGCTGGTCATCTGCCATAAAATAGCCGTCTTGGGCTTTTAACCAGATTTGACCGTCGTAACCAATTTCCTGTATGTCTCTGGGTAAGCCCATGGAGGCATCTTGCTTCTCCATAAGATCGCCATCTTGGGACAAGATATAGAGATGGCCTGTGTCTACGGCTATAAGCATATTGTCTAAGGCGAGCATACCCTTAATTTCAGAGTCGGCTTCCACAGCCTGCTTATGTTGGACCCAGACTAAGTTATCTGAACTGGCAAGGCTGAGTGGCTGGGTTTGGTAGATGGCAAGTTTGCTCGGTGGAGTGATGCCATAATAGTCCAGTAGCCAAGCTTGCTGAACGGGGGCAGAATCTATAGATAGATGATTGCTATGATTGATCACAACTCCGGTAATGGCCATCAGCATGATGAACAGGGCGCAGAATATACCGAGTCGGCGGTGCCAAGGCCGAAGCTGTTTGGCTAACTTTTTTCCTAGCCCTTGGCTGCGGATTTTATGTGGTGAATAGGTTCGCGTGTTGTGATGCTTTTGAGTCATTCTTATTGTCTTAATCGTTTGTCCTGCCTCCAGCACCACAGTTAAGTGTCAGGCTTAACTTTTCGTGACGTGGGCATCTAACCATAATGCTATGCGGGATAATTTAGTTAACGCTCTGACCGACAGGGTTGCACCTGTGATGCCATCTATATGCTGATCTAGCTTTAGATCGTTCTTTAGTTTGGCCGATTTAAACTGATCAGTAAAGAAATCATGCCTGACTTCATCGCCTCGGCTCTCTCTATAAACCAGCACCTTAGTTTGGGCAATGGCCTGATCTTTAATATGAATGGCGACGGTTATGGGAGACTCTTTACCTATTTCTTCTAAAATCCAAATAGTTTCAGACTCTTGCTGCCAATACCTTAAGCGCATCTTCTTGAATCTATGGGATAAGATCTCTTCGATGACAGCTTGTGCCTCATCGTCAATCCAGAAAACTTTAGCCTTGGGAGCCGGAGCATTGAAGGCCTGGCTGATGAAGTCTTGAGGTTCTTGATAAACCCCACGAGCTAGAGTCGATTGACTGAAGGCTAAGTTAAAAATGAATGTGCAAGCTAAGATGCAAAGAGGGGTCAACTTCATAATAGACTCGGATGCGCAAAGAGGTGGAATGGCGAGTTGGCTAGTTAAATATAGATGAGTGCCCGATAAAGGGCACTCATTATTGTGCTCATTGACTAATGAGTGCTTAGCTTAGTGCTAATTAGAACTGGTAGCCAACACCTAGGTTGAAGCCATCAGAATCTTTAGCGCCGCCAACTTTCTCGTAGTCAGCCTTGAATACGACGTTTTCGTGTAACCAGTAGTTCACACCGACATTAGTCTGAGTGATCTCAGTGTCGTTGCTGTTACCAGCTTCGTTGTCATACTCGTTGTAACGGGCGAAGATGCCGAAGCTTTCGTTGAAGCGGTAGCCTGGCTCTATGTACCAACCATTTTGCTCATCACGACCTAACATTTCAGCTTCATTACCGTCGATATCCCACTGAGCATACAGGGCTTTAACAGTAAAGTTTTGAATGCTGTAGATAACATGGGCTGTAAGTAGGGTTGCTGAAGCAGTGTCAACACTGCCAGCGCCTTGAGTCAAGTCAGCCTGATATTGGGCTGTAGCCGCTAGCTCTAGACCAGGAACAGCTGTGTATTTTACGCGTGCTGTGTAGGCTAGATCGGAAGCATTTGCCTTAGATACTTTTTGGCGACCGCTGCGAATGTTGTAGGCTTTGCTGCCTTCAGTTGCAACTTCAAGACCACTAGTTATAGTACCGTCGAATGCTAGGCCTGGAGCGGCTTTAACATTAAGTGCAGCACCAGCTTCCCACCAAGTTGCAGGGATGATGTTCTTCTCAACAGGGTTACGCTCAACACCGTAGAAGCTTGTTGGCTCGTGAGTCTCGTTGATGATACCCACTGGCATTAGGAATAGACCCGCTTTACCGGTTAGCATCTCGTTGAAATCATGCTCGATGTAAGCCTGCTCTAGTTCTACTTCACCTTTCTTGCCGTCACCGGAAATAGAGTGTTCAACTTCAAGCTCTGAGAAGAAGCGTGTGCTTTCGCTGAACTCATGGCCGACGAAAAGCACGAAACGGTGGAAGTCGACAGTCTGCTTATCTTTACCAGTAGCGTTATTAGTGATGTTGTTATAGTGAAGTTCACCATAACCACCAAGAGTAGTTGCACTCTTAGACTCGGCTGTCGCTTCTACTACGTCAGCTGTCTTTTCGACGCGCTTCTCTGTGGCATCGAGACGCTTTTCAAGATCTTTTAGTACTTTCTGTTGTTGTTCAATGACTTTACGTAGCTCTTGAGTCTCATCAGATGCAAATGCAGTCTGAGAGGCTAAAATGCCGAACAAAGCGCTAGCTATTATGGTTTTTTTCATCATCATTCTCTTCCCTATGTTATTCAAGGGTTATTAAGTTTGGGTGGATTCTATTTAACTGGTTTCAATAATGCAAATTATTATCATTTGCTTTTCAATGTGCATCAGTAGATGTAACAAGTTAATAGCTGGTGTTTGCAGGGGGAGAATTTTCTATGGAGTATATTTGTCTTTAAAATTAGTCTGATAAAAATAATAGAGGCAGGAAAGGTGAGCCAATGGCTCACCTTTTTTTTAAGTGTAAATTTTTATCGATTTCGGCATTGAATATCGATATTCACACAATTATCGTATATATACGAATCGTGTCTAATATATATCCATTATAAATCATATGGATATAGACCAATCAATGTGATTAAAATTTGTAGGAGTAACCGATTGTGACTGTCATCGGCTTACCCGCAAAGTTTGAACCGTGGATCTTGGTGGTCACATACTCAGTGTCGAATAGGTTTTCTGCGGTTAGGTACACCTCTTGTACATCAGAGATGAAATAACGTCCCGATAGGTCGACTATGGTTCTGGCTTCGATAAGGTTTTCTTGCGCTATCTCGTCTTGGCCGGCGACGGTTCTTACCTCATCGGTATAACGTGCCGCCAATGTCAGCTGCCAGCTGTCGGCTTTGACGCCAGCCGATGCAAATAACATGTTTTCAGGCAGGTATGGTAGTTTGTCACCTTTAACAACATCCCCCCATGGCTTGAAATCCGATTCGAAATTATTAGCAAATTCGGCGCTGGTGTAGGTGTAGGCGAGTTTCACTGGAAAGTGGATGTCACCATCTTTGTTGAAGTTATAGGCCAAGCTAAATTCTAGCCCTTTAACATCGACTTCACCGCCGTTGTATTGATCACCTATGTTATCGTCGTCACAGCCTTGTGCTGCTGTGCAGTTACCGTGCATGTTACTGTAATCACTATAGAAGAAGATGGCTTCAGAAGTTAGTGCACCAAGGTTATAGCGAGCACCCGCTTCATAGTTCCAGCTTTCTTCCTCCTGGCGATCGGCGTTGCCCGGTGCGGCAGGTGCAAAGCCTTTCTGCACCCCGGCTAAGACTAACCATTCGCTGTTAGCTGGTAGGTTGCAGACAGAGATGGCAACCAGGCCGAGAAGCTGTTACTGATATCTTTGTTTGGTTCACCATCTCGGCCAGTATTTGATTTACCCCAGTCGATACGTCTGGTTGTGACGTCTTCATAACGCAGGCCCGCAGTGATGTTGAAGTCGCCGAATTGAATCTTATCTTGAACGTATAGGGCTAAGGCTTTGGCGCTATCGACGCGGTTGGAGTCGGTACCAGGTACGCCAGCTTGGGTCAAAATCATGACCTGATCTGAACCCATAGAATAGGTATCTAGCCACTGGTATCTATCCATCTCGTCTTCATGGTAGCGGGCACCGAAAGACAAGTCATGGTTATCTAAGTACCAGTTCAGTTCTGTTTGAACTCCTTGAGAGATGTAGGCACGGTTATTGGCCTTAACGTCGACTTCAAGATCGCCTGATGTTGGATCCTTGTCGAAATCTGCCGCTTTTTGAGTCCCTTCACTACTGATGCTTTTGCCATCGACCTTACTGGTCTTATACCAGTTACGCTTAAAGTCGTTATGGTAAACCGTAGTTCCTAAGGTCAGGTTATCGCTGAAGTCTATGATGTGATTAATCTGGATCTGGGTGTGCTCAGTGTCCATCACATCTTTTTGTGATGCCGAGTAACGGCTATATGGGTTAGCCGCAAAATCTGCATCTGTGAGTCCCATATAGGTCTCATTTGAGGTTTCATCTGCATGTTTAAGCTTAACTTCCACTACTTGGTCAAATTTTGCATCTTCAGCCGAGCGAATACTGATCTTAGCCATGGCATCATTTTTCTTAAACCCGCTATCACCACTGACACCATTGATATCTCTGAAGCCATCGGCCTGATAGCGATAGATATCTATAACACCACCGACACGCTCACCTTGACCGCCTGCATAGGCATGCAGCTTACCGAAACCATCTTGGCCGGCGGCCATATCCAGTTTACCGGCTAAATTCTCTTCGGGGATCTGACGTGAAATCAGGTTGATCACGCCGCCTGTGGTGCGCGGCCCATATTTAACTGTCGAGCTGCCTTTAAGGATCTCGATAGATTCCATTCTGCCAGAAGTTGGGAAGTAGTAAGCGGCAGGAGAGGCGTAGGGGGCTGGAGCTGCAAGCACACCATCTTCCATTATGGTGATCTTCTCACTGCGGTTTTGACCCGTGCCGCGCATACCTATATTTGGTCTTAAACCGTAGCCGTCTTCCTCCTGTATATACACGCCAGGAACGCTAGCGAGTGTGCGCATGATGTCTGAATACTTGAAGGCATCTAATTGGGCCTCGTCGATGAGATGGGCGCTACCCGGCACAGTATTGAGTGGGTTATTCTTACCGAAGATGCTGATCTGCTCTATAGGAGTTATAGTCGAAATCTCTTTGGCTTCTTGTGCAAAAGCCGGAGCGGATAGGGCGGTAAGTAAAGCGGTCGAAATTAGACTCAAAGACAAGGTTTTAGGCTGCAGCATAAATACTCCATTGCGCAATACAGAATAAAGCCACCGATTAACTGGTATTAGTAATCTAAGTGGGAGTTATTCTCATTTATACGAGCATCCTAATACTTGTTCATTAAAATTAACTTAAAGGTGAAGGTGTTTACATTAGTTGGCAGGATTCAAACTACCGCCAAACAAGTTCATCACCGATATTGAATCTGTGTAACCTGATCATAAGTTGATTTAAGTCATCGGTTGAGTGTTTTTCCAGATCTGATATAAAATGTAGCGCTATTTTGTATATCAACTGATTTATAGAGTGAATATGTTCTTAACACCTTATTTTAAAAAAGAAAATCAAACCATTACAGTACTTGCCGAGCAGGCCAGTGATTTCGCCAAAGGCGTGGCTCAGGACTTTAATCCTATCCACAGCGTGGGGGCTAAGCGTTTCTGTGTGCCGGGGGATCTTCTTTTTTCATTGGTGTTAGTTGAGTATGGCTTGAGCCAGAGGATGACGTTTACCTTTGCTGGCATGGTCGGAGCCGGCGTTAAACTGCAATTTCCCGAAACAGCAGCAGAGCAGCTTGAGATCCGTGATGATAAGGACAAGTTGTACCTGAAAGTTGAACGTCAGGGAGATGTGAGAGATTGTCAGACTCAGATAGAGTCCTTTATTCGCAGTTATGTTGCTTTCTCTGGCCACAACTTTACTCATGTTCTAGTGCCTATGATGGAACAGCATCAGATGATGATTAATCCGGCGCGCCCTTTAGTTATCTATGAGAGCATGTCTTTCGATTTGACGACCCTAGATTTCGAACAGGTGACCCTGTCATTAGTTGGCCAAGAGCTAAAGGTTGACGGTAAGCGTGGAGATGTGACCCTTAAGTTTGAATTGCACTCAGGTGAGCAGCTTGTTGGTACCGGCATTAAGACCTTAGTGATGAGCGGCCTACGTCCCTATGATGCTGAGCTAGTCAAAGGCATGGTCGGCAATTACGAAAGCTACCGTACTGACTTTGAACAAGCTTAATCTTTAGTTATAACTAGTTTAGCTATCACTTTTTAAGTCATAATATTCGAGTGCGGGTATCCAGTATCCGCACTTTTTATTCAATAAGCTTTCAATTCAATAATCCTGAGTTTAATAAGATTTCTATTGGATAAACCTGCTGTGCAATAGTCTTCTATTTTATAACCCATGAGTTCAATAAGTCATCATGGCTTGCTAACTTGAGAACTAAAGAGCTTGGTTCAACTTGTGGATGATAAAAGTGTGATCAGCCTGCTTGTTTGCTTTATGCCATTAATGCATGCTGTGCCACCGCTGAAATAGCCGATGATAAAATCGCTATTTTGGCAATCCGTTCGGATGAAGGTAGCAGGAGAGTGGGGAATCGCCCCCACACCGACGAGGCAAGTTTAGCTTATTGAAAAATAGCTGAACCACTCTTTCAGGTGCCAATTATGATTGGCGTGGACTGTTACTGGACGAGCCTCTGGAGAGATCGCAACTCGCTTAGATTTTATCGAGTCATTATGCGGCGCCGAAGACGAAAGTGCCTAAGTGAGCTATTCACTTAGGCGCGAAACGCTCAGGCAAAAAGGACAGAGGAGAGGATGACTGCACAGCCAGATCGTTTTTCTCTATATAGGTTTAATCAGTTAATCGCCGATTACATTCCTATATTGCGTTTTCCTGCGGCGAGTTACAGCCATTTCTTGTTCACTTCCGTTTATCCGTTTTTTATGATAATCGAGAACTGTAATGAACTTTGAATCACTTCTAGTTGAAATTAATGCCCTGGTTTGGGGGCCTATTACCTTATGTTTATTGGTTGGTACCGGTTTATACCTCACCATCAGACTGAAACTTATTCAGGTTTTCCATCTACCTCTTGCCTTGAAACTTCTGTTTAAGCCTGCCAGTGGCAAGGGAGATCTCTCCTCATTCGCAGCACTTTGTACCGCGTTATCAGCCACTATCGGTACTGGCAATATTGTTGGTGTGGCAACAGCGATTAAGATTGGTGGCCCTGGAGCCTTGTTTTGGATGTGGCTAGCGGCATTTTTTGGAATGGCAACCAAGTATGCCGAATGTATGTTAGCGGTTAAATACCGCATCACAGATGCAAGAGGCCAGATTGCTGGCGGACCTATGTACTACATAGAGCGGGGACTCGGTTTAGGTTGGATGGCGAAACTATTTGCCATATTTGGTGTGGGAGTCGCTTTTCTAGGTATAGGGACCTTTGCTCAAGTTAATGCCATTTGCGATGCCATGACCATAGCCTTTCAAGTGCCAACTTGGCTAACTGCACTTGTACTGACATTCTTGGTGGCTGCGGTCACTTTAGGTGGTGTTAAGCGTATAGCGAGTGTCGCTCAAAAATTAGTCCCTAGCATGGCTTTAGCCTATGTGATTGCTTGTATTTGGATTTTATCTCGCTTTAGTGAGCAGATATTTCCTGCGTTGCATTTAATTATTGAGTCAGCCTTTACGCCTGTTTCAGCTGCTGGTGGTTTCCTGGGGGCTACGGTTGCACAAGCTTTGCAGATAGGCCTTTCCCGTGGTGTGTTTTCGAATGAAGCGGGTCTAGGCAGTGCGCCCATCGCCGCCGCTGCAGCTAAGACAAATGAGCCCGTAGAGCAGGGACTAGTCAGTATGACCGGGACCTTTTTTGATACTATCATCATCTGTACTATGACGGGGTTAGTATTGATTATTACCGGTGTTTGGAGTGGTGACAGTGCCGGTGCTGCAATGACAAGTGCTGCATTTTCCAGTGGTGGCTCGGATATTTTAGGTCTGTATGTGGTGACGATAGCGCTAGTGTGTTTTGCGTTTACGACTATCTTGGGCTGGCACTATTATGGTGAGCGTTGTTGGTATTACCTTGTGGGGGAGAAAGGCCATAGAGCCTATCAGGGGATCTTCTTAAGTTTGATAGCCCTAGGGGCATTTATTAAGCTGGATGTTATCTGGCTGCTTGCGGATACTGTTAACGGCTTAATGGTGATACCTAACTTGATAGCCATTATTGGGCTTAGGCATATAGTCTATGGTGAGACCATGAGTTATTTTGCTAAGCGAGATGCTCAGTCTCTTGTCTAGTTGAAGCCAAGGTTTTGGCAGTAAAGCTAAGATGATGCTTGGCTGTCAGACCTTAGGTCTTCCCTGGTTATTTTTAAAGATTAATTGCGTTTTACTTAGGCTTTTTTTGCCACAAACTAGCGTATGATCCCGCTTCTAAATACTGGCACGGTTTTCGGGAGCCTCTTGGATTGCCAAGCATGCCAGTTTGCTTTATTTTAGACTCTCAAAAATTGAAACTTAATAGATTAGATTAGCCAGTTTATACCCAATACAAACGGGTTTTGTGGTGATCTGTTGCCGTGATTAGCGGCAATGTTTGGATAAGGAAAAAGATGTCAAGCTTGAATCGAATTGTGCTGATAAATACGCACCTACCTGGCGTAGTTGAACTCGTCCTCGATGGACACACCAATATTTGTGGTACCAATGCCTCGGGCAAGACCACGTTACAGCGTTTAGTGCCTGTTTTTTATGGTGAGTATCCGAGTCGCGTCGTACCTTCTACACGAGACAGCTTTGAGCGTTGGTATCTGCCCCATGACACTAGCTTCATTATCTACGAGTATAAGCGCCCCGACGGCCAGCTCAATCAAGCAGTATTAGCATCGGCCGGCGACGGCAAAGGGGTCAACTATCGTTTTATCGCCAAGGGATTTGAGCTCGAAGATTATGTTAAGTCTAGAGACGGCGACAGTGTGATATGTCATACCATGGCCGAACTCGGCCGTGAGATGAAGCGTGCCGGCGTAGCTACCACTAATTTGCTTAATACCCGAGAGTTTCGCGCGATAATCCAAAATGATCGAGGCCTTCAGAGCACAGGCAGTAATCGCACTGAGCTAAGAAACTATGCGCGCCAATTCTCTCTATGTGAGTCAGAATATTCCCTGCGTCATATCGAAAAGCTCGCCAAGGCGGTTCATTCGAAAGAGGGCAAGATGGAGACGATCAAATCTATGATCGCCGCTATTTTGGAAGAAGATGGTGTCAATCCGCCCAGTTCAGGCTTGAACCCCCAAAGGGTTGAAACTTGGATCCGTGACAGTCAGTTGATCCAAGGATTCGAGCAGATCCGTCCGGAATTCGAGAAGTTGGAACAGGAGTTTAACCAGTTACTCAGTGCTGAGCAGAGGCTGGCAAGTCTTAAGCGTGGCTATAGTAAAGATGAAACTGTTGAAGTTGAACGCCAAGAACATCATCAAGATCAATCTAAGGCCATCAACGCCGATCTTAGAAAACTCGATGAAGAGTGGAAAGAGCAAAGAGATGAGCTTAATTTAGATCTCTCGGCGGCGAAAGGTGATGTGGCTAAGTGCGAATATGAGCTAGATGCCATAGAAGATCAGCATGGTGGCTTCTTAGATGCGGATATCGAACAGGCAAAACTAGATCTCGAGCAGTTACCGAATTGGCGAGGCAGCTTAGAAAACCTGACCGAGCGCCATAAACTTCAGACTGAGAAACATCAGGATATTGAAGCCGCCTATAATGCTCGCCGTAGTAAGATTGGCGAAGGCTTAAATAGAGAACTTGAAAATCTCCACCAAGATCAAGATAAGCAACGTGAAGCCAGAGATACTCAGAAGGAGAAGGCTCGAGGTGATCTCGAGGCGCTTGGAGGACTGTGGCGTGAACAGATGGAGTCTGGACGAGCTAAGTTCAGCGAGCAAGAGTATCAGCTTAAACTGTCGACTGCAGAGCTAAAGGTTCGTGTCGATAGCGTGACCTATAACGATGAGGAAAAGCTGTCACTGGCTATCTTCGACGAGCGTATCAGCCTGGTGAACGAAGACCAGGAGCTTTGTAATGCTAAGGTCGACAGGTTCACGATTGAAGAGCGTAAATTACGTGCTAAGCGAGATCAGGCTAATGATAGTCTGAGAATGGCGGGAATTCGAGTCACAGAGCGCCAAACCGAGCTCGATGAATTGCATCATATCCTGTTCCCTCAATCTCATACCTTACTGGAGTTTTTACGTAAGGAAGTGGGCGATTGGGAAAATACCTTAGGTAAGGTGATAGCACCTGAATTGCTGCATCGTAGCGATCTTCATCCCTCAAAATTAGCCGATAACCTGGCATCACTCTATGGCATAGCACTGGATCTTAAAGCCATAGAAACGCCTGAATATGCCGCGTCTGAGCAAGAACTCCGCAGTAAACATGCCAAGGCTGAGAATAGCCTATTAAGAGCAAAGGAGCTGCAGGGGGAAGCGGAAGATCAGCTAGTCGCCATCAACGGTGAGCTTGATAGCTTAAATCGAGAACTCACCTTTGCTCGTACAGCCTATAAGAATAGTCGTGACGATTTGCGACGCTTATTCGATGAGAAGCGTAGCGAGCAGGACAAGATCAACAAGGCGCTATCGGATCGCAAGTCGGATTCTCTGAAGCAGTTGAGCCGTTTAGATAGTGAGTTAAAGCAGCTTAAACACCAACATCAAGAGTGGCTGGAAGAGCAGAAAGAGCAAGCACTCGAAGATAGAATGGAGAAGAATGCCTATTGGCAGGAAGTTGTCGGTGCCTTAGATAATCAGCTGAACCAGATAAAGATCAATATTCAGCACAGAAGGGATCACGCCAAGAGTGAGCAGAAAGCCTGCGAGCAGTGGTATAAGAATGAACTTAAGTCTCGTGGTGTCGACGAAGATAAGATACTCGCCCTCAAGCAAGAGATTAGAGGCTTAGAGTCGAGCATAAGCAAGGCAGAACAGCATCGTAGTGAGGTACTCAGATACGATGACTGGTATCAACATACCTGGCTTAAACGTAAGCCTAAGTTGCAGACTGAACTGAGCACAGTGAAGCATGCAACATCGGAACTTGAGCAGCAACTTAAGTCTAAATCCAATGAGATCAAGACTAGAAGACAAGAGTTGGACGGTCAGCGTAAGCAGTCCGATGCCATTCAGGTGGAAGCCTCTGAGAACTTGACTAAGCTGCGCAGCGTTATGCGTAAACTCAGTGAGTTAAAGTTGCCAAACAATAAGGACGATGCTCAGGGAGGCTTGACCGAGCGTTTACGTCAGGGCGAAGAGCTACTGCTCAAACGCGACAACCTGCTGGGTTCGGTGAAGCAGTATGTGGAGCATTTCGATTCGGTTATCGCCAGTAAGTCAGGTTCCAGCCTGTCCGAGACCTGGGAGCGAGCTCGTGAAGAGTCTAGTTTCCTCAATGATAAAGGCATACGCCTGATTGATTATCGTAAGCTGGTGCCTCAACTCGAGCAGTTGCTTAATGTGATGGTACCTCAGTCGATCACAGCACTCAGGGAGCAGGGGCGTATCTTCGGTGTCGATCTGACTGCCTATTATGACGTGCTTGCCGATATCGATCGCCGCATTGCATCCCAGAGTGCGCGGATTACCCGTGAAGTTGGTGAAGAGCTATTCCTCGATGGTGTCTCTGAATCTGCGGTTAAGATACGTTCAAGGATCAGCGAACTAGAGTTTTGGCCTGAGCTTGAGATGTTTGTTCAGGCATTCCGTAAATGGAAGGCTGACGGTTTCAGTGAGCTCCCCGATGAGCATTACACTAACAGTATGCGTCGTGCGTTAGATATTATCGGTCGTTCGGCTCTCTCTGGTGGGATATCTAAACTACTGGAAATTGAGTTAACCCTGAAAGAGGGCAATAGTGATCTGATTATTCGCACCGATCGTCAACTCAATGAATCGTCGAGTCATGGTATGGCTTACCTTATTCTGTGTAAGTTCCTGTTGGCCTTTACTCGCCTATTACGTGGGCGCGCAGATGTCACCATACATTGGCCTATAGATGAGTTGGGCACCTTACATCACGGCAACGTGAAGAAGATTTTTGATGCCTGTGAGAACAATAATATCTCGGTATTGGGCGCATTCCCGAACCCTGAGTCTGAAGTATTGAACTTGTTTGCCAATCGCTACATCATCAATAAACAGACCAAGAAGCTCCAAGTGGTGAAACCTCAGGTCAACCCTATTGCCGATAAGCTGAGACAACGTAATGCCAGTATAAGGGAGGCCGTGTAATGAACGATAATACTGAAACTGCAATTGTGGGTACTGGCGCCATCATAGAACGCCTGTTAAAAGGTGAGTTTATCTGTCGAACTACAGATGAAGATGGTTGGCGAGCCTTGAAGAGTGCCGACACTAGAGAGCGGGTGGAAGATTATCTCAATCAGATTAATCGTACTATAGGTTCGGCTGGTGAAGGAGAAGTCTTCTTCTGTGGTTATCTGCAATTAGGCGAGGTCGAACGCAAGGTTATTTCTTCTCAGTTTAAAGATATCTGTAATGCGCTAGTCCCTTTAGTGGAGTGGCTGGTCTTAGTGCAAGAGGCCAGTGGTCAGGATGCTCCTCTGTCTGAAGGGGCGGCGGTACGTTTAAATGAGTTGATGATACGCATTGAAGACACGCCGGCTTTTCGTGAACAGCTAGCCAAGATAAGCCACTATCGTCTGTTTGGTTCCACTAGTAGTAACGTGGATGCCCAGATTAAACTGGTGTTTAAGCGTTTGGTGGATTTGGGCTACCTGGCTCGTCCCAATAAAGAGAAGCAGATATTCATTGCCACAGGTAAGCTGGATTATCTTTATGAGGTGATTCGTTTTATCGACGAGACCGAAGGTTTGAGCTTAGAGGCACAAGCCGAAACAGCAACCCAGAGGGATCTTGTCTGATGAACAATAGAAGCCCAGACAGAACGACTCTGAGGGACGTGGTTTAATATGAGCAATAACTTACATCAGTCTGGGGTTAGGCTGCTCAAGCAGCTGAGCCGTCATGCCGATCTCATCATGGATGTATATCTGTCGGGATCTGTGCGTGAGGACGAGGACAACTCCGCCGCGATTGAGAAGCTCAGTCAAAGCGAGATCTTGTGGCGTCCGGAGCCAGATCAAGAACTGCGTTTAAAGCGCTCGGTGCGAGCCCTGCTCGAAGAGGCGCTCAGTGACGAGCGTAATCGTCAGATCGATGCCAATGTAGGCTCCTCACTGGCAACGATTAAGACCTTGGCTGAGCACTATAAAGAAGCCCGCCAGAATGCGAATTACAGTGCCACAGAAGCTTATTTGGCAGACCTTAGCGAGCATGTATACAGCTTCGCCGAGGGACTCAAATATTCCATACGTGTACTCTGGGGTCGAATTAATAATGAATTTGGCTATGTGGGTACCATTAATGCCAAAATTCGCGAAAATGAGTTGGCACAGAGCCAAGTGACTGAGCTGTTGAACGGACTGGAGATGTTCCAGTTTAGTGAATTAGGTGAGATTGCCGGCGACATTCGTGAGTTGAGAAAACTCTTAGTCACCACGCTACAAGAGACCCTGAGTAGTTGTACTCAGGAGCTGAGTGTGGTGCAGGGACGTTTACTCGAGTTACTCGGGCGTTTCCGTCAGATTAGAGGCCGTACTCGTCTGCTTAAAGGCTGGTTACTCTATACCGATCTTCATCCGGATTATCGACCGGACGATCATGTCAGCCACAAACAACTGCCAAGCTTATTTAATCGCGCCGAAGCAATATTGGCCCCGGCCGCAGTGGATGTGAATAATACCGGCTATGAACCTGAGCTGTTAGATATAGTATCTCGCTTGAAGGCCATCACCAGACTTCCAACAGATACTAGTCATCTGAGTCATGACGTTTCTATGTCTCTGGTCGAGGCTGAAGATTTTGATATCCCGGATAACCCGTTGAAGTTGGCCGTGGATCAGTATTTCTGTAGCATTATCGATACGGGACGCAGTCAGTCGGCACTTGAGTATCTTGACGAGCATGGCCTAACTTGGGATAGAGAAAGCTGGTTGTATCAGGTGATATGTGGTTATGAAGGTTTACCTGAAGAGCATAGAGCTTACTTTGAGCTAGATCCTATAGGTGAGCCAGACCCTACTTATACTGGTAACTTCGTCATCCGCGACGTCGAGCTAGGTTTCGCATAGTCATCGTCATAGGCATGGTTAGGATTTAGTGCTGCGGGACATTAGTGCTAATCGACTTAGCTGGATATAGGTGAACCTGATCCTGATACTGGATACCAGTAATTTAGTCATCAGCGACGTCGAGCTAGGTTTTGCATAAACTTCTAGCCTGAAAAAATATCATTAGCGAATATTAGCCGTTATAGCAGATGCTTTAACGGCTTTTCTTTGAGCTAAATTTGGATGTTTACCTAGTACACTAAAGTAATCAGTCTTTATCTCTGTTTTGATTTTCTTTTTTAGTTTTAAAATCGATCATCTAGTTCCGGATCGGTTTTTCCTACTGTCACAGTGTGGGTGTTATTTTGTTTTGTGTTACCCGTTTGATAATGATGTAGATATTGGCATCTTAGTGCCCACCTCGTTCTCCTTTTAAACTCAACAATAATGACCCAAGCTCACTTATTGCTGCATTGCGGTTTCAATTGTGATCATAAATCTGATTGAAATTGTGTCCGCCATGATTCACTATCGGTTTTCACAAGCGGGATACAATCCCTGAGTATAAGCATCGACCTAGGTGCAAACTAATAAAAGCATACATAAAAGATATGCTAAATCGAAGGCAGGTATATGACTAAATCACTTTCATCACGGATCTTTATCGGTCTGTTTACCGGATTAGTTTTCGGTTCCATCATTCAATATTTACTCGGGGATATTAGTTTCTTCTCCGGCACTGTGGTCGAGATATCTTCTGGCGTGGGCACCATGTTCGTCAATATGATCATGATGCTCGTCGTCCCTTTGGTGTTCGTCAGCATAGTATGCGGTGTGCTAGAACTTAAGGACCTGAAAAGTTTCGGCCGTCTGGGCGGTAAAACATTCGCTTTCTATATTATCAATACCTTGGTTGCTATTTTTGCCGCTTTAGCCGTAGCACTCTTGATCCAACCCGGTCTAGGTGTCGACATGTCCGGTGGCACAGGTGCAACAATAACCGCCACTGAATTGCCAAACTTAGTCCAATTGGTGGTCAATATTGTCCCTAATAACCCGGTTGCCGCATTTAGTTCGGGCAACATGTTGCAAGTGATCTTTATTGCCTTGCTGGTGGGGGGGGTGCTGAAATCTTTAGGTAATGGAGTTCCCTTGCTGGTTCAGGGATTTCAGGAAGGTAACAAGCTGATGATGAAGCTGATCACTGTGGTGATGCAGCTAGCTCCAATTGGTGTTTTTGCCTTAATGCTTAAACTCGGTGCAAGCTTAGAGGCAGAAATTTTTCTCAGTGTTGCCGAGTATTTGGTCGTCATCTTAGGCTTATTATTGCTATGGATTTTTGTGGTTTATCCTATGGCCGTTGGTGCATTCACCTCGGTTTCGGCGAAAGAATTCCGTGCTAAGACCCAAGAGCAGATCTTGTTCTCACTGTCTACGGCGAGTTCAAATGCAACCATTCCTGTGACTATGCGCACATTGACTGAGAAGTTAGGTGTTAAACGATCCATCGCTGGTTTTGGTGTGCCCCTAGGCGCCACCATGAACATGGGCGGCGTGTCTATCTATATCACCATAGCGATCTTCTTCGTGGCTAACGCATTCGGTGCGCCAATTGCTATGGAGCAACTGCCTGCACTCTTATTCAGTATCTTTCTTCTTTCTGTGGGTGCTGGCGGCGTTCCAGGTGGCGGTATGGTGATGATAGGTGTGCTAATCCACCAGATGGGCTTGCCAGTTGAAGCCTTTGCCATTGTCGCCGCGTTAGACCGCTTAATCGATATGGTGCTAACATCGTGTAACGTTGTGGGTGATGCGGCTGTATTGACCATAGTCGATGCGACCGAGAAGGGCGATGAAACAGTCGAGCAAGCCTCGGAAGCTATAACGAAACAGAGCTAGTCTTAGGCCTCTGTCACGGTCTAAAAACAGATGATTTTATTAAAGCCAGTAGCTAACTTCTACTGGCTTTTTTATTAGCCTAAATTTGTCCAAGAGCGGCAGGAAATGAGTCTGCCCGTGAACACACGAGTCATAAGATACGTGATACCCGTGAGTATACTGGCTAAGCCAATAGCCTTACCTATAGGTAGAGGTATTAGATTTAGCTAAATCTAATCTCGTAAACAAGATGATAAAAATAGCCCATAAAAAAAGCCGCTTATAGCGACTTTTTTTATATTATTTCGATGCTCGATGCTCGATGCTCGATGCTCGATGCTCGATGCTAGGTCTAAACCTCAGGCTCTTCGCTGTAATCGATATCATGATACTCAAGACAAGTATCAACTTCGTTGGCCGAACCTAAGATAACGGCTACGCGTTGATGAATTTCACTTGGCTCGATATCCATGATGGTTTCATAACCAGTAGAAGCCTTGCCGCCAGCTTGTTCGACTAAGAATGCCATAGGGTTAGCTTCATACATCAATCTAAGCTTGTATGGCTTCTCTGGGTTCTTGTTGTCGGTAGGGTAAGTGAAGATGCCACCGCGTGACAGTACGCGATGCACGTCGCCGACCATGGCTGCTATCCAGCGCATGTTGAAGGCTTTCTCTCTCGGCCCTATGGTGCCAAGTAAAAGATCGGCAATATAGGTTTGCATAGGTGCTTCCCAGAAACGCTGGTTAGACATGTTGATGGCAAACTCAGCCGTGTCTTTACTGATAGACATAGCTTCTGTAGTTAACAGGTATTCGTTAGTTTCTGGGTTTAAGGTAAATAACTGAACACCTTGACCTGTGGTGAGAGCCAACATAGTCGAAGGACCATATAAGACATAACCGGCAGCGACTTGCTTGCGGCCCGCTTGCAGGAAGCTTTGCTCTGTTAGTTCACCTTCTGGGGCGGGTAGAATCGAGAAGATAGTACCCACTAGCGAGTTAATGTCGATATTAGATGAGCCATCCAATGGATCGAAACAAACCAGATAGTCACCCTTAGCACCAACTTCAACGATAAAGTCTTCCTCTTCTGATGCCAGGCCACGGACTGTATTGTCCTTATCCAGCGCATCTTTGAGCATATCGTTGGTAATAACATCCAGCTTCTTCTGGGTTTCACCCTGAACATTTTCCTGCTCTGTGGTGCCGAGTACACCGGCAAGAGCGCCGTGACGAACGGCATGGCTTATCTCTTTAGAGGTGTTCGCTAAGGTGTGAATAAGCTGAGTCAGAGAGGCATTGATGCCTTGTGATGTCAGATTTTGGGCCAAGGTCTGCATGTTATTTCCTATACAAGTTCGAGCTGAGCTCGAGTTTGAGGTCGGGTCAAAAGTGAGTTTTCTTATTGGCGCGATCATACCTGAGATTGAACTTTTTTTCAGCGTCCTATGGTGGCAAATTATAACTTCGGCGGCGTGTTTTAGTTTTTGCTGACTTTAGTGCACAATGTCAGCGATATTTATGTCGTTTGTTAATGATATCAATCTCATTAGCCGACATGCAGTAATTACCTTCAGATCCAGGACATAATAATGACAATAAAATGGATGACATCAGCTCTATTGGCGGTTCCTATGATTTTATCAAATACAGGCTGTTCGACTGCAGCAAATACCCTTACTAGTACAGACTTGAATACAGCCAAAGCCGCTGTAACAGGCGGTACCATGCCACTGAGTATTGAAAGGCTCTACGCTTCACCTGCATTGGCAGGCACCAGTCCCAGGGGACTTAAGCTTTCTCCAGACGGTAAAAGAGTGACCTATCTCGCCGGGCGTAAAGACGATCAGTATTTCTATGATTTATGGCAGATGGATGTGGCCAGCGGTAAACAATCCATTCTGCTGAATGCGGATAAACTCACCATAGGCGAGCTTTCTGATGAAGAGAAAGCCAGACGTGAGCGTCAACGCATTTATGGTAAGGGGATCATGGAATACTTCTGGTCTGACGATAGCCAGGCCTTACTCATTCCTGCTTCTGGTGTGCTGTATTATTTCTCCCTTGATGATGGCAGCGTCAACTTGTTACCTACGGGAGAAGGCTTTGTCACCGACGCTCGTTTATCTCCAAAGGGGAATTATGTCTCTTTTGTACGAGAGCAAAATCTATTCGTATTAGATCTTAAAACCAGCAAGCTAACTGCCATGACTACAGATGGCGGCGGGGCGATAAAAAATGCCATGGCCGAGTTTGTTGCTCAGGAAGAGATGGGCCGCATGACTGGCTATTGGTGGTCTCCCGATGAGACGGCCATCGCCTATACTCGTATCGATGAGTCTGGCGTTGAGTTGGTGACCCGCAATGAGATCTATGCCGATGGCATCAAGTTAACCGAGCAAAGATACCCCTATGCAGGCAAGAATAATGTCACGATTAAATTAGCCGTGGTGACTCTCGCCGACCAGAAAAAAAGCTGGATTGACCTTGGTAAAGAACAAGACATTTATCTACCGAGAGTTAGCTGGTTACCCGACAGCAAGCGCTTGTCTTATCAATGGCAGAGCCGAGATCAGCAAAGCTTAGATCTCAGAGTGGTATCCCTTGCCCAAATAGATAAGTCGATAACCTTGGTAGAAGAGCGCAGCGATGCCTGGGTGAATCTCAATAATGATCTGCATTTCTTAAAGCAGCAAGAGAGCTTCATTTGGGCCTCGGAGCGTGATGGCTTCAACCACCTGTACTTGATTGGACTGGATGGCAAGGTGAAGAAACAGCTGACATCGGGAGACTGGACCGTGGATGAAGTCGAGCTGGTGGATGAGAAAACCGGTTGGATCTACTTTAGCGGCCGCAAGACTCTAGTGACGGAGAAACATCTTTACCGCGTGCCTTTAAACGGTGGCGAAGTCGAGAGTATTAGTCAGCGGAGCGGGATGCATTCTCCTGTATTTGCCGAGAATGAAGCCGTCTATCTGGACTACTTTAGCAGCTTGTCCCAACCGCCTCAGATTAGCCTACATGGTGATAAGGGCCAACGATTAGCTTGGGTCGAGCAGAACGAGGTGGATAAGACTCACCCTCTATATCCTTTCTTCGGATTGTGGCAGTTACCTGAGTTTGGTCAGGTCAAAGCGGAAGATGGCCAAGCGCTGCAGTATCGTTTGTTTAAACCGACAAATTTTAGCGCCGACAAGAAATATCCTGTGGTCGTTCGAGTCTACGGTGGCCCCCACGCTCAGTTGGTGGTTAACAGTTGGAGCGATCAAGATTACTTTACTCAGTATTTACTCCAGCAAGGTTATATCGTGTTCCAGCTCGATAACCGGGGCTCGGCTCACCGTGGCACTCAATTTGAGCATGTGATCTATCAGCACTTAGGTGAAGCGGAAGTTAATGACCAGAAAGCTGGTGTCGATTACCTGCGTACACTTGCCTATGTTGATAGCGCTAACATAGCCTTGTATGGCCATAGCTACGGCGGTTATATGGCTCTGATGGGCATATTTAAGGCGCCAGATTACTTTAAGGCTGCCATCTCTGGCGCCCCTGTGACAGATTGGGCCCTATATGACACCCATTACACCGAACGTTATCTGGGTCATCCACAACAGAACGCCGAAGGCTATGAGGCCAGCAGCGTACTGCCATATGTGAAAGGCTATCAATCTGGCTTGCTGATGTATCACGGTATGGCCGATGACAATGTGTTGTTTGAGAACAGTACTAAGGTGTATAAGGCGTTGCAGGATGAAGGTAAGCTATTTCAGATGATAGATTATCCAGGTTCTAAGCATTCGATGCGCGGCGAAAAAGTCAGAACGCATTTGTATCGCTCATTGGCCGATTTTCTTGAGAGAGAATTGAAATAAACCACGAGTCTGCGAGTGGTAAGCGATAAGTTTTAAGCGATAAGCGATAAGCGATAAGTGGTGAGTTTTAAGTGATAAGTTGTAAGTAAGAGCAGAGGCTTGAAGGATTCCAGCGCTGGGTCTTTAGTCTTGAGGGCTTACAGCTTAAAACTCGAAGCTTTCTTAGCCCTGTCTTGGGGCTTACAGCTTAAAACTCGAAGCTTTCTTAGCCCTGTGTTGGGTCTTACAGCTTAAAACTCGAAGCTTTCTTAGCTTCTAAAAACTTTCTTCGCCTTTAGAAGCTTCCCAGCCTTATTCCAGACACAAACCCCCTCTTTGGCCATCCGTGGCCACCGGGGATAACTACATCCATGTACAAAAAAACCAGCCTAGGCTGGTTTTTTTATTTGAATCGGCTTAGATTTAAGCTTCTTCTAAGCTACCGCAGAAACGATAACCTTCACCGTGAATCGTGGCGATGATTTCAGGCGTATCAGGCAAGCTTTCGAAGTGCTTACGGATACGACGAATCGTTACGTCAACGGTACGGTCATGTGGCTTAAGCTCGCGGCCTGTCATCTTCATTAGAAGGTCGGCACGACTAAGGATCTTACCTGGGTTCTCAACAAAGTGCAGCATAGCGCGGAATTCACTACGTGGCAGCTTGTATGGCTCACCTTGTGGGCTAACCAAAGAACGGCTGTTGATTTCAAGGCTCCAACCGTTGAAACGGTAGAACTCAACACTGCTCTTATCTTCGGCTTCAGCACCTGTGCTATTAACGCGAGTCAATAGGTTGCGAGCACGAATAGTTAGTTCACGTGGGTTGAATGGCTTAGTGATGTAGTCATCAGCACCAATTTCAAGTCCCAAAATCTTATCAACTTCGTTATCACGGCCCGTAAGGAAGATTAGACCAATATTGTTTATTTCACGAAGTTCACGTGCTAATAAAAGACCGTTTTTGCCTGGAAGATTGATATCCATAACGACCAAATTTATTTTATTTTCCTGCATGGCTTTATGCATTTCTGCGCCATCATTGGCTTCAGTTACCACATATCCTTCAGCTTCAAAAATACTTCTTAGCGTGTTACGGGTAACGGCTTCATCTTCAACAATCAGAATGTGCGGGTTTTGCATAATAATTTACCTAATTTGTTCAAATCGGTTCTAACTATGAGAGCGTGTCATTAGTGCTAAATACGCTCGAACTTGTCATGTTGACTCTGTACTGATCTACGGTAGGTGCTTTCAAATTGGCTGAAACAGCAACACACTTCCTTGATGAGTAAAGTATGCGAATCTCAATAAATGGGAACGCGAACTGTAATCACTTCGATTATTAACAGTAGAGTTAGTTCCCTCTATTAATAAATATTCATGAAGTTAAAACGAGAAATTAAGCGCCGGTCGAATTTATACAGAAACCTGCTTGGCTATAAGTTCTCTGTCAGTTCCACTTGTAACGAAATGCATCCTATAAAATAGAAGATGCTGAACCTACCGATTGAGTCTATTGTACTCGTTTTAGGCATTTGTTAACAAATGAAATGTTAACAAAATTACTCGTGGATTTGACCTTGGTCACACTTATCCTTATAACTCATTGAAAAATAAGGAAGTTGAAAAAGTGCCATTTAGTGATCTTGATCATGCCTTTATGAAGATATACTAAATTTGCTATAATAATTTCAATTAAATTGAAAGGAACTGGTCTAGATGATTGACTCGAACAAGCGACTCTTGAACAAGAAACTGTGGCAGCACTACCAAGAGACTAAGTTTCTATTTACCCAAACCTTATCTTCTCAGTTATCTTTTGCCATTATTACGGCCCACAATCCCCAGGGGCAGATCCTTACCTCTTGCCAAAACCGCCTGTTAGATCGACAACTTTTACTGGCTATAGAGCAATTTAACAGACCCTATCGTGCAGTTGTGGGGGCATCTAAAGATGGCACCCATATGGAAAAAAGTTGGGCGGTCGCCATAGATAAGCTGAGCGCAGCACATCTGGGATTGAAATTTAAGCAGAACGCCATCTACTTCGTTGATAATAACCAGTTAGCCTTAGTTCCTTGCTTGTTCTCTAAAGCCGAGTATCGAAAAGAGATCATTATCGGTAACTTCTCTGAGCGGGTTAACTTGGTGAGTGAGTTACCAGATTAAGGTTATTAGCTTAAATCTTCTGTATTAGTTGAGATTCTCCATTGCTTGGTTAGCCAAAATTTGATAGCTTTGCCCTTCCTTGTTCTTTTTTTATTCATGCTGACTGAGAGCAAGGTACAGAAGAGGAGCGCTAACTAGGTAGTAAGTCTGAAGAGTCCAAGCTCTGATGATGACTTATGAGGGAGATTTGCGCCGAGATATTTGAGTATTTGGAATTACTCTATGTCGGTCTAATGGGCTGAATCCCTTAGGTTGTCACCTGTTTATTGGTGGAGAGCTTCTGGTGGTGATCTCTGTTTCCCGTCTCTGGGGTGCGTAATCTTTGCACCAGGCTCTTCGAACTAAATCAGTTCGGAGTCTAATCATGTTTGTTTTATATTCTTATTTATTTTCAAATGAATCTTATCTGTGTCTGCATTTCGTGGAGGCAGTGTAATGTCCCTTATTGTCGCTAAGTTTGGCGGAACCTCACTTGCGGATTATGCCGCCATGAGTCGTTGTGCCGATATCATTCTCGCTAACCCTGATACCCGTGTTGTGGTGGTGAGTGCTTCCAGTGGTGTCACCAATCTGTTAGTCGAACTGACCCACAAAAATATAGCTGAAGAGCGAAGAATACAGCTCATTAAGCAGATAGCTCACATTCAATTTAAAATCTTAGATTCCTTGGGTAACCCACAAGAGGTTGCCGCTAGACTGGATTCTGTATTGAGCCGTATCTCTGTACTGAGTGAAGAGCTGGGTCAAAATAGAAATAAGCCAAGTATGGATGAGCTGCTTGCTCAAGGTGAACAATGTTCATCGGCCTTGTTTGCCGCTGTCTTGAGAGAGAAAGGGGAGGCTGCCAGTGCATTCGATGTGCGTCAGGTGATGCGAACTGATAGTCACTTTGGTCGCGCCGAACCACAAATTGAGACTATTTCTCAGTTAACTGCAGAATTTCTAGTTCCACTCCTATCTTCCCAGCGCATCGTGACTCAGGGATTTATAGGTGCAGATGATACAGGAGCAACCACGACTCTGGGCCGTGGAGGCAGCGATTATTCAGCGGCCTTATTGGCCGAGGCTTTAAAGGCGACTGCAGTTGAGATCTGGACCGATGTGGCCGGCATCTATACTACAGACCCTCGCATTGCGCCTAAAGCTAGCCCTATCGCTGAGATTAGCTTCAATGAAGCCGCCGAGATGGCGACATTTGGTGCAAAGGTGTTGCATCCTGCCACTATTCTTCCTGCCGTTAGACAAAAAATTCAAGTCTTTGTCGGTTCTAGCCGTGAGCCTGAGCTAGGTGGCACCTGGATCCGCCACCAAGTTGAAGATACTCCAGTTTATCGGGCGGTGACTGTGCGCCGGGATCAAACTTTGCTCAATCTGCACAGTCTGCAGATGCTCCACGCTCAAGGTTTTCTGGCCGAGACCTTTGCGACTTTAGCCAGACACAAGATCAGTGTCGACTTGATCACGACTTCCGAGGTGAATGTGTCACTGACCTTAGATAAGACGGGATCTGACTCTGGCGGAAATGGCTTACTCAGTGAGTCTCTGTTGCAGGAGTTATCACAGCACTGCCATGTACGAGTCGAAGAAGGTCTGGCACTGGTGGCGATAGTCGGCAATAAGATTGCATCGACTCCAGGTGTGTGTCGCCGAGTTTTTGAAGTGCTTGAACCCCATAATGTGCGCATGATTTGTCAGGGAGCTAGCCCCCATAACCTGTGCGTTTTAGTCGCCGAATCAGAAGCTGCCTTGGTGGTTAGGGCGCTGCATCAGAATTTATTTGAGTAATCAAAAACCTAGCTTGTCGGTTTTAGCATCGAGAGGCTAGGAAGTGAAGGATACAATATGAGTTTTACCCAATCATCATTGAAGATAGGTGAGTTAGCCACAGGCCAAGATCTCACCATCCCCATATTTAGCCATGAGTGCGAAAGCGCTACGGCTCCCAGCGTCTATATCCAAGCGAATGTACATGGCGCCGAGGTGCAGGGCAATGCGGTCATCTATCAGTTGATGAAATTACTGGAGCAATACACCCTATGTGGCGATATCACCCTGGTGCCTCTGGCTAATCCTCTGGGGATTAATCAAAAAAGCGGTGAGTTCACCTTAGGTCGCTTCGACCCTATTACTGGTGTGAATTGGAATAGGGAATATCTAGAGCATAATGTCGATGTGGCGGCTTGGTATAAGGCGAATGACTCTCTGAGTGATGCTGACTTGATTACTCAATACAAGGCCGTGTTGGTTGAAGCTTGCTATACACGTTTAGACAGTGAGTGGGGCATAACAACCGGGCACCAGCAGGCGATTAACTTGCAAGTAATGGCGCATCAAGCTGATATTGTGCTAGATCTCCACACTGGGCCTAAGTCTTGTAAGCATCTTTATTGTCCCGAGTATGATGCTCAGGCGGCATCCTTCTTCTCCATCCCTTATACCTTGTTGATTCCCAATGATTTTGGCGGAGCCATGGACGAGTCTGTTTTCTGCCCTTGGTGGAAACTCGCCGAGCATATGAAATCAGTGGGAAGGGATTTGCAGGTACCAGTCTCTGCCTTTACCTTAGAGCTAGGATCTCAAGAGAAGATTAATCTCGAAGATGCTCTAATCGATGCTAAAGGTATTTTGGCTTATCTGAGCGAGCGCGGTGTTATCGAGCAGAAGCTTGTTCCGGCCACGATGAAAAGATACGCCTGTTATTTGAAAGACTATAAGAAGTACCATTCGCCTCTAGGTGGCATGGTCGAGTATCTGGCTGAGGTTGGCCAACCATTGGCAGCCACAGAGCCATTAGCAAATATTCTGCGACTCGATCTTTATGGGACAGATAGGGCCTTAACTCCACTCAATCTTAATCAAGCTTGTGTACCTATCCTGCACTTCGCCTCGGCATCTGTTTATCAAGGCACTGAGCTTTATAAGGTGATGACCAAGGTGTTTGAGATATAGATATTTTAGAGATAGTGGATTGAGAGACTAGCGACTTTTAGAAGTGGAATAACGGATGAAAAGAAGGGAGCCTATTTGGCTCCCTTATTATTTACAGCTTATTAAACTAAGGTATTAACGCTTACGACGACGTAGGCCTGCAAATGGAAGCAGCAGCATAGTTAACCAACCTAATGAACCACCAGAGTTATCAGGTGCATTCGATACAGTTAAAGTTACTTCACCAGCTTTACTATCAATAACGCCATCACTTGCAACGACTTCGAAGGTGTAAGTGCCAGATGTTGCAGCGGTCACTTTAATGTTCTCGTCTGTGCTATTGAAAGAGACTGTGTCACCTGAAGTTTGTGTCCAAGTAAATGTGAGATCGTCCCCATCAACATCTTTAGCGTTTGATGCTATCGTTATTGGAGTATTAACAATAGAGCTTGCTGCTGATGGTGATACTGTCGGTGCATCATTGATGTTGTTTACCGTGACAGTGACTTTTGCTGGTGTGGAAGTATTTCCGGCAGCATCTTCCGATGAGTAAGTGAAACTATCTTCACCGAAGAAGTCTTTATTCGGTGTGTAGACTGCTGCACCATCTTCTGCAAGTGTAACTTTACCATTCTCAGGTTCAGTCACTAGCATGACTTTCCCTAAAGCCCCATCGGCAGATACATGAATAAGACGTTGAGCATTTGCCGTTATACCGTCACCTGTGATAGATACTCTGGCCACTTTTTTCTCTGGCACAGTGTCGTTATCCAGAACATTAAGTTCGACATCTTTTTCTTCGTCTGTTTTAACTGTGTCCATCTGGCCATAGTTAAAGCTTGTCGCTTTTACCATGTAGTCGACTTTGACACTACCTGGTGCGGTTGATTGAAGCATAACTGCATCACCGCTAGTGACAGATTCTCCTTGGCTGTTGTGGTGGAATGTTGTACCTACTGAACCACCAATATTCTCGGCTCCAATAGTGACAGCCGCAGGCATATTCGGTATATCTAAATAGTTAAATATAACTTGTTCTTCTTCACCTGCTTTAATCCAGATACTGAAGCTGTATTTTGTATTGGTGTCATCAGCGTACAATTGTGCATCTTTCCACTCTAATGCTAACCAAACTGTATCATTTGCCCCGTTAAATACTCCCATAGCCATTTGTCCACCACCAGTATCGGTACCGGATGTATCGGCGAGATCAAAATCAGACCAGAAGGGGGCTAAGATATTATTTGGATTAGCACTGTCTGGTAGCTCTTTATTAGCATAAGTTCCAGATGTTGAACCGCCTCCAACAATGGCTATACCATTATCACCCATGGTGATGCTGTCATAGCTAACGCCATTATATTTAAAGCTAGGCAGTGAAGAGAAGGTGATTGCTGTTTCATCACAACCTGCTTCACAAATTTCAGGGGTTACGCCTAAGTCAGCGATAAGACTTGGAAATCCACCAACATCTTTTGTTGAAGACATCTGAGGAAGATCTAGAGTACCAACCCAAGTGATGCGACCAAGATCCAAATTAACATCGAAACCATTTTGTTGAGCACCAGTTAAATTAGGCGTTATGTCGGTCGATGTGATCTTTGTTCCTTGCGGAGCATAGGCTGTGATGGTCACAGTTTTTTCAAAAATAGAGTTATTAACGATAGCTTTTATAGGAAATTCATCACTAGCCTTAATATCTGCTTTGGTTGTAATCGCTGAAATCAATGAAGAGTCACTAGACTCTCTGGCCATGATTGCCACAGGTAAGTGAGCATCTTGCTTACCTTGATCACTTTTTATCATTACATTACCGAAGATCCAAGAACCATACTCGGTGAAAGTAGAATCAACCGTAACAGTGAACTCAGCAGAAGCTCCGGCTTCTAGTTCAAGAGTCGATGGAGAAACACTAATTCCTGCACTATCGGCCGATGCTGAAAGTGTCCAAGATGTTGCTTCATCGCTCTTGTTATATACAGTTCGAGTGAAGGTACATGGGCCCACACATGAGTCTGAGGCTACTGATGGCTTATCAAATGTCAAAACAGCCTTAGCTGCTGCATCGAGATCCATACGACCTGCGCCCATAACAAATGGCGATGCCTGGGTTTCAGCATCATCATCAAGTATGTCGCTCATATGCGCGGTAGATGTCAGAGCTGTTTTAATATCATTAGCACTCCACTCTGGATGCAGTTGTTTCATAAGAGCTGCTGCTCCAGCAACATGGGGGCTAGCCATACTTGTTCCTGTCATAGTGGCAAAGTCAGTGCCATCTTCGTCAGGTGATGTAGCCGAGAGAATATCTGTACCAGGAGCTGCGAGATCTGGTTTTAGGATATTTTGATTACCATTAGGGCCACGTGAGCTAGACGCATTAATCAAGTCAGCAAGTGCATTGCTCGTTATACGCTTAACTTTTGCACCTATGGTTCCAGTAGTATTATCACCAAGGCCTTCCAGTACTGCGGCACCATCAGCGTTGGAGATCATCACACCAGGTAAAGTCGCATCAGGCATATACATGCTGATAGGCGCACCAGGTTTGTTGTTATAAACCACTATAGCTTTTGCACCAGCAGCTTCTGCGTTAGCGGCTTTAACCGAAAACGCACATGCACCACGAGAAATGAGTGCAATACTATCTTTAAAAGAATCTGCTGGGAATGCAGAACAAGCTTCGGTATTTTCAGCATCGATATTAACCGCTGCGATAACGGGTAAAGTAATATCCTCAGTTTGTATTTCATTATTAGCTTCAATAGCAAGCAGCTCATTGCCACCGGCTGTAAAACCATTGGCGAAGAATCGGCCTGTAGTACTGTTCGCGACAGTGATGCCAGATTCTATACAGCCTGGACAACCTATGGTTTGTGCGCCATTGCCATCGTTACCAGCTGCAGTGACGACTACAACGCCAGCGGCTTCAGCAGCTTCAAACATGGTTTTGTATGGGCTGTTAGCTGGGTCGCCGCCTGCACCACCACCCCAAGAGTTATTGATGACGTCTGCGCCATCATTAACCGCATGCTCTAAGGCCTCCATCAGCATTATGTTTGAACCGCTGCCACCAGAACAATCGTCTTTGGTGAACAGTGCCTTATAGACCATTAGATAGGCTGCAGGTGCGACACCTGATAATTCAACTTCGATGTCTTTAAATGTAGTGGTGATCTTATTACCGACAGAGGTTCCAGCGACGTGAGAACCATGGCCCCCATAACCTAGAGGGCTCAAATGTTCATCGGCACAAACTTTGAAAGTGGGTTGTGACCAACGTGCAACAATTAGCTTATCATTACAAAAAGTGGTATCGACACTTGAACAGTAATCATTGGTTGGCATATTAGCGGTAGGCTTAGTAAAGCCTTCACCGGAAAACATCGGATTTTCAGGACGAATACCTGTATCAATAATAGCTACTCGAACATCTTTACCCGCATTCTCTATTCCTGAAACCGCTTCCCACATGGCGACACTATTGATGACCTCGTGGGATGCATCCATGTTGATTTCATACATGGTCTCAGGATAAACAGATTTAACACCTGGCATCGCTGTTAATTGCTCAAGGGTTAGGCCTTGACCAACTAGAGTTACCCCGTTAAATAGTGTCTTGAAATTACGCTCAACTTTAGCATTAGGGGCAATTTTTGACAGAGAGGATTTAAAGGCTTGTTGCTGACTCTGTAGATGATTGGCGTAACTTATAGCTGGTGCCGATTGAGTATCAACACGTTGACCTTTTTTTGATGCTGTTGCAGTAAGATTTTTGACACCGCCTTGGTATTTAGCGATTGCCGGTGATTCTAGTTCAACAATAAATCGTTGTGGCGATGAAATAGCTGAATGAGAAAATTGGGATTTTTTATAATGATCAACAGAGGTGATTTCTGGAGAAAATTGATTAGCAGTAAATTCACTACTTGCCATGGCGGCACTTGAGATCAGTGCTGCCGTAATTGCTATCGATAGTTTTGTTTTCACGACTTCTTCCTGTCAATTTAAGGCACAATGCTTGCGTACTGTGCAAATTTTATAATTATACTTTTATTGTTTTGTTGCCTACTTGTTGAGGCTATGTATCTTTTAACACAAAAGTACTACATTATTAATCCTGACAGGGAAAAAAGTCGTAATTTTCATTTTATTTGGACGTAAACTAGTCGAAATAACTTATTTATATTAGTTCTATGGTTTAACCGCCCTAGTTATGGGGTTTTGTAAGCTGATTAATGTTTCGGTAGATTGGATTTCATCGATAGATTGAATACGATTTATGAGTACATGTTGCAAACCGTCGATAGATTGGCACATAACCTTTACAAATACACTGTAGTTGCCTGTGGTGTAATAGGCTTCAACCACTTCTTCTAGTTCATTGAGCTTAGATATTGCAGCTGGGTAATCGCCGGCACTCTTTAGATTAATTCCAATAAAGCAGCAAACATCATAGCCCAGGGCCTTGGGATTTACAGTTATCTGAGCACCTGTGATGATCCCTGCTTGCTTCATTTTTTCGACGCGAACGTGAATGGTACCTGCGCTGACGTTGAAACGTTTAGCGAGTTCTGCAAATGGCGTTCTGGCCTCTTTCATCAATGCAGATAATATTTGGTTATCTAGGGCATCTCTTTGGAATGATGTTTCCATAGTGAAATTCTTAAAGTCATAAGTAATGATAAGTAACTTACCCTTAATTATGATGAAATTCTATAAATAAGCAGAAATGGATATCAGATCAGTAAGGTGATTTTCTGGTGTGATTACCAAGCATGCATGGTAATTAAGTTAAATAAGCCATTTACCACTGAAATGCGTAGGATAAAAGTCATAGCTAGGGGGGAACCCCCTATAAAAGTGCTTCAAATATCTAACGGCTATTGATCGTTTTCAGCAGACATGAAAGGAACTTCGGAGCTAAAAGTGAGTTCTTTACCTGAATATGGTTGCTTGATAGTGAGCTTATGGGCGTGGAGTAATAAGCGGCTGGCTAAACGTTTAGCTAGAGGGTCTGCATAGAAATTATCACCGAGTATAGGATGACCTATGGCCATCATATGGACTCTTAGTTGATGAGACCGGCCCGTAATTGGGGTGAGTTTAACTAATGTAGAGCGTTTAGCTTTACTAATCACTTCGAAATGAGTCAAGGAGGATTTACCTACTTCATGGTCTACTTTCTGCTTAGGTCGATTGGGCCAGTCACAGATTAAGGGCAGATCTACACTACCTGTATGTTCTTTTATATACCCGGCAACTCGCGCGTAATATGTCTTCTTGGTTTCTCTATCTCTGAACTGCCTTTTTAACTCTTTTTCAGCATTTCTCCTAAGCGCGACAACGATGACACCCGATGTAGCCATATCCAATCTGTGAACTATTTGGGCATTTGGATGCTCAGCTAAGACACGACTATAAACACTATCTCTATGTTCAGGCGCTCTGCCAGGTACAGAAAGTAGTCCAGAAGGTTTATTTATCACCAAAATATCTTTATCTTGATAGATAATTTCAAGCCAAGGATCGGTTGGTGGAGAGTAGATAAAGTCTGACATTGGAAGCGCCTAGGTGAGAAAACCTGGCAAAGATAACTGTTAGCGGATGGGCTATACAAGGGAAAAGTTTAGATTGAAAGAATTTCTTTCAATTCTCCTTATGCAAGCATTGTTTGATTTATGTTGATTTCGCTTATTTATGTTACGCTAGTTAATCGAATGCTAATATAAGTATGTTGTTAAAATAATTGATTAATTTACTGGTACTTAATGATAACTCAACCTAAATATCGTTTAGCTGATAGGGTAATTGATCCTAGTCAATGCACGATTATAAAAGATGGCTGCTTGCTCAAAGTTGAGCTCAGAGCCATGCAGGTACTGCTGTGTTTAACTAAGCATGCTGGTGAGCCTGTTAGCAGGGATATGTTGCTTGAAGAAGTATGGTCTGGAGGAGAAGTCTCAGACAATGCAATCAATAGGATTATAGGCCTGCTACGAAATCAGCTAGGAGATAATGCCAAGTCTCCCAGTTTCATTAAGACGTTACCCAAAGTGGGTTATGTACTCATTGCCGAAATCACATTAGTTAAAGAAGTCACAAAAGAGGAAAAATTTACAGAAGAAGTGATTGCTGGCAGTCATATAGATGAGAGAGATACTAAAACGGTTAAAAGAAAACTGTTCTCCATTCTTTATGAACACTCAGGTAAGTTTGTTTTACTCTTTATTA
Organism: Shewanella violacea DSS12; assembly: GCF_000091325.1. Classification (NCBI taxonomy): domain Bacteria; kingdom Pseudomonadati; phylum Pseudomonadota; class Gammaproteobacteria; order Alteromonadales; family Shewanellaceae; genus Shewanella; species Shewanella violacea. Next base: position 4,061,752 of record NC_014012.1, on the reverse strand, counting down.
GTTTAGTTTCATTATCCTCTTGGTCTGCATATCAATACCTATCTAGTGACATGCTTGATATTTCTCATTCACAAAATACTGAATTAAAACGCTTAACTTTTTTGGATGGACAAGAGTTTAGTCCTGTCCTGTCACCAGACGGCAAGTATTTAGCCTTTTCCCAGCGTGATTTAGGTGAGAAGAATTGGCGTATTGGAATGATGGAGATCGAGAGTCGTTTGGTTGTGTACTTAGAAGACCCCATGGACAGCCAAGGTTATCCAGCTTTTAGCCCTGATGGTTCTCGAATTGCGTACTTGTCATATAATAATGATGGTGGTTGCAAAATAAATGTTGTAGATAAACATAGTAGAACATTTGGAAAGATACAGAAGATCACTGATTGTAAAAGAAAATTGCAGTCTACTAGTATTGCTTGGAATCCTTCAGGACAAAGCTTGTTCTATATAGACGAAGATCAGCAACATGACTACCATACGGAAAAGAAAGTCTTCTCTGTTAGTTTAAATGGCAACAATAAGCAGCAGATCACTCAGCCTTATTCAATTGGCAGGGGAGACTACTCCATTAGCCTCTCTCCAGATGGCAAATATTTAGCAATGGTAAGAAATGTTCGCTGGTATCAGACTCAGGTTATTTTACTTTCATTAGAGACTGGTATCTGGCAGGACCTTTTCACGGTAGATCTTCTTTTACATACAGTAGCTTGGGCTAGAGATAGTCGCTCTTTGATTTATCGTTCAATGACAGGAAATTTGGCTAGATATGATCTAGAGAGCAGCTCACACACTCAACTGACTAATATAATGCAATCGATAGTATCTCCTATTTCAAATCAAAATGGTGAAATTGTCGCTGTGTTAGGGGAGTTTTTCAAGACTGAGATATGGCGTTTTGAAAGTAATTTTGAGAATGAATCTAAAAAAATAAAAGGAAAAGATAAAAAAAATCTCGAAAATAAGGTCAATAAAGTAACCAAATATATATTTTCTAACGGAATGAACTATACCGCTTCTACTAACTTAGATGGCTCAAAAGTAGCATTCGTTTCAAACCGGACAGGTGTTCCTGAACTTTGGTTGAAAAGTGGTGATGAAGATGGAATAGAAGTAAAGCTAACAAGCTTCGATGAGATTATTAGTATCAAGGATATTAGTTTCTCTACTAGTGGTAGATATATATTGGGTCGGTTGAATGATAGCCCATTTATTTATGACATCACTAATAAAAAAATAGAGCATATTGATTTGAAGGTTAATGACAATATATATAACGTTTCTTGGGGGCCCAGTAGTAGCTCGATTGTGGTGACTCTAGATACATTAGGTTTGTCTTCACTAGAGCTTATCGATATCAATACTGGCGAACTTATTCAATCATTAGCAGAGGGCGGAGAGTATGGGAAATATTCTAGTAATGGAATGTTTTTCTTTACTAAACGTTCAGGGGGTGGGTTGTGGACATTAATTGGCGGTGAGGAATCGCTATTTCTAGAAGATTTTACCATCACAAGCAACCTATCTTGGACAATTGTTGATAAGTATATATATAACTTAATCGCTACTGGAGGGGAGTATAAATTAGTACGTATTAACATTGGAACTGGTGAGAGAGTCTATATGGATATCTATATGGAAAACCTGAGCGGATACTCTATATCGGTTGATAAATTTGGAGCGATTTTCATGCTTGTGTCCGATCCTCAAAATGTTGATGTTATTAAACTTGATTATGATTAGTTTTCTGTAAGCTATTGATTATTATGCGGGTCACTTTTTCATCATCTTATTATTATGGTCTTACCCCTATCAAAAGAAGTAGTTTTGTTGTCAGGCAGGTTAATCCAGTAAATATTTAGTTAACTCGATTTTTGATTAAACTTTACCCTGGGTTTCATCTTGAAAATAATCTATCGGAATATTTTTATTAGTACACTTTAGCCATAACCTGAGTATCTGGTCCATACGTGGGTTATAAAAAGGGGTTAGAGAACTGGTAATATATTATATTCGGTTGTGATGATTGTTTAGGTTGGCTATATGCACTGGTATTAACCTGCCTACTATTATTGTTTTATCAAATTAAGTGGTGTTCTGTTTTTGTTGGTAGCCATTTGTTTGTTACTTTTTAAAATAACTGAAATTTAAATTAACGTTGTATTTTTGCATCTAGTATATCGTCATAGGGATTATTTAAAATGAAGAGTAAATTCATAATATCAAATTTAATTAATGCAGCTTTGCTCTGTGTTGTTTGTGGGTCGGTATATGCTACGCAACACAAGATTGATGAAGGGTCCACTGTAATTAATGGGCCTAAAGTTGATGTTTTAGAACAAAAGGTCAACTCGAAAAAAGGTAATGACGATGTCATTGTAGTGCCTATGGGGCAATGTGAACCTATGCCATTCTGCCAACAACAAAATAAATAGTTAAGGTTGTAGTTAATTAATTTGAAGTGAAGTTTTGTCGATTTGATGCGATAAAGTCATATTTTTAATTAGTGGTTCTAAAAATACGCATGATACCGATAACATAACTACGTATGTTTGCGTAATTATAAGAGTCACTAGTTATTGATATAGTCATCTCCCCCTTTTAGACATAGGTGTTTTCATTTTGATTACACCTTTTTTTTCGTTTTTATAAGGGGGCTTCTCAGATAGTACAAAATTACAAAGAGTACAAGGGAGTAAAAACAAAAAAGTTAATGTAATCATCTCCTCTTTAAGAGAAACTGTTGCCGTTAACGTGCATTAATGAAAACGTCCAAATCACAAATGAAAGTAGTGAGTGAATCAAGGCGTATACGGCTTGGTCTAAACGTTCCATTCCCCTAGCTTGCCATATCAAGTGTCCGTGAACTAATACAACCATGGGAAACAATACTAATACAGGATAGAAGCTGACCGCGTGACTGAGTGAGAAATGCGTATCACTGTATAGAAGTTGGCTCAAGAGAGCCCACAATACCATGAGCCCGGTGAGCATGGGCGGAACAATATGCCGAGACTGTTCTGAGTTAAGTACCATATTCTATCTTCCTTGTAATATTGAGCCTATTTTTCAGATTTATTTACTGACTCAACTTCAATTCTAGATTAGCAACTGGGTTTGCGGGCGATTAACTGAGCCTTGTAACTCAGGTTTAAACCATTCATGACTTCTCCCTCAAAATAATGTAGCACAGACCATTTTTCAAATTCACTTTTAAGTTCATTGGATTTTAAGAGAAATTTTGGGTTTTTCGGTCGACCAATTTGAGCTTGCTTTTGAATGAATGTCTCATAAATAATCAAGCCACCAGGTTTTACTGCGGCTGCAATCTGTGAGAAAAGAGGGCGGTGCAGGTAATTGAACACTAAGACTAGGTCATACTTGTTTGACTCTAGCTCTGGCGCCGATCCATCTTCCAAATCCCATGTCAGATAGGTGTGATCTGTTGGCTTAGAGTCGGAGTGAGGTTCTGAAGGTACATTTAGATTCGCCATGGACTTATCTATAAAGGTGACTTTATGGCCCTTATCGGCAAACCAGAGACCATTACGGCCACTTCCACAGGCAAGATCTAATACTTCACCCATGTCTAGCTGGTCGATCACTTGGTTTTCGGTGATTAATCTAGACGCAGCCTCTAGCTTTAGCTTCTTTTCTTGCATCGATTCTTGGTCCATATATTTTTGATAAATGCCTTAAACCTGTCGGCAATATGAGGCGACACAGAGGGCATTTTTGATTAGCTGTCTAGGCTAGCCGTTAACGAAAGAAATGAAAAGGGCTTCAAGTCCTCATTTTTACTGGGTTAATAAGCTTTGTAATAAGCTATTTATAATAGGCTTTATAATCGGTTTTCATCATAGGATAAGTCTGCGCCAACCCCTGATTATTTAGCGATAACATCAGCAGAGTAACGGGTGTTAAGGCCATGGCATTGATCATAAATTATTTGCCGAAGATGCAGAAGAATACTATTTCCTGTACCTGTACCTGTACCTGTACCTGTACCTGTACCTGTACCTGTACCTGTACCTGTACCTGTACCTGTACCTGTACCTGTACCTGTACCTGTACCTGTACCTGTACCTGTACCTGTACCAGCTTCCTACTGAAGGACCACAAGTTTATCAGTAAGTGTAGGCTGTGAAGCCAGGCAACATGGGGGGATTCTATGATTGCTTTACTCTATCAGGGCGTCGAAGTTAGCCGATTTAAAAACTTACACAGCTAAATGAAACCAGATGTACCTTAATGTTAAAACAAGAGGTAAACTTTCATTATTGAATTTTTTAGGCAAATAAAATGAAGATAGGTTTTTTTAGTGCCAAGCACTATGACATGGAGTACTTCGATAAGACCAATGAGGCTTTTGGTGCTTGCATCGAGTATTTTGATTATCGACTGTGTATGAAGTCAGTTAAGTTGGCCCATGGTTTCGAGGCTATCTGTGCATTTGTAAATGACTCTCTGTGTGAGGAGGTGTTAGTCGAGCTGGCTAAGAATGGCACTAAGATAATCGTCATGCGCTGTGCAGGTTTCAATAATGTGGACCTAATTGCGGCAAAGAGATTAGGCCTTAAAGTGGTTAATGTGCCAGCTTATTCTCCTGAGTCAGTGGCAGAGCACACCATAGCCTTGATGTTGACACTTAACCGTAAGGTGCATAAGGCTTATCAGCGAACTCGAGATGCCAATTTTTCTTTAGAGGGATTAGTTGGCTTCAACATGCATGGTCGAACTGTTGGTGTGATAGGCACTGGCAAGATAGGCTTAGCGACAATTAATGTCTTGCTTGGATTTGGCTGTAAAGTCATAGCTTATGACCCATACCCAAATCAGTCTGTGCTAGACCTAGGTGTAGACTATGTGTCTCTCGATGAGATGTATCCTGTCTGTGACATCATAACGCTGCATTGTCCTCTCACCGATGATAATCATCACCTATTATGTAAATCTAGTTTCAATAAGATGAAAGCGGGTGTCATGGTGATCAATACCAGTCGAGGTGGCTTGCTCGATGCCTGCGATGCCATGGAAGCGTTAAAGAAAGGGCAGATTGGTGCTCTAGGCTTAGATGTATATGAAAATGAGAAGGAGCTATTTTTTGAAGATAAATCCAATGAGATCATTCAGGACGATATCTTCAGGAGATTATCGGCTTGTCATAATGTCATCTTCACCGGGCATCAGGCTTTCCTAACCGCCGAAGCTCTGGGAGCTATCGCCTTGACCAGTCTCACCAATGTGCGTCAGTTACTCGATGGGGAACCTTGTCCCAACGAACTATTTTAAGTCCGGATAACTATTTTTAGTCCAGATAACCATTTTAAGCTTCAATAGTATTAATGGCACATGACAGCCATGTTTATTGGCTGGTCAATTGAGCAAATGATAGCAAGAGGAAACTAACACCATGATGGTCAAACAAGAAGTTCATGATATTCCAACCAGTACAGGTTTGATGCGAACTTATCTTTATCGCCCGAAAGAGGATGGGGTGTTTGCTACTATTATTTTTTATTCAGAAATTTTTCAGCAAACGGCCCCTATAGCCAGAGCCGCGACTATCTTGGCTGGCCATGGCTTCGTGGTACTAGTGCCTGAGGTTTTTCATGAGCTGAATCCTATCGGTACAGTTCTAGCTTATGATGATGCAGGTAAAGATAAAGGTAATGAAGATAAGTTTGCTAAGCCGCTAGAGTCCCATGACTCAGATGTTGAAGCTCTGGTTCGTTTTGCCAGAAGTCAGGAGTTTTGTACCAGTCAGGTTGGCAGCATGGGGGTCTGTATCGGCGGGCATCTAGCCTACCGCGCCGCACTTAACCCGGATGTCTCGGCGGCATTCTGTCTCTATGCAACAGATATCCACTCCAACACGCTTCCTTGCCAGCCTGGCAATGACTCCCTGAGCCGTACCCAAGGTATTCAAGGTGAACTGGTTATGGTGTGGGGCAAGCAAGATCCCCATGTATCCGGCGAAGGACGTAAGCTTATCTACGCTAAACTGGAAGCCACGAAGAGAAGTTTCACCTGGCTGGAAGTCAATGCCGAACACGCCTTCATGCGCGATGGTGCAGATAGATATGATCCAGCACTTGCCATGGAGATGTATGGTCAAGCAGTCGATTTCTTTCATCGTTTCTTAAGATAGTTCCACCTAAAACCTTCTTGTTCATTCGATACCAGCGTTAACTGGCACTTCATCTCATGTTTATAGGGGAAGTGTCGGCTTGAGCGCTTTCCTTTCATGTCTCGCAATTAGTATAATGCTCGGCCAATCCCTCTCCAAATCACAAATCAATGCAAGACGAACAAGTCCTCTACGAAAGCCAAGATGAGTACGGTCCACTCATTGTTTTAGACGATAAGCATATGCGGGTACTTTCATTCGGCGATAACGATGAGCAGAGTAAGATACTCAAGTCTGAGCCTCATATTCCTCAGCATACTTATATTCAGGCCATGCTGTTAGTCCTGCTCTTTATCAAGCCAAAGAGAGTCATCATCTTAGGTTTAGGCGGTGGCGGCTTAATCCATGCACTGCGTAAATTCGATACTGGCATTAAAGTGACTGCGGTGGAGCTAAGAGCTCAAGTCATTGAGTTAGCTAGACGTTACTTTCAACTGCCAATCGGTAAAAAACTGTCGGTCATCCATCAAGATGCCAATTTGTTTCTCGAGCAAGGGGATCATAAGAAGGCCGATGTTATTTTTGGCGATATCTATGGTGCAGATGGTGTCGATGAGAATCAGTTATCAGAGGCTTTTATTGCCAATGCAGCTGGTTTGATTAAAGCCGATGGCTATCTGGTATTAAACTGTTGGAAGGAACATAGCCAAAACCGTGTGTTATTGGGTCACCTGCAAAAGCATTTTTGCGAGGTGAGGGCATGTCTGACCGGAGGCGGTAACTGGGTGGTCTTCGCTGGGAAAGTCAAAAGAGAGATCAGTAGCGCTGGATTAAAGTCTAAGGCTCACTCTTTGTCGCAGCAGCTCGACTTTACCTTAGGGCGCTCCCTGACACGATTTAACCTGTGGGAGTAGCCTAATTATACGTGGCTTATTCATAGGTCTAACTCCTATATTGGATCTCATAATCTAATGGTTCTGGAAAAACGATTAGGATGATAGCTTTTATCCGTTATCTTTAATTTGTCTGCTTGGTTAATATCATCACATCGAAAACGAACTGACGAATCATTTGAACGTCAGGACAAAGATTTTATTACCATTTACGGAGCATTCAATGAATCAATCTATCATCAATACTGAAATCAAGCCTTTCTCTGCAACCGCTTTCCATAAGGGCGAGTTTGTACCAGTTACTGAGAAAGACCTATTGGGCAAGTGGTCAGTAGTATTCTTCTACCCAGCCGATTTCACTTTCGTCTGTCCAACTGAACTTGGTGACATGGCAGACCATTACGCTAAGCTGCAAGAGATGGGCGTTGAAGTTTACTCAGTATCTACCGATACTCACTTCACCCATAAGGCATGGCACGATACTTCAGATACTATCAAGAAGATTCAGTACCCAATGATAGGTGACCCAACTGGTACCATTACACGTAACTTCGGTGTGATGATTGAAGAAGATGGTCTGGCACTACGTGGCACATTCGTTATCAACCCTGAAGGTCAAATCAAGGTTAGCGAAGTTCATGACCTAGGAATAGGCCGTAGCGCTGCTGAACTGGTTCGTAAGATCCAAGCCGCTCAATATGTAGCGACTCACGACGGTGAAGTATGTCCAGCTGCATGGCAGCCAGGTGCAGATACCCTAGCACCATCTCTAGACCTAGTCGGTAAAATCTAAACTGACTTAAATCCGGTAGCTTAGTCTTATCTTCTAGGCTACCAGGACTTAAGTGAAAGCTCGCTTAAGCCTAGTTTTATCTCCTTTGCTGATTCGATCCGCCCCCTTTCAGGCTCGGATTAGCAAATTCTTAATTTTTATAAAACCAATTATTTATAAAACCAACTTTTATAAAACAAATTCTATTTCTCTAGGAGTCATCATGCTGGATACGAATCTTAAAAATCAACTGAAAACCTATCTGCAAAACCTCAAGCGTCCAGTTGAACTTGTCGTGTCTGCAGATGATAGCCCTAAGGCACTGGAACTTAAGTCACTGGCCCAAGATATCGATAGTTTGTCTGAATTAATCTCAGTGTCAGAAGTTCAAGGTGAACGTATGCCATCGATGAAGGTGACAAGTGCCGAAACTGATACAAGTATAACGTTCGCTGGTTTGCCCATGGGCCATGAATTTACCTCGTTAATATTGGCCTTGTTACATACTGGCGGTCACCCACTCAAGTTAGATGATAGTGTCATCGCTCAGATAAAGGCGTTACCCGGCGAATATCATTTTGAGACCTATGTTTCTCTAAGCTGCCAAAATTGCCCCGATGTGGTTCAGGCTTTGAATATGATGGCTGCAGTTAATCCTAAAATTACCAATGTGATGATAGACGGTGCTCTATTTCAGACCGAAGTTTTCGATCGAGATATTCTAGCTGTGCCTTCGGTATATCTTAATGGCAAATTATTTTCCCAGGGACGCATCAGTTTAGCTGAGGTTTTAAATAAGTTAGACACGGGAGCTGCGGGTCGTCAGGCCGAGCAATTGGCTCAAAAAGATGTGTTCGACATGTTAGTGGTTGGCGGCGGTCCCGCTGGTGCTTCTGCTGCTATCTACTCGGCGAGAAAAGGCCTAAATACAGGTGTAGTTGCCGATAAGTTTGGTGGCCAAGTGGCTGAAACCGTAGCAATCGAGAATTTTATATCAGTCAAGGCGACTGAGGGACCTAAGCTGGTGGCTAATCTTGAGTCCCATGTACGTGAGTACGATGTCGACGTGATGGACAATCAACTCGGTGTTAAGTTGACTCCAAGCCAAGGACCCAATCCTTATCATGAATTACTGCTTGAAAATGGTGCGACATTAAAAAGTCAGACCTTACTACTGGCTACCGGTGCGCGCTGGCGTGAGATGAATGTTCCCGGCGAGCAAGAGTATCGAGGTAAGGGTGTAGCTTATTGTCCACATTGTGATGGCCCCTTGTTCAAAGGCAAGCGTGTCGCTGTGATCGGCGGTGGTAACTCAGGTATCGAAGCGGCAATCGACTTGGCCAATATCGTTGAGCATGTGACCGTACTGGAATTTGATATTCAACTTAGAGCCGATGATGTGCTGCAGCGCAAGGCTGCCTCTATGAATAATATCACCATAATCACTCAAGCCATGACCACCCAAGTACTGGGTGATGGGTCAAGAGTCAATGGGCTTAACTACACAGATAGAGCCACGGGTGAGCAACATAGTGTTGAGCTAGCCGGTATCTTCGTGCAGATTGGCTTGGTGCCTAACACTGAATGGCTTAAAGGTGTGGTAGATCTAACGCCTAGAGGCGAGATCATTGTCGATGAGCGTGGTCAAACATCGGTTCCTGGCATATTTGCTGCGGGGGATGTGACCAACACTCCTTATAAACAGATAATCATCGCCATGGGCAGTGGCGCGACAGCCTCATTAGGGGCCTTCGATTACTTAATTCGACATAGCGTACCCGAGCAAGCTAACGCCGCTTAACAGCCTAATTTACATCTAGTCTTAATGAAAACAGCCAGTGTTAAATACTGGCTGTTGTTTTTTTACCGCTTATAATCTTATTATGTAAAGGCTATAAGCTCATATCTGAGCCTAACTTAACACAAGACGAGGTTTCTATATGGACTTAGTTATGCCCTCATCCAAAACGGAATTAGAGAAAGAGATCCATATATATTTGTTCAAAGGTGCTATCTGGGCGGGATTAGTCTCAGTACTCATCTTGGCCGCCATCTTATTCAATATCATGATCGGGGAATCTCCTGTACTCGCCTTAAATATTGCTATCTTGTACATGTCCCCCCTGTTATGCACCTTTGTTTTTGCGGCTGTTATCATGAAAATGTATTCGGCCGATGAGATTTCTAACCGGGTATTGCTGGTTTACCTTGTGCTACTAGAAGCGAGTTGGCTGTTTCTGATCTTGATGATTTTTGATAGTTATAATGAACTGTTTCTCGGAGACGCGGCTCTTAGCGGGGTCGAGTCACTCATGGATATCTTAGTGCTTACCTTCGCCATCGCCCTCTTTCCCGATAGAAGAGTCATGTTGATGGGGGTGTTGCCTTTTATGTTACTTAGCATAGTTCTTCGAGTGAATGAAATACCAGATAATTATCTGTTTCCTCTGACTAAGTTTGTCTGTTTTCTTGCCATCATAATCACGGGGCAAAAGGTATTGTTCACTTGGTTTGAGAGAGCCATAGTGCGTGATGTAGAGAAGCAGCATCTGTTGAAGTACTTTAGGCAAGTGGCGTTAATCGATGGCCTAACAAACATCAGTAATCGTCGTCATTTTGATGAGGTTTTGTCGCAAGAGATTAGAGCCGCCGAGCGTAATAAGCATCCCCTAAGTGTGATCTTAATTGATGTGGATTACTTTAAAAAACTCAATGACAGTCTAGGTCATCAAGTGGGAGACGAATGTTTAATTGAGCTAGCGAAAGTACTGATGAGCATAGCTAATCGTCCCAGAGATCTTGCGGCCCGTTATGGTGGTGAGGAGTTTGTTATTTTACTACCGGATACAGACCTAAATGGGAGTCAATTAATTGCTGGGAAATTAAAGTTGGCCTTGTCCGAGGCAAGACTCATTCATCCTGATTCTGCGGTGAGCGATTTAGTTACTGTATCTCAAGGGGTATGTTTGTGGCAGCAAGGGATGAGACCAGAGGATTTAATGGGATGTGCCGACAAATTACTCTATCAAGCAAAATCAACCGGTAGGGATAGGTTTATTACAAGCTAAGCCTAACTTGTTAGTGATAGTTCGTACAATACCTGCCTGGTATTGAACTCTATTCAGCAATGGATAATATGCATTAAGGCCATCAATACCCAAATAGCTAAGGCTAGCTATGTTCAGTGGGCTGAGGTCTTGCTGATATGAGGGCACTTAGTTATCAAGGGCTGATATGAAGGCACTTAGTTATCAAGGTTCCAGTCTCAAAGTTGAAGTGCCTAGGTTAGATCGATATTAAACCTCAATATTGATCTTGTGGCCGCTATTTCCTATTGGTGAAGCTTGTGGGGCAGGGCTGGCAGCTTCAATCAGTAGAAGTGCAATCTCTCCTTCGGCTTTTTGCTGATTCTTAGCGAGCTGAGCTACTTTAACTATCATGCCCCCACTGCTTAACTGTGGCTCGAGATTTGTCGTGCCTAAAGATATTGCCATCGATATGCCTCGCCTTTGGTTTAGGATTTATGATCAATAAAGAAGTATCGGCTTACTTAGCCGAATGTTGAACATTATTTTATCTTTATTTGGTCGATATATATCCGTATTTAAGCCTTAGCCCCAAAAGCACTAAGCATTAATCACTAAGCCATAGTGTCCTGAGCGTATAGGTCCTAGATTGCTATCTCTAAGTTAGATGTTCTTATTCGTTATAGCCGCACTTGACTGAATAGCATCACACCAACTTATGCTGACATATCTTATATCCTTGTTACTGGCCGTTAAGATACGACTTATGATAGGTGCCGGGTAATGTGCATGGGTTAGGTATTCTTTTATTCTATCTATGCGGCGTTTTGCCAGCCACATATTGTACTTGCGAGCATCATCGCTTTTTGGATGCTTTAATATCTGAAACTCGAGGACTAAATAGCCTGGGTTATCTGATGCATTTTCAATTAATTTATCCAACTGCTTAGTATATTGGCTGGGAAAGTAAGAGCTGTTTTTAGCATAAGGGATGTCAGTGATATGTATATTTTGTTCACACTGTGCTATTGCACTTCCAGCAAACAGTAAACAGATGATAGATATGATTGCTTTCATTTATAACTCCTTTGAAGCAATGTCCAGTTGACCTTCTGGTGACAATAATATTTATGGTCTAGATGGATAATTTTAGGTGCAAATTTATGTCAATGTAAGAGAAAAATCAATCCATTGATTCTTGATGTTTTTCAAAATAGCGTGTTTTTTGAACACAGGTCTAAAGTGCCATAATTATAGCTGTGGGCCGAAACCCTTGCCACTTCTCGCTAATGGGTTTAAAAACATGTTATTGGCATGTAGCAGCAAGCGTACTCAGTATTAAAAAAAATTATAATTTACCGTCTTAATCATGTGCTTTAGCCGAGTTAGGCCTCTTTTTATGAATAAAAGTCGATTTATTTTCTATATGTAAGTATATTGTGCACAATATAACACTGTGGTTTTGCTAACATGCCTAACGTAAAAGATACCAATCCTCTCTCGCTGGATAATCAAGTTTGTTTCTCTTTGTATAGTGCCACCAATGCTATGGTGAGAGCGTATCGCCCGCTATTGAATGAACTGGACCTTACCTATCCTCAGTATTTAGCCATGTTGGTATTGTGGCAACATCAAGGCATTAGCGTGAAAACCTTAGGGGACAAACTGCATCTGGACTCAGGTACATTGACCCCCTTACTTAAGCGTTTAGAGGTGAAGGGCTTAGTGACTCGAGGTCGCAGTGAGAAAGATGAGAGGATCAGAGTGCTGGAAATCACTCAAGCTGGTAAGACATTAGAAGTACAGGCGGCAAAAATCCCCGACTTGATGCGATGCAAGTTAGGCGGCGATCCACAAGTATTTAGTGAGTTAAAACGTCTATGTGATCAAGCCTATCAATTACTCGATTCAGCCAAGTAAACGACTCTCACCTCTAGATAATTCAGGCCTAAACCTTAGTTAAATAATTGTGTTATCTTGGTTTTATTCGAGTAATGAGAGTAGGCCATGGATACAATCGATCTAGTGATAATTGGAGGTGGGATCAATGGGGCTGGCATTGCTCAATGCGCATCTGCCGCAGGTTACAGCGTCTTATTACTCGAGAAGGGCGCCATCGGCGGACAAACCTCGGCTAATTCCAGTAAGTTAATTCATGGCGGCCTGCGTTACTTAGAAACCGGACAGATATCTCTGGTCAGAAACTCCTTATCTGAACGCCGAGCCTTGCTTCGTTTGGCCCCCCATCTAGTGAAAGCCGTGCCTTTCTATATCCCTGTCTATGACACGAGTCAGCGCAACCAATGGGCGATACGTGCCGGATTAACAGCATATTCAGTACTGAGCGAGTTGGATCCTCTAGGGCGTTTCACTAGTCTGCCGGCGGTGGAGTGGTCAAACATTGCCGGATTAAAACTGCAGGGACTTAAAGCCGTGTTCAGGTATTGGGATGCGCAGACCGATGATAAAGCACTGACCCAAGCTGTGATGAGAAGCGCTCAAAACCTGGGAGCACAAGTTCTCACCCATGCTGAATGTGACGCGATAGTCCACACCCCAGATTATTGTGACGTGAGTTATCTTCATCAGGATAATTTGGTGATACAAAGAGCGTCTTGTGTTATCAATGCAGCCGGTCCTTGGGTCAATGATGTGATAGATAGCTTAGCCCCTCCCATGGCAAAAGAGAGTGTCGATCTGGTACAGGGATCTCATCTTCTATTGGACATTCCAGCTCTCGAAGGGATCTTGTATCTGGAGTCTTGCTTCGATAATAGGGTGGTGTTTGTGATGCCCTGGAAGGGAAAAACCTTACTCGGGACCACAGAAACACTCTTGCAGGAGCTAGATGGCAAACCTGAGTCGACGCGAGAAGAGATCTATTACCTGCTTGGGATATATAAACATTACTTTCCGGCCCTGGGGAGTGTTGAGCAGCTGGAAGGCTTAATCATAGACACTTTTTGTGGGGTAAGAGTGCTGCCTAAGCGCGATGGAAGTTCATTTCATCGCCCAAGAGAGATATTACTCAAAACCAGTGTGACCCACCCCAGGTTGATGACGCTTTATGGTGGTAAGCTAACTACCTATCGAACCACTTCTAAAGAGGTGGTTCAGTGGGTGGAGTCAAAATTAGGCAAAAGAATGTCCATCGCAGATCTTGATACTCTTGCTATCTTGTGATTTCGAGGATGTTCGCAAGCTCACTTTGAGAGCGCCAATAATTTAGCTGCGAGCAAAGCTTGTTCTCGCTTCCTCGCTTCCTCGTTGTCTCGATTACCTCGTCATCTTCTTCACAAAAACAACCACGAACAGGGCTATGGTGAAACTGCCTGTGAAGGCTTCTATTGCCGCTATGGCTCGTGAAAAACCAATAGGGGTAAAGTCGCCATAACCTAAGGTGGTAAAGGTCACCACCGAATAATAGATACAGTTAAAAAATAGAAAAAGGTTGGTACTGAAGTCGTTGTCCATGTCGAATACGTGCACATTACTGTCGTAACTCAAGCCAGTGAAAAGGTACAGCATGGCACAGACTAAGATCAGCCCCATAGAGAAGCCGATAACGCGCATCGGTGCCTCTCCGTAGCCACAAAAGATATCGATTGTCTTAGACACCAAGCGCTTGAAACTGTATTTGGGCATTTGATGACGGCGCATGGTGAGCTCTTTACGAATATACTCACCTGACATGGCAAATAAACCTTCGCGTTCGGCGGCTTTTCTCAGGTCTCGGTAGATCTCTTCGGCTTGTTCGAAGTAGTCTCTGGCGATCTCCTTCTCACCCACTTTTTCGGCTTCTAGTGCGAGCTTCTCTTGCTTTATTTTTTTGCCTATTGAGACATTCTCTATCTTGGCGCCATTCCACTTGATGCCAAGCAGGTTAGTGCCGGTTAAATTGGCGCAGTGTAAGTTGGATTCCCTAAGATCGGCTTTCATCAGGCTGGCATTATGCAGATTTAGGTTGAATAGGTGAGCCTCTTGCAGATCGGCACGGTAGAGTTCAGCATTGGTCATATCGAAGCCGGTCTTCTGGTGATGACGAACCAGATCGATTCCATGGAGCTTGGCACGTTTTAGGCTAATCCCTCTGAGCATGCCTCCACTACGAGCAAATTGTTCTAAATTGGCTATATCTTCCGGTTTATCCTTGATGATTTTGGTGTCATGCCAATAGCACAATCCTGAAGCTTGGGCAGGTTCTGAACAGGAATAACCTTCATCTTCGTGGTAGCAACATGTTGGGGTTTTATCTGTCATGATGA
Organism: Shewanella violacea DSS12; assembly: GCF_000091325.1. Lineage (NCBI taxonomy): Bacteria > Pseudomonadati > Pseudomonadota > Gammaproteobacteria > Alteromonadales > Shewanellaceae > Shewanella > Shewanella violacea. Next base: position 4,046,670 of record NC_014012.1, on the reverse strand, counting down.
AAGTATAGACAGGAGATTTCTGCTTTGTATTAAGCTGAGAGATTAAATATCTGATAGAGCATGAGTTTAGGAGATGTTTTTATTTTGGCGTTAATTCAGATTTTTTATTCCTGTGTGTTACCAGCTCACAGAGTCAGTGGCTAAAGCCATTAACTAACAATTTTAAGCAAATAAAGCTTGAAATAAGCGCAATTCATCTCCTCGTCCCACTAGTGGTATTCACCCGATTAAGTTAAAATGATCGGCTTGCACTTGCTGCCCAATCTATTTTGAGTTGAAGAGATATGTTTGAAGTAAATCCGGTAAAATTTAAAATCAAAGATCTTGCAGAACGTACTCTTAGCCTTCGGGGGTTTCTTTGACTACGATGCTAAGAAAGAGCGTCTAGAAGAAGTTAGCCGAGAGCTTGAGAATAGCGATGTTTGGAATGACCCGGATAATGCCCAAGCCTTAGGTAAAGAGCGTGCAGCATTAGAATTAATCGTTAAGACCATAGATGATATGGATACGGGCCTCGAAGATGTCGAAGGCCTGCTTGATCTCGCTATCGAAGAGGGTGATGAAGATACCTTTAACGATGCAAGTGCCGAGCTCGATGACTTAGAGAAACGCCTAGAAGATCTTGAGTTTCGCCGCATGTTCTCCGGCCCTCATGATATTGCCAATAGTTATTTGGATATTCAGTCTGGCTCAGGTGGAACCGAGGCTCAGGATTGGGCCAACATGGTACTGCGCATGTATCTGCGCTGGGGCGAGGCTCACGATTATAAGCCTGAACTTATCGAAGTTACTGCGGGCGATGTTGCCGGCATTAAGGGCGCAACCATCAAGTTTAACGGTGAGTATGCATTTGGCTCCTTGAGAACCGAAACTGGTGTTCATCGTCTGGTGCGTAAATCACCTTTCGATTCATCGGGTAAGCGTCATACCTCATTCTGTTCGGTATTTGTCTATCCTGAAATAGATGACTCCATCGAGATCGATATCAATCCATCGGATCTGCGAATCGATACTTATCGCGCCTCAGGCGCCGGTGGTCAACACATTAACAAGACCGAATCTGCGATCCGTATTACTCACGTGCCCACCAATACTGTGGTGCAGTGTCAGAATGACAGATCTCAACATAAGAACCGAGACGCTGCCATGAAACAGCTGAAGGCTAAGTTGTTTGAGCTCGAGATGCTTAAACAAAATCAAGAGAAGCAGGCAGCGGAAGATGCCAAGTCCGATATCGGTTGGGGCAGCCAGATCCGCTCTTACGTGCTCGATGATGCACGTATTAAAGATCTGCGCACCGGGGTTGAGAGTCGAAATACCCAGACCGTCTTAGATGGCGGTCTCGACATGTTTATCCAAGCCAGTCTTAAATCTGGTTTGTAACACTTACGAATTTTTACTGACTTTATGTATATGGGCTCTGGTTACCTGAGCCCATTGAACTAATTTATTTTAACGTGTGATCTGTAACATTTACGAGAGAAGAAGATGACTGAACAAGTACAAGACGAAAACAAGTTAATTGCAGAGCGTCGTGCCAAGCTTGAGCACATACGCGCTAACTGCCCTGCAAATGGTCACCCAAACAACTTCGATCGTAAACACAAAGCGGCAGATATTCAGGCTGAATATGGTCAGTATACCAAGATAGATCTTGAAGGCATGGCGATCCAACGTAGTATCGCCGGTCGTATCATGGCTAAGCGTGGTCCATTCCTAGTTATCCAGGACGTTAGCGGACGCATCCAGGCTTACGCGGGTAAAGACGTTCAGAAAGATCTTAAAGCCAAGTTTCAGGGCTTAGATATCGGTGACATTATTGGTGTTACCGGTCAGCTACACCTGTCTGGCAAGGGCGACCTCTATGTGAACATGGAAGATTACCAATTGCTGACTAAAGCATTGCGTCCACTTCCTGAGAAGTTTCATGGCCTGACGGATCAAGAGACAAGATATCGCCAGCGTTATGTTGATCTAATCGTCAACGAAGAGTCACGTAATGCTTTCATCATGCGTTCTAAAGTCGTTTCAGCTATCCGTAACTTCATGATCAAGAAAGAGTTCATGGAAGTTGAAACCCCTATGATGCACACCATCCCAGGTGGTGCTACGGCGCGTCCGTTTATCACTCACCACAACGCACTGGATATCGAGATGTATCTACGTGTGGCACCTGAGCTTTATCTTAAGCGCTTGGTTGTCGGTGGCTTCGAGCGTGTATTCGAGATCAACCGTAACTTCCGTAACGAAGGTCTATCTCCTCGCCATAACCCAGAATTCACTATGATGGAATTCTATATGGCCTATGCAGATTATAAAGATCTGATGGACTTGACCGAAGAGATGCTTAGCTCTATTGCTACTGAGCTTTGTGGTTCTCCAAAGCTTCCATACGGCGAGCACACGGTAGATTTTGGCGGCCCATATGCGCGTTTGAGCATGTTGGATGCCATTAAGAAGTACTGCCCTGACAATGAAACTATTCAGTCTATGACCTATGAAGAGGTTAAAGACGTCGAGTTTATGCGTAACTTGGCTAAGAGCATCGGCATGAAAATCGAGAAGTTCTGGACCTGTGGTCAGCTACTCGAAGAGATCTTCGGTGAAACTGCCGAGCCTCATTTGATGCAGCCTACCTTCATCACAGGTTATCCTGCAGATATTTCGCCATTGGCACGTCGTAACGATGAAAACCATTTCATCACCGACCGTTTCGAATTCTTCATCGGTGGCCGTGAAGTCGCTAACGGCTTCTCTGAGCTTAACGATGCTGAAGATCAAGACCAACGTTTCAAGGCTCAGGTTGCCGCGAAAGATGCTGGTGATGACGAAGCCATGTTCTATGATGCAGATTATATCAGAGCCCTCGAGCACGGCTTGCCACCTACTGCCGGTCAAGGCATCGGCATAGATCGTTTGGTGATGTTGTTTACCAACACGCATACGATTCGTGACGTGATCTTGTTCCCAGCCATGCGCCCTCAAGCTCAAGGCTAAGCTTTGATTAAGAGAGGGCTGAGGATTGACTTGGGTGTTGTTTACCAATACCCAGCTCATATGTATCCGAGACGTGATCTTGTTCCCGGTTATGGGTCCTCAAGCTCAAGGCTAAGCTTTTAAAAAAAGTGAATTTTTAATGAAAGCAGCTGAGTTAAATACTCAGCTGCTTTTTTTTGCTTGAATTTCCAGCTTAATTTTTCAGCTTAATTTGTAAGATCAGTCTTGCAGAAATTAGTGCTAGTTTAAGCGTGTGATTTTGTCGGATTAAAAGAGGGATGAATGATAAATATTTTGTGTTTCGGCGATTCGAATACTTGGGGTTATGCCCCTGTCACTGGTATGCGATATCCCTGGGATATAAGGTGGACTGGTGCGCTGCAAGATAAACTCGGTAGTGGCTATCGGATCATAGAGGAGGGGCTTAACGGTCGAACATCTGGCTTTGATGAACCTGAGCGAGACTTTAGAAACGCAGCTCAGTATTTTCCCATGCTGCTTGAGTGCCACAGACCCCTAGAACTTGTGGTGATAATGCTTGGCACCAATGATCTCAAATCAGTGTTTAATTTGAATGCTCAAGAGATAGCCCTAAGTGTTAAGGGGTTATGTGAGATGGTATTGAATAATGACTATAAGGAAAATGCCAATACTCGAGTCTTGTTGGTGTCTCCTACTCATGTGGTAAAACCGCGGATAGAAGATGATCTGGTGTTTCTTGGTGCCCGAGACAAGTCTGTTAAATTTGCGTTGGAATACCAGAAAGTGGCCGATGCCTTAGGTATCTTCTACTTGGATGCCAGTGAAATTATTACAACGACCGATGCCGATGGATTGCATTGGACGGCGCAGCAGCATCAAGATTTTTCTGCGGTACTTAGGGACAAGATATTGAGCATTTTTTCCAATTGATGCCATTTCAGCTATCACTGTTGACCCTGGATGTAATTTTTTGCCCTGAAGTTTAGTCATTATTGCTAACCCCCATATTATGATCCTTAGATAAGCTTAGATTTTGATTGCTATTGATTAGGCTATAATTACAAGTCACAAGCATTAAGACTGTGTAGCTAAGGCATAATCTTGGACGCTGAACTGGCAAAAGTAGTAGAACTGCAAAATATCATGTGGATATTGATTGCCACGGGTAGTGTATTGTTTATGCAGGCAGGGTTCTGTTTTCTGGAAGCTGGCTCGGTTCGGTCTAAGAATAGTATTAATGTTGCGGTAAAAAACTTCTGTGATTTCTGTCTAAGCTCTGGTGTTTTCTGGCTTGCCGGTTTTGGCATCATGTATAGCAGCGCCGGACAGATGTTCAACCCTGATTACTTCTTTATTGCCATTACCGACTCGCCTAAATTACTCGCCTTCTTCGTTTTTCAACTGGTTTTTTGTGGTACTGCATCGACGATTATGTCGGGAGCTGTTGCTGAGCGCACCACCTTTGCCGGTTATCTGGTGATCGCCTTTTTCGTCTCAGGTGTGCTCTATCCACTTTTTGGCCGATGGGCGTGGAATGGACATTTTGAAGGGCTCAACTTAGGTTGGCTTAATCAATTAGGCTTTGTCGACTTTGCCGGCTCGAGTGTGGTGCACTCTCTCGGTGGTTGGGCCTCACTGGCAGCCGTAATGGTGATAGGCCCACGCCTCGGCAGGTTCAGTGAAGCTAACCAGCCCATTCAGGGGCATAACATTCCCATGGCAACTGTGGGTACCATCATTCTCTGGTTCGGTTGGTTCGGCTTCAATGGCGGCAGTAGTCTCAAGTTTGATGACACCATTCCCATGATTATCCTCAACACCAATCTGGCCGCAAGTTTTGGTGCCATCTCTGTACTCATATTAACCTGGTTAAAACAGCAGAAACCCGATGTGCTTCATGTACTCAATGGGGCATTAGCTGGCTTGGTGAGTATTACAGCCAGCTGTAATGCCGTCTTACCTCAGCAGGCGGTGTTAATCGGGATAAGTGGTGGTGCTATTTATCTTGCTAGCACTAAGGTTCTGGAACATTTTAAGATAGATGACGTGGTTAAAGCGGCCCCTGTTCATGGTGTCTGCGGCGCATGGGGAACCTTATGTGTTGCGTTATTTGGTAATGCCGAGGTGCTCAATACTGGATTGAGTTTCACCGGCCAACTAGGGGTTCAACTCTTAGGGATACTGGTCTGTTTTATTTGGGCATTTTTTCCTATGTATCTTTTCTTAACCTTGGTCCAAAGATTCATCCCCATAAGGGTCAAAGCTGAGGATGAGATAATAGGGCTTAATACTTCAGAGCATAATGCTAACACCGAAGTGCTGGATCTATTACGTGCTATGGAGAGACAGAAAAATGAAAGTGATTTTGGCATGAGTGTCCATGAGGAGCCCCATACCGAAGTCGGCCAGATAGCCAGAGAATATAACCGCGTCCTCTGTGTAGCTCACGGTGAAATGGAAAACACCAATAGAGCCAATGTCGAGTTAATGGCGTCATTGAGAGAGCTTCAGCTGGCCCAGACTCAGCTAGTTGAGTCTGAGAAAATGGCATCTCTGGGAGGGTTAGTGGCGGGAATAGCTCATGAAATCAATACGCCTCTAGGGGTCAGCGTGACCGCAACTTCCTATCTGGAACGAGAACTTAAGATCTTAGAGTCTCAATATAAGGCGGGAGAGCTGACTAGCGAAGATGTCGAGCAATTTATCCAGGGAGCGAGTGAAGGTACAGGCATCATATTGATCAATCTAACCCGGGCTACCGAGTTAATTAAAAGCTTTAAGAAGGTTGCTGTAGATCAATCATCGGATAAGTGCCGCGAGTTTGACTTGAGAGAATATATCGATGAAGTGCTCTTCAGCCTTCAACCTAAATTTCGAACTAATAAACACAGTATTGAGGTTTCTTGCCCCGAAGGAATCGTTATCTTCAGTCATCCTGGAGCCTTAGCTCAAATATTGACCTGCTTTTTAATGAATAGTCTGCATCATGGATTTGAGGAGGGAGACTTAGGTGAGGTTCATATAGAGGCGAGACAGGCTGGCGGAAATGTGGACTTAGTTTATCGTGATAATGGCCAAGGAATTGATTCTGATAGCTTACCGCGAATTTTTGAACCCTTCTATACCACCAAACGAGGCAAGGGCGGCAGTGGACTTGGACTGCATATCGTCTTTAATCTGGTGACCCAAACCTTAGGCGGCACCATTACTTGTCGCAGTGAGCAGGGTGAGGGCACTGAGTTTACTATCAAGTTTCCCGTCAAGCTTGAATCGTCCTAGAAGTCCTAGAATAAGTCTTTAAAGTTGCCTTAGAATTAGTTTTTAAAATCTCCCCAAGATGCACTTGTATTAGCCTTATGGGGTTGAGTCTAGGCTCCTCGCCTTTTGCTGTTTACTCGTCGACTGAGAATGCCAAGTATTGTCAGGTATAAGGGCCTTCGGAGTAATGACCCTTATGGGGAAAATATCTACCCAGAGAGGCATTTTTATTATTTCTCCTTTCTAAAAATAAGAGCCTAAGAAATCAGTGTGGCTTGAAGGTCTTGTGCCTGTGATTAAGCTCATTAGTTACTTAGCCTCAGCATTTGCTACAGGTTTGCGCTAGCTCGCAAATTTAGTCTTCAGTACACAAATCTAATTGAGAGTCATTGTTATTTGCATTAATATCTCGGCGCGTTTTTATTAATTATAATAATTATCTACGAGGTTGAAATGGGCCCTACGTCCAAGTTGAAATACCCAGTTTTATTTACGGCGATGAGTTTAGCTCTCTCTGCGAGCGCGCTAGTATCGGCAGAGGAGGCTGAAAGTAAGCAAGTTAAAGTCGAAGAGCCTGAAATGGAAGTGATGACTATTAGCGCGCGAGGCTTAATCTCTTATGTTAGCGCCTCGGCAGCTAAAAGTAATATGCCGATCATAGAAACCCCCTCTTCGATATCGATACTGACTGAGAAACGCATAAGCGATCTTGGTGCCGAAAATATTCAAGATGCCATCGGTTATGTTGCCGGTGTCTATAATGGCCCATATGGTGTTGATACCCGCGGAGATTGGGCGCAAATTCGAGCTGTGTCACCCCTGCAATATCAAGATGGCTTGCAGATGATGTTTGGTAATTACAATAATGTACGCACCAACCCTTATATGCTGCAGCAGATTGAGATTCTAAAGGGTCCATCTTCGGTGCTTTATGGTCAAGGCTCTACCGGCGGCATCATTAACATGGTGACCAAACGCCCCCAAGCGGAGCACAAAGGTGAAATTTGGGCCCAGTCTGGTAACTATGATCGCCAACAGTTAGCGGCAGATGTGACTGGTTCGATGAATGAAGATGAGTCAGTACTCTATCGTCTAACAGGTCTTTATCGTGATAGTGGTACGCAAACTGATTATGTAGACGATGACAGTTATATTATTGCACCAGCCATCACTTGGTACGCCACAGATACGACCAAGTTAACCTTACTTGCTAACCTGCAGAAGAATAAATCAGGCTCTAGTACTCAATTTTTCCCCCATGTAGGCACATTACTGCCTGCGCCTAACGGTCAGATCCCCAGTGAGCGTTTCATCAGTGAGCCGGGCTGGGATAAATATGATACCGAGCAACGCTCAGTCACCTTCCTGCTAGAGCAGGAGCTTAACGATTATATGTCCCTGTATTGGAGCAGTCGTTATGTAGACAGTGAATCAAGCTATCATACTATGTATGCTTGGCCGCCAAAATTTGAGGATGATAATCGCTCCATTCTACGATCTATCCTTATGACAGATTCAACTGCCGAAGCCTTAACCTCAGATTTACGTCTGCAGGCTGAGTTTGATACCGGCTCCCTGGAGCATAATTTAACCTTTGGCATCGATTATCAAGATGTTGATACAGACACTGACCGCCTCTATCTTGAGGGGGCTGGTGGCATGCTTGACTTGTACGATCCTGTTTACGGCATGATCACAGATCTTCCAACGGATGCGGATATTCCTGATACACCAGGCGAGAACAACAAGCAGTTGGGGATTTACCTGCAGGATTCAATTAAGTTTGGCAAACTTATCGTCAGTGGCGCCTTGCGTCATGACTGGGTAGAGGCCAACACTGTCAGTGCTGGTAAGCAAAAGGAGACTGCGACCACAGGTCGTTTAGGTCTGCTTTATAGCTTCGATTCAGGCATAGCACCCTATGTTAGTTATTCACAATCATTCCAACCTATATATGGTTCGAACGAGGTGGGCACGCCATTTAAGCCCCAGGAAGGGGAGCAGTATGAGGTCGGTGTTAAGTACCAGCCTGTAGGTACAGAGCATCTATTTACCGCGTCGATGTTCGATATCACAGACAAGAACCGTAAGCAGCCAGTAGGACCTAATCTAACCATGCAACTAGGAGAGGTTAAGATCAAGGGCTTAGAGCTAGAAGCTCAGCTGGAGTGGGATGAGGTCGATGTTTATGCCAGCTATGCCTACACAGACTCAGAGCAGCACAGCACAATACCGGGTCTGGATGGTGCTAAGCTTTCTGCCGTGCCTGAGAATATGTTGTCGACTTGGGTGACTTACCGTCCTGAAGCCTTCTTGCCTGGATTTAAGGCTGGCCTAGGTTTCCGTTATGTTGGTGAAACATCAGATGGTAGTGCCGATGTGTTTGTTCATGGCTATCAAGTGCATAAGGCATTAAATACCGAGTCGTACCATATAGTTGACTTGATGATAGGTTATGAATTTAATGATTTCGACCTGAGTTTAAATGTCGATAATCTTGAAGATAAAACGGTAATCACTAGCTGTCTGGTCCGTGGCGACTGCTTCTATGGTCAGCGCAGAACCATAACGGCGAATGTGAAATATAAGTTTTAATCTCGAGTGAGTGTTTATATCGATTATGGCTAAAACTATTGACGCTATTTAACTCGTTTGTCGTTTAGCTTGGGTCACAAGCAAGTGTCCCAGCTTGGTATTCAGGTTAAGGCGCTATTCGTCAGTAAACAGATACACTAGGGCGCTGCTTCTATAAGGGGCGCCCTAGTGCTTCTCATGGTAAAAGTTGGAGCCGATCGCCTGTTAAGCGACTTTCTGGTCAACTCTTAGCTACGGATTTGGATTTTGGCTTAGCTGCTTGCCTTAGCTAATAGTGATAGAGAGCCAACTTCATTGAATGGCTCCATGTCTGGGAACTCTGATTCTAGCTAGATTATCCGGACGTATTAGCTCAGATTATAGCTATAAAACACTTACTATTTGAGTAAGCTCGAAGACCTCACCTGGCTGCATGTCTGATAAGTGTATATTGCCGATGCGTACTCGGACTAGCCTCATGGTGGGGAATCCTGCGGCAGCTGTCATCTTACGGATTTGGCGGTTCTTGCCTTCGCTAATGGTGATAGAGACCCAGCTGAGGGGGCCATGTCTTGGGTCTCTCACTCTACGTCCATTATCAGGAAGATTAGGTTCTCCATCGAGCTTAACGACCTTGCAAGGTAAGGTGAGGTACTTCTCTCCCTTGATGCCTATCTCAACCCCTTGTTGAAGGCGGATTATCGCTTCGTCATCGATAATTCCATCGACCTGAACATAGTATTCCTTCTCGACTTTTTTACTTCGTACTCGGTGACTGACCATGCCATCGGTTGTCAGTAATAACAGACCTTCGGAGTCATGATCTAAACGGCCGATCGCCATGATGCCTACCGGAAACTGAGCCAGTTCACCGAGTAACTTCTTATTCTTTTTGGTTTCAGGGACAAACTGACTGAGAAATCCGTGTGGCTTGAATATCTTATAGTCTTGATGGGGCACACTTGGACCTGAGTTATTGGCTGGATAGGAGTCAAGTTGAGAAGAGTTATCATGCATCGCTGTGTGTCATAAATGGGTCAAAGAGATGCGTCATTATACCCTTAAATTAGCATCACAACAGTTAAGCTCAGATAATGACTGGGCTAATAAATAATATGGATAAGAGACATATTACAAGAGTTGATGACAGCGCTGTCATCGCGGGTTATAGTAATGTTAAAATTACCCAGGTAAGAGCATATAAGACCAGTGGTTATCTTGAGCAAGAAGTTGGCTTAGGGGCGGGTTCTATAGTTAATGTTTATTTAACTGGTTATAAACCAAATATTTAATACCCTTGAGCTTAGCTCTAAGTCAAAGTGAGTCGAACATAATGCAAATAGTCATTTTAAAAAATAGTGCTGAAGTTGCCGAATATGGCGCCAATATCTTTATCAAACAATTAGGTAAGAAGCCTGACTCAGTTTTAGGCTTAGCGACGGGCTCTACACCTGTGTCTCTATATCAGAGCTTGATTCGAGCTAATAAAGAGCAGCTGATTTCATTCAAAGAGGTGACCAGCTTTAATCTGGATGAATATCTTGGCCTAGAGGGCACTCATCCCCAGAGTTATCGCTATTTTATGAACCAGCAGCTGTTCGAACATGTGGACATTAACAAAGCCAATACCCATGTGCCGCCGGGTGATGCCGAAAATCCTATAGAAGCCTGCGTGGGTTATGAGGAGCGGATTGAGGCTGCGGGAGGCATAGATATCCAACTGTTAGGCATAGGTCGCAACGGACATATAGGTTTCAATGAGCCTTCTTCTGGCCTAATGTCACGCACTCGCGTCAAGACCTTAACTAAGGCGACTATTGATGATAATGCGCGCTTCTTCGCAGAAGATGAATATCAGCCACATCTGTCGATAACCATGGGCATAGGTACTATTTTGGATGCTAGAAAAGTCGTGCTACTGGCGACTGGCGAGAATAAGGCCGATGCAATTCTGGCGACGGTTGAGGGCGCGTTGACTGCAGCATGTCCAGCCTCGGCATTGCAACTGCATAAAAATGCCGTATTGGTAATAGACGAAGCGGCAGCCTCTAAATTATCAGACTGTGACTTTTACAAGCATATTGAAGCCGAAAACCAAAAGTTATTGGCGAGATTAGCCAAGTAAGTTTTTGATTGAATATCTGAATGCTCAGATAGAGCTAAGTAGGCTTATTCGTTTCACGTCATTCCGGCATGGTGTTGGCCGGAATCTAGCTCGGATTCTCGAATGCTTGAGGGCTAGTCGTCACATAGCTTTCCCATCGGCCTGTCCCCCATGCCATGCTAGAGCTATTTATCCCTAGCAGCCTGCGTTACAGGGCTAGCTAAAGGTCTAAACAGCCGGGCTTTAAGGGGGAACTGAAAGTGAAACTTGGGAATACCAGAGCAGAACTTAGACTTAAATCAGCCTATTTAATCAAGCTGAAACCGATAAATCCAATCCAGCTAATAACGAGTAGGCCCCAAGGTAGTAGGTGAGCATTGGTGGATTTAGCTGTTACTTCACTTGTGTCATTCTCTACAGTCTTATTGGTCCTAGCCTTGGCTTTGATATCTTGCTTACGGGCCTTGTCTCGGTCGCGGGCCTTATTCTTGTGTTGTTTCTTATATTCAGCGATACCTTTCTCTATACCTGCGGCAATCAGCTTGGTCTGCTCTTTGGCTTGTCCTGGCTTTTGCGTGGCTTTGGCCACCTTCATCGCTTCATTTTTTGTTTCGTCGGAGACATTTTTTGCCGCAGCCATCTATAGAATCTCAAGGTTTTTATTGGCTGCGACTATATCATACCCATTCCATAAATTAAGTGCTCATTGAGCTAGCACATGACTCGAAGGCGTTCTGATTCAGATAGGCAAACAGACCTGTTTGCAGGTTAACATTCCAGAAACGTCCGGCTAGGGTCTGGGTCATGATTTTATCACTAATCTTGACCAAGCCATTAGTCTGCCAGGCGTAAAATAGGGGCATTAAGTGATCGACCATTTCAGTATCAAATTCAGATAAGACTAACTCTCCATGATCTAATCCAGCCTTAAATTGGCTGTCTAGGGCCGCAGAGGGGTTAGGTGACATTACCATGCCAGGCACACGCAAGGGCAGAGTGTCAGTGACTGAGTCTGGGGTTTGAGCTTGGTGCCAGTTAGACAGGTCCCTGGCATTCATCATGCCATGGCCATGAATATTTCCGCCTGCTCCTGCGCCAAAGGGGAGGATTTCTATGCCGCTCTTGGCTAATGAGTTGTAGATGCTACGTTCGCGGTTATCTCGGCGCCAATGACAACTGGATAGGCGCTGCCAGCCCGATGATTCTAATAGGCGAGCACCGGCGGCGTACATACTTGCACGAGTCTGACTGTCGACGGCGGGGACCAGTGTTTGCTGTTTTTGTTGGCTGCCGTCCTCTTGGGTTTGTTTAGCTTTCTCCTTCTCGGCCTGTTTACTTAACCTTGTGCCCTGTAGTCCGATTAGCTGATAGAGATCCACCCCGTGGACGCTGGACTGGATGACATCTTGCAGATCTTGTAGCCATATCTCCATGGTTTGACCTGGGAGGCCAAAGATAAGATCGGCGACTATCGAGGCACTTGGGTGCTTGCTTAATTCTTGCAAGCGCTCGATCAGAACCTCTCTATTATCGAAGCGGCCGGCGGCGAGTCTCACCTGAGTATTGAAGCTCTGCACCCCGAAGGAGAAACGGTTAAATCCTGACGCTAGCGCCGCATCAAATTTAGCATCTGTGAAATCATTGAGACGCCCCTCCAAGGTTATTTCAGCGTTTTTAGCTAAGGGGAAGGCTTGAATCGCCTCACCTATGATGGCAATTTCACTGGCTTGCATGTCAGTTGGCGTACCGCCTCCCACATAGACGGTATCGAATGTACCGCTTTTAACGAATGGGGTTTTCGATGCGGTGTAGAGCTGTTGAGACAGGCTTTCTACATAGCGGCTAATACGGGCTGAGTTGGAGCCATTCTCGAAGAAATTACAGAAGCTGCAACGTTTGCGGCAGAAGGGGATATGTATATACAAGGCTCGCTGTGTTGCCGATGTCGGAGTCGCCCACCAGGACTGCCATTGCTGTGGGCTCAAGTCTAGGGGATGACTCCCACTTCGCCCTGCGTGAGGAGAGCTTTTTACGGCGAAGGCAAATTTAAGGGGATCTGGGCTGGATATCCCAGTCATCAAGGGGGTCAAAATCGGGCTGTTTACTTCATTGTTTGGATTGCTATGGGTATTTTTCACTGAATATTCGCTGAGAGCGACTCACAAGGATTACTTAATGATAATGATAATCATTATTGCAATTTGGTTTGTTGTTTTCGATCAAGATTATATCAAGTGAATTGAAAATATTGCCTGGAAGATTAGATCTTTACCAGGCTATAGGTATCTGGCAGCTGTTTAAAAAAGTAGGGGGATATCACTATCCGGTGCCTTGACCACTAGGGGGTCGTATTTCCACACTTGACGAATAGTCTCGGGTGACAGAGCCACTCCCGGGGCGCCTTGGCTAACAATCTGTCCCTGCTCTAAAACCACTAAGTCGTCGGCGTAGCGTGAGGCCTGATTGAGATCATGGAGCACTATGATGACGGCATAATTGTGCTCGTGAGCTAAGGCCTTGGCTAAGGACAAAACCCTATGTTGCTGAGCGAGATCCAATGCCGAGGTGGGTTCATCCAAGAGTAAGATAGGTGGGCGATTCGCCTGCTGTAGCTGGGTCAATACCCTAGCTAACTGCACTCTTTGTTTCTCACCACCGGACAAGGTTGGGTAGCTGCGATACTTAAGTGACAGCAGATCTAACCTTTGTAGCTGTTGAACGACAATTTCGGCTCCTTGGCTGCGGCTAACACTCAAGGGATATAATCCCATGGCTACAACCTCACTCACCTTGAAGGGGAAGGTGAGGCTGGCATGTTGGGGCAGCACGGCCAGAGTCTTAGCCAAATCTATTCTATCCCATTCATGTATCGGACGATTATCGAGCAAAATATCACCAGCATCGATTTCCGTTTCCTGACAGAGACTCTTGAGCAGTGTCGATTTTCCCGCACCATTGGGGCCTAGCAAGGCGGTGACCTTACCTGGGACTATAGTGAGGTTGATGTCGGTCAATACCGGCTTGTTGTCTATGCGGACCGACAGATGTTTAATTTCAATCATGTGCCTATCACCTATAGAAATTTCGAGCGCTGTTTTAACAGCAAGAAGATAAAGAATGGGGCACCAAGTAGCGCGGTGACTAAGCCAACGGGTAGTTCAGATGGCGCGACCAGTGAGCGGGCTCCTATGTCGGCCATGGCCAATATTATTGCACCAAGCAGGGCACTGAGAGGTAATAGTTGCTTGTGGTCTGGGCCTATGACCATGCGTACCAGATGGGGAATAACCAGACCGATAAAGCCTATGATGCCGGTAGCTGCCACAGAGATCCCCACACCCAATGCACAGAGCAAGATGAGTTTAAATTTAAGCTTATCTACGTCTATGCCCAAGTGACGAGCCTCAGATTCTCCAAGAAGCAGTGCATTTAACGCCTTGGCGCTGCGATTGAAGTGCCAGCTGAGCACCACCAGAGCGACTAAGGTGAGAATGACATATTGCCATTGAGCACCGGCAATGGAGCCCATCTGCCACAGGGTGAGATCTCTTAAGGCCATATCGTTAGCCATGTAGGTCAGCACGCCTATGCCTGCCCCAGCTAAGGAAGCGACTGCAACGCCGGAAAGCAGCAGCAAAACCACAGAGGTTCCAGTGGGACTCGTGGCTAAGCGATATACCATAAGAGTGGTGATTAAGCCTGCGAGAAAAGCACTGAAGGCGACCCAATATTCCGCCGCCGTGGGAAACATGACTATGCATATAGCGGCGCCCAGAGCGGCCCCAGATGAGACACCTATAATACCGGGATCGGCTAAGGGGTTACGAAATAGCCCCTGCATCACGGCGCCGCATTGTGCCAAAATGGCCCCCACAGCCATGGCAAGCAGAGTCCTTGGCAGGCGGACATTGTTAATCACCAGCTGCTCATAGGGAGCGACATTGGCTAGGTCGTAGTTAGTTGCCCAGGAGATCACCGCCCTAAGGCTGGTGGACGGGCTGATATTAAGCGGTCCTGTGCTTATCGACAGTAAACTGGTGATGACCAGTAAGGCGATAAGTCCAGGCCAGAGCCAACGTTGGCTATTCATAAGTTATCCAAGATGTGGTTATGTGATTAATATCGTTTAATGTCAATTAGATCGCTTGCGAGCTTATCGGCCGCTTTGATGGCGCTTATGCCTAGTCCGCCTAATAAGGCTTGGGGTTTGATTGATTGTATATGCTTGTTTTTACCAGCCGGAGTATGGACAAGCAGTGGCATGGCTTTAAGTACTTTTTCAGCGTCGCTAGCAGCCTGGTCTGCATGACTCATGGATGTTTCAGTTTGACCATGTGAGCGATTAGAGATCAGGATAAGATCCGGTTGCAGGGATAAAATACCCTCCTGAGACAGACTCTTGTAGCCGGAGAAATTGGCGATGTTGTTGCCGCCGGCTAATTTGATGATGATATCAGCCGCCGTCCCCTCACCGCCGACTCGTGCTGGTCTGTCGGCTTGCAACAACATAAACAAAACCTTAGGGGCTTTTTCAATGCCACCAAGTTGTTTTTTCTTTGCCGCAATGGCATCTAGAGAGGCTTGAAGTTTGAGCTTTAACTGTTTGGCTTGTGGCTGACGATCCAGTAGCTTGCCCATCTCATCGATATTGCTCAGTAGTTGAGGTCGATCATTGGCTGTAGGCAGCTGGATTACTTTGATATCGGCGCTTTTGAGCACCTTCAAGGTGGTTTCTGGCCCCATGGCATCTGTGCCCAAAACCAGAGTCGGAGCCAGGGCTAAAATGCCTTCTGCCGACAGCATTCTGTGATAACCCAGTTTTTCTATTTTTGTTATAGATGAAGGCAGTATGCTGGTGGAGTCCACTGCCACTAACTCGTCTCCAGCATCTAATGCCAGCACCAACTCAGTTACTCCGGCGCCTGCACTCACCAAGCGAGCTTGTACTTGCTCATGGCTATGTCCGTCTTCGTGGGCTGATACATTGAATGTCAGTAACAAGCTGGCTGATAACAGCAGGCTCTTGGAGATAACTTGTCTCGTTAAAATTTGTGATGGCTTGAACATATGCGGCTCCGAAAAAAGGGTAATGAGTTAATTATTCTTGTTTTTAATTGTTTAGGGTTCCATCAGTATCTGGGTATTGCTGATTTGCTGCCTCTGCATGAGCGCAAGCAAGGTCATTAAAGGCTGAACTTTTGCTTGTTTATCTGCAGCAATAATTACCTTAACGTCTGGTTTTTCCTTGAAGCTACTGATAAAGGCTTGTTCAAATTTCGCGAAGTCTTCAAATTCCTCACCATCTAGCGCCCAATATGGCTGTGAAGCCATCACATTGATGGTGAGATGTTTATCCTGAGATAGGGCCTGCAATTGTGATGTCGATTCCGTTGGAACTTCGATGGGCAGACTCAGTAACTGAGTGTTAGCGGTCAGCAAGAGAAACACTAAGACGATGAAGATGATGTCGATCAAAGGTGTCAGGTCTAAGCCGAGTATATTTGAGCCAGCATCATCTTGCTCCAGTCCAATCATATGCCCACCTGGGTGTTATCAGTCTGAGCTTCTTTGGTTCTTGCTTCATTGGCTAAGGAGCTAAAGGCACTGGCGCGTGGATCACAGCCTAAGGTCATGGCCTGATCTAATCCTTCGATCCACAAGTTGATCTGATTGAGGGCATGGGCAATCTTACTGCAGCGCTGATCCGCCCAGATCCCAAATAGGTGGGCCATGGTGATGGCTGGGACGGCGATGATGAGACCCGCTGCTGTGGTATTCATAGCCAAACCTAAGCCGGAGGCCAGCTGAGATGGAGTCACTGGACCATCTGAAGCGCCGAGTTGGTTAAACATCTCGATTAAACCCAGTACGGTTCCCAGTAGACCGAGTAGCGGGGTGATAATGCCAATCACTTGCAGCACCTTGAGGCCAGATCGCAATACTTGTTTTTGCTTACTCAGCCAAAGATTGACGATCTCCTCTCTCATGGCTCGGTTTTGAGCTGCATGGGTTAGCAGTAAGTGCGTCCCTTTAGATAGCATGCTTCGTCCCGTGCTTAATTCATTCAGCAAGGATTTCACTTGGTCCGGATCTGCGCTTCTGGTCTGTTTGCGCATGCCTCTTAACCAGGTATCACGTTTAGGCAACTCGAATAGCACCAGTGCGAGTCGCTCTAAGATGATCATCAGGGCGATAAAGGCACAGATGAACATGGGCCAGGTGAGTGGGCCAAGCTGCTCGCTCAGGGAGGTAAACAAATTAACAGACATCTGGAGTCCTTATGGTTGAAAACTACTTGCTGAAAACCTATGACTCGTTCGAGTAGCCTAATTGGCCCTTGGTTACACATGACTCTGGTTTTCAGGGAAAATTAAATGCTAATTAAGGGCAAATCTTACCGGCACTTTAACCGTGTAAGCGTAAGCCGTTTGCGGCGAAGGCGGAGAGAATTGCCACTGCTCAACGGCCATGATTGCCGCCCTGTCGAGTAATGAAAATCCTGAGCTATCAATGAGTGTCAGTGATAGTTGCTCGCCTATATGATTAAATATCACCTCTATGGTTGCCGTGCCCTCGAAGCCTCGCTTACGGGCAAGTTTGGGGTACCTAGGTTGGGCTGGTGGAGATGAAAATGTCGGTTTACTCAGCTTTATGGGCGTTTTGCTGACACCTTGCTTGGCTGCTAATTCGGCTTGATTTGGTACCTGAACATCGGCCTTTGCCGTGAGTACAGGTTTAGGGGCTGATTTAGCTAATTCCTTGGTCTTTGGCTTGCTGACCTGCTTGGCGATAACTTGTTTTACTGGTTTAACGCTTGATTTAGCGAGGGGCTTAGTCTGGGTTTTGGCCACCAGAGTCTCTATGGGCTGAGCTACGGGAGACTGTTGAACTTTGGCTATCTCTTGCTTAGGCTCGGGCTCTTTCTGGGGTGTTGGTTTGGTTTCGACCTTGGCAGGTCTCGCGATCGACAAATTGAGCGACTGAGTCTGGCCCATGACGCTGCCTGAATTCATCTGCAACCTGTGGACATCTTGTGGTGCGGCATCCAGAGCCGCGATCAGGCCGCCTTGAAGTAACAAGGTGATGCAACCAAATGCCAAATATCGTCTCGGTGTCATTGTCTTTTATGCTTCTCTAATATCAAGGACACAGTGAACACTTGCTCCGTTAATGTTTCACTAGTATTGGGTAACTAAAGCTTGCTAAACATGAGCGTTGTCAAAGGTGTTTACTCTTTTTAGGCGTGAGCCTAATTCTCATCAAACTTCTATTTTCAACCCTGAATATTCGCTGTAAATCCATACTACCCAGACAAGATATACCAACGCAAATGAGATCGCAAATGAAAATGATTTTCATTTGATCTAAATCATCTGTTCAGGTAAGGTGATGTAAATCCATTAAATATGTTGAAATTTCAAGTCGCTAACGATCTTATCTAGATATTGTTGGCTATTTGGGCTGCCAAGATATCAATAATAAAAGACCTGAGGGAATGATCGATGACAAAGAAGCCGTTAGTGATAGCTATGGCGATAGCACTGAGTTCTACGGCCATATCAGCTAAGACTTTTGCTCAAGAAACTGACGCTGTAACTGAGTTTGATGAAGTATTAGTTACGGCCACCCGTATCAGCGAGAAAGCATCGGAAACTAGCCGAAGTGTAGCCGTTGTTGGTGAAGAGAAGCTTCAGGAGTTACAAGCTGCATCGGTTGCTCAGGCACTTAAAAATGAAGCTAATATTAATGTTACCAGTGGTCCTAGAGCGTCTTCCCAGGGGATAGAGATCCGTGGCTTGGGTGGTCAACGCGTATTACAGACCATAGATGGCGCACGTCAAAATACTACTTCAGGCCATAGAGGAACCTACTTTATGGATCCTGAGCTGCTTAAATCTATTGAAGTGGTTCGTGGTCCAGCCAGTAGCTTGTGGGGCAGTGGTGCAATCGGCGGTGTCGTGGCACAGAATACTAAGTCGGCACAAGACATGCTCGATGAGGGAGACACCTTCGGTGGTTACATTAAGCAAGGCTTCGAGACTAATGGCGATAAGATTAAGACCAGTGGTGCAATTTACGGTGTGGCGGACAAGTTCGATTGGTTGATTAACGGTAGCTACAAGGATAATAACAACATCAAGCAAGGTAATGACCTGACTCTAGAAAACAGTGAGTCTGAGAAAAGTAGCGGTTTGATGAAGTTTGGTTGGGAGCCTAGTGATGATCAACGTCTGCAGCTCTCTGGGCGTTTCTCTAAAACTGATGAATTGGTGCCGAGTAATCCATCTACGTCAGTGAGCAACGAAGTGCCATTGGTACGCCGCAACACCAAAGATCAAAATATGACCTTATCTTATAGCTTAAACCCTAGTGATAATGCCTATTTGGACCTCAACACCACCTTCTACTGGAACAAGACAGACTACGATGAAGACAGGGTCACTAAGGGCCAGACTGACAGCACTAAATATGAGACCTTAGGTTTCAGTGTTAATAACAGCTCAACCTTAGGTTCAGCCAAGCTAATTTATGGCATCGACGGTTACCAGGATAAGATTAAAACTGTGCGTGATGACTCGGGACAAGCGGGTGAGCGTCCAGATGATATCGACGGTAAAACTAAGGTCTGGGGCGCATTCGCTAAGGCAAGAGTAGACATTACAGATACCTTAGCGCTAGAGCCTGCACTACGTTATGACACCTTCAAGAATGAGAGCATCAACTTAGATAAGTCTTCCGACGACGATGCGGTATCTTCCTCCTTGGGTCTGGTGTGGAATACCTCAGATTGGCTGACCTTGAGTGTCAGATATGACGAAGCCTTCAGAGCACCTAGCATAGAAGAGATGTACTCTACCGGTACCCATTTCTGTATTCCTCACTTTTTGTGTAACACCTTCGAGATCAACCCAGATCTGAAAGCGGAAAAAGCCAAGAATAAAGAGATTAAGGCGGATATGCGCTTTAGCAACTTGGCAGGTGATGACGAGCTGGCTATCACAGTGAACGTGTTCCGCAACGATGTGGATGACTTCATCGAAATGACGGTTTCGGACATCTCGTTTGAGCATGGTGCTCCGACTATGACCACATCTTGGGATAACATCGATGAGGCCAAGTTAACCGGTTTCGAGATCAGTACCCGCTACCGCTACGAGCAGACCCGCTTGTTGCTAAATTATGGTCAGACCGAAGGTAAAGATAAAAACACCGATCAATACCTGACAGATATTCCGGCTAAGAAATTTGTTGCGGATCTATCTCAAGGCGTAATGCAGGGAGATGTTAAGTTTGGTACCCGTCTTACCTATGTGGCAAAACAAGATCAACGACCTGATTCTTATCAAGATCGAGAGCAGTTTGAGCAATACACCTTATGGGATGTGTATATGGCATGGGAACCAGCCATGGGGACATTCGAAGGCTTAAGAGTTGATTTTGCTATCGAAAATATTGGTGACGAAGAGTACCTTCAGGCATGGCAGAATCTGAATGAACAGGGGCGTAATTTCAAACTGTCTGCTAGATACAATTTCTAATCTTGATAGCTAGCAGTTATAGCTAGCATTAAAAAGTAACACACTATTTTTAAATGGATTTAAACCCTTGTTACTCACAGAGGAAGCTGTCGATATTTACTAAGTTGCCGCTAACGTGACCTAAGTAAGGCACTTCCTCTTTGAGCTGGTTAACAGAGCACTTCGAATGAGTGTCAGTATCCTACCTAAAGCATTCGAAGCTAAGAGAACACATTTATTGATGGGAAATCCAATGGAAAAAGTAATCGCTGAGCAAGTTACCGATGAGATAAAACTGGCTATTCGCTCCATGCTAAATGATAGACCTGAGTTGATGGCGGGTCAGATTGCAGCCGAGTTGGCAGTCACAGAGTTAGAAGTCGTATCTCAACTTCCCGAGGGGCAGTTTTCCCTATTGGATTTGAGCGAGAAAGACAGTTTATTGGAGGAGTTGCCTACTTGGGGAGCTATGACCACAATAATCTCGGTCTCGGGCAGTATCTTCGAATTTAAAGGCGCATTCCCCAAGGGCAAATATGCCCACGGCTATTACAACTTGATCACTAAGGGCGAGGGCCTGCATGGCCATCTCAAGCTAGATGATGTCAGTGCAATCGCTTTACTTAGCCGACCGTTCAGAGGCCAAGAGAGTCATGCGTTCAACTTCTTCGGCGCCAAGGGCGAAGTAGTATTTAAGATTTATTTGGGTAGAGACAAGAAGCGAGTACTGATCCCTGAACAGGTCAGTCGATTTAAAGCCTTGAAGCAGCTATCAGCTGTTTGATATAGCCCTAAATATACAGAGTGTAGAGAGTAATTCATGTCAGAATCAAGAGCGTCAGAAGCAAAAGTATCAGCAGAAAAAATGTCAGCAGATAAAAAAAACTCACAAGTTAAAGAGCAGAGATTGCGCGAAAAATTACTGCCAGAAATCGAAGAGTTTAAGGCCAGTCGCAGTTCATTACAGCTGGCAACTAAAAATGCAGCGGGTGTGCCAAATGCCAGTTATGCCCCTTTTGCCCTCGCCGATGATGGTTTCTATATCTTAGTCAGTGAGCTTGCAAGACACGGCACTAACCTGAAAGAGTCATCTGAAGTATCTGTCATGCTGGTTGAAGATGAGTCGGAAGCGAAAACTATCTTCGCCCGCAAACGCCTGACCTTCGATGCCCATGCGAGTATCGTAGACAGAGATACCCAAGTATTTACCAAAGGTGTAGCGGCACTGTCGGCACGGTTTGGTGAGATGATAGATAATCTATCGGTATTGAAAGATTTTAACCTGTTCAAGCTGACACCTCACCATGGCCTCTATGTGAAAGGCTTCGGTCAGGCATTTAGCCTGACGGGTTCTGAATTGCTAGATGTGGACTGGAAGCGCGACGGCCATCACGGCGGCGCGCCAAAAGTAGAAGCTGAGATTGCCGAGTCAGCGTAATTTGCTGAGAAGACCGAGCATGCATGTTCGCTATAAAACCTCCTGATACAAACAAAGCCCGCCTTTTAACGCGGGCTTTGTTATTCTCCCTTTTATAAAGTTAATAAAAGCAGTTAATCTTTCGTTATTGCTTCTCCATTAAGGATGCCCCTTGAGTCAAGATGCTTCTTCAGCCTCGTCCATAAACACAGAGGCGACTAAATCGCTTACATCAGCTTCGGCGCCAAAGAGTTCTAAGCCCCATGTTCGCCAACAGTCAGTGTTGACATGGATCGCGAGCTTTCTTAAACCTTATAAGACCAGAGTCATAGCGGCCATCGTATTTTTGTTTATCGGCTCAATGGCCTGGTTGTCTTTAGGCCAAGGTGTTCGCCTTATGGTGGATGAAGGCTTCTTACAGGAAAATGGCAATCGTCTCAACGAAATCATCATGCTGGTGATAGGTATCACAGCCTTGAGCAGCTCAGCCGTCTTCTGCCGCTTCTATCTGATGACCTGGCTCGGAGAGCGAGTCAGCGCCGATATTCGTCTTAAAGTATATGACCATCTGCTTAAGCTTTCACCGGGCTTCTATGCCAAGCTGCGAACGGGAGAGGTGATATCTCGCTTTACCGCAGACACGACTCTGCTTCAGTCTGTGGTGGGCTCTAGTCTCTCCATGGCTCTGCGCGCCAGCGTGACTGTGATGGGCGGTATCGTGATGATGGGGATCACCAGCATCAAGATGACAGGTCTGGTCTTGTTGGCCGTTCCTTTGGTATTGGGTCCTATCTTCTTCTTCGGCCGCAAAGTCAGAGAGTTATCCCGTAAGAGCCAGGACAGAGTCGGTGATCTGGGAGCCTATGTCGATGAGACGCTACACGAGATCCATACGGTGCAGGCCTATTCCCATGAAGATCAAGACAGGGCCCTGTTTAGCAACAGGGTCGAAGCCGTAATGGATGCGGCGAAAGGCCGTATTTGGTATCGCTCGATTCTCATCGCCCTAGTGATGTTCCTCAGTATTTTTGCTATCGCCTTAGTGACTTGGGTCGGTGCTCATGATGTGATGTCCGGTGGCATGACCGGCGGTGAACTGTCGGCATTTATGTTCTATGCTGTGATGGTCGCGGGTTCGGTAGCCACCATCAGTGAAGTGATCGGTGATATACAGAGGGCCGCCGGTGCCTCCGAGCGCTTGATAGAGCTTATCGAGACCCCCATAGATATTCCCACTATAAATAATCCGGTCGAACTGCCACCTAAGGTCAAAGGCGATCTTAAGCTCAATGGAGTGCACTTTAGCTATCAAAATATCCAAGACTCTCAGCTTGAGCAGACAGAGACTAGTGACAAGTCTGTAGCTGCTAATGATGCAGAGGTGATTAGAGGCCTAGATATTCATATCCACCCAGGCGAGAGGGTAGCCCTGGTCGGTGCCAGTGGTGCGGGCAAGAGTACCTTGTTTGAGTTGCTACAACGTTTCTACTGTTTAAACGCCGGCACCATAGAGCTAGATGGTATCGATATTGCCCACCTTGAGCCGCAGATACTACGCCAACAATACGCTCTGGTGCCGCAGGAGTCGGTTATTTTCGCCACCAGTGTGTTAGAAAACGTGCGGTATGGCAGGTTAGATGCCAGCGAGGAGGAGGTGATTAAAGCCTGTGAGGCCGCTCGCGCCCATGAATTTATCGCAGAATTTAGGGATGGTTACCAAACTTATTTGGGCGAGCGAGGAGTGAGATTATCCGGGGGGCAGAAGCAGAGAATCGCCATCGCCAGAGCTATTTTAGCCGACAGGCCGATACTCTTACTCGATGAAGCCACCAGTGCACTCGATGCCATCAGTGAGCACAAGGTTAAGCAGGCATTAGACAGCTTAATGGTGGGTAAGACCAGCTTGATCATCGCCCATCGCTTAGCGACAGTGCTCAATGCCGACCGGATTCTGGTGATGGAAAGAGGCCAGTTAGTGGCGAGTGGCACTCACCAAGAATTGATGCAGAGCAGTGAACTTTATCGAGAGTTTGCTAGTTTGCAGTTGATAACAGAAACTTAAAACTTGTCGGATAACAAGTAGCAAGTATCTTTTTAGAGTGGGTTCATTGGGCTGGTTTTGGTTTTGGTGTTTGGTTGGCTGGATGCCATGACCTCAGTTATATTTATAGCCTGCGGCTCGCTAAATGTGCAAACACTTCTGTGACTCGCCGCAAGCACAATCCCTGTGGGCTCTGCCGTGACGTCCATGTCACGGAAGGTCACAGCCGCGTTCACACTTGGGGATTTACAAGAAAGTTTGACCTTATTCGCTCCGACCCCTTTGTTACTGAACAAGGGGGGGAAGTTCTAAAGCACAAAAGATATGCCTGTCCCGTCTTTTATTAAAATCGAGTGTCAGGGACTTGATCAGGCAAGTGCACGGCTTGAGCGAGCAGCTCCAACAGTTGGAAAGGCATTACAGCAAGAAATGACTCAAGGGCGTGAACTTGGTGAGAGAGGGATGAGTTTATAAACATTTTAGCTTGGATATAGTGAAAAAATAGATTTCTCTCCGCATTTTATTATGCGGAGAGGTTGATCAATGTGTGTAATTATTCAGGGTTTTTACAAGGGTCTGAGGCGCCACCAGAACAAACAACAATTGTTACGGTTCCTCTTGGGACTATTCTGCTTGACGATCCTGAAACGGTTAAGCTATATGCGTTCAAAGCAGTGTAAAATACTTGCCATGAAGCAAGTGTTATTCCTGTAAAATTGTAGGTTTTTTCAGAGAATGGATTTGATTTGGTAAAATCAATAATATTTCCATTTTTATCAATTAATTTGATAAATTTAAAATGCGTTTGGTCATCCATGTCTACAAAATCAACGATGGCGTAGGCTTTTACACCATCAGCAAAAGAAAATACTAATGCAGGGGCTTCAAATTTGATTGAGGTGGAAATTATTTTTGAAGCTGAACCGGCAACAACTATCGCTTTTTCGAGGATACTGTTTTTTAGAGGCATTTGATTAAAATAGGTAGTGACTTTGGTTTTTATATAACCTGCACCAATAAGTTCATATCCACTTCCTACTACTGTCGAAGGTATTTCTATTGAACGTTGAGAATAATATTTCCTGGCATCATTTATTGAGTCAGCTAAATCAGTAAAGAGATTTAGTTCTGAATTTGTAACCGATATAACATACGTATAAGTCCTATACGTCTTATGACATATTTGGCCTTCGCGCTCTTCCTTACACTCCGTATAGTAATCTTTTGTCGTTTTGAACTTTTTTAACTCATAATTTTCGAAGTTCATTACGTTAACGAAGATTGTTTTGTTATTTACAGCCTCAGTCCTTGCAGCCGTAATGAACTCTGCGTCTGTTACACAGGTATCGCATTCAACATGTACTGAATCAATCGCCAGTGCGGGCACTGAAATGGTTGATGAAAATAAAAGGCCCAGAATTGCTGCTTTTTTTAGTGTCATTATAAATATCCTTATACATAAAGACTTCTTCCGTTAAATGGAAGTGTTTGTAATAAAGATGTTATGCTTTTGGGGGTCGTATGTCGTGTTACACTTTGTATCTTAACGGTTTCGGTCAGGTAAACACAGAGCCGATTACTTGGCCCGTAACTCGTTTATGGACAGAAATGAGTTAGTGAAACTAAAGATAAAGGACAGCCATAACTTTTTCTTGGCTCATGCCTTTTATCTTTGAAATCTATGCGTTCAGACGCGGCGCTCTGGCTATGAGTTCGAGAAAGTTATCTCTGCGATTTTAGATTTTCTTAGATATTACGAACAAAATTCTCGACTGAGAAGGGTTAGAGTGCAGGCTAAAATTTATGGGGTTTTGATTTGGAAAAGCATCTTAGTTTACTCGAAGTTCCTAATTCGCTCCGGCCCCTTTATCTGCTTGATCTCATCAAAAAGTAACTATGGGTGTAAATCATTTGAGTTACACCCATAATTTTTTATCTAATTACAACCCGACGGCGCACCTGGGCCATTGGTATCACCGGCTAGACATCGTTGTAAATCGACACTGTAGACTGCATCACATTCAGCTCGAGTATTGTATCTATCGTAACGAACTCCATCAATCACCACTGGGTTTGTTGTGTTCATGCATGAAGACATAGCTCTATCGTATGTATAATGGCATCGAGAATCGGTTCCACATTGCGGTGCTGAAATAGCGTAAAATGAGCTTAAACCTAGTCCTATACTTGCCGCTAATACTGCTAATTTTTTATTTATCATAATGCTTCCTTGTAATTAAATAATGAATGTAATTTCCGCTACCTTGTTACTGCTTTACTATTAATATCTTTAAAGTTGGTTTACCTAAAGTAAATCCTGTGAGCTCAGTACATTAGATAGCAGTGATTCGTTAAAACCATTTATAATTTTATTACCGATAACTATTTTTGGAACTCCTGGATAGCCTATCGATTTATATAATCTATTTATTTCTTCACTACCTGATTCAATATCCCTTTCGATATAATCAATGCTGTTATCTGTTAGGTACTGCTTGGCTTTTTTACAATAAGGACACCACTGCGTGGTATAGATAATGACTTTACTATCAACACCTTTGTAGTGGGGGTTTGTGTTTTGTGAAATTAAGTTTGGCTGTTGATTATATAGGTCTAAACCATACTTAGCTCCAATGCCAATACCTAATCCAGCTGAAATAATAAGGATGTAACTAAGTAAGGTCTTTGCTTTATGTAGTAGTGTATTTTTCAATTTGTGTGCTCGATAACTTTATATTATTCAATATTACTGACTATCAGTTTATTAGTTATGGAAGCTAACAGCTGAAATAATTCATGGCAATATGGATTTTGTATATTATATGTATATCAATCTAAAGTATGCTTATGACTAGTTATTTATAACTAGAATAATTTAATTTTAATAAATTAATTTTCTGTAGGAAGTTAATTAAGTTAATCGGTAAGAGTAAAATTTAGCTGCGTTTATAATATGGTGTCATTTCCGTGTTAGCTCACTAACAAATATCACTTAAATCGAAGAAATACCTTTATTATAAATCAGCCTGTTTAGATGCGGCTGCGAGCTTCCATGGTCGGACTTGTAGCGACTCGCAGAACCTACTCTAAATAAAAAATGCACATACCTCGCCAGACAGGCGTTAGGTTACAGTGAAGGGTCGACCTTCAAACCCATCACCAAATATCAACTCAGCCAGAAGCTAAATCAGAAAATGTAATCAGCCTTCATTCGAAGGCTAGCTCACTTTGGTTGTTAATCTTCTAACCAGTCCATATTAGGTAATTCATCCAAATGTTGGTCATAACGCTTTGCGTTAAAAGAGGCTCCATGTTTCATGATATCGGATACTTCGATAGCCAGCGCGCAGGCCATCCATTGAATCGCTTCTTCACGCGGTGTTCCTGTCATGACTAGACGCATCAAGGTTTCTTTTACCTTTTTGGGTTCACCGTCGACGATTTGATTCTCGACAGTTTCAATTAATGTTTCTTCAGTCATGTAGCTTTCTTGCTGGTTGTCCATTATCACTACTCTGTTATCTAGTTATCTAGTTATCTGTTCTCTACTGAATGCCATTATGCCACAGGCATAAGAAAAGATTGGACTGTCATACCTTCGAGGATAACAAAGGCTATTCACCACGGAGAACACAGAGGGCCACGGGCAGAAGCTAAATCAAAAATGTCATCAAGCTTCATTCGCAAATTAAAGAAGACAGAATAAATAGGACTGCAGGCATAATTTTTTCTGAAATAGAGCATAAATCGAAGAAACACCTTTCTTGTAAATCAGCCAGTGTAGATGCAGCTGCGAGCTTCCAAAACAGGGTGAGGTATCGCGAAGTGATACTCTCCGAACGAGAGGCTGGGTGAATATGGCATAGCCATGAGCCTATGAACGAGAAGCATGGAAGCTGAACTGGCTGTTGTATATAGACATATTTTGCCGAACTGGCCGTTAAACATGGACGTTGTTTGATTTGGCAGAGCTTCCATGGATGACTCTTATGAAATCAAGAGCCGGCGTCTCGCAGAACTATCTCAAAGTAAAGAGTGCACATAAGCGAGCCGCAGGCTATAAATTACAGTGAAGGTACGGCCTTCAAACACGCAAACAAATACCAACACTGCCAAATGAACCACCATAAATGTAATCAAGCTTCATTCGAAGAGGGGAAATAACTAGTGTAGATGCAGCTGTGAGCTTCCAAAACAGGGATGTTTTGGCAGAGCCCACAAGGATGTGCTTGCGGCGGCTCGCAGAAGCATGTGCACATCCCCGCCGGGTAGGCGATAGATAACCATGAAGGTACGACTTTCATTAATCAACCAAATACCAACAAAGCCAGAAGCAAAACCGAAAATGTAATCAAGCTTCATTCGAAGCGAACCAAACTTGTTATTGAACTTGTCAGACTATGGCGACATTATGTCTCTGTATACAGTCACTCTGACTTCCTGTTAATTCAAGATAGAAAATTATGTCACCAATATTAAAACGGATTTTTATTTCGGTAAGTATCTCTATTCTTATCTACTTGGGTATAGCCTTCGGGCTTGTCTATTTCGGTGGGCCTGATGCTGTCGAAGCTAAGGCCGTGATGAATAAAGCAGGCTCGATAAAACAAGGGGCTCTTGTGGACCAAGGTATCGATTTCTCCGAGATGAGGCTCGACTATAGTGGCATGCCTGCGCTGCAGAGTTATACCGCCCGTGATGGGGCACAATTGGATTACCGCTACTATGCCAGTGATTCCGACAAGGTATTAATTCTGCTCCATGGCTCTGGCTGGCACAGTCAGCAATTTTTCCCTCTGGCCAAATATATTAGCGAGCAGGGGCTAGCTCAGGTGGTGACGCCGGATCTGCGGGGTCATGGGGTGAGTCCAAGCAGGCGAGGGGATATCGATTATATAGGCCAGTTCGAAGATGATCTGGCGGATTTAATTGTTCAGCTGCAACAAGATGCTGAGCTGAAAGGTTTGCAGAGCAGCACTATCATCATGGGGGGACATTCTTCAGGTGGTGGTTTAGCCATACGTTTCGCCGGAGGCGCGTATGGCGATTTGGCCGATGCTTACCTACTGCTAGCACCTTTCATCTATCACAATGCCCCCACGACCAGGCCCAATGCCGGAGGCTGGGCTAAACCCTATACCGCCAGAATTATAGGCTTGAGTATGCTAAATAGTATTGGCATCCATGGTCTGGATCATCTCAACTGTATCGAGTTCAATATGCCCGAGGCGGTTCGCAACGGCACTGAGACGCTGGCTTATTCCTTTAGACTCAATAGCTCATTTGCACCACGGAATTATCGAAAAGATATCAGTGCCATCAGTCAGCCACTGCTCTTGTTGGCAGGCAGCGCTGACGAGACCATGTTCGCCGATAAGTACCAAGCGCTTATTTCAAGCTTGCTGCCGAATAACAATAAGGCAGAAGTGAAACTATTACCGGGACTGAGTCATATGGCCATAGTCGTTAGCCCGGATGTCAGGCCAGATATCAAGCAGTGGCTAAGAGCACTTTGAGTCGGGAGTCTTAAGCGGTAAGTTGTAAGTAAAAGGTGCTGGTTTGATTAATGTTCGGGGTCAGCGAGTAAAAAGGGGCTAGATAGCCCCTGATTTTTTTGTGTCTCGAACTTACAGCTTATAGCTTTCTTTGCTTTGTCTTTAGCTCGGAACTTGTACCTAGGGTATTTACTTCCTTAACTCTCTTCTTAAAATCTTACCTACCGTAGACTTTGGCAGGGCTGACATAAACTCAATTTGTTTAGGTATCTTATAGGCGGTTAATTGCTCGCGGCAGTAAGAGATGATGGCCTCTTTGGCAGCCTCTGGGTCACAATTTGGATCGGTTAGTACGATAACGGCTTTTACCGCTTCGCCGCAGCGTTCATCGGTTACGCCAATAACGGCACACTCGAGCACAGTTTCATGGCTTGCCAGTACATTTTCAACTTCGTTAGGGTAGACGTTGAAACCTGAGACGATAATCATATCTTTCTTACGGTCGACTATCTGGTGCAGACCATCTTGGGTCGCCAGGGCGATATCGCCGGTTTTAAAGTAACCATCATCTGTCATCACCTCGGCGGTTTCTTCCGGCTTATTCCAATAGGCACTCATCACCTGAGGACCCTTCAAAGCCAGTTCGCCGGTCTCGCCCTGGGGCACTTCATTACCATCATTATCGAGAATCTTAACCTGAGTGCCTATGACCGGCTTACCTATCGTCCCCAGTTGCTCGAGACCCGGAGCATTGAGTGAAACAACCGGAGAGGTTTCAGATAAACCGTAACCTTCGGATATGGTGCAGTCGGTTGTCTCTTTCCACATGCCTGCTGCGGCTTGGGTTAGGGCTGTGCCACCGGATATGGTGACCTTGAGATGACTAAAATCCAATGCCTTAAATTCGACTTGATGGCATAAACCGACAAATAGGGTGTTGAGTCCGGCGAAACCGGTAAATTTATAGTCTGAGAGTGTCTTAATAAGCGACCCGATATCTCTCGGATTCGGCACCAAGACCGAGCAGCAACCGCGCTCGAAATAGAGCACCAGGTTTATCATAAATGCGTAGATATGATAGACGGGCAGTGGGGCGACAAATATCTCTTCACCCTGGACGAGCTTATCGCCTAAGCGAGACTTAATTTGCATGGCATTAGCGATGAGGTTGCTATGGCTAAGCATGGCCCCCTTAGATAATCCGGTAGTGCCGCCTGTGTATTGTAGGGCTGCTAAGGTGTCTAATTTTGTACTGAATCGCTTGAATGGCAAGCTTTCACCCTGGGCTAATACATCTAAGAATTTATGGGTCTTAAATGAAACTTGCGCTTGGGTCTGAGGGGCGAGTAAGTCGGCCGCATGGGTGGAGATCACTGTGTCTATGCCTGTGTTGGCAACCACATTTTCCAGCTTTGGCAGTAGATCCGATAGCACCACTAATACTTTAGCGCCTGAATCATTATATTGATGGGTAAGTTCGCGCTCGGTATACAAGGGATTAGTATTGACTAAGACCATGCCGGCACGAATGGCACCGTAGGCGGCGATAACATATTGAATAATGTTGGGCAGCTGTATGGCTATACGATCGCCAGGATTAAGACCCGAAATACTCTGCAGATAGGCGGCAAAATAGCGAGAGTCACGTTCAATTTCACTGAAGCTGGCGTGATGGCCTAAACAGGCGTAGGCGGTTTTATCTGCATATTTCTCACTCGCCGTTTCTATCAGATCGATAAGTGATGAGTATTGAGTGAGGTCGAGTGTCGAATCTGAATCATATGCCATAGGTTGAGCCCTTATGAATTAAGCGAATGCCTGTGGGTAAGACTGGCTAACCCCGGCAGCTTCAAAAATCAAACAGATGTTTAGATTAGAGCTAAAAATGGTATTAGGTCAACAAGAATGTGACTTGGATCACACTTTTAATCTCGTTCTAACAGCATGTTAACTTTAGAGTTGTAGCTCTAGTTTGGCTAGATGGAGCAAAATTCGCCGGAAAAGGGCT
This sequence comes from Shewanella violacea DSS12, assembly GCF_000091325.1. Classification (NCBI taxonomy): domain Bacteria; kingdom Pseudomonadati; phylum Pseudomonadota; class Gammaproteobacteria; order Alteromonadales; family Shewanellaceae; genus Shewanella; species Shewanella violacea. Next base: position 4,015,276 of record NC_014012.1, on the reverse strand, counting down.
GTCCGCTAGCCAACTTGGCTAGCGGGGTGGGCGGGGGAGGTTTAGTTTACTCTTTGCTTAAACGTTTATTTTCTGGTTATGGAGTGAAAAAATTAGAGTCCTGAGAAATCTGGTTGTTGGGATCTTGGGTGTCTATGAGCTTAAACACGATTTTTGCCATTCCCGCTCTCATTGGATATGCACCTGGAGTGGCCTTGTCTATGGCCTCGTTAACCTGGCTATACACAGTGAGAGGGTAGGTTATCTGTTCACCCGCCTTGACCTTGAGCTCTATGCTTTCCTGCAGGCTGTAGTGTCTGTTGCCAGAGACAGACAGACGGTAGTATTTCTCACTCTGGGTCTTATTACGGACCTTGAGGGTGTAACTGTTTTCAATTTTATCATCCAGAGTCTCACGGTAGAGGCTCTGCCTGTCTCTGAGTACATTGAGCTGAATATCTTTTTTCAGGTAAATGTCGATGCAGATCACCGAGAACATCACCATGGCTGCTATGCCATAGCCTAAGAACTTAAGTGAAGTCAGGGGTTTGTTTCTCTGGCCCTTTAGATGATTCTCGCTGCGATAGCCGATGAGATTGCGCGCATAGCCAAATTTATCCATGGTCTGATCACAGGCATCGACACAGGCGCCGCAGTTAATACACTCATATTGCAGGCCGTTACGTATGTCTATTCCAGTGGGACAGACATCGACACACAAGTTACAGTCGATACAATCACCCAAGTCGGTGGCTTGTTTGCGCTTTCTTGGTCCTCGGGATTCACCACGACTGGGGTCATAGGCTACTGTAATCGTGTTGGCGTCAAACATGGCCGATTGAAATCTGGCATAGGGGCATAAGTGTAGGCATACCATCTCTCGCATCCAGGCGGCATTGATATAGGTACAGATGGCAAAAAACCATACCCAGGCCGTGAGCATAGGGCTGGCACTCAAGCTAAATATCTGTGGGTACAGGCTAGTGGCAGGGACAAAGTAGGCGATAAAACCACAGCCAGTGAGCAGGGCTATCAGTCCCCAGAGCAGATGCTTACCACTGCGTTTGATTATCTTGTCCCGGTTCCAGGGGCTCTTATCCAGAATTCGGCGTTTATTATGGCTGCCCTCGATACGCGCCTCTATCCAGACAAAGATAAATGTCCAAGCGGTCTGTGGGCACAGGTATCCACACCAGACTCGCCCGAGAAAGGCGGTGATAAAAAACAGTAGAAAGGCTGCCGTGATAAATATCCAGGCAAGAAGGGTAAAGTCCTGTGGCCAGAGTGTGGTACCAAAAAAATAAAACTCTTGTTTATTGAGATCGAATAAGACCGCTTGTCGGCCTTGGTATTGAATCAAGGGCAGTAGAAAAAATATCGCGATAATAATGCTATTTAGACTTGTCCTCAGTCGTTGGAAATAGCCTTTCTGTTCCCTGATATGGATCTTATTATTGATGGGTTTTGAGCTGGCAGGGATCTGTTTTATGGCAATAGTCTGGCTGGTCTTAGCTAGGGCTGGCGATAATTGTACTAGGGCCCCGGCCTTTATCGATATTGGGTTTATAGATGATGAATTAATATTGTTTTTCATGTTTGGCTTCCGACAACTTACTCTCACACAGAGTGCTACAGCTAAAGCAAGAGTAAGGCCAGAATTAGACGTGTTTAACTAGTTGAAAATTAGCCATTTAAATTTGTAGGTTAATCCATGAGTCACGATATATCACGTTATTGTGATATATCGAACAAATGTGCAGATTAAACCCCGCGTATTACGTCTAGTTTTTTATAGGAGAGCTCAGTACTTTTGAATGAAGGCCTAATTTTCTGTTTTTAAACCCCGCGAATTACGTTGAGTTTTTTCATGCGAGATCTCAGGGTACTCGGAGGTAGACCTAATACGGCCGCAGCGCCTTTGGGGCCAGAGATGCGCCAGCTAAGCCGTTGCAGTGTCTGTTTGATATGTTCGGCTTCGACTTGGGCTAAGGTTTTCTCACCCTTAACTGGGTTTTCAGTCGTTTGGGGGGTTATCTTAGGGATATGCAGTATGGGGCCATGGCTCAGAATGCTGAATCGCTCGAGCAGGTTCTGTAACTCCCTGACATTACCCGGCCAGGAGTAGGCCATCAGATTTTTAAGACCTTGCTTACTGACACCTTTGATTTTTTTTCCTAGTTTTCTATTTAATTCTGTGACTATATGGCGGATTAGCTGGGGGATGTCATCGGGGCGTTCTCTAAGGGCGGGGACCTTGATGGGAAAGACATTGAGACGATAATAGAGATCCATCCTGAATAACCCCAGTTCTACCCGCTTGAGTAGATCATGGTGGCTAGCTGCGACTAGCCTGATGTTTACCTTGATAGTTTCGCTGCTGCCGACTCGCTCAAATTCCTGTTCTTGTATGACTCTGAGTAATTTAGACTGAGCTTCCATGCTCAATTCGGCGACTTCATCGAGAAATAGGGTGCCATTATTAGCGAGTTCGAAACGACCCTTGCGACGGCTGAATGCACCTGTGAATGCCCCTTTCTCATGGCCGAATAATTCACTCTCAAGTAGCGAGGTTGAGAAGGCGGCGCAGTTAACACTCACCATGGGTTTATTGCTGCGATCGCTGAGTCTATGAAGGTTGCGTGCTACCAGCTCCTTACCCGTACCGTTTTCACCGTAAATGAGTACTGTGCTATTAGTATTAGCGACCAGCTTTATTTGGCGGATCATCTGTTGGATCACCTGACTCTCCCCGGATATGCCTACATCTCCGGTTCTATCGGCCAGCTCGGCCAGCAGGTAGTGGTTCTCGTTGGTGAGTTTCTCAGACAAGGCCTGAACTTGTTCTAATGCCTGCCTTAAAGAGTCTTCGGTTTGCTTCTGAATACTAATGTCACGAAATATCGCGACTACGCCGATAAGCTCGCCATCTTTATAGACTGGGGTTGAGGTGTAATGCACCGGAAAACTGCTACCGTCTTTTCGCCAGAACACATCCTGACTTGTTTCTCGGGCGATACCATCATGTAAGGTATTGTAAATAGGGCAATCTTGCTGAGGGTAGTGGCTGCCATCGGCATGACTATGGTGATGGCTGTTATGAATATTACGTCCCAATAGCTCTTCATTCTTCCAGCCAGTCATTCTCTCGGCAGCGGGGTTAATGAACACTGCATTACCCTTTAGATCGAAGCCGTAGATGCCTTCTCCCACCGCATTGAGTAGGAGTTTATTTTCCGGCAGAAAGTCGGCATGGGAATCGATACTTAGCTGAGTCGAAACGGGTATTTCATCACCATATTTAGTCATAGTTAAACCAGAGTCTTATTAAATTAGAAATGTGCGATATATCGTCTTTATGATTATAGAACGATTGGCATGATGATGGCTATGTAGGCGATTGATTCTTTAACTGGAAAGATTTTCGATTCTGGTTCCAGAGCGAATAGAGCGTAAATCGAGAACGATATGTTAATTAATTGTTTTGTTTTCTTACAGCTTAAAACCTAGGGGTGAAATTAAAATTAGACTTTTTATTCAGTTAGTCGCGGATAATAACGCCAAATAGACGGTTTCCCTGCATAAGTATCAAGTCTGACTTTAAGGTTTAATCAATTAACATTGGAAATTGTTTCCCGTTTGTTATAAAAAAGTAGTGGGAATGTTTGCGTTTCTGGCTGTGTAGGTCTTTCCACTTCATATTTGAGTGATATTTATACGAAACTATGAGGTGAAGACTGCAGTGAAAATATAATAATTAAATGAGAATAATGACCATGAGTAATAATAATAAATTCGGGATTAGTTCACTGAGCTTAGCCATCTCGATAGCGCTAGCCGGGTCCTTTGCCAGCACACAAGCTTTAGCTGCAGAAGATCAAAATATATCAGAAAGCGTAGAAAGAATTGCAGTCATAGGCTCACGCTCAGCGCCACGCTCAGTAGGTGAGTCTCCGGTGCCAATCGACATTATCGATAGTGAAGATTTAAGAAAAAATGGCTCAACTGACATGATTGATATGTTGGTGGCTTCGGTGCCATCTTTTAACTCCAGAGCTCAGCCTATTAGTGATGCGGCTACTCTGGTTCGCCCAGTTAACCTCAGGGGATTACCTTCAGATAGCACCTTAGTATTGGTTAACGGTAAGCGTCGTCACCGTGCTTCAGTCATTGCTTTCCAAGGTGGTGGCATTAACGATGGTGCTCAGGGCCCCGATATTTCGGTCATTCCAGGTGTCGCTTTAAAGCAAGTTGAAGTATTAAGGGATGGTGCATCAGCCCAATACGGCTCTGATGCGATTGCCGGTGTGATGAACTTTGTATTAAAAGATGATGCAGAAGGTGGCTCAATCACTGTCAGTCAGGGGGAGTATTACAAAGGTGATGGCGCGACGACCACCATTGATGGAAATATCGGTTTACCTCTTACCGACAGTGGTTTTGTTAATATCAGTGCGCAATATAAAACTGCCGATGCTACCAGTAGAAGTGTTCAGCGCCAGGATGCGGCAAACTTGATTGCACAGGGAAATATGGATGTTAATGATCCAGCCCAAATCTGGGGTAATCCTGAAATAAAAGATGATTACACCGTATTTGTAAATACAGGCTTCGATATTAATGATAGTGCTCAGCTCTATGCGTTTGGTAACTTGTCATCAAGGGATGTTGTGGGGGGATTCTATTATCGTAATCCTCATAACCGTGGCAACGTATATTCAGTTGATGACGGCGAAACCTTGCTTGTTGGGGCCTTAAACGGTGATCAATCTAGCTGTAACGCGGTTCCTATTCCTAAAGTTACCGACGCAAACGGTAATATCCTAGATGGCAATGTGCTGACGAGTCAGCCCTATCTGGATATGCTCGCAGATCCGAACTGTTTTTCTATGAACCAAATTAGACCAGGCGGTTATACCCCGCAATTTGCTGGTACCGTGAAAGACAGTTCATTCTTCGCCGGTATCAAAGGTGATATCGGAGAGTGGAGCTATGATGCCAGTGCAGGAATGGGTAATAATAAGTCGACATTTAGTTTACGTAACTCATTGAATCCATCTCTTGGTTTAGATACTCCTACAGATTTTGAAACCGGTGCTTATGAGCAGTCAGAAACAACAGTCAATATCGACTTTTCACGCTCGATTACCATAGGTGCCCTTGAAGATCTGAGCTTTGCGACAGGTTTTGAGTGGCGAGAAGAGTCTTTTGAGATCACACAAGGCGAAGAATCCTCTTGGATTGCCGGACCTTATGCTGATCAAGGCTTTAATATCGGTTCTCATGGCTTTAAAGGTTTTGGACCAGAATCTGCAAGTAAAAACTCACGCAATAACATAGGTATTTATGCTGATGTAGAAGGCTACCTGACCGATGATTGGTTGTTGGGTGTTGCGTTGCGCTATGAAGACTTCTCTACCTTCGGTGACACCCTTAATTATAAAATATCGACTCAATATTCTGCCACTGACTACTTATCGTTTCGTGCATCTCACAGTACGGGCTTTAGAGCTCCGACAGTAGGGCAAGAAAATGTTGTTAACACGCAGACGTCGATTGTGAACGGTGACTTGATCCAAACCTTTATCGCTCCGCCAACTAACCCGCTTGCAGCATTCTATGGTGGTAAAGTGTTAAATCCAGAAGAGTCTGTCAGTTATGCATTTGGTACTGTATTTGAATATGAAAACTTCTTTCTGACGCTTGATTACTACAATATTGAAGTAACGGGCCGTCTCGCGCAGTCGAGCCAAATAGCGGTAGAAGAGGAAGATTATGATGAGCTAAGGGCTGCGGGTATTGAGCATCCTGAACTTATTTCGGCGGTAACTTTTTATACCAATGACTTTGACACGACGACACAAGGTATCGATATTGTTGGTTCTTATGAGACGGAGTTTTTGAGTGGCGATGCAAACCTGAGTTTGGCTTATGGTTGGAATGATACCAGTGTCGATAAGTATGATCCTGACACTACAGATGAAGGAAAGGTTCGTCGTTTAGAAGATGGTATTCCGGCTCATAGAGGGACATTAACTTGGGGCCAATCTTGGGCAAAATTAAGCACGACACTTAGAGCTAATTATTTCGGCGAATATTATGCGACACACGCTGATGATACTACTGAGTGGGGCTCTGAAGTTGCCGATGCTGCAGTGACCTTTGACCTAGAAATTAGCTATGCCGTTCTCGAAAGTTTAACGTTTTCGGTTGGTGCGAACAATATCTTTGATCAAGAAGCGCAAAAGCTAAAAGATGGCACTTTAGGTGCTCTCGGTGGCGTTTACTACGAAAGTGGACCATTTGATTATAACGGTGGCTTCTACTACGGACGAGTTAACTATATCTTCTAATGGTGAGTTGGGTTCATTAGTAAATCATGACATTACAACGCTGGCTTCTACTACAGACGAGTTAACAATATCTTCTAATGGTGAGTTGGATTCATTAGTAAATCATGAAATTACAAGGGTGGCTTCTACTACGGACGAGTTAACTATATTTCCCAATGGTGAGTTGGATTGATTAGTAAATCATGAAATTACAAGGGTGGCTTCTACTACGGACGAGTTAACTATATTTCCCAATGGTGAGTTGGATTGATTAGTAAATCATGACATTACAACGCTGGCTTCTACTACAGACGAGTTAACTATATCTTCTAATGGTGAGTTGGGTTCATTAGTAAATCATGACATTACAACGCTGGCTTCTACTACGGACTAGTTAACTATATCTTCTAATGGTGAGTTGGGTTCATTAGTAAATCATGACATTACAACGCTGGCTTCTACTACGGACGAGTTAACAATATCTTCTAATGGTGAGTTGGGTTCATTAGTAAATCATGACATTACAACGCTGGCTTCTACTACGGACGAGTTAACAATATCTTCTAATGGTGAGTTGGATTTATTAGTAAATCATGACATTACAACGCTGGCTTCTACTACGGACGAGTTAACAATATCTTCTAATGGTTAGTTAGATTCATTAGTAAATCATGACATTACAAGGGACGAGTTAACTATATTTCCCAATGGTTAGTTAGATTCATTGGGAAATCATGATATAAAAATGGCTGCTTATGCAGCCATTTTTTATGTCTGTTTTTCCCGTTAACTCATAGTCGGAAATCTTGAGGGGGAACTCATATTGACCAGTAATGGGACTAAATAGAATATAACGATTTGTTGCAATTGAGTTTTGCTCGTATCAGATAAACTTTGTAAGCTGTTCGACTGATTCATTCAGAGATACTAACGTTAGGACTGAGTGACATTGGCCTGAGTGAGTAGAGATTAATCCACTAATAAGCATAAAAAGGAAATAGTATGAGTTTTACTGCTTGGCTGAGTTTAGTGGCCATCTGTTGTTTAGGCGCAATGTCGCCGGGCCCTAGTCTGGCTATGGTGGTGAGGCACACCTTAGGAGGCGGCAGAGGCAAGGGCATTATCTGCGCCTGGGCTCACTCTATCGGCATAGGTATTTATGCCCTAGTGACCCTGTTAGGTCTGGCCGTGGTCCTTAAGAAAGCGCCCATGGTGTTTAATGGTATTGCCATCACAGGTGCCCTATATCTTGCATGGATGGGGGTACAAGCCCTGCGTTCTAAGGGCGGTATGTCTGAGAAACTCGTGGCGGGGAAATCGACGGATTCATTTACGGCCGCCAGAGATGGCTTGGCAATCTCGCTATTTAACCCTAAGATTCTACTCTTCTTTCTGGCGTTATTCAGTCAATTCGTCATGGCTGCTGATAGCTTATGGGGCAAGTCATTGATCGTATTTACGCCGCTGATTATTGACGGTCTCTGGTTCACGATTATCGCTATGTTGCTGTCCCATAAGTCAGTCTTGCCCAAACTCAGAGAGAAGGCTGCATTGATCGATAAACTATCGGGAGTGGTACTGATCCTATTAGCCGTGCGGGTACTTGTGACGATTTAGGGATCGGTGCCTAGTTTCTAGCACTTAGAAATTAAAATGCCATCGCAGTGATTCACTGAACGATGGCATTATTCTTTCTACGAGCTACGAGCTACGAGATTTAAGCTGGATACTGAATCAAGTTCAGTATGACTGTGTTCTTCGCTTTAGCTCGGAACTTTTACTTACTTAAAGCTTCTTATTTAGTAAACACCTGCACGGCATCATCTTTAGCTGGCTCTTGCTCTTTAGCCTCTAGTTCCTTAGAAAGTGGAGGATTGTTAATATGATCATCCAGATTATCTTTGAGCATCTCTTTATATTCTTTAGTGAACCATTCGAGAGCATTGGCTTTTTCTGCTGCTAAATCGGCTGATTTTAATGCCGCCTCGAAGGCGTTGAAGCGAGAAGCTGCGAATCTTAGGGCGGTGCCGACTTTACTTACATCTTGTTCTTTAGCATTGATCTCGTTGGCAAGGGCAATAAATTGATCGGCTAGTTGAAAGATTGTGGTCTCTTTTTCTGCTTCTGACATGGTGCTCTCACTGGTTAGGAATAAGTTAACAAAGATGGAGTTTAAAGCTGTGGCCGAATACTAACGTAAATTAGCCGTTAATGAAGCAGTCATATTATTTATATGAGATTTTAACCAGATTAACGGATGCTAGTTTTCACATGTTTTTCCGGCATGCTTTGGCCGGAATCCAGCTTGAATGCTAGTTTTGTGGATCTGAATCGATAACTAGGCTGCCGTCCAGTGAGTCATAGGTAATACTGAGATTGGTATTGGCTGAATATGTATAGGTGCATGAGTTATCAAAATTATAGGTCGCCACATAATCAGTTTCATTGCTGATGCTATTGGATACACTGGGCTCATTGCCCGCAAAAATCGTTTCCCAGACCGAGATGCAGTCATCTGTGTTATCGAGTTTGGGAGAGTCATCATTGGAGTCAGGTGTCCCCCAATGCTGTGCTGGCCAGCCATTATCATTGAAGTCCATCTCTCCAGATTCTGTATCACCGAAGGTGGGGAGGTCATCGGCGGGGCCTGAACCAACACGCACAGCCCATACACTTCTTGCCAGATTAATTCCTGACTTAAATGCGCCGCCTGTCCCCTTAACCGTAGATACATGGGCATCTAAGGAAAGATTGATAAATTTTGGCAGGGCGACCACAGACAGTATTCCAAGTATAATGATCACCACTACAAGTTCGATCAAGGTGAAACCTGCGGCTCTGTTATTGAGCGATATAGCCCGAATGTGGCTCTTGCGGGAAGGATGATGCATTTTCTAATGTAAACCGTATCTTGTTCGAGATTCTTATTGTAACACTTTTGTTTATTTAAAATTACAACTTAAGACTGACTCTTTAGCTTGAGGGGGGAGTTTTCGTTGTACTATTTTTAGCCTGTAATGAGGACGCTATGACTGTACACTCCAATTGGAACACCTTTATTGAAGCCGAGAAAAGCTTAGTGTATTACCAAAAACTTCAAGGGTTTGTTCAGAGTGAACGCGATAGTGGCAAAGCCATATATCCTCCTCAAGAAGAGGTATTCACCGCATTCGAGAAGACGCCACTAGATAAGGTGAGAGTGGTGATTATTGGTCAAGATCCTTACCACGGGCCAAATCAAGCCCACGGTCTGTGTTTTTCGGTTAAACATGGTGTTAAAACACCGCCTTCTTTGGTGAATATATATAAGGAGTTGGTGACTGATATTACTGGTTTTAAAACCCCAGATCATGGCCATCTCTCCAGTTGGGCCGAGCAAGGGGTATTAATGCTCAACACGGTATTGACCGTCGAACAGGGCCTGGCGCATTCCCATGGTAAATCTGGTTGGGAAACTTTTACCACTAACGCGCTCAAGCTGCTAAACGAGCAGGAAACACCCCTAGTGTTTATCTTCTGGGGAGCCCATGCGATCAAGAAGGGCAAGGTGATCACATCAGAGCATCACCATATACTATCTGGCCCACACCCTTCACCTCTATCGGCATACCGCGGCTTCTTCGGCTGTAAACATTTCTCCAAGACTAATGCATTACTGGCATCTCTTGGAACCAAACAGATCGATTGGCAGGTATAGCTGTAACAAAGCTATAAGGTTTTAAAGCTAAGCAGGCTGCAGGGCTTATGGTCACATGTCATTCCGGTATGCCCTTGGCCGGAATCCAGCTCAGATTCTCGAACTCTCGAACTCTCGAACTCTCGAACTCTCGTAATCTCGGATTCTCGGATTCTAGAATGTTGGAGGGCTCAAGATAGAGCGTCACTAAATATCCGTCATTCCGGTATGCCTTTGGCCGGAATCCAGCTTAAATTCTTGAAAATCTGTTCGCTTTAAGCAAGAACCGCCTTCCAGCGCTATTATTTACCTTTCTGCTTTCTTATATTTCTTAGTCTTTTCCTAAGCCTCACTGCTCGAAGCCTTATTTACCTTTCTGCTTTCTTATATTTCTTAGCCTTTTCCTAAGCCTCATTGCTCGCAGCCTTCTAGCCATCTAGCTTTCCAGCTTCCCTCCGATTTGTGTGCCCTGTAAAAATAGGCATTTATGTTGATTCTCCTGTTTTGGGAAAAGTGAATTTAAGTAAAATTCACTTGATCTTGCATATTGTATAAAATATAACTGTATCGTAACAAGTTTATAACAAGGGCCCGTTCAGCAGCGGTGCTTCTAGTGCATTCACCTAGCAGTAAAGCAGAATGAAAGTGCTTAAATCGAATAAACAAATCAATTAACTTGTTAATAAATAATAAATAATAATTTATGTCATCTGTTTAGCCTTATTTGCCTAGGGCTAAAACAAATTGGAGAGACACATGTTCAAGAAGAATCTCATTATGTTGGCTTGCTCGTTAGCGATTGCGCCAGCCTATGCCAGTACTCAAGATCTACCAGTCGAAGCATTAACTTCGACTGTTACAGCTAATACCTTAAGTGCTAATAGCTTCAATACCGCCGATTTTAGCGCTATCGGCTTTAATGCAAGTGCCAAAACGGCCAGTAAGCCAAGTGCAAGTCAGCCTGGAAAGGCGCCAAGCTCATTCCTTTCTATGAGTCTGAGTCAGATTAAACAAGGCAAGATTAACAAGAGTGTAATTCAAGGTGCGACCGGCATGGTCGGCCCCGAAGGTAATCAAGGTCCCGCTGCAGCGGCATGTGTTGAATATGCTGAGTTTGCCTCACTAACAGGCCAAGATCTGTTTGATTTTGTTCGCACTACTGATTTTAACTGTATCTCAGATCTCTATCGTGAAAATGATGCGACTGCAGTGGCGGCTTATCAGGCATCCAATGTTGCCGATGTGGCTAATCTTGCTAAGGCGATGGCAGCTAGCTACGACAGTACTACAGGTTCAGAGATGCTGAACCTGTTTTACTTTCTTCGCGGCGCCTTCTATATCGAATACTACAATGACGATTTGACCTATAGCGACGATACAGCCAGTCATGCGGTTCGTGATTTATTAGTTGAGTACACCAAGAACCCTAACTTTGCCGATACCTCATCGTCTCAGGGCAACACTCTCGCCGAGTTCTTTATCGCCTGGGATAGCTCAGACAGTTATTACGAAGGTGTCGAGGCTATTTCTAACTATCTCGAAGTCTTTAGCCCAGAGCATCTTGCCAATTCAGATCATAGATACGCACTAACAAAGGCACTGACGACACTTTATTACGGCAGCTGGGATGCGACTTATACAGGTGCTGCAGAATCGCATACAAGCTTAATTAACGGCTTACTTAAGATAGCGACCTCTGAGTATATCTATAACTCAGATTATAGTTATGAGTCTTCCGATGCCTTTCATGAGTTCGGCCGCTTCTACGAGTATCAGGAATATTGGGGACTTTCTGCAGCCCTAAAGACACGCCTCAACGAAGGTGTTGTTGAATACATGAATAACTTCGAGCGTATGTCCAGTGAGTGGGCTGATGCCGCAGGTTACCTCGATTGGTATAACCCAGGTGAGTGTGAGCAATTTGGAATTTGTGGCTGGGCTGAAGAGCTTGAAGCGACGATTCTTTCAATTAACTACTCATGTAGCGACACTATCAATATCCGTGCCCAGCAGTTGACCACAGATGAGCTACAAGCATCATGTGATCTGATGGGCGGTGAAGAGATCTTGTTCCATGAAGTACTCGACACTGAGTATCAGCCTGTTGCCGACGATAACAACACTAACTTAGAAGTGAATATCTTCGACAGCTACAGTGACTACAACCAGTATGCAGGCATCATCTTCGGTATAGGCACCGACAACGGCGGCATGTATTTGGAAGGCACGCCATCGGATGTAGACAACCAGGCGAGATTTATCGCCCATGAAGCGACCTGGACTGATGAAATTCTGGTATGGAACCTACGCCATGAGTATGTGCATTATCTCGATGGCCGATACAACCAGTATGGTGCTTTCAACTATTTCGATATCGACACGGGTAAGTCTGTGTGGTGGTCGGAAGGTTTAGCCGAGTATATCTCCCATCAAAACCGTTACGATGAGGCCGTAGAGACTGGCCGTAGTCAGAGCTTCACACTCAGTGAGATCCTGTCTAATACTTACAACAGTGGTAGTGAGCGTGTCTATCGTTGGGGTTACTTAGGTGTGCGTTTCCTATTCGAGAATCACAGAGACGATGTGGATCAACTACTTGAGTTAGCTCGTGGTGGTGACGCTAGTGGCTGGCTTGGCTATATCGATAATGAAATCGGTACTCAGTATGATGCAGAGTGGAATACCTGGTTGTCGACAGTTACCAGTAACGATGAGCCGTTAGCTGGCTGTGAAGGTGATGAGTGTTTGCCGCCACCATGTGAGGAGACAAATACCTGTCCACCTGTGCCATGTGAAGAGACTGATACTTGTCCGGTAGAGCCTTGTGAAGACACTAACTCTTGTCCTCCAGAGGAGTGTACTGATGAAGCTTGTGATCCAGCGAACTCTAACCTAGTCGATGGTGTGGCTAAGATAGGCGTTTCCGGTGGTACGGCTTATTACTACATCTGGGTACCAGAGGGAACCGAGAACATACAGTTCAGCTCTACTGGTGGAACTGGTGATGCGAACCTGTATGCTAAGGCCGGCGCTTGGGCGACTAGCACAGATTATGATCAGGCATCAGAAAATGCAGGCAACGATGAGTCAGTGCTAGTCACTGAGATTGTCGGCGGTGATTACTATTATGTGACACTCGATAGTAGCGATGCGTTCGATGGTCTGAACTTGTTAGCCGAGTTTAATGTGGATGCTGAGCCCGTAGACCCGGTAGAACCTATTGAGGTCACTGAGTTACAGTCAGGCGTTCGCGTTAAGAAGCTGGCTAGTGATGATGCTCTTTACTTTAAGATTTTTGTACCCGGTGATATGAAGAAGGTTAAATTCATCATGTCTCGCGGTAAAGGTGAAGCGGATATGTATGTACGTTTCGGTGCGATTCCAACTATGGATGAGTATGACTTTACCGATACCAAAGATCTTGGCCGCGAGCGCATTATCGTTAAGCGCCCAGAAGGTGAAGATTTCTATTACATCATGCTAAAAGCCAGAGATGGTGACTTCAGCAAGGTGAACCTGAAGGCAAAATTTAAGCAATAATCTAAGCTAGAATGTAAAATAACGTAAAAAAAAATGGAGCCTAAGGGCTCCATTTTTTATGATGATATACTCACGGTTATCATGCTCTTAGCCTCTAGGCTTAAGGGGTTATCCCTTTTTTTCTAGACGGTAGTTGTCGGCTAGTGAACCTGTGATTGTGTTACCTTGCCTATCTAACATCATCAGCTGACTCTCACCGACTCGATACTGCTTAGGCTTAGCTAACTCACTGGTATCACCCATTAAGCTGATGGTGTTACCTGCGTCATTCCACTGGAATGGACCCGCTTCGGTGAAGACATTAGGCTTTTCTCCTGGAGCTGATGTACCTAAGTAAATGCTCTCTAATACATAGGTGTTATCTTGCTTCAGTGTCAGCACAGTCTTAATGCCTTCACAGCTTGCGCAAGGGATCACGCCTGAATAGGTAGCCTGCCAATCCAATGATGTGCGGCTGGTATCTCCCTGAGGCTGAGACTCTTTTACTTGCTCAAGTTGAGCCTGTGGCTGGGATTGAATTTGTGGCTTACTTTCGCTGGTTTTAATTTCTTGTTCAGAGCAAGCGGTAATACAAAGTGCCAGCAGTGAAACAGTAATAATTGGTAGTTTCATCATAGTCCTTATGAAATAATTTTTTGGAATGAGAGCTTGAGTTTATTTGCCGCCTGCTAGGTTTTATGAAATGGATAATTTAGCAGGGGTCATCAATCGCTTTTATCTGCAGCCAAAGGGCGAGGCTATAAAAAACGCTGCCTTCGGTTCTTGTGGGACCATCTCATATTTAAGAGATCTAAACAGTTAAAAATAATTTAGTTACTATAACGTAAAATAAAAATGGAGCCCAAGGCTCCATTTTTATGGTCAAGCTTCAAGTTTCGCTTAGGTGAAGAGCTTAAGTCTTCCCCTTGGCTGTTTACTTGATTGCTTGTTCTTTTAGTTGCGCAGCTTTGTCGTTAAGCTCAACTTTAGCTTGTTCAACCTTGTCATTAAGCTCAACTTTAGCTTGCTCAACCTGGTCATTAAGCTCAACTTTAGCCTGTTCAACTTTGTCGCTAACTTCAACAGCAACTTGTTCAACTTTATCATTCACTTGTTCGGCGACTTGTTCAACCTTGTCACTTACCTGAGCTTCAACTTGCTCTACCTGAACCTGAACTTCTTGTTCACTGTTAGGTGTTTGAGTCTCTTGCTGAGAACAAGCTGTAGCGCCGAGAGCCAATAGTGCAACTGCAATAAGTTGTAATTTCATTTTAGTCCTTATGAAATGATTTAATTGGAAAATGTGCCGAGATATTAACACATTTTAATCTGATATCAGATTCAGACGTCACGTTTAGTCTGATAATGTGATAAAGGGGGAGGAATCCCCCCTCCACGAGACTAAGGTCACGTTTCCAGGCTGTTAAATGTGTAAGTAGACATACTGAAGTCTATGAATATTAAACAATTAAGAAAAGAAAGTGGCAATTAGTTCACAGTAAGCCTGTGATGAGTCTTAAGCTTAAGTCTAGATATTAAATTTAAGTACCTGAGTCGGTGTGATTAGCAGTGGCAGTGGCACATCCCAATGTTCGCAAGGCAGGGAATCGAGCTGCTGACAGTCATGGGCGTAACCCACAGGATAAGGTTTATCTTGGCTTCTATGACTCGCTAAGGTTCTATCATAATAACCGCCGCCCATGCCCATACGATTACCTTGAGTATCGAATGCCACTAGGGGAGTGATGATCACATCTAATTTTTCACTGGGAATAAGGCCGCGAATATCCAGTTTAGGCTCGGCTATACCATAGGAATTTTTCAACATCTCGGTCTCTGGGGTATAGGCCATAAAAATGAGATTTCCTTGGCTAAATGGGTGCAGGCGTGGCAAGTAAAGCTTAATGCCTAATGCCCATAAGGCTTGGATCAAGGGGGCTGTGTCGAGCTCTCCATCGTTACTCAGATACAAGGCCAGATGTTTAGCTTCAAGTATCTTAGGCTGAGTCAGCATAAGCTTGGCTGCTTGGGTAGCATAAGTAGATTGTTGCTCGGCAGTCAGGGCTCTGCGAGCTTGACGGATCTGAGTGCGGATTGATTGTCGCTCAGTTTGGGCTATTTCGCTTGGGGTGAACGGCATCTTCAATCTTGCTCCTCTGTTTAAACACTCCAGACAGTGTAGCCCTGTGGCCGACTTGGTTTCAAGGACTTAAATGCTTGAGGGGAATGATGCTTTAATGCTTAAGATAGAGCTAAGAGGCTATAAGGCCGGAGTGCTATTCGTCATATGTCATTCCGGTATGCTTTTGGCCGGAATCTAGCTTGAGGGCTTGTAACCTTCCAGCTTTCTTAGTCTTGTCTTTAGCTTTTCGGCGATTAACTGTTAAATCTCAGACATAAAAAAACCATCACTTTTCAGCAATGGTTCTCTTATTTTAACTTTACGTCGAATTTAAATTGCTCCCCAAAATACCCTTGCCGCCACGCTGTTTATAAAGAGCCCTTGAACTATAGATGTTTCAAGGTGGACTGCTTGTAAATCGTCACAATTTTCAGACATAAAAAAACCATCACTTTTCAGCAATGGTTCTCTTATTTCAACTTTACGTCGAATTTAAATTGCTCCCCAAAATACCGTTGCCGGCGTAGCCCTTGAACCGTAGGTTCAAGGCGGGTAAATGATTAACTCCTAAGGCTTCTCGATACGAGCCGAGCTTGCTCAATGTCATCAAAACATTCACCCTGGGTTTGTAAATATCGGCACAGGGACATTGCCGACTGACGCGTATACCAGGGAGCAAAACTGGTGATCAGTAAGGCTTATTTTCATCTGCTATCGCGATGATGAGCCTTGCGGATCTAAATTTTGGTACTGATTAAATCATACTTATTGTGAGTATCGAATTAACCAGTACTGGCTTACCGAGTGATAGTCAAAAATACTCGGTAAGTATGTACAGTACAATATCCGTACAGTTTAATCTTCTTTTATCGAACGCTCAACGAGTGCGTTTTCGATAGTTGACTGCAACAGACCGATTTTTTCATCCATCTGCTTATTATAATCTTGATTTTTTTGCTGTTCTTCCAGCAATTCATAACCAGTATTTAACGCAGCCATTATGGCTACTTCTTCACGACTCAGATTGTGAGTTCGTGTTTTAAGCGAATTCAACTGCACTTCGAGCTTCTGCGCCACATGCTGCAATGCTCTCTCTTGTCCTTTCGGGCAATTGATGGAGTATGTACGGCCTAGTAAGCTAATATCAATAGCATGGCTACTCATGTCGCGAAGGCTCCTAGTTATGGGGTATTGAGCGGACTATATCGGTCTAAATCGCAAAGTGCAAGATGAGTAAGCGTTAAGGTGAGCCATATTTGATTAAATGTTGTTTAGATAGACAGACTTGGATGTTTTATAAACATTTGGTCAGGTTTTTCAAGCTAGGTACTAGAACCATCTGATTTGGCTATATCTAAACAAACTTGTTCTCGCTTCCTCGTTTCCTCGCTTCCTCGTTTCCTCGTTTCCTCGTTTCCTCGTTTCCTCGTTTCCTCGTTTCCTCGTTTCCTCGTTTCCTCGTTTCCTCGTTTCCTCGTTTTTCCTCGCTTCCTGTGAGTTACGAGGTCGCTTCGCTTCGAGAACGTTCGCAAGCTCACTTTGAGAAGGCCAACAAGTTGGCTGCGAGAGAAGAGCTGAGCTTGTTCTCGTTTTCTCGGCTTAGTCTCGAACCTTCTCGATTCCTCGATTCCTCATTTACTTACAACTAAATTCGTTGCTATTTTCCCCCATAACTCTAGTTGGATCTGAGTTGGAGCAGACTGGTGTCGGGTTTTCTTGGCTGTATGTCTCACTTCTGCTAGCATGGACTGAGTATTTTCAGCCTGTGGAAACAGTTATGGCAACCCCTCCTTCTCTACGTATAGATAATTTATTAGCAGCCTTAGATACAGCCGAAATCGGCCAGACACCGGTTGAAGTTCATGGTGCCCTGGTGGGGATTATTTGTGGTGGTGTAGAGCTGTCGAAAGATGCTTGGATTAAACCTCTGCTTGAGTTAATGAATGATGGTCAGCCTTTGCCAGAACAGCTCCACCTTCTGATCGAAGAGCTTTATCAAGATACCTTGACCAGAGTCTCGGATATCGAGTTTGGTTTCTCGCCCATGTTGCCGGAAGAGGAAGAGCCTCTCACTAAGCGTGTCGAGGCCCTGTCATTATGGGTACAGAGTTTCTTAACGGGCCTTGCCATGGTGCAGCCTAAAATAGACAAGGCTTCTGCCGACGTACAGGAAGTCATCAAAGATCTGGCAGATATTGCCCAGGTCGAGTTCGATGTGGCCGAAGACGAAGAGTCTGAGTCGGCCTATATGGAATTGATGGAGTTTGCCAAGATGGCTGCGCTGCTCTGCTATTCTGAATTTGGTCCGGATTTGACGGATCCAAATCAAAAAGAAGCCAACGTATTCCATTAAACTAACCCTATCTCATTATTGTATCTAGACTTGCCGCGGCCCATATAAACGTTGCGGCAAATTAGAGAAGACCAATGACAGCTGATATAGAAGAAAACATCAATACAACAAGCCCCCATACTCTGCAGCCCCAGGAAATAAGCCGGGTCGATGTTGCCATTGTTGGCGGCGCGATGGCCGGTGCTACCTTAGCTCTGGGGCTTAAAAAATTGAGCCAAGAGTTAAACCGGCCTCTCAAAATAGCCCTTATTGAAGCCCATAAACCCGGCAGTGAACATCCGGGATTTGATGCGCGCTCAATCGCCATCGCCCACGGTTCTATCTTCGAGCTAAAACGCCTGGGTCTCTGGTCTAAGCTTGCCCATCTTGGGACGCCCATAGAGAACATACATATTTCAGATCGTGGCCATTTCGGCATGACTGAGCTCAACGCCGAAGACTTTCATCTGCAGAACTTAGGTCAGGTTGTGGAGTTAGAGCGGGTCGGTCAGGTGCTGTTTAACTTGCTCCAAGAGAGTGATATCCAGTTGCATTGCCCAGGTTCATTAGCTCATGTTGAGGCCCAAACCGATTGTCAGCTGCTGACACTCAATGATGGCACTCAGATCAAAACTTCCCTGCTGGTGGCCGCCGATGGCGTGAATTCCAGAGTTAGGCAAGCCTTCGGGCTCCCTTTGGAGCAGGTGGATTTTGAGCAAGTAGCCTTAGTGGCTAATATCGAGACAGATAAGCCCCACGAAAACTGGGCGTTCGAGCGTTTCACCAATACCGGTCCCTTAGCCGTCTTGCCTATGGCGCCGCTTAAGGGAAATCCGCGAGTGTCCCTGGTTTGGGCGCTTACCCCTAGTGATGCCAAGCGCTTACAGTCTATTGCTAAAGATGAGTTTTTAGCCGAGTTGCAGGCAGCCTTTGGTTTCCGCGCCGGGCGATTTACCCAAGTGGGTGAGCGTTTATCCTACCCCTTGCTGCTGTCACATATGCCCAGACCCATCTATCACAGAACTGTGTTTATCGGTAATGCGGCGCAGACTCTGCATCCCATAGCCGGTCAAGGGTTTAACTTGGGCCTGCGGGACTTAGTTAGTTTATTAGATGTAATAAAGCAGGCCTTGCTCGATGAAGGCTCCAGCGAAGATATGCTTGACCTTGGCTCGGCCAGCTTGACCCACGCTTATCTGCACAGCCGAGAAAAAGACAGAAACAGTACCATGACTAATATTGAGTTCCTGGTGCGCAGCTTTTCTAACGACCATTGGCCTCTGGTTATCGGCCGTAGTTTGGGCTTAAGGTTACTCTCTTGGATGCCGCCATTGAAAGTGCCAGTAGCAAGAACCGCCATGGGCTGGAAGTCGGTAAGCTAGGCTCTCTAATAAGGGATGTTTAAAAGTCTCAGGTAAAAGATTGCTCTTGTTCTATATAACAGATATTTAAATAACAGATATTTAAAAGTTTGCTCTTGCTCTCTATAAGGCAAGGGCTAATTAAAAGATTCATACGAACTTACATATAACCTTGTAGATCTTAAGTGAAGGAAGTGAGATGCACACAAACTCAAGTGCAATGCAAACCTATGATGTAGCGATTATTGGCGGCGGTATGGTGGGATTAGCTACCGCTATCGGGCTGGCGATGGATGAACTGCGAGTAGTGGTTATCGATGCGGGTGAGGCACAAGCTGTCTCCGGCGAAGCCAGACTCAGGGTCAGCGCTATCAATAAGGCGAGTCAACGCTTACTGCAAAACTTAGGTGCCTGGAGTTATCTGGATGATGAGCGCGTTAGCCCTTATCAGAAGATGGAAGTCTGGGACAAGGACAGTCTGGGCAAGATAGGTTTCGACGCTCACTCTCTTAGTGAAGAGTATCTCGGCAGCATAATCGAAAACGATAACATACGTTTTGCCCTGTCTAAGCGGGCGGCCGAGTTCGATGAGATAACCTATCTGCAAAATCACAAGTTAGACCGGATAGCCTTCGGTGAACGTGAGGCCTGGCTGACCTTAGACAATGGCGATAATATCAGTGCCGCTTTAGTTATCGGTGCCGATGGCGCTAATTCTTGGGTGCGTGAGCAGTGTAAGATCCCCATGACCTTCTGGGATTATGGTCACCATGCTGTGGTTGCTAGTATCCGCACTGAGCTGCCTCATCAAGCTACCGCTCGTCAGGTGTTTCTCAAAGATGGCCCACTGGCTTTCCTGCCGCTATATGAAAATAATCTATGTTCCATCGTCTGGTCGGTGCCACCGGCAAAGGCGCAGCAATTATTGGCCGCGAGTAAACAGGAGTTTGAGCGCACCCTCACCGCTGAGTTCGACGGTCGCATGGGCATGTGTCAGCTCGAATGTGAGCCCCAGGCCTTTCCTTTGCGTATGCGTTACGCTCGTCACTTTGCCCGTCACCGTATGTTACTGGCTGGCGATGCGGCTCACACCATACACCCATTGGCGGGGCAGGGGGTTAACTTAGGTTTCTTAGATGCGGCGGCGATTATCGAGACCATCACCGAGCTCAAACTAGACGGAAAAGATATCGGCGATTACGCTAACCTACGTGCTCTGGAGCGTTGGCGTAAGGCCGATGCCCTGGAGATGATAGCCGCAATGGAAGGTTTCAAGCGTTTATTCGAAGGTAGCAATCCGCTTAAGAAAGCAATCCGTGATTTTGGCTTAAATTTAGTCGATAACCTTTCTCCTGTGAAAACACTGTTTATACAGCAGGCCATGGGTAACAAAAACAGCCTGCCCAAGCTATGTAAGCAAGACTAGACACTGATTCGATTGTGATGATTAACCCCCGATTTTCAATAAGTTATTCTATGTGAATGTGTACACAATACATATGTGTAAAAAAACTACATTTTCGACATGAGAAAAAGTAATGACAAAATGGTTCGGATTAGAAAAATTTTTTGTATACAAAACGGTGTTGCGAGGTATAATTTCGGCGCATTTTAGTACCGATGAGATTTTGTCTTAAATCAAACTCTTCGATGCAATTTTATCTAACGCAATTGATGCATGTATTACGGCCGGCTATTTAAATAGCCAATCTTGATGGCGGTAATATGTTTGCAGACACACTTTGGCCGTATGTACCCTACGCTAGGTGTTTCTGTTCTGGATTTCTTCTGATACAGAAGCTAAGCCGAGCAGATAGCTGTGTAGTTACGCCAGATTAGACCCGAAAAGGGCATAATAACGAGATAATAATGGCTAATAAAACTGTACTCTTTAACAAGCACTTAGAATCAGACGCTAAGATGGTAGATTTCCACGGTTGGGATATGCCGCTTAACTATGGCTCTCAAATCGAAGAACATCATGCGGTTCGTCAAGACGCTGGCATGTTCGATGTGTCTCACATGACAGTTGTCGATGTGACTGGCACAGACGCCTGTGTTTTCCTGCGTAAATTATTAGCGAACGATGTCGCTAAGCTTAAGATACCTGGCAAGGCGCTTTACGGCGGAATGTTAGATCATAGCGCTGGCGTGATCGACGATCTCATCACCTATTACCTTACCGACACTCATTACCGCATCGTGGTTAACTCTGCGACTCGCGAAAAAGATCTGGCTTGGATAGCACAAGAAGTTAAAGGCTTCGACGTGGTGATCTCCGAGCGTCCTGAGCTGGCGATGATTGCCGTCCAGGGTCCTAATGCCAAAGCCAAAGCTGCTAGCGTATTTAATGCGGATCAGAATGCTGCGGTTGAAGGCATGAAGCCTTTCTTCGGCGTACAGTCAGGCTCACTATTTATTGCCACTACCGGTTACACAGGCGAAACAGGTTACGAGATCATAGTGCCTGAAGCCGAAGCCGAAGTGCTATGGCAGGCACTGCTCGAAGCTGGCGTTAAGCCATGTGGCCTTGGTGCACGTGACACATTACGCCTCGAAGCTGGCATGAACCTCTATGGTCTGGATATGGACGAGAGTGTTAACCCACTCGCGGCTAACATGGGCTGGACCATAGCATGGGAGCCAGAAGATCGTAATTTCAACGGTCGTGAAGCACTCGCAGCAATCAAGGCTGCCGGTACCGAGAAGATGGTTGGCCTGATAATGGAAGCCAAAGGCGTTATCCGTCCAGGTATGTCTATCTTCTTCACCGATGGTGAAGGTAATGAGCAGCAAGGTATTATTACCAGTGGTACATTCTCACCAACATTAGGCTACTCTATCGCCATGGCTCGTGTCCCAAGAAGTATTGGTGATACAGCTGAAGTCGAAATGCGTAAGAAGCGCGTTACGGTTAAAGTGATCAAGCCTTCGTTTGTACGCAATGGTAAACAAGCCTTTTAATACAGAATTAGAACAATAGAAATAAGGATCAAGAACAATGAGCAATATTCCGACTGAATTGAGGTACGCATCTTCACACGAGTGGATCCGTAAAGAAGAAGACGGTAGCTATACCGTAGGTATCAGTGAGCACGCCCAGGAGCTTTTGGGTGACATGGTATTCATTGAGCTTCCAGACGTTGGCGATACTGTAACTGCTGGTGAAGATTGTGCCGTTGCTGAATCAGTTAAGGCTGCTTCTGACATCTACGCTCCAATCTCAGGTGAAGTACTGGCAATTAACGAAGCCCTTGAAGATTCTCCTGAGCTGGTAAACAGCGATGCATTTGGTGACGGTTGGTTCTTCCGCGTGATGCCTTCTGATACGGCAGAAATTGAAAATCTGCTTAATGCCGAAGGCTATCAAGCAGTAATCGACGAAGAGTAATCGCCGATTAAAAACAAAGCCTCATTTCTTCAAAAATGAGGCTTTGTTGCTTATATAGCTAAGTGACTTTTAAAATGCTGGAAGTTATTTAGCTATACATAAGATAAGAAAACTTTTTATTCAATAATACAATTAGACCGGTACCTTAGCCCCCCTACAGGCGGATACTGGCAAATATGGAATTAGGTTATCATGACCACTGAAACGCTTACTAAGCTTGAGCAGCACGATCTTTTCCTCAGCCGTCATATCGGCCCGGATAGCGCGCAGCAGCAAGAGATGCTGAATTTTGTCGGTGCTGAGTCTTTAGAAGATCTTACCGAGCAGATAGTGCCAGAGTCGATTCGTATGAATCGCGACCTTGCCGTTGGCGATCATGTCAGCGAAGCCGAAGGCATGGCCTATATCCGCGCCATTGCAGATAAGAACAAGGTTAATAAGAGCTACATAGGCATGGGTTACTACGGTACTCTAGTCCCTACTGTTATCCAGCGTAACGTGCTCGAAAATCCAGGTTGGTACACGGCCTACACGCCATACCAGCCAGAGATTGCTCAGGGTCGTTTAGAAGCTATCCTTAACTTCCAGCAGCTGTCTATGGACCTTACTGGTCTGGACTTAGCGTCTTCATCATTACTGGATGAAGCCACTGCTGCAGCCGAAGCTATGGCATTGGCCAAGCGTGTTTCTAAAGCCAAGAAAGCCAACATCTTCTTCGTTGCCGATGACGTGTTCCCCCAGACACTGGATGTGATCAAGACTCGCGCCGAGTGTTTCGGTTTCGATATTATCGTGGGTCCAGCAGCTGATGCCGCTAACCATGACATCTTTGGTGCCCTGTTCCAGTACACCAACCGTTTTGGTCAAATCACAGATTTCACCGAGCTATTCACCGCGCTACATGAGAAGAAGGCCGTAGTTGCAGTTGCCGCCGACATCATGTCTCTAGTTATGCTTAAGTCGCCGGGCTCAATGGGCGCCGACGTAGTCTTGGGTAACTCACAGCGTTTTGGTGTTCCTATGGGATTCGGTGGTCCACACGCCGCCTTCTTCGTCACCCGTGACGCATATAAACGTTCACTGCCTGGCCGTATTATCGGTGTGTCACAAGATACTCGCGGAAACCGCGCCCTACGTATGGCGATGCAGACTCGTGAGCAACATATCCGCCGCGAAAAAGCGAACTCAAACATCTGTACCGCTCAGGTATTGCTAGCGAATATGGCGTCTTTTTACGCCGTATTCCACGGCCCACAGGGTCTTAAGACTATCGCCGAGCGTATTCATCGTCTGACCGATATTCTTGCCACTGGCCTAACAGCCAAGGGTGTCACTCTGGTTAACAATACCTGGTTCGATACCATATCGATTAAAGGCTTAGACACCGCGGCTATCAAGACTCGCTCTGAAGCCCAAGGTGTTAACCTGCGCATAGATGCTGATGCCGGCTCTGATAAAGTGCTAGGTGTCAGCTTGGCCGAGACCACTACTCGTGAAGATGTAGCTCAGCTGTTCGACATCATACTTGGCGAAGGTCATGGTCTGGATGTTGCCACGCTCGATAGCAACATAGTGGCTAATGGCAGCACATCGGTGCCAGCAGCGCTTATCCGAACAGACGCGATTCTGACTCACCCAACGTTTAATCGCTACCACAGCGAAACCGAGATGATGCGTTATATCAAGCGTCTCGAGAACAAGGATTTAGCCCTTAACCATTCAATGATCTCATTGGGCTCATGTACCATGAAGCTGAACGCTGCCACCGAGATGATGCCTATCACTTGGCCTGAGTTCGCTAACATGCACCCATTCTGCCCACAAGATCAGGCACAAGGTTACGCGCAACTTGTCAGCGAGCTTTCTGACTGGTTAGTGGATATCACAGGTTATGACACTGTATCACTACAGCCTAACTCAGGTGCACAGGGCGAGTACGCCGGTCTGCTTGCGATTAAGCAGTACCATGAGTCTCGCGGCGACGCACACAGAAATATCTGTCTAATTCCTCAGTCGGCACACGGCACTAACCCAGCTTCCGCTCAGCTTGCTGGCATGAAGATCGTGGTTACCGCCTGTGATAAAGACGGCAACATAGACATGGAAGACCTCAAGACAAAAGCGGCAGAAGTTGCCGATAACCTGTCTTGTATCATGGTCACCTACCCATCGACTCACGGCGTGTACGAAGAGACGATTGGTGAGATTTGTGAAGTGATTCATCAACACGGCGGTCAGGTTTACCTAGATGGTGCCAACATGAACGCTCAGGTAGGTTTAACATCGCCAGGTTCTATCGGTGCCGATGTGTCTCACCTTAACCTGCACAAGACCTTCGCTATCCCACATGGCGGCGGCGGACCAGGTATGGGCCCAATCGGTGTTAAGAAACACCTGGCGCCATTCTTGTCTGGCCACACTGTGGTTAAGCATGGTTTAGAGTCTGACAATAACGGTGCAGTATCTGCGGCGCCATACGGTAGCGCAGGAATCTTGCCTATCACTTGGATGTACATCAAGTTACTCGGCAAGCAAGGCCTGAGACAATCGACTCAGATGGCACTGCTTAACGCTAACTACGTGATGAAGAAGCTGTCTGAGCACTACCCAGTGCTTTACACAGGTCGTAACGATCGCGTAGCTCACGAGTGCATCATAGATTTGCGTCCGCTTAAAGAAGCTTCTGGCGTCACTGAGATGGATATCGCTAAGCGTCTTAACGATTACGGTTTCCACGCGCCAACCATGAGCTTCCCAGTTGCGGGTACGCTTATGATTGAGCCCACTGAATCTGAGTCTAAGGTTGAGCTGGACAGATTCATCGAAGCTATGATCTCTATTCGCGGCGAAGCGGCCCGTGTCGAGTCTGGTGAGTGGCCAGTAGACAACAACCCGCTGAGCAACGCACCGCATACTTTGGCTGACATCATGGATCCTGAGTTTGACTCACGTCCATACAGCCGTGAGACAGCTGTGTTCCCGACAGCAGCAGTTAAGCTAAACAAGTTTTGGCCTACGGTTAACCGTATCGATGATGTGTTTGGTGATCGCAATTTGTTTTGTGCATGCATCCCAATTGCTGACTACGAATAATAATTGCTGCTTGGGCTTGATAATACTTCTGTTACTAAGAGTTATCATCGTCAGCGACGCAATTACATAATTGCTGCTTGGACTTGATAATACTTCTGTTACTAAGAGTTATCATCGCCAGCGACGCAATTATGATGAAACGCACCCTTAGTGGTGCGTTTTTTGTACATGGAGGTATTTATCCCCGATCGCAGGGACAGCGATGGAGTGGGATTTATTGGGCTTGATAATACTTCTGTTACTAAGAGTTATCATCGCCAGCGACGCAATTATTGAGTAGTTGGCTTCATTGAGCTAAAGCATAAAAAAGCGAACCTGTGTGGTTCGCTTTTTTGTACATGGAAGTACTTATCCCCGATCGCCATGGATGGTGAATGAGGGGAGTTGTACATGGAAGTACTTATCCCCGATCGCCATGGATGGTGAATGAGGGGAGTTGTACATGGAGGTACTTATCCCCGATCGCAGGGACAGCGATGGAGTGGGATTTGTGCTCTTTAAGCCGTCATCCCGGTGATGCTTGTAGCCGGGAACCATTCTTTTGCTTATGGCCAGCGGCCACCAAATTCGTGAAATTCTCTTCTCTTCTCTTTTCTTCTCTTTTCTTCTCTTTTCTTTTCTTTTCTAATAATAGAGTAGGGCAAGGAGGGCTGCTGTCTGATATGAATGGATTCACAAATGCTGTGATGGCAAGGGTGCTAAGGGGACGGCTAACTGTCATAGATGGCTAGATAGTGCCTAGTGACGCTGCTCTTTTAATGAAAATGGCGAAGAGCTCCGTGGTTTAAACGGAGCTTTTTAAGGCGCTGAAGGCGTTTTATCAAATAAACGCTGAGGGCTCTTGATCAAGCAGACGCTGAAGGCTCTTTATGAAACAGCCTCTGAAGGCGTTTTATGCAATAGCCGCTGAAGGCTCTTAATCAAGCAGACGCTGAAGGCTCTGGTTGCATCCAATCGACTTTAACACCGGCTTGGTCGAGCATATCTTGGCTTATTTTAATCTTATCTCCCCAGCGTGACAGGAAGTCTTTGCTTGGTTCTGGGCTGTGCACTGTGCTCAAACCTGTTTGGATGATCTTTGCAGCGCAGTTGGGGCAGGGGAAGTGAGTAACCCAGATCTCGCAGCCGCTGAGATCACGCTTAGCATAGAGAATGGCATTCTCTTCTGCGTGGAGGGTTTTTAGCAGCTTCATCTCACGGTTATCGGTTTCGGCACTATCGGAGATCCCGTGTGGGTAGCCGTTGAAGCCTAAAGAGACAATACGGTTATCTTCGGTGATCACTGCACCAACTTGAGTGGAGGGATCTTTACTCCAAGATGCAACGAGCTCTGCCATCTGTAGAAAACGTGTTGCCCATTTTGTCATTTAATAAGAACTCCAATTCTATACTACTGAATAAACTAGTCTAACTTGCTGCTATTCTCTATTGAGAACCTTGATAAATCAACCTTTCAACAAGTCGATTTAGATAAACGGCGCAGACTAAAGCGTATAAGAATAATTATGTGTGTCTAATTATCTTCTTATCCTTAAATCTCGGCTTGGTTAAATCGAACTTGGTAGCCCAGTCACTCGTCCCTAGTCTGCTGCTTGAGTGACAGTATTTTCATTATGAAATATGTACTTTTTTATATGCATCGCAAATTGCGAATTATGCAGGGAAAATTAAACACTTTATTGTCTGTCGACAAGACTTCTTAAGTTAACTCATCTCATTGAATATTTAATCTGTCCACTTTCCCGCCTTAGTTAACAGTGATTTAGCCATCTTATTGGTCTTATCTTAAAATCGTATTCATTAATATTTTTCAGTTGGCGTAAACATTGCCTTTTAGACTTGAAGATAGGTTTTCGTGAGGCTATAAACTCCCTGCTTACCGAGTACCGACTCAAATTTTCCAAAAGGATACCAGCTATGGATAATCTAAGTCGATTGATGATGCGTTGTTGTACCGTGTTGTTTGTAATGATTTTTATGGGCTGTTCGCACTCAGGTGGAGAGGAAGATACTGAACCCGTAGTAGAGGAGCCTATTGTAGCCGTAGTAGAAGAGCCTAGTGAACCAGATCCTGTGTCAGTGAAATCTTTTGACGAGATTTTAATTGAAGATGGCTTCAGGTTTGATATGCAGAGAACGGTGAAAATTGATATTTCTTTCAGTCAGATGCAAGGGGTTACTAGGATATCAGTTTATTCAGAAACTGATCCTACTACCAATACGCCGATCAATCTGCTAGAAAAATCTGAAATAAACAATGCAATGAAATATACCAGTTCGATGTCTGTACCCAGTTATATAGAATCCATGGTAGTCGTTATTGATGGCGATAGTTACGCAGAGCTAGATCTACCTATAGATAAAACAAATCATATTTACTATTTAGTTGAGTAAACGATTATGGCTAATATAAAAAAATATTCAGACGTGTCTTTATTTACCATATTGCTAATGACTAGCTTATGGCATCTGTCGCTTAATGCTGAACCTATCCTCCAGAGTCAGCTTGCAAATGATGCGACTAAATCATTTGCAAATTTTGGTACTTCAGTGGCTGTTACTGAGTCTTTTATTATTGTTGGAACGCCGGGAAAACAAAGTGATCAGGGTGAAACGTGTGTTTTTTTACGCAATCAAAACATTTGGTCAATGACGACTTGTCTAAATCCTACCTCAGAGACCCAGAATGCAATTAAGCAATTTGGCAGTGCAGTGGCGATTTCAGATCAGAGTGTCATTATCAGTGCCCAGCTTCAAGGTGGGCAAACTGGTGCTGTTTATATCTTTAATTACCAAAATGGTATCTGGAGTCAGCAGAGTGAAATGACTAAACCAGGCACTACGAGTAATGATTATTTTGGAGAATCAGTCAGCATATCGGGCGATCTTGCGGTCATAGCTTCGCCAGGAGGCTCGAATGATGATGGCGCTGTTTATGTTTACAAACGTACTGGCTCTATTTGGGTATTAAATACCACTATCACTCCTGATTCTGAGTTCAAGAGTAAACAATTTGGAGCCGCTGTCAGTATCTCTGAAGGCTATTTGATCATTGGCGATGGAGAGTCAGGTAAGACTAAAGAAGGTTCTGCCTATATTTATAAATATGATGATTATGATGATACTTGGACTAAACAAGCCACATTAAAAGGCGGCTTAGTTACTCGTGCTGCCAATTACGCATTATCAGTCGCTATTTCTAAAGATTATGCGGTCGTTGGTGCCAGGATGGAAAATGATCCACATGGAAATAATGAGACTAATAAGGGGGCGGTTTACATCTATAAACGAAAAGATGATGCATGGACAAATCAAGCTAAGTTAACCGCCAATGCTGGACTTTCTGGCGACCAATTTGGTAATTCGGTAGCGATTGTTGGCGAGCATATAGTGATAGGCGCTGAAAATGTGAATTCATCATCAGGAGCTGTTGTGCTGTTCCATCTTGTTGGTGATATTTGGCTAGAACAATTTTCATTTATAGCCGCTGACGGTGCGTCACAGGACAATTTTGGCCATTCCGTGGCTGTTTCTGCAAGCTATGTTAGCGTTGGCGCCCATAATAAAAAGATTAAAAAAAGTCTGTCTGGTGATGTTTATGTTTACGCATTGAATGTACAAACCCAGCAAACCCAAGGTGAAATAGATTTAGAAAATACCTTAGCAACATTAGATAATCCCATAGAGGAAGCGATTATAAATCCAGATGATCTCGATGGTGATGGATTATCTAATATCGATGAAACTGATGTTTTAAATACCTCACCGACAGATCCAGATACAGATAATGATGGGTTAACCGATTATGAAGAGGTGATTATTTACGGTACAGATCCGCTGTTAACGGATACAGACCAAGATACGCTGACCGATTTAGAGGAAGTTATATTTTATAATTCAGACCCGACGTTATTAGATACGGATGAGGATGGGTTTTCAGATGATTATGAAGTCAATATTCTTAATACAGACCCGGGATTAGTTGATACCGATGGTGATGGATTACTTGATGCCGTTGAAGTGAACGAGTTAGCCACAGACCCGACACTGGCGGATACCGATGGTGATGGTTTGACCGACAATGAAGAACTTAATCTTCATCTTACAGACCCGCTGGATGCTGATAGTGATAAGGATAATTTCAGTGATGGTCTTGAGGTTAATCTTTATGATACATCTCCGTTAGAAGTTGCCGATGTACCAGTTCCCTTAGTCACGACTACTGCTTACTCACCCGCAGAGGAGCAGATGGGGACAATGGCCTTTGAAGATTATTGGCCCAGCAAAGGTGATTATGATTTTAATGATGTGGTGATTAATTATAATGCGACAGAAACAAAAGTTGATGGGCAGATAAGTAAAGTTATCCTTAAACTTCAACCGGTCGCGAGGGGAGCGTCATATAAGAACGGACTTCAGATAAGTATTAATACTCCCATTACCAATATTGCATCCGCAACCATGGGGCCCGTTTCTAACGCTGTACCATTAACGCCGATAGCAGATGGTAATCAGACTATGTTTGTTATTATCGAAGATATTAAAGATGCCTTACCTGCCCCCAACGGTTTTGAATTTGCGAATACGGAACCCAATAGCCCTAAAGTCACAGGTGCTATGTTCATTGTTACCATCAACTTACACAATCCAGTGGATGAGAATATATTTGGTTCAGCACCTTATAATTCGTTTATTTCACGCAAACTGGGTAATGGTGAAGTTATTGAGGTTCATTTCCCTGGTTATCGACCAACCAAGTATGCATCGAAAAGACAATTTGGCACAGTTCATGACGATACAGATAAAAGCACGGATAAGTTTTACCAAACAGAAGATAATTTACCTTGGGCGATGATCATTCCGCAAATATGGGAACATCCAAAGGAGAGAGTCGATTTATCTGAGGATTATCCTGAAATTTTAGACTGGGCTTCAAGTCGTGGTAAGAGTAAAAAAGACTGGTACAAACATAAAAAGAATAAAAATAAATAACTTGGCTGTCGGAGTGAGTATCCTGATGCCTTATTATCAGTCAGAAACATATCCGGCCAACTAAGGTACTTGCTAGCTTAGTTGGCCTTTGACTTTTAACTAATCAAACTGCTCTTTGATAAGACACATAGCCGCTAAAAGCGGCTCTATTGGCATACATTTTAAAAATAACATGGCTTGTTCCGCCAAATTACAAAGCATAAGACAAGCTGTCGGCTAGGTGCTTATAGCGGGCTTTAAAATCAGTGTTTGTGTTTTTTTGTCGCTATAAATTGCATCGCTATAAAATATCTAGCGCTTGCCTAGCTCTTGTTTAGAGCTGAGGGGGTAAAGAGGGGGCAAGGTCGACCTAGATTTATTACTGCACCTCTTGAGCATAAGGCCTGTATTGCCTACAATAGCGCACGCTTTACTCACTACAGACTTAGACAATGAACGACACTAAATCGCAACCAGCTTTACCAGATCGCCTGTCCGGCAATCCCCGCAGTCCACATCATGTAGAAGCAATTTTTGAAAACGAGATAGGTATTATACTCAACGGCAAAGAGCGCTTTGATGTCGAAGAATATTGCATCAGTGAATCTTGGGTAAAAGTCCCATCACACAAGGCATTAGATCGTCGCGGGCAACCGCTGTTGATGACGATAAAAGGCAAGGTTGAAGTTTTTTATAAATAAACAGACTTAACAACCACAGTTAAGGCTTTTGAAGATACGCCCTTTTTATCATAGCGCTGACTTGTATAAGCCGCATGGTGATGAGGGCGTTTCTGTTTGTGGGGGTAACACTAGATCATCTGGGACCCAAGTAAACTTTAAACTGTCTATGAATGAAATGCTGCCATGAATGAAGACATCACCATCTCACTCCCTTCTCTAATTCATCGAATAGGAAGAGAAGAGGTCAATCAAGCCAAAGCCATTGCAGTGCAATATCAATGTGAGCTCAAGCGTGTTCGACGTTCTAGAAATTGGGGGCTCTCAGGTGAAGCCATCAAGATTCAATCCTATTCAGCAGGATTGAAAGCTGAGCTATTGAAAAGGGAAGCCGGTTTTCGTTATCTTATCCAAAAGATTGAAACAGCTTTGCTTGATCATGCAGACAAGCTTGAACCTTTAGAGGCAAAGCTGGCACGTCTGCTCACTGACAATCCCAATATCACCTTGGCCGAATTGATACATATAACAGATTGCACCTTGGCTGAAGCCAGAACGGCACGCTTCCATGCCGATTCCTGGTGATTTTCAGCTGAAAGTGTATAGCTTTAACAAGGCCGCCCATATTTAACCTAACTGATAGGGTCACTTGGAGATGTCTTAGGTCATAGACAGCTAATAAAGGGGGCGTAATGAGCTTGTCTCATCCTTGAGTGACTGTGGGCTAAAGCACTAAGGAGACACCTGTTCTGTCTTGTTTATATGTATGCATTTCTCGGTAGCTAGCATGATCCAATTTTTCTGATGGCGTGTTTGGCTTGAACCAGTTGAGCTGATGGGTGAGCTGAGTAACACTGCCGATAATAATTAAGGCCGGACTTTCAGCTAGGCTCGAAAGTTGTGCTAACCCGGCCAAATCCCCGGTTAATACCCTTTGTTGAGTGCTAGTGCCTCGCTCTATGATAGCAACGGGGGTAGTGAGCGAAAGACCATAAGCACTGAGCTTATTTTTAATTAATTCGCTTTGGTTTAACCCCATATAAAACACTAAAGTATGCTTTGCATGGGCGAGAGATTGCCAATTAATTTGCTCTTCACCAGCCTTGAGATGACCGGTAATGAATTGCACGCTTTGGGCATGGTCTCTATGGGTTAAGGGAATTCCGGCATAAGCCGCGCAGCCTGCAGCAGCTGTGATGCCAGGAACAACCTCAAAAGGTATCTGGTAAGGAAGTAGGGCTTCTAGCTCCTCACCACCACGGCCGAAAATAAAAGGATCACCGCCTTTTAAACGGATCACTAGCTTTCCAGCAAGCGCCTGTTCAACCAAGATTTGATTGATCTCCTGCTGGGGCACGCAATGATTCCCTGCTCGTTTACCAACAAAAAACAACTCACACCCCTGGGGAATAAGCGCAATTATGTCGTTTGAAACTAAGCGGTCATAGACAATGACATCGGCCTGTTGGATTAAACGCATAGCCTTTACTGTCAGTAGGTCTGGATCTCCAGGTCCCGCACCGACAAGGATCACTTTCCCTTGGATTTGAGTACTAGGTGAAGTATGTATTGGATCTTGTGTACTCATTTATGTTTGCTCCAGGGCTGAGTCATTGTCTATTACTGGCTTGATAAAGGAAATATTATGTCGCTTGCTTGCTAGCTTGAAGCTTATCTTGTTTGCTTGCCAATATAGGTCGTTGCGCTTTAGGTGTGCTGAACCAGTAGCCCAGCCCCATAAATACAACACCAGAAATCGTGTTGCCTAAGGTTACCCATAACAAGTTATGACCTATACCTGCCAATGTGAGTGTGTCTTGGTGTTCACCAAACCAAGATAATGCGAAAATGGTCATATTCGCAATTGAGTGCTCGTAGCCACTGGCGATGAAGGCAAGTAAGCACCAACCAATCGCGAGGAATTTAGCCGAGCCATCAAGTCGTTGGCACATCCAAATAGCCAAACAAACTAGCCAGTTACACAAAATACCTTTGAATATTAGAACGGAAGCAGGTGCGACAGTTTTTGCAATGGCCACGTTGTGTAGCAAGCTGTTGCTGTCCGGTAAGATTTTACCGCCGCCGGCATAGAAGAAAAGTAGTGCGACGCCAACCGAACCGAGTAAATTTCCCAGCCAGGTTTGCGGTAATACACGTGCCATATCCCCTAGCGTGATCTGTCCTGTTTTCACTCCAAAGGTTAAATACATGGTATGGCCTGTGTAAAGCTCTGAACCTGCAATAATCACCAGAGTGAGGGCGATACCAAAAGTGCTCCCCATGACTAAGGGACGAATTGAAGGGTCAACAAGGTTACCTAAGGTAAAAATTAAAATGATACCTAAGCCAACATAAGCACCGGCCATGGCTGAACTTAGCCAAAACCCCACTTTTTCTTTATCAGCCAGCTCAACAATACGTGCAGCTTGTGCTGAACATTTCTTTATCGTGTCTGCATACATTCAATATACTCTTGTAAAAATCTAAAATTTTAACCGTGGGCATCAAGTGTAAATACTCGATTTTAGTTAATATTTAAACGTGGGAAATAAAGAGGATTAATCATTATTTCCCACAGGGCTTAGTTATAAACTCACTAATACTTGGCTGTCTTTAACCTGTACTGAGTAACACTCAAGCTTGATTTCAGGATTTTCAAAGCAATGACCGTCTTTAAGTGAAAAACGTTGCTTCTTCAATGGGCTGGCGATCCATAATTGATTGTCGTGCTGACAGATAATGCCTCGTGACAACACATTCGATTGAGCGAAGGGGTCCATATTATTAAGCGCAAATAATTGCTCGGAATGATCGGGTCTGAAGATGGCAATTTGCTTATTGTTTACCAATGCACAAACACCTGTTCCAGGAATAAGATCGTCTAGCTCACATACAGTGATCCACTGGCTCATAGGGTTTCCTCCAATGAAATAGAATAAGTGTTGGCTTTTTCTTGGTTGAATGCCGGACGGTGCTGTTCGCGCTCAGCTACAAAGACGACATTGTCATCATGCTTATCGCTATTAATGAAATGACTAAAACGTTTAATTTGTTGTTGGTTATCTAGTGTTGTAGTCCACTCACATTGGTATGAGCCGATGGCTTTTGCTATATCGGCTTCGAGTTGAGCATTGATACCCAGTTTATCTTTGACGATAACGTCACGTAGGTAATCAACACCCCCGTTAAGACTTTCTAACCAAACCGAGGTCCGTTGTAATTTATCAGCGGTACGAACGTAAAACATCAAATAGCGATCTATGTATGTGATAAGGGTGTCTTTATCAAGATCGCCAGCGAGTAAATCCCCATGGCGAGGCTTCATACCGCCATTCCCACCGACATACATGTTCCATCCGGTATCGGTTGCGATAATACCCAGATCTTTGCCTTGGGCTTCGGCACACTCTCGGGTACAACCTGATACACCAAATTTCATTTTGTGTGGAGTGCGAATGCCCTTGTATCGGTTTTCAAGCTCTACACCTAAACCCACACTATCTTGCACCCCAAAACGACACCAGTTACTACCAACGCAGGTTTTAGCCATGCGTAGCGCTTTCGCGTAGGCTTGTCCGGTTTCAAACCCTGCATCGATTAATCGTTTCCAGATTGCTGGTAGGTCATCTTTATGAGCACCAAATAAACCAATACGTTGTGCGCCCGTGATCTTGGTATAGAGGTTATAGTCGTTAGCAACTTGGGCGATGGCTAATAGTCCGGCTGGTGTCACTTCACCGCCTGCCATTCGCGGTATTACCGAGTAGCTGCCATCTTTTTGCATGTTGCCCAAGAAAATATCATTGGTATCTTGCAACTGGGTATTTTGAGGTGTGAGCACATAATCATTCCAGCATGAAGCGAGAATGGAACCCACGGTTGGTTTGCACACTTCGCAGCCGTAACCTGTACCGTATTTAGCTAGCAGTGCTTCGAAAGAGTTAATTTCTTCAATACGAATGAGGTGAAAAAGCTCTTGGCGAGAGTATTCAAAGTGCTCACATAAGTGATTTTTAACTTCAATCCCCGCTTTTGCCAGTTCGCTATTAATCACTTGAGCAATCAGCGGAACACAACCACCACATCCAGTTCCCGCTTTGGTGAAGGCTTTTATTTCATTTAAACTTGTGTGACCTTCGGCGACAGCAGCGGCAATTTTGCCCTTGGTGACATCAAAACATGAACACATCACGGCCGAGTCGGGGAGAGAATCTACCCCCATGGCAGGTTTAGCTGCGCCAGCATGAGCCGGTAAGATAAGACTGTCTGGATTTTCTGGTAGTTCTACATTATTCAATTTAAGCTGAAGAAGATTACCGTAATCTGCAGTATCACCAATAAGTACCGCACCAAGCAGTTGCTTACCATCTTCCGAAACAATAATACGTTTGTAGATGTCTTCATGTTCATTGAGGTAAACGTAACTTTTACAATTTTCAGTACGGCCGTTGGCATCACCAATACTGCCGACCTTAACGCCAAGCAGTTTTAGTTTTGCACTCATGTCGGCGCCTTCAAAGCGCAGGTTTTCCTCTAATAAATGGCTGACAGCGACTTGAGCCATTTTATAACCTGGGGCTACCAGGCCAAAGAACTTATCATTCCAAGATGCACATTCACCTATGGCGTAAACGTCTTTATCAGAAGTTTGACAGGTATCATTAATGGCGATACCACCACGTTTTCCTGTGGTTAAACCACATTGGCTGGCAAGTTTATCTTGAGGGCGGATACCCGTTGAAAAGACAATGAAATCCACTTCTAGTGAAGTACCGTCTGCAAACGTGAGGGTATTTCGCGCCTCTGTACCTTCAGGAATGATCTCTGTGGTATTTTTACTGGTA
The DNA here is from genome assembly GCF_000091325.1 of Shewanella violacea DSS12. Lineage (NCBI taxonomy): Bacteria > Pseudomonadati > Pseudomonadota > Gammaproteobacteria > Alteromonadales > Shewanellaceae > Shewanella > Shewanella violacea. The sequence goes on along the minus strand of NC_014012.1, from coordinate 3,978,979 downwards.
TGAACCTTAACGCCAAGTTGTTCAATTTTTTTACGTAATTGCTGACCACCTTGAGGGTCTAGCTGCTCGGCCATCAAGACAGGCGCAAATTCAATGACGTGGGTTTCAACACCTAAAGCTTTTAATGCGCCAGCCGCTTCTAAACCTAATAGTCCTCCGCCGACAACTACACCACTTTTACTACGTTTAGCCGTGGACTCGATTGCTTTGAGATCTTCAATGGTTCGATAGACGAAACAGTCCTTGCCTTGGTTACCTTTGATTGACGGCACCCAAGGATACGAGCCCGTTGCCATAACAAGTTTATCGTAATTAATCTCACGTCCCGTATTGGAATAAATGATTTTTTTTTCACGATCAATGGTGATGGCTCGTTCACCAAGCAATACGTTTATAGCATTCTTTTCGTACAAACCTTGCTTAACAAGAGAAAGCTCTTCGGCAGTATGATGAGAAAAATAGGAGGACAGGTGAACTCTGTCGTAGGCTACACGTGGCTCTTCACAGAGAACAGTGACTTCAAAGTTATGTATGTCTGCTTTATCGATTAATTCTTCAATATAGCGATGGCCAACCATACCGTTTCCGATAATAGCTAATTTGACTTTGCTCATTATATCCTCTTAATAAATAGTGTCACTTTTAGCTTATTTTATTAAGAAATACCGATATTGAATATGATATCAATCAAGGCAGCTTTTGATAAATTGAAACAGTTAGTGTTTAAAATCAACTGGTAACGATAGCGTCACGCTTATGTAGCATTACTGCTTTATTTATAAACGTTTGTTGGTGGAGATAATTTAGTCGCAGGGAAGGCTTAGCTATTTTTAGAGTAGAGCCAAGCATTTTTCGATGAGGCGGGATGGTTTATGGCAACACATTTTTTGACTTGAGCGCTATTTGGCAACCAATGGCGAGTACGGCATAAGCGCCAGAGTTATCTGGCATTAAGCGACGAATGCCATCTAGTGTCGACTTTTCTTTTGATCTTAATCAAGGTGTAATAGGGCCGATAGGTTCATTATATTAGTCGAACATGATACTGATAATGGAGGGCTATAGTGACAGACGATAAGCTAATATTGATTTTAAAGATCTGTATCACCCTAGGTGTTTCTTTGATTTTACTTGGAATATACTTGCATAATTTCAACGAGACAATCGAAACTATGGGCGTAATAGGCATCATGATTAGTGCTATGTGTGTGGCTTTTGGCATGGCATTGTCTTTACCAACCAAAATGTACCTGACCTTTATTCTGGTGAAACTAGAAACTGAAAAGCATGAGTAGGCTTGATAGTGTGGCAGGTACAGTTAGCTGTTAGACAAATAGATTAATGCTGCTAGCAGGAGATAGAAAAATTACCGATAAGCTGATTTTCACTATTAATGATCTTACCTTGGCAGGTTTCATCACAATAGGACAGTTCTATATCCCTGTTATCTATGTTGCCTTTCATTAAAATATGACGTAATAGTACATCACCATTTAACTGATGAATTAATGCGTTCCAAGAGATTTCATTTTTAAAAATATTGAAGTTTACTTTCATTGATTACCTTTATATTGGTTTTGATTGGCTGTGGCTTGCTTGATTTTTATACCGATCGAAATTAATTTCAGCTGATGAGCTAAATATTGGTATTTTATTATCGGCATGGCAGTACAGGATAAGTACGAACTTAAAATTAGTCTAAATCTATGATGTTTAATATTTATTTATAACGAAGTTAATGAGGAATGTAACGATATATGCAAATAAGCGGATGATAGAAATGTAGGTTTTTCGCAGTTCGGGTGTCAGTTTTATTCAAAATGGATTAAGCATTGAATAAAATATGACGTAAATGGTCGTGAGACCATCTACGTCAACTTACAAAGTTAAAGCGCAACTACGTTAGCTGCTTGAAGGCCTTTTTGACCTTGCTCTACTTCGAAAGATACTTTTTGGCCTTCAGCAAGAGTCTTGAAGCCGTCTGAAGTGATTGAACGGAAGTGAACGAAAACGTCATCGCCGCCATTGTCTTGAGTAATGAAACCAAAACCTTTCTCTTCGTTAAACCATTTTACTAGACCAGTTGTTGAATTAGACATGTTATGCCCCTTATAGTTAAATTCATAAAAATATCGCATATGCGACGTGCTGCTAAGTGAATTATTGAATGTACGATGAATATAAGGGAAACTAGGATAACAACAATAACGAAGAAATTCTAAGGTTTACTTTTTACTTATGTTTCATTAATAACTCTGTACAGCTTTGCGAGACAAATAGTACCTTATAATCAAAGTATGTACAGGGTTATTTGGGTTTATTTTAATGGGCCGTCTAAATAATCCCGTTAAACCTAAGTAATTTCAGTGGTTTGCGGGTTTGTTCCTGCTTATGTAAAACTGTACGTCTCTAGTGTTGGCAGCTTCTAAGCTGTAGTAAGAGTCAGCATCTATAGCTTATGGGCCGTTTGATTAGAGTGTTAAACATAGCTAAGCACATATCTGCGCCGTTTTCTTTGTCATTCAACTAGGCTTACTCGTCTCTGCGCGGTTCCAATCCTCAACTATGATGTGTAAAGTACGCCAAATATTGCCGTAGAGACTTTGCCGCTATGCCAGTGGCATGATAAAAGTGGGCGAAGCAGAAATAAAGAGAATACCAATGAATAACGAACTCGATGTCATAGATAACCTAGAAGATCTAGAAGGCTTTCTACTGTCTGTAGAGAGTGGTGGTTTGGGGCTAGACGGTGTTGCGGGTGTCGGCATGGCTACTAATAACTCTGATGGACGTCACTTTGTTGCTGTATTCGATGCTAACAACAAACTGCTTCATGCACGCTGGATAACTCAAGAAATCTTCGATACAGGGAAAGATCTGGTACGCAATGGTCCGACTAAGCACTAAAGAATCAACAGAGGCTTGAGATAGAGCCTCTTTTAATGACTTAGGAGTACTAGATTTCTGTCATCTTAATTGGCTTTTTAAACCTAATTCAATGTCTTGGTCCCTGACTTAATTTCTCAGTTCAAGTCTCAAGTATCCAATCTCTATTCTCTATTCTCTATTCTCTATTCTCTATTCTCTACTCTTATAGCCTGGTTTCAATCCCGCCATCATTGTCTATGTCACTTTGTTATGAGGGTAAAGCCATCATCATGTTAGAAGGCCGGCCTGATTATCTAGAGGCTTGTCACTCCTATGTCAGTGCAGCAGCGGTTGAATCTGTGTTTTAGAGATGGAACCTAAATATATATGAGAGAATGAATTTGTATGGGTTAGTAGATAACCTATACAAATTAAAAGTAGCAGGATAAGTGCTCTGCGTATGCTTGTGTTCATAGTCTTGGCTTCATCTTATGGGGATATGGTACCAGTCCCATATCCCAATCGGTTTTACTCTCTTTACTCTAGATCGTTTTCTCGCTGACAACACTTAGGGATCATAGAGCGGCTAGTCTGCTTATTTGTCTATCTATGGCACATCTAAGACACACCTAAGTAATTAAAGTTCTGTCTCATTTATCATCTGATTAAATCTGGGAGCATTAACACAGATAAGATACACACTTAAGTCTTCTTGGTTTGCAGACACCATTTATCTCCATGGCTATGACTTGTGTATTGATAGGGGATTGGTCAGTGCGGGGCTGGGTGGGATATTCGCGTATCCCAGGCTAAGCCGTTTAGCTAAATGGGTCATGTGGGGGCAGCGTACCTGTTCTTTGCTTGGCGGTGAGGTTAATATGGCGCCCATAATTAGGAGTCATAGAGGTAAATCCATGGGACGTTCAATATCTATTTCGAGTGCGGCGCAGTGTAAGCAGGGTGGTTTCTCGGGAGTTCAAATGCTCTTGATTGTACTCTTAACGATTATCCTCACCTTGGGGATAAGCTTTTTCGTGGTTCGCACCTACATTTTTCCATCTGAGTTATCTCCCGTGACTCTGAGTGCTAAGGAAGCGGTTCAACTCGACCAGAAACTAAATAAATTAGGTTGGCAGCCTGATACTAGCGTGAGAAATGATTCCATAACGGCTTCTCAAATTAGCAATACACAGACAGCTGAATCTAGACAAGATGACCTAAGTCCTAAGCCTTATCGAGAGCTGAATACGGACCGCCAGGTGACATTTAGTGAGAAAGAGGTCAATGCTATGATTGGCAGAAACCCAGATTTTTCTCGCCGTGTCGCTATCGATTTTTCCGATGATCTTGCTAGTGCAAAAATATTAGTGCCGATCCCTGATGACTTTCCTCTGATGCCTGGGCGGATCCTACGAGTAAACGCAGGGGTGAATATTCACCTGGATGCCTCCCGTCGTCCGGTCGTGGCGCTAGTTGGTGTGAGCTTGATGGGGGTTCCTATTCCCAATGCTTGGCTGGGCAATATGAAGAATGTGAATCTGGTGGGCGAGTTTGGTGATTCTGGTTTCTGGAATGCTTTCGCCGATGGTGTCGAAGAACTAGAAATCCGTGAAGGTGAGCTTTACATCAAGCTAAGAAAATAGATGTGAAGCTTGTCATTAGCTGTTGCTTGATGGCTATTACATGTCAGCAATAACGAATAAAGGGGCGAGCCATATTACATCATGGCTCGCCCCTTTTATTTTTCCTAGCCTTGTAAGCTAAGCCTTACTTGCGTTCGGCTATGGCCTTTGCCATGGCGGCATCGGCAATCTGTTCCAGTTTGGCAAGATCTATGTCTTTATGGGATTCACAGATAAACCAAGGCTCGCGGGAATCTGGTTCCAGCATGATGCCACTCTTAATCAAGTTAAGGGCAAACTCGGTATACAGCTGGCTATCGGTCTTCTTCCAGTCACGATAGTTATGGGGTACCTGGCTACCAAAGTGAATGCCGAACATGGCATCTGGGCCTGCGAACTTATGTTCAATACCGTGCTTGGTAAATACCCGAGATAGTAGCTGCTGAATATCCGCGCCAGCTTTATTAATTGTCTCGTAGGCATTGGTTTCATTCAAAATCGTCAGTGTCGCTTTAGCGGCGCTGAGGGCGATCATGTTGGCGGTATAAGTGCCGCCATGAGTGACGCCATTTTTTCCGAAGCTGATCACGTCCATGACATCCTTACGACCACCGAAGGCGGCTACCGGATAACCATTGCCCATGGCCTTGGCGTATGTGGTTAGATCGGCGTAAATGCCATAGAGTTCCTGTGCGCCACCTTTAGCTACGCGGAAACCCGTTTTAACTTCATCCATGATCAATAAGGTGCCATTGGCATCACAGATATCACGTAATTTCTGCATGTATTCTTGGGAAGATGCGATGCTGCCACAGTTGCCTAAAATTGGCTCTATCACTATTGCCGCGATATCATCGCCGACACGAGCAAAGACTTCATCAATAGCGGCAAAATCATTGAGCGGCACTGTTTCCAGATGCTCACGACTCGCTTCAGGGATACCACAGCCAAAAGCGGTAATCTTGGGCGCTGCTTGGGTGTCACTGTCCCAATTATCGACATCTGATTTCCACATCATCTCGTCGTATAGACCATGAAAACCGCCTTCAACCACCACAATTTTATTGCGACCGGTAAAACCACGGGCGGTACGTACCGCGCCAATTACAGCTTCCGTACCCGAGTTGGCAAAACGTATCTTCTCTATGTTCGGACACATCTGCTTCATCAGTTCGACTACCTGAGAATCAAGATCGGTTGAGAAACCTGAAATGGTGCCACGCTCTGTGATGGCAGCAATGACTTCTTGATCGACTCTGGTATCGCGATAGCCCAAGATAATAGGCCCGTAAGCGAGGCGGAAATCGATAAATTTCTGGTCGTCAGCATCGGTAATCGTACAGCCCAGGCTGCTTTTAACGAATACAGTGTTTTCTTCACCCCAGTAACGGTAGCTATCGGCCACGCCCATAGGCATGTTGTTGTGGGCCTGTTTTAGCAGCGCATTGGTGGCTGGCTTGTTGGCATTGCTCATCTTGTTTATCTTCATCTTAAAAGTCTGCCGCGTATGATACAGGGCAAGATTAGGCTTGGCCATATAGATAAAGGGATCGGATTTAATTTAGCCAATAAAAGTGCAGGAAAATGGCTCTGACTCAGCTATTAAATCCTGGATGCTTGAATTTACTTATAGACGAGTATGCTAATGGTTTGAAGTAAGACCATTGAGTGCGGCTTGTTAGCCTAGCTGATGGAAGGTTAAATTTTTGCGGGCTTGTTGGAAAGTATTGTAACTTAACTTAGTATGCACACTACATATATAGCGTTTTCACTCTCTTTTAACGCCTTATATCTAAGGTAGGGAAGGCGGTTTTTAAGCTGTTTTTCGGTGGGAAGTGCATTAATTCTGTGCAGTCATCAACAATGATATGGAACTTATTTTGGCAGGTTTAAATTACAAGTTTTTAGGGATAGCATCTTTATTACTCGGTAGCATAAGTCAGGTTCAAGCCGCTTCAATGAACGACTGTATTGCTCATCAGGTTGAAATTGGCACCGATGAGTTGACGCTCGGTGAGATAAGGGGGATTTGTAAGGCCGAAGCCTCTATAGCGCGTGATGATACTATTACTTTATTTGGCAAAGAAATCAAAGCCGGACCACTCACTAGGCGGATTGTTCAAGAGAGGCAGAGTGAGCAGTCTGATTTTGTGCTCACGCCCCATAAAATGAATTATATCTTACCGGTTTACAGCACTAATGAGATTAATCCAGATGCATATCTTAGCGAGCAAGCCTTCAATGATGGCCTAAAGAATGTTGAGGCAAAATTTCAATTGAGCCTTAAATTTCCTCTCACCTACAATTCTTTATTCGTAGAAGGCGATAGGATCTACGGCGCATTTACCATTGAGGCTTGGTGGCAGGTTTATGCCGACGATATTTCCAGTCCATTTAGAGAAACTAATTACAAACCTGAGCTGTTTTATGTGATGCCGTTAGATTGGCACCCCTATGAGAGCAATACTGGCTTTATGTTTGGTGTAGAGCACCAATCGAATGGTCGCTCTGGGCCAGTATCTCGTTCATGGAATCGTGTTTTCGCTGAATTGATTTTTGAGAAAGAGGAGTGGGTATGGTACGTCAGACCTTGGTATCGTTTACCTGAGGATACTAAAACTGACCCGCTAGATCCCGGTGGCGATGACAACCCGGATATTGCTGATTACATGGGGCATGCCGAATATGGCATGGGTTACGATTTCGGTGATTATGAGTTGAGTGTAAAAGTACGTCAGAACTTTTCAACCAGTAATGGTGCGGTGCAGGTTAACCTCACAACTCCATTGTATGGCAAGCTGAAAGGCTATGTGACCTTCTTCAACGGTTATGGTGATAGCCTGATCGATTATAATCACAGCCAAACTCGTTTTGGTTTAGGTATTGCGCTCAATAATATGTTTTAAATCGCACCCAGAATCCAGAGTATTAACAAGATAAATAACCAACTTGATGTTATCGATAACTTAGCAGAGCTATCGAGATCATGCCTTTGTCATCATAGCGCTAGCGAGTTTACCGTCCCCAGAGTATGGATTGGTCTGCTTAACAAGGAGTTGATTCTTTTAGTGCCTTGGCTTTTTATCAATTGAGACTACTGGGCCTTGATTTTTAAAGGAGGGATTGCGCTTTCAGAGCGCTTGTTATTCGATTTTTTATGTCATTCATATCTGAACTAGCGCTCTATTATCTAAGAGTTTTAGCTTGTTTGGGGGAAACGTATGTAAGGAGGCTGAGTAAAAGTTAGCCCGCTAAATAGCTGGCTGCTAAGTTATGCAGATAACATCAAGGTAGCAAATATTTGCCTGCATTGACCTAGTAACCTGTGTTGGCTGTACTTAAGGTATGTATGCTACAGGTAATAAACGAACTATGATCTGTTTTAGTACTCTATTATTGGCAGGCTTTTATCTGGTGATCAATTAGTCGCTCAAGCCTGCAGTGTAAACAATGTCCTTAATGGCAAGAAAGTCATGACAAGAAAGTCATTTAGTTATACCTGTCTGGCTGAGTTTCTTGTTATTATTAAGCCATTGAATGGCTCTTGATATGAATATCTATCTCTTAGAGTGAGATGTAGAGTGAGTGGTTAGAGCTTAGAGACCCAAATTGCAAGTTGGATACCCCATGATTGAACAGCAACAGAACAACCCATTACATGGCTTAAGCTTAGACACTATGCTCACCGAGTTAGTGGCGTTTTACGATTGGAAGATTTTATACGCTGCCCTGCGTTTAGAGTGTTTCAATATTAATCCGACTATGGCGTCATGCCTTAAGTTTTTTAAGAAGACTGAGTGGGCAAGAGAGCGGGTAGAGGGCTTCTATCTTTATCGTTTCAAACGTATGCCTAAGGGAAGTTCGGCGCAATTTGAACTCAAACCCAGAGAGCGTGGTTTTGGCGATGGTATCGTGCCGCGTAAGCCAGAAGAATTGACCCTTGAGCTTGTTGCCGAGATGCGAGCCAAGGCGACGGCAGATTATGAGGCGATGAAACGTAACGAGGGCCAAGGGCGTCCTCGCTATGGCAAGGATAAGCCTAGGGCGCAAGATGGTTACGCGCAAAATAAGCGTACTAATACCAATAAGCCCGCACCTTCTCAAGATCCTACTAATCCTTGGGGTAAGTAACCTAAGATTAGTCGTGATTGAAATGATGACTCATAAGAGTCATCATTTGTTCCGATTGGGTTTAGCTTCTATCACAATAACCTGCTGAACCTGCTGAACCTGCTGAACCTGCTGAACCTGCTGAACCTGCTGAACCTGCTGAACCTGCTGAACCTGCTGAACCTGCTGAACCTGCTGAACCTGCTGAACCTGCTGAACCTGCTGAACCTGCTGAACCTGCTGAACCTGCTGAACCTGCTGAACCTGCTGAACCTGCTGAACCTGCTGAACCTGCTGAACCTGCTGAACCTGCTGAACCTGCTGAACCTGCTGAACCTGCTGAACCTGCTGAACCTGCTGAACCTGCTGAACTTGCTCCTCTTGCTCATTGAGCTTGGGATCGCCGAAATAGATCATCAAAAAAACCACTACAAATGTTTCCATTGGTTACTCACATCTGCTCAATAAAAATATCCAGTTTAATGATACCAAAGCTAGCTGAATAGCAGCGGAATAGGGTATCTAGCTTGCAATCATTGACTCAATATTTATGGGAATAAAAACCCACATAGCATATATTTATATTGGCTAGCAGTGAGTTAACTCTATTCCAGCAGATGCATTGAGTCATGCTATGTCGCAAGATAATTAGGGAATTAGGGACTTAGGGACTTAGGGACTTAGGGGCGTGTCTATGACGGATTTTTTGATTCAAGTCATTAGCGAGATTGACTGGAGCTATAGCCTAGGGCAATTACTGTCCATAGTAGGCTTACTGTTTTGGCTTTGGTTCATTTGGCCAAGAGATGAATTTACCGCCCTGATAAGTGATAAACAGCAGCAAAACCAAATCTTGTTAGTCGCTATAGCCCTTAATAGTTTATGGCTTATCAATGCCAGCCTAGTCCAAGGTATACATGTGCACTTTCTTGGGCTTGTGGTGCTGATGTTGATGTACGGCTGGCGCATGGCGACTGTGATTTCAATATTGCCTGTGTTATTTTTTTCAACCTTCATATTCAAGCTGCCGTTCGAATTTGGCATATATGGTTTGCTGGCAACGGCTTTGCCTCTGTTCTTATGTTTTGTGGTGCATAGCCAGGTATTTAAATATCTGCCCCATCACTTATTGGTTTATATCTTTTGCGGCGCATTTATCAATGGCTTCTTGTCTATGGTGTTTCATATCTTATCTTGGGCGACTTGGCTCTGGTTGAGCGCAGATTATGACTGGGCCTTTCTTAGTGATAACTACCTCTTATTGATCCCCTTGCTTGGTTTTCCTGAGGCACTGCTCAATGGCATGGCCATTACCTTGCTGGTGGTCTATCGACCCCAATGGCTCTATGACTACTCGGACAAGACCTATTTTCAAGATTAATATCGCAATGACTAAAGTATTATAAGTCATTGTTTAAGTTTCTAATATTCACTGATTATGATTATGATTGTGCCTTTCTTAGTGATAACTACCTATTATAGCTGCTCCCCTTGCTTGGTTTTCCTGAGGCACTGCTCAATGGCATGGCCATTACCTTGCTGGTGGTCTATCGACCTCAATGGCTCTATGACTACTCGGACAAGACCTATTTAAAAGATTAATATTGCAATGATTAAAATCTTATAAATCATTGTTTAAACTTATAATATTGACTAGTGATGATTGGGCCTTTCTTAGTGATAACTACCTATTATAGCTGCTCCCCTTGCTTGGTTTTCCTGAGGCACTGCTCAATGGCATGGCCATTACCTTGCTGGTGGTCTATCGACCTCAATGGCTCTATGACTACTCGGACAAGACCTATTTAAAAGATTAATATTGCAATGACTAAAATCTTATAAATCATTGTTTAAACTTATAATATTCACTAGTGATGATTGGGCCTTTCTTAGTGATAACTACCTATTATAGCTGCTCCCCTTGCTTGGTTTTCCTGAGGCACTGCTTAATGGCATGGCCATTACCTTGCTGGTGGTCTATCGACCTCAATGGCTCTATGACTACTCGGACAAGACCTATTTTAAAGACTAATGTCTCAGGCTAATATTTCAATGGTTAACATTTATAAGCCATTGCTTCGATAACTGATACTCACCAGAAGTAGCCGTAGCTAAAGCCGATGGCGTTTAGACCATCATTGGTGTTGTAGAAGTTAGCATTGGAATAATGGATAAGAGAAAAGCCAATTTGATGATGTTTGAACAAGATCCCCCCGATACCTAACTTATCTTCAAATTGCCAGTTAGAGCCCATGTCGCGGTCGGCATAGAATTGACTGTTGATGTAAGTGACACCTATGCCAGCCTCTACATAGAGGGTGAGGTGCTTGAAATTGAGCAGGTATTTGAGGGTGGGAGTAACAGAGCCGCCGTTCTTATCTGCATATAGAAAGTCTTGCCAGTGGTGGTAGGCAAATTCCAGATTAAAGTCGATATTGTACCGGGTTAAAAAATTTTCATTCATTTCAATATTGTGGATGTATGCGAGACGATAAGCCGTGCCCGAGTGTGATTCTTGCCAACCATCCCATCTGGGTGCTATTTCGCCCTGAGTATAGGTCACACCTGAGCCTGAGAAGCTGCTAGGTGATAAAAATGCTAAGAGTATAAAAACACATGATATGTGCAAAGGCTTATTCATAAATCAGTGACCTATGATGAAACGGCTCATTAAGGTTAGCTCAGATTGGGGGAATTCGAAGGGGAAGAGTTTTAAGCTTGCTAATCAGTGGCTGTGGTAGCGGATTGTTTGGGCTATTTATGCTTAACAATGAGGCCAGTTTATGGCCTCATTCATCATTTAGTTTAACTGATTGAATATCTCTCAAGTATCGCTGAACCATGGTTTAAATTAGGGCTCAACCCCAGCTTCGTCGGCGTCGACGATATCAGTTTCCTTTAAGGCGTCCGTTATCCAGCGCTGCATAGTCGGGCACTCTGCAACATGCGCCATATATCGGCGGGAGGCATCTGAGACTATGATGCCGTAGGTGCGAAAGCGCATGACTACCGGGGCGAACATCATATCGGCGATTGACCAGGTGCCGAACAACCAAGCACCAGTTTCGGCAGTGTCATATTCAAGCATCTGCTGTGACCAAATTTCATCGATACGTTTAATGTCTTTTTTCGCTGCGTCACTGAGCTGAAGACAGCGTGTGGCTCGGATATTCATCGGCAGCTCATTACGCACAGCGTTAAAGCCAGAATGCATCTCATTGGCTATGGAACGGGCCTTGGCTTTCTGCTTAGGCTCATTGGGCCAGGCCGCACCCGATAGATAGGTATCATTGAGATATTCACAGATGGCTAATGAGTCCCAGACTGTGACATCACCATCGACTAAGGTTGGTACCCTTAAAGTCGGTGAGATCCCCTCTAGTTGTTGATAGAAGCTGGGAGTATCGAGTTTTAGCATGACTTCTTCGAAATCTATACCCGATTTAGCCGCCATTAACCAAGCTCGTAGTGACCAACTAGAGTAATTCTTATTGCCGATATAGAGTTGCATGCCATTTCCTTTTGGTATGTTATCGAAGTTTTTATACTATATGAGCTTATGCTTATCTTGGCTAGTTCAGTTATCACGGCGCAGGTTTGAGGGACTCGTTACTTAGCCAGAAAGTCTAATGTAACCCTAAAGGCGCAATTGGCTATTGCTGATGAGCTGACTTTATAACTCCAAAGATGCTCATCTCAGCTGTTAGTTTTTTTGTGTGAAATTAAATATTCTATTTTGAGTGTTAGCTAAGCCTGTTTCGTCTGGATTTTTGAGCTTAGCTATTCACTTTAACTCTCCATTTTTTATTCAGTTATTTGTTCAGTTATTTGTTCAGTTCTGCTGAATGCCCTTCCTTAAAATATTGCCTAACAATAGAGTGCTTATTTCACTGGTGTCTAAGGGGGCTGGGGTTTGACTGTATCTTGCTTTAGGACTATATGAGTAAGGTGGGGAATAAAAAAGTGCCTTGATATAGGGTCTGGTTTAACGTTCGAATCGCTTATTGTATGTGGTTTTCAATATGTCTGAACTCAGTAATAAACAAATTAAAGAAAGGTTACAGCATCTTACGACTTTAAGTATCGCGCTCAACGATATCAAAAATATTAAGTTCCTGTTGGAGAGGATTTTACATACGGCGCGAACTATCACCAATGCCGACGGTGGTACGCTTTATCGTGTCAGTTCTGATAAAAAATATCTTGAGTTCGATATTCTTATCAATGCCTCTTTGGATCTGCATTTTGGTGGCAGTCGGGAGAAGTCGGATAAGATGAGGTCGATTCCCCTGGCTCTGGACAATGGTGAGCCTAATTTGGAGGCGGTTGTTGCCTACGCCGCCAACCGTAAAGAGTCAGTTAATATTGAGCATGTTTATGATACGCCAATCTTTAACTTCTCAGGGATGCGCAGGTTCGATGAAGTTTATGATTATCATTGCCAGTCTCTGTTAGCCGTGCCCATGTTGGATCATAATTCTGAATTAGTCGGCGTGCTGCAGTTGGTCAACTCTATGGATAATTCCTCCGGTGAAATTCAAGCCTTTTCAACGACAGATCAACTTTTTATTGAGGCATTATCGTCCCAGGCCGCCATAGCTATTACCAATCAGGAACTCATTTTACAGTTAGAAGACCTTCTCGAATCTCTGGTGAATTTAATCAATATAGGCATAGATGAAAAGTCCGCCAATACAGGCAGGCATTGCCAGCAAGTGCCTAAGTTAACCATGATGTTAGCCGATGCAGTTCAAAGCATGGAGGAGGGACCCTTGAAAGATTTCTCCATGTCAGCAAACGAAAGGCATGAGCTCTGGTTAGCGGGCATGCTGCACGATTGTGGCAAGATCACCACCCCAGTGCATGTCATAGAGAAAGCGACCAAGTTACAGACTATTTTCGATCGTATTGACTTGATCGATGCGCGTTTCGAAATTCTGGGCCGCGACGCCGAAATTCGTTATTTAAAGCAGCTTGCCCAAGACAGCATATCACCTCAATTGACTCAGGAGTTACACCTAGAGCTCGAGTCCCTAAGAAGCGACAGGGATTTCTTAGCCCATGCCAACATAGGTTGTGAGCGCATGAAAGATGAAGACCTAGATCGAGTCATGTCGATAGCCAGTGGAACTTGGGTCGATTATAAGGGGGTGACCCAGGCATTTCTGACAGACAATGAGGTGGAAAACTTGCAGATCCGTGGCGGCACCTTGACGGGGGATGAGCGTAAAATTATCAACAACCATATTTCGGTCACCATACGCATGTTGGAAACCTTGCCCTGGCCTGCACATCTACAAGATATTCCCGAATATGCTGGCGGGCATCATGAGCGCATGGACGGTAAAGGTTATCCCAGAGGTCTGCGCGGCGAAGATATGTCGGTACAGGCAAGAATTATGGCGATTGCCGATATATTTGAAGCCTTAACGGCCAGGGATAGGCCCTATAAGACAGGTAAAACCTTATCCGAATCCCTGTTCATTCTCGGTAAATTTAGCCTCAATGGCCATATAGATCCAGACTTGTTTCGCATCTTTGTAGGTAAAAAGGTGTATCTGCAATATGCCCATAAATATATGCATGGGGTGCAAATCGATGAGGTCGATGAATCTAAGATCCCAGGTTATTTAACCTAGTGATAAGCCAAAGAGATGACTAACAGAGGTCACTTCCTCAATGTGTTTACTGTATTTACCTTATTCTTGGTTTGTATCGAGACACTCTGGTTGCAGACCCTGCATCCATTGGAGTTCGGGCTCTCGGATTTTTTAGTAAAGATACATGCCCGCAATACAGAGCCAGATCCTGATGTTGTGATCGTCAATATCGATGATGCCAGTCTGGCTCGTATGGAAGATAAGGTTGGCAGTTGGTTCTGGCCGCGTTCAGTCCATGGTGAAATGATAGAGGGGATCAGTAAGCAAGGTCCTGAGGCCATAGTATTCGATCTCTCCTTCGTCGAGCGGGATCTTTACCGAATCGAAAGCGATACCATGTTTAATCAGGCGTTAGAGGGTAAGAAAAACATCTTCTTTGCCCTAATCAGACTCTCCTCTGAGCAAGATAAAAATGGCCCCCTATTATCCCAGGTTGCCGAGAGACTAGGTCTGATTAAAACTGAGTTAGCGCTACCTAACGCGAGAGCCGCACTCATGCCTCCTTTGGCGATAGCGACTAAGTATTGGCGTCTTGGTACGGTTAATTTTCTCAACGACAGCGATGGTGTGGGCCGCAAGTATGATGTGTATCAGAACCTTTATGGCTGGTTGATGCCTTCTCTCCCTGCAAAGGTGGTGAGTGAACTTGGTTATCATGTGCCCAAGATTGATCATATCGTCTTGTCATGGAGCGGTGCTAAGAATCCCTATCGACGATTTTCCTATGCAGATCTCTATGATGATTTTAATCGAGAAACCCCCCAGCGGGAGCCAAACGAGTTAGCCGGGAAGATAGTTATCATAGGTGCCGATGCCTCGGCGCTCCATGATATCCGGGTTACGCCTATCGATAGCCTATATTCAGGCTTGGACATTCTCGCCACCGCCATAGATAACCTCAAGAATCAGCGCTATATGACTCTCCTCCCGAGGTGGAGTTATCTGCTGCTCTCACTGGGCTCGATTGTATCTGTGTACGTCTGCTTCTTGCTTAGGCTCAATGCCATCTCTGTTGGGGTATCACTCCTGAGTGCCAGTGTGTTGTCTTTACTCATCAGCTATCTATTTTTGAGTCAGTTACTCTTACTACATTTACTCACGCCTCTGGTGTTGGTGTGGCTGTATTACTTCTCTTTGGCGCTGAGGGAATACTTGATTGAGCGTCAATCGAGGCAGAAGGCGATCAGGCTTTTTAGTCGCTTCGTTAACCCCTTGGTAGTCAAAGAGCTGGTGTCCAGTGAAGGCCTGAGCCGTGAGGGAGAGAGTCGGGAGATATCTGTGCTTTTCTCCGACATTCGCGGCTTTACCAGTCTGTCTGAGAATCGCTCCCCCCAGGAAGTGGTTAGCCTGTTGAACCGTTATTTTACCTTGCAGGTGGCAGTGGTGTTTAAACATGGAGGCTCATTGGACAAGTTCATCGGTGACTGCATCATGGCATTTTGGGGCGCCCCCTTAGATGATAAGCAGCATGCGGTTAATGCGGTTAATGCCGCTCTGGAAATGGCTGAGGTGCTGCAACTGTTTAAACAGGAGTTGGGCGAGCAAGATGCCGATTTTGATGTAGGCATTGGCATACATTCAGGCCCGGCTGTTGTCGGCCTTATTGGCTCAGATCAACGTAAGGAATATACCGCCATTGGCGATACGGTAAATTTGGCCAGTAGGATCGAAGGATTGACTAAGGGGGTTTCGAGAATCTTGGTGTCGAGCGACACCAAGAGACTTTGTGGTGAGCACTTTGACTTCGAGCCATTCGGCTTCTATAAGGTTAAGGGGCGGGCAAAAGACGTTGAGCTGTTTGCACCGACCAAGGCGGTTAAATTTTCTGATCCGGAGCGCCCTGTAAATAGGGAATGAGTCTTATGAAACGATCTTTAATGAAGCATAAACGCATATCATTCTGGCTGGTATTGCCCTTAATGGCGATGACCAGCATCACCTTGAGTCAAAAGTTGGCTAGCCAGGAGGTAGCGAGTCGGGATAAGGCCAGCCTAGTGCGGGATACTGAGCTTAAGGCTAAGCCCTATAGCGACGCGGCCACGCTTAAAATATTGGCCGAGGCGCTCTCTGTTGATGTGCTGTCTAGGCAGTCAAGTTGGTTGGAAATTCAGGCCGAAACACTCACAGGCTGGGTGAAGATGTTCAGTGTGCGTTATGAGCTGCAGTCACTGCAGACATCGGATTCCTTTGTTGGCACCAAGCAGGTATTTAACCTAGTGACCACGGGAAGCAGTAGTAGCACAGTGACCACGGCTTCACGTGGCCTCGACGAAAATAAGTTTTCCGACCCTAGCCCTAACCCCCAGGCATTTAAGGCGATGCAATCCTTCGCAGTATCGGCAAAGGATGCGCAATCTTTTGCCAGAGAGGAGAAGCTCAATGAGCAAGAGCGAGACTATGTCACTGTATCAGTGAAATCCTCTGGGCAAACTTCAGCATCTAGCTCAGAGAAGATTTCCGATAAAATCTTGGGAGGCAAGTCATGAGTACATCAAGAGGAACTGGCATATTACTTATGCTTGCGATCATTTCGAGTGCCTGCTCGACTCAGGGCTTAGTGATAAATAATATCGATATTGGTAAAAGCCTTTCCGCCATCGGCCATACCTCAGATGCATTGACTGAAGTGGATGAGGAGGCCGAAATCCTTCTAGGACAAGAGATTGCCACTAACTTGCTCGGCGTTGCTCCCCTATTGGCAGACCAAGAGGTACAGAGCTATGTCAATAAGGTCGGTCGCTGGGTGAGCATGCATTCGGAGCGACCGAATTTACCCTGGAGCTTTGCCGTAATGGACGACATGAGCATCAATGCCTTCGCCGCTCCCGGTGGCTATATAGTGATCACTAAAGGTTTGTTGCTCAGGCTCAATAATGAGGCCGAACTGGCGGGCGTGCTTGGCCATGAGATATCTCATGTCTTGCGTAGGCACCATTTGAATGTGTTGAAAAACACCAGTGGCATGAGAGCCTTGACAGATATTACCAGCGTGATATTAACGGCCAAGGAGGAAGATACCCAATCTCTTAAACTCGTTACCGCAGGCACCGAGATATATATTCGTGGCTTAGATAAGGATGATGAGTTTGAGTCCGATGCTATGGGTGTGGTGTTAGCCGCGAGAGCCGGTTATGACCCCTATGGTTTACCCGCTGCCTTGCACTCCTTGCAGATGATTAATCCAGATGATGCAGGTATAGCCATGATGTTTAAGACGCACCCATCATTGGATGAGCGACTCTCTCGACTAGACAACGTCATGATTAAAGGATTTGAGCGGTTCGACCATTCTCCGGCGGTAGAAACCAGGTTTACCCGAGCCCTTGCCGGTATTTCCGCGCCTATGGAGTAAATAAATATAAATGCAGTAAGCAGGTATAAAATCTGTAGGAAAGGCTGAGGCTCATATCAATATATGGGCCTAGCGAGTCTTTGCTAGAGTCCAATAAACAGATTGTGCGGTTTATTAAATCTTAATTCCCATAGGCTTATGGGTTTTTATTTGTAACCTTAGTCTCGCATTATTTTCACTTCCCCCTTAATCTCCTCTATTTTTGTGAATCCTTAAAACCCAATTACACCAGCCTTTAGACCTGCTCAGGTTAGACTTATGTATAGTGTTATGTTGCTTGACCTGATGTCGGAACTGGCGGACACTCGTTGGAATTTACACTACAAAGTATGGATGATAAAAATGCTTATATTCATTATCTGCATTGCCTTGTTGCTACTCGCTTATAAGTTCTACAGTCCTTTTGTAGAACGCCAGGCGGGGATCGATAAGAATGCCAAGACCCCTCAAGCTCGCTTTGCCGATGGAGTCGATTATGTCGAAGTCCATCCGGTGAAAGCCTTCTTAATTCAGTTTCTCAATATTGCCGGTGTCGGGCCAATTTTTGGCCCCATCTTAGGTGCCATCTATGGTCCAATTGCTCTGGTGTGGATCGTTTTAGGCAATATAATTGGTGGCGCAGTTCACGATTATTTCTCCGGTGTGCTTAGCATTAAAGAGGACGGCAAGAGTCTTCCCGAGATAGCCGGACGCTATTTCAATGTGTACGCTAAAGGCGTGATGCTTATTTTTACTGCCATGTTGCTGTTCTTCGTCGGCGTGGTGTTCATCATGAGCCCAGCGGGATTATTGAGTAACTTAGAATACTTTAAAGGGACTATTCTCGCGAATAACACCTTCTGGGTATTGGTCATTCTGGCCTATTATTTCTTGGCGACCATGCTGCCTATCGATAAGATCATCACTAAGCTATACCCGATATTTGGTCTATTGATGATAGTCATGACAGTGTCTATTGCGGTGGCTTTATTGATTAGTGCCCCTCAATTACCTGAAGTGGGAGACATCTTCGCCTACTTTGATCATAGCCATTATAACAATGACCTGTTGGAACCTAATCCAGATGGATTGCCGGTTTGGCCTCTGCTATTTGTGACCATTACCTGTGGTGCTATCAGTGGCTTCCATTCGACCCAAGCGCCGATAATGGCCCGTTGTCTTACCAATGAAAAATATGTCCGTCCTGTCTACTATGGCGCCATGATGTGCGAAGGCATAGTGGCTTGTGTATGGGCGCTGGCGGGTATCGCTGCATTCCCGGGTGGTTACATGGAGCTTAAATCAATACTGGATCTAGGTGGTCCAGGAATGGTGGTTAACCAAGTTGCGACCACCTACCTTGGCGTTGCTGGTGGCATAATGGCGATTATCGCTGTAGCTGTTTTCCCGATCACTTCCGGGGATACGGCGTTTAGATCGCTGCGATTGACCATAATCGATGCCTTCAAAATCCCGCAGAACGTTCGTAATCGTCTCTTGGTTGCCGTGCCTATTTTGGTCATCGCCTACTTTATGACTAAGATCGATTTCACGCTTATCTGGCGATACTTTGCCTTCTCGAATATGTTGCTATCGACCAGCGTACTCTGGCTCGCCACTAAGTATCTATTCGACCGAGGCGCATTCCATTGGATCGTCAGCCTGCCAGCCATTGGTGGAACCAGTGTGACCGTGTCTTACATTATGACTGCAGGCATTGGGCTGGGCTTGCCTCAGCCGCTCAGTCAACCTGTGGGTATCGCAGTAGGCGTCATCTCTTTGATCGCACTTATCTTAGCGCACCAGAAGCGCAAACCTGTAAAATCAGAGGCTGAGACTGAGTCTTAATTTAACGGTTCAATCTGATTAAACTAGGGCGGCACTGTGTGCTGCCCTTTTTGTATCTGGAGGTATTTATCCGTGATCGCAGGGATAGGGAAAGAGAAAGAGAAAGAGAGGGGGTTGTCATCCTCTTGTCTCATTCAATGGCTAGTCTGGTTTCATCATCTGTCACCACTTAACTGACTAATGGCAAAGTTTTCATTCGAACATGCTTTCGAGCTAGATACCCTCAAGCGCCTTGTGGCGCAACATCAAGATAGGTTCCGCCATCAATCTTTAGTCGATCTTAGCTATCGAGGCGAGCCCCTTGCCGTTACAGCCATTGAGCTAGGTCAACAAGACAAGCCTTGTCCTACTGTGCTGTTTGTCGGCGGGGTGCACGGCGTCGAGCGGATTGGTGCTCAGGTGGTGTTGGCCTTTCTCTCCAGTCTGCTCAATCGTTTACCTTGGGATACTCACCTGCAAGCCTTACTCAAAGAGATACGCTTAGCCTTCGTGCCTGTGGTTAATCCGCTAGGATTTCTTCGCGGCAGTCGCGGCAATGGCAATAACGTCGACTTGATGCGCAATGCCCCCATAGAGGCGAGTGGCAAGGTGACCTTTATGCTTGGGGGGCAAAGGCTGTCGCCTAAGCTGCCCTGGTATCGAGGCTCGGGGGAGATGGAGGCCGAGACCTCGGCTTTGATTCAGTATGTGAAGGGATTACAGCTCGAAAGCACCAGCTTGCTCTGCCTGGATGCTCACTCGGGTTTTGGATTAAATGACCATATCTGGTTCCCTTACGCCCATAGCGATAAGCCCTTCGAAGGCATGGGATATATCTATCATCTTAAGCGACTGTTTGAGGCGGCTTACCCTCATCATGGGCACTATAGGCTAGGGCCACAGAGTCATTTTTATCGTACCCATGGCGATATTTGGGACTATTTAGTGGTGAATAACACAGGAACGGCTCCCTTTATTCCCCTAACATTAGAGATGGGTTCCTGGGCCTGGCTGCGAAAGAATCCCCGGCAGGTATTGAGTTTCTCGGGTTACTTCAACCCGCAGAAACCCCACAGGCATCACAGGATATTGCGGCGTCATTTTATCTTGATGCAATTTCTTATGGACTCGGCTTACGGGCGAGTGTTGGAGCAGGTTTCGCCAGCACAACTTGGGCTGCTGACCCATGACGCTCATCGCTACTGGGTTAAATAATACCGCTTGCGAGCACAACTTGCGCTGCTGAACTATGACCTATAATCCATGACCCTAGAGGCTTCAGGGCTAAATGACATAGCTTGCTGTAACTGCTTACTTATCGAGGTGAATAGATGATATTCGTGTTACTCAGGGGCTTGATGCGAGACCGTCGTCACTGGTATGGATTCACGCAACGGCTCGCGGCGACGGGAGTTCAGGTTATCACGCCAGACTTGCCCGGCAATGGCACCTTGGCCGAGATTAACAGTCCCTTGAATATCTCAGCCTATGCCAACTATGTTTGGGCGCAGATTGATGAGGTGTTAAACGCGGGGGCGACAAGAGAAGTGCTCGAGCCTGTCTGTCTGGTGGGACTTTCTATGGGGGGCATGTTGGCACTTGAGATGGCAAAGCATAAACCAGAGCGAGTGCAGCGGGTGGTGCTGATCAACAGTAGCGCCGCCAATCTATCGCCTTGGTACCGCCGTTTTCAGTTAAGCGCTTTAATTAAGTCAGCTTGGGGTACTGGCAGACGCTGGCTTAATGGGGAGCTTTCTGGTGTCAGCTTAGTAGAAGCAACAGTTATCCAGTTTACCAGCGAATGCAGGGGTGATGATATTAAGCTGATACGAGACTGGAGTCATTATCGACAGCTAGGTCATACTTGGGTATTAAATGGCTTTAGGCAGCTAGTTGCGTGCGCCTTGTTTGATGCCCCGGTTATTGACCATGGCTTTGTAAAGGGCCAGGTAAAGGGCCAAGAGAGTGTCCCTGTAAATGTCCCAGTGACTGTAATAGTAGCTAAACGAGACCGGCTGGCTCACCCCAGTTGTGGACAAGCTTTAGCCCATTTTTATCATACCCAAGCTATTTACTTGGATGATTGCGGTCATGATGCCAGCTTAGATAAGCCTGAGCCCTTATTACGCATACTATTGGATATGGCGAGATAAAGGCAGAAGGCTTCGCTTTGAGTTCGCTACGCTACGAGAACGGGAACAAGTTCCCTTCGAGAACGTTCGCAAGCTCACTACGAGAACGCCAACAAGTTGGCTGCGAGCAAAATCGCTTTCTCGCTTTGACGAGAACGGGAACCAGTTCCCTTCGAGAACGTTCGCAAGCTCACTACGAGAATGCCAACAAGTTGGCTGCGAGAGAAGAGTAAAGCTTGTTCTCGGAGGCCGCAGGCCGTACTCCTAGTGACGAAGTCACGGACTCGCAGACCTAAGGTCGTTCTCGGAGTCGCGCAGCGACCTTCTCTCTTTTAAGTCCGGTAAAGAACCTTAATCACATGCCAGCCGAACTTAGTCTTGACTAAATGTGGTGTGATTAGCTCACCGGTAAAGCAGACCTTATCGAATGGGAGGTATAAACCCATCTGACCTTTATCTACCAATTCAGAAGTTTTAATTAAGTCCGGTAAATAACCTTAATCACATGCCAGCCCCATCTCTTCATTAAGAGGGTTTTGACTAACTTGAGGCGTTTTAAGCTCACCGGTAAAGCAGACCTTATCGAATGGCAGGTATAAACCCATCTGACCTTTATCTACCAATTCAGAAGTTTTAATTAAGTCCGGTAAAGAACCTTTATTACATGCCAGCCGAACTTAGTCTTGACTAAATGCGGTGTGATTAGCTCACCGGTAAAGCAGACCTTATCAAACTGAGGCACCATCTGACCTTTCTTGAACTCGCCTAGGCTGCCGCCTTTCTTACCCGATGGGCAAGATGAGTGCTTTTTGGCTAACACATCGAATTTAACGCCTTTTTTCAATTGCTTGATGATGTCTTCGGCTTGCTCTTTATGTTTGACTAATATGTGCAGTGCAGCAGCGGTTCTTGCCATTTTCTTAACTCTCAAAGGTATGTATTTATTAAGCTGGATTCTAAATAAGCTTCTGTTGGGATTATATCGTGTATAAGGGGCAGAACCTATGTTTTAGCCGATATAAAGCTTAGGTAACCGGATGACTGATGATTTCTCAATTGTTTGTGCTTAGGTTTATGTTTCTGCTAAAATCGAAATATCAAAGTTAGCTGAGTTTGAGAGAGCAGAAATATGATGGATATTGAAGTCGTCGCTAAGGCGCTAAAAGAGTTAGGTCATACTACAAGATTAACTATTTTTAAGCGTGTGGTTCGTGCCGGGTTTCAAGGGGTAGCCGTAGGCAGCTTGCAGGAGCAACTGCAGATCCCAGGCTCTACACTCTCCCATCATATCTCAAGTCTGGTCTCTGCTGGCTTGCTTTCCCAGAGGCGGGAAGGCCGCACGCTTTTCTGCGTCGCTGATTTCTCCAAGCTAGAAGGTGTTATTGGTTTTCTTCAGGATGAATGTTGCATAGACGAACAATCTTGCTCCTATGATGAGGTCATCTCTGGAAGCTGAAACAAGTGCTAGTTGATAAAGGGCCTGTAAACAGACAGGCCCTTATCAAAAGTTTCTGCTTTAAGTTGTGTAAACCAGGGAGTCTAGTACTCCCATGCCTGTATGTACTCCTCCCTCAGTTGTACCGGCAGATTTACTTCGGATGAGATAGCCGCAATAACCTGCTTCTTCGCTGACTGGTAGGCCCTGAATATGTAGGGTGAAAATACCTATCTCACTGATCAGATCATTCACTACAGTGACTTCTCCTTTTCTAACCAGCAAAGCTGGCGTAGTTCTTGGTCTGGGGTGTAGACGGCGCATCAAGGACCAGGCCTGATATTCATGGGGCTGCAAGTTTCTAAGTTTTGGCACTATGTCTTTATCGAAAATGCAGTGACCGCCGCCTTCTCCCTGATTCTTTAGCACCCAATCTTCACTGGAGCGTGCTGCTAGCCAAACTGCACTGTCCTTATCCACGGCTAACATCTCGCCCATGAGCTGTTTTACTGTTTTTGCTTCATTGAGCTTGAGACCAAATTGAGTCAGTGCTTCTGGGTCCATGGCTGTGAGCAACATCTGCACACGTTTACTGGTGGCTAGTTGTTGACTGACAGTGGCATTAACCGCAACCCTGTGTTGCTCGATAAAGACCCGGGTTTGCATCAAGGCTTCACAACAAACCAGGCCCAGAATATCCTTGGCGGCGTAATCACAATATTCATATCCGGCACGTAAATAGACGGTATCTATGGAGCCTACACCGTCTAAAATCAGACGTTCGCCCGGAGCCGAAGTGAGCTGGCCATGGAGTTCTCGGAAGGTGCGTCTTATGGTCCTTATACCCAGAGACTGCAGTGCTTGCTCCAGCATATGTTGATCAAATACATTGTCTTCGTTTGATTGAATTATCATCAGAAATGTAGCCGGCCCTTCATCATTAAACTCACGCTTTATCTGCATTGTTGCCTGGGCAATACCTTTTGAAAGCCGCTCTATTGCGGGGTTGTCGATAGACTCTCCATTTTCGGCGGCTGACCAAGTGGAGTAGGCCTTGGGCCACTGATTATTCAGGTAGCTGTGTAGCTGGCTAATTTTCTGACCAAAGGGTCCCATTCCGGCGGCTATACCATTAAATTCGATGAGTTTTGGACCAGATTCGGCATCATCCATAAAGTCACTGCGCATGATAAGCAGCGGTAAACGTTTTGGTTTTGTCCCCTTGCTATAGAGCTGAGTCTGCATCTTCAGCAGAGCATCAAAAAAAGCATCGCCACTGGCGACGGGAGATATGGCCTCTTGGAGAAAAAGAGGCTCTTCAGATACGGCATGGATTAAACGTCCCAGAAGAGGTGTACTCGATTTAAGCTGTTCAAATCGTCCTTTATCTATGGAAGCTGGTGTGAAGCTAAATGCCGTGTGGGCTGCAGTATCTTGAGTAACTTTAAAGCTTAGTCCTTGTAATAGCGCCCATTCAATGGCATCAGCCACTGGCGTTCTCATCTTGTTATCTATCATAACGTCATTCCTTGGTGTTATTCATTTCGACTATTCTGGAATAATAGTTTGACAGAAGTTTTATTTCAATTAATATTTCCACATTATTCGAAATGAAATTTAAAACTTTAAGCTGGGTGGAAATTATTATGACTCCTGAAATCTTAGCCATGGCCCGTGAGGCCGCAAACATGTTTGCCTTTCTGGCAAGCGAACTTATCATCCTATTTCTGGTTATCAGTTACTTGGTTGGTGTACTACAGGAGTTTATTACCCCTGAAAAAATTCAATCCATATTGAGCTCCCGTAACGGCAGAGGTTATGTAATTGCCGCACTCTTGGGAGCGATAACACCATTTTGTTCATGCTCGACCATCCCTTTCCTCAAAGGGTTACTCAGGGCGAGAGCGGGGTTTGGCCCCATGATGGTGTTCCTCTTCTCTAGCCCCTTGCTCAATCCGGTGATCATAGGTCTGTTCGTGGTGACCTTCGGCGTCAAAGTGGCACTGTTCTACTTTACCGTCGCCCTAGTGGTAGCCGTTACATCAGGTTTCGTGCTGGAGAAGTTGGGATTCGAGCGTTATGTACGACCCGAAGCCTATGAAGCGGTCGAAACATCAAGCTGTGGTACATGGTGCAATGATGCTAAAAACAGTTTTTCTGAGCAAAAGTCTGATCTTGAGCCTGTGAGAGCGTGCGTAGTTGCGGCTCAATCGGCTCCAGTATTAGCCATGGAAGCCAGTGGCTGTGGAGCCGCTATAACAAGTGAGGCTACAAGTGTGGGCTCTTCACTGGGTACTCGTCCATCATGTGGAACTGAAAGTGCTAATGCAGAAAGAGTAGGTAAAATAGAAAAATCAGAGAGTCGTTGGATGCGGATCTGGCGCTCAACCTGGAAGGACTTTAAACAGGTACTGCCTTACTTGCTACTGGGTATCACACTGGGTTCTTTCATCTATGGTTTTATTCCGACTGAGCTGATTGCTAAGTATGCGGGCGAGGGTATCTGGTATGCGATTCCTGTCGCTGCGATTATCGGTATTCCGCTCTATATTCGCGCCGAAGCTGTGATCCCCTTAAGTGCGGCCTTAGTACAGAAAGGCATGGCTTTGGGTTCTGTGATGGCATTGATTATAGGTAGTGCCGGTGCGAGTTTGACCGAAGTGATTTTGCTCAAGTCGATATTTAAGAACCAGATGATTGCCGCTTTTCTGGCTGTGATATTGGGCATGGCGATTGGCGCAGGTTACCTCTACAGCTTTATCTTTGCTTAAATTGCTTGTTGTAGAAGGTTTAGTTACAAGCCTTAGTTACAACCATGAATGATGGTTAGGCTGGTAGGAAAGTTGAGGAGTGTTAGGTTAGGAATGTCGAGCTAAGAATTGCGAGTCTTACTCGCAATTCTTTTCTGGGGGCTTTAAGTTTTCACCTTCCAGCTAACTTCTTCGCCAGCGAAGAAGGGGACGATTGGATTGCCGTTTGGCAAGATGATCTCACTCGGAACCGTCCAGGTCTCTTTAACTAAGGTTACTGTGCTGGTGTTTCTCGGCAAACCGTAGAAGTCTGCACCGTGAGTACTGGCAAAACCTTCAAGCTTGTCAATAACGCCCAAGTCATCAAATACCTGAGCATAAAGCTCGAGTGCACTCCAGGCGCTGTAACAACCGGCGCAGCCACAAGCCGACTCTTTGCGATGCTTCTCGTGTGGCGCAGAATCTGTGCCTAAGAAAAATTTATTAGAACCAGTAGCTACTGCCGCACGCAATGCATCTTGATGAATGTTGCGCTTAAGCACAGGCAGACAGAAGTTGTGTGGACGTATACCGCCGACCAACAAGTCGTTACGGTTTAGCAGTAAATGCTGTGGCGTGATGGTGGCAGCTACATTGTCAGAGGCGCTCATGACAAACTCGGCGGCTTCTTTAGTGGTGATATGCTCGAACACTATTTTAAGGCTTGGGAAAGCGTCGACGATGCGAGTCAGGTTGCGCTCGATAAATATCGCTTCACGGTCGAAGATATCGATATGGGACTCGGTTACTTCACCGTGAACCAGCAGCAGCATACCAATCTCAGCCATTTTCTCAAAGATAGGGAAGAGGCTATCGAGAGCCTTTACCGCAGCATCTGAGTTAGTGGTAGCGCCTGCCGGATACAGTTTAGCCGCCACAACGCCAGCCGCTTTTGCATCTATTATATCTTGCTTGCTGGTGTCGTTAGTCAGGAAAAGCGTCATTAGAGGTTCGAAGCTTGAACCTTGTGGACGCGCCGCTAAAATGCGCTCACGGTAGGCATTGACCATCTTGGCATCTGTTACCGGTGGTAACAGGTTTGGCATGACGATAGCACGTTGGAAAAGTCTGGCGGTAGCCGGGACAGTTTCTTGCAACATATCACCGTCACGGAAGTGAAGGTGCCAATCATCGGGAGTAAGTAGGGTGATCTGCGTCATTATGGGGTTCCTAAGCGTTACGACAAGCATTTACTAGCTTTTTTCTGCGCAATATTATGCCATATTTTGACCGTTATTTACAGTTGAGATGTTTGTCATTTTTAAAGGCTTACCTAGGCTAATCTAAGTACTAGTTTTGGCCTTGTCGACGAGTCTGTAGCTTAAGCTGACAAGGTATTTATCGGCTAGTCCGATTGTCATGCTCGTATACATGGCCGCAATCATAGACATAATAGACCTGGGAATGATTCGGGTAGTGCTAATATTTTGGTGATCATAATGAGTCTTGTCACCGACAAGATGACTAACCTAATGGTCTGTCTCTGCCTTAATTATCTGAACTTGGCCCCTAACTTATAGGATCAATCCAATAAGTTTTTGCTTAAGAGCTTGTAGGTCTATAATGCAAAAATATGACCCAAGTTGGATAGCGTGTGCTAATAAATAAAACCTATAATCGAGTTGGCCCAGATTATCGTTTCGATGAGCAGGTGAGCTTTCACGATATCAAAGAGACCTTCGGCCTGAATCATATCCGCTTAGGAAGTTGGGTCGAGGAAGACGAGAAGCACAAGGCGGCTAACCTTATCTTTGACTCTTTAGCCGATCTGGCTTTTATGCTGAAACTGCCTCCAATTGCTATCGGGCTCAGACAAACCCTCAACCTTGCCTTCGGTAGCGGTGGTCAGCCAGGGGTTCAGGCTCATTATATGCCCGCCGGGCGTGAATTGGCCCTGGCTAAAAATGCTGGAGCTGGCGCATTAGCCCATGAATTTTGGCATGCTTACGATCATTACATAGCAGGCAAAGCGTTTCGAATTAATCCCCATAGAGGCGCGGGTGGTGCCTCTTTCGCCAGCAGTTGTTGGCTGGGAGATGCCACTTCGATAAAGCATCCGTTAAATCAGCGACTCGAGCGGGTATTTGCGACGACATTTTTGACCCATGATGGTCAAGACAGTCATGAGTATGTTGACCGCGCGGTGGCGTTAGATAATCAATATGGCCGGCAATATTTCTCTAAACCCACAGAGTTGATGGCTCGGGCATTTGAAGCTTGTATCGAGTCCTATCCAGAGATAAGTAACCCTTACCTAGTCGATGAGACCTTGGGCTCTAAGCTCGCCGATGCGGGAGGTTACCCAGATGCGCAGCATCGCCAGCAGATATTCAGCGCCTTGATTGCTTATTTTGAGCCCTTAGGTGACGCCTTAGGGCGGGAGTAGCTGCTATATTCGGCCTATATAGACATAAAAAAGGGACAGCATGGCGCTGCCTTTCCCCGTTAACTTGCTAATCAATAGATCTGCATTAGCACTACCCAGTGCAGTAGTTATCAGATGCTAGGCCAAAGAGGTTTTAACTCTAAGCTTGCTTGGCCGTTTTCAAACTCATTCTCATCGACGTAGAGAGCGTTATTATGCTCAACAAGTTCTATTTCAATCCAAGGTTACAAGACCTGAACTTGGCGTTATCCATCATAAAACGGTCCGAATAATTCGACTCAAATATCCATCTTTAAAGCTTAGCCATCATAGGCGCCGATATAAGCATAGGAATAAGTGGCACCATTAGTGACCTTAAAAAGTGTGCTGATTGACTATGTGATTTTAGATTCAAACTAGATGAATGCTAACTAAGTAATAGGTTGTATTTAAACGTTATTTTATCTTGTCGGTAAAGTGGTTTCTTCTGGCAGGCTAATTAGGCTTCATCTGGTAGCAAGGTAATCGACGGTTAAATCGATAAAAGCCCTTACTTTGGGTGACTGATGTTTGCGACTCGGATACACCACAAATACATCTATTTCTGGTGCGGGAAGCTCTTCAAACAGGATCACCAGCTTGCCTGATTTGATCTTATCCTCCATGTAGAACATAGGTAATCGGCAGATCCCCAGATCATCTAACACCAGGGCTAACTCCATTTCGGCGCTGTTACAGACCAATTTTTGCCTAACCTCTACGGTATAAGGCTTACCCTCTTTATCATTAAATTGCCATTTATTGGGTGATTTATGATTGCTGTAACAGAAGCAGTTATGGCGGCTTAATTCTTGTGGGTGGTGAGGGTGACCATGTTTAGACAGGTATCCCGGACTGGCGACAATATAACCTTTACAGCTAAATACCTTACGACAGATGAGGCTAGATTCCTCCAGCTGCAGCGAGGCACGTATGGCAAGATCGTAACCTTCAGCGACCACGTCAACTTTACGATCGTTCAAATCAAGATCTAGGGAAACATTGGGATAGAGGCGCATATATTCAGCCAAGATCGGCTGCAGGTAATTATTGCCAAATCCCACCGGAGTGCTAAGTCTTAGGGTGCCTTTAGGCGCAACCTCGTGTTGGGTCAGCATATTCACCGCTTGCTCGGCATCGGCGACTAACTGCTGACATTCCTGATAATAAGCCTTGCCTTCAGGTGTCAGACCTATGGAGCGAGTGGTGCGATTGAGTAAACGTACGCCAAGCCGCTCTTCGAGCTTACTCACCTCCTTACTGATATAAGAGGTTGAATGACCCATCAGCTCAGCCGCCGCCGAGAAACCACCGGTTTTCACCACTTGGGTGAATACCATGACACCATCAAAAAGCTTATTCATAGTCATATGGAAATAGTCTTTGTCAATTAAGGTTATTAATCTCGAATAACGAACAATATACACTTATCCCCATTCTATGTAACAAATATGATTCGTGTCTGAGGCTAGGTTTGGAACTTTTAAGTTCTACTAAGCAAAATAGGCATAAGGAGATGCTATGCAGCAAAACGTAAAGCTCTATATTTTAGTCACAGCTCTGCTATTTGGCTTATCGCCTCTAGCAATCGATATGTATCTGCCAGCCTTACCTTCAATGGCGAGTTCATTGAAGGTCTCTATCAACGATATGGAGATGTCGGTGGCAGTATTCTTGTTAGCCTTTGCATTGGCTCAGCCTGTGTTTGGTTTACTAGCAGACAGGTTTAATAAATTAAATTTGCTGTTGTCGGGGTTAGTTATTTTTACCCTTTCAAGTTTGGCCCTGCCTATGGTTGAAACGGCAGAGGGGCTATACCTGACCCGTATGTTTCAGGCAATTGGCGGAGCAAGTTCAGTGGTATGTTTTGCCATGATCCAGCAAAAATTCGATATTCAAAAGGGTTCGCAGATAATCACTTATGTGATGGCTACTGTGGTTATCGCACCTTTGGTCGCACCTATGATAGGTGGTCAAATACTTAAGCATGGCAGCTGGGAAGAGATCTTCTATGTCCTTGCCGGAGTGGGTGTCTTTGCCTTTGTGTTGAGCTTATTTACCCACAGTGAAAAGCTTGAAACTGTTAATAGTAAAGCACCGAATAGCAAAGCCTCGAATGGAAAGTTTCTGAACAAGAGAGTCGGCAATGACCAAACTGAACAAATAGCCAGTTCATCACTTACGGACTTTATCGCCATATTTAAACAGCCATTACCCATAGCCTTTATCTTTCTTGGTGGCTTTGGTTTTGCGGCGCTATTCTCATTTGTTGCCGGGTCTGCCTTTGTTTATATCGATTTCTTTAAGGTCAGTGCTGAAAATTATAGCTATTTATTAGGTTTAAATGCCTTGGCTATGATATCAGGCAGCCTATTAAGTGCTAAGGTATTCGCTAAGGTCCCCCCCAATAAGAAAGCCATTATTGCTGGTTTGTTTCTAGGACCATTGAGTTTTCTATTTTTTGTATTAGCACAGATGCAAGCCCCGTTAACGGCAATCGTTATTAGCGTATTCATGTTTAATATCTTGCTCGGGATGATTTCGGCTAATGCGATTTCAGCGGCTATGTCATTTTATCCGACTCAAGGTGGGGCAATATCGGGCGTATTTGGACTCTGTCAGTTTGCCTTAGGTGCGGTCTTTAGCGCGGGGATCAGTTTATCCCATGCGCACTCCCCGGCGGTATTGCTGTCTTTTATGGGGCTAGCCTGTGCCAGTGCAGCCATGTGCAGCACATATTTATATACCCGCTCTTGTAGCCAAGATTCAGAACTATCGACCCACAGCAATGCTAGCCAGCCTTGCGGGTCACTATAGCCTTGAGGGGCTGGTGAATAAAGTCAGCCCTAAGCATTTTAACTAAA
This sequence comes from Shewanella violacea DSS12, assembly GCF_000091325.1. NCBI lineage: Bacteria > Pseudomonadati > Pseudomonadota > Gammaproteobacteria > Alteromonadales > Shewanellaceae > Shewanella > Shewanella violacea. The sequence goes on along the minus strand of NC_014012.1, from coordinate 3,947,937 downwards.
TCAAGAACAGCCCTGAGCGGCTCTAGAAAATTAGCCCTGAGCGGCCCTAGAAAATCAGCACTGAGCGGCTCTAGAAAAGCAGCCCTGGGCGTTATTACTCAATTAAAAACAGAGGAATTATGATGAAAATATTAGCATTCGCAGCCAGCAACAGCTCTAAGTCTATCAACAAGCAACTCGCTACCTACGCCGCTTCACTGGTGGAAGGTGCCGAGGTTGAGATACTCGATATCAATGATTATGAGATGCCTATCTTCAGCCAAGACAGGGAAGAGGAGCTAGGCCAGCCTGAGCTGGCGCAGAAGTTCTTTGCCAAACTGGGCGAAGCTGATGGCATCATCATCTCATTTGCCGAGCATAATGGTTCATACACAGCAGCTTATAAGAACCTGTTCGATTGGACGTCACGCATAGATATGAAGGTGTTCCAGAATAAGCCCATGGTATTGCTCGCGACTTCTCCTGGTCCTGGAGGCGCTAAATCGGTATTAACTGCGGCCGCAGGTTCTGCCCCCTATTTTGCCGCTGATGTGAAAGCCAGCCTGTCTATCCCAAGCTTCTTCGATAACTTCGATATTGAAAAAGGCGAGCTTAAAAATGATGAACTCAAGCAGGCGCTTAAACAAGCGGTATTTAAGTTACATCAAGCGGGTTCTTAGATTCTAGCGCCGAGATTCTAGGCCCTAGAACGTAGGGCCTTGTTTTATCCTTGCTTCACTCTTCTTTTAAGAAGGGCTGGCCTGGTTGCCAGTCGATGTAGATACTGTCTTTCTCGGCGCGATAGGGCGCTTTGACGAAGACAGATTTAAAGTCTTTATCGCTTTCGTTTCTGAACAGGTGAGATTCACCAGGTTCGCAGCGCAGATAATCACCTTGCTTGATTAGCACACGTTCACCATCCACATAAACGGCACATTCGCCCTCGAGTACCAAGAATGATTCTTCCTGAGTCTTATGCTTATGGCAAGGATGAGCTTCGCCTGGGGTTATCACCACAATGCCGAAGTGAACTCTCGGGCCATTGGTCAGGTATTTAGGCCCATACTCGCCGAAGCGATAGTCATGCTCAGATTCATTGGTTAAGTACATAGGGGTTCCTAATGTTGTTTTGGATAAAGCTATAAGTCGTAAGTGATAAGCGGTAAGTGAAATAAAAAGCTGATTTAAGTATCATTGCTTAAAACTTAAAACTTAAAACTTAAAACTCTTATAATCCAGGTGCTTGCCACATTGACTTGGTTAATCCGTTATCGACCAGTTTTAATTGTTGCTCATAGACCTGAATCCACTTCTCTTTTAACGCTTGATACTTCACATGGTTGTCCATGTTGGGCTGGTATTCTTTTTCCCAGCTTACAATCGAGTCGGCCGCCTGTTTGATGCTGGCATAAATGCCCACACCGACTCCGGCGGCCATGGCGCAGCCCAGAGATGTGGCTTCCTTAACGTTAGGGACTTTGACTTTCTTGCCAGTGACATCTGCGAGGATCTGCGGCCAGAGAAATCCCTTGCTGGCACCGCCTGCAAACACTATCACTTGTTCAACTTCGCTTGGGTTACTGCCATTGACTGAGCCTGCTGTCTCAGTATTGGGTTTACTAAACGCCTGAATATTTTCGAGGTTAATGGCCGAGACAATACAGGCATTCTCTTGCAGGCTACGAAACAGACAAGCGGGCTTGCTCTTGTCTGCATCCAGTGACAGATTGATAAAGGAAGGGGCGGCGTGATACCAGTGGCTGTAATGCATGGCATCGGAGAATATCGGCAAGATGTCATAGCTGCCCACAGGCACTTTCTGGGCTAGCTCTTCCATATAGGCATAGACGTCTATACCGCGTTCTTCGGCTAGCAGTTTCTCTAAATGACAGAAGGCATCCACAAACCAGTGCATCACTAAGCCGCTAAAAAATGTGATGCCCTCGGCCTGAGAGAGTCCGGTGATCACGTGAGGATTGACCCTAATGGACATATCTTCCGGTGGTGGCATCTTGGCGTCGATATTAACCACCTGTTGCCAGAAACTGCCGCCCAGCACTGCAATATCTCCTAGATTGACGACTCCTAGTCCAGCAGCACCTAGCTGTACATCGCCGCCGCCCATGACTACGGCCGTGCCTATTCTCAGGCCTGATTCTCTGGCGGCTTGTGCGGTGACTTCGCCTATCTTGGTGCCTGTTTCGACCACGGGGGGGAATATCTTAGGGTTAAGGCCAACCTCTTCTGCCATCTCTGGCACCCAGTTTCTCGTGGCCAGGGAGAAGATCCCAGTTGTGCCCGCATTGGATGGGTCAGTTGCGATAACACCACTCAGTTTCGCTAGGACCCAGTCGCTGAGCATGGCAACCGAATGGGCTTGGTTATACAGCTCGGGATGATGCTCTTTGAGCCATAGCAAGCGGGGCAGGGCGCCCAGAGCGAAGGTTTGCCCCGACTGTTGATAATCACGATATTCGATATCCGGTGAGGATTCTTTCAATGCCATGACTTGCTGAGAGGCTCTGGCATCGACATTGGCGACGGCCCAGATTTCTGTGCCAGTTTTATCAAACACCACTATGGCTTCACGCATACTTGTTGCGGAAATGGCGATGATCTGCTTGGGAGAAATATTGGCGTTATCTATGGCTTGCTTGATACAGCGACACAGTAACGGCCAGTCATTATCGAAATCGAAGCCCATGGAGTTATCCACCCCAGGTTCAGCTAAGTGCAGCCACTCCTCTTGTCCCACGGAAATTTGCCGTCCTTGCAAATCAAACAGCACGGCACGGCCGCTGCCGGTTCCCGCATCAATGGCTAACAGATAGTTTTCCATCATCACTCCTTGATTAAGAATTTCTAGCTACGGCTGATCCTCGATACTTTCTTGGCTCTGTCTCGAACTCGCCACTTCTCAGCTTTTAAACCGATACCCCCTCTTCGTGGGGCACATATTCGTTCGACAACATCATGGTTATCGCGCTGAGCAGGTTGAATACGCCAGTTTCCAGATGCTCGCCATTGGTCTTTTGTACTAAACTTGTTGAGCCATTCAGTGAGACTAATGTCGGGCTTGCTGAACAGTTGAGGTGTAGCACCTCGATAATGTTATCGCTCATGACAGGTAAAGAGCCGTGGTTGACGCATAAGACTCTAGGGTTAATGCCGTGCTCTAAAAAGGCTTCACAGGCTTTGAGTAACATAAGGTTAGATGGGTCGTCCCCAAGGCAGATAACTATGTCTAATCCGCCATAATCTATGATGGCAGTTTCGGCCGCTTCCTGGCACTTATCTAAAGTATCAAATTCTAAATGCTCACCGAGCTCGACCACGTTAGCGCCCAGAATTTCCATATGGGCCACAACGGCTTGCCCCACCTGAGTAGCGGCAGTAGTTACCATGGCGACCTTACCGAGCAAGGGTTTGTCATGTGAGAACGGGCCTTTTTTCAGCTTGGCCTGTTCAAGCTCCCAGTATTCTACAGCGAAGATATCTGCCGGGCTCAGAGCCTGATAACCACCAAGGGCTTCGGCGGTTAATATGGCATCGAAGGTATGGCTGGTGATATCTTCGATGATTAAGGCCTGGTTGACGGTTTTACCAAAAGAGATGGCAGCTTTTCCCTGCCAGATAGCAAAACTAGGCGCATAGTTAAGTATGGTTTGACCGCTCTGGTAGCGGTCAAAGTATTCGATGTAGTCTTGGGCATAACCGCAGAGTTCGGCCTCGATATTATCACTTAAAATAGCGGGAACACGTTTAGTGCGAATGACGTGGTCCGGTGTCAGAGGGCCACGGTTGGCGATACTTTTAAGTTCAGGATGTGAGGCAATATGACATGATCCCTTGCTACTATTGAGCAGGGCTACTTGCGCATAACCTTTTTGCGCCGACACCAATTTACGTATTTTGGCGAGCTCAAGCAGATCAATATTAATGTTCTCATCTAGGTACTCAAGGCTCTTTTCATCCGCCTCTTCGCGCTCTTCGGCATTGATGCACAAATTTGCTTCGATAAATTTTTCGGCTTCAGTCACCAGTTTGATGGTGTTCTCGTAAGCTGTCTTGGCATCGTCGCTAAAGGTAAATAGGCCGTGGTTCATTAGCACGAGCCCCTCTATTGATTGCCAGTCGATGTCTTGGGTCATCTTATAAACCCGCTTAGCCAGCGCAAAGCCCGGCATCACATAGGGGATAACTAAGACCCGCTTACCATAGACTTGCTCTATAAAGGATTCTGCATTTGAGGTATTCGTCAGGGTCACAACTGCGTCTGTGTGGGTATGATCCACAAAGGCGAAAGGAATAATGGCGTGGAGTATGGCTTCAACCGAGGGATTAGGCGCATTGGGATCTATCATGGCGGCGCGTTGATACTTGACCATATCGCTATCGCTCAGTTCAGTAAGCTGCGCCATTTTCAATAACACATGCATTTTTACCGGAGCGAAGCCCGCGGCTTCTATGGTCTCTAAATCCCAACCGCTACCCTTAACAAATAGTATATCTTCAGGCTCACCGAACAGGTTGTTAACTTGAGTCTTTACCGAAGTATTGCCGCCGCCATGTAGCACCAGAGCAGGTTCCTGGCCTAAAAGACGCGAGGTATAAACTCTCAATTCGAGAGGTGTAGTGAATTGACTGGCTGTTTGGGCATGCCACAAGCTTTGCATAGAAATTCCTTTTCACTATTTGAAGGAAGTTCCTAGAAACTAAGAGCTAATATTTAATAATAAGATTTCGGATCCTAGGAACTCTAAGCCTAGCAGCTCTGATTAAATTAACTTACTCTTTAGCGAGTCTTTCTGGGGGGTTAATACCAATCGGTATAACAAGTTAGGACTGGCTAGCACTATGCAAATATTTTCATGCTCAAGGCGAGATAAACCATCATTATTACGGCCTTGGATCTCAGGATACTATGGGGATTGATACAAGAATTGCTTGAAAAATATTGCAGCGCTATAGGTGTGGATGTTGTGGTTAAAGATGGCGCTAAGGCTGGAAAATAAAGAGCGGCTGTAAGGCTTGAGGACTTGCAGCCTTCGAGCCTTACAGCATATTCGCTCTATCTTAAGCCGTTAGGCATAAGTTTAAGCTTTAATAATAAAGCTGCCCTGCATGATTGCCCAGTGACCAGGGAATGAGCAGAAAAACTTGTAAGCTTCAGATGCACTCATGCCTTCAGTGCTGAAGGTGATGCTGCTTGAGCTACCGCCGCCTACTACATCTGTGTGAGCGATAACACGAGTGTCGCCGTCTTTGACATAGTTTTTATCTACGCCTGCGCCCATGCCGTCGTTGGCTACTGCTTGCATATCTGCAGCCTTGGTTAGTACCCAGTTATGGCCCATGGCAGCTTTTGGTAGCTGACCTGAATGAGTCAGTGTCAGTGTGACCTCTTTACAGCTTGCTGGGACACTGAGTTCTTTGGTGTCGTACTGCATAGCGTCGTTAGCGCTAATCTTAAGTTCACATTCATTGGCATGAGCCATAGCACTAGACGACATACCGAATAGTGCACTGAAACCGAGTAAACCCACTGCGCTAATCGTCTTAAGACGATTGATTGAGATTTTCATTTGAAATCCTTATTTTTGATTATAAGTGTATAAAACACAGATCTATATTAATGAAAAGTAACGCTAATGAGAATCGTTATCGTGAAATGTGTTTTTAAATCTTAGTGTTTACCTAGTATAACTCTAGCTTGTTAATAGTGTTTAATCTGTAAATATTAATGGCTTATGAATAATTGAATCATCTTGGAACACTGATAAATTTACAATCCCATGGAGACGATATACGGGCTATATCTCTTCAGTTTCATGCTATTAGCCCAGGCTAGGTGATACCCAAGCAATATTTAAGCCTGGAGTATTATTTATAAAGAGCTGCAAGAGCACAGAGGACAGGCTGTAGTCGAATAGAGGGTAAATTTGCGTTTATTCGCATATTTTAAATGAGAAATGCTTTATGGTAACCGGTGTTTTAAACACTCAATGTAAATAATGGATTCAAATACAAGGAAAGATATGGAATATTTTATTGGTGCGTTAAAGAAATATGCAGACTTTACAGGTCGGGCTCGTCGTAAAGAGTTCTGGATGTATATCCTGTTCTATTTCATTTTCTACGTCATTGCTGTGGTTATAGATGCCATGTTGGGCACTATGATATTTTCAACCGTGCTGGCATTAGGTCTCTTGATACCGACGATTGCGATTTCAGCTCGTCGCCTACACGATACCGGACGTTCAGGCTGGTGGCAGTTAATTGGTTTAATACCGCTTATTGGCTCCATAGTTCTATTAGTTTTCTACGTGCTGGACAGCATAGGTGAGAATGAATATGGTGCAAATCCTAAGGCTATAACGGCTTAAAATAATTTGTAAAAGCCTGGGATTGTGTAAGAGGGGGTGTGTATAGGAAGTACTTATCCCCGAACACTAGGGACGGTGTAAGAGGGGGCTTAGGCCTCTTTTTTATCTATGGCTGTCAGATTAACTTATCGTTTCTCGCTCAAGGCTGTTTACCACTTATAGCTCAAGGCTGCACCACTTATAGCTTACGACTTAGCACTACTCTATTGAGCGCTTACCACTTACTACTATTCGTTTTCCTGCAGATACACAAAAAGAGCTGCTCGGCCCTTTTTAAAACCTTACCCATCAGCCTAAGTAAATCGGCCCGAGTAAGAAGGTTTATTCTTCTTAATCACTGTTATTAATGTGCGGTGACCTTGATGCGTTCAAGATTGGCTGTCGGTTCATCGATAACATAATCCAGCTGAACTTGAGAACCTTTAGCACCTTGCTTAGACTCGTTATAAACCCATTGCGTGAGGGCTTCTACTGCCGATTTATCGAAAATACCTGTGGGTGATGACTTAATCACAGTGATGTTAGATACCCTACCTGACTTGCTGATATCGAACTTGAGTTGAACATAGCCATTTTGATTGGCTTTGACTGCTGCGATTGGGTACTTAGGCTCGACACGAGTTAGCGGATGAATGCCTTTTGCATGCATCTTAGCTGACTCATTTAAAGAGGCTTGATGATCCCCTGCCTGAACTTGTTGGTTGAGTACCAAGCTTGCTAACCCTAAGCTTAGTGTCATTCCGATTAGGGCTAAGGTGCTCTTTCCATGTTGCTTTTTCATTTGCATAATCCTTTCCTTTAAGATGTTTTTATTTCCGTAGTGTGTATGTAGCATGCCCATTTGAGCGTGCTGAGAGTAAGCCAGTAGCGCATGGCTGTAGGCAATTTTGTCATGGGTATTCATCGCTGAAGTAATTTGAGCATCACAGGCGAGTTCCTGATCGTCGCGAAAACGGCGGTAGGCTAACCAAGATAGTGGATTGAACCAGAAGATGGCGAGTAAGGTATAGGCAAGCAGATTAGTGATGATATCCCCGCGTTCGTGGTGATATAACTCATGGGCTACAACAGATTCTTGTTGTGACGAACTGAGCTTATGAAAGTCTGCTGGCACTATGATCTTGGGGGTTAACACGCCTGTGAGCATAGGCGAGCTAATGTTAGGGCTCTGCATTATGGGTAAGGTTTTAGTAAAAAGGCTCGGAAGTAGCTGCTTGCCCAACACCCCATGGTTTTCTTCCTGCTTGAACGGCTTGCTGCTGCGTAATATTCGCTTCAGATAACTGTGTTGAATTAGTAGTAATATGGCCATTACGGCTATTCCTACAGCCCATAGAGACACGAGTAAGGGGGTCGAGACTAAGCTGTCGTTATCCTTAACAGCTAAAGATGCCAAGACTCTATAATATTCAAAAGAGGCTACCTTAGATTCTGCCAGCAAATTTGGCAGGAATTGCAGTACTAGTGAGCCGAATATCATAAATGGAATCGCTAACCAGAGGCTATACATGTGATGGGCGCCTAGCTGTTTCAGCAGAGGTTTATGACAAAGCAAGATAAGGGCGCAGACCAGACTTAAGAGTATGCTTTGCTGCATCAGCCAATTAATCATGAGCATCTCTCTTAAGTGAATAATCCTTCGGCAAAGACCCCTTGGATATAGAGGCTTTAGATACAGAGTCCTCTGCTTGTGGGTCCTTGTTTGAACTCTCTTCTTGCCAGTTGTCGATGAGGCTTTTTAATTCTGCAATATCTTCGGCGCTAAGTTTATTTTGTTTGGCAAAACCTGCAACCAGTGGCGCGACTCGTCCGGCAAACAATCTTTCAACGAAAGACTGACTCTGTTTAATTTGATATTCACTCTGATCGATCAATGGAGAATAGAGATAGGCCCTGCCTTGTTTTTGAAACCCGATCGCCTGTTTTTTTACTAGGCGATTAAGCAAGGTTTTGACTGTTTTTTCGTGCCATTCGTTGGATCTTGTCAGTTTTTCAACCACTTCACTGGAGCTCATTGGGGATGACTCCCACAGCGCATTGAGTACGGCTAGCTCAGAATTACTGATCTCTTTCATTGGTTTTTCCATTGTTTAAATGATGAATTTTGTATCTGTAGTCGTCTTAATAATTTGGATTACGTTTGTAATCAATGAATCTAAGATTACATTTGTAATCTAATTTTGCAAGAGGTTTGTGGATTAAAGTGTTAAAAAGGTTGCTTGTTTGTTTGCTTTAAGGGTTTGTGTAACGGCATTACTTTGTTATCAAGCGCTTACATTTTTTTCGTCGGCTTACTCCCACTCAAAAGTTAACTAGGAAAACGCCAAAATGAATAAATACAGGTCCTTAACTAAGCAGAATGTCATGCGAAAGTTAGACATTTATACGTATAGACGTCTATAATGCGGCGGTTCATCGCTCGGTGCCCTCTAGGGCACTAAACTTGGTGGGAAACTGAGTGCGTTCTTGGAACAGAATTTACAATATTTTAGTCAATCTTTTGTGGTGCCTAAACCTGATGTTGTTATCAAATACTGGCTGTTTGCTCGGTAATTTGTGCGTCACAGGAAAGGATAATCGGGAAGTCAGCGAGAATCTGACACTGCCCCCGCAACGGTAAAAGGTAAGAGTCCAGTGTGCTTCTCTAACAGGAATATGTTAGAAAATCCTGCACTCGATCAGTGTAGCTCTAGTGAGCCACGGCTGAGCCTAAGTCCGGAGACCGGCCCAATAGATGATTTTGAGATTTCGGCGGGCAGATCTCGGAATGCGATGCAGTAGGCGGTATTCTTTAGCTATTATTTTGCTAGTCAGTACCCATCTTATTCGTGACATTTATGCCCCGTTTTCCTTTTAGGAGTTAAAGGTAAAATGGGTACTTTCTCATATAACAAGTCATACAAACTTTCAAAACTTACCATTCTAATCAGCAGTGTACTGACTCTGTCTGTTGTCTCATCCAGCGCTATGGCTATTAATACTGATGAAAGTCAGGAAAACAGCGTCGATGAAGTGATCACTGTGATTGGCCGCAGCGTAAACACCCCGCTAAATATCGCGGCAAACGTGAACATTATCGATTCGGCTCAGATAGAGATGAGTGGTGCAACAAGCCTAACTGAAGTGTTACGTGGTCAGAGTGGCATTCAGGTTTCAGACTCAAACTCGGGCGCGGTATTTGCTATGCGGGGCTTCTCAGGCAGTCAAGCAGCGAGTAATACCTTGATCTTGCTCGATGGCCGTCGCCTGAATAATATCGATGTTGCCGCTCCTAGCATCAATGCTATCCCATTGAATCAAATTGAGCGTGTCGAAATTTTATCCGGCAGTGCTGGTGTGCTTTATGGCGATCAAGCAGTTGGTGGTGTGATCAACATCATCACTAAGGCACCTACGGGCACAGGTGGTAGTATTCAGTTGTCTGGTGGCAGTTTCAACACCTATGAAGGCAAGGCCGATGTGTCCGGTGCGATTAACGATACCTGGCGTTATTATGCGGCTGTGAGTCATAACCGAGGTGATAACTACCGTGATCACAATGCCAACAAGACTTCTTCAGTACTGGGCCGCTTGCAATATGAAGACGGGCCACAAGACTTTTTCGTTGAGACCAGTTACTACGATAACGATCGTGAGTTAGCTGGAGCATTGACTGAAGAGCAAATAGAAGAAAATCCTCGTCAGTCCAATGCGACATTGCCGGATGCTGCTGATGCTTATATGCATGAAATGACAACGGCTGCACGAAGTGGATATAAGTACCAACTTAGTGATGAATGGTCTCTAGGTGCGGATATAAACTACTCAGATACCCTTATTACCGGACTTAGTGAGTGGGGAACATCTAGAAAAGACACTCGCTCATTATTAGAGTTCACCCCTAAAGCTGTGGCAAATATCGCTACGGATAATGGTGACTTGAAGATAGTGACAGGTATCGATCTTAGCCGCGGTGAGTCAGAATTTGGTAGCGGTCGCGGTAATGTTCAGAAGCAGGCCAGTGCCTATGTGCAAGCGACAGTGCCCCTTAGCAAGACGCTAAGCTATGTGGTTGGTGGTCGTTATGCTGAAGTGACCGATGACCTGGTGGATCCTGATGTATACATAAATGGTATTGAGCTAGATCAAGATGCCCATGCCTTCGAATTAGGCCTTAATTATCGTCCAACCTCGTCTCATAGATTCTATCTGCGCGCCGATGATAACTTTCGTTTCGCTAAGGTCGATGAGCAAGCTTATACTTCTCCAGGCGTGATAGGCCTTAACCCGCAGACGGGTCGTTCATACGAAGCCGGCTGGGACTGGACACCTAAGTCCCACACATTGCGTTTGAGTGTTTATCGCTTAGATCTTGAAGATGAGATTGTATTTGACTCCAGTGCTGAGACCCCTATTGGTGGTGGTTATCCTGGCGCTAACATTAATGCCGATGCGTCACGCCGTTACGGCGTGAGTGCCGATTGGGATTGGCAGCTGACAGACAAGGTACAAGTAGGCGGCGAGTATAACTATATCGATGCCGAATTTACCGAAGGTCTCAATGAAGGTAAGCAACTCTCTTGGGTTGCAGAGCATACGGGCCGTGGTTACCTCAGTATCGACGCTAACCAAAACTGGCAAGTGTTTACCGAAGTGGCCTATACCGGTGAGCGTTTCATCGAAGGCGACAATAGTAATGCCGCTCCTAAGCTAGACGCTTATTGGCTGACTAACCTAGCAATTAACTATACTAATGATGCTTGGCTTGCCAGCTTCCGCGTCGATAACCTGTTAGATGAGCAGTATGTTAGCTCAGGTTATTACAGCAGCTGGGGCAGCGGCTACTATGCTGGTACAGGCCGTGCACTGCGCTTAACCGCCAGTTATAGGTTTTAAAGAAGCAGCTAGTTCCTAGGAATGAGTATCTAGGTTTGAGTGATTGGATTTGAGTCACTAGAAATTGACAGGCTGTGAGTGGTAACACTCGCAGCTTTTTTTTACTCTTTTTTGGGGAGAAAGCATCTGCGTTCGATGATTATTTCGAAACTCAAACTCAAACTCAAACTCAAACTCAAACTCAAACTCGAAACTTTCTTAGCCCTTACCTTAGTCTCCAGCTTCCTTTTACCTTAGTAGCTGATTTTTTTATGCTCCATGGTAAGCTGACTTCATTCATTCTGTTTCTAATGGTTAAGCTTATGATTATCCGTTTATTGATGTTGGGCCTATGTGTGTTGCTTGCTTCATGCTCTGGGGACAAGCTTGCACCGCTTACGGCGAGTGCCGAAATTCTGGCATTTGGCGATAGCCTTACCTATGGCAAGGGGGCGACTGAGGGAGGAGATTATCCAGCCGTGCTGGCTGAGTTGACAGGTCTTAAGGTGATCAATGCCGGTGTATCGGGAGAGACCACCTCGCAAGGCTTGATCAGGCTAAGTGACTTGCTTGATAGAGAGACTCCTGAGTTAATTATCTTGCTCGAAGGAGGCAATGATTTTCTGCGTAATCATGATATTGCTAAGACCAAAACTAATTTGGCGCAGATGATAGAGTTAGCTCAAGCTAAGTCGATTCCCCTAGTGTTAATTGCGGTGCCCAAGAAGAGTATTTTTTTATCATCGGCTGGGCTCTACTCTGAGCTGGCAGAAACTTATGGTGTTATGCTTATAGAAGAAGCGCTGACGGACTTGTTAAAAAGCCCGTCGATGAAATCAGATTCGATTCATCTTAATAATTCAGGGTATCGAGCCTTAGCGGAAGCTATTTATCAACGGCTTGGGGATGCTGGGGCTGTATAATGGGGCTCTTATCTAGAATAAACAGCTTTCCTGAGCTTAATAGTTAAAACTAATAGCCGATATTCATACTTTAGTGTGAGTCTAGCTTATTTATACATGATCGATAACGCCCTGATTTAGCCCTAAATTGGAGATATTCTCCCGGTTATCTCACCTTAGACAGGTAATTAGAACTAAAGTATTCATTTAGGCGAAATCAACTTGACCATGGTAGGCTTTTTATGGGTAAACTCACCAATAACAATTGGTGTCGTGCCAAAATAATAAATGTAGGTTAAAATTTCCCATGACAGATCTTGAGCATCAAGTATTCACTCAAGTACGCGCAATTATTAGTAATGAAGAGCAGGTGATTGGTCGCCGCGGAATATTGATCCCTTTAAAGAAAGCGATTATTGCCGACGGTGATATTCGTAATGTCATCGATATTGTTTCTTCAGATCCCGCCTTAGCGGCTCACATGCTATGGCGCAGCAATTCTGCGATTAGCGGCAGTGGTGTCTCGACTAAGAACCGCTCATTGAAAGATGCCTTGGTTCGTTTAGGCCAGGTGAACATCTATCGTTATGCCTTTACCTTTTATTTGAAGGAACGTCTCGATGAGCTGCCCCAGCCATATAAGAAGTTAGTACAAGGTTATTGGGTGCTGACAGAGAGCATAGCTATCGATGCCGTCGACAGTTTGCATAATATGCAAGGGGTAGATATCAACCCGGACGAAGTACAGACTTTAGCGCTGTTTAGTGTGTTCGGTGAGATTATTGCCTTGACGGCATTTGCCTTCTTAAATGCCGAGTCAGAGGAGTCGTTTCCTTTAAGTATCATCAAGTCGCTTATTGATAATCAGAAGCAGACCCTGACCATAGAAGCATTTGAATCTTTGGGCCTAGATGAAGAGCTTAAAGATGAGTTTATGATCGCTCATAATCTAAGGCAGACTCGTAATTTCAACTCGCCTGGATTAGTGCTTAGACGTGTGCTTTCAATGAGAAATCAGCTGCTTAAGCCATTGTGATGAAGTTTTAACTTGTAAGCTTAGAGCTGTAAGTAAAAGAAAAGCCAGAGTCTAATTTTAGAGTCTGGCTTTTTTAGTTTCTTAATTTAGATTTTACTTACCACTTACCACTTACCACTTACCACTTGTTTTTAATTCAACTTATGCTGTTTCGCTAAGCCTTCTTTGGCAACTAGCTTTAACCATTGCTGTGCCAGATGTGCGCTCGAGCTGTCTTTGCGATAGGCGCCAAATAAGGGGCGTTTCAAGCCTTCAGGCCCTAGTTTAAGTGCGGTTAAGTTTAGCCCATAAGACTCGCTGATAGACCAGGTAGGCAGTGCTGCCACGCCATCTTTACAGGCTATACGTTGTAATAGCATCATGGTGAGATCGCAGCTGATCTGCTTACCCGCTTCGACTCCCGCAGGCTCCAAGAAATGACGGTATAGATCCAGTCGTTGTAGGGGCACTGGGTAGCTGATGATCGCGAGTTTTTTAAGTTGTTTAGGGGTAACGTATTCCAGCTTGGCCAGAGGGTGATCCTTGGCTACTACTAGCTTAACTTCAAAATCGAACAGGTGCTGATAGGCAATGGATTGTCCGGGTACGGGATCGGATGTGAGCACCACATCGAGATCGCCGATCTCCAGTGCGTTGAGTGAATCAAATAGATGTCTGCTGGAAAGATCTAAATTAACATTTGGATATACAGTTCTAAATTGTTCCATCACAGGCATCAGCCATCTAAAGCAACTATGGCATTCGATCCCTACACCCAGCCGGTTAAGCTCGTCATTGAGCCCCTGCTTAAGGTCATATTCGGTCTCAACCACCTTAGGCAATATCTCTTCGGCTAGGTTAAGTAATCTGGCGCCTTCTTGAGTGAAAGAGAGAGGCTTACTCTTTCTGATAAAGATAGAGGAGTTGATCCGGGTCTCCAATTCCTTAATCTGATGAGACAGAGCCGACTGAGTGACAAAGCGTTTCTTGGCCGCCCCAGCAAGGCTTCCCGCCTCTTTTAAGGCTACTAGTGTACGTAAGTGTCTAAGCTCAATCATATTATACCTACTTTATCTCAACATGAATTCTGCTCATGTTGCGCTTGAAATCAATTCGTTTGTCAGGAGTGAGACTATCACAATAAACTTCTAGACGTCCAGACGCCTGCGGTAAAGATTATTTAGTGAGTACTTAACTAGTAGATAACTCATAAGCCTCTTTACTCATCTCAGTTTGCTTGAAAGGCGTTTACTCTGAATTCTGCTCATATTAAAGCAAAAAGGTATACAATATGCAAACGTCGAAAGCGATACAGATAGCTAACTTAGGTTTTCCAAGAATTGGTCGTCAACGTGAGCTTAAATTTGCTCAAGAGAAATATTGGCGTGGTGAGATAAGTCAGGCCGATCTCAAGCAAGTGGCGAAGGAGTTACGTCGTACACATTGGCAGTGGCAGGCTCAGGCTGGGGTCTCCTTATTACCCGTTGGTGATTTCGCCTTCTATGATCAGGTTCTGACTCTGAGTGCGACATTGAATGCCATCCCTGAGCGTCACAGAAATCAAGATGATGCTAATGTCGATCTCGATACCTTGTTTAGAGTCGCTCGTGGTCGTGCGCCATCGGGTCAAGATGCACCTGCCGGCGAGATGACTAAGTACTTCAATACAAACTATCACTACATAGTGCCTGAGCTGACAGTAGATCAAGAATTTAGCCTGGCCTATGAGCAGTTCTTTGAAGAAGTTGAAGAGGCTAAAGCGCTGGGCTATGAAGCCAAGCCTGTACTGCTAGGTCCGGTTTCTTACCTGTTTTTAGCTAAATCTGTGGGCAGTGAATTTGATAAGCTCACCTTGTTGCCTAAGTTAATTAAGACTTACAGCGAAATCTTGACTCGTTTCAATGGCCAAGGTGTTGAATGGGTACAGCTAGAAGAACCCATTCTCGCCCTTGAACTTGATGCCGATTGGCAGAGGGCTATTTCTTCTGCCTATGAGGCACTGCAGTCATCTGAGGTTAAGGTATTACTGGCAAGTTATTACGGCACCATTGCTCATCATCAAGCATTGGTTTCAGCCTTGCCTGTTGCCGGTCTACACCTGGATTTGGTCACGGCTCCGGAGCAGCTTGCAAAATTTGCGACAAATCTCCAGCCTGAGCAAGTGCTCTCTTTAGGTGTGATAAACGGACGTAATGTCTGGGCGGCAGATATTGATTTGATTGCCGAGCGTATCGCTCCTGTGGTGAACGACCTTAAGGGACGAGTCTGGATATCTCCTTCTTGTTCACTGCTGCATACTCCGGTGGATCTCGATGTTGAGACCGAGTTGGCTCCAGCACTTAAGCAACAAGTGTCATTTGCAAAACAGAAGCTCTCTGAGCTGACTCAACTTAAATCGCTACTCAGTACTCCCGAAAACAGTGCCGATAAAGTTGAAATAGACACCATAGTGGCAACATGTGTGGCGCGCAGAGAGGCACGTGAAGCCGCTGCCGATCGGCAAGTTATCGACAGAGTCGCAGGGCTTAAAGCTGATGATTACGAGCGTGATACCGTGTTTTCAAACCGCCAATCTATACAGCAGCAGAAGTTTAATTTACCTCTGTTACCTACGACAACCATAGGTTCATTCCCCCAGACACCAGCAATTCGTGGCCTGCGTAGCCGCTGGCGTAAAGGTGAGATCACCCCTGAGTTTTATAACGACCAGCTACGTCAGGTGACTAGAGATACGATTGAGCGTCAGCTTAAACTAGGTATCGATGTATTGGTTCATGGTGAAGCCGAGCGAAACGACATGGTGGAGTATTTCGGCGAGCAGCTAGAAGGTTTCGCCTTCACTAAGTTTGGTTGGGTTCAGAGTTATGGCTCTCGCTGTGTTAAACCGCCGCTTATCTATGGTGATGTCTCGCGTCCTAATGCTATGACTGTAGAGTGGGCACAGTACGCTCAGTCTCTGACTGACAAGCCGGTAAAGGGCATGCTAACTGGACCGGTAACTATCCTGCATTGGTCATTTGCCCGTGAAGACATCAGCCGTGAGGAGATAGCGACTCAAATTGGTTTGGCGATTCGTGATGAAGTTGTCGACTTGCAAAATGCTGGCATCGGCATCATTCAGATAGATGAGCCAGCCTTCCGTGAAGGTTTGCCTTTGAAGAAGAGTGATTGGCAAGCATACCTTAAGTGGGCGGTTGACTCATTTAAGCTGAGCGCCGCAGGTGTTACAGATGAGACTCAGATCCATACTCATATGTGTTACAGCGAATTCAACGAAACCATAGCGGCTATCGCAGCCATGGACGCAGATGTTATCACCATAGAGACGTCACGTTCTCGCATGGAGTTACTCTCGGCCTTCGAAGATTTCGAATATCCTAATGAGATAGGTCCCGGCGTCTATGATATTCACACGCCGAACACGCCAACGGTCGATGAGATGGTTGAGCTTATCGAAAAAGCGGCAGGTAAGATTGACCTCAATCAGCTCTGGGTAAATCCTGATTGTGGTTTGAAAACCCGTACATGGGATGAAGTAGAGCCAGCGCTTAAGAATCTGGTTGAAGCGACTAAGGTGCTGAGAAGAAGGTTGGGGTAAAAGAAGCCATAAGCTAAAGACAGAGCTAAGACAGGTGTAAGCTTTAAGTACAAGTTTAAGCTGAGAAGTGAGAAGTTCCTAGGATCTAGACCCTAGGAACTTTTAGCTTTGAGTAGCTTTCTACTAATCTAATGGCGTAAATCCCGCATAATGTATTCCCGACAGGTGTGCCATCTCTCTGTGCCAGGTAGCTAGGTCATCCTTATTTAAATCACTTAAACTATGGTGGCCGCAGGCGCGGGCCATGACTTGCATTAGCTCTACCGATGCATTGAAAAAGTTGGCGAGCTGCATGGATGCCTTATCGATATTGAGTTTCTTTCTTAGCTCTGGATTTTGAGTCGCTATGCCGGAAGGGCAGTTATTAGTGTGACACATGCGGGCGGCGACACAGCCGATGGACTGCATGGCACTGTTAGAGATGGCGACGCCGTCTGCACCTAAGGCCATAGCCTTAACAAAATCCATGGGAACTCGAAGACCGCCGGTGATGATTAAGGTGACTTTGCCGCTGACACCTTTTTCATCTAAATATCGACGTGCACGAGCTAAGGCTGGGATAGTGGGTACGCTGATATGGTCGCGGAACATCTCCGGGGCCGCGCCAGTCCCGCCGCCACGGCCATCTAATATGATGTAATCGGCGCTGGCATCTAGGGCAAATTGAATGTCACGTTCGATATGGTTGGCACTGAGTTTAAAACCTATAGGTACACCGCCACTGATCTCGCGTACACGTTCGGCGAAGCGCTTAAAGTCACATGGGGTATTTAGCTCTTTAAAGGTGGGCGGTGATATGGCCGGCTGACCTTCTGGGATCCCCCTTACCAGTGAAATCTTCCCCCGGTTTTTTATTCCCGGCAGGTGGCCTCCTGTACCCGTTTTAGCCCCTTGTCCGCCTTTGAAGTGAAAGGCTTGAATAGAATCTAGTAGCTCTTCACGATAGCCAAACTGGGCGCTGGCAAGTTCATAGAAGTAGCGGGAGTTTTGGGCTTGTTCCTCGGGCAACATGCCACCTTCGCCGGAGCATATTCCTGTGCCTGCTAGCTCAGCCCCTATAGCCAGAGCTGTTTTCGCTTCTTCTGAAAGTGCACCGAAACTCATGTCCGATACAAATAAAGGAATTTTAAGTTTAAGTGGTTTACGGGCTTGGGGTCCTATGATCAGTTCTGTCGATACAGCTTGGTCTTCCTGTAATGGTTTAGTGGCCATTTGGGCCGTCATTATCTGGATTTCATCCCAATGAGGCAGTAGATGACGGGGCACCCCCATGGAGGTCATGGGGCCATGTCCCCCAAGTTTTGACAGGCCATCTCGGGCAAGTTGGTGGATAAATTCCACCGTGGGCTCCTCTAGTGTGGACTTGGCCGAGGGCATGGCGTCGGATTTGTTATCTTTAGCGGGGCCGGGTCCTTCTTTGCCTACCTGTTTGGCGGTGAACTGCTTATGGGTACCGTCGCAAAAAGGCGCATTAGCTGTGTGCTTACAGGCGCAAAGATAGGCATCACCATCTTGTTCAGCGGTGAAGGCCTTAGGCTTAAATGAAGTACCGGCATGAGAGCCATCACAGAAGGGTTGCTTGTTAGATTGGCCGCAGGCACAGAAGTAATATTCTTGGCCCTTGGTGAGTTCGACTTTTTTAGGTTTATTGTCTGCAATAATCGGCTTTGCATCGGTAGAAAGAGGCTTGATCATACCTTCTCCTTGGCCATTTTAAATTTTGTCAGGCTTAAGTGATTATCTGGGCTAATGTCTTGATTTAACTTGTTTCTATAAAAAATCACCAGCTGTAATTATGGGACTAAAAAGTGTGCTGGGTTCAATTAACAACCTTATAAACATAACCTAAGATAAGTACAGACGTCATAAAATGTGATTGTTTTTTATTCGCTTAAGGAGAATGAAAACGATTCCTAAAATAAAATTATATTTTATGAACTATTTTTGAGTTTATCCGGTCTTATACATCGGCGTCTCTTATGGGAGACACAGGTGTCTTATTATCAAGCTCTGACGGAATTTTTATCTTGAAGTTATTTACTAATCAGACTGGAAACCTATGGACAGTATTGGTGTTTACCATATTGACCTTGTTCTGTTTGACTCAAAATAGTGGAATACTTAAGCTGTTACTCGCCGCTAAGAGTGTGCCAGAGACTTCTGCCGTCACTATGATTGCATCGAGTATTGATATATCTGACTCGGTTGCCGAACAGGCATTAGACAGTCCAAAGCATACAGGCCTCGGCTTTAAGAAGTGTGAGTTGTCGGAAAAGTCTATGCGTGTCTGTATGGATTTGACGGACTCATTTCCTTTGTTAGTCTTGTTAGTCTTGTTATTCTCATTACCATTATTTCCTCTCATCTCTCTTCTTGTTAAAAGCATACCCTCGCCCAGTCATCTCGCTAAACCCAGACGAATACACCTCTCCTTGTGTCGATTTCAAGAATAGCCCTTGTATTAGTTCCACATCTATAGAAATATTGCCTTAACTAAACCCCTAGTTTCGTTAAGCAATGACTCGAATCTATACATTCGCGATTTGATAAGAATTTTGCTGTTTGTGCTGGTCTTTACCTTGAGGACAGACCTTAGCCTAAGCTAGCTTAGAATAAGCGATTTCGGAGAAAGTGGCTCAGCATGGGCCTTGGAGAACGACTTGAAGTATTTTAAAACAATGGTGGCTTTTGGCCTGATTTTACTCAGCTCTTCGGTGTTTGCCGCATCGACTGGCTGGATAACTAACCCCAATCATCCGCCGGTGAAGGTGCGCTTGATGTTGACCGGGGAACTAGACTCTGTCACTAAAGTTATGCCCGCGGCACTGGAAGTTAAACTCGATGGTGACTGGAAGACCTATTGGCGTAGCCCTGGAGAGGGGGGAATAGCCCCCAGTATCAAGTGGGACAAGTCCACGAACCTAAAAGAGGTTGAATGGTCATGGCCGGCACCGCAGCAGTTTTCCTTGCTAGGCATGCAGACCTTTGGCTATCAAGGGGAAGTTACTTTTCCCTTGCTGCTGACCTTAGATGATATAGAAGCCAATACTCAACTCCACGGCAAGTTCACCTTGTCTTCGTGTACCAGCATTTGTGTGCTCACGGATTATGAGATCAACTTAGCTATTAATCCAAGTGAGCTAAAAGCGGATACTTATGCCATGTTCGCCTATAACAGGGCGGTGTCGAGTGTGCCAGTGAAGGTGACTGCACAAGATGCTAATTCAGCAATCAAGCTAGGTTGGGACAGTGGGAAGTCACAGCTGGAAGTGGTGCTCGACAGTACGAACTGGCGTCAGCCTAAGCTGATCATAGATGGCGAGCCGGATACAGTTTTCAAGCTAGTGAGTGTCAACAAGAGAGAGGCCAGCGATGCCGGACAAGCCGAGAGCATAGTCGCTATTTTCGATGCTAGCAGCTGGCTGGGAGAGCCTGAGTTATTGGGTAAAAGTTTGCATGTCACTGTGATCGATTCTCGGGGTGCATTGGAATACTCATCTGAGGTGAAACCGACTCAAATCATCGCCCAAGATTCATCTCTACTAAAGATGATGCTTATCGCCTTGATAGGTGGCTTGATACTCAATGTGATGCCCTGTGTGTTACCGGTACTTGGCATGAAGTTAAGCTCTGTGGTCGCCGCGCCGGATCTTGAGCGTAATCAAATTCGTCAGCAATTTATCGCCTCGGCATTGGGGATCTTGGTCTCTTTCTGGTTATTGGCAGGATTTATCCTGATGCTCAAGTTTACCGGGCAAGCGATAGGTTGGGGCGTGCAGTTCCAAAACCCTTGGTTTATCGGCTTTATGGCCCTAGTGACCTCAATATTTGCCATCAATATGCTTGGGGCATTTGAGATAAATCTGCCTTCGAGTCTGCAAACTAAGCTGGCGACAACCGGAGGCAATAATAACCGGGGGCATTTCCTTCAGGGGATGTTTGCGACCTTGTTGGCGACGCCTTGTAGCGCCCCATTTCTGGGAACTGCGGTAGCCTTTGCCCTTGGCGCTGATACCATGAGCTTGTTGGTGATCTTCACCGCCTTGGCTTTGGGCATGGCACTACCTTGGTTACTGGTGGCGGCGTTCCCTCAGATCGCCAATTACTTCCCTAAGCCAGGTCGCTGGATGATTGTGGTTAAGGTTATCTTCTCGGTATTACTGCTGATCACTAGCTTGTGGCTTATCAGCTTATTGAGCAATTTCCTACCGACTAGCTATCTGTTTGTCGCAGCGGTTGTCTTGCTGGTGACCTTCTTCATCTTTATGGCCAAAAAACTCGGTGGCGCCGCAGTAGTGGCGACCTTTAGTATCACGCTTATTTTTTCCGCCATAGGTGCCTTTATGACATCAGCGCAATGGGCGAAACCCTTGCCCACAGATCTGGTGTGGACTCAGTTAAATGAAGAGCTGATAGCCGAGCAAGTAGCTGAGGGGAAGACTATTTTTGTCGACGTGACTGCCGACTGGTGTATTAGCTGTAAGGCCAACAAGGTGGGGGTGATATTGCAAGACCCTGTCTACAGTCAGCTCAAGCAAGACAACCTTCTGCTCATGAAAGGAGATTGGACTAAGCCATCCCAGTACATCACTAACTATTTGCAGAGTCATAATCGTTTCGGTGTGCCGTTTAATCTGGTCTACGGCCCTGGGGCTCCGAGTGGCATCGAGTTACCTGTGATCTTGTCTACTCAAGGGGTGTTAGCCGCGATTGAACGTGCATCGACAGCGCCAACGGCTGCGTCCGAGCAGAAAATTAAACAATAATCTTGTGAGTGTTCGTGTGCTTTACCTAAATTAGGCACAGATTAATCAAACGCATTTATGGCTCAAGGTGATGCAGTTAGTCATCTTGAGCCAGCCCAAGTATTAGGAATATAAGATGAAATCAGTATCTAAGTTAGACTGCCAGTCCAATGAGTCTAAGCTGCACAAATTTAGCCCGCTAAAACTGCTGCAATCAAGAAAACTGCAATTTATGGCCATGTCGGGCATTACCGCCTCAATACTCTTGATAGCTTCACAGCTGTCATTTATCTCACCGGTTCACGCCGAGGTAACAAGTTTAACGGCTCTGCAAGAGCAAGATGTCAGAGCTATTATCAAGGATGCCTTGATTAATGACCCCGAACTTTTGAAGCAAGCCATCATAGCGCTGCAGACTCGTGAGCAGTTAGGGGCTAACTCTGCCAAGCAGACGGCTCTGGATGAAAACTATAGCGCCATGTATGAAACCAAGAGTGACCCCTGGAAAGGAGCTGAAAATCCTGAGGTCACTATGGTGTATTTCACCGACTTTAACTGCCCTTACTGCAAGAAAATTGAACCTTCGCTCAATAAGCTTATCGAAGAGTTTCCTCAGCTGAAGATCATCATCAAGATGGTGCCGCTGCAGGGGGAAGGGTCTAAACTGGCGGTGGAGCTGGCGCAGACGGTCTGGCTTAACGAGCCTGAGAAGTACATAAAGTTGAAAGATATCTTGATGTCTAGCCCGCGTAGACTCGACATAGCATCTATCGCTAAAGTCGCTAAGCTCACCGATACCGAGAAATGGTTAGGAAACACAGACTCTCGAGTCGACGAGATGGTACATGACAACATTAAGCTGATGAGAAACTTAGGCATAGGCGGCACCCCAAGCATGATTTTTGGCGACAAGGTGATTCCTGGACTCGTGTCTTATGATGTGCTCAAAGAGCAGTTAGAAGAAGTGTTGGAGTCCAAAGACTAATGAGTGACCTAGATAAGGACAATGATAAGAATAAGCTTGATATAGTGGCGCTCACTCCTCTGAGAAGGGCCTTCGGCTGGCTTAAGCAAATAGCCCTGTTTATGCTGTTCGCCATAGTGATAACAGGAGTGATGGACATCTGGCGTGGTAAGGATATTCCAAGAGATAAGTTGCCGGATATCAAAGGCATGACCTTAGCCGGATCTGATATCGATATCGATGCCTTGAGCCAAGATCAGGCGGTATTGGTGTATTTTTGGGGAACCTGGTGTCCTGTGTGTAACTTTGTCAGTCCGGCTGTGGATACCATGGCCAGCATGTACCCAGTAGTTACGGTAGCGATGAATTCGGGACCCGATGACAAGATGGTTAAATATCTACAGCATAAGGGCTATGAGTTTGAAACCATCAACGACAGCAATAATGACATTGCCCGTGATTGGTCGGTGCAGCTGACGCCGACCTTGATGGTATTTAAAGATGGCGAGCTGAAACACTACACCACAGGTTTCACTAGCCTTCCAGGGATGTGGTGGCGGATGATCTTGTCATAGCTTGATCATTTATCTTGAATTAAACAGGTCGATATCGATTAGATATCGACTTTTTATTTCAAGTTATTTATTGCTACTAAAACTGACTCGATATTGCTCATCTATGATGAAGCTGAGCTTAGTCCCGAATTGAGACAAATTGTTATCGTCAAATTGATATTCTATATGACCTTGGGCCACCTGATCCCCATTAATAGCAATAAGCTGGTAGGTCACTATGCCTGTTTTTTCCTGTGGGGAAAAATAGATGGTTTGACGACTATTAACCTGAATGGTGTCTAAGGTGATCTGCTTGTCTGGGAGAGAGAAACTAACCTGATAAAAACTTCTGTCGGACAGGTTTTTAACTAAAATTTGCGGCGAGAGGAAGTGATAAGCGATACCACTCATGATGATTAATAAACAAAAAATCAGTCCTAACCTAGGTTTCATCGCGTGACTACTCAGTGAAAGATATGTCCAGACTAGCTTAAATTACCTGGCACAGCAAAAATGGCTATTATTTAGATATTGGTAAGTATTCAATACCTTGAGTTTGGCTATCCCAAAAAATCATCGGAAGACGCTCTCGTTTTTTATCAGCATAATAATTGGTCGTTTGTGAGACTAGTTTAAGGCTTACGCTCACATAATATCCCCTTAGGAGCAAAGCGTGTCCTTCGAAGGGATCAGGGCTTCGACTTGTCCAAAATCCAATACAGCCGCCATGGCATAACAACCATCTTCCATCTTAACAGGCTTGGATAATGGGGTAGATTTAAAGCCTATTCGGGCGAAGACCACTCGGGTGGCGGGAGTCACGACCATGTAAACATACCTGATGTCTCTGCTGCGGCAATAGTCTTGTAAGTGTGACAGCAGCAGGTTCAGGGGAGGGTGATTACTCACCTTAGTCTTGCCTCTGTGAGTGGATTTGATCAGCAGACGGGAAACTTCACAAGAGTTAGCCAGTTGAGTCGTAGGCTTAGAATCTAACAGAGGGCCGCTGAAGATGGTATTGATCATCCAGGGAGTGTTGTGATGATGCACTCTCAGGTATCCGGTTGCTTGACCATGGATAAAGAGCCCTAGGTGGGTCGATGTATTATCGAACTTGTCATATTCACTCTCATCTTCTGGGCTCCCGACCCAGGCGAGTTCACGACAAAATACCTCGGCACGTAATCGATATAGCTTGTCCATCTGTGCTGTATTTGGGTTATGGGTGATTAGGTAGTGGGGGGGATTTTCTGCAAAGGGATGAACACTATCACAGGTGTGATGGTTTGTTGATGGAGTCTGATTTGATTCCAGCATAGTCTTCCACTAATAGTAGGGGCAAATTTCAAGGTGGATTACACCGTGATAACAGGTCATTAGGTACTGCCCTAAGGGACAGTTGTAAATTGGTTTGCCTTTCGTTTTTTGCCTGAAAGAAGCACACAGAAGCCTTTCGAGGCCTCACTTGAGTGGGTGACTAGAATATCTTCAAGGTAACACCGATATTTAGATACTGCTTAGCTGGTATTTTGAGCACGAGACCAAGAATCAGGACAATAAACTATCAGATTGGCCTTAGGTGTTAATTACACTGGCCGAGCAAGCTGAAACCAATGAAAGTGGCTATTAATTTAGTTTATTCGTTGGTCTAGGTTATGTTTTTGGATGTGATTTATTTGTGTTAACGGTGAATATAATTATTGTAATCAAAATGTTGGGTGGTTTATCTCGGTTTGTTTTGCATCTTGCTGTGATTGATATTAGATTTATGGCTTAGGCGAGTATCGGTAGGGGCTCCTACCGCTAGGGTGGTACTTTAATTGTATTTTATGTTTTGTTATTGCAATGACCTAGCTAACGAAACCTTCAATTGAAGGATGATGAATAATGAGATTGCCGGAAGGGGATAATATCTCGCTTAATATAAAGCAAGTGTCAGATGTGTATCACATGTTTAGTGCCTCATCATCTAATGATGGGATAATGCAATGTGCTAAGACTTTGCAGAATTTACTGGAAGTGGATGGGGTGGCTCTTATTACTCTGATGATCCGTCCGGATCACAGTATTAATATTGAGAGAGTGGTCAGTTCTGGGTTTGGTTTCGAGGCCAAGAGTGCGGAGTGGGGCAACATATATCAGAAGAACAAGTTTCAATATATCGATCCCATAGTGAGCTGTTCTAAATCCATAAGGAGCTCTTTCAATTGGACCTCAGTCCCTTCTATGATGTCGCTGTCTGAGAGTCAGTTAAATTTTCTTGAGCAGGCTGAGGAGATGGGCTTAAAGGAGGGCGCAAGCATAGGTTCTTTCTCTTCTAGACATATTTATAAAGAGCTGAACATCACCTCTGTATCAGGTCGCTCACTCAACTCGGAGCAACTCGCAACCTTAGAACTTATCAACACGGTTTCGGCCCAAGCCATGACCCGGCTTACAAACCCGGTGGAGGAGTTAACGAAGAGAGAGCGGGAGATACTGGCCTGGTCTTCCGAAGGGAAATCCTCTTGGGAGATAGGCATGATCTGCTCTATCACGGAGAGAACGGTGAAATTTCATTTGAAAAATATTTATAAGAAACTCAATGTACAAAATAGGGCCCAGGCAATTGTGTGTGCAATAAGGCAAGGCTTGATATAACTGCATAGGATCTTCTATGTGTTATTTACTCGGCCATTCTATTATTTACAACCAATATTAGCCCGTTCCCCTTGAGCGGGCTTTTTTCTGAGCAATATGGAGGGCTTTAAAGCTTGTAACTTTACAGCTTTTCTAGCCTAGGAACTTACTGATACAAACTGGATTCCGGCCATAAGCATGCCGGAATGACTATAGTTTTGTCTGATATGGGCCTTCAGGCTTTCTTAGCTTGCTCTTTGGGCTCTTTAGCCTTATTGCTCCTCACTAACTTCCTAGGCTTTCGTCATTCTACAGGGTTAAGAGCTAGGTGCTGATAGCTCTCCTATACTGAGTTGGACAGAGTGTTGTTTTTTCTTTGCTCTATTAGCCGTAATTACCCGTACTTGTGTAATCAATGGATTACCCGGAGCTAGCCATGAGCCATACCTATAAAGTTATTGAACTAGTGGGATCTTCGCCTATCAGTTCCGATGAAGCGATCAAAAATGCCGTCATTTCCGCGGGGCAGAGCTTGAAGCATCTTAGGTGGTTTGAGGTGATTGAGACTCGGGGACATCTGGAGGCGGGCTTGATTGCGCATTGGCAGGTGACTATCAAGGTAGGGTTTACGATAGAGGTTTAGCTTAAGAAGTTTTAAGTTTTAAGTTTTAAGTTTTAAGCTGTAAGTGATAATTAAAAGTTCACGGCTTTAAAGGAAGCGGTATCTTTCAGTTTACAGCTTTCTTGGCATTATCTTGGGCTTAGTACTTGTTTAAGCATCCCTTGGCAGGCCTTTCTCGACACTGCGGATCACTCTTTGTGTCTTGCGACTCAGGGATGAGACGTTCTGGCTCAAGGCTGGTGTTTCTTGACCTTTTGTTTCCAAGCTCTGTGTTTCCAAGTTTTGGACTGCTGCTAGCTTGGTGTGTTGCTGAGCTAATGCCCAGTCGATATGCTCTATGACCATTTCATCGGCCTCTTCTGAGGCTTTTCTCTGCTCGAGTCCTTGGACTATCTTTTCTGAAGCTGGGGCATTTCCCAGGGCTACGGCGATATTTCTTAGCCAGCGCTTATGTCCGATACGGCGAATGGGGCTGCCTTCGGTGATCTTGAGGAACTCGGCCTCAGTCCAGCTAAAAAGGGTAAGCAATTGAGGTTGTTTGAGTGGGTCCCGAGTGTGAAAATCACTCTCGAGGGTGATTGGCGCCTTGCTATTAACTGGGCACACCAGCTGGCAGTCATCACAGCCGTAGATACGGTTGCCTATGAGAGGACGAAACTCTTCGGGAATAGCCCCTTGCAGTTCTATGGTCAGATAAGAGATACAGCGCCTGCCGTCGACGATATAGGGCTCGACTATGGCATTAGTCGGACACGATTTGATACAGGCGACGCAGGTATTACAGCCCTCACTGACGGGAATATCCACGGGCAGTGGCAGGTCGATCAATAGTTCACCGAGAAAAAACCAGCTACCTACCTCTTCATTGAGTAATAAACTGTGTTTACCGGTCCAGCCAAGACCTGCCTTTTCGGCTAAGGGTCTTTCGAGTATCGGCGCCGAGTCCACAAAGGGGCGGAAGTTAGTCTTGCCCGCGTTCATGGTATCTAGCTCGGCCTGGATCATTAGGCCTAGCTTTTTGAGGCGACTGCGGATCAACTTGTGATAGTCTCGGCCACCTGCGTAGCGGGAGATATAAGCAAGGTTGGGATCTTTGAGATTAGTGGCGAATCCAGCTTCCGGTGGCAGGTAGTTCATCCTGGCTGAGATGACCCTTATGGTGCCGGGATGTAGCTCATGTGGACGAGCGCGCATCATGCCACGGGCTTCCATATATGCCATATCACCATGATAGCCCTTGTCTAGCCATTGCTGTAACTTGAGCTCTTCACTGGTTAAGTCTGTGTCGCATATGCCTATTTGAGCGAAGCCCAGCTCAATGCCCCACTGCTTGATTTTAGCTGTGAGCTCTCTTAGTTCCGTCGGCGAGAAGGGATGGGAATTTGTTGGCGATAGAGCTGTGTCAGGCATAGGATTGGTATTAAATGGGCAATGAAATTCTTCAATATGATAACAGTAATCCGCTTTTTAAGCTGCAGATTTGATTATCTCTGCTTTGAATAAGCTTGGCTCATAAAGCCGATATTCGTACATCCTAGAAGGCAGTTTTTCAGTTTCGAACTGGTTTATCTTATTGCCAGTTCTAGTATTAATCGATAATATTCCTGCTGATATTTTAAGCTTTCATTTGTATTAAGCCTCTTATATCATGGAGTTTAGAGCTGATTTCTCGATCTCAGCTAGGTAAAATTAATCATTAAAAAGGGGATGCATGGATCACACACTTATGGTTTCCCTTTTCCTGTTAACCACCTTTACATCCACAGTAGCTGGAATTTGTGGCTTAGGTGGTGGGCTTATCTTAGCCGTGACCTTGCCTTGGTTTATTCCAGCAGCTGCCGTTATCCCAATCCATGGCACCACACAATTAGCGAGTAATTTCACTCGCCTAGGCTTTTCCTTTCGGCACATATATTGGCCGGTGGTGGGTCCGTTTGTGCTGGGCTCCTTGCTGGGTATCGCCTTGTTTGGTTTCTTTCTGATAAACCTGTCGACTGAGTTTATTCCCTTGTATATCTCCATTTACCTGCTGCTTAGCCTCTGGGTAAAGCCCATCGAACGCTTACTCGGCAAGCTGGAAAATTTTTATCTGGTTGGCGCGGCGCAGACAGGGCTGGGGCTGGTGGTCGGTGCTCCAGGTCCCCTGACTATGAATCTCTTGATGAAGCGCCTGACAGATAAAGATCAGATTATTGCTACGGCTGCACTCTTGATGGGGCTAAGTAACGTGTCTAAGGTGGTGACCTATGCTGGAATGGGCTTCATCTTCGCCGATTTTTTGCCGCAAATACTCTCGGCTATCTTAGGGGCTTGTTTAGGATCCTTGATCGGTACTAAGCTGAGAGGGAAAATCGACAACCAGAAGTTTATGAAGGGCTTGAAGTGGATATTAACCTTACTGGCTATTCAAACACTCGTTCGTTTTAGCTATGGCTAATAAGGTCTTAGCTCTGTCTTCCCTTGTATCGAAATGCATACTTGCGTACTCGAACTCTCCTATCTTCCTATCTTCCTATCTTCCTATATTCCTATCTTCCTATATTCCTATATTCCTATTTATCCTTACCTTATTTATTTGCAGGTGATTCATTTCACTTTGGCTTCATAGGTTGGCTTCTTAGACTGGCTTCTTGGTCTGGTGCTTTGGTATGAGTTTGAGTTTATTTGTTCTGTTGTGGTGTGATTGTTCATCATCAAAATAATAGTTATTCATTTTTAACACATAATTAACATGTGGTGAGGCTGGTTTCATTCTTGTTTCGGTGTTAGTTATATAGGCGGTACATAAAACAAACAATTCGCTAAGGTTTCTTATATGACGCTTAATAGCAAAATAATGACATTTGTCGGGGTACTCTTTATTGCCTTGATAAGCATTGCCATCTTAGGTCTACAGGCCTTATCTAAAGCCAGTGAAAGTGACAATATTGCTCGAATTAATCAGTTAATGAAGAGTACGGTCAATATTGTCGAGCAGTTTGAGCTGCTAGCGGCATCGGCTGAACTCGATGAAGCCAAGGCAAAACAGTATGCGGCTCGGATGCTCAGAGAAAATAAATATCACGACTCAGAATATGTCTATGTGGTCGATGACAAATTAGATTTCTTAGCAAGCCCTCACGATCCCCAGCTTCATGGCACTAGCTTCAATGATTTTAAGGATGCCAGCGGTAAGAGTATTGGCCAGATGGTGGAGCGCTTAGTGGGTAACAAGACCCAGCAGATAATAACTTATCATTGGGACTCGGAGCGTGATGGAACGCTTGTTAATCTCACTTCTGTGGTACAGAAAACCAGAGGTTGGGGTTGGTATGTGGGCACAGGGATAAGTTCTGCCGAAGCCAATGACCGCTACTGGTCAGTGGCCAAGTGGTTGTTAACCCTGTCGATCATCATTGCCGTGGTGTTGTCCTTTGTGCTCTATCGTTTCGGGCTTAGCATGCGCAATGCCTTAGGCGCCGAGATTGAAGATGTGCGCAACATAGTCATTAAGGTCTCCAGAGGTGACTTGAAACAGAATCCTGATTTTAAATATGCCAGTAATGACAGCGTTGTCGGTGCGATAAATTATATGCAGGAAGGCCTGCAGGATGTGGTAAAAGAAATTAAAAATGTCGCCGATACCCTTAATGAGCAGATGGTGGAATCGGAGAATCGAGCCACTGAGTTAGATAACTTAACCAGGGCGATGAATGAGGAAACCCAGATGGTGGCTTCGTCCATCACTGAGCTCACCGCCTCATCGGGGACAGTTGCTGACCATGCAAAGCAGACCGCCGACTCTGTGTCTGCAGCAGAAAGACAAGGAGAGAATGCTCATCTACTGACTGAGGAAGCCTCCAAAACCATAGCGCTACTGGAGGCTCAAATAGAGAGTGCGGGGTCGAACATTCAGACCTTAGATGATGAGGTTAACAATATCGCCAATGTACTGTCTGTCATTCAGGGCATTGCCGAGCAGACCAACCTGCTGGCACTCAACGCGGCTATCGAAGCGGCGAGAGCAGGTGAGCAGGGACGAGGTTTCGCCGTGGTAGCCGATGAGGTGCGTCAGCTGGCCCAGAGGACTCAAAGTAGCACGGGGGAGATCCATAATATGATAGTCAAGTTGCAGACGGCTGCTAAAGATGCAAAGACCTCAGTGACCGAGAGTATGGTGACCAGTGAAAAGACGGTGGCTAAGTCCCATCAGGTGTCTGAAGAGCTTAAAAATATTGCCATCTCCTTATCTGAAATTTCCCTGATGAGCCACCAGATCTCGGAGGCTGCATCGGAGCAATTAACGGCGGGGGAGGACTCGGCTAAACGCATCATCAATATTTCAGAAACAGCCGAAAATACCGCATCTGTGTCTCACTCGTCCCATGCGACCAGCGCTCAAATTCAGCTGTTAACTAAGAATCTGGAGAAAGAGGTGAAAAAGTTTTCCATCTAATAGCAATCGGTATAAAGGTGTGGTCATAAAGCTAGAGTAAGTGCTCACATATTAAGAACTGATGAGTTAGCCCCCACTTTTATCTGCATAGGTGATAGGACAGGCTAGCTTAATATGACGGACTAATATGACGGGCTAATATGAAGAAACAGGCATTAAAAAAGCCAGTTTATACGAAGGTATAAGCTGGCTTTTTTATTTCTATTTTATCCCGAGTCTAGTCGGCGAAGCTCATCAGATGTTGTTTAACTTCATCTGAAGCGAAGGCTTGCTCGACGCTGATCTTATAGATATTGAAGTAATCTTCACGGCTCAGGTTGAACTCCTCCATCACCTTACGTATCTCGTCTGTCATAGTGGTATTTGAGACGGTGCGGTTATCTGTGTTGATTGTGATGGGCAGAGCATCTTCATAGAAGGCTTTCAGTGGATGTTCACTCAATTTATCCACCGCTTTGGTTTGGATATTACTGCTGGGGCAGGTTTCCAGACCGATATTCTGCTGTTTCACTAGGTCATAGGCGCCCTGATGACCCGAGATATGGATCCCATGACCCACACGTTCGGCTTTTAGCATAGTGACGGCGTCAAACACGTTCTGACCCACACCTTGTTCTCCGGCGTGTATGGTGATGCGGTAGCCTTTCTCGATGGCGTAATCCACGTAGGGAATAAACTCACTGCAAAAGCCCGGTAGCTCGGCGCCGGCAAGGTCGAAGGCAACCACGCCCTTATTCAGATAAGCAGCGCCAGCATCGATAACATCC
The DNA here is from genome assembly GCF_000091325.1 of Shewanella violacea DSS12. Classification (NCBI taxonomy): domain Bacteria; kingdom Pseudomonadati; phylum Pseudomonadota; class Gammaproteobacteria; order Alteromonadales; family Shewanellaceae; genus Shewanella; species Shewanella violacea. Next base: position 3,916,497 of record NC_014012.1, on the reverse strand, counting down.
CTGATATTATCCTTGGGAAACGTTCTCAAGATAGAGAGAATATAGTTGCCCTTGATATCATACATGGCTTCGGCGCGCTGCATGCCTTTGACGACTGAGCCAATAATCTGATCGAAACTTAGCCCTTGTAACTGATGCAGTTGAGGGCCGAATCTGACCTCGAAATACTTAACGTTTTCCTTAGCCGCATCCTCGAATAGCTCAAATGAGATACGCTCGATACCAGCTTGGGTCTGCATTACAGACAAGGGCAGGTCGAAACGCATCAGATATTCTTCGAGGTTCTGACAGGTCTCTGGAGCTATCATTAATGAACGGATTTCATTGATATCTTGGCTAGGAATGGAGATGTTTTGCTGGTTGGCCAAGTCGATAATCGTTTGTGGGCGAACGCTGCCATCTAAGTGACAATGTAGATCGATCTTGGGCAAGCTTGAATAATTCATGAGTCTCTACCTTTATTGGATAGTACCTATATGAATATCGATTAAAAGGGATCTATGGCGCTAATTGGCCGCAGATCTTATCTATTAACAGATAGTTCATAGTGGAGATAGTGCATAAAGTTACAGACTTCATAATCAAGAATTTAAGGCTCTTGGTAGAAACTCCCAAACCATATCATTGGGATTATACGAAGCGATTTTCGGGACTATAGCATTACCTATAAATGACTGCAACGCTTAGGTTTAGCGCTTGCTAATTAACTTTGACTGCTATTTAGGCTAAGTGATATGGACTCGGAATATAAGCTCCTGGCTAAGGTTAAAGCCAATAACAGCAGCTTCTAGCTCTTGATTGACTCATGATTTTCAGGATACAAAATCTTAATTGTGATGATTCATCAGCATATTTTTCATCTACAATTTTTTGACATAAAATACTGTATCTTTAGCGGCTATAAATTAAGGTGGCATTTTTCTATTTGCTACTTATTTTGCTTTTATTCCGGGGCACAGGTATAAAGGCTGCCATATTTTATCTATATGAGGGTCTACTAATCGTGAGAGCCGTATTTACGAGCATATTGTTATTACTGAGTGGGCCTGTATTGGCAAATTCTAATGATTCTAACCTGGAAAAGTCAGGAGATGTACTTCACCTCTTGATCCCAGCAGTCACATTGGGTGCGACTCTATTTGTCGAAGATGACTATGAGGGAAGCTGGCAGTTGCTCAAGACCGGTCTGGTCTCCCGCCTTGCTGTAGAGGGGCTTAAATATGCCGTTCACAAGGAAAGGCCAGATGGCTCAGGTAATGATTCGTTTCCTTCGGGACATGCTGCAGATACGTTCGCCGCGGCGACCTTCGTACAACAGAGATACGGTTGGGAATGGGCCATTCCTGCCTATATAGGTGCAGCTTATGTGGGTTATACCCGAGTAGCTAGCGATCAGCACCACATAGAAGATGTATTGGCAGGTGCTGCCATAGGTGTATTATCCGGACTTTACTTTACCGATCCCTATAAAGGCATCACAATTACGCCTATTGCTGGCAATGGCGGCTATGGTCTGCATGTCAGCGGAAAATTTTAAGTCCAGCGGTCAGTTTAAGTTTCGCGCTAGGTTTAAACGTTAGTTATTACTAAATCTAAGCCCATTTTTATTAAAAAGTTTATAGAGTAAACCATGATTGAGATCACCCCAGAGTATAAAGCACGAGTCGAACAAGTTTCATTGAATGTATGTAATGTGGTTATTCCCATGGACAAGATCCCTGAGAATCTGCTGGAAGCCTACGCCAACCTCTGTAACGAGTTGCTTGAAGACACTGATGAGAAGTTTATCAAGGGCTGGCAAGCTTTGCCTAGCAGCGCCAGAGCTCAGCTGCCTCAGGCAGACTTTCATGGCTTCTATATTGCTAATGCCTGGATACAGCTGAGTCGAGTGGCTCAAGATATCTCAGAAGCCGCTGACAGTGAAGAAGCTATCGACGAGAAAGAGTATAACGGTATCTTCACCCGTATCTCAGACGATTCACTCAAGGATTGTACCAAGAAACTGAAAAAATCTCGTACCGACAGAGCCTTGTTTAACAGCATCATGGCAGTTGTCGACGGAAAATAGCCGTCTGTTCAACACGAGAAATTAGTCCTATGTCTAATTACTAGGTTCTGAGTATCGAGTGAGTTTAGCCAGTTAGGCATTGGTAAAGGCTATGGGAAACCATGGCCTTTTTTGTGTCTTTTTTTCATCAGAGACATGTTGAATAACAAGTATTCTAATTATCTTAATCGCTTTATCTGACTTTATAGGGATTGATTCGGGGGGCTGACTTCCAAAGCCCAGCTTTAATCAATCAACTCAGTGGGTGAGTGGCAGAGAAAGACTAGAGCCACCCATTGCAAATTAACAACATAGATACATCCCTTATTCAAAGTATAAGTGCACCACTTATTTCTAGTTATTGAGATTTAACTTAGCAAAGACTAGAGCCACCCATTGAAAATTAACAGCATAGATACATCCCTTATTCAAAGATAAGACTAGAGCCACCCATTGCAAATTAACAACATAGATACATCCCTTATTCAAAGTATAAGTGCACCACTTATTTCTAGTTATCGAGATTTAACTTAGCTATGAGATTCACTCGGCCACTTATCAGGCGTTTCTGAGTTAATTATTTATATATATTGGTCGCAGAGCCACCCATTGCAAATTAACAGCATAGATACATCCCTTATTCGAAGTAGAAGTGCACCACATATCTCTGGTTATCGAGATTTAACTTAGCTATGAGATTCACTCGGCCACTTATCAGGTGTTTCTGAGTTAATTATTTATAGATATTGGTCGCTGAAGAAGGGAAAAGAAGACTAGAGCCACCCATTGCAAATTAACAACATAGATACATCCCTTATTCAAAGTATAAGTGCACCACTTATTTCTAGTTATCGAGATTTAACTTAGCTATGAGATTCACTCGGCCACTTATCAGGCGTTTCTGAGTTAATTATTTATATATATTGGTCGCTGAAGAAAAGAAGACTAGAGCCACCCATTGCAAATTAACAACATAGATACATCCCTTATTCAAAGTATAAGTGCACCACTTATTTCTAGTTATCGAGATTTAACTTAGCTATGAGATTCACTCGGCCACTTATCAGGCGTTTCTGAGTTAATTATTTATATATATTGGTCGCTGAAGAAGGGAAAAGGTGAATTTTACGCAGGACTATCCCAACCCATTAAATTAATTGATTAAGTGAAGCAAGGGATGACTGAATGTATCAGCTTGCTTGTAAGTACTGACAGCATTGAGAGAAATGTCGTCGCCGCTTCTCTAAGTGTTCACAATAGCTTGTTAGCTCAGGCAGAGTGCCTACAGGGCCATGAAAGAGCTTACCAAAGTCAGTGGTGAGTTTTATCCAGTTATCACTGGTGATATTTAGCCGAGTTAATATTCTTACTGTATTGGCTGAAATAGCACCTCGCTTATCATCGCGGAGTATACGGCCGGTTTCATCAACCAGCTCTAAGTAATCTTTAAGGTCAAAATTGATACCTTTAGCTTGATGTCCGTGCTCATTGCCAATAAAAGGCAATAGTTTTACTGGTTGTTTGCCCTTCAAGGCCGCCTTAATTCTTAGCTGAAGACTTGTGTAGTCAGAACTTTCTGGTGTTTGAGCGACCTTCGCACGAATAGGGTTCAGTTCAACATAAGCCATACAAGCTAAAACAGCCGCTTCATCGAGTAAAGCTTGGCTTTTAAACCGTCCCTCCCAGAAATGTCCCGTGCAGTTATCCTCATGGTTGGCTTGTCTTGCTATGGGCTCATTGAGGCAACGCATAAACCAGCTAATATCAATGAGCCGTGAGCGATAAGTGGCAATGAGATGTTTTAACTCATCCACTTGGTACTGATCAATGACCTCACCTTTAGCGAAGTTTTGCGTAAGATCTGTACCTTTGAAACATTTATGCCATTGTTCAACCACCTCTCTATCGGACCAGATATTGACCGTATCTAAGTCAATATACAGTACTAGGTGCAGATGATTACTCATTACGGCATAGGCAGCGACATCAATAGCAAACACTTCTGTCAGTTTGAGTATCTGCGCCTCTACCCACCCTCGACGATGATCATAGTTTTTACCTGTATACTTGTCATCTCCGCAGAGGTGGGCGCGGCGGACTAAGCGACTACAGCAGTGATAGTAGGGTGTGTCTTCGAGACTAATTTGAGAACTTCGAGGGCGGGGCATAATTATCTCCAGTTTAAGCTCACCATTAAAGCTTAGTAGGAAGGGCGACGGTATGTCATTAACAATGGGTGGCCTGATTTCTCGAGACTAATTTGAGAACTTCGAGGGCGGGGCATAATTATCTCCAGTTTAAGCTCACCATTAAAGCTTAGTAGGAAGGGCGACAGTATGTCATTAACAATGGGTGGCCTGATTTCTGCCTATGAAGGAACGACCTTTAATGACGTATTCCAACAGCAAAGGTTACTGGGTTTCGGCTAAAAAACTCTGTCGGAATGACAACAAATGAACAAAAAGGTCGGAGTGAATAAGACCAAACTTTCTTGTTATTCAACTAGTGTAGATGGGGCTGAGAATTTCCAAAACAAGGCCGAAAATGTTCCCTACATTTTTCGGCATTTCCATCATCCGTGGCGACTCGCTGAACCTTCTCAAAATAAAGAGTACACATACCTCGCCAGACAGGCGTTAGATGGCAACGAAGGGACGACCTTATACACACTCCCCAATACCCAGTCGGCCAGAAGCTAAATCAGAAAATGTAATCAGCCTTCATTTCAAGGCAATAAAAAAGCTACCAGTATCAACTGGTAGCTTTAATCGAACCTTGAACATTAGAGTAAGTTTCTGACCTAACTCTTAGTTAAGAGTTAGAACGAAGTTCGCTTGTAACGTCGATACTCTGCTGTCCAGAAGTTAGCTTCGATAGACTGCTTAAGTAGCTCATCGGTACAAGGCAGGGCATGACCTTGCTCGACGGCAACTTTACCGACGGCAAAGGCTATGTGCTTGCTGACACTGTGGATACTTTCCAGTGATGGCAACAATGGGCCTTCGCCATTAATGGCAAGTGGTGAGCACTCGGCTAATGCGCGGCTCGATGCCATCAGCATCTCATCGCTAACGCGTTTCGCGCCTGATGCGAGTACGCCCAAACCTATACCTGGGAAGATATAGCCGTTATTACACTGAGCAATCTCGAAGGTTTCACCATTGACAACGACTGGCTCAAAGGGGCTGCCTGTTGCGACAAGTGCTTGGCCATTGGTCCAATGCAGTACATCTTTAGGTGTGGCTTCGACGCGGCTGGTTGGATTCGATAGCGGGAAGATGATAGGGCGAGGGCAGTTAGTATGCATCGCCTTGATGATCTCTTCGGTGAATAATCCTGGTGCACCGGATACTCCGATAAGTACCGTAGGCTTACCGTTTTTCATCACGTCAAGTAGTGAGATGTTATCGCTGAAGTTATCCCAGTTTTTGACGTCATTACACTTTTGTGCCAATTTTTGTTGGAACGGCAGTAGGTTAGGCATGTTGGCTTGCAACATTCCCCAGCGGTCGACCATAAATACTTGCTGGCGAGCCTGAGTATCTGAAATGCCTTCTGAGACCATCTGGGCCACTATGGCTTCGGCAATACCACAACCGGCAGAACCCGCACCTAAGAAGGCGATACGTTGCTCACTCAGTTTAGTTTTAGCGGCTTTACATGCGGCGAGTAGTGAACCCACAGTCACGGCTGCTGTACCTTGAATATCATCATTGAAGCAGCAATATTGATCTTTGTAACGCTCAAGCAGTGGCATGGCGTTTTTCTGGGCGAAATCTTCGAACTGGATCAAGGCATCAGGCCAGCGACGGTTAACCGCCTGCATAAAGGCTTCGACGAAGTCTTTATACTCGTCGCCGCCGATACGCTGATGACGCCAGCCCATATACATGGGATCTTCCAGCAGATGAGGGTTATCTGTGCCAACATCTAAGGTGATAGGCAAGGTGTATGCTGGGCTGATGCCGCCACAGCTGGTATATAGAGACAGCTTACCAATCGGGATACCCATGCCGCCGATACCTTGATCGCCCAGACCAAGAATTCGTTCACCATCGGTGACAACGATGATCTTTACCTTCTGGCGTGTCGAGTTATTGAGAATATCATCGATGCGGTCTTTATTTGGATAGGAGATAAATAGACCACGGTTACGGCGATACTCTTTGGAGAAACGTTCACAGGCCATACCCACAGTTGGGGTGTAGATGATTGGCATCATCTCGGTAATATGGTTTTGAACCAAACGATAGTAGAGGGTCTCGTTGGTGTCTTGAATGTTTCTCAGGTAGATGTGTCTATCGAGATCATTGCTAAAATTAGTGTACTGATCATAAGCACGAGACGCTTGCTCTTCGATGGTTTCGATGACATGAGGTAGCAGACCTTCGAGATTGAAGAATATACGTTCTTCATCGGTGAATGCGCTGCCCTTGTTGATCAAAGGGGCTTCGAGAATCGCAGGTCCTGCAAAGGGAAGGTAGAGCGGGCGTTTATGATCGTCCATTGGTAGCCTTTTCGATAGTTATAATTATAGATGCTGTGAGTCAGGCAAGATTATCACGAAATGTGATCTTTGTTGTGTTTTAGAGCTGTTTTTTAGCTCTTTTTTCTATCTTTTTTCTATCTTTTTAGTATTTAAATTTGTTTGATTTAAAACAAAAAAGCACAGCCTGAGCTGTGCTTTAGATAATCACTTACTTATCGTCATCATGCTCTGTTATTTACCACGGATCTTGATAGACAGACCTGCGAGAAAGTTACGTAAAACTTGATCGCCGCACTCTTTAAAGTGCTTATGACCTGGCTTTCTAAATAGGGCACCGAGTTCAGATTTAGACATGTTGAAATCGGCCAGAATTAATGTGCTGATGATGTCATCTTCACGCATCTCCAGAGCAACCCTTAGCTTCTTGAAGATAAGGTTGTTGTTGATCTGCGCTACAGGCTCAGGGATTTCGGCGCCTTCTCTTAGGCCACGCTTCTCTATGATAAGGCCATCAAGGAACTGACACATGGTCTTGTCATTACAAGGTTGGTAACCTTCCTCTTCTTCTTTCTTTAGCATATTAAGAAGAAGCTCTTGTGACACTTCATGGTTAACCTTGGCGAAGATCTTGATCATCTTGGCATTTTGGTAATCGAACACGAAGCGTAGACGGCGTAAAATATCGTTGTTAATCATAAGTCTTTATCTTTTCTCGTTGATTCCGCGTCTGCGGGATCTTGTGGCGACAATTATAGCCGACTTTAGTCCTAAGCCTGGGATTTATTTGTACTGTCTTTTTTATCTATTTTGTCCATGTTCCTGCTTTTACTATAAATAAGCGACTCACGGATACTGGCTCGTATCTGGTTATGCAGTTCAAATACCCGGTGGAGATCATTGACGTTTAAAGAGATGTTTTCCAGCATCACCAGATCCAGATTAAACTCAGGGTAATGGAGTGTCATCGACATATACCCAGGTAAATAGCCGGTATGGCTGTATTCTGTAATGCCATCTTCGCGGTTAATCCTTAGGCCGTAGCCGTAACTCATATTCGGCCACAGGAAATCAATGTCAGTATGTGAGCTTGTCATCAACTGATAGCTCTGGTGGCTGATTAGCCTACCCGAGTGCAACTTTCGTTGAAATGTTGCAAAGGCTTGGGTCGTGGCAATAATTCCACCGGCAGGGAGTAAAGATTCGGTTACCTCGATTCCCGAGGGAGCTAATACCCCACCAGATTCATTGAGCCCGATGGCGAGAGAGGGGGCCCGTTGACGTATGTTATCTATGGTGCCGACCTCAGCATAGAGGCCACCGAGTCGATTGATTAGCTTTAGGTTGGCAATCTGTTGAGCCAAGGTTTGCTGATTTACCCACTCGAGAATCTCACCCAGGAGGGAGTAACCAAAATTCGAATATTGAAATTGGCTACCTGGTTTAAAATGATTCGGTTTTCCTAGCTTATTGACTCCCGATGTATGGCTCAACAAGTGATGTAATGTGATATTTTCGTCGTATCTATTGGGGTCAAAGTTGAGGCTTTTTTGTGCCGATTCGACATCTATGCCATAGACGATAGCGGGTGAACTCGCTTCCTTTGGCTCGCTGGCTTCTTGTGACGGACTGACTGCTTGCAATGAGGTGGATGAGGTTTGTGTATCTTCGAGTTTACTGTCAGCGTCTAGGGCGATTTCTTCTAGGGGAGCGGTTTCAAATTTCGCATCGAAGTCTTCATCTGGTACCGAGTCTGGGTTTGAGCCTGGGATTGAATCTGAGCCCAAATCACTTTTTTTCTCCTGTTTCCTATCATCTTTTAAGATTCCGTCATCGATGAGATAGCTATTGAGGGAGTGGTTAAGATTGAGTTTTCCAGCGTCGACAGCCTGTAAAATAAGAGTCGCCGTTATCTGTTTAGATAGAGAGGCTATGATAAAGCTGGTCTTTGTGTTGATCCCTCTGCCCTTGTTTACCGTGAGTAGTGGTTTGCCATCTCTTAATAGTAGGACACTGCCACTGAAGGGTTGTAGAGAGGTGTCGATAGCCTGCTGTATGGCAAGCTCGATTTTATCTGGTGGGGTCTCAGCTTTGCTTTGAGTTTGCCCATCTAAGTTCGCTGATTGTATTGTTGCATCTTTAAGGGATGGGAAATCGGCATAACTGGCATTACTCAGTGTTAGTGCACTCAGTATTAGAGCACCTAACGCTAAGCTGGTTAATATTCTATTTCGCCGGTAAAAAGTAGCAGTCCATGTGCTTAATTGCATTTTATACTCACTTATTTTGTCACCAACCAGTAGATAAACACGAGTGCAAAACCGACCAAGTAGGTCATGCCTAACATAGACAGAGACTTCATTTTCCAGCCGTAGCGATCTGCTTCTTCCAAGGCTGAGCTGGTCATTAACTTATAGTTTAGCCAAGCGAAAATGACCGTGGTCATAAAAGCTAAGATCATCACAAATTCCAGTAGCGGCAGTAGGGCTCCTTTGAAAAACAAAATGATACCTAAACCTAAGGTACAGATCCCCACCATGACTTTGGTTAAGCCAGTTTCAGTGTCTTGAGTTTTAGTCAGTAAGCGCCAGCCCATATTCAGGGTGCGGCTGTAACCGTCGATGACTGTCACTGTGGTGCTGAAGATACACAGTAGGGCTACGGTGCCGATAAGATAGCGTGATTCGCTGCCTAAAACTTGGCTATACAGATCTATCAGTTGGCTGGCAAATTTAGCCCCTGATGCCGAAAATTGTTCGCCGCTGCCGTGCATAACCAGAGAGCCAAGAGCCAGGAAGACGATAGCAAGAATCGCCGTTGTCAGATAACCGAAGTTAAAGTCGAAGATGGCTTGCTCTTTGGTTATATGAGCCGTTTTCTTCTTCTCTAATAGCCAGAGTGAGTTCCATGCACTGACTTCTATAGGGGCTGGCATCCAGCCCATCATGGCGACGAGGAAACCGATATAAGCCCATTGCCAAGGAGACTGTGAGACAAAATCTGGGCTAATGACCGGAGGAGCATTGAAGGCCAATGCCACGGCAATGAGGGTGGAGCTAGTGAGGCACAGCATGATCACCTTAGTGAGTTTATCCAGTAGGGCGTAGTGACCTAAGATAAGTAAGGCAAGACTAGATAATAAAACAATCAGGGCTAATAGATCGATGGAGAGAGGGATAAACAGGGTCAGCATAGCGGCAGTTAGCATGGCTACCCCGGCAGTACTTGCTACGGCGGCTATGGTGTTGAGACCCGTGAACAGCATGAGGTAGCCTCTGCCTTGTTTAAGGTAACCGTGAAGTAAGCTCTCTCCTGTGGAAGCCGTATAGCGAGCTCCCGCGGCGAAGAAGGGATATTTAACTAGGTTAACCGCTAAGATAAGCCAGGCTAGCTGCCAGCCAAATTCTGCCCCAGCGCGAGTGGAGGCGACTAGATGAGAGGCACCGATAGCGGCGGCGGCCATTAATAAACCTGGCCCTAATGCGCTTAGCAGGTATCTGGTTTTAGATAATAGAGTCTGGGGATTTAGCGAGGCATTTAAGTTGCTCTCACTCTTAGGGGCTAGTTGGGGTTTATCCATAGCATTCATTTTCAGTCTAGGTTCCATCACTCGTTAATTGTTATTTTATTCTTTATATACTGTTAAAAGAATATGACACGCCTACTATGAAAATTAAAAGAAGTTTTTTGATTGAGTGCTCAGGCTTTATTAGATAAAGCTTCATTTGTCTGACTAATGCTATTTTTGCAGGTGATAGACAAACACTTGTTTCATTGCTGTTCGGTTAAATGGCTTACTTACCATGGCAATATTATTGCCCCGCTTGATTGTAAAAATGCGAATCTAGAAGCTAGTTCCCTTCGAATTATGCCGAAATCTAGTATGTAAGCTTGGTTAATATTCAATATTTTTAATGTTTCTAATATGTCGATATAGATTACGCCTGGCATATTTTAAGACTCTCAATCGACGATGATTAGCAGGTTATTAAGCTAGGATTGATTATCAAGTAAAGCATCAAATAGACCTATAGGTTCAAAGCCTGCTGATTGGGGCTTTTCTTATTTGTTTAGCTTTAATTCATCATTTTCAATAAGTAGGCGTGTTGTTTTTAATTTCCTACTCGTTTCACCTTCTGACATCGCTAGCTGTGCTCTTGCGGCTCAGCTCCTCTGTAAGTGCTCATTTTCAGTGTAGAGACTGGACTTGCTTACAGGCGGATAGATCGAGAGTCATTGACTTTATCTGAGTCAGCATCAAGTTTCCGCAGAATCTATTTTCCTTCAGTTGGTCATTTACAATTGTGCCTATCTTGTGAATTTTATGTTGTTAATTGTTTTTATGGGGTTAAAAATTATTATTTGTTAAACGTTTACATATACGCGTGCCACCAGCAATCTAAAGGTCTTGCGCTGTAATTTCTCTGGTTTTAATCGGTGAAAATTGCAAGTGATTGAACCAATAAAAATAATTCAACAAGTGGAAGAGACCCTCATGAGCTATCAAAACAGTAAGTTGAGCCACTCCAAGTCTAGTACGAATAGATTTGGTAAGTTATCAATCTCGGCGGTAGTAGTCGCCGCAGCTTTAGCCTTGCCTTCATCGGTAATCGCCAATGAAAAAAGTGAAATCGAGGAATTAAAGCAGCAAGTTGCAAGTTTAAGTGAAAAGTTAGATGAACTATCCGTCAGTGAAATATCTACATCTGGTGGTGGTTTAGAAGTCGTCAGTAAAGATGGTAAATACAGTTTCGAGATGGGCGGGCGTTTTCAGCTCGATTATGACACCTTCGATGGTGCTTATAATGCCGGTAACGACGGAAAAACAGGCTCTGATCTGTTTCCCCGACGTGTAAGAACCTACGTAGAAGGCAAAGCGGATAACTGGGATTACAAGTTACTGCTGGACTTCTCCGAGGGCGCTGAGATCACTATGGCGCGTCTGCGCTACAAAGGTTTCAAGGGTGGCCCAGTGATCAAGCTAGGTAAGATCCGTGAAGATATCAGCATGGAGGCCTTGACCAGTAGTAAGCACATAACGGGTATCTCACGTTCTATGTTGTCAAATACCATGTCTCCCTATTTTAAATATGGTGTGGCAGCGTATCAATACTTTAAGGATTCGGGTCTACGTTATGCCGTAGGTGTCTACAAGGGCGGCTCATTTGGCGCCACAGGCAAAGATGAAAACGATGATCTAGCACTCTCCTATACAGGTCGTTTGACCTGGTCTCCAATACACAATGATGGCGAAGTCTTGCACTTAGGTCTGTGGGGTTCCCATCGTGATATGGGCGGCAATGATTTGTCGGCTAAATTTGCCCGTGGTGAAGTTCGTGAGACCAATGTGCGTCTAGTGAACTATGCCGCTGGCGGAGATACCTATGCGGTGGATAATCTGCAGCAGTGGGGAGTCGAGTTTGCCGGTGTATACGGTCCAATGTCACTACAGGCGGAATACGCCATACGTGACGTTCAGGCTGTAGAGTCGGTCAACGATGCTTCTTTCGATGGCTATTATGTGACAGCTAGTTACTTCATCACAGGTGAGAGCCGTAAATATGCCAAGCGCGGCGTATTTAGCTCTCCGACTCCACTTTCTACCGATGGTGCATGGGAAGTATTTGCTCGTATGAGTAACTTCGATGCTACCTCAGATACCCAAGGCACAGAGGCCGATGTGGCCACCATAGGTGTGAACTACTACCTCAATAAGAAGATGAAGTTTATGGCTAACTATTTGATGTCTGATGTCAGTGGGCCAGGAACTCAGGATTTAGTTGGGGATTATGACAGCGGTAATGCGATGACCCTAAGAGCGCAATATCTTTTCTAAATGAGTGCTTCTGTATATCGATGCGAACACTAAGGTTCGCATCGATATCATTTAATTTTTAGAGATGTCATCAAATTTAATTTTTGGAGTAAGCCATGAAACTGACAAAATTCACCTCAAGCGCTATTGCCGCTGTGCTGTTAGCAATGGGAATGGGCGCGGCTAGCGCGGCCGAGAATATCGATATAAGCAAGGTTCATTTTTTAATCCCTGGCGGACCAGGTGGTGGATGGGATGGTACAGCCAGAGGCACAGGCGAGGCCTTGCTTAAATCGGGCATGATAGAAAATGCCTCTTACCAGAATATGTCCGGTGGCGGCGGCGGTAAGGCCATCGCTTACATGATTGAAACAGCAGCTAAGCAAACTGACACCTTGATGGTGAACTCGACACCTATTGTTGTTCGTTCACTGACTAAGGTGTTTCCACAGTCCTTTAGGGATCTAAAACCTGTGGCGGGAACCATTGCAGATTATGGTGCCTTCGTGGTTCGTGCAAACTCAAAATTCCAGAATTGGGATGAAGTGGTTGCTGAATTTAAGAAGAATCCAAGAAAGGTAAAATTCTCTGGTGGCTCGGCTCGCGGTAGCTTAGATCATTTAGTCGCTGCCATGGCGATGAAGGCCGGTGATGTGGACGTGAAGCGTTTAGTTTACGTGGCTTATGATGCTGGCGGTAAGGCGATGGCAGGCTTACTTTCGGGTGAGACGGCAATCTTATCTACCGGTGTCGGTGAAGCCTTGACTATGGCTCAGAGTGGTGAGGTTCGTATTCTTGCTATTACGGCGCCTAAACGTGTTGAAGCTGTACCTAATGTACCGACTCTAACCGAGCTGGGTTATGACGTTGTTTTCGCCAATTGGCGCGGTTTCTTCGCGGCCCCATCTATGCCTGATGAGAAGGTTGCAGCCTATGCCAAGTTACTTGGTAGCGTTCAAGAGACTGCCCAGTGGAATGAAATTAAGACACGTAATGGCTGGGTAAACCTTTATAACCCAGATACTGAGTTCTATAAGTTTCTTGAGAAGCAGGAGCAAGAGATCGGTGGCTTGATGAAAGAATTAGGATTCTTAAGATAAATAAGTAAGCAAGAGCAACAAAGCACGACTTCTCTGCCTGCATTTTATGTGTATGGATACAGGCAGAGATAACACCTAATTAAAAATTACTATAAATGGTGAGTATTATGAATATCAGTAAAGACAAGCTAGGTGCGTTGTTCTTTTTCATATTTAGCGTCTGTTATGGCTATTACGCCACTCAAATTCCCCTTTATCCGGGTGAAGAATACGATGTATTCACCTCTCAGACTATGCCGAAAATCTATGCTGTTACGGCCATGCTAGTGTCGGCTTTAGCGTTATTTTTAGCGATAATCGAAGAGAGGAAATCGGTATCTTTAAAGGCAACAAATACAGAAAAACCTTATTTTGACCGCAAAGGGTGGGGCCAATGCGGGGCACTTATCGGTTTGATGTTTTTCTACGGCGGCACCATAGAAGTCTTGGGCTTCATCTTGTCTACCATAGTCTTCTTAATTATCGGTTATCTGATCTTAGGTGAGCGTCGACCCAAAATACTCATTGTCGCCTCAGTGCCTGTGGTAATTGTCTTCTGGGCAATCATGACTCAGTTACTCGGCATCTATCTTTCAACTGGCGATATCTGGAGCTAAGACTATGCATGATGGAATTTTATTGGGTTTAGAAACTGCATTATCGATGCAGAATATCCTATTCGTTATCTTTGGCTGCTTTGTCGGCACATTTATCGGCATGTTGCCCGGGCTTGGGCCCATCACGGCAATCGCCCTGATGATCCCCATTACTTATGGTATCGACCCGTCATCTGGGATGATCTTGATGGCCGGCGTCTATTACGGTGCTATATTTGGTGGCTCTACTTCATCAATTCTGATTAATGCTCCAGGAGTCGCGGGAACCGTTGCGACTTCATTCGATGGTTACCCTTTAGCGAGACAAGGCCAAGCGGGCAAGGCGTTGGCTTTGGCGGCTTACTCCTCTTTCTGTGGCGGTACTATTGCAGCGGTTTTCTTGCTGGTGGCTGCGCCTATGCTATCTAAGGTATCACTGAGTTTTCAGTCTCCGGATTATTTTGCCTTGCTAGTATTGGGACTCACAGCCATTGCGGCGTTCTCCAATAAGGGTCAGTTCCTTAAATCCCTGATGATGACTCTACTGGGCCTGATGCTGGCTACTGTGGGAACGGATCAGGCATCCGGTGTCGAGCGATTCACCTTTGGTCAGATAGATCTTCTCGATGGGATCAGTTTCCTCTTGATTGCCATGTCCATGTTTGCCCTATCGGAAGCTTTGATGTCTATCATAGCCAAGAGCAAGGTCAAGGAAGGTGAGCAGGCGGCGACAGAGCAAGCTATCGCGACCAAGGTCGGCAGTTTGAAATTAACTAGGGCAGAGATCAAAGAGGTGGCCCCTACGGTGGCTCGCTCATCGGTACTGGGTTTCTTCGTCGGTGTTCTGCCAGGAGCGGGCGCGACTATTGCTTCATTCCTAGCCTATGGCCTGGAGCGTAATCTGGCATCGGCTAAAGAAAAGTTAAAGTTTGGCAAGGGTAGCCTACGTGGATTAGCGGCCCCTGAGACGGCCAATAATGCCGCTTGTAGTGGTTCATTCGTACCCTTGTTAACCTTAGGTATCCCAGGTTCTGGGACGACTGCGGTCATGTTAGGTGCTTTGATGGCATATGGTATTCAGCCAGGTCCGAGACTGTTTCTCGATAACCCAGAGGTATTCTGGTCGGTTATCGTGTCTATGTATTTGGGTAATATCGTGCTCTTGTTTATCAATCTGCCGCTGATCCCTTACATAGCTAAGGCGTTAACCTTACCTAAGCAACTGCTTACAGTGTTGATCTTGTTTTTCTCTCTCATCGGTGTGTATCTGGTGTCATTTAATGCCTTCGATATCTTCATGATGGCAGTGTTCTCTGTGATTGCCATTGGCCTCAGGCTACTCAATTTCGGCATGTCACCTTTGATCTTAGGTTTTATCTTGGGCGGAATGTTAGAGCAAAATCTACGTCGCTCGTTAACACTCTACGATGGTTCTATCTCATTCCTTTGGGAAAGACCCATTACCCTGACCATTCTGATCGTTGCCACATTGATCTTGGTGTTGCCTAAGCTGTCAGAGTTTTTAAGGAGGGGGAGAGGCAAGGCTGCAGAAGTTAATTAAATAAAGAGTTCCAAGCAAGTTTTGTAACGTAAGAATTGCGGTAGGGTGCGGCTTACACTCCTAATTCTTACGTTACTTTTTTTTGACAAACCCTTCCCTGAACACATATCATCGTACTCTGTATCGATAATAATAATAATAATCATAATCGCAACTACAACCATAACCAGAATTCGAAGAAAGGAGTTTTCGACTAGGATAAATTTATGATGTCTATTGTCTCAACCTTTAAAAATCTAGGTCTACATAATCGTCTGGCCTTCTTCTCCTTGAGTCTGATCATAATTCAAACCATTGGCTTAGGTGTGGTTTCTACCTATAGTCTACAAACAAACCTCGAAGAGCAGATTGGTAAACGCGCCCTTGCTCTGTCTAAATCTTTAGTGCATCACCCCGTCATAATTCAGGGCCTTATCAATAAAGATAGCGTTTCGATTCAAGAGCTTGCCGAGACTATTCGTCTTAATACCGAAGCTAGATTCATCGTTGTTGGTGATATTGACGGTATTCGTTACTCTCATCCAAATCTCAGCAAGTTAGGTCAGAAGATGGTGGGTGGGGATAATGCTCTGGCCTTAGTTGATGGTCAGTCTTATATCTCAAAGGCAACAGGCTCCTTAGGCATCTCGGTACGTGGCAAGAGCCCGGTTTACTCAGATACGGGAGAGATTATTGGTTTGGTGTCGGTAGGCTTTCTTGAAGAAGATATCGACAAGGTTGTAGAACAGTTTAAGCGTAATTTTCACTTCTTCTTTGGTTTAATTCTCTTAGCGGGCGTGGGGATCACCATTTATATCGCGAAACGTTATCGGGATGACATTTTCGGACTCGAACCGGAAGAGATAGCCCGTACATATACCGAGCGTAAGGCGGTGCTTGCCTCCATTCTTGAAGGCATCATAGTGATCAATGAAGCAGGAGTAATCACTAGCGTCAATCCAGTTGCTTTACAGCTAATTGGTGAGCTTGATAGCGAGGATATAGTCGGTAGTTCAATCAACAGCCTATCGTCCTTGTCCCCCTTGGTTAGTACCGAAAATTCTCAGCTTTCTTTGCGTGATATTGAAGTGGATATTAATGAACAGTTGATGATCTTGACCAAGACGCCTTTATTGATCAAGGGGGAGAATAAGGGCGCCGTGCTCAGCTTCCGTCTCAAGGATGATATAGTTGCACTCAGTCAGAAGCTGTCTCAGGTGGAACAGTTCTCGACCATGCTGCAAGTGCAGACCCATGAGTACTCTAATAAGCTTAATACCATAGGTGGCCTTATTCAGATTGGCTCAGTCGATGAGGCTTTGGAGCTGATCACCAGTGAAACCTCGGGTTATCAGGAGATGATCGAGTTCTTGATTGCGACCGTTGCCGATCCTGTTATGGCAGGATTTTTTCTGGGTAAGTACAATCAAGCTCGGGAGCGTAATATCGAATTTGTCATAGAACCTGATAGCAGCCTCAATGATATTCCTGTGAATATACCGAGTGAGAAATTGGTCACGATCTTGGGGAATATCATAGATAATGCCTTCGATGCCTGCCTTAAAAATAGCACTAAAATTCACATGGTTAATTTACATATGACAGACATAGGTAATGACCTTATATTCGAAGTTGTAGACTCAGGTAGCGGCATAGATAGCGACTTGAAAGAGAATATGTTTGCACTAGGTGAAACCACTAAATCGGATATGGGCCATGGTATCGGCATGTATCTGGTGAAGAATGCACTCGCTCAGTTAGGCGGATCGATATCTATTTCTAACGCCAAGGGAGGCGGTACTATCATGACCGTGTATATCCCTAAGCAGCTGGCCAAAAGATCATAAAAGCCGAACTGACGATAAACATAACAATAACAAGGTATTCTGATGAGAATGAAAAATGTACTGATAGTTGAGGATGATGCCAGGATTGCCGCGATCTTGGCTAAAACAATCAACAAACGAGAAGAATATGAGGTGATAGGTGTTGCCTCGAACGTAACAGAGGCGATAGATGTCATAGATTGCTTCGCACCGGATCTGGTATTTTTGGATATCAGCCTAGACTCGAGTTGTGGCCTAGATGTGATCAAGTATATTCGTCAAGAGATAAAGGACAATGCACCGACTGTGGTGATGCTCACGGCCGCTAAAGATGTGGAGGTTATTCAAAAGTCTGTCGCTTCAGGTGTATTCGATTATATTCTTAAGCCCATCTCATTCTCGCGCCTGAGTCAGACTCTACAACGATTTTCGGATTACTCAGATAAACTTGAGACCAGACGGGCATTCGAACAAGAAGATGTAGATCTCTTCTTTGGCCTTCAACATGGTGAAGCTCAGGGGACTGGTGCTGAAATAAGTGAAAAATCGCCTCTTCCCAAGGGAGTGGATGGTTTGACCCTAGAGAAAATTATTAAGGTATTTAGGCGTGATCTTGCCATCTCGTATACCGCCGAGGGCATGGCGGACTGCATTGGACTCAGTCGTACCACGGCCAGGCGTTATCTGGAGTATCTATTATCTGTCGATAGGGTGAAAGCCGATATAGAATATGGCACAGTGGGACGTCCCGAGCGTCGTTACATCTTTATTTAGAATATCTCCAGTATTTAGATACCAATGTATCTCTCATATCTCATATCTCATCTCCCAGCGCTTCGAGTGAGGCGCGTGCCTATTTCGGTGTTTGTGTCATAAGTCATCTCTGCTCCTCTAAGCCATTTAGCTAGAGTTTGTAACTCTTTATGTCTAATGCTCTGCTTTATTTGACTTTTCTAGTTTAGGCCTTAGGTTAATACTTGCACGAGTAATCTGTAGTCTGATTGAAGTTTGTTGTAATCAAGTGATTGAAAAATAATAATATCAAAGGATGATAACAATGAAGCAAGTAATAACACCTAGCCTGTGCGCGCTGGCTATCACCTCTCTGTTCGCTAATGACCTATATGCGGCAGCTGAAACCGTCGAACGTATAGAAGTGACTGGGTCGCGTATCAAACGCACCGATATCGAAGGGCCATCGCCTATTCAATCGATCAGTAAGGAAGACATTGCTAATATGGGGTTCGATAACCTGCAGCAATTACTCGAACGTATGCCTGCCAACGGTGCTGGAGCATTTTCAACTCGTGGTAATAGCCAAGATTCTACAGCCAATGGTGGTGCGTCCATCAGTCTGCGTGGACTGGGTCCTGATGCCACTCTCGTCTTGATTAACGGTCGCCGCGTTGCCGCCTCGGCTTTTGCTGAGGGTATTACTAATTCGTTCGTCGATATTAACAACATACCTGTATCAGCTATCGAGCGTATCGATATCCTCAAAGATGGCGCATCCGCTATTTACGGCTCCGACGCTATCGCCGGTGTGGTCAATATTGTGCTTAGGAAAGATATCGAAGGCATAGAAATTAATCTGGGCTTAGGGGATGCAACAGGTACAGATTACGGTGAGAAGACTGCCAGCTTAGTCTGGGGGGGAAAGTCTGATAAGGGCAGTGCGTCGATTATTCTGGATTACTTTAAGAATGATACGCTAGCCGCCAGTGAAATGGGGCGTTTCGGAACGGCGAATCAGAGTCCTTATGGCGGTGAAGATTATCGTTCATCACGTGGCTTTCCTGGTTATTTCTATGTCGATGGCGTCAAGACTATCGACCCCGATTGTCCTGTCGACTCGGCAACTGCAAGCGGCAGCTGTCTGTTTGATTATGGTCCCTATAATCTCACCATACCTAAATCTGAGCGTGTAGGCGCGATAGGGCAGTTTGATTATGATTTTAATGACGAGCTGACAGCTTTCTTAGAGTTTGCTGTGCAGCACAACACCTCTGAAGCGGGAGGTGCACCTACTCCTTTGGATGAAGATGCAGGTCTTACCGTACCAGGCTCTCATCCGAGTAATCCTTGGAAGGAAGATATTGACATCGGTCGTTATCGCACCGTCGATGCCGGGGCCCGTCGCTGGGATATCGAGTCTGACTCTATGCGCTTAGTGGTAGGACTTCGCGGAATCATTAATGAGTGGGACTGGGAAGTATCAGCCCAGAGAGGGCGCAGTGAATCCACCCAAACTGGGGATCGATCTCAGGGCTGGGTTAGAACCGACTACTTGCAAGCTGAGATCGATGCCGGCAACTATAACCCCTTCGGTGGCACCTATAATCCCCAAGAAGTCATAGACCGGATCACCACGAGTTTAGTACGCCAAGGTGAATCTAATATCACCTCATATGATGCTAGCATTACCGGTCAGGCATTCTCTTTAGCGGGTCGTGACATCATGATGGCGGCAGGTGCAGAGTATCGAGAGGAAGATGTCAGCGATGTACCCGATGAACAGTTTCGCAGAGGTTTAATTTTCGGTACCGAAGCAGTTTCGGCCCAAGCGGCTCGGGATCAGTATGCGGCCTATGTAGAGTTTTCTATTCCCTTAACCGATAATTTCGAATTACAACTGGCAGGACGTTACGATCATTACAGTGATTTTGGCTCGACCACCAATCCTAAGATCGCTTTCCAATGGGGAGTGACAGAAGACCTTACTGCTCGTGCCTCATGGTCTACCGGTTTTAGGGCGCCTTCTTTAGCTCAGATTGGTCTAGGTCCGTCAGAAGAGAGTAACTTCTTTATCGATAAGTATCGCTGTGCTGCGGATGGCGTGGATTGCGAATTGTTGGACTATAATACGGAATTTTCTGGTAATCCTGATCTGGAAGCCGAAGAATCAGAAACTTGGAACGTGGGCATGATCTGGGCACCTAGTCAGCAATTCGATCTGGGGTTTGATATTTTTAGCATCGTTCAGGATAACAAGATAGATAAGTTACTGCTGAGCGATATTTATGATGCACATTGTAACGTTCAAAGTAGCAGCATCTGTGAACGCTCGGCCGCTCAGTCTGGTCAGACGCTGGGACCAATCGATGTTATTCACTCAAGCTTCGTTAACTTGGGCTCTCAGGAAGTGCAGGGCATGGATGTTTCAGCCCACTACAGGTTGGAGCTAGATAGTTATGGTGACATCAAGTTTGGTCTGGAGTGGAGTTATATGCATAACTTTGAAAAAGACATAGGTGGAGAGACCATAGATTATACCGGTGGCTATGAGTACCCCGAGAACCGTTGGTTGGCGACAACAAACTGGATGATGGATGATTTTTCCGCCAATGTGAACCTGAGTTATATCGGTGAATTTGATGATTTCAATAAGACGCGCACCGTCGAATCTCAGCTTCTGGTGGATATGTCTGGCTCTTATCGCTTCAGCGAGATGTTTAAGTTGAGTGTCGGCGTGAATAACATGTTTGACGAAGAGCCACCATTCGCCATAGGTGATGGTGATGCTGATCTCTATGGTTATGCGATGGCGGTTCATAACCCCTTGGGCCGATATATTTATACTAAGCTGACGATGAATTTTTAATCTTTCAAGTTATCTGAATTTGCGTATATTGTTAGGGCTAGATCTTATACCGATTGGTATTAGCTGTAGCCTTTTTTTTATCAGTACGTCATCAATGGGAGTGAGAATGATCAAGTTATATGGAGTACCCCGAAGTCGTTCACTACGCGTGTCATGGACCTTAGAAGAGCTGGGTTTGGATTGGCAGTATCACTATATTAACTTCTCCAAAGGCGATAGCCGAAGCCCAGGCTTTCTTGCTGTTAATCCTGGTGGCAAGGTTCCTGCCTTGGTCGATGATGAGTTAGTGGTGACCGAATCGGCCGCTATTGTCATGCATCTAGCCGAGAAATATGGCAAAAGAAAGCTGTTACCTGAGCCTGGCAGTGACGCTTCTGCTTTACATCATAAGTGGGTGAGTTTTATCATCACTGAGCTTGAGCAGCCACTGTGGACCATAGGCAAGCATAAGTTCGCACTGCCCGAGGAGCTGAGGCAAGAGAGCATGTTCCCTG
The DNA here is from genome assembly GCF_000091325.1 of Shewanella violacea DSS12. Lineage (NCBI taxonomy): Bacteria > Pseudomonadati > Pseudomonadota > Gammaproteobacteria > Alteromonadales > Shewanellaceae > Shewanella > Shewanella violacea. The sequence goes on along the minus strand of NC_014012.1, from coordinate 3,895,013 downwards.
TGGCGAAGTGGGAGTTTGATAAGGCGGCTGCTATTGCCGAAAATTGGCTGCCTGAGTCCGATTTTCTGTTAGGCGATGAGTTGAGCGTTGCCGATATCTTATTGGCACACACCTTAGCCTGGGCCACTCGATTCGAGCAAACTATTCCGCCTAAGCTGGCTGTCTACCGTGATAGGCTTGCTAAGCGTCCCGCTATGGCTAAGGCCCTTGAGAAAGAGATGGCCGGGGCTGAATAGCTTATATTTTAATATCGCCTTTTGAATCATCTCTGGAATAGAGTAGGCGTAAAAAAAGCATCTATTTAGATGCTTTTTTATTATTCTTTTCGCAACTCGCAACTCGCAACTCGCAACCTATATCTGTGTCGCCGCCCATTTTGCTCGGATCTCGCGGCTCTCTTTTAAGTCTTCTTTCTCACGGTAAGCCTTGTAAGCTTCGACATCGAGAGCCACCAGGGTCACGTCGACTTCAAGTACTAGCTTACACTCTTTCTTGATGCGCCAAGCAGACGTGCTATAAAGCTCGGCTAGTGGCAATGAGCCTAAGAATTCAGGATTATACTGAGCGTAGATGGCTTGGGTCGGATAGACGACAAAACTAAGGCGACGCTTAGGCTCTTGCTTGAACAGCTCTTCGATACCATCACAGGTGTTGAGTACTTGCATCTCGATGATTTCGTCTATCGCTAACAACTTCTTCTCGGCCAGTCCCGATACGGGCTTCTCACCCGCTTCCCAGGCGATTACATCAGCTTCACTGGCTTTGCTAAGCTCAGCTACTTGAGCATGTGTTAGGCCAAGAGACAGACGTAGAAACTTAATTTCGATGGCATTTAAGCCGGTATTCTTTGACATTGTTTTTCCATAAATATTGAGTGTCTATACCAAGACTTATTCGCACTATTAGTACTCGAATTCTAGTGCTGGAATAATTATTCTCGGATAGATAAATGTGCTGGGTTAGCACCTAGACTTCTCCTAGGATAGAGACCTAGCTCTGCAACCAGACATGTTCAGCCCATTGCCAGAAAGATTCCCAGGTTTCGCTTTCGAGCTCATCTTCGCTCCAGAGCATGACCTGACCTTCCTGATCGATACAGTAGAAGCTATTGCCCTGCTGACATATGGCTACGTATTCACGTGACATGCCGATTGACCAAGCATAGGCGGTCACTTCGGCAAGGTAGGTGTGGGAATATGGGTCGCTGGCGGTTACGGGCTCTAGGCTCCCGTAGATAACATCGCTGGCATAGAGTAGATATTCCTTTAGCTCGGGAGGAAGAGGCATTAAAATTTCCTCTTCGACCACTACAATTTGTTCAAATGTAGGCAGTTCTAAAGGGATAGGAACGGTTTCACTCAGTTCCTGAAGTTGCTCTATGATCTCGTGCATTGTCTCATCGCTGATTATAAGTTTATGGCTTCAAGTATATCTTGTCTGAGTGGGTATTGTTAGCGCTTAAGCGACCGATGCGGTGATCAAACTTGCGGCATCTATGCGTTTATATTGTAGCCAAGCTTTGTGATATTGCTTGTGGGAGACTTGGCGAAGGCGTGTTATCTGAGCCTGCTCAATGTCATTTAATGGCCGCTCTTGGCTCATGGCGCTCGTTTCTATGGCTTGCACCTGTTCATAGACCCTATGCTCGGCACCATTTTTGATATTCGCTATCCCACTTAAGTGCAGTTGAACTTCGGCAATCATCTGCGACTTAGGTAGCCTGATGAGTACATTGAGATCACGATAACCTGAATCTTTAGGAGAAGCGAAGCGATTCTTGACCTTGATGACTTGAGTCTGGCTGGTTAAGGCCTCATAGGCTGAGACTAGGTCATGGATATTATTGGTTACTATGCTGGCTCTGGCAAGGTCGGTGAGTAGGCTAGCATCACCATAAAATTTAGCCTTAACCTTTTCGCTGGCTCTGGAATAACTCTTAATACCAGGAAGTTGAGCTTCAATCTGAGTACCCGTTGAAATATCCATTAAAATTTGCGCCAATTCGTCTTGAGCGGTTTGCGCCTGTGAGTAGAGGACGTCGAGATCTGTGCTAGTTTGTCTGGCTGGGTGGTATTCAAGACTGGATATAGATGTGAGTCCCAAAAGGTTTTTACTGATTGCTTGCCTAGCGGCATAACTATCACTCTTCTCTTTTACACTGGACTTGAATTCGTTTGTGGCAGCAAATCCTGTCCGGGAGGACAGTAGGAGTAGAAAAATAAAGAAGGTGCGAAACAAGCGATTCATACTGTTTATCAACATCAAATTAGCCTCATTACTTGAAAAATAGGAAGTAAAACTAAACGATGTAGTCAATTTAAACCTAGTTAGCTTAATCTAGGCTGAATGAAGAATTAACTTTCATTCATGTTAAGTTTATTTTTCAACAGACATAAAAAAAGAGCGCCTAAGGCACTCTTTTTAATTGATAAATCAGTTCAGCTGATTACCAGATTTTTACACGTTTTTCTGGCGCTATATACATGGCATCGCCTTGTTTTACGTCGAAAGTGGTGTAGAACTGAGGCATATTAGATAAGGCGCCCAGTGAACGGAACTTAGCTGGCGAGTGTGGATCTGTGGCTACACGATTACGCATAGACTCTTCTTTTATTTTTGCACGCCAGATCTGAGTGAAGCCGATGAAGAATCGCTCGTCACCGGTAAGGCCATCGATAACAGGTGCTTCTTTACCATCCAGTGACTTCTTGTATGCCCTATAGGCGATAGTCACACCGGAAAGGTCGCCGATGTTCTCACCTAGAGTAAGCTCGCCGTTCACATTAAGATCATCAAACACTGAGTAGCCATCATATTGTGCTACGAGTGCTTTACCGCGAGTGGCAAACTCAGAGAGGTCATGCTCGGTCCACCAGTTACGCATATTGCCTTCACCATCAAATTTTGCGCCTTGGTCATCGAAGCCATGACCCATCTCGTGACCGATAACCGCACCAATACCGCCATAGTTAACGGCGTCATCGGCTTGCATGTCGAAGAAAGGCGGTTGAAGGATAGCTGCTGGGAATACTATCTCGTTCATGGTTGGGTTGTAGTAGGCATTCACCGTTTGTGGGGTCATATGCCATTCCCACTTGCGGATCGGACCTGCAAGTTTTTCTAGCTCTTTTTCGTGACCGAGTTCGTTGGCGCGAATATTGTTACCGATAAGATCGTCTGCCTTGATAGTCAGCTTAGAATAATCTTCCCATCTATCTGGGTAACCTATCTTAGGATCAAATTTAGCCAGCTTGTCTTTGGCTTCGATTTTAGTGCCGGCACTCATCCATTCTAAGTTGTCGATACTGGTGCCATAGGCACCACGTAGGTTCTCAACCAGAACTTGCATGCGCTCTTTCGCGGCAGGTGTAAAGTGGCGCTTAACGTAAACTTTGCCGACAACCTCACCTAATACATTGTTGACAGTGCTCACACCACGCTTCCAGCGAGGCTGTTGCTCTGCTTGGCCGTTGAGCGTCTTAGAGAAGAATTCGAAGTTTTCATGATCTAGCTTACCTGTCATTTCACCGGCGAAATGAGTCAGTAATTGCCACTTCATGTAGGTTTGCCAGGTTGACAGTTCATTGGCTTTTAGGACTTCATTGAAGCCTTCAATAAAGCTAGGCTGATTGATGATGATATCTTTTTGATCTTGGACGCCTAAAGTTGTTAGGTAAGCAGTCCAATCGAAGTCAGGTGCGAGCTTAGCTAGGTCTTTAACCTGATAAAGGTTATAGGTCTTAGTGCTGTCGCGGGTCTCGACAACGTCCCAATGTCTGTTAGCTATGGCAGTTTCCAGTGCTAAAATCTGCTCTGCACTGGCTTTAGGATCGTTAAAGCCAGCGATAGTGAACATCTTTTCTATGTGCTCGACGAAGGCTTTACGAATATTAACAAAGCGTTCGCCATCGTTAAAATAGTAATCTTTCTCTGGAAGACTGAGACCATATTGCCAAATGTGTGTGGCGTAGCGGCTCGAGTCTTTGGCATCTACATCTATATAAAGAGCAACTGGTGTACCGCTGCCTATGAGCTGACTATGGGCGAAGTAACCGACGAGATCAGACTTAGTCTTTAGGGCGTCAATTTTATCCAACTCGGCTTGAATAGGGGTAGTGCCTAGTTGGTTTAATGTGTCAGTGTCCATAAATGAGCGATATAGATCGGCAACTTTTTGCTCATCGCTTCCGGCAACAAGATTAGGCGTAGCGGCGACTTCTTCTATGATAGCTTTTACATCGTCTCGGGATTTTTCACGGAGATCATAAAAAGCACCTGCGCTAGTTCTATCACTTGGGATTTCGGTGGTTTTGAGCCAAGTACCGTTTACGTAACCGTAGAAGTCGTCTTGAGGACGAATAGACTTATCGAAGTTAGTGAAATCAATGCCAGAAGTTAATGCCTTCTGTACGGCCGTAGCCGTCTTACTGGCTTCGGGAGCTTTAACTTCAGCTTCCTTATTATTGCATGCCGTCAGGCCTACTATCAGTGAGGCACATAGGCCTCCAACGAGTACTTTTTTCATGCTGTTTCCTTTATTGCCCATTATAGGGTTATTTTTATTGATGTGACTTGATCATGTAGCTAATTGTGCCGAGTTTATATATGGCTCATGTCTGCACATTTAGCTAGGCTTAAATACTAAAAAACCAACAACTAGATATGAAATACCATGTTTTTGGTGATAGATGACATATTACTATAGATGTTAAGGCTATACATGGAATGTAAACAAGGTGTCAGTGTTAGATAAACTCGGGTATAGGGGGAACTTGTGTAAGTAAAGGTTTCCTTTAATGGGAGAGGAATTAGCATGGCTAGCAAGATAAGTCCTAGTGTTTAATTCCCCTCATGTGGATGAGCGCAAGATTAACTTAATGGCAAAACTTTGCCCTTTATCGAAGAGACCTTCATAATGGCGCCACTTTTTATCTAAAACTTGAGAAACCTAAGTGCGTTTAGACAAATTTATCTGTGAATCGACTGAGCTCACCCGCTCATTTGCAAAGAAAGCCTTACACCGTGGTGATGTGACTTGTGATGGTGAGGTGGTTAAGAGTTCAAGTTTTAAAGTAAAAGCGGGACAAATTATATGTCTAGACGGTAAGGTTATCTCTGTTGTCGGCCCAAGGTTTTTGATGCTGAATAAACCTGCGGATACCATCTGTGCCACATTTGATATAGTGCACCCAACTGTCATCGACCTTCTCGATATCGAGAAAGCAGATACTCTGCATATTGCTGGCAGATTAGATATAGATACCACAGGGCTTGTGCTGATCACTACCGATGGTCAATGGTCTCATAAGATCACTTCGCCAAAGAAAGATTGCGGCAAGTGTTATCTGGTTACATTGACTGATGAACTCGATGCCTCATTAGTCGAGACATTCGCTCAAGGTGTTGAGTTAAGAAATGAAGATGGTCTGACCAAACCTGCGGTACTGGAGATTATTGACTCACATCATGCTCGCTTAACGATTACCGAAGGTAAATACCATCAGGTGAAGCGTATGTTTGCTGCTGTAGGTAATAAAGTCGTGGGTCTACATAGAGAAAGCGTCGGTAAGATAGTGTTAGACGATGACTTAGCCCCAGGCGAGTGGCGTTTCCTGACCGATGAAGAGATTGCATCTGTTTAGGCTTTGCTAACTTGAGATAATTGTTCCCAAAGGGCCTTGATATAAGGCCCTTCGTTTAGCCTTCATTTTAGACTAGGCTAGATTTTTTTAATCAGCTCTATGTCTCCGCTTATGGTGCTTACCTTGATATCAGCCCTTGGCTTGCCTATTTGAAATGTTAGATATGAGCTTGGTGAGTATTTCTTTTGGCTTGGTTTATCTTGGCTGTAACGATTATAGATTTTGCCACCCGGACCACCATTGAGGCTAAACTTGGCATTGATCGCCTGAGGTAACTCGAGTTTAATGTCTCCGCTGACACTCTCCAAGCTAGCGACAGTGTCGAGTGCCGAGAAAGACAGCACAATATCACCACTCACACTGTGTACCTCAAGTTTGTCGACTTTTTCTAGCATGACCCTTCCGTCACCAGATACTTGCTCGACTGTCACCTTAGTTGCTCTCGAACTGGCGTTAATTTTCCCGCTGACAGATTTATAACTTATCTCACCATCACTATTCTTATCTTTAATAGTGCCTGACACTGTGTCTAACTTGATATTTCCTTTCAAGCCATCGGAGTTGATATCGCCGGATATGGTGTGTAGTTGGACTTGATCGGTGAGCTTGATGGCCTTGATATCACCACTGACCGTGTTAACCCTGATATCCCCCTCAAGATTTGACAGGTTATAGCTAGATGAAATTCCCTTGGCGTATAAGCTTAGCTTGCTTGGAACTGTGATGATCAATGACGAGCCGCTATTATTCTTGCCACTAAATTGTTGAGGCATCTTATCTTCCAGAGTGACTGAGTTACCTTGCAGTTCCAAAATGAATCCTTGGCTGAGTTCATCTAAGGTTCCTTGGACACTGATCTCTTGTCTATCCCAGCTTTTAATTTTGACATCGCCTCGCAACACTTTGACATTGAGCCTGAGGACATCTGTTACCTTGATCTGCTTGTCGATACTCTGTGCGGCTTGGCTTAAGTGACTTAAAAGCAATAAGGGGATGAGTAAATAGTGAGTGATGTTTGCCTTTATCATACTAGCTATCCTTATTAATTTAGTGAAGCCGTGAGCTTCATCCCTTCGCTGTAGGATGTCCTGCACTGACTCCAAAGCAAAAGTTAAATAATATGTGACTGAGGTTAAGGGGGTTAACGAAAGATATAGCACTTAACGATTTTAGTGAAGTGGACGCAGCGGATATGACTTGAGAAACAGTAGATTTGAGTAAAAAGTATGAGAATAGGGAAGAGAGCCTTCCCTTTTATTAATGGGAGAAGTTTCTATTTTTCTGACTGTAATTGGGAATAGACCAGTTGAGCACCGACGAGATCGGCCAGAGCCGTGCCAACGGTTTTAAATAGTGTTATCTCTTGTTCGTTTTTTCGACCCGATACCTGATGTTTACACAGTTGAGCGAGCTCACCCACGACAGAGTCAGTGCTATAAACACCTTCTTCAACTGGGATAAGCAGTTCACCGGCTTCCGCAAACACATTAATTTTTGAATCTACATATACAGATGACTTCAAGATAAGATCTGTGTCGCACTCGCGCTTATCATGATTATGATTACCGACGAAATCCGTATGAGTGCCAGCTTGTACCCAGTCACTGTTAAATAATGGAGTCGGTGAGCCTGTTGCGCAGCTGATGATATCTGCAGATTTTACAGCCTTTTGCATATCATCACAGACGGTCACCTTAATATCTGGTCTGGCTAAGCTCACAGCGTCGACGATTTGTTGTGCCTTGTTTGGATCTCTGCCCCAGATGGATATTTCATCGATAGGGCGGATACTCGCATGGGCTAAGGCCATATATGGGGCGAGACGCCCGGTACCTAAAACCAGCAGTTTACTGGCATCTTTCCTTGCTAAAAAGTCAGCACCTAAAGCCGAAATAGCCGCTGTGCGCCAGTAAGTAACACTGGTTCCGTCGACTAAAGCTTGAGGAACTCCGGTTTTACGATCAAATATCATGATTTTGGAATAGAGACTTTGCAGTTCACTACTCTTAGCTGGATTGTCAGGAAAGTAGGTGAATGCCTTAACCGCTATGGTCTTTTCGTTCCATGAGGGCAGAACCGCGAATGCATCGCTGTGAGATGAGTTCTCATCTAGGCTGAATACCTGTCGTTGGGGCATGCCTGCAGGTTTGGAGAAGGTCTCTCTAAGCTCTGAGATAAGTGTTGGAAAGTTTAATGTTTGATTAACTGTGTCAGCATCTATTACCTGCATACAAACTCCTTTTTATTCTTGGGATATTGTATATCTTGACAGAGGTAAGATAAAGAGTCTGTTTTAATTTCGATTTGGTTTTTCCTGTTGCCTATAGCTTCATGTTAATGGTTTCTTTGTGGTTTTCATGTAAAAAATAGTTGATATATCTCCCGTTATGGATAATATTGGTGACATATATTGTGACACTTTTGTTACAGTGCAATATTTATTTACCTTTATATAAATTTACGACTATTTTTAAAAGAGTGCTTGTTTTAGGGGACCCCAATATGCTCATTCGTCATAAGTTGTTATTAAGTGCTACCGTTTCAATCCTTTCGTTGGTTGCCATGTTTGGTTTACAGCGTTATTCCAGCTCAGTTCAGGCCGAGTTGTCGTTAGGTGCCCAAAATGTCATCGAACTAGAAAATGAAGTACTTAGCCTGAGAAAAAACGAAAAAGATTTTTTTGCTCGCTTAGATATGGAGTATTTAGATAAACATAAGGCGAATGCAAATGATATGCATGCTGTGATGAACAGCTTGAGGGAGGAGTTCGTCATGTATGATATTCCTACCGATGCCCTAGATAGTTTCGATAAAAGTATTCAGTACTACAAGAAGTCTTTCGAAACTGTGGTGCAGCTGCAGCAGCAAATTGGCCTAACGCCGAAATCTGGGCTGTATGGCACCCTGCGCCAAGCGGTGAGGGATGTTGAGACTTTAGTTAAAAAATATGATCAACCAGGCTTGATGGTATTGATGCTACAGTTAAGACGTAATGAAAAAGATTTTATGTTACGTCGTAAAATGAGTTACACCGTGAAATTTGATAGTAATATTAGTCAGTTTCAACTGCTTTTATCATCGTCTTTATTAGACCCGATCGCTAAGGACCAGATTTCCTCCCTTATGAGCAGTTATCAGAAAGACTTCGCGACTTTAGTCAATAAAGAGCAAGCTTTGGGATTAACCCAAGATGACGGCTTGATGGCTGTACTACGTGATGCAATAGCAACTGCCGAGAATGATTCTAATACCTTGAAAGATCAGGCGCTAAGGGCGATTCATGACGCGGAAACGTCGGCATTCACTCTAAGCATGACAGTGTTTATCCTGATAGCCATGATCTTATGTAGTTTTACCTTCTTTATCATTCGCAGCATCATGGACCCGGTGAATAGGATAACCAAGGCTATTTCGAGCATAGAGAAAAATAAGGACTTATCTATACGCTGTGATGCTAGGTCTGATGATGAGTTAGGTCAGATTGCTAGACACTTTAATAGTATGGTCGAGAGCTTTCAGTGCTTGATTGAAGAGGTGAATGAGTCTGTACAGATCATGAATCATTCATGTGGTGAACTCTCTATGAATGCGGCTAAGGCATCCGAAGGAGTCAGCCAGCAACTCAATGAGACAGATATGGTTGCGACGGCAATTACCGAGATGGGTGCGACCATCGATGAGATAGCTAAAAATACCGAACTCGCAGCCGATAGAGCCAGCAATACCCATGATAATGCTCAGAAGGGGCAACTGGGTGTAGAGAAAACCATTGAGAAAATTCAATCTTTAGCCGAGCAGTTAAATGGTTCAGCTCAGGTGGTTTCAGATTTGGAGAAAGACAGTGAGACCATAGGTAGCGTGCTTGATGTTATCAGAGGCATTGCCGAGCAGACGAACCTGTTGGCACTTAATGCTGCTATTGAGGCTGCCAGAGCCGGGGAGCAAGGACGTGGTTTTGCCGTGGTAGCCGATGAGGTCAGAAGTCTGGCCATGAGGACTCAGGAGTCTACAGAGGAAATTGCCAGTATCATTCAGACACTGCAAGCAAGAACTCGTTCAATTGTGCAGTTGATGGAAGCAACTCAGAAGCAAGGTGGAGAGAGTGCCGAACAGGCCGCTTCTGCTGGAACGCTATTGCAGCAGATTAACTTAGATGTCACTAATATAATGGACATGAGTACTCAGATTGCCGCCGCAATTGAGGAGCAGAGTATGGTTGCTTCTGAAGTGAATAAAAATGTGGTTATAATTAGGGATATTGCTCAAGACTCGGCAACGGCTGCCGATGAGAATGCCCGTGCTTCGGATGAAGTTAAGTCTCGTGCCGAGTCACTGCAACAAGCGGTGAGTCTGTTTAAAACATAAGGCTGAGAAGCGATAGTGCTAAGCTATCGCTTTACTTCGTTCTTGAACTGAACCTATTAGGAATGAGAAGTTTTAAGCCTCATAAGTATAAGCCTCATAAGTATAAGTCTTAAAAATCTAAGTTCCGGCAGCATAAGTTTAGAAACAGTAAACTACAGATACAAAAAAACCTCGCATAGCGAGGTTTTTTTGTTTTAGTCGCTAAGAGCGCCTAAATGAAATATGGTGCCCGAACCCGGAATCGAACCAGGGACACGAGGATTTTCAATCCTCTGCTCTACCGACTGAGCTATTCGGGCAACGGGCGTCATTAGAATGCTTTTTAGGATTCTAGTCAACTACTTTCGTTGTATTATCGGCAATTACTGCTTGTTTGTAGGTATTTCGTGCAGTTGACATGGTGGTGAGTGTTTATTCTTACTTATAGCTATGGCTAGAGTGCGGCGTGAATATGCTCAGCTCTTGCTTTGGATATTTGTGACAGATACAAAAAACTCCCAACTTAAAATTAAGTGGGAGCTTTAATATTTAGATAATACAGACTTCTTTGAAGTAGTTAATCAGCCAATCTTTTATTGTCCGGATAATTAGCTTTCATCACAGTCAGTACATTATTCTTCAGCTTTTCTTGCCCTAGTTCACCATAGGCGTCAGCCATTATCTCTAATGCACGTTCTGTCGATGAGGTACCTGGATAGGTTTCCATCACAGATTGGGCTCTGATCGCAGCAGCACTCCAAGCATTCATCTTCATGTAATATTCGGCGACATTAATTGAATATTTAGCAAGTCTGTTTTTAAGATATTGCATACGCTCGGCTGCATCATTGGCATACTTGCTGTTTGGGTAAGATTTGATCAGGCGATCGAAATCTTTAAACGCATTAATGGCCACCTGAGGGTCTCGATCTGTTCTATCGATATTGAGCATATCGTGGAACATATAGCTATCAGACTGCATATTAACCAATCCACGCATATAATAGACATAGTCTATATCTTTATGGGTAGGGTTTAGCCGAATGAAACGATCTATATTTGCGATTCCCGAAGCGGGGTCATCTAGTTTATAATAGGCGTAAATCAGATCTAACTGCACTTGAGTCTTGTGTGGCCCAAATGGGTAGCGAGAGTCTAATGCTTCAAGAGAACGAACTGCTTTGCTGTAATTACCAAGCTCCATAGAGGTTCTAGCTTGGGAGTACAGTACATCAGGTGATGTTTTACTGGCCTTAAGTTCTTCATCTGGGCTACTACTACAAGCCGTAATGGCTATTGAAAATAGGGCTAATACAGCACCTTTAGCAAATTTATGCATACTTAATTTCGATTCTTTTAAAGTTATAGTTAAGATTTTTTCCATTTCGATATAAAATAGAAACAATTCGATTGTAACAGATCGCTCACATTTTTGGACCCCGAAAAACGGGTACGGTTCCTATGACACAAGAGATTAATCTAAAAAGCGAGATAACAGCAACACAAACTGGACAAAGATTAGATCAAACTTTGGCTGATTTGTTCCCTGATTACTCACGTACACGTATCAAAGAATGGATCTTAGATGGTTCAGTGACTATTGATGGCGATGTTTCAAATAAGCCCAGAGAGAAAGTGCTCGAGGGGCAGATCGTTGTAGTGGGTGCGACCTTAGTTGAAGAAACTACGGCTAAAGCCCAAGCAATTGATCTTAATATTGTCTATGAAGATGATCATATCTTGGTCATCAACAAGCAGGCAGGCTTAGTGGTTCATCCAGGTGCCGGAAATAGTGATGGCACGCTTCTGAATGCTCTACTTCACCATTGCCCAGGTATCGAGCTAGTGCCTCGTGCCGGTATTGTACATCGTCTGGATAAAGATACCACAGGACTCATGGTTGTAGCTAAGACTGTTGAGGCTCAGACACATCTTGTCTCGGCTTTGCAGGCTCGCGAGATCACTCGTGAATATGAAGCCATAGTATTGGGGTCACTTATTTCTGGGGGGACAGTCGATGAACCTATCGATCGTCATCCGACTAAACGTACCCATATGGCTGTGGTGTATTCGGGTAAGCCGGCAATGACTCACTTTCGTGTAGCCGAGAAGTTCAGAGCACATACACGTTTAAGATTGCGCCTGGAATCTGGAAGGACTCACCAGATACGTGTGCATATGGCTCATCTTGGGCATACCTTAGTTGGTGATCCTGTGTACGGTGGACGTCCAAGACCGCCAAAAGCTGTTACTCCAGAATTTTTCGATGTTTATATGAACTTTAAACGTCAGGCGCTACATGCAATCAGGCTTGAATTAGCTCACCCATATACCTGTGAAATCATGAGCTGGCAGGCTCCAGTTCCAGAGGATATGGTGATCTTAACTAAAGCGTTAAGAAAAGATACGGAAGACAACCCGTCATCAATCTTATAAATAGACGGATTCTGTAGATGACCACAAGCTGGCATATTCCTGAAGGCGTTAAGATTGCTTTCACAACCCGTCATAGTGGAGTGAGTAAAGCTCCCTATGGGAGTCTTAACTTAGGGCTACACGTGGGTGACGTACAGGAAGATGTACTGGTAAATAGAGCGCTCATCTGTGAGCGCTTGAAATTACCTTCAACCCCAGCTTGGTTAGAGCAAGTCCATAGCACTAAAATCGTCGAGGCTGATAATCAGCGGCTTGTTTGCGCTGATGCCAGTTACACCAAAAGTAGGCAGCAAGTCTGTGTCGTTATGACCGCAGACTGCCTACCTGTGCTTATTTGTGATAGGCAAGGCAAGCAAGTTGCCGCCATTCACGCAGGTTGGCGTGGGCTGTGTGACGGGATTATAGAGGCTGCGTTAGAGACGTTTTCCACAGAAAATTCACAGCTCATTGCTTATTTGGGACCAGCCATTGGCCCTGATGCGTTTGAAGTTGGAGAGGATGTGAGGGAGATGTTCATGCAATTACACCCCGAAACCTCAACGTTTTTTAATGCCACTGAATCCGATGGTAAGTTTTTAGCCGATATTCAAGGCTTGGCAAAATTTCGACTTCAGCTAGTCGGTGTGGATCAGGTATATTTGAGTCATGCTTGTACTTATAAAAATGAAGCCGATTACTTTTCCTATCGCCGAGACGGTATAACAGGACGCATGGCGTCATTCATCTGGTTGACTTAAGCTAGTTAATTAACAATATACTGGTCTATCTTACAGTTTAAAGCTTGAAAAAATCCAAAAACACCCCATCTTTTAACTATATAAAGTAAATTTAGTCTTAGTTATTATTTTGGAGACTCTATGCGACTCGATCGTATGACCAATAAATTCCAAACAGCGATTTCCGATGCCCAATCACTGGCATTGGGGCGTGATCACCAGTTTATTGAACCTATACATCTGATGATGGCACTTCTCAATCAAGATAATGGTTCAATTCACCCCTTACTTACTCAGGCCGGAATTCTGGTTAGCTCATTGCGTTTGATGATAAGCCAAGAGATAGAACGTTTACCTCAAGTTGATGGCGCTGGCGGAGATATTCAATTATCACAGGCACTGATACGCCTATTAAATCTCTGTGACAAACTTTCCCAGAAGCGCAAAGATAAATTTATTTCCAGCGAGCTATTTATTCTAGCTGCACTGGAAGGTAATGATCTTCTTGCCCAGAAGCTAAAAAAGGCAGGCGCAACTAAAGGTTTGATGGAGCAGACCATCAAACAGATCAGAGCTGGTAAAACTATTGACGATCCGAATGCCGAAGATCAACGTCAAGCGCTTAAAAAGTTTACTGTCGATCTGACCGAGCTTGCCGAGCAAGGCAAACTGGATCCTGTTATAGGTCGAGACGATGAGATCCGTCGTACAATTCAGGTATTGCAGCGTCGTAGTAAAAATAATCCTGTATTAATAGGCGAGCCTGGCGTGGGTAAAACTGCGATAGTCGAAGGGCTGGCACAAAGAATCGTTAACGGTGAAGTGCCTGAAGGTATCAAGAATAAGCGAGTGCTCTCATTAGACATGGGTTCATTAGTGGCTGGGGCTAAATATCGTGGTGAATTCGAAGAACGTTTAAAAGCTGTTCTTAATGAGCTTTATCAAGAAGAGGGTCAAGTCATCCTCTTCATCGATGAGTTACATACTATGGTGGGAGCTGGAAAAGGCGATGGTGCCATGGACGCGGGTAATATGCTTAAACCAGCCCTTGCAAGGGGAGATCTTCATTGTGTCGGGGCGACGACATTAGACGAGTACCGCAAATATATAGAAAAAGATGCCGCTTTAGAACGGCGTTTTCAGAAGGTGTTGGTTGAAGAGCCCAATGTAGAAGACACTATTGCTATCTTACGTGGACTCAAGGAACGCTACGAGTTACATCACCATGTTGAGATCACCGACCCTGCAATTGTAGCCGCAGCAAGTATGTCAAATCGATATGTCTCAGATCGTAAGTTGCCCGATAAAGCCATAGATCTCATCGATGAAGCAGCATCTAGTATCAGAATTCAGATCGACTCTAAACCAGAAGTACTAGATAAGTTAGAGCGCAGAAGCATCCAGCTTAAAATAGAGGAGCAAGCACTCGCTAAAGAAACTGATGAAGCGAGTATTCGCCGCTTATATTCACTGCGAAAAGAGTTGAAAGATGTCGATGCTAAAGCCGCTGAGCTTAATGAAATCTGGCATACAGAAAAAGCAGCGCTTGCAGGAACTCAACATATAAAGGCGGATCTAGAGCAGGCAAGGCTGAATCTCGATGTGGCGAGGCGTGCTAGTGATTTGACTCGTATGTCTGAATTGCAATATGGCCGTATACCAGCGCTAGAAAAGCAATTAGATCTTGCGGCGCAAGCCGAGATGCAAGATATGACTTTATTGAGGCACAAGGTAACTGATGTCGAAATTGCAGAGGTGCTATCTAGAGCTACGGGGATCCCAGTCGCTAAAATGTTGGAAGGAGAGAAAGAGAAACTGCTGAATATGGAAGAAGCCTTACATCAAACGGTTATTGGGCAGAATGAAGCCGTAGATGCGGTTTCAAACGCAATTCGTCGTAGTAGAGCTGGCCTTGCCGATCCCGAACGCCCTATAGGATCATTTCTGTTTTTGGGACCAACTGGGGTAGGTAAGACCGAGTTGTGTAAGTCTTTGGCTAAATTTTTATTCGATACAGAAGCCGCTATGGTACGTATCGATATGTCAGAGTTTATGGAGAAGCACTCAGTTGCACGTTTACTCGGTGCGCCTCCAGGTTATGTGGGTTATGAAGAGGGTGGCTATTTAACTGAAGCGATAAGAAGAAAGCCGTATTCGGTTATACTTCTCGACGAAGTTGAAAAAGCTCATCCTGACGTATTTAACATTCTATTGCAGGTGCTAGATGATGGTAGATTGACTGATGGCCAAGGCCGTACTGTCGACTTTAGAAATACGGTTATCATCATGACGTCAAATCTTGGCTCTGACATCATTCAAACCCGATGTGGCTCTCTGTCATACAGTGAGATGAAGGCTGAGGTCATGAATGTTGTAGTTCATAGTTTTAGACCTGAATTCTTAAATAGAATCGATGAGACCGTAGTATTTCATCCTCTGGATGAGAAGCACATTGAATATATTGCTAACATTCAAATCCAAGCTTTACAGCAGAGACTTACCGAAAAAGATTTTGAACTCATTATTAGTGAAGATGCATTAGCCTTGATTGCTAAGGCTGGTTTCGATCCTGTATATGGAGCTAGGCCTTTGAAAAGGGCCTTGCAGCAGGAAGTTGCTAATCCACTGGCTCAACGGATTTTAAGCGGTAGCTTAGTGCCTGGTAAGCCCATTAAGCTTGAGTGTTCGGGAGGAGAGTTAGTCTTCCTGCAGTAAGGCATCCCATGAGAGTTAAGCCTGCTTAATATATAAGCCAGCTTGGAACTCTTGTGTTTTTTTCATAAATTCAATTAGTATATGTTGAGTTTAATTTAATATAGTCAGTTATTTAGGTGTAAAATACCTATTTAACTTAGACATAGAGTAGTAAACCAGTCTGGAGTGATACTTGCCATTGGTTTGCTGCTTATAGCCTAATAAGGAGTATGAATCATGAAATCAACATTAGCACTCATCGGATTGGTGTCATTATCGGTCCTAGGTTGTAGTTCCACTACTCCAGAGCCTAAAGTAAACCAGGACATTGAAACATATATAGGTGTAGGCAATATCGATTACGATAGTCAATATCATTTTGGTTATGATCAAGGCTGCAAGAGTGCAATTACAGTTAAACACAATGGTGGAACACTCTCCGAATTTAAAGATACAATATTAGACGGTTTAGGTTCCTTTGATGAAGGCTGGAATGCAGGCATTCAAGCATGCCAAGAAGGGATAAGCCGTTCCATGTATACAGTCAAAAAATCTTAAATAATAATTATATGACACCCCACATTAGACGTAATAGATACTACTAATATGGGGTGAAGTCAGATTTCTTCTAGCTAATAACTGCCTATAGTGCTTTTGATATTGTTCTGCACTCGATACCTGTGTCTATTTACAGAATAGCGCTACTCTCTGTTTCTGCATTTTAATCTTTTGCTGACGTTGTTCCTCAGTCACTGCAACGACTTCACCTGTTTGTTGATCTTTACTGTTTAGCTTGGTGTGGGTCACCAAAATATCAAGGTTGTATTTTGCGTTCTTGCAGATTTCTTTTGCTTGTTCTTTATCAAATTGATTAATTTGTGCTGCATCTTGTTGAGCTTGGCTTAACTTTGTTGGCTCTTTACTACTAGCTATTGGAGCCACTGTCCCTATGGATTTTGGTTCAATATCTTCACTGTATAGTTTCTCAGATTTAGACTGCTCGTCTGCATTCTCTGGGATTTGCTGACTGAAGTGAGTCACTCCATTATCATCTACCCACTTATAGATAACGGTTGCTGAAACGTATGTCACAAATAGTAAAGGTAGAGCGAGAGCTAATAATCTTGAGTACATAATGGCTTCCAATCAAAACTAAGATGAACTTGCTCACAGGATATGATGAGCTTAAGTAAATAACTGATAACGGAAAAGTGTAGAACAGTTAAAGTATGGTATATTTTTTATACAAGATACTCATCTTTGAATGATATGCAAAACTTTGATAAAGATTCGGTAAAACGTAAAGGTATCTACCTACTCCCAAACTTGTTTACCACAGCAGGATTATTTTCTGGATTCTATGCGGTTATTGCATCTATGAATGGCTTGTATGAGTCTGCTGCAATTGCTGTGTTTGTCGCCATGTTATTTGATGGGCTCGATGGCCGCGTGGCAAGAATGACTAATACCCAGAGTCAATTTGGAGCTGAATACGACAGTATGGCCGACATGGTGTCATTTGGAGTTGCTCCTGCTTTGATCGCCTATAATTGGGGATTAGCAGAACTTGGAAAGTTAGGTTGGCTCGCGGCCTTTATATATTGTGCAGGTGCTGCATTGCGCTTAGCTCGTTTTAATACACAGGTTGGAGTAGCCGATAAACGTTATTTTCAAGGGTTGGCAAGCCCCGCAGCGGCGGCAGTGATCGCTGCTAGTATTTGGTTGGGAAGCCAAAATGCACTCGATGGTCATAATGTTAGTTGGGTCGTGGCTATTATTACCATCATATTAGGCTTACTCATGGTAAGTAACTTTCGCTATTTATCATTCAAAGACATCGACTGGCGCAGTCGAGTTAACTTTCTTGTCATCTTATCCCTCGTAGGCATATTTGTTTTTGTGTCTCTAGAGCCTGCACTAATACTCTGCTTTATTTTTTATCTTTATGCTCTATCGGGCCCTGTGATGACTATTTATGGCATACGAAAATTGAAAGTAACGCCAAACACTAGTAGTCAAAAAGATGAAGACTGAAGCGTGGGAAAGGATAGTTAAAATATCAAGCAAGCTAATGAAGATAAAACCAAGGAGTCGAATAATAACTCGGTGAGGTAGATTTTAAGTTATTCCTATATCTATAGATATATCTCTCAAAAATCTGCCAATTAGGTGCAGGCTCATAGAAGTGTGCCAGACTTAGTCTCCCTGCTAGGATGTTTAGAGTAAAAAAAGCCCTTCAGGTCGGTGTTGTGTGTGCTTTCTGGACGCTTTGGTTGATAAATACTCGCTTGTTTGTTTTTTTTAAATAAGCCCTTGTGCTCACATCGAAACCCCCTATAATGCGCATCCACTGACACGGCAACCCAGTCCTACTAAACATTAAGTTGAGTAAGACCAGTCGAGTTAGGGCAACAAGTTAGCTTAGTTTTTTCCTTCGTTTTAAACGATAAGAATTAAATGTTTAAAAGCCCTTGACGCCAACCACGGAGAGTGTAGAATACGCCTCCCTAGCCAAGACGAATAGCCTTGGTCAGTAAGTAAAAGCCTTCGACCTAGCGTCAACGGCGGTGCTACTTAGCACCACGTTCTTTAACAATACAAAACAAGAAATCTGTGTGGACACTCACAGGTGTTGAGTTATTCGAAGCCATCTTACTTTGTAAGTGGCAACAAATTTTCTCAATGAACCACTGAGTGACCATAGCAACTTTGGTTTCTACTTTCTTTCGAGAAAGTAAATTCAAAGAAGCAAAATATGTAAGCTTCATTGGCATTCTCTTTATAGAGAGTGGTTAATGAAAAACAGTATAATTCATTGAGCCGATGTCATCTTCGAAAGAGGATGCATCAAAAGAACTTTAATTGAAGAGTTTGATCATGGCTCAGATTGAACGCTGGCGGCAGGCCTAACACATGCAAGTCGAGCGGAAACAGAAAGTAGCTTGCTACTTTGCTGTCGAGCGGCGGACGGGTGAGTAATGCCTAGGGAACTGCCCAGTCGAGGGGGATAACAGTTGGAAACGACTGCTAATACCGCATACGCCCTACGGGGGAAAGGAGGGGACCTTCGGGCCTTTCGCGATTGGATGTACCTAGGTGGGATTAGCTAGTTGGTAAGGTAATGGCTTACCAAGGCGACGATCCCTAGCTGGTCTGAGAGGATGATCAGCCACACTGGAACTGAGACACGGTCCAGACTCCTACGGGAGGCAGCAGTGGGGAATATTGCACAATGGGCGAAAGCCTGATGCAGCCATGCCGCGTGTGTGAAGAAGGCCTTCGGGTTGTAAAGCACTTTCAGCGAGGAGGAAAGGTAGGTAGTTAATAACTGCTTACTGTGACGTTACTCGCAGAAGAAGCACCGGCTAACTTCGTGCCAGCAGCCGCGGTAATACGAGGGGTGCAAGCGTTAATCGGAATTACTGGGCGTAAAGCGTACGCAGGCGGTTTGTTAAGCAAGATGTGAAAGCCCCGGGCTCAACCTGGGAATTGCATTTTGAACTGGCAAACTAGAGTCTTGTAGAGGGGGGTAGAATTTCAGGTGTAGCGGTGAAATGCGTAGAGATCTGAAGGAATACCGGTGGCGAAGGCGGCCCCCTGGACAAAGACTGACGCTCAGGTACGAAAGCGTGGGGAGCAAACAGGATTAGATACCCTGGTAGTCCACGCCGTAAACGATGTCTACTCGGAATTTGGTGTCTTGAACACTGGGTTCCCAAGCTAACGCATTAAGTAGACCGCCTGGGGAGTACGGCCGCAAGGTTAAAACTCAAATGAATTGACGGGGGCCCGCACAAGCGGTGGAGCATGTGGTTTAATTCGATGCAACGCGAAGAACCTTACCTACTCTTGACATCCATAGAACTCGCTAGAGATAGCTTGGTGCCTTCGGGAACTATGAGACAGGTGCTGCATGGCTGTCGTCAGCTCGTGTTGTGAAATGTTGGGTTAAGTCCCGCAACGAGCGCAACCCTTATCCTTATTTGCCAGCACGTAATGGTGGGAACTTTAGGGAGACTGCCGGTGATAAACCGGAGGAAGGTGGGGACGACGTCAAGTCATCATGGCCCTTACGAGTAGGGCTACACACGTGCTACAATGGTCGGTACAGAGGGTCGCAACGCCGCGAGGTCAAGCTAATCCCACAAAGCCGGTCGTAGTCCGGATCGGAGTCTGCAACTCGACTCCGTGAAGTCGGAATCGCTAGTAATCGTGAATCAGAATGTCACGGTGAATACGTTCCCGGGCCTTGTACACACCGCCCGTCACACCATGGGAGTGGGCTGCACCAGAAGTAGATAGCTTAACCCTTCGGGGAGGGCGTTTACCACGGTGTGGTTCATGACTGGGGTGAAGTCGTAACAAGGTAGCCCTAGGGGAACCTGGGGCTGGATCACCTCCTTACCTATACGACTAACTCAATATTTGCTGAGTGTTCACACAGATAACTTGTTCTTGTTAGAGCGAGAAACGCACCTTTACGGTGTTGTTTGTTCTTTAAAAATTTGGAAAGCTGATAGTGTTAATGCGAAAGGGATAATGACTTACTTGTAGGTTGTTATTAATAGCATTAGCGCGAAAAATAAATAAATAATTGAGTTCTCAAACACTTAAATTAAGTGCCGAAGCATAGCAATATGCTTCAAGAGTATTCTTTTGGCGAAAGTAAACACCATTAGTTGCATTACTATTCATATTAGTTTCAAACTTATGTGGGTTGTATGGTTAAGTGACTAAGCGTATACGGTGGATGCCTTGGCAGTCAGAGGCGATGAAGGACGTAGTAACTTGCGAAAAGCGTTGGCGAGCTAGTAACAAGCATTTGAGCTAACGATATCCGAATGGGGAAACCCACTCACATAAGTGAGTATCACATACTGAATACATAGGTATGTGAGGCAAACCCGGGGAACTGAAACATCTAAGTACCCGGAGGAAAAGAAATCAACCGAGATTCCCCTAGTAGCGGCGAGCGAACGGGGATTAGCCCTTAAGTCTATAGGGTGTTAGTGGAATGAGTTGGAAAGCTCAGCGGCACAGGGTGATAGCCCCGTACATGAAAACTAACTATAGATGAAAACGAGTAGGACGGGACACGTGACATCTTGTCTGAACATGGGGGGACCATCCTCCAAGGCTAAATACTCCTGACTGACCGATAGTGAACCAGTACCGTGAGGGAAAGGCGAAAAGAACCCCTGTGAGGGGAGTGAAATAGAACCTGAAACCGTATACGTACAAGCAGTGGGAGCGGTTCTTGAGACCGTGACTGCGTACCTTTTGTATAATGGGTCAGCGACTTACATTTTGTAGCGAGGTTAAGCGAATAGCGGAGCCGTAGGGAAACCGAGTGTTAACTGCGCGTTTAGTTGCAAGGTGTAGACCCGAAACCCGGTGATCTATCCATGGGCAGGTTGAAGGTTGAGTAACATCAACTGGAGGACCGAACCGACTTATGTTGAAAAATGAGCGGATGACTTGTGGATGGGGGTGAAAGGCCAATCAAACCGGGAGATATCTGGTTCTCCTCGAAAGCTATTTAGGTAGCGCCTCGAGCGAATACCATTGGGGGTAGAGCACTGTTAAGGCTAGGGGGTCATCCCGACTTACCAACCCTTTGCAAACTCCGAATACCAATGAGTACTACTCGGGAGACACACGGCGGGTGCTAACGTCCGTCGTGAAAAGGGAAACAACCCAGACCATCAGCTAAGGTCCCAAAGTTATTGCTAAGTGGGAAACGATGTGGGAAGGCTTAGACAGCTAGGAAGTTGGCTTAGAAGCAGCCATCTTTTAAAGAAAGCGTAATAGCTCACTAGTCGAGTCGGCCTGCGCGGAAGATTTAACGGGGCTAAGCAATACACCGAAGCTATGGGTTTGCTAGTTTACTAGCAAGCGGTAGAGGAGCGTTCTGTAAGCCGTTGAAGGGAAAGGGGTAACCCATCCTGGAGGTATCAGAAGTGCGAATGCTGACATGAGTAACGATAAAGGGAGTGAAAAACTCCCTCGCCGAAAGACCAAGGTTTCCTGTCCAATGTTAATCAGGGCAGGGTAAGTCGACCCCTAAGGTGAGGCCGAAAGGCGTAATCGATGGGAAACAGGTTAATATTCCTGTACTTCTGCTAACTGCGATGGAGAGACGGAGAAGGCTAGGCTAGCGCGGCGTTGGTTGTCCGCGTTTAAGGTTGTAGGTTGTATTCTTAGGCAAATCCGGGAATACGCATTAAATTGCAAGACTGAGGACTGATGACGAGTCACTAAGGTGATGAAGTAGTTGATGCCATGCTTCCAGGAAAATCTTCTAAGCTTCAGGTTAGTAGGAATCGTACCCCAAACCGACACAGGTGGTTGGGTAGAGAATACCAAGGCGCTTGAGAGAACTCGGCTGAAGGAACTAGGCAAAATGGTACCGTAACTTCGGGAGAAGGTACGCTCCCAGCGGTGATGAGACTTGCTCTCTAAGCTGCCGGGAGTCGCAGATACCAGGTGGCTGCAACTGTTTATCAAAAACACAGTACTGTGCAAACTCGCAAGAGGAAGTATACGGTATGACGCCTGCCCGGTGCCGGAAGGTTAATTGATTGGGTTATCTTCGGAGAAGCTCATGATCGAAGCCCCGGTAAACGGCGGCCGTAACTATAACGGTCCTAAGGTAGCGAAATTCCTTGTCGGGTAAGTTCCGACCTGCACGAATGGCGTAATGATGGCCACGCTGTCTCCAGCCGAGACTCAGTGAAGTTGAAATTGCGGTGAAGATGCCGTATACCCGCGGCTAGACGGAAAGACCCCGTGCACCTTTACTATAGCTTGGCACTGAACATTGAACCTACATGTGTAGGATAGGTGGGAGACTTTGAAGCAGAGACGCTAGTTTTTGTGGAGTCAACCTTGAAATACCACCCTTGTAGTTTTGATGTTCTAACTTAGGCCCCTGAATCGGGGTTGAGGACAGTGTCTGGTGGGTAGTTTGACTGGGGCGGTCTCCTCCCAAAGAGTAACGGAGGAGCACGAAGGTTGGCTAAGTACGGTCGGACATCGTACGGTTAGTGCAATGGCATAAGCCAGCTTAACTGCGAGACATACACGTCGAGCAGGTACGAAAGTAGGTCATAGTGATCCGGTGGTTCTGTATGGAAGGGCCATCGCTCAACGGATAAAAGGTACGCCGGGGATAACAGGCTGATACCGCCCAAGAGTTCATATCGACGGCGGTGTTTGGCACCTCGATGTCGGCTCATCACATCCTGGGGCTGAAGTCGGTCCCAAGGGTATGGCTGTTCGCCATTTAAAGTGGTACGCGAGCTGGGTTCAGAACGTCGTGAGACAGTTCGGTCCCTATCTGCCGTGGGCGTTGGATGATTGAAGGAAGCTGCTCCTAGTACGAGAGGACCGGAGTGGACGAACCGCTGGTGTTCGGGTTGTTATGCCAATAGCATTGCCCGGTAGCTACGTTCGGAATCGATAACCGCTGAAAGCATCTAAGCGGGAAGCGAGTCCTAAGATGAGTCATCCCTAGGAATTTAATTCCTCTAAAGAGCCGTTCGAGACTAGGACGTTGATAGGCAGGGTGTGTAAGCGTTGTGAGGCGTTGAGCTAACCTGTACTAATGACTCGTGAGGCTTAACCATACAACCCAGATGGGTTTGTAGCGTTAATGATGATTACTTTACAAGCACAAAAGAATACGAACTTGATTTAAGTCGAACCAATTATTACTTTATTTAAAGCTATTTAGAATATTTTAAAAGATTCTGAATAGCCAGCTTTTCAAATTTACCAAATTAGTCTGGAAACCATAGCATTGTGGCACCACCTGAACCCATCTCGAACTCAGAAGTGAAACGCAATCGCGCCGATGGTAGTGTGGGGTCTCCCCATGTGAGAGTAGGTCATTTCCAGGCGCCTAATAAACGATAAAGCCCGTTGCTAACGCAACGGGCTTTATCGTTTTTAGCCTAGAAATGACCGAACGAACATGGGGAATGTTAAGAGCCCTCACGCAGTGAGGTTCATTCCATGTGATAGTAGGGTGATATCGCTGCGTTCAGCAAACGAAGTTTGATGCTGCGGTAGAGCGCGGAGGATTTATCCGAAGCTGGGCCATTGGAAGGCGCCTCCGCACAGGCGCACTCCTGATTTAACAGTAACTAAGCCACCTGAATAAGGTGGCTTTTTTGCGTCTGGAATTTAATAAAGTTTTGGCTGTTTAGCTCGAACTTATCGGTACCCATATCCACGTCAATGTAGGCAGGTGACTTATCCACTTAGGAAGGCATGAATGCCTACCCCGATGTCGGTCGATAAATGCTCCTTCAATATCGACACTTCCGCCATCCATGGCGGTCGCCCCGCCGCTGAGCTTGGTCAGCAATTGCATCCATGCATTTCTGACATTCACCACATCCCTGTGGCTTGCTCTCCCGCTACGAAACGAAGTTTCTCCGCGTTCAATTATGGCTGAATACTGTGTATCCAAAGCGCCGTAATTTCACCCCCATGTGTCCACTTCGTGGACTACGAGAGTTGCTCATTTCCAGGCACCTAATTTCTCGTAAAGAGAGTCGATAAATCCACAGCACTTTGTGTTGGGGATTTTTTCGTTTAACAGCTTTTGAAATGACCTTCTCACATGGGGGACATAAATAGAGTATGCGAAGCATGCTTCCTTTTATGTGCTAGGTAGAGATTTGCTCCTGCAATCTCGACACTTCCCACATCCCTGTGGGTCGTAAGGTGAAGTCCTTGCGCTTAGCAAACGTAGCTTGATGCTGGGTCTGAACGCGGAGGATTTATCCGAAGCTGGGCCATTGGAAGGCGCCTCCGATTTTTGTTCTATGACAGGCGCACTCCTGATTTAACAGTAACTAAGCCACCTTATTAAGGTGGCTTTTTTGCGTCTGGGATTTATAAAGTTTTGGCTGTTTAGCTCGAACTTACCGGTACAGATATCAGGTGGCTTATCCACTTAAGCACGTACGTGCAATGCCACTTTGGTTTATAAAGAGTCGATGTCGCCCCGCCGCTAAGCTTGGTCAGCAATTGCATCCATGCATTTCTGACATTCACCACATCCCTGTGGCTTGCTCTCCCGCTACGAAACCAAGTTTCTCCGCGTTCAATTATGGCTGAATACTGCGTATTCAAAGCGCCGTAATTTCACCCCCATGTGTCCACTTTGTGGACTACGAGAGTTGCTCATTTCCAGGCACCTAATTTCTCGTAAAGAGAGTCGATAAAGCCCGTTGCTAACGCAACGGGCTTTTTTCGTTTTTAGTCTGGAAAGATGACCACTCGAACATGGGAATGTAAAAAGCTCGAACGCAGTGAGGTTCATTCCATGTGATAGTAGGGTGAAGTCCTTGCGCTTATTAAGCGTAGCTTGATGTGCGGAGGATTTATCCGAAGCTGGGCCATTGGAAGGCACCTCGGTTGCAGGCTATAAAACCACTATCCAACGTCAATATAGGCAGGTGGCTTATTCACTTAAGCAGGTATGTGCAATGCCACTTTGGTTTATAAAGAGTCGATGGGTCCATTCCATTATCCATTGCGGTCGACCCGCCGCTGAGCTTGGTTAGCAATTACATCCAGGCATTTCTGACATTCATCACATCCATGCGGCTTGCTCCCCCAGCTTCATGACTTCTTCATTACGCGCTACAAAGCAGCTGAATGCTATGCATCCAAAGCGCTACTTCTTATCCTCCATGCTTTGGTCTTCGACAAGTATCATAGCCACTAAATTTTGACCATTGGAAGGCGGCACCTATCTTTGCTCCAAGCTAGTAGAGCTGTTCATTTCAATCACCATAATTCTCCCCCATGTGCTTGATAGATATTTTCTCCTCGGTTCTAGCAAGAAAATGCTTGTGTAAAAGCCTGTTCTACCTTCATGTCTCTCGTTTAATAGCTTACAGTTTGACGATTTCGTCTAGTTTCGCTCTAGCTATACTTTAATATAGTTATGGGTTACTAATTCACCGTTATTTTGGTGGGGTTATTTACTCTAAGCTAGCTAGGACATATGTATTACTGGTTGAGCCGTTATTAAGTTATTCGAATATTCCTAATCGATATTTACCTCTGCATTCTTGTTGCCATTATGTTGTTTTCACAGCGTTGTCATTTAATCTATTCAAGGATGTGATATGAAAAGTGTGAGCGCTAAAATATTCTGTTCGGCAGGCTTATTAATATCGATAAGCTTTGCTTCCCAGTCGGGGGCTATCGGTGATGAGCTTTTTGAGAAGAAAACCTTCACCGATGACTTTAGCTATTCGAATTTGAATGATTTTTATGATAACGGCTGGAAAGTGAGAACCGAAACCGGTCACCCAGGGATTTCAGGTGCCAGTTGGTCTGCTGATGGCATAAGTTTCGTTACTGAAGTTGATGGATTAAAGGGTAACTTCATCAGAATAAGTTCGATGACCGCTGGTGAAGGTGAGAATACCCGACATACTCAGTTTTGCCATGAGCGTAAGTACTTAAATGGTACCTATGCCGCTAAAGTCTTTTTCAGAGATGAGTCTACTTTTGGTCCAGATGGCGATGAAGTAATACAGACCTTCTATACCATCAGTCCTTTAGCATTTCCAATGAACCCTCAATACAGTGAAGTAGATTTTGAATACCTACCTAATGGTGGCTGGGGAAGTAACTCTGAGCCTGCCATGTGGACAACGACTAGGGAGACTTTTCAATTAACGCCCTAGACTAAGGTTAACGAGTATACTCGCAAATCTGGTAGCAATGCAGGTTGGAAAATTCTGCTGATGACAGTGGAAGCGGATCAAGTTAACTACTATGTTGACGGTCAGCTTATCTCTACTCACAGTGACAAGGTGGCACCGGATCAGCCTATGTCGATAAATTTTAATTTATGGTTTATGCCTAAAGGAGCCGATGCTTCTATCGGTCCGGTTGATTCCGATGAGATGCGTGAATATCGACAAGATATCGACTGGGTATTCCATATTAAGGGAGCATTACTTTCAACTGATGAAGTGAAGGAATATGTGACTAAATTCCGAGGCGGTATGATCAAGTATTTTGATAGAGTACCTCAATTAACGCCAGTTTTGGCTTCACCCTGTGGTTTGTAGCTTAATTATTGGCTAATGAAATTCTTTCATCTAGATTGGATTAGCTATTATCTAGCCTAGATATAGCGTGATAACGTTTAAATTTTGTCCTTATTACAATTCTTGCTTGAAAATGCCGCAGTTAAACGGTTTTATGATAAAAAGACTTTACCTTTTAGGCGAGTTTAAGCATAATGCGTCTCGTCAACAGGGGTATAGTTCCAATTGGTAGAACAGCGGTCTCCAAAACCGATGGTTGCGAGTTCGAGTCTTGCTACCCCTGCCACATTTAGAAAAAGCCGAGCATTAGCTCGGCTTTTTTGCATCTGGAGTTTAGTGATTTTATGCATTGCTTTTAAGGCTCTCAGCTCCCTACTTGCTAAACCGCTAAACCGCTAAACCGCTAAACCGCTAAACCGCTAAACCGCTAAACCGCTAAACCGCTAAACCGCTAACAGGCTCCTTAACATCCATGCTGTTTTTTCATGTGTCTGAATTCTTTGGGTAAGCAGATCTGCTGACGCCTCATCATTTGCTTGGTTTACTAAAGGATAAAGAGATCTGATATTACGTATTATCACTTCCTGACCTTTTAACAGCTCGCTAAGCATCTCGTTAGCATCTGTAATGCCATGATCTTCTTTGATGCCAGTCAGAGCCGCATAGGCACTGTATGAGCCCAATGCACGTGATCCTAAGGCTCTAATTCTTTCAGCAATTAAATCAACTGCTGTGGCTAATTCAGTGTATTGCTCTTCAAATAGCTGATGTAAGCTGGTAAACATAGGTCCAGTGACATTCCAGTGAAAGCTGTGAGTCTTAAGGTACAAACTATAGCTGTCAGCTAAGACTTGATTGAGGCCGGCTGTTATCTCTTTCCTATCTTGCTCGTTAATTCCGATATTGATCATTAATTCTCTCCTGAGTTATTACAATCATTCTATCCCTCTGTGTTATTCATATAAAACGCTAAGAATTGATCATTCTAATCGGTTTTGTGATTTTGTTTAGTCTTGCTTTTATAAGCTGGTATCCTATGAATCATCAAAGAACGAAGGGCATTAATCAGAGTGGAAAAAGCGGCATATTTAGATGCGATGGGGATCAATCGATGGGTACAGACTAGCAACGCAGCTAAGACTTACTTCATCTTAGTGGACAAAGTTGAGCCAGGTATTGAGCATCACCCTGTTATTAATTCTGTTTTATCACTAATAGAGTGTCCAATAACAAACTGTTCATTTACAGAGCAGTTTATCAAAGGGGCCGATGTTATTTGGGATATGCGACGTCTCAAAATACCCAGGTCTAATCCTGTACTCAGCTCTGCACCTTTAGCCGAACTATTAATCAAGGCTGAAGCTAAGCGTGAATTGTGGAATTTTATTGTTGCTCATAACAAAGAGTCTCACATAGGATAACTAAGAGTATGTCACAACAAGTATGCCGATTAAGCCTTACTGATGCTGTGAACATGGCTAATCTAGCTACATTGGCTCATACGCATCCAATGAGCTTGGGTACTATACAGAGCTGTTTTGGACACTTGTACTCAACATTCGGACTTGAGATCGAAGGACGATTGGTTGGCTTCGCGATTCTTCATCAAATATTTGAAGATGCGACCTTGATGGATATCTGTGTTGATCCTTCCGAGCAGGGGAGAGGATATGGTCAAATGTTATTGCAAGCCGTGATCACTGATGCGGCCCAATCTAAGGCTGAGACATTGTTTCTTGAGGTGAGATCCTCGAGTCTTGCCGCCAGACATATGTATGCTAAGTACGATTTCAAAGAGTCGGGCATTCGTAAGGGCTATTATAAGACTGAGAGTGCCAATGAAGACGCTATCTTGATGGAACTTGCCATTAGCCTGTAGAGTTAAGACTAGATAGGTTTTTACCAAAATTTAGCTAAAAAAATAGCGTCGGCTGACGGGTCAGTGACGCTAGATTTCTAGTATCATTTTTACAGGTCTATTTGACTTCTTTACCTTGAGCTTGCAGATCCGCATGGTAGCTAGAGCGCACCATAGGTCCACAGGCTGCATGCGTAAAGCCTAATCCTTCAGCTAAGACTCTCAGTTCATCAAATTCAGCAGGCGGCACATATCTTTCTACCGGCAAGTGGAACTTAGAGGGTTGTAAGTATTGGCCTAACGTCAGCATTTCAACATTATGAGCGCGGAGATCGCGTAACACTTGAGCTATCTCTTCGTTGGTCTCACCTAAGCCCATCATTAATCCTGATTTTGTCGGGATATGTGGATGACGCGCTTTAAATTTTTTCAATAGATCCAGAGACCATTGATAGTTAGCACCGGGTCTAGCCTTACGATAGTGCATAGGTGCAGTTTCAAGATTGTGATTGAAAACATCTGGTGGCTCGGTAGCCAATATTTCCAATGCAGCATCTATACGTCCGCGAAAGTCAGGGACTAAGGTTTCGATCTTGATCTCAGGGTTGAGTAAGCGTATTTCACGGATACAGTCCGCAAAATGTTGAGCGCCACCGTCACGCAGATCATCGCGATCCACTGAGGTAATTACCACATACTTAAGCTTCATATCCCTGATTGTCTGAGCTAGTTTTATTGGCTCTTCAGCATCTGGCTTAAGTGGACGTCCGTGGGCTACATCGCAAAATGGACAGCGACGGGTACAGATGGCGCCCAAAATCATAAAGGTGGCCGTACCATGGTTAAAGCACTCGGCAAGGTTGGGGCAAGATGCCTCCTCACATACAGAGTGGAGACCATTTTTACGCAAAGCCTGCTTTATTTCAGTGATCCTTTGGTTCGATGCAGGTAGTTTTACCCGCAACCAATCGGGTTTGCGTAGCATGGTTGCACGCTCTGAAGGAACGATTTTAATTGGAATTCGAGAGAGTTTTGCTTCATCTCTTAGTTTAACTCCAGGTTGTAATCTTTCTGGCCTACTCATGACTCTGACAATCCTTGATGATGAACTAGATTCTGATAGCCTAAGTTCTGGCTAAATGTTTTAACGAGTTGCTCTCCTGCCTCTTCGACAGTTTGAGGTCCGCCTAACGACTTGCATTGCGCCATTTCTAAACCGACATAACCACAGGGGTTAATTCGTTGAAACGGGCTCATATCCATATCGACATTAAGGGCTAAACCGTGAAAGGAACAGCCCTTACGGATCCTTAAGCCTAGGGATGCGATTTTACGTTCATCGACATAAACACCCGGAGCATCGGCTTTTGCATAAGCCTTAACTTGATAGTTTTCAAGCAACTGCACTATGCTATTCTCAATATCTGTGACGAGCTGGCGTACACCAATCTTAAGTCTTTTTATATTGATAAGAGGATAAGCCACAAGCTGACCTGGACCGTGATAAGTGACTTGACCACCTCGATCGACTTGTATGACTGGAATATCACCTGGATTGAGTATGTGCTCACTCTTGCCTGCTTGACCTTGGGTAAACACTGGTGGGTGTTCCACTATCCAAAGTTGATCTGGACTAGATTCATCCCGGTTGTCGGTATAATCTTGCATCGCGTGCCATACGGATTCGTAATCTTGTTGGCCAAGATATCTAACGTGTAACGTGCTCTGAGACAAGGGCAACCTCTCCCCTTAAACAATGATGGCGGTATTATACCCCTCTAACCGATAAATGTAAGCTAGATCACATTTATCGGTGATGAGTAATATTGAAGAAATCGACATGAGTCTGATTTTTCAAGTGTCATTTGCTCATAAAAATTTGAAAGGAAAATCTATACGCAGGTTATAAGACGCGCTTAACCCCTTCAATGGCGGCTAGCTCGATGTAGAGAGTCTCCACCTGTGCTTTATCTTGCACCGTCACTCGAATGGTGATCGAGTTGTAAGTGCCCTTACTCGACACCTTAGTGCTTGGTACATAATCACCAGGAACATGCTGTTGAACAACCGCAACGACTTTGTCTGCTAATGTGTCGCAGGCGTCTCCAATGATTTTAAATGGGAATGAGGTAGGGAACTCCATCAATTCATCAAATTTTGTATCTAACATATCTATAATCTCTTGCCGATGTAATAGGCTCTATATGGAGTTTATTATACGTATTTCAAGGGAAACTTGAAACAAAGAAGCCACCCTAAGGTGGCTTCTTATGGTCGATTTAAGCTTGGGGATTAGCTAAACAAGCCTGCAAACATCTGCTTAAAGTAATCCATCAGTTTACTGAACCAGCTACCTTCATTGACTTCTTGTAGGGTGACTAGTGGGAATTGAGCGATATCTTTACCATTAAGCTGGAAGTAGATACGGCCAACAGTCTCGCCTTTTGCTATAGGTGCTGTTAATTCTTTGGTTAGCTCAAAGTTGGCTTGTAGGTTTTTAGCCTGACCACGGCTGATAGTGATAGGTGTATCTGTAATAGCACCTAAATCAACAGACTCTTTGTCGCCGTACCAAATCTTTTGTGAAACAAAACTATCGCCAGCCTTGTACGGAGTAATAGTTTCAAAGAAACGGAAGCCATAGTTTAGCAGTTTTTTGCTTTCAGCTTTACGTGCACTTTCACTTCGAGTGCCCATGACCACAGAAACTAAACGCATACCGTCTTTTGTTGCTGATGTAACTAAGTTATATCCTGCACCAGATGTATGGCCGGTTTTTATACCGTCGACCTTCATGCTCTTGTCCCATAACAGGCCGTTACGGTTGTACTGTTTGATACCGTTATAGGTGAATGATTTCTGGCTATAGAGAGTATATTCTTTAGGAACGTCGCGGATAAGTGCAGCGCCTAATATCGCCATATCATAGGCCGTTGACTTATGATTGGTAGCATCCAGACCGTGAGCGTTTTCGAAGTGGCTGTCTTTCATGCCCAGCTGTTTTGCCCATGAGTTCATCAGATCGACGAAACCATCTTCAGTTCCGGCAATATGCTCGGCCATGGCGACGCATGCGTCGTTACCAGACTGGATTATGATACCGTGGTTTAAGTCGTCGACTGTGACATGCTTACCGACTTCAATGAACATTTTAGACGAGTCGGGAAAGTTCTTTGACCAGGCTTTCTTACTGACGACTACTTCATCTTCAGGTGAGATATTACCGGCTTTCATCTCTTGGCCAATGACGTAACTGGTCATCATCTTAGTTAGGCTGGCCGGATTTAAGCTCTCGTAAGCATTCTCTTCTGTAATAATTTGCCCTGTGTTGAAGTCCATTAAAACATAGGCTTTAGCTGCAACAGTTGGTGCAATTGGCGTAACGATTGGTGCTGCATAGGTGGATGAGCACACGACAGTAGTCGCAAGAATAAGTGTTTTTAATGGGCGATTTAAAATTTTCATATCAACAAGGCACATCTTATTTGGTTAAAATTGGAAAGAGAAATTGGTCGCAGTATATCACTAGTCGACCTGCTAATTCAGTGAAGCTTCATTAATCTTCTGTAAATAGGGGCAATGACTTACTCCTATTTACAGAGTTCTTAGACAATCAAAATCAATGACTAACGTGTGACCAGATAGCTCTGGGGATAACCATTGATTTTCAATTGTTGGTTCAATTTAGTTGCTATCTGTATCTGCCCTATGGGCCCCAATTGTAATTTATACAGATTATTGGCAGATAATATTCTTGTCTTCACCTTGTATTTGATCTCCAGTTCTCTCGATAGTTTATCTAGCTTACTCTTGTCAGAGGATGCCAGGACCTGGATATAGTGGAGCTCAGTGTGTTTGAGTTCAGCCAAGGCGACTGACTCAGGACTCTCAATGTATATCACTTCAATTTTGACATAGGCTGTGCCATTTTTAAGCATGTCTAACTTATGGGCCGCCGCATAGGAGAGATCTATGATTCGGCTTGTGTGGAAAGGGCCTCTGTCATTAACCCTAACAATCACCTGTTTGTTGTTCTTGAGATTAGTCACTCTGACATAACTCGGCAGAGGTAAAGATTTATGTGCTGCCGACATTGAGTACATGTCATAGGTTTCGCCATTCGAGGTAAGATGGCCATGAAATTTAGAGCCGTACCATGATGCGTAGCCAGTCTGTACAAATCCTTTTCCTGAATTTAGAACTTGATACGTTTTACCTAAAACCTTGTAATTACTCTTGTTACCGCCACGGCTATAGGGCTCATATTTAGGACGAGCGTTTTCAACCTTAGATATGTCCGGTGTACTGGTTGGTGCTCTGTCATTTTTAAGCTTGTAGCGTCCGCTATTGGGATTATTTGCACTATTGTTAGCTGCACTATTGGCATTATCTAGACTATCTGAGCTTGAACACGCTGTTAGCATGAGGGCTAGCAGGAGTGAAGCTATCCTGGCAAATTTAATATTGATCGTCATACTTTCCAGTTCCTGACTGAAGGGACAAAGATTGCCAGTTGTACTGGCGAGCATTTAATGGCCGTCATGGGCATGTTTTAACTGCTGACTGAATTGATAGACCGCCATGGCATACAAGGGGCTGCGGTTATAACGAGTGATCACATAGAAGTTCTTCAAACCTAACCAGTATTCATGTTTATCCTGCTGTTCCAAGTTCACCACCAAAGCGGGTTGTGAGATATCAAGATCGATTGATTCGGCTAATGATACAGAAGGAGACAAGATGTCGGATATCTTGTAGTTAAGTTTTTCACCACTCCAGATCTTAACATCCGCAGGGAACTCGCCAGTTACCGTGAGAGGCAGGGCTACAGGAGCTCCGGCTTGCCAGCCGTGTTGATGGAAATAGTTCGCTACGCTACCTATGGCATCAACTGGGCTATTGAGCAGGTCTCTGCGTCCATCATGATCAAAATCCACAGAATAATGACGGTAACTCGAAGGAATAAACTGTCCGAAACCCATGGCACCGGCGTAAGAACCCTTAAGATTATTAATATCTAGCTTTTCATCTTCTATCAGGGTTTGTAAGTTACTTAACTCTTTTCTGAAAAATGTGGCTCTCGCTGGGTAGTAAAAACCTAAGGTATACAGGGCATCTACCACAGGATAGTTGCCCATGTAACCGCCATAGAAGGTTTCGATACCTATGATAGCGATGATTATTTCAGGATCCACTCCGAACTCTTTAGCGGCACGCTTTACGGTAGCCTCATGCTTTTTCCAGAAGGCTACACCGGCATTAAGCCGCTTATCGGTAAGAAATATAGGGTAATACTGATGCCAGGGCTTTGCTTCCCATGGTCTAGTCATTGCATCGATAACACCTTGATTATAATTAGCCTTATCGAGAAACTGTTGAACTTCTTTCTCCGTGAAGCCCAAAGCTTTCTGAGTCTGCATAAATTCAGTTTTTAATGATGCAACATTGGAATCGTCGATGGCTGTAGATGTACTTGCCGTGGCCGAGATGGAAAATGATGTTATGAGTAAGCTAGCAAGAATTTTGTGTTTAATATTCACTGAAACCGGTCCCTGTATCTGGAAAATGCTGTGGGTAATATCGCTAAGACTATTGAGTAACCTAGGTTCGTTTCTTTAATTCTGTCTTAATTTATTAAGTATTAACTAGCGCGTTAAACCAATAAGCTCTTCACTGGTAATAACACGCTAGATTCTTGATTTCGTCCTGTGGATTTACCTATCGATAAATCGTCTATGAGTGTGAATACTCATCAATATACCGAAGCCTGTCATTAGGGTGATCATCGAGGTTCCCCCATAACTGATTAACGGTAGAGGCACACCTACAACAGGTAAAATTCCTGAAACCATGCCTATGTTGACGAAGATGTAGACGAAGAAGGTTAAGGTTATACTGCCAGCGAGCAAACGGGCGAAACTCGTTTGAGCCCGAGAAGCGATAATAAGTCCTCTGCCGATGACGTAAAGATATAGGCTTAATAAGACTATGCTGCCTATCAGGCCAAACTCCTCACCTATGACGGCAAAGATGAAGTCTGTATGACGTTCGGGTAGAAACTCCAGTTGAGATTGAGTGCCGTCGAGCCAGCCTTTGCCCCACATCCCCCCAGATCCTATGGCTATTTTAGATTGAATTATATGGTAACCCGCACCCAGGGGATCTTTCTCTGGGTCGAGCAGGGTCAGGACTCGGGTTCTTTGATAGTCGTGCATCAGGAAGAACCAAAGTACTGGCAGCATGGCCAAGACTCCGCCAATAAAACTGCCAACGATTGCCCAGCTCATGCCCGAAAGGAATAATACAAATATCCCAGAAGCGGCTACCAAAATTGAGGTGCCGAGATCCGGCTGTTTTGCGATCAGTAAGGTAGGGATCAGTAAGAGCACCCCGGCGCCAGCTAAGTAGCGTTTCTTGGGGGGTAAGGGAAACTTACTGATGTACCAGGCCATGGTGATGGGAAAGACTAATTTAATGAGTTCTGACGGTTGAAACTCCATAAAACCTAAGTTCAGCCATCTCTGTGCTCCCTTGTTTATTTCACCGAAAAAGTTCACTCCTAGGAGTAAGATGATTCCGGTAATATAGATAGGGAACGCCCAGCGTCGCAGTACTTCAGGATTGATCTGAGCCATGGTAAACATGGCAACTAGTGCAAGGCACATACGCACTAGTTGACGCTCAAGCAGGGCTAAGTCTTCTCCGCCAGAGGAATAGATGACGAATAGACCATATACCATCAAGGCTAACAGTCCCAGTAGCAAAGGAAGATCGATATGGAACCTTTGCCAGATATTGGGGCGATGATTCTGCGTACTCATTTGAGTGACTCCACTGTGTCCCGTAACATATATTCATCGAGTAATGATTTGGCCACCGGGCCAGCATTAACGCCACCCCAGCCAGCATTTTCAAGCACCACAGCAACCACAATTTTAGGCGCTTCGAAGGGGGCGTAGGCAATGGTTAAGGCATTGTCACGAAAATGCTCCTTGATAGCACTGGCATCATACCGAGTATCTTGGGCCACACCTATGACTTGAGCCGTACCTGTCTTCATAGCGGCAGTGTAGGGCGAATCTTTGAATCGCTTCTTATGGGCCGTATCTCGCATGGCCTCAGTAACTATGTCCCAATTCTCGGGCATATTGAGTTTTATAGGGGGCAGTTCATTGTCGGAGCTGTCTATCTGAGTCGAATCGTTTTTGACCGACTTAAGAAAATGTGGTGTGAAGCGTCTACCTTTTGCGGCGAGAATAGCTGTCGCATTGGCGAGTTGTAACGGGGTAGCTGTCCAATATCCCTGTCCGATCCCTACAGATATAGTATCGCCTATGTACCAAGGTTGATTGTATCTTAGGCGCTTCCAGTCTTTGGATGGCATTATACCAGCAGATTCTTCGGAGATATCGACACCGGTACGTTCGCCGAAACCGAAAGGTCCCATAAACTGGGCAATCTTATTAACGCCTGTCTTGTAAGCCAGATCATAAAAGTAAGTATCACATGAGTGGATTAAAGCGGCTTTGACGTCTACCCAACCATGGCCCCAGCGTTGCCAGTCACGGTATTTGTGTTTCACACCTGGGATTTGCCAAAAACCTGGGTCCCAGACCCGGGTCTTAGAGGTGACAATTTTTTCATCTAAACCGAGTAAGGCAAGCAGAGGCTTGACCGTGGATGCCGGCGCATATTGTCCCTGAGTTGCTCGGTTAATCAAGGGGCGGGCGCTAGAGTTAAGAAGTTTGCCATAGGCTTTACTGCTAATACCGTGAACAAACAGATTAGGATCGTAACTTGGGCTAGATACTAGGGCCAAGATACCTCCGTCACGGGGATCTATAGCGACCACAGAACCCCTTCTGCCATTTAAAAGTTCCACGGCTTTTCGTTGTAATTCTAGATCTAAGGTCAGATAGATGTCTTGGCCTGGCTCTGGTGCTACGGATTTTAGGGTTCGAATGGTGCGGCCACGGTTATTGACCTCCTCTTCGAGATGGCCTGGTTTCCCGTGGAGCAGCCTCTCGTAGTACTTTTCTATTCCTAGTTTGCCGATATCTTTAGTGCCCGCGTAATCTTTCCACTGTTCGCTGCGTTGTAGGGCACTCTTATCACGGTCGTTAATTCTGCCTACGTATCCTAGGGCATGAGTCAATAGTTCACTATAGGGATAATAGCGTTTAAGGCCCGCGACAACCGTTATTCCGGGGTATTTGTGCTGATTGACACTAAACAGGGCAACCTGCTCTTCGGTCAATCGGTTCTTCAGAGTTAAGGGTTTAAAACGTCTATGGTGCTTGAGGGACTTGATGAAATCTTCCTGTTCATCGGCAGATATCGGGATCACTCGACTGAGCTCAATCAAGGTCTCGGGGATGTCTTTTACTTTCTCTGGGATTAACTCAAGGGAATAGAAAGGCTGATTCTCGGCGAGCAGAACACCATTTCGATCGTAAATTAAGCCTCTGCTAGGGGCAACGGGTACTACTCGGATACGGTTGTCGTTGGAGCGAGTTTCATAATCTTTGTAGGAGGTGATCTGAAGGTGGTATAAATTGGTCAGCAATATAGCTAATAAAATAGTCACGCAGACGAAAGTGAACAAGGCTCTTCGTTTGAAAAGCGCAGCCTCGGCAGCGTGATCATGCATGGTTACCCGCTTTCTTAGTGCCACTTACAGTTTCTCCAGCTTAGCTATCAGCAGTTGGCACATAGCCTGGTCCCTTAATCAATACAGCTTAGTGAGGGCGTAAAGTGTTACTACTCTCTATGGTATGGATGATTGTTATTAACGCTCCATGCTCGATAGAGGCTCTCTGCAACCACAATTCTTACTAGGGGATGGGGCAGCGTCAAGGCTGACAGACACCAACTCTGAGAGGCTGCTTGTTTACATGATGGTGATAAGCCTTCAGGGCCACCAATAAGCAGGCTGACATCTCTTCCGTCTAGTTGCCAACGAGTCATTTGCGAAGCCAGTTCTGGGGTGTTCCAGGTCTTGCCTGGGAGATCTAAACTGACAATATGATTGCCCTTAGGAATGGCAGCCAACATTAACTCGCCTTCTTTATGAAGAATGCGTGCTATATCGGCATTTTTGCCTCTTTTCCCTGCGGGGATCTCCACCAACTCGAGTGCCATGTCTCTGGGGAATCTACGTTGATATTCCCCAAAGCCTGTGGTCACCCAATCCGGCATACGAGTGCCGACCGCGACTAACTGTAATTTCATTAAGCTGGCTTTGCTGACCAGAGCTTCTCAAGCTCATAGAAATCACGAGTCTTATCTTGCATGACGTGTAAGATCACATCACCCAGATCGACCAGGACCCATTCGCTGCTTTCACGGCCTTCGACGCCAATGATAGACAAGCCAGCACGCTTACATTCAAGGACAACATTCTCTGCTATTGCCTTTACGTGAGTCTTAGATGTTCCGGAGCAAACGACCATGTAATCTGTCATGTTCGATTGTTCGGCTACCGCTAAGGTGACTATATCTTTGGCTTTTAAATCTTCGATTTTATCGATTACAAATTGCTTTAGCTCGGCGCTTTCCACGCGTAATTCCTTAAAAATTTTTGACAGCGCAGGAGTATAACAGGTTATACGAGCATTGAGGATGCGCAGGGACAATTAACCTAAGTAATCATTGATGTTCTGGATTAAGTTGGTGTTTGGTACAGGTTTTTTTCAGTGATAAATTTAAGTACTTGGCTTGGAACTGCTTCTGACTGGCTTATACCTTGAGCTAGTTGCTGTCTAATTTGAGTCGAAGAGTATGCTTGTGGGGTTATATTGACTTGGAATATCAGACCCGATTTCTGGGCCTTGTGCTGGCCGATACTCGTTAATCTTTGTTCATATTGCTTAAATATGGGCATCTCTGAGGTGAGCTGCCAGCCGTTTCGTGGGGAAACAACAAAATGGCACAGGTTAAATAGAGATAGCCAATGATGCCAAGTGGGCAATGAGACTAAAGAGTCTGTACCGATTAAGAAAAAAAACTCGTGCTCTGGATATCGCTTATGAAGCTCTTCTAAAGTCGTGAGAAGGTAGGAGGGACCGGAGCGGCGGGCTTCAATATCGCATAACTCAAATTCGCTGTACTCATGGCAGATCAAATCGACCATGGCCAGTCGCTGCTCGGTACTCACAACTGTAGATTTTTTATGGGGAGGGATGTGGTTGGGCATAAGCCAGACACTATCGAGTTGCAACTGCGACTTGATCTCGAGGGCGGGGCGAATATGTCCAAAATGAATAGGGTCAAATGTGCCGCCCAATATCCCAATCCGCATCGTGAGTTTAGCCTCTGTCGTTTAGTTGAATATGAGACAAGGCAGCATGGGCTTTAGGATCGAACAGTAAGCTCAGGTGACTCACACCGGTCCAATCTTCTATACCTTGTTGTTTAAGCTTTAACTCTATATCAGAGGCACTGGCGAGTAAGGTCTCGATCTGCAACAGGGATAGTCTATTTAAGGCGGCTAGATAGAAGGGTTTTCGTTTGTCCCATATGCGTAATTTGCCCCAGAGAGGTTGTAAAGGTTCGCGGATCTCGAGAGCCGACTTTAACTGTAAAAGAATGGCCAGTTCCTTGAAAATTCCCCATAAGATAATCGGCATGGCAACGCCTTCGCCTTTCAATTGCGAGAGCATATGTTGAGCCTTGTCTTGACTATTATTGAGCATGGCGTCAGTGAGTTGAAATACGCTAAAACGAGATTGGTCTTCGAAGTAACGGCTCAGCTCAGGGCTATCAATCTGCTCATTAGGGCTCAATAATTGTAGTAGCTGCAGTGATTGATCCGCTGCGAGTAAATTCCCTTCATAGAGGCTGAAGAGCATATCTTTAGCATCACGAGTCAGGTTCAGAGCAAAGTGTTGGATTCGATTATCTAACCAACGCTGAAATTGAGAACCTTCAGGAGTCATGCAGGGAACATATATTCCTTGGCTATCTAAGGTTTTAAACCATTTACTCTTAGTTTGCTCAGCTGCTAGCTTAGGTCCTGTGATAATCAATAGCACATCAGGATTAGCCATCTGCATCAAGCTTTGAAATATTGTGCCGCCCTCGGCCCCCGGTTTGGCTTGGGGTAAGGTCAATTCGATCACTCTGCGGCTGGAAAACAGGCTCATGGCTTGCCATTGATCGACTAATTCATTCCAGTTAAACCCGCTTTCCTGGCTTAATTGGATTTTCTCCTCGAATCCTTGGCTCTTAGCCTGCTGATATATCTGACTGCGACTGGTTTCGCATAGCCAAGGATCGTCACCGAATATGAGGTAACACTGTTTCAGTGGAGAGAGATTCTTAAGAAGTTGATCTGGATAGACTCGCATCAAAATACCTCGAGATGAGGTAATTGATACACTGGGATTCTATGGCCTAATGATGCTGAAATCAGCATCATTTAATCTCGATGGAAGCAAGGGTTTGGATCATCTGATCGGCAGCCTGATTACGCATCTCTTTTAGCAATATTTCCATTTCCCGACTCTTGGCTAATGCGGTTCTAGGATCGTCGAGATAATCGCGATGAATATCTATGTCGAACTCCTGAGCCTCACCTTGAGGTAAACGTAGGGCAAAGGTCACATGGTAGGTCAGCTCATATTCAGCCACATTTCCTGTGGGATAAAGGGAGAGAGTAGTTCTCTCTAATGAGTCGTGCAAAATACGCAATGTCGGAGTGTCATCACTGGCATCGACTAAGGCAATACTGTGCAGACGTAGACGTTCGCGAACCAGGCGAGTCAGTTCACTGTACTCATCTTGACTCGTTAGGTGCAGGGTCTGTAACTGCTCAGGTATCGAGTAGTTGCCCTGTAGTTTAAAGCCGCAACCGGCACTGAGCATAATGCTCAGTGCCGCTATTGCGAAACATATGCGTTTAATAAGCATAGGCTTGGCATTGTTTCCTTTTAGTAGGTGCTTAGTTAGCCACTATGTTGAGCAACTTGCCCTGTATATAGATGATCTTGCGAATCGTCTTACCTTCGGTGTGTTTAAGCACACCTTCTTCCGCAAGTCCTTGCTCTTCAACTGCTTCTTTAGTTGCATCGGCTGGGACAGTAATTTTTGCTCTAAGCTTACCGTTGACCTGTACTATGATCAGTTTACGGTCTTCCACAAGTGCAGACTCATCGGCTTTTGGCCACAATACATCTTCGATTGCTTCTGGATTACCTAACTCATTCCATAGGCTGAAACTAGTGTGAGGAATGATAGGGTAAAGTAGACGAACCACGGCCGAGAGTGCTTCATTTAA
This sequence comes from Shewanella violacea DSS12, assembly GCF_000091325.1. NCBI lineage: Bacteria > Pseudomonadati > Pseudomonadota > Gammaproteobacteria > Alteromonadales > Shewanellaceae > Shewanella > Shewanella violacea. Next base: position 3,853,962 of record NC_014012.1, on the reverse strand, counting down.
CAGAGCACGATCTTGCTCTGACTCCTGAGGCGCCTTCAGTAATCGGTTCATTAGCTCCATGATAGAAGCAATCGCTGTGTTGAACATCTGACGACGTTCGATATCGTCGGTAACCTTGACGATTGTCTTGTGCAACTCACGACGCAGTTCTTTCTGCTTAGCATCGAGAGACTTGATATCAAGTTCGGCAGTCGGCCCTTTAGCTATGTGGTCGTGAGCCAGTTTCCAAAGACGCTTGATAAAACGATGAGCACCTTCGACACTCGACTCTTGCCACTCTAAGGTTAACTCAGGTGGCGCAGCAAACATCATGAATAAGCGAACGGTATCGGCACCAAATTTATCGACCATCTCTTGAGGGTCTATGCCGTTGTTCTTAGACTTAGACATCTTGCTCATGCCAGTATAGACGAGTTCGTTGCCATCCTTGTCTATGGCTTTAAGGATACGGCCCTTATCGTCAGTTTCCTGAACAGTCACATCAGACGGTGCCACCCAGACGCGAGCGCCTCTCTCATTGTTATAGTAGAAGGCATCTGCCAACACCATGCCTTGAGTGAGTAAGCGTTTTGCTGGCTCGTCAGAATCGACTAAGCCGATATCTCTTAGTAACTTGTGGAAGAAGCGGAAGTAGAGCAAGTGCATACATGCATGCTCGATGCCACCGATATACTGATCAACGGGTAGCCAGTAGTTGGCCTTAGCCGGATCTAGCATCTGATCTGCATGGGGGCTACAGTAGCGAGCATAGTACCAAGATGATTCCATAAAGGTGTCGAAGGTATCAGTCTCTTTGAAGGCTTCTTCACCCTTGTATGTAGTCTTAGCCCACTCTTTGTCAGCCTTGATTGGGCTCTGTATGCCATCCATTACCACATCTTCCGGCAAGATAACCGGTAGTTGATCTTCTGGCGTTGCTACCACAGTGCCATCGGCAAGTGTCATCATAGGGATAGGAGCACCCCAATAACGTTGACGGGAAACACCCCAGTCTCGTAGACGGAAGTTAACCTGACGCTTACCTTTGCCTTCAGCTGTTAATCTTGTATCTATGGCGTCGAACGCACCCTGGAAATCCAACCCATCAAGCTCGGGGAAAGCGTCTCCAGAATTAAACACTATGCCTTTTTCTGTATAGGCGACTTCGCTGATATCCAGTTCGCTATCGCTTGGCTTAATGACGCCTTCTATGGCTAAGCCATATTTAATGGCAAATTCATAATCACGTTGATCGTGAGCCGGTACAGACATCACGGCGCCAGTGCCATAATTCATCAATACGAAGTTAGCTGCCCAGATAGGCACTTGCTTGCCAGTCAGAGGGTGAGTGGCGTAAAGGCCTGTAGCTACGCCTTTCTTTTCCATGGCAGCCATAGCGGCTTCCGTGGTGTCGGCGTTCTTACATTCTTCGATAAATGCGGCAAGCTCGGGATTATTGACCGCAGCTTGTGCTGCGAGAGGATGGCCCGCTGCGATAGCAACATAGGTCACACCCATAACAGTATCAGGACGCGTGGTATAGATATCGAAGCTCTCTTCGCTATCGACAACCTTGAAGGTCATCTCTATGCCTTCGCTGCGACCTATCCAGTTACGCTGCATGGTCTTGACCTGTTCAGGCCACTCATCGAGTTGGTCGAGATCCGTTAGTAGCTCATCGGCATACTCGGTGATCTTAATAAACCATTGAGGGATCTCTTTTTGCTCGACCACAGTGTCACAGCGCCAGCAACAACCATCGATAACCTGCTCGTTAGCCAGCACAGTTTCGTCATTAGGGCACCAGTTAACCGATGAGGTCTTCTTATAAACCAGGCCTTTTTCAAATAGCTTGGTGAAGAACCATTGTTCCCAACGGTAGTATTCTGGGGTACAAGTTGCGATTTCACGACTCCAGTCGTAACCGAATCCCAGCATCTTTAGCTGGTTCTTCATGTAATCGATATTTTCGTAAGTCCAAGGGGCTGGAGCCGTATTATTCTTGATGGCAGCATTTTCAGCGGGCAGACCAAATGAGTCCCAGCCGATAGGCTGTAATACATTTTTTCCCTGTAATCGCTGGTAACGGGCTATTACGTCACCTATTGTGTAGTTACGTACATGACCCATATGCAGCCGACCAGAAGGGTATGGGAACATGGCGAGACAGTAAAACTTCTCTTTGTTCTCATCTTCGGTGACTTCAAATGTTTTCTCGTCTTGCCAGTGCTTCTGCACTTTAGCTTCAATTTCTGAAGGCTGATATTGCTCTTGCATCAATATTTCCCGGCCATGGGGCCCATTATTTGATCTTGCGCACTTTATACGCGAGTTAGATCTGCATAGAATAAACTAGAAGTGAGTCATTAAAAAGGTTCGGATGAGGAGTATTTAAGATGAGTAAGAGAAGTACTGAGCTACTATCGCTTTACGAGGCGCTTTTGACACAAGTTAAATCTGATTATTCTGATGATAACTCTATAACTATAAAAGAGTTATTACATGTGGTCACTAATAGTAAAGAGTTCCTGTCTATCAAAGACCGAGCTAAGGATAATGAGCTAGCGTTAGTCGAACAATTTTTAAAACGTGACATAGCCAATTTTCTTCATGATAAAAATGATTTAGATCTGAGTCACAGTCCGACTCTTATCACAGTAGAGAATGCTCTTTGGCATTGGCTAAGCAGTATTACGGACAGAAGTCAGATCGAGTGGCATGAAGTCTTGCAGGATTTTAAACATCAGGGTCATTATCAAAGTGGTGAAATCGTCAACCAGGGTAATATGGTGTGTACCCACTGCGGCCACCAGATGAGGATCGAATTCCCCGGGGTTATTACTGATTGTCCTAAATGTGATAAGAGTGACTTTACCCGCGAGGCGTTGGCACCTTAGTAAGATTAGCAGTCCTTAGATTATGTAAGTAATGGCTAGTATCTTATTTATATCTATGGTGTTAAATCTATAGTTTTTTGAGCTGAAATAGGCTTGATAAGGTTCTAATAACTCATTTGTTTGGTGAGCGGGAAGCTAGGCTGCATTTACTGTGGTGAAGCGTGTTTATTGAAGGCTTTGAAATCTGTTATTTAGACGCATTATTCAAGATACCAGTCGGCAAGCCGACTGGTATCTTTTGTGAGCGTTAAATAAACAATTAAAGGCTTTTCAGTTGTTTATTTAAAAAATTCCCTGTACAGCATATATAGGTGAGCCGAACTCCAGGAGAAATTAGTGGCGCCCTGTACCGCTCCAGTTTCCGGATTATAGTTTTCACGGATAGCACCTGTACCTGTCATGCCTTCTGCATTATTAAATAGATCTTGAGCAAGGTTAATAGCTTGATCATCATAACCATATTGCTCCATTGATTTTACACCGAAGTAGAATTGATCTAGCCATACGCGTCCACGCCAGTAGATATCAGGATCATAAGCTGGATTAGACTGAGATGCGGTGGGGAATGCGATGCCTTCACCAGGGAAGTCACTGGAAGTGTTAAATTCCCCAGGAGTTAATATAGTCTGGATCACTTGATCTGCGTGTTCTTGAGTGGCGACACCATTAAACAAGGGCCCCCAACCTTCGGGGCCGCGACCACGGGCGGTGAGAACCTCACCTGCACAACCATTGGCAAGAGGGATCGGTGTCGAGCCATCTATTGCAACATTCATCTTAATGTCATAGTAAAAACCACTAGCCTCATCAAACATACACTTGTTGATGTACTCCTTGATATTCTCGGCACCTTTGGTGAACTCTTCTGCGCGGTTTTTTCCTGTAACCATAGGCGATATCAAGTGCGCCATTTCAGAGAGGTACTTGTTGTCAGAATACATGTAAGAGGCCTGGTCGACAGACTCCTGTAGCATTGAGAATCCCAGCAATGTCCCATCTTCAGCGTGGTTCTCTGCAAAACGTACCTGCCAGTCTTTCTTCGCTTGTTTTAGATTTCCCTGGTACTTGTTGTCGGCATAGGCCTGCAGTTGCTCATCTGTGATAAAGCCGAAACGGGCGGCATTATCCATGCCTGACTCCCAGCCCGCAGCATCTTGCGCGCCGACATCCAGACTCGAATAATCTACCTCATCAAGAATCCTGTTGTAATTAGCAACGCCTTGGACTTTATAGGTGTTATCACTGACTTTGACTGCATCGATACCGAATTTTTCGATTAGGTTCTCTTGAGTCGTTACTATCACATACATATGACCGTCATCTGTATTATGGGCAGGATCGACTGCTGCACCATATTCAGGCACGCCATTGTGGTCGTGATCCCGATTGCGTAGCCACCAGTCATGATAAGCCACCAGTTTAGGGTACATCTCATCAATCCATTTTTGTGCATCATCCGGACGATTAAATTCTTCGATAAGTGCATGATAAACTTCGATCACCGACCATGCTGCAAGAGAAGGCTTAGTATTTCGCTCATTCCAGTTTTCTGAACCTGCACCATTACGATCATATGGGGCGCCGTCAGTTATATTGGGACGACTATAAGTAAATACATCGATCAGATAACCTTGATCCTGAGGGCGTACATTATCATTGGCTTGTATTTGAAACTGGAACACTGAGCGGATATTGTCCATGGCCACGTCAGGGTTGAAGTGAGCCATAGCATAGGCTTGCTTCCAGGTATCCCAGGGCCAAGTGTTGGCTCCTGAGAACCAGCGTGCGGTCACTGAAGGTGTTACCGTAGCTTGTTTGATGTCACCGGCTGCCGAGCGCCAGTTTCCATTGAGTGTCATCATGGCTTTGACACCTACAAGAGTTTGTTCTTTTGTGGCTTTCTTGTTGGTCAGGCCTTTTTCTAAATAGTTTCTCCAACGTTGTTGCGATGCATCCATATAGCTTTGTGGATCTTGCATTATGTTTGTGATTTTTTTCTGCTCTTTCTCTACTTCTGCAGCGTTGTGAAGGTTGGAGTAGCTGGTGTACACAGTGGCTGTTGCGCCACCATCTATAGCCTGTTTGCCGGTGGATGTGAAATGGGTGCCATCGGCTTGGGTCTGATTATCAATAGAGCGAACAATGAGAAACTCGGCGTCGGCATCGTTGCGGATCGCCCAGTTGTATTTCATATCACCGAAATTAATCTTGATGCCGTTGTGAATGGCTGAAATTTCACGCTGGTATTGTGGATATGCTGTATCAACCAAGCTTGTTTCGTCTGAGGAGTTTGCCTTTTGCAGTAAGTCACCATTCCAGACGAGTTTAAGATCCATATCTTGCTCAGTCAGGTTGGTGATCTTAGTCTCGAGTAAAGAGCTTCTATCTGTGACGAAACGCAGTACCATTTGCACATTAACCGAGTCAGTTTTTAAAACCTGAACTAAGGCTCCTGGGGTGCTATAAATATTGGCTTCGGCGGTTGAAAGGTCGATGACTTTCCCTGAAATCTCATCGGTAAGAGTTAACTTATCAAACTCCTGACCTGACATGAAGTGGGCATATTCTTGGGTGACTTGCATGATGCCGCCAAATGAACCATAACCCTTTTGATCAGCCGGTAGTAAATGACCATGCCATGCGCCGTTATCTATGAAGGCGTTGTACTTAAGATTATCGTACTGATCGTAGTCGCGTAGAAATTGAGGGTCGCCGTGGCGGTCTATTACGTTTTTATAGTCGCTTTGTGGTGGTGTCGGAATGTCTGCATGAAAATTATCGTTATTACAGCCAGATAAAAGCAGCGCTGAGCTGACTACTGTTGCCAGTAGAGTTTTTTTTAACATTAGGATTGCCTTATTATATGTAACGGGTACAGTTTTATTTTATGTCAAATAGAACAGATATAGATCCCATCACCTCTATTAAGGCTTCAATAAATTAATATTTTTATTGTTCATTATCAGTTGGTTGTGTGGATGTTGGTGCTTGTGGTGTTTAGGGTTTCTTATTGGTCGAAGGGTGTTTCTGATTCGTTAGATACCTAATTGCTGAGGTAACAAATTAGGGAGGAGGAGATACAAGAGTGTCGATAGATAAGGGTGACTCAGGGGGAAGCAGAAAAATAAAACAATGATAGCCACTGCAAGATAGAAGAAATCACAGATATTAATCTCTAGCTAGCCGCTAACTCAAAACCTGCTAGCCGAGCAATGGGGGTTATTGGACTGGACTGGACTGGGTTAGGGTAGGCTGATTAATAGGAGTCTAGATTTAACCTGAGCCGTTTGTCGCAATAATAGGCTCAAGTTAAATTAGATCAAAATACCCAACTAGAAAGGGTATTTTGACAGGTAAGGCATGGAGCAAGGCACAAGACTAAATTATTGAGCTCTAGAAAGCTTAGGCCTGCGTATGATTGCCAGCCCCAACAATAGAGCGGATAAGATGATTATCGGCCATTGTCCCCATTTAAAGAACCAGGTTTTCCCCTTCATCAAGGAAATATCGGCCACCAGAACTCCTGTTTCGAATTGAGGTAACTTGTGGGTGATATTACCTCGCTCATCGACAACAGCGGTGACACCATTGTTAGTGGCTCGAACTAATGGCCTGCCAAGTTCGATTGAACGCATCTGGGCTATTTCCATATGTTGCAGCGGCCCGTTGGAACTGCCAAACCAGGCATCGTTAGAAACGGTCAGTAGCAGCTCAGTTCCCTCATTGACATTGGCTCTTAACTGTTCTGGAAAGGCTATCTCGTAGCAGATGGCGGGGGCTATCTGGTGACCAAGTGCATTCAGGTTAGGCTGTTTATAGGCACCTCGACTAAACGAAGACATGGGCAAGTTAAAAAGCGGTGCTATGGGCCTTAGCAGAGACTCGAAGGGGACGAATTCTCCTATCGGTAATAGGTGGTGTTTCTTAAACTCGTTGCTGCCATTTCCTGTGTAGTCAGCTTGGCTCTGATGTTTATCATTGTGGTTGCCGAGTACGATAAGCGAATTGTAGAAGCTGTCTTCTTGATGGCTGATAATGCCAGTAATGATGGCACTGTTGTTGAGGTTCGCGACCTTATTGGCATTATCGAGAAATTCAGACACCATATATTCAGGGGCTGGGATTGCAGCTTCGGGCCAGATAATGATATCTGCATCTAGCAGCGGACGAGAAAGATCCATGTACTTACTCATGGTAGGCCAAAGTGCTTCGGGTTCCCATTTCATCGTTTGAGGGATGTTTCCCTGTATTAGGGCCACCTTGACTGTTTTGCCATCGGGTTCGACGCTAGACAGCATGGGGGATAGATAGGTGGCTAATCCCAGCAGAGGTAAAATAATAACAATTGGGCGCCAACGTTTTTGCAAACACAGGGCAAATCCCCCAGCAACTAATGCCAATACAAAACTTAAACCTAGCGCGCCTATGACACTGGCGAGTACTTTAATCGGTCCTTCTGTCTGAGAATAGCCTGCCCAGAGCCAAGGGAAGCCAGTCAACACCCAGCCTCTTAGCCATTCGGTTAAGGTCCATAACGCAGGAAATAAGATGATGTTTCTCATTATGGATGTCGTGGGTGATAATTTTTGCAGTAAATAACCGGTTAATGCCGGGTAAATAGCAAGATATAAGGCGAGTAGCGCCATCAGGCCCATAGAAGCGATTAACGGTATGCCGCCATAGGTGGACATGCTGACATGTATCCAACTAATGCCGATGGAGAAGCAGCCAAAACCAAAGGTTAGCCAATATGTTAATCCGGCTCTGGCGGATAAGCCACTGCTCTGATGCAGTGCGAAGACGGTAGCAAGAAGATAGATAGGCCATAAGCCATAAGGGGCAAAGGCGAGTGCCGTGCTGGCACCGGCAAGATATGCCAGTACCAGACGTATTTTTTCATGATGGGCAAATGCCCGAAGTTTATTCAGCATTTAAGCCTCATCATATAAAATCACCGTATTTCGAGTCGATAGCGCTTGTTTAGGCTGTCTTCTCTGCGGCATTAGGATCGGGAAGTTTGACTCTTAGCTGAAGTAATCGGCGTGTATCGGCGCTGATGACCTTAAACTCTATGCCATCTATGATGACCTTTTCATTACGTTCCGGTAGGTGGCCAAATGCATGTGAGACCAGACCGCCAACGGTATCAAATTCTTCATCACTAAATTGAGTCTTAAATTCATCATTAAAATCTTCAATAGGGGTCAAGGCCTTGATCATATAGACCTGCTTGCCCACCTTGCGGATCTCGGTATCTTTGGCTGAATCGTGGTCAAATTCATCTTCTATCTCACCCACGATCTCTTCGAGGATATCTTCGATGGTGACCAGACCCGATACTCCACCGTATTCATCGACCACTATGGCCATATGATAACGTTGGGAACGGAATTCTTTGAGGAGTACATCGACACGTTTACTCTCGGGAACAACGACAGCGGGGCGAATGACTTGGCCGAGCGTGAAAGGTTCATCGTTGTTTTTAAATCCGTATTTGAGGAGATCTTTTGCCAGCAAGATGCCTTCGATATGATCTTTATCTTCATTTACGACGGGAAAACGTGAATGTGCTGAACTAATAACTGTAGAGAGTAGCTCTTCTACCGTATCATCGATCTGCAGTGCGACTATTTGAGCTCTGGGGATCATGATGTCTCGAACTCTAAGATCTGAGACTTCTAATACACCCTTGATCATCTCGCGTGTGTCTTCTGAGATGACTTCACGTTGCTCTGCATCGTGAATAACATCAACAAGATCATTGCGATTTTTGGGTTCGCCCTGAAATAACTGACTTACTTTATCAAACCAGCCCTTCTTCTGGGCGTTGGTACTCGGGGGGATATCGTCACTCATAGTGTTTTCCTAGCCTGAAATCCTATCAAAAAGATGGATAAAAAGGCCAATTATTGCTCCTTGTAAGGATTGTTAAATCCTAGTTTTTCAATAAGTTGAGTCTCTAAAGACTCCATTTCTTCTGCTTCGGCATCTTGGATATGATCATACCCTAGCAGATGCAGACAACCATGTACAACCATGTGGGCCCAGTGGGCTTTTAAGCTTTTATTTTGCTGTTTAGCCTCGAACTCCACCACAGGAGCACAGATTACAAGATCGCCCAAGAGAGGGATATCAATCTCGGGTGGTGCCTCGAAAGGAAAAGAGAGCACATTGGTCGGCTTATCTTTTCCTCTATAGCTACTATTGAGCGTTTGACTCTCAGCTTTGTCGACTATTCTAATGGTTAACTCGGCTTGAGTCATGGTATCTCTGAGAGCACTGTGAACCCAAAGCTCAAAATCTTCTCGAGATGGCAGTGATTTATTATCTATGGCGATTTGTAGATCGAGTTCTAACTCGAGATTTTTATGATTAAGACTCATTTACCTTGGTTTCCTGAAGCTTATATTGGTGGTCACGTTTTGCTTTGGCTTGTTGGACTTGCTGCTCATGCTCTTCGTAAGCTTCGACTATTCGAGCCACGACGGGATGGCGAACTACATCCTTAGCCTGGAAGAAGTTGAAACTAATCTCCTCTACCTTGCTGAGAACCTCTATGGCGTGGCGCAGACCCGATTTTTGACTCTTGGGTAGATCGATCTGAGTTATATCGCCTGTGATAACTGCTCGCGAGTTGAATCCGATACGGGTTAAGAACATCTTCATCTGTTCTAAGGTGGTATTTTGACTCTCATCTAAGATGATGAAGGCATCATTGAGAGTTCGACCACGCATATAGGCGAGTGGAGCGACCTCGATAATATTTTTTTCTATCAGACGTTCAACCTTCTCGAATCCCATCATCTCGAATAGGGCGTCATAGAGAGGACGCAAGTAAGGATCGACCTTCTGGCTCAGATCCCCAGGTAAGAAACCTAACTTTTCACCGGCTTCGACTGCGGGGCGAGTAAGTAGAATACGACGCACTTCTTGACGTTCCAGGGCATCAACAGCTGCCGCTACCGCCAGATAGGTCTTACCTGTACCGGCTGGGCCAACACCGAAGGTGATATCGTGGCGCATTATATTAGCGACATAATCACTCTGATTCGGAGTTCGAGGCTTGATCACGCCGCGCTTGGTCTTGATATAGAAGGCTTTATCATCCCGAGGTACTTCGGATTCCAGAGACACGGCTTCCTGTATTGCCAGATGCACAGTACTGGGATCGAGATCCTGTATCTTGCCTCTTATGGGTTGAGTCTCGACATAGAGAGTATTTAGCAGGTTACTAATCGTCAGGCAGTTTCTCGCTTGGCCAACAATTTGGAAGTGATTGTTTCTATAAGTTATCTCAACACCGATCCGGCGTTCGAGTTGCTTAACATTGTCATCGAAAGGCCCACATAATGATGCCAATCTGTGGTTATCTGATGGCTCAAGATAGAGATTAAGCGTGGTTAACTTATTAGACAAGAATGGCTCCAATTGGCAATCATTAGGCTGTCATTATAGTTTCATTTTACGAGCACAGAAGGATAAATGCTAATGGTATTTAAGCGGATAAAAAAGGCGGCAATGAAGCCGCCTTAATGGTTTATCTTGTTTTGTTTAAGGTGTGTACTGTGTCACGCCTAATTCATCGTCTTTCTTATGTTTCAAAACAATATCAGAAGGCCTTAGTGAGCGGCGTAGGTCCATTTCGTCTTCGCCGCGGATAAAGGTACCACGCAGTGAGTTTGTGTAAACATCGACAATTTCCACATCGACGAAGCTGCCTATGTGTTTAGGATCGGCTTCGAAGTTAACCACACGACTGGTTTCGGTGCGGCCCCTTAGTTCCATAGGGTTTTTCACCGAAGGACCTTCGACTAGGATGCGCTGAACAGTGCCCAACATTTGACGACTGTAACGCATCGCTTGCTGAGTGATACGCTCTTGCAAGATGGCCAAGCGCTCTTTTTTCTCAGCCAGAGTCACATCGTCTGGCAGATCTGCTGCAGGCGTACCTGGACGTGCGCTATAGATAAAGCTAAAGCTATGATCGAAAGCGACATCTTCAATTAACTTCATGGTGTCGGCGAAATCTTGCTTAGATTCCCCAGGGAAACCTATGATGAAGTCTGAGCTGATCTGAATATCTGGACGCGCCTTACGCAGACGACGAATGATCGACTTGTATTCGATAGCCATATGGCCACGCTTCATCTGAGTCAGAATATGATCCGAACCCGATTGTACCGGCAGATGCAGGAAGCTAACCAGTTCAGGTGTATCTTCATAGACATCGATAATGTCTTGAGAGAATTCTATGGGATGGCTGGTGGTAAATCTAACCCTGTCGATACCGTCGATATCGGCGATATAACGTAGCAGTTCGGCAAAGGTACAGATGTCATCGTCATGGGTTGCGCCGCGAAACGCATTAACGTTTTGACCCAGTAAATTCACTTCACGAACACCTTGCTCGGCAAGCTGAGCCACTTCCAGGATGACGTCATCTACCGGGCGACTCACCTCTTCGCCGCGTGTGTATGGCACCACGCAGAAGGAACAATACTTACTGCACCCTTCCATGATAGAAACGAAGGCGGTTGGGCCATCGGCTCTGGGCTCGGGCAGTCGGTCGAATTTCTCAATTTCCGGGAAGCTGATATCGATAACAGCCTTGCCACCTTGTTTGACCTGATCGACCATCTCAGGCAGACGATGCAAGGTCTGCGGGCCAAAGATGATATCGACGCATTTAGCACGTTCTTTGATCATCTTGCCTTCTTGAGACGCAACACAGCCACCGACACCTATGATGAGGTTCGGGTTTTTATCTTTTAACTTCTTCCAGCGCCCAAGTTGATGGAACACTTTTTCCTGTGCCTTCTCACGGATCGAACAGGTATTAAGTAACAGCACATCGGCTTCTTCAGCGTTGTCTGTCAGGGTGTAACCCTTATATTCGTCCATCAGATCGGCCATCTTTGATGAGTCATACTCATTCATCTGACAGCCCCAGGTTTTTATATGGAGTTTCTTGCTCATCAGTTTATGTCACTCTTGGAACCAAGGGAAAAACAGCGCGACATTTTACCTCTTGAGTCAGTCACTGGCTAGCTTTTAGGCGTATTTATTCAAAAAAACTGCGGGCTGTAAGTTTTATCTTGCCAGCTAGTGTGTGTATTAGGGTTTATCCAAGCGGACTTGTCTGCCTCAAGTTGTCTGTGTATTGATTGGCCCATTTGCAATGAACCAGATCTAGCCTGAGTGTAAATGTCAGCCTGGATTTGCAGCCTGAAATATGCCAAGAGTTCCGTCGTATATTGATATAGGGCATAATCTATAGGTGAACGGTAGGTTACAGTGATGACTTCCATTACCTTGCTATCTGTAGCCGGGCTTGATGGCGCAGCTATTGCTGTAGTAGGTAACAGGCTGCTCATGACTAATATAAATGCTGTGATAAATTTCATCGTATTCTCACTCTTCTCATTGGCTTCATTTACAAGCTTGAGTGTAAGTCAGGAGATTAGGTGGTAATCGTTCGTTTTGTAAGCAAGTATGAGTGGTTCACCTATAGCAAGATTTACATACTCATCTAAGAATTTTGAAATGATTGATGGGCTATCTAGTGCCTGTAAATTAGAATGAGTGATTAGGGCATCGTTATTTGATATGTAGGAGTCTAGGTGAGTCAATCGCAAACTGAAATTACAACAAAGGATGTAGTTATCCTAGGTGGAGGCATGATAGGTGCTGCAACGGCCATAGGTTTAGCTCAACTAGGCTTGAGTGTAACCGTGATTGAAGCGTTCAGACCCGAAGCCTATAGCAGTGAGCAGGCTATCGATTTGAGAGTCTCGGCTATCAGTGTCACCACTGAGAAGTTGCTAGATAACTTAGGTGCGCTGGAAAGTTTGACTCAGATGCGACGGGCGCCATATTTAGGTCTGGAAACTTGGGAGTTAGAGGGATGTATCACACGTTTTCATGCCGATAGCCTAGGTGTTTCTCATCTCGGACATATTGTCGAGAACCGTTTGATACAGTTAGCCTTGTGGGAGCAGTTTGAGTCTCTCGATAATCTCGAGTTACTTTGTCCCAGAAGTCTAGCCAGTTTCAGTCGCTCCGAGCATGGGGTTTGTGTGACCTTAGATAATGGTCAGCGATTAGATGCCAAGCTATTAGTTGGTGCCGACGGGGCCAACTCTCAGGTGAGGACTTGGGCCGGGATAGGTTCAACGGGTTGGGATTATGCCCAATCAGCCATGTTGATCAATATTGAGACTGCTTTAGAACAACAAGATGTTACCTGGCAGCAGTTTACCCCCAAAGGGCCCAGATCTTTGCTCCCCCTGCCGGGTAATAACGCCTCTCTGGTCTGGTACGATGATGCCAGTCGAATTGCCCAATTATCGCAACTGAGTAACGCTGCTCTGGCTCAGCAGATTAAAATGCATTTTCCCGAACGATTAGACAGACAGTTTGAAGTAGTCAATAAGGGCAGTTTTAAGTTAACCCGACGTCATGCCCAATCCTATTTTTCCGATAATCTGGTTATTTTAGGTGACGCAGCTCACACCATTAATCCTCTTGCTGGGCAAGGGGTCAATATTGGCTTCAAAGATGTCGACGCCTTGATCTCGGTGATTTCGAATAAACTGAGTCAGCAAGAAGTTTGGTGGAGTAATAGCGTATTGAGTGAATACCAATCTCGCCGTTACCGAGATAACCAACTGATGATGTCGGCGATGGATCTGTTTTATGCCGGATTCAGCAATGATTTGCTACCACTAAAAGTGCTACGGAATGCAGCGCTTAAGCTGGCAAATATAGACTCGCCGATTAAGAAGCAAGTGCTCAAATATGCCATGGGACTCTAAGCCGAACATAGATATTAGTGCGACTTAAGATCGGGCCAAGGGCCCGATTTACTCATCTGCGAGTTTCTTGATAAAACCAATTTTGCTTATAATTTGTTGCGCCGTGGATTGAGTGTTAAAATGTCGCGTTTTTATTTTGCGCGTGACCTTTAGCCGGCATCTTTGTACGGCGGTGTGCGCCTCGTATTAAAGAATGGGCTAAATGAGTAACATAAAACTAATTGTAGGACTCGCTAATCCTGGTGAAAAGTATGCACAGACCCGACATAACGCCGGAGCCTGGTATGTACAAGAGCTAGCCAGAATATGCGGTGCGACTCTGATCGCCGACAGCAAGTATTATGGCTTAACCGCAAGAGTTAGCCTACATGGTAAAGATGTTCGTTTACTGATCCCGAGTACGTTTATGAATCTCAGTGGTAAGTCCGTCGGTGCGATGGCGAATTTTTTTCGTATTCAAGCTGGTGAGATTTTAGTCGCTCACGATGAACTAGATATGCCACCAGGAGTTGCCAAGTTTAAACTGGGTGGCGGACATGGTGGTCATAATGGCTTAAAGGACATCATTTCCAGTCTGGGCAATGATAAAGGTTTCCATCGATTGCGAATTGGCATAGGTCATCCAGGCGATAGAAATCAGGTCAGTAATTACGTACTGGGCAAGGCGCCGGCAGTTGAGCAGACTCAGATTGAACCTGTGCTAGATGAGGCTGTACGCTCCACCCAGATACTGTTTACTGAAGACATGGCTAAAGCCATGAACAGGTTGCACAGCTTTAAAGCATAGAAAGTGTATTTGTTTAAGTCTTAAACCGCATTGGTTTATAGCAAAAATTTGATGAAGTGACGCTTAGTGACTTCTTTAAGAACTTAACTAGCAGTACTACTGTTAGTTTACTATTGATATTAAAGGTATAGATATGGGTTTTAAATGTGGCATCGTTGGCTTGCCAAACGTAGGTAAATCAACGTTATTTAATGCGTTAACTAAAGCTGGCATCGAAGCGTCCAACTTTCCGTTTTGTACAATCGAACCCAACACAGGTGTCGTGCCTGTACCTGACGCTCGTCTCGATGCCTTAGCCGAGATAGTTAACCCTGAGCGTGTATTACCAACAACGATGGAGTTTGTAGATATTGCAGGCTTGGTTGCCGGAGCCTCTAAAGGCGAAGGTCTAGGTAATAAGTTCCTGGCGAATATTCGTGAAACAGATGCCATCGGTCATGTTGTGCGTTGTTTCGAAGATGAAAACATAGTGCATGTCGCTAATAAAATCTCACCAGCCGAAGACATTGAAGTCATTAATACAGAACTTGCTTTGGCAGATCTGGATTCATGTGAGCGTGCTATTCATCGTCAGGCAAAGCGTGCTAAAGGTGGTGATCAAGAGGCTAAATTTGAAGTCGCAGTGCTTGAGAAGATGCTTGCTCCTTTAAACGAAGGCACAATGTTACGTTCTTTAGACTTGTCGGTCGAAGAGAAAGCCGCTGTCGCTTACCTGAACTTCTTGACTCTAAAGCCTACCATGTATATCGCTAACGTAGCCGATGATGGTTTCGAAGACAATCCGCATCTAGATACAGTTCGTGAGATTGCAGGGAAAGAGAATGCGGTTGTTGTGGCTGTATGTGCCTCGATTGAATCAGAGCTTGGAGAGATGGATCCTGAAGACCGCAATGAGTTTATGGCTGATCTTGGTCTGGAAGAGCCTGGATTAGATCGTGTTATTCGTGCAGGTTACGATTTACTGACACTGCAAACATACTTTACCGCGGGTGTTAAAGAGGTTCGAGCCTGGACCGTAGCAATCGGTGCCACAGCACCACAAGCTGCCGGCGTGATCCATACAGATTTTGAACGTGGCTTCATTCGTGCCCAAGTCATGGCTTATGACGACTTTATCACTTATAAAGGTGAGGCCGGTGCCAAAGAGGCTGGTAAGCTAAAGGTAGAAGGAAAGTCTTACATAGTGAAAGATGGAGATGTTATGCATTTCCTCTTTAACGTATAAGCGTTTAGACCCCTTTGCTCATACTCATATTAGGGCATGAAGTTTAATTTCATGGCTTAGTTGGTGATCTAATAAAGGCTCAATGGTATTCATTGAGCCTTTTTCGCTTTTTAATGCAGAGCACTTTCTGGCCTGTTCGTTACCTTCATCTCATTTAAGCAGCTATATTTGTGCATCTGCTGCTCAGTTTGGTGAAGTAATAGCCGAACGGAAGATTTAGTTTCAATTAGCGAAAAAAGCGGTTGACCTCAATACGCTGAATAAGCATAATACGCCCCGTTCCTCACCAAGAGGAACGAGTGTGAAGAGGCAATATAGCTCAGCTGGTTAGAGCACAGCATTCATAATGCTGGGGTCGCAGGTTCAAGTCCCGCTATTGCTACCATCTTTCTCAGGATGCTAAATTGAGGCAGTGTTAATTGAGTTCTCGAACTTAGGTTCAAGTCTCATTATTCACTATCATCTTTCTCAGGATGTAAAACTTGGGCATCTTTCTCCAAGATGTAAAACTAGAGGTATGTGCGGGTGTGGTGGAATTGGTAGACACGCCAGATTTAGGTTCTGGTGCCGTAAGGTGTGAGAGTTCAAGTCTCTCTTCCCGTACCATTTATATTGAATGATAGGTTATCCTGTTGTTCGAAACGTGTTTTGATTGGGGTATCGCCAAGCGGTAAGGCACCGGGTTTTGATCTCGGCATTCCCAGGTTCGAATCCTGGTACCCCAGCCAATTTCTCACGTTTCAATAATCTAAAAGATTATTGGGGTATCGCCAAGCGGTAAGGCACCGGGTTTTGATCTCGGCATCCCCAGGTTCGAATCCTGGTACCCCAGCCATTTTTATACGTGATAACGTATCGATTGGTTTAAGTGGCAATATAGCTCAGCTGGTTAGAGCACAGCATTCATAATGCTGGGGTCGCAGGTTCAAGTCCCGCTATTGCTACCATCTTTCTCAAGATGTAAAAATAGAGTGAAGTGTTAAATGAGGTCTAGTGCTTAGGTTCAAGTCTCATTATTCACAAGCATCTTTCTCAGGATGTAAAATAGAGTCATCTTAGTCAGGATGTAAACTTGATGCAGTACAGAAGTAGTGGTGTTGATATTTGACATGCCGTTTATCTTCCGAACTGCCATCTTTTCTAGATGTGAAATTGAAGTCAGTGCGGGTGTGGTGGAATTGGTAGACACGCCAGATTTAGGTTCTGGTGCCGCAAGGTGTGAGAGTTCAAGTCTCTCTTCCCGTACCATTATTAAAAAGGTTATAGGCTGTTTTAGCTGCGCAAGTAGTCACTAGAGTCTGTAGTTTAGTAAGAAATTTGTTGGGGTATCGCCAAGCGGTAAGGCACCGGGTTTTGATCTCGGCATCCCCAGGTTCGAATCCTGGTACCCCAGCCACTTTTTACATCTACTCAAGATGGTAAACTAGAGAGTGAATTTAACTCGTGCTATATTTATATATAGGCGGCTTTAATTCCAAACATCTTAATCAGGATGTAAACTTGATGCAGTGCAGTGCAGGAGTGGTTGTGTTGATATTAGACACGCCGTTTTTATCTTCCTAACTGCCATCTTTTCTAGATGTAAAATTGAAGTCAGTGCGGGTGTGGTGGAATTGGTAGACACGCCAGATTTAGGTTCTGGTGCCGCAAGGTGTGAGAGTTCAAGTCTCTCTTCCCGTACCATTTTTAAAACAGATGTTTTATCTGTTTTCATCCTAAATAAGATGTAAAACTAAAATCATCTATTCAAGATGTAAAACTGATGCAGTGCGGGAGTGGTGGTGTTGATATTAGACACGCCAGATTTATCTCTTAGCCTATCATCTTAATCAGGATGTAAAACTGATGCAGTGCGGGAGTGGTGGAATTGGTAGACACGCCAGATTTAGGTTCTGGTGCCGTAAGGTGTGAGAGTTCAAGTCTCTCTTCCCGTACCATTTATTTAAACAGAAAAGCCTGTCTTACGACGGGCTTTTTTGTGTCTGAAATTTGTTGTTTTCACCTGAACACTTTAATGGTTACAGTTAGCTAATAAGTGCAAGGCAGGAGTCAGTACGGGAGTACTTTGGTTCAGAAAAATCTTTGTTAGAAATAGGGCGCTTTATTGGAGACCTGCCAGATTTAGGTTCTGCTGGCGTTAGGTGTGATAATTCTCCTGAATCAAGGGGGGAGTCTCTCTTCCCGTACCACTTCTTTCTATAACGGAAAGTTTAAACTGAAAGCCTGTCTTTACGACGGGCTTTTTTGTGTCTGAAATTTGTCATTTTTATAAATGCTTTACTGGTTACGACTAGATGCAGGGCTGGAGAGTTTGGTTTATAAAGAGTCTTATAAGAAATAGGGGGCTTTACCGGAGAAGGGCCAGATTTAGGTTTTGGTGCGTTATTATCAATAGATATTGGGTGTGGCAACTCTCCTGACATAAGGGGAGGCTGCTTCTAGTACTACCTTTTTAAAGCAAAAATGTAACAACTAAAATTTGAAATGAAGAAATCTATTTTTTACTCATTTTTTTATACTTAGATTTTTCCGAGTCGCTTGCTTCTTGGTATTTAGAACTGGATGTAAAATCAGAGTCTGTGGGGGAGTACTTTGATTAAAAGTCTCTGTTAGAAGTGCCCTAGTTTAGAGATGCTCTGGCTTAAACGGGGACTGGTTTAAATAGAACCGCTAGGAGGTCCGTTTAGCTAGGCTAAGCAGGTTTGATTTAGATTTTGGTGTCTAGGTGTGGGCATTTGCTTTTATTCACTGACAGTGGCTTGTCAGTTATTTAGGGCCTCTACCTCTAGCATCATTTGAACAGTATGCTGCTTGGGTCAGTTTCTAGGTGAGAAAGCAGGGGGGACACATTGGGGCTGACCCATTACAAGAATATGTTTTTATAAAGTATCAGGCATAAAAAAGGCACTCGTAAGAGTGCCTTTAATCATTTCCAGCAGATACTGACTAGTGTTTAAACATCGCAGAGATAGACTCTTCGTTGCTAACACGACGGATAGCTTCGGCTAGAAGTGCAGACATAGACAATTGAGTGACTTTATCAAGTGCCGCAATATCCTTGTCTAGGGGGATTGTATCGGTAACGATAATTTCATCGATAACAGACTCGGCGATATTTTTAGCCGCATTACCCGAAAATACTGGGTGAGTGGCGTAAGCAAATACGCGGTTAGCGCCATGTTCTTTCAGGGCTTCGGCTGCTTTACACAGAGTGCCACCAGTATCGATCATATCATCGACTATGATGCAGTCACGGCCTTGAACATCACCAATAATGTGCATTACCTGAGCAACGTTAGCCTGTGGACGACGCTTATCAATAATAGCTAGATCAGAATCATCAAGCAGTTTAGCAACTGCTCTGGCACGAACAACACCACCGATATCAGGAGAAACAACGACTGGGTTATCAAGATCCCTTGAGAGCATATCTTCTAGTAACACAGGGCTACCAAATACGTTATCTACAGGAACATCGAAGAAGCCTTGGATCTGTTCAGCATGTAGGTCACAAGTCAAGACGCGGTCAACACCAACGCTTGATAGGAAGTCTGCGACAACTTTAGCTGTAATAGGGACTCGAGCACTACGTACGCGTCGATCTTGACGAGCGTAACCGAAGTAAGGGATTACTGCGGTGATACGTCCGGCTGATGCACGGCGTAATGCGTCAACCATAACGATAAGTTCCATCAAGTTATCGTTGGTCGGTGCACAAGTAGATTGAATGATAAAGACATCCGCACCACGTACATTTTCGTTTATCTGGACACTGATTTCCCCGTCGCTGAACACGCCTACTGCTGCGTCTCCAAGTTTGCAGAATAGACGTTCGGCTATCTTCTTAGCGAGAGCAGGTGTTGCGTTACCAGCAAAAAGTTTAATGTCAGGCACTGTATGAACCTCAGGCGTATGCTTCATTTTAATGGCTGGAGTAAGTTAGGTCTACTCCAGAGCTTAGCTTCTAGAGTCGAGTTAAACGCGACTCTAGAGGCGATATATTTGTCCCTTTAGCGACAAAACCTAGCATGTCCTTAGGCAATTGAGCCAGGACCTCTAAGGCTTGATGCTCTAGTTCGAACTGACCGAAAATACAGGCACCGGTTCCAGTCATTCTAGACGGCGCATATTCTACCAGCCAGCCCAAGGTGTTGGCAACTTGAGGGTAGCGTTTAACGACAAAATCTTGGCAATCATTTTTCCAAGGGGCACTCATTAAGGTGTCAATGTCCAGCTTAGGAGTATCACGGGTAAGTTGTGGATCTTGAAATACCACAGCAGTGGAAACATGTACATCGGGTATTAGGACTAGGTACCAATATTCTTTCGGCGTAACGGGGAGCAACTTCTCGCCTACACCTTCGGCAAATGCAGACAAACCATTAATAAAAACAGGTACATCGGCACCAAGTTTTAAACCTAAACCCATGAGTTGAGCCTTAGATAATTGGGTGTTCCACAGTGCATTTAATGCCACTAAAGTGGTGGCTGCATCGGATGAACCTCCCCCTATTCCTCCCCCCATAGGCAAGCGTTTATCCAGCCAAATTTCTGCGCCTTTTTGGCAATTACAAAATTTTTGTAATGATTTTGCGGCTAAGAGAATTAAGTTATCACAATCAGCGACAGAGCTATTCATGTTTGAATGTAATTTCAACTCGGATGACTGGGTGACTTTAAAGTCTAAATAGTCACAATAATCGACAAATTGAAATAGAGTCTGCAATTCATGGTAGCCATCATCACGTTGATTATTAATGTGTAAAAATAGGTTTAGCTTTGCTGGAGCAGGCCAAGCTAGTGACAAATTCGTGTCTTTCATCAACGTGAACTCGCATTAACTTGAATATTGTTTTTAAGTTGATTTGTCGAGGGCGTTAGATCACTAGTAGCGAGTGCTTGCCATTGATTAACCTGTATTTTCAGTCGTAGATCTGTTCTCTTTAATTGCAGTAATCTAGGGATCTGAGCACCACTTTGCTGCTGCCACTTGAGAAATTCAACCCGCCATTGGGGCGTCTCTAATGGCGTAAATAAGCTTACTGGCCTATTCTTTTCATCAAATGAGTCAACTTCATCATCTGGCGATACTTGTCCCGTTATCCATAAAGGTAAAGCACTGACAGGGATTGACCAACCTGTGACATTGGTTAATAGCTGCTGAGCATCATGGTGCTCATATGTTTTGCCATCAACTTCTAAGCGGGTCATTCCATGCTCTGTCGTTAAGGTCAGAAGAGTTGTGCCGAGCATAGTGGTGAGCTTGAGTTCATCTTTTTTTTGTGTGTGAAGCCAATATAAATTTGTGCTGAAATTGTCTTGTGGGGTTCTGACTGCGAGTTTGCCTTGCATCTCCCAAGCGTTAGCTTGAGATACTTTCTCGACCTGTATCGGGACCAAGTTAGTCGGAGTCGTAGTACATGCTGAAAGCAAACTTAGGCTCAGGATCACCAATAAGAGAGGTATTTTTGTGATATGGCTCAAATTATTTGTCTATGGCTGATAGTAAGACTCTATATGATACGAAGGCTTGTTCAGAATACCAGTCCTAAATGCGAAATAGGCAGTATGTCTCGTCGCATTAAGAGGAAAAAATTACTCAATAGTGCGGAAAATCAGTGATCTTAAATTGGATAAATGGGCAAGAACTGAGATTATTATTCGGTTTTGTTAATCCTATTCTGTTTTTAGTTCATTCAATTAAGTAGAATGTCCCACAATAAATGAAATACCAATAAATCAGAACGAGTCAGATGACCCTTGTAGCAATCGGTATTAATCACAAAACAGCCACGGTTGACCTGCGTGAAAAGGTCGCGTTTTCTCCAGATAAAATTCATGATGCAATGAAAAGTCTGGCGAGTCGTACTAAGACCGGCGAAGCTGTGATCATTTCAACCTGTAACCGTACTGAGCTGTATACCAATAACGCAGATGAATCTGAGGTCGTGCGCTGGCTGGAAGAATATCACCAAGTCTCCCACGAAGAAATTGCGTCTTGCCTGTACAAATACCAAGGTCAAGCTGTGGTACAGCACTTGATGCGTGTTTCATCGGGATTAGATTCACTTATTCTTGGCGAGCCGCAAATCTTGGGTCAGGTAAAGCAATCATTTGCTAAGGCAAAAGAAGCCGGAACGGTTGCCATCACCATGGACCGTATGTTTCAAAATACTTTCTCGGTAGCCAAGAAAGTCAGAACTGAAACCGAGATCGGTGCCGCCGCTGTGTCTGTTGCATTTGCAGCCGTGAGTATGGCTAAACATATCTTCTCAGCATTGAGTGCGACGAAAGTCTTGCTAATTGGTGCCGGGGAGACAATCGAACTGGTTGCCAGACATTTAAAAGATTCCGGTGTTGACTCTATGATAGTGGCCAACCGCACACTCTCACGCGCCCAAGGCATGTGTGAGGAGTTCGGTGCAACGGCTATCACACTTGAGCAGATCCCTGATTTTCTCCCTCAGGCCGATATCGTGATATCATCTACCGCGAGTCCATTACCGATACTCGGTAAAGGCATGGTAGAAAAAGCGCTGAAGCAGCGTCGTCATCAGCCTATGTTATTGGTTGATATAGCAGTTCCTCGAGATATTGAATCCCAGGTGGCCGAGCTTGACGATGCTTTCCTCTACACAGTGGATGACCTGCACAGCATCATAGAACAGAATATGGCCTCAAGAAGAGAGGCTGCCGAGCAAGCTGAGATAATTGCAGAAGAAGAGTCACATCTTTTCATGGAATGGGTCCGCTCATTAGAGTCGGTAGACAGTATCCGTGAATATCGCAGCCAAAGCATGGCGATAAAAGATGAGCTAGTTGAGCGAGCAATTAAAAAGTTAGCCCAAGGGGGAGATAGCGAACAACTGCTACTCGAACTCGCAAATAAGTTAACTAATAAATTGATCCATGCACCAACTCAAGCCTTGACTGCAGCTAGCCGCCAAGGTGATCTTAATAGCATTGGCCAGCTCAGAACTGCGCTCGGATTAGATAAAAACTAAGGTTAACGTTTTAATGAAGGATAGTGTTATCCGCAAGCTTGAAGGCTTGCTTGAGCGTAATGAAGAAGTATTGGCTCTGTTGAGCGATCCTGGCGTTATATCAGATCAGGACCGTTTTCGTGCACTCTCGAAAGAGTATTCCCAGCTTGAAGATGTCGTTGCCACATTCAAAGCCTTTCAGCAAGCGACTGAAGATCTAGACGCTGCGAAAGAGATGTTGAGCGAAAATGACCCTGAGATCAAAGAGATGGCGCAGGAGGAGATGAAAGACGCTAAGTCTATCATCGTGAAGCTTGAAGATGAGCTGCAGATCTTGCTACTGCCAAAAGATCCTAACGATGACAATAATGCTTTCGTTGAAATTCGTGCTGGCGCAGGTGGCGATGAAGCCGCTATTTTTGCCGGTGACCTGTACCGTATGTACACTCGATATTTCGAAACTAATCGTTGGCAGACTGAGATCATGAACGCTAACGAGGGTGAACATGGTGGCTTTAAAGAGGTCATCATTAAAGTATCCGGCGAAGGTGTTTACGGTAGGCTCAAGTTTGAGTCCGGTGGACACAGAGTCCAACGTGTACCTGAAACTGAATCTCAAGGCCGTGTTCATACCTCAGCTTGTACTGTTGCAGTTCTTGCAGAAGTACCGGAAGCCGAGGCGATTAAGATAAACCCGGCAGACTTGAAGGTGGATACGTTCCGCGCTTCTGGCGCTGGTGGACAGCACGTCAACAAAACTGATTCAGCAATCCGTCTTACTCATATACCATCGGGTATTGTAGTTGAATGCCAAGATCAACGTTCACAGCATAAGAACCGTGCTCAGGCCATGAGCGTACTCTCTGCTCGTATTCAAGCGGTTGAAGATGAGAAGCGTCGTAGTGCCGAAGAGACTACTCGCCGTAATTTAGTCGGTAGTGGCGATCGTTCCGAGCGTATTCGTACTTATAACTACCCCCAGGGGCGTGTTAGTGATCATCGAATCAACCTGACTCTCTATCGTCTCAATGACGTGATGGAAGGTGAATTGGATGTGCTGATCGTTCCTTTGATGCAAGAAAACCAAGCCGATATGTTAGCGGCCTTGTCTGAAGGGTGATCCTTGGGAACACCCTCCTCTTAACGCGCTTTAAATAAGCATCAAACTAAGGAAATCCCTTGCGCCAGACTCTAGCTGGAGCCATAGATTGGGCTGCGCCCCAATTGGTCGATGTCTCAGATACACCTAAGCTCGATGCCGAGGTGATGTTACTACATATCATTCACAAACAGCGTGGCTACTTGTATACCTGGCCTGATGAGCGTCTAGCATCGGAGCAGGTGGTTGATTACACTAAGATGGTTCACCGTCGTGTGCTGGGTACTCCCATTGCGCATATTGTCGGTGAAAGAGAGTTTTGGTCTCTGCCTTTCATGGTTAATCCTACGACGCTTATCCCGCGTCCGGATACCGAGATTTTAGTTGAAACAGCGTTAAACCTTCCCTTAGCTGAAAATGCTAAGGTGCTGGATTTAGGCACAGGTACCGGCGCGATTGCACTTTCTTTGGCCTATGAGAAGAGTCAGTGGCAGATCACTGCTGTCGACAAGATCATCGAGGCTGTGGCACTGGCAAAAGCGAATCGGGCGCACCTCAAGTTGCAACAGGTGGAGATAATCAAGAGTGATTGGTTTGATTCGGTAACCTGTTATGACTTTAATCTCATCGTCTCTAATCCGCCTTATATTGATGAGACCGATGCACATCTGGATCAAGGTGATGTCAGGTTTGAACCTCAGAGTGCATTGACTGCCGGTGAAGCGGGCTTTGCCGACCTTTATCATATAGCCTCGAGTGCTAGAGACTATCTAGCTCCCGGCGGCTACCTGCTGCTGGAACATGGCTATGAGCAAGCCATTCAGCTTAGGAAAAAGATGATTGAGCTTGGCTATGAGAATGTCGCGACTGTTAGAGATTTTGGCAGTAACGACAGATGTACCTTAGGCAGATTTCCACGTTAGAAGAGCCGCGTCATCGGCTTTGAGTGTGTTTTGAATCAGCTAAATTTACGCCATTAGTATTTATATACTAATGGCGTTTTTTTTGTCTAATCAAACTTGCCAGCCTTGGAATGAAGGCTTAATACATTTTCTGTGTGTAGCTTCTAGCTGACTTGGTATTGGGAAATGAGTGTTAACTTTTACCTTTATGGTTATCTAACGCTTCCCCGCGGGGAATGTGCACTCTTTACTTTGAGAAGGTTCAGCGAAACACCGGCTCTTGATTTCATAAGAGTCTTCCATGGAGGCTCTACCAAAACATCCTTGTTTTGGAAGCTCGTAGCCGCATCTACACTTGGCTGTTCTATAAGAATGGGGTCTCTTCGATTTAGCTTTATTACTAGGCTTCGTAACTCACTTCTGCCCCTTTCCGAGTTAGTGTTAGCACAGTTTGCTTTTTATCAATATCAGATTATCAATACATAAGCTAATGCGAACTCTCTGACTCTACGGCGCTAGAATACTTCCTTTAAAATGCGTAAAAGAGATCAAATGCAGACTTCACAGGCCAAGTTTTATTTCGCTATGGTTATTTCACGCTAGTTTTAACAAAGCCTTTGAAGTGACTGCCAGACTTTATGTTGACCAATACACATACGAGGAGGTCAATATGAGAAAGTTATCTTCAGGAAAATGTAGTGGCATAAAAAGGCCATTCAAACTAGAAGAAATATGGCGAATAAGAACTCGACTTGAGATTGAGAGTAATTTGATGCAGCTTGCATTACTCAATCTAGCCATTGATAGCAAGTTAAGAGCGAGTGATTTACTCAAACTGCACGTATACGATGTTTTTTCGCAAGGTGTGGTCTATGAAAGAGTTCTATGCATACAGCAAAAAACAGCTACTAGCGTTCATTATGAGATCACTCCCAAAACCCAACAAAGTATTAGTAGGTGGATTTATTCGGCTTCTTTAGAGGCCAATAGTTTTTTATTTCCAAGTTATCGTCGCAAAGGACAATCTATCAGCTATTCCTTTTACCGTTCGATTATCAGGGATTGGGCTGTCAAACTTGGATTGAATGCAGACTGTTATGGAACTCATACCATGCGTCGCACCAAAGCCACTCTAATCTATGCCAGAACGAAAAACATTCGGGCGGTACAGATTCTACTGGGGCATTCGAAGCTAGATAACACCATTCGTTACCTTGGCGTTGAACTGGAAGATGCTTTGAGGCTCTCAGAGCAAACGGATTGCTAGAAGTACTGATACAGGCTTTTCTGAGGAAATGAAAAGTCTGTATCCTTTCCGAATTTTTGCACTCTTTTGAGGTCAAGTTCCTTTGGGCCGTTGACCAAACTTTAGTACGTTCACTAGAACAGAACTTAAAATTTTAATTTATAGAGAGCTTATTCTTAGAGGGTAAAGGCCACAAATGTGCTTGAGTATTTTTTGACGAATGGCGTTAAATTGGCGCTTTACTCACTATCTGCACTGTGTGTTAAATTAGTTTAAAACAATGGCTTACATGTGTTGAGGGTGTGTTGTGTTTCGGGTATGTTTCCGCCATCAAGGATGAAGAAGACTCAGGAATAAGATGTCGAGCAACTTTTTTTCAGGGATCCAATGTTTATCATTGGTTGCCCGTTTTCACCAGATCCCCGCTGAGCCGAGTGCGTTGCTGCGTGAATTTCAATTCAATGATGCTGATGATACGAACTCGCCCTTGGCAGATATTAATTTAGTTCGTGCAGCTAAAAGTCTCGGTTTTAAAGCCAAATTTATTGCAGATACAGCGGATAAGCTTACTGAACACGTATTGCCTGCGATAGCTCGGCATATCGATGGTCACTTTTTCATTATTATCAAAGTGAATGATGATGAAATATTAGTCCAAGATATGGTTGGTACAGTTGCTAACCCAACGACCTATACACATACAGAGCTCAATGCGTGTTGGACAGGTGATCTGTTATTACTATCCAAACGTAGCTCATTAATAAGTGGGGTAATGACAGAAAGTGCTAAGTTTGGCTTTTCGTGGTTTATTCCTGCACTGATTAAATACAAAATTTATTTTGGCGATGTTTTTGTGGCGTCTTTTTTTATTCAGTTAGTCGGGTTAGCTTCACCAATATTCTTTCAAGTAGTTATTGATAAAGTACTGGTGCATAAAGGCATGACCACACTTGATGTGCTTGCAGTTGGCTTTTTTATTGTGATTACTTTTGAAGTGGTGCTTACCGGGCTTCGAACCTATGTGTTTTCCCATACTACTAATCGCGTGGATGTTGAGCTAGGCAGTAAATTATATAAGCACATGCTGTCATTGCCGGTGGCTTACTTTAATAGTCGCCGAGTGGGTGACACAGTAGCCAGAATTAAAGAGCTAGACAGTATTCGGGAGTTTTTAACCGGTTCATCATTAACTGTTGTGCTCGATGTGTTTTTTAGTTTTGTCTTTTTCGGGGTGATGTTCTATTACGCACCGCTACTGACATGGATAATTATTGGCACTATCCCTTTCTACCTTGCTCTTTCATTAATTATTACTCCTAGCTTACGTAAACGACTGAATGAGAAATTCCAGCGAAGTGCTGAGAATCATTCATTTCTAGTTGAATCAGTTAATGGTGTTGAAACCATTAAAGCCATGGCAGTGGAGCCACAACTCCGTAATAAGTGGGAAGATAAACTGGCTGATTACGTTAATATTTCTTTTAAAACGAGTAACTTGAATAACGTATACAGTCAAATTGCAGCCTACATAAACAAGATTGGTGGCTTGTTAACATTATATTTTGGCTCTATTGCGGTGGTAGCGGGAGAGCTGACCATAGGGCAGTTCATTGCGTTTAATATGTTGTCTCAGCGTGTGAGCGGCCCCATTATGCGTTTAGTAAATTTGTGGCAAGACTTTCAGCAGGCGAATATTTCACTGCAACGTTTAGGTGATGTATTAAATTCTCCTTCTGAGCCCGGTTATAACCCAAACCGTGCCACCTTGCCCGATATCATGGGCAAGGTGGTATTCGATGATGTCATATTTCGTTATGCCCCGAACCGAGTACCTGTATTAAATAATATCAGCTTTCAGTGCCAACCCGGTGAAGTGATAGGTATTGTTGGTCGCTCAGGTTCAGGAAAAAGCACCTTAACCAAATTAATACAAAGGTTATATGTACCTGAAGCTGGCAGAGTGCTCATTGACGGTGTTGATTTAGCCATGGTTGAACCTGCATGGCTTCGCAGGCAAGTCGGTGTGGTTTTACAAGAGAACTTTTTGTTTAATCTCACGGTTCGAGAAAACATCGCCCTTGTTGACCCAAGTATGCCAATGGAACAAGTCGTCAATGCGGCACAACTTAGTGGTGCTCATGAATTTATTTTAGAGTTGCCTGAAGGCTACGATACTGTTATTGGCGAGCAAGGCTCGTCATTATCAGGCGGTCAACGCCAGCGTATTGCGATAGCCAGAGCATTGGTCACTAACCCTAAAATACTGATTTTTGATGAAGCCACCAGTGCGCTCGATTATGAATCAGAAAGTATTATTCAAGCTAACATGCGCCGCATTAGCCAAGGCAGAACAGTCTTTATCATTGCTCATCGACTCTCCGCAGTTAAAGATGCTAACCGCATTATGGTGGTAGATAAGGGGAGATTAGTTGAGCAAGGTAATCACCAGCAGTTAGTCAAACAGGGCGGTATATACGCACAACTTCACTCAATTCAAAACCACCACGGTTTAGGTATGGCGGCTAAGCCGCTAGCACAAGCGCCGATAAACCCCATAGTACAAAATAAACCTAATACGGGAGATAAAAATGTCTCATAAATCTGAACATGAAATAGAAGAGGCAAATAAACTCGCACATCGAAAATTAGCGCAAGAAAAATTGGCCTTTTTACCCGCAGCGCTTGAAATTCAAGCTGCACCACCGGCTAAATGGAGCCGCTCTTTGCTGTGGAGCATTATGGCCTTAATGCTCGTGCTTATTGCCTGGGCATCTTGGGCTGAAATTGACATTATCGCCACAGCACAAGGTAAAATTGTGCCAAGTGGTCAAGTTAAAATTATTCAGCCGCTCGAAACTGGCGTAGTAAAAACGATTTTTGTCAAAGAAGGTCAACACGTTAAAGCCGGTGATAAACTAATCGCACTCGACAATACCTCAAGCCAAGCTGATGCCGATAGGCTGAGTAGTGAATGGCAAGGATATATCGAAGACTTAGCGCGTCAACAAGCGTTTTTAGCTAGGCTAGATGCGATAGTCAGCAGTGCGAAAGTCAATACTAAAGCCAATGCCATAGCCTTAAGCGTTACAACATCAACTACGCCACCATTACCCGTCAATCAGCGTTTATTGTTGGAGAGTGTTTGGCAAGAGTATCAGTCAAAACTAAACAGTTTCACCAGTGAAATCACAAAACTGACCGCTGAAAAAAAATCGATAAAGATAGATGTCGGTCGTATAGAAAAAACCTTGCCATTAGTGATTGAGCGAGAGCGAAGTTATTACAGCTTACTAGGCACATCGGCCGTATCACGTAATCAATATTTAGAATTAAAACAACAGCGTATTGACCAAGAAGAAACCTTGTTACTGCAAGGTGCCAAGGTTGAGCAAATTAACGCGAGCATAGAGTCTGCTAAACATAACCTTTACGCCTATCTGTCAGAATCACGTCGTAATACCTTACAAGAAATTAACCAACTGACACGGCAAAGTGAGAGTACCAATCAAGAGTTGACCAAAGCAAACCGACTGACGCAATTAAGGGTACTCACTTCGCCAGTTGATGGCATAGTTGAAGAGCTTGTTATTGCAACCATTGGTTGTGTCGTAACGCCCGCTCAAGAGCTGTTACATATCGTTCCTATCGGTGAGTATGGGAGGCAACAACTTGAAGTAGAGGCTGGACTGCTCAATAAAGACATCGGCTTTGTGCATACCGGGCAAATAGTTGAAATCAAAATAGACAGTTTTCCGTTCACTAAATACGGCGTCATCGACGGTGAAGTCACCGGCATTTCCGCTGATGCCATCGAACATGAGCAACTCGGATTATTATTTCCACTTAAAGCGTCATTAGCGACAGATGAAATCAATGTAAATGGCAAGTGGGTCAAACTAAAACCTGGCATGTCAGTCACAGTAGAGATTAAAACGGGTACTCGGCGGTTAATGGAGTTTTTATTAGCACCGTTAATGCGTGGTGTGAGTGAAGGGGCGAGAGAGAGGTAGTTTAAAAATTAAATATGTTTTTATTAATATAAAAAGGAATCGTGATAAATGAAAATCTCTATCTTGTTAATTATTGCAGCAAGCTTGTACTCATCATTCTCTTGGTCGGAAGCTTATGAGGACCACTCTAATCCTAACTTGCAACTATGCAAAGATTTCAAAGCTTATCTTGAGAGAAATAAAGACATACCATTGAAATGTGGCTTAGTTATTGACAAAAAATTTAAAAACTTTGACCTACCTAAATTACAGCCAGCCCCTGATGGCTTAGGTCTACGTATTAATGTGCAAGCAAGAATGGTCATGAGTGATAGTTATCAAAATCATTTAGATGAAGCAATAAGGCTAGAAAAAGGAAAGCGCTACCGAATAACTCGTTTAGATTTTAATAATGATGGTAATACAGAATCTGTGTTAGTTGAAGATTATCCGGATAAATGCTTACAAGCGCCACGTTACTACGCAGCTTATTCTTCTTATGTTTATGATGAAAAGCATTTAAATATTGATTCTAGCTTTATTTCAAGTCACAAGTCCTATGCTAACCAATCTGGGGAGCCGTTTTTTTATGATGGCAGGGTCTATAGTGCGATGATAACTAAGACAAATGCGTATATCTATGAGCCAAGAGGTTTTCGAGAGAATAAATTAATTAGTACAAAATCAATTTGTTCATACAAAAAAATGGAAAACTAATAGTAGTTGTTTTTAACACTTTATAAGGATATAAAAATGCCAATAAATTGTGCTAGTAGACTATATATGAACAACAAAATAAAGTGTCTTTTACTCATTTTTTCAGGGCTATATGCAACTGTGGTACAGGCCGATAACTACCTGTTGACTATGAGTCAGGATGATAAAGCTTGTCAGCGTTTGTATCAGTTATTTAATGGTGATTTGATGACAAATGGTAAACTCGCTCTAGAAGAACATGAGGAGTTTAATTGGCTAAAGTGGGATCAGCCATATTTCATTATTAGACAAAAAAGCGAGCTAGAGCCTAATTTTGAGGATGAACTGTTAAGCGAAAATGAGTATGAGCAGGAATATGCTTCTTACACTAAGTACTTCTATAAAGGGGCGTTTTTTGACGTAGATAATAATGGTGTCGATGAGTTTATCTCTTTCGAGCGAAGAGGGCCTCATACCTATCAGAATAGAGCTTATGACAATATATATATATACAAAAAGGATTCATATAAGAGGCTAAGAGGAGCTAAAAGCGACCAACAGTTTAGCCCAGCAATAGGCTATGTAGGTAGATTTACCAATAGCTATGTTCTTAAGGAATACCCTATTAAAAGAAAAACCGTTTATACAACGGGGGCTATTAGTCATAGTTGGCCAAATCTGTCAGATCCATATATACGCCCTTTATTGCTAGATAAAACCTACTACATTGCATCATTTGGTAACGTTGACACTCGCATTACTGGGCAAGAATTTATATTTAACCAAAGTATAGATGAAAAAAATGCTATTGCTATCGTTAAATTTATCCCCTCTTACGATGCAGAAAAAATTGAAAATCAACCTAGATTACTCAGTACGGGGCAACCTTCAAACGAAACACAAGATATTTGTTATTTTGTTAAAACACAAGCTATTCAACAGGGAGTTGGTGATGACTAATAAGACTTTATTTTACATAATTTGCGTGTTTTTTTCAATGGAGTGTATGTCAAGCGAGATTCCTGAAAAAACTGATGTGTCTAGCCCATGGGGGAAGTTCGATGAGTTTATTCATTTGTTGTCGACTCATAGAGAAACTATTGCAGAGAAGATAACTTACCCTGATGTTTGCGATTCGATAGTCGATGAATTTATACAAGGTGAAGTAAAAGTTATTCATCCAACAGTAATACTTCCAAGCAATGATGATTTAATTGATTACATGAATGGCAATGCTGCTTGCACTGATTTTAAAATAAAACAAATAGAATATATTGACGGGAGTCAAATTCGCTCTTTTGAGATGCAGCCACCGTATTATCTTTATAAGTTTAGCCTTAATCAATCGGCTTATGTTGGCATAATGCCAAGTGGTGCACATTATCCTTTTAACATTAAAACGCCCAATATTATCGACTTTGAAGAAATTACTTTACCTTATGTAGATTTATGGGATGTAAATCAATGTTCGTACGTTGGTGGTAAGTCAGCACCGACTAATCGAGGTGATTTTGGTTTTGGCATTGTGATATCACCAAGCCGTGGTTTGCTTGCTTATGAATATGAACTCGATTATTCACATGTCAGTCTTGGAATAACGGCGGTATTGAAAAACGAAAGGGAAAACGCATATTGCGTGGTGTCGGGTATAAAAACATTAAACAAGGAGAGTGAGAATGTCGTTAACTACCGTAAATTTAACTGGTCCCTCGTACCAAAATGAACTTGACTTAATTTTAAATATTTTAAAATTAGCTGAAGGTGAGCACCCCAATCACTCCGATGGCAAGGGTATTCCGACAATTGGTTATGGTTATGCGTTGTTGGTGCTTAATAGTAACGGTTTATATGTTCTAAAACCGGATTGGGAGAATATAGTCCAGACTCAAGCGGGCATTACTCTATCTGCATCAGTTATTAGAGAAACTAATATATAGAGCATGATAATTATGAATGACAGGAAAAGAAAAAGAATAGTGATTTTGATCAGCGTATTTTGTTGCTTTTTTTATGTGGACGTGAGCTTCGGTGCGTATTCGGCGAAAGAAATTGAGGGGGGCGGGCAGGCAGATTTTAATACTGTTCCCGTTAAAACTCGAATGAAATTAATTAAATTGAGAGAGGCTAACTCTTTCTACCTGCTTGAGTCTGCAATAAATAAAGATGTTTGTGTAAATATTTTAGCGAGTATTAACAAACCTAGAAAGCATGGCTTTTTTAAAAACAAGGAGAACCTTAGAAAGGGAGAAGAAGGCTTAGTCAATTTGGGTTTACCTGAAATGTTGATACAAACGGAGTTAAATTTTCCGAGAACTGTTATGAGCGGGAAAAATTCAAACTCATCGCGTGTTGAGGAGTTCGTAGTTGACTTGAATAAAGATGGAGTTGATGAATTTATTTATCGTTCTACCGGATATTTATCTAGTGTG
The DNA here is from genome assembly GCF_000091325.1 of Shewanella violacea DSS12. Lineage (NCBI taxonomy): Bacteria > Pseudomonadati > Pseudomonadota > Gammaproteobacteria > Alteromonadales > Shewanellaceae > Shewanella > Shewanella violacea. Next base: position 3,820,916 of record NC_014012.1, on the reverse strand, counting down.
TGGGTGCATTCTTTTTACCTGCTTTCTGCTCCATATGACACTGAAAAGTATTCCCGTTTTGGTGAGTTTATGATGAAACAGCGAGAGTTGGATAATGTTTCCAAGTTTTCTTGGCAATGGAAAAAATTTGATGGCCTGAAATCGGGTGACCTTATAAAGACATTTGGCTCACAAGTGATATATGAGCTTATTGAGTTTAATGATCGTTACTATATCCTCGCAACTCGTTCTGTTATCAAAGACAACTCCTCTATCAAAGTGGCGGTTATGATGCTAGGTAATGAAAAAGATATTCTTCCTGCTTGCTTTTTTGAAAGCAGATTTATCGTAGCTAACTAATTTAAACGATGCATTTAAACTTTATTTTTTAAAAGGAATTATTTATGTCTTTAGGGGTTTTACACGACAATTATAACGCGCACGCTGAGCTAAATGATGCTGCTGGTAACCCAGTTACGACCTATATAGCTGCCAGAGATAATATGCTAAAGCGTAAAGAAAATGCACGCTTATTTACATGTCAGTCTTGGAGTCACGGCGGTCTTGAAAAACGAAAGGAAAAACGCATATTGCGTGGTATCGGGTATAAATAGCATTAAACAAGGAGAGTGAGAATGGCTTTAACTACTGTAAATTTAACTGGTAGATCGTATCAAAATGAAGTTGATTTAATTTTAAATATTTTAAATATTTTAAAATTATCAGAGGGTGAGCACCACAATCATTCTGATGGCAAGTGAGTTAAGTTAAAACCCGGCATGTCAGTCACGGTAGAGATTAAAACGGGTACCCGACGATTAATGGAGTTTATATTAGCACCAGTAATGCGCGGAGTGAGTGAAGGGGCGCGAGAGCGTTAGTTGTTGTATTAAGTGAACTTTAAGATGGGTGTGATAATGAATAGTACATTATGTAATAGAATTATATTTATAGGTTTTATCATGTGTCTACTCCCCTCGACTAGCTTTAGTAAAGTGGAAGTAGAAACAAGTCCTTCGTCTCACTTTTTTATTAAAAAAGGTATCGAGAGAGAAGTATGTCAAGATTTTTTAAATCATTTAAATGAAAATGTACAACTTTACTTGTCTAGGCCTAGGTATTTTATATCAGAAGGTAATGTTGTTTTTAGGGCTCCCCCAAAAGTACTTGCCAGTGAGGAGTATTACATTAGGGCTAGCATACAATCTTTACTGAAAGATAAATTCGGCATGGATGGCTATGAAGGCTGGTTTAAACAAATGGAAGGTATAAAGAATAATTTAAATAATGAAATGCAGATTTACATAACCAATATTGATATTAATAATGAAGGTACGTTAGACAGGGTCTTAGTGGCCTCTTATAGAAATCCTCGATATGGTTATATCAATAATAATTATGTTTTAAATAGTGAAGGTGATTTGGCTGCTCATTTTCAAGTAGGAGCAGTATCTCATGGTGAGTTGTTCCTCTATAAGGGAAAAATATATGGCTATTCTGATATGCGAACGTATGTGTCAATTATAGAGTTCACTCCTGCATACCATCGCAACGTCACTAACAAACAAACTCATAAAGATATTATAGGCTTACAAGCTGGTACTAGCCTGTGCAAGTTACAACCATTATCAAAGATAAATAATTAAGGGAATAATTAACGAAAATGATTAAATTACATGGATTGAGCGATGCTGAGTATATCAGGTTACGATATGAGTTCATTAAGCTTTTTGAAGGTTCAACCACTAAGGTTTATGATGATGGTATTGGGTTACCGACTATTGGTATAGGCTTTAATTTGCAGTTAGAGGAAAATCTTGAAGCATTATTAAAAGAGGGGTTTGGTGTTAACTCAATTAACATGGGGGCAGCCCTAATTGAAATGAATCAAGCTATTTCGGATATTGAAACATATGTTCAAATAGCGAAGGCTAACGGAACATATACTGCAAGTTCTTCAACGATTGAAATGCGAAAAATCCTTACTGACCATTGGCGAACTTTTAAATCAGATCCGAATGCAGAGTTTACTCTTACAGATACTTTGAATGGCGCAACTGTTGACGATAAAATTGCTAATGTCTTTGACATTATACTGAATGCAACCGGAGCTAACCCTGGATACGAAACGATTATTTCACAAAAAATGGCTAATGTTGGAGTCAACAAAAGACGGGACAGCCATATCTTTTGTGCTTTAACACATCCTCTACTAACCTTTAAGTTACCTCAACTTCGTTTTGTTCAGGATAACGATTATGACTTCAGCTCGACGAATCCTTATCGATGCAGAATCGACTCCGTTTTACCACATAATAAATCGTTGTGTTAGAAGGGCTTTTTTGTGCGGAGAGGATAAACTCACAGGTAAAAGCTATGAGCATCGACGCGGGTGGATTGTCGAAAAAGTTAAAGCCCTATCTGCTATTTTTTGTATTGATATCTGTGCCTATGCGGTGATGAATAATCACTATCATTTAGTCCTTAAAATAGATACCGACAAAGCCAAGTCATTGAGTAACCGTGAGGTTATTAGTCGATGGTGTAAGGTGACGAAAGGACATGACGTAGCAACTAAATACATGAATGGCGATGCCTTAATCGAGGGTGAGCGGTTACTACTCGATGGGTTATTGGCTGAATGGCATGAACGTCTATCCAGTATCTCTTGGTTTATGCGCTGTCTTAATGAAGAGATTGCCCGTAGGGCCAATCGTGAGGATGAATGTAAAGGGGCTTTTTGGGAGGGTCGTTTTAAAAGCCAAGCCTTACTCGATGAACAAGCACTCCTGGCATGCATGATGTATGTTGATTTAAACCCTATTAGAGCGGGAATTGCTAACACACTCCAAGCATCTGATTATACGTCTATTCAGGAGCGCATTGCCGAGCTAAGTACTTCTGATAAAAACACTAAACCAGATGATGATAAATCAGTATCAACCTCGTGTGAACCACTCAAACCACTTGCCAATTTCGATGGTGCTGCCCATCTAGCGACTCAACCAGGCATCCCATTTCATTTCTGTGATTATTTACAACTTATCGATTGGACTGGCAGAGCCATTAGGTCTGATAAGAAAGGGTTTATTGACTCAAGCCAACCTAAATTACTCAATGAACTTGGCATAGCGCCCGAGGCTTGGATCACCTCAGCGAAAGAGTTTCGCCGCCAATACAGTGGTATTAGTGGTCGTTGGGATGCTATGTGTGCTTTCAAAAAACTGCATAACTGTGGACAATGGTGCAAAGGTAAGGCCTGTAGCGATGCACTTCACCCCTCGCCTTAGTCGTATATAAATCATCTACATATGCTTGGAGATAATTAGGGGTTTCAAATAAACCAAAATACTTTTTTTGATCAATGTCAGTTTAATTAAATCCAATAACCTAACTCATTTCTGTCCAGAAACGTGTTGCTAGCCAGTAAACTCAAATCGAAGAAGCAACTTTCTCGAAACAAGAACAGGTGTGAACGCGGCTGTGACCTTCCGTGACATGGAGGTCACGGCAGAGCCCACAGGGACCGTGCTTGCGGCGGGTCACAGAAGTGTTTGCACATTTAGCGAGCCGCAGGCTATAAATACCAATAAAGCCATGCTTACCAGGTGACATCCAAATATCAAGCCAGCTATATGAACCCAATTCCAACAGATATTTGAAACTTGTTATCCGGCAAGTTAACCCTATGGCGTGTCGCAGAAGTGTTTGCACTAAAGGTCGTTCATTCACATCCATGTGATCACGACATTAGCAAATCCATTTACAGCACCTGCTGCAAGCAATAAATGCCAATGAAGCCATGCTTACCAGATAACAACCAAATACCAAACCAGCCCAATGAACCCAATTCCAAAAGATATTTGAAACTTGTTATTCGACAAGTAAAACTCATCGAAAATGTAGAAATTAGCACTAGGCTAATCGTGCTATTGGAGATGGGGAAGGGGATCAGGTACACTACCGCCTTTGTTAATCTAATAAGAGATTTTAATGGAAAGTCTAAACAGTCTTTATCCTGCTATTAAGCATATTCATTTGACCTTCGTAGCCGCTAGTGTATTGTTTTTTATCGTCCGTTTCGTGCTTCATATGCGTCAGTCTCCCATCATGGACAAGAAGCTGTTTAAAATCGCTCCCCATGTCATCGATACACTACTCTTATTATCTGGTTTGACCTTGTGTTTCACCATTCAACAATATCCCTTCATCGATCCTTGGGTCACCGAGAAATTAGGTGCAGTGCTTGCATACATAGTTTTGGCTACTATCTCTTTAAAGGCTAATCGAGGAAAGCTGTTCAAGGTATTCGCAGCACTCGGCGCGATTGCTTGGGTTGTATATGCAGCTAAGATAGCCATCTTTAAGCAAGCGGTATTAATGGTCTAATGACAACTCTGACTCTGAAAGACGATATTCAATTACCTGATACGGCATTTGAAATTTCGCAGCATCTTGGTTTCTCGAAATTGGAATCAGCCAAGTGGGCCTGGTTAGAGATTGCAGGCTCAGTCTTGAGTCGTTACGTGGTAGACCGTCATGAAAGACTCGATGGTCTATTACACTGGTTCTATCAAGATTTAGGTTTTTGCGTTCGAGAATCTTACTTTAGTGTTGAAGCTGCTGACTTGGGAGCCTGTATTACTACTCGCCAGGGAAATAGTACGACATTAGCCACAGTCTTGATGTTGCTTGCAAAGCAACTAGATCTAGAATTAGAGCCTCTGCTGCTGCCAGGCACGACTGTGTTATGTAGCAAAATTGATGGCAAGACTCGCTATATAGACCCGTTAACCGGTGATGATTTAACCCGGCATGAGCTTCATGTGCTAGTGCGAGGAGAGCTGGGTAATGGCGTAGGCTTTAAGCCTAGCTATCTTAAGCCTGTAAGCTTGAAGCGTCTGATCTCCAGAATGATACACGAGCTTAAAGCTGGCAGTATCGTCTCACATCAGTTTGAGCCTGCGATGGAGTGTTGTAATTTACTGCTTCAATGGCACCCGGATGATCTTAATCTCAATCGAGAACGAGCCTTTATTGCGCAACAGTTAGGCTGTATCAGCGTGGCTGCTGCGGACCTTAAACACTTTGTCGATAACAGTCCACACGATCCTGTCATCGAACTGGTGAAGATGCAGCTCAAAGAGCTCAAGGGTAAACAAGAAGTTTATCATTAACATGTCTGTAAATAAGCAGCTAGTTATGGCTTAGAAGGCTTGCAAGTAAGCGAGCCTTTATTAAATATTGGATGGCAGGTGAGGATTACTGTCATTTACATTTAGCTCAATATTTATCTGTATCGAGCAGTTGCACCAATCACTATGTACCTAAGCTCAAAAATAACAAAAAACATAATAACAATATAGTTATCCTAGGGGAGTTCACACAGCATGAGTAGCACAGCCATAGTGACAAATGATGCCACGGCCTTGGGCCTGTTGGCGGCCATTTTAGGCTTCGTTTTTTATACCAGTAACAGTAAACATCCTTTCTGGACTAAGTTTTACAAATATATCCCAGCACTGCTCATGTGCTATTTTCTTCCATCATTACTTAACACCTTTAATATTATAGATGGTCACACTTCACAGCTCTACTTCGTGGCATCAAGATACCTGCTTCCCGCTTGTTTAGTCTTACTCATTCTAAGTGTCGATCTAAAAGCCATTCTATCTCTTGGTCCTAAAGCCATAATCATGTTTCTGACCGGCACGGTAGGAATAGTGATCGGTGGACCTATAGCCCTGCTTATCATTTCAGCCATACATCCGGAAGTTTTGGGTGTCACTGGGCCTGAAGCTGTTTGGCGTGGTATGACTACCTTAGCCGGAAGCTGGATTGGTGGTGGTGCTAACCAGGCTGCGATGAAAGAGATCTATGAGGCTGGCGGTGATATCTTCTCTATCATGGTGACTGTCGATGTGATTGTCGCCAATATCTGGATGGCAGTATTACTGCTTATGGCTTCTAAGGCCAAGCAGATTGATGCCTGGACGGGGGCTGATACCACAGCCCTCGAAGCGCTAAAAGACAAGGTCGAAAAATACCATGCGGAAAACTCTCGTATTCCTAGTCTGAACGACTTGATGTTAATCGTAGCGGTTGGTTTCGGTGTCACGGGTCTTGCTCATGTATTTGCTGATTTCTTGGGGCCCTTCTTCGAGGCCAACTATCCATGGACTCAAGATTACAGCCTAACCTCTAAGTTTTTCTGGTTGATTGTCACTGTGACGACTATTGGCTTGGCCATGTCATTCAGTCCTGTGCGCCATTTAGAAGCGGCCGGGGCTTCAAAAGTCGCTTCAGTCTTCCTGTATATTCTGGTTGCTACTATCGGCTTGCATATGGATGTATCCAAGTTGGCCGACCCTGATAATTTATGGTATTTCGCCATCGGCATCATCTGGATGCTAGTTCACGCCAGCTTTATGCTTATCGTGGCGAAATTAATTAAGGCGCCACTGTTTTATATGGCGGTGGGCAGTCAGGCCAATGTGGGCGGCGCAGCCTCTGCACCTGTGGTCGCGGCTGCATTCCATCCTGCATTAGCACCTGTTGGTGTACTACTTGCGGTATTAGGCTATGCTGTTGGGACATATATGGCTTGGATGTGTGGTCAGCTACTACAGATAATTTCATCCCCAGGTTTAGTCGGTTAAAGCAGGCTTAAACACTTGGGCTGTGGAAGCTAAATATACATGGCTTAGATCTGTAGTCAGTGACTTACAGATAATTGCATTTCAAGGTCTGTAGGTTAAAACTAGACTCAAACACAGTGGGCAGTGGAAGCTAAAGATACATGGCTTAGATGTGTAGTCAGTGACTTACAGATAATTGCATTTCAAGGTTTGTAGGTTAAAGCAGGCTTAAACACTTGGGCTGTGGAAGCTAAAGATACATGGCTTATATGTGTAGTCAGTGACTACAGATAATAGCATTTCAAGGTTTGTAGGTTAAAACTAGACTCAAACACAGTGGGCTATAGAAGCTAAAGATACATGGCTTAGATGTGTATAGTCAGTGACTTACAGATAATTGCATTTCAAGGTTTGTAGGTTAAAACTAGACTCAAACACAGCCCAGAGCATGCTGTGTATTGGGTGAAGCTATGATAAAGATACATGACATGGATGTGTGGATACCAGCTACAAATTATTGCACCTCAAGGTCTGTAGGTTAAAAATAGGCTTACAGCATGCTGTAAGCCGTGAAAGCTAAAGATATACGACATGGATGTGTGGGCAGCAACTACAAATAATGGCTGTCCAGTAGTTCCTAAACAATTTATTGGTTAACGCTTAGGCAATTGCCTTGGCCTTTTAGAGAGAAGTATTGATGAGTAATAAAGTCCTAAGTCTAGGTGATATCGAGATCGCAAACGATAAACCTTTCGTGTTATTCGGTGGCATGAATGTGCTCGAATCTCGTGATTTGGCGATGAAGATCGCCGAAACGTACGCCGAAGTGACGCAGAAGTTAGGTATTCCTTATGTTTTTAAAGCTTCATTCGATAAGGCTAACCGCTCGTCGATAAATTCATACCGTGGTCCGGGCATGGAAGAGGGGCTAAAGATCTTCCAGGAGATTAAACAAACCTTTAATCTGCCGCTGATCACAGATGTGCATGAAATAGATCAGTGCGCGCCAGTGGCTGAAGTAGTGGATATTATTCAGTTACCCGCTTTTTTAGCTCGTCAAACTGACCTTGTAGTTGCCATGGCAAAAACCGGCGCCATCATCAATGTGAAGAAGCCACAGTTTTTAGCTCCTCATGAGATGCGTCATATCATCTCTAAGTTCAACGAAGCGGGTAATGATAATATTATTCTGTGTGAACGTGGATCAAGTTTCGGTTATAACAATCTGGTTGTCGACATGCTGGGCATGGATGAGATGAAGCAATCCGGTTATCCGGTGATCTTCGATGCCACTCATGCACTTCAGCGTCCTGGTGGTCGAGCCGACAGTGCTGGTGGTCGCCGCGCTCAAGCAACTGAGCTTGCAAGAAGTGGCATGGCTCTAGGTTTAGCTGGTCTGTTCATCGAAGCGCATCCGGATCCAGACAATGCAAAGTGCGATGGTCCATGTGCCTTGCCATTGAATCAGTTAGAAAACTACCTGACTCAGATGAAAGCAGTGGACGATTTGGTCAAGTCATTCGATGCCATAGATACCAGCAAGTAAGCTGCTTGTTTGCCATACTAAGCCTCGGTCATTTGATCGGGGCTTTTTTGTTCATCTTGTTGATAGTGAGTATATTTAACTTTCCATCCCCTGATATCGCCTGTGGTTCATCTATGGGATATGCTTAGCCAGCCTTTTCATTGTTTCTAAGAAGTAGTCGTACCCTATGTGGATCTTCTTTACCTTCCTCGCCGCCTTTATGCAGGCCTGGCGTAATGCATTTCAGAGTCAACTTAGCAAAGAGGTTAAGGTAGCCGGTGTTACCTTGGCACGCTTCCTATGGGCAGGTCCCATCGCGGCACTCTATCTCGGCAGCCTGTATCTTTGGCAACCGGTAGCCATGCCTGAGATATCGCTTCAGTTCAGCTTGTATGTACTCGGTGCTTCTGCAGCGCAGATATTGGCAACTGTATTACTGGTGCGGCTGTTTAAACTTAAAAACTTTGCTGTAGGAGCCGGGCTTGCCAAGAGCGAGGCCTTGGTTGCTGCCGTATTAGGCGTGTTATTTTTTGGTACTCAGCTTAGCGGTTTGGGCTGGCTTGGTGTGATCATCGGAGGCTTGGCAGTATTTATGATGAGTAGTGCCAAGGGACTCAGAGGCATCTCATTTAAGACTGCCTTCATAGGTTTGGCTTGTGGTACTGGTTTTGCGCTGACTTCTCTCTGGGTTCGCCAAGCAAGTTTGATATTGGATTTACCTTTCCCCCACAGAGCTGCCTGGGTCTTACTCTTCGTCATTACCATTCAAACCTTGGTCTTGCTTGCCTATCTGCTGATTACAGACAAGCAAGTATTAACGGCATTGATAGAGCGACCTAAGCTAACCTTGCTCACTAGCATTACGAGTTGTTTGGGCTCTATTGGCTGGTTCAGTGCCATGTCACTGCAATCTGTACCTTACGTAAAAACCTTAGGCCAGATTGAGGTCTTCTTCACCTTGTTAATCGCCATGTTTTGGCTCAAGCAGAAAGTAAAAATAAAAGATATGTTGGCACTGCTACTCATCGCCCTAGCCGCCGTCTTAGTTATGTGGAGCTAGCTGGTCGTGGTTTCCTATTAAGCTTTTTGATGCTGTTGGCTTTATTGCTCCCTAGGATAACCATATGGGCGATGAAGGTGCCCAGTGTGGCTCCGGCAAGTAAGTCTCCAAGAAAATGATAATTAAGTCCTACTTGCCCTATGAGCACACCTAACATGCAGGCTAGCCAAACGGGTCGAAGACGCGGGAAGTGGTACCAAAATACTGTGGCCAGCGAGAAGGTAAAAAGCGCATGGCCAGATGGAAATGAGTTGTAGGCAATGCCCTGAGCAAAGGGATGAAATGCCTCAAGGCCATTATTAATCCATGATGGGTTATCATTGACCCAAGTCTCTGGCCAGGTACGACCGAAAGCTATCTTGGCGGATACTCTCACTAAGCTGGCTAAGGCAATCGTGGCGATAAGATTAATCATGAGTGAACTAAAACGTTCACGGCTGCGCTTAATGAAGACGCTCATGATGAAAACTGCCGCAATTACCTCGAGTACAGTGGGGATCTGGCTGAGTAACTTAAGTAATGTGCCTGAATAGCCATGAGCATGCATAGCGTCGGCAATGGTGCGATCCCAGAAATTAACACTGATAATAATCAAAACCAGCATGAAACCATAGCCGAGTATCGCGGTCAGTAGTCGATTCGAATCAAATAGGGGAATATGTTTCATTGTCTTGCCGTAACTGAGGGTGTTTCATTAGGAGATAGCTGGTTAATCTACCTTTTTATGTGGTCGATTGCATCAAGTGTTTTGCTAGAGAAAAACTGCCCAGTAGAAGTAAAGAGTATCGGCTAATCCTGGGGCTGTTTCTTCTTTCTTATGGCTATGGCTATGCATAAAGCGGCACCGCCCCAAGTGATACATAGGGCAAGACTTATCATGATAATAGCGCCGCTGGTCATAGCTGGTCTTCCTTGTTCGTCGTGAGTAAGTTGATGATTAATGAGATAACCAACATTGCCAAGATGAGCCCCCAACCTAAGATGAGTTGATCTTTCATGGGGTAGTCACCATAACCTTGGGTGACAGTATTGATGAGGTTTTTTACTAAGATGATGGCGAGCATAGCTGGGCTCAGAAATCGTAGACACAGATCGAACCATCTTCCCACGGTAAAATCAGACAAGCGATTGGCATAATCCCTAATGTCGGCGATCTTAAACAACCAGGCCAGAATGATAAGCTCGATAAAACAGCTGAAAAGCAAGGCAACATTGTTAATAAAGTAATCAACCAGGTCGAGAAGCAGTAAGCCACCGTTAGTCGCAAAAGTCATGGAGATAAGGAAGCCGCTGCCGCAAACCAAGGATGCAGCAGGTTTACGGGCTAGTGTTAACTTGTCCATCACAGCAGAGGTGACGGCTTCTATGATGGAGATGTGGGAACTCAAACCCGCAACCACTAAGGCAAGAAAGAAGAGTGGCCCAAATATATAGGGAGCGGGCAGTAAATTGATGGCAGCGGGTATAGTGACGAAGGCTAGTCCCACCCCTGAAGATACGACTTCGGTTAGCGCCTTGCCTTGCTCCTGAGCCATATAACCTAAGACACCAAAAATCATTATCCCCGCCATGATTGAGAAGCCACAATTAATTAATACCGTCATGAAGGCATTATTAGTAATGTCTGATTTCTCAGGCAGATAGCTAGAGTAAGCCAGCATGATGGCAAAGCCGACGCTCAGAGTGAAAAATATCTGTCCGTAGGCAGCTGACCAGATCTTAGCATCGAAAATCTTACTAAAGTCCGGTTCAAACAGATAATTTAAGCCTTCTAGAGCGCCGGGGAGAAAGATTATGCGTCCAATGAGAGTTAACACCATAATAAAGAGTAAAGGCATCATGATTTTGCTGGCTCGTTCAATTCCGCCCCTGATCCCAGTGAAAATGACGAGGGAGGTAATAGACCAGGCAATGGCCATAGGGATGGCAATATGCAGTTGAAACTGACCCAGTTTTGAGGGGGTGTTATCGCCTAACTGTAAATACTCTTCGAAGAAGAAGGCATTGGTATCGGCGCCCCAGCTCTGGGTAAATGAAAAGCCGAGAAACGAGATTGCCCAGCCGATAATAGCCACATAGTAGATAGCAATAATGGCGGCGATAAAGACCTGGAACCAACCAAGCCACTCCAGTCTTAGCCCATAATTCTGCCCAAGCTTGGCAAATACTTTAGGGGCCGCGCCTCTCAGTCTATGGCCTAGGCTAAACTCCATGATCATGAAGGGAATACCGGCAGATATCATGGCGAACAGATAAGGGATGAAGAATGCTCCGCCGCCATTCTCATAGGCCATGTAGGGAAAGCGCCAAATATTGCCAAGGCCGATGGCGGAGCCCACTGCGGCGAGAATAAAGCCCACTCGCGAGTTCCACTGCTCTCTTTGCATAAACTAATCCATTGTTTTCAGTCTACTGTTGTTGACCTAATAGTAGACTCAAAAATGAATTACTGCCTTTTGCAAGTCGCTTTCACTTACTCTGTAGGACAGGGCATCTGCTGAAAAATGGGCCTAATTTAGGTAACTAGCTTCGATTGATTTTATGCGTTTAACGAGTGAAAGGTTAACCTTAGTGGTTAGCCCATATTCCTTAGCTCTGGCTAGGATATAACCGTTGATGCTGTCTATCTCGGTTCGTCGTTTATTCGTCACATCTTGATGCATGGAGGAGAAGTTGGCACTGGTGAGCTCGATAACACTGTACACTCGGTTGGTGAGTGCTAACTTGTCCAGTTCTATTCCTGTAGCCATAGCGACATCGACCAGTTCAGTGACTATATCGTCAATTTCTTGCTTATATTTGGGTGCTGCGAGGGCGCCATTGGGGCAGTTTTCTATTGCTGTAAGCGGGTTTATTGCCGCATTAATCGCAAGTTTTTGCCAAAGATACGGCAAAATTGGTGTGCACCACTCACTATCTGGAATCGCTCTAAGCAAGCTCAGCTTCAGAGCCGATGGCATCAATGGACCGCTTAGGTGACCTATTTGAGTTATTCCTGTGCCAGTTTGTTTGAGCCGCCAAGTGTCTTGCCTAAATGCGCCCTGAGAGGTAGTGCCTAAACTCAAGCCTCTGCCTTGGAGCAAGGGTTCCACTTCAAGGTGAGGACCTAAACCATTGTGAAGCAGCAGTATGTGACAGCTCTTGGGAAGTTGTGATATGGCAGATTTTATTGCATCAAGGACCTGATAGGATTTTACACAGACGATGAGTAATCGTGTATTGCTCAATAGTAGGCACTCACTTTTATATGTGTCTGATGACGCTATACAATGGAGCTCTGCGGTGGACTGTGTCACTTGACCATTTAAATGGGTCAGGGTGAGCACCTCTTGGCCTGAGGTCTTTCCCCGAGTAATAAAATAGGGGGCTAGTTCGGCCTTTACTAGCTGATGATAAATCAGTTGTCCGATGGCGCCAGCGCCAAGGATGGCTATAGATGGGTTACACATAGGAGTTATGGCCGAGTTTTGGGGCATGATTCGCTCTTATTAAAGGTTAGCGGGATTCGGTGACCTTAGTGGCACTAAAGTAGCGCTTATAACTCCAAAGACAAAAATAGAAAAGTAAAATACCTGCCATATCGGCAATAAAGTCGGCCACAGAGGCGCTGCGATAGGGCAGCCTAGATTGCACCAGTTCAATGAAGATGGCATAAACCGACAGCGTAGCTGTAAGCAAGTACCACTTAGGCTTAAACGCTAAATATGTCAGTAGAGATAAACAAAAGAAGCTGCCAAGATGGCCCACTTTATCCATATTCGAAAACAGCTGAGGATAATGCGGCCTAGAAAATACCAGGTAGCTGATGACTATTACCGCTATGACTAGGCTAAGCCTAAAAATATGTTGTTTAGATATCAAAATTTCATATATATCTGATGGTTTTTTTTATCATAAAAAAATGACGGCCGATTGTCACTATTAAACTATCCTTTCCAGCATGTTATTAAGCAGAATTAATACACTGATAGGAAGAGGTCATCCAGTATCAATAACTTTAATAGCGTAAATACGGTAAACTAGCGCCACTAAAAATATTCTAATAGGACACTTGAAATGCCATCAATGGATATAGTTTCTGAAGTCGATGAAGTTGAATTACGTAACGCGGTCGATAACTCGGTACGTGAGCTTAAGAGTCGTTTCGACTTTCGCGGCAAGGAAGCGAGCATCGAATATAAAGATCATATAGTGACGCTATCTGCTGAAGATGACTTTCAGTGCCTGCAATTGGTCGATATTTTGCGCATGCAGATGAGTAAGCGTAACGTTGATCCTGGATCTATGGATGTCGATGAAAAAGCGGTTCACAGCGGAAAAACCTTCTCATTGAAAGTACGATTCAAAGAGGGAATAGAAACCTTAATTGCTAAGAAGTTAGTTAAGAAGATAAAGGACAGTAAAATTAAAGTTCAGTCTTCAATTCAGGGCGATTCTGTTCGAGTAACAGGCAAGAAACGTGATGATCTGCAGGCCGTTATGGCACTAGCTCGTGAAGCAGACTTAGGTCAACCTTTTCAGTTTGACAATTTCAGAGACTAGTCTCTGAGGTTCACTTTTTCGAAAGATTAAGATAAGGCGCTTAAAGCAAACACTTTAAGCGCCTTTTTGTTTTTTGATGAAAATAAAATACTAGCTGCCAAGGCTAATTCTTAGTCACCGAAGCCTCATCGGATTCTTCTTCCATGGCGTCATTAACCTTATTGAGCTCATCATGACGGGTGCGTTTATCGACAATATACACCAGGAGTAGAACTGGAAAGCCTATGGCACTGGCGGCGATGAAGAAGTTTACATAACCGAAATTATCGACATAGACTCCGGAGAATCCGGCGATAAATTTAGGGAAAAGTAACATGATGGATGAGAGTAGCGCGTATTGAGTCGCACTATATCCAGCGCTCGTCAAGCTGGATAGGTAGGCTATAAAGGCTGCAGTGGCAATGCCAGCACTGAAGTTATCGATGGAAATGGCCAAGGTCAAAAATGGCACGTTGTAGCCAATGACAGCTTGCCAGGCAAAGAGTAAGTTAGTCACAGCAACCAGTAATGCACCGACGAAGAGTATCTTCATGGTACCAAATCTGGCTATCAATAAACCGCCAAATCCAGCACCGACTAAGGTCATTATCAGGCCATAAACCTTACTAATTGTTGCTATCTCTGTTTTACTGAAGCCCATATCGACATAAAATACATTTGCCATGATCCCCATGACAATATCTGAGATGCGATAACAAGATATCAGCAATAAGATCAGTATGGCATTGCGTCCGTATCGCTTAAAGAAGTCCATAAATGGCAACACGCTGGCCGTGTATAACCAAGATAAAATATTGGCTATAACCTTAGGATAGCGTTGCTTTAACTCTTGCATGATGAGCTGTTCTTGCTCGTCGGCCTGCTTAACCTCTACGTCGGGCTCTTTACAAAAAAGAGTGGTCAAAATGCCTACGGACATTAGGCCTGCCATGATCATGTAAGCCATTTGCCAGGACAATAAACTGTATTCATCGTTACCAGGGGAGACCCAAGCTGCAATGGTTAATGCGCCTGCGGTGGCAATGATCATCGCACTGCGATAGCCAACCTGGTAGGCCGCAGCTAGTGCCGCCTGCATCTTCTCTGGTGCAGATTCGATTCTAAAGGCATCTATGACGATATCTTGGGTGGCAGAGGCAAAGGCGACCATAAGTGCAAACAGAGCCAGTCGCTCAAGATCTTTGACCGGATCGCTGAAGGACATGCCTAAAATAGCCCCAACCAAGAGTATTTGAGCAAATAGCATCCAGCCTCGTCTGCGTCCAAGTAGTTTGGTTAAGATGGGCAGAGAGAGTCTGTCTACCAGGGGGGACCAGGCCCACTTGAATCCATAGGCGAGGGCTATCCAGCTGAAATATCCTATGGCGGCTCTATCTATGCCCGATTCTCTTAACCAGAATGACAATGTCGAGAACACTAGCATCAAGGGCAGACCGGCTGAAAAACCGAGTAGTAGCAAGACTAAGACGCGTTTGTGGCAGTAAATCGAGAAAGCGTCTTTGACTTGGTCAAGCTTGGAGGAGGCTGAAGATAACATAGGGAAACTTAAGAGGTATTAATCGGCTTAGCTTAATACCAAATAGTTCAAATGACTAGCTTAAGGAATCATAAACGCAATGAAAAGCCCAAACATAGAGTTTGGGCTTAGGCTTCAAGTTTACCTGTAGATCAAGGTCTGATCCCTACACATCCCATTGGCACCTGACCACCGAGATTAAGATAATCACAACATTCGTCAATTTGCTTGCGCAGATATTGATTGCCGCGGATCATCCAATCGGGCCATTTGTCAAAGGCATGCAGTAGATGCCAGAACACTCTCTCCATGTCTGACTGCGCGTCACCCTGATGATTGAACTGTTGCCATTCTTCTAGGGTGTCCCATAGATATAGCTGGACCTCATTAAAATCGAGTTGATCACTCAGAAACGCTTTTCCATATTGGGCCAGCTGGGGCGCTTTATTATCGATGAACTCAGTTGGGGTCATCAAATCGCCTCCTTATTTACAACTTAATCAGTATAGGACTAAATATAAAAGTGTGACTGAAACTTGTGAAAAACATTGAATAAACTTAAATGTTAAATAAGTTTATTCATATTTTCAGTTGCTTAGTTCTTATGCTGTCGGCTTGAATACTTTTCTGTTTACTCGTCTCTTGGTAAAAGTGTCGCTTTCTTTAAAATGATGTCTTTAACAGGGAAGTCAGGCCAGTCAAGCTTGCTGTTGTGTTCTGTCGCCACACCAGCCATTGCGGCGAGCACGTCTTCGCCTTGGGTGATTTCACCAAACACGGCATATCCCCATCGTCTCGATGATGGGTCTAAGCGTTTATTATCTGCAACATTGAAATAGAATTGGCTGGTGGCCGAATGAGGATCATTATCCCTTGCCATGGCTATAGTGCCGAAGCTGTTCGACAGTCCATTGCCCGATTCGTTAACGATAGGAGCATCATAGGGCTTCTCTTCTTGATTAAGGTCGAGTCCGCCGCCTTGCACCACAAAATCGGCGATAACACGGTGGAACAGGGTATTGTCATAATGACCCTTGACCACATAAGTGAGAAAGTTATCCACTGTAATGGGGGCTCGGGTTCTATCTAGCTCTAGCACTATGGTGCCCATGCTAGTGTCGAGCTCGACTTTGGGATACAGAGTATTGGGTTGAATATCTATGGCCATGGCCAAGGAACTTATACTCACGGTCATGGTGAGTAGTAATAATGTGCAAATTTTACGAAACATAGGGCTTCCCTGTTAGTTTTACATTGTCTTAGGTGCTGGCTTGTTAGCTATTATTGTTGGATAAATTGATTAAGCTCAGGGTCGTTGATTATCTCGCTACTGAGTTGTCCGAGTAACTTGTTCATTTCAAGCTCTAACTGGGCATAATCTGCACTGAAAGGACCGGATAATGTGCCTCGAGCCGAGTAACGCTTGGTTAGCACCTGACGACTATTTTTTGCGATAATATTAATGATGATATTGCTCTTGGCTTCGAAACTGAATGTGGATTCTGTCACATCTGTGAGTAGCTGCTCTACTTGAATCTGCACATGTTTAACTGAGCTTGGATCGATTTGATAACCCGCTTGGGTAAATCCTGCTCGAAAGACTCGATCCATCTGTTTTCTGGGCGCTTCTGAGGGGCTGACTAATTTTGCCGCATCAGCGCCATTGTTAAATCTTACGATGAAATTGGCTGAGCGAGTATCTATTGTCTCTATGGCTAGTGTCTGACGAGAATTCGTTTGCTGTTGTACCTTGGGCACTTGTGGGTGCAAGGCTATGTGGCTGGGAGCATGATTGGCACAGGCAGACAGTAAAACTGATGCGGTGAACAATAGAATAAGACGTTTCATTGGCTGATTTTCTTAATTAGTAATATCAAAAATTAGGTGGCATCAGCATACCAGAAATGATTTTGCTTGCCACAGCTAGTCAGCGGCTCAACGACTAAAACCTAAATGAATCCAAAATTTGACTNTAAATTAGAATCCCATCAAGTTAGAGTAAAAGTTCGATTTTTATACAGGGAATGCTCAATGGGATTAGCGCAAACTCGTCCAAGCCAGGTAGTGAATAAGCTAGTCACAATGGCCGCGCCTAAGGAACTTATGGACAGTCAAGGTAAGCCTATTTTTGGTTATTTTGATGGGCCAGTAACAGACTTAGCGCTAGAGAGGTTCGCTTATTTCAATGAGATGGATAAGCCTGCTTCATCTTTAAACAAGCACTTTCATTTTAAACAGTTTCAATTTGTTAGTCTGGTTACGCCTAGATATATTATAGGTGTCGCTATCGCCGATATTCGCTATATTGGCAGCGCTTTTTGCTATCTTTATGACATCAGTAAGAATCAAATAACGGAAACATCTTGGCTCAAACCTCTGGGGATGGGCTATCGAATGGAACCTTCTCCTATGTCTGGTTGCGCTAAGATCAGCAGCGCTAAGGGGACCATAGAGTTTAATTTGCGCGAGGGTGTGTGGCATCTGGCTATTACAACTCAGTCTATCGAGGCCAAACTTGAGCTTGAATCACCTCCCTTAAGTCTGCCCATCTCACTTTGTACTCCGACGGGATACAGTGGTTGGACTTATACCCAGAAACATAATGGATTAAAACCCAAGGGAACACTGACGATTAATGCTGAGCCTCAGCCGCTCAATAAGGCGTTAGCCGGATATGATTTTTCTGCTGGATATATGCGTCGTGAGACTAGCTGGCGCTGGGCTAGTATTAATGCCCATACTCAAGATGGCACCATAGGCTTGAATCTAGCCGCCGGTGTGAATGAGACCGGCGCTTGCGAAAATGTATTTTGGATCAATGGCGAGCGCCACCTGCTAGGTCCGGTACGTTTCGAGTTTAGCCGAGAGAATGGCAATCCTGTCTCTAAGCCTGTAGCAAGTTGGCGTATCTATTCCGACAATGGCCAAATAGATCTGACTTTTCAGCCCAGAAATTGCCGCTCAGAGAAACTAAACCTCTGGCTGTTAAAGAGTAACTTCAGGCAGTATGTCGGTCACTATTCGGGTCAGATAATTGATAACTTAGGCAACAAGCATACCTTGCATAAGGTACTTGGCCTTACCGAAGATCACTTTGCCCTTTGGTAGAAGCTAAATTAGCTCCGGCATCATTACCGAGTGGCGAGTATTTGGATACTCAGGTTCAGCCTTGCTTGGCAGCATTAGCAATAAGTATTCACAATCAGTTTTAGAGAAAATAAGAATAAGAACAAGAGAAAGGAAATCTGATGGAATTTAGTTCACTGATCGCTCACCCAGAGATGCTGCTTCTCGTGCTAGCCCCTATCTTCTTTGCATGCATCTTAATGGAATGGTATCTGGGTGACAGGCGGAAAAAGTTACCCCATAGTGCCCGCTATCATCTTCCCGAAGTCTTGTGTAACTTTGGTTTGGCAGGGATGCATCAAGGGGCGGATATCTTAACCGGTTTACTGGTCGCTAAACTCTATCTGATGTTTTTTGGCTGGCGCTTGTTTGATATCGAGATGAATGCCATCAATTTTGTGCTACTCATGATAGCTCAGGACTTCTGCTATTACTGGTTCCACCGTGCCAGTCACAGGATACGTTGGATGTGGGCGGCCCATGTAGCTCATCATAGTTCGGAAAATATGAATTTTAGTACCGCATTTAGACAATCCTTAATGTACCCCTTAGCGGGCATGTGGGGATTTTGGCTGCCGTTAGTGGTGCTAGGCTTCGATCCAAACTGGGTGGTATTTGTGGTCTTACTCAATCTGGGGCTACAGTTTTTTGTGCATACCCAGGCGGTTAGAACCTTAGGTCCAATCGAGTGGATATTCAACACACCATCACACCATAGAGTGCATCACGGCCGTAATCCTCAATATATAGATAAGAACTATGCCGGCGTGCTGATCATCTGGGATCGCATGTTTGGTACTTATGTTAAAGAGGAAGAAACGGTGGAGTATGGCATCACTAAACCTATTAACAGCTTCAACCCGCTTATTGTCACTTTCAGTGAATGGAGGTCTATGTTCAAGGAAGCGTTTTCGCCAGGGTTAACGCTAAAGCAGAGGGCAAGCTTGTTATTCTCGCCACCAGAGTAGGATAAGCTTCGAATGAAGCTTATCGGCATTTTTGTGGTTTCATCTAGCTAGTTTGGTATTGGCTGTGTGTCGATAAATTTGACCTTATTAGCTAGCCCCTGTATTCCCAAGATGGCTGGGTGTACTTTGTCCGTAGTTGGACTGGTCATCATATCTTTGCAATACAAGTGCCTGCTAGTCCAGCTGGTGGCGCCAACGTTATTTTAACTCGGGTGAATAACAACCGAAATCAATATCGAACTCAGTGCATACAACAGGATATTTAGTGACTAGATGGCATTATTAAAGGTAGATTTTGCATTGTGAGCAGCGCTTAACAAATTGCTGCATTGGACTCGTCAAACTGTCATTCGTTTTGCAAAAAACGCCAGTTAAACTCAGCGCTGAGCTGACGTCATGAGCGATTAAAGCTTTGCATTTAATAGGAGGTTTCGTGGAAATTATCAGAAGCAAAGATTTTACAGCAACTCGTGCTTGGGGAGCTAAAGATATAGCGAATATGAACGGGATAAGCACTCGTTTACATTGGACTGATCAAGCTTATAAATGGCACATAAATGATGGACAAGAAGTCTTCGTTATTCTAGATGGCGTGGTAGAAATGTTTTATAAGCAAGACGGAAACGAGAAATCTACAATATTAAATGTTGGTGATATTTTTTACGCCTCAGTTGGGACTGAGCATGTAGCACATCCTATCGGCGAAGCTAGAATATTAGTCATAGAATCAGAAGGCAGCGTATAGCTAATAAGGCTATGAATAAAAATGCTGGCTTGTTCGCTTGGCTCAATGTTAGCAAACTATTATCAGCCCCATTAATGGGCCTAGGTGTACTATCCGTCTTAGTGCTTGTGTTGGTATTATCGAAATATAGAAGAGTTGTATGAGAGAGAGTCTTAGGCTGAAAATCATCCAAGTTTGTGATGAAAAAATAGAGAAAAAAGGAACTAATGTTGGTTTGTCATTTTATGCTTTTTTCGCTAATAAAAATGATGATCCCGTATTACTCATGGAAGCCGCAGAATGGTGGATCATGACTCATAAATTAGATCATTTTGAAAAGGCATTAAAAATCAAAACAATGCTTGAATCGATTAATCTTGAGATTTGACTTAACCTGTCGAATCACACTATTAAGTAGCTTAATCCTAGGGCTAAATCTGTCGCGTTTTTTTGCAGCGAAACCGAAAGTAACTACGGCTGAAATGCCGTCGATTAGGTTAGCGTTCACGAGGAAGTATGGCAGCTAATTGTAGACTTCTAATATCAAAGGATAGCTTAAATTATCGTGAGTTACGTCTGGAGAGTTTAAGGCTTAACCCTGATAGTTTTGGTGCCGACTATGAAGACGAAGTTAACATTCCACAATTGCATTTTGAAAAATTAATAGAGCAAGGGAGTATAGATGCTCTTATGTTAGGGGCTTTTGTCGGGGGTAAACTTGTTGGCTTATGTGGATTACTGGCTTCACATTCGGGTCCAGTTATAATTGTGCAAATGTATGTACAGTCAGGCTATCGAGGGATGGGAGTGGGTTCTCGGCTTCTTTACCTTGCAAAAATAAGCCTTAGTGAATTAAATCATGACTCACTAATGTTGACAGTATTTGAAGATAATCAAAGTGCGATTAACACTTATACAAAAGCAGGTTTCATTGCCACTAAAGTAGAGGAAGATGAAGTTTATATGGTATTTCATCGGTGAATATCAATAAGCATCATACTGTTGGGAGGTTATAGTCACTAGTTAGATTTTAAGTGGTTTGTTTGGCTGAGCAGCATAGCGAAACGTGATGAAGTGGCCGCTCTTTAATTGGCGTCAAAGGGCCAAATTGATTTGTAGAATCCAGTGTTATAATTAGCGTCCATATATGGCTTTATTCTGCACTATAAGTTCGAGAAAAATTCTTGTTTAGAGTATCCTATTAGTCATTGAATTTATTGTTGCTGTTTATGACGATTATAGTAAAAAACATACAAGTTGCCGAAGTCACATGTTCGAACTGTCAGGCATGCTGTTGTAGCTCAGAAGTCATGATTCTTTCTGAGACGGGTGTTCCTGATCAGCATATTTATGTTGATATGCATGGGAATGAATCTATGTTGCGATTAGATGATGGCTGGTGCTCTGCTTTAGATAGAGATACGTTAATGTGTTCTATCTATGAATATCGACCATGGATTTGCCGAGAGTTTGATATGGGAGGAAGTGACTGTATCGATGAAAGGATAGAGAAAATGTAGGCTCGCTGACGCTGCGTTTTTGTTATTCCTCCTCAAGGCACATTCATCTATTTTGTATGAGAATTTAACTTTTTACTGTTAAACATTGAGTCGTACTCAGTATTTCTGAATAACCCAAGCTAGCAAGATTCTTAACCACTTGTTGTCACCCAAGTGGCTAGAATTTGTTATCCCATATCCGGCTTAACGCTTTGCACCATAAAGTGAACTCTGTGGGTGTGGCTCGCTCGGTTGAGAGCTATCAGGGGCATCACTGCTGGGCGCTAAGTATTCATCTTCATGGGACTCGGCTTTCTTGCTGATCTTCTGCGCCTGTAAGATAACAAACTTACCGTTGGACTCGACAGTGGTGCAGTTTTTAAAGATACGCTGTAGTTTCACGTGATAAGCCAGATGACGGTTACCTACAACATGCAAAATCCCGCCATTTTTCAGTGCTCGCCAAGATTGAAGAAACATCTGCCAGGCGATATGGTCGGTAATAGCTTCACCTTGATGGAAAGGTGGGTTACACAGAATCAAGTCCGGGCGTACGCCTTCGCTTAGATGGGTTAAGCAGTCATCCCAGCCGAAGGTGGCCTGCTCGCCAACGAGATCTGTAGTATCTAAATTGTTGAGTGACCAGTTTTGTCTTGCCGACTCGACAGCCATTTCTGAGTCATCGATAAAATGAACATAAGCTTTTGGAAAAACTTGCTTAGCATGTAGACCCAGCACACCATTGCCACAACCCAGATCTATGATAGAGGTGAAGTCACCCTTAGGCATGTTATCCAGCATGATGCGGGCGCCGATATCCAGCTTGTTGGCAGCAAAGACATTACTTAGGTTACTGATCTCTAGCTTCAACTCAGGAATAGACCAAGTGACACCTTGTGGCAGGGAACGAACCTTGCCATCACTGATGCAGGTTATCACTCGGGTTTTCTTCCAGGTCAGGCTGGCACTTGCCGGGCCTAAATTTTTGGCAAACACTTCGAGTAGTGACTTGTTGATTGATTTTGCTTTTGCGCCAATGAGTACCTGAGTGCCCTGAGGTAAGACTTGAGATAATCGGCTAAGCTGGTGAGCGAAATAGCTCAGGTTTTTTGGCAGTTTCATCAATACCAGTTCAACTGAACTCGGCAGTGCTTCACGGCTATTAACCCAACGAATATTCTCGCTATTGAGTTTATTCTTGGCTAAGTTTTGCTGGGTGCCTAACTGACTGGTTTTGGCGTCAGTTTCTAATAGGAGTGGCCATTGACTGTCCATAGAGAGAAGGCTAGCCGTCAGAGCACCGAAATTATCATTGATGATAGCCGTGGTTACCGCAGTCTGCTCAATTTCAGTCAGATGCTTGATCAGGTGCTCATCAGCAGCATCCCACGCCTGTAGGTTGGATTCCTGTTCACTTGGATAACGATGTAATTCTAGTTCGATATCTGCTACTGAAAATTGAGTTGTCATAAGTCAAACTGTACCAATAAAATGAGGGCGCGTATTATCGCAGATTTAGTGGTCGAGGTATATATGGTCGATAGCTCTTGATAACTGTCGATAACTCGCGATATCAGTAGATAGCTATCGAGTGCTCCATTCATAACTGCTTAAGGTTTATAATAAGTGATGAAGCAACAAAGTTTAGCCTTAAATGGGCTCCTCGGCTCTGAAACTAAAGCAGAACCTGAAACTGAATCACTGCTATTAAAAGGCAGGCGGTCAGCCCCTCAGGTAACTTGGGTTAAAGGCTATCTAGCACCAGCCCAGCAGATGGCACTACTCAGAGAGGTTCAAGGCTATCCATTTGAGTCTCCCGAAATCCAAGTCTATGGAAAACGACATCGTATACCCAGATCTCAAGTTTGGTTCGCAGATGCAGGCTGCGATACCAGGTATTCAGGCTTGCTGGTCAAGGCGCTTTACTGGCCTAAATATGCCGACAGACTAAGGCAGAAGCTCAAACGGGATTTTAACTTACAGTCTAACGGTGTGCTTGTTAATCGCTACGCCGATGGCAAGGAGTCCATGGGTTGGCACTGCGATGATGAGCCAGAATTTTTAGCTGGCAGTGATATCGCTTCAATCACACTGGGTGCGACCCGAGACTTTATTTTCAGAGACAAGGTCACTCATGAGAAGCAAACCTTTGCGCTGCAATCAGGTGATCTCTTGATCATGCATTGGCCGATGCAAGACAGGTGGGAGCATGCTTTACCTAAGAGAATGAAGGTCGAGGAAACTAGGATTAATTATACTTTTAGACAAGTAACGCCTCATTATTTTGATTAACATTATTCGTCTCGGGTTTTATAGGGGGGTCAGTGCCCTTTTTAAAGGCTAGGGGAGTATTGCAATCATTGATCTTTTTTGGCTTAGGTATTAATCTGCCGCCATCGCATTTTGCTTGTTTGAGAATATTCCTATGTCAGTAGAGCAACTCATTACCGAAAAACTCACCGCGGCCCTGTCGCCTAGTCACCTGGAAGTGATCAACGAGAGTAACAATCACCACGTGCCTCCGAATTCAGAGACACATTTTAAGGTCATTATCACCAGTGAAGCTTTCGAGGGTAAACGCCTACTCGGCAGACATAGATCTGTGAATGAGGCGCTAGCCGATGAGTTTGCTAATGGCTTACATGCCTTATCTATGCATACTTTCACTCCAGAAGAGTGGCTTGTGGAATCAAATGTACCTGATTCTCCAAACTGTAGAGGCTAGCAGTTAAGCAAACTACAGAGCTAGATCTCTAGTTTTGGATAGAAGTATCCTGGCTAAGGCTAAGCACGCATGAATGAATAGGGAGAAGCTCTCCCTATGTTATTTTTAGCTTGAGTCACCCATCTTACTCTACTGTCTACTGTCTACTGTCTACTGTCTACTGTCTACTGTCTACTGTCTACTGCCTACTGCCTTAGGCCTTACAGCCAGATACCTACCGCCCACTCCTATAGTCTCAAAGCCCTCAAAACCTATGGTTCCAGCCTTAATCAGCAGCCTTTATCTCTGCACAAGCTTTTGTTTATCTATCTCGACAAGTATGTTATCAATATGTTGCCCGTGTTTTTTAGTGTTGAGATGGTATAAATCCATTAAGCATTAGAGAGGGAGTCTATCAAGCATTTTATATATGCCTGTAGCCGAAGGCTCTATTGGGTGACTGATGAGCACTTGGCTTAACAAAGATATCAATTTCATATAAGTTCTAAAAGAGCTTATATGGCTTAGATATTCGTTTTGATTTAGGATTTCTTAGTAATGCGCACAGTATTACTTAACTGAATTATATATGTTTTTCCATACTATTTAGACTCGTCCTAGTGTCATTATCTTATGCTAGAATGAAAAAAAGAGGCGAAATATTTAAGCGGTTCAGCCTTATCCATGCCCTACAAATTTGGAGAGTAGAGATGCCATTATTAGATAGCTTTACCGTCGATCATACTCGCATGCATGCCCCAGCCGTTCGTGTGGCGAAAACCATGAAGACGCCTAGCGGTGACTGCATCACAGTATTCGATTTGCGTTTCTGTGTGCCGAATAAAGACATCTTAAGTGAGCGGGGTATACATACCTTAGAGCACCTTTACGCCGGTTTTATGCGTGATCACCTCAATGGCGATTCAGTTGAAATCATAGATATTTCTCCCATGGGCTGTCGCACTGGTTTCTATATGAGCCTGATAGGAACGCCTACCGAGGCGGACGTGGCCGAGGCTTGGCTAGCGGCTATGAATGATGTGTTAAAAGTGGCGAAGCAATCGGAAATCCCTGAACTCAATGAATTTCAATGTGGCACTTATGATATGCACTCTCTTGATCAGGCCAAGAGTATTGCTCGTATGATTATCGCCTCGGGGATCAGTGTGAATAAGAACGATGAACTGAAACTCAGTGACGACATCCTCAAAGGCTTGTAATACCAACTCAGATAAAAAAGCGGCTTAGCCGCTTTTTTTTGGGCTTAAATTCGACTCATGGCAATTAGCCATCTATCTTCTGAGATGAAACTTGTGATGTGAGGTCGAGCACAAATTTGATCAAATGAATAAATATCGTCCCTTTAGCTCCTAAGAAGCTGGAACAATATTTAATAAGCTTTGTTTGATATTTTAAAAACGCCGATACACTTGCCTGATAAGGGGATCATTTGAATTGGCCATTGTGTGATAGAAATAAATTAAAAAATTGTGAGTCCTAGCCGAATTTAAAAATTCACAATCCTTTTAAAACACCCACATTTTTCATGGCGATACAGTGATAATTACTGTAAAATGCGCGCGAACAGTGTGATTACGGTCTCATTTTCGTGATAAATCTGCGCTGGCTCATCGAGGTGAGCCTTGTTTAAAAACCTGTCGAATTAAACAGGAACGCGGCGCATTATCTTTCCTTCATAACGTAGTGCTTGTGGATATGATTACAATAAAGAAAGGATTGGACCTGCCTATAGCAGGCGGACCAGAGCAAGTTGTCCATGATGGCCCAGCCATTAAACGTGTAGCTACTTTGGGTGAAGAGTATATTGGCTTACGCCCCACGATGAAAATCAAAGTGGGTGATAAAGTTAAGAAAGGCCAGGTTATCTTTGAAGATAAGAAGAACCTTGGTGTTAAATATACTGCTTTAGCCTGTGGCACAATTTCAGAAATTAACCGGGGCGCACAACGTGTTCTGCAGTCAGTCGTCATAGATATCGAAGGAGATGATAGTGTCTCTTTTGCTAAATATGCTGCAGCAGAATTAGAGTCGTTGGATTCGCAACTAGTTCGAGACAACCTTATTGAATCAGGGTTGTGGACGGCTTTGCGAACTCGCCCTTTCAGTAAGGCCCCTGCAGTAGATTCTACCGCTGCTGGCATCTTTGTTACCGCGATGGATACTCAACCTCTTGCTGCCGACCCTGAAGTGGTTATCGGTGCGCATAAAGCTGATTTTGAAAATGGACTTAAGGTCCTGTCAAGATTGACTAAAGGTAAGGTATTTTTGTGTAAGGCGCCTGGAGCCGATATTCCAGCTGCTAATGCTCAAGTCGAAGAATTTGCAGGTAAACATCCTGCGGGTCTCGTCGGTACACATATACATTTCCTACTCTCCGCATCGGTTAACAGAACGGTTTGGCATGTGGGTTACCAAGATGTCATTGCCATTGGTCAGCTATTTATTACCGGTGAGTTAAACACTCAACGTGTGGTAGCCATTGCTGGTCCTAAGGCGAGTAAGCCAAGACTTGTTCGTACTCAACTAGGTGCTTCTTCTGCAGAATTGACTGCAAATGAAACCTTAGACGGTGACGTTCGTGTTGTTTCAGGCTCAGTTTTGAGCGGACGAACAGCCACTGGACCTCATGCTTATTTGGGACGTTTCCATCAGCAGTTATCACTGCTTGAAGAAGGCAGAGAACAGGAATTTATTGGTTGGGCTATGCCTGGCAGTAATAAGTTCTCTATCACTCGTACTTTCTTAGGTCATCTATCACCTTCACGTCTGTTTAACATGACGACGAGTACTGGTGGGTCGGATCGAGCTATGGTGCCAATCGGTAACTATGAGCGAGTGATGCCTCTGGATATTCTTCCTACTATGTTATTGCGCGACTTAGTGTCACGCGATACTGACGGTGCCGTTACCTTAGGTGCCTTGGAATTAGACGAAGAAGATTTGGCATTATGTACTGTCGTATGTCCGGGTAAGTATGATTATGCTACTTACTTACGTGACTGTTTAGATACGATCGTGAGGGAAGGCTAATGGGTTTGAAAGAGTTTTTTAAGGGTATCGAACCTCAGTTTGAGAAGGGCGGTAAATACGAAAAATTTTACGCCGTTTTCGAAGCTGCATATACGGTTTTTTATACCCCAGGTCATGTGAACAAGGGCGCAACCCATGTTCGCGATAATTTAGACCTGAAACGTATGATGATCTTGGTGTGGGCATGTACATTCCCAGCCATGTTCGTTGGTATGTATAACGTAGGTTTGCAAGCTCAAGACGCGATAGCTGCCGGTTTTTCTACACCAGATGTTTGGCAGGTTAGCCTGTTCGGTATGTTTGGTACTGAACTTAATGAGAGTTCGGGAATCGCGGCCCTTTTGTGGTACGGCGCCTGTTTCTTCCTGCCTATCTATGCGGTGACATTCGCCGTTGGTGGTATCTGGGAAGTCTTGTTTGCGTCGGTACGCGGCCATGAAGTTAACGAAGGTTTCTTTGTTACTTCGGTGCTGTTTGCGCTGACCCTACCCGCTACGATTCCTTTGTGGATGGTTGCCTTAGGTATCACCTTCGGTGTGGTCGTTGCCAAAGAGATCTTCGGTGGTACGGGACGTAACTTCCTCAACCCTGCACTGGCTGGTCGTGCTTTCCTATTCTTCGCTTATCCGCTAAGCATGTCTGGTGACACCTCTTGGGTTGCAGCAGACGGTTACTCTGGTGCTACGGCACTGAGTCAAGCGGCTCAAGGCACACTAGAATACGGATTCAACCAGAATTGGTGGGATGCTTTCCTAGGTTTCATTCCTGGTTCTGTCGGTGAAGTTTCTACCCTTGCTCTCTTGTTGGGTGGCGCGGTTATTATCTACGCTCGTATTGCATCATGGCGCATCGTTGCCGGTGTGATGGCGGGTATGATTGCCGTCTCTTACCTGTTGAACTTCATTGGTAGTGACACTAACCCAATGTTTGCTATGCCTTGGTACTGGCATCTAGTGCTAGGTGGTTTCGCCTTCGGTATGATGTTTATGGCGACCGATCCTGTATCGGCTTCGTTCACTAACTCGGCAAAATGGGCTTACGGGATCTTGATTGGTGCTATGGCGGTGTTTATTCGCGTCATTAACCCAGCGTTCCCAGAAGGTATGATGTTGGCTATCTTATTCGCCAACTTGTTTGCCCCACTGTTCGATCACTTTGTGGTTCAGGCAAACATCAAGCGGAGGATTGCACGTGGCTAGTAACAAAGATTCTTTTGGTAGAACCCTCTTTGTCGTTGTCGGTTTATGCTTTGTCTGCTCTATTTTTGTATCGACAGCTGCCGTCATGCTAAGGCCTATTCAGATAGAGAATAAACTGCTGGATAAGCAGAAATATATTCTTGAAGCTGCAGGCATTATTGATACTAAGTCTGCGTCTGTTTCTAAGCAAGACGTACAGCTTAAGTACAAGAAGTTTGTTGTGGCTAAGCTTGTCGACCTTAAGAGCGGTGATTGGGTAGAAGGTGATGCAGATAGCTTCGATGCTGATAAAGCATCTCGCGATCCAGCTAATGCCTTTATTCCTAAGCATGATATCGCCTCGGTTAACCGTGTAGCTAATACTGCGGTTGTCTATGTGGTTAACGACGAGCAAGGTCAGCCTAAGACGCTTATCTTGCCAATCAAGGGCTATGGCCTTTGGTCTACCATGTATGCTTTCCTGGCGATTGACCCTGACATGAATACGATTCAGAGTTTGGTTTATTACTCATTCACAGGTTCGGGTGAAACTCCGGGTCTGGGTGGTGAAGTTCAGAACCCTATCTGGATGGCTAAATGGCATGGTAAGAAGCTTTATGATGAACAAGGTAATTTAGCGATTAAGGTCACTAAAAACCCAGTCATAGCGGCTTCTGTCCACGGTGTAGATGCACTATCTGGTGCTACATTGACCAGTAATGGTGTGCAACACTCTCTGGATTTCTGGTTGGGTGAGGAAGGATTTGCTCACTTCATCGAGAAAGTCCGTAAAGGAGGGCTGAGCTAATGGCTAACGCTAAAGAACTAAAGCAGGTCCTGTCTGGACCGATAGTAGCGAATAACCCTATTGCCCTGCAGATCTTGGGTGTGTGTAGTGCATTAGCAGTAACCAGTAAGCTGGAAACTGCATTGGTAATGACTATCGCACTGACTGCTGTAACGGCTTTTTCTAACCTGTTCATCTCAATGCTACGTAATCACATTCCTAGTAGTGTACGTATTATTGTGCAGATGACTATCATTGCCTCATTGGTAATCGTGGTCGATCAGGTGTTGCAGGCTTATGCATATGATGTGTCAAAGCAACTGTCGGTATTCGTTGGTCTTATCATTACTAACTGTATTGTGATGGGCCGTGCCGAAGCTTATGCGATGAAGACACCGCCTATGATGAGTTTCATGGACGGTATCGGTAACGGTTTAGGTTATGGTGTGATCTTATTGGGTGTTGGCTTTGTACGCGAACTATTTGGTAATGGTTCACTATTTGGCATCGAGATCTTAGCTAAGGTTTCTGATGGTGGTTGGTATCAGCCTAACGGTCTGTTATTACTCCCGCCGAGTGCATTCTTCCTGATCGCCGCAATGATCTGGATCATTCGCATTTATAAGCCTGATCAAGTAGAAGCAAAAGGGTAAGCGCGATGGAACATTATATAAGTCTATTAATACGTTCTATTTTTATTGAGAACATGGCGCTGTCCTTCTTCTTGGGAATGTGTACTTTCCTGGCTGTATCGAAGAAGGTGACGACTGCGATGGGACTGGGTGTGGCGGTTATTGTGGTACTGGCAATTTCAGTACCTGCTAACCAGATCATCTATCAGGGACTGCTGGCACCGGGTGCTTTGGATTGGGCCGGTGCGCCGGATGCCGATCTGAGCTTCCTAAAGTTCATCACCTTTATTGGTGTGATCGCGGCTCTGGTACAGATCCTAGAGATGGTGTTGGATAAGTTCTTCCCGCCGCTATATAACGCTCTGGGCATCTTCCTGCCACTTATCACAGTTAACTGTGCAATTTTTGGTGCGGTATCTTTCATGGTCGAACGTGACTATGACCTTACCGAGAGTTTTGTGTTTGGTGTCGGTTCAGGCATTGGTTGGGCATTGGCTATCGTTTTATTAGCCGGTATCCGTGAGAAGATGAAATATTCAGATGTGCCGGATGGACTGCGTGGCTTAGGTATTACCTTTGTTACTGCTGGTTTGATGGCCCTTGGATTTATGTCGTTTTCTGGTGTGTCCCTATAACAGGGGCCCATTGGCTTCTTAATTTAGACCTTTAAGGATAAGTTAATGGATTTTCAGATTTATCTCGGTGTGGGAATGTTTACCCTCATTGTCTTGGCTTTGGTATTAATTATTTTATTTGCCAAATCTAAGCTGGTGAACAGTGGTGACGTAACCATTAGTATCAACAATGATCCGGAGAAGGGCATTAAATTGCCTGCTGGCGGCAAGCTGCTTGGCGCTTTGGCCGAGAGTGGCATCTTCGTATCCAGCGCCTGTGGTGGCGGTGGTACATGTGGTCAGTGTCGTGTGATCATTAAATCTGGTGGCGGCGATATTCTGCCAACAGAGAAGGACCATATCAGCAAAGGTGAGGCTCGTGAGGGCTGTCGTTTATCTTGTCAGGTAAACGTTAAAACCGATATGGACATCGAACTCGATGAAGAGATCTTCGGTGTGAAGAAGTGGGAGTGTACGGTTATCTCTAACGATAACAAGGCCACTTTCATTAAAGAGCTTAAGCTTCAAATACCTGGTGGCGATTCGGTTCCGTTCCGAGCCGGTGGTTATATTCAGATTGAAGCCCCTATACACCATATTAAATATGCAGATTTTGATATTCCTGCACAATACCGTGGTGACTGGGAGCACTTTGGCTTCTTCAAGCTAGAGTCTCAAGTAGAAGATGAAACAATCCGTGCATACTCTATGGCGAACTATCCTGAAGAGGCTGGTATCATCATGTTGAACGTGCGTATTGCAACACCTCCGCCACGTAATCTAACTCTGCCTTGCGGTAAGATGTCTTCGTACATCTTCAGCTTGAAAGAGGGTGATAAGGTGACCATCTCTGGTCCGTTTGGTGAGTTCTTCGCTAAAGAAACTGACAACGAGATGATTTTCGTTGGTGGTGGTGCAGGTATGGCGCCTATGCGTTCTCATATCTTCGATCAGCTTAAGCGTCTTAAGACAGATCGTAAGATCAGCTTCTGGTATGGCGCGCGCTCTAAGCGTGAAATGTTCTATGTCGAAGACTTCGATGGCCTAGCGTCTGATAACGAAAACTTCGATTGGCATGTTGCGCTATCAGATCCTCAAGCTGAGGATAACTGGGAGGGCAAGACTGGCTTCATTCATAATGTACTTTATGAAAGCTACTTGCGTGACCATGATGCGCCAGAAGATTGTGAGTTCTACATGTGTGGCCCTCCAATGATGAACGCGGCCGTTATCGGTATGCTGAAAGATCTTGGTGTCGAAGATGAAAACATCCTTCTGGATGACTTCGGTGGCTAATCATTAATACCGATTGGTATTAAACGCTTGAATCTTGAGATACTTGTTATTCGAGTTTGAAGTAGAAAGTGAGGAGTTTCTCCTCACTTTCTTTAATCAAGCATCGAATAGATCAGAAGTTTTCATAGTGATAAGGATTTAGGTCAAAATGAACAAGACCTTAGTAAACAGGTTAGCCCTCCTATGGCTAGCCTTTTTTGTTTCTGGGTGCAGCCAACCTGCACAAATTATTTCACTCTCCGGCAACACCATGGGCACGACATATCACATTAAAGTGGTACCCAATGAGCATCTTCCGGAAGTTAACCTACTTCAAGCTGAAATTGATCTCGCTCTAGAGAAGGTCAATGATCAGATGTCTACTTATCGTCCTAAGTCTGAGCTGTCATTGTTTAATTCAATGAATCATGAAGAGACGATTAAGATTTCCATGGACACAGCTGGTGTCATTGCCGAGGGAATACACCTCTATGATGTGACTGACGGCGCACTAGATATCACCTTAGGTCCTCTAGTTAATCTATGGGGTTTTGGACCCGATAAGCGACCGACTAGCATTCCATCTGAAGAAGTGATCGCTGCCGCTAAGGCAAAAACAGGCATGCAATATCTTCATCTGGACGGCATAAAGTTAACTAAGACTAATCCAGACTTATATGTGGATCTATCATCTATCGCTAAGGGCTATGGCGTCGATGTGGTAGCAGCACTACTGGATAAATATCATGTTAGCGGTTATCTGGTTGAAGTCGGTGGTGAGCTCAGTGTTTTTGGTAATAAGATGGATGACAAGCCTTGGCGGGTTGCTATCGAGCAGCCTGAAATTGGTGAGCGTGACGTACAGCAGGTGATTGAACCTGGTGATATGGCGATTGCGACTTCCGGTGATTATCGTAATTACTATGAAGAAGAGGGACGACAGTTCTCTCACATCATAGACCCTAGAAGTGGCTACCCAATCCAGCATAGGTTAGCTTCTGTGACTGTACTGCATAAGCAGTCTATGGTGGCCGATGGCTACGCGACGGCCATGATGGTATTAGGCACACAGAAGTCTCTAGCCTTGGCTAAGAAAGAAAACTTAGCCATCATGCTAATAGAGAAACAAGATAGTGGTTTTAAAGTATTTTACAGTGATGCTTTCAAGCCGTATGTGAGTTTATAGATAAATTCGAGCATTTTCTTGGTTTCTTGCATTAGCCTGTTAGCCGAGTAATCACCTTAACGAATATGTGTGTTTAGGTGGTATAATTCGCTCAGGTCACACTTGGAGTATTTGATGAGTACATTTATCGCAACATTTGTTGTTTTACTGCTGTTCTTTGTTTTGATGTCTATTGGCTATCTCGTTAAGCGTACTGCTGTTGCGGGAAGTTGTGGTGGCTTAGGCTCCTTAGGCATAGATAAGGCATGCGATTGCGATGACCCTTGTGACAATCGTAAAGCAAAAATGGCTGCCGAAGATGAGAGGCGTGACAAGCTCGCCAAAGACCGTATCATCTAGCTAAACTTAGTGCTTAAACGATAAAAGGTATCTCGATCTCGAGATGCCTTTTTTTATTCCTGTCTGTCATTGGCCCAAGCTGTTCTCCCTATACTTGCATCACTTTTATTTTCTGTGTCGAGATGAGCTAGAGCTGAGCTAGAGCTGAGCTAGGGGGCACAGGGGCTTGATGGTTCGATTTAGCCTGATAAGAATACCTTGCTTGTGCAAAATGCTTTACAACATATAAGAAACACTTTTCACTATTTCGTCACTGTTAGGTCTTCACTCTCGGCGCAGTTCTGCTAGATTGATGGGTTAATAATAAAAATAAATGAAAGGTCTCCCATGAAGCAGCTAAAAAGCTCCCTCAGTCTCCAGCTTGTCTTTGCTATTGTCGGCGCATTGGCTATTTTACTCGCCATCATTTCTGTCTTCCTCGTAAACGGCGAAAGTGACAGAACCCGCCAACAGATCGATGCAGATCTCTCCGTTTTGGTGCAAGTTAAATCCAACGAAGTGACCCGTTACTTTGTCGAGAAGGCCAAAGTGATCGACTCTGTTTTTGCTTCACCTCAAGTATTGGATTGGTTCAGTCAGTACAAGAGGCGACTCAGCAACTTAGATCGCGACGGCGAGTATCAAAGTGTTATCCAATACTTTAAGCATTTCTCCAATACTGACAGTGATATCAAGTCGGTATTCTTTGGTTCTGCCAATACCTTCGAGTATTTCGATCTCAATGGTCGATACAATGATGGGGGACTACTACACCAATAAACGTCCCTGGTGGCAGGAAGGCATAAATAAAAATGGCATGTATGTGACCGACCCTGCGGTGGATGCCAACGATGGTTCTATCTCGGCGACAGTTAAGTCTGTGATAAAAAATGCCAATGGTGAGTTTATCGGTATCGGTGGCATGGACATACTGATCGATACCATAGGCACAGAGCTGTTAGCCAAGATGAAGTACCAAGGTCAAGGTCAGGCATTCTTGATGACTCAAAGTGGTCAACTGGTGTACTTCCCCGGCTTCACTCAGCAGTTTCAACCTGGTTCCTTGATGAGTAAGGTCGATACTTATTTCAAGGATAGCCAAGGTTTCGGGCAACTGAGTCGCCTGATGAATTCAAAGGAGCAAGGTATTGCCGAAGTGACCTTCAAAGGCGTACAGCAAAGAGTCAGTTATGTCAGTGTAGGTGGTGATTACCCCCAGCAAAAATGGCATCTTGCCTTTATGTTGCCTAATGATGTCATTGAGGAGCCAGTCAATGAGGCTATGGTCAACGCAAGCTTGCTTGCCGTAGTCATCATGCTCTTAGTGGGCGCAACGGTTTGGATGATGCTGTTACCCTTTAGGCGTCAGATAAATCGTTTACTCGAAGCCATGGAAGATATTGCCCTAGGTGATAGCGATCTCTCTAAGCGTATCAATATGGACAGAGAGGATGAGCTGGGAAAACTAGGTGATGCTTTTAACCGCTTCGCGGCTAAGGTGCAGGGAATGCTAGAGCAGACCCGTGAACTGACTCAGAAGGTCAATTCAGGGGTAAGTGGGGCGGTTAACATATGTGATGAGGCATTGCATTCGGTTTCAAAGCAGAAGCAAGAGATATCCAGCGTGGCTACAGCGGCCACAGAGATGGCCCATACCTCTCAGGAGATGGCCAATAGTGCCCAGCTAGCCAGTGAGTTTGCCGACAAAGCTCAGCAGGAGTCCCGTGAGGGGATGAAAATTGTGGCCAAGGCTACTCAAGGTATGCAGTCACTTTCCTCTCAGGTCATCGAGGCCGCTAAGGTGGTCCGTCACCTGAGAACCAGCTCGGAGCAGATTGGTGAGGTGCTAAGTGTGATCCGTGGCATCGCAGAGCAGACTAACCTGTTAGCCCTTAATGCCGCCATCGAAGCTGCTCGTGCCGGTGAGCAGGGCAGAGGTTTTGCTGTCGTGGCTGATGAAGTGAGAACCTTAGCTTCGCGGACGCAAGACTCCACCGCCAATATTCAGGAGATCATCCAGACTCTACAACAAAATGCACTTCAGGCTGAGCAAGTCATGGAGGAGGGGGTAGAGCAGGCTAATGTGGGTCAGGAGCTGACCATTAAAGTCGAAGAGGCGCTAACTGGCATCACCAGTGCCATCTCGGCGATTCAGCAGCAGACGGTTGAGATCACCTCAGCCATCAGTCAGCAGGCAGTGGTTGCCGAAGAGGTGGCCTGCAATGTGGAGAATGTTCGAGGTCTGTCCGATGATTCATTAGCATCCAGTGAAGCTCTGTCGGCGAGTCTCAGCGAGTTCAAACATGTGACAGATGACCTATCGAAGAATATCCAGCAGTTTAAGATCTAGTCGTAACCTGGGGAGTGACTCAGGTTTACATGCTAACTTAAGTACTAATTGAAGTACTAATTCAAGTGCTAATTCAAGTGCTAATTCAAGTGCTAATTTAAGCGATAGTTCAGGTACTAATAATCTCAATGCCAGTCTTATATTGACTGGCATTTTTGTTCACTGCTTTATTTTTATGAGGTGTTATTTTAATTGTTCAGTCAGGTGTTCAATCAATATACGTACCTTAGGTGACAGGTGCCTGTTTTGTGGATAAACGGCCCAGATCCCATCATCGAAGGGTCTATG
Organism: Shewanella violacea DSS12; assembly: GCF_000091325.1. Lineage (NCBI taxonomy): Bacteria > Pseudomonadati > Pseudomonadota > Gammaproteobacteria > Alteromonadales > Shewanellaceae > Shewanella > Shewanella violacea. The sequence goes on along the minus strand of NC_014012.1, from coordinate 3,784,956 downwards.
CTGCTCGAGTATTGACACGAGTTCACCACTCTCTAGGTAAGGTAAGACATAATAATCGGGTAGATGAGTGATCCCTATGGCTTTCACCGCGGCATCGACCAGAGCCCTGCCGCTGTTACAGTTGAGATTCCCCCTGACTCTGATATTGACTGCTTTCCCCTTGTCCTGAAAACGCCAGTAATCTAACGTACCCAATAGGCAGTTATGTTGCTCCAGTTCAGATAAGGAGTGGGGGATCCCATAGGTAGAGAGATAACTGGGAGCTGCGCAGACATAATGAGTTCGCTTGCCAAGACGTTTTGCCATCATGGTGGAATCTTCTAGTTGACCCAGGCGGATAGCCAGATCATAGCCTTCATCTATAAGGTCTACTCTCAGGTTAGTTAAGTTAAGCTGTACCTCCAACTCTGGATACTTGGTAATAAAATCATTAATTAAGGGGGCTAATGTTCTCTCCCCATAAGTGACCGGAGCGGTGATTTTCAAGCGTCCCCTCGGTGTGCTCTGTAGGTTAGTGATGGCTCTTTCTGCCTCCTCCAGCCCATCGAGCACTTGCCTGCAATGTTGAAAGTAGACCTGTCCTGCTTCCGTTACCGAGACCTTACGTGTGGTGCGGTGGAAGAGTTTTGTGGCTAAGCGGGTCTCCAGAGCACTGACTTGTCGACTAACCTGAGCCGTGGATATTCCCAGTCGCTTAGCGGCTTGAGTAAAGCTTTCAGTTTCCGCGACGGCGACAAATTCACTGATACCTTCCCAGTTAAACATTATTACCTCCAGGTAAAAGTCATTTTACAATTTGCTAGATTATCATTATTTGAGTAGGGAATATAATACACCTAATTCGCGAGTACAGGTTTTCATTTTACTGGAATTGGCAACTTATCTCATCGAACGGCTCGACATAACAAGTTTATAAGTTACAGCAAAATCAGGAGGGATTTTTCATGGCTGGTGGTTGGTCAAGAGATGGTGCGGTGCAAGAGCAAATTGACATCAGTGTGGATGATGCCGTTGCCCAAGCCAGAAAAAAATTAACTACAGGTTCTGCTCTGACTCATTGTGAAGAGTGCGAAACAGAAATTCCACAGGCCCGTCGGGATGCAGTAGCTGGAGTTCGCCTGTGTATTACTTGTCAGGTAGAGCTAGATAGCCAACAGGCTAAACAGCTTGGTTATAACCGACGGGGTAGTAAAGACAGTCAATTACGATGATTGTTACTGTGCGGTAAAAGTAAATTACCCATAAGTAGGATTATCAATTCGTATATTGGCGGATATACTTATCCCATATTAAAATCAGCATGATGTGAGGAGTTAGGTTCAGTCTCTATCTCTGGAGTCATTCTATTATTTACCCTATTTTTTTGGAGCTAAAATGACAGCACAAACAATCAAATCAAAAGCCGCCGTAGCTTGGGCTGCAGGTCAACCTCTATCTATGGAAATCGTCGATGTTATGCCACCACAGAAAGGTGAAGTGCGCATCAAGATGGTTGCCACTGGCGTATGTCATACCGACGCATTTACACTTTCGGGTGATGATCCAGAGGGGATTTTCCCTTGTATTCTAGGCCATGAAGGTGGCGGTATCGTCGAGTCTATCGGTGAAGGCGTGACCAGTGTTCAGGTTGGCGATCATGTTATTCCTCTTTATACCCCTGAGTGTGGCGAGTGTAAGTTCTGTAAATCAGGCAAGACTAACTTGTGTCAGAAGATCCGTGAGACTCAAGGTAAAGGCTTGATGCCAGATGGCACCACACGTTTCTCTATAGATGGTAAAGATATCTTCCATTACATGGGCACATCTACTTTCTCTGAGTATACCGTTCTGCCTGAGATCTCTCTGGCCAAGGTTAACCCTGAAGCGCCACTAGAAGAAGTGTGCTTGTTGGGCTGTGGTGTAACAACCGGTATGGGCGCAGTGATGAATACGGCTAAGGTCGAAGAAGGCGCAACTGTCGCTATTTTCGGTATGGGCGGTATTGGTCTGTCTGCTGTTATCGGTGCGACTATGGCAAAAGCTGGCCGTATCATAGTTATCGATATCAACGAGAGTAAATTTGCTCTAGCTCGTAAACTGGGTGCTACCGATTTCATCAACCCTAAAGATTATGATAAGCCTATTCAGGATGTCATCGTAGAGCTTACAGATGGCGGCGTCGACTACTCCTTCGAGTGTATCGGCAACGTCAATGTTATGCGCTCGGCACTAGAGTGTTGTCATAAAGGTTGGGGCGAGTCAGTGGTTATCGGTGTAGCCGGTGCCGGGCAGGAGATCTCAACTCGTCCGTTCCAGCTTGTGACTGGTCGTGTGTGGAAAGGTTCTGCGTTCGGTGGTGTTAAAGGTCGCACTGAGTTACCTGACTATGTCGAGCGTTATATGGCTGGTGAATTTAACTTAAGTGACTTTATCACTCATACCATGAGTCTTGAACAGGTCAATGAAGCGTTCGAGCTTATGCATGAAGGTAAGAGTATTCGTACAGTCATTCATTTCGACAAATAATATTTCGATAAGTAGTCACTTTGACAAAATAGTCATTTGGATAAATGCTCTCGAAGCGGATAATCCCGCTTCAACCTTAGATTAATCAATAGTCCTATCGCTGCAATATTCCCGTGAACAAGCTGGTCACTGGGATATTGAAGCGGTAATAAGGATAAATAATGACAGTAGAAAATCTCAGTAGTAATAAAAGCTTTGGTGGCTGGAATAAGCAATATAGTCACCAGTCCAAGAGCTTAAATTGTGCGATGCGCTTCGCTATTTACCTGCCGCCTCAGGCGTCAAATGGTCAGAAAGTACCGGTTCTTTATTGGTTATCTGGTTTGACTTGTAGTGATGAAAACTTCATGCATAAAGCGGGCGCCCAGCGCATTGCTGCTGAGCTTGGTATCGCCATAGTTGCACCGGATACTAGCCCCCGTGGCAGTGACGTTGCCGACGATGAGGGTTACGACTTAGGTCAAGGTGCTGGTTTCTATGTTAATGCCACTCAGGCTCCTTGGAATAAGCATTTCCAGATGTATGACTACATAGTCCATGAGCTACCCGCCTTGGTCGAGTCAATGTTCCCGGTGACAGACAAGCGTTCTATTGCTGGCCATTCAATGGGTGGACATGGCGCCTTAGTCATCGCCCTGAGAAACAGTGCAGCTTACCAGTCTGTTTCGGCATTTAGCCCAATCAGTAATCCAATAAACTGCCCTTGGGGTAAGAAAGCCTTTACTGCTTACTTAGGCAGAGACACGGCAGCTTGGTCCGATTACGATGCCAGTACTCTAATGCGTAATGCCTCTGAGAAAAATGGTCAGTCATTTGTGCCTGCTCTAGTCAGCCAAGGGGAAGCGGATAACTTCTTATCTGAACAGCTAAAACCTGAAGTCTTAGCTGCGGCGGCCAAGAACAGTGGTTATCCTTTAGTGCTAGAAAGCCATGAAGGTTACGATCATAGTTACTTCTTTATATCCAGCTTCATAGAGCAACACCTGAAGTTTCATGCTGAACACTTAAGTGACTGATAAGTTGGAAGACTCTTGATTTGAGAGCTTGCTTGATTTAAGAAAACAGGATCATTCAGATATGTTTTTCATCACGAGTTTCATCGAGCATCATTTAAAATTCCATGCTGAACACTTAGATGTTAGCTAAATTGGAAGACTCTTGATTTGAGAGCTTGCTTGATTTAAGAAAACTGGATCATTCAGATATGTTTTTCATCACGAGTTTCATCGAGCATCATTTAAAATTCCATGCTGAACACCTTAGCGCCAGCTAAAGCTAAATAGTTTTCTACTTTGATAATGCCATTGGGTTAATGACTCGATGGCATTTTTGTTTGTTGCTTACTCTTTATTCATTTCCTACTCCTTATTCGTTTTTTGTTCCTTCCTCATGCAATTTTTTATCTTAAGTCTCATTTTTATTGGATACTGTTTTTATATACAGTATAGTGGTGTGAGAGGGCTTCTTGCTGAGAGAGTGTTTACAAGAGTGTGTTGAAAACTGCTTTGAAAACTAATTTGAAGAAAATTATTCATATCGATATGGACTGCTATTTTGCCGCGGTCGAGATGCGCGACTTTCCTGAGCTCAGAGGTAAACCCATAGCTGTGGGCGGGCGCAGTGATCGCCGTGGGGTTATCAGTACCTGTAATTATGAGGCTAGGGTTTTTGGCGTTCGTTCGGCCATGGCCTCGGGCTATGCGTTGAAACTGTGCCCAGATTTGATATTAGTGCCTGGGCGCATGTCGGTGTACAAAGAGGTCTCAATACAGATCCGTGAAGTATTTGCTCGCTATACCGACTTGATTGAACCTCTCTCTCTTGATGAAGCTTATCTAGATGTCACCGACTGCACTCAATGTCAGGGCTCTGCTACCTTGATAGCTGAAGCTATCAGGCAGGAGATCTTCGAAGTCACAGGCCTCACAGCTTCTGCCGGTATTGCGCCGATTAAATTTCTTGCCAAGGTCGCCTCAGATCTGAATAAACCCAACGGACAATATGTGATAACCCCGGATATGATCTCCCCCTTCGTGAAAACCTTACCCCTGACTAAGATCCCTGGGGTGGGCAAGGTGACGGGTAAGAAACTTGAGGATATTGGCCTGAAAACCTGTGGCGATCTACAGGACTATCCCAAATCAGCTTTGATAGAGCGTTTTGGGAAATTTGGTGCAGTCTTGATTGAGCGGGCTCAAGGTATAGATGAGCGGGGCATCTCGCCGCACAGGGAGCGTAAATCTGTGGGGGTCGAGACAACATTGGCAAAGGACATCTATACCCTGGAACAGTGTCATGGGGTGATGCCTCAACTTATTCAGGAGTTGGCGGCGCGAGTGACGCGCAGCGCTAAAGATCGCAGTATCAATAAGCAAGTGGTTAAGCTTAAGTTTAGTGATTTTAAACAGACCACCATAGAACACAGATCCGATGAAATATCGGTGACGTTATTTTATGATCTGCTCGCACAAGCCTTGGAGCGTCAGCAGGGGAGAGGTATTCGATTATTAGGTGTGTCGGTGGGCTTAGCGAGTCAGTCGGCGGTTAACACTAGGGCGGCAGACAATGAAGTCAGAGAGTCGCAGATGGACCTAGGATTTTAAAGAAGGGCTGTTAACTAAGGATTTTTAAATAAGGTTTTTTAAAGAATGATTTTAAATAAGGATTTTAGAAGAAGTTGCTAGAACCTAGGAACTAGGTTCTAGCAAACTTGATTAATCTTTCTCTGGGATACGTTCCAGTACCGCTAACAGCAGCTTGTAGTATTGGCCTACTGTCTCTATGAGTACCTTCTCATCGGGACTATGTGGGTAGCGAATAGTCGGACCAATCGATACCATGTCCATCTCAGGATAAGGCTTCTTAAACAGCCCACATTCAAGACCCGCATGAATCACCATGATCACAGGTTTCTTGTTGTAGATGTCGTCATAGGTTTCACGAACTAGTGCCATCACAGGTGAGCTGTTATCTGGCTTCCATCCCGGGTAAGCACCACTGAACTCTATGCTAACACCGGCTAAGTTTGTCAGTGAGGTTAATACGCTTTCGACTTCTTCACGACCCGAATCTATCAGTGAGCGAATTAAGCAGAGAATCTCAACGCTTTGGGTTTCTGTGCTGATAACGCCGACATTTAATGAAGTCTCAGTAACACCTTCAACCTCATCACTCATGCGGATCACGCCATTTGGACAAGCATTGAGTAGATCAATCAGTATATTTTGAGTATCTTCGCTCATGACTTGCTTGGCTGCTGACACTTCGGCTAGTTCCAGTAACATATCTGGATCGGCAATGGCTAGCTCTTCCCTGATAAGCGCCTGAAATTCTTGGATCTGAGTCTCAAGTTTAGCGATGTTTTCAGCGGGTAGCATAAAGCTGATACTGGCTTCACGAGGGATGGCGTTACGCAGAGAACCACCGGTGAAGTCAGTTAATTCCAGCGCCGAGTCATCGGCGTAGTTAAACAGGAAGCGGGCCAGCAGCTTGTTGGCATTACCACGTCCAAGATGTATGTTCACACCGGAATGACCGCCTTTTAAACCCGATAGGGTCAAGGTGTATGTTGCATTGCTCGACTCCGGGGCTTGCCACACCATAGGCACACTGATTTGGGCGTCAACACCACCGGCGCAGCCCATGTAAATCTCGCCTTCTTGCTCTGAATCTGTGTTGATCAGGATCTCGGCATCCAGATAACCGGCTTCCAGGCCAAATGCGCCAGTCATGCCAGCTTCTTCATCGATAGTTAATAGGACTTCCAATGGGCCGTGGGGGATATCATCTGAGCCCAAAACGGCTAACGCAGACGCCATGCCTATGCCATTGTCAGAACCTAGAGTCGTGCCCTGAGCCTTAACCCAATCACCATCCACGTAAGGAACGATAGGGTCTTTCTCAAAGTCATGAAGCTTATCTGAGTTCTTCTGGGGCACCATATCAATATGGGCCTGCAGGACCACTGTCTTGCGGTTTTCCATGCCAGGTGTGGCAGGTTTCTTGATGATGAGGTTACCGACTTTATCTTCAACAACTTCAAGTTGCTTATCTCGTGCCCAAGCTTGAATGTGCGCGCTGAGTGCTTGCTCATGCTTAGAAGGATGTGGGATCGCACAGATCTGATCGAACCACTGCCAGAGTGCTTGAGGTTGTAGTTGGCTTATTGCTGTCACGGATAATTCCCCTTTAGAATACGACTTGGAGGCTAAATTTAACCGCATTCTATCACAGGTGAACAGCAAGATTTTCAGACTGATTGTTTACCTATGTAAAGGCTGATGTACAAAGTTACCAGAATATTTTATAAGCACTTGGCATCGGCTTAACTTAAGTGAATAATGCTAGCTAATAAAGCATTATAAAGTGCGTACAATAATAAAGTGTTCCTTCTTTAATTACACAGTTAAAACAATGTATTACCTGTGAGTTATAGAATGAAATCACACGATCTCACAAGCAGAAGGATGGTTCATGGCTCAGGTTAATTTTGTTGATGTACTCGATGGTGATGCAATCTTCGAAGGCAGTGGTTGGGATGCTTTGGTCATAGTGACCACAGATATCAGTAAATCTGGTTTCGATGAGGTGACCTTGCTGGCGGAACATGGCGCTAAAGTAGATAAGCGTGTTGGTCAATTGCCGACTCTATTATTTGCCCCAGGGCTCGCTGGTGGCCGCTTGATCATCTCACCGGTGAAGAACAGCCGAGATGATTTTGAAGATGTGCGTATCTTTGCCGATGCGGCGAGGGCGGGCATTAAGCTAGCCAAAGATGCCGGTGCTATTCGCCCTTTATTGGTTGTTGCTGCTGACAGTGATGCGCGCTATCAATTTTCCACCCAAGTCGCCGCCTTATCCTGTGGTCAGGAGTTATGGCAAGCCCTTGAGCGACGTGAAGTCAGTGGTGACACTCCCGCATTCGAGGCCATAGGTCTGTTTAATTCGACTCAAGCGAGTCTGAGTCTGAACGCCATAGAGGCGGGCAGAAACTTAGCCAGAGATCTATGTGGTACAGAGCCTGAGCGCATGTCTGCATCAGCCTTTGCCGATTATTGTGTCGCAGCCTATCAAGATTCCGGTCTCAAGGTTTGTGTGGTGGAAGACAGAGACGTATTGGAGCGGGATTATCCTCTGCTGAGTGCGGTGGGCCGATCATCATTTGCGGTTGCCAGACATCAGCCACGTGTGGTTAAGCTTGAGTATGTTGGCGAAGGCGAGATAGAGCATACCTATTTTTACGCGGGCAAAGGGGTTATTTATGATACCGGTGGCGCCGATATCAAGGTCGCCGGTGGTATGGCTGGCATGAGTCGAGACAAGGGCGGGGCAGCGGCAGTTGCAGGGCTAATGAAGACACTCTCTATGCTTAAGCCTAAGGGGATCCGTGTGGTTGCTGAACTTGGCTTAGTTCGTAACAGCATAGGCTGTGAAGCCTTCGTGACCGATGAGATCATCACAAGTCATGCCGGCGTTCGAGTCAGAATTGGTAATACCGATGCCGAAGGTCGCCTAGTACTGGCAGATCTACTTTCACACCTGAGGATCAAGGCCGAGAAATCCGTAAAGCCTGAACTATTTTCGGTGGCTACATTAACCGGTCACGTGGTGCGCTGTTTCGGTGGGTATACCGCCACCGTAGAAAATGCAGTGGCGAAGCAGGCGGGCGTGGCTGCTAGTATGGCCAACTTAGGCCTAGCCTGGGGCGAGCCTATTGAACAGTCCGTGTTGCGTCGTGAAGATTTTGCCAAAATAGTCGACCCATCCGGTGCGGCGGATATACTCTCATCCAATAATGGGCCGTCATCCGTAACGGCTCGTGGTCATCAGTATCCGGCAGCGTTTTTATTGGAAGCATCGGGTCTGAGTGCCCATGGTGTGCATGCTGATCTTCCTATGGCCTTCACCCATGTAGACATAGCAGGCAGTGCTACAGAAGGTCATCCGCTTTATGGCAGCCCGACGGCTACGCCATTGGTGGGTCTATATAAGTACATGACTAAAACTGAACAGTAATAAAAGTATATGGCTAATACATGATATAGGAATAATGGGCATCTATTATCGGTAACGGCTCGTGGTCATCAGTATCCGGCAGCGTTTCTGCTAGAAGCATCAGGCTTGAGCGCTCATGGCCTGAACTCTAATAAGCCTATGGCCTTCACTCATGTAGACATAGCAGGCAGTGCTACTGAAGGTCATCCGCTTTATGGCAGCCCAACGGCTACAGCATTGGTGGGTCTTTTTCAATACATGACTCAAGCAGAAAAGTAAGAAGTTATTGACTATATAAAGGCTCATGGGAACCTATACTCATGAGCCTTTTTATTTGCAGCATAGGGTCTGAGTGCTCATGGTCTTAGCGCTAATAAGCCTATGGTCTGACTCGAGAAACTGTTATCTGGGTATCTCTGAGTATGCCATCCACTTTAAACTTAGCATTGTGTCTATATAAAATAGATCTATGTGATTAGTGGGTCTATCCATGTCATATACTTACATATTATCTAGACAGATCGGATCTCACTGTGAATACCCGCAGTTTTTGTTGTTAATTTACACCTTTTATCTTCAAATAGACCCGTATTTTAACTTTTATTAATCTAGATCAAATAAAGGTTGTAATAAAACTACACTTATCTATAATGATGCCATTGATTAGGCAAACTGCCTCTTCCAATAAAGTCTATCCAGGAAGGATAATTCTCCAAGGAATCGAGCGACAAGTTGACTCTATCGTGTTTAATCTGCTTTCTAAGGCCCTAGGGCTGACTGCAAGTATGAATGATTAGAGTAATTTAATTACAACTTTGTTAGGAGTATTGACTATCTCTTATACTGGAATGCAATACGTTTATTGGCAAAATACTTGGTTTTGTACTAAGTCTTTGCAAGGCGGCTTGTTCCCGATGAGCTTCAAGGTCTAACCCTCCTTGTTGTTTCAGTTTCAAGGGCTGACTACCCTGTTATTTACTTCATTATTTTGAGTGATAGCAATCTAGTTACCATCCATCAACCTTATTCCCTTTTGGGAAAATTAGACTCAAGAGGTTTATTGTTAAGTCATTCAATTTAAATGACTGAATGATAATCCGGTGTAACTGTTAGCGCAGAAACTCTTTCCTTTCGGAACGCTTGAAATTAGTCGTTGCCTGCTCATTGAGCAGGCTTTTTTTTCGATTTTTTTTAGTGAACTATTTGTCATGATCTCTATGTTTAATTTTTAAAGCACAATGGCCAATCTACTAGTATCTAGTGCTGACTCCATCGAACAATTGTTATCTTGTTTGTTAATTACGTAAATAGCTTGTTTTTTGTTTGGTTTTAGCTGATTTTAAATTAAATATTGTAATTTAATTACAGAATGGGTATAATCTCTCTCGTTGGTTAGGCAATGATGCCTTCCACCTCTAAGTCTATCCAGGATGGATCATTCTCCAAGGAATCGAGCGACAAGTTGACTCTGAGATATCGCGTTTAGATTAACGCAATATCAAGTTTGACATAGAGTGAGTATTACAACTTTGTTTAGGAGTATTAGTTATGTCTTATACCGGAATGCAACACATTTATTGGCACAGCACTTGGTTTTGTACTGATGCTTTACGTGGTGGTTTATACCCGATGACGTTTAAGGATTAACCTTCCTTTTATAAGTAAATGTGTAGAGAACAAAAGGGCTGACTGCCCCTTCTATCATCTAAGTTAACCCCTTGTGATAGCAAGCTAGTTACCATCTATCGACCCTTTCCCTTTGGGGATATTTTGACCCAAGTTGTATATTGATGATCGTTTTTAAGCGAGTCAATATGCCAGTGTAACTGTTAGCGCGGAAACTCTTTCCATTTGGAATACTTGAATTAGTCTTTGCCTGCTCATTGAGCAGGCTTTTTTTTGCCTTTTATTCAGCGATGTTAACTATTTATAATGCGAGGTGGCGAATCTAATCCAGTCTAATCCAGTTTAAAACATTGCAGCCTTTCGGTGTTTACCTTTTCAGTGTTTGTCATTTAGTTGGATTTCACAGACTATATACATTCGGATCACATGTTTCAAAGCACTCATATTCAGGGATTGAGCGTCATGTTAGAAAAACTATTTAAACTCAAAGAGAATCATACGTCGTTAAAACAGGAAGCCCTGGCTGGGTTAACCACATTTCTGACCATGGTTTACATTATCTTCGTTAATCCTATGATGCTTGCCGATGCCGGTATGGATCATGGCGCCGTGTTTGTGGCAACGTGCCTAGCTGCGGCTATCGGTTGTTTGATCATGGGGATAGTGGCTAATTATCCAATAGCTTTAGCTCCGGGAATGGGCCTAAATGCCTTCTTTACTTATACTGTGGTTGGCGAGATGGGTTATACCTGGGAGACGGCACTTGGGGCGGTATTCTTATCTGGGATCTGTTTTCTAATCATCTCCTTGGTGAGAATAAGAGAGTGGATCGTAAACAGTATTCCCATGTCCTTGCGGCTTGGCATCGCCGCAGGCATCGGCTTATTTCTCGCACTGATTGGCTTGAAGAGTGCTGGGATAGTGGTAGCGAGTCCCACGACGCTAGTGACCATGGGAGATATCACTGGGTTTCCCGCCGTTATGGCTGCATTAGGTTTTTTCTTGATCATCGCCATGGTTCAGCGTGGTATGAAATCGGCTGTGGTGGTGAGTATTCTGTCTATTACCCTACTTGGTGTACTGTTCGGTGACGTGCAATATGCTGGGGTGGTTTCTATGCCTCCCTCCATCATGCCGACTTTTATGCAGATGGACCTAGCCAGTGTGCTTGAGATAAGTATGTTATCTGTGGTGTTCGCTTTCTTGTTTGTTGACCTGTTTGATACCTCAGGTACTTTAATCGCCGTAGCCCAGCGAGGTGGATTCTTGGATGATAATGGACGCTTACCTAGGCTAAAACGTGCATTAACTGCAGATAGTACGGCGACCATAGCCGGAGCCATATTAGGCACATCGACAACGACCAGTTATATCGAGTCAACTGCCGGTGTGAGTGCCGGTGGCCGTACGGGTTTAACTGCTGTTGTAGTTGGCCTGCTTTTCTTGCTCTCGCTGTTTATCTCACCCTTGGCAGGCATGGTGCCAGCCTACGCGACTGCCGGAACACTATTTTACGTGGCGATTCTGATGATGTCAGGCTTGGTGCATGTGGAGTGGGAAGACTTGACCGAAGCCGCTCCCGTTGTCGTAGTCTGTATCTTGATGCCACTGACATTTTCGATAGCAACAGGGATCGCCATGGGGTTTATTTCCTATGCAGTGATCAAATTAATGAGTGGCCGTTATAAAGATCTCAGTGTCGGCGTGGTGGTGTTAGCCGCACTTTTTATCGCGAAATTTATCTATGGTTAACAATTAGTGAGCTAAATTGAATATTGCATACTATCAAGGGATAGCGGCAAAAAATTAAAGGTCATACAGGGTATGGCCTTTTTTTATGTGTTTTATTCACTATTAACGGGTTTTAATGCTTCTTTTGCCGAGCTGACTACCATTTGTCCTCAGGATTGGGTATAACGCTAAGTTCGGCTCTTTTTTTATAATGATAATGAATTTAAGTGAGATTGGTTACCGCCGCGTAGTGGTAAAATTGGGAACGAGTGTACTGACGTCCGGCAGTAAGCAGCTGGATAAGGCACACATGGTTGAGTTAGCAAGACAGATGGCGACCTTGATGAAAGCGGGCGTCGAAGTTGTCTTGTGTACTTCGGGGGCGATCGCGGCAGGGCGAGAGCACTTAGGTTACCCGGTACTCCCCGATACGCTAGCCAATAAACAACTATTAGCGGCCGTGGGTCAGAGCCAGCTCATTCTAGCCTGGTCACAACTATTCAGTATTTATGGTTTGCATGTGGGCCAGCTGCTGCTCACTCGCGCCGATCTTCACGATAGGGAGCGCTACCTTAACGCCAGAGACTCGCTCAACGCACTGCTCGCTCATGGGATTATCCCCATCATCAATGAGAATGATGCGGTGGCGACCAATGAGATTAAGGTGGGGGATAACGACAATCTTTCGGCTCGAGCTGCGCTGCTTTGTGATGCAGACCTGTTGATCTTATTAACGGATCAACAGGGTTTATTCGATGCCGACCCCCGTTCAAATCCCGATGCCAAGCTTATTAAACAAGTGGTTAATATCGATGACAGCCTGCGCATGTTAGCCGGAGGCGCCGTGTCTGGTCTGGGAACCGGTGGCATGGCGACAAAACTACAAGCGGCGGATATTGCCCGCAGGGCTGGTGTAGAGGTGGTTATTGCCTCGGGTCATCATCCACAGGTGATACAAAAATCTGTTTGTAAGGTGCCCGTCGGCACTCATTTTACCGCGCTAGAAAATCCACTTGAGAGCCGTAAACAGTGGATCTTAGCGGGCCAGGCGACTAAAGGTAAACTGGTACTCGACCAAGGTGCAGTATTGGCGGTGACCCAGAAGGGACGAAGCTTACTCTCTAAAGGCATAATTGAAGTGCTCGGAGAGTTCGAACGCGGGGCGACTCTGCAGCTTATTGACCGTGACGGTAAAGAACACGCCAGAGGCATGAGCCGTTATTGCGCCAAAGATCTTATTAAAATAGCCGGGGAGCATTCAGATAATATCGAGTCTCTACTCGGCTATGACTATGGCGATGCCATAGTGCATCGCAACGATATGGTTGTTCTTTAAAACGACAATTAATGGATCTTAAGTTGGGGTCCATCTAAACAATTTAGGATGAAGAGACGTGATAGAGAATAACCTAGTAGATATGCAGGCACTCGGTCAGCAAGCCAAGCAGGCAAGCTATGCACTTGCGGGTCTAAATGGCCTTCAAAAAAAGGCTTTGCTGGAAGCGATTGCGGCTAAGTTGAATGATAAAAGTGATGTTATTGTCGCTGCTAACGCAAAGGATGTGGCGGCTGCGAAAGAGAATGGCCTCAATGATGCTATGGTCGATCGTCTGCTATTGGATGAGCCCCGCCTTAAAGCCGTGATTGCAGATATCGATAACGTGATAAACCTGAGTGACCCCGTCGGCACTGAGCTAGAGAGCCAGTTGTTGGACAATGGTTTGCGTCTGTCACGTCGTCGGGTGCCGCTTGGGGTCATAGGCGTTATCTATGAAGCGCGTCCTAATGTTACCGTGGATATTGCTGTCTTAGCGCTTAAGACTGGCAATGCTGTGATTTTGCGTGGCGGCAAGGAAACCTTGCAGTCGAATCTGGCCTTGAGTGAAGCTATTCGCGAGGCCGTTGTTGAGCAAGGGCTCCCCGCCGATGCGGTGCAGCTGATAAAAAGTTCGGATCGTAGCCTTGTATCGGCGCTGCTTAAACTGGATAAATATGTCGACATGATAGTGCCTCGCGGTGGTCCAAACCTGCAGCGTTTATGCGCCGAGCAGGCGACCATTCCTGTGATTTTGGGCGGCGTCGGCATCTGCCATCTCTACGCCGATAAAGATGCCAATATTGACAAGTCTATTCAAGTCATCGCCAACGCTAAGGTGCAGCGTCCTACCGTGTGTAATGCGCTGGATACGGCATTAATCCATAGAGATATCGCCGCTGAGATGTTACCTAATTTGTACCAGGAACTGGCAGCTTTAGGTGTGAGTTTTTATGGCTGTGATAGCGCTATCGCTATTGCAGAAAAGCAAGGGCTGACAATCGAGACCGCAACCGATGAAACCTATGCTCAAGAGTGGTTATCTCTGACCTTAGGCATCAAGATTGTCGATGATATGGATGGGGCGATAAGTCATATCAGAACCTATTCCAGTGGGCACTCGGAAGGGATATTAACCGATAATATTCACGCCTCGGCAGAGTTTATTAATCAGGTGGACTCGGCAGCAGTTTATGTTAATGCCAGTACCCGCTTCACCGATGGTGGCCAGTTTGGTCTGGGCGCCGAGGTAGCGGTGAGCACCCAGAAACTCCACGCTCGTGGTCCCATGGGGCTAGAAGCCTTGACCACTTATAAGTGGATTGGTGTCGGTGAATATACCTCTCGAAGCTAATTTTGTAGTGAGAAGTTGCTTGGAATGAAGCTGGGGCATTTGGGGGTTCATTTGATGTCGGGTAAAGGTTTGAAAGCTGAAACTTAATATCTATTTTTGATACGCTAATGTTTGTTCAAACTTCGTTTGAAATTAAAGTCGTGGAATTCCATTCCACACTAGGGTACGGAGGACTGCTCGTCCTCTTCAATAACATCCATGTTTAACATCCAGTTCGGTATCCATGCCTCTTTCAGAGAGGTCATTATCATGACCTTCACCCTTGATTCTTCATAAACCAAAGTACCATGACGCCCCGGCGAAGTTGTATTCCTACGTGTTTTTTGAAAATAGCTAACGCTTCCAAGCCCCCCGAAAGCTAGTCTCACATCCATGTGAGCCTTACACTATTTTCAGCAAACCACTTCGGCAACTTCCAACGGGGCCAGTGTAATCCTCAGGCGTGTTTGATTATGGTAGTGAAAGGAATCCGCTCGCCTCATTTATACGACGCCCTAAGTCGCATCTACACTTGGTTATTCAAAAGGTGGTTCTCTTTTCAAGTTGAATTTGCACGCTGGAGTTCTTTACATTCTGCTAACAAGTAAATAAAGTTTTGTTTGTGCTTTATCTTGGCTTGGAGGCCATGCAGTGAAAATTGAAGTGATTAATGAACAAGACTCGGTAGTTTTCGATGCGCTTATCGCGGGTCTTCGAGAGCATAAGTATGAACATATGGGGCCGGAAGAGACTCAGGCTTTGTCTGTGGTTGCTCGCGATGAGGATGACAAAATCATTGCAGGGGTCTCGGGACAGACGATTTATAGAAACTTCTTAATTGACGTCGTTTGGGTAGATAAAGGGACTCGAGGAACTGGTCTTGGGCGCAGATTAATGGAGCTCGCAGAAGCCGAGGCAAAGAAACGAGGTTGTGTTATTACTCAACTAGATACCTTATCTTTTCAAGCCCCAGCCTTCTATCAAAAGCTTGGCTTTGAGATTGTGGGAACAGTAGCGGGATTTCAAGGAAGCCCTGAACGGTATTTTATGCTGAAACATTATCAATAATTTGTAATTAGCTTCGAATGCAGTTTACTGGTTATGAGTGCATTAGTTAACTAGGTCCACTTTATGCCTATGTTGCAAAATCATCATGATACAAGGCTTGCCTAAGTCTTGTAAAAAGACCTTGCCTGCCGTAAATTTAATCAGGTTATATGGGGCTCTCTACAAAGTCATAGGTTTATTAATTGTGCATGAGCGTTTATAAGATCTGTGCCTATGGGCACAATTGCAGCTGCTATTAAGCATAGGGAAGAATCGTGCAACTCTCAGATGAAAGAATAAAACTAATGCCACTCGATAAATTAGATTGGGATTTTTTTTTAGAAATATTAACTTGCTCACCAATTATGCAGCATGTCTCTAAGCCTCTTACCTATGATGAAGCAAAACTCGCATTTGAAATAAGATCTCAATCTTGGGATATAAAAAGTGACTCATGGCTCACACTGCCCATCACCGAAATCGAATGTGGTGAAAAAGTTGGCTGGATAGCGCTTAAAATACTAAATCATGAGGCTAAAATCGCCGAAGTTGGCTTCATTTTAAAGACTAGCGTCCAAGGGAAAGGTATAGCCAGTGGTGCATTAAAGCTTCTCAAAGAGTATGCGTTTAAGGAGTTGAAATTGAATAAGTTAGTAGCATTTTGTTCAGTTCACAATGCCGATTCATATAAGTTATTGGAAAAACATAGTTTTGTTCGTGAAGCTTGTTTCAAACAAAGCATCTTAATTAATAATCAATATCTAGATACTTATGGGTATGGTTTGTGTCAATCTGATTTAAAACTAGCTGACTAATAAGTGCAAAAACCCTTGGCTGTGTTCGTCCCTCTAGCATTTAGCTAAGATCGCATTAAATTGGATTAGGCTTTTACCCCTTGGTATAAATTCACGACTTAGATTCACAATTCATACTCATGACCTAAGCTAATGACACAGATAATACCGACATTTATTTGTTAATCAGAGCTTTATAGTCAATATCCCGTCATCATTAGTGTTATTGGCTGTACTTTCGATGTTGGATAGTGTGATCTTCGTCACGCTTGTGTAACTTGTACATATTTGTGATTTCTTGATGAAGTATGTGGGGGTAGACTCCTGTCACGTTAATACTTTGTTAGATATTATGAAAAGATTTATTCCTTTAACTTGTGTTTTATTTTGCAGTTTTGTCTCTCCTTATGGCTTGTCAGCCTCCCTTGAAAACGCTATTTATTCCTTGAATTCACCGCTAATGATTGGCGGTACCTCAGAGCTTAATTTGGCTGAACTAGCCCCGGCTGGCGTGCACCTCAATATTCGCTCTACAAAAACATTAGTCAGGGGAGCTGAAGTCATGCTGACCTTGCCTAATGGAGAGAGCGTTACCGGGATAGTTAAACGCACCCTAGCAGAGGAGGTCGAGTTAAGCGGTGCAGATAAGGCACTTAAGCGGTTTGGCGCTTATGCTGAGTTAGTGGAAAACAAATCATCAGTCGATGCTATGACAGTGATTTCTTTTAAAGAAAATGCAGGCTCACTTAAGATAATCGAGAGCAACAAGAACATAGTGGCCATGGAGCTTCATGATGTCTCAAAAGGCGAGCTATATAGAGCCGATTTTGATACATACGGACGTGGGGAGTTTATAAAGCAGGATCTCCACCAATATTTATGTGCGCAATATCCTGAGGCTGAAAATTATAGCCTGGAGGAAATTGAGGTACGTCTACCAGAGCACATTCCTAGCTTAGTGGATCTGCGTCAACTAGAGAGTAAACCCGGCGCCTCAAAAACCTTGTATCTGAATAACTGGGGAGGAAGGCTAAGCGGTACTAACTGGAATGACAGCTATAACAGTGGTAATGACATTGACTATACGCCATATAGTCACGACTCAGATACAGTCAACTTTTCCGATTTAGAAAAAAAAATCATCTGGCTGACTTGGCGAGAAGTTGCGGAAGACTATGCCATTTTTGATATTAACATCACCACCAGTCAGGCAGTTTTCGATGCCACCCCTATAGGCCAACGCTCGCAAATTATTGCCACCACAACGAGAGATTTTTACCCTAATCGTGCTGGTGGAGTCGCCTATGTTGGCATTTTTGGTAATGTAAGCGACTACTCGAATACGGGTTTTAACTGGGTAACAAGTATAGATATGGGCATGGCTCATGCTCATGAGTCTGGACATCAGATGGGTTTGACTCATGATGGCACCTCAACTCGGGGCTATTACTCTGGCCATGGCCAATGGGGACCAATCATGGGAGCCCCATACGGTAAAAATTATGTGCAATGGAGTCGTGGTGACTATGCCGATGCCAATCAACACCAGGATGATATCGCTATTATCACTAGAGTCCTGGGTGTCTTAGATGATGATGCTGGAGATAGCATTATTGCAGCCACTCCTTTGCCTTTTCCTAGTAAGGATCATAGGGGACAAATTGCACCAGCAGGTGTCGTTGATGATGTTGATGTCTACTCGTTTACTCTAGCATCGGCGAGAACAGTCAATATAGGTGTAGAGTCATATTTGTTGGCTGAAAGTGAGTTTCAAGGGGCTAATCTAGCGTTTGATGTGGCATTAACCAATAGCTTTGGCGTCATCATAGCTAGCTCGGCTTCAAGTGATCTGTTTCCCCTCAATACGAGTACTAACAAGTTCGAATATATCGGTCCTCTCGGTGCCGGTAACTATTACCTGACTATCGATGGGGTTTCACCGGATACTCATCCCGCTACTGGGTTTGTTGAGTATGGCAATGGTGGTCAATATGTATTAAATATAGAGGACCCTAGTGCGGTATTCGATACCGATGGTGATGGTGTTGCCGATGTGGTTGATAACTGCCCTATGGTGTTTAATCCGAATCAGGTTAATACCGATGGCAGCTTCGATGGTGGCGATGCATGTGACTCAGATGATGATAATGACGGCTATAGCGATGTGGTTGAGCAAGCTGAGGGAAGCGATTCCTTAGACCCATTGGATAAGCCCAATGATCTCGATAATGATTATGTACCGGACTCACTGGATAATGATATCGATGGTGATGGTGTCAATAATATTCAAGATGCCTTCCCTAGAGATGCAAGTGAAAACACCGACACCGATAATGACGGTATAGGCAATAATACCGATCTCGATGATGATAACGATGGCTATAGTGATTCGGTGGAAGTCACTGAGGGCAGTAATCCGTTAAACCCATTGGATAAGCCCAATGATCTGGATAATGATTTTATACCTGATTCCAGCGATAGTGATATCGATGGCGATGGTGTCAATAACGCTAGGGATGCTTTCCCTAGAGATGCAGGTGAAAACACAGACACAGATAATGATGGCATAGGCAATAATGCCGATCCCGATGATGACAATGATGGAATAGTCGATGAGCGGGACTCGGAGCCATTAAATTCGAGTGTGGGTGATGAGCTGGCGCCGGTATTTGGTCGTATTTTGCCATTAACATTTGAAGCCATGGCTAACAAGACGGCACTGAACTTGGTTGCTCCTGAGGTCACTGACAATAATCTATACCCAGTTTCGCTTAGCTCGGATTATGAGGGGCCATTAGGAGTGGGGACCCACAAGATATTGTGGACGGCCAAAGATCACGCCGGTAATCTGGCGACTAAAATTCAGGTTGTCCATATTGTCGATACTCGTTCGCCGGTCATAGATGACTCTGGTGTTGAATTGATAGATGCTCGCGGTATCAAGACAGATATATCCACCAAGATCTCAGCATATGCAATCGATGTCGTTGATGGACAGATCCCTCTGAGTCTAGATAAACTCAGGCTCAAGTCGGGCAAACATAGGGTGGCTGTGTCAGCAAAAGACAGCTCAGGCAACTTGGCCCAAGGTTATTTGAATATTCATATCCAGCCTCAAATCTCTCTATTGAGCGAAGAATATCTACCAGCAGGCAGTCATTATAGGCTTGCAGTTTCCCTTTCCGGAGAGGCGGCAGTCTATCCGGTTATTGTGGGGTATCGAGTATCGGGTGCCATCGACGGACCAACGACTGGTGAGGTTAGATTCGATAGCGGTATTGAGCAATATATCGATATTAAGATCTCAAGCCTAGCCAGAGACGGCGACCAAGTGTTAATCACACTGACCCATGCCGATAATGCAGTGATCCTTAATGACAAACAGGTCTTGACCTTGGCAGAGCATAATTTTGCTCCACAGGTAGCCTTGGTGATGCAACAAGCTGGAGAGCAGACCCAAATAATAGACCCTTCACTGGGATTGGTTACTGTGCTTGCTCTTGTGAGCGATAAGAACCCGGGTGATATTCACCAGATTAACTGGCAGGCTAGCGATAATGCGATTGAAGACTTAAACCTAGATAGCTTAGGGAACAGTTTTGAATTTGATCCGAAAAGTATGCCCCAGCAAGTGTTTAGCTTAGGGGTCAGTGTCGCTGACAATAATGCTTGGGGGGCATTAACCACAATAGCACATCAAAATCTGGTTATTCATAAGCGTACCGGGACCTTGTCTGTGGGGGCGGATAGCGATAATGATGGTATTAACGATAGAGAGGAAGGGTATCTAGATAGCGATCTCGATGGTATCCCTGATTACCTCGATGATGAGGCGGATAATACTAGGTTACCTATTGCCGATAACACAGCACCGCTGCAGACCTTGGCTAATTTAAGTTTGAGCTTAGGGCATGTTGCACTTTCATCATGCGGCTTCGATTGCAGATATTCGGCGGTGACACAGGGTAATATTGCCAAGCATGGCAGTGAGCAAGGTACAGGTGTAGAAAATAGTCTAGACCCGCATTTCATCACAGTGTCTAGCATAGTCAATTATCGCATTACCAACTTAGGCTCATTTAGCGCACACCCAGCTGTGGTTATTCCTCTGGAACATGGTCAGTCTATACCAGCTAAAGCTATATACAGGCTGTATAGCTCGTCTGATTCTTGGGTTAACTTTAGGGTCAATGGTAAGGACACCATTTCATCGGCCAAAGTCGATAGTGAGGGCAACTGTCCAGTCGCCTTATCGGGGCAGTATATTGCAGGGTTAAATGTCGGTGATAACTGTATTCAGTTAACCATAGAAGATGGCGGGATAAACGATCTAGACTATAAGCTTAACGGCGCGATCGCATCTGTGGGTAAGATGGTGACCGAAGTGATTAATCAGCTACCTGTCATTAGCTTAAAAAGCAGTTATCAAGTGCAGGAGGGAGCCGACATCATTCTGGATGCCTCCACGACACAAGATGCCGAAAATGACAGGCTTAGCTTTCATTGGCAACAGCTGAGCGGTATTAAGGTGAGTTTGAGTGGAACGGATGATGCAAAATTAACCTTGTCGGCGCCCCTAGTGTCCAGAAATCAGGTCATCTTACTTAAACTCACGGTGAATGACGGTTTAGATACTGTGGAGTCTGAAATTAGAATTACCATAATAAATCCAGTCTTGTCCTTGTCGATTCAGACAGATAAGAGCAGTTACTCTGGTGGGCAATTAATTTTTGTCTCAGCGGATATCTTAGGTTTCAATGATGACAAGCTTAGCTATCAATGGCTACAAACATCAGGAAAGGCGCTCACTATCGCAGATTCATCGGCAAAGAGTTTGACACTAACGGCGCCTAGGGTATCCAGCGATGAGACCATTATGCTGAAATTGACCGTAACCGATGGCTCAAATACTCTGACCGAATCTATTCAGCTGCTGGTCCATAAAACATTGGCGACAGCAACATCGAGGGAATCAACAACTGATGATTCAGGCGGGAGTCTGAGTGGCTGGTGGCTCTTAACGGCTTTGTTATTAGTGAGACGCAGACTGGTCTAATTCAAGTTTTGAACAGTTAAAACAACAAGGGTCAGATATTTATTTCTGACCCTTGTTGTTCTCTAATCTAGTTAGGCGAACCAGACAAGCTATGAGATCCAGATGATTAGACATAAGGCTTAGGTATTTACCCCTGGTATAAGCTTTCCTTCTCCAGAAGTATTTTCAACTCTGCGGGACTTGGCTGGTACCTGAAGATTAACTTACCTT
Organism: Shewanella violacea DSS12; assembly: GCF_000091325.1. NCBI lineage: Bacteria > Pseudomonadati > Pseudomonadota > Gammaproteobacteria > Alteromonadales > Shewanellaceae > Shewanella > Shewanella violacea. The sequence continues at coordinate 3,763,345 of NC_014012.1, read as the reverse complement.
GGATAAATATATTGGGTGAATGTCTTATATGATAGGCATTCACTTGCTTAGGGTTGTCTTCGATATAATCTATCTGATATTGAATCCCAACATTATCCAACTCACGTTCTAGATTATGAATACAAAAGTCTGTATGTGTCACTAGCAGCTGCACTTGCATTAAGCTCTCCCATAAGTGTTATATCTGATTTAAGTATAGAGGTTGGATATTAGTTGGTATTACAGAAGTGTTTGCATGCTAGGTGGTTAATCAAGCATGTGCTCACGACATCCTTATACTCCCCCTTGGCTGGTGATTAATACCAGCTAAGTGCTTATATTAGGCATAAAACCCAACACTTATACCAGTCCCTAAATTTTTAGTGAATTTAGCTAAGCATTAGCACTATTCACTAGCAAGTCAGCTTACCTCTCAATAATTAAACCTAGTTATCTTAGGTAATTCTCTGAAATTAAATGGAAAAAACTTTATGGCTTAGGTTTTGCTATGTCTGTGTATACCTAAAGGGATTTTAATATCAGGATGGCAAATATGAATAAGCTAATAAAAAAACTTCTTACTGCGACACTGAGTAGTGTCATCGTCATTGCTGCTGCTTTCTCTTCTTTGGCTGTGACCTCAGTGTTAGCTGATAGTGCTAAAACGCTGAGTCATAGTTATGCCTATGATGGTCAGAAGGTCATGCTTGATATGGATGTAGGTTCGGCTAAGTTTATTGCTACCGATGAGCAAAATATTCGTGTCGAAGTCTTGGTCACTCCTAGTGAGCGTAATTGGTTGTCACTATGGAGCAGTGCAGAGATTGATGATATTAAATTAGATGTGATTCAGGCAAGTGATGGAATAGCGCTTAAATTAAATGATCAAGATGATGTGAAACAGCAATGGATTGTTTATCTACCACGTCATGCGGCTATTAAGCTCAATCTTGGTGTGGGTCAAGTTGAAGTCAATAACATGGAAAACAGCATAGATATCGACTTGGGTGTAGGCCATGCAGAAATTAGGCATGAAATTTTATATCGCTCAGTGTCACTAGAATCTGGTGTTGGTGAGGTCTCGGTTGACTTGCTGGGACGTCAGATTGAGGTTAGCAGAAACTTTGTAACACAGGCTTATAACAATGAAGACCAAACAGGTTTTGGTCAATTGAATGTGAATGTCGGGGTCGGTCAAATAGATGTTCACCACAAATTCTAATGAGAAGTTCGTGATTCGTTTTGCTTAATAGCATTAAGCCCACTTATTAGTGGGCTTAATGCTATTAAGAAACTAAGTTAATTGAGAGGGGTATTAGACTGACTCGCTGGCGGCCTTTCCTCTGAGTCTATTCAGCAGGGGCAGCAGTTGTTGTAATGCCAGTGCCGTTAAGATTAAGGCCAGACCTATATAGGTAGATTTGGCGATCTGTTCGTGCAAGATCAAGGCAATAAAGCCGATGGACATCACAGGGGACATAAATACCAAGGTGCTGATACTCGCCGTTCTTTCCGCTTTTTTAAGTGCCACTAACCAGAGTACAAACGTAACTCCCATCTCAAACAGACCGACATAAATACCCGCTGCGAACGCTTGTGGGTTCCAGCTGGGCAGTTCCTGAGTCCATAATAAGGTGACTAAAATGAACGGGAAGCCCACCAAGAAGCTGAGTAGTAAACTCACGACTGGATCTCCCTTGTCCTTAGTGTTAACTATCCAGTACAGAGACCAAAGTATGGTGCTAGTGAGAGCTAATATAACGCCTGTGCCACTCTCGAAGGAAAAACTGGTGAGATTTCCCTGGGTAGCGATAACGAAGACCCCGAAGTAGGCGACGATGGCCGCGGTTATATCACTCTTTCTGAGCTTTTGAGAAAGAAGTGGTACAGATAATAGTGGCAGCAAGATGGCCCAGGTGTAGTTAAGGGACAAAGCCTGTTGCGCTGGCAGTAAATCATAGGCTTTGAAAAGCACCAGGTAATAAAGGAAGGGGTTGAGTAAACCTGTCTGTAGGTAAAAAAGAGGCTTGGCCTTAAATTGCGCTTTTATCAGGTGTAGCTTTCTTTGAGCAAGCAGAATCATGCTAAGGGCAAAGATAGAGGTGATGGTGGCAACAAAGACTAACTGAAGCGGGCTGAAATGGGCGAGTGCCAACTTAAAAGCGGTGGCGACCGTTGACCAAAGGCAGATGGCACCAATGCCATATAGATAGGCCTGATTTGATTGTTTCAATGATTTTACTCTTAACTACAGCAGAGACGACAACACGATTTCCCAGCTATATATTTAAGCCGCAGAGCACGCACTCTTTAATTGCATTCATTATACTGTATTTATTATTGTGAATTTGCGTTACGGGTCAAAAAAATGCTCAAGTGTGCAAATTTTTATCTATTGACACTTGTAATCAATGTAAACGGCCCAATATAGGGGATAAGGCGAGATTGTGGGGCCGGTTAGCGCCAAGGTGAAACTTGATATGATAAGTCATTCGCTGAGATAAAATTCTTAAGAACTATTTCTTACAAACTTAATCTCAGGCTTGAAAAAGTTTCAGTTAACCCCATATATCCATCAGAGAACAAATTTAGCATTACTAAATAAAAGATTTCAGGAGCACCCCATGGGCAGAATTATTGGTATCGATTTAGGCACAACAAACTCTTGCGTAGCTGTATTAGACGGCGGAACACCACGCGTATTGGAAAATGCCGAAGGCGATCGTACGACCCCTTCTATCATCGCTTACACTGGCGATGAGATTTTGGTAGGTCAACCTGCAAAGCGCCAGGCAGTGACAAACCCGACTAATACTTTTTACGCTATTAAGCGTCTTATCGGTCGTCGTTTTAAAGATGACGAAGTTCAGCGTGATGTTGACATCATGCCATTCAATATCATTGCTGCAGATAATGGTGATGCATGGGTTGAAGCTCACGGTAAGAAGATGGCTCCTCCTCAGGTTTCTGCCGAAACTTTGAAGAAGATGAAGAAGACTGCCGAAGATTTCTTAGGTGAAGAAGTCACTGAAGCGGTTATTACCGTTCCTGCATACTTCAACGATTCACAGCGTCAAGCGACTAAAGATGCAGGCCGTATAGCTGGTCTTGAAGTTAAGCGTATCATCAACGAGCCTACTGCTGCTGCACTGGCTTACGGAATCGATAAGAAGCAAGGCGATAATATCGTAGCTGTTTACGATTTAGGTGGTGGTACCTTCGATATTTCTATCATCGAAATCGACAGTGTCGATGGTGAGCAGACATTTGAAGTTCTTGCGACTAACGGTGACACTCACTTAGGTGGTGAAGATTTCGATAACCGTTTGATCAAGTATCTTTCCGATGAGTTCAAGAAGGACCAAGGTCTAGATCTGCGTAACGATCCATTGGCTATGCAGCGTCTTAAAGAAGCGGCAGAGAAAGCGAAAATTGAGCTTTCAAGTGCATCACAGACAGAAGTTAACCTGCCTTACATCACAGCAGATGCGACTGGTCCTAAGCACTTAGTAGTTAAAATTACTCGTGCTAAGCTTGAGTCTTTGGTTGAAGACCTAATCACTCGCACACTAGAGCCTCTTAAAGTTGCTTTAGCGGATGCAGACCTTTCTGTTTCAGATATCAACGAGGTTATTCTTGTTGGTGGTCAGACTCGTATGCCTAAGGTTCGCGCCGAGGTTTCTGAGTTCTTCGGTAAAGAACTTCGTCAAGACGTTAACCCGGACGAAGCCGTTGCCATTGGTGCAGCAGTTCAAGCCGGTGTACTTTCTGGTGAAGTGAAAGATGTATTGCTACTCGACGTTACACCTCTGTCTCTGGGTATTGAGACCATGGGTAGCGTGATGACTAAGCTTATCGAGAAGAACACCACTATCCCGACTAAAGCAGCCCAAACATTCTCTACTGCCGATGATAACCAGAGTGCGGTGACTATTCACGTACTTCAGGGTGAGCGTAAGCAATCGAGCGGTAACAAGTCTCTAGGTCAATTTAACCTAGAAGGTATCGAGTCAGCCCCTCGTGGTACTCCACAGATTGAAGTTGCATTCGATATCGATGCCGATGGTATCTTGCATGTATCGGCTACCGATAAGAAGACCGGTAAAGAGCAGAAAATCACCATTAAGGCCTCATCTGGTCTTAGTGAGGAAGAAGTTGAAGCTATGGTACGTGATGCCGAAGCTCATGCTGACGAAGATGCTAAGTTCGAAGAGTTGGTAACGGCTCGTAACCAGGCTGATGGCATGGTTCACGCAACTAAGAAACAGATTGAAGAAGCTGGTGAAGCATTGCCAACTGAAGAGAAAGAGAAGATTGAAGCTGCCATGGCTGCTGTTGATACCGCGATTCAAGGTAAAGACAAAGAAGCTATCGAGAAATCAACTCAAGAGCTGATGGAAGCATCGTCTAAGTTGATGGAAATTGCCCAAGCTAAGGCGCAAGCGGAGCAGGGACAACAAGCACCAGAAGGTGAGGCACAAGCTGCTAAGCCTGATGAAGATGTTGTCGATGCCGAGTTTGAAGAAGTGAAAGATGACAAGAAATAATATAGGCTAACCCCTGAATTATTGAATACGGGCGTTAGAGGAAACTCTAACGCCCGTAGTTGTGATTTGAGCTACAAGATTAGCGACTAGAACAGCTACCACATCAGCAAAGAAAGCGTGAGAATATGTCAAAGCGAGATTACTACGAAGTATTAAGCGTCGGCCGTGATGCCAGCGAACGTGAAATTAAAAAGGCTTATAAGCGTTTAGCTATGAAGTTTCATCCGGATCGTAATCCAGACGATAAAACTGCCGAAGCCAACTTCAAAGAGATAAAGGAAGCTTACGAAATCCTTACCGATAGCGATAAGAAGGCGGCCTATGACCAATTTGGTCATGCCGGCGTCGATCCTAATCGCGGCGGTGGTGGTTTCGGTGGCAATGCCGATTTCGGTGATGTTTTCGGTGATGTGTTTGGTGACATCTTCGGTGGTGGTCGTCGCGGTGGTCAACGTCAGGCCGCTCGTGGTAGTGATCTGCGTTACAATCTTGAACTGTCTTTGGAAGAAGCGGTCAAAGGTCTGGCTAAAGAGTTACGCATTCCAAAGCTGACAACCTGTGATGGTTGTGAAGGCAGCGGCGCTAAGAAGGGCACCTCGCCAACAACTTGTGGTACCTGTCATGGTCAAGGCCAAGTGCAGATGCGTCAAGGTTTCTTTGCGGTGCAGCAAGCTTGTCCTACCTGTTATGGACGCGGCAAGATCATTAAAGATCCTTGTAACAAGTGTCATGGTGAAGGTCGTGTAGAGAAGAGCAAGACCTTGTCGGTTAAGATCCCGGCCGGTGTCGACAACGGCGATCGAATTCGTTTGTCTGGTGAAGGTGAAGCTGGTGAGTTCGGTGCACCTCCTGGAGACCTTTACGTGCAGGTGAGTGTTCGTGAACACGCAATCTTCGTTCGTGATGGTAATAACCTCTATTGTGAAGTACCGATTTCATTCGGTAAAGCCGCACTAGGTGGTGGGATTGAAGTGCCGACACTCGATGGCAAGGTGAACCTTAAGATACCTGCAGAGACGCAAACTGGTCGTATGTTCCGCATGCGTGGTAAGGGCGTTAAGTCTGTCCGCAGCCATGCTGTGGGTGACTTGTTGTGTAAAGTTGTCATGGAAACTCCAGTCAAACTTAACGAACATCAGAAAGACTTGTTACGTGAATTCGATGAGACACTCTCGGATGCTTCTAAGAAGCATAGCCCGAAAGCCGAAGGTTTCTTCGACGGTGTGAAGAAGTTCTTCCAAGATTTAAATACCTAACTCAATTTCTTAGTAGAAATTTAATTAGTTGATAAAGCCCCGCATTGCCGATAGCAAGCGGGGCTTTTTTGTGTCAGGAACACTTATGCCACCCTTTATTAATAGAAAGGCATGGATGGATAATTTTGGTATTTGCACATGGATGTGCTTATCCCCGATCGCAGGGACAGCGATTGAGGGGATTTGCATATGGACCTCTTTTAACAAGAGTTATCCCCGATCGCAGGGACAGCGATTGAGGAAATTTGCATATGGACCTCTTTTAACAAGAGTTATCACCGATCGCATGGCACCTGAAATGCTCCCAGAATTTCTTGGCATTCCTTACATCCATGTAGGTCTAGGTACAAGAAAGAATTTGTACATGGCGCTTCTTTAACAAGCGTTATCCCCGAACGCATGGCACCTGAAATGCTGCCAGCATTATTCGGCATTCCCAACCTTCTACCTTCTAGCTTCTACCTTCCTGCTTAAAATGAACCTGAGGGTAATAATAAAGTAACTGCTTTGTGATGATAATGCTGTGGAATTTGATAAGCTCTAGGTCCTAGCCACTAGAACTTCTTTAGCTAGGAACTTATACCAATCGGTATGATTAAGACAAAGGACCATCTACAGATGAAATCTATACCAGTATTACTTTTATCAGCCTTGCTCTTATCAGGCTGTGCCACTCATCAATCACCAACCGGGCGTGGACAGACCTTATTGTTTTCATCTCAGGAAATAAGCCTGATGGGGGACTCTTCATTCGAGCAGATAAAAAAGCAGGAGAAGGTGAGTAAAAATAACAAGCTGGTGACTTATGTAGACTGTGTGGCTAATCGTGTGACAGCTGTCTTACCGAATAAGGGACTCAAGTGGGATGTGGTGGTATTCGAGTCAGATCAAGTCAATGCCTTCGCTTTACCTGGAGGTCATATCGGTGTCTATACTGGTTTGCTCAAAATAGCCGAAAATGAAGATCAGCTGGCAACGGTCATTGGACACGAAGTGGCACATGTGCTGGCAAACCACAGTAATGAGCAGGTATCTCGAGCGCAGATGACTGGGATTGGCATGCAATTGGCTGATGCGGCGCTCGGTGCCGGTGGGGTCAGTAATAAAGACTTGTATATGGCGGCGCTTGGTTTAGGCACTCAGGTCGGCTTTATATTACCCTATGGTCGTGAGCAGGAGAGCGAGGCGGATATTATGGGGGTGGAGTTGATGGCGAGAGCGGGATTTGATCCGCGTCAAAGTATGCAGCTTTGGCTGAACATGGCCAAAGTGGGAGGGGATCAAGGTCCTGAGTTACTGTCCACCCATCCATCACACAGTCATAGAATCGATGATCTAAGCCAAATGCAGGCGCAAGTCATGCCTCTTTATCTGGCTAGCAAAGATAAAGTTCGAAATAGCTGTCGGATTTCGAAATAAATTTGAGGTTATAAAGAACACATTTTTAAATTATGTTAAACTAGCGCGCGAAATTAATTGAATCACTGAGAGTAAATCACTATGTCTGACAAGTTCACTAGTATTGAAGCGCAAGCAAGTTACGGCGTAGGTCGTCAACTTGGTGAGCAACTGGCTGCTAATTCATTTGAAGGTATCGATATCTCAGCTGTTCAGCTAGGTCTATCTGATGCTTTTGAAGGTAAAGAGAGCCAAGTTGCTATGGCAGATCTTCAAACTGCATTTACTGAGATCAGTCAGCGCATTCAGAAAGTCCAGGAAGCCGCTGCAGAAGCTGCATCTGCTGAAGGCGAAGCTTTTCTAGGCGAGAACGCTAAGCGTGATGGAATCGTGACGCTTGATTCAGGCCTTCAATACGAAATCTTAAATGAAGGTAAGGGTGACAAGCCAAGCTTAAATGCAACGGTTCGTACTCATTATCACGGCACTTTCATCAATGGCGATATATTCGATAGCTCAGTGGTCCGTGACCAACCTGCAGAATTTCCTGTGTCAGGTGTAATTGCTGGTTGGACAGAGGCGCTACAACTTATGCCTGTTGGGTCTAAGTGGAGGCTCTATGTTCCTCATCAACTAGCATACGGTGAGAGTGGTGCCGGTGCTGCTATCCCGCCTTATTGTACCTTGGTATTTGAAGTCGAATTACTCGACATTCTTTAATTCAATATCATTAAATGCCTAAGCTAACGCTTAGGCATTTTTTTAGAATCAGAATTATCAGTTCCTCTTTTGTGACTATAAAGAGGTGAGCTGCTCGTTATATAATTTAGCTAGATAGCATTAAGGAAGTAGAAGATGACTGAACAAGTAAGAGTGGCTATTACTGGCGGCAGTGGTCGTATGGGACGTACTCTTATTGAAGCTGCGCGTACTCAATCTGCTATCTATCTAGGTGCAGCTATCGAGAGAGCAAGTTCAACCTTGATCGGTGTCGATGCCGGTGAGCTTGCTGGCGTTGGCTCAATGAAGGTAGCTATCACAGATTCTCTGGATAAGGTCGTTGATGATTTCGATGTCTTGATTGATTTCACTTCTCCGCAAGCCAGTGTTAACCATGCCCAATGGTGTGCCAGAAACGGTAAAGCTATCGTTATCGGCACCACAGGTTTTAGCGATGCCCAAAAAGAGTTAATTGTATCCTATGCTGAAACGACTCCTATTGTAATGGCCCCTAATATGGCCGTTGGGGTTAACCTGATGTGGAAGCTTTTGGAGTTAACGGCCAAAGTCATGGGTGATTATACAGATATAGAGATCATCGAAGGACATCACAGATACAAGAAAGATGCGCCTTCTGGTACGGCACTTAAGATGGGCGAAGTGATTGCCGAAACTTTGGGTCGTGATCTTAATAAATGTGCCGTTTACGGCCGTGAAGGCATAACCGGAGAGCGTGATCGTGAAACCATAGGCTTCTCTACCATACGTGCAGGGGATATTGTCGGTGAGCATACCGCCATGTTTGCCGATATCGGTGAGCGATTGGAGATCACCCATAAGGCAACGAGTCGTATGACTTTCGCTAACGGTGCTATGAGAGCATCGGTTTGGCTGGTCAATAAGGATTCCGGTCTCTACGATATGCAGCAAGTATTAGGTCTCAAATAATAGCTATTTTTTAAAACCGCCAATTAGGCGGTTTTTTTATACATGGAAGTATTTATCCCCGAACACTATGGATGGTGTAAAAGGGGGTTTATACATAGCCAGAAATGTTCCGTACATTTCTTGGCATTTCCTCCATCCGTGGAGGTCAGAGTATTTATCCCCGATCGCATGGATAGCGAAAAGAAGGGGAGTTATGTTTTATCAAAACTTATTGATAATTTAATTTTATAATTTATAGACAAGCCAAGAAAACACGTATATAGTTGTCCGAATTTGCCAAAATTTCGTATTTTAACGAATTTTGGTTTTTTAAAAACAAACAAAACATTATATTTTAGTGGCTTGGCTCTTTATGGAGGTCGCGTTGACAAAGTCTGCCTTACTCGTACTCGAAGATGGAACTGTATTCTCTGGCACAGCAATTGGTGCCGATGGACATGCTGTTGGTGAAGTGGTTTTTAACACTTCAATGACAGGATACCAGGAGATCCTGACAGATCCCTCTTATTCTCGCCAGATAGTAACTCTAACTTATCCTCATATTGGTAACACAGGTACCAATGATGAAGATACGGAATCTGATGCAGTCCATGCTTGTGGTCTGATCATCAGAGATCTTCCTCTGCTCGCCAGTAACTTTCGCAATCAACAATGCTTGGGTGAATATCTGAAAGCTAACAATATTGTTGGTATAGCAGATATAGATACTCGAAAATTGACTCGTATTTTACGAGAAAAAGGTGCGCAAGCGGGCTGTATTTTAGTCGGAGAGGATGATATTGCTAAGGCATTAGCCGAAGCGAAAGCGTTTCCTGGTTTAAAAGGCATGGATTTAGCCAAAGAAGTCACTACAGATAAAGCCTATCAGTGGCGTAGCGGTAGCTGGCGTTTAGTCGGTGGGTTACCCGAAGATAAGCCAGAATCTGAGCTTAAATACAAGGTAGTCGCTTACGACTACGGTGTGAAGCGCAACATTCTACGTATGCTTGTGGATCGCGGTTGTGATGTCACAGTGGTTCCAGCTCAGACACCAGCATCTGAAGTGTTGGCGATGAAGCCTGATGGGATATTCCTATCGAATGGCCCTGGTGACCCTGAACCATGTGATTATGCTATCAAGGCTATTCAGGAGATCCTCAAGACAGAGATCCCTGTTTTTGGTATCTGTCTCGGTCATCAGCTGTTGGCTCTCGCCTCCGGTGCTAAAACCCTTAAGATGAAGTTTGGTCACCATGGTGCTAACCACCCGGTGAGCGACCTTGAGAAAGGTAATGTGATGATCACCAGCCAAAACCACGGTTTTGCTGCTGATGAAACTAGCCTGCCAGCCAACATCAAGGTGACTCATAAGTCACTGTTTGATGGCTCATTGCAAGGTATACATTTGACAGACAAGCCTGCGTTTAGCTTCCAGGGACACCCTGAAGCGAGTCCAGGTCCTCATGATGCAGCGCCTTTGTTCAATCATTTCATTGAACTTATCGAGCTATATCGTCAAAACACCAAGTAGTCAGGAGAAGGTTTAAGTAATGCCAAAACGTACAGATATAAAAAGTATTCTTATCCTGGGTGCGGGTCCGATCGTTATCGGTCAGGCATGTGAGTTTGATTACTCCGGTGCCCAGGCGTGTAAAGCGCTTCGTGAAGAAGGTTATCGAGTTATTCTTGTTAACTCTAACCCTGCCACGATAATGACAGATCCAGAGATGGCCGATGCGACCTATATCGAGCCAATTCATTGGGAAGTTGTTCGTAACATTATCGCTAAAGAGCGTCCTGATGCGATTCTGCCTACCATGGGTGGCCAGACGGCGCTTAACTGTGCACTGGAGCTGGAAAGCAAGGGTGTGCTGAAAGAGTTTAATGTCGAGATGATTGGCGCAACAGCCGATGCTATCGATAAAGCCGAAGACCGTGGTCGTTTCGATAAGGCGATGAAAGCCATCGGCCTTGAGTGTCCACGTGCGGGTTTTGCCCATACGATGGCAGAGGCATTCGCGGTGCAGGAAACATTGGGCTTTCCGTGTATTATTCGCCCGTCTTTCACCATGGGTGGCAGCGGCGGCGGTATTGCTTATAACATCGAAGAATTCGAAGAGATCTGTACTCAAGGATTGGACCTGTCGCCAACCAGCGAGCTGCTAATCGATGAGTCGCTTATCGGTTGGAAAGAGTACGAGATGGAAGTGGTGCGTGACAAGAATGATAACTGCATCATAGTCTGCTCTATCGAGAACTTCGATGCCATGGGCGTGCACACAGGCGACTCGATCACTGTGGCTCCAGCTCAGACACTGACGGATAAAGAATATCAGTTGATGCGTAATGCTTCGATTGCGGTTCTGCGTGAAATCGGTGTGGAGACAGGCGGTTCTAACGTACAGTTCGGCATCAATCCGAAAGATGGCCGCATGGTTATCATCGAGATGAACCCAAGAGTATCACGCTCTTCAGCATTAGCGTCTAAGGCGACGGGCTTCCCGATTGCTAAAATCGCCGCTAAGCTGGCAGTTGGTTACACGCTCGATGAGCTTAATAATGACATCACAGGCGGTAGTACCCCTGCTTCATTCGAGCCAGCTATCGATTATGTGGTTACCAAAATGCCACGTTTCAACTTCGAGAAGTTTGCCGGTGCAAATGACCGTCTAACCACTCAGATGAAGTCGGTTGGTGAAGTGATGTCCATTGGCCGTACGTTCCAGGAATCACTGCAAAAAGCATTGCGTGGACTCGAAGTCGGTAAGAATGGCCTAGATCCAATTATCGATATCGAAAGTGCCGATGCGATGAAAAGAATTCGCCACGAGCTCACTGAGCCTGGCGCAGACAGAATTTGGTATATTGCCGATGCCTTCCGCGCCGGTCTTTCTATCGATGATATCTTCGAGATGACTAATGTCGACCCTTGGTTCCTAGTACAGATACAAGATCTGCTTAATTTTGAAACTCAGGTTAAAGACTCTGGCATGTCAGGTCTGAATGAAGTCTTCTTACGCCAGCTTAAGCGTAAAGGCTTCTCTGATTTACGTTTGTCAGATCTGCTTGGTGTCAATGAGGCAGAAGTTCGCAAGTTACGTCATAAGCTTGAGATTCATCCTGTGTATAAGCGCGTCGATACTTGCGCCGCCGAGTTCTCGACCGATACCGCTTATATGTACTCTACCTATGAGGAAGAGTGTGAGGCGAATCCATCTAATCGTGACAAGATCATGATCTTAGGTGGCGGACCAAACAGAATTGGCCAGGGAATCGAGTTCGATTATTGTTGTGTTCATGCGGCTATGGCGTTGCGTGAAGACGGTTATGAGACCATCATGGTCAACTGTAACCCTGAGACAGTATCAACGGATTACGACACGTCAGACAGACTTTATTTTGAATCTGTCACTCTGGAAGATGTGCTCGAGATTGTTCGTATCGAGAAGCCTAAGGGCGTTATCGTGCAGTATGGTGGTCAAACACCGCTTAAGTTAGCTCGTGAACTCGAAGCTGCCGGCGTACCTATAATCGGTACTAGCCCGGATGCTATTGACCGCGCCGAAGACAGAGAGCGTTTCCAGAAGGCGATTCAGCGTCTGGAGATGAAACAGCCTGAAAACGAGACGGTCACGACTGTCGAAAGTGCCATTATCTCGGCTGAGCGTATCGGTTATCCCCTAGTGGTTCGTCCATCTTATGTACTTGGTGGTCGTGCGATGGAGATAGTCTACGATGAGCAAGATTTACGTCGCTACTTCAACGAAGCCGTGAGCGTGTCAAACTCCTCTCCTGTATTGCTTGACCGTTTCTTAGATAATGCTATCGAGATCGATATCGATGCTATCTGTGATGGTGAGACTGTGGTTATCGGCTCTATCATGGAGCATATTGAGCAGGCTGGCGTACACTCGGGTGATTCAGGTTGTTCATTACCTCCCTATAGTCTAAGTGAAGATGTTCAGAACCGCATGCGTGAGCAGGTGGGTAAACTGGCCATAGAACTTGGAGTTATTGGCTTGATGAATGTGCAGTTTGCCGTGAAGGATGATGAGATCTATATGATCGAAGTTAACCCACGCGCCGCACGTACTGTACCATTTGTCTCTAAGGCAACTGGCGTACCTTTAGCTAAGATAGCCGCTCGTGTGATGGCGGGTCAAAGCCTAAAGTCGCAAAATTTTACCAAGGAAGTGATTCCTCCATACTTCTCGGTGAAAGAAGTTGTTTTACCGTTTAACAAGTTCCCAGGCGTCGATCCTCTGCTCGGCCCTGAGATGCGTTCTACTGGTGAGGTGATGGGTATAGGTGATACTTTCGCTGAAGCATATGCTAAGGCACAACTTGGCGCTACAGCGGCCGTGCCTAAGTCAGGTCGTGCTTTGCTATCGGTTCGTGATAGCGATAAGCAAAGGGTAGCGGAATTAGCTTCTAACCTGATTGCACTGGGTTATGAAATTGATGCAACTCATGGTACCGCAGTTGTCTTGGGTGAGGCTGGAATCAATCCTCGTCTGGTTAACAAGGTACATGAAGGGCGTCCTCATATTCTTGACCGTATCAAGAATGGTGAATACACCTATATCGTTAACACCACCGAAGGTCGTCAGGCGATTGAAGATTCTCGTCAACTGCGACGCGGTGCATTGCGATACAAGGTCGATTATACAACGACCTTGAATGCCGCATTTGCGACATGTATGGCGCATGCTGCCGATGATAGAAGCACTGTGACTTCGATACAAGAGCTGCATAAACGTATCAAGTAAGATTCGATACTTGAGAGAAAAGGCCGCATTTGCGGCCTTTTTTATTGTTTAAAATTATAAAAATATCCTTTTCAGCGAGTTTTTACATTTCTACTAAACTTTAAAGACTAATATTGTTTAGGTGGTGATCTGCTCATGAAAATTTCCAGCAAAATAGTGTTGGCTTCGGTGTTATTATCAGGGATTGGTATATTAACAGCGGGATCGCTGGTTGGTTGGAAGTCTTCCTCTATCGCGTCATATGCCCTTGAGAAAAGGGCATTCGAACAGCTTGTTGCCATTCGAGAAATTCAAAAATCCCAAATAGAAAGATATTTCTCAACGATTGAGAAAGAGATGATCACCCTGTCTAATAATGAGATGGTGATAGACGTAATGCATCATCTACCCCAAGAGTTTTTTGATTATGGTCAACAGACCAGCATGAGAGACGACTCTGCCTTGAAGCAGTATTACACCAATCAATTCGATAAAGAGTATCGTAATCAAAATCCATCGGCCATGGGCAGTGCCAGCAGTAAGCTTGCTACGCTAAACAGTAATACCCGAGCGATTCAACATGCCTATATCAGTGGTAACTCTAATCCATTAGGCAGTAAGAATGCCTTAGAGTTTGCTAAAGACGGCACAGATTACAGCAATACTCATAAGAAATATCATCCTCAATTTAATCAGTATCTAGAAGCCTTCGGTTTTTATGATATTTTTCTGGTCGAACCGGATTCGGGTTATGTGGTTTATTCTGTGTTTAAGGAGCTGGATTATGCCACCTCGCTATTGGATGGGCCTTATAAAAATACCGGCCTAGCCAAAGCTTTTAGGGCGGCCAATAGTACCAGTAATAAGAATGATACCTTTCTTATCGACTTTAAGCCCTATTTCCCCTCTTATGAAGCGGCCGCAGCATTTATCTCATCGCCGGTATTTTCCGCTGATGGGAAGAAGCTAGGCATATTGATTTTTCAGATGCCCATAGATGAGATCAATAATCTGATGACCTATGATAAAGAGTGGCGCAAGGTTGGTCTGGGTAGCTCAGGTGAAACCTATTTAGTGGGGGATGATCACTTACTTCGTAGCCAGAGCCGCTTCTTATATGATGACAAATCTGGTTACATTAAGGCCCTCAGAGATGCGGGTATGGACGCTCAGATAGTCAACAAGATAGAGGCGAGTGGCTCGGCCATAGGTTATCAAAGGGTTGATAGCGAGGGGGCTAGATCTGCACTATCTGGGCAGACTGGTATTAAGACAGTCATGGATTATCGTAATCTAGAGGTGTTATCGGCATTCGCACCACTGGAGATAGCTGGAGTTAAATGGGCCATTTTGAGCGAGATTGATGTTGCCGAGGCGATGCAGGATAAGGAAAATATGCTTGATGCCATATGGCTAACAATCAGCATTATTATGTTGATTTTAATTCCTATTACTCTTGTTGCAGGTTTTATGGTCGGCAGGGGAATATCCAATCCAATCAATGGGTTTATTGCTCAAGTCAATCGAGTTACTCAGAATAAAGACCTAACAACCAGAATTGATTATCAAGGTGAAGATGAGCTGTTCTCTCTGGCAAGCTCATTTAATCAGCTATTACAAGAGTTACAGAGTATTCTCAATAGTGTCGAGGAGCTGGCGGCGACTCTATTGAAAACGACGGGCAAGATGATGGAGGACATCAATGAAACAACCGAACAGACCATGCAGCAATCTAATAATGCTGACAGTGTCGCTGTGGCGACTAACCAGTTGTTAGCGACAATCCAGGAGGTGGCACGTAATGCCTCTAGTGCCGCGGATTCTGTGCGTGAAACTAATGATAAGTGTCTGGAAAGTACTCAAGGGGCTGAGCGTTTAGAGCATGACATGGAGGAGTTAAATGCACAGATGGCTTCCGCTTCACAGTCCATCGAAAAATTGGCTCAGGAGAGTGAATCAATTGGTTCTGTGCTGGACGTCATTCAGGCCATCGCTGAGCAGACTAATTTATTGGCACTAAATGCCGCTATCGAAGCTGCCAGAGCTGGTGAACAAGGTAGAGGTTTTGCTGTGGTAGCCGATGAAGTGAGGACATTAGCATCACGGACTCAACAATCAACCGAAGACATTCGGGAAAAGATTAATTCATTGCAACATGAGACTGTTATAACCGTAAAAATGGTGACTTCGTCTAATGAAATGGCTAATGCAAGTATCGGAACCTGTGAAGAAAATCGGAAAATACTGGCCGAGGTTGTGGTGCTTGTGTCTCAGCTCAGTGATATGAATATGCAGATAGCAACGGCTTCCGAGCAACAGAGTGCTGTGGTTGGCGATATTAATCAAAATATCACTGAGATTGCCGATACCTCACTGAGGATCTCCTCTAAGGCGGAGCTTAGTAAAGAGGATGTCGAAAATTTGAGTAATTTAGTGACTAATCTGGAAGAGAAAATGAGTGAATTTAAGCTTTAATAGGCTACTAATAAAATGCTGAGTCTGAGCAGTATTCAATCATCAAAGAGGCCTGTTCCGGCCTCTTTGAAGTTTAAAGATGTTTTTGAGATCAAAGGTCAATTTCATAGGTATAAGAAACCACTATCTTATAATCGTCATCTATCTCATCTTCGCTTACTTGACTGACTAAAAAGCTAAAACCGCTCTTGCTGATGCTGACGTTATAGTCCTGATAATCTAGTCCATCATCGAAGTCATAACTACCTAAGTGTAATCCAAGTTCGGCATCGCCAAGAATTTCAAACGCTGCATTAATTTCGAAGTAAATATCGTCACCAAAATCAGATGACCAATCTGAATGTGCCGTGGTAGAGATGCCTATTGAGAGCACATTCCAGCCAATTGAGCCATAAACTTCACCAAAATTGAGGTCATCGCCATCTGGGTAGCCGTAATAGACATAACCAAAATCATAGTTGAACTCACCAAACTCATTAGCAAAGCCTAGATAGAGGTCTAGCTCAGTGGTGGCGTCATCACCGAAATCTATGTTAGATGCCCAGGTGCCTAGGTAGATACCCGTATCCATGGCGTAATCTATTCCGCCTGACACTGCAGGCTTATCATGGGTTTGAGTCACACCGCGCCAGATATAATTGTTAGTGACACTTATGTTGGCCGATAAGCCTTCAGTGGCGAATGTGGGTGGGGCTAAGGTAAGAGTGGAGCATAATACGACAGCATATCCAATGTGATGTTTCATATTCATTCCCTATTTGTCATTACTGCTTATTTTTGTTTATAAGCTTAACCAAGGTTAATCGATTGAAATGGGGGATAGAGTTAGTGATTGTCCTTGGGACCTAAGTACAAGCTGGATAGATCAATTGAAGTGTAGTGCAGTTTTAACTTATTGCTAACTAACGAGTATTATAACTGCACCAAAATGGTGATAATCTTTTTGCTAAGCTAACCCTTTCATTTTAAAAACTTAAGTCATTCATTACTATTAGGCCGATCTTTGCAAGATGGATACTTTTTATGAGGAAGATATTTATGTGAAAAAGCGGGATAGCATCTGAGGTGATGAACGTATAGAATGAGCATATCCCCGAGATACTTTACTTTATTGGCCCAGCATGTGCCGATAGAGACTGCTTTTGTTTTAAAGGAGACGAAAGAGGATTATGAATAAGGTTCCTATGACAGTTGTTGGCGCCGAACAACTGCGAAAAGAGTTAACACATCTTAAATTTGAGCAGCGCCCCAGTATTACTCAAGCAATAGGCACAGCCAGAGAACTTGGCGACCTTAAAGAGAATGCTGAGTATCATGCCGCGCGCGAAGAGCAGGGCATTTGCGAGGCTCGCATTCGTGATATCGAAGGTAAACTTTCGAATGTGCAGATCATCGATGTGACTAAGATGGAGAATAATGGTCGTATTATTTTCGGTACAACAGTGACTATACTGAATGTCGAGACCGAAGAAGAATCGACTTACCGTATCGTGGGTGAAGATGAAGCGAATATCAAAGATAATTTGATCTCTGTAACTTCACCGATTGCACGTGGTTTGGTTGGTAAAAATCTCGATGATGAGGTAAATATTCAGACCCCGGGTGGTATTACCGAGTATGAGATCATTGCCGTAAAATATATCTAAGCAGATATTTTTGCATCCCATACATTGTTCATAATGGGATCTCTATTTAATATTGCGAGATGTAAAAAAGCCGTTAATAGCGGCTTTTTTGTTGCCTGTTTTTCGTGATTTGATAGGATATCTAATTGTTATTTTGTTTTTTCGGCTTTTTTGGTTAGAATCAAAAAAATAAATATCATGGGGATTAATGTGTCAGGACTTTTTCGTATAGGGCTAATGCTGATCTTGCTAGGAGGAATATTTCTCTGCGGCACGAGTGCGTCAGCCTCTGAATATATGAAAAAGGATAGCGCTATTCAGTCCGTCCACAGCTTGTGTCAGGACTCAGGGTCTCAGGAAGCATTTAATTTGACCTCTTGTGTATCGATGAACACTCTCTTTGGTCATCAAGATACACCAAGCACTCACACAGGACTCGAACACCATGTTCCGAGTGAGCAAGAGTTTGTTCCTCTTATCTCGATGCGTCTGTTAAGTTTTGCTCAACACGATCTACAACAGATACGGCCTAGCTATCTGTTGGCCTATGAATTTGTTTCACCTCCAAGTCCCTCTTTTTCCATAGGGTATCGGATAGACTTTGTCCGGGCCCTGAATTGGTCCCTCCATGCTAATGACAAGCCTTCCAGGCTTTCGGGCTGGAAGGAATCGAATCTGCTCTACCGCTTTTCTCAGCAAAAATCCGTTAGCTAACTTGTTATCGGCTGGCATCGAAGGCTGGCCGGCTAAATCTCTCTTTCTCAAGAAACATCTTCCTATTTGGACATCCTTTGGGATACGCGTCCTTGGTTGAGCCATTTATTAATGGTGAATTTTGATAGAGAACGGAAAAACTCGTTAGAAAGCAAGGTGCCTTCAGGGCAAATTACGCTATGAAAAGACAAACAAGAAAAACATTACTCAATCACAACTCTCCATGGAAATATGGGATGATAATCGTCACGATTATCATCATGCTATTGAGTGCACTGCCGTCTCTGTTCGGTGAAGATGCGGCTATTGAGGTCAGTGATAAGGCGGGTTTATCAGTTTCCTTAATAGAGCTGCATAAGCAACTCCAACTGGCTGGGATAGATATCAAGCGTATAGATCAGGCCGATGGTCAGACATTGATCGTACTCGCTAAGCAGGCTCAACAAACGCAAACAAAGCAAGTGTTGGCTAAGCTAGTCGCTAAACCAGAACATCTCACTCTGTCACTCGCTCCGGCGGCGCCATCCTGGTTACTCAGTCTGGGAGTTGCCCCCATAAAGTTGGGCTTAGATCTCAGGGGAGGTGTGCAGTTTCTCTTGGATGTGGATCTGGATCCCGTTTATCGACTTCATGGTGAAAGCTTAGTCGATTCAATCAAGCAGTTTTCCCGTGAGCAAAAGTTGATGGGAACTCAGGTGCGTTATAAGGACGATGACAGTATCACCTTAATGCTGGCTAACTCAGAAACCAGTTACCAATACAGACAATTTATCCGTAGCCAACATCCTCGCTGGCAAGTGAAGCAGGAGGGAGATGGCATCTTGACGGTCAGTTTAAAGCAATCTGAGAAAGACCTGCTGCGAGATCTAACCGTTAAACAAAATTTACAGACCATGCGTGGTCGTATATCTCAACTTGGGATAACCGAGGCTATAGTACAGCGCCAGGGAGAGCATAGAATACGTATTGAACTGCCTGGTGTTCAAGATCCCGCCGCAGCAAAGAGCGTCATAGGGGCAACAGCCAGCTTGGCTTTCTATGAAGTTAAACCGCCGGGTTCTGTTAACGCAAAAATCTTGCGGGATGACTCCCAGACCCCAGTTTATGTATCGCGCAAACCTGTGTTGGGAGGTGAGCATATTATAGATGCCAGGGCGGGGATTGGTGAGATGGGAGGCGCTGAAGTGAATATCACCTTAGACAGTGCTGGCGGTAAATTGATGTCGGCTTTTTCCAGAGACAATATAGGTTATCCCATGGCCACATCTTACAGTGAGTACAGCCGGAATGCTCAAGGTGAGGTGAGTCAACAGACACGAGTGATCAGTATTGCCACCATACAGAGTCAGTTAGGCAATCGTTTCAGTATTACCGGAGCCGGAGATTACCAAGAGGCGCAGCAATTGGCCTTGTTATTACGTGCAGGCTCTATGACTGCGCCGGTGACTATAGTCGAAGAGCGTACTATAGGCCCGAGTCTTGGCGCCGAGAATATCGTCAATGGTTTTGCCGCGTTAGCCTTAGGTATGGCGATGACCTTAGTCTTTATGGGTTTCTGGTACCGGCGTTTGGGCTGGGTAGCCAATGTGGCTCTTATCGCTAATATGGTGATTCTGTTTGGGTTACTGGCTCTGATCCCTGGGGCGGTATTGACCTTACCAGGCATCGCAGGCTTAGTGCTGACGGTTGGTATGGCCGTTGATACTAATGTACTCATCTTCGAGCGGATCAAAGATAATCTGAAACTGGGGAGAGATTTCGCTCGTGCCATAGACAGGGGCTTCGATAGCGCCTTTGGCACCATCTTAGATGCCAACCTCACCACCATGATCACTGCTGTTGTGCTCTATTCTATCGGTAATGGTCCGATCCAAGGCTTTGCCCTGACACTGGGCTTGGGATTATTGACGAGTATGTTTACCGGAATTTTTGCCTCTCGCGTCCTTATCAATTGGGCATATGGACGTAATTTTAACCGTGATGTGAGGGTGTAATGATGAGTTTATTTAATTTTAAGCAGGTAAACAGTAAGTTTTCCGAAATGAAAACGTTAACTAAATTACGTTATTTAACTAGTCTGATATCACTTAGCCTGATGATATTGTCTCTGTCTGTGATTGCGGTTAAGGGGTTCAATTGGGGCCTAGATTTCACCGGTGGAGTCGTTACCGAGGTTA
The DNA here is from genome assembly GCF_000091325.1 of Shewanella violacea DSS12. Classification (NCBI taxonomy): domain Bacteria; kingdom Pseudomonadati; phylum Pseudomonadota; class Gammaproteobacteria; order Alteromonadales; family Shewanellaceae; genus Shewanella; species Shewanella violacea. Next base: position 3,742,779 of record NC_014012.1, on the reverse strand, counting down.
AGCTTGATAGCAAGGTGGCCAGTAAAGATATCTCTGACTTGTTGAGCTTAGCGTCGGATCAGGAGGTGAGTGTGATTTCTGCGGGAGAGCCTGGGCGCTGGGTACTAAGATATAGCCTGCCATCGACTCAAGAAGATGTCAGTCAGCATGCAATGGATATAGAGCAGGTATTGCAGCCCCTCAATAGTGACGTAGAGGTGCTAAACAGCAGCATAGTCGGGCCACAGATTGGCCAGGAACTGGCCGAGCAAGGTGGCTTGGCCTTGTTGGTTGCCATGTTGTGCATCATGGCTTATTTGAGCTATCGATTCGAGTGGCGTCTCGCCTGTGGTTCCTTGCTGGCCCTGTTCCATGATGTGATTTTCGTGCTGGCATTCTTTTCCTTGACTCAGACGGAGTTTAATCTGACCGTGCTTGCGGCGGTTCTGGCCATATTAGGCTATTCACTCAATGATTCGATCATCATAGCCGACAGGATCAGAGAGGGATTGCGAACCGAGTCTGGCTTGCCGATAGCCGAGATCAATGACAGGGCTGTGAAGGCGACATTTTCCCGGACTTTGGTGACCAGTGGTACCACCTTAATGACGGTCATCGCGCTGTGGGTGATGGGAGGGGGGCCGCTGGAAAGTTTTTCCATCGCCATGTTTATCGGTATTCTGACAGGCACTTGGTCGTCGATATCCGTGGGGACTTGTTTGCCCGAGGTGTTTAAGCTGAACTCAGAGCATTATCGTCTGGTGCCAGTTTCCGACGCGCCATAGGATAGTCAGCGTTATCTTTTACCAGGCATAAAAAAACGGAGCCAAAGATTAATTTGGCTCCGTTTTTCGATAGAGGGTGTTTACTTTGCCTTAGGAATGGCGATTTTCATCTCTTCAGACTGACGGAAAAGTACAAGTACGTGACCTATAAGCTGTACATTCACGGCTTGAGTTTCACGAACGATGGCGTCAACAATTGCATTTTTTAACTCTCTGTCACCCGAAGCAACTTTCACTTTGATCAGTTCATGGTGAGTCAGTGCATTATCAATTTCCGCCAGTACACCTTCAGTCAGACCATTGGAACCAAGCATCACTACAGGCTTCAAATTATGCGCTAAGCCCTTTAAGTGCTGTTTTTGTTTGGTTGTTAAGTTCATTTATACCAACTTTATGCTGAGTTACTGTTGAAAAACGGCTATTCTACCCTTATATACTCTTTATGTAACTCTCATTTGTTGCGGATGTTGAATGTCAGGTAAAAAAAGAACAGCGAGTTCCTCCCGTTGGTTGCAGGAACATTTTGATGACCACTATGTCAAATTAGCTCAAAAACGGGGATTGCGTTCGCGCGCTGCGTTTAAATTAGAGGAGATCCAGGAGAAAGATAAATTGATACGTCCTGGTATGACTGTGGTGGATTTAGGGGCGGCCCCTGGTGGTTGGTCTCAAGTTGCCGTTAAACTAGCTGGTGACAGAGGTAAGGTTATCGCTTGCGATATTTTAGCTATGGATCCCATAGTTGGTGTAGACTTTCTCCAGGGTGATTTTAGGGAAGAGAAGGTACTCGATGCCTTGCTTACCCGAGTCGGAGATGGGAAAGTGGATGTGGTCTTGTCTGACATGGCGCCAAATATGAGTGGCACAGGTGGTGTCGATCAGCCCCGGGCCATGTATCTAGTGGAATTAGCCTTAGATATGTGTCATCAAGTGATGGCACCTAATGGCTGTTTCGCAGTCAAAGTCTTTCAGGGGGAGGGCTTTGAAGAGTACATGAAGTCGGTGAGAGCCGCATTTAAAACGGTTAAAACACGTAAGCCAGACTCTTCGCGAGCACGTTCGCGAGAAGTCTATCTTGTGGCGACAGGGTACAAGTTGTAGTACCCTAACGTCAGTTATCGCAAGACTCTATGAGGTCTAGTAATTCTGAGTGATATGGCAAAAAATTTAATTCTCTGGGTAGTCATCGCCGTTGTGTTGATGTCTGTATTTCAGGGCTACTCCCCCTCTTCTACCACTGCGTCGAAGATGGATTATTCAGCTTTTTTAGATGATGTTCGTAAAGGGCAGGTAAATACTGTCGAAATAAAGAGCGATCAACGTACCATCGAAGGAACTAAAAGTACCGGAGAGAAGTTTACTACTATCATGCCCATGTATGATCAAGATCTGATTAACGATCTGAATCGCAAGGGCGTGACCATGAAAGGGCAAGAAGCCGAAGAGTCAGGGTTCTTAACTCAGATCTTTATCTCCTGGTTCCCTATGCTATTGCTTATTGGTGTATGGATATTCTTCATGCGTCAGATGCAGGGCGGCGGTGGCAAAGGTGCCATGTCGTTCGGCAAGAGCAAGGCCAAGCTGATGAGTGAAGACCAGATTAAGACCACTTTTGGTGACGTTGCGGGCTGTGACGAAGCGAAAGAGGACGTTAAAGAGCTGGTCGATTATCTCAAAGAACCGACAAGATTTCAGAAGCTAGGTGGGCGTATTCCCACTGGTATACTGCTTGTAGGTCCTCCGGGTACGGGTAAGACCTTGCTGGCCAAGGCTATCGCCGGTGAGGCAAAAGTGCCTTTCTTCACCATCTCAGGCTCAGATTTCGTTGAGATGTTTGTTGGTGTTGGTGCTTCTCGTGTGCGTGACATGTTCGAACAAGCTAAAAAATCTGCACCTTGTATCATCTTTATTGATGAGATCGATGCCGTCGGCCGTCAACGTGGTGCTGGTGTCGGTGGTGGTCACGATGAGCGTGAACAAACATTGAACCAGATGTTGGTAGAGATGGATGGTTTCGAAGGTAACGAAGGTGTTATCGTCATCGCCGCGACGAACAGACCAGATGTACTCGATGCCGCGCTATTGCGTCCGGGTCGTTTCGATCGTCAGGTGGTTGTAGGTCTTCCCGATGTCCGTGGTCGTGAGCAGATACTTAAAGTGCATATGCGTAAAGTGCCTCTGGCCGATGACGTTAAGGCGAGTGTTATCGCTCGTGGTACTCCTGGTTTCTCAGGTGCGGATCTCGCCAACCTAGTTAACGAGGCAGCCCTGTTTGCCGCTCGCGGCAGTCGCCGTATCGTCAGCATGGAAGAGTTTGAGAGTGCTAAAGATAAAATCATGATGGGCGCGGAACGTCGCTCCATGGTGATGTCTGAAGAAGAGAAAGCGATGACGGCGTACCATGAAGCCGGTCATGCAATTGTTGGTTGTTTAGTGCCTGAGCATGATCCTGTGCATAAGGTGACCATCATACCTCGTGGCCGCGCCTTAGGTGTGACCTTCTTCCTGCCGGAAGCCGATGCTATCAGCCAGACTCGCCGTAAGCTGGAGAGTCAGATCTCTGTTGCATACGGTGGACGTCTTGCCGAAGAGATCATCTATGGCAGTGAAAGAATTTCTACTGGTGCCTCACAAGACATCAAGTATGCTACTTCGATTGCCCGTAACATGGTGACTCAGTGGGGTTTCTCCGACAAGCTAGGACCTGTCTTGTACGCAGAAGATGAGAATGAAGTTTTCTTAGGACGTAGCATGGGTAAGACTCAGCATATGTCCGATGAGACTGCCAGCTTGATTGATGCAGAAGTTAGGCTGCTCATCGATAACAACTTCGATCGCGCTAGGGTATATCTAAATGATAATATGGATATTCTTCATGCGATGAAAGATGCCTTGATGAAATATGAAACCATAGATGCAAACATGATCGAAGACTTGATGCAGCGTCGTGAAGTCCGTGCTCCGGCCGATTGGGACATGGATGATAATGGTTCTAGCAAGGATGATAAGGATGGAGATTCAGCAAAGGCTGAGGAGGCAAGCTCCACCGATAGTGAAGTGGAAGCCGACTCTGAAGTGACGCCGGCTATCAAAGATGCCGACGAATCGACAGCTAAGTAGCTATCATTATTGATTAAAGAAAACCCCGTCATGGGGTTTTCTTGTTTTCGATGTTTACGATTTTGTTACTTGAGTCCCATAAAAATAAGTTATTAGCGTTAACGGAGTTTGTGTGTTTCGAATCGAAAGTGGTAAACGTACATTAGCTTTAGATAAAACCTTGGTCATGGGTATTTTAAATGTCACCCCTGATTCTTTTTCTGATGGCGGTGAATTCTCCTCTTTTGAGTTAGCCTGTCGACATGCCGATACCATGGTTTCACTGGGCGCTAAAATCATCGACGTAGGTGGTGAATCGACTCGTCCTGGCGCGGCCGAGGTGGGGGTGAGTGAAGAGCTAAATAGGGTGTTACCTCTAGTTGAATATATCGCTAAGCAACATGATGTCTGGATCTCCATCGATACCAGTAAGCCAGAAGTCATGGAGCAAGCCGTTAAAGCTGGTGCGCATTTGATTAATGATGTTCGTGCCCTACAGGCTCCTGGAGCATTGGAGATGGCAGCAGAGCTTGATGTGCCTGTTTGCCTAATGCATATGCAGGGACAACCGGACACTATGCAAGATGCGCCGGATTATCGAGATACTGTTGCAGATGTCATCGATTTCTTCGAGCTAAGAATCGATGCTTGCATAAAGGCGGGAATTAAACGTCAGCAAATATTGCTGGATCCAGGATTTGGATTTGGTAAAACCATATCTCATAATTACGAGTTACTTAATCGTTTAACAGAGTTTAAGACCCTGAAATTACCGCTTCTTATCGGTTTATCCAGAAAATCTATGCTGGGTGATCTGCTCAATCGTGAGCCTCAGCAGCGATTGGCTGGCAGCTTGGCTGGAGGTCTGATAGCGGCACAAAGAGGTGCCAATATTTTAAGAGTACATGATGTGGCTGAAACGCTAGATAGTCTAAAAGTGTTACAGGCCACTAATGACTACCAAGATTTAATGTGATTATAGTTGCCGTAAGTGCTCAGGCTGAGACATGTCTTTTTATTTCATTCAGCTTGAGTCAGTAAATGTGCTGTAATCTAGTGCAAGTTTCATTCTATAACAGGATGATCAATGAGGTTGTAAAGTGAAGAAATTTTTTGGAACAGATGGTATTCGTGGCAAGGTGGGTGCAGGTAAAATGACACCTGAGCTGGCATTAAAACTAGGCTGGGCCGCCGGTCGGGTTCTGTCGAGAAACGGTACTAATAAAGTGATCATAGGCAAAGATACCCGTATTTCAGGCTATCTGTTCGAATCGGCAATGGAAGCGGGTTTGTCGGCGGCTGGATTAAATGTGATGTTGATGGGACCTATGCCTACCCCAGCAGTCGCTTACTTGACTCGGACTTTTAGAGCCGAAGCTGGAGTGGTGATTAGTGCATCTCACAATCCCTATTATGATAATGGTATCAAGTTTTTCTCTACCGACGGCAGTAAACTCGCTGATGAGATAGAGCTAGAAATCGAGCGAGAACTGGAAAAACCTTTAATCTGCGTTGAGTCACACCTATTAGGTAAGGTTTCTCGTATAGATGATGCACCGGGTCGTTATATTGAATACTGTAAAGGTCATTTCCCTGCCGATCAGACACTTCAAGGTTTAAAAATCGTCGTGGATTGTGCCCATGGTGCCACTTATCATATTGCCCCCAATGTATTTCGTGAATTGGGCGCCGATGTGATAGCTATTGGTGATAAACCAGACGGACTGAATATTAACCATGAAGTCGGTGCGACTGCCATGGCAAAAATTTGTGAAACTGTAGTATCTGAAGGGGCTGATCTTGGTATTGCCTTAGATGGTGACGGCGACCGTATTATGATGGTTGATCGCCATGGCCGTGTTATCGATGGTGATGAGATCCTCTATATCCTGGCATGTGATGCTAAATCAAGTGGTGTGCTTCACGGCGGTGTCGTTGGCACCTTGATGTCTAACCTAGGGCTCGAATTGGCTTTAGCTGAACTGGATATTCCATTTTTGCGTTCCAAGGTGGGTGACCGTTACGTGATGGAACTCTTGAAGGAGAATAATTGGCGTATAGGTGGTGAGAATTCTGGTCATATCCTCAATTTAGATCACGGCACTACAGGGGATGGCATAGTTGCTGGAATACTTGTTCTCGCAGCGATGAGACGACGGGATGCAAGGCTTGAAGACTTGACTGAAAATATCAAGATGTTGCCCCAAGTGTTAGTAAATGTCCGTTTTGAAGGCGATCATAATCCGTTAGAGTCTGAGGAAGTGCTCGAAGCTAAGTTAGAGGTCGAGACTAAATTAGGAGAACGAGGCAGAGTTTTATTGAGAAAGTCGGGCACCGAACCCTTGATTCGAGTCATGGTCGAGGGGGATATTGAAGCCGATGTTCTTATGCATGCAAATTATATTGCCGATAAAGTCAGAAATTTAGTTTAGATTTTTATAAAAGACAGGCGGGCATCACAGATGCCCCCTTCAGTAAACGCGTTATTTATACTCATAACGATTAATAAGTAGCTCGCGATGACTGAAAAAGCAACACTCCGAACATTAATCTAAAAAATTAGCGATTTAGCTATTGTAACTTAACAAGTGGTTCGCTATTACTCACGCCGCTTTCAGAGGAGAAGGTAATGGCATTAAGACGTCCGATGGTTGCTGGTAACTGGAAAATGAATGGTAGTGCTCAATTGGCACAAGAACTGTTTAAGAAGTTTTCTACTAAGCTACAAGATGATTCAGCGGAAGTGGTTTTATGTCCACCGACTATTTATCTAGAGAGTGTACGACAACAGTTAGACATTAATAAAGAAGCCTTAAATGGTTGTCTAGTCAGAATGGGCGCACAAAATCTAAGTCAACATGACTTTGGTGCTTATACTGGTGAAGTGTCTGGCAAAATGTTGAAAGATTCAGGATGTCGATATGTGATTATCGGCCATTCCGAACGTCGCCGTATGTACGGAGAGACGAGTGATATAGTGGCAGAGAAGTTTGCTGCGGCTCAAAAACATGGTTTGACTCCGATATTATGTGTCGGTGAGTCAGGTCCAGCTAGAGAAGCGAGAAGAACTTTTGAAGTTATCGCCGAAGAGCTAGATATAGTCATTGCAAAAAATGGCACCATGGCTTTTGATAATGCAATTATCGCTTACGAGCCTTTATGGGCCGTAGGAACTGGTAAGAGTGCTACGCCAGAGCAGGCGCAAGAAGTTCATGCGTTTATACGCAAGCGTCTATCTGAAGTGTCTCCATTTATTGGAGAAAATATCAGGATTTTGTACGGTGGTAGCGTAACACCGAGTAATGCAGCAGATCTTTTTGCTCAACCTGATGTAGATGGTGGATTGATTGGCGGCGTAAGCTTAAATTCAACCGAGTTTTTAAGTTTATGTTCCATAGCGATGAGCGCATAATATGTATGAAGTTCTAATAGTTATTTACTTGTTGGTTGCAATTGGTCTAGTTGGATTGATTTTGATTCAGCAAGGCAAAGGTGCTGACATGGGTGCCTCTTTCGGTGCTGGTGCATCGGCTACTCTTTTCGGTTCATCTGGTGCGGGTAATTTTTTAACTCGTTCTACAGCTGTATTGGCGATTGGTTTCTTCGCTCTTAGTTTGATAATTGGTAATTTAAGTGCCAATCATACTAAGTCAGAAGATGCTTGGAGTGACCTATCTAACGAGGCAGCACAAGTTGTTGACCAAGTTAGTGAAGAAGTACAGCAGACGGAAGATAAGATTCCTGATTAAGACAATTTATGACTAACCTCAATTAGTCAGATATAGATTGTTGAAGTAAAAGATACATGCGGATTTAAATTCGTTATCCTATCCAGGATATAAAATATAGGTTAGTCACATACTGGTGTCCTGATAATAATTAGACACGCCAGTTTGTGATAAACATCTAAACCAAGATGTAAAAATGGTCAGTCACATGCGGATGTGGTGGAATTGGTAGACACGCCAGCTTGAGGGGCTGGTGAGCGCAAGCTCGTGGGGGTTCAAGTCCCCCCATCCGCACCAACTTTTGATTTCTTTTGAAATCGAGAGTAATAAAGCGAAAGCTTATTCGCTTTGTTATTGCAAGTAGATTGATAACTCAATATACTGCAGCAGTTGACGCGGGGTGGAGCAGTTTGGTAGCTCGTCGGGCTCATAACCCGAAGGTCATCGGTTCAAATCCGGTCCCCGCAACCAGCTTCCCAATATCAGACTAAAATAGTCTAATATTGGTTACAGGTTTTAAATTCAACGACCTCGTTATTACGGGGTTTTTTGTTATCTGTAACTTATTAAATACTGCTTTTGCAGTGTTGTACCGGGGCTTTTTAGCCCTTTTTTGTTTTTCGGGGGGTAACCTTGGCTACTATAGAAAAAAAACTGGAAGAGATGCTTAAATCTCCAGTTGAAGCATTGGGGCATAGACTTTGGGGCTTGGAATATATCCAAGCGGGCAAACATTCAACACTTAGAGTGTATATCGATAACGATAAAGGTATTTTTATCGAAGATTGCGCCGAAACCAGTCGTCAGATAAGTGCTGTGCTCGATGTTGAGGATCCCATTTCAACCGAATATACATTAGAAGTTTCTTCTCCCGGTGTAGACAGACCTCTGTTCAGTTCTGAGCAGTATGCAAGCTACATTGATGAGACTGTAAAAATTCAACTGACTATGCCTGTTGCGGGTAGTCGTAATTTAAAAGGTACCGTTATTGGGGTCGAGGGGCAGATGCTCACAATCTCTGTAGATGGTAACGAACTGATTATTGCCTTGGATAATATCCGTAGAGGCAACCTAATCGCTAAGTTTTGATGGATTCAAAAATCAACGAGGCAAGAGGATGAATAAAGAGATTCTGCTAGTCGCTGAGGCGGTTTCAAATGAGAAAGGTGTTCCTCGCGAGAAGATTTTCGAAGCGCTGGAAATTGCTTTAGCCACAGCAACAAAAAAGAAGCACGTAGGTGAGATCGAAGTTCGCGTCGAAATCGATCGTAAAACTGGTGCCTATGAAACTTTCCGTCGCTGGCAAGTTGTAGAAGATACAGGTGAACCATTAGAGAACCCTTACGGTGAAATAACACTAGAAGCGGCTCAATATGAAAATGCAGAACTCCAAGTCGGCGATTTTGTCGAAGATGACATGGAGTCAGTCACGTTCGACCGTATCACGACACAGACAGCCAAACAGGTTATCGTACAGAAGGTACGTGAAGCTGAGCGTGCTCAAGTTGTTGAGCAGTTTCAGGACCGTGAAGGTGAGTTGATCACCGGCATAGTGAAGAAGAGTAACCGTGAGAGTGTGGTTGTCGATCTTGGTGGTAATGCTGATGCAGTACTATTCAAGGAAGACCTCATTTCACGTGAAAACTTCCGTCCTGGAGATAGAATTCGTGCCTTACTCTTCTCGGTTCGCCCTGAAGCTCGCGGTGCTCAGCTATTTATGACTCGTACTCAGCCGGATATGCTTATTGAGCTATTTCGTGTAGAAGTACCGGAAATTGCCGATGAGATGATTGAGATCATGGGCGCTGCTCGTGATCCAGGCTCACGAGCTAAGATTGCTGTTAAGTCAAATGATCGTAGAATCGACCCTATCGGTGCCTGTGTAGGTATGCGTGGTGCTCGAGTTCAGGCCGTATCTAATGAGCTTAACGGTGAGCGTGTAGATATCGTGCTGTGGGATGATAATCCAGCTCAGTTTGTTATCAATGCTATGGCTCCAGCTGATGTGGCTTCTATCGTCGTCGATGAAGATACCCATTCTATGGATATCGCAGTAGAAGCAGATAGCTTAGCTCAGGCCATTGGCCGTAATGGTCAGAACGTCCGTCTAGCTACTCAACTATCAGGTTGGGTGTTGAATGTTATGACTGTAGAAGATCTACAGGCCAAACATCAGGCTGAAAGTGCAAAAGTTGTGAGTCTATTTGTTTCATCATTAGATGTTGATGAAGATTTTGCTCAGATACTAGCAGACGAAGGATTTACTTCATTGGAAGAGGTGGCTTATGTGCCATCTGCTGAGCTGATGGAGATCGATGGTTTCGATGAAGATACTGTCGAAGCACTGAGAGAACGTGCTAAAGCAGCAATCTCGACTCGTGCATTGGCAACAGAAGAAGCACTAGATGGTGCAGAACCAAGTGAAGATCTTCTTGCACTGGAAGGACTGGAAAAACATCTAGCTTTCGTTTTTGCAAGTAAAGGCGTGATCACACTTGAAGATTTAGCCGAGCAAGGCATTGATGACTTGATCGATATTGAAGAATTGACAGAAGAGAAGGCTGGTGAGCTCATCATGGCAGCCCGTAATATCTGTTGGTTTGGCGACGAAGAATAACTCGCTCAACAGAGGGGATTGAACATATGGCAGATACAACAGTAGAAAAACTGGCCGGCGAAATAGGAAAAACTGCTGACAGATTAGTCGAGCAGCTTTCTGATGCTGGAATCAAAAAAAGTAAATCAGATACAGTTTCTGAATCTGAGAAGCAGCAGCTGCTGAACTTTTTAAAGAAACAACATGGTGGCGACGCTACTCCAACTAAGATGACGCTGCAGCGTAAATCTGTTTCTACCTTAAGTGTAGGCTCTGGCCGTGACACTAAAGATGTCACAGTTGAAGTACGTAAGAAGCGTACTTTTGTTAAGCGTGACCCAGCAGCTGAAGAAGCGGCTAAAGCTGAGCAAGAGACCAAAGCAGTAGCCGATGCAGAGTTGAAAGCAAAAGCCGATGCAGATGCTAAGTCTGCAGCCGATGTACTAGCTCAAGAGAAATCAAAAGTGGCCGAAGAAGCGAAAGAAAAAGCGAAAGCCGCAGCGGCTGAAAAAGCTAAGCCTGTAGCACTAACCGCAGAAGAAACAGCTGCCAAAGCTGAGTCTGACAAGCTGCAATCTGCTCAAGAGCAGGCGGCTAAATCTAAGGCTGACGAAGAAGCGAAAGCAGCAGCAGAAACTGCGCGTAAGCTTGCCGAAGAGAACTCTTCGCGTTGGGCCGAAGAAGAGAAGCAGCGTAAAGAGTCTGAGAAGACTGGTGATCACCATGTCACTACTTCAACAGAAGCTCGTGCAGCTGAAGATACAGCAGATGCTAACGCCGAGAAGCGCGATCGTCGTCCTCGTAAAGCACCGACTCCAGCTCCTGCTACTACAGGTAAAGGCAAGCGTCGCGGTGGCAGAGACAACCGTAATTCACGTAACTCTCGTGGCGGCCGTAACTCTCGTAATACTCGTAGCATAGCGCCTGAGTCTATGGACCATGCGTTCACTAAGCCTGTTGTCGTAGTTAAAGCAGATGTCAGCATAGGCGAGACGGTTTCAGTTTCTGAGCTAGCTCAGAAGATGGCTATTAAGGCTACTGAGATCATCAAGGCTATGATGAAGATGGGCTCCATGGTTACTATCAACCAGGTGCTTGATCAGGAAACAGCTCAGCTTGTGGCTGAAGAGATGGGTCACAAGGTAACACTGACTCGTGAGAACGAGCTTGAGCACCAGGTGCTAGCGGATCGTGATGGCAACATCGAAGCCGTAACTCGTGCTCCAGTTGTGACTATCATGGGTCACGTCGACCATGGTAAGACATCGCTGCTTGATTATATTCGTAAGGCAAAAGTTGCCTCAGGCGAAGCCGGTGGTATTACTCAGCATATCGGTGCATACCATGTCGAAACAGGCAATGGCATGATCACCTTCTTAGATACTCCAGGTCACGCGGCGTTTACGTCTATGCGTGCTCGTGGTGCTAAGGCAACCGATATCGTTATCTTGGTTGTTGCAGCCGATGATGGCGTTATGCCACAGACTATCGAAGCGATTCAACATGCTAAGGCCGGTAAAGTGCCTCTGATTGTTGCAGTCAACAAGATGGATAAGCCTGATGCGGATGCAGAGCGTGTTAAGAGTGAGCTTTCTCAACACGGCATCATGTCTGAAGATTGGGGCGGTAACAACATGTTTGTTAGCGTTTCGGCTAAGACAGGTCAAGGCATCGATGAACTGTTAGAAGGCATTCTTCTTGAAGCTGAAGTTCTCGAGCTTAAAGCTATCAAAGAAGGCATGGCGGCTGGTGTTGTCATCGAATCTAAGCTAGATAAGGGTCGTGGACCAGTTGCTACCGTTCTAGTACAGGAAGGTACACTTAAGCAAGGCGATATCGTTCTGTGTGGTCTTGAGTACGGTAAAGTCCGTGCCATGCGCGACGAGAACGGCCAGGCTATCAAGGAAGCGGGTCCGTCGTTCCCTGTTGAGATTCTTGGTCTCTCAGGTGTTCCAGCTGCCGGTGATGAAGCTACTGTAGTTCGTGATGAGCGTAAGGCTCGAGAAGTTGCTCTGTATCGTCAAGGCAAGTTCCGCGATGTTAAGCTAGCACGTCAGCAGAAGTCTAAGCTTGAGAACATGTTTGCTAACATGACTGAAGGCGTAGTTGAGGAACTTAATATCGTGCTTAAGGCCGATGTACAAGGTTCACTCGAGGCTATCGCTGACTCGCTCAACAAGCTGTCTACCGATGAAGTTAAGGTTAATATTATCGCACGTGGTGTCGGTGGTTTAACTGAAACTGATGCGTCATTGGCCTCAGCTTCGAACGCTATCATGATCGGTTTCAACATTCGTGCCGATGCACAAGCGCGTAAGGTTATCGACAGCGAAAGCGTCGATCTTCGTTACTACAGCGTTATCTATAACTTGATAGATGAAGTCAGAGACGCGATGAGTGGCCTGCTAGCTCCTGAGTTCAAGCAAGTGATTCTCGGTCTTGCTGAAGTTCGTGATGTGTTTAAGTCTCCTAAGATTGGCGCAATTGCCGGTTGTATGGTTACTGAAGGTACCATCAAGAAGAGCGCTCCAATCCGCGTATTACGTGAAAACATCGTTATCTACGAAGGTGAGCTAGAATCACTGCGTCGTTTCAAAGATGATGTAGCTGATGTACGTAACGGTATGGAATGTGGTATCGGTGTGAAGAACTATAATGACGTCAGAGTAGGCGATCAGATAGAGGTCTTCGAAACCATTGAGATTGCTCGCTCCTTAGAAGCGTAAAGCGTAATAGGGCGGCGAAAGCCGCCCTTTTTGTTTATAGCAGAATAAAATATTAAGGCCAATTATCATGGCAAAAGAATTTAGTCGTACACGCCGTATCGGGCAACAATTACAACAAGAGTTAGCGCAAGTATTGCATCGCGATATCAAAGATCCTCGCGTAGGCATGGTAACTGTCAATGATGTGGAAGTATCTCGCGATCTGAGCTACGCCAAGGTTTTTGTCACCTTCTTCGAAGAAGATGAGAAGATAGTGGCTGTGAAGCTTGAAGCCCTAAGTAGCGCAGCTGGCTACATACGTTCTTTGGTAGCAGGGCGTATGAAATTGCGAGTCATGCCTGAACTTAGATTCATCTATGATGCGTCATTGGTTGAAGGTATGCGTATGTCCAACCTAGTTACGCGTGTCATTCATAACGACGAAGCTAAGCAGAAACAAGCCAACCGTGATGAACAAGGTGAAGATAAAGATCAGCAGGGTGAGGACTAATGGGTCGTCGTCAGCGTGGTCGCTTCATTGATGGGATCCTTCTCTTAGATAAAGAGACCGGAATGAGCTCTAACTTTGCTCTGCAAAGGGTAAAGCGGCTTTTCGATGCCAATAAAGCGGGTCATACTGGCGCCTTAGATCCATTAGCCACAGGTATGTTACCTATATGCCTGGGTGAAGCTACCAAATTTTCCCAGCATCTTCTCGATGCAGATAAGCGATATCTGGTCACGGCTAAACTAGGCGTACGCACAGATACTAGTGATTCAGATGGTGAAGTGGTGCAGACTCGTCCTCTGGATTTCACCCAAGAATTACTGATGGAGTCTCTGGATTATTTTCGTGGTGAGACGATGCAGGTGCCTTCCATGTTCTCGGCGCTCAAGCATAAGGGCCAGCCCCTTTATAAGTATGCCCGTGAAGGCATAGAAGTGCCCAGAGAAGCCAGACCCATCACTGTATTTGAACTGAATTTTATCTCTTTAGAAGGCGATGAACTGACCTTAGACATACATTGTTCAAAGGGAACCTATATTCGTACCATCACAGATGATCTTGGTGAGATGTTGGGCTGTGGCGCTCATGTGATAATGCTTAGGCGTACTCAAGTTGCAGACTACCCTTATGATCGCATCGTAAGCTTGACTGAGCTCAATGAGATGGTTGAAAAAGCTGAGGCCGAAGGCGCTGATGCTAAAGCTATGCTGGATGAGCTATTGTTGCCTATGGATTCGGCGGTCAGTAAGTTTCAAGAAATCAACTTAGCCGACACTGTCGCACCTTATCTAATGAATGGTAACCCAGTTCAAAATCCAGGTGGCTGTCAGTTAGCCGATGGAGAGCTGGTGCGGATCACTATAGGTGAAGAGCATAAGTTCGTCGGTATTGGTTCAATCAATGATGATGGTCTGCTGGCACCTAAGCGACTCATCGTACTTAGAGAGCCCTTAGAAACAGTCTAGCTAGGCTGTCTAGAAAAAGCGGGAGTAAGTCATAGTACCCGCTCTTAAAGTAAGCTCCTATCTTAGATCTAATCTATTAGCGGTTATCTAAACTTTATTTGTTGCGTTTGTCGCAGTAAATGGGTAAAATTCCGCGCTCACTTTAGCTGAGTTAGTGATCGGCTAAAGATTTATTAATGCATTATTTGGAGAGACACAATGTCACTAAATGCTGAACAAACTGCAAAAATCCTAGCTGACTTCGGTCGTTGTGAAAACGATACAGGTTCTTCTGAAGTTCAAGTTGCTCTTTTGACTGCTCAGATTAACCATCTACAAGGCCATTTCAAGCAGCACATCCACGATCATCACTCTCGTCGTGGTCTACTACGTATGGTTAGCACACGTCGTAAACTTCTTGCATACCTAAAGCGTACTGAAAATGTTCGTTACCAGGAACTAATCAAGAAGCTAGGTCTACGTCGTTAATTTTAACGATTAAACCTGGATAAGGAGGCTTAGGCCTCCTTTTTTATTGCCTGTAGAAAAGCAGTTTTAAGGTATAAGAAAAGGCCGAGAAAGCTTTAAGATAGCTTCGATTTGAAAGGTGGATTGAGAACTCTGTGATATAGAGTTCAACATGATAATTTTGATTTACTCTTAGCTCATCTCGTTCTAAATTCACTTACCGCTTACCGCTTACCGCTTACCGCTCGAACAAGCTCCGTCGTGAAAACCATACCTAGAATCAAATCTGACTGATACTTGCCGTATGTGGTTTGATGTATTTTTCCTCAAAATCATGCTGAGATAGAGGTTTACTGAAGAAGAAACCTTGTCCCATCTGACAATGATTGGCTTTGAGCCAATCCAGCTGCTCCTGGTTTTCAATTCCTTCCGCGACAATATTGAGTTTAAGTTGTTTACCTAACATTAAGATGGTTGAGGCTATAGCACTCTCTTTGGGTAGATCAGTGACAAAACAGCGATCGATCTTCATGGTGGTAATAGGAAGGTGGCGTAGATAGGATAATGAAGAGTAGCCAGTACCGAAATCGTCAACTGCGATACCGAACCCTGCCGATTTCAACTGCTCTAACTTAGTAATGGCTTTTTCTACATCATTCATCAAGGAAGTTTCGGTGATCTCTATCTCTAATAGTTCAGGTCTTATCTGATATCTAAGAGATAGCTGTTTTATATCTGGAATCAGACTTGGATCTTCAAATTGTTGTGAAGCAACATTGACCGCAATAGGCAGTGCAAAATTATATTTATTCTGCCACTCCTTAATAGTCTTACATGCCTGTTCTATGACCCAGCGTCCTATTGGTATGATTATCCCGGTTTCTTCGGCAACAGGTATAAAGGACATGGGGCTGATCAGGCGACCATCTTTCTGCCAACGAATGAGCGCCTCACATGCAACGACTTTACCTGTCTGGATATCGAGTTTAGGTTGGTAATGTAGCACAAACTCATTGTTCTTTAGTGCATCGTGCAGGGAGGCTTCTGTACGTAATCTGACCGCTGCACGTTCTGTCATTTGTTGTTTGAAGAAGGCCCATTGATTCGAGCCTGCCGCCTTTGCGCTATACATGGCGATATCCGAATGGCGGATCAGATCTTCGGCACTCTTACCGTCATCGGGATAGATAGATATACCCACTGACGCCGCAGGGTGAATGGTGTGCTCGTTGAGTTGCATAGGGGAGTTCAATTGAAATAACAGATGCTCGACAAAATCTGCAGCCTGATCTGGGCTAGATATCTCATCGGCTAATATTACAAATTCGTCTCCGCCAAGACGCGCCACAGTCCCCTTGTCTGCGACGACGCGCTCGAGGACTTGAGCTATGCGTACAAGGAATTGATCGCCAAGTGCGTGTCCCAGAGAATCGTTGACGTTCTTAAAACGATCGAGATCGATAAACAACATGCAAAACTGAAGATTATGTACTCTAGCTCTCTGAATGCTAACCGCAACGGTTTCCAGTAGTAACGTGCGGTTAGGTAAACCTGTGAGGGGATCTCGAGTGGCCATTTTTCTGAGTTTACTCTGAGTCTGGCCGAACTGAATTAGAATCTGGTTAAATTTTGATGTAACTAGGCCTAGCTCGTCATCCATGTGGGCTTTGGAGACTGGTAGAAGGTTTTCACCGGGAGACTCAGGATCTATCTTGTCAATTGCCTCACTGATCTCGGCAATGGGCTTAGTTAAGAAACGATGAAAAACAATCGAAAGTACTAGAGTGATAAGCAGCGCTCGGATCAAGGTTGCGATTAAGCTGAATCTGAGTTGTAAAAAGAGCGAGTCGGTAAGTTCCTGGGTGTTATAGAAGATGGTCAGGGTGCCAATGAGCTGTGGGTCAGTGTCTTTGAAATTAAAGGGTCTATATTGGGGACGATAAAGGGGGCGCGAGATTTCTCTAAGACCGCTAAAAAGATTTTTACTTAATTGATCAAACATATTCGGCGAAGAGACAGCTGAGGCGACTGAGACGAACATGGAGCCGTCTTCAAGTTCGATGACAGCAGATCCAACATGAGCAACTTTTAATACACCCTCTAGTGTCTGTTTGGCTAAGTTATCATCTAAGGCCCAGACGGCATTCGATGCGGGCTGCTCTACCGAGTCTAACAACTCTTGCTGTGATGCTTTAAGTTCATCTCTGGTGGTGACACCGACTAAGGCTATTTCGACGATAAAAATGGCAATCGCAAAGAAAAGCGCCGAAAAAACGACGAGGCAAGTTTGTTTCCATGTAAGCGATTTAAAGCTGGCAGTCATTAACTCATCCATTAATCAGTGAACCGATATTAGAAACGGAACAATTTAGGCATTCCATAACAAAATAATCCTGATAATATTCACTTTAGAGAAAAGTTTCGGCTTTGTCATCAATCAGTGCCCTTTATCTCTTGAATAGAGATGAAGTATACTTACGCGCGTAATTAAGATAATTAAATTTAAGGAATGGTTCACGTGAATCCAATCGTAAAGAGTTTTGAGTATGGTCAGCACACAGTCACACTAGAGACTGGGGTTATTGCACGTCAAGCAGATGCTGCCGTTTTAGCAAGTATGGGCGATACTACAGTTTTAGTTACTGTGGTAGGAAAGAAATATGAAGAGCCGGGCCGCGACTTTTTCCCTCTTACAGTGAATTACCAGGAAAGAACATACGCTGCTGGTAAGATCCCTGGTGGTTTCTTCAAGCGTGAAGGTCGTCCATCAGAGAGTGAGACGCTGATTGCACGTCTTATCGATCGTCCTATTCGTCCTCTATTCCCAAATGGTTTCAAGAATGAAGTTCAGGTAATTATCACAGTCGTTTCTGTGGATCCTGAAATCAACCCTGATGTCATCTCTATGATAGGTACTTCTGCAGCCTTAGCAATCTCTGGCTTGCCATTCAATGGTCCACTAGGTGTTGCACGCGTTGGTTACATCAACGGCGAATATATACTTAACCCTGAAGTTAGTCAGTTAGTTGAGAGTGACCTAGACCTAATAGTTGCTGGTACTCAGGCTGCTGTATTGATGGTTGAGTCTGAAGCAGCTTCATTGCCAGAAGAAATTATGCTAGGCAGTGTTGCCTATGGTCATGAGCAACTACAAGTTGTTATCGACGCCGTTACTGAGCTAAAAGCCGAAGCGGGCAAGCCTGCATGGGATTGGTCTGCTCCAGTTGCTGATGCTGATTTGGTAGAGAAGATCCGTGTACTTGCCGAGGCTGATTTTGCCGCTGCATACCAGATCACTACTAAGCACGAGCGTCGTGATGCGGTTAACGCACTTAAAAGCGTAGCGATTGCAAAATTGGTAGAAGAGAATGCTGACATCGATCTAAGTGAAGTGGGCAAGTTGCTTGCTAGCTTAGAGAAGAAAGTTGTACGTGGTCGCATCATAGCTGGTCAGCCACGTATCGATGGTCGTGAGCCAGATATGGTTCGTGGTCTTAACGTGATGGCTGGTGTACTTCCACGTACACACGGTAGCGCGATATTTACCCGTGGTGAGACTCAAGCACTAGTGACTTGTACTCTAGGTACCGAGCGTGATGCACAGAAAGTTGACAGCATCATGGGCGAATACACTAATCGCTTTATGTTGCACTACAACTTCCCTCCTTACTGTGTAGGCGAGACAGGTTTTGTTGGCTCACCTAAGCGTCGTGAAATTGGTCACGGTAAGCTAGCTTGGCGTGGTATGAATGCAGTTATGCCTTCTGCAGAAGATTTCCCATACAGCATTCGCGTAGTATCTGAGATCACTGAATCAAACGGTTCAAGCTCTATGGCTTCAGTATGTGGTACTTCTCTTGCGTTAATGGATGCGGGTGTACCAATCAAGACTTCTGTTGCCGGTATCGCTATGGGTCTAGTTAAAGAGGGTGACGACTTCGTCGTTCTTTCTGACATTCTGGGTGATGAAGATCACTTAGGCGATATGGACTTCAAAGTTGCGGGTACTCGTGATGGTATCACTGCACTGCAGATGGATATCAAGATCGAAGGTATCACTAAAGAGATCATGCAGATTGCACTTCAGCAAGCTTATGGCGCTCGAGTTCATATCCTTAACGTAATGGACCAAGCTATTGGTACACATCGTGATGATATCTCAGCTCACGCACCACGTATTACCACCATCAAGATCAACCCTGAGAAGATCCGTGATGTAATTGGTAAAGGTGGCGCTACAATTCGTGCACTTACAGAAGAAACTGGTACTACTATCGAGCTAGATGATGACGGTACAGTTAAGATTGCATCTTCTAACGGCGAAGCGACTAAAGAAGCTATCCGTCGTATCGAAGAGATCACTGCTGAAGTTGAAGTCGGTACTATCTATAACGGTAAGGTTGTTCGTATCGTTGATTTCGGTGCTTTCGTTACTATCTTGCCTGGTAAAGATGGCTTAGTTCACATCTCTCAGATCGCTGAAGAGCGTGTAGCTAACGTTTCTGATTACCTACAGACTGGTCAAGAAGTCAAAGTTAAGGTGATGGAAGTTGACCGTCAGGGCCGTGTACGTCTTTCTATGAAAGAAGCACAGCCTAAGACTGAGTCAGCACCTGCTGCCGAGTAATCACTTTTTAGTGAATTAAAAAAGGAGACCTAAGGGTCTCCTTTTTTGTGCTCTGTGATTGGCTTTGGTGAATAATGTGTAGATATTTATCTATGCTTAACTTAAATTTTTGTAAACTTATGTCATTTACTAGCAATAAGCTGAATGAATTAAAAAATATATAAATCCCTGATAGCAGTAGCGATTGGGGATTGCTATTATTAGCTTCATAGTTGCACTCAAAGGGTTAAATGGATGAATCAAAAGATGCGGACTACCGCAATTGCTGTTTTGGCTGGTATGAGTATTTTTCTGACCGGATGTGTATCGACTCAACCTGGTGCTGAGCTAGCAAAGGTGATGGTTGAACCTGTCATGCCAGACTATAAGCTCGAGATTACCCTTGCCAAGTTAAATGAAATTCTATCTTCAGCCGATTTAACTCAAGAGCAAAGAGCCCGATTCCATTATGACCGCGGTGTCATCTATGACAGCGTAGGTTTACGAATTTTGAGCCGAATCGACTTTCATCAAGCATTGAAACTTCAGCCTAATCTTGCCGATGCCTATAACTTTATTGGCATCTATTATACCCAGGAAGGTGAGTTTGAGGGGGCATATGAAGCATTTGATGCCGTGCTCGAGCTTTCCCCTGAATATGATTATGCCTTCTTAAACAGAGGTATAGCCCTCTATTATGGTGGACGTAACGAATTAGCTATTGCCGATATGCAATCATTTTATTCGTTAGATCCTCAAGATGGCTACCGTGCCTTATGGTTATACTTGGCACAAAGTGCTCTGGATCCTCAGCAAGCCAAAGCTAATCTGGACATGAGCCGGGCGCAATTAGCTCCCGATACTTGGTCCAGTGTACTGGTGGATTATTATCTCGGGAAAAAGTCTAGGCAAGAGGTGTTTTCCGCGGCTAAGCTAGGGCTTTCTCATCGTAATGAATATGCAGAACGCTTATGTGAAGCTTACTTTTATCTTGCTAAGATAGACCAAGAGCAAGGTCAGTACAGTGATGCAGCAAATTATTTCAGGTTGGCGCTGGCGACAAATATCTATGATTTTGTCGAGCATAGATATGCGAGAATTGAGTTAGCCAAGCTCAATATGCTCATGCAACAAGAGCAAACAAGTCAATAATTAACCGCTGCCGTCTTGTTATTTAATGCTAATGCCATCCCTACGGATGGCATTTTTTATGCCTTTAGGTATAAAAATACAGGCTGTGGGATTAGGTTTTTTATTCGCTGCTTAGTCATCTAGCTAATTTGTA
This sequence comes from Shewanella violacea DSS12, assembly GCF_000091325.1. Taxonomy (NCBI): domain Bacteria; kingdom Pseudomonadati; phylum Pseudomonadota; class Gammaproteobacteria; order Alteromonadales; family Shewanellaceae; genus Shewanella; species Shewanella violacea. Next base: position 3,722,076 of record NC_014012.1, on the reverse strand, counting down.
CGCTTGGCGCTATAATTGCCGCCATTTTAGTACATCACCAATCTGCAGGTTACCATGTCAGGCAATACAGTTGAGGTCGGCAAACGTCGTACTTTCGCCATTATCTCTCACCCGGATGCGGGTAAAACCACCATTACCGAAAAAGTACTCTTGTTCGGTAATGCCTTACAGAAAGCCGGAACCGTAAAAGGCAAGAAGTCAGGCCAACATGCCAAGTCTGATTGGATGGAGATGGAGAAAGAGCGTGGGATCTCGATCACCACGTCTGTAATGCAGTTTCCCTATAAAGAAGCTTTGATCAATCTTCTCGATACACCGGGTCACGAAGACTTCTCCGAAGATACCTATCGTACTCTAACAGCCGTCGATTCCTGCTTAATGGTTATCGACTCGGCAAAAGGTGTAGAGCAAAGAACGATTAAGCTAATGGAAGTCACGCGCCTGCGTGATACGCCTATCGTGACCTTCATGAACAAGCTTGATCGTGATATACGCGATCCATTAGAGCTGATGGATGAGGTCGAAGATGTACTGAATATTGCCTGTGCTCCTATTACTTGGCCTATTGGTTCAGGTAAAGAGTTTAAAGGCGTTTACCATCTATTACGTGATGAAGTGATTCTATACCAGAGTGGTCAAGGTCATACCATCCAAGATTCTAGGGTCATCAAGGGACTGGATAATCCAGAGCTTGATGAAGCTATCGGCGCCTATGCCGATGAAGTGCGCGAAGAGTTAGAATTGGTTCTTGGCGCAGCCACCGAGTTTGATCTCGAGATGTTCCTCAAGGGAGAGCTGACACCGGTATTCTTTGGTACCGCTCTGGGTAACTTTGGTGTCGATCATATCCTCGATGGTATGGTCGAATGGGCTCCTACACCTCAGCCTCGTGAAACCGAGATGAGACCTGTATTGCCCCAAGAGGAGAAGTTCAGCGGCTTCGTGTTTAAGATCCAAGCAAACATGGACCCAAGACACAGAGACAGAGTCGCATTTATGCGGATCTGTTCGGGTAAGTATGAGCAGGGCATGAAGATGCACCATGTTCGTCTAGGCAAAGATGTAAACGTCAGTGATGCCCTGACCTTTATGGCTGGCGATCGTAATCGCGCGGTAGTGGCCTATCCAGGCGATATTATCGGCCTGCATAACCACGGCACCATGCGTATCGGCGATACATTTACCCAAGGTGAGAAGCTGCGTTTCACAGGTATACCTAACTTTGCTCCTGAGATGTTCCGTCGTATTCGTTTAAGAGATCCATTGAAACAGAAGCAACTACTTAAGGGCTTAGTCCAGCTTGCTGAAGAGGGCGCCGTACAGGTCTTTAGACCCATAGATTCTAACGATCTTATTGTTGGTGCTGTCGGTGTACTTCAGTTTGAAGTGGTCGTTGGTCGATTGAAGAGTGAATATAAGGTCGAAGCCATCTATGAAGCCATCCATGTAGCCACAGCTCGCTGGGTATACTGTGATGATGAGAAGAAGCTCGATGAGTTCAGACGTAAGTGCAGCCTTAACTTAGCGCTGGATGGTGGCAATAACCTGACCTATATCGCCCCGACTATGATTAACCTTAATCTGTCTATGGAGCGTTATCCGGATATTCATTTTGCCAAGACTCGTGAGAATTAATCTAAAATAGCATTCGGCAGCCTGTGCCCTGATATTTTTTATTAAGCCCCATTCGAAAGATTGGGGCTTTTTTATTGGATGGTTTATTCTTTCTATAAAGCTTATCTTGGCAAAACTTTGTAGCCCAGGTTTAAGCTAAGCCAAAAGCTATTTTTGATATGATCAAATTAAATTCATTAAATGAGCGGATAATGCCGACGATGCGATTACTTGATAGCCATGCTCATCTGGACGATGCTTTGTTCGATAGCGACCGGGACGAACTCTTCGAGTCTATGTCTCTGGCAGGCATAGAAACGGCTATTATCCCTGGAGTTAACCCCGAGGGCTGGGCTAAGCAACTGCAAGTCGCAAAGCAATATTCCTGTCCCTATGGCTTAGGCATTCACCCTTGGTTTTGTGAAGATGAACCACAAAGAGCCTTGGAGCAATTAAGTGAACAAGTTAACGCTTGTATCCATGACCCTTATTTGGTCGCCATAGGTGAGTGCGGTCTGGATAAGATACGTAAGGATAATTGGCAGGGACAAATTATTGCCCTAGAGGCTCAATTATCTATGGCTCGGCAACTAGATCTGCCGGTCATCTTGCATGTCGTTAAGGCACACAGTGAGATGCTCGCTATCTTGAAGCGTTATTCCCTCCCCAGAGGCGGGGTGATCCATGGCTTTTATGGCAGCTATGAAATCGCCAACGAGTACATAAAACTTGGTTATAAGTTGGGAATAGGTGGCTTAATTTTAAATGCCAGTGCCAAAAAACTCAAAACCTGTGTCGCTCAACTTCCACTCGATAGTATGTTAATAGAGACAGATTCTCCTGCTATGACACCCCAAAATTCAGCAGATTCACGCAATACGCCCCTTATTTTGCAGTCAATAATCGCAGAAATTGCAAATTTACATAAAAAATCCAGTGTTCTCATTACAGAACATACGTTTCGAAATTCGATGCAACTCTTTGACCTTAAATTAATTTTAATTTAAACAGATGTGAGTCGCATCATAAAATGTGACTAAGATGCTGAAATTAAACTTCAAAAACTTGATCGAAACGACGCTTTTGAACCCTTGCTCGGGTATAATCGACCGCGAAAAAGGTTGGTTAACAACATAATTAAAAAGTATTAACAATAGGGTGATGGTTAATGGATATTTTAATGAGTCTAGTAGGGGTGGTCACCTTACTTGCAATAGCTTTCTTATTATCGAATGGTAAGAAGTCAATAAACTACCGTACCGTTTTTGGTGCGTTAGCAATTCAAGCTGCTTTTGGTGGCTTTGTTCTTTACGTTCCAATTGGTCAAGAAGTACTAGGTGGCGTATCAATGGGCGTAGCCAATGTCATCGGCTACTCTCAAGCAGGTATCGACTTCCTATTTGGTGGTCTTGGTACTGACGCTATGTTCGCAAACGGTGTAGGCTTCGTCTTCGCTGTGCGTGTTCTACCTGTCATTATCTTCTTCTCTTCTTTAATTGCTGTCCTTTACTACCTAGGCATCATGCAACTTGTTATCAAGTTCATCGGTGGTGCATTGCAAAAAGCACTCGGTACAAGCCGTACCGAATCTATGGCAGCTACAGCAAACATCTTTGTTGGTCAAACTGAAGCTCCTCTAGTTGTTCGTCCGTTTATCGCGACTATGACTAACTCAGAGCTTTTTGCCATCATGGTTGGTGGTCTGGCTTCTATCGCTGGTGCGGTACTTGCTGGCTACGCAGGCATGGGCGTTAAGATTGAGTATTTGGTTGCAGCGTCATTTATGGCGGCTCCTGGTGGTCTTATGATGGCCAAGCTTATGCACCCAGAGACTGAAGAAACTAACAACGAAATGGATGACTTGCCTGATGAAGCAGACAAGCCAGCTAACGTTATCGACGCAGCAGCAGCTGGTGCAGCATCTGGTATGCACTTAGCACTTAACGTTGGTGCTATGCTACTAGCCTTCGTAGGTCTTATCGCCATGCTTAACGGCATGATCGGTGGTCTAGGTGGTCTTGTTGGTATCGAGAACTTAACTATGGAACTTATCCTAGGTTATATCTTCATGCCTCTAGCATTCCTTATCGGTGTGCCTTGGAACGAAGCGCTAGTCGCTGGTTCGTTCATCGGTCAGAAGATCATCGTCAACGAATTCGTTGCTTACCTAAACTTCGCTCCTTACCTTAAAGATATTGCCGATGGTGGTATGGTTGTTGCTGAAACCGGTCTTGCTATGACTGATAGAACTAAAGCTATCATCTCATTCGCACTATGTGGATTTGCTAACCTATCTTCAATCGCTATTCTTCTCGGTGGTCTAGGCGCCATGGCTCCAAGCCGTCGTCATGACTTAGCTAAGCTAGGTGTACGTGCCGTTATCGCAGCATCGCTTGCGAACCTAATGAGCGCGACACTAGCGGGTCTATTCTTAGCACTATAATCTTAAGCAGCTCAATTGAGCTGCCTTGTTTAAGTCTAAGGTAAATCCTGTGGGGCAACCCACAATTGGGCTCTGTTCATGGGGGCAGGGTCCAAGTTAGCTCAACCATTTTTCACAGCAATACAACTAAATACATTTTTTCTCATCTTTACGGGAAGACCTGTATTCGAACAAACACAGCTAAAAATCAGTTTCTTTACAATAGCTGTTATTAAATAGCATGAAGAATCGGAAGTTTGTTCATTTGTTAGAATTTTGTGTTCGCATTTTCACACGAATTATATTGTGATTTACGATAAATTGGGTAGAATGCGGCGCCATAAGAAAAGAACGCTGACTCGAAAAGAGCGGCATACCATAAAATAAATGGGGTTGATGATGAAAAACGTTAAAACTTTAGCACTAGCTACAGCATTAGCAGCAACAGCTGCTATGTCTGCACCAACTTTCGCAGCAGACCGCGGCGAAGATATCCGTTCAGGCGATTACAGCTGGATGCAGTTCAACGCTATGTACGCTGTTAATGAACTTCCACGTTCTGATGCAGATGATGGCGGACACGATTACCTTGAAATGGAATTCGGCGGCCGCGCTGGCTTCGTAGACCTATACGGTTATGTTGATGTTTTCAACCTAGCGACAGGTGATTCAGGCGACAAGGCTACTGGTGCTGGTAAGAGCAAGATGTTCATGAAGTTTGCACCTCGTTTCTCTATCGATGCAATCACAGGTTGGGATCTTTCAGCTGGTCCAATCCAAGAAGTTTACTTCTCGACTCTTTTCAACTGGGGTGGCGGTATTATCGGTGAAGATGTAAACGCATCTTTCTGGGGTATAGGCGCCGACGTTATGGTTCCTTGGTTAGGTAAGACTGGCATGAACCTTTACGCTCATTACGATATGAATGGTAAAGAGTGGAACGGTTATCAGTTCTCTATGAACTGGTTCAAGCCTTTCTACAACTTCGACAACGGTTCTTTCGTTTCATTCCAGGGTTATGTCGATTACCAGTTTGGTGCAGATGATGACTATGGTAACGAGTTTGTACCTATGACTTCTAACGGTGGCGCAGCTTACTTTGGTGTTCACTGGCATTCAGACAACTATGCATTGGGTTATGGCCTGAAGGCATATCAAGATGTTTACTTGCTTGAAGACAATGGCGGAATCGTTGGTCTAGAGACTACTGGTTTTGCACATTACTTCACTGCTACTTACAAGTTCTAAGACTCAATTCTTAGACTCTTTCATTAGAGATATGTAAGCAGATAGAGCCGTGTAATGCACGGCTCTACATTTAATCTTTACTTAAGCATCGGCTATATTTGCTTCGTCTGTTTAAGTAAAAGTTAAAGATAAAGTTTTACGCGCTAAAATGGATTTTTCGCGGAAAGGCAGGAACCTTACTCTAGAGTCGTAATGACTCAGTTCCCCTTCCCGGTCTTCAAGGATTCAAGTCGTGACCTAGTGTCAGGATTGCAGTTATTAAACTTTGAATGATGAACATTCAAGCTCAATAACTACATTGAATACCTGAATTATCAGATATCGCCAATGGTGATATCTAAGGCATTGCCCGAAGGCCCGGCCATAACATAATCAAAACGCCCCCTATTGGCACTGTCATAAGTAGATTTCTATTTCAATATAACTATTTGAATTACATTTCGGAGAACTATTATGAGCGATTTAAAACAAGCTGCACAAAAAGCCATTGAGTTAATGGATCTGACTACCCTAAATGACGACGATACCGATCAGAAAGTGATCGAGCTTTGTCATAAGGCCGTGACTCCGGCTGGCAACACTGCCGCCATCTGTATTTATCCGCGTTTTATTCCCATTGCCCGTAAGACACTGAACGATATGGGCGCCGAAAGCGTGCGTATCGCGACAGTCACTAACTTCCCCCACGGCAATGATGATATAGCCATCGCAGTATTAGAGACTCGTGCAGCCGTTGCTTACGGAGCCGATGAAGTCGATGTGGTTTTCCCATACCGCGCGCTGATGGAAGGCAACGAAACTGTTGGTTTCGAGTTAGTTAAAGCCTGTAAAGAAGCCTGTGGTGAAGATGTACTGCTAAAAGTTATCATCGAGTCTGGCGTGCTTCAAGACCCAGCTCTTATCCGTAAGGCGTCAGAGCTTTGTATCGATGCTGGTGCCGATTTCATTAAGACATCAACCGGTAAAGTTGCCGTTAATGCCACTCTAGAAGCGGCTGAAATTATGATGACTGTGATCAGTGAGAAGAACACCAAAGTAGGTTTCAAGCCTGCAGGTGGTGTCCGTGATGCTGCTGCTGCGAAAGAGTTTTTAGGCCTAGCTGCTCGTCTTCTTGGTGATGACTGGGCTACCCCACGCACCTTCCGTTTCGGTGCCTCTAGCCTACTGGTTAACTTGCTGCACACCTTAGAGCTTGGCGAAGCTGCTAAAGGTAAACAGGGCTACTAGTTAAAAAGGGCTAAGTCACAATAACCTTATTCTTTTTATGTGAAGAATAAGGTTAATCTTTTTAGTTAAGTGTGATCTAAATCTATTTGAAGACACTGAAATTGGGCTAACATCAAATGTAGCAAAGTTACAGTTTTTGGTGTTTATAAAAGAGTTTGTTGCTATAAATTGAATTTTAGTTACAGACTTGGAGGCGGTACCATGTTTCTAGCACAAGAGATAATTCGTAAAAAACGCAACGCAGAAGCCTTGTCTAAAGAAGAGATCCAGTTTTTCGTCAAAGGCATCACAGATAATACCGTTTCAGAAGGCCAAATTGCGGCCTTTGGTATGGCAGTTTACTTCAACGACATGAGCATGGATGAGCGTATCGCGCTGACCACATGTATGCGTGACTCTGGCACAGTACTCGACTGGCGGAGTTTGGATCTTAACGGTCCTATCATAGATAAGCACAGTACGGGTGGCGTCGGTGACGTTATCAGCTTGATGCTTGGCCCAATGGCTGCCGCTTGCGGTGGTTATGTGCCAATGATATCGGGTCGTGGTCTGGGTCATACCGGCGGTACCTTAGATAAGTTTGATGCCATCCCAGGTTATCAAACTGAGCCAGATAGCGCCCTGTTCCGAAAAGTGGTTAAAGAGGCGGGTGTAGCCATCATAGGCCAAACCGGCGATCTGGTTCCAGCCGATAAGCGCTTTTACTCCATTCGTGACAATACTGCCACTGTCGAGTCAATTTCACTGATTACCGCTTCTATACTGTCCAAGAAATTGGCAGCAGGTTTAGATGCTCTGGCTATGGACGTCAAAGTAGGTAGTGGTGCATTTATGCCGACCTATGAAGCATCTGAAGAGTTAGCACGTAGCATTACCGCAGTGGCTAACGGTGCTGGAACTAAGACAACTGCATTACTTACAGACATGAATCAGGTCTTGGCTTCATGTGCGGGTAATGCCGTCGAGGTGAAAGAGGCGGTTGATTTCCTTACGGGGAAATATCGCAACCCACGACTTTATGAAGTCACCATGGGCTTATGTGCCGAAATGCTGCAACTCGGTGGGCTAGCCGAGAATGAAGCGCAAGCGAGAGATAAACTCAATACCGTGCTCGATAACGGTAAAGCGGCAGAAATTTTTGGCCGCATGATCTCGGGCCTGGGTGGTCCAACGGACTTTATCGAAAATCCAGGTCTGTATCTGCCCGAGTCTAATATAGTTCGTCCGGTTTATGCCGAGCAAGCCGGTTTCGCATCGGCCATGGATACTCGAGAGCTAGGTATGGCTGTGGTCACTTTAGGTGGTGGACGCCGCAAACCCGGTGATGCACTAGATTACAGCGTGGGTCTGACTCAGGTCTGCGCCTTAGGCGATGAGATCACTAAAGATAAGCCTATTGCCATGATCCACGCTCAGTCTGAGAGCGCTTTCGAAGAAGCGTCTTCAGCAGTTAGAAATGCAATTCAGGTCACTGAGACTCGTTCCGAGAAGACGCCTGAAATTTATCGTTATATACGCGCCGAAGATCTGTAACTGGGCAGCGTAAGAGGTTTTTATGAAAAGAACAATAATCATGATGATGGACTCATTCGGTGTAGGGGCTGCAAGTGATGCAGCATCTTTCGGCGATATAGGGTCCGATACTTTCGGAAGCATTGCCAAAGCTTGCGCCGAAGGTAAAGCCGATATCGGCCGTCAAGGACCACTTAAATTACCTAACCTTTGTCGTCTTGGTCTAGCCATGGCGGGTAAAGAGAGTACTGGTGAGTTTGCTGCGGGTTTTAGTGACAATGTCGAAGTGATTGGTGCCTATGGCCATGCCGATGAACTTAGTACAGGTAAAGACACGCCCAGTGGTCATTGGGAAATGGCGGGTGTGCCCGTCTTATACGAATGGGGATATTTCTCCGATCTGACTAATTCTTTTCCGAAAGAGCTGACCGATAAGATTCTGGCTCGTGCCGGACTCGACAGTTATATGGGTAACTGCCATGCGTCGGGTACAGCGATATTAGAAGAGCTTGGCGAAGAGCATATGCGCACCGGCCAGCCTATCTTTTATACTTCGGCGGATTCGGTGTTTCAGATAGCCTGTCACGAAGAGTCTTTTGGCTTAGAGAATCTTTACACTCTATGCCAAATCGCGCGAGAAGAACTTGAGCCATATAATATTGGTCGCGTGATTGCCCGTGCCTTCGTGGGTACTTGTGCCAGCGATTTTGAGCGTACCGGTAATCGTCGTGATTATGCAGTCGAGCCTCCAGCTAAGACGGTACTGGACAAGCTAGTTGCCGATGGCGGCGAAGTGGTCAGTGTCGGTAAGATTGCCGATATCTACGCTCACTGTGGTATCACCAAGAAGGTGAAGGCAACTGGGCTCGAAGCCCTGTTCGATGCCACGCTTGAGCAAGTTAAACAAGCGGGTGACAGAAGTATAGTGTTCACCAACTTTGTCGATTTCGACTCTCATTACGGACATCGCCGCGATATCGCCGGTTATGCCAAGGCGCTGGAATATTTTGATTCCCGTATGCCTGAGATGTTGGACATTCTCAAGGAAGATGATTTGCTGATATTAACTGCCGATCACGGCTGTGATCCAAGTTGGAAAGGCACAGATCATACTCGCGAACGTGTGCCTGTATTGGCATTAGGCGCCGGACTAGAAGCTGGATCTCTGGGACGTCGTAAGAGTTTCGCCGACATAGGTCAGTCTATCGCAACCTATTTCAAGCTTGAGCCGATGGAATATGGCGAGTCTTTCGTTAAATAACACATTTTAGTACTAAGCTGATACCTATTAGCTTAGTACTGCTTTTTAGTTTGGCGGTTTAGATGATGGTCGCCAGATTCAAAACTTAAGTAACTAATTTTTAATATTAATTTAAGTTACTAATCCAAATAAATATATAAGGGGTTATATAGATGGCTACACCACATATTAATGCTGTTGATGGTGCATTCGCAGATACAGTACTTTTTCCAGGCGATCCACTTCGTGCTAAGTACATAGCTGAGACGTTCCTAGAGAATGTTGAACAAGTGACTGACGTGCGTAACATGTTTGGTTTTACTGGTACTTACAAAGGTGTTCGTATCTCAGTTATGGGTTCAGGCATGGGCATTCCTTCTTGCTCTATCTATGCGACAGAACTTATCAGAGATTACGGCGTTAAGAACCTGATCCGTGTTGGTACTTGTGGCGCTGTTAGCACAGACGTTAAAGTACGTGACGTATTGATCGGCATGGGTGCAAGTACTGACTCACAAGCTAACCGTCTACGCTTCAAGGGCCAGGATTTTGCTGCTATCGCAGATTACGGTCTACTTAGCGCTGTTGTTAAGGCTGCTGATGCTAAAGGTATTAAGTACCGCGTAGGTAACTTGTTCTCTGCCGATCTGTTCTACACTCCGGATCCAGAGATGTTCGACGTGATGGAAAAGATGGACATTCTAGGTGTCGAGATGGAAGCTGCCGGTCTATACGGCGTAGCGAAAGAGTTCGGTGCTAAGGCATTATGTGTTGTGACTGTATCGGATCATATCCGTACCGGTGAGAAGACATCTGCCGAAGAGCGTCAGACTACCTTCAACGAAATGATCGAAATGACACTAGAAGCGGCTATTACTCTGTAATTTCACTTTTACTTGTTCAAAGTCCCCTCCATCGCTATCCGTGCGATCGGGGATAAGTACATTCATGTACAAAATAGGGGCTCATTAGAGCCCTTTTTTTGTGCCTGATGTTAAAATAAAAGCTTAGACGACGGGCTTCGGCCTAGTGGAAAAGACAATAAACTTTGTTGCAAAACTATGCTTAATCGTCTATTCACTTAAAACTGATGTGACCCCCTAAAAGTGGACACCTTATATAAGCGATAAGGTGTCATGAAAATTAGAACTCGTAAGATCCACACTACAGCCTTCAAATTGGCTGCTGTTCAACAATCCTTAAACTCTCCCGATACAGTGAAGGCTCTAGCTGGTAAATTAGGTATTCACCCCGCTTTGCTCAGTAAATGGAGAGCCCAATTGACGTCCAAAAATCACGCCTCTAAACCTATTAAAAATATTGGCCCTAAGAAGAGCCTAACTGAACTTGAACGTGAAAATAGTGAGCTTCGTAAAAGCTGGAACGTGCAGAGTTGGAGAACGATATCCTAAAAAAGGCGAAGGAGTTCTTCGACAAACACCAGGGATAAAGTTTCAGTTTATCCAAGGTTATTGCTCAACTCGAAGAACGATAAAACTACTCTGTGAGATTTTTGGTGTATCTCGCTCAGGCTATTACACCTGGCTAGACCGCAAGCCTTCTCAACGCGATGAAGATAATGAAGTATTATCTGATTTTCTCAAAGAAAAGATAGCTGAGCACAGGGGCATAGCAGGTTATAGGAAGTTATGGCTGGATGCTGTAGCTAATGGTTTCGATTGTAATAAAAAGCGAGTTCAACGCTTGTTACAGGTGTTTGGTTACAGGTCTAAAGCATGTAAAAGGAAGTTCGGTGTAGTGAAGCCTAGGTTGATTGAAACAAGAGCTCCAAATTACTTAAACAGGGAGTTTGAAGTGGCTAAGCCTAATACAGTTTTGGTATCAGATATTACACAAATTAGGTGTAAAGAGGGCTGGCAGTATCTGTGTGTCATCATCGACTTATACTCGCGTAAAGTGGTGAGCTGGGCAACTAGCTATATAAACTCGAGCGAACTGGTGATGAAGTCACTCAAACAAGCTTGGGCAGAACGAAGGCCTGATGGAAGTGAGCTGATGTTTCACTCAGATCAAGGGACTCAGTACAGAAGCTTTGAGGTACTTAAATGGCTAACGAAACGTAAGGTCACAGTGAGTATGTCGAGAAAGGGGAATTGCTGGGATAATGCCTGCTCGGAAAGTTTTTTTGCTCAGTTAAAGAAAGAATGGTTCTCTAACTTAGAAAAGCTAAGCAGAAAAGAAATGACGATACAGTGTCGATTTTATATCGATGATTATTATAATATGGTGAGAAGGCATGGGACTCTAAATGGAGTAAGCCCCATAACTTTTGAATCAAGGATTTAAACCCCGTGTCCACTTAACCGGGGTCATATCAAACTTAAAACTTAGAGCTTAGAGCTTAGAGCTTAGAGCTTAAAACTTAAAGCTTAAAACTTTGCATTCAAACCTAGGAACTCGCCACATCTTGCTTGTTAACTTTAATTTTAACTTTATCTAACTTCTTCGGCCTCTTTCTTAATTTCGCGCGAGTCTTACGCCTATCGAAATCGGCACGTTTAAATGATAGTGAACGTGACAATAGCATGCCTATCAGGCCCGCTATGATGAGCATCATCTGTTGTTGTTCCATGTTGATCAGATGTGCTTCTTTAATTTCGTTGAAGAAGAGTCTGGGTTCTAGCCTAACTTCTATATAGCCTAAGTTATTCCCGTCTTGGGTTACCGCTTCCACATAAGGCGGATAACGTTTGAGTAACTGGTGCAATTCCTCAGAATCTGCCTCCAGGTCTTCATCGCTAACACTCTGGGCAAATGACAGCCTCTGTCCATCCTCACTAAAAATACTGGCTGACATCACTTTAGGGTCTAAAACCAATGCACTGGCTAACCACTGTAGCTGCTCATCATTCTGTAGTTGCAGCGCCGGAGCTGCGCCATAAGCTGTCTGTTGAACCAGTAATCTGGCCATCATTTGTGTTTGGGACTTTAGAAGCTGCTGCCCTTGTAGTAGGCTAGTTTCCCACAGCTGGATAAGACCCACGGCTAAGGTGATAGCAATTGCCATCTGTATTAGCCTGCTAATTCTATGGCTCTTTTTCAGACCTTTAAGAAAAAACACTGTATACCTGAATTTATGAAGGGTTTAGCTAATCATAATTGATTATGGCCTTGCCCGGTAGTTGGAGAGCATTACTAATGGAAAGTCTAAGTCATAACTTGCTGTTTTCTTGGTTATCGAGTAGAGAAAGTAACCGTTTTTCATATCAGAGTCAGACTTTGGCTAAGCATATGGAGGCTAAAGCTCCAATTTGCAAAACTAAGATCCGTTGTGTCTATGAGAATAGGTCAGATGAAGCTGCACTCGCTGGGGCCATAGGTTTGCTACAGCAAGATTTGAGTTTAGCGATTATCGAGCGTAAAACCGGACTCTTTTGCATAGAAATCTGTGCCCAAGAGTCACTAAATCAGGCCCAGGTGCAAGTGATATCCTCTATCCCTGGGGTTGAGGTTTTTCCTGTTTCAGATAAACAAGCTAAGTTAAACCTGCCAGGCTTGCTAGTGATGGACATGGACTCCACGGCGATTGAAATCGAGTGTATTGATGAGCTTGCTGTGATGGCAGGAGTCGGTGAAGCCGTGGCGGAAGTGACAGAACGCGCCATGCAAGGTGAGTTGGACTTTGAAGAGAGTCTACGTGCACGCGTCGCTCGGCTCGAAGGTGCCGATGAGCAGATTATTCAAGACTTATGTGATCGATTGCCCTTGATGCCGGGTCTGGTGGAGTCCGTTAATGAGTTACAGTCCTATGGCTGGAAACTCGTGGTGGCCTCGGGTGGCTTCACCCCCTTCGTCGGCCATCTGAAACACTTGCTTGATTTAGATGCCGCATATGCAAACGAGCTGGTTATCGAGCAAGGTAAACTTGCCGGAACCGTTACGGGCCAGATTGTCGATGCTCAGTTTAAGGCCGATACTGTGCTTCGCTGCGCCGAGTTGTGGAACATTCCCGTGGGACAAAGACTGGCTATCGGCGATGGTGCCAATGATATTCCCATGATCCAGACTGCCGATTATGGTATCGCTTATCATGCTAAGCCCAAACTTGAACAGGCGGCCGATGTCGCAATCTGTAAGCTCAACCTCAAGGTTCTGCCATTCTTGTTGCTGCTTAGTTAGTTGGGCAAACTGTCAGATGTAGGCTAGATTTTGGTTGGAAGGGAGCTCTCTTCCAACCAAGTGTATTTAAATAACTTAGTTCTTAAATGAGTTCTTTAAATTAGTTATTTATATTATTTATATTATTTATATTAGTTCTTTAGATTAGTTCTTTAGATTAGTAGTGCATTAGCCTGGTATTTAATTTTTTGTTTTAAACTATCTCTTATAAGCTCTGAGCACTTAGGTTTTCCTTAATCGCTTGTTTGACTCGTGTGTTTCTGACTTGCCGCTCTTGTTTTTTATCAGTTGATTCAGTAGTTTATTAACTAAGTTCATTCCAGTAAAAATTAAGATATGCGCCGTGACTATTGAACAAAACTCGATATTTATCCCTTATTTGGATGGGGAACTGCACCTTAGGCAGATAAAGCCTGTGGATGCGGATATGAGTAAACCGCCAATATTTATGCTTCATGGTGCCATGTCTAACGGTCGGGTTTTTTACAGTGATTCAGGTAAGGGATTAGGGTGTTTTCTGGCTAAGTCTGGCTTCGTTGTCTACGTGCTCGATACATATGGCCGTGGACTCAGTACACCAAAATTGCGGCGGGGATCTACACCCGGCCAAGGTCAGGTGATTCGAGATCAGTTACCCTTAATACATCATTATATCCTCTCCCTGCATCCGCATAACTCTCAAGTTCACTGGTGTGGTCATTCATGGGGCGGGGTGCTGATGGCCAGTGCTATATCCAGATACCCACTGTTTCAAGAGAGCGTCGCTTCCCTAGTCACCTTCGGCACTAAGCGTAGTATCAAGATAAAATCCTGGAAAAAATGGCTGATGGTCGATATCGGCTGGAATAAGCTTGCGCCGCTCATTGCTTGGTCTCATGGCTATCTAGCCGCCGCTCGTTGGCGCATAGGCATGGATAATGAGAGTCGCTCATCTCTGGCTCAGAGTATCGATTGGGTGCGAGGTGAATGGATAGATCACGATGATGGATTCGATTATGGCAAAGCCGCCATCAACACAGCTAAGCAAGGCAAGTGGCCAAAAGCCTGGTTTATTGCCGGCCTAGGAGACGAGGTATTGGGACATCCTCAGGATGTCCTAAGAATGATTAAGGAATGTCAGTTCTATGATGTTCGCTACACCTTATTGTCCAAGGCTGAAGGTTACCGCCATGATTACGGCCATGGGGATATGTTGACTCACACAGATGCTACAGGTGATCACTTCGAGGAGGTGAAGCTCTGGTATGAACAGATTGAAGTGAGTCAGTTCCTAGGGGCTAGCACCTAGGAACTTATCTTCTTAAGTGACTAGCTTGCATCAGCCGTGATACTTGACTCTGCATCGTGAAGCAGGGGATATCTCAGTATGACCTCTTCGGTAATATCCAGTAGCTCGCCGACACCTATGATCCGCCACAAGAGCTCTTCGAGCTTTCTGGACTTATGGTGAGCGTGGATGCCGATATATTCCATCTCACGTCGAATATAGCCAAGATCTGGTTTTCCCGTAGCACCTCGGTATACCCTAAGGGCCATAAAGCGGCCTAAGTTATTGCTTTGGCGAATGAAGTGTTGCCTGGCATTGATATCGCCTATTTCATTGGGCGGCACACACTTTACTCTGACTTGTCCCTGTGATTGCCTGGAAACCTGAAGGAACATCTCGAAATACTCAAGTCCATGCTGGGGCTTAAGTACGCGGATAGGGTCGATAAAGCTTGTCTTCAAACGACCGTCTTTTAGCAAGGACTCTAGATTATATTCCAATGCTTGGCTGGCCGAGGCGGCAAATATATCTGTGATGACATTCTTATGGGTGCCGACTCCAATGGTGGAGAGTTTTGCCGATTTTTGGGTTTTTTCTATAAAATAGGGCACAGAGTCTAGGTGACGCATCAATAAGTTCTTTAAGCCATCAGCCAGTTCTTTCTTATCACTGTTGGCTTCGGTGAGCTTTTCTAACTTGTCTCTATTCTGAATGATGAGCTTATTAAGAAATTCGGCCCCGACATGTAGGGTATGTCCCATTACCGCTGCCAGGTGAACTATGTCGCCTTTTTTCCGGGTCTTGATCAGTCGATAGGGGAGATGACTAAGCTGAACCTTACTCGACATCTGCTGTAGCTTGGGAAAACCAACTTGAATCGGTGCTGTTTTATCAAATTGAGCCGCTTCATCTAAGGCTAACTGTACTCCCTTACTCGATATATCATGGGTTGAGCCTGTGATTGATAGCTTTCCTTGGCTTAATTTCACCTGAGTCTTGAAGGAGTAGCGCGCCTCATTTCGGCGTTCACTGAACTGAAGGGAGAGCAGCTTTATCGGGTTGATTTTGACTTTCTGTTGTCCGAAGACTTTCAATTCATTGGCTTTACTTTGACATCTCTTGCCCCAAGACAGGTAATCTTGCTGTGACTCATCGGTCGTGAGATCAATAAGCTGTAGCACATGGGTAAAACGTTTCAGCTGGGTTTCGGTAAGGGCGCTGTAATTGGTGTCGTCACCGGGGAGCATGGAGGCTTTATAAGATTTGGCATGATCTATCTTATGGTGAGCCAGCTTAAAAATTCTCCAGGAAGGCTTACTGGCACCGAAACTAAAGAACAGAGCTTGCAAATCCTTCTGTTTAAGTTCGGTCAATGTCGCCGAATAGAAGTAGATGTGCCCTTGAGCATGGAAGGTAAAACAGAAAAATAGCTGGTGATCTTTATTTTCTGGCTCATTCAGCGTGGACTTCAAGCGAGTATCGGACAGCATCTGGGATAGCTGGCTAACATCATTTTCATCTTGAAAGTAATACTGTAGTTGCTGGTTATCCCGACTGAGTAATTTATGGGTAATTTGATATTTACCCTCGATGGATTCAAGATATAAAGGTAGATGGGGCAGGTGAGGCAGATAGTGGCGTTCGAAGCCTAATCCCGTCGCCGCCACTAGCACATCGTTAATATCGACCTTGTACTTGAATTTATAGCCTCTGATCAGGTTAGATAGCATCTCCGATAAGGCATCGGAACCCCCAATACGTTTGAGCCGCATCCAGCAATATTCATGGTTGATTTGTGTATCGACGATTTCGTAATCAACCCCTTGCTGCAGGTCTTCATAATAATATTCTTCACCCAGTTCGAGTAGCTTTACTCTGATGGGTTTATCTAGGTCAAAATGATGTTTCAGGGGCAGTCGAATTCTCGCGCCACCCACAGACAAGTCTACCGTTATCCCCTGTATCTCAGGCCGGTTAGGCTGGAGCACAGAAATACGTATGCTGTAGTTCATCCGCTCTTCACTACGATTGAAATAACTGCCTAAGACAACTCCTTGTGCTAGATAGGGAGCAAATGGAAGCTCATCTTGAGCATTTGTACCGTCTCTTAGTTTTAGCTTTCTGAGTTTGTGGGCGTCGATGACATTCTCATAAACACCTAAGGTATATTGATCACGGTAGAGTGCCACGGATTCGATGAAGCTCTCTTTGGCTGGAGCATCTAAGAAATGTTGCTGCTTACCATGGACAAGCTCTTCGCAGGCTAATTCAGATTTATCTCTTAGATCTATGATGCGAGTACAGGGTGACGCGATGCGATTGAGCTCCATCTTGAGTAAGAAACGAGTGGAATTCGATTCTTCTAAGGTCAGGCTCTCAAATAGCTCATGAAAATTGGGTTCCATTAGCAGGGGCTTGAGCTGTTCAATTAGGGCGCTATGTTCGTCTAAACTCATCTACTCGCTTCTTTTAAGAGGGCTTATACAATCGTATTTGATAGTCTTGTGGGCTGAAAACTAAGGCGGTTAATAGTATCATGTCGGCAAAATCTGATATTACTTGATACTTAATAAGGCTAGCTCACATATTTAGGTCTTTATGAGTGATGCACACTCACTATCTGTGACATCCGCTATCGAGTTACACTCGTTTACGTTTCAAAGGATATGCGTTCACTCACTTTCATCTTAAGTCATTATTGGCTTTGATTGTACGTTATTCTTTTTGAACCTATGGGTTAATTGTTAGATTAACTCTATTTCTCAACTTATTGTAATAAAGAGCTATGGCTAAAAATAAAACAGCATTTGTATGTAATGAGTGTGGTCAGGATTTTCCACGTTGGCAAGGACAGTGTAGCGCCTGTAATGAGTGGAATACAGTTACAGAAGTACGCTTAGGGTCAATCAAGTCGGCGGGTTCTTCTGTGTCTGGTTATGCGGGTGCCGTTGGCGGTGGTTCGAAGAAACTTAGCGAGATTAAAGAAGTCGAAGCCGAGAAGATGCTCACTGGCATTGGTGAACTCGACCGGGTCTTGTGTGGTGGTTTAACCACAGGCTCTGTGAATATAATTTCAGGCGATCCCGGAGCAGGCAAGACCACCTTGTTATCTGATCTCGTATCGCGCATGTCACAACTGATGCCATCGCTATACTGTACCGCTGAAGAGTCCTTGTCACAGTTTAAGAATCGTGTGAATCGCCTTAAGTTAAGCTTTAATGAAGATAATTTATACCTGATGGCGGAAACGAGTGTTGAGGCCATCATTGCCGAGCTAGATGCCAAGCAGATTAAATTTGCCGTTATCGACTCGATTCAAGCTGTGGTAACAGATTTCGCCAATGGCAGTCCCGGGTCTCCCTCTCAAGTGAAGAGCAGTGCACAGGCACTGACTCAATACTGTAAGCAAAATAACGTCACCATGTTCCTCGTGGCCCACGTGAATAAAAATAATGAAACTGCCGGCCCGCAGACATTGATCCATATCGTCGATTGTCTCACTCACCTGGAGTGTAACGATGGTCAAATTCGTACTCTTAGAGCCAATAAGAACCGCTTCGGTGATGTGGATACCGTAGGTATCTTCAAAATGTCGGAGCGAGGTATGCTCAGTGTCGATAACCCAAGCGAAATCTTCCTCTCCGGGTCGACAACGGAATCACCCGGGGCGGCGATCACCTGTATTCGTAAGGGTAATCGTAACTTGTTGCTGGAGATCCAGTGCTTAACCACGGAAACTGAAGGTGAATTTCCACAGCGAGTCTGTGTCGGTCTCAATATGAACCGGATTAAGATGCTCACAGGCATATTGCGTAAACACACGCGAACTAAGATTTTTCACGACACTTATTTCAATTTAGTCGGCGGTCTTAAAATCGATGAGTCTGAAACCTGTATCGACTTGGCCTTAGTCACCGCCTTACTCAGTAGCTTGAATGATTTTGTGGTGCCAAGAACCACTTGCATCATGGGTGAGCTGAGCTTGAATGGCGATGTGCGTCCTATAGACAGCGGTGTACCTAGAGTGAAAGAAGCGGTGCAGCATGGCTTTACCGAGATCTATATTCCGTACCGCAACTATCACAAGTCGATGGAAGGGCTTGGGGCTAAGATTTATCCGGTGAAGACTATCCATGACTTTCTAGAGTTAATAAATTAACTCGTTTATTTTGTTTGTAGGTTCATGTGAGTTCATTCGGGTGGATAGGTATTGGCTTGTGTGATGATAACTTTGAGCTTCATTGTTACTTGTAGCCTGCGGCTCGCTTATATGCAGAGACTTCTGCGAGACGCCGCAGGTACAGTCCCTGTAGGCTCTGCCAAAAAGTCCCTTTTTTGGAAGCTCGCAGCCGCATCTACATTGGATGATTTTCTCTCTTCGATTTGGGCCAACAGGTTATAATTCTGGTGTTTATAAGCGGGCAGATTTGGTATTTGGTTCGTTTACTGGAGACCATAACTTTATCGTTATCTAACGCCTGCCAGGCGAGGGATGTGCACTCTTTAGTTTGAGGTGTTCTGCGACACGGTGAATATGACATAGTCATGTGCCTATGAACGAGAAGCATGGAAGCTGAACTGGCCTTTAGATAGGATATCATTCAAGTACAGCTCCTATAGGCTCTGGAGATTCCAACAACTTCCATGTTTAACGACCAGTTCGGCTTTTCGGCCTCTGGTTCGCAGAGCTCCACTTTATGACACCTTACCCTGAAACGTGCAGGACCTTTGACTCTAACTCTCGAGATTTTTGATGAGTAAAAGTGGCTTAATTTATTCTAAGGGCCTAAATCGCTCCGGCCTTTTGTCTGGACCCTTTATCTGAGTTTGGCATTCGATATATAGTTGGCATGCTTTGGGGAAATAGGCATTACTTTGAAAGGGCTAACATTTGCGCCACCTGTATTACCACTTGGGACTAAGCCGAACGCTGTTTTTGTTGCCGCTCCTACTACCCTGAAGGCTTGACCCAAGAGTTCACCTAGATTCCTCTGTCTTAATGCCCAAAATAACATGATGTAATGCACTTTTACGTGGTAGTAAGTCGACTCCTGACCTATGACATGAGCATTTTCTAAGTATTTAAATGCATGAGAATAATGTCCAGCGGCATAGGCTTTACGCGCCAGGTTTAATTCTGTCTCTACGTA
Organism: Shewanella violacea DSS12; assembly: GCF_000091325.1. Taxonomy (NCBI): domain Bacteria; kingdom Pseudomonadati; phylum Pseudomonadota; class Gammaproteobacteria; order Alteromonadales; family Shewanellaceae; genus Shewanella; species Shewanella violacea. Next base: position 3,702,256 of record NC_014012.1, on the reverse strand, counting down.
CGGCTTGATGTTCTTGGTAAATCTACCGAACATGGTTACTTCCTCTAGGTGTGTCACATCAGACTCAGTATTGAGAATCGGATTTGGTGGACTTGTTAGTGCACTTTAGACTAACGCTGCTTTAACGCCGCCACTGCCAAACCCGATGTAATAAATGTCACTCCAGCTACTTATTAGCTTACCTTTAATCCTTTTTTAAGGAATTGTGCGATATATTGTTCTACCGCATATTCAAACTCATGGTCTGACTCTGAAACGACCATTACATGGTATTTCAGGTTTTTAGGCTTAAATTCTATGGGCACTATCTTCATATGAAGTGGTCTGTTTTCTATGCCTGGGAAATTTTTAGCAAGACCTAGCTTCAATTGACTCATATCCAGTTTATATAACACCTGCTGAGAATCTTGGACGCTATATCCTTTAGGTAATGGGACGAAAACCATAGGTTTCATAGCGTCTGGTTGTTCCAGAAGTTGCTCAAGATAGTGTGCAATATATTTTTCTACTTGTTTAGTTTTATCCCATTCTTGGTGAGTGTTAACTGTGACTTCATATTTGTAAAATCTATCTTTATCCCCGGCAGGTTTAAAGATAAGGGGCATAATATTGATATTTATTTGTTTTTGTACGGATTCTGGGAATTGTTTTAAAACTGAATACTGAATTTTCCTCATGTCTACTTTATTGAGGAATGCTTGGCCAGTTTTGTCTGACCAATCTTGAGGCATTTCAACGAGAGTCATAACTCTTGTTTCGCCACAAGAAATTAATAGAAGAGTTAAAAAGATAATGATTGTTTTTTTCACTGAATATTCCTTTAATCAGAGATTTTTTTTGACAAACTAACGCCTGCAATAATAGATTAGGCAATAAAAGTGCCTGGCTACATTTTATCCTTGTTTTTTAACAGGTTGTGAGACTGTATTACACTGCTATCGACCTTCATCGAATATAGAAAAATTAGGCTGTAAAGCACACCAGTTAGCTGCTAATTTACCTTGTGAGGCATTTTTACCAATACTCTTTAATTAATGATATTTTACCATCAGTAAAACCAAATAAAGCAAAGTAAGCAGTCCCGGATTTCCAAGAACCATCTTTTTGTATCATCCCATATGAATATTCAATGGCAGCGTGGTTTTTACCAATAATAGAGTTCAAAATCCTAGCTTGGTTATCTTCTTTATTTTGATAAGAGCCTTTGTTTAACTGTCTAAGGAAGGCTTCACGCCAAGTCTTTTTGTTAAAGTTGGCAGAATACTCAGTATGTACATATTGCACTTTTTCGTGAGTTAAAGATAAAAAGTTGTCTATGTCTTCGACAGTAGAGCCGCTACGAAATATTTTATCTATAGCATTAAAGTAGGACTGAACTTGTGCTAATTGGCTGTCTGAATCACATTGAGAAGCGAAACCTGGTCTTGAAAGAAGCATCAAGACAACTGCTATCCCTATTTTATATATTAAGCTCATTTATACTCCATTATTTGATACTGTAGTGAATGCCTAAGGTTTTATACACGCCTTGCGCGTTTACCCTGTCAGTTTTTTAAGTTGGTTTTATATATAACTGATTCACTATATATTTAACGTGTTGCTTTTAATATTGTTCCTAAGTGAGTGTACATTTTATTCCCCTCGTATTTCCTGCCAGTCTAGGCAGTGAATATATCACCCGTGTAAGTTACATTGTTTTAACCTTGTTAACAATGATGAACGGGTGGCTATGAGCGCAGCGCTGAACAGAGCTGAAGGTGGGGGAGCGAATAAGGTCTTCTTTCTTGTAGAGCCATTCTTGTTGATTAATTCTCGTAGAAAGAGTCTTGTGGGTCAATTATGCTTGATTCGCTAGGTGCTTCCATCCGGGTGCGGTTTCACAAAGGGACCAGATTACATATCAAGTCTATAATTAATTATCATGAGCTGCTTACCCATAAAACTAATCGGACAAGTTTATGGCATATTCTAAGTGGGAAATTCTAAGTGGGGCATTCTGTGAGTTGGGAGGAAGTACAGACTGATGACACTTGGCTAGTACCCGCTAAGCTAATTTATAATGAGCCTGTTATCTGAGGATTGTCACAAGATTTGGAAACGTGGCGTGTTGTTTCTCTGTATGAAGGCAATCAACCGTTAGGGTGGGGAAGGCTACTGCAGCATAAACTATGGATGTCAGTCTTGTTTATTTAAAATTTGAAAAAGATTTTATATGGTTAAAATCATACGTTATGATTTTATGGGGGGAAGAGTTTTTTGTATGGCTATTAGGATATTAACTATTAATTGTAAACGGAATGTCATAGCCTGCAATAATATTTTTTTCTAGGTTCTAGGTTCTAGGTTCTAGGTTCTAGATTAGATTTAGTTTAGTGTTGAGCTTAACGGCTAAGGTCTAAAAACAGACTGGCATATTCCGGGTTATTTGTTGCTCTTGTCTGGTTTCGAAAACCTATACTATTTTAGGAAAAGTTATGCGCCTTGTTAAAGTTAGATTATCAATATTAATCACATTTATGACTAGTTTGGCTGTTCTTAGTGCTAGTGCTTATGCCATTGACAAAAGTGATACGGAATCATTGAGTAATATGAGGCAAGCTGCACTAGCAAAAATAGATGTTTTAGCATGTTTGGAGCATGGTGGTGTGGTTAAAAATGTGTGCATGATGGGAATGCCTGCCTGCGTTCAGCTGTATATGGATGCAGGTAAAAAATGCACTGATAGCTCAGAGTGTGCAGGTGAGTGTCGCATTAGCAAAGACTTTGTCGATGCTGGCGTGCAAGCCGTTGGCTCTTGTAGTAGAGATAATGATCCCTGTGGTTGCTTCCAGTTAGTCAAATCTGGCGTGGCAGATCATGCCCTTTGTACCGATTAGTCTAATCACTTGCTAGATTAGGCTATTGTAATACCAATCGGCCTAAAATTGTGGTGGCAGCTAAGCTGGCGCCTCAAAATCTTCCTTAAGATATATTTATCTGATTCCGTGATATGAGCCTGCTGTGTAAAATAAGTCTATCTGCTTATTTCTATTTATTTTTCTATTATTATCTCTATCTCTATTCCTCTTTTTATTTATCCTTTTCATATTCATTTGTATAAATTCACACAGATTGATTTAACGTTAAACCGTATTTCGAATACCGCATTCTGCATTTCGATACACTCTCTGTATTAATTTAATACTGATTTTTGCTAGTTTTAAACTGATTGATTGAAAACTGATTAATCACAATTTAATAATTTGCGAAGTGTTCGCTAAAGATGAAGGCAAGGCTAGTTATAATTATTGTGGCAACAATCAAAATGTGGTGTTGAAAGTTATTTAAATTCTGACCTTTAAATGCATTGGTCGTTTCGAGTGCGTTTGTATCATTGAATAAAGTTTTAAATTTTTTCTGATGTTCATTACTAATGACTTGCTGGTTATTGCTCTTTAGGAAGAATAAAATGATAAAGGAAAGATTAAAATGAAAAAAAGCTTAAACAAGATCTGTCTATCGATATGTTTATTGGCGAGTACAGCAGTCACAGTATCTGCAAGTCAAAATATTGCTACCGTATCTTCAGCCGCTTTAAAACTGGGTAGTCCGGCATCGTTTTTAGATATGTCAGGGGTGAATGCTGCAGCCAAAGAAAGGTTAAGACTAAACACAATATTTAGTAGTGCAGCAATAAGTAATGAAATCAATGATAAACCTCAGATGTTCACTCTGGTTATTAGCTCAGGTGAAGAGATAAAAGTTGTTGCCGATAACTTTTCAGTGGCAGTCGATGGCTCTCTATCTATGGGCGGGCAAGCTGTAGGCCTGCCTAATTCAGAATTTATCCTACAAGGGGATGACGATAAGGTTTATGGCTGGCTGATCTTAAGGGACCAAGATATTGCCTACGAATATACCACTGAAAATGGCAGTTTATTGGTCAATAAGATCGATATCACAGACGTCCACCCCAATTGTGACTTCCAATACCATGATCAGTTGGCGTCATCGCCTGAGTCTGAATTCGCTTTTCCTGCCGCATTCGCATCAAGCTCCCATCTGGGAACTTATCCAGGAACACATCTTGGGCAACTAGAAAGTAAACCCGGATCTAGCTATGTGATCTTACTCGATACAAGTCGGATCATGAGCAATGGCATTCCCTATGATGTGTCAAAAGAGTTTATCTGGACCACCTGGCAGATTGTATCTGCAAGTTTTTCCATGCTGGATGTTAATGTGACGACAAGTTGGGACGTTTATAATCGTGCGGCAGTGAGTCGACGCGGTGGCGCTGCCATGTATCGCGAAACGGGTCGCTCGACTTGTCATTACGCGTTCGGTACTTCCACCTTCTGTACCTTGCATAGAGAGAGTGATGCTTATGGCCAAGGGCGTATTGCAGCCCATGAACTCGGTCACTTACTGCACCTTGCCCATGACGGTGGTTATCCAGGCGGTGAGTATTATAACGGTATATCTGATTTCCAGTGGGTGCCTATCATGGGTAACATTTGGATGGGGACTGGCTGGGGCCAGGCTATTTATCAATGGAGTAAAGGCGAATATTCAGGTGCCTCTAATCGCGAAGATGACTTTTATATTATCAATGGATTTATCCCTTTCAAATCAGATGATATCTCTAACACTAAGGCCCTAGAACTTGGTGCGAATGGCAGCGTGAGTGCCGCAAATAATAGTGGCCAGATAGAGCGAAATACAGATACTGACATCTTCACATTTAGTATAGGTGCCGCGGGTGGTCATGTTAATTTCAGTATCAATAGAACTGAACATATAGGTGGCGGCATGCTTGATGTTCAGGCTTATATTAAAGACAGTGCCGGATACACACTGGCGCAGTCTAATAAGAGTGTGGATCGCTCAGCTTCTTTCAATCAGGACTTATCCTCAGGAAATTACACTTTAGAAGTTACCGGTGGAGCAGAAGGCACCCCTAACTGGGGATTTTCAAAATACTCTTCCCTGGGATATTACGCTATAGAAGGCAATGTTACTGGTATAGGTAGCGATGGTGATGCGCCGAGTATCACCAACCTAGTCGATGGTTCGACCTTGAGTGGCTCATCTCAACTATTTACCTGGGATGCAGGCAATGCTGAAGGATTCTGGTTCTATGCCGGCTCATCACAGGGAGCTGAGGATTATTATCGAAGCCCAAGCCAAATTGATGGTACTTCTCATACTGTCACCGACCTACCCACAGATGGCTCAAGCATTTATGTCACCTTCCACTATCTTATGGGAGGGGAATGGTCTCAGCTGCATTTCACTTATAGGGCGGCGGATGATAGTCAAACTGGCGAGCTTGGACTTACTAGTCCTGTGGAGGGGGATGTGCTGACTGGCTCATCGCAAATATTTAACTGGAATGCCGGTCAGGCTAGTGGTTTTTGGTTCTACGCCGGCTCTGCACGGGGGACGCAGGATTACTATCGCAGCGATAGCCAAGTTAGCGGAACCTCCCATACTGTGACAGGTCTGCCCACAGATGGCTCAGAAGTCCATATCACCTTGCATTATCTACTGAACGAGCAGTGGTCACAGCTGTATTATATCTACACCGCAGCCGATCATGTAGCAAGTTGTGATCAGGCCCCAGCGATACCGGCTCAGGCTATCAATAGGGTTAACTCTTCCAGTTCATTCACTGCAGTTTGGAGCCCAGTCAATGAGGCTAGCAATTATACCCTGCAGTTATGGGAGAACAGTTCATGGCAGACAATCGACACCACAACACAGAGTGAATACAGCTTTACTGGCTTGTCAGCCAACAGCACTCAGTATGTTAAAGTGATGGCATCAAATACATGTGGTGACAGTGGTTACAGCCAATGGTCTGAGGTGACGCTATCGGGCGGCGACTGTAGCGAAAGTCCGGCAATGCCTACAGGTGCTAGCGGCTCTAGCCAGTTAATTAGCTGGAATCCAGTGTCTGAGGCTACTGGCTACGACATACAGTATTGGACCGGTTCCTGGACAGTTCTGGGGAGTTCATCGACCACAAGTTACAGCTTAGGTTTATCGGGCACTCAATATGTTCGAGTCAGAGCGTCAAATAGCTGCGGCGTTAGTGAATACTCCAACTACATCACAGTAAACTAGTATTGTTATCGCCTTTTAAAGGAAAAAAATAGGGTCAATGCCTGCTCCTGATTGCAAACTATCGACTCAGAATACTAGATAGGCAATTGGGTTCAGGCATGTTTAATCATGAAATGTTGAATAAAGATATATTTTATCTGAACATCTTCTCAAGCTAGGCGAGATTTTTGCTGTGTCAACAGGGTGAGAATGTGGATCAGGAGAAGATAGCTTAGTATATAAGGTCCACAACGAGCGCTTTCGATACTGGAAATCAATAAATTCTTGGTATATACGACAGTTTAGAAGACTGCCTCAGTGGTTTTTTTCAGCCTAGGCTTATTGGTTATGACTCTGAATTATTGCTTGTTAGTAATTTTAGTTTAGCAATTTTACTTTAGTGTATTGAAGCTTAAAAATAGGACGGATTCAAGCACGACTAAGCGTCATTAATCATTGTCACCGCCCCTTTTATGCTATTATTTCTGCGCTCTGACTCCCATCAGATGCTCAACCTTTTCCACGTTTCTGAAGCCGGCCGACTTGAGGCGGCGGATGACACCGTCGACAAAACTGCTGCCTTTCTTTACTACGTGTGGGTTGCCAGTGTAATGAAAAAGTTGTCCGTCACGGCGCAGTACCCGGTAGATCTCCCGGTAGAACTCTTCACTATAGAGCTCCCCGGCGAGGGAAAAGCGTGGTGGATCGTGAACGACCGCATCGAAGGATATCGAAGGCATTGTCTTTATCAGCTCAAAGCTGCTGCCCTGACGTTGCACTATGCCATCTTTATCCAAATCTTTTGACCAAGGATTCTGTGCGCGTAGCCCCATTACCTCTGGGCTCAGTTCTATGGTGAGCACTTCGCTCGCTCCTAGTCTGTGGGCCGCTATGGCCGCATAGCCAAGTCCACTACAGCAGTCCAATACCTTGTCACCCTTATGCACCGCTTGTTGAGCCATTTCGGAGGCACTAGTAAAGGGATCGGTTCCCTTGGATATGTGCATCTTGACGCCGCTAATTTCTAGTAGAGGTGCTCCAGTCGTGGGAACTAGCTTGTAGTAGCCTGAGCTGCGGTCCTCAAGTGGAAACATATCTCCATCACTACAGAGGTAGATCCTCTGTGTCTTCTTGACGATTTTTTTTAGCTCGTCAATGGAAAGTAGATTGTCTTCGTCGAGTACTAGACCTTGGTCACTTAAGGAAAACTCCCGTTCTGAAATATTCAGGTCAACGGAGAGGCGGACGCTGGACAGTCCTTTAGCGATGGCCTCCAGTGCCTGTCGGGCATTAATTGTATGAAGGTAGTAGTCGGGCATATCGTAGGTTTATCTAGTTAGAAATACTGGCGCTACTATACACCTTTGGCATTTTTTTGGGGGGCTTAAATAAGCCATTAGATGGGCACGAAATCGCTAGGCATCATAGTCTTGGTATTGGCAGAGTAAATGCTTAATGGTGACAACTATCAACTTCAAACTGGTGAAACTTAATGACTTTAATATTACGTTTTTAATGACACATTAAGCAGCTAAATAAAGTGAGTTAAACTAGCGAGGGACGAGCAGGGTAAATGTTTAATATTATTGTAATTTAACGGCTAGTTACGGATGAATCACACTTGGTCCTGCCGTTTGGTTATTTTGATCCAAGTAAAGGTTACAAATAAAAGCGTAAGTAAAGAAGCTATAAAAGTTTTCAATACTCCAGCATAAATAACCCCTGTTTCACCACAAGCATTTTCAGGATTAGTTAGGTCAGCCACAATATAATATGGAAAAATTCCAAACTCTCTTTTATAAGCACAGATACTATTCCAAGTTTCTACGTTATTGATCCAAAGAGTTAGCATAATAAAAAAACCAAAAAACTGATAAGTGTTAATACAAGTTTATTTTTCAAAAATACTCACCCCAGATATCACTATTTTAATCGTGCGTAACTCCTTTTATTCTGGAAATTCCGAAAAATGGAGCACGAAAGCTCAGTTAACTTAGCAAAATAAAACATGCATGTTAAACATGAATAAACCAAAAAAATTCTGAGTTCCTGTCCTTGATTTAAACCTTTCGGCTCAGAACAAGTGAACAAGAGAACAAGAGATAAAGCTAATCTTTTACGCAGGAGGCATAGTTATCAGGCGTGCAGTAGGTTAGTGGGGTGGTTATGTTTTTTTCATACTTCTGTTTATTCGCTATTTTATACAGGGTGAAAATAGCTTGTTTACCCATCTCGAAAGGGTTTTGTCCTATGTTTCCATGTGCAAGGTTTTCTCGTAAATATTCCAGTTGGATCTTAGCTGAATCACCTATGATAAGAATAATGTCCTTTTGTTCGAGATTGACTTTGTATGGCTCGACGGTTTGCCGATAGCCATCAACAAACTGAGGCCAGCCGCCGACAGCAACAAATGAGTCGACTTTGTTATCTTGGTATAAATTAAGCACCGTTTTTAGATCTTCTAAGGCTCGACTGAACTGACCAAAATTATATAAAGGTGCGCTAAATTCTGACCAGCCATTCTCTCCATTTAATCGTTCACCTGGCGGGGCGAGGTAAGGCTTACCGGAAAGTGCCGAGCGTACTCCCATCACTCTAAGGTTTAGGTTAGGTGAGTCCGGACGTCCACTTTGTATAATCAATGAACCACCGTTAGGCCGGTGTCGCTTTAGCTGCTCCCCTAGGGCCTTGCCGAGTTCAAAATCATCTGAACCAATATAAGCAAGGCGAAGATGTTGATATTTTTTTAGGGTTTTATGATCAAAGTCAGCATCAAAAGTAATGATAGGAATGCCTTGCTTAATCGCTTTCTGAAGGCTATGGCTTGCAAGAAAATCAGATTGAGTGATCGAAACTGCAATGCCATCTACTCCCTCATCAATCAGCTCTGAAATTATTTGATCCTGAACTCTGACATCAATGTTACTGCTACCACGAAATATACATTCGACATTAGCTAGTTTGGCGGCTGCCACTCTGCAGCCTTTACCTGTGGCAATAAAAAATGGGTTATTGATCTCTTTTGGCACCAAGGCAAACCTAAGGTTTTCAGCCATAGCGGTAAAGGGCAGGTTTAGTAGTAAGCAATAGAATAAAAAGTAAAAAAAACAGCGCACGACATTCACCCTTAGACTGTACGAATTTGAGTCGGAAACCTGCAGTAAGTATAGTTGAAGCCTATTAGGTTCTCGATGAATTGATTCTCGACTCGACTATAAACACGCTTCGAGCAGCCGCAGTACTTAGCTTTCTTATAAACTTGGGGGGAACTGACTAGGGGTTATGATTACGCGGCTGTGCCGGATTTTGAGTGTTCTTACTGTGTCAGAACACCTGGTTAAGGGCGGAAAGATGAGTGCTTTAGAGCGACAAACTAGCTTAATCAGATGCTGATTTGGGATTAGAGACAGCAATAAAAGACATGCGTCAGCAATTACGAGTCGGCTGCAATTTTATTCTGCTGTCTCATTGTTCATTGGGCTAGTTTTAACTTAACTTAACTTAACTTAACTAAATGTTAGCCGTGGGAGCTTTCGTGGTCAGCGATAAACATTTCAAGTTCACGATTGAGCATGGATGAATCACCGATATTAAGTTCTATCATGCGCCGAAGGTGACTGATGCTGTCCACATCAATATGCTCACATCTGAGACCCAAGTGCCCCGATTTGTGATGAATCAGGCTGGTTTCCATCTTCATCACTATCTCAGACCCTTGAAGAGTAAAACTCAGAATGATAGGCGCATTATCTACAGCAAAAGAGTCGGGTTCCTCAACGAGTGCGCCATTGAGGCTGAGGTCGAGAATATGAGTCGTCCAGACCTTATCTGCCTGAGTCAGCTGGGCATCTGCGGCAAATGGGATCCTTGAAAATTTACGCTTCTCGTCCATAACGCTTCCTCTGTTAAGCTTTAATCATAAATGCTTTAGCTTTGAACTTTAGTTCAGTTATAGCATGGCATTAGTATAAGCATATGCCAACTTATAGTGAGTGTAAAAATTCTCAGAGTTTTTATTAGGAATAAGGAGTTTATTAGGGCTGAGGACAAAGAAAGTATTACTTAGCTCTCTATTTTTGCTTTTTGCTTATATGCAATTATGAAAAAATGTGAATAATGTAGGGCGAGAGATATTTATTCGCTTTCAAGACCCATTTTTCATCAGGAGTGAGCCTTTGGCTCTAGATACCATGGCTAATTCAATTGCATACTCTACACCTCATACCGTATTAGTTGTCGATGACGAAGCCGTGATCAGGGCTCGTCTTAAAGGATACTTTGAGAAAGAGGGTTATCGTGTCCTCGAGGCAGAAGATGGTGAGCAGATGTGGTATCAGTTCGGTCGCCAACATGTAGATCTGGTGATGTTAGATATCAATCTTCCCGGAGTCGATGGTTTGAGTCTGGCCAGAGAGCTACGTAGCCGCTCAGATGTCGGCATCATATTAGTGACTGGACGTGACGAAGCCATAGATAAGATTATTGGCTTAGAGATGGGCGCCGATGATTATGTCACTAAACCATTTGAATTGAGGGAGTTGCTAGTCAGGGTGAAGAACCTTCTCTGGCGGATATCTCTGGTCAAGAAGGCTGAACAAGCAGTCATAGATCAACTCGATGAAAACAATGATGTGATTGCCTTCGAGGGCTATATCCTTGAACTCAACAGTCGCAAGCTTAAGCATGGTGACGAGATAATCAAACTCACTAAGGCCGAGTTCGAACTGCTGGCAGCGTTTGCACTGCACCCGCAACAAGTATTATCTCGTGAGCGCTTGATGCAGCAAACCAGTCACAGAAACCAAGATGTGAATGACAGAACCATAGATGTGATCATCAGAAGGCTGAGAAATAAACTCAATCCAGACTTGTTTGCCACTATTCATGGCGAAGGTTATTTGTTCTCGGCAAAAGTCGAAGATTAAAATGTTTAGGGCCAGTGGAAGTGATAAGTTTTAAGCCGTAAGTAAAAAAGTTTCTTGACGTCTTTCCTATTAATCTTGGGCTCGCAACTCGTGACTATCTTAGTGTTATTTTGAGCTTAACTTATCGCTTTATTAGCCTTGTCTTGAGCCTTACAGCTTCTTGTTACTCTTTACCCTATATATCGGATAAAACTCTGCAGGTGCTAGGCTGTCAGTTAGCTGATATTTCTTCAGCACGTCCCCTTGCAAGCCTTGAATCGCCGGGCCTATATCACCGAAGGACTTAGCGCCTTCGAGCTCTCTAACGACGACATCTATCGCCAATTTCCCCTGTAGCACCACAGAATCATCCGAACTGAACGCGACTCGGTTTCTAAATAAGCCTCTGAGTACGGCGGGGGACAGGTAACTGCTGACCAGTTTAATTTTAGAAACAGGCTCTTGCTCTGGCTGGGAAGTGAGCTTAGAAGCTTGGCTTGCCTGTGTTATGGCCAGCTGTCCAACGGCAGCTTCGATAGCAACCGCACTGCCTAAGATGTAATCTGGTGTCTGGTCTTTGAGTAGGTAGTGGAGTTGATCTCGATAGAGGTTACGATTGTTGTCGGCATAACGGATTGAGGAGATGGTGATCTTGCTGCTTTTCAAACTGTTTGTTGAGGCTGGTTTAGCGTCTGGACTAAGCTGTAAAGCCGCCTTGATCCCTTCCTCGACCCATTCGCTACCTCCCATTTTTTCAGGGCCTGTCAATAGGGCTACGCTTGCTTGTCCAGCGTTACCTTGTTCGACATCTTGTTTGATAAAGTTGCCGGCCAGCCATCCCATCTGGTACCAGTTGACGCCGATGCGGGTAGTCACCTTGCGGTTATCAATTCTGTTAACCAGAGCGATAACGGGCTTAGTGATGGGCTGGTGGAAAGAGGACAGGAGTTTGGGGTCCACAGCGCCCAGTAATATGGCATCATAATCGCCGTTCATACAGTGGGAAAGCTGGCCGAGTTGCTTATCTTTTCCGTAATAACTGCCAGCCTCGAAGAGGTCTAATGTTATATTCAGTGCTTTGGCATGCTGCACCAGACCATAATCTATACCGATCCAATACGCGTCCTTGAGATGTGGCACCAAAGTACATATTTTCCAGGCTTGCTTGGCGTGCTTGAGAGGATGATATGCTTGGGTTTTAGTCTCTTGGTCTTTGACATTAAAGGGGCTACGCTGCTCTAATGACCAGACGGCAGAATTTGTGGTGGCGTGGGCGAGATTAGCGCTTAGGCTGAAGAGCAGAATCGACAATGTGAGCCCGGCTAGAGTGGTCATATATCGATAGGTGTCGCTTCTTATACTTAAGGTTTCGACTACTGATATTTCGATGATCTTGGTTCTAGTATCTCTGAAGCTTGAGGCTCTGATTTTAGCGACTGACATTCTGGTTTCTGGTATTTTTTTATCGATAAGAACTACACAGTATTTCAGCGTCATTGCCATGCCATCATTTAAAGTAAAATGTCTAAATTTATTGTATCAGGTTAAGGATAAAGATGCCCTTCACGCTATCGAGAAAGAGTTTAGTTGGACGTCTCATGCTGTCCTTCTGTTTGCTAGCCTTCTTGCTTATGTTACTCGTCTCCGTGGGAAGCTTGAGTCTCTATTGGGTGAAAAAAGCCGACCGGTTTCTCTACGATGAGGCGCTGCCCGCATCACAGGCTGCGCGTAACTTGGTGCAAACCTCTAACGCATTGGCCGACAATGCGCAGGCGCTGGGCACTGTAAAGGAAGAGTCGCAAAGACAGTTTATCGGTCGAATGCTGTCGATTAATAGCAGCCATTTACTGGGTACCATTGCCAGCCTTAAATCACTCGGGGTGCAGAATGATCAGAGGTTAGAGTTCTCTGCCGGTGAGATAATTCATGAACTGGCCCGCTTAGGTAATCAGGTCGGGCAGCGCCTAGAGGTGGCGGGGCACTTATCTCGAGTCGGTAAGGCCCTAGTTGCGTCAGCTAGTCACAGCACAGAACTGCTTGAAGCCGAGCTTGCCGTGGTCGACTCAGGCATCTTAGCCAAGTTGAGTCTGGCCTATCCGCAAATTGCCGGTCAGGTGAACAGCGCACATCTGCTGGACGCCGTGATTGAACAAGATTTAGACATTCAAGAACGCCTCAATCGTGCCCTTAAGGTGATACATAATATTACTCTGGTGGGCCAGTTGCTGCAATCGCCTGAGCATGAGTCTGCTCTAGCAAGCTTGCTCAGTTCAATGTCACAGCAGCCGACAATCAGCTTGCCGTCGACTTATCAAATAATGACCCTCTCTCAAGGACTCGCTAACTCGCCAGATCTGAATAACGGCGAACCTCAAGTCGATCTGATGGCATTGGAGTTACTCAAGGGCTTGATAAGAGATCCCGTCAGGGAGCATGAGTTGACTGCTGAGTTAGTGGTATTACATAGGGTAGGCGAAGGTTTGGCGGCCCAGAGACGGTATGTTCAGCTACTGAGGGCTCAAGATAAGCAACTGAGTTCACTCTCGGATAAATTAACTGGGTTAAACCGTACGTTGCACGTTGCCATGGCCAGCCAACAGGCTAAAACTGAATTGGCTCGGGGAGATTATCTACAACAACTTTTTTGGGCTAAAACCGGCCTGTTGAGTACGGGAGTCTTGATGTTGCTGGTGATCTTGTTTGTCATGTATTGGGTCATCTATAAAGGCATAGCCGTGAGGCTTAACGAGGCGACTCAGGCCTTGTCCAGATTGAGCCTAGGAGATACCGAGGTGAGCCTGAACTCCCATGGTGATGATGAGTTGACCGCCATGGCCAATGCGATTCAAGCATTTAAACAGAAGACGGCGCACAATCAAAAGTTACAGGCTCAGTTACTCGATACAGCAGCCGAGCTAACCCAGCACAAGGCAGAGCTTGAAAGTACTGTTGAAGCACGCACCAAGGAGTTAGCTATCGCTAACAAACAACTGGATGCTGAGGCCAGAGGTCACGCTCAAGCCAGAGAGATGGCCGAGCAGGCGAGTCAGGCCAAGTCATTGTTTTTAGCCACCATGAGTCATGAAATACGCACACCCCTCAATGGTCTGCTGGGCACCTTGACCTTGCTCGGCCATTCAGATCTCCCTCTCGCCCAGAAGCAGATGTTGGCTCTGTCTCAATACAGCGGCACCCTGTTACAAACCGTGCTTAACGATATCTTGGATTTCTCCAGATTAGAACAAGGCAAACTCAGCAACGAAACCAGACCTGTGGCCATCAATGAACTCATCGATGAGGTGGTGGCTATCATGCTCGCTGGAGCCAATATCGCCGGTTTGCAGCTAGTACTCGAAAGCCCGCGCTTACCCCCATGGATCAGCTTAGATGGCCCCAAGCTTCGCCAAGTGCTGTTTAACCTTATTGGTAATGGCATCAAGTTTACCCCTGAGGGGGAGGTGAGGCTGAGAGTCTCATTCGATGAAGCCGAGTTGCATTTCGAGGTGATTGATACCGGTTTAGGCATAAGTTCTGCGGCCATGCCGCACCTGTTTAAGGCTTATAGTGCTCAGCTCAATAAAGGGCGCTCTAGAGGTACTGGCTTGGGGCTGGCTATTAGTAAAGAGCTGGTGGATCTGATGAAGCTGAACCTTAGTGCATATGAGCTTGCAGATGATGCTTCACCGAACCTAGGCATTTCTAAAAAGAGTGCCCAAGAGCTAGCTAGCTTAGTCCAGTCGGATTCGCTCTGGGTTAAGAGTCAGCCGGGGCGTGGCAGCAGTTTTGGTTTTAGCTTACCACTGATAGAGTGTCAGCGAGTGAATGATAGCTATGCTCAAAACCTGGAAAATGTGGCGCACAAGCGCGTCTTAGTGGTTGAGGATAATAAGGTCAATGCCATGGTGGCTCAAGGGTTCCTGGCTCATTTAGGTCATGAATCAGTGCTGGCTAGTAGCTGCGAGCAGGCGCGTAAGCTATATAGTGACAATACAGCGGGTGAGTTCGATGCCATCATGTTGGATATTCAGCTGGGAGATGGTTCTGGGTTTGACCTTGTCAGTGACTTAAGATCGGTTAAGCATAAGGCGAAGCGCAGAGTGCCGATTGCCGCATTTACCGCTCAGCTTCAAGCCGATGATCTCTCCCATTATCAACAGGCCGGTTTTGATATTGTGTTAGGCAAGCCACTCAATATGCAATCTTTAGCCGCTTGGATTGGCCTGGCGAAAGGGGCCGATGTCGAAGAGATCACTAGCGAAAGCGCCCCAGAGATCCTTGAAACACCCATCGAAGACCTGATTGAAGTCTCTCAACTGCTAGATCTGACTCAGATAAACCAAGATATCGACTACTTGGGGAAAGAGGCGGTGACAGATATGCTAGCTCTGTTTATTGACTCGAGTCAGGCTCAGGTCTCTGAGCTGCAAGGCGTTAACCCTGACCACCTAAGGTTACTTCATGGCCTCAAAGGCAGCAGTGCAAGCATGGGACTGTTAGCCCTGTCTAAGCTTTGTCAGTCATTGGAGAAAAGCCAATATCAAGCCTGCCAACATGAACAAGTGGTCAGCAGCTTAACTCGCTCAATCGAAGCTCTTAGAGTTTATCTGGAAGCATAAACAGCTAAGTTAGTTAGTCCTTAGTTTCATTAGAATCCTTATTCTAGCTAAACAGTGATACAATTCGCGGCCGTTTATTTGTTGTTTTTATCTAGGTACTTCCCGTATGTCTGAACGCGTCGACTCTGCTGCTAAGCATGGATTTTCATCCTTATCCCTAAGACCAGAATTGTTGCAGGTTTTGACTGAATTAGGCTATACCCAGCCTACGCCTATTCAGACTCAGGCTATTCCGGCAATTTTAGCCGGACAGGATATCATGGCCGGTGCTCAAACTGGCTCGGGAAAGACCGCCGCGTTTGCCTTGCCCATTCTCAATAAGTTAACTGCGCAAATCTGTCTGCAAAAGACTGAAGCGCAAGACTCTGCAGACAAACCTGCTATTCGTGCCCTAGTATTGACGCCAACCCGTGAACTTGCGCTCCAGGTTCATGGTAGCTTCGTTAAATACGCTAAGCTGACTCAAGTTAAATCTGCTCTGGTATATGGCGGCGTGAGTATCGATGCTCAAGCTCAGATTTTAGCGGCCGGGGTCGATATCTTGGTTGCCACACCAGGGCGTTTGCTGGATCACTTAAGGCGTGGCTCTCTGAACTTGAATCAGCTTGAATTTTTGGTATTCGACGAAGCCGACCGTATGCTGGATATGGGCTTTAAAGATGAGATCGATGCCATAGTCAAACAGCTGCCTAAGACGCGCCAAACCTTGCTGTTTTCTGCGACTTTCGATGAGTCTATCTATGGTTTAAGTCAATCATTGTTACGGGACCCTAAACAGATTGAGGTGGGAGAGCGAAATGCTGCGGCTGTTGAGATTGACCAGCGAGTTTATGCCGTCGACAGTGATAGGAAACTTGCTTTAGTTACTCATCTTATTGAGTCTGGCAATTTACAGCAGGTACTCATTTTTAGCCGTAAGAAGCTGGCCGCAGACAAGTTGGCGGCTAATTTAACTAAGGCGGGGATTTCGGCTCAGGCTTTTCATGGGGATCTCTCTCAAGGAGCACGTGAAAAGGTGCTGCAAGGTTTTAAGGATGGTGAGGTACGTGTGCTGGTGGCCACGGACGTTGCTGCAAGGGGGATAGATATTATCGACCTGAACTATGTCATTAATTATGAACTGCCCTATAAAGCCGAGGATTATGTGCATCGCATCGGCCGCACGGGACGGGCCGGTAACAAGGGACTGGCCATCACACTGCTGTGCAGTGAAGATGAACACCTGCTCGAAGAGGTCGAAGTGGTACTGGATAAGCGACTTCCTCAGCAATGGTTAGCAGGCTTTGAGCCGGACTTGACTAAGAGTGCTGCGGAGCCTAGAAAGGGCGGCAGAAATTCCCATAAGCAAAGAGCCAAGAAGCGTGCTTATGGCGGCAGCCGGGGGCGTTAATATCTAGTTTATACTAGAGTCGATGCTTCATATTACTGATAGCCTGTCGGGGCCAATGGTCCCCGCAGGGAGTATGCTTTGCCAGAACGTGCATGTTTAGCCATAACTTTTAACTTAGCACTTATAGCTTAGCACTTAGCCTGCGAGATTTAGATCACGAAATAAAACCTGTATCTGAGCTCCTTGTTTAAAACTCGCTGAGGATCAAGGTTTCAAGCTAAGTAAGCTGCTAGTCTCGTCTCCCGTTTGTGAACAGAAACGGAGCCTCACATGTCTAGCCCTACCCATAATGATAATACCCCATCGATTGAAGCTGCTTCTAGCAGTATGACTAAGCGTATCAGTACCAAGATTGCAGAAATTCCATTAGCGAGTTTTATCTTTAACGCATCGGGCCCACGTTGCACCGAGGAAGATGAACTTAACTTGCTTGGGACCTCAGCCTCAGCTGCCATCATGACCAAATCCTGTACTATGGAGCCCAGAGAGGGCAATGCCGAGCCGAGATATCAAGCCTTGCCTTATGGCTCTATACAGTCAATGGGATTACCTAATCTCGGCTATAAAGCCTATCTTGAGATGCTGCCTAGATTGAAGCAGGCTGGCAAGCCAATAGTGGTTAGCATTTCAGGCTTTAGTCTCGCCGATAACCTGACCATGGTTAAAGCCTTTCAAACCAGTTGCGCCGATCTTATCGAAGTTAATTTCTCTTGCCCCAATATCGAAGGCAAGGCTCAGGTGGGATACGATTTCGAGCAGACTGAGCGGGCATTGGAGCAATTGTGCGAGCTAGGTAGTAAGCCTATAGGCTTAAAGTTGCCGCCTTATTTCGATTTCTCTCATTTCAACACCATGGCTAATATCATCAAGAAGTTTCCGGTGAGCTTTATTACCTGCATCAACTCTGTGGGTAACACCTTAGTTATCGACCCGGAAACCGAGAGTGCCATCATCAAACCCAAAGGCGGATTTGGCGGCTTGTGTGGTGATTACATCAAGCCTATCGGTCTTGCCAATGTCAGGGCATTTAGTCAGTTGCTGCCTTCGAGCATAGACATCATAGGAGTCGGCGGCATTAAAACCGGTACAGATGCCTTCGAATATTTGTTGGCTGGCGCCTCGGCAGTACAAGTTGCGACATGTTTCGAGAAGGAGGGCGTTGAGTGCTTCGATAGGATAGCTAAGGAGCTAGATAGCATAATGGCGGCTAAGCAGTATTCAAGTATAGCGGCTGTTAAGGGCAAGTTGAAAATGATTTAATAGATAAAATCCTAGGACCTAGGTCCTAGGATTTTCGTCGCAGATTTAACCTTCCTCTGTTAATCCTACTAAGTCAGATCTAACCCAAGATAGTGTCAAGCCTGCTAAGGCAGAGTAGAATTTGCCACTGTCGCCCTGAGTCACTTTAGCGGTAAACTTTCCAAGCCAGCTGTTGAGGTATGACTCGATAAAGCTAAGCTGCTCCTCGTTACTAGCCGATAAGCAAAGATGCTCAACATAAGCCAAGATCACCGCTAAGTGATCCGCAGGCTCAGGAAAGCTGGTTTGAACCTGTAACTGACTCTGTTTAAGAAACTGCACCATCATTTGATGCTGCTCACCAAACAGCAAGGGCTGATCGCCACGCTTAGTGCCTTTAGGGCTGTTATTGCTCTGACTATCTGCAGCGCTCTTGTTGGTATCTTGGAGATAGAGGCTGGCATAGGGTGAGGCGCTGTGTTTAGTGCCCACCAGAAACAGGCCACAATAATCGGCGGCAAGTTCCAGCAAGGCCTTATCTGAGGTTAAGCTTTCCAGCAGAGTAACCAAGGTATCGACATCTTGTTTAAAGCTCGGCTCACTGGCGAGTTGAGTCCAGAAGGCCTTGGCTGGCTCGCTGGTCAATTCATGGAGCAGTTGATGATCGATCTCTTTAGCAAACAAAGAGGAGAGCAGGCGATAGACCATGGCTCGCGCTTTATTCATGTCTGTATTATTCATCTGATCCTCTGATATTGCTGGGTTAGTCATGCTGTTTTCCATATGGTCGCCATCCTGTACTGGTTAAATCAAGGTCTCAACCGGTCCATCGAATGAACTGACTTGAGGGATTTTGCCACGGAACTTCTCAAATTCAACCAGACAAGTATAAGCCGCGCAAGCTTGAGCTAGCTTAGAGGTGCCGATATCTTGGGTTAGTGTGTTTGGATCGCCATAGCTACACAGGGCGCCAATCTCGGCGCCGCCTTCCTTGCTACCATCTTTACCAACCGGACCATACCAAGCGCCTTCGTGGATACGTATGATGCCTTTGGGGAAGCTGTCAGATATTACTGCGCCGGCAAGGAGTTGACCACGGTCGTTAAACACCCGCACGATATCGCCATCCTTGATGCCACGAGACTTGGCATCTTCTGGGCTTAAATATACAGGCTCTCGACCTTTAACCGTATAGGTTTCACGGTACTCTTTCGACTCACACATCTGTGAGTGCAGACGCTTATCCGGATGACATGACTGCATCCAAACCGGGAAGGTGTTTGAACCTGGACCGCCATGGCTACGTTCTGTCTTCTCCATCCAGGTTGGATGGCCTGGACAATCATCATAGCCAAATTGAGCTATCTTGCGGCTGAAAATTTCAATCAGTCCAGATGGAGTGCCCAGAGGATTTATTTCAGGATCTTCTCTGAAGTCCGCGTGACGGGTCCAGGGCTTACCTTCACCGAAGTGAACATAACCATCTTTCCAGAAGGTATCGAAGTCCGGCATATCAAACTTGCCGTCATTGGCCTTTTTACAGTCCTTGTACAGCTTCTTCAACCAGTCCTCTTCGCTCATGTCGCGGGTATATTCTTTCTCTTTACCCATGACAGCAGCGAAACGAGTGAAGATCTCGAAGTCAGACAGACTCTCGAACAGAGGCTCGACCATCTTATGCATCGCCAGTATGCCACGGTTGGCGTAGCTGCCGTACACATCGATATCGTTACGCTCTAGGGTGGTACAAGCCGGTAGGACTATGTCTGAGAAGCGGCAGGTAGCCGTCCAGTTCATGTCGATAGTGACCACACACTCAAGCTTTTGGAATGCCAGCTTCATCTTGTTTCTGTCTTGATGATGGTTCCAGGGGTTGTTGCCCGAGAACACCATCATCTTGATATCTGGGAAGGTGACCTTAGATCCGTTGGCATCGATAGTCTTGCCGGGTTCCATAATTGCGTCGATCCAGCGGGCAACCGGAATGGTGCTACTGGCGCCCTTGAAATCATTGCTATCGAACAAGGGTTTCTGATCGGCATCCAGATTACGGGGAAATGCTCCAGGTGCGGCAGCTCCAGATGAAGGCACGCCAATACCAGAGTAATGGTGGCCATAGCTTATGCCGCCGCCGGGTAAGCCTATTTGACCTATCATGGTGGCCAGAACTGCCGCCATCCAGTAAGGCTGTTCGCCGTGTTGTTGGCGCTGAATACACCAGCCCATCATCAGTTGCGTACGGCCCTTAGTCATTACATTGGCCAGATCGCGGATGATCTCAGGGCTTACCCCTGAGATATTACTGGCCCATTCAGGTGTCTTGGCCACGCCGTCGCTCTCACCGAGCAGGTATGGCAGAAATCTGTCGAAACCTAGGCTGTAGCCGTCGATAAACTTCTTATCGTGCAAGCCCTTGGTCACCATCTCATGGGCAATACCTAGCATCAGCGCCACATCTGTCTGTGGGTTGACGTAGAGCTGCTCACAACCTAAGTATTTCTGGGTCTTAGTCACCACAGGATCTATGCTGATCACGCGGATCTTACCTTGCTTAACCTTCTCCTTGAGCTGAGCTAGGTAGGCGAAAGACTCATGGGTCTCGGCGTTCCAGCCTACCTGTAGGTTCTTGTAAGGATCGTTTGACCACAAGATGATGGTCTTAGACTCTTCGAGGATCAGTGGCCAGGAGGTACCCTGAGCATAGACTTCGGTGGAGCCTAAGATGTAAGGCATGATGGTTTGGCCAGCACCGGTGGAGTAGTCGCCAATCTTCTTGACGAAGTTGCCGTGCATACCTATGGCGCGTTGCATATGACTGGTGCTTGAATGCAGTTGTCCGGTGGCGCGCCAGCCGGTCTGACCCGCATGTAGGCCAGATGGACCGTATTTAGTCTGCACCTCATCCAGGGAATCTTTCAGCAGGTTCAGTGCCTTGTCCCAGGTGACACGGACGAAACGAAAATCGCCGCGCTGTGTGGTGTCACTCTTATGTCCGTTTAGCAGGAAGTCGAGACGCACCATAGGGTAGCGAACCCTAGATGGGTTATAGACCAGACCCTTGATGCCGTTAATCATATCCGTAGGATACTTGTCTAAGTCGAATGGCTTAACCTGATCGATAACGCCGTTCTTACGCTTTATCTTAAACGCGCCAAAGTGAGTGCCCGTGGTTAACCAGCCATCTTTCGACTTAGCACCGGAAGCCGCTAAGGCATTGAGTGGTGCCAGTACCGATGCGCCGCTCAGGACCACATAAGATGTCGATACAAGTCCTTTTAAAAAGTGTCTTCTGTTCATATTTTCAGTCCTTATTGCTAGTGCGCTGACTTGTCGAAATTTGAGAATGAATGAGCTGCATTCAGACTGATGATTTCAATTTTTGTTTTCATGTTTTCAGTCCTCAATACTAGTGCGCTGACTTGTCTGGATTTGGGTATGAATGTGCTACATTCAGACTGATTATTTCAATTTTTGTTTTCATATACTCAGTCCTATAATTCATGCGCTGACTTGTCGAAAGTAGATGAGTGTTCTTGCAGGTACTTCTGCACTAAGGCTTGGGTATCTTGGTCCATGTTGACGAAAGCTATCATGCCCTGGAACATTCCCGGCCAGCTGTTGGCATCGAAGTGTTTTTCGTCAGGCTGGGTGTGGCACACACTACAGCTGGTGGAATATGTCTCACGGGCATAGTCCCACAGAGGTTGAAGATCTGAGACCAGATAGTCTTTTTCGGTCCAGATTTTAGCTTCGACACGTTGCCAAATCAGGCCTGTCATAGGATCTTCCTTCTCTTCGAAGACCTGCATCACGCCTTCTTCGAGCGCCGCATCCTTGGTCAGTTGAGCCGACAGTATGTTGATGCCGAAATCGTAGTAGATGACGCGGCCTGCGCCGACCTTCTTACGCCAGCCATCTATGCCAACCTTAACGCGCTTGCCTTTGGTCTCTAATACCTTGACCTTAGTGGCTATGTTCAGGGTTCCAGCTTCAACATCTGTGTGGTCGTTGTAGAATAACGGCTTAGTCAAGGCGGTGAAGTAGATCTGTTCGGTCTGTAGTGAAGTGACACCAGAACCTACCTGAGCGATTAATTCGGGGGCTCGTGCGGTGCCCATATCAGGGAGGTGGTGGGCAATACCCTTGTGGCAATCGACACAGCTTTGATCTATCTCTGCGGCTCGCTTCATCTGCTTCTGAGCCAGTTTTGACATGTCTTCCCACTTCATTGAGTCGTAGTTATGACAGTTTTTACAGGCGAGAGAGTTATCACGGTCGAATCGTTTCCACTCTCGACTGGCCATCTCGAGGCGTTTATCTTCAAACTTCTCTGGGGTATTTACCGACTGTAGCATCCAGCCCCACATGTCGTGAGAGGCCTCTATTTTACGGGCAATCTTACGGCTCCAGTTGTGTGGCACGTGGCAGTCTGGACAGGTAGCTCGTACGCCGGAATGATTCGACCAGTGAACGGTTTCCTGTAGCTCCTTGTATGGCATGCTCTCCATACTGTGGCAGCTGATACAGAACTCTTCGGTATTGGTCATCTCAAGAGCCGTGTTAAAGCCGCCCCAGAAGATGATGCCCATAAGAAAGGCCGAGAGACTGACCGTGCCTAAGGTTAGGTACTTGGCAGGCTTGGTCAGTGTGCGCCAAATGTTGATAAACCACTTCATAACAGCATCCTTTAAATCTTAAAATTTGTTTCGTTTTGTTTGTTTTACGTCTGATTAAATCGGTTTAGTGGCCGACGACTCCGCCAAATGCCTGGATCATCCAGATAACGAAGCCATAGGCACAGATGCCTGTGATGGTGACGATGGGAAACAACAAGAAGATGATAAAACCTAGGGCTTTAAGCTCCTTGGTTTTAACTTGCTTGACTGATTCTGATGACGTGTGCTCTGTCATGTCGGATTCTCTCTAGTGATCTTATCTGCGATGACACCAATATAGAGTAGGAATGTGAACAGGAGTCATGCATGGGATGAATGAATTTTGACAAAATATGAAGAAATATGAACAAAAATGAGATAACGCCAATTGTAGCTAGAATAATGCTGTTTGGGCCTGTGTTAGCTGATGAAATTGGCAGGGGGGACGATAAGGTCTTGCTGGTTTTTGATGCTAATGATTACCTGCCATTTGCTGGTATCTAATTAATGCTTATCAAAATCCATAACAGAATTGTCGCACCTGTTCGTTTTTTAGAACAATTGCAAAATTAGTGACTCATATTCTAGGTCTAAAGTACTGGATGCTGTAAACTTCGGCGCCAATAAAGGCTGTGTTTTAGCGTGTTTGACGCTGATGATAGCCAACCTCAGAGATTGATAATCTGCAGGTCATAATAAAATATAATCAAGTATTCGTGGATCTCACTCAGGTTTGATTGACGAGGCACTTATCTGCCACAGCTTTATAAATTTAAGAGTTCAAAGGTATAACATTATGCAGTCTGAACAGACGAACCCTACACCAGATACATCGATAAAAACACAAGCGACCCCCGCTTCTTTTCTAGACCGCTACTTCAGTATTACGCAACGTGGCAGCACCCTAAGACGCGAATTTATCGCTGGATTAACCACCTTTCTGGCTATGGTCTATTCGGTGATTGTGGTGCCTAACATGTTGGGTATAGCAGGATTTGATCCAGGTGCTGTGTTTATCTCCACCTGTATGATTGCCGCATTCGGCTCTTTATTGATGGGCTTATGGGCTAACTTACCCATGGCCGTTGGTTGTGCTATCTCGTTAACGGCTTTCACTGCCTTTAGCATGGTCTTGGGTCAAGGGATCTCAATTCCCGTGACTTTAGGTGCTATTTTCTTGATGGGTGTGGTATTCACATTTGTTAGTGTGACTGGCCTACGTCAGTGGATACTGACTAACCTGCCAAAGGGTATAGCTCATGGGACTGGTATAGGTATCGGACTCTTCTTGCTACTGATTGCCACTAACAGTGTACAGCTGATAGTAGGCAGCGATGCTGGATTGCCAGTTAAACTGGGCGATATTACTAGCTTGCCTGTGATTGCGGCTATCGTAGGTTTAGCTGCTACCATAGGTTTTGAGCGTCGCGGCATACCAGGGGGCATACTGATAGTGATCGTTTCCTTGTCAGTTTTTGGTCTGATATTCGACCCAGCGGTTAAGTATCAAGGCCTGTTTGCCTGGCCAGATCTTATGTCAGATCAGTCGCTGATCGGTAAGTTAGATATCATGGGGGCTTTAAACCCTGTGGTCTTGCCAATCGTATTAGCCTTGGTAATGACGGCAATCTTCGATGCTACCGGTACGATACGTGCTGTAGCAGGGCAAGCTAATCTGCTGGATAAAGATGACAATATCATCGGCGGAGGCAGAGCGTTAACCTCTGACTCGGTTAGTAGTATTGTCGCTGGCGCAGTTGGCGGTGCTCCCGCTGCCGTGTATATCGAGTCGGCAGCAGGCACAGCCGCTGGTGGTAAAACTGGGCTCACGGCAACCATAGTCGGCCTACTGTTCATCATGATGATGTTCCTAGCACCGCTGAGTTATCTGGTGCCAGCTTACGCCACAGCCCCTGCGCTTATGTATGTGGGTTTATTGATGTTGAGCAACGTCACTAAGCTGGATTTTAACGACAAGGTTGATGCTATGGCGGGACTGACCTGTGCCATCTTCATCATCTTAAGCTCTAATATCGTCACCGGTATCATGTTGGGTTTTGTCACTCTGGTGATCGGCCGTTTATGCAGTGGCGAATGGCGTGCGCTTAAGCCTGGCGTCATAGCCATCACCTTAGGCCTGGTAATCTTCTACTTGGGTGGTTGGGCGATATAGATTATTAAAGTTTTAGGCTCGAGTTCCTAGGTTTAGGAGCTCGAGTACAAGTTTATTTTTAAGCTACAAAGGCTTTCAATAGATCTTTCCAGGTGATAATGCCCACAAGCTTACCCTTATCTAAAACGGGTAATGAGCCAATATCATGCTGGAGCAGTAGCTCGCCGGCCTGCTTGATGGTTTGATTTGGCGCTATGGTGACAGGGCTTCTTGTCATCACCTGATGGGCCCGTTTTTGCAGTGTTTCACTATCACGTTCGGTTTCGTTGATATTGCCTATATTAGGGCTCAAGGCGCGTAGATAGTCGCGCTCCGACAGTATCCCCCGCAGTTTATTATGTTCGATAACCAGCAGATGATGGAAGGGGGCATTATCAAATATCTCCTTAGCCACAGTGAGCCTATCGTCCATCTCTATGGTGACAATGCGGCTGGTCATGATATCCGATACTCTTATATTCAGGTTTATGTCCATATAAGCCTCCTTCACGCAATAGAAATACAAGGTTTATATATTTATAACAGTAAGCTATGGGAGAGGGAAGTGAACTTTTATCGGTAATATCAATTGATAATAGGGCTAGGTACTCATTGGCAGTGAAATATGGAAGGTACTGCCGGCACCAGGCTCCGAATGTAGGCGTATTTTTCCCTTGAGTTCTTGAGTTACTAAATTATAGACAATGTTCATGCCCAAACCACTGCCGCCCTTGCCACGCTTAGTGGTGAAGAAGGGATCAAATATCTGCTCCTGAACAGATGTAGGCATACCGCAACCATTATCTTGGTAGATCATCTCGATACCTTGCTCAACTTTAATTATGTTGAGGGTTAATTTTCCTGAATCACCGTCAGGAAAGCCATGAACCACCGAGTTGTTGAACAGGTTACTGATGATTTGATAGAAAATTCCAGGGCGGCTCTTAAGTATGATGTTATCTGGGCATTGGTATGAGTACTCATGGCCGGTTCTCGATAGTAGAGGCTTGAGGGCGAGGAAAATTTCATCCAGATAGACTTTCAAGTTGAACTCTTGAACATCTTCATGGGATTGATCCACCGAGACCTGCTTAAAACTTTTCACTAGTTTAGAAACTCGGTTTAAATTTGAGAGCATAAGGGTTGAACCTTCATCAATTTCGGTTTGATATTGTTCGAAATCTTCATGGGAGACGTCGCCCTCGCCATACTTCTTGTTAAATACCTTAACGCTTTCCTGAAGATGAGATGCCGCCGTGACACTGATGCCTAATGGTGTATTTATCTCATGGGTGATACTAGCAACCAGTCCACCTAATGTGGCCATTTTCTCCTTGTTGATGAGTTCACTCTGAGTAAATTCGAGCCGCTCCAAGGTCTGTTTGAGCTCATCGTTACTGTGTTGATATTCAAGTGTTCTGTCCCGTACTCTTTGCTCTAAGTCTTGATTCAATGCGATCAATTCGGCTTCATTTTCCTTCTGTGATTGAATGTTCTTAATCGTGCCAGCGAGTCTGGTCGGTGTCCCCTGATTATCTCTGTCGATGACTTGGCCTCTATTTTGGACCCATAGCCAGCTAGCATCCATCATCTTGCCCCGGTAGATTATCTCGAATTTATCTATGCCTTGTTTCATGCATGAATCAATCTTGGATTCTATATCGGCTAGTTCATCTGGATGAATGCAGGTTTTTATCGTCTCTTGCAGGTGAGTCTCATTGTTTGGATAATTAAGAAATGTATTGGTGCGTACCAGCTGGCTATTTTTTATATCCCAATCCCAAAATTCATCTCCGCTGCCCCACAACGAGAGTTGCAACCTCTGTTCACTTTCCTCTTTATCACGTAATAAACCTGCCAGATGATTGAACTTATTGACTCTAGAATAAAATGAAATTGAAAATAGTGAGATTATTGCTAGGGAATACAAAGTATAGGCCCACCATGATCGCCAAGGCGCGGGCTGTATTTTAATTTTTACCAGTCTGACTGGGCTATATTGGCCGTTAATGTCTTTTGCTCTCAAGAGGAAGATGTAAACGCCAGCGGCTAAACCGGAGAAATGAACCGACTGATCTTTATTGGTGGCGAGCCACTTGTCATGTAGGCCTACCATCTTATATTCATAGTGTAAGCGCGGTGCTCGGTGCAGCTCAGGACTGTGAAAATGAAACGAAAATAGGTCTCCTTTATAGGTTAAGCTTAACTGAGTTTCTTGTGCTATTGGTGCATCCTGTATGTAATCTGGGTCAGTTGAATTTCTCACCGAGAGACGATTAATCACAGGCTCTCTCGGGGCTGCTAATTTGGGAAGCTGAGAGGCAAAGAAGTGATTGAAACCATTGATCCCTCCTAAGTAGATCCGATTGTCATCGTCGATAAACCCCGCCCCGTAATTGAATTCATTATCCTGCAGACCATCAATAATGGTGTAGTTCTTTATATTGAGATTTTGGGTATCTAGTTGGCTAAGGCCTGAAGAAGTCCCTATCCAGAGGCGCTGCTGTTTATCTAAGATCGTGAGGTAGGCAGTATTGCCTATAAGACCATTATCAGTATTGAAAATTTGGCTTTTATAGGTGATGGGATCGAAAGAAATAATGCCTTCGGTGGAGCCCATCCAAAGCTGGCCCGTATCGCTTTCGAATAGACTAAATAGGTGTCGACTGGGGATGGGAAACTCGGTGTCTGTACTGAAATGAGTGAATGTTCCATCCGGGGACAGTTTACTCAAACCTGAGGTATAAGAAGCAAACCAGTAATTATTTGCTTTATCTTGTATCACAGCATTGATTTCGTTACTCGCTAAAGAGTTTACCTCATCTCTTTTATGCTTAAATTGGATAAATCCTTGCTCTTCATCGATATACTTAGCGACTCCCGCATTTCTGGTGGTGAGCCAGGCATTGTCTTGACGATCTAAGTAAATACTCAGCACCAGATCGCTCGGCAGGCCATTGGGGTTATCTGGCTCATGTTTATAATGAACATAAGTTTGCTTATCTGGGGTGAAGATGAATAAGCCTTCGCCTCGGGTGCCGACCCAAAACCTTTGCTGCTTATCTTCCATAATAAAACTGATAAAGCTCTGGGAAAGCTTAGAGCCCGGTACCTGGAATAGCTTAAAGCCTGTGATCTGTTTGTGCTCATTTTCCTGTGCCCGATAGAGTCCCATGGAAGTACCTACCCAGAGCTGCTGACGAGTGTCTCGATAGATGCTTCTGATATCACCATTATGTAGGTTATTTTCGGCGAAACTGAAAGGGTGTATGTGGCCAAAACTCTCGGCTTCAAGAAACAGTTTATTCAAGCCACCCCCTTGGGTTCCTATCCAGAGTTGATCATCATCATCCAGACTTAAGGCCGTTACCATAGGGCTACTCAGGCTATAAATATTTTTCGGGTCACTGATAAAATATTGAATCGTTTCATTTCTAGGTGCATATCTGGCTAATCCGACAGATTCTATTCCAAGCCAAAGCTTGCCGAACCTACCTTGTTTTATCTTAGATATTTTTCTTCCTTTGAGGCTAGATGCAGGCGCGATCTCTTTCAGCGAACCTGTGTAGATATCGAATAAGAATAACCCTTTGCTCTTAGTTCCAATCCAGAGTGTGTTGCTGTGTCCAACTTCGAGGCTGGTGATGCTATCCATTATTTGAGCTTGAATATTGGGATAGTGGATCATTTTATTTTTATTACTTATCTGTGACAGACCCTTATCTGTGATTATCCACAGCCTGTCGAACTTATCGACGAAGATTTGCTCCACATGATTACTCTTGAGCTGATTATTTTCCTGGCGATAATGTTTGATGATTTTATTGTCTGTTGGGGAGTATCGGATAAGTCCCATTGAGTCGGTAGCAAGCCACAACTCGCCTCGACCATTTTGGCCTATATCTGTATATGTGGCCTGGGGAAGTGGGGTGTTAGTACTGTTGTAGGGGATGAAAGTATCGGTCGATGCCTGATAAAGGTTTAACCCCGTACTTTGAGTGAGTAACCAAAGCTGTTTTTTTCTACCGTAGAAGAGTTTATTGATGTGTTTCTCTGTAGGGCCCCGATTATCGCCGGTCACCCGATAGACTTTAAACTGTTTTCCATCAAACCGGTTTAAGCCATCTTGGGTTGCGACCCACAGGTAACCGTCATCATCAGTGGCGATATCTGTGACGGTATTCATGGACAAGCCATGCTTGGCCTTATAAAAGTCGAACCTGGCTGGGGCGGCCCAGGCAAGATTTGCCATCAGTAAGCACAATAGAAAGGTAAAACTTCTCATTACACTGAGTGTAGAGCTCTATGAGTGATTTATTCTCTAAGTTTAGAAGCTAACAATAAAAGTGCGTATAACAAGTTCAAGACAAAAAAAAGAGTGGCCAAGCCACTCTTTTTTTTGGGGGATATTAACCTAGAAAATCAGATGCGCAGCACCTGCAATGATAGGCAGAGTGACTAGAGTTCGCAGGATAAATATCACGAAAAGCTCGAAGATATTGACCGGGATCTTACTGCCCATCAATAGTGCGCCGACTTCGCTCATGTAGATAAGCTGAGTGACAGACAAGGTGGCAACGATGAAACGTGTCATATCCGACTCGATTGAACTGGCAAGAATCGAAGGAATAAACATATCGGCAAAACCGACCACTATGGTTCTTGATGCTTCGGCCGCTTCAGGTACCTGTAACAGCTCTAAAAGCGGAATAAAAGGCATGCCTAAATACTCAAACACTGGCGTATATTCCGCGATAATCAGGGCTATAGTACCTATGCCCATGACAACTGGAATGACACCAAACACCATGTCGATGACGTTCTTTATGCCGTCGGTGAATGTCTGTTTGATACCCTTGGTTTGTCCGGCCTTAACCAGTGCTTGTTCCAGCCCCCAAGAAAATACGCTGTATCCCTGTGGGATAACTTCATCATCTGGGTGTCTTGGAGTCTTGTCTATATAGACATCTTTCTTCCAACACAAGGGGGGAAGTTTAGGGACGATAACCGCAGCCAAGATACCCGCTAAACAAACGGTCAAGTAGAAAGGCACGAACATATGCTCGAGTCTGACTTGAGAGATAACCACTAGGGAGAAGGTTATAGATACCGCAGAGAAAGTGGTGCCGATAATTGCCGCTTCTCTTTGAGTATATAGACGATTCTCGTACTGCTTACTGGTCATCAAGATGGCGACACTACCATCGCCTAACCAAGAGGCCATACAATCGACGGCGCTACGACCTGGTAAGTTAAATACCGGGCGCATGATCTTAGTTAATAAGGTACCGATAAATTCGAGTAAACCAAAATTCATCAACAATGGCAGTAACATGCCGGCGAAGATGAAGACGCTAAATAGCGATGGCAAGAGATCATTTAAGATCAAGGCACCGGTATCTCCAGATGTAATGGCTTCAGGACCGACACCGAAGAAGGTCATCACTACGAAGATGGCGCCAAGTATGCGAATGATAAGCCAAGCCGGTGTGACATTGAGCAGGGCATTGAAGAATTCATGATTGATGATCATCGCGGGCTTAAACAGCTTAGTGAGCACACTCGCCGTGGTGGTGATCACTATTATAGCGGTGACAATTGCTGCGATGCTGTCTCCAAGCAGGCTTTGTAGGCCCTTGGATACGATAGCGATTGGGATAGTAATCGCGTCGTTATAACTGATAGGCGTCATAAACAGCAAGAGACCTATCAATGACGGAATGATAAACGTCAGTATCGTTTTTATGTTATGGGTTTGTTTTTCAGCCACTTTTTTTACCCTGAATTACCGTGTTGGCACAATTGCAATAAGTTAACATTTGGTCCAATTTGAAATTAAGTTTGAATATCCATTCAAATCGAGGGGGGCAAGATTACCCCCTTAAATCCACTATGTAAAACGATTCTGCAGCCTGATAGGATTAATCCAAGATAAAGCATAGTTATTACACCTTTTTGAGTATTTATATTTTAGCGAAATAAATAAATAACTAGGGATGTAAATATTCGTTAACAGAAGGTTGGGTGGGTGGCTTGCAGTGTGTGTTTTTTGTTTGTTTGTGCAAATTCTGAAGGCAGACGTTTGGCGGAATAAAGTGGCGCAAACAAGCTTCACGCCACAGGTGATACTGCTAATTTAGCCGAAAGTATCTCTCAGGCTCTTGGCTTTATCGGCATTTATTTTTAGCTCGAGTACCGAGGCTTCGACGGTTTGCACGGCGCGTAAGTTATCGTTGCTGGCTAGGCTGATGGCGGCAATATTTTGATTAATCTCATCGACCACCATTTTTTGCTGGTCTGCGGCAACCGAGTTTTGCTGCGCCAGCGAGTGTATGGTGCTGATAGCCTGGTAGATGGTATCAATCTTATCCGCTGATGCTTGGGTGTCGGTGGCGCATACTTCTGCTTGAGCTCGGCTTAAATCCATTTGACCGGCCCAGCTGGTTATCATGGCAAACATCTTATCGACACTTTGAGAGATGCTATTGGTCGATTGTTGAGTGCGTTTCGATAGGGCTCTGACTTCATCGGCGACTACGGCAAAACCACGTCCTTGTTCTCCGGCGCGTGCGGCTTCGATGGCGGCATTAAGCGCCAGTAAGTTTGTCTGCTCGGCGATGGAATCAATCTCAGACATGGCTGCAGCTACTTGCTCGGCTTCCTTATTAAGGAGGTGCGCATTAGCCGCGGCTTCTGTGACCGCCTGAGTGAGTGAGGCTATATTGCTGGTATTAGATTGCATCTTGATGCGGCTGTCATGACAGAGCTGGTACGTTTCATCTATGCTGTTTGAGGTCGATTGAGTATTCATGGCGACTTCAGCTATGGTTGAGCCCATCTCCTCCATGGCGCTGGCTATCTGCTCCACTTGCAGGCTTTCATTTTCTAAACCTGCATGGGTTTGATTGGCAGCGACGATAAGCTCGTCGGCTATATTATCAATATGCTTGGCATTGTCTTGGGAGCGACCTAGGACCCCTTGTAATTTTGCATTTTGCATCAACATTTGAAAGTCGAGTAGGGAGGAGGTATCGCGGCCACAATAGACGAAACGGCTCACAGAGTCGTAGCCCTGTTTCATTTTCATTAATTTGGCTGGAATTCTAAAGGCCTCGTCGTAGAAGATGGCTAAGTTGAGTCCCATGAGCAGGGCGCCGGCAAAAATAACGCCCCAGCCCCAGATTGAGCCAGCCACCGCTAAACCTGAGGTGGCACAGATAGCCGATAAGATGCGTTTCTGATTTAAGCTCATGGGATCGGAGACAGTTTTTCCCTGATTGAGGCGTTTATAGATTTGCTCGGCTCTGGTGATAAGCTGGCTTGAGGCTTTAATGCGAACCGACTGATAACCTATTATCTCACCTTTCTCAAACAGAGGAGAGACGAAGGCATCCACCCAGTAATAGCAACCATCCTTACAGCGATTTTTGACCACGCCTCTCCAAGATTGACCCGACTTGAGCTTACTCCAGAGTTCTTTAAATGCACCAGCAGGCATGTCCTGATGTCTGACGATATTATGCTTCTGCCCAATGAGTTCAGATTCACTGAAGCCGGAGATATCGATAAAGGTTTGGTTTACGTAGGTAATGATCCCATGCTTGTTGGTACTCGAGATCAGTTCTTCTCCGGCGGGGATTTTGATCTCTCTGCCAGTGGATCTGTTGTGCTGACTTGTCATGCTACTTCCTGTTCAAAAACTGCGAAATCCATTTCAGATTTTGTGTTTTATATTTTTTATTTGGCCGAATTGTATCATTCATGTGGCTGTTTTGTTTGTGACTAATGTGAATTTTGTTCGTTTAACTCAGTTATTGTCTGTTTTTAGGTAAGACTAGCTAAGTTTTATGAATCAGGCTGGCGAAATTCATCATATTCTAGTGAAGGGAAGGCAAGTTAAGGGGATTTTTGATGCTGAGGGTTACCTCCAAGGTCTAAAGCGCTCCTAAGGCTTCAAAGACATTTGCCATATCCATATGGGTCGGTCAGAAGGAGGAAACGCCAATAAATGTAGGGAACATATATGGCCTTGAGGGTGACCTCCAAGGTCAAAAGCGCTCCTAACGCTTCACAGACATTTGCCATATCCATATGGCTCAGAAGAGGGAATGCCAATAAATGTAGGGAACATATATGGCCTTGAATGCAATTACCTATTTAGAGTGAATAGACTTTCAAGCATTCAAGCTGGATTCCGGCCAAAGGCATACCGGAATGACAGTTGGTTTTATGTAGACTTGAAGAGTGATACAAGCTCAGATTCTAGCCTTATGGCATTGGCTCTATCTCAAGCCCTCAGCTTATAGCCTACAACCGCTTTTCAGCTTACTAACCTTTATTAAACCTTTGTAGGCTTTCGGCCTTATCGCTTGCCAGCTCAAGGCCTCAAGCTTTAAATCTAGAGAGTTTACACCCGATTAAAACCAGCTTGCTGATGCCAGTATCCGTTGCAACTTAGCTCTGCATCTGTGTGTATTTGTGGTTCATGTTCGCCATTTAATAATTTATCTGCTAGCTCGACACTTTTTATGCCTGAGGGGGAAACCCTGAAATAATCTACCCCCATCTTTTCCATGTCGCTTCTTTCGGATGAGAGGTCTATGCAAGCAGCCGACTGAGTCTGTATGCCATTGAGGCGTAGCAGAGGCTCAGATTCCTGAGTCTGGGCCAAGAGCCCCTTAGGATTTGAGATGCAGATGGTTTGGCACTTATCTTTGGCCAGCCCCTTATGTCTGGCGGTAAAGCAGCGCGCCGAGAGGGCTAGGGGCATGAAGCCATGACCAAATACTTCGATTTCGAACGCAGGTGCTTCGATTGAGATGACCTTGTCGAGCCAATGCTTAGAGAGCTCCACCGGCATGACGAAGCGTTGCATGCCCCAGCTGTGTAGCTTCTTCAAGCTGGCTAAGTTGTAGTTATTGATCGTCGGGCCACAAATAAAGGGCAAGCCTAGTTCCTTTGCCGCTTGTACTGCACCCATGTCGTTGGCTTCAATGGTGAATTCACCATTGTTGACCTGTTTCTTCAGCTCGGTATATTCAGATGGGGCTTCTAGCAGTGCCAGAGTCGAGAGGACCACCTCTTTACCCGAGGCCTTGAGCATATGGGCTAAGTCCATATAGTCGGTAAACTTAAGCTCCCTGCGGCGACTACAAATAGTCTCCCCCAGATATACCAGTGGGATCTGGCTATCGGCAACGGCTCGATAAAATTCGATAACCTTCTCTTTCGGCCAGCAATATAATAATGGCCCGAGTGATACTTCCATCTGTTTTCCTATGTATTTTATATGCAAGATTACATCTGCTGGCAGCCTGAATTTCAGGTCTTATTGCCATCTGTGCTTATGGTTTGGCCATAGAGCCGCGCAGTGTCATTGCGTTTTTGAATGAATGCTTAAATGCTTATTTAAGGTCAATTATTGATAATCGCTAAGATTACTGCCAGGTGCGCTCATAGGCGCCTAGCGTGGTGGTTTGCCCCTCTGAGACCTTAGATAGCGCCCTGTTCCATTCATCTTGGGTTTGATACTGGTCCGGATTATCGAGATAAGTATCGATGGCGCGTCGCCACACTGAGGTGACTTGCTCTACATAAGCTGGACTGCGCTGTCGTCCCTCAATTTTTAAAGACACCACATTCGCTTTGGCGAGTTCAGGGAGCAGGCTTAATGTATTTAAACTTGTGGGCGACTCGAGCAGGTAGGTGGGCTCGTGATTATCTTGTGTGGTATATCGACCTTTGCAGACGACGGGGTAACCCATCTGTTCGTCTACGGAGGACTTATCGATAAGGACTTCGTTGAGGCGTGTTAATCGAGCGCCATCTTGCTCCTGCCAGCGAACGTGCTTGGCAGGTGAGCAGGAGCCTCCTGTATTGGGCGACTGGCCAGTCACATAAGAGGAGAGATGACAGCGACCTTCGGCCATGATGCACAGACTGCCGAAGGCAAACACTTCTAAATCCACCGGAGTGACCTTAGACAGATCTCTTACCTGTTTCATCGATAATACCCTGGGCAACACCGCGCGCTCTATGTTGAATTCCTCCTTATAGAGCTGCAGGGCACCCAAGTTGGTGGCACTGGCCTGCACCGACAGATGCAGTGGCAGGTGAGGGTAGCGGCTGTGGGCGTAATCTAACAATGACAGATCGGCCACGATTAGGGCGTCGACCCCAGTACTAGCGGCAATATCGACGGCTTCGTACCAACGTTGCTCCTCTCCAGGTTTAGGAAAGGTGTTGATAGTCAGGAAGAGCTTCTTTCCCAACTTCTTGGTGTATTCGGCTGCTTGCTGAAGTTTCTTGGGGGTAAAGTTGAGACCCGCGAATGATCTGGCATTGGTGTCATTCTTTAATCCTAGATAGACGGCATCGGCCCCTGCATTGAGTGCAATTTTCAATGATGCCAAATTACCAGCCGGACACAGCAGTTCCATATTCTTACTCCAAGGTGCTCCAAAAAATCGAAAAGGGAGTGTAAAAGGGATTGGCTATCCAATACTTGATGTAAAACAGGTTTGTGATCATAAAATATGGGTAAACTCGTTTTCTTTTCGGCTCTGCTGTTATAGGTAGAGAGTTATTTAGGCTATTGGATACCAGATTAATATGCAGTTACCACTTTCAGGCAATATCGCCAAGCAGTTCCTCAACCTTGCTCCTAAGCTTTTGCGCCAACCACTGGCTCTGGTGCCATTCAAGTTAAAGGCCGATGTATTAGTTCGACTATTAGGCTTAATGCTTAAGCAGCAGGGGGAAGATGAAGAGTTGGATTTTCTGGCTGGACGTTGGGTGGCCATTAATGTCGAGGATATGGGCTTGGAGTTTGAAGTCAGCTACGACTCTCGTTGGTTGGTACGTCCAAGAAACGATGCACAAGTAGTGTTCTCGGGAAATTCAAAGGAACTGCTCCTGGTCGCAGCGGGTAAAGAAGATCCCGATACGCTTTTTTTCCAACGTAAACTGTCCATCGAAGGCGATACTGAGCTGGGCTTAGAGGTGAAGAACCTGCTACTCAGTGTCGAGTTTGATACCTTGCCATTTCCTATCAGACAAAGCATAGAAAAGATGGCACAAGTTATTTGTCAGCTGCAGCTTAAGGCTGAACCTGAGCTGGCATAGATTTATTGTCTAGGTCCTAGGAGCTGAGTATTATAGGGGTAACGATTGACGTTATCCCTAGGCTATATGTTTACTATCGGACAAGTCGCTAAAGCCGCCGAGGTCAATGTTGAAACGGTGCGCTATTATGAAAGACAAGGCTTAATTAAACAGCCAGCGAAACCCGTTCAGGGTTATCGAGATTACCCAACAGACACCTTGCTAAGACTGATATTTATCCGCCGTGCCCAGGTGCTGGGTTTTACTCTCAATGAGATAGCTTCCTTGATCTCCTTGAGCGGGGAACACTGCAGCGATATTCAGCTACTGGCGCAGAAGAAGCTATTGGCGGTGCGGATTAAGATAGACGAGCTGCAACGACTAGAGCTGAGTCTGGCTAATTTGGTCGATAAGTGTCGCCATAATGCTGATGAAACCTCTTGTCCCATCATTTCCTCTCTGGTTCCGGAGCATGCACTGGTTAAAACTAGCCATGGCCTTTCTAAAAATTAGCCATGGCATCTCTTAAGATGAGTTTAATACTTGTCTATTGACTCCGTATCTAGGTACAGGCTTTACACTCTAAGCATAAGCACATGTGGATAGATTTGATGGCAAGCCGAGTGTAAGGCCCTTGATGTTGGCGAGTAAGGTGCAACTTACTCCTCATAAGTCATGGGAACGAGCAAGCAGAGACTGTAACAATAACTGATATAAAGGGAATGAGTCATGACAGCTAAGGTGATCTTAGAGTCGGTATTAACCTGCCCAGAGTGTGGTAATCGTAAGATGGAGACCATGCCAACTAATGCCTGCCAATGGTTCTATGAATGTGAGCAATGCCATAATGTGTTAAAACCTAAGGCCGGAGACTGCTGCGTGTATTGTTCCTACGGCTCAGTGCCTTGCCCACCTATCCAGCTAGCACCAGCTCAGAAAGGCCAGGGCGCTTGTTGTAGCGCTTAAGGTGTTCTGCTTCTTATCATGGACTGAACTGAACTAGCATAAGCTGATTCAGTACTGATCTCACTATCTTGCCAGCCAGAGGCTTAAGGGGAGTAATAGGTAGGCGGTAAACATAGACAATATCAAGATAGCGCTACTTAGCCCTAGTGCTCGTCGTTGCCATTTCAGTGTGTTTTTGGAATCTGACTCACATGCGGTCATTTTGGTGAGCCTGTAGAAACTGTAAGCCAGTATGAATGCTGTGAGGGTGAAAGTGATGTGTTTGTACTGAGAAACTGTGACTAACCAGGGCATGGCCGAGACCATAGCAGCGACGGCACTGCCCATCCCCAGAGCCAGCAATAATATAGGCAGGGCGCAGCAAGTCGTGCCAATCAGGGCCAGACTTAAGCCGCCCAGTAAGGAGGCGTTGGTGGTGAGCTGGTCTCGATCAATCATCTGTCACTATTCTCCTGAATCTGTATCTCTCTGAAACTAATCTCTCTGAAATTAGCTTCTCTGAAATCAAACTCTTAAAAATTAGGCTCGCCGACCTCCTACCTCCCTGATAATCCTGCTTTAGGTATTAATGCTTTAAAATCAATGTTTTGGTTGTTATTTCGTTATGGGTTAATGGCTTGGCAAGTAAGGTGTCTTTAGAAGATCTATACCTTTAAAACACCAAGCCGATACCTAAGGTAAACTCATCGCCATATGATACTTGAATGGCTTCGACATCTTCATACAGGGGTAGCTTATATTCGACGCGCAACATGGCACCGGCGCGATACCAGACGAATACGGGACCGGCAGATACTCGCTTCCCGCCTGTTATCCCAGCCGAGTCTTGGCCTTTTTGTTCCAGTCTGGCACTGATATCCAGCATCAGAAATACCCCAGTGTTACTTAGGTTATCGTGATAAGGGTGCCAGCCTATGTTGATGTCTAGGCCAAGTTCATCGCCTTTATCTATTTGCTTGCTGCCCTGGTTATTGATCCAGTAGAAGAGGTCGTAGTACTGGTACCATTTTGCCTGCTCGAAACTGGCAGAGAGACTCAAGCCTAGATCTATGCTGCCATCTCCCAGGGGAAAGCTAGCATCTGTACTGCCTGTAGGTAGGCGGATACTGGGGGTGATGGCAATATTCCCCGTGGAGTCTATTTCATTCCTATATCGTTTCAGTGGCAGACCTATGATCAGATCGCCTATGCCAGAGCCACTTTCATATACCGGGGCATTAGCTCTAATCACAGTGCGGCTCTGTTTTATATAGGGCAGTTTGACGCTGAGCCTGACTTCTCGTTTAAAGGTATAGATGCCTTCGAGCCAGAGCTTGTCGATGTTTATACTGAGCTTGGCTTGATTAGCTATTTTTGTTGTACCGTCGAGCAAGGTGTCCGCGCTAATATTTTGTTGGCGTAGCTGAAAGCCCCAACCGCCTTCCCAACGAGGCGCCATATCCATCACCGGCTGGTGGGCAAGAGCTGGCAGGGATGTGAACATTACAGTGAAACCTAGCATCAGAAACACCATGTAAAGCCGACACCATAGACGGATACTCATACATAGGTTATGAATAAAACGGCTATTAATACATAAGTTGTTCATATATAGCCTGTTCATATATAGCTTGCTCATAAATCACGGCCAGGCTTTAGCTTACTGATGCTGGATTGTGAATGATGAACTTTAGGCTCTGAGGAGTCATAGACATGGGATACTCGATATTCAGAGACTGAAGTTTCTTCGGCATTACTGGCCTTAGCTTGAGTCGAGGTGAGGCTAATATCTAGCTGTACTCGTTTTCCGCTAATATGGGTTAACTCGGCCGTTTGGGGTAAGTGATAGACTTGCTGCTTACCTTGGTCGACCAGGTATAATTTGCCGTCACGGCTGTGGATAACACCTTCGATGACCCCATGATAGGAGATGGGATCGTAACCTCCCTTAGTGATGGCAGTGGCTATGTCGGCATAGGCTACGGGTTTATCGGCTAACAAGGCTAAGGTGATCTCTTGAGTATTGATGTTGATCAATACTCCATTTTGACCAAATTGTGTTTTGTCTAAGAAGGGCAGTCTAGACAGGTTCTTCTCGACCCCGAAGGCACAGAATGAGCAGACTATGCCTCTCACCTTTATGGTGAGACGACTGATTTGGTCAGACTCTGCACTTACTTGTGCGGCGGCGTTTATGACTAATAGTCCGGATAAGAAGGAGACAAAAACCAGTTTGAGAAACATAGTCATGGGGATCACCAATCATCAGTGGATTAACCGCTCTTATACTAATCCTAGTAGCCGGACTCGACTCCAAGTCAAATTTTTGATGAAGTATTTATAATACCGATTGGTATAAAGGTGTGCTTGCTGACTAACAGGTGCGAAGGTCGAGCGATAGATGTTAGCTATTGATGCTAACTATGGATTTGAACTATTGATTCTAACTAGAGATTTGAACTATTGATGCTAACTAGAGAGTTGAATTAGAGAGTTAACTATGGAATTCAGCTAGGGCTTATAGCTATTGGTTGGCTTGTTGCCCCATTGAGACTTGGTATTAGGTATTTGATTTTAGATATTAGATATAAAAGGCTTAGCAGCTAGATGGGCTTGCCTGTGATCAAATGATAGCGGACTAGCAGTTCGTCGTCGCTCTCTTGGTGAGCGGGATCTGGGTCGATACAGTCGATGGGGCATACCGAGATACAGGTAGGCTTTTTATAATGACCCACGCATTCGGTGCAAAGCTCTGAATCTATCTCATAGATCTCTTCACCCATAGTGATCGCTTGATTAGGACATTCGGGCTCACACATGTCGCAGTTGATACAGCTGTCGTCGATCAATAATGCCATCTTTTCCTATTACCTATTTTACCAGTTGTGCATGCATAAATGTTTAGTCTTAGGTATCAACTGCCGCAGTCGATACCTGATATATCTTTGTCTAGGTCCTAAAACCTATCGCTTTCGACTTTCCACTTACGGCTTATATAGCTCGAAGCACTTGTCTAGGAGACTCTTTGCTTCGAGCTGATGCTAGTTAATTTTAAGCGTGTGGATTACGGGTATCTTGTCCCTGTGGCAAGTTACGCAGCAGTATCATCTTATCCGTGTCAACTCCCTCGGGTAGCGACAAGAAGACGAAGTGGCCCGAGCCTAATCCAGCCTCGACATTTTCGCCTTTGCGATTGAGCAGTTGTTCTATGGTGAGGGTAAGATTTCCTTGAGGAGTCATCACCTCGACACTGTCACCGACGGAGAACTTATTCTTAACATCGATCTCAGCCATACCAGCATCGTTATGCTTGCCGGTGAACTCGCCGACAAACTGTTGGGTGTCGCTGATCGAGTAACCATAGTCATAGTTCTGGTACTCATCATGGACGTGACGACGCAAGAAGCCTTCGGTATAGCCACGGTGTGCCAAGCCTTCGAGGTTATGCATCAAGGTGCGATTGAAATCTTTACCCGATGCAGCATCTTCGATTGCCTGACGATAGAGCTGGGCCGTGCGTGCGACATAATAGAAAGACTTAGTCCGGCCTTCGATTTTTAAGGAGTCTATGCCCATCTTAGCCAAGCGTTCTACGTGTTGAATGGCGCGCAGATCTTTGGAGTTCATGATGTAGGTACCATGTTCATCTTCGAACGCCGGCATATACTCACCGGGTCTGCCTGCCTCTTGCAGTAATACCACCTGATCTGTGGGTTGGCCTTCACCTAATGTAGGCTTCTCAATTTGGACACCATTGTGATCCACAAGTCCTTGAGAATTCACGGCTATTATGTCACCAGTCTCAGTCTGCTTAGCTTCATGGACATCGTACTTCCAGCGGCATGAGTTGGTGCAAGTGCCCTGGTTAGGATCGCGCTTGTTGATATAGCCTGACAGCAGACAGCGGCCCGAGTAGGCCATACAGAGTGCGCCATGAACGAAGACTTCTAATTCGATATCGGGGCAACGCTGACGTATCTCTTCAATTTCATCCAGAGACAGTTCACGGGATAAAATGACTCGTTTAATGCCTTGTTGCTGCCAAAACTTTACCGAGGCCCAGTTGATGGCGTTAGCCTGAACCGATAGGTGGACTACCTGTTCTGGGAAGGCTTCTCTGACCATCATGATTAAACCTGGATCTGACATGATCACGGCATCGGGCTTCATGGCAATAACGGGTTCCATATCCCTGATATAGGTTTTTAACTTAGTGTTGTGTGGAGCAATATTGCTCACAACATAGAGTTTCTTACCTAGACTATGGGCTTCCTGGATACCTGTAGCCAGATTTTCCATCTTGAAGTCATTATTTCTCACCCTAAGGCTATATCTTGGCTGGCCTGCATAGACAGCATCTGCACCATAGGCAAACGCATAACGCATATTTTTCAGTGTCCCAGCGGGAGACAGTAGCTCTGGTTTAAACATAATGATTCTCAATTTACAGTTAAAGGCGCAACAAGCGGGCGAGCATTTTACTCGGAGCCAATGTCCTTAATCAAATTGAGCTTACATTAACGAGATCTTAATCAAATACTGGCATCAGTACTTAGGCTTTACTTGAAGGATTAATAGAAAATTACTTCCTAAAATCCTAAAGTTAACTAGAATTTAAACAATATATTAACTGTACGGATACTTTTTGCGCGTCTAGTTAACGACTCTGCTGATATACTCCGTAGACTCATCGACTTGAGTCTAGTTATTAAAGAGATAATGGGAGCACAAATGTCTACTGAACATGAACTATTGGTCAGGCTTTTAAAGAAATTAAAGGCTGACTCCCTAGTTTTGCCGACGCTACCTGAGGTGGCTATGCGAGTTCAGGAGGTGGTATCCCGGCCCGATTCAAGCCCTAAACAGGTTGCTGAGGTCATAGGCCAAGATGCAGCCATCTCAGCAAGAATGATCAAAGTGGCTAACAGTGCCTTATATAGCCGTGGGGTGAAAGCCGAGAACATTAATAGCGCAGTGACTCGTATAGGCTTGACTCAGATAAAGACCATAGCCACCTCAGTTGCCATGGAGCAGCTGTTTATTTCGACTAATGAAATGGTGTGGGAGGTGATGGATGAGGTATGGTGTTCCTCTATCGAGGTGACTTCTGCAGCTTGTGCCATGTTACAGATCTATAATAAGTCTCATAAAGGCAGTGGGCTTAGTTTCGATACTTTAACCTTAGCGGGACTGGTGCATAATATCGGTGCTCTGCCTGTATTAACCGAAGCCGAAGCTCAGCCTGAACTCTTTACCAGTATCGATCAGCTAAGAGGCTTAGTGCGTAAGATGCAGGGGCCCATAGGCCGTGCAGTATTGAAGAGCTGGGACTTTGCTCCAGAAGTGATGGAAGTTGTTGAGAGATGGTCAGATCTTTCTTATCTGCCTGATAATGTCTCTTATATGGATTTTGTTCGAGCCGCAGCCTTCTATACTGGAGAACTCAGATCTGGAGCAGATCTAGGGGAGAGGTTAAATGTATTCGTGCAACGTGGTTTACCTGTGTCGCCAGATGAATTAGCCAGCGATGAATTCCTCGAAAAGTATCATTCAATCAAGTTGAGTTACGACTAGCAAGCGAGCTTATAGGCGCTATAGGCTAGTAGAACAGCCAAATAAGTATTCTTTGAGAAGTATCATACAGTCAGTTGAGTTACGACTAGCAAGCGAGCTTATAGGAGCTACAGGCTAGTAGAACATTAGCCTACTAACCAAATAAGTATTCTTTGAGAAGTATCATACAGTCAAGTTGAGTTACGACTAGCAAGCGAGATTATAGACGCTACAGGCTAGTAGAACATTTGGCCAACTAGCCAAGTAGTCAAAAAAATTCTTTGAGGAGTTAAATTATTCGCGTGGAAAGCGACTGGTATTTTTGGGTTTTAGGGTTAATTTGTATCGCTGGTATCATCATTTGGTACCGGCATAAAAAGCGTGAAACTGCTTTTGTTCAACATCTTATAAACCTCATTCAGCAACCAATAGATAAGTTTGGAATCAAGCCATCGAGTGACTCTCAAGGGCTGGTTACTTCATTAGATAAGATTCCCAAGAAATATACTCGGTTATATCATGAGCTACAAAGGTTCATCGTTGAGTTACCGGGACCAAGCGATAAAGATAAGTTGACCGGACTTCCTAATCGTCTCGGGGTCAAATCACGATTAAGTGGATTGAGCACCATAGAGCAAGGTAGCTTAGTCTTAATCGATATTTATCGATTTAGGTTTGTTAACGACCTATTTGGATTCTCGGTAGGAGATGAGTTACTCAGACA
This sequence comes from Shewanella violacea DSS12, assembly GCF_000091325.1. Lineage (NCBI taxonomy): Bacteria > Pseudomonadati > Pseudomonadota > Gammaproteobacteria > Alteromonadales > Shewanellaceae > Shewanella > Shewanella violacea. Next base: position 3,658,888 of record NC_014012.1, on the reverse strand, counting down.
AGTGTCGCAACGCCTTATGGGCTCAGAACCTCAGGCTGCATATGTGGCGAGAATGAACGAAGATGAGTTTCTTATTTACTTTGAGGTGCAACAGAGTGAAAGCAGCTTGTTGGCACTGCGAGAACGGCTTCAAGTCCCCTATGAAATAGAGGGGAGTACCATTTCGGTACAGATCCAGATGGGATTTGTCGATCTCAATCTGCATCATACCCATGTTAGCTCCCTGTTGAGACGCCTAGATCTCGCCCTCATCAAGGCTAAATCACATAAACCTTTCTTTGCCAGTTATGCCCTAGGGGATGATCTGAGTCAGCAGCGTGAACTGAGTATTATTCACGATCTGCCTAAGGCACTCCAACAAGGTCAGCTGTACATGGTTTATCAGCCTAAGCTCGATGTGGCTTTGGGCACCTACGTTCAAGTAGAAGCCTTAATGAGATGGCAGCATAGTGAGTTAGGCCATATCTCTCCTGGTGAATTTATTCCCTTGGCCGAGTATGCCGGCATGATTGAGCTGCTTAGCCAGTGGGCGTTGGAGCAAGTGATTGCTCAACAGGCTCGTTGGCAGACCATGGGGATCCGTCTTCAGGTTGCGGTAAATCTTTCGACCCAAGATATGATTAGCGCCACATTGTGCGACGATATTCAGAATAAGCTTAGTCGTTATGGTGTGTCAGCCGGTTCACTCTCTATCGAGATCACCGAGAGTCAGCTTATGGATGATATGGATCTGGCGATCGCCACCATTGAGAAGTTAAAAGAGGTCGGGGTAGACGTTGCCATAGATGATTTTGGTACAGGTCATTCCTCATTGGCCTATCTTAAAAACTTTCCAGTGGATGAAGTTAAAATTGATAAGGCTTTTCTCGATGATCTTTTGACCGACAAACGTGCGGCACATATCATGCGTTCTAGCATAGAGCTAGCGCAAGGATTGGGCTTTAGTACCACTGTCGAAGGGGTTGAAACTCAGGCCGTAAATCTTGCTCTGATTGAGATGGGCGTCGATAAAATCCAGGGGGATCTCTTTGCTAAACCTATGACAGCTAAAGAGATCGAAGCGGAACTGACTGGGTAACTTTAATATACATTAATATAAGCAACAGGCGACTCAGAGTCATTTAGTCTCAAAGAGTCGACACTGTTTGCTTGCTCTCAGTAAATGACTGGCTTAAGTGTGCCAACAAGTCTGCCGACATAGGTGCCAGTTGCCTCGCCTTATTCATGCACACCATCTCTATGTTGGCGGTGACGGCAGGTTTTTTGCCATTAGGTCGCCAAATTTCCTGATGCCAGACCGTTCTGTATTTACTCTCGAAGTAGAAACGAGTCCTGATGTCTATGATATCGGCGAACTCGACTCCGTCATGACACAACATATCACTGCGATAGACGGCGAAACCTAAGCCTTGTTGATTCCAGAGTGAAGCTAATGTATTAGCTCCTATGACATGCTCTCTGGCTCGCTCAAAATATTTGAGGAAATTAGGATGATAAACCACGCCTGAAAAATCAGTATCTTCGTAATAGATTTGAACTGGGAAATGGAACGTCTTGCTGTAATTCATCTCTTTACTGCTTTGAACTGTCTTGTGCATAGTTGTCTGAGCCAATACCTCTGGGAATTGGCGCTAGTCTAGCACAGAGAAAAAACGAATAGGTTTTACCTTTATACTTGTCAGGATTAATTGTCAGTATTACTTGCTAGGAGTATTAGCTTAGCAAGATACTCATATTTTTTGCTAACAGCCATCTGGATTGAGTGAGTTAAGGCCGCTATCCAGTCATTTTCCAGAAGTAACTTATGGCGCTTATTTAGGCGGGGATTGCTAGGTCTGGGCTGGATGATCGCTAAAGGTCAGTGCTTTATCGGCGGGCACCCATCCTTGGGATGAAAATATCGCTAAACGACTAAGTTAAACATGCTTATGCCATATGCTTTAATACTTGTAGAGGAAGTCATTACTCACTCCAAGTTTATGTTTGTCTTCTGTTTTGAGCTTATTTTCGCCGTCTCACTAATGGTATGCTTCTGCTACACTCAAAGTTATAAACTTACTATTATTGCTGAGAGAATAACGACGACTCATGGATTCAGAAGTAATTTATTCCCTGGTACAGAATGCCGCGTTACTGCTAGCCATGGTGTTTGTCTATGATGCAGTGCCTAGAAAGCAGCAGAATGAATATTTCTTCATATGGCGATTATCGGTGGGAGCCGTCATAGGTGGGATCACCATTATGACTATGATGACTCCTTGGGAGTATCAAACAGGTGTATTTTTCGATACCCGCTCTGTCATTTTAGCTATTTCTGGTCTGTTTTTTGGTGCTCTTCCTACCTTTATCGCCGTCAGTATCGCGGCTGTTTATCGACTCATGGAGGGAGGCATTGCTGTTTGGGCTGGACTTGGGGTCATCATATCATCTGGGCTATTTGGCAGCTTATGGCGTTATAAGCGTAAGGCGGCGATTGCCGATCTTAGTTATAAAGAGCTCTATTTGTTTGGCTTTATTCTCAACCTGCTCAGCTTAAGTTGGATGTTTATACTGCCATTTGATATGGCAATTAATATTCTGATGCAGCTGAGTCTGCCTGTATTATTGATTTTTCCTGTTGCCACGACTTTACTCGGCTTACTCCTGAGCAGAAGACTGGAGATAGAGCGAGATGCCAAAATACAGCTGCAAGATGACTTTATGTTTCGCTCGCAGTTTAATATCGGCAATATTGGAATCGGCATTTCTACCGTAGATCAGCATTGGGTAAAAGTGAACCCTAGGGTATGTCAGATGCTGAAATATACCCAGGCTGAGTTGTTGACCAAAACCTGGGTGGAGATGACACATTTTGAAGATCTGCAAACAGATTTACTTCAGTTTGAACGCATGTTGCAAGGTGAGATTGATGAGTATGAGATGGACAAGCGTTTCGTCGCTAAAGACGGCAGCATAGTCTATACCCATCTGACGGTAGCTTGCCAAAGAGTCAATGCTAAGGTGCAGTTGGTTATTTCAGGCTTGTTGGATATTACCTCTCAGAAGCAAGCCGAATCGGCAATGCGTTCGAGTCAGGAGCAGCTTGCATTAGTGCTCAGTAGTAGTGAATTAGGCTTATGGGATTGGGACATAAAGACCAATAAAGTCGACCGGAATGAGCGATGTGCCGAGCTACTAGGTTGTAGTGTCTACGAGATTCAGCACAACGAGAGAATCTGGATAAACGGCATACACCCACAGGATAGGGTGGCTGTGCTGCACTCAGTTGATGCTCATCTAAAAGGGGATACAGTCCAACATAGTATCGAGTACCGACTGGTGGCGCTTTCGGGAGAGACTCGCTGGATATTAGACAGTGGCAAGGTTGTCAGCAGAGATGCCAAAGGGGTCCCCCTGCGTATGTGTGGTACCCATACGGACATTACCGATAGAAAACGCGTCGAGGAGTCGTTAAAGCTAGCGGCTTCTGTTTACAACAATTCCAGCGAAGCCATGAGTGTGCAAGACCGTCAGGGTAAAATAATCACCATCAATTCGGCATTTTCTGAGATAACAGGTTATCTCGAAAATGAGGTCATCGACCAACATATTGATATTTTGCGCTGTGAAAGGACCAATAAAACTCAGTTCGAGCAGATGAGCTTACAAATAATAGAGACCGGAAAGTGGCAAGGAGAGATCTGGCTAAAACATAAGAATGCCACTGAATATATCGTCTGGTTAACCATCAATACCATCTATGACAGCCGAGGCGAAGTCTATCGACGCGTCGCGCTCTTCTCCGATATCACAGAAAAAAAACAAGCCGAGCACATCATCTGGAAGCAGGCTAATTATGATCCTCTGACTGGACTGCCTAATCGCCGCATGTTGTTGGAATATCTGGGCACTGAGTTGCTTAAGTCTGATCGTAATAAGCAACACTTGGCCTTGATGTTTCTAGACCTGGATTATTTTAAGGAGGTTAACGATACCTTAGGCCATGATGTGGGTGATCTGTTATTGGTTGAAACGGCCAAGCGATTGAAAAGCTGTATACGTGAATCCGATGTTGTTGCCAGATTAGGAGGTGATGAGTTTACTTTAGTGCTTTCGGCCATCGACGATCATAAAGGTGTCGATAGGGTAGCGGCTAATATTCTAACCCGTTTATCTGAACCCTTTAATCTGGGAAATGACACAGCCTTCATCAGTGCCAGTATTGGTATCACCCTATATCCCGATGATGCTTCGAGCATAGAGAGTTTACTTAAACATGCCGATCAGGCCATGTATGCGGCTAAAGATCTCGGGAGAAATCGTTTCCATTACTTTACGGCTTCGATGCAGGAAGAAGCGCGTTATCGGATGATATTGATCCGTGATTTACGCCAAGCCGTAAATAACAAAGAATTTGAGATTTTTTATCAGCCCATTATCGACCTGCCTAACGGAGAGATCCATAAGGCCGAGGCACTTATTCGTTGGCATCATCCCGAAAGAGGCTTGGTATCTCCTGGCGAGTTTATCCCAGTTGCCGAAGAGACGGGGCTTATTATAGAGATAGGTAATTGGGTGTTTTCACAAGCGGCAAAACAGTGTGCACATTGGCGTGACAAGTATGGTGTAGAGCTGCAGATCAGTATCAATAAGTCTCCCGTACAGTTTAGAGACGAGGGAGATAGTTTTGAAGACTGGATCGTGCAATTAAAGGAGCTAAAGCTTGCGAGTAACAGTATCTGCGTCGAGATCACCGAAGGTTTATTACTGGATGCAAGCATGGGGGTATCGGAGAAGTTATTAGCCTATCGTGACGCGGGAATACAAGTTTCACTGGATGATTTTGGTACAGGTTATTCTTCACTGGCTTACTTGAAAAAGTTTGACATAGATTATCTTAAAATTGATCAGTCTTTCACCCGTAATTTAGAATCTGATACCGATGATGTGACACTATGCGAGGCGATTATCGTCATGGCACATAAGTTAGGCATGACGGTTATAGCCGAAGGCGTCGAAACCGAGTACCAGAGAGATATCTTAACTAAGGCCGGTTGTGACTATGGTCAAGGTTATCTTTTCTCTAGACCCATCCCAGCTGCCGATTTTGAAGATAAATATATCCGCGCTATCGCACAGATGAAACATGAACAGGCATCGTCGTAGCCAGTGAAGTCGGATTTTGGTAGACTCCGCGCTCATTTATATTTACCTAAACCAACGAGCTCTCCATGAAATTTGACGCCCTCGACTTGAACCCCTTACTGCTACAAGCCATAGATGAATGTGGTTATCAGCAACTCACACAGGTTCAATCTGAGGTCATACCGCTGGCTTTATCCGGGGTCGATCTTATGGCATGCGCCGAAACGGGAACGGGTAAGACCGCCTCATTTGCCTTGCCTCTATTGGAACGCTTACTCAAGGAAGACCATGAGTCTCCTTGTTTACGTGGCCTTATTCTGACACCTACCCGCGAGCTGGCGATTCAAGTGGCCGAGAATATCACTCGCTATGGCCAGTTTACGTCCCTCAAGACGTTAGCCGTCTATGGTGGGGCGAACATGAACCCTCAACGTAAGGCATTAAATGCCGGAGTCGACATCTTAGTGGCTACACCGGGTCGACTGTTCGATTTTGTTGGTCAGCATGGGCTCAATTTATCTGAGGTGACTAGCCTTATCATAGATGAAGCGGACAGAATGTTGGATATGGGCTTCGTCCGTGATATCGAGAAAGTTAAGTCTCTGGTTTCATCCCAGCATTTAACGCATTTTTTCTCGGCGACCTATAGCGACCCAGTGAAGCTATTAGCCGAGAAGATGCTCAACTCTCCCCAGTGGATTAATGTCGCTCAGACTCGCTCTGCTGCCAGTGTCGAGCAAGAGATCTACCTGGTCGATAAACGCCGTAAAGCCGAACTGCTCTCTGAACTTATTGGGCGCAATAACTGGCAACAAGTATTAGTTTTTGCCACCACCAAGGAGAGCGCCGAGCACCTTAAGAGTGAACTCAGCTTAGATGGCATCAAGTGTGGTGTATTTCATGGTGACAGAACTCAAGGGGCTAGAAATCGCACCTTAGAGGAATTTAAGTCGGGTAAGATCAGAGTGATGGTGGCTACAGATGTAGCAGCGAGGGGACTAGATATCCAGGCGCTGCCTTTGGTGATTAACCTAGAGCTGCCTTATGGGGCCGAGGATTATATTCATCGTGTAGGCCGTACTGGTCGTGCAGGCTTAACCGGGCGAGCTATCTCCTTTGTCTGTCCATCGGATGAGGAGATGCTGGAGGAGATTGAGAGTCTGATTGAGCTTAAGTTACCGCGCATCGTTCTGCCTGGTTACGAGCTGGGTGCGCCTCTGCCGGCTCGATATCGCGAGACTCAAGATGTGACAAGCACTAAGAAGAAATTTGAGCGACGTAAAGGAAAGCCTGTCAATAAACATAAGGGCAAGCCTAAGGGTCGCTCTGACGGTGCTAAGTCAAGCTATGCTAACCGACGTACAGATAAGAAGCGTTAATCGTATACCAATTGGTATCACCAGCAGATAAACAAAAAACAGCTTTTAGCTGTTTTTTTTGTTTACGGTGTTTATGGTATTAGTGGGTTAAAAATTCTTCGATGCCAGTGACACCAAAATATTGCACCGAACGTTTAACTATTATCTTTTTAGCGATCAGCTGGCCGTCCTTGAAGATTTTTACCACCTTCTTGCCACCTTTATCATCGGCGCTGTATTCGTGATCATCGTTCAGTCTCAAGTCATCGAACTGGCTCTTCATAATCAAATGCATAATCACTCCTGTGAATTTATCACTTTTCTATCGAGCCTATATTGAGCCCGAATATTGAGTCATTGCCTTACCTTTCGATACTAGTCCTATTTGTCATGGAGTGCATCAGAGTGCCTTATTAAATTTTACTTCTTTGTTTTCTGGTGAATAAGCCAAATTCGGCTGTGGTTTCGTTTGCTGAGTTTGGAGTCGGGGGCGAACAAACAATAAGTAATAAAGGATACTTGCAACAAACCAAGATATGCCCAAGCTCCAGATCCCATGGGAAAAGAAATGCGCGCCTCTCAATTGCTGAGTCAGGCTAAATAGCCCGCCTAAGCCGATACCAAAAGCTAAGCCTAATTTACGATATTCAGGTTTTACCTGAAGGAAAAAGTAGTACAGGGCTACCCAGGCATAACCGCCGCTGGAATGGCCTCCGGGAAAACATTGACCCAAGGGGGTGCCTTTAGGCAAGGGCTTGAAGGTGGGCACGTATGGAACACTGCCGCCAAACTGAATCACATCCCAGGGACAGCTGACATGGGTGACATCCTTGATGAATTTCACCAGTAAAATACTGGTGAGTACGCTGATAAACAGATAGATCAGGCAAGATCGGTATTTACACCAGGTTGAGCGTTTAAAGCTTGTGCTTATGATGCAAAGCAGTAGCGCGCCTAATAAAATAATAAAGTGTCGTCCGCCTTCGTGGAGCACAGTTTCGGTCAGCCAGTGATATCTTAATGGCCAATTATCGACTCCGCCCTGAAGATTGAAGATGAACTTAGCTATGGATAGATCGAATTTAAAATATTCGAATAGGCCGGCAATGAAGAGAAACGTCATTAAGGGATAAGTGAAGTGCTTCTTGATAGAGAAATGCTGCCTGTCAGTTGTCTCTTGAATCATTGCTATTCTCTCTTTACTTGTATTTATCAATCTAAATTCGATAAATGCGCTTGGTTAGGCCTATCTCAGTGGAAGTTTATTGACCATGGAGTGAAAAAAATGTCGACATAGACTGAATAAGCTCAGCAAGCTGTGTACTAATATCAATATAAGACTCGAAATAGCGGCATAGCCCATTAAAGGGGGCGCGTCACAGATCTCGCAAACAAGAGGGACATCTAGGGCTATATTGATTGTCATGTGCAGGACTCAGGCATAAAATAGGTCTCAATATAAACATGTAAATATAATGCATGTTATTTTTTGGAGTGACCTTGATGCTTAATATTGATGATCCTGCGGTGACAGATAAAATCCCTGCTATCTGGCGATTAGCTTTCAGACCTTTCTTCTTAGGGGGAGCTGTACTGGCAGCCTTGTATATTCCACTCTGGCTAGTTACCTGGTTTATGCCGCAATACAGCCTATTTCAGACTCAAGTATGGAGCAAGGTAGTACCACTTTGGTGGCACCCCCATGAGATGTTATTTGGTTTCGCCATGGCGATCGTTGCTGGTTTCTTGCTGACTGCGGTAAAGAACTGGACCAATCAGCCAGGCTTGTCAGGTATTGGCTTAGCGGTGACGTTTTTCTGTTGGCTGACGGCGCGAGTTTTACTCTTGCTTCCCTTCGATATTCCGTTATTAGTGCCGGCTCTGTTTGATTCACTCTTCTTAGGCTTAACTGCACTAAAGCTATGGACTAGCGTCTATAAGGTCAAGCAGTGGCACAATATTGGCTTTCCTATCATGTTGTTTCTGGCCTTGTGCATCAACTTACTGAGCTACTACGCCCTGAGTGAGAGAGACTTTACCCTGTCAAACCATATCTGGCAGGCGATGATCTGGTGGATGGCGCTGCTGATCACTATCGTCGGTGGCCGAGTCATTCCCTTCTTTACTGCTATTCGGATTAAGCAGGAGAAGCGCGAGGCTATTCCTCTATTAGAGAAAGCCCTAATTTTGGTGATGCTACTCTTGGTGATCCAAGCCATTGGTCAGTTTTTACCTATGGCTGTCGAACAAGGATTGTTAGTGGTTGCCGGTGTACTGCATCTCGCTCGTTGGGCTCGCTGGTACCCCCATAAAACGCTGAAAGAACCTATGCTCTGGTCACTGCATATCAGTTACATGTTATTGCCTGTTACCTTACTCGCGCTTGCCTGGAATATCGATAACCTTATGGTCTATCGCAATCTGCTGCACCTATTTGCTATAGGCACCTTGGCGGGGGTTTGTCTGTCAATGATCTCCCGTGTTTCCTTGGGTCATACTGGGCGTAACATCTATGCCGGACCTAAGATGTCCTTAGCGTTTGCAAGTATCGCACTGGCGGCTCTATTTAGAGCACTGATGCCGACCCTAATGCCGGATTATTATCAGACCTGGTTATGGATTTCCGGTGGTTTCTGGTTTATCGCTTTCGGTCTGTTTGTCTGGCATTACGTCCCAGTGTTATCGAGTCCCCGAGTGGATGGAAGACCGGGTTAATCGCTGTATTAATCGCTGTGCATTATGATTATGGAACCTAGATATTCGATTCGATTGGTTAAGCGTTTGAGATGGAATAGTCTATTTTTAATCGATATATTCCTTAGGTGAAACCTGCTGATTAGAAAATAAAAGCTCTTTATGAATTGTCCTTAAAGAGCTTTTCTTCTTAAACTATTCGGCTTGCTCCAGTGCCTGAGACACATCACTGATGATGTCATCTATGTGCTCGATCCCCACAGATATGCGGATTAAGTCTTCCGATACACCGGCCTTGGCGAGCTCGTCGGCATCGAGTTGTCTGTGGGTCGTTGATGCCGGGTGACAGGCGAGGGACTTGGCATCGCCAATATTGACTAAACGTAAAATCATCTGTAGAGCATCGATGAAACGGCCGCCCGCTTCCTTGCTATCACAGTTCAGGCTGGATTTTATGCCGAAGCTGATGATCCCCGATGCTTTACCGCCGGTGATTTTATGACACATATCCTGAAATGGGCTGTTTGGCAGCGCCGCGTAGTTGACCCAACTGACTCTTGGGTGTTGCTCGAGATACTCGGCCAATGTTAGTGCGTTGCTACAGTGACGCTCCATTCTCAAGGCCAGAGTTTCCAAACCTTGTAGCAGTAAGAAGGCGCTTTGTGGTGCAAGTGCAGCGCCGGTATTTCTCAGTGGCACCACGCGGCATCGTCCGATAAAGGCGGCTGGGCCGAAGGCGTCGGTGTAGACCACTCCATGATAAGACGGGTCTGGCTCATTAAGCAGGGCGAAACGCTCAGGCTCTGCGGTCCAATCGAACTTACCGGAATCTATGATCACTCCGCCTATGGTTGTGCCGTGACCGCCGATATATTTAGTCAGGGAATGGATCACAATATCGGCGCCAAATTCAAACGGTTTACACAGGACTGGGGTGGCGACAGTATTATCGACAATCAAAGGCACGCCGTGCTTATGGGCAATCTCGGCTAAACGTTGCAGATTGACAATATTGCCCGCCGGGTTACCGATAGACTCGCAAAAAAGCGCCTTAGTCTTGGCATCGATATGGGCTTCTAAGCCTGCATAGTCATCAGATGCCGCCATGCGTACATCGACGCCCTGGCGAGGAAGAGTGTGAGCAAATAGGTTATAGGTTCCGCCATAGAGCTGACTAGTGCTGACGATATTGTCACCCACTTGGGTCAGGGCTTGAATGGCATAGGTGATTGCCGCCATGCCTGATGCGACCGCGAGTGCACCGACACCACCTTCAATCGCCGCTAATCTCTGTTCAAGTACATCCGTTGTCGGATTCATGATACGGGTATAAATGTTACCCGGCACTTTCAGATCGAACAGGTCGGCGCCGTGTTGAGTGTCATCGAAGGTGTAGGAAGTGGTTTGATAGATGGGGACAGCGGCGGCCTTGGTGGTGGCTTCTGATTTATATCCGTGGTGCAGTGCCAGTGACTCTAGTTTCATCTTTGTCTTCCTAATTCCTTTTGAATGAAATATGAACATAGCAAGTGGACGTCTAGAAGTCTAAATGTTTTTTTTGGTTTTGTGTAAAGACCCAGGTCAATAAATCTGGGGGAGGTGGGCAGTACACATTAAATTCACGGATATGGGTTTGGTAGCGACCTTGGCGATGATTAGCTGTAGGGCTTTCAGAACATAGATATATCTGGTGTTTGTTATACAGAGCATAAATCAAAAAGGGATGGAAAATATCGATAATTAAAAGATATCTACCATCCCAGCTTTGAGCTTAGTTAACTATCTTGGCACTGTTTATTTGCAAGAACTTTCTTGCAATAACTTATTTGCACCAGTTTTCTTGCAACAGTGCCAAGGTTTAGTTTTACACTGAGTAAGCAAGATAAGCCTGCACTAAAGATATTTGCCATCCCAGCTTTGAGCTTAGTTAACTATCTTGGCACTGTTTATTTGCAAGAACTTTCTTGCAATAACTTATTTGCACCAGTTTTCTTGCAACAGTGCCAAGGTTTAGTTTTACACTGAGTAAGCAAGATAAGCCTGCACTAAAGATATTTGCCATCCCAGCTTTGAGCTTAGTTAACTATCTTGGCACTGTTTATTTGCAAGAACTTTCTTGCAATAACTTATTTGCACCAGTTTTCTTGCAACAGTGCCAAGGTTTAGTTTTACACTGAGTAAGCAAGATAAGCTTGCACTCAAGATATCCGCCATCCCAGCTTTGAGCTTAGTTAACTATCTTGGCACTGTTTATTTGCAAGAACTTTCTTGCAATAACTTATTTGCACCAGCTTTCTTGCAACAGTGCCAAGGTTTAGTTTGACACTGAGTAAGCAAGATAAGCCTGCACTAAAGATATCTACCATCCCAGCTTTGAGCTTAGTTAACTATTTAGGCACTGTTTATTTGCAAGAACTTTCTTGCAACAACTTATTTGCCACAACGCCAAGGTTTAGTTTTACGCTGAGTAAGCAAGATAAGCTTGCACTCAAGATGAGTGCCATCCCCAGGTCTTGTAATATCCCTGTGAGCGCTAGTCCCGCACCGAACAGTAAATAATAAGTTAACCCAAACAGGGCGCCAGCTGTGCCTACTGCGTGTCGATAATTTTCTAACGCTTTACTAAAGATATTGGGTAATGCCATGCCACTACAAAGTAACATGCCTATCATGGGTATTAAGAACAGCAGATCAGACCTGAGTAACCAGACACCAAAGGCGAAAATTAAGGCCAGCACTGAGGCGGCCGAGATCAATTGGTGTGACTGCCAGCCTTTAGATATCAGACGTTTACTCAGCAAGCTTCCCAGTATTGTACCTATGGGTAACAGGACGCCGCTATAGCCAAAATCAGTCGAGCTCATGCCTAAATCATGAAAGATAAAGGGACCCAGTGAGTAGTAGCTATATAGCATGATATTAAAGGCTGCTATCAGGCCAGCGTTACACCATAACTTAGTGTCTCGGCTCATCTGTTTAGCCAGCTGCAAAATGCCAATTTCGGGTCCTTTATCTGATTCGGCGTTAGCACTCATGTCTGGATTAGTTTCAGACAGAGTGAGAATAGCCAGCAGCCAAAGTGCGATGGCTAGCATCAGCAAGCTGCAGAATATTCCGCTATAGCCGAAATGAGTCACGATAATGCCGCCACTCAATAATCCAATAACCGGGCTGATAGAAACACCCATGGTGATCAGTGAGAATGCCTTAGTCAGTTCGGCACCTTTATAGCAGTCTCGTAGCATAGCCTGGGTCACGACTGAACCTGTGGCTGCACCGAAAGCCGATAGGATTCTGGCCAACATTAGGGTCTCAAAACTGGTTGCAAAAATAGCCAGTGTGGCACCTAAACCATAGGTGACTAATCCAAACAGCATGGCTTTTCTACGACCTAAGGTGTCACTTAGCCTTCCCCAAACAAGTACCCCGAAGGCGAAAGCGATAAAATACACAGATATTGTCTGTGAGGCTGTTTGGGCTGTCACCCCAAACGCGTGTGATATGTGAGGTAAGGCCGGGCTATAGATGGTTTCGACAACTTGTGGAAACATCACTAAAGCCAATATAAGCCAGAGATTTGGCATTGTTTTCATAGGATGTTACTCCGTGGCATTTAATAGTAAATCTGATGCCGAGAACTATAGCAATCAAGGGGGTGTCTGATCACAACAATAAGGACGTATAACATCAAAATAAAGACATGTGGCGTTTGTAAGCTCAAACTGCGTAGAAGAGATGTTTGTCCTGCCTATTCCTCAAGAGCCTTCGTTTGAAGCTCGGCTGGCACAAGTTATGTCTGTAGAGACCTTGGCCAGCCACTGAATCAAATGAGAAAAATACCTACTGGTATCACAGTTATTATCATTTTTAACGATACAATTAAATCGAGACCATGGCCTCTTATTGAGGTGTACTCTCCTCGGATTTGAGCGCCTTCTGCTGTTTGCTTTTGTTGAAGATACGCTCGACAACCACGAAGAATATTGGGATAAAGAATATCCCCATGAAGGTTGAGCTCATCATGCCACCCAGTACGGCTGTACCTATGGCGTTTTGACTACCTGAGCCGACACCGGTACTGATAGCTAAAGGTAATACGCCTAAGCCGAAGGCTAACGAGGTCATCAAGATTGGACGCAGACGTACACGTACCGCATGCAGTGTTGCATCGACAAGGGGGGTCCCTTTCTCGTAGTATTCCTTGGCAAATTCCACGATCAGAATGGCGTTCTTCGTCGCCAGTCCTACTGTGGTTAACAGGGCGACCTGAAAGAAAACATCATTAGGTAATCCGCGAGAATTCATGGTGATAAGTGCACCAATAACCCCCAATGGAACCACTAAAATAACCGAGAATGGCACAGACCAACTTTCATAGAGGGCTGCTAGAACCAGAAATACCACTATGATAGACAGGGCATACAGAGCTGGAGCCTGATCACCCGAGAGACGTTCCTCATAGGATAGACCATTCCACTCGATACCAAATCCAGCTGGTAATCTCTTCGCCATCTCTTCGATATCGGCCATGGCAGTACCAGAACTATAACCAGGTGCTGTTTCGCCCAAGATATTTATCGCAGGTAAACTATTAAAACGTGCTAGAAGCGGCGAGGACTTTTCCCAGGTTCCTGTTGAAAATTCCGAGAAAGAGACCATCTCCCCCTCATTATTTTTCACATACCAGCTATCGAGATCTCCCGGCTTCATGCGGTACTTGGCTTCGCCCTGTACGTATACCTTCTTAATTCGGCCGCGATCGATGAAATCATTCACGTATGAACCGCCCCAGGCGGTACCCAGTACACTATTTACCGAGTCAATATCGACACCTAATGCTCTGATCTTAGCCTGATCTATATTGACCTGATAGATAGGGGCATCTTCCGGCCCATTTGGACGTACATTTATCAGATTGGGATTTTCCTTTGCCATGTCCAGCAGCATATTTCTCGCTTCCACAAGTTTTTCATGACCTTGGCCATTTCTGTCTTGCAAATAGAAATCGAAACCGTTCGCCGTACCCAACTCGATCACCGCTGGAGGCACGAATGCAACGACAGAGGCATCTTTTATCAGCTTAAACTGAGTCATGGCACGATCAGCTACTGACTTAATGTCTTGTCCGGCACCTTCTCGTTCACTCCAATCTTTCATGCTGACGAAGTTGACCCCCATATTCTGGCCGCGTCCGGCAAAGCTGAAGCCTGAGACACTAAATATCGAGTTAACATTTTCACTCTCATCATTGAGATAGTAGTCAGTGACTCTTTTCATCACCTTCTCGGTACTCTCAAGACTCGAGTTTACCGGCAAGACTGCCTGATTAAACATGATCCCTTGATCTTCATCGGGCAGGAAGGCAGTTGGCATATGGATGAAGATCCAAGCCATAGCAATAACCAGACCCAGATAGATCAACATGACACGACCTGTACGCTTGATCATGGCGGTTACACTGTTGGTGTAGCCTGATGTCAGCTTATCGAAGCTACGGTTAAACCAGCCGAAGAAACCTGTCTGGGTATGACTCTGATCTTTCTTAATCGGTTTAAGCATTGTGGCGCACAGAGCCGGAGTCAGAATTAAGGCTACCATCACCGAGAGTCCCATGGCTGAGATGATAGTGACTGAAAACTGACGGTAAATAACCCCTGTGGAGCCGGACATAAATGCCATGGGCACGAATACCGCAGCCAGAGTCAGGCCAATCCCTACTAGAGCTCCGGTGATCTGCCCCATGGATTTTTTGGTGGCTTCTACGGGGCTCAGTCCCTCTTCTTGCATCACACGCTCGACGTTTTCCACCACCACGATAGCATCATCAACCAGTAGACCAATCGCCAGGACCATAGCAAACATGGTCAAGGTATTAATCGAGAAGCCTGCGGCTGACAAAATGGCGAAAGTCCCCAATAACACCACAGGCACGGCGATGGTTGGAATAAGTGTCGCCCGTAAGTTCTGCAGGAACAGATACATGATGAGGAATACTAAGACCACCGCCTCAAGCAAGGTATGCACTACACCTTCAATGGATCTTTCAACGAATGGTGTTGTGTCATAGGGATAAACCACTTCTACGCCTTTAGGGAGGAATGGCTGCATTTCAGCAATTTCTTCCCGAACTGCATCAGCAGTGGCTATCGCATTAGCACCCGTTGCTAAATGTATAGCTATACCGACTGTAGGCTTGCCGTTGTAGAAGGAGTTTACCGTATAGCTTTCACCGCCTAATTCAACACGAGCCACATCCTCCAGTAAAACTTTCGCACCCGAAGAATCAGCTTTAATAATGATTTTCTTAAACTGGTCTGGGGTTTGTAAACGACTTTGAGCCGATACTGTTGCGTTCAGCACTTGCCCTGGAAGGGCTGGTGATGCACCGAGTTGACCCGCAGAAATCTGTGCATTTTGCTCACGAATGGACGCCATGATATCTATGCTGGTTAGATGGTATTCGGTCAGTTTTAGAGGATCTAGCCAGATGCGCATCGCATACTGAGCACCAAATAACTCAATATTACCGACACCAGGTACACGGCTCAGAGGATCTTGAATATTAGATGCAACATAGTCAGAGATATCATTCTTATCCAGAGAGTCATCTTTGGATACGAAGCCGACAAGCATCAAAAAACCTTCGCTAGACTTAGTGACCTTAACACCTTGTTGCTGAACTTCTAATGGTAGCTGTGGCATTGCCAATTGAAGCTTATTTTGCACCTGTACCTGAGCAATATCTGGATCGGCCTCGGCATTGAAGGTTAAGGTGATTTCTGCATTGCCGAAGCTATCACTGGTGGAAGATATGTAGCGTAGGTTGTCGATACCTGTCATGCGTTGTTCGATGACTTGAGTAACCGAATCCTCCATGGTCTTAGCGGAGGCACCAGGGTACATAGCCCAGATCACTACGGTTGGCGGTGCAATGCTTGGATACTGAGATACCGGGAGCTTGAATATCGACAAGACCCCAGCCAGCATTACTATAATGGCGATCACCCATGCAAAAATAGGGCGATCGATAAAGAAACGAGACATAAGTCTACCTTTAATTGTTATTACTGGTTGGCCGATTGATTGGCGAGCATATTTACGGATTTATCAGAAGAGGCAGCGATAGGCTTAACAGGATCGCCGGGATGAATCATTTGCAATCCTTTGACAATAAGGGTGTCCCCGACGGCAAGACCATGTGTTATACGCCATTGATGATCGATCACTTCGGCAGTGGTCACGACTCGGGATTCGACCTTGCTTTCATTATTGACTAACATAACGACAGCTTGGCCCTTAGTGTTGCGAGTGAGCGCTTCCTGGGGTACCAGAATCGCTTGTGGATCGGTACCTGCATTGAGAACTGCACGCACATACATCCCCGGTAATAATAAACCATTGGGGTTGGGGAACTTGGCCCTTAAGGTCACCGAGCCGGTATTCTCATCGACACTCACCTCGGAAAATTGCAATACACCTGAATAACCATAGGGTGTACCATTTTCAAGAATTAGCTGCACATCGGCGTTATCGGTTACCTGTAATTTACCTTGTTTAAGCTTGGCCTTTAGCCGCAATAGCTGTGCACTGGATTGCGCGATATCCACATTGATGGGGTCTAACTGTTGAATCCTTGCCAGGGTTTTTGGGTTATCAGATGAGACTAACGCCCCAACGGTGACATTAGATTTACTGATCCTACCTGAGATAGGTGCCTTCACTTCCGTATAGACCAAATTAATCTTGGCGGTATTAATCGCCGCTTTAGCTACCACAACTTTTGCTAGTGCTACTTTATAAGTCGCAATTTTCTCATCCAATTTTTCCAGACTTTCGACATTAGTTTTAATCAGCACCTTATAACGAGTCATAGTCGCTCTAGCCAATATCAGATTAGCATTGGCACTGGCCAGCTCTGCTTCAACACTGAGTAATTTTGCTTTATATGTGGCCGAATCTATTTGATACAGAGACTGACCCTTCTTAACATTGCTGCCTTCGATAAAGCTACGTTCGATGATAATACCCGAGGCTTGAGGTCTGACTTCAGCCTCGAGGAAGGCCTTACTGCGGCCTGGTAGTTCGACTTGAATATCCAGAGATTGACTCTTAACCTTAATAACACTCACTTCAGTGTTGTCAGGCGTATGGCCTTGCTTAGGGTTATTATTTTGTCCACAGGCCGTTATCCATAACGCCATACTCATAAAAGAGGCAAGCTTCACTATTTGCCACATAAGAACTCCTATCATAGAAACAGAACCAAATAGAGTAATCCGAACAGTAATAAGTACTATTTGGCATATATTTGGAAACATAAATATTGGTGTAAAACCTGAACTCGCTGTACCTCATAAATAAACAAGGGCAACAAACAATGAGCAGTATAAAATGAATAATTCTGAACCAATATTAGGATTTGGACATTAAATAGTAACTTAAGGACATAGTTGTGAAATACGAGTAAGACTCATAATTTCAGCTTGCCTGCCAGAGCCGATAACTGCGGATTATCACGTAACAAGGTGAGTAGGTAGCATATTGTCTAAGGCGTCGAGAGGCTCGGGAGCATGGGCTTAGTTATGGCTGTAGGTATTCTTGTGGCTAAAAGTAATCCGATCCGCAATGGGATCGGGATTGCCGGGAAGCAAGTTACTTCTGATGTCGATAATCTCTGAGTCGTGAGTTTTCTCCTTCTTCTTTGCTGTTTCTTATTTAAGCCTGGTTACTTTCACTTAGTTGCAGATTTATCCGCTCTAGCAATAGGCTCTCATTCTTGTGGGAGGTGACTTGGTGGCATTGAATAATAAATCTGCTGCCGAGAACTATAGCAATCAGCGGGATGTCTGATTACAATGATAGAGGCATTTAATATCAGAATTAAGACTTATGGCGATTATAAACTCAGATTGTGCAGCAGAGGTGTTAGCGAGCTTAGACGATTACAACGCTCAGGTGGTCGGCATTGCTTCAGGGATAGGGTCTTATGACTCAGGCGTTCACAGCCATAAGAAGTCACAGCTGCTGTATGCTCCAGAAGGTTGTATCACCATAGCTCTGGAGCAGATGCAATATGTATTACCGCCGACCAAAGCCGCCTGGATCCCAGAGGGAATAGTGCATTGTGCCAAAATGCAGATGCGTGATGTGGTGACATGTCGTTCTCTGTACTTCGATACCGCTTCCTTTATCGGCTTGCCTGACAAGATAAAAATTATTGGCGTTAACGACCTGTTTAAACAGCTTATCGAGCGTATGTCTCTGTGGCCATGGGATATGCCAGCCGAGCAACAAAAGAACCTACTGGCCCTGTTTATCGAGGAGTTGCTGGTAGCGCCGGAAGAGATGTTGCCACTGCCTATTCCTGATGATCCTCGTTTGAAATCTTGGCTAATAAAAGTGATGTCTGGAGATACCTTGCCTCAGCCACTGAATCAAATGGCCAAAATGATTGGTGCCAGTGAGAAAACCATTTCGCGTATCTTCATCAGGCAAACCGGAATGCCTTATCAGGCTTGGCGTCAGCAGTGGCGGCTACATGGGGCAATAGTACGACTCGCCGAGGGCGGAAGTATCTCGGAAGTGGCTTTTTCTCTGGATTTTTCCAGTGATAGCGCCTTTATCAGCTTTTTTAAGCAGCATATGGGCGAGACGCCGAGTCGATTTATTCACGCTTGAAGGAATTAAATTAATCTGAGAGTTCTAGGATTGAACGACACATACCATTAGAAAACATATTGGCGATAATCGGCAGTATTAGAACTATTTGGATAGAAATCCTCTTGGAATTTAAATATGCAGATTATTAATTGGATCAACATATTTACAGTTACTGGCTTGTATATTCATTGAATATCTATTTTAGATAATAGTTTTTATGGGCTTAGTTCAATTAGGACCTAAAACTCCAGAATTAATCGCTGGATGTTACATGCTTCAATTCCGCATTGTTACTGAGTTTGTACTATATTTTAACCATGCAGGATGCAACTCAAAATGCATTGCAACTTGCATATAAATGGGTGCCTACAAGGCACTGGAATAACTAAATTTTAGATGATGAACCAAGATGTAAGTAAGCTAATGACAGACACCACCAGACACGGAGCGGACGATAGTTTGTGGTAAAAAATGTATTCCGACTCAGTTATATCAGTTGTAATAGCTAGGTACAGAAAAATCCTACCAGCTAAAGCAATAAGTAAGATGCAAGAAGTAAGAAGTAGTGAGTAGTCGTTAATATTTTCTCGCTAAGAGTTAAGAGTTAAAAGAAAGCCGGGTCGGCTCAATCAATTAAACTGCCCTCTGGATAAGCTCGCAGCTTAGTTAATAAGTTTATCTGGAGAGAGTAATGATTAAATCTAAGAAAATATTAGCCGTGAGCATGGCGGTCATGTTTGGGCTCAGTGGCTTGGTGTTAGCAGGTCACTTTGTAAATGAACATTTAGCTAACGAAGGCTTTGAAGGGGCTGGAGGAGAGTGGTCAACTACTGGCGAAGCTGCTCGACTTGATGATGTTTCAAGTGCAAGAACTGATGATTGGTCCATGTTTATTAGTGCAGATGAAGACATTGGTGGTAGTGCTTCGCAGATGTTCGCTGAGCTTGATGAATGTTCTCCTTATGGTTTAGCGACATTTGAGTTAAGTGGTTATTACGACAACCCTCTTGTGGAGACTGTAGATGCTGTAGATTATGCCTCGGTTGCAGGCATGATGGTGCAGTTTAATGTTGATGGTCCATTTTCAACTAGCTCTGATGTTGCTAATCTTGATTATGAAGAGATGACTCTAGCTGGCAATATCCCAGCGTGGGCTATGTCAGCAACTGTTACCATTGATGGTATGCCCCATGATAATTCTCATCTTGGACATACAGGAGATGACACCGTTGATGTTCGTTGGGACGATATGGCATTTATGACTGATTGTGTGGCCGATTATGCCAAAGTGAGTGGTAAAGCTGGTGATAGTTCACAAAAAGGCAGTAGAGGAATGTATTCCTTCTCTGGAGCGATAGGTACCTTAGAAAGTGAAGCTTGTACTGGTGGAGAGGATGCTACTATTCAACCTGTTGGCTCGTTAAGTATCAATTATAAAGAGTTGGGATATTCTTGCGAATTTACTCCTACAGCTCCCGTAGTATATTCAGGTTTAACTGCTACTCTAGCTGTGAGTTATATTTGTGATTTACCTGAGCCAGATGAAGATCTAGAGGGAACAGCTGAGATAGTGTTAACTCAAGGAGCTGGAGGGGCAGAAGGCAAGGGTAAAAATAAAGATAGAGGTATGATTTCTGTAGATGCAAGTGATGATGAACTTGATATTGAAGAAACAGATCTTGATAAAGGTAATGTTAACCTTCTTGCTGCTGTTTGTTTATAATTTCATTCCTACAGTAGGAGTAATTAACTAATAAAAAGCCCGTAAGTACGGGCTTTTTGATGTCATTATATTAAATGAAATATTGGATTTAAGCCCTAAAGCTTATAGCTAATCCCAAACTTCAGGCTTCTTGGCTTACCTACATTCACTTCACCGTTTTCGCCGCCACCTAAGTAGTCTGCATCGAATAGGTTCTCGACTTTCAGTCTTAGCTGCAGGTCGTTTCCGGCTACTGGCAGTATATAGCTGATACCAGTGTCGATGCGGGTGTAGGCAGATTTCTCGAAAGTGTTATCGGCGTCGCCGAAACGGTCTCCTTCGTAGAAGGCACCTAAGTTGAAGGCGGCGCGATCTGTGATCGAGTATTTGGCCCAGATAGAGGCTGTCCACTCGGGGACATCTTCGGGGCGCTTACCCTGAAATTCATCATGGGTTTCATATTCTGCATCAAGATACATGAGTGAGGTGATCAATGAGAAGTCATCGTTGATCTGACCTATGGCGCCTAACTCAAAGCCCTTATGACGCTGGACTCCACCTTGAGTGGTAATAGGGTCATCGGATGTACCTTGATTGACTATGATGTTACTGCGCTTGATATCAAATAGTGCTGCGCTGAGGCGAAGTTTGCCCGATAGCAGTTCCCATTTAGTGCCCAGCTCATACATCTCGCCCTTGATTGGATCTAGCTCCATACCATCGTTGGCATCCTCATCATCCATAACTCGGCCTTGTGGCTCGAAGCTTTCACTGTAGTTGACGTAGATTGAGCCATAGTCTGTCGGGTGGTAGATGACTCCAAGTTTAGGTAGCACAGATTGACTATCGGCATCTGGCTTTTTCTGCTTGTCATAACGTACGCCAACAAGTACCTGCCATTGATCGTTAAAGGTGATCAAGTCTTGGGCGAAGACGCCATAGTATTTGTAATGCTCTGTTTGTGACTTGCCATCGGCATAATCCAGATCCGGCTGAGGGATGATGACGCCGGTATCTATATTACCCGAGTCCATCTTGCCTTTAACTTTCAGTGAGCTGTATTCGTGCTTGAGATAGTTACCACCGAGCAGCAGGTCATGTTGCATGCCAGCAACTTCGACCGTGCCGACTAAGTCGAAATAGGAGGACTCTTGCTGCCAATCTTCCAGCTTGTTATAGGGTTTATTCTTGTAGCTGCCGGTATCTGGGTCATAGCTACCTGTTTGCGGCTTGCTTTCCCAACGCTCACGTTCGTTATGCTGCTTGTTATAGCCCGCATCAATATTCCAGTCGTCGGTTAGCTGGTAGCTGATATCGGCACCATAGTTCTCGCTCTGAGCATCGATCTTGGTCCAGGGCATATCCCAGATAGTCTCATCGCCGCCAATGGCATTGCCTTGGTCATCGACAAGGGCGCCGCTGTCTTGGCCCGCCACTTCATCGGATTTGTCATAGTGAAGTGATAGGGTGAGGCTGTCACTGAGGTCGAAATCTGTCATCAGGCTGCCGACAAAGAAATCACTCTCTTGAGCGCTACCGTCCTGGTATTCACGCCAGTTATTATTGTCTTGCTTCTCGATAATGGCGCGATAACGTATGGTTTCGTCTAGGTTTAAGCTGCCACCAGCATCGAGCATGCCTCGCAGCGAGCCATTGTCGTCACCCTTTACGCTAACTTCTAAAAATGAATCATAGGTTGGCTTCTTGGTCACAAGATTGACTAGACCGCCGGGAGTAGACTGACCATAGAGCAAGCTAGATGGACCTTTGAGGACTTCGATATTATCTACTAGTGCCATAGGTAAACGATATTTAGAGAAGTGCTGGTGGCCATCTTTAAGTAAGTTGGTACTCTCGTCTAGGCTGAAACCTCGCAGGCTAAATCTTTCTCTGTCTGTGGTGACTCGACCGATTGAGACGCTGGCGTCATTTTTCAGTGCATCGCCCAAGGTGAGGATCATCTGGTCATCCATGACTTCGGTTGGGATAACGGTTACCGATTGCGGAGTATCAAGCAGTGACACATCCGAGCGCATGGCGGCATGGGCCTGATCGGTTTTGTAGTGCTGCTGGCGACCAACGACTGTTATCACTTCGATATCTTGCTTGGCTTGGACACTGTTTGCCACTTTTGCCTCATCAGGAGCTTCACTGATTTGTGGGGCTGCAAATGCCGTTGAGTGGAGGACGCCGGCGATGACGGCAGAGATTAATTTAACTTGGGTCTTCATAGAGTAAGCCTAAAACCTCTATCTGTGCGGTGCCTTTCCCTAAGCAAATTAGATGAATATATGATAGTCATATCATGTTTACGCGCAGTAATAAGGTGTTTATGTGAGTGTGGTATAAATTTTACCGCGATGTTATTGATAATCAATCTCAATATCAAGTCTACTAATGCAAAGCTTGGGGCGTTCTAGATATTAGTGTTAAAAATGTGAAAGGAGTCACAGGACTTATCTATTTTTTCCTGCTACTTAGTGTGATTGTTGAGCAGCAGCTTGAGGTTTGATAACAAATTATCTAATGAACCTAAGTCATACTGGACATATTTTGACATCTTAGATTGTTAATCTGTTTCTCTTTGGATTTTTGACGAGGAAACTATGAACTTCTTTGGCTGGCGACAGGCGACTTGAGTTGTTAGTGTTTTAGATCGCGCTTGCCATTATTTAAGAGCTTCAAACTAGCAGCATGATAAAGGTTTATGTTCGGTATGATTTATGGACCAGCTTGACCCTCATCGATGAATAGCGATAATGGCGCACCTCATTTATCTCAAACATGTTGCCGATTAATTAATGCGCCTCGACAAATTCCTCTGCAAGAGTACCGATTTTAGCCGTGCCGAATCAATTGACTTGATTGAAGCGGGGCAAGTGCGGGTTAATGAGCTGGTTATTGTCACGGCCCAGACGCAAGTGCATGAGAACAATTGCATCATGTTAGCTGGGCGGCGCCTAGTTGCCAGGCCCTCGCGTTATATCATGCTGCATAAGCCAATCGATACCTTGTGTTCCAATGTCGATGGCGACTACCCATCGGTAATGAATTATATCCAGGTGGACAGAGCCGAGGACCTGCATATAACAGGCAGGCTGGATGCCGATACTACGGGACTTGTATTGATCACAGATGATGGACGTTGGTCGTTTAACATTATCAATCCTAAGTATCACTGTGAGAAAACCTATAGGGTGACTCTGAGAGATCCTATCGAAGATGGGGATATCGATGAGCTGGTATCCAGATTCGAACAGGGGCTGCAGTTACAGGGCGAAAAAAAACTGACACTAGCGGCTAAGCTTGAAGTTATTACTCCCCATCAGGTGTTGTTAACCCTCAGCGAGGGACGCTATCATCAGGTAAAACGTATGTTTTTTACCGTGGGCAATCGAGTGGTCGGCCTACATCGACAGCAAGTAGGCAAGCTGAGCTTGGATATAGAGCTTGGTGAGTGGCGGCACCTGACAGCAGATGAAGTCAGTGGCTTTAACTGCTATGAGTCGGTTATCTGATATTCGCCTTTGGCTTTAGGCTCGAGGGCTGGCCTTAATCCTAAGCTATAGATGCAAACCATAACAATGCAGATAAAACAAAACAGCGAGCCTAAGCTCGCTGTTTTTGTTTTGATTCGAGTCTCGGCTAATCTCTCTGTTTAGTGTGAGACCGATGATTACTTCTTTGGCTATTACTTTTATAGCTATTACTTTTGAGATTAGTACTTTTGTAATGAGTACTCTTGAGATTAGTACTCTTGTAATTATGCACCTAAGGCTGAGACGGAGCTTCTCAGCTGAGATAAGTTTCTCACTTGAGTCTCATGACTTGCTTGTCTCGTCGAATACGTCCTGGCTTGCTGGGTTCTGGCGTGAGATGTCTTGTTCTCGTACGCCTTTTGACTCGATTGAGTTTGAACCCGGTTGTAATTTTTTGCCTCGTGTTGTTGTGAGTTTAAATTACTGCGCGCCTTGTTACTTGGCTTCTGACTCGGCTTGTTACTCGATTGAGTTTGAACCCGGTTATAATTTGATGGCTTGCTTGATGCTTGTTTCAATCTTTTCTGTGCTTGAGTGCGATCTAGTTTATTACTTAGCTTGTGCTTGTTTCTCCCAGGATCACTGACCTGTACCTGTACCTGTACCTTGCTCTTGTGATGCATCCGACTGGCAAATTTCTGTTCCCTCTGTTTCGCTATCTGCTTATTGTAATGGCTCAGATTACTCACGCCAGTTGCGCGTTTAGTGTGGGTAGATTTTGAGTGAAGCTTATTAGCTGTACTCCCACGCTTGATACCATGACTTTCGCCCTGTCGTACTTGCTTGCTATATTGCGTGCTCGGGCGATGACTATTGTATCTGTGTTTCAGCGCTGGACTGCGATAGGCAACGCCGCGGCGATGTGCGGGTTTATGGTGCCATCTCTGCGCCCCATGGCTGGTCACGATAGGGCGGTGATATCGGTAATGACGGGAATTAGTATGGTGAACAACCACCACATGATGCTTATGCCAACTAAAGGCGCTGAAGTAGTAGTTAAATGAGATATGAACGCCGCTGTGCCAATAAAAATGACCATGGTGTGGACGAACATAATAAGGGGAAGGTGCCCAATATACCGGTGGGTAGCGATACCAGGCCCAGTGACCATATACCAGTCTTGGATCGTAATAGGGCACGTAGACAATCTCTTGCTGAATTGGCTCTATGATGATCTGGTTATCGACGCGGCTCACCGACATATTTTCCATTTCGGCTAGGCTATTAGCGGCATCGGCTTGATGCCTTAAGGTTTGAATGCTGGCCAGCAATTTCTCTTCATCTTGTAAGAAGGCATCGCCTAAATCTTGTGTCCACTCTAAGTCCTCACTGAGCTTGTCGAGCACGGTAGGAAAGGCCAGCAGGGCGGTGACACTTGGGTCCCAGTCCTGATCTTCGGCTTTGTGCATCAACTGCTCGATGGGGAGTAACTTATTTTTACTTTGTAATCGTTTTGCCTGGACGATTTCTAGCGGATAGGTTGATGAGATAAGAATATGGGTCAGCAGGCTGTCAGGATACAGGGCGATAGGCGCGAGCATCTGTGCCAGCTCGGCTTCACTGAAGCTGGCCTCAGCTCCATTAGACTCGGCTTGTGCTTTTGAGAGGCTAGCAAACAGAGTAATACAGAGAATCATACACAGGGCCAAAATCCCCCGAGTTCGATTCTGTCGAGTGAATATCTTCATATCGTCTCCAAACAGCTATTTTTGATTGTGTACCGATTATAAAGAGGCGAAGATGAACGTAAGCTGAAAGTGTTTTTTGTACCCTGGGATGGGCCTAAATGGATTTTGAAACTGCTAAAACATACCTGTTAAATAAGCCTGCAACGGTATTGGATTTCCCCTTCGGTGCAGATGTCTATGTGTTTAAGGTAAAGAAAAAAATGTTCGCCACCTTGGCCATAGGCAAGATGGGTAAAGGTGATAATGAGGGAAACAGGGACTGGTGGATGAATCTTAAGTGTGACCCGGATGAAGCCGCAATCTTGCGGGACATCTTTCCTGGGGTTATTCCCGGTTACCATATGAACAAGGCGCTGTGGAATACCATTATCTTAGATGGTTCGATCCCACGAGGGGAAATCGAGCGCATGATAGATAACTCATTCAAGCTGGTTGTGGGTAATATGACTAAGAAGATGCAGACTTCTATATTACTTCATCTTTAACTTTGAGTATGAGCCTGCAGCTGCAAGCTCCTAGGCCTGTTATTTTTAGTCTCTAGGTCAGTTATAGAGTCACGCGACTGCCATCGTATAGGCCACGGGTTAATGTGTCCTGATCTCCATTTGGGGTGATTAACAAAAGCTCGCCGGACTTGCCATTCTTGATGCTCGAATCGACCGCTAATACCTTGTTGTGAAATAGCCCTAAGACTCTAGTCTGTGAGGTGTGGCCGACGACGATATGCTTCACATCGAAATATGCCAATATCCTATCAATTTCACTCTCTTGGTAATCATCTTCAAAATAGCCTCTGAACCAGGTCGGCCCCTCGCCTAAAAACAGGAAGTTAAGCAGGTCATCACTCTTTATCTCAGCTTTGCTCTTATCGATATTGGCGCGGTAGATTTGATTGGCTTTATCCAGAGTCAGCTTTCTGTCGACCCACTCACCACTGATCCCGCCATGGAGAAACAGGCTGTCGTTGATTTTTACTATGGTGTGCTTGCTGCGCAGCCATTGTCCAATCTCGCTGGTTTTGTCATAAAGCTCATCGTAGCTGCGTTCCAGTAGCCTTTCTGCGGTGTGATAGCGCTCGTTAACGTATCTTAAGTCACCGCGCATCACCATCTGCTCATGGTTACCCATTAACAGGTGCAGTTTTCCACCGGCATCACTGGCCTGTTTATCCAGTTTGTACATAAACCAGAGTACCTCGTTGACCTGATGACCACGGTCGAACATATCTCCCGTCATCACCATATGGCCGGTACCGTAGGCCCAGTTATTATACTCATCGATTATCTTCTGGTTTTTAAGCAGTGTGATAAGCACATCAAATTGGCCATGGACATCACTCAGTGCGACGATTTTGCTGACATGTGTAAATGTGTTAGCTGCTATATTTTTAGCTTTTGGGTTGAGTGTTGGCTCGGGTAATTGGCCACATCCACTGGGACGGTGCAGCTGACCCTTATCTAGGGCTGTGGTTAATAACGCATTGGCGCAAATCCAATAAGCCTGGCGTGTTTGTTGATTTGAACTCTGATCAAACAGGTAAGGCCCATCGAAGATGCTACCTAGTGCTGGTGTTGATTTATATTTTGCTTCATTTGCATCTGCAAAGCTGACCTGAGTAGAAAGCATCAAGGTTAATGTGGCTAAGATTAAGATTTTATTCAATGGACTCTCACTGTTTTTTTCTTATTGATGTTTAGCGTCATAGTCACATAGCGTCATAGTCAAATAGTGACAAGCTGGAAAGATACTAGCATTATCTTTAACAGGGCATCTAGGCATGAAGAGGCCTTAAATAGCGAAGAGATGGAGAAGCGATAGAGAATAGATAGAGAATAGAGATAAAAACGAGATTACAGATTTTAGCTGGTCATTAGCTAGCCATTATTGAGTTTTTTGTGTCTGGATAGACCTGATAGATAGCCTGCCTGCAAGTTTCCCGTTACTGATTGCCCCTTGTTCTATTAATTCCCGGCGTTCATCGCATCTATTTTGTCTCTGAATTGATATCCATGAGAAATGACAACCTATAATTTAAAACAGATAGATTGCCACTGATGTTGGACATATTACTAATTAAATTCCTTGTTAATTCTCGGCGTTCATGGCGTCTATTTTATCGCCTAATATAGATGTCCCCGAGAAGTGACAACCCATGTGTGATAATAAAATATATGGGTAGTCACTCATCGAAATGTTAAGAACGCTAATTGTTAATTCTCGGTGTTCATGGCGTCTATTTTGTCTCCATATAGATACCCCTGAGAAGTGATAATCCTTAGTTTTATTAATTCCCGGCGTTCATTGCGTTCATGGCGTCAATTTTATCGCCTATGGGTCCCGAGAAATTATAACCATCATACTTATCCCAGTTGATTGACCAGGTCATCACGCCGCCAAAATTGGGGAAGTGCTGACTCGGTACTATGCTGCCACAAGCGACGCCTTTAGTGATGCAGTCCAGCGCATCTATGATGTTCTGTGTCGGCGCCTGACCCGAGTTGGCAGAAGCGGGCCCCGAAGGTAAGCCTATGGCCACTTGATCGTCTCGCAGAGGTAAAAATTGTGAGCCGTCGGCGAGTTCGAAGCCTTCGACTAACATCCTGACTGAGGCCACCATCATGTCTACTGAGCCTTCAGGTGCAGCGCCGTTAGTGTAAGGGTTAGAGAGTCCACCATTGTTATACAGCTGAACATGAAGCAAGTCTAAGGTATCTCTTAGCTCGTTGATGAGTGGGATATAAGCGCCCCAAATCCCCGAGTAGGCAACCATACCACCTTGAACATAGGGATGTTCTGGTGCCATGGTGAGGTACATGTCGCCGCCCATATTGGTTTCAATCTGCTTCAGCGCCCTTGGTAATCTGGCCTGGATCTGGGTGCCATGGAGCAAGTTGGAACCACTCTCGAGATCGATATCTAAACCATCGAAGCCCCACTGGGCAATAATCGCAGTCAGACTGGAGACGAAGTTGGCTTCATCGGCATCGGTATTGAGGGTGATATTACCTTCGGCGCCACCTAAAGAGAGCACGATTATCTTACCTTGTGCCTGAAGCGCCGCCATATCTTGCTTAAATTCGCTGGCATCTAGGGCTGGACAGGTAGAGTGAATATCACCACTGAACAGATTGAAGTGCACAGTGCCGTTGGAGTTTCTATCGTTATCGGCAAAGGCGATATCGATAACATCCCATTTCGATGAGATCTCTTTGAGGGGCATAGGACAGCCAGCTGGGTTCACAAAGTCATGCCAGTAGCCAATCAACTTGTGAGTCTGACCCACAGGGGCACTGATGACATTGATGCTGAGCGCCGAGCTGGTGACATTGTTACCTTGAGAGTCTGTGGCCTTAGCAGTAATGGAGTAACTCCCCATAGACCCCGGCGTCCAGCTCGCAGTGTAAGGTTGGCTGTTGTCACTGGAAAGGGCTGCGCCGTTAACCATAAACGCGATACCTGTGATTTCCCCCACCACTGAAGAGGCGGTGGCGGCAAAATTAACGGTTTTTCCTATTGTGACTGTGCCATTTGCATTTGTGGCGCTGATACTCGCGACGATTGGCTCGTTACTTACTGTGACTAACAAGGTATCTTCGGCCGTATTCGCCTCGTTGTCTGTGGCTACAGCCTTGAGTTGAATGTCACCCGTATTTGTTGCAGTCCAGCTGGTTGAGTAGGGCGCGGTTGAATCGACACCTAGACTCACTCCAGCAGCAAAGAACTCTACCTGTGTCACACTGCCATCACTATCACTGGCATCGACCTTGAAATCGACACTGGCATTGGCCAGAACTAGGGCATTACTCCCAGGTGAGGTGATGGTAATTTCAGGTACTATGGCGCAGATACCAAGATCGCTCCAGGCATCACTCCAGTGATCACCGACGCCAGGCTCATAGGCCCAGGCGGCATTAGATGAACACCAACCGGCCACATCACAACGATACTTATGGTTGATATTTTCGACTTGATTGCCGCTCTGATAGCTAGTGCCCGCGACAAATGCAGGCACGCCAGCACAGCCACCACCTACTTGGCCGCCACTCACATTGACCTGAACAGCTGAGCTGAATGTTACTGCGCCGTCATTGTCTGTGGCCTTGACCTTGAAACTGTGGAGTCCTGCTGTTGCTGTCCAGTTATGCTGAAAAGGTGCGCTGGCAACACTTGAGAGTAAGACATCATCGAGATAAAAGTCGACCTGAGTGATAGCGCCATCACTGTCAGCAGCATCGGCTGTGAGTAAGGTTATAGCACCGGCAGTTATCTGTGAATCGGCTGTGGGGCTGGTTAGTGTGGCGCTTGGCGGAATATTGCCGGCCACCGAAGCCACGCTGATATTGACTATGGCAGTAGCACTGGCACCAAGATTGTCAGTGGCTATGGTTTTAATCTGGTGATTGCCAATGGCCGCAGCCCAACTTAGGCTATAGGGAGCCTGGTTACTCATTCCAATGGAGATGCCATCCACCAGATACTCGACACTGACAATACTGCCATCGCTATCATTGGCATTAACGCTGATGACAACGCTGTCATTTTCACTGAAAGAAGCGTTATTTAACGGAGAGGTAAGTGATACCTGAGGTGGGGTGTTTGTCGGGCCGCCATCACAAGTACCTAAACTAGTCCATTCCTGGTAGGGGGCAGATCTTGTTTCTGGGTCGTTGCCCTTGGTCCACCAGTTAGCCGAGTAAGCGATATCCAGATGTTGAACCTGAGCGCCGCCATTATAGGCTTGATCGCCGCTCCAAATTACTAGGCTATTACAATCAACTGCCTGGCTGATGCCGGGAAGTAACAGGCTAGATGCGATTATACTGCGGTATAGAAGAGGTTTAAGGCGAAAATCGCCCAGGGGTGATATGTGGTTTTTCATAATGCATTCCTGATGTTGTTTTTATTTTCATCACGAAATGTAGCCAAAGGCCAACTGCCATGTCGTATGCGTTACTCTGGTTGTTTATCTAACTGTCCATTTATTCTTGTTTCGAAGTGATAGGGTAAATTCACTTCGATAATGAGTCTTTCCTTAACTCTTAATTCAACTTAAAGTGTTTTTAGGATAAATGTAAGTGGCTATTTGCTAATCGATATAAATAATTAAGGATGAGCACTTAACTTGGGCCGCCAAGAAGCTGCAATCATTTGGGTTAGCGCTGAGATTAGCGCTCACGGCACAGGTACTAATGCGCTTTATACTCTGCGACGACAGCTAGATTCAGACAGACAACACATGGTAGTGGGCTCTGTTGGTGATGAATTCACCTTAAAAATAAGCCATTAAAGCTGGGTATATTGCCCATTAATTGAGTATTTTAAGGTCAAGTTTTCTTGCCTTAAAATGAAGGCTGAAGGCATTTTTTGTTGGGTTCATTGGCTGGTTTTGATATTGGGCGATATGTTTGAAGGTGTACCTTCACTGTAACCTATCGCCTACCCGGCGAGGCATGTGCAGACTCTTCTTCGGGACGCTTTTCGCCATCCATGTGAGCTCTACCAAAACATCTGACCGCCACGGATGGTGGAAATGCCGAAAAATGTAGGGAACATTTTTGGCCTTGTTTTGCAAGCTCGTAGCCGTATCTACACCCGTTTATCTATCTCTTCGATTGTAGTTTTAGTGGTAAGCCTAAGCTTTAATTGGTAACACGTTTATGCCCCTTTATGTGTTATCTCATTAGGCTGAGTAGTCTTCAACTAATAACGTTTGCCATACATGCGCTAATGGACAAGCAAAATACAAGACCTGACCCCAAGCTTCTTAAGGAAAAAGCTTATCTCACCACGGAGGGCTACAGACTTACAGACTTCAACAAAACCATAGAACCGACTAAATAACGCCAATTCTGGCTTTGCCTCTATACCCGACCTACCGTTCACTCTCCCCTCCTCTCATTAACCAAATATCCTACTTGATACCGTCTTAGTACTACGCTAGTGTCTATTCTAGTGACCTATTAAAAGAAGATATGTGGCATGATCAATGTGGTCTTAGATACAAACATTCTTTACAAAGAGGGGTTATCCTCTGTTCCTATGTTGAAGTTGCATCGGTTAGTATTATCTGAACACGTAAGAGTGTTTGTCCCTTAATTAGTCAAGATGGAGTTCTTGAATAAAAAAATTTCAGAGTCCGGAACCAAACTACTATCAGCGAAAGATAGCGTTAAAGAAATCCTTTCTAAGAAAACCTTACTAGGTAGAGACATTCACGGTGAAATTAGTACAGTTCAGAATTTGTTAGAGCAACTAATGGAAACAATTGAAGGTGAGCTACGCTTAGATTTTGACGAGTGGGTGCATAAATATAGTGTTGAAATAGTTCCAATTCCTAATGACTGCACTCTAGACGTAATGAAGGATTATTTTGCTGGCAAGAATGCTTTTCGCAAGCCACAAAATAAAGATGACTTCCCTGACTCGTTTATCGAAAAAACAATCAATAGCATCCATGCGAATGTAGGGGAACTAACTGTAATCCTAAACGACGGGATTTTAAATAAGCACTTTGTAAGATCCGGGAAATTACCCATTGCGAATTCTTTAGATTCATTTTTAAGCGAACAAAGGAATGTTGATAAATTTGCAGAACTAGATGCAAACATGGCCTTATTCAGAGTCAATGGTTTAGCTCGAGAATACTTTGGCTCTAAAGAATTTCAGAGGTTGTTTTTAGAACATTTACACACAGAATCAGAGTTTATAGAAGGTATATTCTTAGATGAAGCTAATGTGGCCGTTACTGATACAGGTGGGCTTTATATTTTTGGTGAATCAATATCTGGTTTTAACAACATTACTAACCTAGAGATTATAGAAGTTGAACTACTAGACCAGAATGAGTATTCATTCGATTTTACATGTGACGCAGAGGCTAGAATGTCTTATTGTGCTGAATACCAGTCGGCTCAGGAGCTTTTGGATGACCCCGATCTCGATGTAGAGACTCATAGTATGAATGGTGAAGGCATCCATGACTTAACTCATTCAGTTTCAGTTAGAATATATGGAACTTCCATTATTCGCATCGAAGGTGAAATGGATATAGAGAAAATACAGAGAGATAGTAGTACCCTTCATGTCATTGATAACCCTATAACGGTAACCTTCGACTTTGACGATGTAGAAGTCGATATGTTCAAATAATAGATATCACTACGCGCTAATCATTATCAATCGTGTGATTAACAAGCTTGGTAGGTACATCATCATGTGCCTACCGTATTATGTTCTCTACCCCACCAAACGTACATCAGATCAAACTTGTCACGTCCCCACCACGCAACACCAAACTTTACTTGTCACAATCCCACCAACAAACAACGTTAGACCTCTCCCCCAAAACAGATATCAGATAAAGGGGGCTGAGAGAATTAGATCTTTCTAATAAACCAAGATACTTGTTCTAATCAATGTCAGATTAATTCGACTCAATGCTCTAGCACGTTTATGTCCAAAAGTGAGTTACAACCCAAAAAATCTAATTCGAAGAGATAAACACTCAGGTGTGAACGCGGCTGTGACCTTCGACAGCAAGGACGCTGTCGCAGAGGCTATAGGGACACTTATTATGAAATCAAAAGCCGCGCCGTGTCACAGAAGTAGCTGCACATATCCCGCTGAGCAAGCGATAGATAGCCATGAAGGTACGACCTTCAAAAACACAACCCAAAACACCAACAAAGCCCAATGAACCCAACCGCAAGAAGATATTTGATACTTGTGATCCGACAAGTAAACAATAACCCTATTGGTAAAAACAAAAAAGCCACCCTAAAAAGGGTGGCTAGTCATTACGCTGGTCTACTTACTCATGCGCTTGTACTTGAGGCGATGAGGTTCGATAGCATCTGTGCCCATCGTTTCTTTCAACCAAGTGGTGTATTCGGTGTAGTTACCTTCGTAGAAGTTAACCTGACCTTCGTCGCGGTAATCTAAGATATGGGTGGCGACGCGATCGAGGAACCAGCGATCGTGAGAGATGACCATGGCGCAACCCGGGAACTCGAGTATCGCTTCTTCCAGTGCGCGTAGGGTCTCGACATCGAGATCGTTGGTGGGCTCATCGAGTAACAAGACGTTACCGCCAGACTGGATAAGTTTCGCCAAATGTACCCGGTTACGTTCACCGCCAGATAGGGTGCCGATGATCTTCTGCTGATCGCCACCACGGAAGTTGAAGCGGCCCACATAGGCGCGGCTCGGAACCTCAGTGTTGTT
Source organism: Shewanella violacea DSS12 (assembly GCF_000091325.1). Taxonomy (NCBI): domain Bacteria; kingdom Pseudomonadati; phylum Pseudomonadota; class Gammaproteobacteria; order Alteromonadales; family Shewanellaceae; genus Shewanella; species Shewanella violacea. The sequence goes on along the minus strand of NC_014012.1, from coordinate 3,624,900 downwards.
GATACGCATGATATCTTGGCCGCCGGAGATCTCCTGCCAGACGGTTTTCTTATCATCCATGGAGTCACGGAACTGGTCTACCGAGGCAAGTTGTACACTCTCACCAATTTCCACTGTGCCACTGTCTGGCTGCTCTTCGCCTGTGATCATCTTAAATAGTGTAGATTTACCCGCGCCGTTAGCACCGATAATACCGACGATAGCGCCCTTAGGCACAGAGAAACTCAGGTTATCGATGAGTACACGATCGCCATAGGACTTAGTCAGGTTGTTAACTTCGATGACCTTGTCGCCCAGACGTGGTCCAGGTGGAATGAACAGCTCATTGGTCTCGTTACGTTTCTGGTAATCGCTGGTGTTAAGCTCTTCGAAGCGGGCCATACGCGCCTTGCCTTTGGACTGACGGCCCTTAGCACCTTGGCGTACCCATTCGAGTTCCTTGGCTATGGTCTTCTGACGCGCACTCTGGGTGGCGGATTCTAGCTTTAGGCGGGCATCTTTTTGCTCAAGCCAAGAGGAGTAGTTACCTTCCCATGGAATACCTTCACCACGATCTAGCTCTAAAATCCAACCTGCGGCGTTATCGAGGAAGTATCTATCGTGGGTGATAGCGACCACTGTGCCTGTGTAGTCTTTGAGGAAACGTTCCAGCCAGGCGACAGATTCGGCGTCCAGGTGGTTGGTTGGCTCATCGAGTAGCAGCATGTCTGGTTTTTCCAGCAGCAGGCGACAGATGGCTACACGGCGACGTTCACCACCGGATAGCACGGCAATTTTTTGATCCCAGTCTGGCAAGCGCAAGGCGTTAGCGGCGCGCTCTAAGATGTTCTCCAGATTGTGGGCATCTTGAGATTCAATGATGGCTTCCAGTTGACCTTGCTCTTTGGCCAAGGCATCGAAATCAGCATCGGGCTCGGCGTACAGGGCATAGACTTCATCGAGCCTGGTCAGGGCATTTTTAGCTTCAGAAACCGCTTCCTCGATGGCTTCACGCACAGTTTGTGACTCATCGAGTTTAGGCTCCTGGGGCAGATAACCAATTTTAAGGTCTTGCATCGGGCGAGCTTCACCCTCTATGTCGGTATCGATACCAGCCATGATGCGTAGCAGGGTAGATTTACCCGAGCCGTTGAGGCCTAAAACACCGATTTTTGCACCGGGAAAGAAGCTAAGAGAAATGTCTTTAAGAATTTGCTTTTTCGGCGGCACAATCTTGCCGACCCTAAGCATGCTATATACGAACTGAGCCATGATGAATTTACTGAGTGACCAAATAATGGTGCAATTCTACGCGAAACCTAAGTGAACATAAAACTGTTATTAGAAACTTAGCTACCCGGATTGCCTTTAGCTAGTACATGGGAAAGTTCTGGCCCGAATGATGCGATTAACATAGTAAATTTAGCGGTAATAAACCAAGACTTGGTGGTTAAGGTCTAGTGTGACTATGCGAAAAAAGAAACACTGTGTTTTTTAAAAGTTCACATAAGCCATTTTAAAAGAGTAGTTTAGCCTAGGGGCGTCAATAAATCGGATGAAAACAATCACTCATAGGGACTCAGGTGGTAAATTGAGCAAGATAGATGAATTTTCCTCATGGCAAAAAGCAAATGATTTCATGGTGTAAACACTGGGATTGTGAACGATAGCGCTGTAGACTACCGCGCAACCCTACATATAAGAATTTAAAGCTGGAGTGACTAATGCTGAAAAAAGATATGAATATCGCGGACTACGATCCACAACTGTTTAAAGCGATTGAAGATGAGACTCGCCGTCAGGAAGAGCATATCGAACTTATCGCTTCAGAAAACTACGCTAGTCCTCGTGTTCTTGAAGCACAAGGTTCTCAGCTAACCAATAAGTACGCCGAAGGTTACCCAGGTAAGCGTTACTATGGCGGTTGTGAGTATGTAGATATCGCAGAAGCGCTAGCCATTTCTCGTGCTAAAGAACTTTTCGGTGCGACTTACGCCAACGTGCAACCACATTCTGGTTCACAAGCCAATGCTGCAGTATTTATGGCTCTGCTTCAAGGCGGCGACACAGTACTAGGCATGAGCCTGGCTCATGGTGGTCACCTGACTCACGGTTCACACGTTAGCTTCTCTGGTAAGCTATATAATGCGGTTCAGTACGGTATCGATGAGACTACGGGTAAGATCGATTACGCCGAAGTTGAGCGCCTTGCTATTGAGCACAAGCCTAAGATGATCATCGCTGGTTTCAGTGCTTATTCTGGCATCATCGACTGGAGCAAGTTCCGTGAAATCGCCGATAAAGTTGGTGCATACCTGTTCGTAGATATGGCTCACGTTGCCGGTCTGGTTGCTGCGGGTATCTACCCGAACCCTCTGCCACACGCTCACGTTGTTACTACAACAACCCATAAGACCTTAGCCGGTCCGCGCGGTGGTTTGATTCTTTCGGCTATCGATGATGAAGCTATCTACAAGAAGCTAAACTCTGCAGTATTCCCTGGTGGCCAAGGTGGTCCTTTGATGCACGTTATCGCAGCTAAAGCGGTAGCATTTAAAGAAGCCCTAGAGCCTGAGTTTACTGTATATCAGAAGCAAGTTGTTGTTAACGCTAAGGCTATGGCTAAAACCTTCATCGATCGTGGCTATGATGTCGTTTCTGGCGGTACCGATAACCATTTATTCTTGCTGGATTTGATCAGTAAAGATATGACAGGTAAAGATGCCGATGCGGCTCTGGGTCTTGCTAATATCACAGTGAATAAGAACTCAGTACCGAACGATCCACGTTCACCATTTGTCACATCTGGCCTGCGTATTGGTTCTCCGGCTATCACTCGCCGTGGTTTCAAAGAAGAGCAAGCGGTTGCGATTACTAACTGGATGTGTGATGTGTTGGATGACATCACTAATGAAGGTACTATCGAGCGCGTTAAGAATCAGGTTCTGGATCTGTGTGCTAAGTTCCCTGTTTATAGTTAACCTTTAAGGTTAATTCAGGTAAACTTCGATGGCCGCTATTTAGCGGCCATTTTTGTTGGTGATTTCGTTAGAGTAAAAACGTCATTAGTTTTTCTCACTCATTTCTGGAGGCTTGATGCATTGTCCTTTCTGTAGCGCAACCGATACTAAAGTGATCGATTCTCGTCTGGTGGCCGGTGGACATCAGGTAAGACGACGCCGCGAGTGTGTCCAGTGTCACGAGAGATACACCACGTTCGAAGGCGCCGAACTTGTGATGCCACGAGTGGTAAAGCAAGATGGCAGTCGCCAGCCCTTCGATGAAGATAAACTCAGGGGCGGAATGCTCAGGGCGGTAGAGAAGCGCCCCGTGTCTATGGATCAGATTGAACAGGCCCTGACCAAAATCAAGTCGACCCTGAGGGGAACCGGCGAGCGTGAGGTCAAGTCTGAGCTTATCGGAAATTTGATGATGGATCAGCTGGTGGGCCTAGATAAGGTCGCCTATATCCGTTTTGCCTCGGTTTACCGGGCATTCGAAGATGTTTCCGAGTTTGGTGATGCTATCGCCAAACTGCAGAAGTAGACTATTCCATCGATTAGTGATTTTTTAAAACTTTTTTGGTCTGTGAACTTATGTGGTCAATAGAAGATACTGAATTTATGAGCCGTGCAATCAAACTTGCACGTCGAGGCTTATATACCACTCGCCCTAATCCCTGCGTCGGTTGCGTCATCACCTTAGATGATCAGATTTTGGGTGAAGGTTTCCATATTCAAGCCGGTGGCCCCCATGCCGAGGTACACGCCTTAGCCATGGCCACGAAGCGCGCCAGTCAAGCTGCTCTAAAGGGCGCAACAGCCTATGTTACCTTAGAACCTTGCAGCCATTATGGTCGCACTCCTCCCTGCGCAGAAGCACTGATTAAACACGGCATTTCCCGTGTTGTAGTGGCTGTAGAAGATCCCAATCCTCAAGTGTCGGGTCGAGGCATTAAGATGCTCAGAGATGCTGGCATAGAGGTCGATGTTGGTCTGCTTAGTGATGAGGCTGCTGGAATCAATCCAGGTTTTATGAAACGCATGGAGAGGGGACTTCCTTGGGTGACGGTAAAGCTTGCTTCTAGCCTAGATGGCAAGACGGCCTTGAGTAACGGCGCATCAAAATGGATCACAGGTCCAGAGTCTCGCCGTGATGTGCAGCGTCTAAGAGCGCGTAATGAAGCCTTGGTCACAGGCATAGAAACTGTGCTGCTGGATGACCCATGCCTCAATGTACGTCACAGTGAGCTAGGCTTGTTATCGGAGCAAGTCGATGCAGACTCATTGCACCAGCCTCTTAGGGTGGTACTCGATAGCCGCGCCAGACTCACCTCCACGGCTAAGTTATTTACTGTTACCAGTCCTATCCTACTGGTTTCTTGTATCGATTATCCTCAGGCTGAAAAAGACACTTGGCCGCAACATGTTTCCGGGCTCATTCTGGCATCTGACAATGATGGCAGAGTAGAGTTAACGGCCCTGTTTGCTCACTTAGGTAAAACCTATAATTCGGTGTTAATCGAGGCCGGAGCAACACTGGCTGGTAGTGTCATAAGCCAGAATCATGCCGATGAGTTAATCCTCTATCAGGCGATGAAAATTTTAGGCTCGAACGGACGCAATTTAATCTCTCTGCCTGATTATACAGATATGGCAGATATTCCATCCGTCGAATTAATCGATGAACGTAAATTGGGTGGTGACACCCGTTTGACGTTAAAAATAAGGTCATAATTCATGTTTACCGGGATCATAGAGTCAGTCGGGACTTTAAGAAAGATAGAGAGATTAGGCGATGATATTCGTCTTAACGTTGCGAGTAATAAACTCGACCTGTCCGATGTGCGTCTTGGGGATAGCATAGCCACCAATGGCGTGTGTTTGACCGTAGTCGAATGTTTAAGTGATGGATATGTCGCCGATATCTCGGCTGAAACCGTCAGTCTGACAGGCTTTGCCAAATATCAGGTTGGTACCAAGGTTAACCTTGAAAAAGCCGTGACTCCAACAACCCGGTTGGGTGGTCACATGGTTAGCGGTCATGTTGACGGTGTAGCCAGTGTGGATGTCAGGCAATATCGAGGCAAGTCCATCGAGTTTTGGTTGAGTGCACCGGTCGATTTAGCCCGTTATATTGCCCATAAAGGCTCGATAACCATAGATGGGGTCAGCTTGACAGTTAATGAGGTGAAAGATAATCGTTTTAGACTGACAATTGTGCCTCATACTGCCGGAGAGACGACCCTTGAGAGCCTCAAGCCGGGTGACAAGGTGAATATCGAAGTTGACTTGATAGCTCGTCATTTAGAGCGTTTAATGACTTATACCAATAAAGAAGCGTCGGTGCCTGAGTCAAATGTGACTATGGATCTGTTAGCTCGCTCGGGTTTTTTGCGCTAGAGACTAGCAAAACCTGCAAATAGAAGATTAAATTGATAATAAAATATCGGTTCACTGGCTGTTTTGCCTAAACCAGATACTCGAAACTATAAAATTTTAAGGCCTTACAATGTCGTTACACAGTATAGAAGAGATCATCGAAGATATTCGTCTCGGTAAAATGGTTATCTTGATGGACGATGAAGATCGTGAGAATGAAGGCGATCTGATCATGGCAGCAGACATGGTCACGGCGGAAGCGATTAACTTTATGGCGACTTTCGGCCGTGGTTTAATTTGTCAGACCTTGACAAAATCACGTTGTCAGCAGCTGAACTTACCTCTGATGGTTACCAATAACAATGCCCAGTTCTCGACCAACTTCACCATGTCTATCGAGGCTGCTGAAGGGGTTACTACAGGTATTTCGGCCCAAGACAGAGCGGTAACTGTGTTAGCCGCAGTCGCTAAAGAGGCTAAGCCTAGTGATATCGTACAGCCTGGTCATATCTTTCCCTTGATGGCTAAAGAGGGCGGCGTGCTTATTCGCGCCGGTCATACCGAGGCGGGCTGTGATTTAGCCAGACTGGCAGGTTTTGAAGCATCATCTGTGATTGTCGAAATATTGAATGAAGATGGCACCATGGCTCGTCGTCCTGACCTTGAAATTTTTGCTAAAAAACATGGTCTTAAAATGGGCACCATAGCCGACCTTATCGAATATCGAAATACCAAAGAGAGTAATGTGGTACGTGAGGCTAAGTGTAAGCTGCCAACACGTTTCGGTGAATTCGACATGCTGACTTTTAGAGACACTATCGATAATCAGCTCCACTATGTATTGATCAAGGGTGAAGTTAAAGAGGAAGTCTTGGTACGCGTGCATCTGCAAAATACCTTCAATGATCTACTACATTCGGAACGTGATCAGAAGCGTAGTTGGTCCCTTGAGAAGGCGATGCAACGTATTGCCGATGAAGGCGGAGTCTTAGTTCTCTTGGGAAATAGAGAGCATAGCAGTGATATTCTTGCAAAAGTAAAAGCCTTCGAGCTTGAAGACAGTGGCCAGACACTTGCGGCAGCTAAGTGGAAAGGAACTTCTCGTCAAGTGGGGGTAGGATCTCAGATCCTCGCCAACGTTGGAGTGACTAAGATGCGTCTACTCAGCTCTCCTAAACGTTATCATTCACTTTCGGGTTTCGGCTTAGAAGTGACCGAGTACATAAGTGAATAGATAAAATCTATTCAAATTAAATAAATTCTTGTGATTTGCATGGAGAACAACTTAAGGCGCTGTGATATCATACCGCCTCTTCCGTGCCCGAGCCGGTTAAATTAGCTAATTTAGGTAAGATAAATGAACATAGTTCAAGGTAATATCGAGTCGAAAAACGCCAAGGTTGCTATCGTAGTATCACGTTTCAATAGTTTTCTTGTTGAGAGTTTACTCGAAGGCGCGGTTGATACACTAAAGCGTTTCGGTCAAGTCGCTGATGATAACATCACAGTCGTACGAGTCCCCGGAGCCGTAGAGCTGCCTTTAGCCGCACGTCGTGTTGCCGCTAGCGGTAAGTTCGATGGAATTATTGCGCTCGGTGCAGTGATCCGTGGTGGAACGCCACATTTTGATTTTGTTGCAGGTGAATGTAACAAGGGACTAGCTCAAGTTGCACTTGAGTTTGATATTCCTGTCTCATTCGGTGTGTTAACTACCGATACAATAGAGCAAGCGATTGAACGCTCTGGTACTAAGGCAGGTAACAAGGGTGGTGAAGCCGCACTTGGTCTGCTGGAGATGGTTAACGTCCTGCAAGAACTAGAACAGCAGTTGCAAGATTAGGAATAAAGATGAAACCTTCAGAGCGCCGCAAGGCCCGCCGTTTAGCCGTACAAGCCATTTATTCTTGGCAGTTAAGCGGAAATAATATTGCCGATGTGGAGCATGAGTTTCTTACAGAGCAAAAAATCGATGGTATCGATGTCGCATATTTCCGTGAGTTATTCACAGGAACAGCAACAAAACACGCTCAAATAGATGAACTCATTATTCCTCATGTAGAGCGTCCATTTAATGAAGTTTCGCCCATCGAGAAAGCGATATTGAGAATGGCGACCTATGAGCTTACATTCCGCAAGGATGTGCCTTATAAGGTTGCTATTAACGAAGCTATCGAGCTGGCAAAAACTTTTGGTGCAGAAGATGGCCATAAGTTTGTCAACGGTATTCTCGACAAGATAGTGGGTCGTAAGTAATACGAAAAACGGCATCTTAGGATGCCATTTTTTTTGCCTCGCGAATCCAGTATTTATCATAAAATCAGATGTACTTATCTTACTTAGATACGGGCAGACTAATCCTTGAAAGAATTTCAATTAATCGAACACTTCTTTAATCGCCGTGGTCAAACGCGCCGTGATGTCGAGTTGGGCATAGGTGATGATTGTGCGCTGGTACAGGCCGCTCCTAATAAATCCATTGCCATCTCCTGTGACACCTTAGTTGAGAATGTCCATTTTTACCCCGATATACCTCCTCAAGCTTTAGGCTATAAATCCCTTGCAGTTAACTTATCCGATCTCGCTTCCATGGGCGCCGAGCCTGCATGGATGACTCTGGCATTAACTTTGCCTGATGTGGATGAGACCTGGTTAGAGCAGTTTAGTACAGGTTTGTTCGATGCCGCCGAGTATTACGGAGTGTCGCTCATAGGTGGAGACACGACTCGTGGCCCGCGTGCGATTAGCATCACCATCAATGGGTTAGTGCCCACTGGAACCGCGCTGACTCGAAGCGGTGCCAAGAATGGTGACTGGATTTATGTCACCGGCACCTTAGGTGACTCGGCACTAGGCCTGGATGTTATACGAGGTAACAGGCGAGTGGATGTTGAATATAACGAATATTTGATTAATCGTCATTACTACCCGACACCGAGAGTGTTGGCGGGGCAATCGCTGCGAAATCTGGCCACGAGTGCCATAGATCTCTCAGATGGTCTGGCATCGGATATTTTGCATGTACTGAAACGTTCTCAGGTTGGTGCGGTTATCGATGTGGATCTATTGCCGCTATCCCAGGCTGTAAAAGACTCGGTATCAGAGCAAGAAGCCATAAGCTATGCCTTAACCGGCGGTGAGGATTATGAACTGCTCTTTACTGTGCCTGAGGCACAAAAAGGCGCCTTAGAGACGGCTTTAGCCAATGCCTGCGTCGAATTTACCCAGGTGGGACAGGTGACGTCAGACAAACAACTGAGATTAATACGCAATGGAGAGGCATTTAATCTGACCAACATAGGTTTTGAGCATTTTTCCTAATGAACATATTATCTAAAGACAAAGCGTTAACTCATCTTTCCCTGAAGAACCCCATCCACTTTTTAGCACTTGGATTTGGTTCTGGACTCGCGGCAAAAGCGCCGGGAACCTTTGGTACCTTAGCCGCTATTCCGTTATTCCTGCTGATGGCTCCCCTTAGCCTACCTTGGTATCTGGCGCTCACCTTGTTGAGTGTGCTTGCAGGTTTTTATATCTGTGATAAGGCCGCTAAAGATATGGGGGTTCATGATCATGGGGCTATCGTATGGGATGAAATTGCCGGATTACTTATCACCATGATAGCGGCTCCCGCGGGCTGGATCTGGTTAGTGGTGGGCTTCGCCTTATTTCGCTTCTTCGATATCTTAAAGCCTTGGCCGATTCGTTGGCTTGATGCCAAGGTAGAAGGCGGTTTTGGTATCATGATCGATGATGTACTGGCCGGTATTTTCTCGCTGATCTGTTTGCAGGTGTTAGCTTACTATTTCGCTTAGTCTTTTTTCGCTAATTGATTTTGAGTATAGGTAATACCTTGTCTGAGTCTGATTATAAAGACCATGAATACTTCATTAAATCAGCTGCCTGAGCTGAAAACCCATGAAGTGCAATGGGCCGTCAAAACCAAGCGTTAATTGTGGATGCTCAGGTGAGCATTCTTTTCGGCAGTTATACTCGAGGGGAAGGGGTCGAAGATGTTTCTCCAGATACCTTGCAGTTTCATTATTTATTCATATCTATAAAAATCTTAATTATCTATTAGTCAAAACTGATGTTGCGGTCCTAGGACTAATAATCATCAAGTGAGTCTGTGAATCGCTCACCTATATTAGGTTTACTCTTCGGGACCATATAGGCGAGAAGACCAGTCTTCAACCAAGTGTTTTTCCAAGCGATTCTCTACTAGCTTTCTCCATGAGTCGACTAAAGGCAAATTTAATACTTGCTGTAGTGCTTGCTCGTCTAAACAGCCTTCAAAAATTAACTTCATTATTCTAGATAACGGCCAGTCAGGGTAAGGTCGGTCACAGAGGATAATCTCGTCGCCTTCTCCTATATATCCTTCATCTAATACTCTAAAATACCAGCCAGTTCGTAAGGTATTCTGTAGTCTTTGTGCCATATCATGCTGTTCAAATCTAATATTCAATTTCCAACAGGGCATTCGCCCTTGTGATACTTCAAGCAGTGTTGTTCCGATACGAATCTTATCTTTTAGGCAAATTGTATCTTCGTTCAGACCTATTGAACTAATATTCTCACCAAAAGCGCCTAGGGCTTGAAATATTGGTTTTTCACCTAGTTCTTTGCGCCATTCCGGGTAGTGCTCACTCGCATAGCAGTGAAGCGCTTTTTCGACTCCACCGTGAAAACGTCGATCACCTTGTTCGTCATGAATAAACCCCAACCTTGAGGCCTGTTGGCGATCAGTCGTTAACTTCTTATTTATTGCACTTTGTGAACCTTTAGCAAATGGCACTATTTTCCCTACCAATACAGCATTTACCATTCCTATCTTTTTCATATATACCTCTAGTTTTTACCTTGAAGTTGTTAGTAGCAAGGTACTGCTCTTTTATCGTAAGCCCATAGACTTGAAGATTGGCTGCGCGGCCAAAATCTCTATACTTTTGTTGGTCATTTTTAAGTATCGAGTTTCACTGTCTGAGTATAAAACGTGCCTTTGATATCCAGCATTAAGAGGAAATCGATTCAAGAGTATTTCAAGTGCATCATCTCTATCTTTCTTATTAATATTTTCTATCTCTACTTTGAAAAGTAATTTGTTCTCTTTCGATATTTCAACTTGATATCTCATATCTTAATCCTATTTTTTAAGTAAGTTGCTACCAGTTTGTCTAAAAAAATGCCTAGTAATTGGTTCATATGGCTTGTCGGCGTATCGAGTATTCTTGATTCTGACTGCACTAATCTATGCTTGTCACGGGTAGAAAAATCCTCTGAACTCTGCTCTATCAAATCTGGCAAGTCGGAGTTGATAAACTCAAGATGGCATTGAAATCCATAGACCAAGTCTGAGTAACAAATAATTTGTCTTGGGCATCCCTCACTTACCGCTAATACTTTGGCTGAATCAGTGAGCCCTGGCATATCCTTATGCCAGTGTCCTACGACCTCTGATAAACCAAATGCCTCAAGTAATGGGTCATTAATCCCCTCTAGAGTTAATTTGATCGGGAAATAGCCAATTTCTGTTTGTGGACTTTTTTCATATTGAGCACCCAGTGCTTCTCCGATTAGTTGAGCACCAAGGCAAACGCCAATAACTGCTTTACTATCATCATGTGCATTGCGGATCAGTGCCTGTTCTCTTGCCGAATCAAAATATGAACATTCTGCGATACTTGTAGATGGATTTTGTGGGCCGCCTAATATAATTAAGCAATCAAAGTTCTTGGCATCATTGGGGAGAGGCTGTCCAAGATAGACACGGGAGTAACTGCTCTGATAACCACGTTTATGCAACCAGTATTCAAAATACCCAGCACCTTCAAAAGCTTCATGAATAACAAAATGGAACTTCATACATTCTCCAGTGGTTTGTAAGTAGGACCATGATAGCTGGGTAAATCAGTGGCGGGATAATGACAAAAAGACAAATAACAGTGCTAACCCGTCAACTCGGGCTCAAATGAATGAGTTATAGTCATAAGGCTGTGATGCCAAGCTTGAATGATTTAAACGAGCTGTAGTGGGAATGCCGCATTTCTCGGGATAAGTCATAACTGGATCACATAAATAGATGGCTTGAGGATTTGCTTACTTACCTTGTTAACCACATAGCTAATAGCGAGATACCGTTCAGGACCATCTTGGTAGCCTGTTAAGATGGCAGATCTATGTATCAGTTGGCCGATATCGTCGACGCCTTGTGCTAATTACTTAATATGCTAGTCTCGTCATCCCTTGACTTGATAAGGATGAAAGGACATATAACCATGTCAAACCGTCAAACTATATCAGCCAATGAGATGATGGCTGCCAACCCAAGGTCACCCGCTTTGGTCAAGACAATTGAAATGCCTAAAGGTTATGTCGATACCAGGCATCATCATGATTGGCATCAGGTGATATTTCCGATTAAAGGCTTACTTCAAACTGAATCGGAATACTATCAACACCTTGTCCCTCATACTTCAGCCTTATTTGTTCCTGCAACCCTTGAACATCAGTCAATAGCACTATCCAATACAAGCTTCATTGGTATTTATATCAATCCAAAATTTTGTAAAACCTATAGCATGCAGGTTCGTAGCATCTCTTTGACACCTTTCCTCAAGGAGTTACTACAAGAGATCCGCAGAAAGGCTCTGGTGGCAGACAATCAGGATGAACTATTACACCTTTTAGAAGTTCTACATGATCAAATCCTTAGGGATGAAGTGTTTACATTCCAATTATTATTACCCCAAGACAGACGCTTAAAGCTCATTTTTGATTACTTGACCGAAAGGCCTGCTTTAGATTGGTCACTAAAAATGTGGGGAGAGAAAGTAGGAGCCTCAGAGCGAACCCTATCGCGACTTTTTGTAAAAGAATTTAAGACCTCATTTCCTCTGTGGCGACAACATCTACGATTAATATACTCATTATCATTACTAGACGAAAATCTAACGATACAAGCCATTGCCGATAAGATTGGCTACCAAAATGACTCTTCCTATATCAAAGCATTTAAAGTGTATTTCGATACCACACCGCAGCAGTTCAGAGCTAATGGAAATCACCAATATCATGAACTCTGAGAAATTTTATTGGTATTAAGTCTAGGGAAGAAAAGTGCGCATATTCTATCTTTTGATCTTTAGTGTTCCCAAGTTAAACTCCTCCGCCAGGCTGCAGATGGAATCAACACCAGCTAGGCACTTTTATTGCTCATCAGATTTCCGTGTCCTGCTTCCTTCAGGCGCTCCATTAGGATTAACCCCCATTAAAATGACAACCGCCCTCGCCATCTGCCCGAGTTATAAGTCTATTAACTGCTATGTGCCGTGACTACAGTTTGCAATTCTTTGATGGCAGCTTTTATCTGCTTGTAGTGATGGAACCCCGTGAGCGCCTCAGACATCAGCTTTATCAAATAAGTGTATCCATAAAAGTCAGTACCTGTATATCGACATTAAGGGGGAAGGCGTGATTTTGTATGACGCAGACAAGTTTATCCTTGGTGAAGTGAAAGACTGACTAGAGGCAAGTCATTACTTAGCGCAGGAAGATACTCAAGATTGTAATAAAAGGGGTGGTAATGACTGAAGCGACGGGCGGAAGCTATTAGACGTATTGGTCTGCCAAGAGAGACAAATGATGCTAGTGAGCGTCAGAGCTAGCTTTAACCTATAAGGTCGATGCTGGCTATTTAGCCTTACAAGTGACTCTTGGTTATAGCCTCTCGGGGGAAGCTAAAATGTCCAGGTGACTTTGGCAAAGAAGGTGGGATCTGCGATATGGCCAAATAGGTCTTGCCCCGCATTATTAGTACCATTATAAGTGATGCACGCAGTTACTGGACCTATGGGACTGCTTATTCCCAAATTGAAATAGGTATAAGCATCGCCCAGAGCCTTCTTGGTATCCCACCATCCTAGCTGCATATCTAAACTTACTCCGCTGTCCCAGAGTGCAAGCGACTTGTTGTATTCCACTCGGTAGGCCTTAGCTTGACTCAAGTCTCCTAAAATATTATTTAATGTATGGCTAAAAGAGAATTGGCCGTAGGGGGTGTATAGGTCAAACATCAGCTCGGTAAAGTCCAGGCTGATATCTGCAGCATTGGAGCCCTGAATAAGGTATTGATACAGGGTGACGGATAGATACACGTTTTCGTTGAATAGATGTCGGTAGCCAATATAAACATCGGTCTCCAGATTCTCACCAGCCTCAAAGGGACTGGCATCATCGATAAAATTGAATGTCGAAACGAAGGTACCCAGATAGAAACCATTACCGACATCGTATCCAGCGAGCACCTGTACGGCAGGGTCTGTCTGAGTCAAAGATACCCCATAGGCTCTATGATCTGTGGTGACTGTCGTATGACCGTAAAAGCTGCCATCAGCCTGACTGGGTAGTGTGAAAATAAGCAGCAGATAAGCGACTAAATGAAGCGCTTTAGTGACTATAAAAACAGAGAGGGTAGTCGCACTTTTCCATGTGTTCAGTAGATAATTCATATCCCTTGCCTTATTACCGATTAGCTCGTTTCCTTAAAGCCATTAACCTAATGACTCTAAGGAAAATATAGACCAAGGCAAGATCTATATCCAATTTACCTGTGTAGATAATCGTGTTTATACTACCAATAGGTATTATACCGTTTGGTATAACAGCTCCTTAGCGTTTGCTAATGTATTGCTAGTGATCTCATCGCCGCCCAGTAAGCGGGCCAACTCTTCGATGCGTTGATTTCTGTCCAATGGCGTCATGGATGTTTCAGTCTTTCCAGCCTTAGTCTTCTTGTCGACAAACATGTGTTGGTGTCCGTTACCGGCAACTTGAGGTAGGTGGGTGACACACAGCACTTGAGTCGAGTCGCCTAATTTTCTCAGCATACGTCCAACAACGGCCGCAGTCGCTCCTGAAATACCTACATCGACTTCATCGAAAATGAGCGTTGGGGTCGAAACTTTTTTGGCTGTGATAACTTGGATACCTAAGCCTATTCTTGATAGCTCACCACCGGATGCTACCTTCGACAGTGGCTGAAGAGGTTGCCCTGGGTTAGTGGTGACGAGAAACTCTATGGTGTCACAGCCATTGGGGGAATTGAGTTCTTCATTGAATGTGACCGAAATAGTAAATTTTCCCTTCGGCATGTTCAATTCATGGATAGATTGAGTGACTTGCTTGTCTAGCTCTTTGGCATAACGACTACGACTCTGACTGAGTTTTTTGGCATGTACCAAATAGCTGTCTTTACTGGCGGCAACTTGTTGTCTGAGTTCGTCTAAGGCTTCTTCGTCAGAATCTAGGGAGCTTAGCTCAGTTCTAAGTGTGAGATGGTGAGCGGCTAGCTCGTTCGGGCTGACGTGATGTTTACGCGCCAACTCCATGGTTTTGGATAATCTCAGCTCTAAGTGGGTAAAATGTTCCGGATCCAGTTCCAATCCTGCTAAGTAATTCTCCAGCTCGCTGCTGCTCTCTTGAACTTGAATAAGGGCTTCATTTAGCATGCTAACGACATTTTTCAGCAGAGGATCATATGACTCGAGCTCATGGGCTTGAGTGATACCCGCATTGATCAAGGATTCGACGCTGCCCTGATCATTTTCCTGCAAGATGAACAACTCATTTTTACAGGCCTCGACCAAGGCTGTGCCATTGGCGAGTTTCTTGTGCTCAGCCTCTATCTCCTCAAATTCACCAGCAGAAAGGTTAAATTCATCTAGCTCTTCAACTTGGTACTGGAGTAGCTGCTTTCGAGAGATACGCTCTTGTTGTGACTGAGTTAAGACCTTAAGCTCCTTCTCTATCAGTTTACAGCGTTGATAGCCTGCCGTGACTGTATCCAGTAGCATTTTATGATTGGCGTAACTGTCTAACAGAGTAAGCTGATGTTCACTCTTGAGCATGGCATGGTGGGCATGCTGACCGTGAATACCTATAAGCAGTTGGCCAAGATTCTTAGCCTGTGATAATGGCACAGGATTACCATTGATGTATGCCCTAGAGCGACCATCACTGCCAACTGTGCGCCTGAGTATGCAATCATTATCCTGGTCGAGATCATTATCTTCGAGCCAACGTTTGGCAATCGGAATGTCATTTAAGGAGAATCTGGCACTGACTTCAGCTTTCGTCGCACCAGGCCTTACTGTGCCAGCATCGGCTCTGTTACCTAGGCACAGGCCCAGGGCATCAATTGCGATGGATTTACCCGCACCGGTTTCACCTGTAATACTGGTCATCCCAGGTTTGAAGTCCAGCTCCAGAAAGCGGACGATGGCAAAATTATTGATGGTGAGTTGGCAAAGCATAATGACACCCTCTAATGTACTGTGTTTTTAAACAGTATATACTGATTTTATATACAGTAAAGCTTTGAGTGAATTATGTTCAATTTTATTTTTATCTAGGGTAAATAGTGACGAGTTTTTCATTCTGTATTCTAGGGGACAATAAGAACACGACTGGCTGTAGTGGCTTAGGAAGCGAGTAAGTACCCATGAATTGTATCTAGTGACAGGAGTTTATCTTTTGGATAAGCGAGCCTAGAACAAATACTCTCAAGTATGGCGAACTAGGCTATTAAGCCTTATATCATAAGGCTGCTTGTGTTTGTTTTATTTACCTAGCCTCTTTTTAGAGCGCTTTATCTTGGACTCCTCGGCAGGCATATTGTCTCTCATTGGAGGGAGAACACCGAGTTCTTGAAAAAAGTTGATCTGTCTTCTTAACTCAAACAGAGAACCCACACTGGTTTTCTCACCTATGGTGAGTTTCCAAGTATCTGTCTGGCCTTCTGAATTAATCAGAATATGGCCTTCATAAATCAATTTTCTCATGGCTAGGTATAGCTTAGCTCTCAGGCAGTCCTATGCCTATGTTCGATACGCCGGCCTCAATGATCTCTTTTCGCAACGACTTTACAAAGTCGGCATTTAACTTAGGATTATCTTCAATCAGTTGAAGTAGTGTGCCTTGGAGCTCTTTTTCTTCAACCATGACTTCATGATTAAAAATGTAGTCATCGAATGCTTCTTCGTCAAGGTCAACATCTGAAATCGCTTCTATGTAGTTGGCGACTGTGCTTGAAGAAAGTTTACTGATATTGACGATATCTTCTTCGACTTTACCTTGTATTGCACTCAAGAGCGCGATAATCGCAGTGCTTGCATCCATGGCTGGGTAAACCCCATATGCATCGAAGTTGGCAGGATCCGGAGTGTTTAGCTCTAATCTTTCTAGGTAGATATCAATATTGAGCTTTAACTTTTTGTCGTAGATAGATTGCCATAGTAAGCTAAGTGCAGTGTCTAGCACTTGTGGGTCACCAAACTCACACACCTCTGAAAAAAGTTGATAGTTAGGTAGCATACGTTGGCACAATGCGATGGCGAATACTTTTTTCTGTTGCAAGTCTAACGCTTTTACACGTTTAAAGAAGCCGGGCTTGTTTGTCATCTAATACGTCCGTTGATAACTGTGATAACACTTGATTTGCTGCCGATTCTACCTTAGTTAGTTCATCAAGTAACTCTAGTATTTCAGGTTCCACCTCGGCGATACCAGATCCCAATTTTAACCTCGACTCTATCTCATGGCAAAGTTTCTGTGTCGTAGGTACGCCGCAGTAACAACTCGCGCCATGTAGCTTATGTATAGTGCTGAGCATCTGTTTATCATCGAAGTTATCTAAGCAGTATTGAAGCTGTTCTGCAGTCTCAGGTATTGATTCCGCAAACATTTTCAACATATCTAGGGCTAAGTCGGTTTTATTGTTCGCCTGGGTTAAACACAGATCCCAATTTAAGGTGAAGTGATCGAAGTGAGTGAATCTGGGACGAGTCTTCCAGCGGCTGATGACACTCCTAAGAGAGGCTTCATCTATGGGCTTAGGTAAGTAACCATCCATACCACTCTGTTCGATCCTCTCTCTCTCTTCGGCAATGGTATGAGCCGTCACTGCAATAATTGGCGTATTACGATTGAGGGAGTGCTGACGTATCTGTTTCGTGGCGCTAATACCATCAGTACCTGGCATCTGTATATCCATAAAGATGAGATCAAAACTGCGCTCCTGAGCCTGTTTAATCGCGCCCTGACCACTATCAACAACCGTGACTTGACTGACAACTTCTTTCAGCAAGGTATCGATTAATTTTAGATTTGCCGGGTTATCATCCACAGCCAGCACACTCATGGCTTCTCTGGAAATTGGCTCTGGAGGTGTATATTCTTTAAGAAGTTGCTGACTCTCTGAGTTAGGTTGAGGATCTATCAAGGTCTGAGCCAGTACCTTCTCGCCTATTGGCGCCGACATCACCTTATCGACAAAAGGTAGAATGCTATGGAGATCATGCTCCAGATCTCCGCCGATGAAGATAAGATAGTTACACCTGGCTTTAATCTTTTTAAGTTGTGAGCCTATATTTGTGTCTTTATCCAGGCCCTTGTTGCTGATCAGGGCATAATCATAATGAGTATCGTGCTGACTGAAATGATGGGCCAGCAGCTCACTGGAGCGAATATTAGTTAGCCGCATTCCCCAATGCCTGACCTGACGATCTAAGGTATTATTTGACAGTTCTCTTGGCTCAAGTAACAAGATTGTCTTATTGAGCAGTTTATCCACAGATTGTATCTGGCCTATGGGATATATACTGGTGCTGAGGGGGAGGGTGAACCAGAAGGATGAACCGGTATTAGGCTTGGAATGACAGCCTATCTGACCCCCCATACGGTTGATCAGTCGCTTAGTGATGATAAGCCCAAGACCCGTGCCGCCAAATCGACGGGAAATGGATGAGTCTGCCTGGCCAAATGCCTGAAAAAGCAGTTCCTGTTGACTCTCGTCGATACCGATACCTGTATCTATCACTTCACATCTTAGGTTGACCTTGTCATTGGTGGATTCGGTCAACTGGAGTCTTAAATGTACGCTACCAATATCGGTGAATTTGATGGCATTACCGACCAGATTAGTGATGATCTGGCTAAAACGCATCGCATCCCCGGAGAGGTCTTCGGGTATCGACTGATCGATATCTACCACTAATTCTATATCTTTCTCACGGGCACTATTAGATAGCAAGGTAATGGTATCGTCTAAGGTTTCTCTCAGTGCGAACGGCATATTTTCCAATACCATTTTTCCCGCTTCGAGTTTCGAGAAATCTAAGATGTCATTAATGATCCCCAGTAAGTTAGTCGCGCTCTTTTCTATGGTATTAACATAGTCCTGTTGACTCGAATGCAGGGGCGTCTTGAGTAGCTGCTTGGCAAAGCCTATGACGCCATTGAGCGGGGTCCTTAATTCATGGGACATGTTGGCCAGGAACTCTGATTTTATTCGACTGGCCTCTAACGCACGTTTCTTAGCGAGATCTAGCTCGACGTTCTGGATCTCTATCTGCTCTAAAGTTTCCCTTAAATCTGAGGTGGCCTGATCGATATTTTGCTGCATCTCATCGTGATATTCCGACAGGGAGCCAGCCATGGCGTTAATGCCACGTTTGAGCAGGTCTAATTCACCTATCAAGTGACCATCTACCCGAGTATCGAGCTTTCCTTCACGGATCTTGGCCACTACTCGCACCATCTCAGTGATAGGTTGAGTGACGTTTTTAACCAGTCTGAAGGTGAAGAGTAAATTCAGTTGAACACCGATTAACACCATGATAAATGCGGCAACGGCGGCCCTATGTTGCTCAAGCAGGGCATTTTCCTTATTGATTAATACCGCTATATAGCCGAGCTTAGTCGCGATCAGGCGTTCAGTATCATTATTTTCATCGGTATTAAGGTGAAGTTCATTATCAGATGAAAAAATAGGCGTGCGAAGTATGATGCTGTCGCCGACTTGTTCGAGCTGAGTGTTAAGCAGGCTGGTAAAAGGTTGACCGTAACGCATCATCTCATGGTTTTTATAATGATGAGAGGTGACTATGACACGATTCTGGGTATCGAAAATGGCAATAAACTGCACTAAAGAGGCTTTATTTAGTTGGATTGCTGTGATCAGTTTTTTGGTACTTTGGAAATCATCATTCTCTAGGCCTATGGCCGCAGCAATCGCCAATGGCTCAATGATATTGCTGCCTTGTTCTACGAGAGTTTGTTCGAGTTCGTAGAAACGATTTATGGTAAAATAGCAGCCCAGTAGCACACCGACTAGAATCGTCGGCGCTAATGCGAGTACGAGTACCCATGAGCGGAGACTGTATTTCGTCATGTTATCGGCATTATTCATTAAGTTAGCTGATTTCATCAGTTTGTTGACAAATGTGTCACTAGACTGCCAGAGAATGGGCGGTCTTGGCCAGTATTATTATCGATTTAGAGGCCTGAATGGCACAGTTTTTTAAAGCAAAACCAAATAGTTCTAAGCAAATGTCACCCAAAATAAGCTTAGACGTGACTCAGCTCGATCACTTAGGTGCGGGTATCGCTCACCATGATGGCAAGATTGTCTTCATACCCGGGGCGTTACCCGGTGAGCACGTGAAAGGGCAATTGACCGAGCAGAAGAAGCGTCACGCTCGTGCTAAATTGCAAGAGATTGTCACACCATCCCAATATCGAGTCACACCTAAATGTGCCCATTATGACCAATGTGGTGGTTGTGACCTGCAACATCTTTCAATCGATAAGCAACGTAACCATAAGCAAGATGCCTTAGTCGGTCTTATGGCGAAGTTGGGTCAGGCTGAAGCTGAGACTCTCGCACCGGCACTCATAGGTAAAGAATGGGATTATCGTCGCCGTGCCAGACTCGCGACCTTTTATGATAGGAAGACTAAGCATACCACTCTTGGCTTTAGGGCTAAGGCGAGTAAGCAAGTGGTTAAAATCGAGCATTGCCCTGTGTTGGCGGCGCCTCTGTCAGACTTAATTCTGCCTTTATCTCAGGTGTTGAATAGGCTCGCGAGTAAGAAGGCCTTGGGCCATGTAGAGCTTATCGAAGCCAGCAATGGACATTTTGTCGTTATCAGAATGACTCAATCCATGGCGGATAAAGATACTGAAAAATTGCGAGAATTTGCCCTAAGTCACAAGGTAAGCTTGATAGTACAAGGTAATGAATCCGATTTAACCTTGATTGGTGATGAAGCCAAAACGCTGGTTATTGGCTCAAATGAGCTGCCGTATTATGAATTGGATAACGGCATCAAACTGAGTTTCACTCCGGGTAATTTTGTACAGGTTAACGCCGAAATAAATAATGCTATGGTCAATCAAGCCGTAGACTGGTTATCCGTCGAACCCCATGAACGTGTGTTAGATCTCTTCTGTGGTGTCGGCAACTTCAGTCTGCCATTAGCTAAAAAAGGCGCCAGCGTTATAGGTGTTGAAGGTGTGCCTGAGATGGTGCAACAAGCCAAACTCAATGCCACTTTGAGCCAGTTAGATAATGTGTCTTTCTTTCACACAGATCTTAGCGCCGACCTTTCTAAAGAGTCCTGGCTAGGTAAAGTGGATAAGTTGCTATTAGATCCAGCCAGAGCCGGGGCTTTCGAGAGTCTGCAATGGCTGAAGAAAATGAAACCTAAATCAATTGTTTATGTGTCATGCGATCCGGCAACTCTGGCTCGAGACAGTGAGCCTCTGTTAAAGCATGGTTACAAGTTAACAAAGTTAGCTTTGATCGATATGTTTCCTCAAACACATCATATCGAAGCCATGGCCTTGTTCGAATTGAAGGGATCGTAGAAAAAACAGTCTGTTCATGCTTGAGTCAGGGTTTGTTAATTGACATTGGAAGCGGAATGCTGAAGATAGGTAATTCGACTATAAGGGATTAAGTTCCTGAGCGTATTCTAAGATTTAAAGTTAAGGATGTTATTGATATGGTATCAGTTCGAGAAGCACATTTTAGTGATCCGGATTTCCAGCTGGAGGAGTGGGTCAATCGTTACATCAGTGATACGGATGAAGCCCAATCTTTACTCGAGCTGATCCGTCAGGTTGAAACCATGGTGTCGAAACATGGTAATGATACTCATCTGAACCAACGTTTCAGAGAGTTGGTAGAAATTCTCGCTCCCCTGAACATGGATATAGAAACCCTACAGGCATCTGTGCTTTTCGTGGTCTATGATGCCGGCATCTTATCTAAAGAATCTCTGGAGGAGTCTTTCGGCAAAAGGCTCGCGACCTTAGTGTGCAGCGTTGAAACCATGAATGCCATTGGCGCATTGAAAATCAATAACCAGTCCCGCGCCGCAGAGCCTCAGATAGATAACATACGTCGTATGTTACTGGCCATGGTGGAAGATGTCCGCGCCGTGGTGATCAAGCTTGCCGAACGTATCTGTCTGCTCAGAGAAGTGAAGAATGCTGATGAAGAGACCCGGGTACTCTTGGCCCGTGAAATTGCCGATATCTATGCGCCCTTAGCCAACAGGCTTGGAATAGGTCAACTTAAGTGGGAGCTGGAAGATATCTCATTTCGCTATCTTCATCCTACAACGTATAAAGATATCGCCAAACAGCTCGATGGTAAGCGGCTACATCGTGAAGTTTTCATTGATAATTTTGTCAGTCAGTTACAAGCCAAATTAGATAAAGATAATATCAGGGCCAAGGTATATGGCCGCCCTAAACATATCTACAGCATCTGGAAGAAGATGGAGGGCAAAGATCTTAAGTTCGATGAATTGTTCGATGTCCGTGCCGTGCGCATTGTCACCGACAGACTCCAGGACTGTTATGGAGCCTTAGGTGTAGTACATACACTCTGGCATCATATTCCCCGAGAGTTCGACGATTATGTCGCTAACCCTAAGCCCAATGGTTATCAGTCCATTCATACGATTGTTATGGGTCCCGAGGGCAAAACTGTCGAGATCCAGATCCGCACCGAGCAGATGCATGAAGATGCTGAGCTCGGGGTTGCCGCTCACTGGAAATATAAAGAGGGCACCAGTGGCGGTAAACAAAGTGGTTATGAAGAGAAGATTAACTGGCTGCGTAAAATCTTGCAGTGGCAAGAGGATGTGGCCGAGAGTGGTAACTTGGTCGAAGAAGTGCGCAGCCAAGTCTTCGAAGACAGGGTTTATGTGTTTACCCCCAGCGGCGAGGTGGTCGACCTACCGCTTGGTTCTACTGTGCTCGATTTTGCCTACTACATTCATTCCCATGTGGGACATAAGTGTATAGGGGCAAAAGTAGATGGTCGTATCGTGCCTTTTATCTATCAGGTGGAAATGGGCCAGCGTATCGAGATTATTACCTCTAAGCACCCTAATCCTAAACGCGACTGGCTTAATCCAAACTTAGGTTACATTCGCTCATCCCGAGCACGCTCTAAGATTCAGCACTGGTTTAAACAGCAAGATAGAGATAAGAATAGTGCCGCCGGCCGTGAGATGCTTGAAACAGAGCTATCCCGGGTGGGACTCAAGCTCAAAGATGCTCGAAGTGCGGTAGAGCGATTTAACATGGTGAGCGTGGATGACCTTTTGGCCGGGATAGGAGGCGGAGATGTCAGGCTCAATCAGGTCGTTAATTATGTACAGAGCCAGATGCGTAAGCATGAGCGAACCGATGAGGAAGCTGTCGAAGACCTGGTTAAGAAGAGTCAGAGTAAGGCGGGAAAGAAAGGTAAGGGTCAGGTAGAAGTTAATGGTGTGGGCAACTTGATGAGTCATATCGCACGTTGTTGCCAGCCAGTGCCCGGCGATGAGATCTTCGGTTTCATCACTAAGGGGCGCGGCATTTCGGTACACAGAGCCGATTGTGATCAAGTTAAAGAGTTAATACGCGCCTATCCTGAACGTACTGTCGATGTGGTGTGGGGAGAGAACTACTCCGGCGGCTATAAAATCCGCTTAAGGATCATCGCCAATGATCGTTCGGGTCTGTTGCGTGATTTGACCTCGGTACTTGCCGCCGAGAAAACCCATGTGATGGCGATGAGCTCATCATCGGACGTTAAGACCCAGACAGCCGCTATCGAACTCGAGCTTGAGTTGTATAATATCGATGGCTTATCTAAGGTACTGGCAAAAATTAATCAGGTCGAAGGCGTGAGTGAAGCCAGACGTTTATAATTCTGAAGCAGTTTAATTTGAGATTATTGACCCATGAAGGCGGCTTTTGCCGCCTTTTTACATTTGGTTTTATACGGGATTAAGATGAGAAACAGTGAAATTCAACCTCTTCTGGATGTGATGACTAAGCTTAGAGACCCTCAATCGGGTTGTCCCTGGGATCTGGCACAATCATTCAGCACCATAGTGCCCTTCACCTTAGAAGAGGCCTATGAAGTTGCCGATACCATAGAGCGCATGGCCCTAGACGAGCTTCCCGATGAGCTGGGTGACTTGTTATTTCAAGTGGTGTTCTATTGTCAGCTGGGTAAAGAGCAAGGCTTGTTCGATTTTGGCGATGTAGTAGAGAAAATATGCAACAAGCTTACCTCGAGACATCCCCATGTGTTCGGCTCTCTTAAAGAGGCGAGCGCCGAGCAAGTAAAGCAAAACTGGGAAACCATAAAAGCCAAAGAGCGCAGGGATAAATCCCTTTACTCAGTATTGGATAACATTCCCCTTGCCTTACCGGCACTAACACGCTCGGTGAAAATTCAGAAGCGTGTGGCGCGGGTGGGCTTCGACTGGGATGATCTCGGCCCTGTTGTAGATAAAATCCATGAGGAGATCGATGAAGTATTGCATGAGGTTAGGCAAGCCCCGCCGATAAAAGCCAAGATACAAGATGAGATGGGCGATCTGTTATTTGCCGTGACGAATCTAGCGCGTCACTTAGGAATTGAACCCGAACAGGCCCTGCGTCAGGCAAATGCAAAATTTGAACGTCGTTTCAGAGGTGTCGAAGCCTTAGCAAACGAAAGCGGTAAGTCGATGGAGGAGCACAGCTTAATTGAGCTTGACGGCTATTGGGACCAGGTGAAGCGTGAAGAAGTGTACAAATAGATAAAAATTATCGCTGAACTTGTTTGTCGTATCGCAGTAGTTTTGCTACAATTGCGCCCCGTCCTAGTGCTTTCTTACAAGCACATATTTCCAACTCATTTTCTCAGGTTCATAATGACAACAAGGTATATCTTCGTTACTGGTGGCGTGGTTTCATCACTAGGTAAAGGCATTGCAGCAGCATCGTTAGCGGCAATTTTAGAGGCTCGAGGCCTAAACGTAACCATTATGAAGCTAGATCCATATATTAACGTGGATCCAGGCACCATGAGCCCGACTCAGCACGGGGAAGTGTTTGTTACCGAGGACGGAGCAGAGACTGATCTGGATCTAGGTCATTATGAACGTTTCATTCGTACCAAGATGAATCGTCGTAATAACTTCACTACAGGCCGTATCTATGAAGAAGTCCTTCGTAAAGAGCGTCGTGGTGACTATTTAGGTGCGACCATTCAGGTTATTCCTCACATTACTAACGCCATCAAAGCAAGAGTTCTTGCCGGTGGTGAAGGTCATGATGTCGCTATCGTCGAGATTGGCGGCACGGTTGGTGATATCGAATCACTGCCATTCTTAGAATCTATTCGTCAGTTAGGTGTCGAACTGGGTCGTGATCGTACCCTGTTTATGCACCTGACTCTAGTGCCTTTCCTAGGCGCTGCAGGCGAGGTTAAGACTAAGCCTACACAACATTCGGTGAAAGAGTTACGTTCTATCGGTATTGCTCCAGATATTCTTATCTGTCGTGGTGATCGTGTGCTTCCTGCCAATGAGAGAGCGAAAATCTCACTCTTCTGTAATGTTGAAGAACGTGCGGTTATTTCACTTAAAGATGTTGATAGCATCTACAAAATTCCAGCTCTACTCAAGGCTCAAAGCCTAGATGATATTGTAGTTAAGCGCTTCGGTATCGAATGTAAAGAGGCCGACCTTCATGAGTGGGAGCAAGTAATCTACCAAGAAGCCAACCCTACTGGTGATGTCATTATCGGTATGGTGGGTAAATATATTGAACTGCCAGATGCCTATAAGTCTGTCAATGAGGCCTTGAAGCATGCGGGTCTGTTTAACCGAGTATCGGTTAAAATTAAGTATATTGATTCCCAGACCCTTGAAGCTAAGGGTGTCGAAGAGCTACAAGGCTTGGACGGCATCTTAGTGCCGGGTGGTTTCGGTGAGCGTGGCGTAGAAGGTAAGATACTGGCTGCCCAGTTTGCTCGCGAAAACAATGTGCCATATTTTGGTATCTGCCTAGGCATGCAGGTCGCATTAATCGAGTTTGCACGAAACGTAGCAGGCTTGGAAAATGCTCATTCTACTGAATTTAACAAGCAAACGCCGCATCCTGTCGTTGGCTTGATCACCGAGTGGATTAATGAAGATGGTGCTGTTGAAGAGCGTCATGAAACATCAGACCTTGGTGGAACAATGCGCTTGGGTGCACAGCTTTGTCACCTTTCAGAGGGAAGTAAGGCTGCTGAAGCTTACAAAAGTAACTCTTGTGTTGAGCGTCATCGTCATCGTTTCGAAGTGAACAACAAGTATAAAGAACGTTTAGCGAAAGCTGGCCTCATTTTCAGTGGTCTTTCCTCTGACCGCCAGCTTGTTGAAATGATCGAACTACCAAATCATCCTTGGTTTGTTGCCGGTCAATTCCATCCTGAATTTACATCGACCCCACGTGATGGGCAGCCATTATTTATTGGCTTTATTGCAGCAGCCAACGCGTATCAGAAACGCGACTTAGGCTAAATCAGTAACCTGAAGCCGCTTCCTAAACTAGGAAGCGGCTTTTTTGTTTCTGATGATGTAAATTTAGGTGAAAAAGTTTTAATTTTACTTTATTTTGATTTTATTTTTAAACTTAAACCGAGGAAATTATGGCTAAAATTATTAAAGTCATTGGTCGCGAAATCATGGATTCTCGTGGTAACCCAACTGTAGAAGCCGAAGTACATTTAGAAGGTGGCTTTCATGGTATGGCGGCAGCACCGTCAGGGGCATCTACAGGTAGTCGCGAAGCGTTAGAGCTACGTGATGGTGATAAGAGTCGTTACATGGGGAAGGGCGTGCTTAAAGCCGTTGCCAACATCAATGGCCCTATCCGTGATGCACTACTAGGTAAAGACGCTACGGCTCAAGCCGATCTTGATCAGATCATGATCGATGTCGATGGCACAGAGAACAAGGATAAGCTAGGCGCTAACGCGATCTTGGCTGTGTCTTTAGCTGCGGCCAAAGCGGCGGCGGCATTTAAAGGTGTACCTTTATATGCTCATATTGCCGACTTAAATGGTACTCCGGGCCAATACACTATGCCTGTGCCTATGATGAACATCATCAATGGCGGTGAGCATGCTGATAATAACGTCGACATTCAGGAATTCATGGTTCAGCCTGTTGGCGCTAAGAACTTTCGCGAAGCCTTACGTATGGGCGCTGAGATCTTCCATAACTTGAAGAAAGTACTTCAGGATAAGGGTTTGAACACGGCTGTCGGTGATGAAGGTGGTTTCGCTCCCGATTTGGCTTCAAACGCCGAAGCTCTGGCTGTGATCAAGGTTGCTGTCGAGAAAGCTGGCTACATATTAGGCGAAGATGTGACGCTTGCACTAGATTGTGCGGCTTCTGAATTCTATAAAGATGGCCAATATAATCTCGCTGGTGAAGGCAAAGTATTCAACGCTAATGGTTTCTCTGACTTCCTCAAAGAGCTGACTGAGCAATACCCTATCGCATCTATTGAAGATGGCTTAGACGAGTCAGATTGGGATGGTTGGGCATATCAGACTGAGATCTTAGGTGATAAGATCCAGTTAGTGGGTGACGATCTGTTTGTGACCAACACTAAGATCCTCAAGCGCGGTATCGATAACAAGATAGGTAACTCTATCCTTATCAAGTTTAACCAGATAGGTACGCTTACTGAGACCCTTGCGGCAATTCGTATGGCGAAAGAAGCGGGTTATACCGTGGTCATCTCTCATCGTAGTGGTGAGACTGAAGATTCGACTATCGCAGATCTTGCTGTCGGAACTTGTGCAGGGCAAATTAAGACTGGCTCTTTGAGTCGTTCAGATCGTATAGCCAAGTACAATCAGCTTCTTCGTATAGAAGAGCAGTTAGGCGAGAAAGCGCCTTATCTTGGTCGTAGCGAAATCAAGGGTCAATAATAATCAGCTTGCTGATTTATTCAAGATTCGAGATATGCTCTCGATAGAATGAGTCACTGAGCAAGATTAAATTGGCGCTAATTATGAAAAGGTCACCACTGGGTGGCCTTTTTTGTTGTATTATCTCGGCCGAGTGTCGAATAATTGGTATTACAATGAAACGTTTCCTATTTGTATTGATCGCTTTGTTAGGCGTACTCCAGTACCAGTTATGGTATGGCGTAAATAGTCTACCTGGATCGGTTCTACTTCGTGATCAGATAGCGGTTCAGCAAGAAGGCAATGCTAAGTTGGTCGCACGTAATCAAGTGTTACGTGAAGAGATAATCGATCTTCGTAGTGGCACCGAAGCATTAGAAGAGCGTGCCCGAAATGAACTGGGTATGGTAAAAAAGGGTGAAACATTTTTTCGTGTCGTGGGTGGCAGTCCAAAACCTGCGAACTGATAGTTCTCTTTATCTTAAACAGCAGAAATTTGATCCATGAATGATTCCCAACAAAAGATTGTCGCCATAGTCCCTGCTGCCGGTATAGGCAGCCGTATGGGAGCCGACGTACCTAAGCAGTACCTCAAAATAGCCGGCCAGTCTATTTTATCTTTAACCTTACAAGTTCTCCTCACTCATCCCAGAATCGACCGTGTGATCTTAGCGCTTCACCCACAAGACAGCTATTTCTCCTCTCTGCCTGAGGCCAAACACCCAAAATTGCTGACTGTAGTCGGTGGTGAAGAGCGTGCTAATTCAGTGCTATCTTGCTTGAATCGAGTCGATGAAGATTGTTGGGCTATGGTACATGATGCGGCTCGTCCCTGTTTAGCTCACAGTGATATCGATAAGCTTATCGACTCGCGAGTCTTATTTCCCCAGGGAGCCATCTTGGCTTCACCGGTTCGGGATACCATGAAAAGAGGGGATAAACAGGGAAGAATTGAACAGACAGTATGCCGTGAACAGCTATGGCATGCCCTCACTCCCCAATTGTTTCCTGTGATGTCCCTTAGGGAAAATTTATCCAAATCCTTAAAGGTAAAGGCGAACATTACCGATGAAGCTTCTGCCATGGAATGGGCCGGAATCGCACCGGGCCTAGTGACTGGTAGAGCCGATAATATTAAGATCACCCATCCGGATGATCTCCGATTGGCTGAACTTTTTTTAAGTCAGGGCGAATAGAATAACTTAGCTTGCTCATGGGCCCACGGAAACTGACCGGGAATGATCTCAAATTAGAATGAAGATTATTTCGGTGTGTTAATCGAATACGCTAAATGGAAAAAACAATGAATATACGCATAGGCCATGGTTTTGACGTACATAAATTTGGTGGTGATGCCCCATTATTGTTAGGTGGTGTGCATGTCCCCTACGAGTTAGGCTTAATTGCACACTCAGATGGCGATGTTGTGTTACACGCAATATCCGATGCTATCTTAGGCTCAGTCGCCTTAGGGGATATCGGCAAACACTTTCCCGATACCGATGAAGAATTCAAGGGAGCCGACAGTCGTCATCTTTTGCGCCATTGCTACAAGTTGGCAAGGGATAAAGGCTTCGAGCTTGGCAATTTGGATGTCACCATCATAGCTCAAGTACCCAAAATGGCGCCTCATATAGAAGCCATACGTGAAGTGCTAAGCCAAGACTTAGAGAGCAACATAGACAAGATCAATGTTAAGGCGACCACGACCGAGAAGCTAGGTTTTACAGGTCGTAAAGAAGGCATTGCCGTCGAAGCCGTCGTATTGGTAACTAAGATAGTCGTATAAGTTTTTCAAACAGACTCGATTGACCCAAATAGAGAATAGAGTGACCATGATAGAACTGCATTATTTACACGGTAAACCAGCATCTAAAGCCGACCTTCGTACGCAAAATAGCGATTTCATTGTGCAGGAAATATTGCCTTTTGGCCCCACTGGGGAGGGAGAGCACCACCTGCTGCATATACGTAAAGATGGGCTAAATACTGCCGATGTGGTTAAGATATTGTCTGGTTTTGCCCATGTTCATCCCAAAGAGGTGACCTATGCGGGTCAGAAGGATAAGAATGCGATCACTGAGCAATGGTTTGGTGTACGAATTCCCGGTAAAGATACGCCAGATTGGGCCAGCTTAAATTGCGAAGAACTGACTATCTTGTCTAGTCATCGTCACAGTAAAAAATTAAGGATTGGTGCCTTGGCCGGGAACCGCTTTAGTTTAACCTTGCGTAACGTCACCGATATGCCAGATGTTATTACTCGATTAGGGCTGATAAACGAGACCGGAGTGCCAAATTATTTCGGTGAGCAAAGGTTTGGTCATGATGGAAAAAATTTAATCTTCGGTCGACAGATGTTTACTGGGCGTAAGGTGAAAGACAGGAAAAAGCGCAGCATGTATCTGTCTTCTGTTCGCTCCTACCTATTCAATTACGTCACATCATTTAGATTGGCCGAACATGGTCTGGGTAAACTCGATGGCGATAGTGTGATGTTAGCGGGCAGTAGAAGCTATTTTGTTGCCGAGCAGTGGGATGACGCGTTACTGAAACGTCTGGATGAAAAAGATATCCAGTTATCTGCACCTATGTGGGGCAGGGGAGCGCCATTGCCTCAAGGCGATGCAGAAAAGTTCGAAACTAAGGTGTTAGCCGAATTTGATACTGACCGTGATGGATTAGAACATGCGGGATTAGAGCAAGAGCGTCGCCCCTTATTATTAGAGCCTCAACACTTATCTTATGAGGTTGAGGGAGACGATGTGATAGTGATCAAATTTGCCCTGCCCGCAGGTAGCTTCGCGACTTCAGTGCTGCGAGAAGTGTTTGATTATGAAGATGTCAAAGATCGTGAGTTTCGCCAGCGTCAAATAGAGCGACGTGAGCAAGAACAAGCACAAGCCGAGACATAGGCCTAGGCATAGATCTCGGTATGATCTAGACATAGTGCCTTGATTACTTAGCTTCTTCTCGGATGTAGCGCCTTAAGTTAACCTCGCCATCCGGTGATATTTTTAGCTTATTAAATTTTTAGATAATTATTTATAGCAGGTCAAGAATGATAAAGATCCTAGTAAGTAACGATGACGGTGTCACAGCTCCGGGAATTAAGGCGTTATCCAATGCATTATCTGTGTCTTATGAAGTAATGACCGTAGGACCTGATCGTAACTGTTCAGGAGCGAGTAATTCATTAACCTTGACTAACCCTTTACGAATTAATATCTTAAGTAATGGTTTTGTATCAGTAAGTGGAACGCCGACCGATAGTGTTCATCTCGCTATACGTGAGTTGTATGCAAATGAACCTGATATGGTGGTGGCGGGGATCAATGCCGGTGCCAATTTAGGCGATGATACCTTGTATTCAGGCACCGTAGCGGCAGCCATGGAGGGGCGTTTTCTAGGCTTACCAGCCGTTGCCGTTTCACTTGTGGGCTCAAAATTAGTGCATTTCGATACTGCCGCACATTTTGCTTGTCGTATCATTGCCGGTCTACTTAACAAACCTATTGCTCAGGATCAGATTTTAAATATCAATGTTCCTGATTTACCTATCGATGAGATCAAAGGGATCAAGGTCACTCGTTTAGGGGCAAGACACAGAGCCGAAGGTATGATTAAGGATCAAGACCCAGCGGGAAGGGATATCTATTGGTTGGGACCCCCTGGAGATGAGCAGGATGCCAGTGAAGGCACAGACTTTCATGCGGTGAATAATGGCTATGTATCAGTGACTCCTCTAACCGTAGACTTGACTGCTTTCGATAGAATTAAACCACTGCAAGAATGGATAGATAATATATGAATGGCGTTGCGACGACTTCAGCATTAAATTTAGCCAGAAGTTTACATGAGTCAGGGATAAAGAGTGAAAAGGTGTTGCGGGCGTTAGCCAATACCCCCAGAGAGCTCTTCCTGGATGCCGCTTTAGGGCATAAAGCCTATGAAAATACAGCTTTACCTATTGGACTCGGGCAGACAATTTCTCAGCCTTATATCGTTGCTAGAATGACCGAGCTACTGCTGGAACACAGTCCATCTAAGGTGTTGGAAATAGGTACGGGATCAGGGTATCAGGCAGCCATATTGGCTCAACTGGTATCTGAGCTTTGTACTGTCGAGCGGATCAAGAGTCTGCAGATCCAGGCACGTCAAAGATTAAAAAAGATCGATCTTCACAATATCTCATTTAAATACGGTGATGGTTGGAAAGGCTGGCCCAATAAAGGTCCATTCGATGCCATCATGGTAACGGCCGCGGCGAGTAGTATTCCAGAGGCGTTATTGACTCAGTTAGTCGATGGTGGGGTATTGGTTATCCCTGTTGGAGAGGAGTCCCAGCAACTTCTGAAAGTTATACGTAAGGGAGAATCTTTTACTTCAGAAGTAGTTGAAATGGTCCGCTTTGTACCTCTGGTAAACGGTGAGCTGGCTTAACTAGGCAAAGCTTGTCGTTTCGTTTCAGATATTTATTTGGTTTTATATCAGGCCGCTGTGCTGTCTTGTTGGGGATATTCTTGATTACTGGTTTGAAGATGAGTTGCAATTATCTATTTCTATTAGCGCTATGCATTTGCTTCGTAGGCTGTAGTTTTCAGTCGGATAGACCCGCTCCCGTGGTTAATGTCACGACACCCGTCACGGCTAGCTATAATAAAGGCTCATTAAAATCCAATTCTTATCTCGTTAAGAAAGGGGATACTCTCTATTCTATTGCCTGGGCATCAAACAATGACTTTGTTGATTTAGCTAAGAAAAACAAGCTAAAAAGACCATTTATTATTTATCCTGGACAGAAGCTAAATCTTAATTTGACACTTACTGTTACAAATAGCCAAACGGCTAAAACAGTGTCCCCACCCCCATCTAAAGTCGTATCTACCAAGCCTAAAGAGGTTGTAAAACATACACATACCCCTGTGGTGGTGGCAAGTAAACCCCATAAAGTGCATGAAAAGAAACCTCTTGATCCGGTCAAAGACTCTGCGTATTCTGTAACGACTAGTCAACAAGTTGTTAACAAGCCTATCCACAGGCCGACGAGTCAGCTTCCAGCTAAAGTGAGCAAGTGGTTCTGGCCCGTGAGAGGTAAGTTGATTGGACGATTCTCTGCTAACGAGCAAGGAAACAAAGGTATTAAGATCGCAGGCAAACGAGGTGATATAATTAAGTCTGCAGCCGATGGTCGTGTAGTTTATGCGGGCAGTGCCCTTAGAGGGTATGGAAATTTAGTCATCATTAAACATAGTGACAATTTTCTCAGCGCCTATGCACATGCCGACAAGATCTTAGTCAAAGAAAAACAGTTTGTCTCTGTTGGACAAACGCTCGCAACAATGGGTAATACGGGTACCGATCGGGTCATGTTACATTTTGAAATCCGATATCACGGGAAATCTGTTGACCCACTTAAATATTTACCTAAACAATGATGGTTTAGGAGCCAGTTTGGCATTTGGAGGATAGTAAAGTGCAGTAATTTAAATTGAAAATTTGGGAGATCATTTTATGGGTCGTAGAATCAGTACCGCAATAGCGGAGCCGTTGGTGGACTTGTCAAAAAACGAGTCTAAAACACAAACAAAAAAAGGAAAAAAGTTACAAGAAGCAGAGCTTGAACAGCAGGTTCAGGATGATCTACAGAAAAATCTGGATGCAACTCAGTTGTATTTAGGCGAGATTGGTTTTTCCCCTTTGCTGAGCGCAGAAGAGGAAGTGTATTTTTCTCGTAAATCGTTAAAAGGCTGTGGTAAGTCACGTAACCGCATGATTGAAAGCAATCTTAGACTCGTTGTTAAGATAGCTCGTCGCTATAACAACCGTGGACTCGCATTGCTTGATCTTATTGAAGAGGGCAATTTAGGCTTGATCCGAGCGGTCGAGAAATTTGATCCTGAAAGAGGCTTCAGATTTTCTACCTATGCGACTTGGTGGATTAGACAAACCATCGAACGCGCCATCATGAATCAAACCAGAACTATTCGTTTGCCTATCCATGTAGTTAAAGAACTCAATGTATATTTGCGTACAGCAAGAGAACTAGCACACAAGTTAGATCATGAACCTACTGCGGAAGAGATCGCAGCTAAATTGGATCTGCCTAGCTCTGATGTTAGTCGCATGTTGAAACTTAATGAAAGGATCACTTCGGTTGATACGCCATTAGGTGGAGACAATGACAAAGCCTTGCTCGATGTACTTGCCGCTGATGACAGTGTCGGTCCTGATTACAAAGTTCAAGACGAAGATATGTCAAAGTCTGTGGTTAAGTGGCTCGATGAACTCAATACCAAACAAAGAGAAGTGCTAGCACGCCGTTTTGGTTTGTTGGGGTATGAGCCATCTACCCTAGAGAATGTGGGTAAAGAGATAGGGCTAACGCGGGAGCGTGTACGTCAGATTCAAGTTGAAGCTTTAAAACGTCTTAAAGACTTACTCGGTGCCCAGGGCTTATCGGTAGAGGCCATCTTTAAGAGTTAGTTGTCACTTTTTGATTGTTAATCTCAGAGTAAAGGTAAAGGCTAGCCTCACGCATTATGATAATGAAAGTATTTATTTGAGGAAGCCT
The DNA here is from genome assembly GCF_000091325.1 of Shewanella violacea DSS12. Taxonomy (NCBI): domain Bacteria; kingdom Pseudomonadati; phylum Pseudomonadota; class Gammaproteobacteria; order Alteromonadales; family Shewanellaceae; genus Shewanella; species Shewanella violacea. Next base: position 3,590,885 of record NC_014012.1, on the reverse strand, counting down.
GATTATCTTTGGGATGACAATTTCTATTGATGCATTCGTGATTAGATTTTTAAGTTAAGGCCAGAATCTAGACTTAGCAATTAGCTTTAGTTTATAGACTGAGTTAATGGACTGAGCTAATAGTCTTAACCAATAGTGGTAAGCATCACATATCAATATTACTACAAAAAAAGCGCACTTTTTAGTGCGCTTTTTGTATAGGGACTCTTGTAAAGAAAGGCTTATCCCACTCTTTCTTTTTAGAGTCCATGGCTAAAGATGCCCCTTACACCTTCAGACATCTCCTTCATCGCCATATTCCTAAGTCAGTTGTTTGAGCCTGTACAATATCTCTAAGGCTTGTTTCGGGCTGAGGTCATCAGGGTTAATACTTTGGAGAGCATCTTCCACTTGCGATATTTTTTGCTCAGGAAAGACCATAGTTTGCTGCGATGGCTCATGGTTGGCGTCCTTGCTATCACGGCTCTCTAAGTGATGCAGTTTATGTTTTGCTGCTGCTATGACTCTAGCGGGTACTCCAGCTAGAGCGGCAACCTGCAAGCCGTAGCTCTTACTTGCGGCGCCTTCTTGTACCGCATGCATGAAGACTATGGTATCTCCATGTTCTATGGCATCAAGATGGACATTTTCTACATTGTCGATGAGATCAGGTAGCTGAGTGAGCTCGAAATAGTGGGTTGCAAACAGTGTCATGGCTCCTATTTTCTCTGCCAGGTATTCGGCAGCGGACCAGGCCAGTGATAGTCCATCGTATGTGGATGTTCCTCGACCAATTTCATCCATTAATACCAGACTTTGAGTCGTGGCATTATGAAGAATATTTGCTGTTTCTGTCATTTCGACCATGAAGGTTGAGCGGCCAGAAGCGAGATCATCCGATGCACCTATTCGAGTAAAAATGCGATCCACTGGACCTATGACAGCCTCTTGGGCCGGAACATAGGAGCCAATGTGCGCCATAAGGGTGATTAAGGCAACTTGCCTCATATAGGTAGACTTACCGCCCATGTTTGGCCCAGTGACGATTAGCATTTTTCGTGTCGAATTTAAGGTCACGGGATTGGCGATGAAGGGGCTTTGACTCACTTGCTCAACCACAGGATGACGGCCCGATTCTATATGTATACCTGAGATGTCAGTGAGTGTCGGGCAGCGATAGTTCAGGGTCTCGGCGCGCTCGGCAAAATTGCTAATGACATCCAGCTCTGCTGCGCCCTGAGCGAATAGTTGTAACTCATGAAGTTTTGGTAAAATAAGATCGAATAACTGCTCCCAAAGTTGCTTTTCCAGTGCCAGAGCCTTGCCTTGACTGGAGAGTACCTTCTCTTCATGTTCTTTCAATTCGGCAACTATGTAACGTTCGGTATTCTTTAGGGTCTGTCTGCGCTGATAACTCAGAGGCACAAGATCAGATTCCCGGCGACTGACTTCGATATAGTAACCGTGAACTCGGTTATAGCCGACTTTAAGGGTAGAGATACCGGTTGACTCTTTCTCGCGAGCCTCTAATTCTTTAAGGTAATCCGTTGCCCCCTTGCTCAAGGCGCGCCACTGATCAAGCTCCTCATTGTAACCATCTCTTAGGACTCCACCATCGCGGATTAGCATAGGTGGATTATCTATAATTGCCCTGTCGAGCAGAGCGAGTTCATCGGGGAATTCACTCATAATCGTCGCTAGACGTTTGAGATGTGGTGACTGGCAACTGGCGAGAAGTTGCTGAATCTCTGGCAGTACTGATAATGCCTGTTTTAGGCGAGAAAAATCCCTGGGTCTGGCACTTCTCAGTGCGAGTCTGGCGGTGATTCGTTCTATATCACCTAGTGCTTTTAAATGTGGAGTCAGGTTGTCAAACAGGCCGCTGTCGAGCAACTCGGTGAGGGCACCTAAACGAGATTCTATTTGTTGGCGATCTCTCAAAGGTTCGTGGAGCCAGCGCTGCAACATGCGACTGCCCATAGGGGTTGTCGTATTATCTAATATCGCAGATAGGGTATTTTCACGTCCACCTTGTAGGTTGATTGTCAGCTCTAAGTTTCTTCTTGTGGCGGCATCGAGCACGATACTGTCGTCTTGATTGAATCGTACGATAGAGTTGATGTGGGGCAGGGCAGTTCTTTGAGTATCTTTAACATACTGCATCAGGCAACCAGCCGCCTGCAGCGATAAACGCGCATTTTCCAGGCCGAAACCACGTAGATCTTTGGTCTTAAATTGATCTAAAAGGAGTTTACGGGAAGTGTCGAAATCGAATTCCCATTCCGGGCGTCTGCGCTTGCCATTGAATCTTGTGATCAGGGACATCTCGCTGAAGTCTTCACTATAGAGTAACTCGGCTGGACTAGTACGTTGTAGCTCAGCCTCTAATGCTTCTCTGCTCTCCAATTCACTGACCACGAAACGGCCAGAGCTTAAGTCTAAGGTGGCATAACCAAAGCCTGCCTTACCATGATATACAGCAGCAAGCAGGTTATCTTGCCTCTCTTGCAGTAAGGCTTCGTCGGTCAAGGTTCCTGGTGTGACGAGACGAACGACCTTGCGTTCAACCGGCCCCTTAGAGGTGGCTGGATCGCCGATCTGTTCACAGATGGCGACAGAGACCCTAAGTTGAACCAGCTTGGCGAGATAACCTTCGACTGCGTGATAGGGCAGTCCAGCCATAGGGATTGGATCGCCACCACTCTTGCCACGTGCGGTGAGTGAAATGCCTAAGAGTTCAGATGCTCTCTTTGCATCGTCATAGAAGAGCTCGTAGAAGTCACCCATACGGTAAAATAATAACATTTCAGGGTTTTCGGCCTTGAGCGTCAAGTATTGACGCATCATAGGTGTGTGTTTTTCTAGGTTTTGGGTGTCGATTGGATTCATCTACAGCTCGTTTCTTCTATGAGGTATTGAACAGGCAAGATGCTCCATCGGAGCAGCCTTAAAATATGTCGCCAATATTAACAATTTTTTGAGTCAGTTGCGTGTTTAAAAAATAAATAGTCAGATTGAATTTTTCTTCGTTAACAAGTGCTTCTAATTGAGTAAATATGGCTAGAAAAAAATAATCATCAACAGTACTTGATACTGTATGATTGTACAGTATACTAGTTGCATATTGAGGCCCCTATTCGAGCAGGATAAAGTTTTCTTAGCTCAAATAACGGAGTTGTCACAAGTTTATATCGGCGTTGTTGCCGTGACTTAGATTATGCACGAAGAGGATATCGGAATGAAGATTGATGCGAACAAAGAGAAAGCACTGAATGCCGTTTTAAGTCAGATCGAGAAACAGTTCGGTAAAGGCTCTATCATGAAACTGGGCGAGAACCGCTCGATGGATGTTGAGACCATCTCTACGGGATCACTTTCTTTAGATGTAGCACTGGGTGCCGGCGGACTTCCTTTAGGACGTATCGTTGAGATTTATGGACCAGAATCTTCTGGTAAGACAACACTGACCCTAGAGGTCATTGCTGCTGCACAACGCCAAGGTAGAGTGTGTGCCTTTATCGATGCAGAGCATGCCTTAGACCCTATATATGCTAAAAAGCTAGGTGTAGATATTGATAACCTACTTTGTTCTCAACCAGATACGGGTGAGCAAGCGTTAGAGATTTGTGATGCCTTGACTCGTTCAGGTGCTGTTGATGTCATCGTTGTCGATTCGGTTGCGGCTTTAACGCCGAAAGCTGAGATTGAAGGTGAAATTGGTGATTCACATATGGGACTTGCTGCTCGTATGATGAGCCAGGCGATGCGTAAGCTCGCTGGTAACCTGAAGCAAACCAATACCATGCTTATCTTTATCAACCAGATCCGTATGAAGATTGGTGTCATGTTCGGTAACCCTGAAACCACCACAGGTGGTAACGCACTTAAGTTTTATGCTTCTGTTCGCCTCGATATTCGCCGTATCGGTGCAATCAAAGATCGTGACGAAGTTATCGGTAACGAGACTCGCGTTAAAGTGGTTAAGAACAAGATCGCAGCACCATTTAAACAGGCGGAATTCCAAATTCTTTATGGCAAAGGCATCAACCGTACGGGTGAACTCGTCGACCTTGGTGTGATACATAAATTAGTAGAGAAAGCGGGTGCTTGGTACAGCTATAAAGGCAATAAAATAGGCCAGGGCCGTGCAAATGCAGGTAAGTACTTAACTGAACATCCTGAAATTTCTGCTGAAATCGAAACTACACTGCGTGGTATGTTACTCGCATCTCCCGATGCGGCTGAGTCAGCTGCAGGTGATGAGAATGTTGACCTCGAGACTGGTGAAGTATTCTAGAGAAGAGTTTATTCTCAAGGGATAGAATATAAGTAACTCGGTGGGCTATTTGGCCCACTAGATCGCGGTTTCGCAACTAGCGTGCCGCGATTATTATCTGCATATGAATAAGGGCCATGGGTACCAGTCACCACTCACAATATATCAATACAGATGATGGCGAAGAAGGTTTCGCTTAAGTTCAAATTGCCTCACACTGGAATACTATTGCTTTAACGATCAATCATGTTCATCCGCTATTAAAGCCATATTTTTCACACTCTATCTTCATTTCGTGCAATACCCCCCCTAAAACTCTGGTTATTATACCAATCGCTATAAAGGTGTGGTCACTCAGCGAGAGTTTAGCGCTTCAGAGGCAAGGTCATTAATTGCTCCTGCATAAATGACATTCACAACATCCATGTTGCTAGCAACGAGTGAGGAACATAGTTATTCTACGTTTAAGCTCGTTAACGCCGTATCGGAAGTGCAAAAACTCGCCTTCAGGAGTGTTTTTGGCAGCCTACTTCTGTGTTGAATGAGTTCAAAAGGGATCACCATTGCCTCACTCTTTCGCCTTGAATTAAGCAGCCAAAAATAACTCTGAGTTGACCACCTTCTTATACCGATTGGTATTATTCTTTAGACTGCTTATAATACGCCTCAAAATAGCGCAAGTGTGTGTTGAATAACGATTGTCGATTCGATTAACTAATCGTCCAACACAGTGCCAATAATTTAAGTAATCTCAATTCAGGGTGATTTCATGTATCAAACCACTGCAGCACTAAGAACTGCTTTCTTGGAGTATTTCCACAAAAATGGTCATCAGGTTGTGGACAGCAGTTCACTGGTCCCTGTTAATGATCCTACTTTGCTCTTTACCAACGCGGGTATGAACCAGTTTAAAGACGTATTTCTGGGTGAAGATAAGCGTAATTACACTCGTGCTACCTCGTCTCAGCGCTGTGTACGCGCCGGCGGTAAACATAATGATTTAGACAACGTAGGTTACACTGCACGTCATCATACTTTCTTTGAGATGTTAGGTAATTTTAGCTTTGGTGATTATTTTAAGCGTGAAGCGATCACATATGCGTGGAACTTCCTGACACAAGAGTTAAAAATCCCTAAAGAACGTCTGTGCGTCACCATCTATGAGACTGATAACGAAGCCTATGATATTTGGACTAAAGAGATAGGTGTTTCGGAGGATAACCTGATCCGCATAGGGGATAACAAAGGTGCCCCTTACGCGTCGGATAACTTCTGGCAGATGGGAGACACGGGTCCTTGTGGTCCATGTTCTGAAATTTTCTATGATCACGGCGAACATATCTGGGGTGGTCGCCCTGGTACGCCAGAAGAAGATGGTGATAGATTTATCGAGATCTGGAACATAGTCTTCATGCAATACAACCGTCAGTCCAATGGTGACATGCTGGCGCTTCCTAAGCCTTCTGTCGACACAGGCATGGGAATTGAGCGTATTGCGGCCATCATGCAAGGCGTTCACTCTAACTATGAAATTGATATTTTCCAGGCCTTGATCAAGAAAACTGCCGAAATATTAGCTGTTACCGACTTAGAAAATAAATCCTTAAGAGTTATCTCAGATCATATTCGTTCATGTGCATTCTTAATTGCTGATGGTGTTATGCCATCTAACGAAGGTCGAGGTTATGTACTTCGTCGCATCATACGTCGTGCGGTACGTCATGGTAATAAGTTAGGTGCAACGGATTCCTTCTTCTATAAGTTAGTGCCAACCTTAATCCTGGTTATGGGCGACGCAGCTAAGGGCTTAGTAGAAACTCAAGACATAGTGGTTAAATCATTGAAGGCCGAAGAGGAACAGTTTGCTCGTACTCTTGAGCGTGGTCTAGGGATCTTAGACGGCGCCCTTAACGCCCTTACAGGGAAAGTTCTCGATGGCGAGACGGCTTTCAAACTCTATGATACCTATGGTTTCCCGGTGGATCTGACTGCTGATGTTTGTCGTGAACGCGAAATAACCGTAGATGAAGCAGGTTTTGAACTTGCTATGTCAGAGCAAAGAAAACGTGCACAAGCGGCGGGTCAGTTCGCGACCGATTACAACGATTCACTAAAGATTGATGAAGAGACTGAGTTTTCAGGTTATTTGGATCTCGTTTCGAATGCCAAAATTACTGCCATATATAAAGAAGGCGAATCTGTTACTGAGATAAACGCCGGCGAAGAGGCCGTTGTTGTGCTCGATACCACACCTTTTTATGGTGAGTCTGGCGGTCAAAGCGGTGATAGCGGTACCTTAAGTGCGGCTGGATTCGACTTTATCGTCAAAGATACCCAAAAATATGGTCAAGCAATCGGTCATATTGGCACCTTGAAGACGGGAAGTTTGTCCCTTGGTCAGTCCCTGGAGGCTAGTGTCGATAAGGCGCTGCGTCAGCGCACCGAGCTTAACCATTCAGTGACTCACTTGCTTCATGCTGCGCTACGTCAGTTACTCGGTACACATGTGAGCCAGAAAGGTTCCTTGGTCGACCCTGAACGTTTACGCTTCGATTTCTCGCATTTTGAAGGGGTTAAGCCCGAAGAGCTGCAAGCCGTTGAAGACTTAGTTAATACCCAGATCCGTTGCAATCATGAATTGACAGCCCAAGTCATGACTATCGATGCGGCAAAAGATAAGGGTGCAATGGCCCTGTTCGGCGAGAAGTATGCCGATGAAGTCCGTGTCGTTACCATGGGAGACTTCTCAATCGAACTCTGTGGTGGTACTCATGTAGGACGTACCGGTGATATAGGTTTGTTTAAAATTACCTCTGAAGCTGGTATTGCGGCGGGTATACGCCGTATCGAAGCTGTGACTGGTGCCGCAGCAATGGCCTATGTGGCTGGTCAAAAATCTGAGTTAGATAAAGCTGCCAAGTTACTCAAGGCAGATGCTGGCTCTGTTGTGACTAAGCTTAAGGCGCAGCTGGATCGTACGAAACAGCTTGAGAAAGAGTTATCTCAGCTAAAGGATAAGCTTGCAGCTGCAACAAGTGCAGACTTAGCCGGTGAAGCTCAAGAGATTAACGGCGTTAAAGTTTTAATTAAGAAGCTCGATGGCGTCGAGCCTGGTGCGTTAAGAGGACTGCTGGACGAGTTAAAGCAAAAGCTAGGTTCAGGTATTGTAGTACTGGGTATTGCAGGTGACGCTAAGGTTAACTTGATTGTAGGTGTGACTAAAGATCTGACCTCGAAAGTGAAGGCTGGTGAGTTGGTGGCTAATATCGCGGCTCAGGTTGGTGGTAAAGGTGGCGGACGCCCTGATATGGCTCAAGCTGGCGGAAGTAAGCCGGAGAACTTAGATGCTGCCCTCAATCAAGTGGCATCCTGGTTACAGGAACGCTTGGCATAAGTTAAGACCTTAGCTAAAGCTTATGAAGCTATTAATCCACACGTGAGGCGATAGTTTTAAATATCTGACCTAACGTAAGTAAAAGGCGCTATATGTATATAGCGCCTTTTTTAATACTCTCTAGCAGGCTTTATAGCCTCTAGTCGTGACTATCTAGTGGACAGAGGTGAGAAGAATATCTATTGTGAATAAAATTTGGATAAAAAATACGTTTTGAGTTTGATTGGCTGAAAGCTTAACCGTGAAGTTATCCAGTTAGCAGTGAACTTAATTAAGCGATTGGTGCAAACTTTGTTATGGTCAATCGGTAAGTGTTAACCTCGTGTGCTTATGTGGGGTGCGTATCCTTGGTGGGGAAGGTGATTTAATGTTCATTTAACTCCCATGGTTTAATACGAGTTACCCGCTGGACTCAAGGTTCTAGCTTTATAGAGCGCTGTTCGAGGACTAGATCACGTTTTTGACTTAAATTAAGTGTATTTGTATCGTGGTTTTGCACTTGGGTACTATTAATTTGTACTAAGCTAACCTTATAATAAGCATATAACGGAATGATATCGTATAAAGCTAAATTTAGAACTAAAGGAGTAAACGAATGCTGATATTGACTCGTCGTGTTGGTGAAACACTGATGATTGGTGACGAAGTGACTGTCACTGTTTTAGGCGTTAAGGGTAATCAAGTGCGCATCGGTGTTAATGCACCTAAAGAAGTATCTGTGCATCGTGAAGAAATTTATCAGCGTATTCAGTCTGAAAAATTAGGCAATGGGTCAGAAGGCGGAAATTTCTAGCCTTAAATGTCTTAAGAGTTATCTCTTAAATAGAAGAGTCAGTTTTTAACTGGCTTTTTTTGTTTCTGGCTTTTAGTTTTGTCTGAGTGTTATTTTTTCTATTAACGTTTTTATTGTTTTAATGCGGTTATTTATACAGAGTTTGTTTGATATCTGATAGATCTGTTTAAAAACAGCTCAAACAGAAATCCTTTCTAAGAAATGGTTTGACTTATTTTCGTCAAACAGTAATATGTGCGCCAAGAAACGGAGAGGTGGCCGAGTGGCCGAAGGCGCTCCCCTGCTAAGGGAGTATGGGCTTTAAATCCCATCGAGGGTTCGAATCCCTCCTTCTCCGCCATTTCTTACTTGCAAATACGATGCGGATGTAGCTCAGCTGGATAGAGTACCTGGCTACGAACCAGGCGGTCGGAGGTTCGACTCCTCCCATCCGCACCATTTTGTAAGATGACGGGAAATATTGAAACGCGTTGCGGATGTAGCTCAGCTGGATAGAGTACCTGGCTACGAACCAGGCGGTCGGAGGTTCGACTCCTCCCATCCGCACCATTCAATATAATGTAAAAGTAGTAAAGTTTTATTTGTGCGAATCTAGTTTGGCTGGATAGAGTATTGGCTACGAACCAAGTGTTTGTAGGTTCGACTCTTCCGATTCGCACCATGTAATCTAAAAGTAGTAAAGTTTTATTTGTGCGGATGTAGCTCAGCTGGATAGAGTACCTGGCTACGAACCAGGCGGTCGGAGGTTCGACTCCTCCCATCCGCACCATATTAAATATCTAGTTGATTTATCGACTGGAATAATTAATTTTTCATTCTTGTTTGATTGAGAAATTAAGTAAAACGAGATTTGCGGATGTAGCTCAGCTGGATAGAGTACCTGGCTACGAACCAGGCGGTCGGAGGTTCGACTCCTCCCATCCGCACCATTTACTCGTTTGTGTGATTTTCGGAGAGGTGGCCGAGTGGCCGAAGGCGCTCCCCTGCTAAGGGAGTATGGGCTTTAAATCCCATCGAGGGTTCGAATCCCTCCTTCTCCGCCATTACAAATAAGCCCGTAGACAACGTCTTCGGGCTTTTTTGTCCCTTACCTAATCTCTTGATATTTAGGTAAGTTGGGATAGTGTTATCTGTTAAGGTAACATGAGTACAAAATATGCGGATGTAGCTCAGCTGGATAGAGTACCTGGCTACGAACCAGGCGGTCGGAGGTTCGACTCCTCCCATCCGCACCATTTTGTAAGATGACGAAAAATATTGAAACGCGTTGCGGATGTAGCTCAGCTGGATAGAGTACCTGGCTACGAACCAGGCGGTCGGAGGTTCGACTCCTCCCATCCGCACCATTCAATATAATGTTAAAGCAGCAAAGTTTTATTTGTGCGGATCTAGTTCAGCTAGATAGAGTATCTGGCTACGAACCAAGCGTTTGTAAGTTCGGCTCTTACCATTCGCACCATGTAATCTAAAAGTAGTAAAGTTTTATTTGTGCGGATCTAGTTCAGCTGGATAGAGTACTGGCTACGAACCAAGTGTTTGTAGGTTCGACTCTTCCCATTGACACCAATCAATATAATGTAAAAGTAGTAAAGTTTTATTTGTGCGGATGTAGCTCAGCTGGATAGAGTACCTGGCTACGAACCAGGCGGTCGGAGGTTCGACTCCTCCCATCCGCACCATATTAAATATCTAGTTGATTTATCGACTGGAATAATTAATTTTTCATTCTTGTTTGATTGAGAAATTAAGTAAAACGAGATTTGCGGATGTAGCTCAGCTGGATAGAGTACCTGGCTACGAACCAGGCGGTCGGAGGTTCGACTCCTCCCATCCGCACCATTTACTCGTTTGTGTGATTTTCGGAGAGGTGGCCGAGTGGCCGAAGGCGCTCCCCTGCTAAGGGAGTATGGGCTTTAAATCCCATCGAGGGTTCGAATCCCTCCTTCTCCGCCATTACAAATAAGCCCGTAGACAACGTCTTCGGGCTTTTTTGTCCCTTACCTAATCTCTTGATATTTAGGTAAGTTGGGATAGTGTTATCTGTTAAGGTAACATGAGTACAAAATATGCGGATGTAGCTCAGCTGGATAGAGTACCTGGCTACGAACCAGGCGGTCGGAGGTTCGACTCCTCCCATCCGCACCATTTTGTAAAATGACGAAAAATATTGAAACGCGTTGCGGATCTAGCTCAGCTGGATAGAGTATCTGGCTACGAACCAAGTGTTTGTAGGTTCGGCTCTTACCATTCGCACCATGTAATCTAAAAGTAGAAAAGTTATATTTGTGCGGATCTAGTTCAGCTAGATAGAGTATCTGGCTACGAACCAAGCGTTTGTAAGTTCGGCTCTTACCATTCGCACTAATCAATATAATGTAAAAGTAGTAAAGTTTTATTTGTGCGGATGTAGCTCAGCTGGATAGAGTACCTGGCTACGAACCAGGCGGTCGGAGGTTCGACTCCTCCCATCCGCACCATATTAAATGTCTAGTTGATTTATCGACTGGAATAATTAATTTTTCATTCTTGTTTGATTGATAAATTAAGTAAAACGAGATTTGCGGATGTAGCTCAGCTGGATAGAGTACCTGGCTACGAACCAGGCGGTCGGAGGTTCGACTCCTCCCATCCGCACCATTTACTCGTTTGTGTGATTTTCGGAGAGGTGGCCGAGTGGCCGAAGGCGCTCCCCTGCTAAGGGAGTATGGGCTTTAAATCCCATCGAGGGTTCGAATCCCTCCTTCTCCGCCATTACAAATAAACCCGTAGACACTGTCTACGGGTTTTTTTGTGCCTATAATTCCTCTCTATTATCCTTCTACATTGCTTATTTTGACTCTTAAGTGCATATGTTCTCACTTTCAGCTGTTTTTGTTGTTTTTTCTACATTCACTTTCTGATCACATTCATCCACTTTAACTATTGTTTTCGTTAATCGGTTAATTGATTGTGTAATCATCATTTTTTCAATCATATTATTGTTGAATCGTAACCTCTTTGGGTTTTATTTAATTACATTGGTATGACCAATTTACAAGTATCTAGCTATTTTGTTATAAATTGGTTACTATTTTTATCGTTAAACTCATTTAATGCTTATTTAGGCGGCTTTCCTCATCTTTTTAGTAATAAAGAAACAGCCCAGAAGTGAATAGATAGTTGAAATTATAATATTTGTATTCGTTTTTTCTAGTTTAAGTAGAGATGCCGCGATCCATGTAAGATTCTGTTAATACTGAGGATGATATGAACTCGATACCTGAGCAAATTACCCAAGCCGTAGGCATCATGTTTTTAGGTATGGGCCTAGTCTTTGTATTTCTGATCGTACTTATCTTGTGCATTAAATTGGTGGCAATGAAATTTGCTCCTTTGCCCCAAGAAAAAGCAACAAGGACGACAGAGAATGAAAGTACCCAGGATGGAGGGGTGGACCCAAAAATTGTCGCGGTGATCACTGCGGCTATCCACCAATATCGCGCTAAAGCATAATAATATTAGTAGGGAGTTTTTATGAGCAATCCACTTGCATTAACTGATGTTGTCTTAAGAGATGCACATCAATCAATTCTCGCCACCCGCCTTCGTCTGGAGGATATGCTCCCCATAGCATCCAAACTAGATAAGGTTGGTTTTTGGTCTCTGGAGTCATGGGGAGGTGCGACGTTTGACTCCTGTATTCGTTATCTTGGTGAAGATCCCTGGGAGCGTTTGCGTGAGCTAAAGAAGGCGATGCCAAATACCCCTCAACAGATGCTGTTAAGGGGACAGAATTTACTCGGTTATCGTCACTATGCCGATGATCTTGTGTATAAGTTTGTCGAGAGAGCCCATACAAACGGTGTCGACGTGTTTCGAATATTCGATGCCATGAATGATGTTCGTAACCTGGAAACATCGGTGAAGGCGGTTGTCGAAGTTGGTGGACACGCTCAGGGAACCATTTCCTATACTACGAGCCCAGTGCATAGTTTAGATACTTGGGTCGACATGGCGAAACGTCTGGAAGACATGGGTTGTCATTCACTGTGTATTAAAGACATGGCCGGCCTATTAAAACCTTACGATGCCTTCGATTTGATAAGCCAAATAAAATCTCAGACAGATCTACTGGTCTCGATGCAGTGTCATGCTACAACCGGACTCAGTACAGCAACTTACCTTAAAGCCATCGAAGCCGGTATCGACGTGCTCGACACCGCAGTGTCTTCCATGAGCCAGACTTATGGTCATAGTGCCACCGAAACCTTAGTGGCCATGCTAGAGGGGACTGACAGGGCTACGGGATACGATATGGCCTTGCTAGAAGAGATTGCCGCCTACTTCAGGGTCATACGTAAGAAATATGCGCAGTTTGAAGGTGAGCTCAAAGGCATTGACTCTCGCATCCTCAGGGCTCAGGTTCCCGGCGGTATGCTAACGAACATGGAGAGCCAGCTCAAAGAGCAGGGCGCTGGTGACAAGTTAGATCTAGTGCTAGAAGAGATACCTAAGGTTAGGCAAGATCTTGGCTATCTGCCATTAGTGACGCCGACCTCACAAATAGTCGGCACTCAAGCGGTTATCAATATATTGACTGGCGAGCGCTACAAGTCGATGACGAAAGAGACCGAAGGTGTGTTAAAAGGTGAGTATGGCGCCACTCCAGCTCCAGTTAATGCCGAGCTACAAGCGCGCGTGCTTAAAGGGGAGAAAGCGATAACCTGTCGCCCTGCGGATTTATTGCTACCTGAGCTAGATAGGCTTAGTGCCGAATTATACCAGAAGGCCGATGCACAAGGGCTTGAACTCGCTATTGAGCCTATCGATGATGTACTGACCTATGCACTATTCCCGCAAATTGGCCTTAAATTTATCAAGAATCGTAATAATCCCGATGCATTTGAGCCCAAACCTGGGGAGAGTGTCACGGCTCCAGTTACGCCAACTGCTGCAGTATCAGATCGTGGTTCAGAGACTTACACTGTGAATGTTCAGGGGCAGAATTATGTGGTGGAGGTCACACCTGGTGGTGATATCAGTCAGATAGTTTCCAGTGAGAATGTGGTTCCTTTCGTGGCGCCAAAAGCGGTTCAAGCTGCAGCAGAGATTAAACTTGAGATGAATGCCCCTCTGTCTGGCAATATCTTCAAAGTGAATGTGGCTTTAGGGGATACGGTTCGAGAGGGAGATGTGGTGATCATCTTAGAAGCGATGAAGATGGAAACAGAAGTTCGCGCCGAAGCCGATGGGGTGATCAGCAAGGTATGGGTCAAAGAGGGTGACTCGGTCGCCGTCGGTCATCAATTACTTGGCATAGCTTAGGAGTCTCAATGGAAGGATTAATTGCTTTTTGGGCCGCATCGGGAATCGCTAATTTTACCCCAGGCCAAGTTTTTATGATGGCAGTCGGTGCCTTGTTGCTCTTTTTGGCGATAGTGAAGGGATTTGAGCCCCTGTTATTATTGCCGATAGGGTTCGGAGCTATCTTGGCCAATATTCCCAATGGTGGTTTCATCGATGAAGGAGGCTTACTGTTTCTTGCTTATCATGTGGGCATAGAAACCGGAGTGTTTCCTCTGCTTATCTTCATGGGCGTCGGTGCATTAACCGATTTTGGTGCATTAATCGCTAATCCTAAGATGTTATTGTTAGGCGCTGCGGCTCAGTTCGGTATTTTTGCTACCTTAATCGGCGCAATAGCGCTTAATTGGGTACCAGGTTTTGAATTTTCCATGAAAGATGCAGGCGCCATCGCGATCATAGGTGGTGCCGACGGTCCTACCGCCATCTTTTTAGCGTCTAAATTGGCGCCAGAGCTCTTGGGAGCCATTGCGGTGGCGGCATATTCTTATATGGCCTTGGTTCCTCTGATACAGCCACCTATCATGAGATTGTTAACCACTGAATCTGAGCGTCAGATAAAGATGGAGCAGCTACGTGAAGTGAGTAAGAAAGAGAAGATCATCTTTCCTCTCATGGTGCTTGGATTAACTATCTTGTTTCTGCCAGCAGCGACGCCTCTGGTAGGCATGTTCTGCCTCGGCAACTTGATGCGGGAATCCGGTGTGGTCGATAGATTATCGAACACGGCTCAAAATGAGCTTATCAACATAGTCACCATCTTCCTGGGTTTGGCTGTTGGCTCTAAGTTATCAGCCGATAAATTTCTTCAACTCGAGACCTTAGGCATCTTGGTACTTGGTGCGATAGCTTTCGCCATAGGTACGGCGACAGGCATCTTAATGGCTAAGTTAATGAGTAAGTTGTCAGGTGGTAAGATTAACCCTTTGATTGGCGCCGCAGGAGTCTCTGCAGTGCCAATGGCTGCAAGAGTAGTTAACAAGGTGGGGTTAGAAGCAAATCAACATAATTATCTCTTGATGCACGCCATGGGTCCTAATGTGGCCGGTGTACTGGGCTCTGCAGTCGCCGCCGGAGTATTGATAGCTGTACTCGGATAAATCATGAGTTTGCCTGAAGCCCATCTTTCGATGGGCTTTTTTATTTTTAAGCTATCAGTATCAGGTTAAGTCATAAGGCTAAATACCCATACTTTTACATTTCAGTCGGCCTCAATCCTATTTAATCAGTACTTCCATGGTTTTCTGTATAAACGAACGATTGAGTCAACTAGGCGGTTTAGGTGAGACAGATCACAAATAGAAACCAGACTAGTAAAAAACGGTCAGTTTAAACCTGTGCTGATTGAAGTCATAATTTGAACATTTTATAATCAAGTTACCATTCTTTTACATCGAACTAGATATGGATTTCTCAACAGATGAAGTGAATTTTTTCAAACAACTCTTTTGTGAAAGTCCCGCCGAGGCCAAGCCGGCTCAGTGTCATACAATCACAGTTCAAACCCAAATCCCAAATGGCTTAGTGGCTATCTTGAATCAATCAAATCTAACTCTGTTAGCACAAGGTCAAGATTATAAGTTATGGATACCCCTACAGCTTGAATTAGATGAATTTGGTGGCTTGAGGCCCAATTTAGGCACGCCAGAGGTGATTGATGCCAATGGTCGGGATAGGAGTTGGCGAGTCAATATGCCCCTAGATGTGACTCTCTGGGATCACGCAGACAAGTTACAGGTGAATATTTTATCTCTTTCTTCGACGGGACTCATGGTGAGTATGCAAGATGTTAGCTATCCCACAGAGAGCTTGTTTGGCAAGGTGTTAAACTTGCACCTTCCTAATGAGATTCTAGTCGAGCTGGAGTTGGAGCCTGTAAGAGTCGATAGTCATATTTTTGGGGCAAGGTTTAAGTGCTTAGGTCAGGGACAAGACTCCATCAGGAAGTTCCTGTTTAACCTTCATCGCAGCCGAAATGCGAACTTGTATCGAGACATAGGCTTGGAGCCTTAAATTAATCTGTATTGATCCTGATAAGCCTGGCTCTAAGGGATAAAAAATCTGGCTCGATTGCGAGTAAAATGGAATATAGCGGCTTTGATTGATAAAATTTGACGGCTAAAAATAAAGCCACTGTCTCAGAGAGTTCAGTAGCTTGAGTATGCATCCTTGAGCACTATGTTTGTTTAACCACAACACTTCTTATATTTCTTAGCGCTACCACAGGGGCAAGGCTCATTCCTGTTGGGCGTTTTCTCGATTCGAGCCGTCACAGGCTTGTTTAAGATGCCATCTAGTTCGATGATATCTTCAACCCCATCGGCATTAACTTCTATGTTTGCCAATAAGCCATGCTGCTCAAGAATAGCCTCGACCTCTAATTTACGCTCATCTGAAACCACAGTTAAATTCAGTGGATTTTGACTGGTGCCAGATTTCTGGGTGCGTTTAGTGTTAAAGCCATAGCTTTCGTGCTTAGGTTTTGGAGTTTTACGCCCCATAAAGAAAAACTTATCTGACATGATTTGTTCCAGAGTTAACGGTTAGAAATGGGATAAAGCAGATTTGTGTGAGCTTATACTATAAATGCGCCTAGATTTCCAATTAATCCCTATTCTATAGCGAATTAAGAACAGCATTGAGCTGCTAAAACTTAACGTTTAGTCCAATAGTATAATTTTAGTGCAGAGATTAGCTGCGAATATTTTGCTCAGCAGTAACCCAAAGTAGCAGTCCGAGTGAAAGGATAACAGTTGCGCTAATGGGCTATGATATAGATGAAACCTTTCTTTCCTTGCTTAATGGGTACACCGTTGAAATGCAAAAAAATAGTCCATAAGAGACAAAGGAAAATAGGGAGTAGAAAGACTTTTGCCATTGTGTATCCTTCTGTATTGCAAGTCAGATTTCTAGATGCGGTAAGTATAATACTATATGACTGATTTTGAACAGGCTATTCGAAAACAAGCCGCGAAAGCGGCTTGTTTTAACAGAGGGATTGGCAGACTTAACTTCTTGCTTCTTGCTCTAGGGGCTTATCTTCTGTGGCGTAGAACATCTTTTCATCTAGTTGTCCTTCAGACTTGCCAATTACCACAGCTGTCATCATATCGCCTGTCACATTGGTGCAGGTACGCATCATATCGATAATACGATCAATGGCGGCGATAAAGGCGATACCTTCTAAGGGTAAACCCACAACACCCAGAGTCACAGATAACATGACCATGGCACTTCCTGGAACACCTGCCGTGCCTACAGAGGCTACAGTTGCAGTCACAGCGATAAGCATGTAATCGGTCATATCTAAGTGGATGCCATAGATTTGAGCGATAAATATAGCTGCAATGGCCGGATAAATACCGCCACAGCCGTCCATGTTCATGGTTGCGCCAAGGGGCAATACGAAAGAGGCGTAGCGTTTCGAAACACCCATAGACTCAGTGCTGCGAGTACTGGCTGGCAGAGTACCGAAGCTGGAAGCTGTGGTAAATGCAACAATTTGTGCAGGCAGGGCTTTGCGGAAAAACTGGATCGGGCTAAGTTTGGCGACAAATTTAATCAAGCCACCATAGACTAAGGTGATATGGATAAAGGCTGCGATATAGATGGCTGCGATGAACTTTCCTAAGGGCAGTAAGGTAGACAGACCATATTCACCCACGACCCAGGCCATCAAGCCAAAGACACCGATAGGAGTCAGTTTCAAGACCATACGGGTCAGTTGAAACATCACCTCAGCACCAGCTTCGAAAGTGCGTTTTAATGGCTCGGCCTTCTCACCGACCTTGTTGATGGCTATGCCTATCAAGGCGGCAAATATGATGATTTGCAGTACCTTACCTTCGGCCAGAGAAGCAAATGGGTTAATTGGGATCATGTCCAGCAAGACTTGTGCAAAGCCGGGGACATTGCGCTCTCTGACTTCAGTAGCAACCAGATCCATGCTGCCGCCCATGTCGATAAGTGAACCTACGGTTAACCCTATCAAGGAGGCTAAGGTACCGGTAAACATAAACATGGCCAATGTTTTAAAGCTTAAACGCTTCAAGCTTACCTGTGAGCCTAGCGCTGTGATGCTAACAACGATGGCACAAAATACCAAAGGTGCCACTAGCATCTTAATTGCACCTATGAATAGGTCGCCTAGAGGTTTAAGTATCGTGGCTGATTCGCCAAAGATAACACCTATCATTGCCCCTAAAAAAAAGCCTGCTAAGACTTTTTGCCAAAAGGGGATCTGTTTAATGGTTTGCCACATCATGTAATTCCAAGTGATTTTTATTATTAAGGTTCAAAAAGCCTCGAACACTAGCTTAAGCTTTTAAGAAAAAATTAGATCAGACAATTATCCGATGTCGCATTGTATAGACAGAGTGACTTGCAAAACAAACCGATTTCGTTATAACTTATTGTGATAATTAAGTTTGTTTTAATAACTTTAAGGGTTAACACTTGAGTAACATGGCTTTTTATCTCTTGGTTTATCACAAAATATCACGCTTTTTCATTAGGTAAGCTTTTATGACAGAGTTATGCTTGATGTTTAGTGCGGCGTTTATTGCCGCAACCTTGTTACCAGGTGGATCAGAAGTTTTACTGGTAGCTTTATTAAATAATGACACTTCGAACTGGTTGGCCCTAGTTATCCTTGCCAGTGTGGGAAATACATTAGGATCGATAACCAGCTATTATCTTGGGACTTTAGGTCGTTTTGCCCGCAGTCCACAGGAGATGGCTAAAGGAAAATACAAGCGTTCTGTGGGCCTCATCGAAAAATATGGTTATTGGGCCTTATTGTTAGCCTGGATGCCGGTTATCGGTGACCTTTTGTGTTTATTAGCAGGCTGGATGAAACTTCCCTTACTCAAATCGACTCTGATAATCTTAGTCGGTAAGAGTGTGCGTTATTTATTAGTCGCAGGGCTGACCTTGCACTGGTTATAACATGGACCATGTGTAACTTTAATTTTTATGCTTGCCGGTCTCGTCCTGCTGGGTTTATAAACGATACAAGATGTAGCTTGAGTTTATTAGTTGCCAGTCTTGTAGGTCTCGCCTTGCACTGGTTATAACATGGACCATGTGTAGCTTTAATTTTTATGCTTGCCGGTCTCGTCCTGGTGGGTTTATAAACGATACAAGATGTAGCTTGAGTTTATTAGTTGCCAGTCTTGTCGGTTTCGCCCTGCAGGGGTTATAAACGACGCAAGATGTAACTTGAATTTTATTGGTTGTTGGTCTCGCCTTGCATGGGTTATAAATATTGACCATGTGTAGCTTGAATTTTATGAGTTGCCAGCTGGGGTTATAAACGGACTCATGTGTGGATTAATTTTTTATTCGTTGTCGGTCTTACCCCGCATTGGCTATAAATAGCCTGCTTATGCTTCAGCACTTATGGGCTGAGATAGCACTGGATTGGTTTTAATATAACTTCAGATAATTTGATATTAAGGATTTTAAATTGAAAAAATGGATATTAGCAGCAGCCATTTCCGCTGCCTTAGCGGGTTGTGCCAGTCAGGAGTCACCATCAAATCTTCCTTCGGGAGTGACGCTATTAGAAACGGTTAAGCTGGCCGAGTCTGAGATAGGCATTCCTTACAAGAAGTTCCAGCTTGCCAATGGACTCATAGTCATTCTCCATCAGGACAAGTCAGATCCATTAGTCCATGTGGATGTGACCTATCATGTGGGCTCAGCCAGAGAGTTTGAGGGCCGTTCGGGTTTTGCTCACTTGTTTGAGCACATGATGTTTCAGGGCTCGCAGCATGTTGGTGACGAGCAGCATTTTAAAACCGTCACCGAAGCAGGTGGTACGCTTAATGGCACCACCAATACCGACAGAACAAATTATTTCGAGACAGTGCCCAGTAACCAGCTAGAAAAAATGCTTTGGCTCGAGTCTGATCGTATGGGTTTTTTCCTGCCGGCCTTAACGGAAGAGAAGTTCGAAGTTCAGCGTGAGACAGTTAAGAACGAGAGAGCCCAGCGCATAGATAATCAGCCTTACGGGCGTATGGGGGAGAAATTTAATCAAGCTTTCTATCCTCAAACTCATCAGTACTCTTGGCCTGTCATAGGTTGGCCGGATGATCTGGAACGAGCCAGTCTCGATGATGTGAAGCACTTCTTCCAACGCTGGTATGGTCCCAACAATGCCACTCTTACCATAGGTGGTGATTTTGAAGAATTCCAGACCTTGGCTTGGGTTAACAAATATTTTGGTGAGATCCCCGCAGGTCCAGCAGTTAAATCAGCTGAGAAGCACTTAGTGACCTTAGACAAGACTCGCTATATCTCAATGGAAGATAAGGTTCATCTTCCCTTGCTACGCATCTCTTTTCCAACGGTTTACGCCCGCCATAAGGATGAGGCAGCCCTAGATCTACTGTCTAATATCTTAGGGGGTGGCAAGACCTCAATTTTTTACAAGAATCTAGTCAAAGATGGCTTCGCGGTTCAGGCTGGTGTGAGTCACCCTTGTCAGGAGTTGGCCTGTCAGTTCTCCATGTACGCCTTGGCAAATCCTGCCAAAGGAGGCAATTTAGCCGACATAGAGAAGCTAATGATGCAATCTATAGCCGAATTTGAGCTGCGCGGTGTTACCGATGACGACCTGAAAAAGGTCAAAGTGCAGTTCGAAGCCGGGACTGTTTTCGGTTTGCAGAGTGTCTCGGGCAAGGTTGCTACCTTAGCCTTTAACCAGACATTTTCCGGTAACCCAGACATGATCTCAGCGGATCTTAAGCGCTATGCCAGTGTGACTAAGGCCGATGTGATGCGTGTGTTTGAAAAGTATATTAAGAACAAACCTATGGTGGTCATGAGCGTGGTCCCCGAGGGACAAATGCAACTGATTGCCCACGAAGATACGTTCACGCCTCCAGCGTTATCTGTATCTACCACTGCGGTAGATGGTGTGGCTGCACATGAGCAAATCGTTTCAGACTTCGATCGCACAGTAATGCCAGATGTGGGAGCTGCACCTGTACTTAAAGTGCCAACATTGTGGACTGGAAAATTGGCTAATAATATCCAGGTCATGGGCACCGAGAGTGAGGAAACTCCAACGGTGGAGCTTATCATCTATCTTAATGGTGGCCATAGATTAGTGCCTGTCGAGGAGGCTGGGCTTGCGGGATTAACCGCTGCCATGCTCAATGAATCGAGTATGAAGCACAGCTCAGAAGAGCTTGCTCAAGCATTAGAGATGCTAGGCAGTAGCGTCAGCTTCGGTTCCAGTGCTTATCAGAGTTATGTGAAAGTCTCGAGTCTGACTTCTCACCTAGATGAGACTCTGGCAATCGTGGAGGAGCGTTTATTTGAGCCGGCCTTTAAGGCCGAAGATTTCGACCGACTCAAACAGCAGCAGTTGCAGAGCCTGCAGCACATGATGTCTGATCCTAACTTCTTGGCCAATACGGCCTTCGATAGTTTGATGTATGGCAGCCATAGTCCTTTGGGAGTGAGCGGTAGCGGTACATTAGAGTCAGTGTCTTCATTAACCTTAGATGATGTTAAAGCTTTCTATCAAAAGCAGTATCGAGCCGGCAATGCACAAATTATTGCGGTGAGTGATCTGAGTGAATCTGAAATTATGCTTAAGTTGGCTGGCCTTAGTCATTGGAAAGGCGAAGCGACTCCTCTGCCTAAATTGGCCGATTTACCTAAACTTCAGGGAGGCAAAATCTATATCTTAGATAAGCCCGGCGCGGCTCAATCTGTGATAAAAATTGGTAAGCGTGCGCTGCCCTATGATGCAACGGGAGAGTATTTTAAATCTTATCTGATGAATTATGCTTTAGGTGGTGCATTCAATAGCCGTATTAACCTTAATCTACGTGAAGATAAAGGATATACCTATGGTGCCCGTAGCTACTTTGCCGGTGGCATTGAACAGGGTGTTTTTAAAGCCCAAGCCAGTGTGCGAACGGATGTCACATCCAAGGCTTTGGTGGAATTCTTTAATGAGATAACCAAGTACAGCCAGTCGGGAATGACAGATGAAGAGGTGGCATTTATGCGAGCCTCAATTTCCCAAGGTAATGCACTGGATTATGAGACGCCCTATCAAAAAGCGGGCTTTATGCGCCGCATACAGCGTTATCAACTCGATGCAAGCTTCACCGAGCAACAGACCAAGATCACCAATTCAATCACCAAAGATGAATTGAATAAGCTGGCTAGAAAACAGTTAGATCTAAATAGTATGCTGGTATTGGTCGTGGGTGATAAAGCGTCAATCGAGGCGAATATTAAAGCACTCGGTTATCCAGTGGAAAATTTAGAGTTGTAATTGCTGAATTAGGCCATATATCTAGTAGTGAGTCGCGACATCTTGTTAGCACGGATGTCGCTGCTTTATGGCTTAGAAAAGATGACTTGCCTGAGGGAGTAAAGCGCCGTCGATTGTGTCAATGAAACAACATGCACAGTTAGCGGAACTGTTCCTGACAAGCCAAAATGATGACAAAAAATTAGAGAATAAAATATTGAACTCTTTCAATGCATTGATCGAACATCTCTCTGACTCTGAGGGGCGTAAAGCACTACAGGGGATGCAACGCGGCATCGAACGCGAAGCATTAAGAATAGGTGCTTCAGGCTCTCTGGCGACAGATGCTCATCCCATAGCACTAGGTGCTGCGCTCACACATTCCAGAATAACCACTGACTATAGTGAATCTCTGCTTGAATTTATCACTCCTGTTTTCAGCGATGTTGATGACCTGCTTGAAGATTTGACCTATACCCACGCATTTACGGTGCAAAACCTGCCTCAGCAAGGTCTATGGCCCGTGAGCATGCCCTGTTATGTCCCTGATGTGAACCAGATCCCTATTGCAAAATACGGTAGCTCAAATTCAGGGCAGATGAAGAGTTTATATCGTAAGGGACTCACCTATCGATACGGCGCTCAGATGCAGATTATTTCTGGGGTTCATTTTAACTTCTCCGTATCTCAGTCACTTTGGGATAACTTGTATCTTTTAAGCGATCAGCTGGGGTCAAAAACCGACTTTATTTCAGAGTCCTACCTAGGGCTCATTCGTAACTATCGGCGCCTGGTTTGGGTATTGCCTTATCTTTTTGGCGCTTCCCCGGCCTTGTGTAGTTCCTTCATAAAAGATCAGCAAACAGATATAGAGTTTGAAAAAATAGGCAAGGGGACTCTGTACCTTCCCTATGCAACCTCATTGAGAATGAGTGACCTTGGCTACACCAACAAGGAACAAGACAAATTAAGCATCAGCTATGATTCACTAGATAAGTTTCTAGAAGGAATGCAAAACGCCATCAATATGCCTTCGTCTAATTTTGAGAAAATAGGCGTTAAGGTCGATGGAGAGTTTAGACAGCTTAATGCTAATGTGCTGCAGATAGAGAATGAATTCTATTCACCAATCAGAGCAAAGCGAGTCACTCTCGATGGTGAGAAACCTTCACAGGCGTTGGCGCGAGCCGGAGTCGAATATATTGAAGTACGCGCCTTAGATGTTAATCCATACAGCGCGATAGGCATAGAAGCATCTCAAGTGCGCTTCTTAGATATGTTCCTTCTTTATTGCTTGTTGAGCGACTCTCCCTTATCCGCTGAGGACGAAGAAGCCGAAATATCCGCTAACTTGAATCGCGTCATTCTGGAAGGGCGCAAGCCGGGTCTAGAATTAAGCAATAATGGACATTCAGTCCTTATGACCGATTGGATGAAGCAGATTTTTTCATCTTTAAGCTCCATTGCCGAGCTGTTGGACAGTGATGGCGAAAATCATTACCGTCAGGCATTAGATACCTGGCTAGCCGCGGTCAAGAATCCTGATTTAACCCTGTCTGGAAGGGTGATGTCTAACTTGCAGGAGAGTCAAAGTGATCATGGTTTGTGGGTCAAGAGCTTAGCCAAGCAATATCATAAGATGTTGAGTGAATATGAGCTGCCCGAGCAGGTTAGCAGTCGATACCGACAGGCTGCGTTAGACTCCTTATCCAAGCAAGCTAAGATGGAAGCCGAGTCTACTCAGAGTTTTGAGGCATTTCTGGAAGATTACTTCCAAGATGAAACCCAGGTAAAATCAGTACCTAAGGTCGCTATCCCTTCATAAATAGTAAACCCACAGGCTAAAGGATTTTTAGCTTGTGGGTTTGATCTTGTGCGTCGACATTTAATGATGAATTAGATAAAACTTTTCCTTGAGAGTGAAGATTTGAAACCATTACTCCTTCTATGTTCCATGTTTATGTTACTTTCCGGCTGCGCCTCACAGTCAGATCGTGGTCTGGAATGTGGTGTCGTCTCAGGTTATCTCGACCCAGATTTGAGTCAAGACCTCTATAGAGCCGTCGTGACGCATTTAGACGGCAAGCCCGTCATCTCTAAACCGAATTACTACCTTTCTACAGGTGAACATACCTTTACCTTTGCTGAATTGATCAGTGCACCATCTCTGAAGGTTAAGTTAGCCGCCAGGATGCCTAAAGACCTAGTGATCAGAGTCGAGGCTAATCGCAGATATCATTTTGCCGCTAAATTTAATACCAATAAAAATTATCGTGGCAATGACTCTAAATTTTGGCAACCGGTTATTTGGCTTGAAGAAGCCCATGAGTGTGAATTACCAGTGAACTAACCTGTAATAAAAGGTTAATGCCGGACACTTTTCAACAAGGTTAATTGCTTCTTTTATCTAAGGATGTGACACTAACGTTTTGATTAATCCCACGACTTATTAAGTCCAGTCTGCATTACACATGGTATCCGCACATATGAAAGGATTTTCGGTTTTAACAGCAGCTTTTTTAGCATTATTACTTTCAGGTTGCGCCACGGCTCCGCCGGAAAATCCTGAAAACCTGTGTTCCATCTACCAGGAGAATCGCGACTGGTATAGCGCCGCACAGAAAACTCAAGAAAAGTGGGGCGTACCTGTTCATGTCCCCCTGGCCATGATGTATCAGGAGAGCTCCTTTAAGCACAATGCTGCGCCACCTATGCAGTATTTTCTCGGCTTCATTCCCATTGGACGTGCCAGTGATGCCTACGGCTATGCCCAGGCTAAGACCATGACTTGGGATGATTATGTCAAAGAGACTGGTAATTATTGGTCTAGTCGCAGTGATTTCGATGACGCCATGGATTTTATGGGCTGGTTTATCTATAAAACCAATAAAATTAATGGGGTCTCTAAGTGGGATGCTAGGAATCAGTATCTGAACTATCACGAAGGCTGGGGCGGCTATAAGCGCAAGAGTTATAACCAAAAAGCCTGGTTGGTAAAAGTGGCCGATAAAGTGGATGCCAGATCTAGACGCTACGCAGCACAATACCAGACCTGTAAAAAAGATCTCGACTCCTCTTGGCTATGGCGTTTATTTTTTGGCTAAGACAGTTGCCGAACCCAGAGTTTGGCACAGTTTGGCATAATGCAGGCACAGCCTGAAAATATAGCCTGAGATATTAAACTCATAGTTCGACATAAAAATGGCTTGTGTAATTCGGTTACAGAAGCCATTTTTTTAAGCTCATTTTTTATCGTTACTTTTCGTCTTTCAGGTAGATCTTTTGAGCCGGGATCCAGTGACCTCTGCTATTAGAAAATGTCATAGAAGCTCATAACTTCATTGTTACCTAACGCTTCCCAGCAGGGCAGGCGGCTAATAACAGCTAAGTTAACGTATTCAGTCAATCAAATAACTAATCCAGCCAAATAAGTTCATTAAAAGGATACTTAGAACTTGTTATCTGACGACACAATTGTTTGCTACACACAATTGTTTGCTACACACAATTGTGTTTTTGTTATTAGTCAGTAGGCATTAGTTATTTGCAGTGAGGATCAAGCTGGGTGATAATTAGGGACAGGTTTGGGGGAGCCATTTACTCCAAGTGTATTATTTCATTATAATACACCGATAATTATAACTAATTCTAAGCTATACCCTACATAAGGATTAAAAATGAGCAAACCATTCGTTGCTGTCTTGATGGGATCTGATTCTGATTTACCCACTATGCAAGTTACCCTAGAGGTGCTTAAGGGCTTTGGTATTCGATTCGAAGCTAAGGTGACTTCGGCTCACCGTACTCCCGCTGCGACTCACGCCTATGTGCATGATGCAGAAGAACGCGGTTGTAAGGTGTTCATTTGTGCCGCCGGTCTGGCTGCCCACTTGGCCGGTGCTGTTGCCGGTATAACAACCCGTCCAGTGATTGGAGTCCCTGTGGACTGTGGTCCACTTCAAGGTCATGATGCTCTTCTATCTACTGTGATGATGCCTGGCGGCGTACCTGTTGCCACTGTGGCTATCGGCAGCGCTGGTGCCAAAAATGCGGGTTACTTAGCGGCACAAATGCTAGCCGTGGGTGATGACGATTTGGCCATAGCGGTAAAAGAGGAACGTGCTAAGTCAGCTGCTGCAGTTGAAGCTAAAGATGCTAAGTTGCAAGAGAAATTGGCTAACTTCTAAGCCTATCAGCAAGCGCTGAGCGCTTGCTGATATAGTTTGACTAAACGTCACTGAGTCTCAAGGCTGAGTGGCGTTTTTTTATGTTTATAAATCGGTTTATAAATCGGTTCGTTTCTCTATCTTATCTAAAATAACCCTTTTAGCTTTTGTCTGCGTTTATAAGATTATTAACAGATAAAAGGACAGGGTCATGGCTTATTCAAAAGCAGAACCAGCTCAAGATTCAACATCTCACTGTGCAGTTTACTTCCCTTCGAAACTGAAAAGTGTGCAAGGGTTTGGATTATCACTCATCTCGGTTTCGCTATTATTGGCCTTGACGGCTTGCGGTGAACAGCAAACTGCTGCAGAAAAAGAGCGTGAATCTGTGGCTAAGCAAGAGATTACCGAAGCTAGAGATGTCGAGCTTAAAACGTCTGAAGGCAACGCCCCACAGAGCCTGCCGATGAGGGTGCAAGCCAATGATGCCATGATTGAGCATAGAACATTGGCCGAGCAAGCCATCTCAGATGATAAATCTGCCGACATGTCTATTGATGTATCGAGTCGCTCCTATGAGGCTGGTAAGCAGGCGAGTGAGCGCATGATTAAGATGAAATCTTTGAGCCGCAATCATATCATGGGGCAGATGAGTGCTCCGGGTTTACCAGCGTTTAGAGAAGCGAGCAGTAGCGATAATTTTAAGCGCCAGACAGCCAATGGCATCATGGTGGCGGGGGAAATTCCGGTATCTACTTTCTCAATCGATACCGATACCGGCAGCTATACCACACTGAGACGTTGGATAAATCAGGGACGCTTGCCAGAGAAGGGTACGGTTAGAGTCGAGGAGATGATCAATTATTTTAATTATCAATATTCTACTCCCTCTACAGTCGAGCAGCCATTCAGTGTCAATACCGAGCTGGCACCGTCTCCTTACAATGACCATAAGATGTTGCTCAGGATTGGTCTCAAGGGATATGAAGTCGATAAGTCCCAGCTGGGAGCAAGCAACTTAGTCTTCCTGCTCGATGTCTCCGGCTCGATGAATTCGCGAGATAAGCTGCCACTGCTAAAGACATCATTAAAGATGTTATCCCAGCAACTGAGTGAGCAAGATCATGTCTCCATCGTTGTCTATGCTGGCGCATCGGGTGTGGTGCTCGACGGGGTAAAAGGCAATGACATTTATGCAATCAACCAGGCATTGAATAATCTTAAGGCCGGGGGCTCGACCAATGGAGGCGCCGGGATCCAGCAGGCCTATGGACTCGCCCAGAAACATTTCATTCAAGGTGGTGTCAATCGGGTGATCTTGGCTACCGATGGTGATTTTAATGTGGGCACGACAGACCATCAGGCCTTGATGGACCTGATAGCTAGCAAACGTGACCAAGGTATAGCACTAACGACCTTAGGGTTTGGCCAAGGAAACTATAACGATCACCTGATGGAGCAACTTGCCGATAAGGGCAATGGTCATTATGCCTACATAGATACCCTCAATGAGGCGCGTAAGGTGCTGGTGGATGAGCTGAGTTCGACCCTATTGACCATAGCCAAAGATGTGAAGATTCAAGTGGAGTTTAATCCGGCAATTGTCTCCGAATATCGTTTAATAGGTTATGAAAATCGAACCCTCAATCGTGAAGACTTTAATAATGATAAGGTCGATGCGGGCGAGATAGGCGCGGGCCACAGGGTCACAGCTCTCTATGAGATAAGCTATGTCGATAGCCCGAATCAGGCCAACGACAAGCTCAGATATGGTTATGATGCTGCCACAGGTGTGGAAAAATACAGCCGGGATGAGATAGCCTTTCTCAAGTTGAGATATAAACCTATAGGGGAAGATACCAGCCGTTTGATCTCATATGCTATCAAACGGAACTCAGGGATTAACACCTTAGCTCAGGCAAGCGATGATTATAGATTTTCCGCCGCGGTAGCCGGACTCGGTCAATTGATTAATCACAATCTCTATACCCATGATCTGAGCTATTCCAAGATGATCGAACTGGCTAAATCTGCAATGGGCCAAGATGCGTTTGGTTATCGTCATGAGTTTGTGCAGCTCGCTAAAACTGCTCGCCTTTTGGCTGGGCAAGAGGCTGTTGTTGAAGGTGAAAACATCTCTAGGGTCATTATTCCCAAGGATCTCATGCCTAAACCTTTGCTGGAGGTTCAACCAAAATACATAGCGCCTCACATAAAATCTGCCGAATATCAGCTTGAGATAGACAAAGGTGTTCAGGGGGTGCAAACTTTCCGTGACTAGTTTATCTATAGTCTCTCTTTCGATAGGTTTAGGATCGAAGGAAGAGGCGTTTCAGCAGGAGAGGTGTGTGGCACAAGCGTTAGGGCAAGATAAAGCGACAGAGACGGAAATAGATCAGTGTTTAATGCTGAACTATGCCAAAGGAGACACCTCGGCATTTGAAACTCTCTATCTAAAACATAAGGGTGGCTTGTATCGTTATTTTGTCCGCCAGATAGGGGATAAACAGCTTGCAGAAGACCTCTATCAGGAGACGTGGGGGCGGATCATCAAATCCGCATCCAGCTATCAGGCCGATGCTAAATTTACTACCTGGCTCTATCGGATAGCGCATAACTTGCTTATCGATCACGTCAGGGCGGTAAAACCTGTGGATCTGTTTAGCGAAACATTCGCCGAAGAGCAAGACGGCGAAGCGTTTCTTCCCAGTGATCAGATGTCACCGGACAGGGCGATGGAAGATAGTGCCAAGGCTAACCTGCTTAAACGTTGCATAGCATTATTGCCTACGGTGCAGAAAGAAGCCTTGTTATTGAATATGGAGGCGGGCTTTACCGCCGGTGCCATTGCAGACATAGTCGGCGTGACGCTCGAAGCGACCAAGAGTCGTATTCGCTATGCAAACCAAGGTCTGAAAGCCTGTGTGATGAATAAGTGGCAGGAGGTTCAAAATGAAAGATGATCAACACCATAAGCCTGCTACAGAGCAAGCTGAGGAATTCGATATTGAGCTGCAGACTTGGTATAAGTTGCAGGCCAAAGAGGAACCTAGCAGAGAACTCGATGAAACCATTATAAAAATGGCCAAAGAGTCGAGCGCCGTGAGTAATAAAGTTTCAACTGAAAACAGTCAGCATAAGGCGCAATTGACCGGTGATAAACGTGCTGACAACGTGGTGAGAGTGGATAAAAGTTTTTGGCGAAACAATAGATGGGCATTGTCATCGGCGGCTTCCGTGATGCTGGTGGTCACTGTGATCATGTTAAATCCTCATAGCTCTCAAATAAGTTTATCCGATGATATCCCCATGATGATGGAGATGATTGAGCCTAGACTGGCTGATGCAGTCGATGACGATATTTTTGAAGCTAGTCACAGTGCCAATATGAAGAGTGAGTCATTAGGCTCAGATTATAGTGCAAGCTTTGAAGCTAGTAACAGTGACAGTATGAAGAGTGAATCATTAGGCTCAGGTGTTAGCGATGGTGCAAGATTTGAAGGTAATATTGAAGGTAATAAAAGTGCCAATATGAAGAGTGCACTCAGGCAAGCACCAAGAGCGCAGAGCGCCGCTATGCCAGCATCGGCTCCGAAGTTTACTGGGGCTGACGAGGCGAAAATGAAGCAGGCGGGTGAAGTCTATCGCACTGAATATCGCAATGGTCATGGCACTGAACACAGTGCTAAGCTAGGCGCCGAGGCTCCGAGTAAACTGACATTGCCGAACAAGACGTCAGATGAGCAGACATCATCAAGCCATGCTTCATCAAACGATGTTTCATCAAACTATGCTTCACCAAATCAAGCTTCATTAAAAAGTGCGCTATCAAGTAATGGCTTACCTAATAAGAGTGTGCCACAACGAGAGGCCGTAGTGAGTGCCAAACAGGCATTGAATCATCTGCAACATTTAATCGATTCGAAGCAGTGGGCTGAGGCTGAGAAGCTAGCTACCAAGATTGCCAAGCAATATCCTCGTCTCAAAGAGGTTGAGCATCCTCAGCATCAAAGGTGGAATGAGTTTAAGGCTGAAATAATCGAACACTAGCTGGCAGTAGTCGTTCAGCATATTCCATTCCTCTGTGATTTAAGAGGATAAAGGCAGTTATCCATATGATAGCTGCCTTTTTTTGTGGGTATCTTTCTGTTTGTGCGAACGTCCCATCCCCCATGTGATTTAAGAGGATAAGTATTAGTGAGGATAAAGACAGATTTCGATATGTTAGCTGTCTTGACTAGTTCGCATACTTGCTAATCATTTCAGTTCATCACATGCCATTTCCTCTGTTATTTAACCGGCTAGCTGTGGTTACTCGCTTGTACACACTTGCTAATGATTTGGGTGCTAGTTTTTACTGTTTGATTGATAAAAGTTTGCTACCTTGTTTACCTTGGAAATTATATTAATAATAAATACGAGTTAATCATGAAACTTCGCTTTTCTGTTGCCTGTACCTTGATAGCGCTTGGCAGCCTTAGTTCTTTGTCGGCTTTTTCAGCAGATACCATTCATCCTGGTTATTTTCGCGCCCCAGCACTGAGCGGTAATACCTTAGTGTTTACCGCCGAGGGCGATCTCTGGACCAAGAAACTCGATCAGGTCCAGGCGCAAAGGTTGACCAGTTTACCGGCACAAGAGTTAGGGGCTAGTGTATCGAAAGATGGCAACTGGGTAGCCTATGTGGCTAACTACGAAGGCAGTAGCGAAGTTTATGTTATCCCTATCACAGGTGGTCAGGCAAAGAGGATCAGTTTCGAAAATAGCCGAGTGCGAGTTCAGGGCTGGACGGCGGATGGTCAGGTCTTGTATGGCACGGATAATGCCTTAGGTCCTGCCAACTATTGGGTGCTCAGAAGTGTTAACCCTGAGACCTTAGAGACTCAAGACCTGCCTCTTGCCGATGCCATCGAAGGCACTATCGATGATAAAGGCGAGTATCTGTATTTCACTCGTTTTGGCTTACAGGCTACCGGTGACAACGCCAAGGTTTATCGCGGCGGTGCTAAAGGTGAGCTTTGGCGTTTCAAATTGGGTTCTAAGGTCGAAGCTCAGCGCTTAACATCGGATCATACCGGCTCAGTGCGCCAACCTATGCTCTGGGATAATCGCCTCTATTTCATCAGTGACAGCGATGGCAATGACAATATCTGGTCGATGACATTAGCTGGCAAAGATTTTAAGCAGCATACTCAATTTACCGATTGGCAGGTACGCGGTGCACGCATAGATAATGGTCGCATAGTGTTTCAGCAGGGCGCCGATATTAAGCTCTATGATATCGCAGCCAATAGCAGCCACACATTAGATATCAAGCTAGTGTCAGATTTTCCACAGCGCCGTGAACATTGGGTCAACGACCCGATGAAATATGCCACTTCGACTCGTCTTTCACCTTCTGGGAATAAGGTCGTGATAACGGCAAGAAGTCATGTGGCCGTAGCGGGCACTGATGGTTCACGTCTGGTGGAAATCGCACTCCCTGGTAACAGTCGCATCCGCAATGCTGTGATGAGTCCTGATGGGAAATGGGTCTATGGCATCAGCGATGCCTCCGGTGAACAAGAGATCTGGCGCTTCCCCGCCGATGGTGGCAATGGTGCTAAACAGTTAACCGATAATGGACATACCTTGCGTATGTCGCTCAGTGTGTCACCAGATGGAAGATACATTGCCAGTGATGATTATGACGGTAACATCTGGTTACTGGATCTGAGAAATAATCGACACAAGAAGATCATCACCCGAGGTGAGGGGCTGGGCCCTTATGCCGATATTGTCTGGTCCGGTGACAGTCGATTTATGGCTTTAACTAAGTCAGAAATCGGTAAATCCAGACCAAAAATAGTGCTTTACTCGTTAGCTAAACAGCGTGCTGAGACCCTGACCAGTGACAAGTATGAATCATATTCCCCCGCGTTTAGTACCGATGGTAACTGGCTCTATTTCCTCTCCGATAGGCAGTTTAATTCTACACCTACCTCGCCCTGGGGCGATCGTAATTTAGGCCCCATGTTCGACAAACGCAGTCAAATATTTGCCTTGGCACTAGATAAAAATGCCAGGTTTGCTTTTCAAAAACCTAATGAATTACTTAAGCCTGAAGCTGATGATAAAGACAAAAAATCATCGAATAAGGTGACAGTCGACTGGAGTGGCCTGAGCCAGAGACTGTGGCAGGTCCCAGTCCCATCTGGTAACTATTCAGCATTGACGGCGAACAAGGATGGCCTCTATTTTCTTGACCGCGCCGTTACTCGTGGCAGTAAGCCCAGCCTGAAACGGCTGAAATACGATCCTCTAAGCCCTAAAGTAGAAACATTTGCTAAAGATGTTGCCAGTTACAGCTTGTCGGCAGCGGGTGATAAGTTATTTCTTCGCCAGTCTAATCATGGCGGCAAAGATATGCTCATTGTCGATGCCGGTGATAAATTGCCTAAAGAACTGACCAATGCCAAGGTGCAAATACAACAATGGCAGCTGGCCATAGAGCCAAGGCTTGAATGGCAACAGATGTTTGAAGATGCCTGGTTAATGCACAGAGACTCTTTCTACGATAAGAAGATGCGTGGCCTAGACTGGCAGGCGACCAAGGCGAAATACCAGCCTATGGTTGATAGACTCACGGATAGACACGAACTCAACGATCTGTTTAAGCAGATGATGGGAGAGCTAGACTCTCTTCACTCTCAGGTTCGCGGTGGCGATCTGGATAAAGATAAGCAGATGGCTAAAGCCGCCAGTTTAGGTGCGCGTCTCGAGCAGACGAAAGCCGGGGTTAAGATCACTCATATTTATCAGAATGATCCCGAGTTACCCGCTCAAGCAGCGCCACTGGCTAAGGTGAGTGTCGATGCCGAAGTAGGGGACATAATCGTAGCCATCAATGGCAAGAAGGTAACCAATGTTGCCGATGTGACCCATTTCCTGAGAAATCAGGCGAAGAAGCAGGTATTACTCCAACTTAAACGTGGCAATAAACAGCATAAAACCATAGTCAAGCCAGTGACGATTCGCAGTGATGCCAAGCTTAGATACTTAGACTGGGTTAACCATAACGGCATTAAGGTGAGTGACACGAGTGAAGGTAAAATTGGTTACCTGCACCTCTATGCCATGGGCAGTGGTGATATTGCCAGCTTCGCCCGTGAGTTTTACGCCAACTATGAGAAAGAAGGTTTGATCATAGATGTGCGTCGTAATCGTGGCGGTAATATCGACAGCTGGATCATCGAAAAATTACTGCGCCGTACTTGGGCATTTTGGCAACCGACTCGTGGCACACCAAATGCGAATATGCAGCAGACTTTCCGTGGCCATTTGGTTGTCTTGACCGATGAGCTCACCTATTCAGATGGTGAGACCTTCTCTGCCGGCATCAAGGCCCTAGGCATAGCGCCTCTTATCGGTAAACAGACTGCGGGGGCGGGTGTCTGGCTGTCGGGACGCAACTCATTGACGGACAAAGGTATGGCACGCGTCGCCGAGTATCCTCAATATGCTATGGACGGTCGTTGGATCCTCGAAGGCCGGGGAGTGAGCCCAGATATTGAGGTGGATAACTTACCCTATGCCACCTTTACCGGCCACGACGCTCAGCTTGAGAAGGCTATTTCATACCTTAAAGATGAGCTGGTGCAGAAGCCTATAAAGCCACTAAAGGCATTGCCGCTGCCAGGAAAAGGCATGGCCGATGACATTAGTAGTAAGTAATAATTGAGTAATTAAGGGATCGTTAAATAAAATTAATTAGTTAAAGATATATGGATAATGCATATTGATGCTTATCCAAGATCTTTTTTATGACAGGCATGGCTTATGTCTGTTTCGGTTCTCTCACCAAGGCCGAAATTTTTAGGAGGTTATCAGCCAAGCAGTTCCCAGGCTGGTAGCTTCCGATTTTCTTTTCTCTGCTATTTCTCTCTTCATTTCAGTCTTAAGCATGTCTAAATTGACTTGATTGGTATTATTGAGCAGAGCGCTCATATCCTACGCTCTACTCTTTACTGATTAGCCCTAGTGATTAAGGCTATTTAGCCTCATAGATAAGCTTATCTTGTTTAATGGTCTCCATGACCCGAATGTCCTTTACCTTGTCCATACTGTCGCCGGCAGCGACTGTGATGGGGTTCTTATCTAAGATCACAAAATCTGCCAGTAGCCCAGGTTTTATCATTCCTTTGCGATCCTCTTCAAACACCTGATAAGCGGGGCCTGTTGTCAAACCTTGCAGTGCCGTGTAAGCATCCACTCTTTGCTCTGCACCGATGACTTGTCCAGTCCTTGAAGTTCGTGACATGGCTGTCCACATGACGAACATAGGGTCTAGCGGGGTGACATTAAAGTCGGTGTGATTGGAGTAAATTAGGCCAAGTTCGGTGGCGGACTTTATCGGGCTGATGAAGTTGGCAGCTTCTTTGCCTATGTTCTTGATATGCACATCTCCCCAGAAGAAGGTGTGGTTAGTGAAGTATGAAGGCGTCATGCCTAGATCTTTATATTTTTGTAGATGCTCGGGGCGTTGGAACTGTGAATGTATGACTGTGGTTCTTCTGTCGTCTTTGGCGGTGATCCCCGCTTTTTCCACCGCAGTTATCACCTCATCTATGGTCGCGTCGCCGTTGGCGTGGACGAACACTTGAATCTTGTTATCCAGCGCTCTCTTCACCAGAGTATCGAACTCTGCTTCTGGTAAGGTGGGTTCACCTTTCCAGTTTTCCTGTCCGTCGGGTCCACCTGTGAGGTAGGGATGACTCACATAGGCCGTTTTTCCTTGAGGCGAACCATCTTGAACAAACTTTACTCCTTGGAATTTTAGTTTATTGGTATATTCGCCGAAGGGGAACTCAGGCTTGTTGAGCCATTCATCCATCTCGAGGAAAAGTGGCAGGGAGACGATATCCAGATAGATCTTTCCTTTTGCGGCCGCTTCTTGCAAGAAGCGCATGTCTTTGACATGGGTCGCTCCCTCTTGTGCATGAGTGTAACCTTCGCTGGCATACATCTGTTGCGCCTGGTCCATCAGGGCGAACATGTCTGATTTACTCGGTTGGGGCATCTTGGAAAACACAGGTAGATAAGCGGTTTCCATCAATAATCCAGCTGGCTCTTGTGAGCCTTCTACCCTAGCGATGACGCCGCCTGGTGGTGTAGGCGTCGATGCATCTATGCCAGCCCATTCAAAGGCCTTAGAGTTGAGTACGGCACCATGGCCTGAAACATGGATGATCATGACCTTATGATTAGGAAGCGCCGCATCCAGATCGGTTTTTAGTACATGGCGCTGCTCAGCAAGTCCTTCATTATCATAGCCCCAGCCTACTACCCATTCTCCTTCGGGGATTTTATTGTCTTGCTGATATTGTTTGAGCTTAGCCTGTAGGCTAGGAATATCTGTGATTTTCCCAACAGGGGGCAAGGCGACATTGACCTGTTTAACCATCTGCAGAGCGAACATGAAGTGACCATGGGGATCGATAAACCCTGGCAACATGGTCTTGCCATTAAGGTCTATGACGCGAGTCGAATCTCCCTTAAATTGGCTGATACTTTCCAGGGAACCAACCGCTTGAATTTTACCATTACGCACAGTAACGGCTTCGACATAGTTAGGCTTATCACCATCCATGGTGAGTATTTCGCCATTCTTATACAAGGTATCGGCAAATAGCACAGCTTTTGAGGGCATGGCTTGTTTATCTGCCGAGTTAGTCTGTGTAACTGTTTTTTGTCCACAAGCCGATAAACTGAGTCCTAGCATGACGGCAAATAGGGTAGGGAGCTTTAAATTCATCATCT
Source organism: Shewanella violacea DSS12 (assembly GCF_000091325.1). Taxonomy (NCBI): domain Bacteria; kingdom Pseudomonadati; phylum Pseudomonadota; class Gammaproteobacteria; order Alteromonadales; family Shewanellaceae; genus Shewanella; species Shewanella violacea. The sequence continues at coordinate 3,554,855 of NC_014012.1, read as the reverse complement.
TTGATCCGTGATTTATTAAATTGGCTAGAAATTTCTCATGTCCATTCTCTTTTTACAAGTGATTTACGAGTGATTTACAAGTGAGTTAACCAGCAATGTTTACGCATGACTCTTTGTGGGGAGCTGGAGTCTTGGCATAACATCTTGTTCAGTACCTATACTTGTTATTTAAGCTAGTTATCTAAGCCGGTTATTCAGCTTTCAGTTCGCTGGTAATAGGAGATATTAGCTTGAAGAAAACCAGCAAGGTTAGCGCTTGTGAATAGTATTTTTAGCAGGTTTAAAAGTAAGGTTATAGGAGAAAAGATGAGTGCTCAACATCAAGACACATCAGATTGGTTTACTCGAGGTGCCGTCGATGCGGTAATTAAAATTGCGGTTATCTTCTTGGTAGCGATCTGGTGTTTTGAGATCATAAAACCTTTCATCATGCCCATAGTTTGGGGCGGGATTATTGCGGTCACACTTTTCCCCTTGGTGTCTCAATTATCGAAAAAATCCAGCCTGAGTTTAGCTCGCGCAAGCGCACTAGTGACCTTAGTGTCTTTGGCCCTACTGCTTATTCCAGCATTTCTGTTCTCTGGTGCTCTGGTCAGCAGTACTCAAGATTTTATTGGTGAGATTCAGCAAGGCACTTTGGTTATTCCCCCGCCTAAAGAATCGGTGGCGGAGCTGCCTCTGATAGGTAATAAACTCTATAGTTTCTGGGACCAGTCTTCGACTAATTTAGCCAGTGTCATTAAGACCCACTCTGTAGAGATTAAAGCTGTTCTGGCTAAAGCCGTCTCTGCCTTGGGTGGTTTTGGTATGACAGTGTTGCAGTTTGTTATCTCCATCATCATTGCCGGTGTGCTTATGACCAATGCTAAGGGGGCCAGTGAGGTATGCCAGAAAATAGCCATCAGATTAGCGGGTTCATACGGTAAAGAGTTGACGAAACTCTCGGTGGCGACGGTGCGCAGCGTGGTACAAGGGGTTATTGGGGTCGCCTTTATTCAATCGATTCTCTCCGGCATTGGCATGGGAGTCGTGGGTGTGCCCGCCACAGGTATCTGGATGTTGGTTGTGCTGCTTCTGGCTATCGTTCAACTGCCTCCCATCTTGATTTTGGCCCCCATCATGGTGTATGTATTCTCGGTCGAGTCCACCTCAGTGGCTATCATGTTTATGGTATGGGGCATCTTAGTCAGTGCCAGTGACGCCATACTTAAGCCTATGTTGATGGGGCGTGGTGTCGATATTCCTATGCTGGTTATTTTACTCGGCGCCATAGGTGGCATGCTGATGTCTGGCGTTGTTGGCCTGTTTGTTGGGGCTGTGGTGATGGGGCTGGGATATAAGTTGTTTATTGCCTGGATAGACGCGGAGCCTGAAACGGTGAAAACGAACCAAACGTCCTCTGGCGAAGCAGAGGATCTATGAAAATAACCAGCTTAAGTTTTAATAGATGACTTCAATCTCGGTGGATAAACTATTGGCTATAAAGCAATTAGCATGTGCCTTCTGATGAATCTTGCTCAAGACTTCTTCACTCACCTCAAGATCCGTATCGAAGATAACCACAGGTTTTAAGATGATTTTTGAGATGGCGATCTTCCCCGCCTCATTTTTACCGAGTTCAGCTGTCGCGACATCTTTATAGCTCAACACCTTTAACCGTTTGAGGTGAGCAATAGTGAGAAAAGTCAGCATATGACATGAGCTCAAAGCGCCAAGTAATTGTTCTTCTGGATTAACCTTAGTGTCGCAGCCCTTGTACTCTGGAGCCGATGACGCTGGTATTATTTGGCCGCTGCCAAAGTGGATCCTGTGGTCTCGACAAAAATCCCCATCGTCTATGGGGCGGTTATCTGATTCCCAGTCCACTTCCAAGGTGAAAGCCATATTATTTCCTACTCATGTTTTTAAGCTGTAATGCCTGCAGGTTAGCATGATTGCTATTTATAAAGCGCTTTTGAGGTAAAAGCCTGAGTCGTACATTAACCAGGTTGAACCATGACTGAACTCAATCATAATTAAGCCAATGCTAGCTCATAGTTTAAATTGCTTATGTAGCTATCAAGTAGCCCTGGCTAGCGACTAAAGCTGACACCATGAATATGGCTAAAAATTTAGTGCGGTAACTGAGTGTCAGGATAACTAAAAGTCCTGCCACAGAAAGTACCCCGGTAAAGAATATGGTTCCATAAGCCATGCCATGTTCACTGACACTCAGATAGTAACTTAAGGCAAGGGTGAGCCATCCAGACCAATATAAGCTTCTGCTCTGCAGCGGCGTTGGAGCTTGTTTAAAGATGTCTCGAAAGTTGGAAAACATGGCTAAGGCCAAACAGCCGAAGGCAAGATAGCTAATGCATAAGGTACTGACAATCATTAAGTAAGATAGCATGTTTATGCACCTCCTCTTGTCTTGGTCATCAATGTATTATCTTCCCTAGACCTCTGGATGCTAGCTTGTTTAGTCTTGCTTAACTGACTTATTTTTTCTAATCGAGTTAAGGCAAAAAATAAACCTAATCCGATTAAAATCGATAAGCTGTCGAATCCAACCAATGCCCATTGGTGACTGACAATATTGCTAAACAAGTTACTCGGTGACGTCATAGCATTGAGCACAGGTATAGAGGTAAATCCAAGTCCACCAAGGCCTAAAACCAAGCGCCAGCTGCTTAAGCTTCGATTAAAGCAGGCTAATATGCCGACTAAGCCTAAGGTGATAAAGAAACTATTGGCTTCCCATTGTGCTCTTTCTAACATGCCTACAGGCAGTAAGCGATTAGCGAAGAAGAAAACGCTTGTCCCAAGAGGCAAGCCGGCAATGAAGGTGAGGTTGAGTCCTTCTACGAGGCGCAGGCCTAGACTGGCAGCCACTCCTTTTTTGATTTTTTTCTGTTGCTTCTGGCGTATTTTCACCGCCCAGAGTAAGGCTCCTGTGGCTATCATGGCACAACCCATTAAACCGCAGACAAAGAAGAAACCACGTAAAATATAATCGGCAAAACGAACCGTATGCAGTGCCATCAAAGTATCAAGGGTAGCTTGTGTGGCCGACTCTTCCTGTGGTGTCATGGTGAGTAATTCACCGGTTACCCCGCTGAAGACTATTTGGGTTCGCTTATCTGTGACTAATTGCTCGTTGTTACGATAAAAGCTGATGCGGCTATTAGTGTCATAGGGAGAGGAGATGACCACTTGCTTGATAGGGGCATCTCCCCAGTAGCGCTTAACCTGAGGTAGTAATGTCGCCGCCGAGAGTAACTGAGCCGGTTCGCCTGTAGGTTTAGCCTCTATGCGGCTTGGATTTAAATCGGCACGAAATGCCTGAGAATCGCCATCATAATTTGCCACCACGCCCCAGGGCATATACATAAACATCAGGGTGATGAGTCCTGTATAGGTGATCATCAGATGATAGGGTAGGGCTAATACTGAGCTGACATTGTGGGCATCTAGCCATGAACGGCTGCCCTTGTTTCGCCTGAAGTTGAAGAAGTCTTTGAAGATACGCTTGTGGATCACTATCCCGCTGATCAAAGCGATAAGCATAAACATGGTACAGAAACCCACTATCCAGCGAGCCCACTGGCCTGGCATATAATGCAGGTTGAAGTGCAATCTATAGAAGAAATCACCACCCTTTGACTCTCGCCCGTCGCTAATCATCCTTGTGCCATCGGCACTGACAATATGCTGGGTAAATTGTCCTCGTCTTTGTTCTGGCTCTGGTTGAGTCTGCCAGCCGTAGCTCAGATAGGGCTTACGCTCTGTGGGCAGATAGATACGCCAATCCCGGGCATTGGGAGCTTGTGTATTTAGATACTCCTGACCTGCGACAAGCTGGTTTGCAAGCTTGCTTTCTTGATAATTCTGCATGACACCTGAATGCAGTTCAGGTTTAGTCCAAAGAGATATTTCATGACGAAAATAGCTGATACTGCCAGTAAAAAAGACAAAGAGTAATACCCAGCAAACGAGTAGACCTACCCAAGTGTGCAGCCAGGTCATGGTGCGGAAAAAAGTATCTTTCATTATTAACTCAGTAGAGAAATGGTGACGTAGAAGGAGCTGCTCACTATGAGTAATTCTAACCAGACTTGAGTTAAAGATTTTACACAGAAGGCGCGGATGGCTGCACAGGCATAAATGGCGAAGGAGAGCATAGTGGCGACTAAGGTTGCATCAACAGGGGAAAGTGGCAATAACACAGAGAGGAGTCCGCAAGCACTCGCGGCAACCAGATACCCGCCGAATATGCTTGCCAGCACTCGAGAAAGTAAGGCTGTTTGTGCTGGATAATGGCTTAACACTTTTTGCATGATAGTTAATTGCTTAACTTGAGAGTCTGTCACTTTTTGGCTGTCCGTTTAACCTGCTAGAAAACAGGTAGATCAAATGGTGGTCAGGATTTTACATCAGGAGTGTAAATCTGGTAACTGTTTTCATTCTCATTTGCGTTTAAATTTACATAGTGAGAACTGCTTCTCATTTTCGGCGTATGACATAAATGATTCGGTGTGAAGAAAAATTAATCATCATAGGGAGCGAGTATGGTTTATGCTTAATTTTAGTGGGTCAATTATCAGTCTTTTGAGTGATGAAAATATCAACGTTTTGTTTGTTTTTATGACATTTATCTTAGTTTTGTGTTTATTTTAGTCATTGGATATAGCCGAGGCTTGCATTTGTCTAACATCAGGAGTAAATATTAAGACAGCTGGTTTGGAACTGTTTTTGGTGATTAATCACGTGTGATAAGCATACCTTATAGGTGCCTTGTCATACCTGCCCATTGGCACTTTCATCTTTAAACGTTCACTTACTACAATGGTAATAGTTAGGATGGATATAGGGCTACCAGGTCTGTATGAGTATGAAACTACTCTATTAACCGAGTTAGTAATAACTTGCTAGCGTAAATTTTTAAATTAATTTTATGTTAGCCCTTGAGATGTTGAATCTCAGACCCCAGTTCTATTATTAGAAGTAATTCTTAAAAGGAAAACCTATGAAAATAAATCTTTCTGGTCACCACGTAGATGTTACAGATTCAATCAAAGAACATTTGAACGAAAAGTTTTCCAAAATAGCCACTCATTTCCCGACACTAATCTCGTTAGATGTCACCATCTCTAAAGAGCATGGCGAGTATCAGGTTGAGTTGCGCACTAATTATGAAGGTAGTCGAATCTCTGCATCGGGGACAAACGATGTCATGTATCCGGCTATAGCGATTACCAAGAAGAAGCTCGAGGCTGCGCTCAAGCACCGTAAGGGTCAGCTTAAAGCTGATAAACATGAGAAGCCAGTAAGTACTACGCCAGAAATTGCTCATGAAATAATCCAAGAGATGAAGCTAGTTTAAGGCTATTTTCTTGCAGAGAATAGACGCTGATATAGAAGCCACCTAGGGTGGCTTTTTTGTATTCAGGCTGTAGGTTTTAAAACTTTAACACCCAGGGTAACTAGTTAGCTCTCGCAAGGCAGTAAGAGAATGCTGCAGAAATTGCTCATGAGGCTGCTTATGAACGAGTCAAGAGATGAAGCTGGTTTAAGACCATTTCCTTGTAGGTATAGAAGTTGATATAGCAGTTGATGTAGAAGCCACCTTAGGGTGGCTTTTTTGTATTCAGGCTTTAGGTTTTAAAACTTTAACACCCAGGGTAACTAGTTAGCTCTCGCAAGGCAGTAAGAGAATGCTGCAGAAATTGCTCATGAGGCTGCTTATGAAGTGAGTCAAGAGATGAAGCTGGTTTAAGGCTCACTTTAAGATTTAAGATAAAAAGAAAGCCATCATAGAGATGGCTTTATTCTGGTTAGATCTTTTGGTTAAGCTATTTGCTTAGCGCAGGTTTAAAATCTAATGCTTAACGGGAAACAGCTTACCCTCGAATACTGTGCCATACACTTGGATATCCTTGAGGCTATCCAGTTCAACCTTGTAAGGGTTTTGTTCTAGTATGGTGAAGTTGGCTATTTTTCCTGTCTTGATGCTTCCTAGAGACTCTTCCATCTGCCATGAGTAGGCTGCCTCTATAGTAATACCGCGTAGAGCCGCGTCACGGGATAGACTCAGGTCTTTACGCAGTGTGTTGCCATCGTTGGTATGTCTGGTTGCCGCGCTCCAAGCAAGATAGAGAGGGTCTGATGGTGCTATGGGCAGATCAGAATGCAGAGATACTGGGATCTGCTCCTTCTCTATTGTCGCTAGTCTCACCATTGAGTGAGCGCGCTGCTCACCTAAGCCAAGCTCACCGAACTTATCGCCGAAGCCTGTGACATAGTAAGGGTTCACACTGATGATGACTCCGAGTTTCTTGAGTTCACGTACCTGCTCATCGGTAGAGTTAGCAAAGTGGACTAAGGTGAACCTGTGATCTTCTCGGGGAAACTCGGCCTGACGTTTCTTGAGAATTTTAATCAGCTCTTCGACGCCTAAGTCGCCGTTAACATGAACATGGATCTGATAGCCTTTCTCCCAAAATATCTTAGTGATGGCATCGACCTCTTCCGGGGTCTGGATCCATTCACCATGGTGACCGTCAAGATAGCCATCTTTCATCTGCATTAGCTGAGAGATGATGGCACCATCCATCATGATTTTCACTTGTTTATCGAAAAAACGAACCTTAGTGCTGCTGCCGAACATCTTAGTGGTCTTCTCGACCTCGGCGGCGACCCCTTCTTTGCCTGAGCGGTAGAAGGCTAGCTTGCTCTCTGGGGTGAAGAAGGAATACATAGGCGTAGTTTCAGCGCCCAAGATTGCCTTGTAAAGTTCCACCGCATTAGGTGGGATAAAGGCTCCAGGCTCGTTGTAAGCTGTGACTCCTCGCATATGTAATAGGGTAACCATCTGCTTCAGACCGGATATCATGCGCTCGGCACTGGCAAGATCGGCGTAGATTTTCGGCAGTAGGTACACCATGAAACCAGACTCGTAGAAATGTCCCTTCTCAAGGTTGACCTGTTTTGCCACGGCGGCCCCGGATTTGTCGATATCTGCCTGAGTGATCTTGAGGCGGGAGATCATGGCCGAGTTTAGGTAAAATTCATGGGCAGATCTATGCCATATGGCCATGGGCCGAGACGATGAGATCTTATCTAGCATATCTCGGTCGATATCACCGTGAAAATAACCGTTATAACCCCAGCTCCATAGAATGTCTTGTTGGTCTGCTGTCACGCCGCTGGCCTTATCTTCGGCCTGCATATTAGCCTCAAGATGGGTCAAGGCCTTGATGTAACTTAGGTGATCCGACACCGCGGGCCAGGTTTTATTGGGTAATTTCCACTCTTCCGGTGCTATGACTGGCATGCTTAGGGTAAGTGCAGCCAGTACTGGGTGCAGGTGTTGCTCGATAAAACCTGGCATCAAGGTTTTACCCGCCAGATCCATGGTGCGCGAAGCCGGAAATTGTTTGAGGGCGTCACTCTTATCGCCGACAAATAGAATTTTGCCTTTATCACTGGCGACTACGGCCTCGGCGGTGGGCTGAGATCTTTCCATGGTGACAATGTCGCCGCCATAGTAAGTGGTGTATTGCGACTTAGTTTGGCCATTATCAGCGGCGAAAGTACTCAAAGAAAACAGGCTGGCACCGGCCATAATCAGAGCCATTACCAGAGGTGTTTTCTTCATCTTGTTAGCAGTTGTCATAGTTTGACCTTAAAGAGAGAGGGGGGAGCTGGGAGACAAGCTGGCAGTGCCAGTTTAGCTCCCTAGAGGGCTTACCAAGAGTATTGAATACCCACAGAAACTGTGGTGTCAGTATCCGGAGCTAGATCGACTCCCCGATAGATAAAGTCATAGTGCTTCTGATGCTCGAATCTGGCATTGACCCAGAGCTTGCCGTCATCTGTGATAGGGGCGCCGACTCTGAATTGCAACTTGACATAGGTTGCCTCACTGCCGCCATCTCCATCTGCGGTAAAGTATTCTGGCAGCAAGGTGACGTAGGCGCCGTTATCGGCGATCTGTCTGCGCACGATAGGCATAAAATAGAGTCCGGTGAACTTATCTGATCCAAGGTTGAACATGCCATCCTTGCCCATATCACCGTTGAACACATAGTTGAGTTGCGGCATAAACATCCACTTACCCATGCGGTAGGTAGAGACTATACCGGCCGAATCGAAGCTGTAGCCAAATTTGCCGTTATCATTATTTACCGCAGCCATATTGCGGCTGAGGCCGAAATAGTTCCAGCCGACAGATAATTCCTTGGTTACCGACCATTGTTGAGAAAATTGGCCACGGATTTGTAATAGGTCATCGCCATAGGGAAGGCCTGGATTGTCAGACTTAGAGCCGTTGAGCTTGCCAAATACACCTTCGACAAAGCCAAAGTAGGTGCTGTTACCGAGTCTACCCATGGCATAGGTATCAAACATTAGGTTTTGACTGGAGACAGTTTTTGAGTCATCACCATTGCTGGTGGTAGACACACTTGATTGTTGTTGAAAATAGGTCGAGCTGTGCACGAAGTAACTTTGCCAGAATGGTGATTCGTCTTGTTGTTTTTCCCCAGCATATACGCCAAAAGAGAGGGGTCCAGCTAGAGCGGCCATGATCATCATTTTATTTTTATAGTTCATTTTTTTAATTCGCCTTTCACACTTGGGTGATGTTTTTCTAATATCGAACCGATGAATTAATCTAATAGAAACAAATGGATCAAAGCAATAACATGGCCAAAAGAGCTAAACGTATGGCCGCAAGTATCAAAAAAGTAGGCAAATACTTGCATTCTTGTTTAAAACATTCCTCAAAAATATAACAGTTGTCTAATTCGGGAAAATGTTTGACCTGTTCGGGAAAATGTTATCGGTGGATTCTCATATTCTAGAGACAAGGTCAATTCGGGGGTTTTTCCTGAGTTGCAGATTTAGAAATCATGAAGGAAATACCGAATGAATAATTCAGATTGCAGTGATTTATGGAAAGAAAGTGTTAACGACAAACTCGTATCACTTTCAGAGGCAGCGGCCAAGATAAAGTCAGGCCATAAACTTTATGTTGGTGGTTATCTGTCTGTGCCCGTCAGCTTTTTATTGGAGCTGGAGAAAACTGCTCTGGAGTTGGACAACGCCGAGATATATGCTGGCTTGCTAACCTATCCCTACAAATTTCTTCAAGCCGAGTATATTGGTCACTTGACCTACCGTACTCTGTTTATGGGCCCATTGGAGCGTAAGTTCCAGAACAAGGGTAATGTAGAGACGATTCCTTATCACCTGTCTAATGTGGATGAGATCCTTAAGAGTGTCGGTGCAAATGTCGCAGTTGTCGAAGTGACGCCACCGAACAGCGAAGGATATGTGAGCATGGGTGCCTGTGGCGGCATAGGCAACAAGGGCGTGATCGAAAGCGCTGAGCTAGTGATTGGAGTGATTAATAAACATCAACCCTTCATTGGCAACGCCGATAACCTAGTGCATATCGACCGTTTCGATTTCCTAACCGAAGGTCATCATCCTATTGCTGGCCCTAAGGCTGCAGCTCCATCTGATATCGAAGTTGAGATTGCTAAGCACATCCTACCTTATGTGAAAGATGGTGCGACCATACAGATTGGCATCGGCAATATCTCTAATGCTGTTGGCATGGGTCTGAAGAGCAAATCAAACCTTGGTATTCATACCGAGATGTTCACCGAGTCTATGTATGAGCTGTGTAAGAGCGGCACCATAGATGGCAGCAAGAAGAATCACAAACCTAATAAGATAGTCGCAGCCTTCGCAGCTGGCTCTCAGGATCTACTGGATTTTATCGACAACAACCCTCAGGTTGAGATTGGTGATATCTGTGAGGTCAATGACCCTAACGAGATTGGCAAGAATGATAACTTCGTGTCTATCAATACTTGCATCATGACAGATCTTACTGGTCAGGTTGCTTCAGAAGGCGTTGGCCATACCCAGATCTCAGGTTCTGGTGGCCAGGTTGATTTCGTCCGCGGTGCAAAATTATCCAAGGGTGGCATCTCTATCATAGCCTTAGCTTCTAGCCACAAGGGTAAGACGGGTCCAGAATCTACCATATGTTTGGCGCTTCCTCATGGCACGCCAGTCACTACATTAAGAAACGATGCCCAGCTGATCGTCACCGAATACGGTGTTGCCGATCTGCGTGGTCTATCTACTAAGCAAAGAGCTAAAGCCCTAATCGGTATCGCTCATCCGGATTTCAGGGAAGAGTTAGCGCAGCAAGCCAGCCAGTGTGGCTTATAACTTCCCAATTCATATAGGAATACAGATATGTTCCAAGGTCAATATTTTCAACTGGTCCCTCGAGACCAATTCGCCGAGCTGATTTTTGATTCTCAGACCGACGGTGTTAACACCTTAAACCGTGCGGCGCTAGAAGAGCTAGAGCAAGCGATAGCTATCATTGCCGCAACAGACATCAGCGGCCTGATCATACGTTCAGGTAAGGCGCTGTTTAGTGCTGGCGCCGATGTAAAAGCATTCAGAGACTTGTTTAATGAGTCTGATGAGACTGTCGATGAATACCTTAGTTGGGTTCACGGCATCTACAACAGTCTTGAGGCGTTGCCAATCCCTAAAGTTGCACTGCTTAACGGCGTTGCAGCTGGCGGTGGAGTCGAGCTATCTCTGTTGGCTGAGTATCGCTTAGGCACCAAAGATATCAAGCTAAGCTTGCCTGAAGTTAAACTTGGCATCATGCCTGGTTGGGGCGGTATGACCCGTCTACCTAGAGTTCTAGGTCTGGATACTTCTCTTGAGTGGTTGACCACTGGCAAGACATTCAGAGCTGATAAAGCCTTAACTCATCATTTCATCGATGGGATTATCGACAGCGAAAAATTTGATCCACTAGAGCAAGCTGAAGCGTTATTGAAGTCTTGTATCGACGGCGATCTAGATTGGAAAGTGAGACAGACAGAGAAGCAGTCGCCATTGACCTTGAGTCAGTACGAGCTTGAGATGTCTCTTAGTGTTGCTGGTGGCATGGTTGCTAAAGTTGCCGGTAAACATTACCCAGCTCCTAGAATCATGCTAGAAGTGATTAAAGAAGCTGCTGGCTGTGAACTTGATGCCGCATTGGCAATCGAGCGTCGCGGTATCATCAAGTGTATCAGAAGCGGTGTGGCTGATGCTCTAGTGTCTTTCTTCCTTAGCGATATGGCCGTTAAAGCCAAGAGCAAGAAGTTAGCCAAGCAGGCTAAGGCCTACAGTGATTCAGACATTAATGAAGTTGGCGTTATTGGCGCTGGCATCATGGGCGGCGGCATTGCTTATGTCACGGCTGACAGAGGCATGTCGGTTGTTCTGAAAGATATTAATAAAGCTGGATTGGCTTTAGGCTTGAGTGAAGCTAACAAGTTGCTGGCTAAGCAAGTTGAGAAGCGTAGAAAGACGCCGATTGAGATGGGTAATACCTTGAATCGCATCGTACCTACTCTACATAATGCTCCCTTGGCTAGCACAGATTTAGTCATCGAGGCAGTCGTTGAGAACCCAGTCGTTAAGGCTAAGGTACTTGCTGAACTCGAAGAGCTTGCTCCTAATGCAATCATAGCGTCGAATACTTCGACTCTTGAGATTTCTGGACTTGCTAAGTCGCTAAAACGCCCTGAAAACTTCTGTGGTATTCACTTCTTCAATCCAGTGCACAAGATGCCATTGGTTGAAGTCATCAAGGGTGAGAAAACCAGCGATGAGACCTTGGCTAAGGCAGTGAGCTATGTGAACAAGCTTGGTAAGACACCTATCGTAGTCAACGATTGCGCAGGTTTCTTGGTTAACCGATGCCTGACTCCTTATTTCCATGCCTTCAATCAGTTAATGACCGATGGTGGTCAGCTAGCTGTTATTGATAAGGTAATGAGTAAAGGCTTTGGTTGGCCTATGGGACCGGCTCTGTTACTTGACGTGATTGGCCTAGATACAGCTGCACATTGTATTGATGTGATGGCTGAAGCTTTCCCAGAACGCATGTACAAGCCTGAGATCAACTTGATTCAGACCTTGGCTGACCGCAAAGACTTTGGTCAAAAAACTGGTCAAGGTTTCTATCGTCACAGTGCCGATAGACGAGGCCGTATTAAGCCTAGCAATTGTCCTGAGTCAAATGAATTGATCGAAAGTATGGTCAAGCCTACCCAGGAATTTGATGCAGAAACGATCACTATGCGCATGATGTTGCCTATGATGTTTGAAGCCATTCGTTGTTTAGATGAAGGCGTTGTAGCATCGGCTCAAGAAGCGGATATCGCTTTGGTTTATGGTACAGGATTCCCTCCATTCAGAGGTGGTATCTTCTACTACATGGATCAGATTGGTGCCCAAGGTCTATTAGACCTAGCTGAGCGCTATCAAGATCTTGGAGCCTTATATCACGCGCCAGAAAGCCTGATCGAACGAGCCAAGTCTAACCGTAAATTTTACGCCTAATAGGAGCAAGAAAATGAGAGATGTAGTTATTATCGATGCAGTTCGAACTCCTATGGGACGTTCAAAGAAAGGGGTTTTCCGTCATACCCGTGCCGACGACCTGTCAGCTCACTTGATGAAAGCCATACTTAAGCGTCAGCCTAATCTTGATGCCGCTCAGATTGACGATGTTATTTGGGGCTGTGTACAGCAGACCGAAGAGCAAGGTGTTAACTTGGCAAGAAATGCGTCACTGCTAGCCGGATTACCGCCAGAAGTACCAGCCACAACAGTCAATCGTCTGTGTGGTTCATCTATGGATGCGCTGCATATGGCAACGCGTGCTATTAAGGCTGAAGACGCAGATATTATCTTGGTTGGTGGTGTTGAGCATATGGGTCATATCCCTATGACCAAAGGGCTCAATTTCAACCCGAGCAATGATAAGGTCATGGCTCAAGCATCAGCTATGATGGGCCTAACTGCCGAAGCGTTAAGTAAGCTGCACAATGTAAGCCGTGAAGCTCAAGATGCTCTGGCTGAGCGCTCTCACAGACTCGCTCATAAGGCGACGTTGGAAGGCAAGTTTGACAACGAGATTGTGCCAACTTTAGGTCACGATGTCTCTGGCAGACTTATCTTAGTTAAGCATGATGAAGTCATTCGTCCTGAAACAACTATGGAATCTTTGGCTAAGCTGCGTCCAGCCTTCGATCCTATAGCTGGTACAGTCACAGCTGGTACATCTTCGGCTCTGTCTGATGGTGCATCTTGTCTTTTGGTAATGAGTGCAGAGAAAGCGAAAGAACTAGGACTAACACCTAGAGCTAAAGTTATCTCGGCAACTACTGCCGGTTTGCCTGCTGCTATCATGGGTTTCGGTCCAGTACCAGCGAGTCAAAAAGCCTTAGCTAAGGCCGGTTTGACCATAGATGATATCGATTTTGCTGAAGTCAATGAAGCCTTCGCGGCTCAGGCTATTCCCTGCCTAAAAGAACTAGGTTTGTGGGATGTGGTTGAAGAGAAAGTAAACCTACACGGTGGCGCTATTTCACTGGGCCATCCATTAGGTTGTTCTGGTGCTCGTATCGTCGGTTCTCTGATTAACATCATGGAGCAAAGAGATGGTCGTTATGGCCTAGCGACTATGTGTATCGGTATGGGACAAGGAATCGCAACTATTATCGAAAGAGTTTAAAGAATTAATCATTCTTAGATTTATCGGTAATATTTGATCCACCCTCATAAAAATGCCGCCTGATTATCAGGCGGCATTTTTTTTGCCATTTTGGCGGATATGCTCCCCTCAAAAAAGACAGAAAATACCAATCTCACTAAATAGCCGCTCAACACGAAATCCACTCAAACAGACTTAATAACTTCAGCGCCTAATCAAGACTCTCAAAGCATTTAAGCCTATGCCAATCTAAGTGGTTAGCCTAAGCACTAAAGAGACCTTGTTGAGCTTCCTAGGACGCGTAAACATACTCTGTGAGCGACTTGCTGGCTCTTTTATTATCACAAGTGACACTATCTCGCTTCTTATCAGTCAGATGAGAAGCGTATCTCAAATTAGCCTGTCTAGAGACAGCGAGAAAGCGAGACAGCGAGAACAAGCTCTGATCTTCTCTCGCAGCCAACTTGTTGGCCTTCTCGAAGCGAAGCGACCTCGGAACTCGCAGAAGGCGAGATAGCGAGGCAGAGAGGTCGCGAGATTAGATTAAGCTCAAAAAAATGGGACTCTAGATTGAGTCCCATTATTTTATCATCAAGAATTTAAACCCAGAGTCCATATTATCTGGGTCAAATCACGTTCCTTAAGGTTTTATCCCTAAAAAATGACACTTTTCATTTCTACACCAGCTGAGAGTGCGGTCGGAGTGATGGGGCGCTTGAGTTGAAGCATAAGCGGCTCATCGCGTTTGTAGACGTCATGATAGAAGGTGAGTTTCCCCTTACTCGAAGCTGCGGTCCAATACATGATGAGAATGTCCATAGGCTCATCCAGGTAGAGTTTTTGAGTCTCACCCAGGGCGAATGTTTTCTTGAGCAGCTCATCTGCGCTGGGTTGGGTTAAGGGGGATTGTAATGGTTCAGAGCGGGGGGCTACAGAGACCTGATCTGTGCTCAGGTTATTGAGCTGGGACTCTTCCCGACGCTTGGCCAGTTTGTTGTTCTGTATCTGCAGATTTTTTTCCAGGGTGGCGGGCCTGTTTTCATTCAAGAGCTTTTCAGCCAACTCCAGTGGATTTTTGATGCGAATACAACCATGGCTGAAAGCTCTGTCGGTAAGCGAGAAGAGATATTTGGTTGGGGTATCATGTAAGTAGATGGCATCTCGGTTAGGAAATATAAACTTAACTTGACCCAATGCATTGTTTTTCCATGGCTTTTGAACGAACCAATATTTGAATTTTTCTGGATCTACCTCTTGCCAGTCGATAGCTAATATATCGACTTTTTTACCCGAGCTGTCCTTAAGCATGTAGTGTTGTTTATCTATATAGCTAGGATCACGCTTAATTTTATTGATGAGACCAGGGTTAATACTGCGGGGTACAGTCCAAGTAGGATTTACAACTAAGTAACTAATTCTAGATTTAAAGATTGGTGTCTTGGAGCTTATTTTGCCTATGACTATGTCGGTTTGCCAATCGAGTTGTCCATCTTTATACATCCAGAGTTCATAACCAGCTAAGTTGATGATGATGTACTCTTGGCTGAGATCCGACGATAGCCATCTGGCTCGTTCCATATTGATGCGGATTTGATCGGCTCGATAGGCGAAGGGCACGTTGAGTGAGTTAATGGTTCCCTTACCGATAATACCATCGGCCTGCAGGCTATGGCTGCTCTGGTAGGCTCTGACTGCGCCGACAAACTCATGGCTATAATTGCTGATATCTGCCTGAGGGGAGAGGTAGTTTAGTTGAATCAATCTATCGGCAATCAAGGCCAGCGTGGGCGTAACGCTGCCGGCTTTGATTAGGCCCTGATATTTTATATTGGGGAAGTCTGCTGTATCGGCCAATAGTCGATATTTTTTCAGTGCAGATTTTAATTGAGTATAGGCGTCCAATTGAGGCGAAAGACTAAGCAGTCTCTGGGCGACATCTCGTTGATCTACATGGCGATTGAGCTCGGCTACAATTGTATCGAGTTTGATGATGGACTCATCATAGTTCCAAGTTTTCTCTAAGGTGCTTGGGTTTACCTTGCCATTGATCAGATGGGTGGCATAGGTAATGACAGCATCGGTCAACAGGATATCAAACTCTGCGACCTGATAAGGGTCATTCCAGTCATTTAGCGCCTGAGTTTGGTAGAGTGACATCAGTGCCTGGTAGTGATAGTCCTCTTTGTATAACCCCTCATCGTCGGCACCTTTAATAGCCTCCAGTATCGAGGCTGCATAGTCTTTATCCTGCCACAGATCTAGGTATTGTCTTTGTTGATATAGGTGTGAGGTTAAATAGGGACTGATGATGGCCTGCTCACCGACATTTGAGACCCTACCAAGTAACATAGGCTCGATTATGTGCTCAATAATACCATCTTGGGTTTCAATGATGTGCTGTGAATTTGGAGCAGTATCAATAACCTGTGCTTGTTCAGAGGCGGAAGCATGTATAGGCAAGCCGAGTATAAGCAGCAAGGTGAATGAGGTTAGGTTTTTCATATAGTGTTTTTCTTTCCATGAAAGCAGACTTTTAAGCGATAAAATCACATAGGTTTTTATTTTTAGAAGCAAAGTTAACGTTACGTCATTCTTATTAAGCAGTCAAAAAATCCACTCGATAACTTGACTGATTTCACATCGCCTTATCTTTATCCTTAATAAAGCTTGATTGTTTTGCATACAGGTTATTGGCGGCTATGTCTCTAAATCGGCGCAGGAACCCAAGTTAAAACAAGCATCCCGCTCTCTATCCCATGGGTTATTTTATGCCATAGCGTGATTAATCCAAGTGTGATGACTCGTCTAAGGGAGATGGTATAGATAGAATATTTTTCGAATGCCAGGCTATCTAGATAGGCTAAATTGATCTAATTATTGGGGTAAATTGTATGGTTTGGTGTGTATTATCGAATTTTTTACCACTAGACACGGCTAAACATGAAACTAATTCGCCATTACAGCGTAAAGCCTAGTAATTAACTTACCAAAGTCTGTATAATCTGCGCCAAATATAACCTATTGTCCATGCTCCTTAAGTGAGCAGTCTCTTAAAAAAGAGCGGCTAATTGTTCTCGACAGTCCTTCGGACTAGAAAGTGTCTTAGTCAATAACAAGATAGGGTAAATTATCTCTGTGACCTGCGGAATTTAATCAATGCAAAACCACACCAAATTACATGATATCGGCGTTATTGGACTGGGTGTTATGGGCAAGAACCTTGCACTCAACATTGCCGATAATCAATACAGTGTCGCCGCGTTTGATCTCGACTCAGACAAGGTGCAAGGTGTTGTGCAACAAGAGAAATCTGATCGCATAACCAGCAAGCAAACTCAAGTACCTCTACGTATCAATGGCTGTAATAATCTTTCTGAAATGTTATCTAGCCTCGAAAAACCGCGTATCTTGGTGCTCTCTGTACCAGCAGGTGCCCCTGTAGATGGTGTGTGTAAAGCACTCATCGACGCGGGTATCGAATCTGATGATATCGTTATCGATACTGGCAATAGCTTGTGGACCGACACCGTCGAGCGCGAAGCGCGTTACTCCAAGCAATTTATCTTCTTTAGCTGCGCCGTATCCGGCGGTGAGATGGGCGCACGTTTCGGTCCGTCATTGATGCCAAGCGGTGATATCAAGGCCTGGGACAGAATTAAGCCTATATGGGAAGCGATTGCGGCTAAAGTCGATGCTGAAACCGGCTTACCCATAGAGCGTCAGGAGCCAGGTAATCCTGTGACTGAAGGCGAGCCATGTACCACTTATATTGGCCCAGCAGGTTCTGGTCATTATGTGAAAATGGTGCATAACGGTATCGAATACGCCGATATGCAGCTTATCTGTGAAGCTTATCAGTTACTCAGTGATGGTTTTGCCATGACAACGACTGAGATTGCCGACCTGTTTAATAAATGGAACCAAGGCAGCCTTAATAGCTACTTGATGGAGATCAGCGCCGAAGTCTTGAGACAGGCAGATCCCATTTCCGGTAAGCCTCTAGTTTCGATGATCCTCGACAAGGCTGGGCAGAAGGGCACAGGACTCTGGACTGCGGTAAGCAGCTTGCAGATAGGTTGTCCGGCCCCTACGATTGCCGAAGCCGTCTATGCCCGCGCTATCAGTACCCAGAAAGATCAAAGATTCAAATTGAGTCAATTGCTAAAAGGTCCTGAGGCTGCAAAGCCAACAGCTGAAGAGCGTGATAGCTTTATCGCACAGCTTGAAAATGCCCTCTATTGCGCCAAAATTGCCTGTTATGCCCAAGGCTTCCAGCTGATGGCCATGGCGGCGAAAGACAAGGGATGGAACTTAGATTTTGCCGAAATAGCCAAAATCTGGCGTGCCGGTTGTATTATCCGAGCAAGGTTCCTGCAATCTATCACTCAAGCCTATCAGGCAGCAGCTATTGATGGAATTGAGTTAGACAACTTGCTGATGGCTGATGCCTTCTGTATTGCCTTGTCTGAGAAACAACTGGACTGGCGTAAAGC
This sequence comes from Shewanella violacea DSS12, assembly GCF_000091325.1. Classification (NCBI taxonomy): domain Bacteria; kingdom Pseudomonadati; phylum Pseudomonadota; class Gammaproteobacteria; order Alteromonadales; family Shewanellaceae; genus Shewanella; species Shewanella violacea. Next base: position 3,536,792 of record NC_014012.1, on the reverse strand, counting down.
TGTATCGGCAGCGGTAATGAAAGGTATTCCTGTGCCTTGTATCAGTTCGGCTCTGGCCTATTACGACAGTTATCGTTGTGAAACCTTGCCAGCTAGCCTGCTGCAGGGACAGAGAGACTTCTTCGGTGCCCACACTTTTGAGCGTACCGATAAACCAGCGGGTGAGAAGTATCACCTGAACTGGAGTCATGCCGACAGAGACTTGATTAAGGTCTAACTCTGCTAACTTAGCGAGTTTTACTCTTAGCTAAAAAAGGCTTCCAATTGGAAGCCTTTTTTGTGGGCGTTAGCAACTAACAGCTAACAGCAATGGTGCTTAAAAATCTGCCTCTATGCTAAAACTCATGGCTTCACCTGTTGTTGGGTGATTGAGAGCTAATAGCTCGGCATGGAGATGCAGGCGTTGGCTCTTTTTACCATAGAGGTCGTCACCGACAATCGGCATGTTCAGGCCTTTAGGGTGGGCGCTATGAACCCTAAGTTGATGAGTACGCCCCGTCTTGGGATAGAGGTGCACTTTAGTGAGTCCGTCGCGCCTAGAAATGACCTGCCATTTAGTCTCTGCTGGTTTGCCGTGTTCGAAGCAGACTAGTTGCCTGGGTCTATCATCAAAATCGCCGCGAAGGGGTAAACTTATTATGCCCTCATCTTGGCTTAACTCACCGGTTAACAGGGCGACATAACGTTTCTTGACTGTGCGAGTGATAAATTGCTTCTGCAAGCTTTTATTGGCCGCCTTGTTGAGGGCGATCACCATCAAGCCTGAGGTGGACATGTCGAGTCTGTGGACGATGAGCGGGCCTGTGGCCTCAGGGTAAAGCTGCTTAATTCGTGAATACACTGAGTCATCTATGTTTCTACCGGGAACAGACAGGAACTCGGCGGGCTTGTTGATCACCAAGATATCTCTATCTTGATAGATGATATCGAGCAGCTTACCTTCGGCAGGATTGATCAGCAGCGGGTTTTCATCGGTAGCTAGACCCTCAAGCATATGTCCCAAGATAGGCTGACATTTTCCCTGACAGGCTCCGTAGAAGTTCTTATGCTGCCTTATTTCAGATTTTGGTGCTTCTCCCCACCAAAACTCGGCCATGGCGAGTGGGGTCATGCCATGTTTAAAGGCGAAATGTAATAACTTAGGCGCGGCGCACTCGCCTGAGCCTGCTGGGGGGACCTTATGTATGGTGCCCTTAAAGATATCACCTAAGCTTCTGTGCTCACTCTTTATGTTTAAGAAGCGATACTCATCAAACAAACGTTGTTGCAGGGCGGCGGACATGGTTTTACGTTTAAGCTTTAAGGCCGACAGATGTTCGTTTAATTGGCCATGTACCAATCTGGCATTGGCCAGTCGCTCATCCCAATAGACGTTTAACTCTTTCAGCCGGTTCTTATCCTGCACGCTCTCTCTACTCATCTGAATACCGAGTTGTTTGAGGGCGTCTTCATCGAGGGACTCACCCGCCAAACGTTGAGATTTTCTGTGTTTACGATTTTCAATCATAGAGGCGCGATGGGCGGCAATTTGCTGTTCAGCGAGCTGAGTTTCATCGGCTAATACAGTTTGTGAACGTGCCAGGTCTGGATCGCGGTTAACTTCGGTGATTTCAGCGTTTATCAGGTTTATCTTGTCTTGTTCGGGAATAAAAAATCCGTCTTTAGCCAACATATCAAATACTGGTGGAACCAAGTGTGGCAGCAAGTTTTGATCGGCTATCTTGCCGGAAAAAGCCGACAGGTAACCTAGCTCACCCTGTTCATTTTTCACCAGGAGTACACCGAACATCTTGCCTAAGCCATCAGCGCCATGGACATTGAGGCCAGAGCCTTTAGCTTCATGTAAACCAAAGTTGTGTTGCCAGTCAGTCTGGGTTTCTAGGTGTTGCTGTAACTCGCTAGCGGCCAACAGGCACAGAGGGTGAGGCTCATAATAAAATGGAAAGGTAAAAAGTTCCGGAAGAGTAAATTCTGCGGTTGACGCTTTAAATGAGGTAAAACAATGTTCTGGAGAATGCATCTGCTTGTCTTTTTAGTAAACGGCTACTTATAAACCAATAGTCTTGAACGTTTAGCGCTTGAAGCTCAAGTCTCATCTGGACTCATGGGGGCATCTGGCGATAAATGTCGATAAAAAATGAGCTGGGGATTTTAACCTTTCACAAGCAAGAGATCACCTAGCAATGGATAAATTGCTGTTTTTTTATTTGGGTTCGTTTGAGTATTTTGTTCTTGGCTAGCTTATTTGAAAGCCTGGCTGTCATTTTAATCTAACGCCTGCCAAGCGAGATATGGGCAGATGATTGGCTAGTGTGTTTATAACTTTTATATTCATTGTAACCTAGCGCCTGTCCGGCGAGGTATGTGCACTCTTTACTTCTCGTAGGTTCTACGAGACGGTGAATATGGCGCAGACATGCGCTTATGAACGAGAGGCACGGATGCCGAACTGGCCCTTAGATAGGATATCATTCAAGCACTTCCCTGTGGTCTCTGCAAAAAGTCCTTTTTTGGGAAGCTCGCAGCCGCATCGACACTTGATTATTCACAAGCAGTTTCTCTCTAGTTAAGTTCTTTTCGTCGGGATAAAACACAAAAAAATATGCCTGCCCTGCGTTTATTGATTGGTTTATTGATTGGTTTATAGGCAAGTAGAGTATTGATGATTTTTGATAGTTTCGGTATGTTACTGATTAATAATGGGTGGCTCTAACTTTTTGCCAGGCAGTCTAACTCGAAGTCAGTCCAGTTGGCCTGTCGATTATTGAAACGTTATAAATCTAAAGGAGTTCAATTGTGGTTTCTGGTGTGATCGGCGGCATTATTGCTGTGATGATTTGTACGTTTATATCTTCGAAAGTCGGTAATAAATCCGTAGATGGCCAATTAAAATTTGGCTTGTTTATTTCGGGATTAGCTTGGACATGCACGGTAATATCATTAGCTTGTGTATATGTACTTTTCTTTACGGAATACAACGAAGAGCGAGATTTTTGGGCTCTAATTGGATTGATTGGTGGTTTCGGGATCTGTGCTATTTATTCATTCGGTGAAGCATATAAAGTTCATGGGAAGTTTGACGAGCAATCAATTGAATTTCATACACCTTGGACAGGTTCTAAAAATGAGAGATGGGAAAATCTTGAATTTATTAAATTTAATTCTCAAGGGAATTGGTACCTTTTAAAGTTTAAAAGTGGTGCAAAAATTAGATTGTCAGCCTTACTTGGTGGCCATAGGCTTGCCCTAGAGCACCTAAAGTCTCTAGGCCACGACTTCTAACTAGCCTAGCAAGACACAATTGCAAGGATATCACTGTGCAAAGGAAACGGCATAAGCAGTTGTGCCAGCACTTGGTTCACTTATTATTGGGGTGATATGGGGATTCAATTATGAAGATGGTGTATTCAAACGAAAATAGTTTTCTGGTGAACAATGTGAAAAATCTCATCGAAGCACAAGGCATAAGTACATTTATCAAAAATGAATTTGCCCAGGGAGCTGTAGGTGAAATCTCAGCCTTAGATTCTTGGCCTGAGCTTTGGGTTAACAATGATGCCGATTTTGAGTCTGCCACTGAAATATTGGCGTCTTCACAGACTTGCATCAAGGGTGAGGACTGGGTCTGTAAAAGCTGTGCAGAGAAAAATGCCCCATCTTTTGAAATCTGCTGGAATTGTCAGTGTGAAAACTCATAATAACCAGTTCACCATACACTTGGCTGGTTCCGCTCCGAGTCTCATTGTAGCCAGCGATTAAAAGCCCACCTTTGATGTTGCAATATGATTAACTCTGGTATCCCTAGTTAATCCTGGGCGCAATCAAAACTAATTTTAACGATATTCTTGTCGGCGCCATTGAATTTATTACTATCAAAAGGTATGCCTGTGCTGGCGTTCGCTATCTTTCTTTGAGTAAGAGTTGTTGCGGAGGGGGTTATATTTGCACTAATAAAAGTGTTTATTAGCTTGGTGCTTGGTACTGTGTACCTAGTTGTGTCAAAAGGCTTTTAAAAATCATTGATACTTTACTCATCACTCAATGTTCCAGAGAAATATTTACAATATTGTCATTGAAGGAAGCTGCAAGATGGCAAGTTGTTACTAGTAAGGCAATGAGGTATTTGCAGTCTATTTAGAATGGATGTTTTGCTTGTTTTTTGACGAGGAAAATAAAGGCCATCGATAAATCTTGATGGCCATCTAGTGCTTAATGAGCTAGAGAACTACTTGAACCTTTCTTCGCTGCCTTGGCTGCTTTCTTCTCTTTTGCTGTTAAAAGCGGTTTCTTTTTGACATTCTTTTTACTGTCTTGACCTTTACTCATGATGCTTTCCTTTTGAGGTAAACTCTTAAACCTAAAGTTAGTTTGAGCCAACCTAAGGGCTGTGGGCTGTGGTTACGTAGTGGCCTTTATTCTCAAGCTAGAGGTCAATACATAACAATATCAGTATGCCTCTACAGAAGATCAATTGATAGGAATAGCTTACATTAGCGGGTCGGTATATGCATTCTTGTATCTTATTTGCACATACTAGCTAGCACGGAATATCAATCAGGCGAGTTAGAGAATTTTTCAACCAAAAGGGTAGGCTTCTCCAGTCTCTAAATAGAGCGGAAACTTTTTCATCATTCGGGAAAATAGCGGCCGGTTTAAATGGTCTTTTAACCACTGTCTAAGTAGCGGGTAGGGAGATTGCAAATACCAATGGCGATCGACTCGGGCAAACTGACGCACGAAGGGCAGTAGTGCAAAATCAAGTAAACTTAGGCTGTCGCCCATTAGGTATTGATGCTGTGACAGGCGTAGCTCTAATGCTTGTATAAATGACTCGCACTGTGTTCTTAAATCGGCTTCTGTGTCTATATGGTAGCGTTTGGCATCTTTATATTGCTCGAGTAATGGCTTGAACACCTTATCGTTATACCTGATCAATTCGAGCATAGCGGGTAGCGCTTCAGGTCTTTGGCTTAACAGTAGATCATCAGGGTCGTTTATATTCAGTGCCCAAAGCATGATATCCACACTTTCATCTATGATTCTTGGCGGTTTGGTTTTGTCTGAGCTCTCGGCCTTAAGCTCAACCTCTACCTCGCTTCCTTTCACAATCTCATCGTTATTCTCTATCACATCTTCAAGCACCAGTACTGGCACTGTGCCCTTGGGAGAGAAAGCTAGCATCTCCTCGGGTTTGTTTTTAGTGACTACGGCTTTGAGCATCACCTTTTGTTTTGCCAGTAACAAGCCTAAGCGGGCTCGCATGGCATAGGGGCAGTGCTGCAGTGAATAGAGAGTAGGTAAGGGGAGCTGGCTCATAGGGTGTTATCGCTTCTATTGGCTCTTTAAGGATTAAGAAAGAAACAGACTGACTAAAGCAAGAGCAGCCCATCTAGAAAAACAGATAGGCTACTCATTCTAAAATATTACAGGATCGATTACAGACCTTGCTTATATTGAGCATGTGTCGACACTGTCACCATAGAATCTAGCTGTATCTTTGCGTCTTCACTGCCCTGTAGCAGGTTTTCAAAATGTTCAATAAGCTGAATCTTATCCAGCTTGGCTTTAGAGCCTGAGCCGATATCGGTCAGGTCGATAAAGAACTCATCGAACAGATTAGAGTAATCTTGGATCACATCTAAGTTTAAGAACTGCTCGTCGTTATAGATACTCGGGTAACCGCCTTTTTGCTTATCGACGGCAAATGAGATCCCTTTGACATTGGTTATCGTGGTGGCTTTCTCACATTTGAGCATACAGCCATCTTCGATACTCGGCTTGTTACAACCTACAGTCTGTTGGAAGAAACATTGGCGACTGGTCATCATCAAAATGGGATGATAGATGCTGTAGAGCAACTTAAATCCTGGTGGACGCTTTAAGTTTCTTATCTGCATACGATTAATTTCGTTAGAGATAAAGGCACCAGAACAGTTCAAGTCTTCTTGAAGGGTGTTAAGGGCATAGGAGTTAGTGGTATTTAAAAATGGTCCAGCAATCCACTCTATTCCCATCTCGAAGGCCTTATAGGCAACGCCGGTGTTATTACTGACGATATGTGCAGGCTTAACTTCTTCGAGAATTCTCACGGCTTCGAGATAGTCTTTGCCGATCAGTACCGCCGGGAACCAAGGGATGAATCTTGGATTACGCTTCAATAGCTCAATATATTTATCGCAGTTTTTCTTAAAGCTCTCAGGTAACTTAAAGTAGATGTCGGCATCGGTAACATCGCCGAGGTGAGCATCTTTCTCGTCACTGATCAGCAAAGAAAGGCCTGGCTTATCGTCTACCTTGGCATGCTGTTGCAGTTTTGGTAGCTCGACGGGGGAGATCACATCCACCGAGTTATTGAGTAAAAATGCTAATCTATTTTTAAGCGCCGTCAGGTCTTTAAATGGAATGCTCAGACCTGTAGATAACCCACTAAAATCATATTCTTGTATAATATAATCAGCATTATTGAAACTTCTGAAACGTTTCTCCAGTGCTTCTTTATCTAATGGCGATTTATCCGAGGCTCGCATCATAGAGTCTGATTGCACCGAGAATGTTTCGACTCGATTACCTCCTTCGACCTGAGTCGAAATAGTCTCGACACTTGCCTGTATAACTAACGGCTGATCTTGCTGTCCACAGAAGCGTAAACTGAGTAGCATCTTGTCGATATTAAGATATTGGATCTTATCTTCAAGTGTGGCACCCAGCTCATTTTTATCGGTTTTTAGAGTGTGTTTTACTGCTTGAATCTGCACCACTGAGATGGGCGTTGTGTTTTGATACCGCGTGATTAACACTGTTATCGCGAGGGTTATCGATAAACATATCTTTAGTGAGATTACCCTTCAAGAATGAGTTGGTAAAATCACGGTTAAAGACCTTGTAAAGGTTAGTGTCATCTTCCAGTAGCTTGCCTGTCTCAACAAACTGGTTGATCTGCTTGCGCCAGCTATCGACGACAGTATAAACATAGTGTGCGCCCTTAATTCGGCCTTCAATCTTAAGTGAGTCGACCTGAGCATCGACTAGCTCGGGTAGATCAAAATAGGCTGAATTATCTTTTAGATTCAAAGGGAATTTATTGCCTGCAGCCGTCTCTTCATATTCATCACGACAAGCCTGACTACAACGGCCTCGGTTACCTGAATTACCTACACTGACTGAGCTCGAATAACACTGGCCAGAGAAGGCGATACAAAGGGAGCCGTGAACAAAGACTTCGGTCAACATATCATGTTCATGAGCCAGGGCTGTGAGTGATTTTATCTCACCTAAGTTCAATTCTCTTGATAGGTTGACGCGAGATGCACCGACTCTGCTGAGGAAGTGAATCTGACCTTCGTTGTGGGTGGTTAGCTGAGTCGATGCGTGAATGTCTAAGCTTGGGAAGTGCTTCTTAACCAGATTAAACAGACCGAGATCTTGAACTATAATGCCATCTAAACTGGTGTTGACCAGTTGATTCAATAACTTAAATAGCGCCGGGAGTTCATGCTCCAATATCACCACGTTTAAAGTCAGGAAGACTTCACATTCATACTGATGAGCTAGCCTTAAGATGCCACAGAGATCATCAAATGAAAGGTTGGCGGCCCGGTTACGGGCATTAAATGTGTCTAAACCACAATATACGGCGTTGGCACCGGCCACAATAGCGGCCTTTATCGCTTCAACATCACCGCCAGGCGCTAACAACTCAATTTTTCTACTCATCTCAGACTGACTCACTCAATTATTCGATTATCATTTTTTGAGGGGCGATTTTACCCGCATCCCGCCAGCATTGCCATACATTAGGTTTTGATGGATTAGTTAGCTAAACACTCTTGGGGATTTCGACATCTTATTTATTAACCGCATCAGCTTGTTAAGTTGAATTTTCGTCATGTTTGTCTTAGTTATTTGATTTGATCAGTTTGAATGATTAGCTTAAGCCTGAATCCCCAAAGTCGATTAAAAGACAGTAATAGAAGGTAAGTTTTTATGACCCATGAGATCAATTTTCAACAAACACTAACTCACGATGAACAGCAAATATTGTGGGACGGAATAGAGCAAGCCATTAGCGCCAAAGTGGGCAAAACCGGTCGACATGATCTGTGTTTTTTATTACGAGATGACCAGGGCGAAATATTGGGCGGGGTACAAGGTAATTGTGATAATTGGGGCTGGCTGTGGATCGATTCACTCTGGGTGAGCGAGTCATTGAGAGGGCAAGGATTGGGCAAGAAATTACTATATATGATTGAAGATAAAGCCATAGCGCTCGAGTGTACTCACTCTCATCTAACCAGTTTTACCTTTCAGGCTGCGGATTTTTACAAGAATCTTGGTTATTCGGTATTTGGTGAGTTAGAGAATTATCCTCTGGGACACAGTAGATGCTGGTTGAAGAAAGAGCTGGTAACTTTATCAATGTAACTGTGAAGCCTGGCACTTTACTAGGAGCGCTCTCCATTCCTTTCTCAAGATGGATATATGCTATATCATGTCGCGCTATTTTCAATGATAAGTAGAGTGATCAGGTTTGCAAACATTAGCAGCACTTAAAAATGGACAGTTAACATCGACGATACGTTTACAGTTAGCCGAAAATCTAACTGAATTTCCCCGAGAGATCTTTGATTTAGCTGATACTTTAGAAGTGCTGGATCTTTCTAATAATGGCTTATCCAGTTTACCCGATGACTTTGGCCGGCTGACACAGCTCAGAATTCTTTTCCTGTCAAACAATCAATTTGAAACCTTACCTAAGGTGTTAGCCGATTGTCCTAAGCTTGAGATGATAGGTTTTAAGGCGAATAAAATTCGCACTGTCGACGAAGATGCCTTGCCGGTTCAGACTCGCTGGTTAATCTTAACCGATAATAAAATCGAGGCATTACCTGATTCTATGGGGCAACTGTATCGCCTGCAGAAGCTCGCCCTGGCGGGGAATCGTCTCTCGTCGCTGCCTGAGTCTATGGCTAATTGTAAAAATCTAGAATTAGTACGTTTATCGGCAAACCAACTTACTCATCTTCCCGATTGGTTATTGCAATTACCTAAGCTAGCTTGGTTAGCATTCGCTGGTAATCCTCTGGATAATAATGCTTCAATTAGCGAGCCTTCGATGGTCAAGGCTATGCTCACGGTTAAGATGACAGATATCGACTTAGCCGAGCAACTCGGTGAGGGCGCATCCGGTGTCATCTATAAAGGTCAGTGGAATCACCAGCCTGTTAGCTTACATGGCACGCCTGATACTATCGCGGTAAAACTGTTTAAGGGTGAGGTCACTAGTGATGGTTATCCTGCCGATGAACTAGCCTGTTGTTTGCAGGCTGGTGAGCATACAAACCTTATTAAAGTCATCTCTCAGATAAACGAGCAAGAGCATCTGGGTCTGGTGATGGAATTGATCCCGCCGAGTTTCTTTAACTTAGGTCTGCCACCCTCTCTGGTAACTTGTACACGAGATACCTTCGAATCCGGGACTCAGTTTAGCGTGTCACAAATCGCTAAAATTTTACAGCAGATGGCGGCGACTATGACACATCTGCACCGTCAAGCTGTGAGTCATGGGGATCTCTATGCCCACAACACCATGATTAATAGTGATGCTGAGATGCTATTTGGTGATTTTGGTGCCTCGTCGGAATTATCTGTGCTACCTGAGCGACAAAGAGAGGCGATGCAAGCCATAGAAGTTAGAGCCTTTGGCTGTCTACTGGACGATCTCTTGTCCGTTAATGCGAAACACTTAAACGATGAAGCCGAGAAATCGGGCCAGCAAGCGCTCTTGTCTGGGTTAGTACAAATCAGAGACAGCTGCTTAGATGATGAGTTTGCACTTCGTCCCAGATTCTTCGAAATTAGCGACAAGCTAGCGTCAGTTGTTTTGCAGCCAGTGACTGAAGCCCAGCTGTAAACTAGCTAGTTTAACTTCTGTGTGTCAGTGAACGATAGCCAAATACGACAAGGTGAGCCAGCAAAAGCCCTGTAAAGCTGATACAAAAGAACACCAGGGCGATGGACTCGACTCTATAGGGAGTATCCCAATAGAGTCCCCACCATAGTGGCCAACTCAATGCCGATAGCAAGCTGAGTTGCCACATACAGGATTTACAACGCCCCAGCTTTTGCGCAAAAACTGACGACTCATACTCGTTACAGGCCATCTATCTCAATCCTACTTATTAAGCAATAGTGGCGCTTAAAGCGCCGCTATCGAGCAGACGTTTGTCATCATGACGTTAAACCAAGAATAAACCGATACTAAATAAGCCACTGAAAATCATGGTGAGCTTAGCTGTGCGGCCGAGCAATGGGTTTAACGCCTCTCCTGAGGTCACACTAAAATCACTGTTCAACTTACGTGCTATTACCAGTGATAGGCCGGCTAGTAGCACAGGGGCGCCTGGCAGGAAACCGAGAAAGAAACTGCCAATAATGAGTGCGAAAGGTAGGTAGACCAAGGTTTGATAGAGCACGCGAGCCTGTCCCTCGCCAATGCGTACAGCTAAGGTTTGTTTGCCCACTTTTGCGTCAGTAGTCATATCTCGGGTGTTATTGACCAGCATTATCGCCGCATTTAAGCAGCCTATGGCAGCGCCCAATATCCAGGCTGCCGTGCTGGTTTCACCCGCTTGCAGAAAATAACTGCCAACCACTGCTACCAGACCAAAAAAGACAAAGGCTGCTACCTCTCCTAAACCATGGGATGCCAGCGGGTATGGCCCTGCGCTATAACCAAGAGCACCACCAATGGCGGCAACCGCAAGCAGTGCAATGGGCCAACCTCCGTGGAAGATGAGATAAGAGCCAACAATAAGCGCCAGTACTAGGCTGAGCACCATGGCATTGCGGACTTTTTCCGGTGAGATCAAACCAGCTTGAGTCACACGCACAGGCCCTAACCTTTCTTCGGTATCGACACCCGTCTTAAAGTCGAAGTAGTCATTGGCTAAGTTAACCGCAACTTGCAATAAAATGGCACATAGCATGGAAGTACAGGCGATTAACCAGCTGAACTGTTCTAATTCGAGGGCTAATATGTTTCCTACCAAGAGTGGCCCAATCGCCGCCGGCAGAGTATTAGGCCTTATGGCCAAAATCCAAGGGTTCATTTATTCTATTCTTAAGGGGAACATCTAGGCTGCAGATGCTCACTGGTTATTAATCGTCATATCATATCAAGTTTCATGACCACGATGAAGTGAACCTAATCTATGACCTAGTTTGGACCTAGTTTGGCTTAAATACCAAACTTAGGGATCTATGCATAAAAAGGAATCATATTTTGTTATCGGCTTCAAAGAAATGAGCCGACAGATATGCTTTTATACTTAAGTTGACTCCCTAGCTTGATAAGCATTTTAAGCCGAAGAGAGTCAGGCTAGTTTACTGATTGTCATGCTTCTTTTTAGGGTATTTATTGAGGAGGATTTTCCATGCGTTTTGATGAGCGAGTTGCTGTGATCACTGGAGCGGGATCTGGGTTAGGTCGAGCCTATGCCCTTGCCTTAGCCGAGCGTGGTGCCAAGGTGGTATTAATTGACTCGGGTGCTCAGGATGAAGACAAGACTGGAGTCGAAAGTTCCGGGCTAGAAAGCTGCCATCAAGATGTGCTTGCCCTGGGTGAGCAATCTATGCGGTTTACTCTAGATGTCAGCGACTTCGTTGGGGTCAAACTGGCAGTGACGGAGATTATAGCTCAATGGGGGCGTATCGATATTTTAGTCAACAACGCCGGCATTCATTCTCCCTGCGATTTTGACCATTTAACGGTGGACATGTGGCAGCATCAGCTAAATGTCGATCTTAATGGTAGCTTCTACATGACCAAGGCGATATGGCCTCAGATGAAACGGCAAGGCTATGGCAGGGTAGTCATGAGCTGTGCAGCCAGTGGTTTATATGGCGATATGCATGAAACCTCATACAGTGCCAGCAAGATGGGTTTGATAGGATTAGTCAACAGCCTCTATCTCGAAGGAATTGATCACAATATCAAGGTTAACAGCTTAACCCCTCATGCCTTAACTTCGATGACAGAAAAACGACTGGCTTCTTCGGTACAAGCTCTGTTTTCTAAATCATCCATTACCGCAAGCATGATGTTTCTCTGTGGTGCCAAAGCGCCTACTGGCCAGCATTTACTCACTGCGGCAGGCAGTGTCAGTCATGGTCAATTTACCGAATTTAAGCCCTGCTATTTTCCTGCCGGCTCATGTAAGCCCGAGTCAATACTCAATAACTGGCAACAGATCCATCAGGCACAGCCTGCCAACCTACACCGAAGTGGTGAGGATCAAGTACTCGCCTGGGCCCAGCGAAGTGCGGGGGAGCGTCATATCGCTATCGAATGACTTGGGATATTTGAGGCTGGAATTTATTGCTTAGCCAGGTGTGAGTCTTGGATGAATCTATGATTAAGCGGTTATGTAACTTGGGTGTTATCTAGGGGTGATTTCCACTCCTGACTCAGTAAAATTCTGGCTGAACACTACTCGCTGAGTTAAGCTGTATGGCTGTTGATTACTAGTGTGAGGCATGCGATGAGCCAGGTATTAAATGATCTATTATCTCTACTCTCTTTAGAGCGAATCGAAGAGGGGCTATTTCGAGGACAGAGCCAAGATTTAGGCTTCGGTCATGTCTTTGGTGGTCAAGTGATGGGGCAGGCTTTGAGCGCGGCCAAAGAGACTGTACCGGCGTCGCGCCAGGTTCACTCTCTGCATTCATATTTTCTCCGTGCAGGAGATGAGAAACTGCCTATCGTTTATGATGTCGAAGTCATGCGTGATGGTGGCAGTTTCAGTGCAAGAAGAGTCAAGGCTATTCAGAAAGGTCGGCCCATTTTCCATATGACCTGCTCATTTCAGGAATATGAAGTCGGGCTTGATCATCAAGATATAATGCCTGATGTACCAGGTCCTGAAGGGCTACCGAACCAGCAAGATCTTGCCATGACACTCCAGGATAAAGTGCCACCTAAAATGCTGGAAAAATTTATGGATGATGCACCGATTGAGATGCGTCTCGTCGATGCTTGTAATCCTATGATATCGACAATCACAGAGCCTAAGCGCTATGTATGGCTCAGAGCAAGTGGGGAAGTGCCAAAAGACTTTTCGGTCAACGAATACTTGTTGGCCTATGCGTCGGACTTTAACTTTTTGGTCACGGCTGCGCAGCCACACGGGGTCTCTTTTCTGACTCCTGGTATGCGTATGGCGACGATCGATCATTCTATCTGGTTTCATCGTCCATTGGATTTGAATGACTGGTTGCTTTATTGCATCGAGAGTCCTAGCGCCAGTGGTGGCAGAGGCTTCGTTAGGGGGCAATTTTTTAATCAGAAAGGTGAGCTAGTGGCATCTTCGACCCAAGAAGGTTTAATGCGTATGGCTTCGCCCAAATAGCGGAGCCGATACAGGGAATTATTTACGGCTATAATGGGCCGTATATTGAAATAAGGGTTTTAAAATGTTGGTAATGTTGAAAAGAACCATAATATTATTGGTTTGTGTCTTATCGCTCTCGGCCTGTGTGACAGTAGAGCCGGTGCCGCCTGTTATCGTTAATGGTGCCGCCGGATATTTGGAGAAGATCAATCTGCCCATGGGGAGCAAGATCACCATAGCCATAGTCGATCTGGATACTCAGGGAGTTATCATTGCCCAGAAAAGTTTCGATATTGCCAGAGCACCAGTACCGTTTAAATTCATCTTACCTCCTGAAAGCGTTAGGGAAGATGTAAACTACGGCGCCGTAGCCATGATCGTGTATCAAGGACAGGTGATTTTTCAGACATATGACAGATTCCCTGTTATCAATAATGGTAAATACACCACAGAAGTATTGATGAAAGCGGTAAGACAATAAAATTGGATTGGTTTTAATCGAATCTTTAAAAGGGGCGTTAGCCCCTTTTTTTGTGGCTGGAATTTGAGAGTCTAGCTGATGAGAGCATAATACTAATGGCTATTAGTATTGGAATAAGCGATTTGTACATATTGTTACTTGATTGTTAATATTGTATGCAATACTCTGGAGTGAGTCCTTTCACATGGAGTGTCTTATGCGATTTATTGGTAGTCATCAAATCATTAAGAATAGCGGATTAGCTAACAGCCTTGAGTGTAATAATAGCCTTGAGCGAGATAATAGCCCTAAGTGGGCTAGCAGCAATGAACTTAATGACAAAACGGGTCTCTTAGCCGGCTTGAAGTCCAAGATCACTTTTGAGGATGTTCATGCATTGTTATTGTTTTTCACCGCAATGACATTCTTGTTTATTGGTTTATTTATCGCCCCTTGATTGAGGCTTTCCTTAATTGAGGAACAGCTTGATTGAGAAGTCCCTTAATTGAAAAGTCTTAGATCAACTTGCAAGGCCGAGAGCTAGTAGGCCCAACAAGCTAGAATGATGAGAAGCTCTGCTGTCTGGCAGAAAACAAGTATTCTGGTGTTAATCTCAGGCATAGATTAGTATTTATCATCTATTCCTTTAAGCGAAATGTGCGTGAGTATAAGACTAAACCTGGAACTAAACCTGGAGCTAAAGCTGAGACTCGAGCAATGGCTGAAACAGGATCCCATCAGAATGCAAGCCATAGAGTTTGCGGTTAAGCTAGATCTGCCTCAGTGGTTATTGGCGGCAGGATTTGTACGCAATCTGGTATGGGACAGGCTACACGGTGGATTAAACTCAGCTATTAATGATATAGATCTTATCTATTTTGATGCCGATGACCTCAGTGAGAGTCGAGAGAGAGCTTATCAAAAGCAACTCGAGTCATGGGCGCCTCATCTGCCTTGGTCTGTTAAGAATCAGGCGAGAATGCATATTAGAAACTGTGATGCAGCCTACACTAGCTGTGAACATGCCATGTCCTTCTGGCCCGAGTGTGAGACGGCCATAGGTATCCATGTATCTAGAGATAATAGCCAGTTCGATTTATTTGCCCCCTTTGGTTTGGAATCTCTGTTCGACTTAAAGTTAACCCACAACCCGAAACGTGAGCTATCACTTTTTAACGCAAGAAAAGACCAGAAAGCCTGGTTAACTCGTTACCCTAAATTACAACTAGCCTAATTATCCCCCCTTAATACGTTTCATTAAAAACTCTTATTCTCGACTGCCGATTAATACCAAAATAAAATAATATAAAAATATGTTCATCAAATTATAAGCTGCATTTTCAAGGCTTGTTATTGAAGCGTGACATTGATCACCTTAGGCTAAGTATAAATTGGGCCTAGGTACGCTTGTTGATTTGGATCAATTCTTAATAGGCTTAGATCTGTCAGGATGCTGTCAAATGTAAGAAGCATGATAATAAAAAGTGACATTCGCCTTATATTAATGGAGTAGTATGATGAAAAAAAGTATCGTTTCTGGATTGATCGCGGCCGCTTTACTGGCTACGGGTTTCACCGCTTCTGTTGCGGCTCATCAAGAGGGTGACATTATCATTCGTGCGGGTGCTGTCGTTGTCGCACCTAACGAGTCCAGTGACCAGGTAGCAAGCTTCGGTGAATTCGGAGTGAGCAGTAATACTCAATTGGGACTTAACTTCGGCTATATGTTGACCGATAACCTAGGTGTTGAGTTGTTGGCGGCGACGCCATTTAGTCACGATATTTCTCTGCATGGTGTCGGCAAGATAGCCGAGACTAAGCAACTACCGCCTACCTTAGTGTTGCAATACTATTTTGGTAATGCTGAGTCTAAGCTACGTCCTTATATAGGTGGGGGAGTTAACTTCACTAACTTCTATGATAATGAATTCACTAACGATCTAAATGGGGCGCTATCGGATCTGAGTATGAGCAGTTCATGGGGGCTGGCAGCTCAGGTTGGTGTCGATTATCAAGTGAATAAAAACTGGTTGGTGAATGCTTCTGTCTGGTACGCACAAATCAGCACTGACGTGAAATTTAATCTTGCAGATACACCAGTCACCATCGAAACAGATATTGACCCTTGGGTGTACATGGTGAGTGTTGGTTATACCTTCTAATCCAGTTTAGTAAAGCGACAGAAAGGAGCCTATTGGCTCCTTTATTATTTCACACTTCTTATTTCACACTTCGAAAACCAACAAGAAAACTGAAAACCAAGTGAAACAGAAAACGAAAATCAAGACCAAGCCCAAGCCCAAGATACCCAAGATAGTCTTCGGGCTTACATAGGTAGCTGAGTCAATTATTCATCTTTTACAGCAAGCTTGTTCAGCGTGCTTATTGCGCTCTTTCACTGTCATGACACCGCTCTTATCACCCACCTGAGCCATAGCACTAGGCTTGGCCGAGTTTAGATAATAATGGATGTCTTGGCTGTATACTTTGGCTGTATATAGGTTATGTGCTTGTTGGGGTTGTGGCCGTCTTGGTCGTGATTAGCTTGTATAGGGTTAAATTTGCCTTGCAGTGATTAGCACTGGCTATCTTTCTTTAGAGTAACCAGTGTTTGGGTTATATATAGTTATATACTCGCATGCAGAGGACTTTTTAATAATCTGAAAGTCTAGTCGCTAGCAGAGTCCATATTAAGGCTCGAGCATAGAGTTACTAATCCAATGAATCGCCGCCATTGCCTTGCTATAGTGCAATGCATCCCAACATCTTTAGTTATGAGGTTCGCAGACATGTCTCAATTGAATCGTACCGGTATTGTCATCGCTCTAATCGTATTTATTATGTGTATCTGGGCCAACTTATTTAACGGCTTAGCATTTAGTTTTGCCTGGGGATTAGGCGTGCCTGAGTTTCTGGCATTTTGCATATCTGGCAGCATCATTACAGCACTCGTTGTCTTGGGATATATTATGGGCAAGTTTATCTCTACCAAGACATTCAATTTAACAAGAAGATAAGTGTTACTAATTAATTGTTTACTATATATAGAATAATGGGTGTCTTGATTATTTGCTAACTGTCAAAGATGGCTAGAATAAAGAACAAGAATGGGTGGCTAGGTTAAAGAACACCCGAACGAGAGGCTGGGTGAATAGAGCCTATGAATGAGAAGCATGGAAGTTGAACTGGCTGTTGTATATGGACATATTTTGCCGAACTGGCCGTTAAACAAGGACTTTGTTTGATTTGGAAGAGCTTCCACGGACGGCTCTTATGAAATCAACAGCCGGCGACTCGCAGAACCTTGTCAAAGTAAGAGCGTACAAAAGCCCGCTGCAGGCTATAAGTAACAATGAAAGTACGACCTTCAAAAAATTATCATACGCCAAAGGGGCTGGATTCCCGCCCACAAGCATTGCGGGGAAGACGAGTATTGAATTGCAGCGTGTCGCAGAATCTTGTCAAAGTAAAGAGTGCACATCCCGCCGCTGGGAAGCGATAGATAACAATGAAGGAACGACCTTCAAACACACTCCAATACCAACTCAGCCAAATGAACCCACACAGAAAATTTCATCCAGCTTAATTCGAAGCCTGCTCACATTGACCGACTATGGTTATATTATGCCAATGTATGTGGTCTGCTCTAGTTTTAAGCGCATAGTAGAACGATATTCGAATCAGGTATTTTACAATAGACATATGGACATCCAGAAGTCTTAATGTATTATTAGGAGATAGGCGATGAAAAACGGATTGAAACTTGTTTTAGCTCTATTCATGTCGGTGCTGGTGTTAGCGGGCTGCGCAACACCTAATGCTATGGTCGAGATTCAGGGAGAGGTTTTGTACCAGCAGCCCATGGCCTTGGCACAAGATGCCGTGTTAAGGGTTCAGGTAAAGGATATCTCCTTGATGGGGGCGCCAGTAGTGGTTATGGCCGAGATAGAGATAAGTGCTGTAACGTCTCCGGCTCCGTTTCATTTTTTGATAAACAGAGATCAATTTGAAGCGGGTCATAGCTATGAAATAGGGGCAAGTATTCACCTCGATGACAAGCTGATGTTTATCAATACTCAAGCGTACAACATAAATGTAGGCTCAACAGAGCCTATGTCTGTCATGGTAGAAAAAGTGGCTCGCTAAGCTGATTGCTGATTTAGGCGCATTTTTCTACTACTTGGTTAATCAAACGATAGAGGATGAGGCGCTGTATGCCGGTTAAAATTCCCGATAATCTGCCCGCGGCAGGGATTCTAGAGTCAGAAAATATTTTCGTCATGTCCGAGACCCGGGCCGCGAATCAGGACATTCGCCCGATGAAAGTGCTGATCTTGAACCTGATGCCCAATAAGATCGAGACAGAGACTCAGTTACTGCGTTTATTGGGTAACACACCACTGCAGGTGGATGTGGATTTACTGCGGATCCACGATAAAGAATCTAAGCATACTTCAATCGATCATATGAATAATTTCTATCGGGATTTTAAGGCGATTAGCCATAAAAACTACGATGGCTTAATCATCACAGGTGCGCCTCTGGGTCAGATCGAGTTTGAAGAGGTGACCTATTGGGATCATATTCGTGAAATTATCGACTGGTCCCAACGTCATGTTACCTCGGTCCTTTTTCTATGTTGGGCTGCTCATGCGGCACTCTATCACCTGTATGGCTTGAATAGGAAACTGCTCAAGACGAAACGTGCAGGGGTATTCCTTCATCAGCGCACCAGTCAACATTTGCCTCTATTACGTGGTTTCGATGATGAGTTCTTGGCGCCTCATTCCCGCTTTGCTCAGATGGATATCGATGAGCTCAAAGCCCATCCCGGCCTGCAAGTATTAACTGAATCCGATGAGGCCGGCGCTTATATGGTGCTGAGTAGTAATAGTCGAAACTTGTTTGTGATGGGTCATCCCGAGTATCAGAAGTTGACGCTAAAAGATGAGTATTTTCGTGATCTAGGCGCAGGACTTAAGCCCGAAATTCCGCAAAACTATTTTAGAAATGATGATCCTGAGCAGGAGCCAGTCGCTCGCTGGTATGGCCATGGTAGCTTGTTAGTCAGTAATTGGCTCAACTACTATGTGTATCAGCTAACCCCGTATAATCTGGATGATATGAGTGCTATTACTCCCTGGGAAGAGGCTGAACTGCCTTAAATTAACTCGCTGCAAATAGAGTGATGCCAGATAAAGCCACCTGTGTGGCTTTTATTTTGTCGGCTAGAACAAAATTTAATCGCTTAACTGTGGAATCGCAGGTTTACATTTGAGTCAGTGCTAGTAGTAAAGGCTACAATTTACCGTCAGGAGTAAGTTAAAGGTGTTGGCTGCCTTAGCTGAAAAAACACTCTGATTTATATTTTTTCTTATCATCTTAGTCATTAAATACTCATTAAATATTCATAATAAACAGCTTGTTAGGTAATTAGTTGAACTAATGTCATAGCATTCTAAGCTGTCTCTTCAATTCCATCGATTTCCTATCTAACTAAAATAACTAGTATCGAGCCTGTGATCTACTACTTGTGACTGATATGTTGCAATAATGTTGTTGTATTTATTCCCCTTCAGGTAGAGTTTTTTACCTTGTCTCGGCTCATAAAAGCTAGCGAAAAAACGAGTACCTCGAGACAGAACGCTATCTCAACAACTAGAAGTTAACACAGGGGATTCACGTGTTGAATAAAACAATATTATCACTAGCCGTAGTGCTAGCAGGATTATCAGCTAATGCGCTCGCATCGGAGCGTGAACATTCATATCAATCAGGTGCATTCGATCTGGTCGTTGCCGATGAGCAAAGACTGATTCAAATGTTAAAAAAATCAGGAAAGATCGCTCAAGGGGCTTCATTTAATGAAGCCGAGGTCGCGCTACGCAGTTTTCTTAAGACTCGCCAACAGCAAGAAGCACTCAGAGCAGCAAGCTTAGATGCCGAAGCGACGAGCAATTTCGCTATGGATAGCGACATAAAATCAAGCCGTAAGAAAGTCAGACGCAGCAAGGGTGACAAGAAAGGTAAGTTTTCTAGGTCACGCAGAAATCGCCCAGATAACTTGGTAATTGAAGATTATAGCGGTGAAGCTCGTCAGGGCCGTGTGCTGGCTATCTTGATGGAGTTCCCTGATTTCCCTCATAACTCAATCTTGCCAGAAGATAGCGGCATGTATTATGAAGATTATAATCAGGATCATTATCGTCAGATCTTGTTCGGTGCCCAGGGTTGGATTGCCCCTAACGGACATCATGCAAACTCTTTCACTCAGTTTTATGAAAAGCAGTCTGGTGGCAGTTACTCACTCACAGGTGATGTAGCCGGTTGGTATATGGCTACTGAAAATGCGGCTTACTATGGTGGCAACCCTGATGGTGATGCACGTAGCTTAATTCGTGAGGCGTTAGCGGCTGCTGCTGCCGATCCAAGTGTGGATCTGACTCAATTTGATATTGAAGATAGATACGATCTCGATGGTGATGGCAATTATTGGGAAGCCGATGGCTTAGTGGATCACGTGATGGTGTTCCATTCCAGTGTGGGCGAAGAAGCCGGCGGTGGTCAACTCGGTGAAGATGCTATCTGGGCACATCGCTGGAATCTAGGAGGTGTCTGGGCAATTCCTGGTGCAACTTCGGATGTTCCCTATTGGAACGGAGCCATGGTTGCTTATGACTATACTATCGCGCCTATCGATAGTGCCGTTGGTATTATCAGTCATGAATTTGGCCATGATCTAGGTCTACCTGATGAGTATGACACTCAATACACAGGTAAAGGTGAGCCTGTCTCCATGTGGTCAGTGATGTCTTCCGGTAGCTGGGCGGGTCGTCTCGGCGGTACTGAGCCAACGGGTTTCAGTGCTTGGGCCAAGGAGCAGCTACAGGCTTCTCTAGGTGGCAACTGGTTACATGGCGCCACGGTTAACTTCGATGATATCCCCAGAAGTGGCATTCAGGGATTACTCGATCAGGCGTCCAGCAAGGGCACTAACCATGATGCAATTCGTATCAATTTACCCCAGAAGCAGAGCCTGATCACCACACCTGTGAGTGGCCAATATGCTTACTTTAGTGGTTCGGGAAATGATCTCGACAATCGTATGTCAACCAGAGTAGACCTGACCGCAGCAAGCTCAGTGGTGGTTAAGTTTAAGACCTGGTATGACATAGAAGCCGATTGGGATTATGCCTATCTGGCTGTCAGTACTGAAGCGGGTCTAGTGACCATAGCCAATGCATTGACCACAGATACTAATCCAAATGGCAATAACTTAGGCAATGGTATTACGGGGTCATCAAATGGCTGGATAGATGCTGAATTCGATCTGACTAGCTTTGCAGGCCAGGTAGTGGATATCACTGTCATCTATAGCACAGATCCAGGAGTGGCAAATGCCGGTATTTATATCGATGACTTCAGTGTCGAGCTAGACAGTGTCGCAGTCGTTACTGCCAATGCCGATGACTCAGCCTCTGAGCCATTTAACTTTGCAGGTTTCACAGCAAATACAGGCAGTAACTATACGGATCATTATTACTTGCTTGAGTGGCGTACTCATCACGGCGTTGACAGTGGCCTTGCCCACATTAATGTTGCCGGTGAAACTATGAGCTATGAAGAAGGACTACTGATCTGGTATGTGGATAATAAGTTTTCTGATAACTGGGTAGGTAATCATCCTGGTGATGGCTTCTTAGGGGTTGTCGATGCAGATCAGAAGACACTCAAATGGAGTGACGGTGCACCAGCTTCGACTAAGTACCAGATCCATGATGCGACATTTAGCATAGATAGAAATGACAAGATGTTCTTAGATCTTGAAGAGCAGTATGGCATCACACTCCGTGATAACCGTGTTCGTGGTCAACGTCTGTTCAATGACCGTAGAAAATATATCGGTAGTGACATTCCTGATGCGGGTCGTAATATACCCACTTACGGTCTGAAGATCCGTTTGATTAATCAGAGTAAAGACAGAAGCGTAGGTTCTATTTATATTTATCGTTAATTATAAATAGACTAAGCCCTAATAAAAGCGCTGTTATCAGCGCTTTTTTATTGTCAAATATAATAAAGTTAGTGAAAGGTGGATAGATAATGAAACCAATAAAACTGCTCGCCATACTCTTAGTGAATGCATCTGTGCTAGCCATAATGGCGACCCCTGCATTGGCCAGGCCCAAATTATCTCAGGCTTGTCAGCAGCCTTCACCTGTTGTCGATATATGGTCGTTAGAAACTATGCTGACTAAGAGTGGAGTGCTTAACGACTCCATGGCTAAAAAGGAAAAGGAGCTGGCTATTCGGGATTATATCAAGCAGAAAAATGATAAGTACCGCCAATGCCAGATTGGAGGTAAAACAGCCTCATCCTGTAACAAGCCCAAAATGAGTAGCCGACAAATTGAAACAAACTTGCTTAATCAAGGCTCAATAGCACAAGACACCAAAGATGAGAAAAAACAGCAACTAGTAGAAGAGTATCGACACAAGAGGGAGTCTGAGTACAGATTGTGCCAATTGAAACTTGGGGCAGCTCTCTAGTGCAGTAAACTTAAATACCAATATGTATAAGAGCTAGTTCTTTAAGCTAGCTCGCCTATCTTCTCTAGCCTGATCCACAGCAAAGGCTTGTGTAAATATTGAGTGACAATATAACTCCCTGGTATCTTTTCCTATATTAGTATTTACACTTGCTTTACGTTCGCGTAAACGTCAGAGTGCTATTCTTTAGTTATAGAAGTTGAACTGGATCACCTATTTCTGGTTGACATTAATTATCTAGTAAAGGCGGAGTGGACAATGAGTACAGAGCAATTGAGTCAAGAGATCGTCATTGTGGCAGCTAAGCGCACCCCTATTGGGGGCTTTCAAGGGGCCTTATCTAGCGTTCCATCACCTTCGCTGGCCGCAACCGCCATCAAGAGTCTGGTTGAGCAGACAGGCGTTTCCAAAGATGTCATCGATGAAGTCTTAATGGGTTGTGTACTGCCAGCGGGTCTTGGTCAGGCACCGGCTCGTCAAGCGGCTCTAGGGGCAGGTTTACCTCTGTCGGTTGGCGCAACGACAGTCAATAAGGTCTGTGGATCAGGAATGAAGACGGTTATGTTAGCCCATGATCTTATCAAGGCAGGCAGTGCCGATATTGTCATAGCTGGTGGCATGGAAAGCATGAGCCTGGCACCTTATCTGCTCGATAAAGCCCGCGGTGGCATGCGTATGGGTCATGGTAAGGTGATGGACCATATGTTCTTAGATGGCTTAGAAGATGCCTATACCGGTGGTGCCATGGGCACGTTTGCACAAAACACCGCCGATGACTTTGACATCACTCGTGAGCAGATGGACTCTTTTTCACTGAGTTCACTCGCTAAAGCCAATAAGGCCATCGAGTCTGGTGCATTCAAACAAGAGATAGCGCCGGTCACTATATCGAGTCGCCGTGGTGATACCTTGGTGGATACCGATGAGCAGCCGGGCAATGCACGCCCAGATAAAATTCCCACTCTGCGTCCAGTCTTTGCCAAAGACGGCACAATTACCGCGGCTAATTCAAGCTCAATTTCAGATGGCGCGGCGGCGCTTATGCTGATGACAGCGCAACAGGCCAATATTCAAGGCTTACCTATACTGGCAAGCATCAAGGGTCATGCTACCCATGCTCAAGATCCATCATTGTTTACCACGGCACCTGTTGGCGCCATAAACAAGCTGCTCGATAAGGTGAACTGGAGTAAGGATGATGTGGATCTGTTTGAGATCAACGAAGCCTTTGCCATGGTGACCATGTTGGCTATCTCCGAGCTCTCTCTCGATGAGTCTAAGGTCAACGTCAATGGCGGCGCCTGTGCTCTGGGGCATCCCATCGGCTGCTCGGGTTCGCGTTTGTTAGTGACCTTGATATATGCACTCAAGGCCCGTGGGCTCAAGCGTGGCGTTGCATCTCTGTGTATCGGTGGCGGCGAAGCCACTGCCATGGCAATCGAAGTTTAGCTTGCACCATAAGGCTTGTCTGAAAAGATAAGCCTTTTTTATCTGCGCTAGCTAAGAGAAGAATCGCTAAGTAAAAATAGACCTTTATGTGAGTTTAAAGCTGTCACTCATAGGTAGCAATCAAGAAGACAATAGGTGTGTGGCAAAAATAATAAACCACAGCATGCCTGTTCTAACCAGTCTTAATGGGAAGCAATATGACCACTCAAGTGCAACATTATATCGACGGCCAATTTATTGATGGTAACGGGAAACAACAAATCTCGGTCACTAACCCAGCCAACAATCAAACCATAGCCATGATTAACGCCGCCACCGTCCAGGAGGTGGAAACAGCCATCGCCAGTGCGAAATCTGCCTTTAATAGCTGGAAAGAGGTGCCCGTTTCCGAGCGTGCCAGAGTGATGTTTAGATATCAGCATCTGCTGAAAGAGCACCATGATGAGCTGGCGACTATTCTGGCACAAGAGACAGGTAAGACATTCGATGATGCTAAAGGCGATGTTTGGCGCGGTATCGAAGTGGCCGAGCATGCTTGTAATATCGCGAGCCTGTTAATGGGGGAAACTGTGGAGAATGTGGCCAGAGGCATAGATACCTATAGTTACAGCCAACCTCTGGGCGTGTGTGCCGGCATTACCCCGTTTAATTTCCCTGCCATGATCCCGCTGTGGATGTTCCCCTTGTCTATCGCCTGCGGCAACACCTTTATACTCAAGCCTTCGGAGCAAGACCCCATGACGCCTCAGCGTCTGGTTGAGCTGTTCGAAGAGGCTGGTGCGCCTAAGGGCGTGTTGCAGCTAGTGCATGGTGACAAGACTGCGGTAGATGTGCTGCTGAATCATCAAGACATCAAGGCTATCTCTTTTGTCGGCTCTGTAGGCGTGGCTCAATATATCTACAAGACAGGCACAGATAACCTCAAGCGTGTACAGGCATTTGCCGGCGCTAAGAACCATTGCGTTGTTATGCCTGATGCCAATAAGCAGCAAGTGATCAATAACTTAGTCGGAGCCTCCGTTGGCGCTGCGGGTCAACGATGCATGGCGCTATCTGTGGCGATTTTTGTCGGTGCGGCCAAAGAGTGGATCCCTGAACTCAAGGAAGCCATCGCTAAGGTTAAACCCGGTCTGTGGGATGATAAAGAAGCGGGCTATGGTCCACTGATCAGCCCTGCAGCCAAAGCGCGAGTGCTGTCACTTATCGCCCAAGGCAAGGCGGAAGGCGCCAGTTGTTTGCTCGACGGTTCTGAATTTACCGTGCCGGGTTATGAATCTGGTAACTGGGTGGGTCCGACAGTGTTTAGCAAGGTCACCACAGAGATGACCATCTATAAAGAGGAGATCTTCGGTCCAGTGCTGTGCTGCATGGAGTCCGATACTTTGGAAGAGGCCATCGAGATAGTCAATGCCAGCCCCTATGGCAACGGTACCTCAATTTTTACCGCCAGTGGTGCGGCTGCGCGTAAATATCAGCACGAGATAGAAGTGGGTCAGGTGGGTATCAATGTGCCTATTCCTGTGCCTTTACCTTTCTTCTCTTTCACTGGCTGGAAGGGCAGTTTCTATGGTGATCAGCATGCCTATGGCAAGCAGGCTGTGCGTTTCTATACCGAAACTAAGACCATCACGGCGCGTTGGTTCGAGTCCCAGATAAGTGACGCCGAGCATACCGCTCCCAACATGACGATTGAGCTTAAGTAATAGGGCTGACAGCTAGTAACGCTTAAGGACCTTAGGTGGATACGCTATCCATCTAAGGCTTATTAAAATATAAATGATTCAATAAACAGGCAGGCACAAATTAAAACAAATGGTTTGAGCTCTATTAAACGAGTCGATTCTACAAGCCTATTATAAAAAGTGCCGAGGAGACCTAAGATGGATTTTAACCTCAGTGATGATCAGCGCCAGTTTGCCGATCTAGCCCAGCAGTTTTCACAAGACGAACTCGCCCCATTTGCAGCTCAGTGGGATAGAGAACACCACTTCCCTAAAGATGTCATTCAACGCGCCGGAGAGCTAGGTTTCTGCTCCCTGTATTCGCCAGAGAGTGAAGGTGGTATGGGACTGTCTCGTCTCGACTCATCCATTATCTTCGAGCAACTGGCCATGGGCTGTACGTCAACCACTGCCATGTTGACTATACATAATATGGCGACCTGGATGGTGACCAGTTTCGGCAGCGAAACCTTAAGACAAGAGTGGTCCGAGTTATTAACCACGGGCCAGAAACTGGCATCTTATTGCTTAACCGAAGCGGGCGCGGGCAGCGATGCTGCATCCCTTAAGACCAAAGCGGTGCGAGAGGGCGATGAGTATGTGATCTCCGGCACCAAGATGTTTATCTCTGGCGCTGGGGCGACCGAGCTATTAGTGGTCATGTGCCGCACCGGACAAGATGGCCCTAAAGGTATCTCAGCCATAGTGGTCCCTGCCGATGCTAAAGGGGTAACCTATGGTAAGGCGGAAGATAAGATGGGCTGGAACGCTCAACCTACCCGGGAGATCACCTTCAGCGAAGTGCGGGTACCGGTAACAAATCTCTTGGGTGAAGAGGGACAAGGTTTCACTTTCGCCATGAAGGGCCTGGACGGTGGACGCATCAATATTGCTACCTGCTCAGTGGGTACAGCTCAGGCGGCGCTTGAGCGTGCCACTCAATATATGACCGAGCGTAAGCAGTTTGGTAAACCCATTGCCACGTTTCAGGCGCTGCAATTTAAACTGGCCGACATGGCGACTGAACTTGTGGCGGCAAGACAGATAGTGCGATTAGCGGCCTTTAAACTCGATTGTGGTGATCCCGAAGCCAGCGCCTATTGCGCCATGGCGAAACGTTTTGCTACCGATATCGGTTTTCAGGTTTGTGATGCGGCGTTACAGCTGCACGGCGGCTATGGCTACATACGTGAATATCCCTTAGAGCGTCATGTGCGTGATGTGCGCGTACACCAGATATTGGAAGGGACTAACGAGATCATGCGCTTGATTATTGCGAGACGTTTACTCGATGAGAGCGCCGGACAGATCTTGTAATTTAGACTCATAAAAGGAAGTGACAGATGACAGCCCTGATAGAGAAGATTGTAGGCCATACCGCAGTGATCACCATGAGCAATCCGCCGGCTAATACCTGGACTGCCCAGAGTTTGCAGTTGCTGAAGCAGAAGGTGGAGGCACTCAATGATAATCCGGACATTTATGCCCTGGTCATAACGGGTGAAGGGGACAAGTTTTTCTCCGCTGGGGCCGATCTCAAGTTGTTTGCCGATGGCAATAAAGACAATGCTGCCAATATGGCCAAGTGTTTCGGTGAAGCGTTCGAAGCTTTGAGCGCATTTCGCGGTGTTTCCATCGCGGCAATCAATGGCTATGCCATGGGCGGCGGACTCGAGGTCGCGCTGGCCTGTGATCTACGTATCGCCGAATCTCAAGCTGTGATGGCCTTGCCCGAAGCGAGCGTAGGTCTGCTTCCTTGTGCGGGTGGGACGCAAAATTTGGCGGCGCTCATTGGCGAAGGCTGGGCTAAGCGGATGATCTTATGTGGTGAGCGACTGGCCGCAGACCAAGCCCTGGAGCTAAAACTGGTGGAGGAGGTGGTGGCAACTGGCGCCGCTCTCGATGGGGCCATGGAGCTGGCCGCCAAGGTGGCAAACCAGAGTCCCAGTAGTATTAAAGCCTGTAAATTTCTGATCCAAGCCGGACGTAATATGCCGAGAAACCAAGCCTTACCCATAGAACGCGAGCAGTTTGCGGCCTTGTTTGATACCCAAGATCAAGCTGAAGGGGTTGCGGCTTTCTTAGAAAAGCGTAAGGCCAACTGGAAGAACTGCTGATGACTCATTCAAGTAATAGTGTGGTATTTCAAACCTTAGGCACAAGCTCTGGCAAGCAGATTGGGGTCATGACCCTGAATATGGAGCAAGCGCTTAACGCTATCAATCTCGAGATGGTGCAGTCGATGCTGGCTCAGCTTATGCGCTGGCAAGATGATGACGCTATCGCCATGGTGATGTTAGATGGTGCAGGCGAGAAAGCCTTCTGCGCCGGTGGCGATGTCAGGGCCATTTATCATGCATCTGTTGCCACACCGGGTGAGCTTACCCAGCAGGCGACAGAATTCTTTGAGCAGGAATATAGACTCGATCATCTTATCGATACCTATGCTAAACCCATTTTAGTCTGGGGAGCCGGTATCGTCATGGGAGGCGGTCTTGGCCTGATGATGGGCGCGAGTCATCGTGTGGTGACCGAGGGTTCTCGTATTGCCATGCCTGAGGTGACCATAGGTCTGTACCCAGATGTAGGTGGCAGTTATTTTCTCAATCGTATGCCGGGGAAAGTGGGATTATTTCTGGGGCTTACGGCCTATAACATGAATGCAGCCGATGCTAAATTCGTGGGTATCGCTAATCACTATATTCTAGATGATGATAAACAGCCCTTGCTCGATAGCTTAGCCTGCCTCAATTGGGGAGATGATACTGAGGTTAATCATAACTTGTTGACCCATGAGCTCAATCGCACCGGCGCCGACGCAAGTGTAGGATTTTCCAAGGGGCGGCTCGAGACTTATAAAAATGACATAGATGTACTTATGTCGGGCTCGCTCAACGAGATTATGGCTCGAGTCGAAGAGCTTAATCTCAATGACTCTTGGCTGAAACGTCCCATCGAGACCATGTTGTCCGGTAGCCCCATCAGTTTGCAACTTATTTATCGCCAAGCTCACTTAGGCATAGACCTGAGTCTGGCCGAAGTATTTAGGTTCGAGCTTGGTTTGAGCGTCAACTGCTGCGCCCTGGGGGATTTCTCTGAAGGGGTGAGGGCATTGCTTATCGATAAAGACCGTAATCCCCAGTGGAAGTTTAACCGAGTGGCGGATGTGCCCGTAAGCTTAATCGAGCAGATGCTGAGCTCGCCTTGGTCTTTAGCATCGCATCCTTTAGCTCAGTTGGAGGAGCCTGTGTTGTAAGAGCGCTATTGAAATGAGTCTCGGGGAATAATTTTCTTAAGGAGTTTAAGATGACAAGTATCGCATTTATCGGATTAGGGCACATGGGCGCGCCTATGGCGGCCAATTTAATAAAATCAGGCGTGATGGTTAAGGTGTTCGATCTCGTCCCCGAGGCGATGAAGTCTCTTACTGAGCTTGGCGCACTAAGTGCCAAGAGTGCCTGCGGCGCAGCATCCGGTGCAGATGTGGTGATAACCATGCTGCCGGCGGGAAAACATGTTCGCTCTCTCTACTTAGGTGAAGGCAGCTCTGATAAGGGCTTGCTCGATGTGGTAGCCGAGGGAACCTTACTGATCGACTGCTCAACCATAGATGCTCAGAGCGCTAAAAAAGTCGCCGAAGTTGCCGTGAGTAAGGGACTCGAGTTTATCGATGCACCTGTATCTGGTGGTACCGCAGGGGCTGCGGCCGGGACATTAACCTTCATCTGTGGTGGCAGTGAGACGGGTTTTGAGCAAGCCTCTAAGGTGCTAAGTCATATGGGCGCCAATATTTTACACGCCGGGGATTCTGGTGCTGGTCAGGTGGCCAAAATTTGTAATAACATGCTTCTGTCTGTGCTGATGATAGCCACCAGTGAATCTTTGCAGATGGGCATTGACCATGGTTTAGATCCTAAGGTGTTATCTGAGATTATGAAGGTCAGTAGTGGTGGTAATTGGACCTTGGATAAATATAATCCTTGTCCAGATGTGATGGAGTCTGTACCGTCATCCAATGGTTATCAGGGGGGCTTCATGGTGGATCTTATGGTTAAAGATCTAGGTCTATCTCAAGAGGCGGCATTACTGACTAATTCCTGTACGCCCATGGGCGCCCTAGCACGCAGTTTATATGTGAACCATGCTCGTCAAGGCAATGGTACACGAGATTTTTCTAGTATTTTTGAACAGTTCTCTAGTTTTCAACAGATGACTCATATTCAACAAAATAAAAACAAAGGGTAATACGATGGATTTAAAAGATAAGGTAGTGGTCATTACTGGTGGTGCTGGTGGACTTGGTTTAGCCATGGCAGTGGATTTAGCCGAAGCCGGCGCTAAATTGGCCCTTATCGATGTGGATCAAGACAAGCTTGAACGTGCTTGCGCCGATATTGGCGACAGAGCGGAAGTACAAGGCTATGCCTTCGATATTACCGATGAAGAAGATGTGGTGGCGGGTTTCGGTTTTATCCTGGAAGATTTCGGTAAGGTGAATGTACTTATCAACAATGCAGGTATCTTATTAGATGGCATGCTAGTCAAAGCTAAAGATGGCAAGGTGACCGACCGTATGTCATATGAGCAGTTTCAGGCTGTGATTAACGTCAACTTAACCGGTTCATTCCTCTGTGGTCGTGAGGCTGCGGCTGCCATGATTGAGTCTAAGCAAGAAGGTGTGATCATCAATATCTCCAGCTTATCCAAGGCGGGCAATATGGGGCAGACTAACTACTCGGCTTCGAAAGCGGGTGTTGCAGCCATGTCTGTTGCTTGGGCAAAAGAGTTGGCAAGATACAATATTCGCAGCGCCGCGGTAGCGCCGGGTGTGATTGAGACTGAGATGACGGCATCGATGAAGCCTGAAGCGCTAGCACGTATGGAAAAAATGGTGCCAGTTGGCCGTCTGGGTCAACCTAGCGAGATATCATCGACGGTTAAGTTCATCATAGAGAACGACTATGTTAACGGCCGAGTATTCGAGATTGATGGCGGCATACGTATATAGATTTATGTGTCTATAACCTGGGAGTGAGTGCCTAGGTTCTAATTTCTAAGACAAGTATGATAAATATTAAAACGGGCCTTGGTCCGTTTTTTGTTGCTTTGGATTTACTCAGTAAGATCTGTATTGACCCCAGTGACAGGATTTAACTTAGATACTCATACAAGTACTTATACCGATAGGTATTACATTAGTGCTGGTGATAAGTAATAATGTTCAATGTTAATATTTTGGAGAAAACTGATTTGAGATTCCACAAGCAGATGGTTTGGCTGGAAAAAGCGACTAGGAATTTAATGCTGTTAGTCGGAGGGCTTGGGGTCTTGGTTATTTATGCGGGATTTCTATATCTGCTCATCACTGGACGTGATACTTCTGTGTTGCCCTGGTATCTGCTCTTATCTCCCTGGATCTGTATCTTTTATGGATTGAGCCGGGATAAACAGTTAACAGTTTTTGAATGGTTTAAGAACCTTCTTATCAGAAAGTAATTGTCAGAAGTTAATTGTCAGAAAGTAATGCCAAGTTATTTGCCAATGCCAGAAACAGGAAAGCTAATCAGCTATCTTGCCTGCATTGTCTCACTGTTTTTTATATTGCTGCCTGGATGAGATAATTCCTCACCATTCACCTCGTGTTTTATTAAGTCAGGTCATAGGGGTCTGGGCTATATCGGCTCATTATTCACTGAGCCCGCTGAGTATGGCGCAGTCCGGTTGATGGCCGCCGCGACAATCCTTTATCAGATGGTTTAACTGACTCTCTAGTGCCTGTAACTTGGTTATTCTATCACTCACCATCTCCAGGTGAGTCTTAGCTAAGCGTTTTACATCTTCGGCATCTCGGTCTTGATTGAGCTTAAGATCCAGCAAAGATCGACAATCATCTAGAGAGAAACCTAAATCGCGACAGTGACCGATAAACCTGAGGGAGTCTATCTGAGGTTTATCATATTCTCTGTAGCCGTTTTCACCCCGTGTGGCGCAGATAAGGCCTATGTCGTGGTAATAACGAATACTCTTCACCGTTAGACCTGTCTTTTTAGCCACTTCTCCAATTTTCATCATATGCCTCACATGTCATTTAATTCCATTCACAGGGCGCTAAAACTCTGTTCAAGCTCAGGTTCAAGCTCAGGTTCAAGCTCAGGTTCAAGGTAAATCGAGGGACAATCAGTTTATTTTACATTAAGGGTTTGACTCTCCCATTAGGGGAGACATTAACCTAGGTGCAGTGAAATGGGAACAAGCGAGTTAAAACCGCCTTGATTGAGGGGAATCAAAGATGATGAAAAATACCAATACCAATAGCATGACCTTATATGTGCCTCAAATGAACTGCGCTACTTGTGTGGCAAAAATTGAAGCAGCATTCGAAAAGTTATCACAAGCTGGCGTGGATACTAAGCTGGTCTCTCAGGTATCTTCACGGGTGTCCGCACGGGTTAATCTGGCCGATAAGCAGGTACAAATTCAGGGCGATATCAGCAGTGAGTTAGCAATCGTGACAGTGGCCAGTGTCGGTTATGACAGTGAACTCGTGCTGGATGCCAAGCTTGCCAGCGAGAAGAAAATTCAGGCTGAACGAGTCGAGTACCGCACCCGTATCATCCAATCTATGCTGGGATTGGGCTTAGGCGTGCCTATGATGCTATGGGGGCTATTTGGCGGCGAGATGATGGTGAATAATCCCAGTCAGCAATTGGCTTGGGGAGTCATGGGTATTATCACATTGATCCTGCTAGTGACCACAGGCGGACACTTTTATAAAGGGATGTGGCGTGCACTTAAGGCGCGCAGTGCCAATATGGATACCTTGATTGTGCTCGGCACTAGTACAGCATGGGCCTATTCCATGCTGGTGGTGATCATGCCTTACTGGTTTCCAGCCGAAACCCGCCATGTTTACTTTGAAGCCAGTGTGATGATTCTGGGTTTGATTAACTTAGGCCATGCGCTGGAGCTCAGGGCTAAGGGCAAGACCAGTGAAGCTGTGCAGCGGCTTATCGGATTACAATCCACCACAGCAATAAGGCTCACCGACACTGGGGATGAGGAGGTTGAAATAGCGCAAATACGAGTCGGTGACAACTTGAGGCTACAACCTGGTAGTCGAGTCGCCTTGGATGGGGAGGTGTTGAGTGGTGAGTCGAATCTCAATGAGTCCATGTTAACCGGTGAGCCCATTCCCGTGTCTAAAAGTATTGGCGATATGCTCAGTGCTGGCACCGTCAACGGCAATGGCAGCATTATATATCGTGTGACTGCCGGGTTAACCGATACCCGTTTATCGAAAATCATCGACCTGGTTCAGCAGGCACAAACATCAAAAATTCCCATAGGCAGGCTCACGGATAAGATATCGGCTTACTTTGTCCCTGTGGTGGTGATTATTGCCCTAGTCGCATCTATGGTGTGGTATCTAGCGGGACCAGCGCCTCAGTTGTCACACGCGCTAGTGGTGTTAACAAGCGTGTTAATTATCGCTTGCCCCTGCGCCCTAGGATTAGCGACACCTATGTCTATCATGGTATCGGTTGGACGAGCGGCGCAGATGGGAGTCTTGATTAAGAATGGTGAGGCTCTGCAAACTGCGAGTAAGGTGACCTGTGTGGTGCTGGACAAGACAGGCACTATTACATCGGGTAAGCCAAGGGTAACGGATATTCTTCTGCTTGATTCTTATTATGAGAGTTGTTATGAGAGTTATGATCAGAGTGATGATGAGAGTGAGAGCTGCAGCAGTAGTGAAGCCTCTGCATCAGAGCAAGTGTTATTCCTGGTGGCGAGTCTGGAGCAACATTCCGAGCATCCATTGGCTCAGGCTATGTTGGATTTCGCCAAAACGCGCGAGATAAGCTTGGTCGAACCCGAAGGTTTCAACAATATTCAAGGCAAAGGCATAGTGGGCCGAGTCTCCGGCGTCGAGCTGGCCATAGGTAATATGAGCCTGATGACCATGGAGCAGATATCGGGTGTGGATGCTCTACAAGATGAGGTTGAGACCTTAGCCCTGCTTGGTAAAACCCCAGTTTATGTGGCGAAACAAGGACGCTTAGTCTGTGTTATAGCCATCAGCGACCCGGTGAAACCCGATGCCAAACAAGCCATTGCTGCACTCAAGCGTGGCGGTAAACGAGTGATATTACTCAGCGGTGACAAGCAAGAGACGGTTCAGGCCGTTGCCAATGAAGTGGGCATAGATGAAGTCATTGCCGGAGTCCTGCCCGAGCAGAAACAGGCTAAGATTATCGAGCTCAAAGAGATCGGAGAAGTAGTAGCCATGGTAGGAGATGGTATCAATGATGCGCCGGCCTTAATGAGTGCTGATGTAGGTATCGCCATGGGAGATGGCACCGAGGTCGCCATCGAGAGTGCCGACTTGACCTTACTGAGCGGACGCCTGTCAGTGTTGGCCGATACTTTTGCTTTAGCCAATGCCAGCATGAGGAACATTAAGCAGAACCTCTTCGGTGCGTTTATATACAATAGCTTAGGCATTCCAGTCGCCGCAGGAGTCCTGTTTCCACTTACTGGAATATTGCTTAGCCCTGTGATAGCAGGAGCTGCTATGGCACTTTCTTCCTTGACTGTAGTGACAAACGCTAATCGCTTAAGACATGTGAAGTTGACTCGTTAGTTTAGTTTTATTTACGTATCACAATCCGAACAAAACCTGTTCGGGTTGCCATGTATCTATAACAGCTTAGGTATTCCCGTTGCCGCAGGAGTCCTGTTTCCACTTACCGGAATATTGCTTAGCCCTGTGATAGCAGGAGCTGCTATGGCACTTTCTTCCTTGACTGTAGTGACAAACGCTAATCGTTTAAGACATGTGAAGTTAACTCGTTAGTTTAGTTTTATTTACGTATCACAATCCGAACAAAACCTGTTCGGGTTGCCATGTATCTATAACAGCTTAGGCATTCCGGTCGCCGCAGGAGTCCTGTTTCCACTTACTGGAATATTGCTGAGTCCTGTGATTGCTGGGGCTGCTATGGCACTTTCTTCCTTGACTGTAGTGACAAACGCTAATCGTTTAAGACATGTGAAGTTAACTCGTTAGTTTAGTTTTATTTACGTATCACAATCCGAACAAAACCTGTTCGGGTTGCCATGTATCTATAACAGCTTAGGCATTCCGGTCGCCGCAGGAGTCCTGTTTCCACTTACTGGAATATTGCTTAGCCCTGTGATAGCAGGAGCTGCGATGGCACTTTCTTCCTTGACTGTAGTGACAAACGCTAATCGTTTAAGACATGTGAAGTTAACTCGTTAGTTTAGTTTTATTTACGTATCACAATCCGAACAAAACCTGTTCGGGTTCCTTTCATATACATGTGAAGTTGAGCAAGTAATGATTGAAGTGTTTGCTGTCTGAGTTAGGAGCCTGAACAAAGCCTGTATGGCTTGCTGCTTTAAATCCCCCCACAACGGAAAATCCTCATCGCTTGCTAGTTCGCTTTTAGTTGATTGTTTGGCAGTCGCTGGCTATAATACCGCGCTTGATTTTGCTCGTTTAAGCATCATATCAGCGCCGTAAATTCATGTTTATGTCATAGGGATATTTTATAATATTCACCCGAATGATAGGACTTAAATCGCGCATCGCATAACAATTTTTGGAATCTAACACTTGATTACTACAGCTAATATCACCATGCAGTTTGGCGCTAAGCCACTGTTTGAAAACATCTCAGTTAAATTCGGCGGCGGCAACCGTTATGGTCTGATCGGCGCGAACGGCTGTGGTAAGTCAACCTTTATGAAGATCTTGGGTAACGATCTGGAGCCGACAGGGGGTAATGTCTCTCTGGATGTCAATGAGCGTATCGGTAAACTGAGTCAGAACCAGTTTGGTTATGAAGCGTTCAGCGTGATCGATACCGTTATCATGGGCCACGAACAGCTTTGGGAAGTCAAGAAAGAGCGCGATCGTATCTACTCTCTGCCTGAAATGACAGAAGAAGATGGCATCAAGGTTGCCGATCTAGAGATGGAATTTGCCGAGATGGATGGTTACACTGCCGAATCTCGTGCCGGTGAACTCCTGATGGGAGTGGGTATTCCTGTTGATCAACATTTTGGTCTTATGAGCGCAATCGCTCCAGGTTTCAAACTTCGAATCTTGCTGGCACAAGCTCTGTTCTCTGATCCAGATGTATTGCTACTCGACGAACCAACCAACAACTTGGACATTGACACCATTCGTTGGTTGCAAGAGATGCTGAACCAGCGTAACAGCACTATGATCATCATCTCTCACGATAGATATTTCTTAAACTCAGTCTGTACCCATATGGCGGATCTCGATTACGGTGAGCTGCGTGTTTTCCCGGGTAACTATGATGAGTACATGATGGCAGCTCAACAAACTCGTGAGCGCTTGATGTCTGATAATGCCAAGAAGAAGGCGCAAATTGCCGAACTTCAGGGCTTCGTTGCTCGTTTCTCTGCTAACGCATCTAAGGCTAAGCAGGCCACTTCACGCGCTAAGCTTATCGATAAGATTAAGATTGATGACGTGAAAGCTTCGAGTCGTGTAAACCCGTTTATTCGTTTCGAGCAAGAGAAAAAACTGTTCCGTAATGCTTTGATCGTTGAAGAGCTAAGCAAGGGTTTCGATGAGCCACTGTTCAACAAGTTAAACCTTATGGTTGAAGTGGGTGAGCGTATTGCCATCTTAGGTGAGAACGGTATCGGTAAGACGACTTTACTGCGTACCTTGACCCACGATATTCCTCAGGATAGCGGTACCATCCAATGGTCTGAGAATTCATCTATCGGTTATTATGCTCAAGATCATGAGTCAGATTTTGAAAATGAAATGACCTTGTTCGAGTGGATGAGCCAGTGGCGTAAGCCTGAAGATGACGACCAGTCGGTTCGTGGTTACTTGGGTCGTATGCTATTTAGCTCTGACGATATCAAGAAGTCAGTTAAGGTATTATCGGGTGGTGAGAAGGGTCGTATGTTATTTGGCAAGCTTATCATGCAGAAGCCAAATATCTTGGTGATGGATGAGCCGACTAACCACATGGACATGGAATCTATCGAGTCATTGAACAATGCGCTGGAGATCTACCAAGGTACGCTGATTTTTGTCAGTCATGACCGTGCATTCGTTTCATCGGTTGCTAACCGCATCATAGAAATGACTAAAGATGGCATCAATGACTTCAAGGGAACTTATGATGAGTTCCTTAGAAGCAAAGGCGTCGATGCGTAAGCAGACACCTAAGCCTGTCCAGGCTTAACCAGATTGCTGCCAAAAGCCCGAACCTAGTTCGGGCTTTTTTGTACAGGGATGTAGTTATCCCCGGATGCCATGGATGGCATAGGAGTGGGTTTGTACATGGATGTCTCATAGTTAAGAGCTATCCCGGATGCCATGGATGGTGTAAGAGGGGGTTTGTACAGGGATGTCTCATAGTGAAGAGCTATCTGCGGATATAATGGATGGTGTAGGAGTATGCTTCTTATATACCGGCTTGTATCTGGACTTCTTATATTTGAGGTTTACACAAAGTCAGTCCCAGATGCCATGGTTAGCCTAAGAGTCGACTTCTTATATCTCATGTTTAAGGCCTATAAAAAATATTTACAGACGTCGTATAGGGTGCAAGATTGGGTTTATTTAGCAGCTTGTGCGCTTATTAGTTTTCTTCAACAATCATTCCACTCAGTCCAATAATCATTCCACTCAGTCAAATATCACTCACTAATAAGATTAAAATATTCAATAGATTAATGATATTCTGCTTGAGGTTCAAAGCAAAGATGACGAGTGTTATTTGTTTTGAAAGTATTTAACTAGAACCACATTTGTACGTTAATCAAGTGTAGGGAAAAATGATGAGTAATGAATATACGCCGCCTAAGGTGTGGGTTAATACTAGTAGCGACAATAAATGGGCAAGCATTAACCGCCCGGTTTCAGGCTCAACACACGAGAAAGACTTACCTGTAGGTGAGCACCCTTTACAACTTTACTCCTTGGGTACACCTAATGGACAAAAAGTTACGATTCTTTTAGAAGAGCTATTAGCCCTAGGGATCAAAGAGGCTGAATATGATGCATACCTAGTTAACATTGGAGAAGGTGAACAATTTTCGTCAGGATTTGTTGGCGTTAATCCAAATTCAAAAATCCCTGCTCTAGTGGATAAATCCGCTGATGATGAGGTTAATGTATTTGAATCAGCTTCAATTCTGGTTCATCTAGCAGAGAAATTTGGTCAGTTTTTACCACAAGATGCTAGTGCTAGAACCCAGACATTTAACTGGCTATTTTGGGTCCAAGGTTCAGCTCCTTTCCTTGGTGGAGGATTTGGACATTTCTATTCTTATGCCGATGAAAAGCTGGAATACCCGATCAACCGCTTTGCAATGGAAGTTAAACGACAGCTAGATGTTTTAGATAAGCAATTATCTAAAACTACTTATGTAGCGGGTGAAGAATATAGTATTGCGGACATGGCAATATGGCCCTGGTACGGCAATTTGGTGTTGGGCAACTTGTATGATGCTGGACATTTCTTACAAGTTGAAAGTTATACTCACCTTCTACGTTGGGCTAAGATGCTATCTGAAAGAGAGGCTGTACAACGAGGACGTATGGTCAATCGTGCCTGGGGTGAAGAGTGGGAACAAGTTCCAAATCGCCATAGTGCAGAAGACATAGATAGAGTATTAAGATTGCAGCCGTAAATTTTCGACATGAGTTAGCGCAGCCAATTAACGGCTTGTGCAGTGCTGTCGAATCTAGCGGCTTATTCAGGGGCTTATACAAGCCCCTGAATATTATTGGTTAAAAGCTGATGAAGATACCGGCGAGTACGGCGCTCATCAGGTTGGCCAGAGTAGCAGCCAATACCGCCTTAAAACCTAGCTTAGCGACTTCAGCGCTGCGCTCAGGCGCCATGACCCCAATACTGCCCAGTTGAATCGCAATCGAGCCAATATTAGCGAAGCCACAGAGTGCGAAGGTGATGATGACCTGAGTATGATTCGACAGTTGCTCTTTTATCGACACGAAATCCATGAAGGCCACGAATTCATTGAGGATAAGCTTCTGACCTATGAAGCCACCGGCCAGCATCATCTCATCTGCGGGGACACCTATGATGAAAGCAATGGGAGCAAAGATGTAACCCAGTATGCTTTGCATAGTCACGCCTTCGAAGTTAAACCAAAGACCCACTTGCTCTATACCCGCGTTGAACATGGCGATAACACTGATGAAAGCGATCAACATGGTGCCAATGGCAACGGCTACCCGCATGCCATTCATCGCTCCAGAGGCGAGGGCATCGACGACATTGTGATCTTCACTGCGGCTCATATCTAGGTTTTGGTTACTCACTGGAGTATCGACTTCTGGTACCAGCAGTTTTGCCATCAGCAAGCTGCCTGGCGCAGCCATAAAGCTGGCTGCAATCAGGTACTTTAACTCGACTCCCAGACCTGCATACCCACCCAAAACACTACCAGCCACCGAAGCCATGCCGCCTGTCATTAGGGCGAAGAGCTCCGAGCGTGTCATCTTAGGCAGAAAGGGCTTAACTAGCAGAGGTGACTCACCTTGGCTGAGAAAGATATTACCCGTGGCGACTAAAGATTCTGCGCGGCTAATTCCCAATAACTTTTGTAGGCCGCCACCTATGATCTTGATGACCCATTGCATTACACCTAAGTAATACAGCATGGAGATGAGCGCGCTGATGAAGATGACTAGGGGCAGGACCTTAATGGCAAACACGAAACCGTTATTTGCCAGAGGACCGAACATGAATTGAATACCTTGGTCGGCAAATCCTAAAATTGCCGTGACTCCCTGGCTTACTGAGCCCAGTAGCTGTTGTCCCATTGGGACATACAAGACTAGGGCTGCAAATCCAGCCTGAAGAATTAAGGCACCGATCACGGTACGCCAATTAATTGCTCTGCGGTTCTCAGAGAAGATCCAACCACAGAATAGAAGAAAGAATATTCCGGCCAAGCTAATTAACAACTGCATTTTTTATCCAAATCTGATCTATAGAGAGCGAGTCGAAGATGAATCAGAGCTTGAAGTGTCGGCTAGCTGACAGCCTCCTGATGCAGGAAGAGGGCAGGTATCGTGAAGAGAGAATACTGAGTTACGGGTATTCCGGCCTAAACTACAAGGGTGGAGTCATCGGTAAACCCGCAACAAATTCTGCTGGTCCAGCTCCGTGGGTCTATCACATATCCCTGTAACAGCCAGTATTAGGTGGCAAAAGCATTGAGTCTTAAGCTGGGAAAGGATTATACGAGTAATTTATGAAATTTCCAGTCGGTTATCTTGTTTAATTACAGTTTGACGTGTTTTTAGTCTGAATTTGTTCGTTATCGAAGCGTTAACGGCTTGAGTGTTTGGAGATGTGGGATTTTATTACATTTTTGTGTGTTGCCACCGACTAGTGATATTGGATCATGGCCGGTGGCAATATTGAGTGAGGAACGCTAGGGCTTATTTGACGAAACGTGTCTGCAGATAATCGAATACCGCACGAATACCGAAGGCTTCGCCACCGATTGGGCGACCGGGAAGCTTACGCGTGTTCCATGCCATTACATCGAAATGAGACCAGCTAATGTCTGCATCGACGAAGGATTCGAGATAGAGTGCTGCAGTAATAGCACCACCTTGAGGAACACGGCCACAGTTGGCTAGATCGGCGATATCACTGCCGGTGAGTTCCAGGTATGGCTTGTGCAGTGGCATGCGCCAGATAGGATCTTGTACCTTGAGGCCTGACTGAGTCATATCGGCTGCCACTTGATCATCATTACTGAAGAATCCGGGAAGCTCGGTGCCTAAGGCGATGCGCATTGCACCTGTTAGTGTGGCGAAATCTATCATCAGCTCAGGCTTGTCATTGTTGGCTTCGGCTAATG
The DNA here is from genome assembly GCF_000091325.1 of Shewanella violacea DSS12. NCBI lineage: Bacteria > Pseudomonadati > Pseudomonadota > Gammaproteobacteria > Alteromonadales > Shewanellaceae > Shewanella > Shewanella violacea. The sequence continues at coordinate 3,496,299 of NC_014012.1, read as the reverse complement.
CATCACACAAGACTAAGCGGCCTTCGGCATCTGTGTTATCAATTTCAACTGTGATGCCTTTACGGGTCTTAATCACATCACCTGGACGGAAAGCATTTGCCGATACTGCATTTTCGACTGCTGGTACCAATACGCGCAAACGTATTGGTAAGTTACTCGCCATGATCTGGTGTGCCAGGCCGATAACGTGAGCGGCGCCGCCCATGTCTTTTTTCATCAAACGCATGCCTGCACCGGGTTTCAGATCCAGTCCGCCGGAGTCGAAACACACACCTTTACCCACTAAGGTGACTCTAGGTGCATTCTCATCACCCCAGGTCATATCTATTAGGCGCGGCAGGTTTTCACTTGCTCGGCCTACCATGTGGATAGTCGGGTAGTTTTGTTCGAGCAGTTCATCGCCAACTATCTGAGTGATGCTTGCACCAAATTCCTTGGCCAAACCCTCCATTGTCTCACCCAAGTGCTGAGGCATCATGTCTGCAGCTGGTGTATTGACCAGGTCACGCACGATAGTCACTGAGCGAACCAGTTTGTTCATTTCATCGACTTGAGCCTGAGTCGGCAATACCAGTTGCGGATATACTTTGTCATTGCGCTTATAGCGGTCGAATTTATATGCGCCTAGACCCCAGCTAAATGCCGCGACTTTAATTTGCTCATCGCTGCCCTGGATGGTGTAGCGACCGGCAGGAAGCTGGTTTACTAGGTCGCCGCATAACCAATAGGAATCTAGCTCAGAGCTCACATAAATGGCTTGAGAGAGTTCACCTGCACCGTTTGGAATTAGGCTCATGCCTTTGCCATTAAACTGAGTCGTAGTTAGCCAGTTTGTGGTCTGAGTGTCTTGCTCGGCTAGCCAAGTTGAGTATGCATCTGTGTGTAAGATAGTGAGGGGGGTGCCTTGGGCACCTGAGATCAATAATTCAGTCATGTTGGACGCGTGCTCGCTGCTGCTTGTATCAATTTGAGGAGGGTTATTTTTATAACTCAATAGGGTAACAGGCAATCAAAGCGGGGGAAAGGAGCTGTAATAGAGAAGGGTGGGAAAATGGAGATTTAAAACGTCACAGGTTATTTTTCATTTTCAGTCAATGTAGCGGAGCGTTTCTTTTTCTTTCTGGAAAGATTGTTAAATGAGCTTGGCAGTACATCTACGCCTACTATTTTTCCAAGTTTGACTACCAGAGGTATGGTAATAGGGGCGAACGGTAGTACGGCAAATACGCCCAGGCCTAATCCTTTTAACAGATCACCGAATTGCTTATTGGCCTCGGCTAGCTCTTCACGGCTGGCCTGCTTTTTTGTGTAACGTTTATAGGTGACCAACATATCTTTGGTCTCCTGTTTCTCTTGTGACAATGCATCTTTTAAAATAAGCATGTCTCGTTTTAACCTGATCCAAAATCGCTTTCTGCCTATGCGGAACACGCGTATGGGGGCCTTGTGAATATGGGCATAAATTTTCATGGCTCGATTGTCTCATAGGCGACCCTATAGGCAAAGCCGTGCTTGTTGGTTTTATTACAATCTTTTGTAACATCTTTATGGTGCATTCTTGAGTGTGGGTCAAAAATCCTGGGTTAACCCATGGCCTTGGTCACCGAATAACCCGTTACAGCGGCAGTAAGATTTTATTCACCTAAAACTGAATATTGTGCAAGTAGCTTCCCCTAAGTGGCTAAGCTGAGTTGTCGACAAAGTATGCCCTCAGTCGCGCCATGATTGGAGAAGCGATTAATTGATTAGCCTAGTGCCGTATCGTCTAGCTTGTATATAAGTATTGTTTGGCGAGTGTTTGAAGCTTTATATCATGTTTGAATGTAAACAGAGGGGAATAAAAACAGTACAAATCATAGGGTATCTTAAACGATGTGAGCTGTTTAATTTCAATTTGTTGAAATAGAAAAGCTATTTATCAAGGTGAATTGATAAATAGCTAATCGAGTCTTAGTTATTTTTACTGGTGTAGATTAAAAGTTGTAGCTGGTACTTAAGACCGCGTATCGACCGATAGTGTCATAAAGGCCACCCGTGTACCCTATGTGATAGCTTGCACCACCTCGGTTTGCTGAGGGTATTTGTGGTGTACCTTGATCAGTTAGATTATTGATTGCTAAGTTAATAAAAAAGTTTTCACTAATGTAATAGTTAACATTGATATCGGTATACCATATCCCCCCAGTCGTAAGCGGAGAACGGTCCTCTTCAGTTAAGCTAATGTCAGTGCTTTGCTCACCAATATACCTGAAGGTTAAGCTTGTTGAGAGATCTTTTAGGCTATAGCTAGCGCTAATATTTCCTCGCCACTCTGGATATGCCATGCCGCCAACAAACTCTTCTGGCTCTTGGTCTGAATCAGATTGCAATGTCCTCTCAAGCATCTTTGACCATAGTGTGGTGAAAGAAAGGTCACCATAAGAGTCAAAAGAATATGAATAGTCTAGCTTCATATCTAAACCTCTTACTTTATGGGCTGCGAGGTTGAGTTGTGTCATCTCTACTAAGGTGACAATGCCATTATCATCACGAGTGATAAAGTCACAGAATTGGTTATCTATACTCTTTGAATCAACACAGCCATTTACAATGGTATTCATGTCATAGGAGTTTATTTCATCGGTTAAATCAATATCCCAGTAATCAACAATTATATTTAAATTATCGATATATCGTGGTGATATTACCGCACCTATAGTCAGTGTCTTGGCTTCTTCTGATTTTAGCTCTTTATTACCGGAGAAATTCTGGTTTGTCCATGTCCAGTATGGAATAGCATCTGGATCAACACCTAAAGCCGCACAGTTTGCGGTACGTGTTGGATTGTCAGTGACAGACCAAGCATTACATGGGTCAACCAACCATTCACCACCAAAGTTTTCTGTAGCGTATACCTCATTAATGTTTGGTGCACGTGCCGCTTTGGCCAGTGATGTTCTGAACTTAAGATCACTGATAGGCTGCCATTCTGCTCCTAAATTCCAGCTAGTGTTACCACCGGCTGTACTATAGTCGGCATAACGAATGGCTCCCTCAACAGATAAAGTTTGAGCAAGAAAAACGTTTGAAAGCAAAGGTATCCTGACCTCAGAGAAAACTTCAGTCACATTATAATTACCCGAAATAGGCTTAGTCACCGAATAACCACTGCCAATACCGCTTTGTGAAACACTAGATGGCATGTCAGAGCTACTTTCCTTTCGATAATCTAAACCTGTAGCAAAACCGACAGTGCCAGCGGGTAACTCAAATAGATCGCCTGTGATTGAAGCTGAAACAATGGATTGTTTCAGCTCTGCTTTGCCTGAGTGTGGTTTGATACTGACATAATCAATCATCTCTTGGGTTAATGGTTGGAAAATGTTAAGTGGCACACAGTCAGAGTCACAACTTGTTCCCCAGGCTCCCTTACCAGCATCCCAGTTAGCTTGATTTAAATCTCCATATCTGGTGTCTTCACTGCTTGATTGTCCATGTTGAGCAGACAATGTCCAATTGAAGTCGCTAAATATCTCGCCCTCCAGCACAGCAACCACTTGGTACATTTCATGTTCCCAAGTTGCGCCAGATTGGCCTAACTCTGGAAAACTACCAGCCCATTCTAGACCCGAGCCAATACGTTCAACTTCTGCTTTTTGCTCTGAAGTATAAAATGCGTAATCTGTAGGTAAGTAGTTACCACCGTATTCAGAATGTGGATTCCAGCGTTGTTCTGAGGAACCAGTTACATATTTAGCATCAAGGAGTAGGTGAGTAGTATCAGTGAGCTCTTGTTGGTAGGTGAGGTTAAAGTTGAATTTTTCGGAAGGGACACTTAATCTTTGATAATTATAATCACCAAAATAATAGCCGCTATCTGAATTGGTATATGATTTAAAGAAGCCAGCCTCCGGGTCCCCCATAATTCCCATTGACCCCATAGGCGTAGGCGAAATACTGCCATCTGGGTTTTGTCTGTAGACAACATTATTAATGAAGAAGTTTCGATCTTCTTGGTTGAAAAATCGCACATACTCTTGAATTGTTCTATCTGGAATACCTGAGATATCCCCTTCAGGATCATTAGGGTTGGTTAAATAGGCTATGTCTCTATCAACATAGCTTCTGTCCACTGCCATAACGGGTTTAGATTTATAGTAACTGAAATTGAGTACTATATTGGCACTGTCATTGAGTAAACTAGAACCATGTGTGATATCTAGACCGTGTCTTTGGCCATCTGACTCGCCAGAGATACCATAAGTGGCGTTTATAGTAGTGCCTTGATATTCTTTTTTCAAAATGACGTTGATAACACCTGCAACAGCATCAGCACCATAAATGGCCGATGCACCACCTGTCATTATTTCAATTCGCTCAATAAGGGGCATAGGTATAGTTGACATGTCTACCGATGTGCTCCCCGGCATGGAAGGAACATGACGTCTACCATTAACTAAAACTAAGGTTCTTTCTGCGCCTAAACCTCGTAAATTTTGGGTTGACATGCCGGCAATACCGTTAGAGTTACTGGTGGTATCGCCTAAGTCAGGTACTATTATTGGTAATTTATTTAGGGCTTCAGTAATATTTAAAGCACCCGTTCTTCTTATATCATCGCCTGAAATTGAAATCACAGGTGTTACCGCTTCAATATCAGTGCGTTTTATTCTACTGCCCGTTATTTCAATTCTCTCTATTTTCCTTTGCTCATCTTTAACCTCAGTAGCAATGACATTGGTGCTAAAAGCAATTGAAGTGACCGCAAGAGCAAGTAAAGATTTAGTAAAAGTTTCTTGGATGCTCTTTATTCTATAATGGGCCATGTATGTTTCTTTTTTTTTATAATTGGCCATATATGTTTCCTTATTTTTATTGTTTTAGACAATTTTTTGTTGAAAGGTAATACAAACATATTTAGGCGAGAGTAGAAGAGGAAGTGACACCAAGTAGGTAATATAGAACATCAATAGCTGTTCTATAGGTGTAAGCATTATCGATAAATATATTATCGACTAACTATTATGTCATTAAGATGTTTGAAGTTTTTATCTGCGTATCTTAGTAAAAAAACAATGAAACTAATCTGGCTCAATCGAGGCCAAAGCCCAGCAATAATGATTACATCCATCTTTTGTTATTTTCCCCTATGAACATCTAAAACACCCCGCCTCTTAAGATTGTCGACAATTTAATCTGTTGTTACTTGAATAATATCAACTTTGCGTTACTATTGCGTTATGTGAGTAACTTTGTCGACAATGTTTCTCGTCGGTAAAGGTGTGAAAATTATCAATAAGCTTGAATGAGACCATATGCTTTTACTTAACCCAACAAAACAAGCAGCAGTAACCACAGCCGATAAGGTCTTTGAACAACTTCAACATGCCATTGTTGAAGGAGATATGGCAGCCGGTAGCAAAATAAGTGAGCCAGAACTTGCTAAGCACTATCAAATAAGTCGCTCTACTTTACGTGAAGCGTTAAATCGCCTGGAAAAATGTCACTTGATAGAACGCAAGGCCAATATAGGCTCGCGCGTAGTTGATTGCACTATAGAGGGCCTGCTTGAATTATATATTACCCGAGAAGCACTTGAAGGCATGGCGTGTCGGCAGGCTGCAATGAATATGACAGATGATGAGATAGCACATATGCAAAATATGCTAACTCAGCATGCAGGTGATAAAGCACTGCAAGACGGTGTGTCTTATTATCAAGAGGAAGGAGATGTGGATTTTCACTATAAAGTTATTCTTGGTAGTCATAATCAGCAGCTGATTAATCTTATTTGCGGTCAGTTGTATCATTTAGTTCGCATGTACCGTTGTCAGTTTGGTATGCATAGCCCAAGAGCCACTCGCGCTTTTACCGAGCACTCAAACATTATTCAAGCAATCAGTGATAGGGATGGTGAACTCGCTGAGTTATTAATGCGCCGTCATATTGCCGCTTCTAGAAAAAACATTGAAAATAAAATTGCCCTGCAACAAGCAGAACAAGAATCACAGGAGACCTAAGATGTCAGAAAGTTTATCAATAACTGTTTCACCGGGTAAAAAATTCCGTCTTGCTCTAGAAAATAATACCCCCTTGCAGATAGTGGGCACCATTAATGCGTACACCGCCATGATGGCAAAGCAGATAGGTCACCAGGCCATCTATCTTTCTGGTGGCGGTGTGGCGAATGCTTCATACGGCTTACCCGACTTAGGCATGACCTCGCTAAATGATGTGATTGTAGATGTACAACGCATCACATCAGCCTGCGACCTGCCTTTAATGGTGGATATCGATACTGGCTGGGGCGGGGCGTTCAACATAGCTAAGACCATACGAGATATGGAGAAGGCGGGTGCGGCTGCCGTGCATATGGAAGATCAGGTTGCTCAGAAGCGTTGTGGTCACAGGCCTAATAAGGAGATTGTCTCGACTGCTGAGATGGTCGACAGGATCAAGTCGGCAGTGGATGCCCGCACAGATCCAGATTTTTTCATCATGGCGCGAACCGACTCCTTCGCTCAAGAAGGTCTAGAAGCCGCCATCGCGCGAGCTAAAGCCTATGTAGCCGCCGGTGCTGATGGCATCTTCGCCGAAGCGGTGAAAACAGAGGAGCATTACCGCGCCTTTACCGAGGCATTAGATGTGCCTATTTTGGCCAATATTACCGAGTTTGGTCAGACCGAATTGTGGAATAAACAGCAGCTAGGAGAGTGGGGGTGCGCCATGGTGCTTTATCCGCTGTCGGCATTTAGGGCCATGAATAAGGCGGCAGAGATGGTCTATGAAACCATTCTAAAAGATGGCGATCAGAAGGCGGTAACCGACAAGATGCAGACCCGCATGGAACTCTATGATTATCTTGGGTACCACGCCTATGAGCAGAAGTTAGATGTGCTGTTTAGCGAAGGTAAGAACAAGTAGCTTAGTGGCTCTAAAAAGTCATTTAGCCTGTAGATGTAGATAGCAGTTAGTTAACAGAGTTAAGCCTGGCAAGTGTTTAGCGATATAGGCCTTGCCTGGGAGATAAAGCGTCATAAAACCTTACATAAAGCATGATAAAAATAGATGACCCGTTATCAAAACTCTGTGAAGCAAGCATACAGGGGCGAGGTCACAGTTAACAAATAGAGGAAAGAGTAATGCTAGATAAAAAACTGAGTGGTGCAGGACTACGTGGACAAAGTGCCGGCGAAACTAGCCTTTGTACCGTGGGGAAATCGGGCAGTGGCTTAACATATTGTGGCTATGACGTGTCAGATTTGGCCGACAATACCAGCTTCGAAGAGGTCGCCTACTTGTTGTTTAATGGCGAGCTGCCCACGGTGGATCAACTCGAGACCTATAAGGCCGAACTGAGCACACTGCGGGATCTACCTCAGCTACTGAAAGAGGTGTTGCAGCGTATTCCTCGTGATGCCCATCCTATGGATGTGATGCGCACAGCTTGTTCTTTCCTTGGAAATTTAGAGCCAGAAAATGATTTTTCTGAGCAAAACCATGCCGCCAATCGTCTCCTTGCCGCATTTCCAGCCATCATGTGTTACTGGTACAAGTATTCCCATGAAGGCGTCGAGATAGATTGTGTCACAGATGAAGCCTCTATAGGCGGTCATTTCTTGCATCTTCTCAACGGCAAAACCCCCTCTGAGCAGCATCGCCGCGTGATGGATGTGTCACTAATCCTCTATGCTGAGCATGAGTTTAATGCCTCGACCTTTACCGCACGTGTGTGTGCATCGACCCTGTCCGATATGTTCTCTTGTATTACAGGTGCTATCGGCACCTTGCGCGGTCCGCTACATGGCGGCGCGAATGAGGCGGCAATGGATATGATCCAGAGCTTTAGCTCACCCAAGGATGCCAAGGTGCAGATGGCGGGTATGCTAGAGCGTAAAGAGAAAATTATGGGTTTTGGTCATGCCATTTACCGTACCTCAGATCCTCGCAACGTGATCATCAAGGCCTGGTCTGAGAAGCTAGCCCAGGAGAATGGCGATACTAGCCTCTATGATATTTCCGTCGCCTGTGAAGAGTTTATGTGGGACAGCAAGAAACTCTTCTGTAATGCGGATTTTTTCCATGCATCGGCTTATCATTTTATGGGCATTCCCACTAAATTATTTACCCCCATCTTTGTTTGTTCACGCTTAACCGGCTGGGCGGCCCATGTGATGGAGCAGCGTTCGAATAACCGCATCATTCGCCCGAGCGCCGATTACACCGGCAGCGAGCCACGTAAAGTGACGCCAATCGAAACAAGATAAGCGCCCAGAAGCTAGGCCCGAGTTCCTAGGAACTAGGGCCTAGACACCGCTAATTGAGTAAATAAAGATGAATACCCAATACCGTAAATCTCTACCCGGCAGTAAACTCGATTACTTCGATACCGAGGCTGCCGTAGACGCTATCAGCCCAGGTGCATACCGCAAGCTGCCTTATTGCTCTCGTGTTTACGCCGAGAACCTAGTTCGTCGCTGCGAGCCAGCTAAGCTGACCGACTCACTGAAACAGATCATCGAGCGCAAGCAAGATCTGGATTTCCCCTGGTATCCCGCTCGCGTGGTGTGTCACGATATTCTTGGTCAGACGGCGTTAGTCGACTTGGCTGGTCTGCGTGATGCCATTGCCGCCAAGGGCGGCGACCCATCTAAAGTCAATCCTGTGGTGCCGACTCAGCTGATTGTCGACCATTCCTTAGCGGTGGAGCACGCCGGATTTGAGAAAGATGCCTTCGAGAAGAACCGCGCCATCGAAGACAGGCGTAACGATGACAGATTCCATTTCATCAACTGGACTAAAACGGCATTTAAAAACATAGATGTTATTCAGCCCGGTAACGGCATCATGCACCAGATCAACCTGGAAAAGATGTCTCCCGTTATCCAGTCCCGCGATGGGGTAGCATTTCCCGATACCTTAGTAGGAACCGACAGCCACACACCACATGTCGATGCCCTTGGGGTTATCGCCATAGGTGTTGGCGGTTTAGAAGCTGAAAGTGTCATGCTGGGACGTCCTTCTTACATGCGAGTGCCCGATATTGTCGGGGTCGAGCTGGTGGGTAAACGTCAGAGCGGGATCACCGCGACGGATATCGTGCTAGCGATCACCGAGTTTTTACGGGGTGAGAAAGTGGTATCAACCTATTTAGAGTTCTATGGCGAAGGTGCTAGAGCGCTGACATTGGGCGATCGCGCCACTATTTCGAACATGACCCCGGAATTTGGTGCCACTGCCGCCATGTTCTATATCGACGAGATGACCATAGATTATCTTAAGCTGACAGGCCGGGATGATAGCCAGGTAAAACTGGTTGAAAACTATGCCAAGCAAGCTGGCTTGTGGGCCGATACGCTAAAAGATGCCGAGTATGAGCGAGTACTGCATTTTGACTTGTCATCGGTTGGTCGTAACATCGCCGGACCTTCTAATCCCCATCGCCGTGTGTCGACAAGCGATCTTGCCAAGAAGGGGATCAGTGGTCATTACGATATGAGTCAAGATGCCGATGGCAAAGACTTGATGCCAGATGGTGCCTGTATCATCGCCGCCATCACCAGTTGTACTAACACGTCAAACCCCCGCAATGTCATTGCAGCAGGGCTTATCGCCCGTAATGCCAATGCTAAAGGCTTGACCCGTAAGCCTTGGGTGAAAACCTCACTGGCACCGGGTTCCAAAGCCGTGCAGTTGTATCTTGAAGATGCCAAGCTGTTGTCAGAATTGGAGCAATTGGGTTTCGGTATCGTAGGTTTCGCCTGCACCACCTGTAACGGCATGAGCGGCGCGTTAGATCCAGTGATTCAAAAAGAAGTGATCGACAGAGACTTGTACACAACGGCGGTGCTCTCGGGCAATCGAAATTTCGATGGTCGTATCCACCCCTACGCCAAACAAGCCTTCTTAGCGTCACCTCCTCTGGTTGTCGCCTACGCGATTGCCGGTACCATTCGCTTCGATATCGAAAAAGATGTGCTCGGCAAAGATAGTCAGGGCAATGATGTGACCTTGAAAGATATCTGGCCCAGTGACGAAGAGATAGACGCGGTTATTGCCCAAAGTGTTAAACCTGAGCAGTTTCGCAAGGTCTATGAGCCTATGTTCGATATTAAAGTCGAGTATGGCAGTGATAACGACCCGCTATATGATTGGCGTCCACAGAGTACTTATATCCGCAGGCCTCCTTATTGGGAAGGTGCACTCGCAGGTGAGCGCACCATGAAGGGCATGCGTCCTCTGGCTGTGCTTGGTGACAACATCACCACAGATCATCTGTCTCCCTCGAACGCCATCATGCTCGAAAGTGCCGCCGGAGCTTATCTGGATAAGATGGGTTTACCGGAAGTTGATTTTAACTCCTATGCGACCCACAGGGGCGATCATCTAACGACCCAACGTGCTACTTTTGCTAACCCTAAGCTGTTTAATGAAATGGTGACTCAGCTCGGTAAGAATGGCAAAGCAGAGGTTAAGCAAGGCTCACTCACACGCATCGAACCCGAAGGCATTGAGTCTCGCATGTGGGAAGCTATCGAAACCTATATGGCGCGCAAACAGCCTTTGATCATTATCGCCGGAGCCGATTACGGTCAAGGTTCATCACGTGATTGGGCCGCCAAAGGCGTACGTCTTGCTGGCGTAGAGGTGATTGTCGCCGAAGGTTTTGAGCGTATTCATCGCACTAACTTGGTGGGCATGGGGGTATTACCGGTTGAGTTTACCGGTGGCAATAACCGCCATTCCTATGGAATCGACGGCAGCGAAACCTATGATGTGATTGGCGAGCGCACGCCAGGGGCTGCATTAACGCTGATCATCACTCGTAAGAATGGTGAGCAGGTTGAAGTGCCGGTTAAGTGCCGTTTAGATACCGCAGAGGAAGTGACAATCTATGAAGCGGGCGGGATATTGCAACGCTTCGCCCAGGACTTTTTAGAGTCTTCAACATAATAAAGAGTCTTCAACGAATATAGAGTCCTCAACGAATATAGAGTCCTCAACGAATATAGAGTCCTCAACGAATATAGAGTCCTCAACGAATATAGAGTCCTCAACGAATATAGAGTCTTCAACGAATATAGAGTCTTCAACATAGAGTCATCAGCGGGGAAGGGAGTTTAAGTCTTCTACCTAGAACCATCAGCGGCAAAGGCATTAAAGTGTCTTTAGTCGCTGATAGCATACACAGTGCTCTGGCTTTATCTCATCTGTGTCCAATAAGAATCAATAAGCATTGTAATGGTAGAACTTATGACAAGTAACAAAGTACATTTACCACAGATAAAAGTGCCAGCAACTTATATGCGTGGCGGCACCAGTAAGGGGGTGTTTTTCTCGCTAACTGATTTGCCACAGGCGGCCCAGGTAGCAGGGGCTGCCCGTGATGCACTGCTTCTGCGTGTTATCGGCAGTCCAGACCCCTATGGTAAGCAGACCGATGGCATGGGCGGCGCAACTTCAAGCACCAGCAAAACGGTCATATTGTCGAAAAGCACTCAGGGGGATCATGATGTGGATTATCTATTCGGCCAAGTGGCGATTGATAAGGCCTTCGTCGATTGGAGTGGCAACTGCGGCAATCTGTCTGCCGCCGTCGGCGCTTTCGCCATTCATGCAGGCCTTGTCGATGCTAGCCGTATTCCAGAAAACGGTATTGCCGTGATACGTATTTGGCAGGCCAATATCAGTAAGACTATTATTGCCCATGTGCCCGTCACCAATGGTGAAGTGCAGGAAACCGGTGATTTTGAACTCGATGGGGTGACGTTTCCGGCCGCTGAAATTGGTGTCGATTTTATTGACCCTGCGGAGAAAGCCAAAGAGGGGGAGCCTGGAATGTTCCCCACGGGTAATCTAGTCGATGAGATAAGCTTACCAGCTGGTGTTTTTAATAACAGCCCTGAGCTTGATAACAGCCTTGAGCCTAGATACAGCCCTGAGCCTAGAAACAGCCTTGAGCCAAAAAAAATAGCTGCCACCATGATCAATGCCGGCATTCCGACCATCTTCGTCAATGCCGAGGATATCGGCTATCGCGGTGATGAGTTGCAAGAAGCAATAAACGCTGATGCTAAGGCGCTGGAGATGTTTGAATCACTGCGGGCTATCGGCGCTGTGCAGATGGGCTTGATTGGGCATGTGGATGAGGCGAAATCTCGTCAACATACTCCCAAGATTGCCTTTGTTTCTCCTGCAAGCAGTTACACCTCATCCAGTGGTAAGCAAGTTGAGACATGTGATATCGAACTTAATGTGCGCGCCCTGTCAATGGGGAAGTTGCATCACGCCATGATGGGTACTGCTGCCGTTGCCATAGGCACTGCTGCGGTCATCCCCGGCACTTTAGTCAACCTAGCGGCGAGCGGCGGCACTCTTACTAAAGCTGGCACTAAAGCTGACAGGAAAACGGACTCAATATGTTTTGGTCACCCTTCGGGGACATTGAAAGTGGGTGCAGCGGCAGAACAGGTCGATGGTCAATGGACTGTGACTAAGGTATCCATGAGTCGCAGCGCCAGGATATTGATGCAAGGCTGGGTTCGAGTACCAGATGAGAGTTAGCTTCGAATGAAGCTTGATACCATTTTGGCTTTATGGGGCTATTTTGATACTTGCTAGTGTGTTTGAGGTCGTTCCTTCATGGTTATCCATAGTCTGCGGCTCGCTTTCATGCAGATACTTCTACGAGGCGGGGAGTATAACTTCGTGATAGCTCACCCTGTGTTGGAAGCTCGCAGCCCCATCTACACTGGGTTCTTCAGCAGAAGGTTTGACCTTTTTCACTCCGAATACACTCTATTACTATCTATTACTATCTATTACTATGTATTGTGAGAGTGCATGCTTCATTATTGTTAAAAATATTAAACTGGTGTAACTTCAATGAGGTGGAATGCTCATTATCTCATTTTGCAGAATATACCAGAAAAATGAAATTTGTATATTCGACTTATGAAGGTGAACTTAAATCGTAGGATTAAAGTCGTCGTAAATCATGTGGTTACATGTTTTACTTTGTATGGAATAACTGGGTAAACGGGCAAGGTGTGTATAGAAATGTTAACGGTATACCGACACTCATAAATGGAATTAATATGCACCGCTTTATCAGATATCTCACAATTACAATCTCGCTTGTTATTTTCAGTTCATATGCTCTAGGTATTAACTTACAAAAAAATGAAGGTATTATTTCTGGTGGTAAATATAGTATTCAATCCTTAGTACTAGATGAAGTGCGCGAAATATTTATATCATTACCTGAAAGTTATAAATATTCATCCCATCACTATCCTGTCATTTATGTTATGGATGGTGAATTTCTTTTTGACTTAACACGATCTATGGTTGAAATTCGCGCTGCTAGAAATTATATGCCTGAAAGCATCATAGTGGGGATACCTAATAATACTGGAAAACGGATCGAGATGGCATTAGAGCTATTCGACGATAAAGGTAACCCTTTTTTTTATGGGGATGGTTTGGGACAAACAGGCAAGTACCTTAAATTCTTTAGAAATGATCTTATACCAACAATCGAAGAAGAATTCAGGGTTAATTCTCATAGAACCATCATAGGGATGTCACCTTCCTTTGGTCCTGTATTACAGGCTTTTTGGTCTGAACCTGATTTATTTACTGGCTATATAGTATTGGCTGCAGAAATAGGAAAAAAGCTTAAGTCTGGGAAAAGCATTGGGGAGAGGCTTATTGAAGAGATTTCAGATGAAAAACGCTCTACAGCTAGCATTTATATTGGTACTGCCGGGCGAGATATCATAAAAAGAGGGCCCAAAGAAGCTGCACTCTATGTAGATATCCCCAAAAAGTTAAAGAATATTGCAAATCCAAAAATTAGATATAAGTTTGAAGTCATTCATGAAGAAGACCACTACGGTATGTCAATTCCAGGTATACAGCATGGCTTAGAAACCATTTACGCTCGAGAAATCTGGAATATAGACTACAGAAAAATGTGGAATAGCCAAGATCCCGCACAAGCATTATCGGATCGGTATCAACAACTGTCTGAGCATTATGGATTTGAAATTATTCCGTTAGAAAAATCTTTTAACTCTATTCATAATATTATTAAAACAGCAGAGATACTATATAGACAAAATAGAATTGAAAAATTAATACCTTGGCTACAGCTTGCAGTTGAATATTATCCCTACTCACCTAGGATATATAGTCAGCTATCAAAAGCATATACACAAGCAGGTAAACATGCGCTTGCGATAATCTACGCAGAAAAAGCGGTTAAACTGGCTCAAAATAGCGAGGATATTAGATTCTATAAATCATTGTTAAAAACCTTAACGCCGTAACCATGTAGCAAGTTACATAAACGGAGAAATAACAGTTGGCTACTACTCGTTGCTCGTGCACTTTAGCCTGCAATTGTTTGCCCATTATTAGGGCGTTAGTATTACAGGAGTTATATAAAAATATGAAGTTTTCAATTTTATTACTAACCAGTCTGCTTTCATTTAATTCAATGGCTTATGACTATCAAACTGAAATAGATGAGTTTTTTGAATTGTATCAAATCGGCAGGATTAACGAAGCAGTAGACTCGATCTATAAATCAAATGAATACGTTTCATCTATACCCGATCAAATAATAAAAGTGAAAAACCAACTAACATCCTTAAAGGGGCTGATGGGAAACGTCAATAATATAGGGAAACTTGATACGTATACTGTCGGGGAATATTTTGTACATATAACTTATATTGTTACCTATGACAGGCAGCCTTTACGTTATGAATTTCAATTTTTCAAAGTTAAAGAAGGTTGGCGAATATATTCGTTTTCTTTTGATGATAAAATAACCAATGAGATAAAAGAACTAGCAAGAAAATCTGCAATGTCTCCAAAAAAATAATGCCAATAGTAAGGATAGGCCGCGTGCAGACGCGAGCCTATCTCAGGTGTTGCACAAGCCAAAACTCACTTAATCATGCTTACATCCATAGTCAAATTGCGTAATCCCCCTAATTAATCATCTCAGTGCAGCATTTGCAGACTTCAAAGCTGCTATTGAACTTATTGATTAGCTTTATCGATAATTAGAGAAGTTGATAACTTCCCATAAGATGGGTATGTTATTAATAAATAATGGGTCGGCTGTTTGTTACTTAACTTTTTCTTTAGGTTTTAGAGCGTTAGCGTATCAACGGTGTCTAGCAAGCCTTTATAAATCTAAATATAGCCATCAACATGGAAGTTATATGAAATCATTAATAATTTTACTATTCGGCATTTTAGTATCAAATTCATTAAGTGCGAATGTAAGTGTCGAGCAACTGGAACTATTATATTCGAAACCATCGGTATTTGAGTCTAAGCCTGAATCTGAATGGCTTGCTCAATCAGAAAATGCATTTGTTATAAAATCAAAATACCCTCAAGCCCCGGTACATCTACTTGTTATACCTAAGGAACGAGTTCCAACAATCCTTCAAGCTTCTGAAGCGCTAATTGGAGAGATGTTTTCACTGGCTCGTAAAGTAGCCAAAGAAAACGGTATAGTTCAAGATGGTTTTAGAATAATTATCAATACACATCCCTATGGTGGTCAATCTGTTTATCACCTGCACATTCATGTTTTAGGTGGTAAAGAGCTAGGTTGGGCGCCAGGATTTCGCCTGACAGATTGAAGCGTAACAAGCCGTTAAACAGAGGCAAGTACACTTGTCATTTTCTCTTTCGTCGCTTATTCTAGCCAGCTTTATCTTGCCCATCAAAGCGGGCGTTATAAGCTCAAAAGAGGATTTAGGTTGAACAATTATTTTGAAAGTCCTTTCGTCGGGAAGTCACTGAAAGAACAGGTGACGAATCCTAATATCATAGTGGGTGAGCATAGTTATTATTCCGGCTATTATCATAATCATAGCTTCGATGAATGTGCACGTTATCTGCTGGCTGACAGAAGTGATATTGATAAGTTAATTATTGGTAGTTACTGTTCAATTGGCTCAGGTGCTGTATTTATGATGGCAGGCAATCAGGGACATCAAAATAATTGGGTTAGCACATTCCCATTTTTCTACCAAGATAATGAAAATTTCTCTGATGCTAAAGATGGTTTTGAACGCTCTGGTGATACCCTTATTGGTAACGATGTTTGGATAGGCACTGAAGCCATGATCATGAGCGGTGTAACAGTGGGTGACGGTGCTATTATTGCAAGTCGTGCTGTCGTAACCAAAGACGTTGCGCCTTACTCCATCGTTGGTTCAAACCCTGCAAAACATATCCGCTATCGTTTTACTGAAAGTGAAATCCTTCAGTTACTAGAAATGAAATGGTGGCTGTGGAATGACGAGAAAATTAAAGGTGCAATGAGCTTAATGTGCTCGTCAGATATCAGTGGTCTTTATGATTATTGGAAAATTAGCAAATAAATCAGGTCTGAAAATAAATCATGCCAACTATTATTAATGGCTGGCTTAGTAAAGTTTTTCAGAATTGATGCTCTCTCCTAGATAGCCGATTCAGCATGCCTAATGCGGCTAGTCAGTACTTACATACTTCCTTTTAGTTTTAACTCCCTGTCAGTTTAAAACGGCTTTTTTAAATAGCTCATCTAGTCTTGTTTAGCAGCTTAAATGCCAACCCTCAGTTTTTTACCGTCTTTGAAAAAAGCTAAGGGCGCTTTTAGATGAAGACCCCCCAGATTTCTGCGATGGACTATTCGCTAATCTCAGTGCTGATACTCACGATAAACGTGGCAATGTCAGCTTTCTAGTGGCTAAAAAATAAAATAGACCTCACAATTAATAATCAATCTTGGGTTAAGATTAAGGAGGGAATACTTGTTTAGCCAAGCGAAATAACTTAAACAGGTTTGAAACTTGGCCTGTTTCCTACGCGATTATCCCCTTTGGGAAATGAAAATATGAATCGAATTTTAATACTGGTTATCGTCATCTATGTTGGATTAGGGCTGATGCTCTATTTGATGCAGCGTAGCTTTATCTATTTTCCTACAGAGGTAGTAGAGCACAGGTTCGATGAAGTGATATTTGAAAATGATGATGTTTCCACAACAAGTATCTTATTAAACAAGGGTCAGGATAAGGCGATTATCTATTTTGGTGGTAACGCCGAAAATGTTGCCTTTACAGCACCAGAATTTGAACAAGCATTATTAGAAACAGAATTATTAGAACCAGAGTTGTCGGCTTATTCGGTATACCTAGTTAATTATAGAGGTTATGCCAGTAGTGAGGGCTCACCTAGTGAAGCTGCATTATTGTCTGATGCCTTGGCTATGTATGACAGTCTGGCATTGACTCATGAGAGTGTATTCGTGATAGGCAGAAGCTTAGGCAGCGGTGTTGCATCTTATATCGCATCGGAGCGTCCGGTGAAAAAGTTAGTCTTGGTGACCCCATTTGACAGCATTCAAAGTATTGCTCAAAAACAATTTCCGTTTTACCCCATGTCCATATTACTCAAAGACAAGTTCAATTCGGTAGCGCGCGCCGGGAACATCTATTGTGACACGCTAATTTTAGGGGCTGAGTATGACAAGATTGTTCGCCGAATACACACAGACAAGCTTATACAAGCATTGGTAAATCGCGCTCCTGAGGTTATCTTCATCCAAGGTGCCGGCCACAATGATATTTCCCAGCATGCTACATATTATCAGTCAATATCAGCATTTCTTCATTCTCATTAATGAGCCATAACGGGGTCATTATCAAGTTGGCTGTTTAATCATGCTATGGAAAGAATGTCTCTGGTAAGGATATCTATGGAAAGGACTGGCATGTTATTTGAACCATTTCGTCACGAACACCTTATCGATACTCTATGGCAACAAGCGCGCGTGCAGCAGGCTGCATTGGCACTTTATGGTAAAATCAGGGAAGTTCGCTGGAAGAATGTAAATGTATAGGTTAAAGGCGCCAAGTCTCTTATGGATAATTGATGCTCTCTATAATAAAAGCCTCGAATTCTCGGGGCCTTTTATTATATTAAAATGATTAATGCAGCGCCGAGGTGAAAGGAATGCTTTCACAAATTTTGGCTTCGTCGATAAGCAGTTCTTCTAAGCGTATATCGACTATGTCTTTATCGAAATACTCATAGGCAAGTTCGACAAACATCTCTTTATGCTTCTCTTCCGACTTAGCAATGGCTTCATAGAAGTCTTTCTCTTTACCTGGCTCGAGTGCCTCGGCAACCAGAGAGAAACGCTCAAAGCCACGGGCTTCGATGACGCCGGCGATGAGCATGCGGTCTAAAAACAGTTGATCGCTTGGGTGTCTGTGAAGTTTGCGAACCTGAGTGATGTACTCATCTTTTTGATCTCGCCCCAGCTCATTGTCGCGGCCATGGATAAGCTTTAATACTTGCTTGAAATGGATCAGCTCTTCGAGGGCTAGATCTGTCATCGCACGTGCCAGCTTTTTATGGTGGGGATAATGCGACAACATAGACATGGCCATGCCCGATGCTTTCTTTTCTGCGGAAGCATGATCTTGTAAAAAGGTATCGAAATCGGCTAATACTTTTTCGGTCCACTTAAACGGCGTGTGGTATTTCAAATCAAACATAAGTGCTCTTAGCGAGAAAAAACGGCATTTTACCTAAGTTAGCCCTAGTAGCAAAGCGCTAACCTTATGAATGGCTCCATAGACAGTTTATTTATCGCTTAACGCTGTCGATTTTACCTTTCTCAGTCGCTTCTACTTTTAGCGAATGTTTTATCTTTTTCCAGGCTGTGACCTTGCCGCCAATGTTGATACGTTCAAAATTTTGCGAAGGCTGGAGCGCTGTGACATCTAAGAAGTCAGCTAGCTGTTGAAAACTGTCTGTATGAGCGACATCTATGATCAGCAGGTCTTGCTCTCGGCCGGTAAAATAGTCTAATGCACCTTGATAATGGCGCTGGTAGCACGCTAGTAAGAAGCTGTCTTTGGCAATGTTATCTAAGGTGAGCGGAGCAAAAATATCGTTATAACAACGTTTTAATATCGGATTAAAACCACCATCACTACGTTGCAAGTTGGTATACATACGCTCTAGCAACTGGCGAATAGACGGCAACCACTTATCAGACTCACGGCTAAGGTAAACGAATTTAGCATTTGGATAGGCCTTGTCCAGTTGCTGGTAATCACAAAAAACCGGCGTGTCGGCGATGATCTGGGCCTCATCCATGGCTCTTTGGGTGTAGGCTGTGTGCGCTGTTTTAAATCCCAAGGAAAGGGTGGCGACACAGAGGCTGGTGGTAGCCGTTCTGGGTAGACCTATGATAAATACTTTTTGCTCGGTCACTTGATTGCTGCTCTTTTAGATTCGACTTTGTTATTGCTAAGGGAGGCGGACTTTATACCAGTAGGGATTAACCCGTGCGTAAGCTTAAAATCCCAGTAAGCTCAATGGGATCTGGATAGCGGCAAAACTCTGCATCTTTTTTATCTATGGCATAGATAGACATTCTGTCGGCTAACTCATTACCTTCGATGCCTATATGGGCTGACACATGGGAGATAATTAGCTTATCTTTTAGCTCATCATATAGGGCATGTGATGCCTGAATGATATCCAGATTCTTGATGTCACCGGCAGTTTTGCGTTTCCATCCTTTGGTTTTCCAGCCATAGGCCCAGGTGGTGATGCAATTTATCGAGTATTGGGAGTCACTGCGAATGTGTACCGTTTTGCCAGCAGTCAAGTGCTCTTTTGCGAGTAATAGTGCCTGATGCAATGCATTTAACTCGGCCGAGTTATTGGTGCCATAGCTGTTATATAGCCCGTACCAAAGTTCTGACAAGGCATTATCTTTATATACGGCGACGCCAGAACCTGCTTTACCCGGGTTTGGCTCACAACCGCCATCGGTATAGATCACCACATCATAGTCAGCGTTAGAAGCTGATGTTCTAGCGGTAGGGGCCTTGTTACTCTTGCTAGAGCTAGACGAATTAGATGCTTTAGCGGCATAAGTTCGGGGCGAACCACCAGAAAATGCGGTCTCGGCTTCGGTTTTTGTCTTGAAAGATTTGTATTTGGCCTTAGGGAATTTATCGACCTGACGCTTGGCATCATCCCAAGTGGTAAAAATCCCTGTTTCACGCCCGACCCAAACCACATAAAACTTTTTAGCCATTTGATACTCTTAAATTTGCTGTATAGAGGATATATTCTGCCAAATACTACGGCCCCCTAAGGCAAAAGTCACCTGTTCAAGGGCAAGAAGCGATAAATCTGAGGTCGTTTGCGCAATCTTATACCAGTTTTATTTGCAGATAAGTTAATCCTATTAAAGAGCCAGATTGACTCTGATGAGAATAGCTGTGAAATTAACTCCGCAGGCTTTTGATATTCAGTTAAGAAACGGTCAACTAAAGGAGAAGCCATGATCACGACACGAGCCGTGACATCACAGGATGTGAGCCGGATTTGGCAGATAAGAACCAGCGCAATATTACTGGGTTGCGCGAGCCACTATACCAAGTTTGAATGTGAAACTTGGGCCAGCTCACCCATGCCGGAAACCTTCACTGAGATCTTGCTATCTCTCGGCGCTATCCTTGCTATTGAAACTGCAGGTGCTCCAATTGGAGAACAAGCCGCTGAAGATCTGGGGAAAAGTGTTAGTGCTATTCAAGGAGAGACTCAAGAGAGTATTCATGGGTTCGGTTTTATCGATGCTACCCAATGTCGTTTAGAGGCTGTCTTTGTTAGCCCTGAAGCCGTAGGCATGGGCATAGGTGAATTGCTCACCACTGAGCTTGAAATACAGGCTAAAAAAGCGGGAGTTAAGACTTTGTCGCTATCATCTTCATTAAATGCCGTCGGATTTTATAAAAAGTTAGGCTTTATCGCCGGAGATGAGACTCGCTGGCGGCACCCAGCGGGTATTGAGCTTATGTGCATCCCCATGTGTAAATTATTATGAGGCTTATTTTTTCATGCATTGAGAGAGTAGCTTGGCGAAGAAGTCACTGCCTTTGCGCTGGGTAAATTCGATATTGCGTTCGGGAATGGATTCAGGGTCTTTATAGCTGGCGAGTGCTTGCTCCATGCTGGCCTCCCGAATGATATGCAGTAAAGGGTAAGGTGAGCGATTGGTGTAGTTAGATGGCTCATCCATAGGCTCTCCATCGAAACAGTAATCCGGATGCATGCTGGCCAGTTGATAAACGCCTTCATAGCCTTGTTCGATAAGCAGGTTGTTGGCGACATCGACAAGATCCAGGTAAGGGTAGAAGCCCTCGAAGCCTCTAGGGACGATAAACAGTGTGGTCTCTAATTCTGGATTGTCATCTAAGCGCTTACACTCTTGTATTAAGGCTTCGAGCACATTATGCATCTTGGACTCATCAATCACAGCGTAGCGTATGCTGCCTCGTTCGACTTCTCGGCGAGCGAACGGACAGATGTTGTACTTCATTATCACCTGCTCTACCCAATTTTGAGTCTGCTGAGCGATAAGCTGAAGTTCTTTGTCTTGTTCTTGCTGTGACATGGAGGGCTAGCCTTAATCTGTTTTGGTGATACATCTGCGGGGAAGGATAAGGAGGAAATCCAGAGTACGCAAGCGCTCCGTGCCGAACTTGGCACAGAGGACTAAAAAACTGAGTTTATGGCGCCACCATGGGGATGATCGACGCCACGAGTAAGACTGCCATGGATATGTTGAAGATCTTCTGTTGTCGTTCATTCTTGAGTAGGCGTTTAAGGGCGACGCCAAAACCTAGCCAAGTGATGGCGCAAGGAAAGGCGACGGCGAGGAAGACGGCCGCGATAGTCAATATTTGGGGAGTCAATGCAGTATCAAGATTAGTGAAGGCGGCTATTGCCCCCACGGCCATGATCCAACCTTTAGGGTTGATCCATTGAAAGGCCGCAGCCTGAATGAAGCTCAATGGATTCGATGTCTGTTTGCCTTCCATCTTACTGCTGCTATTGGCGATAAGCCATGAGAGGTAGAGCAGGTAAGCTATTCCTATATATTTGATGATTAAATGAATCACAGGATAGGTCTGAAATAAGGCGCTCATACCTAAACCTATGGCGAGCACCATGCAAGGAAAACCAAGACAGATCCCGGTTAAGTGCGGCAAGCTAGCCTTGATGCCAAAGTTGACCCCAGAGCTCATCAACATGACGTTGTTTGGACCCGGTGTTATCCCGGATGAGAAGGCAAATAGGGCTATCGCTAAAATGAGTTCCATATGGGACCTGTAAGCTAAATCGGCACGCCATATTAGCTAATTTGATGAGACTGTGAAGCTAAATTTGCAACTGGAACTCACTTTCAAATCCTCTGCCATGGCTAAGGATGCCAAGATAAACCTTCAAGATTGATCATGGGTAAATGTTTTCTATTGTGATTACTTATGAGTCAGCTTAGGTTAACCTTTGCCATGTTATTGTTGACGCATTGAAAATCTTGCTCTGATATCGAAAAGGAACCTCACTATCAAAAAACTTATCTGTTTATTCTTAATTACATTTTTAACAGCTTGCGTCACTGTCGACCAGGTTAAAACCAGTCCTATGCGCACGACTATGGTGGCTACGGGTGATCTAGGTTTCATTTCTGACAAAAGTTCTCGTTTTGCCTGGCATCCCTCATTGGCAAATGTGGTTGCGGATGAGAGAATTAATAATGAACAAGTCGTTCGTCATATGCGATTCGCGATTACTCAGATAATGGAGTCGAAAGGTTATCGACTCGTGTCTATCGATGAGTCTCCGGATCTGCTGTTAGGTTTTGGTTTGGCACTCGAGTCCGATATGAGTGATGCCGAGATCTTGAAGCAAGCCGGTTTAGTCGCAGGCTTATCGACAGCAGGTAGCGATACTGAACAGTACGAGAAAGGTTCAGTCTTGGTGATGCTATTCAAACCTAAACAGTTACAAGCTGTTTGGCGTGTGTTAGCACAAGGATTTACCGACTTTAAGCAATCTGGTGAACAGAGACAGCAACGTTTTGACGAACTCATCTCTTTAATGTTGGGAAGTATTCCTAGCGTTTAATTTTAAAGATAAAAGTTTAGGAGAAGGATTTTGAAATTTTCAATAACACGTATATTGGTATTGGCACTAGCGCTGATTTCGTTTCAAGGTTTAGCGGCCGCAGAGTGGGTTAAAATTGCTGATAAGACAGTCGATTATAAGACCGAAACCGATACCGTCACTCCTCAATTTCGTGAGAAAAATGTCACTCATATTAAATTAAAGTGTACCCAAGGTTCAGTGAATCTACACAAACTAGTACTGAATATGAGCGATGGTACCAGCAAGACTGTAGACAACTTGGGTGTATTAACCAAGGGATTGGCGAGCCGTAGTATCTCTGTGCCTAAGGGTGATATTAAGCTTGAGTCTATCGATTTCACCTATGATAGTGTCGGTAGTCAGACCATGGCACTTGCCGGACTTTCTAAGAAAGGTAAGCTGGACATCATGGGTAAGAAACCCGCCCAAAAAGATTAACTAGTATTAGTTAGTTAGCCAAATAACAAGCCCGTAAGGGCTTGTTTCATTTTGGGCTTTAACTGGCATGGTACAGACTGGGGTTTCTTAAGAAAACCTGTAATCGTTTTATCTCTGTCGAGCTAAAATTCTGTTTAAGATACACTGCAATCTTTATCTCCTGTTCTTGTGCATCCGCATGCTCTTTCCTTATCTGCTGCTGAACCTTTAGATAGCTTGTTACCCGGGCTTGCCATTCTTCCTGTGCCATTTTTACTTTGTCTACTCTGGCTGCAATTTCTGGGGGCATCTGCTGTGGCTGAGCTTGTTTGTCATTGAGCACTGCGGCAATTTTTTGGGCTGCAAAACTAGGAAGCAGTGCCTCTTGCTCTGACTCATCTAACTGACTTAGATGATGTACCAGTAATTGCTGCTTTTGTGCTGGACTCAGGGAGGTATCTTGCCGGATGGCCGCTCTGGCTATCGCCTGTCGGTCGTAAGCATTGTCTTGCGCGAAGAAGGCGTCAATCTCCTCCTCACTGAAAAATTGAAATTGGCTATCGTGAACCTGCTCGATAAACCTAAGGCTTTGGCTCATCTGCATATCTTCATCTATGCTGGGGCTGAGTTTTTTTATCTCCATCAGAGCCTGCTGATAGTCACGATATCGCCCGAATAATACCAAAAGGTAGGCTAGATTTGTCGAGTCTAACTTTAGAGAATGAGCTAGCTTAATGACTTGTGTCTCTATGGCAGTTTGATGCTGTTGGTACTCTAAGATGATGTCATCAAACTTCCATTTTAGTGCCAGTTCCAGACGTAATGGCTGACTGAAAACTTGAGATGATAGTGGGGCTTGAGGATATTTTTTTTGTGAGCTAGCCAGTGGATATAGCCTCTGGTCTTTACTGACTAATTCGGCTGGCCGACTTGGATCTTCTCTGGTGCTAGCGAGATACAGAACCAAACCAAGACTGAGTAATATTAACGAAATCAGCCCAAGTATGCCGATAAGCTTAGTGGATCTCTGGCTTGGATTAGTTCTGTTATTCATTATTAGAGTCCGAGTTGGGCTAAGCGGTTTAAGTGCTGTCGGTATAGAGTGACAGGGTTGGTATCAAACCAGCTAACCAGACCGAAGGTCTGATTCACTTCATCTAAGTGATTCATCTTGTAGTTATCTTTGATGACTAAACCTAAGTGAGAGCTACAACTTGATACCAGTCCATCATTGGGTTCATTAAATAGCAGGCCGGTTAGACTCAAGGGGTAATCGCTGACATCGAACACATGGGTGAGTTGACTGGCACCGGACCAGGAGAAGTAGTACACACCGTTGTCGGCGAGTGCTGAACCTTGGCCACAGAATTGGGCCGGAATACCTTCGGGGTAGCGCTGATTAAATGCAACTGAGCCTGAGGTCGTGAGTGACTCCATCGCGGCGATAGTGTCAGTGGGTAAACCACTATTGCCTGAGATCCCGGCAATGATCGCGGCTAAGGAATTAAAACCTTGCTGAGCAAGCCATTCTATCGCCGAGTCGGCAGGTATTGCACCGCGGACGAAATCGGCAACATTGCTGCCCCAATTTACGCCACCGATAGAGGTAACCGATGCCACCATTTCAGGGCTGACACTGGCGACATAACGTATGGTTGGACTGCCATGGCTATGACCGATTAGGTTAACTTTATCGGCTCCCGTTTGTGCCAGCACGGCTTGTACATAATTGCGTAGCTGCTCGCCTCGGACTTCACTGGAATTAGCCGGAGATACGTTGGCGACAAATACTTGAGCACCTTGTTGCTGTAGGGTTTGAGGTATTTTGTAGAAGTAATCAATTCCCCAAATATCATCGAAACCAAATAAGCCATGCACCAGTACTATGGGATATTTAGTCGCCGATGTTGATGTGCTGGCCGTAGCATTGAATGAACTTGATAAGCTTAAGAGTAAGATTATAAGTGTGTAGATCCATCTGTTCATATTATTCCCCAGGGGTTTGTTGACTGTTTTGTTACTGAGTCTTGTTGAATGAGTATTTTGTTATTAGCGGTCTGTATGAAAAATGACCGCTTGTTATTATTGTTATCTTAGTTATTGGGTCTAATCAAGCTATGTTTTTTATTAAAAGTCAGGCTGGACAAGAGTTACAGGCGTGTTTAAAACATGTGTAAGGGGAGTAACTTGAGTGATGGCGTTAGATGCCGAACCTGTTTAAGACACAATGGATATTAGTCGTTACTAATTAAAATATTTCTAAAGCATGAATTTTAGCTATATCTGAAATTTAACCTTTAACCATATTTATGACTGAGTTTGTTATTTTTGGATAGGGTTTTAAGTGGATTGTATGGGTGTTAACTATTGAACTTCTGATTGGAGAATAATTTCTTGGTGCTAGTGTTATTGATTAATCTGTATGTAACTGTGCCTTAAAGAAGGGCAAGCCTGCTGCCCTTCATTAAGAGTTATGAGTTAAATCAGAAGCTGGTTTTAACGCCAAGATTTACTGTGGTGCCTAAACCTTTGGTGTTATAGCCTGAATAGGTATAAGCCTGAGAGCGAGCCGAGTAGTAATCTTGGTTCAGTAGGTTTTCAATTCCCAGAGACAGCTGCCAGTTGTCGATCTGGTAACTGCTGCTCAAGTTCACTAGGTTATAGCTACTCACTGGCCCGAGTGTACCGACATATTTACCATCTACAGGCTCGAAGCGTTTACGGTCACCAACATAAAGATAGTTAACACCGATTCTAACTTCTTCTATTGGCTGCCAGTCCAGTGTCGCTGTGAACTTAGGTGCAGAGATTGTCTTACCATCGAGATAGGTATCAGTTTCGGTATTTTTACCTTCTATCCAGCTGTAGCTGACACTGGAGGTTAAGTTTTCTTGTATCTGATAGCTAAGCTGAGCTTCGTATCCCCATATTTTTTGTGGCTCACGAACAGGCATGTAAACACCAGTCTCAACGATATATTTACTGCCTGTGCCTAGCTCTGAGTTGCTGCGATAGGCGGCAAATTCATAGGTTAAATCGGCAACTTGCCCCGACACACCGACTTCGTAGTTGTCGACTATTGAGGCCTCTGTACGAATAAGCGATATATCATCGACAGTGGCGGTACGCAGTAAGCGGCCAAGATCTGAGATGTCAGAGCCCTGGGAGAAGCTGATAAATGGGCTGAAATAGTCATTCATATTGTATCTGACGCCGACATTGAAGGTGGTGGTGTCATAATCAATATCACCCCCCTTAACATCCATAGGTACCGAGCAGGTATCGGCACTTTTGCACACTTTCAGTGTCTGGTAGTCATCGACGCTGAGATCGACACTGTCTTGACGAACTCCCGCCTTAATAATCCAATCTCCATCTATCACTATCTTGGTCTGTAGGTAGGCGGCCAAATTGGTCATGTCCATTTCAGGCACCCAGATCCGACCGTCATCCAGAGGTTGGGAGCTGACATCATTGAGTGCATCCAGTCCATAGATGAAACTGACCTCGACATTATCCCAGTCTAGCTGAGTGTTGAAGTTGACCCGAATCCCTTTCTTATCGGATTTAATCAGAGATTGTCCGCCAGCGTAACCTGCACTTGGGTTCGATAGTCGTGTGGAATAGAAGAACATGTTTTCGATGACCTGAGCATAACCATCGAGTGTGAGTTGAGTGTTACTGAAGATCTCTTCATCCACATATTTCAGCATTAAGTTGTGATTACCGCGGGGACCCTGAGGTACCCCCAGTTTTGGGGCTCCAGAAGTATCCTTGATGGCATAGGTTTTAACGCCGCTATTGACGCTGCCAACCACGTCCACATAATCGGTTTTCTGTTGAGCATCGTAATAGTTATAGGTCAGCTGCAGATACTTTTCTTCATCGAAAGCATAGCCGAGTTTAGTGAATAGATTCTTCGATTTACTCTCTGATAATCCGTATTTAAGGCCTATCACATCGCCTTGTGAATCGCGTTGTAAACCGGTTTCTTCCATCGCCCCCGTTAATACATAGCTGAATTTATCGATAGTCCCGTCTATGGATGCATCGAAACGGTAGCCCGGGGTGTCTTCGAACTTTACAGCGCTGAATTTGCTCGATGCGCCTAGCTGGATTCTGGCTTTATCATCACTACTTGCCTTCTTGGTGATGTAGTTAATGATGCCACCCGAGGCGCCATTACCATAAATTGAGGTTGCCCCCTTGATCACTTCTATACGCTCTATGGCGCCAGCATCTATTGAACGAATGCCTAACTGGCCATTTCTCAGTGGTGTTGACTGTGGTACCCCATCGATCATGATCAGTGCTTTTCGGCCACGCAATGTTTGTCCAGAATTACTGGAGGTGCCTGAGCTTGGTGCCATTCCCGGTACGCGAAATGCCAGTATATTCTGCAGCTCTGAGCTGATTAACATATCTTGTTTAAGCATCTTTTTGTCGATCAAGGTGACCGAAGATGGCACTTCATCTATGCGTTCGACACTACGACTTCCAGTGATAATCATACGCTCCATGGAGCTATCGGCTGGGGAGCGAGCGTTATCATCGGCTAATACGGAGAGTGAGGGAAGCGCGAGGCAAAGCAGTGCACATCGAGTGGCAATGGCCGTTTGGCTAAGTGAAAATGACATTGGGGGTCCAGTGTGTAATAAAATTGTCATGAATGATAATCATTATCAATCCCATTAAAAGCTTATTTACATTTATTTCACTTGCGCTACTGCAGTAACTGTCTTAATTTTGTGCATAGTTTTGGATAAGTTTACAGATAATAAGGATATTTTCATGTTGAAGGTCTTATTTGCCGCTTCGATGTTCGCCTCTTTAACCGCTGGTGCTGCCACCTCTAAGGATCTGATCAAATCTAGTGAGTCTTGGGATGGGAATAAACTGCCTGCATACTCATTAACTCAGCCAGAAGTGACGATTAAAGAGATAGTGATATTGCCTGGTGAGGAACTGCCTTGGCATCAGCATCCGGTGATTAATGCCGGCATACTCTTAAGCGGTGAATTGATGGTATACACCAGGGATGGCAAACAGAAAAATCTCAAGGCTGGGGATACGCTTATCGAGTTGGTTAATACCTCTCACTATGGAAAAAATATTAGCTCAGAGTCGGCCAAAATTGTGGTGTTCTATCTCGGGGAACAAGGCGATAAAGCCACAGTAATAGATAAGCAGCAGTAAATAAAAAGCTCATGATTATCATGAGCTTTTTATTTGATATATCTGAGATTAGCCGCTATATATCTAGCCTACGCTGATCTCATATGAGGTGAACTTTCTCATATTAATAACGCCGGTATCAAAGATTAAATACTGACCTTTTATGCCGAGCAAGATACCGCTGACCACAGGATCTTTATCGAAGTTATGTGAGCTGATCTTGATTGGGAACTCAGTGACAGGGAAGCGGATACTCTGTATCTCTTCATCGAGTTTCTCGATGGCATAGTCGCCATGTGCCATGCATATCTCATGGATCTTATTTTCGACTTCCGGCAGTAATTCTGCGGCTTTCGCTTTTAGATCTATGTCTTGTGCATTGCCCTTTAGCATAGTGCGCCAGTTGGTTTTGTCGGCGATCATCTTAGCCAGTTCAACTTCGACCAGTCCGGAGATTTGTCTGGTTGATACTTTCAAGATGGCTAAGCCTTGAGTGGCTCCCTGATCTATCCATCGGGTCGGAAGTTGGGTATGACGTGTGATGCCAACCTTGAGCCCTGAGGTGTTTGACAGGTAAACATAATGAGGCACGAAACAGTTAGCTTCTCCCCATTCAGGCTCGCGACATGTCCCCTGAGCGAAATGACAGGTCTCGGGCTTCATGATACACAAGTCGCAGCTGGCCAGCTTTCTCATACAGACGAAGCAATGACCCTGAGAATAGCTCTTCTTGGTGCGCTTGCCACAATTACTACAGCATATCTTGCCTGTATGTGTGAGAGTGACACTGGTGCCGATTAGCGGGTTCATGTCTAATAATTCATCGCCTATAGGCAACTGATACTGCACCTGCTGGTTATCATCCAGTGTGGCGCGCATCTTCTTGATGGTTCCTAACATATTTTTTCCTATCATTGGGAACTCTGTCGGTTCCCTACAATTTCGAGCATGACATTGACGAACTTATATGGTCTCAGTATATCAGATTGTTGGATTGACTCTTAATTGATTTATTCGATTGGTAAGAGTTTTGTAAAGGGATATGGCTGAAGGTTAGGACAGATGAGAGTCATCGAAGAGAATGCTTCCTCTTCGATGTAAGCTTGAGTCGGGTTTTATTAGGGCATGAATCGCTATTGGATCTATGCTGGTTTTAACGGTTTATCTTATCGAGCACCACATCATCACCCATGGCATACAGAGCTTCACATAGTTGCTCCTCTTGCTCGGGGTTTTTCATGCCGAGATCGAAGTTGGCTCTGAACAAGGCGACGCCAGTGTGGCAGGCTGTCTCGTAACGGCTGCTGAAATGTTCGATATTGATACCCAACGCGCTTATTTTATTGGAGATTTCGTGTACCAGACCGGGTCTGTCATAGGCGACTAATGAGAAGCTAAGATGTTGCAGTTTATTGGGCTGCTTACTGGTTTTAGCATAGGTCAGGCTCAAGCCTTCGATACACTCAAGATTCTCGACTAAGATGTCCCAATTAGAAGAGGGAACCTCTAATAGGAGTATGGCGGCAAAGATACCATCGATATGACGTAGCTCAGAATCAAGCCAATTACCGCCATGGCGACTCACCGCATGGGCTATCTGTTCTACGAGTCCTTTTTTATCAGCGACCTGCAATGTAACTAAGTAACGTAACATATTAATACTACTCCACTATTTATTAATCATTCCTTGGTTTGACTCTGTAATACTAGTGTCATCTTTGCGTCATATAATGGCACACATCAGAATAATGAGATTGTTGCTAACTTATTGTTAGAATAATCCCAGTGAAAAGTCTACTGACTATTTAATAAACGAGGTTCTAATGGATACTCAGGTAAGACAACCTGATTCTAAGGCTCATAACCTACTGATGGGGAGAGGCTCAAGCAGCAGGGCGATTAAGGATAAGTTAACTGAAATTGGTGTGACTATCGGCGGAGCCATGGTATTTGTTGCGCTATTATTGATTTTCTTTTATCTGCTCTATGTTATTAAGCCTATCTTCGATGATGCCGAAGTCTCAGCTGTATCGAGCGTGGAGTTTAATGATTCAGCCCCGGCCTTGATAGTTGGAAGCGACGAGCAAAATGAGATCATGTACCGTGTATCTCAAACGGGTAGAGTCGATTTTTATGATGTCAGTTCATCTAAACTAATTAAAACTGAGCAAGTGGTATTTCCCGAGGGAAGTCAGGTGGTCAGTAGTTCAGCCTCGGTGCCAAGTGAGCAGAGGTTTGCTTTTGGACTCGATAATGGTCAGGTGATCATTGCTGGTATCGAGTTTGGCGTGACCTATCCCAACAATAAACGTCTTATCACGCCTAATTTGAGATTCCCTAACGGCAGGGCGCCCATGACTGTCGATGACCGAGGGCAATCGATAAATCATCTCGCATTCGATTACAGTAGCGATATGATGACTTTTGCGTATCAAGATGATGATCAAGTATGGCGTTTATCTCGCTTGGAGGGTGAGGAGAACATGATGACCGAAGAGGTCGAATGGTCTTCTTACACTGGCATCATCAAGGATGCACCTGTGGATGTTGAGCAGCAGTTAATGACTCCAAATCAGCGTCAACTCCTGCTCAGTTCAGGCAATAAACTGTTTATCTATGATATTCGAGACGCCGAAGCCGTTTCCCTGAAACAAGTGTTAGAGCTGGGGCGTACTGGTGTTAAGGTTACTAATGTGAGCCTGCTTGCCGGAGCAAGTTCTCTGCTGGTGAGCTACGACTCAGGTTTGGTACAACAGTATTTTCAGGTCAATGGTGAGCAAGGGCGTAAATATCAAGAAATACGCGACTTTAGAAATGATGAGGGGATTAAAAGTGTTGCCTCTGAATTTTATCGCAAGAGTTTCGTCACTATTAGTGATAATGGCCAGCTGTCATTGCTTTACACCACGAGCCAAAGAAAGCTCTTCTCCGCGGATTTCAATTTAAAAAATCCTGGTACCTTGGGATTTAGCCCGAGATCTAATGCCTTAGTGATTGAAGCCGACAATAAGTTGCATATGTTCAGTGTTTCAAATACTCATCCAGAGGTGTCGTGGAGCGCCATGTGGAGCAAGGTGTGGTATGAAGATTATCCTGAACCTAAATATGTGTGGCAGTCAACGTCGGGATCAGATGATTTCGAAGCCAAATTAAGTCTGATGCCATTGGCGTTCGGTACCATGAAAGCCGCTTTCTATGCCATGTTGTTCGCCACACCACTGGCGATTGCTGGTGCCATCTATACCGCCTATTTTATGACGCCTAAGGTGCGCTCTGTTGTCAAACCCACCATCGAGATAATGGAAGCCTTGCCTACTGTGATACTCGGCTTCCTCGCCGGTTTATGGTTGGCTCCCTTGATAGAGGACCACTTGCCGGGGATCTTAGTCTTACTCATTCTCTTGCCTGTCTCGATACTGACCAGTGCTTTCATCTGGCATAACTTGCCGGATAAGGCTAAGCAGTACTTACCCGAAGCCTACCAGGAATTGATGTTAATCCCGGTGATCCTCTTCGTCGGCTGGTTCTCATTCGCTATTAGTCCCACACTGGAAGTTGCCTTCTTCGATGGCGATTCAAGATTATTTATTACCAATGAACTCGGTATCACCTTCGATCAACGTAATGCGCTAGTTGTCGGTATCGCCATGGGTTTTGCGGTCATTCCCACTATCTTCTCAATAGCCGAAGATGCGGTGTTCTCTGTGCCTCGTCATCTCTCGAATGGTAGTTTGGCTCTAGGTGCGACCACCTGGCAGACACTGACTCGTGTGGTATTGCTTACCGCTAGCCCAGGTATATTTTCTGCCATCATGATGGGAGTGGGGCGTGCGGTTGGTGAAACCATGATAGTACTCATGGCGACGGGTAACACAGCCATCATGGAATGGAGTGTGTTTCAGGGCATGCGTACATTGGCGGCGAATATTGCCGTCGAAGTGCCCGAGTCGGCCATAGGCAGCTCTCATTACCGGGTACTGTTTCTTGCGGCCTTCGTGCTGTTTATTTTCACCTTTGTTTTCAACACTATTGCCGAAGTGGTCAGACAGCGTCTACGTGAACGCTATAGCTCACTTTAATCGCTCATTTTAGTAGTAAAGAAATGATGAATATATATATGAACATGAATAGCGGGTTTAAATTTGGCTCTCTTTGGGCTTTGGGAATGAATGACATGGTGCTTGTTACTGAGTTTGATCTTGCTCTAATTCTTGGGAGTCAGTGTCATGGGTAATTGGTTTAAATCAGGCTCTCCTTGGATCTGGATGACAGGTGGTGCGGTCAGCATCAGCTTGATTGCGGTACTGGGGTTACTCTTGATGATTGCATGGCGGGGGTTGAGTTACTTCTGGCCAGCCGAGATCTACCAATGGGAGATGCAAGATCAACAGGGAGCTAAATATACCCTTATCGGTGAGATATACGACACCGAACAAGTGCCCACAGAGCAGCTGCTTTCGGCCGGTCATGTGTTTAAAGAGGCGCCTGGGGATACGGTTACACGATATTTAGTTAAAACCGGTAACCGTGAATTTGTTGGTCTGGATTTTCGCTGGATTCTTGCCACAGATATCATCTCGCGCAGTCTCCCCGAAGATATCGCGGTTATAGAGCGCAGCAAGAATGGCGATTTCTACGGTTATCCGCTTGCTGTTATTGAAAATGATAAACGGCTCGATTTTGAGAATGTTGAAGCCTCCTTCGAGTCGCACATTGAACGTTCTGTGGAGCTCAATGATAAGGCAGTAGAGATACAGAAGGGGGAAATAGGTTCGATAAATTACGCCATCGAAAAGCTGCGTCTGCAGGAGCGTGGTTATGAACTCGATGGTGAGCTAACACCTGTGGTCAAGGCAGACTTAGCCCAGAAACGGGCGATATTACAGGCTCAATATCAGACTGTAGAGAAAGAGTTTTTCGGACTCAGGAAACAAGCGGGTCGAGATTCGGTCATTATCAAAGACATGCGCGACGTGGAGGTGACCCTCAAGCTGGATAGCATTTTGGATGTGACTTATTCCAACCGTTTAGGCCTGTTAGATAAATTGGGCCATTGGTTTGTGGGTGTCGGTCGTTTCGTCAGTGATGACCCTCGTGAAGCCAATACCGAGGGCGGGGTGTTTCCGGCTATTTTCGGTACAGTATTTATGGTGATGCTGATGGCGGTAATTGTGACGCCATTTGGGGTGGTTGCGGCGGTTTACCTGCACGAGTATGCCAAGAAAGGCCCGGTGACTAAGATGATCCGTATCGCCGTAATTAACCTGGCGGGTGTGCCATCCATAGTTTACGGGGTATTTGGCTTAGGCTTCTTCGTCTATATGTTTGGCGGCAGCATAGATCAGCTCTTCTTTCCCGAAGCGCTGCCGGCGCCGACATTCGGCTCCCCCGGTGTACTTTGGTCTGCTTTGACTCTGGCTATTTTGACCTTGCCTGTGGTTATCGTGTCGACTGAGGAAGGTTTGAGTCGTATCCCTAGTTCGGTACGCCAAGCTAGTCTGGCACTGGGTGCTACTAAGGCGGAAACTCTGTGGCGTATCGTCTTGCCTATGGCGAGCCCGGCCATTATGACTGGACTTATTTTAGCGGTGGCTCGCGCTGCGGGTGAAGTGGCTCCCTTGATGTTAGTGGGTGTCGTCAAGCTTGCGCCAACCTTGCCCATAGATGTGAACTTTCCCTTCGTTCATCTGGAGCGAAAGTTTATGCACTTAGGTTTTCATATTTACGATGTGGGCTTCCAAAGTCCGAACGTAGAGGCCGCGCGACCTCTGGTTTACGCTACTTCGTTCTTGCTGGTTACTGTCATTGTGTCATTGAACCTGACGGCGATAGCGGTTCGAAACCATCTACGTGAGAAATATCGCTCACTCGAGCACTAATACCAATATTAGTGTGTGTAGGTAAACAGATTAATACGACTCACAGGTTTTGTGAGTCGCATAAAACAGTTAAAGTGATAGGACATAACATGATTTCGATAGATAAGTCAGCGATGAGTACAAAATTTGTGGACCTGAAAAACTTGAGCCAGGAAGACACAGCCCTGGAGATCCGTAACTTGGATCTGAAATATGGCGATAAACAGGCTTTGTTCGATGTATCTATGAAGATACCGGAAAAACAAGTTACCGCCTTTATCGGTCCCAGTGGTTGTGGTAAGTCGACGCTGCTGCGGTGTATTAACCGTATGAATGATCTGGTGGATAATTGCCATATAAGTGGTGACGTCCTGCTACATGGACAAAACATCTATGACAAGAAGATAGATGTTGCTGCCTTGCGTCGTAATGTTGGCATGGTATTCCAGCGTCCGAACCCTTTTCCTAAATCAATTTACGAGAATGTGGTCTACGGACTGCGCCTCCAAGGGATAAACAATCGCCGCGATCTCGATGATGCCGCCGAGCGCTCTCTTCGCGGTGCCGCCATATGGGATGAAGTGAAAGACAGACTTCATGATAACGCTTTTGGCCTTTCTGGTGGTCAGCAACAGCGTCTGGTGATAGCCCGTGCCATCGCCATCGAGCCTGAAGTGTTACTACTGGATGAGCCCACATCGGCTCTGGATCCCATCTCGACCCTGATCATTGAAGAGCTGATCAGTGAGCTTAAATCTAAGTATACCGTGGTGATAGTGACCCACAATATGCAGCAGGCAGCTCGGGTGTCAGATCAAACTGCATTTATGTACATGGGCGAGCTGGTTGAGTACGCAGATACCAATACCATTTTTACGACACCGCAGAAACGTAAGACGGAAGATTACATCACAGGCCGTTACGGTTAATTAAGGCTAATTAAGGCTAATTAGCCTTAGTCAACAAATCCAGTTCCAGTGAGCTTAGTTCACTGGGGATGAGATACAGAAAAAGGGTTAACACCTATGGATAATATGAATTTAAACAAACACATTTCGGGTCAATTTAACGCCGAGCTGGATGATATTCGTAACCGTGTCTTAGCCATGGGGGGTCTGGTCGAACGTCAGCTAGAGCAAGCACTGGATGCAATTTCGAACTTAGATGCTGAGCTTGCCCAGAGCGTTATCCAAGGTGATCATAAGGTCAATGGCATGGAGGTCTCTATCGATGAGGAATGTGCTCGTATCATAGCTAAAAGGCAACCAGCGGCGAGTGATTTAAGGTTAGTCTTGGCCATCTCTAAAACCATCACAGATTTAGAGCGTATCGGTGATGCCTGTGTGAAAATTGCCAAGGTTGCTCTGGATAAACGTTTAAAGAAACAGCAACCTCTGCTTGTGAGTCTGGATAGCATGGGACGCCACGCGACCCGTTTTCTTCATGGCACCTTAGATGCTTTAGCGCGTATGGACGCCGACGCCGCATTCGAGTTACACAAGGAAGACGCTAAACTAGATAAAGAGTATGAAGCCACCATTCGTCAACTTATGACCTATATGATGGAAGACCCTCGCTCAATTCCTGAGGTGTTTGATGTGCTTTGGGCAACACGAGCCGTTGAGCGTGTCGGCGATCGTTGTCAGAATATCTGCGAATACATCATCTATTATGTCAAAGGAAAAGATGTACGCCACGTTTCCTATGAAGAGATGGAAAAAGATCTCAACCTTTAACTATTCAGCTACTACAGAAAATGTCTGGCAATCTCGTGTCCTATGAAGAGATGGAAAAAGATCTGAACTTATAGCTTGGTCTTAGTAACGTTGGGTAATAGAAAAGATGTCCGGCAATCTCATCTCCTATGAAGAGATGGAAAAAGATCTCAACCTTTAACTATTCAGCTACTACAGAAAATGTCCGGCAATCTCGTGTCCTATGAAGAGATACTCGGTAATCTCATGCCCTAGAAGATGTGGGTAAACTTAGCTTGTTGTGAGCCTTGGGTAATAAATCTGGGAGTTTAAGGTTGGATTTAGGGCGTTCCAGTGTAAATCTTCAATCAAAAGACGGTTAATGGCGCCTATTTCAGCTAAGTGCACATTACTGAATCGCCATATAGGTTAGTATATTAACAAGTTTTGTGAGTATCTGGTTTTCGATAGGACAAGAATATATCTATCAGGTTCTGTCGATTAATCGATATGCAAATTCTATTTAATAGCTGGTTACAGCTCAATCCAGTACTTTTGAGTCGCTTATTGTGACTCGAGTCTGGTGTTTAGGAGCTGGCGTTATCCGTACAGGCTTTAGTCTGAGTACGGGGCTGGGTTATTCAATATGATTTGCTCCAGTGTATTACGTGCTAAATTTTCTACTTTCATCGCTATAAAGTGAATGGAAGTCTTCAACATGCCTAATCCTATGGCCGAAGAATTTAGTGGGTTAATCACAAAATGCAACTTCCCGGTTGCAGCATATACTTAACTGATGTCGGAGTTTGATTACGACCTAGTTGAATGTGTCATGCTTCGGGATCCAAGTAGCGTCACCATTATGTATGTGACGTTGCATGTTAACGTGCGGGAGCCATATGTCGCTTAAAACCAGTATCAATCCACCTGTATTTTTTTCATCACTATTGCTCATCATCTTGATTGTATTTGTATGCTCAATGTGGCCCGGACAATCCCAAGAAGTATTCCAATTGGTTCAGACCTGGATTCAGGTTAAAGCTGGTTGGCTTTACATCTTAGGTGTAGCCATCTTCCTTATCTTTATTATCTTCGTCATGGTCAGTCGTTTCGGCGACATCAAGCTTGGGCCTGATCACGCGGAACCCGATTACAGTTATAAGAGCTGGATAGCCATGCTGTTTTCTGCAGGTATGGGTATAGGCCTGATGTTTTTCGGCGTTGCCGAGCCTGTTATGCATTATATGGCGCCGCCAGATGCTACGCCTGAGAGTATCAGGCGGCAAAAGATGCCATGAAGATCACTTTTTTCCATTGGGGGATCCATGCCTGGGCGATTTATGCCGTTGTTGGTCTGAGTCTGTCTTATTTCTCCTATCGTCATAAATTACCTCTGTTGCCCAGAAGTGCCCTTTATCCCTTGATTGGTGAGCGCATTTATGGACCCATGGGCCATGCGGTTGATACCTTTGCCGTAATTGGTACCATGTTTGGCGTGGCGACCTCTCTGGGTTTTGGTGTATTGCAGGTTAACTCGGGTCTCAACTATTTAGTCGGTTTGCCTATTAGTCCTGTGGTCCAGGTCGGTCTGATTATCGCTATCTCCTTGATCGCCACAGTGTCAGTATTCTCAGGATTAGATAAGGGAGTTAAACGTCTCAGTGAGCTAAACCTAGGACTGGCGGTACTCTTGTTAATCTTTGTGCTTATATTCGGTCCTACGGTCGAAATATTACAGGCCTTTGTGCAGAATACCGGTGCCTATCTGAGTGATATAGTCGGTAAGACATTTAACTTATATGCTTATGAGCAGAAGAATGACTGGATTGGCGGCTGGACCTTGCTCTATTGGGGCTGGTGGATATCATGGTCACCATTTGTCGGCACCTTTATCGCACGAGTTTCTCGTGGACGAACCATCAGGGAATTTTTGATCGGCGTCTTGTTTGTGCCATCATTATTTACCTTCCTGTGGATGACGGTATTTGGTAACACAGCTATCGATGCCATCATGAATCATGGAGCCACTTATCTGTCTGATGCTGTTTCATCGGACGTATCAATTGCCCTGTTTGTCTTCTTTGAACACTTACCTTTCTCGACTCTGTTGTCGACCATAGCCCTATGCTTAGTGGTAACCTTCTTCGTTACTTCGTCAGATTCAGGCTCCTTGGTTATCGATAACCTCACCTCGGGGGGCGATCATGATGCTCCTGTGTGGCAACGTGTCTTCTGGGCTATGCTTCAGGGCGTGGTAGCCTCGGTGCTCTTGTTGGCCGGTGGTCTGCAGGCGCTGCAAACCGTGGCAATTGCCAGTGCACTACCATTTTTACTGGTGATGCTCTTGATGTGCCTAGGTCTCTATAAGGCGCTGAAAGATGATTGGATTAAGATCAACAGTGTGCAATCGCATAATACCAGTGTGCAATACAGCAAAACCAATGTGGATTGGGAGGATCATCTCGATGTCTTGGTGTCCCATCCTAGTGAAGACGATGTGCAGGAGTTCCTCGAGCAGGTGGCAACCCCAGCGCTGACTAAGGTGTGTGAGAGCTTCATTCGTCGAAATATCCCGGCACAGCTAATTAACTTAGACAATCGAGTTCGCTTTGTTATTCCTAGTGAAGACCATAACGATTTTGTCTATGGCCTACGGATCAGAGCCTTCACGATTACCAATCCGTTAGTCAGTGAAGTCGACGACGGTGAGACTGATTACTATCGCGCCGAAGTCTTCCTCGAGCATGGTGGTCAGCACTATGACGTCATGGGTTTCACGCAGAAACAGATCTTGGCCGATGTGGTGACTCAGTATGAGAAGTATACCCACTATTTGCATCTTTCTAGTTCTGAATACCTGGGCGGAGATGCTTAGAATCTAAGATCTTAATATCAGGCTTTGAATAGAAAGTCGGTTAAACAGTTAAATTTACCCTGTAGCGATGTTATTATCACTACAGGGTATTTTTTTAGCTATCGTGCCGGGTAATATTCAGACCTGTATCGATAGCCGTTAAGTGGAATTGAGTGGATGTCGGTAAGCCAAGGTCAAAGTAAACTAGATAAAGTATTAGCTGCAGCCAGAGATTATAAAGCGAAGCGTGAAACGGGTTACCGTGAGCAGGCGCTAAAGTTATATCCTTGGGTGTGCGGTCGTTGTACTCGTGAATTTGTACATTCAAACCTGCGTGAGCTGACTGTGCATCATAAAGATCATAACCACGATAATAACCCATCTGATGGTTCAAACTGGGAACTACTCTGCCTCTATTGTCATGATAATGAGCATTCGAAATTTGAAGAGTTGATTCAGTACGGTGCGACTACTGAGACTAAAGTAGAATCGGCCACTTATAATCCCTTCGCCAATCTTAAAGGCATGATGAAGAAGTAGTTTATCCATGGGATTAATAAGAGATATATGTCGGTAACGGCTATATCTCTTTTTATTGCTCTATCTATAGGGATTAAAGCTAGGGATTAACGTTCATTCAGTGCTATTCAGTGCTATTCGTGCCTCTGCTTCTTGCCATTTTTTCCGGCTGATACTGTTACTTTCGCCCAACTCACCTTTAGCCTGCTCGGCCTTACGCTTTGCTAGTTTTACCCATACGTCAGCCTTAAACCCATCGTCACCCGTACCCCAGGCCACTATTTCATCGATAGTCCGGTAACAACCCATACAGATGTCTTCGTCGTTTAAACCACATTTGGCCACGCAAGGGGAGTGAATCATATATTTCAGCCCAGATTTTAATTCTAAAATTATTGACTGGGATTCTAGTGATCCTGGTCACGATTTTCAAGGAGAGTGAGGTATATAGAGCTAGTGAATGATCTATAGCATTGTAAGCTATAGGTAAAACAGACTGCAAATGCTAGACTCGCTTGAATTTTTAGGTATGTTTTTTAATTTATTTTAGCTTTTCAATGGATTGTGAAAAGCTACTGGGGGCTTTATGAAAGCTTTGCTACGCTTAAGTGTTTTTGTTGTGTTGGGTCTGCTAACTTCGGCATGTTCTCTGTTAGAAGTTAAATTTGAAAGTGCTGTGGTGCCACTACCACAAGAGCAGCTTAATATGCGGGTATTTAGCCGCGATTTTAGTAGCACCTTCTATAGTCAGGTCGAACAGACTGCTGACCAAGTTTCCGCGCTTGAATCTATCGATGAACAAGATATCCAGCTGAGATCTAACGCTCTGATGTGGAAGATCAATGCTGAACAGGCTCTGCAGAGGACTATTTTCCAATCTTCACCAGTCGCAGCCATGCTTGATACTTGGGCATTTACGGCGCAGATGAGTGACTTTTATGAGACTGGGGCGGGTAAAACCTTATTTGGTGCACAGCAAGCCCAGGTTATTGAGACCAGTCGGGCATTAGAGGCACAGTTTGAGAAGACGGTTAAGGGCTTCTTATCTCAGGCCGATTTCAACA
This sequence comes from Shewanella violacea DSS12, assembly GCF_000091325.1. NCBI lineage: Bacteria > Pseudomonadati > Pseudomonadota > Gammaproteobacteria > Alteromonadales > Shewanellaceae > Shewanella > Shewanella violacea. The sequence continues at coordinate 3,455,702 of NC_014012.1, read as the reverse complement.
AGAACCGCGAATTTATCCAAAAGTACGTTGTGGATAACCCACTCACAGATATCACCTTTAGTCGTAAGTCGGCATTCAATGATTGGTTAATATTTAGAGAGGTCAATGAATTTGAAGCTGTGACTACCTTCGGCTCAGTGCCGGAAGTGATGAGCGATGTTTCAGATCGTATGGCGATGATCTCTGAGCAGATGCCCAAGCTTTTAGGCTGGAAAGCCGAGCTTTATGCGCTGCATTCCAATATCAATGCCGAAGATGTTCAGGCAACGCTTGTGAGCATCAGTGATACATCGGCAAAGTTTCAGGAGCTGATGGCACAGAGCCCTGAGATGATGCAGAATCTAGCCGTGGATATGCGTCGTGAGTTGACCCCTTTACTGCAACAGCTCAGCGACTCCACCGATGATAAGCTTGTACAGCTATCGGTAGAGCGTCAGGCATTAGAGTTGATGGTTAAGAATGAGCGTTTGGCTCTGGAGGATATGGTCGTCAGAGAGCGTATCGCTGCGGCGGCTAACTTAGATGAGATATCTAAACATACAGTAGAGGTGGTGTTTCAGGAGCTAACCAAGACACTTAAGAGTCTGATCCTCTATTTCGTACTCTTCTTAGTGGTGGTTTTCTTCGCTCCTCTTGGTTTAGGCGTCTTCTTAGGTAAGCGCATGGAAAGCAAGAAAGCTAACAAGGCTATAAAAAGCTAATTGCTAGCTAATGAACAGCCTGGTGGTTTTCTTCGCCTTTTCTCCAATTGGGTCTCGGAGTCTGGTTAGGTAAGAGAATGGAAAGCAAGAAAGCTAGCAAGGCTATAAAAAGCTAAAAGCTAGCTAATAAACAGCCTGGTGGTTTTCTTCGCCTTTTCTCCAATTGGGTCTTGGTGTCTGGTTTGGTAGGAGAATGGGAAATAAGAAAGCTAACAAATTAAGTAAAGAGACGATAAAAACTTAATTGCTAGAAGATTTATAGCTAGAAGCTTACTGAATTACAGACTGGTGGTTTTCTTCGCCTCTCGCTCAATTGGGTCTTAGTGTCTGCTTGGGTAAGAGAATGGGAAATAAGAAAGCTAACAAATTAAGTAAAGAGACGATAAAAACTTAATTGCTAGAAGCTTATTGAATTACAGCCTGGTGGTTTTCTTCGCCTCACGCCTTGTAAGGCGATAGAAAGCAAGGCCTAGGAACTTGTTCCTAGATTCTAGGCCCTATTTTCATGAACTCACTTCTGCTTTATAATCTAGGCTAGCGGCTAACTTTACATCATGGAGAGTTAGCCGTTGTTCTTGTCTTTGCCCTGTTTTCCTCTGTCTTTCCTTATGTCTTTTACTTAGAAAAATGAGTGCCTATACCTTGCAAGAAACCTTCCATCGCCAGCGACTCAAGCAACTCGATACATTATTAGTTCAGAGCCGAGAGCTATGGCAGGTTAAGGCGTTCGACTGCATTCAATTACCCTGGGAGAAACACTTCCCTAGTTTGGCTGAAAAAGTGTGGTCTATTGCTGATGTCGATATCGATAAACTCGATAAGGTGCAAGCTAAGCTAAATGCTGAGTTGCTGCCAGCGCTGCAGCGTGATTTAGACCGCAATGAGTCCCCCTGGCAACTGGACTTGCTACAGCAAGTTTTGGCTGACAAGGATTCAAGCCAAAAGCAGCCCCTAACTAATCTGTTATCTGACAAGGAGGCCTCACATTTCAGCACTGGAATAAAAGGTCGGAAATGGTCACAGATCACGGCATTTACGGCTCAAATCAAGCAAGATAGCAGCGAAGTTCTGGAGTGGTGTGCTGGAAAGGGGCATCTTGGTCGATTCATCGCCAAGGCGCATTCTCGTCCGGTTATAAGTCTGGAGTGGCAGCGTTCTCTGTGTGATGAAGGGACAAAATTTGCCGATAAGTGGCATTTGCCTCAGAGATTTATCTGCGCCGATGCATTTGCTCCTCAGCAGTCTAAGCTAAAGCGGGATCAACAGGTCGTAGCACTGCATGCCTGTGGCGATCTTCATGTGCGCTTACTAAGGCTTGCATCCCAAGCAAATACTCGATCCATTATGATCTCTCCCTGCTGTTATCATCTTATTCAAGCTGAGCGGTATCTGGGTATGTCTGAAGTGGTATTAGAAAGTGAATTGGTGTTATCTCCACATGATCTGCAGGTGCCATTGCAACACAGCACCATAGCCAATGCTAAACAGGTGGAGTATCGTCATAAAGAGATAGTTTGGCGCCTGGGATTCGATTCCTTGCAGCGTGAGGTGAATCGAAGCACGCGATACCTACCCATTCCATCGATAAAGCAGAGTCAGTTGAATAACGGTTTTGCAGCATTCTGTTATTGGGCTGCTGAGAAAAAGTCTGTGGTATTATCTGAGGATCTGGATGTTAACGTTTATCTCGAATTAGGCGTTCAGAGACATAGACTCACTCGGCGAATCGATCTGGTTGCCCATCTGTTTCGTGCAATTCTGGAACACTGGTTACTGCTCGACAGAGTCTGTTTTCTCGAAGAGCGAGGTTACTCGGTAAAGCTAACCAAATTCTGTAGTGAAGCGATTACCCCAAGAAACGCCCTAATTTTGGCTGAAAAACCAGAAAATTAATGATTAACCTATAAGGATTATCTAAGCGTATGTTTTTATAGTTAAAATATAATAAGTCATGTTTGTTTTTATTCTTTTAGACTTTGTTTTTTGATGAAAAATGGAGTTTTTTGATGAAAAAAACGTACCTATGACGGTTTTTTATTGAATCATTAGCCTTTTCTTGCTCAAATGATGGGTTAATACTAAATAATAATACTTATTGGCTGAAGTCGCGCCGATATTGTGAGCGAAATAATACTGTTTCATGAAATATTCCCGAGTATTTATCAATAGCCTGGCATATGAACTGGCACCTGAAGTGGTTACCACTTCCGAATTAGAATCTCGTTTGGCACCACTATATAAGAAGTTTCGTATCCCTATGGGGCAACTTGCCGCATTAACCGGGATCACCGAGCGTCGTTGGTGGCCAAAAGGCCATAGATTATCAGACGGTGCTCTGGCCGCGGCCCACAAAGCCATTGATGAAACGGGTGTAAAAGTCAGCGACTTAGGCGCCGTGGTGTATACCGGGGTTTGCCGCGATCAACATGAGCCCGCTACGGCGTGTCGTATCGCTGCCGAGCTTGGTGTGTCAAAAAATACCGCCATCTATGACATCAGTAATGCTTGTCTTGGGGTACTTTCAGGTATCTTAGATATTGCTAACCGCATCGAACTTGGTCAAATTAAGGCGGGTTTAGTGGTTTCCTGTGAATCTGCCCGTCATATTGTCGATATCACTATAGATAATATGTTGGCCGATCAAACCATGCAAAATTATGCCCAGTCGCTGGCAACCTTAACCGGTGGCTCTGGCGCGGTGGCTGTCTTGCTTACCGATGGCAGCTTGCCGTTGAATACCGATCGTCAACATCAGCTTTTAGGCGCGAGTCACCTTTCAGCACCTGAGCACCATAACTTATGTCAATGGGGCCTGCAGGAAGCTGGTTTACAACTCTACCGTGAGTTTATGCGCACCGATGGTGTGACACTACTCAAAGAGGGAGTAGAGCTTGCCCGTCATACCTGGAGTCATTTCCTGGAGCAGCGTGACTGGGTGGTGGAGCAGGTCGATAAAGTGATCTGCCATCAGGTTGGGTCAGCAAACCGACTGAAGGTGCTTAATGCACTGGATATTCCCCCAGAGAAAGAGTTTCCTACTTATCAACTGCTGGGCAACATGGGCACAGTCTCTCTGCCTGTCACAGCAGCAATCGCTCACGATCAGGGATTCCTGCAGAAGGGCGATCAGGTGAGTTTCTTAGGTATAGGCAGTGGACTTAACTGCATGATGCTTGGGATCAAGTGGTAACGCATTACAGTCTGTAATGCACACTTCGAGCGTTTCAGTCCTATACCTCACATAACCACGTTATGCGCCTCAATATTGAGGCGCGATGATGCAAAGAATATTTAGGAAGAGTCATGTTAGACACTCTGTTTCCCTTCAAGCGCAATTATCTCGACAGAAACGGCCATAAGTTACAGTACGTAAATGAAGGCCAAGGTGAGCCTGTGGTCATGGTTCATGGCAATCCTAGCTGGTCTTTCTATTATCGAAATGTGGTATCTGCTCTGAGCAGTAACCATCAGTGTATCGTGCCAGATCATATTGGCTGCGGTCTATCTGATAAGCCTGATGACAGCGGTTACGACTACACATTAAAGAATCGTATCGACGATCTCGAAGCCTTGCTTGAACATCTAGATGTAAAAGAGAACATCACCTTAGTCGTACACGACTGGGGCGGGATGATAGGCATGGGCTATGCTGCGCGTTATCCAGAGCGGATAAAACGTCTGGTAATTCTGAATACCGGCGCGTTTCATCTTCCTCAATCTAAGCCGTTTCCCTGGCCATTGTGGATCTGCCGTAATACCTTGTTAGGCACGGCTCTGGTTCGAGGTTTCAATGCGTTTTCATCCATAGCTTCCTATGTCGGTGTTAAGCGTAAACCTATGCCCAGTGAGATACGTAAAGCGTATGTGGCACCTTTCAATTCCTGGGCTAACCGGATCTCAACCTTGAGATTTGTACAGGATATCCCCCTCAAAGAGGGTGACAGAAACTATGAATTGGTCTCTGAAATTGCCGCCAGCCTGCCAAAGTTTGCCAATGTGCCGACTATGATCTGTTGGGGTCTTAAAGACTTCGTTTTCGATAAGCATTTTCTGGCCCAGTGGAAAGTAGAGATGCCCCATGCGAGCGTGCATGAATTTGCAGATTGCGGCCACTATATTCTTGAAGATGCCAGCGATGAAGTCGTCGGTCATATCACTCAGTTTATGAACAGCGACTCTACGGCGGTTTAATACTCGCGGTTAGCTTTCTAGCGAGAGGACAAGATACAAATAAGCGGCCTAAATTGGCCGCTTATTTAATTATAAGCAATGAGAAAGGTCATCGAACATGTCAGCCTCTTTAACTGCCAACCACTCTTCAACAGTAGAACACAGCGAAAGTCACAGCGAGATTCACACAAGAGCGGCTGCTAATCTCTGTCGTCACCTCATAAGTGCAGCAAGCCATTCCCCTGATGACCTCGCCGTAGTGGTACAAACAGCTATGGGGTCTTTTTTCTCTGCCAAGACCCTGGAATATCAAGAGCTCAACTTTTCCGAGCTTAATCAACAAAGTGATCGTTTAGCCCATGGTTTAAATGCCTACGGGATAACGCGTGGCATGAAGGCCGTGTTGATGGTGACTCCGAGTGTCGACTTTTTCACATTAACCTTCGCCCTGTTTAAGGCGGGAGTAGTGCCTATCTTGGTTGATCCGGGCATGGGAGTGAAGAACCTCAAGCAATGTTTCATCGAATCAGAGCCAGATGCCTTTATCGGCATACCTAAGGCGCACTTGGCTCGTAAGCTATTTGGTTGGGGCAAGAGGTCGGTTAAGCATTTGGTGACCGTAGGCGGTCGCAGTTTGTTTGGGGGAGTCACGCTGGAAGAACTCGCAGCACTGGGCTCATCAGAGCCCTATGAGATGATCTGGCTAGACCAAGATGAGATGGCCGCTATTTTGTTTACTAGTGGCAGTACAGGAACGCCCAAGGGGGTTGTTTACTCCCATAAGATGTTTGAAGCGCAGATAACTGCTCTAAGAGATGATTACGGCATCGAGCCTGGTGAACGTGACTTGGCCACTTTTCCATTATTTTCTCTATTTGGGCCTGCATTAGGCATGGCCTCGATTATCCCCGAGATGGATGCAAGTAAGCCGATAAAGGCTAATCCAGATTATCTGTTTGCCGCTATCGAAAAGTATCAATGCAGCAACATGTTTGTTAATCCGGCTTTGATTGAGAGATTGGGGCAAGCGGGTGTGCAAGCTGGACAGGGCATAGATATGATCCAGCATAAGCTGCCAAGCATCAAGCGTGTCATATCCGCAGGTGCTCCGGCGACTATCTCCTCTATCAAGCATTTCAGCAAGATGCTCAGTGATGGGGTAGAAGTGCTTAATTCCTACGGCGCTACCGAGTCACTGCCTCTGAGTAAGATGGGCAGCCAGGCTCTGTTTAATACCACGGCCATCACAGATGACGGCGGCGGGATTTGTGTCGGGGAAGCCATCTCAGGGGTGGACATAGCCATCATAGAGATCAACGACAACCCCATAATTCACTGGAGCGAGTCATTGAGACTCGAGGCCGGTAAGATAGGCGAGATAGTCGTTAAAGGCCCCATGGTGAGCCGCAGCTATTACCGCCGTGATAGCGCGACTGAGCAGGCTAAGATTAAAGATGGTGACATGATACGTCATCGTATGGGCGATCTCGGTTACCTAGACAGCGAAGGCAAGTTATGGATGTGTGGTCGTAAGGCCCATAGAGTCGATGCCAGTTGTGGTAAACGCTATTTTTCCATCCCCAGTGAACGCATCTTCAATACCCATCCCCAAGTTAAGCGCAGCGCATTAGTTGGCGTTGAGATCACCAGGGATGCAGGTATCCCAGAGCTTGTGCCTCTATTGTGTATTGAGCTGGATAAATCTCTGGCATGCTCTTTAGGCGCTAGCTTATATGCCGAGCTCAATGCCATCGCCGAGCAACATAGCCAGACTCTGGGTATCAAACGTTTTCTAATCCATCCTGAATTCCCCGTCGATATTCGCCATAACGCTAAGATTTTTCGTGAGAAACTAGCCGTCTGGGCCCAGAAAAAGCATAAGGAATAATCCATGTTAGCTAGTCATGTCTCTGTAAAATCACAGCTTGCCTCACCTGTTTTAGAAGAGTTTCATACTTTGGAACAGGCCGCTCTTGCGGCATTGAAGGGCAAGGCGAGTCATGGCTTTGTCACTGGGGCAGGAGGTTTCTTAGGTAAGGCAATCTGCCAGCGTTTATTGGCGGCCGGGATCAAGGTGACAGGTTTTGCCCGAGGTGATTACCCTGAGTTGACCGCTATGGGCGTGATTATGGTCAGAGGCGATATAGCCGATAAAACGGCAGTTCTTGATGCTATGAAAGGCTGCGATCTGGTTTTTCATGTGGCTTCTAAAGCGGGTGTTTGGGGCAGCAAACAGAGCTACTTTTTGCCGAATGTGGATGGTGCTGCCAACATCATCAGCGCTTGTCAGCAACTCAAAATCAGTAAGCTAATCTACACCAGTACGCCTAGTGTGACCTTTGCCGGTGAAGATGAATCTGGCATAGACGAGAGTGCCCCGTACGCCGCTAACTATCTGAATCATTATGGCGAGTCTAAAGCCGTTGCCGAGCAGATGGTGCTCGAGGCCAATAGTCAGGCACTGAAAACAACGGCGTTGCGCCCTCATCTTATCTGGGGGCCTGAAGATCCTCATCTGGTACCGCGTGTCATAGAGAGAGCAAAATCTGGACGACTCAAGTTAGTCGGCAAAGAAGATAAATTGGTGGATACCATCTATGTGGGTAACGCGGCCTACGCCCATATATTGGCCGCGGTAAACCTCTGTAGTGAGGATGCGTCGGCTGCGGGTAAAGCCTATTACCTCAGTAATGACGAGCCGATCACCATGGCTGCCATGCTGAATAAAATATTAGCCTGCGTTGACTTGCCCGAAGTGACCAAAAGGGTCCCCGCTGGCCTAGCCTATGCCGTTGGTGTTGTGCTCGAAAGCGTCTATGGCTGTCTTGGTAAGACAGATGAGCCCATGATGACCCGTTTTGTGGCTAAACAACTGTCGACCAGTCACTATTTCGATATCTCGGCTGCAAAAACAGATTTCGGATATTCTCCTATTATTAGCATTGACCAAGGAATGGTAAAACTGACAGAGTATCTCAAGTCTTAAATCAATCCAGTCTGGGCATCTTGAATAAAATATGCCCGAGCTCTATCAAGGAAGATGTATGCTCGCTCCAAGTCGTCCGCTCTTATCTGTTTTAGTCTCAATCTCGTTGGTTTTCTCTTTACTCTCATTAAGCTCCAGGGCACTAGCAAGCGAGCTAATGGTCAACCCCTTTATCGGTAGTTGGCAGCTAGAATCGGGCAAGTATCTGGATGATAAGGGTGAATGGCAGGACTATAAAAAACTTAATTTGCAAGCCATCAAGGTTATTTCGTCCTCCCATTTTAGCTTCACTACCATGAAAGAGATTGAGCAAGCTGATGGTGAGAACAAGCAAGAGTTTTGGGCCGCAGGTACGGGACGCTATGAGTTTACTGACAGCCTATATATCGAATATCCTCAACTTAACTCTTTCGGCGTAACGCCAGGAGAGTCATTTGCCTTCGAATATCAAATTAAAGGTCAAGAGCTGCATACCAAGCGCATCGAGGAAGGTGTACTTAAAGAAGTAGAAGTCTGGCAGAGACTGGATTAATTTTATCCTTATTATTTTCTGTTAGTTTTTATTGATAATAACCACGTCTTAACTAAAGGAATATATAGGACATGTTGAAACCTCTCTCATTTGCTTTAACCCTAGGGGCTAGCCTTAGCCTTGTGTTTTACACATCAGATGTATCGGCCGAAGCTGCAAATACCGCCTCAATTGAGGCCGTAAAGGATGGTTCAAACAATCCTTGGGCACAGCTTGCTGTTACCGATCTCAAGCAGATCTATCAGACGGTAAAAGCCGATCACCCCGGGGCGGTAGATGATGATAATCCCTATTTTAGTGATTGGTTAGAGCAAGGGTATCGAGAGGGAATTACCCGTGCAAACCAAGCTGAATCCCTTCAAGATACACTCAATACCTTAAGATATTATGTGTCAGGTTTTGCCGATGGCCACTTTGGTCTGAGTCTTAACTATCAAGCACGAACGCAGACATGGGTTGGCATAGGGCTAGCTAAGCGAGGCCGTGATTATCGGGTCTCTTATCAGGAAAAAAACTGGTCATCTGAGCTTCCTCCGTTAGGAGCCTCATTGATTAGCTGCGATGGCCGTAACCCCTCTAAGATAATGAATGATGAGATATTAAAATATCGTTTCAACAACCTTGAAGTTAACTCCAAGAAAATTCGTTATGCTAAAAAAATACTGATAGATGATGGTATTGGTGAGCGTACACATCCAGAAACCTGCCTATTTGAAATTTCAGGTAAGCAGCAGAGCTATAAACTTAGCTGGAAGAAAACCTCAACAACAAAACTGATCAATAAACTCAAACTTGGGAACTTACCTAGTCAGTTTGAGCTCATTGAGTTTAAGCCTAATCACTATTGGGTGACGCTCCCTAATTTTTATCCAAATGCAGACGAAGAAGTTCAATTGAAGGCCATAATAAAACAGATGAAAGCCTTAAGAAATGCTGAACTGCTAGTGTTTGATGTACGAGGCAATGGTGGAGGAAGTTCACAGTGGGGAGTAAACCTTGCCAGTGAGCTCTATGGTAAGGAGTATATCGACAATGTGATTGAGCATGCTCCAGATAATAGCTATGCACTATGGCGGGTCAGCTCTGAAAACATTGCTTATCTGGAGAGTATAAATGGCAGCATACTGACTCAGTTTGGCGCTGATAGTGAGATATTCAAAGAATTCTATCAGACTGGGCAGGATATGAAGGCATCTTTGCTTAGTGGAGATATCTTTGTCAAAGAGGCTAGTAGCAGTGAGGAGAGCGAGACCAGTAGTAAGGTGACGCCAAAACTTATAACAGAACCTTCTCTCTATAAGGGAAAAACAGTGCTATTGACCGACAGTTATTGCGGCAGTGCCTGTCTCGATTTTGCCGATCTAAGTTTATCTATTCCAGGTCTTGTTCATATGGGTGAGGAGACTTCGGCCGATACTGTCTATATGGACGTACGTATGGTTACACTCAAAAGTGGTCTGGGTCGGTTCTCATTGGCTCAAAAAGTCTATCGAGATCGTCCAAGGGCAAATAATCAGTCTTATATTCCACAATATCTGTATCAGGGCAAGATGACGGACACAGATGGACTGCAGAAGTGGGTAGTAGAATCGTTGGCTGAATAGGTCCATTGATTTTAATCATACCAAGGGTATCACTCTAAGTGGGCTTAGCAGTTAGCCGCAATAGCTGCGGCTAACTTTATGGGGATTGCCTTATTGCTAGCTACTAGCATCTTTTATTATTCGTTTTCTAGCATCTTTTATTATTCGTTTTCTAGCATCTCTTTTAAGTACATGGACTTAAGTTGCGTAGATGCTTGATATCTTTTGGCATAAGTTTCAGGTTCAGCAAGCGCTGAGTTTAGGCCTTAATCTCTGTGGCAGTTCAAATTCTTTTATCTCGTCTGTGATGGGACAGGTAAATTTAAGATAACAAGAGGTAAGCTGCAGATTCAGTTCATCTTCTTTCGCTACGCCGTGGAGTCTATCTCCAACAACTGGATATCCAATAGATTCCATATGAATGCGGATCTGGTGTTTACGTCCCGACTCAATTTTAACCTGTACCAATGAACGCCCACGTTCAGCATCATATTGGAGTAATTTTGCATGGGAGCAGGCAGCTTTGCCATCCACATCAGTCCCTATGGTGACAGACTCCTGTTGGCCTAAGTTAAATTGACCTTCTACTATGACCTGATAGTACTTATCGAGCAGCCTTAGCTCAAATAGTTTAGCCAGCGCCGCTGTGGTTTTCTTACTGTGGCCAATGAGTACCAGTCCGGTTGCGGCTCTGTCGAGTCGATGAATGATAAATGCCGGACGGTCTGGGCTGAGGTGAGTCTCGGCGTAACGGTTAATGGTCGTATGATCGCCCCATTTAGAACCTTGACACAACATGCCATAGGGCTTGTACCAGATACTGTATTGGCCCCCATCGAATATCAACTCGGCAGCATCGACCTTGTGTGCTAACACTTGATGGTTGTAATACAGGTGCAGTTCATCGCCAAGCTTTAATGCTCGCTTGGCACGGCGGAGTCTTTGGGTCTGTTTGCCCCGTGTTAACCAAACTGCTCCCTTGTTCATCGCTTGCTTTATCTGTTGCTTAGACAGCTCAGTGTCTGCTGCCAGTAAAGATGCGGCATCGAGTTCTAGGCTGTTAATAATCAGGTGGGATTCGAGTACATTTGGTAAATTTGGGGACATAAAATTAAGAAGTAGCTGATTGCGATAGCCGCTATTTTACATTATCTGATAATCAAAGTTTGTTTATTATATTGGCTTTATCACTACTGAGGTTATTTTAGTCTTTTGGTTTGGCGCTCATCCCGATTAAAGACATAGCTATGATTATCAATATCATGGTTTCTTCTCAATCTTGCCTTTTTAAGTGCAAATTTTCTTGTTCTCTATAGAGGCTAGGTTTAGGGTTAATGATAACTATTTTCAGTTGTCGATGGCAATCTAGGCCAGGCAGCACAATTTTTACCAGGTGAAGTGAATTATGGATACACAGTTAGCGTTTAGGGTTAAACATTGGCTTGAGCAAGATCCAGATCCCCGTACTCGACAGGAGCTGCAGGGGCTAATGGATAACGGCAATGAAGCTGAGTTACAGCAGCGTTTTTCGGGGCGATTGGCATTTGGTACTGCAGGGCTCAGAGGCGTAGTTGAAGCGGGCCCCATGGGGATGAATCGCTTGGTAGTACAGCAGACCTCGGCAGGCCTTGGAGCCTATCTTAAGCAGCAAGTCAGTGATCTTGATACTCGTGGTGTGGTCATCGGATACGATGGTCGCCACGATTCAAAGCAATTTTCCGAAGATGCCGCAGGCGTACTCAGTGCCATGGGGATCAAAGTCTATCTGACCTCTAAGGTAGCGCCGACTCCTCTAGTGGCATTCGGGGTGATTCATCTCGATGCCGCGGCGGGAATTGTGGTGACCGCGAGTCATAATCCACCTCAGTACAATGGCTATAAGGTGTATTGGGGCAATGGGGCGCAGATCATCCCGCCTCATGACTCAGGCATTGCGGCGTGTATCGAGAAGGTGGCAACTGAGTCTATCAAGTTACTGGATCTCGAGTCAGCCAGCAACAAGGGCAAGCTGGTCATGCTGGAAGATGATTTCTATCAAAGCTATCGTCAAGGGATCAAAGCTGCAGCCGTACTGCAAAATCATACTAAGCCTGAGCTGGTGAGTCTGTCATACACAGCCATGCACGGCGTTGGCGCCGAAATGGCCGAGACTGTACTGGCAGATGCAGGCGTGACTCAGGTCTATTCGGTAGCAGCCCAACGTGAGCCTGATGGTGATTTTCCTACGGTGAATTTCCCTAATCCCGAAGAGAAAGGGGCGATGGATCTTGTGATCGCCGAGGCGAAGAAGCACGGCGCCATGTTGGCTTGTGCTAACGATCCCGATGCCGACCGTTTTGCGGTTGCCGTTCGTACTCTGGCCGGTGATTATCAGATGCTCACAGGGGATCAGGTAGGTGTATTGTTTGGTCATTATCTGATGAGCCACGCGGAAAAAAATCAGCGCCTGACTTGTACAACTATCGTGTCTTCAAGCCTATTATCGAAAGTGGCCGCGAGTCTGGATGGGACCTGCTTGACCACATTGACAGGCTTTAAGTGGCTAACAAATGTTGCTATGGCGGAGCAGACTGAGGATAACCAGTGCTTGTTTGCCTATGAAGAAGCTTTAGGCTATATGGTTGGCTCTATGGTGTGGGATAAAGACGGTTTATCTGCACTGGTGGCGTTTGCACAGTTAACTGCCGAGCTTGCCAGTCAAGGCAAGACCATATGGGATAGATTAGAAGATATCTATCGTGAGCATGGTTTCCACCTCAATGCTCAGGTGAGTATAGCGCTTAAGCCCACTACGCCAAACATAGGCGCATATCTGCGTAAGAATTTACCCAGTGTGATAGCCGGCAAGCAGGTATTGAGCACAGATGATATCAGTTGTGGTCTGCGAACCTTTAAAGATGGCAACACCCAAGCTATCGTTCTGCCCGCCAGCGATGTGCTTATCTTTAAACTAGAAGGGGGAGGCCGCGTCATCGTCAGGCCGTCGGGCACTGAGCCTAAGATTAAGTGTTACTACGAAGTGGTGGCGAGTATGGGCAGTGATGATAGCTTAGAGAGCGTTCAGATTCGGGCTCAAGCCGAGATGGACTCTTTTATTGCAGCTCATCAGGCGTCCTTGCCTCAGTAATAGTCTGAGGATGAACCTAGCTGGTGGATAATATGTTTAAAATATCCGCCAGTTGGGTTCAACATTTTTTGGTGTTTGGTGTTTGGTGTTTGGTGTAAACGATAGAGCAGATTGAATCTTCAGCACATCAGTGAATATCCAAACAGCTCAGTGAATCAAGATAGAAATGTCTTATCGCTTTGTTTAAGCTTTAGTCCTTTTGAAATTATTACTATTTTTTACAACATTAGGTGATAGATGCTAGCATCTGCGAACTCATTATTTGTATTAGATTGGATATACCTAGTTGCAGGCTAGAAGCTTATTATTTTCACTCACACTGACCTTTATGGCTCTGACCATGACTCAAGCTAAGGGCCAAGTTCAGATTGAAGCTCTGGTCTGTGAGGTTAACCAGTCTGCTGTGGTGACCGATACAGGGCGCTTCACTGATTTGGACGTTAATGAGCAAGAAGTCGATGGCCAAGAGGTTACAAAGCCTGTAATAGAGAAAGACCCAGATCATGCCATCCCCGCTCAAGCTGCAGAGGTCATAGATCCCTGTTTAACCCATTCCGCTGATGATACAGCTTTCGATCAAGCCTTCGATTATCTCAATACTAAGTTTTGCCAGCCTGCGATCTGGTTCGACAACTTCTTTGTCGATGAACGTACCCTGGAGGATGCTCGGGCCGGTACCTTAGTTCGCTGGACCAATGATTTTTCTTATTATGAGAAAGAAGGCTTCAAATATAGGGCCAATATTAATGCTCGATTTAATCTTCCTGGGGCCAACCAGAAGCTTAAATTGATTATTGACTCCCAAGGGTTGGACGATCCATTCGCTTTTATGAAAGGACCCGATGATGAAGGAGAGGCTGATATAGGACTAAGATATGACTGGTATGCTAAAGACAGAGTCAGTTTCAATATTAAGGCGAACTTTAAGCCTAAATTAGAAGCGAGGTGGCGCTATACCTATCCCATCTCCCAAGGCACCTTAGCTCGGTTAACACAGAAAATCTATCAAGAGAAGAAAGTGACTGGAGAGTCTAGCGAATTCGATATCGAGCACTCGTTCGATGAGGATTTTCTATTGCGTTGGAGCGCGGTTATTCAATATGAAAATCGCAATAATGGTTGGGAGTTTGGCAGCAGTGTTAATCTGTATCATTACATTAGTAGCAAGCAAGCGCTTAACTATATTGCCAGTATTTATGGGGTCGATACGCCTTATCATTATGTGGAAAATGCCCGGGTCGCCGTGACCTATCGGCAAAACTTCGCCAGGGACTGGTTATTCTTCGAAATCACCCCTGAGTATAACTGGAGTAAAGAGGTCGACACAGATAGGTTAGATCAAGCCATTATCACCTTCAGGTTAGAGGTAATGTTCCAGAATATTTAAACACTACTGACACTATGCTGTCAGTAGTGGTGGATTATCCTTGTTTGGCACTAAGAGAGAAGTACTCATGTCGAGTATCCGCTTAGTAGAAAAGCATTTACAAGGAGTTCAATATGTTACATCAAGCACCGTTAGTCTGGGGCGAAATAGCCGTCGAAAATATGGATAGAGCCGTTGAGTTTTATGGTAAGCATTTTGGTGTCAGTTTTAAACGCGAAGTCATGAATGATATGGAGATGGCGATTCTAGAAACGAAGGACAAGGAAGCTGCCAGTATTGGCCTAGTGAAACATGAGATGATGAAGCCGTCGGCCCATGGTAGTGTGCTATATCTTCACTTGAGTGAAACTCTGTCTCCTCTGGTTGAGAGCATTACTCAAGCTGGCGTAAAAGTGCTCCTTCCTATCATGGCTATTAAGGAGGGTGAGTGTGGTTTTATCGCATTATTTGAAGACAGCGAAGGCAATACCGTTGGCTTGTGGTCAAAAGATAAATAGTTGTTAGTTGTGGATAGCGAGAATGTGGGCTGGATTTGATCCGGCTCATGTCTGGCTGATATTACTCGAGCCGGTAAAATGGCTGTAGATCAAAGGAGAGCAGATGACTGCTATTAAGGAAGATGTGGTTTCGCCAGTCTTGGTAAACCAAGATGTGATTGAGTTAAGCGGACTGATGGTAAGAACATCCAATCGTGCCGAGCAAGATAGCCATACTCAGAAAATTGGGCCTCTATGGCAGCAGTTTATGGGCCGTGCTGATATCCAGAACAATATAAGTTCGCCAATTTATGGCAGTTACTATGATTATGAATCCGATCATAATGGTGAGTTCTCTGTTCTCGCGGGATGGGTGGCAGGATTCACTCAAGTGGAAGCCGATAATTCGGAACTGACTGGACTGACGTTAGCTGGTGGAGACTACCTGCGTTTTAGTGCCATTGGCGAGATGCCTGCCGCAGTGATCCGTCTTTGGGGGCAGGTGTGGCACTATTTTAGTGCAGATAATTGTCAATTTGAGCGCAGTTATGGCACGGATTATGAGTGCTACAGCTCCAATGAAGGCGTCGATATCTATATTGGTGTCAAGCTTAAATAATCTTAATTTCGTACTCTAGAGTGTGCTAAGCCTCAGGCTTAGCACTTTTCATTTAGTGGATGTATATGTTTGCCCAGCCAGTGTTTTTAGATCCAGATGCAAGCAGTTAGATGCTCAATATGGACACTCAATATGGAGGTGAGTCATGCGCCGAGCTGACAGATTATTTCAGCTAGTTCAACTACTGCGTCATCGTCGTTTAACCACGGCTAAAGAGCTGGCTGAGCGGCTGGAAGTGTCGACTCGAACCATATATCGAGATGTGCAGGATCTCTGCCTTAGTGGTATCCCTATCGAAGGTGAGGCCGGTGTCGGTTACCTGCTGCGCCATGAGGTTAATGTCCCGCCCTTGATGTTTAATGAAGCCGAGCTAGAAGCGATTCAAGTTGGCATGCGTATGGTACAAGCCTGGGGCGGTAAAGAGCTCTCCAGCGCCGCCAAGCAGGCGATGATCAAGGTCGAAGCCGTGCTACCTGCGCGCTTGCAGAATTATCAGTCGCTGATGTTTGCCCCAGACTTTTATATCGACAGTGATGAGTTTAAATTTCTCGATGTGTTGAGAATAGCATCCAGATTACGGGAATACCTGTCGATGGAATATAGGGATGTTAAAGAGGCTAATACCCAGCGAGAGATCCGTCCTCTGGCCATCTATTTTTGGAAGGGAACCTGGACCTTGCTTGCCTGGTGTGAGCTTAGGGATGATTTTCGTAATTTCAGGGTCGATAGGATCACCGGACTCACCAATTTAGGGCGACACTTTGATGTGAGGCCCGGTGAGGAGATGCAGGATTATATCGAGGCGATGGAAGCGCAGTATTCCTAGTGAGTCACGAAGAAGAGCCCCATGCTTAGCACTGTGGTTAACAGGACATTGCGTGTGGTATATGCCAAAAAGGCAGTTAAGATTGCGCATATCAAATAGCTGTTATCTAAGCTGTTATCTAAGTTCAAGTCTAACTTTGGAAGGTTACCTGGACCTTGCTCGCCTGGTGTGAGCTTTCAGGGTCGACAGGATCACCGGACTCACCAATTTAGGGCGACACTTTGATGTGAGGCCCGGTGAGGAGATGCAGGACTATATCGAGGCGATGGAAGCGCAGTAGAGTAACCATTATGTTTGTAGTCGTGTCCATAAATACTAGCCAAGTACAGGGCGCATAAAATTACGCTCATATCTTAAAATGAATTTATGTTTTTTGGCATAGCCAAATGCAGCGAGACAAGCTGTATCTTTGGCTGAATTATTCCGATAAATTTCGTAAACAGCCAGACTAGGGAAAGAGAATAAGGCTAAAGCGATATCATTTGCTCCCTCGCTAGGCAGAAAGTAGCCATGATGTTGACCACCAAACCTTTCAACTAGCGGGATCCAGAGTTTGGCATAGTGTTCAAACTCCTCAATCATTTCCGGGTTTATTACGTATCTAACATGACAAGTCACCTTCATTCTTGGCTGTTCCAAATCTATACTCGAAGTCATTTGTATTTCTATCCTAGTGAATCACGAAGAAGAGCCCCATGCTTAGCACTGTGGTTAACAGGACACTGCGTGTGGTATATGCCAAGAATGCAGCTAAGATTGCGCATATCAAATAGCTGTTATCTAAGCTCAAATCTAACTGGTCTTGTCGAATAAATACGATGGGAGCGAAAATGGCTGTGAGTACGGCTGGGGCTGAATAGCTCAAGAAGGCTAAGGTATTCTTGCTTAAACGCACCGGCAGCCTTGGCTCCAGAAACAGATATCGACTGGCAAATACTAGAGCCGCCATGGCTAAAATCGTCAACCAAATCATGTTTTCTCTCCCGTAAGCTTGGCGTAGAGTGTGCCGCTGGTCATGCCAAGTAGTGCCGCGATGATCAATCCAGCGGGAATGGCGAATAGCTTACAGACCACAGCGCTGACGAGAGAGACGAGTACACAAAATAGCACCGAAGGTTTCTTTACCGAAGGAACTACAATGGCGATAAAGGTGGCTGCAATGGCGAAATCGAGTCCCCAGCTGTCAAGATTTGGGATTGTTTGACCCGCGATAATGCCGGCCGCCGTGGCCAGGTTCCAACCCAGATAAAAACTAAAGCCGCCGCCGAAGGCATACCAAGGGTCCAGTTTGTGCTGTTTACCTTGATTGGCGATGGCAAAGAGCTCATCGGTTAGCAGAAAACCTAAGGTTAGTCGCCACTTGAGTGGCAGGGGGCTAATTTGGGGACGCATGGCCATGCCATAAAGGAAGTGCCGTGAGGTGATGAGTAAGGTGGTGATTAATATGCTGGTTAAGCCAACGCCAGCTTTAATCATGCCCAGTGCCACCAGCTGCGCCGAGCCAGCGAAAATGATGATAGACATGGCCTGGCTCTCGAAAGGAGACAGTCCGGCGTCTAGGGCAAAGGAGCCAGCTAAAATCCCCCAGGGAATGACGGCTATAGTCAAAGGCATCACAGCTAAGGATCCCTTCAAGAAACCGTTAAATTTTCCATCATGCTTTAATGCTTGTATTTGAGAACTCATTAATCTGTTGATCACTTCTATTGGTCACATTAATCACTAAGCTAACCTATCTGAGATCCGCTGGCTTGTACAAACTTGCAGTTATTTATACCAGTAAACTCTTTTGCATATTGGCCTGGTGTGACGCCCATGGTGCGTTTAAAGTGGCGGTTGAGATGGCTCTGATCGTGAAAACCACAGGCTAAGGCGACATCCAGTAGCTTATCGCCACAGCGGATCCTTTGCTTGGCGAGTCTGACTCGCGCTTGGATCTGATAGGCATGGGGTGGCAGGCCAAAGGTGTGCTGAAATTGTTTAATTAAGTAGAAGGGGCTGAGCCCGGCTAATACTGCCAGCTCTTCCAGAGAAATATTGGCGCTGGGATGATCGTCGAGAAACTGTTTCACCAATGCCAGCTGAGGCTGAGCTAAGGCCTGTGTCTGGCTTTCTCCTTTGTGCTTACTGTGACGCGCCATGAGTTTAATCATGGTGGAGTAGACAACAGATTCTCGCAGCAGGCGGTTATCGGACTCTTTAAGGGTCTGAAACGTCATGCGGAGCATGTTGGCCATGGGTTTATCGTGGACCACGGCATCGGGAAAGTAAGGTGCGCCTTTCGAGGCCAGTCCTAATTCCTGGTTGATGGAGGAAAATTGTTCTGGGAGAGGATACATGGCGCGATAAGACCAGCCATGATCACTGGCAGAGCAGCCGTTATGTACCTCATCTGCGTTGACCAATATGATACTGTTCTGCGGCGCCAGGTGATTGCTGCCGGTGCGAAAGAACTTCTGGGCACCAGTATCTATCACACCAATTGTGTAGCCTTCATGACTGTGACGGGAAAAGTTCTGTTTCTGGTAGCTGGCATCGAGCAGCTCTATGCCACCCAGCTCTTGGGCCAAGGTAAATTCCGCTTTTTCGCTATTGCTTCTATGTCGAGCAGAACCTTGCTTGTCTGCCTTAAGTGCCGCTTGCTCCATGATGCTCCTCCTTGTGGTGATTCATCATAGCCCATAAATGCCTAATGCTTTTGTACAAAATTGTGCTTAAGTTTACTGACTCTCTGGTTTAACTTAGATAATGGCGAGGATGATGATCACAGATTGTATTTAGGTGCTGCTGCAATCTAAGAAAAGTCCTAAACTTTGGGCCACAATGCCTGATATTCATCTAAGTTATTTATTGTTCATCAGGGCTAGGAGATTCATTGATTGCCGTTATTGTGCCTAAGTCTTGCCTGCTAACGGTATCAGCTTTACCGCTATCTTTAGTGGCCGTGAATGCCTTTTATGCTATTAACTGCACTCTATAAATTCAATCGGGAGTCAGCTTATGGCATAGTCAGTTAAGGTTAATACCTATGGGTATAAGCAAAGGTAAGGAGTTGCCATGGAAGCCAGAAATATCATCATATTCGACGGTGTGTGTAATCTCTGCAATGGTGCGGTTAACTTCATCATCAAGCGGGATCATAAGCAGATATTTTGCTTTACGCCTATGCAAAGCGAGGCCGCGAAAGACTTAATGAGTCAATATTCTCTTGTGAATGATTACGGCGATACCTTCTTTTTTATCAAGCAAGGTCAATGTTATACCCGTACCGATGCGGCCCTTGAGATCTGCAAAAATCTGTCCGGTCTCTGGCCTCTGTTGAGAATATTGTCGCTCTTGCCTCGTTCATTCAGGGATTATTGCTATAACTGGCTAGGGAGTCGGCGCTATTCACTCTTCGGTAAGCGCGATATCTGCATGGTGCCGACACAAGATCTGCGCAGCCGGTTTATTGATTGATATTAAGTCGTTTTAATTAGACTGATTGATATTAAAATAGCGGATGTGAAAACTCAGATTACTGTACTTAGCTGATACTTAACGGTTAGTTGTCTGAGAGTTAAGATGAGTGATTGCAGCTTGCGGTTGAGATGATTAACGGGCTGGTGGCTTGAGTCCGCTGCTCCAAGGCCTTGTCGGAGCTCCCCTTTAAGAGACTTAAAAACCCAAGATATGTGTTGCTTGCCTATGGTTTAAATTAGCGGCTAGGGGCTAAGCTAGCCGTTGCTTGCTTATCTCATTGTCATTTGTTTAGTCTGATTAACTCGTCACTCGTCACTCGTCACTCGTCACTCGTCACTCGTCACTCGTCATTCGGCGCAAGCCTCCTTGGTCGGCGCTAAACCTTGCTGTTTTGCTTGTTGATTTTCTGAGCCTAGGAGCGAGGAGGTTCGCCTCGTCTGATAGCCTGAATAAAAGAACACACAGATGAAAATCAGCGTCATCAGCATTATGATGGTGGGCGCCGGTGCGCTATCGATGAAGAAGCTGAGGTAGACACCCAAGAAGGAGGTCAGGGTCGAAATAAATAGGGCGATGAGCATCATAGATTGAAACTTACGTGTCAACAGAAAGGCGATGGCCCCGGGGGCAATCAGCATGGCGACCACCAGAATCATGCCTACGGCCTTAAGCGCGCCTACTATGGTGAGAGAGAGTATCGACAGCAGACCATAATGTAGCAGATTTACGGGCAGTCCTATGGCTTTGGCATGTTGGTGGTCGAAGACAAACACCAGCAGATCCCGTCCCTTGAAGAGGATGAAGCTTATCACCAGCAGGGCAATTCCCCCAGCTTCGAGTACATCGGTCCAGCTCACTCCAAGCACATCACCGAACAAGATATGGTCCAGATGGACCCCAGTCTCAACTTTAGTCATCAGCACTAAGCCTAAACCAAACATGCTGGAAAATACCACTCCCATCACAGTGTCTTCCTTGAGACGACTATTGTCCTTGATAAATCCCGTGGCTAAGGCGCAGAACATGCCAGCGGCGAATGCGCCTATGGCATAGGGAATGGATAGCACATACGCCAAAATCACCCCGGGCAACACAGAATGGGAAATGGCGTCTCCCATTAGGGACCAGCCCTTGAGCACTAAAAAGCAGGAGAGCACAGAGGTGGGAATCGCCACTAACAGGACGATCATGAAGGCCTGATGCATGAAGGTAAAGCTAAAGGGTAAGAGTAATGTCTCTAGACCTGAGTTAAACAAGCTGATCATTGGGGACTCCTGTATCCACTGAGACGTTTTTTGACACTTGTCCTAGTGTGGTTTGCGACATGTTTTTAGAGATGGTGTTTACGCTTGGGTCTGAGAAATGTTTTGCCCTGCGTCTCGCCGCCAAGTAGCCATGTTTAGGCGCGAATACAAATGTCAGCACGAAGACGCAAGCTTGTAATACCACTATGATGCCGCCGGTAGCACCATCGATAAAGAAGCTTAGGTAGGCGCCGACAAACGAGGTAATGGCACCTATGGCGACACTCAAGATGACTAGGGTGCCAAATCGGTCGCTGAGCTGATAAGCAGTAGCTCCCGGAGTCACGACCATGGCTATCACCAGAAACGCGCCTACGGTTTGCAACGCCGCCACAGTCGATGCACTCAGCAAGGTGAAGAAGAGGATCTTTAGGCGATTGGGATTAAGACCTATGCTTCTGGCATGGTTCTCATCGAAGAAGACCACCATAAGATCTCGCCATTTCAGTACCAGCACGATCAAAGATATGCCAGAAATTAGCAGGAGTTGTAGGGTATCTTCCGGGGTAATGGCCAAGATATTTCCCAGTACTATGGTCTGAATGTTCACCGAAGTAGGCGAGAGTGACACCATAAACAGGCCGAGGCCGAAGAAGGAGGTGAAGATCAAGCCTATGATGGCATCCTCTTTAAGTTTAGATCTCTGACTGAGAAACAGCATGGTCGTTGCCGCGAGTCCCCCAGAGAAGAAGGCGCCGAGGGCGAAGGGCAGGCCTAACATATAGGCGCCGGCGACACCGGGAACGATTGAGTGTGACAGGGCATCGCCGATAAGGGACCAACCCTTGAGCATCAGGTAGGCGGATAGGAAGGCACAAACGCCGCCAACCAGAGCGCTGATAAAGATGGCATTTACCATGTAGCCATATTCGAATGGCTGTAATAGAGTTTCAATCATAGGTTCACCTGTTAAGCCAATCACTTTAATCAAGAGTTCACTTGTAGCGCTATTGAGTAAGCGCTACTGATTAATAGTTATTCACTGCTGACAACTTGAGCCTTGTTGTCATCACCGTATAACACCACAGGTCGCTCATGATCCGTTAGCAAGGTCAGTTGCCTGGCGTCATCATCTTCATGGAGGTTTTTACCGCTCAAGACGAAGTGGCGCAGCACGCCGCCAAATGCCAGTTGCAGATTTTCCTGAGTGAATACCAATTTAGTGGGGCCGGCGGCGAGTACAGTGCGGTTGATGAGTACGCATCTGTCACAAAACTCGGGCACGCTACCTAAGTTATGGGTAGATACCAAGATAACCTTGCCCTCGGCGCGTAACTCACGCAGCAAGTCCATGATCTGATCTTCGGTCTTCACATCCACGCCAGTGAAAGGCTCATCGAGTAAGATGACTTGGCCTTCTTGCGCTAGGGCCCTGGCGAGAAAGATACGTTTTTTTTGTCCGCCGGATAGCTCACCTATCTGACGCTTGCGAAATGCTCTCATATTTACCCTGTCCAGAGCGATATTCACCATCTCTTCATCATGCTTGTTGGCGATGCGAAACATGTTCATATGGCCATATCGACCCATCATGACCACATCTTCCACCAAGACGGGAAAATTCCAGTCTATCTCTTCGCTCTGAGGTACATAGGCCACCACATTGCTTTTTAGGGCTTGTTTAACCGACAGACCCAAGATTTCGACCTTGCCCTTAGCTAAGGTGACGAAGCCCATGATGGATTTAAATAGGGTGGACTTACCGCTGCCGTTGATGCCAACCAGCGCCGTGATTGAGCCCTTGGGCAGGTCAAAGCTGGCGTCATAAATCGCCGTATGGCCGTTGCGGTATGTGACCGTGATGTCGTTAACGATAAGTCCGCTATTGAGTGTTGTCATCTGGCTGTAGTCCTTAAGGTGCTTATCTTCAGGTCGTTGCGGTATGTGACTGTGATGTCGTTAACTGTGAGTTCTCGAGTGAGTGCTGCTATTCGCTGAGTCATTTAGTCTTTTAGTCCTTTGGCTATAGTGTCCAAAGTGCTTGTCAGTAGGCTGATGTAGGTCGGTACTGGGCCTGAACTGCTGCTCAAAGAGTCCACATAAAGCATGCCTCCGTATTTGGCTCCAGTTTCTCGTGCCACCTGCTGTGCGGGTTTGGCCGATACTGTGCTCTCACTGAAAATGACGGGTATCTTATGCTGTCTCATCTGGTCGATAACCTTTCTTACCTGTTGCGGTGTGCCCTGAGCATCGGCATTGATGGGCCAAAGGTAGAGTTCTTGCAGATCATAGTCTCGAGTCAGGTAGCTAAAGGCCCCCTCGCTGGTCACCAGCCATCGTCTTTCCTTAGATACCGCATCTAATTGTGCCTTGAATGGCTCGACGGCGGCGAGGATCTGCGCCGAATAACGTTTGGCATTGGTGTTATAAATTGCGGCATTGTCGCTGTCATAGCGGACTAAGGCCTTACGGATGTTTTCCACATAGATCAGGGCATTGGGGGCTGACATCCAGGCATGGGGATTAGGCTTACCTGAATAGGGTCCCTGAGAAATCCCCATAGGTTCTATCCCTTGGGTGACTATGGTACGGGGGACCTCATTGAGGTTTTGAAAAAACTTATTGAACCAGAGTTCCAAGTTGAGACCGTTATACAGGATTAAATCGGCTCCCTGGGCCCGACGAATGTCTCCAGGTGTCGCTTGATAGTTATGAATTTCGGCATTTGGTTTGGTGATTGACTCGACAATAGCGGCATCTCCCGCCACGTTTCTAGCCATATCGGCGATGACGGTGAAGGTAGTGATGACCTTAAACTTATCACCCTGGCTGGCAAGCAGCTCGTGAGACCAGAAGGAGAGTGTGATAGTGAGCAGCAAACCAAATGTACGAAGCATATTTTTTCCTTGTTATGTGCGGGAGGTAGGCACAATGCTAGCAGGGAATAAGACCTTAATGCAAATGATAATTATTATCATTTGATGATTGATGATTGATGGGGAAGAGGAAGATGTGGATCTGGGCTATTTGATACGGGTATTTGAGTCAGGGCTTGATGGCTATACATGTTCTATATGCAATACGTATATGTTTTATATATAAATCATATAAAGGTGTATTTTGGGACTGGTTAAAATTTCCGATGAACTTCATGAAGAGATTAGAAAATCGAGTAGTGTCATGTCGAGATCGATCAACTCTCAGGTTGAGTTTTGGATTAAGACCGGCATGTTAGCCGAGTTGAACCCGACGTTAAGCTTTTATGAGATCTTGCAGCAACGCCTCAGAGATGAAAGTGTGTCTTTGGAAGGCATTATTCATCAAGAAAAGCCGGCATAAATAGGCCAAGTGACTCGCTAAGATAAAAGCGACCAAGAATTGGAGTAGAAGTAAATTAATGAGTGATATTCAGATCAAGCCAGCAAGGGGCAATATGGTTATCAATATTCACTCAGTATTCATTCAATACTTAGGTCAATGAGGTGGTCTGCCATGGCATACCCTCCGAGATTTATATGTTGAAGAGTACCGACATAGTTAATGTCGATATTACGCTGGAGAAGAATGGCTTCATCGCAGATTCGAGTAAGGCTTATCTGTTACCCGATGCGAGTCCATTGGCAAAGAGGTTGGTGCATACCACCTATGAGGCTATGTGGCAGGGGATTAATGCCATTAAACCCGGTGCCAAACTGGGAGACATAGGTCATGCGATCCAGAAACACGTTGAGAAGTCTGGTTATAGCCTAGTGCGGGAGTATTGTGGTCATGGCATAGGGCGTGAGATGCATGAAGAGCCTGAGGTCATGCATTACGGACGCCCGGGTGTAGGTTTAACCTTGAAGCCTGGAATGACGTTTACCATTGAGCCTATGATCAATCAGGGCCAGGCAAAAATAAAAACCAAGAAAGATGGCTGGACCCTGGTGACCCGGGATAAGAAACTCTCAGCCCTGTGGGAACATACTATCTTAGTCACCGAGACTGGTTTCGAAGTATTGACCTTAAGGGGTACAGAAACTGTTTAATAAGCAGTTTTAGATTTCGCTAGTTATGGATATTAGCTGCAGCTTAAATACTAAGATATTAACAGTAGGCATCCGATAGGGATTACTCGGCTATAAGAGGCTCTGTGGAAGCACACACTTTTGTTGAGTGATATCGGTGGCAGAGACGGGTTATAAGGTATTGAGCTTAAGAGAAATAGAAGCCGTTTGATAAACGGCTTCTATTTCTTGGTTTTCTAGGCTTTATAAGATTAGTTAGAGGCGAGAGCCAAGAGTTGCGGTAAGAACTCGTTATCTTGTTGGGCTATCTCTATCTGCTCGGCTAAGACCTGCTGCAATATCTCACGGGTGGTGAGGGGATTAGCCAGTACTACTCGAAACACCACAGATTGGATATTCAGACTTGCGCGGCTCTCAGGGTTAATACGAGTACGGGAAACAAATGAGGTGCCTTGTTCTCGTTGACGTTTCTGGACAAACTTAGTCAGGCCGTCGAGTAAGCTATTAAATTCAATTAACTTCTCAGTGTTACCACTCTCTCTTGTCTCTTGCATCGCCTCTTGTACCGATTTAGGCACATAGCGATAGGTGAGCAGACAGAGTTCGGGCTCAGATACCAGCTGGAAGTCATCTTGGCCATGGATTAGTTCGGCGAAATAACGTGCCTTCTCCAGACTGTTATTGATTAAAATCTCGTAACCATCTCGGCCAATGATCTGCAGGCAAGCATGGACCAGCATGGCCATCCCAGGACGCGATCCCTCCAGAGTTTGACTTCCCAGGTCTTTAGAACCCTTGCGTAATATGTATTCGGCGTGGTGTTTGATGGCGTTGGCAAAGGCTGGGTCTTTGAAAATCACCATACCCGCACCCATGGGCACATACATCTGTTTGTGAGCATCGATTGTCACAGAGTCGGCGCGTTCTATGCCTTTAAGCAGGTGGCGGTACTTGTTGGATAATAATGAGGCGCCGCCCCAAGCCGCATCGACGTGGAAATGGCAATTAAGCTCTACAGCCAGTGTGGCAAGTTCGTCTAAGGGGTCGATATTGCCTGTTTCTGTGGTGCCAGCAACACCGACTATGGCCATTACCTTGATATTGTCCAGATCAAGCTGTTTCGCCATGGCGCGCATCTTATCAACATCGACCTTGTTGTCACTGGATGTGGGCACCTGAATGATGTTATCTCGGCCTATGCCAAGCAGGTCTGCCGTTTTCGCCAATGAGTAGTGACCACGCTCGGAGACTAAGATGGCTAAATCATCATAGCCATAGTGACGCAGTCCCTTCATCAGGCCTTGAGCCGAAACGCCCTTGAAATCTCCGTCAGCCTTGAGCAGCTGATTACGTGCAGTCCATAGGGCTGTGATGTTAGCGATAGTGCCGCCTGAGCAAAATGCTCCGAGGGAGTAGTTGGCGCTGTGCATCCAGTTTTTGTAAAACTTATCATCTTCACTGTAGATCAGGTGATGCATCATGCCTAAGACTTGACGTTCCAGTGGCGTGAAGGCTTTAGAGGTCTCAATTTTTACCAGATTCTGGTTAAGCCCGACCATCATCTTAGACAGAGGTAAGACGAAGTAAGGCAGAGCCGAGGTCATATGACCAATAAAGCTAGGGGATGACGTATGCACCGAGTGCGCCACTAAGGTCTTCATCATCTCATCGGCATAGTCTGAGACAAACTGAGGCGCAGAGGGGATTTGATGCTGTTGGAAATCTAGCTCTATCTCAGATAAAGGCTTTTCGACGGCAACCACACTCTCTTGCAAGAAGCCCATTAAGTTTTGCGATATGTTTTTCTCGATGACGCTTAATGTAGAATCAGGGGCTTCTGGTACTGTGAAGATGCGCAATAATGCCTCTTCCGAAGCTGTGGCTCGTCTGGGTGTCATCGACATGGTTATCTCTTAGCTATCACTCTATTCATTAGGAGCTGCTATTAATTGCAGTTATTCCAAAGGGGGGTCACTTTACTTTATGCGCTTTAGCGCATCAAGTAGCAAAGTTAAATGTATACCTGGGAATGGTATGGATAGTGTCAAATCTCGGAACTAAATCACAGTAATACCCATTGGCACTAATGAGGATAAATGTTTCCTATCACTTAACTATAAAGAGTCAAAGACTGAGTATTTAATTACGAGTCAGACGCCTTTTATCGTGGCTTTCAAGGCGAGAAGGGCGGCGATGTTTTGTGAGGTGGTAAATACATTATGTTTAGCATTGGCCAATACATCTTTCAGTGGAAGGGCCCTGGGAGTGATGGAGAAAATAGCAGCAATGCCATGTTCAAGTAGCAGATTAGCATCATCACTGACGGAGCCCGCTATGGCGATGACTGGGATATTCAGAGCGTTGGCTATGCGTGTGACCCCCATAGGGGCTTTACCGTGGAGGGTTTGGCTGTCTAGTCTACCTTCTCCCGTGACCACTAAGTCTGCGCCTGCCATTTTTTGTTCGAGTTTAAGTGTCTCCATGATGATATCTATGCCAGGTTTGAGTGTGGCGTTTAGGAATGCCATCACGCCCAGCCCCATGCCTCCTGCTGCGCCAGCACCTGGCTCGTCACGCTTATCTAGTATTTTTATACCATGAATTTTAGTCTTGGTAAGGATGTTTGCATATCGAGTTAAGGCGGCATCCAGGTTGGCTACCATCTTGGGGCTTGCCCCTTTCTGCGGGCCGTAGATGGCAGAGGCACCTTGGTCACCACATAAGGGATTGTCGACATCACAGGCCACAATGAATTTGCACTGCTGAATGAGAGGGTGGAGAGCTTTCATTTCTATGGTATGCAGCTGGTTTAATGCCAAGCCGCCCATCTTCAGGGCCTTACCTGATCCATCGAGCAGATGAATACCCAATGCCTGTGCCATCCCGGCGCCGCCATCGTTGGTTGCACTGCCACCTAGACCAATAATAATGCGTGTGATCCCCCGGTTGAGGGCATCACAAATAAGCTCGCCTGTGCCATAGCTGGTGGTGATACGGGGATCGCGTTTCTCGACTGAGACATGATGTAGGCCCGAGGCCGACGCCATCTCTATGATGGCGGTTTGACCGTGACCAATAAACTCATCTCCTAAGATCCCGTAGTGAGCACAGACTCTGTTTCCCAGAGGGCCGGTGACATTGAGTTCGATAATGCTGCCCTTGGTAGCATGGACCATAGATTGCACCGTACCTTCGCCGCCGTCGGCAAGGGGCACCTTGATGAACTCGGCATCGGGGAGGGCAGATTTGAAGCCGCGTTCTATCTCATTGGCTACGTCCATGGCACTCAGACTCTCTTTGAATGAATCGGGTGCGATAACAATTTTCATTGATTAAGATCCTTAAGCAGCGCTCAGAAGAAGGATGCAGTGACAAATTATAAAATGCCACTGGCCGATGTGATAGCAAGTGAACTTTGGGCGGTAGATAATAATCGAATCGCCCTAGGTTTAGTTTACGAGTATAACGACTGTGCCTATGAAAACGAGAAAGACTGCTTATGCACATCTGGATTCAAGGTGTTGGCTCTCTAGTATGACCTAGCTAGAAACACTCGCTAGGGTTTAATACTAATGAGTATTAATATCATGTCTGTGGGTTTTAGAGGATAAATTGAGATGATAAAACAGGCGCTTTTAGAGATGTAGTTCAAATTTTGGAATATAAATAGTCTATAAATTCCCATGCCATCAATAATTTTTGATATATTTCTCAGATAGTAAGGTCGTAAAACGCCTTTCCCTCTGTTTTACATAGGAGATAAATGGGACTATTTTCTTTATTGTTAAAGATCCGTACAGAACTTGAATGTACTCAGGCTGAGATGGTTGAAAAGCTGTCTTTGCATCATAAAGTTTTTGTTAATCTCGATCTTATCACCTACAGCCGCTGGGAGCGTGGCGTTTCTATGCCCTCTACCCTGCGAATTATTCACTTATTATCTTTCGCTCATTATGATGTCATGAAATATCTGGTTAAATTAGATTTGAAGTTGTCTAAAACTAAGATAAATCAAATGACGCGTATAGAAGCTCATGCTTACGATCAACAAGCGCTGATCCAGAGTGCTCTCTATCCCATTCCCAATGCCAGCTTTCAGCATTACTCCGGGACTCAGTCTTTGACTGATATGAGTAAATTACAGAAGATCTGTGATAGTAGTCGCCGATTTTTTAAACTCGACCATCTCGATGTACAACAGAGATGCGAGCGTTTGATCACCTTACAAGAGAAGCATTCACTGCATATGTTAACTTGTGAAGGTAAAGATGAATGCTTATATGCTCATGCTATGTTGTCTGTTCATAATCTTTACGAGAGAGAAGAGCTGTGGGGGGAGTTTAGAGATTTTTATAATAGCCCTCGCAAAGTCACAGCCGGTGGCGATAAGGTGATCTTGTTTCATTCTATGATGCGCTTTAATTTCCAGTGGTGGGAATATATCTGTTTGTATTTGCTTAAGGTGTTATGTCTTGAACCTGAGATAAAAGAGATCTTCTTTATCGTCAGAGATAAAAATACGGAACAAATATACGTAAATTTTGGTTTTAATGTTGAGGCGGAAGTTGAAAGTGAGCATAAGAATGCTTTCGAAGGGATCCGTAAGCTTATCAGCATTAACAGAGATAATTTATTCTCTCATCATGGTCTCATAGCTTGGTTAAAGGCGCATACAGACTTAATGACTAGATTAAGACTCGTCTCTAGTGCGTAAATCTCTCTGAATGACTTCATTATTCAGCTTCTATAGGCATTATTAAATTTCTAATTCTTAACATGCCCTGTAGAAGCTAGATTCCAATTGTTAAAATCTGCAAGAAATTGTCTCGCCTGTTTCTTTTCTTATTGTGTTAACTCCAATTTTTGTCTAGATACCAATCGCTATAAATCATTTAGCTGTACTTAAATTGGTGAAAATTTCGCAGATTAAAGCATCTTTATAATTTAGGAACCTATTAAGTGAACAGGCGAAATAGTATCAGGCGCAGGATTGTAGAATAGCTTTTTAATGGGGTTTTCAATGAGATTTCTTTGTCACATATCCATATTACTATCACTCGTAATGCTCAGCGCCTGTGGAGGCTCAGACAGTGATGGTGATATAGCGCCACCACCGCCTCCTCCACCGCCTCCAGTCGAGAAAACTGTGATTGCGATGGATTTTAGAAAGTCAGTGATCTTACCTGACGATATAGGTCAATCATTGACCTTTAATCTATCTACCTATGTCAGCTCTAAACTGGGTAAGAGTCTGATTCTGAGTAACATAGAGGCAATTGGCAATATAGCCGATTGCAGGGTGGTAGAAGTCATCGAAACAGGCTTGGATTTCTCCGTTTCACCAAAAAACTCAGTGAATTGTGATTATCGATATACCATTACAGATGGAGTAGAGCATGCCTCTGGCCTGGCTTCTGTGGTGTTCATCTCTAAAAGTGCTAAACAGATGGCTGCAGAGCAGGGCCTTGAAATCCCTCTAGGTAATCTACTGCCTGAACTCAGTAAATCTGTCGCCGTGGGTAACTCGCTTGTCTTCAACATTCAGGATGAGCTAGCCGCTGAATTTCTGCCTATGACTAATCCTAAATTTGAAGCCTCTACGGTCGTTATGGGAAGCGGCACCGCAGATATCACGGATGAGGGATACTTTAGCTACCGGGCCGTTGAGTTGGGTTTAACTAGGGTAACCTATTCAGTGATCGATGATAACCAACTGATATTTACCGGTGTTATCAATATAGATGTATCGGGAGAGACCAATACTGCGCCCCATACACTGGATGAGACTTATGATCGCTTAGTGCCTGTGGGTGAATTCATTAGTGTAGATATTATGAACTTTCCCAGAGTCGGCCCTTTAGTCACAGACAAGGAGGGTGACCAGATTCAATTAGTCGGCGTTCAGGTCTATAACGCCAATGTGGCCTTAGTGAATCCAAATGATGTATCCAATACCCGCTTTAGTTTTAAGGCTGAAAATCCTGGTCAATTTGTGGTTAATTACACCGTTTATGATCATGAGGTGGATGGTGTCAGTACCGGGACTATCACCTTTAACACAGGTGAGAGCAGAGCTGGGAAAATTGAGTTTTCTTATAATGGTTTCTTAAAGCTCTTCGGTGACGGAACACTAGGGGCTGGTGGCAATGATAAGTTAATGAATCCCTTTAAAAATGAGCTTGTTCCTTACATGGAAAACAATGGGGGATACGCGACAGGCATTAAGAATATTGGTTTTGGTAACTATCAAATATCGTTAAATACCAAGGAGACTATTCTTTTCGGCGCCGAAGGTTTTACGGACTCATTGGTCGTGCTACCTGCAACTGACCGAGTTTATTATGGCCTAACCTATGCGGACCGAGCCCTAGGCTATGGCGGCATTATCTATGTGGTGAATGAAGCGGGTGAGTCTAGTGCTATTAATCAAGTATCTGGCACATTTAACCAATGTTACTCCGCTTTCACCGATAAGTTTAATCAGCTGCATCTGTCCGATGTCGCGTCGGTTGAGAGTTTTGGTATTACCTCGGCGGTGGTACATTTTAACGATGGCACCGCCACTTATTACGGCATAGATTGCTACTCTGCAACCTTAGATGAGTGGGACTTTACTCCCTATCTAGATACTCGAGTGCAGTGCTGGAATGCCAAGAGCCATGGCTCGTTTTATTGTATGAAGGCATCGGATGAGCCTGGCGATGCATTTTTTTATCATAGTGCCCCAGAGGATAAGGGGAAAGATAACTTCTACTTAGACTTTATCCAGGAGTTTAATGACCGTAATCTCACTCCGGTTAAAACGACCCAGGTACAGACAGGAATTGCCGCGTTAACGAACAAGGGGGAGCTGTACGTTTTATTCGAGGGTAAAAACAGAGACGGTGCTAAATATAAGTTCAAAAAAGTGGCCACTAGGGTGAATGATTATCAGCAGTCTCCTAACTTTGTCACCTATATGCATCAAGTCGACGATGATGACAGGGATCACGATGATGACGATGATGAATTAGAGTTTGATGGTTACGCACAGTATCACAGAGAACAGCAACCAGATGGTAAGTGGCTAGATTTAACCCTGAACTTTCACGATATTCATCATAAAGATAAGTGTGAAGTAAAATTTTATAAAAATACCTCAAATGCGGTTTTACTGCTTATGAAACATAAGTTGTTCAGCTTAACTAAAGCTGGTTTTCATGAGGAGGAGAAGGAATATAGAAGTAATATCATAGGTGACTCGGCCAACTCCTATAGCGTTCGCACCGAAACTAGCGGGCAAGGTAAAAGTACGTATTTTTCTCGTGGTTATAAAAGTGAAAATTTAAAGCATTGGCATCTTATCAATCCACTTAAACGCGTAGATTCAATTTTTGAGTGTCACAATCCCGACACTGAAAATATAACATATCCCTATATCCTATCGGGTTGCAGTTACTTAGATTTTAAGATGAATGGTGCCGTGGTGCCAGCCAAGGACACAGGCATAAGTGTGTACCCTGAAGATAAGTTTGATGATAGGCCTGAGCTTCATGATCTGGTGGACCTAGATAATGACGGTTTTTCTACCGAGCAGGAGCTCGACGAGTGTAGCCATCTGCCTGGCAAGTATGCCAATAATAAGGTGGAATACTGCTCACAACCTATCTTGTCTGACAGTGATGGAGACAATGTCGATGATGCATTTGAATATCTGTACCAAGGCGCCCATACAGGCAGCCGTTACACGCCCTATAGCAATATCATAGGAGAGTATAAACACAATCATAGGGGGCCCATAGATGGTAATAAAGATATTGATAACAATGGACGTATCGATAAATATGATTACTAGCTTAACTCTGGTCAAGGGCTAGATAACCTCTTATTTACTTCATTAATTAATGGCAGATCTCTAGGTTAGAGGCTGCCATTATTTTTATCTGACCTTGCTGGCCCGTTATCCGTACAGGCTTAAATTTACCTCCTCAGTAATCAGGCTGATAGCTCACTATCATTTTTTCCGATCCATTGTTTTGTCTTTTGTGTTTGATATTACTGCCTTTTTAGAGCTTGGTAGGCGTTATTGATTTTTAAATTCCAGTATTGACCTGTTGATGATTTCTGCAACTATTAACATGCACTCTTGAAAGTTATCTAATACACATGCTTGCAAGTGGCTAGGGAGTCATTCATGTCTCGTCAGTCACTTATTTCAACAAGTCATGATAAATGTACCCACAAAGGATGTTCATAATGAATGCAAAAATCTTAATACCCCTAGCGTTAATCACATTATCAGGTGCTGCGATTGCCGGCGATGCAACAACTACATTGCATTGGAAAGGTG
Source organism: Shewanella violacea DSS12 (assembly GCF_000091325.1). Lineage (NCBI taxonomy): Bacteria > Pseudomonadati > Pseudomonadota > Gammaproteobacteria > Alteromonadales > Shewanellaceae > Shewanella > Shewanella violacea. The sequence continues at coordinate 3,422,253 of NC_014012.1, read as the reverse complement.
TCGTACCAACTGTGATACCTGGTGACGGTGTGATCATCACTGGCCCATCTGGTCATCTGCCATATGTCGACTCAGCTGGGTTAAGTGTTAAAGATACAACGGGTGTATTTTCATCTGATCAGATCTCACTAGAGCTTCACTACCGCAATTGTGCCGATGGTAGCTCAGCTACGGCCGGTGTTTGTGAAGGTGGCTTTATGGAAGGTGAAGTTGCTGAAGCCGTTGGTGACATTATTCAAGATGCAGACTGGACCATGACTTCGTTAGATACAGTGATCGGTACATTAGATACTACTGGTATCGGCACGGTTGTTAAGATGGAAGGCACTAAGATGGACAAGTCTGTTCCCGTAACAGCTTCTACAGGCACAGTGTCATTTACCACAGAAAACACTGAGAGTGTTGTGAATTCTCTGGGCGCTGAGCTAAATCCAGGCCAGAACATCGAAGTTCATACCGTGATCAACTCATCTAAAGCTATCTAATCTTAGTCACAGCTTTTTATCTAAGAAACAAAGAATAAATGTACCCACAAAGGATGTTCGTTATGAATGCAAAAATTTTATTACCTCTCGCGCTGATCACACTTTCGGGTTCGGTGTTTGCTGGCGATGCAACGACTACACTACACTGGAAAGGTATTGTTCCTACAGTAATATCTGGTGAAGGTGTGATCATTACAGGTCCATCGGGTCACCTGCCTTATATCGATTCTGCTGGACTAGATGTTAAAAACACTACGGGTGTATTTACGTCTGCTCAGATCTCACTAGAGCTTCATTATCGTAATTGTGCAGATGGTAGTACACCTGAACAAGGTACATGTGAAGGTGGCTTTATGGAAGGTGAAGTAGCTGAAGCCGTTGGTGACATTATTCCTGATGCAGACTGGACAATGACCTCGTTAGATACTGTCATTGGTACATTAGATACGAGCGGTATTGGCACCATTGTTAAGATGGAAGGTACTCAGATGGACAAGTCTGTACCTATTACCGCAAGCACAGGCACAGTGTCATTTACCACAGAAAACACTGAGAGCGTTGTGGCTTCTATGGGTGCTGAGCTGATCCCAGGTCAGAACATCGAAGTTCACACAGTTATCAACTCATCGAAAGCTATCTAATTTTCGCGAATTAGTTGCCTGATATATCAAGAGCATTCATGACACATTCAAATGTTATTTTTATCGCATCACTATTGTTTGCGGCGAATGATGCCTCGGCTCTTGATATATCTTCATCAAATAAGCAACAGGAATTCAATGTCGATACCAAGATAGAGTTGGATAAGTTCTATGACAGAGAAATTATTAAATTTGAGTTTGTAAAAAAGAACTGGCTTCTCGATTTCGATGCTAACAATTACAAATTTAATGATATTTCAGATGTGCTGCTACTTGGAACTTCTATCGCTAAAAGCGATCCACTAAATTCTTATTCCCTTAACCTGATAGAGAATGAATCTGCTTGTTATGATGTGAAAGGGGCCGCGACTGAAACCCAAGATTTAGTCACTGTGATAGTCGATGGTGAAGAGATCAAGGTAGGTGAAGGTCTGAGTGAGCTGGGATTTGACGGTGTAGGCCGTGTGGGGAAGTACAGCAAGTTCGATGTGGATCTTAAATTTGAAGCTGTAACCTTCAAAGATGACTACTGCAAAGGGATCATCAAGATGAGCATAGCATTAGATATATGAGATATAAAAGACTAGCCTTATCGATTATATTTTGTCTCTCCTCCAGCCTTAATCCTATTTTTTCACAGCCCGTCAATGCTTCGGTAGAGAGTGAAGGCATTGAGATCCCTGCAGAATTTGCCGATATGTATGCTGGTAGCACCGAGCGCTTTAGCTTTGAGTTAGCCAGTGCCCCCGAGCAAGTCTCTATTGAACTTAATTCTACACCAACTTCAGCTTCGTTAAACACATCCAGTCAGGGACTTATTGAGCAGTATTTAGCGCGATTTTACGTTAAAAAAGAGTCTGTCGCCGAGATAGTCTCGGCCATGAATAACATAGAAACCTCACAAGAGTGCCAAGGCAAGGTGTCCGAGTGTAACCTGATGCCAGAGCGCTATGCTTTTACTTATGATTTTGAAAAGAAACATCTTAAGTTATTTATCAATGTAAGCTTAATAGACAGTCATAAGACGGCTAAGACGTTCCATAATGCCACTAACGAGCGTTATGGGGCCATAAATAGCCTTAATGTAAACTATCACTATTTCAGTGATGGTGGCTCATCGGTTATAACCCGAGATGAAACTTTAGTGGGCTTAAAGTATGGCTCGATCAAGTCGAGTATCTACGCCGATACTTCAAGCGATAAGTTTGAGGCAGAGCAGCTATCCTATGACTATGAGAGCGGAAATCACCGCTTTCAATTGGGTCACTTCAAATATGGTTATGAGCAAAATACCACCTCATTTATGGACCTGTCGGGTGGATACTCCCAGGATGTGATTAATTACTCTTCCTCAAAAAATTTGATCGATGGCGGCAAGCAAAATAACAGACGTTTGTTCTATATTTTGCCCAACAAGGGGCGCATCGAGGTTTATCGTGATGGTCACTTAATTCATAGTCAAAATGTCGATGCCGGACAGCAGAGTATCGCCTTTCGCGATCTCGCTTATGGTTCATATACGGCAACGATAGTCGTGATATCGGCTGGTCGTGAGATTCTAAGAGAGCAGCAGCAGATATTTAATAACACGGCTTTCTCACTCAACAAGGGGGAATTTGATTACAGTTTCTCTGCGGGTATTTTAAATGACAGATATGAAGATGTAGATGAGCCTAGCGATAGTCAGAGTCGTAACCTCAAGGCGCTCCAAGGCAAGTTAGCTTATGGGCACTATGGCGATAGCTTGCTCTACGATGGTATCGAACCCCATGGAAACGGACTGGGATTGGATGAATATCTCGAGACCTATAGCCAGACTCAAAGGCTAGAACTGGACACTAATAACTTTGTCGAGGGAAAAGCGTCCTATCAGTTAACCGACAGCAGTATGGTTGGCGCGCGCCTGCTATCTAATTCCGATAGCACTATGGCCGAGTTCGGTCTTAAACAGTCAGTTAATGATGTCTCCACGGCTCAGATAAAATTTTCTTCCTACTCTAATGGCAGCCGATTTATTGCGGTTAACGCTAATTTTTATAACATTGGCCTAGGTTATGAGAAGTTCGACTCGGCGGACAGTGATTATGGATTGGATAATTATATGCTATCCAATACCGGCTATGAGCGTCTCAATGTCAATATCTCCTCTAATCTCTGGGATGGTCAAGGCTACCTGCTTTATGTCAATAATAAGCTGGATGAAGAAAGTGTCTTGGATCAACTTGTCACTCAGAGCGATTATTGGTCGGTAAGTGCCGGTTACTCTCATTCATTTATTGCCGACTCTATGATTAACCTGTCAGCGACTCTCCAGGGGGGGGATAGTTTCGGCGATGACGATGATTGGTATGCCGGTGTACTCTGGACTGTGCCATTTGCTACCGGTTGGAGTGTAAATTCTTCGGTTTCTATGAGCCCTCTGGGGATGGATGAGTTCAGAAATAGTGTCTCCAAGGATGTGCAATTTGGTGATTCATTGTCGATGAACAATGAACTTGGGGTCAGCTATAACGGCACAAGTATAGATCATGATATGAATTCAGACTTCTCGAGTAACATCAGCTATCAGGATGAGCATATTATGTCTGATACCTATGCTTATATCAGCTCTGATGGCACCCGAACGATCAATACGAGCATGGACAGTACCCAAGTGCTTTCGGGTAAGGGCGAGATTTATTTTACCTCACAGAAAAGTGACGCCTACATCATTGTCGACGCCGATAACCAAGGTGGTGCAGATACCCACCGTGGTCTGCTGTCGGTTTATAAGGGTAGCAGTTTAAGTTACAACGAAAATATAGTTAGAGAAGATACGGTGATCCCCGTCGATAGCTATAAGTCCCTTAGCGTTCACCTGGATACAGACTCATCGAACTATATCAGTGATCAAGCCCATGAAACGTCGGGGTATAGCCTGCCTGGCACAGTGCTTTCCCTGGATATAGAACTGGTAAAAATTAAGACCTTTATCTCCTCATTCGATGATGTGAATAACCAAGCTATCGCGAATGTCGAATGTGTCGGCGTAGGTTGCGTCGATGTTGAAAGGTTAGCCGAGGGGGTATTTAAGATATCTGTCATCGCGGGATCAAATTATCAACTGGTTTCACAGCATCAAACTTGCCTGACTCCGAGCCTAGATCTAGATTCTACCTATATCGTTAATACGGGTAAAAACTATTGTCTTCCGGGCTTAGATCATGAGCAAGCGGTCGGCCATGGAAGTGACAATAAACCCAAGGGCGTCACTATAGGTGATAAGAAATACTACTTCGTTGGGGCTTTCACGAATCAAACCGAACTGCTTATTACAAGACAAAAACTCGATGATGTCGGCTTGTCTGTGATAATCCGCACCTTAGGCCAGCGTCAATACGCCTATGTTACCAATGAGTCTAACCTAACGGCAAAACAAGAAATCCTATTAAGTGAATTATGTCTCAAGGCAAAACGCCTCATTAGACAGAACAATTTTGTAAATAACTGGAATTAAAGTATGAATGCTATTAAAAGTTTACTGTTTATTTTCTTATCCTTATCCGTGTTTGATACTCAAGCTATGGCGATCAGTAGCCTTATGCTAACCAATCCAGACGGTCAGGCAGGGGTGTTCACTTTAGATAATACCGATAAAATCACCTATTTTTTGAAAACCTCAGTGTCTAAAGTTGAGATTATTGATAATAAGATTATCAAGACTCCCTATACCAGAGAGAATCTAGATTCATGGGAGATAGCGACTAAGCCATCGAAACTTGTGATTGAACCTAATATGGTTAAAGAGATCCAGGTTGAAAGTATCTGTGGCGCTAAGTGCGGGACCGACAGAGATAGGGTCTACCAGATCAATATTCAACCAGTCTCATACAGCACAGATGGTAAAGAGCAGTCAAAAATTGATATGTTGTTTGGTTTCTCTCCCTACTACATAGTGCCGGCTAAGGAGAGCAAAATTAAATATCATCTCGATTATAAAGGTGAGATTATTACGGCGAAAAATAGCGGCAATACCTTAATAAATATCGTAATCGATCAGTGCGAAAAAGATGCTGCTAAGAAGAGCGCTAAAGCTTTATGCAAGGCGAATTTCACCATTCTTGCGGGTCGAACTAGAGATGTGCATGTACCAAAGGAGTTGCAGCGTGGTGAGCTTAACTTGATGGTGCTCAATCACGATGAGACATTCAGGGAAGAGATTACTTTACCCCGGGGAGAGTAAGATGAATGCTCAATCGTCGAAGTCATATTCATTAGGTATGAGTGCGCTGCAGCGGTGGTTCCAGCTTGGCACTCTGACACTTTGTTTATTGCTTTATGTTCAATCGGCAACAGCGTTTACCATCAATGGTACGCTGACTGGCGACAAGTTGAAATGGGCCAATGCCAGTACTGATGGTGAATTTATACGTCCTAATTACTGGTTCACTCCTGCGCGTTTACCCGATACGACAAGATGGGTGCCAGGTACCTATACGACGCCGACTGACATCACGATTGAGCTGTCTACTGGTTCTGATCATGTTTCTATGCCGATAAAATTAAGCGGTGTTAAATATCAAGTATCAGGCCAGTTTGTTCTGGCTTCCTATGCCGATATCTATCCTGTGTGTGGCCAGTCAACCATAGCAGCGACCACCACAGTCTTGAGTACAGGTAGTGGATTTTGTATTGCGGATCAGAGTATTGGCTTCGATAGTCCTCAAACGCCTTTTAAACGCTATCAGCCCGTTATCCGTTTAGATAAAACAGAGCTTATCCAACGCTTGAAAGGTAAGCCAAAAGGAATGTATTCAGGTACGGTCACAGGCATTATCAGTTATGGCTTTAAGGCCAATATCTCTGAGGCCGTAAAGACTTACCGTAATATTCCCATGACGTTTTCGATACAGATAGCCTATAACCCGAGTGTGATAACTCGTATCAATGTGCTAGGTAACGGTCATATCACGCCGGAATATGATACCTATAAGCACACTGTGAGTGGTACAACGGGCTTTAAGATCTCCGCCCTGGGTTATTTTCAAAATGGATTGAGTTTTAAGCTCATCAATAAAGATGCTAATGATTATACCTTGAAGCCTGTAATGGGCGGTTCGACCAGCATTCCCTATAGCATTACCTGCCAAGGGTGTAGTTCTACACCTGAGCTGGTCAACAAGGGGAGCTTAATCGATGAAGGTATAGGGCAGGTAGATGCCCCAGGCGCCAGCATTATCCCATTTATGTTGAATGTGGACTTTACTAATGTGTCGGTCAAAGATGTAGAAGATAAAAGCTATAACGATCATTTCACCGTGATGTTTGAAGTACTCCTGTGAAATGAGGTTTTAGCTTAGATTAATCCCGGTGTTGAATGTTGACTATTTATTGGCAATTGGCATTCTTAGCGGCGATCCACTGGGACATATACTTTGTGCTTGCCATGGAATGATGTTTCATCATGGCGCCGGTAAAGTTATTCAATCTGTGCTGGGCTAAATTATCTAATGTCTGGTTTAATTTTTTCATCCATTCTAGACCTAAAACTTGGCCATCATACCTTGCGGATAATAGATTTGAGGCGTGGCTTTGAGCCTCAGCCCAGAGCGACTCTTGAGCGTATAAATCCACGGCGGCTTGAGCAAAATCCTCTGTATCATCTGTGATATGTCCAGGCCAGGTTTCATCCTCAACCATGCCTTCACTGCCAACTGATGTGGTCACGCTTGGGGTCTGCATGAGCATGGCATCGAGAAGCTTGCCCTTGATGCCTGCGCCGAAACGTATCGGGGCAAGGCAGACACGAGATTGTTCCATCACCTTATAAGCATCTTCTGCCCAGCCTTTTATCAAAAAACCAGTTTTGGGGTTATTCAGCGCCGTTGCTTTCGGTGGTGGGTAGGAGCCGTAGATATGTAGCTCGGCCTGGGGTAGCTGTTTTCTGATCAAGGGCCAGATCTGTTGCAGGTATAACACGGCATCCCAGTTCGGGGCATGGCGGAAATTACCTATGGTCATAAAGTGCTGACGTTGTGAATATGTTTTTGTCTGAGTCGGGCAGTTATTTAAGTCCACCATGAACGGCAGATGATGCAATAGACTGGGATCAACCTTAAAAGTGGTCTCGAGTAACTCCATTTCGAAGCTTGAGATGATCAAGGAGATATCACAGCGGAGAATAGCAGCAATTTCTCGCTTGGCTATATCGCTGAATAGGTCGCTTTGAGTGAGTACTCGCTCACCCTTATGGGCTATGTGGCGTGCATTACGCAAACACTGCAGGTCTTCTGTATCGAGTATCTTGATGGCATCAGGACACTGCTTCTCGACTCGCCAACCAAATTGCTCCTCCATCATAAAACGGTCGAACATGACGACATCAGGTTGATATTGAGAGATATAGGTATCGAAACTATCGCAGTTTAGGGCGATGTTTTTACTAGAGATGCCTTCAGCGGTTAGGTCAATCATATGATCGGAAGGTTGGGCCGGAGTGGCAAATTCTACCTGCCAGCCTTGCTGTCTGTAGAGGCGTAACAGCGACATCATGTGAGTGCCCGCGGCTGAGGAGTTGGGCTCTGGCCACACATAACCTATCACTAGTACTTTTTTCACGACTTTTACTTCCCAATTTACACAGTCCGCAGGACCCGATATTCAGTAGGGCTATTCTATACTCGAATCATGTCAATCTGGGGAATTATTACCGCCAATTTTCGATTGAATCAGAGTTAGTGTTCACTATGGATTATTTGTTGATGAGAACGAGTTCAGCTCGCGTTGTAACAAGCCATCTAGCTCGTGGATAATCCTTTCTGTCATTTGCACTATTCTATCTAGGCTCTAGGTGTGCATAAGCTGTCGTTGTTATAGATATCCATTTTTCGCATATTCGGAGCTATGTCTTGGAGCCGTGGATAACCAGTTTACTTTTCCCTTGGGAGTAAGAGGGGATGACTTTGAGATTTTTTACAGCCAATTAAGGTATTTAGCTGATCAGCTGGTTTATTAATTCAGGTTTGGCTAGTTTGAACTCAAATTCTTCTTCGCGAGTTTATTTAGGTACATGCACCGGTCGGCAGTTTTTAATAATGTGTCGAGTTTGGTTTTATCGCCGGGTTTTAGCACCGCATAACCGAAGGAGTACTGTATGTCCTGGCTCAAGGAACAAGTCGATAATTTTTGTGCCATTCTGTGATTAAACAATTCTACACAGTGTTCGTTTTCGGCATGGATCAACACCAGAAATTCATCTCCGCCCCATCTGGCGACTAAGTCACAACTTCGACTGTTGATTTTAAGCATTTTTGCGAAGGTTTTTAGAATCTCATCTCCAATCTCATGACCATAATTGTCATTGGCTTGTTTGAATTGATCTAGGTCGAAATACAGTAAGATCAGTTGTCGATTCAGTCTTTGGGCTAAGTCCTGCGTGCTGATCAAGAGGTCTTCAAATCCACGTCGATTATAGATTTGAGTGAGTGGGTCGGTATAACTGAGTGTAAGGAGTTGGTTTTCCTTGTAAAGGTGCCTAAGGTCACTGTCTATTACCTCTTTGATTACCGCTAAGGCATTGATATAAGTCTGCGAGTAATGGGTTACTTTTGTGTCTAACACGCACAGAGTGCCGAAAATGCTGCCATCGGGCCATGATATTGGCAAGCCTAGATAGGAGACATAGTTATCTTCTGTGTATTCCGGATTATCGCTCCATTGGGGATCCAGTTTGGCGTCTCTAACATAGAGTTTGGCTGAGTTTTTGACCACCTGATGACAATAGATATTACTATTTAGATCGATACTGCCTGCTTGATAGTGAGTCTCAGGTTTTTGAGAGGCTATGATGACCTCTATTCCTTTCGAATTGGCCTGATTGATAAAAGTGGCCGGAGCATTAAACATGTCGGCAACCGTGTTGACCAGCTTCTGCCATCTTTGCCAGTCGATTTCTTCTATCTCTAATTCTAAAATAGATGAGTAAGGGTAGGGAGCACGTGGTGGACTCAGCATTTCACTCCAAATTTGATCTCAGGTCTTATGCTATCAGGGTTAAGTTTAGTTAAGGCCTAGGAGTTTTGTAGGGCAGCGGGTTTTATTACTCATTAAAGAATCGCAAGATTTCTTGTGCTGTGGGCTTATCAGTTTATTTGGACTCTTACTAAAGCTTGCATCTGCCTGGTTTAGATTTTTTTAAATCATAAATTACAGGAATGTCAGCGACTATTAATAGTCGCTCTATTGATTATTCGCTATGGGAGTCTAAGGTGAGGTTCTTTGTGGCTTGCTAGTGTAAGTCACATTATTGTCTGATTAGTAGTCAGTCCTGCTTCATTCGATGAATTCTCAGATAATTTGTTTAGCAGACGTTTATTAGTTGGGACTTTTGTCACATAATATAGAATACAATTGAAAACTATTATCGTTTTCAATTCGAAATCTTGATCTAGGTAAAGTTATTCTTCTTTTGCCTTCGTTAAAATAATTTCAAGTTTAAGAATTACTGAAACCTGTAAAGGTATATAAAGCATAATGAAATTAAGCGATTTAAACCCGGGCGATCACGCCACTATTTCAGAAGTTGGTCAGTTGAATCTGCCATCGGTTGTTAAGCGAAAATTACTTTCCATGGGGATCACCCCAAACACTTCATTCTTCATGATCCGTAAGGCTCCGATGGGATCTGGGCTCTTGCTCAATATTCGTGGAAGTAGGCTGTGTATGCGTCGTGACCTGGCCGATATTATAGATGTCGAGAGAGTCATTAAAGATAAAGTTGAGGCGGTACAAACGAATGGCTAAGCAGTTTCATTGTGTGACTGTCGGTAACCCTAATGCGGGTAAATCGACGCTTTTTAATGCTCTCACAGGGGCCAACCAGCAAGTTGGTAACTGGTCCGGTGTAACTGTAGAGAAGAAAACAGGCCTATTTACCTTAGAAGGTACCGATGTTTCTCTAACGGATCTACCGGGTATCTATGACCTATTACCTGCTGGTAAAAGCTGTGATTGCTCGCTTGATGAGCAGATAGCACAGCAGTTTCTTGCTGAGCAGCAGATAGATGGCATCATCAATCTGGTCGATGCCACCAATATTGAGCGGCATCTTTATTTAACTATCCAGCTACGTGAGCTGGGTATTCCTATGGTTGTTGTGCTCAACAAGATAGATGCGGCGAAGAGACATGGCATCGAAGTCGATGTTGAGCAGATGAGCAAAATATTAGGCTGTCCGGTTGTGGGTGTCTGCTCGCGAGACCAGGCCGATATCGAGAAAGTGAAAGCGCAAGTTGTCATCTTGCTCGAGGGCAAGGTCTCTGAGAAAGCCTTGATTCTCAATTACGACGCTCGGATTGAAGCTGCTGTCACCAATTTACTGGCAAGTGATACAAGCTTAAGCCGGGGTCGCGCCCTTGCCATGTTGGCCAATGGAATAGGTTACGGTCAGTGTAAGTCAAGCCAGGTGGGTGATGAGGTTAATGGCAGTACCGACTCTATTGTTGGCCAAGGCCAAGATATAGAAGTCATGGTGGCAACCACTCGTTTCGATTTGGTTCAAAGTGTCTATGATGCCTCTGTCTCATCGGATGGCAATGAAACCTTGAGTGACAAACTCGATAAGGTGATTCTTCACCCTGTGGCCGGCGTGCCGGTATTTCTGTTTGTCATGTATCTGATGTTCATGTTCAGTATCAATGTGGGTAGCGCGTTTATCGATTTCTTCGATATTATGGGGGGCGCAATCTTCGTCGACCATTTAGGCGCAATTATGACTAGCCTGGGCTCACCGGCTTGGCTAGTTACTATCATTGCTGGTGGTGTTGGCCAAGGTATTCAGACGGTAGCGACCTTTATTCCAGTTATCGCAGCCCTGTTTTTAGCGTTATCTGTGCTAGAAGGCTCAGGTTATATGGCTCGTGCGGCATTTGTGGTCGATGGCCTTATGCGTCGCATCGGTTTGCCGGGTAAGGCTTTCGTGCCTATGATTGTTGGTTTTGGCTGTTCAGTACCCGCGATTATGGCTACGCGTACCTTAGGCAGTGAACGAGAGCGCATAGTGACAGGTATGATGGCTCCATTTATGTCCTGTGGTGCTCGGCTACCTGTGTATGCGCTGTTTGCCGCCGCCTTCTTCCCTGAGTCGGGGCAGAACCTAGTGTTCTTGCTCTATCTTATTGGAATCTTGGCCGCTGTAGGCACTGGCTTACTTCTGCGTTCGACCTTATTACCAGGTAGCAGTAGTGCTGTGGTGATGGAATTACCCAGTTACGAGAAGCCTAAATTCAAGACGGTAATGAACCGTACGGGTAAACGGACTAAGAGTTTTATTCTTGGTGCGGGCAAGACTATTGTTATCGTGGTGACCTTGCTTAACTTCGTTAATGCCATAGGTCTGGATGGTAGCTTTGGTCATGAAGATAGTTCCGAGTCTGTGCTCAGTGTAGCCAGCCAGAAAGTGACACCATTTTTCGGCCCCATGGGCGTCGAGCAAGATAACTGGCCTGCTACCGTGGGAATAATCACCGGAATATTTGCCAAAGAGGCGGTAGTTGGCACTCTTAACAGCTTGTATAGCACAGCAGGCTCTGGTGATGAAGAGTTAGCGCCGCTTTTGGAGACACTCAATGAAGCCTTAAGTACCATTCCGGAAAACTTGTTTGGCATCGCATTAGACGATCCTTTATCGATTTCTGTTGGCGATGTGTCTTCGGTAGAAGCTGCATCGGAAGAGCTAGAGGTCGATGCTTCGACCTTCACAGCACTTCAGGCTGGCTTCTCTGGGATCACGGCAGCCTTTGCATATTTGTTGTTTATCTTGCTCTACACACCTTGTGTTGCGGCAATGGGCGCACTTGTGGGTGAGTTTGGTGGGCGTTGGGCTGCATTTGCTGGGGTTTGGACCTTTGCCTTAGCTTATGGCACGGCGACTGTTTTCTATCAGGCTGCGACGTTCGGGGAACACCCGCTTTCATCGAGTCTGTGGATTGGCTTCTTCATCAGTGCCTTGGTTATTTTCTATATTTGGTTGAAGGTGAAAGCCAAACGCACTGAAATGAAAATATTAGATGTCAAAGTGATCACATAACGAACACCTTATCGTCGGTTATTAATAAAAAAGCAGCGATTAGTCGCTGCTTTTTTATTATATGGATTTTTGTTGCTGTTTTTTGCTATCAGGCGTTGTATCTAGCACTGAGATAGTGGATTATCATTTCCAATTACATCTTAATATGCCATCCCATCCAGTTAATTGTATATACAATCAGGCTAGTGGCTGGCCAGCGTTCTCTAAGAGGAATCACATGAGTAATGTGGACAGCGAAGTTCGTCCCAGTAACTTCATTCGTAACATCATAGATGAAGATCTTGAAAGCGGTAAGCACACCAGTGTTCAAACACGCTTTCCACCAGAGCCAAATGGCTTTCTTCATATCGGTCATGCTAAATCAATCTGCTTAAACTTCGGTATAGCAAAGGATTACAAGGGCCAATGTAACTTACGATTTGATGATACCAACCCAGAAAAAGAAGATATCGACTATGTTCATTCGATTCAGGATGATGTGAAGTGGTTGGGTTTTGAGTGGTCAGGGGATATTCGTTATTCGTCTAACTACTTCGACAAGCTTCATGGGTACGCTGTTGAGTTGATCACCAAAGGCTTAGCTTATGTCTGTTTCCTAAACAGCGAAGAGACTCGCGAATATCGCGGTACATTGAAGGCACCGGGTAAGAATAGTCCTGCTCGCGATACCTCAGTGGCTGAGAATCTTGAGTTGTTTGAGAAGATGCGTAAGGGTGAATTTAAAGAGGGTGAGTGTTCGCTACGTGCCAAGATCGATATGTCATCGTCTTTCATGTGTATGCGTGACCCTATCATCTATCGTATTCGTTTTGCCCATCATCACCAAACCGGTGATAAATGGTGCATCTATCCTATGTACGACTTTACCCACTGTATCTCAGATGCCATCGAGAATATCAGTCACTCCTTATGTACATTAGAGTTCCAAGATAACCGTCGTTTATATGACTGGGTACTGGATCATTTAGATGATTTCCAGGCACCAAACAGAACCCGTCAGTATGAGTTTTCTAGACTTAATCTAGAATACACCTTGATGTCTAAGCGTAAGCTAAATGACTTGGTTACTCGTGAACTGGTAAATGGTTGGGATGACCCACGTATGCCAACTCTTGCAGGCCTGCGTCGTCGTGGTTACACAGCCGCATCTATTCGAGAGTTTTGTCTGCGTATCGGTGTGACTAAGCAAGATAACATGATCGAAGTTGCCATGTTAGATGCCTGTATTCGTGAAGAGCTGAACGATAATGCTCCCCGCGCCATGGCGGTGATCAATCCGGTTAAAGTGATTATCGAAAACTACCCTGAAGGGCAAGTTGAAACACTGCATGCACCAATCCATCCGAGTAAAGATGAGTTTGGTAAGCGTGAGATAACATTTGGCCGTGAACTGTTTATCGATGCCGATGACTTCCGTGAAGAAGCCAATAAGAAGTATAAGCGTCTGGTTCAAGGCAAAGAAGTTCGCCTACGTAATGCCTATGTCATTAAAGCTGAACGCTGTGATAAGGATGAAGAAGGTAACATCACTACTATCTATTGTACTTATGATGATGAGACATTAGGTGTAAACCCAGCTGATGGCCGTAAAGTGAAAGGTGTTATTCACTGGGTTGAAGCGAGCAGTGCTAAACCTGCCGAGTTCCGTCTCTACAATCGATTATTTACCGATGCTAACCCAGCCGGTGCTGAGACAGTGGATGAAGTGCTAAATCCTGATTCTCTGATCATTACTCATGGTCTGGTTGAAGCAGGTCTGGTGAATGCTGAGGCTGAGAAAGCTTATCAATTCGAACGTGAAGGTTACTTCTGTGCCGATAGTAAAGATTCAACACCCGACAAGTTAGTCTTTAACCTGACGGTTGCACTGCGAGATTCATCTCAGTAGTCGTGATTAGTTGATGTAGTAATTCTTCATTAAAAAGGCTTTAGGGGAAACCCTAAAGCCTTTTTTGTTGTCCTAGATTCCTAGATTCCTAGATTCCTAGATTCCTAGATTCTATTGATACATGGGACCCAAACCCATGCTCCAAAGGATCACGCTCGATGCCATCAAGGCGACCAGAAGTACTAGGCCTGCCGTGACCACAGAGCTGGCATAGATGAAGCCTTTTTCTTCAGGTATATTCATTATGATAGGGACGCCGGTATAAAGAAGGTAAACCGAATAGGCGAGTCCAAAGAAGCCAATGACCATTACAAACCAAACCGTTGGATACAATGCGGCCAGTCCGACCATAAACAATGGGGTCGCGGTGTAAGATGCCAGTTCCAGTGCTTGAGTATAACTAGGGTCGGCATCGAAGGTTTTTGCCATCCAAAAAGACAGATAAGCCAGTGCGAACACACCGGCAATGAGTCCTACATACATGCCTCCGGACATTAATAGTGCACTTTCTTGTGTTAGGAAGAGTCGCTCTCCAACACCTAAATCCCATCCCAATTCAGTTGCGGCGATAAAGGTACAGATCACGGGAATGAGTGCAATGAGTAAAATATGGCTCATGCTACTCTTGAGTGCCTCGTGATTCTTTTCGATTGTGTGCCACTCTTCTTTTGGATGCGTATAGAGTCCCATTAAGTGATTTAATATCATTATAATTATCCTTAGTTTAGCGTTAACTTTTGCTCGCCAAACTTCAGACGAGCCTACATGCCTATTGGTCTAATTCCCAAAGACCATACGGCTCACGATACCCAATGCCAATCCATGCTCTCACTAATGCTTAGTTCATCCTCTGATAATACATATATAAGGTTATTTATTGAACAAAATCACACCTTAGTCAAGTTGATATTGGCTAAGTTGTTAAATATTTGTTTCAAAGGCTGTATCTTGGTTTGAATGATCAAGTTCAAACTTCTCGATTAATAATCCAAGATAGGCAATAACGACTAAATTGATCCCTCAGCCAGACTGAGTCGATGTTAGAATAATACATCTATAAAAATGACATATATTTACTGCGAGAAGAGAGTCCATGGAGCAATTGTTAGCCCCGATCCATGCATTTTTAGGATGCGAAACACCAGACGCCTGGATTGAGGTGGCCAAAAGGCCGGAAAATCTACCTGAGTTACTTATCGACCACTGTAATTGTGAGTTAAAAGCGGCACAAACCGCCATGTTTCTTATTCGGAAATATGCAATCGATAAAGACAGCGGCAAATTGTTACTTCAATGGGCAAAACCCTATGAAGAGTTTATCTATCAAAAAGACAGAGACATAGACGCCTTTTTATCTCGTGATAGTAAGAAAAATGATTTTTCCGGGGAGCTAGTCGCTAAACCTAATTTCGATCATGGTTCTGCACTGATAAGTAAGATGGTTAGGCTTATCAAAGAGGAATTTCACCATTTCGAGCAAGTGTTAGAGATCATGCAAGCTAGAAATATTCCCTATCAAAACATGACAGCGGGTCGTTATGCCAAAGGCATGATGAAACAAGTCAGGACCCATGAGCCAGCAGCCTTAGTCGATAAGCTCATCATAGGCGCCTTTATCGAGGCCAGATCCTGTGAGCGTTTCGCAAAATTAGCGCCCTATTTAGATAATGAATTAAATCGATTTTATGTTTCTCTGTTACGCTCAGAAGCGAGACATTATCAAGACTATTTGGTGTTAGCCGAATTGATTCAGGCCAATGCTATGACTAAAAAGAGTGTGCCAGTGAGTGAGCGAATTATCATTATTCGCCAGGCTGAAGCTGAGCTTATTTTATCTAGCGACACTGAGTTTAAATTTCACTCTGGTGCGCCAGTGGCCTAATATCTTTTGAATCTGTTTGGCGGTTTTAGTGGGGGATAAGCCAGTAATTGCTTAGCTAGGTCATTACTGGTTAATTAGTTAGCTTGAAAGGGCAGGCTAGTTAAGGTTAGCGTATCTTTCGATATGCTAAGCACGCTGCCTTGTTCATACCAGTCACCAACCACAATGCGCCGATGCTCAATTCCAGCCAGGTCTTTGCCTAAATGATGAATGTCGGGTCTGTGGGTATGGCCATGGATCATCTGTGTTACGCCGCAACGTGCCATTAATTGAGTGACTGCATCCTGCTCAACATCCATGATGGTGTAACTTTTATTCATATTACTTGCCTGACTCTTTGCACGTATCTTGGTTGCAATATTTTGGCGAGTGCTCTTAGGAAGGCGTGAATAGATCCACTTAACAACTGGATTATTTCTGAAGCGTCTAAACTTTTGATAGGCTTGATCAAGGGTGCATAGGCTATCACCGTGTAGGAGAACGCTAGGTACGCCGTAAAGATCTAAGCAATGAATTTCGGGTAACAAGCTCATGCCACACCGTGCGGCAAAGTCTTTACCAATCAGAAAATCACGATTCCCATGGATATAGTAAATAGGAACTCGTTGTGAGATGCCATGGAGTTTATCGGCTAATTCGTAGGCGAAGGGATCGGCAATATCATCTCCGGTCCAGACTTCAAAAAGATCGCCAAGTATATAGAGGGCTTCGGCGTCATCGAGTTGGGTATCGAGAAACTGGTTGAAGGCTCGCGTGATATCGGGGCGATCTGCAGATAAATGCAGATCGCCGATAAAAAGTGTGCGCATTAAGCTGATTTACTCGGCAATGGTCACTTTCTCGATAATTACAGCTTCTAGAGGCACATCTTGATGCATGCCCTTGTTACCTGTGTTTACTGCTTTGATCTTGTTGACCACGTCCATACCGGCACTGATCTTAGCAAATACGCAGTAACCCCAGCCCTGTGCTGTCTCTGATTTGAAATCCAGGAAGGTGTTGTCATTGATGTTGATGAAGAACTGAGCCGTTGCCGAATGTGGATCAGATGTTCTGGCCATAGCCACAGTACCTATCACGTTGGATAAACCATTGTTTGCTTCGTTCTTGATGGTTTCATCGCAACGCTTCTGCTCCATATCTTCAGTGAAGCCGCCACCTTGAACCATGAAACCATCGATAACGCGGTGAAAAACCGTACCATCATAGAAGCCATCTTTAGCATATTTGATAAAGTTTTCGGCAGTTAACGGCGCTTTTTCGGTCTCAAGTTCCAGGGTGATTTCACCATGGTTAGTATGAAGAGTGATCATGTTTTGATTCTCACTAAATTTAGCAATAATAATTTGTGGCAAGATTCTATCGTAATTGCGATTTCGCATAAAGGGCTAGTCGCCAATTGACTAAGAGAATAAAAATATCAATGTTGGAGATGGGAGGATAAAACTCATCAAGGTGCCTGATAAAAAGCTAAGTTTCATGGCCAGAGTCACGTAAATTGATGGAAGCAAGACTAGTGCAATGGTAAACTGTTTGGCCAATTTTTATTGTTTTTTCGTTGAAAGAGAGTAGCGATGTTGAAGTTATACAACAGTCTGACCCGCCAAAAAGAGGAATTCAAACCAATACAGCCAGGCAAAATAGGTATGTATGTGTGTGGGATCACCATCTATGACTTATGTCATATCGGACACGGTCGTACTTTTGTCTCTTTCGATATGATAGTCAGGTACCTGAGATACTCAGGTTATGAGGTGAACTTTCAGCGAAACATTACCGACGTCGATGACAAGATCATCAAGCGCGCCGCTGAAAATAAAGAAAGCTGTGAGTCTCTTACCGAGAGATTGATCGGTGAGATGCACCGTGATTTCGATGCGTTAAACATGAAACGCCCAGATTTTGAGCCCAGAGCCACACTGCATATGCCAGAGATTATCGATATGGTTGAGAAACTTATCGAAAAAGATCATGCCTATGTCTCAGGTAATGGTGATGTATTATTTAGCGTGTCATCGTTCCCTGAATATGGCCGCCTGTCGGGGCAAAATATTGAGCAGTTGCAAGCCGGTGCTCGCGTAGAAGTCGAAGACACTAAGCGCGATCCTATGGATTTTGTGTTGTGGAAGATGTCTAAGCCTGGAGAGCCTACCTGGGATTCGCCTTGGGGAGCTGGTCGTCCGGGATGGCATATCGAATGTTCGGCAATGAACAGCAAACACTTAGGTCAACATTTTGATATTCATGGTGGTGGCTCAGATCTTCAATTTCCACACCATGAGAACGAGATCGCCCAATCTTGCTGTGCCCATGATACCTCCTATGTAAACTACTGGATGCATACGGGTATGGTGATGATCGATAAGGAGAAGATGTCTAAGTCATTGAACAACTTCTTCACCATTCGTGATGTGCTTAATCATTATGATGCTGGGACGATTCGCTACTTCCTGTTATCGGGACACTATCGTAGTCAGCTAAACTATTCGGAAGATAACCTCAAGCAGGCTAAATCGGCACTGGAGCGTTTATATACTTCATTAAAAGGTTTAGACCTCTCGGTTGAGTCTGCCGATGCCTCAGAGTTTGTCGCTAAATTTAAGGCGGCGATGGATGACGATTTTAATACTCCAGAAGCGTATTCAGTGCTGTTTGAGATGGTACGTGAGATTAATCGTGTTAAAGGCAGTGACATAGCTGCAGCATCGGCATTGGGTGTTAAGTTAAAAGAGTTGGCAGAAGTACTAGGTTTACTGGAACAAGATGTCGATACCTTCTTCAAGGGCGAGGGCAGTGATGATGAAGTGGCTCAAATAGAGGCCTTGATCGTTGAGCGTAATCGCGCCAGAGCCGAGAAAGACTGGCCTGCCGCCGATATAGCCCGTGACGGTTTAAATGCTTTAGGTGTTATCTTAGAAGATGGGCCTAGCGGCACCACTTGGCGTAAAAAGTAAAAGTTATTGGTTATCATAAAAAAAAGCCTGCAGATGCAGGCTTTTTTTATGCTTTTTAAAACTTAAAACTTAAAACTTAAAACTTATGAATCCAGAGGCCTAAGCCTTGTCGTGATAAGTTTCGGCGGCATATAAGGTGTTCTCCAGTAGGCTAGCTATGGTCATGGGACCAACGCCACCGGGAACCGGGGTAATGAAGGCAGCATTTTGCACTGCGACGTCATATTGAACATCACCGACTAGGCTGCCATCTTCCAGACGATTGATACCCACATCGATAACTAGGGCGCCGGGCTTGATCCAATCTCCCGGAATGAAGCCAGGTTTGCCTACTGCCACAACAACCAAATCTGCTTGTCTGACTTTTTGTTCAAGATTACGAGTGAATCTATGACAAGTTGTCGTTGTACAGCCTGCGAGTAGAAGCTCTAAGGTCATGGGACGACCTACTATGTTCGACGCTCCTACTACGATGGCGTCTAAACCGAAGGTATCGACGCCAGTAGACTTAATAAGAGTCATAATCCCCATAGGTGTACATGAACGCAGCACTGGAATTCGCTGAGCCAGACGGCCAACGTTATAGGGATGGAAACCATCGACATCTTTGTCGGGTCTGATGCGCTCGATGACCTTAGACTCTTCGATATGCTTAGGTAGGGGTAACTGTACTAATATGCCATCAATAGATGAGTCGTTATTACACTCATCTATTAGCGCCAGTAGCGCTTCTTCAGATGTGCTGCTGTCTAAGTCATATGAGCGGGATAAAAATCCGACTTCTTCACAGGCACGCCTCTTGCTTCCAACATAAACTTGAGACGCTGGATCTGCGCCGACTAAGATCACTGCTAAACCTGGAGCTCTGAGTCCTGCCTCTTTACGGGCGGTAACTTTTTCTTTTAGCTGTGTTCGAATGGATTGAGCGATCGCTTTGCCATCGATTCTTTGAGCTGTCATGGGGGTTGGATATCCTTTAATGGAACGCGATAATGAAAACGGCAATATTTTAACAGGACAAGGCTTAAGTGTCATTTATTACGCTATGCAACAATCAGTTCTGGAATACGGATAATTTGAGTGGTTTTAGACCTGATAGTTTGTAAAATAGCCAAGCTCACTTTCTTTGTAAAAAAACCGTTGACGCATGTCAGGCTAGGGGCTAAGATGCGCTCCGTTCTCAACGAGAAGATAGATTGTTCTCGAGGTTAGCAGAAGATTGAATGTTGCTCCCAATTATAAACATTCTTTAAAATCTTCAAATGATATACCTTCGGTGATTAGCGCAGCCCGGTAGCGCATCTGGTTTGGGACCAGAGGGTCAGAGGTTCGAATCCTCTATCACCGACCAAATTTATTAAAGTAGGTTGTTAACCTTCCTGCTTTAGGTCGAATAGGAAGAGAGGCTAAGAGCTTCGAATCCTCACTCTTTATGAAAGAGTGGCCGACCAATTATTTATTTATCTGAAACCAAGCAGATATCTTAGAAAGATACGTCTTTCAACGCTTATTCAGGATGTGAGAATTCTCACTTTCGAAAGCGCCCGTAGCTCAGTTGGATAGAGCACCCGCCTTCTAAGCGGGTGGCCGCAGGTTCGAATCCTGCCGGGCGCACCATATCAGTGGTGATTGTAGCTCAGTTGGTAGAGTCCCGGATTGTGATTCCGGTTGTCGTGGGTTCGAACCCCATCAGTCACCCCATTTCTTTCAGAAGAAAGTAGAAAAGCGACCTTAGGTCGCTTTTTTTACGCCTGTAATTCGTGTTTTAAGGTCGACTCTGAGATAAAGCGTGGCTATAATGTCGCGTCTTGATAATTCTCAACTATGAGTGATTAGAGCCAGAATTCAGTTGTGATGGGCTTTCTAGTCAAATTTTAAGATCAAGAAACGAATACTTTAATAGTTGATTATTCGACTATTACAAAGGATGTAAGACTTATTTCGAGGTAAAACAATGCAAGTTTCTGTTGAAACAACTCAAGGCCTAGAGCGTCGCCTAACTATTTCTGTTCCTGCTGAGCAGATCGAAAAGACCGTTAATGAAGCATTAAAGAGCGAAGCAAAACGTGCTCGTCTTCCTGGTTTCCGTCCAGGTAAGGTACCAGTAAGTGTCATCAACAAGCGTTATGGCAAGGCTATTCGTCAAGATATCACTGGTGAAGTGATGCAGCGTAATTTCGTCGAAGCTATCGTGGCTGAGAAATTAAACCCAGCTGGCGCACCAACTTTCATTCCTGGTGAGTCAGATACTGATAGCTTCCAGTTTGTTGCGACTTTTGAAATCTACCCAGAAGTAGCACTAAAGGGTCTTGATGCTATCGTTGTTGAACAACCAACAGCTGAAGTGACTGATACTGATGTTGACGCTATGATTGAAACATTGCGTAAGCAACATGCTACATTTGAAGCTGTAGAGCGTAATGCTGCTGACGGCGACAAGGCAATGATCAACTTCGTTGGTTCAGTTGATGGTGAAGACTTTGAAGGCGGAAAAGCTGAAAACTTCGAACTACAACTAGGTAGTGGCCGCATGATCCCAGGCTTCGAGTCTGGTGTTGAAGGTCATAAAGCCGGTGAAGAGTTCGATATCGAAGTCACTTTCCCAGAAGATTACCATGCTGAAAACTTGAAAGGCAAAGTAGCTAAGTTCGTTATCACACTGAACGAAGTTCAAGCTGCTAACCTGCCAGAAGTTAACGACGAGTTTGCTAAGCTATTCGGCGTGACTGAAGGCGGTCTTGAAGCACTTAAAGCTGAGATCAGTAAGAACATGGGTCGTGAACTTGATCAAGCACTTAAAGCAAGTGTTAAAGAGCAAGTTCTTAGTGGTCTACTTGAGCAGAATGAAATCGATCTGCCTAAGTCGCTTATCGATGGCGAAGTTAACGTTTTGCGTAAGCAAGCGATGCAACGTTTCGGTGATCAAGCTGCTAACATGCCTGAGCTACCAGCAGATCTTTTCACTGAACAAGCAGAACGTCGCGTAAAAGTTGGCCTACTACTTGGTGAAGTGATCAAGACAAACGAGCTAAAAGCTGAAGACGAACGTGTTAATGCACTTATCGCTTCTATGGCTTCTGCTTACGAAGATCCAAGTGAAGTAGTTGCATACTACAACGCGAATCAAGAGATGATGCAGAACATGCGCAACGTCGCTCTTGAAGAGCAAGCAGTAGAAGCTTTGTTAAAAACTGCCAAAGTGACTGAAAAAGCAGTCAACTTTGAAGAATTTATGAACAAGGCTACACAACAAGGCTAAGCTTAGCTTGACTTAAATGGCTGTTAACCATTTATAATGGCTCGTATGAGGTTCCTCATGCGAGCCGTTTTTATTTAGGGATTATTAATAATGCAAAATGCACCAGAATCAGTATTAAATGCACTCGTTCCTATGGTGGTTGAACAAACTGCTAAGGGTGAACGCTCATACGATATTTATTCACGTCTGTTGAAAGAGCGTATTATCTTTTTGGTTGGTCCAGTAGAAGAGCATATGGCTAATCTTGTCGTTGCACAGTTACTGTTTTTGGAGTCGGAGAGCCCAGATAAGGATATCTTCCTTTATATTAACTCTCCTGGTGGCTCAGTTACCGCTGGTATGGCGATTTACGATACAATGCAATTCATCAAGCCTGATGTCAGCACTGTGTGTATTGGCCAAGCTGCGAGTATGGGCGCATTCTTGCTTGCCGGTGGCGCAGCAGGTAAGCGTCATTGTTTACCAAACTCCAGAGTGATGATTCATCAGCCATTGGGTGGCTTCCAGGGGCAAGCCTCTGACATCGCCATTCATGCTCAAGAGATATTGGGTATCAAGAATAAGTTAAACGAGATGCTGGCTGAGCACACGGGTCAACCGCTGGAAGTGATTGAACGTGATACGGATCGTGATAACTTCATGAGCGCCGCACAAGCAGCGGAATATGGACTCGTCGATTCTGTGATGAGTAAACAGGGCTGATTTTTGTCTTTGGCTGAGCTATGCTGAGTAGTAAGGCGATAAGTAGATTTAAGTAGTGCAGACAGCGCAAGAGGTAGTGTAATGGGCGACAACAAAAGTACCGGTGACAGTGGGAAACTACTGTACTGCTCTTTTTTGTGGAAAGAGTCAACATGAGGTTCGTAAACTCATCGCTGGCCCTTCAGTATATGTTTGTGATGAGTGTGTTGAACTCTGCAACGACATTATTAGGGAAGAGATCAAAGAGATTTCACCGAAGCAAGATCAGGACAAGTTACCGACACCACATGAGCTAAGAGCTCATCTGGATGATTATGTCATCGGACAAGAGAAGGCCAAGAAAGTCCTCTCTGTTGCGGTATATAACCACTATAAGCGGTTAAAAAACTCGAATCCTAAAGATGGCGTTGAACTAGGCAAGAGTAATATCTTGCTGATTGGTCCAACGGGTAGTGGTAAAACATTACTTGCCGAGACATTTGCTCGCTTCCTCGATGTGCCATTTACCATGGCCGATGCAACCACATTAACCGAAGCCGGTTATGTGGGTGAAGATGTCGAGAATATCATTCAGAAGCTACTGCAAAAATGTGACTACGACGTTGAGAAGGCTCAGCGTGGTATTGTTTACATCGATGAGATCGATAAGATCAGCCGTAAGTCTGATAACCCATCGATCACTCGTGATGTGTCAGGTGAAGGTGTTCAACAGGCACTACTTAAGTTGATAGAAGGCACAGTTGCTTCTGTCCCACCTCAAGGAGGACGTAAGCATCCTCAGCAAGAGTTCTTACAGGTCGACACCTCTAAGATTCTGTTTATTTGTGGTGGCGCTTTTTCTGGTTTAGAGAAAGTGATTGAGCAACGTAGTCAAACCGGAAGTGGTATTGGCTTTGGTGCTCAAATTAAGGGTGAATCTGATAAAGCGACTATCTCTGAGATCTTGATGCAAGTTGAGCCGGAAGATCTGGTCAAATATGGCCTGATCCCTGAGTTTATCGGTCGTCTTCCAGTTCTGTCGACATTGGCTGAGCTAGATGAAGATGCCTTGGTACAAATTCTGTCTGAACCTAAGAATGCATTGACTAAACAGTTTGCTGCATTGTTTGAGATGGAAGGTGTAGAGCTTGAGTTCAGAGAAGATGCACTGAAAGCTATCGCAGCGAAGGCGATGACACGTAAGACTGGTGCTCGAGGATTGCGTTCGATCGTTGAAGGTATCTTACTGGATATCATGTATGATCTGCCTTCAGTGGATGATGTTGCTAAAGTCGTTATCGACGAATCGGTAGTAAAAGGGGAGTCAAGTCCTATACTCATCTATGAGAATAGCGAGCCCAAAGCCGCAGGCGCAAAGTAAGTTTTAAAAAACTGACTCATCAAAATTAAAAAAGGAGCCCATATGGCTCCTTTTTAATTAGCTCAATTTATATATTTGTTTTTAGCCATTGAAACCAATCAATTCATCCCAATATAATGATTAGTATTATCATCAAACGGAATCGAGCTATGACACAAGAGAGTGAAGCGCGAATCGAACTACCCGTACTACCACTAAGAGATGTGGTGGTATATCCCCATATGGTAATTCCGTTATTCGTAGGACGGGAAAAATCAATTCGTTGCCTAGAATCGGCGATGGAGCAAGACAAACAAATTATTCTAGTTGCCCAGCGTGATGCTGAGCTCGATGATCCAAGCATTGATGACATTTTTGAAGTGGGTACAGTCGCTTCTATTTTACAGTTATTAAAGTTACCCGATGGCACAGTAAAAGTACTGGTTGAAGGTGGCAAACGCGCACGCATCGAAAAATATTCAGACGAGGAATCATTCTTCGTTGCTACGGCCCTTTACCTGGAATCTGAGTCAATGGCTGAGAAAGAGGAAGAGGTGTTGGTACGTTCAGCAGTTGGCCAGTTTGAGGGCTATATAAAGCTGAATAAAAAGATCCCACCTGAAGTGTTAACTTCACTGTCCGGGATCGACGAAGCCGCTCGCCTTGCCGATACCATGGCGGCTCATATGCCACTTAAGCTCGAAGATAAGCAATCTGTGCTTGAGATGGTCGATGTTGCCGAGCGTCTCGAATATCTGATGGCCATGATGGAGTCCGAAATCGATCTGTTACAGGTCGAGAAGCGGATCCGTTCAAGGGTCAAAAAGCAGATGGAGAAGAGCCAGCGTGAGTATTATCTCAACGAGCAGATGAAGGCGATTCAAAAAGAGTTGGGGGACATCGATGAGTCTCACGATGAATTTGAAACCTTAGCCAAGAAGATTGAAGAGGCTAAGATGCCGGAGGAAGCCAAAGAGAAGGCGACCGCTGAGCTGAACAAACTTAAGATGATGTCACCCATGTCAGCAGAAGCAACGGTTGTGCGTAGCTATGTTGATTGGATGATCTCTGTGCCCTGGCGTCAACGTTCTAAAATTAAACGTGACTTGGCCAAGGCACAAGAAGTGTTAGATGAAGACCATTTCGGTTTAGAAAAGGTCAAAGAACGAATTTTAGAGTATTTGGCGGTTCAAAGCCGAGTCAAGCAGCTTAAAGGGCCCATACTTTGTTTAGTGGGACCTCCAGGCGTAGGTAAAACCTCATTAGGCCAGTCTATTGCCAGAGCAACCGGACGCAAGTATATACGTGTTGCCTTAGGTGGCGTGCGTGATGAAGCTGAGATCCGTGGCCATCGACGCACTTATATCGGCTCAATGCCGGGTAAAGTCATCCAAAAGATGTCTAAAGTTGGGGTTAAAAACCCGCTGTTTCTGCTCGATGAGATAGATAAGATGAGCAGCGACATGCGTGGTGATCCAGCGTCTGCCCTGCTAGAAGTATTAGATCCTGAACAGAACTCGACCTTTAGTGATCACTATTTAGAAGTGGATTACGACCTGTCCGATGTGATGTTTGTGGCGACCTCTAATTCGATGAACATCCCAGGACCACTACTTGACCGTATGGAAGTCATTCGTCTCTCGGGTTACACCGAAGATGAGAAGCTTAATATCGCTAAGAAACACTTGTTGCCTAAGCAGATAGAACGTAACGGTCTCAAACTTAAAGAAGTGACAGTCCATGATAGTGCCATCATAGGTATTATTCGTTATTACACTCGTGAAGCGGGTGTGAGATCACTTGAGCGTGAGCTATCTAAAATCTGTCGTAAGGTGGTTAAGCGTATCTTGCTCGACAAGACACTTAAGCATGTAGACGTGGATCAAGATAACCTAAAATCTTTCCTAGGTGTGCAGCGTTGTGACTATGGTAAAGCCGAGTCCAATAATCAGATTGGTCAAGTGACTGGCTTGGCATGGACAGAAGTGGGTGGTGATTTACTTACTATTGAGGCCACTTCGGTACCGGGTAAAGGTAAGCTAAGCTACACAGGTTCACTCGGTGATGTGATGCAGGAGTCGATTCAGGCTGCTATGACTGTGGTACGCGCCCGCGCCGAGCAGCTAGGTATTAATCCTGATTTCTATGAGAAACGTGATATTCACGTTCATGTGCCTGAAGGAGCAACGCCAAAAGATGGGCCTTCGGCTGGTGCTGCTATGTGTACAGCTTTGGTTTCTAGCTTAACGGGTAATCCGGTACGTGCCGATGTTGCCATGACAGGTGAAATTACCTTACGTGGTGAGGTATTACCTATCGGTGGCTTGAAGGAAAAACTACTTGCAGCCCATCGTGGTGGAACCAAAGTCGTGTTGATTCCAAAGGAAAATGAACGAGATTTGGAAGAAATTCCGGCAAATGTGGTTGCCGACTTGAAAATTTATCCGGTGCGCTGGATCGATGAAGTGTTAAAATTGGCGTTAGAGCGACCAATTGAAGGCTTCGAAGTCGTTAAAAACGCGGGTTAACGCAAAAAATTGCCTCTTTGTCGTAAAAAAATTGCAAAAAGGGGCTTTTTAAACTCGCTAGCTGTGGTAGCCTAGGTCCGTGGATAGCTCATTCTTCTCAAGCCCTTATGGCAACTGGTTTTGAGCTGTTTCCAATTATATTTACCTTGCTTTTCCTACCGGGCTTGAGTTTTAGATTCAAGCTTGTTATAAAAGCCTCCGCAGACCACTCTAGCAAAGGATTTGGTTGCGGTGCAAAAATTACATTCAAGGGGATGACATGAACAAATCTGAACTAATCGAGAAAATCGCTTCTGGTGCTGACATTTCTAAAGCGGCTGCAGGCCGTGCATTAGACTCTTTCATCGGCGCAGTCACTGACGGCCTTAAAGATGGCGATAAGATTTCTCTTGTTGGTTTCGGTACTTTTGAAGTGCGTCAACGTGCTGAGCGTACTGGTCGTAACCCACAGACGGGTGCTGAGATCAAGATTGCTGCAGCAAACATTCCTGCCTTCAAAGCAGGTAAAGCACTAAAAGACGCTGTAAACTAAGATCCGTTTACACTCTTTTATTTAAAGAGTTTTGTAAAAAGCACTGCTTTAGCGGTGCTTTTACGGATAATGAGTATGACAGGCATTAAGTAGCATCGGTTGCTAATGACCTCAAGTTTACGAAAAGGCGCATCTCAAACGTGATGCGCCTTTTTATTTTTTATTGGCAACGAGCGAGAGAACTGATGTTAGAGAAGATTCGCGAAGGCTCACAGGGCGTGATTGCAAAAAGCATTCTAGTTCTAGTAATACTTTCCTTTGCATTTACTGGTGTAAGTAGTTATTTAGGATCATCGACAGAGGCAGCTGCTGCCACCGTTAATGGTGAAGATATTAGTGAGTCAGCCTTAGAACAAGCCTATCAAAGTGAGCGTGCTCGATTAGAGCAACAGATGGGTGATATGTTCCAAGCGTTAGCCGCAAATGATACTTATCTGGCAAGTGTAAAGAAAAGCGTGTTAGAACGTTTAGTCGCCGAAAAGTTGCTGGATCAAAGCGCAACTGAACTTGGCTTAAGAGTGTCTGATGAGCAAATTAAAAATGCCATCATGATAGAGCCAGCGTTTCAGACGGATGGCCAATTCGATAACGATCGTTATCTAGCCATTTTGCGTCAGTTAGGCTATCAAGCAAATACCTTCAGAAATATGATGCGTACCGATATGACACGCCGTCAACTTGTCGCTTCTCTGGTTGGTTCTGAATTTGTCCTTCCTGGTGAAACTAGTTATTTAGCTGGTATTCAAGGACAGACACGGGATATTCGTTACCATATCGTTGATGCAAGTCCATTTGTTGCCGATGCAAAAGTGACAGATGAGCAGGCACAATCATTTTACGATGCGAACCTAAGTCAATTCATGAGTCCTGAGACTTTGAGTCTCGAGTATATCGAACTTAATGTTGCTGATATGGCTAACGATGTTAGCGTGACTGATGCAGAAGCTCAGACCTATTATGATGAGAATAAGCAGCAATATCTGAAACCTGAAAAACGCCTTGCTGCACATATTCTTATTAATCTTGGTGATGATGAGTCAGTATCAAAAGCCAAGGCCGAAGCTATCTATGCCAAGCTTCAAGCCGGTGATGATTTTTCTGAGCTTGCAAAAACTGAGTCTGAAGACACATTCAGTGGCGAGCTGGGCGGTAAATTAGACTGGTTTGAACAAGGTGTTATGGATCCAGCCTTCGATGAAGTGCTTTACTCTTTGTCTAAAGGTTCATACTCGACAGTGGTAAAGACAAGCTTTGGTTATCACATCATCAAGCTGTTGGATGTTCAGCCTGGAGTTGAAGCCCCTTTTGCCGACGTTAAAGATAATATTATCGCTGAGCTGAAAGATAAGGCTGCGGTAGACACCTATTATGGTTTACAGCAAACACTTGCTGATGTGACCTATGAAGTGCCAGATACCTTGAGTGAAGCGGCGACTGAGCTTGGCGTTAAAGTCAAGACAACACCTGTATTTACTCGTACTAATGCACCTGCACCCTTCGATAATCCAGAGGTGTTGAAAGCGGCATTCTCTACCAATGTGCTGCTTGATTCAATGAACAGTGATGTAATAGAGCTTGATACTAACCATGCCATGGTGATCCGTATCAAGTCACACACCGCTGCAGGTACTGTTAACTTTACTAAGGTTAAAGCTGGTATCGTCGAGCGTTTGAAGCAAGAGCAAGCTAACGAAGTGGCTCGTGAGAAGGCTCAAACCTCAATGAATGCTTTCAATGATACACATTCGAGCGCTGATTTTGTGACTAAGACAAAACTTGGACGCTTTGATCAAGGTATCGATACTGCTATCACCAACAAGGCTTTTCAGATGGCTCAACCTGCAGATACTGCAGTCGTTGATACCGTTGCACTAGCCAACGGTTATGCTGTGGTGGTACTAGACAAGGTTAATGCGGCTGAAGGTATTGATGACAACTTGCTGAATTCTCTTGAGCAACGTCTGAGCGCACAATACAGCGAAGGTGATTACCGAGCGCTAATTGCGACATTAAAAGCCAAGGGCGACGTGGTATATAGCTCTGCGCAGTAATGAACGTATTGTGAGTTTACTCACTTAAATTAAAGGTCAGCATTCGCTGACCTTTTTTATGTCTGGCCATAAATGTTCCATTCATTTATTGGCATTTCCGCCATCCATGGCAGTCAGAACATTTATGCCAGCCCCCATGGATGGAGTAGGGTTGGTATTTATGTCTGGCCATAAATGTTCCACTTATTTATTGGCATTTCCACCATCAAAGTTTGCAAGTCTTCGAATGAAGGCTTAATACATTTTCTGATTTAGCTTCTTGCTGAGTTGATATTGGGGAGTGTGTTTGAAGCTTTAGTCTTCATTGTAATCTATCGCCTGCAGCGTGCTTAAGTGCAGATACTTCTACGAAACGCCGTCAATCCGTCCATGGAGGCTCTACCAAAACATCCTTGTTTTGGAAGCTCGTAGCCGCATCTACACCTGGCTGTTCTACAAGAATGGAGTCTCTTCGATTTAGCTTTATTACTAAACTTGGTAACTCACTTCTGCCCCAAAGTTAGCGAGTCTTCGAATGAAGACTGATTACATTTTCTGTTTTAGCCTCTGGCTGATGTTGTATTGGGTAGTTTGTTTGAAGGTCATACTTTCAATGTAACCTACCGCGCTGGCCAGCGAGGCATGTGCACTCTTTACTTTGAGAAGGTTCTGCGAGACGCTGGCTCTTGATTTCAAAAGAGTCGTCCATGGCCGCTCTGCGATTTCAAACAACGTCCATGTTTAACGGCCAGTTCGACATCCTTGTCTCTCGTTCGAAGAGTATCACGTCGTGATACCTCACCCTGTCATCGAAGCTCGCAGCCGTATCTACACTGGGTTATTTGTCTCTTCGATTTGAGTTTTGATGGTAAGCATGAGCTTTAATGGGGAACACACTTTGCCCAAAAATCAGTTTGGCACTTCAAAGCTAAGTAGATTGAAAACACTTGGATCTAGAAAACTGAATGTGGAAGGTTTTCTATAACCTAAAAGGTTATGCCTGTCCTACCTCTTCATTTGTGAATTACGTCATTTAGGCTGGGAGGATTCATCTGCACAAGAGTTTAGCGAAGATACTGATGTGAATGACATTGTATGGGAGCGCTTTAGTGCACAACAGCAAGCGGATGAAATATGGCCAGAAGCTAATATCATCCCAGAGTAAGTTCTCCTTAATACATGAATTCAGCTATTAAGAAAAAGGATGTTTATTCTACTATAGTCACTGGTTTAACGGCCATGCTTGAAGCCTTGAGAAGCTTAGGGGCTAGGTCATAGATGCTTGTTAATACATCAAGCAGGACACTAAATGCAATTGGTAGCTTATTCTCATGAGGGGTTGATTAAAACGACACTCTGATTCACTATCTTAAAGGATAATGACGCCCTGCACGTCCAGAGGCTTAGGGATAGCCCATTATTACAACTTCAGAAAAATCTGTTCCATTATAAGGAAAGTAACGTGCAGACTATCAATGATTACCGCAGTAACTTTAACGTGTTGTTAGCGTCAATGTTTTCTATCATTTTCGTGACAGCTTGTGATAGCAACGACAATGATACTCAAATACAATCAGACCTTTTAACCGAAAAGGACTTTGCGAATAATAGTCGCTTACGTGCCAACCCTGAACAGGGTGTCGTTGCCTTATTTCTTGAGCCACCCTCGGCAACTGTAGAGGATGACTCTAACGGCAAATCAGGCTCTGACCTCATACCCTACCAATATTCGCGTACCCTAAATCATACATTTTGCTATGAAGATGGTAACAGCAATTCAAATCACTCTATGGTGCTCAACAATAGTAGTGGCGAGGAAGTGCTTAGCATTACAGCCAATGATGAGTGCGTATCGGCAGTAATACCTGCGGGGGAATATCAGCTGGTACTGACCCACGGTCAGCACGTAGATAGCACAGATACTAGCTTCTTAGTGACGACGCCTGATAGTGGTTCGCTGCCAGAAGTAAATAGCGTTAATTATTCGATTGTTTCCAAACTACTGACTACCATTGGCAATGCCCTGATAAGCCCAGCTTATGCAGACACTGCAGATGATAATGTGACTACGCTTATTTCCACAAACGCATGTAAGAATTGTGATTTGTCAGGCGTAGACTTGGATAATGCAACACTCACATTTGCAGATCTTTCCGGCGCTGATTTAAGTGATGCCATATTAACCAATGTCGACCTTTTCGAATCAACGCTCACAGGAACCAACTTTAGTGGTGCCGATATGAGCAAGGGGGACTTTCGTGGTTCGGAAATGACGTATGCAGATCTTAGTAATGCCAACCTGAGTGGGGCTTATTTTTCCAGCGCTCAATTATCACCTGCGGACCTTGATAAAGCGACTGTCACGGATACAGATTTTGATTACGCCAATCTCGTTGGCGCGACCTGGATAGACGGAGGCATTTGCGATATTACCTCTGTTGGCTTTTGTAATCCAACAGCCGTTGCCGAGTCAGACCCGTGCGATTCTGTTAAGCAGGATGTTACCTATGATGGCAACACCGTCTATAAATGTTTATTGCCAGCCGTTGATAAGGAAGTTTGTACCACAGAGTATGGTGGTGTTGATGGTGCCACGCCAATAACAAGCTGCGAAGCAAAAGATAATTCAGAGCTGGTTACGTCTGTTAATCTTGTTGATATCTTCAGCCAGGTTAGCTCATCCTTTGACACCACGCTGGACAACGACACTCCCATGGCCATTTTAGCCTGGGGGGGAGAAGGTGGCATTGGTTCTAGTGGTGGACTCTGGACCTCTGGTGGTGACGGCGGTAAGAGCGGTTTTGCATCGACAGTCACAACGTTATCTCATTTCCTAGACAATTATGGGCAAACATCATTCACTTTCTTCATCGGCGAAAATGGCACTCTGAGTAATATCTATGGTGACGGAGGCTCCTCCACACTGGTCATGATTGCAGAAAGTAGCCCAGCTTCACTTGAAGACGATGTCATACTTATTGCCGGTGGTGGCGGTGGCGGGGACTCTTCTGGATGGCTTAACGATGGCACTGATGGCGGTGATGGTGGCGTTGCGGCCTCATCAATCATAGGTCAGGGAACCATTGGCGTAGGCCAAGCCATTATTAGTGTATCCGACGGTGGCAGCACGGATGAATGGGGGAATGGTGGAAATGGCGCCAATGACGGCAAAGATGGCATTGGTGGTCAAGGCGGACAAGGGTTTTTAGGGGCTAATAGTGAATGGGTAAATGGCGATCCTGGGGTCGACTCTGACGGCAGGGGCGGCAATGCAGATGATAGCTTTAGCGCTTCTGGCGGCGGTGGCGGCGGAGGTGGTTATGGTGGCGGTGGCGCTGGCGATGATGGAGCTGGAGCCGGTGGCGGAAGCTGGTCCATAATCCCTGCCACCACCTGTAATAGCGCGCCCACTCAAGATACGGCACCTTCAAACCCTGGTTCATCAGGTGATGACTTTGGCAGTAAAAATGGCGCTGTTGAAGTTTGGATATTTCCAAAGGGCTGTTAATCACAGATAAAACAAGCTGAGAATGGGGCATTTTTTCAGTTCTCAGCCTGTCGATACTGCTGTAGTTGATACAGTTGCATTGGCTATGCCGTTGTCGTTCTTGATAAAGTTAATGCAGCGGAAGGCATTGATGACAATTTACTTGGCGCTCTTAAGCAACGTTTAAGTGCCCAATACAGTGAAGATGACTATCGAGCCCTGATTGCTACGCTAAAGGCAAAGGGTGAGGTGTTATACCTCTGCTCAGTAATATACGCATGGTGAGTTTACTCACTTAAACGAAAGGTCAGCATTAGCTGACCTTTTTTATGTCTGGAACATTTATGACCATTCATTAAAGATAGGCCAGGGATGGGTATAAATCTTCGTTATGTCTGGCCAAAGAGGTTCCATAGCTCTCTTGGCATTTCTGCCATCCATATCAGTCACAACATTTATGCTTTTTAGAACTTAGAACTTAGAACTTAGAACTTAGGCACAGCCAATTTAAGTTAAAAAAATGCACCACGTTGAAGTGATGCATTTAATCAAATACCGAGTTTAAACTGGGATAAATCTATCCCAGAAGTATCTGTTTAGATCGGTTCGACGTCGAAGCTCACTTCCGGGTTTACATCGAGTTCATAATCCACAGACGCTATGCCAAAACCAAATAGCTTGAGGAATTCTTCCTTATACTCGCGGTAATCGGTAAGTTCTGATAGGTTTTCAGTGGTAACTAATGGCCATTGATCGCGGCAATACTGCTGGATCTCTTCTTTTAGTTCCCAGTCATCTAAGCGTAAGCGATTAGCATCATCGACTTGTGGTGCCTCACCATCTTCACGAAATAGACGCTCGGCGAACATGCGGTTGATCTGCTCGATACAACCTTCATGTAGGCCTTCTTTACGCATTTTCTTAAATACCATAGCGATATAGAGTGGCATAACCGGGATAGCTGAGCTGGCTTGAGTAACCACGCTTTTCAGCACGGCGACATTAGCGCTGCCGCCAGTGGCAGATAATTTCTCATCTAAGGCTTTAGCCGCGCGATCAAGATCCATTTTGGCTTTACCCAGGGCGCCATGCCAATAGATAGGCCAAGTTAGCTCTGTGCCGATATAACTATAAGCTACAGTTTTGCAGCCATCAGCGAGTACACCAGCCTCAGACAAGGCTGCTAGCCATAGCTCCCAGTCTTCGCCGCCCATGACAGTCACAGTGTCTTGGATCTCTTGCTCGCTGGCAGGCTCAACACTGGTTTCGATAATGAGATCTTTATTGGTGTCTACTGCTGTAGCAGTATAAGTTTCACCAATAGGCTTGAGTGCTGAGCGAATAAGCTCACCAGAATCAGGCAATTTACGTACCGGTGAGGCTAGGGAGTAGACCACCATATCGACTTGACCTAAGTCGGCTTTAATAATATCGATGGCTTTCTGTTTAGCTTCATGACTGAATGCATCGCCATTGAGGCTCTTAGAGTACAAACCTTCGGCTTTGGCAAGCTTATCGAAGGCGGCCGAGTTATACCAACCAGCGGTGCCAGACTTTCTTTCTGTGCCGGGCTTTTCGAAGAAGACACCTAGAGTGGCAGCGCCACTGCCGAAGGCGGCAGTAATACGAGAAGATAGACCATATCCACTTGAAGAACCGATAACTAACACTTTTTTAGGGCCGTTTTTTAACGTGCCTTTCGCCTTAGTGATATTGATCTGTTCAAGTACATTGGCTTCACAACCAATAGGATGAGTAGTGGTGCATATAAAGCCACGTGTTTTAGGTTTGATTATCATGTTTCTGCTTCTCTTAAAAAAGTGAGGATAGGATAATAAATCAAGAGTGAAATGGCACTGATTATTCTTGATTTTATTAAAAAATGGCCAGTGGTAAGAGCAGTGTTAAGGCTGAAATCGACTGAGTCTTATCCTTAGAGGTGTTTAATCCTCATGGCCAAGCATGGTGAACAGGCTATAAACTTTGGGCTAACCGTGCTTCTTGCTTGGGCTGTTATGTCGTTTCTGACTAAATAGGGTCTGTTCACGGATCAGTTTTTTAGTATATTCGTGTTTTGGTGCATTGAATAATTCTTCTGTTGTGGCCTTTTCTATCATCTCCCCATGATGGAGCACCATCACTTTATCGCTAATGTGGCGAATGATGCTGAGATTATGGGATACGAAAATATAAGACAATCCCATCTCTTTTTGAAGTTTTAATAGTAAGTTGAGAATTTGTGCGCGAACCGATAGATCCAGAGCAGTGAGAGCCTCATCGGCTATGATTATTTTGGGGTCCAACATAAGGGCGCGAGCAACGGCAACACGTTGTTTCATGCCCTCAGAAATCATATGGGGGTAAAAATCAGCATGTTCGGGTAACAGACCCACTTTTCTGAGTTTGTCTACCACTTGCTCTCTACGCTCTTTAGCGTTGAATTCAGTATTAAATTTGAGTGGCTCATCGAGTAGCTCCCCAATGGTCAACTTAGGGTTCAATGATGTATTTGGGTCTTGAAAAATCATCCTGATTAATTTACATCTCTGCTTCAGGTTGCGTTTTTCCAGGGCTTCACCCTCAAAAAAGATTTCTCCACTACTGCGGGCTTCGGCGCCTACGAGTATGCGGGCTAAGGTACTCTTCCCCGACCCAGCTTTGCCAACTATCGCTAAAGTTTGACCCGTATGGAGTTCAAAAGACACAGGGGATAGAGCCTGGTTATATTGACGTTTAAACCCTTTGTAGCCTGTATAGAAACGCTTACTTAGATTGTTAACTTGAAGCAGTGGTGTCTTCATTACATGTTTCTTCATGGTAAGGGAAATGACAGGCAAAATACCGATTCTTTTTATGACTTAAATTAGGACGACTCACACATTTCTTTTCGGCCCGTGGGCACCTGGGACCGAGTCGGCAACCTATGGGAAGATGCTGCAGTGCCGGGGCTGAGCCTGGCAGAGTACGCATGATAGATTTATGAGCGATTCGCCCCGTGTGGTCCGGAATATTATTAAGCAGTGCTTTAGTGTATGGATGATAGGGGTGCGCTAATATGTCAGCCGTGGGGCCTGATTCCATTATTTGCCCACAATACATCACAGATAGCTTATCACACCAGATTGATAAGGTTTCGAGCTCATGACTTATCAGCAGAATGGATACACTCTGTAGCTGGTTTAACTTAGTCAAGAGGCGAAAGATCTGCGCTTGTGTGTCCATCTCCATTGAGTTAGTCGGCTCATCGGCTATTAATAACCTAGGTTGGTTGGCAATCGCCATGGCTATCATGACTTTTTGACATTCACCTTCCGATAATTCCCAGGCATAGCTGGCCATGATTTTCTGTGTGTCTTTAATGCCCACTTTATGCAGCCATTTCTTGGCGGTCTTCTTCTTATCGGCAGTGCGTCGCCAGAAAGGCAATTTCTTATTTTCGGGCATGGCCTCAACAAGTTGAGTTCCAACACAAATAACCGGGTCTAGGCTACCAGACGGATCTTGGAATATCATGGATATTTCGCTACCCATCAGGTTGCGTCGCTGCTTGGAGCTCATCTCTAATAGGTTGTGCCCATCCCACAACATGCGATCGGCTTTGATGGTCCAGTTATGGCCTGGTATGCCCAAGATAGCTCTAGCTAATAAACTTCGGCCGGAACCGGATTCTCCAACTAAGCCATGAATCTCTGCTGGATTAATAGTCAAACTGACTCTATCTAGTGCCTTGACGCGTCCGTGAGGAGTGTCGAGTTCTATGGTGAGGTTACGAATGTCGAGTAATGGCATAATCTGATATCAAAATTAATTATTGATCGGCGACAGTGCGGATCGTAATCCGTCACCGACTAAGTTAATTGCAAGGACACTGCATAAGATTGCAATGCCTGGGATTGTCACAGTCCAAGGAGCGGTTAATAGGTTGTCCATTCCCTGGGATACCATAGCGCCCCATTCAGGACTCGGGGCCTGCGCACCTAGGTTTAAGAAGCCTAGTGCGGCGATATCGAGAATGGCCGCCGAGATCCCTAAGGTGGTTTGTATTATCACTGTGTCCCATACATTTGGCATGATGACATACCAGAATATTTGAAATGGATTCGCGCCATCGAGCTTGGCTGCGGTGACATATTCTTTCTGCTTCTCTTCATGAATGGCTTGGTGAATCGCGCGGACAAATTGTGGCGTTAGTGCTATACCAACGGCCCAAAAAACGTTTTCTAATCCTGGTCCCATCACTGCGACTACTAAAATTGCCATCAATAGAGAGGGAATCGATAGCAAGGCATCGAGAAGATGGCTGAGAATACTTGATTTGAGTCCTTTCATCATGCCCGAAATTGACCCTATGACAAAACCTAGGGTCAGTGCCGTAAGGACTATGCCTAAGGCCATACCGAAGGTTAAGTGAGCGCCATGAAGCAGGCGACTGAATATATCTCGCCCTAAATCGTCGGTACCTAGAAAATGTTCAACTGTGCCAGCGGCATCCCATGATGGGGCTAACAAGAGGGCGTGAGGATCTTGCTGCTCCGGAGCAAAGGGGGCGATAAGCGGACCAAATAGGGCCAGTAATAAGAAACAAACAACGGTCCATAGCCCGGCAAAAGCAAATGGGTTATCTGAAAACGCATGCCAGATCCTTCGCATTGGAGATGGTATCTCATCTTCCTGATAGATCTTAATTTGCGGCATAAAGCTCTTTCCTACTTAGAGGATTGATTGCCGTGTGAAGGACCTCAATCATGATACTTAAAAATATGATGATCAAGGCAACCGCCAACACCCCGCCTTGAATCACAGTGTAATCTCTTTGATAGATCCCCGAGACTAACCAGGCTCCTACACCTGGCCAGGAGAAGATGACTTCAACCACCATGGCGTAGCTAGCAAAAGAGCCTAGCATGAGGCCGAGATTCTTCAGCACAGGTATCAAGGCGTTGGGAAGGGCATGACGTAACACTATGTGGCTGGTATGTAGCCCTCTGGCCTCCGCAGCCTTAATGTAAGTCTTATCCATGATGGCTATGATTGCCGAACGCGTGCTTCTTACCACGACTGTAAATGGGAGCACGGCGAGAGTGATGGCTGGTAAGATGATATGGTGCAGGGCATCGATAAAGGCTGAGTCAGCATAAAGAGAATCTGAAAGTAAGGTGTCAATCAGCACAAATCCTGTGACAGACTCAATCTCATAGAGCAAGTTAAGCTGGCCTGAGATGGGCAGCCAACCCAGCTGTACACCAAACCAGAGTGACAAGGTTAAACCTAGCCAAAAAACAGGAATAGAGTAACCAGTTAAGGTGATCAACATTATGGTGTGTTGGGTGATCTTATTCTTACTCATCGAGGCCAAAATACCCAGGGGAATACCGAAAAAAAGTGCTAACACAGCGGCGACAATCGCCAACTCGAATGATGCAGGTAAGACAGTCGCTAATTCATCGGTTATTGGCTGCTGTGATGTTGCTGAGATCCCCAAATTACCACTTAATCTCTGCTGAAGATATCCAATAAACTGACCTAAATGATTGCTGTCTAGTCGATAATCTTGATTGATGCTTGCTATCTGTTCGGCTGTTGGGGCATGTATTCCCGTTAGTGCAAACCGCTTCTCCACGGGGAAGTGGTGTGTGGCGATAAACAGCACCGCGAGCAGCACCAAGGATGTGGCGACGAACAGGTTCATTCTACGTAAAAGATACCGAGTCATTATCTTATCTCCCCCTCAGTGTTCATCATATCCCCATCTTGGTCGGCATTAAAGGAGATCCCACCAAAGGGTGTGAGCTGGCTGTTTTTTACGCTTTTTTTCTTTAAAATAAGCCGGGTGGCGTGGGCAAAAGGTAGCATAGGGAGCTCTTGTGCAAAAAGTGCTTCGGCCTCTTGATAGAGGGCTTTTCGTTCTTTCTTGGAAGTGATCGATCTTGCTTTAAAGAGAATGTCATCGAATTTTGGGTTACACCAACGAGAACGATTACTGTTAGACAGTACCGAGGCGCAGCTGAGGATCGGAGTAAAGAAGTTATCTGGATCGCTGTTATCGGCATTCCATCCTATAAGCACAGAGTCGTAACTCCTCTTGCTTAACTTCTGGTTGAATACACTCCAATCATAGCTAACGATATTAACTTTTACGCCTATGTCTGCTAAATCCGCCTGAATGAGTTCTGCCGTCTTATGAGCATTAGGGTTGTATATACGCGCGACGGGCATGGCCCAGATATCCATAGTAAGATTCTCTACACCAGCTTCATGTAATAATTGTCTGGCTTTTTCGGGATTATAATCTATCAGACTCTGATTTTGCGAATATGCCCAGGACATAGGTGGCAGCATCCCAGTTGCTTTGACAGCCGTTTTCAGGTAAACCGCTCGGAGAATATTATCTCTGTCGACAGCGTGGGCTAAGGCTTTACGCACTCTGACATCATTAAAGGGGGCTTTGTGAGTATTAAATGCCCAAAATGCCACATTAAAGCCAGGCAGCGAATCAACCTCTAGTTCTTCATGTTCGAAAACTACCGAGAGTTCTCCGGCCTTTGGTAAGGCGGAAACACTACAATCGCCGGTAATGAGTTTAGCCAGTCTACTGGTACTCTTAGGGGTGATATCAAACACTAACAGTTCAGCAGTGGGAAGATGTCCCCAATACCCTTCATTACGATGATATCGTATGTAGTCGTTTTTTACATATTTAACCAGCTGAAAAGGTCCAGTACCTACGGGCTCACGGTCAATTTTTTCTTGTTCATTTCTTTGGCTTAATGTGTCGGCATACTCGGCAGACAAGATAACCGAAAATCCGGAAGCTAAGTTGGCGAGAAAAGAGGCATCTTTATGTTTAAGATGAAAGGCGACTTCATGGTCCGACAATTTCTCAATTGACTCGATCTGTTTATCGAAGCCTATACTCTGAAAAAACGGATATCCAGTCTTAGAAATATGATGAAAAGGGTGAGATGGATCGATCACCCTGTTAAATGAGAATAAGACATCGTCAGCATTGAAATGACGTGTAGGCGTAAATTTTGTGGTGTGGTGAAAGTTAACTGCTCTTCGTAATTGAAAGGTATAAGTTAATTCGTCGTCACTGATTTGCCAATCTGTGGCTAAAGAGGGTTCTATCTGACCCAAGTTTATATCGTAGTCCACGAGTCCATTGTAGATTTGCTGTGAAGTTGCATCTAGTGTCGTTCCTGAAGTTATCAATTGAGGATTGAAAGATTCAGGATTTCCCTCTGAGCAGTAGACTATCCCTGGTGGGACTAGCTTGGGGCCACAAGCTGCAAGTAAAACACAGAAGCAGGATATGCTGGGGTATAAAAATAGACGCTTAAGCAGCATTCTCATCGACAGATCAATTTTTCAGGACTTTGGTGGTCATTTTAGCAGTGCTGATCGCCGATGAGCAATGAACATATGTTATTAAGGCAGATTAAGTTTTATCCAGTAAGTTGTATTTTTTCAAAATACCCCGTAATTGATGATAACTTAAGTTTAAAAGTTCGGCGGTTTTCTTTTGGTTAAATTGACCCGCTTCCAATGCTTGCTTCAATAGTTTTACTTCTAATCCCTCACAATGTTCTTTGAAATCAATAGGGAATGCTATTTTGTCCCCATTATTAACCGCAGTGCCGGATAAGCTGGTGTCCTTGCTCGCTGGCAGAGGCTGACTGCTCGCTAGCTGTTGTCTTTCACGAGTTTTGACTCTCGTTGTTGGCCGGTAGGGGGAGGCAAAAGGGTCGACGACTATGTTGGTTATAGACGTTGCGGTATCCTGATTTCGATAGACGCTTCTTTCCACCACGTTTTTAAGTTCTCGTATGTTACCTGGCCAACTATGATCCATCAGTTGTTGTATCGCTCTGGGGCTAAAGCCAGGAAATAGCTCATGTTTTAGCTGTCTTGCCATTCCTATAGCGAAGTATTCGGCTAAGATCATGATATCTTCCTGCCTGTGACGCAGTGGAGGCAAGGTGATCACATCAAATGCCAATCTATCGAGTAAATCAGCCCTGAATTCACCTGCTTCAGCTAAGGTGGGAAGATCTTCGTTAGCGGCGCAGATTAATCTGACATCTGTTCGTACTGTTTTACTGCCGCCTACGCGCTCAAATTCGCCGTATTCTATTACCCGTAGCAACTTTTCTTGCACCAAACCTGAGGTGTTGGCGAGTTCATCGAGAAATAAACTACCGCCATCGGCGCGCTCAAATCGTCCTTCATGTTTTTTATTTGCGCCGGTGAAAGCGCCAGCATCATGACCAAACAACTCACTTTCGAGTAAGCTTTCACTCAGTGACGAGCAATTAAGTTTAATAAAACTTTGATCCCAACGTGAGGATAGGAAGTGAAGACGTTCGGCGATTAACTCCTTACCTGTACCACGCTCGCCAATGATAAGGACGGGTTTAGACAGAGGTGCTATCTGAGAAACATGCTCAAGAACTTCGAGGAGCGCATTCGATTGTCCAATAAGATTATCTTGCTGAAATTGATTTGCCACAGTAAGTTTTAGTCTTTAACGCTAATAGTTGGTGAAAATAATAATAAGACCCTCT
The DNA here is from genome assembly GCF_000091325.1 of Shewanella violacea DSS12. NCBI lineage: Bacteria > Pseudomonadati > Pseudomonadota > Gammaproteobacteria > Alteromonadales > Shewanellaceae > Shewanella > Shewanella violacea. The sequence goes on along the minus strand of NC_014012.1, from coordinate 3,380,897 downwards.
GATATTAAAAGAAAGAAAAAGTTAATATATTGGTTAAGTTACTGTATTTTATGAAATATGAAAAGTTGGCACAAAAAGTGGATTAATATCTTCGACACCAACAATAATTTAAGGACAGCATTATGGGAATTTTCTCTCGATTTGCAGATATCATTAATTCAAATATCACTTCATTGCTGGATAAAGCCGAAGATCCAGAAAAAATGGTTCGCTTGATTATTCAAGAGATGGAAGACACCTTAGTAGAGGTTCGCTCTACATCGGCTAAAGTATTAGCCGAGAAGAAAGAGATAATTCGTCGCATCACAAAGGTACAGGCGCAGGTACTCGATTGGGAAGGCAAAGCCGAGCTTGCATTATCGAAAGACCGCGAAGATCTTGCGATGGCCGCTCTGGTAGAAAAAAAGAAGGCGAGCGAACTTGCCGATACCTTGACCCAAGAGCTTGTGGTTGTTGAAGAGCAGATTTCTCGTTTGAAAGAGGAGGTTAACTTGCTTCAGCAGAAGCTAGCCGATGCCAAGGCTCGTCAGAAAACGATAATTATGCGCAAGCAGACGGCGTCATCGCGCTTAGAAGTGAAGAAGCAACTTGACTCAAGTAAGATAGATAACGCTATGAGTAAGTTTGAGCAGTATGAACGTCGTGTCGAAGGGCTAGAATCACAAGTTGATGCCTATGATCTGGGTAACAAGAAAAGTTTAAGTGATGAGTTTGCCGCACTGGAAGCTGAAGACTCGGTCAATGCTGAGCTTGAGGCATTAAAAGCCAAAATAAAGAACAGCAAGGCAAAGACTCAAGCCAAATAATTACAATTCAGAGGTGAGTTATGGACATGGATATTTTAATGGCCCCAATTATTATTTTTATGGTAGTTGTGGCTCCCATTTGGCTGATACTTCACTACCGCAGTAAGCGTCAAGTGAGCCAGGGACTTACTGAAGAAGAGTATTCACAGCTCAATGAACTGATCGGAAGAGCCGATAAAATGGCTAAACGCATCGATACATTGGAAGCGATTTTAGACAGTGAGGCACCACAGTGGAGAGGACGCAATGATTAAAACTTGCATCATCTTAACTGGCGAAGCGGATTCTTTACAACGGAGGAATTGAAATGAGTGACACGAGAGCACGTACCTTATATCGCATTCCTCAATCAGGTAAAATAGCTGGGGTTTGTTCTGGAATTGCAGACTATTTCGGTTTTGAAACCTGGCTGGTGAGAGTCGTCGCCGCTTCAATATTTCTTTTAGGTGGCTCGGGAATTGTGTTAATCATCTATGTATTACTCTGGATGATTTTAGATATTAAACTCGGTACCGACAATAATATAAAAGCGCATAAGGATATAGAGATAAAGAAGAAGGTTTGGCAATCGGGTGAGCCTGCGAAGATGGCTCTGCGTGATGTTAACTCACAGTTTAGAAGTTTAGAAATCAGACTTCAAAAATTGGAACGTCATGTCACCTCTGATAGTTTCGATTTGAAACAAGAGATCAATAACCTTTAATCCTTCCAATGGGCGGCCCTGTCGCCCACATAATTTTTAAGTGCAGGCTATGGGTCGTATCAACCGCTCTTTATCTAAGTTAAGCAAAACCGTAAGCAATAAAACCTTATCATTTGCCCATAGGGCTTCAGATAGAAATATCAGATTAGCAGTCACAGGCCTCTCGGGCTCAGGAAAAACGGCCTTTATCACTGGCCTTGTTAATCAACTTCTCAACGCGGGTCTCACAGGAAAGAGTAATAACCTCCCTCTTTGGCAAGTCACTAGAGATGAGCGCTTATATGGCGTTAAACGTGATCTTCAGCCAGATTTGACCGTGGCAAGCTTTGACTATGAGTTTGGTATGAACGCCTTGAAACAAGCTGTTCCCCAGTGGCCAGCATCGACGCGTAATATTAGTGAGTTAAGGTTAACCCTTAAATATCAACCTAGCCAAGGAATATTGGCTAAGCTCACGGACAGCGCCAGCTTGTATCTGGATATTATCGATTATCCCGGTGAGTGGTTACTCGATCTACCTATGCTCAAACAAAACTATGGGCAATGGTCTACAGCCCAGGAGCTGCGTAAACCGATATTCGCTAAGTCACAATATTATCTCGCTTTCGTTGGGGCCTTGGAGTCGCTGGAACTAGGCGCTAATGCCGATGAAGCCGAATTAAAGCACATCGCCGAGTTATACCAAGAGGTATTGGTAGATTGTGTTCACCAGCACGGCTTTTATTATGCTCAACCCGGTCGATTACTCCTCCCCGGCGAGTTCGCCGGTTCGCCGGTGTTGGCTTTTTTTCCACTGCTAAATATGTCTGATGAGACCCGGGCAGATCTTGAAAATACCCAAGCAGAGTCGACCTATCAAGTGTTGAAAATGCGATACAAACAGTATCAGGACAAGGTGATAAAGCCCTTCTACAAAGATTATTTCTCCACCTTTGACCGTCAGTTGTTATTGGTTGACTGCTTTACGCCGTTAAACAGGGGCAAGGAGCAGTTTGATGATATGACACAGGCGCTCAATGGCATCATGGAGAGTTTTAAATTTGGTCAATCTAACCTCTTGAAACGTCTCTTCTCACCAAGGATCGACAAACTGCTCTTCGCAGCAAGTAAGGTGGATCATATTACCCGGGATCAGCAGGGCAATGTGCTGTCATTGCTGACCCAGCTGGTCAAGCAGAGTCAGAGACTGGCTAAATTCGAAGGGTGTGAGGTCGAGACCATGGCAATCAGTGCTATCAAGGCTACCCAGCACGGCATGATTAGATCGGCTAAGGGTGAAATTGAAGTCGTCAAAGGCATCAGTTTGAATGACAGGGAGCCAATTACCCTGTTTCCTGGGGAAGTGCCTAACTCCTTGCCTGGATCTGCGTTCTGGGAGTCTCAGGGGTTTGGATTTACCAGTTTTGCACCGCCAAACTATACTCCTCAATCCGATGGAGCAGATTTTGAACATATACGCTTAGACCACTTGCTGCAATTTTTACTCGGTGACAAGCTAAAATAATGGGCCGTTTGAGAGAATAATATGAATGATAAAGAAGCAGTTACTTCACAACAGAGTTCAAAACCTGCTGCTAGTTCGGCCGAAAATACCATCAAACAGAAACAAATATTTACATCCATAGCGGAAGACAAGCAACCAAAATTCCGAGAGGCTCAGCGATTTGACCAGCAAGCTCAATTTATTGAAACGCCTTATGATAATGAGGGCCAATCCTGCACCGATGAGTTTATAGATAATGAAGTCGCCTCTAGTTTATCTGAGAGCTCGGGACTGTTTGAAAACAACATGAGCAAGACAAGCAAACCTCGGCGTTCTCTGCTTGCCAGACTCACGCTCATCGGCTTCATTGCCCTAGTTATCACAGAGACGATATTGGGTTTAAGAGATGCCTGGCTAGAGAGTCCTTGGTTATTCGGCTTGTACTTGACTGTGACTTCATTACTCTGCCTATGGGTGGGAAAACTGGTGTTTAGAGAATGGCGTCAGTTGAATAGGCTTAAGTCGGTTGAAGAGGCGCAACAAATCGGCGATAGGCTAGCTCAAAGTATGCAGCAGGGGGAAGCCGATAAATTCATCGGTAACATCATCGCCCATCTACCGACAGGTATTGATTTTTCTAAGTATCATGACTCATGTCGAGATGGGCATAATGACGCCGAAAAACTGATTTTATTTGATGAGATCATATTATGTGATCGAGATAAGGTGGCAAAGAAAATTGTTCGCCGTTTCGCTCAAGAATCGGCGCTGTTACTCGCTGCTAGCCCTCTGGCGGTGCTCGATATGGCCATTATTCTTTGGCGAAATCAAAGCATGATAGTCAAAATCGCCCACTGTTATGGGATTGAATTGGGTTACTGGAGCCGTATCAAGTTGATAAGAGGTGTTATCACCAACATCATCTATGCTGGTACCAGTGAAATTGCGACAGATCTTGGTACTCAATTATTTTCAGTTGAGATGTCAGGCAAGTTGTCAGCCCGACTTGGACAAGGTCTTGGTGGCGGTTTACTGACTGCACGTTTAGGTTATCAAGCGATGGCACTGTGTAGACCAATCTCCTTTAAAGAGTCTTCTCGGCCAAGATTGTCTGGTATACATAAGGAATTGTTGTTGGATCTTAAGGAGTTATCTACTTCAGTATTTTCTGGTAAGGTCAAAGAAAAAGTCAAATGTAATAAAGATTTTACATCTGGAACTTGATTATTTCTCACCTGCTGTTTACTTAGGATAGTGTCTGGGTACATGGTTAAATAACCATCGGCACTTACATATAATAAAATTAACAGCCGGTGGATGCTTAAGTGCAGACCTCGGAGAAATTTATGCAAGAAAAGTGGAAACTGGCAACGCAAGTTATACATGCTGGGCATATTAAAGACAGTTCAGGGGCACTGGTAACCCCCTTGTGCCAGAGTGCAACTTTCGTATTCGATAGTGCACAGCAGGGAGGTGCTAGGTTTGCTGGCGATGAGCCAGGTTATATCTATACTCGACTCGGTAACCCAACCACGGCTGAGTTAGAGCGCAAGATGGCTCGGCTTGAAGGGGCTGAAGCGGCTGCTGCTACGGCATCAGGTATGGCGGCGGTTTCTTCAGCGCTGCTGGCTAATCTTTCACAAGGCGATCATCTGGTTGCTTCCAAGGCCGTATATGGCTGTACTTTCTCACTGATGAGCACACAGTTGAGCAAGTTTGGTATTGAGGTGTCCTTGGTTGATTTTAAGGATCTCGATGCGATTTCTGCAGCGATAACCAACAAGACCAAAGTACTTTTCTGTGAGACACCAGTTAATCCTCATCTCGATGTTTTTGATTTAGATGCACTGGTGTCAATTGCACGCAAGCATGGTTTGATCAGCATCATAGACAATACGTTCATGACCCCATTGTTGCAGCAACCTTTGGCTCACGGAGTCGATCTTGTTGTTCACAGTGCCACTAAGTACCTCAATGGACACGGCGATGTCATTGCCGGAATAATCTGTGGCAGTAATGAGCAGATAGAGAAGATAAAATTCGAAACCATGAAAGACTTAGGCGGAGTCTTGTCTCCCCATGATGCCTGGTTGATTCTGCGAGGACTAAAAACCTTAGATGTCAGAATGGAACGTCATTGTGATAACGCCCAGAGAGTGGTGGAATACCTGTTATCTCATCCTAAAGTGGTTAAGGTGTATTACCCTGGAATCGAGGGAAGCTATGGTCAGCACCTACTCGGTAAGCAGATGCGCAGGGGCGGTGGAGTGATCGCTTTTGAGCTTGATGCAGACTTAGATAAGTCCATCGAGTTTATCAATAGCCTGCAACTATTTTCCATCGCAGTGAGTCTAGGAGATGCCGAGTCTTTAATACAACATCCAGCTTCAATGACTCATGCTACCTATGATAAAGAGGAGCGGGAAGCTGCGGGTATTGGTGAGAATCTGTTGCGTATCTCTGTGGGGCTAGAATCAGTCGAAGACCTTATTGTCGACTTAGATCAAGGCTTGGCTCAGATTTAGTTCTATCGGACATTTACCACAAAATAAAGCCGCATTTGCTTATCCATGATGGGGCTTAATGTTTACATACTCACTATTACTTAGGATTAAATCTTAGTTCAACTCCAGAAAGATGATAATAATTTGAAGCATATATCTGTTATGTAGAACAAAAAACAGCCAGCGGTCTCACTGTTATTTAACTTGCTAGATATTTGGCAAGAAGTGAGTGGCTGATCTACATTTAATGAGTGGCCAAGGATGAATGGATTAGCGGCCGCATTTTAACGGAATAATACTCAACATGGAGTTTCTATGAAAATAACACAGGTATCTGCGACACTTATGGCTGCACTATTTTCTCTCAGCGTTTACGCCGGTGAGGTTTCTAGCCAATCGAAAGCGCCCCATAAAAAAGTAAATATAAATCAAGTTCAACAACTTAATGTCAATATTAATACCTCTTCCATAGAGCAATTGGTTTTACTTAAGGGGATTGGTGAATCAAAAGCGAAAGCGATTGTCGAATATAGAGAGAGTAACGGCAAGTTTATGGCGATAGGTGACCTTTCGAAAGTGAAGGGCATAGGCGCTAAGCTTGTTGATAAAAATAGGCTATTCCTAAGTTTATAGCATCTGTTTCTAGTCTATCTGTTTATAGAAGCAGCAGTCAGCAATAAACAAGACAATTGTTGCTGTTTAGGACTTGATTGATTGGCGGGCTTAGTAGATAATGCTCGCCGTTCTCTGAGGTTTTTTACTCATAGAAAGCAATGGTGACCTTAGGGTCCCCCCGCAATGATAACTCGTGAATTCGGCCAGGCCTGGAAGGGAGCAACCGCAGCAAGTGACTCATGTGCCGGGGTGTGGCTCTAGGGGAACCTCCAAATCTCCCTAGTCACCATTACGTTTCAAATACTTCTGTTCAAATACTTCTGTTCAAATACTTCTGTTCAAATACTTCTGTTCAAATACTTCTGTTCAAATACTTCTGTTCAAATACTTCTGTTCAAATACTTCTGTTCAAATACTTCTGTTCAAATACTTCTGTTCAAATACTTCTGTTCAAATACTTCTGTTCAAATACTTCTGTTCAAATACTTCTGTTCAAATACTTCTGTTCAAATACTTCTGTTCAAATACTAGTCAATTAGTAAGCATGTTCTTCAGCTGTTTGTCTTATGTAGGTTAGCTTTGAGAAATGCTCTCGATTTTTCTAATGCGGTTTGGATTTCTGTTCTCATCTCGGATAATTCGCTGTAATCCTCGAAAAAATAGGTATCGACCAGATGCCGTATATAGCGAACAGGCAGTTGGTTTAGGGTGACACAACAAAGATCTGCCAGATAGTCCTCTGGTAATTCATCGAGTAAGCCTTCATCGGATAAGAGTTCCATAAGAAGGACTTCATAATAGTTTCGAATTTCTAATTGCATACAGATGCTCCATGACAGTAAGTGTCTATTGCTGTTATAGCGGACAAAAAAGATAGTGAGACCATTGATACCTTGCCTCTGAAGCGAAAAATCCTCGCTGAGGGATCTCATATTTATATCGGCTGGTATTAGTTTGCATCCATAATTAAATAGCAGCAATAGTAAAGTGCAATATCTTCAAAGGTAATTTTAGCGCTTGTTTAGCATTAGCGCCTCAAATATAAGCCTATCTTTACAAAATGTGGATACAAAAACGCCAGCAAGTTTAGCTGGCGTTTAGACTTTATGGAGAGGTTAGTACTATCTATAGCTGCTGAATGGCCCAACTCATAAACTCTTTACGGGTCTTATCATCGGCATGAAGCCACCAGTATTGTAACATCTGGTTGGCATGTTCGCCTTTGTCGGCTTTATCACCTACTGTTGGAGTTATTGGCATAACTTCAACGGGGGCAGGGATGCTGACTGGCGCCCTTGGTGTCAAACTTGTCGAAGTCGCAATCACAGCTCCGCCTGTAGCCGCAGTTGTTATCGCTGCAATATCTTGTTTGTTTCCGCCACTAAACAGGCTAGTCACGAAGGAGTCTTCGGTGAAGTCTGTTTGAATAACCTTATAATTGACTCTAGCTTTGTCACCGCGGGTGATCAACACCTGCGGAGATTTGGCGAAAGATTTTGGTCGCTTTATTATATCGCCATCGGCGGACTTCAATGTGTACTCATGGTCACCATCCACAGCAATTGTCACTATGAAAGGAGACGACTTGATAAAGCTTTCACTATCACTGAAATCATCTTGAACCATATCGTGGTAACGGATCGCAATCTTGTGGGTTCCTTGATCTAATTCAAGCTGTGACTTATGGCTGAATAAGCTGCTTTCGACTTTCTTGCCGTCGATGGCAAGATATTCAAATGACATTGGGATATTTAAACTAGCTGCCATGGCCGAAGATGAGCCAAGCAGAGCCAAGATTGCTGTGATAGACATAAGTGATTTCATTGTTGCTCCTTAACGATTAAAACTCTTATAGGTTCGAGAGAAAGGTCGCTCAAACGCTTGAATACGATCTTCTATATAGCTTATGGCTTGTCGACACTTTCCTAGTCGTCGATGAACCAACAGGATCTCATTTTGCATCTGAATCTTGTCATCACTATGACAGTTATCCAATTGTGATTGCAAAATTAGGATTTTTTGTTCAAATTTACTCACCCAATTAAGATGCTTGTTGAGTTCAGCATACAGTTGGTGACTGTTATGCATGACTCCGGAAGCGATCCAATCGAAGCCGCTCTCATCATGGGACTTATTTTTACGCCGCCTGGCCTGAGCGACTCGCAAAGCTCTTTGTTGCGAGGCCGAATTAGCCCCTAATGAGGTGGTATTTAGTGCTCTTCTGACGGCGGTAAATCTGTCTTGAATACGTTCACAGCTCAAGGCTATGGTATTGGCAGATATATTGCCTTTTATCAGTTGACCTAGCTGCACAATACTCTTGTTTATCTGTTCTATACAGGGCTTAAGTTTTGCCCCAGACTGCATAAACAGTTGGTCGTTAAACCTGTCGGTATTCTTAAGTAGTTTCTGTTCTCTTCGAGGTAAATTTGAGTCGTGTTGAAGCACGTCTTGCTCTAGCTGCTTCAATTGAATCATTAATTGCTTTAGGAGTTCGTTAGTATTCATCGTTATTACACCCATGCATCCCAAGCTAATTTTGCTGCAATCAATAATACCAGAGTGATAAATACGGGTCTGATAAACTGGACGCCGAACTTTATCGCTGTTCTTGCACCGATAAAGGAACCTAGCATCATACATAGGCCCATTGAAAGACCGATAATAACATTCACTTGCCCAAGCGTGAGAAAGATCACTAATGAGGTGAGATTACTGGTGAATGTCATTGCTCTGGCTAAACCACAACTGTGGAGAAGAGGCTGCTTATGATAGGTGGTACTGGTTATGGTCCAGAACGCTCCTGTGCCAGGTCCTGCAAAACCATCATAGAATCCAAGTGGGAATCCTTGAAGCCATTGCTTAATTCTAGTCGCGGGTTGTTTAAGTGGGGTGAATGTACTGCAGCCCATGGAATTGGGTTTAGCTAAGGTGTAAATCGCAATAATGATGATCATCAGTGGAAGCAGTTTTTCCAACAAATGGCTATCAATAAGCGTGACTATGAAGGTGCCGGATATCGCGCCGAGAAAAGTAGCAATAAAGGTGTGGTACCACAACTGAGGCGTGAACAGGTTTTGTTTATAATAAGTATAAGCAGCCGTCGATGACCCAAAACATGCGGCTAACTTATTAGTGCCCAATGCCGTATGAGGATTGATTCCTAATGTGAGTAAGGCTGGAATAGAGAGTAAGCCTCCACCTCCGGCTATGGCATCGATAAAGCCTGCCAGTAAACCTATGCCAGCTAGAATGGCCCAAGTGCTGGGTTCAAACAGTAAATCCAAAAATAAATCCTACTCAATAACGCGTCTAAAAGGGGGAAGTGCATCGAGCAGTGATTTTCCATATCGTTTGGTGACTAAACGTCGATCTAAAATCGTGATGCGTCCATAGTCTTGCTCGTTGCGTAGTAATCTACCACAACTCTGTATCAATTTGCGCGACGCATCAGGGATAGTCAGCTGCATAAAAGGATTTCCACCTTTTATCTTGATATATTCCGCATGAGCCTGCTCGACGGGAGAGGTTGGCACCGCGAAAGGAAGTTTTGTGATGATCAAGTTAGTCAGGTAATCCCCCGGTAGATCTAATCCTTCAGAGAAGCTACCTGTGCCGAATATGATACTAGGTTCATCGTTATCACATCGTTTCTTATGGGCGGATAAAATTTGCTGTCTGGAGATGGTACCTTGAACCAGTAGGCCTGTTTTGATCTTGCTCTCGACCATATCGACGACCTTTTCCATCTGCCAATAAGAGGCAAATAATACTAAGGTGGCCATCTCACCATCGATCAGGGCTAAGATCTGCTCGGCGAGTTCTTCGGTGAATTTCTCATCTGTGGGGTCATTCTTCATTTTAGGCAGGAAAAGGGTCGCATTCTGTTCAAAGTCGAAGGGCGAGTCCATGGCTAAAAAGCGGCTACCGTCGTTGAGTGAAAGGCCCACTTGATGAGTGAAATGATTAAAATTATTTAAGGCTCGTAATGTCGCGCTGCAAAGCACAACTCCGGCTGCCTTGTCCCAAAGTAGCTTCTCTAACATGAAGCCAACTTCGATGGGGGATGCGCTGAAAAGGTAATCGGTCTGTTTACCGGTTAATATCTCAATCCAGCGTGCCATAGGGGCACCTTTGGGATGATCTTCCTTGGCCATCATCTTCCACAATTTTTGCAGGTTTTCTAACTTCTGCAACATGAAGCCTGTTTCTGTGAGCAGTTGTTCGGCCTGATGCTTTGGAATATCGCCATCTTTTATGGCTTCACTGAGCAAGGCTAACATTTTATTGAACTGCTTGAGGGCAGCTGTTGATACAGTGGCTAAGTTCTCTGCTTGGGTAAGCAAGCCTTGGGGTAACTTGCCATGTTCGAAGCGTAAACGATTCTCTGGGTTATCGAAGCTGGGTGTTTGGCTATCACAAAAATGGGCTATCTGGCTGAGTTGACCGGTAAGATCGGTAATATGGTCCTGCATCGCCTGTGCTGGTCCTATGATGTGATTACTCTTTATCTGATTTTGTAGCTTGCTACAGGTCTTATCTATTTTCTCCAACCAGTCCACTGCGCCCCTGAGTGTGGTTTGTGCACTGGAGAAGTCTCTGGCTACCATAGGCAGGTGGTGAGCTTCGTCTATGATGTAATATACATCTTCAGGATCGGGAAGAATGACTCCGCCACCTAACTCCAGATCGGCAAACAAGAGACTGTGGTTAGCAATCAAGACGTCCCAGTTATCGATATCTTCACGTGCCTTATGGAAAGGACAATTTCTGTGGCTGGCAAGTTGTCTGTGACAGCTGTGTTTATCGCAAGCTATCTGTTGCCATAGGTGGTCGGGGAGCTGCTCGACTAAGGTGTCACGCTCGCCATTCCATTTTCCTTCATGGTACTGCTTTAATAATGTTTGCAGCAGTTTGATCTGACTGTTGTCGGGTTTGGTCTGCCACATAGCCATTTGAGTGCCGTTATCGGCCCCGATTAACATCTCTAATTTAGACAGACAGACATAGCGTTGCCGCCCCTTGACTAACCCGAAAGTAAAGTTCAATTCAGATTGCTGTAAAAAGAAAGGCAGATCCTTGTGTAACAGTTGCTCTTGCAATGCAACGGTGGCGGTGGCGATACACACCTTTTTCTTGTTGGCTAGTGCCAATGGGATAGAGCCTAAAATGTAGGCTAAAGATTTACCTATCCCAGTACCTGCTTCGACCACGATTATGCGCCTGTGTTCATCGTATTCACCGGCTAAGGTCTTAGATATTTCGGCGACGATGTAGTTTTGCTCGCGCCTAGGGCGAAAGTCAGGCAAAGACTTGGCGATACCTTTATATATGGAGCGGATCTGTGTTTTTACGTCGGCCGATAGCATAGGTATACAAGGAAGAGAAATAGAGCTGTACATAATAACAGTGATTGCATAGCCTTAACTACTCTAATTTTATATTATTGAGCTAAATGTGAACCCTTTTTCATCGAGCCCCTGTTTTGGATAGACAAATTATGCCAGTAAAACCCCCATCAGAGTCTAGGGTCACTTCATCGATCAAGGGGCGAATACTTTCTCGTCATACGGTGCAGCATTCGGGTATGACTTGGTTGCATTACTATATTAAAACCTCCGATGGCCCTAGATTAGTTAAAGTGCCCCAAGCTGAATATCTGTGTTTCTGTGCAACGAAAGATCTGCCTCGGCTGCAAGGATTACCCCAGTCAGCAAAACTAAGAATAGTGGATCTGCCGCTTAAAAATTTCAATTGTGATCCTGTCACGGCAATTTACGCCAGTTCTTTACAAGTATTTAGATTGGTGAACAGAGGAGCTGTGGATCTAGGTATTCCTCTGTTTGAAACCGATATTCGTCCAGAGCACAGATACTTGATAGAGAGATATATAGCGCTAGATGTGGAGTTTATTGGACAATTTGAGCCCCAAGTACAAGGCCATCTGGCCAGTTTCACCGCTTCACGGGCGAGAAAAAGTGCTGTGGATATCAGACTCAAAGCCATATCCCTAGATTTCGAATGCAGTATGTCCGGTGAGCTTTATTCGGTTGGCCTCTACGCCAAGGAGACGGATGATGAATATAAGAAGGTGATCATGGTGGGCTCACCTAATCCGAGTAACCGTGATAATTCGTCTTTATCTGCTGATCAAGTGGACTATATCGAATGGGTAGCAGATGAGAGAGGGCTTATCCTCAAGTTAATCGATTGGTTTGCTGAATATGATCCCGACATTATTATCGGTTGGGCGGTGGTGACGTTCGATCTGGCTCTAGTATATAGAAGAGCAAAACTACTTGGGATCGCACTGACATTGGGCAGGGGAGGGACGGTTCTGAGTTGGAAGGTGGCAGATAAATACCGTCCTGAAACTCTTTCGCTACCAGGTAGAGTTGTGCTAGACGGAATAGACTGGCTCAAGGCGGCTTTTTACCGGTTCGATAGTTTCTCACTAGAGTCGGTTTCACGTGCTTTGCTCGAAGAGGGCAAGGCATTGCCTAGCGGCCCAAAGGGGATCTTAAACCGAGGGGAGGAGATCACTGAGCTATTTCATCAGGATAAAGCAGCGCTCGCTCACTATAATTTAACCGATAGTCGCCTAGTGTGGGATGTTTTTAAGAAAGCACAATTGTTCGAATTTGCCTTAGAGAGATCTAGGCTTACTGGGTTAGAACTCGGTAGAGTCGGCGCTTCAGTGGCAGCATTCAATAACTTATACCTGCCTCACCTGCATAGGGCTGGTTTCGTTGCCCCCGCGATGGCGACGAGTCAAGGGCTAGAAAGCCCTGGTGGCTATGTGATGAATTCTATCCCCGGACTCTATAAACATATTTTAGTGCTCGATTTTAAGAGCCTTTACCCTTCGATTATCAGAACCTTTCTCATCGATCCCAAAGGCCTTGTTAAGGGGCTATCTGAGTCTGAAGCCGACAATGTCGATGGTTTTTTGGGAGCAAAATTTAGCCGGGACTCTCCCATATTACCCGAACTTATCAAAACACTCTCAGCCCATAGGGAAGAAGCGAAGCGCGAAAATAATGCACCACTGTCACAGGCCATTAAGATAATCATGAACTCTCTTTATGGCGTATTAGGCTCCCGTGGTTGTGTGTTTCATGATGCCAGGCTTGCTAGCTCAATTACCCTCAGGGGTCATCAGATAATGAAACAGACTAGGGCTTGGATTGAGGAGCTTGGTTATCAGGTCATCTATGGCGATACCGATTCGACCTTTGTCTGGTTGGGTCTAGATCCTGAGGATACCGATGTGGATAAGATAGGTGGAGGGCTCGTCAAAACGATTAACGCTAAATGGAAAAATAAGTTAGCTAAAGAGATGAAGCTAGATAGTCATTTAGAGCTGGAGTTTGAATGTCATTATGAGCAATTTTTCATGCCGACTCTCAGAGGCTCTACTGAAGGATCTAAAAAACGCTATGTTGGGGCCATTACCAATAACGAAGGAGAACTGCAGCTAATCTTTAAGGGAATGGAGCAAGTGCGCAGTGACTGGAGCCCGTTGGCCAGACGCATACAAGAAGCACTGTATTATCGTTTATTCTCTAAAAAAGATGTCATGGTCTTTTTACAAGAGGTGGTCAATGATCTGATGCAAGGTAAGTTAGATGAAGAACTTATTTTCAGTAAACGTTTACGCAGAGATATCGCAGATTATACCGCTAAGTCATCTCCCCACGTAAAAGCGGCTAAAATGATGTGTGATTTTTCAGGATCTGAGCGATTCTCAAAGAGGGGAACCAAGGTTGAGTACCTTATGACACTCAATGGTGCTGAACCGATTCAGTATCGTCAGTCTGCTATCGATTATTATTACTATCTAACTAAACAACTTGCCCCTATCGCCGAACCTGTTTTAGGGCTGCTTAATAAACGTTTCTCTGATATTGCTTCTAAACAGATGTCGTTAATTTAGTGAGTGGACTTATAAGGTTATTTTGGTTTTATGTTGCCGGCTAGTATCTGATGTGCTGCCAAAAGGTTTTTGTGGTTAAGCGGGTGATAAAACAGGTAGTTTTTGTGACTTTTGTCTTTGGGGGAGAAGACATCTTTTGCTACCCTCGCCTGCAATTAGGAAGACGTTGACCAATGGAATGATAAAAAAATAACCATGCAGACTGAAAACAATAAGGTTAGACATCAGATGAAAAAAACTCTAGTAGCATCGGCATTAGTAGCCGTTATATTTGTCCCGTCAGTATCGGCGATCGAAGTCTATAAAGATGATAAAAATGCAGTTGAGATTGGTGGATTTGTTGACGCACGTATCATCAATACTCAAGGTGTTACAGAAATCGTCAACGGCGCATCACGTATCAACTTCGGTTTTACTCGCGAAATGAGTGATGGCTGGAAGGTATTCACTAAGCTGGAGTGGGGCGTAAACCCATTCGGTAACAGCGAAATCGTTTATAGCAGTGAGAGTAACTTCCAATCTAAAAGCAGTGACTTTCTTAATAATCGTCTTGGTTATGTTGGTATCGCTCATGATGTCTACGGTTCGCTTACTATAGGCAAGCAGTGGAGTACATGGTACGACGTAGTGTATAACACTAACTACGGCCTAGTATGGGATGGTAATGCATCGGGTACATACACTTATAAGGCAGATGGCGGAATCAACGGTACTGGCCGTGGTGATGATACTGTTCAATATCGTAATTCAGTAGGTGATTTAAGTTTCGGAGTACAAGTCCAACTTAAGCACGATTCATTTGATATTACAGGTGATCCTGAAGTGATTCATAGCGTAGGAACTGGCTCTGCTGCAATTAAGGCAAGTGATCCTACCGTTATAGCCTCACTTGAATATAACAATACTTACGGTGGTGCCGCTACTTACAATGTGACTGACAATTTGATATTCACAGCAGGTTTCAACATAGGTGAGTTTAAAGGTGCCTTTGCTAATGGCCAGGCTATTAATGAAACCGACTCTATTTACGGCTTAGGTGCTATGTGGGGCAACTGGAATGGCGAAGGCGTTTATGCCGCTTTTAACGTCAATAAGCAAGAGTATCATGATACAGATAACTTAGGTCGCATGGTACCAGAAGCTACTGGTTTAGAATCACTTGTGTCATACAAGTTTAACAACGGTATTCGTACTTTCGCGTCTTATAACATCTTAGAAGCAGGTGATGACTATGAATCAGCTTATAAAGGCGATGAGTTCAAGCGTCAATTTGCTGTAGTAGGTGTTCATTATGTTTGGGATGCAAACACTGTACTTTACCTTGAAGGTCGTAAGGATTACGGTAACTTTACAAGCAACGATGCTGTACAAGAAGCTGCAATGTCTATGTCTGAAGAAGATGGTGTCGGTTTCGGCGTCAGATATATTATGTAGGTTTATATAACTTAAACCTGTTAGTTAAAAAAACGCCTGCGGGCGTTTTTTTATGTGTGTAGAAAAGTAAATAGGTGAATTTTTTGTCTCATTTCACTAGGTCAGAATAATATCTATGACTGTCTTTCAAGTCCCAATATTTTAAAGAATAACAGTGCCGCCAAATGTAAATAATAGTTTACATAAACAAGATGTTTGTCAAAAGTGTATATCTAGAATCTGAATAATAAATTATTTCTGAATAAGCATTCGTTTATTTGCTTTTGGCACATAATAAAAAAAATCTGATAATCAATATTTGACTACAAATCTAACTGGTTGTTTATTGGTCAGTATTTGTTGGTGAAGAAGGGCGGGGCCATCTAGTTCTGTTTGTTTGTGACTTATGCCAATCATTTCATTTCTGCTATTTATCGATGGGAATACGGATTTTTGACGCCTGATTGTATGTAAAACAATCATCGCAACCAGTGGGTTGTAAAAAGAGCTGTGCACTTGTTGCATAAATGTTTCTGATGTGGTCTTATTTGTTTGCAAATGTGTTTAGGTGTAACTGTCTGCGTTACATCTGGTGCGTTTAAAAATATAAAAACATAAAAATATAAGAATGAGTCCAGGGAGAAACAATATGTATAAAAATAGCATACTAGCTAAGTCGGTGCGTTTCGCACTAATTAGTGGTGCAGCAGCAACGGCAGCCATTACAGCACCAGTAGCTTTCGCGGCTGAAGAGTCTGCAGAAGTTGAAAGAATTTCAGTAACAGGTTCTCGTATTAAGAGAACTGATATGGAAGGTTCTAACCCCGTTACGACCATAGATGCTGCCGCTATTGAGAAAATGAGTGTCAATAATGTTGGTGATCTTCTTAAAAGTCTAACGTCATCAGCAGGTGCTGCTACTAACACACAAACTAACAATGGTGGTGATTCGAGTACTCGTTTTTCACTTCGTGGTATGGGCTCTGAGCGTACCCTAGTATTAATTAACGGCCGACGCGTTGTCGCCGGTGGTTCTGGTGCTAACTCATCAGTAGATTTGAATACGATCCCAACTGCAATTGTTAAGCGAGTTGAGATCCTGAAAGATGGTGCTTCAGCCACTTACGGGTCAGACGCTATAGCTGGTGTAGTTAACATCATTACTAAAGATGATTTTGAAGGCTTCGAACTTAAACTTAATTATGGTGGAAGTGATAAAGGTGATGCAGTCACTAAAGGTGTAGATGTGACCTTTGGTGCAGCAAGTGATCGTGGAAACGTAGTTGTTGCTCTTGGTTATAGTGATCAGGGCGATGCATTCATGGGTGATCGTTCTTTTTCAGAATATGAATTACGAGCTTATGAAGATGGTATGACAGAACAAGGTGGATCTTCAGCGCCACCTTGGGTTAACGCTAATACTCCAGATGGCCGTGTAACTCGCGGTCCAGAATATGGTAATTGGAGAGATTACTCGGGTGCTACTGATTCATATAACTATAACCCAGTGAATTATCTGCAGACCCCAAGCAAGCGTCGTTATGCTTCCGTATTTGCAAATTATACTTTAGGTGAATTTGGATTTCTTGGTGAAGTGAACTCTTTTGCTGAAGCTAGTTATGTACAAACTACAGGTAATAGACGATTGGCGCCGGAACCATTAGCTCCATTGATTTTCTTTGGGTCAGCAGCGCCTTATTCACCAAATAACTACTATAACCAGACGATGGGACCAAAAGATGCAAATGGCAATGCCTATGTGATAGACGATTGGCGTCGCCGTATGATTGAAACAGGTGGTCGTGCTAATGAGCGAGATTATAAAACATTCCGTACAGCGGTTGGTTTCAATGGTGCCTTAGATAATGGTTGGGATTGGGAAGTTTCTTATGTCTGGGGACAGAGTGACTCAGTCGAAACTGCAGCAGGTTACTTTAATCTAGATCGCGTAGCTGAAGCTGTTGGTCCATCTGGATGGTTAGATGCCAACGGTAATCTGATTGTTGACGGAAACGGGGATGCAGTTGTTGATGCCAATGGCTCTCAACTCGTCTGTTTGGATGCTAATGGTGGGGCTATCGACGGCTGTGTTCCTTTGAACATATTTGGAACTCCAGGTTCTGCGGATGAGGTATCACCTGAAATGCTGCAATATATTTCAGGCGATTATAATACAACTGAAACGGGTCAAAATAAGCAAGAAGTGCTTACAGCACTTATTTCTGGCGACCTGTTTGATTTACCCGCGGGTTCCGTAGGTTTTGCTGCTGGTTGGGAACAAAGAAAAGAGTCAGGGTCATATACTCCTGACTCTTTGATTCTTCAAGGCATTACTACAGCAGGATCTGCCGTCGGAACTAGTGGTGGATATGATGTACAAGAGTTGTTTGGTGAATTAATTGTTCCAATTTTAGCTGATGCCCCTATGGCTCACATGCTTGATTTTGAGGCCGCTGTACGTTATTCGGATTATAGTACTTTTGGTACAAATACAAGTGGCAAGTTAGGTGTTAAATGGATGCCGATTGAGTCACTGATGGTACGTGCGACTTTATCTGAAGCTTTCAGGGCACCGACAACATCTGATTTATATGGTGGTGCATCAGTAGGTTTCCCTGAAGCGACAGATCCGTGTGATGGTAACTTCTATACTGATGCAGAATATACGGCTGTTAAAGCTTCATCTAATTGGGCTAACTGTACAGGTACAGGTGTACCTACTACTGGCTATGATTCAGGCGGTGTAGAACAAATTCCAAGTAATGGTGGTGGTTCAGATAACTGGGTTGGCACAACAGATTTGACTCCCGAGACCGCTGAAGTACTGACCGTTGGTTTCGTATACAACCCTGATTTCATAGACAACTTCTCTATGAGTGTCGACTACTGGAAAATTGAGTTAGAAAATGCAATTTCAACAGTGGGTACACAAACTCGTTTAGATGGCTGTTTCAATACAGGTACTTATTGTGAAACAATCACACGATTTGGTGAGACTAGTGCGGCAGCTGGCGGTATTATTACGGTTGATAACTACACAGTAAACGTGGGTGGTATTAATACAGCAGGTATCGACTATGACTTACGCTATACATTTGAATCAGGTTTTGGTGATTGGGGATTAGGTCTAGATGGTACTTACCTTCTTCAGTATGACAAAATTCTTGCTGATGGTTCGATTATCGATCATGTAGGACGTTACGAAGTCAATCATGATGGCATGTTTGCTAAACTTAAAACAAACTTTACTGTAAATTGGACTATAGCAGACTTTGATACTTCATTAATCACGCGTTATATCACTAGTGTTGTTGAGACTGAAGCCGGTTGGTGGACAGATCCATTCGAAAGAGATGTTGACTCTAATATCATTGTTGATTTTCAAACGAATTACACTGTATCTGAGCATTTGATGCTAACCGCTGGTGTTAACAACTTGTTCGATGAGACGCCACCATTTGTGTACTCAGCGCCTGGTGCGAATACGGATGTGTCTACTTATGATGTTATTGGCCGCACAATCTACTTACGTGCAGGGGTTAAGTTTTAAAGAATAAAAAAATTAAAAGGGCGCATTGCGCCCTTTTTTATTTTACCAAGGAGTGGTTATGAGATTTTATATATTTGTTTTAATTGGTTTTTTATCGGGATGTGAGTCCTCGCAGAATATGTTTAAGACAGAAGATCTAAATGGACAAATAGTCGATGCAGGTATTAGGTGCGAGATGCTTGCTCGAACTGGCACAAATCGTAAAACTAAAGTTTGTAGAACTGCAGAGCAGAGAAAGAAGGATGAGAAGGATGCGTATAATTCGTTAAATAGAAAGCAAAGAACGGGCTATACGATCCCCAAAGAAGGTGGTTTATAAATGAAAAGGTTTGAATAATGAGAATCATTACCATATTTCTGATGATTGGGCTCTTTGGGTTTGAGTCATCACAAGAAATGTTTAAAATCCAAAATTCACCATGCTAATGGTGAAATTGTAGATTCGGGTATTCGATGTCAGATGAAGGCCAGAACCGGCACTAATAGAAAGACTATGGTCTGTAGAACTGCTGAGTAGAGCAAAAAGCATACAGCAGGTTCTGAGCGTTATTTAGACAGATCACTAAAAAAGGGATGAGTTTAACAAAGTAGTGCTTTGTGAACTGAGAGCGCAAAGACGCAGCTTCTTTGTGTTCTATCTGCTTTCTACTACTAGTGTTTATGTAATAAGCCACTTCGATGGAACATGACCTTCTTAAAAAATCTTGCTAAGAATCAGTTTTAAATACTTTTTACTGTTTAAACAGCATTAACACCTCATTAATTGAGGGCAAAATTACTTTCGTAGGCGGCATTTTTTATTGAATGTATTAAAAATCCTACCACAGCCAATGCCTTTATCTTGTGTACTGTATCGTTATTCTTCCTTGCTTGATTATTGAAATTAAAACAGCCATTGAAATGTGATAGTACAAAATCATCCATGGATATCTACTAAGGTGAAAGCCATTACATGGGTGGGGTTTACTCTAATTTACTTAAGGTGGTTATTAGCCTTAAACTAAAAATACCAACAAAGATCCCACTTCCGAGTAAAGTGTGATTTCAATCATTTAGTGCGAAAGTAATGCTTTAGGACTTGCTTTTTTAAAGCCAAAAGTGAGCTTATAAGCATATTTAAGGAGGTAATAGGTAGACATAATGACTGAATAAAATGCCTGTGGTTAAGTCAATGTTAATGATGTTGCCGGTATGTAAAATGACTTAATTCTTTTATATTACAACAGCTAAAGCTTTAATTGCTGTGTGCTTTAATAGGTAATTAGTAATATTCATTTTACTAATTTGTTCAAAAATCTAGCTTTTGCACCTTTTCCCTCCTCAAGTGCCTTTTTCTACTAGTTTTAGTCCGTTTCAATTGTTGACACAGGTCAACATTTTGTGAAATGATGCCGATGGTGCTACGCCTTTATCGGTGTAGAAAAATAAGATAATAATTAACAATCACAAGAGAAAGACATACTTATAAGCAGGAAACACTCGTAAATATAAGCGAGACTCCATGTTGTTAATAAGTTAAACCTTTTTAATTTTACTTCAAATTGGTTGGGAACTATGTCCAAGGTAAGCAATAAAACAAAAATCGCTACAGCGCTCGTAGGCGCACTAGCCTTAGCAAGCTCAAACTTAGTGATAGCAGATCCTCTTTCTGTCGTTCAGAAGGCTGACAGCAAAATTCACGCTGAAGCAGCAACATCGCAAAAGAAAGTAGATAAGTACTTTGACCAAGCTCAGGACATGATGTTCGAGTATGGTTCAGTTGCAGATGAGCGTGAGTCACTAAAATCTTATAACGATTACGTAGCTGGTCTGGTCGCTGACCAAGAAGCGACGATGAAATCAATTCAAGGTGACATCAATGGCGTAGATACACTTCGTCAAGGTGTTGTTCCTCTCATGTTTAAGATGGTTGATGCTCTTGAGCAGTTCGTGGCTCTCGATCTTCCTTTCAACCTAGAAACTCGTGTTGAGCGCGTAAATAATCTTAAGGCACTATTGAACAGTGCTGAAGTGACTCTAGCCGAAAAGTTTCGTCTGATCCTTGATGCATACAGCATCGAACGTGAATACGGCAGTTTCGTTGCTGTTAAAACTGGTCAGCTTAAACTCGACGGTAAAGATGTCTTAGTTGATTTCTTCAATTTAGGTCGTGTAGCACTTTATGCACAGAGCTTAGACCAGAAGTCTGCTTGGATGTTTAACGATGAAACTAAGGCATGGGATCTGCTAGATGAAAGCTATCTACGTGAACTGACCAAAGGTATCCGCATTGCACGTAAACAGGGTGCTCCGGATCTATTCTCGTTACCAATTCCTGCTGCGGAGGCTGCACAATAATGAAGAAGTTTATAACTACAGCAATCCTAGCTGCAACTCTGTCTCTATCTGCAGGTATTGCAAGCGCAGCTGACGCACCTAAATCTATCGACCAGCTGTTGAAGCAGGTTCAGACAGATCGTGCTAATGCGACTAAGACAAATAAGAAGCGTGAGCAAGAGTTTAGGAATGAGCGTGGCGATAAAGCGTCTCTACTTAAACGTGAAAAGAATGCTCTAGCTACCGAAAGACAGCGCGGTAAAGATTTGAGCCAAGCTTTCTCTGATAATGAGGGCAAAATTGCCGAGTTGGAAGAGAACCTAAAAACGGCTCAAGGTGACTTGGGTGAGATGTTTGGTGTCGTTAAAGGTGATGCCGGTGATTTCTCCGGTAAACTGGTAGCGTCTAACATCAGTGCTCAATATCCTGGTCGTGATACTTTCATCGCAGAACTCGGTGCTCGTAAGCAGCTACCAAAGATTGACGAGCTGGAGCGTTTCTGGGAAGAGCAGCTATTTGAAATGGTACAGTCTGGCAAGGTCGTAACCTTCGATGCTGCTGTTACCGATATCGATGGCAGTATTCATAATACAACCATTACTCGTGTGGGTACTTTCAACTTACTTGCCGATGGCAAATATGTTGTTTATAACGCGGACCTTGGCCTGATTCAGCAGCTATCGCAGCAGCCATCCGGTCATCAGGTTAGTACGGTTGCTAACTTCTTGGATACTAATTCTGGTATTGCTCCTCTCTACATAGATCCTATTAAGGGTGTGTTGTTGAGTATCTTTACTCAGAAGCCGACTATTGAAGATCGTATCGAAGCCGGTGGAACTATTGGTTACATCATTATAGGCCTGCTTATTATCGGTGCCATCATCTCTGTCGAGCGTATCGTTACTCTTGGTCTAGTTGGCGCTAAAGTTAAAGCTCAGCGTAAGAATCTGGATAATCCAGGTAACAATGCTCTAGGTCGTATTCTTAAGACTTTCCACGACAACAAAGATGTTGATGTTGAAACTCTGGAACTTAAGCTTGATGAAGCCATTCTGAAAGAGACACCAGCACTAGAAGCGCGTATCTCTATCATTAAGGTCCTTGCCGCAATCGCACCTATGATGGGTCTGCTCGGTACAGTAACCGGTATGATTGCCACCTTCCAGAGTATTCAGTTGTTCGGTACCAGTGATCCTAAGCTTATGGCTGGCGGTATCTCTATGGCACTGATGACAACAGTTCAAGGTCTGGTTGCAGCTCTACCTCTGATGCTTATGCACGCAATTGTAGTTGCACGCAGTAAGTCAATCGTACAGGTTCTCGAAGAGCAAAGTGCCGGTATGGTTGCTAGTCACGCTGAGAAGAGGAACGCCTAATGATGCTATACCTGATGGACATATGGGATTCCGTCAGGGGCTTCATGGCGGCCGGAGGCGATGTTCTCTGGTTAGTAGCGGCAGTGTTGTTTGTCATGTGGGTATTGATGCTTGAACGTTACTGGTATCTTAATTGGATATCACCAAACGAACATAAAGCAATAATATCCTCATGGGATGCACGAGAGGATTCTACCTCTTGGTATGCACACCGTATCCGTGAATCCTGGATATCCCAAGCTAAGCAAAACTTGAATGCACGTATGCTGTTTATTAAAACCTTAGTCGCCATCTGCCCTATGATAGGTCTGTTGGGCACAGTGACAGGTATGATATCAGTATTCGATGTGATGGCAGTTCATGGGACGAGTAATGCTCGTATGATGGCAGCTGGTATTTCAATGGCGACCATGCCGACAATGGCGGGAATGGTTGCGGCGTTATCGGGAGTATTCTTTAGTACTCGTCTGGACGCTAAAATGAAAATCAGTTTAGAAAAGCTAAAAGACAGCATGCGTCACCACTAGAGAGAGATTGAACATGGCACGTAGAAAGCATTCCAGCGTGGAAGAGGAAGCTCAGATTGATATGACACCGATGCTAGACATCGTGTTTATCATGTTGATCTTCTTCATTGTAACAACTTCGTTTGTTAAACCTTCAGGCCTTGATTATACCAAGCCAGAAGCGTCTACGGCGACTAAGAAGCCTTCTGCTAACATCTTTATCGGTGTAAGCAAGACTGGCACGATAATGATGGAGAACCGTCTGGTCGATATCGAGCGTGTAACTGCAAACGTTGAACGTATGCTTGCAGAGGCTCCAGAAGCGGCCGTGCTAATCCAAGCCGATAAAGATGCCAAACATGGCCTAGTTATCAAGGTAATGGATAGTGTTAAGAAGGCGGGTGTAGATAAGATTTCAGTATCGGCGGGGAAAGACTAATATGCTAAGAGGAATAGTATCATTAATACTTGGTGGTGCTGTGACTTATGCCTTATTTGTCTTCATGGCATTTTTGATAGGTGGCGGTCCAACCCGCCACGATGCTTCAACAGAATCACCTATCATTGAAATAACCATGAGCAAAGAGGATGCATCAGCACAGAAGAAACCTAGGGTAAAGCCTAAGCCTCCTGCGCCACCAGAGCAGCCACCTAAGCCGGATACGACTCCGCCTGACAGTTCATCTGACATAGATACAAACATGTCATTTAACATGGGTGGTGTAGATACCGGTGGGGCTAATACAGGCTTCAAGCTTGGTAATATGATGACGCGTGATGGTGATGCTACACCTATCGTTCGCATCGAGCCTCAATATCCAATTGCTGCGGCACGTGATGGCAAAGAAGGTTGGGTACAACTGAGCTTTACCATTAACGAACTCGGTGGTGTTGAAGACGTTAAAATTATCAAGGCTGAACCTAAGCGTTTGTTTAACAAAGAAGCAAGACGCGCACTTAAAAAGTGGAAGTATAAGCCTAAGATAGTTGACGGTAAGGCACTTAAGCAAACTGGTATGAAAATCCAGTTGGACTTTACCTTAGATAAAGGAGGCAGATAACGATGCGAACACTTAGTATAAAAACTACTAGTATTGCAGCCGCGCTTTTGTTTTCTCTAGGTGGTAGCTTGGTCATGGTTTCGGCAGTTTCAGCTGCCGAGAAGTGTCCTATCGAGCAGCGTAAGTCTAAAGCCGTTGGTCAAAGTGCTGCTAAGAAAGTGCAAAAGTCTTTCAAAGCTTACACTGAAGGTAACCTCGACGAAGCTATCGCGATATTACTCGAGGCCAATCCTAAGAGTAGTTTCGATAAAGCGTACATAGATCGCATGCTGGGCAATTTCTATGCAGAAAAAGCTCAGATGAAAACGGCAATCAAGTACCTTAAGAAAGCTGTCGATGCGAATATCTTAGGTGGCGGTGATCATGCCGGAACGCTTAGACTCTACGCGGATCTCTTGATTCAAGAGAAACAGTTTAAAGAGTCGATCGCTTATTACTACAAGTGGATGGCGTTTACCTGTAAAGAGGATGCTCAAGTCTACCGTCGTATCGGTATCGCCTACTCGGAGCAAAAGAACTGGAACAAGGTTCTTGAAGTTGCCGATAAGGGGTTAGCCCTGTCTGATAAGCCTGATAAAGGCCTGTATCAGATGAAGCTGACAGCTTACTTCAATCAGAAAAAGTATCCGCAAGCGGTGAAAGTACTCGAGACCATGGTGCCACTTTTCCAAGACGATAAACGTCTTTGGATTCAGTTAGCTCAGTTCTATCTGATGACTGAAAAGTACACTAAGTCTCTGGCAACTTATGATCTTGCCTACAAGAATGGTTTCTTGGAGACAGGTGGTAATATCACTCGTCTTGCTCAGCTACTTTCACAGAATGGTTCGCCATATCGTGCGGCTAAGATATATGAGAAGCACATGAAATCTGGCCTGATCAAAGAGGATGAGAAATCTCTTGGTATCTTGGCTGGTTTCTATCACAACGCGAAAGAGTTGAGAGAAGCTGCTCTGTATTACGGTAAGGCTGCAGATGCGGGCAATATTGGCAAGTTCTATCTTCGTCAGGGTCGAATCCTGTCTCTAGATGGTAAATCTAAGGCCGCGATTGTCGCATTGAAGAAGTCATTGGATGCTGGTATTACTCATCCTGGTGAAGCTCAATTTGAGCTGGCTCTGGCTTACCTGAACCTTAAGCAATATAAGTCTGCTTATTCACGCGCTAAGTTAGCGGCAAAGGATAAGAAGACGGCTCGCTCTGGGAAAAGTTATGTCTCTTATATCAAAGATAAAGCACGTATTCATAACGTAGCATTGTAACTTTTTCTTTGAATGAGTTAAAAAGCCCCGCAAGGGGCTTTTTTATTGCTGTGAATTTCTAGGAAAACTGCAGTTTTACTAGAACCTTCTCTTATTGCATCTGTCTCAGTTCAATATGTTTATTTTTCTCCATTTCTAACTCATGAGTTAAACTCTCTACGTCTTCAAATATCAACTCAATTCTTAGGTTACGCGCCGGTGTGCAGGTATAACCAGCGAGTTCGTAATCTACGTGACTGGTGTATTTTTTGCCATATTCTAAATTGAAGAGCTCAATTTTTTCCTCAATTCTATGTAATACAATCTGAGTGCCCTGTTCATCAATGTTGAATAAGCCTAAGGCAAAGCTGTTATTGTTAAGTCTTGCTACCAGATCAGTAGTTCTTAAGATGGCTTCTTGTACTTGTTTCATAAAGAATTCGAGCAGATGAGGTTGCTTAACTGTTTCATGTATGTGCGGGCACAGATACAATAGGGCCAGACTTTGGTGATCTCTGATATGGCGATGCCATTCGCGATTGAATACCTCCATAAAGTAGGTTTGATTATAGACGCCAGTTTCGGGATCTCTGAAACCTGAGTTGCGAAATGAATAGATCATTGACTGGCTCCTTTACGATCCTACGAAGAAGATAGAGATAGCTGTATAAATATAGCTTGTATAAATAATGTTGAACATTTGGTATTAAGTATAGAAAATAACAAGCAATTGCACCGAATATAGGGAAAGAAACAGATGAGAAGAGCATTTTTAGCCGTATCAATAGGCTTAGTACTGGGCATAACAGCTTGTTCAGATGACAATCAGATAAGTAAAGACACGGGTTCTACTGCAATCGGTGCTTCTTCTGAAATGTCACAAACGAGCCTGAATAAAGAGGCATCTGTAGAGCAGGCTTATCTCGCTTTGGTTGATGATTTCTTCAAGGACTATCTTAAACTTGAGCCTATTTACGCCACCTTTGTTGGTGTGAATGATTATAACGACCAGTTTGGTGGCGATCTTACTAATGAGTATTTAACGGCGCGTCACGATTTAAATACCAGCTATCAGGCTAGGGTAGAGAAGATAGACAGAAGTGCCTTATCTCCTGAGCTACAGCTAAGTTATGATATGTTTGCCTATGATAGAAATATCGCCCTGGTAGACGAAATATTCCCATCTCGTTTCATGCCCATGAACCAGTTCTACAGCACAGTGATTAATATGGTGCAGTTGGGGAGTGGTGAAAGTGCTCAGCCTTTTAATACCGTCGAAGACTATAACAATTGGGCATCTCGTTTAACTGGGTTTATTGCCTGGACTAAGCTAGCACAAGAGCGTATGGATGAAGGAGTCAGAAGTAAGGTTGTTCTGCCTAGGGTGTTAGTCGAGCGTATCATTCCTCAGCTCAAGGCCCTGCTTGTGGATGATGCCAGCAAGAGCATGTTTTACGTTCCGATTAGTAATCTTCCCCAGAGTTTCTCAGATGCAGATAAGGCTGAACTCACTGCAAGCTACACTAAGCTTATCAATCAAGAACTCATTCCCGCAATTGCCTCATTAGCTGACTATTTTGAGAGTAAATACCTGCCGGTTTCACGTGCCAGCGATGGATGGTGGGGATTACCCAACGGTAAGGCTTGGTATCAGCATCTGGCCAATTCCCACACGACTACCATGATGCCTGTTGATGAAATCCATCAGATAGGCTTGAGTGAAGTGGCCCGTATCCTCTCCGAGATGGATAAGGTACGAGAGCAGGTGAAATTTAAGGGAGATCTTAAGGCCTTCTTCGCTTCTCTGTCATCTGAGCCTGAGTACTTCTTCACCGATAGACAGGATCTTATCGATGGTTATATGACGCTCAAAGATCAGATTAATGCCGAGCTACCTAAGTATTTTAATGTGATGCCAAAGGCCGATTATGTGGTCAAGCCAGTGGAAAGCTTCCGCGAGCAGTCAGCGGCTGGGGCTTCCTACGAATCACCTGCCGTGGATGGTTCTCGCCCTGGTGTTTTCTATATCAATACTTATAACTTAAAAGCACAGCCTAAATGGGGAATGACAACCCTATCTCTCCATGAGGCTGCACCTGGACACCATTTCCAGATAGCCATCAAGCAAGAGCTAACAGGTGTACCTGAGTTCCAACGCTTTGGTAACTATACGGCGTTCGAAGAGGGTTGGGCCCTGTATGCCGAAAACTTAGGCATTGAGATGGGATTGTTTAAAGACCCTTATCAGTATTTCGGTAAGTTGTCCGATGAGATGTTGCGCGCTATGCGCCTGGTGGTCGACACAGGTCTTCACGCTAAAGGCTGGACGCGTGAGCAAGCGATACAATATATGAAAGATAACTCGCCTATGGCTGAGTCGGATATTATTGCCGAAGTTGAACGCTATATGGCAATACCTGGTCAGGCATTGTCCTATAAAGTGGGTCAGCTCAAGATCCTTTCTCTTAGAGCCGAAGCGGAAGCTGAATTAGGCGATAAGTTTGACCTAAAAGCCTTTCATGATCAGATCTTAACCTCAGGTTCTCTGCCTATGGCAGTGATGGATCTTAAGATCCATCACTGGATAGAAACTCAGAAGTAAACGATTGCAACATGAGTTTAAATTTAGTTTCATAAGCTAAAGCCTTTTTAAACCCAGCTTTTATCAATATACTGGCTGGGTTTTATTTTTTCTAAAATTTGTCATGCCTAAGGTGTTCAATTATTGGCTGGCAAATTAATCACAACGTTAGGAGTTACACCATGGTACAAGCCACAGCAAGACATCTATTAGTTAGCAGCGAAGAGAAATGTGAAGCCCTTAAGCAGGAAATCTTAGGCGGCGCAGATTTTGGTGATGTTGCGAAGGCTAACTCATCTTGTCCATCTAGCGCTCAAGGTGGTGATCTAGGATCTTTCGGTCCAGGCATGATGGTTAAAGAGTTCGATGAAGTCGTTTTCAATGCGCCTCTGAATGAAGTTCAAGGTCCAGTTAAGACGCAATTTGGTTATCACCTGCTTGAAGTGACAAGCCGCGGATAATTAGCCAAAGGTCATGCTCTATGCTCGAACTTTATACCGATAGGCTAAGGCTTCACAGTCTACAAGCCGCTGATTGGAACAATTTCTTGATGCTTCATCAAGATCCTATCATCAATCATTTTGTCAGACTCCTCGACGAGGAGTCTGTAATTCGAAAAAGTTCGAGCAAAGGCTAACGCCTTGGCGGTATGAATCCGGTGATTGCTTGACTCTGGTTATCGAGGAGCTAGCAACCGATAAATTTTTTCGGCGTTACCGGATTGTATTGTATTGTATTGTGTTGACCAAGAATATGGTCAAGCCGCAGCGGGCTATATGTTAGCCACCGAAGGCCAAGGTAAGGGTTATGCAACCGAGAGCCTCAAGGCGTTGACTGGGCTTGCTTAAGCTTTCAGGTGCACAAGTTTATCGGCCTGTGTGCAAAACAAAATATTGCATCGACAAAAGTGTTAGTAAAAAATGGCTTTCAACTCGAAGCTGTAATCAGAGACGAGTGTAAACTCGATGATAATTGGCTTGATGATTGCGCTTATGGCTTACTGAGCCATGAAAGAGGCTAATTGGTATTATCCTTGTCTAAGCTCGGTGCTATAATCACATAATAATTTTGATTAAAGGTAAAACGTGTGACAGCACAAATTGAAACCTTGGCCCTATTGCCAGGTGAAGAATACATAGAGTTATATAAGATTTTGAAAGTCCAGTCCATGAGTAGTGGGGGCGGTGAAGCCAAATTCGTCATCAGTGAAGGCAAGGTAACCGTTGACGGTGAAGTTGAGACCCGTAAACGCAAAAAAGTCAGAGCTGGTGAAGTGGTTTGTTTCAATGGCGAGTCTGTACAGATAGTCACCTCTGCTTAATAGGTGATTGAAGTAGTTAAGTGGAGTAAGAAATGCAGTTTCCAGATGATGACAATGGCAAGATGCTCGCGGCTATGGCCGATGCAGGTATCGATCTAACTAAGCAACTCGATGTCGACTTCTTCCTAGTTTTCGATGACCAAAGAGATGCCGAGTATGCTGCTGAAGAGCTGGCAAAGTCTGAGATTGAAGGTGAGATGGAACTTCATCTCAATGACGATCTTGGCCAGTGGGAATTAATTGTGTGTATCCCTATGGTTCCTGAGTATCAGGCTGTAGTGGATCAAGAAGTTCAGCTGAATACATTTGCCAAAGAGTTCGGCGGCGTGACCGATGGTTGGGGCGTGATGCAACACCAAGATGGTGATGATGAATTTGCCGATGACGAGCACGAATGCAGCAACGAATGTAAGCACTAAGCGATCTGCTTAACATGCCGATTGATGCCAGCTTGTGGTCTTTTCATCGAGCCAGATAGTTAAGCCATAAGATGACAGATATTTAGTATTAAGCCACCATTTGAGTGGCTTTTTTTATGCCTCTAATTCATGATGTACACCAAATGGTTCACCATACTCACACCTAAGCTTAACAAGTTGAGTGGATTGCACATTAAGGGTCACATTGAATGGCAAAGCAGATAAGTTTTGGAACTCCGGTCAACGATGCCGAACGTTGGGCATTCTCCTTGCTGGCGGAGGAGTTACCCGATAACTATATTTTACTCACTAATGTGGAGATCCCGACTAAATCGGGGCAAGCCATGGAAGTTGATGCGCTGGTTATCGGTGAGTGGGGCGTTTATGTTGTCGATGTTAAAGGTTATATAGGACGCTTAGATGCGGGGCTTCATGCCTGGTCTTTAGATGGCAGGCAGGTGGATAACAGTTTGGCCAAAGCCAACTATGTTGCCCGGGTTCTGGCCGGTAACGTCAAGCATAAGATCCCAGTGGGAGTTTATGCTCCTTGGTGCCAGGGGATGGTGTTTATTACTGGCCGCAAGGGGGAAGAGATAGAATTGGAGAAACAAGAAGGTTCTCTCAGTATCTACACACCGCAACAAATAGTTGCCGCCTTGACTAAGGAATGGGGCTTAACTGCACCACACAGCCACCAGGTGACCGACGAGCAGAAAGAGATGGTGCTTAAAACCATAGGCCAGGTAGCGCTTGTGGAGCAACGTAATAACAAGATCCAGGATTTCACCAAGCTCAAGTGTCTGTTCATTCAAAGCGGCTTGGAGGTCTGGCAGGCGGAATACAATCCTGGGGGATGGACGGCCCCCTGGTTACTTAAAATTCTTATTGCGACTCAGTTTACCGATCAAGCACAATCAGAAAGTCATGAGAATCAGCTAAGGGCCGAATTTAAGCGCCTACAAGCCCTAACGGGTTGTAGTGGTGTGCCATATTGTGCCCCTCTGATCCAAGATGGGGAGCAACTGGTACTCCCCATACGTATGCCCCGTGGTGTGCCATTAAATATCCTGGAATTCGAAAAACTCACTACCTATCAATTGTTAGAGATATTGAGGCGCTCAGTTTCGGGTTTGCAGCAGGTACATCGCCGTGGCTTTACTGTGGGTGGCTGGGCTGCTAATTGTGTCTTTGTCTCAGATTTGGGGGATGTTGAATTTATCGATATCAAAGATAACCTCAATATCAGTGAAGATATTCAGGCCTATGCAGAGGGTTTCCTGACCCTAGCAGAGCAGACTAAACAACCTCGTGTATATCAGTGGTATCGTCTGGCGGCTAAAGGCGGCAGCGTCGATCTCGATGCTCTTAGGTGCGATCTGTCGGCACTCATAGATAATGGGGTATGCGATAGCCTGCCAGAGCGAGTCGAAATAGCCACTGGGGCGATTATCGATCACCATTACAAGCTGGAACAATTTATTGCAGCGACCCAAGATAGTCAGTTTTGGCGCGCGACTCATATTCAGGGGCAATATCAGTGTGGTGTATCAATTTATTCCAAGGTAGAGGCTAAGTGGCCTACCTTGAGTAGCTTATACCGTAGCCTGTCTAAATTACACCATCCTCATGTGGAAAAAGTGCTGGGTTTTGGCCAGTTGGCCCAGAGTGAAGACTTATTTATCGCACGGGGATGGGAGTACGGCGTATCCTTAGATGAGCTAGCCGATATTCAGCTTGGTCAGCCTGTGATGTGGTTTACTCAACTTTTGAGTGGCCTGCAATATATGCATCAGATGGATATCTATCATGGGGCAATATGCCCTAAAAATATCATCTGTAACCTAGAGAAAGCTATCTTAGTCAACTTTGGCATCGGCTTAGATATAGCGACGAGTCATTACGCCAGTCGCTATGCCGACCCTCAACTCTGGGCAGCCGAAGGGGATGCCGAGAGAGATCTTTATGGTTTAGTCGCCAGCTTCATCTCCACATTGGCTCCCGTGTCGTTACAGGGAGACGGCGGTCAGGAGGGGATTATTCAGGCTCTTAATTCTTTCGACAAGGAGTGGTTCGGTGAGAAGACGTTTAATACCTGCATGAAGGTATTAAATTTTGAATTCGATGCCCCGTCTGGGATGAATTATCTGCAAGCCTTCGATGTGGCTGACAGCTTAATCTAGGCCTTATACTTGCGCCATAGAAGGTCGCCAATGAGAAGCTCAGTTTGGGCTTCTCTTTTTTATGCTTGATATGCTAGGGCTAGGGCTAGGGCTAGGGACAGCGCTGAGAAAGTTATCAGTCTCAAGATAGAGCAGAGAAAGCTATAAGGCTAAAGCGAATCTAAATCACAGGGCCGGAATCCAGTTTTTAGCTGGAGGGATCTAAGTAAGGCTAAGCAAGTTTCGACCTAGGGGTAACTAGTTACTGGTTAGAGAGGTGCTAGTTACGGTATGGGGCAAATATCTCCAGTAACCAATCGATAAAGGCTTGGGCTTTCAGTGGCAGGTTGCTGGACTTAGGGGTAAGCACATAGTAAGTGTAAGGACTGGTGAAACCGGTATTGAAGGGGATCACTAAGCTCGCATCAGCCAGTTGATCTTCGATAAAAAATCTAGGGATCAGAGCCACTCCCATTCCTCCTACTGCCGCTTGACTCAGCATATAGAAATGTTCCATGCCAAACTTCTTGTCAGTGGTCAGGGTTAGACCAACCTGCTGTGACCAATAAGGCCAGAGTTCTGGCCTAGTGGTGTGTTTTAGTAAGGTCATCTTGTTGATATCGTCGACCGTTTTAAGCTGTTCAGCTAGTAAGGGAGAGCATACCAAGCAGAGATCTTCATCCATCAGCTTGATAAAGTTGGCATCTGTAGGCTCATGCTTAGCACTCCTGATGGCAATATCACAACGGCTGTTATCAAAATCTACCGCAAAATCTCCGATGGAAAGATCCACATACAGATGAGGGTAACGTCGCTTGAATTCCTCCATTCGCGGGATAAGCCAATTAATGGTTAGGCTAGGCAAAACATTGATAGAGAGTGTTTGAGCTCGCATCTGTTGTGATTTTATCTCATCGGTTGCATGATTAATTGTCTGCAGCGCCGATTGCACTTGTATAAAGTAACGTTGGGCATCATCTGTGAGTAATAACTTTCTATGCTGGCGAATGAATAAGGGGACGCCTACAAATGACTCCAATCCCTTGATCTGTTTACTGATAGCTCCATGAGTCACGAATAGTTCGTTGGCCGCTTTGCTAAAACTTAAGTGTCTTGCCGCAGATTCAAAAGCCAGTAGCGAATTGAGTGGTGGAAGAGGTGAATGCATCATATCCCCGTTGACTGTTTGTGTGAGAATATCTCACCCTAAGTGGACGATAACTCCTTTGTGCATCTTGTGCAAATATCGTCTAATAACGCCCTTATTAAAACCTTTGAGACTTGTTTATGCCATTGGAACTATCCTATGAACTTATCGCACTCATGTTTGCAGTGGCGATGCTCGCGGGCTTTATAGACGCGATAGCGGGGGGAGGTGGGTTAATTACTATTCCAGCACTAATGTGGGTTGGTCTTCCGCCAACGGCGGCATTGGCGACAAATAAACTACAAGCCTGTGGTGGCAGCTTCTTTGCCAGCCTCTATTTTGTCCGTAAGGGGATGGTGAAACTTGGTGAGATGAAGTTGGCCATAGCTTGCGCCTTCGTTGGTGCCGCGCTCGGTACCATAGCGGTGCAGATGATAGACACGGCTTTCTTAGAGACATTATTACCATTCTTAATTCTCGCTATAGGTGGCTACTTTCTATTTTCAAAGAAGATCAGTGAAGAAGACAGGCATCAAGTATTTACCCCTGTTATGTTTGGGTTTACGGCAGCATTTGGCGTGGGATTATATGATGGATTCTTTGGCCCAGGAACTGGCAGTTTCTTCGCATTAGCCTTCGTGTCTCTGGCCGGTTTCGGTCTGGCTAAGGCCACTGCTCATGCCAAGGTGCTTAACTTCTCGACTAATATCGCCTCTCTTATCTTCTTTGCCATAGGGGGGAAAGTGTTTTGGATGCTGGGCGGCATCATGCTCCTTGGTCAGGCTATTGGCGCCACTCTGGGCTCTAGACTCGTCCTGACTAAAGGAACCAAAATCATCAAGCCTTTGGTCGTGACCATGTCCATAGCCATGAGTGTGAAGCTATTGTCGACACAATATGATCTGTTTTCTTGGGTTTAGATAAGCTGTAGCAAGATTCGTTATTTTGCTAATGGCTGGGGAGGCCAAGCCTCTGATCTTTTTTTATCGGCAATTGATTCATTTGAAGTGACTAATGATTTTTAAATACATCAAGGTGGGTATCTTTCTATCTCATTACTGAGTAGGAGAAAGTTAGCTGGCTTGGTAATACACTATTATGTATGCGCAAAAGGAATAAACTAATATGCCCCATGTAGAAATAAAATATTCTGATGATTTGGATATAGATACCAAGCAAGCATTTGATCTTATTGAACAGATCATCAATGAGCAAGATGCCAGTGCTGGCGTATGTAAATCAAGAGCCTATCCATGCTCTCAGTACAAATACCCCCATATACTCATAGTTGTATCCCTATTAACCAAGCCATATCGTGATCAAGAATTCACCAATGACTTAAGTGAAAAAATAGCTAAAGAAATCAAGAAACTGTTTAAACAAAGCCTGTATTTTTCACTCAACATAGAATACAGCTCAGCCAACTACACGACAAATGTTCATCTTGTTGAAGGGGATAAATTACAGGCTATGGAAGACTCGTCTAGCAGCTAAAAAGTCGCACACCTTGAGTTTCAACCTAGATAAGTTGTACTAAGGGGAAACCTAGCCTTAGTGCAACAGCTAACGCCAAGTCTCCCCCTATGTTTATCATGCTAGCTTGTCTTACTCTGCTGTGATGGTCATTCCATCAGCCATCTTGGCTTGATCCTGAACATACTTGATTCACAAGCATACATGGGCATGCTGCTAATGTTTTCTTGCCCTAATATGAATATATTCATATTGCAATATTCCATTAGCCTTCAATCTGAATTTAATCGCTTATCAGCTTAGAATAATCTGAGTGCTGACTAAGTGATTTATATCGGTATGTTATTTTCTCTGTCAGTCATTTTATTTAATTCACTCTGTTTAGTTCACTCTGTTTAATTTGTTCTATTTGATCAGTCGCATTTAATTCATTCTGTTTATTAAGTTCATTTTATTTTCTGGTTAAAATTCTAGCTGTCCTAGCAAATGTTATAAGGCTATCTGTGCTAAATATTATATTAGTAATGGCACTTATATTGGTGCAATCTACTGAAATCTAGTTTTTATAGGTCTGTTGTGGTTCCTCTATTACTCTGGTGTGAATATGACACAGGCACGAATTATTACATCAGCACTCACTGTTATAGAAGTGTAAAAGTAATTAAGTGTTGATCTTAGGTGTTTAAAAGGTTAAATGTTTACCTGAGAATGTGGTTTTCGTGATGATATGAACGCAGAGTCATTATTAATTGTCTAAATGTGAGTGAACTTGTATATGAAGTTATTAGGAAATTTGTCTTTAAAAATTAAGATGTCAATTCCTGTTTTTTTAGTTGTAATTCTTTTCTCTTCTTTAACTGCTTTTAATATATTTATGTTTGATAAGCAGTCAAATGTGGGCTATACGCTATCAGTCACAGTTCAGCCCGTTATTGATAGTATGGAAGACGGTTATCGGGACTTATATCAAGTCATAGCAGCAACACAAAGGCTGGTGCTTTTAAAGGGGGAGAAGGGGGAAAAGGCTGATAAAACTGAGATCGATACTTATATTGGGGAGTTTAAAAGCAACGCATATAAAGCCGGCCCTAGAATGGCTAAAATTCAAATTTTATATGATAACAATGTGATCCCAAGAGCAACCCAGCACAACATGAACCTTCTTGTATCGTATATCGAAGCTTGGGTGCGCTTGTATGAGCCCATGATCGATAACCCAGATATAGCGGTCGATTATTATGAAAAAAACCAATCAAAACTTGATCATAAATTTAGTCAGATTCGTTCAGAATACAAGCTGATACGGGTGATCATAGAGGCGAAACAAGCTGAATTGATGGCGCTCCGTGATGAGGAGGGCAATATAGGATCTATGGTATTAAAAGTGGGCACACTTATTGTGATACTTATCGCGGTAGTTTTATCTTGGATACTGTCGTCCTGGATTGTAAGTCCAATTAAACGATTAGAGTTGGCTATGCTTGACATAGCTTCCGGTGATGGTGACTTATCTAAGCGTATTAAAGTGGAATATCTCGATGAAGTGGGCTCCCTTGCCGCGGCATTCAATAGTTTTGTGTCGAAAATTCACCAAACCGTGAGTGAGGTAATAGTGACCTCGGTTGCGGTTCGCTCAGAAATGGAGAGTATGAAGCAGATCACTGCCCAAACATTGGATAGTGCTTCAAATCAACAACAAGAAAGTGAATTGGTTGCAGCCGCTGTACATGAAATGCGGGTCACCAGTGAGACAGTCAGTGAAAATGCCAATGAAGCGGCTATAGCTACTCAAAATGCATCGATTGAATCTAAGCAAACAAAAGATATTCTGGAGAAAACGGTTACATCCATTGAAAACTTAGCCAATGAGATCACATCAGCTAGTGAGGTCATTCATACCTTAGATTCAGATGTGGGTAATATAGCCTCTATTCTTGATGTGATACGTGGTATTGCAGAGCAAACAAACCTATTGGCACTTAACGCTGCCATTGAAGCCGCGAGGGCGGGTGAGCAAGGACGAGGCTTCGCCGTGGTTGCCGATGAAGTTCGTGCATTAGCGAGCAAGACTCAAGAAAGTACCGGTGAGATTCAAAATATGATTGAGCGCTTGCAGTCCGGTGCAAAAAAAGCCGTAACGGCAATGGAAGCCAGTAAAGACAGTGGTGTTAAGACTATAGAAACCGCGGGTAGTGCAGCGAGTTCAATCGAAGAGATCAGTCGCTTGATTATCATTATTAATGATATGAACACCCACATTGCAACGGCAGCGAATCAGCAGAGTCAAGTCAGTGGAGACGTTAACCTGAATGTGCAAAAAATAGCAGATAATAGCAGTCAGATAGTGGAACAAGTGAGTAGCTCTGAGACGGCTTGTGTGGTTTTATCTGATCAATGTGAAAAGCTGGATTCTTTAGTTAGTCAGTTTAAAGTGTAAAGTCATAAACAAGACTGCTTCAACAGTGAAACAATTCAAATCGAAAATATACACTGAAATATAAACGCCGCCGTGACCTCCTGTTATTGGGAGGTCTGGCCAGGTCGATAGATGCAAGGATACCTATATCTAACAGCCAGTTCAGTATCATTTCCCCAAGTTTATCAGTCCAGGAATCTTAGTTTCCTCTTCAAAGTGTCACGAAAGTGCAGATACATGAGCTTGTTCATTGCCGACAATTTATGGATAGAATCCTAATTTTCTGGTCGCAAGCAATAGATATTCATATGGCACGTTCAGACTTAACTAACCTTAAATCTGAATTAAATCGGGTGTTCAGTTAAGAATAGACTTAATTGATGTACCACTATATTAGACTCCTCAATAAGTAATTATATTTATTTTGTTCATTTAACTCATTCTATTTAATTCGCTCATGCTTCTATCCGCAAGTGAAGCTAGAGGGTCGATAATAAGTAATATTTAGCCCATGGTCTAAAATTCTGGTTTCTACTGGCTATTTTATATATTACAAAATACTTTATTAGTTGATTTGTAGTCTGTATGTGTATGCCCAGTTAATTGACTTATATGACAGGTGTCACAGTTAGAGGGCTTGGGTAGCTAAAAGGTTAATACTTGATTAAAGAATGTTATTTCAGTGCCGATAGGAGCCTTGAATCATTATTAATCGTCTAAATTTGAGTGGTGTTTTATATGAAGTCATTAGGAAATTTATCTTTAAAAGTTAAGATGTCAATCCCCGTCTTTTTAGTTGTTATTATTTTCTCCTCTTTAACTGCTTTTAATATATCTGTGTTTGAGAAGCAGACAAAAATTGGCTATACGCTATCTGTCGTAGTTCAGCCTGTTCTAGATAGTATGGAAGACGGTTATCGCGACTTTTATCAAGTTATATCAGCAGCACAAAAGCTGGTACTTTTAAAGCAAAATAATGGCAGTGAAGCTGAGATAGAGCATCATATTGAAGAATTTAAAGATAACGCCTATAAAGCAGCGCCTAGAATGGCTAAAATTCAAATTTTATATGATGACAACGTGATCCCCACAACAACTCAGTACGACATGAAGCTTCTGGTATCGAATATTGAAGCTTGGATACGCTTGTATGAGCCCATGATCACTAAGCCTGACGGCGCGGTCGTTTATTATGCAAAAAATCAAGCTGAACTTGAGCAAGATTTTATTCAGATCCGTGCGGAATATAAACAAATACGCAGGGTCATCGAGACGAAACAAGCAGAATTAGTGGCGCTCCGTGATGAGGAGGGCAATATAGGATCTATGGTATTAAAAGTCGGTACTCTGGTAGCGATATTTGTCGCGATAGTTTTATCTTGGTTACTTTCGCTATGGATTGTGAGCCCGATTAAACGATTAGAGCTGGCTATGCTTGATATAGCATCTGGAGAAGGTGACTTATCTAAGCGTATTCAGGTGGAATCTGGTGATGAAGTGGGCTCTCTTGCGGCTGCATTCAATAGTTTTGTATCAAAAATTCACCAAACTGTGAGTGAGGTAATTGTGACTTCTACTGCGGTTCGTTCAGAAATGGAGAGTATGAAGCAGATTACGAAGCAAACATTGGATAGTGCTTCAAATCAACAACAAGAAAGTGAATTGGTTGCTGCCGCTGTACATGAAATGCGGGTCACCAGTGAGACTGTTAGTGACAATGCTAATGAAGCCGCTATAGCCACCCAAAATGCATCGATTGAATCTAATCAAACAAAACTCATTCTGGAAAAAACGGTTACTTCCATTGAAAACTTAGCCAATGAGATCACATCTGCTAGTGAGGTCATTCATACCTTAGACTCTGATGTGGGTAATATAGCCTCTATTCTGGATGTAATACGTGGTATAGCAGATCAGACCAACCTATTGGCACTTAATGCTGCGATTGAAGCCGCGAGGGCGGGTGAGCAAGGAAGAGGTTTTGCCGTGGTTGCCGATGAGGTTCGTGCATTAGCGAGTAAGACTCAAGAAAGTACTGGTGAGATTCATAATATGATAGAGCGCTTGCAGTCCGGTGCTAAAAAAGCCGTAACGGCAATGGAAGCCAGTAAAGACAGTGGTGTTAAGACCATAGAAACGGCGGGCAGTGCAGCGACTTCAATCGAAGAGATCAGTCGTTTGATTGTCATTATTAATGATATGAACACTCACATTGCAACGGCAGCGAATCAGCAGAGTCAAGTTAGCGGAGACGTTAACCTAAATGTGCAAAAAATAGCAGATAATAGCAGTCAGATAGTGGAACAAGTGAGTAGCTCTGAAACGGCTTGTGTGGTTTTATCTGATCAGTGTGAAAATCTGGATTATTTGGTTAGTCAGTTTAAAGTGTAAAGTGTAAAGTCATAAATAAGACTGTTTTTTAACGGTAAATAAACCTCAATCGAAGAGGTATTTCGCCGGTGCAGGTATCGTGAAGTGATACCTGCAACGAGAGCCTGAATGAATATGGCAAAGCTATGGATACGAGTGAGGGATATCGAACAGCTAGTTTTACCGGAAGTCATAGGAAATGCCAAAGCCTACAGAGCCAATGTATGTTCCAGACAATATTTGGCATTGACTCCGTCCATGGAGGTCCAAACTACTCGCGGCTCTCTATTCTAGTCTCAAGTCTCAAGTTTCAAGTCTCAAGTTTCAAGTCTCAGCAAGTCAGTCCAAATATTGGCATACTAGTTTAAGCGTTTGCATAGGCCTTGGTCACTTCTTCGGCTATGATTGCAATGCCATCACGCATCTTAGCTTCATCTTGGACATAGTTCATTCGCAAGCATTGATGGGCATGCTGCCACTTTTCCTGGGATTGTTCTTCCTGTCCAAAGAAGAAATATTCCCCCGGTACTATTAATACTCCACGAGCCTTCAATCTGGAATAAAGCTCCATAGTGGTGATTGGCAGTTCATCGAACCATAACCAGAGGAAGATAGCTCCTTCAGGCTTGTGTATTTTGAATCTAGTATCACTAATAGATTGCTGTAATAAGGACACCGCCAATTCAGACTTGTTCCGATAAAATGGCTTAATAACCGTTTCGCTTAAACGCAGCAGATCACCAGATTTGATCATATGCTCAGCAATCGCGGGGCCAAATCCACCAGGGGCTAGGCTGATAATGCCATTAAGGTTTGTCAGCGCTTGAGTTATCTCCTCATTGGCGATAACTATGCCGCAACGCACGCCTGGAAGTCCGAGTTTTGACAAACTCATGCATAAAATGGTGTTGCTGTTCCAAAACGGCGTGACGTCTTCGAAGATAATATTAGGAAAGGGGGTGCCATAGGCATTATCTATGATGAGGGGAATACCCTTATCACGTGCTAAAACGTCTAACTTAGCGACTTCGTCATCAGTGAGTACATTGCCAGTGGGGTTTGTTGGTCTTGAGACACATATCGCTGCTACGGAATCATCGACTTTCAGCTGCTCAAAATCCACATGATATTTAAACATACGGTTATCCAGCAACTCGATATCAGGTCGGTAGGAGACAAAAATATCATCATCCAGTCCGGCATCACTGTAACCTATATATTCAGGTGCCAGAGGTAAGAGTATTTTTTTGTGTCTGCCATCAACTTGCTTTCCCGCTAGCAGGTTAAATAGATAAAAGAATGCACTCTGGCTGCCATTCGTCAGGCTGATATTTTTCTCGCTAATATCCCAGCCATAAGTATCCCGTAACAAGCCAGATAAGGCAGTGAGAAAGGTATCTTTACCCTGAGGACCATCATAGTTACCTAATGCCGATAGTAGCTCACCATTATTTAGCATCTCACCAGTAGCTTGGTGAAAGTAATCGAGCATTTCCGGAATCGCTGCAGGATTGCCGCCGCCCAACATAATCGCTCCCGGCTTGCGTAGCCCCTCATTGAGATCACCCATCAAACGGTTAATGCCGGAATAACGATTAAACTTTTCACCAAATTTTGAATACTGCATGACACTGAGTACCTGAACGCCGTAATTGCTTATGAGTGCCTGTAGTATCAATTTTCAGTAAGAAACGCACTCATTATTTCATTTTTTGGCGACTAATCTGGATCACGTCATGTTTTACTTGGGGAGTAGCAAATTATTTGTTCGTTTTTTCAACGCGGAGACCAAGAAGTGCCGTCTTAGAATGAAGGCTGAGCTTTTTATTTTCTGGCTATGGTTACAGGAATGAATATTTGAAGTTCGAGTATTCCTTTGAGACTCTGGGATTACCAACAAGCCCCATGTTGAATATCATATAGAAAGTAAGATTTTAAGACGTTGAAGATATTCGAAATCCCCATCGAGCCTTGTTGTCATACACGTGCTACCCCCCTTGTGAAATGGGTCGAGTTTTCTTACTATAGCCATATTAGAACACCCCTGTATCTCCCTAATTTTTAAATGAGAAAGCATGAAATTTATCCACACTTCTGACTGGCATATCGGCAGGCAACTGCATAACCAGAATCTGCTCGAAGATCAACGCTTCGTGTTAAATCAGATCGTTACATTCGCTGTTGAAAATAGTGTCGATGCGGTGATCATTGCCGGTGATATCTATGACAGATCTGTTCCGCCAGCCAATGCTGTGGCGCTGCTCGATGAGGTGGTGAATCGTCTGGTGAATGAGTTGAACATTCCCATTATCATGATCGCGGGTAATCATGATGGCCATGAACGTCTAGGCTTTGCCTCGAGACAGATGATTGAAAGTGGTTTGCACATAATAGGCCCACTGAGTAAGGACATTTCTACTATCACTCTGTCCGGTAAGAATGGCGATGCTGTCTTCTATGGCTTACCCTATGCCGATCCAGCCACAGTGCGTCATGTACTTGATTGTGAAGTGACGAGTCATGAAGCGGCCATGGTTAAATTGCTTGAGCAGGTCCATGGTCATGATAGTCAAGGCTTACCTAAAGTAGTGATCAGCCACTGTTTCCTCGATGGTGGCAGTGAGTCTGAATCTGAGCGTCCCCTGAGTATCGGCGGTGCTGATAAAATTTCCCCAAGCTTATTTACTCCGTTTAATTATACGGCGCTGGGCCATCTCCACGGACCTCAGTATAAGGGGGCTGAGCATGTTAGGTATTCAGGCTCCATGCTTAAGTATTCTTTCAGTGAGCAGCATCAGAATAAATCGGTTACCTTGGTCGAATTAGACGCTCAGGGCGTGGCCAATATCAAGCTTTTGCCGCTCAAGGCTTATAGAGATGTGCGCATTATCGAAGGGGAGTTGGCTGAGTTACTCGAACAAGGGAAAACCGATGTCAATCGTGAGGATTACCTCATGGTGCGACTCAGCGATAAAACTGCCATTTTAGATGCCATGGGTAAGCTGAGAAGCGTATACCCTAATGTGTTGCATTTGGAACGTACGGGCTTGATGGCGGATAACGGCAGAGTCGCGCTGAGCCGGGATCATATCAAGAAGGGCGAGCTGGATATGTTCAGTGACTTCTTCTCTCAGGTATCCGGTGAGCCAATGACCAAGGCCCAACAACAGGCCATGACAGTGGCAATCGATGAGTTACATAAAGTGGAGAGCAGGTCATGAGGCCATTAAAACTGATAATGTCGGCCTTTGGCCCCTTCGCATCAACTCAGGAAACAGACTTCGCGGCGCTGGGCACTAATCCGCTGTTTTTAATCAATGGGCCGACTGGCGCGGGTAAAACCACACTTTTAGATGCCATCTGTTTCGCCTTATACGGTAAGACCACTGGTGATGAGCGTGAAGGCAGCCAGATGCGCTGTGACTTAGCCCTTGACAGTCTACTCACAGAGGTGACCTTTAGTTTTGCCCTGGGTGAGATTCAATACCGCATCCGCCGTGTGCCTGAGCAGCCACGCATCAAGAAAAGTGGTGATGGTTACACGGTGCAGAAACCTGAGGCTCAGCTGTATCGTATCGATAGCGACGGTAGC
Source organism: Shewanella violacea DSS12 (assembly GCF_000091325.1). Taxonomy (NCBI): domain Bacteria; kingdom Pseudomonadati; phylum Pseudomonadota; class Gammaproteobacteria; order Alteromonadales; family Shewanellaceae; genus Shewanella; species Shewanella violacea. Next base: position 3,337,909 of record NC_014012.1, on the reverse strand, counting down.
GAGCATCTGCTGGTGGCGAGTAAGGTCTCAGAGGCTACTGCTGAAATTGAGCAACTCACAGGCTTAGATGCCGACCAATTTCGTCAGGTGATGGTGCTGCCCCAGGGCAAGTTCCGTGAACTCCTGATGGCGGACTCTAAAGACAGAGAGAAGATATTCAGCCAGCTGTTTCAGACCCAAATTTATCGAAAAATTGAGGATAAGCTCAAGTTTCAGGCATCGGCAATTAAAGCCGAGGTTCGGGATCACCGCAACAGACGTGATGGGATCTTACACAATATCCAGCTTGAGTCTGATGAAGCGTTAAATGCTGAGCTTGCCGAGTTTTCACCTAAATTAACTCAAGCAGTTGAGAGTAAAGAAAAGGCAAGTCTTGTCTTTATTGATGCCAATAAGCAGTTTGAATCTGCCAAATTACTGACCAATGATTTTGACGCTTTGGATAAGCTGAAGCTGGCCGGCGCATTATTAGATGAGCAAAAACAAGCTTTTGAGCAGAGTCAATTCAGGCTCGAAAGTGCGCAAAAAGCCCAGCAGCTCAAACCTGTTGTCGATGTATTGGTGGCAAGAGAGTCTGAACTCAGTCAGGCACAAGATGTCGTCACTCAGGCTAAGTCGGCAAAGCACCAGAGTGAGCTAGCGCTAACTATCTGCAAAACCCAGTTCGACGGTTTAAGTGAGTTAGAGCAGAAGTTACAGCATGTCCAGAATGATGAGCTGCAGTTAACCAGCTTAGCTCCACAGCTTCAGGGGCTAGAGAGTCTGCAACAAGCGCTGAGCACAGCTAGGCTTGAACTCAATCAGGCTAAGGATAAAGGCACTAAGGCTAAATCTGCGCTAGATGGATTAACCTTAGATAAACAAGCCGCCGAGCAGCAAGTTCCCCAGTTAGAAGCATTGGCCGCAGAGCAGGTTAATGCCCAGCAAGCACTTACAGCCCAAGGTGACTTGATTGAGCGTTATCAGCAGTGGCAACAGGCAAGCGCGGAAGCGGGAAAGACAGAGCAGAGCCTGATACAAGCACAAGAGAAGGGTCAAAGATTACGTCTAAGTTTTAGCCAGACGCAAACTGAAAATCGACAATGTCAGCTTGTTTGGCATCGAGGTCAGGCAGCGAGTTTGGCCCAGCAGCTTAAAACGGGTGAGCCATGTTCCGTGTGCGGAAGTGAGCAGCATCCAAATCCTGCCACAAGTGAGCAAGTTCTGCCGACAGAAGATGAGTTGCAACAAGCGCAGCGTAATGAAGAACTGGCCAATGAGGCATTAAACCAAGCAAGAGCCGAGTATTCAGGTTTAAAGACTAAGCACCAGGAGCAGTTACGACAAGTCAGTGATTATCAACATAAGCTAGGTGACTGGTCATCGCAGTCACTGGAGTCGCTTCAGTCCCATAATCAGCAGCTACAGCAGCAGGTGAATCAGGCAAATGCAGCCGCACAGCAACTGATTCAGCTTAGACAGCAAGTGCAAACTTGGCAGGTCAAAGAGCAAGATCTTAGAGCTGTGCTCGAGACTGAGCGGGAACGATACCAAGGTGTGCAAACACGGGTAGCTTCTTTTCAAGGTAAATTGGAGCAGGCGTTAGCGGCAATACCCGATGAATACCGCAGTTTGGACACTCTCAATGCCGCGATTAACCGAGCGCAATCTAAGGTTAGAGTCTTTAAGAAACAGATTCAGGATATACGTCAGTCTCATACTCAAGCGGTGGAGCAAGATGCGGCCCATGGCGCGGCCTTGATAGCTGTCGAATCCAGCTTAGTTCAGGCAAGGGATCACAGTGATAAGGCTAACGTCGAGCTTGATGCTCAATTAGTCACATCTGGATTCAGTGATAAGCAAGCGTTAGTCCAAGCCTTATTATCCAGTGATGAGTCACAGAAAATAGCCGATGACATCACTCAGTATCAACAAGATTGTGTTGCGAATCAGACTAGGTTAGCTCAGTTGAGAGAGAAGTTAGCCGAGCAAGTTAAACCTGATTTGACAGACATTGAGGCGGATTTATCCACTAAGCAAACAGAGCAACAGCAAGCTGAGCATAGTTGGCAACTCATTCAGAGCAGAGTCACACAATTGACTCAGACTCAAAAACAGCTAAAGGACGCCGATTCTCAGGCCAAGAAACTTGAGGATGAGTACGCCATTATTGGCACCTTATCTGAAGTGGCCAATGGACAGACAGGCAACAAGATCAGCTTACAGCGTTTTGTCTTGAGTGTGTTGCTCGACGATGTGCTGCTTGAGGCGAGTCATAGACTACAGACTATGAGTAAGGGGCGTTACCGTCTGATACGTAAAGAGGAGAGGGCTAAGGGTAATAAGGCTTCTGGGCTTGAGCTAGAGGTGGAAGATGCTTATACCTCTAAGGTACGCCCTGTGGCTACCTTGAGTGGAGGTGAGAGCTTTATGGCTGCGCTTTCCATGGCTTTGGGGCTGTCAGAAGTCGTGCAGGCCTATGCCGGTGGGATTAAGCTAGATACGCTATTTATTGATGAGGGATTTGGCAGCCTAGATCAAGACTCGCTGGATTTAGCTATCCGCACCTTGATGGATCTGCAATCTTCCGGTCGTATGATAGGGGTTATCTCCCACGTCTCCGAGATGAAGGAACAGATCGGCACTCGTATCGACATTATTAAAACAGCCCTTGGCAGTGAAACTGTCATAGTGTTGCCGTAGCATAAGCTGCTCATTTAATACCCGTCAAATATTGCATTAGTGCTGTTGAGATAGATGGTGCTAATGCAATCTTAATAACATTAAGAATAATTATTCAAAATTCTCTAGTCGAACGGTTTGTACTTTGGCTTAATTTTGGTATAACTTATCTCAATTGCTTATCCCAATGGATAAACAAGCCAAATTCATAATAATGTAATAAAGCCGTGTGTCGAGCCTTGATATAACAACACTTATATCACTAATTCCAAGAATGGATGACACTTTGTTGACAGGATAGCTCAGGTTTTTAGTACTCAAATAAATTCAGTTAGATGGGGCTTCAAGTTGCAAACGGGTATATTTTCATTTTTTAAGGTTTCTTTTTTAAAGTCACCCCTATCGAATATTCAGGAATTCTTGTCTTTACAAGAGTCTAATTTTCACAAAAAAGTCATGTTGGGTGGAGGCTTACTCATTGCCGCTGCCATTTTGTGGCCGACGGATCAGGAGTTAATACCTCAGCGCATTCCCATCGATTTAGATATCGAAACCATGATTGCTCAGCTTAATCCTTCTATTCCGGTAGAACACATCTTCACTGGGCCTGATTTTACTCATAAAATCACCAGTGGCGATACTCTAGGTAAATTATTCATGCAGGCCAACGTGGGCCAACAAACCATGTACCGGGTATTAGAGGCCGACTTGAATGTGTTGGCATTAGATACGTTAAAGCCAGGTAATCAGATAAAGTTTTGGCTCGACGACAAGGGAGAGCTGGAAAAGTTAGAGCTATATTTCTCTGCGGCACATCAGGTGGTGTTTACTCGTTTCGATGACGGCAGTTTTAATGCCGATGATATTAATATTGAAGGGGTCTGGCGCAATCGTAGTGTCTCAGGCGAGATCCATGGGTCTTTCTATGTGTCGGCCAAGAAGATAGGGCTAAATGCAGGCGATATCCAGCGTATCGAGTCTCTGCTTAAAGAGAAACTCAATTTCGCTAAGGATCTGCGTGCGGGTGACCGATTCTCTGTATTGGTTGACGATCAGTTTATCGATGGCATGGCAACGGGTGCCAGTGATATTTTAGGTATCAGCATTCATCGTGGCCGCAGTGACATTACCGCCTTTCAAAACAGCGATGGTAATTTTTACGATGATAAGGGCCGTAGCCTGACACGTGCATTTCAGCGTATTCCGCTGCTGAAGAACTACCGTATAAGTTCACGTTTCAATCGTCATCGTCATCACCCTGTGACAGGTCGTACGTCCCCTCATAACGGAACTGATTTTGCTACGCCCATAGGCACCAAAGTCATCGCTCCTGGTGATGGTATCGTTACCTTAGTGGTCGCCAACCACAGATACGCAGGTAAGTATGTGGTGATACAACACGGTAATAAGTACCGCACTCGTTATCTGCATCTGTCGAAATCCTTAGTCCATAAAGGACAAAGGGTTACTCGTGGCCAGGTTATTGCTCTTTCGGGAAATTCCGGGCGCATTACCGGACCTCATCTTCATTATGAGTTCCATGTTAATGGTCGTCCTGTGAATCCGATGACAGCTAATATTCCTATGTCCAGTACTCTGTCTAGAAAGCAAATGACTGCGTTTTCGCAACTGGTCAAGGTGCGCAAGATGATGATGGGTCAAAGCTAATATCCATAGGTATAAGCTTATTACTTGAGTCTGTTTAGGCTCTACTTTATTAAATATCAGCCAATGGCTGATATTTTTTTGTCTTATATTTACCTCTTAATTCCTATTATCTATAAATAACCTGTGTAAGTATTCACTCGGAATAATAGATTTATCTTTAAATAACAGGTGATTATACGTTCGCCTTTCTTAATGGGTAAAGTTGAACGTTCAAACTTGCGAACTTGTCTGGGTTTAGTCGAGAGGGAGAGTCTGATTTGCTACTTTTGTTGGGCACATTGATTCTGAATCAATATAACTATAACAATAAGGCGGACAGATGAAGTTACCCGGCATTATTTTTCCTATAGCGCTGGCAGGACTAGCAGCTTGCAACCATAGTGAAAAGACTCAAAAGTTAAGCCCTCAGAAACTAGAAACTCACCAAGCAATTAATCAGATAAAACAAGATGATAAACGGCTCACTGAGAGGCTTGGGACTGTTGAAACGCGAGTGGAGTCATTGCTTTCTCAGTTGACCCTTGAGGAGAAGATATCTTTAACCCACGCCAATACTAAATTCTCAATAGCTGCCATCGAACGTTTGGGTATTCATCAGATGTGGATGTCTGATGGACCACATGGGGTGCGCCATGAGATCGAGCGTTATAGCTGGAATTCGGCAAATTGGGATGATGATTATTCCACTTATCTTCCTCCTCTCACCGCCGTTGCGGCAAGCTGGGATCTTAATATGGCCAGCCTTCACGGCAATGTACTCGGCAGTGAGGCGCGCCATCGAAATAAAGATGTGATTTTAGGTCCTGGGGTGAACTTAGCGCGTTTACCACTCTATGGTCGAAACTTCGAGTATCTGGGGGAAGATCCATTCTTGGCCGCTAAGCTGGTGGTTCCTCAGGTGAAAGCGATTCAGAGTAACGATGTGGCGGCCTCGGTAAAACATTATGCGCTTAATACCCAAGAGCTAAATCGCACCAGTGTCGATGCTAAGCCCAATGAGCGTACCCTTAGAGAGATCTATCTTCCCGCCTTTGAAGCTGCGGTCAAAGAAGGTAACACCCTAACCATCATGGGCTCCTATAACCGTTACTATGGTACCAATGCTAATCAGAGTAAGCATCTGGTGATGGATATCTTAAAAGGCGAGTGGGGTTACAAGGGGGTCTTGCTCACTGACTGGAATGTGGATATCAACACCTATGATGCCGCCATGAATGGTCTGGATATCGAGATGGGCACAGATGTCGACAATTTCGATGATTACTTCTTAGCTCAGCCACTGCAGGAGATGATCGAGTCCGGCAAGGTGCCCCTAGCCGTGCTCGATGACAAAGTCAGGCGTATTCTTCGCGTGCAGCTCACAATAGGCATGATGGATAAGAATAGGCTGTCCGGTCAGCGTAATATTAGCGAGCATCATCAAGCGGCGCGGGATATTATTGCCAGCGGCGTGGTGCTGCTGAAAAATGACGATAATGTTTTGCCACTTGAGCAGAGTAAAGTGAAAAGCATACTCGTGCTCGGACCCAATGCCGAAATGCTCCACAGTCAGGGCGGAGGTTCATCTGAAGTGAAGGCTCTCTATGAAATTTCACCGGTTCAGGGGCTCAAAGACCGCCTAGGTGCGAGTACTGAAATCACTGTAATGCGAGCACAAAACAGTGCATCTGTGTCGCCCATTGCCACTGATTATATGGCGACTCGCCATTGGACTGGTACCCCACAATGGGAGCTGACACGCTTTACTGATAGTCAGCATAACACTGTACTAAGGTCTGATGATTGGATAGCAAATTCAGCTTATCGAGTCAGTGAGCTTAGCCAGGCCGAGTATGTGCTACTTAAGACTAAAATTAAGCCTCTAGCCACGGGGAGCCATAGATTAAAACTAGCACTGGATGGTCAGGCTAGCTTATCAATAGATGGTGAGCAGGTACTCAGACATAGAAGTCAATCGCTAACCTTCATAGAGCATTCGATAATACTCAATGGGGGGCAAGAGTATAATTTCGAGCTTAGGTATAACGGCTCTGGCAGTGTGGTCTTAGGTTGGGAAGCCCCCGGGGCCTTATTCACCCCTGAGAGTGAGTACTTAGCCGCAGCTAAATCTGCCGATGCGGTGATCTACTTTGGCGGCCTATCCCACGCCGATGATAGAGAGGCCATAGACAGAGCCGATATGAAGCTACCTAAGGGTCAAGATGAGGTGATAGCTAAACTGCTCGCTGCCAACCCTAATACTATTGTCTTCTTAAATGGCGGCTCAGCGGTAGAGATGCCATGGGTCGACCAGGCCAAAGCGATTGTCTGGGGCTGGTATGGGGGCATGGAGGCGGGTAATGCCTACGCCGATATTCTCTTCGGTGATGTTAATCCAAGTGGCAAGATGCCCATTACCTTACCTGTTAAGCTTGCTGACACAGCTCCTATCGCCTTAGATGATTACAATGGGCTAGAGACCCTCTATAAAGAAGGCGTCTTTATTGGTTACCGCTGGTTTGAGCAGCAAAAAATTAAACCCTTGTTCCCCTTTGGCCATGGGTTGTCATACACCCAGTTTAAGTATAGTGATATCACGCTGAGCACGAGTGCACTCTCTGATGATGAAATAATCAGAGTGACAGTTAAGGTAACTAATATAGGCAAGCGAGAGGGCAGCGAAGTGGTGCAGCTGTATCTTCATGATGTCGACGCTAGTGTACCGCGTCCTATTAAGGAGCTTAAAGGCTTTAACAAACTTGCGCTCAAGGCTGGCGAAAGTGGTCTAGTGTCTATGACGCTCAATCGGCGTGACCTGTCTTTCTGGGATGTAAACACCCATGACTGGCTGGCCGAGCCTGGTGAGTTTGAAGTGCTGTTAGGCTCATCGGTCGAGGATATACGCCAGAAAGCTATTTTTACCTACTCCCTTGAATGATAAATCTAGAGTGAGGGTGTTGCCCAGATTGCGAGCCTTTAATATTCAATAATCGGTCGATTAATTAACAGTGAGTACTATTAATTAGCCGTGTGTACTAAGCGGCTTTTGTGTCAGACCTTGAGTGCTCTTTACGATATTGAGTCGGTGTCAGGCCGACTAATTTCTTGAAGAAAGTATTAAAGGTCGCTTTACTGTTAAAGCCGGCTCGATCCATTATTTTGAGCATGGTCACTTGACGGTTTTCGCTGAGCTGAAGTAGTTGCTTACTCTCATCGATGCGATAGCCATTGATGAATTCGAAAAAGTTCTGTTTAAAGTGTCGATTGATAGCCTGAGAGAGATACCTAGGCGGGATACTAAGTTGGCTAGCGAGATTATCTAACGTTAACAAATGATTAAGGTAAGGTTTCTCGTTTTTCATATAGAGTAAGATGTTATCGACCAGCTGAGGATCTATAGGGGACTTGTCCAAGGGGGGCGCGGTTGTTTCATTAGACTCTATGCCTTTAAACACCGAGGAGAATCTAAGACTGAAGAAGATCAGCACGCTAATCAGTAGCAGTACAGTGTAATTAGAGATAAGGCCTAAGAGTTCATAATCGATAATGAGACCAAATTCGAATGAAGAGAACATGGCCAATGAGACTAAAATCGCATCGGCTCTGATGAAGAGAAAACCTATTACCAGAATTTTAAGCCAGGTTAGATCGACACTCTCGATATTGGCGAACTTATCTTTGATTTTGGTCTGATAGCGCTGAAGCTCAATCAGACAGAGTAGGCCACAGAACAAGCGGAAACACTCTCTGAATAGACCAATAAATCGGGAATATAGCGGCTCTTCAGCAGCTTGGTAGTTGTTTAGCATAGCCACCTTGTTGCCATGGTCGACGATGAACCAAATATTTATCTCATAGATGAGGTAGCATAAAAAAGGCACAAATAATAAGAAGTCATATTTACTGAAAGTGAACTTTTTATAGATCAATGAGCGTACATAAAACAACAGGATCACCGCCTCTAGCCAATAAGCATTACCGAAGAAGTAAAAAATATTGGGCGAGACTTCAATAACATGAGCTCTGAATGCTGCACCATAATTGATCAAGCTATCAAGAGGGATAGCAGCGTAAGAAAGGAGAAATAAGGCCAGTAGTAGGTTGCTCTGCTTATTGCCTTTCTTGAAGGTGAGCAGGAAGAGGGCGAACAATACACACTGATATATGGTGATTAATAATACAATGTCGTGTGTATTAAAGAGCACAGTAGTCATTCCATTTCCCTAAACCATCTCGGTTATTATCTTGTCGGTTAGGGGGTATACTAGCGAGAAAGCGCTTACATGTCATCGAAGTGACGGTACCGTGTTAAAATTAACAGTAAAATGATGATCTCTTTGCTTATTTCTACACCTTATTCAGGTAAGACAAAATAATATAAGTGATCATCTATACTGGAATAACAGGCTAACTCTTTGGTTTGACTCTATGCTTCCATGGCTGACTTTTGAATCTAAACGCGCATTTTTCTTGCTCTTTGCTAGCCTGTTAGTCATGACTTCATTGGTACTTCACGGCGAAACACTTCCTTTGGTGATAGCCTCGAGTGAGGGGCCGCCTCATATGATCGATGATGTACATCATGGTATCGATCTCGATATTGTTGAGGCGGTGCTGAGACGACTGGGATATGAAGTCGACTATCAGTTTATGGGACTAAAACGGGCCGGGCGTGAAGTTGAAATGGGCCATGTGGATGTCAGCGCGCCTATCTTTATGCAGTCCGATGTCGTTGGCAGCTATATCTCATCAGCCATAGTGCAGTATCAACCTATGGTTTTTTCCTTGAAAAAATCAAATCTGGCACCGGCATCGATTCTAGATATGCAGGGGCATAGTGTGGTGACTTTTCTGGGAGCACCTGGTTACTTTGGTGCCGATTTTGGCTTGCTTACTGAGGGAGATAATTATAAAGAGCTCACTGATATGTCGGTAATTCCAGAGCTGTTAGTTAAGGGGCGTTATGAATTTGCCGTGCTCGATAAGTATATCTTCTACTATTTTTATCGGTTTAATGAAAAAAACAAAGACGTGTCTATTTTTACTGAGCACAAATTAATAGCACCAGTTTCTGCCAGCGCAGCTTTTCATGATGCAGATCTTAGGGATGCGTTTAATCGCGAGCTAGTTGAGTTTATGTTGAGTGAGGAGTATAAACAGATCTTCGAGCGCTACTTAGGCACAGCACTCTTCTCATCTGAGCCATAAGCCGAAATTATTCCCAAGAGCTGCCGTTATTAACGTCATTTAGCATCATTTGGTAATAGGCAAGTTCGTTAGCCGTAAGGGTTCTGATCGTGTTCGACTAAGGTCAGTAGTAGCCTAAGATCAAACTCTAATTGATGGTAATCTCCCTCCATATGACAGCAAAGCTGATAGAAGGCTTTGTTGTGATCTTTCTCTTTCAGGTGTGCCAGCTCGTGAACTACGACCATGCGCAGCAGAGATTCAGGTATCCGCTTTAACCGTGAAGATATGCGGATTTCATTCTTAGCCTTAGTTTTACGACCTTGAGCTCGAGAGACGAAAGAGTGTAATCCCAGAGCTTGATGGCTGAGGGATATTTTATCGTCATATTGGATTTTAGACAGGGGCTGAGACTTACGCAGGTAGCGGTTCTTTATTGCTATGGTGTAATCGTACAGGGCCTTGTCGGTGCGAATATCATGGATATGGGGATGACGATTTAATAATACGGTTTTGAGTTTACCACTCTCGAGTAGGCTAGATACTTGCTCGCGTATTTCTGGCTGGTAACCGTTTAGGTATTGAAGCTGATTTTCCATGGGTAAAGTGATCTAAGTTGTTTGTGTTAAGGGCATAAAAAAGAGGGCGTTTAGCCCTCTTATTCACTTAGCAGCTCAGTTCTAAAAACTTAGCTGTCTGATTGGTCATCACCCCAAACATTAAAAATATGTTGGTTATGGTAAGCATAAGCCGCATCAAATGCAGGCTTTTGGAAACGTTTTAGTCCTAGACCCTCGAAATCAACCTGAGGTGGATTACGCTTAAGACGCTCTTTAACTGTCACTGGAGAGATAAGAATAACCGGCAAGTCGAGCAACTGAATAGCAGCTTCAACCTTGAAGCTGGTGGCGCTTCCGGCAAGTTTACCTTTTTGCTCACGTGAAATGATCACGATCTTATCCACATGATAATCTTCCATCAGCTTCTTAAAAGTGAATTGGAAGTCACGAATCGATTCAGTGGTGTCTGAATGTGAAATGACAAATGATTGCTGACGACAATCCGGAATATTAAATGTTTCACCTTCATAGCTCAACAAGCTAATTACCGCTTCTCCGCCTTTTAACTCTATGCCACAAACTCTCATGTTTACCCTTAAAATATTCTTGATCAGGCGGCTTAATCTTTAGCCGATAATCGTAAATTGATACTTAGCCGCTAATCTAATTTAGCGACTTTATTGCTGTTTAGTTTACTCAGGTGTTTCCTGAAGCTTTGATTTTGGCTTTCTTAGCATAGGAGCATCACCGATATCGATACCTGTGATGAAGCGCTTATCTTGCTTCTTAGGCTTAGCCTTGGCCTTGCGCTTAGCCTTGTTTGCCGTGTTTGTCTTCGCTGTTGTCTTAGTTCTCTTGTTGGTTTTTGGCTTATCTTTCAAACCTGAGAATTTAGCGACTAGACCATCGATAACAGTGAATTCGAATGTCTTACGCAGGAATACCTGTATTTGCTTGAAGCTGAGCCAATCTTTAGGGTCCGACCAAAGAGATGGCATCACCTTTAGCCCCGGCGCGACCCGTACGACCAATTCTGTGGACATACTCTTCGGCAAACTTTGGCATATCGAAGTTAATTACCAAGGACACATTGAGAAGATCGAGTCCTCGTGATGCAATATCTGTGGTGACCAATATTTTTTGCAGACCGCGACTAAATTGATCCATGATCTGGTTGCGGGCACTCTGCTTCAAGTTACCGCTTAGTGATGCGGTCTTGTGGCCGGATGCGGCTAATTTAGTCGCTAACCTGTCGGTATCTTCACGTGTTGCGGTGAAGATGATGATCTGCTTATGAGTCTCATTGTTTAAGATACTTTCGAGCAGGGCTTCCTTGTGATCTAAGTGATCCGCAAGATAGATACGCTGGGTAATATCTAAGTTCTCGATGTTACCCGCACCGACATCTACATGCTCTGGAGACTTGAGTAGCTCGGCGGCAATATCATTAATCTGGCCATGATCTAAGGTGGCTGAAAACATCAAGGTTTGGCGACGTTTATGATCGGCGGCCTTGTTAATCGCTTTTAGCTGTTCAGCAAAACCGAGATCTAGCATACGGTCGGCTTCATCTAAGATAAGCAGTTCGAGGCCGTTTAGATGTAAATGGTGCTGGGCAAGATGATCCGCTAAGCGACCCGGTGTAGCGACCACAAAGTGTGGGTCACGAGCCAGTAACTTTGCCTGGTCGTTAAAGTTCTCGCCGCCCAATATCTTCATCGCCTTGTATTGCGTGTTGGCGACTAATAGACGAAGCTGGCCATATACCTGGTTGGCTAGCTCTCGTGTGGGCAATAAAATCAACACTCTAGGATCTTTTTTACTCAACGCCCTAGTGGAAATTATCCTCTGCATCGCCGGTAACAAAAACGCTAAGGTTTTACCTGAGCCTGTTTTTGATGACGCCATCAGGTCTTTTCCTGACAGACCTACTGGTATAGCCTGCTGCTGGATCTCTGTAGGCGTTTCAATGCCCATATGATCGAGCGTATCTAACAGACGTTTATCCAGTGAAAAATCGGTAAATTGCAAAGGTGTACTCCAAATTTGATTTGACTGCGTATTATAACCTGACTTTGCTAGTTTGGGCTATAAACATCCCTCAATCGTGATCGGTTTCCATACACTTTAAACGGGGATCTGATGATTATGCAGCATAATCAGTTTCTTTTTCTGTTTGGCTTGGGGAAAATAGATTTAAAAAGAGTGATCAAACCTACTTGATGATCATAATTTCTTTGTCATTTTGATGGCTTAAGCTTAAAATCCCCAATGTCCTCGAGATCAGATCAAAAATTAGATAAAGGATTAGATAATGTATTCATTAAAGCGCGCTCCCTCTCACGTTAAAATATTAGCCTTGTCACTGCTGGCAAGCAGTTCATTTTCTGTTATGGCAGAGGATATGGCTCAAGCTAATCAGGTTAAGACCCATGAGGCGTCAAAGGTACAAGATGACAGTTTCTTTTATCTTGGTGCTAAAGGCGGTTGGATTAACTACCAAAATGCTTGTGAAGCTCAAGCTGTCGATTGTGATGCAAACGACTCGGCCTGGGGCGGGTTTGCGGGTTATCAATTTCATCGAAATTGGGCAGTAGAGACTGGCTATAATGACTTTGGTCAGGCTGGGGCAGTTTACCCTGAGAGTGGACTACTTAATGAATATATAGGCACCATGAAAGGTTGGGAGTTTTCATTGAAAGGCAATCTGCCACTCACAGAAAACCTAGACCTGTTTGGTAAAGCGGGGACATTAAGATGGGATGGCGAAAACTCAGGGCCATTTTCATATGACAGCGACGATGGCTGGTCTCCCATGGTAGGCATAGGATTGGAATATAAGCTAACACCGTCTTGGGTTGCGCGTGTTGAGTATCAATATTTCGACTCGGTTGGCAGCGACAAGCTTGGGGGGAGTAATATGCACTTCACCAGTTTAGGACTCAGCTATCGTTTCGGCCAGACTAAACCAGTGGCTAAATCTGTGACTCAGCCAGCACCAGTTGCTGTGGAGCAGGTTGTCGTAGTAGCAAGCCCAATGGTTATCCCTGCAATGACTAATGCAGTACATTTCGATTTCGACAGTGAAGTCCCCTTACAGACTCATATCTTGGTTGAAGTCGCTAGGCATCTGAATCAATATCCAAGTGCCTCGGTTGTGCTTCAAGGTTACACCGATGCAGTTGGTCCTTCAGGCTATAACCTGAAACTTTCAAAACGACGTGCAGTGTCTGTTGCAGCTTACCTTAAAAAACTTGAGGTCAGTGATGCACAGATAAGCATCGAAGCTTTAGGTGAGACCCATCCCGAGCTAGATAACATCACCGAAGAGCACAGAGCCAATAATCGCCGGGTATATATCTCTATCCCGGAGATCACAGTGAACCCAGAGAGTACTGATTCGGCTCAATGATAGTGCGTTCATAATGCTTTATTTTTGCCTAGCTTATTTGGGATAAGCTAGGCAAACGTGTATACATAGGTTTTTTATACCTAGAAGAATTGGCTTTGGAGACTATGAATGGCAAAAATAGGAATTGCACTGGGCAGTGGTGCCGCCAAGGGCTGGGCTCATATTGGCGTACTCAATGGACTGGCCGAAATGGGCATCTATCCCGATAAAATATCAGGCTGTTCAATCGGTGCTCTGGTTGGGGCTGCTTATGCTAATGAACAGCTCGATGAGCTTGAACATTGGGTAAGAAGCTTCTCCAGCTGGGACGTCTTAGGCCTGATGGACTTGAGTTGGCGCAAGGGCGGACTCATCGGAGGCGATAAGGTTTTCGATATAATTCAGAGCCGTATTGGCGATCTACAGATAGAAAATTTAAAAAAGCCCATGATTGCCGTCGCTACGGATCTCTATTCGGGTCAGGAGATCTGGTTTAGAGAGGGCGATCTTCGTCATGCCATTCGCGCTTCTTGCTCTATGCCAGGTATATTGCCGCCAGTTAAAGTAGGCGAACGTTGGTTGGTGGATGGGGCCGTGGTCAATCCAGTTCCTGTATCTGTCAGTAGAACCATGGGCGTCGATGTGGTCATAGCGGTAGACCTTAATGGTCAGCGCCGTGGTCGAATGCAGGTCCTGCCTGTGGATATGACCTGCAATAAGCCATCCCTAGAGGAGAGTGTCAAAGCACAAGAGCATCAAGATACTGGCTTTATGGATCTGCTTGCTCGTGGTCGGGAATATGTCAGCCACCTTAGCGATAAATTCTCCAAAGGCAGTCGCTCAGATCCTGGCATGCTGGCGGTGATGTCACAATCTATGGATATTCTAGAGCAGCGCCATAAACGCGCTAGACTCATGGGCGATCCACCGGATATCTGCTTAATCCCAGATCTCGGTGACATAGGCACCATGGAGTTCCATCGCGCAGACGAGGCCATCGCGGCAGGGGAGTTGGCGGTGAAACATGCCCGACATCAGATTGAGGCAGTACTAAGTAAATACTAAGTAAGTACTAAGAAAATACTAAATAGCGATTAAGCGTATAAATTCCTTGTTAGGCTTTCATGGCCCCAGGGATAACTAGATGCATATACAAAAGGGCCTATTCGGGCCCTTTAATATTTATCAGCATCTAAAATAAGTGCAGTAGAACTAGTCGAGTTTGACCAGCATCTTGCCGCGATTCTTACCTTCGAATAAACCTATGAAGGCGGCTGGTGCCTGCTCGAGTCCTTGGTAAATAGTCTGTTCGGCCTTAATGGCTCCAGTTGCTAGCCATTGTCCCATCTGCTTGGCAAACTCAGGATAATGATCCCAGTGTTCGAACACGATAAAGCCTTCAATTTTAAGCTTCTTGATGATGATCATGCCCAGGTTATTCGGACCAGGAGTCGGCGCTGTATCATTGTATTGCGAGATCATGCCGCACACGGCGATTCTGCCGTGGTCATTCATGTTGTTCAGTGCCGCGGTGAGATGCTCACCACCGACATTTTCAAAATAAACATCTATGCCTTGTGGAGCAGCCTGTTTCAGTGCAGCACTGAGATCTTTGGTCGTCTTGTAGTTAATCACGGCATCGACGCCTAAGTCGCGCAGGTGAGCAGCCTTCTCGTCACTACCCACTGAAGCCACTACCTTGGCCCCCATTAATTTACCAAGCTGACACACTACGCTACCTACAGCACCTGCAGCGCCAGAAACAAATAATGTGTCTCCCTCTTTTAAGGCTGCGATTCGGGTCAAACCTGTCCATGCCGTCATACCTGGCATGCCTAAGACTCCGAGGAAGTGAGACTCACTCATTGGGGTCTCAGGGAGTCTAGTATGCTCACTACCATCGGTGACATAGTGACTACGCCAGCCGTTATTGGCACTGACTCTAGTGCCGATAGGAAAATCGGCATTGTTGGACTCTATTACTTCGCCTATTGAGCCGCCCTCCAGTACCTCACCTATCTCAAATGGTGCTATGTAGCTCTCTCTGTCTATCATGCGACCACGCATATAGGGGTCAACTGACATCCATAGGTTTTTAACCAGGAACTCACCGTCTGTGATGGCAGGCAATTTAACAGATGTCTGCTTGAAATTATCTGCTGTAGGCATGCCTTCCGGACGAGAGTCTAATAAGATCTGTTTGGCGTTCATAAAACCTCTTTGCTTTGCGCGCTAATTAATTGTGGTAAACTCTACACCTAAACTTTTTACCACGCAACTAGTTTGCGCGCAAATTAATTTACATGTGCAGGATATGCTGTAGTAATTACAGTATTGAGTTTAGATCCGAGTACAATGGCTGCTAGCCATCTTGTAAATTTATGCTGAGTAAAATGCTGCATAACCCCTAAGGTATGATTAGTGACCGAAAATATTCATTCGAAAATGAGCATAGACGATACACAAGCAAGCAGTTGCCTGTCGGACAACGTCTGTTTTGCCCTGTACACAGCAGGTAATGCATTAGTGCGTGCCTATCGCCCCTTGTTGAATGAATGTGGCTTAACCTATCCACAATACCTGGTGATGCAGGCGCTCTGGTTAAATGATGCTGTCAGCCTGACCCAGCTGTCTCAAATGACACGTCTTGATTTAGGCACTTTGACGCCTATAGTCAAGCGCTTAGAAGCCAAAGGTCTGTTGAATCGTGCTATCGATACCAAAGATGAGCGTAAGAAGATCATCAGGACAACACCTGAGGGGCTAGCGCTGAAACAAGAGGCATTAGCACTCAAGCAAGTCCTGCTCGATAAAGTTACCCTCAGTGAGCCTGAAATAGAGTCTCTGAGAGAGATGTGCATGACCCTCACACAAGACTTAAACAGGAAATCATAAGTTAATTTCAGCTTTATTTTGGTTTTCTGTTAACTCGCGCTGGTTTAATCTGCTTTTCGGCATGCTTCCTGCTTAATACCTGTATATCTTTTTTATGTCGGTATTTTGACAATGAATCCAATCACTAACCTTGCCAGCCCAATTAACTCAGGCACTAGCTCTGGAGCTAATTCTGCTGGGGCCAAGAGTACGAGTTTGGCCGACAGTTATGGTGTAAATACTCATCAGGCTGAAGCGGGTTCTAGCAGTGACAAGGTGAGCCTGAGTCAATCGAAAGAGGCGGCGACGGGACTCAATAGGGATGGGATTAAAGATGAGTCGGTGTCACTTTCTCCTCGTGCGGCTAGGGCACAGAAAATAGAAGCTATGGCTAAAGACTTCTTTTCTAAAGGGGATTTTTCTGCTGGTGACCTACCAAAATTGATCCAACGCCTGCATCAAGACGGGATCTTGTCAGATACCCAGCTGAACCGTCTGTCAGAAGGGGGCTTCGAGTTAGCACCAGTTCAAGGTGAGTCCGAGGATTTTATGGCTTTTATTCAGGATAAGCGTACAGAGCTAACTGCAAGTGGCGACACCCAAGGTATGAATGGTGTCCTAATTAGCCTGCTCGACGATGCCAAGAGCGTACTTAATCAGATGGATAATGCTCAGAGTAAAGAGGTGGGTCAGCAAGCGACCCGAGTATCGGCTCAATTGAATATTTATCTTAAGAGTGATACCCAGATGCCATCCAGTGAACGTGAGCAGTGGCAGGGGCTTAAATCTGTGATGCAATTGGCGTCCTCTATGGGGGAGAATCAACAAGCGGGTGGCATGGTCAATAGCTACCTGAGTCTCGGCAGATACTAGTACTGAGACAAGAAATCATTTTGACTTTCATTCAGCGTTCCTTGATTTTTTTCGTTCTTATTTGTCATATATTCTATCTGCTAGTCCATCTAAATACCCGTCGGTATAACTTGCTTAAATCCTCAGGTCAAGGCCACTCTTATCAATAAGTGGCCTCCTTTGCAGGAATAATTTATCGTTAAAACCTATGGCAATAATTATGATCTCGATCAATGTTCTTTTCATGGCTTTATAGCTTAATACACAACATATTGTGTTACACGGTTAATCTAACACTGTATATGGTGTTATTTTCGACGTGACTTGAGGAGAGATTGAACGATGCCAGTGGTTATTAAGCGGGATGGTTGCCGCACGCCTTTTGACGAAACAAGGATTAGAGACGCTGTGGTGGCTGCAGCGAATTCGGCAGGTATTGATGACAAGAATTATGCGATGAGTGTCGCAGATTCTGTCGCTAAATGTGTGGCCGATAAGACTGAGATAGATATTCATGATCTGCAAGACTTGGTCGAAAATCACTTGATGGAAGGCCCTTATAAGTCTCTCGCTCGCGTCTATATCGAGTATCGTCATGATAGAGATTTACACCGTGAAACCAGCAGCAGACTGAATCAGGAAATCCGTGGTCTAATCGAGCAGACCAATGCAGCCCTGATGAATGAAAATGCTAATAAAGACGCTAAAGTGATCCCGACTCAGCGTGACTTATTAGCCGGGATTGTGGCTAAACATTATGCTACCCGACATATTTTACCCAAGGATGTGGTTGGGGCTCATGAGTCTGGTGAGATCCATTATCATGATCTTGATTATGCGCCTTTCTTCCCCATGTTTAACTGTATGTTGATCGATCTTAGTGGCATGTTGACTAATGGCTTCAAGATGGGCAACGCCGAGATTGAGACGCCTAAGTCTATCTCTACGGCAACGGCAGTGACGGCGCAGATCATCGCCCAGGTAGCCAGTCACATCTATGGTGGCACCACGATTAATCGTATCGATGAAGTATTGGCTCCTTTCGTCACCAAGAGTTATGACAAGCAGTATCAGCTGGCGCTGGACTGGGGCATCACAGATGCTAAAGCCTTCGCCACCGCGCAAACTGAAAAAGAGTGTTACGATGCGTTCCAGTCCCTGGAATACGAGGTCAACACCTTACATACAGCCAATGGTCAAACGCCATTTGTCACCTTTGGTTTTGGTTTAGGCACCTCTTGGGAGTCTCACCTTATACAATCGTCTATGTTGAAAGTGCGCATCGCGGGTTTGGGTAAAAACCGTAAGACAGCAGTATTTCCTAAACTAGTGTTTGCTATTCGTGACGGCATTAACCACAAGGTGGGCGACCGTAACTATGATATCAAGCAACTTGCGCTCAAGTGCGCCACGACCCGCATGTATCCAGATATTCTCAACTATGAGCAAGTAGAAAAGGTCACAGGGTCATTTAAGACTCCTATGGGATGCCGCAGTTTCCTTGGCACCTATGAAGAAGGTGGTGAGCTGATCCACGAAGGTCGTAACAACTTAGGTGTGGTGAGTTTGAACCTGCCAAGGGTTGCGTTGGAAGCCAAGGGAGATGAAACCCAATTTTATCGAATCTTAGATCTGCGTCTGGCTATTGCCCGTAAGGCTCTGGACACCAGAATTGAGCGTTTAGAAGGTGTTAAAGCGCGGGTAGCTCCCATTCTGTATATGGAAGGGGCTTGTGGAGTAAGGCTTAAAGCCGATGAGGATATATCAAGTATTTTCAAAAATGGCCGCGCCTCCATTTCTCTGGGCTATATCGGATTGCATGAAACTATCAATGCCCTCTACGGCACAGATAAGCATGTCTATGATTGCGAAATCTTGCGCCAAAAAGCCATTGAAGTCATTGAGTATATGAAAGCGGCAACCGACAAGTGGAAACAGGAGACTGGCTACGCTTTCAGTCTCTACAGTACACCGAGTGAAAACCTCTGTAGTCGTTTTTGTAAGCTAGATACTCAGGTCTTTGGTGTCGTGGAAGGGGTGACCAACAAAGGTTATTACACCAATAGCTTTCATCTCGATGTGGAAAAGCAAGTCAATCCATACGACAAGTTGGATTTTGAGCAGCCATATCCAGCATTAACTAACGGTGGTTTCATCTGTTACGGTGAATATCCGAATATGCAGCATAACCTCGAAGCATTGGAAGATGTGTGGGACTACAGTTACAGCCGAGTGCCATATTACGGCACCAACACGCCTATAGATGAGTGTTATGACTGTGGTTTTACCGGTGAGTTTGAATGTGCCAGTAAGGGTTTCACCTGCCCCAAGTGTGGCAATCATGAACCGAGTCGGGTTTCTGTAACCCGTCGAGTCTGTGGTTACTTAGGCAGTCCCGATGCAAGGCCCTTCAACGATGGCAAACAAGAAGAGGTTAAGCGACGGGTTAAGCACCTGTAATCAATTAGCTAGTCATTATATGTAAGCGACAAATGCCAAGGCGTTACTGAGTCAGTAGCGCCTTCTCTATTTATTCAGGCCATTATTAAATTTCAAGGTTAAAATTCTCGCTATGAACTACCATCAATATTTTCCTGTGGATGTCATCAATGGGCCAGGAACGCGAGCGACTCTGTTTGTTTCGGGTTGCGAGCATCAATGCCGTGGTTGTTATAATCAGAGCACATGGAATCCAGATAATGGTCATCGATTTGACTTACAGATGCAGCAGCGAGTCATTAACGATCTTAAAGATAGCCGCATCAAACGCAGAGGTTTATCACTCTCAGGTGGCGATCCCCTCTATCCTGAGAATTTATCTGAGATACTCGCCCTGGTTCAGCGAGTCAAAAATGAATGTCCCGATAAAGATATCTGGTTGTGGACTGGATACAGATTAGATGAGTTATCCCCTGAGCAAAAGCGGGTAATAGATTACGTCGATGTCCTGATTGACGGTAAGTTTGAGCAGGAGAATGCGGATGTCAGTCTGGTATTTCGTGGTAGCAGTAATCAGGTAATTCACTATCTTGCAGAAAAGCGATAACTGTATTCATTCAGTTACTGTTATAATAGCGCTCATAGGATCTAACTAATTTTAAAAAACAGCCGCTTATTGAGGCTGTTTTTGCATTTTACAGAATATTTTTAAGGCACGAGCATGAATTTAAAAGAAGAGCTTCATGGACTTAGCGACAAGCTAGAACAGTTCCGTCGTAAATTAGCCGCAGCAGAAAAGCGCGGTGATAAGGGAGTGGCGTTGCAATTTAGGCAGGAAATAAACGCAGTGACTAAGCGTATTGCCAGCACTAAAACTCAGCAAACACGTGAATTGAGTAAGCAAGGCGGCTCAGTAGTGAGCTTGAAATTCAAGCGCCCTCTGACGAAAGCTGAGCAGGCTGATATGGGTAAACTCAAGAAGTCAGTAAAAGGACTCGTTGTGGTTCATCCTATGACGGCACTCGGTCGAGAAATGGGTATCAAGGTTGTAACAGGCTACGCAGCAAAAGAGTTTTAACTAGCGATTTCATCCTGGCTAGACGGTTATTCTTTAGCGAGCGACAGCATGTTTCTCTGTCGTCATCGGGTGTATTATTCCTCCTTAAACATGGGGAATGCTAGTATTAGACGTATCATTCTTACCTACCAAACGTAGAGGGAATGTGAGTACTTAGGTGAATCAATAGCCGATTAAAATGCTAAGGTATTTCACTTACTGGTAAAACCAGATAATATCCTCCCTTCACTGCAAGATAGAGTGAAAGGGTAGGATTATAAAGCCGTCGTTTTTAGACACAGGTCATTCTCGTTGTTTTTTCTGATTTATCGTCATCTCAGGGAAAGAGAGTCTTTAAGGTTATTTCATGTCGATCAAGTATATAGCTTCTTCAAAATTGCCAACGCCTTGGGGCGTGTTTGCTATGCATGGTTTTGAAGATACAGAGACTGGCAAAGAACATATTGCACTGACATTGGGTGAATGGGATAGCCAGAGCCCGATCCTTGGACGTATTCATTCAGAATGCTTAACCGGTGATGCACTATTCAGTCTACGCTGTGATTGTGGTTTTCAGCTGCAGACAGCGATGAAAAATATTGCCGATGTTGGTCAAGGTTTCATCCTTTACCTTCGCCAAGAGGGACGTGGCATAGGTTTGCTCAATAAGATTAGAGCTTATGAGCTGCAAGATCAGGGTGCTAATACCGTCGAAGCCAATGAAAAGCTGGGTTTTGCCGCCGATATGCGTAAGTACGATATGATCTTGCCTATGATGGAAAAGATAGGTATTCAGAAGGTCAAGTTGATGACTAACAATCCTCGCAAAGTGAAAGCGATGAAAGACTTAGGCATCGAGGTCGTCGAGCGTATCCCGCTACAAGTGGGCAAAAACCGCTATAATGAGTCCTACCTAAGGACCAAGTCTACCCAACTTGGACATCTGATGTCCGAAGATTATTTTGCTGATGAAGGCAAAGAATAACGTAAGTTATTGATTTTCCTTCATACAGTCGTTATATTCAGAACCATACTAATAATATCATTTCTATGTCTTATTTATGGTTCTGAAATCAGTTCTTATCCTTGCCACATTGCTCGGTTCTTTCTTCGCTTTTGCTGAAGAAGATTTTACTCATTACGCATTCGCAAATTATCTCGGTAGTGGTATCTATAAAACCTCAGGGCAGAACGCTGCTGTGGTTAACATACCTGTCAGTTTCGATCTCTATAACAATGACACCGAATCGCTTATCCTGCGCACCCCCATATCTCTAGGTTTTTTCAATTTTAAGTGGAGCGATCTTCCCGAGGGGGACTTGCCCTCTAGCGTCGGCACCATGACGATAACCCCTGGCATAGAGTATCGTATCCGCACTTCTGAACACCATGAATTCCAAACCTATTTTGATCTGGGTTATGGCAACAATTTCACTACCGGAACCAATGTCGGGATCTTGTCGGCAGGCGTCTCAAGCTTACTGGATTTTGAATTGAAACAGGCAGATCCTGTCTGGGTTAATCGACTGTTTTTTGCTGGCTATACCAGCTTCGATGGCAAGCAGAGTGAGACCTATTCGGCGATTCAATCCGGAATTGATATAGGCACAGACATACATTGGCGCTGGGATTGGTTAGGTGTCGATGTTGAGCCTAGGGTGTTTGCCGTTGGCTATTGGTATTTCGATAAACTCAGGTTCGCGATGCCATTTGGTGAAGATGTCCTAGTATCGAATAGTTTAGAAGTGGGCGCGACTTTAGCCTTTTCCAAGCCAATATTTTGGGAGTGGATGGGCATAGATAGGCTAGGTCTCAGTGTCAGGGCTGGTGATGGGATTAAGGCCTGGCGTTTACTCTTCGAGTTCCCTATCTAGATTCTCTCGGATAAAGTCCAGAAACACCCGAATTTTAGGTGAGATTAATTCCCTTTTTTGGTAGAGGGCATAGGTCGAACTCAAAGGGGCGCAGGGGCTAAAGGTGTCTTGTGCCAGTATTTGGACTAAGCTGCCATTTTTCAACTCTTCCTTTACGGCCCATAGCGGGATCAAGGCAAAACCTGCATCATTTAGCATGAGCTGTTTCTGGCCATTGACTGAGTTGACCGTGAGTCCTTCAGAAATGGTCAATTTTTTAAAAGCATGAGGAGCTGATGTCATCACCAACCATTCTCGCCAGCCGGCATAGCCATATTTGATACAATCAAATTCATGCAAGTCATTAGCCGACAGGGGTTGTCCATGCTGAGTAATGTATTGCGGGCTCGAACAGATCAAGAAGTTATTATCGGTCAGCTTACGGGCGATCAAGTTTGAGTCAGGTAGATGGCCGCTGCGTATAGCGATATCGACATTCTCCTCCACCATATCGATAACACGCTCGGTTAATTCCAACTCAATGTTTACTTCTGGATATTGACGTATAAATGCAGAGATCAATGGCAGTACGCAGCTTTCACCGAAGCCAACTGTCATGCTGACTTTCAAATGACCCTTAGGGTTTTTCTGCAACTCATTTACCGCCCTATGAGCCTCATCGAGTTCGGAGACGATACGCTGAGAATATTGATAGTAGGTTAAGCCTGCTTCGGTTAAGCCTATATTGCGGGTATTACGATTGAGTAAGCGAATACCAAGGTCTTTCTCTAGTGCCATCAATTGGCGGGAGATGGAGGAGGGCTGAATATCGAAAACTCGACTCGCTTTCGAGATGCTACCGGTTTCTACGACACAGTTAAAATAATGTAGCCGAGTCAGCATGCTCATATGTGTACCTCTCTATCTGTATGTATGAGCAGAATATCATTATTGCCTAAAAGACAAAAATGGTTTGTTTAGCCGTGCGTTGATGGTTGATTAGGCAATAACTAAACTAGCCTGACTAATGCCAATCGGTATCACTAGCCATTCAATGATAGAGACGAAAAATATGAAAGCCATGATCATAAAGCAACTGGGTTCCAGTCATGTGTTTCAACTGACCGAAAAAGTAAAACCTGTATTGAAACCAGGCCACATGCTGGTGGAAGTGAAAGCCAGCAGTGTGAATCCGTTAGATATCATGTTGCGCTCGAGCGATACCCCCTGGTCTGCTAATTTACCTGAAATACTTCACGGCGATGTGGCAGGAATTGTGAGTGAAGTGGCCGACGACGTCACTAGCTTAAAGGTTGGAGATGAGGTTTACGGCTGCGCGGGAGGAATCGCGGGTATCGATGGTGCATTAGCAGAATTTATGTTGGTCGATGCCGATTTAATGGCGCTTAAGCCCAAAAGCTTGACCATGAAGCAGGCTGCAGCCCTGCCTCTTGTGTCTATCACTGCATGGGAAGCCTTGTGTCATAAACTCAAGGTAAAGCAAGGAGATAAGGTTTTGATCCATGGCGCTACTGGCGGGGTTGGCCATGTGGCTATTCAGTTAGCCAAGCATCTTGGCGCAGAGGTCACGGCGACATCAACGCCGCGAAATATGAAACTTGCCGCCAGTATAGGCGCCGATAACTTAGTCGATATCAAGGCGCAGTCTGTGGCCGACTATGTTGAACAATATACTAATGGAGTGGGGTTCGATGCCATATTCGATCCCGTAGCCGGTGACAATATTCAGCTCAGTTTCGAAGCCGCTCGATTTAACGGGGCCGTCGCCACCACTTTACCCATAGATAATGTATTACAGGTGGCGTTAAAAAGCCTGAGTTTTCACAGCGTACTTATGCTTATTCCCCTGGTCGAAGGTATAAACCGACAATCTCATGGAGAAATTTTAACTCAGATTGCAGAGCTAGTAGATGCTGGCATTATCGAACCTCTGCTCGATGACTCTGACTTTACTATTTGGCAAGTCGCCGAAGCCCATGCTCGTTTAGAATCTGGCGTTGTGGTAGGGAAAATAGCGTTAAGGGTGTAGTCGTTCGCCTAGCTAGTGTTAACAGGTGCAGCATAAAAAGTGAACTAAAAGCCTAAATTGTGTTCAGGCTCTTGGTTTCATCAATTCAATTATCTACTCACATTGAGGCTTGCCTGCTTCATAACAAGTGGGCTGACGTGGACAGACTGCGCCTCTTGCACAGATGAGTCTGGCTTGAGTCTCTATGCCTCGCTCGACCCAGTTGATATTGAGAATTTTAGCCACACTGGTTAAATCCTTCTTTATTGCCTTGGGGATCTCGGCTTCGCCGCCATGCTTAACGCAAGCTTGTTTTAATTCAGCAGCTATCCCACTAGCGTCTCCTCCTTGAGCTTGGATAGCGGGGTTGAGATCTATGCCGGCACAGAGCACGTGATTATTGCCGGCCATATCTTTTACTCTTATGGACTCACAGCTGTAAATTCTAGGTTCATTATCGACATCGAGTATCGACAGTTGTGCAGATGAACCTGAGCTGTCTTCATTGATTTTTCTAAATACAGCCCAATGCTGACAAGGGTCTTGAACTAAGCGCATATTGCCCCAGGGAAGTGGAATACCGTTGCCGCGATAGACAGCTTTTAATTTTCCCGGCGCATAGGCATCGAAATAGTGCCAATGCGGATAGGGAGAGACAACGGTCATGCGGCGCATGGCCACCGATGCTGAGACTCCCACTTTTTCATGAACATTTATCTCATAGCCATGGCGATCTAACATCTGCCTGAAGGGGACTTTAGGGCAAAGTAGGGCACCGGCAAAGAAACTGGATTCAAAATCGCGCCAGGCGTGGAGAATATCCTGTGCATTTACCGTGGAAGACTGTGGCGTGCCATTGTCCATCTCTGTGCTGACCTGACTTTTTCCTGTGGTAAGCACAGATTTTAATCCATCCTTGTTGTGCAATACGCAGTGGCCTATGTGTACGGCCAGATCATACTTGAGTCGAGTCGGGTTAGATTTCAGGTGTTTATTAATATAGATGGTCGAAGGCGGTTCAAAAAATGACGTCACCAGCTGAGTCGAGGTGGCTCCCATCTCATCGATAACATCTTTTGGCGCTCGGTCGATCCATTTTATTTTAAGCCCCATCCCCTTAGCAATATCCATGATATCTTCCAGGGCGAGTGGTAGTCGTTTTAGGCCTATCTCTTCGGCTGCACGTTCGAGATCCGGAAAGTGATTCTGATGATGCTCCTGATGGGCGCGAATTAAAAGATGGGCAAACTGTCGTCCTGTGATCCCAGTTTGTGACAACATCTCAGGAATGGCAATCTGCAATATATCTTTAGAAAACAAAAAGCTTGGCTCCAGCGCCATGCCATTTATGCCACCACGGCGTCCTTTATCTGGCATGATAGCTTGCTCTTCCGGTACATCATCTAAAAACCAATCTACCTCTTTTTGAAATACTGCCGCGATGACGGCTAACATGCCGGCACTGGGGACTCGCTTGCCACGCTCTATCATAGACAGGTATGACACAGATGGGGCGGTTTCAGGGTCGACTCGTACACAACGCGCCGAAAGATCTTCCATGGTGAGATGGTTTCTTTTTCTTAGATTACGGATCTTGGTACCAAGAAAATGTGATTTTCGCATTAAGCTTTTTGTTGTTCTCATTTTGTAAAATTCACACTGTAAAATTTTTATTGTGAAATTGTAGTAAATTTTTCGCTAGACTACAAATCAAGCAATCGAGAAAGAATGAATTAAATGACTCACGTGAGATATAAATAAAAAATGCGTGATGATTCGACAGGAAATTTCTAGTCGTTTGTTAATAATGGAAAATAACCCGAGAGTGATTTGAGAGGATAAGGCTATGGAAATATCTACTATCAGTAATGAGTGCGGCGAGCAGAACTTTACAAACCTTATCAATGCCGGAATTGTTAATGTAAAAACATCAGAAGCCGTTACAGATATTGACACTATGGCCAATGCTAAACAGTTTCTTGATAACACATTTCCATTAGCTAAAGGTTCCCATAAAGAGGTGTGCAGTTACGTGGTTTACTACCAGCAACTCTTGATGTTTTTTTCCGACGGAAGCCATACGGGTCTAAAGGATTCAGGGCAATTTGTGGCGTTAAATGGTCATAAGAGTGAACCTGAAGCTATCTTGCTTAATAACAATGGTACCCATGTGGAATTGAGTTTCGATCGCGGTGGAAAAACGGGTAATAAAGACCAGGCTCACATAGATGATGTCAGGCTAGAAGGTCATGAATACTGGATTAGCTTGCTTAATGTTGAAGAGAAGCGAATCATTGAAAGCTCACAAACCTCACAAGTATTTACGGCCAAAGATGGCAGCGAGTATCCGCTTAAAGGCTAATTAACTCTTGATATAATAAAGCCGGACAGACGTTAAGGTCTATCCGGCTTCTTGATGTGCAATGTCATATCCCGGTAGCTAGGCTTTGTCTAAGCTGCTAGCTTCCCCAAATATTGGTATTCATCTGATCGCCATCATTGTCTGTTTCAGAACTTGCTCTGTTACTTGCCGCACGTAGACTCTTATCACTGGCTTGGTAGTGATCATCTCTTGGCTTTGTTGCCGGTAGAGGTAATTTATTCATCTTTAAATAAAGGTATTCAACCTTCTCTCTCGCCCAAAGGGTCTTACGTAGGAAGCGCAAACTGGATTTAATACTTGGATCATGATTAAAGCAACGAACATCGATGCGAGTGCCTAGCTCTTCCCAGCCATAATGTTCGACTAAGTCGGTGAGTAGGTCTGCTAGCTTGATACCATGTAGTGGATTGTTTACTTGGGTCATGAGTTCATAAGATTAATTGATATTGAGTTAATTATATCAGTTAACCAGCAAGATTGAACGGGGAGGTTTTATCTTGGCAAGAAAAGAGGGCACAGGGCCCTCAAAATATGGCTAAATCGGTACTAGGTTTACTGGAAACTAAGCTGCCAATTATTGATGCTACCAGTATCGCGGCGAGCATTGTCTATGGCCTTTAATGTCCATTCACCGGCAGATTCAACCCCCGTCATATCGACATTGTAAGTTTGAACCACATCGTTTGAGCTGCCGCCGGTATTATCGTGCAAGACAGTCAATTGGCCCGTTGGGCTATGTAGCTCTATTCGTAAGTCACCAATGTAAGTGTGGCTGATGTTAACCTTGACCGCCACAGTGCCTGAATCACCGGTTCGAGTAGCGGATATTGGGCTAGTGACACCCACAGAGCTGTTATCCGGAATCGAGTAGCCGTTAGTATTGCTGTAACTTGCTGGACCACCTGTGGTTGATTCAGTGAAATTAGCCACTAAGCTAACTCCGCTGAAGGCAGAGTAACCCTGAACCATAACGTAATAAGTACCTGCTTGTGCATCTGTGATAGGACAAGATTCACTGTTGCCGCCTTTCCAGGGGCGACAATCATAGCTGCTAGCCGTTGGCGCCGCAGCGTATTGTACATACAGATCCGCATCACCATCACCGCCACTCATGGTAAAGCTCAAATTTGTGGCATTAGCCGGGACATCGACTGAGAAATGCAGCTCATCATTGTTAGCGCCGGCTAAGTTTGTTTTAGCCACACCATTTTCGAGTACAAACTCTCCAGGACCCGTTCCCGGATCGGTAGGACCGTCACAAGATGCATCCAGGTAAGTGTTCGCTGCCACCGCATCGATAAGACCATAACCTGTCTTATCATCACGGCCGGCAATATCGAGATCTTCAGCGGTGACTTTCAATGCATTACGGATCTGAGCGGCGCTACACTGAGTATGGTAACTCCATACTAGTGTTGCCACGCCCGATACATGTGGGGTCGCCATGGAAGTACCGTTGTAATACGCGTAATCTTCATTGGCGGTATTGGCCACTGTAACAGTCGATCCTACTCGTGCCTTAAGTGCCTGACCGGTTGCGCGATCGACAGAAACAGAAACCAGTGGCGCTTCATTGTTGCTATCTATGATGAAAGGGTTTTGTAGCCCAGGAAGCTGGTTATTACCATAGACAATAACCGCACTTGCTCCTGCCGAGTTACAGGCTCTAATCGCATCGATTTCAGGGTAACTAGCGCCCTGATTACCGACACGTTCAATCAAACAAACCTTGGCCTTCATATCGCCACAAGTAAAGCTATTGCCAGAGACCGAACACTCAGCGAGTTCACCGGTTACACTGCCGTTAATAGGGGAATCAAGATGGCTGGCACCGGATTTTACATAACGCTTGTGTGGGACTATGCCATTATCGAAGTAGGACTGGCCATTAATTGTGATGTCGGCTAAACGTCCTTCACCTAAGGTAACAGTTGATAGAATAGCTTCACCTGGACCTGAGATCTCAACTTGATCTGTGTACTGGGAAAATGCCGCATGATCTTTGTTGTTATCAACGGCAGCGACAGACATTACCGCATCGTAAGATGCCGGGTAGCTGTGAGTACTGTCACCGGCGTTACCCGCCGCGGCAATCAACAAGATGCCATTATTTGCGTGGGCCGTCATGGCGTTCTTTTCTGTGATACTGGAATTGCTACCACCCAGAGACATAGTGACTAGATTTGCGCCATTACTGACACAAGTATCTATGGCCGAGACTAAAGAAGAAGAATATCCCCACCCAGCTTGGTTAAATACCTTGATAACATGAATGTTAGCTGTCTGGTTTGGCATCACGCCGACAACACCTGAGTTGTTCGCTATGGCGGCTATCGTGCCAGCAACATGAGTACCATGAGCATTATTCTTGCCAGGCTCGAACCAGTTACCCGTACCTGAATTATTGGTGCCTGTGACATTATTGCCACTTAAGTCACCATGATCACGATCGTAACCGGAATCGATAATACATATGGTGCGATTACCCGCCATGGAGTCACTCAAGCGGGTGGCACCCACATAGGTTTGACCCCATGGAGTGGTTTCACTCAGTAGGTGTCTGGGCATATCTTCTTCAACATAGTCAACATCTGAACGAAGGCGAAGGGAGCGAATACTTTTAGAGGCGAGTTTGGTTGTATAGCTGTTACTGCGGCCAATGCGCTTCATCTCTTTCGCCGACACACTGTTGAGTGCTCTGTGATGAGAAAATACTTCGTTAGTTCTTGGTACATAGTTCATCGTACTCATTCCATTAGCAGCTGATTGGAAATTAGCCGCGGCTTGAGCATTTTTAAATTTTACAATATAGCGCTTTGGTAGTGGGGATGCTTGTTCAAAACCTGTTTCACTCGATTGAAGCCCCGGGGTAAAGGTCGGTGCTGCCTGTACATTAGCTGAGATGGCGATTGCCAAGGCAGATAAGCTGAGTGCAATAGAATGCTTGTTACTTATTGTCATAATTGTCTTCCATGTTACTTAGAATTAATCATTATTATTAGATGGTTTTTTAGTCGAAACTAAAAAAAACCGGTCGATCCGCAGTGAATGTAACTATTTGTATCCAAATTGTAAAATCAATGTAAATCTAGGGTGGTTTGAAATTTATAGGAGGGAATATAAAACACGTTTGAATAATTACCCGATTTAAGTGGGTTTAATTTCGTAATTACGTGGGTGTTGTGAATTTTTATGCTGTTAATGATGAGGTTTATCTATTAGGTATGAAATATGAAAATAAACCCTCGCTGTGATTTCTATAGCACTTTCTTATTGTAAGATATTGAAAATGTAGGTTAATAGTATTAACACCTGTTGGTTATAATATATTCCTAAAAGTAATAAGGCTTGGGGCGATTTCTGCCATTAATTAAGGTTTGTCATAGAGTTAAGGAAAGTATTAAGCCTAATTTCAGCAGGATCTAGATGATAAAAAGTCTAAATCTGTCTTGTATGAGCAAAGGAGTGGCATGAATAAATAATCGAGAAGGGGAGTTTGGGAGAGCTACTAGAGTCTTAAAAGAGTGTGTCTGGGGGAGTCAGTGCTTTAGGCTAGGCGTTTAAGAAAATGTCGATAACTCCTAGGGTAGATTGAGTTATCGACATAAAATGATGAGCTGGCGCTTAATTATTGTTTATTATCTTGTTTAAACAGGCTCAAGGTTTCAAAGCCACCGCCATTGTAACTCTGAGTGTAACCTTCTGAGACTAAGGTATCGAAAGCGATACCGCTGCGTCGGCCACTGCGGCAATAGAGTACAATTTGTGTGTCTTTGGCGATATCTAAGGTGTTAATTGCCACCGCTATCTCTTCGAAAGGGATGTTGATCGCGTTATCTAGGTGTCCCGCTGCGAACTCCTCTGCCGTTCTAACATCGATCACAGTGGCACCCGCATTGATCTTATCCCATGCGACTTCAGGGTCTTTATCTGCCGCGAAAGCTAATTGGCTCATCAAGAGGCTAAATAACGCAAACATGACCATAAAGCTGTGGTTTTGCATACTTCTGTAGGCGGCACTTGTCAGATTCTTCACTTTGTTTTCCTTATATTTATGAATGAATAGGGTTATTTCTCTGCTAGGATTTTCGGCATAGCGCACTCGAATATGCATTAAGCAGCACAAGGACGAGTCTCAATTATGAGTATAGCGTTCGGGCTTCATGGGGTAAATATCTACCCCATGAAGCCTTGTCCAATCAAGTTAATCCTTGAGATAATAAGTTAAGGTAGAGACGACTCTCACACGCTTGATATAAGGGGTATTACTGTCCCTATCGGATATGCTGAATTGACCTTGAGAGGCACTTTTTATCTTGCCCAATACCGAATCTGAGTCTTGGGCAAACTTATTGGCTATTTGTCTGGCATTGGTCGTAGCAGCTTGCACCATAGCTGGCTTGACTGAATTTAGCTCAGTGAACAGGAACTCGGTCCTGTTGTTGTAATCTTCACTGGCGATGGCAATGCCTTCTTTAGCCAGTTCGAGCATATGTTGTCGGCTGTTTAATAGCAGTTCGACTCTCTTGGTATAAATAGAGATGGTCACTTTGGCTGCGTAGCGATATTTCACATTGGGATCGACATATCCCTGTGCTTGTCTGTCTTCGATAGAGGGGAGAGAGCTTGATATCTCATCGACAGTAAAACCTTGTTTAAGCAGGAAGGAGATCACCTTGTCTGTCTGGTTTTGTACCGTCTGATATAAGGCCGTGAGATCATTATCGACCTGGATAAAGCGGATCGGCCAAATAGCAATATTGGCTTTTACTTCCTGTTCGGCGAGTCCCTTGACGGTAACCGTTCTCTCCATAGATTTCATCTCAATTAGGCTATGTCCAATGCCATAGCCCAGAAGCGCCAAACCAAGACAGAGTAGTGAGCCTAAGATGAGTGCACTGATTGCGTTGTTCTTATTCATTAATCCAATTCCTTGAGCTGAAAACTGAAGGGATAATATAGTTTTTTTTACTGTTTCGATCTAGCTACAACTTCTAAAAAAGAGTAATGGCTGTAGATTTTGCTCCAGGCATGAAAAAGCCGCACTCAGTGCGGCTTTTCATGACTATCAAGGACTAAATAAATTTAGAACTGGTAGTTGTACTGCATAGAGTAGTAAGTCGCATCTGAGCGAGTCGTTGCATGGATATCACCCACAAGCCCACTGGATTCAATCAGAGATACATCTTCACCACGGACGAAGCCTAAGCCGAAGTCCAAGCTAGTGTTTTGAGACAGGTTATAAGTTACACCTGCTGTGTACCAATTACGGTCTGAATCAGGGATTGAGATAGAGCTTATCTCGCCCACGACACCTTGGTCATGCATGTAACCGGCACGAAGTGTCCAGCTATTATTGAGCGTGTAAGTACCACCTATGCTGAACAACCAAGAGTCATCCCATGCATAATGTTTAAGTTGTGCATCCACAGGATCTGAAACTGTAATTTCATCGAAATCAGCCCATGTTGTTAACTGAGCCGTGTAGTGAATGGCGAACTTGTCAGTTAACTGATGAAAACCGGCGACCTGGAAGATGTCTGGTAATGGGATAATGATCTCATCAAAGTCAACTCCAGCCATGGTGACATCACCGGATGCTTTAAATTCAGGACTTAAACGATAGCTTATTCCGAAGCGGTTATCGGCATTAATCTCGTATACTGCACCGACGATTCCGCCAAATGCTATGCCATCGGCATCAACATCGACAAGATCCACATCTATCGGAGCTCCAGTAATTGGACTTGGTACTGCACCGCCACGAGTCAAGGTACCTTGACCATAGATCATATCAACACCGGCACCGACACTGAAATGCTCGTTGAAACGGTATGAAGCACTTAGGTTGAAGTTGATTGTGGTTACTTCAGTTTTCCCAAGTAGATCGATAGGAGCTGGTAACCTGCCGCCAATGATGTTGTTAGAAAGTTCTGTAGTATCGGTACCTGTACCGAAGTTACTGAACATAGCTACACCGTAAGCAAACTTGTCGTTTACTGGATTGACATAATAAAAGTTAGGAATGACCTTAGCTTCTGCTGCATCATCCACTGAGCCATAGTTGGCACCAGAACCATGAGTTACATCGTTAACCTGAACTTGCACATCGGCGTAAGTCAGACCCATAGAGAGTTGCTGCTTATCAAACAGGGCCATGGCCGCAGGGTTGCGTGATAGTACTGAAGCATTGTCTGCGATGACGGCATCACCGGCGAAAGCACGGCCAATACCGGTAGCAGATTGGCTGTTTAATTGAAAACCAGCGGCTATAGCTTGTGAACTTGCAAGCGTAACTGCGATAGCTAAAAAAGTCTTGTTGAAGTTTTTCATCATTATCATCTCTGTAATTTTAGGCCCAATATTTCAAACTCAGCTTTTATCTGCTTTTTTACGTTTGATGGGGTTCACTTGTTAGACCAGTGCATCTTAGGCATGCTCGTACCCGGCAGCAACTCCGACCAGTGGTCACTTGCTGTTGTGATTTTGTTAATTTGATGGGGTGATTTATGACTGAGGATGTGTGTGTATTTTAATCATGAGCTGAAGGGCTTATCCCTAGGCGTATCAAGGCGTGTAGGTGTTTTAAATTTAAGTTGCGGGCTTGTAAACGTGGAGTCGAAAATAAATCATAAAAATAGCGTACACATGTACGCTATTTTAGTTCAGCAGGGAAAAATATCTTACTTTTAGGTATTACAATTTTGAAGTAAATACTCTAAATTGTTCTTTAACCTTATCAGAAGGTGCAGATATTTTACTCACAATCACGCCTGAGAGCGTTGCGAAAATGAAGCCCGGTAAGAATTCGTAGAGCTCGAAGATCCACCTGAAAGCTGTTTCAAATCACACAGTGAATGCACCGACTATGATAGTGGCTACCGCACCATTTCGACTGTAAGCACTCCAGAAAAGCGAGAGTAATACCACAGGGCCAAATGCCGCGCCGAAACCAGCCCATGCATAACTGACTAGGCCAAGTACGCTGCTTTCTGGGTTGAGTGCAACGATACCAGCGATAATGGCAATCGCCAGTACGCCGATACGGCCCACTAACATTAGCTCTTTACTGCTGGCTTCTGGGCGTAACCACTTCTTATAGAAATCTTCTGTGATAACACTAGAGCAGACTAGCAGCTGTGAATCTATGGTGCTCATGATGGCCGATAAAATAGCGGCGATAAGTAGACCGCCGATCCATGGATTGAATGCTGCATGTGCCAAGTGGATAAACACAGTTTCTGGATTGGCCAATGGATCGTTGGCGAAGTACAAGCTGCCGGCAATGCCCGTTGCCAAGGCACCTGCTAGTGCGATTAACATCCAGCTCATGGCGATACGACGTGATAGCGGAATATCATTGGCATTTTTTATGGCCATGAAACGTGACAAAATATGTGGTTGGCCGAAATAGCCTAAGCCCCATGCCAGTAATGATACTAGGCCAATCGCAGTGGTGTTTTCATGAAACATAGACAACATAGCCGGGTCAATATTGGCTAAACTCGTTTGGGTTTCGGGCTGGCTGAAGATGGCTACCGGCACTATCAATAGGGCGATTAACATCAGACAGCCCTGAAAGAAATCGGTCCAACTGACGGCAAAGAAGCCACCGACAAAGGTGTATGCAACAATAATGGTTGAGCCAATAATCAGCGCTAAGGTGTAATCGAGGCCGAAGACTTTTTCAAACAGTATTGCACCGCCTACCATGCCTGATGAGGCATAGAAGGTGAAGAAGATTAGAATTGTGACCGCTGAAACCAGTTTCAGTAAGCCTTTACTGTCTTCGAAACGTTTCTCGAAGAAGTCGGGTAGGGTTAGGGCGTTATCGGTAAATTCCGTGTATATACGCAGACGCTTGGCGACGAAGAGCCAGTTTAACCAGGCACCAAAGACCAGACCTATGCCAATCCAGGCTTCGCCTAACCCACCTAAGTAAACTGCACCAGGCAAGCCCAGTAGTAGCCAGCCAGACATATCAGATGCGCCAACACTCAAGGCCGTCACTGCAGGGCCCATGCCTCTGCCACCCAATATGTAATCGTCGACGGAATCTGTCGCTTTATAGGCCCATAAACCTATGCCCATCATTAGGGCGAGGTAGCCGACGAAAGTAATTAATATCGGTAATTCAATATTCATGCTCAATGCCATTATTTTTTATTTTTCAAAATGTGGGCGACATGCTAGCAGATGTTTGAGGTTAAGCTCAATATTGAATGACTATCTGCCTCAGAAGGGGCCAGTGGCGGCATGATGCCACCACTGGGTGTTACGGGTTTAGATAAATATTTGTTGGATCTCTTTTTTGACATAGTTTAGGTCGGAATTATCTTCGCCAACCAGTAGCATATAAGCCTTATCGGTCACGAAACCTCTTCCTAGGTACTTGTTATCCTTGAAGGCTTGTTCGAGTACCATGCGATCCTCAATGGGGACGATAAATAGGGTGACCTTGCCATGCTCTCCTTGCATAACCAGATGCAGACTCTTCACGCCTTGAAAGTCACAAAAACTGCTGTAATAAAGCTTACCGGGTTGTTGGGTAAATTTGGCATTGCCAATTGTGCTCATTGAGGCCAGTTGAAAGTTAACATCCTTAAAGCTGATGTCTTGATCTAAGGTCAGTGCTTTCGTCTCATGATACACATGGGCGAGGGCATGTTGTCCTAGATCGACCGGGGCCATTCTTAGAAGAGTGAAACTTATTCCAGCTATAAAAGCGACAGATGCGACCAGCGCTAGAGTAAAACCTGACTTACGTCTCAGTCTAGAATGCTGATGAAGCTGTTGGTTGAGCAGTAACCTGGCGGCTAAATCTTCCGGCACATCAATTTTTAAGGCCCGCTCCAATTTACGGTCGAGATTTTTGAGGTCGTTGACGAAAGATTCACGTTCAGGAATGGCTTGCATTGCCGCTAAAAAATCATCGTCCTGACAGTTTGGCTCTGTGTAGGCCTGGCGTCTAAACTTCAGCTCATCCATTGGATTGACCTCTTACTTGTGGTTTTTCTATTAAATCTTTTAACTGGTTTCTGGCACGAAAGAGTCGAGTCATCACAGTATTCCGGTTGAGCGCTAATATGTTTGCAATCTCCTCACCGCTGAAACCCCCAATAACTTGTAAAATTAACGGTTCACGGTATTCGATCTCTAATTTTGAGATTAGCCTGCGGATCAGGTACTGCTCTGCGTTATCTTCGGTACTAGTGGATAAATGGTCTTCCAGTTGATCTTGCTCAATATCTGAGTAATCAAACTGCTTCCTCTCGAATCGACGGGCATTCTCTCTGCGCACTATGGTGATAAGCCAGGCCTTAGCCGCCTTATCATCTTTTAATGAGTCGAGTGAGCGCCATGCCCGAAGAAAGGTCTCCTGAGTGATATCCTCCGCAATATGCTTATCTCCGCATAACCAGTAGGCGTAGCGGAAGATATCGGCATGGAGTGCCCTGACAAGGCTATCGTATCGTCTTTGTTTACTTAGCATGTCAGAATTGACCGAGGAACTGGGTTTTTTATTTCGCAGGCGATTAAACATTTTTTAAATTGACGCTCGATTAATGACCATAATATTGGCTAGCTTAACCTGCTGGGAGGGAATGGCAAGAAGTTAACTATTAGAAAGTACTAGGTTAACTTCTTGCCGTAGGTATCGAGAGGCCTATTTAGGATTAAGATCCACCAGAGCAGAGACTCGTTGCTGAGTCTTTGTGACTTGAGATGACTTCACCGCCTGAATAATCATCTGATAATCTAGGGGAGTTTGCTGCTTACTGAAGGCACAAATCTGTAGCTGCGAGATACCTTGGTTTAATTCAAGGGATAATCCGCCAATGTCGGCAAGACTCATGGAACGTGAATATTGTTCACTGTAGTGAGCCTGAAGCGCCGTTAATACTTTTCCGGGGTTTTCCTCTTTACAGGCAGTTTCCAGTGTCGACAGGCTATTTTGTTGTTTAGTCGTTAGGACGGCAGAGGCAGTTGTCTGAACATTATCTTTGCTCCTCGCCGTGTGCACTATATTTGGGTTTAATGTCGAGTCGAGTTGATTAGCCGAGAGCTGTTTAACCTGTCCACGACTCTTTTGCCAGAGCATTAAAGTGGCCAACCATAGGCTGGCAAAAATTAAGCTTAGCCAAGGCCAGTAAGCGGATTGACTGGTATCAGAGCTGGTATTTATCTGAGGCAGGTTCACTTCAGGTGTATCGCTGGCAATAACTGTGATGGTTCTGGCGGCAAGCGTCGCTTGTTCTTGGCGTTTGGTGTGTGGATTCCACCAAGGCACTGTGATGGCTGGTAAGGTGTATTCTCCGGCTTTGGTTGGCACTATGGCTAAGGTTTGGATCAGCTGTGACACCATTTGTTTATCGCGTAAGAAGTTCTTGCGTACTGGCTTCTCTGGATAGGTTTTAAGGCCTTGGGGTACGGGTATTAGCATGTCCGGTAAGCTAGTTTCATCTGTATTTGATGCGATTAAGCTAATGGTGCGTGTGATAGGGTTGCCGACCTGATATTCCTGAGTCTCTTCCGGCCAGTCTTCATGTAGCGCAACCAGATCTGACACTAACCATTCCCCGTGATACTCCTTGGGGATCGGGTTAATGAGTAAGATAGATTTTGCGGCTCTGGCTTCCATGGGACGGCTTTCATTGAAAGAGAACATGCCGCCTCGACGAGAGCCTTGCACTAATACATCACCCGCAAACCCAGTACCGTCTATGGTGAGTTCTCCAGGTTGATCGGCAATGATGCCGTATGTGCGCTCTATGACTCGATAACGGCGGCCATTGAAGAGCTCTGTGGTATCGATATCTTCACCCAATTGCTTAATTTGTGCTCCATCTAAGTTAGGGGCACTTAATACGCCTCGCTGAAGATCCACCGCTAAGTAGAGTTTCACTTTATAGGTGATGAGTTGTCCCACATAGGCTTCTTCAGTGGATAAGCTGGTGCGTATGAAGAGGCTCTTCATCTGCAGAGGCTGACTGCCTGAAGCGACGACACTGAGTTCGATAGGTTTAGATTTGACACCGTCTATGCTCAAAGATGGGATCAGGAGGTTTCCCGAGTGTTTAGGTGCCAGAAGAATTTGCCAACGAGTTTGTTTTTTCGAGTCGAAATTAACTATCTGAGTGCTGCGACTGACACTGGTACGTCCCACGATAAAGTCTTTGAGCAGGGGAGATGTATCTAGCTCCCCGGTTTGGATATTATCGTCGGCACTGATGCTCAGTACTAGGTATTCCTTTTCAACGGCAGGGTTTCTGTCGACAGATGTTTCCAGCTGGCTAATGGCAAAAGTTGGGATGGAGAACACTAGCGTCACTAAGGCTAGTAATAAACGTTTGGAAACTACCATTGCTGCTGATCCTTAGAGTTGGCATTGTGTCTTGCACGTTTTTGATATTCGAGTTGCATCTTATTTCTCAGTAAAACTTGAGGGTCGTCGACTAGCGCTCTTAATGCCCGCTCCATCTCGGGAGGCAGCGCTTCTGGTCCTTCATGGATTTGAGCCGCTTGTGCTTTGGCTTGGGCATCTTCATCTGGATTGTCATCGGCTGCTTGTGGGTTTTGAGAGGCCGTCTGCTCTTGTGCTTCTTGCTGCTGGTCATCGCTGCTGGCAGGTTTATTTCGCTCACTGTCTTGCTTATCTTTTTCAGCATTAGCTTGAGACTGCTTTTTATCCGGATCGGCCTGCATGTCGGAATCGTTACCGTTATTTTTTGAGGGCTTATCTTCCTGGCTCTGATCTCCCGCATTCTCTTTATCAGATCCACTGTCCTCTTGTGACTCATTGGATTGTGATTGCTGGTCTTGCTTAGATTCTTGCTGTTTGTCTTTGTCAGATTTTTTGTCAGATTTTTTGTCAGAGTCTTGGTCTGATTTGTCCTGCTGTCTGTCTTCTTTGTCGCCTTGGTTTTTATCAGACTGATTTTTATCTTGTTCGGACTCATCGTTTTTCGACTTATCTTGGTCTGACTTATCCTTGTTTGATTTGTCTTGATCCGATTTATTTTTATCCTGGCTGTCTTGCTGCTGGGCTAATTTTTTGGCAAGCTCGAGATTATCTTTTGTGCCTGTTAACTCAGGGCTTTGTGCTAAAGCATCTTGATAACGTTTTATCGCCTCATGGTATTTGTTTTGCTGCATCAAGGTATTGCCTTGATTGTACAAGCCACTCGCCGAACCATCCTGTTCGAACAATGGTAGAGCCTCATCATATTTTCCAGCCTTATACAGGGCACTGGCTTGCCATTGAGGAGATTTAAAGGAGTCTGACGCCTGGTCAAAATTCTCTGCTTGATAGGCTTGCATGCCTTGTTGATCTTGGGTTTGCCAGAGATCGTCCCAGCTAGATGCCTGAACCGGATTGGGAATATAGATGATACAGACAGCGATAGCAGCAACCAGGCCATGCCTAAAACTGAGCAATACAGGAAGCAGGAGTAACAGCGCGATATAGGGACCAGCATCTTGCCAGATCTCACCGTCCAGTTCAGTCGCCTTAGTATCGCCGGTAGACGATAGCCAGGTCTGTATCTGCTCGATATCTTGATTATCACTTCTATAGGGGATCAATACGCCATCTGCAGCCTGTGCCAGTTCATTAAGTAGCGAGTAGTTGGTCTTAGCAACGACAACTTGGTTGGCATGATCTCGCAGCAGCTGACCATCCGGCAGGCGAATGGGTGAGCCTTGCTTACTACCAAAAGCCATGATTGCTAATCGATACTGGGTGCCCTCTAATACCGCTTTTGCACCGTGCATCTGCCGAGTAGATAGGCCATCTGTGAGCAATAAGATATCACCGCGAATGTGTCCGCCCTGAGCGAGTAAGTTTTTTCCTCGCTCTAATGCTGCTACTAGGTTAGAGCCTCGAACCGGCATGATGTTCGGTGATAAGGTGGGCAGTAGATTGAGTAAGGTTGCTCTATCTCGGGTTAAGGGGCTGATAGTAAAAGCATCCCCGGCATAAGCTATGAGTCCGGTTTCACCCTCTTTAAGCTCACCGATGAGATCGGTGGCTTTAAATTTGGCTTGTGCCAATCGATTGGGAGCCAGATCGGTCGCGTACATAGACTGAGACATATCCATGACGATAACTCTGCCCTGGGCCGCTTCAAATACCGGCAAAGACTGCTTAGTGAAAGCGGGTCCCGACAAGGCAAATACGGCCACGAGCCAAGCCAATCCGAGATACCATAACTTGCTCGGTTTAATCTCCTTAGCCTGGGTGACTAATAGCCTGGCTAGATGGGGGGCAATGTAACGGTTCCATGTCGAATTTTTTCGCTCTCGATGCCATAGCAAGAGAATGAGTAATATCAGGGGGAGTAGAGCAAAAAACCACTCAGGGCGAAGAAAATGCATATTTATCTGTCTCCTCGACGGGCTGTTAGCCATTGAACGGGTCGATTAAAGAAGGGGAGTTGAGATAGCGCCATTAAGATGGTGATCAATAAGGCGGCAGCCAATGGCAGGTAAAAGAGTTCCGATTGAGGTCGATAGCTGAGTTGATCTCGGCTAATAGGCTCAAGTTTATCAATTTCTTGATAGATCTGTTGCAGATCCTGAGAACTTCTGGCTCTGAAATATAAGCCACCTGTTATTTTTGCCAGGGAGCTAAGTTGTGCCTCATCGAGATCCATCGATGGATTGACTCTTTCTGTACCGAAGATAGAACGTCTCTCCATAACGTCTGCGCCGACTCCGATGGCGTAGATTTTCACGCCTCGCTTCGCGGCGATAGCGG
The DNA here is from genome assembly GCF_000091325.1 of Shewanella violacea DSS12. Lineage (NCBI taxonomy): Bacteria > Pseudomonadati > Pseudomonadota > Gammaproteobacteria > Alteromonadales > Shewanellaceae > Shewanella > Shewanella violacea. Next base: position 3,297,217 of record NC_014012.1, on the reverse strand, counting down.
CGGCTTGCTCGGGAGAGATGGAACCTGAATTGTTGGAGCCGTCGGTGAGTAGCACTAAAATTCGATTACTCTTGTCCACCATGTCGAATCGCTTCACCCCTAAGGCAATCGCTTCGCCGATAGCGGTTTGTTTGCCGACTAATCCTATCTGAGCTTCCTTTAAAAACTGAGCAACAGAGCGTCTATCTTGGGTCAATGGTGCCTGTAGATAAGCATGATCTGCGAACAGGATAAGACCTAATTTGTCTCCCTTACGACGCTCGATAAAGTCACTGACAACATCTTGTATCATGGTAAATCGATCCACTGCTTGTCCGTTGAGCACCATGTCTTCAATTTGCATACTGCCAGAAAGATCCACCGCTATCATAAGATCACGGCCCTTACTTGGCAGTTCGATAGCATCACCCATCCACAAGGGTCGTGCGACGGCAATCACTAACAGCACCCAGACTAGCCAATATGCTTTACGGGAATGACTTGATTGCTGAACTTGCTCGCTCCCATTTTCGCCGATGCCGGGCAGGTGAAGGTGTCCGCTGATCTCTATTTTTTGTTGCTGTTTTCTGAAGATGAGTGGCAATGGCAGGAGTAAGAGCAGCCAGGCCCATGTGAGAGTCAGCATTGTGCCTCCTTGTTACTGGTACTGATATTCTGAAGGTCCTTTTGCAATGGTAAGGCTTGTTTAAGCCAATTTGTGGCTAAGGTTTTGAGCTCTTCGGCTTCATTTTGAGTCAGGCCCTCTCTTTGATAGCGTCTGTCCAGCAGGGCTTTTAGACGTGGATTAGAACGCTTAACTTGCCGCGCCATCCATTGGTGCCAACTGTCGCCCTCAAGACCCGCAATCTGCTCTCTGGAGAGGTAACTCATGGCTGCGCGTTTGATTAAGGCATTTATCTGGACTGGAATATCGGCTGAATTCTTATCACTAGATGTGTCCAATGAAGCGACGGCTGATAATACTTCGCGTTTTGGTGCCCTGTGGCGCCTTGCTTGTTTGAGCTTGAAGATTAGCGCCGTGAGGCCGATTAATATCAGTGTAAGCACCAGCCAGTAACCTAAGGCTATGGGCATGTTACTGATGACCTCGGGTGTATGAATATCTTTCAATGCGGTGAGGGCAGGATTGGCAGTAGGCTGCATTATCTTAACGCTCCAAGTTGATCGTTAAGGCTCATGCCTGCATCTAATGTGCGTGTGTGAACATTTAGTTTTTGCATCATTTGAGTAAACTGCGCTTGGGTCTTAAGTTGTTGTTGCAACCAGGAATCATAGCCAGCCCGGTTGAGGGTCAGTTCCTTGTTGCCATCTTTAACCGGCAGTTGGAACTGTTTGGGCAGCTTTAAGTTACCTTGCCTCAGGGGATCTGTGATTAAGAAGGCCCCCATATCGCAATGGCGTTTTAGATCCGACAGAGGTGCAAGACAAGATTCGTTAAAATTGCTGCCATCGCTGATTATCCAGATCAATGAGCCTGGCTTGGCTATGCGTCTAAGCCTTTGACATGCACGAAACATATGCTCAGGTTCAGCCTGATGTGTGGTCAGCCTAGCCAGCTGTTGCTTATGCACAGATTCGATGGCAGAGATAAGCTGCAAGATGCCTTTTTGACGGCTTCTGGGCTTGAGCTCAAGATGCTCATCTTCGGTGGCAATCAAAGCACCTAATCTGTCGCTGTGGAGAATAGCACTCCAACCCAAAGTGGCAGCCAGATGCGCAGCCTGTACCGATTGCAGCAGTAAGCTGGAACCAAAATAGAGGCTGTGGCTGAGATCGAGTAAAATCAGTACCGGCCGCTCTCGCTCCTCAACGAAGAGCTTAGTATGAGCCTTACCCGTACGGGCCGTGACGCGCCAGTCTATGGTCCTGACATCATCACCGGGTTGGTATTGCCGCACTTCGGCAAATTCCATTCCCCGGCCTTTAATTAGGCTGGCCCTATGACCCGAAAGACTTGCACGGGCTTTAGAGCGCCTCTCGGGAAGCGCTCTGGCGATATTTTGGCATGCTAACAGCTCTTTTTGATTCAGGTTTACCCCGTCGGCAAAAAGAGGGAGGACTATTTCTGACACTTAAGGCACCGCGACTTGAGACAAAATATAATCGATGACTTGGTCGCTGCTCACGCCTTCGGCTTGGGCCTGATAACTTAGCAGTAACCTGTGTCTCAATACGTTGGGTGCCACGGCTTGAATATCTTCCGGTGAGACAAAATCGCGTTTCTGCAACCAGGCTCTGGCTCGGGCACAGCGCTCTAATGCGAGTGTGGCTCGCGGGCTGACACCATATTCAAGCCAACTGGCTAGCTCATCGCTGTAACGCTGAGGTTGTCTGGTCGCCATGACTATATCGACGATGTACTTTTCTAGAGGCTCGGCAAGATAGAGTTCCAGTGACTCTTCACGGGCTTCGAAAATATCTTTTTGAATGATAGGTTCTACGCTAGGAGCGGCTTGCTTTAAGGCTTCTTTACGTGACATACGCATGATCTCGAACTCAGTTTCCGCATCGGGATAATCTAGGTTGAGATGCATAAGGAAGCGATCTAGCTGTGCTTCGGGTAATGGATAAGTCCCTTCATTCTCTAGGGGGTTTTGCGTCGCCATGACCAGAAACAGCTCTGGTAATTTATAGCTATTCTTACCTACGGTAACCTGACCTTCTCCCATAGCTTCCAGCAGAGCCGATTGAACCTTGGCGGGGGCACGGTTTATCTCATCGGCTAAGATAAGATTGTGAAAAATCGGTCCGGCTTCAAATTCAAATGTAGCCGTTTGAGCACGATAGATATCGGTTCCGGTTAGATCAGCAGGTAACAGATCTGGAGTAAACTGAATTCGGTGGAAGTCACCTTCTACGCCGTCACATAGGGCTTTTACGGCTCGTGTTTTCGCAAGTCCCGGAGGCCCCTCAACGAGTAAATGTCCATCTGCGATCAAGGCTATTAATAAGCTTTCTGTTAGGACCGGCTGTCCCAAAATGACCTGGTTTAGGTATTCGCGTAATGCGTGAAATCGACTTAAAGGCATGATGCTACTCAGTTTGTTTTTCATTAGTTAAGTTATAGGCCAACGACATGGTAGAAAATTCATATAGGGTTTGGCTAGTACCAATTCTCTTTTTGCGCATAAAGTCATATTACTTGTATGACTTAGTCATATGCTTCATTGCCGCTTTAGCTAGATTTAGATATTTATAATATGCATAAATAGGACAAGATAAATCAAAATAAATTTCATTAAGCATTGTTAATAAAGGTTTTTATAATATATGTCAGTCTAAAAACCAAACAGATGTTTAAAACTTTGGTGTAAGAAGTTAGAATCAGATCACACTTTAATGGTCAGACCTGTTAAATGCAGTACAGTCAGGCAGATTAAAAAGCAGCACGGAATAATAGCGTCAATAGCTAAATATCGGCTAAACGTAATAAGAAGAGGGCGGCAAATGAGTCACAGACAACAGGTAACGAACGCCAAGGGCGATCGTATTGCGATAGTAATGGGTTTAAGAACTCCATTTGCTAAACAAGCTACGGCGTTTCACGGTGTTTCGGCACTGGAAATGGGTAAAATGGTCGTTAACGAGATGCTGTCTCGTTCACAGATTGATCCTAAGGAGATAGAGCAGCTTGTATATGGTCAGGTTGTTCAGATGCCTGCAGCGCCCAATATTGCCCGAGAAATTGTTTTGGGAACAGGCATGAACGTGAGCACCGATGCCTACAGTGTTAGCCGTGCATGTGCCACTAGTTTTCAGTCTACTGTGAATGTTGCCGAGTCCATTATGACGGGTAATATCGATATCGGTATCGCCGGTGGCGCAGATTCCTCTTCAGTGCTCCCCATAGGTGTCTCCAAGAGATTGGCTCATGCGTTAGTCGACCTTAACAAGGCTCGCTCATTTAGTCAGAAGCTGGCTATCTTCAGACGCTTAGGTTTAAAAGATTTGTTGCCGGTGCCGCCAGCAGTCGCTGAGTTCTCTACCGGCATTTCCATGGGCCAAACCGCAGAGCAGATGGCTAAGACTTATAACATTAGCCGCGCCGACCAAGATGCCTTAGCACACCGTTCTCATACGCTTGCGACAGAGACCTGGAATGCGGGCCATCTTAGAGATGAGGTCATGGCAGCCCATATTGCGCCTTATAAAAGCTTTATTGATCGTGATAATAATATTAGAGAAAATTCTACCCTAGAATCCTATGCCAAACTAAGACCTGCGTTCGATCGCAAACATGGCACAGTTACCGCGGCAACCAGTACGCCATTAACCGATGGTGCTTCGGCGGTGTTAATGATGAGTGAGAGCCGCGCTAAAGCACTTGGCTATGACCCCATTGGTTACATCAAGAGTTATGCATTTACTGCCATCGATGTGTGGGAAGACATGCTGATGGGCCCATCATATGCGACGCCGCTGGCACTGCAACGTGCGGGTATGGAGCTCGAAGATCTGACCCTTATCGAGATGCATGAAGCCTTTGCTGCACAAACCCTTGCCAATATGCAGATGTTTGCCTCGAAAAAGTTTGCTGCAGAGAAACTCGGCAGAAACCGAGCCATAGGTGAGATAGATATGAGTAAGTTTAATGTGTTAGGTGGCTCACTCGCTTATGGTCATCCCTTTGCTGCTACGGGGACTCGATTAATTACCCAAGTCTGTCGTGAGTTAAAACGCCGAGGTGGTGGTACTGGATTGACCACGGCCTGTGCGGCTGGTGGCTTAGGTGCAGCAATGATAGTAGAAGTGGAGTAACAATCATGGAAAAGACATTTAATTTAGTTCGTCGTGAAGATGGCATCGCTGTACTGACGATAGATGTACCCGGTGAAACCATGAATACTCTGCGCACCGAGTTTGCTGCCGAGATCACTGAGGTTTTGGCTGAAATTAAAGCCGATACCAGTATCAAGGGACTAGTTTTAGCTTCAGGTAAGAAAGATTGTTTCGTTGCCGGTGCAGATATTTCCATGTTAGATGCATGTACCTCGGTAGAAGATGCCAAGGCACTGTCACAGCAAGGGCATATTGTATTTAACGAACTCGAAGCCTTATCTATCCCAGTTGTGGCGGCGATAGATGGCGTGTGTCTGGGCGGCGGTCTGGAGCTGGCATTGGCTTGTCATCTAAGAGTATGTAGCCAAAACGGTAAGACCATGATGGGCGTGCCTGAGGTTCAGCTAGGCCTGCTACCTGGCGGCGGTGGAACCCAAAGGTTACCTAGACTCGTGGGTATCACTACGGCGTTAGATATGATGCTCACGGGCAAGCAGATCCGTCCTAAGCAAGCGTTGAAGATGGGCTTGGTCGACGATGTTGTCCCCGAGTCGATACTGTTAGCTACCGCAGTTAAAATGGCGCTGAAAGGTAAAGTAGCGCCTAAGAAGGAGAATAAGTCTCTGGTTAACAAGTTACTAGAAGGCACAGCTGTTGGCCGCAATATCATCTTCGATCAGGCGGGTAAGCAAGTTCAGAAGAAGACTCAAGGTAATTACCCTGCACCTGCCAAGATTATTGACTGTGTGCGTCAAGGCATGGCGAAGGGGAAAACCAAGGGACTGGAAGTGGAAGCCAGCCATTTCGCCGAGCTGGTTATGTCGAAAGAGTCGGCCGCATTAAGAAGCATCTTCTTTGCCACGACCGAGATGAAGAAAGAGACCGGCGCCGGTGATGTTAAGCCTCGCAAGGTTAACAAGGCTATGATACTCGGTGGCGGCCTTATGGGCGGCGGTATTGCCTCTGTGACGACCAGTAAGGCTAAGATCCCGGCGCGAGTGAAAGATATCAGTGAGCAGGGGCTTAGCAACGCACTTTCTTATGCTTATAAACTGCTGGATAAAGGTGTAAAGCGTCGTCATATGACGCCATCGGCCAGAGACAATATCATGTCGCTGATGACCACAACCACTGAGTATATCGGCATTAAATATGCCGATATCGTGGTAGAGGCCGTTTTTGAAGACTTGAGCCTTAAGCATCAGATGGTAAAAGATGTCGAACGCGAGTGTGGCGAGAACACCATTTTTGCATCAAATACCTCTTCACTGCCTATCTCGCAGATTGCTGAGGCTGCTGCTCGTCCTGAAAATGTTATCGGTCTGCATTACTTTTCTCCGGTTGAGAAGATGCCCTTGGTTGAAGTTATCGCTCATAAGAAAACGTCGCCAGAGACCATAGCGACTACGGTAGCCTTTGCTCGCAAGCAAGGTAAAACGCCTATTGTTGTACAAGATGGTGCTGGCTTTTATGTGAATCGAATTTTAGCGCTTTACATGAATGAAGCTGCACAATTGCTGCTTGAAGGTCAGAGTGTTGAGCATCTTGACAAGGCACTGGTTAAGTTTGGCTTCCCAGTTGGTCCTATGACACTACTCGATGAAGTTGGAATCGATGTCGGCGCTAAGATATCCCCTATATTGGAAGCTGAGTTAGGCGAGCGATTTAAGGCGCCTGCTGCGTTTGATAAGTTGCTGAGCGATGGCAGAAAGGGTCGTAAGAACGGTAAAGGCTTCTATCTGTACGCTGGCAAGGCCAAGAAGAAAGCTAAGCAAGTCGACGAGAGTGTCTACCAAGTTCTCGGCTTGAAACCTGGCGTGAACGCAGAAGTGTCTGAAGTCGCCCAGCGTTGTGTGGTGCAGATGCTCAATGAAGCTGTGCGTTGTTTGGAAGAGGGGATTATCGCCTCACCACGTGATGGTGATATAGGTGCTATCTTCGGCATTGGTTTCCCGCCATTCCTAGGTGGACCATTCCATTATATTGATACGTTAGGAGCCGGGGTTTTAGTTGCAAAACTAGAAAAATACCAAGCCAAGCACGGTGACAGATTTACACCTTGTAATAAGTTGATAGAGATGGCTGAGAGCAATCAGCGTTTCTTCGACTAACCTAAAGTTTGAATCAGCTAGCTTCGAGCTCGCTTTAAGTTAGTTTCGAACGGCTTTCATCTAGAAGGACCCTTTAGGGTCAAAAATGCGGCATTATAATATGGTATTATAGTGCCGCATTTTTTGTGGCTAAACATAATCGGCGCATGTTTTTCATTCACTTATTGAGTTGTTTTTTGTACAATATAGTTGCTTTAGATTGGTATTATTAAGGTCAAGTTAGCTGAAAATCAAAGTATAGTTTATATAGCTAGAGGCTTTAGGTCTGATGGATATATAACTCATTCTTTGGGATTCAATGTTATTTCGGGTCTTAACTCGGTAGTTATCAAGAGATGTAATGTGTCTCTGTTTTGATATGAGGTGGTAGATTAGTGCTAGCATTCGCAAATGTAGAAAGTGTGGTAACCCTTATCTGTGTGCTCTTGATATCGGGTCTCGTTATGGGTAACTTGGCTTTTCGTGCTGGTCTTGGCATTAAGCGCTGGACCTTGCTAGGCCTGCTTATTGGTCCTGTAGCCTATCCTCTATTTAATACCCATAAACATTATGCTTGGCGACGTTCAGTGGGTAAGTCTTCAGGCTCCTTAAGGTTCTAACTTCCAGTTCTAGTTCTGCTCTGGTTCAGTTCTGATGAGCCATCCGTAGTTATAAGAAGTTATAAGCGGTTAGAAGTCGCTAGAAGTTATAAAGCCTCAAATAAAGAAACTAAAAAAGGAGCCCTAGGCTCCTTTTCTGTACTTGTATCATGAGTGAACGAATATCAGCTCAAGGACAAGGTCATTCTACTTCCACCACACTTTGGCTGGTATAACTTCTAAATGGTTCAGTCCTTCTGGAAGCTGTACCTTGATACGTGCTGGCTTGTGAGTTAGGCCTAATGCTTTCTTAATTGAATCGAACATAATTATTCTCCTCTGACCTTAAGCCATTTCTTGGTTGATGAATCTTATATTTGGGATACCAGCGAGTTCGATAGGCTTGAACTTGATATTTGGAATACCAGCGAGTTCGATAGGCTTGAACTTGATATTTGGGATGCCAGCGAGTTCAATAGGCTTAAACTTGATATTTGGGATGCCAGCGAGTTCAATAGGCTTAAACTTGATATTTGGGATGCCAGCGAGTTTGATATGCTTGAACTTGATATTTGGGATACCAACGAGTTCGATAGGCTTGAACTTGATATTTGGGATGCCAGCGAGTTCAATAGGCTTGAACTTGATATTTGGGATACCAGCGAGTTCGATAGGCTTGAACTTGATATTTGGGATTCCTGCGAGTTCGATAGGCTTGAACTTGATATTTGGGATACCAGCGAGTTCGATAGGCTTGAACTTGATATTTGGGATACCAGCGAGTTCGATAGGCTTGAACTTGATATTTTGGATACCAACGAGCTCAATAGGCTCTAAGCTAACATTCGAAATAGTAGCAAGAAGTATTTGATTAGAGTCAATCGCAGGAGTTTCAAAAGCCATTGTTGAAGTGGATAATACTAGGGCAATGCTCGTTGCTAATACTTTAATCATATTCTTCTTCTCTCAAGTTTTTGTACATCAGTTAGTGAGGTACATGGTCAGTAGGTATGCCAATTATTATTTTTTGACACTTGAGAGAATAATTGCACTTGTTATGCCATCTTTATCATTTCCTTAAATGTAATCGATTTTTTTGTTGATTTCATATTGCTTTCCTGTCGCTTTGTACTAAGGCAGGCTCGATGAACTCCTTATTGAGTAGCTTAGTAAATTCAGCTTCCGTGACCGGTTTGCTAAATATAAACCCTTGAATATCTTCACAGTTTAGAGCTTTTAGAATGCTAAGTTGAGATGCGTCTTCTACACCTTCAGCTACAACTGAGAGTCCCATGTTATGGGCGATAGTAATAATTGAATCGACCATCTTAAGATCACGATCGGATTTATCTATGTCGTCTACGAAGGCTTTATCTATCTTCAAGGTATGAATTGGAAAACGTTTCAAATAAGAAAGTGAAGAGTAACCGGTACCAAAATCATCTAATGCCAGGCTAACCCCCATCTTAGATAGTTGCTGCATCACCTTTATTGCTTTCTCTGGCTCTTTTATGACGGTGCCTTCGGTTATTTCAAGTTCTAAATTCGCTGCTGGCAGCTGAGTTAGACGTAAAATTGACTCGATGCGCTGTTGCAAGTCGGGTAGGGCGAACTGATATGAAGACAAATTGACGGCTACGCGTCCATTGAAGATCCCTTGACTCCGCCATTTTTGTGTCGCGAAGCAGGCTTTCTTCAAGACTATGTCACCAATCTCGACGATCAGGCCATTCTCTTCGGCTAATGGAATAAAATCGTTCGGTGGAATAAGGCCGTGTTCTGGATGATTTAGCCTAACTAAAGCTTCCATACCTGCCATCTTGCCACTCTTAAGATTAATCTTAGCTTGATAGTAAACTTCAAACAGATCTTCCCTGATGCCTTGGCGGATTAAGTTTTCGACTTCAAGTTGTCTGATTGCGTTACGATTCAGTGACTCTGAGTAGAACTGATAGCGATTGCCACCCGCAGATTTGGCATGGTACATGGCGATATCGGCTTTACGTAATAGTGCTTGTTCATTTTGGTCATCTTCGGGGTACAGGACTATGCCGATACTCATGCCAACCACTACCTTATCTAAGGTTAATTCGAATGGTGTGACGAAAGCTTCGATAACATTATTGGCGATAATAGCACTGGATCCTATATCCGGATTATCGTCTACTAAGATAGCGAATTCATCACCGCCGAGGCGGTAGATACTCGTATGGTAAGGGACGGCGGCTTCGATGCGTCCAGCGACTTTGATGAGTAACTCATCACCAACTTGATGTCCCAGTGAGTCATTAATTTTTTTAAAATTATCTAGATCTAGCACCATGAGAGTGTGATGAGAGTCACGTTTAACCAGGTTACCTAAGGTGACCATTAAACTTGAACGGTTGGGTAGGTTCGTCAGCAGATCGTTGTTAGTGAGCTTTCTAAGCTCTTCCTCTTGCTGTTTACGACGGGAGATATCTGAGAATACACCTACGTAATGAGAGAGTTGTCCCAGCTCATCATAAATAGCATCGACAGTGAGTTCCATCAAGAAGCTGGAACCATCTCCCTTAGCAGATTCAACATCGTTACTCCATCGACCCTGTTGATTCAATATGGTACGGATCTGTGCAGAATAGCTGTCGGGGTAAAGGTCGAAGTTAAATTGCTCACCAATAAACTTATCTCTGGGTTTTAAACACAGCTCACAGCAGGCTTCATTTACTTCTACGAATTTAAATCCACTGTCTAGAATAAACATGCCTTCAGAAATATTAGCGATAGCTCGTTCAAATAATTTCAGCTGCTCTTCGGCATGTTTAAAGTTGTTGATGTTTTTGATGGTGCCTGTCATTCGAAGTGGGTTATCTTTCTCATCTCGTTCGACAATTTTTGCTCTATCTAAAATCCACACCCAGTCTCCGGACTTTCCTTTCACCCGATAGGCGGCTTCGAAGTGATCTGATTTTCCGTCGAAGTGATCATTAAGTGCAGTACTGACACGCTCCTGATCCATGGGATGTATATTACTCTTTTCCCCTGCTTCTCCAGACCTTTGGCCGTCCCGAGGGAATTCAAGAGATCCCCATATATTGGAGCGGTATATCTGTCCGGTTTCAATATCCCAGTCCCACATCTCATCACCACTGCCCCAGAGTGACAACTTGAGTCGCTCTTCGGACTTTGCGATCTGGTTTTGAACTTCCCGGCGCCTAAGAATGGCTTTAACGATCAGGCCCGAAATAATCAGTGAAAGCATGAAATAGATAAATTTAGCTTGTGGAGAGAGCCACCAAGGAGGAGTTATTACAATTGTGATTATTCTATGTTTACCATGATTTTTAGTTAGAGGGTCAATTGCATAAACTGTGAAGTTATATTCTCCTGGAGATAAGTTGGTATATGTTGCTGAGTTTAACCCCTTAGATTCAACCCATGCATCTGAAAGCCCATCCATCTGATATACATAGTTTATTTGATCAAAAGTATTTCCTGGTGTATTAAATTTAAGTGTGAAGGGGTAATCTGAATACTTTAATTTTATGTTATCAGTTAGCGATAACTGTTTTGTTAATATTTTTCCGTCAACATTTTCAGTAATGTTGAATATTAACAGGGCTTCTAAATTAGCAATTGGTAGTGGGGTGTTTTTTATATGGTCTTTAATTTTTCTAGTGGAAAGATAACTGATACCATTTATCCCACCTAAAAAAGTTCTATCGTTTAAAGTTAATATTGAATGAGCGTTGTACTCATCTTGACTTCCAAAGTCATCGGTTAAAACAGTTACTTCGTCGGTTTCGGTGTCGACAATTATGACCTCTTTAATCGAAGTGGCGATTATGCTGTTCCGGTTAACTGACAAGGCGAAAATTGGTTTTTTGTTATTGTATATTAATGATATTTCATTTGATGATAAATCATACCTTAATATTCCTTCACCTGTTCCAAAATAAATATAATCATTTAACCCTACTAAGCTAACGACATATTTAGAATTAAACAATGTCGATACTATATTGTCTTTAAGTTGGAATAACCCACCCTGAGTAGCAATAAATATAGAATCTTCATGTACTTTTATATCAAATATAGGATTCCCATCGTCTATTTTGGTTTTTGTTAGTGATTTATTTATAAAGTTGTATTCTAAAATGTAACCACTAGAAGTTCCTGAAATAATGCTATTTGATCTAAGGTCTTTGATTAATACAAATGATGAGTCATTATCAATTGTAATGGTTTTTCCTGATTCTGTATCTATAGATATTACTCCCTCTGTAGTAGCTATAAATATATCATTATTAATCATTACTGCAGATTTTGGACCATAAAATTCAGTTGCATATGTCATAATTAGATTAAGATCATCACCATATAAAGAAAGATCTTTTTCATCAGTCGCAATTAGGACGTTGCTGTTTACATGGCTAATAGACCATACATTATTTCTTGTTATATCAAGGGATGATATTAAATTATTGTCGTCATTTATAACTATTAGCCCTAAAGATTGGTCGGTCAAATAAGTTGAGTTTTTTCCTCTGTAAATTATATTAGGGGATGCAGTTATTCCGTTACTATTAAAATGGCCAATGAGTATATTGTTGATGTCTTTATCTATTTTGTAAATGTAATTAGATTTTACAGCGAAAATATCACTATTGTTTTTTGTTATGTGACTAAAGTCGTTTATATTGATATTTTTATTATTGTCTTTAGATATATCAATAATTCCATCTTTAGTTAAAACAAGTAACCTTTCATTTATTATTTTCAAATCATTTGCATTTTCAATTATATTTGTTATTTTATTATTTTTTGTTATTTTAAATATTTTACCTGAGTATGTCCTCAGATAAATGTGACCGTTAAAGTAAACGCTTTGTTTCACTCCGTTAAATTTTCCGTGGTATTTTCTCTTTACATTTAGATCAAAGTCAGTGATGTATACTTCGTTTTCAGTACCTATTAAAATACCGCTTTTAAACTCAGAAAGTGACCAAATCCTTTTTGAATGACCAAGCTCTTTAGAGGTTATTGAGAAAAACTTATCTTTTAATTTATCATAAACAGCTAATCCGTTATCTGTACCGACAAGAAGCCTGTTAGTTTTATCAAAGAGTATGCTGCGTATAAAAGAGCTTGGTAACCCCTGATTACTGTTAGCATAGTAGTGTTTGAAAACTTTACCATCAAATTTGTTTAAGCCGTTAACTGTGCCGATCCAAACATAATTATCATTGTCTTCAGCTATAGAAGTAATATTACTCTGTGAGAGTCCTTCTGGGACATTATAAGTGCTGGAGTTAAGTAAAAACGAAGTCTGCTGCTTAGTCGGAGATTGTTCAGATTTTTCTTCAACAGCTTGCGCCTGGCCGAAAAGACAGAGGGCCAGTAGGAGAGTAGAGATTGTTTTCATAACCGTGTTAGGCATCATTTTAGTTTAATTATTAGCCAGTAATACTTAGGCAACAGGGATTTAACCTCACTTTTTCAGAAAGTGAAGGCTTTGTCAAAAATTTTAAGCTGAATTCCTTAGGGATAATTATTATTGATAAGTTGCCGGCCGTTGTTTTATACCTGGTAACCACCAATTACCAACCAGAAAAACTAGGATTTAGCCATTAGGCTGGGTTATTCGACTGAGTTTTTGTGGTTCTAGTTGTTTATCTGCTTTGTTAAAAAATGCTGGCGACATGAGGGGGGGTAGGTGGGGTTCGTTTACGGCTCTGAATGCCATGGATCTATTTCCATTACATGTCAAAGCCGAGTCGAGTGGTTTAGGCGCTTAGTTTAGGCACTTAGTTTAGCTATCGGTTTCGCTCTTGTTTCAGTTTGTGATCTAGCTTGAATCTAAGTTGTTAGAGCCAAGGGATAAATCTACAAACCGAAATTTAAACGCTTAATGCTAACTGCTATACACAAGTGATTAGTAGCTGAATTTATTGGCTTGTAGCTTAAAACTGCGCAAATCAGTGATCATATTGTCTGAGCTTAGACGCTCTTCATGCCTATGATTATCGCCTGTGGTGAACAGCACTAATCGGTCACAGAGCTTATTACGCATTCTCTGCATCATAAACTTAATCACATCGGCGCGAGTCAGCTTCTCAATCTCTTTCACGACTAACTCTCGCTGATTAAAATCATAATCCTTATTGCCAATGCTAGACCAATAACGTTGGCCTCGTGTTTTTAGATTGGCATCGTGTTCCATCACTTGATTGATAAGCCCCTGCTTAGTGAGCTCCCATTGCTGATTAGTGATCTGCATAACAGCATAGTTAAAGTCGGCAATAAACTCGTCAATGGCTTCTAAGAGCTGTAGAGGACTGGATGTTGGTGACTGCACATAAAATATGATCCCAGGATAGCGATTCAGTGGTAAGTAACCCGTGCCTACCATATAGCCCAGTTGTCTCTTGGTTCTGAGTTCGTGAAAGAAAGTCGAAGACATGGTGTGGTTCAATAAACTGAACAAGGCCATAGTTTCAGGATTCGATTGAGATGCTTGGTAGTATATGATTATGCTGCTGTCTTGGTGAGAGGCGGTTATTTCACGCAGTACAGTGCCTTTACCGGAAAGGTTAACTAGCTCACGAGCCGACTCTTCACTGGGTGATGAAACCAAGGAGAGGATATGATTTAATCGATTACCTAATGCCTTAACTTCTTCGACTAGCCAATCGCCATAAACTAAGCCTTCAAGGTGGATCTTCTCATAGAATTTTATGACGTGATCATGTAGATCTTCTAAGGTTATCTCCTCTAATTCCTCTGCCATGCGTGATGGTTCATAGCTGCGTTTTTGAAGTGTCACCGTTAAACTGGTGAAGATCTGTGAGATTGGTTTAGATCTGGCTTGGTTATACCAATTTCTTAAAATCTGACGTTTGATTGAATCAAATCGCTTTTGAGTAAAATTTCGTTCTCTGGCTTTCTCGATTAATAGTGATAACAGGACTTCCTGTTTACCGGTAAAACCTGTCAGATGTAAGGTGATACCGCCTTGGTGAGGATAGATATTATAGCTTAGCCCTGCGACTTCGGCTTGATAAGTATATTCAACCAGATAGTCGAGTAACATCTCAACGTAAAGCCGAGTTAATGCGGCATTTCTGGGGGAGGATGTGGCATGTTCTGAATCAAGAGAGAGGTACATATGCCCCTTAGGGACATTAAACTCATCATCTTTACGGTGCCAGATCCGATAACCTTCATCTTGTGAAACAATAACTGGGGTCTTATTCTTACTCTTTTCAGGGCGGGGTATTGAGTCCGAAATGATAAATGGATTGGTGATGGGTAGCTTGAGCTCAGGACGGATCTGAACATGACTCCAGGACTTGAGTCTCTCATCTGCAATGGACTGTATCTGATACGGCGTGTGGTACCAGGCGGCTTGGCGCTCGGTATCTAATTCAGGTGCTATGACTTGGATGCGCATATTTGATGGCGTCATCAGTTGTAGCAAGCCTAAGGTTTCGCTAACGTTAAGGCTGTCCATCTTATAATCACCATAAACCAAATCTTCCACATCATAGTGATGCATATTGATGCTGAGGTGGCTGGCCAGATCTAATGTTCTTATCTGCTCTTGATACCTAAATGCCAGATGGAGCAGGTTGGCCCGCTCTTGATAGCGCCAGTCTTCTAAACCTTGGGTTTTAATCAGTTCGATATATTCAAAAGCGCAGCGAATGACAGTATCCAGGTGAGTGAGTCCTTTCTCCGTTAGCTGAATACTGATGTTGTAATCTTTAAAATTATAGCCGTTTACTCCTCCGCCAGCCGATAGATTGACTGCCAACCCTTGATCTTTCAGATAGGAAAGCAGGCTGCCATTACCTTCGTAACCCAGTAAATGGCTGATAAAGGTCAGTGGCTTGTGTTTATAGAAAGGATCTATGGCCGGTAAGCTGAACGTGATCGCCACCCGCTTCTGTTCTTTGAGCGGGATGATATGCAGCTGGGATCTAAGTTGCTCTTGCTGATAAATAGGTACGGCTGGATAGTGCTTTTCAAGTTGGTGATTGTTTACTTTGCTGAAATATTGCTCTGCCAGTAATTCAAGTTCATCGAGCGGTCTGGGACCAACCAGGCACAGAGTCATAATATTCGCACTGTAATGGCTGCGATAAAACTCGACTAGCTCCTCTCTCAGGAGAGAGACTTCGCCGCAAAGTGTGGTTAAATTACCCACAGAAAACTTCGAGAACGGATGCTCTGGATTGACTGTCTCTTTTTGCACTTGATAGGTTCTACGAATGTCATCTTTAAGCTTTAAGCTAAATTCAGATTCGATGGCATGTCGCTCACGATCGACGAGGTCTTCATTAAATAAAGGCGCGATAAAAAATTGGCTGAATCGATCTAACGAATCCTCGAAAACATCGGCATCAATGCTGAAAAAGTAATTCGTGTGCTCTGTGCCTGTCCAAGCGTTATTGTTACCGCCGTGTTGATTGATAAATGCGTGATACTCGCCTGAGTCGGGGAATTTCTCTGTACCTAAGAAAAGCATATGTTCGAGAAAATGCGCCATACCTGGTCGCTCAACGGGATCATCGAAGTGACCCACATTGACCACCATAGATGCAGCGGCTTGACTCGCTTCCATATCTTCAACCAAGAGTACGGAAAGACCATTGTCGAGAACTAGATGCTGATATCGACGGAGATCATTTGGACTTTTAATTATTTGCAAGGATTCTGACAAGTAGAAGACTCCGTCTGATTTACCAATAGGCTCATATACACATTTAACTATGAAGTATGATTAAAAAAATACTAGTTATTTATCGTAAATAACAAAAAAGTAGTACATTTTGGTCTGCTTATCTGTCTTTAGCAAGTCTCTATAGAGGCTAAATATTATCCATCTATAGTCCCAGTTCAGAAAGATATACAGATCCTAAGTCTATTCGACTAATTAATAACTTAAATAGGGTTTGTACCTAAGACTTTTGCGGCTACAATTGGCATATAATGAGAAAAATGAGTAGCGAGAGTGGTATGCAGCTATTTTTAATGCGTCATGGTGAAGCGAGCTACCAAGCTCAGTTAGATAGAGAACGAACGCTGACCGATACAGGCCGATATCACACCTCTGTGATGAGTAATTGGCTGGCCAAATCTGTGCTTGAGTTTGATCTGGTCCTTGTTAGCCCCTATTTGAGGGCACAACAAAGTTGGCAGGAAGTCAGTAAACACTTCCCCGAGCCTAGAAAGTGGTTAGTCTTGGACGAATTAGTTCCATCGGGGACCCCAAGTACTGCTGCGGATCTAACCTTAGCCTATGCCGATCAATATAAAGCCGACAAAGTGTTAGTGATTGCTCACATGCCCTTGTTAGGCTATATGGTGAGTGAGTTGGTTGCGGGTATCGAACCGCCACTTTTTGCCACCTCTGGTGTGGCATTGATAGACAAGCATAGCGAGTGCGCAACTCTGGTATGGCAACATGCCCCACACACCATCAGTTAATTGCTCTTTGTTCATTGCTCTTAGTTACATGCTATTAGTTAGCTATATTTAAAACATTCAGTTTATCTTGCAAGAAAACAGTGGTTCACATGACTGTTTTCTTGGTTAGAATATCTCGCACCTCGCACCTCGCACCTCGCACCTCGCACCTCTTACCTCTTACCTTCTATAGGGCTGATCACCAATATCGATAAGCACGAGTAGGGCTGCATCGCCTCCCCATTCTTTGGGCGCCTTATGGAAAGCCTTCACATGTGGATGTTGGGCTAACCACATGGGGATATTCTGTTTGAGGACTCCAGTGCCGTGGCCGTGCATAACACAGCAGCAATGGCTCTGCTGCTTAACACAGGCTTGAATTAACGCCGCAAGTTCAAGTTTTGCTTCTGACTGACGCATACCGTGGAGATCCAGAAGTAGGTCTGGTTGGTAATCTCCTCGGCGAAGTCGTTTCAGCTCGAAGCTATCAATATCGTCCCTGGACCAACGCATCGCGCCTTCACTGGGAAGGTGAGGTTGATAAGTATCAGAGAAATAGCTGTCGGCATGGAGCTGTTGAGTTTTCTCCTCGATCACTTTCTTATCTTTCTGCTCAGCCCTGAAGTGACGCTTATCTTGCTTGAAGGGTTTAATGCCTTTAGTCATAGATGAAAATAGATCTTGCTCATCAGAGGTGTCTTTATTCTTCATGTGTCTATTTTATAAACCTTAAAATCGTTTAAGCCACTATTTATGCCGATAAACCAACATAAAAGCTAAATCATATAGATGATCGGCGTTATTCATACTGCTATTTTATTGAATCCGATGCCTTATGAATAGAGTTCAGTTACAATGAAATGGAATAATTATGCTGGAGTGAGTTTTGGATAAGATTTTTGTAGATGAAGCCGTAACTGAACTACGTACCATAGGTGATATGTTGCGTTGGGGCGTGAGCCGTTTTAATGATGCCAATATTTATTATGGTCATGGAACCGATAATGCCTGGGATGAGGCTATAGCGTTAGTTTTTCATGCCCTTCACCTACCTGAAGAGATAGGTCAGCAAGTTATCCACTCTAATCTCACCAGCAGTGAGAAGCATAAAATCGTCGAGCTTATTATTCGTCGTGTAAGAGAACGCCTGCCGGTTCCTTACTTGACCAATAAGGCCATGTTTGCCGGGCTTGAATTTTTTGTCGATGAACGTGTGCTGGTACCGCGCTCTCCGATTGCCGAGATGATCGCCAATCGTTTCAGCCCTTGGCTGTATAATAAACAAGTTAACCGCGTACTTGATTTATGTACAGGCAGTGCTTGTATCGCTATCGCATGTGCCTATGAGTTCGATGAGGCAGAAGTAGATGCATTAGACATCAGTGCCGATGCCCTGGATGTTGCACAAATCAATATAGAGAATCTAGGCGTGATGGATAGGGTCTTTCCTATCGAGTCAGATATTTTCTCTGCGATACCTAAAGGTCCTCATTACGATCTTATCGTGTCGAACCCGCCATATGTGGACGCCGAAGATATCGGTGATATGCCAGATGAATACCAGCACGAACCTGAGATCGGTTTGGCATCGGGACGTGATGGACTCGACCTAACTAAACGCATTCTGGCCAATGCTGCCGACTACATGACCACAGATGGTTTACTGGTTGTCGAAGTGGGTAACTCTATGGTTCACCTGATGGAACAATTCCCCGATGTGCCGTTCACTTGGGTGGCATTCGAAAATGGCGGCGACGGTGTGTTTGTCTTGACCCGTGATCAGCTAGTCGAAAATGAATCTCTATTCGCCATCTATAAAGACAGCGAATAATCTCGGTTCAATAAGTCTCAATGGGCGCTGGTGATAAATAAGGCTAATGAATGAGTTAGTCTTTATTTAAACTTGTCACTTGCCGCTCATTTAAGCTAATCTCGGCCTGTGTACAAATTCAGAGTATTTTTAAACTAGTCAGAGGTTAATAGAGCGAATGTCGGGAAACAGTATTGGACAAATTTTGTCGTGACAACATTTGGTGAAAGCCATGGTGTCGCATTAGGTTGCATCATAGATGGCGTCCCACCAGGACTCGAGCTCAATGAAGCGGATATGCAACATGACCTTGACCGACGTCGTCCTGGGACTTCTCGCTATACTACAGCAAGACGTGAGGCCGATGAGGTACGTATCTTATCAGGTGTCTTCGAGGGTAAAACCACAGGTACCTCGATTGGTCTAATGATTGAAAATACCGACCAGCGCAGTAAAGATTACTCCAATATAAAAGACCTGTTCCGTCCAGGACATGCCGATTACACTTATCAACAGAAGTACGGTTTACGTGATTATCGCGGCGGTGGACGTGCATCTGCACGTGAAACAGCCATGCGTGTGGCTGCTGGGGCCGTGGCTAAAAAATACCTCAAAAAGGTTCACGGTATAGAGATCAGTGGTTACTTGTCTCAGCTTGGTCCCATTAAGGCCGAAACAATAGATTTTAGTCAAATCGAGCAAAATGCTTTCTTCTTCCCCGATGCGTCAAAACTTGAAGCGCTCGATGAGTACATGCGAGACCTGAAGAAGAGTGGCGATTCTATCGGTGCCAAGGTATCAGTAGTAGCCACTGGTGTCCCTGTTGGTTTAGGCGAGCCAGTATTCGATAGACTCGATGCCGAGATTGCTCATGCCTTAATGGGGATCAACGCGGTCAAAGGTGTCGAGATAGGCGATGGTTTCGAGGTGGTAAATCAGAAAGGCTCGGAGCATAGAGATTTAATGTCACCCGCAGGCTTTGCTTCAAACCATGCCGGTGGAATTTTAGGTGGTATCTCATCGGGTCAACCGATTATCGCTCATATCGCCATGAAGCCAACGTCGAGCATCAGTATCCCGGGTGAGAGTATGAATGCTCAAGGTGAGACTGCCGAAGTTGTGACTAAAGGCCGCCATGACCCTTGTGTTGGTATTCGCGCCGTTCCAATTGCCGAGGCCATGCTTGCCATCGTCTTGATGGACCATCTGCTTAGACACAGGGCACAAAATATGGATGTGCACAGCACAACACCTCAGATAGGTATGCGTTAATCAAGATTGATGTGTGCTAAATGAATTCGGGGGCGCTTTGTTGTATTAGGAGGCGCCTCTTTTGTTTTTGTAATTTGAATATAGATCCCAATCTAATTGGGGCGCCCCTTATCTTGTTGCAGCGATGAAACCCGTTGGCAGCTGCTTTATATAAGAAGCGACATCATGGACCAAACATCTCAAGTCAGTACCCAACTCCGCTGGATCAGCGCCTGTTATTTCTTCTTCTTTGCCATCTTAGGCGTCATGGTGCCTTATCTGGGGGTTTTCTTCGAAAACCGCGGCTTTGATCCCCAGGAGATAGGCTTTCTGTTGGCCATTTTAATGGCCACGCGGATTATAGCCCCCAATGTTTGGGCCATGGTAGCCGACAGAACGGGCATGCGTGCCCAGCTCGTCAAGTGGGGAGCCGCAGCTGCCTCGGTAAGCTATCTCACCTTTTTTTATGATGGCAGCTTTACCTATCTTGCAGTGAGTCTGTGTGTCTATACCTTCTTCTGGAATTCTATTTTGGCCCAGCTTGAGGTGATCACCTTAGAAACCTTAGGAGAAAATACCTCCCGCTACGGCGCCATTCGCAGTTTTGGCAGTCTAGGATATTTGGTCTTTGTCGTGGCAGTCGGTTTCGGTATTTCTGTTTGGGGCACAGAGATTTTACCCTATGTCGGCATGGTGTTATTTATTGGATTACTGCTCAGTACACTGCCTTTACCCTCGAAACGCGCCCTGGTTAAGGCGAAAGGTGACACGCCTAAGCTCACCTTAGATAAAGGCATTATCTGGTTTTTAATTTCGGCAATATTATTACAGATGAGCGCGGGGCCATTTTATGGATTCTTCGTGCTCTATCTTAAGCAAGCTGGATATACAGAAGCTGTGGCAGGCATCTATGTCGCCCTGGGTGTTCTAGCCGAAATATTGATGTTTATGATAGCGCCTAAGCTATTGAGCCGATTTGGAGTCAAACGACTGTTAGTGGCCAGTTTAGGGTTTACCGGGATCCGCTGGCTATTAATGGCATACTTGGTTGATAGCTTTATCTGGCTTGGTGTGAGCCAACTCTTACATGCCTTTACCTTTGGCTTAGTCCACGCGGCCTCTATTCAATTCGTCCATAGCCGCTTCGATGCCAATCACAGAAGTAAAGGTCAGGCCTTATATGCCAGTCTTAGCTTCGGGGTCGGCGGGGCTCTTGGCACTTGGTTATGTGGCATGATCTGGGGAGATGGTTCCGGGGCCTACTTAGCCTGGATTGGCGCGGCTATTTGTGCTTTTCTTGCCATGTTGGCGGTTTACTTTATACCTAAGCAGGTCAAAAGCATTAAGCAAACAGGTTAACCAGCACTTGATTCGAAAGAGTCGAAGCAGGACTTTAAGGCTTCACTCGAGTTATTTCACTCTGATGGGTGAGCGTGATTGCATCTTGTATCAAACAGAATAAAGGACAGTAAATGGCAATTCGATTTCGTCTGGGGTTGATTATTAACCCTTTCGCAGGTCTTGGGGGCAGCGTTGCACTCAAGGGCAGTGATGGTGTGGCTGAAGAAGCGTTGGCGCGCGGGGCTGAGCCTAAGGCGCAATTACGTATGCAACAGGCACTCGAAGTGATCTTACCCTATCAAGATAAGATTGAAGTTATCACCGCTTCCGGCGACATGGGTGAAACCTTGGCTAAGGAGATGGGCTTTGATGTTCGTGTGGTGCATCAGGTTTCCGGCAAGAGTGAAGCTGGAGATACTCAGCTTGTGGTTAAACACCTCTTAAATGAAGAGTTAGACTTGCTGTTGTTTGCCGGTGGAGATGGAACCGCGCGTGACATCTATTGTGTGGCCGATGAGAATATGCCAGTTCTGGGTGTACCCGCTGGGGTTAAAATTCACTCAGGCGTATACGGCATCACGCCACATGCCTCAGGCATGGTGGTCAAGATGCTTCTCGATGGTGACTTGGTGAGCTTGATGAGCGCCGATGTGATGGATATCGATGAGGTGGCTTTTAGAAAAGGCACAGTAAGAGCCAAGTGTTACGGTGAAATGTTAGTGCCCGCGGAGCCAAGGTATATTCAGGCGGTAAAGATGGGCGGAATAGAAATCGATGAATTGGTGCTTAGTGATATCGCCGCCGAAGTCATAGAGAATATGGAAGATGAGCTTTATATCATGGGCTCTGGCAGTACGGTCGCCGCCTTGATGTCTGAGTTACAGCTTGAAAACACCTTGCTGGGTGTCGATGTGGTGCAGGACAGTCGAGTGATTGGTGCCGACTTAGGTGCCAAACAGTTATTGGATATGACTAGAGATCAGCCAGTTAAGTTAGTGATCACCTTGATAGGTGGACAAGGGCATATTCTGGGTCGAGGTAATCAACAGTTGTCCAGTGAGCTGATAAAACGTGTTGGCAAGGACAATATCATCATCTTGGCGACAAAAACTAAGTTAAAAGCACTTGAAGGACGGCCCTTAATTGTGGATAGTGGCGACCCTGAATTAGACAAAGATCTGTGTGGCTATTATCGGGTTATTACAGGTTACCACGATTACGTTATGTACCAGGTTGCTAATCCCGACTTGAACCTAGATAGCAGAGCTATCACAGGTTAGTATAATTGCGTCATGTATCATTGAGATAGCTGAGCCATCACAGGTTAATATAATTACGTGATGTATCAGGTTGCTAATCCCGACTTGAATTGAGCGGAAAAACCTAAATATTGAGTTCTTGCTGCCAGTGAGCGGCATGTGTTGATAAAGAAAGAGCGGAGTTACCATGTTAGAGCAGTATGAAACATCATTATATGAGTGGATCGACGATATCGTAGCCAAAGGGGATGAAGATGCCCTATTTGCCAGTGGTTACCTTCAGGGGCATTTCGCGGTGGCTATTTCTCAGCTAGAAGTCGAAGCTGTACAAGGCATTGCAGCTCTTGGTGAGAAGATGGATGTATGTCTGCAGCTGGCTAAGAAAGAGCTAGATGATGCCGATTTTGCTTTGGTCGCCTCTGCATGGCAGCAGCTGAATGAAAAGCTCAGCGCGTGACAACTTGTGCCAATAGAACCAGCTTGGTAAAAATTGGTTTAGTGAATCCTAAAAGCCCGACCAATGTGGGCGGAGTGATGAGAGCTGCTGGTTGCTATCAGGCCAATGAGATCTTATACACGGGTAAACGTTATGCCCTCGCAGCTAAACACAGAGGCGAGCAGTACAATACTGATACCAAGAGAGTTGGGCAACATATTCCCCTGACGGCAACAGACGATCTTTTATTGGCTCGTACCGATGGCGTGAAGCTGGTGTGCGTCGATTTAGTTGTGGGCGCGATTCCTTTACCAGAATTTGTTCATCCGGACAAAGCCATCTATGTGTTTGGTCCTGAAGACGGCACCATAGATCAAGCTCTCATCGATGAAGCCGATGCCGTGGTTTATGTACCTACCATAGGTTGTATGAATCTGGCGTCGTCGGTAAACGTCTTACTTTATGACCGTTTAGCCAAGACCAATATGCAGATAGCCAATGATGCGCTTATCAGGCAAAGCCGTGATAACAATAATCGGGTCAAGGTAAAGCAATAAAAAAACCAGCGAAAGCTGGTTTTTTTATTTAGTGAGTCATGGTTTCAATTAAGCTAATTAAAGTGCCTTGCCTTTAATTAGCTTACGCATCCACATCCGATTAGGGTTAAGTAAGGCTAACGTAGCCATGTCCAGTGGTATGATCTCTCCACAGAGCTGAGCGGCTAGCGCTTCGGCTGCCAGAGGTCCCGTGGTTATCCCCCTCGAACCCAAACCACCTAAAATAAACAGGCCATGATGAATCGGGGCCGGATTATTCTTCCAAAACTGGATACTGGCCTTAGTATGTTGATGCTGCTTATAGTTTTCTAGCATTAAATCAGTATCCGGGGCGCAGCCCAGCATAGGCGCATGATCCCGAGTGACCATACGCACACCGACTCTGGCACTGTGTCCTGTGATATCTATATCGTCGACCCATGTCTTGCCTTCGAAGCTATGTTGCATCTTTTTAAGGTTATCAAGCTGCTCATTGGGGCAATAGTCCAGGTCTTGGGGATTCTTGACATAACTCGCACCTGTGCAATGAAGCTGGTCATTACTTGGGGTCAGGTAGCCGTGGGAGCAAAGAACCGTAGTGAGCTTTGCCAGCTCATTACGGGCAGGAATATGACTGACTTGCCCCCTGAATCCAGTTGCTGGCAGGAGTTTACTCTGTTCGAACTGAGTTAATCCATGGCCATTAGCCAGCACTAAAGTACTGAAAGGGCCATGCTTAACTTCATTATCAGAGTCATTCTCTGAACCCGAACCAGAACATGAGTCCTGATACAGATACCACTGACCTTCGTTTTGCTCGATACGTGTGATGTTAGCGTTAAATAAGGCACTAACATCGGCGATTTTTGCGGCCTTATCGAAAGCGGCTTGGGTAAATTCCGGTGGACTTATCCAGCCACCTAATGGATAAAATACGCCTTCTTGGTCTATATCTATGCTGGCAAGACTGGTAGCTTCTGGTGCAGATACCCGGTGAGCTATCTCTTTTGGCCAGGCTTGAGCCGAGATTATTCGGTTGATTCTGCCACGGCTGCGTTCATCGTGGCCAGTATGCAAGACACCACACAGTTGATTGGCTATGTTGAAGCCTTCATCGACTAAGCTGGTTAATCGTCTGCGGCTAAACAGTAAACCTTGCTGGAAATACTGACTTAGGGTGCCATTATCCGGTGTCAGCAAGGGATAAATAGCGCCTTGCTTGTTGCCTGACGCTTGTTGGCTAAAGCCTGCATCCTGGCAAAAAATCTGCACTGTCTTATTTCGCTCAGCAAGGGATAGTGCAAGATGAGTACTGGCAATACCGCCACCTATCACTGCAATCGTGCCCTCTTTTGCTGGTAGCTGAGGATAATGCTGAAACTCATTGGCCTGAGCTTGCCTCAATGCCCGGCGTTCTTGCTGGGATATCTCGTTATTTAACTTAGCCGATACTGGAGGGAGGTCAGTTTTTTCAGGCGCACTAGCTTCTAATAAAGAGCCTGTTGATAAAAAGTCAGCAGAAGTTAGGTCCGTCAGTGTAAAGCCCGCTATTTGGGCCAAGTTAGCCTGTTGCTGGCTTATGTACGAGCTGGATAGTAAGGCGGTGTTACTGCTGACTTTTGCCATCTGCCATAATACTTGCTCATCTAAGGATTGCTGATCTGAAGTATGGAACCAGGCATGGAGATAAGAGGCCGGATCTGCAGGTGCTAGGATATTAGTTAAACTTGAGTGTATATCACCGAGATACAGGTCGATAAGGCAACGGCCTTGATTTAAAATCAATCTCTGGCAGCCCGGTATCGCCACTAGCTTAGTATCTAGGAGCTGCTTAATTGCAGCTTGCATATCTAAATATGAGCCAGAGCCAAAGCTTAAATCGGCATGGGCCAGTTCTTCACACTCCTGGTTCTGAGTTTGCAGCGCGGCAAGTTGCAGATTTATGCGCTCAACCGCTGAGCAATCAGATTCGAAAATTTTCACATATAAGCGAGTATCTGGAAGGGACTTTTGTTGCAATAAGATGACAGATAGCAGTTGCTGCGCATCACAGAGTCCAATTTGTCCTAAAGATAACTTTTTTTTATCTGGATACATTTTCGCTATTTGCTCATGAAATGAGTCGAAATGACTACAATTATGGTTATTTACCATCTTTTCTTCACGTTCTTGGGTCAAGGAATTTACTCTGCGTCTCACTTTAGGCATTATTTTACCCGTGTTTATGGAAAGCTGACCACTTAATTGTGCTAAAAGCGATATTATTGCTAAAGCAAAATTAGTACTGAAAGTACTAAATGTACTAAATGGAAGAAATAATGAAAAGAGTCGTGATCACCGGACTTGGCGTAGTTTCAAGTATTGGTAACAATAAGCAAGAAGTCACTGAGTCACTGAAGGCTGGCCGCAGTGGTATTACCCACTCTGCACAGTTTGAAGAAATGAAACTTCGCAGCCGTGTTTGGGGAGAAATCACGTTAGACCCTAAAGAACATATCGACCGTAAAGCACTTCGCTTTATGGGTAAAGCCGCAGCTTATGCCTATGTTGCAATGGCTGAAGCCATTAAAGATGCTGGTTTAACTGAAGAGCAGTATTCAGACCCTCGTGTGGGTATCATAGCTGGTACTGGTGGAGCTTCATCGGCTAACCAGGTGCAAGCCGCCGATATATTACGGGAGAAGGGCGTTAAGCGCGTCGGTCCGTATATTGTGCCGCGCATCATGTCTAGTACAGCTAGTGCTTGCTTAGCTACACCGTTCAAGATTAAAGGCATGAACTATTCAATCAGTTCAGCCTGTGCAACCAGTGCTCACTGTATTGGCCATGCCGCTGAACTTATCCAGATGGGTAAGCAAGATATGGTCTTTGCTGGTGGTTCTGAAGAGGTAGATTGGACCCTGACTATGGGCTTCGATGCTATGGGCGCACTTTCTACTAAATATAACGATGAGCCTCAAAAAGCGTCTCGTACCTATGATGCAGACCGTGATGGTTTCGTTATCTCTGGTGGCGGCGGAATCGTGGTTGTCGAAGAGCTTGAGCATGCGTTAGCACGTGGTGCGAAAATTTACGCCGAAATAGTCGGTTATGGCGCATCATCAGATGGTTATGACATGGTTGCTCCATCAGGAGAAGGTGCCGTTCGTTGTATGCAGATGGCGCTTGCAGATGTCGATACACCTATCGATTATATCAACACTCACGGCACATCGACTCCAGTTGGTGATATGCGTGAGCTAGAAGCTTTACGTGAAACCTTTGGTGATAGCTTGCCACCAATCGCATCAACCAAGTCTCTGACCGGTCATGCACTCGGCGCCGCAGGTGCTCATGAAGCCATCTACAGCTTGATCATGATGGAACATGGTTTTATCGCGCCTAGTATAAATATCGATAACTTGGACGAGAAAGCCGCAGGTATGCCAGTAGTGACTGAATACCGTGAAGCTGAGCTCACCACAGTGATGAGTAACAGTTTTGGTTTCGGTGGCACTAATGCGACCTTGGTCATGAAAAAATATAAGTAACCTTCAATTTGAATGTTACGATAAGTGTTTGGTACTTTATCTAAAGTACCAAACATAAAAAAGGGAGCTTAGGCTCCCTTTTCTGTGTCTGGCATTCTCGTTGGAATAGTTCGTTGGAATAGTTCGTTGGAATAGTTCGTAGAGATAGTTATGTCAATTTAGCATGGATAGCTATAAATTGACTCTGTGTTTGGCATTCAGATGACTTGTGGGATGACAAGTTTCAAATATCTTTTTGACTGGCTCATTGGGCTTTATTGTCATCTAACTACAAGGTAGAAAACCTTAGATTTCTCAACTGTCGCCTCAGTTGTTACTTCAGTTATCGCTAATAAGTGCGAATAATTTACTTTAACGATATTCATTAGCAAAATATATGGGTAACATCCCCCCCATTAAATGTCTAACAACAAGTTGTAACCATGGATCCAAAGATTGAATTATTAGCACCAGGCGGAGATGTTGATGCGATTAAAGCGGCAATTATTGCCGGAGCCGACGCCGTTTATTGTGGCTTAGATACTTTTAATGCTCGTAACCGTGCAGCTAATATTTCCTTTGAGGAACTTGTTGGGATCATACGTTTAGCACACCAGTATCAGTGTCAGATTTTTCTTACATTGAATATTGTTATTTTAGAAAATGAGTTTAAGTCACTGGCAAAGCTACTAAGTAAGTTGGTTAATACCACATTAGACGGTGTGATCGTGCAAGATATTGGCATGTTCCATTTACTCACAAAGCATTTCCCTACATTAGACATTCACGCATCGACTCAGCTAACCACCCATAATATTGGTCAAATCCCTTTCTTGAAGAAGTTAGGCGCCTCGCGAGTTAATTTATCGAGAGAGCTTAATTTACGGGAGATAGCCGCATTAACTGAGACTGGTCGTGAAAACGATATCACCACTGAAGTGTTTGTGCATGGATCCTTATGCATAGCGTTCTCAGGGTTATGTTATTCAACATCTGCCAGTGTGGGTAACTCAGGTAACCGCGGACGTTGTAGTCAAGCTTGCCGTGAAGAGTATGAGACCACTGAGTCAGGTCATAACTTTCCGCTCAATATCAAAGATAACTCGGCATTTTTCGATCTACCTGCATTGATTGAAGCCGGTGTTCACTCGTTTAAGGTGGAAGGTCGCATCAAAGGTGCAAGTTACGTCCATACAGTAATAGACAGCTTTCGTAAGCAGATTGATGGCTTCCTAGCGACTGGAGAGCTGCTTGAAGATGGTGAGCGCCTCTATAAGGTATTTAATCGGGATCTAACCAACTCTTTTCTAAAGGGGGACTTAAATCAGTCGATGTTTATCGATAATCCTCGTGATAACTCGAAAAATCACCTTAAAGATAAGCTCACTCACAATGGTTTGAAGTCTATTTCGGTAGTGCAAATTCATGATGCGGAGCAAGAATTACAGACAGAAAAGAGCCAAATTCAAGCGTCTGTCAACGATAAAATTAAACATCTGAGCATAGAAAAACTGCCCCTGACATTGTCTTTCTCAGGTCAATTGGGCCAGCCGTTAACCATTACCGTCAGCACTCAAGACTTTATTATTGGTCAAACCCAGTTAGAGGATAAAACCTTTACAGTGCAGTCTCCTAGCTTGCTGACTCTCAGTGATGATGCCAGCATTGATGCCAGTTCGATTGAGAAGCGATTTAAGAGTTTAAATAATGCAGAGTTCGACTTGCTGCAGCTAGTCACTGATGATTTAGCCCCAGGCCTTAGCATTCCTTTTAAGGAACTGACAGGCTTAAAGAAGCAAGTGCTATTGCTACTTAACCATGAAACCCCAGTGTTACCAGCCGTTGAATTACCTAAATTGGCTAGGTATCCCAAGCCTGAAACACACAGACCTAAACTGTCTATCTTGATCTGTGATGAGGCTGATATCGCGCTTGCCGATGTCACCGATGCCGACATTTACTTTAAGTTACCCGATGCCTATAAGCGCGGCTGTACTAAGTATGTCGAATTCTTCAAACAAAACCCGCGTCTAATCCCTTGGTTCTCATCAGTGCTGATAGGTAAAGATTTTGATGCTGCGCTGAATATTTTAGAGCAAGTTCGACCTAAGCTTATTGTGACCAATAATACAGGTATCGCTAATCGCGCCTATGAGCTTGGGATTAAATGGATTGCGGGTCCGTTTTTAAACACCACCAACTCTTATGCATTATTGGCCATGCAAGAGCAGTTTGATTGTCATGGTGCCTTTATTTCTAACGAAATCAATCAGAATCAAATTAAACATATTGCACGACCTGCAAACTTCAAAATGCTATACAGCATCTATCATCCTATTTTGCTTATGGCGAGCAGACAGTGTTTCTTCCAGCAGAGTGTAGGTTGTGAAAAGCCACGTATCGACAATGGCTGCATGTTGTCTTGTGATAAATCGACCAGCATCACCAACCTTAAAGGTGATGAGTTTGCTATCGATAAGCAAAAAGCAGGCTATCCCAGTATTTATAATCAAGATCAATTCTTAAATACTGAGATCATTGAAGATCTGGCTCATCTTTTTGATGGCTTTATGATTGATTTAACCAACATAGGTGCCGGAGATAAGCCATCTCCTGACAAGGAGCTGCTAATCCAACAGTTTGAGCTACTCCTCAGCGGCCAATCTAATCTGGCTACAAGCTTAGGCAATATAGTGCCGAAATCTACGGTATTGCAATACCACAATGGCTTGTAACTTGTAGGATAACAAGTTGCTGGAAGTATCAGCTGTGGTTTCATTGGGCTTTATTGTTGTTTCATTGGCTTTTTGAATGGTGTTACTTCTATCAAATCCATCACCTGCCGTGGGCTTAAGTGCAAACACTTCAGTGACACGGCGTGAATATATCCCTATAGCCTCGGCCATGACGTCCATGTCACGGAAGGTCACAACCGCGTTCGCACCTGCTCTGGTTTCGGGATAGGTATCTCTTCGATTTCGAGTCATGTAGAACAAGTTGGTAGGAATATCTGCTGGGGCTTCATTGGGCTGAGTTGTTTCATTGGCTTTTTTAATGGTGTTACTTCATAGGTGTTAATTAACAAGCTGAACACCCATAGTTCCCTAATAAGGCTTTGAGCGAGAGCGGCGGTTGTCTTTTTAAATCGCTACAGTTTCGGTGATACTCATGCTAACTTGGTCATGAGAAAATATAAGTCACCTTCAATCTGAAGTTACTCAAAGTGTGAGGTGTTTTTTCGCTAAACTACCCAAAGAGAGAGGACGCTGTAGTTCTCTTTTGTTTATAATTTTGTGGATTAACAGCTAAGCATCACTGTTAGGTAGAAAGATGAACAAACTTTTTATAGAGTTTTTAAATAAACCAAGAGCCAAATTGTGGTTCAAACAACGACCACATATGATTCATCTATTTGAACATATTTTTAACCAATTAAGTAATATATATGACCACGATAAAATAAATGATAGATTTATACGTTCACAAAACAAAAGGGTGCCTCATTTACTTTTTAATTTGAACGCGAAAAACCAAGAGGTCGCAGACAACCCAAATTCTGAGTTTGGGAATGCCATTTGGATCAAGCCTCGTTACAACACAAGTAAACTAACGGATCAATATATTGTTCATGTTGAAGTCGCGATATCTTTTAAAGAACATCATCATCATTTCATATCTTTTCATAGTGGAATAAAATCACTTATTAATTCAATTAAAGAGAACAAACTAAAAAACTTTGATTTTGAAGGTGACTATGTAGGTGAAGAGTTTATAAATACAATGATGGATACAGTACCAGCAGAGGACTTATCATTGATTGAGCGCTTAAACAAGGACACAAAGAAGTACTTCAAGAGGTTTCCTAGGCGACAAAATGACTTTCGGCGTTTGATAAGGAATATTGAGAGGGAGCATAATATTACTGGTGTAAAAGCCATGGAGAAAAATTGTGTATCATCTCATATTAAACCATTTTCACATTGTAAAAATTATGAAGAGGCTCATGATGAATACAATGGACTATGGCTAGAAAAGAAGATGGATCAACTGTTTGATAAAGGATATATTACATTTACTAAAGATGGTGACGTCATTGTAGGTTCGGCATGTAGTGATGAATTACTCGTGCATCTTAAACTTAAACGACACGAAATTCATAACATTTCTCCACTATTAAAAGAACAGTTGGTCTATATGGAATATCATAGGAATGCTGTTTTTAAACCGTAATGCAATTAAATCTATATTTACACATTTTTACATTCTAGAGTAAAACAAACAAAGCTACCCATAATTATTGTTTCCCATCTGACCCACACGGACGTGGGAAATGTCTGAGTGACATCTGGAATATCGCAGGCCTTATGGGTCTGATGTGAATTAACGACCTTAAGAGCCCTCTTACTGCAGCTCCCCAAAAAAGTCCCAAACAAAGTAAAGCCACCCATAACTTTTGATGGTGCTTAGGTTGACCTTTGTTCAAAGTAGAAGTGCGCTGTGAGTTTTGGTTCATAAAAATGAGTGGCAAGGTTCTTACGTTCTTCTATTCGCTATGGCCCTTTGTTGACCAGTTATTGATTAACTACTGACCAAATATTAACTTTATGTTAATTATTTTCTAAAAGTATGATTAAGCTCACATAATAAGTATGATTAACCCATTACTATTTGTTTGTGATTTGTTGGTTTTTCGTAGCAGCGATGTAATCGGTGGTTGTTGTTTCAGCTGTTTCCTAGCGGGGAAACTCTTCTGATTTAAAGAAAACATTGCAGCATGGGATGAACACTTGGTTACCTTTATCCTCCTGCTGAAACATTTGTAATAGCCACGACATTGCAGGCATTTTCGGTAGTTAAATTAGATGGTTCTGTGGTTGTTTGGGCAATGTGTTTTGTGGCAAGAATTTAAGCGAGACCTAATTGGGTTGCAAGGCAGGGAAAGACT
The DNA here is from genome assembly GCF_000091325.1 of Shewanella violacea DSS12. Lineage (NCBI taxonomy): Bacteria > Pseudomonadati > Pseudomonadota > Gammaproteobacteria > Alteromonadales > Shewanellaceae > Shewanella > Shewanella violacea. The sequence continues at coordinate 3,265,212 of NC_014012.1, read as the reverse complement.
ACGTGCAAGGTATTCCTATAACTGTGGTGATGCCATTAGCATAAAGGTGATTTAACCAAAGTTATTTAAATAACGTAGTAAATTACCTCTTCTAACTTCATAGAATAATCTTTGGTTCCTCCCTTCATTCTATCTAGAATGGGTTACCAAAATCAATAATGATTTATAGTAGGAATAGATAATTAAAAAGTAATGATGACACAATAAAAGGCAATGGGCTTAATTAAACATGTAATATGAGTTTTAATATGACCAATAAAAAACCGATCCCTTTACATCGTAAACTTTTTTATAAAATGTTTGATTCTGCTTTTTCAAGAGAAATTTCCTTTATATTTATTCTTTCCGTAATTTTGTTGATTATCTGTGTCAATATTGATGCGTTCGAGAAGCTTGTTGATTTTGTTGAATATTATGAATATTACGAACTTGATGAGATAGTCATGCTTGTGCTCATCTCATCTATTTCTTTTATGGTCATAATAATTAGGAATGTTAAACATCTTAACGTTGAAATCAAATTACGGATTAAGAGTGAAAACAAACTTAATAAACTGGCATTTTTTGATCCTTTAACAGGTTTACCAAATAGAGCGCTATTTAAAAATAAATTAGAACAATTTGTAAGTCGTGACAAAGAAAGTATGCAGTTGGGAGCCGTACTTTATATAGACTTAGATGATTTTAAAAATATTAATGACAGTATGGGTCATGCTTGGGGCGACGAGCTTTTAAAAAAGTTTTCTGAACGGTTACAAATTCAATTGAGGACATATGACACCTTGTTTCGTATTTCAGGAGATGAATTTACGGTAATAATAGGATCACCTATTAACATACACGGTATAAGTACCTTAGCTGAAAAATTAATAGAAAGTTTAAAGGCTCCCTTTATTTTAGACCGTGAAGAAGTGTATACCAGTATGAGTGTTGGCGTGGCAGTGTTCCCAACAGATGCTCAAACAGCGAAAGGCTTACTTAAATGTGCGGATACTGCCATGTATAGTGCAAAGCATGAAGGGAAGGGACACTACCGATATTACTCAATAGACCTTGATAAACAAGCAAAACTTAAATTGAAAATAAGTAACAAGTTACGCAGAGCAATAGAGCTAGAAGAGTTTACACTTAATTATCAACCTATTATTGACATTGAAACACAAGAAGTAAAAGGTGCAGAGGCACTGCTGCGTTGGAACAATAAGGAATTGGGCTGTGTTGGCCCTGATATTTTTATTCCTATTGCTGAAGAAATTGGCTTGATTAATGAAATTGGTAACTGGGTCCTTCGACAGGCTTGTTGGCAAAATAAGCAGTGGCATTTAGCCGGATACTCATATTTGATGATGTCAGTTAATATGTCATCAAAACAATTAGTTAATGATGATTTTATCAATGTAGTTAACAATGCTCTAGTAAAGTCACAGCTTGAGGGGAGTTATCTTGAGTTAGAATTGACAGAAACAGCCTTACTAGGGAATTTGGAAATAGCAATTGAACAGATATATAGATTGAAAAAAATGGGAGTATGTATTGCCTTAGATGATTTTGGAACTGGATACTCGTCCATGAGTTATTTAGTTAAGTTAAAAATAGATAGACTTAAAATTGATAAAAGTTTTATCGACAACATTCCCCATAGTGAAGATGATAGAATAACAACTCATGCAATCATTTCATTAGCGAATAACTTAAACCTGCAAGTTACCGCAGAAGGTATTGAAACAGAGGAACAATACAAGTATGTTAAATCAACAAGTTGTAATGCCGCCCAAGGGTATTATTTTAGTCACCCTCTAACGGCTGATAATTTCAAATTTCTTTTGGATAAATCGCCAACATTCTCATAATCATCAGATTTAGTAAAATTAGCACGTCTAAGGATTCAGCCGAATTCCAAACAAAGCCACCCATGAATTCCAAACAAAGCTGAATTCCAAACAAAGCCGAATTCCAAACAAAGCCACCCATAATTATTGATGGTGTTTAGGTCTGTGACTAAACTTAAATTGTCACTATTGGATTGAGGTTGTTATGGCCAGACCAAGAAGTAGGTTAATCAGTTTAGAAGACACTCCATTCTATCACTGCGTATCCAGATGTGTTCGTAAGAACTTCTTGATGGGAGTAGATAGAGATACTGGTAAATCCTATGAACACCGCCGCGAATGGGTTGAATCCAGGATACTCGAGATTGCGAGTATATTTGCAATAGATGTAAGTGCTTATGCTGTGATGAGTAATCATTTCCATGTAGTTTTAAGAGTCGATATCTATGAAGCTAATGCTTGGTCCGATAGGGAGGTGGTTGAACATTGGCACCAACTTTTCAAAGGAACTGAAATCACTCAAAAGTTCACTAAAGGTGAACTTATCGAAAGTTACGAAGTGAGTAGCTTAAAACACGCTATAGCTTTATTTCGAAGTCGATTAAGTGATATCAGCTGGTTTATGAGGGCATTGAATGAGCCTATTGCTAGAATGGCTAATAAAGAGGATCACTGTACAAGCTCCAAACAAAGCCACCCATAATTATTGATGGTGTTTAGGTCTGTGACTAAACTTAAATTTTCACCATTGGATTGAGGTTGTTATGGCCAGACCAAGAAGTAGGTTAATCAGTTTAGAAGACACTCCATTCTATCACTGCGTATCCAGATGTGTTCGTAAGAACTACTTGATGGGAGTAGATAGAGATACTGGTAAATCCTATGAACACCGTCGCGAATGGGTTGAATCCAGGATACTCGAGATTGCGAGTATATTTGCAATAGATGTAAGTGCTTATGCTGTGATGAGTAATCATTTCCATGTAGTTTTAAGAGTCGATATCTATGAAGCTAATGCTTGGTCCGATAGGGAGGTGGTTGAGCATTGGCACCAACTTTTCAAAGGAACTGAAATCACTCAAAAGTTCACTAAAGGTGAACTTATCGAAAGTTACGAAGTGAGTAGCTTAAAACACGCTATAGCTTTATTTCGAAGTCGATTAAGTGATATCAGCTGGTTTATGAGGGCATTGAATGAGCCTATTGCTAGAATGGCTAATAAAGAGGATCACTGTACTGGCCGCTTCTGGGAGGGGCGTTTCAAATCTCAAGCCCTGTTAGATGAGACCGCTGTTTTGGCCTGTATGGCGTATGTAGACCTTAATCCCATTCGAGCCAAGATATCGGAGGCACCAGAAGCCTCAGAGTTCACCAGCATTCAAAAACGAATCAAAGCTGCAATCAATGGTGAACAACCGCAAGATTTGTTGCCTTTTATTGGTAATGAACGAAAAGAGATGCCTAAAGGACTGATGTTCAGAGCCAAAGATTACTTGCAGCTGGTAGATGAAACCGGGCGTATCATTAGGGACGATAAGCGTGGTGCTATCAGCCAAGAATCGATGAAGATACTGAATAGTCTCAATATTCCACAAGATAATTGGATAAAGCTCACAACAGAGTTCACTCGGCTGTTTAAAGGTCCAGTAGGAACGCTCCAGGAGTTAGATGCTTACTGTGAACATCTAGAGCGTAAACGCAGGCAAGGCGCTGCTAATTGCCATCGATGGCTAGATACTGCCTAGTCGAGAACCATTTCGCCTAAGAAGAGTACAGGCTTCAAAATAAAATACTTAACCGAACTTATGTTCGGCGTTTTTGTTGGTTTAAAAGTAGATAAAAGAAGATAAAAGAAGATAAAAGAAGATACTTTAGATTTTTATAGTCACTTAGCTCTCATTTAAGCTTATTGTGCAGACAATATGCTGTGCTTAAACCCTCGTAACTTGGAATATGTCTAGCTCCGAGTTTTGGCTCATAAAAATGGGTGGCAATGTTGTGCTTAGGGAGTTAGATGCTTACTGTGAACATCTAGAGCGTAAACGCAGGCAAGGCGCTGCTAATTGCCATCGATGGCTAGATACTGCCTAGTCGAGAACCATTTCGCCTAAGAAGAGTACAGGCTTCAAAATAAAATACTTAACCGAACTTATGTTCGGCGTTTTTGTTGGTTTAAAAGTAGATAAAAGAAGATACTTTAGGTTTTTATAGTCACTTAGCTCTCATTTAAGCTTATTGTGCGGACAATATGCTGTGCTTAAACCCTAGTAACTTGGAATATGTCTAGCTTCGAGTTTTGGCTCATAAAAATGGGTGGCAATGTTGTGTTAGGTTTAAAAGTAGATAAAAGAAGATACTTTAGATTTTTATAGTCACTTAGCTCTCATTTATGCTTATTGTGCAGACAATATGCTGTGCTTAAACCCTCGTAACTTGGAATATGTCTAGCTTGGAGTTTTGGCTCATAAAAATGGGTGGCAATGTTGTGCTAACCAGCAATGTTGTGCTAACCAGAAAGTCTAGGTTAGGCGTTCTAAATGAACCGCCCTGTGCGGAGCCGCATGCAGGGTGGTCTAGGGGTTGGAGGCTAGATACTTCCGGCTACCCGATTATAAAGCAAGAACCACTAGACTGTAATTTTACCTTCTAGATATTGAACAGCTTTACCTGAAATATAAACCTTACTACCTTCAATACTACATATTAATTTACCGCCTCGTTTAGAGGCTTGATATGCAATGAGTTTGGATTTATTTAATTTACTAGCCCAATATGGAGCTAAGCCACTATGAATAGATCCCGTCACAGGATCTTCATCTCCGCCATTTGCAGGCCAAAAATAACGAGAAATAAAATCATACTCACTTGATTTAGAAGTTACTACAACATCAAAAGGTGCAAGCTGCTTTAGTAATTCATTATTCGGTATTACATTAAGCACATCAGCTTCTTGTTCATAGACAACAAAATACCCTTGGTCATTTAACAAAACTTCCGCAGGTTTAATTGATAATCCGTTTAATAAAGCTAAAGGTATGTCGTCAATTACTTTAGGTTTCCTATTAGGGAAACTCATTTGAATATAGCCATTATCCATTTTTGTAACTGATAAATCCCCAACTGCTTTAGCGAAAAAATTAATAGTTTTTAGACCATTACTTTTAGAAAAAATAACGAATGAGGCCGCTAGTGTTGCATGCCCGCAAAAATCAATTTCTGTTATTGGTGAAAACCACCGTATTTCATAATGTTGATTATCTATTTTTTTAACAAATGCAGTTTCTGAAAGGTTATTTTCAACAGCAATAGATTGCATAAGATCAACTGAGAGCCAGTTTTCGGTAATAATTACAGCCGCAGGGTTGCCTTTAAAAGTAGCATCAGTAAATGCATCGATTACATTTATCGTTAATTCCATGTGAGAAAAATACTCCTGAGTAAAATTGCTTTATAACGCCCCTCTAATAAGTGAACCATGTGCTGGCGGGCGATTTGCTCAGAAAATGGCGTGACAGCCTTGGAAAATATTAATTCAGAGGCTTGTTAACTTACGTCACGCTATATCTATCACAGGTTTAGCGACAGTGACACCGATAATTAGTAACATCAAAAAAGGGACTACATGGCACAAAATCATCGGATACTTGCCAACAGAATCCTTCGTTGGGATGAAAAAATAGGGGTCAACTTTAAGTAAACATCTATAGAAAGGCATCAATATGGGCTTAAACCAAGTATGAAAGTAATACCCACTTACAGCCACTAACTGTACTTCAATAAGTAATAAGAATATATCAAGCCCAACAGCGTCAACAAACAAAGCTAAAGACACTAACTCTGGGTTAAGTAGCAATACACAGACAACCGATATTGTTGTTATCTCCCACATCCACTTTTTGATGTTCATAAATCATCCATGATTAAGTAAGCTAATAGTATATTAGGCTGAATTCCGAATAAGAACGGTCTTATAAGAACAGGTCGGTAGTACATTAATCACTCAATATTAACAGTAAACCAATGTCTCAACAATGAGTTATAGCATAGAAAGAACTCAATCCCAGTTTCTCTGCCTGAGTGAAACAAAGAACCTCCATCATTGCATAAAGTGCAATGTTCACTCAGGGAGATAAGTCACAACAAGGGTATAGGTGGCAATTGAGCTAAGTAGTTTCAAATGCAGCTAGACGCTACGACAAAATAAAGAGCAAAGTCACTAGGCTCTCATTTAAGCTTATTGTGCAGAAAATATGCTGAGCTTAAACCCTCGTAACTTGGAATATGTCTAGCTTCGAGTTTGGGCTCATAAAAAGGGTGTTAGAATGTGTCATCCAACGCATTCACCTCACTTTTTGGAAGCCATAATGAAGATCCTTGCCGATGAAAACATGCCTTATGTACAAGAGTTATTTGGGGACTTGGGGACGATTGAAACCGTTAATGGCAGGGAGCTGACACCTGAGCAGGTGAAAGATGCCGATGTGCTCTTGGTGCGCTCTGTGACTCAGGTCAATGGGTCCTTGTTGTCGCTTAACAACAAGCTTAAGTTTGTCGGCAGTGCCACTATTGGCACAGATCATATCGATACCGATTATCTTGCTTCCCGCGACATTCCTTTTAGCAACGCGCCAGGTTGTAATGCCACTGCGGTGGGGGAGTTTGCCTTTATCGCCATGCTGGAACTTGCCAACCGTTTCGGCGGTAAGCTTAAAGACAAGACTGTGGGTATCGTAGGGGCGGGTAACACTGGCTCGGCGGTGGCTAAGTGTCTTCAGGCCTATGGCGTGACTGTGCTGCTACACGATCCGGTTATTCAAGATAGCGACCCCCGCGACTTTATCTCATTAGATGAATTGATAGCTCGCTGTGATGTGATAAGTCTTCATGTGCCAATCATTAAGACTGGCGAGCATAAGACCTGGTATCTGTTCGATGAGACCAGACTCAATAGCTTAAAGCCTGGGACCTGGCTACTTAACTGTTGTCGTGGTGAGGTGATAGATAATCGCGCACTTATTAAGGTTAAGCAGCAAAGGCCGGATATCAAGCTGGTACTCGATGTGTGGGAAGGGGAGCCTAATCCTATGCATGAGCTTATTCCTTTGGTCGAATTGGCGACGCCTCATATCGCAGGTTACAGCCTAGAAGGTAAGGCTCGTGGCACTTATATGCTGTATCAGAAGCTAATGCAGGTACTGGGCAGAGATGCCGATAAGTCCATGACTACACTATTACCGTCGCTATGGAGCGTGCAATTGGATATCGAGTCGATACCCAATGAGAAGTCCTTGTTGAAACTGGCTCGTTTTATCTACGACCTTCGTGATGACGATGAATTATTTAGAAAAACAATCCTCGATGATTCATCAAAAAATGACCAAGTTAATTGTGTTAATAACAATGGATTTGATCTTATGAGAAAAAATCACCAGCATAGACGTGAATTTCGTGCCTTAAGGCTAGTAAACACTGGGCATTCTGATGTAAATTGGTTGACCAATTTAGGTTTTTCAGGAGTCGGACAGTAATTATGTCTCAAGAATTCAATGTTGTCGTATTAGGTGCATCGGGCGCAGTGGGTCAAACCATGATAGAGATCCTCGAAGAGCGCAATTTCCCCGTCGCGAAATTATTTCCTCTAGCCAGCAGCCGCAGTGCTGGTGGTACGGTTAGTTTCAACGGTAAACAGGTAGAAATTCTTGACGTAGACGACTTCGATTGGTCTCAGGCGCAGATTGGCTTCTTCTCTGCCGGTGGTGATGTCTCTGAAAAGTGGGCGCCAATCGCCGCTGAGAATGGTTGTGTTGTCATCGATAACACCTCTCAATTCAGATACGATAACGATGTACCTTTGGTTATTCCAGAGGTTAATCCGGAAGCCATTGCTGATTTCCGTAATCGTAATATCATAGCGAATCCAAACTGTTCGACAATTCAGATGTTGGTTGCCCTTAAACCTATTTATGATGCATTTGGTATTTCACGTATCAATGTCGCCACATACCAGTCGGTATCGGGTTCAGGTAAAGAGGCTATTACAGAGCTTGCTGGCCAATGTTCTAAATTACTTCAAGGCCTTCCTGCTGAGTCTAAGGTTTATCCAAAACAGATCGCCTTCAACGTGTTGCCGCAAATTGATAAGTTTATGGAAAACGGTTACACCAAGGAAGAGATGAAGATGGTTTGGGAAACCCAGAAGATCTTCGGTGATGACAATATTGTCGTCAATCCAACTGCGGTTCGAGTGCCGGTATTTTATGGTCACTCGGAAGCAATACATCTTGAGACTATTCAACCCGCCGAAGCTGAAGATGTTAAAGCTGTGTTGCGTGAAGCTCCGGGAATTGAATTATTTGAGTCCAATGAAGAGTATCCTACGGCTGTGACAGAATCAGCGGGCACGGATCCTGTTTATGTGGGACGTGTACGCAAAGATATCTCTCATTCACATGGTATAAACCTTTGGGTTGTCTCTGATAACATTAGAAAAGGTGCGGCACTCAATAGTGTTCAGATAGCCGAAGTTTTGATTAGAGATTATTATTAATTTATAACGACTTTAATCGGTTTAAAGCTTGATCTGATTAAAAAGCCTGCAATATGCAGGCTTTTTTTGTTTTTAGTAGATGTTTTTGAATTGTGAACAGTAGCAGACCTGTGATTTCTGGTTTATAGTAATCTCAATAAATACAATTACCTAAAGCTACGCTGCCAGTACAGCAGCATCACTGCGCTTGAAAGGGAAGAATTGATGAACTTTCGCACCTCGTATCTTGTTGGTCTGATGGCCTCTACTTTACTTGTTTTTACTGTAAGTCCTCTAATCCAAACGGCTTTTGCTGCGGAGCCGCTGAAGATCACTGGCCCAGATGGTGAGGTAAGGCAAACTAATCGTCAGTATGGCCCGACTCTGTCTTCCGATACTTTTTGGAGCATAGCTCAAAAGGTACGTCCAGATAATAGTGTCAGTATCTATCAAGTCATGGCAGCTATCTATGATGCCAATCCACATGCCTTTACTAATGCCAATTATAATAGTTTAGAAAAAGGCATGATACTGCTCATTCCGTCGAAGGATTTGATGCTAGCCATCCCTAGGAGCATGGCAAAATCGCGGGCAGAGAGAGATGATAAAGGCTGGAAGAAAACGACTCAGCCTAAAGCCGTACAAGTAGCCCAAGTAAAGCAAGCAACTCCGAGTACTCCAGCAAGACCCGTCACCTTACCCATAACGCCTGCCGATACCAGTGTGGCTCAGAAACCCACAGTAAATGAAGAGATCAAGGAGCTGACGGCTAAGCTCGAAGAGGAGGAAGCTAAGAGCCTACAGCTCACAGATGAGCTAGGCAGGGCTCAGGATCGGTTGGAATTAAGCGATTCAGACACAGGCACATTGAAGAATAAGATTGACGAGCTCAAGGAGCAGGTTGCAATTTTAGAAGAACAGCTTCTAGCCAGTAAGCTGCAAGGTGCCGGACTCGGCGAAGAAGTAAACTCCTTGCAGGAGCAGATCAATGCCCTGCAAATCGTAGAGCCTGAAGCCGATCCTGAACAGTGGCGTAACCTGATGAGCAACCCTCTGATGCTAATAGCGGCTATCTCGATACCTGCATTACTGCTATTGCTCATCTTGTGGTTATTCTTGAGACGTCGCAGGGATGAAGGCGCAGCAAGTACTGAAGAGAAAACGACGAAGGAAACTGAATCGCCAATAACTGCAGAAACCGATGCAGATACAGGTGCTGAAGCACTGGGTTCGGAAAGTCATGATCTTGAAGCCATGGCAGTGCATCTAGACACTGAGGATGATGATTCCATCGACTCACTCATGAACATAGATACGGCTGAATTACAGCCGGAAGTGGATATGAGTAGTGATGAACAAGATCTGGCTGGGGATATGTTTGTTGACCCGGGTGAAACAGCGACTGAGGAGCCTGCCGAAGAGGAAGGCCAGTCTTTGGATGACCTTTGGGCCGAGGCGATGGGAGAGCAAGATGAAGAGGAAGCTAAAGCGGGTGAAGACGATTTAGATTCTCTGTTAGCTGGTTTCGATGAGGAGCCCGCCAAGGATGAAGCGCCTGCTGAAGAGGCCTCTATCGAACTAAGCCCTGTTGAAGAGGCTTTAGTAGCAGAGAGTATTGAAGCGAGTATTGAAGCGAGTAGTGCTGCTGATCCAAGCAGCGAAATAGTGTCAGAAGATGATCTAGATTCGCTATTAGAGGGTTTTGATGAGCCAGCCGATGCATCAAGCACTCAGGCAGAGACAGAGACTGCAAGTGAAATCGAAAGCGAAAGTGACGGTGTCGCAGAAGATGACCTAGATTCGCTATTAGCGGGTTTTGATGAGCCAGCCGATACATCAAGCACTCAGGCAGAGTCTGAGACTGAAAGTGACGGTGTCGCAGAAGATGACCTAGATTCGCTATTAGCAGGTTTTGACGAGCCTGCCGATACATCAAGCATTCAGGCTGACACTGAAATAGAAAGCGAAAGTGAAGCCCAAACAGACCTAGCTTCCGAAGATGATGTCTCAGGGAGTCTTTCTGAAGAAATAGCGGCAGAATTAGAGCAAGATATTACACCGACGGCCGAGGACGATGCACTCGATGCAGCCAATATTGAAAAACTCGGTGTAGAAAAAGACAGCGAAGAAGATGTAGATGCTTTGCTGGCGGGGTTTGAACATTCAGAAGAAGATACCAGCACCGAGACGCCTGTTGAAGATGCGGACCTTAGCGAGGCTATTTCAGCCGAGCTCGAAGGAGAAGTAGACACAAGTGCGGATGCCGATGCAGCAGATCTCGATGCTTTACTCGCAGAATTTGATGAAAAGCCTGATGTGTCAGCCACAGCGGAAGATGACACTGAGCTAGAAGTTACTGAGCTAGAAGTTACTGAGGTAGAAGCAACGCCAGTAGAAGAAGCTCCTGCTGAAACTGCTGCCGAGCTTGATACTGATTTGACTGATGCTATTTCAGCTGAGCTCGAAGGAGAAGTCGACACAAGTGCGGATGCCGATGAAGCAGATCTCGATGCGCTGTTAGCAGGCTTCGATGAAAACAGTGCTGCACCAGCTGCCGAGTTTGATACTGATTTGACTGATGCCATTTCGGCCGAGCTCGAAGGAGAAGTAGACACTAGTGCGGATGCCGATGAAGCAGATCTCGATGCGCTGTTAGCGGGCTTCGATGAAAACAGTGCTGCACCTGCTGAAGACTATTCCCTAGAAAACACCGAAGTAGCAGCTATTGAGCTAGAAGATACTGAGCGAGAAGATAAGCCAGTAGAGGAAGATCCTGCTGGAACCGCTGCCGAGTCTGATGCTGATTTGATCGATGAAATTTCGGCCGAACTCGAAGGAGACGTTGACACGACTGCGGATGCCGATGAAGCAGATCTCGATGCGCTGTTAGCGGGCTTCGATGAAAATAGTGCTGCAATCGCTGCCGAGCCTGATGCTGATTTGACCGATGAAATATCAGCCGAACTTGAGGCTGACATCGACACTAACATTGGTGATAGTGAAGATGATCTCGATTCATTACTCGCCGAATTTGATATTGCCGACCAGCTTGATAAACCAGAAGTTCTGGACGATAGCCTGCTAGCTCCGGCTACAGAGCCTAGTCCTGAACGTGAGCCTAGTAGTGATGATGCTCTGGACTCATTGTTAGCCGATCTAGAAGCTGTCGATCCTAAATCTGCCAAAGACCCTGTGGCAAGTAAACCTGGCGGTGGCATGTTTGCCGATCTCAAAGGCGCTAAGAAGATCGATGATACTAGTCTAGATTGGGAACCGAGTGCCAATGTCGAAGAGCCTGTTATCGCCCCCGCGAATAATGAAGAGCTGCTAAGCTCATTATTGGATGTTAAGGAGCAATCTGGCCATAGCGAAATGTCTTTGAGCCTGGAAGGTGAAGGCAATCTGACCGTCGATGAGGCACTAGCCGCTCTGGATGCTGAAGACTTGTCTAAGTCTCCTGCGGTAGCTGTTGCTGAGCACGATCTAACTAGCTTCCAGAAGGACAATGGTTTCATCGATATCGATCGCCTACTCAATGAGGCCGAGGAAGATGTAACGGACATAGATCAATATAAAGAGCTCGATGTCGATATGGGCGAAATAGATAAACTCATGGGTAACCCTGCCATGGTGGATGTTGATGATGAAGAGAATTCTATCAATGCCAAGTTAGATCTTGCTAGAGCCTATATTGAGATAGACGATAACGACAGTGCTAAAGTCTTGCTTAAAGAAGTGCAGCTTGATGGTAATGACAGGCAGAAGGACGAAGCTGACGGTTTAGTCAATTCCTTAGATTAAATTTGTTTAATTTCTAAAAATAACGGCGCATCATGCGCCGTTTTTCTTATCTGTAATTCAAGTGTGTGCTAAGATCCGCGCCCAAATAGGTCAAACAACTTCTCTGGGTTTTCTTTAATAACAAGCTAACCCCCATGATTGATAAAAGCGTGGTCACAGAGACAGGTTCAAAGAGGGTGTATGCGAGTAGCGTTAGGTATTGAATATGACGGCAGCAAGTATTATGGCTGGCAGCGTCAGCTCGAAGTCGATACGGTTCAGGCTCAATTAGAGCGAGCACTGTCAAAAGTAGCCAATCAGCCCATTACCGTTCATTGTGCCGGTAGAACAGATGCTGGTGTCCATGGTACAGGGCAGGTGGTTCACTTCGAGACTACGGCTATTCGTAAAGAGAGTGCCTGGACCTTAGGCGTTAATGTCAACTTACCCGATGATATCGCGGTCAAGTGGGTTAAGCTGGTCGATGACGATTTTCATGCTCGCTTCTCGGCGACGGCCAGACGTTATCGTTATTTGATCTATAACTATCATTTAAGACCCGGGATCTTACGTTCGGGTGTGAGTCATTACCGAGGTCAACTCGACGAGAATAAAATGCATCAAGCGGCCCAGCATTTTGTCGGTGAGCATGACTTTACCAGTTTTAGAGCGCTGCACTGTCAGTCTAAAAGCCCTTTTCGACATGTCCATGAGGTCAATGTGACCCGCCAGGGCATGTACTTATGTGTGGATATCAAGGCGAATGCCTTCTTGCACCATATGGTACGAAACATAGTGGGTTCACTAATTGAAATTGGTCAAGGTCATCAGCAAGGCGACTGGATTGTTGAGTTATTGGCACTCAAGGACAGAAGTAAGGCGGCGCCTACCGCTAAGCCGAATGGGCTATACATGGTAGATGTCACTTATCCGGATAAGTATGAACTGCCGAAATTAGCACTCGGCCCGTTATTTATGTTGGATTGATAGCGCTGCTGACAAGGCTATTTATACCTGTGTTATTTTTGCGTCATTAAATAAGAGAAATCAACGGATGCCGACAGTTCCCACTCAAGATTCCAGTTTAGATACCTGGTTAGACTACTTGCTTGCCATACACCCAACTGAGATAGAGATGGGGCTTGGGCGAGTGGCACAAGTAGCCGAACGACTCGGGCTTAAGGATCTTGGCACCACAAAAGTGATCACGGTTGCCGGCACCAACGGTAAGGGAACCACCTGCGCCATGGTTGAGCAGGTATTACTCTTGTCCGGGGAAAGAGTTGGCGTCTATAGCTCGCCTCATATGCTTAAATACAATGAGCGGGTTCGTATCGATGGCCAAGATGTCGATGATAGGTCTTTTATTCAAGCCTTCGATGCTATCAACCTGGCTCGTGGTGATATCTCCCTGAGCTACTTTGAATTCGCCACATTGGCAGGCCTATATATTTTCAAAGCGGCTAAGTTAGATACCGTATTACTGGAAGTCGGGCTTGGGGGAAGATTAGATGCCATCAATATTATCGATGCAGATATTGCGGTTATTACCTCAATCGATCTCGATCACCAAGAGTACCTTGGTGATACTCGGGAGTCTGTTGGTATGGAGAAGGCGGGTATCTTACGGGCCAATAAACCCGCGATAATCGGTGAGCCGAATTTACCGACTTGTGTGCTTGAGTATGCTAATGAACTCGGCGCAGTATTGCATCGCGTCGGCAAGGAGTTTAGCTATACTTGTGAGGCTGTTTTCTGGCAGTTCACTGGTCTGCAAACCATGAATGATATTCCCATGCCTTCACTGCCATTGCCAAATGCAGCGACTGCACTGGCCTTGCTTGAGCTTGGCTGGCCTCAACTCAGTGGTGACATCATTCGCCAAGGCATACAAGAGGCAAGACTCACTGGCAGGCTCGAAGTGGTCAGCGAGCAACCTCTGGTCTTACTCGATGTGGCTCATAATCCTCATGCCGCACGTTATCTGGCTAAACAGCTTGAAAAACATCCAGCTAAGCGCTTATTCGCCATATGTGGCATGTTAAAAGATAAGGATTGCCGTCAAGTTATCGAGGTTTTGGCACCACTGGTGGATGTGTGGTCATTTACCAGTTTGCAAACGGATCGTAGTGCCTCGGGTGAGGGACTCAAAAAGATATTTGTGGAACAAGTCCAACAAATATCTCACCCATTGGCCTATGCTAAGCACTTCGATTCTGTAGAGTCGGCTTGGCGCACAATTTCAGCAGAAATATGCCAAGGAGACGTAGTAATTGTATTTGGCTCCTTTTACACTGTGGCAGAGTTTAAAAATATTGAATTGGATGGTCGTGATTAATCATGGATACAAAGGATAAAGAGCAAGATAGCAAGTTGTCTGGTCATTTTCAGAACCGTCTCGTTGGCGTTATCGTCTTTGTTGCATTAGGGGTCATTTTCCTTCCCGATGTTCTTGATGGCAAGAAGGTGCAACAAGAAGAGCAATTTTCTGAAATTCCCCTGCGTCCACAAGTGGCTGAGATAACCCTGCCCGATGAGGCTATACAAGCGGTTGATCTGAGTGATAAGGAGCAAGCATTTAAGTCTGAAGAGCAGACCGCTGACTCAGGAAAATGGGAAGTGGTAGAGGCAGAGCCTAAACCAAAACCCCATAAGCCTACGGCGAGCACGCATGTGAAGCCACATAGCAAGCCTGAAATAAAACCTACACCTAAGCCCGTCGTTAAACCTGTGGCTAAGCCGATTAAGAAACCCGTTGTTAAGCCTGTTACACCGACGAGTTCAGCTTATACATTACAGCTAGGCAGCTTCAAGAATGCCGCTAATGTTAAGGGTCTTATCAGTAAACTGAGAAGCGGAGGCTTTAGCGCTTATACCTTGCCGACCCATCCCGTCGATGGCAAGTTGACTAAGGTGTTTGTTGGGCCTGAAATCTCTAAATCTAAGCTGCAGTCACTGCAACCGGGTGTAGAGAAGTTAACCAAGCTTAAAGGACGAATCGTCTCTTATCGTCCTACAGCCTCTTAAGCGAAAACTGTGGTCAGAGATCGAAACAATAAATTACCCCTTTTTGGGGTGAGAATATACTCGGTCTCTGTTAATATCCCGCCGTCTTAACTCTCATATCGGATTATCATTAAATGGTTTGGATCGATTACGCTATTCTCGCAGTTATCGGAGTCTCGACTCTAATCAGTCTGCTTCGTGGTTTCGCTAAAGAGGCGATGTCTTTAGTCGTCTGGTTTGGTGCCTTCTTTGTCGCGAGTCATTTTTATCAAGCCCTGGCTGTTCATCTCACCCAAATGCAAGATGAATTTCTTCGTAACGGTGTCGCAATTGCTATTATTTTTGTGGCGACACTTATCCTCGGCGCATTAATTAATTATCTTATCGGCCAGCTGATCGACAAGACGGGGTTATCTGGGACAGACCGAGTCCTGGGCTTGTGTTTCGGTGCCTTAAGGGGCGCCTTAATCGTCAGTGCAATATTATTTTTCATGGATGCGTTCACGGGCGTATCCCATATGGATTGGTGGCAGGATTCAAAACTCGTGCCCGAATTCGGCGTTGTTATCCAGTGGTTTTTTGACTACATAGAAAACACGTCAAGCTTTGTACCCAAAATATAAAATGCATTAAGCATTAATAAGTTTAGCTTAAGTCGATTCTAGCTTTTGCGACTAAAAACTATAATTATCAGAACATCTTACAATGAGGAATCTCACCCATGTGTGGTATCGTCGGAATAGTTGGCCGGTCATCGGTTAATCAGCCTATATATGATGCTCTAACCGTACTTCAGCATCGTGGACAAGATGCTGCTGGTATCGTGACTGTTGATGGTAGTGCGTTTAGATTACGCAAGGCCAATGGTCTGGTAAAAGACGTATTTGAAGTTAAACATATGCAACGTCTGCAAGGCAACATAGGTATCGGTCATGTTCGTTACCCAACCGCAGGCAGCTCGAGTGCATCTGAGGCTCAACCTTTCTATGTTAACTCTCCATTTGGTATTTCATTAGCCCATAACGGCAACTTGACCAATACCGTAGAGTTACATGAGCGTCTGCTCAAGCAGCGCCGTCATGTGAATACAACATCTGACTCTGAAGTCTTGTTAAACCTGCTTGCCGATGAAATTCAGCAGTGCAAGAACGAGAACTTAAGTGCCGATGAAGTGTTCGATGCGGTTGCTAATGTGCATACACTGATCCGTGGTGCCTATGCTGTCGTTGCCTTGATAATAGGCCAGGGAATGGTTGCGTTTCGTGACCCATTCGGTATTCGTCCTCTGGTACTGGGTAAGCAAGAGACCGAAAACGGCATCGAATATATGATTGCCTCAGAGAGTGTGGCTCTCGATGCAGTTGGTTTCGAGCTGATGCGCGATATTGCACCGGGCGAAGCCGTATATATCAGCCAAGATGGTGAACTATATACTCGTCAGTGTGCTAAAGATCCTGTCTATGCACCTTGTCTATTCGAATTCGTTTACTTCGCACGTCCTGACTCGACTATCGATAAAGTGTCTGTTTACGGTAGCCGAGTAAACATGGGCGCTATGTTAGGTGAGAAGATCAAACGTGAATGGGAAGATCATGATATTGATGTGATTATTCCAATCCCAGAAACCTCATGTGACACAGCGTTAGAGATAGCGCGTCACTTGAATCTTCCTTATCGCCAAGGTTTCGTTAAAAACCGCTATATTGGCCGTACTTTTATCATGCCTGGTCAACAGGAACGTAAGAAGTCGGTACGCCGTAAACTCAATGCCATTGGTGTCGAGTTTAAAGGCAAGAATGTCTTGCTGGTTGATGATTCAGTGGTACGTGGTACGACTTCAGAGCAGATTATTGAGATGGCTCGTGAAGCTGGCGCTAACAAGGTGTATTTTGCCTCGGCGGCACCGGAAATTCGTTTCCCTAACGTCTATGGCATCGATATGCCAACGACAAGTGAGCTGATAGCTCACGGTCGTGATGTTGATGAGATCAGTAAGATAATTGGTGCCGACGGCATGATCTTCCAGGACCTTAAAGACTTGGTAGAAGCGGTTCGCATGGAAAATCCTGAGATTAAGCGTTTCGAGACCTCAGTATTCGATGGCAACTACATTACTAACGATGTGGATCAGGCTTATTTGGATCACATCACTAAGTTACGTAATGATGATGCTAAGGCTAATCGCAGCAAGGATATCGGCACTAATCTAGAGCTGCATAACGTTTGTCATCCATAAACGCTAGCCTAATGGTTAGTGTCTTTTTAGTGAAGACAAGTTAACGTTTAGAAAGCCGACATATCAAGTTTGAGTGTCGGCTTTTTTATGGTTAAAATTTGGGGGAAATGAAGATGGTACAGGAAAACACTTATCCAATCGGCGTAGCGGGTCAGAAATGGGGCGCAGCTGAGAAGGCACTCTGGTTAACCAAGCAAACGATTAAGCGCTCCTATCAAGAAGAGGTGGCCGCGAGAATTGCGCCACTTGCTGAGCACTTTCAAGTCGACCAGTATGGCGCCTTGTCTTATAACCCTAGTCAATATCCCCTGTTTGTTGTTAAGTCTAAGCAGTGGAGTGAAGATAAGCCGACTGTGTTAGTCACGGGCGGGGTTCACGGCTATGAAACCAGTGGTGTACATGGAGCGATACGTTTCTTGGAAACCAAGGCTAGGGAGTATATGGACAGGTTTAATATTCTGGTTGCTCCATGTGTCAGCCCTTGGGGATATGAAACCATTAACCGTTGGAACCCTAACGCAGTCGATCCTAATCGTTCATTCTACCAAGATAGCCCGGCTGAAGAGTCGGCGGCCCTGATGGCGTATATTGCAGATTTAGGCATTGATATCACAGTGCATATCGATCTACATGAAACCACAGATACAGATAACTCAGCGTTCAGACCGGCCTTAGCGGCCAGAGATGCGGTGGAGCATACCAATTGGAATATCCCAGATGGTTTTTATCTGGTGGGTAATACTGAGCTGCCGGCTGAGGCGTTTCAAACCGCCATCATAGGGTCGGTAGAGAAGGTGACCCACATAGCTCCAGCCGATGATGCCGGTAAGCTTATCGGTGTCTCCTTGTCTCAGTTTGGCGTAATCAACTATGCCACTAAGGCTTTGGGACTGTGCGTTGGTTTTAGTGATAGCATCTATGCCACCACCACTGAGGTATACCCGGATAGCCCTAAGGTCGACGATGAAAATTGTATTCTGGCACAAGTAGCGGCAATCACAGGTGGATTGGATTATATCTTGCCTCTGACTTAACACTTTATTAAGTAAATGATCAAATCATTAGCGTTAACTCACTGACAGAGTTAACGCTTTTTTATCTGTTTTCTAAGTTATGTTTCAAGAGCAAACTGTGATTTATGCTAAATGAACACACCAGACTAGCATCCAGATGGCGAAGAGTAGACTAGCCCCACGTTTAGTTACAGTATGTCCCATGCTCAATCCAATGAGAGTGCTGATGCAGGTTAAGGCTATTTGCATGGTTATCAATAGCATCAACTCGAAGAGCTTATTGTCGGTTAGCAATGGTGTGATCAATAGGGCTACCGCGGTCACCATAAGGAAATTATACAGGAGTAGTCTATCTAGGCTGTTGCCAGTTTCCGTGGTCGATGCAATCATGATGAACCTCCTTTATAAGCTTGTTATTACCTAGACTATAGTCAAATGATAATCATTCTCAACTGATTTTGCAAACTAATCTGCTTTAACTGTGTGCTATTGCAAGCAATTATTGCAGCTAGTGTCACTTTAGGCTAAAGTTACTGGTAATTTATACAGTAGTCCGAGTTCCACATATGATTCTTTATATCGCAGAAAAACCTTCCCTTGGTCGAGCCATAGCTGATGTGCTACCTAAGCCCCATAAAAAGGGTGACGGTCATATCATGGCGGCTAATGGTGATTGTGTTTCCTGGTGTATCGGTCATCTGTTGGAGCAGGCAGAGCCCGATAGCTACGATGCGGCATATAAGTCGTGGAAGTTTGAGCATCTGCCCATTATCCCTGAAAAGTGGAAGATGAAGGCTAAACCTAAGACCCGTAGTCAATTAACCGTACTTAGGGGCTTAGTCAAAAAAGCCACTCAACTGGTTAATGCTGGCGATCCCGACAGGGAGGGGCAGCTATTAGTCGATGAAGTGATCTCTCATTTGGGCGTCAAGGGCGAAAAACTCAATAATACACAGCGCCTGCTGATCAGCGATCTCAATCCTCAGGCGGTGAAACGTGCATTGGGGCAGATGCGCAGTAATCGAGAATTCATTCCCCTGTCTACTTCTGCCTTAGCCCGTTCTCGTGCCGATTGGCTCTATGGTCTGAATATGACCAGAGCCTATACCCTGCAAGGTCGTAAGGTGGGATATCAGGGCGTGTTATCTGTAGGGCGAGTACAGACTCCCTTGTTAGGCTTAGTGGTTCGCCGGGATGAAGAGATAGCTAACTTTGTTTCTAAGTCTTTCTATGAGGTTCAGGCCAATCTCAATACAGAGAAAAATGAGGCGTTCAGAGCCAAGTGGCAGCCCAGTGAAGCCTGCCAACCTTATATGGATGAAGAAGGCAGAGTCTTATCTAAAGGTCTGGCACAAAATGTCGTGGATCGCATTAGTGATAAACCGGCACAGGTTACTCAGGTTATTGCTAAAGATAAGCAGCAAAATGCGCCTCTCCCTTATAGCCTGTCTTCGCTGCAGATAGATGCAGCCAAGCGATATGGTATGAGCGCCAAAGAGGTGCTCGACACCTGTCAGACGCTTTATGAGCGACATAAGTTGATCACTTATCCCAGATCTGACAGTCGTTACCTGCCAGCGGAACAGTTTTCCCAAGCCCCTCAAGTCATAGGTGCGGTGCTATCAGGGGCTGGCGAGTTAGTCGAGAACAGCGATAAACCAGATCCTAAGATAAAATCTAAGGCCTGGAACGACAGCAAGGTCGATGCTCACCATGCCATCATACCCACAGAAAAACGAGTCAATCTCTCCAGTCTGAGTGCTTGGGAGAGGCAAATCTACCTGCAAGTGGCTCGTCAATATCTTGCCCAGTTCTATCCGCCTTATCTCTATAGCGAAACTGAGGTTCATGTGTTGATCGAGGGCGGTCACTTCAAGACTAAGGCGAAGCAGGAAAGGGCGCAGGGGTGGAAGCAGCTATTTACGCGAAATAATACTGCTAATACAAATAGCGCGAGCACTGGCAAGGAAGACGATGATGAGTCACAGCAGAAATTGCCAGCGCTGAAGAAGGGTCAGTCTTTGCATTCTGGTGCTGGCGAGTTAATCGAGAAACAGACCCAGCCAGCTAAACATTTTACCGATGCCACTCTACTTGGTGCTATGACTGGAATTAATCGTTATGTGACGGATCCTGAGATCCGAAAAATATTGAAAGATACCGATGGGCTGGGCACCGAAGCGACTCGAGCTGGGATCATAGAATTGCTGTTTAAGCGCACCTTCCTCAGTAGACAGGGCAAAACTATTATAGCCACCGAGGTAGGTAGGGGGCTGATTAACAGCCTGCCTTTGAGTGCCACTACGCCTGATATGACCGCATTGTGGGAAAGTAATCTCGATGCCATCAGTCGCAAAGAAGCTAAGTATCAAAGTTTTATGACCCCACTCATCGACTCTCTGAGCCACTTGATAACTCAGGCTGGTTCACAGCTACCGACAGCTTTACAAGGCGTAAAGGCGCCGAAAAGTAGCTTTAAGAAGCGACGTTTCACTAAGAAAAAATCCAAGAGCTGATCATGAGCTGGAAAGGGCTTGTTGAGCAGCTCAGAGTAAACTAAACAGAGTGAATTAAATAAGTATGCCTAGGGTTCAGTGTTACATCTAAAGGTTTTATTTAATCTCTCGGTATTGATTGCTGACGGAGTCGTAAATAAAGCCCCCATCACTCAGCTTCTTTTCAAGCTGCTCAGGGGAGATATCCAGATCATAAAACAGTGCCTGTTGGTCTACACAGGTGAGGCGCAAGTGCTCATTGACTATGCCGATTAAGATATCACAACTCAAATCTGCTAAATGGTAATCCATCACTCTTCCTGCTGTTAGTTTGTCAGCTGTTACTCTTTAGGTTTAGCCTAGTTAAGCCTGGCTTGCCATTCACAGTGTAGAAAAGCATTTCCAAGATGGAGAGTGACCGTATAAGGCTTGGTAGTCTTATATTTACCGAGCTCCATTGGAGTGTATTTACATTTTTAGTTTGTCTACCTGTCCGTAAGGTGAGTTACTTTGCACTGGTTTTTAGTTTAAATTCTAAAATATCAAAGTGACACGATTTGCTTTGGTATGCACCAACATCTGTCTATTGATTTAACTGCTCCAATAGGTGGATATGCTTCTCAGCCATTACTGGTCCTTTTGGCTGAGAAGCACCCTTTAATGGCATAAGAATATTACCATGCCAGTCCTTAGCAATTTGTAAGCTCTCTCCTGTGTTGTCGCTCACAATCCACATGCCGAAAAAATGAACTGTCTCATCATATGGAACCGCTTGGTTATTGCCGCAATAAACCTCCTAAATGTAAGAAGTCTCTCCGATCAGATTCTAATACCAATTGGTATAACTCAAGCAGTTTTGGAACATGATTGTCCTTAGCCTAAAAGGGCCCTGAACTTAGCCGTTAACTTATAAAATAATTTAAGGCATGCTGGCAATACATCGAAAAATCAGTGATTAATAAATAATTGAATCATATGGTTAGTATGTGTAATCTGGATATAAATCAAACAAATATTTTACTGAGGATTCGATGTTATTTGACGATGCCTTAACAAGGATTGCGGCGATTCATCAGCAGCACGCGATTAAATGTTTTCTTGCTAGCCGAGCATTGAAACAAAGATTCGATTGGACAAGTGAAGAGTGGGCTAAAATCGACAATTTAGTCTGTCTTCAGGAACCTGAGTTCAGCTGTGGGATATTGACCTCGAATGTCATTCCTTTTGACACTAATACTCAACGGCGTCATTGGATTTTATCTCACGGCATATATCCACATTCCTACTTTACTATGCAGGAGTGGTTTCAGAGTGCTCAGGCTGCTGATATTTTTGATTATTATCTAGAGCAGTGCCTAGAGAGTAACCAATATCTTGGCCACAACATCACTATTTTATTTGCCTTTAAAGAGTCCTGGGAGCTGGTAGAAAATGAGGTGCAAGGACTGAGGTTTATCGAGAGGTTCTGTGAGTTCGTCACATCGACCTTCTACGGCAACAACTCAATGGACTATCCTGTCGAGCAAGGCTTTGTTGAGGATGACACTCCAGATAAATATAAGATATTAAAAGACTGCCTCAGCAATCCTGGTTTTTGGGGGCATAATCTTATTTCACTTAGCTGGATTTTGAAGAAGCAGCATGAGTTATCCGGCGCTGTATTTAATCAGTTAATCTCTAACGTACAGCTTCAATGCCATTGGCTACATGAAGATGAGACAGATAAACCTTGTATCCATGTTGGTTTTGTCGGAGCGGCGTCTAGTGAGGTGCTTGAAGCATCTTGTAGAAAATTATTACTAAATAGAGTGAGCAACTTGCATCAAATTACCTTGTCAGAATCTGTCGTTTTTCTATTTTCACAAGAGTGGATTAAAGAGGAAGAGAGGGCAAGATTAATTGATGTATTGGAACATTTCTCCCTGTCTTAATCCTTGACAGAAATTAAACGCTTTTGCTGCGATTTTTATGCCACTAGCATGCTAGTGTGAAATTTTGAAGCCGATGTACTGATTGTAGTCACCTAGCTGTGGTGCTAACTGCATCCCTATCTTATATGCCAGTGTCTTATATGCCAGTTCTTATATATAAGTTCTATATGCCAGTTTAATGAGGTCATTAATGAGTTTTGAGTTTATTCCTGCCACACAAGACGATAGAGCATATTTATTGAGTTTACGTAAATTGACTATGCTTGAACATCTCGAAAACTCAGGTCAATTTTTGTCTGATGCAGAGCATGAGAGTCGTTTAGATGATGCCTATGCCTGTTCACATTTAATCATTTTCAACAGCGAAACCATTGGCACGTAAAGTACCTAGAGGATGACGGCATCGTTGAGATCATGCAGATACAAATTCACCCTGATTTTCAAGGCCAAGGGCTAGGAAAAAAAGTGATGCAGCAAGTGCTAACTAAGGCTAAGAATAAGGCTGTTGAGCTGACCGTGTTAAAAGATAATCCTGCACTTAAATTATATCAAAGGCTTGGCTTTATCATTACCGGTGAAGATGAGTTTGAGTATCATATGCAAGTGAATAGCTAAGCTCAATTAAGCTGAGTCCAATTAAGCTGGGTACAACTAAGCTGGGCATAGCTTATGAGCATATAGCTAATGAGCATATAGCCAAGTAGGGCATAACAGCGCAAAAGGAGTTGAAATTTGTTTGACGTTATTGCGGTATATTCAGGTTTAATCGCCACGGTTTGGATTTTCTTTGGGGTGTTGATTGCGGCAAGGTGTTATCCAAATTACTCTCATTCGAAACAGTTTTGCAGTGAGTTAGGCGCCAGTGGTAGCCCAACCCAGAAACTGTCACCGTTAATTAATAATTATCCATTGGGCTTCTTGTTTTGTTTCTTTGGCTGGTATCTAGTCCAGCTAGATGACGTATCTATTTTGATTAATCTTTCAGGTTTACTGATTATCGCTCATGGTATAGGCACTTGGGTCGCGGGTTACTTTCCCATGGATGCCGATCCATATAACAAACAGCCGACATTTGCTTGTAAAGTCCACTCATGGGCGGGGTTTATCATCTTGTTGTCATTGCTCATTGCCCCTATTCTGGTAGCTATTAGCCCAACAACAGCGCTTATCTCAACAGAGTTTAGAGTGTTTTCTTTGGTTTCAATGATAGTGGCGACTTACTATCTGGTTGCTTTAGCTAAAGCTTTTAAAAATAGAGACAATGCGGGTGTGTATCAGCGCGTCTCCTATGGCGCGCAGCTAGTATGGCTGAGCGCCTTTTCAGTCGTGCTGGCCTAAATTGATGTCATACACAACTAACAACAGCTAAGACAAATGCTAAGACATGCCTAATTGTTTTAGCTGACGAGGGAGAGGTTTAGAATATAAAACTCAACAAGTAATTATCCAGTTAATATCCACCGAGATATACATCGTCTTTAATTAATTTTCGGCACAAATTTAATAGAGAACTGCGCTCTTCGAGTGTGAGTGGGGCAAAAAATTGCTCGATAATTTCGGTTACTATCTCATCGGCTTCATTTTTTATCTTAAGCCCTTTTTCTGTGATCACTAAATACTTAGCTTTTTTATTCGTTTCACTTCTGTGAGCCTCAATCAAGCCCCGTTTAATGCAGTTATCAACTAAGCGTTTGGTGGCACTTCGTTCACGCTGCAGCCCTTCGGCAAGCCCCTGTTGCGGCAATTCACCATGATGAGCTAACACTCTGAGCGCGCCCAACATCTCGATGCTAATATCCAGTTTTGATGATAAAGCTTGATTAGATATGGTTCTAAATTGCTTATAAGCTAAGCCCATCATAAATGAAGCACTGGTGTCGAACTCAGGTATCAAGTTGGCTCCTTTGGACATGATTCTCTCTAAATCTAGTTAACTGAAAAACTAGGAACAATATACCTAAAGTCACTGCAAGTTCCCATGCTCTAAGTAAGATACTCTCTAATCCAAAGCTAGATGTCCCTAAATAGAGTTGTATTGGTAAAACAGTGGCTAACATAGCATCACTGTGAATATCTCTGTCTACCTTTGATGACTTCACCATGGCTGTTGCGATCGCAAAAATGGTCGATCCCAAGATCAAGGCATAATAGCTTAAAATAGTTTGGTTACCTGCGAGTACTATGCTTATCAGCACGGCGATCATACAGCCACCTATTTGGGTGACAAAGCGTTGAGAGATAACCTCCAAATAGCGCTGACGATTGACTTGAGTTGCCGCAGCAATCACAGGCACCATACAAAATGTGGCTGAAAGTAAATCTATGTTCATCAATACAGCAATGCCGCCTCCAATTAAGACCATAGCGACCACACCTTGTTTATGAGTCACTTTGACCCTTTTTAAAATGGGTGCTTGACCTTTCTCCTGCACAGGGAAAAGTGTCACCAAGCCTTTAGCGATGCAGGAGGTGATGACCATCGACAGTAGAATCTCCCCAATACGGTCCGGCATACCTTGTGTACTAAATTGTGAGAAAATAACAATCAGCACCCAGTTGAAAATAGGCATGATCGATGCGCCCACTTTAGCCGGAGTATCGGCTCTTTTACGCATATAATTGATAAACAGCAGGCTGACAGTCCAAATAATAAATGGATGGGATTGAAAAACTTCGGCAACCCACAAAGCCACACAAGCCGATATAAATGTTGGGGAAAAGGTTTTAAATAACCCTGACCAAGAGTAGTCCTTTACCTTAGTCATAGCTATTGTAGGATACAGAGCCAGATATATGCTGGAATCAAAATTAAGGACCTGTCCCATTAACATACATAATGTAATGGCTAGGGTGATCCTGATGGCCTCGTTTCGCTGAGATGGTGTCTTAAACATAGGTCACCTGCTTAATAGATATAGCGAAAATAACTGATGAGCTTCATCCAACTCATGGCAAAGGAATCAATAATACCATTGCCATTTAACACCATAACTGTGGCTCTGGAACCTGAAATCAACTTTGGATCTAGCTCTTTAATATAAATGCGCGTACGAATTTTTTGTTGCTCACGGATCCAGCGATCACTGTTGGTGACGTCCGACAACTTACTCCCGACACTTGATGCGTCATAAATAGCGCGATCTTGATTGATGATGTTACCGCGAAAAATTTCGCCAGGTAATGCATCAAACACCAGTAGGACTTCAGCATCTGTGTGTAAATAATTCACCCCTTTCTCGTTAAAATCAGCGTTAATCCAAGCATGACTTTCGTTAACCAAAAATAAACCAATATCACCTGCACTAAGGTAAGTGCCAACTTCAAGCTGCAAGTTACTCACAGAACCATCCACTTGGGACACTATATTGGTATGAACAAGATCGCGCTTTTTCTGATCTAGCTTGGCTCTTGCAAGCTCAATAGCTGCGCTGTCTTTTTCTTGGGCAAGTTCAGCTGAAACCCTTAAGACTTCAGCATCGGCAGCGACAACTGCGCTCAGTGAAATCGAATAAGACAGCTGGATATCATCAAGTTCTTCTTGGGTGATTAATCCACTTTTTAACAAGGATTGGTAACGTGTTAATTTATGAAGAAAATTATCTTTCTCAGCTTGGCGTTGGAGTCGTGACTGCTTGGTTATCGCCAACTCTTGCCATCTTGCTGAGTCATTTTCTTCAGCTTGATGCAGCTCGGCTTCAGCCTCGTTGACTGCAATACGATAACTAGTCTGATCTATGCTAAAGAGGAGTTGTCCTTTATTCACCCTTTGACCGTTATCAACGCTTATATGAGTCACTAACCCCGACACTTCGGCAGCAATAATAGCGACATTTTTGTGTACACTCGCTTGCGTCGTGAATGGCGCTATATTGTCAGAAACAATTAAAAATACTGAAAAAAACACAGTGACAGTCAATATTAAATAACTAATGTATTTGTAAATCTTATCTTTCATATTCGTTTATCACCCAATGGTTCATTTAGTTTCATCACGAGTTTAGCGAATATTTGTTGGCCTATTAGCAAACTCTATATTTTTTTGTTGCTCATGCAACAAAGTTAAGGTTACTCCACTTATGTTGTGTGTGCAACAAAATTAAATCTTGATACAGTATTGGGTTATTTCTATGGGAAGTTAACATTCGAATTTAACTAATAGCCTTAGGCGCTGGTGTCGTTACTCGAAGCAGCTGTGACTTACATTAGATAGTCCTTAAGCTAAGTTCTAGGTTTGTGGCGAATAATGTGAGATTGTTTCTAGAGTGACTCGCTGTCACTACTTATGGCTTGAACCCGGTAGCCGATCATCAAAGCAAGTTTTAAAGAGGTGTTATGCTAGAAAATATAAACCGTTTTTTCCCTGTTTTGGCCCTTGTCGGCGCAGTAACAGCCTATGTAATGCCCCAGTGGTTTACCGATCTTAAATTCTTAATTGTGCCCTTGCTGATCATTATCATGCTTTCGATGGGGTTAACCCTTAGCTTGGATGACTTTTCTAGGGCGCTTAAGCAGAAGCGCGCCGTGTTGCTTGGTCTAATGCTGCAATTTAGCATCATGCCCATGAGTGCACTGCTTATCAGTTTAGCCTTGGGGTTAGATCGTGACATGGTTATCGGTATGGTGCTGGTGGGCAGCGTCGCCGGTGGCACAGCTTCAAACGTGGTCTGTTATCTGGCAAAAGGCGATGTGGCATTGTCGATCACCATGACCGCACTTTCCACCCTGGCAGGTGTGTTACTCACACCATTGATTATTAATTTACTTCTGGGGCAGATGATAGATATTCCACTGGGGGCAATGCTAATAAGCTTGGTCAAAATTGTGCTAATACCTGTTGCCGTAGGTGTGCTAGTTAATCACTTATTCCGTTCTCATATCAGTAAAATTACGCCGATATTGCCACTGGTGTCGATACTGGCCATAGTGATGGCCATCACTATTATCGTGGCGTTAAATGCGGAGCAGTTCGATAAAATAGGTCCAATCATATTAGTCGCAGTAGTGTTACATAACAGCTTAGGACTCATATTGGGTTATACCTGTTGCCGCTTATTAGGGTTCAATCATAAGATCTGTAAGACCATATCTATCGAAGTCGGCCTGCAAAACTCCGGATTAGCCACCGCGTTATGCATCAAGTTTTTCAGCCCCGCAGTGGCGCTACCAGCAGCGATATTTTCTATCTGGCATAACTTGTCTGGTGCCTTGTTAGCTGGATATTGGTCGAGGGAAAAGCAGAACAATATTGAGCAGGATTATGTGGCAGATAAATAAGGATGTGAGTGATAATTACGCAGCTAACTAGCTTCACTGGATTCAAAAGCATTCGCTTTTAGTAGCTGGTATGAGTCGATTGAGGGCATAAAAAAACGGACAGGGCCAAGGCCATGTCCGTTTTTTTATTTGAGTCGATTTAGCTAAATAGCCAGTACTGCACTGGATCAGCAGGACATTCAAATGGACCACATTCTGCGAAGGTACTTAATACGTTCATCAGAGTCACTAAGAGTACTATGCCGACAGCAAGTTTACTCAGCAAAGGCATTTCACCCAGTGTCTGGTGCTTCACTTCTTTATACTGAGAGGAAAACGACAGCATAACTGCTGTGCCTAATATGATCACTGCGAAAGTGATAAATGCCCAAGTATAGAAGTGGAAAGAGAGGAATGGATCACCATAGAAAGGTGTTCCCGGGATGACATGCAGTGAAACTTGTCTGAGGGCTACCGCAGCGCCGAATAATGCACCGAATAGCATTATGCCGTAATGTGAGGTTCTTGGACCATAAACAACGTTACATAGCAGGCCAAACATGACTGCAACAAAACCAACCCTTTGAAGTAGGCACAAGGGACAAGGTAGTTCACCTGCAACAAATTGAGAATAGAAAGCAAATGCTAGCACCAAAGATACGGCTATAGCACCAAGCGCATTGAGTTGTCGCGATAATGATTTATTCATCTGAGCGTCCTATAGTAAAATTGAAAGAGTGTCGGTTGCATGGTGTGAGAACCAGAAGAGACTCACTACAAGAGATACACCAAAGCCATAGAATGCCAAGTTTCGTTTGCCTTTTATTGCCAAGACCATAGTGATCAAGTACAGACAAAATATTAATGCCATCATAATCATTCCCCTTAATTATAATTGGTTTACGTTATTATATTCGGCGAATATATCTTCGTTTATTAACATAAGCAAGGGGTAAATTAGCCAGTATAATTGACTCAACAATACAACAAACCCAAGTTTTCAAATGAGTTTAATCTCTGAAACATCTGTTAGTTAAATGTATCAGTTAATACTTATGTTAATCAGTGTGATAAGTAATATTTAGCCGTTTTAATGTTAATTTCTATGCTCGTGTATATGGTTTAAGTTTTTTAGGGAATAGGAATGTAAATTATCAAGATTTACAGGTTTACTGCTTATCACTCCTTGAGTTCACCACCATTAGATTGATGCTGGTGGTGTTAGCGCTTTCACTTTGTTTTTTAAGGAATCGTCAAATATCTTGCTTGAAGGTGGCCACAGGCTTTAACCGTCGTAAGCGCATTGAAGACTTGGAAGCCGAGCTTACTGATGTGATTAAGGTGTCTGAGCTTAAGAACGCAAACCCCAATGATGCTAAATGATGTTTTATATGGGATGTTGGCTTATTAGCCCGGTATTATTAGCTAGGTATTATTGGCAGCGATAAAGTGACTGCTAGTAAGTGACTGCTAGTAAGTGAATAGGCCTAAGGAGAGTGGCTGCACAAGATTAGTCGATAACTTCTATAGTTAGGTGATACCAAATACTATAGGAAGCAAACTAATGAGTTTAGCGCAAATAGTGAAAGCTGGGTGGGAAGCCGTAGACGCTGGAGACTTCGATACCTTAGTCGCTGACTATGCACCAGGTATGAGATTCATTATGCCGGGGCAAGCCGATGTCTTAGAAGGGCGTGATGCATTTCGTTCGGCTTTGGATGGTCTTGGGGATATTCTCCCACCAGGTTTTGAAATTACCGACTTGCGTCAAATAGAGGGAGAGAGTGAAGTCGTCTCCATTCTTGAGTGGAAGTCCAATAAAGTCGCCAGCTCTCAGCTTTCAGTCTTGTTCAAGTTTGAAGCCAACAAGATCGTTGAAGAACGATGGTTCATCGACACAGAACAATGGAAAAGCGCTTTTTGAGCTAGCTTAGGATGAAGCTTGATTGCATTTCTTGTATCCCAGAGTTACCCATTTATCTTGCCCCGTATCTTCAATAGTGTACTGTTTGTGGAGACAGCATTCTTTTTGCCTAAAACGGGAAGAAGGCAAGAGTTTGTCGCATCAACTAGTTCACGGTTGGCGGCGGCATATCTTGCTTGAACTTGGGCACTAAATGTTTAGAAGGAGTCTATCAATGTTGGAAGTGCTAGCAATAGATCACATCGTTTTAAGAACAAGCAAGTTGGATGAAATGCTTGAGTTTTATACTAAGGTATTAAGCTGCACAATTGAGCGAGAGACGTTGAAAGAAACGGGTCTTACTCAACTTAGAGCGGGAAATGCACTGATTGATTTAGTGGTTGTTAATAGCAAGCTTGGTGCTATTGGAGGCGGTGCACCAAGGAAAACAGCAAGAAATGTCGATCATTTTTGTCTGCAAATTAAGCCCATGCCAGAACAAGAGATTATTAATCACCTTACTAAAAATGGAATCGAAGTGGGTGAGTTTGCAAGTCGATATGGTGCACAAGGTCTAGGGAACTCTATTTATATCCAAGATCCAGAAGGTAACGGCGTGGAATTAAGATGCCGAATTTAAACTTAATGCCCCCCTCAGACTCAGATCCCTTTTTTATCCAAAGAGTCTTTGGTACTTAGCAATCTAACCAAGTACCAATACTGCTCAATGAATCCTCATTTAACGCTTGTTGAAACTAGCAAGGCTGTAACGCTTAGCGTAACTGTTCACCTCTATTAAGTGCTATCAGCCTATCAAGAATATGCTCGCCATCCATGCTTCAAGCTTCCAAAGAAACGTTTAACAACAGCCTTGTCTAAACAGGCTCCGACACTGCTCATCGAAGCTACGATTCCATGCTTACTCAACAGCTTTTGATACTGCTTACTGGTGTATTGTGAGCCTACGTCACTATAAAGCATGACTCCTCTTACTAGCTTCGTAGCGTTAGTGCCATTTGTAATGCCCGCTTAACTAAGCTGACGGTTATGGATTTTGATATTGGCCAACCCACTATGCGTCTGGAATGTAAGTCCATCACCAGCCCAAACCTGATTAGCCTGCGTAGGATTAAGTTTCTGATTCAGTAGGTTATCTACAACGCCATCACTGTGTTTACGCTTCGTCGTTACCTTGTAAACTTGACGATGGGGACCTCTAGGCCGAGCTTTCGCATGATGCTACGAGTACGGTAACGACCGATACTTAAGCCTTTTAGGCGGAGTTTCTAGACAAGCTGACGAGAACCTAAACTGCTTCGGCTACGCTTAAAAGACGTTTTGCGGTTCGGCATAAATCAAGCTCTCGTTCACTAATAATTTTAGCGGGCCAGGCTAAGAAATCATAAAATGCACAGCGACTCACTTGCAGAACATTACAAAGCATTTTTATCGGGAATCGAGGACAGTGCTCTCGAATAAACCGGAATGTCACTTCATTTATCTCGCAAAGAAGACACTGGCCTTTTTAAATTTTTTTCTCCACCCGCGGTTGCTTGACCTCTTTTCGAAGTGCTAATAACTCTGCTTTTTCATCTGAACTCACGGTTGAGGTCTCTAGCTCTTCAGTCTTCTGTTTCCAGGTATAAAGCAGGTTTGACGACACTCGTCATCTGCGGCTTGTGGGACTGTGTAGCCCTGCTCAGTGATTAAGCCGATGGCTTCTTCTTTGAATTGTTTGGTATAAGTTCGATATTGACGTTCGTATTCATGTTCACCTCGATTGATTATCCACAATCAAGGTGTCCGGAGCCATCAGACCAGATTACCATTAACCTTATTAGTCGCTTAATTCTCTTACATAACAGGTTTGTAAGTATGTCATGAGTCTGGAGGTTGTTCAGTAATAAGGGTTTTATAGGCCATATATCTGTCGGTAAACACGGTATGTTATTGCATCTGTCCTTTCATTTTGTGTATAGCCCTCTCGATGGTGGATCAAGGAAAATAACACGCACTATCATTAGCACATCAAATCCATTTAATGTCATGGTAGCCACCCTGAAATACACCCTTCAGCCGTGGAGTGGGCATGGCGGCAATCGTCAGACTCGTCGAGGAAAGGCTTGACGGACTTTGCTTAACGAAGCGAAAAAAAGCTGGAATGATGAATTAAAACATTTCATTCGAGGAGTAGGCCAATGTATGAGACGACTTAGAAGTTGAAATACACAGCGCCTTTCACCTGAGAGTAGCACTGACTTTCCGTGGGTCCGGTGATAGTGACATTATAGATGATCAACATATACCAATCCCCCCAGAAAGGGCCATTAAAGGGGAATGTGCTTCCAACAAATAGATTGATGCCGCTGTGATTCAACATCCAGATAATGCATTTTGTATTTATGGATCATGGCTTATCACAACACAGGTAACGTAGCCCTTCAGATGTTCGGCTGTGCTTGATCAGAATAAAACCTGCCTAAATGACCAGTCTCCACTCCATTTTCCTCGTTATTATATGCGCGTCACTCTACGTTGGGTTGGTTTTAAGTGACTGATTTTCAAAGCTTCAAACGTAAAACTACATCGAGCACTTTTACATCTGATAACCCTAATAGTTCTTCAGTAATATAGAGTGAACTAGAAGGAGTAGCGAACATGAAAAATATCTTTTTGTATCGTGATTGAGAGTAACACAAGTTTGCAGCAAATTAATCATTCCACGCAAAGACGCCTAGAGCCGAAGTATTAACGTTAGCACTGACTATATGTTTAATATGTACATTTGAATCAATCGTATACATTGTATCGATAAAGCTAATTTAACATGATTCATATCTTTTTATTTTGGCGCAGGGGTGGGCGAGACTAGTATGTTGACCCTGGCAACATGAATTACAGTTGGAAATAGATAAAATGACAAAAAAGCGAATATTGATAGCGGATGATGATCCGATCTCAAGAAGGGTGAATAAGGATATTTTCAGCTCATTTGGCTTTGACGTTGATCTGGTGGTTAATGGTCGCGAGGCAATAGAGCGTTTTAAGACCTCAATACAAGAAAATGTCCCCTATGCGCTTATCTGTTTAGATATGGTCATGCCATTTTTCGACGGTACATACGCCTTAAATGAAATTAGACACATAGAAGCAAATGCTAATGACACAGATAAAGCGCCAATTCCCATTGCTATGATGACGTCTAAAGAAGGCAAAAGAAATAGAAGTAGTATTTTGAGTAAGCGAAGCCTATGCCATGCCTATTTATTCAAACCATTGTCCATAGACGTCATAGATGAATTACTGATTAAACTTAAGCTACAGGAACAGACTTAGATCTCGGTTGCTACTGACTTCAGGCTAAAAAGAGCGTTAAGCAGCTAAAGGCCTTTGAGTAAAGCGCCATTATAATCGATAGAGGTAGCGTTACTCATCGCCCAAAGAGGAGATAGCTGTAAGCCTTTTGTGTAAGGCTTTTGTATAAGGTTTTTGTTGTAATAATAGAGCTGTAAATTATGTGTATTTATTTTAGAGGCCATTATGTTTGAACATATCCTTAAACTTTATTGCCACAACTGCGATAAAGTCTTTTTTGGCTCGTCAGAGCAACGTATTTATACTTATCTTAAGTTTCAGGTGAGTTGCCCTTTTTGCATTGAAAATCAGCTTATTCCCAGTGATTACAGAGGGCGGCGTCATTTACTTCCCGTGAGTCGTTTAGGGATATATGAATGCAGTAGTCATATGTCACAGGTAAATCAAAATAACACCACACCGATAGAATATGGTTAGGTCTACATAGCTTTAGGATCTCCATTTTAGGGCGTAGTTGATCAAACCTCGCTATAGATGAAAAATCGAATTAAAGTCGTCCGTGGGAGTTTACGGCCTCAAAGGGCTAGAAGCCAAAAGGAATAAAGGGCGGCATAGCTAACCAGTGCTAAGACTGATGAAGTATAAAGGCGATGTTAACAGGCTAAAATAGAAGGCCTCAAACAGAATCTGCTACAGGGTCGAGAGGCTTTGATACTTTGGTATACAGCGCTATGTTGCAACTGACTTCGCTTCTTCACTCTTTGGCTGTTTAGAAACAGTTCGATGAATGCGTCGACAGGTAAGCCCCTCGTTTTCTAGACACTGTCGAGGTGCTTGGGTAACGTTAAAAGTCATGATGTATATCCAACAACAAAGTGTTTTTGCAAGGTGTTGTTTTTTGTTGGATATATTGTAGGTTTTTATTGGCGGAGGGGATTCAAGCTTGGTGGCATATAGTGATTAATTGAGTGTCTATTTTATTCCGCTAGCTTCTCATTTTTTGTCTGTGAGATTATTTTACCTTTTTTTATTTGCACTGTTTTGACACCTAAATACACTGGTGATTATGTTTACTTCTGATATGACGTTGCTTGGTTATTGAACGGCTTGGCGTACTAAGTAGACGACAAGTCGGTATGGTTATGGCTGGCATAATTTTAATTAGTGAGGATAAGATGGAAAGTATGAAGACTCTAAGTGAAGATACATTATTTGGTGAGTTATATCCCGTCTCCGATGGTGACACATTAGTACAAGCTGTGGTGCAGCCTGATGTGGAATATGATTTCAACTCTACCTATAGACTCATTGTAGATGGATTGGCGCGTAATGCATTTGTGCCTTTCCTGCAGCCTATCGTCGATAGTATCACCGGGAAAATTGTGGGTGCCGAGCTACTGGTACGTCTGTTGGCTGAAGATGCTAGCATCATACCACCTAAAGATTTTATCGGTGTTGCAGAGCAAACCGGTACCATTATCGAAATTACTGAGCAGATTTTGGATAAGGCCTTAGTGACGATAGCAAATGCCAGCAAGCTTACGAGAAATGAGCTGTATTTGAGTATTAATATAGTGCCAGCGCACCTGCAGAGTGATAGGTTGTTCGATTTTCTCATGCAGCGAATCCACATGGGGATTATTCGTCAGTCACAGATAAAGCTGGAGATCACCGAGCGGTTACCTATTGACGACTTACTTGGGGCTCGCATTTATCTACAGGCCTTCTATCGAATAGATATCCTTGCCAGCTTAGATGATGCCGGTACCGGCTATGGTTGCTTCCTCTACTTACAGGAGTTAGGCCTCAGCAGTTTAAAGATAGATAAGCAATTTATCGATACCATAGTCAATGACACATCGACTGCGGTGTTAAATGCGATTATCGCATTAGCTAACAGTTTAGGCCTAGACATCGTTGCTGAGGGGGTTGAGTCGATAGAGCAAAAAGATCACCTCCAAGCTTTAGGCGTCAATATCTGTCAAGGTTATCTCTTTGGGCAACCAATGAATACGGTTGCTTTCGTTGAATGGATCGAGTCTATCTAAATAACAGGCTTATTTTGTATTATCGCAATCGCCATCCACAGGTGCAGTCGATTATGGTATGCATTAAACGTTTTGAATATAAAAGAAAGCCATCGCTACAACTAACAGAATCTTCTTTAATTCTATTTTTCAGTAAGTCTAATAATGTATCCGTACCTGCTTGCTCCTGGCACTCATCAAACACTTGCTTGTTCCTATCTCTAGCAACAAGCATGCTTTCACCTTTAGCCCGCCCACTGAAGTTTTATCACCACCAGGTTTGTGGGCTTTACGTGTGAGTTGCCGACCCCCCTTCTATATACCTAAATAGTTTCTCGTGTTTTTTATAGGCGCTGTTGTAGGGAAATGTTGTCTATACTTAATGAGTGAGGCTAACTGATTGAGGGTAAAGGAAATGAAAGCAAAACTATTTGTGAGTAAACTTAACCAGCTAACCAAAGCACTTATCTCTATGACTCCAGCCCAGAGAGAGATTGTTCACCAGTCAATTCAAGCATTAGATTCAGAAATCTCTATCGATGAACTTATTCAGCCCCTTTTTGATGCGAAATCACAATGTCCACACTGCGATTCAACTCAGTTTAAAAAATGGGGCAAAGCAGGGGGAATACAAAGATACCGCTGTAATAACTGTAGTAAAACATTTAACAATAAGACTAAAACCCCGCTAGCGAGACTGCACAAGAGCCACATTTGGCAAGCGTATGCTCACTGTATGCAGTTAAGGTTAACACTGAGACAAGCCGCTAAAATCTGTGACATTAACCTTAAGACCGCTTTTTTATGGCGCCATCGATTTCTTCAGGCTCAAGCGGGTAAAAATGATGACAACTTATCGGGCATTATCGAAGTTGATGAATTCTTTCTCGCCTACTCAGAAAAAGGGAGTAAAACACTGAGTTACCGGCAAAAAGCCAGAAATCGAGGTGGTGATATTGATAAACGAACTAAGAAAGGACAAGTTGCGATACTACTTTCCATTGACCGCAGTAAACATATGATAGCGCCGATTTTATCTGCTGATACGTCTTCAGAGATAGCGATTAATCTGATAGACAATATAGAAGAAAACTCAGTACTTTGCAGTGACGGCTCACGGGCATATGTGAAGATAGCCGCACAGAAGGGATGTGACCATAAGCGTTTGATAAATAATAAAATCAGAGTGATGGAGAATATCTATCATATTCAGACAGTCAATGGTGCAATAGAAAATTTTAAGGCTTGGATAAACGGAAGTATGAAGGGTGTGGCAACAAAATATTTATCACATTATCTAGCCTGGTTTAAGGAAAACAGCGCAAAGCTAGATAAACAGAAAATACTGTTATCCGCTTATGGGAGACAACAGTATTATGGAACATAGCCTTTTTATAATATCTATAGACACTCAGCTTTAGCTTGATTGAGTAAGGCTAGTAATTGATGACGTCATTTGACTGCTGTTTTAACTGACATATCACAATGTCTAGATGTACCCATGTTGCCACTTTATCCAAAACCATATTGAGCGTTCAGATCATGCTAACGGCAAAAGGGAGGCTCAATTGACTCAATTAAGCCTCCATAGCTAAATAAGTAATGCTTAGCCGAACCTTAATAACATCTCAACATCACCGCTAGTATTTTTTAAGCTATAAAATCTGCTTGAAATTCACACGAGTATTTAACGTATACCGTTTTCCATGTAATTGCTGGTCTCTTATGAATAATTATGTTTTTTAACCTCTTGTTTTATATTGTTTTTCGTTCTTTGTTGTGAGTTGTTGTAATTGGTTCTAGATGGGCTTGATTGGTGGTGAAAGCTATTGCTATCTTGTTTAGGCCTTAGGGGAAACCGATATTTGCTATCAAGCATTTTCGGGGACAAACCTTAAGACAACCTAGGACAAACCTAGATATCAATTATAGGGGAACCGAATTTAGGAACCCCACAATTTAAGAGTTAAATATAATATGAAAACATTTACACGTAATGGACTGTCTGCTGCATTGTTAATCACAACTATGGCGGCTACGTTTGGTGCTTCTGCAGCTACTACGGATGAAGCTCAAGCCAGTCTACTTTGGAGAGGTGTAGTTCAAGTCAATGTTTCAACGACAGATATGATACTTACAGGTCTTAATAGCGCGACTGAAATCTCAAGCGGTTTCTTGAATAATGTAACATCTCATGCAACTTTTGGGTCTACTCCGATAATTGTAGAGGCCCATTCATATGATACTACTGATCCTAAAAACCCTCAGGTTGGTGGCTTGATGGCAAAAGATTCAGTTAACTGGGAAATTTTGGGTGGAGATATTTATGCACCAGGTACAACAGTGAGTTTAGCTGAAGTTCCTAAGTCAATGGAATTCTTCGTCGGCGGTGTGTCGAAGCCACAAAATGCGACTTTTACAGATGCTACGAATGCTCTATCAATTACAGTGTCTAACGCCACGCCAATCACTGATGAGATAGATACAAATACAGACATTCAAGTTAAAGCTATTATTTTGGCTTCAACTGTGGTTTAAAGTTTATTAAAAAGTGAGTGAGTAATATTTTGGTTGAGGTGGAGTTATTACTCCACCTCATTATAATAATTAATGAGCAAAACATGAAGTTTACTTTGTTGGCGTTAATTCTTTCTTGTTGGTCTGTCCAATCCAGCGAATTGATAACTTTTAATCCTAGTACCTCGATAGAGATGGTAAATTTTAGTGGATATAAAATCACGGATTTTTATATCACGCCGGATAATCGAATACTCACATTTGACCAAGATAACAGTAAATTTAACGATGAACGGTTTGATGTGGTTGTTAAGACAGATATCCCCAAAACCAAAGCATTTATGTACCAGGTAACGCTAGTTAAAAACATCTCTACCTGTAAGCCAATGTCTGGTAGCAGCGCACAAAAAATTGAAAATTTTATGACTCTACAACTCGATGGCAATGCGTTTACCGCGCCATTAAATTCGGTTGACGTGGACTCATTTCAGTATTCTGATAACGATAACTTCTTGTGGGATAAAAGGGTATTAATAATGTCCAGTGATACCATTGATAAAAGGGGTCTGAATTGTTCCGGAGAAGTCACACTAGTAATAGGTTTAAGCCTGTGATGTCCTATATAAATAAATCGAGTTTAATGACCATTTGCTTGGTATTCCCCGCTGCGTGTGGCATCCAAATGATCAGTGCATTATATAATCAAGCTGCTGCGGCTGAACAGAGCGTGCCTGCAGGTTTCAATGAGTTCTTCGTAAAAAAACCAGTGAAAGTTAACTTGATTTTCAATGATAAGCATATCTTAGTCTCTGGTTTGGGGACTGTTGAAACATTCTGGTTGGATCAAGCTGAGCAGAAAAAAGTGACTGAATTGATCTCTTCTGGAAATATCAATGCCAAGTTAGCTGCTGAGATAGCCAAAGATCTTATCCATGGAGTACAAAGCAGCCCAGACTGCAGTGGTAGAGCCTTGCAGTGTGAACTCAACCCTGAGAACGTGGATTATATCTATGGATTAGATAGCCAATTCGTTAAAGTTGTTGCAGCCGCCAATTTATACCAGCAAACAACCTCTGGTAAATATATATCACAAGAGAGAGGTAAGCCTGCATTAATAGTAACAAATTCGCTATATGCCAGTAAATATACAGATTCAGATTTTAGTTTTAACTACAGCAATGAATCGACATTG
Source organism: Shewanella violacea DSS12 (assembly GCF_000091325.1). Lineage (NCBI taxonomy): Bacteria > Pseudomonadati > Pseudomonadota > Gammaproteobacteria > Alteromonadales > Shewanellaceae > Shewanella > Shewanella violacea. Next base: position 3,226,189 of record NC_014012.1, on the reverse strand, counting down.
GGACTTGGGGCGGGTTATCTCTATGCCAATTTCGATGTGAGTAATAACAGTCATGATGTAAGTGATTCAGGTTTCAGTGTCCTAGATCTGAGTCTGGATGAACTCAGTTATAATTATTTATTTAACAACAATCGATTCAGAGTCGGTTATCTGAGCGATCGCAGCGATTATTACTGGAGCAGCACGGCATTTTTACAAGATGACTCCAGCCTATTCGCCACGGCAATAAGTTTCGGCTCGACCAGCGAATTACGTAAGAAAGATGAGGCCAGTGAGAGGCGGTTATATTTCTCATCACCGATCAATGGTCGTTACGAAATCCTGCGCGATAACAAAGTAATAGTCGGTGATAAGGTCAAAATTGGTCAAAATCATATTGTTTATTCCCGTCTACCAAACGGCATATATAACGTTAAAATCAAGTTGTACGGCGCCGATGGTGTGGTCAGTGACTTATCCATGAAAATCTATAACTTAACCAGTGCCTCTGAGGTAGGTACCTTAGACTATATGTTCACTCTGGGTAAGCTGGACGATCTGGACCTTAATCTCAATGAGCCCTATGGTGACACGGGTAATTATGATGACTCAGGCCGTTTTAGTGGTGACTTAGGCCTCAATACCGAGCGCTCTCGCTCTAAACTGGTCAACCAATTCCTTAGCCAAAAGATGGATATTTATCACCTTGATCCGCTGAGAGGGGATGTATTTCAGTCAAAGTTTACTGGTATTACAGCGCCGGAACTTGAGCTGGAAAATAGCTGGTTCTTCGAGTCAGATGTTAGCACTCAGCTTACCCAAGGTTTGCTCCTGGGACTGAGTTTTATGAATACCCGCGATGATTTCAATGCCAAACTGGCGGCCAGCTACCAGTTTAGCGATAACCTAGATACCAGAGCCTTGGTGAGCTTCTTCGATGATGCTAGCAAATACTACTCTTTCGGCGTGTCGTTCTATGGATTAAACCTGGATTACAGCCAATATAATTCCGCTACAGAATTAGATGCTGACGCACTTAGCTACTCACTGGCGGACTACAGGTATGGTCTGAGAAGCTATAAGAATGCCTCGATAAATTATAATAAGTCTTTGCTGGGCGGTAATTTCTATTTGACGGGCAATAAGGGCGAGCAGAGTAAGGTTTTCGATTCGGGTAAGCTATATGAATATTACAATGTGAATCTCGGCTATAACTATTTCTTCGATAACAGCATGTCTTTGGATGTGTCCTTGGGGATGGAGAGTGGCATGCCCTACAGCGACCTCTATTCGGTTGCGGTTAACGTTACTGTGCCTCTGGGCATGAATGGTCAGGCTAATTTTTCAGGCCGTCAATATGGCAACGATTTTTATAGCTATCGCACCGCCTACACCCAAGATAATATCATCAACAAGGATGGAATCACTGTCAATGGCGAGGTAGGCGCTACCATGGATGCTTACGATGGCGAATATTATGACGCGGCGCTGCACAGCAGTTATGACAGTGATAGTTTGTCCGCTGGACTGGATGTCAATACTGACTCCAATGGTCAGACTGGACTTTATGGCTCACTGCAATCGACGCAGATTTTCGATGGCGATAGCCTTTATTCAACCAGAGATGCGCAGCAGTCTTATATCATAGTTAACAACCACAAAGAGCTGGAGAGTAGCAAGAATGGCGATGAACTTTATGCTGTTGCTGTGCTCAAGAAAGATGGTGCAGGTACAGTGGGTATCCCGTTGAATGGGACGAGTAAGGTGATCGCCACTCCAAATTATCATGACTACTCGGTGGCTGTAGATACCGATGCTTCAGACTACAGTAATGGTGTGACCAGTTTTACCTCCGCGAGCAGCCGACCTGGACAAGTGATCGAGCTCGATAGCCAGTTATACCAGGTAGAGAATTACATTTCAGTATTTGAAGATCTCGAAGGTCAAACGGTTGCCGACGTTAAGTGTGTTGGTGAGGGCTGTGTCGCCATTGAAGAGGTTATCGATGGGGTCTACAAATTTAAAATTAAGGCGGGTTACCCTTATAAGTTAATTGCCAATAATCAGAGGTGTTACCTGCCGGAAAATCGCAGTGATGGCAATAACCTGGGGGAGAACTTCTGTATGCCTGAGTTTGTTGAAAACCAATATGGTATAGAGGTAGCAGAGTTTGCTAGTGGTAATAGCTTCTACTATGTCGGTAGTTTCAATGATACAGATGTTATCGATAGCTATTCACAAAAAATAATGGATTTAGATACCCATGTCATGTTGAAGAAACTTGGCAAGGTAACTCATGTATTTGTTAAATCAGATAAAAATTTAACTGCCGATCTATTTAATATGATCAGCGCCTTTAAACAATATGCCTTAGTCGACAAAGATACGCTTCCTTACGCTAAGGCGGAGTGATAAATATGTACCGTAAAATTAGTTTGTTCATGCTGGCTTCATTATTGTGCTCATCGGCTTCGGCGATCGGCTTGAGTAATATGTTTCTGGTAGCGAATGATTCGGGCTCGGGTCTGTATACCTTGTTCAATAATGATTCATCCAATTTATACATAAAGACTAAAGTACAGAAAGTCACCTTAGTCGATGGTGAATTTGTCGAAGAAGACTATACCCGGGAGAATTTTTTATCCTGGGACATCACTGTCAATCCAACTAAGGCGGTATTGCGGGGCCAGGAGGCCAAAGATTTCTCGGTGAAGACATTGTGCGGCGAACGCTGCGATCGCAGTAAAGACAGCTACTATCTGGTGTCGTTTATTCCAGTAGAGGGTGAGGAAGATATAGATAATCCTAAGATGAATTTCGTTTATGGCTTCAGCGCTTATTATGTGATCCCAGCTACCGAGTCTCATGTTGAATTAGATGCCAGCTTGTCTAACGATGTGGTTACGGTTAATAACACGGGCAACACTTTTGTCACAGCTATTATCGACAGGTGTAACTCTTTGGATAATGCCAAGGGATGTCGAACCGACTTTAAGGTGTTGGCCGGACGTAAGTTCACCTATAAGGTTCCGGCGTTATTACTGGGTGAGAAACTGGACATCGAGTTCTTAAATCACGATGAAACAGTCAGTCGAAAAGTGACACTCGTAGATGAAACATGATAGGGCAACAAGCCAGATACGCAGTGTTAAAACCATTATGGTGCAGTCAGTCTCAGGGTTATATTCGCAGATGAAACGAGTAATGAAAAGAGTGATATTGTTGTTGATACTCAGCCAGTGCCAGCTTGCACAAGCCGCTAGCCTTACCGGTGTCTTGGAGGTGGATCACGTCAATTGGCTCAATGGTAAGACCCAAGGCGAGTACATCACCACCAGTTATTGGCAGTTGGCACAGACCCAGCCGACCCGGTCTTGGGTTCCTGGCCTGTACGCCAAAGGGCAGGCGAAAGAGGTCGTACTCAGCCATGGTCAAGACAAGGTGACTACGGTTATCGACGTGTCGGGTTTGGAATATAAGCTTGGTTCTGCGGCGAGTAAGTTTGAACTCCAGCCTTTTGTGCTGGCATCGGTGCCCACGTGTGATACTCAGTCGAATTCGCAATCCAGTCTATTATTGGTGGGCAATAATCCACGTTGTATCGGCAAAGACAGCTATGTCACCAAGGATAAGCATCAATACACACCATTTCAGTTTTTTAGGCCGATTTTTAAATTGCCTAATATGGTCGCTGACTTCGCAAGTGCCAAGCTGCCTTCGGGGACCTATCACGGCAGCGTGACCGTTACGGCACAATACCTGTATGAGTCGGCTACGGGTAACCTGACTTATAGAAGCTTTCCCATATCGATTTCGTTTTCGATTCGTTATGTAAAGAGTAAGGTCACCAGTGTGATAGTAAATGGCAATGGTAATATGCCGGCCGTATACGACGTCGACAATAAAACCGTGTCTGGCACCACGGACTATCGCATTAATGTGAAAGGTGTCTTCAGCAACGGGGTGCAACTCACCTTCGCGCATAGCCCCGCAGGCCAAGACTTTAACCTAGAGTCAAACTTAGGTGATACCAAGATACCCTACTCAATTAAGTGCCCCCAGTGTAACGTCCCCAACGTCGTCGACAAGGGGAAGTTATCGCTAAATAATGGTACCACTAAGGTGCCGGGGAAAGGGGATTCCATCTCATTTTCATTGAAGGTCAGCTATGACAATATCGCGGCCAAAACTGTGGATACTCGTAGTTACAAAGATACTTTTACCGTGCTGTTTAAGCCTGTGCTATAGACCGGGCTTGCTCGATAACAATTTAGATATAAAGAACAAGATAGAAGGATTTTATAATGAAAAATCACATTTTGGTGTGCCTGCTGCCTTTTTGCACGTACGCCAATGCTTTTACAAATGACATGAGTAATGAATTTACCGATGACTATATTAAGCTGAGTCAGGGGGGGGCTTCTGCCTATCGAGATACTTTCACTATGCTGTTGCAGCCCATTCTATAGCCAATAGCTAACCGCTATAGCTATCTAGTTAAATTTGTTTATGCTTTGGGCTGAAACTTAGCTTAGGGCAAGGTGCGTGTTAAGGATTATGTTTATGTTAAGGGTTCAGTTTCAACCTTGGAGTTTATTTTTTTTACTGTCTTGCTGCCTGCTGTCCGGCTGTGGAAGTGATGATGCGGCCGATAAGCCAGTCTCCCCCGGCGGCGAAGTAGTTACAATTTTGCCACCGATTGCCAATGAGGCGTTAAATCAGGTACAGGTCTCATCAACAGCCGATGGCAAGGCTATTATAGACCTATCTCAGGTGGTGGTCGACCCACAGGGGTTGCCACTGCTTTTGGCATCTGTCAAGCCGTTAGACTCGGGCTCAGCATGCAGTAAGGCTGTTATCAATGAAGGTGGTTTGAGCTACACCATTGATAATAGTAGTGTTGATGTTTGCTACTATAACTATACCGTGCAAAATATACCTGATGACGAGCAGCAGGGCCTTAGCGCTAGCTCTACAAGTACCGTCGTGGTGTCTGAATATATACTCAGTGGCAAGTTACCCTTGATTGCCGAAACTACAGATATCGTAACCGATATTAACGTCGATCTAGTGGCCAAATTAGCCGGTGACTTTCCCGCCGGTTATCACCTGGATTATGACCTGCTGGTCATGGGCGATGGCACTGCCACGGCCGATAGCGCCGCTAATATTATTACCTACTCTCCCGTCGCCGCTGGCGTCACTCGAGTCATGTATTCACTGGTCAGCGACAGCGGTGAAGACGCCAAGGCCGGCACGGTCGATATCAGTGTCTCGGCGGCTGCCGATGCCATGCCAAGCGCCAAAAATTTTGAATTTACAACCGACATCAATCCGGGGGGGAAGGTGACCATAGACGTGACCAACACCGGTTATTGTGGCGGGGTATCTTGTATCAGTGATCCCGACGGCGATGCCTTGCAGCTCACCGATGTGTATGCCTACAATGCGGAGATACTCCCCACGCCCCACCAAGACCCAGCTGACACCTTGAGTAACACCAGCTTCGATTTTAGCGCCGAGCTGCCGGGAACCTATGATGTTAGTTATTACGTTAGCGATCATAATGCTGGTTTTGCCGTCGGGGTGGTGCGCATCAACGTAGTAGACAATAGCACCATACTTAAGGATTGGGATGACATCACACTGACCAGTAACCATGAGCTTTATACTGCCCCATGGCAGCAGGGCCAGGCCGACCAGATTCACCTCAGCTACCAACACCTCTATCAGGAGGATAACGCCAAAGGCTCTTACAGTATCCCCCTGTTTAGCTGGTTAAGCGCCGATGCTTTGTGTACAACTCGTGGCATGGCGCTACCCTCTCCCAATCAGGCGAAGAAACTCTATGATGATTTTAGCGCCCAAAGCGGCATTTCAGTCGCCAAAAACTGGCCTGTGCAGCGCGCGTACTGGACATCTGCATTAGACGGCGATAGCAATGCGAAGCAGTATGATTTTCAAACTGGCACACTATCGAGTGCTCAGAAAAATAATTCAGCCATCGCCACCTGTGTTGCCGTCGGCGTGCTCAGCGGTTTGTCGACAACCAAGAACCAGGCCTATATTCTGCCCAGTGACGACTATGGCAGTATCAAGGCGACGGTCACCCTTAGAGATGGGAGCCCAGCAGATGGACAAGTTGTTTATCTTTACTCCGATGCCGACACGCCACTTGTTTACGATCAAAATGTCGGTATCACCGATACCCAAGGTGAGCTCAGTGCCAATATAACGAGTACAAAGTCAGGCGATTACTGGGTGTATGCAAATTATCTGACTCAGACCAAGAAGACGCAGATAACCTTTATCGACAACCCACTGACACGGGTCTATTTCGAGCTCGAGCCTGAAAGGCTTGCCATGAAGATTGACGACCACACCAATGTGGCAATTAAAGCCAAGTACCTAAGCGGGACGGTCGTCGATATTACCGGCGTTGTCGACCTCACGTCTGACGACGACGCCATAGCGAGTGGCGGCAGCGACGGGTTAGTCATTGCGCACGACTCGGGCACCACGTTCCTGCGCGCGGAATACACCGACAACGGCTCAACCCAGAACGCGGCGTTGGAGGTTGTGGTCTTGGCGGGACCTAAGCCCGTTCGGTGGGCCAACCACATTGATGCAACTGCTGCGTGCGCGGGCTACGGAGGGTTGCCCAGCCGAGGATATAATTATAAGTATGTTGATGGTGGCGAGTTCGGCGGGGGAGTTGTTCAGAACGGGAACGCGTACTATTGGTCCAGCACACCAAGCACCCAGAATAATTGGGAGACGCTTACGCCGTCGACCGACAGGATGAAGCTCGAGAATTGGGGTTACGGAATGAATCAAGGTAGAGGTGCTAATTTCGTATGTATGGACAAGTTGGTGCAGTTGTAATGGGTCGGGCCGCGCAAGGGGCAACGTTTATGATGATCAGCGCCGCCACAGGTGTGGTTGTTCATAAAACTGGCGTTGTGTTGAGCTGGGTAGCTATCAGCTAGGTCGTTATGGGTTAAGGGCTCAATCAATCCCTCTATCCACGTGGTGAGTGCGTTGCCTGTTGAACGGACACGTCCGCGCACTCGTATGTTGACTGTGAGTCAGCGAGATGCAGTCGATGGCCGCATTCCAGCGTCTGCGGTAGGCGTCGAGTCTGGCTTGGGTACGAGATGGGTCCCAGCCTCGGCGCTGGGCCTCTCCATAGAGTTGGCGGCACTTTGACAGATGATTCTCGATTGCCCGCGGCGCGGGACCGAGTGCACCGCTTAGGTTAAACATCAAACCCATCCAGTCGAAGCATTTGCGTTTGCACATGTCGGCGGCTTTGTACATGTCGCCGACGCTGATGGGGCTTTTTTTGCGCTGTCGGGTGTGTTTGGAATGAAGGAGTGGAGTACCTTCATTCTCTGTTTGGTTTAATGTTTCTCTTCTGCCGAGCTGTCGTAAAATAGTTGCTTGTGTACCCTCTTGTTTGTCACCCGCAGTTTTTATCCGTCTAGACACTTTTTTGCTTCGTTCTGAGAGTCGATCGCTTGCTGGCTCAGCCGTGACACCACGGTGCGCATCTGGTGTTGCCGATGTGACTTGAGCACAGCTTTTCCCCTCATTGCGACCTAATTCATTCCGGTTTTCCACCTTGCTAGTCCCTATCCTGCCGATATAAGTCTTGTCCGGGTGCTGCTTGAAACCGAACTGGTTAAAAAACTGGTTCAATCGCTTTACCGCGCGCCGTAACTGCCAGCGGGTGCGGGTAAAGATGATGAAATCATCCATATAGCGGGCATAGTAGATATCGCCATCGGGTAACTGCGAGAGGCCATTGACACACGAGTCTTTACATTTTTGGCCAGTCGTTTTCATTGTTTGTTGCCTGCTGTCCATCAGGTTGGCAAAATATTTATCGATGCAGTAGAGCTGAAATCCAGCCAGCAGTGGGCTGAGTGGCGAGCCGCGACTGATCCCCTGTTTAGGGGTATAAAACTCGCCGCCATCTTCGACACTGTAGAATAGGTATTGGCCAATGAGGTTGAGGCTGGTTTTGCATGTGACGTATTGAGTCATCTGCTCTAACAGTTGGTGTTTGTTAATATTGGCATAATAGCCCTTGATGTCGGTGCGACAGACAAACTGGTAACGGCCGGAGCGCATCTGTTCATCGACATGGCGTAGCGAGCGCTTACCACCGCGATGTCCCGCCACATGTTCACATTTTGCGTGCACCGGCAATATGGTTGCTAATACTTGGGTCAGCATCTTAATCACTAGGGCATCCCGCGCCGACCAGAGTGCTATCCGCTCACCGTTCGCCTTGGTCACTAGGGTCAACGGCATGATGGTGTAACGATTGGTGCGCAACTCTTCGGTGAGCTTGGCCAGCTCGCGCTGTTTGTGATGCCGTAGGTGCCAGATATCTGCATTAGGCGGGTAGTGTTTGCGGCGATCGCAGAGCCAATGGTAAGCACCGGTTAGGTTGTCAGAGCAAGTGATTTCGGCAAGTAAGGACATTAGGCAGTCTGTGTCAGGTAGAAAGATCCACAATGTAGACTTGATGATCGCCGACTTTCTAGTAAGACATTATTAATTATTATGATTCATATTATTTTATTGGTCGTGGAGTCAAAGTATAAGTATTTTGTAAGGCTAAATACTTATACTTTTTTGGCTGGATAAACCTATGCCCTTACTATTACGTTGTTTTATTAATCCTCCACGCTACATCACTGCGTTTCGTGTCAGCGTTCTCGCTTTTACGGTGTCTGTGCTTGTCTGTGTCTATTGGTCATACTCGCCGCTGTTGTTAAGTTCAAGCTCCAGTGTTGAACATGCTATATCTGTCAACAAAAAACCAGTGGTTTACAGTGTGGGGGTGACCATGGGGCAGTTTATCGGTTCCCGTGCTGGGGCTAGTGAGCGACTGGGGCTAAAGATGGTTGATGCCGAACTTATTGAGGGCTTCAGAGATGGCGTGACACAGTCGTCGAAGCTAACAGACGTCGAAATACAAGCCTTGCTTGCGGACTATGATAAGGCGGTGCAATGGTTATCGTCTACGGCGACTGCTTCTGCTAAACACAGTTTAACCGCACAAGAAGAGCTGCATTTAAAGGATGTTGGCTATGCTATAGGTGTGAGTAAGGGGGCGTTTTTACAGCTACAGCTTGTGAGTTATCGTCAACTCGGGTTTGAGTTTGATGCTAGCGAACTGATTGCTGGCTTTAAGGATGGATTGAATCATGATCTAGCCTTGAGTCAAACTGAAGTAACAGATTTGCTGGTCGAGTTCGATGTATGGGTAAAAAGTCGCGAGCAAGAGCGTGCAGCCGTTACCGCTAGGCAGCGCACTGCTGCCGGTGAGATATTTATAGACCAGTTTAGCCATAAAGTTGGGGTTGTGACGACACCAGACGGGGTGAGTTATCAGGTGTTATCACCGGTTGCTGATACCGGGGGAAAACCGACAATGGGCGATACGGTTATCGTGGACTATCATGGCAGGTTAATTGATGGTAACGAATTTGTCTCGGGGGCCAAAACGCAGCTCAAATTAGCCGAAGTGATCCCTGGGTTGGCTGATGGGCTACAACAGATGAACATAGGAAGTACAGTGCGTGTGGTGATCCCCGCAGCACTTGGTTTTGGGGATGTGAGCACTGAACTCGTTCCGTCACATTCTGTGCTCATTTTCGATGTGACACTATTGTCTATCGTGCCTGATAACAACAAGGGTTGTAATTCCTCTACTTGTCTTGGGGATTAAATAAGCTGCTGGTTTCCGACTAGAACGGTATGGTTTTAATTGCTGTACTGGACATTTCATTAATGAAATGTCCAGTATTAAAAGTTCAGTATGAAAAGTAACATTGCTTATCGTTGTATGTTGGCCACAGACTGTTTTATTTGCTCGCTTCAGTGACAACAGTTTCATTTTGTTTCATTGGTGTATCGATGCTCATTATTTTATAAAAGGCGAGCAAGATAACCTATTCTGCATAAATGAAAGCGTTATTAGCGCTGGGGACTTGTACATATTAAATCGTTCAGTCTATAAATAAGTGCTCAACTGCCGAGCTTGATTGGCAGCATTGAGTAGGATTAAGGCGAAACATTGATTGAGGCAATTAAATCGGTGTTGTTATTGTATCGTTTAGAAACACTGACATATCTAATCTATTTAAGTGACATAAGCCACTCCGCCATCTTCTCATCGATGCCTTTCACTAGGCTTGTATTATCAATTAATCAGCTGCTCAAATATTTGAATAATCGTCTATGTTTGGCTATGTTCCATAATGCTGTTGTCTCCCATAAGCGGATAACAGTATTTGCTGTTTATCTAGCTTTGCGCTGTTTTCCTTAAACCAGGCTAGATAATGTGATAAATATTTTGTTGCCACACCCTTCATACTTCCGTTTATCCAAGCCTTAAAATTTGCTATTGCACCATTGACTGTCTGAATATGATAGATATTCTCCATCACTCTGATTTTATTATTTATCAAACGCTTATGGTCACATCCCTTCTGTGCGGCTATCTTCACATATGCCCATGAGCCGTCGCTGCAAAGTACTGAGTTTTCTTCTATATTGTCTATCAGATTAATCGCTATCTCTGAAGACGTATTAGCAGATAAAATCGGCGCTATCATATGTTTACTGCGATCAATGGAAAGCAGTATCGCAACTTGTCCTTTCTTAGTTCGTTTATCAATATTACCACCTCGATTTCTGGCTTTTTGCCGATAACTCAGTGTTTTACTCCCTTTTTCTGAGTAGGCGAGAAAGAATTCATCAACTTCGATAATGCCCGATAATTTGTCATCATTTTTACCCGCTTGAGCCTGAAGAAATCGATGGCGCCATAAAAAAGCGGTCTTAAGGTTAATGTCACAGATTTTAGCGGCTTGTCTCAGTGTTAACCTTAACTGCATACAGTGAGCATACGCTTGCCAAATGTGGCTCTTGTGCAGTCTCGCTAGCGGGGTTTTAGTCTTATTGTTAAATGTTTTACTACAGTTATTGCAGCGGTATCTTTGTATTCCCCCAGCTTTGCCCCATTTTTTGAACTGACTAGAATCGCAGTGTGGACATTGCGATTTCGCATCAAAAAGGGGCTGAATAAGTTCATCGATAGAGATTTCTGAATCTAAAGCTTGAATTGACTGGTGAACAATCTCTCTCTGGGCTGGAGTCATAGAGATAAGTGCTTTGGTTAGCTGGTTAAGTTTACTCACAAATAGTTTTGCTTTCATTTCCTTTACCCTCAATCATTAAGTATAGACAACATTTCCCTACAACAGCGCCATATATTTGCGTTGGTAGTTCATTAGTTGGCTATAAATCAATAAGTGTAGTGATGACAGATATCCGGTGGGTAAGTGCTCCTATTTAACCGCTTTTTCTACCCTTATGCTATTTCCAGATAACAATCGCAGTGATTAAAATCAAACCTGTGTAGGAGGGCCTTGTTTCCTAAATCGATTGTATCTTTTGCTGTTTATGTGATCTGATGTTTCCAATGTGCTAATTGGAAACATCAAGATGGGTAAAATGACCAATTGGTCTCAGTACAACAAGGCATTGATCAATCGAGGCTCCTTGACCTTTTGGATTGATGAGCAAGCCATTCGCTCTTGGTGCTGCTCTGAACAACACGGTTGCCGTGGTCGCGGGTATATTTACTCTGATGTTGCTATTGAAACTGCATTGGTTGTTAAAGGTGTATGCAACTTATCACTGCGAGCACTAGAAGCTTTCACACCCTCAGTTTTCCAGCTTATGGATGTGCCACTAACTCTCCAAGCTATAGCTGCATTAGTAAACGTGCCAAGACCGTAAATATCAAATATCGCTCGCAGAGTCGTGGCGCAGTGGCACATGTCGTGATTGATTCAACGGGTCTAAAAGTTTACGGCGAGGGAGAATGGAAGACTCGAAAACATGGTAAAGAGAAGCGTCGTACTTGGCGTAAGTTACACCTTGCAGTAGATTCGAATACGCATGAAGTCGTGGCAGCAGAAGTCTCTCTGATTAACGTTGCCGATAATGAAGTGTTACCCGCATTGCTTAGTCCATTGAGAAGAGAGAGTAAACAGGTTTCTGCTGATGGTGCATACGACACCAAGGCGTGTCACCAACTCCTTCAGTGTAAAAGTGGTAAATCCACCAAGAAGCGTGCTGGATGTTGGGAGGATGGGCATTCTCGAAACTAGGCTGTGAGAGCACTTAAGAATAATGAATTAGCGCAATGGAAGAAGGAAAATGACTATCACTTACGGTCACTATCTGAAACAGCGATGTACCGATATAAGCAACTGATTAGTCCGAAACTTAGCCTGCGAGATTATAGTGCTCAAATTGGTGAAGCGCTGGCAGGTGTAAAGGCCATCAACAAAGTCATAAGACTAGAATGCCAGTGAGGAAACAGACTGCCTAGTTAGCTCAACCCCTTAAGTATGTGCGTCGATAGCGAAGATTTGATCAACAACGCCTGTCTGGGATGTGAAGTATTTAATCGAATAATGACCACACGTTAGTAAATCGCTGGTGATAAAAGAGTCATTGGGGCGCACGTACATTTAGAGAGGAATCACCGCATTAGGCAATTAATGATCTGGAATTTATTTGCAATTATGAAAACTTATGAATGATTAGCCTGTGATGTTGAACTTGCGCATTATATGTTTATTATCCTTCCTGAATGGTATTTCTGGCTTTATTATTTATCGCCTTAATACCTTCTTATATTTTATATTTAAAACTTATTAATAAGGTTTACAATGAAAAAATTAAACATAATAGCGTGCTCTCTATTGTCTATTGTTAGCTTGTCTTCATTTGCCGACAGCTTAACATATGATCGAGATATTCAAGATGGGAACATAGTGTATACATATAATCAGGATGGTAATGGTGAATACGCTGAGAACTATGACTCTTCCAACAAAGTTTATCAATACATCCCAAGATTAAGAGGTTGGGTAATGGGACCACAGGCTAATCAAGCTGGCATGACCAATACCGAGTATTGTGTTTCTCAAGGTGCTTACCACCCGCCAAAGATAGATGAAATAGACAATTTAAATACATTATTAAATAATAATGATTCCTTTGCTATCAGTGTTGCGGAGAGTTTAAATGTAGATCGGATTGGGGGGTCAATAAGCCTAACTCAAGATTTCCAGCAGGATGAAACTCATAGCTGGGCGATAGTACATTCCGAAGAATTATCTCTAGGGATAGACCATAACTACTTTGTCTATAAAGATAAACCTGATTACGAAAACTCTGCGACATTATATATATGTGTTCCAAATTAATATAATTCATAAGAAGTAAGTCAAGCCAATAGCTCTTACCCAGTTCATTTAATGTGTAGCTATTGTCTTGTTATACCAAGTAGCTTGCAAGCACGGCTTAAGCGAATTATTTTCTGCTTTTGAAGGCTTCTCGCTTCTTGGCTAAGTACTTTTTTCTCTGACCTGCCTTCAGTGGTTGAGTCCAATTCATCTTACCGTGTTTTCTTAGCTGGGTAAGCACTGTTGAACGACCTTGGATGCCGTAGATGCTTTGAGCTTGTTTATAGGTCATAACGCCTTTTTCAACGGCTGCTACAACCTGCAATTTAAAGCCTAATGAATAATCTCGTTGGGCCTTGTTTCCTTAATCGATTGACCTTTGGGATTGATGAGCAAGCCATTAGCTCTTGGTGTTGCTCTGATCATCACGGTCACCGTGGTATATTTACTCTGATGTAGCTATTGAAACTGCGCCTTTTGTTAAAGGTGTATGCAACTTATTTCTGCGAGCACTAGAAGGTTTCACACCCTCAGTTTTCCAGCTTATGGATGTGCCACTAACTCTCCAAGTTATAGCTGCATTAGTAAACGTGCCAAAGGTGATGGGTAAGTTCGTTAGATAAAACAACGAGCTTGGCTATGCTTCCCTTGAGCTACGCGAGTTACCTCTACCGATAACCGTCTTGGGTTAATGATTTGTTCTGATCAATTTGTGTCGAGGTTTATCAAGGGGACTCAACAATGAAGAGTGTCTAGATTCAAGTGCTGCAAGCCAATAATGGATGACGCATGCACAGATGGAAGAACCAATGCATTGATGTGGGGCTATGGGGTAAATAATCATCCCAGATAGTGCCGTTTTTTAAGTTGAGCGAACTCATTATATGATGGTAAATTAACGTTAAGGGAGTTCCCTCCCTTAACGTTAAGCACTTGCTTGGTACTTAGAACTTATTTAATTGGGTTAATGTTTGACTGATATTAGTTAATACTAAAGTGTCCTCACCATAAAAATGCATGGTGTGATTCTGGTTAAATTGTCGCCTAATCAAGTTCTTCAAGATCTGTAAGCCGACATACTCCTCATGATACTGATGTTCATCAACGGGTTTCATTTCGATGATGTTTAGCGTTGATAGGTTAAGCACCCCATCGACGATATTCCATAGACCGTTAACTTTGATGTTATATTCAAAATCTTGGCCGGTGTCCGCATAGTTTGTGGTGACGTTTATTTCGGCGGAAAACTGATCATTTGGGTAAAAGTGTACTCGTCCGTGCCACTGAGTTTGTTTAATGTCTACATTCAGGAATGAATCGGAGTGATTGATGTACAGCTTCTTGTCGAATGACCAGCTCGTATCGACGAACTGCTGAGCATCACTTAACTTGTTTTGTAGTAGATTCAATAAGATTGAAAAAGCGATGAAACTCACAATCAATGGCATTTTCTTTCTTATTTCAGAAAACATTTGTTTTCTCCTGGTGCAATGTCTCTGTTTAGTATTGTGACCAATGTCTCGTTATTTCCATGTGTTAGCGGCACTAAGGTCAGCGATTTATTTTCTTTGGAAAAAATCAGTATCGTATCTATCTGAGTGGGGGAATGCGTGAGGAAAGCGCGCACGCATTTTTCAATCTGAGAGGTTAGTCTTTTGTCGACCGGATTGTGCTGTAACTGTAAGAAATTGACCCCATCAATTTTTATCTCGGTCCAAGGCGTGGTTGCACTCTGTAGCGAGGTATCAAAAGAGTTTATTGAGAAGGCCACATTCAGCGCGACGGCCAGTACTGCAGCGATTGCAACCTGCATCAAGATAGATTTTTTACTGGGCATGTTGGGATTGATGGCTTCTGCTTCTGTTTGCGACAACCTTTTTACGCTAACGCCTGGTGAAAGCGAGTAACCTAACTTGGGTAAGGTCTTAATGATTGCCTGCACTTTTGCATCGTCATTGAGCTGTTTTCTTATCTGTGAAATCGTCTGG
Organism: Shewanella violacea DSS12; assembly: GCF_000091325.1. NCBI lineage: Bacteria > Pseudomonadati > Pseudomonadota > Gammaproteobacteria > Alteromonadales > Shewanellaceae > Shewanella > Shewanella violacea. Next base: position 3,210,939 of record NC_014012.1, on the reverse strand, counting down.
TTAACGCTGGTTTCATCGACCACTAATCCACGCTTCTTCCATACCTCGTGTAATATTTGCTCGCGAGTTACTGGTTTACCCTGATGTTTAATCAGGAGGGTCAGTAGTCTAGATTCATTTAGCCCTAGCTCAACAACCATTTTTCCGCGACTGGCCTTAGCTGTGAGTGTATGTGTTTGTGTGTTAAAGAGATATTTATTTGCAATATCAAAAATATCTAGTTCTGCTTGATTATCCAATTAAAAATCCATAATGATATATTCGTTAACTCAATTTTTATTGTATCATAATCTCTTGTTTTTTTTGTTCTTTTTACTTTTAGCGACGAAAGAAAGAGTAACATTAGTTTAGTTATCTCTAGCGATTAATTTAAGTAATGTATGCTTAAGCATAAAACTATCATGATTACTGGTTATATCTATCTGCTTTTATCTGTTTGGGTGTATTATCTATTTTTATGTTTATTTTATGTATTTATTTTCCTTTGTTATTCGGTGGTTAGGTCGGCTGTGTTGATTTTTAATAAATGATTATGATTTGTCCCTTCTAGGGGCTGTTCAGTGTGGTTTCACCGCGATGAACCCCTTAAAATATTCACTAATGGTTAACTTTAAACAGTCCGAATTAATCGGTGTACTTCAGTTACGTATTAGGAATGACATATGTCTGATATAAAAAATGATAGATGCTTCTTTTATTGGGACAATAAACTCGTAGAAAGACATGTGAGTAAGAAATATATTTCGGAAAAGCTGAATAAGAATAGGCAGGTAAGACGTTGCATAGAAGATTTACACTTCTTGCAAGAAATTAAACAGCAATCCAGTTTCGACTTGAGTCTTAATTCCGAAGTATTAAAAAGTTATTTTAATACTATTTATAAATTAATTATTTTTTGTAAAATGCGGATCTAATATGTGTGTTTTAAGCTGTGATTTTTTATCTTTAGTTAACCTAAATAGTGTCACTAACACTATCCAGCCCGAATTGTTTTTCTGTGACTATAGCTGTCAGCCTTGTGTCGAAGTGAGTGAAAGAAAGCATGTTGCCAATAGTTCTAAGGAGGTTGAGGGTATTCCTGAGTTTGTACGTGAACAAGAACAAGAGTCAGCACTAGCTATAAGTGCTGATTTTCAGTTTTTTCATGATACAAAATATATGCTCAGCTTGGATTTCAACTCTACAATTCTCTGGTCAGGACGAGGAATGATGCCTCATCAAATTTCAGAGGAAATAAAGGCGGGTGGAATTACCCTAGAAGACATTGCTTTATGAGCATTAGTGAGCTTATCTTTGTGAGTTTTTTGGTGCTAGAGGTAGATCTAGAGCTGAATGAATATCCTTCCGTTATTGAATAACGGGAGGATATTTCGAAAGGCAGGCTAATTGAAAACTATGAAAACTATGAAATCTTGATCCAGTGCATTTCACGTATCAAGTGACAGGCACAATCGAATTGCTCCTGCTTCGCTGGGAATTAACGCAGCTGTTCACCTCTATTAAGTGCTATCAGCCTATCAAGAATATGCTCGCCATCCATACGGATGCCGTTGTGTTCATACTCTGAAGTGAGCCAATACTTTAATTCACCCACTCGCTTAGCGGTTTCCAGGCTGTAATTCATCTCGACAAACATATCTTCGCTGTAGATGGCTGCGGCGACGGGCACCTGATTGTGCGCCAGCGTGTCTAAATCATATAGCTGTGACCAATCAGATTTTTCCGCGAGTAAGTTGGCGGCATGTTTGAGTGGCTTAAGATTAGTGAACTGCTCGAAAAACCAGGGATAGACCATCTCGCCGGTAAACAAGAAAGGCTTGCCTGCTTCATAGTTGAATTGATTAAATTGACTACGAACTCGCTGAGCCGACCAATTGGAGGCGCTACTTTGACAATAAATACTCTCGTGGAGTAAGGCAAAGATAGGGTTGGTGTTGAAATCGAGCTGCTGGCAGAATTGTGCCAGAAACAGAGGGTTAACCTGAGTTCCTGACTCGGTTTCGATAAGTGCCTGTTCAAGAAGGTAGTATACCGATTCAGGGCCTTGCTCCATGCCTATGTTAAGCCCGAGTAGTTGTAGCATCTCGACGGTTAATCGTTCACCCGTGGCGATACGAACCTCATGCTTACTGACGTGTTCTGCTAGCCGAGTGATAAGGGTTTGCGCATCGCTGAAGCGCTTAAAGAAGTCTTGGTTTTTCGCTAATACTCGCTTATAGGTCGCTTGATACACTTCATCGGCGTGACGGGTCAGTGATGGAATACCGCCTGTGATATAGGCTTCTTTTAATCCATGTGGCGCGTCGTTTAAGTATTTCAGTACACAGAAACCACCGAAGCTTTGGCCTAAGATGCTCCACTTTTCATTAGGGCATAGTTGAGCTCGAATCGCTTCGGCATCACGGATGATATTATCGGCGCGAAAGTGTGTCAGGTACTGGGCCTGCTCTTCTGAGTTAATATGATTCAGGCTCAGGTAACTCACTGGGCTAGAGAGACCCGTGCCTCGCTGATCTAATAGTAATACCCTGAACTCTTTAAGGGCACGCTTAATCCAGCCTCCATTGGCAGCGGGGCGAATCGCCCCAAACCCTGGTCCACCTTGAAAAAATACCAGATAAGGTAGCGATTTACCTTGGTTCTCGGGTGAAACAAGTTCTCGAGCGAATACCTTGATCTGCTCGCCTTCGGGTTTTGCATAATCTAAAGGGAGTGAGAAGCTGTGCTTTATGGCTTTTAATCCTGCAAAGGTTAAGTCAGATTTCATGGCGGCCTTATACAATAGAGTTAGAATTGATACTGATTATGTCTCTCACGATAACGTGAGCAGAAGCTTATTATTGCCAAATTGTATACAAAACCATTGCGGATACAAAGCTTAAAAATTGCAGAAGTGATTAAGCATGGTCTGCATAAATAGATCTGGATCAATTTATGCGTATGCCCAAGTCAGAAAAGAGTGAACTTGGCTTAACCTTAATTTATTATATATAGAGCACTTATAAAGAATGTCAGTTCCCAATAACTAGGCTTCTTATAAAAGAGTCGCTTTTAAAATCCTCGAAATAGACAGTTAGCCTAGGCGGAAACCCATGAAGTACCAGATTATTCCAGTCACACCCTTTCAGCAAAATTGCAGCCTAATCTGGTGTGACGAAACCAAGGCGGCCGCCGTTGTGGATCCAGGCGGTGATATGGACCGAATCTTGGCTGAGGTCGATAAGCTTGGCGTTAAGCTGGAAAAGATATTATTGACTCATGGTCATATCGATCATGTAGGTGCTGCTAAGGAATTAGCTGATCATGCAGGTATTCCGATCATAGGTCCTCACAAGGCTGATAGTTTCTGGTTAGATAATTTACCAGAGCAGAGCAAGCATTTTGGCTTCGCACATAGTGAACCATTTGCACCGACGCAATATCTTGCAAGCGGTGATACCGTGACTTTAGGTTCCTTGACCTTAGAGGTACTGCATTGTCCGGGGCATACTCCTGGACACATAGTCTTCTTCTCTGCGACTAGCCGTACTGTCTGGGTGGGCGATGTGCTGTTTCATGGCTCAATCGGTCGCACCGACTTTCCTCAATCAAATCATCAAGACTTGATAGACTCAATTACCAAAAACCTTTGGCCTTTAGGCCGTGATGTGGAGTTTGTCCCAGGCCACGGTCCTATTTCGACCTTAGGTACCGAGAGAGACCAAAACCCTTTCGTGGCAGATCAGCTATTTAGCTAACTCATTTAACAGGCTTTGTTCTCAGTCGAATTGCCTGTAATGCAAGGCTATTAGTAAAGCATGCCTTGCTTCAGTTTTAGTTCAATCTCAATCAATAGCCCCTATATTTAGGGGCTATTTTTTATTCTTCCTTTAGTTTTAAGACTGAGATGTCTTTTTACTGAAATATTTTGAAATGTATTGGCTATTCACTCTGTTAAACATCTCTGTTAGCTTAGTTTTTTGTATCTATAACAATAGAGACACATGGATATGTCCTATCATATTGAAGATATTCTCTTCCATTGGCAGTCTGATCCTAGCGATGACTGGGTGCTCGCCATCATTACCCAAGTGCAAGGCTCCTCTTATCGAAAACCCGGTGCCATGATGCTATTTCACCCCTTGGGTCGAGCGATAGGTATCCTTAGTGGTGGTTGTTTAGAGAGCGACTTGAGACGTCATGCACAAATGGCGATACAGGAAAGAAAAGCCATACTGGTGCAATATGATGCTAGCGATGAAACCGATGCCAGTTATCATTTAGGTTGTGGTGGCGTCGTAGATCTCATGTTAGTGCCACTGAGCCGAGATAATCATTATCTACATTTTCATCAGCTTGCCGAGCAGTTACATAAAGGCGACCCCTTCTTTTATCAATTGACATTGCCAAGAAAAAATACAGATCAAATTAATGTCAGTGCTAAATTGATTTCCTATGCCGATGCAGTATTTCCAGTCGATGATTTCAAAGTAGCAGGCTTGCTACATACCGACATAATTGAACTGGTTGTGCCTATGCGGTCAAGATTTAGACTGGCTATTTTTGGCGGCGGACTCGATGCTCAGCCCATGGTATCTATGGCGCTCAATTTAGGTTGGCAGGTAGATGTTATTGATGAGCGAGCCAGCTATGGTAGAAATTATGATTTTCCAGGTGCCAAAATTGTTAAACATCCGATAGAAAATCTACCCGATAACTTCGTTAAAAACTTAGATGGCGTTATCATCATGCAGCACAATCTGGAGCTGGATGCCAAAGCATTAGTCTTTGCCTGTCAGGCCTCAGATAAAATCAAATATATAGCCTTATTAGGGCCTGTTCATCGGCGGGATAAGGTATTAGAAAAAGCTGGCTTGTTGTTAGCTGACTTTAGTTGTTCATTTGCCGCACCAGCGGGCATCGCCTTGGGCGGGGAGTTACCAGAATCAGTTGCCTTGAGTATCTTGTCCCAGTGTCATGGCGTATTTCATGAGGCCAAGCAGGTCTCTCTCGATAAGGTGATGTTGTGAAGGTTAAATAGACTATGACTCCTCCGTTAAAATTGATGTTATAAGGTGAAGCTATGAAGGTGAAGTTAAGAAGGCTAAACAGACTATGACTCCTCCATTAATAGTCTTGATGGCTGCTGGTCAGAGTCGGCGTTTCAATGGCGTTAAGCTTGCCCAGGCCATAGATGATATTGGTACTCCTCTGTTGTTAGACAGTTATCGCAAACTTAAAGGATTTAGCGACGAATTAGGTGCCGAACTTGTGGTCATCTTAGGTGCCCATGCAGATCTGTTGGCATCGGTATTACCGGATGATGCCAAACTTATTTATAACTCACAGTGGCAACAGGGAATGTCCAGTTCAGTTAAAGCCGCTGTCGATCACGCCCAAGAAGTGGGCGCCGAGTCTTTGATGATCTCACTTGCTGATCAGGTAGCCTTGCAGCCTGAGCATTTCCATTCCTTAATAAAGGCGAGATGTCAGCCTAATACTCGCGTTTGCGGCTTTTATCTTGGCTCCTTGTCGGTGCCGGCCATTTTTCATCGTGACGATTATCCTCAGTTACTCAAACTGAGCGGTGATCGCGGGGCTAAGCCGGTGTTAAATGACCTTTATAAAAGCGGCAATATCATAGTTATAGAGATGGAGAGTGCCTCTTTCGATATCGATACCCGAGATGAGTTGAAGGACTGGCTAGCTGCTTGTCCATCGAATAAAGCACTGACACAACAAGATTCCTAATCAATATTTTAATAAGAATAATCTAATAAGCATTTTAATAATAACTAGTTGCTAACTGGTTTACTAAGAGAGTATGCCCATCGTTAGATGTGATTGGCAAACAAGGAGTGTGCAATGTCTGATAACTACCTGACACTGAAAATTAATGGCAAGCTGTTCCAGCTGGACGCCGATCCTAAGATGCCAGTCTTGTGGGCCGTGCGTGACATGCTGGGCCTGACGGGTACCAAATATGGCTGTGGTGCTGGCCTTTGCGGTGCTTGTACCATACATGTAGACGGTAAGCCTGCCAGAGCCTGCTTAACCAGTTTGAGCCAAGTTCAAGGCAAAGAGCTGACAACAATAGAGGGCTTAGAGGCAAATAAACTCAAGCAAGCCTGGACCGAGCACAAGGTGCCCCAGTGTGGTTACTGTCAATCTGGGCAATTGATGTCGGCGGCGGCGCTGTTAAGCCAAAACAGCAAGCCAAATGATAGTGATATCGATGAAGCCATGGCGGGGAACATTTGTCGTTGTGGTACTTATAGCCGAATTAAATCAGCCATTAAATTAGCTTCCGGGCAGACAAAGTCTCAGGAGGTTATTGCATGAGTAAGTTCACTGCTACGCAGAATTTTAGCCGCCGTGATGTGCTTAAGCTTTTCGGTGCCACCGGAGGCGGCCTGGCATTGGGCGCCTCTGGTCTAGGTTGGAGCCCTATGGTGATGGCCCAGAGTCTAGAGTCACGCCTCAATTTATTTATTGCCATTGGCGAAGATAATAAGGTGTATCTGACCTGTCACCGTTCTGAAATGGGCCAAGGGATCCGTACCGGCATAGCTCAGGTACTGGCCGATGAATTAGGTGCCGACTGGGATAATGTGGTTGTGGTTCAGGGGCTGGCAGATAAGCGTTATGGCAGCCAAAATACCGATGGTTCCCGCAGTATACGTAAGGGCTTCGATAAGATGCGTGAGATGGGAGCCATGGCCAGAACCATGCTCGAACAAGCCGCCGCAGAGAAATGGCAGGTTGCGATAACGCAAGTATCGACGAGTAATAACCGAGTGACTCATGCTCTATCGGGCAAGAGTGCCAGCTTTGGTGAGCTTGCGCTAGCAGCATCTAGACTTGCGCTCCCCAATGCTGAGTCTTTAACCCTTAAATCTCCTAAAGACTACACCCATATAGGTGCGTCCCACGCTATCGTCGATATGCAGGATATGCTCACGGGTAAGGCACAATACGGTTATGACGTGCAGGTTGAGGGCATGCTGTGTGCGAGTATCACTCGCCCCCCGGTGTTTGGCAGCGAAGTGTTAACATTCGATGATAGCGCCGCGCGAAAAGTGGCTGGTGTTGTGGATGTTATTCAACTGTCGGCGACAAAAGGTGCGCCCATGTTTCATCCCTTAGGTGGGGTGGCGGTTATTGCCACTAATAGCTGGAGTGCACTCGAGGGCCGTAAAGCATTACAGATACAATGGACAGATTCTAAAAATGACAGCCATGACTCTCAAGTGTATCTTAATATGCTTAAAGAGCGGGTCAGTCAGCCTGGGAATTTGGTGCGCCAGCAAGGAGATGAAGTTACAGATTGGCCTGAAGATAGCACCATCAGCGCCCTGTATAGCGTGCCTTATCTTGCTCATGCACCAATGGAAGCGCCATCAGCCACGGCGAATGTAACTCAGGATGCTTGTGAAGTGTGGGCATCGACTCAGACTCCACAAAGCGTACAGCAGAACGTGGCCGCAGCTTTAGGGCTTAAAGAGGAGCAAGTAAAGGTGAATGTCACCTTGCTTGGCGGCGGTTTCGGACGTAAATCTAAGCCTGATTACTGCGTCGAGGCGGCCTTATTGTCTAAGAAAGCAGGTAAGCCCATCAAGGTGTGTTGGAGCCGTGAAGATGAGATCCAAAATGGTTATCTGCACGCCATCAGTGCCCAGTTTTATCAGGCAAAACTTGGCAAGGATAATATGCCTGAGGCGATACTCGCGCGCTCAGGTTTCCCAAGCATAGGCTCAACTTTTTCAGAGGGTGCAGATCATCCTGCGGGCTGGGAGCTGGACTTAGGTTTTGTCGATGTGCCGCTAGCGGTCAAGAGTCTCAGGTGTGAAGCCGTTAAGGCCGAGGCCCATACTCGCATAGGCTGGATGCGCTCAGTGTGCAACATTCAGCATGCTTTCGGCATAGGAAGTTTCGTCGATGAGTTAGCGGTGCAAGCCAAAAAGCCCTGCACTGTGATGTGGAAAGACTTGCTTGGAGATATACGCCAAGAGACCTTTGCTAATCAAGGGTTCAAATACGGTAACTATGGCGAGGACTTGGCCCGTCATCCTGTGGATATTGGCAGATACCGCGGCGTCATAGATGCGGTAGAGCAAGCCATGAAAAAAGCAGGCGCTGCGGCTAGTCATCAAGGCTGGGGCTTTGCGGTCCACAGAAGTTTCACCGCCTTTGTAGCAACGGCCTTGTTAGTGGAAGTATCCAAGGATAAGCAACTTAAAGTGCTAAAGGCGATATCTGCCATAGATGCTGGCACTGTGGTCAATCCTGACAGGGTTAAGTCTCAAACTGAAGGCGCGGTAATGTTTGGCTTGAGTCTGGCCATGATGGGGGAAATTGACTTTAAGGAAGGCAAGGTAGTGCAGTCAAACTTTCATGACTACCCCATGTTGAGAATGCCTCAATGTCCTGAAATCGAGATTATTATTATCGAGTCCGATGCGCCGCCAGCGGGTGTGGGCGAGCCAGGGGTTCCACCGGTCGCGCCTAGCCTAACCAACGCCATCTTCGCAGCCTCAGGAATGAGAATACGGGACTTACCCGTGAGCAAGCGGCTTAAGGTGTAACAACTCACTCTATTTATCGGACTTTGTTTATAAATAGCAATGCCAGTCAGTCTGACTGGCATTTTTTACTTTAGCTCGTATTATCAATAATTAACTGAATTAGAGGATGCACAACTTGGTTGATAGAGACAAGCTGCCAGATACAGCAAGAGTCGATGTCATCGTCGTCGGCACTGGACCGGGCGGTGCAAGTGTGGCTAAAAAACTCGCCGAATCCGGGCAATCTGTGGTGATGCTGGAATGGGGCGATGATGCGCCTCTGACTGGTCAATTGTCGCAGATGGTGAAGATTGCTGGAATTCCGGGAAAAGGGGCCTTGATGCATGCCGATATGTCACTGCTGATGCGAGGCATTACCGTTGGCGGCAGCTCGGCAATTAACTTCGCGACAGCCATGGCACCGCCGCTAGCCTTGTTTCAAAAATACGGCATAGACTTGACACAAGACTTAGCGGCCATGAGTAAAGCGCTGCCCATCAATACCTTGCCCGATCATCTTATTGGCCCGTTAGCCAGGCGGATTAGTCTGGGGGCGCAGTCTCTTGGGTATAATTGGCAGAAGCTGCAGAAGTTTGTCCATATAGATAAGTGCCGTGCATCTTGTCATCGCTGTACCTATGGTTGCCCCTTTAATGCTAAATGGACTGCCCGTGAATTTGTCGATTCGGCCATGAAGAGGGCGGCAACCTTAGTGACTAAGGCTAAGGTGACGCGGGTATTACACAGAGACGGTCGAGTCCTAGGCGTCGAATACCATCAAGCCGGTAGTGTGCATACTCTACTTGGGGACAAGGTCATTCTTGCGGCGGGTGGCGTGGGCTCACCTAGGATATTGCAAAACTCATGTTTAGCATCTGTGGGTGTAGACTCATTCGGTTTTGATCAGGCCGGTAAAGATTACTTTGTCGACCCTGTGATTGCTGTGATGGGAACTGTGAATGATTTGGAGTGTAATCCAGATCAGATAGGCGGCCAAGAGGTCCCCATGTCTGCCGGCATGCATTTGAGCCATGAAGGTATCACACTTGCGGATCTTACCCTGCCTAAGCCCCTGTATTTGGCGTTTGCGACGCAGGTGGGCCGCATAGACAGGCTTATGGCCCATGACAAGACGTTAACTATCATGGTGAAGGTCAAAGATGATCTGGGCGGGAAGATAGCGCAGAAATGGCTGAATAAATCACTGAGCTCAGATGATAAATTAAGACTGGCACATGGCACTGAGCTTGCCCGGAACATTCTCACCGAAGCGGGTGCGACCAAGATATTTAATAGCCATCACTTTGCCGCGCATCCTGGTGGCAGCGTCAAGATAGGTGAGCTGGTGGACGAAAACCTGGAGACGCGAGTCAAAGGTTTGTTTGTCTGTGATGCCGCCGTTATTCCCGAATCTTGGGGGCTACCGCCTAGCTACACGCTGCTGTGTTTAGGCCATAGGCTGGGTCGATATCTCTCGTAAAATCATAAAATCGTAAAATAATGAAACTAGAACTTAAAACTTCCAACTTAAAACTTCCAACTTCCAACTTCCAACTTCCAACTTACAACTTACAACTTAGAACCAGAAACTTAGAAACAGAACCTAGCCAGAATGACCTATTCATCTGTGGTGGCGTTAGTTATTCCCGAATCCTGGGGCTACCGCCTAGCTACACACTGCTGTGTTTAGGCCATAGGCTGGGTCGATATCTCTCGTAAAATCATAAAATCATAAAATCATAAAATCATAAAATCATAAAATCATAAAATAATGAAACCTGAATGGATCTCGAAGAGCCCTCAATCTGTCGGGCGATAGCTTAGGCATTTTTCACTATTGGGCATTCCTTAATGCAACTTGATTAAAATTTAGTCTTATTACTACAATCTTCATTTTCATTATCTGCAAAATCATGATGTGAAAATGACTTAAACATGATTTTATGTCTGTTTATTGCCGTATAAGCCCAATTAAGCAGCAGTTAATACTGACTTTACGTGTTAGATCCTATTTTTATTTTACAAAAGGGAGTAATTTATCCAACAAAATGGCCAATAAAAAATAATAATTGGCCTTATTCCTATGTAATGAGGGGTCAATACATGGAAAATCGTTGGCAAGTCGCCATTTCGGCGGGTCTACTTGCGGCTGTTTGGGCCGGCATCGCCGATACATTCAGTCTAGTCACTTGGATAGGCTTTCTAGCCTGTAGTACCTATTTCGCTCAACCAAAATCTGGTTTTCAAGGCGTGCTCATGAGTTGGGCAACTAACTTGTCGGGTGTATTTTGGGCCTGGATTGTCATTGCTGGAAGTGGATATCTTGAGTCGCCTCTTGTGGGGTATCTACTCACAGGTATTGTCACCGGGGCCATGTGCCTGCAGGCCAGTTATCATAAACTCGCCTTCATTCCCGGCGCCTTTATCGGTTGCTGTATTACCTTCGCCATGTCTGGTGATCTAGCCAATATACTGCCGGCATTAATACTGGGCGCACTGCTTGGTTATTCCATGACCTTACTAACTGGACAACTCGTTAGCCTACCTCAGAGATGGTGCGGGTTCACGGGTTCGTCAACTGCAACTAAAGCCACCGCTAAAACGACCACTAACGATTAAAATCGTTAGCTTGGCTTGTTTATTAAAGAGTGGCTCGCTGAACTAGGAACTAGGTAAAGAAGATGAAACAAATTGAATTTAGAACGATAGATGCCTTAATGATCAAGCTCAGCCTGAACGGTAAGTTTTGGCTGGTTTGTTCTATGGTGACACTGATCACTGCCAGTATTGCTTTGTTCAACTTGAACTATGCAAAAGAGCACACACACCAGAGCAGTCAAATCAGGGCGCAAGCTAAACTTGATGCCTTTGCGGCTGTAGCTAATTCCCAGGCCATTGAAGGTAATGACCTGAGACGATTTGCCACAGAGCAAGGTTTACAAGTGGTAAGCCGTGTGAACTCATCCCGTCAGAGGGACAGTGTTACTGTCACCTCAGCCGTTGGCAGTAAGTATCTGCAGCTCAATACCAATGTGGCTGTTTGGGAAGCTGAAGAGCTGAATCATGCTAACTTTATATTCTGGATTGCACTAGCGGGTTTACTGCCTCTGTTCCAGTTGAGCTATTGGATTTCAACTTCCTTAGGCGGTGGCTTATGGGATATGTATATCGCGATTAAACGTTTGGCCGATGGCGACCTCACTCAAAGGCTTAATTTTTTCGGTAAAGATGATTTCAGTATGATAGCGACCGAGATAGACCGTAACGCAGATCATATGAGTGAGATGGTCATAGCGATAGGCAATAATGCCGCGACTCTGGCTCAAGCCGCCGATGAATTTAATCAGCAAGCCACTCAGAGTGACAACTTGATTGGTTTCCAGCATCAGTTTTTAGATACTGTGGCCGTTGCCATGGATCAAATGACCGCCGCCATAGAAGAGGTATCACGTAACGCGGCTAATACCTCGGAGCAGACCAAGGCCAACTCTTATCAAGCAGAAGAGAGCAAACTGCGTATCACAGATGCGGTTAAACGTATCTCTGGCCTGGTGGCTAAGATTGGCGCAGCATCTGATTCGGTCTCTCAGTTGTCTCATAATGCTTCTGAAATTGGTGCCGTAGTCACCACAATTAACAGCATATCTGAGCAGACTAATCTGCTTGCTCTCAATGCAGCCATTGAGGCGGCTCGCGCCGGCGAGCAGGGTCGAGGTTTTGCCGTGGTTGCCGATGAGGTGAGAACCCTTGCTGGGCGAACTCAGCAGGCAACGGTGGAGATTCAGTCTATGATTGAAGGTTTGCAATCTGGTTCGACTAAATTGACTCGGGTGACAGAAGAGATAGTCGATCAGGCTGATCTAGGGCGAGTCGCTATCGTCTCCGTGGGAGAAGACGTGGACTCTATGGCTGCATCGACTAATGACGTGTTCGATATGAGCTCACAAATTGCCGCCTCAGCCGAGGAGCAGAGTGTCTCAGCACGTGATATAGCGATGCAACTCAATGATATACGTGATCAGTCAGAAACGATAAAGCAAACGGCGCAGCGTTCGCTGTCATTGGCTGCAGAACTGCATCGTTCATCTGCCGATTTAGATGGGATTTTGAAGCAATATAGAACCAGTTAATCTTATATTTTTAGACAAGGTGCTAGTTCCTAGGAACTAGCACCTGAATTCTCAAACACTCAAACACTCAAACACTCATACAAGCACTAAAGCCTGAAAATTAAAGTGCTGCAGCAACCTCAGTGCCTTGCTTAATGGCCCGTTTCGCGTCCAGCTCAGAAGCGATATCGGCGCCGCCAATCAGGGTGACCTTGACCTTGTTTGCCTCCAGCTTGGCTTGCAGCTCCCTATGTGAGTCTTGCCCGGCGCAGATGATGATGTTATCCACCTCGAGCACTTGCTCTTCACCATCGACAGAGATATGCAGTCCCTCATGGTCAATCTTGTGGTAATGCACGCCTTTGAGCATCTTAACGCCCTTGTTTTTCAGCACGGTTCTGTGGATCCAGCCGGTACTCTTACCTAGGCCTGCTCCTACTTTCGATGTTTTACGTTGCAGCAAAAAAATCTCTCGTGGCGAGGGCTCACATTGTGGCTCGATTAAGCCGCCTGGCGTCGAGCCGCTAAGATCCACTCCCCACTCTTTCATATAGGCGTCTTTATCTAAGCTGGTGGACGGTCCTTGATGGGAGAGGTATTCACCCACGTCGAATCCTATGCCGCCGGCGCCTATGATAGCCACGCGCTTGCCTACCGGTTTTTTATCTCTTAGCACGTCTAAGTAGTTCAATACTTTGTCGCTATTAATTCCTGGGATATCCAATTGGCGAGGCATGATCCCAGTTGCCAGTAACACCTCATTGAATCCAATTAAGTCCTCTTCGCAGGCTCTGGTATTGAGCCTGACATCGACGCCGGTAAGCTCGAGTTGTTTGTTAAAATACCTGATGGTTTCGCTGAACTCCTCTTTACCCGGTACCTGCATGGCGATATTGAACTGACCGCCAATCTTATCGGCGGCCTCGAACAGGGTGACCTTATGACCTCGTCTGGCTGCCGTTGTTGCCGCGGCGAGACCCGCAGGTCCGGCGCCAACGACGGCGATCTCTTTAACCTCAAGGGTGGGCTTTATTATCAGCTCGGTCTCATGGCAGGCCTGAGGGTTCACCAGACAAGACACGAGTTTCATCTGAAAAATATGGTCTAAACAGGCCTGATTACAGCCGATACAGGTATTGATCTCATCGGATTTCCCCGCTTGAGCCTTGACCATGAAATCAGGGTCAGCAAGCATAGGCCGGGCCATGGAGACGATATCGGCATTTCCCTGGGCGAGGATCTCTTCGGCCACTTCCGGGGTATTGATGCGGTTGGTGGTACAAAGTGGAATGCTGACCTCTTGTTTCATGCGTTTGGTCAGCTCGACAAAGGCGCCTCTGGGGACGCTGGTGGCTATGGTGGGAACGCGCGCTTCATGCCAGCCAACACCTGTGTTGATAATCGTCGCGCCCACTTTTTCGATACCCTTGGCCAGTTCGACAACCTCTTGCCAGGTGCTGCCACCTTCGACGAGGTCGAGCATGGAGAGCCTGAAGATAATGATAAAGGCTTCACCGACCGCTTCACGGGTTCTGCGAACTATCTCTAACGCCAGTCGGGTGCGATTTTCATAGCTGCCACCCCAACGATCGGTTCTGTGATTGGTGCGTTTACAGATGAATTGGTTGATGAAGTAACCTTCAGAACCCATGATTTCGACGCCATCATAACCGGCTTTCTGTGAGTTAAGGGCGCAGTTGACGAAGTCCTGGATTTGTTTCTCTATGCCAGCTTCATCTAGCTCTCTGGGCACAAATTGGTTGATTGGGGCCTGTAGCGGTGAGCAACTCACCAGCTTAGGGTGATAGGCGTAACGTCCGGTATGTAAGATTTGCAAACAGATCACGCCATCTTCTTTATGCACGGCCTGGGTGATTATCCTGTGCTGCTCGATATCTTCATCTGTGGCTATCATGGTGGCATTGGGCATGCCGCCGCCTTCGATATTGGGGGCGAAACCGCCGGTGACTATCATGCCTATGCCGCCAGCGGCCCGTGCGGCGTAGTAGGCTGCCATACGCTCGAAGCCGTTGGGGGCTTCCTCTAAGTTAGTGTGCATCGAGCCCATCAAGCTACGATTCTTAATGGTACGAAAACCTAAATCTAGTGGTGCCATTAAATGTGGATAGGAGTTGCTCATCTCTGTTCCTTTTTATTATTTATTCTTGGTTAAAGATAGAGCGAATGATAGGATTGGCCAATGACTAAAGATTACAAATTGATGACTATTGTTTGCATAATGACAGATAGTCAAGATGGTGCTTATTATGAAACTAGGTGACATTTCAGTTTCTTATATCGAGATCATGCTCAAGGCGATGGCGCATCTTGGGGTAGAGGTCGATGAAATATTGGATAAATATTCTATCGATTCAACCTCTTTATCGTCCCCAGATGCCAGGGTGAGTATTCCTAAATTTATGCGGCTGGGTCATGATTGTATTCAAGCCTGTGGTTTACCTTGGTTTGGGCTAGTCATGGGAGAGGTCACTAGAGCGACTAATCTGGGTATTGCTGGCTTATTGGCGTTTAGCGCCCAAGATCTCAAACAAGCCTGTGAGCAGATAGCTAGCTTTGAGCTACTCAATAAATATAACTCCAGAGGCCAGTCGCAATTCTTTGTCAGTCAGGCGTTTGGTATGGAGCAGGATAAGTACCTGGCCTTGAGTCGAGAGTACGGCGTAGAGCAAGGCCAAGGGGTGTTGATGTTTTATTCCATCAAGCCCTATAACGATTACAATTATTTCGTGGTCGACTCCGTCTTGTCTGGTTGGTGTCAGGTAATCCAAGCTCTCATTGGCAGGGAGGATGGGATTGAGAAGGTCTGCTTCGAGTTTCCAGCTCCGGTTTATGCAGAAAAATACCATGAGCTGTTTAATTGCCCTGTGCTGTTTGAACAAGCGAGTAACTATATCGTCATCAAAGCCGAAGCATTAGCCTGGTCTTGTATCAATCGAAGTGCGCCAACCTTTGAGTTACTCAGAAGAGGCGCAGATGAAGAGCTGGAAAAAGTGCGCTTGGGGTTGAGTTTTCATGAGAAAGTCAGCCGAGCAATTGGCCCTTTGCTGGATGGAAGTACACCGACACTGGAACAAGTCTCACAGCAGCTGAATATGGCTCCCTGGACCGTGAGGCGCAAACTTGTGGAGGAGGGGGGCAGTTTTCAACAAACCTTGAATGATACCCGCCGTACTCTAGCCATAAGCTATGTACAGGATACGGCGTTAACCTTAGGTGAAATTGCTTACCTGTTAGGGTTTGGCTCGCCGACGGCTTTTCAGCGAGCCTTTAAACGTTGGACGGGCGAAGCGCCGGGGCGCTTCAGAACGATACAGAAATAAAAGCTGCTAAGCGCTGCGTTTTCTCGCTTCCTCTGTTGCACTGTTGTCATCTTTTAGCTTACGCCTAAGAATTTTTCCCACGGGCGACATGGGCAGTTCACTCCTGAATTCAAATTGACGCGGGATCTTGTAGCCGGTGAGCTTGTTCTTGCAAAAAGTCCTGATATCTTCTCCTGTCAGGGAGGCATTATCTTGTATGACAACATAGAGCTTAACTGCCTCACCGGTTTTAGCATCTTCAACACCGATAGCGGCGCAGTTAACCACATCCGGGTGAGTCGCTACCACGCCTTCAATTTCGTTGGGAAAGACGTTAAAGCCAGAGACTATGATCATGTCCTTGACCCGGTCGACTATGCTAACGAAACCATCTGCATCGATAATGGCGATATCACCGGTGAGCAGCCATTGCCCATCTTGGGTGAAAGACTCTCGGGTGGCCTTGGGACGATTCCAGTAGCCTTTCATCACCTGAGGGCCCTTGACACAGAGCTCGCCGCGCTCGCCAATGGGTACTTCTTCACCTAGGACATTTATACACTTGAGCGCCGTGTGCTGCATCGCCTGACCTACGGTGCCTAATCGCTCTAAGCCGTTAATCGGGTTCATGCAGACGGCGGGTGAACATTCGGTCAGGCCATAAGCCTCTGAGATACCAACACCTGTGAGCGCTTTCCAGCGCTTGGCGGTATCGTCCATCAGCGCTGTGCCGCCAGATAGAGTGAATTTCAGCTCACTAAAGTCGAGTAGCTTGAAACTCGGGCTCTCCATCAGGGAAACGAATAGGGTGTTCAGCCCCATCAGGCCGTTTATCTTAAAAGGTTTCATCGCCTTGATAAAGGTCTCGGTATCTCTGGGATTGGCGATAAGTATGCTGTGCTGGCCCAATCTGAAAAATGCCATCAGGTGCACGGTAAACGAGTAGATGTGGTACAGGGGCAAAGGGGCGACCATGATGGCCTGGCCATCTCCCAGCAGAGGTTTGCCGTGTTCATCATGCTGATGTGTCACCACGCCAGCTTGGAGCATATTGGCGATAATATTGGTGTTGGTGAGCTCGGCGCTCTTAGCGACACCTGTGGTGCCGCCTGTGTACTGCAGAACTATGGTGTCGTCTGGCTTATCGAGGTGGGCCGGGGTGAAGCCCTTGCCTAGATGTTGTTTCAGGACTTTCCTGAATGATACCGCCTGGGGCAGATGGTAATTGGGCACCATCTTCTTGATATGTTTGACGGTGGAGTTGATTAACACGCGTTTCATCCTAGGTAGCATATCGGCGAGGCTGGTGGTGATGATCAATTCGAGACTGGTCTCTTTCTGAATGTTCTCAACCGACTTGGCAAAAATATCCATGCACAGGAGGGCTTTGGCGCCTGAATCATTAAATTGATGAATCATCTCAGGTTCGGTATACAAGGGATTAGTATTGACGATACGCAGCCCCGCCCGTAATGCACCAAATACGGCGACTGGGTATTGCAGGGTATTGAGCATCTGGATGGCGATTGCATCACCGGGGACCAGTGAGGTTTGATTTTGCAGGTAATGGGCGAATGCGGCACTGTAATGGTTAATCTCTTGATAACTGAGAGTGTGCCCCAAACTGGTAAATGCCGGTTTATCTGCGTACTTGATAAAGGCCTCTTCGATGGCGTCAATAGCCGATCCATATTGTGCTAAGTCGATGGAATCTGAGATCCCAGGGGCGCGTTTACCATTCCAAAACGATGCTTCCATACTTGCCTCAATGCTTGTTCGCGTTCCTGTCTTCTAGTGAGACTAGTTAACACTTCGCGTATTTTAGTTTTTATTAGGGATTATTTAGCCGCTGCCTCTCGACTATTACTTACTTTTTAGAGAATGATAAGTGAACGATAATGACTAAAGATGACAAATTAGTATCCTAAGGAGACGCTAAGTTGTTCATGTGATGCCATTCTAGCTAGGTGATATGATCTTTGCCGATCTAAAATAGAGGGGCTGAGGTGTTGGCTAACACACATAGGTATGCCTAGCAGGGGTATTCAGCAACCCCTTCAGTTAGCCATATTTTGAATTCATATCCATATGATTAATCAAGAATTTTAACTCCACTAGGCACTAATTGATAAAGGGTTAACGCCTCAGTCACAGAGTTTGGCTCAAAATCTTCATGTTTACGTTCGGCCTGCATGGCCAAATAATGTTTGGTCTGTGATAAGTCTAAATGAATAGGATTTAGCTGTCCCTTGGCTATTGCCTGACGGCCCTTAGTGCTAACAGGAAAAACCATGTCTCCATCACGTACTTTTATGCGTAACTTTTCAAATTTGGAATCAGAAGCGAGTTCCATCCAGCAGCCCTTTTTCTCACATACACCGATAATAGTCCCACCTATGGTCACAGGTTCATTTAAATAATCTTCAGGTTGGGCCAGAATTGTTGAAATCTCAACTAAGTTAGAATCATCGACTCGATCACCAAACTCTTGCACTTTAGCCTGGACACATATACTCATTAATGCCGCCGCAAGTAACCCATAAAAATACTTCATAACATTCTCCTATTTGCATTCGATTAATATTAATTACACCAAATGCTAACACAGGCTTGTTAAATTAAAAGAGCTACAGCGAGTAACAATTGTAAATGTAATGATAATCATTTGCATCTAGTTTGTCCTGAGAGTAAATTGCAGGTGTTTTTCAAGTAGTTGAATCAATAAGGATGTTTATGAAAAAGCTCACTGGTTTTTGTCTGCTCTTAGGCATAGTTCCCTGCAGTCATGCTAAAACGCTTGATATTGGTGAAGAAAAAACACACGACCCTGACACTGAAGTCATCGTCATAATTGGTACTAAGCTCGACATGCAACAACAGACTCTTGAAGTGCCTAGATCTATGACTGTTATCACAGATAAACATATTCAAGATACACAAGCTCAAGAGTTAACAGACGTTATCAAACAGACGCCTAGTATTAGCATATCCAATAATGACCGGCCATTAGTCGGTGAGATAATGATCCGTGGCTTTGGTAATGAAAGAGTTAATTTAATTGTGGATGGTGTCAATTATCAACAATATAGCGACGGCAGTAGCACAAGTACTTATGTCAGCCCGTTAGATTTAGATCCCAGTATCGTCAAAGCGGTAGAGATCACTCGGGGGGCTGATGGCGTTACACAAGGGAGTGGCGCCATAGGTGGTCAAATACGAGTCGTCACTAAAGGTGGTTGGGATTATGGCGGCGCTGGCTCCGGAGTATTGCTCCGTGGAGGATATGCCGATGCAAATAACGCCCGACACTATGGACTGACAGCCTTTTATGCAAATAAAGACGTAGCTCTCGCATTACATGCAAATAAACGTAGCTTTGGTGATATCGATATCAATCTGAGAGACGAAGATGGTTCGGTTCGCGGTCAAACAGCAAGCATAAAAAATGATGGTGAGAGTGACGATTTTCGTATTAAGGCCAGTTTTGAGTCTGACTACGGCCTTTTTGATAGCAATACTTTCTATACTGAGTCTAAGGTAGCGGATCTGCCATTTCGTAACCAATCTCGCTGGAATGAGCAGCCAATTAGTGAACAAGAAACAGCGAGAAGGTTCAGTCAAACATTTAGCTATAACTATGATCCAAGTTCTGATTTCATCAACTTAAATAGCCGTGTTTACTATCAAGAATATAATAAGGATCGCTTACAAACTGGCGATATTATCTTCCCTTCAAAAACTTATAATTTTGATAATACAGAAAAATTCACAGATCAAACTTATGGCTTAGTCGTTGAAAATCGCATCATTAAAGATTGGGATGAAATGACTTCAGACTCAGTGATTTTTACGAGCTGGGAGCAGCAAAAATTTGAAGATGAAAATAAGGATAATCTCGAACAAATAACGTCGCAATTATATGGCAAGAGTCGAGGAGATACTTTTGCTGCGGGTGTGCTAAACAACAGTCATTGGCAGAGTTGGCTGAGTACTGAAACAGGTGTCCGCTATGATTATTATCGCCGTAGCTCAGATAATTACAGTGAGTATGGTAATAATCAAGATGGCCAATGGTCACTTAATGCTGGTATCACTTTAAGGCCCATGGACTGGCTACGTTTATATGCGCGCTACAATCAAGGCTTTCGTGGCCCCAATATTCGTGAACTCTATAAGGCAGATAATTGGGCTTGTCATCGTCCCATTAAAAACTGTTATCGAGAACCACAACCCGATTTGAAAGCCGAGCGAAGTGAAAATCTAGAGGCTGGTGTTGGATTCATCTTTGAGGATACTCTTTGGGCTGACAAGTTTGTGTTTAAGCTTAACTGGTTTGATACCCAGGTACAGGACTTTATCGATGGTGCTCCATTCATGTATCGGTTAGTAGGTAATGAAAAAGTATTTGCTAGCCCAGAAGAAGCGACTCACAGGGATTATTCCAGTAAAAACATCAGTAAACTATATTCAGAAGGGCTTGAGGTTGAGCTTAGTTATCAAATTGCGGACTTCGATTTATTTGCCAATTACAGCCGCGTGAGAATGGATGTAGAAGGGGTGCCTGACTATTACCTGGGGACAATTGTCGATGAACGTGAACCTTATGATAGGGCTCCACAAGATAAGATTAATCTAGGCTTTAGTTGGCAAATGTTTGATGAATTGCGTGTATCGGGTGTATCAAGCTATTCGATGGACATGAGCAGATTACCAGAATGGCAACTAGAAAGAGAGATGAATGCTGAAGGGTATCAATTGCACAACTTATACCTTACGTATCAGCCGAGTTATATTGATGATTTAGATATTCGTTTTGGTGTCGAGAACTTAACTGATGAAACTTATTCGGTGTGGCCTGATGACGAAGGATCGAGTCTTCCTGGGAGAAATTATAAGGCGTCTATGAATTATCAATTTTGACCAGTGGCTAGTTCCAAAGACATGTTAATTCGTCTAACAGTTTCGGAATGGTACTAAAGGCGAATATGTGTTGAATGAAGTTTGAATTTAACTATTCTACTTGGGAAATGAATCCACTCAGATAAAGGTTTATCGCAGTGATTTACACTGTAACCAACCTTTATCTGCTTCTTATGTGGTTTTAGTAGAGTAGGGGAAGCACTACTTAAACGAGCTCCAGATCGGCGCATGATCCGATGGTTTCTCTATCGCGCGTAGATCGTAATCCACATCGGATTCCACCAGACGTTCATTGAGTGACTTAGTCGCAAGTACTACATCGATGCGCAGGCCGCGATTATCCACAAACCCCTTGCTGCGGTAATCGAACCAGGAATAACGCTCGGTGCGCTCGGGATGCAGCTCGCGGAAAGTATCCACTAACCCCCAATCCATCAGAGTCTTCAGCCATTCACGTTCTTCGGGCTGGAAGCTACACTTACCCGTTCTTAGCCAACGTTTAGCGTTTGGTTCGCCTATGCCTATATCGAGATCCATAGGTGAGATGTTGATGTCACCGATAATCGCGATATCTTCATCTGGCGTGTGGTTCTCGTTCAGGTAGGTCATCAGATCTTTATAGAACTGACGCTTGGCCGGGTACTTAGTCTCGTGGCTGATGTTGTCGCCCTGAGGGAAGTAGCCATTGAGTACAGTTAACGGACGGCCATTTTCTTGGGTAAAGGTTGCCATGATCATGCGGCGCTGAGCATCTTCGCTGTCCGTTGGGAAGCCTTTTTGTACCTTGATAGGCTCAAGCTTAGATAGCATGGCAACGCCGTAATGGGCCTTGCCGCCGTGATAGTGCACCTTGTAACCCATGGCTTCGACATCGGCAGCCGGAAACACTTCATCGTGTGCCTTGGTTTCTTGCAGGCCTATGATATCAGGCTGGTGGGCGTCGATTAACGCCTGGAGCTGATGCAGTCTGGCGCGAATACCATTGATATTAAAAGAGACTATTTTCATAAACTTTTACTTCCTTGAATTACGGCAGTACGCGCTTAAATGGCTTAACGATCACCTTGTCATATACGCCAGCGGCAATATAAGGATCCACATCGGCCCAGGCTTGAGCGTCTTCTAACGATGGGAAATCGGCAACTACCAGTGAGCCGGTAAAGCCAGCTTCTCCCGGGTTTTCGTTGTCGATAGCAGGGTGAGGACCAGCAACCAGCAGACGACCTTCATCGGCCAATTGTTGTAGGCGTGCCAGATGCTCTGGGCGAGCGGCAAGGCGTTTCTCTAAACTGTTTTCTACATCTTGTGATGAGATCATATACCACATGATTTTAGTTCCTTTTATTAGGTTAGCTAAGCGTCCATGACTGATGTCCAGAGACTCATTATCCTAGCCAGATTACTTCTTAGTGAACTCTTTCTTATGCTCTTCAGGCATGTTCTTAAACAGGTAAACTACAGTCACTACCGTATTAAGTAAGGTGAGTGCGGTTAAGCCGAATACTTTGAAATTGACCCAGGTTTCCTGAGGCAAACTGAAGGCTACATAAATATTGACCAGACTACAGGCGATGAAGAAGATGACCCAATACCAGGTGACATGGGCCCAAATTCTGTCTTCGACGACTAATTCTTTGCCCAGCATGTTCTTCAGGATTGGCTTGTTGATGAACTGGCTGACTGCGAGAGCGATAGCAAATAGTGCATAAACTACAGTTACTTTCCACTTGATGAAGGTGTCATCATGAAACACTAAGGTGAGAGTACCGAAGAAGGTGACCATCACGAAGGTGACCAGATGCATCTTCTCTATTTTCTTGTAGAGCGCGTAGGTAACGATTAATTGCAGGGCGGTTGCTGCAATCAAGGCACCACTGGCCGCATAGATATCGAAGAATTTATAGACGGCGAAGAAGATGACTAAGGGAAGAAAATCTAACAGTTGTTTCATAGGAATATTATCAAAATAGCGGTTCAAAAAAGTGAGCCTGAGTGTAACACGAGCGACGGGTTAAACAAGAAGCATTAGTGGCTTGGCAGAGCTGGAATGAAGCCTAGCTGATGTATGCGAAACAAGGATGATGTCATTAATTTTTACTTCATCAACGCTGACTCTAATATCTCGAATCGGTTCTCATCTGTCCCAAGAATGGCAGTGGCTAACAAGCCTCTGTCCTGAACATAGCTAATCTGATGTTAAAAAAGAGATATTAGCGAGTCGCTGTCAGTAAAGGGCGCCAGCTCTTTGGCAAGGGCTTTACCCAAGAATCGAGTTGGCAGCGAGTCTTGAGTTTTTGCTTAATCTCTCTTGCATCTGCAAGATTCAAGTTAAGCGAGGTGATGTAGAAGGTATCGCCATGTTGACGGGTTATGAGTTCATGGTATTCGCAGCTATATTCTTGGGGATTTCCTGGTGGCAGATAACCTGCGTATACCTGCACCACATACCAATTTTGCTGCTGCACATTCGTTTTTGGGTCGATAGATGAGACTGAATTTATGTCCGGATTCTCTACGAATTTAGCCGTGATATAGATGAGGGCAGGAGTCACTGCTTGGGTTAAATCAGTTGATTCTATTGGTTCAACATCTTCAATCAATTCAGAATGGCCGTCGTTATTTGGCTCCTCTGGTAAATTTACTAATGGGGTTTGGGCCCTTGTTGCGCTATATATCGGCTTTGCTTGGTACTGTGGGCGTATCCCTTCAAGGACCTGGGTGGATGTTGTAGCCTTAGTAGTATGAGCGAATGCTGTTGCTTTTGCTTTTGCTGTTGCTGTAAGTCTAGGGACTGAGGCTTGAGCGGCTAATGATTCGGGAGCTAATTGAGTGTCCGGCGCTTTCAATACTTGATAACTTATTATGCCTATAAGCATCAGGGAAGTGATGATAGCAACTAGGGGGATTTTCACTGACCTAGTTGGCTCGATACCCAAGACATCGGCTATGGCAATCTGAGTTATTCTGGCATCTATGCTGTTCTGGGATTGCCCATAAGCTGTCATCAAGGCTCGCTCAGAAAGGCGATTAATCAGCTTTGGATTCCCTGCACTGTATTTAGCGATAATCTTGACTGCAGATTGCTGAAATAAGGGTTCATGTAAGCCGCAGAGTCTTAGCCTGTGCGCTATGTACTCAGAAGTTTCCTGCTTGGTGAGCGGCCCTAGGTGGTATCTGACCGTGATTCTTTGAGCGACTTGTCTCAGGGCTTGTTGGTTTATGTGCTGCTTTAGCTCGGGTCGGCCAACTAATATTATTTGCAGCAGTTTCTGGGTATCGGTTTCTAAGTTGGTTAATAGCCTCAGTTGCTCCAGCAAGTTATTACTCAGATGCTGGGCATTATCGATCACTAAAACAGTATTGTGTCCCTTGTCATGGTTAGCCTGTAAAAAATCACTCAAACAATCGATTAAGTGTTTTAAATTGGCTTGATGAAATTCAATGGCTAGTGCAGTGCATAAATCGGCCAATAGCTCAACTTCACTAAAGGCTGGGTTATGCATCACGGCAACATCAGTATTTTCAGGTAGGTGCGCGATTAAAGACGTTAATAATGTGGTTTTTCCGCTGCCTTCATCGCCGGTGAGTAGTATAAAACCACCAGTCTCTCTCACCCCATAGCTAAGATGTGCTAGTGCCTCTGTGTGACTCTTACTGAGATAGGGGCTACTGAGCATAAGCTCTGGTGAAAATGGATTGTCATTGAGTCGATAAAACGCATTAAACATAAGTGCAATCAATGCCTTTGAATGAGTTTACAGCATAAGAGGCGGTTGCGAATTAAGCAAGTAGGATAAAGTATAGATTTAATCATCAGATAACAGCCAAGAGGCTTGAGTCTGAACTACTCAAACAAAAATCGTTTGAGGTCAGTTATTTTATCTCTCTTAATATTATTACAGCAAAATAGGCGATAAAGCTGCCAATCAAAAATGAAAACATAAGAGATGATGTTTGTTTTTACTGGATGCCATAACCCAACATAATGCCGAAATAAGCTAACTTTCGAACCATACTTAAATACAGGATATTTGTCGGTGATATCTTTTGTTATACGAACTTGCCCAAGCCATCCTGTGAGGTAGAAGGTGTCGCCACTGCTGTCTTCTCTTGTAGCGTACTTTGTATGTTCAAAGCCACTCCTCTGTTGATATTGCTCAAGCTTATCTATTATTTTTTCCATTGTTAACATCTTGTCATGACTCATTGCATCTAGCTGAAATGCTACTGCAAACTGTATTATTCTCTAATAAGTCTCTCGTTTTTCAGGCTCAATTAATAGTGAAAGATTATAACGTTAACTATTAGTGTTGTTGGTGTTGATTTTGTTGCCTTTGGAGCTGCTGTGTTTCGGGGCGAGGCGGCAAGAACAAGATAATTAACAGATTGGAGTCTATACCAGATATGAAGAGACAGTTGAATCTTGTTAAGCAGGCGGTGGCCTTATCTATAGGCCTGTTGAGTGTTGCTGCACATGCAAGTGATACCTTAACTGCCGAAGAGGTGATTGGCCTACAGCAAGTCGCTCAGGCACAAGTTAGCCCGTCGGGCGATAATGTTGCTTTTACCCGTTACGTTCCCCGTGAGCTATACAAGGAAGATAATGGCTTGAACTGGGCTGAGCTTTATCTTGTGGATGACAAGGGCGTTGAGCGTCCCTACATCACAGGTAAGGTGACCATTAACAATATTCAGTGGTCCGCCGATGGCAGCTTGATCTATTTCCTTGCCAAGATGGGCGAAGACAAGTTTACTGCGCTTTACCAGATCCCCTTTAACGGTGGTCAGGCGCAAAAGACCTTAGAGTTTAAAGAGACTGATCTTGCTGATTACTCCCTAAGTAATAACGGTAAACAGATCGCCATAATTGCCCAACCTGCTAAAGATAAAAGTGTCAAAAAACTTGAAAAACTGGGATTTATGGCCGAGGTTTACGAAGAGAACCTAGTGAACCAGCAGCTATACGTGATTGATCTAGCGGTTAGGGATAAGCCACTCACGCCAGCGGCCTGGCACATAGAAGATTATGTTTCGGATGTGCAGTGGTCGACTAATGGCCAGCAGCTGTTAGTCAAAACTCAGCCAACAGCGTTAATCGACGATCAGTACATGAAGTCAAAGTGGCATATCGTTAACCTGGCTAAGCAGCAAGTGGTTACTTCCTTTATGACACAAGGTAAATTAGGTGATGCAGCGTTTTCCCATGATGGTAAATATGTTGCCATTCTGGGTGCAGAAGACATGCACGACCCTGCGGCTGGCCGCTTGTTTCTGGCGGAAACTAAAACCGGTAAGATCAGCGAATGGCTACCCAATCACTTAGGTCATGTGAGTGATTTTGAGTGGAAAAGTGATACAAATGAGCTCTATTTTATCACTAATATCGATACAGACTCTGTGGTCGGTTTGCTAAAGCCTGGTAGCCATGATTACAAGGTGGTGGTTAAAGCGGGTAAGTTTATCGCATCCCAGCTGAGTATCTCAGATTCTGACAAGACGATTGCGCTAAGGGCCCATACGGCTCAGCATCCCAACGAAGTCTATATGCTTAGAGGCAGTAAGCATAAAGCGACCCGCTTAAGTAACTCCAATACCTGGCTCGACAACAAGCGTCTGGCTAAGCAGGAGTCCATCTCTTTCAAGGCCAAAGATGGCGTCGAGATAGCCGGTGTACTGATTTACCCGCTCGACTATAACAAGGGGCAACGTTACCCGCTTATCATGTCGGTTCACGGCGGTCCCGAGAGCCATGATAAAAACGGTTGGCTAACCAATTACTCTCGCCCAGGTCAGTTGGGTGCGACTCAAGGCTACGTGGTGTTTTATCCTAATTATCGTGGCAGCACAGGTAAGGGCGTTGATTACTCTAAGCTGGGTCAAAACGACTATGCTGGTAAAGAGTTTGATGACTTGGTCGAGTTTAAAGACCGCCTTGTGGATATGGGCTTAGTCGATAGCAAGAAAGTGGGTATCACAGGGGGATCATACGGTGGTTATGCCTCGGCTTGGGCCGCGACTAAGTTGACTAAGCACTTCGCCGCCAGCGTCATGTT
The DNA here is from genome assembly GCF_000091325.1 of Shewanella violacea DSS12. Lineage (NCBI taxonomy): Bacteria > Pseudomonadati > Pseudomonadota > Gammaproteobacteria > Alteromonadales > Shewanellaceae > Shewanella > Shewanella violacea. The sequence continues at coordinate 3,183,994 of NC_014012.1, read as the reverse complement.
TGTCGGCGTCAGTAACCAGTTATCTAAGTTTGGTACTACCGATATCTCAAACGAGATGCATCAGGTTCACGCCCGCTCTTATCCTTGGGATAAGTGGCAGTGGTACCTGGAACGCAGCCCTATTTACTGGGCTGGCCAGTCTGAAACACCACTGCTTATTATGCATGGTAAGGACGACCCTAGGGTGCATCCAGCTCAGTCAATGGAGCTATACCGCTACATGAAAGTGCAGGGCAAAACGGTTCGTCTGGTGTACTACCCGGGGGAAGGCCATGGTAACCGCAAGGCTGCAGCTCAATATGACTATCATTTACGTCTGATGCGTTGGATGGACCACTACCTGAAAAATGACGCTAAAGAGATGCCGGCAAGTGAACTAGATCATAAAGCAAAGCTCAAAGCTGTTAAGAAAGAGACATAAACTTAGCGACGACTTGCTGGCATTATGAATATAAAAACGCCAACTCACTGAGTTGGCGTTTTGGTATTTATTGGCTTATCAATGTACCTAACTAGGCATTAATAGCTTAGGTAGCGGCCTTCATGTTGCGGGTAAACTCGCCCAGCTTAGCTAGCAATGCAGTTTCATCATCTTTATTAGCGGCAATGATCTTCACCACTGCCGAGCCAGAGATGATACCGGCAGCGCCTGCTTCTATGGCGGCTTTAACTTGTGCAGGCTTTGCAATACCGAACCCGAGTAATGGCGGCGCGCCGTTAAACTCTTTGAGGCGAGATAAAATTTCACCGATTGGCATACCCGCCTTAGATTCTGTGCCTGTGACACCGGCGCGTGAAAGCAAATAAGTGTAGCCTTCGCCTTTCTCGCTCACCATTTTTAGGGTGTCACGATCGGCATTTGGCGGTGCGATAAAGATAGGCGCAACACCATGAGCCTTGGCTGATGCGATAAAGGGGTCGGCTTCCTCTACCGGTACATCGGCAATAAGCACCGAATCCACACCGGCGGCCTGGGCCTTGGCGTAAAAAGTATCGATACCGTTGGCGTACACAAGGTTTGCATACAGCAAGAGGCCGATGGGCAGCTGCGGATATTTAGCTCGAATTTCGGTGAGCATCTCGAAACACTGAGTCGGCGTAGTGCCCGCGGCCAGTGATCTTAGGTTGGCTGCTTGAATGACAGGGCCATCGGCCAGTGGATCAGAGAAGGGAAAACCTAGCTCTAGGGCATCGGCGCCATTTTCGACTAAACAGTCGATGATCTTAAGTGACAGTTGTGGGCTTGGATCGCCTAAAGTCACGAATGGCACAAACGCGCCCTGATTTTTTTCTTTTAGTGCGGCAAATGCTGCCTGGTAACGGCCTGCTTGTTTAGATTCGGTCATCGCCGCTCTCCTTATCTGCTGTTAGTTGCGCTTTCTCGCGCTTTTCCAGAATATCCGCAACGGTGAAGATATCTTTATCACCGCGGCCCGATAGATTTACCACTAAGATGGTTTCCTTGGTGGCTTTTTCGGCAAACTTGAGTGCATAAGCGATGGCGTGTGATGACTCAAGTGCAGGAATAATTCCTTCACAACGAGCCAGTAGCTGGAAGGCGTCCAGTGCCTCATCATCGGTTGCCGACTCGTAAGTTGCACGGCCAGTAGCCGCAAGATGTGCATGCTGAGGACCCACAGATGGGAAGTCGAGTCCTGCCGATATAGAGTAAGACTCCTGGATCTGACCTTCGCTGTCCTGCATCAGTGGCGCTTTCATGCCGAAGAAGATACCTGTCTTGCCGTGTTTAAGGGGCGCACCATGCATAGGAGTATCGATACCTAGGCCAGCAGGCTCAACACCGATAAGTTGTACGCTTTCCTCATCGATGAAGTCGGCAAACATGCCGATGGCGTTCGAGCCACCACCGACACAGGCGATAACTGCGTCGGGCAGACAACCTTCACGTTCAAACAGCTGCTTCTTAGTCTCTTCGCCTATCATGCGCTGAAATTCACGCACTATAGTGGGGAAGGGATGTGGGCCTGCGGCAGTACCCAGCAGATAGTGAGCTTTTTCATAGCTACCAGACCAGTCGCGCATGGCTTCGTTACAGGCATCTTTAAGGGTCGATGAACCAGAGGTGACCGGAATCACTTCCGCGCCCATTAGCTTCATTCTAAACACGTTAGGAGACTGACGTTCTATGTCTTTAGCGCCCATGTAGACCTTGCACTTAAGGCCTAACAGGGCACAGGCGAGAGCGGTTGCTACACCGTGTTGACCCGCGCCAGTTTCGGCGATGATCTCTTTCTTACCCATGCGCTTGGCAAGCAGGGCCTGGCCTAAGACCTGGTTGGTCTTGTGAGCACCTCCGTGAAGCAAGTCTTCACGCTTGAGGTAGATTTTTACCAGTGGGTTCGGACTCAAGTTACGGGTCAAGGTCAGCGCCGTCGGACGACCGGCATAGTTTTTCAACAGGTCGCTGAATTCGGCTTGAAAGGCCTCATCTTCTTGAGCTTCAATAAACGCGGTTTCTAGCTGTTTCAGTGCAGGCACTAATATCTGCGGTACGTACATACCGCCATATTCGCCGAAGTAGGGGTCGAGTTTGGTCATAATGTTATTCCTAATGTGCTGTTCAGCAACGAGTACTTGATTGAGTATGATCTTGTTGTCGCGTGTGCTCATTTATGGCATTAGTTCCCATAAACAAAGAGAGCGTACGCTCCTAAACCTCATTCTCAATTTCTGCGTACTCGACGCCGAGCATAATTTTAAAGTTTAATCTGAAGCTTAAATTTCAATACATTTAATACTGTCTGTTAGTACTGTCTGAGTGCGCTAAATGCGGCGGCGATCTTGTGATGATCTTTCCGCCCAGGTGCGCTCTCTAGGCCGGAGTTGAAATCCAGACCGTAAAATCCTTGTTTACTTGCATCACTGGCATTGTCGGCATCTAAGCCACCGGCGAGCATGGCGTCTTGCTTATTTGGCAGGGATTGTTGCCAATCGAAGCTAAGGCCAGTACCACCAAATTGTGCGCCACTTGCTTTGTGGCTCTTACTGTCGAACAAGATGCGATCTGCGTTAGTTGGCACCGCTAATTCGGTGTCATCTTCATCGACATTAACCGCCACGGCTTTCCAAATTTTAGCCTTACAGCCCGCAGCTTCTAAGGCGCCACGCACTTGGGCGATATCATATTCAGATTCATTGCCGTGGAGCTGAACCGCAAAAAGATCCAGTGATGACGCGAGTTCGGCGATAACCTTTACTGATTCGTTAACAAACACACCGACAAACTTGAGCTGCTTGCCCGAGGAACGATGAGTTTCTAGCAGAGATTTAGCCTGCTTTGGCGTGATATAGCGAGGTGACTTCTCGGCGAAAATGAGTCCGCCATAAATGGCGCCGGCATTGGCGACGGCGTTGGCATCTTCAACGGATGTCAGGCCGCAGACCTTGTTATGACCAAGGGTCAATGTACGACAAGCCAGGTCTAAATCATCTTCTGCCATCAATGAGCTGCCAACCAAGAAACCATGGACCAATGGACTCAGACGGTGAACCTGAGCTTGATTGTAAATGCCCGATTCGCTGATCACCACGCGATCCGCAGGGATACGTGGCGCTAGCTCCTCAGTCGTGGCCAAGTCTGTGGTCAAGTCTCGCAGGTTACGGTTATTGATGCCTATGATGTTGGCATCCAGTGCAATGGCGCGCACGAGCTCGGCTTCATTGCTTACTTCTGTGAGTATGTCGAGCTGGTACTTATTAGCCTCAAAGGCTAGGGCTGAGTATCTGGTATCATCGAGCACTGACAGCATCAAAAGAATGGCATCTGCGCCTTGGTGGGCGGCGAGCTTAACTTGATAGCTGTCGACGAAGAAGTCTTTACAGAGGATAGGCTGTTTAACCCGGGCTCGGACTTTAGGAATGTAATCCATGTTGCCCTGAAAAAACTGCTCATCTGTGAGCACCGAGATCCCTGCGGCGTAGTCATTGTAGACATCGGCAATGGCTTCGACATCAAAATCGGTGCGGATAAGGCCTTTGGATGGGCTGGCTTTCTTGCACTCGAAGATAAAACCGGCATTTGGGGCTCTGAGCGCTGCATAAAGGCTGCGGTCAGAGATCTTAGGCTCTAGGCTAGCTTCGGGAAAGCGTAGCTTTAATGCTGCTATATGCGCAGGTTTAGTGGCGACTATCTTAGCCAACACATTAGAGGTCTTAGTCACTTGCTGTTGGCCATGGCTGTTTTCTTTACCGTTTGTTTTAATATCTGCTATTGAACTGCTCACGCTCTTGCTCCTAATCCTGTTTTTCATTTGACTTGGCTGCAGTACTGGCGCCGGCAAGCTGTTCGAGTAAGCTGTAGGCCTTACCACTGGCAAGTGTTTCGAGTGCTAAGCCTGTACCAGCTTTGATTGAGTCACACACTCCTGAGATGTAAAGCGCACAACCCGCGTTGGCGGCCACTGCGTGACTGTGTGCGGTTTGACCTTGCCCTTGTAAGATAGCGCGGGTGAATTTGGCATTTTGCTCCGGGGTGCCACCTTCGAGATCTTTGAGCTGGGCTGTGGTTATGCCTAAGTCATCTGGGGTGATCTGATATTGCTTTATCTCACCATTAACCAATTCACAGACCAAGGTGTCACCGTGGATGGCTACTTCGTCTAAACCACTACCATGAACCACCATGGCGCGTTTCATGCCTAATGCCTTCAATACTTCGGCGATAGGTTTAACCAATTCACTGCTGTACACGCCGAGCAGGATAAAATCCGGATGAGATGGATTGATCAGTGGACCGAGTACATTAAACAGGGTGCGGGTCTTCAATGCTTGACGTACAGGGACAGCGTGACGCACGCCACCATGATAGTGGGGGGCAAACAGGAAGCAAAGGCCAAGTTCATCTAGGCAGTCTCGCGCCGTTTCCGGTGCCATGGTTAAGTCGATACCAAATTGGGCCAATAGATCCGATGAGCCCGATTTGCTTGAGACACTACGGTTACCATGTTTGGCAACCTTTGCGCCCGCAGCCGCGGCGACGAAAGCTGCGGTAGTTGAAATATTGATGGTGTTGTGGCCATCGCCGCCAGTACCTACTATATCGACTATGCCTTGAGCTCGTGTCGCATCACTGGGGGATGGAAATGGTTTCGCCGCGGCGCGCAGTGCATCAGCAGCGCCGGAGATCTCTTCGATAGTCTCACCGCGCATCTTCATGGCGATAAGCATGCCAGCCATGGCGACTTCACTCATCTCACCTTGAATAATGGCGCCAACCAAAGATTTTGCTTCGGCGCGGGTCGCACTCTGGCCGGCATAGAGCTTATCTAACAGAGGTTGAAGTTGGCTCATTGTGCATCTCCTGTTTTTGTTGAGGCACTGGTACCTTCATCAGTTAAGTAGTTCAGGGTTTGTGTCAGCAGTTGGCTTCCCAGTGTGGTTAAAATCGATTCCGGGTGGAATTGAAATCCCACCGCTTTATGACTCTTATGGCTGATAGCCATAGGCATCTCTTCGGTTGTGGCTATTATCTCGAGGCAATCGGGAACTCGGGTCGCCACTAAACTGTGATAACGGGCTACAGGAAGCGGCGAGGGCAGGCCAGCAAAAATACCGATGGCTTCGTGGAAGGTTGGACTTGCCTTACCGTGAACAACCTGAGGAGCGCGCTCTACTTTTCCGCCGTAGTGCTCAATCATGGCTTGATGGCCGAGACAAATGCCCAACATAGGCACCTTGCCGGCAAGTTTACCGATAAGCGCCATCAGGCAGCCTGCCTCATGGGGAGCGCCGGGACCGGGTGAGAGCACCAGAGCTGCCTTGCCTGTTTCGTTTAACAGCTTGTCAGCGATAAAGTCAGCGCTGAGATCGTTACGATAGATAACGACCTCGAAGCCTAAGCTTCTAAACTGGTCTACCAGGTTGTAGGTGAACGAATCGAAATTGTCTAAAAGGTAAAGTTTCATAGTCCGCCTCCAATTTTTATTGCACTTATCACGGCCTGTGCCTTTTGACGGGTTTCGTCGGCTTCGGCCTGTGGATCTGAATCAAATACTACGCCAGCCCCAGCTTGAATATGGGCGATACCCTCTTTAACAAAGGCTGAGCGGATAACGATACAGGTATCCATGTCGCCCAGTCCGTTGAGGTAACCTGCCGCGCCGCCGTAGCTGCCGCGTCTACTCTTCTCTACACGGCGGATAAGTTGCGATGCACTCACTTTAGGTGCGCCGGTTAATGTGCCCATGTTCATGCATGCCTGATAGGCGTGTAGGGCGTCGAGATCGGTACGTAATTGACCCGTGACGCGACTGACTAAATGCATCACATGGGAATATCTGTCTACTTTCAATAATTCAGGGATTTTACGGGTGCCACTTTGGCTGATACGTGCAACATCATTGCGGGCCAAGTCAACTAACATCAAGTGTTCAGATAACTCTTTCTTATCGAGTCTAAGTTCTAGCTCAATACGACTATCGAGATCCGCATCTATCTGGCCGTCGGCTGTCTTACCACGCTGACGGGTGCCGGCAATGGGGTAAATCTCCACCTGGTTGCTATGGGTCTCGTATTTGACTGCGCTCTCAGGTGATGCGCCAAACAGAGTGAAATCATCGCCCCTGAAATAAAACATATAAGGGCTAGGGTTAGTCAGGCGCAGGGCGCGGTAAGCACCGAGTGTGTTGGGGCAGGGTAAGCTGAAACTGCGTGATGGCACCACCTGAAAAATATCACCGGCGACAATATGAGACTTAAGCGAATTGACCGTGTCTTTAAAGGTTTCATCTGATATATCCACCGTGACTTGGGCGGTCACAGGGATGAGCTTGGCAGCGGCCACAAGCTGTTCAATTTGCGCCTTGACGGAATCGACGCGTTTGGCGAGCTTGCTGGCATATTCAGCCTTAAGCGCAGGCTCAGATATAAAGTTATGGGTGACGATATTGGCCGTTTCTTGCTGACGGTCGACGCTGATCAGGGTTTCAGCCAGGTAAAACAGATAATCTGGGCAAGTGTTAGCGCCCTGGGGCACTTGAGGCAGTGGCTCGACGGTATCGATAAGATCGTAAGCCAGTACGCCACCTAAGAAGAGGTCTTCAAATGCCGGACTAGTGCCACAGTCAATCTCTTGCACTAAGGCGCGCAGACCATCTAAAGGGGACGTTGATTTGAGTCTGGCATCTTCATCTAGCTGGGCAGTTTGTTTTTCTAATATCAGCTTAAGTATGTTGTTTTCTAAGTTGGAACTCGCACCATGAAAGAAGGTTTGAATTGGCAATAGCAGAGATTGACCATTGTCGGTTAGGGCGGTAAAGGTCAGTTGATAACCTTCACAACGTATCATGAGTGCCGCATCGGTGAGGATTAGGCTCTTGATGTTATCCTTGCTCTCAATTTCTGCAGATTCGAGCAACATGGTGTGAGGCGCATCTTGGGTGAGATGCTGATATAAACTTAAAGGATCTTCCGGGTAGGCGATCCGCTCCTTACTCGTGGTGACTTGAGCTAGTTTCATCTGTTGTCTCTCTTCTCTATTCAATTCTTTCATTTAAGCGCTTAAATATAAGCTTATTTCTAGTTGGTTATTTTTACTTTATGCAAAATTGGGGTACAAAAAAGCCCGCATCTTGTGCGGGCTTCTTGTTGAATCTAGTCTCTTTTACATGAGCACAGAATTTCACACCACCCGCTAAGTTGGGAAGTGCCACCACCAATTGATGTTTTGTGCTTGAGAAAGTGTCTTCATCTGGAAATTGGTTCCGTTTAAAAAGTGAGAACATGTAAAAGTTAAATGCTTTCTTTGCATTCAGTGACTATATAAAAGCATTTGCAGGCTAATGATGTCAATTGAATCTTTATATATTTTATATCTTCTGAGCAGAAGAGGTAAAAGCTGCATTTTTATGGGAGAAATAAAGACGTTAACAAGGCTTTTTTAGGCTATTTAACGCTTATTTATGTTTATTCCCCTTTTGCTTACAAACTCAAGTAGAATAAGTCCATGACAGATGAAATATTATTAATCGATCTCCATAGCCATACAAGCGCTTCAGATGGTCAACTCACCCCCTCCGAACTGATTGAAAGAGCCATTGGAAATGGTGTGCAGATGTTTGCTATCACCGACCACGATACCACCGCAGGATTAGCCGAAGCTCACGCCTATAATCAAGGTCATGAGTCCCCCTTAACCTTAGTCAATGGCGTAGAAATCTCGACCCGCTGGCATAACCACGATATTCATATTGTGGGGCTGAATGTGAGCCTTCAAGATGAAGCATTCGAAGCTTTTCTAGTCAACCAAAGAGAGCTGCGTGAAGTCAGAGCCAAAGAGATTGGCATCAGGTTAGCTAAGGCTGGAATTGAAGGGGCTTATGAAGGGGCGAAAGCCTTAGCTGGTGGCGCCGCATTGAGTCGAGGGCATTATGCCCGTTGGCTAGCGAATAATGGTTATGCTACCAGTATGGCAAATGTATTTAAAAAATACCTTGCACGGGGTAAAACGGGCTATGTACCTAATAATTGGTCGGATATGGCCACGGCGATCGAGAAGATACACCAGGCTGGAGGTGTCGCCATCTTGGCTCATCCCAGTGGCTATAAATTGTCGGCCAAGTGGGTGAAACGTTTGGTGCGGGAGTTTAAAGAGGCTGGTGGAGATGCCATGGAAGTGGTTGGCAGTCGTCAGACAATAGATGATCGTAATAATTTAATCGCCTTAAGCCTGCAAAATGAGTTAGCCGCATCCCTAGGCAGTGACTTTCATTTCCCAGGCAGTTTTATTGAGCTTGGCAAGAGCATGTTTCAGCCTAAAGGTGTTAATTGGGTGTGGCAGATGGACTGTTGGAATAGCGACAACATCGCCTCTCAAGCATAGCTACCTCTGGCACTGGTTATTCGAGCAACTTTTTTCGAGAATGTGTTTTCTAGAACCTAGCCGGGCTGAATCCCCACAGATTAGAAGTATTGGAATATAGAGTATATGAGTCAGTTTTTTTACGTACATGAAGAAAATCCCCAGCCGCGTTTGATTAACCAGGCGGTCAATGCCCTCAAGAATGGCGGAGTCATCGTTTATCCGACAGATTCTGGCTATGCCCTTGGATGTTTGCTGGGAGAAAAAGATGCCATGAGCCGTATGGCGCGAATTCGTCAGATCGATAACGATCATAACTTCTCTCTTATGTGCCGCGATCAGTCGGAGTTATCGGCCTATGCCAAGGTCGATAATCAGGCATATCGAGTACTCAAGCACCATACGCCAGGACCTTACACCTTTATTTTTAAGGCCAGTAAAGAGGTGCCTAAGCGTCTGCAGAATCCTAAGAAGAAGACCATAGGCATACGTGTGCCGGATAATGTCATCGCGTTAGCTCTGCTTGAAGCCTTAGATGCGCCTTTGATGTCGACAAGTTTGATTCTTCCAGGGGAAGAATTTACCGAATCAGACCCTGAGCATATTCGCGATATTCTGGAACATCAGGTCGATGTGATCATACATGGTGGCTACCTAGGCGAGAAGCCGACGACGGTGATCGACATGTCAGATGGCGATATAGAAGTGATACGCGAAGGCGCCGGAGATATCACCCCCTTCATCTAGCTCAATGAGTTAATTCCCTCTGCTGACGCCCAATATGGGCGTTTCACTCTCGTCATATCTGCAAGCCATCTCGGCTAATTATCTGTGCAACTCATGGTGAACAGGGTATAATCGCGCGCTGGTTTGCTTATCGCCTTTATTTTAAGGTGTTCGATGGGCTGCCTAAGCTTTTGTTTTATGCGGTTTAGGCTGGCTGAAAACAGAATATAATTAAGTATTTTAGTAGTTTAAGCTGAGGATCGTGATGCAAGGGACTCAAAAAAGTTTGCCCTTGGCCATAGTCAGAGGCGAGCCGTTAAAACAGTTTCCAGCCGATCTTTTTATTCCGCCAGAAGCACTCGAAGTGTTTCTTGAGTCGTTTGAAGGCCCGCTAGATTTACTCTTATATCTGATCCGTAAGCAGAAACTCGATGTTGTAGAGCTGCCAATATGGCCTGTGACTAAGCAATATCTTGAGTATATTGAGCTACTACAAGGTGCTCGAGTCGAGCTTGCAGCCGATTATTTAGTCATGGCGGCGACCTTGGCCGAAATTAAGTCTCGCTTGTTATTGCCAAGACATGTGAATGAAGATGAAGAAGAGGAAGATCCTCGTGCTCGCTTGATACGTCAACTTAAAGCCTATGAGGTGATTAAAGAGGCGCAGCAGCAACTGGATAACTTGCCTAGACTCGACAGAGACGTGTTTCAGGTGAAGGTAACACCAGCACCGGACATTAAGCCTGTGCTTGTGCCGCCTCAAGTGTCTTTGACTGAGATAGCCTTGGCATTCGGTGCTGTCATGAAACGAATCGAGGCGACAGAGCATCATCACGTTAGGCGTGAAGCCTTGTCGACGCGAGAACGCATGATACAGATTTTAGCCAAGCTAGATGGCGAGGAATACTTGCCATTTGAAGCTCTGTTTGAGGCTAACGAGGGGCGTAGTGGTGTAGTGGTCAGTTTTCTAGCCTTGATGGAACTGGTTAAAGAGTTATTGGTCGAACTCGTGCAGAGTGACCCATTTTCAACCATACATGTTAGGGCGTATTGATTGTCTAGCCAGAAAAAGCAGCAAAAACTGCAGATAAACCCCGATCAGCTCAAGCAGTTGATCGAGGCGAGCCTGTTCGTTTTAGGAAAAACCGTCAGCATAAAGAACCTGAAAGAGACTGTGCTAATCACTTTCAGTGTCACTCGGGTTAAGATTAAAGCTGCGATAGAAGAGTTACAACAAGATTATCAGGGGCGAGGTGTTGAGCTAGTCAGCGTCGCCGGCGGTTATCGATTTCAAACAATCGAGGCCTTAAGTCCTTATCTGCAGCCCTTGTGGCAGGAGAAGGCACCAAAATATTCACGGGCAACCTTAGAAACCTTGGCCGTAATTGCATACCGTCAACCTGTGACTCGAGGTGATATCGAGTTTGTCAGGGGCGTAGCTGTCAGTAGCCAGACCATAAAAAGTTTGACTGACAGACAATGGATAAAAACGGTGGGGCATAAAGAGGTACCGGGTAGACCGGCGCTGTATGCTACAACCACCGATTTTTTAGCCTATTTTGGCTTAGAACGTCTAGCGGACTTACCGCCGCTAACCGATACTGAGTCTTTAGAGACCCTTTTTTCAAATGTGAATTCAAGTTCGGATTCTAATGAAGAGACAGGGTCTACAGATACATTAAACACAGAAGAGTCTACTAATGAGTGAAAAATTGCAGAAAGTCTTGGCCCGTGCAGGCCATGGCTCCCGTCGTGAGATGGAGGCATGGATTGCTGCAGGTCGAATTAGTATAGATGGTGAGATTGCCAATCTAGGTGATCGCATCGAAGCTGATGTAAAGATCCGTATCGATGGTCGAACCGTTTCGATTAAATCTGAAGAAGATCTAATCTGTCGCGTGATTGCCTATCATAAGCCTGAAGGCGAGATTTGTAGTCGCAAAGACCCTGAAGGTCGTCCTACGGTGTTCGACCGTCTACCCAAGACACGTGATTCACGTTGGGTTGCTGTCGGTCGTCTCGATATCAACACCTCAGGTTTGTTGCTGTTTACCTCAGATGGTGAACTGGCAAACCGCTTGATGCATCCATCTAATGAAGTTGAACGTGAGTACGCAGTACGTACCTTCGGCGAAGTTAATGATGCCTGTATTCAACGCCTTAGAACAGGGGTTACCTTAGAAGATGGCCCAGCTAGTTTCGATAAAGTGAAAGCGGCTGGCGGTGAAGGCATGAACAAGTGGTGGCATGTGACGCTTGCTGAAGGCCGTAATCGTGAAGTTCGCCGTTTATGGGAATCTCAAGAAGTACAGGTGAGCCGTCTTATCCGTATTCGTTACGGCAAGATTGAGCTGCCTAAGTCACTGCCTCGTGGTGGTTGGGTTGAGTTGACCATGGAGCAGGTTAATTACCTCAGAAAAACGGCTGGCTTAAATGAAGAGACTCGTACCGTCCTAGGTACCGACAAGCACAGCGTCGCTCGCTCGAAAGTGAAGGGCTCTAAGATCCGTCGTGCAGTGCGTAAGCATAAAGCGGTAGCAAGTAAGCCTGGGCGCAAGAGAATCTAGTGAAATGAGTTCCTAGACACAGATTCTAGTAGCTAGGAACTTATCTAGTATGAAATAGAAAAGGCTGCTAATGCAGCCTTTTTTGTGTCTGACTCTCTGTAAGTAAGAAGTCTTATGCAATATTTCCATGGGTCCTTGATGTTCCCGACATCAATTGGACATTCCCTACGTCCTTGTAGGTCAAGGTTAAAATATTGCTTTGTGTCTGACTCTCTGTAAGTAAGAAGTCTTATGCAATATTTCCATGGGTCCTTGATGTTCCCGACATCAATTGGACATTCCCTACGTCCTTGTAGGTCAAGGTAAAAATATTGCTTTGTGTCTGACTCTCTGTAATAAGAAGTCTTATGCAATATTTCCATGGGTCCTTGATGTTCCCGACATCAATTGGACATTCCCTACGTCCTTGTAGGTCAAGGTTAAAATATTGCTTTGTGTCAGACTCTCTGTAATAACAAGTCTTATGCAATATTTCCAGAGACTGAAAATACCTAGGAACTAGATTGCAGAACCTAGATTGCAGAAAATAGGTACTTCCCTTTCTTACTGCGCGCTCAGCTGCTGACCATTAACAGCTGCAGAATCATCACCCATCAGGTAAAGATAAGTCGCCATAATATCTTCAGGCTCCTTGAGTGTGCTTGGGTTTTCAGCCGGGTAAGCATTCGCGCGCATTCCTGTGCGAGTGGCACCTGGGTTTATGCTGTTGACCCTCAAGCTTGAACCTTCATATTCATCGGCGATAGATTGCATCATGCCTTCGGTTGCAAACTTAGAGATGGCGTATTCGCCCCAGAATGCACGGCCCTGACGTCCGACGCCACTGGAGGTAAACACCAGTGATGCCTTAGGCGCCTTCTTCATGATAGGCAGCAGTGCCTTAGTTAGCATGATTTCGGCAATGACATTAACCTGCATGACCTCTTGAACAGAATCCATGGAGATATGTTCGAAGGGACCTAACACGCCGAGCAGTCCCGCGTTATGTAGGGCACCATCAAGGTGGCCAAATTGCTCTTCGATAGTCTGTGCCATATCGATATAGTTTTGCTCGGTAGCGCCTTGTAAGTCTAAAGGTACAATCGCAGGCTTTGGGTAACCAGCTTGTATTATCTGATCATATACGGCTTCTAACTTCTTAACTGTCTTTCCAAGCAGGATCACCGTAGCGCCGTGTTGCGCGAAACTGATGGCAGCCGCGCGTCCAATCCCGTCTCCAGCACCTGTTACCAGTATTGTTTTGTTAATAAGTAGATCTTTTGCAGCTTGATATTCCAACATGATTCAATATTTCCTGTGGCGGAAAAGGCCGCCACCTCTAGAGTCACTGATGTGATGAACACTGTTTTAAACAAATGATTAATTATTGGCCGCCTAAACGTTGNCGGTATGTGACAAAAATGTAGCTAAGTCAATATTTTTACGTTAACTTGAGCTCAGGTAAGGACTGGTAAAAGTCCTACTTTGGCCACATGGTATTGCCTATTGTGACCAAATTTTTTGGGGAAAACAAAATTATTACAACAAGATTTGGGGAACAAAGATGAAAAGACTCTTTTTAGGTGTCGCGATTGCATCTGCGCTAGGACTCACGGCCTGTAGTGAAGATAGTGTCGATGAGTTAAAAGATAAGGTTGAGCCTCTGATCCCTGAGTCTCATATCGCATTCGATCCAGGTAATGTAGACCCTGCAAAACGTACTCTACCTTTACCCAATGATCTTCTATTTCAGGGTACCTTAGATGGCACGATCAACATTCCAGGTGAAGATCTTAAAGGCGGTAGCGATTACACAGATCCTTCAATGGCTCTTGGTGCACTTGATGGTTGGTCGACCACAGCGCCAATTTCCATAGATGTTGAACTCGCTTCTGATCATGATGGCACAATGTTATCACTCGATGAGGTTTCAGTATTCCAGCCTGGTGCGGTGAGGATGTTCGAGGCGACAGTTGGGGGTCCGTTATCTTCTGATCCCGACTGTAAAGCCAGTGCATCAGCTTCTGCCTGTAAAGTTGGTGCCGAGCTGACATTTGGTGTTGATTTCGTCTCTAAGGCTGTTGGTAATAAAATTGTTATTGTTCCTCTGAAGCCATTAAAGGCCAATCAGTCTTATATCTATGTAACGACCAATCTAATCCAAGACTCAGCAGGTCAGGGGATTGCTCCATCATCGACTTATAATTCCGTAAGATTAGATATAGAAACTCATCCACTTGAAACTGAAGCTCAATTATCTCTTCAAACCTTAGTGAACAGTTATGAGAAAGGCATAGCAGCTGAGTATGGTGTGGATCTTGATACGATTAGTTATTCGGGACTGTTTACCACTCAATCTGTTGCTGATGTATATGAGACACTAAAATTATTAATGGTAGACCCTACACCTGGCAATCCTTATGCCCCGCGCTTCTCTGTTCTGCCTACGCCATTAGGTTATACAATTGCCACCGCTGCAGGAATTCCTTCCGAAGCGGGTGATATATTCAAGATTGCTGATTTAACCAATGTATATAAAGCTGAGTTAATCTTGCCTATCTTTGGTGATTGTTCTTCAGCGGCTTGTTTAGATGAAAATATGATGCCAGCAATTAATGGCAGCTGGAAGGCCCTGGGTGATAGTCCTGTTTCAGTGCTACTGGCGCTCCAAGCTGGCACCATGAGCCAAGAAAATTACGGCATGCAAGCAATGGCCTATGGTATTGCTCCTGCTGATGGCATTGCTACCCCTGCACTTTTAGCCGGAAAAACTTGGCTACTCGATGACGGTACAGCGGCCGATAAGGCTAAACATCTGACTAAGTTTAACCCCATTCCTGAAATTAAAAAGCACGAGACAGTTCCGGTATTTATTACCATGCCCGACGCAGCTAAACTCGCTGCTTTTAGTGCAGAGAAAGGCTTAACCTTTGTGGCACCGACAGCAGGTTGGCCGACTAATATCGCGCTTCATGGTCTGGGTGGTGGTAAAGAGGCAGCGATGGCTTTCGCCAGTACCTATGCTGCTATGGGGATTGCAACGTTTGCAATCGATCATCCCTTACATGGCGCGCGTTCATTCGATGCTAATGACGATGGTGTCTATGAAGTGTCGGCGTCTGCACCAGAATTTGGCGTTGCAATCGGACAACCTGATGCTTTTGTGAATGGTAACCCATTAGCCTTTATCAATATCGCTAGCACTTTATCAGTGCGTGATAATTTCCGTCAGAGTGTTGTCGATCATCTTGGTGTTCGTCTGGCTCTAACTGGCCTATCTATGCAGCTGGCTCAGCTTGAGCAGCCTCAGATATTTGATATTGGTAAGATCAGCTCACAAGGTATAAGTCTTGGTGGGATTGTTAATACTAACTTCTCTACCTATGCCAGCACTGGTTTAGTTAATCCCGAGACTGGAACAGCATTGCCAAATTTCTTTGCACTCAATGCATCATCTTTGGTTGCGCCAACGGGCGGTTTTGCCGGAACCTTTATCGGTTCGGAGACTTTTGGCCCCATGTTGTTCGAAAATATCATAGCATCTGATTCTTTCCAGCCTTTGGTTGATGAAGCAAATACTGCTGGTTATGAACCAGGTACACCAGAATATGCAGCCCTTGTTCAAGCTGTCTATAAAGGTTTCTTACCTGCATTCGCCTTTGCGGTTCAGACTGCTGTAGATAGTGCCGATCCGATAAACCATGCGGCTATGCTGAAAGCAACAGAGCTTCCGGTACACGTGATTGAGATAGTGGGTGACGGCACAGAGGACAATAAACCGGATCAGGTACTGCCAAACAGTGTCGATGGCTTCCCAACTGCCGGTACAGAGCCTCTTATCACCGCATTGGGTTTAGAGTGTATCGATACGACAACGGCAGGTTCAGGGGTTGTTAGGTTTGTTGAAGGGCATCATAGTTCGCTTACTGGTACTTCCGGCACCGCTGCAACGGCTGAGATGCAGCAAGAAGTTGCTAAGTTTGCGCTAACTGCTGGTAAAGGCACTGCGACGATTATGATTGATACAGATCTTAAACATGTGATTCAGCCATGTGCGGTTCCTGCTGGCTAACATTCGTTAACGCTTAACGCTTAACCCTTTAAACCCAGCAATTGCTGGGTTTTTTATTGGCTTATTTCCTTATTAGCACATTTGTTATTGGGGCGATGACTGATAGAATAAGCCCAATTTTGCATTTAAGATCAAATAAGCTGGAGCATACTTTGGAATTTTTGTACGAATATGGACTGTTTTTCGCCAAAGCAATAACCATAGTGTTATCGATTATCGCTGTTGTTATCCTTGTGCTTGCCTCTGCGATAAAGCAGAAAGGGGAGAAGGGAGAGCTATTGCTGACCAACCTCTCTGAAGATCTCAAGAACCTTAAGCATGATCTTAAAGAGGAACTGCTGAGTAAGAAGCAGTTTAAAGCCTATGAGAAGCAGCTAAAAGCGGACGAGAAGGCCAAAGAGAAAGCCGAGAAAGAGCAAGGTGAAGAGACATTAGATCCTAGAGTGTTTGTGGTCGACTTTAAGGGCAGTATAGATGCCAGCGAAGTGGCTTCTTTGCGTGAAGAGATAAGTGCTATTTTGGCCATTGCAGAGAAGGGCGATGAAGTGATCGTAACTGTCGAGAGTGGCGGCGGTATGGTGCATGGATATGGTTTGGCATCGAGTCAGTTGGACCGCCTGCGTCAGGCCGATATTCATCTGACTATTTGTGTCGACAAAGTGGCAGCCAGTGGCGGCTATATGATGGCTTGTGTGGCGAACAAGGTATACGCGGCTCCATTTGCCATTGTTGGCTCGATTGGGGTAGTGGCGCAAATACCTAACTTCCATAAATTGCTTAAGAAGCATGATATTGATTATGAGCAGCATACAGCAGGGGACTTTAAGCGTACCTTGACCCTATTTGGTGAAAATACTGACGAGGGACGTGCGAAGTTTCAGACTGAGCTCGAAGAAACTCATGTGTTATTTAAACAGTTTATCGCTAAATATCGCCCCGAATTAGATCTTGATAAAGTGGCTACAGGTGAACATTGGTATGGTCAACAGGCCATAGAACTGGGTCTTATCGATGGCATATCCACCAGTGATGATGTGGTGATGAAGCTAGCGAAAGAGAGAACCGTGATCAAGGTGCGTTATCAGTTGAAGAAAAATTTCGCTGATAAAATTGCCCATGGAGCGTCACTTTCATTTAACGCTATATTCAATAAACTCGCCGAGAAAAATCAGCGTCTAAGTTAGTCGCTTTCGTTTGAGATGAGATACACAAGAGAAGCCTGCTTATGCAGGCTTTTTTATGGGCGTTTTTTAGCTGAGTAGATTGGGCTAACATAGAGAAAAATGAAGCTAGGTAGTTTTCGCTTAAACTTGCCTAATGTTTGAGTCTTAACTCTTGCCTGTGCTCATGCTCATGACTTTTGGCACATTGGGTGCACCTCTGTTCAACGGGATTGATATCTAAGCGCTCGGTTTCTATCTCATTCTCACAATCGGAGCAAAGACCATACAGGCCAATATCTAGCTGACAGACTGCGGCGTCGACTTGTGTTATTTGCCCAAATAATGGGTGTTCACATAAGCCTGCCTGGGTCAAAATAGCTATCAGTTCGCAAAGTGAACCCGTTTGAGTGTCGAGGCTGATATTTTTACTCTGTGCAAGCTTACCTATCTCAGTCCTTAGATTGGATTCTAGCTGTGACAATTCATGTCTGATATGGGGTCTACTCACGAGTATATGCCTGATAAGTTATTTCGGATATTAAGTCTAAACGGGTGGGGTGTTTTGACTATGACTAAGATCAACTCTAGGTCATATTTAGTGCTTACTTCAGCAAGATCTAACTTGGATAAGGAAAGTTTAAGCGACTTTCCTTCAGAGGTATGACCAGAAAGGTGATTCTTGCTGGGTTTTTTACATTTCAGACTTAGGCGAGAGATCTGAGTAAAGAGAGAATTTCCGGCGTTTTCTTTAATACTCTTACTTGGGTAAAGAGGTCATCGGCTTCACAATATTGCTTGGCGATGAATTTAAGCCACTGCTTTATTCGTGCGGGATAATATTTCTCTTTCTCGCTGACGATTTCATAGTCTGAGTATTGTAACAGTAGCAATAAGACTTCAGACCAGGGCATCTTATCTTGGGAGCCTTTAATCACATGGGCTAAATTCGGTACGGCTAATGCGCCGCGACCTATCATTACATCATCACACTGACTGACTTGTTGGCATTTGAGATAATCTTCACGGCTCCAGACCTCTCCATTTGCGATCACAGGTATTGAGATAGCCTGCTTGATTTGTTGAATATACTCCCAGTGAGCGGGAGGCCTGTAACCTTCTTCCTTCGTTCTGGCGTGCACGGTCAGCTCAGTGGCACCGGCTGCTTCAATCGCTTGAGCTATTTCAACGCAGCGACTCTTATCGTCCCAACCTAGGCGTATCTTTGCTGTCGCCGGTAATTGCTCGGGAACGGCCTCCCGTACCGCTTTGACTACGCGGTAAATGGTTTCAGGCTCTTTTAACATTGCCGCTCCACCATTGCTGCGATTGACCATGGGGGCAGGACAACCAAAATTAAGATCGACACCTAGAGAACCTAGTTCGATGGCTCTCTGGGCATTCTCCGCCATCCACTGAGGGTGTTGGCCCAGCAGTTGTAATCTCACTGGAGTTCCGGATTTAGTCTTACTACCATGAGCTAATTCTGCACATAGACGATAAAAGACTTTTTCTGGCAGGAGTTGATCAACCACTCGAATAAATTCACTGATCACCAGATCGTATCCACCTACGCCGGTTAGCAGTGCTCTCATAGGCGCGTCGGCAACGCCTTCCATTGGTGCGAGTATTACACGCATGGTTTTGTTCTTGTCTGGGTCATTCTTGTCGGATTCATAGTGTCAGTCTATTTGTCGCCTAGCATGGCTAAAGTAATAAAAATATCGATTATTGGCACGCAGCCCAGTGAAATCTGCTTTGCTTGATTTAGGTGCATCGAACATCACACCTATAGCTAGCGCGGGCAGCATTTTAACTTATGATGAGAAGTGATTCAAAATTTGTTTATCTTGTTAAGCTTTAAATTGATAACAATATGCTTATGCGCTGAATATATTGGATTATTTATCTTAGGTTTACTTATTGCTTACTCACTAATGGAGCGTAAATGTGATCTTTGTTATTTTTTTGAAATAGATTTTAGTTAGGTCAGGTCTATTTATGCAAGCCAGCTGAGATGAAGTTTGGTTGGTAACCTATACTAGTTTATTGATTTTAAAGGAATGCATTATGAATTTAGTTAAAAAGACAGCTATTGCTGCCGCCCTAGGTACCGTTGTTATCGGCTCTGCATTTGCAGGTGAGGCGCAAGCTAACCCATTTGGTTTTAGTCAGATGGAAGCTGGCTACCAACTAGTGGATGGAGAAGGTAAGTGTGGCGGCGACATGAAGAAGGGCAAAGAAGGTAAGTGTGGCGACGACATGAAGAAGGGGAAAGAGGGCAAGTGTGGTGAAGGAAAATGTGGCGGTGACATGAAGAAGGCTGCAGAAGGCAAGTGTGGCGGCGACATGAAGAAGGCTGCAGAAGGCAAGTGTGGCGGCGACATGAAGAAGGCTGCAGAAGGTAAGTGTGGCGGCGACATGAAGAAGGTTGCAGAAGGCAAGTGTGGCGGCGACATGAAGAAGGCTGCAGAAGGCAAGTGTGGCGGCGACATGAAGAAGGCTGCAGAAGGCAAGTGTGGCGGCGATATGAAGAAGGCCAAAGAGGGCAAGTGTGGCAGTGACATGTAAATCATTATTATCTATTGCGGAGCAGATTTTGCAATAGTGATTAGACATTTAAGGCCGGTGTTTACTGGCCTTAAATGTTCTTATGCGAGTATAACGCTGACATTTTCTATAATTAGCAGAGGCTTTTGGGAGTGAATATGATTGAGCGAGCCAAGGTGGGATTAGGTTTGAGGCGTGAGATGTTGGATGAATTTTGCGACGCTATTCCCGATGCTATCGATTTCTTCGAGGTTGCGCCTGAGAACTGGATGACCTTAGGGGGAAAGTATGGCCGACAATTTAGGCAACTAACCGAGAGTAAACCTTTCTTCTG
Organism: Shewanella violacea DSS12; assembly: GCF_000091325.1. Classification (NCBI taxonomy): domain Bacteria; kingdom Pseudomonadati; phylum Pseudomonadota; class Gammaproteobacteria; order Alteromonadales; family Shewanellaceae; genus Shewanella; species Shewanella violacea. The sequence goes on along the minus strand of NC_014012.1, from coordinate 3,163,788 downwards.
TCATGGCTTATCTCTGTCTATCGGTGGGCCTGCACCCTTAGATATCGACTTGGTTAAAAATGTGAAAGCCTTTATGGATGAGCATAATATCGAGGTTTACTCCGAACATCTTAGCTACTGTTCGGGTAGCGGACATATGTATGATCTTATGCCCATTCCTTTTACTCAGGAGGCGGTTAAGCATGTGGTTAAGCGTGTTAAACAGGTAGAAGATATTCTAGAGAGGCCGCTTATCTTGGAGAATGTTTCTTTTTACACGGCGCCGGGGGCCGAGATGAGTGAACTCGAATTTGTCACTGCAGTGCTTAGTGAAGCTGATTGTAAAATGCTTCTTGATGTGAATAACATCTATGTTAATTCAATTAATCATCAATACGATGCCGATGATTTTTTAAAGGCTATGCCGACTGAGCGCGTCGCTTATATCCATATCGCAGGCCATTTTGAAGAGGCAAAAGATATCATAGTCGATACCCATGGCGCAGATATTGTGTCATCGGTATGGCAGTTACTTCAAACCTGTTACCAAATACATGGCGTGCATCCTACCTTGTTAGAGAGGGATTTTAATATTCCTCAAACTCCTGTACTGCTAAAGGAGATAGATAAAATTCATCGCTATCAAGAGACAGGCTTGTGTCAACGTTCAAGGAGTGCATGATGAATTTTACTAGGATTCAACAATCCTTCATGGATTATATTAAGGAGCCTTCACGGCCATTGCCTAAGGGCACAGAAGCTCGGCGGATGAAGATATACCGGGATCTGTTTTTCAATAACATCAATGGCTTTGTTTCTAGTGCATTTCCCGTGTTGAAAAGCTTATATGCTGAAGAAGCTTGGTTGGCGCTGATCCAAAAATTCTTTGTGACCCATGATAGTCAGACACCGATTTTTATCGAAATAGCTCAGGAATTTGTTAGTTTCCTCCAGTCTGAATATCAGTTAACAGAGGGGGACCCTGCATTTATTATCGAATTGGCTCATTATGAATATATGGAGTTGGTTGTCGCAGTCGCTAAAGATAATCCCCTACACCAAGGTATGCAAGGGCCGATAACGCAAGTGGCACTGTGTTTGTCTGATACGGCTAAGGTGCTGCAATATAGATTTGATGTTCAAAGAGTGAGTGAAGATTACCGACCCGATGGACCCGCCGAGAGTCCGTTAAATTTTTGCTTATATCGCGATAAGCAAGATGAAGTGATTTTCTTGCAGCTTAACCCTTTAGCCGCACAAGCGCTGGGTTACCTGTGCCAGTATGAATCTGTCAATTTCGATTATCTAGTGACTTGGCTAAAGCAAACTTACCCCCAGATGGACGATGAAGTGTTAACTCAAGGGTGTAAACAGATGTTAGTCGAGCTTGCCGCTAAGGGGGTCGTGAAACAATACTTGGCTAATGGGGTTGAATGAGTCGATTGGACTTTTTCATTAAAGGGCTGGATAAAGCCATAGAATGGGAGCGATAGATTTCTGCTTATAAATCATCAAAAGGAGTTTAAGTTGATAAAAGGTTAAATACTCGCTTCCTAAATTCTGGTCAAGTCTTTATAATGCTTTCAAAAAATTGATCTAGATCAATAAAATCATTAAAAAGATTGAGTGAGGAAGTTATGAGTAAGCCGTTTAAAGATCCATTTAACATCATCTATTTCATAGGTTTCATCTTAGTCCTGATGCTGCCAACTTTACCTGCGACCTTATCTTGGTTGAAAATTGCCGGGCTGATTTAAAATATTCTTTAGACTCATTCAAGTCTAGATACCCAGCATAGGTTTGGGTAGACTAACCACTCATTGGAGTGGTTTTTTTTGGACTTTTTTTGATTTTTGAAAAAATGAGTTAAGGATAATAATGGCTTTTAAACGTGGTTTTTATTTGATTTGTGGCTTGTGCAGCTTGGCGCTTGGATTGCTGGGGATCCCGCTACCTATATTACCCACAGTGCCATTTATCTTACTTGCTGCCTTCTGTTTTGCCCGTTCCAGTGATCGACTACATCATTGGCTGATGACCCACCCTTGGTTCTCAGAGGCTTTGAATGATTGGGAGCAGAGCAGAGGCATACGTAAAGGGCTAAAGAAGAAGGCGTATATTGTCAGTGGACTCAGCTTTGCGGTCAGCATAGCCGTTGTGCCGCTAATATGGGTAAAAATAATGCTGCTCTGTTTTGCCTTGGGCCTAGGTTTATTTCTTAAGCAGATCCCTGAACTGGAAGATTGAGCTAAAGATTGAGCTAAAGATTGAGTTAGTAGATTGAATTAGAGCGTTAGCTAACTTTTACATTCACTTTACCGGCGATGAGATGATGTTATTGCCGAATCTTGGCTCAATCATAAATGCGGAAAACTCAATATTGTCCCCCTATTTAGGCTATATCGTTAAATTATGACCTAATGCCTCAATTCTTGTCCTAATTAGTATGGGAGATTGTTGCAAGTATGCTTAAAGACACATAAACTTTAGCCGGATTTTTTAAAGCTGGCGAGAATTGTCGGCTAAACCAAAAGATGATGATCATGAATAAAGACAGCTTAGCATTGATAAAACAGAGCATAAAAACAATTCCTGATTACCCGAAAGCCGGGATCCTTTTCAGAGATGTGACGAGTTTGCTTGAAGAGCCTGCGGCTTATCGAGCAACGATTGAGCTTCTTACTGAGGAGTATAAAGATCAAGGCTTTACTAAAATCGTGGGTACAGAAGCTCGTGGTTTCCTGTTCGGGGCACCTTTAGCCTTGGCATTAGGTGTGGGTTTTGTACCTGTACGTAAGCCGGGTAAATTACCACGTGAGACAATTTCTCAGAGTTATGATCTTGAATATGGTCAGGATGTATTGGAATTGCATACAGATGCGATTTCTGCTGAAGACAAAGTATTAGTGGTCGATGATTTGCTTGCTACTGGTGGTACGATTGAAGCCACTGTCAAGTTGATCCGTAAACTAGGTGGTAAAGTTAACCATGCAGCCTTTGTTATCTCTTTGCCGGATCTTGGTGGTGAGAAGCGTCTCGAAGCCATGGATCTTAAACTGGTTAAACTGTGTGAATTTGAAGGCGACTAGGCCTAGATAACAATATAACTAGTTACCCAAGTTAACTATCTTGTTGCTGGTTATCTCTGGGTCGGCTCTTAGTGGTAGAGAAACGTCTCGAATCCATAGTTCTTAAACTGATTAAGTTTGACGGTGAATAATCCAGCGTACAATTTATTCCTGATGTAGCCGGCCAAGTTAATCATCTTGTTTCTGGCTATCTCAGTGTCGGCTCTTTGTGGTAGAGAGACACCTCAAAACAATTGTTCATGAGCTTGTTATTTTGAGTGATTTTGACGGTGAATAATCCAGCGTAAAAATGCTCCTCAGTAGCGCCTTTTAACATGGCATGTTAAGGTGCAGATTATTGAGGAGCGTGCTCCCGAATTTACTAGATGACACTTTGGGGAGTTCCATGTCATATCAGGTGTTGGCCAGAAAATGGCGCCCTGCCACATTTGAACAAATGGTTGGTCAGTCTCATGTTTTACTTGCATTAACCAATGCGCTCACTCAGCAAAGATTACATCATGCTTACCTGTTTTCTGGCACCCGAGGTGTGGGTAAAACCAGTTTAGCTCGGCTATTCGCTAAGGGATTAAACTGTGAGCAGGGAATTACGGCCTCTCCATGTGGCCAATGTTCCAGCTGTGTTGAAATTGCCGAAGGGCGTTTTGTCGATCTTATCGAAGTCGATGCGGCTTCGCGTACTAAGGTCGATGATACTCGAGAGCTACTCGATAATGTGCAGTACCGTCCCAGTAGAGGCCGATACAAGGTGTACCTTATCGATGAGGTGCATATGCTATCGCGTAGCAGTTTCAATGCCCTGCTAAAAACTCTGGAAGAGCCACCTGAGCATGTAAAGTTTCTGCTGGCGACCACAGATCCTCAGCGTCTGCCCGTGACAGTACTGTCTCGTTGTCTGCAATTTAATTTAAAAAGCCTGACTCAAGATGAAATTTCATCGCAACTGTCTTATGTGCTTACCCAAGAGCAACTCACCTTCGAGCAACCAGCACTGACCCTGTTGGCTAAAGCGGCCAATGGCAGTATGCGTGATGCTCTGAGTCTTACAGACCAGGCCATAGCTTTCGGTGCAGGAAGCGTACACTTGACTCAAGTGCAGACCATGCTTGGCAGTATCGACGAGCAACACGTGATCACCTTGCTCAATGCCTTAGTCCAAGGGGATATCGAGAGTTTGATGCGGGTAATTGGCCAAGTTTTATCCTTTGGTGCCGATCCCCAGGAAGTGCTTAGAAGCCTACTGGAATTATTACATCAGATAACCTTGAGTCAGTTTGCTCCCGCTGCGGCTCAGCTTTCCATTTATAGTGAGCAGATTAAGGCCTTCGCACAGCAGCTCAGTCCAGAGCAAGTACAACTCTATTATCAGCTGTTGTTGACGGGGAGAAAAGATCTCCCCCATGCGCCGGATCCTAAATCTGGCTTAGAGATGGCCTTGCTTAGAGCCGTTTCTTTTGTGCCTGAAACACCTGTGACCCGTTGGATGGTAGATAAGCCAGCTAGCGTTACCTTGCCTGAACTTGTAGATAAAGAAGCTGGACAGGCAGAGTCAGAACAGCCCCTAGTTAACAATAATCATCTTGGTCATGATAACCCGTCGAACTCTACTAGCCAGTCTGCTGCAGTTCAAAAAGTGTCAGTTCCTGAGCCTAAGCTTAGAGCCGAACTAGCACCTCAAGCAGAGCCAGATGATGAGACCGATGATTTGCTTGCTCTTAATAGCGAGCAAACCCTTATATTAAGTCAGGCATCTAGCCTGGGGATGGAGCAGAGCGCTCTGGATTCTGCCGAGCAAGTTCTTGATCAAACTGTAGAGCCAAGTACTGCGTCGACGGATGAGGCACCTGACATCATAACGCCATCTCCCATGGCTAATGCAAGCATCGTCAGTCAAGCTAAGACTCACCAAACTATCATTGAACCGCTTGAGTCTGTTAGCCAAACTGAGACGAGCCCCATAGACAATAGCGGCACAGATAAGTTAGCTCAGCTTGAAGCAAGTAGCCCGTCAGAGATAAGTCAGTCTGGTACAAATTCGTCTAATTTAGATCAGAAGCAGCTGAGCCCTGAGCAGTTAGCTCAAGATGCAGCCTTCGATGCTCAATATGGTTTTCAACAAGATGAACCAGAGCAGGGGGATTACCAGGCTTTTGAAAGTCTGCCTGGTGGTGATGTAAGCTCAGAAATAACAGCCCAAGGGACAGATTCTCAAGCTGAGTTGCAAGACGATATTTTAGATGCTGTCTTAGCGTCGCGAGACTCACTGCTCACCGACCTGGCCAAAACGCCTGAGGAGAGTGATGGAAAAAAGCCTGAAGCCCAGCGTAAGGAGTTTTCCCCTCCTAAACGCAAACCCTTAGCTGAGCATACCAGTGAAACATCGTCTTTAGACGGTCAGGCTATATCCGCAGCGGAACCTGAAGCTAAACCTGAACGTCGACCACAGCCAAGTGCTTTGGGCTCGCAGGAATCGGCTCCTCAAGTACAGCCTAGTGTCGCACAGTCCCAGACTCCACACTTGGTAACAGATATTGAAGACAGGCCTCCCTGGGAGGAACCTGTCGAAGTTGCGGCAAGTGAGAATGTCGCCTCAGCTGGCAATGAGCAAGGCCGTGATACTCATCCAGTGCCGTCGGCTCAAGTCGAAGCACAAATAGAATCTCGAGCACCAGTACAAGTACGAGAGTCAGTACAAACCGGAATACAAGCTCAGTCATTTGACCCGCTTCCCCCTTTAGGTGAAGGCGAGGTGACAGGCCATGAAACTGACCTTAAGTGGTATCGTTTGATGTCTGCTATCGATGTCGGTGGCAGGGTGCGCCAATTAGCAGTGAACTCAATATGTCATGAGTTTACTGAGCCCTTGTCTCTGTTATTAAAACCTAACCAGAAACATTTGTCCGCCGATATAGCCATAGTTCAGTTAGAGGAAGCCTTAGCCAAAGCGTTAGGCGCCGAGACTAAGATCAATATTGCTGTGGGAGTTGACGGCAACAGGGAGACACCACTGGAAGTGCGTCAGCGTTTTCATCGGGAGATCCAAGCCCAGGCACATCAAGGCTTACTCACAGATAGCAATGTCCAATGGCTAATGAGTCAAATGGGGGCAGAGTTTGAAGACGATAGCTTAAGTTATTCACCTGAGTTATTGAGTTTAAAAGGAAATACCATAGAGCTCATCGATAAATCGAACTTTAAGGCGTTAGCTCAGTCATAAGTTTATACGGCTTTGATTGATTATCGACATTATTTAAGTAAGATGAGCCAACTTTATTCGACCCTTAATTGAAGAGAAATAGATATGTTTGGAAAAGGCGGTATGGGTAACCTGATGAAGCAGGCCCAGCAGATGCAAGACAAAATGGCCAAAGCGCAAGAAGAGATCGCGCGTATGGAAGTGACCGGTGAAGCCGGTGCAGGTCTTGTTAAAATTACCATGACAGGTTCTCACAGTGTACGTAAAGTGGATATCGATCCTAGCCTGTTAGAAGACGATAAAGAGATGTTAGAAGATCTTATCGCTGCAGCCTGTAACGATGCGGCGCGTCGAGTAGAAGAGAGCCAAAAAGAGAGAATGGCTGAAGTGACAGGTGGCATGCAACTACCTCCTGGTATGAAGATGCCTTTCTAGTTGAGTATTTATAGCAAATGAAATTTAGTCCTCTCGTCGACGAGTTGATCCAAGCACTGAAATGTTTACCCGGAGTGGGCCCCAAATCCGCTCAGCGCATGGCATTTCAGTTACTTGAGCGGGATCGAAAAGCGGGTCAATCCCTGGGACAAGCACTAGAAAAAGCTATGAGTGATGTGGGCCATTGTCAATCCTGCCGCACTTTCACCGAAGAGGTTCATTGTCCCATTTGTGCCAGTCACAAACGTGGACAATCTCAGTTGATTTGTGTGGTTGAAACCCCAGCTGACGTACTTGCTATCGAGGCCGGTGGACACTTCTCCGGGCGTTACTTTGTACTGCTTGGACACCTGTCTCCATTGGATGGTGTTGGGCCAGATGAACTTGGATTAGCTTTGCTAGAAGAGCATTTAGCTTCTGGTGAGGTGTCAGAGTTGATCTTAGCCACTAATCCTACGGTTGAAGGGGATGCAACGGCGCATTTTATCGCCGACATGGCCAAGATTCACGATGTCATCGTGAGCCGTATTGCCCATGGGGTGCCTGTGGGCGGTGAGCTTGAGTATGTCGATAGCACCACGTTGGCGCTTTCTTTTAATGGACGTCTCCCGCTGTAAGTTTCAAGCTATTCCTCTGCTCTGATTTTCAGAGCATAAATAATCCAGTCATTGCCTCGTCAATACTGGATTTTTTTTTAGTCATTTTAACCTCAGTTATCTCTTCTCCCCTTGAAATGCAAAATTCCAACCCCATCTCTATTTTCATAAAGCACTTTGCTGCGTAAAAGCTAAGTTCATTAAGAATTAGGCTTTGTGCAATACAATAAAGGAATAAACCATGTCACAACAAGAAACTCATGGCTTTCAAACTGAAGTCAAGCAACTACTAAATATGATGATTCACTCTTTATATTCAAATAAAGAGATTTTCTTGCGTGAATTGGTCTCCAACGCTGCCGATGCTGCAGATAAATTACGTTATGAAGCACTGACTAACGATGCCCTCTATGAAGGCGATGGTGAGTTGAGTGTGCGTATCAGTGCTGATAAAGAAAAAGGCACTATCACTATCAGCGATAACGGTATTGGCATGACCCGCGACAGTGTTATTGAGCATTTAGGTACTATCGCTAAGTCGGGCACTGCAGAATTTTTCAAGAACTTATCTGGTGATGACACTAAGGATTCACAACTAATCGGTCAGTTTGGTGTGGGTTTCTATTCTTCATTTATCGTTGCCGACAAGGTCACTGTGCGTACTCGTGCTGCAGGACACAGTGCCGATGAAGGCGTGTTGTGGGAGTCTGCAGGTGAAGGTGACTTTACCGTAGAAAATATCACTAAAGAGACTCGCGGAACAGAAATTGTCTTGCACCTTCGCAAAGACGAGCAAGAGTTTGCCGATGAATATCGTCTGCGCTCTATCATCACTAAATACTCAGATCATATCTCAGTCCCTGTGGAGATGTTCGAAGAAGGCACGCCAGCGATTGAGGCGTCAGATGATCAAGAAGCCGTGGCTGCTGTAGAAGGTTCATGGAAGCCTATGAACAAGGCGACAGCACTTTGGACTCGTAACAAGAGCGATATCTCTAAAGAGGAGTATCAAGAGTTTTATAAGCATATTTCTCACGACTTTACCGATCCATTGTTGTGGAGCCATAACCGAGTCGAAGGTAAGCAGGAATACACTAGCTTGCTGTACATCCCAGCCAAAGCGCCTTGGGATATGTGGAACCGTGACCGTAAGCATGGTCTTAAGTTATTCGTTCAGCGCGTATTCGTAATGGATGATGCCGAGCAGTTTATGCCAAGTTACCTGCGTTTTGTACAAGGTCTCATAGACTCAAACGATCTGCCATTGAACGTGTCTCGTGAAATCTTACAAGACAACAAGGTGACATCGGCACTGCGTACCGCTGTGACTAAGCGTGCACTTGGCATGTTGGAGAAGTTGGCTAAGAATGATGCTGAGAAATATCAGACATTCTGGGCTGAATTTGGTCAGGTGCTTAAAGAAGGCCCGGCCGAAGATATGGTCAACAAGGAACGCATTGCCGGCTTGTTACGCTTTGCATCGACGCATACAGAAGATGCTGTACCGACAGTTTCTCTTGCGGATTACATCGGCCGTATGAAGGAAGGCCAAAGTAAGATCTATTACATAGTAGCCGATAGCCATGAAGCTGCTGCCAATAGCCCGCATCTTGAGCTGTTACGTAAAAAAGGAATCGAAGTACTCTTGATGTCTGAGCGCATCGATGAGTGGTTGATCAACCACCTTACTGATTTCGATGGTAAGCAGTTACATTCGGTCACACGCGGTGATCTTGAGCTTGGCGATCTTGAAGATGCTGCTGAAAAAGAAGCTCAAGAGAAGTTGGAAACTGAATCAGAAGACTTGGTGAAGCGTGTTAAAGATTCACTGGGTGACAAGGTCTCAGCAGTGAAAGTGACTAGCCGTCTTACCGATACCCCAGCTTGTGTTGTGGCGGGTGAAGGTGAGATGTCGAGTCAGATGATTAAATTGATGGAAGCTGCCGGACAAGCTGTACCAGAAAGTAAGCCTACTTTTGAGATTAACCCTGAGCATCCTCTGGTTGCGCGCCTTAATGATGAGCAAGACGAGGAAGTATTTGCTCAGTGGACTGACTTACTGCTGCAACAGGCTCAGTTATCTGAGAAAGGCAGCCTGGTAGATCCTTCAGCCTTCATTAAGCTGATGAACCAGATGCTGTTGGCTAAACTTAACTAATAAGTCATTGTAATTGTGAAGGCAGAGCATCTAGTACCGTTTACTTGTATTAGGGTTCTGCCTTTTTTATATCTGCGGCATTTATCGGGTGTCTCATGGAAGGCTCAAGCCTTGTGGAAACCAGATGAGTACTCGTATAAAAAGATAACAGGATTGTTATGGAAACTGTTCTAGATCTAACGAAAGAGAATATTCAGCAAGTCGTCGATGCATCGGCAGAGCAAGTTGTTGTGCTGTGTTTCTGGTCTAATCAAAGTCCGGAAAGTATCACTTTAAGTCAGACATTGATCTCCATGGCTCAGAAACAAGCTGGCCGTTTTGTATTAGCCAAAATCGATTGTGACAGCGAGATGGAGATAGCCAACTATTTTCAAATTCAAAATGTCCCCACGACTTTAGTGCTCAGTGAAGGCAAACCTATAGATGGTTTTGCGGGTTTGCAGGATGAGAGGCAAATCACCGAGATGTTAGATAAGCATCTTCCGGCGCAGTGGCAGCTTAAGCTAAATCAAGCTAAGGCACTTCTGGTGGATGAAGATTTTAAAGCGGCGCTTCACTTGTTAAGGGATGCTTACAGTGAATCACCCAATGCTGAAATTGCCTTAGTGTATGCCGATGCAGAGCTGATGGCGGGTGATTTAACCTTAGCGGGTGAGTTGCTAGACAGTGTCGGCCTTGCGGATCAGGATAGCTACTATCAAACTCTGAAAGCAAAATTGGCACTGGCCCTCGATGCGGCCGATACCCCGGAAATTCGTCAATTACAGCAAGCTTGTGATATTGAACCAGATAATATCTCAATATTATTAGACCTGGTTAAGGCGCTGCATCAGGCGAAAAGAGATGAGGAAGCCTTAGCACTTCTATTTGCTCCTCTATCTAAAGATATTTCGATTGAGAATGGCGATGCTAAAAAGCTGTTTCTGGAAATCTTGACCGCATTAGGCCAAGGAAATCAACTGGCGAATCAATATCGCCGTAAGTTGTACAGTTTATTATATTGATATTGAGTTTACATTCCGTGTAAAAATCAAACGGAATAAACCGATCCGATTTGGTCTGCTTAAACATGATTGTCTATCAGGCCAAAGTCTAATGATTAATACCATTTCATATAAGTATGTGTTCAGTTCAGATACTCTCAGTTTTTTCAATTCAAGGCACATTGATAAGGAAATGGTTATTCCCTTTTAAGTCAATGTATATAACTAAGCTAAAACTGTTTCTACCCCTTCAAAATAGCGGCCAATTATGCGAAAATCGCCGCCAATGATAAAACTATGTGAAATAAGAGGAATCTCGAGATGCGCATCATGTTATTAGGTGCCCCAGGTGCCGGCAAAGGTACCCAGGCCCAGTTCATCATGGAAAAATACGGTATTCCACAAATTTCTACCGGCGATATGCTGCGTGCAGCGGTTAAAGCTGGAACGCCTCTTGGCTTAGAAGCTAAGCAAGTGATGGATGCTGGTCAGTTGGTTTCAGATGAGCTCATTATTGGTTTAGTAAAAGAGCGTGTCGCTCAAGATGATTGTGCCAAAGGTTTCTTACTTGATGGCTTCCCTCGTACTATTCCACAAGCAGATGCTATGGCCACTAGTGGCATTAATATCGATCACGTGGTAGAGATCGATGTGCCCGACGAAGACATTGTTAAGCGTATGGCTGGCCGTCGTGTTCACCCAGGTTCTGGCCGTGTTTACCATATTGTTTTCAACCAGCCAAAGGTTGAAGGTAAGGATGATGTTACCGGTGAAGACCTGGCTATTCGTCCAGATGACGAAGAGTCTACGGTACGTAAGCGCCTGGAGATCTACCATGAGCAGACTAAACCATTAGTAGAATATTACGGTAAGGTAGCAGCCTCAGGTCAGGCTACATACAACAAGTTTGACGGTACACAGGCAGTTGCAGCAGTCAGTAAAGAGATCGTTGCTGCGTTAGGCTAAAAGTATCTGATCCTTGTCAGTGTATGAGCCAGTTCTCATATTTTAAGAAGCTCACTTAGGTGGGCTTTTTTTATATGATTTTGAATGTTAGCCTAGGGCTTGTTTATCTAGAATAACTAGACTACAAAATCTTAGCCTTACTCGCTGATTAAAAAGAGTAAAGCTCAACAACTGGCTGTAAAAATAACCATAAAAGGTCAACTGACCCTAGAGCGTATCGACATTATAAGAGAGTGATTTTGAGCAAAACTACCCCAGCATTCGGTGTGCTTCTGGTTAACTTAGGGACACCCGATACACCAACGACAAAAGATGTACGTTCATTTCTAAAGCAGTTCTTGAGCGACCCCAGAGTCGTCGACCTTAACCCCCTTATTTGGAAGCCTATTCTCAACGGCGTTATACTTAACTTTCGCCCGTCTAAGGTGGCAAAACTCTACCAGTCCATATGGTGGGATGAAGGCTCGCCCTTGATGGTGGTGAGCCAGCGTCAAAGAGAGCAACTCACCAGCATGTTAGCGCAAGAGTTCGGCCAGAGCATACCAGTGGAACTGGGTATGACTTATGGCACGCCTTCACTGACTTCGGGGCTGGATAAACTCAAGTCACAAGGGGCCAAAAGAATTATCATTCTGCCTCTATACCCTCAATATTCTTGCTCAACCGTGGCGGCAGTGTCAGATGCCATAGCCACTGAATTTAAGGGATGGAGAGAAGTCCCTGAAACCCGTATGAACAAAGAATATTATCAGCACCCTGGCTATATTTCGGCCTTGGCCAGTTCGGTTAAATCCCATTGGGAGCAGCATGGACAAGCCGACAGACTCTTGATGTCATTTCATGGGATCCCGGTTAGATATGTGACTGAGGGCGATCCTTATCAGCAGCATTGCGAGAAAACCTCTGAGCTTTTGGCCAAAGAACTGGGTTTAAACCAGGACCAATGGCAGCTTTGTTACCAGTCGATATTTGGTAAAGAGGAGTGGCTCACACCGCAGACCGACAAGACATTGATTTCTTTGCCGGCTCAAGGGGTTAAATCGGTGGATATTATCAGCCCAGCTTTTGCGGCAGATTGTCTAGAAACACTAGAAGAGCTTTCTATCGGCGGTAAAGAGACGTTCATTAACGCTGGGGGAGAGAGATATGAGTGCATTCCTTGCCTTAATACTAATCCTGCACATATGGCGCTGTTAGTGACATTAGTGAAGCAGCAGAGCCAAGGTTGGTGCTAACTTTGTGTTAGAACTGAGCAAACAGCATCAGACTCTCAAAATCTATCCCTAAAAAGGGGAAATACTCTAGCGGATACTGGCGTATATCACTGCGTGTGGTAGGATCTGCCGCCGTTTATATTGGCTCTGATTGATAGAGCCAGTTTTTTTGAACTATATTTCCGTTATGGTCGATTTATTTTAATCGGTCTCCAGTATGTTGCCAAAGGTTGAGAGCACACAATGAAGTTTCCAGGTCAACGAAAGTCCAAGCACTATTTCCCCGTCCAAAACCGTGACCCGTTATTGGCTCAGCTCACTCAGCAACCGCTTAGATTCCCCACTTATATTACCGGGATCGATCAGACCTTGGTGGACATAGAGGCTAAAGTCGCCGATGAACTTCTCGAGCGATATAAACTTCCTAAAGGCTCTTCTACTCTGATTGATGACGCTAATGCCCATGCTTTGTATTCTGAGTTGAAGCAACACAATTTAATCAGTGATGAATTCGCCGGTGGCACCATAGGTAATACGGTACACAACTATTCTATTCTCGCCGATGACAGATCTGTGTTATTTGGTGTGATGAGTAATAATATTGAGGTAGGCAGCTATGCCTATCGTTATCTGTGTAACACTTCATCTAAGGTCGATTTAAATTATCTACAACCCGTTGATGGTGCTATAGGCCGCTGTTTCACTCTGATATCTGAGTGTGGTGAGCGTACTTTTGCCATCAGCAAGGGCTCGATGGATAAATTAACCCCTGAGTACATAGATAAAGATCTTGTACAAGGAGCATCGGCACTGGTTTTGACGGCTTACTTGATGAGAGCCAGTGGTGATGACCAGATGACCCAAGCGGCTTTAACGGCGATTGAATATGCCAAAGAGGTCGGAGTTCCTGTGGTGCTGACCTTAGGTACTCGTTTCTTGATCGAAGAAGATCCTAGCTGGTGGAGAGCTTTTATCTTAGAGAATGTGACTATTCTGGCAATGAATGAAGATGAAGGTGAAGCCCTTACCGGTTTTAAAGATCCGCTGCTGGCCAGTGAAGCAGCCCTTGAGCTGTGTGATATGGTATTGACCACTGCTGGCCCTATCGGCCTCTATACGGCAGGCTATACCGAAGATGCTGAAAAGCGTGTGACCAGCAATACCCTGTTACCAGGCTCTATCCCTGAGTTTAATCGCTATGAATTCTCACGCCCTAAGCTTAAATCGGCCTGTGATGAGCCGATTAAGGTCTACGCCCACATCTCACCCTATATGGGCGGCCCAGAGAAAATTCGTAACACCAATGGTGCTGGTGACGGTGCACTGTCTGCACTCTTGCATGATCTTGCGTCGAACACCTTCCATAAGGCCAATGTGCCAGGATCTAGTAAACATAAGCGTGATGGCCTATGTTACTCCTCATTCTCACAGATCTGTAAGTATGCTAACCGTGTTGCCTATGAGGTATTAGCACAGCACAGTCCGCGTCTGTCACGTGGCTTGCCTGAACGTGAAGACAGCCTAGAAGAGGTATACTGGGAGAGATAACTCTCTTATAACGAATAAACCTGTTAACAAGCAAACATAAAAAAGGCGTCCAATTGGACGCCTTTTTGTGTCTGGAACAATTATGCAGGTTTCCATGGACGGTTTAAAACCTGCGTTGTGTTTGGAACACTTAAGCAATCTATTCTTAAAGAGCGCCATGTGCCGACGATGCTCCCGGCATCATTACGGCATTTCCTACTTCCTTGTAGGTCACGGTTTAAAACCTGCCTTGTGTCTGGAACACTTATGTACTTTTCTTAAAGAGCGCCATGTGCCGAGGATACTCCCGGCATCATTAGGGCATTTCTTACTTCCGTGTAGGTCACGGATTAAAGCCTGGGTTGTGATGTCTAGGGTGCCCTGTAGGGCACCCTGAATATGACATGTGCTAGGACTGGATTTCAGGCCCTTTTACTTGCTCTCTGAAACTACCGGCAGTCTTTCCTGCTTGGGTATCGTTAAAGATCTCTTCATTGAGGCCCCCCTCAGACTTAGCGATAACCACAGTGGCAACTGTGTCGCCGGTGACATTGACTGCGGTGCGGACCATGTCGAGTAGTCTATCGACACCTATGATCAGCGAGATGCCTTCGACAGGAAGACCCACCTGATTAAGTACCATGGCTAACATAATAAGACCGACACCAGGTACGCCTGCGGTACCGATAGATGCAAGCGTCGCAGTTACAACGACCATGGCATAGTCTGTGATGGTTAAGTCGACACCATAAACCTGAGCGATAAATACCGTAGCAACACCTTGCATGATGGCGGTACCGTCCATGTTAATGGTGGCACCAAGAGGCAAGGTAAATGAAGCGATTTTATTGTCGACACCGAGTCTATGTTCGGCTGTTTCTATGGTCACTGGCAAGGTTGCGTTTGAACTTGCCGTACTGAAAGCAAATAGCTGAACATCACGCATCTTGCGGATGAAGGTAAAGGGGTTTAAGCCTGAGAACACTTTAAGCAAGCTTGGGTAAACAAGGAATCCGTGAAGTAACAAGACACCTAAGACGACAAAGAAGTATTTCAATACACTGCCGAAGGTTTCGAGACCCAAAGTGAGTGCCAGTTTTGCCATCAAGGCAAACACACCATATGGCGCAAGTTGCATGATAAGGGTAACTACCCTCATTATCACTTCATTAAGGTCGTTAAACAGGGCTGCAACGCGTTTTCCTCGTTCACCAATATGAGAGATAGCAAAACCAAATATCACCGCAAATAGGATGATTTGAAGCATGTTGCCTTCACTCATTGCCTGAAGTGGGTTTGTAGGCACTATGTTGATGATCACTTCTGCAAGGCTAGGGGCTTCTTTTGCATTGAAGCTAAGGCCTTCACTGACCAGTGATGCGTTACCCGGATGGATCATTATGGCAATTAAGATAGCCATAGACAGGGCTATGGCCGTAGTGAATAGATAGAAGGCGATGGTCTTACCACCGAGTCTGCCTAGCTTGGATGGATCACTCAGTGAACATGTACCACATACCAATGAAATAAATACCAAAGGCACCACTAACATTTTCAATCCTGAGACGAATATGGTGCCAATGACATGTAAGAAACCTTGGGTGATGTATTCGTCTATAAATGTGCTTTCGGGGAAAAGGTTTCTGAGCAGTAATCCAAATAGAATACCTCCACCCATACCAATAAGAATTTTACTCGTGAGTCCGAGTTTTTTTGCTTGAGTTACAGCCATAGTGCTTCCTGTATAATTATTATGCTTTTCAATTTGCGGTGGTAAGCCTAACAAGAAACGAAGATTGATGAAACGATATAAGAGTTAAACTTTTTTGTGACTTTGGTGGAATAAATCAATAAAGTTATGGATAAGTAACAGGAAAATTATGTAATCTTGTCCTATAAGTAATGAGCGCCTCGCTTAAAATTACATATTGAGTAACAGGGAGTCTGACATGAAGTCAGTTTACAAGTCTTTTATCGTATTTTTATGGTCGTTTTTCATGGTCGCCTGTAGTGGAGGAGGAGATATTGCGGACCCACTAGATCCCGATCCAGCACCGGGTGAAGAAACTGTTTTAATTTCATTGTCAATTTCCAATGCAAACATAAGCGCGCTGACACCAGCGTCAGTATCCGCAACGGTCACGAGTTCAGCAACAGGCTTGATGTCGGGGGTATTGGTGACTTTTACGCTTTCCGATCCAACTCTTGGCTCATTTACCCCTGGAACAGGCACAGCTCTCACCAATTCTGATGGCGTTGCAACCATAGAGCTGGCAACATCAAATGTACAAGGTGCTGGTAATGTAGAAGCTAGCGTTGCCAATACGGTCAGTGGTCCAGTCTCCATAGGCTTTAATATGGCCGGAGACGGTGGTGAAGCTGGTGGCGGAGCCTTAGTGGTATTAACTCTGACTGATGTTGCCGGAAATGCTACCGACACAATCTCGACAACAAAGCCTGGCAAGTTAGTTGCTACGGTATCGGGCACGAGTAAACCTGTGATTGTGACATTCACATCGATAAAAGGTGAAATTCCCGTTGATGCGGCTGTCACAGTCGATGGTGTTGCTATTGTCGATATCTATGCTGGAACTGATTTAGGTGCTGGTAAGGTCGTAGCTTCCCTTGAAACAGGTGAAGAAGGCGAGGCTATTGTCGTCGTTGGTGCAACTAATGTATTTATGGGCAGTGGCGATCCATTTGCTGTAGGCATTGCGTCAATATCAACGACTCAGTTGTCTGCAGGTGGTACGGCGACGATTTCGGTGAAGCTTCAAGATGGCGATGGAAATCCATTTACTCAACCCGTTGAAGTTAATTTCACTTCAACGTGTGCATCTTTTCCGACTCCTCAAGCTATCTTAAGTAATCCTGTTACCGCGGTTAACGGGCTGGCATCGAGTACTTACCTGGCACAAGGTTGTAGTGGTGACGATCAAATTAACGTGACTGCTAATGCCGGCGGTTTGAGTTTATCTGCAAGCACCAGTATTAATATCTTACCAGCCAGTATTGGTAGCATTGTATTCGAGTCAGTGGCTCCTTCAAAAATTGGTCTCTTAGGAACTGGCTTGCCAGAGTCTTCTACTGTGGTATTTAAAGTTTTAGATACCAATGCATTGCCTGTGAGCAATCAACTGGTTGATTTCAAGCTAAACACAAGTGTCGGTGGAATTACTTTCGATCCCTTAACTGCTACAACCAATGATCAAGGTTTAGTACAAACTGTTATACGTTCAGGTACTGTGGCTACGGTTATTCGTGTAACGGGTACAATCAATGGATCTGACCCTGTTATATCCAGTCAATCTACTGAGCTTGTTGTCACCACAGGTATTCCAGACCAAGACAGTTTTTCTCTCTCTGCTTCAAACCTTAATCCTGAAGGATGGAATTTAGAGGGAACTGAAGTCAAGATAACCGCACGATTATCCGATGCGTTTAACAACCGTGTGCCAAATGGCACCTCAGTGACGTTCAGAACCGAAGGTGGTGATATTCAGGATTCTTGTGTCACAGTCGATGGTGGCTGTAGCGTAATTTGGCAGAGTAAGAGCCCACGCCCAATTGGTGCTGAAGTCGCTGCTTTAGCGGTTCCGGCGGGTGACCCACAGAATTTTCAGTATTATGATGTGAGAGAAAATTATTATCTTGGTCAGCCAATAGGTGGACGTGTCACCGTGACTGCGACAGCCAATGGTGAAGAGTCATTTGCCGATACCAATGGTAACGGTCGATTCGATGCCAGTGAAGTTGTTGCTTTTAACGGGCTAAATACTGCTGGCTTACCTTTTGATCTCGCTGAGCCTTTCGAAGATTTTAATGAAGATGGCTTATTTAATCCTGCCCAGGGTGCTGGGGTTGGTGGTGGCGCTTTAGAAGAGCTTATCGATTTCGATGGTGGAGGAGTATTTGATCTAGAAGACGGAGTGTATAACGGCGTACTTTGTTCAGTCGATGCTCCCCATGTGGCTTGTGCATCTGAAATGGGCTTAAGTACCAGTACCTATGTGAGAAGAAGTTTGGTACTCGTTATGTCTGGTAGTACAGCCATTGCTTCTCAGCCAATAATTACTGATGCAGATGGCGCTGCAGATTCAAGTGCTAATGTTTTAGATCTACTTGCAAAAAGCATAGGCTATGTGGAGCTTTGTATATCTGACTTACACAATCAGCCTATGCCGTCAGGTAGCCAAATTTTAGCGGTTACCTCTGTCGGCAGTGTCGTCTCTACGACTCCTATTATTTGGCCATTAGATAATAGTAATGGGGCCAGATGTCCAGTGATTGCCATTAAGGGACCAGATACTCCTGAAGATGGAGTTATGACCATTAGTGTTGAGACTCCGGGGAATACGACGGGAATGGGGGGAACAATAACCACAGTTGCGAATATCACTGTCAATATGTAGACAATAAAAAGCCCCTTTCGGGGCTTTTTAAATTTTGAGATTTACAAAGATTACTTCTGGAACTGATACACACTACCAAGCTGCATCAACTGAGTCAGCTCATCCAGTGCAGTACGTGATTCAATTAGCACTTGGGGATCGGCCAGGTCTTCGACGCTGAGTCGATCGCGGTAGTGCTTGTCTACCCAGTTATTAAGCTCACTGAATAACACATCATTCATCAAGGTATGCTGATTAACAGCTGCCACTTCGGTGTCATTCATGGCGACACGGAGTCTCAGACAAGCTGGACCACCACCATTTTGCATGCTCTGCTTCACATCGAAGTAATGCACTTGCTTGATTGGGGTACCAAGGGTGACAACTTCTTGCAGATAAGCGTGTACTGCTTCATTTTCCTGACAGTTTGTCGGCGCGATAATGGCCATTTCACCCGAAGGCAAGGTGATGATCTGAGTGTTAAACAGATAACTCTTCACCGCATCTTGAATACCGACTTTATTTGTGGGTACTTCAATGAAGTGCAGTGGTGAGTCACCAAACTTCTGCTTTATCTCGCTTAACTTGTTCTGCGTATTCAAAAATGCCTGCTCGTGATAGAAGAGCACATTCTGATTACCGACGGCAATCACATCATTATGAAACACGCCTTGGTCGATCACATCCGGGTTCTGTGAGATATAAACCGTGTTGTCATCATCGAGTTGATGCAAGCGAGCGATGGCTTGAGAGGCTTCTAATGTCTGTCTTGCCGGGTATTTTTTCGGCTTAGGTGCCGAAGGGTTGGTCGCTTCCTGGCCATAGACAAATAACTCCACACCCGTTTCGCCGTATTCTCTACAGAGACGAGTGTGATTAGCCGCGCCTTCATCGCCAAAACTGGCGTGTTCAGGCAGATGTTGATGATGGCTAAAATGTTTTTCGTCATTGAATGTCGCCGCCAGGATATTACCAGTAGTGATAGGTTCTATGCTGCGGTGTAGCTTGTCCACCAGATTTGCCGGTGTGAAATGCAGCTTCCCATCACGACAATCGGCACTGGGTGAGACAGTAGCCGCATTCGCAGTCCACATGCTTGATGCACTACAACAGGCACGTAACAAAGCAGGAGCCTGTTTAGCAGCTTTGTTTAACACTTCGGCGTCAGTGCCTGTAAAACCAATTCTACGCAGTGTATGAAGGTCTGGGCGCTCTTGAGGGGCTAACATACCTTGAACCATACCCATATCGGCGAGTGCCTTGGCTTTTTGTAGGCCTTGCTTGGCTGCAGCTCTTGGGTTTGAAACGGCTGCCGCGTTGCTCAGTGATGCAACGTTACCGAAGGAGAGCCCGGCATAGTTGTGGGTCGGTCCAACCAAACCATCGAAATTAGCTTCAAAATGCTTCATTAGTTTTCCTTATCAGGCTTAATACCTTTTATTATTAACTTGTTTGATTTTTTTTGCTTCACTCAACTCACGAATTGAACTTCATGTGTTGCCAGTTACTCCAGATCCACTAAAGTTAAAGCTAAGATGTGATGTAAAGCCGAAATGAGGTCAGTATACTTAAGCCTCAATTGTTCACAAGTAAGGCGAAATTGGCTAAATTTGTGATATTTGCATCGAAATGCACATGAATTCCTTGCTAGATGACTAATAATGGAATATTAGTTTTTAATTAAGCATTTATTTTTTTCACACTTATTTTAGAAATAGTTCCAAAATGGTTAAAAATGGCTCACCAGTACAAATAAAAGAGGGATTAACTTGAAAAAATCGAGACAACCCTCTATATATGGAGCCAAATTACAGCATTTTGAGACTTTTTGGCGCAGATCATTCTATGGGTAAATCGCTAGTTATTGTCGAATCACCGGCCAAAGCCAAGACTATTAATAAATATCTCGGCAAAGATTACATTGTTAAATCGAGCGTAGGTCACGTAAGAGACTTACCAACATCATCCAGTCCTGACTCTAAAGTGGCGACTAAAACGCCAGCTGAAGTTAGGAAAATGGCTCCTGAAGAGAAAGCCATTTATAAGAGCAAAAAAGCGAAACAAGCGCTTGTTGCTCGTATGGGAGTGGACCCTGATAACGGCTGGAAAGCCAAATATCAGATACTCCCAGGCAAAGAAAAAGTGGTTAAAGAGCTACAGGCTCTAGCCGAAAAAGCCGACAAAATCTATCTCGCAACCGATTTGGATAGAGAGGGAGAGGCCATTGCATGGCACTTGCAGGAGATCATAGGTGGAGACGAATCACGCTATCAACGCGTCGTCTTCAACGAGATCACTAAGACCGCTATTCAAGAGGCATTCAGCAAACCCGCGCATTTAGATACCAATATGGTAAATGCCCAGCAGGCTCGTCGATTCCTCGATCGCGTCGTTGGGTTTATGGTATCGCCTTTGTTATGGAAGAAAGTCGCCCGTGGATTATCCGCAGGTCGAGTTCAGTCTGTGGCAACGCGTTTAGTTGTTGAGAGAGAAGGCGAGATTAAGGCTTTCGTTCCCGAAGAGTTTTGGGATATTCATGCGCAATTGAATACCCAGGCGAATGATCTGCTTAAAATGCAGGTGGTTAAGTTTCAGGGCAAGGCATTTAATCCTGTCAATGAGCAGCAAACCTTAGAAGCTGTTTCAGCTCTATCTCAGTCAAGCTTTGTGGTTGCCGCTCGTGACGACAGAGCGACTCAGAGCAAGCCTTCGGCACCTTATATCACATCTACCTTGCAACAAGCGGCGAGTACCCGTTTAGGCTTTGGCGTCAAGAAGACCATGATGATGGCTCAACGACTCTACGAAGCTGGTCATATTACCTATATGCGTACTGACTCGACTAACTTGAGTCAGGAAGCCTTAGATAACGTGCGCGAGATGATAGCGAAAGAATTTGGCGATAAGTATCTGCCGGATGAACCTATCCGCTACGGTAGCAAAGACGGAGCTCAAGAAGCTCACGAAGCCATTCGTCCATCAGATGTCAAAGTGCATGCCGCTTTGATGAGTGACATGGAGAGAGACGCACAGCGC
The DNA here is from genome assembly GCF_000091325.1 of Shewanella violacea DSS12. Classification (NCBI taxonomy): domain Bacteria; kingdom Pseudomonadati; phylum Pseudomonadota; class Gammaproteobacteria; order Alteromonadales; family Shewanellaceae; genus Shewanella; species Shewanella violacea. The sequence continues at coordinate 3,142,218 of NC_014012.1, read as the reverse complement.
TTGTATGAGCTGATTTGGCGTCAATTTGTCTCCTGTCAGATGACACCTGCAAAATACGATGCGACTCGTTTAACGGTTAAGTCCGGTGAATACGAGCTCAAAGCGACTGGTCGCACATTACGTTTTGACGGTTGGACTCGAGTTCAAACTGCTATCAAGAAGAAAAATGAGGAAGAGAGTACTCTGCCTCATATTGAACAAGGCGATAAGCTAGATCTTAAAGAGCTGGATCCAAAGCAGCACTTTACCAAGCCGCCAGCCAGATACGGTGAAGCTTCTCTGGTTAAAGAGCTAGAAAAGCGTGGTATCGGTCGTCCATCAACCTATGCAACGATTATTTCGACGATTCAGGACCGTGGTTATGTGCGCGTCGAAAACCGTCGCTTCTACGCAGAAAAGATGGGTGAGATTGTCAGTGAAAGTCTGGTCGGCAGCTTCAAGGAGCTAATGAGCTATGACTTTACTGCGGGCATGGAACAGACACTCGATGATGTAGCCAAGGGCGAACTCAAGTGGAAGAAAGTGCTTGATGGTTTCTATAAAGATCTTACCAAGCAGATAGAACAGGCAGAGCTGCCACCGGAAGAGGGCGGAATGCGCCCGAACGAGATGGTGCCAACTGACAACATCAAGTGTCCGACTTGTGAACGTCCTATGGGGATCCGCACGGGTACTACAGGTGTGTTCCTAGGTTGTTCCGGCTATGCCTTACCGCCTAAGGAACGCTGTAAAACCACCATGAATCTTACTCCAGGTGAAGAAGCCGTGAGTGAGAACAGTGAAGATGTTGAAACGGATGCATTGCGTGCTAAGCATCGTTGTGACATCTGTGGTACTGCCATGGACAGCTACCTTATTGATGAGACTCGTAAGCTACATGTTTGTGGTAATAACCCCATATGTGTTGGTCATGAAGTTGAACTCGGTCAATTTAAGATTAAGGGTTATGAAGGCCCGATTATTGAGTGTGACCGCTGTAGCAATGACATGGAGCTTAAGAATGGCCGCTTCGGTAAATACTTTGGCTGTACTAACAGCGAATGTAAGAATACCCGTAAGTTGCTAAAGAGTGGTGAAGCTGCGCCTCCAAAGGAGGACCCGATTCATCTACCTGATGTTAAGTGTACTAAGTCTGATGGTTACTTCGTGCTTAGAGATGGTGCTGCCGGTATATTTATGGCAGCCAGTACTTTCCCTAAATCACGTGAAACTCGTGCGCCATTAGTGGAAGAGTTGGTTAAGTATCGTGAGCTATTATGGCCTAAATATGCCTATCTAGCAGACGCTCCAGTTAAAGACGATGATGGTAATAAGGCATCGGTTCGCTTTAGCCGTAAGACAAAGGAGCAATACGTTGCTACCGATGTTGATGGTAAGGCAACGGGCTGGACTTCGAAATTCATCGACGGTAAGTGGGTGACAGAGGCGAAGAAGAAAGCTAAGCCAAAAGCAAAAGCGGCAACGACTACTAAGGCTAAAGCAAAGCCAAAAGCTAAAGCTAAGCCAAAGAAAGCCGAAAAGACTGAAGATTAACGCCGACAGAGTTAACCTTTAACAGAAAGCCTCGATTTATCGGGGCTTTTTATTGTCTGCAGTTTACGAAACTAGAGGTTAGAAGTTCCAGTTATAATCTATGAGTTGTCACTGTTTTCTGTCATCCAGAACTCATTTCATGATCCAGCTTGAATGCTTGAGGGTGATCTCTAAGGTCTAGCGTTCCCAACGCTTCAAAGACATTTGCCATATCCATATGGGTCAGAAGGAGGAAATGCCAATAAATGTACGAATGAATGGAATCAGGAGGTACGAGCTCACGGATGGGGACTGGCATTATTAGAATAATGCAGAGCAATTATTGAGAGTAACCCATAGAGGCGTTACCGAGGGAACATTATGGCCTTGAATGCTCGAAGACTTGAGGGGGAGTAAAGGTGTTTATCAGCTTAAAACAAAAGGCTCTCACATATTATGTAAGAGCCTTTTTGGGGTGTTTGGTGAATTTTAGCGAGGACTCTTGTGCTATTACCACTTCTTCTTTGGCTGGAATAGTACGTCGATATCTTCCTCTTCTTTCACTTGCTTGACCACAGGAGATGCCAGCTTTTGTTCTCCCATAATCTCGTCTAACATGGCTTTTGCTTCATCGACCTTTTTGGCGATAAAAGGGTCATTAGGTGTTTGAGCCTTGATGGCGTGTAAGGTCGAGAGGGCCTTGGTCACCATCTGTTTTGAGGAGCCATATTGTTTCATAAAGCAGGCGGCTCTTGCTCGGGATAACATGGAATCAACATTAATTCTGAGCTGTAGGCTATCGATTCGACCTTCTTCTTCGGCAAAAATACCAGGATCAACTTTACCCTTATTATGCTCTGCACGAAGTATGGCTTTGAGCTTCTTCAGTACCTGTACCAGAGTCAATATTTGCTTATCATTATCGGGCAGACGGAAGCTTTCTATCGAAGGTGCTTGCTTAGGACTCGCTGCTAAATTCTTAACTTGAGCACCTATGTCGGCTTGTCTTCTTTGGTAATCACCAGCTTGATTGGCGGCATAGTTAACGGCTAATCCAAGAGCATCTTCGACACGTTTGTATAACACCTGCACTAACTGCGAGGAGCAGGGGAACATACCTGTGTGCGAAAGTACTTCTTCGGTTTCATCAATAATGGCTCTCTGCCTAGCCAGTTCAGTTCGGCGTTCTGCCTCTGCACGTTCTTTTTGCTGCTGTATGACATTAATTCCGATTACGAGTAATAAGAGTGCGCCAATACTGATCAGAACCAAAGTAAATATCATAGGTCTACCGTTAAATATGCAATTACATTAATGCTACTATAAATCAACACTCTAGCATAGTTATCTTAGTCCACCTTTGCACTAATGTCGTGTGAATGGTGTGAACTCTATGTTATATTCCATATTGATTTAATTTTCACGTTGTACTATAACTATTTCTTATACTTAATCTCCCATTCCAGCCCGATTAAAAAGCATTAAATAGAAGTCGAATTGAAGGATAAAAGATGAAGCTGCAGCAACTCAGATACATTGCAGAGGTGGTGAATCATAACCTCAACGTTTCGGCTACCGCTGAAAACCTCTATACATCTCAGCCTGGGATAAGTAAACAAGTTCGCATGCTTGAAGATGAACTGGGTATACAAATCTTCGGTCGTAGCGGCAAACATTTAACCCATGTGACTCCGGCAGGCAAACAGGTCATAAGTATAGCAAATAATATTTTAGGTAAAGTAGAGAGTATTAAGAAGGTTGCCGAAGAGTACACTAAACCTGATCAGGGGGAGTTGAATATCGCAACCACGGATACTCAGGCCAGATATGCGCTACCTAATATCATTCGTGGCTTTATCGACCGTTATCCTAAAGTGAATTTACACATGCATCAGGGAACGCCTTCACAAATCAGTGAGCTAGCGGCGAGAGGCGATGCCGACTTCGCCATTGCCACCGAAGGTATGCATCTCTATTCCGATCTGATCATGTTACCTTGTTATCATTGGAATCGCTCGATTGTGGTTACACGAGATCATCCGTTAGCGACTCGCAGTAATATCTCCATTGAAGATCTGGGTCGCTTTCCTTTAGTGACTTATGTATTTGGTTTCGACCGTGAATCAGAAATCGAAAAATCATTCAATAGTGCGGGATTAGAACCCAGAGTGGTGTTTAGTGCCACCAGTGCCGACGTGTTGAAAACCTATGTGAGACTTGGTTTAGGGGTTGGTGTGATAGCGTCTATGGCAATTGATCCTATTTTGGACCGAGACTTAGTGGCTATCGATGCTAGCCACTTGTTTGCACATAGCACGACTAAGATAGGCTTTAGAAAAGGGAATTTCCTAAGAACTTATATGTATGAGTTCATCGAGCACTTCGCTCCGCACCTCACCAAAGAGGTGGTCGAAAAAGCGGTTGCCCTTAGGGACCCTCAATTGATAGAGAATATGTTTGCCGATATCGAATTGCCGGTAAGGTAACACTTATCTGAATATTTCTTACTGGATAAAAGACATAAAAAAACTCGCATAAGCGAGTTTTTTTATGTCTGATGATCATGACGTTCATTTTAATATAGCGTCATTCAACATTTTATTAGCATTCAACAATATTAACAGCTAGGCCCCCCTTTGCTGTTTCCTTATATTTACTGCGCATATCTTTACCTGTATCCATCATGGTCTTGATCACTTTATCAAGTGATACCTTGTGATTACCGTCACCACGAAGTGCCATACGAGATGCGTTAATCGCTTTCACCGCACCCATGGCATTTCGTTCGATACAAGGGACCTGTACTAAGCCGCCAACAGGATCGCAAGTCAATCCTAGGTTATGCTCCATACCTATCTCAGCCGCGTTTTCTACATGTTCGACTGTACCGCCCATTATCTCGGTTAAAGCGGCGGCTGCCATGGAGCAGGCTACACCAACTTCACCCTGGCAGCCGACTTCGGCACCTGAGATAGACGCATTTTTCTTATAGAGAATGCCTATAGCTGCTGCGGTTAACAGGTAGCGACAACAGATGTCGTTATCGACTTCTTGAACAAACATGTTGTAGTAGCATAAGACTGCTGGAATAATACCAGCGGCGCCATTGGTAGGGGCTGTGACGACTCTATCACCTGCCGCATTTTGTTCATTAACAGATAGGGCAAATAGATCGACCCAATCTAATGCGGCGAGTGGATCGACACTGTTTTTGCCTTCTGCTTTTAGTCTGCGATACATGGCCGGAGCTCGGCGTCTGAGTTTAAGTCCACCAGGCAGTAATCCTTCTTTATGGTAGCCACGTTCGACACAATCTGTCATCGTCTGCCAGATATTCCACAGCTGCTTTCTGATATCAGCTTCATTGGCGATACTCAGTTCATTTTCCATCATCAAGGCAGAAATACTCAAACCATTGCTATTACAATATTCGAGCAATTGAGCCGCGCTATCAAAATCAAAAGGAGCTGATTCGATTGGTAGGGCTGGAGATGCGTCTTGGGCTTTAATTTCATCTTGATCTAAGATGAAACCGCCACCCACTGAGTAGTACGTCCTCTCATAAATACATTCACCAGCAGAATAGGCATACAAGGTCATAGCGTTCGCGTGGGCTGGCAAACTTTTACGTCTATGGTAGATAACGCCGGATTCACGACTGAAAATAACGTGTTTGCCATTTGCCATCAGCAGTTGCTGGTTTTGACTCACATCTTTTAAAACTGCATCTATGGTATCGGTATCGACAGTGTCTGGTGCTTCGCCCATTAAGCCTAAAATAACGGCTTTACCTGTGCCGTGGCCTTTACCCGTTTGTCCCAGGGAGCCAAATAATTCTGATCGCAGTTCATCTGTACGTTCGAGCAGGCCTTCTCTATCGAGATCATTGATAAAGATGTTACCCGCTTTCATTGGACCCACTGTATGTGAGCTTGACGGTCCAATGCCGATTTTGAACATATCAAATACACTTATCATGCTTATATACCCTGTTTGTTATTATTGTTGTATTTACAATACTTTCTACTATTAATATTAGTCTAAGATCCATTTAACTCATCAAGTTTAGATGGATAAAAGTCCTGATATGTTATTCTAGTCTTTGCTTGTTTAAATCAATTCTACTTGTTTAAATCTATGATCTGAAATTATCACATACTTTGCTAAATGACTTATCATGAGTTTTTTTAATAGAAAGTTTCAGATTAGCTTAGCTAAGGCAATGATTCAGTGTTACAAGCAGTCGGCTAAGCAGATTATACTGTATTTATTTGAACTATTTCTTATGGGTAAAGATAAGAAATTATTGTGATTAGGTATCTTGAGGAGTAAGCGTGAGCTATTTAATGTTAGACCTTTTATCGATCCAAGCTAGCCAAGCTGAGCTTGAACAGCTCAAGCATCCTATGGTTGGCGGCTTGATTCTGTTTACGCGAAATTTTGATAGCAGAGAGCAATTGATCTCGTTAATAAAATCAGTAAGAGAGGTGAGATCCGATCTTATCATAGCCGTAGATCAGGAAGGCGGACGAGTGCAGCGCTTTCGAGAAGGTTTCACTCTTATTCCTGCAATGGGGGATATATTGCCTCATGCCGGCGGCGATATACAAAAGGCACAAGCTTGGTCCGTTGAATTAGGTTTCCTCATGGCCATTGAGCTATTGGCGTGCGATATCGATCTCAGTTTCGCTCCTGTGCTGGATCTGGACAGAATTAGCAGAGTGATAGGAAAGAGGGCATTTGGCTCTGAGCCAGAAACCGTGATTAGTTTAGCCGAGAGTTTTATTTCTGGAATGAATCAAGCTGGCATGGCTGCTGTGGGTAAACATTTTCCTGGTCATGGCAGTGTAGAGACGGATTCACATTTGGCTCAAGCGGTAGATGAGCGCAGTGAGGCCGAAATACGTGATTTGGATATGGTTCCTTTTAAGACCCTTATCGAGCAGCAGAAGCTTCAAGGCGTGATGCCAGCTCATGTTATCTATCCTAAGGTCGATCCTAACCCTGCAGGTTTCTCTTCTTATTGGCTTAAGCAAGTGTTGCGAGGTGAGCTGGATTTTCAAGGGGTCATATTTTCTGATGATCTCGGCATGAAAGGTGCCGGTGTTGTTGGAGGCTATAAGCAGAGAGCGAAAGCGGCACTAGATGCAGGTTGCAACATGATCTTAGTGTGTAACGATGCTGCCGGCGCCGCAGAAGTACTCAATGAACTTGATTGGCCTAGCGAAGAGCCATATAGAACGGCTAAGTTATTAAAACCTGATGCCAGTATAGTAGCCCAAGCATTACAGCAAGAAGAGCGCTGGAAAAAGGCTAAAACTTTGGCTGACACATTCAGTCAGTAAAAGTTAATCTCTTTCGTCTGAAAATTTGATATAGCTCAACTCATTGAATGATTAAGTTGGCTAAGGTGAATATTCGGCATTATTACAGGTAGTAAGATGATCTTATATTTACATGGCTTCGATTCGACGAGTCCGGGTAATCATGAAAAGATGCGTCAATTGCAATTTATCGACAAGGATGTGCGTCTGGTGAGTTATAGCACTCAGCATCCTAAGCACGATATGCAGCAGTTGCTAAACGAAGTGAGTCGCCAACTCCGACAGTCAGATGATCCCGCTCCTTTAATTTTTGGAGTGGGCTTAGGCGCATTTTGGGCCGAGCGCATCGGATATTTAAATGGTCTGAAAGCTGTGTTAATTAATCCTAACCTGTCACCCGAGATCAACATGACAGGCAAGATTGACAGGCCCGAAGAATATGCCGATATTGCCAATAAATGTGTTGCACGCTTCAGGTCTAAAAATGCGGGTAAATCGCTGGTTATTCTATCTCGGTTAGATGATGAGAATAGTAATACTCAGGTTCATGAGGCACTGAGTCAATATTACCCAGTGATTTGGGATGAAGATCAGCCCCATAAATTTCCAGCGTTAGCGAGCCATCTATCTGAAATATCTTTATTTAAGCAGGGTTCGTTTGTTATCTAGCTTGGTAACAATGTTATTAGCCGCTTTCGAGCGGCTTTTTTGTGGCCGTCATTCAGCCATAAGCTAAAGTAACTTACTTAAATCTGAGAAATGACTAACTGGTACATTAGTATAAGATACTGATTTAAGGCTTGCTACAGGTGATCTTGATCACATGCAGCGTAAAAACCAGATGAAAAATCTAGTTTTTGTTTAAATGTTATCTTCGTCAGTGTAAAGTGTCAGATATGATAACAACTGATACAAATTGATACATTTGCATTGTTAGTTTGTTTCAGAATCACCAATTTGCGTATGTCGCCCGATGCAGCTAGCCAATTTTAGTTAGCTGTTTTTTTTGCCTGTATTTTGCCTAGTCGACAGGTTTACGTTATCTTCAAAGAGGGAACTTGAGGATTTCAGTATGAAAAGAGTCAAGATAAGCGTTCAAGGAAAGGTGCAAGGCGTCTGTTATAGGCGTTATACCTTATCAAAAGCCAAAGCCTTAGGCTTAACTGGTTATGTTTCAAATGACGATGATGGTAGTGTCACCATTTTAGCTCAGGGAGCCTTTCCCGCGGTAGATAATCTGATCGATTGGTGCCAAGTCGGTTCTCCTCAATGCAATGTCTCTCAAGTTTTTGTTGAAGAAGACGAAGCTAATGAGATCTATTTAGACTTCTCGATAGTTCAATCCTAATCAGATCATAAAAAGACTCTTAGCACTTAGAAATTCGCACTTAGGGTCTTTTGTGTTTGAACTTGTCTGAAGTAATACCTATAGGCCAGATCTAGCTGCATAATGAAGGCATCGATTGGTGTAAAGTCGGTTCTCTTTAATCCAATGTCTCCCAAATTTTTGTTGAAGAAGACGAAGCCAATGAGATCTATTTAGACTTCTCGATAGTTCAATCCTAGATCTGGCGATTAACGTCTGTCTATGCATAATGAAGGCATCGATTGGCGTAAAGTCGATTCTCTTTAATCTAATGTCTCTCAAGTTTTTGTTGAAGAAGACGAAGCTAATGAGATCTATTTAGACTTCTCGATAGTTCAATCCTAGATCTGGCGATTAACGTCTGTCTATGCATAATGAAGGAATCGATTGGCGTAAAGTCGATTCTCTTTAATCTAATGTCTCTCAAGTTTTGTTGAAGAAGACGAAGCCAATGAGATCTATTTAGACTTCTCGATAGTTCAATCCTAATCCGATCATAAAAAAGACCCTAAGCCGAAAGGCTCAGGGTCTTTTTTATGTTTGCACTTTTCAGAATATGATACCAATTGCTATTATTCTGATGTGTTGGTATTCGCTCTGTCTATGGTTGCTGCATCTTTCTTATCTGTAGAATCATGCCCATTCTGGGATGATCGAAGTAATGAATTTCATCACTTCTTACGCGTTTGTTTTGCTGCATAATGAAGGAATACAGGAAGGGGGAAGACTGGCTAACGACCCCTGAATTATATCCAGTATCATGGTTCATCACGCTTGAAGTCTTAGTGCCTTCCTCTCTTAAGGTCAATGCTGTTTCAACATAGAGGAAGTGATCCAGGTAGATGTTGATTGTGCCATCGAGTTTCCATACCGGCCCATGTTCTACGACTCCAGTATTTCCTTGCTGAAAATTAACCTGATCAGCATCTGATCCACTCGTTTGGCCGTTGAGCGCAAAACGCGAAGAATAGTCTTTGCCAGAGAAGAGTCGAATGGGTGTGGCTCTGTGTCTGGGTTGCATCGCCTGTTGCCAAGTCATGTGCAGAAGACTCTTATTGCCTCTTTGCCTCGACAGTTTACTGATGATGTCTTTGAAATGATTTTGATTACTGGCTAGCAGTACGGGAGAGCCACCAGGTACAGCATATTTTGGTGATGGGGCTGCAATACTCCATGGGATCTGCGATGGATATGAACTGCTTTGTTGGCTACATTCGTCGGGATTTGTGGCCCTATCAAGTGCAGAGCATGTATCGGTAATATGGGAGCTGAACAATGGCGAGATAAGATCGACCATGTGTTTTGGATTTTGAAAAGAAGCATGCGTAGGTGCTTGCTCTTGAGACTGTCCACTTCTCTCGAAGAGGTAGACCTCAACTTCAAACCAACGCTCATTCTGGGCATAGGCCTGCTGAGATAGAGAGAGTAGGCCTACAATGATTAAAAAAGTTTGTCTTAACACATTATTCTCCAAGACGATGTTGTGATAATTGCCCTAATAGCAAGTTAACCAGTGCCAGTCTGTCTTTATGTGACTCGGCTGGAATTAGGAATTTTAACTTACTCGGGCCATCCATTCGATAGTTTTGTGGCTGACTTTGAAGTAAACCGATAATAAATCCCGGATCGACGCAATGATCGTCGTTAAATTCCAGGCTGCCGCCCTTAGCGTGCACCTCAAGTTTCTTAATGCCTAGGCTAGTAGCCTGATGTTTGTACAGGGTTAGCTCCATCAGATTCTTAGTGGCATCGGGTAGCATACCAAAGCGGTCAATGAGTTCGACTTTAAGCTCATCGAGGGCATTTTCTGAATCACAGTTGGCAATCCGTTTATACAGTGACAAGCGAATATTGACGTCATGGACGAAATCATCGGGAAGCAGGGCCGGAATTCGCAGTTCTATCTCACATTGACGTCTAAGCATCTGACTCAGAGAGGGCTCTTTACCCTCTTTAAGCGACTTAACCGCATCTTCCAGCATCTCCATATACAGGGTGAAACCTATTTTGGATATATGGCCCGATTGTTCATCGCCTAACAGTTCGCCAGCGCCGCGGATTTCAAGATCTTGGGTTGCTAGCATAAAGCCAGCACCTAAGTCTTCTAAGGCGCCGATGGCTTCTAACCGTTTGCGTGCATCTGAGGTAATACTTTTAGGATGCGGCGTCATCATATAGGCATAAGCCTGGTGATGGGAGCGACCGACTCGTCCTCTAAGCTGATGTAGTTGAGCTAAGCCAAAGTTATCGGCTCTCTCTATGACTATGGTGTTAGCCGAGGGCACATCGATACCTGTCTCGATAATGGTAGTACAGACGAGAACATTGAACTTTTGATGATAAAAGTCAGACATGACTCTTTCCAAATCGCGTTCCCGCATCTGACCGTGAGCCGTGACGACTCTAGCCTCTGGTAGCAGCTCACTGATTTCCTTGGCGCGTTTCTCTATGGTCTCCACTTTATTGTGGAGAAAGTAAACTTGTCCGCCACGGAGAATTTCACGCAGTAAGGCTTCTCGTATGGTGGTGGTGTCGTATTCTCTGATAAAGGTCTTTACCGCGAGTCTCTTCGCCGGTGGGGTAGCAATAATCGATAGATCTCGCATGCCCGACATAGCCATATTTAAGGTTCTGGGTATAGGCGTCGCGGTTAACGTCAGGATATCTACGTGAGCCCGCAGAGCCTTAATTTGTTCTTTCTGCCTAACACCAAATCTATGCTCTTCATCTATGACCAATAAGCCTAGGTTTTCAAAATCACCCTCGGAATGCAGTAACTTATGGGTGCCTATGATGATATCGACTTTACCTTTACTTAGCTCATCCATGATCAGCTTCTGTTCTTTAGCCGTCTTGAAGCGAGAAATCACCTCAATTTTAACCGGCCAATCGGCAAATCTGTCTTTGAAGTTCTCGAAGTGTTGCTGTGCCAGCAAGGTGGTCGGCACTAAGATGGCGACTTGCTTACCATCGTTGACTGCGACGAAGGCGGCTCTCATTGCCACCTCAGTCTTACCAAAACCTACATCACCACACACAAGTCTATCCATGGCGATGGGCGAACACATATCGGTCAAAACAGCATTGATTGAAGTCTCTTGATCCACCGTTTCTTCGAAGGGGAAACTATTGGCAAACTGAGCATATTCTTGCTCATCGATCTTACAGGCCGAACCAGGCCTTGATTGCCTGCGTGCATAGACATCGAGCAGTTCGGCGGCTACATCACGGATCTTCTCTACCGCTTTCTTCTTAGCCTTGGCCCATGTTTCATTGCCGAGTTTGTTTAAGTTTGCTTCTTCATCTGGCCCCACACTATAACGGCTGATGAGGTGAAGTGCAGACACAGGTACATAAAGCTTGTCACCGCCGGCATACTCTAACTTTAGGTACTCGGCGATAAGACCCCCAGTATCTAACGTTTCTAGTCCTTGATATTTTGCGACTCCATGATCTAAGTGGACTATGGGTTGGCCGACTTTCAGCTCAGCTAAGTTTTTGACTAAGGCATCGCTACTTATCTGTTTCTGTTTGTCCCGACGACGTTTCTGGGAGATTCGATGACCGAAAAGCTCGGTTTCACAAATAAGGCTAAACTTCCCACCCCGGCTCTTCTCTATGATACAGCCGTTAGAGAGAGGGGAGACTATGAGTCCAAGCTTAGCCTTCGAGGAGGTAAATTCCTCTAAGCTGTCGAATCGCTTCGGCTTGATGTTTATCTTGCTGAGCAGTTCGAGTAAGGCTTCTCGACGTCCCTCAGATTCGGCGCTGAAGAGTATGCTGGTCTCTTTGGTCGCATATTCCTGAAGCTGGAGCAGGGGCTGCTTGAGTTTGTGGTTGGCAGTTAATTCTGGCAGCTTTTCTAGCTTAGCCTGATGACCCTTGTCGGGGTCATTGCCGACCTTAAGCAGACTTCTTGGTAGGGCCTTAAAATGAGAGAAAATCTGATCTGTGAGTAGGTAGAGCTCTTTAGGGGCCAGTAGCGGGCGTAAAGGATCGACCCGTCTATCTTCATATCTCAGTTCAACTTCGGCTAAATGTGCCTTAGATGCGGCCTCTAGATCGCCAATATTAACCAGCTGAGCATTTTCTGGCAGATAATCGAACAGGCTGGCCGTCTCGTCAAAAAAGAGTGGCAGATAGCTTTCGATCCCTGCAGGAAATATTTTTCGACTGACCATCTGATAGACAGATTCTGGCTCTTTAACTAAGCGCTCGAAGCGTCGACGGTATCTCTGTCTAAAGCCTTCGATTGCCTGGTCATCGGTGGGGAACTCTTTCGCCGGCAGTAAACGTATGGAATCAATTTCGCCGCTGGATCTCTGGCTCTCCGGATCGAAGTGTCTGATGGACTCGACTTCATCATCAAATAACTCGATACGGAAGGGCTGCTCCGAGCCCATGGGGAATAGATCAATTATCGAGCCTCTGACGGCGAACTCACCATGTTCATAGACTTGCTCGACCAAGTGATAGCCAGTGTTTATCAGTTGTTGTTTGACATCCTGAAGACAATAATTGTCGCCTTTTTTCAGCATCAGCACATTGCCGGCTAAGAATGACTTAGGCGGTAAACGCACCATCAAGGTGCTCAAGGGAACAATCACTAATCCCTGCTTGGCATGAGGCAGCCGAGATAAGGTTTCTAATCTTTGGGATACCAGATCTTGGTGGGGAGAGAAACTGTCATAGGGTAAGGTCTCTCTATCCGGGAAAAGCCATACAGGAAAATCGCTATCTTTCAGTAGATAATCCAGTTCAGATTCCAGTAACAGGGCTGTGGGTGTGTCGTGAGTCACTGCAACTGTGATACCAGCATGGTTTTGAACCAGGCTCGCTAAGGTGATGGCTTGAGAGACACCACCTAATGTGTATAGTGTTTGCGCTTTTGATGCACTTTTGACTGCCGGTGGAGTCAATATAGAGAAAGATTTCATTCAGATGTGACAAAAGAGTAGCGTCAAAGATGCCTGATATTGTAGAGGCTTAAAGCCTCTTGTGCTAGAGAAAACTTATGCCTTGGTTTTCGCCTGTTTACGCAATTTAAGCTGCTTTTGTTGCACACTTAGGCTGGCTTTGACCAATTGTTCCACATCTGTCTCCAGTATTTGAGTGAATTCAAGACTGCTGATGTATTGGTCGCTAACTTGATTATCATCGGTATGTAACGGCTGTGAGGCTGTTACTTTGACGAAGCATAACAGGGCGACTAATTCATCTCGGATGTGCAGAGTTATTTTATACTGATCATTTTCAACAAGCTGGCTATCATTAATGACCCGAATGCCACTGCCACCAAAATACATGCCTTGATATTGTTCTCCTTCGCGCTGCTCACTCTCTAACACATATTGGAGAACCAAATCTATCTTACGGGATTGGAGTTTAAGGTAATCCACCACACTTTTGGCATCGTCGTCTAAGTGTCTTAGTTGTAATAAACAGTCAGATTCCAAGGTTTTGACTTCGTTAATGAGCAGTAAGCCAGTAGGTAACATTGCTCTTAATTCGTGTTCGGTGGGCAGAGCCTGATCTTTGGGCCAAGGAGAAAGATAGGCAGTAAAGTCATGCTTCACACTAAAATAGGGACTTGTGTCTGTGAACAAGGGATTTCCTCTTGTTTTTATATAGCTATTACCCCTATTATCGTGCGCATCTTAATGATTTAGCAAGGCTGATTAATTATTGGGCCTGTAGGACACTATGAATCTTGCGTTATCTTCACATATAGGTTTTCGTTATTGGCGTGCGAGAAAAGCCAATGGCTTCGCCTCTTTCATCACTTTTTTTGCTGTTTCTGGCATCTTACTCGGCGTGGCGGCGCTGATCATAGTCAGCTCTGTAATGAATGGACTAGAAGGTCAGTTAAAACAACGGATATTGGGCGCTGTGCCTCAGTTGACTGTGCATTCCCAAGCGCCAATAGAACAGTGGCAGAGTAAGATTGCCGAACTCACTAAGCTCCCAGGTGTTATTGGCGTCACTCCTAGCATCTCCAATCAGGCCATGATCCAGTCCAGCAGCAATATAAGTGCGATTGGGGTCTATGGCATCTATCCGGATTTTGAACATAATCTTTTAGCCAGCATGGAGCACAGCTTTAACGGTAGCTTCGAACAGCTCGAAGCGGGTAAATATCGCATCGTTTTAGGCTCACTACTTGCGAGGCGTCTGGGGGTTTCACCCGGCGATAAGGTCAGACTATTGAGCGGCGAAGGTGTGATTTATTCTCCCTTAGGTCCGGTACCGAGTCAGAGAAAATTTGTGGTTGCCGGTGTATTTGAAATGGGTTCCCAAGTCGATGCTAATCTGGCTTATATTCATTATGAAGATGCTCAGAGACTGATGCGGCAAAAGCCTGGCCAAGTAAAAAATCTGAGATTTTATCTTGATGATCCCTTTAACGCCGCCAATTTGAGTTCTGATGTGATAGCCGAGTTTAGTAAAGACGGTCTAGAGGTCACCACCTCTGATTGGCGTGACTCTTATGGTCATCTTTTCGGCGCGGTGAAGATGGAGAAGAATATGATGTCTCTTATGCTCAGTCTCATCATTGCAGTAGCTGCATTTAATATCGTATCGGCACTGGTGATGATGGTGGTCGATAAAACTGCCGATGTTGCTGTGCTCAAGACTCAGGGTCTGATGACATCCGATGTGATGGGGATATTTATGATCCAAGGCTCCCTCAATGCCATCATAGGACTCGTCTGCGGTCTGCTCGTTGGCATAGCAATCACATTGAACCTCAACATCATACTCAATACGTTTGGCATCTCGGTTCTTGGTGCGGGCCAGTCACTGCCAGTACAACTGGAATGGAGCCAGATGAGTCTGATTGTCTTAGGCACCTTGCTCATCTCATTTTTTGCTACGGTTTACCCGGCGATGAGAGCCGCTGGGGTGCAGCCAGCCAATGCACTTAGGCATGAGTAAACACGGGTGTTTAAGTTAACACACCTTAGATGCCGCGTAGTCAATGACGTGGCTTGAATGAATTAAAGAGTTGAACAAGATGCAAGAGTTATTACTGGAAGTAAAAGGTGTGACTAAGCGCTACCAAGAGGGCAGCGTCGATACACAAGTGCTTAATGACGTGGATCTACAGGTATATAAAGGCGAGCAGCTGGCCATAGTAGGTACATCTGGGTCGGGTAAGAGTACATTGCTGCATATTATGGGTACCTTAGATCGCCCTACGAGCGGTAGTGTGACTATGTTAGGTGAAGATCTCTATGCCTTATCGAGCCGGCGTCAATCGGATATACGTAATCAAGACCTAGGTTTCATTTATCAGTTTCACCACCTGTTACCAGAATTTACAGCTCTAGAAAATGTGGCTATGCCGGCATTGATCCATGGCGTCAAACGAGAGCAAGCGCACCAAGATGCCAAGGTGCTGCTGGAAAGAGTGGGATTAGGACATAGACTCGATCACATACCTGCGGAGATGTCTGGCGGCGAACGACAGCGCACTGCAATTGCCAGGGCGCTTATTAATAAGCCAAAACTTGTATTAGCCGATGAGCCTACGGGTAATCTAGATGCCGCCAGCGGTGAGGCCGTTTACGAACTGATCCAGGAGTTGGCGACTCAGTACGGCACGGCATTTGTCGTGGTGACCCATGACAGTAAGCTAGCCGCCAGAATGGACAGACAGTTACACATGAAAGATGGTTACTTACGACCTTTAGACATTGAAAATCTCACTAGTGAGGCTTCATGAGTCGTTTATTGTTATTTTGTGTTGGGCGGGGATTCTGTCATCTTGCTGGCCAATCTGATCTTGTTATAAGAGAGCCTTCATGAATCGTTTATTATCCCTTTGGGTTGGGTGGCGCTTCTATCTCGCGCGTCAATCTAATAGCTTTATTAGTTTCATCTCTTTCGCATCTACCGCTGGGATAGCCTTAGGTGTCGCCGTGCTAATCGTGGTGTTGTCGGCGATGAATGGTTTCGAGCGAGAGCTGGAAAATCGATTACTCGGCGTGGTGGCCCATGGCGAACTTACTGGCGTAAATGAGCCCATTGCTCATTGGCAGAAAATTGCCAATGATGCCGATAAAATACCGGGTATATTGGCCTCAGCCCCTTTCATTCAACTTCAGGGCCTAGTGCAGAAACCCGGTGGCTTTCAAGGCTTGAATGTCTTAGGTATAGATACTGAGCAAGAACAGAAGGTCTCAGTTATTGCAGACTTTATGTCTGAAGAGACTTGGTTGAAGTTAGGCCGGGGCGATGAAAATAATATCGTACTCGGCAAGGGACTGGCAGATAATCTGGGTTTGAGTGTCGGGGACTCCTTGAGCCTTTATATGCCGGATGTCTCGCATCAGAGCCAAGATAGCAAAAGGATTGGCTCGGCTAAGAGTCATCGCTTTGTGGTGGCGGGGGTGTTTGAACTCGGTGGGGAATTAGATCTTACCACAGCTTATATCCCAATGAAGTATGCGGCTTCTATCTTAGGTATGGGACAGGGAGTATCGGGTGTCAGAATCAAGGTCGAACAGGTATTTGACGCGCCAAGATTGATCCGGGAACTTGGCTATAGCCAAGATCAATATCTCTACATCAGTGATTGGACACGGACCCAAGGTAACCTGTATCAAGATATCCAGTTAGTCAGGCTGGTTATGTATCTAGTGCTTGCCCTGGTTATAGCCGTGGCTTGCTTCAATATCGTCTCGACTCTGGTAATGGCGGNTCGCGATAAGCAGTCAGAAATAGCGATATATTGACCATGGGCATGAAGCGAGCTTCTATAATGATGATATTTATCGTCCAGGGTGCCCTTAACGGTGTCTTAGGTTGTTTATTAGGCGGCGTATCTGGGATTATCATTGCTGAGAATTTGAGTCGTATAGCCAAAGGTATAGAGAACATCTTAGGGATAAAATTACTGTCTGCCGATGTCTATTTTATCGATTTCCTGCCGTCACAGCTGAACTTCTCTGATGTGTTTATTGTGCTAATGCTTGCCTTCATCATGAGCCTGCTGGCAACTATCTATCCTGCCTGGAAGGCGAGTAAGACTCAGCCTGCAAAGGCCTTAGCGGGACGATAAATAAGCCCTGTCTATGAATCCTGTCTAAAAGATAAGACGAGTAAGACTCAGCCTGAATCATGCTCGTGGGGCGGTGAATAAGCCCCGCGAGTTATCCTTCCACGGCGCTAATAGTATTAGCACCGATTAATGACTATGGGGAAAGCTCTTTCAGTTAGCCCAGTTCAATGATGACAGATGATTGAACTGTATCTGTATTTGTATTTGAGACTATGGCGCTCACTTAGATCAAACAGCACACCTTCAGCACTCTATTTCTCATCTAACATTTTCCACCTAACTTGATGTGTACTAGCGATGGATTTTTATCTCTGGTGATAGAGCTTCTAAGCTTCGAAGATGCGTGCCTGTACAAGGTGTTTGGACACGAATAAGTTATTGTCGACAATTGAGGTTACCTAGATGTCATCTGCACCAAGCCAATTTTTGATGGTGTAATACCTATCGGTAAAATATTAATGGTATAAATCTGTGGTTTTAATATATAGGAACCAAGGCTTGAATCGATGAAACCGAGATGGCGCCGCTTTCTGCCCATAAGCGCGTGTCATGGGCTGAAAACTGACATTTTGAATGCTGGAGCAATTAACGTTTATGGCCAAATATCCATGACTAAAGCTGCTTCTAATTAGGTTATTCGATCACGTCCGCATCTTAGGCTAATAGATGTAAATCCTCTCTTGCTCACCCAATACCTCACGTCAAACTCGTTAGCTGTTTCTGTTTTTCCACTTGAGTAAGATGGAATATCTCCACAGTGTCTTGACTAGGAAATAACCGGTTAAGGCAAACGTAGTCCCTAACACAAAACAACCTAATATGAAGGGGGGACCTATGGTTGACACTGAGGCTTCAACCCAGCGCCAAGTTGCCTCGAATGCAAACTCTTGGGGTGGGTGGCTGAGGATCTTAGCTCCCAACAGGTAGGCTACATAGAACATGAAGGGCATGGTGACAGGATTGGTTATCCACACCAGAGCGACAGCTATAGGTAAATTACAGTTGAAAACAATAGCTAACGCCGCTGCCAGTACCATTTGAAATGGCATAGGGATCCAGGCAACAAAGAGGCCTATGGCAAAAGCCGCAGGGGCTGAGCGACGATTGAGCGCCCATAGATTCTCTTTATGTAATAGCTTGCCGAACATCTGCAAATGTTTGTGATTACGCAGAGTCTCGGGTTTGGGCATAAACTTTTCGATGAATTTTTTTGGCATAAATTGCAATTACTGTCTTAACTTATTCACTATGAATCGATTCATGTTTGGCTTCAGCATCACCATTTTATCCAGTCTCTTGTGGCCCATGTTACCGTCAACTTCAGTATACATAGCCTCAGTCGTGGTTGGTCTAATTCTGCTGAAAAGAACTCTGGTTATTGCCGGAGCATTACTGGCCGTTGGCTGGATTTCACTTTTTGTTCAACTCATATTGCTTGAACAACCACCGAACTCAGTACAAAACATCATCGTGAGGGGCGAAATCATATCATTACTTGGTTCAAACGGCGACTGGGTTAGTATGGATATTCGCCAATCGAATTTATTAAATGCATTTTTTTTATCAAAAGTGTTAAGGCTGAGTTGGAAGCAAGCCCCTAAATTGGCGATTGGAGAGCAATGGGAGTTTCTGGTAAAGCCAAAACCTATCACAGGTGTATTAAATCAAGGAGGCTACAATCAGCAAAGAAGTATGCTGAGTCGACACATAGTGATGAAAGGGAGTGTGAAGTCAGGAATTAAATTGACTGAGGCCGTATCTCTTAGAAGCAGGATTATCAATGAGCTGAAACCTGAGTTGGCGCATTTTGCTCATGGAGACTTGATGTTAGCTATCTTGCTTGGGGATAAGAGCTTGATAGATAGCCAGAGGTGGCGATCATTAAGGGTTTCAGGTTCAGGGCATTTAATTGCCATCTCAGGGCTGCATCTTTCAGTGGTGACCACTTGGGTATTTTTCCTATCTTTGTATTTACTGGCTCGATTTAAGCCAAGCTTAAGCCGGAAAAACATATTGATTGCAGGATTACTTTCCGCATTCTGCGCTATTTTTTATGCTTATCTCGCGGGATTTTCCCTGCCGACACAACGCGCCCTGATCATGTTACTCCTCTTGCTTACTATGGGGTTGATGAAACGTTTCTCCTCTTCCTGGGAACGTCTGCTTTATGCGCTGTTTATTATATTAGTCTTGGACCCTTTAACTTGCATGAGTGCCGGTTTCTGGTTGTCCTTCTCTGCCCTGGGGATTATTTTTCTTACGCTATCTCAATGGACAAAGTTTGTACCACATCAAGAGGAAGCGAGTGGGGCTAGGCTGAATGTGAAGCATAAACTCAAGCTGTTCTGGTCCGTACAATGGCGTTTGAGCCTGGGACTCGGTCTGTTACAGGCATTACTCTTCGGGGGGATTTCTGTCTATGGCTTGCTGTTCAACCTTGTCTTAGTGCCTTGGTTTAGTCTGATTGTTATCCCAGTTTCATTTCTGTGCTTCTCGATATGGGCTTTGGGGCAGGTTTTTTCAATGGATTTCCCGCAGATATTTGCTTTAGTCGATATGAGTTTAGTGCCAATGAGCATAGGGTTTAGCATGATTGAATCTTTGCCCGGTGCATGGATGAGCGTTTCGGGTCAGACTATCGCTTGCCTGAGTTTCTCTATATTGGGGCTGATTCTGCTATGCCGAGTTTCACACCCAAGATGGCGACTGGTCTCCTTAATCTTATTCATGCCCCTAGGGCTCAATGTGCTGTTTGGCTTGATTGCTCCTAGGCAGAGTGAGTGGCGACTTCATTTACTCGATGTGGGACAGGGGCTCAGTGCTGTGATTGAAAAGTCAGGTAAGGCACTGATATATGACACAGGTGCTGCCTATGGCGCTAATTTTAGTTATGCCGAGAGGGTTATTCTCCCGTTTCTTAGATACAGAGGCCTAGACTCTGTCGATTATCTGGTACTTAGCCATAGCGACAACGATCATGCTGGAGGCGCTCAGTTATTGATTGATAGCTTCCCTGATGCCAGTGTCATTAGCGATATCGCTAAATATTCACAACTAGATTGCAGACCTAAGTCCTTACTATGGCAAGGGCTCAAGCTAGAAATATTGGCGCCTAATACCCCTGAAGATGGCAATAATGGCTCTTGCGTCTTGAGAGTGAGTGATGATGAACATCAGTTGATGTTATCGGGGGACATAGAGGAAGAAGGAGAAGTATTGCTCTTAGCTAGCTCACAAACCTTGCAGAGCGAAGTGTTAGTGGCTCCTCATCATGGTAGCCGCACATCTTCTACTACCGCCTTTATCAATCGGGTCTCTCCTCAGCTGGTGCTATTTCCGGCTGGTTTTAATAATCGTTATGGTTTTCCAAAGCAAGACGTCGTAGAGCGTTATCAGTTCATGGGCGCGCAGGTGTTAGTGACCGGGAATGAGGGTCAGGTGAGTGTGCTTTTTCGCCATGGTGAACGGCGTATAAGCACTTACCGCGCAGATCTGGCGCCTTTTTGGTACAACAGCTTGTTTAGGTTTGGTGAGATTAGCAATACAGAGTAGAATGCTTTTTTTGAATTAGAATAGACTCGTTAATGACAAACTCTTCAAATCAAGAAGTCTGGACCGTATTTAAGCGCCTTATGGGTTACATCAAACCATTAAAAGTTGTGTTTGGCTTTGCTGTTCTTGGCTTGTGCCTGTATGCCGCGGTCGATGCCACCTTCATTGCCGTGATTAAACCCTTTATCGATGGTGGCTTCGGTGGTCAAGTCAGTCAGGTCACTTCATCATCGCCAGGTGTTGCCAATATTGACCTTGGCACGAGTGAAGGCTTTGGCGCATCGAACAATGTACTTATGATGGCACCTATCGTTGTCATTGTACTCTTTAGCCTGCGTGGCTTGGCTAATTTCTTGTCTACCTATTGTATCTCTTTCATGAGTGCACGCCTTATCATGGATTTGCGTCAAGACGTGTTCGAGCATTACTTGACTCTTCCTGTGAGCTATATAGACAGGGAAAACTCAGGCAATCTTATTTCTAGGGTTACCTATGATACCGAGCAGATAGCCCGTGCGACGGGTAGTGCACTGATCAGCATAATCAGAGACAGTATTACTGTGGTCGGCATGCTTGCTATCATGTTCTTCTATTCTTGGAAGCTCTCTCTGTGTATTTTTGTCATCGGCCCAATTATAGGCTTGATCATCTCCATCGTCAGTAAACGTTTTCGCAAGGTATCTAAACGAATACAGGCTGCCATGGGCGGTGTAACTGCTGCTACCGAACAGATGATCAAAGGTCATAAAAATGTGCTGGCATTTGGCGGCCAGGAAACCGAATCTGCGCGTTTCGCTGTGGTTAATGAACAAAACCGCTATCAAAATATGAAACTGGCTCTGGCGCAATCTATCAGTCAACCTCTGGTTATGGTGATAGGTTCTTTCGCGCTGGCCTTCGTTTTGTATGCTGCGAGCTTCGAGGGTATGCAAGAGGAGTTAACAGCGGGAACATTTGCCACCATTCTTGGTGCCATGCTGGCCATGCTACAGCCAATTAAGAGTCTGACTCGTGTTAATGCCGAGTTTCAACGAGGTATTGCTGCCTGTACTACGGTATTTGAACTTTTAGATACTAAACCCGAAGTCGATAATGGTACCTATAAGGTTGATCGTGTTAAAGGTGAACTTAGCTTTAATCAGGTGAGTTTTCGCTATCCAAATCAAGAGAGGCTTGCACTGAATAAAATTGATTTTTCAGTTAAGCAGGGACAGACCATAGCCTTAGTTGGGCGATCAGGTTCGGGTAAGTCGACCATAGCGAGTCTTATCACACGCTTTTATACCGGTCTCGAAGCGGGAAGTATCGAGCTCGATGGTGTCAACATAGATGATTACGGTCTCAAAAATCTTCGCAGTCAAGTTGCACTCGTTTCACAACAGGTGACCCTGTTTAACGATAGCATAGGCAATAACATTGCCTATGCATACCCAGGTGAAGCGACTCAAGAGCAAATTGTTGAGGCGGCGACCTTGGCACATGCCATGGAGTTTATCGAGTTACTGCCTGAAGGCCTAGATACTCAAGTGGGCGAGAATGGTGTGTTACTTTCTGGTGGTCAGAGACAAAGAATTGCCATTGCTCGGGCTATCTTGCGTAACTCTCCGGTGCTTATACTCGATGAGGCAACGTCGGCGTTAGATACTGAGTCTGAGAAAGCCATTCAACTAGGATTGGATAACTTGCGTCATAACCGTACCTCTATAGTGATTGCCCATAGACTGTCGACGATTGAATCTGCTGATCAAATCTTAGTAATAGATCAAGGTGAAGTCGTAGAGCGGGGTGATCATCAGTCTCTGCTAGCTCAAGATGGCGTGTATGCTAACTTGTACAAAATGCAGTTTAGCAGTTAAGCCATGCAAGCGTTCGTCAATAAAATTTGGTACCCAGACAAGGATACTCATCCGGTATTTAAACTGTTTAAGTATCTTTTATCGCCATTGAGCTTACTGTTTTTCTTGGTGAGTCTTATCAGGCGATACCTGTTTAAGTCAGGCTTGAAACAGAGCTATAGCCTAGCTGTGCCGGTGATCATTGTCGGCAATATCACAGTGGGGGGCAGTGGTAAGACACCCACGGTTATATTTCTTATCGACTTGCTACGAAAAAATGGCTTAAAACCTGGCGTGATCAGTCGTGGTTACGGGGTAAAGTTCGAAGGTGTAAAGCGAGTCGGTGCAAATATGTCTGCAGCGGAAGTTGGGGACGAACCTGCCATGATAGTCGCCAGAACGGGTGTGCCTATGGTGATAGGAGCCGATAGAGTGAAGGCGGCTGAGGTCTTGATTGCCGATACCGATGTCGATGTGATCATCAGCGATGACGGTTTGCAGCACTACCGGCTCGAGCGTGACATTGAATTACTCATTCTCGATGGGGAGCGAAGATTAGGTAACGGCATCTTGTTACCAGCTGGCCCCCTGCGAGAGGGAGGCTGGCGGGCTAAGTCCGTTGACTTCATCTTAGTCAATGGCCAAGCTAGGGATGACGAGTTTCAGATGGAACTCAAGCCTCAAGGCATCTTCCCTGTATCGCCATCTTGCAAGGATACATTTGAGATGACTCCTGTGGTTGCTATCGCAGGAATTGGTAACCCCCAACGTTTCTTCAACACCTTAGATGAACAAGGGCAGGCAGTCATTAAGACCCATAGTTTTGAAGACCATCAAAAGTTCACCCTAGATGCTCTGCTTCAGGTGGCGGGTGAAGACCCTATATTGATGACAGAAAAAGATGCGGTTAAGTGTCGGGACTTTGCGAAAGATAACTGGTGGTATCTTACGGTTGATGCCAAGCTACCCACAAAATTTGAATCGGAACTCATGGACAAGGTTCATGGCTCCATGAAAAAGAAAGAAGGAAGATCTAATGGCGTTTGACAAAAAATTATTAGAAATAGTTGCTTGCCCGGTCTGTAAAGGAAAGCTGGATTACGATAAAACCAAGCAGCAATTGATCTGTAAGGCTGACCGTCTGGCTTATGCCATTAATGATGGTATCCCAGTACTGCTTGAAAATAAGGCTGAGCCTTGGCAGGACCAAGCTTAGATTTAAGCTTAAATCTGTGTAGAAAGACTATTGACGCTCCTATAAGGGGCGTTTTTTTATGTTTTATTCATACAAAATGTGCTCGATATGTCGTTTGGTTGAGCTGTTACACTTCATTTTGCTAATTCACATTGCTTTAATTAACCCATATATACATAATCAGCAGTCACTTTTTTGGAGCTACCGCGTGCCTGAACAAACTTTTGAAGCTGTCGTTGGGAAACTATTGGATGATAACCAAGGGACAAGAGTTCTTAAATTTGAGTATCAGGGTCAATTTTATTGGCTTAAACAAGCAGAAAAACTGACAGGTGCAATGCGATTTCTCAAGCAGAATCCTGCAAAGGCATTGCAGATTGAAGTTGAAACATTAGCCATGCTCGCCAGTAAAGGCGCACAGGTTCCTAAGCTTATGTGTTCATCAGCAGAATATTTCGTTGTCGCAGATGTCGGACCTACGATAAATGGCTTGATGAATGACACCGGGTTAAGTGAGTCAGAAAAGATTGAGATCTTAATCGACAGTGCCAAGGCGCTAGCTAAGCTACATAAGTTAGGACTCGCTCACGGTCGTCCGGCATTGAGAGACATATGCTGGACACAAGGCCAAGTTTATTTTATCGATTTTGAAGCCAGTCAAAACAGTAAAGATATTACCTATCAGCAGAGACGAGATCTACTCGTGTATATTCATAGTCTGTATCGATATCTTGGACCTGATCACAAGATGATATCCCCAACTATCCAAGCCTATCGTGATGCGGGTGGCGAAGCTATCTGGTTAGATGCAAAACAATGGTTAGCGTCCTGGCAGTGGATCTATCGGGGCTTGCGACTATTTAAAGATATTGGTGGCAAAGATTTGCGTCCCATGTTCTGGCTTTTTAGACACTTCAGGAAGGTATCTTAAGCTTCAGCTAGTGTTAGGGGCTAATGTCATTCGCATGGTTTATCTCTGATTATGTTGAATGCCATGCTGGCTTACTTCTTACTTCTTACTTCTTACTTCTTACTTCTTACTTCTTACTTCTTACTTCTTACTTTTCACATCTAGCATTTTGTTGCTGTTTTATATATCAGCTTTACAGCAGAAGGAACAGGGCTTAACTGCGCCCAGTATTCTTGCAAAATCTGCCTGTACTCATTAAAAGCTATCCTATCTCCCTCTATACATATGGTGTAATTTCCATACATGGCGTGAATCAAACTTTAGATTAGGCTCAAGACATATTTGAGTGAGCAAGCTTGCGATATAAGCAAGGACCGCAAATAGCAGCCCCTGTTGTATTTATGCATATGCAGCTTAGAGTGCACCGGATGGTATAGGGCTGCTAATAGCAGCCACTTACGTTATGCATATTCAGCTTAGTAAGCCCATGGCATGAGTTTTCTGGTGATACTGTTGGCACGACCTAAGCGTACGGCTGCATTATAGCGCATTCGATATAACGCCTGATAACACAATGGCACCAGATAAAGACTGGTGACGGTAGAAAATGTTAAGCCGCTTATGATAGCAATGGCCATGGGTGAATATGATGGCCCGCCGCCACCGAGTTGAGTATCACCCAGTGCTAGGGGCAGTAAACCGAGTACCGTAGTGCCCACTGTCATAAGCACAGGGCGAAGGCGCGAAATACACACCTGACTGATTTCTCCCGATAGCTTGTCGAGTGCAGGCTCTTTCTGGTTTATCTGATCCACAAGCACTATGCCATTGTTAACCACGATTCCCATTAAGATCAATATGCCTATCATGACCATGACGCCCATGGGCGTGCCGGTAAATAGTAAGCCCCAGAATACGCCTGTGATGGAAAACAGGATCGAGGTGATGATAGCTGTCGGTAGCAGTAAAGATTCGAACAGCGCCGCCATGACTATGTAAATCATGGCCAAGGCCAGCAACATGTTAGTCGCCATCACAGCCTGATCTTCATCTTGTTTCTCGAAGCCTCCTCTGAGTGAATAGCCATATCCTGCAGGGAAACTCACGGTTTCCATCACTTGAGTGATCTTTTTCTGTGCCTCTTCTGTGGTGAGATCATCTAAGTTCGCGCCAATAGACAAGGCCGTCTGTCTATCATAGTGGCGAATGGTATCGAATCTTGGCGAGATGGTGATACTCGCTAAGCTATCTAAGGTATACACCCGATTATCGATTCTGATCACAGGTAGCTGTTTTAATCTCTCCAAAGACAAGCGCCATTCTTGCTCGAAGGACATCTGGATACGCAACTCGCCATTAGGGTCATGACGAAAAGATCTAAGTTGGCTGCCTCTTAAGGCCATAGATATACTGGAAGCTATTTCGTTAAGCTTGAGATCGAGTCTGGCGGCCATTTGCCTGTCAATCTGGATCACCACCTCCTGCTGGGCACCACTGAGTTCTGATCTCACATCCGTTAAGCCTTCAATCTCAGACAGAAGCGGGATAACTCGGTTACTTATCTCGATAAGCTCACCGGTGGAACGCCCGGTCAGGGTGACTCTTAAGCCGTTGTTACCGCCGCCCCAACCAAACTGTGGCTTGGCGATGGAAAACTTAGGGAAGCCTTCACGTATGATTTTCTTTAGATCCTTCATGTCGACTTGGGTATCTTGTTTCAGGATCAGGGTCGATTGGCCGCGGTCGGGAGAGTAGTAGCTATAGACAGAGTCGATATGGAATTTATCTTTATTGGCATAGAGATAGGTCTCCATCTTATTGATCATCGCCTCGGTGACGTCGAGATTATGTCGACCTTCAACCTGATAGTTGATGTAGAGTTTATTGTTGCCCTCGCCATCGGACTGATCTTGATTGACCATGCTTAAGGGCAGGGCGGTGGATGCCAAAATAATGAGAGATATCACACCTGAGGTACGTGGCCTGGTTAAGATCCAATCCAAGCTCCTGTGATAGTAGGTTTGGAGTTTGCTCTCTTTCTCCTTAG
Organism: Shewanella violacea DSS12; assembly: GCF_000091325.1. NCBI lineage: Bacteria > Pseudomonadati > Pseudomonadota > Gammaproteobacteria > Alteromonadales > Shewanellaceae > Shewanella > Shewanella violacea. The sequence goes on along the minus strand of NC_014012.1, from coordinate 3,115,413 downwards.
TTTCGACCTCTATGTTCATCTTACTGAGCATAAGTGGCAGTAAGGTTTTTGCTACCAGTAGTGAAGCTGCCAGCGAGATGCAGATAGCGATGGCCACATGCTCAAGGAAGATGGTCAATTGAACTTTTACCCCGAAGATATTGGGCAAAAATACAATGGCAGTAGTGAGCGTACCGGCAAGGACCGCCAGTGACACCTTGTTCACCCCTGTCAGTACCGCGGAATTAGATTCTTTGCTGGAGCTTGAGCCCTTAGCTTGTTTCTCCTGTAACACACTCTCGGTGACTACTACGGCATTATCAATAAGCATGCCGACGGCGAGTAACAAGCCCATCATGGACAGAATGTTGAGGCTATAACCTAACAGATACATGGCGGCCAATGTCATGCAGATAGAGATGGGCACCGAAGTTACCACCACTAAAGTCATCTTCAGGTTTCTCAGAAACAGATACAGGACAGCAAAAGACAGCAGGCCACCGATGAGACCAGCGGTCAAGAGGTCGTTCAGTGAGGATGTGACCCCATAGGCCTGATCTTCCATGACGAACAACTTGATGCCGTCAAACTGCTCATCTTGTTTGGCGGCCTCGATGACCTTCATCACTCTCGCCGACACGTCAACCAGATTAGCGCCAGACTCCTTGAAAACGTCTAAGCCTACCGCGTAGTTTTTATCTAAGTGTCTGCCATCTAAACGCTCGGGAAGCGAGAAGCTGATAGTGGCGATATCGCCAAGTGTGATACCAGGCTTAATTACTACGGCGTTGATATCATCAAGGTTTCTAAATTCTCCCTTAGGAGAGACCTGATAGACTCGCGAGTTGGCTCTCAAGATCCCCGCGCTGACGATAAAGTTCTCTTGTTGCAGACGTTGTTGGAGATAGGGGATAGAGATCCCACTGGCCGACAACTTATCGGCATTGATCCTGATCTCAATCTGTTTCTGTTCGACGCCGTATAGCGTCACCTGAGACACACCTTCGACTCGCTCTAACGGACGTTTTAGCTGTTTATCCAGTAGGTCAAATGCGCCAGATAGCTCTCGATCACTGGAGATTCTTAAATTAAGCACAGGCATATCTGCGGTTGAGAACTGCCTAATAAACACACGTTCAACATCTTTTGGTAGCAGGTGTCTCACGGCATCAATTTTTTCTCTGGCCTCTAAGCTTTTAGTGGCGACGTTCGCTCCCCACTTCATCCTCAGCTCAATCTCGGCGCCATTTTGTGAAGAGTTGGATCTCATCTCTTCAATTCCACTCATGGTGGCTAATGACTCCTCCAAAATACGGGTGATATCACGCTCGACTTCGGCTGGAGTCGAGCCCTTATAAGGTACCTCTATGTTTACTTGAGGCATATCTATGCCTGGAAACATCTCCAGAGGCAGCAAGCGACTCGAAGCCAAACCGAACAATAGAATGGCGACGAAAAACATGCTGGTGGTTACTGGCCTTGAAATGGCTAATTGGGTGAGGTTCATCCCTGACCTCCTTCATTTACGAGCTGTGTTGCTTGAATATCTTTGGTCTCAGCCGATGCATATTGTTTGCGATCGAATAGGGCATAGAGCACAGGTATCACCACTAAGGTGAGTAGGGTCGATAAGATAAGACCAAATATTACCGTAATTGCCATAGGTGCGCGGACCTCTGAGCCATCGCCTAGGCCGAAGGCCATGGGAGACAGGCCTAAGGCCGTGGTCATTGTGGTCATTATAATGGGACGTAAACGAGACTTGGCAGCTTCTGATATGGCCGCCATCTTCTCTTTACCCTCTTGACGTAGCTGATTAATGCGATCCACCAGTACGATGGCATTGTTAACCACTATGCCGGCCAACATGATGAGTCCGATGAACACCACTACACTCAAATGAGTGCCGGTGATAAATAATCCCAATACACTGCCACCGACCGCCATAGGCACGGCAATCAGAATTAGTAGAGGGTGAAGCAGAGACTCAAACTGGCTGGCCATGACCAGATAGACTAAGAATATGGCTAACACTAAAGCTATCTGCAGTGACTGGAATGAGTGTTCCATCTCCTCATTCTGACCACCAAATCTGGCTTGAATCGAAGTCGGTAGTGTCTGCTTGGCTAAGATGTTTCTCGCTTCCAATACGGCTTCGTTGAGATCGCCATAGGCTAAGTTTGCCGAGACGATGGCGACTCTTTGCTGACTGATACGATTGATTGCCGAGGGGCCCAATTTGAGTGTCACATCGGCAACAGCGCTGAGTGCTATGGGGTGACTGCTATCCGGGTTGATGATCATGGCGCCAATATCGCTTATCTGGTCGCGCTCATCTAGCTCACTTCTGACCAGAATATCGACTTTACGATCTCTCACCGTATATTGGCTGGCAACGGTACCACCAATTCGCTGAGCGATACGATTCGCCACGGTAGGTGCGTCCATCCCCAATGCCGCCAAGCGCTGATGATCGAAGCGAATACTGATTTCAGGTTGGCCATCTCTTAAGCTGGATTTGAGATCTGCAAAGCGGTCTGACTCTGACAAGGCGTCGACTAAGTCATTAGCCGTTTGCTTCAATTGAGTTAGATCATAACCAATCAGCTCAATTTCCAGTGGAGTCTTGAAACTAAAGAGCTCTGGGTGTTGTATTTGAGCTTCCAATTCAGGAATACGCATGGATGTGGTACGTAGCACAGATGCCACTGCATCGAAGGCATCTGGATCTGTTAGTACTACCTGTAAGCGCCCCCAATTTTCACCGCCACGAGAAGTATCTGATGTCATTAAGCCACCACTTCCCGCCTGGCTATAGGCATGTTTAACATCTTCTCTGCCTTTTATCGACAGGGCGAGTCGACGCAGTATCTTGTCTGTTTCTGATACCTCGGTTCCTGGGGGAAGGAGGATTTCGACATAGAATTCACCTTGATTCATTGGTGGAATAAGCTCCATGCCCAATTTAGGCACTAAGGAGGCCGCGCCTAAGGTGATCAGGATGGCGATAGACAGAGTCATGACTCTGAATCTAAGCGCCAAGGCGAGCAGGAGATGATAGATAGCTTCAAGTTTATGGTAACACCAGTTGAATCCTTGGCTTAGTGGGCGCATAAACAGTCCGGTGAACCAAGACAGCAGGCGGCCGAACATAAGTGCTAAGGTTAATAGGGCACTGGGTAAGTAACTGAACAAGACGATAAACGGGAAAGAGAAAACCGTGGCGCTGTAGTGTTTCAACTTACCTATTTTAGTCTCAGGTGCTAGCTTCTTCTCTTTCGCCAGTAGTGGAGGCAGAGACTTTATGCCTTCACGAGACGCTAACATGGGAATGGTGGTGAGTGCCACGAGCAGTGAAGCTAACAGGGCGAAGGTAACAGTCAAAGCTTGATCTGAAAACAGGGCTCCGGCAACACCATCGACGAAGACCAAAGGAACAAAGACGGCGAGTGTGGTTAGGGTTGAAGCAAATATTGCCCCAGAGACTTCTTTAGTACCGGTCACAGCGGCTTCGAGCTTACTCATGCCAAGGGAGCGGCAGCGATCTATGTTTTCGAGTACCACAATAGCGTTGTCGACCAGCAATCCCACAGCCAGTGCGATTCCTCCCAGTGACATGATGTTTAAGCTAATATCGGCAAAATACATCATATTAAATGTGGCGATTACCGAGAAAGGAATCGAGATAGAGATGATCAAGGTGGGAATTATATCTTTTAAAAATAGATAGATGACCAACATAGAAAGCAAGCTGCCTATCAGTGCGGAAGATGTGACTTCACTTACTGCACTCTCAATAAACTCAGATTGATCATAGATAACGGTTAACTCAGATTTGACCTGATTATCATTTAGCTGCTTAATCGCAGCGTTGACTTTCCTGGCTACAGCAACGGTATTAGCGTCGCCTTCCTTATAGATAGCCAGCTCGATAGATTCCTGATCGCCAATGCGGGTGATATCGTTACGTTCCTTATGAGCGTCGACCACTTCGGCAACCTCGAACAGTCTGACTAAGGTCTGAGCGTCGCGATACACTATGATCTGACCCAGCTCTTCCAGAGAATTGAACTGATTAAGGGTGCGCACCAAGTACTCTTTATCTCCCTGGACCACTTTACCGGCAGACAGGTTAATATTTTCTTCGGCGATACGCTTACGTATTTTATCGGCGTTAAGATTGAGCTGAGTGAGCTTTTCTTGATTGAGTAGTATGTGCACTTCTTGCTGGAGACCGCCTGAGAGTCTAACTGCTGCTACACCGGTTAAGGATTCGAGTTGGCGTTTTAATTCCTCTTCGGCGTAAGTGCGCATCTGCTTGAGTTCGTTATCGCTGGCATCGGGAACCGATAAGGCGAGGCGGACGATAGGATCAAGGTTTGGATTAAATCTAAGCAGTAATGGCTTCTTCACATCGAGAGGCAAGATGATGGTGTCCAGTTTTTCCCGGACATCCAGACTGGCCATGTCCATGTCTGTGCCCCATTCGAACTCAAGTACCACATCTGACATACCTGAGCGTGATATCGAACTGATTTTTCTTAAGCCTTTTACGATACCCGCCGCTTCTTCGATGGGTTTAGAGACTAGCTGCTCTATTTCGACTGGCGCCGCGCCCACATACAGAGTTCGTATTGTGATAGTAGGGTAGCTCAAGTCAGGCAGAAGTTTGACTGCTAAGCGTGAGAAACCCACCATGCCGAACAGGACGACTGCCAACATGAACATCCATACTGTGACTGGGCGTCTTACCGATGTTGTTATTATAGACATAGTTCGGCTTCCTTTACTTCTCGACTGAGGCAAGATCTAATGCAGTGATCACTTCTACAAGGGACTGATCTTTTAAATTGTGCTGACCGCGGATCACTATCTGCTCACCAGGTTTGATGCCGGAGATGATCTCTACGGTGTCGGCTTCACGATAACCCAGAGAGACTTCACGGCGATTAACATTGGTTCCGTCGATGACATAAAGTGAAAATTGATTATCTTGATTGACCACAGCGTTATAGGGAACTGTGATCACATTATTGTGAGTGTCATACCTGAGCTCTACTCGGGTAAACATGCCGGCTTTGAGCTTCCCATCGTCATTGGGTACAGATAGGGTAACTTTGAAGGTGCCACTCTTGGCATCGACAATGGGACTGATGCGTAATACTTTGGCATGAACCGTATTTTGGGAATGTTTATTGGCGAACACTTGTGCATCCTGACCCAGACGTAAACTCTGAAGTTGCTGCTCCGGCAGATGGACGATACCGTGGAGCTCGTCTTGATTCACTATGTAAAACAGCTCGTCAAACTCTTTTGCCATATTGCCTTTTTTAACGAAGCGAGTGGCGACAACACCGTCGATAGGGGAGCGAACCATGCTCTCTTCGACCTGAAGACTCGCTAGGTCGCGCTTAGCAGTAGCGGCCTGCAGGTTGTATTCAAGCTTAGCCATAGAGTCAGCGCTGATAAACTGCCTATTGCCCATCTTCTTTAGACGGTTGAGTTCCTGCTCGATTATTTGCACTTCGGCCTGTGAGCGGGCCAGATCATATCTCTGTCTCTTAGCATCGATCACCGCCAGCAGTTGACCCTTAGTGACTCTGTCACCCTCTTCCACCTTGATGATTTCAATTAAGCCTGCGATACGAGTGACCACCTTGGCTTCTTCTGGGGCTTCCAGTGTGGCTGTTGTGCTGTAGAAAGAAGACACATCCCCCTGAATCACAGTGGTAGTTTCTACCGGGACTGCATATTTCTCCTCTTCTTTTATAGGTTCCTCACCGCCACAAGCCGAGAGTACAGATACCAGAAGTAGAGGCAGTGCAAATTTGAAACCTTTGAGTGGGTGAGTCTTAATCCCTGTTTTGTGAGAGTGAGTTACTTGAATGTCAGTGGGTGTATTTAAAAAGTCCATGTAAAAATACCTAAGTTACTTATTCCAATTACCACTAACTAAGCACAAGCCATGCCAATAAATTAAGTTTAATAAATACAGGGCCTTACTGTTTTATTATTAGCGGTTGTTAAATTATCCGAAGCTAGTGTAGCGAAAAGGTTTAAAAATTGATGTTTTTGACTAAAGGGATTTAACGCTTATATATGTAACAATTCAAACCTCATTTGATACAAAATGTATCGCGTCTGCATGCAAGCTGTTTAGTGGTTTTCCTAGTAAGACTAATTGCATTTACTCAGTTCATTCGTTTTGTTAATAACCTAAATGCATCAACTAGTGTTCATTTACAGGAGATGGAGGGGGATAATCCCTAGATAAATCTTATGGAAGTCATTATTTATGAAAAAATTAGTCGTTATGGCCTTGATGTCAGTGTTTGTATTCTCACCAAATTTGCATGCGCAAAACTTATTGAAAGATGCAGTACGCATGAATCGAGACATCAAAGATAACAAGTATAAGTATAAGCGCGAATACAATCAGACTAAGAATAAGGTCAATAGAGCCTCAGACAATGCTCGGGATCTAGCCGATGGTACTTATGTCAATAAGAAACTGGATAGAATGGAGAGCAATGCATCTAGAAAGATAAGTAGGGCAAAAGATAAACTGGACCCTCGCGATGAGATACGTCGTGATATTAAGCAGCGTAAGCGCAAAGCAATAGATGATTGGTTAGCGGACTAACTCTTCCTGCTAATGTGAGTCCTTTCGGTTATTATATTGCGTTCATTAGGCATACAATAACCGTATAGGGCTGGCATGATACAGATTCGTAAATTTAATCACGCTGAACAATCTAATGATTCAGTCGTCCTGTGGAAGATCAAATACGATACCATTCACAAAATTAATATCAGAGATTACACTCAAAGCCAAGTATCCGCTTGGGCACCAACACAAATTATGCCAGATACCTGGCCTGAACGTATACTAGCCATGAACCCTTTCATTGCCGAATCAGATGGCAAGCTGCTAGGTTTCGCCGACTTGCAGAGTGATGGCTATATTGACCATTTTTTCTGTCATCTTGATCATCAGGGCCAAGGTATAGGTAAAGCATTAATGCAAGCCTTGATTCACGAAGGCCAAGCTAATGGGATCACACGTCTTTATTCCCATGTCAGCATCACGGCAAGACCCTTCTTCGAACATTTTGGTTTTATTGTCCTTGTAGAACAATTAGTAACCGTTAAAGATCAACACCTAACCAACTTCATCATGGAAAAAATCTGTGTACTAGAATAGTTATATGCTTGATGTGATCTCCGTCTCCTTGTTGTAATTTGTAATGGTAAAGTATCTTGTTTGTGCACATTTAGTTCAGTATTATGCCTGCTTTTAAATGTCTAAAGTAATGAATAGTATGAAGTTTGCACAAATATGTTCAGTTATCTGTCTGTTAAGTTTACCAGCGTGTACCAATATCCCCAATGAGTCTGCATCTACTGAGGATGTGACTGAATCGTCCATCGAGCATAGCGTTGGAATCAATGCCAAAATCGATGCTAAGGGCCAGGCTACTCCAATAAAAAACAATGGCACCCTTGTTGGGTTCGATATCACTCCAAGCTTTCCTATTGCACCCAAATTGGGTAGCGGATTTGGTTACACTTATACCGCTTCAGTTGCGGTGAATATGATCAAAAAGACTAAGCTAGCAGGAAAGATACAGCTTGATATGCCTAGACAATTGCCTGTCACTGTTATAGTCAAACACCCTGCAATGAAAGCCTCTGATGGGACTGTGACGACCGAATCGAGCTGGCAAGATGTTGTCTATTTTGGCAGACCTAACTATGTTATTTGGAATTTTGAATCAGAATCTGAGCTAGTTTCAGGTAAATGGACATTATCAGTACTCGAAAAGGGCACTGAGATAGTCAGTCAAAGCTTCCTAGTGATGAATGCCCCCACAAAACCTGCCAAGATCACTCAAGTGTGTGCCCTTGATGAAGCTAAATACCCTAGGCACTTGGTTAGCCAGTATCAGGATTGCTGCATGAATGATGACGCTTCTGCTTGTTATCAATTTGCATGGAAAGCTGTGGAGCGTTTCAAGGATACCGTCGGCGCTATACTCTATTATGGACGTGCGTGTGAATTCGGTGATCTCTCAGGATGTCGTAGGGCTGGCCAGATGTCTGAAGGTGATAGTGAAGCCAAATGGTACAACAAGGGATGTGATTTGCGAGACTTCGACAGCTGTATTGAAGTCGATAGAATCTTGCCAAATTAAAAGAAAAAAGGCACTCGATGAGTGCCTTTTTTAGTTCTTATTTCCTAGGTTTTAAGTTCTAGGTCATAGAGACGTTAAGATTCACGTTTGTCTTGTGAGACAAAAGAGCGCTCAGGTGCGCCGGTATATAATTGACGTGGACGACTGATCTTATGACCAGGTTGATCCAACATCTCTTTCCAATGAGCAATCCAATCAAGTGTAAGTGAAAGGGTGAACCATAACAGGGTGAACATGGTGGGAGCGGGTAATAAAAAAGGCACTCGATGAGTGCCTTTTTTAGTTCTTATTTCCTAGGTTTTAAGTCCTAGGTCATAGAGACGTTAAGATTCACGTTTGTCTTGTGAGACAAAAGAGCGCTCAGGTGCGCCGGTATATAATTGACGTGGACGACTGATCTTATGACCAGGTTGATCCAACATCTCTTTCCAATGAGCAATCCAACCAACTGTACGCGCAAGGGCGAACAGTACAGTGAACATGCTAGTCGGAATACCGATAGCCTTCATGATGATGCCTGAGTAAAAATCGACGTTTGGATATAGCTTCTTAGAGACGAAATAATCATCTTCAAGGGCAATACGTTCGAGTTCCATGGCAACATCGAGCAGTGGGTCGTTAACATTAAGTTCTTTAAGAACTTCATGACAAGTTTCACGCATGACTTTAGCGCGAGGGTCGAAGTTCTTATACACGCGATGTCCGAAGCCCATCAGGCGGAAAGGATCTTCCTTGTCTTTAGCACGAGCGATGAACTCTGGGATACGATCCACAGTGCCAATCTCTTCGAGCATGTTCAAACACGCTTCGTTAGCGCCGCCGTGAGCGGGGCCCCAAAGTGATGCAATACCCGCTGCAATACATGCAAATGGGTTAGCACCTGAAGAACCTGCCAGACGTACTGTCGATGTCGACGCGTTTTGCTCATGATCCGCATGCAGAATAAAGATGCGATCCATGGCTTGTTCAACAATCGGATTAACCTTGTATTCTTCACATGGCACAGCAAACATCATGCTGAGGAAGTTACCCGCGTAGCTCAAGTCATTACGTGGATACACGAATGGCTGGCCGATCGAGTACTTGTAACACATGGCGGCAATTGTCGGCATCTTAGATACTAGACGGAAGGCGGCAATTTCGCGGTGACGCTCATCGTTAACATCTAGTGAATCTTGGTAAAATGCAGAAAGTGCACCTGTAACACCACATAACATTGCCATTGGGTGAGCATCACGTCTGAAACCTCTAAAGAAGGCGACTAATTGCTCGTTAACCATGGTGTGGTTTTTAACAGTATGAACAAACTGTTCATACTGAATTTTTGTTGGAAGCTCTCCGTACAGCAGCAAATAACACAGATCTAAATAATCTGAATTTACGGCAAGTTCACCAATAGGGTATCCGCGGTGAAGCAGTATCCCTTGTGCGCCATCGATATAGGTAATCGCAGATTCGCAGGAGGCTGTCGCGAGAAATCCTGGATCGAATGTAAAGTAACCCTTACTACCTAATTTACTGATGTCGATGACATCGAATCCTGCCGTGCCTTTTTTTATTGGCAGATCGATTGATTCATTCCCTGGAAGTTCCAACTTGGCTATATTTTTAGCCATACCCGTTCTCCTTACTTCATTCTTATGTGAGTGCGGCTTATCAAACGCCTGTACCTTACAGTGAATCTAGATCACATTTCAATTTAAATAAGCGTTTTAATTTCGTTGACCAAGGCCTTATTGTGCCTAAACCCCATAGGAGAACAGGTACTTGGCAGATTTTTTACCAAAAAAACAATATTTGCATAATGTGATGTTTGTATTTGACATTTGCCGCGCGTATACTTGCTTCAGCTCAGAAGAGCGACAGACATTGCCATTTAGAGAGCACTTCATTAGTAACTTGATAAAAGCGTTAAACGTCTGTTTAAACTTTTCTTTTGTAATGACATCTTAGTGTGGTTTTATTCACAGTTTAATGTTTGAGCAAAAGCGCTTCGTATAACAAAAATATAGCTCAATTGAGCAGAGTGAGCAGAACGTGAAAAAGCAAAGACCTGTCCATCTAGATCTGCAGACCATACGCTTTCCTGCAACAGCGATCGCGTCTATCCTCCACCGTGTATCCGGTGTCATCATGCTATTTGCTGTTGGCATTCTCATCTGGTTGCTGAGTGAATCTTTAGCATCACCAGAGAGTTTCGCCGGCGTACAATCTCTTTTTGATAACTTGCTGGTTAAGTTTGTCATCTGGGGAATTCTTACCGCACTGGGTTATCACCTTATCGTTGGCATACGTCATCTGATAATGGACGCCGGTTGTTGGGAAGAGTTGCCAGCTGGTATCGCTTCGGCAAAAGCCGCATTTGCACTGTCATTTGCGTTTTCTATCATAGTAGGGGTTTGGGTATGGTAACTAATGCAGCGAGTCTTGGACGCAGTGGTGTTCATGATTTTATTCTAATACGCGCAAGCGCAATCATTTTAGCCCTATACACTATTTTTGTGGTTGGATTTATTGCCCTTAGCTCTCCACTAACCTACGACGCATGGCATGGCTTGTTCAGCGCTCTGCCGATGAAAGTATTCACACTGCTCGCTTTAGTCGCGATTCTGATCCACGCTTGGATCGGTGTCTGGCAGGTGCTAACAGATTACGTTAAGCCGTTAATGCTTCGTGGTTTACTTCAGTTTGTTGTTGTCGTAGCAGCCTTCTCTTATTTGGCTGCAGGCATTTTAATTGTGTGGGGTGTTTAAGTGAGTATTCCAGTACGCGAATTTGATGTGGTCGTGATCGGTGCCGGTGGCGCAGGTATGCGAGCAGCATTACAGATTTCTAAAGAAGGTAAGAGCTGTGCGCTTTTATCTAAAGTGTTTCCGACTCGTTCTCATACGGTTTCGGCCCAAGGTGGCATCACAGTAGCCTTAGGTAATGCCCATGAAGATCATTGGGAACAGCACATGTACGATACGGTTAAAGGTTCCGATTTTATCGGTGACCAAGAAGCGATCGAATTCATGTGTAAAACTGGTCCCGAGGCGGTAATCGAGCTGGAGCATATGGGTCTGCCTTTCTCTCGTTTCGAGAACGGCAAGATATACCAGCGTCCGTTCGGTGGTCAGTCAAGAAACTTCGGTGGTGAGCAAGCGGCTCGTACTGCAGCTGCAGCCGACCGTACTGGTCATGCGCTGCTACATTGTCTTTACCAGCAAAATGTTAAGCATAAAACACAAGTATTCTCCGAGTGGTATGCACTGGATTTAGTGAAGAACGAAGACGGCGTGATTGTCGGTTGTACCGCTATCGATATCGAAAGTGGTGAAATCGTTTATTTCAAGGCCAAGGCTACCGTACTCGCTACAGGCGGCGCCGGTCGCATCTATGCATCGACTACTAACGCGCATATTAATACTGGCGACGGTGTCGGCATGGCAATGCGTGCTGGCGTGCAGATGCAAGATATGGAGATGTGGCAGTTCCATCCAACGGGAATCGCGGGAGCCGGTGTACTGGTGACCGAAGGTTGTCGTGGTGAAGGCGGATATCTACTGAACAAAGACGGCGAACGTTTCATGGAACGTTATGCGCCTAACGCGAAAGATTTGGCATCACGTGACGTGGTTGCACGTTCTATGATGACCGAGATTCGTGAAGGTCGTGGTCTGGACGGTCCTTTAGGTCCGCACTTGCTACTCAAGCTGGATCACTTAGGCAAAGAGACACTGGAAGCGCGTCTTCCTGGTGTGTGCGAGTTATCTCGTACGTTTGCCCATATCGATCCGGCCGATGGTCCTATCCCTGTACTACCAACGTGTCATTACATGATGGGTGGTCTGCCTGCTAAAGTGAGTGGCCAAGTCATTCGTAAGAGTGAAGATGGTTCAGAGAGTGATGTAATAGGTTTATTTGCCGTCGGTGAGATTGCCTGTGTATCGGTACACGGCGCTAACCGTTTAGGTGGTAACTCATTACTGGATTTAGTAGTATTTGGTCGTGCAGCGGGTCAGCATCTGGGTAAAGCCCTGGATGAGACTCCTAATCCTAAAGATGCGACTGATGCCGACATCGATGCGTCTCTAGCACGTCTAAATCGCTGGGAAAGCAACAAAGACGGTGAAGACCCGGTACAGATCCGTAAAGACTTACAGCTTTGTATGCAGCTTAACTTCTCCGTATTCCGCCGTGGTGACTCTATGGCCGAAGGTCTGGCAGAGTTGAAGCAAATTCGTGAACGTCTGGCCAATGCTAAGCTTTCGGATAATTCGAAAGAGTTCAATACCCAGCGTATTGAATGTTTAGAGCTGGATAACTTGATGGCGACAGCTATTGCGACGGCTTATGCTGCTAACTTCCGTACTGAGAGCCGTGGTGCGCATTCACGTGAAGATTTCCTCGATCGTGATGATGAGAACTGGTTGTGTCACAGCCTGTTTGACCCAGTTACTGAAACAATGGATCGTCGTGCGGTTAACATGGAGCCTAAGCTTCGTGCAGCCTTCCCACCGATCAAGCGTACCTACTAAGGAGATACAGAGATGAATTTGAATATCGCAGTTTATCGCTATAATCCCGATGTAGACGCTAAGCCGTATATGAAGGATTACACATTAGACGTTGCTGAAGGTACCGATATGATGGTCCTTGATGCACTGATATTGTTGAAAGAGCAAGATCCTACTTTGGCATTTCGTCGTTCATGTCGTGAAGGTGTTTGTGGCTCAGATGGCCTAAACATGAATGGCAAGAACGGTCTGGCCTGTATCACGCCAGTTTCTACCTTCAAGGGTAAGAAAATCGAGATTAGACCACTGCCTGGAATGCCAGTTGTTCGTGACATAATTGTAGACCTGTCTCAGTTCTACACTCAGTATGAGAAGATCAAGCCCTATCTGATTAACGATGAGAAAACGCCTGCGCGTGAACATCTGCAATCACCTGAGGAACGTGAACACTTAGATGGTTTATATGAGTGTATTATGTGTGCTTGTTGTTCTACCGCTTGTCCATCTTTTTGGTGGAACCCTGATAAGTTCATCGGTCCAAGCGGCTTGTTACATGCCTATCGCTTCCTAATCGATAGCCGTGACACAGCAACCGAAGAGCGTTTATCGGAGCTCGATGACGCCTACAGCGTATTCCGCTGCCATGGCATCATGAACTGCGTGGATGTATGTCCTAAGGGACTCAATCCGACTAAGGCAATTGGACACATTAAGTCCATGTTGCTGAAGAGAGCAGTGTAAATGCAGGACAAAGAGCTAATAGTAATAATTAGATAGCTCGAATTGAGCCACTTCTCTGTGGAAAAGTGGCTCTTTGTGTAACGGAACTACAAAATGCCGTGAAATCTGGAACATTAGAATTTCTAGGGCGGCAAGAACTGTGTACCTCTCGTCACTCTACACTTGTATCTTCGACGAAGGGTGCATCTAAAAACTTCGGCTAAAAACGTGTATAAAGTTTGAAAGGAATAGAAATGCACCAAGGCATCATGAAAGCCTGGCTCGAATCATCACACCTTAACGGTGCTAATTCGACCTATGTAGAAGAGATGTATGAAGCCTATCAAGAAGACCCTCAGTCTGTTTCCGAAGACTGGCAAGTGGTGTTTGATAACCTCCCTCATGCCAATGGCGCATCGGCTGATGTACCCGAAGCTGCCCACTCTAAAGTACGTGATTATTTTCGTAGTTTAGCGCTCGAAGGAAGTCATAAGGGTTCGGCCCGTGTGACAGATCCTGAAGTTGACGCTAAGCAAGTTAAAGTCTTGCAGATGATCAATGCTCATCGATTCCGTGGCCACCAGAATGCAAATCTCGACCCTCTGGAACTGTGGAAGCGTGACAAGGTTTCTGAACTTGACCCAGCCTTCCATGGCTTAACAAGCGAAGATATGCAGCGTGAATTCAATACAGGTTCATTTGCTCATGGTGGCGAAACCATGAAGCTGGTGGATCTTATTAGCGCATTGAAGACCACATATTGTGGTTCTATCGGTGCCGAATACATGCACATGATAGATACTGACGAGAAGCGCTGGATTCAGCAGAGGTTAGAACCTTCTTTAGGTAGAGCTAATTACGACAAAACCGCTAAGACCCGTATTCTTCGAGGCCTGAACGCCGCAGAAGGTATGGAGAAATACTTAGGGGCCAAATTCCCAGGGGCAAAACGTTTCTCTCTCGAAGGTGGCGATGCTCTAGTTCCTATGATGCGCGAGATCATCTATCGCGCGGGCGAAGCCGGCACCAAAGAGGTCGTCGTGGGCATGGCTCACCGCGGTCGTCTGAACTTACTGGTTAATATCTTAGGTAAGAAACCTGCAGAGTTGTTTGATGAATTCGCCGGTAAGCATAGCGATGCACTGAACGGTTCGGGTGATGTTAAGTATCACCAAGGTTTCTCCTCCGATTTTAAGACGCCTGGTGGCAATGTTCATCTAGCCCTTGCGTTTAACCCATCACACCTAGAGATCGTTAACCCAGTTGTTATGGGCTCGGTACGTGCACGTCTAGATCGACGTGGTTGTGATGATGGCCTAGAAGTCTTGCCTATTACCATTCATGGTGATTCGGCGATTACGGGTCAGGGCATAGTTCAAGAGACATTCAACATGTCTCAGACTCGCGGCTTCAAGGTCGGTGGTAGCATACGTCTGGTGATTAATAATCAGGTAGGTTTCACCACCTCGAATCAAGACGATATACGCTCAACTGAATATTGTACCGATATTGCTAAGATGGTACAGGCGCCGATTTTCCACGTTAATGCCGATGATCCAGAGGCTGTGGTCTTCATCTCTCAGTTAGCTGTCGACTATCGTAACGAATTTAAGCGTGATGTAGTTATCGATCTGGTGTGTTATCGCCGTCATGGTCATAACGAAGCCGATGAGCCGAGTGCGACTCAGCCGCTGATGTATGCCAAGATCAAGAAGCATCCTACGCCGCGTAAGATTTATGCCGATAAGCTGATTGCCGAGAATACCTTGGCCGCCGATGAAGTCACTGGGATGATCAACGATTATCGCGATGCCTTAGATCACGGTGATTGCGTGGTGGATGAATGGCGTCCTATGACACTGCATTCTGTCGACTGGTCACCTTACATCAACAGAGAGTGGGATGAAGAGTATCCGGCTCAGATGTCGATGGATCGTATTCAGAACCTTGCTAATAAGATCAGTTACGTGCCTGAATCTCACAAGTTGCAATCTCGAGTGGCTAAGATCTATAAAGATCGCACCCTGATGGCAAAAGGTGAGAAGTTGCTCGATTGGGGCTTCGCCGAGACTTTGGCTTACGCGTCGATTCTCGAAGACAAGAAACGTATCCGTATCACAGGTCAGGACTCGGGTCGTGGAACCTTCTTCCATCGCCATGCAGTACTGCACAATCAAAATGATGCATCGGCTTATATGCCGTTACGTAACATATCTGATGATCAAGGCCCGATTGATCTAACCGATTCTGTTTTATCAGAAGCCTCTGTACTGGCGTTCGAATACGGTTACGCCACGGCGGAGCCGGGTGGATTGACCCTATGGGAAGCTCAATTTGGTGATTTTGCCAACTGTGCCCAAGTGGTTATCGATCAGTTCCTCTCGTCTGGTGAGCAGAAGTGGGGCCGTTTGTGTGGTCTGACTATGTTGCTGCCACACGGTTATGAAGGACAAGGACCTGAACATTCCAGTGCTCGTCTGGAGCGTTTCCTGCAATTATGTGCCAACCACAATATGCAGGTCTGCGTACCATCGACACCGGCTCAGGTTTATCATATGCTCAGACGTCAGGTTGTACGTCCTATGCGTCGTCCTTTGATCGTGATGTCTCCTAAATCTTTGCTGCGTCATCCCTTAGCTGTTTCTACCATGGAAGAGCTGGCACAGGGTACATTCCAGAATGTTATCCCTGAGATGGACAGCCTAGATAGCAACAAGGTAGATCGCGTGGTCTTCTGTAGTGGTAAGGTTTATTTCGAACTACTAGAGAGACGTCGTAAAGAGAATATTACTAATGTCGCCCTTATCCGTGTGGAGCAGCTTTATCCGTTCCCTCGTGAAGAGATGTTAGAGACATTAGCGCAATACCAGCATGTCAAAGATTTTGTCTGGTGTCAGGAAGAGCCGCAAAACCAGGGCGCCTGGTACTGTAGTCAGCATCATTTCTGGGGAGCAATCCCAGCTGGTGCAGAGTTAACCTATGCCGGTCGTGAAGCATCAGCTGCACCTGCATGTGGTTATCCTACATTGCATGCTCAGCAGCAAGACTCTTTGATCAAGACAGCATTAAAACTGTAGTAACAGACAATTATAAAAAGGATAGCTCATAATGAGTATCGAAATTAAGGTACCCGTACTGCCAGAATCTGTTGCCGATGCGACCATTGCCACTTGGCATGTGAAAGCTGGCGAACAAGTCACTCGAGATCAGAACCTCGTCGATATCGAGACTGATAAAGTTGTACTCGAAGTGGTTGCACCTGAAGATGGTTCAATCGCTGAGTTTTTGGCTGAAGAGGGCGACACTGTTTTGGGTGAAGCCGTTATTGCCAAGTTTATCGCTGGTGTAGTTGCCGGTCAGGAAGTGACTAAGGCCGAAGCTGAAGCCGTAACGCCTGAAGCGACAGATGAGTCAAATGATGCACTAAGCCCATCGGTTCGTCGTCTTATCGCCGAACATAACCTGGATGCCACTAAACTTAAAGGCACAGGCGTTGGCGGACGTATCACTAAGGAAGATGTTGAAGCCTTCGTTAAAAGTGCAAAAGCGACACCGGCTCCAGTGGCCAGTGCTCCTGCTGCCGTAGCGCCTCTGGCTGAACGAAGCGAGAAGCGTGTGCCTATGTCACGCCTACGCAAGACGATTGCTAGACGTCTTCTGGAAGCTAAAAACTCTACCGCTATGCTGACTACGTTTAACGAAGTCAACATGCAGCCTATTAAAGATATCCGTAAGCAGTATCAGGAAGTCTTCGAGAAGCGTCATGGCGTGCGTCTAGGTTTCATGTCTTTCTACATCAAGGCCGTGACCGAAGCACTGAAGCGCTTCCCTGAAGTTAATGCCTCTATCGATGGCGATGACATCGTTTATCACAATTATTTCGATATCAGTATTGCGGTTTCTACTCCTCGTGGTCTGGTTACGCCGATATTGCGTGATACCGACACCATGAGCCTTGCCGATATCGAGCGTAATGTACGTGCATTGGCGATCAAGGGCCGTGACGGCAAACTAACCGTTGAAGATATGACGGGTGGTAACTTCACCATCACTAACGGTGGTGTGTTCGGTTCATTGATGTCTACACCAATTTTGAACCTGCCACAGAGCGCGATCTTGGGCATGCATGCCATCAAGGATCGTCCAATGGCAGTCAATGGTCAGGTTGAAATCCTACCCATGATGTACCTAGCACTTTCTTACGACCACCGTATTATCGATGGTCGTGAGTCAGTTGGCTTCTTGGTTGCCATTAAGGACTTCCTCGAAGATCCAACTCGTCTACTGTTAGATTTATAAAAAGTTGCAGTGACACCATACCAGTCACGTCCTAGGGCGCGATTGGTATTACCCTCGTACTGGCCCTAAAGAGCCAGTTAAATTTGATTTGAAGTATATGGATAGATCATCATGAATTTGCATGAGTATCAGGCAAAAGCTCTTTTTGCCGAATATGGTTTACCAGTGTCAGAAGGTTTTGCATGTGATACAGCTCAAGAAGCTGTAGAAGCTGCTGGCCATATTGGCGGTGATATGTGGGTTGTTAAGTGTCAAGTACACGCAGGCGGCCGTGGTAAAGCGGGTGGCGTTAAAGTTACTGGTTCTAAAGACGAGATCAGAGCGTTTGCCGAACATTGGTTAGGTAAAAATCTGGTGACTTACCAGACAGATGCGAAGGGTCAGCCAGTAGCTAAAATTTTAGTAGAAAGCTGCACCGATATCGCCAACGAATTGTACCTAGGTGCCGTTGTCGATCGTGCTTCACGTCGTGTGGTATTCATGGCTTCTACCGAAGGTGGTGTGGATATTGAGACTGTGGCTGAAAATACGCCTGAGTTGATCCACAAGGCCATCATAGATCCATTGACAGGTCCTCAGCCATTCCAGGCACGTGATCTTGGCTTCAAGTTGGGTCTAAACCCGACTCAGATGAAGCAGTTCACTAAAGTCTTCATGGGCTTAGCTAAGATGTTCGAAGACCATGATTTCGCACTTCTAGAGATTAACCCGCTAGTTATTACCACCGAAGGCAACATTCACTGTCTCGACGGTAAAATTGGCATCGATGGTAACGCTTTGTACCGTCAGCCTAAAATCCGTGACATGCACGATCCATCACAAGATGATGCTCGTGAAGCACATGCTGCTAAGTTCGAGCTTAACTATGTAGCACTAGACGGAAACGTCGGCTGTATGGTTAACGGCGCGGGTCTTGCTATGGGAACTATGGATATAGTTAACCTACACGGCGGCAATCCAGCTAACTTCCTTGATGTTGGCGGCGGAGCGACTAAAGAGCGCGTTGCTGAAGCGTTCAAGATCATCCTATCTGACGATAACGTTAAAGCAGTATTGGTTAACATCTTCGGTGGTATCGTGCGTTGTGACATGATAGCTGAAGGTATTATCGGTGCGGTTAAAGAGGTCGGTGTAACCGTTCCTGTTGTTGTTCGTCTTGAAGGTACTAACGCAGAGCTTGGCCGTGAAGTTTTGGCTGGTTCAGATCTCGATATCATCGCTGCCACGAGTCTTACAGACGCGGCTCAGCAAGTTGTTAAAGCTGCGGAGGGCAAATAATGTCTGTCTTAATCAATAAAGATACTAAAGTTATCTGTCAGGGCTTTACCGGCGGTCAAGGTACATTCCACTCTGAGCAAGCTATCGATTACGGTACTCAGATGGTTGGTGGTGTTTCACCAGGAAAAGGCGGTAAAGTTCATCTTGGTCTGCCAGTATTTAACACAGTTAAAGAAGCAGTAGCTCAAACTGGCGCAACAGCATCAGTTATCTATGTACCAGCTCCTTTCTGTAAAGATGCCATTCTTGAAGCTATCGACGGTGGCATTGAGCTTATCGTTTGTATTACCGAAGGCATCCCGACTCTGGATATGCTTCAGGTTAAAGTTAAGCTTGAAGAGACTGGCGTGCGTATGATCGGTCCTAACTGTCCAGGTGTTATCACTCCTGGTGAGTGTAAGATTGGTATCATGCCTGGTCACATCCACAAGCCGGGTAAAGTCGGTATCGTTTCTCGTTCAGGTACTCTGACTTATGAAGCGGTTAAGCAGACTACCGATGAAGGTTTCGGTCAGTCTACTTGTGTTGGTATCGGTGGCGATCCAATTCCTGGTACTAACTTCATCGACGTTCTTGAGTTATTCCAGAACGATCCACAGACCGAAGCGATTGTTATGATTGGTGAAATTGGTGGTACTGCTGAAGAAGAAGCAGCTGAGTACATTAAGGCTCACGTGACTAAACCTGTTGTTTCATACATTGCCGGTGTTACTGCACCTGAAGGCAAGCGTATGGGTCATGCTGGCGCAATCATCGCTGGTGGTAAAGGTACTGCTGAAGATAAGTTTGCCGCTCTTGAAGCTGCAGGCGTAACTACAGTTCGTTCACTTGCCGATATCGGTAAAGCACTACGTACTAGAACTGGTTGGTAATTAGCCATTCCAGTTTTAAAAGGCGCCTCTGGCGCCTTTTTTGTTATTTGTAATTCAACAAACAACGTTTAATTTTCTGAGCTTCTTTGAGTTAACCATGTTTATCGTTTCTATTATTTTCCCGCTAATTTTCATGGTCGGTTTGGACTAGTTGCTGACTCACATCAAATACTTAAGTCTTGAACTTATAGCTGGAGTCATAGATAAGTTCGCCTCAGGTATAGATACTTTTCATTTTCAGGAAGCTTTGAGTTAATTATGTTTATCGTTTCTATTATTTTCCCGCTAATCTTCATAGTGGTCTGGGCTAGTTGCTGAATAATATCAAACACTTAAGTCTTGAACTTATATCTGGAGTCATAGATAAGTTCGCCTCAGGTATAGATACTTTTCATTTTCAGGAAGCTTTGAGTTAATTATGTTTATCGTTTCTATTATTTTCCCGCTAATCTTCATAGTGGTCTGGGCTAGTTGCTGACTCATATCAAATGCTTAAGCCGTGAGCTTATAGCTGGAGTCATAGATAAGTTCGCTTCAGGTATAGATACTTTTCATTTTCAGGAAGCTTTGAGTTAATTATGTTTATCGTTTCTATTATTTTCCCGCTAATCTTCATAGTGGTCAGGGCTAGTTGCTGACTCATATCAGATGCTTAAGCCGTGAGCTTATAGCTGGAGTCATAGATAAGTTCGCCTCAGGTATAGATACTTTTCATTTTCAGGAAGCTTTGAGTTAATTATGTTTATCGTTTCTATTATTTTTCCACTAATTTTCATGGTCGGCCTTGGCTACTTGCTGACTCATATCAAATACTTAAGCCGTGAGCATATTGCTGGTATTGGAAAGTTCGCCTTTAACATCAGCATTCCCGCCTTCTTGTTCCTGAATATGTATAAAGCGCCCTTAGAGCAGAGTCTGAATATTACCGAGCTGATGGCATTTTATCTGCCTGTTCTTGCTGTGTATGGGATAGGTTTTCTGGCGTGTAAACTCTTTCGTCGCGGTAATGATAAGGTTCAGGCTCATAGTGCTGTGTACGCCTTAGGCTGTAGTTATTCCAACACTATTCTAGTGGGTCTGCCGATCATCATAGGGGCACTGGGTGAGTCCATGATGGGTAATGTCTTTGTCATCATCACCTTTCACAGTGCGCTCTTGTTTGCTCTGACCTTCTTAATCGCTTCTAAAGGGGCTGGGCAAGGTTTTTCATGGCCAAGTTTCACTCGCTCAATTCTATTTAACCCTGTGGTGATGAGCATCTCTATGGGGATACTCATTAATGCCCTGGGATTTAACTTGCCTGATGAGCTGATGTCCGGACTTAGCCTGCTGGCACAACCGGCCCTCGCCTGCGCCTTGTTTGTGCTGGGGGCTAATTTGAGTTTTTATAGCATCAGTCAAGATTGGAAGTTTTCGGCTTTGGCGTGCGTTATTAAATTACTGGTGCTGCCGGCTCTGGTTTATTTTTTCGGGCATTATGGCTTAGGCATGGTAGGGGATAGCTTGGCGTTAGTGGTGCTGCTCAGCGCATCTCCTTTAGGTGTTAATGCCTATCTCATCGCCACTCAGCTCAAGGTGCAGCAATCAGTATTGGCCAGCACAGTTGTATTATCAACTGTGCTATCTGTGTTTAGTTTCGGTTTCTGGCTGTGGTTCTTGCTATAGGAGAAACTACTTAGTTATTAGTTATTAGTTTCTCGTTTCTCGATGCTTATGCCAGATGCCTGAACTCGGGGGGCTTGAGAAAGAACACATCTTCGGCATAGAATTGCTCGGCTCGGCTGGTATCCCACCAGATCTGCCAGGCATCATCAAGCTGACCGTTTTCAATCAGTGCATTCGACGCTACGGGTTTTATTAAGCTACCCATAGACATGAGTAAGCCGTAGGGGGAACGACGTTTGATCATCTGTGGAAGCAGTTTAGCGGGATCATCTAAACCCATACTACCAACGAGCTCATAAAAACTTTCTAGGGTATTGTGATGGAAGTTTTTAACCCTCAAACTTTTCTGCTGCACATTGATAGCCTTAGCTCTGGCAGGATCTTGAGTGGCGACGCCTGTGGGACACAAGTTGGTGTTACAGTGGCGGGACTGAATACAACCCAGAGCCAACATCATGGTGCGTGCGGCATTAACTGTATCGGCACCTAGGGCAATTTTGGTGAGCAGATCGAAACTCGATGCAGTTTTACCCGAGGCAATGATGCGAATTTTATCTCTTAAGCCTACACCGATTAAGGCGTTGTGAACAAAATAGACGGCCTCGAGACACACCATACCGAGTCGGTTAGTGAACTCAACCGGTGCGGCACCTGTGCCACCTTCGGCGCCATCAACCGTGATGAAGTCTGGCGTTATTCCTGTTTCAATCATGGCTTTGCAGATCCCGAGAAATTCGGCGGGATTACCGATGCAAAGTTTAAAACCTATGGGCTTACCGCCACTGAGCTTCCTTAAACGCGCAACAAAATTCAGTAAGGCTATGGGAGTCGTGCATTCCGGGTTAACCGCCGGGGATACGCAGTCTCTGTCCATGGGAATATGGCGAATAGCAGCAATTTCTTCGGTGATTTTAGCCTTTGGCAGTACGCCGCCGTGGCCAGGTTTTGCGCCTTGACTTAGCTTTATCTCAATCATCTTTATTTGCGGGCGTTTGGCCATGGCTTCGAAAGAGTTTGGGTCAAAATTACCCTCATCATCACGACAACCGAATAATCCTGACCCTATTTGCCAAACAATGTCGCCGCCGTGTTTAAGGTGGTAGGGGCTTGCGCCGCCTTCTCCCGTGTTGTGAAAGCAAGCTGCTTGCTTGGCCCCGAGATTTAAGGCTTCGATAGCATTAGCGCTGAGAGAGCCAAAACTCATGGCCGATATGTTCAAATAAGATGCATCATAGGGTTGAGTACAGTTGGGTCCGCCGAATCTAATGCGCTTCACCTTATGGCTTATTTTCTTGGGTGACAGTGAATGCCACAGGCTAAGATAGTTTTCTTGCAGTAGATCTTGCTGGGTTCCGAAGGCGATAGTGTCACGGACATTCTTGGCTCTCTGGTATACCAAGGACCTCTGCTCTCGATTAAAGGGGCGCTCCTCTGTGTCATTGGCGATGAAATATTGCTGGATCTCGATTCGATAGGATTCGAGGAAATAGCGAAGATAGGCAACTACAGGATAGAGTCTGTTTAAGTTGTGGGAGCTAAACTTGAGATCATAAAATCCGATCACCGTGTAACAGACTGTGAATACTGTCAGTAATATGGAGAGGGGACTGCTTGTATTAAACAAGTAGAGGGCTAACAGGTTACCTAAACTGGCAATGAGCCAATATACCAATTGCATTATTGTCATACTACTTCCTTGCGAATGATGTTTAATCGAGCAAATTCTATACTTTATTATGGGATTATATTGATAAAAAACGAACAGGTATATAAATTGGTACTTAATTAGATTAGCCGCATCAAATTTAATTTTGGTACACAGGTTCAAACATAGGCACTATTTAAAGGGATTATATGATCATTGCTGAAACGGAAAGATTAATTTTACGCCACTTTGAAACCAAGGATATTCAAAGCCTATTTCTGCTTAATAGCATACCTGAGATATTGACTTACATTCCCGGCGCACCTATGACTTCAATCGATCAAGCCGAGAAAATATTTTCAGATGTCATTCTCGTCAGTTATGAAGAGTTTGGCTACGGCCGTTGGGCTGTAGAGCATAAAGCAGATAAAAAAGTGATTGGATTTTGTGGGCCTAAGTATATTACCGAGTTTGAGGAAGTCGAGTTGGGCTACCGTTATCTTCCTGACTATTGGGGCCAAGGTTATGGCTCTGAAGCGGGCAAGTCTGCACTGGAGACGTTTCCAGACTTTGACGTCCATGAAGCCATAGCAATCATATTATTGGGTAATAAAGGGTCGGAAAATCTGGCTATAAAGCTGGGGATGGAACAAAGAAATAGAGATAGTTTCATGGGGCACAAGGTGAATATTTTTCACAAGCATCTCGTATAATTAAAGTGCTAGGCACAAAAAAACCAGCTCGAGGGCTGGTTATTTTTAGGACGAAACTTAAAAGAATTAAGCGTCGTTATGGTCACACTCATCATTAAGACAGACACCATAAAGGTATAGGCTGTGGTTGGTGAGTTTTATGTTGTGCTTCTTGGCAATCGCATCTTGTCGAGTCTCGATCAAATCATCAGAAAACTCGATGACCTTGTTACAAGATAGGCAAACAAGATGATCGTGGTGATGCTTAGTCGCTAATTCGAATACAGCTTTACCGCTTTCGAAGTGGTGACGTGTGACTATACCAGCATCATCGAATTGGTTGAGTACACGATACACTGTGGCTAAACCGATCTCTTCACCTATTTCGAGTAATCTTTTATACAGATTTTCTGCACTGATGTGTTGGTTTTCGGGTCCTTGCATCAGTTCTAGGATCTTGACTCGTGGTAAAGTGACTTTCAAACCCGCTTTTTTTAGCGCTTGATTTCCATCTGTCATTACTAATCTCTTGATTGCAGAACCATCAGCTTAACGATCGGTTCAATAGTGGATACTAATATCCATTATAGAGGTAAATTTAAAAACTTAAACCTCTGAAGGTCTTTATCTTAGCTTTATAAAAATATATGCAATAAATGGCTTAAAATCAGAGAAAAAGTATGCGTATTGAGCTTACTTTTTGTATTGTTATTATCGTATTACTACTAATTTCATAATATTGTGTATTAGATATTCTCGTCAGGATTATCAGGTTATATTCAATAAGAACAAGCAGAGTATGGAAGGGACTAAGATGTATCGCCAGATAGTGATTTTAACAGGTGCTGGAATTTCAGCAGAATCAGGAATAAAAACCTTCAGAGATCAGGATGGTTTATGGGAAGCACATAAGATCCAAGATGTTGCGACGCCGGAAGGTTATGCACGAGATCCTGAACTCGTGGAGGGATTCTATAATACTCGTTGGAGTCAGCTCCACAGCGGAGATGTGGAGGCGAATGCTGGACATGATGCCTTGGCGCGCCTCGAGAGAGAGTTTGATGGTGACTTCTTGTTAGTGACTCAAAATATTGATGATCTGCATGAACGGGCGGGATCACGTCGTTTATTACATATGCATGGTGAGTTATCGAAAGGACGTTGCCCGCGCTCCGGCCAAACCTTTTTGCTTAAAGACCCATTTGGACCCGAACACACATGTACCTGCTGTATCCCGGCCCAGAGACTCAGGCCTGATGTAGTCTGGTTCGGTGAGATCCCCATAGGCCTGGACCGTATTCAAGATGCATTAGACACTTGTGATCTGTTTATTGCCATTGGCACTTCTGGTACCGTTTATCCGGCCGCTGGTTTTGTGGATATAGCCAATCATCATGGCGCTCAAACCGTTGAGGTTAATCTGGTCGAGGCTGATCGTCATAGCCAATTTCAATTTCACTTACAAGGAAAGGCCAGTGAAATATTGCCAAAGATGGTTGAGCGGATCTTATCCGGCGCAATTATCAATAATGATAGTCAGTGATGCTATGGCACATAAGGTATTGGAGTATGGTACATGGAGGATAACTTGAATAATCTTCAAGCTAAACAGACACCAAGACTGGATAGGTTAGCGATAATTATGCGCGGTCTTCCCGGCAGTGGTAAGTCTCGTTGGGTCGATGAATTCATTGGTAGTCAAACACTCGAAGTCGCCATGAACATTCGGGGCAAGGGATACTTTTCGACGGATACTTTGTTCTATGTGGGAGATGAGTACAGGTTCGAAGCTAAACGCTTGTCCGAGTATCATCAACGCAACCTAAGCGGGTTTATTCATGCACTGTCTGTATCTCAGCCTTTAGTTATTTGTGATAATACGAATATGGCTACTTGGGAATTCATGGCTTATGAAGCCGCGGCGAAGGCCTTGGGCTATCAGGTTCGCATGGTGTTAATTGGTGACCCTCAAGACCCAGAACATCAGGTCCTGTGCGCCAAGCGCAATAATCATAATGTACCGTTAGCCCAGATACAGAGAATGGCCAAACAGTTCGAAGCGTTTTAATTTTTATAGGGCTGAATTAGCGACTAATTTGGGTTGTTAGAGATAGTTTACATGGGGGGCAGGTGCTGGTTATGTCTGTGCTTGTCATCGCGATAATGTCCTGGGCCCAGAAAATGCCTCGAATGGACATAGCCAAAATTAACATCAACAATATGAGTAAGATTGTAGGCTTAATTTTTGCTTTTGCGCCATACATGTAGCGGGTGGGTTTAAAGACCTTTTCATTGGGAAGGGGATTTTGCGCAGATCCGTTAGGTGAGAGTATGATTTGAAGCGTTCTCGGGCCTTCAATGAGTAAAATGATGCAAACGAGTGAAACTGGCAGGCCGACAAACAGTCCGTAAAACACGAGTTCATTGCCAGCCCAGCCCGCATATTGATAACAATGTGCCTGGGTAATATAGACGCTAAACCAAGGTAAGAAATAGTGTTGGGTGACAAAAAGCAGAGGTAACGCCCAAGCGATATGCATGAGTAGCAAGCTTAGCTTCTCTTTCTTGGTGTATTCTGGGGCGAATTCGCCTTTAGTCAAATCTTAGCCATCCTTATTTCTTCTTTCTGTTAGCTTTCTTTGTCAGTTCTATACTCTAGTTTTATATTCTAGTTTTACGCTCTAGCGCTATTATTGTAGTCAATATTAGTCGGTATGTTGCGACCGTAAATGGATTAAAAATTCCTGCTCTAGACTGATGATTAATTGGCGGGAGTTTTCATCGTTCAAGTTTAATGCCACCCAGCCATCTGTGCCCATGAATTCGATAGCAGATATCTCCAGTGTCTGAGCCTCGTGGCCGCTCAGCCTGAAAATACCTTTGGAGGTGTGTATTCTGCTGATATGAAATGCTGTCATGGCTTAACGTTAACAAATTGCATCTTAGGTGACAATTGATGATTCTAGATGAGGTTTTTAACTTGCCAGTATCTTTGAATGACAAATCCCAGCGGGTTAATGGCTAGGCTGTGAGTTGTCATCTCAGGCCGAGATGATAAGTGTGACCTTACCTATGACTCGGCCACTCCTTATGGGCCCCATCCCTTGACTGGATATACTGGTATTATTTTCGCCTTTGAACCAGAGGTTACCCGCGCTGTCTATTTTTACCAGAGTCTTGATCAGTTCACCGAGTCTGGGGTGATCGAAAAGGTATATTTCGCCTACCTTTAAACGCGTACGATGAAAGGCGCTCATGCAGAGAACGAAGCTGCCGGCAGGAATACGTGGCTGCATACTGGCTCCGGCAACACGGTATAGATTGATCCCAAACATGAGCGATCCTTAAGCTAACAATGTATTTAGCTATGTTAATTGTGGGTAAATCAAGGTC
This sequence comes from Shewanella violacea DSS12, assembly GCF_000091325.1. Classification (NCBI taxonomy): domain Bacteria; kingdom Pseudomonadati; phylum Pseudomonadota; class Gammaproteobacteria; order Alteromonadales; family Shewanellaceae; genus Shewanella; species Shewanella violacea. The sequence continues at coordinate 3,088,176 of NC_014012.1, read as the reverse complement.
TGTGCAGGTGGATAAGGGCAGGTGGCCTGATAAGTCTTAATTCCTTTGGTTTCCCAGAATATCTCAGCGAAGCGATTGACCTTGTCCAGCAGTAGCAGGGTCGCATCACGATCTATATGCTGCTTGGCTTTGGATGCCGCCAGCATGATGCTGTGACTTAGCTCATGGATCTCTGGAAATTGATCTAACTGAGGTTGCTTGATGTAGTCGCCCCAGATCACAGTGATCTCATCTTTTACCTTGTGGCCATGGACTTCCTTTTCGGCCACTAAACGGCCGAATTGGGCTTGTTCATTGGCCGTCAGAGACGGTTTAGCATTGAGCTCTTCGAGTAAGTCGACCATGCGGATCATGGTCAATACTGCCAGCTGAGCCGTGATGGGGTCGTAAATCTTGCATGGAATATCGCAGTGGGCCGAGGCTCGCTTAAAAGGGGCTTTATTGTCGATTTTATTCAATAAGTTATAAAACATGTTCGCCCCTTATTTACTGTCTGATTGAGTTGCGGATTTCTTGCGACGGTACATGGTGATGGCGAGTCCTAGGGCTGCTACGGCAGGCAAAATCCACAGCAAGTGAATCATAGACGACGACCAATGAGCATGATCATGTCCTGCATGTGCTAAGGCCGCTGGGGCGATAAGCAGACTAGATACTAAGGTGAGTGCTGCTGTAAGTTTTTGCTTCATGGATACTAGACCTTATCTATTTAGTGGATGGTTTGAGGCATGGTCACAATTAGTGAATGACCGGAGCCAAAGCATTCATATCGATACATTTCGACTCTTGTAATAGTTTCTTCTGATACAGGTATAACTCTTTGCAACTGAGTTTCAATCCGTGGAGGATTGCAACATAGATGGGTTCATTATCTGCTTGGGTGATAAGTCGATTTTTTAATTGATGGTAAGGGATCATAATATTGCTGAGTTGAGCTTCGGCTTTTCCCTGCCTACCGTAGAGCTCCGACAAGTTATGATAACTGGCCAACCAGGCCATCATGATCTGCTCATCGTTGGCATGTTCGCTATAGAGGTAATTAATCCTCGACACTGCTACCAAATATTGATGCTCAGCATCTTGCCAATTGCCAGCCTGAAAAGCTTGGTTTGCTTCATAAATCAGTTGTCGCCATGTATCCATCCCCTTACTCCTTCAATATCCAAAACCCTTAACGCAAATAAGAATCAATCTCATTATGCTTATGGAAAGGGATTTGTAAAGGTCGTTATAATGGATAAGTCTAATATTTACATTTGTTACATAGTGATATGAGGGGGAGGGATAAAAGAGTTTAGCTTGCTCCTGTCAGGCACCCAATAGGGGCAGATGTTTAATTGAGTGGTATTTCAGTGCCAATGAGAGGCAATGTTTGAGCTGTGTCATGGGTATGATATCTGATGTTGAAAATACCATGGCTCGATTGCCTTCGTAGGTGAAGGTATTGCCGTAGAGTGCTTTGAAGGTCTCAATTAAGCAGGTTTTACAATTGAAATAGATACGGTACTGCTTGGGGCTTGCCGCTTTCCAGTCGAACCGTATGGTACTGCCATGTTTGACAATATAGCTAGGTTCTCCCCACTTTAACGCTTCTTCGACCTTTCCATCCTCTATCTCAGCTGCTAACTCCAAGATGGTTCGCCTTAATCCCATTAAAATTTGTGCTACGTCGGCAGGATAAGCATCGAATTTCAGCTTAATTTGTTTGTTCATAGCTGCGGCTCTGTTCGTTGCTATCTGTGTCTATAGTATGGTCGAACACTGGATTTCAATAACATATTATTCTCAGCATTGGGAATAAATGAGCAAGTTATCAGACCTGGACTAATGAATTTAAATAACTCTTCTCCAAGAGAAAGGTGCCAAGAGAAAGGTGGCAAGAATATGTGAAAGGTAAATGCCAGTTTTAGCTGGCATTTACCTATTTGTAATTATTCACTCATTAGCTTAGAGGTGTTGAACTGACTCTCAACAGTCCAGATCCTGTATCTTAATTCACTGCCTTTTGGTAGGTAAAACACCTTAGCCAGACGACTGTCATACTTGATTTTCAGATCGGCTCTTATTGACACGAATGCCTCTTTTTTGGCTTGCTTAAAACACGCCATCATGGTCGTTGGCCCTTGCGTGATCGAATCAACTTGATAATAGCTATATCCCCAACCTTTAACCGACTCTTGCTTCAAGTCGCCGGACAAGCTTGTGCCATTACAGTCCACCATCTGAGTTTGGCCTATCAGTATTTCGACCATGTAATTCGACTCATCATCTAGCTTAGGCAGAGTGAGTATATGTTGCACCATGCCAGCTTCTGGTGCCGGAAACATCTTGGTCGCTTCTTGGGCTTGGTAATTTGATGAAGAGAAGGCTTGAGATGTGATTATATTTTGGTTATGTCCACTAGGATGCCCCGGGGTGGTGGCCGATGCATTAAAAGATAATAGTGACACGGCTAAGATACTTGCTGCTGAAAATGTGATGGTCAATGCTTTCTTAGTGGTGCTAAGTGTCGATGAATTCATAAAATCTCCAAAGATAAAAAATGGCTGTTTCTGTTTCAGATCTCCCTTATAAACGACCTGAAAGTGAAAAGGGGTTAACTATTTTAATTTATTTTAAAACCAGAAGTGCACCACTTTAAAGCGAAAGCACTGATCTTGAGCATGTCACAAATCGAGGGTGTTAATAACCTACTGTTTAATATGATTAAAATCTATGGCACGGCTAGTGCATTACTCTAGTAAAGCTTAGATAAAGCTTAACTAAAAATAGAATCTATTGAATGTGGGGCGAATTTTATGCTGTTTGGTCGTAAAAAAAGAAAGCCTATCGTGATACCCAGCAAGAAAGTTGCACAGTGGAAGTACACCACCTGTAACTACTGCTCTACGGGTTGCTCCATCGAAATAGGCTTAAACGAGCAGAACAAGATTGTTACCACCCGTGGCCATGCTGGCGCCGATGTGAATCGGGGAAAACTCTGCATCAAGGGGATCTTAGAGCACGAGTTGTTCGAGAGTCCGGGCAGGGGAACCGAGCCTCTTATAAGAGACAAGCATTTCGAAGACTTTAAGCCTACCTCCTGGGATCATGCCCTGGATACCACGGCCGATAAAATCAAAGAAATTCAAGCCAAGTATGGCCGTGATTCTTTTGCCATCGTCTCTTCGGGCCAGCTGTTAACCGAAGAGTTCTACACCTTAGGCAAACTTGCCCGGGGCGTGATAGGCACTAATAACTATGATGGTAACACCACCTTGTGCATGGCATCCGCGGTCAGCGGCTATAAGCGCTCCTTCGGCGCCGATGGTCCGCCGGGCTGTTACGATGACTTCGAGCATACCCACTGTCTGATGGCTTTTGGCTCCAACCTTCCCGAGCAGCATCCAATCATCTATTGGCGTCTGAAAGAGGCGCTGGAGAAGCGTCATTTTCCTTTGATTGTGGTGGATCCTCGAGTGACCATGTTGGCGCAATTTGCCGATATCCATCTACCTATCACCCCAGGCACAGATTGTGTACTGATCAACGCCATGCTGCATGTGATCATCAATGAAGGGCTGCAAGATCAGGCCTATATCGACGCCCATACCCAAGGCTTCGAGGCGGTTAAAGCACTGGTGCAGGACTATGATCCTAAGCAAGCCCAACACATTTGCGGCATAGACGAAGATACCATACGTAATGTGGCGAGAATTTATGCTAAGGCACCGACGGCCATGAGCATCTGGACCATGGGGATAAACCAATCTACCCACGGCTCAGATGGTGTCGCCAACATCAATAACCTGAATATGATAACCGGCAATATAGGTAAGCCTGGTGGCACCAGCTTATCGATAACCGGTCAGTGTAATGCCATGGGCACCCGAGAGTGGTCATCTTGCTCGGGCTTACCCGGATATCGTTATCTGGAAAATGAAGCCGACAGAAACGAGATAGCCGATTTTTGGGGCATAGATCCTGAGTTCTTTCCCAAGAAACGCGGTCTGGCCGAGACCGATATTTTTCCAGCCATCGAGACTGGAGAGATAAAAGGCCTGTGGATCGTGGCCACTAATCCCATGACCTCAATGCCCAACACGGCGCGTATCCGTAAGGCGCTGGAGAAGCTGGACTTTCTGGTTATCCAAGACGTCTATAGTGACGTCGAGACTAACCAGTATTCTCATGTGTATCTGCCGGCATCGGTCTGGGCCGAAAAAGAGGGTACCCACACTAACACTGAGCGCAGGGTCAACCTGATCTGTAATGTCTTGCCTCCCTTTAAGAATTCTAAGCCAGATTTTTGGATCTTTAATCAGCTGGCCAAGCGTTTCGATAACGGCCAGATGATCCATTTTCCCGAGACACCGGAAGGGGCGTTCGAAGAGATGAAATACCTGTCTAAGGGCAAGTTGTCCCATGGGGGGCCGCGTCACTTAGATATTTCGGGTATGACCTATGAGAAAATCGAGGCAGCCCGAGGCATTCAGTGGCCATTTAGAGAACAAGATGAAGGTCTCAAAGGCACAGCCAGACTCTACAGCGATGGCCTGTTTCCGACTCAGTCAGGTAAGGCAAATCTGCTGCCCATTAATTTTTATAACAACAACGAGCAGCCCTGTGACGAGTATCCCTTCTGGCTTAATAGCGGCAGGGTGGTGGAGCATTTTCATACCCGTACCCGTACGGGCAAGATAGGTAACTGCAACAAGTTCAGCCCAACGGCGTACATGGAGATGAACCCAGATGCGGCTAAAGAGCTTGGGGTCGAACACCAGAGCTATGTTCGCCTCACGAGTCGTCGCGGCGATGCCGTGGTGATGGTGCAGTTAACCCATAGGGTGCCCCGTAACATGGTGTTTATCCCGTTTCATTACCACGATTGTGTCAACCGTCTCACCTTAGGCTTACTCGATCCCTATTCACGTCAGCCAGCATTTAAGCAGTGCAGCACGCGAATAGAGCCGATCGATCAAGATGAAGCGGCGCGGATCAATGTCAAGCGTCGTGCGTTTTAGGGTTAGGGAATAATTTTGCGAATTTGAAGCCTGAGGTTCAAGGCTGGGGACGAGATAATGACATCACAGATAACTCAAGGTAGCAGATTGCACAGTGGCAGTGACAGTGACAAGGCTGGGGTAGGGCTATTTACCCCAGAGACCGGCTCAAGCATAAAGGTGACCAAAGCGAACGTTTTACCTAAGAGAGGCGAAGAGCAGCTGGGGCGCTCGGATCATTGGGAAGTACGCACCGAGGAACAGGCCTACGCCTATCTGCCTAAGACAGATAGCGAGATAGAGAACCGCTACGGCAAGCGTATCGACTTGGTGGAGTTGACCGATAATCCTGTGGGCCGCTCCATGTTTATCAACGACAATCCGGCAGTGGGCACGAATCCAGATCGTAACAAGCAGCATGGTTTCTTCTTTACCGCAGATAACTGTATCGGTTGTCATGCCTGCGAGTCGGCCTGCGCCGAGAAGAACGACACCCCGGCTCATCTGGCATTTCGCTCGGTTGGCTATGTGGAGGGGGGCTCATATCCGGATTATAAGCGGATGAACATCTCCATGGCCTGTAACCACTGTGACGATCCCGTCTGTCTCAAGGGCTGTCCGACCCGAGCTTATACTAAACATGCTGAATATGGCGCCGTGTTGCAGGACCCTGAAACCTGTTTCGGCTGTGGCTACTGCACCTGGGTTTGTCCCTACAATGCGCCTCAGTTGGATCCAGTTAAGGGAAGAGTGTCTAAGTGCAACATGTGTGTCGATAGGTTAGAAGTGGGCCTCAAGCCTGCGTGCGTCTCAGCCTGTGTGGGTAATGCACTGGATTTTGGTGTGATCGAGAATACGCCGGAGAGCCGTGAGCAATGTAAGACCAGCATTCCTGGCTTCCCATCACCGGAAATCACCCGGCCCAACATACGTTTCCAGCAGACCAAGTCTATGCCGGAGGAGATGACGCGAACCGACTCCATGCCGGTTAAATACCACAAGGGTGAAGATGGCCAATATAAGCCTGTGATAGATCAAAAAGTGGGCAAGAAGCAACACTGGAACCTGGCCAAACTCAACAGTCGGGAGAATCCCTTGGTGCTGTTCACCCTGTTTGCTCAGGCTGCCTTGGGTACCTTTATGGTCCCCTTCTTTGCGGCCTTGGCTGGGGTCGAACTGTTTGAGCTATTTATGGCCTCAGACATGATGTTAGTGCTGGTGGTCACATCGCTATCGATGACCTCTTTTGGCCTGTTTATGAGTGTTACTCATCTGGGTAAACCTTTTCGTTTCTATCGTGGGTTTAACAACTTGCGTTATTCACCCATGAGCCGTGAAGGATTAGGCCTGGCCTTGTTCAGCGCCGGACTCGGTCTGATGGCTGTGAGTCTGCTAGCCACGAATACCTGGATTAATGAACTCTTGGTATCTGGTTTTGACATCGAACTATCAGTGCTTACTAATGCCTTGCCCTTGGTTAACCTAACGCTGGGGGCGGGCGTTTTTGCCGCTATCGCTGGCGCCGCGGGTCTGTATTACATGAACCAGTGTTATCAGATCAAGGCGCGTCCGTTCTGGAATCATTGGCAGACACTGACCAGCTTTGTGGGTAACAGCGTGTCCTTGGGAGCCATGGTGAGCGGCGTGATGGTATTGAGCACACTCGCCGTGTTGTCACTACCACTCTTACCCGCCTTACAGCTACTGGGAGGTGTGTGGCTATTCGGTGTGGTGCTCGAAGCCATAGGTTTGATAGGTCACAACCGGGATCTCAATGCCAGTGAGAATGAGGGCGGCGCGGCGCACTATATTCAGTGCACTACCTTTGGCAAGACTTACAAGCTACGTAACCTGATGTTAACCTTGAATATCTTTGCCAGCCTGACATTACTGGCCCTGGGAGAACTTGGCTTGTTCAACACCCAAGGGCTAGCCTCAGAGTCAGTAGGCGTTAACCTGTGGGCATTTGTTGCCTGGTCAGTTATCGCCCTGATTAATTGTATCAGTGCCGTCATAGGTCGGGCTCTGTTTTATAATCTGGTGATCCCCACTACTATGCCCGGCGCCTTCTTCTGGAAGAACAAGGGATTCGAGCAACATGCCAGAGACATAGGTTTGGCGGATAATCCGGCCTGTGGTGTGGCGCCGCTAGCCCATTAAGCTAGATAACAAGTGTTGGGAGTTGCGCAGTAACAAGAGCCAGAACAATAAAGACAAGCATGATAAGAATAATAAGCACAAACGAGATGAGGTGAGTATGCTGACATTGGAAACGACCATAGAGAAGACCTGCTTGATTGGACTGACTTACTTTTCCGCCGAAGGGGAGATGCTCAAGCAGTCTCTATTAGCGGGAAAGGTAAGCTCCTGCGATGCAGAAAAAGGCATAGGCATAGCCCTGTTCGAAAAGGAGAGTTCGAGTCAAGGAAGTAAGCAGTTCCTCATCCCCACAGATTTGTCATGTTGGTTTACTGCTCCCAAGGGAAAGTTTCACACCAGTGTTGATGGAGTCACTGTGACCGACCCAAACTACCTGATCACCTGGGATATTTATCAGACCCGATCTTATAAGCAAGAACCTGCAGAGGGAGAGGCTTATAAGCCTGTATCGGACAAGCAGTCAGACCAACAAGGTGACGAGCAGATGCAGTGGTGGGAATGGAAACCCAGAACGGAGCAACCTAAGGTAGGCTAACGGCAGGCTAGCCTGTACCTAGCTAGCAAACTTATATAGGTGAGCTTAGGTCTAGTGTTATCTTGTTTTCTAAGTTTAAGTCTAATGTTAGAGCAGATACAGAAGCACAATTAAGCACTTAGGTGCAGGCAATAAAGCCTGCACCTAAGTGCTTAATTGAGTATTTATATTTTTATCTCTGTTGAATTTTTTAGACCTACGGATTTAATCATCAAACCAATCACCACTAATATTAGATGGCCCTATATCATCTAAGGTATCCACAGTGGTGCTATTACAGGCCACAAAAAACATATTGGTGTCTAAGATGAATCTTTAGCCATGGCTGATAAAACCGCTCACTTCAACGCTTTCCACCAGCTTGCTGGCGACGATTTTCATTGCCGAGGTCAGTTTAGTCAGCTGCTCGGGTGTGATCACGTAGGGGGGCATGATGTAGATAAGGTTGGAGAAGGGGCGGATCCACACGCCAAGGTCGACAAACTCTTGCTGTAGCTGAGCTGTATTGACAGTCGATTTCATCTCAATCACCCCGATGGCGCCCAGTACTCGCACATCTTTTACCTGGGGATAATCGATAGCTTCTGCCAGTTCAGTACTTAATTGAGCTTCTATACTGGCGATTTGTCCTTGCCATTCACCATTTGCAAGCAGATCTAAGCTGGCACAGGCGGCCGAGCAAGCTAATGGGTTACCCATAAAGGTAGGACCATGCATAAAGACGCCGGCAGGGGAGTCGCTGATCCCTTGTGCGACTTCATCACTGCACATAGTAACAGCCAGTGATATATAGCCGCCGGTGAGCGCCTTGCCTAAACATAAGATATCGGCCTCAACGGTTTGTCCATTAGATGCGGCATGCTCATAGGCGAACATCTTGCCGGTGCGGCCAAAGCCCGTGGCTATCTCATCGAGTATCAGTAGCACCTTAAATTCATCACAAAGTTGACGCAGGCCGAGTAGATAATCCGGGTGGTAGAAGCGCATACCGCCAGCGCCTTGCAGTATAGGCTCTATGATCACGGCGGCAATTTCACCTTGCATGGCCTCAAGTTTGGCTCGCATCTCGCCCAGTTCGCTGGGATTAAAACAGGCACCAAAACATGCCTGTGGTGCGCTGACAAATTCGTGTTGGGTGACTGAGTCACCGAACATGGTGTGCATGCCGCCTTCGGGATCACATATGCTCATGGCGGCGAAGGTATCGCCGTGATAGCCGCATTTTACCGTGAGGATGCGCTGTTTGTTAGGCTGATTTCTGCCTTGCCAATATTGCAGTGCCATCTTAAGCGCCACTTCGACGGCAATAGAGCCTGAGTCTGCCAGAAACACCTTAGTCAGGTTATCACTGGTCATGGCGACCAATTTTTTCGAGAGTTCGATGGCAGGTTGATGAGTGATACCGCCAAACATCACATGGCTGAGTTTTCCAAGTTGACTCTGCATAGCATCGACGATTGCCGGATGGCTGTACCCATGAACACAGGCCCACCAGGAGCTGGTGCCATCGATAAGCTGGCGACCATCATCTAAGGTGAGTAGGCACTCTTTTGCCGATACCACACCGAATGCAGGCAGGGCATTGTTCATTGAGGTATAGGGATGCCAGATATGCTGTTTATCAAATTCAAAATCTATGCTGGAGCTTGAAGGCTCTGCTGTTGAAAGAGTCGCTGTTGAGATACTAGGACTGATATTGGAATTGTTTTTGTTCATATATTAACCGTTAGTAAACCTATTTGACTGGTTGGCGTTGACAGATTAAGACCTGCAGGTATCCTAGGCAAGATAAAAACAAATTATATTGAGCAAAAAGGGTAAGTTAAATGTCGGATATACAGCTGCGCTATGATTGGCAACGTGATGAAATAACAGAACTTTTTGATTTGCCTATGAATGACCTCCTGTTTAAGGCCCATTCATTACATCGTCAGGTATTCGATCCAAACGAAGTGCAGATCAGCCGATTATTGTCGATTAAAACCGGCGCTTGTCCCGAAGATTGCAAATATTGCCCCCAGAGTGCCCGCTACGACACGGGTCTGGAGAAAGAGCGATTAATCGAAATTGATAAGGTATTGACTGAGGCTCGTAGCGCTAAAGCCGCTGGAGCTTCGCGCTTCTGTATGGGCGCCGCCTGGCGTAATCCACACCCAAGAGACATGCCTTATTTAAAAGATATGGTCAGCGAAGTCAAAGATATGGGTATGGAGACCTGCATGACCTTAGGCATGCTTTCTCCTGAGCAAGCCGGAGAGCTGGCTGAGGCGGGACTGGACTACTATAACCATAACTTAGACACCTCTCCCGAGTACTATGGCGATATCATCACCACACGAACCTATCAGGACAGACTCGATACCTTGTCTAATGTTCGCGCCGCTGGCATGAAGGTTTGCTCTGGTGGCATCGTTGGTATGGGCGAACAGGCGAGTGATCGTGCCGGTTTATTACAGCAATTGGCGAACATGGAGCAGCATCCCGATTCTGTGCCTATTAATATGTTGGTCAAGGTCGCTGGTACTCCGTTCGAGAATATCGATGACCTCGACCCCTTAGTATTTGTGCGTACGATTGCAGTGGCACGGATTTTAATGCCTTACTCAAGAGTTCGTCTGTCGGCGGGTCGTGAGAAAATGTCTGATGAGATGCAGGCCATGTGTTTCTTCGCTGGAGCTAATTCTATCTTCTATGGTTGTAAGTTATTGACCACTAATAACCCAGAAGAGAATGATGATATGACACTGTTTAAACGCCTGGGTCTACATCCGGAGCAAGGTAAATATGCCACGGTAGAAGATGATAAGGCCGTGATAGCCAAGGCAACGGCTAAGGCGAACGCCATCATGGATAAACAGAGCTCTGCCTTCTATGATGCTGCAGCCTTGTAAATTAGATGAGAGTTCTAAATCCGCTCGCAAGTGAGCAAGGGCTATGAGTACTTCCTCTTTGCTGGATAAGATAGATAAGACTCAGGCTCAGCTAGCTAGCCAAGGCTTGCTGCGTCGCAGGCATGCTATATCTGCACGCTTATCTCAGGCGCCTAATATTGAAGCAACTAATATCGAAGCAACTAATATTGAAGCAGCTAATATTGAAGCAACTAATATTGAAGCAACTAATATTGAAGCAACTAATATTGAAGTAACTAATATTGAGGCAACTAATATTGAAGCGCCTGGGGCATTATCCTTCACCTTAGAGGGTAAGCATTACCTCAATTTTAGCAGCAACGACTATCTTGGCTTATCTCGTTCACCTAAGCTAATTGATGCCATGTGCCTTGGGGCTAAACGTTACGGTGTAGGCAGTGGTTCCTCACCTTTGGTCACAGGTTATAGTGAGGCGCATCTGGCATTGGAGCAGAGACTCTGCCAGATCACTGGCCACGAGGCGGCTTTATTATTTTGCTCGGGTTTCAGTGCGAATACGGCATTGATGAAGACCCTGTTCGATTCAAGGGATATGGTGATGGCTGATAAGCTGATGCACGCCTCTGTTATCGATGGGCTAAGAGACAGTCAGACTCAGTTAAAGCGTTTCCTACATAATGATATTACCAGCGCCGAGCGCATTATGAACCAGCAAGTGCCCAGCGCCTTGGTCACCGAAAGTATTTTTAGCATGGACGGTGATATCGCACCGCTCTCATCATTGTCTGCCCTTTGTAAGCAGAATAATGTCTGCCTCATTGTCGATGATGCTCACGGTTTTGGGGTGCAGACGCCGCCATTAGTCGATGCCAAGATTGCCGATATACAGGTGGTCACCTTTGGTAAGGCTTTAGGCTGTCAAGGCGCTGCCATCTTAGCCAGTCAGCAGGTGATCGATTTTCTGGTCTCCAATGCCAGAGAATATATCTATTCCACCGCTATTTCGCCGGTGAATGCCTGTGTTGCTTTAGCCGCAGTGGATCTCATTGATACAGACAAGTCTCTGGCTCAAACATTGGCCGATAATATAGGCTATTTTAGGCAGCAATGTGAGCTGGCAGATATCAAGTTGGCCGATTCATACACTGCAATTCAGCCCTTGTTGCTGGGTGATGTTGATACCACCTTACTCGTTGCCGACAAACTTAAGCAGTTAGGACTCTGGGTCGGGGCTATTCGTCCTCCAACAGTGCCTAAAGGCTCTGCGCGACTGCGAATGACTATCACAGCTATGCATACTCGTGATGACATAAATAGATTAGTGGTTGGATTAACCAATAGCTTAGCCTAATTTCAAAAGTGAGAACAGTCGGTATTAAATATGGTGCCGATAGCCTGTAAAAAGTAAAACGAAGGAGCCCGAAGTAGTGAATAAAAGGGTAGCACAAAGCATTAATGATAAAACCGTTGCTCAGCGATTTTCCGCAGCGGCAAAGCATTACCATGAGCACGACAGAGTACAGAAACTCTCCAGCATGCAGATTTTCGACACAATGAACCCAAGCGGAGTTCTGCTGGATATAGGTGCAGGTCCGGGGACTGATTTCAGTCAGTTCTCCTCGGTTAAGCAGGTGATAGCATTAGATATCGCCCAAGGCATGCTCGAGCAGGTTAAGCTAGATTTTCCCACCTACCAGACAGTTTGTGCCAATGCTGAATCCATTCCTCTGCCTGAAAACTCCATTGACAGCGCCTATTCTAATCTAGCCCTGCAGTGGTGCGGCAGCCTTTCCACCAGTTTCAATGAGACGGCTCGGGTGCTAAAAGCCGAGGGTGAGTATCATTTGGCGCTAGTTGCCCAAGATAGCTTACCTGAGCTTACAGAATTAGGCTTTAGGGTGAATGCATTTAGGTCCATGGAGGAGATTCTAAGTCACTTCGATAGAGACAAGTGGCAGATAATCTCGTTTGAGACGAGGGCTATTAGCGTCTACTTTGCCGATTTGAAATCCTTACTCTATTCCATTAAAGGCGTCGGTGCCTCTATTCATGGCAATGGCGATGATAATGACAGCGCTAAGGACAAGCCAAGCCAAGGGATCCGTGGTCGAGGCGATTGGACAAAGTTATTGGCTGCTGCCGAGCTTAGTCGCACAGCCCAAGGACTTCCTCTGACTTACCAGATAGCCCTTATTTCAGCAAAAAGGTTGAGTAACCAATGAAGTACTTCGTCACAGGAACAGACACAGATAGTGGTAAGACCTTAGTCACTTCGGCGCTCTTGTATAAAATGAGCCAAAACCAAGCTTATGAGCGTACCTTAGGGCTTAAACCTGTCGCCTCAGGTTGTGAGCAGACAGAAATAGGCTTGAGAAACAGTGATGCCTTAGCACTCATAGAAGAGTCCAGCATTAAGTTGGATTATGATCTGGTTAATCCTATCTCTTTCTTGCCTGGCATTGCGCCGCATATTGCAGCGTCACAGGTTGGAGTGGACATCAGTCCAGGGGCATTACTGGCCAAAATACAACTAAGTCTAGCGGCAGCTGAGCTGAATCATAATGATGTCTGTCTTATCGAAGGGGCGGGGGGCTGGCGTCTGCCTTTAGGGGGAGGCCACTTTCTCTCTGAGCTTGTTCAAGCCTTAGATATGCCAGTGATTTTAGTCGTGGGGGTGAAACTAGGCTGCTTAAATCATGCAGTGCTCACACATGAAGCTATCATAGCCGATGGCTTAACCGTTGCAGGTTGGGTCGCAAATATTGTGGAGCCACAGACCAGCTGCCTGGATGAGAACCTAGCTAGCCTGTTTCAACTCATGCCATCCCCTTGTTTAGGCGTGGTGCCTTATCTCAGTGAGGTTACTGCTAAAGCTGCTGCTGAGCATCTTAGTCTGGCGACTTTGGTTCCATCGACTATTTAAGTTTCTTGGACTGCTTAATCTAAGCTATTTTTGCTTTTGAATAACCCATCTTACGGCGATGATAGGGTTATTGTGAATACTCTTAGTTTCTCTTAGTTTCTCTTAGTTGCTCTTAGTTGCTCTTAGTTGCTCTTAGTTGCTCTTAGTTGCTCTTAGTTATTCTATCTCTAAGTCTGAAAGTGCCTTCTTCATCATAAGTTCTTGCTGGTTGAGGAAATCGATGAGGTCGTCATCCTGTAGAAAAAGCTGTTGCCATTGATGGGTCTTTCTAGCTGTGGCCCACTCCTGGCTGAGATTGAGTTCTGATAATAGCTGTTTGTAGCTTTGAACTTTTTCAGCTGACAGTTGAGAGGAGACAAAGAAGCCTCTCCAGTTAGCAAATTGCACATTCAGTCCTTGCTCTGACAAGGTTTTCACCTTTGGCAGAGTCACTAGCCTCTTCTTGCTGGTGACCCCCAATATGCGGATCTCTTGGTTGCGGTAGGCTTGAGTGACTTCACCTATGCCACTCACCAAAGCTACACCGAGTCCCTGATTCAATTTTTTTATAGCATCACCACCACCATCCGTTGGCACATAACGTAGCTTGCTGATAGGTAAATCACCTGCCTGAGCAATTAACGCTAAGGTGATGTGATCTAGGCTACCAAGTGATGAACCACCTAAAATTGGATTGCGCACCGGGGAGTCGGCTATGGCACTGATGAGGTCATGTATGGTGTGAAATCTGGAGTTCATTGGCACCACGATTGCCTGATATTCGGCTATCAAGGTACCGATAGGAATGATATCCCGAAAGCTATATGGAATCGTGCCGGTCAGGTGGCGCAATATCAGGGGAGTGGATTGGATCATCCAGGTATTTAGATGCTTCTCAGGATGATTGACCAAGGCCATCAGAGCTCGGCCGCCACCGGCACCGATGAAATTGTCGAAATAGACTCTATGTACCAGTCTGGAGGCTAGCAGAGCCTTGCCAGCTTCTCTTGCTGTTGTATCCCAGCCTCCGCCTTCACCGCCTGGAATAAGAAAATGAATAAATTCGACTGGTTGGGCCTGAGTTTCAGCTAGGACGATATTCGATTGCAACAGAGAAAGCAGTGATAAAATTAGGATACACAGTGACAGGAGTCGGGAGATTATTGAGGCATTCCATCTAGGGTTGGAAAATGAAACTTGGCTGAAACATATGACCATTGATGACAACTCCTTACCAACAAATCCGAAACTTGAAACGAATATTAACTCGAGGGGTTCCGTTTAGTATAGGAGATGATGTTGTTATCTTCTCTTTTGTCGAACTTATAAACTATGTTAATAAATATTAATGGGGTTGCAGCACTGCTACTGGGACTAAGACTCAGATTTTAATATTGGCTTAATGTAAGGCTTCTAGACTGCATTGCTTAATTTTTGCGGAGTATTTTTGAGCCAGAATTGTTTTTTATTCACTCAGTCATACATTTTATTACTTTTGTCCCCTTGAATTCTATTCATTTGGACATATTATGTCTTTAGGAACGCAAAATCAGGTACTCGGGTACCCTACAGGAGATTATTCAATGCGTATTTTTTTATTGATTGCGACTAATATGGCAATTTTACTGGTGGCCTCAATAGTGATGTCACTATTGGGTGTTAACACTTCGACCATGGGGGGCTTACTGGTGTTTGCCGCGATCTTCGGCTTCGGCGGCGCCTTCATCAGTTTGGCTATCTCTAAATGGATGGCTAAAAAGACTATGGGTTGTGAAGTTATCACGACCCCAAGAGACGACACTGAGAGGTGGTTAGTCGAGACTGTCGCTCGTCAGGCGGATAAAGCGGGTATTAAGATGCCCGAAGTCGCTATCTATCAATCACCAGAATTCAATGCTTTCGCTACCGGCCCAAGCAAAGACAATGCGCTTGTTGCCGTCAGTAGTGGCCTCCTCTATGGCATGAACAAGGATGAGATAGAGGGTGTACTGGCCCATGAAGTAAGCCATGTGGCAAACGGCGACATGGTGACTCTGACCTTGATTCAAGGTGTGGTGAATACCTTCGTTATCTTCGCTGCACGTGTGGTGGCTGGCATCATCAATAACTTCATTTCCAGTAATGATGAAGAGGGTGAAGGTCTGGGCATGTTCGCCTATATGGGCGTGGTTTTTGTCCTGGATATGCTGTTTGGTATTCTTGCCTCTATGATAGTCGCCTACTTCTCACGTATCCGTGAATTTAAGGCCGATGAAGGCGCCGCTAAGCTGGCAGGCAAAGATAAGATGATTGCTGCACTGGAGCGTTTACGTAATGGCCCAGCAACTGGCGCCATGCCGGCACAGATGTCAGCACTGGGTATCAATGGCAAGAAGTCTATGTCTGAGCTGATGATGAGTCATCCTCCATTAGAGAAGCGTATCGCGGCTCTACGTGCTAGCTAGTCACTAGTTAGTAATCATTACGAACCAAACGGGAGCCTAGGCTCCCGTTTTTGTGTCGGGAACACTTATGAAAATTTTCCAGGGATGGTTAAAAGTTTTCGTTGTGTCGGGAACACTTATGCAGGCTTCCATGGATGGATTAAAGCCTGCTCTATGTCTGGACTTCTTATAATAAAGAGTTATGCACTCACGTATAAAGAAATCCATGGGTCCTTGATGTTCCATGCATCAATTGCACATTCCCCGCTCCTGAGCTAAATGTTATCAGCTAAATGTGCTCTGATACTTCTGATATCTCTCTAGAATTTCCCTCCTGTCTCAATTGTCCTATTTTGGTGCAAATGTTTGCACGTTCGCAGTTCATATCCACTGGGTTTAAGTGAGGTTGGTTTAATAGTTGTTAAATATCAGTATGTTAATTCTTGGCGTGTGGGTTGCAATCAATTTAACTATCGATAAGGAAAGCTAATAAAAAAGTGGGAGCGAAGAGATGAAGAGTGCCGATATTGTTGAATTGAAAGACGTCATACACTCAAGTATTAACGCTAACTCTGACTCTAGGTCGAGCTCAATGCCAGATCTAAAGGGGAATACTGGCTCAGTTAGGGTGGCTATCGTTGGTGCGGGTTGCGGTGATGTTGAGCTACTGACGCTTAAAGCCGCCCGGCTTATCTCCTCTGCGGATGCTTTGATCTATGACAGTTTGGTCAGTGCAGATATTCTTGAGCTTGCATCGAACGAGTGTGAGATGCACTTTGCCGGTAAGAGGTGTGGTATGCCTAGTGCCAAGCAAGATGATATCAACCACTTGCTGGTGGCGTGTGCGAAGCGCGGCCTCAAGGTGGTGCGATTAAAAGGCGGCGATCCCAATGTATTTGGCCGTGGATGTGAAGAGGCCATCTATCTGGCTAAGCATGGTATTGCCAGTCAATTTGTCCCTGGTGTCACTGCGGCATTAGGCTGCGCCGCCAGTGCTGGGATCCCTCTGACTCACAGAGGAGTCGCAAGGTCTGTGACCTTAGTGACAGGAACCGTTATCGATGATTCATCCCGCACAGGTGTAGGCTGGCAGGCTCTGCTAACGGCCCAGTCGACCCTAGTATTTTATATGGGAAAAGAGCAGGCGGCGCATATCGCACATGGTTTGTTAACCGCTGGGGCAAGCATCAAACTGCCTATGGTGTTTATCAGTAGTGGGGCCAGAGTCGAGCAGAAATTAAGTTTTGCGACCTTAGGCACCATGGCCGAAGTGGCCAGTCAGCTTCAAGTGTCGGGTCCTACTCTGATGATAGTGGGTGAAGTGGTTTCTGTGGGACAAGAGCTTGGGGAGCTAATCAATCAAGTCGAGTACAGTAATCATGGTGTGATTTCCAGAGATAAAGAGATGAGTGAATCAGCTTAGGTTCTCAGCAATGAAACCACTCGTTTTATTGTGGTTAAAGAGGATATGTTCATTAATCTCTTTATCTATATGTTTGTTTTAACTTAAAATAATAAGAGGCTGTAGACTCAATGAAGAAAGCCTATCAGGGGTTAATAAAAACATTAGTTTGATTGTGGTGATAAAGGTTATCATTCATTTATGTCTTTGTTTTAAGTTGAAATAATAAGAGGCTGTAGACTCAATGAAGAAAGCCTATCAGGGGTTAATAAAAACATTAGTTTGATTGTGGTGATAAAGGTTGTCATTCATTTATGTCTTTGTTTTAAATTGAAATAATAAGAGGCTGTAGACTCAATGAAGAAAGCCTATCAGGGGTTAATAAAAACATTAGGGCGAGGTGCAAAAGGTTCCCGTTCATTGACGCTCAGTGAGGCGCATTTTCTTATTAGAGGATTCTCTGACGGCATTGGCACTAAGGTGCAGCTCGCTGCGGCGTTAATGTTGATGCGGGTGAGGGGAGAAACCTGTGAGGAAGTTGCCGGAGCAGCTTTAGGAATTAAATCAACCATGAGTGCCCAGTGGTCTAATCTCGATGTGAGCATCGACTGGCCCTGTTATGCCGGAAAACGTGAATTATTGCCCTGGCTATTACTCGCTGCAAAAGTGTTAGCCAGTCAAGGTGAGCGGGTGTTACTCCATGGAGATCCTAAATCACTCAGTCATAGAAATCATATAGCGGCTCATGTTGAGGGACTTAATATTCCTAAGGCGAGCAATCCTGACGAGGCTAAAGCTGCATTAGATGCAGTGGGGATTTGTTATGTCGATGCCGATAGTTTCTCGCCCTTGGTTGCGCAATTTCGCGAGTTACATCAAGAGCTAGGTTTAAGAAGTCTGTTCCAGATTGCCATTCGCTGCACAAATCCTGCCAATGCCCCTATTAGCCTGCGCAGTTATTTTCACCCAGGTTTGGATAAGATGCATGGCAAGGTCGCTAAGCTAATGGCCTGTGCGTGTTTAGATGCTCGCCTGCCGGATGATCCTTATAATGACAACTTGCATCGTAATTTTGATAATCATTTCGATAATAAGTTGGATCACAGTATGGATAGCACGGCTGTAAATCCTGCCGAGCAAGCGTTTGCACTCAAAGGGCGAGTCGGTATTTTTAAAGGGGTTCAGGGAGAAACTGAAATTAATCCTAGGATATCCACCGAGTTGACCATAGCAACAGGGGATACCAGCCAAGTTATCTATCTTCCTACTCGGCTCGAAGGTTTTGTTGGCATGAATACCTTGTCATCAGAGCTTGCACTTTCACCCCAGCAAGCTTGCTTGGTATTGAGTCAGATTTGGCACCATGGTGAGGCCAGTGACACTCGCCATGAGAGTCATTCAGCATTTTCGTCATCAGCATCATCTAAGCTAGGACAAATTGCCGAGGCGAGCGTTATCAGTACATTGTCGGCAATTTACCTACTGCAAGGTAAGTGTCAATCCGTTTCACAAGCTCAATCGTTAGCCATTCAGGCATGGAGGATGAGATGACTATTTATACCTGTTTTAATTCATTTTCTGCCATGGAGTTCAAGGACACTAGGGCTTCCAATAAAGAGCTTATCTCATCATCAAATACGGGTTCGTTATCCTCGACTCCCTCGAGTGGACCAGCAGAAAGCATTGAAAAAACCTTAGCGGCTATTTCTGGGCAAGTGATCTCATTGAGTCTTTTACGAGATATTGAACGAATACATCTTAGGCTTGATGGTGATCTGCTGCTGTATTTTTGCTCAGAATTATCCAATGTGGATCTAGGCGTCTTGTTACGCCTGATGCAATTCTCTCCCATTCCGCTGGTGGTGAATGCCAAGTGTTGGCAGGCTGAGGATCTGACCAGATTACTAGAATGTGGCAGGGTGACATTCGTACCCGGTGAGTTTGATCCCGCTAGACTAGAGCAGGTCATAGAACTGGCAAAACTAAGGTTCAGCCTGGCCAATGAGCAGCAAGAGAAGATCCTCCAATTAGAATCATCATTGGAGGCACAAAAATTACTGGCCAAGGTGAAGGCAAGACTTCAACAAAACGGATTGAGTGAATCTCAAGCCCATAAACTCTTGCAAAAACAGGCGATGGACAGCGGGATCTCTGTTGAGCAGCTGGTTCAACAATTACCCCTAAACTAAATTAAGCTAAGCTTTCATTTATCTACAGTTACCTTTCAACTCTCATCATTTCAATTCCGCCCAAAATGGTGCAGAAGCGCCTTGGTTGTGCGCTCACTCATTTCCCCTTTTACTAGCCAGTTATTTAATTCTTTAATTATCAACACTTTGGCGCTGATAGTTTGTTGGCATAATCACTGCAGTAAGTAATAAAGTAGTAAGCTAGAAGACAATAAGTAAATAAAAATTCGGATCTAATCGGCAATGGCGCCATGTTCTCATTTGAGAGCATGGCGCCTTTTTGTTAGTTCCGCAGGTTAAAAAAGAGATGGGGAGTGTGTTATGGGTTGTGCAAAAACAGATTTGGAGCGTAAGCCTAGGTTACTCGTCGTGGGTAACGGCATGGTTGGCCATCATTTTATAGAGCAGCTTTGCGATCAAGGACTCAATGAACACTTTCAAATAGTGGTATTTGGCAGTGAACAAGTCGCTGCCTATGACAGGGTGCAGCTGTCTAAATATTTCGAGACAGGCAGTGCCGCTAGTTTAATGCTGGCAAATGTCGATATCTACGCCAAACAGGGAGTGACCTTACACTTGGGTAAAGAGGTGACCGGGCTCGATACCGAGAATAAATGCCTGCATACCCAAGATGGCGATTTTTGGTTTTATGACAAACTCGTGTTAGCTACGGGTTCTTACCCTTTTGTGCCACCTATCGAGGGTAAAGACAGGCCCCAGTGCATGGTGTATCGCACCATAGAAGATCTAGAGCAGATACAGCAAGCCGCCGAGAAATCCACATCCGGAGTGGTGATAGGGGGTGGCTTACTGGGATTAGAAGCCGCCAATGCCTTATTGACCTTAGGCTTAGAGACTCATGTTGTTGAGTTTGCATCTCAGTTGATGCCAGTACAGCTCAATGATAAGGCGGGTGACCTTTTGCGTCACAAGATTGAGCACTTGGGTGTATCTGTGCATACCAGCAAGGCGACCACGGCTATTGTCGCCGGTGAGTCGGCGCTGCATCGGATGAATTTCAATGATGATACCTATCTTGAAACTGACATGATTGTCTTCTCTGCCGGTATTCGTCCCCAGGACAGTCTAGCCAGGCAAAGCGGTATAGAAGTGGGCGAGCGTGGCGGCATAGTCATAAATGATTTCTGTTTAACATCAGCCGATGATGTTTACGCCATAGGCGAGTGTGCCCTCTGGCAGCAGAGAATATTCGGGCTGGTGGCGCCGGGTTATCAGATGGCGAGGGCGGCGGTATCTCATATTAACGCTGGTGCTAACAAGGCTGACACATCTTCGAGCTTAGTGAAGTTCGAAGGCGCCGATATGAGCACTAAGCTTAAGTTGCTTGGGGTGGACGTTGCTTCAATCGGTGAGAGCCGTGGGTTTGATAAGGCACAATTTGTCGAGCTTACCGATAATCAAGCCGGTACCTATAAGAAGCTCTGGTTAGATGAATCAGGCCGTTATCTCAAAGGCGCTGTTTTGGTGGGGGATGCCAGCGATTACAATCTGCTGCTGAATCAATACTTGTCCGGTGATGAGCTGGAAGGGCCCGCTGTCGACTTGCTACAGCGCGAAGAAGGCGCCAGTATCGTGATGAAAGATAACGCGATTATCTGTTCCTGTCATCAGGTGACTAAGGCAGACCTAGTCGCGAGCGTTCAGGCTGGATCCCATAGTCTGGCGGAAGTGAAGGCCTGCACTAAAGCAGCGTCAGGTTGTGGTGGTTGTAGCGCCTTGGTTCAGAGTGTGATCACTCAGACCATGGAAGAGCAAGGCTTAGAGACTGAGAAGGGGATCTGTTGTCATTTTGAATACGACAGACAGGAGCTGTTTCATCTTTGTCAGGTTGAGGAGATAGGTGATTTTACCACCCTAATTAAGGCTCATGGTAAGGGGGAAGCTGCCGCTGTGGCTCTAGGTTGTGATATCTGTAAACCTGTTGCCGCCTCGATATTTGCCACCTTAGATAACGAATATGTACTCAAGGTTCAACATGCCAACCTGCAAGACACCAATGATGCCTATCTGGGCAATCTTCAGAAAGATGGTTCTTACTCTGTGGTGCCTCGTATCGCCGGCGGCGAAATTACCCCAGACAAGTTAATCGCCCTGGGCGAGATTGCTAAGCGCCACGATCTCTACACCAAGATCACCGGTGGACAACGCATCGATCTCTTCGGGGCTCAGCTCTCTGAATTGCCCATGATATGGCAAGAATTGATTGAACAGGGATTCGAGACGGGCCATGCCTATGGCAAGTCTTTAAGAACGGTTAAGTCCTGTGTCGGCAGCACTTGGTGCCGCTATGGTGTCCAAGATTCAATCAGTTTAGCCATAGACCTAGAGAATCGCTACAAGGGACTACGTGCGCCACATAAGATCAAATTTGCGGTATCGGGCTGTACCCGAGAATGTGCCGAGGCCCAGAGTAAAGATATCGGTGTGATAGCCAGCGACAAGGGCTGGAACCTGTTCGTGGGTGGCAACGGAGGCATGCGTCCTCGTCATGGGGATCTTTTTGCAACCGACTTATCGACAGCAGATTTGGTGACCTATATCGACCGTATTTTGATCTTCTACGCCAAGACTGCCGCACGCTTGCAACGCACTTCCGTGTGGCTTGAGTCTTTAGAGGGAGGTTTGGATTATCTTAAATCTGTGGTCATAGATGATTGTCTGGGAGTTGCCGCAGAGCTGGAAACTCAGATGGAGAAAGTCGTCTCGACTTATCAGTGTGAGTGGCGAACCAGCCTGGAAAATCCTGAGTTTTTATCTCGATTTAGTGAATTCGTTAACCCTGAAAAAATGCCCCAAGTGAATGTAGATCAGTATCGCTATAGCCGAGGACAACGTTTCCCTGCGGGCTCAGTAGGCACGATTGCCGTGACTAATCTGCCCAGTGATGCATCCCCAAACGTCGAGCTAGTTGAATTATCTAAGTAAGGCCATTGGCTTAAAGGAGTAAGAAGTATGAATTGGGTCAATATTTGTGAAGAAAAAGCCTTGCCTGAATTTGGCGGCGTTGCGGCTTGGTTTGAAGACAGGGCCATCGCCATTTTTAACTTAGGTGAGCTAGGGTTATTTGCTCTGGATAATACCGACCCAGCCACCGGCGTGAGTCTACTGTCCCGTGGGCTTATCTGTGATCTCGAAGGGGATATTTTTGTCGCATCGCCTCTGTATAAACAACATTACAGTTTGCGAGATGGCTCTTGTATCGAAGATGAGTCCTTAAGTGTCGAGGTCTACCAGATCAAGTGCGAAGCCGGCAAGGTGCTCGTGAAAAGCATCCATGACAGTTCTGGTAATAATTCATTAGTATAAGGCGGTTATGATGAGTTCTGATAAATTTAATATTTTCTCCTTCTCGGGGAAAATGAAAATAATGCACCTCAGCTGGATGGCCTTCTTCGTCAGTTTTATGGTTTGGTTTAATGCCGCGCCACTGATGGGGGTCATTGCCCTGAGTCTGGGATTAACCAATGAGCAGATTAAAACACTGCTTATTCTGAATGTGGCATTAACGATCCCCGCGAGGATCATCATAGGCATGGTGACCGATAAATATGGCCCCAGACTGACCTATTCGGCGCTGCTAATCTTGTGTAGCTTTCCCTGTTTCATGTTCGCACTAGGAGAAACCTTCGAGCAGCTAGCCTTGGCGCGCTTCCTACTTGGCTTTATCGGTGCAGGATTTGTTATCGGTATTCGTATGGTGAGCGAATGGTTTCCGGCCAAAGAGCTGGGAACGGCCGAAGGGATCTATGGTGGTTGGGGTAATTTTGGCTCGGCAGCCGCCGCGTTTACCTTGCCCGTTATAGCTATCGCTTTTGGTGGAGATAATGGCTGGAGATATGCAATAGGATTAACGGGTGTGATGAGCTTTGTGTTCGCCTTTATTTATTACTTCAATGTTTCCGATACGCCTAAGGGTTCTACCTACTTTAAGCCCAAGAAGGCGGGCGCCCTGGAAGTGACAAGTAAGGGTGATTTAGCCCTGCTGGTTCTGATGAAATTGCCCATGTATGCCACCTTAGCATTACTCGGCTGGAAGCTATCACCAGCTGGCGTCGGCATGTTCACTCAGATGGAGGTCTATGGTATCTATGGCATCTTGGTTGCTGTGTTAATGGTCGACTTGTATCAAACCTATCAGGTGAACAAGCATATTTTCGCGGGTCCGGTGCCCGAGTTTGAGCGCTATCCCTTTAAGCAAGTTGCGGTATTAAATGTGCTGTATTTCTCGACCTTTGGTTCAGAGCTCGCCGTGGTGTCTATGTTGCCCCTGTATTTTGCCGAAACTTTCGAGCTTGGACTGACTCAGGCCGGCATGTTGGCCTCCACTTATGCCTTTATGAATCTGGTCTCGCGCCCTGGCGGTGGCTGGATAAGTGATCGATTCGGTCGTAAGCCAACCCTGATGATTTTGACCGCAGGCCTGGCTCTGGGTTACCTTGGTATGGCACAGATCACCTCAGATTGGGCGTTACCTTTGGCAGTGATCATGGTGATGACTTGTTCTTTCTTTGTTCAAGGGGGTGAAGGGGCTGTCTTTGCTGCCGTTCCCTTGATTAAGCGCCGATTGACCGGTCAGATTGCCGGCATGACCGGAGCCTATGGCAATGTTGGGGCAGTATTTTTCCTGACGGTCTACTCTATGGTATCTACGCAAATCTTCTTCTATGTTATTGCAGCCAGTGCTGTGCTGGGCCTTGTGAGTCTGCTATTTCTTACTGAGCCTAAGGGACATATCGCCGAAGTGAATGAGGACGGTGAAGTGACCTTAATCAGTGTCAATTAACTAAGCACTAAGCATAAAGAGGGAATGGGTATTATGTCAGCATCGAGCGCAGCGTCATTGAGTAAGAGTCTGGTTGAAGATGATTTAACCTCTAAACCTGAGCCTGTTTTATGTGAGGAGCCGAGCTTAGGTAGGGAGCCTGCTTCAAATGGAGATCTACCTTTGAATGGCGAGCTTGAAATTGGAGCGGGTCAGTGCTCTGCACAAGGTGCTAAATCCACCAATGAAGATGCTATCGGCATTCGTATCCCAGATGGCTTGATGCTGACAACTAAGGGGGCTGTATCGGTAATTTGTGATGGGGTGAGCGCCGCAGAAGCGGCAGAGAAAGCCAGCAGCATAAGCATCAGTAATTTCATCTCTGATTATTATTCGACGCCGGATACCTGGAGCGTCGAGAAATCTAGCTCTCAGGTACTCACTGCACTGAATCGTTGGCTCTATGGTCTAGGCCAGGATTATCGTGAGGCCCAGCGGGGCTATGTATGTACCTTTACCGCCCTTATTTTTAAGTCATGCAGTGCTTATCTGCTCCATGTTGGTGATTCTAGAGCCTATCGATTCAGAGCCGGCAAGCTTGAGCGCCTGAGCCGGGACCATGTGACAGTACTTGGCAAAGACAAGCGCTATCTGGCACGGGCATTAGGTCTAGATGTGAAACTGGACGTGGATTATCGCAAGCTCGAGTTAGTGCGGGGCGATCTCTATCTGCTGACCACAGACGGCATTCATGATGTTATTTGTGATCAAGACTTGGCTGTTAAACTGTCTGAGTTTATGTCTACTTCAAATTATAAATCAGAGTATAAACCAGAGTCAGATGCCGCAATCGATCACGATGAGTTTTGCAGGTTATTGTGCTCTCAGGCAATCGATGCGGGCAGTTTAGATAATGTCAGCTGTCAGCTTCTGTCCATAGACACATTGCCTAAGTTAAATATCGACGACCTCTATCAGAGGCTATCTAAGTTACCGTTTCCGCCTCCATTGTCAGAGGGGATGAAGTTAGACGGTTATCTGATTGAACAGATTTTACACCAGAGTCAGCGCAGTCAGGTATATCTGGCATCCGACGCTGATGGCAACAAGCGTTGCATCAAGACGCCATCGGTTAATTATCTCGATGACGCGGCCTATATAGAACGTTTTATGCTGGAGAGTTGGATAGGCCACAGGATAAATAGCCCGAATGTGGTCAAGTTATTAGACAGGGACCGGGCCAAAAGTGCGCTTTACTATGTTACAGAGCACCTCAACGGCATGTCATTGAGTACCTGGATAACGCGTAATCCTAAGGCTTCGGTGCAGGAGGTCTTGCCGCTGTTAAAACAGATAGAGTCTGGGGTGAGGGCGTTTCATCGTAAGGAAACCATACACCAAGATCTTAAACCCGATAATATTTTACTGACTTATGAGGGCCAGATTAAACTTATCGATTTTGGCTCTTGTCATATCAAGGGAATCGCCGAGATTGCCACCCCACTTCAACGGGATAGTATCTTAGGTACGGCAGACTATTCCGCTCCCGAGAGTGTATTGGGCTATCGGGTAACCAACAAAGCCGACCTATTTTCCATGGCGGTGATCACCTTCGAAATGCTCACCGGCAAGTTGCCCTTTAAAGGAAAATTAGCACAATGTCGCACCAAACAAGATTACCTCAAGCTGGTTTATATCCCGAGCTATGAACTCAATCCTCTTATTCCCTTGTGGATGGACCCACCATTAAAGAAGGCCTTAAGCTTCGACCCCGTTAGTCGCCAGGTTGATACCAGTGAATTGTTATATGAACTTAATCAACCACTGGTGAATTGGGATAAACCTGAAGTGGGGCGCTCATTACTAGAGAGGGATCCCGTGAGGTTCTGGCAAGGTGTCTCAGTATTGTTTGGCTTGAGTACGTTACTCTTATTGCTAAGCTAAAAATCAGAGGCTGTACCGATCTAAGCTTAACTGGTTAAATCAGCTGTAATAAGTAAAAAACAATGACTTAAAATACTTTAGGGTTTTTATATCCGTTCAAACTCAATTCTCAACAACATCCAAATCGACAGATAAACCTCAAAATACCTACATCTAAAGTTGCATCCGTCATAATCCTAAAGTCTATATTTTTCTGTCAAATTGATCCCTTTGGTTAAGTCTTGTTAATACTAGCGGTGGATGTTGTTGTCCAAGTTACTCCTCATAATACTCATCAATTAATCTCGATAACAATTTAACCCAGTCCGTTTTACTGCCTAATGGAGTGAGTTTCATCATCGAGCCAATAATTGATTTCAGTAGGACATGTTTAGAGGCATTTCGGCTCTAAATTAACAACTCGGTATGACCTTGTGAGTTCGCTAATTTGTGATAACGCTTTGTCAGCCTTTAACTAAGCTATAGAAAAGGAAAACAGGGAATGAAACATTCTAAAATTGCGCTATTAGTTTCGGCTGCACTATTTGCATCATTTGGTGCGAACGCTGCGAGTACAGATAACACAGCGACAGTGAATCAAGCGGGTAATACCAACTTAGCCACAGTGACGCAAACAGACGAAAGTGTTGATAATATTGCCACCATAGATCAAGTTGGTAATGGTAATGCGGCTCATGCTACTCAGGCGAGAACCTCAGATACCACGGCGACAATTAGTCAGACTGGTAATGATAACCTAGGTACTGTCGATCAGATGGATGCAACCGAAACATCGACTGCGAGTATCGATACAATAGGTAATGAAAACAAAGCATATATTACTCAACAGCTTAATAATGCAGACTCTGCCTCAGCTGCCATCATTCAGGTTGGAGATGAGAATACGGCGACAATCGTCCAAGATAACGCCGATGGAGCTGTGTCGACGATTACCCAGAATTCGAGTGGTGATACTGCAACGATTAATAATCACTGGTCAGATAATGCCACAGCGACTATCAGTCAGAATACAGGTTCTGATAACCATGGAACGATTTATCAGGAAAGTTCTGATTCTGCAACGGCAAGTCTGACCCAAACTGGCGGCGCTAACACAGGAACGATTAACCAGGAAACTGGGAACTTTTCTCATGACCTAGGTACCGACGATACGCTGGCAACGTTAAGCCAAGATGGCCAAGGAAATGATGCCACTATCAACCAAAATGCAATGCACAATATGGCATCAGTCGAGCAAAATGGTGATGGTAACTTTGCGACAGTGACACAAAATGGTGAGTCAAATGCTTCGACTGTCATGCAAACGGGTACTGGACACTCTGCGGATATAACTCAGAATGATCTGTCAAACCTTGCCAATGTGACACAAACGGGTTCAGGTAATGGGCTAACCTTGACTCAAGAGGGAAGTGATTTTGGTACTGGTAATACGGCTTCTGTGAGTCAAAATGGCGATAATGATACAGCCAGTTTGAGCCAAAATGGTAATTCAAACCAAGTGGTGATTGCTCAAAATACCAGTAGTCATGATAACAATATCTCAGTGACTCAATCTGGTACTTTGAACTATGCCGGCGCCGCGACTGAACTCGGTGGTGGAAGTAGCATTACGATCACGCAGGCTGGTACCAACAACAGTGTGAAGAACAATGCGAATGCTAATAATTATTATGGAGCAGATATAGGTGCTGGTACTTATGGTGCCAATAACACCTTAGTGATAAGCCAATCTGGTAGTGATAATACAGCCTACGCCGATGCATCTCATGATAATTCATCTGTCGATATCGCTCAATCTGGTGAGTTTAACGATGCGACTGTCGAATCATGGTTCGGTAGCGACAATGATCTTTATGTCAGCCAAACTGGCGATCATCACCTTGCTGATGTCTATGTTGTTGGCGGCTCAATGAACGCTGTGAGTGTGACTCAAACAGATTCATATAACACGGCTAACGTCACCAGCTCTGGTTCTAATAACCTTGTAACGGTCACTCAGGGAACTATGTAACTAGATAAATTTATCTTAGTGTTTTAAAGGGGCTTAGGCCCCTTTTTTTTATGGAATATTTCCTAAGGCTAGGTGTCGTTATTGTTTATAGATATGTTACTTATCGCTATTTCAGGAGTAATTCATCAATCCTTAATGTAACAAGCTTAAAAATCCCGCAACAAAAGTAACCCATGCGTTAGCATTGCTTCCTACTCTTTGTTTTTAATGATAAATAATATTTAAAATGAAGCCGCTTGTCTTTTTTTAGGCGTTTAAGAACTAATGCATACTTACTTATGGTTAGTATAAAGGTATTAGTCTGGTGTACATAATAGCTTGTTTTACCGTCAGGCTTCATACTTTTGGATGATGATGTTACCTCCTGTTAACGACATACTAACGTCAATATTTTGACTGGCTTGACAGGATGCAAGATGTTGCCTACAAACATGGAAAAAAGCAAAATGAGTTTGTTAAATCATTGGGGAAAACTCCTAGTGATAACCGGGGTACTTCTTTCTTCAGCGGCCTATGCAGATGAAGATATTAGTAGCTTCGATGAACTCTCAGGAGCAGGAAACTTAGCTTCGGTGAGCCAGGTAGGAGACGCGCATTCTGCGAACATAAGTCAGCAAGGCATAAGCAATGAGTTATACCTAGCACAAACGGGTTACAACACATCACTCATTGCTAATCAACAAGGGGCCAGCAATGACATTTTACTATTGCAATCAGGCTCTGATATCGAAGCGAGTATACAGCAAACGGGTTATGGCAATCTGGTTATAGCCAGTCAACTCGGTACGGCTCTGGACATAGATGTTACTCAAAATGGGTATGGTAATCAGGCCTATATACATCAAACAGGATATGAGAACTCAGTTTGGATCCAGCAAAATGGTTCCGGGCATGTAGTCAGTGTGGCTCAGTGGGGCAGTTCGCAAACGGCTGTCATTACTCAGGGTCATGCATCTAACTAGGGAAAGGGAAAAATAAAAAATGAATCAGACCAAAATCGCACTTGTTGTATCAGCTGCACTTTTAACATCTACAAGCGTTTACGCAGAAGATAGCACTCATAACTTAGCGGAAGTGACTCAACTGGGTGGTGTGCAAAACACGGCTACAGTGATTCAAACCAATGAGAGTTCATACAACAAAGTATTAGTGAACCAGGAAGGTTCGAATAATACAGCGACAGCAACTCAAGTGAGAACCACAGAGACTGAAGCTCGTATTAACCAAAAAGGCGATGGCAATACGGCAACCGTAGATCAGCAAGATGCGACGTCTTCAGCGTTAGCGACTGTAGATTCTATCGGCAATGATAATAATGCGACTATTATGCAGAAGCTAAATAATCAGCAGTCGGCATTAGCATCAGTTGCTCAAAATGGCGATGATAATTCCGCTACCGTTACCCAGAATAATGCAGATGGTGCCATCTCTGCAATCACTCAAAATGGCAATGGTGATACGGCTGAAATTAACAACCGTTGGTCTGACTTTGCTAATGCCACAATCGTGCAGAATACCGGTGCCGATAACAGTGCATACATTTCACAAGATAGTTCAGATGCAGCCGCCGCCGAGTTAACTCAGTCGGGTGCAGGTAACGATGGTAATATTCTGCAGAATACCGGCAATTATGAACATGATGGTGGCACAGATTCAACTCGCGCCGATCTGGTTCAGACAGGCAATGAAAACACCGGCAACATAGAGCAGTTTGCACAGAAAAACAGTGCTAGCGTTAGCCAAGTTGGTAATAGTAACGATGCCAATGTGAGTCAGACAGCTGCACGAAACTTAGCTTCTGTGGACCAAACTGGCAATTCAAATACGGGTGATATTAACCAATCGGCTAAGCGTAATGCCGCTATGCTTGCACAAACCGGTAACAGTAATGACGCCGGAGTGACTCAGTCAGCAAGGCGTAATACAGCCGATGTGACACAAGTCGGTGACCTTAACATAGCCCAAGTGACACAATCAGCTAAACGAAATGAAGCTATTGTTTATTCAGCTGGTGAAGCTAACGAGGCTTACGTTACTCAGTCTGCAATTAACAACCTAGCAGATATTAATCAAGACGGTTCTTTGAACATTGCTAACGTTAACCAGAGTGCGGCTGACAACTTAGCTGGTGTAGAGCAAACTGGTGATGAAAACACTGCCGATGTAGATCAAACTGGAGCCGAAAATTCAGCGACTGTGGCGCAGACAAGTTTTGGTAGCACAGCGACTGTATTGCAAACGGGTTCACTTAACGATGCTACAGTCACTCAAGCAGGTGATGAGCAGACGGCTAATATCACTCAAAATGATTTATCTAACCTTGCCCAGGTTAATCAAAGTGGCGCGAGTAACTCGCTAACCTTAACTCAAAGCGGAAGCCTTGAAGGTACAGGTAATACTGCCACTATCAATCAAGCCGGTACCAATGACAGTGCTGTCGTGGCTCAAACAGGAAATTCAAACACAGTTCTGATTGACCAAGCGGATTCAAGTTTCGGTAATAGCATCAGCGTGTCTCAAACAGGTAGTGATAACTATGCGGGTGCAGCATCTCAAGGTGGTAATGCCAGTGAAATTACTATCGTTCAGACAGGTACAGGTAACCGAGTAACTAACAGTGACACCGCCAGTAATTGGTATGGTGATGACTTAGGTGCGGGAACTTATGGTAATGATAACGTCCTCAATATCACTCAAACTGGTACTGAAAACTTAGCTTATGCAGACGCTGCCGATAATGGTTCGCAAATTGATATCGCACAGACTGGTGAGTTTAACAGCGCGACTGTTGAGTCCTATAGTGGAGCTGGTAACGATATCGATGTGGTTCAATATGGTAATAATCACGTAACTGATGTCTATGTTGAAGGCGGAGCCGGCAACATGGTGAGCGTGAGCCAGTATGACGCATACAACACGGCGAACGTGACAAGTCATGGTTCTTATAACCAGGTGACTATCATGCAAGCTAGCGTGCCAGAGTAAATGTATAAGGTTAAAAGGGTGCTTAGCACCCTTTTAACCGATACAGATTGAAAAGTGATAGATACATTCGGCACGCTAGTGTAGCTTAATTGTTATTTCCAAGGCCTCTGGCGCAGTGAATATTACGACATGGAGTCAGCTGTATGTTTAAAGTCATAAATTGGATTGTTGTTTCGCGTTCTCAATTACTTGCCGATCTTCTGGATACACGTTGGCCGCAAGAGTTTTTGGTTAAGTTAGTCAAGGCTACACCAGAAAACGTTGAGCTTGAGCTTAAAGAAGGTAGCTTGTCACTCGTCGTCATTGACCTAGCCACGGTTGATGTACAAAAAGCATATCAAATTCAGCGACACATCGAGAAAGAATACGTCTCGAGAGTCGTATTCTTACACTACCCTAGACAGATCGATGCGCGCTTTCTTATTCATCCCACGGTGACAGCTGGTATTTTTTATTGTGATGCTTCATTAGAAGACGTAGGACAAGGCTTAGGCAACATCTTGCGTGGGAAATCTGTTATCCCGGCTGAGTTAGTCCACAACAGTGGTGATGACCAATCTCATATGGAAGGCAGCGATAACCTTACCATTCGAGAAAGAGAAGTCCTACAGGCGCTGCTCAGTGGTAGCACTAATGTGGATATAGCTAATCAGTTATTTGTCAGTGAGAGCACCATTAAAACTCACCTCTATCGAGCGTTTAGAAAAATAGGCGTTTCCAGTCGTGGACAAGCAATTGCCTGGTCACAGACTCATCTTCACGAGGTTCATCTGTGAAGCGAATGGTTTTATGTTTATTGCTGTTCAATATGGTCTTTATCGTTTCGGCGGGGGAGCTATCTAAAGCAGAAGTTAAATCGACACCAGCGCTTGAAACTCAAAATATCAGTGATGCAAAGCCAAAGCGAGAGGCCGATCTTGTCGATGGCTTGATCTTAAACAGGGCGATGACCCGGGTTGGCCATCGTTTTTACCGCGAATTTGTCTCTGCATACAGAGATATAGGCGGAATGTCATCTCATTCAGGCTTGAGTATTGTCGAGCGTGCTACGGCTCGAAGCGGCAGTAAAGTCACCATTTTTCATAATAGAAAACCAATATATATCACAGTGGTATCGCCAGCGAGTCGAAATATCGATGGTCAGGCTGCAGCTGCTGCTTCCAGAGTTAATCAAATTTTAAAGCAAAATAAGAAACAGGCAAGTTGGGCACAATTCTTAAATCCTGATCTTGCTCCAGATGAATTTTAGACAGGGACCGAAAATGAATAAATTCAGCTTACTGGGCACTGGCATAGGACTTAGCCTGATGGGTTTTTCCGTCGGTGCAACCCAATTGATCTATACGCCTGTAAACCCCAATTTCGGTGGCAGTTATCTAAATGGTTCATACCTTTTAGCTAATGCTTCCGTACAAAATGATCATAAGACCAGCTCAGGATACACGCCGCCTACAGCACTGGAAAGAATGGCCAACTCCTTAGAGTCTCGCTTGATGAGTCAGTTGTTTAATGATGCGGCGAATGGTGGTGAAGGTTACCTTAAAACAACAGATTTTGAGATCAATGTCGTTAATGAAGATGGTACCTTATTAGTACATATTACCGACATAGTCACAGGTGAAACCACAGTGATAGAAGTCGGTGGATTGGTTAATACGGGGACGGGAGGCTAAGCATGAAGAAGTTAATAATCACTGCAGCCTTGTTACTCTTGACGGCTTGCTCTAGCACCAACACCAGTGAGTTTGAAGGAATAGAAGCCTCATCGAGCCTGATGCCAAAGAGTGATACCTACTATGATCTGATAGGTTTACCCCATCCTCAGGGCAGTATGCTGGCCGCTGTTTATGATTTTCGCGATCAAACGGGACAATATAAGGCCATACCATCGAGTAACTTCTCCACAGCAGTTCCTCAGAGTGGTACCGCATTTCTTGCCCAGGCGCTGAATGATTCAAGCTGGTTTGTTCCTGTAGAGCGAGAAGGCTTACAAAACCTGCTCACAGAGAGAAAAATTGTCAGGGCAGGTCTTAAAGGCGAAGCCAATCAACTGCCTCAATTAAGCTCGGCACAGATTTTGATGGAAGGTGGCATTGTCGCCTATGACACTAATATTAAAACTGGTGGTGCCGGTGCAAGATATCTAGGAATAGGCGTTAATTCTAAGTTTAGGGTCGATACGGTCACGGTTAACTTAAGAGCGGTAGATATTCGAACCGGGCGTTTACTCAGTAGTGTGACGACGACTAAGTCAATATTGTCTAAAGAGGTTTCCGCTGGGGTATTTAAGTTTATCGATGCTCAAGACCTGCTGGAATCTGAACTTGGTTATACCTCAAATGAGCCAGTGAGTCTCTGTGTGGCCCAAGCCATTGAGAGTGCCGTGGTGCATATGATAGCCGATGGGATCTGGAAACGTGCCTGGAACTTAGCGGACACAGCATCTGGGCTTAATAATCCTGTGTTACAAAAATATTGGCTAGAAGCCCATTCTGAAGCGAGAGTGAGTGCGAGAATAAAGCAAGGGTAATAATGCTGGATAAGCATATTAGGGGAGTGATTCATTATCACTCCCTTTTTTGTAGGTGAAAATTCGATACCAGACTCATTTTATCTGTTATTGAGTTTGAGGATTGTCTGATCATAAGGAGTGAAACCTGCTATTAAAAGAATGTTTTATAGTCAGTTGTTTTTACTCTTTACTCTCATATACTCACAAGTCATAAATTTATGCGTATACTGTGGAAACACTAAAGAAAAGAGGACAGTCAGATGGCTGAAGAAACCATTTTTAGCAAGATCATTCGACGTGAAATCCCCGCTGATATTCTATATCAAGACGATCTAGTCACGGCATTCAGAGACATCAACGCTAGAGCGCCGACTCATATATTGATCATCCCCAATCACTTGATTGCAACCACCAACGATGTAAAAGCATCGGATGAGAAAGCCTTAGGTCGTATGGTCACAGTCGCGGCTAAATTGGCACAAGAGGCTGGGATTGCCGAAGATGGTTACCGCATCATAATGAATTGCAATAAGCACGGTGGTCAAGAGGTGTATCATATACATATGCACCTATTGGGTGGTTGCTCCTTAGGTCCCATGTTAAGCATTAACAGCTAATAGAGAGCGCACTGTCATGCAGGTCAATTCAGATGTTTTCCCATTGACACAAATCGCGACTCGCTTTGTCGATCAGCTGGCTCAATGCCGTCGTTTAAAATTAAAGGTACACGAAGCCAGTGAGCATCATGTCCTCATTGAACTGCCATACAATGAGGAACTGATTGGTTATCCCGATACTGGTGTTATTCATGGTGGTGTGATCACCACTTTAATGGATACAGCCAGTGGTAGTGCTGTTGTTTGCGCTATCTATGATAAATATCAGTCATTGGAGCTCTCGCCGACACTCGATCTGCGGGTGGATTATATGAAGCCTGCGGATCCCAATAAGCCAGTGTATGGTTTCGCAGAATGTTATAAAATTTCTTCTAGCGTCTCTTTCACTCGAGCCATAGCTTATCAAGACTCGATTGATGATCCCATTGCCCATGCCGTTGGCTCTTTCATGCGGATAAGCCCGGAAATGATTGGCGATGATTTTCGTCAGGCTTTACTGGGACAAAAGCCAAGTCTATCAGCTAGTCTTAACGCCGTATCGGCGAGCACCAATGCCGTGGATGGTGAGGCCGTTAGTACCAGGGCTGTAAATAATGGTGCTGTAAATCAAGGCACTGTTAATGAAGGTGCTGTAAATCATGCTTCATCGGCAGATACAAGCAAGGCGAGTGAGCCAAGGGGCAAAGAGCTTGACGTTAAAGAAATAGTCAAGCGGGCGACGGCGCTTAACGACTTCGCCCATCTTTTAGCTCATGTTCCCTATACTGATTTCATCGGCATGAATGTGGAGCGTTTCGGGGATGAGCTGGTGTTTAGACTGCCGGCAAGAGATGAGAATATCGGTAATCCTATATTGCCAGCTATCCATGGTGGCGTGATTGCCGGCTTTATGGAGATGTCGGCGATCGTGCAACTTATGGTGTTTATGCATACCTCAAGAGTGCCTAAGGTGGTGGATTTTTCCATTGACTATTTGAGGGCCGGATACCATAAAGACAGCTTTGCCGAATGTAAGATCACCAGGCAAGGGCGCCGGGTGGCTAATGTGAGTATCAATTGTTGGCAAACCAATAGAAAGAAACTCATCGCTACCGCTAGAGCTCATTTTTTGATCCACTGATCCTGGACTTAAAGCCAGTTAACATTCATGGAGACATTAATCTGCTGTGCTAATTTAGCTGGTTAATCTTATCTTAAACTGAGTCGGAGTTTAGGTTAGGCTTGTTTTATCAATACTTATCTACAAGAGTAGGTAATGACGATCCCTGTATGATGGGGTTAAATTAATTTGGAGCGAATGAAATGAAGAAAATCGTTTTGGTCTTAGCATCGGCCCTTATTTTTACGGCTTGTGCTCAGCACACTGCGGGCGTGATGGGCAGCTCTACCGGTGAAGTCAGAATAGATAACAGCAGCTTTGCGAGTGACGTTGGAGTCGAGCAATTAAAGGCGCGTCAGCAGGGCGGCCTGCTGCAAGGTACCGGGATGATTGTGAGTAAGGTCTCTACGGATTTGCGAGTGCAATACAAGTTTACCTGGTATGACATAAACGGTTCCACGCTGGAAGATGAAGCCAGTCCATGGAAATCATTGAAGTTACATGGCATGCAGCGTATGCAAGTTATGGCGGTTTCCCCTAATGCTAATGCCATTCGCTACGAGCTATATGTGAGAGAAGCTTTCTCTAACTGATCTCTTCTTGATTGAGCCGGTATAACTTGGAAATAAAAAGCGTCAGCTTAGCTGACGTTTTTTGTGTGCCAAGTGTGTGTAAATTCCTCATTTGATGGCATATCTTTGTCAATGTCTTGTTTGATTCATGTATAATCCCGCCTGCCAAGGGGTGAGACTGTTATGTACATATGCCAGTTTCTGAGATGTCAGATGACAAACCCTTTGAACCTGATCCGGCTAATACCGGCGTAGGAATGGGCCAATAGGTTTGATACTTTCAAGATGTCTGTTAAGAACATCTGTAGTCGACCAAAATATCCTTTCTCGCTTTTCCAGTTGCCGGATCTCAAAAATTATAATTTGGGGTCCTATGTTTACACTTAAATCTTTTTGTTCCGATTCTACCTTCTTGAAGAGACTTTCTCCGGTAGCTCTCGCGGTATCGACCGCATTAATCAGCCAGCACGCACTCGCTTCAGAACCCACAGAGGCACCTGCCGATGAGATGGAAGTGATAGTGGTTAGCTCTGATTTTCGAGGCTCGACACTGGATAAAATGCCATCAAGCATTACCGTTATCAACCAGCAACAGATAGAAGATGAAGGCGCACAACACTTCGAAGATGTGCTTAATTCTATCGCGAACTTTAACTGGTCCGGCGGTAGCTCTCGGCCTAAATATTTCCAAATCCGTGGTGTCGGCGAGCAGGAGGAGTACCAAGGCGCGCCGAATTCATCTGTAGGTTACATTATCGATGATATCGACATGTCGGGCCTGGGCATGATTTCTAGCATGTACGATCTGCAGCAGGTGGAAGTATTGCGCGGCCCACAAGGAACACGATACGGTGCCAATGCCTTAGCGGGATTGATATACCTTAAGAGTAATGACCCTACCGATGTGTTTGAGCATGGAGCCGAAGTGTCAGTGGGTGATGATAACCTCACGACATTCAGCGGATTTAGCTCTGGACCATTAACCGATTCGGGTAAACTCCTCTATCGGGTATCTCTACAGCAGCATCAACAAAATGGCTATCAGGATAATCTCTATCTTGGCCGTGATGACACCAATGCCCGTGATGAGTTTTCTGGCCGAGCTAAATTGCGCTGGTATGCCAGCGACGATCTACAGATAGACTTAACCTTACTCCACGCGGATTACGATAATGGTTACGATGTATGGACACTGGATAACAATGGTGAAAATACTCAGACCGATGCACCAGGCGTCGATAAGCAGCGCACTACTGGTAGCTCGCTTAAGTTTACTTACTCAGGTGCCGAGCAGTTCGAACTCGTGTCTTTGACATCATATGCCAACTCTCAGACTCATTATAACTATGATGGTGACTGGGCAAATCCTGATCACTGGGGCGGGCTCGATTGTGATGGCGAGGCTTGTGAATATGACTATACCTGGGGCAAGAAGGGCGAGCGAAATACCATTAGCCAAGAGTTTAGACTCAGCTCTACTCAAGCTGGACGTATCTTTTCCGATAGCACAGATTGGTTACTGGGCGTTTATGGTATGCGCTTAACTGAAGACAATGACACAGTTGAAGATTACAACGGTTGGTTAGATACGCTTAATGCCGAATATGAAGCTAATAATACTGCCGTATTTGGTCAACTAGATTCAGATCTAGGTGCGGGTTACGCCTTGTCTTTTGGTCTGCGAGTAGAGCGTCGTGACAGTGATTACAGCGACAGTGCTGGTGATAAATTTAGCCCAGGTGAAACCATGTGGGGCGGTCATATTGCCCTGAGTAAGGCACTTAGCGATAGCCATGAAGCCTATGCCAGGATAGCCCGTGGCTATAAGGCCGGTGGTTTTAATATGACATTGCCAGAAGAGCTGTCAGATAAGAAAGAGTATGACACCGAGACCTTATATAACTATGAGATAGGGCTTAAGTCACGCTGGCTCGATGGCGACGCTAGCACTAACATCTCTTTGTTCTACATGGATAGACGCGATCAGCAAGTCGCAGCCTCTCAGCAAAACCCAGAAGAGCCACAAAAGTTTATCCTATTTACAGAGAATGCCGGTAGTTCACATAACTATGGTGCCGAACTCGAGGGTGACTGGTATGCCACTTCAAACCTTAAGTTATATGCCAGTCTAGGCTGGCTAGAAACGGCCTATGGCGATTATTCTTATCAAGATAAGTACGGTGGGACAGTGGATTTGACGGGGCGAGATCTTGCCCATTCACCTAACTTGACTTACAGTGCCGGCGCGACCTATCGCACCGATTCAGGTTGGTTCACAAACCTGACAACCAGTGGTAAGAGTGAGTTTTACTACTCAGATAGCAACGAATCCAAATCACAGGCCTATACCATCTTCAATGCCCGTGTCGGATATGAAACAGATGTCTGGTCAGCGTACCTATGGGGCCGCAACTTGTTCGATGAAGATTACGGTACTCGCGGTTTCTACTTCGGTAATGAGCCAGATCAAGGCTGGGCAGACAAACAATATATACGCTTTGGTGATCCACGCCAGTTGGGTTTGACTGTTAACGTCAAGTTTCTCTAACTGACATTTTAGTTATCTGAGTTATATTAGTTATTTATTTAATTGTGGTGGCATCTCTTAACTGAGTGTCACCTGAGGTCGAGAAATGAAATTAACTGCCGAGATAAGTTGTTACCCCCTGCAAGATAACTACCTGGATCCTATCCTATGGTTTATCAATCGCTTGGATAGCTATGAAAATATTGAACGTAAAACCAATGCCATGGCGACTCAGGTGTGCGGTGACTATGGTGATGTGATGGCTATGCTGGCGACTGAGATGCAGGCAGCCCATGAAAAATGGGGCAAGGCCGTGTTTGTATGTAAGTTTATTGGTGGTGAGCTGGATTTGTCACACACTCAGTAAGTTTATCGGTTTAAATGTTTAGCCTATGCTCGCTTGACTCCTAAGAGTCTGGCGAGCATTTGTTTTACGTTAGCAAAGTACTATTTGGGGAACAGTCATGATGGATTTTTGGTCAGCCTTGTTAAGCACTTTCAATGGGGCATTAATAGAAGCAACGGCTTTAACTGCCTGGGAGGCCGTTGCTGTCACGCTCGCCGCAGCCTACCTGATATTGGCGATGAAAGGCAGTATCTGGTGTTGGTTTGCCGCATTCGCCAGTACAGCAATCTACACAGCGCTGTTTTGGAAAGTGTCTCTGTTAATGGAGTCGGTGCTCAATGTGTATTATATGGCGATGGCGTTCTATGGCCTGCATCAGTGGTCAAAGGGAAGGACAGATGATTCGGGCATCGAAGTTGTGTCCTGGAGTCTGAAGCGCCATGTTCAGCTGATACTGGGCACTGCGAGTGTCTCTGTGATCGTGGGTTTCTTAATGTCTAACTATACCCAAGCTTCCTATGCCTATCTCGATGCCGCGACCACATGTTTTGCGGTTATGACGACATATTTAGTCACCAAGAAGGTGCTAGAAAATTGGCTCTACTGGGTGGTGATCGATTTTGTCTCCATCTATCTTTATCTGCAAAAAGGGCTCATGCTAACGTCAATGTTATTTATCTTGTATGTCGGTATGGCCATAGCTGGCTATTTCTTATGGCGTACGGCGATGCGTGAACAGCGTGTTGCATCGGCCTAATCGATTAAAAACATGAGATATCGGATGTGATGCAGCAATCCCTGCTATTAAATAGTTTGCCCCAGGATGTTAAGGCTGGGCTGCAAAGCGCAGGCTTAGTGCTGTCTTCTTCTGTTTCAGTTGCTGTGTTAGCCGAGGGACTGAGTAACCAGAATTACTTGATCCGTGATCGGAATAGCAGTTGGGTGTTGCGAGTGAACTCATCGGCTAGTAGTCATATTTGCGACCGTGATGACGAGATTAATAACTGGAAAATAGCGGCAGAGCAAGGGCTGGCACCAGATCTGTATTTTGTCAGTGATGATAAAAAATATTACCTGTGTGAATATATCGAGCAAGAGGAGGAGCATAGGTGGGGCAAGTTAATCGCCGCCAAATCTGCCCATCCCCTGATTAATGAGTCGATGCAATGGCCAGGTGCCGAGTCAGCGTTATTGTTACTGTTAACTCAGTTAACCAGACTAGAATGCCCACAAAACAGTCTCAGTGTATCTAGACAATGGTCGATTTATCAGGCTTCTATGTATGATATATGGAGCCAATTTTGCAATGATAAATCTCAGGACCAAGCATGTCCCAAGCACATAGCCTGGCGAGAGAAACATCTTCAACTCCTGTCTCTTAGAAATGACATCAGGTTGTGGTTAGATGAACTCGACGCCTGCGCATTGGGGGAGCAATATAGCCATAGGGATCTCAATCCCCATAATTTATTGTTTAACAATGGCCGACTGCAGTGCATAGATTTTGAATATGCCTGCAGCTCTCATCCCTTATTCGATCTGGCTGGCGTGCTCTCTAGTCACGATCTTTCGACGGCTCAGCGGCATTTTTTGATAGATTCTTATCTGGATAATCACCCTAAATTGACCCTAGATGCCAAAGCGGCATTACCCGCGGCAATCAACATCTACTGGGTGTTTGCGGCTTGCTGGTCGCTGCTGATGGCTGCTGACGTTGAAATTGACATAGAGGTTGAAGAAGTATTTGGTTTACCAAGAGACTCAAGCTCTCAACCTGGGTCACAATACCTGGATTGTTTCAGTCAGTTTTACTCACTCATTTTATCCTAAGCCAAACGGCACTCCCCCAGCATTAGCACTTTTTACTCTGAGATTGATTTATAGCTGAAAGATAATCCTTCGCACTAAGGTCTATTCTGACAATAGTATATGTAAGGAGTGAGCATGTTTGTGGTGAGTGCGTATCAAAGGTTTGTCAATCTGCTACACCAGGTATCGGGTATTGCCCCTTTGGCTTTACGCTTGTACTTAGCACCTGTGTTGATGCAAGCGGGTTATAACAAGTTATCTCATTTTAGCGATACCGTGGCCTGGTTTGGTAACCCTGACTGGGGACTCGGTCTGCCTATGCCCGAAGTGATGGTGAGTTTAGCTGCTGGGACCGAGTTTATCGGTGGTTTGCTGTTAATTATTGGCCTAGGGACTCGATTAATCTCCATTCCTTTACTGGTTACCATGCTAGTGGCGGCATTCTCCGTTCATTGGAATAATGGTTGGTTGGCCATAGCCGATGGCGGCTCTTGGTTGGCAAATGATCAGGTGTTGGCAGCGGGCGATAAACTCAGTGCGGCTAAGACTATCTTACAAGAGCATGGTAATTACGAATGGCTAACCAGCTCAGGCAATTTTGTCATTTTAAATAATGGCATCGAGTTCGCGATAACCTATTCAATCATGTTGCTTGCCTTGATAATAGGTGGCGGCGGACGGTATACCAGTGTGGACTACTTCATCCATAAGGGAATATCTAAATCTTATTCTGACAGTCATCTATAGCCAGAATCTGGGTCGCTAAAGTGACGTATCCTGCTGGTGGATTCGGTAAATCCCACCAGATTGGTGGGATTTTTATTGGCGTCTTTGTTACTCTTACTGGCAAACCAAATTGATATAGCTTGAATTATTCAAGCCCATTCACAGAAGGAAATACTCTTGGACGCGACTGAATTATTGCTGACTCGCCAATCTTGCCCACGCCTTATTGCCCCCGCTCCCGATGAATCTCAATTAAAAGTCATTCTCGATGCTGGTGTGCGTGTACCCGATCATGGGGGATTATCACCTTGGGAATTCATTATTGCCCAAGGTGAAGGTCTTAATCGTCTGGGAGATATTTTCTTACAAGCGGTAACTGAGAATGGCGCGGATGAGGCGAAGCAGGCGAAGGCCAAATCTATGCCATTGAGGGCTCCTATGGTGATTATTGTGGTGGCTAAACCTCAGCCTCATGGGAAAGTACCTGAGATTGAGCAGCTGATCGCGGCCGGATGTTCGACTATGGCAATGCAGCAGGCAGCGTTTGCACTGGGGCTGGGCGGGATCTGGCGCACCGGTGATCTAGCATTTGATAAGCGAGTACATCAAAGCTTAGATTTATCTGCTGGCGATCAAATTGTCGGATTTCTTTATCTAGGAACTCAAGCGGTAAAAGCGCCCTTGAAGTCGGCTAAGAGCGGCAGTGAGTTTGCTCGCTACCTCTAGTCATACCAAACTAAACCATACTAGTTAAAGTGATACTCTTGGTCTGTTATTGATAACATCACAGCCCATGCCGCTAAGGTTATGATCTGTATTATGAGACTGACAACTAGCTTGTCAGTCTCAAGTATCTAGTATCTAGTATCAATTATCGATCACAGCTCAGGTATTCGATATGGCTTGACCGACATCGAGTTGCTCAAACCAATCTAGAAATTGTCCCACCTGTTCCCCTTTGAATATCCTGCCATGTTGAGGGCAGAGGTAATCGATATCGAGTTTACGCACCCGGTTAATCCAATCATTTTTCGCGCTGTTTGATGGCATCCATCTTTGATGGAAAAACCTCATCTTTTTGATATGAGCTTCAAAGTCATCGACAAAGATATCCACATCATGATCTTCTAAGGCTGCGCCCACATCGCCTGACATCAGGACTCGAGCGGCGGGATCATATACGTGGAAGTTACCTGAGGCATGCAGATAATGAGCTGGAATAAATTGTACTTCGACTTGATCGAGTCGCAGTCTGTTACCTTCATCGGGAATCGCTTCATAGCTGATATTGTGCATACCGAAGTGACGAATAAATCCCTCCCAAAGCCAAGGAGAGTAGAGTTTGGCTCCAGGTAAGGTTTGATCCCAGAGCCCGAGAGAGGAGATGATATCCGGGTCTTGGTGGGAGGCGAACAGATGAGTCAGTTGCTCCAGGGGTATGTGTTTGACAATACTGGCTAGCATGGGAGCAAACAATTCAATCCCGCCGGGGTCCATCAAGAGTGCTTTTTTTTCAGTCACTAGCATATATTGATTGGTATCTATGATTTTATCTGGTTTCTCAGGGTCCCTGCCAAAGTAGATCCATTGATGAGTGGGGGTTTCAACGATAATCTGACTCTTCATTTGCAAAGGCTCCCTGTCTCTAATACCTATGGGTATAAGATGATGATTTAAAATATGACTCGATCAATGGTTCTCTAAAACCTTGGCATTCAAGCTAAGTGCTAATGAGTGGAATGGGGCCGATTAAAATCCAAGATAAATGATTTAGGCGGCATATCTATAAGCTGAAGTATCAAACAGTGCGATAGCATTATCGACCCGCTGACGTATCAGATTGGCGATACTATCGACTCTGTTGGCTACATCATTAAAGGTTGCCTGATTAGCCACATCCACTCTACAGGCTTCGATTCTGCAAATGGAGGCGAGAATATTGGCGGTTCTCAGGTTCCTTTTCAGCTCATGGAGCTGCTGCTCCATCTGGTTAATCAAGGCTTGGAATGTTTTCTGCGATGTGTTGTAGTTACTCACAGTTTGAGCCACAGCAAAATCCATACTCCCAGAGTATTTGGCATCGACAGATTTAAGTTTTGCTGTTTCGAAGTGTTTGAGCGCCGCAGCGGCTCTGGCGGTATGAGTGGCCATCTTGCTTGCTGTATGGGCGAGAGTATTGATGTCGGTGGCCGCCTTCATGGTGTAACAGGCCAGGTCATCGATGAAGCCGGTTAAGGCTTTAAATCCTAAGGCTGCATTACCGACTCTAGATGATGCCGCCTGGGCATTACTCGCGGTCAGGTTAATCTGTTTACAGTAGGCTAAGGTGTGATTTAACTCAGCGGCGACAACGGCTGCAATCACATAATATTGACTGACTTTAGTGCGCTTCCTTGGCATGGTACTGGCTTCCTCTGCATGACTGAAACTAGTATAGTCGATATAAAAATTGTTAAAGGAGTAGGGATACAATTGATTGTTTTAGAAACATCTAGACTCATCCTCAGACATGCCACATTGACCGATGTTGAGTTTATCTTGGACCTGTTAAATACCCCAGGCTTTATCGACAATATAGGCGATCGTGGTGTTAGGACACTTAGCCATGCACGGAGCTATCTTATGGATGGGCCGATATCCAGCTATCAAGAACATGGATTCGGTCTCTATGTGGTGGAATTAAAATCCACCCAAGAGCCCATTGGGCTCTGCGGCTTAGTCAAACGATCCATGTTCGACTCACCCGATCTCGGTTACGCGTTTCTGCCTGAGTTTTGGGGGCAGGGCTTCGCCATCGAATCGGCTCAAGGAGTTGTCATTCACAGTAAAACACTCTCCATTTCACGGCTATTGGGTATTGTGAGTCCGGGTAATAGGGCTTCTATCTCAGTGTTGGAGAAGGTGGGCATGGCATTCGATTCGACTAAGGTGTGGGAGGAAGATGATTCACAGGTCTTGCTTTATCGATTAACTTTGCCCTAATGTATAGCCTAAGTTATTGAGTGCTATAACAGTATGATATTAAAAGACGCATAATTGTAATCATGAAGGAGAGTCGATTGGACAATACAGAGCGAGCTGAGTATTTATCGGGCGAATATATGGTGCTTGAGCCATTAACCCTAGAACATGTCCCTGCTTTATCTTTGGCGGTGGCAGATGGGGAACTCTGGAGACTCTGGTATGCCTCGGCGCCTCATCCTGAGGAGATGAAATCTTATATTGAGACTGCTATCGCCGCCGAGAAACGTGGTGAAACTCTGGCTTTTGCAGTGAGAGATAAGCGCTCTGGAGAGGTGGTTGGCTCGACTCGGATCTGCTCATGGGATCAAATAAATAGGCGACTCGAGATAGGTTATACCTGGTATGCCAAGCGTGCCCAAAAGACTGGGGTCAACACTGAGGCCAAGCTACTACTGCTAAATTATGCATTTGAAACCTTAGATGTGATGGCGGTGGAGTTTAGAACACACTGGCATAATCAGGCTTCCAGAGAAGCGATAACTCGACTCGGGGCTAAGCAAGATGGTGT
The DNA here is from genome assembly GCF_000091325.1 of Shewanella violacea DSS12. Taxonomy (NCBI): domain Bacteria; kingdom Pseudomonadati; phylum Pseudomonadota; class Gammaproteobacteria; order Alteromonadales; family Shewanellaceae; genus Shewanella; species Shewanella violacea. Next base: position 3,043,247 of record NC_014012.1, on the reverse strand, counting down.
ACTGAGAAATCATAAGATTTTGAAGAACGGCACAGTGAGAGATACAGTGATCTACTCGATTATCGATAGTGAATGGCCGACGGTGAAACAAAGTTTGAAGTTTAGATTGCAGCAAAATAATGTCAACAATATTGGGCTAACTTTTGCTCAGTGATGTACAAGCATAAAGACTTAGGTTTATATCGAATTTGATTCTATGTTTACTCATAGAATCAGGGCTTGGACTTTTAATCGAATTTGACTAGCGAACGACTCATTATGAACAAGCTTAAGGTCTTTGGCTTATATCTAATTTGATTAATTTTTGACTAGCGATTGACTAATAATGAACCTGCATAAGGGCTTTGGTTTATATATAGCGCTTGATTAACTCAGACCGTCTGAATATAGTCGAGGTGATGAGTTACGCCTTAGAAACGGTTTCATTTTTGATGAAGCCGTATAACAAGAAAAGAGATCCCCAATGCCGAGTTCAACTACTGCTCTAGTATCGATTAAGAGTCGACGTATTAGCCGAATTAAACATAACCTTATTTTCCCTCTTCTGTGTATGGTGCCGCTTTCTGTTTCTGCAGCACCCAGCGAAGCTGAAATGATTTTCAGCAAAGAAGTGATCGCATGTGCTTCCTATTACCAGATAAGTTCCGATGTTATCGCGACGATGAATCTGCCTCAGATGAAGACTGTAGGTGAACGATTGAAGAGTTCATCGACTAAGGCTGTCTCGATTGCAGAGCAGTATCAGGCTAAAGAAGATGTCGCCGCCATGTTATCTAAGGTTCAGCAGCAACAGCTGGCTTCATTGCCGGACAACAAGAATTTACGCGACTTGATGGGCAAGTATCAGGACAGCTGTAAAACCTTACTGGCAGAACCGCAGAAGCGTTTGGATTATTGGATCATGGCAAGCATGTAGTCCAGCTGTACTTAGATTCAAACAGTCGTTATTGGTAAAAAAGAGCCTCTTGGCTCTTTTTTTGAAAGAAAATAATGCTCGCCTCTGTCTATATGAATAATGGTCACTCGATCAATTATACGTGAGGACGTCAATGAATTATTACTTTATCGCTGCAGCAATCTTAGGCCTTTTAACCTGTATCGGTCACTTTACCTATGGCGTAAGCCAGTATCTCAAGCCTATGTTAGTCGCGTCTTTCGATCCCGTGGCTAAAGCTGTTATGCATTGTGTTTTTCATTATGTGTCGGTATTTTTGCTGTCAGCTACTTTGGTGCTAGCCGTCTGTGGCTTAGATCTCGTGTCATACATGCAAGGTATTAGCCTGATACTCTTTGTTGCCCTCAACTTCGCTCTCTTTGCTGTCTGGCAGATCTATTTCGCCTTCTTTAGTGACATTAATTCTCCCTTCAAGCATCTTTTTCAATGGATCTTATTCTCCAGTATCTCTGCCCTGAGTCTAATGGGGATCTACCTCACTTAAGCTCTCATGATTATTTGCTCTTAGTCACAGTCGGTTTTTTGCGGTCTATTCAGTTTGCAAAGTTAATTAAATTCAATTGCCTCCATAGTCATTTTTCGTGCATGGTATAAACAAAAATACAGAGTACATTGAACTTGATGGGTTCAATCTACTCTCTAGTGTAATACTAAAAATAAAATGATGACTGAATTCTAGGGATGGAATATGAGTGTAACTGAGAGAGCATTATGATAAGAGTCAGTGGATTAACTAAAGAATATCAGATGGGTGAGTCGTCAGTTTTTGCCCTAAGAGGTGTCGATTTTACCATTAAACAAAATGAATTTGTTGCGATAATGGGGCCATCTGGCTCGGGTAAATCCACCTTGATGAACATCATAGGCTGTTTGGATAAGCCTAGCTCGGGGAGCTACCAGCTCAACAAGCAAGAGGTTGGCAGTTTGGATGATGATGAATTATCCGCGGTGCGAAACAAGGAGATAGGTTTCGTGTTTCAAAGTTTTCATCTGTTACCAAGAATGACAGCGTTGCAAAACGTGCTTTTACCTTTACGATATGCCTCTCCCCCAATTGATGATACCAGCTACGCCGTTGAACTCTTGCTGCGAGTCGGCTTAGGTTCACGCCAAGATCATAGACCCAATCAGTTATCTGGTGGACAGAGACAAAGAGTCGCTATCGCTCGCGCTTTGGTTAATCGGCCAACCATATTACTGGCCGATGAACCTACGGGGGCACTGGACAGTAAGACATCGGTGGAGATTATGAATCTATTCACTGAGTTGCATAAGGCTGGTCAAACCATCATTTTAGTGACCCATGAAGAGGAAGTGGCAGCCTATGCCCAGCGGGTGATCCGCATGCGAGATGGTCATATCGTAGAGATAGAGGAGCGTGGTGTCTATGCCGCTTAATACTCATTTATCACCATTTATATTGAAACTTGTCTTGATTGCGTCATTTACGTTACCGGTAAATCTGGCTGTAGCCGGGGAAGCAAGCCTCACTAATACTAGCGCAACTCCAAGCGTATCAAGTTCTGGCGTTGTGGACATAGGCCTGCAGGCCTTGTTATTGACCGGACAAATTTCATCGGTTCAGTCTCAATCTTTTATGGTGCCAAAAGCCGGGGATGCCTGGCGCTACCAAATTCAGTGGATGTTGCCCGAGGGGGCGGTTGCCGAGCCTGGTCAGACTGTAGTGATCTTCGATAAGAGCCAAATAGCCAATCAGATTGAACAGCTTGAGGCGAGCTTGCTACGAGTCACGGCTCAGGAGCAGAGCTTAGGTATCGATCTCACCTCTAGCGTGCTCCAGGCTAAGTTTGATGTGAAGATGCAAGGCTCTGAACTCGAGAAGAGTCGGCTCGATGCCGATGTACCAGCAGATTATATCTCTGCTAAAGATTACGCCGAGAATCAATTTAACTTGATGCAGGCAGGCAGCGAATTATCTAAAGCCAAGCAGGCGCTAAAAGAAGTATTGGATAGACAAGCTGCCAGCAAGGCGCAACTCGCCATAGATCGACACCGTGCCCAATTAGAACTAACACAAGCCTTGCATGGATTAGAGCAACTTGAACTTAAGGCCAAGATAAAAGGTCCTGTGCTCTACGCCAGTGATCCTTGGAGTAATAAGAAATTTGCCGTCGGTGATACCGTACAGATAGGCCGGCAAATCGCGACTCTGCCGGCGATGGGTGAGCTAGAGGTTGTCGCTTGGGTCAATGAGGTCGATGTCGACAAGATAGCTGTGGGCACTCAAGTTACACTCAGACTGGATTCTCAGTCGGCAAAGCCGTTTACTGGCAGTATTAAAGGTATTGGTCGTCAAGCTCTGAAACAGCCGGCCTGGGGTCAAAGTAATTGGTTCAAGGTTGAGGTGAGTTTCGAGGCCGATGAAGATATCAAGATTATTCCCGGCATGAGTGTTTTAGTCAGTACCGGAGCCGTATCATGACACCAGTATTTAACCTTTCACCGCTACGGCATCATCTATCAAACCTCTCGGGTTTCTTGCTGCCTTCGAGTTTAATTCTTTCGCTATCCATGCTCACTGCATGTACCGGAGCGCCGGTGACATCGGCGGAACTGGGAGTATTAAGACAGAGTATCGTGGCGACCGGAGAACTGGTGTCCGCCGATACAGTTTCTATGATGCCGCCTTCAATTCGTAGGGTGTGGCAATATCAGGTAAAGCAGCTCGCACCGGAAGGTTCTCAGGTACAAGAAGGGGACATGGTTGCTCAACTCGATACCTCTGAACTGACCCAACGTCTATTGGTTAAGACAGCCAAAATGGAAGCGACACTGCAAAATATTGAAACTGCCAAACTGCGTAATGCCAAAAAGTTAGAGGAGCTAAGGTTGGATCTCGCCGAGGCTAAGATGAGTTTCGAAAAAGCGCAGCGTAAATTTAATCTGTCAGATGAAACTGTGGCGGCCATAGATAAAATAAAGTATGAGAAAGACGCCGCCATCGCCAAGGATAAGGTACAACTCATCACACAAAAAATTCAGCTTGAAAATCAGAGTGCCAAACAAAGAGAAGCCATGCTCGAGGGAGATAAACATAAATTTTCTTCCGAGGTGGTGGCACTTAAACGTGGTATCACATCCCTAACCTTGATAGCCCCGCGTGCAGGTATGGTGGTGTACGGTAATGATTCACAAGGCAATAAAATTAAAGAAGGCCAGTCTGTTTATATGGGGGATGCGGTACTTAGCATACCGGATTTGAATCATATGTTGGTGAACATGACCATACCTGAGGTCGAAGCGAGTCGGGTCAAGTTAGGTCAGAAGCTAAAAATAAGACTGGATGCGAACCCGGATAAAGTCTTTTATGGAAAAATTATTGAGCTTGGCGCCGTGTTTCGACATAAAAATCAGGATGTACCTCTGGTAGTGTTCGATGCGGTGGCCAGTATTGATGAAGCGGATACGGATTTGATGAGACCCGGTATGACGGCAAAAATATCCATAGATATCGCCAATGATAAAGAGGAGCTCCTGTTGTCATTGGACGCGGTGCATTACGAGTCTGGCCAGGCTTATGTCTTGTTACCTGGCTTGTTTGGCGAGTCTAAACAAGCTGTCACCATTGGCACCATAGGCAAAGAGCAGGTATCAATAAATACTGGGCTCAAAGTTGGTCAGGAGGTATTACTACCATGATGGTCAGTTTAAGAAACACTTTACTCGTCTTCATCTTGGTATGGGTATCTGGCTGCAGTCAACAGGCCAGCGATGGCGTACTCACCATGGATGTGAAACGAGCCGATTTTTATGTGGACATTCCGGCTACAGGTGAGCTTGAAGCCAGTAAGTCTACCTCAGTGATCGTGCCGACTGGGCTACGAGGTCCGCAGTCACTGGCCTGGATCTTGGATAATTTCAGCCAAGTCAAAGCCGGGGATGTCGTTGCCAGAATGGATCCCACCCGTGAAAATTATAGCCTCAAGATGGAGCAGTTTGATTTTGACAAGTTAGCCTACGACAGTCAGATGCAGACCGAGAAGGACAAGACTATTAGTCAGACACTTTCAACCGGTACCCGAGTGACCAGCGAAGAGAAAGATCTGGCGGAGCGTTTCTTCAGTGAAGATGAACGTGTCTATACCAAGATAGAGATTATCGATCAGATGCGTAACCAAGATTACCTTGTGGCTAAAATGCATTATTTCGATTGGGGGCTCGACAAACATGACGATCAAGCTGCTGCCGAGCAGGAGTTGATAAAACTTAAGCAGAAAGGCCACTCAGCGAAAATAAACCGTTATGAAAATAACCTCAATCAGATGGAGATAACCGCTCCTCATGATGGCTTATTTGTCTATCAGGCAGGCTGGGATGGCACATTTCCCGTGGTTGGTGACATGATGTGGTCGGGGTTTTCCATCGGCCTCTTGCCGGATACGTCTGTGATGCAGGCGAAATTATTTGTGCAGGAATCTGAGGCTGCAGGCCTCGCCATAGGAAAGACGGCGACCGTTTATCTGGATGCTTATCCGGATATGCCGTTCACCGGTAAGGTGACCCAAGTCGATGCCTTAGCTAAACCTAAAGAGAAAGACAGTCCGGTAAACTATTTTCAATTTACCATCAGTTTGGATAAAACCTTAGTGGAGATCATGCAGCCGGGCAGGCAAGTAAAGGCTCAGGTGCATCTGCTTAATCTGCAAGATGTGGTGACAGTACCCAATCAGGCATTGTTTCAGAAAGAGGGTCAATATTGGGTCTATCTCAAGACAAGGGCAGGTTTTATTAAACAGGCTGTGACACCAGGCAGTCGTAGCCTGAATCGTACAGTGATCACCGAGGGTCTGAACCAAGACGATGTTATAGCGCTCACGACGCCTCCAAAAAGGAGCCGAGTATGAATATAGTCATAGTCATAGTTATGGCAATCACCGAGGGATTGAACCAAGGTGATGTTATAGCGCTCACGACGCCTCCAAAAAGGAGCCGAGTATGAATATAGTCATAGTCATAGTTATAGTGATCACCGAGGGATTGAACCAAGGTGATGTTATTGCGATTACAAAGTCTCCAAAAAGGAGCCGAGTATGAATATAGTCATAGTCATAGTTATGGCAATCGCCGAGGGATTGAACCAAGGTGATGTGATTGAGCTTACTACGTCTTCAAAAAGGAGCCGAGTATGAGCTTAATCAATGAGAGTAAGATTTATATTGAAGGCATAAAGCAGGCCTTCGATGAAATGCGCCATCATAAATTGCGCACGGCTCTGACCTTACTTGGGATGATATTTGGTGTCGGTGCCGTGATAGCCATGTTGAGTGTGGGTGAAGGCGCAGAGCGAGAAGCGCTGAAGATGATCGAGTCCATGGGGGTTAGAAATCTGGTGGTGAATGCCAGATCAACGGATGGCGAAGCACTTAAATCGATTCGAGAGCACAGCATAGGACTGAGCCTCAGAGATGTCCAGAGTGCTAAAGATACCTTGCCCTTCGTGGAAAACTGGAGCGCCGAGAAGCAGGTAAAAACCTTCAGTTTATTTAGTCTAGAAGGCCGTAGTGATGCTCAAGTTAAAGGGGTTACCCCCAGCTATTTTGACTTGACCGCCCTGAAAATGAACGAAGGAGCAGCCTTCGATTCCCAGGATGAGGCTCATTATCGACAGGTTGCGGTATTAGGACCCGAAGCTGCCAGAAGCCTGTTTCCTCAGGGCAAGGCTATCGGCAGCGTGATCAAGATAAATCATCAGTGGTTCACTGTGGTCGGTGTATTGACCTATGCCCAGAGTGGCAAGTCTAAGATTCAGGGAGTCAAACTCGGGGGAGAGCGCAATGAGGTATTCATTCCTCTTGCCACTGCTTTGAAAAAGATGAATTTTAAGAATCTGGAAGATGAATTAGATGCCTTTAAGGTGTCTCTTGCCGAGGGAGTAGAACCTTCATTGGCGGCCAAGAGTCTGAGGCATCTGATCAATCGTCGCCATGGCGGCGAGAAAGACTACGACATAGTGGTACCGGCAGACTTGCTGGCTCAGCATCAGAAGACACAACAGATATTCAATATTGTTATGGCTTGTGTGGCGGGGATCTCCTTACTGGTGGGCGGCATAGGCATAATGAATATTATGTTGGCCACTATCATGGAACGCACCGCAGAGATAGGCTTACTCAGGGCACTAGGAGCCAGGCGTAAAGATATTGCCCGCCAGTTTCTTATTGAGAGCATAGTTATCTCGGCCACTGGCGGCGTCATAGGCATAGGTGTGGGTCTGTTATTGGCATTTGTGATCTCTTCCGCCGCAGGTTGGCCTGTGGCCTGGTCTCCCTTCGCCATAGTGTTAGCACTCGGTGTGTGTATGACCATAGGCGTAGGGTTTGGCCTCTATCCAGCCAAGAAGGCGGCTAAACTGGATCCGATAGTCGCCCTGCAAAGAGACTAGTCCAGCTGCATTGACGTAAAATGACGGCCTTGTATCGATATTCGATGCAAGGCCGTTTTTATGCCGATTGAGATTACTCCTTAGGCAAATAGTTCTTCGACTGACTTGTGTGCACAGGCCTTGATTTTTACTAAATCATTACACTGTATCTATACCCGATACACATAGGTGAACAGGCTTTAAGCAGAACTTTCAATTGTGAATAAAAAACCTTCAACAAGAGCCGCTAAGTCGTGTTTTATAAGAGGAATAGCTTAGTTTTCCTGTATGCTGACGTCCCATTTTCCTGTTTGCTACGCAAAGTTGCAGACCAAGAGCAAGTGCTCGCCGACATAGAAGTCAGATATGCTTTACAACCAAGATTTAGCCGTACGTTTCCCGAAAGGTAAGTTTGCCATGTGGAGCGTCTATAGCTTCACCGGCGCTTCCATCTTAGCCTCCATCGTATTCTCCTTATTGTTGTTTCTTTCTATCGATGACGACCCTTTGATGCGGTTACTGTTCGGCGGTCTGGCGGTGATTTTCGAATTGGGAAAATTTTTCGCCTGGTATGAAGTGGGTGAGCGACATGCGAGACGTAATTATCCGGGCATGTTATCTGCCTTAGGTTTTTATCTGGTGCTTGCCGCCATTTCCATCGGTGGCTCTGTGGGGGGGATCAATAGCGCGACCAATAAGGCTCAGGAACATGTGAATGTGCAGCAGAGTAAGGTGAACGTTTATAATATGCAGATCCAGGCTATCGATAAGCAGATAGCACTCAATGATGTTGCCGCCGAGAAATATATTGAGATGGAGCGTATTGCCAGCGGTGTGGCCCGTATTCAGAAAGAAAATAATACGCTTAGGCAGGAGCAGCAAGCTTTGGCCATAGAGCGAGATAACTTGCCCGTGGTTGGTCAAGGTTCGGTTATCGGCTTGATCGACAGCTTAGCCACTTTTTTAAATATAAAGGCTAGCTCGGCTCAACTTGGCTTGGTGATTTTTCTGTCGATACTGTTAGATTTCTTCGCTGCCTTCTTCGTTGGCCTCATAGGTGAAGAAAATCGTTTTCGTCATCAGTTTCGCAACATGGAGCCGCTGACCATAGAAGGATTTAGCCCAGCAGAGAGCGCGACAGCAGGCCTGCTGTCTCATTTTGACGACACAGAGATAGTGGCTGAAGTCGAGAAAACGCCCTATGAACAGGCGATCCATGCATTAAGCTCGAACCGGGTTAATTGCAGTAAGCGGGCGGTGAGCAAGCACTTAAATTTCTCCAGCGATGAAGTGGATGATATTTTCAAGAAGCTGTTTGATGAAGGCATAGTCAGCAAGAAAGCCAATAATCATTATCAGTGGCATGGGGTGAAAGAGACTGAAGCTGAGCCAGAGGCTGATTTGGTCTAAGTTCATTTAGCATATTCATTGAAAAACGGCAGGGCGTTACAAGGCTCTGCCGTTTTTTTATGTGCTTTTTATGTACTAATGCTCCTTACCTGGCAGAGGCTCTCTCGCCAACAAGGGCCTGATCGCGCCAGCGAAGAAGATAAACAGTAAGATGGATAAGGGCAGCAGATACCAGTAGTCATCCTCTTTTTGCTCACTAGGTTTTTGCACCTGCTCCAGTTTCTGCCCAGTGATTTCTTGTTTAGCCTGGGACGGATTGGATTGCGCCTGGGGCGCCGCCATGGCAGGTGCCAGTGGTGCTAAGCCAAATCCTACGGCTTGTGTCTCGACAAATTCGGTAAACTTGTCGTTGTCGGTGACCACATCGAAGCGGTTGGCGAGACTGATATAGGTCTCGAGCATCTTCTTAAGCGTCGCCTCATCGGCCTTCCAGTAGTCCTTGCGATTGGCTTCCAGCATACGTTCCAACATTTGCGCTAGAGCGTGAGCATTATTCTCTTCGAAGAAGGCCTGCATATCTAGCTGGTACTTGTCTTCGACATAGACCTCGAATATCGACTGCCAATGATCGTCACGTACCAACTCAGGGGTCATGACTTCCCAGCCCCAGAGGCTGTTGATACGATCCAGTATGGTGGTGGCACCGGCATAACCTGATTCCTGCATGGCTTGGATCCAGCGAGGATGCAGGTAACGGCCGCGCATCTCGTTGTTGAGGAAGCTGGCCATGGTTTGTGCCTTTATCTTGTCCTTACGACGTAAGTTACTCACGTACATTTCGGGTGTCTTGCCGTCGAGTTTACGGATGGCCTGACCCATGCCGCCGAAATACTGGAAGGGGTCGTCATTGGTCAACAGGGCGTAGAGGTTGGTGGAGCGGGAGAATATTACCGCGTCGGTACCGGACAACACCTTGCCATAAAGATCCACGTCTTCTATTTTCTCACTCCAACGGCTTTCATCCTTGCCGTAGGCATAACCCATACGTTTAAGGTAACGATCGCTCATGGCATCGTCGGTTTCCCAGCTGCCTGAATCTAAGGTCTGATCCGCCAATCCCGTGCCGTAATTGCCCGAGTCATTAGAGAAGATTCGGATACTGGAGAGATAATCCGCTTCCTCGGGCGTCTTACCTTGCTTCTCAAGCTCTTGTTTCAGTGCCTGTGAGTGACGATAGGCGAAGTTATTATCCTCCTTCATCTTGGCTATGGTGTCTATGGCGTCTGCCATCCATAACATGACATTGGGAAACGCGTCGCGGTAGAGTCCGGTCGCCGATACCACCACATCGATTCTTGGGCGTTTGAGTTCGCTCATGGGGATAACTTCGACTCCAATCACGTCATCTTGCTCATCCCATTTAGGCCTGACGCCGAGGGCATGAAGGATCTGCGCCTCGAGTGCGCCATGGTGACGCATGGTTTCAAGTGACCAGAGAGAGAAGGCCAGTTTCTGCGGGTATTTACCATGCTTTTCTCGGTAATCAGCCACAGTCTGCTCTAACAAGAGCACGCCCGCTTCATAGGCTTCTTTCGATGGTAACTTAGCCGGGTTGAAACCGATAAGATTGCGTCCGGTAGGTACAGATTCCGGACTACGAATAGGATCGCCGCCATATGACACGGGAATATACTTAGCCGACATAGCTGCAAGCAGGTTCTGTGTTTCGGCAATCTTGGCAAAATTATCCCAATATTGCTGCGCCGTGGTGAGCCAAGCGTTTAGCTCATCGCTTAAGCCTTCGAGTTGCTGACCCTGAATGCTTGCCTGTAGCAGTTGAAAACCTGCTAAAGCCTCGAGCCTAGTCACGTTCAATCTGTCTTTTTGCGCCTCAGGGGGCAGAGTCAGGCCGTGGTCATTTTCGTAGTTTTTGGCCGCCTTGGTGAAATCATCGCCCAACATCTGCAGCATGGTGCTATACAAGTGCTGCGCTTTTGGTAGCAAGCCGAAGGTATGTACCCCAAGTGGCTGAGCTTGCTCGGCCATCTCGGTAAGCTGATCTTGGAGCCGGGTCAGATTCTGGTCGAAGTCGCGGTCAAATTCTTCCCTGTCCATGGCTAAATCCTTTAACAGATTGAGCGATTCGGCCTTCTCGGTAATACTTTGCTTGGTATTCTCTTTTGTCTGCCCTTGATCTAACAGGCGATAATTTGACAGCAGGTCATTGAGTTTAGCGATATCGGCATACAGGCCAGCCTTAGCAAAACCTGGAGTCAGGTGGCTGATAGTCGTTGCCCGGCCGCGACGTTTTGCCTGCATGGCCTCGCCGACATTATCTATGATGTAAGGGTAAAATACCGGCACATTACCCACGGCCAGATTAGGTGAGTCATCAACCGACAGGCCACGTTCCTTACCTAATAACCACTCCTGTGAGCCATGAGTACCCAGATGTATAAAGGCATCGGCGTTAAATATTTGCTTAGCATAGAGATAGATAGCCAGATAACCGTGATTTATCGGCGTCTTCATGTCGTGATACAGGGAGCTATGTTCCGAGATGTCGTTACTGCGCCCGCCCTGTGGCAGTATGATTAGGTTACCCAGATTCATTCGCGGAATGATGAAGGCTAGTTCGCCGCTGTTGCTGGTGATCATGGGGCTGTCCTTGGCTAATCCCCAACGGTCATTGATGCCTTTTTGTACCGAGACTGGTAAGTCTGCGAACCAGGCTTCATAGTCGGCCAGAGGTAATAGGTCGGCCAGATCTTGATCCAGTAAACCACTGGCATCTTCGTTACGATAGTAGGGACGCAGCAGCTTACCTGCGGCCTCGATGATCTCCTTGGCGGGTTTTGGATTGACGTTATAACCGGTTTTTCTCATCGCCTTAGCTATCACCTCCAGTGAAGCCGGCACGTCAAGAAATGCTGCGCCTATGTTCTTCTCCCCGGGAGGATAATTCCAGATAAATGCGGCCACTCGCTTATCTTCATTGGCCGTGATGGCGAGTTTTGCATGCATGACGGCGCGCGCTATGAGTGCATTCATCTGCGCCGGCATCACTTGCTTATTTCCCTTGTTATTGGCTGCTATGATGATGGGATCGATACTGCCTGTGCCTTCGGGCATAACCAGGAAAAAAGGTGTTAGCCCAGGTGATATCCCGGTTTTACTCTGCGCAAATTTTTCGCTGTCACCGTCGACATAATTAAGCGCGTGTATAACTGGAATGCCAAGTTTCTCAAATTCATCGCGGCGTTTTTTAACATAATGCAGTGAACGATAGTTGATCATCAAGTTTGCGCGTGTTTGTTGCTTGTCATCCATTAGCAAGTCTGTGTATTTTAGCTTGTCCTCTTTATCGTCGTAGAAGAAGGCGAAGGCTCGCTGACCCTTAGCTTCTATGCCGTTGATCATGGCATCGACTACCTGTTGCTGTTCATAATCTATTACGGAACGGTGGATACCTATGGCGATAACGGCTTGTTGCTTTGTGGGAGCAAGCCAGGTGAAGAATGCCTGTTCCTTATCGGTTAATAAGTCCGGATATTGGGGATGATACAGGCCAGTTTTCGGGGTTTTCGAAGGCTTATCAGCCTTTATTTGGCTGATATTCAACACATCACTGGCGATATAAATCATCAGGTTTCTGTAGTTTCTGCCACCGGCATGGCTAAAATAATCTGCCAGTCGTTGGCTTTGCTCTTGGGCAAGGTTTTGATTGAATGTCTCACTCTCAAGATCCCCCAAAGAGACAATTTTCAACTTGGGAAACTGTGTGGGTATGGCCTCGAATTTCTCGAACATATACTCAGACAAAGCTGGATTGATGCCATCTAGCATCACCAAGTCGGCGCTGCGCCACTGCTCGGCGATCTCTATATCTGACTTGCCCTTGGTGATGAGTTGAATGAGTTCGAATGGCTGATCTTTTGCCAGTTTGGTTAACAGTGCCTTCTTGGGCGCCGAATTATAATTCGACATCACCATGAGCACTCGCTTAGCACTTGCTTGGCTGTCTGCTGATGTGTCTGCCTGGATAAGGCCGGGGACACACATGAATATCAGGATTAATACACGTAGAAACATGAAGTTATTGCTCGCTTTATCACTTGTTATTTGTGGCAGTTTGCTTATCTGAGGTGTCGCCTTCGGGGACATAGATCATAGAACCATCGGCCATTTTATAGGCGATACCTGCACGGGCACCTTGACCGCTGCCAATATTGCCCGATGATTTGTAATGTTTGATCTCCTTACCTTCCTTGACGATGATCTCCATGTTGGGCTTGCCAGCATTCTTCACCACAGTGACATTTTCCGCTGAAAATGTGTTCAGCGGATTCTGTGCGATAGCAATCAATAAGGCGGCGATCAACACCAGAAAAACATCGATCAGGTTGACGCTGGACAGGATAGGGTTGAGCTCTTCGTCTTCATCTAAAAAACGCACTTTACGATCCCCTTAGCTTGCGTATGTTAATTAATTCTGAGGCGAACCAACGTTTCTTCACCGATGCAGGCCAGAAGGTGAGAGTGGCAATAACCAGCCCCCAGATAACCGAGGCGAAGGCAATGATAAGACTCTCGCTGATCCCCTGAATATTACCGTCGGCAAGGGCTTTGAGTGCCGGCCCCATGGGAACCATAGTCGCAATGAGTCCCAGCATTGGGGCTACACGAGTGACAACACGCAAATTTTCAAGCTTCTTGAGGGCGAAGATCTCTAGTTCATCTTCACAGGCATTTGGATTATTAACGAAATAGTTATGTATGGGATAACCCGAATACCATTTTCGCTCCTTTATCTGAATCGTCAGCCTGTATTGCTGAGCATTCTTGCGCCTGACAAAGAATAAGCCTGCGAATCGTCCCATGGCATAGATGGCATAGATTAATAATAAGACGATACAAATGAGTACTGGTGTCATCAAGTATTCAGACAGGTTAGCGAGTAGCCCTTCGAGTAAGGCGATGTTCATGGTTTGTGGTTCCTGTAAAAAAATCAGGAATAATATATATAAAAAATACTAACGCAAACGATAATCGATCTCATTACTATTAACGTGATCAACATCATATTAACGAATCTTGCTTTGAAATCTAAATAGTAATCATTACTACCTAGGTGTATGGTGCTGGCCTTTCGCAATCACAGCATGATGTTTATGAAATTATTACCCATATCAGTCGCTATTATTACAAGTATTTACAGTGGCTTATCTCATTCAGAGGTCAAAACTTCAACAGGTTTTGAACAAAAAAATAGCAAAATTGAGGTGATCAAAGTTATTGGCACCCGTCTGGAGAAACCTCTGAACGAAATATCGGGTAGTGCAGTGGTGATCACGGCTGAAGATATTGAAAATTTAGTGGCTAGCGAACTGTCTGATCTTTTTAGAAATGAACCAGGTGTTTCTGTGACAGGTTCAGCGGGCACGCCTCAGAACATCACTATTCGAGGTATTACCGGTAATCGTATCTTGATGATAAAAGATGGCGTACGCATGGCCGATGGTTATGGTGCCAGTGACATTAACGACAGCGTTGGAAGATTTAACTTCGACCTCGATGATGTGAAATCTATCCAGGTAGCTAAGGGCGCCGCTTCGGCATTTTTTGGCTCGGGAGCCTTAGGTGGTGTGGTGAAAGTCGAGACCAAGGAAGCGGCCGATTACCTCTATCATAAAGATTATTATCTGGCATTAAAGGGCTTATACAGCGGAGTCAGCAGCCAGAAGAAGGTGTCGGTGACAGCTGCAGCTAGAGCAATGGATATTCCTGTCATGTTGCGTATGAGTCAGTGGCAGGGCCATGAACAACAAAATTATGCCGATACGCGATCCCCTGCGGACATCGATGGCACGAGTATCTCCTTCAACACTAATTTAATCAGTAATAAGCACTGGTTATTGAGTGTCAACAGTGACTGGCAGAGCCAGACCAAGGAGACACATGGGGCTCCGAATTCTGTGCCTCAGCCAGATGGGGCCTGGGATGTGGTCCAGCGTAATAGAGAGGAAGTACAAAGTTCACAGGTGCAACAGATCAAGTTGCAGTATACCCCCGAGTCTTTTGTCTTGTTCGATAACCTGTCGAGTCAGATTTACTATGGCGAGACTAAAAATTCCAATCAGGTCAATGACTTTTTGACTCGCACATTTCTGCAAGTGCAGCAGCGTTATCGTCAATATGAGAGTGATGAAACCTTTAAAGAGGAGATCTATGGCTTTAGCGTCGATATGGACCTCTGGGTCGAGCTCTATGGCATGGAACATGATTTTCTCTACGGTATAGAGGGACAGAGATCGCTTCACTCTCGAGCCAAGGACCGTATTAAGATTGAAAACGGTAAACAAAATTACTGGTCGAATCAGCCCTTTGCCGATGCCAGCACCGAATCCTTGAGCGGGTATATTTCAGATGATATTAGCCTGAGTGAGCACTGGGGCCTGCTAGTCAGCAGTCGCTACGACAGAAACAGTCTGAGTCCAGAGCAGAGTGAAATTTTAAACATTCCCCTAGTTGATAATAGCTCAGATAACGTATCTTCCAGTATCTCCCTAAGCTATGACCCCACAGTTGGTGTGAGTGGCTATCTCGCCTATTCACAGGGTTACCGCGCCGCGCCTTACGACAAGGTGTATGGCAGCATTCCTCATCTGTTTGCCTTCCCGCCATTTGAGATCATCCCGAATTCTGATTTGCATGAAGAGACCAGTGAGAGTATCGAGCTGGGCATGCGCTGGCAGTGGCAAAACCTAGACATAGCGGCGAGCTATTACTACAACCAATTCGATGGTTTCATCGATTGGATAGAGGTGGGCCTTCGTCAGAGTGACGGCGTGTTTGAACGTCAATTTGTCAACATAGACAGCGCCAGTTCTTGGGGCGGCGAGTTTAATCTTGATTATAACGTGACTGAAAACCTGGACCTCTTGTTTCAGATGGGCTGGGTTGATGGCAAGAATAATGATACCGGTGAGAAGTTACGCACCTTGACCCCGTTAGAGGGCTCAGTCTCTCTCAATTATCAATACGACAACTTACGTCTCTCGGGTCTGGTCAATGGGGCGAGCGAGATGACGAATGTCACTAGCTGTGTCGATCCTCTCACTGGCGCGCAGGATTGTCCGGCACCTGCTGCTTGGGTGATTGTCGATCTAGCAGCTCAATATGAAGTATATGCTCACTTCAAAGTTAACCTGTCGATTAAGAATCTACTCGATAAAGAGTATGTGCGCTATCAGGATGTTGCCGGTACGTCTGGTTATCAGCCCACTCAGCCAGGCCGCAGCTTTAGCGCCTCTGTCTCTTACAAGTTCTAGGTGAAGTATATGCTCACTTCAACGTTAACCTGTCGATTAAGAATCTACTCGATAAAGAGTATGTGCGCTATCAGGATGTTGCCGGTACGTCTGGTTATCAGCCCACTCAGCTCATTCAGCCTGACCGTAGCTTTAGTGCCTCTGTCTCTTACAAGTTCTAGGTGAAGTATATGCTCACTTCAACGTTAACCTGTCGATTAAGAATCTACTCGATAAAGAGTATGTGCGCTATCAGGATGTTGCCGGTACGTCAGGTTATCAGCCCACTCAGCTCATTCAGCCTGACCGTAGCTTTAGTGCCTCTGTCTCTTACAAATTCTAGGTGAAGTATATGCATCATTTTAAATTAGCGGCTGTATCCTTGCTCGTAAGCGGCATCTGCGGTGCGAGTGAGTTACATTTTCTGACGCCATTGAGCCCCACAAAGATAGAAAGTCCAGCTCAGGCCAATGACTACCTGAGCCAAGAGTTTTCAAGACAACACCAGTTAGCCTATGAGCGCCGGGGCGTATTTGGTCATTACTACAGTTTTTATCCTCTGATAGATGGCCATCCGATATTTTCCTTGGTCGATGCCTTAGCGGTGAACCGAGCCGGTATGCCTTTTCGCTACTATCAAGCATCTGTTGCTTCCTTGCTATCACTCACCTGGCCTGACTCTGAGCTTGCACCCGAGCCCAGTGCCATTGCCCTTGCTATCGGCATAGAAGCGGATAATTTTGACATTCAAGACCTGAGCAAAGGTTGGTGGTTAACAGAGGAGTCGGGCATTGATCCCGTGTGGCAGGTACAAGTTAAACAGCTTGAACCTGAGGCGACTTTTTCTTTCTATATCGATTTAGACCATAAACAATTTTTGGGCAAGGAGCGCACGGTTGAAGCTTATCTGCCTGACTTTACTCCCGGTGACTTGCTCACAGGTAAGAGTCTTAAGGCGCTGGTATTCGATCCCGATCCTAAGACTAAGCTGATGGATGAGAGTCTGGAGCAACAAGCTTTGACCGAGACCTTACCACACGCTGCCTATAGCCGAGTCGAGCTGCAAGATCTTCAGGCTGTCGAGGCCGGTTTCATGCTCAGTGGTCCCTATGTCAAGGTGGTGGACTTGACCGAGCCCGTTAACCCATCGCCCTTGCTGACAGGCGACATTGAGTGGCGCCGCCATGACGATGAGTTTGTCCAGGTTATGGCTTATTATCATCTGGATAAGGCCCAGCGTCATCTGCAGAGCCTTGGTTACCAAGGTGCTAGCCAGATATTTTACTCGCCCATCGAGGTGGATGCTCGTGGTGGCACTAAGGATCAGTCGGCATATTCCTTCTTGGAAAATAGGATCTTGCTCGGTGTCGGTGGTGTGCCTGACGGTGAAGATGCCGATGTGATCTGGCATGAGTTTGGCCATGGCTTACTGCACTTTATCAACAATAGTGATAAAGGGGGCGACAGTGGTGCCATAGGGGAGGGATTCTCCGACTTCTACGCCGGAGTGCATAGCTTCAGGGATCCCCAAGGCCAGATTTTTGAGCCTAATGTCATGTTTAACTGGGATGCCAGATTCGGTAATCGTAAGCCCAGAACATTAAACGATCAATCGGCTAAATATAATCCTAATTATAATTATCCGGCTCACCAGTGGGTCAAAGATACCTTAGGCGATCAGCTCTGGTCGACGCCCTTGTTTCAGGGGATGCGCCGGGCGTTCGACAGCCATGGCGAGCAGGCTATCGATGATTTTGAGCGTCTGGTCATCGAAGGCATGTACGGCATGGGCGCCGGGGTTCGTATGGATCAGCTCGCCTTGTCGACCTTGGACATGGCCGCGCGTATGTATCCGGCTAAGGACTATGCTGACATCTTGCAACAGCAATTTGATAAGCATGGTTTGATCTTAGATCCCATCGAGTTAGTTATCTCCAGTGTGGTGAAACAGCAGACGGGTTCGGTACCGCTTAATCTTTCCCTGCAAAATCTTGCTGTGGCGAAACTTGAAGATATTAGTTTCAGTTTCTCTGACTTACCTCAGGGTGTAGAAGTGAGTGGTGAGATGACGCCAATTACTGAATTACTCGCCGGTGATACCAGGGCCATAGATGCAGAGTTTACCTTGGCACTTGGCGATAACTTATCTTGTGGTGAGAAGATCACATTGCCCGTGGATGTGCATTATACCAGTGATATCGCCGCGATAAATCACTCCAGACTCACACTCGCCGTGACCATAGGCGAGGGAATCCATCAAACGGCCACAGGCATAGGCGGAGACTTACTCGATGCCATAGCCAATGATATTGGCTTGACCAAGGAGATGGGGGTTAACAACTTCTATCTTGACTTTAGTCAGCCAGATTTAACCGTTAATCAAGACATTACACTGTCTCTGCACATTGAACAT
The DNA here is from genome assembly GCF_000091325.1 of Shewanella violacea DSS12. NCBI lineage: Bacteria > Pseudomonadati > Pseudomonadota > Gammaproteobacteria > Alteromonadales > Shewanellaceae > Shewanella > Shewanella violacea. The sequence continues at coordinate 3,024,837 of NC_014012.1, read as the reverse complement.
CCTCAACTTGACCAGCTCAGCATCAAGCTTATTAGCCCATCGGGACAACAAGTCGATATCTGGGACCGGGATTATTACCCGCGTACGAGCTTCGATTATAGCTTGCCAAATAGTGTGGTCGATATCGACTGGTCAGCTGTTATCGATGACAGCCTGACGGGGGAGTGGCAGCTGCAGATCATAGATCACGATGCAGGTAACAAGGGCAAGCTGCTTTCATGGGGCTTGAGTCAGGTGAGTGAATACATCTGTAATCAGCCTGATGTTAGTCCACAGCCAGATAAAACAATCGATGAGAAACCAAGCAGTTCCGGTGGCAGCCTAGGCTGGACGCTTTGGATGCTTTGTTTCGCATATATAACACGACAATATGGAAAAATGGAGAACTAGTACCATGAAAAGAAATCTAAGCCCTCTCTATCTCGCGCTGGTATGTGCTGGATTAACCGCCTGTGGCTCGAGCGATGATTCGAGCAAGGTTGCAATCCCTGAGCCTGCTAAGGTTTATAGCGTTAATTTTAGTGCCGATACCAGTGTAGACGGCTTGGTCTGCGCCGATAGCAATCAAAATTTGATGTGTGATGCGGGTGAAGTTCAGGCCGATATGACGGCTGGTGTGGCGAGTCTTAGCAGCGAAGATGTGGCTGTGTTGAATAATTACTACCTAGTGCAGAGCCAAGATGCCGGCAGTGACAAGCCCATGATGCGCTACCTTGCATCTGCGGCCATAGCCGACAAGAGTGAAGTGATACTAAACCCGGTTTCTAGCATGGTGTCTGGTCTTATGCTTAATGGCATGACCCAAGAGAAGGCATTAGCCTCGATAGCAAGCAGCCTAAACAAGCAGTTTAAACTCGAGTTACCAGCCGATGCTAGTCTGTTACAGCATCATGATGCTTTGACCGATTTTAATCCTAAATTTGATGTCATGTGGCAAGCGATAGGCGCTAAGGCCGCTCAGTCGCCAGCTTTACTGGCTGCAATGAGCCAGCATCTGGCTTCCTGGGCCGGTATGACTGATCAGCAAATGCGCTTTTTTGCTAAAGATATAGTCGGTTACGCCAGTCAGTTAAATGCTATTTATCCCATGACAGACACAGGGAATACCTTGTTTGCCGATGGCAGTTCATTCAGCTCTGAAATTCGAGATGAGCAGTTTGTCGGACAAGATGCCGACTATGGCCTGGATAAGACCAAGAATGATAACAGTGATGGCTTAGCTGGTTTTAGTTATCAGAAGCTCGATGCTAAGGGTGAGGCGTTGGCCGCCGATGCTCAGCAGTGGAGCTGCGTGAAAGATCTCAATACTGGGCTTATCTGGGAGAATAAAACTGCCGATGGCATAAGTGCGCAAGACAAAGATCACCTCTTGGTTTACATCAAGGATGAGCGCGCCATTTTCCAAGGTGAGATCGATGAGGCTAGTTGTGATGATGCCAATGGTATCTGCACCATAGCGCAATATCAGACCTATCTAAATGAGCTAGAAGATAAGCAAGGCATGTGTGGGGTTAAAGATTGGCAATTACCCAGCTTCGATCAGCTATACAGCTTGATGAATTTTGCCTCCACCGATGCCGGCAGTGATGGGGTAGAGATGGCTGTAGACATCAAATACTTCCCCAATACAGCAGACAATGATTATTGGACCGGCACGCCATCGGTAGAGAACTATGCCTCGATGGATCAGTCTGATTATTTGTGGACCTTAGGTTTTAATCGTTGGTACATGGGAGCTACAACGTCTTACGACTATTGTGTCAGTAAAGATGATTGTGATTACCCATCAGCCTTACCTGTCCGTCTTGTCGGTGTTAAATAAGAGAATTAGGGATATACAATGAAAAAATTACTATTAGCGGCGGCGATAACCCTGAGTTTCTCTGCGACAGCCCTAGAACAAACTTGTGAAATGAGTTTCGAAGCGAGCACTCCCACCGCAAGATTTATCGATAATAATGACGGCACAGTGACAGACCAATCCACTAAACTGATTTGGATGCGTTGCTCAGTAGGCCAAAGCTGGAACAATGAGACTAAGGATTGTGATGGCATGCCTGTGACTGTCTTCTGGCAAGGCGCGCTGCAAGCGGCCGACAACGCCAGAACGAATGAGGCAAATAAGTTATATCACTTCGCAGGCAAGGGTAACTGGCGCGTGCCTAACATAAAAGAACTCGTTTCTATCCGCGAGCAGCGCTGTGTGCATCCTGCGATGAATAAGGTTATCTTCCCGAATATCGATGCCATTGCGCAGGCTGAGGGTGGCTATGCATATCTGTGGTCATCTACACCTGTTATAGCCGACGAAGGGATCATGAATTTAGATGTGACAGCTGGCGGCATAGTGGCGAGTGGCTCAGTAGTGGATTATGCCCGGGGTGTGCTCCTGGTCGCCGATCCTGAATGAGTGCTAGCGGCAGAACATGATGAGCTAGGGGCTTAGGTTCATACCGAGCCTAGGCTTGGCTTAACTGAATTAAACTAAGCTAAAAAAAAGGGCTATTCTTGAGTTAATGACTCATCAATAGCCCTTTTTATTTGCTGTTATCCATGATTATTCAGATAAATCAGCCTCTATGATGTTATCGGCATAGCTTTGGTAGGCACCTTGAAAGTCTCTGGCCATAGCATCAGGGAAGAGATGAAAGTCTCCAGCTTTTAGAGAGGTCACTATTCCTTGGGCAACCACACTGGTGGGCTCGGCTATTTCTGTCATGCCACCTTGAGCCGCCATATCGGTATTTATTGGGCCGGGATGGACACTCAATACGGCAATATTCTTCGGCCCTAGACTCTCTTTCAAACCTTGGGTAATCGAATATGCAGCCGCTTTCGAGGCTGAATAGGTGGTGAGAGCAGCAAAGTTTTTAATTGAAGCCACCGAATTGAGTTGAACCAGGGCGGCTGGACCATTCTTTTCAAGTATCGGGGTAAATGCCTGAGCCATGCGCAGCAGGCCGAAGGCATTGATGTTGAGCTCTTCGGTTAATGAGGCTTCTGCATGTTCATCCAGCGGGGCGGCAATTTTCAACACGCCAGCGTTATTCACCACCACTTGCACATCGGTTGCAATTTTTGCCGCAGCCATAATGGATTGAGCATTAGACACATCAATCAGCAGAGGTGAAACCTTATGGCCATATTGCTTCACTAGCTCCTTAGTTGAGTCGAGATCGCGTACTGCCAGATAGACTTTCTTCGCGCCGTGAGCCAGAAATGACTCCACGATCGACTTGCCAATACCACGATTCGCGCCAGTAACCAGTGCCACTTTATTCGCTATATCAAAACTCATCTTCATCTTCCTTTTAATAGTGTCTAAATTGGTTTTTATTATTTGTACCGATCGGTACGCTTGAATTCATACTTACCGATCGGTACAATATTGTCAAGAACCAAGATGATTTTTATTTATACAAGTGAGCAGAGGCAGACATGGCTTCCGGTAGAAAACGTAACTTCGACATAGATTTCGCCCTGGAAAAGGCGACCTTAGTATTTTGGCAGAAAGGCTTTGCTGGGACGTCCATGACAGATTTGACCCAGAGCATGGGGATCAACAAGCCAAGCCTGTATTCGGCATTCGGAAATAAAGAGCAGTTGTTTGTCACTGCCACAGAGCATTATCTGTCTAGGTATGCCAGTCCCCATATTGAAAAACTTCAAGATACAGAGTTTAGTACCAAGCAGCGTCTGCTGAATTATCTCTTGTCTGTGATAGAGATGCAGTGTGACTCATCCCTACCAAGGGGCTGTTTTGTTTCTCTTTGCGTTGCGGAATCAGCCAGTCATGAAATGCCCCAGAGTGCCATGGATGCCATATTGACCATCCAAAGCTCTCATCAAGCGTTTTTGACCGAATTTTTCAATAAGGAGAAAGCTCAAGGTAATCTGGATCAGAGCTTGGATGTTGCAGCCAACGTCAATTACATCATGACCTTTATTCATGGCTCTGCCGTACTAGCCCGCTCGGGTCAAACACTGGATGAGCTCACCCAGGCCGCTCACATCGCCGTGCAAGTTTGGTAAATAAACCCCATTAAACATCTGACACTTGGGTTCAAGCTTGTGAGTTTATATTCAGCCAAGTTTAGCGGTTAAGGATTATTCAAGGAGAGAGAATGAAAACCATAGGAATGATAGGCGGCATGAGCTGGGAGTCTACGGCCAGTTATTATCAGGCATTAAACCTGGGCATAAAGCGTGAACTCGGTGGATTACATTCGGCCAAAATCGCCCTCTATAGTGTCGATTTCGCCGAGATTGAACGCCTGCAACACTTAGGTGAATGGGATCAAACCGCCAATATATTAGCCGATGCAGCTCGCTCTGTTGAAGCCGCAGGGGCCGATTTCTTCATGATCTGTACCAATACTATGCATAAAGTGGCTGAGTTTGTGGAGCAGCAGGTAAGCATTCCCTTACTGCATATCGCCGATGCCACAGCCCATAAGCTTATTGGGGATGGCATAAAAACAGTTGGGCTATTGGGCACACAATTTACCATGGAGCAGGACTTCTATAAGGGGCGCTTGACCGAGAAGTTTGCCATAGAGGTGCTAACCCCAAATATACGCCAAAGGGAAGTCGTTCATTCGGTTATCTATGAGGAGTTGTGTCTTGGCATTATCAAGTCTGACTCTCGTGATGCCTATCTGGCCATCATAGAAGATCTCTATCGTCAGGGCGCACAGGCAGTGATTTTAGGGTGTACCGAGATAGCGCTATTAGTTAACCAGCAAGATACTCAGGTTCCCTTGTATGATACGACGGCAATACATGCAGAAGCTGCGGTGGCATTCTCGCTGAGAAAATAATCTAATTGAGGGTTATTCTGTAATTACCAATAGGTTTAGGCCGCAATCAGCCCCTTCTTGGCACTGAGTTACCCTGATGTTAGTCGCGACAAGTTGGGTAAAAGGTTTATTTAGCTTGGTATCGCTATGTTCAATTAGGCTGGTAACTGTTTCTGTGTGGTTTTCACTCGATTGGTGATGATCAAAGTAGCCAGACATGTCGCTGAAAGTGAGCCAGAAAGCGTAGGCGACTATGCTATAAATGGTGAAGCGAAACATGGTAAAACATCCGTTGTTTGTAAAAGTTAGCGTACAATATACGCTTAATTTTCAAACAAAAACACTGTCAATATTCCGCCTTGTATTTCACTGTATATAACTGGTTTTCTAGATTAAAAAGCTTAATTACGATTAAGCCCGCTACTTAAAACCAAGAACTTTAAACCAAGAACTTTAAACCAAGAATTTTAAACTAAAAAAATCTTGGCGAGATAAAATAGCCAATGTATGTTTGTTTGGTACTTGCGCATCAAGCTTGTTCGAATAGGGGCTCACGGCTCTAATTCTCTTCGACCCCTTTTATCGGCTATCTAACGGAGAATAATCTTGGATGTCTTGGTTATAGTTATAACGTTATCTTTATCGCGGCGTTCTTCCCGATAACAACATCATCAGCGACATCGATGGCTACGTCAGCTTCGACTATCTAGACTGTCAAACTCAGGTCAATAAAATACGTACCTTACCAGCGGCTAAATTTCTGTACTTGGTACTGCAACACGTGCTGCCGAAAGGTTTAAGGCGAGTGAGAGATTATGGGTTACTCAGAGGAAGTGCTGCCAAGCTGCGGCAACGCATACGCTTGATGTTGGCGGTTGCAGGGGAAGTGTTTGCCCCGCTCGAAAGCAACACTAAAACCCAAGCGATACGACCATGCCCCTGCTGCAAACAGCCGATGAAATTTATGGGCGTACATGGGAATAAGCATGCTCGAACGACAAGTTTTCTTAGTCAGAACCCAATGCAGCCTAACGCCACTGTTTAAGCGGTTGGCGGCAATATTCTTAATATTTGAGCACGCTAGAAATGAAACATAGGAGGTGATTAAGACACTGAAATTATTGGCTTACTTAATTGGCTTGCTGGGCTAAACAAATAACATGGCCACCCATAATTATTGATGGATAATTCAGCTCTGACTAAGCTTAAGTTCTCTCTGTAGGATTGAGGTTGCTATGGCCAGACCAAGAAGCACATTGATTAGCATTGAAGATACGCCTTTCTACCACTGTATTTCTAGATGTATTCGCATGGCGTGGCTTACGGGAGTCGATAGATACTCAGGTAAGTCATACGAGCATCGGCGTGAGTGGGTTGAGTCTAGGATACTTGAACTCGCTCAAATTTTTGCTATAGATGTGGCGGCTTATGCTGTTATGTCTAACCACCTGCATTTAGTGCTTAGGGTCGATATTTTTGAGGCCAATAGCTGGACAGATAAAGAAGTGGTAGCGCATTGGCATCAGCTGTTTAAAGGGACTGAAGTTACGCAGAAGTTTGCTAAGGGGGAGTTAGTTGAAAGCTTTGAAGTTAAAGCCTTAAAGCATTCAATTGCTCAATACCGAAGTCGATTAAGTGATATCTCTTGGTTTATGCGCTGCCTCAATGAACCCATTGCGAGACAGGCCAACAAGGAAGATAACTGTACAGGGAGATTTTGGGAGGGGAGGTTCAAGTCCCAAGCCCTATTGGATGAGGCCGCTGTCCTGGCCTGCATGGCTTATGTAGACCTCAATCCAATCCGCGCCAAGATGGCCGCAACACCTGAAACCTCAGACTTCACCAGCATTCAGCGACGTATAACTGCAGTTTGTAATGGAGAACAGCCTAAGTCACTACTGCCATTTGTGGGTAATGAACGCAAGGATATGCCAAAAGGACTGATGTTCAGTGCTAAAGATTACTTACAACTTGTTGATGATACAGGGCGTATTATTAGAGACGACAAGCGTGGTGCCATTAGCCAGACATCACAACTGATACTCGATAGACTCAACATTCCTCAAGCGAATTGGCTAAAACTCACCACTGAATTCAGCCGACTATTTAAAGGTCCAGTAGGAACCCTTCAAGAGTTAGATGCCTACTGCGAACACTTAGATAGAAAGCGCCGGCAAGGGGCGGCTAATTGTCATCGATGGCTAGATAGCGCCTAGTTACACATCTATTTTAATGGAAATGGCAAACCGAACTTAAGTTCGGCATTCTTGCTGCGTGTTTCTCGGATTTTGGACTGATATTGAGGCATCTAGAGCCATAAACCTCAGCTGGAGCTACTTAAGACGTAAATCATGTTGAGTTAGTGAGAGTGAGGCTGGAATTTTATAGCTTCGAGTTGGATAAATTAAGAATGGGTGGCTAGGTTAATTCTGTTCTCGTTTGAATCATAATTAAGAATGGGTGGCTAGGTTAATTCTTTGTAGCAAAGATAAAACGAGCTGTAGCGATACGAACTTGCCCCTGCTGCCATCAGCCGATGTGCTTTATGGGGATACATCAAAATGGTTTAGGAAACAGCCGACCGACAAGCTTAACGATCACAGCCTAACGCCACTGTTTAAGCTGGAAGTATAAGGATAATGTATTAACTAAAGAGGAGGGGTTTACACAGCAGGCTGATATTAAAGAAGTTAAATGATTGGTCATTAGATCAAGGCTGCGTGCTGACTAAAACAAAATATGCGTCCTATTATGGCCTCAAGCATAACGAACCCTCACTCAGCTATTTGCTTAATAAAGAGTATGATTAAACCCCGACCTCGGGCTTGTTCAACACTTGGGATAAGGACGCGGCTGTGCGCGGCCTATCCTTATTCGTTATGTACTTTTTGTACTCCACTTTCCAGAGACGATCATGACATAAACACCTATGGTAATTGTACCAAGCATTAACCCTATGAAAGGCGATGAACTCCCAACGAAAATAGACATAGCAAGTGAAGTACCAAAACATAAGGTTAAAGCAGCAAGTTGTGCTCGATTGAGTTTATTGTTAAATCTCATTTTGGACTCCTCATCCTTGAATTTACTGTGAATAATCCTAAACACATAACGCCCCAATAAGGGGCTAAAAATTGTTTGCTAAAATGTGCAGCGAAGCGAAACCGAGCAAACTGTTTTTAGTCCCGCTTAATTGGCTTGTTGAACGAAGCCGCTATGCGGCAGAAAGATAAAACTATCTCTATCCTCTCATCCTAAATACTTACTAGTGCAGGCCTTGTTAGGCCATTAATACTAGGAGTATTGTCATGAACACATCCGAACAACAACGCTTTGATTTTCTTTATGAACAACATCTTACCAACTTAACCCTGCAAGGCAAGCGACCCGCAACCATCGACGCATACAGTCGTGCTGTAAGGCGCATTGCAGCATTCTTTGACTGCTGTCCCGATAATCTCACAACCGATGATTTGAAGCGCTATTTTGCTTCTTTAATCGATTCACACTCTTGGAGCACCGTGAAGTTAGACCGTAATGGCTTACAGTTTTTTTATCGTTACGTGCTTAACCACAGCTGGGAGTGGCTCAACATCGTCAAGCCGCCCCAAGTGCAGCGCTTGCCCGATATTCTTACGCCTTGTGAGGTTGCCATCGTCATTAGCCTGACTCGACAACTGCGATATCAGGTCTGCTTTTTGACCTTGTACAGCATGGGATTACGACTCGGTGAAGCGATTTCATTGCGTGTTGGCGATATCGATTCACAAATAATGCAAGTGCATATTCGTAATGCTAAAGGCGGCAAGGATAGATTGGTTCCTCTGCCAAAACGTACCTTGCAGGCTTTACGTTATTACTGGAAAACCCATCACCATCCTCGTTATCTCTTTCCTGGTAAAGATAGCCAGCCAGACTCATTGATAGATAAAGGCGGTATTCAGAAAGCGCTAAAGCGGGTTATCGGAGAGTGCAATATTCATAAATCCATCAGCCCTCATAATTTACGACACAGCTATGCGACCCATCTGCTCGAACAAGGACTAGACTTGCGTTCGGTACAGAGTTTGCTTGGCCATAACAGCCTTAACACCACTGCACGCTATACACGGCTCACCCAAATTACCCGCAAAAATACCGTTGAAGCGATTAACCAACTTGCAGACGGCTTGGCACTGTCATGGGAGTGTGGCGCATGACGTTCATCGACATTTTACGCGACCACCTAGATGCGTTTAATCAGGCTTACGAGCAGCAAATTACCTCTTCGATGCAACAAGCGATACACGCCATGCTCAGTTGCCGCAGCAATACTGAGCGAACGAGTCAGTGGGCTTGCCAGAGTTGCACTCATATCGCTGACTTTCCACTTTCATGCGGCCATCGCAGTTGCCCACAGTGCCAGCACAACACTACGATAGATTGGCTCGCTAAACAGCAAGCTAAACTACTCCCTGTTGAATACTATATGGTCACTTTTACTTTGCCTTTTGAGCTTCGAGTCATTGCAAAACATCAACCAGAGTCGATGTATCAAGCTATGTTCTGGGGTGCCGCCAGCGTGCTAAAGGAGTTCGCCAAAAACTCAAAGCAACTCGGAGGTGAGATTGGCTTTACTGGCGTATTGCATACCCATAACAGGCGGCGTGATTTTCATCCCCACATCCACTTCATCATCCCTGCAGGCAGCTTTAACAAAGACAAAAAACAGTGGCGCAAGAGCAAAGGCAAGTACCTGTTCAACGCCTTCAACCTTGCCACTGTATGGCGTGCACGTTTGCTAGAGCTACTGACAAATAAACTCGGGATCAAGTTACCAGAACACCTGCCCAACAAATGGGTGGTCGACTGCCAGCACGTTGGTAAAGGCTTGCCAGCACTCAAGTACCTGTCCCGATATCTCTATCGCGGTGTATTGCCAGATAAATGCATAACCAGTGTCGTCAATGAACAAGTCAGCTTCGAGTATCAAAATAGCCAAACCAAAACAACTGAAATACGTACCTTACCAGTAACTGAATTTCTATGGTTAGTGCTTCAGCATGTTTTACCCAAAGGGTTACGGAGAGTGAGAGACTATGGACTGTTAAGAGGGAGTGCTGCCAATCTGCGGCAACGAATACGCTTGATGCTGGCAGTTGCAGGAGTGGTATTTGCCCCGCTCGAAAGTAGCACTAAAACTCAAGCCATACGACCTTGCCCCTGCTGCAAACAGCCAATGAAATTTATGGGGGTTCATGGGAATAAGCATGCACGACCGACAAGTTTTATCATGCAGATAACAAGGGAGCCTAACGCCACTGTTTAAGCAGAAGGCAGATAAAGTTAAGGCTTAAGGTACAGAGCAAGTCACAAATGAGGAGGTGTTAAGGTATTAATATTATTGAGCAATTCAATTAGCTAGCAATGCTAAGGGATCGCTGTGACTAGTTAAAAGTGTCACTTAAGATAATCCACCAAAACCAGCGTGAACTCTCGCGCCACTATTTACTATATAAAGGTATCGCTTCTAGTAAGCTGGGGCTTGTTCAACACTTGGGATAAGGACGCGGCTGCGCGCGGCCTATCCTTATACGTTAGGCATTTTTATACCACGACTCTGGGTATTTAAACAGAAATACATAATCAAATGCCTGCTTTACATTAAACCAACCTGAAAGCACCGCAACAAATGAAAATATTGATGCAACTAATACCGCGCCAAAATAGATAGCAAAAGCGAAACTTACGATCATTACGACTAAGCCAGTAAATACAACACCTGAAGTCATTTGACGGAGTGGAACATTAGTATCCAAGTTAAGTACAGCGAACAAATTTTCAAATTGCCACGAAAAGAAAGCCAGTCCAATAGCACAACCAATTGCGCCAACATAAGATGTAATCTTGTAATATTTAGGTTGGAGGTTTCTTTGATTTTGGATCGCCTGAACTAAAAATTTAATGACCAACTCCAGAAATGCCTAACGCCTTTGTAACAGGCTAATTTTTGTGAAGCAGTTTGTGTGATACTGACGCGCAGCGGCAACACAAAATGCGTAGCTAAAATTTGTCCTCGTTGACAAACTTGTTATAACTCAGTACTCCGACTGTAATTTTTTATGAATTTTTAGAATATCTTCCGCAATTTTACTTGCAGTTCGATTTTGAATTTTAGTCATTGTATGAGCAACAGCGCCTTCTACCATTGTCCCTTCAAAATTTGTTCTAGGGCCACTTTTAGTCATACGCTTTTTAATCGAATGCCAATCTGCAAGTAACTCATCAGGAAAGTGAATATCCAACAAACTTGATGTGACGTCATTTACGCTAAGCAATCGCTTTCTTGCATCACCCGCACCAACACACAATTCATCTATTGCGTCATCAATGCGACCTTTTACATACTGATACTTCATAGATATAGATACCTTAACATTCGAGAGAGTTATAACGCCGCATTAAGCGGACAAAAATAGTGGGTTAAAATGTGTAGCGAAGCGAAACGTAACCCACTGTTTTTGTTCCGTTTAAATGCCTTGTTATGAAGCAGACCTATCGGCTGGGTGGTTTACCCCATCATTGGTAACTACATCCCCAAGCTCAAAAGGATTAACTCCCTCAAGACAACCGATATTAAAGCCATATTCATTAGGGCTAGAACGTCGTTGGTGATGAGTGTAAATGCCACAATTAGAACAGAAGTAATGCTTCGCTGTATTAGTGTTAAATTGATAGAGTTTTAAGATCTCAGCTCCTTCAATAATACGAATACCATCCAAAGCGACAGAAGCTACTATTGCACCTTTACGTCTGCAAATAGAACAGTCACAACGTCTAGGTTTCTCTATACCATTTGGAAGCGATAACTCTAATTTAACTGAACCACAATGACATGAGGCTAAGTGCTTTTCTTGTATTTGCGTATCTCCGACAGACTTGATCATTAATGCGATTCCTTTGCTTCATAACGCCCTAATAATGGGCAAAAATCTGTTTGCTAAAATGTTGAGGGACGAAAACAGCAAATTGTTTTTTGTCCTTATTTATTAGCTTGTTAGAGAGCACCAAACCACTCTCTCATTACGTTTACATCATAATCTAGTAAAGAGCTATGATATTGTTTATATAGCCTTTTAATCATGAACTTATTGGTTCCAACTACATCCATCCCGCGATCATCATATGGGTGAACAAGCACTCCTAAATTGATATCGTAAATATATAAATCAAACCAAAATGACGGTTTGATTCCTAGCTCGGTACCGAGCTTGCCAAAAATAATTTTATGAAGTTCAGACTTGTTGATATTGAAGAATAAATAATTTCTATTCCATTCATCATCTTCAACCCACTCTCTCAGTTTGAAATTATTCTTCGGTATATCAATTTGTAATTCTTTAAGTTCTTTGAAAACACTAAAATTAGATAGGTACGAATCACCCGGAAAAGCAAAACAAATAGATATTTTTTCTGACTTCTCAAATATTGTATCAATAATTTGAGTTGATTTATTAAGTGCAGATGTAAACATCTTAACGTAAGACGCTTCCTCACTCCCTTCTGAAAGTTCAAACCTCAAGCATTGCTGGTTACTATAAAAAATAGCATTCTGAAAAGAATTTTTACCGAATACTTGGAATGCTTGCTCAATCATCGATGTGCTCTCTAACATTTGTATACACGCCTTGCGCGTTTACCCGGTTGGACCAGTGAACACGCGCACCGCTAATCATCTAATTATTAATGGCTTTTAGCCATTAACCCGAAAACACCTTCTGCAAAAACGAGAATGCACATTTTACTTGCCTCGTATCTCCTGCAAAATAAGTAAGTGAATACTTTATCCCATTGAAGTTACATGCTTTATATTTTTTTAACAATAGCAAAGCGTGCATATCTACAAGCTTGTTTGACTTGATCTTTGATGATTATCAATAATACTGTATATAAACACAGTTAACCCTTGAGGGAGAACATTATGGCCTCGAGTCCATTTTTAGACGCTATTCGACAAGACATTCGATTACGTGGCTATAGCATCAGGACTGAGAAATCATATCTTTATTGGATAAAACGTTACATTCTTTTCATCATAAAAAACATCCGTCAGAGCTTGGTTCAGGGGATGTTAAATTATTTCTCAGTTGGCTCACTACTCATGGACATGTTGCCGTAAACACCCAAAAAGTGGCCTTAAATGCCTTAGTATTTATGTACCACAAATATTTACATATCGAACTTGGTGAATTGGGATTTACCCTTGCGACTAAACAACGCACATTACCCACAGTGCTTAGTAAAAAAGAGGTTCGTCTTATACTTGAACACCTTCACGGCACAGCTAAACTCGTCATTCAAATCCTATACTCTCCGAACGAGAGGCTTGGATGCGAACTGGCCGTTAAACATGGACGTTGTTAGATTTGGCTGAGCCCACAAGGCCAATTTTGTTCCATACAAAATTTGGCATTTCCTCCGCTGACCCATAAGGATATGGGAAATGTCTTAAAAGTGTCTGGAACACTTAAGACCCTGGAGGTCAGAAGTGTTCTTTATGAAATCAAGTGCCAGCGTCTCGCAGAAGTATCTGCACATAAGGTCGTTCCTAGGCATCCTGCCTTCACGACATTAGTGCATCCATGCACAGCACCCGCTGCAGGTGGTAGGTTACAATGAAGCAGCGACCTTCAATGACATATTCCAACAGCAAAGGTCACTGGATTCCGGCTCAAAATATCTGCCGGAATGACGAAAAGCAACGACCAAAACAAAAATGAACCAAGGTAAAAATGTTATTAGCCTTCATTCGAAGGCTATCCATTTTCGGGTATAAAGCGAATCAGAGTATGGCTCGACCTATTAACAAGCCCTGAGCTACCTAAGTCGTTAGTTAATGGTTACTAATCTGAAATTTAGCAGGATGGCTAGACACTTCATTATCAATGGGGTGAGTAGAATAAATAGATAGTACTAACAGGGGCTCACCGCAACAAATGAAGTGATGGCCCCTTGTTAGATGCCTGTCTTGCTTACAGCACGAGCCCGCCGATCAAGAAGCCTAAGGATACAGAGGTTATGACTGTCACTAAGCCTGGAATAAAGAACAAAGCATGGTTAAACACCAAACACTCGATTTATAATACGAGCCCGCCGATCAAGAAGCCCAAGGATACAGAGGTTATGACTGTCACTAAGCCTGGAATAAAGAACAAAGCATGGTTAAACACTAAACACTCGATTTATAATACGAGCCCGCCGATCAAGAAGCCTAAGGATACGGAAGTTACGACTGTCACCAAACCTGGAATAAAGAACAAAGCATGGTTAAACACCAAACCTTATAATACGAGCCCGCCGATCAAGAAGCCCAAGGATACAGAGGTTATGACTGTCACTAAGCCTGGAATAAAGAACAAAGCATGGTTAAACACCAAACACCAAACACTCGATTTATAATACGAGCCCGCCGATCAAGAAGCCTAAGGATACAGAGGTTATGACTGTCACTAAGCCTGGAATAAAGAAAGGATGGTTAAACACTAGATTACCGATACGTGTTGAGCCGGTATCATCCATCTCCACCGCGGCAAGCAGAGTGGGGTATGTTGGTAGCACGAACAGGGCACTAACCGCTGAAAATGATGCGATGGCGGTAATGGGGGCCACGCCAATGGCCAGAGCGGCTGGCATTAATGCGGTAGTGGTAGCACCTTGTGAGTAGAGCAGCATGGAGGCGAAGAATAAGGTGACTGCCAACATCCAGGGATATTGATGGAGTATGTCTGATGAGAAGGCTTTGATCTCGTCGATATGGCCGGAGACAAATGTATCACCCAGCCAAGCAACACCTAGCACACAAATACAGGCGCTCATGCCTGACTTGAAAGTGGCTGCATTGGCTATTTCTGATGCATCTATTTTTGTGAAAGTCACAATAGCTGTGGCAGCTGTTAGCATAAATACCATGATGGCATCGTTGCGGCCCAGTGTTGGGTTTTCTATGATATTGACTGCATCGGAAATCAGTGTGGCATAAATAATCACACAAACAATGGCTGTTACGAATATCCCGGTGGCTAACTTGGCGGTAGGCAGTATCTCTCTTTGGGTGTGTCCCTTAAGTTTTACCAAGCCCTTTGCCAGTCTCTCCTGATAGATTTTGTCATCCTTGAGCTCACAACCTAAGAAATTCGCGACGAATGCACCTACCATGCAGGCAGTAAATGTGGTCGGAATACAGATGGCTAGTAAGGTTAAATAACCCACACCTAAGGGCTCCAATAGCCCGGAGAAGAACACCACAGCCGCAGAGATAGGTGATGCTGTGATGGCAATTTGTGAGGCAATGACAGAGATACTCAAAGGGCGGGAAGGGCGTATGCCTTGCTCTTTGGCAACTTCAGCTATGACTGGCAGTGTTGAGAATGCGGTATGTCCAGTGCCTGCAAGCAAGGTCATGAAATACGTGACTATGGGGGCGTAGAAGGTGATGCGTTTGGGGTTTTTTCGCAGGAAACGTTCGGATAAATCCACCAACCAATCAAGACCTCCAGCCACCTGCATTGCTGCAATCGCCGTGATTACTGACATGATGATCAAGATAACATCAACGGGAATATGTCCGGTATCGACCCCCATAAACAGGGTCAGTACTAAGACGCCAGCGCCGCCGGCCAGTCCTATTCCTATCCCACCTATTCGTGCGCCAAGATAGATAAAAGCAAGCACAACAAAAAATTCTATAGCGATCATAAGTAACCTTAATTTGAAGCCAATTAGCGAAAAGCCGTTTGTCGAAGAGATGTTAGACAAGTGAAACAAATTAGATTTTACTCCTGTTAAACCTTAAGTTTATGGGAGAAAATCACTATTTTTTTAAGGTGTGATGGAGCTCACGCGCTGATTTTGTATAAGCTGATCTAGCGCACGGGTGAGTTGGCCATAGGATATAAATATTTGTTGCTTTGATCATCTGATGAGGAGTTATGGCAATAAAATATGCTGTTCTGACAAATAAGCGTTAAGACTGATAGCCCATAATGACTATAGTGTTGATCTATCACTGTAAAGATAGTTAAACACTTCTTAGCTTATTAAATGATACAAAATCGAACTATTTCAACTATTCCAACTATTGCAACTTAAGCGCAACCTTTTGGAAATAAAACTCCTTTATAGTATCCACTAGTTTTTTAGGATGAAAACTTGAGTAATTTGAACGAAATAGTCAAATGCTCTAATTAAAACTGGGTTAAATGGATAATATTAAGGGGTTAATATGTTTACCAAAGTAAGTTTGCTTGCCTTGGCGATAGGTGGTGTTGCCACGTTCGCTCAGGCAGGCGATCATCTGATCATTTCTGAATATGTCGAAGGCAGTAGTAGCAATAAGGCCATCGAGTTCTACAATCCTACCAATATTGATATCGATCTCAGCCAATACCAAGTCGAATACTATTTTAACGGCAGAACTGATGTGGGTTCGACTATAGCTCTGACAGGAACTTTGGCTGGGGGGCAGACTTATGTTCTAGCCGATAATGATGCCAATACCGAAATCTTGGCGCTGGCTAATCAAGTGAGTAACTCGAGTTTTTTTAACGGCGATGATGCTATCGTTCTCAGAAAATCCGGTGTTGTGGTCGATAGCCTAGGTCAGGTTGGTGTAGATCCGGGTAGTCAGTGGGGCAGCGGTGATTTGTCGACTCAGGACAACACGCTTCGCCGGGATCCGGCTCAGCTTATGGGCGATAGCGTTATTGACGATGAGGTGAGCTTAGATACCTGGCAGGGTTTTGCCAAGGATGATTTTTCAGATCTTGGACAGTTTAATGCTGATCCAACAGATCCAACAGATCCAACAGAACCTGTGACACTTGTGTGTCATGACCTCTCTACGGCTATCCATACCATTCAAGGTTTGACCGATACCAGTCCACTCAATGGTCAGCTTGTCGAAGTCGAAGCCATAGTCACCAGTAATCAAGAAGCGGGTCTTAAGGGCTTGTTTGTGCAGATGGCCGACAATGAAGTAGACGGCGATCCCTTGACCTCTGAAGGTGTGTTTGTCTATACGGGCAGCGCGACCGGGTATCTTGCCGGTGACCGTATTCGTATTCAGGCTAAGGTAAAAGAATATAATGGCTTGACTGAGCTGACCGATGTGGCTGCTCATATACTCTGTGATTCGGCTCAGGCTATGCCAACAGCCGCTATAGTGACCTTGCCTATGGATGAAACCAGTGATCTCGAAGCGTTCGAAGGGATGCGCGTCAGTTTCAGCCATAACTTAACAGTGAACGAAGTCTATAACTTAGGCCGTTATGGTGAGTTACTGTTAGGCAGCCAACGTCATTACATAGGAACTCAAGTTGCCGCCCCTGGCAGCGAGGCACTGGCGGTAACTGCTGCGAATGCCAAAGATGCCATAGTGTTAGACGATGGACTGACATCGCAAAATCCAGATCCTGTGCGTTATCCAGCTCCTGGACTAAGTGCATCAAATACTGTGCGTGTCGGTGACACCATCACAGGACTCGATGCAGTAATGCACTACGGGTTTGGCAAGTATCGCTTGATGCCTATGGATACGGTTAATTTCGTCGCCGAGAATGCCAGAACTTCGGCGCCAATGCTCGCCGCAGGCGGTAACTTCACCCTAGCTAGCTTCAATGTGCTTAACTATTTCAATGGTGATGGCGCGGGAGCTGGTTTTCCGACGCCACGTGGCGCGGACACAGCTGCTGAGTTTACCCGTCAAAGAGACAAGATAATTGCTGCTATGGTTGCCATTAATGCCGATGTATTGGGCTTGATGGAGATAGAAAATGATGGCTTTGGCAGTGAGTCAGCTATAGCCGATCTGGTTTCTGGCCTTAACCTGGCAATAGGTGAGACACGCTACGCTTATGTCAGCGCAGCAACAGCCGCTGGCATAGGGACTGATGCTATCACTGTTGGCATGATCTATCGCTTAGACAAGGTGAGCCTGGATGGCGTGGCTAAGGTGCTTTCAAGCGCCAACTCACCATTGGATGCAAATAATAACCCACTGTTTAACGACGGTAAGAATCGTCCCATGCTGACTCAAGGCTTTAGACACTTAGACAGTGATGAGGTCATTGTGGTTGCGGTTAATCATTTTAAATCTAAGGGCAGTGATTGTGACAGCTTAGGCGATCCCGATATGAATGATGGCCAAGGTAACTGTAACTTGACCCGCACTCGCGCCGCCGAGGCGGTAGGTTTGTGGTTAGAAGCAGAGTACGGTGAGGCCGATGTGTTAGTGATGGGGGATCTCAATGCCTATGGGCAGGAAAATCCATTAACGGCACTTAAAAATGCAGGGTTTACCGAGTTGTTCGACCATCTCGATAAAGACAATGCATACTCTTATGTCTATTCGGGAGAGTCGGGTCAGCTGGATCATGCCCTAGCTAATGTTAGCCTGTTGGATAAAATCATCGATGTGACCGAGTGGCATATTAATACCGATGAGCCAAGATTGCTCGATTATAACCAAGAGTTTAAGTCAGACGCCCAGCTTATTGACTTGTACAACGCCGATGCATATCGCTCATCGGATCACGACCCTGTGATTATCTCTGTGTTACTTGGTGCAAATAATATTGCGCCGGTTGCCAGTTTTACCGTGTCTATTGATGGTGCAGTGGTGACGTTAAATGATAATTCCACAGATGAAGATGGTGAGATTGTGAGTTACTCATGGGAGTTAGGTGACGGCGCTGTCGCTGAGTCTGCTAGGGTCAGCCATGAATATGCACAAGATGGCGATTACCGAGTGACATTAACCGTTACCGATAATGATGGCTTAACCCATAACGTCTCGCAAACCGTCACCATAAATACCCAGGCTGACAAGGTTAAGCCTGTTGCTGTGATACAGCATATTGACCTCTGGTTTATCGACCTATTTGTGTCTATGAGCTTCGATGAAGATGGCTATATCACTAAACATACGTGGAAGTTTAACGATGGTAGTCGTGCATCGGGTCCATTGGCTATCAAGTTTGCCAGTCGTGCTAGTAAAGTGAAGTTAGTGGTTAAAGACAACGATGGCCTCAAGGGGAAAACAAGCCTCAAATTTTGATGCTTACTCTTCACGCTTTAATACTGCTAGATAGAGCCGCTGGATTGAGTTATAGCCATTGGTATTCACTCACTCAAAGCTAAATAACAGAAAGCCCGCGTTTGCGGGCTTTCTTATGGTGTTCAATCGATACAAGAAATGGCTGTTTTCAAAGCACTATTTCTTAATCCATTTTCCACTCTTAGTTTGAATGTATCGGCCTTTTTTGGTGGCATTCATCGCTTTTTCGGCAGCGCGTTTAGCAACTTCATTGACCGATATGCCATTCTTCTTGGCAATTTTTTCATAATGGACCTTACGCTTAGCATTGACCAGCTTGGCTAAGCTGTTGGCATCTTGGCTGCTTTTTACTATGCCTAAGTAACCATTTGTCTGCTCTCCCACCAGGCCTTGAGACTTAGCGTCATGTAGCGATATGGCAAATGCATTCAGGCTCAGCAATAGTCCTGCTGCGAGCACCAATAATTTGGTTTTCATTCCGTACTCCTTAAATTCTTGAGCCTGCTTTAAAACAGTTCATCGTTGGTGAGCAGCTCATCGAGCTCTTTATCGATCTTAATGATGATCTCATGCTCAATCTTAACATTCAGATTGATCACAATCGGCTTATCCGGTGGCTCAATCTTGATTGTGGGCGTACAGCCTGTGAGCGCCATTAATGCGATCATCGCGCTAATGGTCGTGGGCAATATAGGCAGTCTTTTCACTGGGAGTTCCTTTTCATGTCGGTATACCGATCGTTGGTACCGAACAATAATCTTAAAGCAATTAATTTTTTTTGATACTGGTTATCACTATAGGCTAGTCAAGATGACCGTAAGCTGAACACTTTTTGTGATCTGAACAGGCTTAGTTCATCGACAGTTCTATTTGAGTCTGTAGCTTATCGCCTATCTGAAAGCTCTTTAATGCTTACAGCAGGTTTCCTTTTGTATTTACATCCTCAAATCATCTTCAAGAAGTTAGTTCATCGACTGTTCTATTTGAGTCTGTAGCTTATCTCCGATCTGTAGGCTCTTTAACAGCTGCAGCATGTTTTCTTCTTGAGAGTAGTTCAAGTGAATAGGGCGTTCAATTCCTTTCGCTTTGCCTTTCACATTCACTTTCAATTCAGCATCCCCATTTGGGGCCATATCTAAGGTACTGGAGAGTTCAGAATATTCGAGATGCTCCATGGTGGAGAAGGCGAAATCTAAATAGGGTTGGGACTGACGCATCTGCTCAACCGCTGGGTTGCCACTGACAGAGATGAGCCCGCCGGGGGCTCTCGACGTTAGCCGGCCGCCGTTTATGGATATCTTTCCTTTGATTAGATCGACTGGCAGTACGCCATCGAAGATCCCGTCGGCATAGAGGCCTACTTGAGGCTGGATTGCCAGAAGTTGCTCAACCTCCAGCCCTTGAAGCACCAGATATCCATGAGACTTGTCGTGTAATCTCAAGTTAAACTCGGGTAACAGCAAGCGTCCGCCGAGGAGATTGCCACTGGCCTGCATCTGAATATTGGCTGCACTTAAGGTGTTTGTGGTTATAGGTTTCTTGTCTGCATCTGGAGTATCTAGTATTCGCGTTTCAGCTTCATCGTCTTGCTCTTTACCTGTTGAAATGCTGATCTTATCGTCATGGGAGATGCTAAAGTCTGCCTGGGCCTTGATATCTGTGATCAGTACACCTGGATTGAACGCAGCGGCAGAAAACTGGATATCCGGGCAGGCTAAGGTGTTGATATTTTCCCCTCCAGGCTCACGAGTTGCGGACTGATTTAGCTGCTCCATTTGATAGTGACAACTGGCCTGAATATCGGCTTGCTCGAAGGGGAGATTGTTAATACTGCCACTGAGGGAGGTGAGTTCAGGTGTGAAATCGATACTTATCTGAGTCGAATCATCATCTTTATTGAGCTCATATTCAGCCCGAAGCCTGGCATCACCCGTAATTGACAGGGAGTTTGGCAGGGCATAATTCTTGTTCACAAGGGCTAGGATATTGCTGATATCACTGTCTAAATTCAACTTCCCTGTTAGTTTCAGCTGTGAAGCACGAGTCTTAGTGCCAACTTTTGGCTTTAATCTATGTTGACTCACAAATTCCAGATCATCAAATTGCCAGTTTTCATGGGTATCTAATTTAACCCCATTCCAGTCTAATACTTGAGACAGACTCGCCGTGTAGAGACCTGACATTTTCTCGGTACGTTTTCTTTTGTTTTTAATATAGTGATGGGTCAGTTCGGCGTCATTTAGCTCATAGCGAGCGACATTGTGCCAAAGCCTGGCGGATAACATCTGACTTAAAGCTGTTGAAGACAAGTCAGATATCATCAATGAACTGGGCTTTTCTAAAGAGATATCTAGGCCAGATAGCGTGCCTAGGTATTCGCTTTGATCTGCCGATAGCACAGGTTTGTACATAAGCTCATTGTCTAGCTGAGCTAAGTGCAATGAGGGGACATTTATTTGTATTGCTTGTTCATCTTTAGCTGCTGAATGGGCCATTCGCTGCAGCACAAATTGACCTTGGCTGGTTAGGCGCGTCATTGCCGTAGATACCAAGAGACTCGTCGTTGAATTTGTGGACTGAATAAATTCAACATCGGCGGACTCGAGAGTGAAAGCCGATAAAGCCAATGTGCTATCGACTCTAGAGTCGGGGTGATTACTGGTTAGACCCTCAATCACTTGCTGTTGGTTGACTAACAAGTGGCTCATTGCCGAAGTTGTAAACTTGAGGCTGTTAGCATCTAAGCCTATCTCTTTACTGGCAGAGGCTAAATTTGTCTGTATGCCTTGCCTGTAGCGCGTTGGACCGATAGAAAATGTCAGTCTGGGAATGTCTAGGCTTACCGGATTGATCTCACTCGAGGTCATCACCAGTTCATCATGGCTCACTAGCTTGAGATCGTTAAGCTCCAATTGCAAGGGGGGGCTAGCTGCAAAATTTGTCGCTGATTTTTGTATAACAGCAGCTGGAATTAGCTTCACACTGTCTACTTGTGCCTGCAGCTTCGGCTTTATACTGAGTCTAAGTTGCTGCGAATCACTCGCTGTCGGTGTTTGAATCTTGATATCACCCGCCAAGGAGATAGATGAGGCACCGAGTTTGATGTCGCTTATGGTCTTGCTGTTAGGCAAAGAGCTTAGCTCGTTAGGCACCAGAGAGCTAAGTAGCAATGCTTGTTCACGGGACGCTGCAAACTGCCAATCGGTTTCGAGCTCGAATGCCTGACTCTGTGTGGGTATTTGCAGTGATAGCTTAGTTGCAGAAAGTGATGCATCTACCATGGCATCACGGATCATCAGTTGTGCATGGCTTAGATGAACCTTTTGTGAGGCAAAGGAATATGCTAAAGGCTTAGAAAGGGTGAATGACACCTTTATGGCTTGCTTTTCATCTTCTGGGCCGAGTTTCTTTTCGCTGGCCTGTGGAACACTCGTTCTGGATTCGAGTATCGTCGCCACGAGGGGGATGATCTTTTTATTATGGATAAGGGCTAACAGGCTGCTTACCTGCTGGCGACTCGGGCTAACCTCTAGGATGAAAGGCTGTAATGTGAGGGTTAGATCCGTAAGCTGGCCGGCGATTTCAAATTTAATCCTGTCTTGGGGCGAAGCTGCTGTAGCTGAGGAGCTGAGTGAATGAGGCGCCAAGGTGAGCTCATCAAAATGCATCAGTGTCAGGCTTGATTGCTTTAAAACATGGGACGACGTAAGTTGCGCCGATTTAAGATCCGCCGATTTAAGATCTAGGGTGGCGTGGGACTCAAGGCTGCCACTTAATACCAAGCCAAGTCGTTCACTCGCTTGTTTCAAGGCGAGCAGGGGCGCGAGGGCACTGGTATCTATATCTCGTGCAGTAATATCGGTGAGGAGTTTGTCTAATTCATCGAAGACTAGCCGGCTCGATACTTGCCATTCTTGCTCCATTAATTGGGCGTCTAACTGGAAAATGGCATGGCCGTTTCGACTGATGGCCGTACTTAGCTTGCCATCTTCATCTAAGGTTAAATGATCTATGGTCAGGCTTAAGACTGAAGCAGATATCCCCGCTAGGCTCAGTGAGGTAGTACCTATATCTATCTGAGGAAGTTTATTGAGATCAAGTGCCAGGGTCGGAACTTGCTCGTCAACATGCTTGCCCTCATTGGTTAATATATCTTGGCTGAGTTTGCCGTGGATATCTTTGATAGAAATTTTCTCTATTAAACTCATGACTCCGCTGCTAGATGCTAGCTGAGAATAGAGGCTGAAAAGGCTCATATTTCTATCTAAAATCACATCTAGGTCTGTGATGCTTATTTCACTGTCATGAACAGTTAACTTGAGAGTCGGGAGCTGCCAATGGTGTAAGGAGGTGGGCCTGATGCTCAGCTCATTGATTTGAGTGTTATATTCGACAAGATAATGATTGGCAGCGCTCAGCAATAATTTCTCGTAGCTTGTCATAAGAATGGCTACGAGCGCGAATAGACTGAACGTAAAAGCTAGCATGAGCCGCTTTGCACGTGAGAGACGACTTAACATTTAAGATTATCGGTATAGAGTGGAGATATATTGTGTGAGTTTAGCATGGAGTGATAGCCAATCGTAACAATATCATTAGCCCTTAGATAGAGTCATAAATGGCGTCGTGGGGTAAGTGCAACTGACTGATGGAATTCTGTTTTATGTCAGACAAACACAGATTGCTCCCACAAGAAGGCCGAAGTAAAAATAGTCCTTATAAAGCTAACTTACGTTTATGTTTTCCTGTATTAATCAGCACCATGACCATAAGATAATAAAAAAGGGCCTATTAATGAATAATATGCCCTTTTATTGAGATGCTGGTAATTACAAACTGATTACTTAGCCATTTATAGCTAAATACAGCTTAATTTTTCCAACTAATCTTAGTGGTCAACACATGGGTCTCATCGGGTGCAAGTGTGAGCTTATCTTCCTGCACATTAGCGGCCTCGAGACAGACCATAGTCTGGTAGTCATCGCTGTTGAAACGAGACAAGCGTTGAGACTTATCAATCCAAGGATTCCACAGTACTGCTGAGTGGCTGTTTTCACGGCTCACTTCAATGATGCCATCCGGGGTATGCAGCTCTTGGACGTCTGCCAACTGGGTATATACCCGATCGGTTTCTTTGTCGAATAGCACTTCATCATCATTTTGCTTAAATGGGCCTTCACCAAATTCTATGTATTTTGAACCTTTAAACCCGGTGGCTTTAAGCTGATGAATATCTGTAATCGGGAAATAGGTATGCAGGGCTTGAGTTAGACTCACGGGGTAGCTGGCCAAGTTAGTGTTCTTTAATGACACTGTTAGGGTGTCCGTTAAGGTGAATAGCATTTCGACGCGAGTATCATGGGGCCAGTAGAGCTTGTCTGCTTCACTTATCTTAAGGGTTAGCTTAAGTTCGACGGCCTGATTTTTCATCTGCACAGATTCAAGTGCCCAGAGACGGGTGCGGGCGAAGCCATGTTGTGGCCAGTCTGGGTTATCACTCATGCCAAACCAGGGCCAACACACAGGAATACCGCCTCGGATACCGGTACCTGGCTGGTAATCATCGGCGGATGAGACCCAAAGTAGCGGTGCTTTACCAACAGGCTGAAATAGATCTATCTGTGCACCCTGTAAGAAAATTCTCGCCTTACATAATGGCGTATTTACATCGACATATTCTAAGCCATTGCTGTGTTTTTTTGTGGTAACTGAGCCCATTTACTGCTTCCTCATTTCATCAATTCGCGCCGTACATTCAAGAAACTATATTTGTCTTTTTTATGTTCAAGCAGCGCAACTTATTTCAAAAACTGACGATTAGCTTACCTTGTTTCCTCGCCCTTCATAAGGGTTCGTTATGCTGAATTTAGGGTAACGCTGTTCTAGCTGTGGGACAAACTTTGACTAATGCTGTTTTTTAAACCAAATTAAGTAAAGTGGTCGGAGTTCTTCTCTTGTAAAATGATTAAGTTAAACGCATGATTGAAACTTGCGTATTAAAAGTTAATAGATATAAATCTAGGTATAAACTGACGAGATATCTAACAAAGAAGACCTGATAAATAACACCTGAGCTTTACCATTTTGCATAAAATAAAGGGAACAGGAATGCCAATATATCAAGCACCACTTCGTGACTATCAATTCGTACTCAATGAACTCCTTAATATATATCAACGCACTGAACTTAAAGGCTTCGATGAAATCGACGCCGATTTAGGTGACGCAATTTTGCAAGGGGTGGCGGATTTTACCACTGAGGTTATGTTGCCGCTGAATGGCAGTGGTGATGTAGAAGGTTGTAAGTTGGTTGATGGTAAGGTCATTGCCCCTAAAGGCTTTGCCGATGCGTATCAACAGTATGTAGACAATGGTTGGGCGACACTGACCTGCGATCCGCAGTACGGTGGTCAGGGGCTGCCTGAATCTATTGGTGTGTTTGCTACCGAGATGAAAACGGCGACTAATATGGCATTTGCTATGTATCCGGGTCTCACACATGGTGCTTATGCGGCTATTCATGCCCATGGCAGCGATGCACTGAAACAGAAATATTTAGAGAAATTGGTTTCCGGGGAATGGACCGGCACCATGAACCTGACCGAGTCCCATGCGGGGACAGATCTGGCTTTATTGAGAACTAAAGCCGTAGAGGCGGGTGAAGGACTGTTTGCTATCTCGGGTGAGAAGATATTTATCTCGTCGGGAGATCATGACTTGGCGGAAAATATCATCCACCTCGTCTTGGCCAGATTACCCAATGCACCGGAGGGGGTGAAGGGGATATCACTGTTTGCTGTGCCTAAGATAATGGTCAATGCTGATGGCAGCTTAGGCGAAGCTAACAGCTTATGTGCTGCGGCCCTCGAGCATAAGATGGGCATTCACGGTAACTCAACCTGTGTGATGAACTTCGATGCTGCCATAGGTGAGCTTATTGGTGAGCCGCACCAAGGCCTAAGAGCCATGTTTACCATGATGAACCAAGCCAGACTAGGTGTGGGCGTTCAGGGCTTAGGGGTATCAGAAATTGCCTACCAAAATGCATTGGCTTATGCCAAGGACAGAATTCAGGGCCGAGGCTTAAGTGGTGTAAAGGATGCGTCACAAGCTGCCGATCCTATTTTAGTCCACGGCGATGTTAGACGTATGCTGATGGCACAAAAATCCTTTAACGAGGGAGCTAGAGCCTTAATAGGTCAGCAAGCCTTGTGGCTCGATGAAGCCGAGCGTCATCCCGATGCCGATAAGGCAAAAGCGGCTAATAAGCTCGCGGCGTTATTTACCCCTATAGTAAAAGGTTTCATTACAGACAGAGGTTTTAATGCCTGTGTCGATGCTCAGCAGGTTTTCGGTGGCCATGGTTATATTCACGAATGGGGCATGGAGCAGTACGTACGCGACATTCGTATTGCTATGTTATATGAAGGGACCAATGGGGTGCAGGCATTAGATCTCGTTGGTCGTAAGGTGATGGGTGACAAGGGCGCGACCTTAATGGTTTGGTCTGAGATGGTTAAAACCCTTATCGGTGAAAACATGGGTAAGGATGCCATGAAACCTTATCTCGCCGGGCTGATGGATGCATCGGGGGATCTTGAGAAGGCGACCCAGTTTATGGCCGTCAATGCTGCTAAGAATCCGGATATCTTGGGCGCCGGCTCTATGCCATATATGCAGATCCTGGGGATCACTGTAGTGGCTTGGATGTGGACGCGCAGCGCAGTGACAGCCCTCGCTGCCCTAGAGTCAGGCACGCAAGATAAGGCTTTCTATGAGCGCAAGCTTAAAACGGCTCAATTTTATATGAGTTATTGGACGGTACAGACTCGTAGCCTGCGTAAGCAAATTGAATGCAGCAGTGAACTTCTGACTCAACTTGAAGAGACCGATTTTGATCTTTAGCCTGCCAGGCTAAGGCTAAGTTTGAATTTGAGTAGGAAGCTCGACCCTTAGCCACCGATAATACCAATAAAAAGCATAAATGCTCAGGCGCTTATGCTTTTTTATTTATGCAGCAAGAACTATTCAGCATGGTGTTGAGTATATGGCACTACTTTCTATATTATATTTTTAATATACTGAAAGGATGAATGCATTGTTTTCTCCAGAGAATACTTAATCGGTGTTTCCTTGTTATTAATCGGTTTGTGTTAATTAATATTGGTTAATGAAATCGTTTGATTAGTTTAGTCATAGCTGTATTTTATTTGCTCCTTTAAATTGGATGCGTGAGTTTTTAATGTGTGTTTATACTAGGCTAGATATAAGTGTAAATAGAAGTATTTCAATGGTAACTATTGGTGATAACTTTCTTAATATTTATATGATTCTTTGATCTAAAGGTTTATTTAAATGATAAATGATGGCTTTTTGGCATGTTTTTATTAGCTTGTAATTGAACTCGTATTTCATTTGTAATACATTGCTCGCTCAAGTTTATATTGATTAAATAATTTAAAGAGGCTAGGAAAATGCAAAATACATTTAAAAAGAAAACTCGTAATCATTTATTGTTATCGCTGGCAGTGTTATCTTTCGCAAGCAGTGTTAATGCCGAAGTTGTTATTAATGATCAGCAAGTAACACCTTCATACTTTTTAAATAATAGCATGACTAATGCACAGCTTTTGAAAGACAGCTTAGCGACCATAGATGCCGATGAAAATACCTACATTATTGAGACGGAACATCCTTCAGTTTCACAGTCTGGTGCTAATAGTCAGGAAGTGACTGTTGTAGGTATGACAAGTGGAGTGCAGCAGCATAAGACGATCAAATACACTGTT
Organism: Shewanella violacea DSS12; assembly: GCF_000091325.1. Classification (NCBI taxonomy): domain Bacteria; kingdom Pseudomonadati; phylum Pseudomonadota; class Gammaproteobacteria; order Alteromonadales; family Shewanellaceae; genus Shewanella; species Shewanella violacea. The sequence goes on along the minus strand of NC_014012.1, from coordinate 2,997,157 downwards.
GTTGCAAATGATTATGAGCAAAATACCACTCCTGAATATGTAATAAACTCTAAAATTACCGGAACTGACTTCTTGGAACAAGCTGGAATACATATATATTCACCTAGCACTGTGACATTAGAAGGAAAGAGCTTGAGTTCACTTATTCCTACTGGAAGTAATACTAGTTTCGGAGTGACATCTCTAGATTTAAATGTTGATGGCGAACATGTTGCTGATGTTCAGTATAACCTTCAAGTGGGAAGCAATCTGATTGTTACTCCGGGAACTAATATGCCCGTATATTCACTAAATCAGTCTGTTGATGCTGAAGACTTGGTGGCAAATAGTGGCACAATAGTTAACACTAATGAAGATTTCATTTTCTTGGGTGAGATTGATACAAGTATCCTAGGTAACCATAAAGCAACATTAAAGGTTATAACTTTGACAACTGCTAGTTCAGAAGATATTACTTTAGGATATATGGTTAAATAGTTATAACAGTATTCCTTGGTAACTTTAGTGTAATAGGCGGCAACGTAAAATTGCCGCTTATTACACATGTATCAAGTTAATTCATTGTTTTAATATTCTTCGTGATTTTATTTTATACGTTATCTGTCGTGAATATTGCATTGTTATTTACAATCATATTAATGACACATTTTTTTTACAGCGTAGAACGTTTACCTATACCGTATATTATTACCCTATGTCGGTCAGTTTCAAACTGAGTAAGACAATTTAATATAAAATACAGTAATCATTTTTTCGGCATGTGTAATGTCACTCCTTGAGAATTCCACTATTCCACTATTCCACTATTCCACTATTCCACTATTCCACTATGTCACTATGTCAGTATGTCAGTATGTCAGTCGCCATTCCCCATAGCACTTCGGGAGTCTTGATGGTCCAGCAAGATGTCAAACCTGTCATTTACTCCCTCCAGTGTACCCACTAGATAATTTTAACGCCCACTAGACACCTAGTTTATTTGGCACGGTAAGTGTTTACCATCTCGTTTGGAGATGGATTCGGCCATTTTCTTTGCCATTATATGTTGTCAGTGAAAACCGTATCTATTTTATCTTGGGCATCACGTCCTGGGCTAATAGATGCTTGGGGGGATGTTAAGAATGCGAAACATTTTTTGGCCATCATTGTTCCTAATCATCCAGATGTTTTTGGCCCATGTTCTATGGCATATATGCAGGATCTCGGGATAGCTGTATTGGCCAGGATGTGGATTCCAACGCCGTGTCGGCGTTCGCCGCCTTAGAGTCAGGCATTGAAGCTTGGGCTTTCTATAGGGGAAAGTTTAAAACTGCTCATGTTTTGTATGAGTCATTGGACGGTAAAGCCCCGTGATCTGTGCAAACAGCTTGAGTCCTGTAGTGAGCTTCTGACTCAAGTTTAAGAGGTGAATTTTGATCTTTAACCTATCAGACTAACCAGTTTTGACCATGAGGCTCGAGCCTAGAGTTTGAGCACTTGAGACCTAGATGGTATAAACATAAGCATAATGATAAATCGTTGATGCTTTTTTATGGGTTAAAATTCACACCCTGTTCATTTATTACCTAAAGTGTCAGATTGTCGGTAGTTACAGTTAATAATGAACTTTATGGTCAAGTATTTTCCTGAGTAATGGCTATTCTATACCTTCTACTTACTTAAGGAGAAAGTTATGAAAGTCATCAATCTATTACCTATCATGGTCGCGTTTATCGGCATATCTGCCTCGGCAATGGAGATATCGAGTCAAGATATCCAAGAAGGCCAGCTTATGGGCAAGAGATTTGAATTCTCAGGTATGGGCTGCAAAGGCGGTAATCTTTCTCCCCAGCTTTCCTGGACTAAGGTGCCGCCTGGTACTAAGAGCTTCGCTATCACAGCTTATGATCCTGATGCACCAACAGAAAGTGGCTGGTGGCATTGGACAGTATTAAATATTCCCGTATCAACACTCAGCTTGCCACAGGGCGCATCGGGTAAGGTATCTGTGGGATTAGAGACTCGCACAGATTTTGGTAAGCCCGGCTTTGGCGGGGCATGTCCGCCCAAGGGCGATGGCATGCACAGATATCAGTTCACTGTGTGGGCATTGCCGCAAGCTAAGATAGATCTACCTGCTGACATTTCGCCCGCAGTCGTGGGGTACACACTTAATAGTATGGTGATTGAGAAAGCGGTGTTGACGGCCACTTATGTGCGCTAATGAACGCATTTGTTGTTAACGCTTGTATTTATACTCGAGGACTGATGTGATGAAAAAAGTGATCATGGTGAGTCATTATCAGGGCATAGCACCGCAAGCACTGCGTAATGTGCCTGTACATAGCCCAAGTGTTTTTGCGATTAAGCAAGGCCGTAAACTTATGAACTGGCATGAAGAGTCACTTCATATTGGTGGAGGGGACTGGTTGCTCGCATCGGCGGGTAGTCAGCTCACTTTTATCAATGAGCCACACCATCAGCAGTTTAGCTCGGTGCAGATATCATTTTTGCAGCCACCTAGCCAAGACTTGATGGATGAGTTTGAACTTGGTTATAACAAAGAAAAGGGAAAAGAAACCAAGCATAAAGCAAACAAGGAAGCAGGTAAGGCTGGAGTGGCTCAGCCATCGACATATCATAGATTTCATCAGGATCAATCGCCTAAGTTAAGCGTGAATAGTAAGCTGACCTTTGCCTTTGAGCAGCTGCTTGCCATGGAGGCGGAGGATTTAAGTACTCAAGTGCAGAGTTACTATCTGAATGGATTTTATCGGCAACTATTGGAAGCGGGTGCATTAGAGCAACTTTTCCCCCGTGATTCGCCATTTTTGCGGGAGAGACTCAGCCGATATTTGGCACAAAGCCCAGGGCATGATCATCATATAGAGCGAGTCTGTCGGCATTTCTTCATGAGCAAGTCGACACTGACACGTCATCTGGCACTGGAGGGCACTTCGTTCAGGCAGGTACTGGGTGAAGTGCGTATGCTACACGGCTTGAGTTTGATGCAGCAGCAAACTTACCGACAGGTCGACTTAGCCTTGCTCTGTGGTTATCAGTCGGAGTCTCGTTTTTCCCAACGCTTTCGCAAACAATTTGGTGTTACCCCCAAACGCTATATGAAGACAGTCAGGCGCTAGCTGCTGTTGCTTCTTTATGTCTGTACAGTTTCTTTTGGCATGTGTGCTGCAGCTGGTAAGTGTGGATGACAAGCTTAGTGATCTTAGAGCCTGAGGTCGTGGACAAGTGAATGGACTAACTTACTAACTAACTAATTAACTAATTAACGAACTTAGTCGAAAGTCTTGAATAAGTGTCCCATTAGGCTGATATCTATGTCTCTGTAGTGCGTCTGTTATCACAAAACTAACTCGCGTTGAGCCGCTGGCGTCGATTCTAACAAGGAATGAATCTCTTGCGCTGATATTGATAACATCGCAGATCAAGGGCAAGATCTTAACGTGAATATAGGTGCTGGAAGGTACCGTTCTCAGTTAACGCTATTTATGAGACCGCTCGTCATCTCATAGGGGAAATAACAGGGCTTGATGACTCTAGAAAATAGAGCCATCAAGCAGACTGTATAATACTCTTGCTCTTAGCGGGTTACTCTGAAAAAGATACTGTTAGCAAGTTTTTTGGCGATGCTAAAGTCACAGATACTTATTCAAAAATGCACTGATTTCACCGTAGGCGACTTTTCTGTTATCCGGGTTGTCCAGAAAATGAGTACCGTCTTTTAACTCAATATATCGAACATTAAGTCCTTTTCCCTTTGCCTTACTGTAAAAATCACTGGATTGTCGAAAGTTGACTCGTGTGTCCTTGGTACCATGGATAAGTAAAATAGGGGCTTTTATCTTATCTAGATGCTTGATGGCGGAAACATCTGCGAGGGATTTCTTAGCATCTCTGTCTGCTGGGTCGACAATATTGGCGATATAAGAGTCAGCTCTTTCTTCATCATCGACCATCTCTTCAAGGTCACTGATCCCGGCTATGCTGACGAAGCACTTAAAGGCTTGATTGTCTTGAAATGCAGCGGTGAGGGCGACATAACCACCGTAACTACCACCGACAATACAGGCATCGCCATTAACCAGGTTTTGCTGGTTAAGCCAGCGTACGCCATCCATAACATCTTGCTGCATGCGTCCACCCCATTGATAATAACCAGAGGTTTCAAAATCTGTTCCGAAACCGCTAGAGCCTCGAAAATTGATCTGCAGTACTGCATAACCTTCATTGGCTATAAGTTGTACCAGAGGGTTGAAATATCGGTAGTCTCGACTATGAGGACCACCATGGGGTAATACGACCAATGCAGGCTTACTATCGGGTTGCAAGTTTACCGGCATGGTCAGATAGCCAGGGATTGTTTTTCCATCGGATGCAGAAAACTCTATGGCCTTAACTGAGGCGAGCTGCTGATTTTCCAATTTAGGGTATTGTGAGAACCAGATGCCGCCCTGATTCGCACTGAGATCGAACCAGAAATATTTACCGGGTGAGTTATCTTTGATGGCATAGGCTAACACCTTAGTATTGTTACGGCTCTTACTGGCGATAAACACCTGATAATCTTCCAGTGATGCCTTTACCGTGTCTAACACTTGCCTATCTGTATCTTTGAAGTAGTAGCGTTGCTCAAAGTCATCTGACCAAGTGACGCCGATAAGTTCACCATCTGAGTCATTGATCCCACCGTCTAAATCGTATTTCTCATGACCAAATATTTTCTTTTCAAATTTTCCCGATGCTATATCAAATAGCCAGAGGCTTTGACGTCGGGTTTCTCGGTCACTGAGTACGTAAGCTTTAGTAGCATCTTCAGTGAGTCCCAGTACTGTGAATGTATCGCCTTTACCCATCTGTTTTTGATGTAATTTTTTAAACTTATCATCGGCATTCTTTCGATACCAGATGGTGATAAAGTGACCCTTGTCGGCAAAGAGGCCTTCTTGTTTTTTTATGCCGATACCTAAGCGAACAGTGCCATCATGATCCGCAAACCAGGAATTAATCTCGTAGGTATTTGCTTGATACTTGTCGAAACTACCATCGGTAAGATCGACCTTAAAGAGGCTATATCCCTTGTCTCTGGAATCGTATGTGCTGACAAGAACATGCTCATGATCATTTTTTAAGGTCGAGACTAAAGAGTATGATTGCAGCTTATGCCAAGAGTCTCTCCTGAATCGTCTGTGGGTTAATTCCTTGGCTTTCTTGGTTTTAGTATCTATTGAATAGATCCTCGAGACCCTGCTATAGCTACCGTTATAATGATCAGGATAACTGGTGCCAATAATGACATGTTGATTACCGGACCAACGTACAAAGTCGACTCTATCTCTTGCTTTCTTCAGCTGTGCTAGCGCGGTGACCTTATTGCTTGGGAACTGAGATAGCACCACCATAGGGCCATTAGCCGTGTTGTATATTGACACTATGGATTTACCATCTGGGGAGATCTGAGGTGATTCTAGCAAGGGAAGGGTGCTAAATGACTCTAGCGGAATAGAGGCGGCTATTGCAATCGTATTGAGATTTAGCGCGCACACTAGAGTGATGAGTAGATACTTTATTTTTTTCATGCCTTTACCGAATCAAGTCCATTTGTAAATAAAGTATACAATTATGGGTTTTAATGTTCAATACATGTAACTAGTTATGTATTTAGTACCAAGTGTTCGCTTATATCTGGCCTGCGAGTCCGCAATACAAGCTAGGCCGTCAGGCTAGACTTGATTGCGATTGAGTTTGGTTTTAAAGCTGAAAAACGGCATTAGAGTCCCAGTATAGCTTCAACCTCTATTTTTAAATCGTCACAGAAGAGGCCAGCGACCTTGATTAAGCAACTTGCGGGTAAGTCATCTCCATAGATATCGAAGAGAGTTTTTCGTAATGGGTTAATATCGCTCAAGTCGGTTACAAACAGGGTTACTTTGATCAATGAGGCGTCATGTTGATTCGCTATCAGGCTCAGCTGCATGAATATGGCTCTGGCCTGTTCACAGATATTACCCGTTTGAGCCTGAGTACCAAACGCGGTAAGGCCAGAAGTGTACAGAGTATGCTTGTGAATACTGGCGTGAACGTAAGGCCCGGCAATTTCACCTAACTTGGCATAATTGATGTGTTGAACATTCATATTAATTCCTTTTCGTACAGGGATATTAAGATACTCGATTCTGTGTTTACAGGCTTTTATCCAGCCATGTACAGACTATTTTTTCAGTTAACTTATGCACCTTAGGGGCAAAAATGAAGGAGATGCTTGCAGCTGCGGGCCATGCCAGTATGAAGGCTTTTGCCCATAACCAGATAAAGTTTGGCTGTAGCCCTAAGTTAATCCAGGTTATCCAAAGGGTCATCAGTGAGGAGAGAACAAATGACATTAATAGCGAAAATACAATGCGTTGTTTCATCATTCCTCCTTGTAAGTAACACAGGTTAATTTTTCGATATAGGTCACCTTAGTCAAATTACGATCAAGATAAGCCAAGGTATGCACGGTGTTAAAGTGTGCGCTTAGGGCATCACTATTTACCCAGTGCTCCCATAAGGTAAAGCGAGACGGATTGTCTTGATGCTGCAGCACTTCGAACTTTATACAGCCAGCTTCCTCTACCGTTGATGCTGCCAATGCGTGCAGTGCCTGCCTGACTTCGTCTGTATCTTGGTTTACTTCACTGACCAAGCCCGCATTTATCCATAATTGACCCATATTGCCTCCAGATTGATTTGTTATTTAGTGCATCGATGTTTATTAAGAAAGTTAGACGAGCTTATATGGTTTCGTTTATTATCAATATACGTATTAACCCAATTATAAATTCCATTTATGAAATCATGTTAGATGACATAGCGCTCTATATTCATATCGTTCAGTCACGAGGACTCGCTAGCGCGGCGAAGCGGTTAGGTTTGCCCGCCGCGACGGTGACCCGTCGCCTGCAAAAACTTGAAGCTTCTATCGGTTGTAAGTTGATATATAGATCCGCCCGTCAGTTTGCTGTGACGGCGGAGGGAGAGGTGTATTACCAGGCATTTTATGAGTTGGTACAGACGTTTGAAGCCACACAACGTAGCCTGAGTGCTGAGTTACATTTGCTCAGTGGCAAGCTAAAGGTGCTGGCACCGACCAATATATCCACCGGACTACTGCAGCCCATGTGGTCATCATTTATCAAGTCTTATCCCGATATTCAGCTGGATCTCAGTTTGAATAACGCCAATCAAGATATATTGGCTGCTCAGGCCGATATTGCCCTAAGAATCGGGCCGCAAAAAGATTCTCAGCTATATCAGAAGGGACTGGGTTTCATTCCTACAGTCTTGGTTGCTTCGACAGACTATCTCAACAATCATGGGGCGCCTGAGCAATTGGACGAACTTTCTGACCATAGAATTATCGGGGTCAATAGTATTCCAATATGGACGCTGACTCATAGAGTCAGCGGACATCTGGTGGAGCTCACGCCTAGTATCAATACTTTTGTCAATGATATTAAGGTGGCCAGTCAGTGGGCCTGTGATGGGATCGGTATTGCTTTGTTGCCTATTAGCGAAGTGTACCAAGATTTACATGATGGTAATCTAGTACAGCTACTCACAGATTGGTCAGGTCCCAGAAGAGAGCTATATGCCGTCTGGCCCAGTGGCAGGCTCTTGAGTGCCAAAGCCAAGTGTTTACGGGATTTTATGCTGGATTACATAGAGAAAGATCAGGTGTTACAGACCAATAATATTACCGATAAGCATATTAGATAGAGCATGGCTCTGTGTCTGGATCTGGATTTAGCCATGCTAGTGATCGGATTTTTATGCTTTTAAAATCCAGGGGGTTTTAAAAGTGAGATAAAAGGTCGGGTTATGACTTTACAAAATGCAGTAAACGATTGTTTGCAGGCATGGAATGATCGCCTACTAATCTCAGTCCTTGTGTCTCAGCGAGCTCAATTATCCATTCAATGTCACGTATGGCGCTTCTCGGGTCCTGCTGCGCGAGCCAGATATCGAACCTGGCATTACTTTCGCTAGTATAGCTAGCGTCGTAATTGAACGGGCCATAAATACATAGGTTTCCTTGGGCACGTAGACGTTCCCCTATGCCAATAAAGAAGGCTTCGACCATCTCCTTAGCCATGATATGCAAGGTGTTAGCGGTAAAAATACCATCAAGTTCCTCTTGCCCACTGATGAGCGGCCAAGGTTGAGTTACGTCCAGTATTAATGGGCCTTGGATATTGGCGATGGGATCTGTGTTGGCAATGCCTTGGGAACGTGCTTGCTCGAGCTGCGCCTTAATGCCGACGTGATAGCATGCTTGATCGCTGGTTTGCCAAGTCAGATGTGGCAGTGCTTGAGCGAAATACACGGCGTGCTGAGCCGTTCCTGTACCTATTTCTAATACAAGCTTCGATGATGAAAAGACCTGGCTAATGACTTCGAGTATTGGGGCCTTGTTGTTTTCACATGCTTGAGAAAAGGGCACTGCTGACATAAATAGAAACCTTAATGGGATAGCTTACTTAGTTACAACTAACTTTGTAAATAAATGGAATATAAACAGACGAATACATTACTTAAGGATACTGTATCTTGGAACTGGAATTTAGCAAACCTCTAAGTAGACATTGTTCAGCTTGATGTTTTATATTTTAAATGAGCAAAGGGGGTAAAAGGATTAAAGATGAAGCTCTTCAATGTAGATAGATATCATGTACAGCAGATGATGACTTGGTTTACCGATGAGGCCTCTCTGCGCAATTGGGCTGGACCTGGTTTTCGCTATCCTTTCACCGATACCAGTTTTATCGAAGATCTTAAGCTAGACGATTTCATCTCATTTTCCCTCATCAGCTGTGATGGAGAGTTAGCCGGGTTTGGCCAGTTTTATCGACGCAATGATAGGTGTCATCTTAGTCGTTTGGTCATAGCGCCGGCCTTTCGCGGTAAAAGATGTTTATCGGGCAGGTTTGAACATCAAAAAATTAGCCATATCCTGATAGCGCTCTTGAGTGAGTTTGCTTGTCAGCATTTAGAGATAGCGCCTAAGCCTGGCAACCTATCCTTGTTTGTCTTACGCCATAACTTACCCGCGTTGAATCTTTATCTGAGCCTAGGTTTTGAAGAAACTCAATACCCAGAGCCTATCGGGCTGGAAGCTTGTCTCTATCTGGTGAAATAGATAATCGTGAAATAAATAGTCGCTAAATAAAAAGGAATAAGATGTCTGAATACTGTGCAAGAGTGATCTGGAGCAGGCAAGAGTCTGAAAACTTTGTCGATAACCAATATAGCCGTGGGCATGAGTGGCAGTTCGAGGGCGGGGTAATAGTACCCGCCTCATCTTCTATTCATATTGTGCCTCAGCCTTTCTCTATTGAAACCAATGTCGATCCCGAAGAAGCCTTTGTGGCTTCACTGTCTAGCTGTCATATGCTGTTTTTTCTCTCTATTGCCGCCAAGCGTAAATTTGTCATCGATAATTACACCGACAATGCCCTTGGGGTGATGAGCAAAAATGCTCAAGGGAAAATGGCCATGACCAAGGTTATCTTGAGACCTAAAGTGCAATTTTCAGGGGATAAACAGCCTAGTCTGCAGCAGCTAGAGAAGATGCACCATCAATCCCATGAGCAGTGTTTTATCGCTAACTCGGTTAAGACTGAAGTGATCACTGAAATAGTGCTTACATAAGCAGCCATGAGAGGCGCTAGCAAGCGTTAGATATGGTGAATTCTCAATAACGAGAAGAGTCATGGCGGCTTATTGCTGGCCTTTGTTAACTCAAAGAATAACCAAGGAAAAGTGTTAGATGAAGTCTTACCTCTATTATATTTGTGATGTCTTTACCGATAAACGTTTTGGTGGTAATCAATTAGCCGTATTGCCGGATGCACAAGGATTAACTTCTGAGCAGATGCAGCAGATAGCCCGTGAGTTTAACTTTCCTGAGAGCACCTTCGTGTTTCCAGCCGAGCTGGGTAACACGAGAAAGGTACGAATTTTCACCCCATCTACCGAGGTGCCCTTTGCTGGACATCCCAATGTTGGCACCGCCTTCTTATTGGCTAAGACGGGTCAGCTTGATACGCAAGATAAAAAACAGCTACTGCAAACAATTACCTTCGAGGAGAAGGCTGGTCTGGTACCCATCTCCATAGCGCAGCAAGCTGATGGCGCTATTTTCTGTGAACTCAATGCGCCAGAGGCTGTCTCCTTAGGACAAAATATCGATGCGTCTCTCGTTGCCGAGGCGCTGTCGCTAAATCTTGATGATATCCAGCTTAGCACCCATCAACCTATCGTTGCCTCGGTTGGTTTGCCATTCCTCATTGTTGAGCTTATGAGTTTAGATGCATTAGCAAGAGCGAGAGCTAAGTTGGACGCGTTCGAGAAGATACAAGCCATAGGCGTAACCCCGGATATTCATCTCTATGTAAAACGAGATGAAGCGTCAAAAGCAGAGCTGCAGTTTGATATCCAGGCTCGCATGTTTGCCCCATTCGATGGTGTGCCGGAAGATCCGGCTACCGGCAGTGCCAACTGTGCATTAGCTGGATTACTAGCGCATTATTCAAGTTTGCAAGAGGGCATGTTGCATTGGACCATAGCCCAAGGCGTCGAGATGGGCCGTCCCAGCGTGCTTAAGGCTAGAGCGCTTAAACAAGCTGGCCAAGTTATCGATACCTGGATTGGCGGTAACAGTGTGCTGGTGAGTAAAGGTGAGCTATATCTGGACTGACATTAATAATCTTTGATTAACTTTAAATATAAGTTCTGTCGTGGAAGGAAAAGAGAAGGAGATAAAATGTACCTGGGAAAATGCCTCTGCGGTGAAGTTGAAGTGACAATTGAAGGTGAGATCTCTGACATCATACATTGTCATTGTTCCTTGTGCCGCAAGAACAGCTGCACGGCGTATGCCACTAATGGTTTCGTCAATAGTGCCGATTTTAGTGTGACTAAAGGCCAAGATAAATTGAGCCAGTTTAGTGTTAAACCCGGTCGTAGGCGTTATTTTTGTCAGCTTTGTGGCTCTCCTGTATTTAGTTCAAACAGCGATGATGTCAGCCGCATTCGGTTGCGCCTGGGGATATTAGATTCAGATATTGTTGAAAGGCCCATTTCCCATAACTTTGTGTCATCGAAAGCGAGCTGGGAACAGCTAGACGCTGAGTTACCTAGATATGATGGTTTCGAACCTAATCGTAAGTGATGTAGAAGGGTATGAAAGTGACTGCTGTTAAAAGAGATGAGTTTATTGCGCAAAGCCGGAAAATATACACTGCTGTTGAGTAAACTTATCCGGATAGCCCTGTGGTGCAGGGAGATGAAGCATGGCTCAAAGAGGCAAAAAAGAAAATAGTTTAAGTGCCGTACCCCTTAGAATTTATGAGTGAAAAACTTCAACCTAGGGTGCTAAATTGGTTTTTACTGCTATATTTTGAGTGATAGGTAAATTAAATATTGTGAGTTTACGTTCTAGGAAGGGACTGTTAATTGCAATATCTCATGAGCTAACTTAGGTAGACGTAAAGCTCATACAGTAAAATACAGGGAAGTAGCATGATTAAATATCGAGTTCCAAGCCAGCAAATCCATCATGTTATTTGGGCACTCTCCTTCACGATTTTCATTTTTACTACTTTTTGGTCGGTATTGATTGTTGAATATTTTGACCCTGACTCCTATTTGTGGCAACAGTTAGAACAAGCCACATTTGTAGATACTTATTCGACTGCAGAAGGTGTGGTAGACCATTTATTGAATGCGGTATTATTCAGCGCATTTGTGAGTGTTATAGCTTATATTTTACTAAAATATCTGAGTGTTAGAGTCTCGCAAGGGAGTTTACCCGAGGGGTTTTACACCCAAAGCTCCTGGTTAGATATCGAAAATAAATATTTAGTGCTAATCCAAGCAGACGAGCTGGTTTTTTTCGAGTTCGAACGTAGAATGGCTAAACGGCTACAAATCAAATATCAGCATGATGCGTCAGTTGATGACCTCATTGCATTGGCCGATCCCAAAACTGTGCGGCGAATTCCCTTCGATGAAATATCTGAATTGGTGAGTGACCACAATTCTGATATTTTCTATGTAAAGCATAAAGATAAACGACATAGGCTGGTTTTCCTTAATCAGGCGGTTAAAGCTCATGCCTTGGAGTTGGTGCAACTCTTATTGCCAGAAGAGTTGGAATATCATAGGAATGAACGGACCAGATTCAAAGCTGCACTTCCCTTTCTTGCGGTGTTTATAGGCCTTGCCTTATTAGCAATGGCTATTGATATTATTGTTATTCGTTATTTTGTCGGCTTACTCACCTTATTCTTGGTAATGCCGAAATTGTGCACCAATTATCTGGACCCTAAGGTCACTGAAATCTGGCGGAAAAATGAGATAAGAGTCTGATAAAATTAGGCTGGCCATTAAGTGATATTAAAAAGGCTCCCTTGGGAGCCTTAAATTTAGTTAAGCAGGGTTTAAGTCTTACTTAGTGATAGCTTGGCTTGTTAAGTCTATATTGTAGATGGCGAAACCAAACTCATCAGTTAAATCAGCACGTTTAGTTAAATGGCGTGACTGGTTATCTATAATAAACTTGTCTGCGAGAGCACTGTCTTGGGTTTCGAAACGAATATCTAACTTAGTGCTGGTGTTGATCGTAACGAAGTCCCAGTTGTTGTCCGCTGTTGGATCGACTTGACCATGTTCTGCAGTTTCATCTGTGATGTACTGAGCCAGAGCTTCACGGTTGCTATCCGGTAGCTCCATTATGACGTGATCTGAACCTGTACCTGCAAATTTACCACCGAATGCACGGTAGTTGTTTGTCGCTATTATGAACTCTTTGTTAGCAAATTCAGCGCCTGTGATTGATATTCCGTCCTGGATATAAGCGAGATCGACGATACGGTTGGCACTGGCGTCAAGGAGTGCGCAATCACCATCAAACTTAGTCGGTTGAGTCACATCAATCTTGTAGGTGACGCCATCGATCACATCGAAGTTGTAGCTTCTGTGTGTGTCCCAATTGATTAAATACTGCGGCTCTGTAGAGCTTGCTGATATTTGATTAAATTGGTTTGCACTGCACTCTAGCCAATCTTTAACTTCGGCACCTGTGACTTTTACTACAACCATGGTATTTGGATATAGATAAAGATCTGCTGCATTTTTGTAGGTCAAATCGCCAGCTGGAACTTGCACATAGGAGTCTGCATCTGCAGTAGTGCTGTGACGTCCACCAGCTTTAAAAGGTGCGGCGGCAGATAAAACCGGAATATCTTTTAACGCGGGAGTGAGGTTCGCCTTTACTTTGGCTATCTGGGCATCGGAGACAATCTGCACCGAGGGATCATCTTGCACCAAAGTGAGGAAGCTATACATGTCGGCAGACGCTTTACCTATGGGCTGGTTGACATAGTTAAGCGTACCTTGGTGTTCGATTGCAACGGCGTCTCGAATACCATTATCGGCACTGACTAATTCAGGTTCATCAGCATTTTTGTCATAGATAGGCGCGGCTTTAGCAGTGCGGTCGATAATCAGCCAGGCACCGTCTTGCATCTCAAGTTTTAGATCGACAATACCTAAGTTATCCCCCCAACGACCAGGCATGACGGCTGCCACGCCATTGATAGTCCCTTTGTCTAGATCGGCATTTTCAAGGCCTTCAAATGTTGCCGATGGAAATACTGAGTGGCTGTGACCAAAGGTTATTACATCTATGTCATCAACCAGAGACAGTGCATAGGTGGCGTTTTCATCGTTGACATCGACCGGGTTTGAAGGTGTGCCCACGCCAGAATGTGGAATCGCGACGATAACATCTGCGCCCTCAGCTTTCATCTGTGGAATGAACTTTTCAGCGGCTTCAATAATCCCCATCACAGAAACTTTACCCGAGAGGTTTTGTTTATCCCAGAGTAATATTTGAGGTGGCACGAAGCCGATATAGCCAATTTTAATCGTTTGCTGATTGCCATTGCTGTCGATAACCGATTTTTCTTCGATGATGTAAGGGGTGAATAAGTTATCGCCTTTTTCTTTGCCTTCCCAGCAATCGGCTTCACATAAGACGTTAGCGTTTATGTAAGGGAAGTCAGCGCCATTTATGGCTTGGCTCAAGAAATCCAGGCCATAGTTGAACTCATGGTTACCTATATTTCCTACTGAGTAGCCGAGAGTGTTCATGGCTTTATACGCTGGGTGAGTGTCACCTAGGGTGTTATCACGTTTAAAGTTAGCTGCAATGAAGTCGCCCATAGGGCTGCCTTGTAATAAGTCACCATTGTCGACTAACACGAAGTTGCTAGCTTCAGCACCGTGCTGTTTAATCAGGGTGGCCGTTCGAGCAAGACCTATGCTTGGGTCATACTTAGTTTTGTAATAATCATAATCCATGATGTTGGCATGAAGATCACTGGTTTCAAGAATACGAAGATCCACTTGAATTGCTGGGACGTCATTATCATCAGAACCACAAGCCACAAGGCCAAGTGTTGAAGCGATAACTACTGCTAAAAGTTTTTTATTAAACATATCCATCATTCTCATTTATTTAAGACCCCGAGGCACGACTCTTGTTATTAAGTCGCAGCCCATGTAACCAGCGTGATATTTCTTGTGATGTCACTGAAGGTGTTTGGTAATTATATGCTGAGAAAGTTTCAGTAATGTGATGTAGGACAAGGGGTTGATGCTTTGCGTGAGATCTAGGTATCGTTTGGCTTAAATTTAACCAGAGGTGTATCACTGCTTTGATTCGTATATTGCGCCGCTGTTATTTAGGTTTTTGGTATGTTTAAAATATTGGCGTGTGGAGCCAGAAAATAAAAGAGCCCTAAAAAGGGCTCTTATTTAAATCTAAGCAATGACAGACGTCATATTTGTGCTCTTGGCTTATTTAGTCAGCAGACCACGGCTGCGAAGTAGTGGGTCGATGCCCGCTTCTTTGCCGCGGAACTGCTTGTAAAGTAACATAGGATCTTCACTGCCACCTTGAGACAAGATGTTGTTTCTGAAGGCTTCAGCTGTTGTTTGGTCGAAGATACCGTTCTCTTTAAAGGCTTCGAATGCATCGGCACCTAAGATATCAGACCAGAGGTAGCTGTAGTAACCGGCTGAGTATCCACCAGAGAAGATGTGCGAGAAGTAAGTACTGCGGTATCTAGGTGCTATCTCATTGATAAGACCCATCTTGTTGAGTGACTCGGCTTCAAATTTCGCCGCATCTTTTGGGGTGAAATCGGTCACTGTGTGCCAATCTAGATCCAGCTTAGTCGCGGCCATATATTCAACGGTAGCGAAACCTTGGTTGAACTTGCTCGCAGCCTGAATTTTCTGTACTAATTCCTGAGGGATCACTTCACCCGTCTTATAATGCTTAGCGAACTGAGCCAATACTTCAGGTTGAGTCATCCAATTTTCCATCACTTGAGATGGAAACTCGACGTAATCACGAGGAACTGAAGTTCCAGCTTGAGAGCGATACTGAACATCTGACAACATGCCATGAAGGGCGTGACCAAACTCATGGAACAGGGTGCTGGCTTCATCGAATGTGAGTAAGGCTGGCTCATCACCCGCTGGGCGAGGGTAGTTAAGTACGTTGACTATGATAGGCTTAGAATCGACGCCATTCATATTGTACTGCTGACGGTAAGAGTTCATCCATGCACCACCACGCTTGCTGTCGCGTACGTAGTAGTCGCCCATGAAGATGGCCATCAGAGTTCCGTCTTTGTCATAGACTTCCCAAGTACGCACTTCATCATGGTATTTAGGCAGATCGGTACGTTCCTTGACTGTGATGCCAAATAAACGGTTAGCCGTGTAGAACACACCTTTAAGGGTATTTTCTAGGGAGAAGTATGGGCGGGTTTGCTGCTCGTTGAAGCTGTACTTAGCCACACGGATCTTGTCTGAGTAGTACCACCAATCCCAACCTGCTAGTTTGAAATCGCCGCCTTCAGAGTCGATAAGCTCTTGCATCACATCAACTTCAGCTTCTGCCTGGGCAAGTGCTGCGGGCCAAACCTTGTTGAGTAACTCATAGACATTTTCAGGTGTCTTAGCGGTACGTTCTTCCAGTACGAAATGAGCATGAGTCTTGTAACCCATCAACTGCGCGCGTTCTGCACGTAGTGCAGCCGTCTTAGCTAAGATTTTCTTATTATCATTAGCATTGTCGTTATTACCACGCATGATATAGCCGTTGTAGATCTTTTCGCGAAGTGTGCGACTGTCAGCATAGGTCAAAAATGGTGTGATAGAGGGGCGAGAAGTGGTGAACACCCACTTGCCTTCATGACCACGCTTTGTAGCGGTTTCGGCAGCTGTGTTGATCACATCTTGTGGTAGACCTGAAAGGTCGGCCTTGTTATCGATAACAAGTTCAAATGCGTTAGTTTCGGCTAATAGGTTGTCGCCAAACTCTAGGCCAAGTTTACCAATCTGATCATTGAGACCACGAAGCTTAGTCTTGTCTGCTTCGTTTAGATTCGCGCCGCCTCGAGTGAAAGATTTATAGGTATCATCGAGTAGCTTAGCTTGAGCCGTATTCAGATTCAGGCTATCACGTGAGTCATAAACCGCTTTAACCTTTTGGAACAGTTGGCTGTTTAGTAGTACATCATCGCTGGCCGACGACAGCATAGGAGAGACCTCTTTTGAGATCTTCTGTAGCGCATCGTTGGTGTCGGCACCCGTTAGGTTGTAGAACACGCTGACAACTTTTGAGGTGAGCTCACCTGAAAATTCCATCGCTTCGATAGTATTGATGAAATTTGGTGCTTGGGGGTTATCGATAATTGCTTGAATTTCGGCTTTATGTTGAGCAATACCCGCTTTAAATGCCGGAAGGTAATGTTCAGGTTTGATCTTATCGAAATCTGGAATGCCAAGGTAAGTATCGTAAGGCTTAAAGAAAGGGTTACCCGCATTGTTTTCGATTATTTTTTGCGCTATGACGTTAGGTGCCATGTTTGTGTCGCTGCTTGTGGTTGATGAGCTACAAGCACCTAATGCAAAGGTGAGTGCCATAGCGGTTACTAGTGGTTTGAGGGTTAATCCCTTCATATTTATATCCCCGATTTTTTCAATTTGCTTATGTTGACATATTGTTGCCAAACCCATGATGGGCGAAAACGTGCAGCTTAAGCTAGACGAAAAGTTATTATGATAATTTATACATCAAATACCTTAAGCCGACGTTAAGAGATCTTAAGTATCATGGTTGAAGGTGTTAATGCTATTAAAATAATGTTTTGTTTGTAACGAATATTGATAGCGCCTTATTTTTATACATTCTTTGGCATTTTTAGATAAATGACTAACCACAAGCTTGATAATATCTGAGTGCCGATATAGGTCGGAAGGGGCTTATATTGATGGGTATTAGGGAGTTTAGCTTGTTAAATAAACCGTGATTGGGCCTGGTTATAGCTGGAATCATCGCCTGGTTCGGCTTTAAGGATATTAACTAAGGGAAGCCAGCGCTTCCCTTGATTAATAATCTAGCAAGCTAGATTGTGCTGGGGTCAGTAGCCTAAGGTCAGTGCTCCGGTGCGGCGCGGATCCGATGAACCAAACACGCCTTGATCTGTGACCATAATCGATTGAGTCGATCCCATTGCTCTACTAACGTTGACTTTATGGCCTTTAGCTTCGAGTAGATCTATGGTGTCACGATTAAGACTCTGTTCGACACGTAGCACATCGGGTAACCACTGATGATGCATGCGAGGCGCAGTAGTCGCTTCGGCGATGTTAAGATCATGGTCGATGACATTCATGATGATCTGCATTGTGGTGGTGATGATGCGTGAACCACCTGGGCTGCCGGTGATGATAAAGGGTTTTCCATCTTTCATCACTATGGTTGGGCTCATGGAACTCAGTGGGCGTTTGTTGCCTTCGACTGAGTTTGCTTCACCGCCAACTAAGCCATAACCGTTTGGTGTGCCGGGCTTTGCCGAGAAATCATCCATCTCATTATTAAGTAAGATACCAGTGCCTTTCGCCACTAACCCAGAGCCATAACTGAAGTTGAGGGTATAGGTATTGGATACCGCATTGCCCCATTTGTCGACAACAGAGTAGTGGGTGGTTTGGTTACTTTCATAGGGTGCCAGTTTACCGGGTTTAATTTCACTGCTCGGAGTGGCCTTATTAATTTTAATCTGACCGGCTAACTTACTGGCATAGTCTTTACTGGTTAAAGCCTGTACGGGGACCTTATAGAAATCAGGATCGCCAAGGTATTCACTACGGTCGGCATAGGCGCGTCTCATGGATTCTGCCATCAGGTGCAGAGTCGCTGCGGTATTGTGACCCAGCTTGTCGATAGGAAAGGTCTCTAAAATGTTGAGCATCTCTATGATATGGACGCCGCCAGATGATGGTGGTGGCATAGACACGATTTTATAGCCCCGATAATCTCCGGTTACTGGCTTACGTTCGACAACGTTATACTTTTTTAGATCTTCCAATGTCATGATCCCGCCAGCACCTTGAACGGCTTTAACTAGCTTTTGGGCCGTTTCTCCTTGATAGAAGCCTTTACTGCCTAGCTTGGCAATTAAAGATAAGGAGTGGGCAAGCTCAGTTTGTTTGAAGTTTTCACCTACCTGATAATTGCTGCCGTCTGTCTTATAAAATATCTCGGCAGAGCTTGGCCATTGAGTGATTCGTCTTTTTACTCCGATGAGAGAGGTTGACAGATCTTGTGTGACTGTGATGCCTTCATCCGCCATCTTTATGGCTGCCGCCATCACTTGCTTTAGGGTCATGGTGCCGTATTTTTTAAGGGCGAGTTCCATGCCCATCACAGTACCCGGTACGCCGACAGCCAGGCCGTGCTCGCGGCTCAACTTAGCAACAGCGTCGCCATGCTCATTGATAAAGAGGTCTCTATGGGCTTTCGATGGCGCCATTTCACGATAATCTATGGCAATAGTCTTGTTGGGCTCGGCGAGATGAACCAGCATGAAGCCACCGCCACCTATGTTACCTGCACGCGGTAAGGTAACAGCCAATGCAAAGCCCACAGCCACGGCGGCATCGACAGCGTTACCGCCTAGTTTTAAAATCTCTACGCCTGCTCGAGTTGCCAATGCTTCTTGACTCGACACCATGCCATGTTTAGCCCAAACGGGTTGCGCGGTTGCCATGTAGCTGTATATTGAAGACTCGGCGGCGTGTACGGGAGCGACATGAAATGCCGAGGATAAGCCGAGTAAAGGTACGGCTACTGACATAGCGACGAATAAGCGTTTTAGCGAGTGCATTGAGATCCCCTTTTCTTATGTGAGAAAAGTTATAATTATGATTCAGCAATGTGACGTTAATTATACGAAATTGCAAGACAAAAAATGGGAGAAGTACTTGTTCGGTATAGAGATAAAGTTTGAGTTTTCACCATCAATTTCAGCGATACCTGCCGATGAATGGAATGCCTTGATGCAGTATCATGTTAAGGAGAGTGGCAAGGGAGGTAATCCCTTTACTCGCCATGAATATCTATTGGCGTTAGAGCAAAGTGGCTGTGTGTGTGCTAAATCTGGCTGGACTCCTATGCATATGTCGGTGTTGAGCCAAGGTCAGCGGATTGCTGTGATGCCTCTATACAGTAAGAGTCATTCTTATGGAGAATACGTGTTTGATTGGGCATGGGCCGAGGCCTATGAAAGGAATCATATCGAGTATTATCCTAAGATCTTGAGCGCCGTGCCTTTTACGCCAGTAGCAGGTAATAGGTTAGGTATAGATAAACGATTAAGTGAGCAAGAGTCTCAGTCCGTCGTCTCCTTGATGATTCAAACATTAACCCATGAGATGAGGCGCGGCAGTTATTCTAGCTGGCATTGCCTATTTATGCCTGAGGCGCAACATAGACTCATCTCCCTGTCCCAGTCCCAATTACAACCACAATATCAATCCCATTTAGCGTTAGAGCTTGCTTCTGCTTCACCTTCACCTTTAAAGCCCCTTAAGCGTACAGGCACTCAGTTTCATTGGCGTAACCAAGATTATCAGGTATTTGATGATTTCTTGTGTGCCATGAGTTCACGCAAAAGAAAAAACATCATCAAAGAGAGAAATAAGGCCCAAGGACAAGGTTATACCTTCAGGTTTGTTCCCGGTTTTGAGGTGACAGAAGCTCAGTGGCAATCCTTCTATTACTGTTACCAGGTAACCTATGCGAAACGCTCTGGCCACTACGGCTACCTTAATCTAGACTTTTTTAAACTCATTGGAAAAACGATGCCGGAGCAAGTGCAATTGCTTGTTGTCGAGAAGCCATTATCACAATTAGATAATTCAGATAATTCAGATAATTCAGATAATTCAGAGAGCTCAGCTGACCATATAGATTCAGAACAGGAGCTTGGCGATAGCCGAATCGTCGCAGCGGCCCTCTACTTTAATAGCGAGACTCATCTTTATGGTCGGTATTGGGGCTGTTTGGAAGAGGGTGATGCCTTACATTTCGAGGCGTGTTATTACCAAGGTATCGAATACTGTATCAAGCATGGTTTGCAGACCTTCGATGCGGGTGCTCAGGGAGAGCATAAGATCCCTCGTGGGTTTGAGCCGGTGGAAACCTTTTCAAACCATGAGATAGCCCACCCAGGTTTCAGAGACGCCATCGAGAATTTTACTCTGCAAGAAGCGGAACAAAATCGGCTTTATATGATAGAGGCTGCTAAGTCACTGCCGTTCAAGAATAAGGAATAAATGCGCTCCTTGGCTCAGCCGAATGTGTAGGAAAGTATGGCAATGGCTTCAGAGGCCAATATGATAGTCAAAAATGGAGCTGCGGCCTTATTTGTTTTAATAGCGAGACTCATCTTTATGGCCGGTATTGGGGCTGTTTGGAAGAGGGTGATGCTTTACATTTCGAGGCGTGTTATTACCAAGGTATCGAATACTGTATCAAGCATGGGTTGCAGAACTTCGATGCGGGTGCTCAGGGAGAGCATAAGATCCCTCGTGGGTTTGAACCGGTGGAAACCTTTTCAAACCATGAGATTGCCCACCCAGGTTTCAGAGACGCCATCGAGAATTTCACTCTGCAAGAAGCGGAACAAAATCGGCTTTATATGATAGAGGCTGCTAAGTCACTGCCGTTCAAGAATAAGGAATAAATGAGGCTCTAGGACCTAAGTTCTAGAGCCTGTTCTGGTTGGCGTTAGCCTAATGCCAACCAGAAGCCGACACCTATCATCAATGAACCCGCGATGCGGTTCATCAGCTTAATGTTGTCACCCTTAGACAAAAATACTCTTAAACTCTTGCCGCCGGATGCGTAGGCAAGCATGGCAATGGCTTCAGAGGCCAATATGATAGATAAAAGCCAGAACAGCTGAGGAGCCACAGCCTTATCTGCACTGATGAATGGCGGTAGCAGGGACACCATAAACGCCCAACCTTTGGGATTAGAAAGAGCCGTCATCAGCCCCTGATTGAGCAGTGTCGTGCGACTTACTTCGGTCTGTGCCTCGTTGGTTATGGTCATCTTGCCTTTAGACAACCACATCTGGATACCTATATAAATAAGGTAAGCGCCGCCGGCATACTTGATGATAGAGAAGGCTTGAGGGTAGTTAAGCATGATACTTGCAACGCCCATGACAGCGGCGATGGCGACGATAGCTACACCAATCAATTCACCCGCCATCATCCATAAGGTTCGACGCACACCGATACTCATGCCTAAGGTCATGGCGAGCGTCATGCACATGCCGGGTGTGATTGCGACAAAGAAGAAAGTAGGTAAAAAAACAGCGAGTAGGGCGATATCTGGCATCTGTAATTAGCTTCTTAGTTATAGTTATAAGAAAACTCAGTCTAGAGAATATTTTGCTTACTGAAAACAAAAAACCAGCCATTAAGGCTGGTTTTACATTCGGCTAACCTAAATTAGCGCTAAGTGTAACGAATAGACGGGTTTGAGGCCTATTTAGAGTACACCACGACGTTGCTGATCACGTTCGATGGACTCAAATAGGGCGGTAAAGTTACCTTCGCCGAAGCCCTGGTTGTTCTTACGCTGAATGATTTCGATGAAGATAGGGCCGAATAGATTCTTGGTGAAAATCTGTAACAGATAGCCATCTTCATCGCCGTCGATCAATATCTGGTGATGCTTGATGCGCTCCCTGTCTTCGGTGACCTGAGGCAGCTTATCGAAGATGGTTTCGTAATATTCAGGGATAATATCTAAGGTTTGAATTGATGAGCCTTCCATCGCATCGAGTGAGGCGACGATATCACGGCTTCTGAATGCCAGATGTTGTACGCCCGGTCCATCATACTCTTTCAGATATTCATCGATCTGATTCTTCTCGCTGCCTTTACCTTCGTTGATGGGAATACAGAAGCTGCCATCCGGTGAGCGTAGGGCGTAAGAGATCAAGGCAGTTTTGGCCCCTTTAATATCGAAATAGCGCACTTCGGTGAAACCGAAGATATCTTTATAGAAGTTAGACCAGAACTCCATGGTGCCTTGGTAGACATTGTTGGTGAGATGATCGACTTCGATAAAGCCTTTTTCCTGAGTGATGACTTGCTCTTTGAGATCGACGAAATCATCTTGGTAGATATTTTTCTCGTCGCCAAAGATGTCGATAAAGTAAATTAAGCTGTCACCTATGCCATAAATAGCCGGATAGGGATGATCCTTATTAGCATCATCGGCAGGCTTAGCACCACGGGCTACCGCACCTTCGAAGGCAAACTTAGCATCTTCTACCCGCCAACCCATAGAACAGATCGCTGGACCGTGGCTCTTAGCAAACTCTGCTGAGAAACCGCTTCGCTCGTTGTTCAGCAGAAAGTGGATATCATTTTGCTTGTAGTAACTGATATCTTTGTTTTTGCTCTTTTTCAGTTTAGAGAAACCGAAATCGATAAATACCTTATGCATGAATTCAAGATCTGGGGTGGAAAATTCAGTGAATTCTATGCCCAATAAGCCCAGTGGGTTTTTTTCGCTTGCCATGGTTCTATCCTCGTTCAATTTATCATGCACCTTGATATGTGCTTTTTTTATGTTTGGCGATGTGATGTCTTTCTATTTGAACCAGACACCATTCCCACCTAAATTGTGATCTTAATATCAATTTAGTTGCTAACATGAACAAAAAAAAGAATAATAATTGGCGTGAGTTAATCAATAAACTAGATTGTATGTTCAGGTTTACACTAATGAGGCGTGTATGCGCATAGATGTTGATGCATTTAAAGTACTTGAGGTTTTGGTCGAAGAGGGCAGCTTTGCTAAGGCTGCAGAGCGTTTGCATAAGGCTCAGTCTGCCGTTAGTTATCAGATCAAGAAGTTAGAGCAACACTTAGGTGTAAATCTTTTTTGTCGAGATCAGTACCGAGCCGAATTAACGCCGGAAGGCAAAGTTATCCTCGCCGAAGGCCAGAGACTGCTGCAGTACCTGGCAAACATAGAACATTTAGCGAGCAGATTCAGTGAGGGCTGGGAGCCAAAATTAGAGCTAGTGATCGATGGTGCCTTACCGATGGAGCCGATCATGAAGGCATTGAAGCGTATGGCGGCCCATCAGATCCCGACAAAAATACAGTTAAATATGGAATTCTTAGGGGGAGTACAAGCCAGATTTGAACGTGATAATGCCGATCTTATGTTAGTAAAAGACTATCGTACGGGTCCAAATTATCGACCTCAGTCGTTACCGGATATCACTAGTATATTGGTCGTGGCAGCAAGTCACCCCTTGGCAGCGGAAAAAAATATCTCGTTATTTGAGCTGCAAAGACATGTTGAACTCACCATCGAAGATTCCTCTCCCGAGATAAACTCTCAAGATGAACTCCAATTTGGTGGCGATAAGGTATTTTATCTGTCTGGCTTCATCATGAAGAAGAATGCCTTAGAGATGGGACTGGGTTTTGGCTGGATGCCAGATTTCCTTATTCGTGATGAACTTAAGTGTGGGGAGCTGGTTGAGGTAAATTTTAGTGGTGGCAGTCGCCATAGCTTCACGCCTAAGCTAGTGTCGACCATGGAGCGTCCATTGGGTAAGGCTGGGCGCCTGTTTACTGAGCTCATTATGGAAGAGTTCGATCGCGCGGATCTCTAGCATTACAGGAATGAGTCTCTGCTCTCTTGGATTAGTCTACGAAGATATCGAGTATTTTCCGCGTCTTATCATTCAGTTTTATCAATGAACCATCTATATCTAAGGTGATGTTACCCTGTTTATCTATGGGGAAATGCACCTTTCCTCGGGAGAAGAGGTCATTACTCAAAATATCTCCTTTGTGCAGCTTCTTTTGCCATCCAGGGGGTAATGGCTCGCCCCTTAAGACTTTCTTCTGTAATCCGTAAGGTAGAGATGAAGGTTTCCCCTGCTTATTGTGTTTCAGATGCTTTTCGCTCTTGTCATTTTTAGCGTTAACCTCTGGTGTGAACAGAGATAAACCACAGGTTAACACCAAGATAAATGTGAGATATAAAAGCTTGTTCATATATTGCTCCTATCTGTTTTAGCTCAATTGAGATTTGTACTTAGGTATAGCATATCGAGTCATGGCGTTAAGCATGGCTATTATTGGCTCAGTAATTTTTAGCTGAGCTTTCATCTATAGTGCTTCATCTACAGTGCTTCATTTACAGTTTTTCATCGAGAGCAGTCACTAGGCTTGAGTCGTTAGTTTAAGACCTGAATGATTAAAGCAAATGCCAGCAACAGCCGATATTTATAATATGTCGTACTGTTAAGCTTAGGTTCAGTTCTCATCTTCTATATTGGCGATCTAGGGTCAGTGGTACGGCATATGCAGCATTCTTAATGCTAGAAGGTTAGTTAGTGAAAGTTGTATATAAGTGTGCAACGAGCATGTGTATTACCTATTGATACAGGCCCATTCTCGTTGATAGGAGGTATCAGATGAAACTCTCAGTATCGAATCATACATCGGATCTTTATGCTAAGTATGTGAATGTATTAGCGTGTGGAGACAAGCCCATCTCGGTCGGTAAACTTCATGAGTTTACCGATGACTTGGCCAAGAGCCAGTTGTTGTTGCAGGATTTTAATTGGGATGATTGGTACCTAAATAGCCATTTAGTTGACAGGCCAGAATATATTGCCGACGCCAGCCTGCATGAGTGTCAATTATTGCTTACCGCCATGACGCGTCTGGAACGCTTTAGCCCAGGGGTGATGGATAACATGCGACGCCAAGGTGTCTTGATTGCTATCCTTGAGCGCTATAATAATTTTTCAATGCAGCTTGCTTGCTGACAGGCTTGAAGGTTACAAGAGTTAAGTCGTGTATTTTACTTCAGCTAAGTATAAGAAGCATAAAATTGTCTCTAGCGCTTAGCTTGGTAGAGGAGTGTAAAGCATCAGCGGTTTATATTTTGTATTTCTGAACTAGCTGCTTATGAACGTTTCATCTTCCATAATAGGATTTTTCTATCCAGCCAAGCGGCAGAAGCATAAAACTGTCGCTGACTCTTACGCAGCCAGACTTTTGCCCAAGGGTATTCCAGACTCAAGATGGCAAGTCCTATGGGCAGTAGTAGCCAAGCCGGTCCAGGCAGAGCCAAGAGAAGTATGCCTGCGATTGTCAGTATTCCACCGACAATGGAGATAAGCAGTTTACGGATCATATTATTGTTCCTTAATCATGATGTATCAGCCAATGTTTCATCATTGAGGGCATGAATGCCAGTCGAAAATTGACACCTGGGCTAACGACTAAACGGATAACGAGTAAGTATAAACTGTCTATACTTATGTAAAATCTATTCAAGGCAGGATACCTCTATTAAGCGAATAAGCATTAAATATGTGTTTAGCTGTTTCAGCTATTCATCATGG
Organism: Shewanella violacea DSS12; assembly: GCF_000091325.1. NCBI lineage: Bacteria > Pseudomonadati > Pseudomonadota > Gammaproteobacteria > Alteromonadales > Shewanellaceae > Shewanella > Shewanella violacea. The sequence continues at coordinate 2,971,292 of NC_014012.1, read as the reverse complement.
AAGTGTGGACTCAGGCTTATGTTACTCTTAGCCTTAATGCTAGGTTTGCCTGTTAAGGCCGACACTCTCAAGTTAACGTCTTTATATTGGCCACCTTACTCAGGAAAACAGCTGGTGGATCAAGGGGCTGTTATTGCAATCACCCGCGCTGCACTAAACGTTATGGGCCATGAACTATCAGTTGATTTTTATCCCTGGAGCCGGGCGGTGAGGTTGGCTAGCCGGGATGATTCTATGTATCTTGGATATCTACCGGAATACTCCTATCCAACACCCGCTTTCATTTTTTCTGAATCACTCGGTGTAAGCCCCTTGGGACTGCTAGAGAGACAAACTCATCCTATCCGTTGGCCGAAATTTGCTGATCTTAATCAATATACCTTAGGTGTCGTCAGAGGTTATGTGAATACCGTCGCTCTCGATATCATGATCAAACAGGGGGTTCAGCCCGTCGAAGTTGTTAGTTCTGATGCACATAATGTCAAGAAGGTAGCGACTGGGCGCGTGGATGGCGCCGTGATCGATGTGCATGTACTCAGGTATATATTAGCGCGGGATGACTTCAAGCCTCTTGCTGCTAAGTTACAGATAAACCAAAAGCTGTTAGAAGAAAAAAAGTTATATATTGCCTTCAAAAACAGTCAAGATGGCCACAAGTGGCGGAATATTGTGAATACTGGTTTAACTAAAATAGATGCTAAATCTATTTTGGATCAATATATGATCTCTGTGACCACGACCGATAATAATTAGACAACTGCTAAAAGTGGCTCACAGGCTCGACTAAGCCACCTAATCACAGTTATTGATGAATTATTTAGCCACAACAGTTTGGCCGATTGGTGTTAGGCTCAACATGGCCAGTTTGAGATGTTGAATTCCAAAAGGGATACCAATAATCGTGACAAAACAGGCTAAGGCATAGGTGATATGTCCGATAGCGAGCCAGATCCCAAATAGCAGGAACCAGATAATATTCCCCAATGTGCCAAATGCACCAGTCCCCATATCTTCTTGTCCCGTGAGGTGTTTTCGATTTATCTGTTCCTGACCGAAGGGCCAAAAAGTCATTTCACCAATGACAAAACAGGCGCGTCCGAATGGGATCCCTATTATGCTGATAAAACACAGTAAACCAGCTAGCCACCATCCTAATCCCATGATAAAGCCGCCAAGCACAAACCAAGCAATGTTAAAAATTAATCGTAATACAGGCATCTAGGCCTCCAATGAAATAGGGTTTCTCATCCTTTTCTCTTAATAAGCAAATATCGCGCCAACTGTGTAAGCCCTTTAATTTCAGGTTCTTACTGCTTATTATAGGTAGGCTGTTAGTGAGATTTATCAGCTTTTAGTACTTTTAGTCGATTGTGATGGGTAGCCAATGGTAAAATCATTGCCTGATTATTCTAGTGCTAGTTCCTTGATATGAAGTTAAGCCATACCCCAGTCGATACCATAGTAATGTTCAACAGACATATTTTTGTTAAGAGAGATGATTTGCTCCATCCTGAATTTTCAGGTAATAAGGCGCGAAAATTTGCCTATTTCCTCGAGCATGAATTTCCGGGAGTGACTAAGCTCATCGGCTATGGCTCACCTCAGGCAAACTCTCTTTATTCCATGTCTGCATTAGCTAAACTTAAGGGCTGGAGTTTAGATTTCTATGTGGATCATATTGCCTCTCACATCAAGCTCAAGCCAAGTGGTAACTATGGTGCCGCATTAGCCAATGGTGCCAATATCATATCACTGGATAGTTTAGATGATAGAGGAGACCGGGATACCCACACCTATATACAAGAAGTGGTGCTACCTAATGAAACTCACGCCATTTTTGTTCCTGAAGGGGGTCGCTGTGAGTATGCCGAGTTCGGCGTGTCTAAACTGGCTGAAGAGATTGCCCAGTGGGCAAAAGACAGTGGATTAGAGCATCTAGTCGTCTTCTTGCCTTCCGGTACCGGCACAACTGCACTGTATCTTAATAAGTATTATGTTGAACAAGAGATAAATATTCAGGTGCTTACCTGCGCCGCGGTGGGAGGGAGCAGCTATTTAATCCAGCAATTCACCCAGCTAGCAGATAATCCTTTGTATCATCCTGAGATTGTGGCTTTACCCAAAAAGTATCATTTCGGAAAATTGTATCCTGAGTTTTATGAGATGTGGAAAACAATTTCACTGACTGGTATCGCTTTCGAGTTACTTTATGATCCCTTAGGTTGGATGACGCTGGAACACCATTTAAGCTTAAGTCAGGGAGATGTGCCTATCTTGTATCTTCATCAAGGTGGCTTACTGGGTAATGAAACCATGCTGCCCAGATATATACGGAAATATGGGGCTTAATAGTGTGATAACCCTAGGTATTCTTTATTCGAATTCGATGTGATATTTAGATTTCAATGTGAGATTTAGGTTTTGAAGTGAGATTTATGGGATGCATTATGGGGAGTATTTACCGTTTGGCCAGGCTAAGTATCTGTGAAATTGATACGGCCTGAACCAAAGGTAGGAGTTGCTTGATTGCTTAATAGCCGACTTATGATGTCGATCCTATCTGTTTCCATTTATCAGCAAGGAAACATTCGATACCAGTGAGAGGAGTGTATCGATTAGCATAAGTTTATCAGTTTAACTATCTCTGACTAGCAGCCTAGTGAGAGGTCGAACGAGAACTAATTTAAATTTATTTACTGCCTGATAATAGCCAGTTCATAAATTTTAGTGCTTCGGTTCGCTTCGAAAAAGTCTGTCTGTTTTTGCCTTGGCTATCGGTGAAAGCGATAGAAGACTTATTGACAGAAATAGAAGCTACTGGGAAATTAACTGTGATCAACTGACCGTTTACATTGTACGACATAGGTCATACTCCTTTATGTTTTATAACTAGTACTATTTAGTAGTAGTAGTTAGTATTTAATAATAAAATCCTTAGCAATTTGCAAAAGATGAGAATTAATTTCGTTTGAGACTACTCACCTTCAACGGTTTAATCAAGTAACTGCTTATCAATATTTGTTAATATTTGTAACCTGAGAGATAATCAGTGAACCGATTGGGACACAGTTAAACACAGAGTTATGACAGCTTGATGACTAAAATTGAGTAGTTGAACCGGCGTAATAATATTTTTGCGAGGCAGTGACGATATGGAGTCGGACTTACAAAGAAAATTAAATATGGTGTCTCAAATCTGTCGGCTATTATATCTACGGAATTGGCCTTGTCAATACTCTTGCAACATTAATATGTAGTTATTTTTGACAATATAGAGATTTGTTAACCTGTGTGATGGCGATAATAACGGCTGGCCCTTTTTTGTGTCTTCATGGTGTTTCCCCTTCGAATGCCTATACAGTAAGCAGTCTGAGTATGGTCAGAGTGTTCCTGTAGGCGCTAAATGAGTCTCGAATGGTTATTTTCTACCAGGTAATTGCTCCTAGTACAGCTAGCAAGCCTATGGCACTCATAGCGGCAAAAACCTCAGCTTCTGTAATTCTAATTGATTGTTATTGATTGTTATTATTATGAAGATTATTATCGAGGCACCCTTTATTTAATCCCTTTTATTTTGAGAGCAGCATAATGGCAAAAGTACTCGACTCGGTTGACCAACGCACCCAGCTTGTAGGAGAAAATCGCCTTGAACTATTACTTTTTCGAATCAATGCCACTCAACTTTTTGCGATAAATGTCTTTAAAGTAAAAGAAGTGGTTAAGTTACCTCAATTGAGTGCCGTTCCCGGTAGCCATTCTCATATCTGCGGCGTGGCTAATATTCGTGGGACTTCCATCCCGGTTATCGATCTTCGTAGTGCCATAGGTTATAAGCCTATCAAGGGCGATCATGGAGCGAATATGATCATCACTGAGTATAATCGCAGTGTTCAGGGCTTTAAGGTGGGTAAAGTCGAGCATATCGTTAATATGACTTGGGGTGATATCTTACCTCCGCCAAAAACGGCTGGCAGACATAATTATTTAACGGCGATCACTCGCATTGAAATCGACGGTGTTAGCCAAATCGTCTCTATAATCGATGTGGAAAAGGTGTTAGCCGAGATCATCCATTACGACGTCACCTTGTCCGAAGGGGTACTCGACCACGACTTGGTTAATGAGATGCAGGGTCGTAAGATTTTAATCGCCGATGACTCTTCGACGGCGCGGAGACAGATAAAGGAGACACTCGAGCCATTGGGCATAGAGATCTTAGAGGTTTCAGACGGTTTACAGGCATTGCGGACGCTACAGGGCTGGTGTGATGAGGGGAAATCGGTACAGGATGAACTGTTAATGCTGATCACAGATGCGGAAATGCCTGAGATGGATGGTTACAAGTTAACCCATGAGATCCGCAACGATAAGCGCATGAGAGATCTCTTTATCACATTGAACACCTCATTAAGTGGTAGCTTCAATAAGGCCATGGTGGATAAAGTTGGCTGTGATCGTTTCATCTCTAAGTTCCAACCCGATCTTTTAGTCGAAGTGGTGCAACAGAGGCTAAGAGAGCTAGTTAGATAATTAGAACCAAGTGTTATCGGTTAAAGGCGTGCCTTGTTCTATGGCTATGTCTTTGACCACCTCCTGTTTTACCCGCTTAGTTGAGACGATGTTGATTCGACTGATACGCACAGCATAACCGAAACGGCTACGACCCACCTGGGATAGCACGGCTTCGAAAAAATGTTTATCCAAGCCTAATATTTGACTATAGTGGTTAACGGCCTTAGAAAGTGAGGCGTATTTCACCCCATCAAATTCAAAGCCCACAACAAAATCACTATTATCTAGGTCCACTCCATCTAAGCTTAAGGGCCAACCGTTTGCATTGACTCTATCTCTGGCTATCAAGTACATCATCCAGGCACTCTTTTTAAAGCCTTCGAACACCCGACAGGAAAATTCAGAGTCGATGAGTTCCTGTTCGGTCCAGTTGATGCCAATGGCTAGATGCTTAGCGTAAATCCTCATCAGTTCGTCCTTGACCGCCATCTGACAATCCCAGATAGACGTTAGCGGGCTTTTTTTAGCCAGCTTGAGGCATTCCTTACAAGCAGGAACGCCCAGGCTCGAATGAGGGGTGTGTACGCTGGCATGATATTCGAACACGCAGTTGGAAGGCTCGGCGCAGAACCAACAGGTATGGCGAAGCGCGAAAGGTACATCGATAAGGGGAGGTGATTGCGTCATAAGGATTCTCTGGGCGGACTGACGCAAACTTGCTGCCGGTGACTCAAGAAGTTACTTGTTCACTTACATACTGGCTAAAATAAATCGTCGAATTTACTATTCTTCGATGTTTACCAGAGATTTTGCCAGTTCAATGGGATCTATCTCTAAGCATTCTTGATCGGCTAACCAGTCGATACCTATTAGTACACCGTCGTCATTGAGATCGGATACCCAGAATTCCAGAAATTCGGTTAAAGTGATAGATACAGCTTTATAGTCGGCCCACTCATCACTGCAATGAATTTTTGCATTTTCTTCTGAAGACCAAAGTGGCATGACATCCGTGTGTTCATACTCAGAAGAGTCACAGACGACCCAACCTTCACCGGTTTCATCCTGTAATCCCCAGACGAGCTGATGTTGTTTTACATTTTCGATAAAGCTGGCTAGTTCAGGGGCAATCTCTGTCATGATAAGTCTCTTAAATTAGGTGGTTTTTACCGCGACCATTATACGGCAAGCTAGATAATCCCCAAAGAAATTCTTCGATAATAGGCTCCTAAAATCGATCATTAAGTAAAATTTACTACTTATCCCCTAAAAACTAGGATTAATACTTAAATTATCTCCTTGGTATAGTTATTATGGCTGAGATTAATGTCGTAATGCGGCACTGTGTTTTTTCTTTATTCATTATGATCAAAATTTTTATAATGCATTTCTGGAGTAGTCGTTTTGATTAAAAATGTCCCATTAGCATCCGTAATTTTAGCATCCTCTCTGTGGACGCTTCCCGCTGTCGCCGATGATTTTGCATCTTGTGTGGTTAATTTAAAGCAAACCGCTCAACATGAAGGTTTGTCACAAGACACCATAGATAATACCTTGGCTAAGGTAAAATATGTCGCCAGAGTCATAGAACTGGATAATAAACAGCCTGAGTTTAGCCAAACATTTGATAACTATTTCAGTAAGCGTGTCACAGCTTGGCGTATCCAGGAAGGTAGACGACTACTGAAAGAGAATAAGACCTTACTTACCAAGTTGCAGGATAAGTATGGCGTGCCGCCTCAATACTTGATGGCATTTTGGGGCTTGGAAACCAACTTTGGTTCTTACAAGGGCAAGATGCCTGTATTGGACTCCTTGGCAACCTTGGCTTGCGATCCCCGCCGCAGTAAGTATTTTACTGGCGAATTAATGAAAGCATTGAAGCTCAAAGAAAAATATAATTTTGATGCCTCTATGATGGTCGGATCTTGGGCTGGCGCCATGGGTCATACCCAGTTTATGCCCAGTGCTTATACGCATTATGCCGTGGATGGAGACGGCGATGGCAAAGCCGACCTTTGGAATAGCACTACTGATGCACTAAGCTCAGCGGCTAATTTTTTAAATAAGCTTGGTTGGCAGCGTGATGAGCGTTGGGGAAGAGAAGTTAAACTACCGCAAACTTTCAGTTATGAGTATCTAGGTAAGAAACAAGCGTTAACTGACTGGGCTGGTCTAGGTGTGTTACAAAGCAATGGACAGGCCTTGTCTATTGCAGATATGAGCGCAACCTTGTATCTGCCTGCCGGTCATACTGGTCCCGCATTTTTGGGTTATAAGAACTTCAATGTGATCATGCGCTGGAACCGTTCCGAGTTTTATGCCATCACTGTGGGGCATCTTGCCGATAGGATCAATGGTGGTGTGAGTTTGGTGGCGGCGCCTCCTAAGCAAGATAACTTGAGTCGAGCTAAGGTAAAGCAGTTGCAGGCTAAGTTAAATTCCAAAGGCTTCGATGTGGGTAAACCCGATGGCGTGATGGGAAGAAATTCTAAGACAGGCCTGCGTGCCTATCAGAAGAGTGTCGGCATCGTTGCCGATGGCTTCCCAGATGAAGCGACATTTAACGCTATCGGGGTCAACTAACCGGGCTGATTCTGCAGTTTTTCTTAGTACTAGGCTGTAGCTGGTGTTCGTCGCCAGACCCAGCCTGATTAAGTCATTAGCCAGATAAAGCTAGAGTGCGTAAACGACTTTTGTTAAGCTTCGTCACCAAAATAGAGTCAGGTATAGAGTTAAGGACATTTGATGAGCATTAAAAATGATATGGTTGTGCAGTTTAAATACACACTGCGCGATGAAAAGGGTGAAGTTTTAGAGTCGAATAACGATCTGGAGCCTATCGCGTATCTGCACGGCCATAGCAACATGATGCCTGGTGTTGAAGATTCAATTGAAGGTAAAGAAGTTGGCGAAAGCTTTTCTGTCACTCTAGCGCCGGAAACTACCTACGGCGTTAGAAATGAAGATGCGATTCAACGCGTCTCTGTTAAGCACCTTCAAGGTGCTAAAAAATGGAAAGCTGGCATGCGCGCATTGCTTGATACAGATCAAGGAAAACGTCAGGTGACTATCGTCAAGATGGGTAAGTTTATGGCAACGGTTGATGTTAATCATCCTTTGGCTGGTCGTGAGCTCACATTCGATATCGAGATAGTCGAAGCACGTGATGCGACCGATGAAGAAGTTGCCCACGGACATGCCCATGGTAAAGGTGGTCATCACCACTAATCGCTATTTAGCGATTAGTTATAGGCATAAAAAACCAGCATTCTTGCTGGTTTTTTTCATTTTGACTCTCGCCAAATTTAATTGAATTGGTATTAAGGAATAGTGAGAAATTATATGATTATTGATTTTTCTCAGGGAAAGGTGATCTTGTCTCCGTTTGAGGCTCAAGTACGATTCAATACGTCTGGTATTACCATGTACGCCATGGTTGAAGATATTAAGTTCATCGATGATGCACTTATCATGCACGCCGATGCTGGAGCGGTAAGGTGGAGTCTAAAATTAGATACACCTGAACAATTGGCGCTGATTAGAGAAGAGTTAGGCGTCTAGAAAACGCCTAAGGTGACTGTGTATTATACCGATTAGTATTATAACGCTTCTCTGTTATGGGGTGTTAAGTAGTTCAGCTCTGGGCCATGGGGCACGATTCTACTTGGGTTGATATTGGCATGACTAAAGTAATAGTGCTGCTTAATGTGTTCAAAATTCACCGTGGCAGCAATACCTTCTACCTGATAAAGGTCTCTTAGATAGCCTGATATTGCCTTATAGTCTTGGATACGTCGCTTATTGGTCTTGAAGTGGCCGACATAGACGCCGTCGAAACGAATTAAGCTGGTGAACAGTCTCCAATCGGCTTCTGTTATCTTGCTTCCCGTGAGATATCGCTTCTTGCTGAGTATCGACTCCAGCCTATCTAATGCCGTAAAAATTTCATTAAACGCTTCATTGTAGGCAGCTTGGGAAGTTGCGAACCCTGCACGATAAACACCATTATTTATGTTTGAGTAGATATATTTATTGAGGCTATCAATTTCTTCACGTAAGGCTTGAGGATAAAAATCCACTCGATTATGGGTGAGGTGATCGAAGGCCGAGTTAAACATACGAATGATCTCAGCTGATTCATTACTGACTATGGTTTGAGTTTGCTTATCCCATAGCACAGGTACTGTGACGCGTCCGCTGTAGTCGGGCGCTGCCAGCTGGTATATCTGATACAGGAATGCCTTATTATTGAGTGTGTCTTCATCGGCCCCGGTTATATGGACGGCATCTTTACTTTGGCCTGGTCCTGCAAACTCCCAGCCCTGGTGCAACATGTGAGGCTCGACGACGGTGACATCGATAATACTTTGCAGTGACTTAAGCTCACGAAAAATTAGTGTCCTGTGTGCCCAAGGGCAGGCAAGGGAAACGTATAGATGATACCTGTTCGCTTCAGCCTTGAATCCCAGTGTTGCTGGCTTATCTGGCTGAGGTTGCCCATGGGCGGTGATCCAATTCCTGAAACGTGCGTCCTCACGTACAAATTTTCCGCCATTCTCTTTGGTCGGATACCATAGGTCAGTCCATTTCCCATCTTGAAGTAAGCCCATACTCTTCCTCTGTACTGTGTCTGTACTGTATCGTCAGCACTGTAAATGTCTTTGTTTCAATTTAGCGCCGATTTAAAGGGATTAAAAGGCCATAATTTGACGGTTAACGTCCAATTTTATCGAATGCTCAGCTCGTTTATCTGCTTGCTAGCTTAGGTTGTGGTGATCCTGATATGATGTCGGCGATAAAATTTCATTAAAAATAAAGGGAAATAGATGTCAGTAGCAGCATTAGAGCGGATAACCATAGAGCCAAATACCAGTGCAACAGCATGTGTGATCTGGTTACACGGCTTAGGTGATTCCGGAGCCGGTTTTGCACCTGTAGTACCTGAACTCGGTCTGCCAGACGATCACAGTATTCGCTTTATCTTTCCCCATGCCCCCGAGCAGGCGGTGACAATCAATCAAGGTTATGTCATGCGAGCCTGGTACGACATTAAGAGCATGGATCTGCATAATCGTGCCGATATGCCAGGAGTGCTGGAGTCAGAGCAAGCTGTTATTGCACTGATACAGGAGCAAGTTGATTGCGGAATACCCGCAGATAAAATAGTCCTAGCAGGTTTTAGTCAAGGTGGCGTGATGAGCCTGTTTACCGGATTAAGGTATCCACAAACGTTAGCCGGCATAATGGCGCTGTCTTGTTACTTACCTACGGCCGATAAATTACCCAGCCAACTGAGCGAAGCAAACACGCTAACCAGCATACTTCAGCATCATGGTGAGCAAGACGATGTGGTGCCACTATTCACTGGCAAGATGGCTAATGATCTGTTGAATCAAGCGGGTTATCCAACCGAGTGGAAAACTTATGCCATGGGGCACAGTGTGTTACCCCAACAGTTGCAAGATATTGCAAAATGGTTAGTCAGCAGATTGTTCTAGATGAACTTGTGATGAATTAACGCCTAAAAATACAAGTTGTAACCTCTGGTGTTTTGTACTTAGCAATCCAGAGGTTATATCTTTTAATCCTAAGCTATTGAAGCAATCCTTTCACTAAGCCTATTGATGGCATTCTAGTTTGCCCCCTCTCCATAAGCTATTGATATACTCTTGATTATAAATAAAAATCAAGTGTAAGTCATTGTGGCGCCTTACCTTTTTACAACATGTTAATCGTGCCAGCAACACATGTAACCAGTGCATTTTGATACCATTGTCACCTCTGGACCAAAGAGTCCAAGTTTTAATAATTAAAACCTAGGGGTTGATGTAATGACAAATAAACTGATAAAAGGCCTAGTCGCAACAGCTGTTCTAGCTGCTTTAGCAGGCTGTAACTCCAATGATGAGCCTATACCCACCAAACCTTTTGACTTAACCATCGCACATATTAATGACACACATTCAAATTTTGACCCTGTAAAATCAAGCTTTAAAATAGGTGCAGATGGAAGCACTATTTTCAATGAATTTGGTGGATATCCAAGGTTATTGGAAGCGGCTAACCTAGTAAAATCTCAAGCTGGATTAGATAAGCAACCACTGCTCTTCCTCCATGGTGGCGATGCTTGGCAAGGTACTGCTTATTTTAAGCTTAATGATGGGATGGCAAATGCGGATCTTCTTTCTCAAATGGGTCTAGACGCCATGGTGCTTGGTAACCATGAATTCGACTTAGATACGGCTCAGTTGGCTGGTTTTATTAATGGCGTGAACTTTCCGGTATTGGCAAACAATATTAATACTAAAGAAGACGCATCTTTAAATGCCGCTAAAAACCTTATCCCTTACCAGATTTTTGCTTTCAATGGCGATGAAAAGCGAAAAATAGCATCCCCGTCAGAATCAAAAAGTAATGAACAGCTCGTTGCTGTGATTGGTGTGGTATTAGAAGACATGAAAACAATAGCAACAGGAACTGGCGATGCTATATTTTCAAGTGAAATTGAATCAACCCAAGCCACAATAGACATGTTGAAAGACATGGGAGTGAATAAGATTGTTGTCTTGTCTCATATTGGCAATGCGCGAGATGTGGCGCTTGCAGCAGGCACTAGGGGAATCGACATTATTGTTGGTGGGCATTCACATACTTTACTCGGTGATTTTACTGATTTAGGTCATGGTAATAATGGTGAATATGCACAACTTGTCACTCAAAAAGATGACACTGGAGTAACCTGTGTTGTTCAAGCGGGAGAGTATGCACAAGCCATAGGTAATGTGACTATTTCTTTCGATCAAGACGGTGAGCTGACTTCATGTATTGGGACGAATACATTACTGACGAATAGCGAGTTTTATACCAATTCGATGCGACAAGCAGATCAGCTTATCATTGGTAACCAGCATGAAGAGGTGATGAACTTTGTCGACTCTGTAGAAAAAATTGATCATGTCATTGAAAATCTGGCTCTGAGAGATCGTATTGACACAATGTATAAGCCAGCGCTAGATAAGGCTTATGGAGACGTTATCACCTTAGTACCAACTGAGATTAATCATGAGCGTCGTCCTGGTGATGGTGGAACAGACCTGCATGGTTCTGATGTGGCTCCTTTGGTTGCTGAAGGGCTTGTATATTGGGCAAATCAAGAGTCGGTACAGCAAGTTATTGGTAGAAAAGTCGATATTGGATTAGTGGGTGCAGGGGGAATTCGTCAAAATATATCTGCTGGTGATTTTAGAGAAGGGCATGTGTCACTTGAACTGATGCCTTTTTCAAACTATTTATCAGTATTGACTGTGAGTGGTGAGGTGTTAAAAACGCTATTGATGACGACGATTAACGCCACGCTCCCTGTTGGTTCTCATGGAGGAAAGTTCCCCTACGTTGGCGGCATGCGTTATACCTTTATTGAAGATATTAAGCATAATTCAGGTCATATTAGTGAGTTAGAATTAAATACAGGGACAGAATCTTCTCCTGTGTGGGAGAAGATAACTGATACGTCAGAATATACTCTTGCCGTAAATAACTATAATGCGAGTGGTAATGATGGCTGGAACGCTCTTGGTGATGCACAGTTAGTGTCAACTGATCGTATTGATATTGTCATGAACAAGGACAAGTACAAAGCCTACCCTGTTTCTCACTTAACGTTTGATGGGGAAACCTATGAGGTTATCTATGAGGATACATCACCAAGTTGCGGTGATGATGCTGATATCTGTAATACCGATGCTCAATCGTTTATTGATTATGCGACATCAAGAGTGGTTCTCGAAGCACTTACATTTGAGTCAACCACTGTGATCTATAAAGACTAGATAGACAGCTTTATTCTGGGGGCCGCTTAGATGTAAGCGGCACTTTTATGACTCAATCGTCACCTTGTAGCAGTTTTCAATACTTCAGTGTAAAAGGTGAAACTCTGCATCTGCGGGATCTTGTTTGCTATTTAAGCTAAAACTTATTTTCCTTTTCCTTTTCCTTTTCCTTTCTCTTTGCCTTTTTCTGGTCAATGTTAGCTTGATTTTCATCAAAAACCTTCCCGTTGACCCAATATACTTGGCTTGAAATAGTATGACGTTAACATTTTGGATATTTATATAAATTTAAATTCAAAAACAATGATGCTTTTCCATGACCACTGTTCTGCATTTTAATTACAAAGGCTTATTGGCGGGAGCTGACTTTAATTCATTAAAATCAATGATAGGCGGTCTATGGTTTGTCAATTTAGTGTCTTTTTACAAGTTCTTCATCCAGCATTAAAATTGACTTTGTTCTTTATTTCAAACAATCATCGATATAAATCACTGAAAAAACATACATTAACGTCACATTTATTAATAATAATGACACATTCCCCAAATATTCTTTGTTATCATGTTGCCAACGAGGCCAGAGAGTCTCAAATCGTAAAATGATGGTAACAAGTAAATATCCAATAATAATGGGGTTGATAGTAATGAAAAATAAACTAATAAAAGGTTTAGTTGCAACTGCAGTACTGGCGGCATTAGCAGGCTGTGGCAGTGATAATGATGATAAAGATGTTGTGCTGCCGGCAACATGTGCTGAAGCGGGCGAAGCCTGTACAATTTTCACCGTACTTCACACTAACGATAACCATGGCCGTTTTTTTGAAAATAAATACGGTGAGTACGGCATGGCCGCACGTAAGACGCTGATCGACCAGATCCGTGCCGAAGTTGAAGCAAACGGTGGCGAAACCATCTTACTTTCCGGTGGCGATATCAACACAGGTGTACCTGAGTCAGACTTGCAAGATGCGGTACCGGATTTCATCGGTATGAACCTGATTGGTTATGACGCTATGGCAGTGGGTAACCACGAGTTTGATAACCCACTCGATGTTGTTGATATGCAGCGTAAGCTAGCTAACTTCCCTATGTTAGCGGCTAACATCTATGACAAAGTTTCTGGTACTCGTTACTTCGACCCCTACAAGGTGTTCGATGTTAACGGTCTTCGTATTGCCGTTGTGGGTCTGACAACTGAAGATACAGCCAAAATTGCTAATCCTGAGTTTATCGGAGGGTTAGAATTTACCGATCCACAAGAAGAACTTAAGAAAGTTATCCAAGACATTAAAGATGCCGACGCGGCTGATTTGATTTTCGCCACCACTCATATGGGTCACTATGCCGATGCTGCTAGCGGCAGCAACGCACCTGGTGATGTTGCTCTGGCTCGCGCTATGACTGCAGGTGACTTAGCTGCTGTGATTGGTGGACACTCTCAAAACCCAGTTTGTATGGAAGGCGATGCATACGATGCTGAGTTCACACCTGGTGGCGAATGTAAGCCAGACGTGCAGAACGGTACTTTCATCATGCAGGCTCACGAGTGGGGTAAATATGTTGGCCAAGCCAATTTTGAATACTTCAATGATGAACTGCATTTAGCCAGCTACAAGTTGATCCCCGTTAATCTGAAAGCTAAAGATGCTGATGGTGTTCGTCAGTTCATTGGCGAAGAAATCACGCCTGATGCTACTGTACTTGAAATTATGCAGCAGTACCAAAATGCGGGTCAGGAAGAGCTGCTTGAAGTCATAGGTACTACCGATGGCAAGCTAGAGGGTGAACGTGCAGTTGTTCGTACCCAACAGACTAATCTAGGTCGTCTGATTGCTGAGGCCCAGCGTACTAAAGTGGGTGCCGACTTTGCGGTAATGAACTCAGGTGGTGTACGTGCTTCTATCGAAGCAGGTGAAATCACATACAAAGATGTGCTAACTGTACAGCCATTTGGCAACTCAATTACTAAAAGCACCATGACAGGAGCCGAAATCACTGAGTATCTAAATGCAGTAGCCACTGTAGATATTGGTGAAACGGGTTCTGGCGCATACCCTCAGCTTGTTGGTATTAAGATGGATGTTGATTGTGAAGCTAAAACAGTTGCTATCAACGACATCAATGGCAAGGGTTATGCTGTTGACGCAAGTTACAGCTTTACCGTTCCTAGCTTCAATGCTGCAGGCGGTGATGGTTATCCGGTACTGACTCCTGTCATGACAGGTTATGTTGATGCTGAAGTTATGTACACCTTCATCAAAGACATCGGTGATATATTGCTTGCTGATTTCGCTCCAGTAGCCAGTGACATTCAGTTCTTGAACAGTAATAGCACCTTGGCTTGTCAGCGCTAGTTTAATAATTCACTTCTTTAAAAAGCAGCCTCCGGGCTGCTTTTTTTATATTGGTGTTTATGTTGAAAGACTCTATTTATCTAAATATATATTTTAATAAATTTAAACGATTGCCTTGAAAAGTAAAAATACGCCTACATATATAGTGTATGGAACGCTCAATGAGGTTCCAGAGTTAACTTAAATAGTGATGCCTTCGGGGTCAGTCGAGTTAACCATTAACAAAGAGGTGCGACAAGTTACTGCAACAGCAGTCGAGTCGGCCAACTTACATTTAATATATTGCTTAAGACAAGGATATAACTATGCGAAATTATGATCTTACTCCCCTATACCGCAGTGCCATTGGTTTCGATCGTTTAGCCCAGCTTGCAGAGCATGCGGCTTCGAACAAGGGCAATTCAGGTTACCCTCCTTATAATATCGAATCGCTTAAAGACAACCGTTATCGTATCACCATGGCTGTAGCAGGCTTTACTATGGATGAACTCGATATTACCAGCGAAGGCGAGAAATTAGTCGTCAAGGGTATCAAGGTAGCTGAAGATAAGAGCCGAAAATATCTCTATCAAGGGATTGCCGAACGTGGATTCGAGCGTACTTTTCAGCTGGCCGATTATGTCACAGTGACAGGTGCAGATCTTGAGAACGGCTTGCTTAATATCGAGTTGCAAAGAGAGATCCCCGAAGCCTTGAAACCGAGAAAAATTGAAATCGGTAAATCACGGGTGCTCGAGTCGGAATAACGGCTCTAGATAGAATGAGCGCGATTGGTAAAGCTAAACGAGTTTAATATCTGCCTGGACTCAGTATCTAAACCTCGTTTATTCCTCAATACAATCGCCAAAAGAAAAGGGAGCTAATGCTCCCTTTTTAGTGCCTGACTTTTAAACCCAGTCTATAGAATAGCTTATACCTATTAGCTAATACCTAGGGGTATGATTAAGCTCGCATCGCCTTCTCACCGCGTGACAATCCAACTACACCGGAGCGAGATACTTCAACAACCTTAGTGACTTCACCCACAGCGCAGATAAAGGCATCCAGCTTATCGGATGTACCAGTTAGTTGAATGGTATAAAGATCGGCGGTGATATCGACTATCTGACCGCGGAAAATATCAGAAGTACGCTTGATCTCATCACGAATATTGCCTTTGGCTTTTACTTTTATCAAGGCTAGCTCACGCTCAATATGATCCGACTCAGTTACATTTGAGACCTTGAGTACATCGATAAGCTTATGTAATTGCTTCTCTATCTGTTCGAGCACGGCCTCATCGGCCACCACACAGATGTTAAGACGAGACAGAGTCACATCATCGGTGGGCGCCACGGTTAAGGTCTCAATGTTGTAGCCACGTTGAGAGAATAGGCCGACGACGCGAGACAGGGCGCCGGGTTGGTTTTCCAGTAATACAGATATAATACGACGCATTAGCTTTTCTCCGTTTTGCTCAGCCACATCTCGTTCATCGCACCGCCGCGGATCAACATGGGGTACACATGCTCTGTCTGATCGATATGTATATCGACAAATACCAGCTTGTCTGTCATCGACAGGGCCTTCTTCAGGCCAGCTTCGAGCTCAGCTGGATCGCTGATGCTGATGCCAACATGACCATAAGCTTCTGCAATTTTGGCAAAGTCGGGTACAGAATCCATATAGGAATGTGAGTGACGACCGGAATAGATCATATCTTGCCACTGTTTTACCATGCCGAGAAAGCGGTTGTTCAGGTTGATGATCTTGACCGGTATACCATATTGCAGCGCAGTGGACAGCTCTTGAATGTTCATCTGGATGGAACCGTCACCTGTGACACACAGCACGGTAGCATCTGGGTGGGCAAATTTAACCCCCATGGCGGCGGGGAGTCCAAAGCCCATGGTGCCCAGACCGCCGGAGTTTATCCAGCGACGTGGCTTATCGAATGGATAATATAGCGCGGCAAACATCTGGTGCTGACCCACGTCTGATGCCACATAGGCATCTCCATTGGTGAGTCTATGCAGTGTTTCGATCACTTGTTGGGGTTTAATCTTATCTGAGTTGGTTTCATAGGCCAGACTCTTGCGCGAACGCCATTGATTTATCTCACTCCACCAAACATCCATGGCGGCTTCATCGGCATTGGTATCGTCACTGGCTTCTAGCTGCACTAACATCTCATCGAGTACGCTATCGGCCGAACCTACAATGGGGATATCGACTCTGATGGTCTTAGAGATAGATGATGGATCGATATCTATGTGCAAAATGGTGGCGTTAGGGCAATATTTTTCGACATTGTTGGTGGTGCGGTCATCGAATCTCACGCCGATACCGAAGATAAGATCGGTATTATGCATGGCCATATTGGCTTCATAACAGCCATGCATACCTAGCATACCTAGGCTGTTTTCGTGGCTGGCAGGGAAGGCGCCAAGCCCCATTAGGGTACTGACTACAGGTATATTGAGCTTTTCTGACAAAGATAGAATTTGTTTATCACACTCTGAGATGATGGCACCACCACCTACGTAGAGTACAGGTTTCTTAGCTTTTAGTAGAGCTTGTAAACCGCGACGGATCTGACCCTTATGGCCTGACGTCGTCGGGTTATAGGAACGCATGCTGATATCTTTTGGATATTCATAATCATATAAGATTTCAGGGTTCATACAATCTTTAGGCACATCCACAACAACTGGACCTGGACGACCACTGGCCGCGATAAAGAAAGCCTTCTTGATGATAGTTGGAATGTCTTTGGCATCGGTCACCAGAAAACTGTGTTTAACCACAGGGCGTGAGATGCCGATCATGTCGCATTCCTGAAATGCATCGTAACCGATCAAGTTACTGGGAACCTGACCCGAAATAATGACCAGTGGAATAGAATCTGTGTAGGCGGTGGCGATACCTGTGATGGTGTTGGTTGCGCCTGGGCCGGATGTCACCAGTACCACGCCAACTTCGCCGGTTGAGCGAGCGTAACCATCGGCCATATGCACGGCGGCTTGTTCGTGGCGTACTAGAATGTGTTCAATTATTGATTTTTCGTGAAGGGCATCATAAATATCCAGTACAGATCCGCCGGGATAGCCGAATATATGCTTTACGCCTTCGTCGATAAGAGATCGAACAACCATGCTGGCGCCGGATAACTTCTCCATTTGTAAACCCTCATAAGTTACCGCTACGGTATGCAGTATCTTGCAACAGCGACGGTAATCGCTTGAATTAAATGAGCTTGGACGGTGATCCTTGCTCTCGAAATGCCGAATAACTTTTGGTGTAAAGTTGATTTCACCCTGTAAGGTGCGGCACCTGTTTAAAATGAACAGAATTTCATCATATAAAAAATGCAGATCTAATCAAGCATTTTATTCAAAAAAATGCCAAATATAGGGAAAAACACGATTAATGATGCAAATAATGACAACAAAGTGAATTTTTAGTAGTGGATCTGGAGAATATACCGGAGTATTTACTGTATCTCGTGGGCTTGGTTGATTTGCGTACAGCTTGATGTATGTAGTTTTCAGTGACTTAGTTGAGTTTGCATATATACAGACATTAAAAAGGCCTCTTATGCTGAACTTGAGCATAAGAGGCCTATTTTTACAGTCTAAGCTTGGTTAACTTATCTTTGATAAGTCGCTTTCGAAGCGCCGATGAGCAAATAACTGACAGATAGCGACCAAGACGACCGCACTTAACATTAAGGCAGAGAAAGGCACTGCTGTACCAGTATAAAACAGGGCCAATAAAGGACCGGCTAGTGCGCCGAAGCCAAATCTCAAGGTGCCAACGACTGCGGTGGCTGTGCCTGTTTCTTGTTGGAACTGCATCAGGACGATAGCATCTACGTTTACAGACATCACGCCGAGACATGCCATAAATGGCACTAGTGTTATCACAGTATAGTGATAGCTCATCCCCAGCCAGTTTGCGGCGAAAAGAGCAGAGCCAGCGATAATAGCCAGCAAGGTGGATACCTTGAGCATTCTGCGCGAACCATAGCGGGAGACGATGCGGCTATTGAAGATATTGGCTAGCATTAGTGCGCCGATATTGGTGCTAAACAAGATGGCAAACAGGGATTTATCTAAGCCGAAGACCTCCATATAGACAAATGGCGACGCCGTCAGGTAACAGAAGAATGCAAAGGAGGTCAGCACGCCACTGGCTATGTGAAGTTTGACTCCAGGTTTAGTAAAGATAACTGCGTAGGCTCCGAAAAAGGTCCTTTGACTACGCTTGCTTAAATCTTTATCGCTGGGCATTTTCAACTTCCAACACACCAATATCAGTAAGCTTAATGCATAGAAACCTAAGATGAAAAAGATAAGATGCCATTCGCCTAACTCCAAAATTAGGCTGCCGATACTTGGGGCAACTAGCGGAGCTAACATCATGATAAGGCTTACATAAGACATGCCCTTAGCCGTGTTTTTACCGTATACCTCTTTGATGTATCCCGGCACGACGACAGTAGCGGCTGCACCTATGAATGCCTGTCCGAATCTTAGGGCTAAAAATGATTCTATACTGGTGACGAAGGCGAGTAGAAAGCTTATTAAGGCGAAACCAGTGAGGCCGGCAATGACCAAGGGACGACGACCAATGCGATCGGCCAAGGGGCCAAAACACAGCATGCCTAATGCATAACCTGCCAAATAGATGCTGAGTGATTGTTGCACCATGGTGATATCGGTATGGAAACTCGCGGCAAGTGTCGCCATGGCAGGCAGGTAAAGATCTATGGCTAATGGTGTGATTGCGATAATTGCAGACAACATGGGGAGCAAGATGACAAGGTTTAAATTGGCAGTAGGCTCTGTTGCCGAGCTTGCTTGTTTGGATGCCGTTTTCACTAATACCTCTTAAATAAGTGAGAATGAGCCCTAAATAGGGCGCTTATGATTACTATTAAGTTAGATGGCTAAATATAGACTAGGAAACCAGCTTACTCATCTTGTGCATCACGGGCTAGTGACTCAGTTCGATGACAAAACTATAGAACATGAGCCGAGACTCCAGCAGAGCAAGTGTCTCGACTCTTTCATTGATCACTTATTTGAAGGTATCACAGCTAGTAGGCTCGCCGCTGTCAAATCCTGTCTTGAACCAGTGTACCCTCTGGGCTGAGGTGCCGTGAGTGAAACTGTCGGGTCTGACATAACCTTGTGCATTTTTTTGCAGTGTGTCATCACCTATGGCACTGGCAGCTGTGAGTCCCTCTTCTATATCACCCACCTCGAGCAATTGACTGCGGCTGTTGGCCTGATGAGCCCAGACACCAGCGAAACAATCAGCCTGTAACTCTAATTTTACCGACAGCTTGTTGGCTTCAGTAGAACTTAAACGGCTCTGAGCACGGTGAACTTGCTCTGATGTACCCAATAAGGTTTGTACATGATGGCCAATCTCGTGAGCGAGAACGTAGGCCTGAGCAAAATCACCCGGTGCATTAAGATCTTGTTCGAGCTGGTGGTAGAAACTGAGATCGATGTAAACTTGTCTATCCCCGGGACAATAGAAGGGACCTGTGGCCGATTGCGCCATGCCACATGCCGATTGTACCCTGTCTCTAAATAGGACAAGTTTAGGCTCTTGATAGGTTTTGCCCATCTGCTTAAATAGTTCACTCCAGCTTGTTTCGGTATCAGCTAAGATGACTGAGACAAAGTCTACCAGTTCTTTTTCGGATGAAGTCTGTGTGACTGCAGAACTTTGGCTACTATTATCGACCTGTTGCAAGCTTTGGGTGCCGAGGACCTGGCCCAGTGTGCCGGTAAACAGTCCGTAGCCGCCAGCGCAGACTAGCACTAACACGGTTCCCTTGATGCCTATCATTCTATACAGGACAGGTAGCAGACGTAATATGCCTCCACCGCCCCGGGACAGACTCATGCCCGCGGCACGTTCGCCTCGTCTATCTTCTACATTTTGACTGCCGGATTTACCACGCCAACGCATATTTACTCTCCATTTTATTTGCCGTTTCCCTAATAATTTCGCGATGCGACTATACATGGAGTGGCAAAAATAAAACCGAAAGGAAATCACACTATGGCGTATTGCTATCAATCAGTATAAGGAAAGCTTTATTGCGAGTGAGTTTTATCCCGTTTTTGGATGAAGACCCTGACTCGATACTTTCCTTAGGTATTGATTTTGTGTGGTGATGCCAATCCCGATAGATATTAAGTGCTTAAGCTATAGGAAAAGAATTGCGTGTCCCTGATAAAGCCTAATTTCTCATATAAGGACTGAGCGCCGTAGTTATCTTGTGCTGTGGCTAGATCCACCCTGATGGCGTTTAGTTCCAAGGCTAAACCGATAGAGCAGTGGATAAGCTGATTGGCAATGCCCTTTTTTCTATGACTCTCTACGACGAATAGGTCGTTGAGCACCACAACCTTCCCCAGAGACACAGAAGAAAAAGACAGATAATTTAACACGAAGCCCAAGGGACGATTGTCTGGGTCATAAGCCACATATACATGGGCTTCATCTCGACTCAATCTTTGCTGCAGGTAATCACGAAACTTCTGGGGCTGGGAAGGTTTGCCGTAAAATACCATGTATTGTTCGAATAAATGGACTAAGTCGTCCAATTGCCTGATAGAAATTTGTTTGGTCGTCCATGTCATCTGTATCTCCTTATTTTGTTGTCTGAACTTATATCGATATCAATCGCCGAAGATAAACTCTTCACTAGTTTCGAGCCAGGTTGGGTATTTTTTCATGATGCTAGTAAAGCTAGCACCTTCCACATGCCCAGCTAACCAAAGCTGCAGGTTTGGGTAGGGGGCCTGGTTGAACCAAGTTTTGTCTACACCGGAAAATTGGCGAATAAAAGGGAAGATAGCATAATCGGCAATGCTTGGTTCATCGCTTAGGATTTGCTCGTGTTGGCTTAATAGACATTCGAGTTGGGCGATAAATTTCTCTCCTTGTTGTCGGTAATACTCTTGAGTATTTTCAGGAAATCTATCGGCATATTTATATTTATCCAGCCAAGGCTTAAAGTCAGTGTCATTGCTGGCAATCAAGGTCTTAGCTTGCTCTTGTAGATGAGTGTGACCCACAAGCAAGAGGTTATGAGGGTCGTTCTGGCCTAGTGCCCAGTGCATGATGTCTAGGCTTTCTTCTAGGATGCGGCCATCTGACAAGATAAGCACAGGAACAGTGCCTTTAGGTGACGCGGCTAACATGGGCTCAGGTTTATATTTAAGGATGATCTCACGTAAAGAGACTGATGTCCCCGAAAGTAAAATGCCTAAACGGGCGCGCATCGCATAAGGGCAGCGTCTGAAGGAATAGAGGGTCGGTAGGGACATAGGTGTTAGATTCATTTTCTGAATGATTATCTTAGTTATTCTTAACCGACTGAAGAAAAATGACAACGAATAAAACCAGCTGCGAGAGGAAAAATAAATGAAAATTAGCATTTTATGAATAAGCTTATTTTTTACCTGTTTATTAGAGTGTGACTCAGGTAGAATTCTCACCGATTTTGTTATCTGGCTCAATAATGAGTCCGGTTGTTACTATTTTAAGATGCGCTGGAGATTAAGCTCTTGCCAGCATTTGAGGTTGATATGTCCCAAGTTGTCGTTTGTGCCCTATATAAGTTTGTTGCTCTTCCACATTTCGAATCGATTCAGAAGCCCTTACTCAATGTCATGACTGACAAAGCGATCAAGGGGACCCTCTTGCTTGCCAGTGAAGGTATTAATGGCACAGTTGCGGGTACCCAAGAAGCTATCGATAGCCTGCTCAATTGGTTGAAGACTCAGCCGGGTCTGGACAATATCGTTGTTAAGTTATCTTTCGATGCTGAAATGCCGTTTTACCGCACTAAAGTAAAACTTAAAAAAGAGATTGTCACCATGGGAGTCGAAGGCATAGATCCCCTCAAAGTGGTCGGCACTTATGTGAAGCCTCAAGACTGGAATAAGCTGATCTCAGATCCTGACGTCATTTTAATCGATACACGCAACGAGTATGAGGTACAAATTGGTACCTTCAAGCATGCTGTCGATCCAAAGACAAATACCTTCCGCGAATTCCCTGCATACGTCAAAGAGAACTTAGATCCGGCCAAACATAAGAAAGTCGCCATGTTTTGTACCGGCGGCATACGTTGTGAAAAGTCGACGGCTTACCTCAAGGAGCAAGGCTTCGATGAGGTATATCATCTCGAAGGCGGTGTGCTTAAATATTTAGAAGAAGTTAAACAGGAAGAGAGTCTGTGGCAAGGCGAATGCTTTGTGTTCGATAATCGAGTTGCGGTTAACCATGACTTAGAAAAAGGCCAGTATGACCAGTGCAACGCCTGTCGCATGCCCATTACAGCCAGTGAAAAAGCCAGTGAGGCTTATGTTCAGGGTGTGAGCTGTCCTCATTGCATAGGTTCAATCTCAGACAAGCAACGTCAGCGTTTCGAAGAACGTGAACGTCAGATGCAACTCGCCGAGAAGCGTGGTGAAGCCCATATTGGCAGTGACGTTAAAGCGGTTATCCAGTCTCGCCGTAATGAGAAAGAGAGCTTGAAGCAAGTTCAGCTGGAACTGAATAAAAAATAAATCAGTTTATCCCTGATGATATACCGCAAAAAAGCCGTCTCAGACGGCTTTTTTATTGGTAAGTTTTTGTTATCAATCTTTGCTTTTATTGCTTGTCTTTTTGAGTACTTGGGTCTTTTTCTCCATGACTCCTTGCAATAGCTCCATGGGCAAGGGGAACAAGATGGTGGAATTTTTTTCGCTGGCTATTTCTGTCAGAGTTTGTAGGTACCTGAGTAAGATGGCGTTAGGTTCTTGGGCCAGTTTAGCGGCAGCTTCAACGAGCTTGGCTGAGGCTTCCATCTCTCCTGAGGCATGAATCACCTTAGCTCGTCGGGTACGCTCGGCCTCGGCTTGTTTGGCTATGGCCCTGACCATGGTTTCATTAAGATCAACATGCTTAATCTCAACATTAGACACCTTGATCCCCCAGCCATCGGTACGGGTATCGAGAATACTCTGAATGTCGGTATTGAGCATATCTCTATTGGCTAACATCTCATCGAGTTCATGTTGCCCAAGTACCGAGCGAAGCGTAGTTTGAGCCAGCTGTGAGGTCGCTTGCAGATAGTCTTCCACATTGATGATGGCTTTTTGAGAGTCCAAGACTCGAAAATAGATCACCGCATTGACTCTAACTGAAACATTGTCTCTGCTGATCACATCTTGAGTTGGCACGTCCATCACTATGGTTCTTAGATCTACCCTGACCATCTGTTGGATGATGGGGATCACTATGATAAGCCCTGGGCCCTTGACCCGATAAAAGCGCCCAAGCAGAAAAACAACCCCACGTTCATATTCCCGTAAAATTCGAAAGGCGCTGAGTATAATTGCTAATATCAGCACCAATACGGCTAAGCCAAACATGGCGCCGCTGGGCAAGATAGTATCCATTATAAATCTCCTTGTTTGTCTTTATCTGTTGCTGGCTTCCCCGTAGGGGAGGAGGTGTCGTTTTTATTCATTCTGCAACGGCCTAAAATAAGAGTCAGTTTCTCTATTCGATCAACTTCGACCAGCTGATCTTTTTGTAGGGGAGTATCAGATTTAGCCGCCCAACGTTCACCGCCGAGTAATACGAAGCCATAATCACTGAAGTCTTCCAGCACCTTAGCTTCGGCGCCTATGATGGCTTCCTGGCCACTGACAATCTTGTTATGTCGTGAGCGCCAGAGATATCCTAAGCAGAAGATGATAAATGCCGCACTCACCGTTGTGACGGCGGCGATAACGGGCAGGGAGATCTGAAATTGGGTATGTTTGGTATCGATAAGAAATACAGAGCCTAATGCAAACGCGATAACGCCGCCTATGCCGAAGATACCGAAGCTGGGCACCATAGCCTCGGCGATCATTAACCCTATGCCTAAGAGTAGCAGGAGTAGCCCCGCATAATTTACCGGTAGCATCTGAAAGGCATACATGGCGATAACCAAAGCGATAGCCCCTGTGACCCCTGCAACACCTATTCCTGGGCTGTAAAATTCTAGAATAAGGCCGTAGACACCAATTAACATGAGTATGTAGGCGATATTAGGATTGGTGATAGTCGCTATAAATTGATTACGCCAGTCCGGTTTTACTGGCACCAATTTGGCTTTTGATAGCTCAAGAACATGGGGCTGTTGGTTGATAGTTATCTCCCAGCCATCGAGCTGCTTGATTAAGTCTGCTGTGGAGTTTGAGATAAGCGTGATGACATTTTTCTCTAACGCTTCTTGGGCGGTTAAGGTTGCGGCTTCCTTGACTGCCAGCTCGGCCCACTCCTCGTTGCGCCCACGCAATTGGGCGAGAGAGCGAATGTAAGCGATAGAGTCATTGAGGATCTTCTTTTCCATGGCTGTGGCTGAATTTGTTTTATTATCGTCTTTATCTTGGGGGGCTCCTTTGGGAGCGCCGCCAATGCTAACTGGGGTCGCCGCACCTAAGGTGGTTGCCTGTGCCATGGCTGCAATATGACAAGCGTATAAGATATAAGTACCAGCACTGGCGGCTCTGGCCCCTGCGGGATGAACCAGACAGGCGATGGGTACTTGAGAATTGAGTATTGCCTGATTAATATCACGCAAACTGGAGACTAAGCCTCCTGGGGTATCTATGATGATAACCACCAGAGGCGCACCATTCTCGTTCGCAATTGCCATCTCTGTGGTTAAGTAGTCGCTTATGGCGGGACCTATGGCACCTTTAATGGTGAGTACCGGGATTTCAGCTGAGCTATCCCTTGGTGTATGTGACGAAGTATTGCTAATGGCGAAACTAGCTGTTGTTATAAACAGCAATAGAAACAAAACTATAGATAGGATTGTATGGGGTGAACTCATTATATTTCGAAAGCGTATCATCATAGGAGCACCCCACAGCCATTATCGTAAAGTCTAGCCAAAAAAAATCGTGTCTGCTCAATGAGTGAACCTAGGGTGACTTAACTATACTAAAAGAATGGATTCATCATCTATTTTGACTAGGAAGTAACGTTAACAGATGTTGTCTTATACCAGATGGCGACTCAGCGTCTCGACTCGGTCAAGGAGGTATATATGGGTATCGCGATCACTCTGGCATCGTTTCTTAATCAAAATCGAGTCGAATATTCCATTGTCAAACATCGTAAAACCCTCTCTTCCCTGGACTCCTCTGCATCGGCTCATATCCCCAGTGCTCAGGTTATAAAAGCCGTATTACTGGCCAATGCCGAGGGTGATTATCTGTTGGCAGGCATTGGATCTGGACATAGGTTATCGGTATTGAAAGTGAGTGAATTGATGGGGGAGGTGTACCATCTAGCCGATGAGCAAGACCTTCAGGCGTTATTTCACGACTGTGCCACAGGGGCGATTCCAGGTCTGGCTCAAGCTTATGGCATCAAGATGCTGCTGGATAAGCGTCTTATCGATGAAGATAGGGTATATATCGAAGCTGGCGATCATTGTCACCTGATCAAGATTAATCATCTGCAATATACGCCCTTACTCTCGGGGACTCTCCTGGCAGACATTATCGGAGAGCCTATAGGTACGCCAAAATTCGGCGATTACGATAACTGTTATGATAAAAAAGACGCAAATTATGTTATGACAAATTCTGAACATTAGCCTAGTTTGGTAAGAGCCGGAGCAATCGGCTCATGCTTAACTCAGATCAATGTTTTAGGCCTAGAAGCTAACACTTTTTACTGGGTATCTGTGATATCTGCTGTGGAGGAAGACCTTAGATCAGCGACAAACTCATTTATTAGCTTATTTACCCTGTCTACTCCCCACAATCTGTGTTATTTTCCACGGCTTTTTATCTTTATCTGTTAATCCTTGATGTTTAGCCGATCATTTAATTATTGGGGCGAGTGAATGTTTGTTGGTTTTGATTATGGCAGTGCCAATTGTGCCATAGGTGTCATGGATAAGAACAATGTACGATTATTACCCTTGTCGGCAGATTCCAAATATCTGTCCTCGACACTTTATGCTCTGGACAGGGAACTGATTGCCGAGGCTGTGTACCAACAGATGCCGCAGCATTTAAAAGCTGATTTTGCCAAAATGCGTGGTGCTCAGCTTAGCCGTGCACAGCAAGCGCGTCGAGAGCTAGATCTCGATAAGGATGAGCAAGCGGTATTTGTCGGCAGTCAAGCGGTCAAGGCTTACTTAGATATGCCCGAAGAGGGATTCTATGTCCGTTCGCCAAAATCATTTTTGGGGCCAGCGGACTCAGAAACGATCAAGTGGCGCTGTTGAAGATATCGTCACCATGATGATGCTGCATGTTAAGTCGATTGCCGAGTCTGCTACAGGACTCAATAATAAAGGCGTGATAACCCATGCCGTTATTGGTCGGCCAGTTAACTTTCAGGCTATAGGTGGTGAGGAAAGTAATCTACAGGCGGAGTCCATATTGAGGCTGGCAGCAAAGCGTGCCGGATTTATCGATGTCGAATTTTTGTTTGAACCCCTAGCCGCAGGAATGGATTATGAGGCTAGTCTGACTGAAGATAAGGTGGTGCTGGTGGTCGATGTTGGCGGCGGCACCACAGATTGCTCAGTGGTGAAAATGGGACCGTCCCATGTGAACTTGAGTCAACGTAGCCAAGACTTCTTGGGCCACAGCGGACAAAGAGTCGGTGGCAATGATTTGGATATTGCCTTATCGATGAAAGCGTTTATGAGCCATCTTGGGCTAGGCTGCCATATGGTCAATGGTTTACCTATGCCCAGCAAACCCTTCTGGAATGCTGTCGCAGTCAATGATATTAGCGCACAACGTGATTTCGTTTCACTGAGTTCGCGTAAGTTGATTAAAGAATTGATTCATGATGCTGAAAGCCCTGAGTTACTCAAAAGGTTACTTAAGGTTCAGCAAGAGCAGTTGGGATACCGTATTGTCCGCAGTGCTGAACAGGCTAAGATAGGCTTAACAGATGCAGATTCGGTTATATCTAAATTAGATTATATCTGTCCTCGGCTTAATGCCGAGGTGAGTCGAGAATTGTTCAGTGAGGCGATAGCCGTCCCTAGCGCTAAAATACAGGCCTTGATGCAGCAAGCACTCAACGTGGCAGGTGTGACACCGGATGTTATCTATGTCACTGGTGGAACCGCTAGAAGCCCGGCAATCTACGATAAAATAGCCGATTTGCACCCTGAGATCCCAATCGTTGTTGGCGATCACTTTGGCAGTGTCACGGCGGGGCTAACTCGCTGGGCTCAAAGAGTATTTAAACAGGAAAAAAATGAAAATTAAAAATCAGTTTGGCGCTATGTCCGCCACCTTACCCCGAAAAATGTCAGTAAAAGTCATCGCAGCAGGTTTTATCTTGTTTGGCCTCACGGCATGTGGTGGCGACGATGTCGCTAAGGTAAGTCTAGGCTTATTCACCACTAAAGATGTGATCATCGACGCGCGTCACGATCCTAAACTTCCTGGGGTCACGTGTCATATCAGCCGCATAGAAGCGAATCTGAGTCTAGCCGATCCGTCAGATATGGGCATTTCATGTCGCCAGACAGGCCCAATATCGGCGCAACAAATTGCGGATATCGATAAGAGCAAGGCAGGTGAAGTTATTTTTAAGCAGTCTTTGAGCATCTTGTTTAAGTCGCTGAAAGTGCGCCGCATCTATGATGCTGAAAACCAAACCTTACTCTACCTTTCATATTCCTCTAAGGCGACAGAAGGCAGCCACAAGCACGCCTTATCGACGGTGCCCCTGTATAACACTGGCGCATGGCAAGCCCCCGAGACATCTGTTCAATAGAGAGTTAGGGCTGTGAGGAAAAAACTGGGATCATCTTATGTCTATAGGATGTCACCGTTTTACTGTCATGGCCCTTGCTGATTTTGGTATTCTTCTGCTTCCAATCATAAAGGCTTAATCTCTCTTTAGTGGCTCCTTGAAGTAAGGACACGAGTTCAAAGAGCTAGCATGATATGCTCTTAGGTGTCTGTTTATTCATAAGAGAAGAGCTGAATGAAACCATGTATAAAGTCTCCCTTGGTCACAGGGCAGTGGCTGGAACAATACCTCAATAATGACAAACTCATTCTACTCGATGCGAGCATGGAAAAGGTCGTAGGTAAATCACCGCTTCTTTATGACACATTCAGCTGTATTCCTGGTGCCAAGAAACTCGATCTAGAAAACGAACTTTGCGATCTGACATCATCCCAGACTCATGCATTCCCAACAGCAGAGCAGTTTGTTGAAATTATCTCTGGATTAGGGATAACTCAAGCTAGCCAGGTGGTTATCTATGACAATCAAGGTATTTACTCATCTCCCAGAGCCTGGTGGATATTTAAGGTGATGGGATTTGATAATGTCTATGTGCTCGATGGTGGCTTACCCCAATGGTTAGCCGAAGGCAGGGCAACTGCTGATTGTTTTTCATCTACAGCGCTAGCAGATTCAATGATAGCGCCAGGCCGTGAGTTTGAGGCTAATGTGCAGGATACCTGGGTATGTGACTCTGCCTATCTGCTGGATAAGCTGTCCGATAAACACCTGAGTATTTTAGATGCACGAGGAGCTAAGCGCTTTTCAGGCGAGGCTGC
The DNA here is from genome assembly GCF_000091325.1 of Shewanella violacea DSS12. Taxonomy (NCBI): domain Bacteria; kingdom Pseudomonadati; phylum Pseudomonadota; class Gammaproteobacteria; order Alteromonadales; family Shewanellaceae; genus Shewanella; species Shewanella violacea. The sequence goes on along the minus strand of NC_014012.1, from coordinate 2,941,982 downwards.
TGAGCCCAGAGAAGGTGTACGTAGCGGCCATATACCCAAGTCGGTCAACCTCCCTTTCTCACAGGTCTTAGATGGTCATTGTCTTAAAACCACAGAAGCACTGCGGCAGATTTTTGCTGGGCTGACAAATGAGCAAGACACGCAACGCATTTTTAGCTGTGGCTCAGGGATCACAGCTTGTATCTTGATCTTAGCATCAGTAGAGGCGGGTTATCAGCACAATGTCCTTTACGATGGCTCTTGGGCACAATGGGGCAGGGATCATAAGCTGCCCATAGAGTAATACTTATCGGTATAAGTTCATTCTATATAAGTATCTAACGCAGAAATAAAAAAAGGCCGCACTGAGTGCGGCCTGATTTTTGAGACATAGCGTTAAGTTTACTTAACGCGCATACCTGGTTGTGCACCTTCATGTGGCTCTACAATCCACAAGTCTTTACCACCAGGTCCCGCCGCAATTACCATGCCTTCGGATATGCCAAAACGCATCTTGCGCGGTGCCAGATTGGCCACCATCACAGTGAGCTTGCCTTCGAGCTCTTCAGGAGAGTAGGCCGACTTTATACCTGCAAAGACTTGTTTGGTCTCGCCGCCTAAATCCAGTTGAAGTTTAAGCAGCTTGTTTGCTTCGGGTACGTGCTCGGCTTTTGCAATACGGGCAATTCGCAGGTCGATTTTGGCGAAGTCTTCGAAGCTTATCTCTGCCGAGATAGGATCGTTTTCTAAGTGATTGCCACAAATCTGAGAATCATTAGATTCTGCTTTACTTGCTGTTGCTGCACTGTCCGCTTTTTTTGGCGCATCGGCTGTCACGAGTAAGTTCTCTTTCGAGGCTTCTATGATAGCTTCGATACTTTTCATATCGATTCGCTGCATAAGGGCCTTAAATTTGGCTATTTCGTGTCCTGCAAGATCGGCACTTAAGTTATCCCAAGTGATTGGGAACAGCAGGAAGGCTTCGACATCATCTGCCAATTTTGGCAGTACAGGTTTCAGATAAGTCACCAGGATACGGAACAAGTTAAGTGCGTTAGAACAAACCTGATGGGCTTCCTCTTGCTTATCTTCTTGCTTGATCAATTGCCAAGGCGCTGCATCGGCAACGTAAGCATTGGCCAAATCTGCCAGAGCCATGATCTCACGCATGGCCTTACCGAATTCACGACCTTCATAGAGCTCGGCTATGACTTCTTGTTTACTAAGAAACACTTGCTCTAGTGTGGTGTCGGCCACTTTAGCAAGCTTGCCGTCGAAGCGCTTAGTGATAAAACCAGCGGTACGTGAAGCTAGGTTGACCAGTTTACCCACGAGATCTGAGTTGACTCGCTGGGCGAAATCTTCGAGGTTAAGATCGAGGTCGTCGATGCGGTGGCTCAGCTTAGCGGCGTAGTAATATCGTAGATACTCAGGATCTAAGTTATCAAGATAAGTACGGGCCTTGATGAAGGTACCTTTTGACTTTGACATCTTAGCGCCATTAACCGTCACGTAGCCATGAGCATAAACATGGGTCGGCTTACGGTATCCAGCGCCTTCTAGCATGGCTGGCCAGAATAGACTGTGGAAATTGATGATATCTTTACCGATGAAGTGATAAATCTCGGCGGTTGAGTCTTTTGCCCAGAAATCATCGAAGTTTAAGTCTTCGCGTCGATCACATAGATTCTTAAATGAGCCCATATAACCGATAGGCGCATCTAACCAGACGTAAAAATACTTACCCGGTGCATCAGGGATTTCGAAACCGAAATAAGGCGCATCGCGGCTAATATCCCACTGTTTCAGGCCTTGTTCGAACCATTCGTTGAGCTTGTTGGCCACTTCATCTTGTAAGGCGCCAGAACGGGTCCATTCCTTGAGCATGCCTTCAAAAGCCGGCAGGTCGAAGAAGAAGTGCTCAGAATCTTTCATGATTGGGGTAGCACCCGAGACGGCTGACTTGGGATTAATCATGTCTGTCGGGTTATAGGTCGCGCCACAGTTGTCGCAGTTATCGCCGTATTGATCTTCGCTCTTACATTTTGGGCAAGTGCCCTTGACGAAACGATCGGGTAAAAACATAGACTTTTCAGGGTCAAATAACTGAGAGATTGTGCGCGTCTCTATGTAACCTGCATCGCGCAGTTTGAGGTATATCTCACTGGCTAATTCACGGTTCTCAACACTGTGGGTACTGTGGAAATTGTCGAACTGAATATTGAAGTCAGTAAAATCCTGTCGATGCTCTTTATTCACCTGAGCAATCATCTCTTCTGGCTCAATGCCTAGCTGCTGAGCCTTAAGCATGATAGGTGTGCCATGGGCATCATCTGCACAAATATAGTGACATTCGTGGCCACGCATTTTTTGAAAACGTGCCCAAATATCGGTTTGAATATATTCCAGCATATGGCCTAAGTGAATAGGTCCATTGGCGTAGGGAAGTGCGCTTGTCACTAAGATTTTACGTTGTGAATTTGCCATCTTATCTCGAAATTGCTTAAGTGCCCAAATTAATGGCATAGATACTAACCGATCCGCGCAAGAGTTTCATTAAAAGACGTTTTAACTGCGCTAAATCTACACGAATATTTACCCCAATTTCTGGTACACTTAAGCAAATAATTTATAGGGGGTAGCAGTTTTGTCTTCAGCTTCTCAGAACTATCGTCTCAGTGACGATCTTCTAGGGCCTGTTTTGGCCATCTTAGATGCTTATCGAGATCCATATTTAGCGCTCGGTTTAGTCAGTGCCGGATGTATTCGTACACTTGATTTAGACGGTAAATGTCTGCGACTTGGTTTGATCTATCCCTATCCCTGTTTGACTCAACATCACGACACTGTGATAGCCCTTACTAAGCAGTTAACCCTATTAGATGCGATAGATGAAGTTGAATGTGAAATTGACTTTAAGCTGGCACAAATATCGGCTATCCCAAGCGTCGAACCTTTACCGAATGTGAAGCAAGTGATTGCGATAGCCTCAGGTAAAGGCGGTGTGGGTAAATCGACCACAGCGGTTAATTTAGCCTTGGCGCTTGCTGGCGAAGGTGCCCAAGTCGGCATTTTAGATGCCGACATCTATGGCCCTTCCATTCCTTTGATGTTGGGGGTTAGCGAATTTAAGCCCGAATCTCCCGATGGCAAGATGATGACAGCCGCAAAGGCTCACGGAATTGCAGCCCAGTCGATTGGGTTTATGCTAGGTCAAGAAGAGGCTGCCGTATGGCGTGGTCCAATGGTGGCAGGCGCACTGACTCAACTTATTAATGAGACTCTATGGCCTGAACTCGATTATTTAATTATCGATATGCCTCCGGGCACCGGCGATATTCAGCTCACTCTGTCACAGAAGGTGCCTGTTACTGGCGCTATCATAGTTACCACTCCTCAGGATATTGCATTAGCCGATGCTAAGAAAGGCATCAACATGTTCCAGAAGGTCAATATTCCTGTACTGGGTATTGTCGAGAACATGAGCTTCCATATCTGCAGTGAGTGTGGACATAAAGAACATCCTTTTGGTAGTCATGGCGGCAGCAAGATGGCTGAGCGCTACCATGTTCCCCTGTTGGGGGGAATTGCCACTTAAGCTCAATATACGTGAAGATGTCGATAAGGGCGTACCAACGGTTGTTGCCGATCCGGATAGTGATGTTTCGGCGATTTATCGCAGCATTGCCCGTAAAGTCGGCGCGCAACTGGCGCTCACCAAAGTTACATCTAGTTTATCAATCAGTATTTCAGAAGACGAATAAGGTTTTAGCATGAATTCTCAGTGTGTCATCATAGGTATCGCGGGGGCTTCGGCCTCGGGTAAAAGTTTAATCGCTAAAACTATCTATGAGGAGTTGTGCCGGGATCTAGGCACTGATCAGATTGGTGTCATCGCCGAAGATGCTTACTATAAGGATCAGAAGCACTTATCCATGGATGAGCGGGTAAAGACTAATTATGATCATCCCAAAGCGTTAGATCATGAGCATTTGTGTCGTCATCTCAAAGCATTAAAAGCAGGCGAAGCAGTTGAGATCCCTAAGTACAGCTATAGCGAGCATACGCGTATGGATGAGACGATTAAGATGACACCTAAAAAAGTGATTATCTTAGAAGGGATCTTATTACTTACCGACCCTAAATTGCGCGAACTCATGGATGCCAGTGTGTTCATGGATACACCACTGGACATCTGTTTTATGCGTCGCTTGAAGCGTGATGTTGCCGAGCGTGGTCGTACCATGGAATCTGTAATGTCTCAATATACAGACACAGTACGTCCGATGTTTTTGCAGTTTATCGATCCGTCTAAGCAATATGCCGATATTATTGTGCCTCGTGGTGGCAAGAATCGTATCGCGACCGATATTTTGAAAACCAGAATTCAGCACCTTTTAGATAGATAACTTGCTGTAAGCCTTGCCCTACATCTTGTTTACCTCTGATAAGTTTGAACATATAAACACAGAGGTCATGCATAACAGCAATAGCCAGGAGTCAGAGCTAAATGCGTTTAACTGATAATCAGCGTGAAAATGCTCAATATAAGCATCAGCAAGCTAACGTTGTCAGCCGTATTAGCCAAGCTAGTTAACTCCAGTATTAACATGGATTGTTCACATATGAGTGAGAAAGAGACTAAAGTCTGGGTGAATGGCGAGCTAAACCGCCACATAGACCCACTGGATCGCGGTCTGACTTATGGTGATGGACTCTTCGCTACCATGCGAATCGTCGAAGGCAAGATTGCTTTCTTATCCGCACACTTCGCAAGACTCACTCAAGGCTCGACACGCTTAGGCTTCCCTTGGTCTCCGTCTGAGGCTCTAGTGACACAAGTTAAACATCTGGCCAAGACTCAAGTGACCGGCTGTTTAAAGCTGTTATTGACTCGCGGTACTGGTGGGCGCGGCTATGGCGCTCCACAGATGTGTGAAATAACTGAGGTTATTTCGATTACCCCTATTCCCACCCACTACGCCAGCTGGCAGAGAAGTGGTATTTCCTTAATCAGTTCACCGATTAAACTGTCTCAACAACCTAGATTAGCGGGAATAAAGCATCTCAATCGTCTCGAGCAAGTCTTGATTAAGTCAGAGACCTTACCTACAGATTATCAAGATTGGTTAGTGCTAGATGGTCTGAATAATATTGCCGAATCTTCTATGGCGAACCTATTTTTTGTTGAGGGAAAGCAGATTGTTACCCCGAGCATATCGCACTCCGGTGTCGCCGGCGTAATGCGAGAGCAAGTCATCTATGCGCTGCTTGAGGCTGGATATGATGTTGAAGCTCGTCCGATCCCTTATTTACAATTGTGCCGTTATCAACATGTATTTATGACTAATAGCTTAGTCGGTATACTGGATATCAATAACGTCGACGATTTTCACTTCACTCATGCCAATTTTACGCACGAGATAAGACAAATACTGCAGCTTACACTATGAAAAAAATAATTATTACACTCACAATTGGCTGTTTTGCCTTACTCACACTGGCCAGTGGTCTGGGTATTTGGGGCTATAAAACGATCATGGATTTTAGCCTTTCCCCCTTGAACATCACAGAGTCACAAGAGTTAGTGCTGAAAAGAGGCACTTCATTCTCATCTTTTGTCTCAACATTAGAGCAAAGAGACTTCATTACTGAAGGTTGGAAATTAAAGGCACTGGTTAAACTAAAACCTGAATTGGCCAAGATCCGCTCCGGCTTTTATGAACTCGAACCTGGTGAATCTGTGGATGAGCTACTGACAAAATTAGTCAAAGGTGAAGAGAAGGTATTTAGCGTGACCTTGATTGAAGGACAGAATATCAAGGAGTGGAGCCAAATACTCCAAGCACTACCCCATAGTCAATATGATGAAGGTGTCTTTACTGAGATTTTGAGTGACAAGGGTGATGACTCAGGTTTACCAGAAGGTAAGTTTTATCCCGATACCTACCATTATGTTGCGGGTGACGATGTAAAATCAATCCTACTGCAAAGTTATAATAAGATGCAGCAAGAGCTAGAAAAGGCCTGGGCTCAGCGAGCCACAGACTTGCCACTTAAATCGTCATATGAACTCTTAATCATGGCATCAATCATTGAGAAAGAAACGGGTAAAGCCAGTGAACGTCCGTGGATCTCAGCCGTGTTTGCTAATCGACTCAACAAGGGCATGCGTCTACAAACAGATCCTACTGTGATATATGGTATGGGTGACAGTTATCAGGGTAACATTACACGCAAAGCGCTACATGAACAGACGCCTTTCAACACCTACAAAATTAAAGGTTTGACGCCGACGCCGATCACCGCACCAAGCGGTGCATCTCTTATTGCAGCGGCACAACCTGCCGATGTGAATTACCTCTATTTTGTGTCTAAAAATGACGGCAGTCATGTGTTTTCAAAAACATTATCCGAGCACAATCGTGCCGTAAATAAATATCAGAGAAATCGATGAACAGAGAAAACAAGAGTAAATTTATTGTTATCGAAGGATTAGAAGGCGCAGGTAAATCTAGCGCCATATCTCTTGTTGGTGATTTTATCGAGAAGCACACGGGTCTAGTACCCGTATGTACCCGTGAGCCAGGTGGAACACCGCTGGCTGAGCGCATGAGAGATCTGATTAAGATTGCCGATGAAACCGATCCCTTATGCGATGAAGCTGAGTGCCTCTTACTTTATGCCGCCAGAGCACAATTGGTTGCTAATGTAATAAAGCCAGCGTTAAATCGTGGTGCCTGGGTGTTGGGTGATAGACATAACCTTTCATCACTGGCTTATCAAGGTGGTGGCCGTGGCCTAATGCCTTTAGTGCAAGTTCTGAGTAAGGCGACATTAGGTGATTTTAAACCAGATTTGACCCTCTATTTAGATATCGATCCGGCCCAAGGATTACAGCGTGCGGCTAAAAGGGGTGAGCTAGATAGGATAGAGAAACAGGCGCTGGATTTCTTCGAGAGAGCCAGGGCGACCTTCCTATCCTTTGCCAAAGAAGACGACACCATAGCCGTCATCGATGCCGGTCAGACTATGGCCGAAGTACATAAAGACATACTTGCTCTGTTACAGAGTCAGGATTGGTAATGGAAAATATCTCCTGGATCGGTGCCCCTATAAGTGAATTTAGTCAACAGATAAAGGCCGGATTACTTGGCCATGCCTACTTAGTGGGTGTGCATAAAGGCTATGGGGGAGAGGAGTTAACACTGGAACTGGCGAAGGCTGCCCTGTGTAAGAGTGCGGGCGAGCAGGGAGCCTGTGGTTTCTGCAAGTCCTGCCAGTTACTGGATGGCAATACCCATCCGGATCTCTATCGAATCACAGCAGACGGTAATCAGATTAAGGTTGATCAAATCCGCGAGCTGTGTCAAAAACTGACGCTGACATCCCAGCAAGGTGGACGCAGGGTCGCGGTCATTTACCACAGTGAGAAGCTCAATCAGGCTTCTGCCAATGCGTTATTGAAAACATTGGAAGAGCCAGGTGAAGGTACCTTACTCCTATTGCAGTCAGATACGCCAAGCAGACTCATGGCAACGATTAAGAGTCGGTGTCAGTCAGTTCACTTTGAGTCACCTTCTATGGAGGTGATTAAGGCTTGGTTATCGACAGAATCAGGCTCAGCTAAAGATGTGACCTGGTGCCTGCCTGTGATGGGAGGACCATTGGAGTTGGCTCTCGCGCTAAAAAGCGAACGTTACGCGCAACTGCTACAATTTAGGAAAGACTGGGTTCAAAGTTTGTCCTCTGGTCACCTCTGTGCTAGTTTAATTAACGTTAATGAAAAGCAAGCATCTGATGCACTTAAGGTTTTGTACTTAATCTTGAGGCAGAAATTGATAAGACAGGCAGATTTAGACGCATTGTTGAGAGTAAAAGTAACGGAATTTGGAATGAAGGTAATGGATACCTATCATAAGTTAAGTGTCATGCCGAATGTAAACTACTTAGCTCTTTTTAATGGTTTTATCTTAGAATATAATAAGCTAGCGAGATAGCCGTTTTATGATAGACCTAGTTGTTAATTTTGATACCTTACATCAGCTTTATCGCGCGTATATGCCGTTTATTCAGCCAGCGGGTCTATTTATTGCGACCAGTGAAAGTCATTATCTGGGCCAAGAGTTAACCATAGCTTATCAACTCCCTGGCTCGGTCAACAAGCATGAGTTTCAAGGCATGGTTGTTTGGATTAATCCTCTTGGTGCATCTGGCGGCCGCCCGGCGGGCATTGGCATCAAGATATTGTCCGATGCTGAATTACATAAACAGCATATAGAAACCCTATTAGCCCGTGAACTCGCCTCAGGTGATTTGACCTGCACCATGTGATTTCTCACCTTCAGCTATCATTCTCCTGCATTTATGTCCTCCCCCTCTTAAGCGCTGGCATCTGGATTTGACCCTTGCCTTATAGCTCTGTATTCTTTGAATCCATTTTAGAACTATAACTCTGCTGGAAAATCACGTGCTCATTGATTCTCATTGTCATCTCGACCGTTTAAAAGCCGCGCCCGATCACCAATCACTAAAACAGATCATCAGTGATGCCAAAGCCAGGGATGTAGACTATTTCCTGTGCGTGAATGTGCGTCAACAAGGTTTTATCTCCATGCGGGATAAGATGGCGGCGTTTGATCAAGTGTTCCTCTCTGCCGGCGTGCATCCCTTAGATGTACAAGAGGGACTGGATACCACAGAGCTCAATGAGTTTGTGAAGGAGCCCAAGGTCGTCGCAATCGGTGAGACTGGTCTGGATTACTTTTATGCCAATGAAACTAAAGCACTGCAACAGCAATGTTTCGAGCAACAGATCGAACTCGCGGTACAAGTCAATAAACCGCTTATCATACATACTCGAGATGCCAGAGAAGATACGCTTAATTTCTTAAGAAACGGCCATGCCGACAAGGTCGGTGGCGTGTTGCATTGTTTCACTGAAAACTGGGAGATGGCCAAAGCGGCCATAGATCTAGGTTTCTATATTTCAGTCTCGGGCATTGCAACCTTCAAAAATGCAGGGGATTTACGCACTGTGATGAGAAAGGTGCCAAAAGATAGGTTGTTGGTTGAAACTGATTCTCCATATCTGGCTCCTGTTCCCCATAGAGGCAAGGAGAACCAACCTGCTTTCGTTCGTGATGTCGCCGAGTTTATCGCCGAGCTGAGAGGGGAGTCCTATGAAGAGCTGGCTCAATACACATCAGATAATTTCTTCAATCTGTTTACCGATGCGGCTAAACTAGCTGGACGTTAATACCTTTAGATATTTGCTCGAATTTCAGGCAAAAAAAGACCCAAAACTATTCCGATTGTTCTGGGTCCAGGGGAATGGCTCTAATTAAAGAGCCGTGCGCTACTGTTGAGATCCTGATTAGGAATTAACTCTCTGGCTAAAAGTGTAGTCGACATAATTAGCTTGCAGCGCTTATATGCAATATTATTAATGCAGGTTTGTAAGTAAATATGTCATTGAGCATTGCTTGCATCAGAATTTACGATCTTGTCTCTGACAAGCTCTCTGGGTAAGCTGTTCTTCAATCGCTTGCCAAGATGTTTAGCTAGGCCTAAGGGAGAGTTATGATAGCTAACAATCACTTCTCCTCGTGGCTTATGCCCAGCTTCCAGAGGGATGTCCCGCCCCATTAGATATTCGGTTGCTTGTGCTTGTGACAGCTCAATCATGCTTGCCCCGGCACCAAATGCCAGTATTGCTTGGTGTTGCGCCTTGAGACCATGCTTAAGGGCGTCGGCTATTTTCATGCCTATACGTTGAAATCGCATTCGACCAATCAAGCTGTTGATTTTTTGCGGAAACAGCCAAAATTCTTGCTCCCGCTCCATGATCAGACTCTGGCTTGGCAACTCAATGGCGAAGGTATCCTGAAAATATGCCCTTAACTCAAGATCTGTTTTAGTGGAGACTTGATTGAAAGGGAAGTTTTTTTGTTTTCTCGGCTCGGGCACTTGCCTGTCTATGGCAGCTGTTTTTCTTATTTTTGCGACGAAGAAGCCTTCACTGTCATAGATCTGTGGCCAGACATGCAAGAAGCCTTCTTCCGTACAGGCCTTATCCGCGTCGATAAATAGATCACTGAGGGATTCAAATTCGACGGCATCAGGATAGATAGCCTGTAAATGTTGACACACTTCCTGGTTTTCAAAGCGACTGAGTGCACAGGTCGAATACACCAGGGTTCCGCCGGTTTTTAACGCCAGAAAAGCAGATTCAATTAAGGCTTTCTGAGTTGCAACAATTGCCTGGCTCGATTTAAGGCTCCAATTTTTTAACGCTGAAGGGTCTTTTCGTATGGTGCCTTCTCCGCTACAGGGAGCATCGAGCAAGATAGCATCGAAGGTGTCATAGAGATATTCACCGAATACCCGAGCATCGAAATGGGTGAGGGCGGTATTAGTGACTCCCATGCGCTGAACGTTAGCATGTAAGACTTTTACCCGGCTCGAAGAATATTCATTGGCGATAAGTAAGCCTGAGTTGTTCATTAAGGCGGCTAACTGTGTTGTCTTAGACCCAGGGGCCGAAGCCATATCGAGAATTGTGACATTAGCTGTTTCATTTAGCTGGGAAAATAGCGCCGTTGGTGGCAACATTGAGCTGGCTTCTTGAATGTAAAATAGACCCTGGAGATGTTCTATGGTGTTGCCTAATTGGACTTCACTGTCGAGGGATATCCAGAAGCCATCTGAGCACCATGGAATAGACTCGAGTGTCCAGCCTTTAGGTTGCATGAGTTCGATAAAATTGGCCGATGAAATTTTTAGCGTGTTGACGCGGATCGAGGCTCTCAATGGACGGCTACTGTATTGAATAAAGTCATCCATAGAGAGATGAGCTGGCATATCTTGAGTAATGCTATCGATAAAATCTTGATTTATAAGGGCCATTTTGAACCATGTACTGAGCCATATGCTAATAAAAAGCACTGTGACGAGCTAAAATTTGGCTGATTATACCATAGAGAAGACAGGCTTGAGTCCGGGTTAAGCTCAAGACTTCAGGATCTCTAGCTTAATAATCTCGATGATTCAGTGAGGCCTATAGATGATGTTTGGTTATTTTGTTTCGCCCTATTAAGGAAGGTTTGTGTTAAATCGAATTTGGTATTTCTTTTTTGTCATCGCACTGTTTGCCATTTGTGTTCAGCTATTTAATGGCAATATAGAGGTGTTGTCGGCGTCGGTGACAGCCCTGTTTAGCAGTGCAAAATTGGCGGCTGAAATTGCACTTGGCCTGATTGGGGTGCTTTCATTATGGATGGGGCTGATGCGTGTGGGGGAGAAAGCTGGGGTTGTCAGTGTGTTTGCCAGAATATTCGAACCTCTCCTATCACGGTTAATGCCGGAAGTGCCAAGGGGCCATCCGGCCTACGGCAGTATGACCATGAACCTCACCGCAAACGTGCTTGGGTTAGATAATGCAGCAACGCCACTGGGCTTAAAGGCGATGCAGGATTTACAAACGTTGAATCCGAATAAAACCGTGGCGACCAATGCCCAGATCCTGTTTTTGGTATTGAATACCTCGTCCGTAACCTTAGTGCCTGTTACTGTGTTTCTCTATCGCGCCCAGCAAGGAGCCGAGGCACCAGCCGATATATTTCTGCCTATCTTATTGGCAACCTCAGCTTCTACCATTGCCGGGGTACTTGTGGTGGCGCTGTTTCAGCGACTATCCTTGCTCAATACCGTTGTTATGGGCTACGCAGCCCTGATATTTGGTTCTATCACTGCGCTGGTTCTCTATCTGGGCACCTTGACGACGACGGCGATAGGCACCTTATCCACGGCCATGGGCAATGGCATCTTATTGCTATTGGTGTTTAGCTTTATCTTGGTCGCAGGCATACGTAAAGTTGCGGTTTACGATGAATTTATCGAAGGGGCTAAAGAAGGCTTTGCTCAATCGATAAAGCTTATTCCTTATCTACTGGCCATGTTATTGGCGATTGGCTTACTTCGCGCCTCTGGAGCCTTAGATTACTTGCTGCACCTCATCTCCGTCATCGTCTCTGTGATTGGCGGAGACACACGTTTTGTCGATGCCTTGCCTACCGCGATAATGAAGCCTTTTAGCGGCTCAGGTGCCAGAGCCATGATGTTAGAAACCATGGAGCATCATGGTGCAGATTCCTTCGCAGGTCGTTTAGCTGCGATATTTCAAGGCAGTACCGAAACCACCTTCTATGTATTAGCCGTGTATTTTGGCGCAGTTGGCATACGCAATGGACGCCATGCCTTGTTCTGTGGTTTAACCGCCGATTTGGCGGGGATCACCGCAGCGATTCTGGTGTGTTATCAGTTTTATGGCTAGCAAGAGTTAAGCAAGAGTTAAGCAAGTGTATTAAGTGGTCATATCAAAAATGAACCACTTAATACCGACATGAGTCTTATTTATAAGCATTCAAGTTGTAAACGATTACTTCAGCACAGTGACATGGCCTCTATGTTCTCTTTTTGTCATAGAGCGGGTCTTTGTTACTCGACAATCTGGGTCACAGATTATTTCGACTTCCGCAAAGCGGACACCGTCTTGGCCAGATGAGCCTATATTTTTCACACGATATTGTACCATTGCATTATGTTGACTATCTCTGCCTGTTCCATCCGAGGCTCCTAAAGAACCTGACGATGTGAGATCCATTGAGAGGATTTCAGTATCGAATGTTTGGGCTGTACCGCCTCTTCGTTGCATTTCAACTGTTGCAGTAAGGCCTAAAGGCGAAGATGCTCTTACTTCTATTTCAAAGAACACATCAAAAAAGGAATCCACAGCATTAGATGAAGGGACAAATAATAGTGGGCTAGCGGCGATAATGACTGTGGTGAGTATGCGAGTTAATTTTAACATCTCATTTTCCTCAATTAACTACTCTTCTTTAATCTAGTCATTTTTAGACCAGATATCCAAAAGGAGGAAGCTGTAACAGCTATGATAAGTACCATGATTAAAAAGTTGAGATGGTTTTTAGAGGTTTATTTCTATTATTCAATGAAATATGAATTTATTCTGAATAGATTTTTTTGTGTTGACTGAGTGTGTTATTAACCCTTAAAAGAATAAAAGTACATTGAGGGGAGAGTTAAGCAAAGTGAGCCATTTTGGGACTCACTTCTATGCTTGATTTAGAAATGATAACTTACCGAGAGCATAGGACCTATGAAACTATAGTAGAGATTGTAATTAGCCACATGGACATCACCGACATGTGTTTTCTTGCTGTATTCGACGTCAACTTCATAGTAATTAAATGCCGCCGTCATGTGCCAGCTTTCGGTGATCTCAGCCTCAATACCTGCACGAATGTCAATTAGGCTACCCTTGAGATCGTCAAGCTTGATATAGAAGTATTGGGCATGGGCAGTGAACCTAAATCCTGGGCTAAATTCATAGTCGCCATAAAGACCAATATCGGGAAGAGGGGCGGTGACACTTTCATCGATGGCTCTGTGGACTAGCTGCTGTTCACATTTGATAACAAGGTTTTGTTCAATACAAGCACCGATATCGCCCTCAAAGCCTGTTTTGATAAACATGGTATGTAAGCCCACAGACAGGCCTAAGTTGTAGTTATTACCTTGGTAAAAATTATAGCCGTAACCTAACCTGGCGATATCCATATTCAAGGTGGTCTTGAGCTTAGCACCTGCTTTAATGTCGTATATTTTATCTTCCAGATTGACCTGGAATGGTGTGGTTATTCCCTGAATGTCTGCTGTTCGATGCAACTGTTTCCAGTCGATATACAGGCTGTGGCGTTCATTGAAGTGATAGGACATCTCGAAGAAAGGTAAAAATTGAGATTCCTCAAGCTTAAGGTCTTTTTCAAAATCGATCTTAAAATCTTCACCTAAGACAGGATTGGTTACATTCATGCTCGAATTCGAGTTGGAATAAAAGCCACCGACTCTGAGCACAACTTGAGAATCTACCTCTTTGACAGAAGCTGTGTCTTGCAGATCATTATCTGCTGCAAATGTTTGGCAAGCGGCCAAGAGGCATAAAAACGAGATGCCTAAAATTTTCAGCATTAAGGCGACTCCGTCAAATTTATTATAGTTGTAAGTACTTGATTCTATTGAGTTGGAATCATTTAGTAATACTATAGTATCAGGTTATGCTTGCTTGTGAATGATTTGTATCAAAAAATGTCATGAAATGTTGTGGGTTCCGCGAGGGGGGCTGATTCTGCGAATGCTTCTATGTCAGGCAGATATTGGCTAGGATTGATGTGAGAAAAAGAGTAAATGTCTGTGATATGAATATTATTAGAGCAAAGGTGACATGACTTGTGGTGGAGGCTGTTTGAACTACAACGTCTCTATTGTGCAATAGAGACGTTGGAATGAAACTTGTTATTGAGATACCTGCACATGGTCAATTATAGGTATCTGCTGACTAATACGACTGTCCAAGTTATGCCGCACAGAGCCAAGCTCATAAATACCGCAGCAGAGGCGATATCTTTGGCCTGTCCGCTTAAGGTATGGATCTCATCGCCTATCCTATCGACGACGGCTTCGATGGCTGAATTTAATAATTCAACAATCAATACGATAAAGAGGGTAAAGATAAGTAATAACTTCTCAATCGTGGTGACATCAACTATCAGTGCGATAGGCAACATGATGATGGCTAACATGAGTTCTTGCCTAAATGCCGCTTCGTGGATCCAGGCTGCCTTGAGTCCTTTCATTGAGAAGCCTGTAGCCCTCAATACCCGCTTTATACCGTGATTATTTTCTGGTTTCATAATTTCCCGTCTAAGACATTCTACCCGCTCTCGGAGAGTAAAACCTTGTGTGGCCATCAAATTGATACACTGATGGCTTGCACTGCTATATAAATTTCGCCGAGTATATCACTTGGAATATATGAGACCAGTTACAATTAATTTGGTTCATGTTCTACACTGATATTTATCGCCAATACCTAGCTGTTTAAATAAAGCAATTCCCACAGGTTAAAGGATTTACCTGTTCCAAAAGACGAAGGAGCCTTCCATGTATCGACTCGTTTTAAGGCAGCTTGCACTGATTATCATGCTCTGCAGCACTTATCTATATCCTCAACTGAGTCAGTCCAGACCCATACTTACTAATATCCAACAGGCAGTGCACACGGATATTGCAGGCCCCATATCTGACTATCTTATTAGCGAAAAACTCGATGGCGTCAGAGGATTTTGGGATGGCCGTCAGATGAGCTCTCGCTCAGGTCGATTAATTGCTATACCTGACTGGTTTGTTGACGGCTTTCCAACTTATCCTTTAGATGGTGAGCTTTGGATGGGAAGAGGGACCTTCGAGCAGATGTCGTCTCTGGCAAGAAGAAAAGAGCCTATCCATGCACAGTGGCGAAAGGTTAAGTTTATGGTGTTCGATATGCCAGCTCATCCGGGGTCTTTTGTCGAAAGATATACCAAGGCAAGTAAAGATTTGACTCTAGGTGCTGATTATATTGTTCTGGTAGAACAGAAGAGGCTGGAAAATCAGCATCAGCTCGATACCTGGTTCAGCGAGGTGGTGGTCAACGGCGGCGAAGGGCTGATGCTGCACCAGCTGAGTTCATTGTATATTGCCGGTCGCAATTCGAATCTGATTAAATATAAGCCTTATTATGATGCCGAGGCGAGAGTCATCGCCTACCAAGGTGGCAAGGGAAAGCTTGCAGGTGTGATGGGGTCTTTGCTTGTTGAAAACCACCAGGGTGTCAGATTCAAGTTAGGTACTGGTTTTAGTATGAAAGAGAGGAAGCACCCACCCGAGATAGGCTCGACCGTCACTTATCAGTATTCAGGGCTTACCCAGAAAGGTACCCCCAGATTCGCCAGATTTCTGAGGGTGAGGCCTCTTGAGTAGACTAGATGAAAGACACTCAAGCTAACTCGAGCGTCTTTTCCTGTTTAAGTTACATATGCACTATTCAATCCATGGCATCAAGGTTTCCTCCACACCAATAGGTCGGGAAGAGGGGATGAGTGGGCTGTATTGTTTGCTCGAACTTGGGCTTGCCAATGTTTTGGGTGAAGCAATGGCCCCGGGTATGACATCGGCAGGCTCTATTGCATGCTTTGCTGCGGTATTGCCCGATATTAAGAACTGACCCTCCTTAGAATAGTTGAGCTGTTTGTAATAGAGGTGAATGTTGTCCCAGTCGTTGTAATCTCGCATGGTGTCGTATCGGGCTGAAACATAATCCGGTGCATAGTAGTCATAATTGATATTAAAGCTGGAGGTCTGGTTAGAGACCAAGCCGTCACAGGTAAGATCTATGCCTCCTTCGACATAGGCTTCATTAAAACCAGCTTCGTTAAAACTAGCATGGTTACCATAAGAGTAATCTAGATTATAGCTTTGCCACTGGGTCTCGAGTCCCCCGGGGAAGTTGCGCCTGGAGACATCTGAGCCATATTTAGTTTCTAGTTGCGCCAAACAAGCCGCATTCTTATCACGTCTTACTCCTGCGTAATGTCTGTCCGAGATCATCTCTTTTTCATTGAGACCATTGCCGGTATAGGGGACACCACTTAGGGCGTAGGCATAGTTCATGACACTTAAGTAGTTAGGTTTAAAATTTGGCTCATAGTTGGGGTAGGTATCGGGCCAACCACCGTGACTGAGTCCTAATATGTGCCCAAATTCGTGCATAAAGACTGACGCTTGGCTGTTGATCATCCTGTTAAGTTCAGTTCCACTCGTGTCGTTGAGAAACCAGCGACTCTTGCTTGCTTGTGAAGGTGAGCCAAGGGCAACATAGAAATAGTAGTCAAAATAATCCGGAGCCTGGCCAGAAGAACCTTCGCCGCCTGCGGCCTGTGAGCTGGCAAACAGGGCATAGTAAAATAATCTTGCTCGCTCTGGTCGGTTGTCAAAATAGACTGGCATATAGCTGAACACGCCAGGGTAAGTATCGTTATTTTTCATTCCAGGAACGGCATAATTACCATCATACTCGTTACGCCAATCAGATAAGCCAATCCAAGGAGAGTATTGCACCGCTTGTCCGCCGCCTAAATTATAGTTTTGAGGACCTGAGCCAAACAGGCCACCAAGATCGAAATGCAAGCTATAACCATGGTCTGCAAAAACAGATTTAAGCTTATCAAACACTTCTCTGCGGGGCTGGGTACCATGATCGCCAGAGCTTGCTTTACTCATATAGTCGACCTCGATAAACAGGTCTGTTTGTCCTGTACGCGCGCCCCAATCGTAGACTGGCATGCCAAAGAAGCTCATGCCTGGCTGCTCTGCACAATCTGGTATACCGTCGTTATCATTGTCTATATTGATATTACTGCAATAGGGCTGTACTGGATTTTGTAAGGTACCGACATTTAGATTCCAGCTCAGTGTCTGACGAGAGGTATAACCGCCGCTGGTGATCTCAAACTGGACCGTTTCAACATTAGAGCTGCGCTGACCGAAGTGGCTATAGCTATAGGTAAATGGGGCGTAGTTATCAGCATTATGATCCACAGCGCTAGAGACAAAACCATATTTACCCTGACAGGTGATCTTCATCGTATATTGACTGGGATTGAACCTTGCTCCTTGGACGTAGATATTGCCGCTGAAAGAGAAGTCATCGAATGAATCGCCGTAACGACTTATGTCTATGCCGCCATTGATATCGGCTAGGTTACAGGTATCAAGAGATTCTATGGTGATAGTCTTAGGCGCTGAATCACCACTGGTCACATTGCCACACATGGCGGCAACTTTAACTTGATAGCTACCTGGGTCTAACTGACTAAACAACTTGGCATTGGAGGCCTGTGTGCCACTGGTTTGCCATGTACCGTTAGTGGCAAGCTTGAGCTGGTAGTGAGTCGCCGATGGCACAGCTGACCAGACTGCCTGAAAACTGCTGTCGCTGACTCGTGATAGCGCTAGATTAGTCGGTACAATAAGTTGCTCAGGGCATTGGGCTGTCAATATCACCTCTAGCCATTCACTTTCACTGATGATGCTATTGTCACAATCGGTATGGGCAACCACGCGAACATATTGGCTCGAGTTAGCGTTTAAGCCATCGAGCGTCATGCTAGTACTGGTAGTGGTGTCAAGCGTCGACCATTGGCCTGAAACCCACAGCTGCACACTATAGCTATCGGCATTGGGCACGCTATTCCAGTTAAGCTCAAAGCCATTTTGGTGCAGATTTGTG
Source organism: Shewanella violacea DSS12 (assembly GCF_000091325.1). Classification (NCBI taxonomy): domain Bacteria; kingdom Pseudomonadati; phylum Pseudomonadota; class Gammaproteobacteria; order Alteromonadales; family Shewanellaceae; genus Shewanella; species Shewanella violacea. The sequence goes on along the minus strand of NC_014012.1, from coordinate 2,923,813 downwards.
GTAACTAGGCTAGTCGCTTTGTCTAGCTGAGTAGGGCAAGCCGTCTGTGAGAGCGTCACAGATATCCAATCACTTTCACCGACCACTGACTGATCGCAATCAAGCTGAGCCAGAATACGCACATATTGCTCACTCAATGAAGCAAGCCCGCTCAAGGGGTAGGTAAGTGCAGAGGTGGTGGCCAAGCTTGACCAAGCACCATTGAGCCAGAGTTGAACCTGGTATTGGTCGGCCTTGTCGACCTCGGCCCAGCTTAATGTAAAACCTGTCGAGTGGATTTGGCTGGCTTGTAGAGATTGAGGCGCGCTGAGACTAACTGGGCATGTACTAGCGCCGGTTATCTCAACTGTGATATAGCTGCTATCCGCGCTTTGCCCGCATTGGTTACTGGCATTGACGCGTAAATATTCAGTACCTGTTGCCACTTGAGTAAATTGATGAGCAGTGCTGGTGCTACTAGCGGCTTCAACCCAACCTGAATTATCATCCCAGCGCGTCACTTGATAGTGCTCGGCATTAGTGACTGTATTCCAGCTAGCCGTGAAGCCTGTACCTGTCATTGAACTGGCGACTAAACCGCTAGGAGTCTCAGGCGCTGTACATTGAGCTATACCATCCATATTAACGGCAAACCATTCACTTGGGGCGCTCTGTTCATTACAGCTATTAATGGCAGTGACATTAAAATAGTAAACGCCAGCAGAGAGTCCTGTGAAGGTCGCGGATGATGAGGTACTTGATACCGATTGGTAGCGATTATCGAGATAGGTTTGTAGCTGATAACCTGTTGCCCCATAAACGGCGCTCCATGATAGCGTCACAGCCGTGCCGGCATTATTATTAAGGGAAACTCCCGTGGGTTGTGACATTGCAATACAGGTTTGGGCCTGGGCAAAGGGAATATTAATCATTAAAAGCAGCATCAGCAGGCAAGCCTGCCAAAACGGCCTTGAATGGGGGTTATAAGTGAGTGTGAACTTTGGAAGCATAATGTCACCTTGACTGTTTGTATAAGATATACGTTAGTTGTTGGTGAAATACTAATCGCTATTTAGTTGGGGTCAATAGAGTAAAAAATAGCCAGACAGTTTAATGGCAATTAAATGTCTAACTGTCCATGTGATTGTTTTTTATGCTTTTAGTTAAGGGTTTTAATATGTGGTTTATTTTTAGTGACATAAAATCTCCCCTTGATGACAAGGCTTGTACCTTCTGTGCACTGAAAATATTTTGAAATAAATTATAACTTTGTGTACTTAGGCCGCTAGGGAGAAAGCTTAATTACCACAAGAATAAATGCTATGTTTGAATAAATTTGCTTGAAGGGGCTTGGTATTAATATGGAACGAATTGACTCTGTACTCTTTGTTTGTCTGGGTAACATATGCCGCTCGCCCAGTGCCGAAGCTGTGTTTCGGTATAAGGCTAAGCAAAATGGCTTAGATATTAGAATCGATTCGGCAGGGATGATAGCGAATCATAGCGGGCAAGCTCCCGATAAGCGCTCGGTGGCTGCCGGTATGAAAAGAGGATTTGATTTCAGTAATATGATGGCAAGGCAGGTGACTCAGGCGGATTTTGTCGATTTTGATCTGATATTAGCTGCTGATAAGCAAAATCTGGCAGACTTAACAGAGCGTTGCCCTGAGCAATATCGAGCAAAACTGGCCTTGATACTGGATCTTGATGATAACGATAAGGTGCAGGAGGTACCAGATCCGTATTATGGTGCGGGGGATGGCTTCGAACGGGTTTTAGACTTGTTAGAGCTAAGCTGCGATAGCCTAGTACAGAGGATACTCAAGACTAAGTGCTAATGATAAAGTGCAAGTCCTTGTATTTATTGGCTTAATTCAAGCGATGTAAACGACATGAGTAAGGGCTGCTCTGGCTCCCTTACTCATTAATAATAGGCAACTATGGGTTAGCTATAGGTAATCCATAGGTTATCTATGGCGCTTGCCTTCCTGTTTGAGTCTGGCTTTTTCTTTCCTTTTCTCTTCTTTCACGGCCTTTTCAGCCATTATCACCGCAACTTCTGCTTTTTCTTGTTCAGCCATTTCAGGCGTTTCTAATGAAAGTTGGCCCATTTTTCCTGAACGGAATTCATGAAGGACCAATTCTGATACCTTATGTAAGTCGATACGTCCACCTGGGCGCAGTGCCCCTCTTTTTCGGCCAATGGCCTCCAATAACTCGATATCGGTCTCGGGTAGCTCTGTAAGCTTATAACGCTCGGCAATCGCTTCTGGGTAGGCCTTTAAAAAGTACTCGGCAGCAAACATGGCGACATCTTCATATTCCATGGCGGTATCTTTGATAGCACCAGTGATAGCTAAGCGATAACTGCTCTTTTCATTGTCTACTTTTGGCCAGAGAATACCCGGGGTATCAGATAAGACTATGCCATTTCTTAAGTTGATACGCTGCTGCACTTTGGTCACAGCAGGTTCATTACCTGTCTTGGCAATCATACGGCCTGCGAGAGTATTGATGATGGTGGACTTACCTACGTTGGGGATCCCCATGATCATGGTACGGATGTCTTTTTCGAGTTTGTCCCGGCTTGGGACAAATTTACGGCAGAGGTCAGGGATTTTCTTCACTTGTGCGGCTTGCAATGTAGTGATGGCCATGGCTTTAACGCCTTGCTCCCGCTCCAGATATTCTATCCATCTTTGGGTGACTTCAGGATCGGCTAAGTCTGACTTGTTTAAAAGCTTAATACAGGGCTTGTCACCACGAAGTGTTGAAACAACAGGATTCTCACTGCTGTATGGGATCCTCGCATCGAGTACCTCGATCACAAGATCGACCTGAGGCATGACCTCTTCGATCTCTTTACGTGCTTTATGCATATGTCCGGGATACCACTGAATAGCCATTTTATTGCTCTGTATTAGTTTTGATGTGGGGATTTTACCTTGTTAGGGAAAAATTTCACTAAAAAAGCGCCTTAAGGCGCTTTTTTATGGGAAGTCACTGGATTAGTGACTAGATAACACCTAATTCTCTCAATCGTTCCATCAAATAACTGTCAGCCGTGTAACGGCTAGAGAGCACAACCTCAGGATTTGGATGTAAGAATAACGGCAAGGATACCCTAGGCTTAGACATATCAGTGCCCACAGGATTGATCACTCTATGGGTGGTCGATGGGAAGTAACCGCCGGAAGCTTCTTGCAACATATCACCGATATTGATGATCAGGTTACCGAAATCACAAGGCACGTCAATCCATTCGCCGTCTTGGCCTTTCACCTGCAGACCCGGTTCATTCGCAGCGGGTAACAGAGTAATAAGGTTAATGTCTTCATGAGCCGCGGCGCGGATAGCACCCACTTCTTCATCACCAGTCATTCCTGGGTAATGTAATATGCGCAGCAAGGTCTTATGACTGCCTTCAATCATCTTAGGTAAGGCAATGGAGTAATTTACCGCAACATCTTCGGGAGAATGCGCTTCTATCCACTGAAGCAACTCTTCAGCAAGCTCATTGGCAGCTTGATAGTAAGCTAAGATGTTCTCTTTTAAGGATTCAGGGATACGTCCCCAAGGATAGACATGGTAATACTCCTTGATATCTTTAACCGTGTGACCTTTAGCCGTTTCTGATACTTCTGCAGGGAAGAAGCCATCTTGGGTTTCAGGCTTAAACAGAAAATCATGCTTGTCTTCACTGTTGAAGAAGGCTTGCCATTCTGTGTAAATTTTTTCTACTAAGGCCTTATCGATAGGATGATTAGCCAGCACGCCAAAACCGGTATCTTTCAATGATTGGACGAACTTAGCTGCACTATCGGGTGCTTTATAATCGATTGTTTCTAATATCATCTCTGTCTTCTTAACTTTTTATAATAATAAACCCAGGTTAGTTTATCTAGGCTAAGGCTGAGGGGCAATTAAGTGGGATGAATATCGTCCCATCATTGTTTCTTAAATAGATAAGCCTTGGTTCTAGTGTGGAATAATAATTGTAGAATAAAGACATATGCGAGAACAGGTGAGTGGAAAATAGTTTTACAAAAATTCGGCGAGCAGACAATAAATAACGGTTTATCTTGCGTCGTTTATATTTGAAAGAGAAAATAAAGATCTTAGGTCTAATCTATACGACAAATTAAGAGTAACAAGTATGCGTGAACTCACCGATTTTGAACGACATGTGATTGAAGAAAAAGGCACCGAACGGCCTTTTAGCGGGGAGTACCATCTGCATGATGCACTGGGGAGTTATGTGTGTAAACGTTGTGACGCGCCCCTGTATTTATCTGAACATAAGTTTAATGCCCATTGTGGCTGGCCAGCGTTCGATGATGAGATCAAAGGGGCGGTTAAACGAGTTACCGATGCCGATGGTCACAGAGTCGAGATTGTCTGCGCTCAATGTGATGCCCATCTGGGACATGTGTTTGAAGGTGAGTATTTGACTGAGAAAAATACCCGTCATTGTGTCAATTCCGTTTCTATGGTGTTTAAGACTAATGCTGTAACCGATAAGCCAAACAAGTATCAGTTGGCGACGCTTGGCGGGGGATGTTTCTGGTGTTTCGAAGCTATTTTTACTCAGCTTAAAGGGGTTACTTCAGTTAAGTCTGGATATTGTGGCGGTGATGAGGCAAGCGCAAATTATAATGCAGTCTGCTCGGGTATGACCGCCCATGCCGAAGTCGTCCATATCGCATTTGACCCAAAAATCATCAGCTTTAAGGACTTACTCGCAGTGTTTTGGCAGAGTCATGATCCCACCACCTTGAATCAGCAAGGTCATGATATTGGTCCGCAATATCGCTCGGTTGTTTTCGTCCATGATGAAGAACAGGGTGATCTGGCCAATCAGGTGATAGAAGAGTTAACCCGAGCTCAGGTCTGGTCTAAGGCGATAGTCACAGAGATCTCGGCTTTTGATACCTTCTATGGCGCAGAGAATGTCCATAATGACTATTTTGAGAAAAATGGTGAGCAAGCTTATTGCCAAATGGTCGTGAGGCCTAAGGTGGAGAAGTTTAGAGCCATTTTTGCTGATAAGTTGAAATGATGATATTGAGTTAAATATAAAAAAGGCGAGCTAAGCTCGCCTTTTTTATGTCTGGAATTCAGACTTGATTACTCGAAATTAATCTAGCTTATCATCGCCAATCTTATAGTGAGGATCTTCGATAAGGTTCACTTCGACCAAGTCGCCTGCCTTATGCAGTAACCGCTTACAGTCATTGCTCAAGTGACGCAGATGTAACTTCTTACCCGATGCCACATATCGTTCAGCTAGGGTATCAATGGCATCCAGCGCCGAGTGATCACATACACGTGAATTTTGGAAATCGACTATCACATCATCGGGATCGGTATTGTTGTGGAATAATTCTAAGAAATCGGCCGCAGAACCGAAGAATAGAGGTCCGTTGAGTTTATAGACTTTCCAACCATTGGCATCTTCAGTTATCTCTACATTGATATGCTTAGCATGCTCCCAGGCAAATACTAGGGCTGAGACTATGACACCGACGAACACGGCAAATGCCAAATCAGTAAACACAGTGACAACAGTAACCAAGACAATGACGAAGGCATCGTGTTTAGGCACTTTACGCATCACCTTAAAGCTGGCCCACTCGAATGTACCGAGAACAACCATAAACATCACACCCACCAGAGCGGCGAGGGGGATCATCTCTATCATAGCCGAACCGAACAGGATGAAACCAAGCAGTGTCAAGGCCGCAGTAACACCGGACAGGCGACCACGTCCACCTGAGTTGATGTTGATCATTGACTGTCCAATCATGGCACAACCACCCATGGCACCGAAGAAACCGCTGGTGATGTTACCTACACCTTGGCCGATACATTCCTTGTTACCTTTGCCACGAGTGTTGGTCATCTCATCGATAACTGTGAGTGTCAGCAGAGACTCTATCAAACCAACAGCGGCAAGAATGAGTGAGTAAGGCAGAATGATATACAGGGTCTCTAAATTGAATGCCACCGCAGGGATAGAGAAACTAGGTAAGCTTCCGGCTATGGTTGCATTCTCATCACCACTCATGGACTTGAGGAAGTCTAACACTGTACGGGTATCTAGCTCTAAGAAAACCACCATAAGGGTGACAGTCACAATAGCAACGAGTGAAGAGGGGATGGCTGTGGTTAGCTTAGGCAAGAAATGTATTATGCCCATAGTGAGCGCCACTAGACCAATCATCAGAGCGAGTTGATCTTGGGGCAACCAAGTCAAAACACCATTAATATCAGGTACTTTAAACTGACCCAGTTGTGCTAAGAAGATGACTATGGCTAAACCATTGACGAAACCTATCATCACAGGATAGGGCACGATGCGAATAAACTTCCCGAGTTTGAGCAGGCCAAATGAGACCTGGAGTATACCGGCTAACACAACAGCGGCGAAGAGGTAAGCCACCCCGTGCTCGGCGACCAAGGCGACCATGACCACGGCCATAGCACCGGTAGCGCCTGAGATCATGCCCGGACGTCCACCTATGAGTGCAGTGATTAGACCCATGATGAAAGCGGCATAGAGGCCCACCATTGGCTCCACACCGGCGACAAAAGCAAATGCGACAGCTTCAGGTACCAGTGCGAGTGCGACAGTTAAGCCTGAGAGTAGATCAGCTTTACTGCTAGCAGTTTTGTGACGAATTATATCGAACATTTAGCCTCTGTTATCAAATTGTTGTATTGGGAGGGGTTTAATCGCGGATTCTAACAAATTAACCGTAATAAGAGAACAAAAAAGCCATGCCCTAAGGCATGGCTTTTATTTAACAGTTCACTTGTTGTTTATGGACGAACCATATCCGAATTAGCTGAATTTGCTGTTTTCGGTTTAGCATCGGCTAGTGAAGATTCGGATGCTTCGTATTGACGCCCTTTAGGTGTCTGTACGTTTTCTCTCGTTTCTACCACTGGTGCGATCATGTCTGAACTTACCATAGTACCAAAGCGACTAGTACTTTTAGCTTTAACGGCAGTCTTGACTGGCGTTGCTACTTTAGCTTGCACTGCTGGTTCTGTTTTGACTTCGGCGGTGACCTGAGTTGCTACTTTAACCTGAGTCGCTGGTCTGACAGCTGCTGCGGTTGCGGTTTTAACTTCAGCCTTAGCTTGTACAGGAGCTTCAGCTTTCACTGGATCCGCAGTCTTAGCTGGTGCAGCTGATGCCGATTGAGCTTCAGCTTTTGCTTCGACTTTCACTGGAGCTGCTGTTTGTACAGGCGCCGCAGGTTTAGTCGGTGCAGCTGATGCCGATTGAGCTTCAGCTTTTACTTCGACTTTCATTGGAGCTTCTGTTTGCACAGGCGCCGCAGGTTTAGTCGGTGCAGCTGATGCCGATTGAGCTTCAGCTTTTGCTTCGACTTGTACTGGAGCCGCAGGCTTAGCCGGTGCAGCTGAGGCTGATTGAGCCTTAGCTTCAACTTTAACCTGAGTCTCTGCTTGAACAGGAGCTGCAGGCTTAGTCGGTGCCGCTGATGCTGATTGAGCTTCAGTGCTAGCTTCGACTTTCTTTTCAGCAGGTACTGAAGCAATAACAGGAGCCGCAGGCTTAGCTGGTGCAGCCGTTGCCGATTGAGTTTTAGCTTCGACTTTTGCCTCAGTAATTACACTTGCTGCAACTTGATTCGCTTGGAATTCAACTTCAGTCTCATTAGGAATGAAGGCTGGAGTTGCATCTGCATCAGCACTCGTCTCACCGTCATCTTCTTCACGACGACGACGTTGACCCGCAGCGCGAAGATGGCGTGGGCTACGACGACTACGACGCTGACCTTCTCTAGGCTTATCATCTGTAGCATCAGCTTTAGTTTCATCTGAGCTAGCTTCAGCAGCACTTGTTTCAACAGGCAAGCTATCTTGAGAAACAAGATCAAGGTTTTGTTGAGTGTCTTGTGCTTTGGTCTCTACTTCGACAATTACGTTTTCACTTGATTGCTCAACTTGAACGTCATCATTAGCCTTAATATCAGTCTTAGGCTTAGCTTTACGAGGCTGACGCTTAGGACGAGCTTGCTTGTCTTCTTTAACCGAAGTTGGAGCCGTTTCTACAATCACTTCAGCTGCAACTACTTCAGTGCTTTGCTCATCAAGCTTCAGTGACTTCTCACTGTCTATACGCACTTTTCTGCGCATATTTCTACGTTGACGACGCTCTCTGGCAACTTCCTGCTTAGGAGTCGCATCAGTAGTATCCGTAGATTCAGTAACGTCTACTTGTACTTGTACCTGTACTTGTGGACGAGTACGAGTAGTCGGCTTGTTGTCATGACGAGATTGACGCTTGCCTTGATCGCTTTGCTCTTTGCCTGAGCGTTCTTCATTTGAATCAGCACGCTTATTACGGCTTGGACGTGAAGTACGCTCATTTTTATCGCCTGATTGTTCTTTATCATCACGATTACGGCGACTGTCGTTACGGCGTGAATCATTCTTGCGAGCAGGACGACGGTTATTACGGTTCTGACTCGGTGATTCGCTCTGCTTCTTAGGCTCTTCAGCCTTAGGTTCAGCCTTGAATAGTCCGCCAATTGCCGCGAAGAACTTGGCGATTAAGCCTGGCTCTTCAGTTGCCTTAGGTGCTATTGCAGCCTTAGCTTTAGGTTCTGGTGCTTTTACTGGTGCGGTGAAGCCTTTTAGTGCGGGCTCTGGAGACGTTGCACGTTCAAGCTTACGAGGCTCATACAAATTAGACACAGGCTGTTCAAGCAGTTTATAGCTAGCTTCGCTTATCTGATCGTCTTTGCGATGACGTGAGACTCGGTAATCCGGTGTGGTCATATTTGGATCTGGGATCACATAGACTTCAACATCATGGCGTTGCTCTGTGATGCGAATGGCTTTTCGTTTCTCGTTGAGTAGGAAAGCGGCCACATCGACTGGCACTATGGCTTCGATTTGAGAGGTATTCTCTTTAATCGCTTCCTCTTCCATCAGACGAAGAATAGACAGTGCTAATGACTCAGTGCCACGAATGGTGCCTTGACCGTGACAACGTGGACATAGATGTGCAGCTGACTCTTCCAGAGAAGGTCTAAGGCGCTGACGTGACATCTCCATCAAACCAAAGCGAGAGATACGTCCTAACTGAACACGGGCTCTATCTAAGTGAACCGCATCACGCATTCTATTTTCAACTTCACGCTGATGACGTACGGGTGTCATGTCGATGAAGTCAATAACCACGAGTCCACCCAAGTCACGAAGACGTAATTGACGGGCAATTTCATCTGCAGCTTCTAGGTTGGTGTTTAACGCAGTCTCTTCAATATCACTACCCTTAGTGGCGCGAGCCGAGTTGATATCGATTGAAGTCAATGCTTCAGTGGGGTCGATAACGATCGAACCGCCAGAGGGTAGACGCACTTCACGTTGGAATGCAGATTCGATCTGTGTCTCAATTTGGAAATGAGTAAACAGAGGTACTTCAGCATCGTAATGTTTGATTCTGTCAGCGAAATCCGGGCGAACCAAAGCTACATGTTGTTTAGCTTCTTCGAAGATGCGCGGATGATCGATAAGAACTTCACCCACATCACGGCGTAAATAGTCGCGAATTGCACGAACGATGACGTTACTTTCTTGGTGAATAAGGAAAGGGGCGGGACGACCAACAGACGCTTCTTTAATTGCGGTCCAATGATGTTCCAGTACTTTTAGATCCCATGCAAGTTCCGCTGAGTCTTTGCCAACACCAGCAGTACGAACAATTAAACCCATGCCATTAGGGACAGCTAGCTCGGATAAGGCAGCCTTTAGCTCAGTACGCTCATCACCTTCGATACGACGAGAGATACCGCCGGCACGAGGATTGTTTGGCATTAATACCAGATATGAACCCGCTAAACTGATAAAAGTAGTTAACGCGGCGCCTTTATTGCCACGTTCCTCTTTATCAATTTGTACTATGACTTCTTGGCCTTCTTTAATCACCTCTTTAATATTAGGGCGACCTTGGAAAGTGTAACCTTTAGGGAAGTATTCTCTGGCAATCTCTTTAAGGGGCAGGAATCCATGACGGTCTGCTCCATAATCGACAAATGCCGCTTCTAGAGAAGGTTCTACACGGGTAATTTTACCCTTGTATATATTGGCTTTCTTTTGCTCGTGACCTGGACTTTCGATATCTAGATCATATAGTTGTTGCCCATCTACTAGGGCTACGCGCAACTCTTCAGATTGAGTCGCATTAATTAACATCCGTTTCATGATGACGTTTTTCTTCTAAAATAAGGTCATCAAACGTCTATGTTCGTTGCATTACGGGCCTAACATTAAAATAAAGCCTCACGGCTGGTGTCTAGGCAAGGTGCGCATTTCTGTTAGACGCAGTCTCTGCGTGTCGCATCCATTTATGGCTTATTTTTTAATATCTACAAAAACAAGGAATCCGTTGTAAAACGACAACTAACCCCATAAATTATTCGGTACTTTCCGGTAATGCCAAATCGAATCGAGAACGTTTGATGATAAGTTAAAATTAATCTTCGAATTTGGGACGCATTTCTTAGAGAAACCACCTAGTAATGTGGGTTTTCCTATCCGTTTAGTCGTTAACATGTTTTTTCGGTCTTATACTCACAAAACGACTTGTAAATTAGCTATTTACGACAGATGGAAAATTATTTTAGTCTCTACTTCTTGCGCATGGTGTGAGGGTTTTATGAACACTTTATTCACTGATTATCCCCAACCGCCGATGAAATATAGCAATAATCAATAAATTCAGCAAATGGAAAGGCATAATATTCTTGTTACTTGATGTACAATGCGCTCCCAGATGTAGATAAGGCCCATCATGAATACCGAAACACCTAAACTAAAAGTTCAATTAATCACTATCGATGAAGACCATCTTGGCCAGAGAATTGATAATTATTTAATGACAAAATTAAAAGGTGTACCTAAGAGTATGATCTATCGGATCGTGCGAAAGGGGGAAGTGAGGGTAAACAAGAAACGTATCAAGCCTGAGTATAAATTACAGGATGGCGATATTGTTCGTATTCCACCGGTAAGAATATCAGATAGATCTGACCGTCCCGGACCTTCAGCTAAATTAACTAAGGTATCGCAACTAGAAGATAGAATCGTATTCGAAGATAAATCTATCATAGTGCTTAATAAACCTTCAGGCATCGCGGTCCATGGTGGTAGTGGTGTCGATTTTGGTGTGATAGAAGCCATGCGCTCCTTAAGACCAACTCAGAAGTTTCTAGAGTTGGTGCATCGTCTCGATAAAGATACCTCTGGGGTATTATTGATCGCCAAGAAACGCAGTGCCTTAAGGCACCTGCACGACCAACTTAGATTTAAAAAGATGCAAAAAGACTATCAGGCCTTGGTCAAAGGAACCTGGCAAGCCCGTGATAAAGTCATCAAGGCCCCCTTACTCAAGTTAACCCTAAAATCAGGCGAGCGCATCGTACGGGTTAATCAAGAGGGGAAGGAGTGTGAGACTCGCTTCAAGATCTTGCAACGCTACCAAGGTGCTACGCTGGTTCAAGCTAGTCCAGTAACGGGTAGAACCCATCAGATCCGTGTACATTGTCAGTATGCAGGCCATCCTATCGCCTGTGATGACAAGTACAGTGAACAAAGATTTGATGATTCCATGCGAGTACACGGCTTGAACCGATTATTCCTACATGCAGCCCAATTGAGATTTATTCATCCAGGCACAGAGGAAGTTATGGTCGTTCAAGCGCCATTGGATCCTGTCTTGACTGAAACTTTAGATAAGTTGGTGAAAGTATGAAGCAGTATGAACTGGTGATTTTTGACTGGGACGGTACCCTGATGGACTCGGTCGGCAAGATTGTGGCCTGTATGCAGGAGTCTGCAGTTATCTTGAACTTGGCTATGCCAACGGAACAAGCTGTACGCGATATTATAGGTTTATCTATGGATGAAGCCTTGAGTATTCTTCACCCAAATGCCAGCGCCCAGATACAAGGCGAAATGAAAGAAGTCTATCGCCAACAATATTTAGAGCTTAATCAGACTCCGAGCCCCTTGTTTGATGGTGTCGAAGAGGTGCTGACTCAGCTCAATGAGCTAGGGTTTAAGCTAGCCGTGGCCACAGGTAAGGCTAGGGCGGGTCTCAATCGAGTGTTAGCACTGACGGACCTTGGTGGACATTTCGTTGCAAGCCGCTGTGCAGATGAAGCCGCAAGTAAGCCTAGCCCTGAGATGATCTTGCAGTTATTGAATGAACTCGATATATCACCGGATAAAGCCGTGATGATTGGTGATTCAATTCATGATCTTAATATGGCAAATAATGCAGGGATCCATGCCATAGGTGTTGATTATGGTGCCCATGACAAAGAAAAATTGAGCCAAGCTAACCCTAAGGCGGTGATCAGTTCACCGATGGACTTGCTTAATCACCTAATCACCTAATTCTACTAATTAGTTAAATCTAAGTTTCAGGCTCTGAAAGAGCGTGAGTAAATAGCTCCGCCATTTTGAAAGGAAAATAGCGGAGTCATTGGATTTACTTATTGTGTACATATCTTTAAAAGCCTGAGTTCTTACACCAGACACGTCATATTAAACGCTTCAACCACATCATGGCCCACATAGGCCGATATCGTTAAGCAGGGGTCTTGGATATCTATCGTCATAGCCAAGTCGTTCAAAAACTGCAGCCAAGCTGACTTCAACTTCTCCCTATGCTATTTCCTATACTTTTTCCTGAACTTTGCCTTACTTGCGCCTTAGCTGGCTAACAGGATCTAATCATCTCCTGCAATTGTTACGGCCACTTCTTGCGTACTTGCCGCTTGTTTAATGGGTTTAGCGACGTCATTAAGAATTTTATCCCCTGATGATGACTAATAGGCATGGTTTATCTGCCCTAAACTATCAAGATCGAGATATAAAGCCGCCAGCTGTGGCTGATCCTCCTGTCGAGCCGTGCTTTGCATCATTGACTCAAACAGCGCTCAGGGGCTGAGTTAGCCGGTTAAAGGAGATGACTGGCGTTATGGGTTATCTTTCCTTGGCATGATGTAGATCTGTGATCTTATGGGCCGAGATGATGACTCCGACAATCTCACCTTGGTCGTCATAATGAGGATTATGATGAATATTGAGATAAATAGGTTCACAGAGGTGAGGGGGATGGATCTTGGTTTGCGCCGTTAGGGTTTCTCCTTTTAATGCCCTATCTATTAAAGGCTTTAAATGATCGACGAAAACATCTTTGCCATGGAGCTCTGCGACTGATGTTCCTATGAGGGAGCTGGCAGTGCGATTAAAAACCTTTTTATATCCTTTAGAAATCACTCGGTATTGATAGTTTAGATCCACAAATGACATTAATTGTTCTGTGTGGGCAATCATCTGTTTGTGCACTTCCATCTCCCGTGAAATGAGCAATCTATTATATTCAACGGCGATCCTGTGGGCGAGTAACCTGAAAAACTCCCTGGATTTCATCGTCTCTGTCTGGGACAGTGTATCCATTACGAGTATGTGCCCAATCGGTGTCTTATCTTCGTTGAGGATGATTTCGGCTTGATAACTGTTGGCACCGAGCTTCTTTATCCAGGGGGAATTTGGAAATGTCCTTTGTAGACCATCAGGGTAAAGTATGTGGCAATTGGGGTACTTTAGCTGGTAGATGGACTCACAGGGAGAACCTTGGAGATCAAACTCAAATCCAGGGAGATTATGTTGTAAGTCACAAAAGGCTACTATCTCTATGATCTTGCCTTTATGTGATGGCCGACAAAAAGCGGCCCAACGACATTGAGTGACGAGGGCGAGCGCCTTTAAAGCTCGTTGGAAAAAACGTTCATCTGTGCATGGCGCCACTAATAGCGCGAGAGCTTCTTCAATATCTGTCATTATCGATTCCCACCAAATCTAACAAGCCATCAAGTCGAGACCTTCTTGCCAATTCAGAGTGAGATGTATGAGTTGGTTTAACGACTCAAGTGGACTCCTCATTAATGGCAGATTACTAATTTTAGTGGCTATCTGGTTGAGCGTAAGCACATTTAGCGGATTTAATACTTTGTTGGCAAGATTAAGCCGAGTGTTTACGACTTTACTATCTGTTTCTACCTAATCGCCATGCTTTTGTAACGATAGAGAAGATAACCAATGCAAAGTAACTAGTTGTTGGCCTATAAACTCGTGCATTGGTATTATCTTTCTAGGCTATCTCTGGGCTATCTCTAGGCTATCTCTGGGCTAAAACATCGTAGCCCTGACTCGCAAGCATCTCGGTGAGCGTGATCAAGGGGAGTCCGATTAAGGTGTTGGGATCTTTTCCCTCTAAGCGTTCAAATAGGGCGATGCCTAGGCCTTCACACATGAAACTGCCGGCACAATAATATGGCTGCTCTCGTAATAGGTAATGTTCGATCTGTTGCTGAGATAAATGCTTGAAATGCACCTTAAAGGTTTCACAATGGCTTTCGTTATGACCAGAGACGATATTATGCAGTGAAATTCCAGTGTAAAAAGTGATGACTTTCCCCGAGGAAGCCGTTAGCTGTTTCACTGCAGTATCGTGGTTTAAAGGCTTACCTATTATTTTACCATCGATCACCGCGACTTGATCTGAGCCAATGACTAAGCCTTCAGGATATAGGAGGGCACCAGCCTTAGCCTTAGCTTCCGCAAGCCTCAAGACGAGCTCAGTAGGCGACTCATGGACTAAGTGAGCCTCATCGACTCGTGGATCACAGCTAGAGAAAGGAAAGTCGAGCTTGGCTAAGATCTGTTTTCTGTATTGAGACGTTGACGCTAAGATGATGGGGGTCGACATGATACGAATGTCCTCGAGGCTAGAAGATGATGTCACTGAAACCATTTTTCTAAGTTATATGTAAATTAGATAAGTCCGTGTCAGTGGTTATGCCTTGGAGTTTAGCCTTGTTATTGCCTAGGTAACACGCACTTTAATGGTTTTTCATTAAAATCTGTGTAAGCGCTGTAATTTCAACCATCAACCATCAAGGCTCGAGTGTTTCATCGGTAGGATTTCAAACTATATAAGAGGGCGGTTGTTTACCTCATTTTATATTATGAGGGAGCTGAGATTATGACGTTAAGATGATGGGTCGACATGATATGCATGTACTCAAGGACAGAAGATGATGTCACTGACACCAACTTTCTAAGTTAAATGTAAGTTAGATAAGTCAGTGTCAGTGGTTATGCCTTGTTATTGCCTAGGTAACACGCCCTTTAATGGTTTTTAATTAAAATCTGTGTGAGCGCTGTAATTTCAACCATCAACTATCAAGGCTCGAGTGTTTCATCGGTAGGATTTCAAACTATATAAGAGGGCGGTTTGTTTGTTTACCCTCATTTTATATTATGAGGGAACTGAGAATTTGACGTTAAGATGATGGGTCGACATGAAATGAATGTACTCAAGGACAGAAGATGTCGTCACAGAAACAATTTTTCTAGGTTAAATGCACGCTATACATGTCAGTTTCAGTCGTTATGACCCGGAGTTTCGCCTTGTTATTGCCTAGGTAACACGCACTTTAGTAGTTTCTTCACTAAAATGTGTGTGAACGCTTCAATTTTAAGCATGAAACACTTGAGTAAACTCGGCTGCTTGGGTAGAATTTCTAATCCATCAATTTTTGTTTTCAGAGTTAATGTGAGTCAATTATTTCTTCTTCTTTACTAAGATGGGAAATTTCCTTTGACTCTGAGGATTTCAAACTATAGTATGCGCGCCTTATGCAAACAGTAAAGATACCGGTTTCAATCGATCCAATACGTGCGGCCTCGAGTCAGCTTTCTTTTGAAGGTTTGATCCCGGGTAAGCAATTAAAACGGTTGAATGAGTTAAGTGCCGGCGACTGTTCCGATGTGACAGTGTCGTTACAGTGTGGTGAAGATTTACAGGGGATAGTCTACCTCAACGGGAAGGCTGTGACGGAGCTCACTCTGATATGTCAACGCTGCATGACGCTATTTACCACAGAGGTTACGGTCGACTTCAGTTTTAGTCCCTGCGGGAATGAAACTGAAATCGATGAGCTCCCGGATGCGTATGATCCTATTGAGTGTAATGAAATAGGTGAGGTTCGTCTGCATCAATTAATTGAAGATGAATTGATAGTCGCTATGCCTTTAATCCCTATGCATTTCAGCGATAGCTGTGGGCACGGAGATCAAGATATAGTAGTAGGCGAGATTGAACCTTCTCAAGAGGAGCGTCCAAATCCGTTTGCAGTGTTAGAAAAACTGAAGAGCAAGTAACCTAGGAGACAGGTCCAATGGCTGTACAAAAGAATAAGAAATCTCGTTCAAAGCGCGGAATGCGCCGTTCACATGATTCATTGAGCACTCCTCAATTATCAATAGACGCAACGAGTGGTGAATTACATCTACGTCATAACATGACAGCTGATGGTTTTTACCGTGGTCAGAAGGTAATCAACAAGTAATTTGTTGCTAACTAAATGACTAATCTGACGCTCGCGTTAGATGCGATGGGGGGCGATTATGGCCCCCACATCACAGTGCCTGCAGCCCTGCAGGCGCTTCGCTTATCTTCCTTTCTTCATATTATCCTCGTGGGTAATGAAGCTGAAATCACGCCTTATCTTTCTCAAGCTGAAGATTGTGTTCGTTCACGAATAGAAATCTTGCACACAACCCAAGTCGTTAGCATGTCTGACAGACCTGTTCATGCACTGAGAAATCGTAAACAAAGTTCGATGAGATTAGCCATAGAGCTGGTTCGTGATGGCAAGGCAGAAGCGTGTTTGAGTGCGGGAAATACTGGCGCCCTGATGGCAATGTCTAAGGTTTTACTCAAGACGTTACCCGGGATCGACAGACCAGCGCTTGTGAGTTGTCTTCCTACTGTAAACAATACCCCAGTTTATCTCCTCGATCTCGGTGCCAATGTCTCATGCTGCTCGGAAACCTTATTTCAATTTGCAGTGATGGGTTCAGTCTTATGCGAAGCGGTAGATAATAACCCTTCACCTAAGGTGTCTTTACTCAATGTCGGTATTGAAGAGATCAAAGGTAATGATCAGGTTCAGCAGGCTGGCCAACTTTTGCAACAGAGCCCTCAGCTCAATTATGTCGGCTTCATCGAAGGTAATGAACTTTTTTCGGGCAACGTCGATGTCATAGTTTGTGATGGTTTCGTGGGAAATATCACCCTTAAGACTTCGGAAGGTATTGCCAAATTACTGGTACATCAATTAGAGAAAGGCCTGAAACAAGGTTTCTTTGTTCGATTAATGTCAAAATTCATCGCTCCTCGTATTAATTCTGTACTAAATCAGATGAACCCCGACCACTACAATGGCGCAAGTTTGATAGGATTGCGCGGAATAGTGGTAAAAAGTCATGGAAGTGCTGATGAATCAGCTTATTTACAAGCGATTAATCTAGCAGTGACAGAGGCACAACGTCGACTGCCTCAGATGATTGAAGAACGTCTCGAGTCGATTCTTTTAGACATTGAATAGCTGATATCTCCTTTATGCATACAAAAATTCTTGGCACTGGTAGTTATCTACCAGAACAGGTACGTAGTAATTCCGATCTGGAAAAAATGGTTGAAACCACAGATCAGTGGATTATTGAACGTACAGGTATTTCAGAGCGCAGAATCGCCGCCTCAAATGAGAGCGTATCGACCATGGGCTATCAAGCAGCGCTTAAAGCACTCGAGATGGCAGGGTTAGAAGCATCTGAACTCGATATGATAGTGTGTGGCACTACGAGTGCCAGTAACGCTTTTCCTGCTGCAGCATGTGAAATTCAGGCCATGCTGGGTGTACATACTATTCCCGCATTCGATATAGCTGCCGCCTGCTCTGGCTTCGTTTATGCGCTTTCTATTGCCGACCAATACGTTAAATCTGGTGCAGCTAAGAAGGTCTTAGTCATAGGCGCGGACGTATTATCACGCCTGTGTGAACCCGATGACCGAAGTACTATTATCTTATTTGGTGATGGCGCAGGCGCTGCCGTGATCGGAGCTTCAAACGAGCCGGGTATTATTTCGACTCATATATATGCAGATGGCCGTCAAGGCGATCTACTTAAATGCTCTTTCCCGCCTCGTCCGGGTGAATCTTCTGAAGCCGTTGGTTATATGACCATGAAAGGCAATGATGTGTTCAAGGTCGCAGTGACCCAGCTTGCTCATGTGGTGACAGAAACCTTAAGGATTAATCAGATTGATAAGTCTGAAATTGACTGGTTGGTTCCCCATCAAGCCAACTTTAGGATCATCAAGGCAACGGCGAAGAAGCTCAATATGAGCTTGGATAAAGTGGTATTAACCTTAGCAAAGCACGGTAATACGTCAGCAGGCTCTGTTCCTATCGCGCTAGATGAAGCCGTCCGAGATGGCCGAATTCAGCGCGGCCAGCTGATTCTACTGGAGGCGTTTGGCGCTGGTTTTGCGTGGGGCAGTGCACTGATCCGCTTTTAATTGGGTTAGAACAGACATAAAAATGCTGTTTTAAACATCAATAATATTTTTTGAATTGTCATAGGTAAATTTTATGGAAAACTCTGCTTTCGTTTTTCCAGGTCAAGGCTCTCAGGCCATTGGTATGTTGGCCGAACTCGCCGCCGAGCACGATATCGTCGCGCAAACCTTTTCTCAGGCAAGTGATGCTCTTGGCTATGATTTGTGGGAACTTGTGCAGCAAGGTCCAGTTGAAACTCTAAATGAAACGGATAAGACCCAGCCTGCATTGTTAACCGCAAGTGTCGCTATTTGGCGAATATTTGAAGCCAGTGGTAAGACTCTGCCTAAGATCATGGCGGGTCACAGCTTAGGTGAATATTCTGCCTTAGTGTGCGCCGGTGTGATGGATTTTACCGATGCAGTTAAATTAGTGGAGCTTCGTGGACAACTGATGCAACAAGCTGTGCCAGCCGGTACCGGTGCCATGTTTGCCATTATTGGCCTGGATAATGATGCTATTGCTAAAGCTTGTGAAGATGCTGGTGAAGGCGGAGTCGTCAGTCCGGTAAATTATAACAGCCCAGGCCAAGTAGTTATCGCCGGCAGCAAGGCCGCCGTTGAACGTGCTGCAGCCTTATGTAAGGAAGCGGGGGCTAAGATGGCCGTTGCACTTCCTGTCAGCGTGCCATCACATTGTGAATTGATGCGACCAGCGGCTGAAAAGTTGGCCGTCGCGCTTGAGAACATAGTGTTTAAAACACCACGAATTACTGTCATTAATAATGTTGATGTAGCAAGCCCTGAGTCTGCTGCAGAGATCAAGGATGCCTTGGTCCGTCAACTTTATTGTCCCGTACTCTGGTCCAAGACAGTGAAAACCATCTCGGAGCAAGGGGTTACACATTTGTTTGAAATGGGACCTGGCAAAGTATTAACCGGTTTAGCGAAGCGTATCGATCGTTCACTAACCGCGAAAGTGGTCAATGATGTGGCATCCGTTGCTGCATTGACCCAATAGGAGATTATAAATGAGCGTAACAATAGATTTATCTGGAAAAGTAGCACTGGTAACCGGTGCGAGTCGTGGTATTGGACGTGCAGTTGCTGAAACTTTAGTCTCTGCCGGCGCAATCGTTATTGGTACCGCGACCAGTGAGCGAGGTGCTGCTGCTATTCAAGAGTATCTGGGTGACAAGGGTTTTGGTTTCGTGCTCAATGTTACTGACAAAGATTCAGTTGCTGAATTATTCTCAACTATCAAAGAGAAAGTTGGTGATGTGAACATACTTGTTAATAATGCAGGCATCACTCGTGACAACTTGCTGATGCGAATGAAAGAAGATGAGTGGGGAGATATCATAGATACCAACCTGACTTCAATATTCAGAACGTCGAAAGCGGTTATGCGCTCTATGATGAAAAATCGTCATGGTCGTATTATCAACATAGGTTCAGTCGTCGGCTCTTCGGGTAATCCTGGTCAGACAAACTATTGCGCTGCGAAAGCCGGTTTACTTGGATTTACAAAATCTCTTGCAAAGGAGGTTGCATCTCGTCAAATAACAGTGAATGCTGTTTCTCCTGGTTTTATCCAAACAGATATGACTGATGAGCTGACTGAAGAGCAGCAACAAGGTATCATGTCCCAGGTGCCGATGGCGCGTCTAGGCCAAGCACAAGAGATAGCGAATGCCGTGCTTTTCTTAGCATCTGACTCAGCTGCTTATATCACAGGTGAAACGCTTCATGTGAATGGTGGTATGTACATGGCCTAAGGCTGTTGTGCATATTCAAATGTGCAGTATTTGGCGCATTTAGACAAGACCTATATAAGATCACACAGTTTCAAGTATTAACCGCTACTGTGTAATCATGTTAAATATTTGAGTGTTGGTATTTTTTTAAACCAACTATTGATGATCGGCTTCAAGATATGCATAATTTCGTGGTTAGACCACAAAAGTTAAGCTTGCATTGTTAGCCGAATTGAATAAACTACTCGCAATCTTGCGCAAGTGCGTAATTTGAATAGGAAAGAAAACTAATGAGCAACATCGAAGAACGTGTAAAGAAAATCATTATTGAGCAACTAGGTGTTAAAGAAGAGGACGTTAAGTTTGCTGCATCTTTCGTAGACGACTTGGGTGCCGATTCTCTGGACACGGTTGAGTTGGTTATGGCTCTAGAAGAAGAGTTTGACACCGAGATCCCTGATGAAGAAGCTGAAAAAATCACTACTGTTCAAGCAGCGATTGATTACGTTTCAAAGAATCAGTAATCCTGAATTCTAGAAAACAGGCAGCATTTATGCTGCCTGTTTTTGTTTCTGGCTATTGGAAATTGCGTGTTCCCATCACTCCAGCTTTTAATTTTTAACAGTTCAGAACTAAAATAAAAAACATCTAGCTATGCTTCTCTCATATTTAACTCAGTAAAAAGGTGACAAGGTGTCTAAACGTCGTGTAGTCGTAACTGGTCTTGGTTTAGTCTGTCCTGTAGGCAATACCGTAGATTCATCCTGGAAAGCTTTAGTTTCAGGTCAAAGCGGAATAGCCCCAATAACTAAATTTGATGCGAGTGAATTCACTACTCGTTTCAGTGGCTCGGTCAAAGACTTTGATGTCGAGTCCTATTTGTCGAAGAAAGATGCCCGTAAAATGGATCTATTTATCCAGTACGGTATGGCCGCGGGTATTCAAGCCGTTGAAGACGCAGGCTTCGATATGGATAAGATAGATCCTGCTCGTGTTGGCACCGCCATTGGCGCCGGCATGGGTGGACTGAGACTTATCGAGCAGGGCCATGCTGCCTTGACGAAAGGCGGACCGCGTAAGATCTCACCTTTTTTTGTTCCCAGCACCATCATCAACATGGTAGCGGGTCACCTGTCAATTAAGTATGGTTTGAAAGGACCAAACTTTGCGGTGACAACAGCCTGTACTACCGGTGTGCATAACATAGGTTTCGCGGCTCGTACTATCGCCTATGGTGATGCCGATATCATGGTTGCTGGCGGCGCCGAAGACGTTACCTGTCCATTAGGGGTTGGTGGCTTTGCTTCAGCCAAAGCCCTGTCGACACGTAACGATGATCCTCAGGCGGCGAGCCGTCCTTGGGATAAAGACAGAGATGGTTTCGTCATAGGTGACGGAGCCGGTATTATGGTTATGGAAGAGTATGAACACGCTAAAGCTCGCGGAGCCACCATTTATGGTGAGCTGGTCGGCTTTGGTATGAGTGGTGATGCCTTCCATATGACATCCCCTCCGGCTGATGGCTCTGGCGCGGCTGCAGCCATGGTGAATGCCATGAACGATGCCAAGATAGCAAAAGAGCTTGTTGGTTATATCAATGCTCACGGCACGTCGACACCTGCTGGGGATAAAGCTGAAGCCGCAGCAGTTAAGGCTGCATTTGGTGCTCATGCTTACGATCTTACTGTCAGCTCGACCAAATCGATGACAGGGCACCTGCTTGGCGCCGCCGGTTCAGTTGAAGCCATCATCACACTGTTGGCGTTGCGAGACCAAGTCGTACCACCAACATTAAACTTAGATAATCCAGATGAAGGTTGCGATCTAGACTTCGTGCCACACACAGCGCGGGATCAGAAGTTTGAGTATGCATTATGTAATTCTTTTGGCTTCGGCGGAACTAACGGTTCTCTGTTATTTAAGAAAAGCTGATTCTCTTCTATGACTTAATGTTAATCATTTTTTTAAAGCGCCTTATGGCGCTTTTTTTTATCTTGTTTTCTAATGCTTAGTTAATTCGACTAAATGCTTTATTTTGTTTATTTTAACCATAAAGCATTTACTTTACTTGTACTCTAACCTGACATTTTGACGTACACTTGATGTAAATGAAATTGATTCGAGAAAGCTATGGCTGGTAAAGAGAGAGAGATAACCTTAAGGTTTCTTGCAGAGCCTGCAGATGTAAACTTTGGTGGTAAAGTCCATGGTGGGGCCGTAATGAAATGGATCGATCTGGCAGCTTACGCGTGTGCTGCAGGTTGGAGTGGTAAATATTGCATCACGGCTTATGCCGGTGGTATTCGTTTCGTTAAACCTATTCAGGTTGGCAATATTGTAGAAACCAGCGCTAAAGTGATCTACACGGGCCGCTCATCCATGCATTTAGGCATAGACGTAAGAGCGGGAGACCCTAAGAATCCAGAGCGGCACTTAACCACACATTGTATCGTGATCATGGTGGCAGTGGATGATTCAGGCAATCCAACAGAAGTCCCGGAATGGGTGCCAGAGACCGAGTATGATATTAAACTACGTGACTCTGCCATTCGTTTGATGGAGATGCGCAAGAAAATTGGCGCTGAGATGGAAGCGCATGTAGCAATATAGAATATTCGATTGAAACAGGCACCTTGGGGTGCCTTTTTTATTACTGTATTTTAAATAAAAATTAGGAACTGAAATGGCGAAGCTAGCATTTATCGGATTAGGCGTGATGGGTTATCCCATGGCCGGTCACTTGGTCAAGTCGGGTCATGAGGTTACCGTCTACAACCGCACGGCACAAAAAGCCCGTGATTGGGTTGCTGAATACGGTGGCAAGTATCAAGAGACGCCTAAGCTCGCTGCCCAGGGACAAGATATGGTGTTTATCTGTGTCGGCAATGATGATGACCTAAGACAAGTCACCTTAGGTGAAACAGGTGTTCTACAAGGTATGAGCTCAGGCACAATTTTAGTCGACCATACGACCGCATCTGCCGATATTGCCAGAGAGATTGGCGCCATAGCAGCCAAAGCTGGTATAGGTTTCCTCGATGCTCCAGTATCAGGCGGACAGGCAGGGGCAGAAAATGGCGTCTTGACTGTGATGGCTGGGGGCAATGAAACTGATTTTGCCAAGGCTGAGTCAGTGATTAATGCATATTCTCGTTGTGTAGAGCGTCTAGGTGAAGTCGGTGCCGGTCAGTTGACTAAAATGGTTAACCAAATATGTATCGCTGGTGTCGTACAAGGTCTAGCCGAGGGCTTGCACTTTGCCCGCAGCGCCGGACTCGATGGTGAAAAAGTCATTGAGGTGATCAGCAAGGGTGCCGCTCAATCTTGGCAGATGGAAAACCGTTATCAAACTATGTGGCAAGGCGAGTATAACCTGGGTTTCGCCGTGGACTGGATGAGAAAAGATCTCAATATTGCCTTGAATGAAGCGAGAAAAAATGGCTCTCATCTACCCTTGACTGCTCTGGTGGATCAGTTCTACTCAGAAGTTCAGGCAATCGGTGGCAATCGATGGGATACCTCGAGCCTGTTGGCTAAGCTGGAAAGAAATCGCAAATAAAGACGCTGTATTTAAGATAATAAAAAGGACTGAAATTTCAGTCCTTTTTTGTGTTTAGCCTATCGCTAGTATCTGCTCACTCAGGATCTAATACGATATGTTCGAGTTCTACCCCAGCGACGGCATGCAAGGCATCCATAGTTGCACCTACAAGGGATATCTTGCCTTGAGCAGACTCGATTAACACAGCCCGGGTTATCTCGCTAAAGAGCCTGTTATGACGTGTCATGGTCGATAGTGCCATTTGCATGGGTAACATTGAGGGATTAAATGCCGCATTCTCGGCATAACGTCCACAAAAGGTGGCCCCGTCGTCAGTTTCTAACACCACAGCGGCAAAACTACTGGTATAGGGAGCATAACTCAGGCTTGCATGATCTAAGGCTTCGATGATCATGGGATCTGAACTGTCTAAACTTAATACATGGGTTTGTTTAGAAAGCAGAGGGCTAGTGACATTGAGATCCGATGGGCCGAAAGCATAGGGCAAGTAGTGTGATAGTGGTTGTGCTTTTTGCTCTGGCAGGTGGATCTTAACCTTAGCGCCTTCGACTAATTCATTCATAAATTGACGGCAATGGCCGCAGGGAGAGAAATTTACCACGATATCGACTATTTGAGTCTCTCCGCTGAGCCAAGCATGACTTATCGCACTTTGCTCAGCATGGACCGAGTGAAACAGGGCTTCACCGGGTAACTCCAGATTGCCGCCCATATAGATATCGCCACTCTTAGCTTTAGCAATTGCGCCGACATGGAAATCACTGATAGGGGGTCTAGCAAGTGCTGCCGCTACGGGTAATAGCGCAAGTAGTAGCTTTTCTTCGGTTAAGCCGCTGGCTTTGACTAAAGCCGCCAATTGCTGGGCATCGATATGACCAGCAAAATCTGCATGTAATAAAGGAATGAGTGCATCTGAGAGCGGTTTTGATAACTGAGATATACAGTTTATGAATCTATCTTGCATCTGCCATGTCCTACTTTTGTTAAAATAATGAAGATCATATTAGTAAGCACGTTTCAAAGTTAATGAGATCTGAGTCGCACTTACTCGACTCAAGCCTACAAATCTCTAAGATAATGACATAAAGCCGTTAGTAACTTCTGTTTGTCTTCATTGTCAGTGGTGTCATTGACCAGATTTTCTAAACGTATCATATATTCAGGATCGTCAAGTCTAGTTTGACAGAAGTCTCTCCACTTCATCGACTCAGATTCATCTAAGGTTGCCGGGTAGTTTCTAGCCCTATATCTGAACAACATTTCCTTGAGTCGCTGATCATCGAAATTGAATTCAAGGGCCGCCAGATTTTGTGGCAAGGTATGACGGATAATCTCCATTTTCTCTTTATCAGCAGAGCTGAAGAAGCCGCCACTGTAGAGTTGGAAATCGGGATCTTGGCTTGCATTGTCATGCTCAACGTCGAAGACGGCGACCAACTTCTCCCTAAGCTCTGGATGCTGTTTCAATAACTTGTATTGCTCTCTGGCGAAGGCTTTATCAATATTGAGTCGCTGAGCAAGCTCATCTGTGAGTATCTTGGGCGATGTCACGAAGGGGCATTTATTGATATGTATCTGTTTCACGCTGATTGGCAGCTCATCGGCGGCGAGATCGTCCCTGCGGGTATACATGCGATCCCTTATCTGCTCAGCATCTAACTCAATAAGAGGCGATATGTCCATGGCGAGATTGACACAGATAATGGCATTCTTATTGGTGGAGTGATGGGCCACAGGCGCAATAAGCGTGGTACAACCATGCTCGGCACTGATTTTTGAGCTTACATGGACCAAGGGCTGCATATTAAGGACATCAAGCTGTTTGCTCACCTCCTGCTTACGTCTCAGCTGAAAATAATAATCAAACAGTTTAGGTTGCTTCTGCTTAATGAGTTTAGCCATATCTATGGTGGCATACACATCTGACATAGCATCGTGGGCTTTTTCATGGCTCAGGCCATTGGCTTTGGTGAGATGCTCCAACTTAAAACTAGGCGTACCGTCTTCTTTTAGTGGCCATTCAATGCCCTCAGGCCTGAAAGCGTAGCAGGCTCTAACCAGATCGATAATATCCCAGCGAGAATTGCCTTTCTGCCACTCACGGGCATAGGGATCGATGAAGTTGCGATAAAAACCAAAGCGGGTGACTTCATCATCGAAGCGTATCGAGTTATATCCTGCCACACAGGTATTGGGCTGACTGAACTGCTCATTGACCTTAGCCATAAACTCCGTCTCAGGCATACCTTTGAGATTGGCAAGCTGCGGCGTGATGCCCGTTATCAATATAGCTTCAGGGGAAGGCAGGTAATCGTTTGCCACCTTGCAATAAAAGGTCACAGGTTCAGAGACTATATTGAGATCCATATCTGTTCTGATCCCGGCAAACTGTGATGGTCTGTCTTTTGATGGATTAGCGCCGAAGGTCTCGTAATCGTGCCAGAAGATGGTGTGGTTTGAACTGTGAGCCATAGGTGATTATTTTTAGGAAATAGTTACCAATAATCATAGCATTCTATTATATCCCTTGTCGTTAGCCTGATTGAGAACACTAGGCTGTTAGTGGTATTAAGCGGTTGTTTTAACCTGCATGGGATATGTGGACCACTCTTCATCAATAGATATGTCCATTCGAGCCAAGATGGCTGTTCTACCTCATCTCAGAGTTCACCAATATTCAGCAAGGAATCAAAACTGCAATCAATGGTAAACAACTACAAGAACTCTTGTTTTTTGTTGGCATTGAACGAAAAGTGATGCCTAAAGAACAGATGTTCAGTGCCAAAGATGGCGAGATACAGCCTGGGCGAGAACCATTTCCCCTTGATAGAATACAGCCTCTAAGGTTAAACACTTAACCGAACTTATGTTCGGCATTTTTGTTGGTTTCATATTAGAGCCAAGTCGATTTTGTAGATGTTAAAGTCACTTAGTTCTCATTTAAGCCTATTTTGTAGAAAACATCTTGAGCTAGTTATCTTTGAGTCTGAAATATCTGGGGGATGTTGTTTGCTTAACAAACAAAGGCAGCTGGATACTTCGGATTATTAATGGTTGGCTATGATTTATCCGTAGATTGAATATTAGACTCTCTAGTTGTAGACAAATTATTGTGATGGCGTTACCTTGCAAAGGTGAGTATGGCATTCAAGCTTATTATTGTTTAACTATCAAAAATTCATATATTTTATTGGTATGTCTCTAGTTTAGTTAAATTTAGATGCTGGAAGAATAGTTAGTAATTTTCTCTGGTTAAAGGAAGTTAGTGTTATGGATAATCTACTCTAGGTATAAAATTTAAATAAAAAGAGCTGGCAAGTCAGCAGTCTGCTGGGTAATTAATATAATATAAAAGGAAGAATAGTATGTTAATAAAAATGTCACTGGTCATTCTAGCTGTAATTAGTACGTCAGTTTTAGCTGCTACACCTGTTACTGAAATTCATACATCAGGTTCTTATAATAATGAAGTTTCGATTAATATTTTAACGAAATCAGAGCCATCTTTTACTAGGGATACGTGGATTAATGAAGACGGAGAATTTTGTTGGATTGATCAGGGCGGTAGTGTTGATTGTACGTAAACACTCAATATTTAGCATATACCTGTAATTAATCCCTTACATTAGCAGCCCCTATTTATATAATGGGAGCTGCTAATGTCGAATCAACATTTGGTGATTGAACATATTAGCTGAGGAATAAATGACGTGCAGTTTAATTGTAACTCGACACCGAACCTTCTAAAGATAAAATAAGTCGTATCAGAGACTGACAAATCCCTAAAAATACAGCGGATAAAGCCACCCTTAATTCTTGTATTTACAGCCTTTAAGATAAAGCACTTAACCGAACTTATGTTCAGAATTTTGTTGGTTTCATATTAGAGCCTGAAATATCTGCTGCACTTCTACTTTGACCAAGGGGCTTAGAATATCGGCCCATAAACATGGGTGGCAATCTTGTCCTAGTTTAGGGCATCAAACGCTAGCAGTAGCAATCCCCGTGCTTTAGGTCGAGAGGCTGTCAGAGAGTAAGTTTGCATAACATTCCATGGGAATGTTCATTTTCTCTTGCAACAATTTAGCTTTAGTCAGTAGTGCTTCTGTTTTTATCGTGGGGATGTCGTTTTTGAATGCGAGTACGATCCTGTTGCCACTTTTTACTTTGAAACTGAGTAGTCGGTTTTTAAATTCGAGCGCGAGTAATTCATCTAACTCTTCTTGTAATTCAGGTGCCGTATGCCAGATATTGAGCACGAGGACACCGTGTTTGTTGAGTGCATTTTTACAATCACGCAAGTAAGATAATTGTACTTGTTTCGGTTCCATACCTTCCGAGTTGTATAGATCTGAAAAGATAATATCGCTTTTTATATCTGTGTGTTTAATGTAGTTCACCGCATCGTCTATATGAATGAAGAGGCGATCAGTGTCAGGTAAGTGAAAATGTTCTTTTGCGGTCTGCGCCACAGCCTCTCGGTATTCAATCGCGTGTACGTTCAACTCGGAGAAACTACTGAGCAGGTTCTTTGCCATTGAGCCTGCGCCCAGCCCCATGATGGTGGCTGTTTTTACCATAGGAATAAAAAGCAAACCCGCCATCATGGCCTGGGTGTAGCCGAGATTTAAACCATTAATGTCATTTAGTTTCATGCAACTTTGATAGATTTGTCCATCAAAGCTGAGAATCCGGCTGGTCCTTGTTTGGTAAACATAAATTGGGCCGTGCTCATCTACTGTTGATGAGATACAAGTTCCTCTGATATCCATGGTGTTGTTAATATCTCTTAAATGCGTTAAATAACTGGTTGGCATTATAACGGGAAATGGGGTCAATGGAATATCATAGTGAGGCTTCGCTAGGGTAAATCTAGCGAGATAACTGAGAGTAGATAGGAATACAGATAAACCTTATGATCACAGTCGCGAATGGGTTGATTCAAATATACTCGAAATTTCGAGTGTATTTGCCATAGATATCAGTACTTATCTTGTGTCAAAAGTCGATGTCTATGAAACTAATGCTTGGCCAGATAGAGAGGTGGTTTAGCATTGGCATCAAGTTTTCAAAGGAACAGCTGAAATTACAAATGTACATCATGGAAATGTTTGTTGGGTGTTAATACTTGTTGGTTAGAGTCTTACTGTGTGGATCTTATTGTCCTGCTAGAAGTTGCTACGGGGATGATTCTTGAACTTGGGCATTATTAAGGAAGAGGTATTTTTTGTGTTATGCGCTTTGTATGTTACTTCTTTTTATAAATGTGGAGTTAGAACCTAGCTCCAGAGATTTAGCTCTGCTCTTAATTAAGATTATTCTGTTTATTTTTAATCATTTACTCCACTGGCTCTGTAAAAGGAAGCAAGGTACAATTGCTCCTCAACCGGAGATGGAATTGTTATGTTTGAGCCCTTGCTTACCCAGCCTGAGATCCTTACGTTAAAAAATGGCTCGACGCTTAATATATATCTTAATGAAGCAGTCAGTGATTTTGGCTTGCTACAAGCCATGAGCGGTCATATCGGTGAGTTTATTCTCGTCGAAGTTGGCCCTGAATCACTCTCAATATTATTCAGACTACATCCATTTTTATCACTTAAGTGCACATCTGAGCAGACGAAAACTAAACCACACACCACGAGTCTCTCAAGAGGGGCAGGGCAGGGCTGGCGCTTATTTTCAGGCTTAGGGGTTTCTCCTAACTTATGTGGTCAACAGCTGAGGTCTGGTTTAGCTATCAATGTGGATTTAAACGGCACTGCCAATTTCACTATTGTTGATTCTGCTATGTGGCAGTTAGTCGCGCTCGAAGAAGACTTACGTCTGTTTCACGGACCCAGAGAGTTAGTACAGGCGAGATCTTTGGTGTCCAGAGAGGTGGTTTATGATGCTACGACCGAACAAATTCTACTCGAACTTTCCGAATTGGAAAATGTCAGAAGTGATCTATCTCGATTTGGTTGTAGCGAACTGGTGTTAAGACATGCAGATGTCAGTGAGGAAGTATTGAAGTTAGATGCGCAACTGTCGCGCAAGAAACAGTGGCTATCTCGGAGTTTTAATCAATCCGTAGAGCGCCCCAATTGGCAAGATGCCGCGAATCAAAAACTAACGAATGATGTTCAGGCTCGTAAATTAGAGTATTATCGCCTGCTTTCGACTCCAGCCGTCAATGAAATGATACAACAACTCATTTTGGATGAAGAGTAACCCTAGGACCATTGGATTAAAAATGAAATACGTTTGCCCCATCTGTAAAACCCCTTTGATGCTTCAACAGAAGACCTGGTCCTGCTCTAATAATCATAGATTTGATTGTGCCAAAGAGGGCTACGTCAATCTGTTGCCAGTACAGAACAAACACTCTAAAGATCCTGGTGACAATAAAGAGATGATGTTCGCCCGCAGAGAGTTTCTTAATAAAGGTCATTACCAACTGCTCAGTGACAGAGTGAACGCACTCGCCAAGCTCCATAGTCCAAGCGCTAAGCTGGGTTTAGATGTAGGCTGTGGAGAAGGCTATTATAGTCACCGATTGTTTGATAGCTTGCCTGAGCTTGACCTGCAAGGACTGGATATCTCTAAGTCAGCATTAAAATATGCGTCTAAGCGATATAAAGACATGAGTTTCTGTGTGGCCAGTGCTTTTGAAATGCCCTTTGAAAATGAACAGTTCGATTTCATGTTACGAATATACGCTCCCTCATTAGACGAGGAGCTGAGACGAGTCATCAAACCCGGTGGCACCTTAATTACGGTATCTGCAGGTAAGCATCATCACTTTGCTTTAAAAGAACTCATTTACGAGGCGCCTAAATACCATATTAGTGAGAGTAGCTATATAGAAGGGTTCGAGTTAGTTCACCGAGAAAACCTAGAGAGCGAACTCGCCTTGATTGATGAAGTGGATATTACTCATTTTCTTAATATGACCCCCTATAGTTGGAAGTTATCTCAGCAGCAGAAAGACCACATGATAAGCAAAGGTCTCAATTGTGAACTGGATTTTAAAATAGAAGTATTTAAAGCTATCTAATTGTTAACCAGTTTGAGTCGATTGAAAACCAGCCAAGTGCTTGTTTTTAGTGTTCTTAAAGCACTTATATCTAGTGTTAATTTGAACAAATGACAGAAAATAAAGCGAAATCAGGTCGACTTATTGTTTTTGATTGTTGACATAGGCTGAGAATGATTTATAGTAAACGCAGCTTGAAGGTTGGGCTTATTTTTATGTATCAATGCGATCCGTTCGTCCTGTTAACATAAGTAATACCGGCATATTCCAGCTTTACTGCCGTTTTGGCTTTATTTTTATTTAGTTACAGGATTTATATCATGTCTCAAGTTACTGGCGTTGTTAAGTGGTTCAACTCTGACAAAGGTTTTGGATTTATCGAGCAAGAGTCTGGTCCAGACGTCTTCGTTCACTTCCGTGCGATTCAGTCAGACGGTTTCAAAACTCTTGACGAAGGTCAGAAAGTTCAATTCACTGTGACTCAAGGTCAGAAAGGTCCACAAGCTGAAAACGTAACTATCGTTTAGGTTTGGACTTTCGATTAGCTTTTAGCTAATCCAAAAGAATTTGTAAGAGCTGCGATTTATCGCGGCTCTTTTTTTGCCTGAAATTTATAAAATAATAATTCAAATCAAAGTGTTAGCCATTCCAGATAGCCGGTAATACTCTTGCCATATAATTCCGTCACAGTCATTCTTGCTATTAGAGCAATACCATCTCAGGTCTTCTATTCGTAGAAGTATTCATGCCGACAAATGATTTTATCTCATTGAAATTTATAATAAATATTGCAATTAAATGGTCTGTTTAGAGTTGTTTCTAGCTGCATAATTCAAGGCGAGTTACAGAGTTATTGATGATCTCCTTTGAACGCATTCAACACAGATCTAGGCAAGCAAAACACGCTGAAAGGCGAGTGTTAGCGCTTCTTTATACTGGGTAACTAGCCTAAACCCAGAATAACTATGCTACCTAACTCGTACTAACAAGATATGTTGTGAATGCCATTTATGATGGAGCAATTACCGGCCTTGTCTCAGAAGCGCTGTATTCAGCTTGAGTGAGCAGACGTTTATACCGATTGGTCATATTTCACTTCGAAATTGTACACAAGCACTGAGTTCGATAATTGGCGTAATACTTTCTCTAGGCTTGAGTAGGCTAGCTGTGCACTGAGCTATGCACTGAGCTGTGAAGTGATCTACATGGAATGGACTATCAAAGGGGCATGTTAGGGTTAAAGGTAAGCTGCGGATAAAACTAAGGCGCCTGATGGGCGCCTTAGTTTTGATTGAGATGAGATTAGGCTATTGGCTTAGGAGAACAGCTTGTCTTCTAGAGTTCGTCCCTTGAGAATGGCCTTATATCTCCAGCCGTAACTGGCGAATAGGGTAAAAATCTGCACCTCAATATCTTTTATCTCACTGACCGCGTAATGAATTAAAAATTCATTCTCCTGTTTCAGGGTCACCGAGTTTATGCCTGCTAGGGCTTCGACTCGTGAAATGAGCGCCTGATTGTCACACTCCTGCATCGAAATCGTCAGGTACTCATCGAGTAAATTCTCCTGCATAGAAACAGATTGGCCTAACTTACCTTGATCTAAGTAGAGCACCTGATCACAGAGTTTCTCTAATTCATCTAAGTTGTGTGAGCTAATGACGAAGGTGATATGTGATGACAGGGACTTGACCAGTTCACGGATCACCTTAGCATTAACAGGATCCAGCCCCGCAGTGGGTTCATCTAATAACACCAACTGAGGCGAACCTATTAAGGCCTGAGCTATGGATGCACGCTTGCTCATACCATGGCTTAATGCCGTTGGTTTTTGCTCGACAACATCACTTAGACCCACCAGAGACAGGACACGTAGACCCTCGGTCTTAGCCTGGCTCTGAGTCAATCCCTGCAGGGTACCAAACAGGGTGAATTGAGTGATCAGGTTGAGATTAGGATCCAGACTGGCATCTTGTGGTAATGAAGAGACTCTGCCGAGTAATTTTCTGCTGCCGGGTTTCTCTCCCATTATGGTCACTGTTCCGTGACTGGGCAGCAGGTATCCACATAGCAGGCTAAACAGGGTGGTCTTGCCTGCACCGTTCGGGCCGACGAGGGCGATTGGCGCTCCTGGTTTCAGTTCCAGCGTCACTGAGTCCAGTGCGAGTTTACTGCCATAGGATTTACTGAGATTTTCACATTTAATCAGACTCATAGTGAACTCCTGATCATGTAACTTCTGCCTAGGAAAAGTAACACGCCTGCTTGTATGAGAGGGATAGGGGCATAAATCAGGCTAGAGACCCCTTGAGTATTGATCATCATGCTTAGCTGAGCACCGGGTAATATCCAACTTAATACTTCGCCAATTGCGGGGAACTGACTATTGACGACAGCTAGTACAATCGCACTCACAGCCCAGAACAAGATGGCGTAGATAGTGGCTTGCCTGGCGGAATTGGCGTACAAGGAGAGCAGGGCCATCAAGGCCGTGTATGGCAGCAAGATGATGAAGATATTGATAAACACCATCAAGCCTGAGCCTAACGCAGGCAACAACAGGCTGGTCTCCCGTGACAGAGCCAGCAGTATCGTGGCTCCTACAGTTAACATTAATAGTAATGATTGAATCAACATATGGCCGATGAAGCGACCAAAAAACAGACTGTCTCGCCCGGTCCTTAAGATCAAGAAGCGAAAGCTGCCTCTGCTTTTATCTGAGGCGAATTGATCCGCCGAGACAAAAATACTAAACATTGGAAAAATATACAGGGCCGCGACCCAAAATATCGCCATCTCAGCCACTTGCCACTGGAACAGCTTATCCACCGAAGACTCGCCAAATAAACCAGCAATTAACTGCCTGAATTCTGGGCTTAGCAGAATATCCGAGGCGCCGCGAATGGGATAGAGTAAGATCAACATCCACACGAGTGCGAAGGCAATCAGGGCAATCAAGCCCTTAGGATTAAACAGTAGCTTCTTTAATTCAAATTTGGCCAGTATGAGCGTATTGCGCACTAAGCCGGTATTTAGGTTAGGTTCCAAAATCATCCCTTAAATTGTTATCGAACACATACAGATACAGCTATCAGATCATCAGTTGATAAAATCCAAAATGTATTGTTATCGAACACATACGAACCTTAAGTTACCACCAAGGCATATGTGCTTGTATCTCATTTAGTAAAATCTTATTTCATGTCTCAGCGCTTTCAATTGAGTAAATCATGCAGTGCTTCTTTGAGTTGGGCGACGTCCCGTTCGAGGCTGGTCACTCTTGCGACTAAATCGACTTGAGCTAAGCTCAGCTCTTCAGTGGCCGAGACTGACTCTTTGGGTGTATTAGATCTTGCAGGCGTCAGTGCCATATCAGATTCACTCGCTTGGACCGCCTCGTCTGAAAAAAGCCCAATAAAGCGTGAGTCTCGTCTCCCAGGTTCCCTTGCAAGCTGCCTGACCAATATCGGATCGGTGAGAGTTAACGAGGTTAAGGTCTTATCGACTTCGCTGACATCGTTGAAAAGGTGTAGACGGCCACTTCGACTCTTCAACTCACCCGGGGTCTGGGGTCCCCGTAGCAGTAGTAAGCAGACGATGGCTAATTGAGCCGAGCTGAACTGTAGATCGCTAAACTCGGTATTACAGAATCTATGCTTATACTTAACCACTCGTGAACCGAAGCCAGTTTGATCTGTGACTAGCCTGCGCTTCATCAGCGCATCGATACAGGCTTGAGTCTCAGCTTCCGTCATGGCCAGCACAGGATCTCGGCTCGACTTTTGATTACAAGCCATAGTGAGTGAATTGAGGGATAAGGGGTATTGATCTGGAGTGGTGACTTCTTTCTCAAGTAGACAAGCGATCACTCGTGCTTCATGGAGCGTTAGATTCATTTCAGTAAACTCATAAAAAAAGCATGACTTTGTTATAACAGAGTCATGCTTTTAATCAAAGAGCCAAGCAATAAGTTACTGGTTTTATGCACGATAACTAGACAATTATCGACGTCCAGGCCAGATGTAGCTAGTCTTTTACTATTCTAATGCCATCGGGTGCTATGGTGATCTGCTTGTTCTTATACAGTCCGCCGATGCTTTTCTTGAAGGCTTTCTTGCTCATGGACATTTTGGCATAGATGGTTTCTGCATCTGTCTTATCATTAAGAGGCAGGAAGCCGCCAGCTTGGTTAAGCTTAAACATGATGGTAGTCGAATGTTTATCTAATTCTGATTGGATACCCTGTTGCAAGATAAGATCTATCTTGTCATCACTGCGTACTTGCTTGATGAAACCCTTCAACCTTTGTCCAAAACTCAGGGTACGAAATACCTCATTTTTGAAGATTACACCCCAATGGCTATGGTTGATGATAGCTTTATAACCAAGATCTGTGCTGCCACCTATAATCAGATTAACCGCTTCATCTTTATCATATGGAGGTGGTGTTCTGTCGAGGAACTTATCGACTTTAGCCGAGGCAACAATGCGCTCATCGACATTACTGGTGTAGATATAGACTAAGTAGGAGCGTCCAACTTCAATCTCTCTGTGTTGTTCAGCGAAAGGGAGTAGCAGATCTTTATCTAGTCCCCAGTCGAGGAAGGCACCGTATTGACCGGTAGCAACAGCTTCTAAATAGGCAAACTGACCCACTTCAGCCAGTGGCTTCTTGGTCGTCGCAATAATGGCATCTTCTGAGTCCAGATAAAGAAAAACATCGACCTCATCACCGACATTGCACTCTTTTGGGACCACCTTACTAGGTAATAGTACTTGGCCTAGATCGTGTGCATTGAGATAAACGCCAAAGTCGACTCGTTTTACGACTTCGAGGGTGCAAGATTTTCCTATTTGTATCATGTGACTCTCTGTTGCTTGGGACTGCTTCGATGCTGGATTATAGTGGAAAACTGATTAACAATCTTTAAGTGATTTTAATCTCTTAAGCTCATTTGTGTAAAAATGGGACATCGAGTGAAGGTTTTTCTGCAGTCATGTTAATATCGACTGGATTTTTGAGCTTATGTTTTTATATCTTATGCTTGCAATAGCATCGTCTGGGGTGTTTAATTACGCCCCATTTTTATGGTCTGGGCATTCATCTTCATCAGGATCTCCAGATTAGATTTCTCAATGGTTAGTAATGGCAGAGGCGACGAAAAGGCCTTTGTTTTTGATTTCTTTTTTAGGTTTAACAATTATGAGTGATTGGTCTATTAATGATGCCCGCACCGGGTATAACGTTAATTATTGGAGTCAGGGACTCTATGGGATAAGCGATGCCGGAGAGGTGACCGTTTCTCCCGATCAAGCTAACCCGGAATTTACAATCGGCTTAAATGAACTTGCCCAAAGCATGGTCAAGTCTGGAGTCGCCCTTCCTGTATTGGTTCGTTTTCCACAAATCTTGCATCACAGGGTCAACAGTCTCTGTCATGCATTTAATCTGGCAATTCAAAAATACCAATATGAATCAGATTACTTGCTGGTATACCCGATTAAAGTTAATCAGCAACAAACCGTTGTCGAAGAGATCCTCGCCAGTCAGAAATCGAAAGAAGTGCCTCAACTCGGCCTAGAAGCTGGCAGTAAGCCAGAACTGATGGCTGTTTTGGCTATGGCTCAGAAAGCCAGCTCTGTCATTATCTGTAACGGCTATAAAGACATTGAATATATCCGGCTTGCACTCATAGGCGAGAAATTAGGCCATAAGGTCTACATTGTACTCGAGAAGCTGTCGGAGCTTAAATGCATACTTCAGGAAGCTAAAAAGCTAGGTGTAACCCCCAGACTGGGTTTACGAGTACGCCTGGCGTTTCAAGGTAAAGGCAAGTGGCAGGCCAGTGGCGGAGAAAAGTCAAAGTTTGGTCTGTCGGCGGCCCAAGTACTGACGGTTATCGAATCTCTTAAAGATGAAGAGATGTTAGATTGCTTGCAGTTACTGCATTTTCATCTGGGATCGCAAATCGCTAACATCCGCGACATAAGACAAGGCGTCAGCGAAGCCGGACGTTTTTATTGTGAGCTGCAAAAGCTTGGCACCAATGTAAAATGTTTCGATGTAGGCGGTGGCTTAGCGGTAGATTACGATGGTACTCGCAGTCAAAGCAGCAATTCGATGAATTATGGTTTGACGGAATACGCCAACAATATTGTCAGTGTGTTGACCGATATCTGCAAAGAATATCAGCAACCTATGCCACAAATCATCTCAGAGTCTGGCCGATACCTTACGGCTCATCATGCTGTGCTTATTTCAGATGTGATCGGCACCGAAGCCTACAAACCCGAAGTCATTCAGGCTCCAGAAGCAGCCGCGCCTCAACTGCTGCATAATATGTGGCAATCTTGGGTGGAAGTGAGTGGTCGTGCTGATCAACGGGCCTTGATAGAGATTTATCATGACTGTCAGAGTGATTTGGCCGAGGCTCACTCATTGTTTGCCTTAGGTCAGTTGTCTCTTGTGGAGCGGGCCTGGGCGGAGCAAGTGAATCTAAGGGTGTGTCATGAACTTCAAGGAGTCTTGAGCACTAAGTATCGTTTCCATCGACCCATCATAGATGAGCTTAATGAGAAGCTAGCCGATAAGTTTTTTGTGAACTTTTCTCTGTTCCAGTCGTTACCCGACGCATGGGGTATAGATCAGGTGTTTCCTGTATTGCCCTTATCTGGCCTGGATAAAAAGCCAGAGCGACGCGCGGTGATGTTGGATATTACCTGTGACTCAGATGGTTCTATCGATCAGTATGTCGATGGCCAAGGCATAGAAACCACCTTACCAGTTCCGGCTTGGAGCGCTGAGAGTCCCTATTTGATTGGCTTCTTCTTAGTGGGAGCCTATCAGGAGATCTTAGGCGATATGCATAACCTCTTCGGTGATACTAACTCTGCAGTGGTTCGAGTCGATGAGAATGGTCTGACAAATATCGAGTCTGTGTTAGCGGGCGATACGGTTGCGGATGTACTCAGATATGTGAATTTAGATGCCGTGTCATTTATGCGTACCTATGAAGAGCTGGTTAACAAGCATATAGAGGAATCCGAGCGGGCTAATATCCTTGAAGAGTTGCAGCTAGGCTTGAAAGGCTATACCTATCTCGAAGACTTCACTTAAATTATAGGCCTAAACTATCACTGAGTTTAACTGTGATACTTGGGCCAAGGTATCCCTATATGGTATTTGAAGGTTCTGAAAAGATCATCGAGCTGGGTGTGCAGCCTGGCTCGCCTTCATTAAGATGTTTACCCTATGTGTTTTGGCAGACTTTGGCCGCGAGTGCAGGTGCCGAAATCATCTCCACAGTGAGCAATGAAGCATGTGATGCTTATCTTCTCAGTGAGTCCAGCTTATTTGTGTGGGATGGACGGATCAGAATGTTGACCTGTGGTGCGACTCAGTTATCCAAGGCTCTGGTGCTTTTTATTGAAAAGCTTGGGGTTGAGTCGATTGCTTATGGGACTTACCAAAGAAAAAATGAGTATCTGCTACAGCCAAAAATTCTAAGTTTTGACCAAGATCTTGCTTATATCACCCAGACGATACCTGGCAAGGGATACAGGATCGGTCATTTAGACAGTCATCATCATTACCTGTTCAGTGCCAATGGAGCAATGGCTTCGCATAAGTCATTGGATGCTGCTAAGCCTTTAGCCACAACAGAGATATTGATGTATCACTTGAGGGGACCTTTGGCCGAGTACTTTCGCTCCCGTCATCAGAGCGCTGAGGGGATCCGTGATGCCCTCGAACTGAGCAGCCTGTTTACTGATTTTGAATTTGATGACCATCTCTTTAGCCCCTATGGGTATTCTCTTAATGGCATAAAAGGGGATAGGTATTTTACCCTGCACATTACCCCACAGGAACTGAGTTCCTACTGCAGTTTTGAGACCAATCTAACTGATGAAGATTTACCGGCCGAGCTACTCGAGCATTTTCTATTAAAATTACAGCCAGAGCGCTGGGATCTTATTAGCATAGATAGGCCTTTACCAGTCGCTAAGCGACGAGATAACACCAG
Source organism: Shewanella violacea DSS12 (assembly GCF_000091325.1). Lineage (NCBI taxonomy): Bacteria > Pseudomonadati > Pseudomonadota > Gammaproteobacteria > Alteromonadales > Shewanellaceae > Shewanella > Shewanella violacea. The sequence continues at coordinate 2,885,016 of NC_014012.1, read as the reverse complement.
TATTAATACCTGTTCAATTACCATTGATGATGGCTATGAAGTTAATTTCAAACATGTTCATCAGCAAGGTGAATGACTTTTTACCCCAATTATATAAATATTTAAAGATGTTGGAGAGTGTATGACCACCATGATAGATAAACCCGATTACTCATTGTATTCCAATGCCTTTGGTTATCTGAGACAGCCCTTGAATTTTAATCCTATCGCATCCGATGCCGATGTGGTGATCTTAGGTTTGCCGTTCGATATGGCCACCACAGGACGTTCCGGTGGTCGCATGGGCCCGGGCGCGATTCGTCAGGCATCGATTCATTTAGCCTGGGAAGAGACGCGTTGGCCCTGGGATTTCAAACTCAAGGATCATCTTAACATCGTCGATGCCGGTGACCTGGTCTATGACTGTGGTGACTCGGCAGATTTCACTCGAAGAGTGGAAGACTTTGCTACGGCAATTCTCGATGCCGATAAGGGCTTGTTGTGTTTTGGTGGCGATCACTTCGTCACTCTTCCTCTGCTCAGAGCTCATTTTAAAAAGCACGGTAAGATGGCACTGCTTCATTTCGATGCACACACAGATACCTACAGTCAGGGCAGTAAGTATGATCATGGCACCATGTTTCATCATGCACCTAAAGAGGGGCTTATCTCGACTGAGCATTCGATTCAGGTGGGGATCAGAACCGAGTATGATAGAGACACGCATGAGTTTCAGGTTATCGATGCCGCAACTGCCAATGATATGAAAGCCGACGATATAGTGGCACAGATCAAGGCGAGAGTCGGCGATATGCCCTTGTATGTGACATTTGATATCGATTGTTTAGACCCAGCATTTGCGCCAGGTACAGGCACCCCCGTGTGTGGTGGGTTAACCAGTGATAAAGCCATGAAAATTTTACGTGGGCTGCGCGGCATGAACTTAGTGGGTATGGATGTGGTTGAAGTTGCCCCAGCCTATGACTCGGCCGAGATCACCGCACTGGCAGGTGCGACTCTTGGACTCGAGATGTTGCATTTGTGGGCGGACAAATTGAGAAGTACCCATAATAAATAGCGATTAATGATTTGTGTAGGGAAAGAAAATGTCGAAACTGAGTGATATCAGACGAGAATATACCTTAGGTGGACTCAATGAAGAGGATCTTCCTGAGGATCCTATGGTCTTGTTCTCTAAATGGATGGAGCAGGCTCGGGACAGTGACTTACTTAGCGATCCGACTGCTATGGTAGTCGCCACAGTTGATGCCGATGGGCAGCCATTTCAAAGAATCGTGTTGCTCAAACGCTTCGATACCGGTGGCTTCGTATTTTTCACCAATTTAGCCAGCAGAAAGTCACAGCAGATCGCCGTTAACTCGAAAGTCAGTATCTTGTTCCCCTGGCATTCGTTAGAGAGGCAGGTGGCTATTACTGGCGAAGCGCATGCGCTATCGACAGCCGAGGTAATGAAATACTTTATCACGCGTCCCAAAGAGAGTCAGATTGCTGCCTGGGTTTCTAAGCAGTCGAGTAAGATCTCTGCCAGACAGGCGTTAGAGAGTAAGTATGCTGAGATGAAGGCCAAATTTAGCAAGGGGGAGGTGCCCTTACCTAAGTTTTGGGGAGGCTATATCGTTAAGCCAAGCAGCATTGAGTTTTGGCAAGGCGGGGAGAAACGCCTTCATGACCGCTTCCTTTATACCAAAGAAGAGGCCAGCTGGGACATCAGCAGACTAGCGCCTTAAAGATTCATACATCTTCTTAAGTTACATAGGTGAGAGTGCCAATGACACTCTCACCTTTTTTTCTTTCTTTTATCAGCATTTACTTATTTAAATTCATTTATATACTGTTACTAGTTAAACGATCTAATCGAATCATATTTTGATTATTACTATTTGAAGCGTGGAGAATGTATGAATAAGTTATTGATAGGGATCTTCTTGTGTACTATCGGCGGGGCAGCATCGGCGGCGCCTTGGATTGTCGACAGTAAAAATTCCAATGTGAATTTTATTTCAACAAAGAAAGTCAATGTGGCCGAGGTGCATCATTTTAATTCATTCTCAGGTCAGCTGGATGACAGTGGTAAATTTGCACTCACGATAGACTTGGCGAGTGTATGGACCAATATTGAGATCCGTGATATCCGAATGAAGGAGCTGCTTTTTGAAGTGGGTATGTATCCGACACTAGTATTAAGTTCTCAAATCGACTTGTCTAAACTTGCCGACATTCCAGTTGGCGCTACCAGTGTCATGGAGATGTCTGCCGAATTATCTATGCACCAAAAGAAACAGACATTGCCAATTCAGGTTACCATTGCTAAGTTGTCAAATAAGCAACTTTTAGTGGTGAGTACTCAGCCTGTGATAATAAACGCGGCTGATTTTGGTTATACGCCTGGGATTGAAAAACTAAGAGAAGTGGCCGGCTTGACCTCGATAAGTCAGGCTGTACCGGTTTCATTTGTTTTGAATCTAAGCCGTTAAAGACCGAATGTTACAAATTAACCTAGCTATGATGAAAATGGGTTAAAACTGCTATAGACTGGACTGTGAGCATGGTAACTACCATGCTCTAACTGAATAGGTGAATAAGGTTTAAGATGGTTACAGATAAAGATGGATATATGCATCTCATTCAGTACCTCACGGAGCATTTAGGTCTGTTTGAGGGCCGAGAGGTGGCTTCGGTTGCGGGTGACACTGTGATGGAACTATTCGAAGAGCAATTGTCGGCGCAGATCATCATGGTGTGTGGTCAAAATCCTTCTTTGACTTTTGCACAAAGAAATACGGTTATCCGTGAAATTGATGCAATAGTCTACGATCTCGAAGAGATCTTAGCCAATGTAGCCAAAAGAAATGCCACCCAAGATCAGACGCTGTTTATTACCGAGTTTTCTGGTTTGATCAAAAATCTGTTCGATCAAGAAATTTCTAAACTGCTGGCAGCTGCGCAGTAACTACGAGTCGCGGTCAATTTCAGTTGATCTGACTATATGTTGTACGGAATATGTTTCGTACAACATACTCTAGGATAAAAATACTCTAGGTTAAAAATACTCTTGATATAAAAATATCAGGTACAGAGATCTCCTAGGCAGGTATATTTTTGCCTTTTTTATATTTAGTTACAGTCTTTTACATCTCCATTCTTGTGGTCAATTCATTAGACACCTAATGTTATACCTATGGGTATTAAACTTGGTTAAACATTAGAATACTCATTTGAACAGTTTCATTGGCTTGGCACATCATAGACATCAGCATTTCCTCGTGTATTGCATCCGTGCTTAGCTGGGGATTTTTCTATTGCTGGTGTTACTTCCATTTGTTCCGTTTATACTTGTTTAGTTAGCTATCAATTTATGTGGTATTTAAGGTGTTTTAAAACGGCGTATATAAAAACCTTTAAGCTTGTTTAGTGCTTATGTCGTTTTGCCTGTGTAATTTTATCAATTGATGCTTGCTTGTTCATATCTTTGCAAGGAGTGCATAATGTTAGAAATCTTGGATGGTTTTAATCACGACACAGTAGCGATAAAGGCTTCTGGTGTTGTTACCGGCGATGACTATGACAAGCGTTTGCTACCGGCTATCGAGGGAAGACTTAAAGACCATGCGTCGATCAAGCTTTGGTATGAGTTTGACGAAGGCTTTAAGGGCATCACAGTGGAAACATTATGGGATGATGCTATGTTAGGTTTTTTTCATTTGACTGATTTTTCTAGAGTCGTCATTATTACCGACAGTGACTGGATCACTGGCATGGCGAAAGCTATGGCATATATGATCCCCTGTCCGGTTAGAGTTTTCGATAAAAGTAGCAGCCACTTGGCTGAACAATGGATTGCAGATAACGAAAGTTAATCGCTTGCTATGGTTAATGAATAACCAATTGAAATTGGGTCGACTCTTGAGTCGGCCTTTTTATTGTTTGATTTCTATCTTTGATTTCTTTTTTACTTGGTAAACATAATGCTGAAAAAAATAGGTTTATGTATGTTGTTACTCTCTACTTCTGTGTTAGCACAAGATAAAACCATCATAGGTCCAACAGCTCAGATGTCTGTGGTTGAGGCTAAGCTTGCCTTTGTCGCCAGAATCGACACGGGTGCAGTAAATACTTCATTGAACGCCTTCGATCTAAAAGTTGAAGGTGGCGGTGCCAATCAGATGGAAGATGATGTGGGTAAGATACTGCATTTTACCACTGAAAATGCAGCTGGCGAGCGTCAAAGACTCTCGGTTCCCATCTTCAGGACATCGACAGTGAGTAATTCTCAAGGGCGTGAGACTCGCTATATGGTCTGGCTCCATGTGGGCTACGCTGGCAAGGAACGTAAAGTTCTGGTCAACTTACGCAATAGAAGTGATATGGATTACAAACTACTCATTGGCCGTAGCTGGCTTAAGGGTAAATACCTAGTAGATGTGGCCGATAAGAAGGTGATAGGTCCCGTAGCCCCTATTTACATCGTTGAGACAGGCTTGATGTTTAAGACCCGTATTGATACCGGCGCCGTGGAAAGCTCACTTCATGCATTAGATTTGAAGGTTAAAAATGGTGTCGATGATATGCAAGCCAATATAGGCAAGATGATTAGCTTCACCACAGAGAATGAAAAAGGCATTTCTCATCGTGTGGAGGCAAAGATTGTTGAGACATCATGGATCCGTAATGCTCAAGGTAGCGAGATCCGCTATATGGTGGAGCTCAATGTTGGCGAGCCCGGTGAGGAATATAAAATCAAGGTCAACCTCAGGGACAGAAGTAAAATGCGTTATAAGTTACTCATAGGACGCAACTGGTTGCAGGACCATTATCTGGTGGATGTAGAGCGTTAATCACTTGACGTCGTTAAAGAGAGGGAGTCCCTCTCTTTAACTTTTATCTTTCACCCCATATAAACCCATATAAACTCATAGTTTTATCGAATAGTGCATCCATTGGCACTTTTAGCGATTGTTAACCATTAAGCTAGCTAATCTGCAATGGTCAGTAAACATCTTACCTCTGTGTATTTTGACCGTTCAGAACTCATGCTTATCTCACCATTAAATTCAATTTTCAGCCAGAGGGCTAACTCGGACAGAGTGCCTGAGCTGGTGTGCTCCCTAATCTGTTTATTTATCTCTTCTAGGCGTGAAGGTTCGATTCCTACACCATTATCCTTGATGCACACTAGGAGTTGTTGCTGGTCTTTATATACTGAAATAGTGATCTTATTCTGCTCATTGTCTTTACTTAAGCCATGGGTCAGAGTGTTCTGTAACAGTTTATAAAACAGGAGTAACAGTGACCAGGGAGAGACTTGCAACGACAAGGCTTCGGAGCAGTTTAGCTTGATTTCAACCTTGTATGCATCGAGTTGTGGGGCTAATACAGCCAAGAGGTGTTCCAAGAACTGTTTAATGTGCACCGACTTAATTTCTTCACTCTGGGGCACGACTAAGCAGAGTAGGTGGCGCAGCTTATCGGTTTGCTCTGTGACAAGGCGAATAAGCTCCAAGAGATCGTCCTCTCGTTGCAATGAGCTATCCTGACGCAATTTGGTGAAGATCAGTTCATGTTCTTTTAGTTGTTCCCGCAAGATGTCAGTGATCAGCTGAGGCATTAGCTTATGGTTTTGAGCCCCACTATGTTGCAGTTGAAGGAATAATTCTTGGTGTTTCTCTATGCTGATGCTCGACTGTTCAAGCTGACGCAGGGTCATATGAAGCTGTTGTACCTGCATCTCCTGGTGAACCAAGCTTTGATTGACTTCTTCTATCTGGCTGGTCAACTCTAGGTTCACGGTTTTTATATGGCTGATATCGAACGCCATGGCGCCTAAAGCAAAAATGTTACCTTCATCATCCAGTATGGGGTATCCAGTGATCAAGTAGGTGATTTCACCTTGGTTGCTAGGGATGACTTGTTCAAAACTTTGTGGGCTTTGTGTGTCTATGATGCTCTTGTCATGGCAGGCAATAATCTCGGCGATATGAACAGGAAAAAGATCCCTGTCTTTAGCCCCAATTACCTTGTCCCGCTCAAGACCTAATACCTCACAGAACCTATCATTGACTAAGGTATATAATCCTTCAGTGCTCTTGATGTAGATGAGATTTTGTGATGAATTGAGCAGACTATTAAGCTGGTTTTTATGCTTACTCAATTTAATTTGCGCGTGTTTTTGCATCGCCACTTGCTGTTCTAGCGCCAGATTACCGGCATCTAAACTGGCATAAGCAATTTCAAGCTGATGACTTCTTGAGATAAATGCCTTCGCTAACTTACCAATTTCATCTTGGCGTCGATTGGCGGTGAGCTCTAGCTTAGCGATATTCCCCCCCTGTAATGATTCGACCATCTTGGAAATTGGTTTGATAAATAACCTATGCTGGAAAATAAACAGCACCACTAGTGCGATCAATTGGGTCAAAAGCAAAAATATGCCAATTTTTGCCGCAATTGCATGTTCTTTACTGCCAATTTCACTCAGAGGAGTGACTAAAATGATCTTCCAGTAGGTTCTTGGCATATGAAAAACAGACACCAATACCGGTTCCTTAAGCAAGGGATCTTGGTCTAATACGAAGCTGGTGGTTCGTTCAGAGTTAGATGATATTTGCCTAGCATTGGCATTGATAAGCGCCGAGAGTCGCTCTCGTTTAGATACATCTAGGCTATTTAACAATACATTAAGTTGCGATGGGTCTTGGGTGATGCTAGATCCGGCTTGCTTGAGGAATTGAGCATCAATTTTGTCTATCTCAGTGAGGAGCGAGACGTAGGCTGGATGATCTTGGGTGAATTGTGCGAAAGGATGACTCAGGTATGGCGAGGAGCCTTGCTCTTCGGAGTCAGAGGGATGCGCCAAGAGATTGTTGTTGCTGTCGAGTGCAAATAGATAAGCTTGATGAAGCTCCAGCTTATTGAAAAAGGATTTAAGTGACGAAAGTGCCAAGTCTACCGTAGATACTCCGATAAATTGGTGTTCCAACCACATTGGAACCGAGGCGGTGATCATGGCTTCATGGGTATAAGGATCGATATAGGCATCAGACCAGTAAGTGGTGCCGACAGGGAAAAAACGTGTCGGCTGGTACCAAATCTCTGAATGATAACCTGAGCCACTGGCATTATTATATCCGTTGACCAGATCAAAATGACCTTGCTCATCTCGGCTCCAAAAGTAACTGTCACGCAGTTTCGATGCATCGAAAGCACCTGGCTCGGGCCATATTCCGCCACCCGCTATGAGGGATTGTTGTCCATCGGTATTTAGGAGGGCTGGGATTATCTGTTGTAGCTGAGATGGGGAATGTGCATAAGTAACGCCTATAGAGGCCATAGAGGCGGCAAGGGCTTCAATTTTTGATGTGGTTTGCTGTAACTGAGCGACTATGGTTAAGCCTAAATTTTGGCTCAAGGAAAGCTGAGTTTCCTGATGGTGTTTCTTCTCTATAGATAAGATGAGCCAGATACTTGAGGTGATGATCAGGCCTACGATAAAAAATTGAATAATAGAAAACTTAAAGGGTAAGCTGTTCAGCCAATGCGTTTTGTAAGAGGGCTGGTGATCGGGTCCATTATTTCCCATGTGGGCATACTTCCTTTTAACTCTTATCATAGAGATAGAATTCTAACATAAATGAAAAAACACTTGGTTACGGATCTAGATCAAGTTTGTTGCGACTTTATCTATCTTAGAAGTAATTGTTGGCAATATGATGCTTAAGATACGTATCAGCACTAACCAACAAATTATTACATCTTCTATGGCGCTTCATCCTTACTGAATGCCATCACACCTGGATATTGGGAGTGTCTCTAATTGATCAAGCTAGAATGAGTATTCATCAAGATGATTGTTTAGTCTTTATCCGCACGCTTGGTTTAAATGTGTATTTCTGTGTGTTCACTTTACATTTGTGAGATGAGATTCGAGTCTTATACAGGCTTCATTCATACATTCTGTGATGGATAGGGGAAAATATTGGCGATAAAAAGGATATATCTAACCTTTATGGCAAAAAGCGTGAATTAGCCCTAGTCAAAATCGATGAGCTCACGTAAAATTTGTCTCTTTTTCTATTTTCGTAAGATAAATAGACAGTAACACAAAGTAATGGCCTTAATGAAAAGGTCAAATGCACTGGAAGAGATGATGTCAGAGTTAACAGAGATCGTAGAACAGGCCTTGTTGGCCGTCGATGGGGCGAGTGATCTTAAAGCCCTAGATGAACTTCGTGTCGAATACCTAGGTAAGAAAGGTAAAATAACCGACATGATGAAGATGATGGGTAAACTGAGCCCGGCTGAGAAACCCGCTTTCGGTCAAGCTGTGAACCAAGCCAAACAGGCTGTTCAGCAGAAATTATCTGAGCGTATTGAAGGCTTAAAAGCGTCAGAGCTAGAGGCTAAGCTTGCCGCTGAAAGTATAGATGTGACTCTGCCTGGTCGTCGAATCGATAACGGTGGGTTACACCCGGTAACACGTACTATCGAACGTATTGAAACCTTCTTTGGTGAGCTTGGCTTTAGCGTTAAGCAGGGGCCGGAAATTGAAGATGATTTCCATAACTTCGACGCACTTAACATCTCAGAGCATCATCCTGCTCGTGCCGATCATGATACATTTTACTTTAATCCTAAAGTCATGTTGCGTACTCAAACTTCAGGTGTGCAGATCCGCACCATGGAAAATGAGAAGCCGCCTATACGTATCATCTCTCCTGGCCGCGTCTATCGTAATGATTACGATCAGACTCACACGCCTATGTTCCATCAGGTAGAAGGTTTGTTGGTTGCCGAGAACGTAAACTTTGCCGAGCTAAAAGGCATATTGCACGACTTTTTACGTAACTTCTTCGAGGAAGATTTAGAAGTGCGTTTCCGTCCTTCATATTTCCCATTCACTGAGCCATCGGCCGAAGTGGATGTTATGGGTAAAAATGGTAAATGGTTGGAAGTTCTGGGTTGTGGCATGGTACATCCAAATGTTCTGCGCAGTGTCGGTGTCGACCCTGAAATATACTCTGGTTTTGCTTTTGGCATGGGGGTTGAACGTCTATCTATGTTGCGTTACGGCGTTAACGATCTACGTTCATTTTTTGAAAATGACCTACGTTTCCTCAAGCAATTTAAATAACGGAGCAATACAGCATGAAATTTAGTGAATCTTGGCTCCGTGAATGGGTTAACCCAAGCATAAGCCGTGACGAATTGTCACATCAAATCACCATGGCCGGTCTCGAAGTCGATGGTGTCGAAGGTGTTGCCGGTGAGTTTTCCGGTGTTATCGTCGGTGAAGTTGTAGAGTGTGGTCAGCATCCGGATGCTGATAAGTTACGTGTGACCAAAATTAATGTCGGTCAAGACGAGCTTATTGACATAGTTTGTGGTGCACCTAACTGTCGTTTAGGCCTGAAAGTGGCTGTTGCCATGGTAGGCGCAGTACTGCCGGGTAACTTCAAAATTAAGAAGGCTAAGCTTCGCGGTGAACCTTCATTTGGTATGCTGTGTTCCTACGGTGAACTTGGCATCAATATCGACAGCGATGGTATTCTTGAACTACCGACTGATGCGCCATTAGGCGCTGATATTCGTGAGTATTTGAGTCTAGAAGACGTGATTATCGATGTTGATTTGACTGCCAACCGCGCCGATTGTCTCGGCATGTCGGGTCTGGCACGGGAAGTCGGTGTATTAAACCGCCAAGCCGTGACTGAGCCAACATGGGAAAAAGTAGTTCCTACCATTGACGACTCTATTAAAATCGACCTACAGGCTCCTGAGTCTTGTGCTCGTTATCTTGGCCGTGTGGTTAAGAATATAAACGTCAAAGCTCAATCGCCACTTTGGATACAAGAGAAGCTACGACGCAGTGGCATTCGCTCTATCGATCCTATTGTCGATATCACTAACTATGTCTTGATCGAATTTGGCCAGCCAATGCATGCCTTCGACTTGGCTAAGCTAAGCGGTGACATTCAGGTTCGTATGGGAACAGGCGATGAGAAGCTCACATTGCTTGATGGTAATGAAATCACCATACCTGATGATATGTTAGTCATTAGTGATCAGGAGAAGTCTCTGGCGCTTGCTGGTGTCTTTGGCGGCGAATATTCAGGTGTGAACAGTGAGACGAAAGATATCTTGCTTGAATGTGCCTTCTTCGCACCTCTGGCTATCTTAGGAAAAACTCGTCGCTTTGGCTTACATACAGATTCATCTCACCGCTTCGAGCGAGGTGTAGACCCTGAGCTACAGCACAAGGTGATGGATAGAGCGACGCGCTTGGTTCTGGATATCTGTGGTGGTGAAGCTGGACCCGTTGTCGAAGCAAAATCAGACGAGCATCTGCCTAAGCCTGTATCGATCACCTTGCGTCGCAGCAAGTTAGATCGCATCTTAGGTCATCATATCTCTGACGATGAAGTGACTGAAATTCTTCAGCGTCTGGGTTTTGCTGTGGAGTTTACCGCTGATCAATGGAATGTGGTTACCGCGACATACCGTTTCGATATGGCTATCGAAGAAGACTTGATCGAAGAAGTCGCCCGTATTTATGGCTACAACAACATACCTAACATCGCGCCAGTTGGCTCTTTAAGCATGCCAGACCATAACGAGTCTGATATTAGCTTAAAGCGTGTGCGTAGCATGCTGGTGGCTCGTGGCTTCCAGGAAGCGATTACTTACAGTTTTGTTGACCCTAAGCTACAAGATAAGGTGCATCCTGGCTGTGAAGCTATGGTTTTACCTAATCCTATCTCTATCGAGATGTCGGCAATGCGTCTGTCGTTATTTACCGGTCTGCTAAGCGCCGTCGGTCATAACCAGAGTCGTCAGCAAAACCGAGTTCGCCTGTTTGAAACTGGCCTAAGGTTCGTACCGGATACATCTGCTGATGCAAATGTACGCCAAGAGCCTATGCTTGCTGCTGTGATTTCTGGTAATCAGAATGATGAACATTGGTCAATGGAATCTAAAACTGCTGACTTTTTTGACCTCAAGGGTGACCTTGAAGCCATTATCGGCTTGACAGTTTCTGATGAAGAATTTACTTTTAGATCAGCTACTCATCCTGCACTTCATCCAGGGCAATGTGCTGAAATATTAAGAAATGATCAGGTCATAGGTATCATAGGTACGGTTCATCCGAGCTTAGAAAAGCCGTTTGCGCTCAATGGTAGAACAATTGTTTTTGAGCTTGAATTGAACGCTTTATTGCATGCTAAATTGCCTCAAGCCCAGGCTGTATCTAAGTTTCCGGCTAACCGACGTGATATTGCTATCGTTGTAGACGACAATGTTTCTGCTGGTGATGTTGTAAAAATGATAAGAAAAGTTGGCCAAAATCAGTTGGTTGGCATAAACTTATTCGATGTATACCAAGGTAAAGGTGTTGAGCCTGGCAAAAAGAGCCTAGCGATAGCACTTACATTACAAGACAACACTCGTACACTTGAAGAAAAAGAGATAGCTGAGATGGTTGATTCAGTGGTTTCTACGCTCAAGTCCGAGTTCAACGCATTGTTGAGGGATTAAAAGTATGGCACTTACCAAAGCCGAAATGGCAGAGCATCTTTTTGAAACGCTTGGAATTAATAAGCGTGTAGCTAAGGAGATGGTTGAGACGTTTTTCGAAGAAATTCGCCAAGCGCTCGAAAGTGGTGAGCAGGTCAAGTTATCTGGCTTCGGCAACTTTGACCTTAGAGATAAGAATCAAAGACCGGGAAGAAACCCGAAAACAGGTGAAGATATCCCTATCTCAGCTCGTCGCGTCGTTACCTTCCGTCCTGGACAGAAGCTCAAAAGCCGCGTAGAAGAAGCTAACTCGAAGAGATAATCTTGAGTTAGTGTAAAGATAAGGCCACTCAAGGGAGTGGCTTTTTCTGTTTTTCACCGTATTTTCATCATGTCTTAAATGCATCTTTAAACCGGGCAAGTTTGCGCTTTGTTTAACTTGAACTTTTATCAAATGATAAGAAACGTATCCTTTTCATCTCTAGCTCGAGGCCAGTATCTTGTCGAGAAAGCCAAAGTATTTCGATCGCCGTTTTAAACTCGAATTATTACACCCTAAGTACTTTTTTACCTGGATTGGTATCGCTATCTTAGTCCTGTTTGGACTCATGCCTGCCTGGTTACGTGATCCTATCGCACGTCAATTGGCAAAACTGGTGACTAAAATCGCTAAAAAGCCGATTTCGGTGGCGAGAATAAATCTCACTACCTGTTTTCCAGAAAAATCGTCACAAGAGATTGAGTCTCTGCTCAAAGAGAATATCGAAAACTTCGTGATGATACTGCTAGCGCAATCTGAGCTTATGGTGCGCTCCACTGCCCACCTCAGACGCAGAGTCAATCTCATCGGTTTTGAACATGTAGAGCAGGCGAAAGCTGCGGGTCAGGCTGTGATTTTTATCATGCCCCATGTGTGGGGGATTGAATATGCGGGTTTGAGGCTTAATCTAGAGGTGTCCATGGCTAGCATGGCTAAGCCCCATAGAAACGGCTTGTTTAACTGGTTCAATAATCGTATGCGCAGCTCACAGGGCGCCAACATCTACATGCGAGAGGCAGGTATTCGTGCCTTGTTAACTGAGCTGAAGAATAATAAAAGCTTTTTTTACCTGCCAGATGAAGACTTGGGCCCGGAAAAGAGTGTATTTGCTCCCTTCCTCGGCACGGTAAAAGCCACCTTACCCGTAGTGGGCCGTTTGGCTCAGGCTGGAAATGCTCAGGTGATGCCGGTTAAGATAGGTTACGATCAAACTGCTCGCCGTTATGACTTGACCGTAATGCCGGCCATAGATCCAGAAGATATGAAGGGTAAAGAGAACGAAGCCTTAGCGCTAAATAAGGTGGTAGAGCAAGTGATCTTGGCGTACCCAGAGCAGTACATGTGGTTCCTCAAGGTGCTCAAGACGCGCCCCGAAGGTGAAGCCCCTCTGTATTGATGTTCCTCTCTGATAACAAACAGAGCGAAGTGAGACATTATTTCGCTCTGTTTTGTCATTCGTTAAGCAAGCTATTTCTGATAATAGGCTAACTCAACAATGTCGCTGTGTTATTACCTAAGCTTCAACAATTGTCGGCTGACAGATACCATAGACATAATCATCCACATACCTCTTGTCGATTAGTGAATTTTGTTGCAAACAGCCCTCACGTATAAAACCAATCTTTTCGAGTAATTTAAATGAGCCGGTATTGTGGACTGAACACGTCGCCGTCAGCTTGTTTAAGTGTAACTCTTCAAAGCCGTAGCCTTTAACCAGATTCAATGCCTCAGCTGCAAATCCCTTCCCTTGAGCACCTTGCTTGATCATATAACCTACCTCAGCAATTTTTGCCTCATGGTTAATAATTTTGAGGCCTATATGTCCCAACTTTTCACCAGTTCCTAGGCTTGAGATGCTAAGAGATAGCCAAGCTTTACTTTCAAGCGTCCAAGGCTGAGACTTAATTTCAAATGCGGTAACTGCTTCTGCGTAAGTGAACGGCGCATAAACATGCTTCATGGTCTCGGGGCACATGCAAAACTCGATAAACAGGGCTTTATCCGTTTCATCGAATGGTGAAAGGGTTATTCTTTGACTCGATAACTCCACAGACTTTCCTTAGTTTTTCTCAATATCCTATTGCCCAAGATTGTCATAATCCTTTTGAATATACTAGTGAGTATTATCTGAGAGTTAATCCCATAATTTTATTAGCTGAGTTTTCCCATCTTTGGGCTGCTCTCCTGCAGGCATTTAAGCGGCTGCTCAGATTCGCGTGGCTCCAGTGCCCAAATACTCTTGCGTTCACCATAATAGGCGCGATGTTGAGCTTTTCTGGCACCCAGATAAAACAGCAGGGAAAATAGCACAGCCATAGACTCAATTAACCCAGCGCTAAAGTCTGCAGGTGTCCAAGGCGTGAGCCCGGGCAATATAAGAGTCAGTAGTGAACTGACAGGGATCAGTAAGCAGCCAAGGGATAACAACTTCAAGAGGTGAATGGCAGCTAATGCCCCGCCCCGTGCAAAACTGTAAGCGATAGCGATAAAAAATAGTGCGTAATAGCAGCTGAGATAATAGCTGTTGATTTGCTCGCTAATAAGGTACAGCCATTTAGTGGCTAACATGGCACTGACTACGCCTAACATCGAGCCTAAACAGACACCTATGGTTAGTGATGACATGACTCGGTTGGCGCGAGTTTGTTGAGTTTGCTTTTGACGGCGCTTCTCAAGCCATAACAGATTACCACTGTAGAATAAGAAGGCGCCAAGCAGCCCAAGAATGAAATAGATCCAGCGACCCAAGCCTCCCGCATAATTGCCAAAGTGCAGCGCGAAGAAACTGTTAATGATAGGGCCATATATACCATCTTCAGGTTGGTTTATTGTGCTGTAGTTAACCTTAAGCGTGTAGGGCTGCAGATAGATGTAATCACTATAGCCTCCGCGCATCATTCGCCCGTCAGCCACTAACTCCACCGCCAATGAAGGACTGGTGGAGCTCAGTTTTGAAAATTTCATATTACGGATCTGATAACCATCGGCAAGTGCACTGACCTGTTCAATGTACGTCTCGATTGATGGCAGTTCAGTCACCGAATACTCGATTAATCCTCTCTCTCTGGCCTCAAATAAGGGTTTGTCACCGTATACCACTCCAAGTCCAGCATAAAAGGGGTCATGAAAGGCAAAGACCATGGCAGTCCAGGCGATGATGAGGTGAAAGGGTAAGCTCAATACACCCACCAGATTGTGACTGTCGAGCCAAAAACGACTCGCGCCTTTATGGGATCTTAATGCGAATAGATTTTTTACCAGAGTAGGTAAGAGCACTATGACACCTGAGACAAGCGCCAGAAAATACAGCCCAGCGGCAACACCTAAGAGCAGCACGCCAATATCTTCATGGCCTACTTTACCTATGATCCCAGCGGTGCGATGCAAGTGATCTATGAGTTGACCAAGTTCGTTGGTGCCACTGATGTGGCTGACTATCTCGCCATTACCATCAAGGCTGGCATGCCTTAAGCTGTCGTCGATCCGCAAACCTCGACTGCCACCTTTTTCATACCAGGTTAACGGCGATGATTGTCCATCTAAGTTAACGATAAACCCATCTGCCACCTTGTCATATTGGCTAATAGCTTGACTGATTAAATTGTCAAATTGTGCACTGTTTATTGGTGCTAATTGTTGTGATGGCGGCGTCGCCCACTGTTCAATTTGTGGCTTAAACATAGTGAGTGAGCCGGCAAAAAAAGCAATAAATAATACTAAGCCGGTAGTGATGCCTGTCCAAGTATGAATTGATTGGTAGGTTCGCAATATGTCTGAGCGTATTTTCATTCTAGATACCATAGACAAAGAAATAACAGATAGATCACTGCGTTGGCACTAAGCATATAAATTAGCGCCTTTGCCGCAGTTTTAAACAGAAAAATGAAGGCTAATATTGGTAGCCAGATAAGGCTTATGAGCCACATATTGAACTGTACTTTCATGACAGCATCGATTCCACCGGGACCAAACCAGGCAAATATCGCCACAATACCGTAGGTCAGCGTAAGGCCGAATACTATGGCTATCAGACTTTTGCGCCACCAGTGTGGCTGAATCTTTTGTGCGCGGGTCAGGATTTTCATTTGAGCGATTTTCTGTCAATGAAGAGCGTCGATAGGGGAATGCTGATAACGAGTGTGATGCTGGTAAAAAACCAGATAAAAACGGCAGCAGTAACAGTAAAAATCTGTAGCCAAGTCAATAAGGCTAATACGAATAAGCCCACACTCACCCATGCCAGCCGTTTAGGCCGCGGCTTACTGAAAAACCTCTGATGCTTGCTGGTTATGTAGATAAGCAGGGCTGCAGCGAATGTCAAAAATAACGCGGTAAGTGTCAACATATCCAACTGGATTTCCTTGTTACTGAGATGATGCAAATCACAGCTACTCTAATGTAAATGTTAATCGTTCGCAATTGATAGTGGTTATCATTTACTGTAAATTATCGCTGATTTCAATGTCGTAACAAATTTTAATAACTTGTTAATTAGAGGTAATCCATGAAGTCCAGGGTATTTAAGAAGAATCTGCTTGTTACCGCAATCATGTGTAGTCCGTTATTTTCGGTTGCACAGGCCGCTGAAGATGTAGGGCCAAGAGAATCGATGGAGGTGATCACCGTTTATGGTGAAAAGGTTGAGCGCAGCCTCAAAGATACCACCTCATCTGTGTCTGTTATTGATAAAGAGACGCTGGATAGTGGCCAATATCAGTCGGTATCGAGTGCACTTGCCGAAGTACCGAACGTTGTAGTGGTGACGGGTTCTGTTCCGGATATCCGCGGTGTAACTGGCAATGGATCAGCCAGTGGCTTTAATTCTTTTTCTGGCGGCGCGAAAGCGCGAGTATCAACATTAATCGACGGTGTAGCCGAACCTTTTGTAGCCGATTTAACCGGTGATACTGGTCTATGGGATATTGAACAAATTGAGGTGTTCCGTGGACCACAATCGACCATTAATGGCCGTAATAGCATAGGGGGTACTGTGTTTATCAAGACTGCTGACCCTACTTTTGATTGGCAGGGTGCTGCACGTTTAGGCTATCGGAACCAAGACCAATTCATCGACAGTGCTGTGATGTTATCCGGCCCAATATTAGAAGATCAGTTAGCCTTTAGAATTACCGGACAAAATGTAACTGGTAATACCTATAACAAGGGGGAGGTGTTCGATACCAACCCAAAGACCTTCGATCAAAATGAGCTGATCACTAACCGTTGGCGCGGCAAGTTATTGTGGCAACCTACAGGGCTTGAGGATTTACGTGTGCATTATAGCTTCTCATATAATAACGAGAAGGGGGATGCAGGTCGTAACTACTTTACAGGGGACGACCCTTGGGCATATAAGCCTACGTTCCAGCGTTACATTCAAACCAAATCCAATAGCCATTCGGTGCGATTTGATTACAGTTTAAGTGACGATCAGTCACTGGATCTGCTGCTGGCTTATATGGATTATCAGTGGGGGTTTGATTCCTACGAAGCCCAGTCAGCAGCTAAACAGGATGTCGATATGCGGGACAAAAGCTATACCGTCGACGGTAAATACAGTTTTGGCTTAAATAACCGAGATTTTAATGGTTTTATTGGTTTTGCATATTACAAGCGTAAACAAAATTTTGGCAGTATAGGTGGCTTTACTTACGGCGGTGATGACAGTAGTACATCGACATCAGTTTATGGTGAAATGACATATGCGATGGCAGAAAAGTGGTGGCTAACTCTAGGTGGTCGTGTGATGCGCGATGAACAGACACGAGATTTCGCTATGCAGTTTCGAGGCACTGCCATCGATGAAACACTGGATCATGGTAAAACCTTAGCCTTGCCTAAATTAGTGGTGCAGTATGCCGTCAGTGATAACACCACTTTAGCCGTGAGTGGTCGCCAGGGCTATAATGCTGGAGCTGGTGCGCTGGCATTAACACCAGAGGGGGCTGAATATTACTATTATGATCAGGAGTCTGTGGACACCTATGAGTTAAGCTCCCGTAGTCAATTCGACGGCGGTAATATCAATCTAAATACTAATCTGTTCTATAACGATTATGATGGTTATCAGGCTTCAAATAGCAAGCGTCGTATAACCAATATAGACAAAGCTGTGACATATGGTGTTGAAATAGAGTTTAATGCCATGCTTGGCGACAGCTGGAAATTACTCTCTGGTTTGGGCTTACTGAGAACCGAGATCAAAAAAGCCGATCTAGCTTACGGTGACATCAAAGGTAACGAGCTCAACTCTGCGCCTAATGTAACCGCAAATTTAGGTGTTAAATACTGGCTTACTGATGAGTTGACGTTCGGTTTATCGGGCAATTACGTTGCTGAGTATTTTGGTGATATAGCCAATAGTGAAGAGCGCGTTGCCGGAGATTATATTGTTAGCCGCTTAAATGTGGATTATCAAACAGATCAATGGCGTGTTAGCGCATATGTGAACAACTTATTCGACGAGCAAGCACTCACAGTCAACGAACCTGCGAGTCGACTCTATCCCACTGGCTACGCCGCAGTGATCGACCCCACTAATATTGGTGTCTCTGTTATGTATAGCTTTTAATATTATACTCAAGTGACTAAAGACTAAAATCCGCAATTCCCTCTAAGGGAGATGCGGATTTTTTACTTGTTGGATAACAAGTTTCTGAAATATCTAATGTGGGTCCATTTGGCTGGTTTGGTATTTGGTTAGTTTATTGAGAACCATAGCTTCATTGGTGTTTATTGCTTGCAGCAGGCTCACATGTAGCTACTTCTGTGGGACGCTATAAATATGTCCCTATACGCTCTGCGGTTTCAAACAACTTCCATGTTTAAAGGCCAGTTCGGCATCCTAGCCTCTCGTTCGGAGAGTATCACTTCGTGATACCTCACCCTGAAACCGAAGCCCACAGCCGCATCCACATCGAATTATTCATCTCTTCGATTGCAGTATTAATGTGCCAGCTAAAACATTTATGGACAGAAACGTGTTTACTTGTCGGATAACAAGTAGCAAGTATCTTTGGTTGGGTTAATTTAGCGGTTTTGGTGTTTGGTTGGTTTGCAGGATGCCATTACTTAGCTGTTATCTAACGCCTGCCCGGCGAGGGATGTGCAAACACTTCTGCGACACGCCGCAAGCACAGTCCCTGTGGGCTCTGCCATGACATCCTTGTCACGGAAGGTCACAGCCGCGTTCACACCTGAGTATTTGCTTCTTCGATTTGAATTTTACTGGCATGTAGCTCACTTTTGGACAAAAGCTCGTTAGAGTTAAAGCTCTTGTAGTGATGAGTGTCATTAGGGAAAAACCAATAACCAAGAAAATAACCAAGAAAGAAAATAACCAAGACACCCAAGATTGTCATCATAAGAGTTGCGCTGCCTCAA
Organism: Shewanella violacea DSS12; assembly: GCF_000091325.1. Lineage (NCBI taxonomy): Bacteria > Pseudomonadati > Pseudomonadota > Gammaproteobacteria > Alteromonadales > Shewanellaceae > Shewanella > Shewanella violacea. The sequence goes on along the minus strand of NC_014012.1, from coordinate 2,866,085 downwards.
TGAACCCATTGCGAGACAGGCCAACAAGGAAGATAACTGTACAGGGAGATTTTGGGAGGGGAGGTTCAAGTCCCAAGCCCTATTGGATGAGGCTGCTGTTCTGGCCTGCATGGCTTATGTCGACCACTCTTTATTAATAGATAGGCCTATCCGCGCTAAAATGGCTGCTACACCTGAAACCTCAGACTTCACTAGTATTAAATTGCGTATTAAGGCAGCGATACAAGGTGAGCAGCCCAATACGCTATTGCCCTTTGTCGGCAACGAGCATAAAGCAATGCCTAAAGGACTCATGTTCAGTGCTAAAGATTATCTGCAACTTGTTGATGATACTGGGAGAATAGTCAGAGCCGACAAGCGAGGGTCTATGAGCCAAGAGTCGGCTAATATTTTAAATAGACTTAATATCCCGCAAGAAAACTGGATAAAACTGACCACAGAGTTTACCAAGATTTTCAAAGGTCCAGTGGGCAACACCCAAGAGTTAACAGTGTATTGTGAACATCTTGAGCGCAAGCGCCGGCAAGGTGCTGCCAACTGTCATCGATGGCTAGATAGCGCTTAATCAAGACCCCAAATACCCAATTTAAAGTCATATTTTCATACATAACCAAACCCTTGTTTGGGATTTATGATGTTTTATTTTTAAGGGAATAGTCGATATTTTACTCATAACAGACTATTTGAGTATCATTTGGTATGTAAGTAGGCGGATTGATAAATCGAGGAGTTTATCTAGATGTGTTCGGCACTGGCGATCTTGCTGAAAATAAAAATGGGTGTCTTGGTTATCTCTTGTCTTGGTTATCTCTTCCTGACTAAAACAAAATATTCGTCCTATTATGGCCTCAAGCATAACGAACCCTCGCTCAGCTATTTGCTTAATAAAGAGTATGATTAAACCCCGACCTCGGGCTTACTCCCTGTGATAAAGAGTACACTTGGGATAAGGACGCGGCTGCGCGCGGCCTATCCTTATACGTTAGCTATTGTTTGGTGAATCGACGACAAACTTTCCAAATAAACTATTTAACGGGAAATAAATTACCAAATAAATAACTAAGAAAACCAGTAAATCCATGATGAAAGATAAATCATTTAAACTTGATACTGAATCAGTTAAATATCCTTTAACAAATGATGTAATGAATGCAGATATAAATATAACAACTAAATCTGAATGTTTTTTCTTCATACAACTCCCTTTGGAAAATATAAAATAGCTAACGCCCCTCTAATAAGTGAACCATGTGCTGGCGGGCGATTTGCTCAGCAAATGGCGTGACAGCCTTGGAAAATCTTAATTCAGAGGCTTGTTAACTTACGTCACACTATATCTATCATAGGTTTAGCAACTGTGACACCGATAATTAGTAACATCAAAAAAGGGACTGCATGGCACAAAATCATCGGATACTTGCCAACAGAATCCTTTGTTGGGATGAAAAAATACGGGTCAACTTTAAGTAAACATCTATAGAAAGGCATCAATATGGGTTTAAACCAAGTATGAAAGTAATACCCACTTACAGCGACTATCTGTACTTCAATAAGTAATAAGAATATATCAAGCCCAACAGCGTCAACAAACAAAGCTAAAGACACTAACTCTGGGTTAAGTAGCAATGCACAGACAACCGCTATCGTCGTAATCTCCCACATCCATTTTTTGAACTTCATAAATCCTCCATGATTTAGTCCACTTTGATTGGCTTGTTGAACGAAGCCGCTATGCGGCAGAAAGATAAAACTATCTCTATCCTCTCATCCTAAATACTTACTAGTGCAGGCCTTGTTAGGCCATTAATACTAGGAGTATTGTCATGAACACATCCGAACAACAACGCTTTGATTTTCTTTATGAACAACATCTTACCAACTTAACCCTGCAAGGCAAGCGACCCGCAACCATCGACGCATACAGTCGTGCTGTAAGGCGCATTGCAGCATTCTTTGACTGCTGTCCCGATAATCTCACAACCGATGATTTGAAGCGCTATTTTGCTTCTTTAATCGATTCACACTCTTGGAGCACCGTGAAGTTAGACCGTAATGGCTTACAGTTTTTTTATCGTTACGTGCTTAACCACAGCTGGGAGTGGCTCAACATCGTCAAGCCGCCCCAAGTGCAGCGCTTGCCCGATATTCTTACGCCTTGTGAGGTTGCCATCGTCATTAGCCTGACTCGACAACTGCGATATCAGGTCTGCTTTTTGACCTTGTACAGCATGGGATTACGACTCGGTGAAGCGATTTCATTGCGTGTTGGCGATATCGATTCACAAATAATGCAAGTGCATATTCGTAATGCTAAAGGCGGCAAGGATAGATTGGTTCCTCTGCCAAAACGTACCTTGCAGGCTTTACGTTATTACTGGAAAACCCATCACCATCCTCGTTATCTCTTTCCTGGTAAAGATAGCCAGCCAGACTCATTGATAGATAAAGGCGGTATTCAGAAAGCGCTAAAGCGGGTTATCGGAGAGTGCAATATTCATAAATCCATCAGCCCTCATAATTTACGACACAGCTATGCGACCCATCTGCTCGAACAAGGACTAGACTTGCGTTCGGTACAGAGTTTGCTTGGCCATAACAGCCTTAACACCACTGCACGCTATACACGGCTCACCCAAATTACCCGCAAAAATACCGTTGAAGCGATTAACCAACTTGCAGACGGCTTGGCACTGTCATGGGAGTGTGGCGCATGACGTTCATCGACATTTTACGCGACCACCTAGATGCGTTTAATCAGGCTTACGAGCAGCAAATTACCTCTTCGATGCAACAAGCGATACACGCCATGCTCAGTTGCCGCAGCAATACTGAGCGAACGAGTCAGTGGGCTTGCCAGAGTTGCACTCATATCGCTGACTTTCCACTTTCATGCGGCCATCGCAGTTGCCCACAGTGCCAGCACAACACTACGATAGATTGGCTCGCTAAACAGCAAGCTAAACTACTCCCTGTTGAATACTATATGGTCACTTTTACTTTGCCTTTTGAGCTTCGAGTCATTGCAAAACATCAACCAGAGTCGATGTATCAAGCTATGTTCTGGGGTGCCGCCAGCGTGCTAAAGGAGTTCGCCAAAAACTCAAAGCAACTCGGAGGTGAGATTGGCTTTACTGGCGTATTGCATACCCATAACAGGCGGCGTGATTTTCATCCCCACATCCACTTCATCATCCCTGCAGGCAGCTTTAACAAAGACAAAAAACAGTGGCGCAAGAGCAAAGGCAAGTACCTGTTCAACGCCTTCAACCTTGCCACTGTATGGCGTGCACGTTTGCTAGAGCTACTGACAAATAAACTCGGGATCAAGTTACCAGAACACCTGCCCAACAAATGGGTGGTCGACTGCCAGCACGTTGGTAAAGGCTTGCCAGCACTCAAGTACCTGTCCCGATATCTCTATCGCGGTGTATTGCCAGATAAATGCATAACCAGTGTCGTCAATGAACAAGTCAGCTTCGAGTATCAAAATAGCCAAACCAAAACAACTGAAATACGTACCTTACCAGTAACTGAATTTCTATGGTTAGTGCTTCAGCATGTTTTACCCAAAGGGTTACGGAGAGTGAGAGACTATGGACTGTTAAGAGGGAGTGCTGCCAATCTGCGGCAACGAATACGCTTGATGCTGGCAGTTGCAGGAGTGGTATTTGCCCCGCTCGAAAGTAGCACTAAAACTCAAGCCATACGACCTTGCCCCTGCTGCAAACAGCCAATGAAATTTATGGGGGTTCATGGGAATAAGCATGCACGACCGACAAGTTTTATCATGCAGATAACAAGGGAGCCTAACGCCACTGTTTAAGCAGAAGGCAGATAAAGTTAAGGCTTAAGGTACAGAGCAAGTCACAAATGAGGAGGTGTTAAGGTATTAATATTATTGAGCAATTCAATTAGCTAGCAATGCTAAGGGATCGCTGTGACTAGTTAAAAGTGTCACTTAAGATAATCCACCAAAACCAGCGTGAACTCTCGCGCCACTATTTACTATATAAAGGTATCGCTTCTAGTAAGCTGGGGCTTGTTCAACACTTGGGATAAGGACGCGGCTGCGCGCGGCCTATCCTTATACGTTATAAACCACTTACCACTTGATAATCAGCTATTAGACCAACATTTTCTATTGGTGTTGGTAAAATATCGTCTCTGGTATTTATAAGTCCATCTCTTCCGTAAGAACGAATATGGTAAGAATTTTCATTAATGACTTTGTAATAATAAAGTTTTATTTCATCTATGTTCACTTGTGTTGAATCATGGAGGAAAACCATCGAGTTTTCAGGCTGAGACTTTTGTAAGGTTTCTAAAGAATCTGGGTATTGACCATTTTGTACTTTATAGAATTCGATTGCCTGTACAGCACCTGTTAGTTGTGTTTTTGCCATGGTAGCTCTAAGTTCATCATAAATACCATCTTCTTGAACAAACCCAAAGTACCCAAGTGAACCATACAAGATAACGGTAAATAATATACCCGCGGAGCCAACATATTTAAGCTTTGAGTTTTTAGCTTTAAAACCCCAAATTATGGCGATGATTCCAAACAAAACTCCAATTAATGGAATAAAAGACATTCCACCAATAACATACCCCAAACAACCAGTAGAATCACTTGAGCTTTCTACGCTTTGCTTCTTATCTAGCATCAGTTCGGTAATTAAGCGATTCACTTCATTAAAGCGATCAGGATATGAATCTTTATCAATGTTTTCTCTAACATCGATAAGTTCATCGAGTGTATATTTTGAATAATCTATAGTGGAATCCATGCCGGAACTGCTCCTGTGGTTTATAACATTTCTATACACGCCTTGCGCGTTTATCAGGTTAGACCAGTCAAGGTGTATACCCATAATCATCTCATTTAAAATTTTCGACGATTAGTTCAAACACATCTTCTGGAAATCGAGAATACACACTTTGCTTGCCTCTTATCTGTTGCAAACCTAGCATACGCATTATTAATTACTTGAATCTACGCTGTTTTTTGTTTTCACTCAACAGTAAGTCGCGAATAGGCTAGGTGAAGTTTGCAGAGAAACCGCAAAAAACAATAATACTGTCTAAATACATAAACACGATTGACCACTAGATTGTTACAATATGGTTAAAACCACCTTTCATGGTGATGAAAGAAGGCATTGCACAGAGGTTAATGCTGTATTTAGCAATATGACTATCCCTGGCTCATAAAGGGGCAGAAGTGAGTTACGAAGCCTAGTAATAACGCTAAATCGAAGAGACCCCATTCTTGTAGAACAGCCAGTGTCAATGCGGCAGCGAGCTTCCAAAACCGGGTGAGGTATCACGAAGTTATACTATCCGAACGAGAGGCTTGGATGCCGAACTGGCCGTTAAACATGGACGTTGTTAGATTTGGCAGAGCCTCCATGGATGACTCTTTTGAAATCAAGAGCCAGCGTCTCGCAGAACTTATCAAAGCAAAGAGCGAATATGCCTCGCCGGGAAGCGATAGATAACAATGAAGTTATGGCTTTCAATGACATATTCCAACAGCAAAGGACACTGGATTCCGGCTCAAAATATCTGCCGGAATGACGAAAAGTAACGACCAAAACAAAATGAACCAAGGTGAAAATGTAACTAGTCTTCATTCGATGACTAGCAATCTTTGGGGCATATCCGTGTTAGCGAACTAACAAATATCCTTAAATCGAAGAGAAACCTTTCTTGTGAATCAGCCTGTGTAGATGCGGCTACGAGCTTCCAAAACAAGGCCGAAAATGTTCCCTACATTTTTCGGCATTTCCACCATCCGTGGCGGTCAGATTTTTTGGTAGAGACTACAGGGCCAATTTTGTTCCATACAAAATTTGGCATTCCCACCTTGACCTACAGGGATGTAGGGAATGCCATAATGATACCGGGAGTATCATTGGCCCATGGCGGTCAGATGTACTCTTTATGAAATCAAGAGCCGGCGTCTCGTAGAACCTTCTCAAAACAAAGAGTGCACATAAGGTCGTTCATTCACATCCATGTGATCACGACATTTGTGCATCCATGCACGGCACCCGCTGGGAAGCGTTAGATAACCATGAAGGTAAAAGTTAAAACACACTCCCCAATATCAACTCAGCCAAAAGCTAAACAAAAAATGTGATCGGTCTTTATTCTAAGGGGAGGTCTACGTGGACGTCAGAATTTTTTTCACTGGCAACAAAAAAGCCGCAGCTTCATTTGCATGAAGCTGCGGCTTATCATTGTTTCGCTTTAGATTATTTCAACTCTACTTGCCTTAGCTGCATTATTTTACAGCACCAGAGCCAAGCTTAGTCTGCAATCAGCTGATATTCATTGCGCAGAATGTCGATAATCTCTTGCTTAGGATTGTCGCTGATAACCAACTTCTTACCGATCACTTTTTCTGCGATGTCGATGTAAGTGTTGGAGATATCCATCAGCACTTGGGTCGGTAATTTATTAGCTTGTGCCAGTGCGAAACGCTCAGGCATACGCTCCTTGTTCAATAGAATGTCCGGATCTGGGAAGTGATTAAGTAGCCACTGTCTGAAACCTTCTTTCGACTTTTCTACGATACTACCTTCGCGGTGCGCCGGACCATCCCAGATGCGTGAGCTGTCTGGTGTTCCCACTTCATCCATATAGATAAGCTTCTCTTTACCGTCTGCGCCTTTGACATAGCCAAATTCAAACTTGGTATCGATGAAGATTTGATCTTGCGCTGCAAGGGCATCACTGATCACGGCAAAACCTTCCTGCAACAGTTTCTCGTACAGGTCGATATCCGATTTTGCATGGAAGTTAAATCCTTGCAGATGACGCTCGAGATCGGCACGTGAAACGTTGACATCATCAGCCTCTGGTACGCCTTCAAGACCGGTAAGCACACCCTTAGTCGATGGAGTGATCAACAGCTCAGGCAGTTTTTGGTCTTTCTTGAGGCCTTCTGGCAAGGTGATGCCACAGAATTCGCGTTCACCTTTACTGTAGGCGCGCCACATGGAGCCGGTAATGTACTGTCTGGCTATGGCTTCAACCATTACTGGCTTAGCTTTTTGTACGATCCAAACAAATGGGTGAGGGACATCCAGAATATGGCTGTCGGCTAAGCCTTTCTCTTTGAATAGCTTAAACCAATGGTTAGAGATGGCATTGAGTGCAGCCCCTTTACCTGGGACACCGTTGAGGCCATTTTCTGCCTGCCAGATACAATCGAAAGCCGAGATCCGATCGCTTATTACCATGATAGCCAGTGGCGTATCATTAGGAACGTCGTAACCTTTCTGTTCGATTAGGCGGGCACTATCCTCAGCCGTAAGCCAGTAGACACTGCGAACCTTACCTGAATGAACTGGCTTATCTGTGCGGATCGGCAGATCATCATTTACTGCTAGAACTTTGTTTGAATGATTCATAGGATATTATATTTTGGTCTATGTTATTGGTGGTTGTCGTAGGCGTACATTATCGACAAGATTGTAGCAGAACTTATATATGCCAACACTATGGTAAAAGGAGAACAGACTGTTTTTGGCAGACTTTCTGCGGACTTTCTGCAGAATTGCCGGCTAACTTTTGCTTCTGCTTATATCGATAGCACTGAAGCGAGTGAGTCAAATTGAATTTAAGCTTAAAATGACAGCATTAGTCTAAAATTGGTACATAAATAGGCTAACTGGATCTGACTGTCTCATTGAATATTAAGCCAAGCATCTTCTATCCTCTGAGCCAGAAATTGAGCGCCACGGTTTATCACAACAGCGCTTGGTGTCGGTGTGGACTGATTTCATTATTAGTCATGTTTGTGTCGCTGGCGGCAGGAGTTTCTTTTGCAAGTGCTGGAAGCGAAACCCTAGCAGCCAATACCAGGAGTACAGCCAGAACTGTCGTATTTGTTACCAGTGCCTATGCGCCCTATGTGATCAATACTGATGGCCTGGCAACTGGCCTATTTCCGGACATAGTCACTGCTGCTTTTGTGGAGATGGGCTACAAGGTTAAGTTTAAGTTTCAACCTTGGCAGAGGGGAGAGAAATCGGTGAGATCTGGTACAGCGTTCGCGACTTTTCCCTATTTAAAGAATCCTGCCAGAGAGTCTGAATTTGATTTTTCGGAGCCTGTACTGTTTTTCTACCCTAAATTTTTCTACAATATCGAGACTTTCCCCCATGGATTTGAGTGGCAGACATTAGCCGATTTTAAACCTTACAGAGTCGGTGGTGTCAGAGGCTACTGGTATGAAAACAGCTTTAAACAGGCTGGCATTGCAGCGCAATATGTGACTTCGGATAAACAAAATATAGAGATGTTATTGGTACAAAGAATTGACTTCACTCTGATTGATGAGCTGGTTGGTTGGAATTTAATTCGGGAAACGGCGCCAGGCATGGTGCATAAGTACGCAGTGGCCAGTAGACCACAAAGCAGTGACGCGTTTCATCTGATGATATCCAGAGACTATCCCAATACTAAGCTACTCAGACTAACCTTCGATTTGGGCTTACTCAGAATAAAACAAAATGGCATTTTTCAGCAAATATTGGATAAGTATCGAGTGGCGTCCGAGTATGGCACGCCTTAACTTTAAGCTTAGGCTGAGCCATAAAGTCTCTTGAATCTGCTTGGTTTTATTATCTCTCGCTAAGCCTTGGACCCTGAGAGTTCGCTGCATCTCTCTTAGTCTATATTCCTGTGAGTTAGATATCAAAAGAGCGCCGAATGCGCTCTTTTAAACATCATAAATCGTCATTAATCATCGAGAAGGGCAATAATTAAGACTTTGAGGCCGCTGTGTGGCGCTGCATTAAGTTGTTGGTGATGTCATTCATGCTCAAGTCTTGATCTTCGAGTAAGACTAGCAGGTGGTACATGAGGTCTGATGCCTCATCGATCAACTCTGGCTTGTCATTAGTCGCCGCGGCAAGGGCGGTTTCCAGACCCTCTTCGCCGACTTTCTGGGCGATACGTTTAGTGCCACGTTCGAACAGGTGCGCCGTGTAGCTGGACTTAGGATCGTCCCCCTTACGTGAGGCGATAAGCTTGGTCAGATTATCGATAAAAGGATGAGCATTGCCATCGGGCCAGCAACTCTCTCTCTCCAGATGACAGGTGGGTCCGTTAGGAATGACCTGTACCAGCAAGCTGTCGTTATCACAATCTTTGTCGATGGCGACTAAATTAAGGGTATTGCCTGACTCTTCCCCTTTAGTCCATAGACGCTGTTTTGAGCGACTATAAAATGTCACTTGTTTGCTGGCCAGAGTCTTCTCCAGTGCCGCACGGTCCATATAACCTAGCATCAACACCTTGCCTGAGAGATGGTTCTGCACCACTGCTGGGATCAAGCCTGCTTGTTTATCCCAATCCAGTTGATTTACCAATGTTTGGTTCGTATTTACTTGTGTCATTATTTTTTCCTACTACAGACGACTGTTTAACCCCATCTGGCTATGACAATAACAGCCTAAACAAGATAAGTGAGCCGATTAAAAACCAGTTAGTATCTGATGGCTATATGTTGAGCGCTTAGATAGCGCTTAAGTTCCTGAATATCTATGATGCCTTTATGAAATACGCTGGCCGCCAGCGCTGCATCGACTTTGGCTATCTCAAATACATCCTTAAAATGCGCCATGGTACCGGCGCCGCCAGAAGCGATAAGCGGTACATCACAGAGCTCTCGTACTATAGAGAGCTGTTTTAAATCGTATCCTTGGCGTACACCATCTTGGTTCATTACATTGAGGACTATCTCGCCACACCCTCGTTGTTGTACTTCCTGCACCCAATCTTGGGTGAACCATTGAGTATCCTTAGTGGCGGCTTCATCTCCAGTAAACTGTTTCACTTTATAGCTATCACTTTGGGCATCGTAATAGGAGTCTATGCCTATGACGATACATTGCCTGCCAAACTCATCTTGAAGGCGTTCAATCAAGCTTGGATCGGTCAAGGCCGGGGAATTGATTGAGATTTTATCTGCGCCAAAGGCCAGTTTCTCGCGGGCCTGCTCTATGCTTCTTATGCCGCCAGCGACGCAGAAGGGGATATCTATCAGCTCAGCGACGCGGCTGATCCAAGACTTGTCGATGACCCTGCTATGGGCACTGGCGGTGATGTCATAAAAGACCAGTTCATCGGCGCCTTCTTCGGCGTAACGCGCCGCCAATGGCACTATATCACCGACAATCTGATGATTTCTAAATTGAACGCCTTTGACTACCTTGCCATCTTTCACATCCAAACAGGGGACAATTCGTTTAGCTAGCATCTCTATCTCCTGAGCCGTTAGCTACTGAGCCGTTTACTTCTAAGCTGATGTTTATGGAGGTATTTGGCCAACACTCAATCGCTTGTTTAACGTTAAAGTTCTCGATCAAGAGGGCCTTGCCTATGATGATGCCGTCGGCGCCACTGTCTCGTACATCGGCTACATCATCTAAGGTGGCGATACCGCCAGAAGCTTGCCAATTGATCTCCGGGTAACGAGCCGCTATCTCTCGATATAACTCGTTATTTGCGCCTGTTAAGGTGCCGTCTCGGCTAATATCAGTCACCAGGGCATGTTTGAGCCCGTAGGGTTTAAACGCTTCGACTAAAGATTCTAGCGATTTGCCGCCACCGCTCTGCCAGCCGGATACCGCTACAATTTTCTCGCCGCTGTCATTGATATTGACGTCCAGTGCCAGACAGATGGCATCGGGTCCATACTTTGTAAACCAGCTCTGTACCAGTGCGGTCTCTTTTACGGCAAGAGAGCCGATAACCACACGCTTAACGCCTATTTCTAATAGCTCAGCCACTTGCGCTTCAGAGCGAATACCGCCGCCCACTTGAATGTTGGCATCTAGCCCGGCGACCAGCTCCGAGATGAGTCGAGTCTGACGTGAATCTGGGTCTTTCGCCCCTGTGAGGTCGACGATGTGCAGCCATCTTGCTCCTTGGTCTTGATAAGACTTGAGCTGAGACAGTGGAGGCAGGTCGAAGGTGGTTTTCTGGTTATAATCGCCTTGATAGAGGCGGACCACTTCACCATCGATAAGATCGATTGCTGGAATTATCATGCTCTGCTCTCCCTATTGAGTGTCGGTATTTGTTGCTTCATCGCCTGCTTGTCCAGTGCGAGGAAGTTGCGCAAAATCTGCGAACCCACTTCGGCGCTCTTCTCCGGGTGAAACTGCACCCCCATAAAGTTATCTTTGGCGATAGCGGCACTGAAGCGCTCACCATATTCACATGTTGCGATAGTAAATTCGCTCAGAGGTGCCTTATAGCTATGAACGAAATAGAGGTAACTTCCCTCGGGTATGCCCTTAAATAAAGGATGCGACGAAGGACTTATTTGGTTCCAACCCATGTGGGGCAGGGGTAAGCCCTGGCTATCTAAATCTGTGATTGAAGTTGGAATGAGTCCTAAACATTCACAAGCTGATTTTTCATTAACAGATTTTTCATTAACAGATTTTTCATTAACGGCCTTGTCACCAGCGTCACGCCCGCCTTGCTCTCTTGATTTATCTGTCATCATCTGCATGCCTAAACAGACGCCGAGCACAGGTTGATCTAAGTTTTTAATCAGCTCGACCAATTGCTTATTGTTAAGGGACGCCATGGCGGCCCCCGCGGTGCCAACGCCGGGAAGCACCACCCGGGTGGCAGCCTTAATCACTTGATGATCATCACTGACCACCACATCCTTGGTGAGCCGCTCGAAGGCATAACGAACCGAGCTTAAGTTAGCGCAGCCCGTATCTATGATCACGGTAGAATTTGTGACTTGGCTCATAGCACACCTTTACTGGAGGGTAACAGGTCGCCCTCGACTTTAACGGCTTGACGAAGGGTACGGCCCAAGACTTTAAACAGGCTTTCTACCTTGTGGTGATCGTTATTGCCCTGGGTTTTGAGGTGCAAGGTGCAACGTAATCCGTCGGCAAAGGAACGGAAGAAGTGTGGCACCATTTCGGTGGCCATCTCGCCAACCATCTCACGCTCAAACTCACCGCTGAATTTAATGAAAGGGCGTCCGGACAGATCTAGCAGACATTCGGCGCTGGCTTCATCCATGGGGATACTGAAACCAAAACGTGCGATACCACGCTTATCGCCTAGGGCTTGTCTTAAGGCATCGCCGATAGCCAGCGCCGTGTCTTCCACGCTGTGGTGATCGTCTATCTCCAGATCGCCATCGACCTTTACGTCCATCTTAAAGTTACCGTGGGTGGCTATCTGCTCCAACATGTGGTCGAGAAAACCTATGCCTGTGTCTATCTTGCCTTTAGTCTGCGAGTCAAGGTCGATAGTCACGTGAATATCGGTTTCTTTGGTGGTGCGCACCACAGTGGCGACTCGCTCCTTGCTCAGTAATTGCTCTGAAATATCATCCCAGTTGAGGTTTTCACGGTCGTACAAGAGGCCCTTAATTCCCATGGCCTCGGCCAGTCCCATATCTGTGTGACGATCGCCGATGACGGCAGATTGTGTAAAGTCGACTTTACCTAAGGTGAGATAGCCTTTAACTAGGCCAAGTTTTGGCTTACGACAACTACAGTTCTCGTCATCAAAATGTGGGCAGATAAGCACAGCATCAAATTTGATGCCCTGACTCTGTAAAATCTGCATCATCATATCTTGGGGGGCATCGAAGTCATCTTTTGGAAAAGAGGGGGTTCCTAGGCCATCTTGATTACTCACCATGACTAAACGGTAACCAGCGCCTTGGAGTTTAAGCAGAGCTGGGATGACCTTGGGTTCAAATACCAGTTTTTCTAGGCTATCGACCTGCTTATCTGTCACTGGCTCTTCGATGATGGTGCCGTCACGGTCGATAAATAATATTTTCTGTTTCATGCTCTTTCCACCTTAAATTAAAATCTGCTCTATCTAATTATTTTAATAGTTATTTTTATTTAGCTTGTCCGGATGCCTAACGTCACTAGGGTTAAGGTCACGCTGTCACGGGGGCTAACACCTTAATAAGGAAATCGGTCTCATCTGAGTTGCTAAAGCTAAAGCGGATACAAGTCGCTAAGCGTGGATCGCTATAGGCTCTGGCGACTATGCCATTGCAAAGCAAGATCTCTTGGATTGCCGAGATATCATCAAACTGGGCTAGCACGAAGTTGCCATTTGCCGGGAGTACCTTGGCGCCATATCCCTGTAAGGCTTCACTGAGGCGAGCCCCGCAGGCTTTAAGGTTGGCGACTTGCTCAACCATAGTATTAATTCCCTGCTCACTCAGAGCCCTGGTTGCCAGTAAAGACACCGGCAATGGCACTGGGTAAGGGGCGATAACGCGCATTACCATTTCGCAGATACTGGGGCTGGCCAACATGAAACCACAGCGCGCCCCAGCCAATGCGAAGGCTTTCGATAGGGTTCTGAGTACGACTAAATTGTCGTATTTTTCGATAAGGTTCGCCACGCTATAATTTGGGCAAAACTCGATATAGGCTTCATCGACAACCACCAAAGTATCGGGTAAGTCAGTGATCACTTGCTCGATGGATGCTTGGTCGATAACCGTGCCCGTGGGGTTGTTAGGGTTACAGATAAACACCAATTTTGCATTAGCCACTTGCGAGACGATATCTTGTGGCAGTCGATAATCATCAGTCAGGTTTAGGGCATTTACGCCGACATTGAAGGTCCTGGCACTGATGGCGTACATGCCATAAGTCGGACCGAAACAGGCAATGGCATCTTTGCCGGGAGTACAGAAGGTGCGAATGAGCAGCTCTATGGCTTCATCGGCGCCGCGGCCTGTGATGATGCACTCTTTTGCCACGCCGCTGTAGTCACTATAGGCTGAGATAAGCTCGGGTGGCTGACACTCTGGATAACGGTTGATGCCAGCTAGCGCGGCATTATTAAAAGGGGATTCGTTGGCATTGATCCAGATATCCCCCTGACCACCGATACGTCTCGCCGATTGATAGGGCTGTAGGGATAACAGCTCGGGACGTGCCAGGCGCTGAGCGAGTTTGCCAGTCCTTAGACTCTCAGTTTCATTCTCACTCATGATGCATTCCTCGCGGTTAAACTGTCTAACCTGATTTTTATCGCATTCTTGTGAGCATCGAGCAGCTCAGCTGCTGCCAAGGTCATTACAGTTTCGCCTATTGCCAATAAGCCTTCGGCGCTGAGCTCCTGCACGGTAAAGCGGCGGGAGAAATCAGCCAGAGACAGGCTAGATACTGCTCGGCTATAACCGTAAGTTGGCAGGACATGATTGGTGCCGCTGGCATAATCACCAACCGATTCTGGAGTATAAGCACCAAGGAACACTGAGCCTGCTGCGCGAATAGAGGTTAACAGTTCTCGGGGCGCCTCAGTCTGAATGATCAGGTGCTCGGGCCCATAGAGATTAGACACCTGAGTCGCTTGCTGCATATCGGCAACTAACAGGGTGCGACTGGACTCCAAAGCCAGCTGGGCTATCTCCATTCGTGGCAGGGTTTCGAGTTGACGATTGAGCGCGGCATTCACCTTTATGGCCAGTATTTCACAGTCGGTGACCAGCATGACCTGAGAATCGGGTCCGTGCTCCGCCTGAGACAGGAGATCGGCGGCGATAAACTCAGGATTGGCGGCTTTGTCGGCAATCACTAACACTTCCGAGGGACCTGCCGGCATGTCGATACTCACCACACAGTGACTGTCTTGAGATACCAGCTTCTTGGCTTCGGTGACAAAGCGATTACCCGGGCCGAATATCTTATCTACTTTTGGCACAGATTCAGTGCCAAAGGCTAGTGCTGCTATGGCCTGAGCACCACCGACCTGATAAATCTCTGTGATGCCACACTCTTTTGCTGCATATACTATGGCATCGTTGATAGGCGGCGGGCTGACCAGAACCCGCTGTTTACAGCCCGCTATTCTTGCTGGCAGGGCCAACATCATGACCGTGGATATCAGCGGCGCCGTGCCGCCGGGAATATACAGACCCACTTTCTCGATGGCTTCAGATCTTAGCTCACAACGTATGCCAGCTTGGGTCTCGACACTGACAGGCTCAAATTTTTGAGCCTGGTGAAATACCTCTATATTGGCCATGGCTTGCGCGATGGCCTGCTTGATATCCTCACTGACACGGGTGCAGGCTGAATCAATTTGATCTGGCGATAATCTAAGCTCAGTTAAGCTCACACCATCAAACTGCTGAGTGTAAGATAAAAGCGCTGTATCTTTTTCGACTCGGACCCTGTTGACTATCGTCGAGACACTCAGCTCAAGGCTTCCATCTCCAACGAGGGGAGAGCGGCTCAGGGCGCTCTTACGCTCAGCTTCACTTAAATTTGGCCAATTGAGGATCTGCATATCTTTCTACCCCATCATCTTTTCGATTGGCATAACCAAGATAGAGGTTGCGCCAAGTTTGGTGAGCTCTTCCATGGTGTCCCAGAACAGGTCTTCGGTACTGACGGCGTGGACGGCGACGCGATTGGTATCATCATTAAGGGGCAGTACCGTTGGGTTTTCGGCGCCTGGGAGCAGGGCAACAATCTGCTCCAGTGTCTCAGTCGGCGCGTGTAGCAAGATGTACTTGCTCTCTTTAGCACGAACGACCCCGTTGATGCGGGATAAAATCTTGTCAATCAAGGCTTGTTTAGCGGGAGTTTGAGTCTGGGTAGACTGAATGATGCAGGCACTTGAGCGATAGATGACTTCGGTTTCATAGAGGCCGTTTGCCTCTAGTGTGGCACCGGTTGAAACCAGATCGCAGATCCCATCGGCAAGCCCTGCACGTGGCGCAACCTCTACCGAGCCTTTAAGCATACAATCGCTATAGGTGATGCCTTTCTGCTTCATATAACGGCGCAGCAGATTAGGGTAAGAAGTGGCGATACGCAGTCCTTCCAGAGACTGGGCGTTTTCATATCTAAACTCATTTGGAACGGCTAGAGATAGACGGCAAGTGCCAAAATCCAGCTCCCTAAGCTTGATACAAAGTGAAGGTTTATCGAGTCTTTCACGCTCAACCTGCTCCTCTTCGAGCACGTTTTCACCTATGATCCCCAAGTCAACGACGCCGTCCATGACCAGACCCGGAATATCATCATCACGGACTCTAAGCAGGTCGATAGGCAAGTTGTCTGAGTGGGCGATGAGGCGTTGCTCATTGATGTTAAATTTCACACCACAGCTTCTAAGGAGTTTCATCGACTCTTTCGATAGGCGACCGGATTTTTGAATGGCAATACGTAATCTGTTTGATTCTGACATGATTTATTTCCTATTAAGTTGATTCTAATATCTTTTTTAATACTGTTCTAACTGATTCTTTGTTGATATTAATCAGCTGATTAATTATAAAAATCTCTAAAACGAAAAACCCCCGGAATTCCTTCCAGGGGTTTTTGATATTCTTGAATCAACCGCCGGAAGGAAATAGTCCTTCGGCAGTGAGCTTCCGAAGGCTACCGCATATGATGGTGATGATGGATAGTGTTCAGAAGCTTTATCATAATCTTGTCTCTTTCTCTGTATTTCGATGAGTGAACAGTTCAGCCTAAGGTGATGAAATCTGTTGCTGAAAAAATAACTTAGCCATCGGGCTAAGCCTTGCATTTAAACTAATCATTTTTTTTAGTCATTGCAACTGCTAATTTAAATCCATGCATAATCTTCATCTATATCATATACCCGAACTAATCATCTGCAGCTTATGTCGGCATTGTTTTGTTATGAGGATAATATTCAAATAATCTCTAGAAGTGAGTCCTGTAGCGGATAATTGAAAATGCTGCATAAATTTGTCCATTCAGTTTGTATCTATTTGTATAGGAATGATTATTTTTATGTCATTCACCTTGCTGGCCATATTTTTAATTATCTAGTCCAAGCTTGACTGTGTTTTTGTATTTTAAGCAGAGATTAACTGTTTCTTGTTGCGGACAGTGTGATGCCATTAATTCTAATCAATGGCAAGGGTATAGACGGGGTGTTAATGGTATATGTATTTCTTTTCACGTCGCGACAGCCAGTTGCCGTCAGCGACATAAAAAGGAAATGACTAGCAGTAGAGATTAAACAACTGCTGAAATAATAGCAGTGAGCCTATTCCACTGATGACGACCCAGATCAAATTGAAACGCAGGCTCACTAATGTACAGACTATGGCTGCGAGTACTTTTGGATTGTGTAAGTTGAATTCCATATCCGAGCCGGAACCCAAAATCTCTACCGCGATAATGGCAGGTAGTACTGTGACAGGCACGAATCTCAGGGTCTTCTTGAGTCTTTCGGGCATTTCAAATGATCCGGCCATGGAGATAACCGAAAAACGTACGATGAAGGTCGCCAGTACCATGACCAAGGTGATGAGTAAGAAGGTGTTCATGTCTAGTTGATTGTGTAGATGTTCCATAGTCTTATACCTCACTGTTTACAGCTGGAAGGACTTCCACTGGCTTGGTTACTTGTGCTTGGATGGCCATGTTTTCACTGGAAATATCCATGCGATAACCGGCGTAGACCCCAGTGATTGCGGCGACGACTAAGCCTAGAGAGTAGGGCAGTCCAGAGAGCAAGATGCCTGTTACGCTGGCCACTATCGCGGCGACGATACACTCGCGACTCTTGACCTGGGGAATAACGATGGCAATGAATGCCGCTACCATGGCGAAATCTAACCCATAATGAGCTATTTCCGGGAAGGAGGAACCTACCAGAGCGCCAAGAAAGTTTGCGAACACCCAATTCATCCAGAACCCCATCATGGCAGCAAGATAAAACCAGTGCCTGCCAGCTTTTTCCTGTTTAACCTCTCCTATGGTAGCCGCATAAACCTCATCCGTAAGTCCGTACGCCATTAAGGCGCGAATGTGAATGGGGTAGTCTTTGATGTGCTCTGACAGAGAGGCACTATAAAGCAAGTGTCTCAGGTTGATGATAAAGGTGGTGAGCATGATGACTAAGATACTGGCCGAAGATTGGATCAGGCCAAGTGCCACCATCTGGGATGACCCTGCAAATACCGTCAGTGACCAGAACGTACTCTGTCCCAGTGTCATACCCGCATTAATGCTGATGGCCCCCACAATAAAGGAAAAAGGAAAGGCGCCTATACATAGGGGGAAGATCGATTTGAAACCGGCTTTGATGAGTGTGTTCATGTTTGACCTTAGGTAATTAGCTTGTCATGTTGCAAATATATTTGACTAAATGATGTTTATCAATAGAAAAGTTGCAAAAACTCAAATAAATTTGATATTGATCATCTTATACTCGTTAAAGGTCCCAAGTAATGATTGCTATGGGTAAACGCTGCTATCTACTGACTCTCAGTCATGGTGGCATTACTTATGTAGGATGGGTAATACAAATTATAAAAATAAAATGCAAAAATACTTGCGCAAATATATTTGAGGATTTATGCTTGTATCAAGTTAAATTATGAGGATTAATCATGAAGAAGATCATCACATCAGATAAAGCCCCCGAAGCCATTGGCCCATACTCACACGCTAACGCTTACGGCAATCTCATCTTTACCTCGGGTCAGTTACCCGTGTGTAAGCAAAGCGGTGGTGTCGTCGAGGGGGGCATAACGGCTCAATCCCGCCAATCACTGGAGAATTTAAAATCTGTGTTGCAGGCTGGAGGAGGGGAGTTAGCAACAGTCTTGAAGACCACTTGTTATCTGGCCGATATTTCTGACTTTGCCGAGTTCAATAAGGTTTACCAGGCGTTTTTTAACACAGATTGTCCCGCCCGCAGTTGTTTCGCCGTGAAAGACTTACCTCTGGGTGTGAAGGTAGAAATTGAAGCTATCGCGTTTAGGAAATAACACTTTTCAATAGCACTTTTTCAATAACACTTAGTCAATAGTAGCTAGCAAAACATGACAGTAAATGGCCTCGAGTAATTGGATTATCTCAAGTGACTGTTTGCTATTACACAGAGCATGAGGGGACACTATGAAACATCAATGGCAGCAATACCAAGACATTCTTAACGCCGTCGTCAAACCTGCACTTGGTTGCACCGAGCCTATCTGTGCAGCCTATGCATCCGCCGTGGCAGCGTCTATGTTGACATCTAAGCCTGAGAGTATCTCTGTTAAGGTGTCCGATAATCTGTATAAAAACTCCATGGGAGTGTTTGTGCCAGGCACAGGCAAGATAGGCCTAGCTATCGCCGCCGCTGTCGGTGCCATAGGCGGTGACGCCGGAGCTGGCCTGGAAGTGCTTGCTGCTATCGAACCTGCTCAGGTCGAGGCTGCTCAAGCCTTAATCGATGCCGGTAAGGTTTGTGTTAATCGCACCAAAACCGATGAATTTATCTATTGTCATGTCACTATGAAGAGTGGCAATGATGTGGCGAGTGTGGAAATATCCGGTGGTCACACACAAATCATCGAGAAAACGCTCAATGGCGAGATAGTGTTTGCTAAAGAAGTGAGTGGGACATGCTCGACGGCTGGGATTTGTGATGGTGTGGACATCAGCATCCAAGGTATTTATGCCTATGCCACTCAAGTTAACTTCGAAGATATTCGCTTCATTCTCGAGTCTGCTGAGCTAAACACTAAGCTTGCCGCCGAAGGGCTAAAAAATGAATATGGTTTGCAAGTTGGACGTACCATAGAGAAAAGCATTCAGGCTGGTTTCATGTCGGCGGATTTTTCCAATACTATTTTAATGCAAACTGCGGCCGCATCCGATGCCAGAATGGGAGGCGCCAGTCTGCCGGCCATGAGCAATTATGGCAGTGGAAATCAGGGGATTGCGGCGACCTTACCTGTGGTCATCACGGCGAAGCATTATCAGGCCAATGACGAGTCACTCGCCAGGGCCTTGATCATGAGCCATCTAGGGGCCATTTATATCAAATCTTATTATCCACCTCTGTCGGCATTTTGTGGTAACACAGTGACTAGTGCTGCGGCCGCCATGGCCATGGTGTATCTTGGTGGTGGCAGTTATCTGCAGTCATGTTTTGCGATTCAAAATGTCTTGAGTGATTGCTCAGGTATGGTGTGTGATGGGGCAAAATCTACCTGTGCCATGAAGGTGAAAACCTCGACCGGCAGTGCCGTAAATGCCTTTATGTTGGCTATTCAGAGCACGTCGGCTCATGATCAGGGCATAGTTGCTCAAGATGTGGAGCACACAATCCGCAATATTGGTCAGTTAGTTACCCAAGGTATGGTCTCCACAGACACTACAATTATTGATATAATGTCGGCTTAAGTTGGTTAAAACATTTATATGATCTTATGGATATTATGTTTGCTTAATTTTATACAAGAAACCTAAGCAGTCTAATTGATATAATGTCGGCATAAGTTGTGATAAAAGGCCGCCAGATTGATATCTTGGCGGCGTTTGTTTTAGGGAGACGGTAAGTGCGCGAGTTAAGTGAAACAGATCATGCCATATTGAAGGCCAGTGAAAATATCGTCGATGGCATTGCCGCCATGTATGGCGAGCATACCGAAGTATTACTCCACAGTTTAGATGTCAGTAATCCCTCTATCACTAAGATAGCCAATGGCCATATCACGGGCCGTTCAGTGGGGGCGCCTATCACTAACCTGGCACTGATGAAGCTCAATGCCGGTCAGGATATCTCAGATTCTTATTTTACTAAGAGTCCGGATGGTAAAACACTAAGATCCATCACTATCGTTATTCGTAATGCCCAGCAAGATGCTATTGGCTTATTGTGTATTAACTCGAACCTGGATGCGTCATTTAGGTCAGTGATAGCCAGCTTTCTTCCGGGACAGACATCACAGGCTGACACGAGTTTCTCCCCCGAGACATTTGCCCGTAGTAACGATGAGATGATGCAAAGCTCTATCGAAAGCGTGCGCACTCAAGTGATGGCTGATGCTAGTCTTTCGCCGTCGAAGAAAAACCGTGAGATAGTCATACGTCTTAACGAGCTCGGCATCTTCGATCTTAAAGATAGCGCCCAGATAGCGGCTAAGGGATTAGATATCTCTATACACACCATCTATCGATATCTCAGAGAGCTGAAAACCTAGTAATACTCTTTTATAGTCTTGGCCTGAATCATCCAGGCCATCATCAATTTTATCTATTCATCTCTTAATTTTCGTGCTTGTTGCACTCGCAAATAAAGTCGGTTCCTATGAGCCTAAATCGACTCGTAAAAATCCATTTATCTCTGAAATCACTCGATAGAAATTCCATTCTTCTTACAGATCCTGACTATACTTCTGAAACTAGCTTATATTTATTTTTTAATAGCTTAGCCTACTAGTTCAGTCACTTTTTAGGGACTCTTTTCGGCACGCTAAGAGTTAGAAATACTTGATTGATTAGCTTTTTATGTCTGAACATAGAGGTGAAGTAGACAATGAAAACCAAGCTTAATTCTTTCGATGACATTGCTATCGGTGAGTTAAAGCCGGGCATGTATGTGGTGTCTATTTCTACTGATAATGACAAGCTGAGTGTTAAATCTGAAGGCTATATTCTCAACGATGAAGGAGTTAACAAACTCGTTAGATCTGGGATCAAGCGTGTCTGTGTCGATCCGGCTAAGGAGAAGAAAACAGAGCGGATAGATAAGGTGTTGCCTGAACTTAGCTCAGAAGCATTGCTCAAAGAAAAGAGCCAAGAAAAGCCCAAGACTTCCCTCGATCAGGAGATGAATCAAGCCAGCAAACTCTATAAGAATGCCAAAGCATTACAGCACAAGATGTTAGCTGCAATCACTGAGGGCAAGGTGATCGATGTAGAAGGTGTTCAAGAGAGCACCAATGCCATGGTGGATTCGATATTTAGAAATCAGGATGCCTTGTCCTGTATGTCGCGGCTGCGGATCAAAGATGAGTATCTGGTAGAACACTCACTGAATGTCTGTATCTTGATGACCATTTTCGCCAAACACTTAGGTTTCGATAAGCCAACCATAGAGCAATTGTCATTAGGCGCATTTCTTCATGATATCGGTAAGGTACTGGTACCCGATGAGATACTTAATAAACCGGGAAAATTTTCTCGGGTTGAATATGAAGTGATGCAAGAGCATGTGCAATTAGGACTCAGAGTACTGGAAGAGACCCCCGAGATCTCAGATATCGCCATCAGTATGGTTGCGGAGCACCATGAGCGCATCGATGGTACTGGCTATCCACATGAATTACTGGGATATGAAATATCTGAATATGGCCTCATGATCGCCATAGTCGATAGCTATGATGCCATGACTGCAGAGCGTGTTTATAAATCGGCTATGCATCCGATCACCGCCTTTAAACATCTGATTAAAGAGTCGCCAGATTATTATGATAAGGCGCTGGTGGAACAGTTTATTCAATGTTTAGGCGTATATCCTGTGGGGACACTCGTCCGTCTTAGCAGTGGTAAAATTGGCTTAATCAGTAAACTGAATAAGAGTAAGCCACTCAATCCTTGTGTGCGTGTTTTTTACAACGCCAGATTGAAACAAACCGTCGCCATGGAGGAGATAGACTTGAGTCTGTCAAAATACCAAGACCAGATCGATCGCTGCATAAAACCTGAGGAGTTTAGTCTGAATTTAGTCGGCTTCTTTAAAGCTTCATTCATCGACTAATATCGGTTTTGAGTGCTATCAGCTTATCTCATTCACGTTAATCGGGTGTTTTTGCGACATTTTGCGTGTTGTTGGCCGATATAACGTCAGTGATACTTGAAGCAAGATGCCAATCAGGGATAATGCTGTATTCATCATTGATTACCTAGCTTACGTCTGAAAAGTGAACGTCTTAACAAACAAAAGTAGCCAGAGACTGCACATCGATAGCCAACAAGCTTTCGATGATGGTGGCGTATTGTCCAAACATATTAGGGCTTATCGGCCTAGATTGGTGCAAAAGCAGATGGCTGCAGCGGTCAGTACAGCCATCATTGAAAAGACCAATCTCGTCATAGAAGCGGGTACAGGTGTGGGGAAGACCTTCGCCTATCTGATCCCAGCGCTTTTGAGCGGTAAACAGATTATCGTGAGTACTGGCAGTAAGAATCTGCAGGAACAGTTATTTTTTAAAGATCTCCCGGCCTTGCTGGAAATGTTAGACCTCTCTCCTAAAGTGGCACTGTTAAAAGGCCGCAGTAATTATCTCTGCCAAGACTTGTTAGATAAGCAGCTCGAAGGCTGTGACTCACTGGATCCTAAGGTGTTAGACGACCTGCTTAGAATCAATCAGTGGGCGGGTCAGACACGAGATGGTGATTTTGGTGGATTAACATCTGTGTCTGAGAATGCCGATGCATTAACGCTTATCGCCAGTAGCCGTGAAAAATGTTCCGGTAAACAATGCCCCCATCATGATGTTTGTTTTACCCGCAAGGCACGCGTTCGAGCCATGGATGCTAAAGTCATAGTGGTCAATCATCACCTGTTCTTTGCCGATAGAGTGCTTAAAGATACCGGTTTTGCCGACTTGTTACCCGACTCAGATGTGGTGATATTTGATGAGGCTCATCTATTGCCCGATATTGCCGTTACCTATTTTGGTCAACAGATCTCAACCAGGAGCCTCAATGAGTTACTCAATCATGTCCTGGAGATCTATCGCCTGGAATTAAGGGACTCGCCGCAACTTCAAACCTTGACGACTCTGTGTATCAGCCAATTGCAAGACTGGCATAATCAGGTGTTCGATAGTGGCGAATCAGACTGGCGTGTCTTGATGGGCAACAGAGACTTGTCCGGACACTCCTGGAGTCTGTTACAAGAACTTGAGTCACTGCTGTCCTTGCTTGCTAATCATCAGGGGCGAAGCCAAGCGTTAGATGATGTGCAAGAAAAACTCAATGTGTTGACGAATAAGTTGACCGTCTTTTTCCAGTGTGAAAATGCTCAAGCGGCCTATAGCGTCGATTTCGGTCACAGGTACTGTATTCTGAGGATCTCGCCGATCAACGTTGCCAGAGAGTGCCGTAACCTTTTCGATAGTCAAACGGCTTGGGTTTTTACGTCGGCGACATTACAGATTAATCAAGACTTGAGCCTGTTTACTAAGGGGCTTGGCATAGATAAAAGCCAGCAGATAATTTTAGACAGCCCCTTCGATTATCGAGCTCATGCCTTACTATGTGTGCCGCGTCACCTGTCTAAGGTGAGTAATCATGAGGCGGCGGTGAGCGATTTAGTCGATGTTGCAGTGAAAGCCATCAATGCGGCTAAAGGCCGAACTTTCATCTTGTTCACCAGCCATAGGATGATGAACGCCGTGGCAGTCAGGCTGCAAAGCCATATTCATTATCCCTTGTTGCTTCAAGGACAGGGCAGTAAACAGAACCTGATGAAGAAGTTTAGGCAACTTGGTAATGCTGTTTTACTGGGTACAGGTGCGTTCTGGGAAGGAGTCGATGTGCGTGGCAGACTGCTCAGCTGTGTCATCATAGACAAGCTGCCTTTTGTGTCACCCAATGATACCTTGTACAAAGCCAGAGCCGAGAGCGTTTCTAGGGATGGACGAGACCCTTTTACCAGTATCTCCCTGCCTCAAGCGGTCATCTCATTGAATCAAGGCGTCGGCCGTTTGATCCGAGATGAAAGAGACAGGGGAGTATTGATCTTGTGTGATAACCGTATTGTTAATCGTGAGTATGGTCAGGCATTTCTGAACTCACTTCCCCCTATGAGTCGTACACGAGACATGGACAAGGTGGTGGATTTTTTACAACAGATTAAATAGTTATCAGGGGGCAAACTGAGTCGCCCATGATTTAATACATGAACGGCGCGTTATTTTTAGCTGACCCTTAACTGCTAGCTTAAGGGTCAGAGTTATTTCATTCTCGTATTATATCAATTGATATTAGTGCAACTTCATCCGTGGTCTAACGACGCGCATCACTTTTTCCGCCAGCCAGAGAGTCATGGTCTTCAAGGTCCCATGTATGGCTTGTTGATGCATACGATAAAGAGATATATAGACCAAGCGAGCGAGCTTTCCTTCGATAAACATGCTGTTTTTGGTTAAATTGCCCATCAGGCTACCGACAGTGCTGAATTGGGACAGGTTGACCAGAGAACCATGATCCACATAGACATAAGAGTCCAGTGGCTTGCCCTTGAGTTCATGAAGAATATTTTTTTCGACGCACTGTGCCATCTGATGAGCCGATTGCGCTCTTGGGGGCACGAAGCTACCATCGGCTTGTTGACAGGCACAGCAATCGCCTATGACATAGATATCATCATTGGTGGTGCTGAGTAAGTTAGCCTTTACCATGATCTGGTTAGCCCTATTTAACTCAAAAATATCGATGTTTTTGATAAAATCTGGGGCTTTAACCCCGGCAGCCCATAGCATGAGGTTCGCTTCGATTAGCTTACCTTCGGCAGTGACAAATCCAGCTGCGTTTGCTTCACTGATGCGGGTGTTTTCCATCACATTTACCCCCAGCTTGCTCAGTTCACGCCTTGCAGAGGTGGCTATACGTTCGGGGAGTGCGGGAAGAATGCGTGGTCCAGCTTCAATCAGATGAATATTAAGTTTCTCTTTGGTCATCTTACTCAGGCCATAGATCTTCAATAATTCAGTCACATGATACAGCTCTGCCGACAGCTCGACTCCTGTTGCTCCGCCGCCAACGATAGCGATATTGAGTTCATTGATGGACTCAGATTGATGCACACGAGTAAAGCTGTCTAAGAGCGCATGGTGAAACCGATTTGCCTGTTGGTGAGAGTCGAGGAAGAAGCAATTTTCTCTCACTCCTGGAGTATTGAAGTCATTGCTTACACTACCGACTGCTATGACTAATTTGTCATATTTAATTTGACGCTCAGGCAAGAGAAGCTTACCCATGTCATCTGTGATTGGGGCGACCTTAATCAATTTATTCTCGGCATCGAGATCGAAAAAGGTGCCGAGTTGAAATTGATAACCATGCTTAGCCGCATGAGCCGAGTAAACGACGCCATCGAGAGACGAATCGAGAGAGCCTGTGGCGACTTCATGGAGCAGAGGTTTCCAGATATGGGTTCTGTTTTTATCGACCAGCACTATTTGGGCGCGATTCTTCTTGCCAAGTCGATGGCCTAATTGAGTCGCAAGCTCTAATCCACCGGCTCCACCACCCACAATGACAATTTTTGGATATGATGACTTCATTACTCGTTCCTTAATTAATGCAGTGTTAACTTTGCTATCAATCACTTGATATTTTCACAGCATGATCTTTTCTTCGTGACATAGACTTATTAAATATTGATCTAATGTCTGAATATCTTGTTGTATATCATACCTTAAGTCATGGTTTTAAGTTCTGTCATATAAACAATGTTTAACATTATATTCTGAACAGGTTTTTAGAGAATTATCGGCAGATTGAGTAAAAAAGTGATTAATGTAGGGGAGCGGTGGCATATTTGTATTTCGCTCGGCAGCTTTTTAGCCATGAGCGCGATATCTCACCTTAAACTTAACAAGCCTGCGGGAATTATCATAATTGGTAAATAGGTCAAAATAGCGTATTGCCTGGTGTCGATTCAAGTTTAACTCGCGCACTGGTGTAGCACTAAACAAAGAGATGCTAAGAGACAGGAGCGCCTTGTCGATTTCCTCGTCCTATCCAAGCATTAACTTTCGAACGTTTAGCTGATTTTTTCCACTTTGAGTCGTCCCTGAGTGGCTTAGTGCTGTTTCATCTGGGGTAAATATGTTGCTGAACTTATTGCACAGGGCTTTAACATCGACCTTAGTTAAACTTATTAGCTGCCATGGGTCATGAAGACTCATTTGGTGAGCTATAGTCGACATAGGCTGGTGGATTGACTGAGTCTTGAGGGCTCAGGTTTCCATAGGCCTGCTTGAACTTAGGCAAGACATGTTTATGGCGAATGACATAGGCATTAATATGGATGAGCTTGCGGGGTGGATATCGCCATAAGCTGCTAAGTCGGGGACACAGTATGATAATTGGCATATTGCAATGTGATGATGTGACAGAAGAATTGCAGCAGAGCTATGGCAATTATCCTCAAATGTTTACTCAGTTATTTGCGGCGCTAGAGAAAGACCTTAAATTTAATGTGTATTGTGTGACTGAGGGGCAATATCCCCTGTCTATCCATGAATGTGATGCCTATATCCTTACCGGTAGCCGTTTTGGAGTCAATGATGTTCATGAATGGATTAGCAAACTAGAAGGCTTCGTTCTCGAGTTATACCAAGCTAATAAAAAATTAATCGGCATCTGTTTCGGCCATCAAATGATAGTGAAGGCCTTAGGCGGTGTGGTTGAGACCTCATCGAAAGGCTGGGGGTTAGGTGTCAGTACCACACAGGTTAAGGTAGTGCAGCAATGGATGCACCAAGGTCAAAATGAAATATCTTTGGTGGTGAGTCATCAAGATCAAGTGAAGCTGTTGCCGCAAGGCTCGAAGATTTTAGCATCCAGTGACTTTTGTCCTTTCTACATGATACAAATTAATGGGCACTTTTTAGGGATTCAGGGCCATCCAGAGTTCAGTAAGGATTATTCATATGATTTTATGCAGGCTAAGAGAGCGAGTATCCCCAGGAAGTGCATCCAAGCTGGTATAGCCTCGCTGGCATCGAACATCGACGATAGATTAGTGGCCCGCTGGTTAATCAATTTTATCAAACAAGCTATATAGAAGCTGGACTTCGCTTGATTTTTAGCCGTCAAATCGCTGTTTAGCGGGTTAATTTCAATCTTAAGCGCCGACAAGTGATTCTCACATAGGTTATAATGCTTGCCTTGTACATCGTCTCGCAGCGCTTACCTAGGTTATTTGGGACGTGATTTTAGCCTTTTTATTTGTGGTAAGAGATGACAGATATACAGAAAACTTCCGATGAACTCACCATACTTTCACTTGATACCTGCACCGAGTCTTGCTCGGCGTCTCTGGTGGTTAACGGTAAGACATATCATGAATTGGCGGTTGTGCCACGTGAACATAGCCAGCGTATATTGCCCATGGTCGATAGTGTCTTATCCCAAGCAAATATCAAGATTTCTGCTGTGGATCTTATCGCCTATGGCCGCGGGCCAGGCAGTTTTACCGGGATCCGTATTTGTACCAGCATGACCCAAGGACTGGCCTTAGGGCAAGATATCCCGGTTATAGGTTTATCTAGTTTACAGACCATGGCACAAGCCGTGTATGAGGACCAAGGTGGCGAGCAAATTGTCGCCGCCATAGATGCCAGGATGGGTGAGGTGTATTGGTGTCAGTTCGTGGTTAAAGACGGCATTGCGGAGCCCGTTAGCTCTGAGGTGGTGATAGCGCCGGATTTAGTGACCTTAGCGCCAGATACCCAAGGTGCTATCCTTGCTACTGGTACCGGATTCGATACTTATCCGCAACTGCTTGAACTCTCAAATGAATTAGTGTCTGCCGATAACATCAAGTTTCCCGATGCTAAATCTATGTTAGCGTTAGCAAAACAGGGTTATACTCAAGGATTATCGACCTCAGTCGATGAACTTGCACCTGTGTATGTTCGAGACACGGTAACCTGGAAAAAATTACCGGGACGTGAGTAGGGCTTATACCTGTTTTTAAGGTAAGCTAAATCTGTTAACCGTCATCGATGCAATGATTAATGGTGCCTAGGGAGGGGGAGTTATATGCAGATCCAAACCAATCATTTCGACCTGTTCAAGTCTGGGGCACCGAGTATCGCACCGGCATCCTTAGACGCTATAAAACCCAATGCCGATAATCGAGTTGACAGTTTAACTCGAGTCGAGCAGCTTGATCAATTTCAAGCCTTATCTCAGGCTGAATCGACGAGGGAGGGCGTGTTAGCGTCGGGAATAAGTGAAGCTGCTCTGGCCGTGGATCTACTGTCACCGACACCCGAGCAATTGGCCTCCCGTTTAGGCGCCAAGCTGCAATATGATCAGCATACTCAAGCTAGCGAAGGTGCAGTGGCCCAATACCTAACCAATCAACATGCGGCCGAGAGAGAAGCCATTCAGCTGATGGTTGGAATCGATACCTATGCATAATCAGCCCAGCACACTGGATAATCAGCTAAACCTAGCTGTCACTGGCGCCCCAAGTCGGGGACGATTTTTAGTCGAACTATTAATCGCCTTGCTCATCACACGCCTACCTTTCATCAGTGTTCCTTTTAAATGGCTCGAGAGCTATTTTCATGAATTATCCCATGGTCTGGCCACTTTATTAACCGGTGGCGCAGTCAGTCATATACAGCTGTTTCCTAACGGTGCAGGTTTGTGTTTCAGCCAAGGCGGCTGGTCTGTTGTCATAGGGTTCAGCGGTTATTTTGGTGCGGCCCTCTGGGGCTATCTAATCTTTATTCTAGCGACTTGGCCCAGAGGCATAAGAGTGAGCTTCGCCCTATTAGGGGGCGCAGTCATATTGACCACCTTATTATGGGGACGGGATCTGCTGACTATCTGCATTTTGGCCAGTCTAGCCGTGCTTTTCCTTCTGCCACTTAAATTAAATAAAAACCGCTATATGGGCAGTGGCCTTAGGGTCATGGCGCTGATGATCATGCTAAATGCTCTCGCAAGTCCCACCGTCTTACTCGGTCTCAATGGCAAAGGTGATGCGGCCATGTTGGCCAGTGCCACTTGGATCCCAGCCTGGATCTGGGTATTTATCTGGTTAGCCTTCAGCGCCCTGATGATCTTTCTTTGTTGGCAGCGTGTCGATAGGGCCGCATCTAAGACGTCACAACCGATTTAATCCATTCATTATCTTTTTGTTACATTTTCTCTCCTCGTCCTGCCTATAAGCCTGCCTCTGGCCGGGTAAACACACTTGGATTTTGAGTTATCTGCTGCTAGTTTAGTCAAGTCCAATTTATGATTGACTAATTTACAGGGAAGCAATAATGAGAAATAACATGTTTGTGGCAGGTATGTTCGTCGGAGCCACACTGAGTTTTAATGCCTTAGCCCATTCTGATGGCCATGAAACTAGCGGTTTACAGCAAGTGGTTGACAGTGATTTTAGACAGGATAAAAACGCCAGTCGAGATGGCTTTCGCCATCCGTTAGAGACCTTAACGTTTTTTGATATTAATCCAAGTGATACTGTTATCGAGCTTTGGCCTGGTGGAGGTTGGTATGCTGAGATATTAGCCCCTTATTTGGCTGATGATGGCCAGTATGTTGCTGGCAACTTCGATGCTAATCCTGCCGATGTGAAGCAGCGTGAAGGTTATAAGGCTAAAGCGGGTAAGCGGTTTGAAACCTGGCTAGAAGATAATCGTACTCAGCTTGGTAAAGCAACTACAGTGACGTTCGATCCGCCAGCACATTATAAACTTGGTAGTGATGCCAGTGTCGATGTGGTGCTGACATTTAGGAACTTACATAACTGGGCAATGAAAGGCCAATTACAGCCAGTATTTGAATCAGCCTTTAGAGTGCTAAAATCAGGTGGGACTTTTGGCGTAGTTGAACACAGATCCAAGGCTGGCATGGATGCTAAAACGGGTTATATGGATGAAGATAAAGTCATCGCATTAGCCGAAAAAGTGGGCTTTAGTTTAGTGGCTAAGTCGGAGATTAATGCCAACAATAAAGACACCAAAGATCACCCTCAAGGTGTGTGGACCTTGCCGCCAAGTCTGGCCTTAGAAGATCTTGATAAAGAAAAATACTTAGACATAGGTGAGAGTGATCGCATGACACTAAAATTTATTAAAAACAGTCAATAAACACCTGACATCTGAAGTGAACTATGGCACTGTTGCGCCCGCTCCGAAAGGGGCGTCTTTTACTAACAAGATACATGAGGTTTTATGCGGCATGCTTGGGATGGGGAAAATGAAGTCGAGATTCAGTTACCTCATATACGTTTATCCGGACGTCGTTGGGGAAGCTCAGATAAACCCTTATTATTAGCCCTGCATGGCTGGTTAGATAATGCCAATAGCTTCGAGCCTCTGGCTCGGCTCTTACCCCAATTCCAGATCTTGGCTATCGATTGGCCAGGCCATGGTTATTCGGACCATAGACCTGGGTTATACCCATTACATTGGATAGATTACCTCTATGATCTGGAGCTGTTAATTAACAAGCTCAAGGAAGAAAACGTACTCGAAGGTATTATAGGCCACTCATTAGGTGGCATAGTCGCCGCAGCATACACAGCAGCTTTTCCTGAACGAGTGGAAAAGCTGATACTGCTGGAGGCTATTAGCCCATTATACGAGTCTGCCTCTAAGAATAATCTAAGATTAAGAAACAGCTTCGCCAGTCATCTTCGTATGCTCAATAAGAGCAGTAAATCTCCGGCCATATATGACTCGATTGAACTCGCGGTTAAGGCCAGAGCGAGACTCACTGGGCTCGATGAGTCTTGGTGTCGATTAATCGTCGATAGGAATATGCAGCAAGAGGGTGCTGGTGTTAGCTGGCGTAGTGATCCCAGGCTAAAATTGGACTCTCCATTTAGGTTGAGTTTCGAGCAGGTCGACGCCTTAATGACAGATCACGGCACAGATACACTGCTTATTACGGCCGAATCAGGTTATAAGCAGATCAATAGTTTGTTGCCTAAGGCCGAACTCTGGTTCAATCAATTATCTTGTGTGCAGTTAGCCGGCGACCATCACCTGCATATGGGAAATGCCAGCGGGGTAGCAGATTCAATTCTTGCCTTTATGTCTGAAGGCAAGAAAATGGGATAAAGAAAAAGAGGCTAGGTTTTTTATTCTATATATGTGATGATGTTCAAAATTAAAACACTTGTATTAAACTGGTGTTTATTAAAAAAATAATTAAAATCAGTGATTTTGCTTGTTGATTTTCAAGCTATTTATAGGCTGTTAGGCTTATATCCACTGGATGTGGGGATTTAGGAGAGATTTGTGGAACAGATTTGGATTGATAATTTACCGGATGATGTACCCTCTGAGATAGATGTTGAGGAGTATGGATCCCTTGTCGATATGTTTGAGACCTCAGTATCGAAATTTGCCGACCAGCCTGCTTTCGTCAACATGGGCGCAACGTTAACCTATCGTAAGTTAGAAGAGCGCAGTCGTGCTTTCGCCGCTTATCTTCAGAACGAGCTTAAGCTGGAGAAGGGCGATAGGGTTGCCATCATGATGCCGAATCTATTGCAATACCCTATAGTCCTGTTTGGTGTGTTACGTGCCGGCATGGTGGTGGTCAATGTTAATCCCCTCTATACGCCAAGAGAATTGAAGCATCAGCTTAACGATTCTGGGGCTAAGGCCGTAGTCGTTGTCTCTAACTTCGCTCATACCTTAGAAAAAGTTGTTGAGCAGACCCAGGTCGAGAGTGTTATTTTAACCGGACTCGGTGATCTTCTCAGTGCGCCTAAACGCACCCTAGTCAATTTTGTTGTCAAATATATCAAGAAGATGGTGCCAAAATACGATCTTCCTCATGCTATTTCCATGAGAAAAACCTTGAGCAAGGGGCGTCGTTTACAATATGTGAAGCCTAAATTGTCTAGAGATGATCTGGCTTTCCTGCAATACACAGGTGGTACAACAGGGGTTTCTAAGGGCGCCATGTTGAGCCATGGTAACGTAGTCAGTAACTTGCTTCAGGCCAATGCGGCGTATTCACCTATGCTCAATGAAGGCAAAGAGTTTGTCGTCACTGCGCTGCCGCTTTATCATATTTTTGCCTTAACGGTGAACTGTCTGTTGTTTATGCATAAAGGTGCGAATAACCTACTCATCACCAATCCCAGAGATCTACCCGCTTTTATAGGTGAGCTGAAGAAGCATCCCTATACCGCAATCACAGGGGTAAACACCCTGTTTAATGCCCTGGTTAATTCGGAAGAGTTTAAACAACTGGATTTTTCAAACCTTAAGTTATCTATCGGTGGTGGTATGGCCGTGCAGCGCGCAGTCGCTGAGAAATGGCAGAATATCACTAAGACAAAATTATTAGAGGGTTACGGCTTAACCGAAGCTTCGCCTCTCGTAACATGTTGTCCCTATAACTTGGCAGGTTATAACGGTGCCATAGGTTTCCCCGTCGCTATGACAGACATTCAGGTCCGTGATGATGACGGCAAGGTCTTAGCCCAGGGAGAGACGGGAGAGCTGTTTGCTAAGGGGCCGCAAATCATGTTGGGCTATTGGCAGCGCCCAGAGGAAACCGCCTCAGTCATAGATGAACAGGGTTATCTGGCTACAGGTGATATCGGCTATATGGATGAGCAAGGCTATTTCTATATTGTCGATCGTAAGAAAGACATGATTTTGGTGTCTGGCTTTAATGTATTTCCCAACGAAGTCGAAGAAGTTGTCGCCATGCATCCTAGTGTGATTGAAGTGGCTGCTGTGGGTGTACCAAATGCCAATTCGGGTGAGAAGGTGAAGGTGTTTGTGGTCCTAAGTGATAAATCTTTAAGCGAACGAGATATCATCGACCATTGCCGACTGCATTTAACGGGATATAAAGTACCTAAGCTGGTAGAATTCAGAGATGAGCTACCGAAAAGCAACGTAGGTAAGATCTTACGTAGAGAGCTAAGAGATGAGGTCAAGTCAGCTTAATCTTGTTGTTGACATCTTTCCTCTCTAAGCCGGCTATATGCCGGCTTTTATTATGGTTATACCAGTCCCACTAAATTGGTATAACGACACAATCTTGGGAGAAGACCTTGTTAGCGTTTGAATACATAGAGGACGATGCGAGCTTAACAGCACTCGTATCGCAATATCGACAAAGTGATCTATTGGTATTGGATACCGAGTTTGTTCGCACCCGCACCTATTATGCCAATCTAGGGTTAATACAGGCCTATGATGGCAAGACGTTAGCTTTGATAGACCCGGTTGCTATCAATAATTTATCTGAATTTTGGAGTTTATTGACTGAGCCTGGTATTACCACAGTGCTGCACTCATGCAGTGAGGATCTTGAGGTCTTCGCTCGCAACGGTGCCTGTCAGCCTTATAATCTGTTTGACAGCCAGATCGCCGCGGCTCTTTGTGGCTTCGGCCATGGACTCGGTTACGCTAAGTTGGTTGAGCAGACGTTGGATATCAGTTTAGATAAAGGCGAGTCGCGCACCGATTGGATGAAGCGTCCTTTGAGTGAAGCTCAGCTTAATTATGCCGCTAACG
Organism: Shewanella violacea DSS12; assembly: GCF_000091325.1. Lineage (NCBI taxonomy): Bacteria > Pseudomonadati > Pseudomonadota > Gammaproteobacteria > Alteromonadales > Shewanellaceae > Shewanella > Shewanella violacea. Next base: position 2,832,028 of record NC_014012.1, on the reverse strand, counting down.
ACGTCTATTATCTTTACAATCTCTATCCTCAGTTACTCGAAAAATTACAAGAGCAGGGACGTTTAGCCTGGCTATTTGAGGAGGGTGAGCGTATGACCAGTGGTCGATTGACGCCACCGGATCTTGAGCAAGCCTATCTTAAAGTTAAGAATGCCTTTCAGTTGAGCCCAAAACAGTTGGCTTATCTTAAAGTACTTGCTCGATGGCGCTTGAATAAAGCCATTACACGCAATCTCGCTGTAGGCTTTGTGGTTAAAGATCATGCCTTAATAGGCCTAGCCAAGAAACAGCCGCAAAATAGCCAAGACCTGTATAAGATGATTGAGCTAACCGAGCAGGAAAAGCGAATTCATGGCAAAGATCTTTTGGCCTTATTGAAGACTGCCGATGTGGAAAATCCACCCAAAGCAATCGATGTTATTGCCTTAAGAACTGGCTATAAAACGTCATTTAAGACCATTAAGAACTGTCTTGTTACCTTAGCCGAAGAGCAAAAGGTTCCTATCGAACTCTTGGGCTCTAAGCGCTACATTCACGGCTATTTACACTGGCTATGGGACGATAAGACAGGTGAGCCACCCTTGTTATTGACGGGCTGGCGTAAAGGCTTAGTTGAGACAGCATTGGCTGAGCTACAGCTTTAAAACATCTAGTCGCTTAATAACATAAAAAACCGCAGCATCAGATAGATGCTGCGGTTTTTTGTTTTCCGGTACCTGATGAGTGCGCTTACTTTTCCGGTAAGGTCACATTCAGCTCAAGCACAGATAATCTGTCATCATTTTGATCCAGCTCTACTGAGATCTGATCAGTCTCTATCTTCACATATTTGCGGATCACTTCGATAATTTCCTGCTTCATTTGAGGAAAATAATCAGGTGCACCACGTTCGCCTCTTTGATGAGCAACGATGATCTGTAAGCGTTCTTTAGCCGTAGATGCGGTGCTGCTGGGCTTCTTTTTCGTCTTGAAATAATCGAGTAGAGACATAATTAGCTCCCAAATATCCTTTTTAAGAAACTTTTCTTTTCTTCAGTGACGAAACGTAAGGGAAGTTCCTTACCCAGCAGGCGCTCTACGCTGTCGCAGTAAGCCTTTCCTGCATCACTCTCTTGATCTAAAATCACTGGTACACCTGAGTTGGAGGCTTTCAATACAGCTTTCGACTCAGGGATCACACCGATAAGTGGAATCGCCAGGATATCTTCAACATCTTCAACACTTAGCATCTCTCCGCTCGTGACTCTACTTGGAGAGTAGCGGGTCAGTAAAAGATACTGTTTAACTGGCTCAAGCCCTTCTTCGGCGCGTTTAGATTTACTCTGTAGCATGCCTAAGATGCGGTCTGAATCTCTGACCGAACTCACTTCAGGGTTGGTTGTCACTATGGCTATATCGGCAAAATAGAGTGCCATCATAGCGCCCGTTTCAATACCCGCTGGTGAATCACAGATGATATATTCGAAATCTTTAGCAAGATCTTGCAGAACTTTGCCAACGCCTTCCTTAGTCAATGCATCTTTATCACGGGTTTGAGAAGCTGGCAGTATGTATAGTTTATCGCAGCGCTTATCTTTGATTAAGGTTTGGCTGAGATTCGCCTCGCCATTAATGACATTGACAAAATCATATACTACTCGACGCTCGCAACCCATAATCAGATCTAAATTACGCAGTCCTATATCAAAATCGACAACGACAGTCTTATGTCCCTTCAATGCCAAACCTGTAGCAATTGCGGCACTGGAAGTTGTTTTCCCTACGCCGCCTTTACCTGAGGCGACAACAATAATTTGTGCCATGTGTTGTTCTATCCTTATTTCTGTCTTTTTAAAGTGGCAAAGATTCGATGGTGAGAGATTCACCATCGAGTCGAATACAGCCACTTTTCGTTGTGCTATTTGCTTGAATGTTTTCCGCTAACCAATATTGACCCGCGATGGAAACCAGTTCGGCATCTAAGGTTTTTGCGATAATGACCGCATGTTTATCACCCGCAGCGCCAGCCATTGCCTTGCCACGAAGAGAGCCGTAGACATGAATGCTGCCATCGGCGATAAGCTCTGCGCCATTGCCAACCGTGCCTACTACTATTAAATCGCTGTTTTTAGCATATATTTGCTGCCCCGAGCGGACATTCTGCTTCACTATTTTGGTGGTCTTTGGCATTTGTGGCTGAGCTTGTGTTTGCTTGCCAGATTTGATCAGTGCCAAGCCTAAATCTTTAGCTTGAGCTGCTACTTCCGAAACCGCGCCTGTGATGCCGACTATGACGAGTTGTCTCGATATCAGCAGATCTTTAAGTGCGGCGAGATTATAATCGGGATCGGTAATAGAGCTAAGATTGACAACCAGTGGGGCGCCAATAAAAAACTGAGGGGCGATAGCCAATTTGCTATCTAACTCTGCTGCGACTTTATCCAGATCAAAATGATTGATATGAAGCACAGAAAGTGTAAAAGAGGAGCCTTTCAATTCTAGGCTGGGTTTCTGCATTCCGATATTGCTCTTTTATAAAAAACCAGCATAGATGCTGATATGCATTATATTCCTGACCTTCCATGTTATAGTGTGCGCCAATGACTGGCAAGTTGAATAGTTTGGAAAGTTGGTAGTATATGATCTGTGCTGTATATAAGAGTCGTCTCAGGGCTGATAGTTATCTTTTTGTTGAGAAACGTAATGAATTCGAGCGTGTTCCAGAGGCATTAATGAAGATGTTTGGTTCCCCAACATTAGTGATGATGTTACCTCTGTCGAAAAGAGACCACTTAGGCTTTGCCGATATTAGCAAAGTTAAAAGTGAGCTAGTTAGCAAAGGTTATTATTTACAACTGCCCCCTCCTACGGTTAACTTACTGGAAGAACATAAGAAAGAGATTGGCTACAGCGGTAAATAGCCTTAATAGGGAAAGTTTATGGTGCTAAAGAAACCTTGGTTGTGGACAGTGTCCTTGTTGGCTATTCCATTACTCATGATGTCGTCTTCGGGGGTTTTAGCCAGTGAGACCAGTTTTTCCACCCGTTCTGCGATCAGCTTTAATGCGTATTTGACTCAATTGAGGCAAGAAGCTAACGCTTTAGGTATTGATAAAACCACCATAGACACAGCATTTCCTCAGATTAAACGCTTTAAGCAATCGACCCCATCAAAGCAAACCCCCAATCTTCCAGCATCTCTTGAAACCTATCTCCCGATTAGCGTCTCCGAAGCGAATGTGATCACAGCCCGTGCCTATTTCAAAGAGCATAAGGACGAACTGGAAAGGTTAGGTGAAAAGTATGGGGTTCAGCCCAGGTTTATTCTAGCCCTATGGGGTATTGAATCCAATTATGGTGCCCATACCGTTAGCTATCCTGTGCTTTCAGTTACCGCTTCCTTAGCCTATGAATCTAGAGAACCCTCTATTTATAAAAGCGAGTTTTTCGCCGCCTTGAATATCCTCTCTCAAAAGCGAATGGCTTTCGATGATCTCAGAGGCTCGAGAACCGGAGGCATGGGACAGATTCAGTTTTCACCCAGTATGTATCTTGACTATGCTCAAGATGGTAACAGTGATGGTAACAAAGATATTTGGAACAACACCTTAGATGCTTTGGCATCGGCTGCAGATTTTCTCAAACATAGGGGTTGGAAGAGCCAAGAAACCTGGGGACGACAGGTTAAAGTTCCCCAAGGGTTTGATGCCAAGCTCGCTTCCTTATCATTGAAGAAAACCTTTTCCCAGTGGTCAGGTCTAGGGCTCACTCGCTTCGATGGCAGTGCGTTACCTGCTCGGAATGATATGTTTGTGTCTCTTATCATGCCAGACGGTCCATCGGGCCGAAAATATCTGATTTATGACAACTACCGCTCACTTTTGGGGTGGAGAAATTCAGATTATTTTGCCATCTCTGTGACTTATCTTTCAGAAAGATTGAAATAGCTCCCTATCAAATAACTATCCTTGTCTAAGTCTTACCAAGATGGGTCTCATGCTGAGACTCTTAAGCTTCAATGATTTGGTCAACTAGTGTAAAATATCCTTCGAAAGTCGTCTTTTTTATAGAATTGAATCATGGAATTTTGGAAAGAAAAAACCTTAGCACAAATGAATACCTCAGAATGGGAGTCTTTGTGTGATGGCTGCGGTAAGTGTTGCTTGAATAAAATTATCGACGACGATACCGAAGAGCTTTATTACACCAATGCGGCGTGTAAGTTACTCGATAGCCATGAAGGCCACTGTACCCATTATTCAAATCGATTCGACTTTGTACCTTCGTGCACTCAAGTGACTATGGATAATATCGCCGAATTAACCTGGTTGCCTGACAGCTGTGCCTATCGGCGTTTATATTTAGGTAAGTCATTACCCAGTTGGCATCCACTCATTACGGGTTCCAAAACTCAGATGCATCAAAATGGCATGTCGACACAAGATAAGATCATCTGTGAGACTAGAGTTAAGTATTTAGAAGATCATATCGTGATCTGGCCAATGAGAAATCTAGATTAGTCGAAGTATTTGAGTCGATGAGGTAAAGCAAAAACGCCCGGATAGGGCGTTTTTAGATCTGGGTATCTATAAAGCAGGCTGATCGGCGATGAATCCTGGTCTTTGCTTGGTTGCCGATAAAGCCGGAGTAATGAAGATGACTAGGGCAATCAGGTAAGCTGCAAAGGCACCAATCATATATTGTCCCATAGTGAGTCCCATCATTTCCCAAGGAATATCACTGCACATGCCTGTGGGCATGAAGATAGCAGGCATCCACTCATGGAGCGGCATCCAAGTTGGAAATTCGGGTAGGAAAGAGCAAGTCGCAAATGGAGACGGGTTGGTCTGCATATCGACTAACTCGAGTGCCAGTTTTAATCCCCAGGCTGCGCTTATGCCCCAACCAAGAACAGCCAATAGTCGGGCGAAACGATTCTTATGGCCAACGATGCCAATCAAGCCCGCAGCCAAAATGCCAAAGATAGCGAGTCTCTGGTAGATGCACATCACACAAGGATCTAATTTCATCACATGTTGAAAGAAGAGGGCGCATAACTCTAGCCCCAATGCTGTACCAGCCAGGACAAGCCAGGCGAGGCGGGATTGGGCGAATCTAGTCATAGAGTTCAAATCATATTCTCCGAAATATTCATTTATATTACAGGCAAGACCACAGCCAAATTTATGTCTAAATCATATCTTACAGTGGCGAATGAGCCACTGATCCAATAAAAAACGCCCCTTAGGGCGTTTATAGGACTGTAAAGCCTTGTAAAAGTTCAGTGGCAGTCTTAATGACCAGTTACCACACCTATAGCTTCTTTTGCCGAATGATGTATGAGTATGCCTGAATCATAGAAGTACTGAGTCACGTGCTCCAGTGCTCCTAACTGAATGGCCAATACACCCACTATGGATAACACTATAGTGTATGGCAAAGCCATCCATACCATGCGTCCGTATGAGAGACGTATGAGGGGAGCGATTGCCGATGTCAGCAAGAACAGGAAGGCTGCCTGGCCGTTCGGTGTCGCAACCGATGGCAAGTTAGTACCAGTATTTACGGCGACGGCTAACAGATCAAACTGGTCGCGGGTGATCTGACCAGCGAGTAGAGCCGTCTTTATCTCGTTGATATAGACAGTGCCGACAAAGACATTATCGCTGACCATAGAGAGCAGACCGTTGGCGATGTAGAAAATGACCAGCTGAGTATTACCTTCAAAACTCAATGCCCATTGGATCACAGGTGCGAACAGCTGTTGGTCGATGATGACACCGACGATGGCAAAGAATACCGCTAACAGCGCGGTAAAAGGCAGTGCTTCTTCAAATGCCTTACCCAGTGCATGTTCATTGGTGATACCGTTGAAGGCCGTTGCGAGTATGATGACCGATAGGCCTATTATGCCAACAGAGGCTAAGTGTAAGGCCAGTCCTACTACCAACCAGACACCAATGAGAGCTTGAACTAACAGCTTCATCTTGTCATGTTTAGTTCGATGTGCATCTTCATGGGCATCGTAATCGGAGAGTATCTTATGTACAGCTTCCGGTAGCTGTACGCCATAACTGAAGACCTTGAATTTCTCTACTAAGGCACAGGTAATCAATCCGGCGAACAAGACTGGAACCGTGACGGGTGCCATACGTATCGCAAATTCTAGAAAATCCCAATTTGCTTGTGCTGCTATGATTAAATTTTGTGGCTCACCTACCATAGTACAAACACCACCGAGTGCGGTACCCACACCAGCATGCATCAATAAATTACGTAGGAAACCACGGAAGTTTTCTAATTCCTCTTCACACAGTTGATCTTGGCCATCATGAGTATGGTCATGATCATCGGAGAAGGATTTTCCCGATGCGACTTTATGGTAGATGGAATAGAAACCTAGGGCGACGGCAATGATCACTGCGATGACGGTGAGTGCATCGAGGAAGGCCGATAAGCAGGCGGAGGCAAAACAGAACATCAGGGAGACGATGACTTTAGATCGCACCTTAGTGATCATCTTTGTGAAGGCAAACAGGAGTAGCTGCTTCATAAAGTAGATGCCGGCGACCATGAAGATCAGCAGTAAGATAACTTCTAAGTTAGCCTCGATCTCATGTAATACCTGACCCGGTGAGGTCATGCCTATGGCCACGGCCTCGATGGCTAACAAACCACCTGATTGTAGAGGGTAACATTTTAAAGCCATGGCTAAGGTGAATATGAACTCGATAACGAGTATCCAACCAGCGGCAAAGGGATCAATATAAAAAATTATTGGATTTATTATTAAAAAAGATATTATCGCGATTTTGAACCACTTAGGTGAATTTCCTAAGAAGTTATCAATAAACGCCTGACTCATAGTCACAGGCATGGCACCCTCTCAAATTGATATATATATATATGATTGTTTGTAAAAAAAATACAAACTTTTCGAATTGCTTCAGTTTAGCGTAAAGAAACCATTAATTTAATACCTTAGTCACATCTATTGCTTAAAAATAGCTTAAAAATTAGATTAAAAAAGAAAAAATGTCTCAAAACCGCGAGCAGAGGGGGATTCTGTTCTTTTTTGAGAAAGTAAACTTTGATCTTAACCAGTATTATTTCATATTAGGTATCCATTTCTTGGCGCTCTGGTATGATCAGTTATCTAAAAACACGAACTAGAGTGGGAAAAGTAACCCGATGACAACTGCCCAAAACGCTCCTTTAACTTCAAAAGATTCAGGTATTATTGAGGCTAAAGGACCGGCGAGCTTTGCTGAAAAATACATAGTCCGATCGATTTGGGAAGATAAGTTCCCACCAGGTACGATCTTGCCTGCAGAGCGTGAGCTTTCTGAATTAATTGGTGTTACACGAACCACACTAAGAGAAGTACTTCAGCGATTGGCCAGAGACGGTTGGTTGACGATTCAACATGGTAAGCCTACCCGAGTCAATGATATTTGGGAAAGCTCTAGCCTCAATGTGCTTGAGACCATTGCCGATCTCAACCCGGCGGGTGAACCTGTACTTTTGGAGCAGCTACTTTCGGCTAGAACCAATATAAGTGCTATTTATTTCAAGGGCGCGGTTCGCCATAATCCAGATAAAGTACTGGAAGTATTGGAGCAGATATCGACGCTAGATGATGATCCTCAGGCCTATGTGGATTTTGATTATCAGTTGCATCATATTTTGGCTTTCAATTCAGGTAATCCACTCTATGTGTTGATCCTTAACGGGTTCAAAGGCCTCTATAGTCGAGTCGGTAAAGATTATTTCACCATTCCTAAAGCGAGAGAACTAGCATTCGAGTTTTATGAAGGACTTAGGCAACTAGCGGAAGAGAAGAACCACAACGCGATACCCGCTTTGATGCGCAGTTATGGTATTAACAGCGGTAAGGTGTGGCAGAGGTTTAAAAACAGTCAATCTCAATCTGCCGATTAATCTTTATCAGCTTGTTACTCAGTAAAAAACCGCTCCTATGAGCGGTTTTTTCTTGGGCGAAGAAAGATCTTAACTCCAGACTTCTAATACCGATTGGTATAGCTAATCAATATCGAAGTTATAATAGATATCCAGTGTTTGTTCCAAAGTGCCTGAAACCGATTCTAAATACAGTTGGGACAGTAGGTAATACGCTGACAGTCATCTCATAACCTGGATTAAAGACACCATGGCCATATTTCATCATGAGGTCTCTTATACCGATTGGCATAGCTAATCAATATCGAAGTTATAATAGATATCCAGTGTTTGTTCCAATGTGCCTGAAACGGATTCTAAATACAGTTGTGACAGTTAGGTAATACCTGACTGTCATCTCATAACCTGGATTAGAGACCTCATGGCCATACTTCACCATGAGGTCTCTTATACCGATTGGTATAGCTAATCAATATCGAAGTTATAATAGATATCCAGTGTTTGTTCCAATGTGCCTGAAACGGATTCTAAATAGAGCTGGGACAGTAGGTAATACCTGACTGTCATCTCAAACCTGGATTAAAGACACCATGGCCATATTTCACCATGAGGTCTCTTATACCGATTGGTATAGCTAATCAATATCGAAGTTATAATAGATATCCAGTGTTTGTTCCAATGTGCCTGAAACGGATTCTAAATAGAGCTGGGACAGTAGGTAATACGATGACAGTCATCTCATAACCTGGATTAAAGACACCATGGCCATATTTCACCATGAGGTCTCTTATACCGATTGGTATAGCTAATCAATATCGAAGTTATAATAGATATCCAGTGTTTGTTCCAATGTGCCTGAAACGGATTCTAAATAGAGCTGGGACAGTAGGTAATACCTGACTGTCATCTCATAACCTGGATTAAAGACACCATGGCCATACTTCACCATGAGATCTTCGCCGATGAAGCCGCTGATCGCTACTCGACCGTCGTCATTGGCATCGAGCTGAACATTTGAAAACCCAAGTTTTTCGATCAAACTCGTTGCCGAGTCGCCGATATTGTTAACTGCTCCTCCCCCGATCTGATTACTCAAACTTAATGCCGCTCCTAGCATCAAGCCTGTGCTCTGTTGATTATCATTGCTATGAAATCCAGTGCCCATGATGATGTATGACAGAATTTCGGCTTGCTCCTTGCTTGGATTAGAGAACAAGGTGACTATGGGTTTGTGTGGTGTACCTGTGATCCTTACACCTGCCACCACATCTTCATCTTTAATCTCTCTCACTGCCTCGATATTAAGGTTAGGGACCTCCAATGGGCCAATAAACTGCACTTCACCTTTCTTAATATCTAAGGTTTGACCCATGAACTTATACATACCATCGATGACGCGTATATCGCCATAGAGCAAGGGGGGTTTAAAGGCCTCTTGTTTTAACTCTAAAACGCCTTGTAATTTTCCTCTCAGGCCCATGCCATCTATTATCAAATTATCTGCGAGTTTAATCTTGATATCAGAGGTTAGCGCCAATGGATGCTTATCGATTTTTCCTGTGGAGATGCTGTCGTTAAATATCACATCTTTGGATACCTCGACACCGCCTTCGGGCAGTTGCACTATATTGATATGGCCCGAGGGTATATCTATGTCACCCTTGATATGGAAACTGTTTTTATTGAAAATAAAATCAAGATTGGGAGAGACATTAATGATGGCAAGAGGAGGTTGAATGATCACTAAGTCTTTACCATCGACTTGGATATTGCCATTGAGCTCGCCTGTGCTCCAGTCTAGGTTGCCTTTGAGCTTAGCCTGACCCTCTCCCATTTTCCAGGTGCCATAGAGTCGGGCATCTTGACCCAATAGTGACACTGTAAACTTGATATCTTCAAATAAGGTAGGGTTAGCTGCTGCTAGGAGTTCACCATTTTCTAGCTGCATTTTACCGGAAACATCGGGTTCATCTAAGGTGCCCGCTATCCTCAATTCGCTGGATATTTTGCCCTCTATGGTTTCAAGCTGAGGTAAAAATCCTGCTAATGCCCTTAGGTTAACTTTATGTAATTTAGTATAACCAGATAGCGTTCGGTCCGGGGTTACCGCTATGTCGAGTTTTCCTTCCCAGCTGGCGATATCCTGTGAATCGAATCGCAATAGGGTCGATAATCTCTTCTCATCTAATGAAGCGTGCAGTGAGAGTGTCTTATAGCCGAGTTCAAGATTGCGTTTGTTATTCTTTAGGCTGACATGACCGGGGTCAAAATCGAGTTTCAAGGATCCTGTGGGTTTAGTATCTTTGGCCCATATTAGATGTGATGATAAAATTGCTGGTGCTTGCCATTTCATATTTTTGGGCAGTAAAGGTGCCAGAATGGCGCCTATATCTCCCTGAAACTTCACACTAGCATCACCATTAGCCCCCAGTTCGACTTGGTCATCCAGACAAAGTTTGCCATGGGTGTTGAGCCAGCAAAAGGTATTAACTAGGCCTGTCTGACTCAGGTTGTCCCAAGATACATTAAACGGCGCCTCTAAAGACCAATCTCCTAAGGCTGCACTCAGGTTTAATTTGTTGATCTTAGCGTCTATTGCTTCGGTGTCGATATTGAATTTTGAATATACTTGGCTATCGAGTATATAGTCCCCTAATGTGTGCAAGTCTAGCTGTTGTTCTTGCTCATTGCCCTTAATATTTAGCCTGATGGAGTCTAGCTTAATCGCGTCATGTTTGAACTCTCCGGTACGTACCATTAGAGAAAATTCATGATTATCCAGTGGCTGATAGATGGCTTTAATCAGGGCTTGTTCTAGATTTAAATGCCCAAATTGTAGATCCAGTGCATTGGCCGAGACTCTGACTTCTGGATGGTCACTATTACCCGATACATTAATTTTAGCCTTGATACTGCCTGATGCATCAGGGTGCCAGAGGCTTAGCTCAGGGACATCGAGTATGGCATTGACTGACCAGTTTTGATTTGCGGTGCCCGAAATGGTTAATACTGACTGTAAGGCACTCAACTTTAAGCTATCGGCACTGAGTTGAAGTTTATCATCGATACTGAGATCGCCGATGAGATGAAAAGGATATCCTTGAATTTCACCGCTTAAATCAGATTGAGCAATAGCGACTTGCCATTGTTTATTCTCAACCTTACCTCGGGTGTTAAATCTGCCGCTGATGAAGCTCTCAGGCAAGGGATTTTCAAGGGGTAATGTCAGCTGCTCCATATCAAAATCTATTATATTGATAGATGCATCCCAACTGATAGTCTCTCCGTAACTGGCATGGCCGGACACTTCTACCTCACCTAGCTTGCCCTTGGCTCTGAAATGTTCTACTTCGACCTCAGAGCCGCTATGAGTAAACTGGGTATCGATAGCTAAAATGGGGTGGAAAGGTGTAATAACTTGTCCTGAAAACGTCAGTTGTTGACGGTCGAGATCACCATCACTTTTCAGTTTTACAGACTGAGCTGAATAGGTATTGGTGTCTAAGGGCCAAGCAAGCTGTTTAGATGTGACAGCAAGGTGATAAGTCAGCTTAGGGTCAGCCAGTGCGATATCACCGGTGAGTGAATAGTCCATGTGACCATTACCACTGGATGTTATCTTGAGTTTATTAAAGCCTCCAGTGACTTCTAAACTGGCATGTTGGCGTTCTAATTCTGGTATTTCATCGACATGGGTGGCATTCATATCTGCCGTAAAATCCATAGGGTAATCATCGATGAGGGATATTTCACCTTCAAGTTCGACCTTACCATAGGTGTGCTCTAGCTGAAGATTCTCGATATGGACGAGAAAGCTGTGGTAACTGGCTTCAAAGTCTATCTGGGGGAAAAGATCGTCTCTGTGTCCGAGTCGCAGATGACTGTCAGTGAAGGACACTTGCTCGGCAAATACGGGAATAGGCATAAATACTTGGGGTAGCTTGGCCATTGCCCAATTCACGACCCCTTTGCTGTCTGGCTTATCAGCATCCGCGTAAACTTGGTCATCAGTGTTGACATGATCACTTGCCAGGGGAATATCGACGAATAGTCCAACCGTTTTTAAGCTGTTAACCCTAATCCCAGTTTCTTGCCATTGGGCCTGAGCTTGCAGTCGAGATGCATTGAAATGCATATCATCGACCCTGACTTTGATATTGGCTAAGTCTGCCTTGGTCAAGTCTATGCCGAAAGGCAGGGTGATCTCTTGGTTAGCGATTAGACTCGATTCTGCATCTGCCTCACTGTCATCTGGAGCGACTTCTTTATCTGTTCCTGTGATTAAATCGACTCGTTCAGCAATGTCTTCTCGCTGGTCTTCTTCAAAATTGTCGGTATCTATGTCGACACTGACTCTAGCGGCGACGAGTTCTTCTACACAAAGCTGTTTGCGCAGCAGGCACAAGGGGTGCCAGTCTAAGGTTAAATCATCCAGTTCTACGGCCACTCCTGGCATCTGCCAATGAACATCTGTGACCACTAAGCTGTCATTAATCGTACCAGCGACATAAGTTATCTGCAGGTCAGGGACTAAGGTCTCTGCCAGTAACACAGTTATCCGGCTACCTATATGGGTGCCGATTAATAGAGCCAAGGTAATAAGAAGTCCCAGTGGGATGTAGACTAAAGTACGTGAAACAAGCTTAAAGCTGCGCCAAAGTGTGTATAGAACGCCGGTGTTTTTCTCAGGTTTTCCTGAGCTTGGTTTATCAGGCTGACCAGTTTTATTTAGGTCAAGATTATTTGATTCTTGGCTCATAGCACGGCTCCCATGGTCAAATGAATTCGCCAGGGTCTGTCCATGGTATCTGTCTCAGTCCCTTTAACACCGAAGCCTAAATCGAGTTTTATCGGGCCTATGGGAGAGATCCAGTGGATGCCGCCACCAACAGAGACTATGGGCTCTATCTGGTTAACATCGAATGCATTACCCGCATCGATAAAAGTGCCAATACGCCAGGAGGGGGTCACGTAATATTGATACTCTAGACTGCCCACCATCAAATAGCGGCCACCGACAACTTCTCTACCTTTAGTGCCATCATCATTAATGTAATCGATATGAGGCCCAAGTTCCTGATAGCTATAAGCCCTGATACTCTGGTCTCCGCCAGCAAAAAAGCGTAATGAGGGCGGAATAAGGGCTAAGTCTGCTTCATCGGCCAAGTTGATGCCTAAATCTAGCCGAGAGACAATTCTGTGTTTTTCATAAAAAGTATTGATCCACTTGTACTTAGTTTGAATATGCGTCAAGCGAATACCAGAGCCCAAGGAGGGATCGGCATACTGGATACTGTAATACTGAAAAAAGCCTGATTTGGGGTCTAAGGTGTTATCACCTCGGCTCGTCTTAGATAGGTTAGTGCCTAAAAGAATGAACTCGGGTGAGTAATTTTCGCTGCCAAACTGTTTATAGGTTTCTTTCATGGCTTCAACAGAGTAACTGAGTATCCAGTTATGCTTGAGCCTCTGTTGACGTATGATGGCAAATAATTTTTTTGTCCCTTCGAGCTCTCCGGTGTTGACGTACTTATTTTTTTCTTCATCGAAGACCTGAGTCACACCGTATTGATCTTTGAGTATTCCGAAGCGAATTTTTAGTTGATCATCTAAAGGATGAGTCAGTGGGATAGTGTAAGTGGCTAGATATTTAGGACTGTTACGGGACCATTCCAAACTGGTTTCTAGTGAGTGGCCGTAGCTGTTGATCTGCGGCGTACGCCAGTTGATGCTTATCCTAGGTTCCAATTCGTTATCCGCAGATGCCGTTTTACCAAAATCGACACCTAAACCGAGTTCGATAGAGTGACTGGGCTTAGGGCTCAATTCGACCTTAATTGGCACAAAGAGTCCCTCAGCCTTATCCACCTGAGGCAGTATCTTGATGTTTGAAAAGTAGCCTGTGTCCATTAATTCACGGTTTAAATTGGCTAAACTGCCGGTGCTATAGGGGGAGTTTTTCTCGAATGGGACTAATTCGTTTAATAGACCTTGCTGCAGTGTGTGACCCTCAAAACGGACAGTCCCTATATGGTATCTAGGGCCTGAGTCATAATGTAGGGTGACTTTTGCACTGTTAAGGTCACGATTGATCTCAATGGACGACTCAATATATTTGCCATCGAAATAACCTCGGGCCAAGGTGTATGAGATCAGTTGTGATTTGACCCTTTCATACTTGCCGTGATCGAGAATGTCCCCAGGCTTGATGGATATCTTGTCGAGCCATTGCAAGATGAAATCATCGTCGAGGATTTCACCCTCGAAGTGTACGTCTACCCAAGCGATACGTGTGGGCTCTCCTGGGCTAATAGAGATAGCAAGAGTCCAGGGACCCTCATCAGGACTCGTAACATCTTGCTCCATCTGAACATGGTAATAACCTAAGGAGTGGAGTGCGGCTTTGATGTTATCTTCGGCATTGAAAATATAGGCCCTGCGTTGAACGTTTGATGTGGGCAGGTTCCCCAGATGGGCCTTAACATTACGGGTCAGCGCCGAATTAACGCCGCTAATATTTAAAGTCAGGAAGTCATTAGCCACTACGGAAAAACTGCTGAGCATGCTGCCCATAAAAATGAGGCTTAATGACCATAAGCGGAAAGAAGATAATTGCAAAAAATCGGGCTCTATTTAGTCAGTAAAAAAGGCTGAGTATATTGTCACTATATAATTGATTTCTAGCAAGCTTATGATTGTAATTAGCGTTAAAAATGGTTACAAATAGTGCAAATACAAAATAAAGGCCTTAGAAGTGAAAAATAAAAACAAAATACTCGCCATTTTACTGGCTATTTCAAGTGTCTCAAGTTCAATAACCTGGGCTGATGACAAGCCATTTGCTATCGCAATTCATGGTGGTGCTGGGACGATTAAGCCCAGCAACTTTACCCCTGAGAAAGAACAGGCTTACCGAGACAAGTTAAAGGAAGCCGTGGATGCTGGTTACCATGTTTTGGACAAGGGCGGCTCGAGTCTTGATGCCGTGACTAAGGCCATTAATGTGCTGGAGAACTCGCCATTTTTTAATGCGGGTAAGGGCGCTGTCTATACCCATAATGAACAACATGAGATGGATGCTTCCATCATGGATGGTAAAACCATGAATGCCGGCGCCGTCGCTGGGGTGCAACACATCAAAAACCCCATAGATTTAGCCCGTTTAGTCATGGATAAATCCGTTCACGTCATGCTCTATGGTGAAGGCGCCGAGGAGTTTGCCTTGACTCAAGGTGTGTCACTGGTTGCCAATGAAAGCTTCGACACTCAACATAGATATCTAGCACTACAGCGCGCTAAGGCTAAGATGGAGAAAGCCAAGCAGGAAAATAAAGATTATCTCGCCGCCCACAGTGAGCTAGATACCGAATATAAGGTGGGTACCGTAGGCGCTGTCGCTCTCGATAAGCTTGGTAATATCAGCGCCGGCACGTCGACGGGGGGCATGACCAATAAGCGTTATGGACGGATTGGTGATTCTCCAATCATAGGGGCGGGAACCTATGCTGAAAATGGTGTTTGCGCCGTATCGGCGACGGGCCACGGAGAATACTTCATTCGCTATCAAGTGGCTGGAGATATCTGCGCTAAGGTTAAATATCAGCATAAGTCGATTATTCAGGCGGCGGATGAGGTCATCAATCAAAGGCTGATTACCGCTGGTGGTACCGGGGGCGTTATCGCCATCGATCATCGCGGCAATATCGCTACGCCATTTAATACCGAAGGCATGTACCGAGCGACTCGTAAGAGTGGTGAAGAGGCTCAGGTAATGATCTGGCGCGATAAGTAACGGCTTACAGGTGTTATTTGCAAGCCTGTGACGCTTGGCAGTCCGGCCAATCGTCAGAATAGGCGTCAGTCATTCAGTCCTTGTAGCGATTAAGCTGCTATCAGGAATACACTGAGCCATATTCTTCTTTAGCCAGTGGATAAACCTAGACTCTAACGGGTCATCACTATTCACTTGCTGACTGAGCAAAATGTAACCTTGCCCTGATTGGCTAAAGCCGAAAGGGGCAATGAGCTTGCCCCTGATGATATCGTCGGCCACCATAGGATAAGACCCCATGGCAAGCCCAAGTCCATCGGTTGCGGCCTGGAGACAGAAGTAAAAGTGGGCGAAGCTTTGCTGAGCCAGAGGAGGAAGTTTGGCTAAAGAGTTCGCACCAGCCTGCCTGTTCCAGTCTGACCAGGCTTGAGGCCTGGTCTGGCTATGAAGCACTTTCATCTGACTCAACTCATCTTTTATCTTTTGCCAATACTCAGGTGAACATACAGGCCCCATCCATTCATGGACTAATTCAGTGATTTGGTTATCTTCTAATGACTCAAAATCATCACGTCTTATGGCCAAGGATATTCCATTTGTTCCAAGTCGTACGGGCCCTCCGGCGGTGGATAGCCTCACATCGGCATGGGGATTATCTTGGTAAAAGTTGGATAACCTTGGCATCAACCAGCGCATGGTCAATGTGGGTTCACAGGATATTTCAAGATAGGCATCTTGCATTTGGGATAACTTTTGGATACCTGCATTCAAGGCTAGAAAGGCTTGCTCGGTATAACTTTTTAGCAGCTCCCCCTCTCGGGTCAGGCGTACGTTTCGCCCCTGACGATAATATAAACTCTGCCCAAGGTAGGCTTCTAATATCTTTATCTGCTTACTCACAGCACCATGGGTAATACAGAGTTTCTCTGCGGCGTCACTATAGCTAAGTGATGATGCGGCTACATGAAAAATATGAAAAGCTTTTAGATGTCTCATATGTGACTTTTACTCACAGTTTATTTGATGTTTTTTCGATTATATAAGCTCCAGGCTCCCGCTACAATATGCGTCGAATCAGATTAAAGGAGTAAGTATGGAAATTATCAGTTTAGCCGTTATCGGTATACTCATCGTCATTAGTCCAGGGGCCGATTTTGTTTTGGTACTGAAGAACAGCGTCGCATCGGGCAGGGCGGCAGGGCTCTGGACTGCGTTGGGAATAAGCTTGGCCATAGGGGTTCATATAGCTTATACCTTGCTCGGTATTGGTTACCTAATCTCACACAATGAGTATTTGTTCAATATGGTTAAATACGCTGGGGCCCTCTATCTCATCTATATCGGGCTCAAGAGTATCCTGACTGCCAATGCCAGTCTGGATGACATCGAAAGTGATGAATTCCAGTTAAGGCCGATTCAATACCTGTCTCAAGGTTTCATGTGTAATGTATTAAATCCTAAGACCATGCTGTTCTTTGTCAGTCTGTTCAGTCAGCTTATCTCAGTGGAAAGCCATGATCACCGCTCGATTTTACTCTATGGCGTGTATCTCGCTGTGTTACATGGACTCTGGTTTGGCGCCGTGTCGGTAATATTCACTTCAAAGCTACTGCAACACAGAATGGCTAAAATAAAGAAACGTTTGAGCCAGGTGTGTGGGCTAGGGTTAATCGGCTTGGGATTAGTCTTAGGTGCTAAATCTCTGTAGTGACGGCTAGCTACTGCTTGATAGGCCTCATCGAACTGGCTATTGAAGATTTAGATTAGAGAAATCGATTATTTACGGTTTTGTTTTTCATCAAGTTAGGTATATTGGAGTCATAGGGTGCTCAATAAAAGCACGGTTTCCATGAAGGCGTACTTATTAAAAGTACTGCCGAATAAATAGGCTCCCAATAAAAGAATTAGGGCCATTAAACGACAGGGGAATAAATATGGATTCAATTAAAGTCAGTAAATATATGGACCGTCAACCTGTGCTATTAGCAGAGGATATGCCTCTTTCCAATGCCGTAGATGCCTTGCTGGAGAGGAAGAAGTTGGGGGCCCCAGTGGTCGATGATTTGGGACAACTGGTCGGTTTCCTGTCCCAGCAGGACTGTCTCTCAGTGATGCTCAAGAGCAGTTATCATTGTGATTTGGTGGCTAAGGTAAAAGATTGCATGCGCTCTGAGGTGTTGTCGGTAACGCCGGATACCAGTGTCTTGCAGCTCGCCGAACAGATGTTAGGCCCTAAGCCTAAGGTCTACCCAGTGGTTGATAATGGCAAGGTTATCGGCACCATCAACCGAACCAATGTGCTCAATGCGATTAATATCCATATGCAGCAGTGCTATCTGGCACCGGTATAGCTTTGATTAATAGATGTCATCAATGAATTGATCTTACTGAATTGGCCTTATTGACTTGAGCTTAATTAGACTTGATAAGTGAACAAAGGTTTTATTTGCCTAGCTTCGAATGAAGCTAGATTAAATTGTGCTTAGGTTCATTTGGTTTTGGTCGATACTCTGCGTCATTCCGGCAGATCTTATGAGCCGGAATCCAGTGATCTTTTATTATCATTATTGAATATGACAGGCACAAAAAAGGCCGCGTTAGCGACCTTCTTTTTTTAATATCAGCTTGCGTTATTAGCGCTTCATTAAAGAGCGATAACGTTGCTTGCTTGCAGACCTTTTGGGCCTTGCTCTACTTCGAAAGTCACTTTTTGACCTTCATCAAGAGTTTTGAAACCTTCTGATGCGATAGCACGAAAATGTACGAATACGTCAGCGCCACCATTATCTTGAGTAAGGAAACCGAATCCTTTATCTTCGTTAAACCATTTTACAGTACCAGTATTTGAATCAGACATGTGATGTCCCTTATTTATTTAATTTAAAAAAAGTTCAATATTAACAATGTGTTAATTTATTGAATTATATCATGTTACGCTAAAATAAAAGGGAAACGTCTAGCTACAAAACACGGTTTTAGTAGTGGATGTTTTACTTGTACTTGATGCTGCATTTAATAACTCTCTGAACAACTGAGCGATATAATAGCGATTGTTTGTTTTTTGTACAATGTTTTTTTTTGCTTATTTTAAATATCATTATTTAACAGTGATATACACATTTAAGTTTTAACCAGTATTGACCTTTGGTTACGATAAAGATTTTTCTCTGAGAGTGAAACCTTCCTGCTAACGGTCAAAAGTCTGTCCTGAATGTCAGTATGCTTTTGAAAGCAATGGTTAATATTGTATTGATGCTCACTGGAAGCTCAAATACAAGATGTCATGCTATATGCAGCGGGGCATTACTAATAACGGTGCCATCCATATTGTTTTGCTTCTTATGGGATAGTAGAGCATTGATAATTTCCAATAGGCTAAGTATGTTATTGGTTAACTATGGGGGGCTCAAATTTTCCTAAATTAATACTTACCAGAGCTGTCTGCCATTTGCTGAGTAAATCGCCCGCCAGCTTATGGTTAACTTATTAGAGGGGCGTTAGGTGGCAAGAGTCATGACTTCAGGCACTGAGGGTTACGAAAGGTTTATCCCTTTATTTATTGAAAGCAGCCAGGCTTTAGACTTCAATCTTGTGTGCAAAGACTTTGTGAGCTTTTTACCAGCAAAGAACTCAAGTATTCTTGATTTGGGATCTGGTGCTGGTCAAAATTCAGCTGCACTTGATAAGTTGGGATTCAATGTCACTGCGATTGAGCCAATGGCAGCATTTTTAAATGCGGCAATGAATGAATACAAAGGTACATCAATAGAATGGCTTCACGATAGCCTTCCTCATATTGCATGTTTAGATTCACATGACGAAACATTTGATTTTGTGCTAATTAATGCCGTATGGCACCACCTTTCTGAGACAGAACGAGATATAGCAGCGAGTAAAATATCTACTGTAATAAAAATGAATGGTAGGTGCGCCATATCTCTGAGGAATGGTCCTTCAGGTATGGGTACAAGAGTCTTTCAAATAGACAGTAAGAACACTATTAACCTATTTGAGTCTTATGGTTTTAAATGTATATTCAAGTTAAGTAATCAAGCTAGTGTTCTTCCCAATAAAGAAAATGTCAAATGGACACGTGTAGTTTTAGAAAAAGTCACCTGTTAAGAACATCAAATGGAAACTTTACCGTTAGCTATTTTTCGTTCTTCAAACATTTTAGATAACTATAATCTCCACTTATGTAAGCGTTATCGCGCTGAGTTACATCTGTGTAGAATTTCAAGGAAAGATGAATTGAAACAATCAATAGTGCATATTGCGTTAGTCGTTAATGACTATGATGAGGCAATTGATTTTTATGTCAATAAACTCAAGTTTGAGCTTGTTGAAGATACTTACCAATCTGAACAAGATAAACGTTGGGTTGTTGTTTCACCACCTGGGTCTAATGGTGTAACACTATTATTGGCTCGTGCATCTAAGCCCGAGCAAAGTGATTTTGTGGGAAATCAAGCAGGTGGTCGAGTATTCCTATTCTTAAATACAGATGACTTTTGGCGTGATTATAATCGTATGCTATCTGAAGGTATAAAATTTATTAGAGAACCCAAAGAGCAGGATTATGGCACTGTAGCAGTATTTGAAGATCTTTACGGAAACTTATGGGATTTACTTCAATTAAACCCAAATCACCCGATGGCATCAAGAGCGCTATAACAAGCAAATTAATCAGGACTAAAAACAGTTGGTTTTGCTCCTGCGTCGCTTATTTTAACCAACTATTTTTAGCCCGTTATTTGAGCGTCATGAGGATATTATGAAGTGTTTAATTCCAGCTTTAATGTTATTAACTACATCTGCCTTTGCTACAGGGGTGCCAGAGAGCTTTAAGGTTACGGCGGATAATGCATCTTCTCTTGGCTTTGAAATCGACGACTTAGGAATGGGAGAAAAACCGAATTACAAAATGGGAACCTTAAAGTTTCCAAATACTATTGATGGTTATGTAGCAGCTCGTATTCAAACTTATTTACGCGATTTTTCAGGTGTATACGTTACTACGACTTCTTCAGATGCTTTTATTTCGGATAAATCACCGCGAGTATTATTCAGCTATTCTGGTGATGTACAAGAATAAAGGGGTCAGAGCGAATTAGATATTTCAGGTAAATAAATTACCTCTGTCTTTAACTCGCAACTCGCAACTTTCTTTGCTCTACCTTTAGCTCGTAACTTATCACTTACCGCTTAAAACTGTCTCAGCTCTATCTTGAGCTCGCTACTCGTAACTTCTCAGCCCTTCACCATTGCATTCCAAAACAATAGGAAGCTGGCTTCTTGGTGTTGTGGGTCTTGCCATTTTTCGGGATTATCCAGGAAGAAGCGGGTGGCGGCTAAGAACTGGCCGTGGCTGTTATCTTGCATCAGGGTCAGGGGGTAATTTGCCAGCAAGCCTAGGGTCTGGCCTTTTTGCATCAGGGCTCCCATGAAGCCGAGTATCGAGTTCATGGCTTGCTCTCTGATTTTTGAGGCTATGGTAGGTGACATGGAGTACTGCTGGAAAAACTCCTGTTTCAGCGGGTTATCCATGGCCCATTGTATGGCGCTGGTCCAGAGGTGTTTAGCATCCTGTTTTAAATCACCACTGTCTTGTACCGATGCTAAAATCGCATCGGCAAACTCCTGTTTGATATTAAGAAATAGATGATTCATCAGCTCATCTTTGGAGGGGAAATGATGAAACAGGGTACCTGTGGCCACTCCAGCTTGCTTGGCTATGGATGCGGTTGAGGTGGCATAGAAACCTTGGCTGACAAACAGGGTCAGCGCGGTATCTAGTATGGCTTGCTTCTTATCTGATTTACTCATCAATCTCTACTTTATTGGCTTAGATTTTTCGCTTTAGCATGCAGCTCTCAACTCAACTAAACTCGACTCATGCTAAGTTGACGACACTGGCAGCTAAAGCGGTTTTAGGGCGCTTAACGCAGGAAAAACTTATATAGCATGGCTTGAATGCCGGTGCCGTAAGGTGGGTGAACAAGCTTACCTGTGTTGAGCTTGCCGCGGCTCAATACCGTCTTGGCATGACTCAAGGTCATGAAGCCTTCCTTACCATGATAGTGGCCCATGCCCGAGGGGCCTATGCCGCCAAATGGTGCATCGTCGGCGGCGACGTGAAACACGGTTTCGTTGATACAGACACCGCCAGAGTGGGTGTTGTTGAGTATTTTTTCTTGAGTCTGAGTATCGAAGCTCATGATATAAAGCGCCAATGGACGAGGACGTTCATTGATATACTTTATCGAATCATTGAGGGTCTCATATCCTAGGATTGGCAGTATGGGGCCAAAAATCTCATCTTGCATCAAGATCATCTCATCACTGACATTGGTGATCAGCTGCGTGGGTATTTTACGCTTAGCAGTATCGATAGCCTCATCATTGGCTGAGACCACAGTTGCGCCTTTGCTTTTGGCATCTTCGAGCACTGAGGTTAGGCGGTCAAACTGACGCTGATTGATGATGGCGCCATAATCCTTGTTGTCACTCACCTTGCCATACATGGCGTTGAACTTTTTCTGATAAGCGGCGATAAATTCGGCCTGCTTCTCTTTAGGCACTAAGACATAATCTGGTGCGACACAGATCTGTCCCGAGTTTAAACATTTACCATAGATCATGCGTTCTACGGCAGTATCTATGGGCATATCGGGGGCGATAATTACCGGAGATTTGCCACCCAGTTCTAAGGTCACTGGGGTTAAGTTTGCGGCTGCGGCGCGCATCACATGTTTGCCAACTGTGGTGGAGCCGGTAAACAGTAAATGATCGAATGCCAGTCCCGAGAATGCGGCGGCGACATCGGCTTCACCTTCTACTACGGCAACTAATGATTCGTCGAAGATGCTCGACAGCATCTGGGCCAAGACCTTGTTGGTTTCGGGGGTGAATTCTGACAGCTTAAGCATGGCGCGATTACCTGCGCTCAAAGCGGTGATCAAGGGGCCAATCGAGAGCATGACAGGGAAGTTCCATGGCACTATGATGCCGACCACGCCCACGGGCTGATAATGTACTTTTATCTTAGCCGGAGCCAGTAGAAGACCCGCATGACGAGAACTAGGCTTCATCCATTTCTTCAGGTTCTTGAGGCTGTAGTTGATGTTGTTGATACAGGGCATGATATCTGAGATTAGCGTGTCGTCGACGGAGCGGGTGCCATAATCTCGATTGAGGGCATCGGCCAGAGGCTGTTGAAATGTCAGCAAGGCTTGCTTGAGCTCTTTGAGCTGCTTGACTCTCAGTGCATATATCGGAGCTGGCTCTGAGCGATAGCTGGTTCTTTGTAGTCTGAGCAAGTCATCGAGTTGTGATTGCATTGCTGATTTATTCTCTGTCTCAATAGGCATATTCATCTGCTCGTAGCTCCCGATTTGTATCCTGTCTAGTCGATTATAGTTTATTCAATACTAAACTCATTCATTAAACCGACTGATTGGTCGGTCTGTGTGGTTCATCATAATTCACCAGGGAATTAAGATCTAGCTCTGTTTAAAATTAATACAAAACTTGATGGCATTATTTTATGGCTCGTTTGGATTATCTTTGATGCGTTATGAATTAAGAAGAGTGATAGGCAAAGCTTACTGCTGCTTTCAATAGAGTGATTTCTATAGGAAATGCCAGTATGGGAAGGGGTAGGATGAACAGGCATTTTGGGACTATGCTTAATACATGAGAACTTAGCCAATACTATCTCCAATAGATATGTGTCTGACAAGAAATAATGCTTGTCTATGCTATTGATATTAAGGCTTTTGGTTGCATCTCTATGGGATCAATACATATGTTTGGCAACAGCTCTAGATGTTCAATGATTCGAGGTTAGAGCTAGAAGGTTAGAGTAAAAAGTTAAGTTACCGATAGGGACATCGAACGCGATCTTGAATGCGTGATTAAGCAAGGTTTGGCGTAGCCCTATTGGGCCAAGTATGGCGCTGCTCGTGACGTATATGTCATCAGCGACCTGTAGGAGGTTAACTAGGACTATGCCACTTATTTTCAGATAAGCTTTCAGAATCTAAGCTTTATAAACTAGAAGCTTATCTACTAGGAGAACGTCATGCGAACTCGTCAAATACTCTGCCCCACAGATTTTTCTGAGACTGCCTCCCATGCAATGAGTTACGCCTTCGAGATGGCCAATTTTTATAACGTAGGCATTCGCATACTGCATGTGGTCGATAAGCCATTTGGCGACAAATATACGCGTGTATTAGCTGTGACCCCAGAGGAACTCGCTAGTCGGATGGAGGGGGAGGCTGCAGAAAAAATGCGTAAGCTGATTGGAACCTTAGCGTCTGGCTTGTCGGTAGAAGGCGTTATTCGCCATGGTTCACCGGCCGAGGAGATTTTGGCATCGGCTAAAATGATAAATGCTGGGATGATTGTCTTAGCCTGTCATGGTCATACAGGTTTTAGCCATTTTCTCCATGCGAATGTGGCGGAGGCTGTGGCAAATGAGGCTAAGTGTCCGGTCCTAGTCGTTAAGTAAGCTTTTTTGAGCCTAGAGATTTGAAGTTTGAGGTTAGAGCCTAGAGATTTGAGGATTCGGTCCAAGTTCCAAGTTCCTAGTTTCTAGGAACTAGAAAAGCTTATCGAGAGCTGACTATTGAGAAGCCGATTCAATAGGAACTGATTCAATAGAAGCTGATTCTACAGGAGATAGCTATGCGTACACGTCATATACTTTGCCCTACCGACTTTTCGGAAGCGGCATCTCATGCCCTAGGTTATGCCGTCGAGATGGCAAACCTTTATGCGGTTGATATCAGGCTGCTCAATGTGATTAGCATGGCATACGGAGAACCGGATTACGGCATAGTGGTCGACAGTCCAGCCGAGCTACTGCAAGACCAAGAAGCTTACGCCAATGATCGGATGAAGGTGATAGTGTCTGAAGTTCGTGAGCAGATGCCCAGTGGTTTGTTTGTGCACACTAATATTCGTAGCGGAGGCGTATTAGCTCAAATATTGGAGGAAGCCGACGATCGTGAAGTGGGCATGATAGTTATAGCCAGTCATGGTCATACAGGTATCTCACACATGTTAAGCCCTAATGTCGCCGAGGCCGTTGCCAATCAAGCCAAGTGCCCTGTGTTAGTGGTGAAATAAAAGCTAAGGCAGTGGCGAGTTTCGAGATAAGGATAGAGCTGAGAAAGTCACGAGTTCAGGACAAGGCTGAGAAAGTTGCGAGTTGTAAGCTTTAAGTTTTAAGAAAGGCCGAAAGGCGAGAATGCTCAAGGCAAGGCTAAGCAAGCCATAAGGGCTGGAATGCTACTAGTACACGTCATTCTGGCGTGCTGGTGGCCGGAATCCAGCTTTAGTCTTAAGATGTGGCTAAGAAAGTTGTGAGTCACGAGTTTCGAGATAGAGCTGAGAAAGTCTCGAGTTTTAAGCTTAGCGGCACAGGTCCTGGTAAAGCTGGTCGGCCAGTTCTTGTATGGTGTCGCCTTTAGGATGAGTATGAGCAAAAGTTCTCAGGCCATATATGCCCAGCATGAAGTAACGCGCCAGATGTGCTGCACTGCGCTCTGTGGTGAGTTCACCTTTGGTTTGAGCCAGTTCAAAAACTTGAGTCAGTGCCAGTTGCCAGTTAGCTAAGTTACCTGTGATGACTTCTTGCACCTCTGTATCTTGCTCGGCCAGTTCGTTGAGGGCTTTGGTGAGTAGGCAGGCTCGGGCAGCATCACAACTTTGGCATTCTTGAACGATATGATCCAGATAGGCTTTAAGCTTGCTCATTACCTTAGCCTCGCCAGCGAAGAAGCCATCAAATTCAGTATTTCTGTCCAGTTTATATTGCTCTAACGCCGCTAACAGTAGGCCTCGTTTATTTTCGAATGCACAATAGATAGAGCCTGGATGTAGTCCGGTGGCTTTTTTTAAGTCTTGCATACTGGTTTTACCATAGCCTTTATCCATGAAGGCGGTCATGGCTGATCTCAGTACTTTCTCTCTATCAAATTCGGCATTTCGCATGGCTAGCTTGTAAGCTCCGTCTACTATCAGGGTAAAAAATCAATACAGCAGCCAAGCAGGATTCGACTAACTGTGATTAAATAGAATTGTACTCTTTTTTGAATGCTTGTTCAAAATACACTTGAATGATCGTTCAAATAAGAATATCTTGAATGCTCATTCAAGAATCAGAGGTCGCTATGACTGATAACCTTTTTCAAACTTATGCTCTTAACGGCACATTGTCTCTTAAAAATCGTATCCTCATGGCACCACTGACACGCTGTATGGCCGATGATGAATTAGTGCCGACTCAGGCCATGGCCGATTATTATGCCCGCCGCGCCGAGTCGGGTCTTATCATCTCTGAGGCGGCTATTATTCGCCCCGATGGTCAGGGTTATCCTAATACTCCAGGCCTGTTTACCCAGGCGCAGCTCCAAGGTTGGCGAGTGGTCACAGATGCTGTGCATCAAGGTGGCGGTAAGATCTTCGCTCAGCTGTGGCATACCGGCCGCGTGGCTCATCCACATTTTTACCAGGCTAGCGGCAGCAGTGATGTGATGGCGCCTTCTGCTGTCGGTGTCGAAGGCAGTGTCCCAAGAATGCGTGACTTGACCTATCAGGTGCCTAAAGCTGTATCGGTTGAAGAGATTGCTCTGCTGGTAGAGGATTATGCTCAGGCGGCAGCTAATGCTATTGATGCCGGTTTCGATGGTGTCGAAATACATGGCGCTAATGGTTATCTTATCGACCAATTCCTGCATCACGACAGTAATCGTCGCAGCGATGAGTATGGCGAGACAGCCGAAAATATGTCCCGTTTCGCGCTTGAGGTAGTCGATGCCATTACTGCGCGTATCGGCAATGACAGAACGGCTCTACGTGTGTCTCCCGGTGCTTATTTCAATATGGCAGGTGATAAGCGAGATCGTGATGTGTTCGATTATCTATTACCTGAGCTGGAGAAGCGTGAGCTGGCTTTCCTGCATATAGGTATCTTCGATGATGCCATGGAGTTTGACTATTTAGGTGGTCGAGCGTCTAGCTATGTACGTAGCATCTATAACAAGACGTTGGTGGGCGTAGGTAGCTATACCGCAGAGACTGGCAGCAGTGCCATAGCAGCAGATAAGTTCGACCTATTAGCCATAGGCAGACCTTTTATCGCTAATCCAGATTACGTGGCGCTGGTGCGTGATGGCAAAGCATTGGTGGAATATTCAGATGAGATGCTAACGAGTTTAATCTAAGCGTTAGTGTTAATCGTGTATTTTGACTAAACAGCCTGTTACTTTGAAAAAGCCAGTCGATATTTTGACTGGCTTTTTTATGGCTCTTATTTGTCACTTAGGCGATGGGATGGCCCGTTTCTGGGTCGATGCGATCGAGTGAAGGGCCTTGGTAGGTGTTCAATAGCAGTTGCACCACAGATTCACCGTATTCACTAAACCAGAATTTACCTAATTCTCTGAGTCTATTGATGTTGCTTTTGGTCAGATCATCCATGGCATCATCGGGAGGCGTAGGTAGCCCAGGTTGGGGTTTGAGTTTGGCATTAACACGAATATAGTTGCCGCTATCCATGATGGTTAAGCTCTGGTAAGAAACGATACGTTCGTCGCTCAAGACTTCCATGAGTTTGCCTTCCGTCATCCACTGTAAGGCCCCCCATTTTCTGGATTTTGAACCGTTGATCTTTCTGGTCAAAAATCCAGTGCCTATGGATAACACCCGCATATCACTGAGTGAGTAATGGGGCCATATTTTTCTGGCTTCGGCAATGGCACACATGGTGGGGTTGTTGGCTATCACACCACCATCTATCAACCAAGACTCTTCACTGGTATCGGCAGATTCCAGGCCCTTAGTGGGGAAGAATGTTGGTGCTGCGCTGGTCGCATCAGCGGCCTCTGACGACAGGAGTTCCAGATAGTCAGACTTGTTGGACTTGATAATAACTGGCTTACGTTTTTCAATGTCGTAGGAGACGGCTAAGACATGTTTACCTTCAGGTACGTCACCAATTTTAGCCTGATTAAAATTTTCTCTTAGCAGATCAGTTTTTCCACTGGCTTCATATTTCGGGGCATTGATACCGTCTATATCGAAAAAGCCTTTATGTTCAGTAAAAATCCTGTTGCCATTTTCATAATTATACAGCTCATCGATTTGAGCCAAAGTCATGTCCGTTGTCGCCAAGGCTAAGGCTATGATACTGCCGGTACTGGTTCCTGCGTATAGATCGACACAATCGCGAATCGATTTATTATGCTCTTGCTGTAATTTTTTCTCGACCATACTGAGAAACTGAGTGATGGCTACACCTCTAATTCCACCACCATCGAGAGACAAAATAAGTTTTGACATTTATCTGTTCCTTTACATGTATATACTGCGAGTAATTCATAAAATACTGAACACTTAAACTTATAAAACTAGCGCAATAACAGCGGCTTGATGGAGGTAACCTCTGGTCCATTAAGCCGCTGAATATTGGCTAGTGTGTTTATGTTTCAATCATTAAATATTGATACTGGCAGCAATGTTTTCCGGTAATAGATAGCTATAGTCAGGTTTACCCGCAGCAGATAATTGCTTGTTGCGGGCATGGATTTTTTCGCTTATCTGTTTCATCTCGGCGGCAAATGCTTGGCTTATCTCTGGATGATCATTTTCTAGAGGATCTAGGTTAGCAAGAGAGGTTTCCGAGGGCATTGCCAGCATCCAGGATAGCAGGCACTGGAAGGCTGCATTTTTCTGGTTGGGTAACGCCGCCGCAATATACTTGGCACTAATGTCCTGTTCACCTTCTGGCATCTTTTTTGCCAGTGTTGCAGGCCGGTTAAGAGCCACAGCTGTATAAGGGAATTGAGGGAAGTTGATTGCAGAGTGGAATGCACTGCCCATCCAGATGATCGTCTGTAGTGTATGACTCAGTAGCTCCAGACTATTTATCTCAGCAGGGAAGCCTGGCATGGCTCCCATATCTGGGTCGGCCAATTCTTTTGCCCAGGCTTGCACTGCAGGGTCGGCTAGCACAGCGGCATCATCACTATAGGCAGATTTAACTGTGTTTGAGGTGTAGTTACCTATGGCGTTCCAGATGAGATATCCGTCTTCACGGTAATAATAGCCTTGTAAGCCATCGCTCATCTCTTCATCGAAGCCTCGTGCCTTTAATTGCTCTGGAAAACTGGACTTGAAGAAGTCATAGGTTTTCCAACCGTTGGATACCATTTGCACGCCTTGAGCCGTACCCAGAGCAAAAGTGCTTTGAGTGATTGCGCCTTGCTCTGCAACCAGAGTCTGTCGTGCCAGGAAGTTGATGCCTATGGTGTCTTGGAAGTGAGGGGTTAACAGCTTAGAGATGATATGTTCCTTGGGTAAGCTGTTATGGGTCGCTATCGCCATAGATTCTATCGCCAAGTGGGCTAGACCTAGATGATAGAGGAATTGATGGATCTGGTTATCGGCACATTGCACATGAATTTTGGCAAACATAAACCGGTTTGGTTGGTTCGAATCCGGTGTATAGATGGGGTTGATACCTTCGTTGCGTTCCAACTGAATGGCGACGACATTCAGGCGAGTGTCATTATTTGCAAGCTGTTGCTTATAAACTAAGAGATAAGGAGCGTAGAAGAATTTACCATCTTCACACTTGAACGGTGCAAGCTCTTTGTAATCGACTAAGAAGAGTCGCTTATCGGCAATGAGTTCCGACATGCCCTTGCCCTGAGCTTCCAGCTCTCGCATCGCTTCAGGCACCTGTTCAATACTGTTAACCGCTTCGATCATTAAGGGGTTTAGCCCTTGAATCAGTTGACGACAAAACTCACTGTCGTCCTGCCAAGACTCTAGCAGTTCAGGCACGGGAAGATAGCCGCCAAAAAACGCCCCATAAGCTTTGAGTGAGCCCGCTGGGTATTCGGCCAAACGTTGCTTTAGCTCTAATTCAGAGAATGAAAATTCGAGTACTCGTTCACCCATACGACTCAGTTTATGAGGAGAGAGAGCTTGGCTTCTAGGCAGACCCTTGACCATTTTTGGCATGGGATGTACCGGATAAGAATCATATTCCCAACGTGGCTTCTCTTCGACCAGCAGGTTTAACACGATTTTTTGTAGCTTATCTTTGACGCCATTGATGGTGTCTGACATCTCTTTAAGGCTGACAAACTGCTGCTGCTTATCCGTTAGGGGTAAAGCATCGATATCGTTATTGAGTTCCATCTCTATGGTCACAGAGATAGAGGCACCTTGGTCGAGTGCCAACTCTAGCGTCTTAGGTTTATCATTCTCAAAATCATGTAAATCCAGGGAGACTGTGCCGATCAGGGAATCGCTGCCTAAACATGAGTCCATAACGCCAAAGCCTAAACTGCCTTTTCTGCTCAGTAACTCAAATTCGAAGGTATCATTGAACGTCGAGCTATAGGGGAAATTGGGTTTAGCCGTTTGATGGTTCTCCCCATCGAGCTCAACGATCACATAGGGGTTTACCGGCGGGAAACTATGGGGAAGATCTTTAATGCTAGCTAAGGTGACGATGACCTTGCCCAAAGAGGGATTGAAAAACCGATTTAAGGCTGTGATGCCATCGCGGTAGCCTTGAGCTTGAGGCGCTTTAATCATGCTGCAGACGACTGATGGGGCCATGACCCAATTACACCAAGTTATCTCAGTTTGGACCGCCGAGATGGACCGCATCTGTACTCGAGTCGTGATACCGTCTAGGCCAGGTATCGACGGCTCCATTTTTATCATTTTATATTCTAGGGTGTGAGTCGTATCATCACGAGATATCAGTTGCTCACTGATGGTCATATTTCTATCTTTAAAGCTAAAGGTGCGAATCGCACCCACCTTGTCTTCGGCTGGAGGGGCCAGTTCCATGGTCTTATAAATATGCCACCACTGGGTCATTTCACCGAAGGGGCGATAAAGTTTCCAGACATCTTCGATGGGGGCGTTTACGATTCCTTTTACTTGAACCGTAGCTTGCTTAGTTATATCGGTCATTGTGCGTTCCTCTTCCATGATTCTTATTAGTTAAATTTGTTTTTCATCCACTCTAATCTTTGTGCAAATCCTTGCTCTAAGCCTTTTTTTACTGCTTCTCTATCTTGTCCTTCTCGTGGTAAGAAGACCGAGTCGTAGTGAAGCACTAGCTTGTCATTGCCTCTGGATTTAAGCCTTAGGGTGCCCTTGTACATGCTGACCGGCATGGCTGATTTGAGGATTGAATAGACTAAGGTGTGAGTCTCTTCCGTCACCGAATCAAGTTTCTCTTCCAGGGCTATGTCACCAAAGTGAACGCGGCGAATGTCATCACCGAGATCCTCCATTGAAGTTGCTCCCATTACCCAGGAAATATCGTTCCAGTTGCTGACAATTTTCCAGAAATCTTCAATGGAGTAATTGAGCTTTAGCTTTAAAGACATGCGTAGGCCGTCTCGTTGCAACACCAGATCATTGATTTCATTGATACGGGTCGGCAGGAATTTAGCTAAAGTATCTAAAGTCAGCTGACGTTCTTTTTCGTCTTTACTGACGAGTACACCATCAATGGTCAGTTTTGCTTTTGCCGTTTTTTCTGCCTGCCAAACAGCGACTGTGGCGCGATAATATGAGAACAGCACATTGGACTGAGGGAGTCCCATTACCCAGACATGGTTAGTATCATCTTTCTGCCAAAGCACCTCACGGGTCTCGCCGCCAGCAAAGGAAAAGGCCACCTCGGCATTGACGCCGTTATTTGGACGTCCGCCTCCAGTCAGTAGCTTGGTATCCTCATGTCCGCCTAAGGCTTTCTGCAGGGTGAGATAATCGTCAAATCCAGACCAAAACTCTGCCACTGTTAAGGGAATGTCCAGTTCATGGCTTTGGCTTATCAAGCGACCATATTCAAGATCTACATTACTCATAATTTATCCTTAGTTAACACACGTGTTTTTTACCGAATAACATAGCCAGCGTAAGGGGTTAACGTTTAATGATAAGTAGCTTATGCTGGTAATTAACGGCTGATGCTCTTCGGAATAACTCTTATTAAACGACTGTTTATATAGTTATTTCTAAAGGTTAATTTGAACGGTTAGACTAATTTAGGGGAAGATGCGATTTTAAATAACTGTCCACTCGGAACAGTTGACGGCGGGCTTATTGTCGACTACGAGGTAATGCTGAGAGAATAAAACCGCGTGATTCGAGCCTTTACTGGATGTTTGAGTGGGGAGCTGATTTAATGCTAAGGCTGTTTGGAAGTGTGATGTGAATAAGCCTATTGGAGTCGATTCTGCTTGATATAAAGCTTGATATAAAGCTTGCTATGAACGCTAAAATGCCACCGATTAAGGGGCATTCGAAGTTAACATTGGCTATTTTGCTGGTGGTTTTAC
This sequence comes from Shewanella violacea DSS12, assembly GCF_000091325.1. Classification (NCBI taxonomy): domain Bacteria; kingdom Pseudomonadati; phylum Pseudomonadota; class Gammaproteobacteria; order Alteromonadales; family Shewanellaceae; genus Shewanella; species Shewanella violacea. The sequence continues at coordinate 2,799,973 of NC_014012.1, read as the reverse complement.
TGTGCCAGTTTTTTCCCATGGGCTCAGCTTTTTCTGTGCAATATCCCAGTGGAAAACATCCTATGGGGAAAAATGTTAGCCATCATCATAGTCATGGTGACAGTGCTAATCGTCCTGGTAATTATGTTTTAATAACTTCAACTTCAACTTCAAATTCAAATTCAAATTCAAATTCTACTTCCGCGCCTTACGCTTTAAATCCCCCGCATTCTCATCACCATGGGCCCTTAGTGTTTAATGCAGGGCAGCCTGCCCCCTTAGCTAATGACATGGCTAGTGTTGAACTCACCATAGCTAGCATGTCATCAGCAAGCGGCGAAGGGGAACACGAGCATAGTAACCATTCATATACTCAGTCTCATCCGCCTTGTGACTCAATATTTATTGCCAGTTTTTTTCAGTCTGAAATCCTTCTGGATGATGATATCTCATATCTTAATTGTCGTTACGCACCACCTATCCCTCCGCCTCACGCCTAGTATTTCTGCATATTTCTAGCGTACCAATTCGCTAGTTTTTACCCGTAAAAAAAATCCCAGTTTGTTTTGGCATTTATGCTATTTCGAGTGTCGAGCTAACGGATTTAAATATCATTTTTTGGAGTATGTGTAATGAGGCATGTTTTGGCTAACACCATAAAGTTATTGATTATTCTCTTGGGGGGGTTAGCGTCGTTTTCGCTGTTCGCCCATGGGATTGATGAAGATACCAGACAGTTTTTAACTCAAAATGAAGGGGTCTCTATTCTGCCCTTTATCTATATCGGTGCCAAACATATGGTTACCGGTTACGATCATCTCTTGTTTCTTGTTGGGGTGATTTTCTTCCTGTTTAGAAGTAAAGATGTCTTGCTCTATGTCAGCCTGTTTACCTTAGGCCACAGCATCACCTTGTTGTTTGGTGTGCTCAGTGACATTCGGGTTAATGCCTATCTTATCGATGCCATTATTGGTTTCTCTATCGTCTATAAAGGTTTCGATAACTTAGGCGGTTTCAAGCGGATGTTTGGTTTTCAGCCCAATACTAAGGCTGCTGTGATGATTTTCGGTCTATTTCATGGCTTTGGTTTAGCAACAAAAATTCAAGAGTTTAATCTGCCTAAGGAAGGCCTGGTTGCTAATATTTTGGCCTTCAATGTCGGGGTTGAAATCGGTCAGTTCCTGGCACTGGGAGTGGTACTTATTTTGATGAGTTTCTGGCGGCGACACAGAAGTTATCTGCAGTTTTCTACTGGGGCTAATACCTTGTTGATGAGTGGGGGCCTGATGTTAGTCGGCTTTCAGTTAACGGGCTTCTTTGTTAGCTAATGAACACAAAATTGAACATAAGAAACAGTTACAGCTTAAGGATAAATCATGCAAACCAATGACAAGCCAAGTTCAACAAATCACAATGAAATACAGTTTAGTAGCATTCCTGTGCATTCCACAGCCACCTTAGTCAAAGCCTGTGTTGCCGCATCTGCGATTGCCGCTCTTGTCTTGGTCACAGCTATCTTGCCGGCCGAGTATAATATCGATCCAACCGGCATAGGTAAGGCGTTAGGCTTGACAGAAATATCTCAGGCGGCTTTATCAAATGAAGTCCCCGCGGTTGAGCTTCAAGCGCCAGATAACAGCGCCAGCTCAGTCAAGAGTGGTGACAGTGTTTTCGTTTTTGGACAAGCTAGGCCAGTTACTAGCAAGGAGATAGCTAATGCCCCGAGTGTGGCCCGCATAGCAAAATCTCGGCAAACTTCCGGGGTGAGAAGCGATACGGTTAAGATCAATATCCCCGCGGGTAAGGGGCTGGAATATAAGTTATTGATGGATGAGTTTGTTCACTTAGAGTATGAATGGAGCACAGGTGGTAAGGCGCTTTATTTTGATTTCCATGGTGAGCCTAAGGGGGATACCACAGGTTATTTCGAGAGTTTCTCTATTACGACAGCGGATAAGATGAAAGGCTCCTTGACCACGCCATTCGCTGGTGCTCATGGTTGGTATTGGAAAAATAATACAGACTCTCCAATCATAGTGACTTTATCGACAACTGGGGATTACACCATCAAGGGATAAGGATTGCTTGGTCAAGTTATTCCGACTTTTCCATCATGATAAGAGGCGCACCTAAGGTGCGCCTCTTTTACTTTTACTGCTATACCAGTTAATCGGCCTGACTCTAGTATTTCCTATCAAATTAGCTGCAATCTAACTGTTAATTGCAAAAATTTATCTATCCAGTGTAAAGCACTGACAATGATGCTTTAGTTAATTTTTTATGTGTCGATAATCTATATGCTTGGAGTCATTTGGTATTGGCTTTTAGAGGGGAGTGCTTTACTCAAGCTTAAAATCAGAAATTTGAATTTATAGGAGTCAGCGGTGAACATTAATGGATTAACCCTGAATATTATTGCGGGCAAAAGACCCTTAGATATCCAGCTTTCATCTCGGTCAGCAGTAAAAGCACCGACACCCCCAATTGCCAGTAATGCCAGTAATATCAGTTCGGCTCAATCCAGTCATACCAGTAGTGATAAGGTCAGCATTTCTAAGGAGGGTAAAGAGGCTCTCAGTGCAGATAACACATTGAGTGCTAAAGCTGGGGTTGCTGGCAAGACACTGAGCTCAAACATGGGCAGCACCTTGCACGGTCATCACTCCCAATCAGTTAAGAAAGCCAAGGAGATGGAAGAGGAGAAGGCTATGTCTCCCATCGACAAGCAGATCCAACGGGTCAAAGAGCAGATCGAAGAGTTGCAAGAGCGCCTGAAAGAGCTGCAAGGGAACAGTTCAGAAGCTGCTGAGAACGAGCGTAAACTGATACAAGATCAGATACTGCAGCTAACGGGTATTTTGATTAGCTTGATTGAAAAGAAGGCCCGTGATGCTGAATCAGCCTAAGAATGGTGAGTATCTAAAGCACTGTCAGCTGGTAAGAGCAAGACTCATTACTGTATCTACTAACTTCCCATTCTTTTAGAAAGCAAAGGTCTAATACAATTGCTTTAGCGCCTTCAACATCAGTCGATAGCTTACTTAGTAGTATTTGATTAATGGGTACTGCATGAGTGAGTACTCGTTAACATGTGAGAGGTTATCTGTGACGATTATCGACCTGGAAAGCCTATATCTTAGTCATGCCAATAGTAAGACTTATGCTAAGCCTAAGCCTAAGCCTTTAGGTTTCACCTCTGCTGGGTTTTGCTCCCAGCCCTCAATATTGTCATCTGCATTCTCATCAGACGTACTACCGGCCTTATCATCAGTGTTCTTATCACAAAGAAGTATCACTGCAGACAGGCTTTCAATCTCAGACTCTGTTAAACAAGCACTGCATGCACGGCTATTGGGTGGACCTAGCATTGATAAGCTCAAGGATGGCTCATGGTTCATAGCTAATGGTCAATGGTGACAAGGGGCATGGGGCATCTTTTATAGGGAGGCAGATAAAATGGATACAACAAAAGTTACAAAAATTAAAAGAGCGGCTCAGGGCCATCAGAGGTGAGCACTAGGCAGACTCGAGTCTTAACAAGTAGCAGAACAGCAAAAAGAGGAGGAGGCAGGGGAGTTAAATAATCATTTTATCTAGTTAAGTATTTGTTGAGTCTGAAATGAGCTAAGCAGTGATGCTATCAGAGCTTCAGCGATTTTTGTCTCGGTTATAATTTAGACATAACAAGTAAACTATGTAAGCAATTACTCACTCAAATCAGTCGAAGGCTAATACCTTCCTGGAGGTTTCTGATGTTTAGGTCACTTTTATTATCGGTATGCTTATTACTCTTAACCTTGCCCCAATCTATGGCTGCAGGGCCTAATCCAGGTGGTCACGGCTGGGATAACGCCAACCATAATGCCGCCTTTAAACGTTGTGGAACACGAACGCCTACGGAAGTAGAAGTTCATCGGGTTAATAAACGTCTTAACGCCATGAAAAAGCCTGATGGGGTAGGTAATGGAGGCGGGAATGGCAATGGAGGCAATGATGGTGATGATAATGGCACGCCATCAAATCCGACAATGAGAAGCATTAATGTGTATTTTCATGTTCTAACGGATGGTTCAACTGGTGCACTTTCTACACAAGACATTGTGGGGCAGATGAACGTGTTGCAAGCCGCCTTCTCTTCGGGGGCGAATAGTAATGATACAGGTATTAGCTTTGTTTTATCTGGGACAAGTTACATTGATAACTCTGCTTGGTTTCATGCCGGTTATGGTTCTATCGCTGAACAAGAAATGAAAGATTCACTTCGAATTGGCGATGAAGATGATCTGAATGTATACACTAATAATCCCGGGGGAGGCTTATTAGGTTGGGCAACCTTCCCTAGTAGCTATGATAACGCCCCAAAAAATGATGGTGTTGTCATACTCTACTCCTCTTTACCTAATGGCAGTGCAGCTCCTTACAATGAAGGTGATACCTTGACCCATGAAGTTGGGCATTGGCTTGGCCTTTATCATACCTTTCAAGGAGGGTGTAAGGGTATGGGTGATGATGTCGTAGATACACCTGCGGAGCGCTCACCTGCCTATGGTTGTCCAACCAATAGAAACTCCTGTAAAAGGCAGTCAGGTGATGATCCCATTGAAAATTTCATGGATTATACCGATGATAATTGTATGGACGAATTTACTATATGGCAGGCCGACCGTATGGATAAAATGAGTACTTTATATCGTACCCCAGAATGAAGAGTGGTTAGCTTATGACTTTTTTGAAATGGACAATGTCTTCTATGCACATTGCTATTTTACTACTGGGGTTATGTATTTCGTTCTCGCTAGTAGCCGGAGGGCGCCTACGTCCCCCTGCTGATTTTGCCTGTGAACCTAATCATATGACTTCCTGGACTGGGCTTTTAGTCTTTTACTGGCGAGAAGCGTCTCAGCTTGGTTTTACCATAGACACAGATGATGGCACGCAAGAGTCTTTGATCACGGCTTATAGCTTGGATAATTTTTTAATCAATGGTGAGCATTTCACCTATGGGGATTGGTCTAAAGTCGAGTCGGAAGTTGGCCTACTCAAGCCTATGACCAGAGCAAGAGTTTGGCTTTGTGATAATGATGGCAATGCCACCTTGATTGATTGGCAGGTAGGTATTTTTTTATAGACCTTGCATCTGTTAACCCTCTTTCCAGTCAGTCCCTCTATCTTCTTATCTTCCTATCTCTCTCCCTAAACTCTTCATTTTTGGCTTAAGGATAAGCTGCTTATCTAGGTCCTATTATACTGATTAATATCAGTTCCTGTATATCTTGCATCTATTTTTATCTCCCTCTCTCGCCCTCGCCCTGGATTCATGCTGCATGACAAGGGGTGAATCTAGAACTCCTTATAGCCATTGATATGACTTCCTGTAGACTGCAGCCAATGTATAAATACCTCACAAGTACTGGCTAACGCTCCTTGTGCAATAGAGGTAAGAAAGTGCTATAGAGATAAGAAAAGTACGATAGAGATGATTAAGGTGAAAATGAGATGAGAAAGTCGGATAAGAAGATTGAAAATAGCCTGCGAGAATCACTGACTCAAGTCTGTGAGCTGGCACTGGAACAAGTTGAGGGTTTCGCGTGGATCACTCATCTGGTTAATTACCATAAGTTTCCTCAGTCATTAAGAATTGTCTGTGTATTTAATACCAATGCTGAGTTATCCGAGGCGAAAGCCAATAAGCAGGATGAGTATCTCATCGGGCTCATTGAGCAAGAACTCGCTAAGGTGGCTATTAAAATCGGTGATTTAACTAACAAGGTCAGCTTCGATACCGAAGAGAAGTGCAGCTCACAAGCCGAAGGGAAGTGGGACCGTCGTTTGCAAGGTCACAAATAACTGTTTGCTAACAGGCATTCATTGATTCTTATACCGAGTCATCTATTTTCTAGTATTTACTGACTTGAGCAATATCTGTCAGGAAAGCCTACGGCGCCATCTGCATACTAGTCTCATATTCAGAGGGGCAGTAGTCATTGATGATATGAACCTTGAACAGGCTATGGAAACGAGTTGAGATTATGGCGTTGAGAACAAAAATAGACAGTTACGACACTGGGATGAACCGAGTCTGTGACTATATTTATGAAAACTTGGATGAAGATCTTTCAGTTGAACATCTGAGTCAGTTTGCCGGCTTCTCTAAGTATCACTTCCATCGTCAGTTTTCGGATTATTTTGGTGTTGGCATATTTAGATATATCCAACTATTACGTTTAAAGCGAGCCTCTTATCGGCTCTATTTTAACCCTGATGCCAAGATCATCGATATTGCACTTGATGCTAAATTTGATTACCCCGAGTCATTTTCTCGGGCATTCAAGAAAGCGTTTGATCAATCTCCCTCTGAATTTCGTCGCCAGGCTCACTGGGTGAGCTGGAATGAAAAGTATCAATTTGGAGGTAGTAAGATGGATAAGAAACACCAGGCAGAGCATTTAGAGGCTAGAGTCGATATCGTCAACTTTACCGAGACTAAGATAGCGGTATTTGAGCACCGTGGTGCGCCTGAACTGGTTAATGAATCTGCCGGTAAGTTTATTAAGTGGCGTAAGCAGACTGGCCTATCGCCTGTGGCGAAGAGCCAAACGTTCGGGCTGATTTATGAAGATCCTAAATCCGTTCCAGCAGATAAATTTAGGTTTGATATCGCAGGTTCAGTATTGCATGAGGTGCCAGATAACGCCTCGGGAATTATCAATAAAACCATTCCTGCAGGCCGCTGCGCCGTCATCCGGCATCTGGGTTCTCATGAAGGATTGGATACAAAGATTCACTATCTTTATGGCCAGTGGTTACCGGAAAGCGGCGAATCCCTAAGAGACTTCCACTGTTTTTTCCACTATCAAAACTTCTTCCCCGAAGTGGCAGAGCATGAACTGATCACTGACATCTACCTACCCTTGGTTTAGTACCTTCGAATGAAGGTTGATTACATTTTGTATTGGTTTCATTTGGCTGGTTTTACATCTGGACGAGTGTTTGAAGGTTGTACCTTCACTGTAACCTAACGCCTGTCCGGCGAGGATTGTGCACTCTTTATTTTGAGAAGGTTCTACGAGACGGTGAATATGGCGTAGCCATGTGCTATGACGAGAGACATGGATGCCGAACTGGCCTTTAGATAGGACATCATTCAAGCACATCCGTGTAGGCTCTACCAAAACATCTGACCGCCACGGATGGTGGAAATGCCGAAAAATGTAGGGAAGATTTTCGGCCTTGTTTTGGAAGCTCACAGCCGCATCTACACCTGGCTGTTCTACAAGAATGGGGTCTCTTCGATTTAGCTTTATTGCTAATGCTCTATAACTCGTCTTTGCCCCAAAGTAAGCTAGCCTTCGAATGAAGGCTGATTACATTTTCTGATTTAGCTTCTGGCTGAGTGGGTATTGGGGAGTGTGTTTGAGTATTTGGGTTTAATTGTAATCTAACGCCTATCCGGCGAGGAATGTGCAGATGCTTCTGCGAGACGACGCGAGTACAGTCCCTGTAGTCTCTGCGGCAGCGTCCATGCTACCGAAGCTCGCAGCCGTATCTACACTGATATGTTCACAAGCAGCCAATCTCTTCAATTTATGTTTATTGCTGCTTTGGAATGAAGACGGATTACATTTTTACCTTGATTCATTTAGTTTTGCTTGTTCCTTTTCATCATTCCGGCAGATCTTTTGAGCCGGAATCCAGTGTCCTTTGCTGTTGGCATATGTCATTGAAGGTCGCTGCTTCATTTGTTATCTATCGCTCGTAGCCGCATCTACACTGGCTGATTCACAAGAAAGGTTTCTCTTCGATTTGAGTTTTGTAAGTAGCTCAGATTCTAGTTTGTAACTCGTTTCTGCCCCAAAGCTTGCTAGCCTTCGAATGAAGGCTGATTACATTTTTTGTTCGATTCACTTGGCTTAATTCGTATCTGGATTTGTGATTGAAGGTCGTACCTTCAATGTAACCAAACGCCTGTCCGGCGAGGAATGTGCAGCTACTTCTGCGGCGCGCTGTGAATATATCCCTATACGCTCTGCGGCTTCATCCTTGAAGCCGAAGTCCGCAGCCGCATCTACACCTGGCTGTTCTACAAGAATAGAGTCTCTTCGATTTAGCTTTATTACTAAACTTCGTAACTCACTTATGCCCCTTTATGTGTTAACGCCAGCAATTCGTCCTATACAGCACTAACCTCTTTGTAATACTTTTTCTCATCAGTCAGAAAGATAAGTGTTTCTGTTTAGCGACAACCTCTTAGTTAACCAGTGTTTGTGTTTTTATACAGTATTATTGGTTTTGTGCGGATAATCTCTAAATTATACGCAATCAGTTCGCGGTTTGCTATTGAGTGATAATAAAAAACAGCGTAGATTCAACTGATTAAAAATGCGCATGCTCGGTTTGCAAGAGATACGAGGCAAGCAAAGTGTGCATTCTCGTTTTTCCAGAAGGTGTGTTTGAACTCATCGTTGAAAATGTTTATAAATGAGACAATTATGAGTATACACCTTGACTGGTCTAACCTGATAAACGCGCAAGGCGAGTATACAAATGTTATAACTCTAAGGATAGATATGAGCAATCTGAAAGCAACAAAAATAGCAAGGCTTCAAAAGTTAATTGCAAAAGGTAAATGGCACTTTGTAATTGTATATGGTGTTTTAGGATGGGGAATATCAACGGCATTATTAGTTACGCTGATTCAAACATATATTTCTTCCTCACCATTTATAGATCAAATATCGACAGCGTTAGTTATCTACCCAGCTTCGGGTTTAGCTTTCGGTCTGGTTTTGTGGATGATGGCTAATAATCAATACAATAAACTTGTGTCGGGTGCAAACGAGTTATAACAAGCAAATCAATCAGGACTAAAAACAGTTGGCTTTTGCTCCTGCGTCGCTTATTTTAGCCAACAATTTTTAGCCCATTATTTGGGCGTTATATTTTTCTTAATCCGGAGTTAGTATTAATGCTAAGTTGCTGTTTGTATCAGTTCATTATCCCTGCTCGAATAAGAGTTTTATCAGGAGAGGTTTTCTTCGATTATAAGGGATATCGTTATTGTATCGGAGTACATGAAGAAACTGAGTCTGTAAACTCGATCTCAATTCATGATTCTATAGTTCGTGTTCCTCATGAAAACGAAAAGGGCTTTAAATATGATTTTAAAGCCCCTGTGCAGGCATCAGATAACCAAATATGTTGTTTTAAAGAGGTAGATGGAAAACTTGATATTACGCTTCTAATGGATACAAATGGTGTAAACCACAAACGCTTAAGCCATTCTAGTTACGTTACACATCTAAAAATTGCAACGGAAAGTGAGACTGGCCTGAGCAAAGACGTGGAAGCTAGGGCATTAGATGCTTTAAACCATTTTATTCGTGTGTACAGGTATGTCACTAAAGACATCGCCGTTAAAGAAGTACAATACATGACAGGCTTCAAACCATTTCTAATATGTAGTTGTCACGAATATTCAGAAACAGAGATAGTTGATATACACGATAAGCGTATTTATGAATTACTATCGGTTTGGAAACCATCAGCTGACGAAATTAAGACACTACAACCAAATAATACAGCGGATAAAGATTTACCAAACTTTCAACGTAATACAGCGACAGGAGTTATTGCTTATCATATGAGTTCATCAGATTTTCCTGATTGGAAAGTCACATTAACGAGAGCTTATGAAATGGCATCGGAACAAGACAACTTTAGCGCCAGTATATTACAGTGTTTCATTGCTTTAGAATTGGCTCTATTTGATATGGTGCGTTCAATTCAGCCACCTACAGGTGTGACATTGAATACATATAATAATGTAAATGGTCTGATAAATGATGCATTTACTAAGCTATTTGGTGAAGAAAGTGATGAGATTAAAGATAAGATCCATGAGGTTCGCAAAGTTAGAAATAAGATCGTTCATGATGGCTATCAAGCTACACCACAAGAATGTAGCGAATCACTTAAAATATGTGATGAAGCTTTTAATTACATAGATTCAAAAACGTAACTAAAACAGTTGGTTAGGTTTGGCTTTGCTACATATTATAATCCACAATTTTAGTCCGCTTAGCAAGGCGTTATGTTTGTATTCAAATTTGGTGTTCTCTATGGATAATGTGAAATATTTAAAGATCATGGATAAAGATAAGGAAATAGGTAAAATCCCTGACTCTGGAGATCCAATTGAAAACGTCAAGCGATATACTCAATTCTTAAAAGATGAAAACATTTTTGTTAAATTGAGCCAAACAAAACTAATGTTTAAACAAGCTCGTTCTTTTGCAAAAATAGCAAAGGATATCCATTCAAAAAGTTTATTTAAACCACCCTTTGATCACGAGGCATCTGCTCCTTTTGTGGTTAACTCCGCATTCGCGTGTGAAATGTATTTAAAGGCACTTCAAAGCGTTTATGGCGAGCCAGAGGGAATTCATAATCTAAGTCAATTGTTTAAGCACTTACCAAATAAATTAAAAGATAAAGTAAATAAATTAACTAAAGAAAAAAGCATAACGTTTCAACTTAACAATAAGACGTTGTTTAAAGATCACCTAAAGACTATCTCTAATGCTTTTATAGACTGGCGATATATTTACGAAAAAGATAGTGCCACTGTAAATTTGAGTGTTATTTTATTGATCTTAACAGTATTGGATACATTGGCTTGTAATGAGATAAAACAAACATAACGTATAAGGATAGGCCGCGCGCAGCCGCGTCCTTATCCCAAGTGTTGAAAAAAGATGGGGCAGCCTATCTTTTGTGCTTTAACACATCCTCTACTAACCTTTTAGTTACCTCAACTTAGTTTTGTTCAGGATAACGATTATGACTTCGAATAAAGGGGTTGTAGCGAATTAGGTAGTTCACATGATTTAAAATTGTTTACAGGTAAGGTTAAATAAATAACCTTCTTTTGAAGAACTCGCTGTAGATGCGCCAGAATGGCGAGGTTTCACAGCGTGAAACTATCCGAGCCAGAGATAGGGCGTCGTGCCACAGAAGTATCTGCACACCTCCCGCCGGGCAGGCGTTAAATAACAATGAAGTCATGGTATTCAGTCTCTCTACTCAATACCAAGTGAACCAAATACCAAACCCGTCAAATGAACCCAAGCTAAAAATACTTGCCAACTTGTTATTACACAAGTTTAGAAGCTTGATCCTGGCTGGGACAGAAACTCTACTTCTTCTGGTGTCGGCTCGCGTCCGAGGATCTTGTTTCTGTGTGGATAGCGGCCAAATTGGTCGATAATCACTTTATGCCTGCGTTCAAATTCCAAGTTACCGGCTGCGGCTTCTCTGTTAAACAGTACCATGGCAATTTCATGGATCTTTCTGGACTCACTGTGCATATAAGGCATAAACAGGAAAGGCACCTGCTTGGCTTTAAGTTCAGTATCGGCGCCTTGGGCCACGGCTTCTTGGGCTAGGGTCAACGCCAAGGGATCGGAAGTCAAAAGATGGGACAGCCATAACTTTTGTGCTTTAAAAAGTATAACCAAGCCGCACATTCTTTCCCTGAAAAACTGAATGTTCCCTTGTTCAAAGTAGAAGTGTGCCCGGTCATCTTAATGAGTGTTTGACGAAATGCTGCATAAACGAGTCTGACACCTAGTAAAAGTAACAAGGCTGAAGATTAATCAAGCTAAGTTATTATATTCTTCGAGTATTACTCAAGTTAAGCTAATTTCCCGTACCAATAAGTAACGTTACTTGCTAGGATCGTTTTTTTGCTTCGAGTAATGGGATCTGACTTGAGTTCGCAACTACACCCGCTATCTAACAATTATCTAAAACTGTGTTATCAGGCCGATGCTTCGAGAATTAGGCGTCGTCTTTTTAGGCTCAATAAAGAGGTCGATTCAGATAAGAAGCGGGCCAATTTGGACAAGCTCGAAGCTCAGGCCGTCGCAGCGTTCGAAAAAGTTGAGCGACGTCGTCAGGCCCGTCCCATAATCACCTATCCCGAAAACTTACCTATCTCCCAAAAGAGAGATGAGATAGCCAGAGCGATTGCCGGCAATCAAGTGGTCATAATAGCGGGTGAAACAGGCTCAGGTAAGACCACCCAGCTGCCGAAAATATGTCTGGAGTTAGGCTTAGGTTGCCGCGGACTCATAGCCCATACCCAGCCTAGGCGTCTGGCCGCGCGGAGCGTTGCCAGTCGAGTCGCCGATGAACTCAATAGTCCACTGGGAGAGGTGGTGGGTTTTAAAGTCAGATTTGCCGATGCCATCAATCAGAACTCTTATATCAAGTTGATGACCGACGGTATCTTGTTGGCTGAACTGACCAATGATAAGTTTCTCGATCAATATGACGCCATCATCATAGATGAGGCCCATGAGCGCAGCCTGAATATCGATTTCATCTTGGGTTACCTCAAGAACTTATTGCATAAACGTCCAGATTTGAAGGTGATTATCACCTCGGCAACCATAGATCTGGATAAATTTTCCAAACATTTTAACGATGCCCCTGTCATCCAAGTCTCGGGTCGTACTTACCCGGTGGAGACTCGTTACCGACCTCTGGTGCGTGATGCTGGAGACGATCTTGATCTCACCGAAGGCATCTTCGAAGCCGTGGATGAACTGGTTGCCGAAGGGCCCGGTGACATTTTGATCTTTATGAACGGTGAACGTGAGATCCGTGACGTAGCGGATCAACTCAATCGTCGTCAGTACCGTGATACCGAGATCTTGCCACTCTATGCTCGCCTATCATACGGTGAGCAGTCGAAGGTGTTTAAGAGCCATATAGGCCGCAGAATAGTGCTAGCCACCAACGTGGCCGAGACATCTTTGACTGTGCCAGGCATTCGTTATGTTATCGATCCAGGTACTGCCAGGATCAGTCGTTATAGTTACCGTACTAAAGTGCAACGTTTGCCCATTGAGCCTATATCTCAAGCCAGTGCAAATCAGCGTCAGGGTCGTTGTGGTCGTGTCGCCGCGGGTATTTGTATCCGTCTATTCGCCGAGGATGATTTCAATAACAGGTCTGAGTTTACCGATCCTGAGATTTTAAGAACTAACCTTGCCTCAGTTATCCTCAAGATGCTGTCAGTGGGCCTAGGTGACATAGAAGCTTTTCCTTTCCTTCAGTCGCCAGATCCTAGGTATATCCGTGATGGATTCTTGTTACTGGAAGAGTTGGAAGCGGTCAAAAAATCCCAAGGTCGTTTAGCGTTAACTGAGCTAGGAAAACAACTCGCACACATTCCGGTAGATCCTCGCTTAGCCCGTATGGTCATTGCGGCGAACACTAATGGCTGTCTTCACGAAGCCTTGGTCATCACCTCTGCGCTGTCGATTCAAGATCCCAGAGAACGCCCAATGGACAAGAAGCAGGCGGCTGATGAGGCACATAAGAAATATAGCGATAAAGACTCTGATTTTGTCTCCTTCGTTAATCTGTGGGATCACCTTAAGCTGCAACAGAAATCCCTGTCCACGAGTCAGTTCCGAAAGCAGTGTAAGAAAGAGTTTCTTGCCTATCTGAGGGTGCGTGAGTGGCAAGACCTCTATGCCCAAATGAAACAAGCCGTGCATGATCTCAAATGGCGTCTCAACAGCGAGCCTGCCGATTATGAATTGCTGCACAAGTCGCTGCTCACGGGTCTATTGAGCCATGTGGGCTTTAAAGATAAAGACAACGAGTATCTTGGTGCCCGTAACCGTAAATTCTTCGTGTTTCCAGGTTCGCCTTTGGCTCGCAAGGGCCCTAAGTGGATCATGGCGGCTGAGCTCACCGAAACCTCACGCCTGTTTGCTCGTTGCTGCGCCAAAATTCAACCCGAATGGATAGAGCCTTTAGCCGGACATCTGGTCAAGAAGAATTATCTTGAGCCACATTTTGAGGCGAAACAAGGCAGTGTGGTGGCCTTTGAAAATCAAATACTCTATGGACTGATGATCGTTAACCGCCGTAAGACACAATACGGACCGGTCAACCCATTGGAAGCACGTGAAATCTTTATTCGCAGTGCCTTGGCCGAAGGCGAGCTCAGAACCAACGAAGCCTTCTTCATCAAGAACCGTAACATGCTCAAAGAGGTCGAGAATTTAGAGCATAAATCACGGCGCCGTGACATCTTGGTGGATGAGCAGGTGTTGGTTGATTTTTATGAACCTAGAATTCCCGAGGGGATCTATAATGCGCCTAAGTTTTTCAGTTGGTGGAAGCTTGAGTGTAAAAAAACGCCTGATCTATTAGATTTTGAACGTGAACAATTGATGCAGCGAGGAGATAGCCATATCTCTGCTCTGGATTTTCCAGATGCTTGGCATCAAGGCAATCTTAAACTCTTCTTGAGTTATCATTTCGAGCCTTCCGCCGACGATGATGGCGTGGCCGTGCATATTCCAGTGGCGCTGCTCAATCAGATAGAAGATGTCGATTTCGATTGGCAGGTTCCGGGCCTGAGAGAGGAAAAGTGCATCGCCTTGATCCGCGCTCTGCCTAAGAGCCTAAGACGTAATTTCGTCCCAGCCCCAGATTATGCTAATGCCTGTATGCAGGCGATGAAGCCCTTCGAGATGAGTTTCATCGATGCCATGTGTAAGCAGTTGCTGCGCATGAGTGGGGTTCGCGTCAGTATCGATGATTTCGATCTTAGTCAGCTGAGCAAGCATCTGTTGATGAATTTCAAGGTAGAGGATGACAATGGCAAGTTAGTGGCTCAATCTCGAGACATTGAGCAGCTTAAAGCCAGCCTTCAAGGCCAGGTGACTCAGGCTATTCGTAAGGTTGCCGATTCTGGTATCGAAAAAACTGAATTAACCCAGTGGTCCTTTGGTGACTTGCCACAAGCGTTTAAACAGAAGAAAGGTAACTTCGAGGTTAAGGCGTTCCCCGCTTTAGTGGACGATAAATCCAGCGTATCCATCAAGTTATTTGATGATGAAAATGAAGCTAAACGCTCCCATCAGCTGGGTCTACAACGCTTGTTATTAATCAATATCCCATCACCGGTGAAACACCTGCAAAAAACCTTGCCGAACAAGGCTAAGCTGGCCATGTATTTCAACCCCTTCGGTCAAGTACAGATCTTGCTGGATGATATTTTAGCGGCATCTGTGCAGCAGCTACTCGATGAGAAGGGCCTGGATGTACGTTGTGAGTCAGATTTTGAACAGGCTAAAGATTGGGTGAGACAAGAACTGAATCCCACGGCGGCTAAGATAGCCCTAAGAGTCGAAGAAATACTCACGCTTTATCAAAAGGTAAAGAAACGATTGAAGGGTAAAATTAGCCTAGATATAGCCTTCGCCATGAGTGATATTCAGACACAGTTGGATAAGTTGGTATTTAAAGGTTTTGTGGAAGCCTGTGGCTGGAAACGTTTACCTGACATGGTGAGGTATCTTAAAGCCGTGGAAAATCGTTTAGACAAGTTGCCAGTGGATCCTAATCGTGACCGACTGCACATGCTCAGCATTGCTAATGTACAGAAGGAACTTGAGGGTCAGTTAGCTAAGGTACCGAGATCTGTGGCGATACCTGAGTCCTTGCTAGAGGCAAGGTGGATGGTAGAGGAGTATCGAGTCTCCTGTTTTGCCCAGGTTCTGGGCACGGCTTATCCCATTTCAGAGAAACGTATCTTGAATCAGATCAAGCAAAACTAACCTGTTATACCGATTGGTATCTTACCAAGTTGAACAATTTTAAAGCACTGGCCAAATGGTCGGTGCTTTTTTTGTCCTACCTATGACTGACCCCAACAAATTAACGGATAAACCCTTCTATATATTAAGTAGTACTCGCCGCATTTCATTAACATTTAGGTCAAGATTCATACAGGTGTAACTCATTGTTTAGACTATGCTGAATAGTCATACATAGGAATTCGCATCATATCTAATCAGTAAGATGGCTTAATTGACTTGTTTTATAATTTTTTTGTTAAAAAAGATGATCCAGATCAAGCAAAGAAGTCTTTACCAAATTGTGGGTATACAGTTTGATACCCTATAAGGATTATGATCAAGAGTAATAAAAATTTATAAAACATAACGTTAATTACCACCAAATATTGAGTCATTTTTATTGACTCACCTTACGAAGGGTTACAGCCCTAAGTTGGAGTGTTTATGAGTTCCACAGCCAAAGAAGAGAAAAGTCTAGAATTTAAGATCTTTACTTATCTCACCGTCTTTCTCGCTCCCTTATTATCGGTACTTTTAGTATCAGGATTAAGGTTTGCAATCTGCTTGCCCAAGCTGTGCCATTTCAATATTTTTCCCCAGATAGATGAGGAACGCACACATGTCGTTACCTGAGGCGCATATCTCAAGCCTAATTGTCCAGGTTAGCCCTGAACATTTAGAAGAAACTAAAAAAAGAATTGAAGCATTTGATGAAGCCGAAATTTATGGCGTTAGTGACATCGGAAAAATCGTAGTAGTCCTTGTGACTCAAGCTGAAGGCTTTATTACCGATGTTATTGAAAAAATAAATAATATGCCAGGCGTGCTTGGTGCCAGTATGGTTTATCACCAAATTGATAGTGGAACCGACACCGGCATCGACACCAATAAAAATAACCTAGCCCCTGATGATGGCTATAGTGTTAGCGAGGAACAAGTATGAAAATGTCCAGACGTGATTTTATTAAAGCCAATGCTGCAGCATCTGCTGCGGCACTTGCTGGGATCACTCTTCCAGCCACTGCAACGAATTTAATTGTATCGAGTGAAGAGTCAAAAATTCATTGGGATAAAGCGCCTTGTCGTTTCTGTGGTACAGGTTGCTCGGTACTTGTAGGAACTCAAGATGGTAAAGTCGTTGCGACTCAAGGCGATCCAGAAGCTCCAGTAAACAAAGGTCTTAACTGTATTAAAGGCTATTTCCTTTCTAAAATCATGTATGGCTCAGACAGGCTAACTCAGCCGCTGTTACGTCAAACTAATGGAAAGTTTGATAAAAATGGTGACTTTGCGCCAGTAAGTTGGGATCAAGCTTTCGATATCATGGCTGACAAGTGGAAAGCAGCTTTAAAAGAGAAAGGGCCTACCAGTGTGGGCATGTTTGGTTCTGGCCAGTGGACCGTAATGGAAGGTTACGCGGCTTCTAAGATGATGAAAGCGGGTTTCCGCTCTAACAACCTAGATCCTAATGCGCGTCACTGTATGGCTTCAGCCGTTGGTGGCTTTATGCGTAGCTTTGGTATCGATGAGCCAATGGGTTGTTATGATGATTTCGAAAATGCCGATGCCTTTGTTCTATGGGGCTCCAACATGGCTGAGATGCATCCTGTTTTATGGTCTCGCATCACTGACAGACGCTTAAGTAATCCCCATGTAAAAGTGCACGTATTATCAACTTATTATCATCGTTCATTTGAACTCGCTGATAAAGGCTATATCTTTAAGCCGCAAACAGATCTTGCAATAGCCAACTATATTGCTAACTACATCATTGAAAACGATGCAGTGAATTGGGACTTTGTAAATAAGCATACCCATTTCAAGCAAGCCACTATCGATATTGGTTATGGTTTAAGGGATGAGCACCCCCTGCAAAAAAAGGCCGCTAACCCCAATGTAGGCAAGATACACTCAATTGATTTTGAACAGTATAAAAAATCAGTAGCACCATATACCCTTGCAAAAACCGCTGAAATGACCGGTTTAGATGAAGATAAACTGCTCACACTCGCTAAGCAGTTTGCCGATCCAAAGATTAAGGTGATGTCACTTTGGACTATGGGGATGAACCAACATACCCGTGGTGTGTGGATGAACTCTTTGGTGTATAACATTCATCTTTTAGTCGGAAAAATATCAACACCGGGTAATGGTCCATTTTCATTAACAGGCCAACCATCGGCGTGTGGTACAGCGCGTGAGGTGGGGACTTTCTCTCATCGTCTACCCGCAGATATGTTGGTAGCAAACCCTGAGCATCGAAAGCGTGCTGAGCACCTATGGAAAATTCCACAAGGCACTATTCCGCCAAAGCCGGGTTTCCATGCAGTGGAGCAAGACCGTAAATTAAATGACGGTGTGCTTAATGCTTACTGGACCATGTGTAACAACAACATGCAGGCCGGTCCAAATATCAATGGAGAGCGCTTACCAGGTTTTCGTAATCCTGACAACTTTATTGTCTGTTCAGACCCATACCCAACGGTAACAGCACAAGCTGCTGACTTGATTCTGCCGACAGCTATGTGGGTAGAAAAAGAGGGGGCTTATGGTAATGCTGAGCGTCGTACTCAGGTTTGGTATCAGCAGGTTAAAGGACCTGGTGAATCAAAATCAGATCTATGGCAGATGATGGAATTTGCAAAACGCTTCAAAATTGAAGAGGTGTGGACCGAAGAGCTGATAGCTCAAATGCCAGAAGTACGTGGCAAAAATATGTGCGAAGTGCTATTTGAAAACGGTCAAGTGAACCAGTTCCCATTATCTGAGGCGCAAGAGCTCAATGATGATGCCAAAGACCAAGGTTACTATGTACAAAAAGGCCTATTTGAAGAGTACGCCAGCTTTGGACGTGGACATGGCCATGATTTAGCACCATACGAACGCTACCATAAAGAGCGCGGTCTACGCTGGCCTGTTGTCGATGGCAAAGAGACAAAATGGCGCTTTAAAGAAGGCTCAGATCCCTATGTTGGCAAAGGTAAAGGCTTTGAATTCTATGGCAAGCCAGATGGTAAGGCATGGATAATCTCGGCACCTTACGAGGCACCACCTGAGTCTCCAGATGAAGAGTTTCCTCTATGGTTATGTACTGGTCGTGTACTTGAGCATTGGCATACGGGCACTATGACTCGCCGTGTACCTGAACTGTACAAGGCGGTGCCTGATGCACTTTGTTATATGCATCCAGATGATGCTAAGTCTCACGGTGTGCGCCGTGGTGACGAAGTGTTAATGAGTAACAAACGCGGTGACATTCGTGTGCGAGTCGAGACTCGAGGGCGTAACCGTCCACCAAAAGGCCTAGTGTTTGTGCCTTTCTTCGATGCACGTATTTTGATTAATAAACTCATTTTAGATGCAACCGATCCGCTATCTAAACAGACAGATTATAAAAAGTGTCCTATAAAAATCACTAAAGTAGGATAAGGCAGGGTTATGATGAAAAAATTAATTTTAATAACGTTGAGCATTACTTTTACTTTGATAAGTGGTTTTGCTGTCAGTCAGGATCGTGGTATCGGTGGTGTCGAGTCTTTGCGCGGCAATGTTGAGTTAGAAGTCACGAGACCGGCAGATCTTTTGAAGAAAGTGCCGCGAGATCAGGTGGATATTGAAAGCAATTATGTGTTTCAGCCACCACTGATCCCGCATCACATCAGGAGCTATGAAATATCACTCAATGCTAATAAATGTTTATCATGCCATGGCTGGAAAAAAGCCAAGCAGATGGGCGCCACTAAAATCAGTGTGACTCATTTCATTAATCGAAACGATGAAGTATTGGCTGATGTTTCTCCTAGACGATACTTTTGCCTGCAGTGCCACGTAACACAAGCAGATGCTAAACCGTTAGTGGGTAGCTCCTTCGAACGTGTTAAATCACTGCAATAACAACATAGGCAGGTAATAATATGAAATGGATTATTAACGCCTTAAAAGGCTTTTGGAACATATTGAGGCGGCCCAGTAAAGCCGCCGTAGGTATCGTTCTATTTATGGGCTTTGCTGGTGGACTCATGTTTTGGGGTGCATTTAACACAGGTATGGAAGCGACCAACACTGAACAGTTTTGTTCTGGATGTCACGCGCCAATTGTGGCGGAAATTCGAGAGACTATTCACTACTCTAACCGCTCTGGTGTTCGTGCTATCTGTTCAGATTGTCACGTACCCCATGCTTGGACGGATAAAATCGTACGTAAAGTTCAGGCTTCTAAAGAGCTGTTTGCGTTTTTTATTACTAAAACCATTAGTACACCAGAGAAATTCAAAGAACGACGAGCTCATTTAGCCGAAAGGGAGTGGGCAAGAATGAAAAAGAACGACTCTTTAGAGTGTCGTAACTGTCATAACTTTGATTTTATGGATTTCTCCGAGCAGAGCCCACGCAGTGTCAGGCAGCACTCTACTGCGCTTGCCAGTGGTGAAAAAACCTGTGTGGATTGCCATAAAGGTATTGCCCATAGGTTACCAGATATGCACAAAGTTGAAGGTTGGAATTAAGGAGCCATTATGAGTACATTAGAAAATGTTATATGGCATGTCCTTGGCTACAGCGCCATACCTGTCATTATACTAGGTGGTTTTTCTGTGGTTGCTGTTGCCTCTATTTGGATACTCTCCAAAACATCAGATAAGTAAAGAGGCTTGTTTCAGTCGGCCAAGAGCAAGGCGACTTAAACAGAAAAATACGCAATAAAACTTAAAAGCCTGACTTTAATATTAAAGTCAGGCTTTTTTATGTCTAAAATCCACAGTTTGAGATTTACAGTTTGAAAAGTTATAGCCAGTAAGATCACACCGGATGAACTTGCTTTACCGAGTCAATAATCATCTCTCTGAGCCAGCGATGGCTGGGGTCTAAGTCGAAATGCTTGTGCCAGAGTAGGACGTAAGTACCAGGCACCAGTTTTGTGGGCACCGGCAGTGCGATTAAGGAGTAATGGCCCAGCATCTCCTCGGCGTATTTAGCCGGGGAGCAAAGAATAAGATCGCTCTTCTCACAGAGCTGCATCGCACTACTAAAGTCGGTGAGATTAATGGCAATATCGCGTTTCAGGTGCTGCATCTTCAGCACATCGTCTAACAGCCAGTGGGCGATACCGCCAAAAGTCACTTGCAGGTGACGATACTTAAGAAACGTATCCAAATTCCACTCTTCTTGTAGCAAGGGGTGACCTTTTCTTATGAGGCACACGGGGTGATCGCGAGTCAATTCAATATAATTCAGTTCTTCGGGCAGGTTCTTTATGTGTAACAGGGAACGTTCATCCCACTCCCGGCACGCTATTCCCATATCGGTTTCACAGCGTAATAGCTTATCCATACTCTCGCTGTGCCAGGTTTGACTGTCTATGCTGACATTCGGTGCCTGTTTGAGCAGTTCGGGTATGAAATAGGGGAAGGTGAGTGAGTAAGCTGTCTCGACCAGTTCGATACGAAATTTTCTTCGGCTCATGGAGGGATCAAACTCACTGGGTCTGGTCAGCTGTTCGACCTGATTGAGGACTCGCCTTAATTCCGGTGCTAGTTGTTTGGCTTTAGGCGTTGGCCTCAGACCATAGGCGGTGCGCTCAAACAGTTTATCGTCGAAGGTTTCTCTGAGCTTTGAAAGTTGCTTACTTACCGCCGATTGACTCAGGTGTAGACGGGTCGCCGCTGCGGTGACGCTTTGCTCTTCGAGTAATACTTCAAGCACCGTGAGTAAGTTAAAGTCAAAGTTTTTCAATTAACTACCGCCAATATAGAGTTAAATTCTTCCAAGCAAGCGAATGACTTGCTCTTGGCCTAGTGTAATTAATTTTATCCTATAAATTAAGGGGCTAGATAACAATTTAGTCATAAATAATACGCATATACTCGATGTATTTATTCTGAGTTTTCACCTAGGCATCTTGTCATGTCACTGGAAAATCAGGCTGGTGATTGGCACAAAGATAGCGCCTCAACCATAGTTATAGAGGACTGAGTTTTGACATGATTAGATGATAGGAGAGGGCGAGTGCTACATCCTAATAAACATTATTTACTCTTAGTATTATTACTCTTATTAGTGTCTATCAGTTTCACCGTGACCGGCAAGTCTGATCTTAAATACAATGCTGCAAAGCATTGGGTAAACAATGAATTTCAGCCATCTACCTTGACCTTAGACGAGCAGATGCAAGAGATGACCTGGTTTACCTCGGCCAGCCAAGATTTCTCCGGCATGAAAATTCGTGTGGTATCCGAGAGAATCGCGACTCATTGGTATGAGGCGAGTACATTGGCGAAGGCTTTTTATGAGATCACAGGTATCCATGTGGTACATGAGTTAACCGGTGAAGATGATGTGATCAAAAAATTGTCGGCTCAAATTATGACTCGGCAAAATCTCTATGACGCCTATATCAACGACAGCGATCTGATAGGGACTCATTTTAGATCCAATGCCGTGGTTTCTCTGTCTGATTTCATGCAGTTTGAAGGAGAGAGTGTCACCTTACCTACGCTGGATCTGCAAGATTTTATCGGACTTAAATTTACCACAGGCCCAGATGGTCACTTGTACCAGTTACCGGATCAGCAGTTTGCTAATCTCTACTGGTATCGACACGATTGGTTCAATCGAAAGGACTTTAAGCAGAGGTTCAAATCTCGCTACGGCTATGAACTCGGAGTGCCGCAAAATTGGCAGGCATATGAAGATATTGCCGAGTTTTTCAGTGAAGACGTGCAAGAGATCGACGGCAAGCGTATTTATGGTCACATGGATTATGCTAAAACTGACCCGTCTCTGGGTTGGCGTATGTCCGATGCCTGGTTGTCCATGGCTGGAGTTGGGGATAAAGGCTTACCCAATGGTTTACCTGTGGATGAGTGGGGGATTCGTGTGGAAGGCTGTCATCCGGTCGGAGCCAGCGTTCAGCGAGGCGGCGCGTTAAATGGCCCGGCGGCCATATATGCGGTGGATAAATTTATCTATTGGTTAAATCGATTTGCCCCAGAAGAGTCGATTCATCTGAACTTTACTCAGGCCGGAGAGTGGCCGGGAAAGGGATTGATCGCCCAGCAAATTTTCTGGTATACGGCATTTGTCGCCGATCTGACTAAACCTGGCTTGCCCGTAGTCAACCCAGACGGTACGCCTAAATGGCGTGTGGCGCCATCACCAGTAGGCAAGTATTGGCAAACTGGAATGAAATCCGGTTATCAGGATGCTGGCTCATGGACTTTACTCAAGTCTACGCCTCTGAAGAGACGGCAGGCGGCCTGGCTCTATGCTCAGTTTGTGGTGTCCAAAACTGTCTCCCTCAAGAAGACCTTAGTGGGGCTGACGCCCATTAGGAGATCCGATATCGAGTCGGAGGAGATGACACTTCGCGCGCCTTATCTTGGCGGCTTGGTGGAATTTTATCGTAGTCGAGGTCGGGATGTATGGACGCCAACCGGTACCAATGTCCCGGACTATCCGGGGCTGGCTAACTATTGGTGGCAATATATTTCACTGATCATAGAGGGAAAGGTGTCCACTCAGACAGGCATGGATAATTTTGCCGCCGCAGTCGATGAGCGATTGGCATTAATAGCCGACAGTTTCGAAATGAGTTGTGAGCCTAAGTTAAACCCTAAATCTAAGCGTGAATTTTGGCTTGAGAAGACGGGGTCGCCCAAGCAAAAAATCACCAAACAGACCAAGGGCAGGACACTTCAATATAAGGAGGCGATTAATGTGTGGCAATAAGCCTGTGCAACATCTGCTAACGAGTCTGATGCTCATCTTGTCTCTGAGCGTTTCGTCTTCTCAGGCTGAAACCTTACAGATCTTAACCTATGAAGAGTCTCCGTTCGCCTTAAGGGTGGGTAAGACACATAAGGGGCTGTTGGTGGATATGCTCAAAGAGCTTTTTTCCCGTACAGACCTTAAATACCAGCTCAAGTTTATTCCACTCAAGCGAGCCATTATCACCACAGAAAGAATGCCGGGTCATTGTGTGCTACCCGTTGGCCGTAGTCAGGAGAGGGAAGCGAGTTTCCACTGGATAAGTCCTGTGCTTGTGTCTCGCTATGGTCTCTATAGCCGAGATGATGTCATCATCCCCTTAATCACCCTCAGCGATGCCAAATCCTACACCATAGGCAGTTTTCTGGGCAGTGGCATAGGCGAATACCTTATGGACCTTGGTTTCGATGTGGAGTTGGCCTCTGTGAGTGCGCAAAACCTGCGTAAGCTTAAGCGAGCGAGAATAGAACTCTGGGCCGCAGAATTGATCAGTGCTCAGGAGCAGATGCAGAAGCAGGCGATTAACTTCGGCGCTCCCGAGCTTATCTTTTACACTTCACTGCGGGCCATGGCGTGCAATCGTGAGATGTCCATGGAGACAATATTGCAGCTGGAGCAGGCATTGACCAACATGTACCGGGATGGCTATATGAGTGAGCTTTATCTGGAATACGGCGTGGAGATTTAGGCTTTTAAATTATATCGAATGGCGTTTTAAAATCTTGAATGCGGCGTGTTCTTTTTAATGAAGGAAAGTTAGCTTAACTTTCCTTCATTTATTTAACTAGTCTGGCCACATACTTATGTGGCCAGAGCCGGCAATCAGTCTTTCTTGCTGAGTTGCTGCATTATGTTGTGGTTAAGGTAATCACTGAAATTGTCACCATGATTTTGTAGCATCTTAGGGAACATGGAGATGGGAGTGAGACCTGGGAAGGTATTAATTTCATTGAGGAGAATTTCATTATCCGCAGTGAGGAAGAAATCGATACGAGAAAGGTGACTGAGTTTCATTCCCTTGAATACCTTGACTGCATACTCACGAATTTCCTGGCTCACACTCTCACTGATATCGGCAACCACTTTCGTTTCGGCTTGGCTGTTCTCGGCGTACTTTTCATCGAAAGTATAAAAGGTATTAGTTCCGCAGATTATCTCACCTGGCTGAGTTGCGATAATCTCACCATCTTTCTCATATACGGCCACTTCCAACTCTCTGGCTTCAATGGTCTTCTCGACGATGACATAGGGCGAATAGGTGAACGCTTGCTTCAATGACTCAGTTAATTCTTCCGGGCTGTCTACACGGTAACAACCAACAGATGATCCTTGTGACGCGGCCTTGATGAATATCGAGCCCCAAGAGGCTAAAGCCTGCTGAGCTTGATTGATGGCGTCATCGTTAAAGTCATTGAGGAAAATATAGGGGGTATTGGGGATGCCAAGGGCCGAGAACCACATCTTAGCGGTGACCTTGTTGAAGCAATTACGGCTCGCTTCTGAATCGCAACCGAAATAGGGTAACTTGATCAGTTCGAAATAAGATTGAATGTCACCGGTTTCTCCCGGATAACCGTGAATACAGGGAATGACGTAATCTACCGGCCAGGACGCCTTATTAACGTCATCGAAACGTATCTGTTTACGATTGGTCAATTCACAGAGTTCACCTGCTTGGGTTCGATAATGTCCCTGTGCGTCGAGTTCGATTTTTAATAGGTTTATATGGGCTAATTTGGCCAGTGAAGTCTCAAAAAACTTGGCTGACATCAGTGAGATTGCGTGTTCATCCCCACCGCCACCACATATTAACAGTAGATTTGTTTGGCTCATTATCTCTCCATATCCTGACAGTTTTATCGATTGCAGGCTTACTATGACGTTATGGTTATTTATTGCAACCACCTAAGTCAAACTTAGGCACTAAGTGGCTATTATCTATGCTGAGTCTATATTTTATAGGCGAGTGACATAGGTATAGGCATAACCCTAAGCCTTAGATAAGAGTTCTTAAATAAGAGTCCTTAGATAAGAGTCCTTAGATAAGAGGCATTAACCAAGAGCCATTAACCAAGAGCCATTAACCAAGAGCCATTAGCTAAGAGCCTGAGACTTGCAGACGTGTGTTACGCCCCCTGGAATACCTTGGGAGTGATACCGGCTAACTTCTTAAAGTTACGTCCCATATGGCTCTGATTAGAGAAACCACAATGGAGTGATATTTGAGCTAAAGTCAATTCGGAAGTCTTCATAAGATGCTTAGCCTGCTCAATCCGCACATAGATCAGGTACTCCTGAGGCGTGCGGGCAAAGCTCTGTTTAAACATGCGGCAGAAGTGATATTCACTCAGTTGTGCCAGCTCTGCCAACTCCTGCAAAAAAATCTGTCGATGAAAGTTAGCCTGCATATAGTCTCTGACTCGGTTCGCCATTTTGGGGGACAGTCCTCCCTTGACGGTGTTAATCTTTTTGGTCAATCCACTAGATTGAAGCATAGATATCAAGATGGTATCTGTGACTTGCGCCATGGCAAGGTGATTGTCTGTGGACCAGTTAGTGTCGGCCATTTGATAACGAAACAAGGCTTCAAGGCCGGGATGGCGGAAAAAAGTGAGCTCAGGCAGGGAGATCATGCGTGGGTCCATGTCAAATACCCTAATGGCTAACTGCTTCAAATGACTGTCATCAAAATACAGATGCATAAATTGCTGTGGCGTGCCGAGTTGCCAGCGACTCTCACTGCCCTCGGGCATGAGACAAAAACTCCCCGGCGCGCCGAAGTCAGAACGAACGTCGGTTCTGTGGGTTTCATAGCCGCCAGACAGATACATGCTAAGAGTGTGCTGGTTATCGTTGACGTAGAATAAGCGCTCTTGCGCATTCTGATAATGGGCCCAGCTTAGCTGCTCAGTTATCTTCTGCCGACGAAAGCAGAGCTTAGAGGATGCCTCGAAGCTAATGTGCTTATTCATGTATTCAGGTTTATGCATTTAGGCTCTCAGCTATAAAATGTCGCTATTCAAAATAAACTGTATTTATCATTAAACACCTTAGGTGTGTTTGAACTCAAATTTAACCAGTAATAAACCGCAATATCGTGATAGTTTCGCCAACATAGTGACAGATAACAGACATCACTTGCCTGATAATGAAGCCTCTAGTCGAACAAGGAATAATTATGACGGCGTTATTATATGTGCTGATGATATTTGTGTGGGGCTTCTCCTGGATAGCCATAAAATCTCAGCAGGGAGTAGTGCCTACAGAGGTATCTATCCTATATCGTTTTGCAATTGCGGCCAGTTTGATGCTAATCATAGGCGTAATATTTAAAAAGTTACAAGCCACATCGGCTCGTCATCATGTTTTTTTCGCCCTCCAGGGTGTTTGTCTCTTCTGCGCAAATTTTCTAGCGTTTTATCAGTCCACCCACTATATCGCCAGTGGTTTGACCGCAGTGGTTATGGCCACCGCACCTATTTTCAATGCTATTCATGGTAAATGGATTTATGGCATAGAGACTAAGGGCAACTTCTGGTTAGGCGTTATAGTCGGTTTGACGGGCATATGTCTCTTGTTTGGTCATGATGTTTTAGCGGCTAATTGGTCCATTGAGGTCTTGTACGGCTTAATGTTCGCATTAATGGGCACCTGGTGTTTCTCTATGGGCAATATGATCAGCATTCAAAATAATCGCAATCAAATACAGGCTTATACGGCTACCAGTTATGCCATGGTGTATGGATGTATCGCGTTACTTGTCATCATCATGTTCAAAGGCATTAGTTTAGATATTGATATGAGGCTGGAATATCTTACCGGTCTGGCGTACTTGGCAGTGCCTGCATCGGTAATTGGTTTTACGGTTTATTTGCACTTGGTAGACAGACTCGGCGCAAATCAGGCGTCTTATCTGATGTTAATTACGCCTATCGTCGCCTTAGCCGTGTCGAGCCTATTTGAAGATTACCACTGGTCTGTGTATTCGAGCTTAGGCCTGAGCTTAGTGATTTCAGGTAACCTGCTGGCTCAGTTGAAGCCTGAGACTCTGGCGCAGGCTTATAACAAGCTAAAAACGGCGTTCAACAAACAGGAGTCAGGCCTTAAATCTCGCTGATATTGCCTTATCAGGCAATCAGGTTTAAGTAGGTAGAGGCTATCTCAAAGAAAATAATGTGGATATTTAGGTTATAAGATTTAACAATGGGTGTCTTAGTTCTTTTGTTAGTGGCGATTTAAGATCTACTTGATTATTAAAAAGATGAGAAAAGGTAACCTATGATATCCGCTAAACAAGCCACCAAGTTAAAAGATCTTGCGGTGAAAACCATTAGCAATGACTACCTCAGACTAAATGGATCAAGGTTTTGGCAAACGGGTTGTACTAGTCATGCAACACTGAGAGCTAACTGCCTCCCAGCGCATTTAGCCATCATTGAACAAGTTAGAAAATTGGAGTTAGGGAGAAACCCTAAGGTCGTGATTGGAGTCATGCAACCCGTTGGAATTGAGCCAACAAAGGAGCAAAAAATGCACATTAAAAATGCAATGCTCCAACAAAGTGACCCACATCAGGACTTTCATGCATGGATTCAACTCGATGCTGACGACTTGAACAGTGAAATATTGGACATCACAGGTATGCACTGGGAAGAAATCGAAACACCTAATGGCTATTTCGATAGACAGACGGCCCTTAGTCATCAAATCGAGCATTTTGCCGTATTAACCGATGAGCAGCATATACACAGCTATCATGCCAGCCTTGTATACAATCACATTATTCACTTTGGTAGTCCACGACAGCAAAAATCGGAGATTATCTGGTATCTAACCAATTTCTCCCAGCAACAGAACGTCTCGATTGACAGGGCGATTGGATACACTGGTCACATGATATTGGATGAACGAGGGAAGAATCACACAAGGGGTGGTTTATGGAGTAAGTTCCTTCAGTTATTCAAATCGTGAATATTATGAGTCGATGACGTTCGATGACGATTAGTAAAGATAAAAAAGATTTAACCATGGGTGTCTTAGTTATTTTTGGTTATTTATCTTAGTTATTTATTTTCAAACCAAGCGTAGCATCACCACGGAGCGCTAGGCTTCCACGAAGAACACGGAGGTAAGATAGAGAGTTGCAAAGACTTTAGTTATTGCCTTGCTTCGTGGTCCTCAGTGTTCTCCGTGGTGAATCGCTTTGTTCCGTTTTCAATATGCTTTTTGAGTAAGAGCGAGTGCTCTAGCCAATTGATGTTCTAAATTAAGTTGGAAAAATAACGGTGCCACCCATAATGTTTTGTTTTATCAGTTAAATTAACAATGGGTGTCTTAGTTATTTGTTTTTAGTTATTTGTTCAGCATCCCAGCCTCTCGTTCGAAGAGTTTCATTTCATGACACCTCACCCTGAAATCGAAGCTCGAAGCCGTATCTAGACTAGTTGAATCACAAGAGGATTTAGCTTTATTCTCCGATCCTTTGTTTTATTCCAGTCCGCTAAAAACTATATTTTCCAATAAAATAACTGTCTGTATATTGAAACCCCCAACAAAAGTAGGTTATTGTGTGTGCAGTTAGGGAAACGCAGGCGAGACTCAACTTCTTAAGTAAGAGGTTGAAACTAGCCATTCAGGGATGAAAACAAGCTAGCAGCACTCACTCACTCTTTGCAGAAAAGCAGAAAAGCAGAAAGAGCTGCTCAAGCAATTGATTCATATCAATCTTCCCTCTATTTTTTCACGCTTTGCAACGAATGCCTTTTCCCAAAACACCCAAGCAGTTAGATTTAACAATGGGTGTCTTAGTTGTTAGCAATACAAGAAAAGCAGAATTTATTTCCTGTTCAACTGGAGGTACTGGTTGTAATGTCCCCATTAGTTAAAGAGCGAGAACATTTCATAGGTACATTTTTTTATTGGGTACCAGCTATGATAGTGTTAATTATTTCCAAAGAAATTTCTGAATATCTACTTTTTGATGACCTTAGTACTAAGGTGTTTTCAATGTTCACTCTTGTTTATACGCCAGTGTATGTGTTTATTCTTCGGAGGTTTTATAAAAAACGATGTGTAACTATTTTTGTTGAAATTTCACTTGTGTTTTCTATTTATAGTTCGATGTTTCTATGGTGCATCCATTCAGATGTCCGTTTATTTGAAGCCTTAGCTTATGCATTTGACATTGAAGAAGATGTTGTAAAAAATATATTATCAATCGCTTACTTACTCCTTATTTTTGAAGTGGTTAATGTAATTTCAAAATGTGAGATTAAAAGAATAGCAATAAAGGGGTCAGAGCAAGAGGGATCCCCACGAATTTAATAGCATGCTTGTGGTTCCCTAACTAATGTTTTCAGTGACGAAATAGCTGCTCGCCAATGGTGTTTCAACAGCTTCAACTTCCTATCCTTGTATGCCCTTAATCCAATAAATTGGTTTGAAAAAAGATAGGACAGGCAAATCTTTATTATCTGATGTTGATCACGCCCATCGTCGCCTTAGCTGTGTCGAGCCTGTTTGAAGATGACCATTGGTCTGTGTATTTGAGCTTAGGTTTGAGCTTAGTGATATCAGGTAAGCTGCTGGCTCAGTTGAAGCCAGAGACTCTGGCGCAGGCTTATAACAAGCTCAAAATGGTGATCAACAAACAGCAGTCAGGTCTTAAATCACGCTGAGATGAACTTATTTGGCAATCAGATTCTAGTAGGCACACCCAAACAGTTAGATTTAACAATGGATGTCTTAGTTATTTGATAGCGCTTAATTAAGACCTAAAGTAACCTATTTAAAAAGTATTATATTCAAGAATAATCAAACGGCAGTTTGGATATTTTGATGTCAGACTTTCAAGGAAACAGTCGAAATTGTACTTATTACAGAATATTTGAGTATAGTTTGGCGTAGGAGGAGGGGGAATTCATACAGCAATGAATTTATCAGGCAATCTGATTCTAATAGGTACAGGTCATCTAACAGAGAATAATCTTGGATGTCTTGGTTATAATTGATTAGCAATGGGTGGCTCAATTTTTCTCCATTTATTATTTGTGGAAAATCATAAGGATGTGTTTTAGTGAAACCAGCATTAATTATTATACTCTCTCTCATGCTAACAGCGTGTGCAGCCCCTACCAGAACCGACAAGGCCGATTTCATTGTTGTCTCTTCTGGCAATGTCCCCAATGATAAAATTCCACATTTCATTGATTGTTTAACTGATGGTTTTAACAAGGCACATTGGGGAACCACAAATTATGAAGTACGCCAAACAGTACGTTCGTCTGGTTATCGTGTTGAGACATATACAGGAAGTTTTAACTATCTCTTAGTAAGTGCTGATATTTTCAATGATGGAAGAGTAGTACTCAATGAGAGTATCAGTGCAGGTTGGATAAATACAAATGGTGAGAAAGAGGCATTTGCGAGTTGTTTAGTTGAATATTTGGAAGTTAGATAAGTGAGTTAATGGGGTCAGAGTAAAAAAGATAGGTCAGGTACATCATCACCACGGAGCGCTAGGCTTCCACGAAGAACACGGAGGTAAGATAGAGATACTGCAAAGGCTTAGTTATTGCCTTTATCCGTGGCCCTCAGTGTTCTCCGTGGTGAATCGCTTTATTCCGTTTTTGAGTAATAAAAGATAGGACAGGCCATCTTTAAACCAAACGTATTATGGCCACATTCAACCACGGAGCGCTAGGCTTCCACGAAGAACTCGGAGGTAAGATAGAGAGTTGTAAAGACTTTAGTTATTGCCTTTCTTCGTGGTCCTCAGTGTTCTTCGTGGTGAATCGCTTTGTTTAGTTTTAAATTGTCTTTTGAGTAATAAAAGATAGGACAGGCACATCTTTAAACCAAACGTATTATCACCACGGAGCGCTTCGCTTCCACGAAGCACACGAAGGTAAGATAGAGGTCTGCAAAGACTTAGTTATTGCCTTTATCCGTGGCCCTTGGTGTTCTCCGTGGTGAATCGCTTTGTTCTCGACCCAGATCTCGGGCAATCAATCCGCCGCGGTTCGCCGAGTTGATTAAAAGATAGGACAGGCCATCTTTAAACCAAGCGTAGCATCACCACGGAGCGCTATGCTTCCACGAAGAACACGGAGGTAAGATAGAGAGTTGTAAAGACTTTAGTTATTGCCTTTCTTCATGGTGAATCGCTTTATTCCGTTTTCAATATGCCTTTTGAGTAAAAAAAGATAGGACAGGCACATCTTTAAACCAAACGTAGGGTCACCACGGAGCGCTAGGCTTCCACGAAACACACGAAGGTAAGATAAAGATCTGCAAAGACTTAGTTATTGCCTTTCTCCGTGGCCCTTGGTGTCTTCCGTGGTGAATAGCTTTGTTCTCGACCCAGATCTCGGGCAATCAATCCGCCGCGGTACGCCGGATTGATTGAGCGTCTAGGCTGGCTCTGGTGCCAACACCAAAAGTCAAAATTAAACGACTTGTTTATCCAAGAGCGCCTAGTTCCATAGTCGCCTCGCCAGTCCAGATGATCGCTTGGTAGCCTGTAGGCTGGCCTGCTCGAAGACGGTTTGACTCCCCAAACAGGTAAAGTGATGCTTGGCTCGGGTGATGGCCGTATACACCAGCTCCTTGGTGAGTAACTGTTTCTGCGCCTGACTAGGCCAGAGAGGTAGCACCATGGCGACCTTGCTAAACTCACTGCCTTGGCTCTTATGTACCGTCATGGCAAAACAGGTGTCGTGGCTCGGCAGACGAGCGGGGAGCACCTTTAAGATACTGCCATCAGCTTGGATAAAGTGAGCCATCAAGCGAGGGGCTGAGTGGGTCGCCTGCTGTGTGGCGCTATCGGGTAAGATGAGGCCGATATCACCGTTAAACAGGCCTAAGTTATAATCATTGCTCTGTATGATAACCGGGCGTCCCGGGTAGAACTCGTGTTCTGGCGAGATTAGTTTGGCCTGCTTCAAGGCGTCTCTGACTCCCTGATTGATGCCATCGACGCCGTATTCGCCCGCGCGCATGGCGCACAGAATTCGGAACTCGTTGTAACACTCTATGATATCCAGAGGAGTACTTTGCGGCTGGTTAGCCAGCTCCAGATAAGCCCGGTAGTGATCCACCGACTGAGCCAGTAACAGCTCTAGCCCAGTATTACCTGTGTGTGTTTTTTGATGTTCAATCCAGTAAAGCTCATCGTAGCCTGATTGCCACACCTCCATGATGCGTGACTTGTCAGAGTTATTTACCGCAGTCGCTAACTGACCTATACCCGCATCACCCTTAAATCTATGGCTGTGCATCAACATGCATAAACTGTCACCTATGCCTGGGGATGCGCTGATAAAGCCACTTAAATCATTGCCTGTTAGTTGAGATAATCGTTGGGCATAAGCAGCCGAGTAACGCATCTGCCACTTTGCCGATTGGCTCTTATCTGCCTTGAGTCCGGCGCAGATGTCTGCAAGTACGGCGCCAGCCTCGACTGAGGCCAGCTGGTCTTGATCGCCCAGCAAGATAAGCCTGGCATGGTCTGGCAAGGCCGACAGTAACTTGTGCATCATGGGGAGATCGACCATAGAGGCTTCATCGACCACTAACAGATCCAGCCTGAGAGGATTATCCTTATGATGGCGAAATTGCGGTGAGTTAGGGATCACGCCCAGTAACCTGTGCAGAGTCGATGCTTCCTCGGGGACCCGGCTTAAGCTATTGACATCTATGCTGTCGGCGAAGGGGGCAAGCTCAGATTTTAATCGCACCTTAGAGGCCTTGATTGACTCACTGAGTCTGGCGGCCGCTTTGCCAGTTGGGGCCACCAGCTTTATGATCAGCTCGGCTTCCTGGGTCATTAGAAACAGTAGCTTGGTGACTGTGGTGGTTTTACCTGTGCCCGGCCCGCCGGTTATTACCGCTAGGCGTTTGGTGAAGGCCGTGGCCGTGGCTATCTTCTGCCAATCATGCACTGGTGATTCTGTGGCCGCATTTTTTTGGGGATTGTGGGGAAACAGTATGTTTAAGGTGTCTTGGGTGGCTGTTGGAAGCTCTTGGATCTCACCTTGGGCAAGGTGTCTTAGCTTGTCGGCCACCTGAGTCTCAAATTGATAATAGCGCTGCAGGTAGAGGGAGCCTTGATCTAATACCAGAGGCGTCGAACTGTTTTCAGCTACGCCGTCTTGGGCCACGCTTTCTTGAGGTACGTTATCTAGAGGCACGTTATCTTGGGCCACGCTTTCTTGAGGCACACTATCTCGAGGCAAGCTATTTTGAGGCATGCTATCTAGAGGCACACCGATAGCACTGAACTGACTCAATAAGGCCATAAGTTCGGCGTGACTACAGGTGATTTCACACTGGGCTGTCTGCTCGTTCATGGGGTTATTCAGCAAGATTTGCTCTATGGGTAAGCAAGTGTGCTGCTGGGAAAGCTGATGACTGAGCAAGGCACAGATGAGGAGAAATAACTCATTGTGGGACTCACTGTGTTGGTTAAGCTGTGGTCGATGAAACTCAGCCAACTCGAGTGCAAAATGACGGTCCAGTGGTGTGATGAGTCGCTCGGTTTCCCATGATTTGAGCAAGTTTTTTATCGGTAGCCTTGACTGGATCATAAGGTGGACTCCATGTGATCATTATTGATTACTGCCTGAGTTTGTTCACTGTCAAATAGCGCGTCTAGGGCTTGGATAAGCGCTTTAGGCGGTTTGTCATAGAAGATCCCCGACATGGGAGAGTCCACCGACATGCCACGCAGGAAGAGATAATAACAGCCTCCAAGGTGCAGGTCGTAATCGTAATTTGGCATTCTCAAATTTAAGTATCTGTGTAGGGCTAAGGTATAGATGATGTACTGCAAGTCGTACCTATGGCTGCGAATGGCGCCAGCCATAGCATCTAAACCATAATGAGAAAAGTCATCACCCAGATGGTTCGATTTGTAATCGGCGATATAAAATTGCCCTTTATGCTCGAAGGTCAGATCGATAAAGCCTTTAAGCATCCCCTTAAGAGATTCAAAATTGAGCCCGGCGCTGTAGCCAAACGCTTCAAGCAGTTCATTGAGTTCGTTTGCCTTAAGCTGGTCAATGGGCAGGTAAAACTCCATCTCCACCAACTTCTGGCTCGGAGTCAGCTGAGATAATGTCAGCGAGCCATCTTGCGTCAGGGGCGCATTGAGAATATCCAGATACCAGGTATTGAGTATGCTAAACCAAGACTCATCTATGCCATATTTTTCCATGGCGACGGGTAGCTGCTCTGGCAGCTGCGCCTCGGCCAAGGTGAAATCAATTAGCTCCAACACTAAGTGCATAAAGCTACCGGCATTGGCACCACGCTCGAAGGTAAATCGACAAGGGCTTGGGTCCACCACATCTTGGATTATCTCAAGCTCGGGGAAACTTTCATCATCGGCGCCGGGGGCAACACGCTCATGGGGCAAGTCTTTGACTAAACCTGAGTAACTGCCCACACGCCATGGGGTATAAAGTTTACGTTTAAGCTTTCTCGGCGCCAAGGTGCGTCTCTTATCTGTGACGCTTACCAAGGCTTGCGTCGAGACATCGGCTTGCACCTCACTGACACTGATGGCATCACAAATTAACCCTTGGGCCTGGGTTTGAATGCGAGCAAAATCACAGGCTTTATCTTCTATCCCCAGCAGGTAGCCAATGCCGGTTTCGTGGAGTTGACTGGTGATGCCGGCTTTTTTGGTGAAACGGCTATGGTTGGCAATATAGAGATAGCATTGATAAACCGGCCGCGTCATGGCGACATATAACAGACGCAGATCTTCGGCTAAGTTTTCCCGCTTATGACGCTCCCAGCCTTCATCTGTCTGCTCTATGTCCCATATGAGCCGATTGTTATCATGGTAAAGCATGGGGGCAGGCTTACGGCGATTATCCCGGGCCAGACTGACAAAGGGGATAAAGCAGACGGGATACTCGAGTCCCTTACTCTTATGTATGGTAACGATTTTTACTAGGTTCTGTTCACTGGCGAGCCTGAGCTGGGCCTCTTCGTTGGCATTGTTGACGATAAGCGCTTGCTCGTACCAGTTAACCAGGGCGCTAATACCGTCAAGCTCGGTGGCTTTTTGTTGTAACAGTTCGGCTAAGTGCCTGAAATCGGTCAGACGTCGCTCGCCATCTTCGCCTTGGAGTAGGCGCTCGATAAGCTGAGTCTCATTGGCCAGACTGAGCAGGGCGGGCATGATCCCGCGCCTCAACCAATTCTGGTGCAGACGATCAAATTGCTCCAGTAAGTCTTGCCTAATCATTTCATCTTGGTTGAATCCATGAATGGCGAGGGCGTTATAGCCCAGTAAAGAGGTGGCCAGGGCAGAGCGCAGTGCTCGCTCATCTTTAGGCGTGGCTAAGGCGTGTAACACCAAAGCCAATTCTCGGGCCTCTAAGGTCTTAAATACGCTGTCGCGGCTTAAGAATACCGAGCCAATTTGTCGCTGAGATAATGACTCACGTATTACCCCAGCCTCGTTTCTATCGCGCACCAGCACGGCAATATCTTGGGCTTTGAGCGCCTTACCACTGATTGTGCATTGACCCTGTTGAGATTCCGTCAGCAACCTTGTGATTTCTGCGGCGGCGTCTTCGGCTAAACGTTTTCTGGCGCTGGCTTTGTTGAGTCCCTTATCTGGGTCTTCACTCAGCAGCTTTATCTTTAGCGCCGAGGTGTCATTGTTTTGCTCGACAAATATTTTCTTATGGGCGAAGGGAGACGGCTGCACCGACTCGAACACTATGGCCTGATTGATAAACGGATCGTCTCGATTCTCAAACAAGGCGTTGACCGACAAGACCATGTTGCGGCTGGAGCGGTAGTTGGTGCCTAGGCTATAGTGCTGCTCGGTTTGCTCCCTCGCCTGAATGTAGGTGTGAATATCGGCGCCCCTGAAGGCATAAATGGCTTGTTTGGGATCGCCAATCATCAAGAGGCTCACCTCTTTGGAGGCTGGCTTACTTTGGTTATTCTCGCCGCTATTATCGCTGTCGTCCTCGGCGCTAATATCGGCGTTATGGCCTGTCGATGAGGTCGACTCTTGTTGATAAATACGGTTGAAAATAGCGAACTGCAGGGGATCGGTATCTTGGAACTCATCGATAAGGGCCACGGGAAAGCGCTTGGCTATCAGGTTAGCCAAGTTATTGCTGTGCTCATTAATATCACCCGTGTCCGGCCGCAGGGCTTGCTCCAGAGTGAGTAATAGATCGTCCGGCGTCATCAAGTTACGCTCAGACTTTTGCTGGGCAAAACGCTTAGATATGCCGTCTCTGGCACAATAGAGAAAACTTGGAATGAAATCCTTGATGAGTAGACACAGTCGCTCGATGTGATCCAGCACTGGGGCCTGGTCCGGCGTTGGTACTTCGCCGCCTTTATTGAGCTTAAGCCCGCTGAGGGAAAGACTCTCCATCACCTTCATCGGTGGCAGACTCATACTGCACTTACACCAGTTGTCCATGGCATCGAGCATGATGGCCAACTTGGGGTAAGCGTCAGGCTTCTTGCCGAAACGCACGCCATTGAGAGGCAGTGAATGCAGTAAGGTCTCTATGGCTTCACGTTCTCTGGGCCAGATGAGCTTGAGCCGGCTCATACTCTGCGAGAGTGTGCCCTGGAGCTTGGTAAAGTCTTCGGGCTGCGGCTGGGCATTGGCCTGACTCGCACCAAGAAGCGGTCTAAGTTGTTTAGACAGGGCATCTGGGTCGGCAAATTTTTTCTGAATGATCTCCCCGAGAAATCCCGGTAGCGGATAACAGTGTTCCCGCCAAAAATCCCGCACCGCATGGTGCAGATACTCGCTGTCATCCAAGGTGAATTCTGATTCGAATAGCAGAGATGACTCGAAAGCCATGTCGGCTAAAATTCGCTGACAAAATCCATGAATGGTAAAAATAGAGGCTTCATCCAGAGACTTGAGTGCCAGGTCCAGACGTTTAAGGGCCAAGGGCCGCGCAGACTCTGGCGTGGCGCTGTGCAGAGACGCCAGCAGCTCATCACCTGTATCTATTCCGATAAAGTGGCGGTAAGCCAGTTGGATCTTATTGCGAATACGATCCCTGAGCTCGCCCGTTGCCGCATTGGTGAAGGTCACCACCAATATCTGCTGACAGGTGAGGGGCTTGTCGATGCCGTGGCCGAGTAACAGACGCACATACAGGCCGGCTATGGTATAGGTTTTACCTGTACCCGCACTGGCTTCGATAAGACGGCTGCCGCCGAAAGGCAAGGTGAGGGTATCTAAGGCCTGAGACTGCTTAGGCTCTATAACTGGCATAGCCTGACTCGTTGTCGTTGTCGTTGTTGTCGTCGTAGGAGTTAAGGACATTATTTCTCTCCTTGGCTTGAGTGGATTTCGCCTTCGACGAAACTTGTAAGCTCACCGAGTTTGTCCTTGTGATATAGGCTAAGCATGGGGCTAAGTAGCGTCATGGCTAAGTGTCCGAATTCATCTTCTGAAAAATCATCAGGGAAACTAAACAGGCGCTGATAGTGGGGCTCCATGGCTTCACCTAACTGACTCTGCTCATCGAGCCACTGACTTTGGGCTTCGAGTAATTTGTCATTATGATCGCCTTCGGCTTCAACATAGGCCAGTGCGGTTCTAGGCATAAACATCAAGGGGTGAACTTGTCCCGACTGGAAGTAAGCTAACCACAGGCTCAGTTGAGCCTTAGCTTGCTCATGTGCCACGGGATGAAAAGCATGGAAATGACCGATATCTAACAGGTAGCTGATATGTGGCAGCTTGGTAGTCGCTTCCTCTGAGCCCATGGCGCAAATACACAGATGCCTGATGTAGAGACGGATAAGGTCTCGTCCATTGGCAGTGCCGGGGCGGTAGTTCACCAGACCTTTGGCGCAGAGGTCGTCGATGCGTCCGACTAATGTCATCGGCTCACTTAAGCCATCGGCTTGGGTGAAGTTAAGTGCGATATTCTTGGAGTTCTGGTTATCCCCCTGAAGATAGACGGCGCGGCCGATTAACGGCTTAATATCATGTAGGTATTGGTTGAGCAAGAGATCATCGAAGGGCTGAAGTGGCAGCTCACCGCTTGCCTTTAATCGCTGCAGCAGCACCTCATCTGGCATATCTAGCTTCTGTGATATGGCATTGTCCAGCAAACTGGCCTGAAGCTTGTAGCGCTCCAGTGGATTGAGGCTAAAGGGTTCATCGTTATCGTCGGCCTGAATATTCAGGCTTAAATCGACCTTGAGGGTCCGATTGAAGAAGTACTGGGCCGGGTTTCTGAAGAAACGGATAAGGGCCGAGACTTCAAGCTCATTATCATCTAAAACATCGGTTAGCTGACTGGACTCTATGGCTTGGGTTATCTTGAGTCCGGCGTCGATAAAGCGCTGAGCCAGTACTTCTGTACCTTGACTCGGACACCACTGGGCCGAGTAACTCTGCTTTAGCTTAAGCTCTGCAGCGTGTTCTCGTGCTTGGTTTACATATAGGCGCTCATCGAAGGGTTGCAAGGGTTGCTCGATTAGCAATTGCTGGTGGATAGCCTTCTCTATGGCAGGAATATCGGGCTCATCAGCACCTTCTTGGTTGAGCGCTTCTGGCTCAACATCTTTTGGTTTAAGGTCTTCTGCTATAAAGGCTTCAGGCAGATAACACAGCTGACAATATTCGACTAACTCAGACACTAGCATAGAAGGAATGCGTTCAGAATTGTCACGCTCGCTGTGGCCGATATAACTGATATAGAGTTGTTCTCTGGCCGATAAAATTGCCTCGAGAAACAGGTATCTATCATCCAGCCTGCGGGAACGATCGCCTTTTCGTGGTCCAAATTGAGCCACAAGATCGAAGCCTACCGGGTGTTGAACCCTAGGGTAAATGCCATCATTCATGCCGACCAGACACACCACCTTAAAAGGAATGGAGCGCATGGGCATCAAGGTACAAAAATTAACACTACCGGCTAGGTATCTCTGGCCGACACGGGATTCACTCAAGGTACTATTAAACCAATTCTGCAGCACTTGGGTATTGAGGGGCGTTACCTGTCCAGCCTCTAACAGCTCAGTTTTTAACTTGTTTATCGCTTCGCGTATGGCTTGTAGCTGAGGTAATTCCTCATCGTCAACCTCATAAAAATCATCGACAAGTTGGGCGAGTTGCCCCATGCGATCTTCTATAGAGCTGGTTTGCCCGAGCAGTGTTTGATAGTCATCTAAGGTCTCAATAAAATTGAGTAATTTCCCCAGAGCTTGGGCGGACTGGCCCTCGATACCTTTGACTAATAAGGTGTCTTGGTAGAGGGCGGCATCATCACTGAAGGCGTAGCCCAAGATGAGTCGCTTGATGCCAAACGCCCATGAGTTTTTATCGAATGCCGGCAAAGACTGGGCGGCGCGGCTGGTTTCATCTCGCCCCCAACGTACTCCGGCTTGCTCGAGCCAATGGCGAATTAAGATCAGAGCCTCGTCATCTAAGTCGAAACGTCTGAGCACGGCAGGGACTTCTAAAATGCCTAAGATATCGGTTAAACCAAAGCGGCTCTGGTTGATTGACAATATATGTAAGAAGCTGTTGATCAGCGGCGATTCCTGGGCCGCGCCTCTGTCGGCAATGGCGTAAGGAATATAATGCGCGCCTTGTTTAGCCGAAAATACGGCGTCTATGTAAGGGGCGTAAGCGGCGACATCGGGCAACATGATAACGATATCCCGGGCAAGCAAGGGCTCGTTTGGATCATCTGGTGTTCGAGAAAGCATATCGAGTAGGTGATCATGCAAGGTCTCAATTTCCCGTAGCGGGCTGTGGCAGCTGCGAAGGGTCAAGGAGTCATCGGTTTTAGCCAGAATGCGGCGTCCATCGAGCGTCAGATACAAGGAGGCATCTGGGCCTAAGCTTCTATCTCGGGTACTGAGTTCGAGAATGTCATGTTGAATGCCGCTGAGTAAGTTATCGACACCTGGGTCTTGGTAACACTCGAAGTTAAAATTGGCGTGCTCTTCGGGAAGCTCGAGGATAAGGTCCAGAAGCTCACGGCCCATCTTGCCATTATTGGCTAGCAGGGGATTGCCCACCTCGAGTTTATCTTCCCAGTCTTGTTCAAGTTTGTGTTTATCGGCATATTCCAGCGCCATGCGGGCACGCAGACGCGGATCGACAATATCGCCCCAGTAATGCTGACAGGGACTCAAGTTAAGCATGATCACATCGATGCGCTTAGCCAGATGATAGAGCACATCCAATGTTTGCGGTGCCATGGAAGATATTCCGAACACGAACAGACGTCTTGGTAGCCCATCGAGTGAGGTGTCGGGATTGTCCAGGGCATCGAACAAGGATTGATGTAGGTTTGCCCTGTGGTATTGGCTCTTGTTCAGGTGTTGGTTATTAAACTCAATTAGGGCTCGCCATAATATCGGCTGCCAGGCCTGAGCTTGAGATAACTTATCTCCCTTGGGTGGGAGCGTGGGCTCATTGGCCTCCCAGGCTGCAATCCAATCCGGGCGGTAAACCAGGTATTGATCGAAGATATCGGCAATCTGGCCGCACAGCTGAAACAGTTTCAGCGGATTGTCTTGCTCTGACTGCTCTTGCCCTGAGGTAAGATAATTTTTCAGTGGGGCAAACTCCGGACCGCTCAAGAGTTCAGGTAGCAACTCCATCAGCTTCCAGGTCATGGAAGGTTTGGTGAAGGCATTTTCCTTGGGCACGTCGGGCAATAATATGTGGCACAGTTGCCAGATAAAGCTCGAAGGCAGGGGAAACTCCAGCGCCGCGGCTATCTTGTTTTTCTTGGCCACTTCAAGTCTCAGCCAGGTCGACATCCCCGGACTTTGGACCAACACATGCTCGGGCATTAACACTGGCATGTCGGCAATGGGAGTCTGTAACTCCAAGGCGAGCTGAGCTGACAGGGCTTCCATTCGATTAGACTGAACAAGATAGAGCATGAAGTTTCCTAGGAGAGTGCCTTATACCATGTGGTATTAAATACGTGAAAGAGCCCTAAGTAAATGATATAAAATAGCCAAGCATTATGGGACTCCGCAGACCAAAACTATTCTATGTGATTGAATTGATTTGTCCAACGAAAGCCTAGATAAATGGGGTTAACTGCTGCTTTTATCCTTGCTGTCGTGATGCTGAGGATGAATGGTCGAAATTGACATGGTCACTTAGGTTTTCAATGGTGATTTATTTAACCAGAAAGAGCAGTCAAATAGGGCTTGATGCTAGCTCCCTCGACCTTGATCGAATGCCCACTTGATAAGCCATGGCTAGGTTTTACATTACGGGCTAGAGCTTGATTATTTTAAGCTTCAATTTGCGGGATAATCGAATAAATAGCTTAGTGGTACTTTTTCGTCCGCTGGCCGTTAATGTTCGATATTTGAGGGCGATGTAATACTGAGTTAATTGAGAGAAATCTTCAGCAATCACAGGTAACTGAGTTTCTACCTTAAGGCAAAAATCTAACGGCCCCTGATCCAGGCGCCTAGATACGCCTTTCTTATGGAGTAATCGACAGACTCTTAAATAAGCCGAGGATACCTTGTCTTTATCTCTGGTGAAATGCAGTAATCCTGCACTGTATGCTATCACTAATATGATAAGGCTCAGGCTTGTAAGCATGAAGAAGGCTAGTTTCTGTTTGGTGATTGTTCCCAGTAACTGGTGTAACACTTGTTCTTGCTTACTGGAATCGAAGCCCAAAACCCAGACACTCCAATAGAAATCTATGCTGGCTAATGTCAGCCTCAACTCATTGAGAAGGGGATAGTCTCTGAGTCTGAGTGCGCTGAAGGGACTGTCGATAAAATAGCTGTTTCTTCCTTGGAAATAGGCATCGAAACCTTCGAGAATCCGCTCCGGCGCTATCATAGAGGTAGGGTCGAGTCGTATCCAACCTCTGCCTTCTAACCAAACTTCCACCCAGGCATGGGCCATATATTGATAGATGCTCAGATACTGGGCTCGTTTATTCCATTCGCCGCCCTGATAACCGGTTACCATTCTGGCGGGGATCCCGCTAGCCCGCGCCATAAAGGTTAATGCACTGGCATAATGAACGCAAAACCCGGCCTTATTTTCCAATAAAAAATCATCAATCTGCTGTGGGCCCACAGGCGGTGGCGACAAGGTATAAAAATAGGCTTGCTCGGTGAAGTAACTCATCATGGCATTGAGTCTCTTTACCGGATTGGGATACCTGGTGGCAAAACTCTCGGCTAATTGGTGGGTTCTGGGGTTACTCTGCTCCGGGAGTCGTAAATTAATATTCCTGACATTATCCGTGAGGCTTAAATCCATGGGTACAGAGGTGAAAGATTTGACATTGTATTGAAACGTTTGTGTGAGGCTCTTGGTAGAATAGAGGCGGTAGTCCGGCAGTTGAATGATGTCTAGAGTATCGCTGAATGCGACGTCCAGGGCGAAGAGCCAATGTTGGTTACTCTTCTCGGCAATAACAGAATAATTTAGCCAAGGCCCAGTTGCACTAGGCATGCTCGATGAGGCTAAATTATTTGATTCTAAGGTTTTAATGCTTTCGTGTCGTGTCCAGGTCTGACCGTCGTAATCTTCTAAGACCAGAGCCCGCCAATAGAGTTGATGATTCATGGGAGGCGTGCCATCAAATTTGACTCGAAATGCCAGAGCCGTAGAGCGGGTTAGCCTGCCTATTTCACCGAAACTGACTTCATCAGAGAGACCTGTTTGTGCCGTTTTCAGTTGTGGCATCATCCATAGGGGAGGCAAACGAGGAAATACCAGGAAGAGCAGGGCGGCTAAGGGTAAGCTTTGTATGATGAGGCTAACGCCAATTCTGGCGGTTTCATTGAGCTTCACATCCTCCCGATAAAGGCTAACTAGCACACAAGTATTAATTGTCGCAATGAAGATTAATAGGATAGAGAAGTAGATAGATTGCTGCCCAAGCAAGGTGATCGCGATAAGGATGTAGCCGACAATCACCACAATTCTGACATCACGCCTGTCTATCATCTCTATATATTTGAGCGAATAACCTAAAATAAGCAGGTTGATTAAGCCGTTGAGTAAGCCGATTTTCGACGTGACCAGAGCTAAGGTCAGTGCGGAGGCGAGAGCCAGGGAGGTCACCAGAAAACGAGGCGGCTTGGCGACTTTCCCCATAAATATTCCGTAGCGCCACACTAGGCAGATACCACAAATGGCCATGGTCCATGGTGTTAACTTGTCATAGAGTGGCAGCAGTATCACAACATTGATGATGAGTAACCAAAGCAGGCTATGGCGGGATATGATCTCCTGTTGTGACGGCTTCATTTTATCTTTGCCCTCTAAATGGGAGCAGGGCTATGCTTTGCTGACACAAGAGGCGATGGCTTTCACCGTCCGAGGGAGAGATCTTATGTTGGCCTATCACCAGTCCGAAAATATGCCCTCGTTCACTGAGTTTATCTATGGACCAAGTCAATTGACTTATTCTCTCTTCGATGTCTGCTGAGCTTAGATTATCTAAAGTGAGCCAGAGGGGTTGGCCCTGAGGCTGCTGAAATTCCTTACTCAACATGCCACGTCCCTGTGCAAGTTGCTTCCAGGCAACTTGTTTCAATGACTCTCCGGGAATATGTTGTCTGAGTCCTTTAAATTCATCGACTCCTTGTACATGTACACCTCTGTTTAAGGTGTGACTGATGTCGTCTGTTTCAAGAGCTGACAGCTCTGATTGGGATTCGATAGGATTGGCAAACACGATAACTTGATTATCAAGATCGATATGTGACCAGGCTCTGCATAATCCCAGTGGGTATCTAGACTCAATTTTCAATCGCCTAGGAAATATTCTGCCTCTGGTGAGGTTGTTAAATTGAAGCAGAGATACCTGGGATTCTTGTTTAATCACCTTGATCACATTGACTTGATTATCGGGATAGGAAAGTAATACTTCAAATTGCGCCTGTTTAGATGACACCTTGACTGGAAATACCAATGTCTCTCCCGCGTAGGCCTGAGGCGAAGATGATGAGCTAAGTGAAAGCCCTGCAAGGTTTTTATAACTATAGATAATGCAGGTATTAAATAGGCTTGCGAGTAAAAAGCTCAGGCCTATTATCAAGTTGTTTTGATAGT
This sequence comes from Shewanella violacea DSS12, assembly GCF_000091325.1. NCBI lineage: Bacteria > Pseudomonadati > Pseudomonadota > Gammaproteobacteria > Alteromonadales > Shewanellaceae > Shewanella > Shewanella violacea. Next base: position 2,755,483 of record NC_014012.1, on the reverse strand, counting down.
TAGTGCCGAGTATAAACAGGAGTAAGATAAGGCCGGCCCACAACAAGCCGAAACCCGTGGGTAGGATGAAAATACTTTTATGGGCCAATGTGACCTGTTTTGATGGTGGCAGCCTACGTGCCAACCAAGTGTTCCACCAGAGCGACGCTCTACTGGGCTTAGTCGACGTAATGGGGTTAGCACGATTCATCATTATGCTAAGTTACAAGATCGGATTGACGTTGCTGAGAATTTTTTGTGATAAGGCTGCTCCCTGTTGTTGACTGCTGCGACGGATCCTATGCTCGGCAACCGATGAAAACACAGCCTGTACATCTTCGGGCACAAGATAACTTCGTCCATTGAGAAAAGCCCAGGCTTTAGAGGCTTGCAGTAATGCCTTACTTGCCCGTGGCGACAGGCCAAATCCCTCATTTTGAACACGTGAAGCCTTGACGAGTGCGAGCACATAATTAAGTAAAGCATCTGAAGCGGTGATTTTTTCAACTTCTTGCTGTAACTGTACCAGTTCGATTTGGGTTATACATTGAGGAAGCACTTTAACCTGGGGGGATTGATCATGTTCCTTGAGCATCTCAAGCTCGGCTTCTGCGTTGGGGTAACCGATAGATAGGCGCATCATAAAGCGATCCAGCTGAGATTCTGGCAGTGGGAAGGTACCAGATTGTTCACTGGGATTTTGAGTCGCTATGACAAAAAACGGACTGGGTAGTGGGTGAGTTATGCCATCGATAGTGATCTGACTTTCGGCCATGGCCTCCAGGAGTGCGCTTTGAGTCTTAGGGCTAGCACGGTTAATTTCGTCTGCTAGCACCATCTGCTTGAAGATGGGACCTGGATGAAAAATGAACTGAGCCTGATCCTTGTCGAAAATGGAGACTCCTAGAATATCGGCGGGTAACATATCGCTGGTAAATTGTATGCGCTGATAACTGAGCCCTAGGCTCTGGGCAATACCATGGGAGAGGCTGGTTTTCCCCATGCCGGGAAGATCTTCGATCAGCAGGTGGCCTTTGGCGAGAATACAGGCAAGGGCCAATTTTATCTGTTCTGGTTTGCCCAATAGAACGCGCCCAAGCTGAGTGATAATCTCTGAAACTGTCTGTTTGGACATTGAATTCCCTTTACTGGCATCATGGCCTTACTATGAGACAAATTAGACTCGTGATCCAGTTTATTAGCTTTGACGTTAGGTCAAAGCGTCACCCTTGTATGAGTCGTAACGTATTAAACCTGCTGTGGACTCAGGCGCTATGAGACTCAAGTTATCATCGAGGGGCTGTAGCTGTGTAACAGAAGGCGCGGTGATAAACTGAGACTTAAATAAAAACCCTTGCACTAAGTCTATGCCCAGCTCCTGAGCGAGTGCAAATTGTTGTGGGTTTTCTACGCCTTCTAAGACTGTTTGTTTGCGGCAATCTTTAGCAAACTGGATCAGGGCTTTCATCAGATATTCTTGCTCAATATTACCGACCTGGTTAAGCCAATTGATATCAAACTTTAAGGTATCGACCTGGCCTAATAGTGACAGAGATAGCATGGAATGTGGGGCACCAATATCATCGAGTGCCACCTTTATCTTTTTGGATTTTAAATGCGATACCAGCACGCTCGAGAGCTTAGCATCATTGATGCAGGTATTTTCGATGATTTCTACGGTTAAATTAGGCCTAAGTGACAATAGATTCAACATCTGTTGGCTCTTAGGCCCTATGGCATGGGGGTCTAAGTTGATAAACAGAGGCAGAGATTCTATTGAGTGTTTAAGTTGAAACAACTTAGCTTGTATCTCCACCTGCTCCAACAGAGATGCTTGATTATGCAGGTGATCGAAGACAACATTCGGTGGCGTGTGATAGCCATAGATATCGGTAAATCTAGATAGGGCTTCGTATCCATAGACTGATGAGTCCGAGGTGCTGATCAGGGGTTGATATTCTGCGCCCAGGTAAAGATTATCCAGTGATAACATTAAGTCGATCTTATTATTTTACGGTAATGATAATTATTCACATCTTTAACTGAGTGTCTAAGCTTTTTACGTTAATTAAAGCGTGAGTGACTTATTTTTCGTCATTTTTATGGGGCAGGGGGTTTTACCTTGATGCAGAGTCTGCTTGATATGAGCCTGGCAAATATAAATCAGGCAATCGCCGCTAAAGGACTTAGCGGCGATATACAGGTTTACATTCAATAGCAATAGTTACCTATCAATATTTAAAATTGAGTTCCTTGGCCGAGAACAACTCGGGTTTCTTTCCTTGCTTTATTTGATAGATGACTCGATAGCTAAGTACTGCCTGTACATATTCTCGGGTTTCGGTGAAGGGGATGGCTTCGATGAAGGAGACTACATCCAGTTTGCCATTGGTGTTCTTCAACCAACGCTTCACTCTGTAAGGGCCCGCATTGTATGCTGCGGTGGCTAACACTCGATTGTTATTAAACTGCTTTAATAGAGAGGCATAGTAAGCACTTCCCAGGCGAATATTAATTTCATTGACGTACAGGCTACGTGTGCCCTTGTATTTTACCCCGGCTTTCCTGGCTGTTTCTTTTGCCGTTGCAGGCATAAGCTGCATCAAGCCTCTCGCACCGACCCCTGAGGTGGCATAAGGGTAAAAAGCACTCTCTCTCCTTGCTATAGCCCTGAGTTCATCAATGTTGACCTTCTGTTTCTTACTTGCTTTCACAAAGGCTTGCTGGGCTGCATAAGGGAAACGCAATGATATGTCATTCCAAAGTTTGCCTTGTATGCTGGCTTGGACGCCGAGATCGTACCATTTATTCTCTAATGCAAATGTCGCATATTCTTTCTGCATTGCAGGCTTATGACGAGCCAACATCTGTACCCACTCAGTTCTGGCATCAATCGTTTTATCAATTGCCAGTAACTCTATGACTCGAGCCAAGGCTTTATCATCGAATAACTTGTTTCTAAGGGCCTTGTCACTGATGGAGTCTTGGTGCTCCAGTTGATATTCACTATTGAGCTCACCTGCCGCGGCATAACCATAAAAGTTTCTGCGTAGGCTTAAGTCCTCCAATCGAGTGGTACTCGAGTGGTTATAGAACATATCTGAACTGGGAGCCAAGCTGGTTTGAGTCGAGCCGATGCTATCGACCCTAGCCTGCCAATATTGCCATCTGGGCTTAGCTTTTTTCTGATCACTCAACTGGGGCAAGTAGGCAATCAGCTGAGTAAAGTCGGCTTCTCTGATGGCCCATCTCAGTCTTAATTCAACCAGATCATCACTGTCTAGCAGTGGCAACATGGTATCGACGAAGGATTTTAGTTGCTCTTCCTGTCTGATGATGGCGCGCTTGACGAAATAGCGACTGAGTTTTCTGCCTTGATAATCACTGAACCTGTCCAGTTTCTGGTAGGTCATATAGAGTTTTACTGCTAGCTTAAGATCTTTTCTCGCCAGTTTATTTAATCCAGCGGCGACGATCTCACCATTAACGCTTGCCCGGCCCATATACTTTTTGGTGTATCTGAGACTGCGTGGATCTTTATATACCGACAGGAGTAGATTAGCCGCGGATTTGTTGCTGGTTATTTGCTTAGCGAGATAAGTCAGTAATCCGTTTTGACCGGCATTAAAACTCAGGAACATACGCGACCAGATCTTGTCTTGAGTGCGTAAGCCTGCGTTTTGCCATGCCTGAAAGAGCGAGTTACATTCTTGTGGTCTCGACTTCCCATAGAGCCAGAGAGATTGAGCGCCTTTAAAAGCTGTCTCTTTATCGCCTGCTGAAAACTTAGCCCGGTAGAAATAACACTGCAAAATAGTGTTATTGGGTCTGCTTGGGCTGACCATTAAGAAATCATCCCAACGCTGGTTGGAGCCGGCCTTCATTAAATAGCGATATCGAGCCGTGTTAAATAAGGGACTATCTTTAAATTGGTTTATCTCTGGGATGGCTTTAGAGCCTTTATGAGTCAGAATGCCATCTATGCTGGAATGAAAGTCCAGATAGACGGTCAGAGGGTAGCCGTCGAGTTGTTTACGTAACCGATTAAAGGTACTGAACTGCTTTTTTTTCAGTGCTTGTCGAGCATCTAAATATTTTTGCTGCTGGCTGGTGTAGTCGCTAGCATCGGCTGGATTAAAAATCGAGCTTGCCATCAAGGCCGACATCGAGACCAGGCTCAGGCCTGTATAAAAAAACAAGGACTTTAAAATGCCATTAAACTGCTTATGCATTGCTACTTCCTTTAATATCCATATTTTCAAGAGATCATCTACTCACTGACTAATTTAATTTTGGATTCAGACACTGCTGGGTAGTCAGATAATGCGTTATCTAATAGGCGTTGATCGATTTTTTTGCTGGTATCCACACCTAATTGTTGCATCTGGTGGGCTTGTCTGACCAAGTTTCCTTTACCACTGGAAAGCTTGCTCATGGCGTTGGAATAGCTTTTCTCGGCTGTTTCGATGGCTCTACCAAGCTTTTCCATATCTTCGATATAACCGCATAATTTATCGTATATTTTGCCTGCTTGTTTGGCGATACGTTGCGCATTTTGATTCTGATATTCGTAGCGCCAAATGTTGTTTATCGTCCTTAGGGCAACCAAAAGATTGGTTGGACTGACAAGCATAATATTGAACTCTAAAGCGTAGTTCACTAGGCTAGGGTCATGTTCTAATGCGAGTAAAAATGCAGGCTCTAGGGGGATAAACATAAGCACGTAATCTAGGCTGGTGAGTCCATGAAGCTTTTGATAGTTTTTTTGACTCAGGCCCTTGATGTGTCCCCGAACTGAGAGGACATGATCTTTAAGTGCTTGTGTCTTGATGGCTTGATCATCACTGTTGAAATAACGCTCATAGGCGACCAATGACATCTTAGCATCTATAACGACATCTTTATTTTCAGGTAGATGAACGATAACATCGGGTTTGAAACGCTTACCATCATCATCTTTAAGTTCAGTTTGCGTGTCATACTCATGGCCTTCACGTAAACCACTCTCTTGCAGTACACGCTCTAAAATCACCTCACCCCAGTTACCTTGCTGCTTATTGTCACCCTTGAGTGCCTTGGTAAGGTTGACGGCATCTTGACTCATCTGTTGATTGAGGGCCTTGAGTGATTCTAGCTGGTGCTTAAATGCACTGCGTTCGGATTGCTCATTGGTGTAGGATTCTTGAACTTGTTTTCGAAACCCCTCTAGTTGCTGTTTAAAAGGGGCTAACACAGCATCCAGATGTTGAGAGTTCTGGTTTTGCAGCTTTTCACTACGTTCTTCGAATATTTTGTTGGCGAGGTTTTCAAACTGCGTTTTTAAACGAATTTCTGCATTCTCTAATACAGACACTTTATCTTCTAGTGCTTGTTGTTGGGTATCAAATTTAACGGTTAACGTTTGTTGCACGGCATTAGATTTTAACAGGGCCAGTTGGGTTTCCATTAACTTATGTTGGGATTCTTGCAGCTGGCTTTCTAAATGGGGCAGACGATTGGACTCGGCTTGAGCCTGTCCTAGGGCACTGAGGTTGTGTTCAACTTTAGCGTATAAAGCGTCTAACTGTGATTCTTTATCAAATAATAAAGAATCCCTGTGTCCAATCTCAATTTTACTCTCATCTATTTGCTCTTGATATTGCTCAATCAGTCGATGTTTTACATCTTGCCATTTCTGACGAGTCAAGCGTTGGTTCAATAAGGCGCCAATGAGCAGAAAGAGAAAAGCGACCGCGCTCAATACGATAATTTCGGGTAATGACACAGGTAGATTCGTTGGCATAAGAAGGTGGCCATAAAGAATGAGGAGAATAGACTCTCATGCAAGATAACTATCTTCAAGTGACATCTTGTAGTAAGTCGTGTAAATGAATAACTTTTAATCGCATATTGCTAGTATGTTGTTTCTGGGTTGGATATATACAAGAGTGCTTGGAAGACGATTCCATGATGTTAATTTGTTCAATCAGCTTATTGCAGGTGAGTTACTGTGATTCAAGGAAATTTTTAGTGACTTTCCCCTGTCTAATACTTGTGTGTGATTTTTACTGCTTAATACTCAGAAGAGGCCCATAAATGAAGTTTACTCAAGGTATAAGACAAAAAGCCCCATGGGAGTTAAAAGATTCTGATGTGACTCCAGAATCTGTATTCAATGACCGTACACGCACTTACGGTCTTATGTTGGAAGAAGAATAGAAGGGGCGTTGCATGCATTTCCATAAAAAGCCATCTTGGGACAAGTTAAAAGATTCTGATGTGACTCTAGAATCTGTATTCAATGACCGTACACGCACTTACGGTCTTATGTTGGAAGAAGAATAGAAGGGGCGTTGCATGCATTTCCATAAAAAACCATCTTGGGACAAGTTAAAAGATTCTGATGTGACTCCAGAATCTGTATTCAATGACCGTAGGCGAATCTTAAAACAGATGGGGTTTCTGGGTGCTGGTGCCTTGTTATCGTCAAATGCTAATGCAGGGATTTTTGACCTGTTCGGTGATAAAAAAGAGACACAGCAATTTATACGTTCAGATTTACCCTACACACAAAATATTGAGTATGACTCTGTGTTAAATGGTGGGCTGACTCCTGAAAGTAAAATCACCAGCCACAATAATTTCTATGAGTTTGGTACCAGCAAACAGGACCCTGCTGAAAATTCTCAGGGATTTGATGTCGATCCATGGCAACTGGTTATCGAAGGAGAGGTTGAACATCCGTTGAGGTTAAATTTAGACGACTTAACTCACTTGATAGCCTTGGAAGAGCGGACCTACCGTCTTCGCTGCGTCGAAGCTTGGTCTATGGTGGTGCCTTGGGTGGGATTTCCTCTGGCTAGCTTATTGAAAAAGGCTGGAGTCAAGAGTAATGCAACTCATGTTGCTTTCGAAACCTTGTTTGATCCTGAGCAGATGCCAGGACAGAAGAGTCGCTTAATGGGGGGCGGGATCCATTATCCTTATGTGGAAGGCTTAACCATTAATGAAGCGATGAATGATCTGTCTTTCTTGGCCCTTGGTTTATATGGCAAGACACTGCCACCACAGAATGGTGCGCCTATTCGTTTGGTGGTGCCCTGGAAGTACGGTTTCAAAAGCATTAAGTCCATTGTCAGGATCAGAGTCATGGATAGACAGCCGCCGACTAGCTGGAATCAACTAGCATCCAATGAGTATGGTTTCTATGCCAACGTAAACCCAAATGTCGACCATCCTCGTTGGTCTCAGGCTACCGAGAGACGTATAGGCGAGGGCGGGCTTTTTTCTGCTAGGCGAATTAACACGCAAATGTTCAACGGTTATGGGGAGCAGGTGGCAAATTTATATCAGGGATTAGATTTGAAAAGGCATTTTTAGGCAGAAATAAAAATATGCTTTAGTGCCGAGTGGTGAAAAATCAGTGACAAAGTGGGAGGAATAATGCGGTTAACATCGAAACATCTTTTTGGGCTTAAAGTCGTCATACATCTGTTTGCATTATGGCCCATCTGTTATCTGATCACCTCTGTGATGTCCGGGGCCGCTGGAGGAGATCCTGTGCAGTATATTATTCATTATACAGGCGTAGGTGCACTCAATACCTTAATTGTCTTACTGACTATCTCCCCCTTGGCTCGTCGATTTAAACAAGGCATATTAATACAGACTCGTCGTCTCATTGGCCTTTATGTATTTGCCTATGCCAGCTTGCATATTCTGGCGTTTATTAGTTTAGATCTCTTGTTCGAGTGGTCACTCCTATTTGAGGAAATCCTTAAGCGTCCCTACATATTAGTCGGGACTCTGGCTTACCTTATCTTAATTGCCTTGTCGGTTACGTCACATAAAATCATCAAGAAGAAAATGGGCAGGAGTTGGCAAAAATTACATAACTGGGTTTATGTGGTGGCCATGCTAGTACCCATTCACTTCTATTGGTCAGTAAAGTCTGAAATTATCGAGCCAGGTATCTATATTTTAATCGTGATTGGTTTATTGAGCTTGAGGCTCACGATAGGTAAAAATTTATCCCACACATTCACTCGATTAAGACTAAAGTTGAACGGCCAGTAATAAGGATATGCTGTAGCTTTGTGGCACTAGAGATATGATCAATATATTAATGGCGCATTTTGACGGTGAGATTGACCAGAATGAGAGGTACAGGTCATTAACTCGAAATAAACCCGAGGGATCTTTGACAAACAGTGAAATATCTCCAAAAGTTATATAGGCATATCTGCTCGCTTAACACAGCTTAAGGATTGACAATGGACACTATTATTAACCTGTTTAGAAAGATAAAAATCTCGAGCCGCCTGTTTATTATGTTGAGTTTATCGATCTTAGCGACCATTTTTATGTTTCTGTTCGCGCTTATTAGTATTGATAATATGTTAGTTGCAGAAAAAGAAGCCAAGATCTCTTCCTTGACCGATGTGGGTGAGAAAATTATTAGCGACTACTATCAAAGGTCCCAGCAGGGACTGATGACAGAAGATGAGGCTAAGGCCGGTGCCATTATGGTGCTGGACACATTACGATATGCAGGCAAAGAATATTTCTACACCCTCAATACTCAAGGTGTGATGGTTCAACATGCCTTTGCGAAAAGACTGGTTGGCACCAATGTGTTAGGGATAAATGATGTTAATGGTGTGCCTTTATTTAAGAATATGATAAGCGGAACCGAACATCAGGACTCGGCAAAAATTGAATATATGTGGAATCGTCCTAATGCTACGGTTCCAGCACCTAAGATGAGCGTGGTAAAGCGATTCAGGCCTTGGGGATGGATTGTTGGGACTGGAATGTATATCGATGATATCGATGCACAGAAAACTGATTTTGCCTTGGCGTATCTCTTGGTGGTGGCCCTGGTCTGGTTCCCGGTTATCGCGATTTTATTGATTATCATTCAGAGTATCTCTAGGCCAATGCAAGAAACCATTTTAGCCCTAGAAAATATTGCTAAGGGGGAGGGGGACCTCACCCTGAGACTCGAGGAGGCTGGCAACGATGAACTAAAAGAAGTTGCCGCTAACTTTAATTATTTTGTGGTTAAGATACAGACATTAGTACAATCGGTTCTGGACTCGGTGGCCCATAGTCGTGAGCTAGCGGTCGGTTTAGCCAGTATCTCAACTGAAGCTAGCGAAGTTACCTGTAACATGCAAACGGAAACAGAAAGCGTCGCCACGGCCATTAATGAGATGTCGATGGCAGCGTCTGAAGTAGCCTCTAATGCGCAACTTGCGGCAGATAGTGCCAGTTGTGCCGATGCCGAAGCCGATAGGACCACAAATGTTGTTGATAATGCAGTGGTTAAAATCAAGGAACTTTCCGAAGAGCTAGTAAATACCTCGGAAGTCGCTCAGGGATTACAAGTAAGCTCAGGTAAAATTGGACAGATTTTAGATGTCATTGTGGGCATTGCAGAGCAGACAAATTTATTGGCTCTTAATGCCGCGATAGAAGCGGCTAGAGCTGGGGAAGCGGGCCGAGGTTTTGCAGTCGTTGCCGACGAAGTAAGAACCTTGGCGAGTCGTACACAAGAGTCTACCCAAGAGATAAATGGCATCATAGATGCGATTAGAGAATCGATACAAAGTGTCAATGATTCGGTTGAAAGAGCTAAAACCCGTTCGAGCCAAACGGTAGAAGAAACCTTACAAGTTGTAGGGGCACTAGATACCATAAAATCTTCGATTCGACAGATTTCTGATATGAATATTCAAATTGCCGCGGCAACGGAAGAACAGAGTGAAGTTATTGCCGAATTAAATATGAACGTGACTCGAATAAATGATATTTCAGTGGAAAATCAACAAAAGAGCGTGCAAATTGGTGAGACGAGTGAACAGATCCAACACGGCTCGACAGAATTAGATAAGCTTGTCTCTAGCTTTAAAGTTTAATTTAGACATATAGATCAAGCATAAATAAATTCATCAAGAAGAGAAAACAATAAAACCAGACAAATTAATTTGTCTGGTTTTTTAAATTCATCATGACTTGCACGACTTCATCATAGGATATGTTGAATTGTCTTGAGAGGTTTATGACTTTAGTTTTATATGTTTGAATTTTTTCTTGTTGGGTAATTTGGTATTTCTTCTTCGCTACTGACTCTTCTATCGTTTCTTGTAATATGAGTAAACGACGTAAACTATAATCAAGTGAATCAATATATTTAGTCATCTGCTGTTTATTTCTAGCTTGAGATAAATCGCTGGTGTTTTTTTTATCGAAACCATATTCATCTAAAGCTGCGATTGCGTCTTGTAAGTCTTTGTTATCAAGCATTAAGTTTCACTTATCTCGTATTGGTAAACTAGAAGGGATTTAAATGTACCTGTAAGAATTTGATTATAGGCTTTTTATTCCAGCTCTTAAAGTAATTTGAACATATAAAGAGGGGTGATGAGTAAATATTGCAGCTTACTCTTAAGTTGTACTAATTAAGATAATGACAAAACGTTAAATATGTTTTCAACAGAATAGGATCAAGTCTCTTCTACAGGATTTATTCGCTTGTTATTAATGTTGGAATCTAGTTGTTAAAGCTTAGTTGTTGAGGCCTAGATGTTGGAGTCTAGTTGTTGAGGCTTTGATGTGAACAAGTTGGTAGATGTATAAGGCTTTGCAGGTATTGTCATTAAATGTGTTGAAGGCAGGGCTAAAGCAGAGAAGGACCTAGTAAACTGAGAACTTAAGGTAAGGAAAAGCTAGGCTTCATCAATATGCAGCTTAGATAAATCGACACTGATCCCTGGTCTAATTGCTGGTGCACACATTGATAATGCCGGGATGGCTATTGCCATCAATGCCGTGTTCACCAGCTATATGCATTAAGCTTGATGCATATAAGTATCAAGCTTATTGGTACTAACCTGATAAAAAGACAAAGAAAGCTGTAGGGCATATCCATTGTATGATTTCAGTCGATAACATTATTAACACACTCGGTATGATGTTATATTCTGATGAAAACGGCGTCGGGATCGCCAATACCGAACTCGACCTCTTACGCTTGCTTTAATTTCTACTCAGATATTTGGATGGAACCTGCTATGAAAATTGTTAAATGGTTTTTTATTGTATTACTTCTTATGTTCGCGAGTCTCGCGGCCTACCTGACATTGGTTTTTGATCCAAATGATTTTAAACCTGAAATAGTCGATGCGGTGAAAAAGCAAACCGGGCGCGACCTCATCATAGCAAAAGATCTTTCATGGACCTTCTTTCCTAGCATAGGTATCGAGCTGGGTGATATTTCATTATCAAATCCTAAGGGATTCGATAATGCATCTATGTTAGAGGTAAAAAAGATAGTAGCAGAAGTTGAGTTATTACCCTTATTTCGCAAACAAGTTGAAATAGCTCAACTGAACCTGGATGGCTTAGTCATCAATCTAGAAACTCGCAAAGATGGGCGGTCCAGCTTTGATGGTTTCCAGAGTCAGTCTACTGCAGAGCAATCGGTTCAACTCGATAAGCCTGCGGTTTCATCTGCCAGTTTATCGAGTCTGGATATCGGCGGTGTCTCAGTCACCAATACGCAAATTCGCATCTCAGATAAACAAGCCGGGACCGAACAAGTATTTAGCCTGGATAATTTAACCCTGGGAAAATTCTCACTGGGGGAGTTTGCCACTCTTGAGTATCGCTTCAGTGCCGAAATGCCTGATATAAAGCTAATGAGTCTAGGTCAAGGCTCAATCAAGCTGTCTCAAAATATGGCCAACATTCAGGTCAAAGATTTTAAGATAACCAATGCAATAGCCGGTGAGACAATACCCAACAAGAAGTTAGATATCACACTTCTAACACAGGTTGAAATCTTGCTAGAGACCAAGCAAGTTCATCTCCTATTGGATAAATTAAATGCAGGGGATATAGAGGCTAAAGGGAAATTGGACATAGCCTATGGTCATAAAGTACCTCACATCATTGCTAACTTGGATTTTGGCGATATAGATCTTGATAAATTACTGCCACAAACAGATAAAGCAGACAAGGATAAGACCAAGGACAAGACTCAGCCTGAAACGCCTCAGAGTGAACCTGATCTAAGTGCGATGAAGTCTTTAGAACTCACTTTAAACTTAACGGCTAAATCCATTAAAGCTTCCAATATCAAAACCAGTAATTGGGTGATGGATCTGACACTAGAGAATGGCATTCTCAATCTTAAGCGGCTCAATGCCAATCTCTATGGCGGAAAGCTGGCCGTTACAGCCCGTCTCGATGGTCGTCAAGCTGTGCCGAACTACAGTTTTGAAAAATCGTTTACAGGCGTTCAAATCCGCGAACTCTTGAAAGATGCTGCGGATGTCGATCTGCTGGCGGGAACGGCTAACTTCAATGTTAAAGGCAAAGGAAGAAGTCTTCTTGCCGATAATATTAAGAAGAATCTTGCGGCTAAAGGTCAGTTTGAAATTGCGGATGGAGCCCTATACGGAGTGAATATTCCACAAATGATCAGACAGGCTCAAGCAAAACTCAGTGGTGATTCATCATCTGTGACTTCGACTGAAAAGAAGACTGATTTTACCTCATTAACTGGATCATTTTCGGTGGTCAAGGGACTGGCATCTAATCCGGATCTGCTGATGTCCTCGCCGTTAATCAGGTTGTCGGGGGCGGGTACTGCCAACATCATCTCCGAAGCACTGGATTACCAATTAACCACAGCTGTAGTTGGAAGCCTAGAGGGACAAGGCGGTGGAGGCCAAGATCTACTCTATGGTATTGAAATTCCCTTCCTAATCACAGGTACCATGTCGGAGCCCAAATTTTCTTTAGATACAGCGGGACTGTTTGACGCTAAGTTAAAACAAGAGGTAGAGAAGGTGCAAGATAAGCTTAAGGACAGTCTGCTAAAGAGGCTAGGTGGTTTTTAATGAATAAATTTCTCTATGTTTCAGTGGGTTTTATTGCCCTATCTGGCTGTTCTCAAAAAGTATCCCAAGGGGTCGAGCCCACTCAAGTTAAACTCCAACAAGTCGCTGAAGTGGAGGGCGCTAGAATCCATGTATCTGAATTAAAATATTCGAAGTCCTATAAATTGGCTAAAAATGTTGAAACTGTGGAGGCCAAGATGGATAAAGGCGTGTTATCCGGACAGTTACAAATCACAATGAAAACGGATTTTACTGTGTCACTCATTATCACTAATAAGCAATCTTATGGTGTGCCAATTCAGTATCGGTCGGGTATGACTGCAGACCTGCATCTGTTGGACCCTCAGGGTAACAAGATATGGGCCTGGTCGGATTCTATGATGTTCACTCAGGCGATACGTGATGTGGTCATTCCGTCTGGGGAAATGACTCCGGTGAGGTTCAAGCTGTCTAAAGAGGTGCTTGCTAAAATCAAGGGCAAAGGCTATAGCTTAGTCGCTATCTATGCCGGTCATGCAACAGAGTCGACTAAAGTGGCTATGGGGAATGTGCATGTGTCTTTGGATGGATACATAAACTAGCTGGTGATTATAATCGAAAAATGCCAAGTCCTTTTACAGGACTTGGCATTTTTTTTAGCCGGTGAGAATACTTAGGGAGGATTAATATCAGGCTTTGATCTTCTTCATATCAAGATACAGCTTCAGTTTTTGACCCGGTTGAATATACTTATGTTTCCCTAGGGTATTCCAGCGGATAAGATCCTTGACGCTGACGTTAAATTTTGCAGCTATATGTCCCAGAGAGTCCCCACTGCGCACCGTATAATTGAGCTTACGAGTCACGTCACTTACATGTGTATTAGCTGTCCATATTGTTAGTTTTTGTCCAATCTTCAAGCTATCTTTAACAGACATATGGTTCCATTTAGCCAACTGAGCTATTGTGACCTTATGTGATTTAGCCAGCTTCCAAAGTGAGTCTCCAGATTTCACAATATAGTCAATTTTCTCGCTATCAGGACTCTTATTCTGCTTGGATTTGAGCCTCTGTTTCAGACTTAACGCATCTTTATCCTGATTTCTCACCGGGACAGGAATGACCAGATAGCGCCCAGTTATGATGGTGTTGCCCTTAAGTGCGTTTGCAGCACGTAAAGCCGATGGTGTCGTGTGGTACTTTTGAGCGATAAGTCCTAGGCTATCCCCAGATCTAATCTGATAGCGCTCCTTATTCAATTTGTCATCTGCATGGATATTGGCCAATGCAAGATTGAATGTGGGCACTCTATCGACCGGGAGCACTAAGGTATGAGGGCCGTTTGGCGGGGTTAGCCAGTGATCATAGCCTGGGTTTATTTTACGCAGTTCTGATGTCGTCATACCAGCGAAGCCTGCAGCGAGGGATAGATCGAACTGCTCTCCCACATCTATGACTTGAATTTGGGGCTTATTATTTATCGGGTGAAGCTTTATGCCGTATTTGTCGGCGTGCTTGATGACATCTGCAAGTGCCAGTAGTTGAGGTACATAACGCTGTGTCTCTGTTGGCAGGGTTAATGACCAAAAGTCGGTAGGCTTTCCTTTACGTTTATTATTTTTAACGGCATTTATCACACGTCCTTCACCTGTATTATATGCCGCGATAGCATAAAGCCAGTTGCCACCAGTCTTCTTATACAGGTATTCGAGCATATCTAAGGCGGCAGTGGTTGCTGCGGGTACATCTCTGCGTCCGTCATACCAGTCGTTAATTTGTAGGCCAAAATACTTCGCCATAGGGGAAGTGAATTGCCAGAATCCCGATGCGGCGCTGTTAGAGTAGGCTGTAGGATCAAATGCACTCTCAATGATGGGAAGAAGGGCGAGTTCGATAGGAAGATCACGTTTCTCAACCTCTTCGACGATCAAATAGAGGTAAGGGGCTGCACGTTCCGATACTTTTTCTAGATGTTGCGGGTGCTTGATGTACCAGTCACGATATTGCTTAATTAACTTCTGCTCTGGCACATCGAATGATAAATTCAGACGAATTCTCTGCCAGACGTCGGTAACTTCCGCAACGTTAATTTTTGCTTTAACGATATCTTTAGGCGGGATAATAGTCTGAACTGTGCTGGTTTTTATTGTGCCAGTTGAAATGCTGCTGGTTTGAGTATGGTGTGCTTCAGAGGCTGATTCGTCGAATGACTGGCAGCCTAAAATTAGGATCATACTCCCAGCGAGGATAAGGTTTTGTATGCGCATCGAAAAAATTTCCTTGATTCTGTCCCTCTATGTTAAAACTCGAAAGGGGACTTATTTAGCGCCACATTGTAATCTGTTTATTAGAAATTGTCTTTCCATTGCCTTAAAAGTGCAAAAGTGTCCACAGGATCAGACACATTTTTCATGAAATGTTGATTAACTGAGGCCTTAATCGTACCTGTATTGCAACGCAGAAAGGGGTTGATGTTACGTTCGGTACCTATACTGCTTGGAATAGTTGCTACTTGTTTCGCGCGTTTATCCTGACAAAGTTCATGGTATCGGAGTAGCTCGGGATTCGTCGGCTCTACCGACAGGGCAAAATCTAGATTAGCTAAAGTATATTCGTGGGCGCAATAGACTCGGGTCTCACTAGGAAGCTGGGATAAGGCCATTAAAGAGGCATGCATCTGTTGAGGCGTTCCTTCGAAGAGTCTGCCACATCCTCCGCTGAACAGGGTATCACCACAAAAAAGCTCACCGGCAATCAGATAGCCAATGTGACCTAATGTATGTCCCGGTAAAGCAATGATATCTACACTTAGATTAAAGCGTTTAAGGGTGATTTGGCATTGAATCGAACTTTGGGTCGAGATGGGATTGAGTAAATTATCTATCTCCTCATTATCAGGTCCATATACTTCAATCTTGTGTCCTGCATATGCTAAGAGTTTCGCTATCCCACCAGTGTGATCATGGTGGTGATGTGTTATCAATATACCGGCGAGTTGTAATTGCTTGATATTGAGAAAATCGATAACGACTTGAGCATCGCCAGGATCGACTACGTATACTGATTGATTGCCATCTTGTGCAATTATCCAGATATAATTATCATTGAATGCGGGTAATGCGGTGATCTTTAATTTCGAAGATTCAATTGCTTGCATATGTGTCTCATCTTATCTGGCGGTAATTTTTATATTGGAGATGCAGGTTCAGTTAACCAAGTAAATTGATTGCGTACATCACAGATTAACGTTTTAATGGTATTAATCACCCTATAATTATACCACTGCACTTTAGCTAGGTATATTAGCCAGAGTCGCTGCATAATCGAAGGGAGCACTGCTTGTTTAATGACACTAAGGTATTGGTACCTAGATCATGGTCGCAATTGCCTAATGGAGCCCAAATTAAGGCAAGTGTAGAGCAAGAGCTTGAATCATGGTGGCCAAAAGTATTTGGCTACCATATGTTAAGTTTAGGCCCTCTAAGCGCTGAACTGAATATGCCAGGTTTGCCTATTGGTCGCCAATTTTCTCTGTTCGATGGTGATGGTGCTTCTTTACGCGCGGACTTTAATGCGCTGCCGATACAGAATGGGGTTATCGATGCCGTCGTCATGAACATGTTGCTCGAATTTGAGCATGACCCTTATAAGCTACTGCGTGAAACAGACAGGGTGCTAATATCCGGTGGTTACCTGTTTATTGTGGGCTTTAACCCCTTGAGCCCGGCTTTTATCGGTAAAGCCTTACCTAAATATCAAGATAAACTCCCCTGGTGTGGTCGATTCTTTACCCCATCCAGAGTCAAAGATTGGCTGGGACTACTGGGTTATCAAGTGGTAGCCGATGAGCGCATCATTCACCATCATCTGCTCAGTGAAATGCGCTCAGAAAGTATCTGGCAAAATGCACTAAAGGCTTGGTTACCCGGAACCGGTAGTGTTTATCTGATTGTGGCTCGTAAGTTAGAAACGCCATTGACACCAATACATGAAAGGCAGAAAGTGCGTCAGCCTAATTGGGCTCAGGCACCGACGGCGGGAAGAACCTCTTTTAAAAACGACACCAGTGAACACAAGTAAAAGAATTTAAATGCGAATAACACTAAAACAATTATCAATTTTTGAAGCGGTTGCCCGCAGTGGTCAAGTGGCCAGAGCGGCAGATATGATGAACTTATCGGCTCCGGCGACCTCTATGGCCTTATCTGAATTAGAGAAACAATTGGATGCCAGATTATTTGAGCGGGTCGGCAACCGATTAAGGTTGAATTCTCAGGGGAGTCTCTTGCTGCCATTGGCTACCGAGGCGTTGCAAAAGGTGGAGCAGATAGAACTGTTGTTTTCTTCTTCCGAAGGTGAACTCAGTGGCACGTTAAATGTCAGCGCTAGCTCCACCATTGGTAATCACTTGATGGCCAAAAGTGCGGTGGCTTTTTGTCAGCAACATACCAGCGCTTTTGTCGATCTGGATATCGATAATACTCAAGCCGTCATAAAATCGGTATTAGAGTTTCGAACTGAAGTTGGATTTATCGAGGGGCAGTGCCTGGACAGTCGAATTAAAGTTGAGGCCTGGCATAAGGATAACTTGCTGGTTTTTTGTCATTCGGCGCATCCCTTGGCGGGGAAACGGGTGAAACCCATCGAGTTACGGGGACAACCTTGGGTGATGAGGGAAGAGGGGTCAGGCACCCGAGATTATTTTATCAGTGCGGCCAATGCTCTGGATATGCAGCCCATAGAAAGGTTCAGCTTCAGTACGCCGGACGCGATAAAACAAGCGGTTAAGCAGGGGGCCGGCCTGGCCGTGTTATCTGAGTTGACCCTGGAAAAAGAGCTGAGTCGCAAAGAGCTGGCAGTTATCGAGGTTGAAGGATTGGTGTTAACCAGACAGTTTTATCGCATTCACCATAAAAGCCGAAAATTTACACCCTTGTGTAATGCATTTATCGGCTTCTGCAGCAAGTTTAATAAACTGTCTATTTAGTACCTAAGGTCTGACTTAAACCGGGTAACCAATATCTTCCTGAGTCGGCTTAGCTTCGGCAGCCACTCTGGCTAAGGTGTCACAACGTTCGTTTTCTACATGACCTGCGTGACCTTTAACCCAGAGCCACTCGATTTCATGGGAGGCAGTGGCTGCATCTAGACGTTTCCAGAGGTCGACATTTTTTACCGGTTGTTTAGCGGCTGTTAGCCAGCCTTTTTTCTTCCAACCGTGGATCCACTGAGTGATGCCTTGGCGCATATATTGGCTGTCACTCGTGAGCACTATTTTGCAGGGCACTTTCAAGGCTTCCAATGCGATGATTGGTGCCAGTAATTCCATTCTGTTGTTGGTGGTTAACAGGAATCCATCTGAGAGTTCTTTGACTTGTGATTTGTACTTCATCACCACCCCATAACCTCCGGGGCCTGGGTTTCCTAAACAGGAACCATCGGTAAATATAGAGAGCGGTTTTAACATCAAGTTGTTACCATAGACAGATTATCGGGCGAGTATACCCAAAAACTTAAGAAGTGTTAGTAAATTTATGAACATAGTTTCTAGTGCAAAACGTCAGATTATTCTCGATACTGAAACCACAGGTATGAACCAGGCTGCAGGTGCTATCTATCTTGGTCATCGAATCATAGAAATAGGTTGCGTCGAGGTGATCAACCGTCGTTTGACCGGTCGTCATTATCATGAGTATATTAACCCTCAACAGCTTATCGATGAAGAAGCCATCCAAGTCCACGGTATTAGTAATGAATATGTCGCTAACAAACCAAAGTTTGCCGAGATAGCACAGAGTTTTATTGAGTTTATTGATGGTGCCGAGGTTGTGGCCCACAACGCGTCGTTCGATATCAGCTTCATGGATCACGAGTTTGGTTTATTGCGCCCCAAGGGGCCTAAGACTGCCGATATCTGTGGCATTTTAGATACTTTAGCCATTGCAAAGTATCTGCATCCAGGGCAGAAAAATAATCTCGATGCTTTATGTAAACGTTACGGCATAGATAACTCACGTCGTGAACTCCACGGTGCATTATTAGATGCGGAGATCTTGGCCGATGTCTATCTGTTGATGACAGGCGGACAGACCAAGTTTAATCTCTCTGGTGATACCGGAGGCATAGGTGCCGGTGGGATCATACGTTTAAGCCAAGAACGCACAAAACTTAAAGTGATCTCGGCATCGGCCGATGAACTAGCTAAGCACGAAGCGCGACTCGATATCGTGGCTAAAGGCGGACAATGTGCCTGGCGGGACTAAGTGTCAGGAATTAAATGTCAGGAACTCAGTGATAGAAAATAGACATAGAGGACGTTTCCTCCTTTATATCTCTATAATAAATACTAAAATCACCCGACATGGGATATTTCAATTACCATCACCTTTGATGAGGACTGACGTCACCTTTTATGAGTGTTAAACATCTTGTCTCCAGTACAAAAGCATTGGTTGCGCTAGTCTTGATGCTAAGCACTGTGCTTTCAACATGGGTCTTGGCCGATGTTGTGCCTTCGAGTGAAGCCAGTGTATTAAAGAATCGCTTCAGAATCGATCATATGGTCGATAGCCTCACCTTGCTTATTCAACGTCAATATGGCAGTTCACCGGTCGTCATCGTCTTACCCGACGGCAGCAAGTGGTATGCCAGTCGACATCCTGAAGAGGTGCAATGGGTCGATGGTTTAAGCGGTGATATCGTTACCATACAAAAACCTATGCCAGGCCCCTGGCAGCTCATAGGCAGAGTGATTAAAGGCTCTAAGATTCAAAAAATATCCAAATTGGGTATTAAGGTTGAGCCTTTACCCCAACCTTTATTTCAAGGCGAACGTTTGAAAGTTACGGCTCAACTATTGGGTGATGAACAGCGTTTAAGAATGCCTGGGCTGGATTACTTAGTCGAATGGACCGCTCGTTTTATCAGTGAACATCTACCCGGTGATGAAAATTTTGCCGCGGGTACATTGGTAGTTGGCTCATACAAAGACTACGGCGAAGGGTTAGATGAACGGCCCGATGACGGTATTTTTACAGGAAAAATCAATTTAAATCAGCCGTGGGGCCACTATAACTTTCAAGTCAAGGTACGCAACAATGTATTCTCACGTGAAAGCCAGTTTAAGTTCCTGTTATCGCCTATTCCAATAGAAATTGATGTACTTGAACCTGAAAATCCTCTGGAAGGGCGCTGGAAACTGTATGTTAAAGTTGATGACAGCGCGGTACAGTTATCCGAGACACATTTAGATCTTGAATTAGTCGGTCCTGCCGGGCTGCAACTGCCTATCACAATAAATGGATTGGAATCATCCCAGAGAGAGATCTTGCTTCCTGAGGTCTCTGATTTCGGTAGCTATCGAATTAAAGGGATGGCTGTAACGACAACCATAGGCGGGCGAGAGATAGTACTCGCCTTACCTGAGCGTTTCTTTAATTTGATCGAGCCGCCTAAGCCGCCGCCTACAGCGGAAGAATTAGCCGTAAAAGCAGCAAAAAAAGCCGTCATTGCTGAGAAGAAGGCCAAAGATGATGCTATGTTCTGGATCATAACGGTTAATGTATCACTATTGCTCTTAGGGTCATTAGGCTTACTCATCTGGCGTAAAACACGCAATTTAAAAGAGGCGTTAGCCGCAACTCAAAAAAGATTAGATGAAGAGAGAGAGCAAGTGCCGACATCTGATGACATAGATCTGACCATGCCTGAAGACTTACCTGAAGATGAAAAGGCGAGTTAGACGTTTTTATATCCAAGAAGAGCCGAGTTTTACATCTAACTGCTGCTTTTTTAACTGATCGGTTTATCTATTTAAAATAAGTATTGACGCGGAATGCTCGCCTACGTATTATCACCGCAACTTGATGTGGAGCGGTAGTTCAGTTGGTTAGAATACCGGCCTGTCACGCCGGGGGTCGCGGGTTCGAGTCCCGTCCGCTCCGCCAATCAAGTTACTAAATTTAGTTTAGTTGTTAGTGACATAGCAGCTAAAGCCGCAAGGCAATAAGTTTAGGAGCGGTAGTTCAGTTGGTTAGAATACCGGCCTGTCACGCCGGGGGTCGCGGGTTCGAGTCCCGTCCGCTCCGCCAAACAACGAAGCCCTTGTCGAAAGACGAGGGCTTTTTTGTGCTTGAGACTTAAATGAAATGATTAATGGTAAGCTGGGCATGGAGATATTGGTTTATTATAAGCTGAAAATGACCTGTCACGCCCAGGATCGCGGGTTCGCCTCTTGATAACAGCCAGTCCGCTGTGCCACATTGCTAAGCCCTTGTCGAAAGACGAGGGCTTTTTTGTGCCTGAGACTTAAATGAAATGATTAATGGTAAGCTGGGCATGGAGATATTGGTTCTTTATAAGCTGAAAATAACCTGTTATGCCGGGGGGCGCGGGTTCGCCTCTTGATAACAGCCAGTCCGCTGTGCCACATTGCTAAGCCCTTGTCGAAAGACGAGGGCTTTTTTGTGCCTGAGACTTAAATGAAATGATCAATGGTAAGCGGGGCATGGAGATATTGGTTTTTTATAAGCTGAAAATGACCTGTCACGCCCAGGATCGCGGGTTCGCCTCTTGATAACAGCCAGTCCGCTGTGCCACATAGCTAAGCCCTTGTCGAAAGACGAGGGCTTTTTTGTGCCTGAGACTTAAATGAAATGTTCAATGGTAAGCTGGGCATGGAGATATTGGTTTTTTATAAGCTGAAAATAACCTGTTATGCTGGGGGTCGCGGGTTCGCCTCTTGATAACAGCCAGTCCGCTGTGCCACATAGCTAAGCCCTTGTCGAAAGACGAGGGCTTTTTTGTGCCTGGGACTTAAATCAAGCCATTAACTTTAAGTAAAACATGATGTTCTCATTCATTAATATGGAGTTGATCAGGTTTTTTAACTGCTTTTTTAGATACAATCTCCGGTTAGGTTTGAAGTTAATCACTTTGAATACAATGATTGGCCTATATTGGGGCAACATAAGGATTCTTGTTATCTATACTGGTAACACTATTAAAGGGTATATATATATGGTTGAGCAGATCACTGCCATGCTAGGTTTATTAGGGGTGCTTTCACTCTTTTGTCAGTGGATAGGATGGAAGTTACGCTTACCCGCTATTTTACCTCTCTTAATCTGTGGGCTCTTGATGGGACCAGGTCTCAATATACTTGATCCTGATGCCATCTTTGGCGATCTGCTATTTCCTATTATTTCTTTGGGTGTGGCGGTCATATTATTTGAAGGGGCACTGACGCTTAACTTCAAAGAGATCAAAGGTCATGGTCGTATGGTGACTAACCTTGTCACCTTAGGCACCTTGATCACTTGGGCTTGCATCACTACGGCAACCCATTTCTTGATGGATTTTAAATGGGAAATGTCGTTATTGTTTGGCGCTCTGGTAGTCGTAACAGGACCCACTGTGATAGTACCTATGCTCAGAAGTATCAGGCCTAAATCAGAACTCGCTAGTATTCTACGCTGGGAGGGTATTGTTATTGACCCCATTGGTGCCTTGCTTGCAGTGCTGGTGTTTGAATACATAGCAGTCGCAGCAGACCCAACCGTGCATGTGTTACATGCCTTAGGATACATGTTAGGCATTGGAGTAGGTTTAGGGGCGCTCACAGGCTACCTGATGGGCCTCATCATCAAGAAGCATCTGTTACCTCATTATCTGAAGAATGCTGGCGTCTTGACCATCATGTTGGGGGTATTCGTCGTTTCGAACCTGATACAGGAAGAGTCGGGACTATTAACCGTGACTGTGATGGGGATAGTGCTTGCCAATATGCGCGGTATCGATATATCAGATATCATCGAATTTAAGGAAACGTTAACGGTACTGCTCATCTCGGTATTGTTTATCATATTAGCGGCCCGTCTCGACTCTGATGCATTGCTTAATCTTGGCTGGCAAGGGCTGGCATTATTAGCTGTGGTGATGTTTATCGCCAGACCGTTAAGTGTCTGGACCTGTGGGATTGGGACAACACTGAGGCGTAATGATAAATGGTTTCTCAGTTGGATGGCGCCTAGGGGCATAGTTGCTGCTGCGGTATCGTCTCTTTTTGCCATAAAACTTGAAATATTAGGCGTCCCAGGTGCAGAACTTATCGTACCTTTGGTCTTCTTAATCATCATAGGCACTGTGGTTGTACAAAGTTTAACGGCCGGTGCCTGGGCTAAATATTTAAATGTGAGTGCGGGATCTTCACAGGGCCTGCTTATTTTCGGCGCCTCGGTTTTTTCCAGAGAACTGGCAAAGGTCCTTAAGTCTAAAAATATCAAAGTGACCTTGGCTGATAATAACTGGGACAATATTCGTTTAGCCAGAATGGACAATATTCCCGTGTATTTTGGCAATCCAACATCCGAGCATGCCAGTAACTTTCTCGATATGACAGGCATAGGGCGTTTATTGGTCGTCTCTCCCTATCGTCAGCTTAATCCCTTGGTCAGTTTTCATTATCAAGATTTGCTGGGGAAGAGCAAGGTATATGGGCTGAACAACAACGAAGGGACGAGTGCCAGACATCAGATGTCTGAGTCATATTTAGCGCGTTTATGCCTATTTGGTGAGTCCGTATCCTATGCGAAACTCGCCAGTTTAATGTCCAAAGGTGCCTTGATAAAAAGTACCAACATCACCGACAGCTTCAGTTTCGATAATTTCCTGGCCCGATATGGAGAGTCTGCCATGCCCTTGGTGTACATTAAGGCGGGTAAGTTGAACATCTTCACGGGCTCGGCGGATAAATTGGCGAGTGGCATAGAGTTAATTAGTTTGTTACCCATAGAGGCCCAGCAATTGGCAAAAGAGCATTCTCTATTGCTAGCAAGTAAAGCCGCTGAACAGCTTGCTCTGGAGACATCTGAAAGTGAACCGGCTCTCGATGATAATGTGAAAGTTTGAGTCAAGGGGGATATAAATAGCCCCTAAGAGATAAAAAAGAAGGAGGCGTTAGCCTCCTTCTTTTTTATTGCATCAATCTACACCCTTGGGACTCGATTAAGCCGCCTGTTCATGGCTTTGTTTACCTATGGCCATGGCTTTTAACTCATCCGGGTCGAAGTCATCCACATTGATGGATTTCATGCGACCAATCTCGGCGCGTTCAAGCAGGGCTACTTCTTCATCAGTGAGGACGCCTAAGGCTTTCCCTTGTGCGGCAATCTTATCCAGCCACATAAATGGAATACGCTTACCGGCAGCCTTAGAGACCTTGGCATGTAATGGTTCACAGGCGAGAATATCTTTGAAGGTCTGCTCCTGCACGCCGACTGGGTTATTCTCACAAGGTGTCCAGAATTGACCTTTACCTAAACGATCTCGACTGGCACAAGGTGTTTGCATTATGGTCGCCACTTTATGATCTAACACATCGCTTGGTCTCTTAAGTGGGCGACCAAATGGGAAGATAATGCCTCGAAGGACAAAGCCCAATCCCATAGGGAAGTTGTTGAGTAGATCGTCGAGTGAGTCCTGTAACTTATATAAAGAATCTTCGACGGCCCACTGAACTAATGGCAAGTCTTCAGTCTGACGTCCCTCATCTTGATAACGCTTAAGGGTTGCAGAGGTGAGATAGAGTTGACTGAGTAGGTCGCCTAACCGTGCCGATATGCGTTCCTTACGTTTCAATTCACCGCCTAATGTCGCCATCGCCATATCTGAAAGTAAGGCTAAGTTAGCACTGAAGCGATTCATCTGTTGATAATAACGCTTGGTCTTATCAGAATAGGGCGCATTGGAGAACCTTGAAGATGTCACTCCAAGCCAGAAACTGCGGACCAGATTGCTGATGGCAAAACCGATATGACCAAATATTGCCGCATCAAAGGTATCCAGACCGCGATTAGCATCGGTATCGAATGCAGATTCCATTTCGGTTATCACATAAGGGTGACAACGAATAGCACCTTGACCATAGATGATCATAGAGCGAGTAAGAATATTTGCGCCTTCAACGGTAATGGCGATAGGGGCAGCCTGATAGCCTCTGCCTAAGTAGTTATTCGGGCCTAAACAAACCCCTTTACCACCGTGTATGTCCATGGCGTCAATGACACATTTTTGCATTCTGTCGGTGAGATGGAACTTCACTATGGCAGAGATAACCGATGGTTTCTCACCTAAGTCTATGCCCGTTGTGGTTAGACTGGTGACAGCATCCATCAGATAGGCGTTACCGCCGATACGTGCCATGGGCTCTTCGATACCTTCGAGCTTGCCGATAGGCAGTTTAAACTGACGTCGTATACGCGCATAAGCACCCGTTGCCACAGCCGCTATCTTGATGCCTCCCGCTGAGTTAGAGGGCAAGGTAATCCCACGTCCCACAGACAGACATTCGACTAACATGCGCCAGCCTTGTCCGGCCATTTCAGGGCCACCTATGATAAAGCTTAGAGGCACAAATACTTCATTGCCTCTAGTTGGACCGTTTTGGAACATACAGTTGAGTGGGAAGTGGCGACGCCCGGTTTCAACACCTTCCATGTCGGTCGGTATCAGGGCACAGGTAATTCCTAGCTCAGCCTTGTCACCCAGTAGTTGATCTGGGTCGCGTAATTTAAATGCCAGACCTAGTACGGTGGCGACAGGGGCTAAGGTAATGTAGCGCTTGTTCCAGGTTAATTTCATACCCAGAATTTCTTCGCCTTCCCATTGGCCCTTACACACAATACCAAAATCAGGGATTGAGCCTGCATCGCTACCGGCTTCGGGACTGGTGAGTGCAAAACAGGGGACTTCCAGACCTTGAGCCAGTCTAGGTAAGTAATGGTCTTGTTGTTCGGTCGTGCCATAGTGTTGAAGTAGCTCGCCCGGACCTAAAGAATTAGGCACACCTACGGTGGAGGCCAGTTCGCTACTCAGACCCGCAAGTTTTTGTAATACACGGGATTGCGCGTAGGCCGAATACTCGAGACCGCCGTACTTTTTCTTGATGATCATGGCGAAGAAGCCATTATCTTTTAGGTATTGCCAGATCTCTGGGGGAAGATCACCCAGTTGATGTGAAACCTGATGCTGATTGAGCATCTTACACACTTCTTCGACTGGACCATCTAAGAAGGCTTGCTCATCTGCACTCATTCTGGCTACTGGGTAGTTGTGGAGTTTCTTCCAGTCTGGATTTCCAGCAAATAGATCGGCTTCCCACCATGTGGTACCGGCTTCGATGGCTTCTTTCTCGGTAGAAGACATCTCAGGCATGATGCCACGATAGATCTTTAATATTGGTTTAGTGAGGAAATTTTTACGAAATGCACTGACATTCAGTGGCAGGGCGACGATTAAGAAGATGATCCACGATAGGGGACTCACTACTTCAGTTGCTGTACCGATAGCCATAACGACTGCGGCAATGATGCTAGATGTTAGCAACGAGACTCTTAGGTAGGCGAGAGCGCCTAACACAAAAAGAAACGCGAGGATCCATAGTAAGCTTGTCACTGTTATTCTCCTTAAGGTGCGACCTGAATATTGAACTCAGGCCAGAACTTTTGCCGATCATTATCACAATTATAGGCTGTGGTCTGACCTGTGTCGCATAAAAACTAAACCTATGTGAAAATTAATACAAGGATTATTTCAAACAAACGTTTATAAAAATTGTTAAGCTCGAGATTCCACTTTAAGCTGCAAATAGATAGAATACGTTAGAATTTAAATAATAACCCAGCTGTAATTAAAGGTATGAATTAATGTGTGAACTCCTTGCCATGAGCGCTAATGTGCCGACAGATATTGTATTTAGTTTTACCGGCCTGGCTCAAAGAGGTGGCGTCACAGGTCCCCATGTGGATGGGTGGGGGATCACCTTCTATGAAGGAAAAGGCAGTCGGACTTTTAAAGATGCTCATCCAAGTAGTGAGTCCCACATCGCCGAGCTCATTCAGAGCTATCCCATCAAGAGTGAAGTGGTTGTCAGTCATATCCGTCAGGCGAATCGCGGCAGCGTGTCTGTGGAGAATACTCACCCTTTCACTCGAGAGCTGTGGGGACGTTATTGGACCTATGCTCATAATGGCCAGTTGAGTGATTACCAGCAAAAATTCTCAGTTTCAAGATTCCAGCCTGTAGGTGATACAGACAGTGAGTTGGCATTTTGTTGGCTGTTAGAAAAGGTGGTGGAGAAATTTGGTGAGCAAGAGCCTGCAGACATCACACTCGTGTATCAGTTTATTGCCAAACTGGCCGATGAAATTCGTGCCTTGGGCGTATTCAACATGATCTTGACCGATGGGGCTCATCTGATGAGCTATTGCAGTAATAACCTCTGCTATATTACCCGTAAAGCCCCATTCGGTAAGGCTAAGCTCATAGATACCGATGTGGTAATAGACTTTAATAAAGAGACGACTCCTGATGACATAGTCACAGTGATCGCCACCAGGCCTCTGACTAAGGATGAGGAGTGGCATATTTTAGGGGCAGGGGACTGGAAACTATTTCGTAAAGGTGTGCTGATTCTTGATGAGAAGACCTAAGGCTGATTAATACCGAGTGTGAAGATAGGAATTTTGGGAGCATGGCAAATATCATGCTCCCATTTTCAATATGATAAATTTGCTGCTAGAGAGCTTGGTAACAATTTATTGAGTACTCTACTATTTTAGTGATTTTTACGGTTGTACACTCGAATCGGCAGCAGGCTCTTCTATCTTCACAGTTTGCTCTGGAGAGAAATGATAGTTGAGTAGTTTTATATCTAACTGCTTACTGCCTTTTTCGAAGTGGGTTAAACGTATGGGCAGGTAGCCGAGATCCGGCGCCATCCAGAAGAAAGTTTGACGTTTCTTACTGTCTCTGACTACCTCCACCTTGATGGTTTCGTAGCTGCCACTCTCGATATTGACTCTCTCTTTGCCTACGATTTTAAATGTATACTCATCGACTTCTCCCTCTTTCACCATCTCATAGTGAAGTTCTTTCTTTCCTAGGGCGATGTCGAGTCGGAATTGAAGCTGGACCATAAGAGGATCGTACAAGGTATGGGTGTAATCTAGCTTAGATCTTTCATCTTTATAACTGCTGTAAACGACTGCTTGTGCTTTGGCAAAAGCGGCTTGTTCTTGAAAATTAGGGCCAGTACCTTTTCTGTTATGGGTATATCGCATAGGTGTGAGCTGGTTGCCTTCACGTATGAAGTCACTGCGCACATTACGCCTATCAGATAACACCAGTAAACTTACATCGCTGTCGAAACGGTAATGGTAGATGTTACCTTCGGCTTTAGGAAGTTGAAAACGGGCCTTTCCTAGTTCTATGCTGCCATAATAAACCTGATATTCCGCAGTTTGCGGGGTTAGCGGACTCGGGGCCGCAGCCGCGTAGAGGCTGAAAAGGAACAAATTTGATGCTAACACTAAACGCTGACCAATCGACAATGAAGTCTCCTTAAATATGTACATTGATAATTTTACATGCTTACTAGAGTCATGAACTCTTAGTTATCGTGTCTTAACCCTGTTATTCATCCTGAACTTGCCAGTGATTAATGGGGCAAACATCAGGCCAGACAATAGGCTAAACAATGAATGTTTTTATGCTTCATTGGATCTTACCGCACAGGGCTGAAGCGAGTGTTTATCTCTTTATTCTTAGTTAAAACGGCAGTTGTAAAACCAATGTAGCCATATCCGGTCGCCACTCATATTTAGCTAAAGATATTCTCCCTCGGTTGACCTCTACGCCATCTAATCTGAGTAACTGCATTTGAGTGCGGAATGCTTGAGTATCAGATTTGAATGATATTTTCCCTTGGCTGTTGATGACTCTGTGCCATGGCAGGTTTAATGTTCAGGCGCCATCTTCAATGCTTTCGACACATATCTTGCCCTGCCGGGTAATCCGGCTAAATCGGCAAGTTTACCGTAAGAACTCACTCGACCCTTTGGGACCATGGCGACGATGAACCAGATTTTTTCCATGGGGGATTTAGCTGTCTCGGCAGGCATCGAAAAAGCGTCTGAATTAGCAGGAGTAAAGTGTCTCGCTAGCCTTGTCATATTATCTCATACCGTGACTTACCCTATACTGCATCATATCCTCTTCGCCTTTAACTCGCTAGCTTAAAGGGCACTAAACTGGCATCT
Organism: Shewanella violacea DSS12; assembly: GCF_000091325.1. Classification (NCBI taxonomy): domain Bacteria; kingdom Pseudomonadati; phylum Pseudomonadota; class Gammaproteobacteria; order Alteromonadales; family Shewanellaceae; genus Shewanella; species Shewanella violacea. Next base: position 2,726,541 of record NC_014012.1, on the reverse strand, counting down.
TGGCTTGTGACTGTAATAACTAAGTTTGACTTGTCATGATTTTTTTAACTGACTGTAATTACTTGTGAAAAATTAAGGTGCGGCTTGTTTTTGATAGGGGGTGAGATGTACCAGAAGGGGCTGATTACTATTTGTCGCTTAGGTTTTGAAATGGTTTAGTTCCTTGATTTTGGAAAAAACACTTAATTTTGGCAACTAGTTGCTTCGTTTTTGCAACTTGATGTCAGATATCCCAATAGGTAAATTCATCCCAGATAGCTTATCTTTTTTTCATGACTGGTATTATAAAAAGGCCCATAATTCATCAGAGAATTATGGGCCTTCATGCTCACAATATGAGCCGTTTAATGGCTAGTGGCTAGTTTAGGCCACCTCAGCTTCACTCGCCACAGGCTTATTATCTGGGGCATTCATGACGCCAAACTTGTGAAACAAGACAAGTCCTAGGGCTGTGATTAAACCTAAGGCACCTATTATGTACCACATCAGATCTGGCCTTTGTGCTTCTTTTGCGACTTCTGAATAGAGATAGCCAGACAAGGGGCCCGCCAGTAGAAAACCTATGGCAGATGATACGAAGTAGTAGCCCATAAACATGGCCTTCTTGTCGTGTGGAGCAAAGCTGGCGACATATTCCTGACTCTTAGGTGAGGCTACCATCTCTCCAATAGAGAAAACCAAAATAGAAGTGAGTACCATGACACCCCCCATGATGGCGCCGTGAGCTATGCCACCTAAAGCTGTGCCGAAGGCGATGATCACGGTTCCGGCAACCAGAACGGGTAAAGCCTGGAATTTTTCTGCTACGCGGCTAACAAATAACTGCAGCACAACGATAGAGAGAAAGTTAAGGCCTATTAAATATTCAGGGTTAATTTGACGATACTGTCCAGACCAAGCATTGGCATAGACTTGGGCTTGAGAAGGATCTGCTGCTATGGCATTTAATCCCAGACTCAGTTCTGATACGGGCACCATGACCTTGTAGTGTACCAGTTCAAAATATGCGGCCTGAGCCGTGATGTCATGGTTCATCAGATTACCAGCCAGTCTTGTTAACTCAGTTTGTAAGCTTGAGATATCTACAGGGGCCAGGAAGCTGAGAAGGTTAGGATAAGAAGCCAGCATAGCGATAAGGTCAGAGGTATCGACAAAATCACGAATATAGATAGGCAAGGTAATGAATATTTGCTGATAGACCATCCAGAAACCTGACAAAATTAGTAGGTAGATCACGAAGGGTTTATTACCGACAGTTATTTTCTGCTTATACCAAGGCGCGCTAAGATCTGTTTGGCCTTTCAAGTTCCATAGATAATGTCCTAAGAACCAAACGAAATAGACCATGAGAGTGGTCTGTCCTGATAACCATTTAGCACCATAAGACATGAGAATGATCAGAGTCCCAAAGAACAGCAGGGCGAAACGCACATTACCCAGTACTTCTTGTATATCGGCGAAGACAGCTTTGAGTGGCTTTCCTTTCTGTGCATCTTGATCCGTGGGTTCTTTGTAGAAAAGAAGAGCCGGTATAAAGTTCACCGCAATCCAGAATGATGACATGATAAATACCCAGTCCCAGCTTATCGCACGGACATAGCCGGCGATGAAGGGGCCGAGAAAACCACCTATATTAACCATCATGTAGAAAATACCGAAACCTAGGCCGCGGTTTGTATCATCTGTCGTCCGGGCTACAGTACCGGTGACTACAGGTTTGAAACAAGCAGCACCGAGCGCCACGCCCATGAAGGCGATGAAGAAACCGGCGAAAGAATCCACCTGACCCAGAATGAAGTAGCTGGGACACATGATGGCAAAGGATAGTAGAAACATTTTACGGTAACCGTATCGGTCAGCCAATGCACCTGTGACGACAGGAAATAAGTAAAGGAAGAAAGGGATCATGCCTTGGAGTAAGCCACGTTCCTGATCGCTGAAACCTAAGCCTCCTTGTTGAGAAGGTGAGGTCATGTATAGGGATGACAGGGTAAAAAATCCATACCAGGCAAGACGTTCGAATATCTCCATGGTGTTGGCGACAAAGAATGTCTTGGGTAAAGGGGTACGAGTCACTCGTGTCATATTACTACCTGTATATTTTATACGATTTACCTATGCTATCTCCATATATGTCGAATTTCAAGTAATGTAACGATAAGGTTAAAAATGATTATTTGTTTGCTGAACGCTATGAAGTTGCCTTTAGCGTTCATTCGGTCATAATGGCCCAAATTTTTACATTATGTGATTTACCAATGGCCGTACTCGATATTCTAACCATCCCCGATGAACGTCTTAAACGCAAAGCCCGCACAGTTGAAGATATAGATTCGGTCCAAGGTTTTATAGACGATCTGCTTGAAACCCTGTATGACACCGAAGATGGAATAGGGCTGGCTGCGACACAAGTCGGCAGCGAGCACGCCATCTTAGTCATAGATCTGTCAGAGGAAAGAGATCAGCCTCAAGTCTTGATTAATCCTGAAATTGTGGCAACTCAAGGTGACTTTATTGGCGAGGAGGGATGTCTATCGATTCCTGGCTATAGAGCCAAGGTGGCCAGAAGTGAGCAAGTAACAGTAAAAGCGTTGGACCGTACTGGTAAGCCCTTTGAGATTGAGACTGACACATTCTTGGCTATTGTATTGCAGCATGAAATGGATCACCTCCAAGGCATAGTATTTACCGATCATCTGTCGAAACTTAAGCAGCAGATCGCACTAAAAAAAGTGAAGAAATACGTCTAAATCAATTATTACTTAAGTTTAATCGTTAATGCACTCGATTTTACTATCACTTGGTCCTGGCAAGTCTGAGACTGTCGCAGTTTATGGGCAGCTCTCAATCAAACAATCAAATACAAGCCCTTCAATCCTGTCCGGATAAATAATAGTGACTTGAATAGAACAGAGTCACTATTTTGTTTAAGTTCAGCCCTGAGTATTTCCCCACTATGGGTTTATATGTAATAAATGCGGCTTATGTACGAGAACTTATTTACAAGAACTTATTTTACGAGGATAAGAGCTGTTATAAACCAGTTTTTGTCATCCTTGGCTATTTTCAAAGTACAAGATTGTCAATAATTGAAACGCCTGGGCCAAAATATGCTCTGGGTTTGAAGACCATGGTAATTTTGTGGCATAAAGAATTTTAAGAGTAAAATTAGATGAAGCTAGTCTTGTTAACCCATGAGAGAGAAGTACAACGTCCAACTAATACAGGTTCACTGGCATTAAGTGCTTTTCCACAATGGTGCCGGAGGATTATGTGGTCGAGAGTGGCTCCGGATAGAGAGCTGATAGCATTAATAAATAGCCATAGAGCCGCAGTACTTTTCCCCAGACCTAAAAATCTTTTTAGCTCTGATAATCTCTCTGTGGAAAATACAACAGAGCAGCTTTATCTTGAGCATATTCCTGACACGCTCATCATCTTAGATGCAACCTGGCAAGAGGCCCGTAAGATGATGAGGCAAAGTCCTTACCTTAAGGCGGCGGATAAGTTTGCCTTAACTGAACAGCTTGATTCAGGTTTCACCCTGAGACGTAATCAAATAGAGGGCGGTTTGTGCACCATAGAGTGCATCATCAGCCTACTCGAGCTAAAGAGCCGTCATCAAGAGGCCGAAGAGTTAAAACAAGCCTTCGGTGATTTTCAAGCAGGCTGATAGCTCGAGTTAAAGAATTATGATAAAGAGGCTGAAGGGGTAAACCAAGCCTTTGGTGATTTTCAAGCAGGCTGATAGTTCGAGTTAAAGAATTATGATGAAGAGGCCGAAGAGTTAAAACAAGCCTTCGGCGATTTTCAAGCAAGCTGACAGTCTGGGTAAATCTACACACTAGACACTATATAAGGGTCAAGTAAATACAGAGAAAGTGGCTTATTGCACCGGCGAGCACAAATAGGTGCCATATCGCGTGGTTATAGGGAATGCGTTTACCAACATAGAATATCACCCCAAAACTGTAAAATAATCCGCCCAAAATTAATAACTGAAAACCCAGACTTGTCATGGAATCGATCATGTCACTCATGACGGTTGCGCACAACCAGCCCATCAATAGATAAAGGGCAACACTGAGCTTTTTGAAGCGATTAATGAATAAGGTTTTGAATAATACCCCACCAAATGCCAGAGACCAGATGGCGATTAAGATAATATTTGCCGTGGTACCATCTAGGGCAATCAGCATTAGAGGCGTGTAGGTACCTGCGATTAAGAAATAGATGGCACAATGATCGGCAATTTTAAGTCTGTGTTTCCATATTGGATCAGAGATTGAATGATATAAGGTGGAGCAGCTAAAGAGTAATATGATACTGGCACAGTAGATAACCAGTCCGAACAATTGAACTGTGTTGAGTGTTTCCTGGCCTTTAATGAGAGAAAGTATAAGTCCGACAATCCCAGCTATAATCCCCAAGCCGTGGCTTATGCTGTTTGCCATCTCTTCTTTGTGAGTATAACCGCTGCTATTGACCGAGGCTGTCTGTTGAGCAAAAGATTCTTCTAGTGGCATATATACCAATTCCCTTAAATCGTATCGGTGGAGTCTAACAGCTAAATCTGCATAAAACCATACTTGAGCGTACACGTGTAAGCTAAGTCTCTTGTGTCAGAATGAACTTTTCGTCTAATTAGTTATCTGAGTTTTCATTGATATTCGCTCCAAGATGAAATCTTGGTACTGACTCATTCACTGCATTTTAATTGAAGTGAACAGACAAAGATAAACCACAGGGATGATGCTATTGAAGGCATTTCAGATAGAGGGGCTTTTATTTAACGCTCAGCAGGATGAACTGCAGGGGATAAAGGCTGATAAGAGTGCTGAGGATTTCGAGGTTCAGTTTGATGACTTCTGGGACTCTCAAGAGCTGAGCTATGAGCTGAATCATGATCATAGCACTTTTATCTTAACCGAGAATAAGCATGCTGATCTAGCTGCCAACCGGCCCTGGACTTCTTGGTTATTGGTGACTGCTGGGGTAATAATCTGTCACCTGGCACTGGTGTTTACGTTAGATCTACTCTGGATACCCGCTCCTCAGTTATATCCCGAAGCTAAGATCAAGGGCATTCAATCACAAGGTCCTCAATTAAAAGTCCCCCGATTAAAAGCTTATATGTATTTTAAAGCCCCAGTGATAGAAAAAAGTAAGTCTGAAATAATCGACAAACAAATACAGCAAGCTAAGCCGCTGGTGTCTGATTTGCCTGCCAATGACTTACAGATTAAAGAAGCAACTGCCCAGGGCTATCAAGTAAAGCCAGCGAAAGAGAAGGAAAAACGAGAGAGTGACACTCGCCCACTTAAGAAAATATTAGTACAAGAGACCTTGATACAAGAGAGCTTAGTACATGAGACTTTAGTACAAAATACTGTAGTCAAACAGCTTAAACAGCCTCCGGTTAAGCAAGCTGATGTTTCCAATCCTGAGACTGCTTATCCCCAGAGTAAGTCTGCCAATTTCTTTTCGTCTGAACCTGAGAGCAATGATGAGAGGGACAAGCTTATTATTTCAAATTTCAGTTCTTCAACCCAAAAATACCTTTCCCGGCAGAGAGAGGAAGCTCTGGGAGAGCTTGTTGTCAAACAAGCCAATCAATATAGCCAAACTAAAACACTCAGTGAGATGGATGGCGAGATGATTATTCTCAAGCTCCCTAAAGTTGACACTTGGAGCAATGCACAGAGCTTAGATAACGGGTTAGATCCGAACCGAATCGTCAAACAGGGAGATACCTGCTACCGAATTGTTCAAACACCCACCCAAATAGATCCCCATGCAGAGAGTCTCGGCTATGCATTTCGCTGTGATGGTGACTCGCTCGTTGCGGCGTTAAAGCGGGCTATAGCAAAAAGAGTACATAAAACACCCATTAAGCGATAACGTCAATGATGAAATAATTTAATGTCAGATTGGTGATTTCAACATAAAATATTTTCAATGTGTATATTTCTTTAATAAATACAATCTATTGAGTTTTAAGTCTGCGTGATTTTTTTCGATTTAATATCTTTACAAAAGTCTTGTTAACTTTCATGTTTTAAGATTATACTTGTTAAATCTTGTCGGAGTGCCTAAAGGCTGAGACCGTTTATTCGGGATCCGTTGAACCTGATCAGGTTAAAACCTGCGAAGGAAACAAGCATGATAATGTCCATAAATCGTGTGAATTTCTGTATTCATTGAATCATGATATTTTGATTCAATGGCTGCTAATTTTAGTGTCATCACCTCAATTTTTTGAGTCGAAGACCTGAGGTTTAGTACCTGATAATCAGAATATATTCATTTTATCGTCATTATCTGTGACATAGAGACGTGTTCTCGTGTCTGTTATTCAACTCTCCTGACAAGCAACTTCATTTCAATTAAAGTGAGATTGCTTATGTCAAACCGCCGCGAAACCCGAGCTAAAGCTCAAGAGTTCATCGATACCCTAAAGCCGCTACAGCACCCTAATTCTGAGAAAGTCTATCTAACGGGTAGTCGTGAAGACCTCCGTGTCGGTATGCGCCAAATTCTCCAGTCGGATACCATGGTTGGGGGGACCGAGCCTGATCCCATCTTGAAGCCCAATGCCCCGCTAAAAATCTATGACTGTGCCGGGCCCTATTCAGATCCTGATGCCGATATCAATGTCCGTAAGGGCCTGGGTAAATTCAGAAATAACTGGATTATAGAACGTGATGATACTGAGCAGCTTAGCGGTGTCAGTTCAGGTTTTACTCAAAAAAGACTCGCCGACGATGGCTTAGATCACTTGAGATTCGATTCTCTGCTTCCTCCACGAAAGGCAAAACCTGGCCAGTGTGTTACCCAGTTACATTATGCCAGGAAAGGCATTATCACCCCGGAAATGGAATATATTGCCATTCGGGAAAATATGGGTCAGTCAGAGATCACCGACGAGACATTGACCCGCAAGGCGCCAGGAGAAAGCTTCGGAGCGTCGATTACTGAGCCGATTACTCCCGAGTTTGTCAGAAGTGAAATCGCCAGAGGGCGTGCGATTATTCCTTTGAATATCAACCATCCAGAAGCCGAGCCCATGATCATTGGCCGAAACTTTCTGGTTAAGGTTAATGCTAATATCGGTAATTCAGCAGTGACTTCTTCTATCGAAGAGGAGGTCGAAAAACTGGTCTGGTCTACTCGATGGGGCGCGGATACCGTGATGGACCTGTCTACTGGCCGTTATATACATGAAACGCGAGAGTGGATCATTCGTAACTCTCCGGTTCCTATCGGGACTGTGCCTATCTATCAGGCTTTAGAGAAGGTCAATGGCGTCGCCGAAGATCTGAATTGGGCCGTGTTTAAGGATACCTTGATTGAACAGGCAGAGCAGGGCGTCGATTACTTCACCATTCATGCCGGCGTATTACTGCGTTACGTGCCAATGACGGCAAATCGCCTGACGGGTATTGTCTCACGTGGTGGCGCCATCATGGCCAAGTGGTGTCTGTCACATCATCAGGAAAACTTCCTCTACGAGCACTTCAGAGAAATTTGTGAGCTTTGTGCCGCCTATGACGTGTCCTTATCTCTGGGGGATGGCATGCGTCCGGGCTCTATCGCAGATGCGAACGATGAGGCGCAGTTTGCTGAGCTGGAAACCTTAGGCGAGTTGGTTAAAATCGCTTGGGAGTACGATGTACAGACCATCATTGAAGGTCCTGGTCACATTCCCATGAATCTTATCAAAGAGAATATGGAAAAACAGTTAGAGGTATGTGACGAAGCCCCTTTCTATACCTTAGGCCCACAAACGACAGATATTGCACCTGGATATGATCACTTCACCTCAGGTATTGGCGCCGCCATGATTGCCTGGTTTGGTTGCTCCATGCTCTGTTATGTGACACCTAAAGAGCACCTTGGATTGCCAAACAAGGAAGATGTGAAGCAAGGATTAATCACCTATAAGATAGCGGCTCATGCCGGTGATGTGGCTAAAGGACATCCGACTGCGCAAATTCGCGACAATGCCTTATCCAAGGCTCGTTTCGAGTTCCGTTGGGAAGATCAATATAACCTAGGACTGGACCCGGAAACTGCCAAAGCCTATCACGATGAATCTCTGCCTCAGGAATCGGCCAAGGTAGCTCATTTCTGCTCAATGTGTGGACCTAAGTTCTGTTCGATGAAAATCAGTCAAGAGGTGCGTGAATATGCGGCGGCTCAAAAGCTTGAGATACAGACCGATGAAGAGTTTAAGGCGAAAAACACTGCCGTCTTAAGCTCTAATCTGGATAGAGAGAAGGGGATGGCCATGATGTCGGCAGAGTTTAAGGCTAAAGGCGCCGCTTTATATCATGAAGCTGGTGCGGCTAAACCTGTTCTGGATGAGGTTGAGGGCTAACCTATGGCAAATTTAGAGCCGACTTCGTCGGCTTTAAAGCCTGTTGTTTGGTCAATAGCAGGCTCTGACAGTGGTGGCGGCGCAGGTATTCAGGCGGATCTAGCCACCATGAATGATCTCGCTTGTCATGCTTGCACTGTGATCACGACGTTAACGGCCCAGAGCTCGGTCGCTGTCAATTTGGTTGAGCCGGTATCCGATGAGATGCTGCTGGCTCAACTCGATACCTTGCTACAAGACTTGCCACCCAAAGCGATAAAGATAGGTTTATTGGCAAATCAGCGGCAGATAGATCTCTTGAGTCGTTGGCTCGCCTTGGATCTTCCCGACCACAACAAGCGCAATGGCACAGAGGTCGCGGTTATCTTAGATCCTGTCATGATAGCCAGCTGTGGTGACAGGCTAGATGGAGACGATACTCGTCTCGATTTTACGCCATTTAAGGGCCTGCTCACACTGATCACCCCAAATGCTCTTGAGCTGGGTGAGCTGGTGGGACAAACCTTAACTGACATGTCCCAGTATCATCAGGCGGCCAAAGACTTGTCGTTATCACTAGATACCAATGTGTTGGCTAAAGGCGGGGATAAAGGTCCCGCTTGGCGCTCTGATTTGGCTCAAGATATCTTTGTCTGTACTCGCGCCGCGGCGTGCTCCGAAATACATCAGCAAGCTAGTTTTTTGTTATCGAGTCAACGTATTGCGTCGAACAATAATCACGGTACCGGATGCACCTTAAGCTCGGCCATTGCCAGTGTGATGGCCTCAGGTTTTGTACTTCATGATGCTATTGTGGTGGCTAAGGCTTATGTTAGTGCCGGAATAAAGCACAGTTATCGTGTGGGTGATGGACCTGGTCCATTAGCGCGCACCGGATGGCCTAAAGAGCTCAGTGCTTTTCCGAAAATTTCAAGCTTAGACGATGGACCTTCTCTTCCTCGGGGGATCAAGTTTAAGGCCATAGACGAAAGGTTAGGCCTCTATCCTGTTGTGTCTGAGTTGTCACTGTTAGAAACCTTGCTCAGAGCCGGGGCTAAAACGATTCAACTTAGGATTAAGGATGAGAATGATCCTCACCTTGAAGATAAAATAGCCCAGGCTATAGTTCTAGGCCGGGATTATCAGGCTAAAGTCTTTATCAATGATTATTGGGAGTTGGCGCTCAAACATAATGCCTATGGTGTACATCTTGGTCAGGAAGACCTCTATGATGCGGATCTTAAGCGTATTGCTGATGCACAAATGGCCTTGGGTATTTCAAGCCATAGCTATTTTGAGCTCTTACTCGCATCGCAAATAACGCCTTCCTATATCGCACTGGGTCATATCTTTCCTACGACGACTAAGGAGATGCCTTCAGCGCCTCAGGGCCTGATGAAACTGCAGCATTATGTGGACCTGTTTAAGGGACATTATCCCTTGGTGGCGATTGGTGGCATAAATGCCAGCCGTATCCCTAAGGTTAAGACAACAGGAGTAGACGATATTGCCGTGGTGAGAGCCCTGAGTGAATCAGAGCAACCTGGCGCCACCTATAGAGCCTTATCCTCTGCCTGGGAGCAAGCCAATGTCGTTGAGTAATTCCGAATTTCTGCGCTATTCCAGGCAAATTTTATTGCCAGATGTGGGTGAGATAGGTCAGATAAACCTGTTGCAGGCCCATGTTGCCATCGTTGGTATCGGCGGTTTAGGTCATCTGGTTGCTCAGTATCTGGCGGCGGCCGGTGTGGGTCACCTGACACTGATTGATGATGACAAGATTGAGTTATCAAATTTGCCAAGGCAACTGCTTTTTAGTGATAAGGATATCGGTGAGTATAAATCCAAGACCGCGGCGCATAAGTTATCCAATGCTTACTCGGCCTGTGATTTACACGCAGTTACCGATAAATTAGCCGAACATAATCGCTTAGACTTGCTGGAGCACATGGACCTAGTGTTCGATTGCACCGATGATTTTAGCACTCGTCATTTGATCAACTTAACATGTCTTCAAGCCAAGGTTCCATTAATAACCGCCTCGGTGGCCAACTTCAATGGTCAGCTGTTTATGCTTGATATGGAGTCTTGTCCTGATTCTGGCTGTTATGCATGTCTGTTTCCCGAAGATTCTCTTGTGAGTCAGACTTGTCAGAGCATTGGAGTCTTGGGCCCTATGGTTGGGGTTATGGCATCCATGCAGGCCTTGCTTGGGATGAATATACTCTTGGGGGTGCCTGTGCCTCAAGGGAGATTATTCAGATTCGATGGCCGAGCAATGCAGTGGCGTGAGTCGGCACTGAGTCGTGATAGTGATTGTCATGTATGTGGTGGCTTAATGGCACAGTCCAGAACTGAATCCCAAATACCTGATTTAACCGTGATCTCTAGTGGGGCTAATCAATGACACAAAATAAACCAGAACATACTGCCAGCGAAACCTTAATTAACATTATGCTCAATGATGAGCATATTTCTGTATCCAGTGACTCGAATATATCAGGATTACTCCAGCAGCAAGGTATTGCTGCAAATTCTGTGGCGCTGGTGCGTAATGGCACAGTATTGCCAAAATCACGCTGGAAAGAGACCTTGTGTCGTACTGGCGATCAATTTGAAGTATTTGCCCTAGTGGCGGGAGGGTAAGATGTTAAAGATTGCCGATCACCAATTTTCATCCAGACTGTTTACCGGTACGGGAAAATTTTCAACATCAGCGCTTATGTTAGAGGCTATCACGTGTTCCGGCTCCGAACTTGTGACCATGGCGATGAAGCGACTCGATTTGAAAACCGGTAGCGACGATATCTTAGCGCCCTTGTTAAGCAGTGGGGTAAAGCTCTTGCCTAATACCTCAGGGGCTAGAAACGCCAAGGAGGCCGTTTTCGCTGCCGAACTGGCCAGAGAAATTTTGGATACGAACTGGATAAAACTTGAGATCCACCCGGATCCTAAATATCTGATGCCGGACCCTATCGAGACCCTAGAAGCGGCTAAAATCCTCTGTGACAAAGGCTTTGTCGTCTTGCCCTATGTTCATGCCGATCCGGTATTATGCCGTCGACTCGAAGAGGTTGGCTGCGCCGGCGTGATGCCATTAGGCAGCCCTATCGGCTCAAATCAGGGCTTAGTGACTGAAACCTTTTTGAAAATGATCATTGAACAGGCCAGAGTGCCAGTGATCGTGGATGCCGGTATTGGCGCACCTTCACAGGCAACGCGTGCCATGGAACTTGGCGCCGATGCAGTTCTAGTTAACACTGCCATCGCCAGTAGTCGAGATCCAGTTGCCATGGGTCGCTGTTTCGCCGCAGCCGTACAGACTGGCAGGGATGCCTATCTCGCCGGCTTAGGTCATGTGCTCTCGGTGGCGAGTGAAACCAGTCCATTGACGGGATTTCTTAATGATTAAATGTCAGTTTAACGGGATATGCCCATGAGTTTTTTATCCTATCTTCAGGGGATCTCTCGGGAGAAGTTGAAATTAGCACTCTATTCGGCCACGAGTCTTGATGTGGAACGTGCACTCAATTCCGCTGAAGGGGATCTCAATAGCCTATTAGCTTTGTTATCGCCCGCGGCAGAACCTTATATCGAACAGATGGCTCAGCAGTCTGTTCGGCTGACAAGGCAGAGATTCGGCGCCAATATAGGGATGTTTTTACCTCTTTACCTGTCGAATTTATGTGCTAACGAGTGTGATTATTGTGGTTTTAGCATGAGTAATAAGCTAAAACGCAAGACATTAAATAGCCCAGAGCTCGAAGCCGAGATGGCGGTGATCAAACAGCTTGGCTATGACTCCATTCTGCTAGTCTCCGGAGAGCATGAGACCAAAGTTGGTATAGATTACTTCAAGCAGGTTTTACCTCAGGTTAAGAAACAGTTCAGCTACTTAGCCATGGAAGTTCAGCCATTGGCCGAGCATGAGTACAGTGAGCTGGTGGGTTTAGGCCTAGATGCCGTCATGGTCTATCAAGAGACTTATAATCCCCAGACCTACGCCAAGCATCACACCCGGGGTAAGAAAAAGGATTTCGCCTATCGACTCGATACACCTGAGCGCGTTGCTAAAGCCGGGGTTGATAAGATAGGGCTTGGGGTCCTGTTAGGACTGGATGACTGGCGTCTCGATGCACTCTTGCTAGGTCATCATCTTGCCTATCTAGAGTCTAAGTATTGGCGCAGCCGTTACAGCGTGTCATTGCCTAGGTTGAGGCCTTGTACCGGTGGGATATCCCCTAAGGTTGAGTTGACCGATAAAGGATTAGTGCAACTTATCTGTGCATTTAGACTGTTTAATCAGCAGTTGGATATTAGTTTGTCGACGCGGGAATCACCAGAATTCAGAGATAACCTGTTTTCACTTGGAATAACCAATGTAAGCGCCGGTAGCTCGACTCAGCCTGGCGGTTATGTTAAGCCAGATACTGAGTTAGATCAGTTTGAGATCAGTGACGATAGGACACCTGCTCAGGTGAGCCATGCGATGAAGCAAAGGGGATTAAATCCTGTGTGGAAAGATTGGGAGTCGGCTTGGGTAGCAGGTTAGGTCAATCTTTTGGACACACATGAGTCACGGATTATTAGCTATAAACAATGTGACCTTAAGGCCGCATTGTTTATGGCTGGCCTAAGGCTTTGAAAAATAGCTCAAGAAGCCAACTATGGTGTTTAACCCAATCTATATAACTTCAGGCACTATAGTTTACCTGTACTTTTACCTAGCTCTGATTAATAATTGAACTAACACCAAGTAAATGTTGGAGCTAAAGGTATGCAAATCCCTCCTAGTAATGTATCGGGTCTGGCTGGCTTACAAAGCGCACAGTCTGGACTGACTCAAGCGACTATCGATGTCGCTAAGCCTGCCAGTGCAGATCTTAAAACAGATGAAGCAAGGCCTGTTGAAGAAGCCGATCAAACTCAAGCCCTTGTCTCAGCTATGGAATCTGAGCTCCAAGGCGAAGCCGCTGTGGAAGTAATTGAAGCATCGTCAGAAACCTTAGGTACCATTATTAACCTAGAGGTATAGTTATTATGTTAGGGGTGAGGTCTTCACCTGCTATTGAGGTTGGACCGAGAGCATCGTCGATATCCTATTCGGCGAATTCTGCAGAGAAAGGTTCAATGCCAAGCGCGATGTTGACTGCCCAAATTTCAACATCGCTTCCAGATAAAGTCAGCCCAGTTAACCCAAAACCTGCCAGTTCAAATGTGGGCTTAGTTAAAACTGCTAGCCTAGATTCATCGAATATTGTCGATTTAAGCCGTGGACCATCAAATTTAGCCATAGAAGTTAAGTCGGCTTTGGTTTCGCAATCCATCTCCAGAGCAAGTGATACTTACCTAATTGGCAATTTATCCGGCTCAAACCCAAGCCAGTCAAGTTTTAGCCTTAATTTAGGTCCATTGACGGTGAGTGGTTTAGTCAGATCCACAGAGCAAGCTACAGAGCTAGCTCCTAGGTTCAGCTCCCACAGTCTTGTTAGCGATCCTCAGCCTAATATCAAGCCATTGGATAAATCTCATACCAATAATGAGCAAGGGCCTCAGGCTGAGTATAATACGCGGGATAGGGGGATTGATATCCATGGGGGCCAAGCTGAAGGTAAGAGAGATTTTTCTCCCCCTGGGGCGGATGAAGAGAAGAGGGAGTCGATATTCACGCCTTTTGAAGCCGTTGAGCAAGGTGATGGGGAAGATGCTCCCGATGGACAGAGCGCAGATGCTAAGAGACAAGTCATAGCGCAACTGGAACAGCAACTGCTTCAAGAGTTGTCGACTCGAGATGCAGAAGTTAAAGCCCACGAACAAGCTCACTCTACTGTGGGGGGGGATCTGGCACAGAGTCCACAATTTAGTTATGAAAAAGGCAGTGATGGCCGTCGTTATGCGGTTGATGGCGAAGTTCGAATTGATATTGCCGTAGTAGAGGGGGATCCTCTTGCCACTGTCAGCAAGATGAAAAAGGTCTATGCGGCGGCGATGGCCCCGACCAATCCTTCCATGGCCGATATTCGCGTGGCATCCCAGGCGCTAAAAAAATTGAATGATGCTAAGGCTCAACTCGTCGATGTGCGTCAGGAAAAGCCCCTTAGCTTGGATGAGATGGCACTACTAATCGATGCTCAGAGTGCGAGTCGAGGTGTGGTTATTCCTGAGCCACATAAGCCACAAGTTTTTGGTGAAGTAGATGAGAATGGGGTTATCTCATCTTCATTGGTGGATTCGCCTTCATCTTTGGACGATGTTTTTATTGTGTCTCCCTTAATTGAGCTGATTAACGAACAGATCCCTTCAACGAGTGATACAAGTACTGATACAAGCTCAGAGCCTGCCCCAGTTGAACTGCCGACCGGCAGCTTATCTTTTGGGGCCGAACGCATAGCTAAACACTATGCTGCCAATAGCTTCTCAGTCGATGCTAACGCTGATTTGTTATATATGGATAAAGATGTGTTGAATGCTAGTCACACACAAGGTGTGAGTATTAACGCGCTGGTATAAGCGCGAATATTGATCATTATTTAGCTATATCATTAGATGCTCTGTGCTTGTCGACGATGATTTTCTCTAATAACTCAGAGGCGGGTCCCTGAACATCTCGGTTGGGTATCACCAGACTCATCATCACTCTTCTATGGCTATTTCCCTTTAAATTGAGCTGGCACAAGTGTCCTTGAGAGAGCAAGGAGTCCACCAAGTGTTTTGGGATCCAACAAAAACCTATGTTTCTATTTAAAATAGCTAATGCTTCGTGAAAGTTGGATACGGTCCATCTCTGTTCTGCTTTCAACCAACCTATATCCATATGGGTCGCATTCCCCGTATCTTTAATGACTATTTGCAGGTGTTGGGCCAAGGTTTTATCGTCTTCAATATTCGGATCCTGTGCCAGTACATGTTGAGGATGACAAACCAGTAAAAAATCGAGTTCACACAGAGGTTCTGAGATATAGCCCTTAGGAGGAAGGCCAGCACATATGGCGATATCCACGGTTTGGCTGTTAATCAGATCATGTGTCCCGCTGATCACTGAATCTATGATGGTGATACGAGTCCCCCGGCTCAGAGGCTGAAACGTTGCCAGAGCATCGACTAATCTATCCATAGGGTAGATGATCTCTCTTGCTATGGTCAGTTTAGGCTCCCAACCTTTTTCTAAATTGTTGGCGAGTAACTCAAGTTCAGCCACTGATTGAGTAATATGCCTGGAACGTCTTAATAAGACTTCACCTTGTTCGGTCAAATAGGCTTTACGTCCTCTGACTTCGAGCAATTGGATGCCTAATTGTGATTGAAGCTTAGCGACGGCATGATTAAGCGATGATTGACTCTTACTTAGGGCGGCGGCAGCTTGAGCGTAGCCACCGAAATCAATTACGGCTTGTAATATTCGCCATTGCTCTAAGGTTGATTTAGCTCTATCCATGTTGAATCTGACCTAAGGTGCTATTGATAAATCCCATTGAAATAAACATGGCCTGAGTGTATTCAGGCCATTGCCATTACTTGTTAACCGATACCAGTTTAGGCATGTATTTCTCGGTCGCCTTGAGTTCGGTGAAGTAGGGTCCCTTATGCAGCTTCTGTGGCCAATTGAGTAACATCATGGCCAAGACATTTCTGTGTTCACCTTGGGCTAAGTCAGAATTGCCCATAGGTGAACGAATAAACTGCACGTCTGCATCGAAGGCATTGACAATATGGGCCTGAGTCTTGGCTACCACAGGATTGTCAGACTGTCCGGCTAGGTGGAAGCTTATTCCCACTTCGGCAATGATATCGTCGGTGGCATCTTCTAAGATCCGATCGATATTGGCTTCAAAATAGTCCAAAATCCAGGCAAACTCTATTGGATCGACATCGTGCTGATAGTATTCACTCGCAGCAAAGATGAAGTGAGTGAGGCCGTATAACTTGTTCTGAAACTGTTTCTTATCGAGTTCGCTATCCTTGTTATTGGGATAAACTTCAATGAAGGCCTGTTTGTACTCCTTGATATAGTCTCCAACCCCTAACTGTTTAGCCCAGTATACATAGTTAATTAATTGCGCCGCCCAGGTCTTGATCATGGCTTTATCGGTAAGCCCTGTCTTTAAGTCAGTCTTCTTTAACGCAGTGAGCAATTTATCATTACAGGGACCCCTTAAGCCAAACTCATGAATACGGCTCGAAAATCTGAGTAATACATCTGTGTAAAATATAAAATCAGGAAAGGGGGCTAATGCCTGTTTTCTGGCCTTAGCTCTGGGGCCTTTACCCAGTAAAGATATGGCTTTTTCTGCCTCGGAGGTGATAAATCCTGGATTATCGAGAGAGCAGGCATAGAAGGCTTGAGATTCGGTGACGGCATAGAGGTCGACAAGTGCTGCATTGGCATACTTCTCGTCCCCCGTCATGCGGTAGAGACGGATCCCGTAATGGCCCTGCACGCGAGGAGGCAGTTGGTAAAGGTGCTGTTCGAGATTATTCTTTATGCCTTGATACACTTTATCGCTTTGAGTCAGACTTGCATCTTTTACTGTGCTTGCTGCAGTCAGACTAAATAGGGCAAGTGAAAGTGCGCTCAATTTGAGAAAGTTTTTCTTGGTAAGAAAAGTCATCTTGTATCCTTTTAATGAGAGATAGAGCATCGACAGGCTCTCCTAGCAATATCTTAAGCCTTTGATTTAATGTATTTGAATCTTCATTTACCACCAAGGTATCGTATATGCTGTGCTGATTTTCACAGTGCTTTGTCACTTGATAGAGGTATTGAGACAGTGAAGCTTGCCAAAGCTCTTGATAATACAGAGGACCAATGGTGACAATAGCGTAAAAGTTATAGGGATAATCTTCAGGGGGGCTCCAGTCACCGGCGAATGACGCTTTAAATTCATCTTCGAGGCTCTTATAGGGTTTCAGGCCAGTAGCAGAATAAAAATCTAATGCGACTTTAGCCCTGAACACTTTAAGCTGCTTAGCAAAATGACTAATCGTACTTTCGCGAGTTTGCTTAGCTAAGGGCTGGATAAGACCTTCGGCTAGATATAAGGCTAGCCAATCCTCTCCAATATTACTGGTATCGAGAGTCTCACCTATGGTGTTGACCAAATAGTAATGACTGCTGCCTGTTAAAGCAGAAAGAGCAGTGGCGTATGCACTAACCAGGTCTTGCTTGTCTTTTCTATGATTAAGCTGCTGCTTCATAGACAGTTGAATTTGACCGAACTGACGCCCTAAAACCGGCGCTCTTAAAATATGTATCTTGCTTCGTTTGGCTGGCTCTCTAAATATATCCCCTAACAGTCTACCTTGATACCAGACTCTATGGATATTTTGTGTCACCGTCTCAAAACCAAACCCTAATACTTCGGCCCTTGTCTGTATCTTTTTGACTAACTCTAGGCCAGTCATTTTTTTGGTGAGCATGCTGTTAGATTGAGCAAGTTGATGACCCAGTTTCCAGGGCGCCGTAGGGGCTAGTTTTGTTTGGCTATCGAGAAATGTTTTGACTAATTCAGGTGTTGATAGAAACTGCTTCGCCAGAGAGAAACTGGCATAGTCAGGAAATCCTTTGTCATGTGCCTGAAGGGTCTTTAATTGTAAGACCCGTTGGAGTGCCGGTCGGTTTTTATCTTTTGCTCGCCCTTGGTAGGCTTGCCAGACACGTTTTTGACAGACGGGATCATCTTGTTTTATTAAATAGGCTGCAATGCTGAGGTTAAAAGCATTGTTAGCTTGGGGAGCTGGTGATTGCCTATTTTCATTGTTGCTGCCGACTTTAGCCGATACAGGAATATTATTAACCTGGGCTAATTGACAATCTTGCCCCATAAACTCTAATGTCAGCTTCTGGGTTCTTAAGCCTTGTTTAATACTGGCTTGAGCCGTGTGCAGTTGTGATTTTTTAGCTAAAGAGAGATGTTCCGTCTCTAGTGTATCTAGCCTATTTAACAGTTGGGTGAGTTCTTTATTTTCGCCAGCATGGGCTAATTTATCGGTGAATTGTGCAAACCAGGGCGAGTCCAACGTCTCTGCCATCATATCGGCCAAGTGAAGCTGACATTGAAGCAGACCTTCCTGATAGAGGGGAGGTAGGGGATAGCTTCGATAATATTGCAATCTGTCTTTGATATTAAACAGGCTTATCAGGGAGGCTTCAAGGGAGTGACTCTGTTTGATAAGAGCCTCATCCGTAAGGGTTATTGCAGTATCGTTTAGGTTTTCGGCCTGAGAGTCTTGGGCAAACACCTTGACAGGCGGTAGCAGCTGCAAGCATTGCTCGACAAGTAAAGGCACAGGAGAAACGGCGGCCTTAACCGCCGTACTCAATATAAGGCTAGAGCTGAGCGCTATGACAAAAATGCTTTTTAGCATATTCAACACGTTCATCCACCGTCATATTATGATTACCTAGCTTGTCCACATTATCTAGATAGGGCAAGATCCCACGGTTATTAGCAATTTGTATGGCAAGACCGGGACGGGCATTGAGCTCAAGCAGCAAGGGTCCCTTGTCTCTATCTAGCACCATATCTGTGCCTAAATAGCCCATCTCACTCATTTCATAGGCTTTAGACGCTGTGTGGAGTAAGAAATCCCAGTGTGGAACCTCTATATCGATAAGCTTCTTATTGGTATCCGGATGAAATTCTATGGGTTGATCGAACTGTACCGCATGCAAGCCTTTACCCGTACCGATATCGACGCCAACGCCTACGGCTCCCTGATGCAAGTTAGCCTTGCCATCGGATGCCGCAGTCGACAAACGCAACATACCCATGACGGGGAAGCCTTTGTAAACGATAAGGCGAATATCTGGCACCCCTTCATAGGAGTAACCATCGAAAACAGGATCGAATTGGATAAGCCCTTCAACAATAGCCACATCGGGATTACCGCCCAAAGAAAACAAGCCACTAAGTACATTCGATACATGGCGATATACATCGGAAGGCGTGACTTCTTGACCGTTAGGTTTGTAGTAACGACCGGCTTCTACCTTAGTGATCACTAAGATGCCTTTTCCGCCTGAGCCTTTCGATGGCTTGATAACGAAGCCATCTTCTGCGGCTACCATAGCCGGGATACTCTCTATCTCATGTTGCTCCCGTACTACACCTATAAGGGAAGGCACGGCGATGTTATTTTCTAAAGCCAGTTGTTTGGTCGTGAGCTTATCATCGACACGCTTGTAGAATTTACGCGGATTACAACGACCAATATAGTCGATGTTACGCTTATTCATGCAAAGAACGCCATTGTTGCGCAGAGCCGATGGCCAGGCAAATGAGAACTTCATGGTTATTCTCCAGCCAAGGGCTTAAAGCGCCTAAGTTCGAGTAAACGGTAACCGGTATATTGTCCCATAAGTAGCACGATAGCTAAGATGACTAAATGGATCCCCAAGAAGTTAAATACCCAGTGCTGTATCCAAGGCGCGCTCATGGCCAGATAAGCCAGAGTCGCTACGAATAAACTACCACCGCCTTGTAAAACCACTTCCTTAGGGCCTTCCTCTTCCCATAGAATCGACATTCTTTCAATGGTCCAAGCAAGAATGATCATAGGGAAGAAGGTGATGGTTAATCCTTCACTGAGTCCAAATTTATATGACAGTAAGGTGAACAGGCCTATGATACCGATAACCACAATGATCACCGCGGATATTCGGGAAATCAGCAGAAGATTGAGTTGTGATAGATAGGAGCGGATCATCAAGCCAAAAGCGACAATAAGAATAAAACCTATGAGGCCGGTTAACAGGGTGGTTTGAATGAATGCTAAGGCAATCAAGACTGGCATGAAAGTGCCTGAAGTCTTAAGTCCGACTATGACACGAAGGAATACCACCATTAACACGCCGATGGGGATCAACAAGATGCCTTTAAACAGGCTCTGCTCTTCAAGAGGCAGTTGATATAAAGAGAAATCGAGGGCGCCTTGATTGTTCATCACATCAAGAGCCGTTGCCAGTGCAGAGCGGGTATCCTGAAGCATTGAGAAATTCACTTGAGAATTGGTCCCACCGATAACATCTAGGGTCGATTTTCCTGATCTATCCCATAGAAGCAAGTTGTCAGGACGACCTTGGGTACCATCGCTAGGATTAAAAAGGTGCCACTCGCCATCATTATAGACTTCTACAAAGTTGGTCAATTGTTGTCTGCGTCGCTGATCTTCAAGGTACAAACCGCTGACTTCTTGAGCCGGCACACCCTTGTTGTTGAGCATATGAACAAAAAGCTTGCTAGGAGAATTGCTGCTTAACAGTAATTCGATATTTTGGCTTCTTTCATCGGCGTTGAAGGCTTTGTTAAGCTGGCTCGCGAAAGAAAGATTAGTGGCGCTCTTGGCCCAGACTTCTTCGATGGCTTGTTCTGCTGCTACCTTCTCTGTTTCCGGCCAAGTATAAGTATCGGCAATCTTTGGCTCTTCTATCGCCTTAATTTTGGTGATCCCTGTGGGGATAATGGTGACTTTATAATAAAGGTTTTGCTGGCCAGTAGCCGAACGAATCGACCAGTTTGCTCGTTTGTTCTGCGGATCACCTGTAATGGACAGTCCATAGCCTGGAGAGCTGGGATTCTCAACTAAGATTTCAAATGCCGGATCGCTTGGCAGTGAGAATGAAACTTCAGCAGGTTTTCCAGTGGCTTTAAATTGGACTTTAGCCTCGACGGTCCAGCTTTGCACTTGCTTACCGGGTAAGAAGGGAACATTGTGTTCAATACCACGAAAAATACTGCTTGCTATACCTACAATGAACAGTAAGGCAACCAATATGTAAAAGGGTTTCTTAGAATGCATTAACTCTATTCCTATTTATTTATGACTGCGAGAGTCAGATTTTTTTCCATGGATAAATGTTTGACCCACATCGACAACAGCAATATCTTGCATAAACTTACGGCCTAATAAGAGAGGGAAATCCAGATGGCTACGATCGACTAAGTTAAGATCGGTCTCAGCCTTATATTTACCAATCTGCAAATGCGCATGGATAACCGGGCGGCGGTCACTCTTTTGGTCGGCTTCTTGCTTGATATGGACGAAACGTTCGACTCTTGACTCGAAGGTTTCTGCCGGGGCATCGCTGCCTTGAGTGAGAACATCGAAACGAACCCATTGCTTACCATCACGCTCAAAGAGGATGATATTGCGGGCATCAAGTGATGAGGACTCGGCTCCTGTGTCTATACGTGTTTCAAAACTTGTTTTAATTTCTTCGATATAGACATTTTCAGTCGCACCCAGTAGGAACTTGTCACCCAAGGGGGAGGATGGACATTCCTGCGCAACCGGAATGATGTTCTCTTTGGGCTCAAGCTTGAGTTGAGCTATCTGTATCTCCAGAGCGGTAAGCTGTGTGGATAACACTTTATAGCTTGCAGCTTGTGCCTGAGTATTTTCATCTATGGCAGTAACTAGATCAGTTTGTATGACAGCAACGAGATCGGCTTGTTGTTTCGCTAAGCTGGTTTCTAATGCTGCAGCATCAATGGGTTGTAAATGTTTTTCGGTTGTAGTTGTCGACGCGCAACCGGCTAAGGTTGTAATTGCAGCGATACAGAATATCTGCTTTAACATAGTGCTTCCCATTACTATTGTGTTTATTTCGGTGGTCCGTTCTCGAGCTTTATATAGCGTGAAACTATATAGGCCTAGATCACTTACATTAAATCTTTATTAGGCTGATTTTTCGTGGCGATAAATGTTGCTCGCTTTGGCGCTGGATAACCTTCAATCGTCAGATCGATATTGGTTGGATCCAGGTAATCCACTAAGGATTCGTTGGGCATCCAATCGGTACTTCTCTGTTCGGCTAATGAGGTCACATCGATGTCGACACATCTTACATTGATAAAGTCTGCTTTCTTAAGCCAGGCTTCCAATGCGGCAGCTGAAGGCAGAAACCATACATTATTCATCTTGGCATATCTATCTTCAGGCACGAGAACTGTATTTTCATCACCATCGATAACCAATGTCTCTAAAACAAGTTCACCACCTGTTCGCAATTGATCTCTTAGTTGTAACAAATGATCGATAGGTGATCTGCGGTGGTAGAGTACCCCCATAGAAAAAACAGTATCGAAGGCGTCCACTGGGGGTAATTCCTCTATGCCCAGGGGCAATAAGTGAATTGGATGATGTTCTCCGGCTAATCTCTTGATGGCTTCGAATTGGCACAAGAAGAGGGTGGCAGGATCGATACCCACAACATGTTTGGCGCCTTCACCTAGCATTCGCCACATGTGATAACCACTGCCACAGCCTACATCGAGTATGGTTCGGTTATTTAAAGGTGATAGGTGAGGCAAGACGCGTTCCCATTTCCAGTCAGAACGCCATTCGGTATCTATGTTTATGCCATGGACAGAGAAAGGACCCTTGCGCCAAGGTTGAAAAATACGCAGTAAATTTTCGAGTTTCTCTTGTTCACCCGAGCTTAGCTGGCTACCTGAGCCTATGGTGACACTCTTCTTTAGATCTAAGGTGTCAGGCTCTGGATAGTGAAGCTTATTGAGGACCTTTTCCCATTTAGGCAAGGTGCCGTGTTTATGCTCTCTCTGCCATTGACCCAATATTGCAGGCAAGGTCTCTAACCAATGCTGCAGGCTTGAATCTGCGATCTGTTTGTAAAAGGAGCTGAAACTAATCACTTGCTTATCACCTTTTGAAGCTACTGAGTTGAAATTATAAACGAAATCTATCGTTATTCTTGGGTTCTAAGACTTAATGGCGACCATAGAGGCGAAATTGAAGCATTGAAACCATATATTGAAATGTTTGAAACCTTGTTGTTTTAGTCGATCTTGATGTTGTAACAAGGTATCTGGCTTCATCACATTTTCCAGAGAACTGCGCTTTTGGCTTATTTCCAGTTCGCTGTAGCCATTGGCTCGTTTAAAGTCGAGATGAAGGTCATATAAAAGTGTTTGTATCTCATCATCTTCAAAGTTTAATTTCTCTGAAAGGATCAGAATGCCACCAGGATTGAGTCCACGATAGATCTTACTCAAAAGCTCGTCTCTGTCAGCAGGAGCCAGAAACTGCATGGTGAAGTTAAGGATAACCATAGAAGCATTTTCTATCTTGATATCTCTGATATCACCACAGACTAAATCGACAGGCGTACTACTCACATAAGCCGTTAAATTTTCACGACAGCGTTCAATCATAGACTGGCTGTTGTCAACCGCTATGATACGACAATTACGGTTATCTATCTGACGTCGGACACTTAAGGTGGCCGCGCCTAGCGAGCAGCCCAGGTCATAGATATTGCTATCAGATGTAGCAAATCTTTGGGCGAAAGCGCCTAAGGTATTAATAATCTGGCTATACCCGGGCACTGATCGCCTAATCATGTCGTTAAACACGCCAGCCACTTTTTCATCAAACTGAAAGTCGCTTACATTTTCGCATGCCTGAGCATAGATATTATCTTGAGATGATGTCATTTGATTTTAGTCTGTAAATTCAACCTTTAATTATATCGAAATAACATCATATGCAGCAAGTCTAGTGCTGGATATTTCGGGTAAAGTTTTGTCTAATGGCTAATGAGTAACCATTTGATTACATTCTTTTTGCTTTTTGGATATAACTCTTGAAATATTTTACCTCTAGAATTGTTATTTTTGTGCTGATTTTATCTTCGGGGCCGCTTTGGTCTAATGAAGTTAAACCTCTTATCTCAGCCATGGGCGAAGCGCGCTATCCATATCAATTTGTCGATGTTCAAGGTGAGACTGATGCTATCTTGGTAGATACGTGCCGTGAGTGGCTTAAGCTGTCAATAACCAGCCCTCTAATAAGTGAAGTATCGCCTATTTTGGCTCCCTATAGTCCGTTTGGTATGCATCCATCACGGGACAAAATGATTCCGCTAATGGCGCTACTCACTACTAATTTTGATCAGTCCAAGCGACAAGTTAACAGTCAGTCTGAGCTCAAGCCCCCATCTGTGGACATCAAACAATCGGCAGAATTTAAGCAGGGGATAAGCATCATGCTTGTTTTCTTGATTCTGCTGACGCTCATCTGTGTGTGTAGATTCTTATTGGTAAAAGAGCGGTCAAAACGACGCCAACTTGAGAGTCAATTGAACAAGATGGCTAATTATGATCCTGTCACGGGTCTTGCCAACCGCAGCCTGTTAGATGACAGATTGAAGCAGGCGATGTTATTGCACAGTCGAGAGCAGGCTAGATTCGGCTTGCTTTGTATCGACATCGCAGGACTTAAATCTGTCTATAAAAAGAAGGGCCACAGTGTGGGTGATAAGCTGGTCACACTTGTGACTGAGGAGATGAGCACTTGTATACGCCGCTCTGATACCTTGGCGCGATTTGACAGTAATGAATTTGTGGTGATATTGCACAGAACTAAAGATCTGGATCTCATTTGTCAGGTTGCAGATACCATAATCAGTAATTTATCAAAATCCTTCCACTGTGATGGCTCAAAATTGAATGTTAAGACGAGTATTGGCATTGCAATGTTTCCTGCAGACGGCGACAATGCGGTAGAGTTACTCAAATTTGCTGATAAATTAATGTATCAAGCGAAACAAAGTGGTGGCAATTGCTATAAATCATCATGATAATGATTTTCACTCGAGATGAAATCAGCTGATTTCAGCAAAATATGATTGATCCTTAGCCGACTAGCGGCTAAGTGGTTTTGTAAGCGGCAATATTTTACTATAATGCCGCTTTGTGTTGATTAGAATATTCCTCAGCCTTAGGTTTGCGGATTAAAGGAAAGAGTTAGATGCGCAGTCAATATTGTGGAGACGTTAACAAGTCTCACGTTGGACAAGAAGTGACCCTAGTGGGTTGGGTAAATCGTAGCCGTGATCTAGGTGGAGTGGTTTTTCTCGACTTAAGAGACAGAGAAGGGATCGTACAGGTTGTATATGATCCGGATTTACCTGAAGTGTTCGACGTTGCCTGTAGCCTGCGCAGTGAGTTCTGTGTCCAAATAAAGGGCCTGGTCCGTGCTCGTCCAGATAGTCAGGTCAATAACCAAATGCGTACTGGTGAGATTGAGATTTTAGGTACAAGTTTAACTGTCCTGAACAGCTCTGCGCCTCTGCCTATTAACATGGACAAGAATCAGCACAACACGGAAGAGCAGCGACTTAAATACCGTTATCTTGATCTTCGTCGTCCTGAGATGGCTGAACGTATCATTTTCCGCGCTAAAGTCACCAGCGCCGTGCGTCGCTTTCTCGATGGTAATGGTTTCCTCGATATCGAAACGCCTATCTTGACCAAGGCAACGCCTGAAGGTGCACGAGATTATTTAGTGCCTAGTCGTACCTATAAGGGGCAGTTTTTCGCACTGCCTCAGTCTCCTCAGCTGTTCAAACAGTTGTTGATGATGTCGGGTTTCGATCGCTACTATCAAATCGTTAAGTGTTTCCGTGATGAAGACTTACGTGCCGATCGTCAGCCAGAATTCACCCAAATCGATATAGAAACCTCGTTTATGTCCTCTGCCCAGGTCATGGATAAAACTGAAGAGATGATGCGTAGTCTCTTTAAAGAGCTTCTCAATGTTGATCTCGGTGAGTTTCCTAAGATGACGTTTGCCGAAGCCATGCGCCGCTTCGGTTCCGACAAGCCAGATCTTCGTAATCCGTTAGAACTTATCGATGTTGCCGATCTACTGACCGACGTCGAGTTCAAGGTGTTCCAGGGACCCGCTACGGATCCAGAGGGACGCGTTGCGGTACTTTGTATCCCAGGTGGTGCCAAGTTATCTCGCAAACAACTAGACGAATACGCTAAGTATGCCACCATCTATGGTGCTAAAGGCCTAGCATGGATGAAGATTAATGATCTGGATAAAGGGCTAGAGGGGATTCAATCTCCTGTACTTAAGTTCCTTAGCGAAGATGTCGTAAAGGGTCTGCTTGAGCGCACCGATGCCAAGTCCGGTGATCTGATTTTATTCGGCGCAGATAAAGCAAACATAGTTTCCGAAGCGATGGGCGCACTGCGCATCAAAGCCGGTGAAGATTTTGACCTGCTAAAGGGCGATTGGAAACCACTATGGGTGGTTGACTTCCCTATGTTCGAACGTACATCAGATGGTGGCTTGCATGCCATGCACCATCCATTTACCGCGCCTAGCGGCATGACGCCGGAGCAACTCGAAGCCGACCCGATTTCAGCTATCTCAGATGCCTATGACATGGTATTAAATGGCTGTGAGCTTGGTGGTGGTTCGGTACGTATTCATAACAGTGAGATGCAAACCGCAGTCTTCCGTATTCTGGGTATCGAAGAGGAAGAGGCCAATGAGAAGTTTGGCTTCCTGCTAGAAGCATTGCGTTATGGTACACCACCTCATGCCGGTCTAGCCTTTGGTTTAGATAGAATCATCATGTTGATGACAGGTACTTCCTCAATTCGTGATGTGATGGCATTCCCTAAAACCACCACAGCGGCTTGTCCCTTGACCAATGCACCAGGATTCGCTAATCCTGAGCAACTCGTCGAGTTAGGCATTGACGTCATCAAGAGTGAAGAAGAAAAAGAAACACCAGAGTAATCAATGAACAGCCGGGGTAACCCGGCTTTTTATTCTCAGTTTGATTCAATTCTCATTTAGCGTACATCTATTCAAGTTCCATCCTCTTCATCCAGTAATTTATCCTCTTCGAAATCAGGAGCATTCACATGGCAGGTCACAGTAAGTGGGACAACATCAAGCATCGCAAGGCGGCGCAAGATGCCAAGCGAGGAAAGCTTTTTACCAAATTTATTCGTGAGTTAACCGTCGCTGCCCGTGAAGGTGGCTCAGATGCCGATTCTAACCCAAGATTACGCGCTGCTATCGATAAGTCACTGTCTAATAATATGACTCGCGATACTATCGAACGCGCCGTTAAACGTGGAGCCGGTGAGCTTGATGGTCAGGTACTAGAGACCATAATGTATGAAGGTTATGGACCCGGCGGCACGGCCGTCATGGTCGAAACTATGACGGACAATAAGAATCGCACCGTATCT
The DNA here is from genome assembly GCF_000091325.1 of Shewanella violacea DSS12. Lineage (NCBI taxonomy): Bacteria > Pseudomonadati > Pseudomonadota > Gammaproteobacteria > Alteromonadales > Shewanellaceae > Shewanella > Shewanella violacea. The sequence continues at coordinate 2,699,163 of NC_014012.1, read as the reverse complement.
GGCGTGCGTAATGCGTTCAGTAAATCCGGTGGTAACTTAGGTACAGACGGTTCGGTCTCATATCTGTTCGATAAAAAAGGCATCATATCTTATGGCGAAGGGACAGATGAAGATATCGTCATGGATGCGGCTTTAGAAGCGGGCGCCGATGATGTGGTCAGCCATGAAGATGGGGCCATAGATGTTTTTACTAGTCCCGAAGATTTTGGTGCAGTCAAAGATGCCTTAGATGCTGCGGGTCTAGAATCTGTCAACGCCGAGGTGACCATGGTGCCATCGACAAAAGCCAGTCTCGATGCTAGTACCGCGGCCAAATTCCTGCGTTTAATTGATAATCTTGAAGATCATGATGATGTGCAAGAGGTGTATCATAACGCCGAAATATCCGATGAAGTCATGGAGACACTAGAATAACCTATGTCAATAATACTCGGTATAGATCCCGGTTCAAGGATCACTGGCTATGGGGTGATCAAACGAAACGGTAGGCACCCTATCTACTTAGGAAGTGGTTGTATTCGGACTAGTTCTGATGATTTCGCCTATCGCCTTAAGCAAATTTTCGATGGGGTTTCCGAAATAATACGTCAGTACCAGCCCACAGAATTTGCGATTGAGCGTGTGTTTATGGCTAAAAATGCCGATTCAGCGCTTAAGTTAGGCCAAGCCAGAGGTGCGGCCATCGTTGCTGCGACCAATGTCGATCTTCCTGTTGGCGAATATTCCGCGACCCAAATAAAAAGTGCCGTAGTCGGCACGGGTAAGGCGCAAAAATCACAGGTTCAACACATGGTACAGCAAATTCTCAAACTGTCGGCTTCCCCACAAGCTGATGCCGCCGATGCATTAGGTGTCGCAATTTGTCATTTTCATACCAGTCAAAGCCTCTTGGCTCTCGGTGGCGTGGCAAGTAAAAGAACATATGGACGATATAGATGATAGGTCGATTACGCGGCTTGCTTATCGAGAAGCAAGCCCCAGAAATTTTGATAGAAGTGAGTGGCCTAGGATATGAAGTCCAGATGCCCCTCACTAGTTTTTATGAGCTTCCTGAGCTCAATCAAGAAGCGATTATCTACACCCACTTCGTGGTCCGTGAAGATGCTCAGCTTCTCTACGGATTTATCACCAAGCAGGAACGCGCGCTATTTCGTTTGTTGATCAAGACCAATGGTGTTGGGCCTAAGCTGGCATTAACCATCTTGTCGGGAATGACATCGGCCGAATTTGTTGCCTGTGTGGAACGCGATGATATCGCCACCTTAGTCAAGTTGCCTGGGGTCGGTAAGAAGACAGCCGAGCGACTCTTGATAGAGATGCGTGATAAGCTCAAGAGCCTGATGGAAGCCTCGGCAGGCTCCGAGCGAGAATTTATGCTCAAGACTAACTACACACCAACAAAAATAGTCAATACTGCCGAAGAAGATGCGATTGCCGTTTTGTTGGCCTTAGGCTATAAGTCCGCACAGGCTAGCAAGTCAGTATCAGCGGCTTATAAAGACGGCATGACTTCAGAGGAACTGATAAAGTCCTCACTCAAGTCGATGCTGTAGTAATAGTACCTGTATAAGATGCAATTTAAAGAGAGATAGATGATAGAAGCCGATCGTATTATTCATGCTGAGCCTCAAGGTGTTGAGGCGTATGAAGAGCAGATAGACAGAGCCATGCGTCCTAAATTACTCGATGAGTACACGGGACAGGATGCGACTCGAGCTCAACTTAAGGTGTTCATTCAGGCGGCTCAGAATCGTGGTGAAGCACTGGATCACATGTTGATCTATGGACCGCCAGGTTTAGGTAAAACCACCTTGGCTCTGATAGTAGCCAATGAGATGGGAGTCAACATCAAGTCGACCTCTGGACCGGTTCTCGAAAAAGCGGGAGATTTAGCTGCGCTGCTTACAAACCTAGAGCCAGGTGATGTGTTATTTATCGATGAGATCCACAGACTCAGTCCCGTAGTCGAAGAAATCCTTTATCCGGCGATGGAAGATTATCAGCTGGATATCATGATAGGTGAGGGACCTGCAGCGCGTTCGATTAAACTCGATCTGCCACCATTTACCTTGATCGGTGCCACAACTCGGGCCGGAGCATTAACCTCTCCCTTAAGGGCGAGATTTGGTATTCCTCTGAGACTCGAGTTCTATAATGTTAAAGATCTCAGCACCATAGTGACCCGCTCAGCCAAAGTACTCGAGCTTCCTATTGACGATGAAGGTTCACTGGAAGTGGCAAGACGCTCTCGTGGTACTCCTCGTATCGCTAATCGTTTATTGAGACGGGTGAGAGATTATGCTGAGGTTAAACATGACGGTGAGATCAATAAGCGTGTTGCCGATCTGGCTTTAGAAATGCTCGATGTCGATGTTGAAGGTTTCGATTATATGGATAGAAAGCTTATGCTAGCTATCATAGATAAATTCATGGGTGGTCCGGTCGGACTGGATAATTTGGCTGCAGCCATAGGTGAAGAGCGGGAAACCATAGAAGATGTGCTGGAACCTTTTCTGATTCAACAAGGTTTTATACAGAGAACGCCCCGCGGACGCATAGCGACTCAACGTGCCTATCAGCACTTTAATATTATTCAGCCAGAGAATAACTAACTCATAGAGTTTATAAACTTAAACGGCTATTGAACAGTGATGAAACCCATCATTGCTCTTCGATGGTTAAGGTATATTGCGGGTATTTTTGTCCCGCGATACTTTTTTTCCCCGCCACCACCTTAGCACCTATGTCTAAATACACGCCGTTGACTCCAGGATTGGTTAAACCTGATACAGGGAAGCTTTTATAGGTCTTATTCTTGTATCTTAGTCTGAAGGTTTTTAGGTTTATCTTAGTTTCATTGCTAAGCTGAAAAAAATCAATCGTGATAGGTAAACTCGTGTCTGAGGTCACCAGATAACGTCCCTGATGATAATCATTATCAAATAAGGTCGCATTGGTAGCATTGCCTAATTGACCCTTCCAATTAATAACCACAGTTGTATTTCCAGTCAGGTTTTTTATCACTGCGGGGTACTTCAATGCCTGTATTTCTGTGATGGTTATCTGAGCTTCAACTCCAGCTATCGGATACATTAAACCAAACAATAACATTGTCTTATATCTGAATCGTCTAGAGCATAGATTCTTCGGGTCTGCTGCCTGAACCTGGGGATTAATCATCTGCATAAGTGAATCTCTTATTATTATTATTATTATTTTGATGCTTATATACTCATTAAGCATTAATGAAGACTCCTGCGTACTCAGATAGTAAGTCATATTTTGGACGATTAATAAAGATGAATTTTAGCCAGCTGTTATGTGTCTATTAGCTGTAAAATATGTGAAAAGTGGAGTTAGCTAGTCATTTATGCCTTAGGTGCTATTTATGACGTTTCTATTATTTTGTCTAGGTATGATTTTTCTTGCATATATATTGTGACAATAGATTTATATAAAAAATAATAAAAACTTCATCGTGTATTCAATGCTTTACATTTTTAGCTGGCCAGGTTGTGCGTATGCAACACTTGTGAATAAAGTGTTGCTAAATATTTCAGTTTTGTTAGTGTAGCAATGAGGCGCTAATCAAAGTGCCTTTTAAACATCGACTTATGCCGTTCAGGGAAGAAGTAAATCAGATAGAATAGAACGAAATGGATGGTTCGTTCGCATAAGAGAATAAAATAACTAAAAGTACTCTTTGGGAAGCTACTATGAATAAGAAAATACTCCTTTCAACCTTGATCGCCTCAACATTTTTACTGTCTAGTCAAGCTAATGCGGAACAAGCAACTGGCGTAGCTAATTTTAACTTGGTTTATCCAATCACAGTGAGTGAAACTACACCAATGCAATTTGGTGATGTTTCTATCTCTCAAGATGGAACTTGTGATCTGGATTATGCAAACACAACCACAGGGACTAACTGTGTCGCTGGCGGTGCAGCAGCAGCTTCTGGTACTTTCACCATTCAAGCTACCGATGGTCTGGTGAATATTTCGCTTTCTGGCGCCGATACTACAATACCAGGCGTGACTTTTACGCCTACGATTGCTAGCCCAACAGTTTCAGTTGCAGCAAACACGGCAACTCTGACAGTGGGTGGAACTCTTGCTATTCTGTCAGCTTCTGCCACAGCTGCGTCACATAATTTAAACTATACAGTAGATGTAATTTACTAAGATTGACTGCCCTTATTTACCTCTCCTGATGATGTTTTACCGGGAAGGGGTAAGGGCAAGATTTTGCTCGTAGTAAGCTAACTAAGAATAAGCTGAAACACTCAATATGTGGTTTCATATAATCTAGCTGGGCGATGTAATGAATAAATATTTTATAGGCTGCTTTGCAGCCTTATTTTGTAGTTTTAATCTAGATGCAAATCTACTGGTTTCTCCAACTCGTGCAGAACTCGATGATGCCAGTCATCGCAGTAGCGTATTTTCCTTGGTGAACAAGGGCTCGAGTACGGCTCGGTATAACATCTATTTCGAGGATAAGCTGCAACTGGCTGAAGGTGGTTATCGTACCGTTGAAGGCACTAAAGCCACATTAACTAAGTTTGTTCGATACTCACCAAGGCGTGTGACCCTAGAACCTGAGCAGGGGACTCGTGTCAGGATGGCGGTTAGATTGCCTAAAAACACCCCAGCCGCTGAGTATCGCAGCTACATTGTTTTTCATCAGATCCCTCTAACACCAGCCGTTGCAAGTCAATCCAGTGATGACAAGGCTGAGACCTTTAGCCTTTCGGTTACTGCCTATATGCGGATCTCAATTCCTGTCATCTTAAGAGTCGGCGAGCTTAACGGCGAGGTGACGATAGATGAAGTCACAAATGAGAATGCCCAAACCAGTCTCAATGTCACTCTCATTCGTCATGGACAACGCAGCACTTATGGTGATATTGAGTTATTTGTTGAAACGAGCTTAGATGGCAAGATTCAACTTGAAAGTGTGGGCAGTGCTAAGAATGCGGCCATCTACACAGAACTTAATCAAAGAAGCTTTTCGGTAAACTTATCTAGAGAGCTTAAGAAGGGCACTGAAGTCATTATTCGTTATACGGAAAGTAAGACTATTAAGGATGCAAAAATCATTGAAAAACGCATCGTTATTTAGTGATGATAAATACGTCTTGATATGAATTCCCCAAGCCGAAATGAGCATAAAAAGAAAAAACATGGGTTGTTATGGCTTATGTTTTTTTTGTTTTTTATCTTACTGTTATTCGGTTTTCTGTTGCAGTTTCTATTACCTGATTCTCTCCCAAAAAATGTATCTAGTCTTAAGTTTTCCTTCGATGAAACGCGGAGAAAAACGGTCTCCTATAAAGAAAATAACCAGCAAGATGTGATTGGAACCGAGTTGTTATCTGCAAACTTGCCAGATGATGCTTATGCTGGGCTTAATACTCAAGTTGAGTTCGAGAGCGATGAGCTTGGGGATGTTAGGGACGCAAAAATCATCCCGGTCGTCTTAGTTCAGTCCTTAGTTCAGCCCTTAGCTTCGAAGCCGATGCAAGATAACAAGACCCGCCAAGCGACTCAATCGAGAGTCATTCAGGGAGAAGTTATTGTAAGCTCGAAGCAGGCTCAGACAAGTCTTATCTCTGATAAAAATGGGCCGCTAGAGCAGGTACAAATACCAGTGCAATCGACCAAGGCCGGTACGCTAGCTTGTGGTCAGCCTCTGTCAGTTTCCTACCAAGAGATAGCAGCCGCTCAGGACCTGTTTATTATCAGTCAGCTTAAATATGGCAAGTTGATCATGAGCGACGAGTTGTTTGCTTATCAAGAAGAGGGCAAACAGTACCTTCCTATCCAACTTCTAGCCGAATTGCTCATGCTGCCTATTCAATTCGATGCCGACACAAGAAGCATCAGCGGTTGGTATATCTCTCCTGAAAAAACAATCGATGTCAGCAATAACTTAATGATGTTTTGGGGCTATGGGGATGACTGCAGCTCAGGTGAAACCAAAGTATTCTATGATGAGTGGGATCTCTATATAGAGAGTAGAGTGATAGCGCAGATGTTTGGCTTAGAGATAATATTTGAGCCCTCAAGACAACGTTTCTCTATCGCTGAATCGTTGTCGGTCCCGCTTTCTCTGATACAGGCAAGAAAAAGAAGGTATGAGCTTTTTACTGCACAGCAAAATAACAGTAATAAGTTAATGATTAAAGAGATCGAAAGAGAAGATGCCTTGATAGGGGATCTTGCCATGAGTTTAGACCTCGGGATTGTTTCCCAAAAGAAACTCGATATTAAAAAATCACAAGTAGAAGGGTTTATTCAAGCTAGAACCGATATAGCAGGGCATAATGTTTATCTAGGTTATTCTTGGACTGAAACTAATGAAGTGGTTAATGCCTATGTAGAGAAGACGTTAGTGGATACTTGGGTTAAACATTACCGTATTGGTAGCGTAGAGTCCCATTCAATGCCGCTGATATCTGATTCAAGTGAAGGCGTCGGCATTAGAGTGACTGCGGGTGAAGGGGTAACCGAGGATTTTCGTTTTATCACAGTGGACGGTGAGGTTGAGCCTGGTTGGGATGTAGAACTTTACCGCAATAATAGTTTGGTCTCAATTCAAAGAGTCGGTTCCGATGCCCGTTATAGATTTACTCAGGTGCCTTACTATATGGGGCTCAATCAATATCAGTTACGTTTCTTCGGTCCGAATGGTGAGACCAGAAGCGAATCTTTTAGCAAGATGTTGGATAATTCAGTACTAGAAAAGGGCAGCCTGGGCGTTAGTTACGGGTCCATGGTGAGAGATCAAGATGATCTGCAGCAACATTATTTAAATGCCAATTGGGCTGTGACTGATAACCTTACAACAGGAGTATCCATTGTTAGACAGGAGATTGCAGAAGATACCTGGTTAACTATCCCTAAGATCAGTATTAACCTTTTAGGTGAAACCAATCTTGTTCAGGTTAATTATGCCGATACTGGTGATGGCTTTGCCACCGGAGTCATAGTGCAGGGAAGTGGTGGAGATATTGACTGGTTAGCCGATTGGGAGCTCTTCGATGACTTTGTCAGTTGGGGAAATCCAGATGATAGGGTTAATCAGCAAGCGAAACTGAATTTAAGCGGCAGCTTTGACACCATGGACTTAAGCTGGTCGTTTTCAGGTAACTGGAAAGATCATAGGTTAACCAGAGATTTCCTACAATTCAATACTAGGCTCTCAGGACATTATCATAGGATCTCATACAGCAATGATCTCAGATGGCAATCTTCTGCCAATGAAAATAGGATTTACAACCGAGTCGCGGCATCGGGACGAATGCAGAATTGGTATTTAAGAAGCTATCTTGACCTAGCCATTACACCTGAACTCGAGGTGAGTCAGTGGGCGGTTAATGCTAATTCATCCATAAGTGAAAGGCTTAATTATCAGGTAGAATTGAAGTATCACCCGCAAAATGATGATCCTCTCAGTGTTCGTAACTCCATTTCCTATCTGTTTGATCATAGTGCATTGCGTTTTGTGGTAGATAATTATTCAGATGGCGACTGGTTTGCACAACTAAAGTGGAATACTTCACTTCTATGGCAGCCGGAAACGAACCTATGGCTGCTAGACAGAGTCAGTCATCTCAATACTGGCGCCGTTAAAATTATCGCATTTCAGGATGATAATGCTGACGGTGTGTTCAATGATAACGAATTAGCCATAAGTGGTTTAAGCTTTTCAGGCCATAGTCAGTCAGAGAATATGACAGATAAAAATGGTGAGCTGCTGATAACCCATCTTCAAACGACCAGACCTCAGCGTCTGTTACTCAAGGAGTCGAGTCTTCCAGATCCTTTCCTTGTGCCCTCGGCGATAGCCATCACTGTGAACCCGCATCCTGGAAATATTCAAGACATCTTATATCCTGTTTTATACACTGCAGAACTCGAAGGTCATGTGATGAGCCTAATTGGTGGCAAACTCGCATCGGCGACGGGGATGTTAGTCATACTAAGAAACCAAGCACTGAATCGCGAATACAAGACGAGAGTAGAATATGATGGTGTTTTCATATTTGACCGTGTGATACCTGGTCGATATAAAATATTTATCGAAGACAAGCTAAGAGCCGAGCTGGTTCTAAAACCCGGTGATTATGTGGAGTTAGAGAAGATCACCCTAGATTAAGCATCTAGGTATTTGATTGAATAAGATGGTTTATACGGCTTTTTTCGGCAGCAAAAACATTTACTTCCTATAATGAAATCAGACATATCCTTACTGGTTTTCTATGTTAACAAGTTTTATTCTCGCATCAATCATTGGTCAGGCAAGCTTTAATCTTGTTGTGCCACTGCAGATCACCGAAACTCAAACCATTAATTTTGGCGATATTGCTAACCTAGTTTCGGCGCGATGTAAAGTGGCTGCTAATCTAAGAACGGGCGCTGCTTGTGTGGAGTCAGAATGGGACACTGGCGTGATCCGAATAACTGCAGAGGCTGGAGAGAGCGTAATAATACAAGTATCAAGCGTGATGGCAGAAGGCATGAGTTTCATTCCAATACTCGCCAATGGTACTCAATCCGATGTGTATCTTGTTCAAAATGGTTTTTTAGATATATCCATAGGTGGGGAGTTAACTCTTCAAAAAACTCTAGGACTGAGTCTATATACCATTAGTTATATGGTCGAAGTGAACTATCAATAGTTAACATAATTGAAAATTAATACAGTGTTAACTTATTTCCCTCATTAACTCATCTCAATGACGTCTATTATTATTAATGTTTAGCTGAAACGTTAAATACAACTCTGTTACAAGTGTGAGTGTTATTTAATAGTTGTGTTGCGCGGTCGCGATAATGGCCAGTAACTATGTTTATTTGTATCGAGGTGTATCTTGAAATTATGTTGATACTTATTTAAATGTAAGTGGATTTACGATTATTAGTCATAATCTCAATTGCTAATCTAATACTATTAGAATTGAACTTAGTCAATAAAACTACAGTATGCCATTCTATATAAGTTTAACTTCACATTGAGTGTGACCTGCGTCACACTTTCGCTTGTTATGTCGGTTGCGTAACTGTTAACTGATTGCTGGCTTGAATCACTGCTTAGTTAGTATTAACTGAATTTAAATCCTGTCTCGTAACATTTTTCTGTATACCTTATTTATCAACCCCTCGAATTACTCACTGTTCATTATCATTTCATTAACGGTTGGTTATCTATGGTTAAATAAAATGAAGGTTGACTGAATTATCGTGACACTATATTTTCATTTCCAACATTATCAATATCAATTAACAGTTATGTACATTATTGATAAATAAAATGATGATTAACGAAAATAAAAATAACGAAAAAAACAAAACTCAGTAAGGGAGTGGTTTATGATAAGAACATCGTTGCATTCGAGCAGTAAGTTGTCACAAGCAATCAAACTTGGATTAATGGTATCGGTTTCAACTAGTGCATTTACAGTATCAAATACAGCATTTGCACAAGATGAAACAGCTAATGTAGAGCGCATCTCAGTCACAGGATCCCGCATTCAACGTCAGGATATGGAAACGGCTTCACCGGTTACCGTTATCGACGCGGCAACAATTAAAGCAGAGGGTTTCACTTCTGTAGACCAACTGCTACAAGCACAGACTTCAATGGCTGGTGCTGCTGTTGGTTCAAGCACCAACAATGGCTCAGACGGTGTTGCTCAGGTTGATCTTCGTGGTATGGGCTCACAACGTACTCTAGTATTACTAAATGGTCGCCGCATGGTGAATTCAGGCTCTGGGGCTGATAGTGCTGTTGATCTTAACTCCATTCCAATCGCTATGATTGCACGTGTAGAAATTCTAAAAGATGGCGCATCGGCAGTATATGGCTCAGATGCCATCGCCGGTGTAGTTAACATCATCACCAAGAAAGATTTCGAAGGTTTCCAGATTGATGTTACTGGCGGAATGACTGATAAGAGCGACGGTGAAAACGGCGAAATCAGTGCGCTTTATGGCTTTAATACTGATACAGGTAACTACACATTCGGTGCTGCTTACTCTGAGCGTCGTGGCGTTGTTCAGTCTGATCGTGATTGGACAGATCCAGGTGCTAGCTCATTTACTCCCAATGGCGGTATTGTTGGTAATAAGTTTGATGAAAATGGAAACGTTATCATAGGAGAGAACGGAAAACCTGTACAGGAAGTTAAAAATAATAATGGTGGAACTTGGGTCCCACAAGAGCAAGGTTACGATTATACCCAAGACAGTTTCTATCAGACGCCAAGTAAGCGCTACAGCTTGTTCGCTAACATGACTCAAGAGCTTGGCAGCGATATGGTGCTAACCGGTGATATTCTTTATACCAAACGTAAGTCACACCAGCAGATGGCCCCTCAGCCTGCTAACCTGGACCTAGATGTTTGTGAAGCCGGTGATGATCCTGCAGGATGTGTAGAACTCGACCAAGATATGATAGATGCAGGGATCACGCCAAATGACAAAGGCCAAATTAACTACAGAAAACGTATGACTGATGTCGGTCCTCGTATTTATACTCAGGACACTGATACATTACGCGTCTCTGCTGGTCTAGCTGGTTCAATTGATGTTAATACCGGTATGGACTGGGATGTTTCTTATACTTACGGTAAAAACAAGGCTGAAACCGCGGTAGAAAACTCGATCAATGCATCAATCATGACAGATGCAATCTATGCAGATCAAGATGCTTGGTTTACAGGTCAGCCGATGACAGATCAAGCCTTGCTCGATAGTGTCGGTTACACTGAAGAAGCCGATGGTGGTAATGAGCAACATGTGATATCTGCTGGACTCACAGGTGAGTTATTTGACCTTGATGCAGGTGCTGTAGCATATGCTATTGGTGCAGAATACCGCTATGAAAGTGGTTACTATAATCCTGACCCAATCGTTGTCGCCGGTGAGAGTACTGCAGCCCAGCAAGATCCTACCGATGGTAACTACAGCGTAATTTCTGTGTTCCAGGAAGTTAGTGTGCCATTTACTGACAAGCTAACCGGTGAATTCGCACTGCGTTTCGATGATTATTCAACATTCGGTAACGCATCTACATGGAAGATTGGTTTAACATACGCGGCGACAGATGACTTGATGTTGCGTACCGTTGCAGCAACAGGCTTCCGTGCTCCTAGCGTAAGCGAGCTATACGGTGGAAACTCAGGTTCATTCGATTACCTAGTTGATCCTTGGGCTAATGAGCAAGACCCACAGATCTTAGTTATTCGTACTTCAGATGAAGATCTTAAACCTGAAGAGTCTGAGTCTTACACTGCTGGCTTAGTGTATTCACCCAGCTATGTTGATGGAATGTCTCTTACACTTGATTACTGGCGCTTTAAAGTCACCAACGCGATTGCCCGTATGGATACTCAAAATGGTCTAAATAACTGTTATGCGGGTGACCAAGCAGCATGTGAAGCCTTCAATATTGGACCTAACGGTGATTTAGATAACCTAACCAACACACTGACTAACGTAGGTTACCAAGATACTAGCGGTATCGATTTTAACTTAGCGTATAGCTTTGAGGCGTTAAGCTTAGATTGGACAGTTAGCAATGACACCACTTACTTGCTCAATTTTGAGCAAGATGGTGTTGATTATACCAACACCATAGATGGTAACTTCGGTGCATACGCTCAAGTACGTAACAACTTCAGCATCAAAGCTGGCCAAGATGATTGGAATGTCATGTACTTCAACCGTTATATCGGTGAGATGGATGATTTAGGCGCGGGTACTAAAGTTGATTCAATTCTTTATCACAATGTTTCAACCAGTTACTTCATCAATGATACTTGGATGGTAAGCGCTGGTGTTAAGAACTTGACTGACGAAGAGCCATCAAGGGTTTCTAACGGCAGTGACGGTGGAACGGTACCAGAAGTTTATGACACCGTGGGTCGTCAATACTATGCTGGTGTGACGGTGAAGTTCTAATCTCTGTGGTTTAAATCAAAAAAGCGCCTGTGGGCGCTTTTTTTGCTTGTCACACTGTTAATTAACCTAAGCCTTTAGATGCCGAGCTCATCTGGATGAGTTCAATCTTGTAGCCATCAGGGTCTTCTACAAAAGCAATTTCTGTGGTTCCGCCAGCCACAGGGCCTGGGGCACGAACAATTTTTCCGCCTGCAGCTTCTATCGCCTTGCAACGTCCATAGATATCTTCTTCGCCTATGGCTAAGTGACCAAAGGCATTACCCATCTCATAGCTATCGGTATCCCAATTATGGGTTAGCTCTATGACGCCTGCACCTGTCGATTCTTCAGAGAAACCAACGAAGGCGAGGGTATATCGATATTCGGTATTTTCAGACTTTCGCAGCAGCTTCATACCCATAACTTGAGTGTAGAAGTGAATACTTTTTTCTAAATTGACCACACGGATCATGGTGTGTAAAAATTGAGACATTGTAACCTCGGTAGTTTTTAATAATTAGAATTATTAGCGTTCTTATAATCATTGAATCTGAGATCTTCGACAGATTGATCTGATTACGTCTAAAGCAAATTAACCTAGGTGCAGATCACACTTTGATGCTCTCGTGATGTGAATTTCAGTCATTTCTTAAGATAATGAGCCAAGTAGTAATGAACTATATTGACACTGAATAGGAAAGTGAATGAATACTGAATTAAAAATGGCATTTGGTTTGAGTGCAGTTATCGGCGTATTTAATCTATCTTCTTTATTAGGATGGTTTAACGCTTATTCTTAAGTGTTAATTATACCTATTAGTATGAAAAAGCCGCATTGCGGCTTTTTCAGTATTTGCACCACAGACTTAGTCGAAATCGCTAAGCTGATCAATCCTCTGGATAAATCTTCTCTTTAAATTCACATAAATCTTCTATCAAGCAACTGCCACATCGTGGTTTTCTTGCTATACAAGTGTACCTGCCGTGAAGAATAAACCAGTGGTGAACATCCACCATAAACTCTGCCGGGACGACCTTTAACATCTTTTGCTCTACCTGATCGACATTTTTTCCCATGGCAAACTTGGTTCTGTTCGCGACTCTGAATATATGGGTGTCTATGGCGATAGTAGGCCAGCCAAAAGCGGTATTGAGCACCACGTTAGCCGTTTTGCGTCCCACTCCGGGTAGAGACTCCAAGGCCTCTCGGTCTTCAGGAACTTGACCTTGATATTTCTCGACTAAGATCCCACAGGCTTTAATGACATTGATGGCTTTATTATTATATAAACCTATGGTCTTAATGAAGGTTTTCAGGCCATCTACCCCTAAGGCATAGATGGCTTCAGGGGTGTTGGCTACCGGAAATAATTTATCGGTTGCCTTGTTGACGCTGACATCGGTAGCTTGGGCTGAAAGGGTAACCGCAACCAGTAATTCAAATGGGCTGGAGAAATTCAGCTCAGTCTCTGGATGGGGATTGTTCTCTCTGAGGATCTCTAATATCCGCTGACGTTTATCTTTATTCATATATGTTCTTATTATTATGTGTCACTGACAGCATTAGCTTACTTTAGTAATTCTGGCTCGTTTCACTGGTACTTCCACTGTAACTTCAGGCTGCTTGTCTGCGATTTTTTTATCGATAACATTCTTAAGAGCGATCAAAAAACCCATACCGATAAAGGCGCCAGGTGGGAGCATAGCCAAGAGGAAACTCGTTTCAAAATGCCAGAGATGGACCGTGAGTCCCGCTGCCCAATCACCCAGTAACAGATCGGCACCATCGAATAAGGTCCCTTGTCCCAAGATCTCTCTGCAGGCACCGAGTATGGCTAAGACGATTAAGAAGCCGAAGCTCATCATAAAACCATCGAAGGCTGATTTTGCCACAGAATTTCGTGATGCAAATGCTTCGGCACGGCCGATAATGACGCAGTTAGTCACAATCAAGGGAAGGAAGATCCCCAGAGACAAATAGAGTCCATAAGCGTAAGCGTTGATGAGTAGCTGCACACTCGTGACCAAGGCCGCTATGATCATTACAAACACAGGAATTCGGATCTCTTTTGGTACAAAGTCTTTCACCAAAGAGACTAAAATATTAGAGCAAATCAACACCAACATGGTTGCCAAACCTAAGCCTAAGGCATTCGTTAAGGTGGCTGTTACCGCTAATAATGGGCACAGACCTAAGAGTTGTACTAGGCCTGGATTGTTCTTCCATAGACCCTGAGCTGCAATCTCTTTATATGCACTTAGGGCACTGGTTTTTGAATCCGTGGTTATATCGACTACGGGCTCATTTGATGTATCGACATTCGATCCATTCATCGGTAATCAACCTCACAGTTTGCAGGACGTTTAAGTAAGCTCTCACTATTTTCATTAAAATATATCAGTGCCTTACGTACGGCTTTCACATAGGCCCTAGGGGTTATTGTTGCGCCGGTAAATTGGTCGAAATCGCCGCCGTCTTTTTTAACATTCCAATGTTTATCAGTGTCAGAATCTAGTCTCTTTTGATTGAAGCTGAGTACCCAATCAGATTTTCTCAGGTCTATTTTATCACCTAGCCCAGGCGTCTCGGTATGGGAAAGTGTTCGTACCCCGAGGACCTTACCGCTACTGTCGATGCCGATGATCAATTTAATATCGCCATTGTAGCCATCTGGAGCAACAGCTTCTATGGCGATGGCTACAGGGACCGACTCTTGCGTGGCGATATATGAAGGCAGAGGTATATCTATGCCTAAAGCCTCCTCATTGTGGATCAAGATGCAGTACTCGGCCAGTTCATTGTCATGCATACTGTCTGGTATGAGTTGATGCAGCGTACGTTTTAATTCTAGCTGTTGTTGCTGTTTAATTTTATCGGCAGTCCCATAGTTAACTACGGCCACAAAAGCTGTGCATAACAGAGCGAATAGTCCCAGCAAAAAGCCGTTTTTTAAAATTGATGTCTTCATATGTAATTCTCTGTATTAGCTTCTTGATCTGTGACCATAAGTTCTGGGCTTCATATAGTGATCGATGAAAGGTGCACACAGGTTGGCGAGTAAAATGGCAAAGGCATAAGCATCTGGATAACCGCCATAAGTGCGTATGATATAGACTAAGACACCGATTAAGGCGCCGAACAAGAGTCTTCCCCTGACGCTGGTTGCTGCGGTGACGGGATCGGTAGCAATGAAAAATGCAGCCAACATGCTTGCACCAGAAAACAGGTGGAATAGGGGGCCTGCATGGGTATCAGGATTGAGAAGAAACCCTATGCTTGAACAGATGTAGAGTGCTCCTAAGAGTCCTACACTGATATGCCAGCGGATCAATTTCATCTTTATCATGGCAAGCCCACCGGCGAGATAAGCCATATTGACCCAAAACCAACCGACACCATAGCCATCACTAAAAATAGATTTAGTGAAACTTTCTGTACTGGTTAATCCCATCGCGAGATCTGTTTTCAAGGTATCCAGAGGGGTGGCCATAGTCATGCCATCGAAGCCCATCTTGTAGGCACTTATTTCCACTTGGCTTGCGCCGATAAATACCATATGTAAACTGGCTAATATATCCAGAGGCTGGCTTGCTATGACATTCGGAGCTACCCAAGTCGTCATCTGAACGGGAAAAGAGATCAGTAGCATGACGTACGCCGCCATCGCTGGGTTAAATATGTTGTGCCCCAGTCCACCATAGAGATGTTTAACTATGATGATCGCAAACATAGCGCCCATGAAGGTTAACCACCAAGGCGCAAGCGGAGGAACTGCAATACCGATAAAAAGGGCGGTCAGTAAGGCACTGTTGTCCTTTAGCGTGGCTAATACGGGTCTCTTCCTTAACCTTAACACGCTAGCCTCACAAAATAGCGCGACAGAGATGGCAATAAATAGCTGAATTATGGTGCCCCAGCCGAAAAAATAGCATTGTACTGCTACGCCAGGTAAGGCACACAGTAGCACTCTTTGCATCAAGGTGCTGGTCTGGAATCGACGACTCAAGTGAGGCGAAGAGGCAATCTTAAATGCCATTAATTAATCCTTATCATCTTCTGTTTTGGTGCCGCCGGTATTAAGGGCCGCTTTTTTGGCTTTAGCCTTGGCAACAGCGGCTGCTATTCTGGCTTTCTTATCGTCGATAGGTGCAGTGACTTGATCAGCATCTTGCTGAGCTGCAATTTTCTTCGCCTTGGCTTTAGCGATAGTGGCAGCAATTCTGGCTTTCTTATCATCGATTAACGGTGGTGATTTGACTGTACTAATATCGACTTCATCAGCGATTGACGGTGCCTTGACTGTACTTGTATCGGCTTTATCAAGGCTTAACTGAGCTGCAATTTTCTTCGCTTTGGCTTTAGCGATAGTGGCAGCAATTCTGGCTTTCTTATCATCGATTGCTGGTGATTTGACTGTACTAATATCGACTTCATCAGCGATTGACGGTGCCTTGACTGTACTTGTGTCGGCTTTATCAAGGCTTAGCTGAGCCGCAGCCTTCTTCGCCTTGGCTTTAGCGATAGTGGCGGCAATTCTGGCTTTCTTATCATCGATTAACGGTGCATTGACTGTACTTGTATCGACTTCATCAGCGATTGACGGTGCCTTGACTGTACTTGTGTCGGCTTTATCAAGGCTTAGCTGAGCCGCAGCCTTCTTCGCCTTGGCTTTAGCGATAGTAGCGGCAATTCTCGCTTTCTTATCATCGATTAACGGTGCATTGACTGTACTGATGTCGACTTCATCAGCGATTGATGGTGTCTTGACTGTACTTGTATCCGCATCATCTTTTTGTTTCAAGGCCGCTTTCTTCGCTTTTGCACGGGCCACAGCTGCTGCAATTCTGGCTTTCTTGTCATCGACAGGGGCACTTATTGCACTGTTGTCGACTTCATCAGCTATTGGTGGTGATTTGACTGTACTTGTATCCGACTCATCTGAGCCAATACCATCAGCAGAACCTTGTTTTAAACCTGCTTTCTTCGCTTTAGCACGCGCCACAGCTGCAGCAATTTTAGCTTTCCTGTCGTCAGCCGGTGCTGTTGACTCCGGGATTGAACCTGGAGTAGGTATTGCCTTGTCGGTAGCAGCGGCTTTCTGTGCAGCCTTCTTGGCTTTGGCGCGGGCCACAGCGGCGGAAATGTCTGTGCGTTTACTCTGACTCTTAGTATCTGCATCTGTTCCAGTACTTGACGAGTCAGTCGCTTGAGATTGAGCCGCTGCTGCAGAAGCAGCTTCTTTCTTAGCTTTAATTTTTGCCATTGCAAGAGCGACAGCATCTTTATCCGATGTGGACATGCTTGCCTTGCGCCTTGCAGCTGATGTTTTTTGCTTCTCTTCTCGTGCCCGTTTTTCATCTTCGAGACGTTGAGTACGAAGATCGAATCTTTGTTTAGCCAGTTCTGCCTGTTTCTTCTCTTCGGCTTCGGCTTTTATCGCAGACTTAGCGATACGATAATATTCTACGAGAGGAATTTCACTGGGACAGACATAAGTACAGCAACCACATTCGATGCAGTCAGCTAAGTTAAAGCTAGTGGCTTTATCGTATTCTTGAGCCTTTGCATGCCAGAATAACTGCTGAGGGAGGAGCTGGGCCGGACATACCTGAGCACATTCGCCACAACGTACACAGGGGATCTCTTTCTGCTCTGGTGCTAATTCGTCGCTGGCTGGCAAGAGCACACAATTAGAACCTTTCAGTGTCGGGGCATTATCGTTATGTAAGGCATAACCCATCATAGGTCCACCTATGATCACCTTATCATGTTCGTTGCCTATGAATTGAGTTTGGCTCAAGACATGAGATATTGGGGTACCGATTGGGATCCAATAATTACCAGGCAGCTGGGTGTTCTCACCAGTGACCGTAACAACACGCTCAATCAGAGGGTAATTACGCAGAACGGCCTCATTGATGGCATAAGCTGTTGCAACATTCTGCACCACTATGCCAAGTTGAGCTGGTATGGATCCCGATGGGACTTCTTGCCCCGTCAAAATCTGAATAAGTTGTTTTTCACCTCCAGATGGATAAAGTGTCGGGATACTTGTGATCCTGACGCCATCTTTCGGCAGAGAGCTTCGATTCAACGCGTGCTGCATCTCTTCTATAGCTTGTGGCTTATTGTCTTCAATGGCGATAATGAGACGTTTGGGAGTCAATAATTTATGAATGATGGCGATGCCATTGAGGATCTCATCACTTTTCTCACGCATGATCATGTCATCGGATGTAATGTAGGGCTCACATTCAATGCCATTGATGATGACTAACTCAATATCACTGGCTGGGCTGAGTTTAATATGTGTCGGAAAAGCTGCGCCGCCTAAGCCCGCAATACCCGCTTGTTGTATTTTAGTCAGCAGTTGCTTATCGGTTAACTGGCCAACTTCATCCGCAGAGAGTGCCTTATGAATATTCCCATCTTGAGTATCGAGTCCATCGGCTTTAATGACGCAGCTCATTACTTCTAATCCTGAAGCATGGTTACCTGGGCGCTGTTCAATACGCGATACATGACCCGAGGTCGGAGCGTGGGCCGGTAGATGGCCAAAATGAGTGCCCTTGGTGAGAACGGCACCTTTAGCGACATAATCACCTTGTTTTACGATTAATACTGCAGACTCACCAATCTGAGGCAGTGGGACTACATACTCATCTGCTAGGGGCAAGGTCTTGATCGGTGATCTGTTAGAGAGGGTTTTTCTCTCTGGAGGATGAATTCCGCCGGTTGACCGCCAAAGTGTCCCTTTATCAATTTGTTCGAATAAAGTTAGCACTTCACATCCTCATCTATGGTTCTTACTGGGATAGCGTTTAACTTCCAATCCCAGTTTTTGATATTTTGTGTCACAGGTAGCATGTCGATGCAATCGACAGGGCAGGGCTCGACACATAGGTCGCAACCCGTACAGTAATCAGTAATGACGGTATGCATTAACTTACCGGCGCCTAAGATGGCATCAACAGGACAGGCCTGAATACACTTAGTACAGCCTATGCATTCGTCTTCACGTATGTAGGCGACTTTCTTTACCTGCACTTCTTCGGTCGCGGTCAAAGGTTCGGGATCAACCCCAGCCATATCCGCTAGCTTTTCCATGGTGGCGGTGCCGCCGGGAGGACACTTATTGATCTTGTCTCCATTGGCTATGGCTTCTGCATAGGGACGACAACCTGGGTAACCGCACTGGCCACATTGCGTTTGAGGCAGTAGAGCTTCGAGTTGATCCACCAGAGGATCGCCTTCAACTTTAAATTTCTCTGCTGCGAAACCCAGTAAGAGACCAAAAAAGAGTGCGAGGACCGTCAGCAAGATTATTGCGATAAATATTCCAGACATGACTATTTAACTAACCCCGTGAATCCCATAAATGCCAGTGACATCAAGCCCGCGGTTATCATAGCAATGGCTCCGCCTCGAAAGGGCAAAGGAACATCCGCAGCAGCGAGACGCTCGCGCATGGCTGAGAATAGGATGAGCACGAGAGAAAAACCGACAGCGGCACCAAAACCATATACAGCAGATTGGAGAAAATTATGTTTTTCATTGATGTTGAGCAGAGCTACACCTAATACGGCACAGTTTGTCGTAATAAGTGGCAGGTAGATCCCGAGTGCCCGATAGAGGGATGCACTGGTTTTTTGCACCAGCATTTCAGTAAATTGCACCACTACGGCGATAACCAAGATGAAACTCATGGTTCTAAGGTAATTTAGGTCAAATGGCAGTAGCAGGTATTGATTGACCAGGTAACTTAATACCGAGGCTAATGTCAGCACGAATGTTGTCGCCATTGACATGCCTATGGCAGATTCAAGTTTGCTGGATACCCCCATGAAAGGGCAAAGGCCAAGAAATTTTACTAATACAAAATTATTGACCAGGACTGTGCCGATCAATAATAGGAGATACTCACTCATCTCATTTCATTTTTGGGAATAATTATTAGTGCTATTATCGGCTTTTCCTGTGCCAGAAACAACACATAGAATACAAGGTTTTAAATAATTTAGTTATATTTTTAAAAACCGATTAATTAGACCCCAACAACTGTATGGCTTGGGGTTGGGCGATGTAATATCCTTGTAAGCCATCGATCAGCATTTTTTCAAGGGTGAGTTTCTCTTCTTGTCGCTCTACACTGGTGGCGATGACCCGAATACCCAGCCTACGGGAGATATCTACTATCATCTTAATAAAAAACATATTGTTGGTATCTTTCTCGATGGATTCTGTATAACTCCCGTCGAGTTTGATGAAGTCTGGCCGCACTTCTCTGAAGAACTTAAATGAAGTGAAGCCCATACCAAAGTGTTCAACTGACACTCGAGCACCGACACTGTGCATGACTTGAACAAATTTGTAACTGGCGGCTAAGTTAGATTGCATCCCAGCTTCATTGGTTTCAAAAACGAGTCTTGCTGCGATATGACGTTTCATTACCAGTTGATCTTTTAACCAGGCAACGAATGAGTCTTGCATTATGGATGATGAGCTTATGTTTATCCCATACGCCCCTTCAAGTGACGGGGTATCCATCAAGATTTTTAGTGTGTTCATCACAATCAATTTATCTAACTCTAAAATCATGCCATGACGTTCAGCCATGGCAATAACGGTTGAGGTAGGTAAGAATTTGCCTTCACTATTATAAAAACGAGAAAATAGCTCTCTATAGACTTTCACTTCGGTTCGACAGGGGAGTATGGGTTGCTGATAAAATTTGATTGCACGTCTCTTTATCAAATCTTCGATAGCAAGTTTCCAGCGAGTATCACCGTAGACTTCATCGCCATTAAGCTTATCTTGCATATGAAAACAGTTAGGGCCTAAGGTTTGTGCGATGCTGACGGCTGTATCACCTAAGGTGAGTAAGTTCATAGGCTCACTATCATGCTGATAAGGGATGAGGCCAATATGTGCAATGGAATCGGTTTCTAACGTTTGCTGGTATTGGTCAAATAAAGACTTCAAATTTTCTAGAAATGGAATGCCATCTTTGAGAATAAGATCGGGAATGAAAACGGCAAAATCGGCAGTCGAGATCCTATAGCATTGTGAATTTGGATATTTATGAATGGCTTTCCTTATGCAATCAGCAACTTCAGCCAGATAATCATCACCGGCGGAGCGGCCATGGTTTTGGTTTATTTGCCCAAGCTCACTGGCTTTGATCATCGCTAAGAGGCCAATCTGCTCTTTGCCTAAGGTGGTGAAGGATTCGAGCTTCTGGGTGAATTTAACTCTGGTTTCAAATCCCGTTATAGCATCTTCAAAAGCAACTCGCTTTAATTTTTCATTTTCTTTCGCTAATTCATCTGAGCGATGTTTAAGTTGTAGTTTACAGTTTCCTAGGGCTTGAGCTAAGGGATGAAGCTCAAAGGATAGCTTTGATGATGCTAATGCATCGTATGACTGGTTAGATAAATTGTCTATGTAGTTGGCGGCATAATTGATGGACTTTTTAAACCTGCTCATAACCAGCAGGTAGAAGAAGGCAATTAAGAGATAACTCAGCCATAAAACTGACAAGATTTGTATAAACCTGTGTGTTGTTTGCTTTATTAAATCGTCTGCATAAACTTTAACTTGTAAGCGTCCGCTACTGACATCACGTGTATCGGGAAGATCTATAGGAAAGAGACGAGTCAGAAAACCTTGTTCTTCCGGAAAAAGTGAGCCTTGAGTCAAATTGTACTTGCTATCTTCTTTATGAATGTATTGAAAAAACTGAAATGAGATATGCTTATTTAATTGAGCTAACAGGGTTTTGCCGTTGTTTTCTGAAAATGTGGTGTTGGCGAAAACAGCCTGATAATTTGCGAGTCTTTGTTGTGATTTTACTTGAAGAGAGTGATTGCTGTCTAGATAGACAAGGCTTGTGATACCTGCAAAGAGGAATAATAAAAAGGCATGAAAGAGTCTAGATAAGCTCATAGGAGTTCCGTTCGCCAAGATAGAATACATGTATTATTCTAGTAAATTCTGAACGTTATTCTAAACTTAAATGAGTATAAATAGAAAGGGCTTGTTAAGAAAGGGTGAAAAAGATGGCTCCCCGGACTGGACTCGAACCAGTGACATACGGATTAACAGTCCGCCGTTCTACCAACTGAACTACAGGGGAATCGTTTTTCTTTTTACATATTACGCTTAAAATGGCTCCCCGGACTGGACTCGAACCAGTGACATACGGATTAACAGTCCGCCGTTCTACCAACTGAACTACAGGGGAATCGCTTTAATCTTGGAACTAAACTACTTAATTTAAATGGCTCCCCGGACTGGACTCGAACCAGTGACATACGGATTAACAGTCCGCCGTTCTACCAACTGAACTACAGGGGAATCGCTTTAAACATGGTACTTATAACTTAATTTAAATGGCTCCCCGGACTGGACTCGAACCAGTGACATACGGATTAACAGTCCGCCGTTCTACCAACTGAACTACAGGGGAATCGCTTTAAATAATTTTCTTGAATGAATGGCTCCCCGGACTGGACTCGAACCAGTGACATACGGATTAACAGTCCGCCGTTCTACCAACTGAACTACAGGGGAATCGCGTTTTCATTCAAATCAGTGTTCTATTAAAATGGCTCCCCGGACTGGACTCGAACCAGTGACATACGGATTAACAGTCCGCCGTTCTACCAACTGAACTACAGGGGAATATTTTAACCAGAAACTTTCTGATTGTCTTCAATTTAAATAACTTTGGCTCCCCGGACTGGACTCGAACCAGTGACATACGGATTAACAGTCCGCCGTTCTACCAACTGAACTACAGGGGAAACGTTAAAGCTACTCGTCGTTGAAGACGGAGCGCATATTAAATCGCTCTTGCTGATGAGTCAACTCAGAGAAGAAAAAAAAGTGTAATTATGCTGTTAAGTGCTCATCTAATGTTCGTCCTGACGTGGAATTGCTCATATTGCTGCTTGGATGAACGATTTTTAAACTGACAAAAAACGGTTTAATGTTAGGTTCCATGTTTTTACTGAGTTATTAATTTGTTTTAGGCCAAATAAATGGCCTGAATTTACTCATTAGCTCTTTAACCTGCCAATAAGAATGAATCTGTAGCTGATTTTTATAAGTTGAGACAATGTTAGAGGTGGGGAGTGAAAGAGTTCGGATAAGGAGTTATCTTCTCTTATGATAAAAGCAGACAATAGTGTCATCGAGCTCAGATTAATATTCAGATAATAGTCTTGGTATATGATACTGACTTACATATGTAGCAAAATTACATCAAAAGCCTTTTAAAAGTCGCTTTCATCAAAATCTGTTAAACCCCCGCAGGGTATGGGCTGGGTTGAGTTATCCACTAAATCTGTGGATAAGCCTGTGGGTTAACTATTGAAATGTGTTTCAAAGCCTGATGAATAGCGGGTTGAACTTAAAATCGTCAAAAAAATAACCCTTGAATAAACTCCTTTCAAAACATACTCATAGTAATTGCAAGTATTTATTAGTAGGCCGGGGTGCACCCTAGCTAAAATGTAAGTACAAGGACAGATTCTGTTGTGAATTAATTCGGCAGTTTGATTAAAAACTCGCTTAAGTATTAATCTTTTCTACTGTTTTTAATGTATGTTTTAAAATTTCATAAAAAATAAATGGAAATGTCATTATTTTCTGCTAATGCTTTAGTGCAAATAATGAGTCTCTGGGGATTAAAGTGTCCGTTATCTCATTATTGTTCCAATTTATTTCGACTGAAATAAATATATCTCATCTTTATTCACACGAGTCCCTTAATTGGTTTAAAATACTGCGCTGCTTAAAAAAGGAACTCGGTTAGTGACAGAATCAATATTTCGGCTGGAATCAGATTATTCGCCTGCAGGCGATCAACCTAAGGCGATAGCTAAGTTGGTTGATGGCATTGAATCAGGCCTTGCGACTCAGACTTTACTCGGGGTTACAGGCTCAGGTAAAACATTCACCATTGCGAATGTTATCAAGAAGATGGGCAGGCCGACTATCATAATGGCCCCCAACAAAACCTTGGCGGCCCAGCTATACGGTGAGATGAAAGAGTTTTTCCCTCACAACGCTGTAGAATATTTTGTTTCTTACTATGATTATTATCAACCCGAGGCATACGTTCCCTCCACCAATACTTTCATAGAGAAAGATGCATCGGTGAATGCACATATCGAGCAGATGCGTCTATCAGCCACAAAAGCACTCCTCGAAAGAAAGGATGTGGTGTTAATCGCCTCGGTATCTGCAATTTATGGCTTAGGAGACCCCGAGTCTTATTTGAAGATGTTGCTGCACCTTAGGGTAGGTGATTTCATGGGGCAAAGGGATATTCTCATACGTCTCAGTGAACTCCAATACAAACGGAACGATATAGCGTTAGATCGTGGTACTTTTCGAGTCCGAGGCGAAGTGATTGACATATTTCCTGCAGATTCAGACAAGAATGCGATTCGTGTTGAGCTTTTTGATGATGAGATTGAGCGGTTAAGCCTGTTCGATCCGTTAACTGGGCATATTATAAAGCGTATCGCCCGGATAAGTGTGTATCCCAAGAGTCACTATGTCACTCCCAGAGAGAAAATTATTGCAGCTACTGAAGAGATAAAAGTAGAGCTGCGAGAACGTAAGCAGCAATTGCTGGACAATAATAAATTGATCGAAGCCCAACGTATATCTGAGCGAGTTCAATATGACTTAGAAATGATGGTGGAGTTAGGTTACTGCTCAGGTATTGAAAACTATTCACGATACCTATCCGGTAGAGCCACAGGAGAGGGCCCACCGACACTGCTGGACTATTTGCCCGATGATGGCTTGCTGATCATAGATGAATCTCATGTCACTGTGCCTCAAATCGGTGCCATGTATAAAGGTGACCGCTCCAGAAAGTCTAACCTAGTGGAATATGGCTTTCGTCTGCCTTCTGCACTGGATAACCGTCCTCTCAAATTTGAAGAGTTCGAAGATTTGATGCCGCAAACTATTTTTGTCTCCGCAACTCCGAGTCAATATGAGATCGATAAATGCGATGGAGAAATTGCTGAGCAAGTGGTAAGGCCTACTGGCTTACTGGATCCTGAAGTCGAAGTCAGACCCGTGGGGACACAGGTCGATGATCTGCTCTCTGAAATAGGTAAAAGGATTAAGGTCGATGAGCGAGTCTTGGTAACTACGTTAACAAAACGCATGTCGGAAGACTTAAGTGAATATCTTGATGAGCATGGGATCAAGGTAAGGTATCTGCATTCAGATATCGATACGGTTGAAAGAGTAGAGATTATTCGTGATCTTCGTTTGGGGGTCTTCGATGTGCTGGTAGGCATTAACTTACTCCGTGAAGGCTTGGATATGCCGGAAGTATCACTGGTGTGTATTCTAGATGCTGATAAAGAGGGGTTTTTACGCTCCGAACGCTCGTTAATTCAAACTATGGGCCGCGCAGCCCGAAATATTAATGGCAAGGTGATCTTGTATGCCGACCGCATCACTAAATCCATGGCGGCAGCTATGGGGGAAACGGATCGACGCCGCAAGATGCAGCATCAATATAATCTCGATAACGGTATTACGCCTAAAGGCGTCGTGAAAAAAATTACCGATGTTATGGATGTGGGTGAGAGAGATAAAGGCATCTTAGGTGATTACTCCAGTCTTAACGTTGCACAAAACAGGGCTAAATATGTCGTCCAGGATGCGGCAAGTTTAAGTCATCAAATTGATGCACTGGAGAAGCAGATGCACGAACATGCTAAAAACTTAGAGTTTGAACAGGCTGCGGCGGTAAGGGATCAGGTATTGAAGCTCAGAGATGCATTTATTAAAGCGTAAAAAGAGATGTGTTGATTGCAGCGTAATTTGACAGCAGCAAGACATTTATCCGTCTTGCTGCTTTCTTTGAAATCCATTCTATGCAGTTTATCTGCCGCCTTGTCTACCGTGTGTCGACTCGTAACCTAGACCAAGCGCTAACAGCGTAAATCATTATGAAGATTATTATGCCACTGATAACGCCGACAAGATGGGCTTCAGTTGCGACTCTCGCCCCTATCATCTCAGAGACTTCCTGACTGGCACCATAAATCTGCTCATTGGCAACTTTGATGATGACACCAACAAGCAGTAGATAACCTGATTTTAATCCTGTGGTGATGTCTTTTATTGCGCCGTAGGTGAACAATCCATGGAGCATTCCACTCAGGCCAACATATCCGATCAAACCTGGGTAAAACAGGTATAAACCTATACCTTGAAGCAGACAACAGAGCCCGAAGAGCAAGGTGAAAAGCAGTAAACGATAATGCGTGTGGTGGAGCAGCACTATCACCCAGAGCCCAGCCAGATTCATGAGTAAATGCCAGGCATTAGTATGCAGTAAATTGCCAGTCAGTAGCCGCCAATACTCACCATCACCTATTTCTAGTCTTCTGTAAGCTAAGGTGTCTGCAAGATTTAAGCAATAGAGTCCTATGCATAGAATAGTAACCAGTGTCACTAAGCTATAGCTCGATGATAGCCATCGCTTGATTGTTGCGGAGGTAATAAGTGGCATCCTTATTAAGCTGTTTTTGCGGCTAAATCAAACTGTACTTGAGTTTTGTTGCTTAAGTAGTCATCTAGACCAGTTTGTCTTAACAGGCAAGCAGGGCAGGTACCACAGCCAGAACCTAGGATATTGTTATAACAGGTTAAGGTCTCATCTCGGACTAAGGCTAAGCAATTATACTTGTCGGCAAGGGCCCAGGTTTCAGCTTTATTTAACCACATCAAAGGCGTAACCAACTCAAGCTCTATGTCCATTCCCTGAACTAATGCCGATGCCATAGCTTTGACAAAATCATTACGGCAATCGGGATAACCTGAATAGTCAGTTTCACATACTCCGGTGATCACGGCCTCTGCACCCAGCTGATAGGCAAAAATTCCGGCTAAGGTAAGAAACAAGATATTACGCCCTGGTACAAAAGTATTGGGTAATCCATTGTCCATAAGGGTATTTGACACAGGAATATCGTCGCGGGTGAGTGCCGAAATGGCTAACTCGTTTAACATGGTCACATCGAGAACCTTATGACTCGCTAAACCAAGGCGCTTACCTAAGTCCTTAGCGACTTCAATTTCCTGGCTATGGCGTTGTCCATAATCGAAGGTGATACCGTGGACCTCATCATATTGCTCGAGTGCCTGAATTAAACAGGTAGTTGAATCTTGTCCACCACTAAAAACGACGACTGCTTTTGACATATTGACCACTAAAGTATTTAAATTGTCGCCATTTTAACTGACAGTCTCTCGCTTGTATAATACCACTTGTATCAGTATCGACTTTTTACTGGCTATTGAGTGATGTTAAAGCTTGCCTGTACAGCCAAAATACACTATAAATGCCGCCCATCCTTGTAGAGGTAGACCATGAAGTATCCAGTTAATGAAGTTTTTGAGACCATCCAAGGGGAAGGTTTTTTTACCGGCGTACCCGCTATCTTTGTAAGACTTCAAGGATGCCCGGTTGGATGTTCATGGTGTGATACTAAGCATACATGGGATGTGCTTGAGAAAAATCGAGTCGCCCCAGAGCTGGTGATACAGGTTGATGGAGAGATAGGTCGTTGGTCCGAGTTGACCGCTGAAGCACTTATTAACTCTTTTATACGCAAAGGCTTCAGTGCGAATCATGTGGTGATCACAGGCGGAGAGCCATGTATCCATGATCTGACAGAATTAACATCACAGTTAAATAGCCAAGGTTACGCAACTCAAATTGAAACCAGTGGTACATTTGAGGTTATCTGTTCAGATAAGACTTGGGTCACTGTGTCACCTAAGGTCAATATGAAAGCGGGTATGGCAGTATTGACCCAGGCACTGGAGCGAGCAGATGAAATTAAGCACCCGGTAGCCACGTCCAAACATATTGATGATTTGGATGAATTGCTCGAGGGGATTGAACTTGATGGTAAAACAATCTGCCTGCAGCCCATTAGTCAGAAACCAAGGGCAACAGAGCTAGCGATGAAAACCTGTATCGAGCGTAACTGGCGTTTATCGATACAGACTCATAAATACCTCAATATAGATTAATCTAGCCGTAGCGCTTAGGTCGCAAACTTGCATGATACTTAAGCGCTAACCAATGTCACATCAAACTTGTTAAATCTGTTCTCCAATTCCTCGAAAACATCTATATTATTTTAAGCTCATTCAAGCTCATTCAAGCTCATTCAAGCCAATCTCATTCAGTTTGCAATATTTGGTGCTTAAGTTAGCTGGCCGATGACATCAAAACTCTTGAGTTTATTTTCACACTCACTGAGATCGCCTATCTTGTCTTTAACTTACTCAGGTTCACAGTCAGGATCACAGTACTTGGCGTCTAAGTTAATTGGCCGGTGACATCAAAACTCTTGAGTTTATTTTCAAACTCGCTGAGATCGCCTATGTTTTCTTTAATCCACTCTGGGTTATAGTAAGTGTCCAGATAACGTTCTCCTGAATCGCACAGTAAAGTGACTAGTGAGCCTGTTTCGCCCTTAGCATGCATCCTGGCTGCTATCTGCAATACACCATATAGGTTGGTTCCGGTCGATGCTCCGGCTTTACGGCCGATAAGCTTCTCTAGCCAGTAGATGGTTGCCACGGATGCGGTATCAGGTATCTTCTCCATATGATCGATAACCCCAGGTATGAAAGAAGGCTCGACGCGCGGTCTACCAATGCCTTCAATCTTACTGCCGCTGGCTAAGGTGATCGAGTTGTCGCCCTTGGTGTAGTAATCATAGAAAACTGAGTTGTCAGGATCCACTACACACAGTTGTGTATCCAGTTGTTGATAACGAATATAACGCCCGATTGTTGCCGATGTGCCACCAGTTCCAGGGCTCATCACAATCCACTTAGGTATAGGGTGGGGCTCTCTGGTCATCTGCTCAAAGATAGAATTAGCAATATTGTTATTGCCTCGCCAATCTGTCGCCCGCTCAGCGTAAGTAAATTGATCCATGTAATGGCCCTTCAATTCACTGGCTAGACGTTCTGATTCCCCATAGATTTCATTGGAATGTTCGACAAAATGACACTTGCCACCGTAAAACTCAATTTGTTGCACCTTCTTCTTTGCCGTGGTGCGAGGCATAACAGCGATAAAGGGTAAGCCTAATAGTCGGGCGAAATAGGCTTCTGATATTGCCGTGCTCCCCGATGAGGATTCTATGACTGTGGTCCCTTCACTAATCCAACCATTACATAATGCATAAAGGAAGAGTGAACGAGCCAGTCTATGTTTCAAACTTCCTGTTGGATGAGTACTTTCATCTTTCAGATAAATGTCGATCCCGGCAAGTAGCGGAAGGTCTAACTTAATTAAATGTGTGTCAGCGCTACGCTGATAATCAGCGTCTATGATTGCGATTGCCTGATTTACCCAAGAAGATGCCATGCTGCCTCTGATATTTGAAGGTGAATATAAAGGAATGTAGCAGATATTAACTAAATTGAATTCATCGTGAAAGTTGAATTTGAGGCTGGGTAACAGACTTACAGAGAATATATGGGTTTTACATTGGGAAATTTACAAAACTAACTGAGAAAATAGGGCAGATATAGATGGGATTACTTGTATACAGAAAAAGTGGTGGAGGGAGAAGGATTCGAACCTTCGAAGGCTGAGCCGTCAGATTTACAGTCTGATCCCTTTGGCCACTCGGGAACCCCTCCACATTTTCTTTTTCTACTAATATCATTCAAGAGTGAGTTATAACCCTGGATAAGATTAGCTTTTACTTGTACTTGTCTAACTATAGGTGAAGCAAAGATGGTGGAGGGAGAAGGATTCGAACCTTCGAAGGCTGAGCCGTCAGATTTACAGTCTGATCCCTTTGGCCACTCGGGAACCCCTCCACATTTTATCTTCTGACTAAAATTGTTCTAGAGTGAGTAATAACCCTAGATAAGATTAGCTTTTACTTGTACTTGTCTAACATAGGTGAAGCAAAGATGGTGGAGGGAGAAGGATTCGAACCTTCGAAGGCTGAGCCGTCAGATTTACAGTCTGATCCCTTTGGCCACTCGGGAACCCCTCCACATTTTATCTTCTGACTAATATTGTTCTAGAGTGAGTAATAACCCTAGATAAGATTAGCTTTTACTTGTACTTGTCTAACATAGGTGAAGCAAAGATGGTGGAGGGAGAAGGATTCGAACCTTCGAAGGCTGAGCCGTCAGATTTACAGTCTGATCCCTTTGGCCACTCGGGAACCCCTCCACATTTTATCTTCTGACTAATATTATTCTTGAGTGAGTAATAACCCTAGATAAGATTAGCTTTTTACATGTCTAAAGTCGGTGAAATAAAGATGGTGGAGGGAGAAGGATTCGAACCTTCGAAGGCTGAGCCGTCAGATTTACAGTCTGATCCCTTTGGCCACTCGGGAACCCCTCCACATTTTATCTTCTGACTAATATTATTCTTGAGTGAGTAATAACCCTAGATAAGATTAGCTTTTTACATGTCTAAAGTCGGTGAAATAAAGATGGTGGAGGGAGAAGGATTCGAACCTTCGAAGGCTGAGCCGTCAGATTTACAGTCTGATCCCTTTGGCCACTCGGGAACCCCTCCAGATATCTTTATTTTCTTTCTTTAGTGCAAATGGTGGAGGGAGAAGGATTCGAACCTTCGAAGGCTGAGCCGTCAGATTTACAGTCTGATCCCTTTGGCCACTCGGGAACCCCTCCTCAATTGCGGCGGCAATAGTAGTCACAAACTCCATCAGAGTAAAGCCTCATTTTAAAAAAAAGCTAAAGTTCTGATTCAAGCGGTCGATTAACTATCAACGAGTTGATTTATTGATGTTTATTTATGCAACCGAGTTCAGTTTTAGTAAATGAGTCACAATTAGGCACTAGGCTTAATCATGCGATAGATAATGGTCGTCGGGGGGAGTTTGCCCTTTTATTGGCCTTATTATCTACAGATGCACGTGATATGGCTCAATTTCAAACTGATCAGCCAGCTAATAATAGTGATAAACGACTGCGAAAAAAGTTTGATATCGCAAATCCTCAGCAGTTAGTTACCGACCTTTCGGTGAATAATTCACCGATTGAGCATAGTCGAGTATTCAGAGAAGGTGGTGCTCGCGCTTTTCAATTGGCCCAGGCTATCCAAGCCGAAGCTTTGGTCACTCGAGGAAGTGAACCTGCTGAGATGTTAGAGGTGCTGATAAATTGTGATCTGTTAACTCGAGAAAAATTCACTAGGTCAAAATCGAACCAAGCTGGTTATGACGATTCAAGGGATCTCGATCCGCCTAATTTTGTTGATATTCTTTCTCAGCAAAGACAGATGAGTCAGATTATAGCTAGGTGTTAATGTGAGCTTCAATATTTTAAGTCATCAGTCGAGTGGACTGTTAATACCATTTTTATGAAGTTTTATGATAAGAGATTACCTTTTATTGTTGAAGTTTGAGGTATCTATCAATGCCTTCATAACATTGACGTATAATACTTGCTTATTATTCATTTTCGAGACCTATGTACCATGAAAAATATTCAGAATGCTCAATCTAGTTTAGTCAACGATACTTGCACTGATTGTGGTAGTTATGCCGATATTGGTGCCGTGATCGATGAACACGACAGACAATTAGTCGTCCACTTCACAGGGCCACAAGCTCAGGCTGAATCAGAATTGTTGACACAGAAAGTTAAAGCCAGATTTGAAGACGTTAATGTAGGGTCAGTGAGCCAGGATTCTGGCATTAGTCTAACGATTAATTTTTCCTTTAGTGCAGAAAAAATGATTTTTCAATTAGAAAATTCATTTTAGTTCTATGGCCATGTTGCTCAAAAGTTATATTGTGTGTAGGCTGATTGAAATAACAAATACTAATAATATTTTCAATAACTTTGATAGATTAGCCATCATCATATGAAGCTTTGAGTAAGTAATCTTGCTTACTTTTTTAGGGACATTCGTGAAGAAGCGTGAGTATCAAGATTTATTAGAGTGCATAGTTAACTCTAAAGAAAAACAAGAGGGTAATTTTCAGAAAACGGCGGAGTTGGCGACTGAGTTATTATGTCAGCAACTCGCTGTCACCTACGTAGGTGTCTGTATGCTCTCTTGTGAAGATAATCAAATTAGCGCGACCGCTAATTATGGTCCCTTGCTGCCTGTTGTGTATTCACGCCCCGCCCCCTTTGATTGTCCTGATTATATCGCTGAACTCAGAAACAAGTGTCTGATAGATATAAATGATGTGGACTCGGACCCTAGAGTCATAGAGATAGCTGATGCGTATTTCAAGCCTAAAGGGATAATGTCATCCCTAGATGTTGCCATAAGAATTAACGGTCATCTCGAAGGTATCTTATATTTAGAAAGAACATCGATAGCCCCTTGGTCCGATAGCGAGATTCATATCGCGACTCATGTGGCCGACCAACTTGCGCTGACTCTGGCGACCCACAATGCCTATGAAAACGATGAGAGATTAACTTTATTACTCAGTGCCGATGAAGAATCCGAGCAGGTGAGTATGTTGATTAACCTGAAATCAGATTTGATCGAATATGTAAACCAAGCCCATGAATGGCTATCCGGTATGCCTAAACGTCAAGTCATTGGACATTCATTCAAACAACTCGATTTTATTAAACAATATCCGCAACAGGCTAAAGGCATCCTAGAACAGGTGTCTATGGGAGCAGTGGCTAAGGGAGAAAGCCTAGTTGTGCGCTCTGATGGCAGGCAATACTGGCTCAGATATTCAGTTAAACAGTTTATCACCGAACGTGGCAATCATTACGCACTGGTTAAAGCCGATGATATATCAGATGAGAAGCAGTACCAGGCAAAATTAGAGCGTTTAGCCTGGCGTTGTGGTTTGACAGGACTCTATAATCGCAGCTATTTCAATAAAGAGTTAGAACACTGTAAATCAGGCCAATTGATCCTCATCGATCTCTGCGGCTTTAAACGTTTCAATGATACCTATGGTCATCAAAACGGTGACGAATTACTGATTGAAATCGCCAGACGTTTGAAGCATTTTGCTAATGTTAATAAAACCGAACACCTCGCTAGAGTGGGGAGTGATGAATTTGCGATAATTATTCCTACGCAAAATCAAGTGGATATGGACTACATCACAGCCAGGTTATACAGTCAGCTGACTCAGCCTGTTCATATAGGCCGTGAACAGATCCAAGCTAAACCGGCTCTGGCTATTGTAGATATTGAGTCTGTTGAAGACAGCTTTGTTCCCTTAGCTTGTGCCGATATCGCTTTGCAATACGCCAAGACAAAGCAAGGCGACAAAATCCAAGTATTTAATAATGCCTTACTCAATACCTTCAAAGAGGATGCGCAGATAGAGCGTGACTTACAAACCGCACTGAGAGGGAGAGAGTTTGAACTCTACTATCAGCCACTTAAAGATCTTAAGACCAGAACATATATAGGTGCAGAGGCATTGATCCGTTGGCACCACCCTAAGAAAGGGGTGCTGTATCCTGGTGCTTTTATCGACATTGCCGAGCAAACAGGCCTGATAAATGCCATTGGAACTTGGGTATTGGAAGCTGCATGTAGGCAACTCAATTTATGGCAACACCATCAAATTGATATTTCTATGCATGTGAATGTTTCCGCTCGCCAGTTCTTTAGCGGTAATCTTTTCGATCAGGTGTGGAACTTAGTGTCGCGCTATCGACTTCAACCCGGCTCGCTGATCCTGGAGATCACAGAGACAGAATTGATGGAAGACATAGATTATGCGACTAATTTATGTACTGAGCTCTCTGAGCTTGGCGTAGGGCTGGCTATCGATGATTTTGGTACTGGTTACAGTTCGATGCGTTATTTGAAACAGTTTCCCATCAGTAAGCTTAAAATTGACCGTTCATTTATTTCCGATCTTACAGTAAGTCGAGAGAGTCGTGAGATTGTGAGCGCCATTATTGCTATGGCTTCGGCGCTCAATATTTCCTTAACTGCCGAGGGGGTAGAGACTAAGGAACAGGAAGATTTCTTATCGGAACATAAGTGCCATCAGGCTCAAGGTTTCCTTTACAGTCCCGCCCTAAGAGAGTCTGAGTTTAGCCAGTTTTTATTCAAATCAAATCACGAGATGATTCACTAACGAGTGATTCAATTTATTGCTTAAAATGTCATATTTTAGCAAGAATCATCTTAATGCTTATAGACAACACTGTTTAAATTTCTTACCACTTCCACACAAACAAGCTTGGTTGCGTTTAGGAAAAATTGCATCGAACTGTTCTCCCTGGGTATATAACCACTCTCCGTCGACACACTTGAAATCAGATAGTTCGTGAATCGCATTTATACCTGCTTCATCTTTATACCAAGCCTGAAATTCAACTTGCCCATGCAAGCCAGTATTCGATACAGAGATTATTTCCAATGATAACCAGTGAGTTTCCGGGCTTTGGGCTAGTGTGCTGGCCGTGAGACCAAGTAAATATTTCGGATGATGAGTGGCTATCAAATAGTCATATAACTTAAGTACGAAGCCTGTGTATCGGCTGCGCATTAACTGCTCAGGACTGTCTGCCTTTTGGGAGTTAGTATGCAATCTCCCACAACAGTTTTGATACAAAAGTGCTGTGTTTTGCGGGCTATTACCACAAGGACAGATAATATTAAGGTTGTTAGTCATGGAGCTCGGACGTTAGAGGAGAAAAGTGACGACCATAATACAATTCTGGGGTGGGTTTTGCATTATAGTAAAATGGTGTGTCTGAACGATTATTGGTGTCGACGGTAAGATACCATTTTCCATTGGCATTCTTTCTGGAAACATTGACAAATTTCCCAGCAAATTCACTGATGGGTTCTTCGGCATCTTCAGCTGGATGAAAGCGGATCAGGTAGTAGCCGATATCTGTCGCATTATTGTTCTCCATTTGTCGCTCAATGACTCTAAAGTCGACCTCTATACGGGCTTGCTTGTGTTTAATCTTAACAAAAAACTTCTTATAAAGGGCTATGATGTTTTCTCGTCCCATAGTGATGCCCTTACTTTGGTTTTCAGGGACATAGCAAGCATCCTCGGCATAGATATTCTCAACTATTCCTGCATCTAATTGGTTAAATGCCTGTGAAAACTGGCGATATAATTGATTAATGGCTCTATTGTCTTCCGATTGTGCCATCGCTGGCTGTATCGTGCACAGAAAAGAGACAAGACTCACTAAGAGAACTTTTATTAATGACATTAAATTTTTTCAAATCTACAATTACTGATGTCACTATAATAGATGACCTTGATTATCTAAAGTTTTAGTTCTTAACAAAGTGTGTCCAGTGGATAAGGTGCTGTAGTGGAGAGTGTTGTACATATAAGAAGGGCGCTTTGAAATAGCGCCCTTAAAAGGTCATAATGTTAAGCTAATAGGCTTAAGCGATTAATCGCTAAAGGTAAAATAAAGGTCACCATCCACATTGGCGCTTTGCTTGAGTGTTTTGCTCATTTAACCAAACTTGTAACGGAGCGAAGTAATCGAGCACGGCGCTAGCATCCATCTCAGGGCTACCAGTGACCACTTTTAATGCATCAGGCCATGGACGGCTCAGTCCCATTTCTAACATGGTATTGAGTTTACTGCCTGCTGCTTTATTGCCATAAATACTACATCTATGAACTGGCCCTGTATCACCGGCAGTCTCACACAGGGACTTGTGGAATTGGAACTGTAAAATGTGGGCTAAGAAATAACGCGTATAAGGGACATTTCCTGGTACATGGTATTTAGCACCAGGGTCAAAATCAGCTTCACTTCTCTCGATGGGGGCCTTCACTCCCTGATATTTCTCTCTTAGATCCCACCAGGCTTGGTTGTACTGATCCGGGGTGATTTCACCACTGAACACTTTCCAGCGCCACTGATCGATCATCAAGCCGAAGGGCATAAAGGCAACTTTATCTAATGCTTGCTTGAGTAATAGGCCGATATCTTTCGATGCATCAGGGACTTCATCGAGTAAACCTATCTGTTTCAGGTAACTTGGGGTGATAGATAATGCAATCGTGTCACCTATAGCCTCATGAAAGCCATCATTAGCACTATTTTTGAAGATAAATGGCTGGTTTTTATAGGCACGTTGGTAATAGTTGTGACCTAACTCATGATGGATAACGGTAAAATCTTCAGCCGTTTTCTGAATACACATCTTGATCCGTATATCATCCAGGTTATCCAGATCCCAGGCAGATGCATGACACACTACATCGCGATCTTTAGGTTGGACGAACAAAGATCGCTCCCAGAATGAATCTGGTAGCTCATCGAAACCCAGTGAGCTGAAGAAGCTTTCGGCTTGTTTAACCATTTTGACTTCATCATAGTCATGCTCGGCAAGAAGCTGAGTCAAGTCATAACCCGGATCTGCATCTTGAGGTGAGACTTTATCATAGACATTGCCCCAACTCTGCGCCCACATGTTACCCAGTAAATGAGCCGGAATCGGCCCATTGGCCGGTACGACTTCATCGCCATACTCTTCATTGAGTTCGCCGCGGACATAACAGTGTAATGAATCATATAGAGGCTTAACTTGACCCCATAGCCTGTCCAGTTCATTGGAGAATTCATCGGGTTTCATGTCATATTGACTGCGCCATAATACAGACAAATCGGCGTAGCCCAGATCTTTAGCGCCTTCATTGGCTAATTCAACTTCACGCTGAAACAGAGGACGCATAGGTTTAGCTATTTCACGCCAACCTTGCCACACTTCGAGTAATAATTTAGGGTCACTGGATTCAGCCATGATTGCTGACAGCTCGGGTTGAGTTAAACAGCGACCGTCATCGAAACAATATTTTCCTTTACCGTACAATCCATTGAGCTGTGCACTTATTCCGGCAAGCTCGGCATTTTTTTCAGGGTCGAGAGGGGCGGGGAGTACCAAAGAACTGCGTAATATATTGAGTTTACGCAGACTAGTATCATCCAGTGCTAAATCGGTATATTGAGCGGCTTGAGTCGCGAGTCTCACCGAGGTTGCGGTGAGTTTTTCAGCCGCTGACGCTGAGAGGGCCGCCGTATCATCGGTAATGAAATTGCTGTAGATCCATTCGGCACGATTAATCTCGATGGAAAGATCGCTCAATGTTTGCTCAGATTGTATTAGGAATTGTTTAGCCTCTGAAGTTTTAGATGAAGCTGAGTTACTATCGTCATTTTTAGAGGAATTACAGGCAGATACCCCTATTGAAAGCGCAATGAGCAGCGAAAGACGTGAAAGTTTCGGCATTAGAAGTGACATTAATTCAGTTCCTTTGTTGTTTTTGTGTTGAGTATTCTAACTAAAAATCAGTTTTTTAAAAGTAGAAGGGAGTAAAAGAGGCGGAATGGCGTGTAAATCTAGCTGTAGCTTGTTATCTACTAATAATTTCGTTTGACAAAATGTGAACCAATGTTTAATTTAAACAAGTGTTTAAAATACGGCTATAAGGTCACGAAATGGCAAATCGCTCCGATACAAAAACAAGAATACTGGATGCTGCAGAAAAGTTATTTGCTGAGCGAGGTTTTTCTGAAACCTCCTTACGTCTGATCACCAGTAAGGCTGAAGTCAATCTTGCTTCAGTGAATTATCATTTTGGTTCAAAAAAAGAGTTAATACGGGCAGTTTTAGCGAGATATCTCGATGTTTTTATGCCTGCCGCCTCGTCTGAAATCTTAGCTTTACAGAGTCGTGACAAAGATGCCTCGCTGAATGATATTTTTTCGACCTTAGTCAAACCTTTGTTAGAGCTAAATGAACTAAGGTCCGAGGGCACCAGTACCTTCTTACAGCTACTGGGTAGAGGCTATATAGAGAGTCAGGGACATCTCAGATGGTTTATCACCACACATTACGGAGATCATCTGACTCCATTTGTAAAAGCTGTAGCAGACAGCGCTCCACATATTCCTCCCGCGGAGATGTTCTGGCGTTTACACTTTACCTTAGGTACTGTGGTCTTCACCATGGCTTCGGCAGATGCGTTAATTGAAATCGCAGCAGCAGATTTCGGTGAGCATAACGATATAGAAGCCGTTATCCGTAAAGTTATCCCTTATCTTTCAGCAGGCGTAGCGGTTCCAGTAATGGCTTAATCTCAGCTTTATAGAATAAAAGGTAAAATCATGACTCTGTTCATACTTGCACTCTTGATCATTATCGTGCTCTTTTGTGTTAAAAATATCAGGATCCAGTTCATCACCCGTCCTGCATTTTCATTTTTTAAGAAGGTTCTCCCGCCGTTATCTGATACTGAGAAGGAAGCGATGGAGGCCGGTGATGTCTGGTGGGAAGGTGAACTTTTCAGAGGTAAGCCTAACTGGGAAACCTTACATAGCTATGGCAAGCCTAAACTTACCGCAGAAGAGCAAGACTTTCTCAATAATCAGGTGATGACAGCACTGACCATGATCGATGATTATGACATAGTGCAAAACCGTAAGGATCTTCCACCTGAACTTTGGCAATATTTTAAGGATGAAGGATTTTTTGCTCTGATCATTCCTAAGCAGTATGGGGGCAAAGCTTTCTCTGCATATGCTAACTCGACCATAGTCAGTAAAATTGCCAGCCGCAGCGTCAGTGCCGCTGTTACTGTTATGGTGCCCAATTCTTTAGGTCCGGGCGAATTGCTCACTCATTACGGCACACAAGAGCAGAGAGAACATTGGTTACCTAAATTGGCCAGTGGTGAAGCTGTGCCTTGTTTTGCACTCACGGGACCTGAAGCAGGTTCCGATGCAGGTTCCATTCCCGATGAAGGTATCGTCTGTCGTCAAGAGTTTGAAGGCGAAGAGATTCTGGGTCTTAAGCTTAACTGGGATAAGCGTTACATTACCTTAGCTCCGGTGGCTACGGTACTCGGTCTGGCCTTTCAGATGCGAGATCCTGATGGCTTGTTAGGTGATAAAGTGGCTCTGGGTATAACCTGCGCCTTGATACCTACAGATCACGCCGGTGTGAAGATAGGGAATAGACATAACCCGCTCAACATGGCATTCATGAATGGCACGACTCAAGGAGAAGATGTCTTTATTCCATTAGATTGGATCATAGGGGGACCACAATATGCAGGCCGAGGTTGGCGCATGTTGGTGGAATGTTTATCTGCAGGTCGAGGGATATCATTACCGGCACTGGCAACGGCTGCAGGTCACACCGCAACGAAGACAACCACTGCATACACTTATGTCAGGCATCAGTTTGGCCTTTCTATCGGTAATTTCGAAGGTGTGCAAGAGGCGCTTGCCCGAATTATTGCCAACACTTACCAGTTGGAAGCGGCAAGACGCTTAACGACAACGGGTATAGACCTAAAAGTGAAACCATCGGTAGTCACGGCAATTGCAAAATATCATATGACTGAGATGAGCCGTGATGTGCTTAACGATGCCATGGATATTCAATCGGGTAAGGGCATTCAACTGGGCCCGAAAAACTACCTGGGTCACCCTTATATGGCGAATCCCATCTCAATTACGGTAGAAGGGGCTAATATCCTTACCCGTAGCCTGATGATATTCGGCCAGGGAGCGACTCGTTGCCATCCATATGTACTCGCTGAGATGGAAACTGCGGCAATGGATGACAAAGAAGCCGCATTGGAACGTTTCGATTCGCTGCTTCTGGGTCATATTGGTTATACGGTCCGTAATGCATTCAGTTCGGTGTTTTGTGCGTTAACGGCTAGTCGTTTTAATCAGACTCCTGTGAGCGGTGAGACTCAGCAATATTATAGGGACATGTCGAGACTCTCATCGGCGTTGGCATTTATGACCGATGTTTCCATGTTGATCATGGGTGGAGATCTTAAGCGAAAAGAGATGATATCAGCAAGAATGGGTGATGTGCTCAGTGAGCTTTATTTAGGTTCTGCAACATTGAAACTCTTCGAAGATAACGGTCGTCAGCATGATGATCTACCCGCGGTTCGCTATGTAATGGCTACCCGATTACAAAAAGCGGCTCAGGCTTTGGAAGGTACTCTACGTAATTTCCCTAACCGTCCAGTAGCTTGGCTGATGAGGGCACTTATATTTCCTCTGGGTAACCATTTTAATGGTGTGACTGACAAGATGGCCGTCACACTGGTTCAAGGCATGTCAAAGCCAGGACCTGCACGTGATCGTATTACCTTCTTATGTCCTGAATTTGAGGGAGATACCAGTGGGATTGCCGAAGTTGAAAGTGCCTTTATCGCACAGTTTAACTGTAGGCAGATCCATAAAAAGATAAAAATGGCCCAGCGAGGCGGTTCTTTACCTAAGAAGATGAGTAACTTGGCTTTATTTAAATTAGCCCACGAGACACTCATTATCGATGCGGTTGAGTTGGAGTCTGTGCTTGCTGCCGATAAGTTGAGATTGGCTGCAATCAATGTCGATGACTTTAGTTCATTGTAACTTCGATAGCTTAGATAATAAAAAGGACGCCTCGGCGTCCTTTTTGTTTATTGTCATAAACTGCTAGTGGAATCCCCAATAAAAAAGGGCACGCTTTCGCGTGCCCTTTTTATTCAATGATGAGGAATTAAGCGACGATCAATACCTTACTGGTATTGGTTCCGCCGATAGTTTCCATCGAATCACCTTTAGTCATTAGGACCATATCGCCACTCTTGAGGTAACCAGCAGCAGTTAGTGTTTCTAACGCTTTACGAGCAACATCTTCGGCACTGATATTAGTAGAGTCGAAATGTACAGCTTGTACACCGCGATATACAGCCATCTTGGCTAATGTCACTTCATGGCGTGACAAGGCAAAAATAGGCAAAGCTGAGCTGATACGAGACATCAACTGAGGAGTCGCACCAGATTCAGTTAATGCAATGATCGCCTTGATACCTTTAAGGTGATTAGCTGCATACATGGTCGATAGCGCAATCGTTTCTTCAACAGAATCGAAGCTTTGATCGAGTCTATGCTTAGAGACTTGTACACTTGGGTGTAATTCTGCACCAAGACAGACTTCAGCCATCGCCTTGACGGTTTCTTCCGGGAAGTCACCTGCCGCAGTTTCTGCAGATAGCATCACAGCATCAGTACCGTCGAGAACAGCATTAGCCACATCCATGACTTCAGCACGAGTTGGCATTGGGCTGGTGATCATAGACTCCATCATCTGAGTTGCTGTGATCACGCTCTTGTTAAGCTGACGAGCTCGCCTAATGAGTTTCTTCTGTACTGCAACAAGTGCTGGGTCACCAATCTCGACACCTAAGTCACCACGGGCAACCATGACGATATCGGATGCTCTGATCACATCATCCATAGCTTCGTCTGTCGCAACGGCTTCTGCGCGTTCAACTTTAGACACGATAAGTGCCTTACAGCCGGCTTTAAGGGCAAGTTCACGTGCATAATCAAGATCTGCACCCGTACGAGGGAAAGAAACCGCAAGATAATCAACTTGAATTTCTGCCGCTGTAAGAATGTCGCGCTTATCTTTCTCGGTTAGCGCTGCAGCAGATAGACCACCACCTTGCTTGTTGATGCCCTTGTTATTGGATAAGGGACCAGCAACTGTGACAGTTGTGTGTACCTTATTGCCGTCAACACTTTCGACTCTTAGCTGCACACGGCCGTCATCTAACATAAGGATATCGCCGATACAGACATCGTTTGGCAACTCTTTATAATCGATACCGACTTGCTTCTCATCGCCTTCACCCTTGGCAAGATCAGCATCTAAGATAAAGCTTTGACCTAGGTCTAGCTGAACTTTTTTGTTGTCTTTGAAGGTAGAGACTCGAATTTTCGGACCTTGAAGATCACCCAGAACAGCGACATGAACACCGAGTTCGGCGGCGATTCTGCGGGTATCTTTAGCTCGCT
Source organism: Shewanella violacea DSS12 (assembly GCF_000091325.1). NCBI lineage: Bacteria > Pseudomonadati > Pseudomonadota > Gammaproteobacteria > Alteromonadales > Shewanellaceae > Shewanella > Shewanella violacea. Next base: position 2,657,343 of record NC_014012.1, on the reverse strand, counting down.
TAATATGGTCTTCAGCTGAGCCGTGGGAAAAGTTAAGACGAACAACATTTGCGCCTGCTTTAATTATGCGGCGTAAGTTGTCATCGCGATCGGTAGCGGGACCCAAAGTTGTTACGATTTTGGTTCTGCGGAACATGACATACTCCGTTAAGTTTAAAGAAATTCTGACACTATATTAACAGAGGTTCTGACATTGTGTAGGAAAATTACAAACAAAATGATCTAGAACAATATAATAACTTTATGGAGGAAAACTGAAATTTGGGGGTTTAATGGCAGTACAAAGGAAGTTGTACTGCCGGGGAGGCAAAGAAAGTCTGTTACATTATAGAATCTTTGTCGATTCTGGATTCTTTTAACACTTCTTTCACCCGCTTTAAGCTCTCTCTGAATCTAGGTCCACGGCGTAAAGTAAAGCCGGTTGCTAATACGTCAATGACAACCAATTGAGCTAAGCGAGATGCCATAGGTAAATACATATCCGTATCTTCAGGAACTTCCATGGTTATAGGCAGTGTGCATTCAATTGATAGTGGTGAGTCTAGGGTTGTTATGCCTATTACAGCAGCGCCATTTTCACGGGCTATCCTAGCTATATCAATCATAGACTTGGTTCTGCCTGTGTGTGATATAAGCACGATAACGTCGCCTTCTCCACTGTTGATACAGCTCATACGTTGCATCAAAACGTCATCAAAACAGATGACGGGAACATTGAATCGAAAGAACTTATTCTGCGCATCATGAGCCACTGAGGCTGAGGCACCTAGACCAAAGAAAGAAATTTTCTTCGCTTGGGTCAGTATATCGACGGCCTTGTTGATAGCAGTCGTATCTATGCTCTGCCTGGCGGTATCGAGAGAAGCCATTGATGATTCGAATATTTTTGTTGTATAGGACTCAGGAGTGTCATCTTCTTCCACATGACGGCTGACATAGGGTGTCCCGTTAGCTAAACTTTGAGCTAGGTGGAGTTTAAAATCCGGAAAGCCCTTGGTGTCTAAACGACGGCAGAAGCGGTTAACTGTGGGTTCACTCACGTCGGCCATCTTAGCCAGAGTGGCAATACTTGAGTGGATCGCCGTCTGTGGAGAAGCCAAAATGACTTCAGCAACTTTCCGCTCTGATTTACTAAAATGTGTGAGGCTTTTTTGGACCTTTTCTAGGGTATTCATATGCGTACGTCCACTCGAAAAAAAATATGTAATTTTATTGTTTTTTTCTGTCATTTTTGAAAGCTTCTTTAAATTGAGAAACTTGACTGCTATGACGGATTATAACTTGAGTTAGATTAAAAGTTTCTACTATATATAGTCATTTAATCACGAAAAGCATACCAGATTATAGGCTTGTATGCCTAGTTAACTAATAGGTGCTATTTTCAAATTTAAGATGCAATTAACAAATTCTGTTGTTATATTACAACATACACGTGAAATTCATATCGATTCGATTGAACACGGTGACATTAGGAGATTGAGAAGCTATGGGCATAACAACACCAGGAGCCAAAGCTTGTGATTTTGTCTTGTTTGGTACTAAAGGTGATTTGGCGCGGCGTAAATTACTTCCTTCTTTATATCAGTTAGACAAAGCTGGGTTACTGAATGTCGACACTAAAGTAATTGGCGTAGCTAAAGATGCTTTCACTCAAGAAGAATTTAAAGCGTTAGTCGATAAAGCCCTGAAGACCTTTGTAAAAGAGGATCTTTGTCAGGAGACTGTCGAGCGCTTCTTACTACGATGCCATTATATAGGGACGAACTTTACTGAGTCTGAAGGTTACAAACCTTTCCATGACATACTCGAGCCCGAGAAAAGGGTGATGGTCAGTTATTTTGCGACGCCGCCAGTGATCTTCGGTGATATCTGTCGCTGCCTTAATGAGCAAAAATTAATCTATCCTGATTCACGTGTCGTATTAGAAAAACCCATAGGTTACGATCTCGAATCTTCTAAAATCATCAACGACAATGTTTCTGCCTTCTTCAATGAAAATCAAATTTACCGTATCGATCACTACCTAGGTAAAGAAACCGTTCAGAATCTGATCACACTTCGTTTTGCCAATTCATTGTTTTCCTCTAAATGGGATAACCGAACCATAGATCATGTACAGATCACGGTTGCTGAAGAGGTAGGTATCGAAGGCCGTTGGGGGTATTTCGATAAAGCAGGTCAGATGCGTGACATGATCCAGAATCATCTGTTGCAGGTACTGACTCTTGTAGCCATGGATCCTCCGGTTAACCTAGATGCCGACAGTATACGTGATGAGAAAGTGAAAGTGCTCAAATCACTTCGTCCTATCAATTCAGATAATATCTATGAGAATACGGTTCGCGGTCAATACGCCTCTGGATTCTTGCAAGGTTCACCGGTTCCCGGTTATCTGGAAGAGGAGGGCGCCAATACTCAGTCTAATGCTGAGACGTTCGTTGCCTTAAGAATTGACATCGATAACTGGCGTTGGGCCGGAGTACCATTCTATCTTCGCAGTGGTAAACGTATGCCAGCCAAGAGTTCTGAAATTGTCGTTTATTTCAAGAACCCACCTCATAACCTTTATAGCTCAAGCTATAGGAACTTACCGCCAAATAAATTGACGATTCGACTTCAGCCCCACGAAGGTGTCGAAATTCAGATGATGAATAAGGTTCCGGGTCTTGAGCAAAAGCAAAGAATACAGACCACCAAACTCGATTTAAGCTTCTCCGAGACCTTTAAAAATGAGCGTATCGCAGATGCCTATGAGCGTCTGTTACTCGAAGCTATGTTGGGTAATCAGGCACTATTTGTCCGTCGGGATGAAGTGGAACAGGCTTGGACTTGGGTCGATGGAATCATTCAAGCTTGGGAAGAAAGCAACGAGAAGCCAAAACCCTATCCTGCTGGCAGTTGGGGCCCAGTGGCATCTGTTGCCTTGATAGCTAAAGACGGCCGTTCTTGGGACGAGTAAGAGGATTAAGTCATGATTAAAGAAAGTGTGTTCAAATCGTTTGATGATAAGACAGCATTGGAAAACCAGCTGGCTGAGCGTATTGCTAAGCAACTACAGGAAGCGGTAGATACCCGCGGTCAGGCAAGTCTGATTGTGTCTGGTGGCTCGACCCCGGTAAAACTCTTTCAACTGCTTAGTCATAAAAATGTTGAATGGAGTGAGGTGTATATCACTCTCGCCGATGAACGTTGGGTCGACAATGACTCTGATGCTTCTAACGAGAAGCTTGTCAGGACTCACCTGTTACAAAATAAGGCTCATACCGCCAAATTTCGTGGTCTTAAAAATATGTTCTCTTCTCCGGAAGAGGGTTGTGCGATGGCTATCGAACAACTGGCTAATTTCTCTAATCCGTTCGATGTCGTCGTTCTGGGAATGGGTAATGACGGACATACTTGCTCTTGGTTCCCATGCTCTAAGGAGATAGAAGAAGCCTTGTCGACAGAGAAGTTATGTGTGGCTGTTAATCCAGGTTCTGCACCTAATCCAAGGCTGTCTCTGTCAAAGACGGCGATCTTGGCTAGTCGCCAAATCTATCTACATATAGTCGGTGAGAAGAAGCTATCAGTTTATCGCCAAGCGCTTGAAAATGAAGACGCTAACACTATGCCTATCAGAGCCGTATTGGCACAACATAAGACACCAGTGGACGTTTACTGGAGCGCTTAAGGAGTTATTATGCACGCAGTTGTACAATCTGTAACCGATAGGATTATCGAACGCAGCAAAGTGTCACGAGCTAAATACCTGGCGGCGCTCAATGAAGCAAAACAAAAAGGCGTTCATCGCAGCTCTTTGAGTTGTGGTAACTTGGCTCATGGTTTTGCAGCTTGTAATCCAGATGATAAGCAATCAATCAAAGGCCTAACGAAGGCTAACATTGGCATAGTTACGTCATTTAACGACATGCTTTCGGCTCACCAGCCCTATGAAAGCTATCCGGACCTTTTGAAGCAAGCCTGCGCCGAAGTGGGTAGTGTGGCCCAGGTTGCAGCTGGCGTGCCAGCCATGTGCGACGGTGTGACTCAAGGTCAACCCGGCATGGAACTCAGTCTTCTAAGCCGTGAAGTCATTGCTATGTCGACTGCAATAGGCCTGTCTCATAACATGTTCGATGGTGCCTTGTTACTGGGTATATGTGACAAAATCGTACCGGGTCTGTTAATCGGAGCCCTGAGCTTCGGTCATCTGCCTATGTTATTTGTGCCTGCTGGTCCGATGAAATCAGGCATTCCTAACAAAGAGAAGGCCCGTATTCGTCAGAAATTTGCTCAAGGTAAGGTAGACAGAGCAGAGTTACTCGAAGCTGAATCAGCCTCTTATCACAGTGCTGGTACTTGTACCTTCTATGGTACGGCTAACAGCAACCAGTTGATGCTCGAAGTCATGGGTCTGCAATTACCTGGCTCGTCGTTTGTTAATCCAGATGATCCATTAAGAGAAGTGCTCAGCAAGACTGCTGCAAAGCAAGTTTGTCGCCTGACTGAGATGGGGACTCAATACACGCCTATCGGTGAGATTGTAAACGAGAAATCCATCGTAAATGGGATCGTCGCGCTATTGGCCACAGGCGGTTCGACTAACCTTACCATGCACATTGTCGCGGCTGCGCGTGCTGCCGGAGTCATAGTCAACTGGGATGATTTCTCAGAGTTATCGGATGCTGTGCCCCTAGTTGCTCGGGTATATCCGAATGGCCATGCGGACATCAACCATTTCCACGCCGCAGGCGGTATGGCTTTCTTAATTAAAGAGCTACTCGATGCGGGTATGCTCCATGAAGACGTCAATACAGTTGCGGGTTATGGACTTCGTCGTTATACCCAAGAGCCGAGATTAATCGATGGCGAAATTAAGTGGGTAGAAGGTCAAGTCACCAGTCTGGATGCCGAGGTATTAACTTCGGTTACGGCGCCATTCCAAGCCAACGGTGGTTTGAAACTGCTAAAAGGTAATTTGGGCCGCGCTGTCATCAAGGTGTCTGCTGTATCTGAGCAACATAGAGTTGTTGAGGCTCCAGCGGTTGTCATCGATGACCAAAATAAACTCGAAGCCATCTTTAAAGCTGGCGATCTTGATAAAGATTGTGTCGTTGTCGTCAAGGGGCAGGGCCCTAAGGCTGTCGGTATGCCTGAGTTACATAAGCTCACTCCAATACTTGGGACACTTCAAGATCGTGGTTTTAAGGTCGCTCTATTGACCGACGGTCGCATGTCAGGAGCCTCGGGGAAAGTGCCTGCAGCTATTCACCTTACACCTGAAGCGCTCGATGGTGGCTTGATTGCCAAGGTGCAATCCGGTGACATGATCCGTGTCGATGCATTAACTGGTGAGCTTACCCTATTGGTTAGTGACGCAGAATTAGCGACGCGCGTGGCGGAAAAAGTTGAGCTTCGTAAAACGAATTACGGTATGGGCCGAGAGTTATTCGGTGCATTAAGATCAAATTTAAGTAGTCCTGAAACAGGTGCTCGCTGCACCAGCGCCATCGACGAAATCTTTTAAAGGAAGAGTAAAGAATGCCTGAGAATAACTGGTCATTACAACCACAAGATATTTTTAAACGCAGCCCTATTGTTCCTGTCATGGTGATCAATAAGATAGAAGATGCCGTTCCTTTGGCCAGGGCACTTGTTGCCGGCGGGATCAGTGTACTGGAAGTGACCTTACGTACGCCTTGTGCGCTAGAAGCTATCACCAAAATTGCTAAGGAAGTTCCCGATGCACTTGTCGGTGCAGGCACTGTCTTAAATGAAGAACAACTGCAGCAAGCTGTCGATGCCGGAGCTCAATTTATTATCACCCCGGGTGCGACACCTAGCTTGCTTGAAGCGGCGATGGCGGGGAATATTCCCTTGATACCGGGCGTTGCCAGTATCTCTGAAGTGATGGTGGGTATGTCACTTGGATATACTAATTTTAAGTTCTTCCCAGCCGAAGCATCGGGCGGAGTCAATGCACTCAAAGCTTTCTCTGGCCCACTTGCTGACATTCGTTTCTGCCCAACCGGTGGAATAACACCGAGCAGCTATCGCGATTATCTGGCACTTAAGAATGTCGATTGTATTGGTGGTAGCTGGATAGCTCCGACAGATGCGATGGAGCAGGGTGATTGGTCTCGTATTACAGATCTCTGTAAAGAAGCCATAAGCGGGATCTGAGCCGAGTGCTAAGGGCATGCTTATAACAGTGCGGGTTTTAATGCTGCATTCGTATTAGCAATACCTATGATAAAGGCTGCCTCAATGGCAGCTTTTTTTATGCCTAAATTTAGGCTAACCAGAGTAATACTTGGTGATTCTTAGACTAAAGAGTCTAAGACAAAGCTGTTGGGTCCGAGTAGAAACTATATTGGCATTTGATGATGTCATTTACCTAACCGCTAAACTTCCATAGTTGCAATGCTTGCTATTGAGTGCTGGAGAGGGGGCTCTGATTCCGTTTTGTAAACGTCTTCGGCTCAGTGAATAGTCTTTTTTACAAGTAATCAATATTATATCCAAGACATCAAAAATCATTCCTGCATCTGATAAACAATACAAATACTTCACTGTGAGTCACAAATTGACACAATCAAGATATACTTTGAGTATCAAACTATATTAAAGTTGTTATGTTTGATAATCAAGGTAACTGGCTGGACACCGAAATTGTAGCGAGTTCCAGCCGACAGTCGGCCGATTATTTACATGTAACTTTCTATCTGATAAAGGTTTGAGATGAATAAAATAAGTCATGCTTCAGAAAAATGGCAACACACACATAATTTTTCATCGGTCAGCGATGCCGGGGAGCGTAATACCCGTTATGTACTCTACTTGACTGTGGTGACCATGGTTGCCGAAATCACTGCGGGAACTGTTTACGGCTCCATGGCATTATTGGCTGATGGCTGGCATATGGGAACCCATGCCGCTGCATTTATGATCACACTTTTTGCATTTAATTACTCAAGAAAACATGCTAATAACCCGGAATTCACCTTTGGTACGGGTAAAGTCAGTGTGCTAGGTGGCTTTACCAGTGCCATAGCCTTAGGTTTAGTGGCAATCATCATGTTAGTAGAGTCTGTTATGCGAGTCTTTAGTCCACATGAGATTCAATTTAACCAGGCTATTATGGTTGCCATAATCGGACTTACCGTGAACGTGATCAGTGTTTTTCTATTAAAGGATCATCACACACACGATCATTCTCATGGCCACTCCCACAGTCATTCACATGATCATTCCCATTCCAATAGTCATGTTGCAGAAGATGCCCATGAACAGACTCATGATCATAATTTAAAGGCCGCATACTTCCATGTGCTTGCGGATGCACTGACATCAATACTCGCCATCGGTGCCCTATTGTTGGGTAAACTCTACGGATTAAACTGGTTAGACCCCATCATGGGGATCGTCGGTTCGATTATCATCACCAGGTGGGCGTGGCAGTTATTAAAGCAAACGGCACCGATACTGTTAGATGCGAGTATCGAAAATGACTACAAGCAAGAGATAGTTCAGGCTATCGAGTCTGATACCCAAGATGAAGTTTCGGATATTCATGTATGGCGAATAAGCGCCGATCACTATGCTGCCGAAATTGCCATAGTAACTCGAGTGCCCGAAGAAACAGACTTTTACAGGGAAAAACTGAGTCAGTTTACCCGTCTTAATCATTTGACCATTGAAGTTAATACCTCAAATCAGGCAGAATGTAGCGGGTAAAGTTAATACCAATCTCACCAAAATTATGAGTGGAATTGTATAATATGTGCTTATGGCGGTTTGTCATAAGTACATACATCTTGCGATGATCAAATCTAAGAGAAGCAAATGAAGTCTACTGAAGATCAGTTAAATCATGTCATGGTTGAGTTCTATGAAAAACTTTCTTCCTGGGAACAGGCTGTGGTGAAAGATAATGGCTACAGTTTACCTCAGATCCACACGGTTGAAATCTTAGGTGGCCATGGGGCTATGAGGATGAAGGAGCTGGCAGATAAACTTGGAGTAACCACAGGTACACTGACGGTACAAATAGATAAGATGGTTAAATCTGATCTAGTAACTCGTAAGCCCCACGAGTCGGATAGACGCTCAATCTTAGTTGAACTCAGTTCAAGAGGACAAGAATTGTTTCGAGAGCATGATGCTTTGCATCTGCAGCTAACGGCAGAGCTTACTGCTGAGTTTTCTGATGCGGAGAGAATGCAGCTACTTAATTTTATGAAACGCATCAATGCTGAATTTTAATATATTTGACTGAATGTTGGCGATCAAGCCTTCCTATAGGGCTACAAGGTCTACACTATTTAGTGAAAGGCTCTGGTTCTTTTTGCACATTTTTTTCACAGCTAGCTAGGTAAGCTTATCCCATGCTTTAGCTTAGTGCCGATTGTCCGGTGTCGATAGAGCCAACCTGTACTCCAATTAGTATGGCTAGGTCGATATGCCAGGATCTTAGTTTCAACGGCTTTAAGAGCTTGCTAACATGCTTGCATAAAGTACTAGGTTTGCATTTTTTATTAACTGCATTTATGTTTCTATTATCTAGTAAGTGAGAGTCTGCGTGCTATCTCGTTTTAAAAATCCAACAGTTATTCAATTTACTTTATTCATCTCTGTTTTCTATGTTGTTGTGTTCAACATACCTTTCTTCAGGATAGTACAAACAGGCATAGCGAAACAGGGGGAAGTAGACCCTCTGTTTATTGCGACGCTTCCCGTATTTTTAATATTGGCCTTTAGCTTTCTCTTTTCATTATTTAGTTTTAAATACCTGTTAAAGCCCTTTTTCATTTGCCTTACCTTACTTTCTTCCAGTGTGTTTTTTGCGGCGTTGCAATACGGTGTCGTGTTTGACTATGGGATGATTGAGAATGCTGTGCAGACAAATTCGGCTGAGGCGTCTACCTATATTAACTTGTCATCAGTGGTCAACTTTCTGTTTACGGGCTTATTACCTTCTTATGCAATATGTAAACTCAACATCAGATATAAGCCTGTGATTAAGGAGTTATTGTATAAATTTGCTTTCATGCTACTAATGCTTGTTGGTATCGGGGTCATTGGCTTCTTTTATTATCAGAATTACGTGTCTTTTGGTCGTAATAACGATGAGTTAAAACGTTTCATAATTCCGACTTATGTACTTGGTTCAATAGTTAATTATACCAATACCAACTATTTACAGACTCCATTAGAGTATAAGCAAATAGGTTTAGACGCGGTTAATGTGACCAAAGACACGAACAAGAAACCCAACTTGGTGGTGATGGTCCTAGGTGAAACTGCCAGAGCGATGAACTATGAATATTATGGTTATGATAAACCCACTAACACGTATACCAAGCCCTACGGACTGACAGCATTCATGAATACGACTTCATGTGGTACGGCTACCGCAGTTTCTGTGCCTTGTATGTTTTCTAAGATGACCCGCAAAGACTATGATGCCAGAGAAGCCAAGGCACAAGATGGTGTCATGGATGTTTTACAACATGGCGGTATACAACTGCTGTGGCTCGATAATGACAGTGGCTGTAAAGGGGTATGTAATAGGGTGCCACATCTGATCGTCAAGCTAGATAGTTATCCTAAGCTTTGTAATGGACACAACTGTTTAGATCAGGTGTTGTTGAATGAGTTGGATAAAGCACTGGCAGAACTCAAGGATCAGGATAGTTTGTTGGTATTACACATCATGGGCTCTCATGGGCCGACATATTACTTACGCTATCCTGAGGAGCACAGAACGTTTACCCCTGACTGTCAAAGAAGTGATATTCAAAACTGCAGTAATGAAGCTTTGATGAATAACTATGATAATACCATTCTCTATACCGACTATATTCTTGCCCAAGTCGTCGAGAAACTTATAGATCAACAAGAGAGATTCGATACCGGCATGATCTATGTGTCAGACCATGGGGAATCATTGGGTGAAAAAGGCATGTACCTACATGGCGCACCCTATGCCATTGCCCCAGACGAACAGACACACGTCCCTATGTTGACCTGGTTTTCTGATGACTTTGCATCTGAAAATAGCTTAGACATGACTTGTCTCAGGAAAAAGGCCAGAGTCGGTGGCTTTTCCCATGATAATATTTTTGACTCTTTACTGGGGATTATGAACATAAAAACCCAAGTCTATGATAAAAAAATGGATATGTTCAGTGGGTGTAGATTGGCTAATTAAGTAAATTATGAATAAAGGGGATGGCAACATCCTATTTTTTGTTTATTGTTAGTCACTAAGTATTACTCAATTGTGAGTGGGTCCTCAGCGCTAACGAGATCCATACAGAATTTTACTAACAATTATTCACAGGGCGGTGGAAGCATGAATTTAGCGAAACACCTGACAGATATCGAATTGTCTGCAAAAATCCTTAGGCATGCAGTGCCTAAAATGTCTGAACTCAATATTCCCGTCACACCGGTCAATTACGCTGTTTGGTATGAATATTATCTGGGGATTAATTTAGACCTTAAACGTGCCATCGATGGTCTTATCTCAAACGGTATTACGTTTTGTACGGAAGTGAATGATGGGCTTCACCAGAATTTTATTCAAGAAAAATCACCGGAAGTGATCGAGAACGTCCAAATTGAAACTCAAATCATCATTAATAGTTTACTGAACAAAGTCAGTAAGTTGACTCAAGGTACAGCTAACTTTTCCAACACTTTATCTGATTTTAGCCAAGAGCTGAAACAAAAACCCGATGTCGAAGTACTTAACACACTTATCAATAGCCTAGTCGATAATATAGAAGGCGTGGTGTTAAGTAATAAGCAGATGCAGGGCAGCTTAAATATCATGCGTGATGAGGTGAGTTCGCTAAAAAGCGAGATGGAAAACTTAAACCTGGTGGCCATGACAGATCAACTGACATCACTCAATAATCGGCGTAGTTTCGAGGATGAAGTGATGAAGCACATGCAAAAATATACTCAATCTCAGTCTCCAAGTTGTATGCTCTTGATAGATATCGATCATTTTAAACGGTTTAATGATGCTCATGGTCACTTAGTCGGGGATAAAGTGCTTGCCTATGTGGCATTAGCCTTGAAACAAGTGGTGAAGGGGACCGATTTTGTTGCTCGTTATGGAGGCGAAGAATTTGTTATCTTGCTACCTAATACACAGCTAACAGATGCATTGGTTGTGGCCGAGCAGCTACGTACAGCGATATCTGAGCGTAAATTAACCTTAGGCAAGGATAAGAAATTGTCTTTGGGTTCCATTACCGTATCGTTGGGAGTATCGACTCTTAATATTGGTGACAATCGAGAAAGCTATTTTGTCAGGGCCGATGAAGCACTTTATCGCGCTAAGTCGTCGGGAAGAAACTGTGTTTGTAGTGAGTAATGCATCAAGATATCAGGCTTTTAATTAGCCTGATATCTTGATGGCTAGCTATTTCAGCTGCATATCCATCCTGATTAAGCGCTCTTCCATATCGAAGGTCACAGTAAAACCAAGGCGTTTGGCCAGATTCGCCATACTGCGATTCTCAAACATGGTAAATCCTGTGAGTTCTTGAGTTTCATTAGTCTTGTAGTATGCGATCAGCTTTTCTAACAAGAGTCTGCCTAAGCCTTGTCCTTGATGATCACTCCTCACAGCCATTGCAAATTCAGCTTGGGTATTATCTGGATCGATTGAGGCCCGTATTGCGCCTAAGGTTATCTCTTCTCCATCTTCGCCTCTGGACGTGGCAATAAAGGCCATCTCCCGGGCGTAATCGATTTGAGTTAACACCGCCATCTCTTCGTGGGTCATTTTTGAGCGTACACCGAAGTAGCGTTTATACCTATCCTCATCAGACAGAGAGTTGTCGAATGCCAGATGCTTAGGTTCATCTTCCGGCAAAATGGGCCTCAACATCACTTCTTGACCATTTTTCAATCTAGCGATTTGTTCCAGCTCCTTGGGGTAGGGGGAAATGGCGAGACGAGAGGCGTTATCCTGGGGGAACTCATTGAGCTGTATGCTCACATCTAGCATAGTAATATTTTCGCCTGCACATAGCACAGGGTTAAGATCCATACTGGCGATGTCGGGACAATCGATCACCAGATGAGATATTTGTGTCAACATCACACAGAGTGCATTCATATCCAGGCCCAAAGGAAGATGACGATCTCTAAGTTTCTTCGTTTTCAGTGCTTGGATCACCATGTACCTGGCTAAAGTCATGTTCAAGGGGGGCAGAGCAACCACAGCATCGGTTGACGGTTCCCATTCGGAGCCACCTTCTCCGAGTAAGATTGCTGGACCAAAAACAGGGTCATTGATGACCGCGACACGGATCTCCTGGGCTCCGGCTGTTAATGCCATCTTCTGTACTAAAAGGCCTTCTATACGAGCATCTGGATTTGCCGATAACACACGTTCTTTAATGGCAATTGCAGCCTGCATCACCTCTTCTTTAGTGCTTAAGTTGAGCATGACTCCATGGACATCTGATTTATGTTGAATATCAGGCGATTGCACCTTTAAGGCTACCGGATAGCCAACGTTTTGTGCTATTTCTGCTGCTGAATGAGGATCTTGGGCGACATAGGTGTCAATGGTTTTTAAGCCATAGGCACTTAAGATCTCTTGAGACTCATGGGTTTCTAAGATTTTTTTCCCTCGTTGTTTGGCTTTTGTGAGTGCCGCTTTCGCCTTGTATGCATTTGTTGGAATGTTATCCGGTATCGATTGAGGCACTTCTTGCAGGAGTTTCTGGTTTCTTCGGTACTCAACCATATGCATAAAGGCACCTACGGCTCCCTCTGGTGTGCGGTATGTTGGCAGCCCGGCTTTATTAAAATATTTACGTGCCAGATAAGCGGCGTCTTCGCCACTCCAGTTAGTGAGGATATTGACCTTTTTTCTATTAGGGTGGTTAGCGACCATCTTAGATAATCGGTCGGCTATTTCTACGCTATCCCCCAGTGCTGAAGGCGAGTGCAGCACCAAGATGGCATCAGCTAAATTACTGTCCATCATGATTTCAACCGCTTTAGTATATCGTTCTGCATCGGCGTCTCCGCCAATATCTATCGGGTTTTGCCCTGACCACGTCGAGGGGAGTACTTGGTTGAGGGCTTGGAAATTCTCATCATCAAGTTGAGTTGATTTCCCACCGCCGAGCATGAGTTGGTCTAAAGCGAGTACCGCAGGCCCACCTCCATTAGTGATAATGGCCAGCCGTTCACCGAGAAGTGGGGAGGAGTGAGCTAAGGTTTCTACGGCGGCAAAGAGTTCGATTAAGTCATTAACCCTCAGCATACCGGCGCGTCGGAAAGCGGCTTCATAAACTGCATCGTTGCCCGTGCGTCCACCTGTGTGAAGTTTAGCAGCCTTGGTTCCCTCTAAACTACGTCCAGATTTTATTACCAATATGGGTTTATTACGTGAAGCCGCGCGTGCGGCAGAGAGGAAATGGCGCTTCTCGCTAATAGAATCGATATAAAGCATGATTGCACTGGTGCGTGAGTCTCTGCCTAAATAATCGAGAAGCTCATCAAAATCGATATCAGTAGTATCACCCAGAGAAATAAAACAGGAGAAGCCGATCCCTTTATTATTGGCCCAATCGAGTACCGTAGTACATATTGCCGCGGATTGTGACACGAAGGCTATTTTCCCTGGTAATGCACTGGTATGAGCCAAACTGGCATTTAAGCCTAAATTAGGCAGCATCATACCTAAACTGTTTGGTCCAAGGAGGCGCATGCCGTAGCGCTTAGCATTATTTTTGGCCAGAGTTAGCAGGTTTATGCCCATCTCATCTACCTGTTGGCCCATACCCGAAGCATTAATAATGGCAGTCTTACAGCCAAACTGAGCTAAGGTTTCGACAATGCTTGGTACCTTGTCCGCTGCGGTACAGATTATGGCTAAGTCAGGTTTCAATGGCAGAGCTTCAATACTGGGGTAGGCGAGGACACCGAGTACAGCTTGGTACTTTGGGGTTACTGGCATGATAGGACCAGAAAAACCGCCTGCGAGTAAGTTCCTCATGATGACGTTTCCAGCACGCTTTTCGGTATTTGATGCTCCAATAATGGCGACGGACTTGGGGTTAAATAGGCTATGTAACGTACGCTGACTCATTAGTGCTTCCTTCTATCACTGCATGATCCACTACATTATTCTAATGTAACAGAGTTTAAGATAGAGATGAGTACAATTTACCCTGATACCAGACACGTAAACAATGACCTTGATGAAGACTATTTAAGTCATCAAGTCTAATGAGACTGAGTTGAGCCGGGATCAATTTGCTTGCAGAGATGCTAGGAATAATTTTATCTGAAGAGAATTTATGAATGCTGTCAGTTGACGGCTGTAGAATTTAGACACAAAAAAACCAGCTTTAGCTGGCTACTTATAAATTTATATTCTTCTATTAAGAATTGGTACAACCGAGTGGATTCGAACCACCGACCCCTACCATGTCAAGGTAGTGCTCTAACCAACTGAGCTACGGTTGTATCGTGTAACTTAAATCTTATCTATAAACAATTGGTACAACCGAGTGGATTCGAACCACCGACCCCTACCATGTCAAGGTAGTGCTCTAACCAACTGAGCTACGGTTGTATTGTTTAAATTGTTTGCGATTCCGGAATACTATTTATAAGGGGGAGGGTAACACCTTCACCACTTCTCTTTGAAGAGATTTATAAAATAATTCCTTACAGGATCTGGATTACTTTTTATAAAAGCAGGGCAACGACCTTGGCCTTGATTTCGTAAAGAGTTGAGTCCGAGTAGTTTGATACTGCTCCATCCCGCGTCCGATAAACGCAATAAGTTGTTTTAATTCTGCTTATAAAGAATTGGTTGCGGGAGCTGGATTTGAACCAACGACCTTCGGGTTATGAGCCCGACGAGCTACCATACTGCTCCATCCCGCGTCCGATAAACGCATAAGTTGTTTTAATTCTACTTAAAAAGAATTGGTTGCGGGAGCTGGATTTGAACCAACGACCTTCGGGTTATGAGCCCGACGAGCTACCATACTGCTCCATCCCGCGTCCGATAAACGCATAAGTTGTTTTAATTCTGCTTATAAAGAATTGGTTGCGGGAGCTGGATTTGAACCAACGACCTTCGGGTTATGAGCCCGACGAGCTACCATACTGCTCCATCCCGCGTCCGATAAACGCAATAAGTTGTTTTAATTCTGCTTATAAAGAATTGGTTGCGGGAGCTGGATTTGAACCAACGACCTTCGGGTTATGAGCCCGACGAGCTACCATACTGCTCCATCCCGCGTCCGATAAACGCATAAGTTGTTTTAATTCTACTTAAAAAGAATTGGTTGCGGGAGCTGGATTTGAACCAACGACCTTCGGGTTATGAGCCCGACGAGCTACCATACTGCTCCATCCCGCGTCCGATAACGCATAAGTTGTTTTAATTCTACTTAAAAAGAATTGGTTGCGGGAGCTGGATTTGAACCAACGACCTTCGGGTTATGAGCCCGACGAGCTACCATACTGCTCCATCCCGCGTCCGATAAACGCATAAGTTGTTTTAATTCTGCTTATAAAGAATTGGTTGCGGGAGCTGGATTTGAACCAACGACCTTCGGGTTATGAGCCCGACGAGCTACCATACTGCTCCATCCCGCGTCCGACAAACGCATAAGTTGTTTTAATTCTACTTATAAAGAATTGGTTGCGGGAGCTGGATTTGAACCAACGACCTTCGGGTTATGAGCCCGACGAGCTACCATACTGCTCCATCCCGCGTCCGACAAACGCATAAGTTGTTTTAATTCTACTTATAAAGAATTGGTTGCGGGAGCTGGATTTGAACCAACGACCTTCGGGTTATGAGCCCGACGAGCTACCATACTGCTCCATCCCGCGTCCGACAAACGCATAAGTTGTTTTAATTCTACTTAAAAAGAATTGGTACAACCGAGTGGATTCGAACCACCGACCCCTACCATGTCAAGGTAGTGCTCTAACCAACTGAGCTACGGTTGTATAAGCTTTCAATCTGTTCACTTGGCTACTGCCTTGGAACGAGCGCTATAGTAGGAGTATGGTGCTTAGGTTGCAAGTAAAAAGATGTATTTATTCACTGAACGACTATTTGCTGTGCAACTTGCTCTTTTCTAGTGCGAAATATGGGGGGATCGTCTTCTAAACTAGTCTCCCTCGTCATTTTTGAACGATAATTTAGAAGGTTTTGCCTTCATGATCCCCTCGGTGGGTTTGTTTACTAAGCAGTGTTACCTTCTAAAGCTGCTTTTTTGAAACCTGACCTCTGGATATAACGCAATCTTAGTGCAAATAATATTGCCGCACTCGTGAGTCCAGCTATCAATCCTATCCAGAATCCTTGTGCGCCCATGGCAGGTACTAGAATATCTGTTCTGGCAAGTATGTAACCTATAACCATGCCAATAGCCCAATAAGACACTAAAGTAATATAAAGGGCGCTGCGAGTATCCTTGTAACCACGTAGAGCACCGGCGGCTACAACTTGTACCGAGTCTGATAATTGATAGAGTGCGGCAAAGAACATTAAGCTTCCGGCCAAAGTGACCACCTCGGGATTACTATTATATAGATGGGCTATCTTAGTTCTGAAAAGCACAGTGATAATTGCAGTCAGTATGGCTAGAGTAAAAGAGATGATTAAGCCTACTTTAGTTACCAGTGCCGAAATCTCACTTTTATCTTGGCCTAAATAATAACCAACACGTATGGATACCGCGATGCCTATAGAAAGGGGGATCATGAATACGATTGATGAAAAGTTCATTGCAATTTGATGCCCTGCAACAACATTTGCCCCGAGTGGAGCGAGTAGGAGGGCAATAATAGCAAATAGGCTAACTTCGAAAAAGAGCGCCATGGCAATGGGAAACCCATGCTTAGTCATATCCCAAATAGTCTGCCATTGTGGCTTGTGGAATGACTTAAAGGGCGCTAACTCTTTAAAGCGTTTATCCAGTTGCATATAGATGACCATAGAAATCAGCATGGCCCAAAATACTAAAGCTGTCGCAATACCACAGCCGGCACCGCCCATAGGCTCTATGCCAAAGTGGCCATAGATAAAGATATAGTTAGCTGGGATATTGACTGCCAAACCGACAAATCCTATCACCATAGTCGGTAGTGTGTAGGAGATGCCTTCGCTGCAGCCTCTAAGCACTTGATAAAGTACGTATGCAGGTACGCCCCAGGTGAATCCGTTGAGATACCCAATACTGAGATGTGCCAGTTCTGGATCTAACTGCATAATGTTAAAGATAGTTTCAGCAAAACTTAGAAACAGGATCACACCTATACTGCCTATTATGGCAATATAGGCAGCTTGAAAGGCCAGAGGTTGTATCGCTTTTTGGTTGTTTGCCCCATGATGATGGGCAAACACAGGGGTAAACGCGAGTAATAATCCCTGAACGAATAGCAGTGCAGGTAACCAAAGGCTAGTTCCTATTGCAACGGCAGCCATATCGACAGCACTGACTCGACCCGCCATAACAGTGTCAATAAAACCCATCATAGTTTGGGTTACTTGGGCTATGAGTACAGGTAGTGCTAGTTGTACTAAACGTTTGGCCTGAAAGCCGAATTGATTCATTTAAAACTGCCTTAAATACTAACGAGAGATAAAATGTTTACAGGTATAGTTCAAGCCACGTGTGAAGTGGTTGCGATAAATAAGAAAGATGGCTTAAATACGCTTGAGATCGCTATGGAAGCCGAATTACGTGAAGGGCTCATAACAGGCGCAAGTGTTGCGAACAACGGGGTCTGCTTAACGGTTACACGACTTGAAGATGATAGGGTGTTTTTTGATGTAATGGAAGAGACATTGGCCGTGACCAATCTCACAAAATTACAAGTTGGTTCCCAGGTGAACATAGAAAGGTCTCTAACGTTCGGCAGTGAGATTGGTGGGCATATTCTCTCTGGGCATATACATACTCAGGCAAAAGTTCGTGGGCTCAGTAATACAGAGCAACATTATAATATCGAGCTTGAACTCGATAAGAAGTGGATGAATTACATTCTTTATAAAGGCTTCGTGGGAGTCAATGGATGTAGCCTTACCGTAGGGGAAACTACTGCCAATGGTTTTATGCTGCATTTAATCCCGGAAACATTAAAACTAACCAATCTGGATGTGATCCAGCTCGGCGACATATTGAATATAGAGATAGACAGTCAAACACAGGCGATAGTCGATACGGTTGAGCGCGTGCTTGCACTAAGAGGCATCAAGGGCTAGTTATTACTGAGTATTTATTCGACTCTTGGGATAGTTTCAGTATATCTGTTCGTCACCTGAATCAATATATAGCTCTATTTTATGGCGAGCCTCATCGAGGTGCAGTCTTAGATGTATTGGATTACAACAGATTCGGCAATCGTCATAATAATCTTGATCGCCGCAGGTGCCATCGACATCGATATGTTGATGGTGCCCGCAGTGAGGGCAACTGATTGTTTGAGTGGAAAACTTCATAAACACTCCTTATCTTTCTATTTGTAGCAAATGAATCACTTTGAAAGTGTAAATCACCTTAGCTTGAATATTGCCGCTCCTTAAATATTTATGCTCCTTGATAGCCTGTCGCTGTGCGGCCGCCATCTATAGCGATAATTTGTCCTGAGATATAAGGGCTATCAACTAAAAATTGAACCGTGTTTGCTATGTCTGCCGGTGAACCACATTTAGCCAAAGGTATTTGTTTAATTATAGATTCTTGAGCATCACAGTGACTATTTTCTGGCCAAAGTATTGCGCCGGGTGCTATGCCATTGACTCTGACATCTGGGCCCATCTCTTGGGCTAATGACAAGGTCGCCATCTGTAAGGCCGCTTTAGAGATAGAATATAACCCATGTTCTTTAAGTGGTTTCTGGCCATGGATGTCTAGTAGGTTAATGATTATCCCCTTGTTTTCTCTTAATGTAGGATAGAGTTTTTGGGCTATATAATAGGGGGCCAGAAGGTTAACCGTTAATAGATGTTGGCTGTCCTTAAACTGAGTGTCGTTTAAAGGCGTCCGGTAGAACTCAGATGCATTATTGATGACAATCGACAAGGTCTCTTTAGCCGCAGCCTTAACTAACTTGTTTATGCCTTCCTCTGTAGAAAGGTAGGCTTGCACTGTGACACAAGAGTTTTCCCTTATTTGGTTTAGTTCATTGCACAGTGATTGGGCTAAATCTGCTGAAGTTGCGTAGTGAATAATGACATTGTAGCCACTAGAGTGCAGTTTTATTGCTATCTCACGACCTATTCGTTTTGCTGCTCCTGTCACTAACGCCCATTGCTGCATGTTTATCTCTCTTAGGGAAAATTGATGTTACTGCTAATAACATCTTCCCTCAAAGCTGGGGGGGAAAGCAATGTCAGCTTAAAAGAATGAGGGCAATAAAAGCGAGGCGAGGTGTTTTGCTTGTCGCTCTCGCTTTTAATAATGTTTAGTCATAGATAAGTGTACTCAGGTTAGAAGTGGTTCAGTCAGCCTGTAAAGGATAGGGTTTGATCGGATGGCTAGGGGTTTGAGCCGTTCTTAAATGGATGGAATTTAACTCTGCATATCGAGTCTCGAACTCAAGGTCGAGTGAAGTCACCATCAGCTCAAATTGGTCATCTAAGCTAGATTGAATCTCCAACATGAGTCCACTGTGAAGGCTGGTGGAGAGACGTGTACCTTCTTTGATATTCTCTTCCAGTAAAGTACTGGAGGTTACGGTGATTTGGGCGACTACAGGGGGATTTTCCTGAAGGCTTAATCCTGACGTAGATGTTTGCAGTAATGCACCTGTTAGTAGGAATAGATTTAGCATTTTAACCTCCTTTATTTGTCTAGCTTGATTAGATGGCCATAGGTTAGGTGACTTCAATGAAGAAAAAGTGACAATAAAATTTTAAAATCATGACACTAGCTTTTGTTTGAATAGTCAGACATGACCAAATCTACTCTGTTTTAAGCTTGCACTAACGGGGACAGATCTCGTAGAATTGCCCCTTGCGCCTAAGGTGATTAAGACTCTTGTAATGGCTTACCCCATAGGCGCGTCTACTTTAACTCTATATTAGCAAGTGGCCCTACGTGGGGGTCACCACTGGATAAGGATTTTTTCATGCCTGTTATTACACTTCCTGATGGGAGCAAACGTGAGTTTGCTAACCCGGTTTCTACTCTAGATGTTGCCGCCGACATCGGCCCTGGTCTTGCGAAAGCTTGTATCGCCGGTCGAGTGAATGGTGAGCTTAAAGATGCTTGCGACATCATAGACACAGATTCTGAGTTATCGATCATCACAGCTAAAGACGAAGAGGGTGTACAGATACTTCGTCATTCATGTGCTCATCTACTCGGTCATGCATTCAAGCAATTATGGCCAGAAGCTAAGATGGCTATCGGTCCGGTGATCGATAATGGTTTCTATTATGATATCGATCTTGAGCACAAGCTGACCCAGGAAGACATAGATGCGCTACAGAAGCGCATGACTCAACTTGCAAAGACAAACTATAAAGTTGAGAAAAAAGTGGGTAGCTGGCAAGTCGCCCGCGACACATTTGAAGCACGCGGCGAGACGTACAAGATGGCCATCTTGGATGAGAACATAAGTCAAGATGACCAGCCTGCGCTATATCATCATGAAGAATATGTCGATATGTGCGGTGGACCTCATGTACCAAACATGAGATTTTGTCAAAACTTCAAGTTGATGAGCGTTGCCGGTGCATATTGGCGCGGTAACTCTGATAACAAGATGTTGCAACGTGTCTACGGTACGGCATGGGCAGATAAGAAAGCCCTTAAGGTACACCTGAATCGCTTGGAAGAAGCGGCTAAGCGTGACCACCGTAAGATAGGCAAGCAACTCGATTTGTATCATATGCAAGAAGAAGCGCCTGGTATGGTGTTTTGGCATAATGATGGTTGGAGGTTATTTCTTGAACTTGAGACCTTCATTCGTCAAAAGCTAGGTCAGTACACTTATCAGGAAGTGAAAGGTCCACTAATGATGGACCGCGTACTTTGGGAACGCTCAGGACACTGGGATAAGTACTCAGAGGCCATGTTCACTACTAAGTCTGAAAATCGTGAGTATGCAATTAAGCCAATGAACTGTCCGGGACACGTACAGATTTTTAATCAGGGGCTTAAATCATATCGCGATCTTCCACTGCGTATGGCCGAGTTCGGTTGTTGTCATCGTAATGAACCATCGGGTTCACTCCATGGCTTAATGCGAGTTCGTGGTTTCACTCAAGATGATGCCCATATTTTCTGTACCGAAGATCAGGTACAACAAGAAGTCAGCGCCTGTATTCAGATGGTGTACGACACTTACGAAACATTTGGCTTTAAAAATATCGTGGTGAAACTCTCGACTCGTCCAGAACAGCGTATCGGTGACGATGAGATGTGGGATAGAGCCGAAGAAGCACTTAAGCAAGCTCTGACAGCCAATGACATCGAATTTGAGATCTTACCTGGGGAAGGTGCCTTCTACGGACCTAAAATTGAATTCACTTTGCATGACTGTTTAGATCGCGCTTGGCAGTGTGGTACGGTGCAACTCGATTATGCACTTCCTGGTCGTTTAGGCGCCACTTACGTTGCCGAAGACAACAGTCGACAGACACCTGTGATGATTCATCGTGCAATATTAGGCTCACTTGAGCGTTTCCTAGGTATTCTTATCGAAGAATATGCGGGTAAATTTCCGACTTGGTTAGCGCCGATGCAAGTTGTTGTCATGAACATTACTGACAAACAGTCGAATTATGCCGATGAAGTAGTCAATTTACTCAAAGAAAACGGAATTCGTGCCTCTAAAGACTTGAGGAATGAGAAAATAGGCTTTAAAATACGTGAGCACACCTTAAGGCGTGTTCCTTATTTATTGGTCGTTGGTGATCAAGAAATGGAAAATAAGGAAGTTGCGGTGCGAACCAGAGATGGTGTTGACTTGGGCAAGATGCGAATCGAAGAGTTCGCGGCCAAGATCAATAAACAAATTTCGCTCCGTAGTCTCATTTTGTTGGAGGATTAGGTCATAAAGATCAAAAAAACAGCAGGGCGCCAGGCGGCCCCGAATAGAATAAACGAACTCATCACCGGCGTGCAGGAAGTACGATTGAACGGTCTAGAAGGTGAGCCTATTGGAGTTGTCTCAATTAGCGAAGCACAGGAATTGGCTGATGAAGCTGGTGTAGACCTGGTTGAAATTAGTCCTAACGCTGAGCCGCCGGTTTGCCGTATAATGGACTATGGAAAGTTCCTTTTTGATAAAGCGAAAGCTCAGAAAGAACAAAAAAAGAAGCAGAAAATCGTTCAGGTGAAGGAAGTTAAATTCCGTCCCGGTACCGATGAAAACGATTATCAGGTAAAACTACGCAACCTGAATCGTTTTCTAACTGACGGTGACAAGGCGAAAGTTACGCTGCGTTTCCGTGGTCGTGAGATGGCTCACCAAAATCTTGGTATGAAACTTTTGAATCGTATCAAAGATGATTTGGCTGAGATAGCAGTAGTTGAGTCCTTCCCGAAAATGGAAGGTCGCCAAGCTGTGATGGTACTCGCGCCGAAAAAGAAATAGTAAGGCCTAATAAAAGTAGTAGGGATCGTTAAGGTCTCTGCTCGCCTTGCGTTTTATTAATATCCCAATGCGGAGTTTTAGCAATGCCTAAAATGAAAACTGACAAGGGTGTAGCGAAGCGTTTTAAGAAAACCGCCAATGGTTTCAAACGTAAGCAAGCTCATTTACGTCACATCTTGACCAAGAAAAGCACTAAGCGTAAACGTCACTTACGTGCTAAATGTTTAGTTAGCAAAGCCGACATGCCAGCAATTGCACGTCAACTACCATACGCTTAATAAAGGAGCAATAAACAATGCCTAGAGTTAAGCGTGGTGTAACCGCTCGTGCTCGTCACAAGAAAGTACTGAAACTAGCCAAAGGTTATTACGGAGCTCGCTCACGTACTTACCGTGTTGCAAAGCAAGCAGTAACAAAAGCTGGTCAATATGCTTACCGTGACCGTCGTCAGAAGAAACGTCAATTCCGTCAACTTTGGATTGCACGTATCAATGCGGCAGCTCGTCAAAATGGTCTTTCTTACAGTCGTTTCATTAATGGTTTGAAAAAAGCCTCTATTGAAATCGATCGTAAGATCCTAGCTGACATCGCTGTATTCGACAAAGTTGTATTTACAACTTTAGTTGAAAAAGCAAAAGACGCATTAGCTAAGTAATTAGTTGATTCATCTTGATTAAAGGGACCTTTGGGTCCCTTTTTTTATGCCTGTAATTTAGTTATTGAAAGCAGTTGTATCAAATTACAGGCAAAAAAATAGTAGGCAATAGCCTACTATTTCTAAATGACTAACTGAAAGAGCGCGAGTTACTTCAGCGCATCTAAGTAACGTTCGGCATCTAAAGCTGCCATACAACCTGTACCGGCCGAGGTAATGGCTTGGCGATAGTGTTGATCCATAACATCACCTGCGGCGAAAACGCCTTCAATGCTTGTTTGAGTGGCGTTGCCATTGAGGCCGCTTTGTACCTTGATATAGCCATGGTTCATGTCTAATTGACCTTCGAACATGCCAGTATTGGGGCTGTGACCGATAGCGATGAATACACCCATCAATTCAAGTTCTGAGATAGCACCATCTTTAGTACTCTTCATCTTAAGGCCTGTAACACCCATCTGATCACCAACAACTTCATCTAATGTGTTGTCTAAGTGAAGAATAATGTTACCGTTTTCAACCTTATCCATAAGACGCTTGGTTAAGATCTTTTCACTACGGAATGAATCGCGGCGATGGATCAGGTGTACTTCAGAGGCGATGTTACTGAGGTAAAGAGCTTCTTCGACAGCGGTATTACCGCCGCCGACCACGGCAACCTTTTGGTTACGATAGAAGAAACCATCACAGGTTGCACAGGCTGAGACGCCTTTACCCTTGAATGCTTCTTCAGAATCTAGGCCAAGGTACATGGCTGAAGCACCTGTTGAGATGATGAGTGCATCACAAGTGAATTCACCATTGTCACCCTTCAATCGGAACGGACGGACATCGAGATTGACTTCATTAATATGGTCAAAAATGATTTCGGTATCAAATTTCTCGGCGTGCTTCTGCATACGTTCCATCAAGGCAGGGCCCGTGAGGTCGTCTGCATCGCCTGGCCAGTTTTCAACTTCGGTGGTGGTCGTAAGTTGACCGCCTTGCTGTATACCTGTAATTAAAACGGGTTTGAGGTTTGCGCGAGCGGCATATACTGCTGCAGTGTAGCCCGCTGGGCCTGAACCTAAAATCAATAGTTCACAGTGTCTAACTTGACTCATTCTTTTCTCCGTGCTCTTTAGCAAATTGCAGCGATTGTATGGAATTTCCAATATGGGGTAAAGCTCTGTGTGCCTATTCTTTTAGATTGTGCTAATCGAAAAAAGGGAGCCTAAGCTCCCTTTTGTATCACAAACTTATTCTAGTGAATTAGTTGAGTAAGATTTTTGGCTCAACAAATTCGAGATTTAAAGCCTCTGCAACTTCTTTACAGGTGATCTTACCGTGCATGACGTTTAAGCCATTGAGTAGATGCTTATCTTGGATAAGGGCTTTTCTATAACCTAGATCGGCAAGCTTAATGATGTACGGCAGTGTGGCATTGTTAAGTGCAAAAGTTGACGTACGAGCTACAGCGCCAGGCATGTTGGCTACACAGTAATGCACCACTTCATCTACGATATAAGTAGGATCTTCATGTGTCGTCGCGTGAGAGGTCTCGATACAACCACCTTGGTCGATGGCGACATCGACAATGGCCGAACCAGGCTTCATTTTTGCGATATGCTCTTTAGTCACAAGTTTTGGCGCGGCAGCACCTGGAACAAGAACACCACCAATAACGAGATCGGCTTCCAATACATGCTTTTCGATAGCATCGGCAGTGGAGTAGATGGCTTTAACGCGATTATCAAATTGAGCATTGAGGCGACGAAGTGCATCTATGCTACGGTCTAAAATCACGACATCGGCACCAAGACCTACAGCCATTTGTGCTGCATTGGTACCAACCATACCGCCACCGATAATAACCACTTTAGCTGGCTCAACACCGGGTACGCCGCCAAGAAGCATGCCACGTCCACCCATTGATTTCTCAAGGGCCATAGCACCAGCTTGGATTGACATACGACCAGCTACTTCTGACATAGGAGCGAGTAGGGGAAGGGTGCCACGGTCATCGGTGACTGTTTCATAGGCAATACAAACTGATCCACTTTTGATTAAATCTTCAGTTTGGGGAAGATCTGGAGCCAAGTGCAAATAGGTGAATAGCACTTGATCTTCACGCAACATAGCACGTTCTACTGCTTGTGGTTCTTTCACTTTTACGATCATTTCAGCTACTGCAAATATTTCTTTTGCAGTAGCAAGTATGGATGCGCCAACATCTATATAATCTTGATCTGTAAAACCAATTCCGTTACCCGCGTTTGTTTCAATGAATACTTCATGACCTTTACTAGTCAATTCACGAACACTAGAAGGCACCATACCAACACGATACTCGTGGTTTTTGATTTCTTTAGGTACACCAATTATCATCTTCGAGCCTCAATCTGCATAAAAACCCATGATTTATGGGTTAAATTGTTATTTTGTCGTGTCCTGAACGTGATTAATTCAGGGAAATCTAGTATAGTATTAGTTCAGCAGTATATGCTGCTGAACTTTTGACATACGTAGTGATAAATGTTGTTTTAGTGATAAAGCAAGGTTAATAATATGCTTAATAATAAAAAGAGTCCTATAAAAGACTTAGATCGCATAGATCGAAATATACTTAATGAGTTACAGACCGACGGACGCATTTCTAATGTTGAACTGTCTAAACGAGTAGGTTTAAGCCCCACACCTTGCCTTGAGAGAGTTAAAAGACTCGAGAAGCAGGGGTATATCAGTGGATATACCGCATTAGTGAATCCCCATTTTTTGGGTGCTTCATTACTAGTGTTTGTGGAAATTACACTGAATCGTGATAGTTCAGAAGTATTTGATAAATTTAATCGTGCAGTTCAGTTATTGGATGACATACAAGAATGTCATTTGGTTTCTGGAGATTTCGACTATTTGTTGAAAACACGTGTATCAGATATGTCTGCCTATCGTCGCTTATTAGGTGAAACTTTACTTAAATTGCCATCCGTTTCTGACACTCGTACTTACGTAGTGATGGAAGAGGTTAAGCAAACTAATAAAGTTGCAATCAACGTTACAGCCGAAACTTTATAGGCTCGGAGAGTAGCGTGCCAAAAAGGAGCCAACTATGGCTCCTTTTTTTTCGCTTATAAATTATCCACTAGGATGGTTTATCATAAAAAATTAGCTGATAACTAGGCTAAATCACTGCAAATGCCTGTCATATTTGGTATCTTAAGCTCACCTATCTTCATCTTTTTATGGGTTTTCATTTGGTTAAGGGTAATAGCGTAAAAACACTCAACGGAGTGCAACGTCTTTTAGAGGGAAGCCTCATCTTATGCTGCATGCTGGCAACATATATTCTTCTGTCTCTCAGTAGTTTCGATTCTTCCGATCCTGGCTGGAGCCAGTCTAATTTTGAAGGAGATATTAAGAATGTTACTGGAGCGGTAGGAGCCTGGATGGCTGATGTCCTGTTCTATTTCTTTGGATACAGCGCTTATATCATTCCTATTATTGTAGCAATGACAGGGTGGCTGTTGTTTAAGCGTACTCATAAGTTATTAGAAATTGACTATTTCTCAGTGGGACTCAGGTTAATAGGTTTTCTAGTCATGGTTTTCAGTCTAGCAGCGCTAGGCAGTATGAATATCAATGACATCTATGAGTTTTCTGCTGGTGGTGTTTCCGGTGATGTGATCCGTGATGCTATGCTGCCTTATTTCAACCAGTTAGGTACGACACTCTTATTACTTTGTTTCGTAGGTGCCGGTTTTACCTTATTAACAGGGATCAGTTGGCTCACCATTATCGATTTTACCGGAGTCGGTGCCATCTGGACCTATAATCAATTACGTGGATTACCCGAGCGCTTTAGAAGCCGCGGCTCTGAGACCGAAGACACTCTAGGCTTCATGTCTGTGTTCGATAAATTTAAAGAGAAACGTGACAAGAGAGATGAATGGGATGAGGAGGGCGTCGATGATGAGCTTGACTTTACCACTCGACATGAGCCAAGTATCCACGTTCAGCAAACCAGAGACAAAACAGAAACCCATTATCAAGCCCAGAATAGCGACTTGGTCACCGAGACGCCAAGTGCCGCAACTAGCCTAGATAGCCATACTCGCAATTTAGACGTTAACGCTTCTACTAACGCCGTCGGTCAAGAGCAAGAGCTAAATACTGTAAAGGCACAAGTACAAGAGAAGGCCAAAATCGTCGATGGTATCGTGGTACTGCCGGGACAAAATGTAGAACAAGCTAAGAAACCGATCACGCCCCTGCCATGTATCACACTGCTTGATGTGCCTAATAGAAAGACTAACCCCATCAGTCGTGAGGAGTTAGAACAAGTTGGTGACTTAGTCGAAGCTAAGCTTGCCGATTTTAATATAGTCGCAAAAGTGATGGGAATTTTCCCAGGTCCTGTGGTAACACGTTTTGAGCTTGAGTTAGCACCTGGGGTTAAAGCGTCTAAGATCACTAACTTGTCAAAAGATTTAGCCCGTTCCTTACTTTCTGAGAGTGTTCGTGTTGTTGAGGTTATTCCAGGGAAATCCTACGTAGGACTGGAATTGCCTAATAAGTACCGTGAAACCGTATTTATGCGCGATGTACTCGACAGTAAAGAATTTTCTGAGAATGAGTCACATCTTAGTATGGTGCTTGGACAAGATATTGCCGGTGATCCTGTGGTCGTGGACTTAGGTAAGATGCCTCACTTGTTGGTTGCTGGTACTACGGGCTCAGGTAAATCAGTCGGCGTAAACGTGATGATCACGAGTTTACTGTATAAGTCTGGCCCCGATGACGTACGTTTTATCATGATCGATCCCAAGATGTTGGAGCTTTCAGTTTACGAAGGTATTCCGCATTTATTGTGTGAAGTCGTTACCGATATGAAAGAGGCGGCTAACTCCTTGCGTTGGTGTGTGGGAGAGATGGAGCGCAGATATAAGCTCATGTCAGCCCTGGGCGTACGAAATCTTAAAGGCTATAACTCAAAAATTAAACAGGCTAAAGCTGCAGGAGCGCCAATATTTGATCCTCTGTGGAAATCATCGGATAGCATGGAGCCTGAGGCACCTGAACTAGAAAAATTACCCTCAATCGTGGTTATCGTCGATGAATTTGCCGATATGATGATGATTGTAGGCAAGAAGGTTGAAGAGTTAATTGCACGTATTGCCCAGAAGGCTCGTGCAGCAGGGATCCACTTGATTCTTGCTACCCAGAGACCTTCGGTAGATGTTATAACTGGCCTGATTAAGGCAAACATACCGACCCGAATGGCATTCCAGGTGTCGAGTCGCATCGATTCTCGCACCATTTTGGATCAACAAGGCGCGGAAACCTTACTGGGTATGGGTGATATGTTGTACCTTCCCCCTGGAACCAGTTTGCCAATACGTGTCCATGGTGCCTTTATCGACGATCATGAGGTTCACGCGGTTGTTGCAGATTGGCGTAACCGAGGCAAGCCTCAATATATCCAAGAAATTCTAAATGGTTCTTCTGAAGGCGAGCAGATTCTCTTGCCTGGTGAGGCCAGTGAGTCAGATGATACCGATGCGCTTTATGACGAAGCGGTCGCCTTTGTAACTGAAACTCGAAGAGGTTCTATCTCGAGCGTACAGCGTAAATTTAAGATAGGTTATAACCGCGCCGCACGTATTATTGAGCAGATGGAGGCTCAGGGAGTCGTCAGTTCTCAGGGAAGCAACGGTAATCGGGAGGTGCTGGCACCCCCTCCGCCTAAAAGCTATTAACGATACTTTGGCCTGTCAGGATGTAACTGTCGGCCTAAGGTGATTACAGAATTTGTTGGAAGGAAACAGCATGAGAAAAACATTAACCTTGTTGGCAATGGCACTGCCCTTTATGGCATCGAATCTTGCCATTGCCGATGAGTCATCTGCACTAAAGGCAAAGTTAGAAGAAGTGGCCACACTAAAGGCAAACTTCAGTCAGGTAGTGACAGACATCAATAATAAAGAGATCCAAAGAGGCAGTGGAGTATTCGCTTTAGCCTATCCAAATCAGTTTTATTGGCATCTTACAGAGCCTGATGAGTCGCTCATAGTCGCCGATGGCACGGATGTGTGGATCTATAATCCTTTTGCCGAACAGGTTTCTGTGATGGATCTTAACCAAGCTATCACCGCATCCCCTATAGCCTTGCTGGTTCATAGAGACAAGGAAACCTGGGCACAATATACAGTGACCTCGAAAGACGGCTGCTTCGATATTAACCCTAAAAGTGTCGATGCTGGTGTAGAGTCGGTAAAAGTCTGCTTCAAAGGTAAGACCTTGACTCAGATGGTACTTGAAGATCAGCAGGGCAATGTCAGTTCATTTGAGCTGACAGGGCAGACGGCTATCACAGACGCAGAGAAGTCATTATTTAAGTTTACTGTGCCTGAAGATGTTGATATCGACGATCAACGCTTAAATGCCATTCATTAAGGCTAAGAGAGATAAGTGTCTAGTTTTAGTTTCGATTTCGCCCCGGATTTCAGACCTTTGGCCGCACGTATGCGTCCCGAAGTGCTGGAACAATACATAGGCCAATCTCATCTGTTAGGTGAGGGAAAGCCACTTAGAAAAGCACTGGAAGCGGGCCGCGCCCATTCGATGGTGTTTTGGGGACCGCCGGGAACGGGTAAAACCACCCTGGCTGAACTCGTTGCTCATTATGCCAATGCTCATGTTGAGCGTATTTCAGCGGTCACTTCCGGTGTGAAGGAGATCCGAGCCGCCATCGAGCATGCTCAAAATGTCGCTCAGTCTCGTGGCCAACGAACCTTACTCTTCGTCGATGAAGTACACAGATTCAATAAGAGTCAACAAGATGCCTTCCTGCCCTTTATTGAAGATGGAACGGTCATTTTTATCGGCGCGACCACTGAAAATCCCTCATTCGAGATCAACAACGCTCTGTTATCCCGGGCGCGAGTCTATCTGATTAAGCGACTGACTAATGATGAGATCATTCAAATTGTCAGACAGGCATTAATTGATGATGAGCGTGGTCTAGGTAAGAGGCAGCTAACCATCCCAGATGAAGTGGCTGAAAAATTGGCCAATGTGTGTGATGGTGATGCCCGAAAAGCCCTCAATCTTATCGAGTTGATGAGTGATATGATCGCCGATGGTGAGTCATTCACCGAGCAGATGATCATTGAAGTGGCCGGTCAACAACTGGCAGGCTTCGATAAGAATGGCGATCAGTTTTACGATCTTATCTCTGCGGTACATAAGTCTATTCGCGGCTCGGCCCCCGATGCTGCGCTTTACTGGTTCTGTCGAATGTTAGAAGGGGGCTGCGACCCTCTCTATATTGCACGTAGGTTACTTGCTATCGCCTCTGAAGATATTGGTAATGCCGATCCCGTCGCCATGACAGTTGCACTTAATGCTTGGGAATGTTTTCATCGAGTCGGTCCATCTGAAGGTGAGCGCGCCTTGGCACAAGCCGTGGTGTATCTCGCCAGTGCGCCTAAGAGTAATGCAGTCTACACCGCCTTTAAAGCTGCCCGTCAACTGGCCCGAGAAACGGGTCAAGACCCAGTGCCAGAACATCTACGCAACGCACCCACTCAGTTGATGCAAGATCTAGGCTATGGTGAAGGTTATCGTTATGCCCATGATGAACCTAATGCCTATGCCAGTGGCGAAAACTATTTTCCAGAAAGATTAGCCCAGAGCCGATTTTATTATCCAACTGAATATGGTTTCGAGAAGCGGATCAAGGCTAAATTAGAGCATTTATCCCAGCTCGATAAGGACAGTGAGGTTAAACGGTATGAATAATGTTGTATTTGTTGCCTTAGGGGGAGCAATTGGTGCAGTTTTTCGCTATCTGATCTCAATTTTCATGCTTCAGCTATTTGGCTCTGCATTTCCTTTTGGTACACTGTTAGTCAATATCCTAGGCTCTTTTATGATGGGCATTATTTATGCCTTAGGTCAGGTCAGTGAAGTCAGTCCTGAAATTAAAGCTTTGGTTGGTGTTGGGCTATTAGGCGCACTCACCACATTTTCAACTTTTTCCAACGAAACTCTGTTACTTATTCAGAGTGGTGCTTGGTTAAAGGCATTTTTAAATATCGCTCTGAACCTATGCCTGTGTATATTCATGGTCTATTTAGGACAGCAGTTGGTTTTTTCTCGCATTTAACTATTAAGAATATCAAACATGTTAGATCCAAAATTGTTGCGTAACGAATTAGAAGTCACAGCCGAGCGTCTGGCCACTCGAGGTTTTATTCTGGATGTTGAGCGTCTCAGTAAGTTAGAGGAAAAGCGTAAGTCATTACAGATGACTACCGAAGAGCTGCAAGCATCCCGCAACGCAATTTCTAAGTCCATCGGTCAGGCGAAAGCTAAGGGTGAAGATGTTGCGCCTATCATGGCTAAAGTGGGCGATCTCGGTACCGAGCTAGATGCAAAAAAATCTGAGCTGGCAGCCTTATTAGCTGAACTCAATGCCATCGCGATGAGCGTACCTAACTTACCCGACGAGTCAGCACCTCTGGGCGCCGATGAGAGCGAGAATGTTGAAGTGCGTCGTTGGGGAACACCTAGAGAATTTAACTTTGAAGTCAAAGACCATGTGGATCTTGGTGAAGCTCTCGGTGGTTTAGACTTTAAAAATGCCGTTAAATTAACTGGCTCTCGTTTCATCATAATGAAAGGTCAAATAGCCCGCATGCATCGAGCCCTGGCTCAGTTCATGTTAGATCTGCATACCGATGAGCATGGTTACACTGAGGCATATGTACCTCTTCTGGTTAACGAAGACAGTTTGTTCGGCACAGGCCAGTTACCTAAATTTGGTGAGGACCTGTTCCACACTAAACCTGCTACTGAAGAAGGACAGGGCCTGAGTCTTATCCCGACGGCCGAAGTACCGCTGACAAACTTAGCTCGCGATACCATAATCGATGAAGATGAGCTGCCAGTTAAGCTGACGGCTCATACGCCTTGCTTCAGAAGTGAGGCGGGTTCATACGGTCGTGATACACGTGGTCTTATTCGTCAGCACCAATTTGATAAGGTTGAATTGGTTCAGATGGTTAAGCCTGAAGACTCAATGGCTGCATTGGACGCGTTAACCGGTCATGCCGAGACAGTGCTGCAAAAGCTGGATCTTCCATACCGCACCGTCATTCTTTGTACCGGTGATATGGGCTTCGGCGCGAGCAAGACCTTCGATATCGAAGTCTGGCTGCCGGCGCAAAATACCTTTAGAGAGATCTCATCATGTAGCAACATGCAAGATTTCCAGGCACGTCGTATGCAAGCTCGTTATAAGGCAAAATCTGCCAAGAAACCTGCATTGCTGCACACGTTAAATGGATCGGGTCTTGCGGTAGGTCGTACACTCGTGGCTGTGCTTGAGAACTACCAGAATGAAGATGGCAGTATCACAGTGCCGGAAGTCTTGCGTCCATATATGAATGGGCTCGAAAAAATCGGCTAGAATTAGCTATGATTTAACTCATGTCACTGAGTCCTTATTGGACTGAGTGACAGTGAGTCAATCACTACTGTTTTAATAATCAGAACAAGAAGACAAAACAGGAAGAGCAAATGGACAGTGGTAGGCGCTACTTTCAATGGCTTAGCTATATGGTGATCATCTGCGCGTTTGGCGTGATCATGTTTGCTACATTTGGGGAAGCGGCGATAATTATCTTAAAAAATATTATCTAAACTCATCCATCATTAAACCTCTATGGAGCTCTATAAGCTCCCTAGAGGTTTTTTATTGGCTATATTTTCTGGGGTAGTAGAAAGGAATAGTCTTAAGGGATTGAAACTAAATACACTTAGCAGGTTTAGGTAGGCCGGCTATTTTAGTCGCCTGTTTCGCCGGTCCAACCGGAAATAGTGTATACAGGTATTTGGAGTTGCCTTTATCTGCGCCTAACTTCTGGCCGATGGCTTTGACCAAAACTCGAATCGCCGGGCTGGTCTTAAATTCCAAGTAGAAATCACGCACGAAGCGAATCACTTCCCAGTGCGCTGCGCTAAGCTCAATATCTTCACCTTTAGCGATGATCTCAGCAATCTCTTCATTCCAATCACTGACCTGCTTAAGGTAGCCTTGATGATCTGTCTCTATCTTTCTATCTTGATAATCTATGTGGTTCACCAGGTGATCACCTTCTTATGAATTAACGCTTGTTGTACAAATTGGCTATGGTCGATACAGGCATAGTTGCCGAGTTGCTTAATGAGTCCACGAGCCTGTACGTCGCTTTCAAGCAGAAAAATCTGTTTAGTTTGCAATGCCACTTGCCACTTCTCTTCTAAGA
The DNA here is from genome assembly GCF_000091325.1 of Shewanella violacea DSS12. NCBI lineage: Bacteria > Pseudomonadati > Pseudomonadota > Gammaproteobacteria > Alteromonadales > Shewanellaceae > Shewanella > Shewanella violacea. The sequence goes on along the minus strand of NC_014012.1, from coordinate 2,623,800 downwards.
GGGCATAAACACCATTGCCTGAGAGCAAAATACTGTCTGCTTGGTCTGCATAATTGATGGCACAGATTAATGCATTATCTTGATTTGGTGACGTTTGTATGTGATGTAAGATCATTAGAAAACTAAAACCTCGTCTGCTGCCTGTAACTGGGCAGTTATGCTTGCACTTGTGACTCTATCAACCGAGAAGGTCAACTCACTATCGGCCAGTCCGAAACGCTCCAGCGAGCTCTGACAAACCAATACAGTTTCTATATCGTACAAATCCAAGGCACCGAAGGTGGCAATATAGTCTTTTGCTCCGGCAAGCTCAGGTTGCTGCTCAGTGATGAGATGGAGTACGCCCTCATCGACAAAAATCAAACTGACCTCTTGCTCGAAACTGGCACTGAGTAAGGCCAGATCCAGCGCTTCTCTGCCATGGGCTGTACCATGGGGAGCACGGCGAAAAATAATCGTTAACTTCTTCATTAAAAACTCACCAATCGGTCAGCAACTTCTAAACCCGTGACCAGTTCACCTAAGCCACCCATAGTGAAGGGAGCTTGCATGTTCCAATGGGAAACGTGACTTTCTTTTGCTTCCGTCTCAGAAATGATGCCTCGCCTTAATGCGGCAGAGACACAATTAACCAAGTCGACTTGGTATTTCTCTGATAAGGCAACCCATGCTCGTGTTAGGTCAAACTCATCGGATGCTGGGCTATTGAGGCCATTGGTATTGAACACTCCATCTTGATAGAAGAAGACACGAATAACCTCATGACCCGATTCAAGGGCGGACTTTGTAAAATGGTAGGCGTTATAACTGGCGGAACTTGGATAAGCTGCGCCATTGACCTGAATGATAAATTTGCTCATGGTTATACTTAAAAATAGCTGTGACTTAAGGTAATTACTTTAAGAAGGGCAAAAAAATAGCCCCATTAAGGGGCCATTATAACGCATTAAAGCAAACTGAAACGTGTTATTTCCTAAGAGATAAACACATTGTCAGCTGTCATTAATCGTCATTACCGCCAATACCCATAAGGTGAAGCAGGGCAATAAACAGGTTGATAAAATCTAGGTATAAAGAAACAGTTGCGCGTATGTAGTTGGTTTCACCGCCGTTTACGATACGGCTTGTATCATAAAGAATGAAGCCAGTCATGAGTAAGGCAATACCAGCATTCAACGCCATAAATACCACACCGCTGCCGATGAAGATATTTGCTATGCCCGCAACGATTGCGATCACTAGGCCGGCAATCAAGAAACCACGCATAAAGGAGAAATCTTTCTTAGTGGTAATGGCGTATCCAGAAAGAGTGACGAAAACCACCGAAGTTAACCCTAGGGCCTGCATAATTAACTGAGGACCGTTGGCCATGCCTGCATAATGATTGAGGATGTAGCCAAGAGACGCACCTTGCATACCGGTAAAGGCAAATACCCAAAAAAGGCCAGCACCTGTGTCGGCTTTTTTCAAGGTCACAAATAACAAGACTAAACTACCAATCGATAGGCCGAGGGACATCATGGGGCTTATGGCCAATGTCATGGCTAGTCCTGCACACACGGCAGAGAAAGCTAATGTCATTGAAAGTAGCATGTAAGTGTTTTTTAGAAGCTTATTCATTTCTAGCGAAGAAGTAGCTGTTGAATACATTGTTTGTTGCGTCATAAATCTCTCCAGTGACCCTTTTAAACGATTGTTTTACTTTATGCTTATAATTAGATGCTGATTAAGTCAAAGAGTTCCATATTCTCTGATTAAGTCGTTTACATCTCTGCACGTTATTGAATCATACCTTAGCTTGTTAGGGGGTTAAAGTCACAAAATGCATTTAACCTCTTCTAGGGGTAATAATAGCGGGCTTTACTGTATTTATATGAACCAGTCATTGTGTAGTTTCTCACTATCACCTAAATAATCCAGTACCCAAGACATTGCAGGGGAGTCGTTGGCACCATTCCAAGCCAGACAACATGGGCTAGGGGCCTTAGGTCTCTCTATCTCTTTCTGTATTAAGGAGCCAGCTTTGATAAATGGCTCGGCAAAGTGCAGGGGGATATAGCCAATTCCCAGGCCTTCACGGAAACAGTTGATAGCCCGGATCCAATCGGGAACCACCAAACGGCGCTGGTTATCTAACAGCCAGGTCATGCGTTTAGGGATCTCACGGGATGTATCTTCAAGACAGATAGAAGGGTATTGACGTAATTCGTCATCGGTTAATGGTCTATCTAGCTTAGAAAGTGGGTGGTGCTTACTGACGACAAAAGTCCACTCTATTTCGCCCATGTCCCTGAAGTGATACTCGCCGCCGACAGGAATCGCTGTGGTCGCGCCAATGGCGATATCACTGCGACCGTTAGCGATGGACTCCCAGACCCCATTGAACACCTCGATACGAATGATGAGTTCGACATTGGTGAAGTTGCGATAAAAATCGGCGATGAGTACGCTAATCTTGTCTGCTCGGACAATATTATCGAAGGCTATGGATAATGTGGGTTGCCAGCCATTGGCGATACGTTTTGTATCATCTTTCATGGCGGCCATATTGGTTAATAAAACACGGGTTTGTTTAACGAAATGTTCACCGGCTAAGGTTAAGCTGACACTGCGGTGATGGCGTTCAAATAAAGTGACACCTAACTCATCTTCTACCTGTTTTACAGCATAACTGACTGCAGAAGGTACCTTGTGCAGTTTATTTGCTGCGGCAGTGAAACTGCCTACTCGTGAGACCATATCAATCAATTGCAGTGATTGTTCAGAAAGCATACCCGCACATCCTTGCTGTGAGTTTTTTTGAAGGCTGACATCAAAATTAAACGTTTCACTTCAATATTGCAAGTGATTAGACTGCGCAGCCAATGTAATTACCATAGCTTTTAGCAGTAGTAATCTTTTATGAATTCAGTAAATAATACCAAGTACTTCTTTTTTCTATCTTATTTAGCCTTGCTCAGCATGCTAGGCTTTATTGCCACCGACATGTATCTTCCTGCGTTTAAAGCGATTGAAGACACCATGCAATCATCACCCGCACAAGTAGCCAGTACGCTTACTAGCTTTCTTGCCGGTCTGGCCATTGGCCAGCTTATGTATGGTCCACTGGTTCAACGTATCGGTAAACGTAATTCCTTACTCGTAGGCTTAATCATCTTTGCTGCTGCTAGTTTCTCTATTGCATCCAGTGAAACCGTTTTCGCATTTAATGTATCACGTTTCTTTCAAGCCATAGGAGCATGTAGCGCTGGAGTTATCTGGCAAGCTATCGTCATAGAAAAGTACGATGCCGCCAAGGCGCAGAGGGTGTTCTCTAACATCATGCCCCTAGTGGCACTTTCACCAGCCTTAGCCCCCTTATTAGGCGCGTTAGTGCTAGAAAGCACAGGCTGGCAGAGTATTTTCTTGATTTTAACCGGGCTGGCAGTCTTCCTTATGTTGATGACCTTAATATTCGTGCCCAAAGAAGTTATGCAAAAGCATGAAGCAAGTAAGACACGAGCGATTTCAAATTGGGGCCTGTTAAATAATACTAAGTACCTAGGTAACGTGATTATTTTCGGTGCTTGTTCAGGTGCTTTCTTTGCTTATTTGACCCTATGGCCAATCGTCATGGAACAACATGGTTTCGCAGCCAAAGAAATTGGCCTGAGCTTTATTCCCCAGACTATTATGTTTATCTTCGGTGGTTATGCCAATAAAATACTCATCAGAAAACTAGGGACAGAAAAAACACTGTCAGTCTTACTGGTGGCATTTGCTGTGAGTGTACTAGCCATAGTGGCAAGCACACTGATATTTTCAGTGGATACCTTACTACCTCTATTAATCTCTTTCTCGGTTTTAGCGGCCGCTAACGGCGCTATCTACCCGATAGTCGTCAACAATGCGCTGCAAGAGTTTACTAATAATGCGGCGAAAGCGGCAGGTCTGCAAAACTTCTTACAGATCAGCATCGCATTTGGGGCTTCAAGCTTAGTTGCTATTTGGGCAGCCCAAGGTGAAGTCACAATAGGCTGGGGAATACTCATCTGTGCACTCGGTGTGTTTGCTGGATATGCCCTGAGTAAACAGAGCTCTTGGACACAAGTGAGAGCAAACTTTACCCGTACAGCTGTAGACAGTGATAAACAGATCAAAACAGATCGAAATAGGTAAAAACAGGTAAAAAATAGCCGATTAGTGTCAATATTGACCGTTCAATCATATTTAGGCCTTTTATGTCGGAAATGTGCATTTAAGGCCTTTACAAGACTCAGGTGTCACTATATTATTCGCCGCGTTCGGAGAGATGGCAGAGTGGTCGAATGCACCGGTCTTGAAAACCGGCATGGGTTTATAGCCCATCTAGGGTTCAAATCCCTATCTCTCCGCCACATTCAAGACGAAAGGCTACTCGAAAGAGTAGCCTTTTTTCGTTTTAGAAATTGATAGTATTGTGAACCCCAGGGTTCCTAATTTAAGCCAGCTATCTCAGCGCCACATTCAGATTAAGCCCCAGCAGAAATGCTGGGGCTTTTTCGTTCTTGTTTTTAAACATCTAAATGTGAACCCTAGGGTTCCTAATTTAAGATCGCTATCTCTGTGCATCGTTCAAACAAAGAGTCAGATGAAGCCCTAGCAGAAATGCTGGGGCTTTTTCGTTTGCACAATCAAACTGGTTCATAAATCGTATCTGGGTCTATGCCCATTGCAGTATGAGCTGAGTTCGACTTGGTTAAGGTGTTTCAAAATCGAGACTCAGGTTAACCGAATCCGTCCCAGTATCGAAACAAGTAAAATAACATCAAAACTATAACTGATTAACATGTTGATTCTCATCAAGTAAATATGTTGGCATAATAGCTGCTAACAAATATGTAACTTTCATGTCGTTAGAGTTAATTATGGATATTGTTCGCGCTAGAGAGAAGAAGATTATAGGGAGTAAGCTGCGATGGGTTATTGGTGGGGTCATTGCTGTCTCTTTAATCTCTGCGTTGGGATTTAGTCGCAGTGATCTGTCCTATCGGGTTAACCAGAATTCCTTGCTCACCGCTCAGGTACAGCGCGGTGAGATGATGGTGACTGTGCGTGGCACTGGAGTCTTAGTGCCTGAGGATATTCGTTGGATTGCCACTGATGTTGAAGGTCGAGTGGAACGTATTCTTATTAAAGCTGGCGCTCAGGTGAAAATGGGTGATCTGTTACTTGAATTGAGCAACCCGCAATTAGTGCAACGACTTGAAGAAACCAAGTGGGAGCTTGAAGCCCTAGAGGCCGAGACTAAGGCGCAGGACGTGGAAATGGAGTCAGAATTGTTGGATAGGCAAGCAGCTGTAGTCATCGAAAAACTAAACCATGAGCGCGCAATGCTGACTCTAAAAGCCCATGATCAACTGTTCGCTCAAGGGGTTGTTGCTGTATCTAAAATAGCCCATGCTGAGATAAAAATCGATGTGAATCAATATGAACAGCGCTGGAAACTTGAGACCAAACGTTTACACAAAAGGGAGGTGAATCTGGCTGCTCAGCGCCTAGCTTATGAGGCTAGGCTCAACAGAATGAGGCGGATATTACAAAGGGTTCAAGATCAAGTGGATAACCTTAAGGTTAAGGCCACTATGGATAGCCTAGTACAGGAAATGCCGATGGAATTGGGGCAGCAAGTGAGCTCAGGTACCAACTTAGCTAAATTAGCCCGCAGGGATCAGTATATTGCCGAGATTAGAATTCCGGAGAATCAGATCAAGGATGTTCGCCTAGGCCAAAAGGTCACCATAGATACCTGCAACAATAAGATAGCCGGCACTGTACAAAGAATAGATCCCGCGGTCATCAACAGTTCAGTTCAAGTCGATGTGGCATTAATTGGTGATTTACCGACAGAAGTGCGTCCAGATTTAACCATTGATGGAGTCATAGAAATAGACCGTATCGCCGATACCTTATATGTAAAACGGCCCATATTCATCAAAAGCTATAGTGAGGCTGATGTGTACGTTATCGATGAAAATGGCGAATATGCTAATAAAAAAAGTATCAAGTTTGGTCAGATGTCTACGCGTTATATTCAAATTCAAGAGGGACTTGCAATGGGTGAAAGCATTATTGTTTCAGATGCATCTTCTTGGGAAAAACACAGTCAAATTAAAATAAATTAGGAGACGAGAATGAATAAGCAAGTATTGGTGGAACTTTCAAATATTAATAAGGTGTTTTTAACGGATGAAGTTGAAACTCTCGCGCTAAGCAAGATTAACCTTAAGATCAACAAAGGCGAGTACCTTTCTATCACTGGACCATCAGGTTGTGGAAAATCCACCCTATTGTCACTATTAGGTTTGTTGGATACCTCTTCAGGTGGAACTTATCATTTGGCCGGTCATGATGCTTCAGATTTAACCCGCGATGAACGAGCACATATACGTAATAAAGAAATTGGCTTCATCTTCCAGTCTTTCAATTTGATCAGCGACTTAACCGTGGCTGAAAATGTCGAATTACCCCTGAGTTATCGTCAAGACCTCAGCAAAAATCAAATTGAGTCTTTGGTACGTCAATCCCTGCTTAAAGTAGATATGGCTCATAGATCTAATCACTTTCCCTCTCAGCTTTCAGGTGGACAACAACAAAGGGTAGCGGTTGCCCGGGCTATTGCGGGCAGTCCGTCTCTTATATTAGCCGATGAACCTACGGGTAACCTAGATTCGAAAAACGCCAAGGCGGTGATGACCATGCTGGATCAATTGCATGAAGAAGGTGCGACCATTTGTATGGTGACACATGATCCTCGCTCGGCAGATCGCGCCGAAAGAGTGATAGAAATTTACGATGGCAAAATTGTTTCAGATCAAATGAGTAAGAAATCGTCGATTCACACACCAAACCAAGTATCAGCTATCGCTGTTTAATACATAAAAAACAAATGAATAAGGAAGTTTATGTTTTTTTTCATTGATATAAAATATGCGGCTAGGTTACTGATTAAAAAACCGATTTTCACAATGACTTCAGTTCTGATAGTGACTATTGGCTTGGCACTAACCTTATACTGCTATTCATTGCTTACCAATCTTGTGTTTAATCCATTAGTACTCAATGGCGACAAACCAATCCTCTCCATAGAGGCTGCGTTTAATGAATCCCATTCATATCGCACCGGAGTGGATCCATTAGATCTTTTCCAGTTAAGAAATGAATCTGAATCGATACAAGATTTTGGTGTCTACCAAGGTGGAACCGCATTAATTGGTAATATTGACCAGAGCACAAGTACAAAAAAGTTTAATGCCACATTTACCGAGTGGAACATTTTTGAATTTACCGGGGTGCAACCCATTTTAGGTAGGGGCTTTAGCCCGGAAGATAACCTTGGCGGCGCTGAGCCGGTTGTGGTGTTAAGCCATCAGGTATGGAGTGGGTATTTTTTAGCCGACGATGCGGTTATCGACAGCATGATTAGAGTTAACGCTGTGCCGACTCGGGTGATCGGCGTGATGCCTGTAGGCTTTGCCTTCCCAAGCAGCGCACAAGCTTGGTTGCCTCTGACTCAGGACAAAATCAAGCCGACGCAAAGATCCCGTAATTGGCTTTTTGCCTATGCCCGTCTTAAAGACGGTGTAAGTTTGGCCCAGGTTAATCATGAACTTGCCTCTTTTAACCAAGGTATCATAGAGACATTACCCGAAGATATGTCGTGGCGGGCAACCAGTGACGGCCGCTATATACGGGCATTACCTTTTAAGCAAGCCAATGCCGATGTAACTCAATATTATAATGTCTTTATTTCCATGCTGGTGGTTGTGCTGCTGATCTTATTATTGGCCTGCATCAATATCGGTAACCTGTTATTAGGCAGGGTCAATGAACGCTATAAAGAGATTGCCATACGTGTGGCATTAGGAGTGCCGAGAAAACGTTTGGTACTACAGATGTTGTGGGAGAGTGTCTTCATTTGCACTATAGGGGCTTTGATAGCCGTCATTTTGGCGAGCTGGGGCTTATCTATCAGTAACGACTTCTTGGAAACCATGTTTGCAGTTAACAATGAGAAACCCTTCTGGTGGCAAGTGTCTCTGGGAAGTGACGGTATTGCAGTGCTGTGCCTAACCCTTGTAATGATGATCTTAGTGACCGGTTTGATTCCTGCTTGGCGCGCCTTATCAGGTGACTTTAATGCGGTGCTTCGAGACGGTACTCGCGGCGCCTTGGGGAAAAATGCAGCACGGGCCAGTAATATATTGGTGATTTCGGAAATTTTACTTTCTTGTGTGGTACTCGTAATCGCCACTATCTTGCTACTCAGCAGCTATTCTGCCGGACAGGCGGATTATGGTGTCGAGACTCAGAACAGGTTAACGGCGCATTTGGAGTTGCCACTAGAAAGCTACCCAGTGCGAAGTGAGCATGAATTTGAAGATAGGCAAAAACGTACGAACTTTTATTATCAATTAAAAGACCAGCTGGAACAATTACCCAATATCCAAGCCGTCTCTTTCATGAGCAGTTTCCCCGGTACCGGTGAAGGCAGCAGTTATTTCGAAATAGAGGGAAGGGCGGCAGCCATTTATAACGAAAATCCCAAGGCCAATAATGAGAGTGTCAGTCGAGATGCATGGCGCGCCGTGGGTATGAAACTGATTGCTGGTAGGGATTTCGACCACAGGGATATCGAAACTGATATGGGGAATGTGATCATTAACGAGTCTATTGCCAAGGATTACTTTCCCGAAGGTAATGCCATCGGCAGTAAAATCAGAAGAGTTTGGTCAAGGGGGCAGCGTAATTGGCAAACCATAGTTGGGGTGGTATCTGATACCTTCCATGGTTCTACCATGAAAACCTCAAGCGCGCGCTATACCATGTATCGTCCGATAGACAGAGATGGCCGCACTCAGATTAATCTGGCTTTGCATTACATTGGCAGTGAAGGCCAAGCGAGAAAATCCCTGCTAGAGACCATAAATCGGGTGGACATTAATGTCAGTGCTTATCATATACAAAGTTATGAAAACTTGATCCAGCAGCCTATGTTGTTGGTATCTTCCGTGAGTAAGATATTTTTGTTCTGTGGTGTCGTGGCGATGTTTTTAGCCGGCAGTGGTATTTATGCCGTCGCTTCTAACAGCATCACCCAGAAAACTCAGGAGATAGGCGTTCGTAAAGCGCTAGGAGCTACTGATTCAGATGTCATGAAATTATTTATGGGTAAAGCCGTTATACAAGTTATGATCGGTCTGGCCATAGGCATAGCCTTATCACTCTGGGTCGTTAATTTGATGACAGAGGCGATGAACTTAGATAATGTGAGTTATTTCACTGGCTTAATAGGTATGCCCTTGTTGATCGCTGCCATTGTGTTATTGGCAACTTTTATCCCCACCAGAAAAGCAGTCTTGCTTGAGCCCTGTGTGGCTTTGCGTCAGGATTAATGGAAACAGCTTAAGGATATGATTATCTTTAAGCTGTTAAATCCGCTATTTTGTCATTCAGTATAAAATATTCAATGTAATGCTGGCGGATTTTGTTAGCGCGATATGTTTTCTATGCAATGGAGCTGTTTGGAACACAATGAAGCATTCAATCATTATTGCCGATGATGATCCTCATATCATTACCGCATTAAAATTACTATTAAAGTCAGAATCCTATGATGTTTCTGCAGTTACTTCGCCAGAAGCACTGCTGCAATCTTTGAAGCAAAGGGACTATTCTCTGGCATTGATAGATTTAAACTACCAAAAAGACACCACCTCAGGTAATGAAGGTTTAGACCTGATCAGGGCCATAAAGACCTTGGACGAGTTTTTACCCATAGTGGTGATGACGGGGTTCAGTAGCGTGGATATCGCCGTGGCTGCGATGAAGTCAGGGGCAAGCGACTTTATTCAAAAACCTTGGGACAATGACCGTTTGCTCAGTATTTTGCAGACCCAGATACGACTGGGAGCAAGTGAAAAGCAAGGGGGCAGGTTAGTCGAACAAAATACCCTACTAAGGAATGAATTATCCTCAGCTGATACCGGGATCATTGCTGAGTCTGTGACTATGCAACGAGTGCTGGCCCAGATCGAAAAACTTGCCCTCAGTGATATGAATATTCTATTCACCGGTGAGAATGGCACCGGGAAAAGTATGTTCGCTGATTATTTACACTCATGTTCAACCAGAAAATCACATGCTTTTATCTCGGTGAATATGGGGGCGATCAATGAAAACCTGTTTGAAAGTGAGATGTTTGGCCATGTAAAGGGGGCATTCACAGATGCTAAGTACACTCGTATCGGCAGGTTTGAGCTAGCGCAATCAGGTACGCTGTTTTTAGATGAGATTGGTAATATTCCCCTGTCTCAACAAGGGAAATTATTGAGGGTATTAGAAGATCATCAGTTTGAAAAAGTGGGTAGTTCAAAGACCATACAAGTGAATGTGCGTCTGGTATCGGCGACCAATGCTTCATTAACCGAGTTGATAAGGGATGGCCGTTTTCGACAAGACTTACTTTATCGTCTCAATACCGTCGAAATTAAAATACCGCCATTAAGAGACAGAGTGGCCGATATCATGCCGCTGGCGCAGCATTTTTTGCTTACATTTGCGAGTAAGTATCGCTTACCTTCCCAAGGTTTTGCTGAAGATGCCTGTGGAGCATTGAAGGCCTATGATTGGCCCGGGAATATCCGGGAATTGAGCCATATAATTGAACGGGCAATTTTCCTATGCCAAGATGATCATATTGGCGTCAAAGATCTTGGCTTGAGTGATGCTAAACCGTGTGGGGAGTCTGGCTATGACTTTGACAACGCTAGCTTGGAAGATATTGAAAAATACATCATAAGTCAGAGGTTAAATCGCTATGATAATAAGGCAATAGAGACATCAGCATCTTTAGGCTTAAGCCGTAGCTCGTATTATCGACGCCTTGAAAAGTATAAGTTTTAGCCTATATGAAACTTATCACTAAGCGTATCTCATTTGAAAATAAGCTGTTTATCTTGACGCTGCTAACCGGGTTATTACCCTGTAGCATTTTGTTCGGCATCCTCTACTCCTCTGATTTAGCAATATATGCCAAGATATCCTTAGTTTCATTTAGTCTGGTGCTGGTTTACCTTGCCTTCTTAGTTCGAAAAATAGTGGTTTATCAATTAGGCACCTTAACCAATGTTTTAGAAGCCCTGACCTGTGAAGATTACTCTATGCGTGCCCGGGTACCTGCTTGCAACGGGGTGCTAAGTGAGTTTAGTCATTTACTCAATAACTTGGCGGAAACCTTAGCTCAGCAAAGTCTGATCACAAAAGAGAAGCATATCTTGCTGCACAAGGTCATTACCCAAATTGATGTCGCCATCATAGCGACAGATAACCGCAATAATATCACCTTGATGAATCCTGCGGCCGAAAAGCTATTTAGTTGTCATTTCAATAAAATGCAAGGCTGGCCTCTTAAAGCACTGGGATTACCTTTACCTCCACCGGGTCAGTACCGGCAAGTTGTGGAGTTTGATTTAAGAGAACACAAAAAGAAGGTGTATTTACACTGTGATGAGTATTTTGAAAATGGGGTCAAACAGCAACTGCTTTTTATTACCGATATACAAAACTTATTACGGGAAGAGGAAAGGCAGGCCTGGCAAAAACTATTAAGAGTATTAAGCCATGAAATTAATAACTCACTGGCGCCTATCGCCTCTATCAGTGACACCTTATCAAGAATAATGGTCAATAAGCATCACGCTCAATGGCCTGAACTCGAAAGCGATTTTAAAGAGGGTTTGGCCGTGATTAAGGATCGGGCCGATTCACTAAACAACTTCATTCAAAGCTACCAGCAATTAACTAAACTGCCGCCTCCGGACAAAACGCTTTTTGATTTAGTCCCATTAATCGCTTCGATCACGTCCTTGTTTGAAGGCGTAGATATCCGGGTGAAGGCACAGGCCCTAGAGGTATATACCGATGAAATCCAACTCAAACAGGTGTTGGTTAATTTAATAAAAAATGCTCACGAGTCCATGAAGGATAATCCACAGGGAAGCATCATTATCTGCTGTCAGCAGCAAGATAACTTGGTTGAAATTCAAGTTATCGATGAGGGCAGTGGTATTAGCAATATGGACAATGTTTTTGTTCCTTTTTACACCACTAAAGAAAAGGGGACTGGCATAGGTTTAGTGCTGAGCCGGCAGCTGATTATGAACAATGGCGGTGATTTAGACATTCGTAATAATGCTAATGGCATTGGTGTGCAGGCAAGTATTTTTTTACCCGCCATGGATAGCTAGCCAAATAAAAAGGCGCCCGTAGGCGCCTGATATTATTTAGTATAGTTAAGGCTAGACCTTATAAGGAATAACTGGCTTTTAAATAGTAAGTTCTGCCTAACTGATCGACATATCTAGGGTCATAACCCACTTGATGACCGCCACCAGAAGTACGTAATGAGAAAGGTGGTGCTCGGTCAAACATGTTTTTGATACCAAAGCTTACTTGCAAACTCTCCATGGCATTCCACTGAGATAACCAATCAAAAGTGGTATAACTCGATACGTTTCGCTCAACTTCTTGGTCGTATCTAACGTTGAGATCTTCTTGTAAACGTATTTTAGTATTATTGGCCGAATAACTTTGATCTTGGTAACCACTCTTGTAATTCATGTTTAAGTTATGGACGAAGTCACCATGGGTAAATGAGTTGGTAAACTTGATGATATGGGGAAAGGTTACCGCATTGTTCAAACCAAATTTACCTAAACTGGTGTCCCAAATGCCTTCACTTCCGACCCGTAAATATTCACTTTCCAGGATATATGCGCCGCGAAGTGTTGATTTAAGCATACCAAAACCCAAATCGTGTCCCGCAGATACTAGCCAGTCGATACCTTGGTTACGTGATTCACCTATGTTGACGGGTGTGTAGGTAATTTCAATTTCTCCTTCACCACTTTGGGTATTTGTACGTGAGCTAAACATGTGGTCATAGGCCTGCGGGTTTGCCATGACTTGTGTTTCTTGCAGTTCACGCACTTGATTTTCAATATTGATCTGCCACCAGTCTATACTGACGCTAAAATCACTGCTTGGAGAATAAACAAAACCCACCGAGGTTTGTTCTGATGTTTCTGGCTTTAACTCTGAGTAACCCTGCACCGCTTCACGGTATTGGGTCGGTTCTATTGAACAGAGGCTGTATAAGTCGTGACTCGCAGAGGTAATAGGGCACTCATAGCTTCCAGAGGTCCAGCCTGATTCAACTTTTGGACTGGCAAGCTCTTTCATCGAAGGGGCTTTAAATCCTGTACCATGAGATGCTCGAACCACCCAGTCATCAGTTGGACGCCAAGACATATTCACCTTATAGGTAACATCACTCATATCACCGGTGACACCTTGCTCTTCTGCAGCACGCTTGCCATCTGTGATACCACCGATATTATCGTAACGAATGGCAGCTGTGAGCTCTAACGTATCTGTGATGGGGGCGATTGCTTCTATAAATAAGCCATAGGTGTCACGGGATAAATCAAACTCTTCTGTCGCTGAATAACTGTAGAGGAGCTCTTGCTTATTGGCTTCACTGATGGCGTTACTGTAGGACACTTGACGATAATCAAAACCTGTCCCTAGGTATAGCTCACCGGCTGGCAGTTCATATACTGGCGCAGAAAGGGTTCCCTCTAATGAATTTGATGACGTTTCAGTGGTTTGCCATAAGCCATTGTAATTCGTGGCAGCAACGGCTTTATTGACTTCAGGGCTTAGCTTATCTGGGGTGGTAAACACATCAATAGCACCACTCTCTATTAGGTTACCGAACTCCTCGGCAAGTACATAACCGGCAATTCGACTATGCTCACGTGTACTTTTTGCATTGGTTACCGCTAAGTTATATGCCAAATCGCCAATATCACCCCGTATACCTGCAGTCATGTTTGTTGTTGCTGTTTCATATTTTGATGTACGACTGCCAGCGGGGCGCGCTCGCCATTTAACTTTAACTGAACTCAGCGCATTATATTCCTCTTGAGATAGCATAGGCTGAAGCAATTCTGTTACAAAACCAGAATCGAGATCGAAAGAGTAGTTACTGACCGTTTTAGCGGCAATACGGGTTGTCATCTCAACTTCAGAATACATAATGTCAGTATAAGCTTGAATATTTTCATTAATATCAAGTACACCACTGACGAAAAAATTATCGCTGGCACTCTCTGGAAAGATTTCCACCATCTCTGTAAAGTCATATAAGCAGGTCGAGCCCGTAGGTGCATTATTAGGTGCACATAGATCACCATTAGCTTCTCGGTAGGGATTGTATGACTTAGAGGTACTGCCATTCACTTCTTCATTGAATTTCAGATATAGGTTGGCAGGAATTGCATTAGATGATGCCCGTTGTACATATAAATCTGTGCCATCGTATGTGAATGGCACAATTCCTGTGTTGGAAAACTCTCTATCTGATGATTTGAGAAGTTCTTGTTGAGCGTGGCTGTAAGTCATCATCACATTCCAGCCATCGTTGCTAAGATCGCCTATGCCTGCGGCAATATCGAAATTGGCACTCTCTCCACCTTTTGCCTCTGGCCTATCAAGTCGGCCAGTTAGCTTTAATCCTGTAAAATCACTTTTGGTGATAAAGTTAATCACTCCAGCGATAGCGTCCGAGCCATAAAGGGCAGACGCACCATCCATGAGTACTTCTACTCTTTTAATTGCTGCGAGGGGAATGGAGCTAATATCGACACTACCACCACTATTACGCGATGCCATACGGCGGCCATTTAACAAGACTAATGTATAATCTGAACCTAAATCGCGAAGAGAAGCGGTTTGCGAGCCATTTCCTGCACCAACGGATTGAGCTCCTACGGTAAAGCCTTGCATTGCGGGTATTTGCTGCATCAACTCGGGAACACTGGTGACGCCTGTTTTGGCAATATCCTCTTCCGAAAATGTAGTCACAGGCAGAGCGCCTTCCATATCTGTACGCTTAATACTTGAACCGGTAATTTGAATGCGTTCAATTTCTGCTACTTGCGTTGCCTCCGCCGCATTTGCACCATTTATTACTGACAGTAACGCAGTCGAAATCAAAGAAAGTTTAGCCACGAAAGAAAAAGATTTTTTAGACATAATTTGGCTCCCCTCTATCGCTATAAATGGAGCGATAGACATTTTTTGTTGTAATTATTAGTGTGATTTATTTTGAGACTTAACTGTTTAATTGTTAATCGTTTTTGCATCGATTAAGTCTCGCATTCAGTATTCACATTTCGTTTACAAACTCCAAGTTGTCTAGGCTCTCTTCTACATCTTTTCTACATCTCTTTAATGTCTATTACTTTTAAATCAGGTACTTACGCTTGATCTTGTTATGTGGGAAAGTTGGCAGGGGACATATGTATTTAACAGCTTGTTAAATATATATGTTTTTATTAACCTCATAAGTTATAGTGGATTGCATAAATATTCTTGTAAAATAACTATTTAGCGTGAGTTTTTTCGAAGTATGAATATTGATACGCCTTTCAAGCTTGAACAATGCATGATCAAACCGAGAGAATATTCATTGGAATTCTCAAACGGTGAAATCAAAGTCCTGCAACCTAAGTACATAGATGTACTTACATACCTTGCACATCAATATCCACGTGTTGTCGATCGTACTGAATTGATAGACGCAATTTGGGATAGTAATTTTTATGTCGGCGAAAAATCGTTAAATAATGCAGTTTGGAACTTAAGAAATGAGTTAAAGAGATTGAATATCTCTTGTATTGAAACGGTACGAAAAAAAGGCTACAGGTTACTGCTAAAACCTGAGTTTTTAGATAAGGAAGTCGCTGCGCTCAGCGTAAATGCCAATACAGTTTCACCAAATAAGCGCTATCTTCGTCTAGCCTGTGTATTTTTGCTATTCTCAATCTTGGTGAGCCTGGGAGTATTTTTTTCCAATGAAGAACATCAAGGTTCAAGGACCGAAATAACCAGTATTATCTCTGATCCTGGTCGGGAGGTTTATCCCTCTATCTCCCCCGATAATCAATATCTGGTGTATTCATGGCGTAGGATAGGCCAGCGTCCAAATCTCTATATAAAAAGTATGTCAGATCTCGACACATCACCGAGGCAGCTTACCTTTAGTGAGTTTTACGAGGGGCGCGTTGTTTGGCATTCCAATAGTGAAGATATCTATTATCAACGTAAGCATTGGATTTATGATCAATGTGAAATCGTACAGCTCAATATTATAACCTTAGAACCTAAAGTTATTGGCCAATGTACAGGCGAAGTCGATTTTTCATTAGCTATTTCTCCAGATTCAAAGACCTTGGCCTATGTTGGTAGCGATAATGCTAGACAAACAAGCGTGAAGTTACTTGATTTAAATGGAAACGAAAAAACACACATCTTGTATAAGTGCCAAGACGACTGCCTTTATGAAGAAGTTGATGTTGAGTTTTCTCCTGACGGCAAACATCTTGTCATCTCTCGAACTTTAGATGAAGGGTTTAGTGAGGATCTATTCCTATTTGATATTTCCAAGGGGGAGCTAGAGCAGCTAACTAACAGTGAAGGTGATATTAAAGGTCTAGCATGGCATCCAGATGGCGACCGAATCATATTCAGTGCTAATGTTTCAGGTAACCGAGATGGTTATATTTTTTCATTGAAAGATAAAGAAACAACTAAACTAAACATTCCTGGTTTTAGTTACCCTCGTTTTATTCCCAATAGCCAAGATGTTATATTTCACAACTGGAAAGAATTACTATCTCTGTCATCTTTATCCCTTGGAGGAAGTCTAGCAACATCTCCTTTTCCCTTAATTCAATCTGAATATTCGTATCATAGTCCTCATTATTCCCCAGCTATCAATAAATTAGCTTTTATTTCAAATGAATCAGGCTCTTATGAGATATGGATGTCGAATCTTGATGGGACAGAACGCACAAGACTGAC
This sequence comes from Shewanella violacea DSS12, assembly GCF_000091325.1. Classification (NCBI taxonomy): domain Bacteria; kingdom Pseudomonadati; phylum Pseudomonadota; class Gammaproteobacteria; order Alteromonadales; family Shewanellaceae; genus Shewanella; species Shewanella violacea. The sequence goes on along the minus strand of NC_014012.1, from coordinate 2,606,853 downwards.
GAGTTTGTCGAGTCATCTCACTTTTCCCAGCTGGTCACATGATGGTAAATATATTGCGTTCTTAGGACCTAAAACGAAGAGTAAAATCAATTCCTTGTATGTGTTAAATGTTAACACTCAAACAGTAAGACAAGTGAGCAGTGAATTTAAACAACATTTTCGTCCATCTTGGCTAGCAGATGACAGTGGGATTATAGCTGCGGCAAAATCCGATAATGTGTTTTCTTTATATGCATTCCCAATAAATGGCGATTTACCTTATAAGTTACTTGATCGGAAAGTGACTTATGCAGAACAAGATTTGAATGGAAATATATGGTTTTCACCTGGGCGGAACCAGGGGTTATGGGTGTTCGACCCTAACAATACCAGCGTAAGCCCTCATCAAGTCTTAAATAGGCATTTATTTAGAGTAAGTTACAAGTGGGAAGTGACAGAGCATGGTATTTATTTTATTCATGACTTTGAAAATTCTCATCAGATACACTTTTTTGATTATGCAACTGAAATCATTACACCTCTGGTACAACTTCCTATGGGAACCATTAGTAGACTAGCCTCTATGACTTATATCCCCAATGAGAGGAAAATAGTCTTTACCCAACGTGACTTCCCCAAAATAGATATCAAGCGCCTAAGCCACCCTTTATTGAAATAAACGAATCATGGAAACTCGATCATAACTGATGATTAATATGAGTAAGCATATGGGCAAAAACTACACCTAAGAGTCAAAAAGGCCGTTATCGAAAGATAACGGCCTTTGTTGTTTTCGTGAGTGGTGAGTGAAGTGTGCAGAGGCTTAACCTTTGAATGGCTCATGGCTCATGGCTCATGGCTTAAGTCTGTTAAGTTCAGCATAGTTATCACTTCGTTAGATTCAGACGAAGTATCTTGCAGATATTTTCTATAAATTTTCTATAACCCGAATTTATAGAAAAATATAAGACTCTTTCTTATCCCTTTTGCTTAAATCCTTACAGTTAACAATACATAGTTTTCATCACTCATGTACGACTCGTTTTAGGGATTGATTATGATTATAACAAGAGACTATCCAGTTTCTCTGATACTCGTGTTAGCTTGCCTGAATAGCAATGTTTACGCCGATGATAAGTTAATTGAACCGCCAATGGTGACTATACTCGGAGGTAAATTTCTAATGGGTAGTGATAAAGGTTGGGATAATGAGCTACCTATTCATCAAGTCACTATCGGGACTTTTGATCTCGCTAAATATGAAGTTACGGTTAAGGAGTTTCGTCACTTCATCGAGGCCACTGGCTATTTAGCCCCCCAAGAATGCTATCACCAAGTCACAGATAAGTGGATTGGTGACAAGAGCCGTGGCTCCTGGAATAACAATGCACTCACTCAAAGTGAATATCAGCCCGTAGTCTGTATCAACGCTGAAGCGGCCACGGCTTATGCAAAATGGCTCTCACAAGCAACGGGCAAGAGTTATCGTCTGCCCACTGAAGCTGAATGGGAATACGCCGCCAAATCGGGTCGAAAAACCCGATATTATTTTAGCGATACTATAGACGATCCGCGCATTTGTGAGTATGCCAATATAACCGACCAAACTGCTGAGCAAAGGGCGCAACAAGATTTTGGTGCTAGCTATATAGGCTCTATCGGGATCACACCGTGTGATGATAATTCTGGTTATTCCAGCATTGTCGGGATGTATAAGCCAAATGAATTTGGGATTTATGATCTCATCGGTAATGTCCAGGAGTATGTACAAGATTGTGACAACGTGAGCTATCAAGATGCGCCTAATGACGGCTCTGCTTGGTTAACCGGAGACTGTACTCGGCGTGTGTTACGTGGTGGTTCTTGGCATTGGCATGAGTTCTCTGCGAGCCAGAGATCGGTAGTACCATCGACTTTTACTGGTGTCCTAGAAGGATTTCGACTGGCACGGGATAGGAGTCATCGCGATGAAGATAAGCTAGCGTTATCGAGAGGGCTGTTTGAATCGGGATTGGCCAAGGCGCAGAAAACTGAGCATTTTCATCGACAGGATGTCTTGCCTTACCCCGCTAAACCAAGGGGCCTTAAGCTTGTCAGCCATACTGGAGATAGCAAGATTCATTTATCTTGGGAGCCAAACTTAGAAGCTGAAACCACAGGTTATAACGTATATCAGACTCAGGCCTTCGGCGGGCAATATAGAAAAATCGCCTCCAATATCAGTGAACCGGCATTTAGTCTTCAAAAGCCAGTTAGAAGGAAACACAGTTATGTCGTTTCAGCCGTCAATCCAGATAGGTTTAGCGAATATAGTGAGCCAGTTACCACTCCTGATACTGTGAATCAGATCCCAGGCACTATCCAAGCAGAAGATTACAACAATATGTCAGGTATGCTGGTTAATGATACTCAAGACCTAGGAGGTGGTTTAATTTTAACCGGTTGGGGAGCAATAAGGAAAGGGGATTGGGCTGAGTACACTGTAAATATTGCCTCTGACGGTTTTTATCAGATGAAGTATCGAGTCGCAAGTTCACAAAGCAGTAATGGTTTCGAATTGCTTCTTAATGACAAAGCCACGATAGCATATAGAGTGCCGGAAACCGGTGGCTTGAATAAATGGCTTACAGTAACCGAGAATAAAGTGTATTTACCTTCAGGTAAGCATGTGATCAGAATTCAATCGATTGCCGAACAGTGGAAACTTAACTGGTTTTCCTTCGAAGCCGTATCTGGCTAAGCATGTCATCTTTTATCCTGCATTCAGGTGAGAGATATCGCCTGAATGAACTTATTACTTGAATCCAGCAACTGGCAGGTTAGCAGGACTAATCACCAGCCGCTTTGTGTTTATTAGATAAGCCTGCGAGTGCTAACTTGTCTAAGTTGTGTTGCGTCCACCATAGAGTCGAGTCTTTATTGATAAAGTGTTTGAACCTTATCTGTTCGTCCGGTTTTTCTAATGCTTTGTTTATCTGGAATAATAATAAAGCTGCATCGAGTGCTGCTCCCTTATCGCCATTCAAATTAGCGTTTTTGAAAGACTTCATTCCATAAGAGGCGGCTTTCTCAAAGTCTTGCTGCACATAGTAAATTGTTGCAACCAGATAATTTTCATTCACCTGCAGCGATGCTTGAGTCGAGAAAAGTGCATGAGCCTCTTGCCATCGACTCTGCTTAATCAGTAGGTCGGTTAAGATCATCTGTGCGGATGTGATGACCCAATCTTCTCTTTCTGAAGTAAATAATGCCAATATCCTGCGTGTATACTGTTCAATATCCAGGGGGGAATCTGAAATCATTGCTCTGTGTAGGTAAATTTCAGCATAATGCTCCGCAGGCAAGCGATATTGGTCCAGTAATAATTCCGCCTGATTCAGGAACTCGGCTTTATCTTCATTTTGATCTAATTTATGCGCGAAGATAAACAAGTAACTCATGGCGGCTATTTCTCGTAATGGATCATTTGCCAGGCGTGCCAGACTGGCAGCTTGTTGTAACTTGCTTTTTATACCCAGATAATCGAGCCTGTTACGCTCTGCTAATGCAAGCGCCTTAAAAGTATCGCTTTGGGAACGATAGTCTTCTTGTTGTTGAAAAAATCTAAGAGCCGTCTGTAAATGTGCCTCGCCATTACTTGTTAATCCTTGTTCAATCAATATATTTCCAAGTAAGAGATCTGCTTTAGCATGATAGAGTAAATTGTTATCGGCTAATGCCGATGCTTTCAATTCATCAGCGAGTAACACGGCCTTATCCAAGTCCCCATTGTTGAATAACCTGGTAATCAAGCGCTCGAAGATGATTAGGTCATTTGGATATTTATGGTGTAATACCTGTAGCTGAGCGCTTTCCTGATACTCACTATTTTGGCGTGTCATTAATAGCGGCGTGGTGGCAACTTTCTCTATGTGGGAGGTCACTTGTGTGGCAAGTTCCCCTATATGATGAGATTGAAATTCTCCATGCCATGCGTTTCTCTCCCCCTTCAATGCGTATCTCAGCATATAAATACCTTTATGCATCCGTACCTTGCCTGCTAGAACAAGATCCCCATGACTACTCATAGTCAGACTTTTAAAATAATCATTGGGCGTATTGGTAAAGTCCATGAAGGACACCGTCGATGCTGATGAGACTGGCCGAAGGCTTGTACTTCTTGCCAGCTTTTGTTTGACAGCTTTGGAGATTCTTCTGCAGGCTATCAGATATTCCTGAGTCTTGTCCTCCATGCAGAAAGGCAAGATCATGATGGTAAGCTTTTGTTGTGCAGGGCTATGTGAATTCGGTTCTTTGTGTGTATTGATGAGGAATATAAACAGGAATAAGATTGTCGTCAGACTAACTAAGACGATATTTCTGATCTTTATAGGTGGTTTTTGAGTCGATTTAATTAGCAAATCTTGCGGTGATTTTAGCTTAGATAATCCTGTTAATGGCGCATCTTCCAATGCGAATTGCCATTGGTAACCCTTTCTGGAGAAGGTTTTAATGGCGCTCTCACCGAATATCCCACGTAAGTTACTAATATTTTGAAAAACAGCCTGCTCCGAGACTATTTTGTCAGACCAGACAATATCGAGAATCGTTTCTTTACTAAAAATGGTTCCGGGATCACTTAATAATAAGGCGAGTAAGTTTGCTTCATTGGCTCTGATAGGCACTAATTGGTCAGCCTGATATAGGTTGAGTTCCTTGCTATCAAATCGGTAATGTCGAAAATAGTAATTCATAATATTGTTCTTGTAGTTGTAATTAACTGATATAAATGAATATTTATCTTGGTCGGTATCAATTAATAGCTATTAACAATAGCCTGTCACTTTTTGGCGTTAAAAATGAGCCATTAAATGGTACCTAAGCCGTCAAAGAGATTAACATCTGTTACAGGCTGTGCAAGCATAAGTTTTTAAAGGGTATTATATTGTTAATTTACGCTTTTTTTGGCTATATTTTCTTGTCATTTAGCCTTAATTAGTTCAATGTTTGGTTTTTTCAGGATGACGAGTCTTCATCCTGCTGCGGTATAGAAAAGGAATTACTCTATGAAGTTTAGAATGAACAAACTGGCCTTAGCATCTTCGGTATTACTTTCAGCCTTTGTATTACAGGCATGTGATAACGGCTCTACGACGCCGAACCAAGATACAGCGACAGCTACACAACAAGTCACAGCTGAGGTAACCGCAATGAAAACTCTGGATATCAATGTTATCTATTTAGACCGCAGAATGTTGCCACCTAATGCTGTACTTGAGGTGACATTGGAAGATATCTCTAAGGCAGACGCTGCATCAGATCTGATCGCAAGCCAGTCTCAGGCAGCTAAAGGTACACCTCCTTATGCTGTGAGTATCGAATACGATGCAAGTAAGATACAAGATAGACACAGATATAGCCTGCGTGCGACGATTAAAGTCGGCGAGAGCTTAGTGTTTACATCGACTACTAACATAGACCCATTTGCAGAAGGCCAGACCAAGCCTATCGAAATTAAAGTGGACCGTGTTGCTCGTGCAAAAACAGCCGAGTCTGATAAAAAAGCCAATGCCGAGTTTACCAATACTTATTGGAAACTGATGAGCCTAGGTGAGACTCCTGCAACATTGGGTGCCGGCGAGAAAGAACTATTTATCCAGTTCGTTGCTGAAAACAATGTCATCAGAGGTTTCTCTGGTTGTAATAACTTCACCGGTTCTTTCGAAGCTAAACAAGGTAAGTTAACCATGGGTGCAGTCGCCGGTACACGTAAGATGTGTATGCAAGGCATGGATCAGGAACAAGCATTCCTTAATTCTATTGGTGAGTTTGCCAGCTACAGCGTTAATGGTGAAGCTTTGACAGTGAAGAGCAACAAGGGTGAACTAATCGCGACTTTCGAGTCTCGTTACATGAACTAGTCTTTACTGACTTATTAGTGCTGAACCATTTATTCAGCGCTAATTTGATCACATTAAACCCGCTCTTAGCGGGTTTTTCTTTATCTGCAATCCATACACTAGGCCTCGTTGCCAAGGTATTTAAGTGCTGCTTGATAAATGCTTTTTGTGTTTCGGCTTAGGCCGTATTTAGAATGAGTTTAGGTTGGCTCCTGGCTAAGTTTAAAACGAGTCTAGGCCGAGCTTAACTGACTAACCGAATTAGCATGACTGAACTCACGCGCCTCTGAGACTCTAAACATAAAAATGCCGCTCTGTTTCCAGAAGCGGCATTTTTATGAGCGAACATTAATTTAAGGCCTATTTAATAAGTTCAGGCTCCATGGCGTGATCATCACCATGATGGGCTCGAGACTTACTGCCGACTAGCTTTTTAATGTCTTCGATAGCAAGATACAAGCATGGGATAAGCATCAGAGTGACCACAGTGGCAAACAGGACACCGAAGGCGAGGGAGGTCGCCATAGGGACCACCATCTTAGCTTGCATGCTGGTTTCCGTCATGATGGGCATCAAGCCAATAAAGGTGGTCAGCGAGGTCAACATGATGGCCCTGAAACGTCTGCAACCCGCTTCGAGTACCGCCGTCTTCATTGCAATTCCCGCTTCTCGTGACTTGTTGATGTAATCGACCATCACCAAGGAGTCATTCACCACGACCCCTGCAGCGGCTATGATGCCGAAGAGGGAAAGGGCGCTTAAGTCGATCCCCATGATCATATGACCCAGCACTGAGCCTATGACACCGAAGGGAATAACGGCCATGATCATGATGGGCTGCGAATAAGACTTCAGGGGGATGGCCAACAGACTATAGATGATCAACATTGAGATGATGAAGTCTCTTAGTTGGGTCTTAGCGCTGTCCATCTGCTCCTGAATATTGCCCGATACTTCACTTTGTACTCGCGGATATTTCTTTAGCAACTGGGGCATAAAGTTATCACGAATTTCCTGAGCCAGTTTGAAAGGCTCAGCCTGATCAGCATCCACAGAGGCCCACACATTAATGGTACGGTTACCGTTTTCACGACGTATACCATTGACCCCTTGAGTGACTGTGATATTGACCACTTCCGACAGTGGCACTTCGGCGCCTTGTGGGGTGACAATCAATACCTCGCTGACCTGAGCGATAGAGTTACGTTCGCTTTCGGGGTAGCGCAGCATCACCTTTATCTCAGAGCCATGCCTTAAGATACGCTGAGCTTCCAGACCATAGAAGCTGTTACCCACCTGAGAGGCTATGTCGGCTAAGGTGAGACCCAGACCATAGGCCTGAGGCTTGAGTTTAAACTGCACCTCTTTAGCACTGGATTGACGACTGTCGTTGACATCACCCACACCTTTTAGGGAGTTAAGTTTAGCCTTGAGCTCTTTCGAAGCGGCAATTAACTGCTGCTCGTCTTTTCCTTCTAGGCGGAAACTGATATCACCATCGTCACGGCCACCACCGAACAAGTTATCCTGAATTTCGAATGACTTCATACCGGGTATGAGTGGCATGGCTTTACGCCATAGCTCAGCAAGCTCAAAGGTATCTAATGGCCTAAGCTCAGGGTCCACCAGCTTGGTCATGACTTCTGCCGAAGTACGTCCCCTAAGATCTACCTGCATGTCTGAGATCATGCCTTGACCATATTGCTCTACCAGCTGCTTATCTACATCATAGATAGCCTTCTCGATAGCCAGTGCTGCCGAAAGGGTCGCTTTCTCAGAGGAGTCCACGTTCATCTCGAAGTTAATTCGAGGAAAGTCATGGGGGATCTTAGGTTGTCCGATGAAACGTATCATGCCGCCGGCATAGAGTCCGGCGCAGATGAGTATAAAACTGATAAACAGCATAATAACCGTATAGCGATACTTAACTGCGCTGGTGAGCGCTGGACGGTATATATTCTGAATAAAATACTGCAGACCCTTGTCGACCTTGCCTTGAATAAAGTTCACGCCATTACGTAACCAATCCAAAGGATTCTTAGAACCTGGTTTAACCTTGGTTCTAGGTTTCATTCTGGCCAAGTGCGATGGCAAGATGAGCTTAGACTCGACCAGTGAAAATAGCAGACATAAGATCACGATATAGCCTATGGCTTTACCGAAAGCGGCGGAGGGACCGTCGTCGAGAGTCAGAGGCAAAAATGCCGCTATGGTGGTCAGTACGCCGAATGTCGCCGGCATGGCGACGCGCTTCACCCCCCGGATGACATTATCCAAGCTCTGACCTTTTGTCTCACACTCATCGTGGGCACTTTCCCCCATGACAATGGCATCATCCACCACTATACCTAGGACCAAAATGAAGGCGAACAGACTTATCACGTTCACTGTGACATCTATCATAGGCATAGGCATAAAGAGTAGGGTGCCGAGGAAACACACCGGCAGACCCATCATGACCCAGAATGCCAGACGCACCCGCAGGAACAGGGCTAGCATAAGGAAGACCAGTACAGCTCCGGTTTTCATGCTATCTAACATGAGATCTAAACGGCCTTCAAGATAGTAGGTCATGTCGACCCAGGTATCTAGCTTAAGCCCGTCCGGTAGTACTTTTTGCTTCTCGGTTACATAGGCTTTCACCACCTCGGCCACATCTGTCATGCTTTGATCGTTTGCTGCGCCGATAAAGAAGGTGACCGAGTTCTTACCGTTAAACTTCGAATATTGAATGCCTTCCTGAAATCCATCTATCACAGTGGCGATATCACCCAAGAGCACATTGGTACCATCTTGCAAGGTGATTAAGGGCAGGTTCTCGAACTCATAACCTACATAGGCCTGATTTTGAATTCTAAGGTTGATGTAACCGTTCTCGGCGCGGATTTGACCCGCCGACATGTTGCGTGAGAAGCCGCGAACTGCTGCGGCGACATCATTGAACGTGAGTCCAAATTCCCGCAACCTGTCTCTACTCACTTCGATGGCTATTTCATAATCCAGCCCACCGTAAAAGTCAGTGATATTCACTAAAGGTAACTGCATCAACTCATCATGGATTTTCTCGCCTAATACCTTGAGTTGTCTCGGTGTCATATCACCGTACAGGCTCATATAGAGCACTTCTTGGCGCAGTTTTATACGCTCGACCTTAGGCCTTTCCATACCATCGGGAAAACTGGATACAGAATCAATTGCAGATTTTATTTCGTCGAGCACGATTTGTGGGTTGTAAGAGTCCTCTATCCGAAAATAACCAGTGGCTGAGTTTCGATTAGAATAGGTGATCACACGTTTGAGACCTTGGACACTCTCCAGGGCCTCTTCAACTTTTATGGTGATGCCTTCCTCTACTTCTTGAGGCGCTGCGCCGGGATAGAAGGCATTAAATTCGACCCAGTTGATCTCTATTTGAGGGAAAAACTGTTTACGTATGGTGTCGGCGGTCAAGAGACCACCTAAGATGATGATCAGCATCAAAAGGTTAGCCGCGACGCTGTTGCGGGCAAACCAGGCTATGATGCCGGAGTGTGTATCTTCTTCGGCAGCAGAAGGTGCCGATATTTCTTTGTTATCTGACATGGATTATTCCTTTTCTTCCATGGCGAGTTGCGTCTCAGACTCTTCGGGTTCGTCGTCTTGCTGCAGTAGTTTGTCTTGTGGTAGTGCTAGCTGCATACCTTCGACCGGATAATCCAGGGCGGAGGTGATGACATTCATACCTTGCTCGAGTCCTGCTGAAATCACCACTTCTGCACCGAATTGACGGATGATGTTGACGGTTTTATAGGTGAGCTTATTGTCAGCATCGAGTACGGCAATTTGTCCGTTTACCACTAAGTGTCTCGGCAAAACGGTCACATCACCGGCCTCAATGCCTGCAATGTTGGCGGTAACATAGGTACCAAATCTGAGTTCGCTCTTTTTTGACGCTAAACCATAAGGGTCTATGACTTCGGCAACCAGATAGGTCATGCGGCTGAGTTTATCGATAACGCCTTCGCTACGGACAATAGTACCGGTCCATTCCTGTTGCTTGCCACCTAAGTCGGCAACGAGCGTCACTTGTGAATGCTTACCTTTATTGATCAGGTATTGGATCTCTTTATCAGCCAATGGCAAACGAATTTCGGCTTTATGGGTACTTAACACCTTGCCCAGGGGGGTCCCCATGCTGACATAGGAACCTAATCCAATGGTGCGACTCTCTATAAGGGCATCATAGGGCGCCTTTATCACAGTACGCTCGACATTACGTAGCGCACGTTTAAGTCCGGCTTCGGTAGATTTTAGCTTAGCTATCTCTTGGGCTAGTTGTGGTTTACGCAGACTCAAGTCAGAGGGCACGCTGTTTTTAATGCGTTTCCATTCCTCTTCGGCTACCTTGCCGTAGGCTTTTTCCTGCACTAAGGTTGCTCTTGCCGAGGCTAGGTTGGCTTCTGCATCTATGAGATCGGCATCGTAATCACTGGGATCGATTTTCGCGAGAATGTCGCCTTTCTTAACTAAGCCTCCACGAACGAAGCTTTCTGACAGGTAAATGATCTGACCGTTGACCTGAGAAACCAGTTCAGTCTCATACTTTGCGTTGACCACACCGTAGGAACTGACCGAAAAGGTCATAGGGTTGAATTCAACCTGTGTAACGGCGACCAAAGGCGTATTGTCTACCGCTTCCTTCTCTTGGGGCGGTTGTTTCAATGCTGACATAGCAAGGAAACCACCTATCCCGAGGGATAATACGACAATAGGCAAAATAATCTGTTTTTTTGTAGCCACAACACTTCCTCTTGTTTAAGCCTGGATTTATATTTTTTGTAGAACAAGCTTACGTGCCTGTTTCCATCTAATACATTGGCGAAAGATTTTTTGACTTCGACATGTTAAATGAATTGGGTCAATGTTACAGCTTGAATGTGTAAAATTGTGTGTCGTGTCTGTGCTAGCTACTCATCGCGTAAAATAATGGCTTAACCTATGTAACTACACATGTTTACTCTGTTTTATAAGCCAAGATTTCCTAGCTAAGAATGTGCATAAAATTAACATGTATAGACAAATCTCATTTTTGAGTCGTAATTTATTCGGTATCACCATCCATTCTTATATAAGCAGATTATCAAAATAACCAAGACACCCCAAATTTGAATGAGTAATTTTTTGAACTAGGCTTTAACCAACATGAGCTGTTGAGGTTTGAGTTATGCCTACACCAAGAAAGGCTTTAGTCAGTTTGGAACTCTTTATTTAAGAATAAGTCATTATTATCACGGTGTATCTCGTTGTGTTAGAAGGGCTTACTTGTGCGTGGTTGATCAATATAGTGATCAATCTTATGAACATAGGCGTGATTGGGTCGAAAGTAGATTGCTGGAGTTAGCCGGAGTATTTGCCATTGATGTGTGTGCCTATGCCGTTATTGGTAATCATCTTCATGTGGTCTTGTGTATAGATAAAGAGCAAGTATTGGCCTGGACAAATATGGAAGTATTAGTTCAATGGCATAAGCTATTTAAGGGGACTTTACTGACACAGAGCCTTGTTAAGGGGATATTCTTAATATCTATGAATTGAAAACGGTTGAAGACTGTATCTTTGAATTTCGTCAACGCTTGATGGATATCTCTTGGTTTATGCGTGCTCTGAATGAACCCATAGCGAGAAAAGCTAAGCTTGAGGATAACTGTAAAGGCAGATTTGGGAGGGGAGGTTCAAGTCTCAAGCACTTCTAGACGAAGCAGCTGTATTGGCCTGTATGGCTTATGTAGTCCACTCTTTATTAATAGATAGGCCTATCCGCGCTAAAATGGCTACTACACCTGAAACCTCAGACTTTACTAGCATTAAACTGCGTATTAAGGCAGCGATACAAGGTGAGCAGCCCAGTACACTATTGCCCTTTGTCGGCAACGAGCATAAAGCAATACCTAAAGGACTCATGTTCAGTGCTAAAGATTATCTACAACTTGTTGATGATACTGGACGAATAGTCAGAGCTGATAAGCGAGGCTCTATGAGCCAAGAATCGGCTAATATTTTAAATAGACTTAATATCCCGCAAGAAAACTGGATAAAACTGACCACAGAGTTTACCAAAATTTTCAAAGGGCCCGTGGGCAACACCCAAGAGTTAACAGCGTATTGTGGACACCTTGACCGCAAACGCCGGCAAGGTGCTGCCAATTGCCATCGATGGCTAGATAGCGCCTAGTATTTATTCGCGAATATTCCTTAGTTAAATCGTACAAATGCAGCCGAATATCAGTGCGGTATGTTGGGTTTTCCTGATTCTGTTATCCTATTTCATTTTAGTTATTCTCGACAATTTTTAATGAGTTATGCATTCAGATAGTCTATTTATCATGTCTGGTAATTGATGATATAGACAAGTCGTGGCACACTGGTTTTGCTGTAGTTTTATATGTTTCTAGTGGTTGTTTTTTATTGAAATAATTTTGGATGTCTATATTAGAATATTGGGTGTCTGTATTAGGAGAGGTTATGTTTATTGTCGCGAACCGTATTCCGGTGGCTGTGGATTGGCAAGATGAGTTTGAAAATCGATTTCGTCAGCGTGTGGGTCAAATCGACCAACAAGCTGGGTTTGTCTCCATGCAGATCTTGAAACCCGTAAGTGAGGGAGCACCTTATATTGTCTTCACTAGTTGGCAAGATGAAGCGGCTTTTGAGGCTTGGGTCCAGAGTGAGGGTTTTAAGTTATCACATCAAAATCCCTTACCTAAAGAAGCCTTTACCGGCAGGCCTATGATTGAAAAGCATCAGGTGGTGATATCGACTTAAGCTGGCAGCGGTAAATTGAGTACTTTACTCTAGTAGCTTAGTAAGGCCATTTTAAAGAGCTCTTGTGGAGTGAAGACCCGCCAGTAATTAGTGCTGTTTAGGGCGGAGGTTCTCTCTCATTTTAGCCAATATATTTGCAGGTGATTTAAGGGTATTCGTTAGCCTTTAGTGTATACCTTGTGTGGTTCGTGGATCATATACTGCAATGTTAATTAGTGCAGTTTAGTGTTGTTAGGGCATTGAACTTCTCAACTCCTTGATAATATATGCACAGGTAATTTAAGGAGATGTAATTTAAGAGGACCGATTAGTCTTTAGTGCATGCTTAATCTGGCCCGTGGATAATATCTGCTATTTATGAGTAAGTGATTTTAGCTTCTCTTGGATGCTAGTTGCTTAAAACTGCTGAGTGAAGACCTGTGACATGCCACTTGGCCCTATAAGAAGGGAACTATCATTAGCAGTTGATCTTAGAGGGTGCCTTTGTTGTGGACTATGCATACAGGGGAGTTATCTCTTAGCTCTATCAATTACTAGTCAGAAAATCAGCCATTACTCTTAGAAATATCTCGTATGTACATAGATATATTCCAGGATGTTATCTCTTAATCTCTACATTTTTTATCAGAATAACTGCTATTGCTGCATGCTTGGGTCGTCATGTTGTATTTGAAAAATGGTCAGTTAATTAACAAGTGATCTTAGGGATGTCTCGCCAGCTGGTGGTGTATTGAGGGGTGAGATATTCTCGCTTCATGTGCCATTTTGCAGTGAACCCTTGGGCAGCCATAAATATAGAGTCGGAGCCGTATTTGTGATTGAGTGCGTCATAGACCTTCATTAATGCTGGGTTTTTCGGTGACGCAAACAGATCCAGCTGGTTATGTGACTCACTGATAAGATCGATGAGACCAACTCCGACCTTGTAATAACGCACCCCGGCTCTAAATTGCTGCTTGGCTATCTGAGTCACTATTTGGGTTATTTCACCTGTGTCATTGGTGGGGTAAGCAAATCTATGAGTGAGTTTAAATCCTGTAGGCTGCTCATCGAAGGGGGAATTAGAGGCAAAAATAAGCAACACCGAGCACAGGGAGCCTTGAGCTCTTGCCTTGCTGGTGGCAATACCTGCATGTTTACCGAGGGCTTGCTGTAGTGAGTTTGAATCTGTGATCCGCTCTCCCATACTACGGGTCGAAAAGATTTGCTGCTTATCGGCTCTGGCTTGATCCCAGCCCTTACAAGGTTCACCGTTGAGCTCCCGCACCGTACGTTCCATCTCTATACTGAACTGCTTTCTGGCGAGTCCCGGTGCCATCTGAGATAGTGCGTAGGCTGATGTTATTCCCATCAAATCCAACTGCTTTGACAAGCGCCGGCCTATGCCCCAGACATGACAGGGCTTTATCTGGGAGAGAATAGCCTTTCTTTGGTCTGAATTAGCGATGACACAGACTCCATTGTAGTCGGTGAGTTTCTTGGCGGCGTGATTGGCTATCTTAGCTAACGTTAAGGTTTTTCCCATGCCAATAGATACAGGTAAGCGAGTCTCTTTCCAGACCGCACGGCGTATGATGTGGCCGTGCTTCACTAAGCAAGGTATGGCTGGATAACAGTGTTTAAATGACAGGAATGATTCATCTATGCTGTAGACATGCTGCTCAGGTGCAAAACGGCCTATCACTTCCATCATGCTGGCGGACAATGAGCCATAGAGTTCATAATTAGAACTTAAGGCGATAACTCCTAAGCGGTCACACAGTGCCTTAACTTTGAAATAAGGCTCAAACTTTGGGATCCCGGCCGCTATGGCCTGACGGTTGGCGGCGACAATGCAGCCATCATTGTTAGATAACACGATAATAGGCCGGCCACGCCACTCGGGACGAAATACCTGCTCGGCGCTACAGTAGAATGAATTAGCATCCACGAGAGCGAACATCATCTTCCCCTAGAGTGAGTTGATTTAGCTGACCCATTAACTCTGGTATAAGTTCTGCTACAAGTTCTTGATTAGTTTTGGAGCTCGTTCTGGTGCTATAGCTCACTCTGTAACGACGCTAGCATCAATAAAATTCATCGGTTAAAAACCGACTCGATGGCAGCGCTATTCATCAGCAGAGGACTCGGCCGATGACAGCGTATCGAACGCACCACGATACCTTCGACACTGAACTGGTCGTACTCGTGTATGACTACTGGTTGATGTTCATCGTTAGCCGAGAGTAACATTCTTCTTTTGGTATCAATAATTTTGCAGACAAAGTTACCGTTGTAATTTGCCACTATCACGTCTTGATCTTGTACCTTGACGTGCCTGTCGACGATGAGGATATCGCCATCGAATATGCCGACATTTTGCATCGAACATCCGCTCGCTTGGCCGATGAAGGTGGCACTGGGGTGCTGGATAAGCAGCTCATCTAAGCTCAAAGGAAGCTGTTTATAGTCGGTGGCTGGACTTTCGAAGCCGGTTATTCCGGCACTGGCTGAGATTGGAATCACTTTCATCATGGTCATTTAACTCTACACTGTATATTTATACAGTTGTAAGTTTAGCAGTAATCTAAGTGGTGGCAATCTTTTTCGGGATTATGCTGCCAGAACGTTAACGAGGCACTGATTTATCTCTCTTTGTGCTCTATATGCTGATGTTTTTGTCTGCTATACCGAACTATTTACTGTTTCTGTCTAGCTTTCATTATTGTTCGAAGCATCATTAGCTAGGTACAAAGTCTTGACAATTTAGCTGAAACCCCTTCAAAATACGAAAATTGCGATCTAAGTCGGTTAAATGTTGATTTTGCGATCTAGATCTACTTGTTGCGCGTGCTGCGAGTAAGGTCGGTTTGCTGTTATCTAGATAAAGCGGATAACTTAAACTCAATTCAGGAGATAAACTTATGACGTTTGGCCAGTACAAGTCGATAAGCATATTAGTGGTTGATGACCATTCGTTAATATTTGATGGATTACGTAGTTGCCTGGCACCCTATTCTGAGCTTGAATTGGTGGGGTTTGTTGAAGATGGTTTAGCGGTATATGAGCAATGCTTAAAATTAAAGCCAGATCTCGTGTTTATGGATCTAAAACTGCCTGGTATGAGTGGTTTCGATGTGATCCGTCAGTTACGCCAACGTTGGCCAGAGATGATGATAATCATGCTGACGGCGACTGTAGAAGAGAAGAGTGCCCGTGAAGCATTAGATGTAGGTGCTAATGGCTACGTACTCAAAAATAGCCCGAAAAGTACCTTGTTAGCCGCCATTAAATCAGTTTGCAAAGGTAAGACTTTTATTGATTCTAGCTTAGACGAACAACAAGTTGAGGCGCTGATTGGTGCCGTTGATGGCGATATGCCTATGCTGACGCCAAGAGAGCAGCAAGTGCTAAAGTTGATCTGTGAGGGACGTCGTAACCGGGATATTGCGGAGGACTTGGTAATAGGTTTGAAAACGGTTGAAACCCATAGGATGAATTTAATGCGTAAACTCAACGCACATAACGTAGCAGAGCTAATTCATTGGGCTCAAAGGCTAGCTGGTTAATGCACAGCTTAGGCTGTGCAGGTCGTTGGTGCTGATGCGAGTGCCTGAATTAGTCCTTCCAGAGGTGAGAATACGTCTAAGCTTAGACATTCTTCGGTTTCGAGAATGACTTCTAAATCGACTGCAGTATCAAAAATATGTTTAAGTCCCGCCAAACCGGCACTGCCTTTAATTGTATGTAGTACATCACTGAGGAGTTTCCACTCCTCATTGGCTATAAACTGTTTAGCTTGCTCGACAATATCTGTTAAATGAACGGCGAGTCTATAATTGAGATCTGTCTGAGAGAAATCTATCATGGGGTCATCGATATCGGTATTTATCACTAATGGCATATCGCGATCCAATTGCAGATCTGCTGCTGTTTCCAAGGCACTGTTTAGCTGCGCTAAAGAAACGGGCTTGGTTAAATAGCTGTTTATTCCGATGGCTTCTATGGTGTCACGATCCATTGGGTTAGCATTTGCCGTCAGAGCAAATATTGGGCACTCAGTATCTAAAATATCTTCACTGTTACGCCACATTTGTGTTGTTTGATAACCATCGAGTCCGGGCATGCGAATATCCATCAAAACCAGATCGAAGATATGTCTTTGTCCTTTTTGTAATGCGGCTTTACCACTGCTGGCCGTGAATACTTGCTGGCCTAATTCGGCTAACATTATGCCAATAATATTTCTATTCGTTTCGACATCGTCGACCAAGAGAATTTTCAATTTCCAAGGAAGTAAATTTAGTGTGTTATTCGTCTGTTCTTGAGGTAAGTTGTAACGGATCTCATGAAGGCGCTGCCATAGCCTGGCTGGCAAGTGGGCCAGCTCCTTATGGCACAGCTCTTCATTGTCCCCCTCAATCGGAACAGCGCCCCATAAGGATAATTGTCTGTGTAAAGCTAAGGGGGCTATGATGGATTCAGGTGGCAAAGTGAGCGGAGCATTGGCTTCAGTGAGAGGCAGATCTAAAATAAAAGTGCTCCCGTAACCAAGAGTACTGCACATGGTTAGCTGGCCTTGCATCTTCAGGGCAAGCTTTGCAGAAATAGGCAAACCAAGTCCTGAGCCTGCTTTGTGATGGCAGCTTTGAGCAAAAGGTTCAAATATCCGTTGCTGATCTTGAATCGCTATCCCATCACCTGTGTCTTCAACACTAAAATAAAGATGATTCTCAACGACTTCTATACGTAAAAGTATATAGCCGTCTTCTGTAAATTTGGCGGAGTTGCCTAATAAGTTAACTAATATTTGCCTCACTCTCAAGGGGTCTAATAGTGCTTTTTCTGGTACATCGGCATTCACAATACATTCGAGTGAAATTGGGCGATTTATCACTCTATTTTGTATGGTGAGCATAGCGTTGTCGGCTAATTGGAATATGGAGCAAAGCTGATAGTTAAGCTCAATTTGATCGGCTTCAATGCGTGAAAAATCGAGTAAGTTGTTGATAATGGCTAAAAGTGAACTTGCACAGTGAAAAGCAGTGTCACCAAGATCGGCTTGTTTAGCGTCTAATTGAGTATTACGCAATAGCTCTAACGAACCTAATATGCCATTGAGAGGGGTCCGAATTTCGTGACTGATATCGGTAAGGTGTTCAGACTTTCGCATATTCGCCTTTTCAGCCTCTTGGGTCGTGATGGCCAATTCATGGGTTCTTTGGGCTACCTTTTTCTCAAGTACGTCATGGCTTTCCTTCACTGTATCGAGTAAATGGTTATAGGCCTTGGCTATCTGGCCTAATTCATCCTGGCGGGTTTCAGGTAGACGCCGTTCGAAGGTGGGCTGAGCGTCGCCATTAATGATGCTCACAAAGTGACCTATCGGTTTTGTTAGATTAATTCGCAATACATGCAATAAAACAAAAGCCATAAGTGCCAGTGCGAGAAGTGACCAGGGAAGCTCACTGAAAAAAGGAGTGAGGGCTAAATTTTGTAGAAATGTTTTTGATACCAATGTGACCTGTAGCCATCCGGGCCCTTTGATGTGCTCTTTGATAATGTAGTACTGCTCAATGGGGTGAGGGATACTTTTGTCTTCTTTCTTATTGGGGTCGTTAAATTCATTTTTTAGCGTGGTTAAGATTTTTGGTGATAATCTCAGAGTTGATTTAGAGAACATCTCACTCTCACTAGTCATGAAAAAGCTCTTTGCGCTGGATTCTGATGAGGTATTTAAGCTTATCGTCGATGTTAAATTAATCACAAACCCGACCTGGGGGGAGTTAGGGTTTATGTGATCACTCGAATAACTAAATAAGAGGTAGTAAATGCCTGACTTTTTGTCAAAAATGGGCTGACCCCAGCGATAACCGTCAACAGTCTGTTGACTCGTCAGTTGTTTTATTTCGTTAAACCTTTTCTGAAAGTACGCTTTATCAGCATATGTTGAAGCATAAATTGAGACCCCTTTATGGGGTTGAAAGATAAAGCTGTCTATATATCGATGCTGACCCGCATTACCAAAAGTTTGGGTTATCCACATACTCAAGGTATCGTTTTGGGTATTTTTTTTGTCTGATAAAGGAAAGTAACGGGCAACTATTTCATAGGCATTGATCTTATCTATTGAAGAGAATTGATGTAATCGCTGATCGAATTGAATAGCATCATATTTAGCGCCACTAAATAGGCTATTGCTAACTTCTGATTTTAGATCGCTTAATTCTCCATAGGCTATGAGGTTCCTATCCAGAATACGATTGAATGTGTTGCTGTATGAGAGGAACTCAATCATGATCCATAGACAAATGAGCACGGCGGTAAATGACACTGTGAGCTTAGTGACTAAGGAAGCTTTCCATTTAATTTTCTTCATCTTTTCTCATCATTATTTTGCAGCTCTCATGTGGTTATAGAAAATACCTTAATAATTACGTGCTTGCATTGAGTTTTTATTCATTAATGTTAACAGCTCCCCACCAAACTTTGTTTAGTCTCCCTTAACTTATACCTTAACTTACTCCTAAATTGCGTTTTACTTCAGGTGTTCACCTGATGGGGTAATCATCCCATCGCTTACATACTTACTCCATAGAAGAGAGCAAGGTGTGATGAAAATGATAGATAGGTTGGTTAATTATGGGCTTCTCGTATCAACATTAGCTCAAGGGAAAATGACATGGCAGTTAGGTAAGAGAAAAGCTGCTGTTATTGAGCTTAATCAGTCAGCATCGATTGGGGTAGTGATAAATGTACCAATAGAGACTGAGAGCGATTGGTTAAGGCACATGAGCTTGGTACTCGCAGCTTGTGAGGAGGCGCGAGATTGCGGATTAGAGTATCAGAATAATGAATGGATTCTATGGCGTTATTATGATGAAAGCCAGGATGAAGACGCCTTATATCAAGCCTTGTTATTTCAGCAAGCGCTAGCTAATTTTCTCGAGAAAGACAGAGGCCAAATACTAGAGCAGCATAGTGCGTCTATCGTTGGGAGAGTGGTATGAAGCAACTGTTTTTGTTACTGCTACTGCTCAATCTCAACTTTGCATATGCAACGCCGCTAGCGTCTATAAAGTGGCAAGGTGAGCCTTTTGTGATGCTGAGTCGTGGTACTGCTTTGTCATCAGTATTACAGGACTTTGCCAATAACTATGGAGTCCCAATTTCAGTCAGTAACAAGATCACCGATACCTTTATTGGTCAAATTCAGCATCAAGAACCAAAACAAATTATCAAAGAATTAAGTCGCCGATATAGCTTGGTTTGGTATTACAGCAATGAAGTCTTGTTCGTCTATAAAGTGAGTGAGGTTACGAATGAAATCCTCTCTTTAACGAGTCTGTCAGCAGTTAGAGCCAGTCAGTATATTAAAGCGGCCGGTATGCTTGAGGCTGGGGTTTGTAAAACAAAGCCGATGACGGGGATTAGTGGTCTACAAGTTTCTGGTGTACCTGCGTGTATTAAGAATGTCACTAAGTTTACAAAGCAACTCGATGCTAATGCCAAACAAGTCGCCGAGACAAAAGAGATTGTACGGGTTTACCCTCTAAAATATGCATCGGCTACCGACTCTGTATACCAATACCGCGAACAGTCTGTAAAAATTCCTGGATTAGTGAATGTACTTAAAGAGATGGAGCTAGGTAATCAGGTTGCCAATGCTGTTTCGGGTACTGTGAGCAATGTCAGTGGCCCTGTCTTTGCTGCTGATTCTCGTCGAAATGCCATTATTGTACGGGGAAGCAGCCAAGATGTTACGACCTATGCATCATTAATAAAGCAGTTAGATAACAAGCCAACGATGATTGAAATTTCGGTTTCAATCCTAGATATCGATGCATCAGATTTTAAACAACTAGGTGTCGATTGGTCGGCTTCGGCTCAATTAGGCAATGGCTCAGTAAGTTTCAACAGCGATACAAGCAGTGAAAATATTTCCACTGTCATTGGTAACACTGGAAATTTCATGGTGAAACTCAATGCGCTGGAGAAAAATTCAAAAGCCAAAGTGTTATCTCACCCTTCTGTGGTGACCTTAAATAATGTTCAGGCTGTACTGGATAAAAATGTCACTTTCTACACCAAGTTAGAGGGGGATAAAGTGGCGAAATTAGAATCGGTTACTACGGGGACGTTACTCAGAGTCACACCTAGATTAATCGAGGAATCTGGTCATACAGCCGTGATGCTCAATCTGAATATACAGGACGGCCAACAAAGTGAGGCTGTGAGTAGAAGTGATCCCCTCCCTCAGGTACAGAACTCAGAAATATCAACTCAGGCAATCCTTAAATCAGGTGAAAGTCTGTTGATTGGTGGCTTTGTACAGGACAGAGATGAAACATCTGACCACAAGATTCCCCTATTGGGTGATATTCCCTTACTCGGAGGCTTATTTAGAAGTACTGAACATCATACACAAAGCGTGATGCGTCTGTTTCTAATCAAAGCGGAACCGGTTAACCAAGGAGATTAATATGTCTTCAAAATACAAATTGTTATGGTTAAACGGGCCCCTTCAAGGACGTGAGTTCAGTTTACCTTTAGGCAGTATTACCATAGGCCCTGATGGCGATATTGTTGCCATATTATCTGAGGTCAGTGAGTTAGAGTTATTCATTGATGAAGAGGGGGTGCACCTATCAAAAGAGGTCCCAACATGGGTAGATGGTAAACCTGTTGAGGGTCTAACACTTCTCCCCTTAGATCAGGTTATTGAATTAGATGATATCGCTATTTTGGTGGGTAAAGATGATGATGTTCTCGCCATAAGGGGTGTTCCTAAGCACATGTTAGTTAGGGGGGGGCCATTATTTTTTCTGGGATTCACATCGTTAATTTCTTTATTGGTTTTGTTGTTTGTGTTGTTTTCACCAGTGGAGGAATCACACTTACAGATTGTGTTAACACCGAGTCAATGGTTATCAAGGGAGCTTAATCAAAGTGGTTTGAAAAGCATAAAGGTCTCTTGGTCTGATTCAGGTGTGGCTACCTTAAGTGGCTATTGTAAAGAGCAGCAGCAAATGGCCGATCTATTAAGTGATTTAAGTAATCATGGGGTCGTGTTTATGGACCATACCTTATGTGGCGATCAGCTGTTGTCAAATGTGAAGCAGATATTAGTTCAAAATGGATTTTCAGACGCCGTTGTAAACCTTAATGGCGAACTTGGGAGTGTCAATATATCTGGTGCAATTAGTGCTGGCGAGGACTGGAATAAAACTGTCGATGATTTTAATCGTTTGCCTGGATTAATTAGCTGGAATGTTTCTAGTCAAGTCAATAAACAGATAAAGGAATTGATCACTATTCTTAGAAAAGACCAGTTACTTACTGGGATTGTGGTGAAGCGAGTAGATAATACTTTAGTACTCACAGGTAAAGTCAGCGAAGAAAAGCAACGGCAGGTTATGAGTGTTGCAACTAAATTAAACTTGAGTTATCCAGGTGGATTTAAATTGGTATTTCAAAATATTCCAGTTAGAGATGAACTTATTCAGTTCTTTAATTCACAGATTGTTAGTTTTGGTGGAAACACTAAGTTCCCATTTGTTGAATTAGAAGATGGCTCTAGGTTATCAGTGGGGAGTGATTTAAGTATTGGTTATACAATAAGCTTCATGAATATTAATGGGATGGATTTAATTCGCGCCGGTGAGATAGTACATATCCCAATAATTATATAGGAGGCGTAAATGCCTAGAATTACGAAGTTAGAAGAAGATATTAAACATGGCAGTAAAACTTATGAAGCGTATCAGGAGAGATTAAATAACATGGTTAGTTATCAATGTGGTGATTTAGCTGGTGATAACAGTTTTTTTAGCGAAGCTGTCGATGCTGCTGAGGAG
Source organism: Shewanella violacea DSS12 (assembly GCF_000091325.1). Lineage (NCBI taxonomy): Bacteria > Pseudomonadati > Pseudomonadota > Gammaproteobacteria > Alteromonadales > Shewanellaceae > Shewanella > Shewanella violacea. The sequence continues at coordinate 2,584,358 of NC_014012.1, read as the reverse complement.
GTGGTTGAAATACTATTTAGTCGTTATAAAAAATAAATATAATGGTCTGACCACTTTTTGTGTGTATTTTTATTTTTTCGATATTATCATTTTTTGAATCTTTTAATATGAAGTTAAGGAGATAGTTATGGATATGTTTAGTGATATTAAATCAGTGATGGACGATCTTAATCGGCGTAAAACAGCTTTAGGTAACGAGCTTAAAGAGTTTGAATGTTTACAAAATGAAATAAATCAACTTGTAGAACGATCGCCTAGAGATACCAGTGCTATGGCGAAACTGATTAAGTTGAAAAAGGCATTCCCGGAAGGTTTTGAATTAGTTCAAGGGAAAGTAATGAATAAAGTAGGTGAATTAGAAGTCCACTTTAAATCTTTAGAAAAGCAGTTTTCAACATTAGGGGAGATAGAAATCGAAGAGGGTGATAAAAATTCCTTTAAATCTGAAGTAAATGCTACTGCGGAGGGGGGGAAAGGAATAAATCTTAAACCAAAGAAAATACGAAAATACTTATAGTGTTAAATAAAATTATATTTTAAATACAATCAATGAGGAATTTATTATGGATATGCCAATTTCAAACCAAGGTACAAGCATTCACAATTCACAACAGTCTGGAGAGATTAAGCATCAGATAGCAGCACGGGGTGATTCAGTACTTTCAGGCGGGATCTCGGTTCTCTATATGTTTATGAATCTGCTCTCTGAGATGGCGGATGCCAAATATAGTGAGATGAAGGATAAAGCTGACGTGGCTCGAGAGTCGCAATCTAAGTCCAATGAAGTGGATGCGGCTATTGCAGACTGTGCAAAGGACGGTCCTGATACTACAGCGACGCTATCGCCTGATGTTATTGATTATATGAAGAAAAATAATATTAAAATCGAAGGTAAGACTATTGATGAGTTCATGACAGCTAATAACTCTGATGGTGACGGAAAATTAGATCAGGGTGAGTTAAAAGAAGTGAAAGCGGCACTGTCGACAGAGTCGAGTAAAGCGACAGATTTTGTGTCTCAGTCTCAGCTGCAGCTACAGAAAATCATGCAGACCTACAATGTGACGGTCAGTTTATTGAATAGTATGCAAACCATGCTTGCTGAGATGAATAAATCTATCGCTCAGAATATACGCTAATTCTCCGCCTAACCTGAAATTTTGTTGGAGGTCGTTATTGTGAATATGACAAATGTCTCGAATCAAGGAACCAGTATTACTAACTCTCAGCAACCTGAGGAGATTAAACATCAGATTGCTGCTCGAGGAGATTCAGTGCTCTCTGGCGGGATCTCGGTGCTCTATATGTTTATGAATCTGCTCTCTGAGATGGCGGATGCCAAATATGGTGAAATGAAGGAAAAAGCTGCCGTGGCTCGTGAGTCGCAATCGATGTCCAACAAAGTGGATGCTGTGATTGCAGAAGCAGCTAAAGGCGGCGCTAGCGCCATGGAAAATCTCCCACCTGAGGTTGTCGATTACATGCGTAAAAACGATATTAAAATCGGCAACCTATCAATTGATGACTACCTGGGGAAAAACGCTCCGTCGGCTGTAGTTCTTCAGAAACTGTTAGGAAAAATAGACGAATCAGATTCAGATGGAATGCAATGTAAAAGTTGGGATGACGTTGTTAAGTATATGGATAAAAAGGGGATTAAAGTAGATGGGCAGAGCTGTACCAGCTACATATGGCATCTTCCTGAAGTCGGTGAACGTGATGGGCAGAAGATCAGTAAAGCTCATATGCAAAAGATTGCTGACACACTCGCTGGGGCTGATGGAGGAGATGAAGGAACATTAGATCAAGGTAAGTTAAAGGAGGTCAAGGCAGCGCTGGCGACAGAGTCGAGTAAAGCGACAGATTTTGTGTCTCAGTCTCAGCTGCAGTTACAGAAAATCATGCAGACCTACAATGTGACGGTCAGTTTACTTAACAGCATGCAGACCATGCTAGCCGAGATGAACAAGTCGATAGCTCAGAACATACGCTAAGGAGTAGAAGATGAAACAGCAAGAATTTGAAGTACTGGAACATTTTCTTCAACGCGGTGGCTCTTTACGTATGCTGGCTGATGTGGAGCAGGCTGATCTTAATGTCTTATATCAATATGCACTGCAACTGATGGCTTGCCGGGATCTGCAAGGGGCTAAACGAATTTTCTATCTCTTAATGCGGATCGACCAGTGGAGTTATGACTATTTATTCTCTCTGGGGATATGTTGTCAGCAATTAGGTGAACATGAAGAAGCCATTTTCTGTTTAGGGCGAGCAGGTATGATCAAAGTCGATAACCCTCTTCCGGCTTACCATGCGGGATTAAGTTATATCGCATTAGGCAATAAAGAGTATGCAGAAAAAAGCTTCAATGCCAGCTTACGCTGGTGCCAAGGTCACCCTGAAAGTGGTGGTATTGCAGCGAGTGCGCAGCAAGGGCTAGCGACACTCACTAAGGAGAACGCTTATGTCACTCAATAGTGTTTCAGAGTTAGGTATAGCCCAGCTCCACGGCAACTACGGTACTAAGCGAGCCAGTGACATATCAAAGACTAAGCTACCAGATTGGTCTGGAATGGCAAGTTTATATCAGACCAATCAAAACGGAGAACACCAGCTTCCTGTGACGGTGAAACAGGCGGAGAAAGCGTTACAGCGTATTTTAGTGCTTTTCTTTGATAATAAAGCGAATGATTCGAATGGTAATGTGGGCGAAAAAAACATCTTATCAAGCTTAGAAAATACCCCTATGAATGCCATGGTTCTGATGGCGACGAACCTAAGTATATCGACCTTTGCCGATACTGCTAATGCGGCATTGAAGTCCCAAAAGATTATGAGTAAGACTCAGGAGTTCCTTCGTAATAAGGAAGTGGATGAGTTTCAAGAGCAACTAGCCAAAGCAGTTGAGCAGGCCGATAAAGCTCAAAAAGGAGGCATATTTGGGGCGGTGTTTGATTGGATTGTCGGTGCAGCAGAAGCGATATATGGCGCAATCAAACTCGTCGAAGGGGGGTTGCGCTGTGCCATGGGGGATGTTGTTGGCGGTGCCTTGGATATAGCTGATGGCACCGCATATTTGGGGGCTGGGGTGGCCGGCATGGTCAAGGCTGCTGCAGAAACTGCCATATTGTGTGGTGCCGATAGAGATAAATGGCAAAGCGTTATCGATGTTGCGTCTAAGGTCCAACTTGGCTGCGAAGTTGTCGCTATGGCCTTGGATATGTTTCAGGCTGGACGAGCGATTTCGGCTGCACGTGGCATTGCAAAAGGTACTGAAAAAGCGGTGCAAGAGGGCGCGGGTAAGCTACTGGAGACGATTGCGAGTAAGTCATCAGAGGCCATGACAGAGGTAGCCAAAGATATAGGGAAGCAGGTGTCTGACAGTGTTGCAAATAAAGTGCTTGAAAATTTGGGTAAGAGTTTTGAGAAGGTCGCAACGGAAGTTGCACAGAAGACGGAAAAAACACTAAGGCAGAGGATTTTAAGCCAATTGGTGGATGCTTTTAGCAAGGAATCCATCGAGAAGTTGGTCACTAAGTCAGTTGAAAATGTCGGTAAAAAAGCAATCAAGGAAGGCGTTAAAATCACAGCCGAAGATATCACAAAACAGGTGGTTAAAGAAGTTCGTTCTGAGGTGATAAAGGCAGCAATCAAGGCTTGTACCTGCACGACCTTAGAAATAGTGCGTGGGACGGCTGAGGCTGGGAACGATATAACTCAAGGCTCAATTGCTATTGAGAAAGCCAAGCTGCAGAAAAAGATTGAGGAGTTGATCCTGAAAGAGGATTTCCTTGAATTCTGCCATGACTGGTATGACAAAGCAAAGGCTGAGCAGATGAAATCTATCAAAGACCTTATTAATAAGGAAGGGGATAGTTTAGAGGGGGCCAGTAAGGCGATAAGCCAGAATGGTTCAATACAGGCACAAATTGCAGGTTCAACAGTATAAGTGAGGTTTACCATGACAGACATAACAAATGTTCCAACTCAAAATTCAGCGGTTAAGAATCAATCACAAGTTAGTGGCCTTAGTGACGATATCGGCAGTGGTAGTGGTAGTGGCAATATGGAGGCCATTTCCCAGATCAACGAGCTTATGGTGCAGTTGGCTGAGATGTTTAAAAAGCTGCGTAACGTAATGCAGGAGCACAACATTAAGCAACAGTCGTTGGGCTGGGATGTGCAAGTTTCCGCCATGAAGGATAAGCGTGAATCTATAGATAAGGCCTATAAATCCTCAATGATGACAGGTGGTATGCAGCTTGGTGCGGGCTTAGTCGGTTTAGTCGGTTCTGGGGCCGCTGGGCACTATGGGTTAAACAAATTAAATTCAGAGAAGAGTGCTTTGGCATCCGGGTTAGGAAGTGGCTTCGGAAAAAGCATGGGAGGTATTGGTACTATGGCTAGCGCTGGTTTAACTAAAGATGCTGAACTTGCGAAAGCGCGCGGAAATTTCAAGGAGCAGAGTGCGCAGAACTATATTAAGGTCGCCAATGAGCTTAATGATAAAGCCAAGCAGATCTCAGAACAGATGCGATCAATGATCAAAGATCTAGTTGATCTACACGGCCGCATTAGTTCTGCTGTGCATAATTAGCGTCAGTAGAGGTCAGCTGATCCTTATACCATTCCATATAAGTATCTGGTCAGTTCAGAGACTCTCATTATTTTTCAATTCCAGGCGCATTGATGAGGAAATAGTTATTCCCTTTTAAGTCAATGCAACACAGAAGTGGAAACACTGAGAGCCTCACGCTATTTTTCTTTAATGGTTTATTCATTAAATCTTGATGTGAGTGCACCAAAAGGAGCTCATTATGGATCCAGTTACACTGTACTTAGCTAAGCAGGGCATAGAAGTGAGCTCTGCTTATTTTGAATCCAGCCAATTTGAGTGGGGAAAGAGTTGGGATACTCAACATTGGTCACTGGTTTACCGAGTCGATGACAATACGCTGACTATCTGTGACTTTTCCAGTAAAGGCAATAACACGGGGATCAGTAGTGCCGTATCTCAACTGGTCGAGCAGCTAAAGTTGATACGTCATAGGGTGCCAGAAATTAAGCAAATTCGGGGGATGGTTATCCATGATGCATGCCTACCGGCTCTGGGGCTGGCACGTAAAGCGCTACAGAATGTGTTGATAAAACAAGGGGCTAAAGAGGTCCATCAAGCCGATGGGACCTGGTTGGTGTACTAGCACTAGTCGAAATAGCAGGACTCACCAGCCAAGATTTAGAAGTGATATATGACTCGGCCAAAATAAATGTTAAGCCGGTTTGCCGGCTCAAGCCACATGTAAGGAATAATATGATGAGACGTTTTAATTTATTAGTTCAAGAACTTAATAATGCTTATGGTATTGAAAATATGATCCATGATGAAGAAAATTCCTGTTGGTTGACTTTTAATAGAAATATAACAGTTAAGTTACAATATATTGATGAAGGTGAACAACTAACCTTATTAGGAATAGTAGGGGAGTTGCCTGAAGTGTGTAATGAAAAAATAGCTCTTAATTTGTTACATGAGAATTTTAATTGGATTGGAACCGGTGGCGGCACCTTATCAGTTTCGCCAGATAACAGAAAAATATATTTTGGCTATATCGAAAATATTCAAACAATAGATTTTGTTCGCTTACAAAATTTACTTATAAATTTTGTCGGCAATTGTGAAAAATGGCAAAAATATATCATGGAGATGATGAATGACGGCTATGCAAAGGTTGAAAATAAACAGTCAACTGAACAATTTATTACTTTGAGGGGCTAACATTATGTTTGGTATAAGTCATATAGAAAGTAGCAGTACAATAAGCTTAGCAGCTACACAGACTGCCGAGAACAATTCCGCTGCAATAAACACGGTGAGAAATGATCTTCAACAATCGTCTTCATTGTTAACTGGAATGACAATGCTTGCTGGTGGTGTGATTGGTTTAGGTTTGTGTAGTGTCTTTAATGTCGAATCATCGAAGCTTACTGCTGTTGTGGCTGGCGGTGGGGCCATAATAGGAGCTGCATTAGGCCGTTTATACACAGGCGGTAGCGAAAATGAAAATACACATGTAGATCCGGCCACTCGTTCTAGCACTGATCCAAATACTAAAGTAGATCCGGCCACTCGTTCTAGCACTGATTCAAATACTAGAAATCTTGCACTGGAGCAAACATCGGCAGCAAGGGCGCTTTTAAGAGAGCCTGATTTTATAACTGAACACCAGCTAAGTAAAACCGCCGAAGGTTTATACAATTTGGCAAATTCGTTGAATGTGGAAGATAAGAGCGCTCTTTTCAACAGGCTTATTGGTGAAGAAGGGAGCTTGAAAGGCAAATCTGCAGAGCAAGCAATGGAGGTGTTACACAGAGTCATGAGTAAATCAGAACATGTCACAGTAATGGATAGGACCGCAGTCATTGCACTTTCAGGTGACTTAGGCGCACTGTTTGCTGATACCGGTGCTACAACAGGGGTAAAAGGAAGAACAGTGGAGCAGGAAGAAACGATTCGTAATGAAACATTAAAGCAGTTTCCAAACATGAAGACTGATATAGAGACAAGCAAGGTATTTGCTGACTCTAAAAAAGTGGGACCTAATAAGAAACAAGAAAGATCACGTACAGAGGAAAAACATGAAAGAACTGGTATACATGATTATGGTAAAACTTCCGATAACAGAGCGAAAATAAAAAATGCAAGTGAACCAGGGGAAAAGAATTATATCGCGCCTATGTCCCCTCAGAAAGCACTGATCTCAAACTCAAGGGTTAAAAATACTACAGAGCCGTTCATGGGACATATGTCTGGATCACCCCATGAAATTGTTACAACTATGAAGGTATTGAGCAAAGACGATAGTGCGGTGACGAGTAGATCACAGGCTTCAAGAGTTGCATTATCCAATGCTTTTTTGATCGGAAATGGCCTGCATTCTGCGTTAGAGACACTCGAAGCAAGTATGAAATTGACAACGCCATTTTCATACACAAAAGCGGGGCAGGAACAATATGATAATGATAAATCTCAAGAAGGTCTTCAGCAAAGAAGTTTTTTTACCGACACTAGGAAAGGCATTGAACCTAATGATCCTCAGTCAGGTGATATGGGGGCGATAGCCTATGAAGATGCTGCGACAAAAATAGTGGTAGACGGCATGAAAGGTTTTACTCAGAACTAGTCAGTTTATTCATCGCAAATAGACTTTGGCATGCATAAGGTTGATGGGAGGAGATTATTAATTAGGTTAACTCCCTTCAACATTCCATCGAGTTTAAATTCGTCATTGGTACTTTGTTTTTTAATATTAACCTTGTTTTTAAACAAGTAAATAGATATTTAAGAGGTCAATATGGAAGCAAGTTTGATAGACCAACATTTATATTATGAAGATCTTAAAGAGCCACTAGAGCAACTGCTAACGGGAAAGAAAACATTAGAACAAATGGATGAAAACATAGGAAAAGAGTTAGCTGGTTGGCTAGACCGGATGTTGAATAAACACATTACTCTAGCTGAAGTCGCGGGTATCACTGAGCAAGAATTAGAAGATACATATGCGTTAGGCTTGGAAAAATATAATGCCGGCTTACCAGAGGAAGCACTAGAATATTTTTCGACTTTATTGGTAGCTCAACCTATGGTTGCACGAAATCATATGGCGTTAGCATCAACATATCACTGGCTTAATGAATGTGAAAATGCATTAACATTTTATTATTTCGCATTTTCTTTGGATGGGTTTAATCCAGGTATTACATTTCGTATGGCACAGTGTTTAATTCATCTTAGTGATGAGATGTATGCAATGGAAATCTTGAGGATTTCTATTAAGCAAAGCTATAGCGATACGAAATATAGAGAGATAGGATTGATGGCGGATAAGCTGCTAGCTTCTATGACCTAATGTTGGGAATGTGTAATTAATTTTAGAGGGTTTAATTATGTGTGGAATAAATATTATAAATATACACAATCCGGTTGAGCATAATCAAGAACATGACCAACATGACATAGAAAATCAGAGATTCGAACACAATGAAATACCACTTGAAGAAGCACTTTTACAACCAAATGTAGATGAACAAGTGCAACCAGATACTGACGAGTTAGCATTGAAAAGTAGAGAGGTTGAGTTAAGTTATGAAACCGCTAAAAGTATGATTGGTAACAGGTTGATGGAGTTGACTGTGAATGGTGTATCATTAGGCTTGGCGGTGAAAAGCTTGTGTTTAGCTAATGATGTCAAGGATATTTCTGGTTATGAAGATGCGGCAATAAAATCGTCCATTGGATTACTTGCTACCCAATTCACAATCTCAGTCGCAGATACAGTATTTGCAGTTAAAGATGCGTGGGATAAGCGACCGGAAAGTGCCGCAACTAAAATTAATCCGATGGGATCTGACTCTATCGGTCGGGCGGTTTATAGTATTAAAAGCCGTGGACCAGAAGAGTTAAAGGGTCATGTTAAGGCTGAAGCAATAGAGTCAGCAAAAAATGCCTCTAGTTTTACTCGACTTGGACTTGCAATTGTCACAACTGTCACGACTATGGTTCCAAGTGCCCTAGGGTGGAAAAACAATCTGCCAAAGCCACATTTAACGCCTAATCTTATTGGTGGTGCTGGTAATGCAGTTATAAAAACTGTATCTGTTATTAATAGTGATAGAATTAAAAGCAATCACGCGGTTAAAGCATCTGCAATTCAAGCAGATAGAACAACTAATTTAAAACAAATCAATGCTGATCTTAGTCGTGACTTAAAAGAAATTAAAGCAGATAAGTCTGCACTAAAAATAGATCTTCATAATTCAAAAAAAGAAACGTTGATGCAAGATAATGTGCGTAATACCTTGATAGAAAGTAATTTTGAACTACGTGCACATCTACAAAATAGCAATAATAAACTGCGTTCTGCTGAACGTGAAATCTCGATGCAAAATAATGTACGTGTGAGTTTGATAGAAAGCGTTGAAAGAATTTCCGAGCAAGCCAGCCAGTTTCATTAGTTTATTGATGGTTTTCTTACATTACATACTTGATCAGTAGGTAATGTAAGAAATGTAATTAAATTCATTAAAGTCTCGAAACACGGTGACTAAGATCTCACTACCATCATCTCGTTTTAGACTGAAGGAAAATAGACCGTTAAGACCGAAGTTTGGAGGAATCCCCATATCCTCTAATTGTTTTTCTATACAACACTGCATCTGTAAAATCCTTAGTAATTATTAACATTAATGAATTAAGCTACCAAATCAGCCGAGTCAACGAAACAAGCTCAAAAAAGAAGGCTGGAATGATGAATATCGTGCTCAACTATTATTTGGTTGAAAATTATTCAAAGTGTGCTCGCGCCCTGGTTATTGGTATCGATTAGTTCAGATGTTTCGAATGTGTATTGTCGTAGGTTTCTTGAAATGTGGTATTGAAATTTAATATGTAGTTGATTGATTGTTCGAGTGTTAAAAATAGATCACCATTGCCTTATTCATTGGCCTTGAATGCTGCCCCCAAAATTATGCTGCGCTGACGACTTTCACATACTTGTGCCAAAAGCTTAATTAAGTGCGGATATTCACCTGTTTTTTGTCAATACCTCAAACTATTGATAACCCTTAGGTGTTTAGCAAGTTAATACTGGTGTGCATTTTAGCTTGTGTTTTGACTATCTCAGGTTAACACCTGATGTTGATACTTGTGTTTCTGTCTCACAATGAACCTTAGGTTGATTGAGGGTTTTCTTTATGAGTGAGATACAGGTGATTTTGTTTCGACAGGCTGGAAAGATACATTATCAAGGACACAGTTTAGCTATTGCAGCTGAACAACTCGTTGTCACTTCTAGTGACGTGAGTGTTGTGATGGAAGAGCGTCAAAGTGGGCTGCATCTTTTCTGTTATCCAGGAGAGTTACACGCTTTATATAATGAGGTAGCAGATCTGCTCAGCCCAGCAGACCAGAGTGAACCATTTAAAATAGCTCCCTTTAAAGCAATGCCGGTATTTAATGAATTAAGCAATGTGATTGAACAGCTTAAGGGCAGTCGACGATTATTAATGACATTTATCTTTACCTATTGTTTAGGTATGGATAACCATTATTTCTCGGGGTTATTGCGCTATTTTCTCGCTCACAATAATAAGATGCTGAGTTATCTGGAGGTGCATTTTATGCAGCCTTGGTCAGTGGCCCGTTTCGCGGAAAACTTACAGGTAGAGGTACATAAACTTAATTTGTTTTTTTATAAAAACTACGGTACTTCAGCCAAGCAATGGTTGTTAGAACGTCGCTTAAATTACGCCCGTCATCTGTTGCTAGAGACTGAAAAAAAGGTCACAGATATCGCGTTGGATAGCGGGTTTAGTCATCATTCGCATTTCACTGACTCCTTCAAAAAAAGATTTCACTGTAGCCCTAAGGCTATCCGTTCAACATTAGCTTAAGGAGGTTTTCATGGACTTAAGCGCTATCGTTAATCAGCTGTCTCAGTTATCGACACGTTCGGCCCAAGAGGTACAAGCAAAGATGTCTGCTGGGGATCTAAATGACCCGGATAAGATGATAAAAGCGCAGTTTTCAATGCAACAATACTCAAATTTTGTTTCCTATGAAAGCGCGATGATTAAGGCGGTCAAAGATATGATCCAAGGCATCATTTCAAAAATTTAGTCTGTGTATTAGGAGAACAGATGAAAAGCTCAGATAAACAGTTACTGGTAGAGATTGCGATTGCCGCATCTAACCATGGATTATATAAACAGGCGTATGCTTTGTTGACTATTTTTCCTCAATTAATTGAGGACGAGGAGGATAGAAGGATCTGTACTAGTTTGATTTATTTTGGATTAAATGAGCCTGCTAAAGCGTTACGTGAACTTTCGCTCTGTTATAGCGATATGGCACAAGGTTTACGGTTTTTGTTTTCAGGAGCGGGACCTCTTGAGGGGCGTAATGAACTTATTCGTCAAATGTTAACTGGAGAGGCAAATGGACATTCAATCAGTAAGTGAATTAGCAAAAGTTGCAGCAGATAAAGTGAGTCAGCTAGATGCTAAAGATACCGATTCGAGCTTAGTTGAGAAGTTTTCTAAGCTTATGGAACTAGGCACGCCGGCTATTAAACTGGCAACAGATATGGTGACACTACCTGGGATGGATAATCCATTAATGAAGGCTACTAAGGCGTTTAGTAGTAAATCAGCCTCTGATACCGTCACTGTGAGCCCCGTCGATATGACGAACGTAGAAGGTGTAAGTTATAGCCCTTCCCCAGAAGCCATGCTTGGAGGACAGATGTTAATGGGAAAAGCCGTTATAGAGGTAGATCTTGTGGCTAAAACAGCGGGTTCTTTGTCCCAATCCATAAACAAGTTGGTAAATATGCAATGACGTATTTTAAGTGTACTTTATTATTGCTAGTCATATTGTTGAGTGGCTGTAAGGTTGATCTATTTAGAGATCTTTCTCAAGACGATGCGAATCAGATGGTTGCACTTTTAATGTTACACCATATTGATGCAGCTTCTGAACTTGATGATAAATCGGGAACTATTACTCTAAAAATAGATAAAGATCAGTTTATTAACGCTGTTGAACTGTTACGTCAAAATGGTTTCCCGAAACCCCATTACTCTAGCATTGAAGATCTATTTCCTTCTGGTCAGCTCGTGACCTCTCCAACGCAGGAGGAAGCAAAAATGAATTACCTTAAAGAACAGCAATTAGAGCGGACCTTATCGACCATGGATGGCGTCATAAGTGCTCGGGTGACCATAGCCGAGATGGAGTTAGATCCAAATAGACGAGAGCCAACAGATAAGTCGGCATCTGTTTTCATTAAGTATTCACCACAGGCTAATCTCAGTAATGCAAAAAATAACATTAAGAAATTGATACAAAATTCTGTCACTGGTTTAAGTGTAGATAACATTAGTGTCTACCTTCAGGAGTCTAACTATCGATATCAGCCCATTACGCCATCGACGAGTCATACAGGCAACAGTGGTTTGTTAAGTGCGATTGAGACGTACAAACTGCCATTAGTGACTGGCCTATTGATGATATTTCTTATAAGCATGGGTGGTATGTGGTGGATGAGGGGACGATATAAAACTTAATGGCACTATTATGAGGATATAGAGTGATGAGTAACCCTGTAATAACAAAGACTCCACCAAGAGCGACAACGACGGGTAAAGCGGTTGCTGAAGGTGTAGTCACTAAGGAATACAGAGAGTTTAATCGACTTATTTGGCAACCGGTTACGAGTATGCATGTTAGCTGGTGGCAAAAATTAGATTTAAGTGTGTGGCAAGACAGATATCAAGCAAACACGGAGTTGGGATGTCGTATAGATAGACTGGTTGCAAAGCGATATGGCTTGATTGATAGGTGTTTACCGAGTTATTTAACCGAGTTGCAAGTCGGTTTAGTGAACATGAGATATAAACTTGAGGCAATCATCATTATTCTGGGTCTCTTATGTCTTAATGAGCCTGAATATTTTCTACTTAAGAAGTATCGAGATGCACTTGAGGTTAAATTAACCCCTATACAATTTAAGCAGGCTTGGGCCATTTGGCCACAAAGACCCATATTGCACTCGATACAGCAAAATAAGCTCCCGGTTGATTGCTTGGTAGAACAAGCATTTGGACTAGGCATCACACTAATAGAGAGGCATTGGCAGGAAGAGTCGATATGGCTTTCGCTGGCTTTAACCTTGCCGTCAATACGTTTAACCGCTTCAGAAAAAGAAAGGTATCAGCTAGCGGGGGATATAAATATTCCGAGATGGCTATTTAGATTGGAGCGCCTGATATGAATCCATTTGTGGTTGAGGTAAAGGCTTGCACTGTACAAGGTGATGGTACGAAATGGGTCAGTAAAGCTGAATTGACACAGGCCATTTCGCTTACATCACTCGAACAAGCTGTAAGAAATAGGAGTGCTGAAATTATAAGAAAAGCACGTAAACAGAGAGATATGTCTCGGGTCCATGCCAAACATGTATTGTTACAGGCTCAGGAAGAGGCAGAGGCAATGAAGGGGAAATGGCAAAAAGAAGCCAAAGAAGAGGCTATGTCACAGGTGCTTGAGTGGCATTTTGATGAGATGCAATGGACACATGCTGTAATGGATAACTTACATGCCAGCATCTCAGAAAAAATTAAACATGTACTTACAGCTTGGACATTAGATCAAGAGTTATCGCCATTTATGATTAAGCGTCTGTCCGATCAAGTCTGTGAACGAGTGGGGATGAATACTGTTTCGCTGATGGTGTCGACTGATGATTATGAAGCGATGGCAGGAGCATTTGCTGGACGCATGAATGTAGAGGCTTCTCCTAACTTGTTGTCTGGACAAGCAGAGCTGAGCTCGGCAACGTTAACGGCGAGAGTAGATTTGGCTGAGGAGCTTGAATGTTTGCTGGAGGCCTTTATAGGTCAGCCCGCCGTTAAAAATGTGGGAACTTAATACAGTGCTGATACTTTTTTAGGGAGTAATAATGGTAAGAATTGATAACACAAGCATTGTGGATTTTAATCAAACACAAGAGCATCATGATGCTAAGGTGCAGATTAGCCCTGGTGCAAATGTCGGTGCCCTTGCCGTGGCTGCATTGGCGGATGTACGTGCTGAGGCGTTAGAAGAAACCATGGAAGGCCTGAGTTTGGGACTAAGTCGGTATAAGAAGCAGATCTCATCGGAAAAAGAGCCAAAAGATTTAAGGTTTGATGCGCTAGAGAAGCTAATGCAGCAGCTGGGGGAGGAACAATCGACTAGCGTCAATAAGTTAGTTGAGCAGTTTTCTGGTCTAGGAAGTAGCGACAAAATTTTAGCCCAATTGAATGGTTCAGGGTTCGACAGTGGCACGGTCATGTGCTTACTGATGGCCTTAGTTATGTCCGGAAAGCTTAGTGAATCGGTACGAAAAAAAATCAAGAAAGCACTTAGCGAACTCTTGGCCATTGAGGGAGCTGAGATTGCGCTATATGCAGCGTTGGAAGGAATATCGCTAGATAGTTCCGGATTGCAAGCACTGAAGCAACTGTATCAACAAGCCGCACGCGGGGATAGCGGCTTGGCAAAATGGTTTGAAATGTTAAGACACCTCCCTGATCGTAGACAAAAGCTGAGCGTGCTACTACGTGCTTTATCAGAACCACTTAATGATCAGGCGGCGGCGCGTAATATGACTAAGGTAGTCGCTGTGGTCGCTGATTTACGTCGTTTATTAATTTTCCTCACTTTAGAGGATCACTGCAATGTACTAGCCAGGGCTACACAACTAGAGGGAGATGAGGTGCTAACGCTAACCTTGCAGTTGATTGAGCAGTCTTGGGTTTATCCTCAGTGGTTAGATGAACGTATTGGCAAGCTTTCTTTATTACCTGCAAGAAGGATAAGTTTTCTGCGTCGCTGGAGAGAATTAGTGAGCATTATTTCATTAGATTGTTTCCGAGAGGAAGAGCAAAAAGAACACACAGAAGAAGCTATGTTGACCTTGTTAGATGAGTGGTGCGAACAAGAGTAGTGAATCATTGTTTACGGGAGAATGAATACGATCGATTGACGAAAAAACGGACCAATAGTTAGTCATTTTACGATAAATAACAGTGATAAAATTGAGCAGTTATAAATCGTAATTAAAATAAGTGTTTATCTGTTATGAATCAAAATCTAAAGTCATATATTCGAAAGTTGGAGGAAGATTGGGCTGAGAATAACTTACAAGCGTATTTAGCTTTGTTGCCCGACTTAATGTCAAATAATGCCGCAGTCAGAGAACTGATCGAGCAGAAGCGGATTTTAACCGTAAGGGTGATGAGTCGTGAGAAGTGCCTCTGTGATCTATATGGCATAAACTGGCGACGAAAAATAGCAGGTTCAGAATTTAATTCACCACAACTACGGGCCTATCACATTGAGTTGAGGCAATTGTTGTTAACAGAGGATCATTTATCCGCCTGTGATAGAGCATATGAAGCTAACTTCCTGATTTTGAATCAGAGGTTTTTACACGCACAGCACAATGGAGGTTATCCCAAACAGACTGAATCATTGAATGTTGCGCCTTATCAGAGCTTGCTTGTTCAAGAGTTTTCCGGTGTGTGGCCTGCATCATATCGTCCTAGTTTAGAAGAGCTGATTATATTTCGTCAGTTGGCTAAAAACAATATGAGCCATATAGGTGAAGCTTATATATTACTCGGTAAAACACTCAAGTTAACAGTTGCTTACGAGGATACGTTTGCCTTTAAAGATTTACACTCCCGATTAATGCTTCATCCTATCGACTGCAGTGTGTTATCGAAAAGATTATTACAGGTTTATCGAATTATTTCAGACAACCCGGTGATTTTTGGTCTGGACATTGTCGATATTGTTATAGCATTAGAAAAAGAGTATCCCGTTCAAAATTTGGTAAACGATATATTAAACGGCTCACGTAATGAACTCACAGAGTCCATCAGTTTTACCGTTACACCACAGGCGCTAGCGTTAATTCATCTGGCTCAAATAACCTCTTATCTGATGGAGGAGGGGCCAATAGAAACTGATAAAGGTGCACAGAGATTACGACGTGTATTTAATACTATGCTCCCTGATGTTGAGCTTGCAGATGGGGTTATTGCCTTAGTAGAAAATATATTGAGAAATTGTACCAAGGTTCAATTAAGCAAGAATATAAATGTTTATCACAGTGGTCAGGTGATGGTTAATGCTTTAGTCAAGGAGATGGATACCTGCGGGGGACTCACAGCGAGAGGTGATCTGATCACAAGTTATCTGTTGCGACGTCAAGCATTAAATCGGATGAGTACGTTGGCTAATATGAGTTTCGATGAGACGAAAGTGGGGACTATGCTATGCGCAAAATTGGGCCTCCAGAATTGCTGGAAAGATGTCATTTCAAATGGAAAGGCTTTACGTGTCACGACTTATGTTGTAACTGGGGTCTCAGTATTTGTCTGTGCTGCTATTTCAGCCTTGGTGACAGTAGACATTAGCAATTTAGGTATATTCACAACCTTAGGGATAGAGAGCGCAGTATTAGTCGCACTCGGTTTTGTCGTAGCTAAAGATTTACATCTTCCCCTATTGACGTCTAATACGTTTGGTATGGAGGATGCCGCCATTCGAGCTGAGAGGGAGAAGCTGTGTCTGAGAATAACACTTGCTTTAGAGGTTTTAGATAAAAAAGCCTTATCTGAAGGGGTAATGGGACTAGGTCGGTTAGATAAACCGTTGGCCTTTAACAAGTTGTTATTTGATGAGTTAATGGCTGAACTTATTAATGTTGTACCAGAGAAGCAAGCTGAAGCTTTTTCGAGTTTAATTACGAATTATGCCAATGGGCAACGAATAATTTTGATTCAAGAGTATACCCGTTTTCGTCAGGATATTATTGGAGGGGCTTTGAAGCATTTGGGCGGAATAGACGTGCCTACCGATGCGCTCAATCACTTGATGACTGAGATAGATATAGCCTTAATGTTTGAAGAATAGCTTTGTTTTGAATATGTCAGGTGTTTACCTGATCTCTATTTATTGTTTTGTAGGTGATGATGGCTCTTAGAGTTTACTGAGAGAATCAGACATGAATTTACAAGTTGCACGTAACCTTGAGCAATTTTTCAGACTATTAAACCGTTGGCCAGTTAATCTCGAAGAGCATATCGAATGTCATTGGGCTCCCTATGGCATTATGCTGGAATCGACTGCGGATCGTCTGTTAATGACTTCTTGGTTACTTGAACCTCAGGCGACAGATCTTAAGCCCTGGATTTCACGTTGGCATCCAGAAGCGTTTATGGGATTGCCTCAAAGAATTTTCAATGTAAGAAACACCTTGATGATTAGCTGCCTTTGTCCATCATCAAGTCAGGCTCATGATTGGTATCACCTCTGCCTGTTACAGCAAAAATTTCTAAATAAAGTGCTGACAGCGGGTAAGTTATGAACTTAATTACTCGTTGGTTGAATATAGCGGGAGGCCGATTAGATATTATCCTTAGCGCCATGCTAATGGTGGCTGTATTCATGATGATTTTACCGCTGCCTACCGCATTAATCGATCTTCTCATCGCATTTAATTTATGTTTATCCATTCTACTATTGATGATTGCGATATATATTCGCGACCCGCTCGAATTTTCTGTTTTTCCCTCTTTATTATTGATCACGACTTTATATCGTTTAGCGTTGACCGTAAGTACGAGTCGGCTCATTTTATTGCAACATGATGCTGGTGAGATTGTGTATACCTTCGGTAAATTCGTCGTTGGCGGTAACTTAGCTGTCGGGATTATTATATTTACGATTATTACTATCGTGCAGTTCATTGTGATCACAAAAGGCTCTGAACGGGTAGCAGAAGTCAGTGCTCGTTTTTCATTGGATGCAATGCCTGGTAAGCAGATGAGCATCGATGGTGATATGCGTGCCGGCATCATTGATGCTCAAGAGGCAAAACGTCAGCGAACCCAAGTGCAAAAAGAGAGTCAGCTTTATGGTGCTATGGACGGTGCGATGAAATTTGTTAAGGGTGATGCAATCGCGAGTATTATCGTTATTTTAGCAAATATTATAGGGGGGATTGCCGTCGGTGTTATGCAGCATGGCATGTCTGCATCGGAAGCGGTAAATACCTATGCCATATTATCTGTTGGTGATGGTTTGATTTCACAAATCCCTGCGCTGTTAATTTCCCTCACTGCCGGACTGATTGTTACACGAGTGCCAGGCGAAAAGCGTCAAAACTTAGCAAATGAATTGGTGTCGCAAATGGGTCGACAACCATCTTCATTGCAGATGGCTGGAATAATGATGTTTGTTTTTGCCATCATCCCTGGTTTTCCCCTGATAACGTTCGGTTTCTTAGGCTCATTAACTTTTGGTTTCTCCTGGTGGCTAATCCGTAAGAAAAAAATTGCTGAGGAGCAAGGTAGTCCCCATTTTTCAGACACCTCTGCATCCGGAGAAGTCGATGCCGATGGGAATATGTCTCCGGGGGCTATTCCTGTGATGCTTTGTCTTGGGGAGGATGTATCGATTACAGGAGTCAAAGAGGCATTACAAAAATTACGTTGGCAGCTATTTGAAGAGCTTGGTGTGCCATTACCTGAGATCCAATTGCAAGTCATTAAAAATGGTAGAAAAGGACAATTTGATGTTCTGCTGTATCAAGAGGTTGTGTTGCAACTACAGATAGATCCTGAAGAGTCGCTACTTGTTGATCAAAATGTCACATTACTTAGCCGGGTTGAATCTCTTAATTTTAATGGTGAAGAGTTACATTGGATCAAGGGGAATGTTGTAGAGCAAGCACTGGAGCAAGGTTTACCTGTACTTAGTAAAGAGACTATACCCGCTTATCTTGTGGGCAAAGTCATCAGAAGGTATGCCGGTGAATTTATCGGTGTACAAGAGACTCGTTATCTGATGGATGCTATCGAGGTGAAGTATGGTGAATTAGTCAAAGAGCTACAACGCGTATTGTCAGTTGGAAAGGTGGCGGACATCCTTCAACGGCTTGTGGATGAGGGGATAGCCATTCGAGATCTGCGTACCATTTTTGAAACCTTAGTTGAGTGGGTCGCTAAAGAGAAAGATGTCATTATGTTAACGGAATATGTACGTATTGCATTGCGCCGTCATATTCGAAGAAAGTTTGTCTCTCCCCAAGGCTGGATATCTGTACTCATGGTTGGCGATGGGATTGAGAACTTGATCCGAGAATCTATTCGCCAGTCTACTGCTGGATCATACTCTGCATTAGATTTAGAGCAAAGCAACCTTATCTTAACCGCGGTAGTGCAGCAGTTACCTGCTCAGCAATCCTGCGTGTTATTAACTTCACTGGATGTACGTCGTTATTTGAGGAAAATTGTAGAAAAAGAGTTATTTATGACGCCTGTATTGTCATTCCAGGAGTTAGGGGATGATGCTGAAATAAAGGTTATGGCTCATGTCGATTTGGTGGGAGAGAGTTTAGATGCTGCAATGGCGAGCTAACTGGAGCTAAACAATGAATTTACCCAATATACAAGATGCGAGTCTACAACTACAGAGCAGATTATTACCAAGTATACAGAATCAAGCTGTACGAACAGTACGCTATTTTGGAAAAGTTCAGGAGGTAGGCTCAACCTTAGTGAGGGCGACATTGCCCGGTGCTCATCAAGGAGAGCTGTGCCTCATTGGCCACAAACTTAAGTCTGAGGTTATAGCGGTGAAAGGTGATGAAGTCTTACTCTCGCCGTTCGATGTCACTAGTTGGTTACAAACTGGGGCGTTAGTTGAACCTATGGGGCATGGACATCAAGTGTTACTCGGATCAGAACTGTTGGGGCGAGTGGTTGATGGTTTAGGCGATGTCATGGATGGGTATCCACTAGATGCTTGTGAATGCAGACCAAATTATGGTGCCGCACCTAATCCTTTAAGCAGAAGCCTAATCGATACTGTCATGCCTATGGGCATCAGAGCTATCGACAGTGCACTTGCTTGTGGTGTTGGACAAAGGATTGGGATCTTTGCCGCTGCTGGCGGCGGGAAAAGTACCTTATTAGGTATGATAGCGTCACATTGTGAGGCGGATGTGATCGTATTAGCACTAGTTGGTGAGCGTGGACGCGAAGTGAGAGAGTTTATTGAATACAATCTAACGCCTGAAGCAAGAGCCAGAACTGTTATGGTGGTAGCGACTTCTGATAGGCCTCCGCTAGAGCGAATGAAGGCGACATTGACTGCAACGACGATTGCCGAATATTTTCGTGATCAAGGTAAAAATGTACTCTTGATGGTGGATTCTTTAACACGTTTTGCACGTAGTGCCCGTGAGATTAGTTTAGCCGCTGGAGAAGCTCCGGTATCGAATGGTTACCCACCGAGTGTTTTTGTTAATTTATCGGCATTGGTAGAGCGAGCTGGCCCAGCTGCAAAAGGGAGTATTACTGGGGTTTATACCGTTTTAGTTGAAGGAGATAATATGAATGAACCTATTGCAGATGAAGTTCGCTCATTGCTCGATGGTCACATTGTTTTATCGAGAAAGCTCGCTGGTGCAGGCCATTATCCTGCCATAGATATCAATGCTAGTGTTAGCCGAGTTATGGATCAAATTGTCACTCAGGAACAAAAAAAAAATGCGGCTAAGATGAGACAAATGCTGGCACTGTATGATGAAGTGCAGTTGCTGCTTAGGGTTGGAGAATATGTTCAGGGCCAAGATAAACAAACTGATGAGGCGGTAATGCGCTACGGCGCTATTAAAGATTTTTTACGCCAGTCAGTAGATGAGTTTAGTCCCTATGAAGTGAGCCAACAACAGCTCGCAGCTGTACTTTCTTAATAGAGATATTTCAACCGTGGAATTTGATATTGATCCTGATGATGCGCAGCAGCTAAACCGCTTGTTAGTCATCAGAACGGATAGGGAAAAAAAGTTACGCCGTCAACTCACTGAGCACCAACGAGCCCGTGAAACCTTGTATCTGCTATCGCAATCATTGCAGGACGATAGAAACAAGATTATCGCCAAACAAGTACAGCAAGAAGTGCCTCAGGCGGCATTGACTCCAACTGAGTTTGTGAGGTTTAAATTGATACTTGCAAAAGACTATCAGCAGGAGCGAACACTGGCTCAAAAACTGCTCTCTAATAAATTAAAGATAGACGATTTGACCATGAAGATGGACATATTGACTGTTGATATTAAAAAGCTGGCCAAAGCCCAAGAAAAATTGAAGGTGATACTTGATGAATGATCTGATTTATATGCAGAGAGCGAGGCACCATACTCTGTTGAAGGAAGATATTTACCATGAAACTGCTCCTGGTGCACGACACCGATTTGAAGCCTGTTTAAAGGGCGATAAAGATGAAAAGGGGAGTAGAGGCACGAGTCCTATACCTGATATGGCTAGATCTATGAATCAAGGTTCAGGGGTTTATCGTCAGCGTAATGTTGAAATTACACGCCAAGGAGCGATGTTAAATTACAGGCTTACAAATGGACCTATGGCGGGCTTACTTATTCAAGCTAGTTATGAGAGTCAAGGGATCCGGTTAAAGATTTACCCATCGTGTCAACGTCAATTCCAGATTATGACACGTCTATTACCAAGTTTAACTGAGGCTTTGAAGGGCAGAAGGTTTGAGGTTGATGTGTCACTAATGCCAACCAGCACTGATAAGAGTAAACATCAATTTACTCACATGAATTGTTAAGGAGGAATAGTGAAAAAATTGATAAAAGCAGCACAAATAATTGGACATGGACTTGAGCTGCAAGCATGTCGAATTGAGCTAAAACGAGTCTCGGGCGACGGAGTTTACTGGGGACGAAAAGATAATCATTTAACGGTTGGAATTTGGTGTTCTGCGCAGGACTGGCAGCGACTTGTGCTTGCTGTAACTCAGATCAGCGAACCTAATAGAGTCGATGAAGCGTTTCTACCCTGTATTACGGCCACTTTATTGGAAGAAGAGCTAGCTTGGGTCTTAAGTAAAATAGAGGACAAGCCCTCTGCTTTATGTTTGTTGGAGCATGTCCATCCGGTTATGACTTTTATACACCCTGAAGTGGGAGAAATAAATATTGTTTTGGTTAATTGGCCTCAAAAAGAGTGGCAGCCAGAAGTTGAAAGCTGGTCTCCCTATGCGGGGACATCTGCGACATTAAGTTTAAGCCTTGTAGCAGGCTATATTCCACAAACATCGGTTGCGCCAACTTTGCCTGAAGTGGGTGGTGGAGTATGGTTAGAAAACAGTGCACGAGTTGAACATGGCGAAGCCTTGCTTTGGTGTGATGGAGCAATAGCAAAAGTAACATTAGTTGAAGTTAAACAAGATGGAAAAGCGTGTTTGACAATTGATGAACTCTTGCCTGAAAATCATTTTATTCACCCTCCAATTGTTGCAGAAATTGCTAAGGTTGATATAACACTTGCACACTTGGGCGCCATGATGATGGAGGATAAATTTGAGGTCCAATTGAACTTATGTAATGAGGTCAGGCTTAGTCAGCAGAACGAGGTTGAAGACGCCATTGTTGGAACTGCTAGTTTGCTACGAAGTGAGGGGAACTTGTTGGCCCAAGTGAATAGCTTGAATTAATTATTTCAGTTTAAAAGTCTAAAAATAATTGTATGACTTCAGGTCTTCACCTGATACAGGCTCTTAACGAAAAACGTCATGATATAACCTTAGTCACATAGGAAATATTCATGAGCGTACTCGATAATCCTGTCCAACTTATTATTCTACTGTTTTGCCTGTCAATCTTGCCTTTGTTTGCAGTGATGGGCACATCATTTCTAAAGTTATCTATCGTACTTTCTATGTTGCGTAATGCGCTAGGGATACAGCAAATTCCACCCAATATGGCGATTTATGGTTTATCACTAATCTTAACGCTATTTATTATGGCGCCTATTGGGATGGAAATTAATGATAACCTGAAGGTTCACCCTATCGTTTTTGATTCGGCAAATATCATCGAACAGGTTAATACCTTAGCCATTATTCCTTATCGCGACTTTTTAGAAAAGAACACCAGTAAAACTCAATTAGATTTTTTTGCCAATATTGGCCATAAAACCTGGCCTGATAAGTACCAAGATGTATTGTCCAAAGATTCGCTATTTGTGATGTTACCTGCGTTCACTATGAGCCAGTTAATTGAAGCGTTCAAAATTGGCTTATTAATATACTTACCATTTGTTGCAATCGACCTTATTGTGTCCAATATTTTGTTAGCGATGGGGATGATGATGGTGTCACCCATGACCATATCTCTGCCATTTAAGTTATTGATATTTATATTGATGGGGGGGTGGGAAAAGCTAGTCAGTCAACTGATGGTGTCATTCTCATGAGTGAAAATATCATCATGCATCTCACTTCAGAGCTCCTCTGGATAGTACTTTTATTGTCACTTCCTGTGGTCATTGTAGCATCTATAATTGGCGTCATTGTCAGTCTTGTACAGGCATTGACCCAGATACAAGATCAAACATTACAGTTTTTAATCAAGCTGGTGGCGGTCTGTATCACTTTAGTGGTGAGTTATCACTGGATGGGTGGTTCATTACTTAATTATGCCGGCATGACTTTTGACCAAATAAGTCATATGGGGGGCTGACTCGAGTGAATCTGCTACCAATGGAAATAACAGCGCAACTACCTGTTTTAGCGCTATCTATGATGCGCCCTTTAGGAATGATGTTGTTGCTTCCTCTATTTAAAGGGGGGGCGATGGGGAGTGCACTCATTCGAAACAGTTTAGTCTTGCTATTCGCCTTACCAACATTACACGCCATGGCTGATATGCAAGAGGTCATTTTACAAGCTGATATATTAGGTGTGGTTAACTTATATGGGAAGGAGATATTGGTCGGTTTTTTGTTAGGTTTCTGCGCTGCAATCCCTTTTTGGGCCATAGATATGGCAGGTTTTGTTATTGACACCATGCGCGGGGCTTCCATGTCCACCGTTCTCAACCCACTCATGGGGCTACAATCTTCTATTTATGGCATGTTGTTTACGCAAGTGTTGACGGTACTCTTTCTCGTCTCTGGCGGATTTAATCACCTACTTACCGCCATGTATCAGTCCTATAATGAGCTACCACCGGGTTTTGAGCTGAACTTATCACAGCAGTTATTGACCTTCTTTAATCAAGAGTGGCTGTTGATGTGCCAATTGTGTCTAAGCTTTGCAATGCCCGCCATGGTTATCATGATTTTAGTCGATGTAGCCTTGGGACTGGTAAATCGTTCAGCCCAACAACTTAATGTATTTTTCTTATCTATGCCGATTAAAAGCGCGCTAGTGTTATTACTGCTTATTTACAGTTTACAGTTTGCACTTTCTCATTATCTTGAGCGTATTACAGGAGTAGAACAGCAAGTAGGCACATTGTTTCGCCTTTTGTCTGGTCATTAATGATAGCAGGAGCTAAGAGTGGCTGAGAAAACAGAAAAACCAACGGAAAAGCAACTTAAAGAAGCGAGAAACCGAGGGCAGGTGATAAAGAGCCCAGAAATTGTTACTGGCTTACAGATGGCTATTATTTTGGGCTATTTTCTGTTTGAAGGCCAGAACTTAATGCAGTCAATTATGTACCTCATTAATAGCACCATTGATGCCATCAACTTACCCTTGGAAACGGCAGCCAATCAGATCCTCGATAGGTTTGCTATGGTGGCATTACGATTTTTGGGGGGATTAGCGCTAGTACTTATATGTACGATAATTGTTGGGAATATCGCTCAAACTGGTCCTGTATGGGCGGCGGAATCATTAAAGCCTAGTATGAATAAGCTAAACGTGGTCAATAACGCCAAGCAAATGATTTCATGGAAAAGCGTGTTCGAGCTCGTGAAAAATCTAGTAAAGGTTACAGTTCTCTGTCTTGTATTTTATTACTTGTTACATCGATATGTTAATTCTTTTCAATATCTCCCCTTGTGTGGAGAAGAGTGTGGTATTGAAGTGATCTCGACGCTGATCACATGGCTCTGGGGATGTTTTTTAGGTTGCTATGTATTTTTTGGCGTGGCCGATTATGCATTTCAACGGTTTAATTTAATGAAAGAATTGAAAATGTCGAAAGATGACATCAAACAAGAATATAAGGACTCGGAGGGAAATCCTGAGGTAAAACAGAAGCGACGTGAGATACAAAGAGAAGTTGCATCGGGAAGTTTGGCTACTAATGTAAAAAAATCATCCGTAGTTGTACGTAATCCAACTCATTTAGCTATCTGTTTGTATTATCAAGCTGGTGAGACTCCGCTGCCTATGGTACTTGAAAAGGCTGAAGATCATATGGCGTTACATATTGTAGGCATGGCAGAGAAAGCCGGTATTCCTGTTGTTGAGAATATTCCACTGGCCCGGGCTATCTATAGTCAAATTGAGACGGGCTCTCCAATTTCCGAAGACCTATTTGAACCCGTTGCGGATCTGCTACGTGTAGTGATGGCGATACCTTATGATGATTACGACTAGATAATATCGCTTGGGTGTTTTATGCGCTGCGGGAGCAAAAACGACTGATTTAAACTACATTTATTGATGTCGATGCGCTTTATTATTGAGCCATAACAAGTGAAGGAGGTGTCATGATGCTTATTCAAATGCTGGTGGCACTGACTTTGTACTTTTTTATCCCGCTACTTGCGTCCGCTGAAGATATTGAGGTTACCCTCTATGCCGATGCCAACTATCCACCTTATTCCTTCACCGAGGCTGGTGAATTGAAGGGGATTTACGCCAATATCATTAAACGTGCAGTGTCCCGGATGAAAGGTTACAAGGTGACTTTGGTCGGTGTACCCTGGAAGCGGGGGTTACGTTTGATAGAAAGCGGTAAAGGTTTCGCCATTTACCCCCCCTATTTTCATGTGGAGAAGCGTCCCTATATCTGGCCCTATTCCTTACCTATATTGGACGAAAGAGTCATGGTCATATGCCGGGAGGATATCTTTTTCAGGATGATGAGATTGAACTGGGTCGAAGATTATTATGGATTAGTGATAGGCGTTAATTCAGGATTTCACTTGGGCGGAGACGCGTTTTGGCAAGCGGCTGAAGAGGATAAAATTACCGTGAGTGAAGCAAAAGGGAATAGAGAAAATCTGCTGCAGCTTGGTTTGAAGCGGATAGATTGTTATCTCAACGACCGTATCTCTATTTTGTGGGAGCTCAAAAAACTTAAACTGAGCGGTGAATATGACGAAGGTGGCAAACATGCCAGGTTGATAGAAGGTGTCACTGTCAGTATAGAGCAAGGCTTCTTAGGTTTTACCAATAGGGATGAAGGTAGGTTTGCCTATAAAGAGGATTTTAAAAAGCAGTTCGACATCATCATCTACGACATGCGAAGAAGCGGTGAGATGCAAAAGATCATCAATGACTTCCTTCGTTAAATCTCATTTTTACCTATCAAATATTATCAAGGCTGCAGAACTGGTTATCGATAACAGAATGGAGTTTCTTGAGTCTGGAGCCTTATAGCAGTGCTTAGAGCTTGAAAAAACGTCGCTAAATCGGCTTATTGTCAGTTAATGTTTTTCAAACGGGATGAATTTGGTAGAATAAACGGTAATTAAAGGAGAGTTATCAATGTCAGTT
Source organism: Shewanella violacea DSS12 (assembly GCF_000091325.1). NCBI lineage: Bacteria > Pseudomonadati > Pseudomonadota > Gammaproteobacteria > Alteromonadales > Shewanellaceae > Shewanella > Shewanella violacea. Next base: position 2,558,200 of record NC_014012.1, on the reverse strand, counting down.
TATGTAGTGGGCCATAAGATCCCAGATTCAGATTCAATTTGTGGTGCAATTGCACTCGCTAACCTGAAAAACGCAATCGACGAGCCAGCCATAGCAGCTCGTTTAGGTGAGCTATCACCTGAAACCGCATTCATCCTAGAAAGTTTGGTTTCCAGGCCCCTGAATTCAAGACTAGCTACGCCGGTGAAGAGGTATTTATCGTCGATCATTCTGAGCTGACTCAGGCCCCAGATGATATCGCCGAAGCGACGATTGTTGGTATTGTCGATCACCATAAGCTGGGTGATTTGACTACATCGACTCCGCTTGAGTGCTGGATCCGTCCTGTTGGCTGTAGTAATACTATCATCAAGATGATGTATGACTTCCATGGCGTGGCAATTCCAAAAGATATCGCCGGCATCATGATGTGTGCGATTCTCAGTGACACAGTTATCTTCAAATCTCCTACCTGTACCACGGCCGATATCAAGTGTGTCGAAGCCTTGGCTGAAATCGCCGGTATCGAAGATTTTAAAGAGCTGGGCATGGACATGTTTAGGGTTAAATCAGCAGTTCAAGGCACACCGGTACGTGACCTTGTTATGCGTGACTTTAAAGACTTCAACATGAATGGTCATCTGGTGGGTATTGGTCAACTTGAGGTCATCGACCTGTCTGTATTTGACGACATCAAGGCCGAGCTAGAAACCGACATCGCCGCTCTTAAAGCCGAAGGCGGACGTCACAGCATGTTGCTGCTACTGACCGATATCATGAAAGAAGGCTCTGAGCTGTTGATCGTCAGTGATGATGCGACCCTGACCGAGCGTGCCTATGGTAAATCAACCGAGAACGGCCGCGTTTGGCTCGATGGCGTATTGAGCCGCAAGAAGCAGATAGTGCCTCAGCTACAAGAAGCACTGGCTTAAACGATTTTGATGCCCAGTTAGCCGCGGCTAGCTGGGTGCTAAGTTAACGGAATTAAAAAGGCCGAAACAGTAATGTTTCGGCCTTTTATTTTGTCTCGTTTAAATGAACAGTCCCCTAGGCTTGAGACGCGAGATATCCAGGAGCCAGCTCTGTTTATTCCGTATGATTTCGTTCCTCACTTTACGGAACGACCTGTTTAAAAGCCGTCATCCCGGCATTGAGACGCGAGATGCCAGGAGCCAGCTCTGCTTGAAAGACATGGATTCCGTATAAGCTCCTTGCTCTCTTTACGGAACGACTCGTTCAAAAAGCCGTCATCCCGGGGGTGAGGTACGAGATGCCCGGGATCCAGCTCTGTTTGAGAGACGTGGATTCCGTTCAAGCGCCTTGTTCACACTTAAGTTGCGGCTGGAGATGTCTGCCTTAGTTCACTCAAGCGAGCCTGAGCCAGACCTAATACCGAGTCCGCTGGATGCTCATCATGCTGCTTAGACTTACTGTCTAGATTAATTCCGGACTCGATGCCTGTTAGCAGCTCGATGGCCTGACTGACATGATCGATGGCCCAGATATTAAATTTACCTTTCTTGACCGCCTCGACAATGTCGCTGCGCAGCATCAGGTTCTGCACGTTCGTCTTAGGAATGATCACCCCTTGAGTGTTAGTGCGTCCCTTGATGGTACAAACATCGAAGAAGCCTTCAATCTTCTCGTTAACGCCGCCGATAGGCTGGGCTTCACCGAACTGATTCATCGAGCCTGTAATGGCCACATCTTGTCTGATGGCCTGATTAGAAAACGAAGACACTATGGCGCACAGTTCGGCCATAGTGGCGCTATCACCATCGACACCACCGTAAGATTGCTCAAAGGTGATATGGGTGGTGAGAGGGATCTTGGCCGTTTTACCTAGCAAGGACGCCAAGTAAGCCGACAGGATCATCACGCCCTTTGAGTGTAGGCTGCCACCTAAGTCCACTTTCCTCTCTATGTCGAACACCTTGCCTTCACCGAAGGCAGTGGTTGCCGTGATGCGGTTCGGCGCGCCGAACTGGTGATCGGAAGTGGCGATAACAGACAGGGCATTGACCTGTCCGACCACATGATCTTTTGTGCTGATGAGTGTGGTGCCTGTGATGAAACTCTCCATCACATTATCTTTGAGTCGGCATACGCGCATCTCATGATTATGCAGAGCTTGCTCCACATGGCTGGCACGGATCATGTTGGCATTGACGGCGCGGGCACAGTAATTAGATTCTCGCAGCAAGTTGGCGATGTCGGCCGAGTGCAGAGAGAGCTTGTTCTGATCGTCTGCCTGACGTGAACTGAATTCTATGATGCGTTTTATGGCATTGCGATCACAATGGAGCATCTTGTTGCCATGGACGATACTGGAGATAAACTTAGCGTATTGAGCCTCAGATTTCTCGGTACGAGGCATCACATCTTCAAAATCTGCAGTCACCCTAAACAGTTCATTGAATTCGGGATCATAGTGCTGCAATAACTGATAAGTCTGATAATCACCGAATAAGATGATTTTTACATCCAGAGGAATCGCCTCGGGATCCAGTGAGATGGTGCCAGACAGGGTCACTTCACGTTCTAAGGAACTAAGGCTGAGTTTGCGCGAGCGAAGCGCACGCTTAAGGCCATCCCACACATAGGGCTGTTCCAATACCTTGGCCGCATCTATCATCAGCACGCCGCCATTGGCCTTGTGCAGACTGCCGGAGCGGATCAGTGAGAAATCGGAAAAGATGGTGCCTTTGAAGGTCGCATTCTCGATATAACCGAAGATGGAGTGATAGTTGGGTGACTCCTCGACTATGATGGGCATCTTGCCGCCATCTTGATTGACTAGCACATTGACCTGATAGCGGCGGGGCATTTTCTTGTCTAATGAGGCATAAGAAAGCGCCAGTTGCTCCTCGTTATCTTCGAGAAACAGATCTAAGTTATCCAGAATGTCTTTATGCATAGCACCAAGATAGCCCTTAACGGCTGGAATGGCGCTGTACTTTTCCTTGAGCTTAGTCATCAGGTGGCTGAGCACGTCTTGAGCAACTTGCTCGTCTTGCTTCTGTTGCTTGTCCGAGTATTCCTCTTCCCACACGGTAAATTGACGGACTATGACTCTAAGCTTAGATTCGAGATCCACGATAGAGGTTTCTAAAGCATCCTGTTTTTTCTTGGTTAATGCTTTAAATGTCACATCGGTATGGGCTTCCTCACCTTTCATGGCTACAAGCTCATAGCTGCCTTGGGCCGTGATGGTCAGGCTGATACTTGCATCTTTGGCTTCTTTAGTGAGGCCTTTAAGTGCAGACTCCTGCCTATTAGACAGCTGACTCTTGAGCTTCTCGGCGCTGGAATAATACATCTCATTGTCGAATGCCAACGGCAGAGCCTTGGTCAGCTTGATGATAAACTTCTCGACATCTTTCTTAAACTCGATGCCCGAACCTGCCGATAGCTTCAGCACCTTAGGCACACGGGCTTCATCGAAATTAATCACATAGCACCAGTCATGGAGACTATGGCCGCGGCCATTGGGCTCGTGACGATTGAGATAACGCATCACCATGGTGCGTTTGCCTAGGCCGTTACGGCCGATAGCATAGATATTATAACCCTTGTCCGGCATGGACATGGCAAATTCAACAGCCTGTTGGGCGCGTTCCTGTCCAACTATTTCATCCAGGGGAGTTAAGTGTTTAGTCGACTTACAATCTGCCTCCAGGCCTGATAGCTCAGAACTTCGGTAAAGCTGGTCACTGCTTAGAGGGGATAACGGAGATATTGGCATAGAAAAACCTCGTATATGACTCTGATGATTTCAGTGTAGCCATGAAGATTTAAAAATTCAGTAGTTAATTTCGGCAGTTAGCGTTTTTTGGCCAATAAAGCGTTCAAGCGCTCAAATTATAGACACACCTTGATTTTAAACGTTTAAAACTTACTCAGGAAAGGGGGAAAGTGAATCAGTCAAAAGGCTGAAACTTGTTTATAGGGATAAATTTATGGGGCTATAATTTTTTTTAGAGACCAACTGCTAAAGAAAATCTGAGATAAAAAAGCGAGGGACATGCCCCCGCCATTAACTCGCTAAAACTAAAAACTTTCTTTTAGAGAGCGACTTATCTTGCGTTAACTTGCTTGGCTCTCGGTCTGAAGCGATACACCAGCAGGTAGAGTACGGGTAAGATGACCAGAGTCAGCAGGGTCGATGACACTATGCCGCCGATAACCACAGTTGCCAGCGGACGCTGCACCTCGGCGCCGGTGCCGACATTAAGGGCCATGGGTACAAATCCCAGACTCGCGACTAAGGCTGTCATTAATACCGGCCGTAGTCGCTGACTCGCGCCTTGCTTAATGGCCTCAAAAAGCTCCAGCCCTTGTACTCTTAGCTCCTTGATAAAGCTCAGCATCACCACGCCATTTAGCACGGCTATGCCCGACAGGGCGATAAAGCCCACCGCCGCCGAGATAGACAGAGGCATGTCCCTGAGCACCAGGGCCAGTACGCCCCCGGTCAGTGCTAGCGGCACACCGCTGAAGATGATCATCGAGTCTCTGATTGAGCCAAAGGCGCTGTATAACAGGCCGAAGATGAGCAGTAAGGTCAGTGGCACGATTATCATCAAGCGATTGGATGCCGATTCGAGCTGCTCGAAGGTGCCACCATACTCGCTCCAGTAGCCACTGGGTAGCTTAAGCTCGTCACCCATGAGGATTTTAGTGTCCTTGATGAAAGAGCCTAAATCTCGTCCCTCGACATTGGCGGTCACCAGCACATGACGCTTGCCGCTCTGACGGTTGATTTGATTGGGGCCAATCTTGAATCGAATGTCGGCCACTTCTCCCAAAGGCACATAGCTAAGGTCCGGGTTGAGATCCAAGGGAAGGGCGATAGGCAGGTTTTCCAGTGCCTTGAGATCTTGGCTGATATTGCTATTCATACGCACTATGAGTTTAAACCGTCTGTCCCCCTCATAGATAAGGCCGACTTGAACACCTGATACGGCGACCTGCAGCGCTTGCTGAACATCGACTATAGTGAGACCCAGCAAGGCTAAGTGATCCCGGTTTGGCTCGATAGAGAGGGTTGGCAGGCCTGACATCTGCTCCACACGGACATCCTTAGCCCCCTCGAGTTGCTGAAATAAGCCCAGAGCACGATCGCCGGCCTGTTTGAGGACATCGAGATCGTCACCATATATCCTTAGGGCCACATCGGCGCGCACACCGGCAATCAACTCGTTGAAGCGCATCTCGATAGGCTGGGTAAATTCATAGTTATTCCCCGGTACCTGTTCGATATGATGACGCAGCTCATCGATGAACGCCTCCTTGGTCTTACTGGGGTTAGCCCATTGGGATCTGGGTTTAATGATCAAGATGGTATCGGCAACACTTGGCGGCATAGGATCTGTGGCCACCTCTGGGGTACCGATTTTCGAAAACACCCGCTCCACTTCATCGAGTTCACCTATGATCAGCTCAAGCTTCTTCTGCATCTCGATAGACTGCTCTAGGCCTGTGCCGGTAATGCGCATAGCATGGAGGGCTATGTCTCCTTCATCCAGTTTAGGCAAAAACTCAGAGCCTAAACGGGTCACCTGATAAGAGGTGACCGCCATCAAACCTATAGCAGCAATAACTATGATGGCTGGGCGTTTGAGGGAGAAGAACAACACGGGTTCATAGACGCTACGGGCCTTAGACATAAGCCAATTTTCTTTCTCATTGACCTTGCCCTTGACGAATATCGCGATGGCCGCCGGCACGAAGGTGACCGAGAAAATAAGCGCACCAATCAGTGCAGCCACAACAGTGAAGGCCATGGGATGGAACATCTTACCTTCAACGCCGCTGAGGGCGAAGATGGGCAGGTAGACCAACATGATGATAAGCACACCGAACACGGCAGGGCGGAACACCTCCTTAGTTGCATCGAACACCACCTCCATCCTCTCTTCGAGCGAGAGCAGACGAGCGTATTTTTTCTGAGCCATGCCGAGACGGCGCAGGGCGTTCTCGACGATGATCACCGCGCCATCGACTATGATGCCAAAATCGATGGCACCCAGACTCATCAGATTACCCGATACCCGGTTAGTCGTCATGCCTGTGATGGCGAACAACATACTCAGCGGGATCACCAGGGCGGCGATCAGCGCGGCGCGAAAGTTACCCAACAGGGCAAACAGGACGACGATCACCAGCACGGCACCCTCGAACAGGTTCTTTTGCACTGTGGCTATGGCTTTATCGACCAGCCCGGTTCTATCATACACAGCTTCGGCGATGATGCCTTGGGGTAGACTGGCATTGATGAGTTTGAGTCTGTCACCGACCTCTTTGGCGACCACGCGGCTGTTTTCCCCCATCAGCATGAAGGCGGTACCCAGTACTGTTTCCTGGCCATCTTGTGTGGCGGCGCCTGTTCTGAGCTGTTTACCGTAGAAGACTTCGGCCACATCGCCGATACGCACCGGCGCATCGTCACGCTTGGTGATCACGACTTTACGGATCTGTTCGAGATCTTTGAGTTGTCCGGGTGAGCGGACTAACCATTGCTCGCCGTTTCTCTCGATATAACCTGCGCCCGCGTTGCGGTTGTTGCGCTCTAGGGCGGTGATCACATCATTGATGCTGATCTTAAAGGCCAACATCTTACTGGGATCCGGCGCGACCTGATATTCACGCTCGAATCCGCCTAAGCTGTTGATCTCGGTGACGCCGGCCACTTTGACCAACTGAGGGCGAATGATCCAGTCCTGAATGGTCCGCAGATCTTCGGCGTTATAGGGGGTGCCGTCTTCCTTAGTCGCGCCGTCTTGGGCACGAATGGAGTAGGTGAACACCTCACCAAGACCACTGCTCACCGGCCCAAGAGCCGGCTTGGCATCCTGAGGAAGCTCGCCGCGTATACCTTGCAGGCGCTCGGAGATCTGTTGCCTGGCCCAATAGATATCGGTGCCTTCGTCGAAAATCACCGTCACCTGAGACAGGCCATAGCGTGAGATGGAGCGGGTATACTCCAGATTAGGAATGCCTGCCATGGCGTTCTCTATCACATACGTCAGGCGTTGCTCGGACTCTAGTGGTGAGTAGCCCGCTATGGCCGTGTTGATCTGCACTTGGACATTGGTGATGTCCGGCACCGCATCGATAGGCAGTTTTAAGGTGTTATAAACGCCCAGCAAGGCGATGAGCAAGGTCATCGCCAGTACTAGTAACCGTCGCTTTAGGGCGAAGGAGATGATTGTATCCATTGAATTCTCTCCTAATGCACGTGTTTAGCGGCGTCTTTCATGATGTCCGCCTTCAATAAGTAGCTGTTCTTGGTGACATACTCGACATCACTATCCAGACCTGCCAGCACCTCGACATACACGCCATCGCTCTCACCTAAGCTCAGCATACGCACCTCGAAGGTATTGCCATGTTTGACGAAGACGGCGGGCTTATCCATAAAGTTCTGCAGCGCATCGACGCGCACAGCTAGAGGGACTTGCTTGATACGAGTCTCTATGTCGGCTTGAATATGCATCCCGGGGCGCCAATGACCCTGACGGTTATCGATAACGGCTCGCACCCGAGCGATATGACCTCCCGTCATCGTCGGCGCGATATAGCTGATGGTGCTGCTGGCTGATGCACTAGAATATGCGTCATTTATGTCACTCTGGGCGCCGTGAGCATTGCCATGATCATCTCCTATGGTGACTTTCTGACCCAGAGCTAGCCTGCTTATGCTCTTAGGAAAGGCTGACAGGTCGATCCACACGCGGGATAGGTCGCTGATGCGGATTAAGGCGCGGTTATAGGTGTTGTCCCCTAAGCTCAATAGCTGCTCGGTAATCTGACCCTTGGCCGGACTCTTGACCGCATAAGTTTGCAAGGTGCTGGAGTTACGTACAGTGGCGATGACTTGGCCCTTTATCACTGAGTCACCGATACTGACGTGTAGCTGCTCAATCACGCCAGAATAGGGGGCGTTAACGCTAAACTGTTTGTCGGCAATGGGCGCGACGATACCAAACAGGGTGTCGACGAAGGTGAGTTGTGTTGCCTTGGCAAGTTGAGTCTGTACACCAGACAGCTTGAGCAGTCTGTCATTGATCTCGGTGCGGCCCATGAAGTTATCATAATGCCAGTCGAAGATTTTGCCGTTAAAGCCGGCATCGACTTCGACTTCGAATGAGTGAGGCTCGACCACGCTGACCTCACTGACCAGATAATCATCTTCCGCGACAAAGCTGACCTTGTCAGTTTTGCCGCCGAGACGCGTGAGTAAGATCTCGAGTTGTACGTCATGGGGGGCGAGTGGTTCACCTTTATGGTAGGCATAGACCCGCATCTCAGGCGGAATCCCAGATTCGGCCATAGTGATCTCGATGGCGAACGCGCCACTTTGGAGTAATCTGCCACCGTGTGGGCCTTCGGGAGCATGCTCTTCTGCTTCCTTCTCTTCATGGCCGTGACCATGATCGTCACTGGCCCAGGCTAAGTGAGTCGGCAGCAGACTCGATAAACTAAATACCGATAAGGTGATGGCCGCAGCCATGAGTGCCGATGAAAGCCGATTGAGTTTAAATTTCATTATCTGTATTCCTGTGCCGCTAATGGCTTGATGTTATCGAGAGTGGCGGTCATAGATTGTCCTGTGATGCGTTCGAGCTCGAGTCGGCCTTGATAGACGCCAACTTTGGTCTCGATAAGCTCGCGCTGTAAGCTAAACAGCTCTGATTGTGCATCGGCCAGCAATAGCACATTGGCTTGACCGGCATGGTAGGCAGTTTGTGTGTCTTTAAGCAGTCGATTGGCTAAGGGGAGCAGACGCTGCTGAAGTCGTTTCGCCTGTTTGGCGTTATTGACCATGGTCAGATGGATTTCAAGCAAGGACAGCCTGAGTTGACTGCGGGCCAGCCTCTGTTGCTCCCTCGCGATCTCTTCCTTAGCGCGGGCCGCCATGATGTTGCCCTGATTTGGATTAGATAGCGCAATGGGCATAGAGAAGTTAAACATCAAAGCGCCGTCGTCGAAGCCATCATAACTACGGACCCCTAGCCCTAAGCTGATGTCAGATTGCGCCTTCGACTCCTCCATGCGCCGTTTGGCATACATGACCCGCTCGATACTGAGCAGTTGCAGGTATTGAGGCGCTGTCTCCATGGCATTGAGCACACTCGCAGCCGTAGGAAGGGCGTGCAAGGGGGCAAGCTCACCGGCGACCAGAGTGAAATAAGCTTCACTTGACCACATGGAGGCTAAACCGAGTCTGGCAAGCTGAGCCTGACTCTCGAGACCATATTGAATCGACTCTGAGCGTGATAGACGCAGGGCCATCTTGCTCACATCGGCTTGAGTGACAGCGCCTGCCTTGGCTCGTGACTCAATCTCGTTTAGGGCTTCTTGCTCGACGAGAATGCGCCTGGCATTCCAATCCTGCAGGGCCTGAAGACGCAGTACTTGATAATACCTTTGGGTCGCTTCAGCCAATAAATCCAAACGTGTCAGCTCATATTCACTGAGACTTTGACCTTGTTCGGCCCGAGCTAAATCTATCCTACGCTGACGTTTATCCCCAAGTTCGATGACTTGGCTTAAGCCTAAGGTGATTTCTGCGTTTTCGACTCCCTGCATCTCGCCTGAACCCAGAATGTTTTCAACTTCCAACGAAAACTCAGGATTGGGGCTGATCCCAGCCTGTAGAGTGAGGGCTTCACTGACCCTTAAATCATAGGGGTAGCCTTGTAGTTGAGGGTGGTGTAATAAGGTTTGTTCGAGCACCCAAGGCAGAGTAATTTCTCCTTGGGCTTGGTCTGTTTTTGCCAGACTTGAGTGTGAAATTAGGCCTGCAAATAGGCCAAACACACACAGACTCACAGTGGCCATGCCGCGTCGGCAGGCCAGGAGGGTGATCTCTTGGTATCTCTTCACGAGAATGAACTCCAGTTATCTCAGCTTGCTTAGCGCTTTCGTCGGCGATACAAGCTGAGTGACTTAACAATTAAGATGAAATTATGTTGTTAAAAGGAATTCAGGCGTGGGGAGGTGGAATAGGGGGGGCGTAACTTCTATTTTGATAGCTGACAAGAAATAGGCTCGCGCCTTGGACCCGATTAAAGTCGGAGACGAAGCTGTGTTCTATAGGGGGATGACAAGAGCTATGAAAATCGCCATCTTGATCTGATGACTCACTGGCCACTCTCGTATGGGAACAAGCGTGACCAGGTAGGTGACAGCAAGATTCTTGCTGCTCGATAGGCTGACTCGATACTGCTGCGGTACTTTGACCATTGTAGTGAATATCCGATGCTACACAGGTAGGAAATAATTGCGACAGAAAAACCACCAGTAAGAGTACCAGTGTCAACTTAGATTGTAAGATCTGTGTTGAGCTTTTCATATCGAACAAGTATTGCTTCCTATTGTTGAGCGCATAACTTATTAGCGAATAAACAAAGGCATCGAGCGCCGAATTAAGCCATATTAAACCAGACAAAGATTTTAATATCTAGCAACTAATCATTAAAAAAGGTCGATTAAGCGTAATAAATGATGTTTGCGTGATGCCGTTTTAAAAACTACATCAAATTGATGAATTCACATACCTGAGTGTCGAGCTTCTGAGCTAATATAATCGAATGAAATCTATGGCGTTATCGTGTGATAAGTCAAATGGAAACATAAGTTAAGCTATAGATTTTTAGCCAGCGAAGACTAGGGAGCTTACAAACATCTATGTGCTAATCACCTAGAAATTAAATCCTCTTCGCTTAACTGTGTTGCCAGTATGTGTTATTTATTAATATTGGAGTAACATATGTACTAGCCAATATCGCGATTAGAAGTGTAGATACTGTTTTACCAATAGATGTTTTGGCTGAGAAGACCTCAGGGTTAGCCAAATAAGCGAAGTAGCACGATGAGATAAAGGTGCAAAACGAGTAGTCTTATATGGATAAATTGACCGAAATACAAGTACCAGATCTATTATCGTTTCTATCGAATAACAGTCCTATGTTGCAATTGATGATAGACACCTTGCCTGTGCCTATCTTCTACAAAGATATTGCCGGAGTTTATCTTGGTTGTAATAAAGCCTTCGAAGACTTTATCAAGTTAACTAGGGATCAGATGATAGGTCGTAGCGTTTACGAGCTCTTTGACAAAGAGCTGGCCGATGTTTACCAGCAAGCCGATCAGGCCCTGTTCGATGAGCCAGGTATTCAGGTCTATGAGAAGCAGATCCGCTCAAAAGAAGGTGATGAGCTGTTCGTTAAATTTCATAAGACCAGTTTTTTCGATAAGGACGACAAGGTTGCCGGCCTTATTGGGGTTATTTTCGATATCACCGAGCAGAAAAGGCTCGAATCCGTGCTGACAAAGCAGGCCAGCTTTGATGATCTCACTGGGCTGTTTAATCGCCGCGAAGGATTGAAGCAGGGAGAGGTGATGCATAAAATCGCCTCTCGCGGTGAGGGGAATTTTGCAGTGCTGATGTTAGATCTCGATCACTTCAAGCAAGTAAACGATAAACATGGGCACTTGGTTGGCGATCGCGCACTGCAATTCGTCTCTAAAATCCTCACCGATAACAGTCGTATGTCCGATGTGCTTATTCGCTATGGCGGCGAAGAGTTTATGATCATCATCTCGGGGAGCAGCGAAGATGGCGCAGGGGCATTGGCCGAGTATTACCGAGCAAGTTTAGCCAATAACCCCATGATCTTAGACGATGGAACTGAGCTTAGATTGACCGTGAGTATCGGCCTGTCTTACTTTCGCCATCAATCTTTAGGTCAGCTGATCCATGAAGCCGATACTGCTCTATATGAAGCGAAACGCAGCAACAGAAATACCGTGTGCAGTTTCTAGCGCCGCCGGTTCAATTCACAAAGCACTCCCTACAATAAAATACTATTCACTCACCTCGCTATCATGTGTCCTGAAAAGGGACTAACGCTCTGTGCATTAAATGATACCTAGCTCAGCCTCATGTAACCGAGAGTTGCTCGGTCAAGACCTCGGCGAATATGCTGGCGGAGCGCTTAGTTATCCTGTCTTGGGCCTGCAGCATGCCGACGACTCTTGGAGTGATGGCCGAACTCAAGTCAAATGACTGCAGCGGCTCTATGCTAGACAGTGACGCGAAGGAACTTGGCAGTATGGTGAAGGAGCGGCTGTTACGCACAAATGCCAGGATACGAATGATGGAGTTGAGCTCTGTGATCTTATTAACCGAAATATGATGCTCGAGAAAGTATTTATTCACTATCCTGCGGGTTTCGAAATGATTGGGTAGCAATATGGCCTTAAGATCGTGTGCTTCACCCTTTAACAGACGTTTAGCCGAATCAGCCTGTGACAGTGAACAGATAAGGCTCCATTTTTCTTTGAATAGCTGGGTAAAGGCCAAATTCTTGTAAACCGGTCCATGGGCGAAACCTATGCCGATATCCAGTTCCCCTCTTTCTACCTTAGTGGTTATCTCATCATTAGACAGCTCCTCGATACAGAGGGACACATTGGGACAAATACTGTCGAAGGCCAGAGCCAGATCTTGAGCATATAAGGCATTTACGGATTGGATCACACCGACTCTAAGGGTTCCCGCCACACCTGATTCTATTTCGGCAACCGCATCTTTCATTCTATCGACGTCATTTAAAATATGGGTTATCGACGCCAGAACCAGGCTACCGGCTTCGGAAATTTCGACGCGTCTGCCCACTCGGTTAAATAACTTAGTACCGAGTTCATCTTCCAGCTGCTTTATCTGATTAGACAGTGCTGGCTGTGAGATACATAAGGCGTCGGCGGCCCGATGAAAGTGCTGTAGCTCGGCTACCACCTTAAAATAACGAAAATGTCTGAGTTCCATTCATGCACCATTGATAGTTTTTACTTATCAATATGGTAATAATTAAAAGTTATTTCTGCAATCTCTTATCTGCGAGGATGCTTCCAACGAAACAGAGTCACACCAGATTAAGGAAATATCTATGACGACTAAGAAATTCAGTTCAGCAGATTTCGGTGAAACCAAATCGAGTTTGCAAGCGCATCTACCCCCAGTATTAGCCCATAAAGCGGTTGAGAAAGACAATATCAGCAACACCTTTTCCAAAGAACGTAAGCACCCGGTGCATATCGTCAACTTGCCGAGTAACTCTATCAGCATGACAATCGGCGGCTTGTTGCCTGGTGACAGATCTAATCGTCATCGCCACAGCTATGAAACCTTGGCCTATATCCTCGAAGGCGAAGGCTACTCCATGATTGAAGATCAAAAAATCGAATGGCAGGCCGGTGATGTTATCTATATCCCTAACTGGGCCTGGCATCACCATGTGAATACCAACCCAAGCTCTCCGGCTAGATACTTAGCCTGTGAAAATGCCCCCATGTTACAGAACCTTGGCCAATTGGCTATCAGAGAGGAAGCATGATGAATAAGACTTTAGAATTGACTGGGATCATAGGTTATCCCATCACGCCTTTCTCTGACGTCACTGGCACGGTTAATATTTTGCAGCTACACAGCATCATAGATGGTCTAATTTCGTCGGGATCTAGTGCCATAGCGGCATTGGGCAGCGCCGGAGAAGGGGCGTATCTGGATACTGGTGAATGGGAAGAAACGGCATTAGCCACCATACATTATGTAGCGGGTCGGGTTCCGGTTATCATAGGTATTTCTGAGCTGACCACCCCAGATGCCGTAGCTCGGGCTGTATTTGCCGATAAGGCGGGGGCGAGAGCCGTCATGGTATCGCCTATGTCTTATTACAAGTTGAGCGAAGATGAGATATTTGATCATTATCAGGCCATATCAGACGCGATCTCTGTGCCTATCATGGTCTATAACAATCCGTCGACCAGCGGCATCGACATGTCACCGGAATTTATGTGCAAGATGGTCAACAGTATTACCAATGTGACCATGGTCAAGGAAAGCAGTGGTGACATTCGCAGGATGCATAAACTGCATATGCTGTCTAATGGCACGCTACCTTTTTACAATGGTTGTAACTACCTGGCCCTGGAGGCGATTAATGCAGGGGCTAAAGGCTGGTGCAGCGCGGCGCCGGTATTGATAGGCGATCTGCCTAAGCGATTGTTCGATAGCATCAAGAGTGGCGACAATGACAAGGCGAGAAAGCTCTTCTACCAGCAGATCACTTTTCTGGAGTTTATTGTTAAGCAAGGCTTGGCCGCGAGTATCAAGGCAGGCTTGAAACTTCAAGGAACCGATATGGGATCGCCCAGATTGCCCCTAAAGGACTTACCCGCAAGGGAACATGTGGCCTTAAGAAGAATCTTGGTAGACCTAAATCGATGTAATTAATTCATCACTATGATAAATACCCTGCCTAAAACATAAGCTATTAGGTATTAATTATCACTATATAGGCATATAGAGCCATCAAACTAATTGATGGCTCTATATTTACAATGCCTTGGGACCTCATTAATGGAGCTATTAGCCATGACATCAGATCTGCTATCGACCGCTAATCTCAAAATAATCAAACAACTGAAACAGCCGGATAAGCCTAAATCTCTGCTCCAGGCTTCGGGACTGTCGCAATCGGTATTTATTGTGGCGGCGGAGAATTTATGGCGAAAAGGGCTGTTATGCGGCGTGGTCCATGATGGATGTTGTCAGAATGCCTGTGGTCAGGCTTGTGTCTCTTATATGAACATGGAAAGAAGCTGGAGCCGAATAAAAACTAGCCGTTAATAGTCTGGTTATCTGTGGCACTTTCTCTGTGATATATGCGGGAGATAAGAATGAAGCTTATCAATGAAATGTTAGCATTAATGTGCTAAATCAAAGTGATTCCATAAATTGTACTGGGGTGATTTACCTGCTTTATCCTCCCATGTTACCCTCATCTTAGACTGATAAATTTAGCTAGACTAGTCAGTAGAATCAGCCTCAAAAAACACTCATATAAATAGAAAAGCAGACCTATCAATGACAGTAATGTACAGCTTCGCAGAAGGCACACGTTCAGAAACAGATCTATTAGGCTCAAAAGAGATCCCCAATGATGCTTACTACGGCATACATACCCTAAGAGCGGTAGAAAACTTTAACATTAGCAATGAGAAGATTGGCGATTGTGTCGAATTTGTCCGCGGCATGGTTAAAACCAAGAAAGCGGCCGCTATGGCCAATGCCGAACTTGGCACCATACCAAGTGACATCGCCGACTCTATCATTAAGGCCTGTGATACCTTGCTGGCTACCGACAAGTATTACGCACAATTTCCAGTTGATGCTTTTCAGGGCGGCGCGGGAACATCGGTCAACATGAACACCAATGAGGTCATTGCCAATATTGCCCTAGAGCAACTTGGTCAGCCTAAAGGTGCCTATAGTCATATCAATCCAAACGATCATGTGAACAAGAGCCAAAGCACTAACGATGCATATCCTACCGGGTTTAGGGTAGCCTTGTTCGAGCGCACTAATACTGTGCTTGAGGCTTTATCATTACTGATAGATACCTTGCTGGCTAAGTCTGAAGAGTTCAGCGATGTATTGAAGATGGGCCGTACTCAACTGCAAGACGCCGTGCCCATGACCTTAGGCCAGGAGTTTCGCGCTTTTGGGATCACGCTTAAGGAAGAGATAAAAAGCATCAAACGTTGTCAGGAGCTATTGCTAGAAGTTAACTTGGGCGCAACGGCTATTGGTACCGGGCTCAATACTCCAGATGGATACTCAGCTCTTGCCATTACTAAACTCGCCGAGATCACCGGCCACGCCTTTGTGCCCGCCGAAGACTTAGTCGAAGCAACATCTGACTGTGGCGCCTATGTCATGTTATCGAGCGCATTGAAGCGATTTGCCATTAAGCTGTCTAAGATCTGTAACGATCTACGCTTATTGTCATCGGGACCGCGCACAGGTCTTAATGAGATTAACTTGCCAGAGATGCAGGCAGGCTCGTCCATTATGCCGGCCAAAGTGAATCCTGTTATCCCAGAAGTGGTTAATCAGGTAGCCTTCAAGGTCTGTGGTAATGATCTCACCATCACTATGGCTGCAGAAGCGGGGCAGTTACAGCTCAACGTTATGGAGCCTGTCATTGGCCAATGCCTGTTCGAATCTCTGTCTCTACTGCAAAATGCCTGTCTGTCACTGAATGACAAATGCATTAAAGGCATCACGGCAAATCGTGAAGTTTGTCAGGAGTTTGTACTTAACTCCATTGGCATCATTACCTATCTTAACCCCTTCATCGGTCATCATGAAGGTGACATCATAGGTAAAATCTGCGCCGAAACCGGTAAGAATGTCCGTGAAGTCGTTTTGGAAAGAGGCCTGCTTAGCGAGGTTGAGCTGGATGAAATATTTTCAATCGAAAATCTGATGAATCCAAAATACAAGGCGAAGCGCTTCAACAAGTAAGGCTAACTAGGAATTGATATTTAGATATTTAGGAATTTAGATATTTAGGTATGTAATCTTAGTTTAGCGGCTCGTTTAAAATTAAAGCCCGTCAAGATAATTGATGGGCTTTATTCTACTAAGACTAAGACTAAGACTAAGACTAAGACTAAGACTAAACTAGGTCTAAGACTCATAAGAGTAGGCCTGACTAAATATTCACAAGACTGATGCCATCTAAGTGCTGCTAGAGTAATAGGGTGAGTAAGATTGAACTGAGTCGCAGGATTGGCGAATAGACATTGACGTAAAAGTTGAAATTAAGATAGCAAATAAACAAAGCGGCCTGAGCCAAGTGATCTAAGATCGGCTTATTTTATGGCAGCAGTCGTCTATCCATGGAAAACTCGAGCTCTAGCTTAGTATTCATCATGTTATCGAAAGCGGGATGCTCGACATTGAGCAAAAAGTTACGTTCCCGAGTCACTATGCTAGAGGGGACACACAGAGCCAAACTGACTTGACTGTTTAACCATTCATCTCCCACATCGGCCGTATCTGCAGGCGCTGGGTCTTCTTGCCAATTATGGGGCAGGGCATCCTTGTCCAGTAACATGATATCTTTTTCATCCAACTCTACAGCAAATAAGGTGTAATGATTGATTTGCTGGGCATTATCTAAATGAACCAATATCTCTAAAATAGCTAAAGACTCGGAGCCTGCCAGATAAACACAGGACTGGCCGCGACTATTCCAGCGCCCACCGAAGAGCCTGGCGCCTTCACCATCGAAGGCATTGCTGGCCCATTTTTTCTTCACTATGCGATAGGCGGTGATCATGCAAATACACCGTGCTCTAAGCGGCCTATTAGATTCAGCACCGCCTCAGTTTCTGCCGAAGTCGACAGCATATCGATAGGACGCTTGTTACCCAGACCACGTACTGGGTTTCTCAGCCAGCGAGTCGCATCATCACCTTCACCCTCAAACAGATCCAGCGCTGACTTATACACTTCGGCGAAACGATACAGCCTGTCACTCTCGTCACGATTGAATTTTCCCGCCTTGGCACGGCGTTGTAAGGTCGCACTGGCGATAACCGTGGCACTGGCAAGCTCAGACTTTTCTATGCCGGAAACTTTAGCTAGATTGCTATAGACCTCGAACGGCAGCCCAGTATGCAGCGCCTCATATAAGCTGGCACCGCGAGCTGGAACGCCAACAGATTGCCAGAAGCCGATGACTTTATTGCTTGCACTCGCCGGCGTAAACACATTGGTAATTGCCATCTTTAGCTCCTATTAATATCTGCTGCTTATATCATTTGATACATTAAGTGTATATCATTTGATGGTTATTGTGTACCGAGTTCCATGGGAATAACGCATTCTAGTGACTGGCGCTAAGACTTAAGTAAAACTTCTACAGACAAAGATTGAATATTGATGACAAACTAATTAGGATCACGGTATCTGATTTTGACCAAGACTCACACGAATGACCCAAGAACTGTTTATCGAGCTGCCTCTCTCTGACTCTGAGACTCCTATCACTGAAGATTCTAGCAAGGATCTGTATTTTATCTTCGATTCCCACTGCCCATGGAGCTACGCGGCCACACCTTTGGTCAACGCACTTCATGAAGCTTATCCTGAGATGAACATCCACCCACTGCATAGCGCACATTACAATGGCACAGACAGTGCGGGCGAAGAGCAGATGGAAGATGTTGCAAGACTCACAGGGCTTAAGTTCGGCAGGGATCACATTCGTTACGTCAACAGTCCTAAGAGTTCTTTCAAAACGGCAAACCTGATGGGTTGGATGCAGAGCAAGCAGCCTAAGAAGCAATTGGAAGTGGTTAACTTTTTACAAAGGGCACATTTTGTCGAAGGTAATCCACTGGATACTAAACATGATTTCAATGACGTCATTGAAAAATTCAAGTTATCCCCCTCAAATAAAGTCTTTAAAGATAGCCTAAGTAGCGAAGCCGAATTCGTATTATCGGATATCGCCGAGATTCAGGAGATGATAGGCACTAAGGCATTTCCGGCTATGGTGATTATCATCGGTGAACAAGGCATATTTGTTGACCACTCTAAGTACCTAAGCAATCCACAAGGCGTGGTTGCAGAGGTTGAGAAAGAGATCGCTGCGCTTAAATAGCCAGACAGACATATATTAAAAAAAGCAGGGGCTAACAGCCGCTGCTTTTTTTTGCTTGGCCAAAAGTGCTATCCATAAAAAAAGCGAAGTCACTGACTTCGCTTTAAGACTCGCTGGTGGAATTACCCCCAGATGTTATAGACGACTAAAAATCGTAGTTCACGCCGATCATGACACTACGCCCCATAAGCGGCGAGTACTCTTTCAGTAGCGAAGTATGTGGCCTGGCATCTTGATCGAGTAAGTTATTGCCTTTCACATAGAACATCATATCGCCATTTTCTGTAGCAAAATGATAGGTCACAGCAGAATCGACCAAGGCATAACCTGCCGTATCTGTCTCATTTTCGGCGGTATCTGTCTGTTTAGCATAAGCCATCACACCCACATCGGCATGCCAGTCCTGGAGATCAAAGTTCAGTGTTGAGCCAAAACGCATGGGTGAGATAAGTGGTAAATTGCCACCATCGACCAATTTTCCTCGGGTGTAATCACTGAGTAGATCCAGTGACCAGGTATCGTTAAAGGGTATCTTGGCTTGAGCTTCCACCGAATAGAGTTCAACATCGCCTTGGGTGAATTGATAGACAGGTAGATCTCCCTCTTCACCAATATCCGAGGCAACTAGGCCGGTATCTTTTTCGTAGTAGAAATCATTGACCCTGTTATAGGCCAGACTCAAAGACCCAGTCCAGGCTCCCTCTAATTTTCTCAGGGTGAGATCTATGTTATTGGCGATCTCCTTGTCGCTAGTGTCGCTGTTGGGAATGACATTGCCATTTTCAATCATGAATTGAGAGCCCACTTCGAAGCTTTGCGTCGCATCGTGTGCACCAAAACTATAAAGCTCTTCGGCGGTGGCCGAGCGCTCGGCTCTTTCGAAGGACAAGCCTAAGTTGTAGGCGGGATCGAAATCCCAGACAATACCAGCTGAAAGCGTCAGATTGTTATCACTCACGCCTTCGGGCTGATAGTCTTGTGTGCCAGCTAAGGTTTGTAGCTTCATAGAGTTAGGGTCTAAACGATAATGCTCTATGCGGCCACCGAGTTCGATGCGAAAGTCATCAATTCTTCGTTCTTGAACGATAAATGCGGCAACAGTATCGGTTTTACTGTCTGGGGTCAGTGCCTCTTCCCCTCGAACAGAAAAATCTCTATGAATGGCGTGAAGACCCATGACCCCTTGCCATTCCCCCCAAGGTGTATTGTTTACACTCAAACGGGCTTCACTTTGCTTATTGTAGAAAAAGGTATCAGCGACGCCATCTTCCTGCTCGGCATGTTGGTAATCGGTATAACCAGCGTCAAAGCGCAGTTTACTCACCCCGGAGAATGGATCTAACAGGCCAGAATGAAGTTGCCATGCCGTTTTTTTCAGATCTATGGTGATGTCAGGATCGCCTTCCACCCCGCGGCCAGGAATACCATAGTTAGATTCAGTACGAGCCCCTGAGATACTGATAAAAGAGTCATCACCTGTGTAGCCGACACCGGCGGCGTAGTCATCCAGTTTTAGCTGACTATTGGCCAGTGAACCGTGAGTTTTGCTCTGATTTTCAATGGCATTACCGGCAATATCGAAGTCATCTGTCTCGCGATGTGTACCGTCTAAATGCCAATTGAATTTACCGTTACCGCCATTTAGCTCACCATTGACGGTGCGGCCATTATTGCCTGTCACATAATGGGAACCAAAGTTACCGGATAACTCATCGACAGCTCTTTCATCGACGCGGTTATTCACCACATTGACGACGCCACCAATGGCACCGTTACCATAGAGTAGCGATCCAGGTCCCCGCAGAAGTTCGATTTGCTGCGCCGTTCCGGCTTCAGTAGTAACCGCATGATCTGCCGATACCGTCGAGGCATCTCCCACGGAGAGGCCATTTTCTAACACTAGAACACGAGGACCACTCATGCCGCGAATAATGGGGCGGCTGGCACCAGCACCAAAATGAGAAGCTTGCACACCGGGGAGTTTCTCCAGCGTGTCTCCTAGACTTGGGGCGATATTTAGTTTGAGTTCATCTGCTGTCATCACGCTGATTGGCGTGGTGCTTTCCATGGCTGAGCGCAGAAAAGGTGATGCGGTGATCACAATGTTTTCCATCATGATCTGCTCCAGTGAAATATCTTGGGTCACAAAACCTGTGGTTATCTGTAAATCGTGATCTGTATGCCTGAAGTTGTCATCACTCACATGGAGATGAACATGACTGTTGTCGGCGATAGATAACTTGTATCGACCTTGAGCATCACTGGTTGTCTTGTTGCCACCGTCGATACTCACATGGGCGCCTGGAAGAGGAGTGCCATTATTATCGGTAATTTGACCTTCTAGCTGAGCCGCCATTACAGGTGAACAAGTGCCAGCAACCGCTAGCGCTATATATGATAGAGCAAGTTTCATCGTGCCTGTCCTTATAGATAAGCAAAAAATAGTATTTTTAAATGGATTTTGGGTTTGCTTAAGGACTAGAAGGGAGGGGCACGTACATTTAGGTTGCGCAGCCAAGGGAGAGAAGGTTGCAGATACACAGGAGGCGCAATACTTTCAGCTTGTTGCTGACAGATAGGCGGCATGATGACCGTTGTCGGGCCAGCATTGTGTTCATGGTAAACATTACTGTATATACAGTGGCTGTCATTGTGTTCTAGCGCATGCTCGGCAGCATGGGACAGGGTGATAAATTGCAACACAATAAGCCACAAGCCGAACACTAGCCAGAGGCTATTTTTAAGAGGTTGGGATATCCGATTTGTCATTATGGTTAACCCGATCTCCTCTTATGCTCGATTAGCCGCTAAATAATAAGTTTGCTAATTGTATTCAAATATGGTCTCAAGTTACTCTGCGTCGTAGACAAATGCAAAGCTAAAAAACAGGATTAAATGTCAAATAAGCTTAGATTAAGCCCTAGGTAAGCAAATCTTTATCTGTATGTGTGAGTGATTTAGACATCAGACTTAAGTGCTTTTTATTCAGTGGTGCAGGGGCCGACAGGCCTATTTTGAAGCGGACTTCGTGTTTGAGGGGATAAATGTATGTTACTGCATGTTATCTCTATGTTCGCAGATGTGCCTTTGTGATGCGCATCACACTTTAAACCTGTGATAGTTAATTAGCTCACAATAATATTAGGCGTGTCGGGGTTTAATGGTTTCATCCAATTAGAAACTAGTGAACCTATCCTGCAATGAAAAGTGACACGAGTATTTTCAACCAGCCTAAACCATTTAAGATGATCTTTTTCATCGAGCTCTGGGAAAGGTTTGGTTATTACGGTCTGCAAGGGATTTTAGCCGTTTATTTTGTCGAGCATCTTGGTTATAGCCAAGAAGAAGCCTTCGTAACCTTTGGTGCATTCGCGGCCTTAGTGTTTGGCTTAGTGTCGATCGGCGGTTATGTGGGCGATCATGTTCTGGGGACTAAGAGGACCATGCTTTTGGGGGCCATGGTGTTGGCGGTGGGTTATTTCATGATGTCCATGTCGATTCAGCATCCCGGACTTATATTCTATGCACTGGCTACTGTCGCCGTGGGTAATGGCTTATTTAAGGCAAACCCGTCCAGCTTATTGGCCAAGTGTTACGAGGAGAACGATACTCGTCTCGATGGCGCTTTCACCTTGTACTATATGTCGATTAATGTGGGCTCTCTGGTAGCCCTGTCCATGAGCCCAGTTATTGCGGCCGAATATGGTTATGGGGTGGCTTTTTTGATCTGTGGTCTGGGTCTGATAGCGAGTCTGCTAAGTTATCTGGTGTTTCGCTATACCGTACAAGGCATAGGTTCAAAGCCTGATAATCAGCCGCTGAGCTATCTCAAACTATGTATCGTGCTACTCGTGTCCGTGGCAGCAATATTCTTGTGTGCTTGGCTCATGGTTAATATCATGATGGCTAATATCGTACTGGGTTTGATTGGCATCACTGTGGTAGGCGTTTTTATGAAAGAAACCATGGCTGAGACCGGCGCTGCTCGAAAACGTATGATTGTGGTGTTCGTCTTGATGCTGCAAGCCATCATCTTCTATGTACTCTATGCTCAGATGCCGACATCTCTTAACTTCTTTACCATCTATAATGTCGATACTCAGGTAATGGGCTTTAATATCAACCCCGTTAGCCTGCAGGCGTTAAACCCATTTTGGGTGGTCTTGTGTAGTCCCATACTCGCTTTCCTTTATATGCGCTTTGGTCAACAGGGGCGCGATCTGTCTATGCCGGCTAAATTCACTTTAGGCATGTTCATGTGTGCATTTGCCTTCTTGATTGTTGCTGCCGCAGGCACCTACTTTGCCGACGCGCAGGGCATGGTCTCTATGGGCTGGATGGTATTAGTGTATCTGTTTCAGAGTCTGGGTGAGTTGCTTATCAGTGGTTTAGGTCTAGCCATGGTGGCCAGCTTAGTGCCCCAACGTCTTATGGGATTCACCATGGGCGCCTGGTTCCTGACACAAGCGGCATCTTTTGTTATCGGTGGTTACGTGGCCACTTTCAGCGCCGCTCCAGAGAATGTGACCGACCCACTACTGACTTTGCCTATCTACACTAAACTGTTTTTGGAGATAGGTCTGGTGGCCTTAGTTGTCGCCGTTATCATGGCTTGGATGGCACCTAAGTTGACTAGGATGATGGATGATGAGCAAACTGGCGACAGTGATGCCTTGGTGCAGGCAAGCTAATGCTTGTGTTCTGGGGTAAGTCCTCTTGAATAAAAGCTTTAGATAAAGCGTCTAAACGAAAACGCCTCCATATGGAGGCGTTTTGCTTTTGTCCGAATGCCTGTCTGCACAAACAAAAATGCCTTCGACGCTTAATGGGGTCGAAGGCATTTTTTAACTGTGTATATTCGAGATATCCAGATCACTGCACCAACGTATTAGCGGGGCAGTAAACAGATACTAGTGATTGATTACACGAGGAAGCTCTTTAGCATGAGCAACCCAAGCCTGAACCTGTGTCAGGGCTGGTAGCTGACGTACTAGAGCACGTTCGTCGTTGACTTCTGTCATCTTAACATGCAGGTTTTCAGCATTACGTTGAGCCAATTCTGGGACAGTGTCTACGCCGGAGAACTCGAGAAGATCGGCATATTGTGTGCTAACACCCTTGATGCGAGATAAGTCTGCACGGTTAACCCAGTTAAGTACCAGCTTTTCACTGATCTCAGTCTGCTTAGCAATTTCTACGCGTCCTTTCTTACTTGCGCCTTTATCCATTAGATCTGCAAGCGTCATAATACCTACGGCTTCCAATTTTGCAGAATAAGCTGCTCCGATCCCTTCAATTTCAACTAGCTTGGTCATATTTCTGTCCTTGTATGGAGTTGTCATTATTTGACAGGACATATTAAACAGACTTAACAGATGAATTCTGTGAACCAGCACATAATTTAACAGTAAAAACCCCAAAAATAGCCGATATTAGAATAAGCAATGTTAATCATGTCAGCATGTTAACTGTATTTGTAGCGCAATCTGGTGGCATTTTAATTAAGTTCGACAACTAAGTTCTTATTCAGATATGACTCACCATACTCGTGGAAACAGTGAGTAGGCTAGGTCTTAAGTAAGCTTATCTTCTGGATTTTGGGGAGTGGAATGAGTGGCAGGACCGATTTCAATCAGCCTTATAAATCTATGTATTATAAATCTATGCATTATAAGCTTATGTCTTAATAAACCTACGCCCCATGACATAGGTGTCATGGGGCGTAATTTGGTCACCGGCTGCTGACTTGGCTGTTAGCCCTTTACTGGTCCTTTGTCAGACCAGAAGTTGATATTGAATTGGGCATCGTCACTGAGTTCGATGCTGTGTCTATATTGTGGTGGACTAGTGGCTAAGCTGGCCCTTTACTGGTCTCTTGACTGGCTTTTGTCAGACCAGAAGTTGATATTGAATTGGGCATCGTCACTGAGTTCGATGCTGTGTCTATATCATGCTGGACTAGTGGCTAAGCTTACTGGCTTTTGTCAGACCAGAAATTGATATTGAATTGGGCATTGTCACTGAGTTCGATACGGTGCCAATATTGTGGTGGACTAGTGGCAAACTGTCCGGCATTAATCACCACTTTGACTTCGTGCTCCATGGCTTGCTCGTTGGCAAAACCAAAGTAAGTCACTGTCCCTTCCATGACACATAATTGTCCGAAGACACCCCGGGCCGTATTGTGGTGTTTAAGCAGGGCGCTGGGTACATTTTCCTTAGTGAAAAATGCTGTAGAGCGTTGGATTGTCCAATTTGCTGGAATACGTTTATGGCTCATAATAAAATCCTTCTATCTATAAATAGGTAAAGTGGCACGTGTTTATTGAGTTGAACTGGCTAATTAGCACATTTAAACGGCACTGCTTAATTCTCGCAATAGGGGAAATGCCTGTTTCATATGCTCTTGGGTGACAATAAAGCCAACCATTTCATTTTTGTCGTTATAGGCCTTAGTAATACTGCCTAGTTCATCAAACTGGGTTTGCCAGTGCTTGATATTCCTCACGGTTTGTCCGGAGAGTTGGATAGGTAGCAGAGGTGTTTTCACCTTAACTAACATGGGGGGCAGCTTAAGTTCGGCGCTTTGACCCTGTAATACCTTAGCTAAGGTGTTGGCGCTCAGTAAAATGGGTTGTAAATAGGCCTTCACCTGTCCCTCTATCTCAGCACAGTCCCCCAGAGCATAAACATTATTGGCTGACGTTTGCAGTTGAGCATTGACGACTATGCCTTGTCGGGTGGCTAATCCCGCCTCTTGGGCGAGTTGTAAATTAGCCTTTAACCCAGCTACCGAAATGACCGCATCGACTATGATTTGTTTACCAGAGTTGAGCTTAGCCACTATCTTTTTGTCATTGTGATTGCCACTATTATCGCTATGCTGGGATAAGGAGCTAACCTTGTTGTTTAGTTCGAAACTAATGCCAGTCTCGGTCATTATTTTATGCAAAGGCGCCGCGACAAATTCAGGCAACAGATTGGCCATTAGTTGAGATTGTGGATCAACTAAGGTCACCTGTTTACCACTGCTGCTAAGATCCATGGCTATTTCACAACCGATTAATCCTGCGCCAATTAATAACACCTCTTGTGCCTGGCTCAGCTGTTGCTGGGCACTGGCATACTCACTCAGACTGTTTAAGGTCAGCACATCTTGCACCGCATCGCCCTCAATAGGGGGCACAAAGGCCTTAGCCCCCGTGGCTAATACCAGCTTGCTATAGGGATAAGCTTTACCCTCAACCAGAATGTGTTCTTGCTCAACATCGATTTTTTCGACTCGAGTTTGGCTATATAAGGTGATATTAAACTCATCAGCAAACTCTGAGGCACGCTTGGTAATGAGCTCATCGGCGCCTTGCTGCTTGCTAAACACATGGCTTAAATCGGGTTTGTTATAGTCATGACCATCATCCCTGGTAAAAACCCAGATAGGCAGTGTCGAATCACTACGGCGTATGGTTTTAATTAACTGGTAAGCGGCAAAACCGCTACCAATAATGATGATGGGATGACTCATGATACTTTTTGCTCCTGATATGCGATAAATACGTCTTTACCTAATGCGCAATCTGGACAAAGGAAAAACTCCGGCACTTCAGACCAAGGGGTATTGGGCTCAACGCCTTGATTGGGCTCACCTAGACTTGGGTCGTAAACCCAGTTACACACAGTGCATATCATGCTTTGTTGCTCGTTTACTGCCACTGCGTCATTAGCCGTACTGCTTTCACTGACAAGGGGCGCGGCATTGCTAAATTGTGGCTGTGGCTTTGATTTGGGTTTAGCCTTAGCTATATTTGTGGGTTTTAAAACCAAAGGTTCGATTTTAGTCAGATCTTGCCAAGTCCAGTCCTTCGCTATCTGCCTGCCGTGCTCGCGGCACACTTGCATGGCTTTACCATCGGGGCGCCATTTGCTCTTTAAGCTAACCGTGGTGGTAAATCCGGCGTCGGTTAAGCGACTATGAATGCGATCTACCGCACCGCCGTTCCAACCATAACTGCCAAATGCGCCGGCTTTTTTATCCTTAAAGCGTAAGCCAGTGATCTCTTCCAACATACCAGCGACCTTAGGCATCATGACGTTATTCATGGTGGATGAGCCAACTAAAATCCCCTTGGAGCGAAATACATGGGCGAGGATTTCATTTTTATCCTGGCGCGCCACGTTAAACACTTTTACCGCAACGGCAGGGTCTACATCATGAATGCCCTGGGCAATGGCATCGGCCATCATGCGTGTATTGTTTGACATTGAATCGTAGAAGATGGTGATACGATCTTCCTGATAGTTATTCGCCCACTCTAAATACTGGTGAATAATTTGAGTTGGATTGTCGCGCCAGACAACGCCGTGGGAAGTCGCAATCATCTCCACGGGTAAGTTAAAGCTCAGCACTTCATTAATTTTTGCTGTCACTAGGGCACTAAAAGGCGTGAGGATATTTGAGTAGTAACGTAGGCACTGCTCCATTAATTCATTCTGGTCGACCTCATCGTTAAACAGATGTTCATCGCAGTAGTGTTGACCAAAGGCATCGTTACTGAAGAGTACTCCGTCACCGGTTAAATAGGTCATCATGCTATCAGGCCAATGCAGCATAGGTGATTCAATAAATATCAGCTGCTTGTCGTTACCTATGTCTATGGTGTCGCCGGTTTTTACCACGTTAAAGTTCCATTCTGGGTGGTGGTGTAAACCTGTGATGGAATCGATGGCGTTTTCGGTACAGTAAATCGGCGTATCGGGAATTTTAGCCAAAAGCGCACCCAGTGCACCTGAGTGATCTTCTTCGGCGTGGTTGATGACAATAAAGTCGATTTCATTGAGATCGATTTCACTTTCCAGTTGTTGCAAGAATTGCATGCTAAATCTTTGGTCTACGGTATCAATTAAGACTGTTTTCTCTTCACGGATAAGGTAGCTGTTGTAACTTGTACCTTGGGTGATTTTATATTCGGTGCCGTGGAAGTCTTTAATTTCCCAATCGCGCTGACCTACCCAGTGGATGTTGTTTTTAATGTGAATAGTCATTGGTTTACCTTACTCAAGTTTGAGTTTAAATTTAATTTTAATCTGACCAAGCTATTGCACCTAACGTGCCAAGTTTTTAACGTATTGATATGTATAAGATAGATATTTTTTGAACGGTTTTAAATGTCGAAATGACACTGCGTTTCAACTGTCATTTAGACAGCGATAGTGTCATTATGACTGTGGGATCTTGAAATAAACCTAAGCTAGCGAATGAATGCCATCAGGTGTCCCTCTTGTGAGCAACAGCTAAGAAGGGCCAGACCGAGAATCTGGCTAGTAATGACAAATAAAAGTAATACACATTGAAAGTATGCAACCAGGTAAATATGAATAATCAAAAGAAAACATTAACCCAACTCGCCATAGATTTAACTCAGGGAGTGTCCAGTCAGGGACGCTTTAAACGTTTGCTCTCGGTGATCAGAAAGCAGTTTGGTTGTGATGCATCGGCGCTGCTGGCCTTTAACAATGATCATTTTTCTCCCTTAGCAATCGATGGTTTATTTGATGAGGTATTGGGACGACGTTTTAATATTCATGAGCACCCAAGATTAGAAGCCATTGCCCGTGCGGGGGATGTGGTGCGCTTTCCTGCTGACAGTGAATTACCCGATCCCTACGATGGCTTAATTCCCAATATGGTGGGTAAGTTACAGGTGCATTCCTGTATCGGTTTGCCATTAATCGCCAATGATCAACTGATTGGTGCACTGACCATAGATGCCTTCAATCCGCAGCATTTCGATTCCTTAAGCAATGAAGATCTGCGGATCATCAGCGCGCTCGCCTCGGCCAGCTTGCATACCGCCTTGTTAATGGAAAAGCTAGAGGCCCAGGCTGGAGTGATGCCCCAAGTCGATGCTTTGCATTTAGAAACCAGTAGCACAGTGCAGATGATAGGTCAGTCTGTGGGCATGATGGATTTAAAACGTGACATTAAAGCCGTGGCTAATACCGATTTATCTGTGCTGATCACAGGTGAGACTGGCGTGGGTAAAGAGCTAGTTGCCGCATCGATACACGAGAAATCGTCTCGCGCTAAACATACCTTAGTGTATTTAAACTGTGCCGCCTTACCGGAAAGTGTCGCTGAAAGTGAATTATTTGGACACGTTAAGGGTGCTTTTACCGGAGCGATAAGTAATCGTAAGGGTAAATTTGAGCTAGCCAATAACAGCACCTTATTCCTCGATGAAGTGGGTGAGTTATCACTTACTCTGCAGGCCAAGTTGCTACGAGTCTTACAATACGGCGACGTGCAGCGCGTGGGTGATGAACACAGTTTGAAAGTGAATACTCGCATTGTGGCGGCGACCAATCGCGCCTTACATCAAGAGGTGAAAGAAGGGCGCTTTAGGGCCGATTTATATCATAGATTAAATGTTTTTCCGGTGCATGTGCCTGCGTTACGTGAACGCCAGGAGGATATCACCTTGCTGTCGGGCTTTTTTACCGAACGTTGTAAGGCAAAATTAGGCCTAACGAATATCAGCATGGAATATGCCACAAGCAATTTACTCAAATCCTACCCTTGGCCCGGTAATGTGCGTGAATTAGAGCATGCCATTAACCGCGCAGCTGTGATTGCTAAATCACGCAGTAATGATACTTATCTGGTATTGAAACCCAGTCATTTTGAGCTAAAACTAGAACATGATTTAATTACCCCCAGGTTTGCTGAATCTAATCTTGCTCCGCAATATTCAGGACAGTCACATGCAGAGAAGTTAGAGCAGCAGTCAGATGAAGGACTGCGTGAAGGGCTACGTGAAGCAACGGAGCAGTTTCAAACCACCATGATCAAACAGGCCTTGCAACAGCATCAGATGAATTGGGCGGCAACCGCCAGAGCGCTTAAAATCGACACGGGTAACCTGCATCGATTAGCCAAAAGGCTAAACCTAAAATAGGTTTAGCCTTTCTTTAGAGGATTAGTCAGAGAAAGTGAGAGAAGGGAGCTTTCATGAACCTTACTGTATGCCTGTAACAGAGGGCTCTTGCATCTTATGAATGGATTGCAGGTTTTGAATATTTGCCTGCTGGCAGAACATCTGATAAAGAAAGTCGACGCCTTGAATAATATCCGGCGTCGACTTCTCGATTGCTATAGAGAGCTTGCTGTTATAGATAGCTGTTGGATATTTCCAGCCACTTTTCTTGCCCAATCTGCTTGGTGATGCTTGCTATAAAGGTGTTTGAAAAATGGTAGTCGCTAAATGATAAGCGAGTGATCCATTCGTCCAGGTTGGAGCCTGTGTCGGTCAGCGCGTTATCAAGATCATTCCAAAATGCTGCGCCTTCAAAGTAGAACAGTGGATAATATTGGTACTCATGCTGCTCTTTTACATGCCTATGGGCTTCGAATAGTCCTGTGTTGGCGAATGGGAATTTTATGGCGAATTCATGCCAGCGCTCGGTAGGGTCTTGCATTTCAAATTTCGACCCCCGCATTGATTTCAAAGCATAGTATTCGGCTAAGCTCTCACCGGCCCAGGATGGGGTGTCTTGGGTGTTCATCACATGAATAGATTCATGGGATGCAATTCTCAGCATCATCTGTATTGAATCATGGGTTAGCTTGTTGTGATCGAGTAATGCATTGATCAAAATCAGATTGCTCCCAGCTGCGCCGCCAACACCTCTTACTGCCTTATCTCGGCTAAAAAATGCCATTTGCCATTGTTTCACGTCATTGGGAAATACATGGTTTAAGTAGTTGAGTTGTTTCTCTAAAGTGGGTTTCCAGCTTTGCAGATGTTTTATCACTAAGGGGGTATCACTATGTACAGTGACGATTTTATCGCTAATATTCAGCGTGGTGGTGTCCATCCCCCAAAGCAGAAATAATGGTGGTAATGAAGTGCTGGGAAGCTCGGAGCAAACCTTATTTGGCGTACAAACCATGCTGCCCAGGATCTCTTCATTGCGTGATAAATCATTAAATCTGACCAGTGAGTTTGTCTCACTGACAAAATACCAGTCCTTTATTGGGTCTCTGGTGTCTAGCTGCGTCGAAGGGTCAAAGCCATCTTTACTGACCACTTGGAGCGGTAACGTCCACTCTAGGCTATTGCATTGAATGCGTTCATTGTAGTCAATCTTGGTTGTTGAACCATCAGGCTTAACACAGCTCAGTGTTGGCAGGTTCTTATGGATAGCTGTTCTGGCTGGAAGTAGCGACACATTGTCGAGCATCTGAGTATCGACGCTAACATTCAACTGGTTTGGATTTTCTGGGTCTATTGTTATTTGATATTGCAGTGATGGCAGCTTGATAGGTATAGCAGGCTCTGCACTAGATGAATATGGAATCATGACTACTAGTGTGAGTAATGGTGCTAAGAAAATATTTGCCACTGATGGCATAAGTCGACTCCTAATAATGAAAAGTTTGCGAGTGTTACCTCTAAACCTCAGATTGCACATAAGGGAAAAAGTTCATCGATATTTCCTAATCCATGAGGTATTGAACCTGTGAACTGCTTAAATTTACGATGAGTCGGCTTCAATTTCCCTGTCTGCTAGAGGGCTAGGGCGCTTGGCTGCTACAGCGAATATGTTCACCCAATGAGTCGGTGAATTAGGTCAAGATTGCATAAGAAGAATAGGGTGCTTAGGTGCAAGATTTAGATAAACCTAGACTGATTTGTTTCTATGTCCTTATCGCTTAAGGGATTCAATCTGCTTGAATATTTCTCATAAGAATGGCTGACATGAAAAACTATTTTTTGCCTTAGCCTACTGAGGCTGACATAATCGCACCATAGATTTATACACAAGAATATAGTCCATGAAGATTCTCATTGTCGGCGCCGGTATCAGCGGATTATCACTTGCCAGGCGTCTCGATGATTCAACACACGAATATACACTCATAGAACGAACGCCTACATGGTCCTGTGATGGTGCCGGGATTTGTCTGCCTGCCAATGCCGTTGCCGGTTTGGATAAGTTAGGTTTAAAGCAGAAACTTCTACAGTCAGCTCATCAAGTTAAAGCCGTCAGTTACGTTAAACCCAATGGGAAAATTATATCGTCTGCTTCATTATTAGAAGAGCCTTTCAACCAGCAACCATTTCTGGCATTGCCGCGAGTTAAACTGCTGGAGTTACTGCGCCAAGGTATGGAGACCAAAGTCAGATTTGGTGTCAGCGTTAAGCAGATAAATCAATATGATGAAATAGCAGATGTTGAGTTCGATAATGGAGACTCTGAGCTATTTGATCTTGTGGTTGCTGCCGACGGCATAAACTCACAAACTCGGCATATGTCATTCGAGAATCCTGAATTAGAAGATCTGGGTGTGACAAACTGGCGTTTCTTGATTGAGCAAGACACACAGGGACTGGATCCGACATATTATTTAGGCTCAGATAACTTATTTATGCGTTATCCCATGCCTGATAACAAGGTCTATTGCTATGCACACATACTGGATGAAACGGGTAAGTTTGAGTCGATAAAAGATAAGAAAGCCTGGTTACGTCGACGTTTTTCAGGTTTCGATAGCAAGGTTGTCTCTGCTATCGAGTGCTTGGAGGCTGATACACCAGTTATACAAGGCAGGTTAAAATCTGTGACTTGTCGTGATGTCTACTCAGGCAAAGTTGTCCTTATAGGCGATGCACTACATGGATGTCCGCCGACACTGCAACAAGGTGTTGGTATGGGTTTAGAAGATGCACATTGTCTGGCTGACTTGCTCAAGACCCATAAAACCACTAAGACCTTATTGCCAGCATTTAAAGCACAACGTTTAGCGCAGATCTCTTGGGTTATCGATGAATCTAATAGAGTCATTAGACTGGCCGGAAAAGGACGCACATTTATCGGCCGTATCATGCGTAACATGGTACTCAGAAAAACCGGTCCGGCGAATGTGAATGGCTGGCGTAAGCTTTTACTTTGGGATAAAGATAAAGCTGAAACTCCTTAAGGCGAGTTTGAACAAATAATCATGGACGCACATACGTTATTATTTACCAAGAAGCTAACTTTGCTTAAAGACAACGGACTCGAACAAAACATGGGGCTCATCTTTGTAATACATGGATGAGCAGTTTGAATTGGATAAGGTTAACAAAGGAATAATAGTCAGGTTTAAGGTCTCAAATGCCATCCGGGCATCCATACCAATAAGTGCGCACAATGTATAGAATGTGTAATAGCATTGTTATCGCTACTTTGCAGGCTTATCAATGACTTGCTATAAAAACAGTGAAGAATATTTTTCGCGGTTTAAGCGTGTGAATTAACAAAAGAATCATCAAACTTGGCATGATGAATTGCATTTATCAGCTTACCTATCTGCTCTTTGGCTTCCGTGTCCTTTTCGCGGTATTCCAGCCCATAAATCATCAAGATACCTGCATTCATGTTCAAGATTTTCGCAAACTGAATTAAAACGGCATTCTTAGGAAAAGACACGTTTCTCCGCCAGCCTGATACACAACCCTGTGAAAATCCGAGTTTCTTTTCTACTTGGTAGTCAGATGTGAGGCTTAAAGCCTGTCTTATAAGGTCTAACAATTCAGAAGGTTGCATAAAATCACTTGTCCAGTGTTAATTCAACCTTAAGTTTAGTGACTACTACGTAATGAAGCAATGCAAAGTAGTGCACCGTTGTACAGTTTATTACTACTGTGTATGGTCTGTTTGTCCAGTGCGTGGCGGCTTGTTGAATTGATCCCGACAAGTCGCCGCAATCCTAATCACTGGCATCACTGGAGCAAACACGATGAAATATAAAACCATCCCTAATACCAATATTCAAATCCCTATTTACTCACCATTTCCCGAAGTGACTGTTGTTGACCTATGTAAACTTGCTCATAACGCCAAGGTAATTAAAAAGCTGAAAGCGCATTGGTTTGGGGGTGCAAAATGAGCATCATCACTAGGTCTTATGACTCGATTATGGCTATCTACTCACCATTACTGACCTTTGTTCCAATAAGTTATTTCGCTTCATTTGTTGATGTTTGGCTGGATTTGGCAAATGACTATTTATTTCTTGGTTTGAATCGTGACGCTCAAGATTGTTTTGAATGTGCCACCGCATATTCTGATTTGGCAGTTCAGAAAGCTAGGGGGCTGTGATGAGGGAATTTATATCTGTCTGCTGCGGTATGGGCACAAATTCAATTGCAATTTTAGTTGGGTATTATCAGCGCGGCATTAAGCCCGACCTAATCACCTTTGCCGACACAGGCTCTGAAAAGCCTCATACCTATCAGATGATAACAGTATTAAATAACTGGCTATTTTCAATTGGTTTCCCTCAAGTAAATGTTGTTCAAAAGGTTTACCGCGACGGTTCTTTAGCAAATTTGTACGATCACTGTAAAGACCGGAATATGCTTCCGAGTCTCGCCTATGGTTTTAAAAATTGTAGTCAAAAATTTAAAATAGCTCCACAAGATAAGTTCTTAAATAATCATCCAGCAGCAAAAGCATTTTGGAAGACGGGAGAGAAGATAACCAAGGTTGTTGGCTACGATATTGATGAGGTTCGCCGAGCCGATAATGCACCAGACGAAACCAAGAAATACAAAATGAGCTATCCACTCATTGAATGGGGCTGGGATAGAGATGATTGCATTCAGGCGATAATAAGTGTTGGCCTTCCACGTCCGGGCAAATCCGCATGCTTCTTCTGCCCTGCATCCACGTACAATGAAATCAAAGCATTAAAGGAGCATTACCCTGAACTGTTAGACAGAGCGCTTGTTTTAGAATCTGGTGCTGAACTTACAACGGTTAAAGGATTGGGTCGCAGGTTTAATTGGGCGGAATATCTGTCGCAACCAGATATGTTTGGGAGGTGGCCTAAAGATTGGGATATGCCTTGTGGTTGTTTTGATGGGGGCGAAGAATGACCCATTATGCACTTGAACTAATCGACCACATCGAGCAACACAACGGTAGCGGGCAATTGCTCGCCGAGTTGTACGCCGATGAAAATTTTTCTTCTGGTTGGCGTGAGCATCAACAACAACCCGCCGCGATAAATTCGAATATCACCATTGAAGGTGGTGAAGATGAATAACCTAACCATGAACTCGGTGGACATTGTTGAAAATGTCTCGCCGCCTTTGTTTGAGCCGCAAGATTTAACCAGCCCAAGAGCTGGTTTTTTTGCATCCGTATTTACCGAACACCAGAAACGACAATTAGACCGTGATTTATTGATAAAGAATCAGCATTACTTTTCATCAAACCCAAGCCCCGCAGGGCGGCCAACGGCCGAAGAAGCTAGGCTAGTCAAGGATCGCAAAAGTCCGACACAGCTTTTAGGCGGTGTATCGAATAGGGCTACATCGAGCGCCATTGATGGTTTTAACGCTTTATTGAAGCGTGAAGGGTTAGCGCCTCAAGAAATGCTATCAAGCGTAGTGGTTGATTCTGTGGCTCTGAGTGCGGCCAATGTATTGAAACATGTTGCAGGCGTTGGCGTGGTCGATACAGAAACGGGTGAAATAAAGCCCGCTTTCAGTCAAAAAACCGCAATTGCTCGTTTGTCTCGCCGCGATTGGTCAGATGAATATAGAATTAGAGTTACAGCCGATACAAGTCCATCAAGCCCGCCGCCAACTCAAGCTGGTGACCGGGTCACTAAATTTTTATCCTCAAGAGCCGCTAAAAACATTTTAGATTCTGGTGCTTATGTTGCTGCCGTTCGTGGTGGATTTACAACTTTTTTAACACTCACTTTTAACGATGAAGCGAGAACGCGCATTAATTCGGGTGAATCCACTATCGGTGCCGAGTGTTCGCGCTTTTTTGATGCTATGCAAAAAATGTATCAAAGGGGTTGGTCTGTTGATAATCAAATATTGAAAACAGAGAACGGCTTTGATTGTGTCGGGGCTAGTGATGTGATCCCCCCAGGCGATGAAAAACTAGATTATTTATGGGTAGCCGAAGCACCAATGAAAGTCACGATTTTAGAAAGTCGGGGTGGTTTTGACTGTGTTGATGTTCACCCAAATCCGCATTGTCATGTTTTGCTAGGTTGGGACGTCCCGCCTTATTTATTCCATGATTGGGCCCACAGAATCGAAAAGATGTGGGGGCATGGGTTCGCCAAGCTTGAACGGATTAAAAACGCGCAAGCCGCGAGTGGCTACATGCTTAAAGCCTTGGGTTATTTACTAAAAGGTGAGAGTGAAAGTGACCAAGGCGAGATTAGAGGCAATCGCTACAACATATCAAAAACAGCCCGCGCGCTGCCTTGGGAAAATATTGCTAATTTTCACGCCGAGCACATGGCGTCAATGATAGGCGAGATAAAAGCCAAACTGCACAATAAGGCAAAACCCGTCCTCCATAAAATCAAGCTTGCCAATGAGTCACTAGATAAATCTATTCGAGATAAATCATTTTTAAAAAATACCAAACAGAGCTTGGCAAAGGTCAACGGCAGAATAAAAGCCATTGAAAAAAGCATTCGTGATTTTAAAGCTGAACTTAGAAAAAGCCCAGTTAGGGCCAATGATTACATGATCACTTTTAGAGGTGATCTCAGTCTAAAGACTTTTTTTAATTGGGCGGTTGGGGTTCGTATGTGGAATGCCACGGACGCAACAGCGGCACCAGAAAAGAGCCCTTTAACTAACATGTTAACCGCCGCAAAAGAGGGAGTAAGAAAAACATTTAGTAGAGTGAGAAACCGCTATCTAGAAAAAGAAGTTATTTGGGGTATGTGGCTTAGCGAAAAGCTAGCGCCAGAAATAGACAAAGAACAACAGGCCGCCGAACGTGGTGCCGACTTTAAGGAGTATGAGAAATGCTTATCAACATAATTGAGAGACACAGATTAATCGGTTTGAAGATTCAAAAAGCCAAGAATTTAAACATGTTTCTAGCAGTCCCATTAGCAAAAGAAGCGGCTAGTGATTCACATGAATTAATGGGTGACCTGCTTAGTTATCTAACACAAAAAGATGCAAGCAACTAAGCACTAACATTTCATTCTGAGGCTAGGTCACTGTTGACCTTATTAAGAAGGTATTCATATGTCGAAAAAGCTATCAAAAAACCAGAAATATGAGGCCAAGTTAAAGGCGCAGGGCTTAGAGAAAGTTACCGTCTGGATTCAGTCGGAAGCAGCAATAGAGTTTAAACAGGTAGCAGAATTTTTACGTGAAAATAAGGGGTATTACACCGACTCAGTAAGAAGCCGTAAAACTGGAAGAATTACCAAAGCAATTTAACCAAGAGGACTAATGATGGGAAATCATAAGACAAAAAGACAACGGGCATTAGAACACAATCGACTCTATGCCATTAATCGTGGTGAGACTGTGACAATCAAGCAGCCAAAACAAGCCGTGAATGTAGGTACTATCGGCCATGTTGATCACAGCAAGACGACATTATCAGAAGCTATTAAAAAGGCTGAAAGCAAACCAAGAAATTTTTGGCAATCAATCTGCGGGCGTTTTCGCTCTTTCTTCCGCCGAAAAAAGTTGGGGGCAGTATGAGTAATCCGATACTAGCAACAATAGAGTGTGACGGCTGTACTGGTGATGCATCAATTAAGAAGCTGAACAACTCGCCGTTGCTCTATTTGCATTGTAAGACCTGCGGCATGGATAGACGTTCAGGCAAGCAATTACAGGCTAAGTGGCAAGCGGCTATTGATGGCAAATCTGATTTACCCGCTGTTATTGAAAAGGCTGAAAGTTTGGCTGATGAATGGTCGCCACCTGCGGAAAGTGATCCCGAAAATAAAGACGAAAATTCGGGGGTGTCAGGAAAAACTATCGCCGTTGGCACCATTGGTGTTTTGTCTGTATTAGCCATGTTCTTTAAAGCCATTAAGGGGTAACTCATGCCGACTAAACCAAAAGAAGAAACGAATCAGGTTGATGCAATAGATAAAGCATTGGAATTTCAAGAATCCTTAGATGGGGCGCAGGATGACAGCCCGTTATCTTTGGAAGAAAGGGACAATATTCAAACTGAAATATCAGACGAATTAGCGGCCATGGCTGAAAGTGGCGGATCAGCCGCAATCCCCGATACTGACAAGGCAATGCCAGAAACAGCCCCTATGCAAGGCGGGCAAAAAAACCAAGCTAGAACCATGGCCAAAGAAGTCGGCGGCATTATTGCCAGTGGTGCAGCCATGATATTGGGTCGTGATTATGGGGTAGATGATGAGGCGCTGAATAAGTGGGCCGACTCAATGGCTCCCCTCCTGGTTAAATATGGGTTAACCGATATGAACCAATTAATGGAGAAATGGGGGCCCGAAATTCAAGCTGGGGTTGGTTGTGTGGCGTTAGGTGCTGGCATTTATGGCTCGCATCGTCGTTATAACCTCGAAGATATAGAGGCGAAAAAAGCCAAGAAAAAACAGGGGGCGGACAGTGGCAATAAATCCGAGTAATGCGCATGACAATTTGCATGTTTGTTACTGCGGGGCGTCTGGCTCTGGTAAGACTGTGGCGGTTAAATGTGCGGGATTAGTTGGCAAGCATGCGGCAATTTTTGACCCTTACGGTGATTACCGTATGGGCAATCTCAAAGCCTTGTCGGGTCTAGGCAATGGCCGCAAAGTTCACCACTATAAAACCCGCAATAACTTCGTTAAATACTTCATTGAAGCTCTGAAGTCTGGCAAATCATTTGCAGTGGCATATCAACCCGAAGTAAGCGCGGAAAAATTGCGGGATGAGGCGCTATGGTTCGCGGGGATCATGTGGGCCGCCGCAGATGGTAATCGTGTTCTTGATGTGGTTTTTGAAGAGTTAGGCAAGTATACCGAAACTGCTGGAGCGGATAGGTCAAAGCTTGGTGAAATAGCATCGGGTGGGCGTAAGTTTGGCTTAATTGCTCATTGGGTTTTTCAACGTCCTTCCGAAGTGCCTAAAACCATTATTGCTAATGCTACAAGGCATTTTATCGGTGAGCAGCAAGCCATGGTTGATGCTAGACGCTGGCAAGATGAACTTGATTGTCCAATGGCTGAGATCATCAAACTTGGCAAGCTAAACAAGAAACGTGAAAAGCATTTTTTGTATAAAACCAAAGGGATTGGCAACTACCAAAACAAGGTCTATTCGTTTTAAATGCTGGAAATTGCGGGAATGTTTCGGGAATCTGATTCTCATTGTTTTAAATATAGGGCTTTATATAGCTCTCGATAAGCCTGTAACACGCTGTAGTGAATTGATGACTTTTACTAGCTTGTTACAGGGTTATCAATAAAGTCTCGCTGTGAAGCGACACGTAAATTGACCGTTGTGAAACGGAATTAATCGAGCTGGAAAGCTCCGCCGTCCTTTAAAGGAATTTTAAAATGAAAAAATCACATTTAATCACTGCTGGCATATCGCTAGCCGTTTCCGTTGTTGTTACTTATTTGAGTAACCGCAATTCTACTGTCCGACGTTCAATAGGTTAAGGGGTAGATTATGCGTTTATATCAAAAGCTGCCTTCAATCTCGACCGTTGTAAAGGGTGAAACTGCTGTTTTAACTTGTCCTATTGGTGCGACCTATGACCAAATCGTCATTAAGCATACGGGCGTTACAGCGGCTCAAATCAAAAACATCAGAGTTAAAGCTAACAGCAAGTTACTGATAGAGTTTAAATCAGGCGCTGACTTGAATAAGTTCAATGCTCGTTATGGTTTCTCTCTGACTGCTGGCTTCCTAGACTTCCATTTTAAGCGTGATGAAATGAAGACGTTAATGGAACAGCGCGCCTTTTCGCTAGGTACATCCAACCAGTTTAAAGGTTCAGATATCATTAGCTCAATTACTGTTGAGTTCGATATTGATGCGGCTGCGACAGCTCCAGTGATGAAAGCCTTTGCTTATCAATCTGACGAAGCCCCGTTTGGTATCTGTACCAAAGTACGCCAAGTGCCGTTGGCTATCTCAGCGGGTGATAATGAAATTGATAACATCATCATGGCCCCTAATTCGCGCATCATGGCTGTGCATGTTGTCACAGCGGCGACAGTGGACCATCTGAAAGTACAGCGCAACGGCGCAGATCTGTTAGACCTGCCTACCGAACTGATAGCAAAGCTCAATAAAGCCAATGGCCGTAATGCCCAGGCGAATTGGGACAGTGTTGATTTTGTCCTTGAAGGCGATATTAAACAGGCTATTTCGTGCGATGGGGTGCAGGATTTCCGCCTAACCATTACCGCCGCTTCCGATACTGTCGCATCAACATCAGCCTATTTGATTGTTGAATACGTTACTGGTTTAGCTGGGTTATAAGGGGACAAAATTATGATGCCTCTTAATCAATATGGCTCAACCGATATTTGGGGAGGTACGAAAGACTTCCTAGATTTCGGTTTGGCGTCATGGGCGAAGATTGAGCAAGTCAACGCGATCAAAGATTCCAATCCTCATACTCAAAACCAACTAGCTGAAATTGACCAGCAAATACAGCCAGTGGTGCATCAACCAGTGGCAACACCGCCAGCACAAACTATGGTGTTTGGTTTACCACAAAACACGGTTGTTGCGGGGTTCGCTGCATTGCTGGTTGTCGGGTTACTGCTGCGGGGTAGAGCGTAATGCAAAAGTTCTTTATTCAGTTTTTAATTGCTGCCGCTGCGAGTGCTACCGCTGGGATTATCGTTGCCAAAGTGATGAACGCCAAACTCGCCGATAAAAAAGCGGGCGACTAGTGGGCGGTATGCCGTCAATGTCCAACTCAAGTGCTGCGAGTTCTGGGACAGGCGATCAAACCAACCAAGCGGCGTTTCAGGGTGGCAATGTCACTTTTGGTATGGGCAGTGGCAACAAGGGGATTAGTCCATGGTTACTGATAGGCGGGGCGCTGCTTGCTCTGTATTTAATCAAAAGGTAACCAAGCTAATCTGGCGTTTATTAGCGGATGCTCTCGGTGATGACTTAAACATAATCAAGTCAGAAGTCGATAAAGGGCGTTCGCTGCTAACGACTTGGGGGAATGAGTTTTTTGTCGTATTACGTGAGGAAAAGACAGACCAAGGTAGAGAGCTAGTCATTGTCGCGGCTGCGGGTAAAAACTCAAAACCTCACCTCCACTCAATTTATGAGCAAGCAAAACTAAACGGTTTTGCATCAATTCGGGTTCACACCTTACGCCCCGAAGCCATGCTTAGAATGAGTCGGGCATGGGGTTTTAAGCGGTGTGAAACAATAATTAAGGCGGTTCTCTAATGGGTTCTAAGTCAGATTCACGTTCTAGTCAGGACACAGAAAACAACTCAACCACGTTTGCCATTCAAGGCGATAACACAGGGCTTGTCATTAATGGTAATGGCAACACAATCACAGACGGCGGCGCATTCGATATCGTGTCGGATATTGCCAACATGTTCCCGCAACTGTTCAGCCAAGGCGCTGGCATGGTCACTGATGGATTTAATGCTGTCAGTGACTTTTCAATGTCGGTCGAACGCCAAGGGGAAAGCTTTTTAAATGCCTCTGGGCAGGTGATAGAAGGGGCGTTTGATACCAATGTTGAACTTGCAAGACTATCAAACGATTCACTCACTGAACTATCAGAACTCACCGCAGAAAGTAACCGCAACACATTATCTTTCGGCTCTGATGTGCTAGATAGCGCGTTTGCTTCGATGGACGATGCAACACGGTTAAACGCTGATATTTCTCGGGCCGCAATGGATGGCAATTTTGACTTGGCTGAACTGGTGTCCAGTGCTGTGGCGCGTTCTGGTGAAGATAACGCACTGCTAACGGGAAAAGCGCTTGATAACAGCGCGTATCTTGCCGAAATGACCACTAAACAAATTGCAGATTCTAGCCGTACAGCAAATCAGCAATTGGCAGACGGTTTTAGCAATGTAATGGATTTTGCCAATGACTTTAGCCGCTCAGACGGCGCGGCCGTTGCCGAAAGTAATAACAAAATGATGATGATGGTTGGGGGCGGCTTGTTAGCGTTCACAGGGCTGGTTGTCATGGCGTCAATGAGGAAAGCAGCATGATAGTAAACAGCTCAATTAAAAACGGCTTTTTAAGCATGAAAAAAGAGGGCATGTTTTTCGGCATAGTGTCCTGTTCAGGTATCATCAAAGTGACCTTGTTGCTAAATGGTGGCCATGTTTTAGAGTCTAAAATGTGGGTTGGTATGTCCCTGCCTCAAGCCATGCCCTACGACACTATTCGGATAGAAAGCGAGTTGGATCAACCTGTCGAGTTTTGGGCTGGCAAGATGCCAATGACTCAAAGTGGCTCAATGATAGTGCGCGGTGCTAATGCTATTCGCTGCTCAAAAATCGCAGTGATGGGAGAAGCGTTAATCACTGGCACTGATTTAACTCGCTCGGCTGTGAGAGTTCGAACAGATAAAGAAGTAATGTTAGGCGGGGCAGGTTTTGGGGGGGTAGGTTGGAGATTACCCGCTGGGAATTATGAAGAAATCCCGCTAGCAGGGTCACTTTATGCGTACAGACTAATGCCCGTTCTCAAAGTTACTGAAAGCGTCTACATAGAGTCTATTACTGGTAAATTTCCAGATTCGACAGATGTTGAATTTATGAATATCTCAGATGATGAGACTGTCATGTTGACGTGGAAGTTTAACGCAACGCCAAAGATTTGGACCGCAGGAACGGGGTGGATACCTCATGCTAATTTCGCATCACATGTGGGCGGTGGACTTACCGATAGTTTTGGTTTTTACAAAGATATAGTGACCAAAAAACTCTATGCGATTGTCTTTAATGGTTCGAACGGCGCTCACTCACTGCAATATGGAAGTTTTTATATTTATGAGTCTGCTGATAACGGGCTTAATTTTGACTTGATAAAACTCATTAATTTTACTGATAAAACTAGCGCTCCAGCTAATAATTCAAGTACTAAAATGCATGTTATTAAGTCTGGTAATGTGCTGAGTATGAGTTTAGGCGGTGTTGGCGTTGGCTTTAATGTTGAGACAAGAGAGTGGAATGCAGTTGCTGCGGGTCAACTACCCGTTAATCACTTGAATTCAGGTATAAGTAGGTTTTGGTTTACCAGTAATGACATGACCCAAGCAAGTTGGCTGTCAAATCAGGACTACATTTTAAGACACAGTCTAGATTTAGTGAATTGGGACAAGACTTTTACCAAAGAATTTACAGATTTATACGTTATTAGTAATCAAGTCATGTTGGGGTGGAATAATTACGGAGTAAGGCGACACTATATTACTAATGACGGCGGGGTAACTTGGCATGATACAGGCGCAAATTTGGGGAATGGCGAAGAGGATATGCCTGTACATATGTTTGATGGCATATGGTGCCATTTTTACGGTGACGTAATTAGAACTTATCAGATTGCTGATGGGGCGCTGGTCGTTTCTCAGTCTTTAGACGTTAAATCAGGCTCTGGTCAAAGCTACCCTTACATTTTACCAAACGGCAAGGTCTACAGACTTAACGACACAAAAACCGTCGCAGGTTTTTACGATGCTGACGTCTGGCAATTG
The DNA here is from genome assembly GCF_000091325.1 of Shewanella violacea DSS12. Lineage (NCBI taxonomy): Bacteria > Pseudomonadati > Pseudomonadota > Gammaproteobacteria > Alteromonadales > Shewanellaceae > Shewanella > Shewanella violacea. Next base: position 2,515,190 of record NC_014012.1, on the reverse strand, counting down.
AATCTTGTGGGTGATTTAACCCCCGCTTTAGTCGAAGTGATGGAGCTGCTCAGCTAATGATAAACCTACGCTTATTAACTGTTATGGGCGTTGGCGGTGCGGTCGCGGTGATTGCGGCCTATCGCTTCAAATCGCCAAAAAACAACAATGACCAATCAATAAATGATAGTGCCAGGTTAAACCTTGAGTACCTTAATTTTGATTTCACCTCTCTATTTTTCGGCACAGATAACGCCAGTGCTAAGGACACAAATTCAGTGAGAAAACCCAAAGGATTAGCCAACAATAACCCCCTCAATTTAGAGGCTGGTCGTGACCAATGGCAGGGCATGAAGGGCAATGATGGGCGTTTTATCATCTTTGAGTCGGCGTTCTGGGGCATACGCGCCGCAGCTCGGACGCTTAAAACATATCGAGATAAAAGGGGGCTTAATAATGTTCAAGATATTGTTACCCGTTGGGCGCCGCCAAGCGACAATAACCCGACTGATAAATACATTTCATTCGTGGCTAAACAGGCGGGCGTGTTGGCCTCTCAACCATTAGGTGTGGCCGATTATCCTCGGGTAATAGCTGCAATGATTCACTTTGAAAATGGATATAACCCATATGAAGCAAGCATTGTCGCGGCTGCAACTGCCGAAGGGTTCGCATAACGTCATTCTAGCGCTAGCTGCTGTGTATATCGTTTATAAGTATTCACAGGGCTATGAGCGTTTAGATAAGGTCGTTAACCAAGCAACAAAGCCCGCCGCACAGCTTTGGTCTGATATAGACGCGAGGCTAGGGGGCTGGTCACCTGTTGAGCTGACAGACTTAGTTATTCAGCCTTGGTATCTCAATACTAGTTTTGTGATCTCTGATGATGCGTGGGAAGTCCTGACCAGAGACGCGAACAACCGATTAATGATGAAGCAATTATTTGATGGTCGGACACTTAAATCTGAGTACCGGCATTTAGTGGGCCAGCCAATAGGAAATATTTAATATGTGGAACAATTTAAAAAGCTATTTAACTCAGTGGTCAACGTGGCGCGGTCTGTTATTGATTGGTGCCAGTGTAGCAGGGCTGCATCCTGTCGCGACTGAGGCTGTGTTATCCATTGGTGATATGGCTATCACAGGACAGAGCGCAGGAATTGCAGTGGCGGGGGTGTTCGGTTCTTATGAAACGCTACGCAATGAGCGCAAGCCTTGGGATTATCTGCGGGAAAACGAACAGGCCGCACAAGTGCCAAACTATAAGCCTTTTAAGTGGGGACCATTTAAATGAATATGAGTAATGAAACTAAAGAAATCGCTAAGAACAGCGGTGCAGGTGGTTTTGGGTTTTGTGTGCTTTATCTGTTGTTTAACATACAAACAGGCATATCGGACTTGAACAAAGCTGTGGCAGATAACGACAGCCGTTTAGACGTTGTCGAGTACAGATTGAACGATAAAAGCTAAGTGATCAGTTAATGACACTTATCGGCATTAGGTAATAGGAATGAAAGCCCACAGAGTGGGCTAAGTATGAATTAAAACAGTCCTGTTAGTGCAACTAGCATATGAACTATACTAGCTAGACTTATTCCACTTGGAAGTAAACGGTATTCATGAATATGAATTACACGTATATTAACAGTGACATAGCGAACATTTTGGTTTTCCATTATGGATAATACCTTTATGCTACGGCGCATTTTTTTCCAAATAACTTGCATTGGAATCAAATCATACTTATATTTGGATAATCGGTTTTCCGATTACTTATCCAGTACCAAATAAGTATGTCGCCTTTGGGTTGATAACTGAACGTGGTTAAGGTACGCCAATACCTTAATCACGATCCCATAGAACTTGATTTCTTCCTTAATTCCCTCCTGAATCAATAGCTCTTAATAAATAAACAGATTTTTATAAACGACAACGTATAAGATAGGGTACAAGCAGCCTGCTTTGCAAGTCCCAATTATTCCAATAAGCTGTGGTCATCCTGTGGGTAACTTGAGGGTAAGCTTGAGGGTAATATTGAGGGTTAGTATAGGCTAACCTTTGAGGTCAGAATTTATTGGCTTTATCCCTTCGAAATTAAATATTTAACGGACACGATAAGATCAAAAGATCCCCACATTTGCAGATGATTTTTATATCCTAAATTATTTAGGGCAAAAAAAAGCCGTGGGATGAATCACGGCTTTTTAACGGAATACCTAAACACATGGAGTTCAGGTTTTTAAAGCCTAGTGCATAACGTCAAAACGGCAAGTAATAAATCTTTTTTTATGCCGCTTATCTATTTCTTATTGTTTTAGTAAAACTTGTTTGAGGTGCCACAATTGGTGATAACTTAAGCTTGTTAAGCGTCTTTATCATGTAATCAAGTTCATCACGTATAGCGGCGGCTTCTTGGTCGCTACGTAGCTCAGTAACTTGTTCTTTTAGTTGTTCGCGTTCAACTCGGTCAAGTCGATTAAATTGCCTGTCATAAAAAACCTTCATTAATTCACTAGGCGCAAAGGTGAGCTTGTTATAAGGCGTATAAAGCCGACCCTCAATGAATTTGAAACCGTCCCATTCTTTAGTGTCTGGTATAGACCTTAGATACATAATGACATAGTGATCAACCCAATCAGGGCAGCCAGTAGCTACCCAGTTGTTTATCGTGCGTGAAGTGACATGAAAGAAGCCCGCAGCGGCCTGAGTATCAATAGAGCTATTTTCTCGTCTAAAGTTTGCCAAAAAGAAACTTCTTGTTTTTGGTTTCATAGTTATAAGCCCGTTAAAGTTGTTTTTATTAGATTGAATCCTCATAACTAACCAGCCTTTTTATTCCAAATAGTTCTAATTCTTGAGACTGATCAGCTATTTCAGAATAACCCAAAAGTATTAGATAACTTGTAAAAACAAGGGCTTCATCGTGTTTACTAAAGTGATTGATATGAAAGCGTAAAACGATAGTCTTACGAAACATCTTCTTATGCGCACAATGTATATTATGTTAAATAGGGTCTGTGTATCTATATGATCCTATTCCAAAGACACCTTTCATACACTTGCTGATTATCATGTGTCCATTACTGCTTCAACATTCATCCAGTATTAAATCTGAGTTCAGTGTCAGCTTCAGGATTGGTTCATGGCGCGACTATAGTTCACTGATGACCATTAATGATAAAGGTTTGGTGATTACCAATCCACGGAGTTATTGATTGCGCATCTGTATCCACAGCTTGTATCAAAAGCGTATTACAAACGAAATCTAATCCAAGCATATCCTTGGGACTAGATATTCGAGTCAAACTTGTTTGTCATTCATGATGGCGTGACTATGTATGTAACAATAACTGGCTATCTAAGGACTGACATGGGCTGAATTAGCTTTTCGTGAGTTAACTTAAACTCAGTCGTTCCGACTTAAGTGAGATTCCTAATGGCCTAAGTGAATGCTGGATATGGCATTCATTACTAAAGCGTATCTAGTACCTTTCATTAGTTGAGCTTTGCTCAAGCGCTACAATCCATTGATTCCTAGCTAGTTTAACTGCCTGTTTATTACTGGAATGAGTACGTCGCTACGTGAAATCTACAAGCTAAGTACCTGCAGAGTTTAAAAGTATCCACGTAGCGACGCTTCATTTTTACAGTAAATCCATGTTTTGAATCTCTTAATCCAGTCATGCGTGCCTTTGACTTGTACGCTTGAAGGCCTGATGTCGATATAGATGCTATACAAGCTTCACCAATATTGTCCTGTTATTCGAGTAAATGACAGGATGCTTTATATCGTCTGGCATCCTGTGATTCGATCATGGAATTAGCCTGATGCTTGGGCCTTTAAGCGTCCAGCATTTACTTACTAGGCTAACCCGTGACTATTTGGCACTCGCTATATTCCTCTAACTATTTTCCACGAATCATATAGACATGAACTGTTCGCTATAAACTATTTCCCACGAACTGTTAGCCATTAACTGGCTATGAAGCTATATGGCTTGAGTCTACGTCCAATTCCCTGGCTATAACAGGGCTAAGATGAGTGACACTTAGATTAGTGAGAGAATCCTTAAGATAGACAGCTAATAGAAGTCTCTTAAAAGCCGTTATGGGCATAATATTGGCCTGTATGAATGGGATTTTGATGGTATTAGCTGCTTATAAAGAGCACGTTTTGACAAAGAATTTATTACAGAATTAGTCATATGAGTGGTTATTTAATTGACTCGATATAGCCCCTATTTCGATTTTTTGCTCAATTGCCGATAATGACACTTATCGGCATTAACTGATCTGAAATTCTGCTTAAATTGGGTTTGAAGCCAGATTACTTACAGCTTAAAACTGCCTTTTAATCACTGGCCACTTTGATCTGATGCAGCACCTAGCAGATTTTATCCTATGCCTTGTAGATGATCCAATGGCTTGTTCTGTGCACTCTGGTGTCTTTCTATCTGTGAGGTATGTAGATATTGGGATGTGGTATCGATACTCTCGTGCCCCGCATCGGCTTGAACATGAGATAGCGGCCTGCGGTTAATATTGATGTCATGGGTGATCCCTGTGTGGCGTATGTTGTGTACACTCAGATTCCTCATCTGATTAGCATCTTCTTTAAAACCGTCATTTTCGGCGGCGTTGGCTGCATGTTCGATGATCTTATCCACTTCATCTCTGATTTGTCGTATGCCTAAGTTGGCATTGAGCGTGCCGGCTTCCCTTCCCCGTCCGGCGGCTTTACGACGAATAAATAACGGATGTTGATCGCTTGAGTTTGGATAGTCGGCTAATTTTAAGAACTGACGGTACTCGACTAACCCGGTAAGTAAGGCTTTTGACATCGCCACGCTACGTCGTTTGCCCCCTTTACTAATGGGAATATGAAAACTCCATATTCCAGTCTGTTGATCTTGTCTGAATTGGCTCATGACAGGTGAGTAACCTGCCCTGGCTCCCACTTCGGATACTCTCAGATAACAAGAGTAGATAAGCTTTATCATAAACAGGCTTCTTTGATGTATGTCTGGAGCATCAATGGCGAGTCTTTCCACCGTGGCAATGACATAAGACCACTGCAGTTCGGTAAAGGCCAACATATTGCAGTCATCTGAGTTTACGCGGTACTTCTTCTTAGAAGAGAAACGACTGTGATTCATCCAGGCCTGAGCCGGGTTACGCTCACAATAGTCTTCACTCATGAGATAACTATAAAAGGAAGACAGAATGGCTATCTTGGTCTTCAAGGCATTTTCGCTGAGGGAATAAGGTAAGGCTTTGCCCATGGCCTTCTTACCCACGAATGGACGCCATGCACAATTGGGGACTCTCTGCCCTTCTATCTTATCGAGTTTAAACTGGGCGACATTGAAGTAGCCAATCAGTTCTTGGGGAGGATTTTGGCAATAAGCGAGATAGCGGGCTATTTCTCGGCGAGTCAGGGATGCTGGCGATTGTTTTACTACATCGAAACACCAATGAAAAAATGTGGTTAATTCGCTGCGATAGGCTTTATAACTGTTTTCGTTATGCTGCTGTTCATAGAGTAATTCTGATGCGTGTTCGAAGATTAAGCCTGCATCGCTCACCTCAGTGAGACTTATCTGAGTAATGTATTGATCGATTACACTATTACCTTCCTCAATAAATTTCGCTGATTCAAAAAAAGGCAAGACTGGGGGCATGTGCATAGTTAACTCTCATTGCAAGTCCTGATGCTTTCAAGCAGAGGAACAAAATATCTCTAAGAGATTGATCTTAACAGTGTACTTGCCATGGGGACAATCTATTAAGCCTCACAAATGCCCATGGGGTGCAAAATGTTAGTAATGGCCCCTTGTTACTCTAGTGAACATATTAGAGCAGCCGTTCATACTTAGTTATCGTATTTGTTCTCGTCTGACTTGTTATTTCGTTAACTTGTTCAATACTTGTATTGGATTGATATTGAGTGGGCGAAGCACATCCAGGAGAGCAGCTCATGGCACAGTCTTTAGTGCAACTTATCTTCTTGCTGCAGCACCAAAGACACATTTGCCAGACTTTCTGCTTAGATTCTTGATCTAGGCAGCGAAAGTCAGCGGCACACAAGACGCCGTCTTGGATCAGCTGAGTCAGCTTTTCTGTAGATATAGACAGGTTTATCCTTTGGTTATTCATCTTGGTGTCCCTTTTTATCTTGATCGTAAGTTTACACGCAAATGAGAATCATTATCAACCATATTAATTGAATCTAGACTAAGTAATAGCAGAGTCATTAGTAAGGTCTATATATGAAAGGAATAACAAACTTGAGTTTTTTCTCGTCAGGTATCCTCTGTTCTACACATTGATCTACACTCAATGTATAGGGATGGAAGTTGTTTTAACATTATTGAGGTTGTCTAATGCTGATCGATATAGCAAAGAAGAGCCCCCTCTTTTCAAGTAAGAAGAAGACGCAGGAAGTTGCTAAGGGCCCCGCGTGGCGGATCCTGATTGTCGATGATGAACCCGATGTTCATACGGTAACCAAGTTAGCGCTTTCAAGATTCAAACTCGATGGTCGTTGCCTCGAGTTTATCAATGCATACAGTGGTGAAGAGGCAAAGCAATTACTCTCTAATGAGAAGCATATTGCTATGGCATTTGTCGATGTGGTGATGGAAAGTGATCATGCGGGTTTAGAATTGGTTAAATGGATACGGGAGGATCTTAAAAATAACGCTATTCGGTTAATCCTAAGAACTGGACAACCCGGACAAGCCCCCGAAGAAGACGTTATCGTCAATTACGATATCAATGACTATAAAGCCAAAGCTGAGCTCGATTCGCGTAAATTGGTCACCAGTGTTTACTCTGCCCTGCGCTCATATCGAGATATTATCGAAATTGAAGCTGCTCGGGCCAACCAAGTTAAGCATAGGAAAGGCTTAGAGCGTGTGCTTCAAGCGACATCTGGCTTATTTGAGCTGCGAACCTTACACAACTTTGCCGATGGCTTATTGACTCAAGTCGCCAATTTACTCAATTTAGACACACAAACCTTATTGCTATCTTGTAATGCCATTGATGCAATGAGTGAAGATGTGAATACCGATGCTTTGCATATTTTGGCTGGTACGGGTCAGTTCTCCAGTCATCATGACAAACCCGTCCCTGACCATATCAAATTATTATTAGAAGAAGCGTTAAAACAGAAATGCTGCCTATACGAAGAAGATTGTTTCGTGGGGTATTTTCCGGCCAAGAGTGGCTGGATTAACCTCTTGTACATGGATGGGATCTGTAAGATAGACGAACTCGATAAGAAGTTGATCGACATATTTGCGATCAATGTCAGCGTTGCATTCGAGAATCTGTTGTTGAATAAAGAGTTAGAAGACACACAATCTGAGTTGATCTTACGCTTAGGCGATGTGGTCGAGAGTCGCTCGAAGGAAGCGGCTTATCATGTGAAAAGAATGGCTGAGTATTGCTATAAGCTGGCCATCCTTTCAGGCATGGATGTACATGAGGCAGATCTGATCAAACATGCTTCTCCTATGCATGACATAGGTAAGATAGCGACCCCAGACGCCGTATTATTGAAACCCGGTAAACTCAATGACGAAGAGTGGAAAATAATGCGCCAGCACCCGGAAATAGGCTATCAAATACTGGCCAACTCCGAGCGCCCCATACTTAAAGCTGCTAGCACCATAGCGTTGCAACATCACGAAAAGTATGACGGTTCAGGATACCCTTCAGGTTTGAAGGGCACTGAAATTCATGTGTTTGCACGCATAGTCGCAATTGCCGATGTATTCGATGCCCTTTCTCACGCCCGCTGTTATAAACCTGCCTGGCCCATCGATGAGGTGATGAAAGTGATGGAAGAAGGCGCTGGTAGTCATTTTGATCCTGAACTGCTTAAAGTTTTCATCGATAACATTAATGTATTCACCCAAGTCAAAGATGAATTTTGCGATCCAAATTCAGTATTAGTGGCCGTGCCTTAGAGGATGATCGTCTACTCACCACTATCGGCGAGGAAATCGAAATGCGTGACATGGGATTCACCTTTATGAGTGAAACTCACAAATGCACGCCAAACCATATAGTTACTACTACAAGAGCCGTATATAAGCGTACCGTTATATTGCTTTTCGTTAAGTTTAGACAAATTAACAGGGATAACCCCCATAAACATGTCTCTTCCCTCTACCCTCATTTTGACATCACTAATTGCTTCAGAGCTTGCTAGCTTAATGGTTAGCGGCTTTCCACTGGGCGTGTTAAAGGGAGTGACCAAAAGTAACAAATTGATACCTGTTACCTGCTTGTTACAGGGAGCCTGGCTAAAGTTACATAGGCTTGTATCCTCGACCAATATAGAGGGGGGAAGGTCTGTTTCTGCTTGCTGTTCAGGTGTACATCCAGTACATAGGAATGCCAAAAGCACTGGCGTGTAGAGGTTAAGTTTGGTCGGTAAGTTAATGGAAAGCACAATAATTAACCTTTATATAAAAAGTAGTTACATTCTATTGAGTCGGTTGATCTAGATCAACGTTTCACTGCTCACAAATCCTATCTTTTTTGACATAGCTCAAGTATCATTACTTTAACTTGTTAATAATACAATTATCACAAGGATACACATTGACACTTTTTACGTGATTCCCTAGGAAAAGCGGCATTCGTGTCATTTTAGCGGGTAAAGTCATAATTTACTCAAACTATAAGTATAAGTAATAAGCAGTGGAAGCAAAATGATGAACCATTCCCAGCCTCAAGGCGCTGATTACAATTACACCGTAGTCCGCCAGTTTGCCCTTACAACAGTGTTGTGGGGAATTGTTGGTATGTCAGTCGGTGTATTGATCGCGGCTCAGTTAATCTGGCCACAACTAAACTTCGATACTCCATGGTTAACATACAGTCGTCTTAGACCTCTGCATACTAATGCCGTGATATTCGCGTTTGGTACTTCAGCACTTTTCGCAACATCCTACTATATCGTCCAACGAACCTGTCAAACCAAGCTATTTGCGCCTAAGTTAGCCGCATTTACGTTCTGGGGCTGGCAAGCCGTCATTTTATCAGCAGTAATCACATTACCCCTAGGTATCACAAGTGGTAAAGAATACGCTGAGCTGGAATGGCCAATTGATATCCTGATTACTATAGTCTGGCTGTCATACGGTGCCGTATTCTTTGGAACCATTGTCAAACGAACCACTTCACATATCTATGTGGCAAACTGGTTCTTCGGCGCATTTATCATCACGGTCGCGGTATTGCATATAGTTAACTCTATGGCTGTCCCCGTTAGTATGTGGAAGTCCTATTCCATCTATTCTGGCGCCGTAGATGCCATGGTTCAGTGGTGGTACGGACATAACGCCGTTGGCTTCCTGCTGACAGCTGGCTTCCTAGGTATGATGTACTATTTCGTACCTAAGCAAGCGGGTCGTCCTGTTTACTCATACCGTCTGTCAATCGTTCACTTCTGGGCATTGATTGCATTGTACATCTGGGCTGGTCCTCACCACCTACATTACACGGCACTTCCAGATTGGACACAATCACTGGGTATGGCGATGTCATTGATCCTATTCGCACCTTCATGGGGCGGTATGATTAACGGTATCATGACACTATCCGGTGCTTGGCATAAATTGAGAACCGATCCCGTTCTACGTTTCCTTGTTGTCTCTCTGTCTTTCTATGGTATGTCTACCTTCGAAGGACCTATGATGGCAATCAAGACAGTTAACGCCCTTTCTCACTATACGGACTGGACCATTGGCCACGTTCATTCTGGTGCGCTAGGTTGGGTTGCTATGATTTCAATTGGTTCTCTTTACCATCTGATCCCAGTCCTGTTCGGACATGGTCGCATGTACAGCACTAAGCTAGTGAACATACATTTCTGGTTAGCGACTATCGGTACTGTTCTGTACATAGTATCTATGTGGATTTCAGGTGTGATGCAAGGTCTGATGTGGCGTGCAGTTAATGCCGATGGCACTCTGACTTATAGCTTCGTTGAGAGTATTGAAGCCTCGTACCCATTCTACTTTGTTCGATTCCTCGGTGGCTGTTTCTTCTTGACGGGTATGCTTATCATGGCATTCAACGTGATTAAGACTGTGAGATCGAAAGAAACCTTGCCTGCATTAGCAGAAGCATAAGGGGTAGACTAGATGAAATTTAATCATGAGTTAGTCGAGAAAAACATAGGTTTGTTAGGTATCTTCACCGTTCTTGCCATTAGTTTTGGTGGTTTGGTACAGATAACTCCCCTCTTGTTTCAGAAAGACACCACCGAGCCTGTCGATGGTTTGATTCCTTACACAGCCTTACAGATTGAAGGTCGTGACATCTATGTTCGTGAAGGTTGTTATAACTGTCACAGCCAGATGATCCGTCCACTGCGCGCCGAGACCGAACGTTATGGTCATTACTCGGTTGCTGGTGAATCTGTATGGGATCATCCTTTCCAGTGGGGCTCTAAGCGTACTGGACCGGATCTTGCCCGTGTTGGCGGTCGATACAGTGACAGATGGCATGAGGTTCACTTGATGGATCCTCGCGCCGTAGTGCCTCAGTCAAATATGCCTGGTTTCCCTTGGTTAGCCGAGAACAAGCTAGATGGCGAATTAACCAGACAGAAGATGCAAATTCTTCTTAACTTCCACAAGGGTGGCTATAAAGGTAATGACCTTTACACCGATGAGGAGTTAGCTGGAGCAAAAGCTGCCGTCGAAGGTAAGACTGAGATGCAAGCACTGATCGCCTATCTGCAGTCCCTAGGACATGCACTGAAATAGTAGGAGGTATGATATGGATTACGGAATTATACAAGGCATAATCACCTTAGTTGTGATGTTTACCTTCCTGGGTATATTTTCATGGGCTTATAGTTCGCGTCGTAAGGATCAATTCGACGAAGCGGCTAACCTTGTCTTTGAAGATGAGTCGAGCACAAAGTCAGGAGAACAAAAGTGATGAGTACTTTCTGGAGTATTTGGATCACAGTACTGACATTAATTGTGATCGCAGGCTGTTTCTTTTTATTAAGAGCCGTCTCTAAAAACTACACAGGTGTTGAAGAAGGCAAGTCAATGGGCCACAACTTCGACGGTATTGAAGAGCTGAATAACCCACTGCCAAAATGGTGGAGTTATATGTTCTATATCTCTATCGTCTTTGCCCTGATTTATCTGGCCCTTTATCCTGGCCTAGGTAACTTCAAAGGCTTCCTCGGCTGGAGCAGTTCTAACCAAAGCATAGGTACAGAGAACGGCATCAAGGCTGACTCTGAAGCCGCTATTGCCTTGGCAAAGGTTGAAGGTCGTTGGGTTCAGTATGATCAAGAAGTGATGCGCGCCGATGAAAAATATGGTCCTATCTTCAAGGCATACGCAGATACGCCTCTGGATGAGCTGGTTCACAACGAAGAAGCACTGAAAGTCGGTGGACGTTTGTTCTTGCAGAACTGTTCACAGTGTCACGGTAGTGATGCTCGTGGCGGTAAAGGCTTCCCTAACCTGACTGATACTGATTGGTTGTATGGTGGTGAATTAGCTACCATTAAGACCACCATCATGAACGGTCGCCGCGGCATGATGCCACCCAAAGGTGGTTTACCTATAGAAGACAGTGAGATTAAAGGTCTAGCTGAATACATAGTTAAGCTATCGGGTCGTGATCACGATGAGGCGCTTGCGGCTCAGGGTCAAGGTTCATTTATGAAGGGCTGTTTCGCCTGTCATGGTATGGACGGTACTGGTAACAAGATGATGGGTGCACCTAACCTCACCAACAACATGTGGCTCTACGGCGGCAGCCGTGGTGTGATTGCCGAGACGATTAAGAATGGTCGTAGCGGTATGATGCCAGCTTGGAAAGACGTCTTGGGTGAAGAAAAAGTTCACGTTATCACTGCTTATGTTTATAGCTTATCAAACAAGTAGTTATATCTAAGTAAATCTAGGCCTCGATTTCATCGGGGCCTTTTTTTTAGAGTGCTCTATTACACTTTTCACGGTAAAATGTTGTTAATTATTTCAATAAGGATCACAGATGAACGAACAACAAGCCTGGTATAAGCAGTTCTGGCCTTGGTTTTTAATTATTTTACCTCTCTGTGCCGTCGCGGCGAGCGTTAATTTGCTCTATCTTGCGGTCGTAAACCAAGATCCCTTGGTGTCGGAAGATTATTATAAAGATGGTAAACGCATCAATAGAGATCTGAAAAAAATCAAGTATGCTAAGCAACTTGGTCTGCAGTTCGAGATGATAGTGGATAAAAACACCTTAGCCATCACCCAGCATGGTGGTGAGCCGTACTTGGCCGCGATGAATATTGAGTTTTTTCACCCAACAATCGAAGCTCGTGACTTTACTCAAGTCGTGACGGCTGATGGTAATCAGGTTTATCGGATTGCACTGGACAAGCCGATCACTGGCAGTTGGGAAGTTAGACTCGACGGTTATGACCATAAGTGGCGTATTCAGAAGCGTCTCGAAATAACTGATGACGGTCAGTACTGGTTAAACTAGATTATTAACGTCGGACTTTAGCAATTGAACCGGCAAGTGTCGGTTCAATTGAACGAATAAGCAGACATTTTTAACCTAATATTCAAGTAGGTTTTGTAGCAGATTGTACAAGACTCGATGATTTTATATTGAAGCAGGTTAATGACACGGATTATGAAGCCCCTCGATTGTTTCCATTGTGGAGAGCCGGTATTAACGGATACCCAATTCACCACCTGCATTAATGATCAACAACAAGCTATGTGTTGTCCCGGATGTCAGGCCGTCTCTAAGGCGATCATAGATGCGGGACTCAGCAAGTATTATCAATTTCGAACCGAGCCCGGTAATAAGCAAAATGCCATAGTTCCCGAAGAACTCAATGCCTTCTGTGCATTCGATCTTGTTGAAGTTCAGGAAGATTTTGTCCATAAGGTCAGTGATACATCGACTGTGTCATTGTCGATAGATGGTATCACCTGCGCCGCCTGCGCCTGGCTTATCGAGCACAAGCTTAAGCATGTTAATGGCATCATCAAGATCCAGGTAAATAGCACCACGGAACGCGCCCTAATCACCTGGTTGCCTGAGCAGATAAAACTCAGTGATATTTTAAATAAAATCAGCGCTATCGGCTATCAAGCGGCGCCGTATCAAGTAGATGAGCAAGAACTACTGAGTAAGAAAAATAGTCGACAATTCTTGTTAAAACTCGGTCTGGCTGGTTTTGCCACCATGCAGGTGATGATGTTCGCCCTCGCCCTCTATGCTGGCTATTTCACCGATCTTGAGCTCGAGTTTCGTGATTATTTCCGTTGGGTCAGCCTAATCTTTGCCGCTCCTGTTGTTTTTTACTCGGCCTTGCCCTTCTATTTCAGCGCCATCCGGTCCATATTTAGTGGCAGGTTGAACATGGATGTCTCCGTGTCCATCGCCATATTAGGGGCTTATATCGCCAGCTGTATCGCGACCATTAATGGTAATGGTGAGGTATATTTCGAGTCAGTGAGTATGTTTACCTTCTTCTTGCTTCTTGGGCGCTATTTTGAACAAAATGCACGACAAAAAGCCTCGGTAAGTTCGAGTAACTTACATAAGCTAGTGCCCTTGACCGCACACTTGATCACCCAGATTGGTAGTAAGGATATCCCGGCCAAAGGACTCAAGGTTGGCGATATTATCTTGGTCAAACCTGGTGAGACTGTGGCTGCCGATGGTGTCATTATCGATGGCCGCTCTAGTCTCAATGAGGCCATGCTCACAGGTGAACAAATGCCAGTGAGTAAATCACTAAGCTGCGAAGTCTATGCTGGCACAATCAATATAGAGCAACCTATCAGAGTCGAAGTGACGGCTGTTGGCCAGGACCAATTAGTGGCAGAAATTATCCGTCTGCAAGAGTCAGCCTCCAATAATAAGCCAAGAGTTGCGCTTTATGTGGACAGCATCTCAAACTATTTTACCTGGACCATCTTAGTGGTTGCCGCCCTTACTTATCTGGTGTGGAAAATCTACTGGCCTGAAGATGCATTCTGGGTGACCTTGTCTGTACTGGTTGCTACCTGCCCTTGTGCCTTGGCTCTGGCGACTCCCACTGCAGTCACCTGTGCCACCGGCATCTTTACCCGCATCGGCGTGATCGCGCGAACCCCAGGGGTATTTGAGAAGCTGACTCAGGTCCGTCATGTGGTATTCGATAAAACAGGTACCCTCACCTGTGGCGACCTTAACATCGAATCCACTGAGTTGATTAAAGCCACAGATGAAACTCAGGTACTCGCTATCGCAGCATGTCTCGAAGCCAGCTCTTTGCATCCAATAGCCAAAGCATTCGAGTCTTATAGAGACCCGAATTTCAGTGTTAACCAGAGCCTGAATCATATTGGACAAGGGCTCAGCGGTGAGGTTAATGGGCATCAGTATCGAATCGGCAGCGCAGCATTCGTCGGTGCAAGTGACATCAGAAATAGTAAAGCTCAAAGCATCTATCTAGCCGATGAATCCCAAATATTAGCTAAATTTATCTTAGTCGATGCCATTCGCTGTGATGCCGCCGCGACAGTTAAGATACTCAAAGAGAGTGGTTGTCGTGTGTCAATCGCCAGCGGTGACACTTCTGATCATGTGGAAGAGGTCGCGAGTAAGGTTGGCATAAAGGACGTGAATAAAGGCCTTAGCCCCCAAGGTAAGTTGCAATTGGTTCGTCAGTATCAAACTCAGTCACATGTAGCCATGTTCGGCGATGGCATCAATGATGCTCCCGTGCTGGCCGGGGCTAATCTCTCCATTGCTATGGGCAGTGGCGCTGCGGTAACCAAAAGCTCGGCCGATCTTATCTTATTGGGAGATAAACTCTCTCGTTATACGGATGCGGTCAATGTGGCTAAGTTAACTGAGAAGATCATCAAACAGAATTTATTCTGGGCGCTGGGTTATAACCTGTTTATAATTCCCCTCGCCGTTACAGGGCATGTATTACCTTATGTTGCCGCCCTTGGTATGTCCGCAAGTTCTCTTATCGTTGTAGGCAACAGTCTTAGATTATTGAAGGTTCGTTTATGAGTATTATCTACGTATTAATCCCTATTGCTATGTTGTTTGTCTTGATCGCCATCTGCATCTTTTTCTGGGCGGTTAAATCTGAACAATTTGACGATCTCGATAGACAGAGCGTGTCGATACTCTTCGATGATGACAAGCCTGTGAGTACTGAAACTAAGAACACTGAGTCTAAGAACACTGAGTCTAACGACTCGACTCCATCTTGATCGATTACAGTGTGACCGCAGCCTTCCTCGTTGGCTTGATGGGGGCGGGTCATTGTATCGGCATGTGTGGCGGTTTGATTGGCGCTTTTTCATCTCAACTGCCTAAGTCGAGACACCAAAACCAGTTTGTTTCTCAGCTGCGTTTTATGCTCAGTTACAATTTGGGCCGCATATTGAGTTACTCCTTAGCGGGTGCCTTGGTTGGTGGTTCTGCCAGTGCATTAGGCCTTTTGTTCGATATAGACCTGTATCTTGTCACCATAAGAGTGATCGCTGGCCTGATGATGGTCGCCACAGGACTCTATATTGCGAAAATATGGTCTGGTGTGGTGCAGATAGAACGTGTAGGCAAGTTACTCTGGCGTTTCCTGTCTCCCTTGGCTAAGCGTGTTTTGCCCATTCAAACTCTGCCCCAAGCATTTGTCGGTGGCATGTTGTGGGGCTGGCTCCCCTGCGGCCTGGTGTACAGCACCTTAACTTGGGCTGTAGCGGCTAATTCTGCCGAGCAAGGCGCTATGATCATGGCGGCGTTTGGACTCGGTACCCTGCCCGCTCTTCTGAGTGTCGGAATGGCGGCTAACCTGTTTGGCCGCTGGATCCAGAATAGAGCCGTCAGAATGATCAGTGGCTTGATCTTAGTGATGTTTGGATTACAAACCTTATATGTTGCAATTGCTCAGCTTCGCTAGCTGAGTTTATTAAATTAGTTTACCATGGAGCTCATTGTGAAATTTGAGAAACACTATGACAGATAATAGTAAGTGTCGTCGTTCGTCTGTGCCTGGATGTGCCATTCATTGTCATGACTGCAGTATGGCGGACTTGTGTATTCCATTTACTCTTAATAGTAATGAACTCGACCAGCTCGATGATATTATCGAAAGAAAAAAGCCGATTCAAAAAGGTGAGCAAATCTTTAAGTCTGGTGATCCATTAAAGTCTCTTTTCGCCATTCGTTCAGGTACGGTTAAAAGCTTTACTATCACAGAGCAAGGCGACGAACAGATCACGGGTTTTCATCTTGCCGGTGATATCATAGGTTTCGATGGCATTCACTCCCAAATGCATCAAAGCTTCGCTCAAGCATTAGAAACATCTATGGTGTGTGAGATCCCTTATGCCACCCTGGATGAACTCACAGGCAGCATGCCTAAGCTTAGACAGCAAGTGATGCGCTTGATGAGCCATGAGATCCAGAGTGATCAGGAGATGATTCTCTTGCTGAGTAAGAAAAATGCAGAAGAGCGTCTGGCGGCATTTATCAGTAATTTAGCCAATCGTTTCGGTAATCGTGGTTTCTCATCCAAAGAATTTAGATTAACCATGACTCGTGGTGATATAGGTAACTATTTGGGGCTGACTGTCGAGACCATCAGTCGATTATTGGGTCGTTTTCAAAAAGCTGACCTGATAGAAGTCAAAGGTAAATACATAACCATCATCAATTTCGACTCTTTGTCTGAACTTGCCGGCAATCACGCTATCGCAAGATAATCTATATCGGGTAACCCAGTTCATTTTTCTGGTTACCCATTCCTTCGCCACATTTCATTGTTTAACCTTAAGGGCAAAAATTTAGGCTAAATGTGATTAATATCATTGCATTTTGTGCTCTTTAGCTCATTATTAATTCATTGTCTGAATTAAGGAATGACTATGAAAAATTTAAAGAAGCTCTTAGTTGTTATCGATCCTAGCAGTGACGTACAGCCGGCTCTTGCCAGAGCAATCGATCTCGCTTCTGCAAATAGTGCCAGTATTACCGTCTTTCTCTCTATCTTTGATTTTTCCTATGAGATGACCTCGATCCTTTCGGGCCATGAGCGAGAAGCAATGCGCCAGGGAGTAATATCTCAACGTCAGGCTTGGTTAGAAGAGCTTTTGATTGGCTACACTAAAGATAATATTCAAATCGAAAGTGAAGTTATTTGGCATAATCGCCCCTTCGAGAGCATCATCCAATTTGCTATATCGGGCAGTTTCGACATCATAGTCAAAGGAACACATCTTCACGACAAGCTGAAATCTGTCATTTTCACACCTACCGACTGGCACTTGATGCGCAAAGCACCTGTACCTGTGCTATTAGTTAAAGATCATGCTTGGCCCGTCGCTGGCAAAATACTCTGCGCCATCAATGTGGGTTCAGAAGATGATGATCATCAGACGCTCAACGGCAAGATCATCGAACATGCAAAAGCACTCGCAAACCAATTCGATGCCCAAGTCCATCTGGTTAACGGTTATCCGGGAACACCAGTCAATCTAGCTATAGAACTACCAGATTTCGATGCCCATACCTATGGTGAAACGATTCGGATGCAGCACGAACAGAGGGTTTGCTATCTGGCCAACAGTTTCGATATCTCCAGCGATTTTTGTCATGTGAAAGAAGGCTTACCCGAAGATGTGATTCCTGATATTGCCCGACAGATAGATGCCGAATTAGTCATTTTAGGCACTGTAGGCCGCACCGGTTTCTCGGCGGCTCTGATTGGCAATACAGCCGAACATGTTATCGACAGTATTAACTGTGATCTGTTAGCCATTAAACCCGATGGTTACCGCTCACCCTTAGCCGAAGATTAATTAGCGCAGTATTGGCCTAAGGTAAAAAATTAGGCCGGTTCTAAACTTCATCATTTTGCTATATAATACGCGCCCAGAATTCAAGTGTAATTAGGCGCGTTTTTTATGTCCGACATACTCTCAAAAACACAGCTCACCCGCATGAGTAAGCTACAAAGAAAATTACGTAGTGAAGTGGGTAAGGCGATTGCCGACTACCAGATGATAGAAGAAGGTGATCGTGTGATGTGTTGTCTCTCTGGGGGCAAAGACAGCTACGCTATGTTGGATATCTTACTCAACCTTCAGCAAAGAGCACCCATCAAGTTCGAAATCGTGGCGGTTAACTTAGATCAGAAGCAGCCAGGTTTTCCTGAAGAGGTGCTACCCAATTATCTCGACTCTCTTAACGTCGCCTATCATATCCTTGAGAAAGACACCTATTCTATCGTCAGGTCCAAGATCCCTGAGGGGCAAAAGACGTGCTCTTTATGTTCACGACTCCGTCGCGGTACCCTCTATGGATTCGCTCAACAAATTGGCGCGACTAAGATTGCCTTAGGGCATCATAGAGATGACATCATAGAAACCATGTTCCTAAACATGTTTTATGCCGGTAAGCAGAAAGCCATGCCGCCTAAGCTCCTGTCTGATGATGGTGCCAACATGGTGATACGTCCATTGGCTTATTCGCGCGAGAAAGACATAGCCGAATATGCTGAACTTAAGTCGTTCCCTATTATTCCATGTAATCTTTGTGGCTCTCAGGAAAACCTCAAACGTGCATCGGTAAAGGCCATGCTCGAGCAATGGGACACAGAGCATCCTGGACGAATCGAATCTATCTTCACCGCCATGCAGAATACGTCACCTTCACAGGGCGTTGACCGGGAGAAGTTCGATTTCCTTGCACTTAAGAGAGATGCAGACGCTCCCTTGAAGGGAGAAGTCGCCGAGTCAGATTTACCGGCTTTCGATTTCCTCGATGTGGCTAATAATGGTCATATCGATCTGGATGCGGCGAGTCGAGCGACGAAAGAGCAGATGATTGACGTTGTGAGTACCTATACGCCTTAATGTTATCTTGGGACGATCATTTATGATTGAGCCCTGGAACAGAAAAATCCCGGCCAGTGCCGGGATTTTTGTTTTCAGTCAAGCTGAGTTTAGCTGATTGCTTTACTGATCAGTATTAACCATGAGTCCATGGACTGATGACTAAGGGCTTAGTGTCAAACTCTACCACAGAGAGCTTATTTAGCTGCTCTTGAGAAAGTCTTAATTTGTCAGTGAAAACTTGTCTTTGGCCATCGATTTTAACCGATGTTTGGCTGCCAGATTCAAACTCGAAGTTAATGCCTTCGATATCTTGGCTGAAATAACGCATAGGGAATCCCTGCATGTCGCTCAGCATAGTGTTCATCTCAGCCTGTAGTTCCAGTAACTCTTTCTGGCTATAACTCTGTTTGGTGTTCTTAGCCCTGACTTGCATAGAGATATTGCAATTATCGGCTGAGCCTTTAATGTCCAAATTCACTAATGCCCTATCTGACTTGAGCCTGGCATCATAGGGTAAGAATATTCTCTGATCCTGTGTGATCGTCAGCGGGAAAGATTCTGTCTCCGTGGTGATGGTGCCACTTTTTATTAAACATTTAGACTTGTTAGGTACAGAAAAAGCGATCTCCACTAATGGATAGTTCCCCTTATTAACTTGTTTAAGTCTTTGAAAAAAACCTTGGTATGGTATGGATATTGGTGCTGCTTGTACCGAAGTAACTGCAACGAGTAAACAGCTAAATAGAAGGCCTTTATTCATGATTCTCCAGCAAATACTGCTTGTTTTGACGTAACATCTCCAAGAGGTCATCTATATATGCCTCCTGTCGTTCGGAATAATTAACTAGGCCGTATACTAACTGATCTGCAACGGGAAGTTTGTCTTGTGCACGTAAATCTGCACGAATAGATCTTAATAATGAATAGGCGGCATTGGAATTGAGGTTTCTCATATAAGATGCCACCGAATCCTCTACTGAATTGAACACTGCGACTTCATGGAATTTACCCGGGCTGCGGGACAGAGGCACAAGTCCACATCCTTGCTTGAAACACCATTGGCCAAAAAAGTTGAGCCCCTCTCGTGCAAAACGAACGCTGCCCCAACCCGATTCGTTGGCGGCTTGGATAAGTACCAGCGACTCAGGGATGATGTCGACTCTATTCAAGAGTTCACTTAGGGTCTTGGCATTGATACTTCTAGGTGAGTACTGATATTTATTGGCAATCTCTTCAATTTTGAAGTGTTCGCCTTGGGTGAGCGTTAGCCCATCTTGCAGGTGCTGATAGCTGAGTGAAAGATATTGACGCTCCTGGGTGATAATGGCGTTTTGATGACGAATTGACGGGCGGAGATAATCAAAGAATGCTCGCTTCATTTGAGGCAGATCAGCAATAGACTTAAAGTCAGGGATCCGATTTATGGTCTGTTGATTCTCAATTAATTTACCCAGAGTCCCCTGATCATTATCGACTGTTTTAATGAAGATGAGTCGTAAAAGAATGATGGTGACAATCACTAGACTCAAGGACACGGTTAATTTAGCGACTCTACCTGATTTCATTTTTTTCTCTTGTGTTCAAAACTGACAGTGATTATATGTCATATAACTTAATTGACAAAACCCCATACAAATTCCATGTTGTAAGTTATAATCGAAGCCATCGCATATTGGTTGGGTATTCAGGAAGGAAACACCCGGATGCAAAATAACAAATTAAATCAATTTGAAAACATAGTCGCAGTTGGTGGAGGCCATGGACTGGGACGTGTGTTGTCATCTCTCTCATTTCTAGGTGCTAAGCTCACCGGCGTTGTCGCTACCACGGACAACGGAGGCTCAACGGGTCGGTTACGTGAACAGCAAGATTGTATCGCCTGGGGAGACCTCAGAAACTGTTTATCACAACTCTCAAGTCGCCCTTCTATCGGCTCTCTGTTATTCGAGTACAGATTTTCTGGGGAAAATGAATTAAGCGGCCATAACCTAGGTAATCTTATCTTGCTGGCCTTAGATCAGCTCTGTGTGAGGCCATTAGAAGCGGTAAATCTCATCAGGGAACTGCTTAATATTGAGACTAAGGTGATCCCTATGTCTGAAGAACCTACCCATTTGGTGGCAATTGAAGCCTGTGGTAATCGAGTCTTTGGCGAAACCAGTGTCGATGGCATGGACACTCATCCCATGGCCTTGTCGCTAGAGCCTATGGTGGCAGCCACCTGTGAAGCGTGTGAAGCCGTAAGAAAGGCTGATTTAGTGATATTGGGACCAGGCAGTTTCCTTACCAGTATTATGCCGCCGTTATTATTAGCAAAATTTGCATCAGCACTTAACGAATCGAAAGCTAAAGTCATCTTAGTCGATAACTTGACTCGTGAACCCTCATCATCGGCGAACTTTTCTCTACAGCAGAGGATTGACTGGTGCCACCAAATCTTAGGCCTTAAGGTGATAGATCAGGTGTTATGTCACTCTGAAGACAGTTATCAAGATGGCATCATCTCTTATCGACCATTAGTGAGTAAACACCATGTGGGCTTACATGACAAAACGGCGCTTGCCGATGCCTTGGCGAGTATGCTTGAGTTAGACATAAAGCAGAATGATATTTTAGTCGCCGTTTAGACTCGGGCTAAGAGACGAAAAGGACAGCATTAGCTGTCCTTTTTCATTTTACAATGATGATGCAGTAACTAGAGTACGGCTGCAATGGCTTTACAGATCACTGGCATATTTTCAATTGTCATGCCCGCGACACTGATTCGGCCGGAGCCCACTATGTATACCGCGTGCTCATCTTTAAGTTTAGCGACCTGCTCTTTGGTTAAGCCTGAAAAACTGAACATACCATTTTGCGTAGAGATAAAGCTAAAGTCTTGTTTAACACCTTCAGACTTTAGTGTCTCGACAAATAAGCTACGCATTTTTCCAATACGCTCACGCATCTCTTTTAATTCACTCTGCCAAAGTGTTTTTAACTCACTATCCCCGAGAATGGTACTGACGATCAGTGCGCCATGAGCCGGCGGATTAGAGTAGTTGCCACGAATTGTACTTTTTACCTGGCTGAAAGCCTTAGTGACATCGGCTTGGTTTGCGGCGACTAAGGTAACGGCACCAATTCTTTCGTTATACAGGCCAAAGTTCTTAGAGAAAGAGTTGGCTATGATAAGTTCAGGCACCTTATTAGCGACAATTCTTAAGCCTTGTGCGTCTTCTTCTACGCCAGCACCGAAACCTTGGTAGGCAAAATCAAATAAGGGCACTAATCCTAGCTCGACGCAGAGTTCGGCCATTATATGCCACTCGGCCTGGGTAAGGTCTATACCGGTTGGGTTATGACAGCAACCATGCAATAACACCAGATCACCCGCTTTCGCTGTTTTGAGATCAGTAACCATGGCATCAAAATCTTTACCATGAGTCTCAGCCTTGTAATAGCGATATTGCTTAATATTGAGTGATGCAGATTTAAAGATATTCTGATGGTTCGCCCAGGTCGGATTACTTACCCAGATTGTTTTTGAGTCCGTGTTACGGACTAAAAACTCAGCGGCCACTCTTAGAGAGCCGGTTCCACCTGGGGCTTGAGCCGTTAAAGCTCGCTTATTTTTAATAATGTCGTGGTCGGCACCAAAAAGCAGCTCTTGTACTACAAGGTTATATGCCTCAACGCCTTCAATGCCCAGATAACTTTTGCTCTTCTGTGTGGCAAGTAATCTCTCTTCGGCAAGCTTGACCGATTTGAGTATTGGAGTCGAACCTGACTCGTCCTTATAAATTCCCACACCGAGATTTACTTTTTCTGTTCTTGTATCAGCTTTAAAAGCATCGGTGAGGCCTAAAATGGGATCGGCAGGAGCAAGTTCAATCTGGGTAAATATCATGACGTCTTCCTAAAAAGATGAGGTTAGCTGTTCTAAACTCTCTTTATACCATTGTGAGTCAGGCACCGAAAGCGAGTTTTTGTATGATAATAAAAAATAGTTATAATTTACAGGAACAAGCAATAAATCGGCAAAATTATGAATAATATTGATTTATAAGGTAGTTTTGTTAAGGATTCTCACCTTGATAAAAAAGCATCAATTTACGCCTGATTAAAATTTATGGGATAAAAAAGCAGTCAGTTCAATTCATTGAACCTGGAGTGATAAGTAAAATTTAAAATCAGGTTTTAATTACCTAGAAACCTTAGTTACAAAGCTGCCTGCCTAATAAGTCATGCAGAAGCTTAGAGTCTAAATTTTTCTTCATCGCCCCTGCTCTCCTCTCCTCTCCTCTCATAATAAAGGAAAGGAAAGGAAAGGAAGCAAGTGCTTAAATCTGCACCAGCCCTACTCTTATAAAGGCAAAAGAGTAAGGAGTGTTTTAACCAGTTTCTGTGCTGTGTTGTCATCTTAGGCATGGTAACCAAGGCCAAGCTCTTAGATAAAGAAAGCTGAACCGGCACATGCCCGCTCTTATCAAGCGAAGAGTAGCGATGGATTTTAAATCTTTTCTGGATTTCAGATACAAAAAAGCCCCGACTTATGTCAGGGCTTAAATGATGGTACCCGAGGCCGGACTTGAACCGGCACGCCTATTAAGCGAGGGATTTTAAATCCCTTGTGTCTACCGATTCCACCACTCGGGCAAACTCGTTGATTCTGATGATACGTATTATCGGTAGTTAATACTGTGTCTCTCAAAGAAAACACTCATCACAATCTAAATGTGGAGGCGCGACCCGGAGTTGAACCGAGATAGACGGATTTGCAATCCGTAGCATAGCCATTCTGCCATCGCGCCAAATTTTATTATCTGTAAGATACACTGTTGATTTGAATAATCAATCAACTGGCTCTTCTTAGATAATCAGTATGATTGGAGCGACATATCGGGTTCGAACCGATGACCTATACCTTGGCAAGGTATCGCTCTACCAACTGAGCTAATGTCGCTTACATCAATTTATCAATCATACTTGCAGCAAGTTCTTTCTTAAGAAGCTTTCCCCTGACTGCGGAATGGCATTCTACCGTTTTACTGCCGAGAGTCAATCATGAAAATAGCGTTTATTGCGCTTTTTCTTCTGACTGTTGTTAAAGTGGTCGTTATGGTTAAAAATACACAAACTTCTGATTAATCAATGTTCAATACGGCGGTAAAAACTAAAAAGCCTAGAATTAACTAGGCTTTTTTAATTAGGGGTTAAGCGACCAGCTGGTCATTTATTAGCTGTTTGGTAATGATTGATAGTTAAGATCAAGCATCTTCTGCATAACGCCTACAACCTGGCAGCTGTAACCAAATTCATTATCGTACCAAACATAAAGAATGGCACGGTTACCCTCAGCAATCGTCGCGTGTGAATCGATAACGCCGGCGTAACGAGAACCAACCAGATCAGACGAGACTATCTCTGTTGAGTCAGTAAAATCAATTTGATTCTGAAGGTCTGAATGCAATGACATGTCACGTAGGTATTCATTAACCTGCTCTTTATCTGTCTCACCTTCAAGATTCAAAGATATGATGGCCATAGATACGTTCGGTGTAGGAACACGGATAGCATTACCGGTTAGCTTACCTGCAAGTGCTGGTAAAGCTTTAGCAACTGCTTTAGCCGCACCTGTTTCAGTGATAACCATGTTTAATGGTGCACTACGACCACGACGATCAGCACTATGATAGTTATCAATCAAATTCTGGTCATTGGTATATGAGTGAATAGTTTCTACATGACCGTTGGTGATGCCATACTTATCATTCATCGCTTTCAATATTGGTGTGATTGCATTAGTAGTACAGCTAGCCGCTGACACTATCTTGTCTTCACTGAGGATGTCAGATTCATTCACACCGAAAACGATGTTTTTAATCTGACCTTTAGCTGGGGCAGTAAGCAAGACTTTAGATACACCTTTAGACTTTAGATGAAGGCCAAGTCCATCTTCATCTTTCCAGATACCTGTGTTGTCTACTACTAGCGCATCCTTGATGCCGTACTTAGTGTAATCCACTTCATCTGGTGAGTTAGCATATATCACCTGAATATACGTGCCGTTAGCTATAAGGGCATTGTTCTCTTCATCGACTTCTACAGAACCATTGAACGGTCCATGAACTGAATCACGTCTAAGCAGGCTCGCACGTTTTTCTAAATCACCCTTGCGACCACCGCGTAGTACGATAGCGCGAAGACGTAGCTTATTACTCACACCCGTTTTTTCTATTAATAAGCGAGCGAGTAAGCGACCGATGCGGCCAAAACCATAAAGCACAACATCTCTGGCTTCTTGGGTATCTTCATGATCGATAGCAGATGCAAGCTCACGGCTCATATAAGCTTCGATATCACTGCCATCTTTATGTTCACGCCAATAGTTGATAGCCAGCTTGCCTATATCAACTTTACACTGTTTAACGGCGAGTTTGCTTAATGCTTCTACGAAAGGAAAGCTTTCACGCAATCTGAGTTTATGGCCAACAAAACGACGCACCAGACGGTGAGATTTGATGATCTCAATGGTAGAGGCATTGAGAAGCGGCTTACCGTATAAAACGACTTCGACACCTTGATTACGATATAACTTACCAAGCAAGGGCTGCATAGCCTCTGCCATTTCGAAACGTTCTTGCCAGCTTTGTAGGTGTTTATCAGCGCTCATTCACAAATCCTTTATCTCTCTTTTCTGTTTTTTTTTCAGAAATGATTGAGTAACAAAAAGAAAAGACCAATACTCTAATTAATAATAGGGGCTAATCCCCTTGTGGTCGGCGCTATTGTAATGAAAAGTAGCCTTTCAGGCTAGCAAGATATTTTTTGTAACGCTGTAATTTTATTAGCAAAAAAATGGCTCGGAGCCTATTTTGACACGAAATTTTGTAATAATTACATCATTTATTAGCTTTGTTGCATTTTCAGGGCTATCAGGCTGTGAAAAACAACTAGATACAGGATCCATTTGTAAAAATAATCCTGAACTTTGTAGCGATCTTCATGCCGATAGTTGGTGTAGATATGAAAAAGGCGACTTAATTCGTAAAAGATATGAGCTAAAGTTTACCCAATCGCCTTCTGGCAAACAGTTATATGAGCAACTGCTCAACTTAGAAAAGTACAATAAGTGCATAGAACTGGCCGCCGGTGTAAAACATATTCTCCATCCTGAGAGAAGCAACGATCGAGTTCGCGCCTTTGGTTTGAGTGCCCAAACCTTGTCTCAGCTTCAAGACACCACTAAGAATAGCCAAGATCTTTACCTAGCCTTCTATCACTGGACACGCTTCAATGACATAGAAGCACAGAAAATAGTGTTAGCGGCTTATAAAAATCATCAAATAGATGACATATTATTACTGTCCCGAGTGGCTTCCTATTATCAAAAGTTTGATGCTTTACAATCTAATCTGATTTATCTCCAAGTGCTGGATCTCAGTAACAAGGATAATTTCAATCCAGATTGGCTATTAGGCTTATCAAATAATTACCAAAAGCTTAAGGATCTGGAGTTAACGTATTTATTGGCCAGAGCCAATGTCTTGATGACTGAACAGAATGTGTCGGAAGAGAAGATGCTCGGATTAATCTATGGCGACAAACCTTTACAGACATATCTCGACTCACAGGCCGAAGTGCTCGTGGACGTAATAGAAAGTGGTGCATTTTCTTCCAGCGATATCAAGAAAATGCTGCAAAGAACCACTGTGAGTCAATAGATAAGGACTGCCAGGCCATAAACGTTTTGTTAAGAACTCTTCCCATTAAAAATGTATGCCATGTCGGAAGATATTTACAAAAAAGGGGCTAGTTTTTGTAAAAAACATGACCTATGTAAAAATAAAAGCGAAATTGTTATGTATAAATGGCTTTTGTAAGGGATATTACTTGACGGTGGCTGTCAGTTTGGTAATTTTACAACCAGAAGATTATTTTACATATTACCAGAGGGATATCGAATGACTATCCGCGTAGCAATTAACGGTTATGGCCGTATCGGACGAAATATTTTACGTGCACTTTATGAAAGCGAAAAGGATTACCCAATCCAAATCGTCGCACTCAATGATCTAGGCGATTCATCTATCAACGCACACCTGACAAAATATGATTCTGTTCATGGTCGTTTTAACGCTAAAGTCGATCATGATGAAGAAGCCATCTATGTTAACCAAGATAAGATCCTGACTTTCTCAGAAAGAGATCCGTCTAAACTGCCTTGGGCTGAATTAAATATTGATGTGGTTTTTGAATGTACCGGTATCTTCACTTCTAAAGAAGCAGTACAACCACACCTAGATGCAGGAGCTAAGAAAGTTCTTATCTCTGCACCGGGTAAAAACGTTGACGCTACCGTTGTTTACGGTGTTAACAACAATGTCATTACCTCTGATATGACTGTTGTGTCGAACGCTTCTTGTACTACAAACTGTTTAGCTCCTATGGTTAAGCCGTTAAACGATGAGATTGGTATCGAGTCAGGCCTGATGACAACGATTCACGCTTACACCAACGACCAACGTTTGTCTGATGTTTACCATACAGATCTACGTCGTGCTCGTGCAGCTGCCATGTCAATGATCCCAACTAAGACAGGTGCTGCTGCTGCTGTTGGACTTGTGCTTCCAGAGCTTGCCGGTAAGTTTGATGGATTAGCTGTACGTGTTCCTACTGTTAACGTGTCTTTGGTCGATTTAACATTTATCTCGACTCGTGATACTACGGTAGAAGAGATCAATGCGATTATCGACAGTGCCGCATCAGTATCTCCAATGAATGAAGTATTGGCCGTCAATAAGGAGCCTTTGGTTTCTATCGATTTCAACCATAATCCCTTCTCATGTAACTTTGATGCGACCCAAACTCGCGTCAATGGTCGCCTAGTTAAAGTTATGGCTTGGTATGATAACGAGTGGGGTTTCAGTAACCGTATGCTAGATAACGCTGTTGCTTTGATGACTGCCAAGTAATCTAAACTTGTTTTAGAAAAAGCCAACCTCAAGGGTTGGCTTTTTTATGTCTACATCTAGCCCGAATAATGCCTGTATATACACAGAGTGCTATTCGGCAGAGCATAAAAAAGGAAGCCAATGGCTTCCTTTTTTTATGACTTAAAGAGTGAGCTTACTGCCCTCTTCTTCTCCATGCCATAAACTGGCCAAGCATCAGGAACACACCACCGGCTAAACCAAAGGCGGGCCAGAGTGAAGCTGTCTTAGGCAGCTCGGCAGGTTCTTCCACCTCTATGATCAGTATCTCTTCAGTCGCCGGGAGGACCTGATGAATTTCAAAGCGGTCGCTAGGGACATAGAATGCAAGATCATAGCCCTTAGGTATCATCTCCCAGCTAACATCTTTGCCACCGGCGTTGACAGTCGCATTACTATTGACCTTAAATGATAAACGCTCAGTGCTACCATCGGCTTCGCGAACATCTACCGTGGCGTGATTAGGCTGACGAAAACGTACGAACTCAGCTGCCAGTTTAACGTAGGTCTTACCATCTTGTTCAAGGACTTCCTGACAAGCATTGGCTACACTTGGATATTTATCCAGTACATCCTGATTCCAGTCTACTTCACTACAATCTTTAGCCAAGGCAGCCGGTGATGCAAGTACTCCAGCGATTAATAGTAAGCGCATTGATTTATCCATTTTCATCTTCCTTTTTAGTTAACTTACATAGATATCGTGACTTTAAAACTGCTCGGCTCTGACTATGTAGCGCTGAGGGGCACTACCGACAAAGTAAAAGGGGTAGCAGGTGATCAAGGTGACCGAAGGTCTGCTTGTGCGTTTCATTACATAAGTATCTTTGGGGTCGACTATCCAGGTGTCGACCACCCTGAACCTATGAATTTGTCCATTTAAATCTGTGATGCTGAGTTCCTGCCCTAAGGTCAATTGGCCAATCTTTCGAAAGAAGCCATCCCTGTGGCCAGCTAAACTCAAGTTACCCTCGCCATTCATTCCCCTGGATGGGATAACTCGGCCAACACCCTTATTAAGATTAACCTCGGCTGTGCCATCGAAAATGGCAACTTCAAGTTTGATGGAAGGAATGGCTAACAGGCCTAGCAAGGGACTGGTTGGTTTGGCGGTGGTAAAGCTCTCTATACGTGTCTGTGACCAATCAGACATCATGGGTCGTAACAAGCTGGACTCTTGCTTACTGGCTTCCTGCTTACTTGAGGCGCCTGTCTTGGAGATTGTCTGTGAGCCCTGATGAAGTGGCTGAGTTGGGAGCTTAACTTGAGTCCTGTGCAGATGAGTCGAGTTAGCAGCGACATCTTCGACACTTGGTTTGACTATGTTTTTTTTTGCTGAGACCTTGACTGGTAATGGCTTAAATATGGCTTGATTCGAGGCGATGATATTTTTGACATCATCTATGGCAACTTGTTCACCATAGGCGGCATGAAGCTTGGCCATGATAAATAAAGATAGGCAAATAAGGCCAAGAATTTTAAGACTACGCTCTATTAGTATCAGTTTCGCCCCCACTTCCTTTTGTTACGCAAATGATCCCTTGATTAGGCAAAACTATCACCATATTGCAAATATGCAACATGTATTGCTGGGTAATGTGATTTAGCAACAAACTATCACTAGTTTTCCCTATGATAATCTTGAGGTTATTTTTGTTTTTAATGATTAAAGTCGACAATGAACACCGAGTTGTCTGGGACAATTATGACTCTGGTATAGGCATACTTCTTCAGTTTATTATGAGGTGATCATCAGGCGCAGGATAAAGCTACAGCACTAGTTAGCCGGTAGTGTGTTAAGCAATACCCACCTTTTTGGGGTGACAAGATGAACAAATAAGACATTGGCTTCTAAAAATATTGGAGAGCCATTTACTTTGGTCTAGGTTCGGGTAAAAATATGCAACCATTTATATTTTTCAGTCTGCCTTTTATATGTCTCTTGTTTTCGTACTCGTAGAACCCACACGAGCCGCCAATGTCGGTGCTGCCGCCAGGGCAATTAAAACCATGGGCTTTGAACAGCTTATTTTAGTTAATTCGAGTCTACATCTCGAAAAAGAAGCCCATTGGGTCGCCCATGGCGCCACAGATATTTTGGAACGTACTTTAGTCGTCGACTCAGTTGCAGATATACGAGCACAATATGATCAGCTTATAGCAACTACAGCGAGAGAGAGAGGGACTCCCAGGCAGTACTTAACACCTGACGAGCTAAAAGGCACCTTAATAGAACAATCAGATTCGGTAAAGAAGATAGCCCTGCTCTTCGGTCGCGAGTCCAGCGGCTTGTCTAACAGTGAGCTAGAATTATGCGATGTATTCTCCTATGTGCCACTGATTAACGACTATCCTTCTCTCAACCTTGCCCAGGCTGTCATGGTATATAGCTATGCCTTGAGTGAGGTCAACAATCGTCTTAAACAGAAACAAATCCAGCCCCAAGAGGGACAACTTCAAGCGTTGAAAAACAGAACCCAACTCTTGTTACAAGAGCTAGGTACCCAAGATGATGTAAAACTGTCGCGCTGGTTACTCGATGGCATGAGTTTGCTCGGTGACAGAGACTGTAAGATGGCTCATCAGCTGCTCAATGATATCGGTAGGAAACTCAATACCGACAAATGAAAAACCTGACCAAGACTGAGATTTTTAGCAGATAAAGAATGGTATTCAGCCGCTTACAAAATTAAAAGCCTCATTAAATAATGAGGCTTTTTTTTGCCTGTTACAGGCTAATATTCTGAATGAGAATCACTCTCCTTATCCTTATTAATTGCTTATCTTTCACGTACATATAATATTTCCAAGCATAATAATTTGGTCTAGCAGACTGATCTGTATTACCTATTATTTAACTAGATAGATCATGTTTCGCTATGGAGTGGCTATTGTCTGGATAACAACTAGCCACTTTGCTAACTGTTTGGTCAATATGACCCATAAGTTAATTAGTTTTTGGAGAGTGCTGATGAAAGGTAAGAGTAAAGTCACCCAAGTACTGAATCAGATGTTGTTGTTAGAACTAACTTCAATCAATCAATACTTCCTACATGCCCGTATTTTTAAAAACTGGGGATTAGAAGAGCTAAACGAGAAAGAATATAAAAAATCGATTCTCGATATGAAACAGGCAGATGATCTGATTGAACGTATTTTGTTCTTAGAAGCCCTGCCTAACCTGCAGCAATTGAATAAATTGCGCATTGGTGAACATACAGAAGAGATGATCCAGTGCGATAAAGATCTACAAGACGAACAAATTGCGGCATTACGTGGAGCCATCGCCTTGTGTGAAACCGAAGAGGATTACGTCAGTCGAGAATTACTCGAAGATATCTTAGAAGGTGAAGAAGATCATTTAGATTGGATCGAGGCACAGCAGTTCCTCATAGGTGCTACAGGCATTGAGAATTACCAGCAAACCATGATGGAGGATTAACATGAAAGGTGTTCAGAACGTCATCAACCACTTAAACAAACAACTGACCCTAGAGTTAACCTCGATGGATCAGTACTTGGCACATTCTAAGATGTATGAAGATTGGGGGATAAATAAGCTACATGAGAAGCTGTCTCACGAATATCTAGAGGAGTTAGAGCATGCAAAGCGCCTGACTCAACGTATATTATTCTTGGAAGGAACCCCAGATACGGCGTCAAGACAAGCCATTAACGTTGGCGACAATGTCAAACAGATGTTGAAAAACGATCTGGCGGCAGAAAGAACCGTGGCAGAGAGTCTTAGACAGATCATAGGCATATGTGAAATTGAGCAAGACTATATCAGCCGGGAAATACTTGAAGATCTGCTCGATGATACCGAAATGGATCATATCTACTGGTTGGAACAACATCTGGGTTTGATAGATAAGATAGGCATACATAATTATATACAATCGCAGATGGGCAGTCAGGACAGCTAATGGCTCACCAGCTTGTTCTGATTAAGCGTCGAGTATCTTGCTGTAAATATCGAGATACTCGATTTTCTCTATTCACCCTTATAGACATTATTGTTAGCTAAGCCCACGTAAAACTTGGTTAGCACCGAGTTTTAAGCCATCGTCTAATGCATCAATAGTCTGTTTCAAGTATCCAAGTAAGATATCTTGCTCGAATGAACTGATTTGTGAGCAGATCACCGCTCGGAAAATCTCCAGAGCATTGGATTTATGGGTCAAGAGACTTGCCACACGGATTCGCTGTACTCCTTGGTAGAGCTCAAACAGTGAATAATTAGCCAAAATACTCATGTTGTCTATAGCCTCTTTAAACCTGTGAGAACCTTGCACTATCACTGAATTGGAGGCTCTAGCCTTCGCATTAATTGAATCGAAATACTTGACTTGAAATAAGCCAGTTTGAATAAACTTTGTTTCCATAAAAACTCGAGGAATAGGATAACTCTGACGTTATTATGCAAGACAATATCTGAACCTGACCTTAACCGCACGTTGTATCAAACTTTCCCATGAGGCAGTAATTAACCTGTTAACTTAGTTAACAAATTAATCCATAAGCAAGCCTGTATATTAACGGGCTGGAATTGAATATTTGGTCTGAATTAATCAATAAATCTGAGCTATCATTAGTCACAATAAAATACACGGTAATAAACTGCTTACTAATCATTTATGACTTTATCAAGGGATTCATTTTTTGTCTTAAAGGTTTATTCTTAGTAGTCCGACGGCGGCGCCCTATTAAGCTTCTCGGTCCCAGAGCCTAGTGGCTTGGTTCAATGCTGTTTACTGTCACTCAAGCTTTATTATTTGAAACTAGGCTTGTTTCTCTTGGCTTGAGGTAATTCAATGGTATTTACTGTCATTCAAGGGGATATTATTTGAAACTAAGCTTTTTTCTCAGGGCTTGCGGTAATCACTCAGTACGCTCAGGTGTATCTATCTTTATCATGGATAGCAGTTTTGTCGATAATGACATTAATTCCTAATTATCTTCTAGAACAGGCTAACGAGTGCTGAGTCATACTTTTAATCAGGACTTCTAATTAGGGCATCTGATCTGGCATGAATATCTTAAGTTATAAACCTGAGTTGCGGACACACTTCTACGGAGTTAGAAAGTGATTAGTATCATTCTCTATACATTATTTAACTGACTCTGTTTTAGCTCTAGTTTGCGAACGAAATATTAACGGTTTAAAACCGCTTAATTCGAACCACCTTCATCACTTCAATTTCAAATCCCGCCACTTTCTCAGTTTCGGGATAATAAGTCATGTTGACGCGGTTTCCTTTAAGGCACCTGAACTTTTTTGGTCGCCTGAACTTAAATGGTGCATCACAACCTTCTATCATCACAGTGTGCTGTACCCACTCCTCAACTTCTCTTTGAGTATGAGAGATAATCTTTACCCCTTCTGAGTGTACTAGCTTGTCATGTGTGGTGAGCATCTTATCTAAGTCTGATTTCATCTTGTTCCCCTGTTGAGCAGTGGTTAATGATAGCAAGTACAGCGCGAGTTCGCACTAAGATATCCAATATCAAACAGATAAATGCTGAACTAAACTGAATAGGTAAAATGACCAATCGACCAACTATTAGGTGTTCTATGACTTCTATCACAAATATGCTGATTCACAGTGTGATTATTGTATTAAGCTTTGTATTGACGTTTTTCTGCGTCAAAGATGCCCAGGCAGACAATAGGCTAAGGGTATTAACCTGGGAAGGCTATGTGACTCAAGAGGATGTGGGCAAGGTCAATGCGCTGTTAAAGAAGCAAGGATATAAATATCGAGTCGAAATAGTATCTCCCTATGCTCAGGGGGCGGATCAGATGTTCGACCTTATACGTGCTAAACAGTGTGATATCACTTTTCTTACTCTCTTTTTTATCAAGATGCAGAAGGAAAAAACTGCAAAATTAATTCAAGCAATCAATATCAAGTCTCCCAGGTTAACGAACTACGCCCACCTTTACCCTAATCTCATTGAATTGGATATGGGAATGAATAGCAAAAACCAACCATTATATATTCCCTGGGGTGGCGGCATATATGGTTTCTATATCAATAGGAATAAAGTCATCGAAGAGCAAGTGCCTCAGTCAGTCAACGCGCTCTGGTTGGACAAATGGAAACATAAATTCTCCTTAAACAAGTCTCAGGAGTGGTATAACTTAGGTCTAGCCTTGATGAAACAAAACCTTTCCCCCTTCTCACTTTACCAGGCCTTACAAGAAGAGGATCGTCAAAGGGTGCGACAAATCTCAGATCCTAAGGGACAGCTCCAACAAGAACTCTCCTCTCTTTATAGTGCTGCAGGGGATTTCTGGGAAACGGCGCCAAAATTCCATCCTGATTTGTTGATCGTCAGCAGCTGGGGGCCTGACATATATGCTGAAAATGCGAAAGGAGCTAATTGGCAGTTGATAGACTTTAAAGAAGGACATATGGCCTGGTTAGATACCATCAATTTCGTTAAGGGATTGGAGGGCAGAAAACTCGAAGCCGCAGAGATTTTCGCAAATTATTTTATCAGTAAACAGGTTCAAACTCGTGTGTCTCGAGAGCTTTCTATGGTGCCTGCATCTAAGCTGGCACCAGCCAATACCATGCTTGGTGACGCAATGAGTATCCTTAAGGAGAACATGTTTGTGCCTCCCTATGATCATAGCTCTTATGAGATCATGAAAAAGATGACCGACAAGGCCAGCAAAGACGCTAAGCAGGATGTCAGTCAAGAGTCAGCCTCTCATTAAATGTTCATTGGCCTAAGAGCCAGCATATGAGTGAGGGCAAGCTTGTTTGTGAAAGTGGGACCTAGGCGCTTGTGACATGCACAAGTTATTATCGAGTACTGAGTCTCGATATATGAGGCTGTTATTCTAAGCCTGAAATTTGTCAGGCCCAATAAGTTATTTAAAAATGAGCAACATTTCACAGGCGGTGCACTGGCAATCTGTTCCACAGATCACGCAGACATAATCAGAATGATTTTTGCTGTTATTCCACCTCGCAGGGTGCTCCTTGATTAGCGTGGCACCTGCCTTGGTAAAGTATCTCACCGCAGAGTTGTTTGGGCTCTGCTTCCATAGATGGCCTATTCCTGCAATCGCCCCCTGCCTCTTCGTCGCTGCAATTGAGGCGCTTAATAGCTTGCCTCCTATCCCTGCACCACGGAATGGCTCGGCAAGGGTATTACACTTAAAATAACAGACTTTTGGAGCCTCTATCCCCCAAGCATGGGGCGTACACCATTTATCAGTTTGCCAATTCCCCGGCGCATAAGTGAGGCGGAAACCGATGAGCTTGCCATCATGATGAGCAACAAAGTTTGCATTTATCTCATTACTTATTCCCTTTTGATACAGAGCGGCTAAGGATGTTTCATTTAAATAGCCGTCACCATGAACCAGATTGCCTAGTGAGATGACATCGGTAAAATGTGCTGCGGTTAATGTTTGAATCATAGGGTGCTCCAGCTAACTCGCTAATGATGAATATATGAGGGATAAGCTAAACAAAAAATCCAGATAAGTACATAGGCGGGAAAGTTTGACCTTCGATCTGAACGTCTATTTTGTTACACTCTCTACGCCTGTTCCCCCTTAGCATAAATCTATAAAATCGAATACGACAATTTTGTATCAAAGATTTATCAAACTGGGACTTCCCCTGTAACCTAGTGGAAACAAAACAAAAATGGACATCCTTAAATGAAAAAATCATTGATATCGTTCGCCTTGCTAATCGCGCTAGAGGCATGCTCACAGGATGTCGAGATGAGCCATAACAAACCACAAGCCAGCCATGATGGAACAGATATTTATCAAGTTATGCTCGACAAGTTTATTAGTCTGGATATACCAGACGAACTCTCCAGCTTGAGCGTTATCGATATAA
The DNA here is from genome assembly GCF_000091325.1 of Shewanella violacea DSS12. NCBI lineage: Bacteria > Pseudomonadati > Pseudomonadota > Gammaproteobacteria > Alteromonadales > Shewanellaceae > Shewanella > Shewanella violacea. Next base: position 2,479,466 of record NC_014012.1, on the reverse strand, counting down.
ATACCCAGAGTAAACCAGACTCCATCGATGATCTGAACAAGGTGAATCTTGAACCGAAATATAACAATGCAGAGCTAAAAATGCATAACCAAGACATAGGTCTAGCAAATACTGAATAGCTTTTATCTACAAGGTTCAGCCTGGTCTGACGGATAGTATGAGACACGATAACACCTTCATAGAAGCTGTTGATCAACTCAAGTCTTACGTGAAATGCTTGCCAATCGTTTTGAACATTACTCTTATCTTGCTGAATTTTCACCCAACTGCTTGTTTCATTATATAAAAACTAGTGGAGCATTTGTTTCCTCAAGGTTATTATCTTGTCCGTATAGGAATATATTAGGATCAGGTATAAATGGAAAAGTTACCCCAACAAGAATTAGGTGCACGCTTTAAGCAAGCTGTAGATAAGCCTAAAAAACTTATTATCATCATCTATCAATTTATAACAAAAATGCTCGCTTCAATTAGTGGCATGCTTGCCAGGTTAACCTCTGCTCAAAAATCATACCTGATCGCCCTCTTATTACTCATTTTTTCTGATAATCTTGGTCTAGTCGCCATGGTGACCGTACTTGCCTTAAGCTTGGAATTCTGGCCCCTGTTCGCAAGAGTCTGGCATAGTTTATCGGGTAAGGCCGTGTTACTACTTTTTTATGCCGTCATAGCCAACTTCGCCATTGCTGGCGCGGCTTCCGTGGTAAATGAAGTTGTCGGTGTATCTACGGAGCATTTTTCATACACACATAATTTTGCCATCTTGCTGTATCTACCCGCCTGGATTATCGTCATGACGGCCTTGGCAATATTGCTATTACAAGTTGTTGTGCCCTTCTATCTCTTCTTCCTCTTGTTGTTAAAACCATTAGGGGTAACGGGTCTTAAACTCATAAACCACAACCACTTTAGATTCACTACTATGTTTATCCGACTGATATTGTCGTCAGTCGTGCTTTATCATCTGGTGCTGATAGCCAGTTTCGATAATGACTTGAGTCGTGACTTAAGTAATCCAGACGGTTTAGTGTTGAATAAACTTTCCCCACAAGATAAAGATGAGTTAGTTAAAGAACTCTCTCACTTGCGCGATAATGATAAAAACGATGAGGAAACCCTAAGCTTAGGGCAATTTTTCAACCAAGATAATGCGGATAAAAAAGATAAGTATGAACATATTCGTGGTGATTATGAGAAAATGGTCAGAACCATGATAGCCAGGTTTGCCTATCAGCTTGAGTCTGATAGTCGTTCTCGTTGTGCCATCGCGCCCGGTAGTAACATAGTAGAACTTAATGACTATGAAATTGTAGAAATACGCCGTGATAAATCTGCTAATTACGGTTATAGCTTCGAGGTTAAGAAGTGTATCTCTCCAGCATTTGGCCTAGATGTGAAACCAGAAACAAATTGATCCTCTCAGGCCAGTAACAGGCTAATATTCTTTGGTTATTGGTTATTGGTTATTGGCTTAAAAGTCCCATAAGGTGCTAATACACTTCATTAGCACCTTTTACTTACTTAAATTAGTCACCACTAAGGTCTGTTTACCTTGAGTGGTGAAAACGCCCAGCCATAGAGGACTACCAAGGGATTTCTTGGCCGCGATAATCTAAAAATAATCCAGTTTGACTCATGTCTAGCTTATCCAGTACTCGCTTTAACCCAGTAACTGATTCGTGCGTATCGATAAGACCATTGATGCCGCCCATCTGGGTTCGAACCCAACCCGGATGCAATGCTACGACTGCTATATTATCCTCTGTTAGATCTACCGATAGACTCTTGACCACAGAGTTTACCGCCGCTTTTGATGAACGATATATGTATGTGCCACCACTTGAATTATCAGCCATACTGCCCATTTTAGAAGATAAAATAGCCAAGGTACTCGAAGTTGCCAGTTTAAGGTTAGCTCTGAAGGCTTCTAATATTTTTAATGGCGCAATGGCGTTGATTTCAAAAACCTTACGCCATTCCTCGACATCTATATCTCCTAGGGAACTGTCCTTGGGTCCATAATAGCCCGCATTATTGATCAAGAGATCTATGGGCTCGCCCTGTAAACTAGCCGCAAGCTGCTGCAATTCTTGATAATTGGTTACATCAAGTTGGAAAACCGAAAGAGATTCATGCTTTTCAAGCAGTGATGTTAGCTCGTCAGCTTGCTCAGGCTCACGGCAACATGCCGTAACAATCCAGCCAGAGTCTAGATATTGTTTGACCATAGTCAGGCCCAGGCCACGATTGGCCCCGGTTATAAACAGATGTTTAGTCATTAATTTATCCCTGAATAGGAGCAATGAATATGAGTAAGCGTAATGTTAATCAGGCTAATGTACACAAAATTGAAAATACCGAATTAACTTAGATTCTACCTAATAATTAGGCCTGCTTATTGGCAAGAAACACGTCAATCAATACCGATAATTTATCATGAAAGTGTTCTTCAAAATCATCTAAATCTTTGTGAAAATGCTCAAGATATTGGGCAGCCTTATCATGACTTAATTGTTTCTGGTTAACCGAGTACTGCATCTCAGGTAGGGATTTATCATAGCGAGGAAGTGGCAACCAAATAACGAAATTACCATCGAGTTGTTTGAGCTCCTGGTTAGCGAATCGGCAGAAATCGGCTATATGATCTAACCCATCTGGTCCTAAGCAACCAGGCTCTATTCTACATAACACAGCCAATTTCTTCTCTTTAGGCAAGGGGGGGATCTTAGGCATTAAAATGAACCAATTTTAGTCTGTCTCATAATTATAACTCTTATTCGCTAGAGCGTAGTTCTAAGCTTGTAACATAATACACTGGCATAGATGCCGTTTCCTAGCAATCATGCTGTGGTTTTGCCCCAAAACACACTGCTTAAAAATAACACTGGTTTATGCCTGTAAAACTATGTATACAATATACCAACATAAAAACTACAGAGTGTTTGCATGCTCAAGATAATAAGAAAATCACTGGTGGCCCAATTAACATTAGGCCTGTCTATTGCCCTACTTGTCATCACCTCGATTAATGGTGCACTGAACATTGAGCGAGTAACCGAGTCAACTAAAGCTTATTATCAAAGAGAAGTCACTTTAGCCCTAGATCGTGTAAAGACTCAACTGACTGGTATTTTGATCACCAAAAAACTTCAGTCTGATATGCTATTTATGAATCCTACCACCTTGGACGCTATCCAAAGCTTAACGGTAAGAGCCGCAAGTTATGAAGACAATCGTGCCATAGTTACTCTTCTCGATTACATCAAGCAAATTGCCGACCAAGACCCTTTAATCGTCACTCCTTATTTTTCATCGGCCGTCACCCATGAATATTATGATAAATCAGGACGATACATAGAAAATGATTACAACGTATCCGAGCGGCCCTGGTGGAATGATCTGCTCGAACAGAACCGCCTATACATTGAGGATCCCCAACGAGACCTGTCAGGCAATCTGGCATTAGCCATGCGTCAACCCTTGTATCGGGATAACACCTTGATTGGTAGCGTAGGAATAGACATTCAGATGACTGAGTTTACTCAGGAGCTAATGAAAATAGCCAAAATAAATGGTCTTGGTGAATCCTTTCTGATGACAGAATTGGGTACAGCGGTGGCCTTCCCTAACATGGAAAAATTTACCGGCAGTAAACTCAAAATACAGGATGTAGACCAGGAATATCCAGATGCCCATGGTTTCTCACAGCTTCAAGCCGCCATGCTCAATCACCCAGTCGATGGTTTCAAGATAACCTGGCATGGTGAGACTTACTACGTCTATAGTCAGCCTATTAAATTACAATCTCCTTATCTTAACTGGCAAGTGGCCCTTATGCTGCCAGAGTCAGCCATATCGGCCCCGGTTAAAGCCGCTCAATTAGAAGAGGGATTGAGAGCCTTGATCATACTTATTATCATGATCTTAGTCATTACCTTCTATACTCGTTGGCAACTTGCCCCCCTGCAACAGTTAGTACTTGGCCTCGAGAGTATTGCATCAGGACACGCGGATCTTTCCAGACGCATACAGGTAAACAGACAAGATGAACTCGGCGCACTCGCTAAGGCTTTCAATGCATTTGTCTCTCAGTTACAAGAGATTATTCAAGGTACTCGGGATTCTGCCACGGGTCTTGAGCATGAAACATTAAGTGCCCAAGGCGCTATTAGTCTGTCAAAATCTCATATCAATGGTCAGAAACAGGCTATTGGTTCTGTGGTCGCTGCAGCCACAGAAATGGCACAAACTTCTGAGCATGTTGCTACTAGGGCCGAGGCTGTACACCAGTTAGCCAAAGAGGCTGGGCAGAGTGTTGGTGAAGGCATGTTTGTGGTGGATAAATCGGTGCAAGGTATCGAGGTTTTAGCCGAAAAAATCAGTGAAGCTGCCTGCGTGGTAAAGGAGCTTGAAGATGAGACCTTGAATATCTCGGAAGTATTGGAAGTTATCCGTACTATTGCTGAACAGACAAACTTACTCGCTTTAAATGCTGCCATAGAAGCGGCTAGAGCCGGCGAGCAAGGTCGTGGCTTTGCCGTTGTCGCGGATGAAGTTCGCTCCCTCGCATCTAAGACTCAGCAGTCAACGGCGAGAATACAAGATATTATCAAGCGTTTACAAACGAGTGCAAGCCAAGCGGTAAGAGTCATGAAAACGAGCCAAGAGGAAACCTTGAGTAATAAAGCGCACAGCACTGAAATTGCACAGGTTTTTAATAGCATATCTCAAGTGTTAAACCGTTTTCAGCAGCAAACCAATGAAATTGCCAGTGCAATTACTCAACAGACTGCAACTGCTCAGCAGGTCAGTAAACACATGATAGACATCAGTGATAAGGCTGAGGAAAGTGTACAGCAGATCCAAAAAGTGAATAGTTCCATCAATAATGCCGAGAAACAGACAGAAAAGTTAAATAGTCAGATAGCTCAGTTTACAATTTAATCATGGTCGCCATACAGGGTTAAGCAGGAATGTATGCTCATTTTCTGTTTAACCCGTACCCAAGTGCATGGATATAAGATATTATTCGTGGTAAATATCATTTCAGCGATTAACCTTGGAAATTGAAGATTTTATATCACAAACAATCAGTTGTGATTCTGTTTTTCCTGTCGAAACCATTCAGACACTTTGGAGCGGTTATGGTGAGATTGTTCGCTATGGGCTCAAGGGGGAAACCTGCCCTAGCAGTATTGTCGTTAAATCCATTCGCCCTCCGAAGCAAACTCAACACCCCAGAGGTTGGAACACCTCGGCTTCTCATCAAAGAAAATTGCTCTCTTATCGTGTTGAAGTAAATTGGTATAAGACTTGGTCTAATTTGTGTGATGAAGGCGCTCGAGTGCCCATTTGTTATGGTATCTCATCCCATGATCTAGGTGATATCCCTCTTTCAAGCTTTGATGCTCAAGCTCAGCGATTGGAAGATGATAGTCAAGCTATCATCTTACTCAGCGATCTCGATGCCCAAGGTTATCCCCTACGACATCAAAGTTTAACCCTGGAACAAGCTAAAGTTTGCATAGAATGGTTGGCCTGTTTTCATGGGCAATTCATGCAAGACTCTCCCAGTGACGATTGGCCTAGGGGCTTATGGAAAACAGGAAGTTATTGGCATCTAGGCACCCGAGAAGATGAATACCTCGCCATGCCTGAGTCTCCACTTAAGCTATCGGCTCACCGTCTCGATAGATTATTAACCCAGACCCGTTTCAAAACATTGGTGCATGGTGATGCCAAGGTCGCCAATTTTTGCTTTAGTGATGACAGTTTACGGGTCGCCGCCGTCGATTTTCAATACGTAGGCGGAGGTTGTGGCATGAGAGATCTGGTGTATTTCCTTGGAAGTTGCTTATCACAACAAGAATGTGATCAGCACCAGGCATCACTCATCGACTACTATTTTTTAAAACTTGAAAAGACGCTGATTAACAAACAATCAACAATCTCAGCAGGTAAAGTCGAGCAGGAATGGCGTCCACTTTTTACCCTCGCTTGGGCCGATTTTCAACGATTCATTTTAGGCTGGGCCCCCGAGCATCATAAAAATAATGATTTTTCCCGGGCTATGACAAGTCAGGCATTAAAGTATTTAACTAAGCTTTAAGATGCATCATAGTGCCTGAAACCATGATGAATAAAGGGGTTCAGATTATTGACGACTCAGACTATTGGGCTGGTAAATTACCAATTAGTGTAAAAATCGACTAAACTTTGATACAAGAGAGCTATCGGATGAACGTGAATCGGCATAGCGCCAAACGTGTCAAAGGACACATTTCTCACGATATCAGGGCTCTCTGCTCTGAGGACTAGAACGGCCGATAAACTATCTAGTCGTCGTTCTGTTACAATTGTAAAGATACCTCCCTACATCATATAAATGTATTCATTTACTCCACAAAAGTTGGCCTATAAATAGATGTTAAACAAAACTTGCTGTCTCTTTTTTGTGCTATTTTCAAGCTATTCTTTCGCCATAGATCTAGTATTTATCCATAGCTACCATACTGATTATCCGTGGGTTAAAGAGTACAGAGATGGATTTATGGCCACGATTGACGAGCATAGTATCCTGGAATATGAGATGGATACCAAGCGTCATCCTATGAGTGAATTTGACAATGTTTCAAAGCAGGCTCTTACCTTTATAGAAAAACATAAGCCGAAGTTAGTGGTTCTTGCCGACGATAACGCATTAAAGTTACTTGGCCCTACCCTGGTAGATCTGAAACTCCCTCTGGTATTTCTCGGTATTAACGCGAATCCCAGACATTATATTCAGCTAAATAAAAATGTATCAGGCACATTAGAGCGTCCTTTACTTAAACGTTCCATCTTAATGTTACATGATCTGTTTCCTGGGGTGAAAAATATCAAGGTCTTGATGGACACGAGTCCTACCTCTTACGCGATTTTAGAAACCTCTTTCTACAATCAGTTTCATCAAAATATTGCCGGGATGAATGTAGATATATCGCTGGAAGAGACTTTTACTGATTGGAAACTGAGTACTAAAGCTTTAGAAGAAAATGGATATGATGCACTTATCGTCGCCAATTATGCGGCATTGACTGATAAGCATAAGCAACATGTCAGTCTGGATGAAATCAGTGAATGGACAAGCCAAAATAGTCCGGTACCCATGTTTTCATTTTGGGGTTATTCGATTGGAAAAGGAAAGGCCATAGGTGGCTTGATCATCAGTGGTGTTCAGCAAGGAGTTGAAGCCGCTAAAATTGTGAATGGTTATTTTGTCACTGGAAAACTCTCCTCCATAACCACACCTGAGAGGGGAAGCTTGATGTTCAGCGAGCATGAATTACTACGTTGGAATATCAAACTCAAGAGTAAAAGACTAAGTAACAGTCTGATCATCGAGTGAGATTTATCTAAGCTGTCGATATGTATAGAACAGCTAGTCATCGGAGTCAGTTGTAACCTGACCAGCTAGTGAAATCAAAATTAATTAGATGCCTCCTGAAGATCACTCCCATTAAAAGATTCGACTTCACTGAGTAAGTTATCTATGGCTTGATCGAAACTGTCTAAATTTTCCTGTTCCATATAGGATTTTAATTTTGCGATCAGATCTTTACTTAATTCTATATGAGACTTCTTCTGTCGTTTTTTAATCTGGGACAATTCTTTGCGAACCATACGCCAACCATAGTCACTAAAATATTGATTCAACATTTGGTTTAAATGAGTCAATGGTTCAATTAAATTTGTCTGCTTCTTTCGCTCTTGAGTTACTCTCTGTAATAATTCCACCAGCATAATATATTGAGTGTTTTGTTTTTCATCTGCAGTCACTATGCTTGCACTAAACCAATCTGACTTTTGTGCAATCTCTGCCGGGTGAATAAGTCGATAGATAAGTGGTAAAGAAAAAGTGAGTTCATCCACTTGGAGTAATAATAATTTCCTGCCCGCTTTTGGAGCCTCGCCGTGATAGACCCATGGATGTTTATAGTTCATCTTATTCCCTTCTCATCTTGTGTTCGTTCGCTCTCGTTTTAAGAGTGAGTAACCTATTTTACCAAACTAGCAGACTTACTCTTATTTGCTTATGGGACCCGTTATAATGCCAAATTTAATAGTATGGTGCAACCATTTAAAAGTCAAAAAAGATAGATTATATAAGTGCTTAATCTGATGGATTATTACTTCATTTGGACTCAATAGAATGGTTTAACCATACTTAACCCATCTTAATTATCACCAGTCTATACTCTCATCTATACAAATACCAGCGTTCGTTTTTACAGCATATATGACAGTTTAACTAGACTAAAAACCTCATCAAAACAGATATAAATAATATACGTTAATGACGTTAATGACGTTATAAATTGGCTAGCGATGTTTTTCAGTATTCATGACTCATTCAATATTTCTATGGCTCGTTATTAATCATTATCTCGTTTAAATGCTCCGATGAAGTCTTACATGGAGAACAAGAATGCTGACCGGTCATATATAAATACACGGATAAATTAATACAACAGCTAAACCAGAATATAAGACAGACTTAAATCTAAGCTAAATAGCTAAAACCTGACTCGCCTCCAAAACCCTTCTTAGAATAAACTTTGATTGGTTTTTACACTAATTATATCTCCTCTTCTACGTTTAGTATTAAATATATACTAAAACTTCTTCTACCAGTGATAATGACGATTATCACTGGTAGTGAGGCCTGGCAAAAGTTATAATTTCGGCTCTGTTTTCAGGAATAACATCCGTATTTACTCATGAATAAGCTCAGTATAAATCAGTTTAATCGCCCCGCGATCACTAGCGACAAGAGCTTTTTCCAGGAGCAAGAGTTGCCGATCTCAATCTTGGATGATTTCAAGAGTGCGGCCAGCGAGACAGAATATGAAGTGGCGGACAATACTCGCCGGGTCTATCGCTCGAGTTTCAACATCTTCACTGAATATTGTCAGCATCATGGTTTGAATCATCTGCCTGCGGATCCACGCTCGGTGATCTCTTTTATAGGTCATCAAAAAGAGCAAGTACATCACAGAACAGGTATGCAATTTTCTAAACAGACCATCACCACACGTTTAGCTGCCATACGTTTTTATCATATCCAGGCCGGATTTCATTCACCAAGTGAACATCCCTTAGTGATCCGAGTCATGCGTGGTTTAAGTAGAAATAAGCATAGGCTTACCTCAGATTATGATCAGCAGCCCATCATGTATGAAGAGCTGGAATTATTATTACAAACCATAGATAAACAAGAGCAAGAACTCACTCGGGCTCGTGATAAGGCCATCATTCAATTAGGTTTTCAAGGTGGATTTCGTCGTTCTGAACTTGCAGAGATCCAAGTTAATCACGTTAACTTTCTCCGTAATAAATTAAAAGTAAGACTAGCCTACTCCAAGAGTAATCAGCAAGGACACAAGGAGTGGAAAGACCTGCCCGAGTCAGAGCAGTTCTCGGCGTTCAGTGCCGTCAGACATTGGCTGGAAGTTTCGCAATTAACTCAAGGACATCTTTTTCGTTCCCTGACTCGAGATGGTCAGCGGCTCAGACCTTACTCTGTGGCTAGTCGAGTCAATTTGAATAGTCATGATAATCTTCCCCAGGTGAATCGAGGTTTTTTACGTGGTGATGATATTTATCAGATGATAAAAAAGTATTGCAGGAAAGCCGGTCTCAGCCCGGAATTTTATGGAGCCCACAGTTTACGAAGTGGTTGTGTGACTCAGCTTCATGAGAATGATAAGGATCATTTGTATATCATGGCGCGCACCGGGCATACGGATCCCCGCTCTCTAAGACATTACTTAAAACCTAAAGATTAGTTATAGCTGTGTATCTAACGCTCAACTTAGCATTAGTTAATAAACTAGTGAATAAAATGGTTAAACCATTATATATAATCATGGATTAACAGGATGACTCTAGATTGTCAGCTAGAGTCTGTTAGTTCGCACATTCTTATCTCTATACATGTATTCTGCACCCATACATTCACTTGCAATAAAATGGTTAAACCATTTAATATGTCCTTGGCTTAACTGACGGACTCTTGTCAGATAGAGTCTGTTAGTTCATATCTACATCCATATATTGGCCATCAATATACATGCAAATATTCGTACAATAAATGGTTAACCTTTAAATAAGTCCTCTTCTTAATTGGATGACTCTGTTCAATGGTCAGTTAGACTCTATTAGTTCATGCCTACATATATCTGCCATCCACATATTTGCCATCAATATACATGCAAATATTCGTACAATAAATGGTTAACCTTTAAATAAGTCCTCTTCTTAATTGGATTACTCTGTTCAATGGTCAGTTAGATTCTATCAGTTCATGTTTACATATACTCAATACATATATCTGCCATCCACATCTTTTCTAATCTCATATTGGTCATCAATATACGTGAATAGTATGGTTCAACCATAAGACAAATCTAGATCTTAACTGGCTGACTTATCTGGTAGAATTAATTATGAAGCTCGAAAATATTGGGATGAAATTTCCCATAATTAAACTCGATTAATAAAAATTGCCCATATACTCATCAAGTAAATAAGCTGTCCTCCTTTATCCTATTAGTCAGACGTAAATAGTTAAACTGCAGACACAAAAAAGCGGAGCTTATGGCTCCGCTTAGTTATTTTACTCTTAAGTTTCACCAGCATGCTGGCTAAAACTTAAATCCTAAATCCTAAATCCTAAATCTTAAAACTGGCTAGTGAACAGCCTAGATGTATTACAATTTTTGCAGATAAGTATTTACGCTGGCCTGCTCGCGAGTTTTTAACTTAACACAAATGTTTACCTTCTCATTGAGCTTTGCCAAGGTGCGCGTAAACTCAGGAGAAGATTCAAGTTTAGACTCGAAGAAAATATTGGTGCGATCTAGTGCTTTTAGATCACATCCAGTCCCTGTGTAGTTAGGTAACATGGCCACTGCAAAAGGTGGAAGCTTAGCCTTTACAGCTTCGTAATTGCTATACACCCAGTCTCTAAATATTGATTTTCGAGCATGAGTATACGTCTGCCCTGACATGATATATTTAAGATCTGGAGAGTTTAACTTATCAGTTAAACTGTAATCTAACATGGCTTTTTGCTGTTTAGGATCCGCAGCATACCCTAAGGCGTACATCAGATTAGTACGTTTTTGTGGGTTCTTCGTTACCTCGAATTCTTTCTTAAGCTTTTGAATTAACGAGTTATCTCCAAAGTATACCGCGATCTTAAGCTGAGTTCCTATTAGGTATGCATCGATGGACTTGTCACCTGCTAGATAGGCCAGACTCGCCGATTTTGCCTCACTGATAACTGCTTTATCTTTGCCTTCGAAGGCTAAGATAGCAATAAGGCTAGGCCGCAATTTACTGATCTCTATGCTCTCACCAGGTGCAGCCACCAGACCATATTTGTCGATAGCGACTCTTGCCTTGGCACTGATAAATTTAGCCCATTGAGCCTCATTGCTTGCATCAATAAAGGTCATCTTCTGGATCTTAAGATAATTCAAAGCAGACGACACAATTTGAGGATGAGCGTCATCGATAAACTCTGCCAATATGGCCAAGAGATCACCGGCTGAAATAAATCCTCCATCGAGCAGCGCATCGGCGGAGGAGATAAGTGCTTTACGCTCTCTGGCCGTTAGCTTAGTTTTCGCATTGGCAAGCAAGTTAGCTAATTGCTTGTCATCCAATAACCAACGGTAATAGCCCATGGCATCGGCATCTGGATAAATCCAATCTGGGGTAAATTCAAGTTCTAAGGTTTTAGTATCGCTGTCGAGTAATATGCTTGTGGATATTACTTTATCACCCTTGCCATACTTGATAGACACAGGTACCACCCAAGTCTGAGCCGGAGCCTTACTGCCTTCAAATGCAAATCTTTGCTGAGACAGGGTCAAGGATTTCCCCTTAACATCCACTGTGATCAAGGGGTAAGATGATTGTTCAATAAAGGTACTCAGTACCTTGCCCACATCTTTTCCTGATGCCTTAGATAAGGCATTCCAAAGGTCATCGGCCTGGGTATTTTTAAAGGCGTTATCCTTAATATACTGACGGATCCCTTGCTTAAAACTCTCTTCACCAATCCAGTTTTCAACCATAGACAAAACGGCAGAACCCTTACTGTAAGCCAGTCCCAAGCCATCCATGATATCGGCTTCGTTTCTTATGGGCTTACGTATAGGCTTAGTCGACAGACGTGCATCTAAGCTCATCACACGGTTTTTCGATAAACTAAGATCCGACTCAAATTCAGGATGTAACTGATGGGTAACCTTAGCGGCCATCCAGCTGGCGAATGCTTCATTTAGCCATAAATCGTTCCACCACTCCATGGTAACTAAGTTACCGTACCACTGATGAGCCAGTTCATGGGCAACCACTGAGACAGACGATTGTTTAGTATTTTGATTAGCGCTGTTTGCATCAAGAAGTAAGATATCTTCTCTATAGGTGACAAGACCCGCGTTCTCCATGGCGCCAAAAGGGAAATCGGGCACAGCAACCGAATCGAGTTTCTGATAGGGATAATCCACACCAAAATACGTTTCTAACGCTCCGAGAATCGCCGGCATCTCTTTAACCGCGTATTGAGCCAGTTCGATTTTTCCCTTAGTCGTGATAACACGACCGGGGATCTTCATCCCTTCAATGGCTACTTCTTCAAATTGACCCACGGTATAGGCCACTAAATAGGAGGGTAATGGCTTGGTCTGAGCAAAAACATGGGTGGTTTTATCGCCTTCTACCTTAGTGCTTACCACAGGGGTGTTAGCGTAAACCTTCTCCGTCGATGGCGCGGTAATGGTTATCTGGAATGGGATCTTATATCCAGGCTCATCAAATACCGGGAAGCTGCGGCGGGCATCACTCATCTCAAACTGAGTGAATAGATAAGGTACGCCAGCATCCACCGTCTTATATAAGCCCACTGATTGGCGATTGAAAGGTGCGGTAAAATCTAAATGCAGGTTATAACTGCCAGGCTTTATCTCTTGCTTACAGACAAGATTAACGATACCTGTATCTAGCATCTTAGCGGTCATTTCACAGGCTTGCTGGCCTGTGAGTTGAATATTTGTCGCGGTATAATCGACGCCGTTAAGCTGAATTACCCTTGTTTTTTCAAGTACTTGGATCTTAATGTCTGTACTGCCGGAAAAGTTTTCTTTGCTGGGATCTAAAGCCAAACTGACAGCTTGTGATACTGGCTTAGTCTGTTTACTTAAGACAAATTCTTCGGCCTGAATGACTCCACTGCCGCATAAAGAAACTGTCACCAACCCCGTGGCCATGACTCTATACATATCCATTCCTTCTATCATTTTATTATAATTAAATTACTGAAGCGGTTAAACGAAGTGAGTGACCTATAAACTAAAAAGAGCAGAGGCTAACACTGCTCAAAGTCACATCGATTAACATAAGCTGCGTAATTTTAACAAAATAGGCAGAGATAAAGCTATAGCAGACACTTAGGTTTACAACTTGCTGAGATCAGAATGGACTGTTTGATTCAATGACCATTGGCACACCAGAAACCGGATGTTCGAAACACAGTTGCGATGCGTGTAACATCAAACGGCTAGACATAAAATATGCTTCATCTGTCGCGTACAGATCGCAGCCCAGTATCGGATGGCCCAGGTGTTGACTGTGTAATCTTAGTTGATGAGTGCGTCCCGTGACAGGCTCGAATTCGACCCGAGTCACTTGTCGCTCCCCCGCCCTGATATCATCGACAAAGAAGTTATCGTCCTGGGTTTGAATAAATCGAGATAACACCTTAAATTTTGATTGAGCCGGTTTTCCCGTGTCTTGGCAAAGCTTCATTAGGGGGAAGTTATCGATATCTTTTGCTACGGCGCAGTCTACCAAACCTGAGTCAGGTTTAAGATCACCATGGAGTAAAGCCGTGTAACGTTTACTGACACGCCTCTCACTAAACTGCTTACATAATAAGGCATTAATCTGTTTATTCATGGCGAGTAACATGACACCAGAAGTGCCAAAGTCCAAGCGATGGATCAAGGTACAGGTGGGATAGTCCTGTACTAATCGATAATGAACCGAGTCAATATTGAGAGGATGTTTACCCGACAGGCTCAGTAAGCCACTTGGCTTATCGATAACTAAAATATGTTCATCCCGAAACAGGATATTAATCTCATCGAGACATTTGGGCACGATAAACGGGTCTGCTTGTGGCTGCATAATGGCTTGGCTTACTACTTGGTTATTAATATCTGAACTGAGAGCCGATATTATACCAAAATCACTAGATATGTTGTCAATTCCCAGCGTCTAATATATAGCTGCAGACAAGATCACCCCCATGTTGATGTGTGGCAGATGTTGAAAAGCCCTGATAAACAATATCAGGGCTTTGTACCTGCTAAAGGCTAGCCATTAATGACTGGCAGTTAAGGATAAGCCACTAAAGGCGCTGTAACCCTGAAGCATGATGTGGTACATACCAGACTGATTAACATTGAAGGTACAACTTTCTGTGTTGCCACTCTTATATGGGCGACAATCGTAGGTGACAGTGGTAGGTGCACTGCCCGACTTCACATACAGATCTGCATCACCGCTACCACCAGTTGTGCTTATGGTTAATTGTGAACCCGCCTCAACATAAACCTTAAAAGCTTGTTCTGAACCCCTAGCCCCAGTGATCCCAGTGACAGCAACACCGTTGGTTAGACAATCGGCATCTGTGCAGTTACCACCACCTCCTCCGCCACCTGTTGAATAGCTAGCATTAAGCGTCGCGTTTGAATAAGCACTGTAGCCATGGAGCATGACATACCACTTTCCGGCAGCTGGATTATTAAAGCTACAGGACTCATTGTTACCATTCTTATAGGGACGGCACTGATAACTGCTCTTTGTTGGCTTACTGCCTTGCTGCACATAAATATCTGCATCGCCGCTACCACCGGATAGGTTAACAGATAACGAGGTGGCGCCTGCCGGCACATCAATAAAGTAGTCACTCTCTGAGCCCGTAGCACCACTGGTGCTCACACCCTGATTATTGATCAGCTCAGTCTCATTGACCGGACAATTATCACCACAACCGCCACCAGCAGCTTCCAGAGCAAACAATAACTCGTTAGGCGACCCTGACTTTGCATCGGTCACCTTACCAGTAGTCGCCCTAGACGAGAGTAAAGCATCGACCTCTGAGGGGGTAAGTGTTGGTGTTTGATCCAAATAAAGTGCCGCAACGCCTGCCACATGTGGCGCAGCCATAGAGGTACCACTTATGGTTTTAGTGGCTGAATTAGAATTATACCAAGCAGATTTGATGTCAGAGCCAGGAGCATAGATATCTAAACAGCTACCATAGTTAGAGAAGCTAGAGCGACCATCACTGCTGGTTGTCGAGCCGACAGTTATCGCATCCACAGCCCTTGCTGGTGAATAGTTACAGGCATTACTGTTATCGTTACCGGCAGCAACCACGAAGGTTATCCCAGCTGCAACTGCCGCATTAACTGCATCATCTGTGGCTTGTGACACTCCACCGCCCAAACTCATATTGGCAACCGAAGGCCCCTGAGCATTATCTTTCACCCAGTTAATACCCGAAATCACCCCAGAGTTAGTGCCCGAACCGTTACAATCTAGTACGCGAACCCCCACTACGTTGACATTCTTAGCCACACCATAGCTAGAACCGCCTATTGTACCGGCCACATGGGTACCATGCCCGTTACAGTCGGTAGCATCGTTGTCGTTATCGACAAAGTCATAACCACTGCTGGCACGACCACCAAATTCATTATGAGTGGTCAATACACCTGTATCTACAATATAAGCCGTGACGCCTGTGCCATCGAAATCGTAATGATAGTTACCATCTAAGGGCAAATCACGTTGATCCAGTCTATCCAGACCCCAGATTGGGCTCGCTTGATCTCCGGCTGTGCTCATCATAGGGCTGATGGACATCATCTGATCTTGCTCTATGTACTTAACGTTGGGATCATTGCGCATGGCCATGATCTCTTTGCGGGACGCGCCAACAAGCACGCCATTAAGCGCACTACCGAAATTCTTCTTTACCTTAATATTAAAACGATTAGCCAGTTGATTAGCTTGCTGAATGGCATAGCTCTGGATAGACATTTGATCTGAAAGGTTGAGCACACTCGGTGTGTTAAACACCACAATATAGGTATCTGCAATGGCACGTGATTGTTCGACCTCAATCATTTGTGCCTGATACTCTTGTGCTTGAATAGAGACCGATGCTAATCCTGCAGTGACCGCTATTGCTATCAGTTGTTTCTTATACATGGTTTAACTCCATTTTTATTAATTGTGCCTCAGGGGCAGAATTAACCTAATTCATTTAAGGATTTGGGGAAATAAGAGTATAAAAAACAAGGGTAAGACAAGGTCGCTGGAATTGTAACATTCCCTTTACATGACTAAGTAATAGTAAAATAAGACTTTTATTAATGACTTAAAACCATCACTTGACGATTAATTGACTAATCTTGTTTTATCATCTGATAACTAAATAATATGAGATATAAGTAATTGTTTTATACTGACGCTCATAACTTCATCATTTTAACATCACAATTATAATCACCAGCTCTAGACTCAATAATATTAATTCGTTTGCACTAGTTACATCTAGATTACTAAGTCAAAAGTATTAATCACTATATTTAGTCTCATTTAGCGTTAATGGCGGCCTTTGAGTTTCAATTTAACCGATTTATCTTAAACACATTGGATAATCGAGTGAGTGAAATACATTGATCCAAGAGGATACTTGATTCAGTTTATGGTTTTATGACAGTGAATCAATGACAGCTTATAAACGGAGGAAGTATAAATAATTGCCCCTGTTAACTCCTCTTTTATAAGACTTACCCTTATCATCTTTGCTTTATATAAGCTTCTCGCAATATTAGTTTCTCATAAAAAACTAAATCTAAGTCTAAATCTAAATCTAAGCCTAAGTCTAAATCACCCAATGGATCCTTGTGGATACCTTTTTAACGAAGCTCATTGCTAGCTTCTCCATGACTTCATGGAGCCTAGATTCTCTTCGAAGGCGACGGCCGGTACCTTATTGATCTTGTTAGGTGCGGTCACTAGATCTATTATCGCCTTAGCAACCTCAGGGGCATGATTTTTACCCCTGGCATTTTTTGAAACGCCGCCAACTTCGAGGTTATTCCACTCTGGTCATCATTTAAAAAGTCCATGGACCTCACCAATATCCTGCCCAAATAAAGGTGTGAGTAACGCACTTGTGTAGGCTTAGCCATGATTTTCCTGAGCCCCCAAGCTTCATCTTCATTGCCATTTTTTTAAAGTCTGGTGAGCAAGATTTGTCGAATATCTTCCATGGAGGTCTTGTGTCTACCATTGATATAGTGCATCACATCTTGGTCTTGGTTTAAGTCAAAAAAGTCATCGGCATCTTTGCGGGTCATAAATGAAACTCGAGTCTGTCCGCATCTTGAATTGCATTATTTACCCGATGACCACGCAGTGCTTACGCACTATTTATGCTCCTTTTATGCGCCTTTTATGCATAATCGAAAATATAACCCCGAGATGTTTTTAACTTCCATTCATAATGGTGAATATTAATTCAATGAGATATTCGAGGTGAGTTGCTGCATTCATTCAAATGCACACTCACATTGAGCACTCTGGCTAGACTAGCGTCATTGCTTTGAGCTAAAACCAAAACCTAACTCATACTCAAGTGCTCAAATACAACTAAACTTAAATACACTTCTCAAGTCTTGGTGAGAATAAATGCACGCTTCATCTGAGGATCTACAGCATCTAGTCGATGTCATTGCGGCAAGTGTTGCCATTGTTGAACTGAAACAACTTAAAGGTAAGAAGAAACAATTTCGGGTGGTCGCCCATAATGATCGCTTTCTGCGTATGTTAGGTAAAGACAAAAACCAAGCCACAAGTACGATTATCAAACCTTGTCTATTGGATAGCTTAACCTCAGATCTAGTGTTGCAGGTTTTCAGTACCTACCTGCCTCAAGTATTTGCGACTCTCGAACCCATAGAGATAGAGCAGAAATTGGCATTGTCCTCTGAATCTCCATGGTGGCGTTTGTTTTTAAACCCCATGGATAATGAGCCTAATCTCCCCCCAAGGGTCATGATCATTGGCATTCATATAACGGATAAACATGAGTTACACAATGAGGTTATGGATGCCAGTGACAATGCTAGATTAAGCTCAGTGATAGACGCAGCATTTGATGGCATTATCACTATGGACGCTCAACAAAATATACAATTATTTAATAATGCCGCGGAAAAAATATTTGGCTACAGCGCAGATGAAATATTAGGACAGAGTATTACTAGACTAATGAAAGAAAAGTTTAGGGCCAATCATGGTAATTATATAAAGCAATTTGCAGACTCGGATATTCAGTCCAGAGACATGATATCTCGAGTGATGATATTGGCAGTAAAAAAAGACGGCAGTGAATTCCCAGTCGAGATAACCATATCTAAAATATCAATCAATGGAAAAAAAGAATTTACCGCAATCATACGTGACGTATCTAATCGAATCGCTTTTATAGAAAAACTACAACATAAACTGAACACAGATAATTTGACCGGACTTAACAATCGAAATTACTTCGATGGCCAGTTAGTAGAGATTAGTCAGCAATATAAACGTTTCGGACACACCTTCTGCGTCTTGATGTTCGATCTAGATAAATTCAAGATGGTTAACGATACCTACGGTCATCCAATTGGTGACAAGGTGTTACAAGAATTTGCTAAAAAAACAAAGCAGGTAATAAGGGAGGTGGATATTTTGGCCAGGTTTGGCGGTGAGGAGTTTATTGCTCTTCTGCCTAATACCCGACTAAAGGCTGCCAAAGAAGTGGCTAACCGTATTCGACAACGCATATCCCAGCAGATAGTATTAAGTCAAGATCATGAACCTGTCACTTTTACCGTCAGCATAGGTGTAGCGGAATTTTCGCCACACGATGACACTGAGTCGATAATCAAACGAGCCGACGACGCTCTTTATCGCGCCAAGAATAGCGGCAGGAATAGAGTGTCGGATTAACATTACAGTGAAGATGACGGTGATGGATACAGCGGCTCCCTATAGGCTATAGAAACAAATAGGCCTATATGAACAGCAGCTAAGCGCTTTAAATGGCTAAAAAGATACTCGCAAGACCTATATCAAGCTGAGACGTATTGAACTTGTTATCTGACCGCCATGGGTCAGTGATATTGCCGATATCACTAAGACATTCCCCATATCCCTATGGGTCAAGGAACATGTCTATTATGCACGACTATATGGATATAGAAGGTACGAGTCCATGGATGGGCAAAGGTAGAATAATGCAGGAGCAATGAACGACCCACTCTCCCTTGTAGTCTTCCCGGACTTGTTCCGGGATCCAGCTGTTGTCTTTAGTGCTAAAGAATGGATTCCGGCCAACAAGAGTGCCGGAAAGACAAAGGAGGTGTAGATGTCAGCGCCACTATTATTTTCTCACCTTCTCGTTTTCCAGTCTTCTGACTGTGCTATTCCCGATATCAATCAGAGATTCACCATATCCTCGTGGGTCAGGGCGAAATCAACCTACAACTGAGTTGCAGTAATCCCGGACTTGTTCCGGGAACCAGCTTTTTCTCTTGCCCTAATCGCTCACGAATTGAGCGTCGTATTAGTCACACCAACCAAGTGTTTTTTTTGCCTTTTAGCTATTTATGCAAATCCTTATACAAGTCTTCACACACTTCTTTATACATGAGGTCACGCATCTTATATTTCTGGATCTTACCTGTCACTGTCATCGGGTACTCGGTGACAAACTTGATGTAGCGCGGCACCTTAAAGTAAGCAATCTTATCGGTGAGGAAGTGGCGGATCTCATCTTTTATTTCCAGGCAGCCCGGACGTAACTTTATCCAGGCACAAACCTCTTCGCCGTATTTGTCACTCTGTACGCCAAATACCGCGGCATCTAACACATCGGCATGGCTATAGAGCTTCTCTTCAATCTCCCTGGGATAGATGTTCTCACCGCCGCGAATGATCATGTCCTTGATACGGCCGACGATCTTGACGTAACCTTCATCATCCATCTCGCCGATATCCCCCGAATGCAACCAGCCTTGGCTATCGATAGTAGCTTGAGTTTTTTCTACATCGTTCCAGTAGCCTAGCATCACGCAATAACCTTTTGAACACACCTCACCTGACTGGTTAATTGCCACTGTGTCACCTGACTCATCGATTATTTTTACTTGGGTGTGAGCCATAGCGCGGCCAACGGTAGTGACACGCTTGATGAGCGCTGCATCGATTTCGGTAATATGGTTAATAGGGCTAGTTTCTGTCTGGCCATAACCTATCAACACTTCTTGCATGTACATTAAATCCTGCACTCGGCGCATCACCTCTTCGGGGCATGTTGCCCCGGCCATGATGCCGGTCCGCAGCGAGCTTAAATCAAACTGCTTAAAGCCGTCGAGCTCAAGCATAGCAATGAACATGGTAGGCACACCGTGCAGCCCTGTGCATCGCTCAGTCTCAACTGCGGTTAACGTAGCCTGAGGCTCAAATGACTCTCCAGGAAATACCGCCGCTGCGCCTTTGGCTATGCACACTAAATTACCCAACACCATGCCGAAACAGTGATACAGAGGTACTGGAATGCACAGTTTATCGTCGCTAGTGAGCTTCATAGCCTCGGCGACTAATAAGCCGTTATTGAGAATGTTGTGATGAGTCAGCGTCGCACCTTTTGGACTGCCGGTAGTGCCTGAGGTGTATTGAATATTGATGGCATCACTGGGTGACAGAGTCGCTGCAAGTGAATCTAGGATTGCGCGATCATTATCGATTAATGGCCGCTTTATATGATTGAAGTTAAACATGCCTGCAGACAAGTCGTCACCCATACGGATCACAGATTTAAGCTCAGGCAGTGCAGCAGAGGCTAACTTACCCGGCTCACAGGTCAATAATTCAGGCGCTAGCTGGTAAAGCATCTCAAGGTAATGGCTGGATTTAAACTTCTCGGCGCAGATAATAGCGCTGCAAGCCACATTGGTGAGAGCATATTTCAGCTCTTCGGGTCGATAGGCCGGATTGATGCACACCATGATGGCACCAATTTTGGCAGTAGCAAATTGAGTCAGACACCACTCGATATTATTTGGCGACCAGATCCCCACTCTGTCCCCTGGCTTAATCCCAAGCTCGAGTAATCCTATTGCCAACTCATCGATGTGCTGCTGATACTCGCTATAGCTCCAGCGTATGCCTTGATGTTGCACCACCACAGCTAGGTTATCTGGATAGCGATTAGCGATATCTTCAAAATATGCCCCTATGGTTTGCGATGCCAAAGGCATGTCTATAGGACCTGAAAACTCGCTTATGGATAAAACAGATGAATCCCTTTGTGACGATGAACCAGCTAACTTTAAATCGACAATATCTAACATTACGCCTCCCTGCACTGTTTATGATGTTTCAATGAGCTGAATCTACAAGTTACATTAATCTGTTAGATATCTGGAAACTAATCATGGTTATCAGCTATCTACTGCAAGCCAGAAAAATGTATCTGTGTTCAAGATACATTCCCAGACCCCTTACACAGCATTCATCCAAGATAGCGTTCCAAGATAGTGCTCTAAACTAGTTTACTAAAATAACTGTCTAAACTAGCTCTCTAAGGTAGTTTTCTAAAATAGCTCTCTAAAAAGAATGTTAACACTGAACATCAGGCATACAACACTGTCCTTGGCCGACAATTCTTGTGGGTAACTCAAGTAATTTAGCAGCCTTCAATTCCCCCTTGTACTGGTCAACGTAGCGGCTACAGCTTGCGGAGAAACCGAGCAAAGACAGGCGCTAGGCTTGGAACAACGAAGATGATGGCCTGTGGCCTGGTAAAGCAAGGGCGATCTCAGTGCTTAGACGATGCAGTTGTCATTAAGTGCTAAAGAATGGATTCCGGCCAACAAGAGTGCCGGAAAGACGAAAGAGGTGTAGATGTCATCTACCTCTATTCTTTTCTCGCCTTCTCGCCTTCTCGCCTTCTCGCCTTCTCGCCTTCCAGTATTCCAGTATTCCAGTATTCTGACCTACATGGTCAGTGATACTCCCGATATCATTCAGACATTCCCCATATTCCTATGGGTCAGGTAGCAAATGTCGATCATGCCAGGAGCTATTATCGACCCGGCTTCATATATACGTCTTCCCGGACTTGTTCCGGGATCCAGCTGTTATCTTTAAGTGCTAAAGAATGGTTTCCGGCCAACAGGCATGCCGGAAAGACGAAGGAGGCGTAGATGTTATCTACGACTATTCTTTCCTCGTTTTCTCACCTTCTCGTCTTTGCTTCAGCAACTAAGTGTCCTCCTCGCGCTTAAAACACAGTATTGCCTTAGCTGAATAACCAAGTTAGGTCTCAGTTTTACAACCAAATTCGATCTTAACTAGCCCAATCCACTCAAACTCTGTATAATCCGCGACCTAATTTATTCATTCTATTGCACGTTGTTATTTTGGCCTGAGTTTTAAAAAGCGAGTCAATTCAAAACCTGCCTGTACACCTAGGAACATTTCTTTGATATCCACCGCGAACATCACCATGCAGTTTGGCGCTGAGCCTTTGTTTGAAAACATTTCAGCTAAATTTGGAAACGGCAACCGTTATGGCCTAATCGGCGCGAACGGTTGTGGTAAATCCACATTCATGAAAATCCTCAGTGGCGAGTTAGCACCAAGCTCTGGCAACGTGTCTATCACACCGGGTCTTAAAGTGGGTACCTTGAGCCAAGATCAGTTTGCGTTTGAGCAATACAGTGTTGTAGATACCGTGATCATGGGTCATGCAAAACTTTGGGAAGTGAAGCAAGAGCGTGATCGCATCTACTCACTACCAGAAATGACCGAAGACGACGGCATGAAAGTCGCCGAGCTCGAAAGTGAGTTTGCCGAGATGGACGGTTATAGTGCCGAGTCTCGCGCCGGTGAGATCTTGCTTGAAGCAGGCATCGAAGAAGATTTTCACTTTGGTTTAATGCAGCAAGTGGCTCCAGGTTGGAAATTACGCGTACTTCTGGCCCAGGCATTGTTTTCTAACCCAGATATCTTGCTTCTCGATGAGCCAACCAACAACTTGGATATTCATACCATTTCTTGGTTAGCAGGCGAGCTTAATAAACGTAAATGCACCATGATCATCATATCTCACGACAGACACTTCCTTAACTCTGTCTGTACTCATATGGCTGATATCGATTACGGCGAACTACGTATCTACCCAGGTAACTACGAGTACTTCCTAGAAGCAGCAGGCCTTATCCAAGAGCAGCTATTAGCCGGTAACGCTAAGAAGAGTGCCGAGATGGCCGAGCTACAGGACTTCGTTAACCGCTTCGGTGCTAACGCATCGAAAGCCAAGCAAGCCAGTTCTCGTGCTAAGAAACTTGATAAAATCAGTTTGGATGACGTTAAATCTTCAAGCCGTATGACACCGTCTTTGCGTTTCGAAGAAAGCAAGAAGATGCACCGTCAGGCGCTGATTATCGAAAATCTCGGACATGGCTTCGACGGTGAAACCTTATTTGAAAGCGGCGAGTTGATCCTAGAAGCTGGCGCTAAATTAGCTGTTATCGGTGAGAACGGTGTGGGTAAGACTACCCTACTTCGCTGCCTAGTCGATGAGTTGTCTAACAATCATGGCGTGATCAAGTGGTCAGAAAATGCCGCTATCGGTTACTGCCCACAGGACAGCACAGCTGATTTTGATAATGAGCTGTCATTATTTGATTGGATGTCACAGTGGCGTACACCTAAGCACAACGACCTTTCGGTTCGTGGCATGTTAGGTCGTCTATTGTTTACTGAAGACGATGCCAACAAGAAAGCTAAGAACTGTTCTGGTGGAGAGAAAAACCGTCTATTATTCGGCAAGCTGATGATGCAAGATATCAACGTGCTAATCATGGACGAGCCAACCAACCACATGGATATGGAAGCCATCGAAGCCTTGAACAATGCGCTTAAGCTATTTGAAGGCACACTCATCTTCGTCAGCCATGACCGTGAGTTCGTGTCATCACTGGCCACACACATCATAGATGTGAAAGACAAGCAGTTGGTCAACTTCCACGGTACCTTCGATGAGTACCTGGCCAGCACGGCTGAAGCCGCTGCTAGAAAAGTCGCTTAACACGACTAGATAAATTATCGAATAAAAAACGCCGCCAGACTCGTGTCTGGCGGCGTTTTTGTTTTTATATATGATGAAAGTACGGCTATAGCCAGATAAAGGCATGGTTTGAACAATTGTCTTTAAGCTCTAAAGAATGGATTCCGGCCATAAGCCATGCCGGAAAGACGAAGGAGGTGTAGATGTCATCTGCCACTATTCTTTTCTCGTTTTCTCGTTTTCTCGTTTTCTCGTTTTCCCGGACTCGTTCCGGGATCCTGCTCTTATCTTTAAGTGCTAAAGAGTGAGTTCCGGCCAACAAGAACATCGGAAAGACGAAGGAGGTGTAGACCCTCTCTATATACATTGAGCTGTCTTTCCAGCGCTAGCATCCTCTCGGTCTTTCCCCCCCTCTTAGCTTCACCCGCTCACACTGGGAGCATCGTCTCTGCTCTACCTATTTTGCGAACGAATGATCTCTTCATCGACCCATCTTAATAACTGCTTGATGGCTTTCGAGAGTATCTGGTTCTGACGCACAATATAACCTAGGCTAGTGGTGGGAAACTCAGGCAAAGGTGTCACTTTGGTCTTTAAATTTCGTTTCGTATAAATTGAAAACTCGGGCACTATCGCCACACCAAAGCCCGCTTCCGCCCAGTCTATTTGAGCATCGACACTACCCACTTCCATTATTCGATACTGAGGTAAATTCAGGGAGGGCAAAGCTGAATCGAGTAGGTCTCGGGTGCGGGTATCGTGACCCAATAGGATCAAGGTGGGTTCACTCTCTAAAGCTAATTCAGGCTGTAGTTTCGCCTCTTGCCATAAGGTTAGGTTGTCCCCTAGGGCACACCAATGTATCTGTTGCAATTCGGTGAAATGCAGTGGCTGACTCTCTTTTTGAGCGATCACAAAACCCAAATCTGCTTGGGCATTTTTAACCAATTCTGATGCTTGTGATGAGGTGGTGTTTAACAGCGAAAAATCGATCCCCGGGAACTCGGCTTTGAATAACTGAAATGGCGAGATTAAGAGTAGCCGAGAAATAATATCACTGGCCGCAATAGTAATTGTCCCTTGGCTAAGATCATTAATCGCGTTGAGATCTGCCTGACAGACCTGTAACTCCATCAAGGTTTTTTGGCTGGTATGCAGTAATCGAACACCCGCCTGAGTTAAATGAAATGGGTTGCGCTCAATGAGCTTAACTCGGGTTGTATTTTCTAGCTGCTTGATATGCAAACTCACATTAGGCTGAGTCATGTGTAAGGCTACTGCTGCTTTACCAAAGTGTTGGTGCTGGGCTAAGGTGACAAACGTTCTAAGCCAATTGAGATCAAGCATCGCTTTTACCTGGTTATTTAAGTCGTTTTCCTCGCCATGATATATGAGTTGCTTATCAAATTGATAATAATAATTAATTTTCCATATCATTTTTATTGCAGTAGCATAGCCTCTTAATTATTCAGGAGTGAGAGTTATGCCGTCTATTGTTGTTGTGGGTGCTAATTGGGGCGATGAAGGTAAAGGCCGTATCGTTGATTTTCTTGCGGCAGATGCCTCTGCAAGCATTCGTTTTCAAGGTGGTAATAATGCAGGCCATACTGTGGTCAATGATTTTGGCACCTTCAAATTACACCAGCTCCCTAGTGGCATATTCAATCCAAACTGTTTTGCGGTACTCGGCCCAGGCATGGTCATCAGCCCGGCGGCATTAAGCGAAGAAATTGCCGAAGTGAAAGCGGCTGGCGTGAACGTTAAGTTACACATTTCAGATCGCGCTACTCTATGTCTGCCTCTACACGCACTCGAAGATACCTTGGAAGAGGAGCGCTTGGGCGATGCAGCTTATGGCTCTACTCGTCAAGGCATAGCCCCCGCTTATGGCGACCGAGTCATGAAAAAAGGCATTCTTGTGGGCTGGTTAATGCAACCTGAAGTGCTGCTCGAGCGTATTCAATTTATGCTCGATTGGAAAATGCCACAATTAAAAGCCCTATACCCAAGCTGTGACTTCAACCAAAGCGCAGAAGAGATGACCGCATGGTTATTAGAGGTAACGGCACCTTGGCGTGAATTTATCTGCAACGTAACAGAGCCGCTAAAAGTGATGCAAAGCAACAAGGCTAACTTGTTGTTTGAAGCGCAACTCGGTGCAGGCCGCGACTTGGTTTATGGTGAATACCCATGGACAACTTCTTCAAACGTAACCGCGGCCTATGCTGGCATTGGCAGTGGTTTACCGGCACTACGCCCGGAGCGAATCATTGCCGTGGCAAAATCATTCAGCTCATCTGTGGGTACAGGTACATTAGTCACGGCAATGGAAGAGCAAGATAACTTCCGTGAAGCATCTAATGAATACGGCGCAGTAACGGGTCGTCCTCGTGATATGGGATATTTTGATGCTGTCGCGACCCGTAATGGTGTCGAGCTACAAGCCGCCACCGAAATTGCACTGACCAAGATTGACTGTTTAACCGGCATGAAAGATCTGAAAATCTGTGTATCTTACGCCGGTGAACACACACAAAACCCAATCTGGCCTCAAACTGCAGCACTAACGCCTATCTATGAGGATATGCAAGGCTGGAGCGAAGACATCACAGCTTGCCGCACATTTGCAAGCTTACCTGAAGCCGCTCAAAACTACGTACTTCGCATCGAAGCATTAATGGGTGTCCCCATCAAAATGGTATCAGTCGGCCCAGAGCGTGAGCAGATGATCCTTAGATAATTATCAGTAATTATCTATTTGACCGTCATGGACATATGTCTCTGACCGCCAGGGGGCAGTGATACTTAGACATTGCTTTTTCATGCGTCATCCCGGACTTGTTCCGGGATGACGCTGTTGTCTTTAAGTGCTAAACAATGGATTCCGGCAAACGAGCATGCCGGAATGACGAGGTAGGATCCATTATCAGTTTTTGATCTTCATTCGAAAAATTGATTCTGACTTACCCAAGATCGGAATGACGAGGGAGAAGTACACATCACTAGCCTTCCCTTAGTGTTTTATTGCCATTTTGCTTGATTGGCTTTCACCAAAATAATACTGATACTTTTTCCTGTTCATGTATTTTTTTAGTATTTTCAATGGAATGGTTAGTGACGGTTCACCATGTGAATAGGTGCCGATGTCATAGTTATCATATTGGATAAACAGTCCATTCTGTCTAATATTGAAATAACCCAAGTCTTTAAATTGTTCGATAGCGCCATAGCTATATTCCTGATCGGCAATTTCATCATAAACGCGTTGATAGACATACTCTTCAAATGAAGTATTTTCACCAAACATGTCATTCCAAGAAATCAGAGAATGTTTTGCTCTATCAAGACTCAACAGAGTCCTGTCAAAATCAGGGTGTGATCCACCTGAGTTCGCTATACTGTACAGCTCAAGTGAAACTAGATTATCACTGACGTAGTTCATCGATTCTGTATAGGTAATGTTAGTTGTTTCAAAAGTAGGAGTTGGGCACTCATCGGCCACAGAATTTGGTGATGGTTTCTTATATTTAACCATTAATTCCATGGATTCAGGGTCGAAATTCAGTAACCGATTGAGCGACTTTCTTTGAAGCAGCTTGTTGTTGTGGCATACCCCATCGCTATCTGTATAAATTGATGCAGTAAAAGGGATGTCATAGTTGCCATCATTAGATTTAATATAAATGGGAGCATCTAGTAGGCTTGAAAGTACTGTAATACGCTGTTGATATTGCTCTTCTAAGCAATACTTCAATTTTACTTTATCTAAACTTTTACATTCAAGATCACGAGTTTTTAGCCACTCACGCTGCTCTTGACGCAACCTTGTCCGATAAAAATTAAAGTTGGGATTATCCTCTTGAAGCGTCCAGTAGATAACATCCAAACGATCGTCTTGAAGCAACAATTCTTGATCTGCACAAATTAATTTTTCAATCTCAGTGACTGACTTTTCACAATTAATCCCCGCCGCGAATCCCTTAAAGGGAAGACATAAGGCTACAAAAATAGCTAATCGTCGATAATTCATCACTTGGTAATTTATCCTCTGCCATAGTAAGTTCATGTATACTAGGACCTTACCACACCAGTAACGCGAGTTAACCTTTCATTAACAAAAACATGGCAGACCATGTTAGCTATTCATTATTGGCATATTCTGCTTTCTGCCGAGGAAGGTAAACCTTTTATACTTTCGATTATCCTGTAGTCACTCCTATAGTTGCTTGAGCAGTCGGATAGAAATTTTGATTTCCCCTCTTAAACGAATATCTATTTAGACTTAGATTATTGAACAGCTTCAATATCAATATCAACTCAGGCTCGAGCATAAATTTTCTGTTCGCGAATAATGACTAATCACTCAGCCTAGCCATCACCTATGGCTAGACGCAATGTCTTCCCGGACTTGTTCCGGGACCCCGATTTTGAAGTCTATTCATAAAAATGGATTCTGGCCAATGAGCATGCCGGAGCGACGAGGTAGGTGTCGACGTGGCCAACCAGCATTCTCTTCTCGCCTTCTCGCCTTCTCGTTTTCTTGTCATCCCGGGCTTGTTCCGGGATCCAGCTGTATTCTTTAAATGCGAAACATTAGCTTATAAACAAATCTAGATTAATAATTCATTTATCATTCACCATTTCAGAGCAAAGATTCACTTCGGCTAAAGTTAGCTGCTGGTTAAGCTGCTTCAAATTTAGTTGAATTCTATTAAGCTAAATTAGAATAAAAGGCTTCAAGCTAGATTTGTTCGCCAAATGTTTATATGGTGTTCTAATGAATAACAGCTTAATTGAGTAGAACTAAAATGAAATTTATTATTATCTTGCTGTGTTTATTCTCTAGTACAGTATTTTCAGAAGATATTGCCATTGATGCCGTAAAAAAACACCCAAAAATAATTGAATTTTTATCCGATAAGCCTAGGGATCAGTATTGGATTGATTTTCATCAAATGAAGTTAGGTGGTAGCTGCGGTTTCACAGGATGCCAATGGCGAAAATTGGTGTCTTTAGTGGTCACCTCAAAAAGTGCTAATGCTTTATCAGAAACCATTATAGCCTTGGTTAATGGGGAACAACCAAGTCATAACAGCAATATTAAGGTGAGGTTTGTAGAGTTGGAAAACCTTGACGAAAAACAGTTTAAAACTCAATAGCTGTTTTACTTACAAATATATTATGCAGACATAAGTTGACCTTAATCCTGCTTAAAAAGTTCATTGAATTAATATCAATTATTACATCTTGATATTAATTCTGTTTGCCACTTTTATAAAATATTATTCATTTTTTGAGTAAGTGTACATCCATTCACACATCTGCATTTAATATACAATATTATATTTAACCTGCTTTCTTTTGATAAATAAGGATTTTATTACTTAATCATATCAACTCAATGGTTATGGAAACATTTCGCTACATTTATTGATTAAATCGACTTGTTAATTTTATGTTGGATCTTTGTTGATCTAGATTGATTGGTGTTAGGTTGAAAAAAGTCAGAAAATACTGATTTTAAAACCTCGAAGTAAATAATTATTTTAATAAATAAAATGTCGTTGGAATTAACCCTTTTCAATGGTCCTTTAATTTACAGGAGTAACACATGTATAAAAATAATAAAATTACTAGCTTGTCGTTAATGATTGGAGCAACACTGGTTGCCTCATCCATGAGCGCATCAGCAACCACAGTAATGTCGATGAATATCAAAAACCAAACAGAAAGCGGCGCTCCATCTTTTGTTACTGGTAATCTTGGTAACATGACAGCTAACTCAGCGGCACAGGCATTAAAAGACATTATTGCCAGTCAAAATGAATTCGGCGCCCAAGGAAATGAGAACTTTAATATTCGTCGTCAATGGATTGATGAGCTTGGTAAGAGTCATACGCATTTTAATCAGACGATTAATGGTATTAAGGTTTATGGCACCAGCATGATTATTCATGCTAACCCTAGTGTGGGCGTATTAAATAATGGTAACGCAAGCAGTAGCATTTATGGATTGACTGGACGTTTAGCCCATCTTGATAATGCAAGCATGGCTTCGGTTATGAATGGAAACAGTCGTAAAGGTGGAGCTAAAAAAGCACTGGCTGCTGCAAAACTGATTGGTAATACTGCTGACACGCCCGAGTTAGTTTATATTTATTTACCTTTGAGTGAAGAAACCAAGCTGGCTTATCGCTTAGAGGTTTCTTGGGATTATAATAATGAAGATTTTGGTCGAGACTTTATTTATTTTGATGCTAACTCATTCGAAGTATTAACCCGCGAGCCACAGGTTCATTCAGCAAAATCATGGCGTACTCATACCTTAAATGGTGGCTCTGCAAACTCAGCCCCTGGTACATTATTGTGTACCGACAATCAAAACTGTGGCGGTAATGCTGCCGCTCAGCGGGCTCATGATGGTGCATCGAAAGTGTATGACTACTATCAAAGTAAGTTTGGCCGTGACAGTCTAGATAATAATGGTATGGCGATGATTTCCAGTGTTGATATGGGCGTTGCCAATGCTTATTGGACTGGCAGTCAAATGATGTATGGTGAAGCTTCAGAGGGTATGAACGACTTCACTGCAGATTTTGATATTATTGGACACGAATTAACACACGGTGTGACGGGTAATAGCGCCAATCTGGTTTATGCCAATGCATCTGGTGCGCTTAATGAAGCCTGGTCTGATATTTTAGGTCTTTCGGCTGAAGCCTATAAAAATGGTATCACCACTTCTACCTGGTTATTAGGAGATGAACTCTATAACAATCAACCGGGTAAAGCTTTTCGCTATATGAATAACCCAACCCAAGATGGTTACTCCAAAGATTGGTGGCCAGATCGCATTCCTTTTGTAAATAACCCCAATAATCAAAATGATAATGGTGGCGTACATGGCAACTCAGGCATTGCCAACTTAGCCTACGTATTACTCGTGGATGGCGGAACTCATCCGCGCAATAAATCCACGGCGCAAGTCCCGAGTATAGGTATGGCTAAAGCGGAAAAAATATTTTACCGCGCACTGACCACTTACATGAGCCAAAATACTAATTTTTCAGGTGCCAGAACAGCAACCGCACAGGCGGCCCAAGATTTATACGGTGCCAGCGAAAAAACAGCGGTAGAAACAGCATGGTGCGCTGTTGGTGTCGGTACCTGTCCTGATGGCGGTACACCGACTCCACCTCCAGTGGGAGGCGAGCTGCAAAATGGTATTGCTAAAACGGGCATTGAAGCTGCCGCTAAACAGCAATTGTTTTATACCTTAGAAGTTCCTGCCAATTCCACAGGCTTAAGTTTCAATACGTCTGGTGGCTCTGGCGATGCCGATCTGTATGTGAAATTTGGCGCAAAACCAAGTTTAGATATTCAAGATTGTAAAAGTGCATCTAGCGGTAATACAGAAACATGTGATATTGCTACTGCCCAAGCCGGTACTTACCATGTGATGGTTGAGGCATGGAGTGCTATTAGCGGTGTCAGTTTAACCGCGAGTTACACCAGTGGCGGTACCACACCACCTACCCCACCAAGTGATAACGTGCTTAGCAATGGCGTCGCTATAACTAATGTCAGCGCGGCAACAGGCACTGATATTGTATTTACCATGGAAGTCCCCGCTGGTGCGACAGGTATTAACTTTGTGGCGAACGGCGGCACTGGTGATGCTGACATGTATGTGAAGTTTGGCGCAATACCAACCGACTCTAGCTATGATTGTCGTCCTTATAAAGATGGTAATAATGAATCATGTAATGTGACGGCAGCTGGCGGTACTTATTATGTCCGTTTGAAAGCCTACTCTGCATTTTCAGGACTCACATTAACAGGAAGCTATACTGAAGGTGGTTCACCGGGTGGCCTAGATCCAATCAATGATACCCTGAACAATATCTCTATCGCCCAAGGCCAATGGCAGCGCTATACGCAAGTATTACCCGCAGGTTATGCTGATATGACGATCAGTATTTCTGGTGGCAGTGGTGATGCAGACTTGTATATTCGCCAAGGCGCTCAATCAACAACTAGCCTTTATGATTGTCGCCCTTACAAAAATGGTAACACTGAAAGCTGTAGTTTTACCGCACCGGCAGAAGGTACTTGGTATATCGACATTTATGGTTACCAAGCAGTTGCAGGCCTAACACTCACATTGCAAGTTAACCCCTAGCACTAGGCATAAGTATTGAGCATAAATATTTATAATTAGTATTGAGCGTAGCTATTAAGTATTAGTACTAGCATTAGTATTAGTATTAGTATTAGTATTAGTATTAGTATTTAAAATTAGCAGCAAAACTGAGAGCAATTGTCGAGCTAGACCTCTTCGGGGTCTAGCTCGTCATTTAAGTCATATCTGGCGCTAATTTTAGCGATACCAACTCTAGATTTAAGTCATACCAGGCTCTAGATTTTAGCTGTATCAACTCTCAGCTTATATCTTGATTCAAAAGCTAGATTCCGGCCAACAAGCATGCCGGAAAGACGAAATAGAGGAAAATGTCATCGACACCTCTATGTTTCCTCGGAGCTATCAAGGACACTCGTCTACATATATTTCATGCCGGACTGGTTCCGGTATCCAGCTGTTGTCTTTAAGTTCTAAAGAGTGGATTCCGGCCAACAAGCATGCCGGAAAGACGAAGTCGGTGTAGATGTCGTCTCTCGTCTATGTACTACTGGTTATCAAATGTCATCTGAACGCCATAATAAATGGTCATACCGGACTGGTTCCGGTATCCAGCTTTTTCTCTTGATTCGAAGAGTGGATTCCAGGCAAAATAACACCGGAATGACGAGCTAGGTGTAGTGCAGCCTTAGGTTTTACAGCCCACATAATGAGGGCTGTCTTAGGTTTATCCTGCCAAACTACTAGTATATTGACAGCTATTCTCATCTTTCATTTTGTGTAGGCTACAAGCTAAAAATGCTTTACCGCTTTTACTGTTGGTGCGCTTGATAAGCTTGCCTGAAACACACTCTGGGCAAATTTGTAGCTGGTGGTCACATTCAGCCGATGCACAAATATGATGAGTTTCATTGCGCAGCATAGGGGCGCTTTTACAGGATGTGCACGCATCTAGCTTAGTGTCGCAATAATGTTTGCCCAGTGAACATGCGTAAAAGAGTCCGTAGCGCCCTTGAGTGGGAATAAGTTTGCCTGCATTACATTCGGGGCAAGACAAAGACTCAATATACAGGGGCGCGAGGTCGCTGAGATAACAATGAACATCGTTATTAAAAGTACGCAGCTCTTTGACAAAAACAGACTCTTTACCCAATTCAGCTTGAACAAAAACCGTCTGCTTAGCTCGGGATAAGGCCACATAGAACAAGCGGCGCTCTTCGGTATAGGCATACTTATCAAGTTTAGGTAGCAGAGCTTCTAAAATGGGATCACTGGCTATCTTGCTTGGAAAACCATACTTGTCATCATTCACATCGAGCACGATAACAAAATCGGCCTGCTTGCCTTTTGAACCATGGGCGGAAAAACCTGAGATCTGCAGCTGTGAATAACGCTTCTGCCAAACACTTAAATCCTTCAATGAGGATTTAAAACGACTGATCACCATCACGCTTGTAGAGCTTGTGTCTTTCTCTGTTCCTTTTCCTGTTCCTTTTTCAGAACCTGAACCAGAGTCTGTACAGCTTGCAGCAGAGTCAGAACTCGCAGCCAGATTAGAAGCAATAGCTTCGACAATGCTATTGAACGCTTGCGCTAACCCAGTCTCTTTTGAATTAATCAATAAACACACTTCAGGGTTATCACTTAAGGTATGCGTGGTAAGGGTTTTCTTAAGCTGCGCCGGGTTAGCCTGAATAAAGCTTGATGCGACCTTCTCTATCCTATCGTTAAATCTAAAGGTCTTGTCTAAGGTGACAATGCGACTCGCGCCAAACACCCGGTCAAATTCGGTGGTTAACTTAAGGTCGCTGCCGGTAAAGCGATAAATCGCCTGCCAGTCATCGCCCACACAAAATAGCGCACAACCTGGGCTTGAATCCCGTAACTGAGTCACTAACTTGGCGCGCTCTGCAGAAATATCCTGGAACTCATCGACCATGATGTATTTATAACGAAATCGACCTTGGGTCCGCTGATGAAAGTCACTCTTTTGAGTCATCTCAATCCCTTGACTGATCATATCTGAAAAATCTAAGGTCTTAAGCGATCTAAGGTGCGCCTCATACTGGGTTATCACCCATCTAAACAGGTGCAGAAACGCCTTCCACCTGACTTGATTATAAATAGTACTTTTTTTATCACTCTTAGCATTATTAGTACTAGCTGGCGTCAGCTTAATCTGCTCAAGATCGGCTAAAGAGAAAGTAGAAGCTTTAAAAAGTGACAGAAAACTCGACATTAACCGACTGACATTGCGGTAAACGCCCAAAGCTTTGACCTGAGCAAACACGGCTTCAGGCGATATAGGCTTAAATACTTGGTTTTGTGCCAGGCCTAGCTGCTCACACCGCTCACATAACAGGGCCTCTAAATTCTTCTCCAGCTCACCCAAGTCGGCTTGCCAGCTAAAGGTCTGCAATAAACAGGTGTTGTGGCGTTTATGGGTATCAATTTTCCATTCTCGGCTAAGGTTGTAAGCAGTTTTATCGATATCTGGCCGACTTCCCTTGGGAGCTGGGCCTTGCTTATCTATGCCAAAATGCTCCAGATAAGCATCGAGCGCCGGAATATAAAAATCTGGCTGATATACACTTTTTCCCGGCTCACTCACTAAAACACCCTCTTTAGGTGCGTACTTAGCTTCATACTCAAATTGTATGCCGTGAGTAAATAGGTAATTACAGATAGTGAGCTCTTGAAAGCTCTTCACCAAGTCACCTGAAAGCGCTCTTATCTCATTGTTTTTAAGGTATGAGCGGTATTGGCCCTGAGTTTGAAAGTCCAGTTCATTGACTTGGGGATACAGATAACGCCCAAAATAATCGGCAACTGGATCGGCCATTTTTGAGTCGGCGACTATGGCATCAAGCTGTTGATCGACAAATTGGGTAAACTTTTTAGTGTCACTGGCAAGCACAGACACTTGAGTAGACTCGTCTAAGTAAGATTGGATAATCTCTTTACCTAGCCCATGAAAGGTACTCACTTTAACCGAGTTTAGACCAGGAATTGTGTAAACCCGCTGCTTGAGTTCAACCATGGCATCTTTGCCATAGGCCAACATCAAAATCTCATCGGGCTTAGCTAACCCTTGTTTGACCAGATACGCAGCTTTAGCCGCCATGGTGCTGGTTTTACCTGTACCGGCACCGGCAATGACTAAGGTGTTGTTTTCATCGATAACACACGCTTGGCGCTGCAGATCTGTTAAGGGATGCGCTTCTAACGAATCAAACAGCGTCTGATAAGCCTCTAATTGCTTATCCTGCCACCATTGATTGTATTTCTGAGTAAATTGCTCTGGTTGCTTAATAAATTTAGCCAGTCGGCAATTGAGCTTGGTGACATCAAAACCTAATCTGTTGAAATACACAGTCTGTTTAAACGCTGCCAAGGTCCCACTATAGCCTTGATGTAAACGGGCTCTATCTGAATGGCGTAAATAGCGCTGATGCAGGCCAAACTCTTTATCGAAGCTGGCAATATCGACCAGCAAGTCATCATATGTTTGCAGTAAAGCAGGCCTACAAAACACCAGTCGATTGTATCTTGCTAATTTAAACAGAGGTTTGCTCTGGCTAAACCGAAAAAAGATAAACTTATTGTTACCCCACACCAGAGTCTGAGTAAACCAACCCGCCCTCACCTCAACGGTTTGCTCTATGCTCGGATAAGTGAACAATTTACCGTCAATGATTAAGCCTTGCTCACACAAGCTAGCCGTTTTAGCAAAAAACAGCCCCTGCAAAAAACCAAATTTAACCTCATGTCGCCTAAGCTCCATCTACAACCTCAGAAATGCAAAATACCCGAGCATATTAACAACTAAACCCATCAGGCAATAGTACAGACTGTAGAGATCTCTGTAGAAAGCTCTGTAGAAATAGTTCTAGAAAGAGCCCTAGAAACAATCCTAGACAGAATGCTAGTAACAAATAGTAGAGACAGTAGGCATAAAGCCAGCAAAGCAATGAAATCAAAGCGAGTTCGAAGCGAGAACAAATAATCAGCACACTTCCCTTACTGGCTTCTGTTACTACTTTCGATAGCCACCCAGTCAGGCATACCTGACTCGTTCCGGGTCCCATTCAGGCTTATCAAAAACTGGATTCCGGCCAACAAGAGTGCCGGAAAGACGGAAGGTAGGTGTATATGTCACCTGCGACTATTCTATTCCAGTCACTGAGCACCAGGGTCAGTGATACTCCCGATATCATTCAGACATTCTCCATATCCATATCCATATCCATATCCATAAAGTCGAAATGTCGATATAGCCTGAAATGTTCAACTAGCTAGCTTCTTTTTATACTGTCATGCCGGACTTGTTCCGGTATCCAGCTGTTGTCTTTAAGTTCTAACAATGGATTCCGGCCAACAAGCATGCCGGAAAGACACTAGGTTAGATGTAGGAAAAACAGTCGATTAGATGTCAGAAAGGCACTTGGTTAGACGTAGAAAACAGTAGCAAGAATGCCTAAATAATGAGATAGGTGTTGTCTCAGTGATCCCAATGCAATGTCGTCTCAGTTTTCAGCGTCTGGCTTCAACGTCTGGCTTCAACTGCGAAGCGCAATACTGAGCTGGGGCTCTTATGATAAATCCCCCCGTGAATCGCTAGCAGTGACAGATACCATTGCCAGCTTCCCCTTGTAAGTCATAGGCTGCAGAGAGTGCATCTGGCTGATAGTCGCTGCCTTTTTAATTTCATTTTTAACCTAGATCACGTAAACTGCGCGCCATAGATTATGAACCATATCCCCTGTTAGGTAACCACCCGATGATACGTCTAAACGAAGTCAAATTACCGTTAGATCATGACGATGATGCATTGCGCAATTTTGTGCTTAATAAACTGTCGATCACGACAGAGCAGCTTGTCGACATCCATATCTTTAAACGGGGTTATGATGCGCGTAAGCGTAATAAAATCACCTTGATTTACACGCTAGATTTGACGTTTGATAATCTTGATGAAGACCAAGTGTTAACGCGCTTTGAAGATGATCAACTGGTGAGAAAGTCACCAGACACCAGTTACAAATATGTGGCTCAAGCGCCTGCGGATTTAGAAGAACGTCCCGTTGTTATTGGTATGGGACCCTGTGGTCTTTTTACCGGCTTAATTCTGGCTCAAATGGGTTTCAACCCTATCATTTTAGAGCGCGGTAAATCTGTACATGAACGTGCAAAAGATACCTTCCGTTTCTGGCGTAAAGGTGAATTAAATACCGAATCAAATGTACAGTTTGGTGAAGGTGGTGCCGGTACATTCTCTGACGGTAAATTATACAGCCAAGTGAAAGACCCCAATTTTCTAGGCTTAAAAGTCAAACAAGAATTCGTAGCCGCTGGTGCTCCTGCTGAAATTATCTATGTAAGTAAGCCTCATATCGGCACCTTCAAGCTGGTTACTATGGTTGAACGTATGCGCCGCAAGATCATCGAGCTTGGCGGTGAAATTCGTTTTGAAACCAGGGTTGAAGAGATCAATATCGTCGACAACCAAGTGACAGGTGTGACGCTCAGAGACGGCGAAGTCATCAATTCCAAGCATGTCACCTTGGCTATTGGCCACAGTGCACGTGACACAGTACAAATGTTGCATGATAAAGGGGTCTACCTTGAAGCCCAGTCTTTCTCAGTAGGTTTCCGCATTGAGCATAAACAGCAACTGATTGACCAGGCACGCTTTGGTAGCAATGCAGGACATCCGATTTTAGGTGCCGCAGATTACAAATTGGTGCATCACTGTAAGAGTGGTCGTTCGGTATATAGCTTCTGTATGTGTCCTGGCGGCGTTGTCGTGGCGGCCACATCGGAAACTGAAGCCGTGGTCACTAATGGCATGAGCCAATATTCACGTAGTGAGCGTAATGCCAACAGTGCCATTGTGGTGGGTGTTGCACCTAGTGATTTCGATAACGATCCCCTGCAAGGTATCGCACTGCAACGCAAGCTAGAACGTAATGCCTATATCTTAGGCGGCAGCACTTACCAAGCTCCAGCGCAACGGGTGGGTGATTTCTTGAAAGGGGTTGAAGCCAAGCCATACGGTGACGTTGAACCATCATATAAGCCAGAAGTCACCATGACAGATCTCAGCACTAGCCTGCCTGATTTTGCCATTGAAGCGATTCGTGAAGCATTACCCGCGTTCAATAAGAAGATCCCAGGTTTTGCCCAAGATGATGCCATGCTCACCGGCGTAGAAACACGCACTTCGTCTCCGGTTCAAATCAAACGTAATGCAGATTATCAAAGCATCAATACCAAAGGATTATACCCAGCCGGCGAAGGCGCGGGTTATGCGGGAGGCATTTTATCTGCTGGTATCGACGGGATAAAAATTGCGGAAGCCGTGGCACTGGATATGCTCAAAGCTAGTAGCAGCTGAAGTAAGCAACTGAAGTAAACGGCCCAAGTAAGCAACTCAAGTAAACAGATCGAGTTAGCAGCTGTCCCAATTGAAGCTGCCATTTGACTATCTCGCCTTCTTGGCCCGTAGTTCTGTCATGCCGGACTTGTTCCGGTATCCAGCTTTTGTCTTTGTTCAAAGAATGGATTCCGGCCAACAAGCATGCCGGAAAGACTAGCTAGGTGTCGACGTCGTCAACCACTATTCTTGTCTCGTCTTCCTGTATTCTGACCTACATGGGTCAGTGATACTCCCGATATCATTCAAACATTCCCCATATCCCTATGGGTCAGGTAGGGAATGTCGATTATGCAGTGATTAATTATCGACCCGGCTTCATATATACGTCTTCCCGGACTTGTTCCGGGATCCAGCTGTTGTCTTTAAGCTCTAAAGAGTGGATTCCGGCCAACAAGAACACCGGAAAGACGAAGTAGGTGTGGATTCCGGCCAACAAGAGTGCCGGAAAGACAGTCGCTGAATATGTCGGAAACACAGTAGCTTAGATTCCGCAATGACGAGCTAGGCGTTTGTAATCTAGCCTTCTCTTATGCTGAGAGTAATTATCCGCCCACTCGCCAGCGCTTTGTGCCCAAGTGTTCACAAATATGAACCAATCTCACTCACAGCACTCACTTAAGCCCTCACTTAAGCGTAAAGAGTTCTTCACCTGACAATCGTGGGTGTCTTAGTTATTGGTGTCTCAGTTATGTTAGTTATTTTTTGTATGTTGAGCGCGGCCTGTCGAGCAAATACATTTTGTATCTCTAGTTAAAACGCATTAAAATCCCCCTCATATCAGCATTAAAGGATTCAATAGTGGACGCTTTTACCGCAAAGCAAACAGAGCACACCGAGGGAAGATCTCATCCTTGGACGACGATGACAACCGACGAAAGCAGTGTTTATATGGATTTCAAGAAAAATCCAAAACTGATACGTAGCTCTCTGGAAGATTTTACGCCTTTTAATAAATGGCCCTTTACCGATACTTTTTATTCACTGGTAGAATGGCTCAATAGCTCGACTTCACTATTGGAAAGCAATGACTGCACCTTTAATGCAGCTGAAGAAAATCCCGATGAACAATATCCCTATGCTAAAAAGTGTAGTGCGCGATTAATGATACTGTTCCGGGATATTGAAGAAAACTGTCAACAGAGAAGCATCGACTGGCTAATGCAAAATATACTGCAAAATGTTGCCAGTACCAAAGTAGGCTTTCGTGCGGGTGCCATTTGTTTATCACAATCCACCACCTGTTACCTCGCGCTCGGTGATACAGAAGACAGCGGCGGCATGGGTCAACAACTAGTTCTGACCTTTTTTGCCTACGGTAAAAACGATCGTCGTTGTTATGAAAATATGCAACAGGTGATTAGCCATGCGCAGCACTGTTTAAAGGCGGTCAATAAAAAGCTAAACAACGGCGAGCTAGATTCTATATACCAGTAAGCAAACAGCGAACGATAATTGTAAGTGCAATCTAGCCTTCTTTAAGCTGCGAGTAATTATCGACCCGCTACTTCCTCCGCAGTAATCACGCTTATCCACGTTTGTCATCCGGGACCCAGCGTCCCTCTTTCGGCCCCCTGCTTCTGTCATCCCGGACTCGTTCCGGGATCCAGCTTTTGTCTTTGTTCGAAGAATGGATTCCGGCCAATAAGAGTGCCGGAAAGACGAGCTGAGTGTAGATGTAGTCGAGCCATCTAATTATGCTGATTACAATTATCGACCCATCTACATATATGTCATCTGACCGCCAGGGGTCAGTGATATTCCCGATATCATTCAGACATTCGCCATATCCCTATGGGTCATGGCGGAAATGTCGATCATGAAGGGAGCAAT
Source organism: Shewanella violacea DSS12 (assembly GCF_000091325.1). Lineage (NCBI taxonomy): Bacteria > Pseudomonadati > Pseudomonadota > Gammaproteobacteria > Alteromonadales > Shewanellaceae > Shewanella > Shewanella violacea. The sequence goes on along the minus strand of NC_014012.1, from coordinate 2,438,804 downwards.
TATCGACCCGGGCTTGCTCGTTCCGGGAACCAGCTTTTGTCTTTAAGTGCTAAAAAGTGGATTCCGGCCAACAAGCATGCCGGAAAGACGAGTTAGAGGTTATCACCCTATACTTTATGACTTGGGGTCTTTAGCGACCTAGCTTCTTTTTATGCCGTCTTCCCGGACTCGTTCCGGGATCCAGCTTTTGTCTTTAAGTGCTAAGAAGTGGATTCCGGCCAACAAGCATGCCGGAAAGACGAGCTAGGTGTAGATGTAGTCGATCCACCTAATTATGCTGAAGCTTTCTTAGGAAATGTTTCATGGTACACAATCATAAAGTCTTCTCTGATCAACTGCTCTAAATGGGCTGCGCGTTCTGTGGGGCAAAAAATCGTAATATGCACCATCTGCTCACCAGCAGGTCCGCTATGAATTTGAATGTGCGGCTCAGGCCCAGGTAAATCAACACCAGCATGTCTCTCAATAATACTATTATATCGAATCGCCACATCGTGAAAATCTTCACAATGGGCTTCAATTTGTTCAATCAGCTCAGGAAATAACGGGTACAGATTGACGAAATCAACAATAGTTATATTAAAACTATGATAAACATAGCGTTTCATAAAGTTGTGGTTTTTAACCGCGTAACTGAAAAACATACTATTTGGAAAAGTGACCGTTTTACCCGTGTAATTATATTGGCCGTGAAGTATGTCGATCTCTTGAATGACCGTCGCCATCAAGTTGTGCTCAATCACCTCACCACACAATTTACCCACTTCAATCCAATCACCAATCACAAACGAACGCGAACTGGCTCGTTGAATGGAACCGGTAAAACACAAGATGATCTCTTTCGATGCCACCACAAAAGCAATGGCAATCGCCGTAACTGACAGTGCAAATTTATTGATTTCGGTTTGCCACAGCAGAAATAAGACCATAATAATGAGGATGAAAGTGCCATTTTTGGTAAGCGACATCCACTTACGTTGACCTTCGGTGACAAAGGGCAAGTCACCGCGAATTTTAGACACCACCAACCGCTTAAGAAACGACAGACACACAATGATGATGACGGTAAACAAAAGCTTATAGGTTGAAAAAAATTCGATGACAATATTGAGTTTATCCACAAAACCTTCTTAAGAATTGATAAGTAACTGTTTAGTCGTTAGTAGAAGCAGTGTGACCATAGATAACCAATTGGTAAATAATGAGTAACTGCTATATAGCCAGAAATCGCACTTTAACATAAACCATGAAAAGTGATATCCAAATCTATATGTTAAGCCGTTATCGACCCGAGCTTTGTTGTACTTGGTTCCTACTTGTGTCTTCCCGGACCCGTTCCAGGATCCAGCTCTTGTCTTTAGGTTCTAAGAAGTGGATTCCGGCCAACGAGAGTGCCGGAAAGACGATCTAGATGTATATGTCATGCGACTATTCTATTCCAGTCACAGAGCACCAGGGTCAGTGATACTCCCGATATCATCGACATTTCCCATATCCATATGGGTCATATCAGGAAATGTCGATATAGCCTGAAATGATCAACTACCTAGCTTTTTTTTATGCCGTCATGCCGGACTTGTTCCGGTATCCAGCTTTTTCTCTTGGTTCTAAGAGTGGATTCCGGCCAACAAGAGTGCCGGAAAGACAGTAGCTGAACATGTCATAAATACTTGATCTAAACAGTAAGACTGTCTAGTATCACTGTCATGAAAAATATTAATCGCTATACCTTAAATGATCTTTGTCAGCTGGTTGAGCTAACTCCTCGCACTGTGCGCTTCTACATTCAAAAGTCACTACTGCAGGCTCCTGAGGGGAGTGGGCGTGGTGCCCACTACACTCAAGCACACATAGAGCGCTTGCTTGAAATTAAGAAGTGGCAGGATGCAGGGCTATCACTTGAACGTATTAGTGAACTTCTTTTCGATGAAAGCAGCAATAAGCCCCTTCCCCCGCTAAAACGCGCTAAGCCTGGAGATATTGAAGTCTGTAGCCACATACACATAGATGAAGGCATATCACTCACACTAAACCCAAGCAAAGCTGGGTTAACACCAGAACAAGCCAAACAACTAACACTAGAAATCATCTTATTGTACCAACGCATCGCATCAAGTGATAAGGAAGAGAAATGAACAGTGAAGTAGGATTAACCACACAATGTGGTAAAAACGTTGCACTCAGTTCTGTCAGCATCAAGGCGAAATTAAACGGCATACTTGCCGAAGTCGATGTTAAGCAGAAATATAAAAATAACGAAAATACCAATATCGAAACCGTATACACCTTTCCTCTTCCTATTGATGCCGTTCTACTGCAACTCAATATCGAGATCAACGGCCAAATTCTCGAAGGGCAAGTCAAAGTTAACTCCGTTGCTGAAGAGCAATATGAAGAAGCGGTCACCAGTGGTAATACCGCGGTCATGCTTAAAAAGATAACTGACGGACTGTACTCCATTAACTTGGGTAACTTGCTAGCAGGTGAAAGCGCTATTATCCATTTCACATATGCTCAGCTTAACGAATGGCAAGGAGACAGGTTAAGGTTTTATATTCCTACAACACTTGCACCAAAATATGGCAAGCCACTTATGGCAGGCTTAGCTGAACATGAAGTGCCTTCTCACTCTTTATTTGCAGCCTACCAATTTGATTTCCAAGCCAACATTGAAGGCAAGCTTGCTGACGCCGTGATAACTAGTCCAACTCATTCCATTACCCAAGCGTTAGATGCCGAAGGCTTGCACTTAGGTCTGCTCGATGCAGCACAACCTATGGATCGAGATTTAATAATCGAAATAGCTAAACCGAATAGCTATGTTGGTGAAGGTTTATGGGCAAAAGATGGCGAACAGATTGTTGCGTTAACCTCTTTCTATCCTCAGTTAGACATTCAAACTAAGCGTCAACCACGCTGTATAAAAATGGTAGTAGATTGCTCAGGTTCTATGACTGGCGACTCTATTAACCAAGCGAGTATTGCGCTGCAAGCGATTGTAGAACAACTTGCAGATGACGACTGGTTCAACATTATCTTGTTTGGTAGTCACCACAAACTCATCTTTAATAAGTCAGTACAAGCAACGCCAAATAATTTACAGCGTGTAGAAAAGACGCTACAAAATCTTCGAGCTGACTTCGGCGGCACTGAAATGGATAGCGCGTTACAAGCCGCTTACTCTTCAAAAACACCAAAAAATATTCCCACAGACATACTGTTGATCACCGATGGGCAAATATGGGATCAAGACTACCTACTGACGAACGCACAAGCATCAAAACATCGCCATTTTGTAGTTGGTGTAGGCAGCGCAGTGAGTGAAGCTTTCCTGTCTAAACTCGCGAGCGAGACGGGTGGAGCGAGCGAATTTGTCACGCCTAATGAAAATATGAGCAGTCGTATAGTGCGCCACTTTGAGCGCATCAAGCAGCCGAGGCTCCACGACAGTAAGATATCTTGGCCTAAGCCCAATGAAGCGATACAGCAATCACCACAACAACTGAGCCCCCTCTTTGCTGGTGACACAATCAATGTATTCTCTTGGTTAAACATTGGCAAATGTAGCCAGGATGAATTTGCCGGCCAAGCTGAACTAAACTTCTCTTGCAAGGACTTAGACGGTATTGATTTAAAGCATACGCAAAAGATTAGCTTGGCCCATACCGATAACCACACATTAGCGCGGCTTGCAGCACACTCTAGGATAGCAGAGGTAAATAAAACGGAAGCACTAGATTTAGCCGATAAATACCAACTGGTTACCGAGTCTACAAGCTATATTCTGGTAAAAGTTAATGAGCAGGAAAATGAACTAGCTCTACCAAAATTACGCACAGTTCCTCATCAATTACCAGCAGGGCAAAGTGGTTTTGGCAGCCTGGTATGTGAAAGTAGCGACATGGGTTGCCAAGGTGCACCGATTTATTCATCAGAGCTTAAATCACCTAATGACTACTTAGATATACCTAAGTTTTTAAGAAAACAAGCTGATGACACACCAATAAAAGAGCATAACTCGTCGCCTCTCGACCTTCATATACCCATACCTAAACCTAAGTTACTAAACGATAACTTAAGTCTCTCTCAAGCAGAGGAGCATAACTCATTAGCTGAATCGCTCAACAGTGAGTTCACCCCAGATAATGAAATGGGCATGAGTGAATTCGATATTATTGAGATTGAAGAGCTAGGCGAAGATGAAACCATTATTGAAATACTGTACCTATTAGAGCACGCAGGCTATAACGAGCAGAAGCTGGTGTCTGCTTGGTTAAGCTTGTACAACGAGTTTAATCCTGACAATAAGTTCAGCCGCCATGTCACTCGCTTGATAAGGATTCTATGCAAAGAGCTTGATGTAAGTGCTGAGCTTATCGATACCGTCAGAGAAATGATGACACTAGAAATGGCACATACAGCAAACTAAAAATTAAGGCCGAATGATTATTCAACAATAGAAATGGTTCGGCCTTACCCACTCTCATTCATATTGTTAAGGTTCTACTCACCTAATTGTCATCCCGGACTCGTTCCGGGATCCAGTGCTTATCTTTAGGTTCTAATAAGTGGATTCCAGCCAACGAGAGTGCCGGAAAGACATTAACAAAGCCTTTAAACTCTTGTGATCAGCCTTCCCAGTGCTATCCCAACTAACATGCTAAAAATGGTAGTAATGCCTGCCGGTGACAAAGACGGTAGGCCTAGAAGTAGCTGGCTATCATTGCCGCCACTGGCAATGGCTGCACCTATTCCCATCAAACAGCCCGCTAGTAAATGACGAATACAATCCTTCCCATTTAACGGTATAAACTTGAACGTTTTACGATGAACCGCTGCTACAATCATTCCAATAATCAAAGCGGCGATTAATAAGAATCTACTGTCAGAGGGCCATAAGCCTGAATCTTGATGCCATAGTGACAAACTAATGTCTTTTAACAGCCCACTTGGCGTCCACTTAGGTTCAGTCAAAAATACAATGCCAGCCGTGAGTCCAATACCTAGCATACTCAACCATAGGCGCCTGCTTTCTTTACTCATTCTTGTAGTACATAAGACTATGGTAAAAGACACTGTAATTAAAATGGCAATGTGCCAACTGGAATTGAGTTGGTATTGAGCTATCTGATATTGTGGAACAAAAGTAGTTAGCAATAACCAGCCGACTAGCCAACCGCAAATAGTGAAAAACATGACTAACTGCCCTCTAGCAAGTTTACTGATTGTCGACACGCCGCAACCGCTATTAAAAGCTGCGCCAATACCAAACAGCAAGCCACCAACGAGTGCTAAGAATGAATATTCGTAAGAGATAAATGGAATAGCGATACCAGCATAATCACCGATAAGAATTGAAACCCAAGCTAGTGAGCCACTAGTTAAAATGGATAAAAGGAAAATAGGCTTGCCCGTAAGCGCTTCGTTCACCCCTCTTACAAGACATAATCCCGTGGTTTGCGCTAAGTAGCCCAATGAAGCGATGAGAAATATTGAAGTTAGTAGTAACAAAATAAACCACTCCCTTTTGTTTCAATCACTGAACAATCAAAACTTTTTAATGGCACTTACATTAACCTAAAGCATAAACCAGCAAACAGATACTTGATATGACGCTAAAATATGTCATTCTCGATAAGAACTGGGAAAACGAAAAATGGTGACATGTGAAGTTGATCAAACCTGCACTGAATGCTCAAGCCAGTCGACATTTCAACTATCAAGATTTAATCGAGTGTAGTGATACCGCTAGACTTGGTAAAGTGATTAACATTCCGCTTCAAGATCAAACCTTCGACGCACTGCAACAATTAGCCGTTCATCTGCTTGACCCTATTGTGGATCGCTTCGGCCCTATCACCCTCACCTATGGCTTTTGCTCACCGCAGCTATCACGGGCGATTACACACAATGATAATCCCCACATTGCGCCCAATATTGATCAACATGCTTGCCATGAGCTAAACAGCAAGGGTAAATTGATATGCACACGCTTGGGGGCTGCGGTCGACTTTGAGGTGGATTCTATGGCTGACAAAATGGCTGAAGTCATAGTTTGGATAGCAGAACACCTAGAATTTGATCGTATCTACTATTATGGCAAGTCACGGCCGCTACATATCAGTTATGGACCTGAGATGAATCAATTCGTACAGTTGATGAATACCGATCAAATTTCTGGGCGCAGGACGCCTGGAAACAGAGCATCAGGAAACGATGCTATTACCATGCTTAGACGGCTGCACTACTGAGGTTGTACAGATGAGTCATGACCCAAAAGGTAAACACCTCGAACAATCTATAGCCAATTTGGCCAGTAGAGAAGATATCGAAAGTAGCAAACGGTTAACCAGTAAAGCAACCATGAGCAAACTTGGAATATCGGGTTGTGATTTGATGCATAAACGAATGAGCGGTGAGTTAGTCTTTAAAAAGAAAGGTAATAGCTACCTATATCTGTTGGATACTCCGTCTGACTAACTGCTAATGATTAATCATTAAGGGAAAACATGGATGCACTGCAGTTTACTCACCTAATTCGTGACATCCCCTTAGGGAAAAAATTACCAGACGCCGTTTATCTACATAAAGATAGCTTCAGTGAGATAGAAGCGTCGCTTACTCAGTTTATCCACGCAGTCGCTAAAGCACTAAAAGTTGAGACTCAAGACTGGCACATAGTTAAGTTATCCCGTAATGAGTTCAGATTATCCTTACTCTCTTATCCCTCCTTCTTCACCGAAGCTTATCCATCGCTCACACAGAGTGTCACCGTAGATCTCAATAAATTAAGCCATCGCATTGTCGATTATAAAAATAGCGATAATCCGCCTATTCTGCATCGCAAAGAAACCATGCTGCCCACACACCACACTAGCTATGAAGAGTTTGAATGCATTACCCAAGAGGGAGAAAATGCGGGGCTCTACGATAACAGTCGTATGATAGGCTTTAAGCAGTCTTGGTTAAGAGTGATAGAGCGGCACGGGTATACGCTGCTCGATGGCAGGTTATTTCGCAGTTCAGCCCTCACGTCGCCAAATAATAGTGAACAAGCATCATCAATTGATCGTCATAAAACAGCAATTGTGCGTCATGAGCTATCGGCACCAATGAAACAGCTGGCCAAGCAAGGTTATCTTAATGGTGACTATACAATTTTTGATTATGGCTGCGGCCGCGGTGATGACTTAACCGAGTTACAAGCACACGGGCTCGATGCCATCGGCTGGGATCCAAACTTTAGGCCCGAAGACGATAAACTTACCTCAGATCTGGTGAATATTGGCTTCGTGATCAATGTGATTGAAGATCAGGTTGAAAGAAGTGAAGCTCTAATAGGCGCGTGGCTACTGACTCAAAAGCTGCTGGTGGTATCTGCCATGTTAGCCAATGACAAATACATCAGCCAGTTCACGCCGTATAAAGACGGCGTCATCACCTCCCGTAACACCTTTCAAAAGTACTATGCACAGGCTGAGCTCAAAGGATATATAGAACGCACCCTGGATGAGAATGCTATCGCCATCGCACCTGGTATTTATTATGTCTTTAAAGACAAGATTGAAGAGCAGCGCTTTCTCTCTGGGCGATTCAAGCGCCACCATGCCTGGAAACAAATCACAGCACCGACTCCCACGAGTGAAGAGCAAGCTAGATTACTGTTTACCCGCCATCATGAGTTACTCAATCGATTTTGGGATCGGTGTTTACAACTAGGTCGGCTGCCGGTACAGGAAGAATTTTCTGAGATAGCAGATATAAATTCAGCCCTTGGTAATGCCAAGAAGGCGCTCAAGTTACTACTCCAAGTTCAGGGTGAACAGGCTACTAGCGAATTTGAAGCTGCGATTGAGATGCGGCGAGAAGATCTACTGGTGTACTTCGCTTTATGTCAGTTTGAGCAGCACAAAGGCTACCAACATCTACCCGAAGAGCAGAAACGTGACATCAAGGTGTTCTTCGACACTTATAGAGTGGCACTGGCCGAATCAAAAACTTTGCTTTACCGTATCGCCAATACTGAAGAGATTGAAGCTGCCTGTAGTCAAGCACATGAATCGCTACCAGCCAGCAAGCTAAACCTAGGCCACTCACTAGAGCTTCACAAAAAATTCCTGCCTTATCTACCGGCACTATTACGGGTATACGTAGGCGCCGCGGCGCAGCTCTACGGTGAGCTAGATGAAATAGATGTAGTAAAAATCCATATCACCTCAGGCAAAGTCAGCTTTATGGGATACGATGACTTTGATACCAGCCCCCTGCCCACCTTACGTGAGCGTATTAAGGTCAAGATGTGGCAGTTGGATGTGGATTTTTTTGACTATGTAGAAAAAGACAACCGACCACCACTGATATATAAGAGCCAGTTTCAGGATGAAACATTCGAAGACTTCAACAAACAAATTTCATTTGATAAACGATTGAAGAAAGAGGATATTTTTGAAGACAATAAAAGGCCCTGTAACTTGAATGCTGTCACATCAAGTTTGAAGCCAAAAGGCCTTGAAATTCGGGGCTATCGCTTTTATAAACTAACCTGACTACTTATTAAACTGAAGACACAGATTCTACTTTTCCTCCGTGCATTGCATGTCATAATCTACTAGAATAGCCACCTCCCCCGTTATACCTATAACGTCTTACACTAGATTTGACGTGATACGTTGACGTACTAAACTTTAATTAACGTCATGTTTCACGTTAGGAGTTCCCATGAGAAGCGCACAAGATGGTTATTGTTTTTCATTTCCAGCAGTGAGGGGGATTCAAGCTGGAAAGCCTTTCTACATAGCGACTTGTCCCTTAAGCACTATTCCTAAAATCTTCGTGTTTGACGAAGAAGAAGTGCCTCCAGAGCTAAGGGCTCAGCGTACGTTAAATAAATCACGTATCCCAGAGATGGTACGTTATCTTGTAGACAATCCCAAAGGCTATGTTTTTTCAGCCTTAACAGTTTCAGTGGCTTCAACAGTCACCTTCGAAGAAAGTGATCATCTGGATACACCTAACTTAGGTACATTAAAAATACCAATGGATGCTCAAATCCTTATCAATGACGGTCAGCACAGACGTGCCGCAATCGAAGCCGCAATAAAAGAGCAACCTGAATTAGCCCATGACAACATACCTGTGTTGTTTTTTGTCGATGAAGGTCTTGAGCGAAGCCAGCAGATGTTTGCCGACCTGAACAAATATGCGGTTAAACCCAGCCCTTCCTTAGGTGCGCTGTACGATCACAGAGACGAGAGTGCCGAGCTTGCAAGGCATTTAGCAAAAACCATTAAACCTTTTAACGGTTTTACTGAGATGGAGAAATCAAGCATCAGCTCTAAGAGCGGTAAACTCTTCACCCTGAGTAGCTTGAAGCAAGCAAACCGAGCACTGCTGGGTAAAGGCATGAAAGACAGTTTCACTGATGAAGAGAAGCAATTAGCTTCTGAATATTGGCAAGCGGTGTTTGCAGCGACTCCAGAATGGCAAATGGTAATAAAAAAAGAGTTATCCCCTTCCCAATTTAGGCAAGAATATATCCATGCACATGGTGTTGGATTGCATGCATTGGGCTCATTGGGTTGTTCATTAATTACAGCACAACCTAATGAATGGAAAGAAACAATTAAGCAATTAAAAAATGTCGATTGGAGAAAATCCAATCCTGTATGGGCCCACCGAAGCATGCTACATGGCAAGTTAAGTAAAGCGTCTACCAACATCATGTTGACCACCAACGCACTTAAGCAAACTTTGTCACTTTCATTAACTCCGGAAGAGCGAGCCCTAGAAAACCAACATATACCAAGTAGTGAGGCATCTAATGGCTGATTTATTCCAAGCCGATGCGCTAGACGATGAGCAGTTAGAATATATTCAAAAAGAATTCTTTGCCGGCTTCAAGCGATATAAAAATAGTGACACTTTACCTGTAGAGTTAGATAAATATAACAAGCTTGATGATTCATTAAAGCATCAAGTCAGTATGAATTTATGTCGTGACTTATTGCGCGAGCAAAAAAGCAATGAAGGCTTTTTACTTCAACATTTTATTGATGATGTTCAAAGTGTTTATTGTTCCGACAATCGCCCTTGGGTTATTGGCTATAGCGGCGGTAAAGACTCAACGGCCGTTGTTACACTCATTTATTTAGCATTATTGTCACTCGATAAGGCTAAACGTACCAAACCTGTTTATGTCGTAGCATCAGATACCTTAGTGGAAACACCACTGGTAGTGGATCACGTCAACAAGTCACTAGAGACTATTGGTAACCATGCTAAGCGTGATGGTTTACCTTTGACTACTCACAAGGTATTACCTAAGCCTCATCAAACATTCTGGTCTTGCTTATTGGGCAAAGGCTACCCTGCCCCGACCCAAAGTTTCCGTTGGTGTACCGAGCGGATGAAAATCGATCCAGTGAGTGATTTTATTAAAGAGAAAGTCTCACAACATGATGAAGTCATAGTGATTCTTGGTTCACGTAGTCAAGAAAGTGCTTCTCGTGCTCAGGTTATTGCAAAACATAAAATTGAAAATACCCGACTCGCTCGTCATACCACACTAGCAAATGCCTTTATTTATACCCCTATCGATACTTGGAGTATGGATGATGTGTGGAAACTCATTCGTGCCTGTAGCTTAGAGGTGACAATCTCCCCTATGGGCATAGGTAAAAAATGGTCAAATGAGTATGACCTTGAATGGGAAAATCCTTGGGGCGGTAAAAACCTCACTCTTTGGAACCTGTATAAAGACTCATCTGATCAAGGTGAGTGCCCTATGGTCATCGATGACAGCACACCATCATGTGGTAACTCACGATTTGGCTGTTGGACCTGTACAGTTGTCACTAAAGATCGTGCCATGGAAAGCCTGATTAAAAATGGCGAAGAGTGGATGCAACCTCTACTCACCTTCCGAAATAAGCTTGCTGAAACGAATGTACCAGCGAATAAAGATATTTATCGCAACTTCAAACGCCGTGTAGGTAAAGTTAATTATCAACGTGTTAAAGAGGGTCAAGAGTTATCATCTGAGCGCGCACATGTGCCAGGACCTTATTGGCTTAAGTGCCGTAAAGAGTGGCTCACTGAGTTATTGGTACAACAAAGAGAATTTAATAAAAACGGTTATTCTGTCACCTTAGTCACTGAGCCCGAGCTTCATGCTATTCGTCAAGAATGGCTCAACGATCCTAATGAGCCGGATTGGGCCGATACACTGCCAAAGATTTATCGTGAAGTATTCGGTACCGATCTTAACTGGGTGATTAATGACAACTCTAGTTTCGGCGAACTTGAAGCACAAATACTGCAAGATTTAAGTGAACAATATGCGGTAGAGCCTGAGATGGTACAGAAACTTCTCGATCTGGAGCTTTCCCTCGAAGGTTTAAGCCGACGCACCGGAGTGTTCGATAAGCTAGGTACCTTACTTAGGCAGGATTGGGGTTCTTTGGAGGAAATTAAACAGCGACATGCTCAACTACAGAGTAAGTCAGACTTTGATATCCATAAAGATCAAATCGAAAAGTACGAGACTGAAATCCTGGCGCTAGACAAGCAAGCTAAGGTGGACTTTTAAAATGATAATCAAAAGCCTTGTGATCAATAATTTCAGAGTATTTCGTGGCGTACACGAAATAGACCTGGCACCACGTATAAACCGTAAACATCAAACGACCCCATCGCCCATCATTTTATTTGGTGGATTGAATGGTTCGGGTAAGACCTCTATCCTAACAGCAGTACGCGTAGCGCTTTATGGTCGTGCTGCTTTCGGTCGAGGCATGAGCTCTGCTCAATATCAGGAGCAACTCGATGCGCTGATCCATAACGGCGTAGGCATCAGTGTAGATAAAACTTCAATTCAGCTCATCTTTACCCATAGCCATAATGGCATTGAAAGTGAGTACAGTGTCACTCGCGGTTGGAAACGCGGCCAAAAAGATAAACTGGTACTTGAACAAGATAATTCCGAGCTTAGCAGCATGAGTTACGATCAATGCCAAAGTTTCCTCAACGAATTAATACCACCAGGTATTTCGGACCTATTCTTCTTCGATGGCGAAAAGATTGCCGATCTTGCAGAAGATGAATCTGGTGAAGTCTTACAAACGGCAGTACGTCGTTTATTAGGAATCGATGTTGCTGAGCGGTTACGTAGTGACTTAGCTATTTATCTAAGACGCCATGACGCGGCTGCTATGCCTGATAACATCAAAGCTCAAATTGAAAAACTGGAATCAGAAAGAACATCAGCGGAACACGCTGGGGTCGAATTAGCGAATAAGTCATCACTTTGCTTGGCCAAGATTGACCTTATCACTAAAGATATCGAAAAAACTGAACAAGAACTTTCTTCACGAGGTGGTGCTTGGGCACAAAGTCGTGAGCAAGAAAAATCTAAACAGTTTGAGTTAGATGCAGAACGAAAAGAACTTGAGCGAGCATTAAGAACTGAAATCGAAGGTGACCTACCCTTCGCGCTTGCACCTAATGCGATGAAAAACTTGCTAAGTCAGTTGGAAGCAGAGAAGAAAGCTAAACAAGCAGATAGCTTTAATACTGAATTAAATGGCTTTCTGGTTGAGCTTGAAAAAAAGTTATCATTCACACTTTCTAACTCCTTTGTCGCACTGGAGCAAATCAAAGAATGTTTAACTGAGAGAGAAGCTGAGCAAGTTAAAACAGATATTTTACTGGATTTATCGGACAGAGAATATGACCAGCTAAAAGCCCAGGTGAGCAACCAAGCCCCTTCTTCACGCAAGCGTTTTGACCTTGTACGTAAGCGCTTAACAATAGTCGAAGAGCAAGTGGCAGCGATCTCAGTCAATATTGCTCGAGCACCAGAACAAGAACAACTTGAAATTCAATTAGAAGCGCTTAAAGTGCTCAATAGTCATCGCACAGCGGCTATTGTCGAACACAGAGATAACACTGAAGCTGCAAAGAAAAAATACCGTGAAGCCATAGATTATGCCCGTAAGGTTCAAAAGCTACACGATAAACATAAAGTCGCTTCAACAGCAGAAGCTTCACTCACCAACGCACAAAATACCCATGCACTGCTTGCTGAGTTTAGTGAGCAACTTACCGCGGTACGAGTAAAACAACTGGAAACTGAATTCATCAAGAGCTATCGGAAACTCGCACGTAAGGAAGACCTGCAACTTTCTGCACGTATCAACACAAAGACATTTGATGTTGAATTGATCGATGAAAACAAGCACGTAATTAGCCGTAAAGGCTTATCTGCTGGTGAAAAACAAATATATGCCATCTCAATTCTAGAAGCGCTCGGAAAAACATCGGGTAAGAAACTACCTATTATTATCGATACACCACTTGGTCGCCTAGATTCTAAGCACAGAAACAAACTAATAGAGCACTACTTCCCAGAAGCTAGCCATCAGGTAATTATCTTGTCTACAGATACCGAGATCGATGAATCATATTTTAGTAGTGATTATCTAAAAGATGATATTTCTCATGCCTACGAGATAAAATTCGATGGAGTTACAAAATCGTCGGTATTACGTGAAGGATATTTCTGGGAACGTAACATTCAACAAAATAAAGTAGTAGGAGCTAACTAATGCTACCTAATCGCATGAATCTAACCAAACAAACTGAAGAGCATCTAAAAAAGCTAAAACAGTACACGGGGATTGCCCCAAACGTGTCATCTCGAATTGCATTTTTTAGGTCAATTGAATCTGGTTTCACCTACCTACCTGCAGAACCTATAGAGACTGAACGCAAGTTAGATGGCAATTTAGTATTAGATAAAATCACCTGGATGGGTGACACGCAGTTGGTGAGTGAACAGCTACTTAAACTTAAATACCCAGGTTTAGAAGGTCGCCCATTGATGTCAGCCTGGGCTGCGCATGTAGAAGATGGCATAGCAGCTATAAGAAACCATCGAAAAATCAATGACCTTTCAGAAGCTATTGCAACAAAATAGCTATCTTGATAATCTGACAGAAATAATATTGATTTCTGTCAGAGTTTTACTGCGAATATTTTGCTGAAAAAGATTGGTAATATCATCCGTTAAATGATCACCGTCCAAATCTTGTATTTGTTGCTGAATAGACTCTTTACAATTTGCTCTATCAATCACCTCATCTAAATATTCCAGCCCTCCGCAGGCGTATTCTTCAAATATATTTAGAGCATCCTCCAATGACTCTCTACGTAAGATATTGACATCTTCCGTCTCAGCAAGAGCTATACAGTTGATCAAAGGGATATCAACGTCCTCAGTAAAAATATGCAGTAGTATTTTTTCACTGCTATCTGAAAACTCGACTCTTTTCTATTGCCTAAAACCTACCATAGCTGAAAAATTAAAACCGACTTAAAGCTAACAAACACTCCTTCATCTTTAAGTACAGCAAGCGGGTCATCATATTGCTATGGCCGCCTAACACCGCACGGTAATCTTTACTAATCATATAACTCTCTCTAACCGCAGGGTTCTTGCTCGAGTTCATAGGCCACGATGTTACTTAAGCCGTCGATTGATTTACGCATATCAGTGATCCCACAGAGCAAAGTGACATCAAGCCGAGTGCTGTTGCCAAACATATCGTTCTCCCATTATTCAGAAAAACAATGATGATTTATAAGCCGTTAAATATGAAGGTGGGGATTACCAGACGCTTACCTCGATTCTAGGTACAGAGACAAACTAATAGAGCACTACTTCCCAGAAGCTAGCTATCAGGTGATTATCCTCTCAACTGGATACAGAGATTGATGAGTTAGTTAGCACTAGAAGTCTAGTGACTATCTAAAAGATGATATTTCTCATGCCTACGAGATAAAATTCGATGGCGTTACAAAATCCTCGGTATTACATGAAGGATATTTCTGGGAACGTAACATTCAAAAAAATAAAATCGTAAGAGCTCACTAATACTAGCTAATCGAATGAATCTAATCAAACAAATTGAAGAGAATATAAAAAACTAAAACCGTACACGGGTATAGCCCCAAAAGTGTCTTCATTTATAGCTTTCTTCCGCTCAATAAAATAAAGTTTTACTTACGTACCTGTCGATACTATTGAAACGGAACTAAAATTAGATGATAGTTTAGTGTTAGATAAGGATGATACACTGTTAGTATCTGACAGCTACTGAGGTATAAGTACCCTGTTCTAGAAGGCTGTTCATTCATGCCAGCTTGGGTTACAAATATAGAAGGTGGCATTCAGTTTTGAGAAATCCATATTGGATTTTAATAGTCATATTTACTTTCCAACTTCACCCTAATTAATGTCGCCTTATAATAAATAAGACGACATTTAACTTCACCCTACTAATATTATACAATAAAATTAAAAACCTCATTTCCTTTTGAAAACTGTAGATATCCTTTCATATCTTTACCATTGTAGAATTCAAGATTAATTCTTTCTTTTAGTTTAGGATCTAGGTCATATGTTATTCCGTTAGAATTAACAAAATAATTTTCATTTTTCTTTTCAATTTTTACAGTCAAATTTTCGTGTAAGTTTTCCAATACATGTACAAACTTATCAATTTTATCTCGGTTACCCTGAATCCATAAAGAAATAGCATTAACTTTCAATATTTCACTATTTGTAAAATTTAGCCTTGCACTTAACTCTTCGAACCAATCATGGTGATTCTCTTCTAAGGAAACAATTTCTCTTTTAATATTATCTTTAGATGAATTCATTCTTTGGACAAAGCTATCTACATTACTCTTAACATAAGAAATTATTTCTTGTTCAGGTGCAACTATCTGATTTGCAGGTAAATATGCAATAGGTATCAAGAAACTATCCTCTTTTAACTTTCCTTTTTGATCGGCATCTAATAAGCATACTATTTTCATATTACTTGATTTGTAATGCATAGCAACTTGTAAAACATGCGATTCACCTTGTAATTGATCTATATAAAACTCTTGTAAAAGGCTTGAATTGGTTTCATTTAATATAGTTTGTATGACTAGTTTTGCAAACTCATCTTCGACTAAATAAACACCTTTTTTTGAAGGTTCTAAACCTAAAGCTGCTAGATATTTACTTTTGTCTTTCTCTGATGTCAGGCAAATTTTATCTTCATTATTTCTTTTAACAATTAAACAAGATGTTACATTTTGTTTTCTTAAAATATGATCTGAATGTGTGGATAAAAATACATGAAGCTTCTTTCTATCGATTATACAGGCTATGAAGTCCATTAAATACTCTTGTGATTTTGAGCACAAGAAAGCTTCAGGCTCTTCTAACATCAAAATTGAGTTAGTTTTAACCGTTATCATACTCCATACTAGATACAAAATCTTATGCTCGCCTTGCCCCATCTCAAGTGACCCATACTTTATTCCTCTTTTATAAACCTGAAAATATGGCAATATACGGTCTTTTTCCAACACACCTTCGATTTCAATTACGGTTATTTTTTCGATGTCATTTGATAGTATTTTTTTTATATAGCCTAAGTATTCATCGAGAATAGGACTTTCATCACCATTTTCTATATAATCATCATTAAATGTTGAATCATTTATTATTTTATTTTTTATGATTATAGCATCATCTGCTGGCTCTAAATATAAGACATTATCAAAGGTAGTATAATTATTCCCGTAAAATTTATTTACTTTGTTAGATACTTCATTAATTGCAACATAACTATCTTCTACATTGTGAAAGGTATTTTCAGCTTCTATTCCTGTCAAGACAGAGTAGATAGATTTTAAAACTGTAGTTTTACCAGCACCATTTTTCCCGCAAATAGTTGTCAATGCACTATTAATATCAAGAGGGATTGTATCCATAATCCCATCTCCTTTGATAAATATTCTAGACACTTTAAGTTTAAAACCTTTACGCTCTTTAAGATGCCTCCAAAAGTTAGATACCTCTGCTTTCCTATCAAGCATTTTGATCTCCACTTTCAGCTAATCGCTCAACCGTGGCTTTTATGTCCAATTCATCACTATTTAAACTGATAATTATTTTTCCAAGTTCATTTAGCTGATAAGTTAACCCTGCATAGTCCATATTTTGAAGATAGTAATATAAAGAAATAGCCCAATCTCTAATTAATAAAGATCCTGTACTCATAACCCTTGAGCTAGCTCTTTCATTAAATAGAGAAAATATCGCATGAATCTTTTCTTTAGGGAATGGTATACCACTCCAACGTACAGAGTCATCGATATTGTTCTTAAAACGATACCTCATTGATTCAAACGTTATAAAACTTTCTTTAATTCGATTTTTATCAATTTTTTCTTTATCATTTATATATATTGAAGATATAAAAAACAACCAACTAAAGAGAGTTGCTTTAGTTATATGTATACTCAAATCACGCTCAATAAGCTCTTGCTTTACTTCTGATAATAACCTAAGTGTATATTCGATTGATTCAATTATTTTATCATCATAAGGTATTGCATTTCTGTATTGCTCATATAATTCTGAATCTGTAACTTTAGCCCGTATGTTACGCTTTTCTAAATAAGTTGATAGTTTTGCAAACAAATCATCATATGCCATTCTAGTGTTTGAAAATCCGATAAATGCAGTATCTAACCCAACATTATGCATAAGAACAGACAGACTTTTTATTTGTGTACGTGTCACACCGATCTGTGCATTCCTTTTTTCTGCCGCAGTTAAATTCAGGGACTGATTCAAACGATTAAACAATTCACCAGTTTCACCAGGCTCATAATCATACACTTCCAACATTCTAATTGAATAGAAATCAAGTTTTCTTTTAATTGGCTCTGGAAGCTGTTTATAGTAAAGTCCATTTAGTTCTTCAATGGATGAATCTATCGGCTCAAAGTCCCCTTTGATTTTGAATTCATTATTCATAAAATCATATACAGCTCTTAGTCTTTGCTGTCCATCTAATACTTCTAATGAATACTCTTCAGTACGAATCACATGTACGGGGGGAACCTGCCACCCCCTTAAAATCGAGTCAACTAATTTTTTTTGCTTAGGCGGAGACCAAACTGATCCTCGTTGAAAATCGGGTTGTAAATCAATTATACCCTGTGAAATTCTTGTGTGAATTGAATGTAAATCTGAATCTAAAATTTTTATTTTCACGTTCAAAATACCTTTCTTTATAATTAATATTTTTTTAATACCTAGTATGGTTTTAAAGTAGTGATGGCTTGAGTAGTCAGAATTATTCCTACACCATACTCTCACCCTTCTTTAGTTCTTTGGAAAAACGGGGGTACATTTTGTACATTAAATCATTAACTTAATTGATAATAAACTGCTTCCTAACTTGTCTAAAACCGGCCATTAAAGGCAACTAGTACGCTATTTAAACACTTCTTTCTGATGCCAGAACAAAAACTCTAAATTAGGCAGACAATTATCCTTCTTCGGTAAATTAATTAATTTATGTTCAAAATCAAAAAATAAACGCTGTACTTGCTCACCTCCATTTAGGCTATCTGATAGCTTCACTTTAAAGTCTTCTGTAATAGAAAATGCACCTTTATCAAACGCTTTATGATGCACTGCGCATAGCGTCAAGCCATTACTTACTTCACATGGGCCATTAAACTGTTTCCACTTAATGTGCGCAGCTTCTAATCCGACACTGACATCATCCATCCGAAGATCGAAACCACAAACGGCACACTGGTAATTATAGGCTCGCAATACCTCTTTTCTAAATCTGGGATCGCGCTTTTGAATTTGCTTGAAGTTGAACTCAAGACCGAGGTGTCTTGTAATATCTTCAACAACACTTTGAGGGAAACTATCTTGGAGAATTGACTCCAACAACTCTAAAGTAAAGTTTGAGTCTTGGGAGAGGATTTTAAAAGCTGCAGAATTGAAGCCGCCAGTAACTTGATGCTTGATCAGTTCACGCTTACTTGGGTCATTATTACTTTTACGTGGAAGGCAGGTTTCAGCATTATTGAGCGTCCATATATTGTCATTAGTTAATCGCCAAAATGGATACTCTGCATGATATATTGATCTAGTAGGACCGAACCTTCTCAGTAACTCAGTCACTTCTCTGTCAACCTCACTTTCATAATCGAAAAATTGGCCATGACCTTGGAGGTACTTTGAAAGTACATAGACCATCATTAACGGTTTATTTGGCGCTCGTTGATCACTTCTGGACCACCGCTTAACATTTAAGACTGCGCCCCTTAGCTCATTTGGAGTCATTTAGGCACCCTATGACACCAGATAGTCTGATATTGGGTGAAGTTAAGCTAGGAATAAACAAGCTTAAGAAGTATGCAGTGAAATCGCACTTACTAGCTTTAAAGAGGAGAGTTATTATTTTACAATAGAAGCTAAACACTCTTACGAAATCAGTGATGTCCTTGTTTTTGCAAATTAAATCCATTTAATTGACTCATAATTGTGTAGTTATATGATTATAAACATATTACATCTACAAATAATATGTGCTAGCTCAAAAAAACACCCCGAAGGGTGTTTTTTATCAATCAGTTAGCAAGTTTGTTAGCTAAGCAGCTCCCAAAAAGCTTTATCTTTGATCTTCTGCACTTTCTTATCACCATCAACATATAAGCTGTAGTGTTTATCTAGCTCACGAATGCTCTTCATCAGGTTATCTTGATCTGACTTATCGTCCTTATTGAAGATTGACTTGATGTCCTGGTTTTTAAGCTGAGACACGCGATGGACGATCCAACTTAATATATAAGTTGAGTAATCATTCTCGCTGGTCTTAAAATGAGTAATATCTTGGGTCGACAGAATCACACCAACACCATATTCGCGGCCCTCTTTAAGTACCTTGCGAAGACTGGGGAAGTTTTGCGACATGAAGTTATCGGCTTCATCTACAAGTAATAGCTTAGTGACCTGCCTAAAGTCCCCCTGCACTTCTGGTTTACCTTGCTTCTGCATCTGCGAATAAAACAAGTCCATAGTCAGAGCCACAACTAAGTTTTGGATCTCCGATGGGTAACCTGCAAGCTCAATAACTGTGATGCCATCGATCAGCTCATATAAACTGGTGCACTTCTCATGATTGTCTTCGAAGATCTCAAGCTCATATAAGCTTTCAAGCGCGGCATAAAGCGAATCTTCAGTCGGCTCAGTCTCTTCAAACAGTGCCCAGATATCAGTTATCGTTGGTGCAGGTTTACTCCAGGTGCATTGATCGCCCTTCTTGATTCCCGCCAATTCATATGCTTCACCAATAAGCTTACGTAGTTTCAGCTGCTGCTTTTGCCCTAAACCAAACGCCTTGCCCATGGTTTCAGAGAATCCACGGGCCGTATGCACCGGTAACATGGGGGTATCACCAAACAGACTAAGCGGATTGTATGGCAGTTTATGTAGATTGAACTTTTTACCATTAGTCGCCGTTAAAAACTTGTCATCGACATAGTCGGACTTGTAATCGAAAATTAGAATACCTATCGGCTTGCCATCGACATTGCGGTCTTGCTGACGATATAACTGAGTCACTACTGATTTAGTGCACTGTGTTTTACCTGTACCCATGGTGCCGATAATGCCCGAGTTCGTATTCATAAACTTGGCAGTATTAGTCGGCTCCCAATACACTTCGGTGTTATCGCGGACATCATGACCAATTAGGATTTTAATAGGTTCATCACTTTGCTCACGTTGAACAATCGGGCTCTGCCCAATAGGTTCGGAGGACTTGTTAAATTTACTGTTACTAGTACCTGTAGTATCTGGAATGACCTTTTCAAGCTCAACATGTTTATCAGCACTAATTTCACTTTCATCTATTTTGTCAGTCTTAAGAGCAGGCTTTACTACATGTCTCTCAGGAAACAAGTCATTTAGCTCTATCGCACGTCCTGAATCTCTTGGTATTTCGACACTTTCCTCGTGTAAACCGATCTCAATATCATCAACTTTCGTTGGGATTATTTTTCTAATTTCACTCGAATTCTCTGGTGTGAGCAGATACTTTTCAGGTATATGACAGAGTTGCTCAGGACGGACATCATTCATCAACTCACGCAGTGGTGTGCTGACGAGTCGCTTGAGGTAACTAATAGGCAGCTGAATTTTTAAGATGTCGTCGACTTCATTAAAATCTGCTTCAAAGAAGGTGTCGTTCTCAACATGAGACAACATGAAACCATCGGGATACTCAGCTAAATCAGAGATGCCGTAATCACCTTGTAACCACCACTCACGTTCTGCTAAGAATGCATCGAAATATGTGTCAGAATAGAGGTTATACAGCTCATACTTGTCTATCTGCATGAGAACCTGGCGGATAAATAAGCCACGGTACAACATACCAGCAAAGTCATTACGGCCAAGTATGTCTTCACACAGGTAACGCTTAAGCTCTTTAGCCTGCTGTACCCCTTTATTGTGAGTCTGTTTAATACCGGTTTTAACTTCTAGTGGCAGCACGTACATTTGCTTGTCTTTAAAACCAACAAACAGTACATCATCTGAAATATGACCAGACTTGTAGCCTTGGACATTACGTGAGAAGTCGCTGTCTGACATCTTAAGGCCAATATTGCCGGTCACACGTATCATCTCAGCGACCGATAACGGTACCCAGGTAATATCAGATTTAGACAATAAGCAGTTTACGAATTTGTACGCGCCTATAATGCCCTTCTTCTCTTTACGATCATTAGCATTGGCGGTGATCATCTTTAGCAGCCACTCGCCATTAAAGGCATTAAACTCTTCGGTTATCCCACCTTCATCTTGCTCGAGCACTTTCTTGTACAGGTCTGTTTGACGAGTAACAGTAATGGCATCGTAATTGGCCGAGTTGGTGTAATTATCCGAGTAATGAATTAACACCATATCTTTGGCATTGTCGAAAAAGTCTAAGGTAACCTTAGGATCGATAATGGTAGTCCAGATTGAGCTCTCATAGGAACGCTCTAATAAGGTTCTAAAGTTATCGCTGACAACCAGCGCCATCGATTTAGAATTACCCGTCGGCTCACTGGAAAGTAACGCAGGTTTGATTAACCCTCCCAACTTTTGAGCTATCTGCAGGTGTGGGTGGCCTGAAGTATCAACCTTATTTAGGCCAAATGCAGTGAAATAGCTGCCTTGTTTATTTGCAGCAGCTTCTCCCGCCAGCAGACCGTGGCAAACAACTCCACTGAGTTGCTTGTCGACATTCACGTCTCTTGGCACAACCTTGGTGTTATTTCTGAAGAAGCTCAGATGTGAGTAGGCTTGTTTGCCATCTATCTTGTCATTCTCAAACTTACTGTAGGTAAGCCTGGTACGTAGCAGGTCAATAATGGTGTCAGCTTGCTCACGAATGGCACCCTTGTCTAACTCATATAAGCTCTTGAGCTTATCGTAACTCGCTGTTTCGGCAAACCTGTCGAACTCACTATAAACCAACTTGTCGTCATATAAGTTGACGTGTATGTGGCACACCTTGTCTTTGTTTGCTTTAACAAAATCCACAAGGCCCATGAAAAGTTCATGGTTCAACTTATTGTTGACTGAGTTGATCAGAAGTGTCGCATTAGGTCCTGCGGTAAACAGTGCAGAGAAGGCATTTCTAAATTCACCTACCTTGTCTTTGACCAGTTTGCGCACATAAGAAAAACTGGTGTCTTGTTGTGGCACTAACTCAAGCCAGAAACAGTTGTCTTTCTCAAGCTGGCTGAATGCAAAACCATGAATAGGATCATAAACAAATGGCAACAATCCACGGACATTAAGCCTATCTATAGTCACCTTTGGCAGGGTCTTAAAACTCTGGCTGTCATCTTGAGTAACACGCTCTGCTAAAGCTAAGTAGTAAGCCATTACCAAGGGGTGGAACGGCGTGATATAACCTTGACCGTTAAATGTGGCAAAGCCCAGACTGATAAGTTGCTTCTGCTCGGGGGTGAGCAAAATATCATCACCAATAGCGCAAATAGCCTTATTGTATTGCTTAACGACCTCTCCGGCTAAAACCCGATACTCAGGGCCCCAACTACAAAGACTCGGTAGTGTGCGGTTTTGTACGTAGTAATCAAATAGCGCACGATAAGCAACATACAGAGAAGGATATGTCGCTTCTATATCTACTAAATACAAAGGAGCTTGTGATTTATCGCGCTCATCGACAATTTCAGCTTCCCACTGCAGTAAGGTTAAGCGCCTGCCCTTAGGTGAGACCTCTTTATTATCGAGTAACACTTTATTTTTTGAGCGATTAAAGCTGCCTAGATAGTTATCTTGATAGAGACGAGCAAATCTGTCTTTGTCTAATATGAGCGGAAGCGTTAGTGTATCAGTTGCTATGGCTCCCTCTACGTTAAAGGTTAAAGATGAGTCTTGTCCCTTAACGATAAAATGTAACTCGTCGGATTCATTAGCTATCTGCTCGAAGTCTATTTCACTAGTCGCTTGATTATCAAAAACTTGGCCTATTTCACCGAGCACGGCTTTACCGCCCTCTTGTCCACCATTAATGCCAATGACAAAACTGTTGTCTTCAGTTTGCAGCGTAATTCTGGAACCTTTTTTAGCCGATGATGAAGGCTCGATTAAAAAGTTATTCCTGAAGGCATCAATGTTGAAGTCGCCACTTCTAATGACTAAAACTTTAAACTTGTAACGTTCTGCGGTTTTTTCTCGCTTAAGGTTAAAAGTGAAAAACGTCGCTTTGTCCGGGTATAGCCCTGTTATGGTGACACGACTTCGCTTCCCACCAGAATTAACTGGGTTAGCAATTTCAATCAGGTCGGTTTTATTGTGCATAATGGAACACTGATAGCGTTCAATTTTCCCGCCAATAAAGGTTAACTCAAAACCAAAGTCTTGCTGATCATCCTCTAACACCAAGATAAGATGACGCTCTCTGCGGCCGGCTTTAGTTTCTACCTTGTTCTTGGCAATTAGCTCACCCTGCAAAATGGATTCGCTTTCGAGCTCTAACAGGTTTTTACGGTTATCATCTTGCTCTTGTTTACACGCACTGAATTCAAGTTCAGTTTTCCAGCGTTCTGTATCATCTCCACCGAAGTGCTTGGTGACAAACTTGGCACCGAAATCTTTTTCGGCTAGCTTTTCCTCTAATTCATTAGGGGAATGATGAGTAATACGCTCAAGCTCTTCGTAGAGACGCTTGTTCTCTTCTAAGCGTTTATTGATCTGCTCAGGTTTGCCGTCCCAAGTGAGAATCGCGGGGTCATTTAGTAAGCCAAGCTCGCTGAACTTTAGATCACCATCGAGTAACGCCTTGTAGAGGTCTTCAAAGCCAAACATGGTCGCGCCATCGTCGACAATCTGGTTAAACCTGTACTCGAGCAGACACTCAGAAACTTTTCGAGTCCCATTAAAATCATCAATCAGATCATGCATGGCGTGTTTTATCTGCTCAGGGTGCCAAATGCTAGTGGGTTGCGCGACATCCTCAGCAGAGTTAATCAAGGTATCTAACATACTGTTATGTATTACAAGCAGTGCACAACCTTCGAGCTCGCCAAACTGTCCAGCTACCTCGTCACGCAGATGTGAAATGAAGTTTTCTGTAAAGCCTGCACATTTACTCGAGTCTTCACTATGCAGTACAGGCAGTAATAGTACTTCACCACACTGTACTACAGGTAGCTTAGTGCCTTTAACATTTATGCTGCCATCAGATTTGGATACTATTGAGTTAAACAGTTTTAAGCTGTTATCCATATCAGGAGACTGAAACTGATATCTAAAACCTGCTTTTAGGGCTTGCTGCCCCCAATTTAGAAATTGTTCAGCTAGAAAATCGTTAAATTGTTTTAAAGACATATACTGCATCTCCACTGTCACTCATACGCTCAACATTGCCGATGCGTTCATAAAATGTGATTAGAGCCTGTTGACTCTGCTTGTCAAAAAACACCCCTCTGGATTCGAACGCTAAGATAAGCTCATGGAAACGTAGCTTTTCTTTTTCGCCCACTGCAAGGTTTGTCAACAAAAGAAGGTAATCTTGATTAAACACCATCACCCGCCCCGCACGACCTCGACTTTGAATAAAGTGAGAGCAAAGCTCTGACTCGGTCGATTTGACGTATTGTAAGTTGATGTCAGACCTGGATTCACCGCGACTAAATTGTGCAGCACTAAGCCTTAATAAGTTTTGGAGCTGATCTAGTGGGTCTTGTGAGTTTGATATGCTGGTATTGAGTTGTCTATTTGCTTTAAAGTCTGCAGCATAGCTTTCAAGTGCTTCAGCACAAGTTGGATGCTCTGCCAAGTTTTGTGCTAAAGCCCAAATAGGCATGATCTGATTTTTATTATCTTGCAAACTTTCGTTCATTGCCAGATATGGAAAGATACTCCAAAGTGCAGCAGAAAGCTGCTTATGACCATAACTCTTAACTAAAGTACGTTCATCACTGGCCTTTTCACTGTCCAAAATAAAGTAATGCAATTTTGGCTTAGGTTCACCCGAACGCCAGTCTTTTAAATTTAATGCGAGCTGTGCAGTATATAGATGCGCGTAAAGTCGAAGGAAATCTTTGAAAATTGAGAGTAAGTATTTAGGACGCTTGCTCAAAAACTTAAGATCTTGCTGAAAGTGGTTAGCCATAAATGGTAAGTATGGCGCTTCTTTACTGACTAAATCTCCCGTTGCTACGTCTTGACTTTTAAGGTGTAAGCTCAACACGTCATAGAGCTGCTGCTCGAGAAAGTTAAGTTGCGAATGTGGCTTATCTGTAAATACAAAGTCTTGTAATAAGCTGGCAAACATACTGCCGAGACGACCATCGCGTACGTGATTTTCAGATTTATTTGTTTTGAAAAGCAGAAATTCAGGAGTGATTTTGAACAGCTCATTTCCCTCGAAATACATTTTATCGATTATTGGCCAGAAGTCAGCTTCATCTAACTTACGTAAAAATACTTTTTGGCTGGCGTTTTTAAAATCTGCTAATTCAAACTGTTTTTTCTTTTTCCCGGTAGGATCTGCTGGGTCTTTAAACGGAATAAACTCTTTTCGATAAGAGTGTTTTACCACATGTCCTAGTGCACTATCCCATACAAAGATGTCATATCTGTCTTTGGTTCTGATAGGAAAGTAACTGTTTAGTGTATTATTTTTTACCTGTAACTCAGGTTTTAATAGCAACATAGTTATAGGCCGCTCACTTCAAATTCATCAAAATTGTCATTGGTAATTTTGTATCTACCGTTTTTGTTCAGTATGTGCAGCGTGTCAGAGCCGTTAGCAACTTCTGCAATCTGTTCTACTAGCTCATCTAAAAGCACCACTGTATTTTTATCATGCTTGTTTGGGCGGTAACCTTCGACAATACGTAACATCAGACTCAAGAGGTTTATGTTGGTTGGAAGCTTAACAACACGCTTGCCCACTTTGAAGTAAGTGTTGAAATGTGAGGTTTTGGCCTCTTTATCTTCCGCTATTTGAGTCACATGGGCTTTAAGCTCAAGGTCCGCAGCTAGTTGAAATCCATTATGCTCAGAGATAAAAAACTCGCCTTTTCCGAGTTTTGGGGCATTACGATTGTTGTATTTGTGAATAGCGGTAATCGCTACATCTTTGTAATATTGACGCAGTGCTAGCTTATGCTCATCAGAACCATCGAAGTGACAATGTAGGTGCCAAATTTCTGCATATTTTTTTATCAATTGCTGCTGAAAATCATCACTAAATGACTGGTGGTAGTTATTGGCAAACTCAGTATTTTTAAGTAGGTAGAAAAGTCTCAAATAAGATTCTGGTTGTAGACTTGTAGTAAAGCCTTTTAGTGCAAGCGCCTCAACGAAAACTTCGAAATCGTGGTCAGGTAAGCCTAGGCTTCTAGACAATATAAATTTGTCTATGTGTTGAGTCCGAATATTGGCAGGATCGAAGCCTACGATTTTACTCGCTAACTCATTGTCACTGCCTGTAAATAAGTTATCAAACAGATAAGCAGGTCCCGCTAGAAGGTGAAATATAAAATCAAGCAGGGCACGTGCGGTGAGAAACTGATCTTTTACTAGTCTAGCTTTAAACAACAGCTCGATAACGGTATCTTGTACAGCCTCATCACTCAGTAACTCATAGTTTGCACATAACTGTTTGTCAGCGGCTTTGAGCAGTGTCTTCTCATGCTCAAAATGGTCACGAATAATGTTGTTATTCGGTGCAGTAAGCTTTTGAAAAAGTGCTTTAACAAATTCGGCAGTGTAGCCCTGCTGGCCCAAGATGAATTTAGGGAACTGTTCAAAATCAAGGAACAGATGATTAGCCTGACTAGTCGAGCCATCGAGGAAGCTTTTTATAGAAGATTTTATCTCATTATGCTGTTCAGCCCCTTCTTGGGCATAATTACCAAGCATACCTACGTTAATACCAACGACCAGGATTTTATCTGAGCTAAGGTTCTGTTCAAATAACTCATCCAACGTTTGGATTGCATTAGCAGTAGGTGAAAAGCTGTGGGTTGCATCTAAGTGAAAAACGCAACGGTCTTTGAACATGGCCATTTCACAGTAGCGAGTTAAAATTTCAGACTTACCATCACCACTACTGCCACACAGGAATATAATGTCATCTTCTGTCGCATTGATTAGCGCTTCTTTAAACGCACGCTCGATATCAGTTGTGATAAATAAATAATCTTTTATCCGGTCCTCGATAGAGTCGTCATTTTGATTCAGTGTTCTAACGGCATAGGGCGAGGATTTAGACAACACAGATAAAACGGATTTAAACCTTTGCATAGATCTCCAATTCGAAATGCTTTTGCATTAACTGGTATTTATAAGTTGATATCATCTAGGAAACTTTGAGTTGGCTCACGCTACATGTAAAAAATCATTTAAAAATTGATTTTTTACACCATGTAACATGGATTTTGAGAGGTTCACCTTTCCCTGTGCCAATTAAACTCCTTTTTCAACTTATTAAGATACGTGTTTGCATAAAAAACGCAACAGATATATACCTTTATAAAAAATGGTTATGTACCTTAGTGAGACTAAGGTGTTTCACCAAGGTTAAAAATATTACTTATTAATTCATTTTATTTACCGAATTATATCCCGCCGTCAGCACTCTTTTTATTTTAACTGGAGTGTCCTATTCATTATAAATTTTAACTGTATCAAGATGACTAAGAATGCCTGTGATACTTAATGATCATCAGTAAGATATTTGTGATCAGAACTTAAAGACAATGGCTTGTTGCCGGAACAAGCCCGGGAAGACATTTCCGAACTAACCGATAGTGATATGGGGAATGTCTGAGTGATATAGGGAATATCACAGACCCATGGCGGTCAGATGACATATATGTAGATGGGTCGATAATTGTAATCAGCATAATTAGGTGGCTCGACTACATCTACACTTAGCTCGTCTTTCCGGCACTCATATTGCCCGGAATATCTGTTTACGTCAGTGTATGTTATGTATCTAGGGATAGGCTCTACGAATGCTTGGTTAGGCGCTTAAGATATTGTTGCGTACTAGGCCCCGGCGCACATTCTTGCAGAGCTTGGCGAAGCGGGAGATCTCATCAAAATCAGGGATAGCACCGCGCTGAATGGCCGATTCCCAATAGGTCAATTCAGTATCCACCAGCTCCAAGAGTTTCTTGGGGCAACCTTGGCAGCTGCCGTTCGGGCCGCAGATGAAGGTGTCGGGCTCATACAGTGGTAAACCATCCTTTACCTGCTCAATCAAAAGTAACATGGCAGTCTGTCTATCTGGCTTCTTACTCATTTACCATTCCTGTACTATTCCTATGTAAGAATTAATTCTGATAATCTAAATTTGGTCGTGGCCGAAGTTTATGCTGCTAGTGTGGCGAAGGCCGGTTTTTAGCGACTGTCTATAATAAATGATAATAAACGACCATAAACAATCATTAGCATCAATGATCAGCAACAAATACCAAGCCGTACAGTCTGGTCTAAAGATGATGACCACTGCCGTTTACAAATTGCAGCTTGCAGCGAGTTAAATTAAACCTCGAATCGAATCAAGCCAGCCACTTACACGCCAAGCAATACTCAAATATTCAGTTAGAAGTAAAATAACGGCTTAAATGAGTTTCCATCTAGTGTCCAATTAGAAGGTTAAATCCAACAAGACAAGCTAGAGGTTACTCGTTTAATTCACATGCTGGAAGCGCTATGGGTGCTAGACAAGAGATGGATCCCGTAACGAGCAAGTCCGGGTCGATAATTGCTCCATGCATGATCGACATTCCCGCGTTGACCCATAGGGATATGGGAAATGTCTGAGTGATATATGGAATATCACAGACCCATGGCGGTCAGATTACGAAGGTGTAGAGTCGGCTCCATAATTGCTCCTGCATTATTCTACCTTTGTCCATTCATAGACTCGTACCTTCTATATCCCTATAGTCGCCACAAATCGACATTTCCGCCTTGACCCATGGAGGTCATGACGGCAAAGCGACGAGTCCAGTGCTCTTCAATCTCGTCTTTCCGGCACTCTTGTTGGCCGGAATCCATTGTTTAGTACCTAAAGATAAAAACTGGATCCCGGAACAAGTCTGGGATGACAACAAAAAAGAAGAGTAACAGCACCACTTACCGCCTTCTCGGTATGCTTAATCTATTTCATCTTTCCGGTATGCTTACCTATTTCGTCTTTCCGGCATGCCTGTTGGCCGGAATCCATTCTTGTCTGCTTTATCTCTGCTCCGTATGACGGAGCTAGTCTAAAATTAGATTCTATTAACTTCATGGACGAAGAGCATGCAGCCTTGTGTGTACATATTAGCCAGTAAGAAGAATGGGACCTTATATGTGGGTGTCACCAGTGACCTGATTAAGCGTATCTGGGAACATAGAGAGCACCTAGTCACTGGATTTACTGATAGATACCATGTTACCCAGCTAGTTTATTATGAGCTTACTGACTGTATGTATTCAGCAATATCCCTTGAGAAGAAACTTAAAAAGTGGCGTAGGCAATGGAAAATCAATCTTATCGAAAACCAGAATCCGGAATGGCATGACTTATGGGATGAGATTAAGAGCTGAGCCTCTTTAGAACCAACATCAAAATCTGGATCCCGGAACAAGTCCGGGAAGACAGCAAAGCGACTGGTCCAGTGTTCTTCTACCTCGTCTTTCCGGTATGCTCGTTGGCCGGAATCCATTTATTAGAACCTAAAAACAACAGCTGGATCCCGGAACAAGTCCGGGAAGACGAGAGTAATATAAAAGCCTTGGACAAGTGCAAACAGGTTGCGAGTTGCGGATATCAAGTAATAAACGAAGCCTTAAAAGGACTAAGCTGACCTACTGTGTTCCGGTATGTTTACATTCTGTCTTTCCGGCATGCTTGATGGCCGGAACCCACTGCTTAGAGTCTAAAGACAAAGGCTAGATCCCGGAACGAGTCCGGGATGACGGAGTGAGCACTAGATCCCGGAACAAGCCCGGGAAGACGGAGTGAGCACTGGACCCCGGAACAAGCAAGTCCGGGTCGATAATTGCTCCATGCATGATCGACATTTCCTACGTCCCTGTAGGTCAGAAGATAGAATAGTAGATAAATCCGTAATGCTTACCTATTTCGTCTTTCCGGTATTCTTTTGGCCGGAATCCAGTGTTCGTGCTTTAAGTGAGCTCTAAACTTTGGATAAGCAGAGTGATAGAGAGCTTTATACTCAAGCCAAGCTATTATCGAGTTTATCTAGGATACGCATCAAGTCGCGGTATTCGGATGCACTGAGTGTATCTAACAAATCCACTTCCCAGGCTAGGGCTTTGGGGGCTATGGTTTGATACAGGTACTTGCCTTGCTGTGTTAATGCCAACACTGAGGCGCGTTTGTCGTTTTCATCGAGCTGTTTTATCAGGTAGCCTTTGTCTAACATGAGTTTGACCGCGCGTGAGACGCTAGACTTGTCCATCGATGCCAGTACGGTGAGCTCTTTAGCGCTTATGCCTGCTGAATCCGTGCTTGTATCTCTCTCTTCTTTCTCATCTCTATCACCTCTGTCACCTCTGTCATCTCTGTCGTCATTTGCATCGCTTTGGCCATTTCCTACTAAATCACTATCATCATGCTCGGCGAGGTGAACCAGTATCCTCCACTCTGGGGTGGTGAGATTAAATTCACTCTGATAGACCTCGGAAAACTTTTCACTCACGTTTTGAGCCAGATTCACTAACCTATAGGGAAGGAAGTTTTTTAACACGAGACTGGATTCATATGATTCAGGCATTAGCTTTCTCTTTCTGTGTTTGGCTGTTTATTTAGTGCTTTGTTTAGTTCATGTTTAGTGCTTTATTTGGTTCATGTTTGGCTCATGTTGAAAATTTGGTTTAGCTCTTTGTTTAGTTTTGCTCTAAGCATACCAGGTCTGATTCATTCTCATGTGAGACGAGTATTTACAAAATCAGTTTAATGCCACTTGGTGTCTTTACGTTTACTGTTTCTGATTAAGCTTATGAGCATGTGCCAGCAGGCCCAAGCAGTCTATATGCTTAGCACACCGAGATTACAGGTTTATAGTCTACAAGAACGTAATCGGCTTTATCCATCTGTAGCGTTTTATTTACAAAACTCAGTCTAAGTTGACGATAATTTAGTGACCATCTATCGCGAGAGGATTGAAACTAGTCTCACTTGAGAGTAGTTTGCTGGTAACAGAGATAAATAACAACAGAAGAATCAGAACATTTGAATATCATTCTGGATACCATTGAGGACAAGTAAGCATGACTATTGAACTAGAGTACATGACAGGTTTTGGTAATGAGTTTGAGACAGAAGCCCTGCCAGGCGCCCTGCCTATCGGTCAGTTTAGCCCGCAGAAGGTCAAGTATGACTTGTATGCCGAGCAGTTTAATGTCACCGCTTTTACAGCCCCTCGCTGTGATAACCGTCGTAACTGGTTTTACCGTATTCGCCCTTCAGTGGTTCAAGGTGAATATGAAGCCATAGACAATGCCTTGGTTCGCAGTGCGCCCATCACCGAAGTTATCACCCCACCGACTATGCTACGTTGGGATCCCGTTCCATTACCTAAATCTGAGTCCGGCTCAAAAACGGATTTTATCGATGGCCTAGTCACTATGGCGGCAAATGGCAGTGTTAACGGTCAGGCTGGTATTGGTATTCATATCTATGCGGTCAATAGCTCGATGGAAGGTCGTTATTTTTGTAATGCCGACGGTGAGCTCTTGTTTGTGCCTGAGCTGGGTGAAATCATCTTGCATACTGAATGTGGCAAGCTTGCCATTAAAGCCGGTGAGATAGCGGTTATTCCTCGTGGTATTAAGTTCTCTGTCGAGTTACTCACCGACACGGCTCGCGGTTATATCTGTGAAAACTATGGCCAGCCTTATGTTCTTGCCGAGCGCGGCCCAGTTGGCGCTAACGGTTTCGCCAACGATCGTGACTTTGAGTATCCCATTGCTTGTTTCGAAGATAAACAAGGTGATTTCGAATTAATCACTAAATTTGGCGGTAACCTGTTCCGCTGTGACATCGGCCACTCGCCATTTGATGTGGTTGCCTGGACGGGTAATAGTGCGCCTTACAAATACGACCTATCACGCTTCAATGTGATTAACACTGTGAGCTTCGATCATCCCGATCCTTCAATATTTACCGTGCTGACTTCCCCTTCTGGTACGCCAGGTGTGGCCAATGTCGACTTTGTGGTATTCCCGCCACGTTGGATGGTGGCCGAGAACACCTTCAGACCCCCTTATTATCATAGAAACATGATGAGTGAGTTTATGGGCTTGATTGAAGGCGTGTACGATGCCAAAGAGCACGGATTTGTGCCAGGTGGTGCCAGCCTGCACAACTGCATGTCACCCCATGGCCCTGAAGCCGAAGTATTCGAGAAAGCATCCAACGCCGAGCTTGCTCCCCAGCGCTATGAAAACACCATGGCGTTTATGTTCGAGTCACGTTACATCATACAGCCGACTAAGTTTGCCTTAGAGGGTAAGACCCGCCAGCCGAATTATTCAAAATGCTGGAAAGCAATAAAGAAGAAGTTTACAGGGTAAGCAGAGAAGGTTCGGGTAACGAGTTCCGAGTCGCGAGATAGAAGCTGAGAAAAAGGCTTCGCCTAGGAAAGCAGAGAAGCTGCGAGTTGTGAGGAATAAGCTGAGAGGACGAGCTTCCCCTATCGTCTTTCCGGCATGCTTTTAGGCCGGAATCCACTGTTTAGAAGCTAAAGACAAAAGCTGGATCCCGGAACAAGCCCGGGATGACAGAGTAGTAGATAATTCAGATATGCTTACCAAGTGTCTTTCCGGCATGCTTTTAGGCCGGAATCCACTGTTTAGAAGCTAAAGACAAAAGCTGGATCCCGGAACAAGCCCGGGATGACATAGTAGTAGGTAATTCCGATATGCTTACCAAGTGTCTTTCCGGCACGCTTGTTGGCCGGAATCCACTATTTAGAAGCTAAAGCCAAAAGCTGGATCCCGGAACAAGCCCGGGATGACAGAGTAGTAGATAATTCAGATATGCTTACCTATCGCCTTTCCGGCATGCCTTTAGGCCGGAATCCATTCTTATGAACCAAGATAAAAAACCTGTTTCCATTTAGGAAATACCTGTTGTCGTGATGGCAACTCGCGATTTATGTCATATCTCATTAGTCTCTGTGCCATTCAAGTTTATCGATAAAGACCTTAACCAATAATGTTTAGATACCTTTTGTGTAGTTTCGCTTTAGTGCTTGTGTATCCCTTAGGCATAGACCTGTATTTAGTGGGCCTGCCTGATATAGCCCGAGACTTAAATGCTTCACAAGCTGATTTGCATCTGGCCTTCTCTATTTATCTCGCGGGTATGGCCTCTACCATGCTGCTAGCCGGCTGGTTAGCCGATCGTATCGGACGTAAACCAATAGCTTTAATGGGCGCTGCAACATTTGCTATCGCCTCTTGGTATGCAGCAAGCTCAGTGACTGTCGATTATTTTTTGTTTGCTCGATTCGGACAAGGTATTGGTGCGGGCTTTTGTTATGTAGTGACCTTCGCTATTTTGCGTGACACCTTAGATGACGATAAGCGGGCCAAGATACTGACTATGATCAATGGCATTACCTGTATTGTGCCCGTTTTGGCCCCAGTGATAGGTCATCTTATTTTAATGGGGTTCGAGTGGCCTAGTCTGTTTATCTCTATGGCAATTATGGCAACGCTGATCTTTCAGCTTTGTTTGTTGATATTAAAAGAAACTAAGCCTAGCCATATTGAGACGACTCATAGGAATATGAATACAAGTACACAGTCTTGCCACCGCGTTAACCAAGCTCATGACCATAAGGCTAATCTAGCCAATGAAGCAACCAAAAAAATCTGCGATGAACCACTAGGATCTCGACTCTTTATCAGTCGTTTGATTATGACGTCCTTAGCTGTCACCGCAATTCTGACCTATGTGAACACCTCTCCTATGCTATTGATGGAACAGATGGGCTATTCAACCGGTAAGTATTCAGCGGCCATGGCAGGATTAGCTGTAATTAGTATGACTAGCTCATTTTTAGCGCCTAAGTTACTCACACATTTCGGCCAACAAAGGATAATGTTAGCCTCTCAAGGCTTGTATATATGCTCAGCAGTAGTATTCATGGCTGGATATCAATTTGAATTAGATAGCAGAGTAAACTTACTGGGAATAAGTTTAATTTGCGCCGGATTCTCCCTTGGATTTGGCACGGCAATGAGCCAGGCATTATCACCTTTTAGCCGCAGAGCGGGTATGGCGAGTTCAGTGCTGGGCATTTTCCAGATTGC
The DNA here is from genome assembly GCF_000091325.1 of Shewanella violacea DSS12. Classification (NCBI taxonomy): domain Bacteria; kingdom Pseudomonadati; phylum Pseudomonadota; class Gammaproteobacteria; order Alteromonadales; family Shewanellaceae; genus Shewanella; species Shewanella violacea. Next base: position 2,404,057 of record NC_014012.1, on the reverse strand, counting down.
TTGTTCAGCTGCCTACATCACTGCAATGGGTTGGCTAGGAATTAGTACACTGAATATGTTGATATTCTTGTTGCTGACAACTGGCCTAACTAGCATCATACTCCTGCATGTTGTCCCCAGTGACACAGCATCAAGTGATAAGTTAACTCACAAGGTTTCGGAGCTAAACAGTAATGACAAAGTCCCTGCATCGTCTTGATTTAAACCTGCTGTTTACCATGCAGCTACTCTTAAACGAGCGTAGCGTGACTAAAACAGCTAAAAAGCTTTCGGTGACGCCATCGGCCGTGAGTAAATCTCTGACTAAACTCAGAGATTGGTTCGACGACCCCTTGTTTGTGCGAACACCACAAGGGTTACAGGCCACTCCGCTGGCTTTAAGTATGGAAGGTGAGCTTTCTGAATGGTTTCAGATTGCGAGTCAAATCGCTGGTAAGCGCAGTAGCGAGACCCCTAAGGGGGTTAGCTTTCAGCTGATGATGGAGTCGCCGCTGCATATGCTTAAGCTTGCCGAATTACCCCAACGGATCGATCAACAATATCCAGATTCCAACATAAAAATCCGTAACTGGGAGTATGATTCGCTATCGGCGATTATCAATGGTGAGGCTGATATCGGCTTATGTGGTCGCGAAAGTCATCCCCGTTCATCTGAAACTCTTGATTTGCTGCCCTACTTTATTGATTATGAGGTGCTGTTTACCGACTTGCCTTTGGTGTATCTCAGAGATGATCATCCTGCGCTGGATGAAAGCTGGAATATGGACACTTTTTTAAAATATCGCCATATCAACATACTCTGGGAAAAAAGCGATACCTGGGCACTGGATGAGATTTTAGCAGAAGCCAGACAGAGCCGTAATATAGCCCTGTCGCTATCGTCCTTTGAGCAGTCCCTGTTTATGACAGCCCAGCCCAATCAGACCATGTTGACTACAGCACCAGGATACTGCCGAGACTACATTAAACAATATCATCCCAACCTAGTCACCAGGCCTTTACCCTTAAGTGCCGCAGCCAGTAAACAAATCGAGATCCCCATTACCTTGATGTGGCATAAGCGCAATTCCCATAATCCCAAGTTACGTTGGTTAAAACAGACGATTAAGCAGATGCTGGTTAATCAAAGCTAAGACAGACTGAGCAGTTTCGAGTAAACGAGGACAAAAAAACTAACCTGGAGGCTCCGCTGGCTGCCGCTGAGATAACGACCTTTGATCTAGGGGAGTTGAAAGAAGCAAGAGTGGTTGTGAGTTTCGAGCTGCGAGTTAAAACCTAGGGCCTAGCGTTAGCTAGGCGAAACCTGCCCTCTTTCAGGTGTCCTTCCCTTCTGTCATTCCAGTATTCTTCTCTTACGTTTTTCCGGCATGCTTATTAAGCCGGAATCTACTCTTAGCAGCCAAGGTAAAAGCTGGATCCCAGAACAAGCCCGGGTCGATAATTGCTCCATGCATGATCGACATTTCCTACGTCCCTGTAGGTCAGAAGATAGAATAGTAGATACCAAGTGTCTTTCCGGCACGCTTGTTGGCCGGAATCCACTGTTTAGAACCTAAAGCCAAAGGCTAGATCCCGGAACGAGTCCGAAAAGACGATAAATTCAGTGGTGGTTAGATGACAGCAAAAATAGGCATTAGGCCTCAATAGACAGGCTAGTATAGGGATCTGACTTTAGGCTACGCGTGCTCGGCGGTAGAACCAGCCCTCGCAAAACTCCCAACCATTTTCACGACAGGCAAAACCCGCTTGATAACGATTGTAGCTGAGGGTTAATTGACTCAAATTACTTACAACTGATGTAGGCGAAGGATTGGCGCTAGTATCTAAAGAATTTATAGCAGAGATGTTGAGCAAAGCCACGAGTGAAAAGCAGATAACCAATGGTACAAATTTACATTTCCATTTATCTGTCATCAAGCGCTCCATTACTGGTTATTAACTGAAAGAAGACATGAATCAATACAAGGTTTCGACCTAATTAGCCGCTATTCAATCGACTAATTGTTCATACTTCTTATTCCAATATAGGGAAATCTCCCTCAGATGGCAAAACTTGTATGGCAATCACTTATATTATTTTTCATAGGTGACTGCTATTCCGTGATAATTCAATGCCCTTTATCAAAGCGCTTTTATGAAAGCTAGTAATGAAGCCACTTTATGTTAATCAGGCTTAATGCTAAACCTGACCTCATCATCGAGTTTGGCCTTTACTCACTTTCTGTCTTGATATTGACTAATATCACTCTAGACACTAATTCTTAAGTTACTAATTCTTAAAGCACTAATTTTTAAGGCACTGGTTCTTAAGGCACTAATTGTTAAAGCACTGGCTTAAATAAAGCTCTTTACCTGAATCTAGTTGGATAAGAACCAAACAGAGTCAGGATCAGGCATGAATAACAAAATTAAACTTCAGAAGTCGCACGGACTTGTTGCTTAAACGCTTCGGATAGTCGATTCAAGGAGCTAATATCCTTGTTGCTTTGACGACTTCGGCTAAACATTGAAGAGGCGATAAACAGCTCAAACCAGATACTCAGCGCCTCGGCATTGCCCTTCTCACCCGACGCCTCTAATGCCAATACGGCCACTTCTGCAGTACCAAGCTGGAACTCCCGGCTGCCTTTCCTTAATCCATACTTGGCGACGGTTTCTGGGGTAAATGAAAGCAGCGGCAAGTCATGTAGGTAAGGACTCTTGCGAAACATTTTTATGGCTTCGCGCCAGCTACCATCGAGCATGATAAACAGTGGCTTCTTGGCGCTGTCTAAACCTGTAGGTTTAACTTCACTGACCACAGTTTGCTCTGGATAGGCATATTCACCGGGGAAGATAACGAAGGGCTGATAGCGAGGATCTTGGATTAACGCCAGCATTTTTCGGTTTGCCTGAGTTCTAGACCAGATATAAGCATGAGTATCTGGAATAAGATCCGCAATGAGACGGCCGCTATTACTGGGCTTTAGCACCTCATCATCATACATGATGAGTAAAAAGGTATTATCAGACACCAGTTGGCGGCGACTCTGACAGGTACAATACTGCTGTGCTAGTAAACACTGCTCACACCTGATCAGTTTTTTACCCCGGGCGCCATAAGGACGGGTAGAAATTGCCTTACGATATTGGTAAAGCTTATGGATAGCATGTTGCTCAAGATTCATAAGTCATCTGTTTATCATTAAAAATTTTGATAGCCCTGATTGGACCGACAGATATTTTACTCTTGGCTCGGTTAGCACACAATAGTTTTCAGTCTCAGATTAAGATCATGCTTATATCCTTGCTGCTCACGCCCCAAATTAAGGTTGCTGGATTGTGAACTCATTAACCTTAACAACACAAGGCGTAAAGTAATATTTACAGCCTTTACACCTTAGAAAAATTGATGAAAACCATAAGAATAAATGTTTAATAATAGGGGCTGTTATACATTGAATTTGTACCAATACCCAGTATGATGCCGCTTCCTTATAAAACCCCTGCTTCCCCTTTTGGAGTCATCATGAGCGGCCCTCAGTCACAACCTATTCCAGCCAATAAAGATCACGGTCAGGATACTGGTTTCTCAGCCCTAATTTTTATTATCGTTATGATGGTCGCCTGCGGCCAAATGGCGCAAACCATCTTCGTTCCCGCACTTCCGGACATAACGGCCAGTTTCCATGTGTCCCCAGGTCAACTCCAAGCCATCATGGCCTGTTATCTGTTGTCCTATGGCTTACTGCAATTTATCTATGGCCCGGCTTCGGACAGATATGGACGTAAACCCGTATTGATTATCGGCCTGAGTATTTTTATTGTCGGTGCCCTGCTCGCAAGCTTCGCCACCAGCTACCAAGAGCTGATAGCCGCAACCTTGCTACAGGGAGCGGGCACGGCCAGCGCTGGCGCCTTGTGTCGCAGTATTCCGCGGGATCATTACTTCGGTGAGCCTCTGGTCAGACTCAACAGCTATATCTCCATGGCTGTGATATTTTCGCCCTTGATGGCCCCCTTTATCGGCAGCTTTATGACTCATTACTTCGGTTGGCAGGCGGTATATGATCTACTTGCTGTCTTCGGTATCTTGGTACTCCTGCTGATCATGTTTAAATTTAAAGAGTCACCTCCCTCTGAGCGACGCAAGCCTGAGCCCGTACTGGCCTCATACCGCTTCGTACTCTCCAATAGGAAGTTCAAGAGTTATCTGCTCTGCCTAGTCGCCACATTCGCTGGCATTGCCGCATTCGAGGCTGTCGCAGGTATCTTTTACGGTCATATCCTCAAGCTGTCACCTTTTTGGGTCAGCTGTTACTTTGTGGCTCCTATCCCTGGATACCTTGCAGGTGCTTACTGTGCCGCTAAATGGGATAACAAGCACAGCGTGGTCTATCGCAGCGTGGCGCTCCTGGGGGCTGGAACTCTATTTATATTGATCCCGGGTCTGTCTAACTTAGTCATAGGCTGGAGTTTACTTGTGGGCTCAATTCTCTTCTTTACCGGCGCAGGAATGCTGTTTCCCGTACTGACCTCGGCAGCGCTGGAGCCATTTCCACGCCATGCAGGTGTCGCAGGCGCTCTTCTTGGTGGTCTGCAGAACTTCGGTGCGGGTCTGGCGGCGCTTTTGATGTCTCAGCTGCCCATGCACGGTCAACTCAGTGTCGGTGCCTTATGCGCCATCATGGTGTTCTTAGTCATGCTGGCACTCAATTACGCCAGAACAGGCTCAGATTTAGGCCACAACTCTGCTAGTACTTGATGTGCTCTAGGGATTGGCATTAATCGCAAGGTTAGATGAAATAATTTGATAGCCAGTTAACTTAGGTTGGACTGGCAATACAAGCTTAGGTCTAAAGATTTAGTATTTAAGCTTTAGCGTTTCGAGTATTTGAAGTGTTGAATCTTGAACAGATCCTGCTTAGAAATTGGGTTCTGAATTGGCCATGGTAACAAGCTAGAATTGAAATTTTTAAGACTAGGTTCTGGATCACAGAGATCCAGAACCTAACTCTAACTCTAAGTCTAGAGTATACGTCTTAACAGAAAGTCGGCCTTTAGGCGTCTGATGCGAGTCATAATCTTACGTACTGGAGCCGGATAATCATTTAACGATTCTATCTGGCTATAATGATACAAGCGCTCTGTGTGCTGCAGAATATGCGCTTGTTCCTCTTCAAACTTCTCTTTCCAGGCACCACATTCATCATGGAGCAATAAGCCATTCTCCAGATCAAGCGCCCAAGCACGAGGGTTTAAGTTACTGCCGGTGATCAGATGACGTTTACTGTCGGCGCTGATCCCCTTGAGATGATAACTGTTAATACCATCTTTCCACAGATGAATATTCAGTTGACCATTTTCAATCGCCCATTGCTGACGCTTGGCGAATTTACGCAGAGACTGCTCATACATGTATGGCAAGGCCCCTATGGTCGAGAAATCTTGCTCTGGCGGTATATAGAAATCATTGGCGGTTTTATCCCCCACGACGATATCGATGCGCTTACCGTCTTTAAGGTGCTTAGCTAAAGCACGTGCCAGCATGTACGGCGGATTAAAATAAGGCGTACAGATAAACAAGGCTTCTTGTGATTCGGTCACCATATCGACGACTATCTTATTGAGCTTATTTTTCTTTCTTCCTAAGCCCACAACCGGTGTTACGCGATTTCCTATTGTCGTGGATTTATATTGATAATTTGCCTTAGCTAACCGTGACTTAAGGCTACGGATATCATTTTTATGTGGCAGAATTTCAGTGGCTTTATCTTGAGTAAGTGAACTGACAGCAGGGTCTTGGATCAGATAAGTTTGAATCATCTGTCTCATAGAAGCCGCAAGCTCAGCCGACTCAATCACATGATATCGGTCGAAGCGATACTTCTCACCTTGATGCAGATAGATATCATTGATACTTGCACCACTGTAAATCACTGCGTCATCGACAATAAATCCTTTAAGGTGCAGTACCCCCATGAACTCACGGGACTTGACCGGCACACCTAAAATGTCGATTGGGTGTTTTGCTGCCTGCATCACCTTGCGATACATCTGGTAATTGCCACTGTCGCCTTTATGGCCTATCAGACCACGTCTGGCGCGATGAAAATCGACGAGTACCTTGATATCCAGTTGTGGATTATTGTCTTTCGCGGACATCAATGCCGCTAAAATTTCTCGGCCAGCCTCATCATCTTCAAGATAAAGTGCGGCAATATAGATTGAATGAACCGCACTGGCGATACGCGTCAAGAGTTCAGCCTTTAAGGCCTTTGGCGTAAGCAACCATTGTAATGCGTCGGGTTGAATTGGTATTCCACCAAGCTTATCAAGCAAGGTCATCTCCTTTAAAAATGCTTTCCGTCACGATAGTAGCGGCTCGGGTCTAATGCTCTAAACATCACAGCAAGACACTGTAACTCCGGATAAGCCAATATGACGGCTTCACGGATAGCTTGTTCTACTTTATCGTGGGTATTGGGATCTTTCGGAAACCAGAGAACTTCAACTTGTGTCGTGCTCAGGTCAACTTTGCCATCACGGTAACTGGTACTGGGTATCCAGTCCAAGGTAAACCCTTGAGCATGGATGCCAGTTAGCTCGGCTAATTGTGTGAGTAATGTACCACTCAGACTAGCTACTGCGTCTTCTGGTAGTCCGCGCATACGAATATGAGGCATATGGATCCCTTATATAAATCAATAAGGAGATAGAAATTACCGATTTACACCCGGTTGAGCAAGGGTTTTCTACATTTTGCAGCAATAAGACTATAAGAAATGAGCGTATTTTGAACAAATACGATTTTGAGTGACTAAAGCGAACAAATTACACACTGACTGAGCTTTATCGTTAACTTGGCGAAGTGAATTTTGTTTACGGCAATTCTTAGCTGCCGCCCAAAATCTTTAACCAAAGCCTAGTATGGGCAACATAAATTTGGCTTGGCGGGGATTAATATCTTTCACCGATCACGGCATAGAATGACAAGTTTAGTTATAATGTTTATCCGTCATTAAATAGGCATCTAGACAGTAATGAATTTTAAGATATTAACCACTATCGCCGTCACACTCATTTTGGCATGGGCTATATTTCATTTTAAGGCACATCTGGGGATATTTATTTTACCGGTATTTATCGGCTTAGTGACCTTTGTGACTTTAAGACTCTATAGTTTAATAGAAAAAGATAAACCCGAAGATGAATAGCCCCATTATACTAGTCTGTGCTTTTTATCGACTCAGTCATACCTGCTCATCACGACGCAGTCACCAGCTATGTGAATTTTATGAAACCTCTCGTTAATGCCTGTCTTCTGCTCAGCTTTTTATCTCTGCCGGCCCTTGGCGATGCCAATTTTAATCATTTGTTCTCCAGTATTAAACCGCCACATTCACACACGGCCATCATTGCCACTAACCTGGTGACCGGCGACATCATCTTCGAGCAAAACCCAGACACCTTACTCTTACCCGCCAGTACCATGAAATTACTGACGGCGGTAGCGGCGACATCAGCACTGGGCCCAAGATTTAGATTCACCACAGGTGTGTATTCTACAACGCCCATAAAAGACGGTGTCATAGGGGGTGATGTATATATTCGCTTCAGTGGCGATCCTACATTGACGGAAAATGATCTTAAGTCACTGCTGAACCAGCTTAGGGATCTTGGCTTGAATAAGATCCAGGGCAACCTATATCTAGTCGGTCAGGCTAATGAGCAGTTAAAGGCTCCTGGTTGGGTTTGGGATGATCTGGGGATCTGTTATGCCGCGCCGGTATCAAATTTTGTACTCAACAAGAACTGTGTTCACGGCAAACTCTCGCCTAAACTCGCCAGTGTTCAGAGTCTATTATCCGTGCCTAACGACCTGCCTATCAGTATCAAAAACACCTCAGTATTTGATAAATCTGGAATCGATGATTTTTGCCAATTAGATCTGCAGCGTTTCCCCGCTAATCACTTCTCTCTGAGCGGTTGCTATTCAGGCTCACACGCCATAAAACTTGCCATTGCCATCACAGATCCTGGCTTATTTATGCAAGAGTCACTCAAGGGAATATTCAAGAGCAGCAAAATTCGTCTCCAGGGCAAAATATCGGTAACCCACAAGCTGCCAACTCAGGTTCACTTAATCGCGGCCCACCAATCCTCCCCTCTCGCTGATTTACTTCACACCATGTTGATCCATTCCGATAACCTGATTGCCGACAGCTTACTTAAACAGCTAGGTAAAAACCTGTTTCACCGACCGGGCAACTTTACTAATGGCAGTCGTGCACTTAAAGATATCTTGACTGGTGAAGGCATAATCCTAACCCATGCACAAATAGTCGATGGATCAGGCCTCTCCAGATATAATCTGCTGAGTGCTAGCCAACTCAGTCAGGTATTGCACTTGATCTATACCGATCCAAGATTCAGGGATCTTATGGATTCATTGCCCGTCGCAGGTGTGAGCGGCACACTAAAATATAAGTCAGGCTTCAATAAACCGCCCCTGCATAAGCATGTAATGGCAAAAACGGGTTCCATGCAGGGAGTGAATAATCTTGCTGGTTTTATCAGGAGTGACACCCAAGATGACACCCTGTTTGTGATCTTAGAAAATGGTCAGAGCCCTTTGGATAAAAAACAACAGCAGCTTCCTTTCAGTGCACTGTTTTTACATACCTTAATGGATAATTCCTTAGCCAAGCACATACAAACTGGCCCGACTCTCGATACTTCCTTTCAAGCGAATTAATCGCGCAGACTTAAACGCATCAGTTGAATTTAAACAAAAAAGGCGAATACTCGGGGATGAACCTGAGTATTCGCCTTTTGTTTATGGGGTCACTTAAATCAAAATAGTGATTCAGGTATATCCATAACCGTTGCTTCACCGGCTCGTACCTGAGCCAGATGATACTCGGCCTTAGGCAACATCTTCTTGATGTAGAAATCACTCAAGTAACGCTTCTGAACAGCAAATTCTTTATCTGGATGTGACGCGGCAGCATCAGACATAAGCAGCCAAAAATAACCATATAAGACATGGCCAAAAGCATCGAGAAAATCAACGGCACAGGCATTGATGACTGCTGGCTTATCACGTTTCTTATCATTAACTTCAGACGCGACTAAGATAAGCTGTTGCAAGAGTTCAGTCACTTTAGCCTTGTGTGCTTCATCCACATGACTCAAGGCTGCAAGCTTGTCTGTACACTCATTAACAAATTCAGTTAAAGCCGCCAGATTGTCTCCAGTCACCTTGCGACCAAGGAAGTCTATGGCCTGAATACCATTGGTTCCCTCATAAATCTGTGCAATTCGAGTGTCACGCACCAGTTGCACAATACCCGTTTCACGGATATAACCATGACCACCAAATACCTGTTGGGCCATGATGGCAGCGTCTAGGCCTCGATCGCTCAAGAATGCTTTAGCAACCGGGGTTAACAAGCCGACATATCGACTGGCCTTAGCTTTAGCTTCGCCTTCTCCGTATTTGGCTATATCTAGCTGTTGCCCCGTGAGCACAGACAGGGCGCGCCCCGCTTCGGTCAGTACCCGAATATTAAGTAACATGCGGCGAACATCACCGTGAACTATGATGGGATCGCTAGTCGCGCCGGTAGGCGAGCCTCCTGCAGCTACACCTTGAACACGCTCTTTGGCGTAGTCAGCAGCCATCTGGTAAGCCGCTTGTGATGTGCCCAAACCTTGGATACCAATTGCCAGACGCTCGTAGTTCATCATGGTGAACATGCATACTAGGCCACGATTTGGCTCACCGATAAGATAACCTTGCGCTTCATCATAATTCATCACACAGGTCGCCGATGCTTTGAGCCCCATCTTGTGTTCGATTGAACCAACGGTGACCTTATTTGATTCACCTAAGGCACCTGAGTCATCCACCTTGATTTTTGGTACTAAGAAGAGTGAAATCCCCTTGGAGTCGGGTAATTTGGCCAATACCAGATGGATCACGTTTTCGGTGAGATCATGGTCACCGCCTGTGATAAATATCTTACTGCCTGTGATGCTGTAACTGCCATCATCTAAGGGCACAGCCTTGGTACGTATACCACGTAGGTCTGAGCCCGCTTGAGGCTCTGTCATGTCCATGGCACCGGACCATTCACCGCTGTACATCATGGGCAAGTATTTTTGTTTCAGCTCATGGCTACCGTGGGCATTGATACATAAGGCCGCGCCGGCTGTGAGTGAGCCATATAAGGTGAATGCATTACAGGCGCTATAGGCCATTTCATCCACAAGCACCCCCAACATTTTGGGCATGCCCATACCGCCTAGTTCAGGTTCCCCACACAGGCCAACCCAGCCGCCTTCGGCAAACTGACTGTACGCCTCTTTATAACCGTCGGGAGTGATCACCTTATCACCTTGATGTAACACGCCTTGCTCATCACCACTTCGGTTTATAGGATGAAGCAATTCGCGACTGATCTTGTCAGCTTCATCCATTATCGCCATTGCCGTGTCCATATCGACATTTTCTGCAATGGCGGGTAAAGATGCCCATGTTTGAGGCGCATCAAACACCTTATCTAACAGGAATTTCATTTCGGCTAACGGAGCTTGGTAAGGATTCATTATCGACTCTCAAACGTTGGATTAAAACACTTGTTTAAATTTATAACAGATACCGTAAGAAAAGAAAGAGATAATTGGATAAGTTAAACAAAAAGAGAGTTTAGGTAAGAGATAAGTTACTTTAAGTGTAGTTGAGCCAGGCTTGATGTTTAGTAACTTGGGGAGCAAGGGCTAGCAATGAGGATAATTAGGCTATCTACACTTTGTTAAGAAAAGGAGAAAAAGCCAACTTGGGGCGACTCAATAAAAGGTTCCTGTAGACACAGAAACCACTTATTGACTAGGAGCTATTAACGATTAACTAAGAACTCAAGCGAGTCCCTAGTGCTATTACCACATCAAATCGTCTGGGATAACGTAATCTGCATATGGATCATCTTCTTCGACGACTTGATTATTGTCGTTTTTCACCCATAAATAGCCACACCAGTGGGGCACTAACATATTGACTCGCTCGGCAAGTTTATGAGGCACTAAGTAGCTGGCATCCTCATGACGCACGATACCCAGTTGCCCGTTAAGCAGTTGGGTCTGTAATTTATCATCCACATAAACCGAGAAGATTTTATTATTGTGAGTGAAATTAAACTTAATCTCGCCACTTCTAGGTAGTCTTATGGCAAGGCGAGTGAATTCTGTCACTAGACCGCGGACGAGTCCCTTCTCAGTTGCCGCAGCAAAATTTTGTTCATTCAATGCTTTATCTTTTGCTACTTGCTCCAGCTTCTGTGCTGCTATTTGCTGTTTTAAATCTGCAGAACCATCATCAACCTTGGCCTTACGGTCACGTCGTTTCTGAGTCCTGGCTTTCTGTACTTTTTGCTTGCTGACTAGACCAGCTTTTAGCAATTGCTCTTGAAAAGAATTTGCCATCTGTTTCTCGCTTTAATTTATATTTCTGTCGAGAGCATCGCCTTAGATGATCTCGACTCATTCTTTGTTCGGTTTTCCCGCTAGCAGAGCCAGCTCAGCCATTGCCATGGATGCACCGCCCAGTGACCAACCGCCATCAATGGGCAGTACGACACCTGTGATATAAGATGCCATGGGGGATGCCAGAAATAAGGCTCCATTGGCAATATCTTGCTTGATGCCATTTCTCTGCAGAGGCACACTCTTAGCAACACGCGCTTGTAACTCTTCACTGGGAGCTAATCGGTTAAACCCCTCAGTGCCACTGATAGGCCCCGGGACGATTGAGTTTATTCGAATCCCCTCACAACCCCACTCTAACGCCAAATTCTTGGTCAACATGTCCACGCCGGCCTTCGCCGCGCCGACATGTGCCTGCATGGGCATGGCAATAAACGCTTGGGGCGCCGAGATCTGAATGATACAGCCCCCGGGCCTAGTCATCAAAGGATAGGCTTGTTTAAGCACCTGAAAACTGCCCAGTAGATCTATGTCCATCACAGATTTAAAGCCGTTTTCACTCAATAAGGCAGCGGGAGCTGGAAAGTTACCTGCGGCGCCACTGACCAAGACATCAATTTGAGAATAATGGACTTTAAACTGAGTGAAACCCGCCTTGAGGCCTTCGATATCCCGTACATCGAAACTGGCACCCATATGGGTGCCTTTTGGATTGGTTTCTCGCAGTAATTTAACCGCGGCATTGACTTTCTCGGCGCTGCGGCTGGCGACGGCTACATTGGCACCAGCCTGAGCAAATGCGATAGCTATGGCTAAATTAATGCCACTAGTGCCACCCACAACGACGACATTCTTACCTTGATAATCAAACATACGGCTACCTCATTGAAAATGAAGCTAGAAAACACGCATCACTCTCGTTTGAAATGGACTTAATTTAGTGACTCATGAATCGCCTTCAGCGCGGCTAATGGGTCCTTAGCTTTAGTGATAGGTCTTCCTATGACTAAGTAGTCAGAACCGGCTTCAATCGCTTCTGGTGGCGTCATAACCCTATGTTGATCGCCCTTATCTGAACCTACTGGACGAATACCTGGGGTACAGAGTTTGAATTCTTTACCTAACTTAGATTTTAGCACTTTAGCTTCATGTGCAGAGCAAACAACGCCATCGAGACCAGCTTGTTGCGTTAATTGAGCTAAACGTTGAACATGTTCGAAGGCTGGAACATCTATGCCTATTAGCTTAAGATCTTCATCACTCATGGAGGTAAGCACTGTGACTGCTATCAGCATAGGCGCCTTATCACCATAAGGCTCAAGGGCTTTCTTAGCCGCTTGCATCATGGCTAAACCACCACTGGCATGGACGTTTGTCATCCAAACGCCTAATTCGGCTGCCGATGTTACGGCCTTAGCAACGGTATTTGGGATATCGTGGAATTTAAGATCCAGGAACACATCAAAATCACGCTCATGGAGCGCCTTGATAAATTCGGGTCCAAAAAGAGTAAACATCTCCTTGCCTACTTTGAGACGGCACATACTAGGATCTAATTGATCGACCAGTTGCAAAGCAGCATGCTTATCATCAAAATCCAGAGCTACCAAAATCGACTTATTACTCATTTTTTCTCCATTTTCTTTGCGGTATATTTTGGGTATATCGACCATGAGCGACATCGTCAGATGATAAGTCTCATGGTTCGGGGGATTAGGCCAATAACCTCTAAACGGGATTATTCACCGTCAAGTCCCCTAATTCGTTTTATCTTTCCCCAGCTCTTACACGATGGGCAATGCCAGTAGAGGCGATGTGAAGGAAAACCACATCCACTACAGCGATATCCTGGACGGAATTTTATCTGTTGCTCAACCAGTTTTTCCAACATGGTCAGGCTCTCTTTCGCTTGACCATCTTCAGCCTGCTGTACATGCATCTTCATCAGATGCTGGAAACTTTTCATCGTCGGGTGACGATATAATCCGTCGAGAACCAGCTGCTCCGCCTCTTGAGTCTCACCTTGCTCAATCATATTTTGCGCTAAGGTGATGGCGACACTCGCGCCGGCCCCATTTTGCAATGCTTGGCGTAACAGGTCTCTGTAGCCGGTGAGATCATGACTATCATGGAAAACCTGACGTGCAATTGACAGCGCATCGGGGAAAAGCTCGATATCTGCATCGAGTAACTTAACCAGTAAGGCTTTACACTTGGCATACTCATGTAAATCAAGATACTTCTCAGCTTGGGTGAGCAAGGCTCTGCCACAATCTGAGTCTTGTTTTAACGCGGCCTGAAGCAGTTTTAGCTGAGTGTCTACATCGCTACTTTCATTGGCTAATTCACAATAAAAATGCGCCGTATTGTGTCTGAGACTTTGCTGTCTTTTTCGTTTCAAGCTCTTGATGATATTGATGGCTTGTTGCCAATCTTTGGTAACCTGATAGATGTCGATAAGATGGGTTTCGGCATCTTCACTGTGATCTTCCTGCTGAACCAGATTGATGAATATCTCTTCCGCTCTATCGTAAAATCCCGCGGCAAGATAATCTTTGCCCAACTCCATCATGGCAATGTCTCTCTGCTCATTGGTGAGACTAGGTCTGGCGATGAGGTTTTGATGAATGCGGATCGAGCGGTCTACTTCTCCACGCTTTCTAAATAGAGAGCCCAGGGAGAGGTGTGTGTCTATGGTGTCATCATCCACATCTAACATGGTGATAAACAGATCGACCGCCTTGTCTGATTCATTCGAAAGTAGAAAGTTTAGACCCGTGAAGTAATCACGACTCAACTGTTTTCTTTGGCTACTCTGATTGTGCCTTACACTGCGTCGCCCCATATACCAGCCGTAAGCGGCGGCAATTGGAAGTAACAGGAACAGGATCTCTTGCATATTAGGCGTCGACGTCCCGAGAAGGAGCGATCCCTTCTAATTTTGATTCGAGTCGGTTACATTTTTTTTGCGCGTTTCTTAATGCCAATTTAAGTTTCGTCATGTGATAAATGGCAAACACCCAACTGATCATGAAACCGGACAGAAATACGAAGGCCAGCACTAGGGGTAATCGAAATTCACCCTGAGCAACAAAATAACTGATAGTTACCATCTGCTCGTTACGTGCACCGAAGATTAATGCTAAAAAAAACAGTAGTACGACTAACACTGTGACAATAAATGACCGCACAATACACTCCATATACCCATTTCAATCAAGTGATTATCTAAGATATTCACTAAACTAGCTAGGATTTAGTTCATTTCAGGCATAAAAAAGCCTCCATTCGGAGGCTTTTAAAACAATGTCATTTATGCATTGATTGCATCGACACGTTCGCGCAGTTCTTTGCCTGGCTTAAAGTGCGGAACATACTTGCCATCCAACTGAACTGATGTACCAGTCTTAGGATTACGGCCTGTACGTGGCGCACGAAAGTGAAGAGAGAAGCTACCAAAGCCACGGATCTCTATACGATCACCGCTTTCTAATGTTTGAGCCATCTGCTCTAACATCTCTTTGATTGCGCTTTCCACTTCTTTAGCCGACAGCTGCGACTGCCTACTGGCGAGTTTTTCGATTAGCTCGGATTTTGTCATCCTATACCCTCTATTATCAAGCCAAACACAGTCACCTAACAGGGAGGCCGAAGCCTCCCAGAACTTCAGGCAATTACTTACGAGCCGCTTTGAACGCTTCAGCCATAGCACTGCTCATCACAGCGTCTTCCTGCTTGTTCAAGCTAGCCATTGCTTCTTTCTCTTCAGCTTCATCTTTCGCACGGATAGATAGGCTGATAGTACGGTTCTTACGGTCAACACCCATGAACTTAGATTCAACAGCGTCGCCTACAGAGTAAACTGTAGATGCATCTTCGATACGCTCACGAGAGATATCAGATACACGTAGGTAACCTTCAACAGTTTCAGCAAGTTCGATAGTAACGCCTTTAGCGTCAACAGCGACAACTGTACCGTGAACAACCGCACCCTTCTTCTTATCAGCAAGATAAGCATTGAATGGATCGTCTTCAGTCTGCTTAACGCCTAGGCTGATACGCTCACGCTCAGGGTCAACAGAAAGAACTACTGCGTTGATTTCGTCGCCTTTCTTATAGTCAGCAACGGCTTCTTCGCCTGTACCATTCCAAGAGATATCAGAAAGGTGAACTAGACCGTCGATGCCGCCGTCAAGACCGATGAAGATACCGAAGTCAGTGATTGACTTGATCTTACCAGTGACTTTGTCACCCTTGTTAAAGCGCTCTGCGAAGTCATCCCACGGGTTAACTTTACACTGCTTAAGGCCAAGAGAAATACGACGACGTTCTTCATCGATGTCAAGAACTAGAACTTCTACTTCATCACCTAGGTTAACAACCTTAGATGGGTGGATGTTCTTGTTAGTCCAATCCATTTCAGAAACGTGAACTAGACCTTCAACGCCTTCTTCAATTTCTACGAAACAACCGTAGTCAGTTAGATTAGTAACGCGACCAGTCAAACGTGTGTTTTCTGGGTAGCGCTTGCTGATTTCTAACCAAGGATCTTCGCCAAGTTGCTTAAGACCTAGTGAAACACGTGTGCGCTCACGGTCATACTTAAGTACTTTAACGTCGATTTCGTCACCAACGTTGACGATTTCAGATGGGTGCTTAACACGCTTCCAAGCCATATCTGTGATATGTAGAAGACCATCAACGCCACCTAAGTCAACGAATGCGCCGTAGTCAGTAAGGTTCTTAACGATACCCTTAATAGCCTGACCTTCTTGCAAGTTCTCAAGAAGAGCATCACGCTCTGCACTGCTTTCAGATTCGATAACAGCACGACGAGAAACAACAACGTTGTTGCGCTTCTGGTCTAGTTTGATAACTTTGAATTCTAGATCTTTGTTTTCTAGGTGAGCAGTATCGCGAACAGGGCGAACGTCAACTAGAGAACCTGGTAGGAATGCACGGATACCGTTTAATTCAACAGTGAAACCGCCTTTAACCTTACCATTGATGACACCGATTACAGTTTCAGCATCTTCGTACGCTTTTTCTAGAACAATCCAAGCTTCGTGACGCTTAGCCTTCTCGCGAGACAGTTGAGTCTCACCGAAGCCATCTTCAACAGAGTCAAGCGCAACGTGCACAGTATCACCAACAGAAACTTCAAGTTCGCCTTGAGCGTTCTTGAACTGTTCAGCTGGGATTGGGCTTTCAGACTTTAGACCAGCGTCAACTAGTACAGTACCGTTTTCGATGCGAACAACAACACCGGTTACGATAGAACCAGGACGGAACTCCAAAGTTGCAAGGGATTCTTCAAATAGATCAGCAAAAGATTCAGTCATGTTTAAGTTACTTTCTTTAATAAACCACAGCCCATCCTAGACGTGGAGTCAGTATAATAATCCGCATCATCCTTGGTGCGAATGGTTAAACGTCAGTTAACATTAACTAACGTTTGGTAATTTTAATTCTACGTGCGCCAATACAAGATTGAGCACATCTTCTATCCCGATACCCGAAGTATCTATGACTAATGCATCATCAGCCGGGACTAAAGGAGAGACGGTGCGATTCATATCGCGGTCATCACGCTCTTTAATCTCAGATAAAAGCCGATCGATGTTAACATCGAAGCCCTTGTCCTGCAACTGATTATAGCGTCTCTGAGCCCTTTCTTCCGCCGATGCAATTAAATAAATTTTAGCGGGTGTACTGGGGAAAACAACCGTGCCCATATCTCGACCATCGGCAATCAGACCCGGTGTGGTATTAAATGCACGTTGACGACGTAATAATGCCTCACGAACTCGTGGAAATGCGGCGACGATAGAGGCCGCCTTCGAACACTCTGGGCTACGTATGTCTGTTGACACATCTTCGCCTTCGAGTACCACCTTGATACCTTGAGTTTCACTGCTGGTAACAAACTGCACATCTAAGTGCGAGGCCAGTAAAGTAAGAGACTCTTCATTATCGAGTTGAACATTATGATGAATAGCGGCTAAGGCTAAGACTCGGTAAATAGCACCACTGTCCAGTAGTTTCCAGCCTAAACGCTGTGCTAACAACTGACTAATCGTACCTTTCCCTACACCGCTAGGGCCGTCAATAGTGACAACAGGAGCCCGTTCTGACATAAATTTCTCCACAGTAAACCATCTTCCCTAAGATTTTTAAATGAGTGCTTCCAGTGCCTCATATGCTTATCCATACACTGAAAATTAAGCGCGCGTATTATAAACCAAGTAAAAAAATAAAGCGGTAAAAAAATTCAAAAAACCAATTAAAACTTATTGGTAGAGACCTTAAGTGGACAATATGATTGAGGCAAGAACTTAGTTATGAGCAAAATAAAAATGGGCCTGCTGGCCCATTTCATTAACGCTATTTAGTTCACTGAGCTAATGCAGCGAACTGCTGAAAATAATCGGGGAATGTCTTAGAGGTACAATCTGGATCATTAATGGTGATGCCGCAATCGGCCAACGCCAGCATAGAGAAGCACATGGCCATTCTGTGATCGTTATAGGTATCGATTTCCGCCGTATGTGGCTTGCTCGGCGGTGTAATAGAAATATAATCATGACCTTCGTCAACGATGGCACCCACTTTTCTCAACTCGGTAGCCATGGCAGCTAAACGGTCGGTTTCCTTGATGCGCCAGTTATAAATATTGCGAATGGTAGTGGGCCCTGTGGCAAATAAGGCCGCTGTGGCTATGGTCATGGCCGCATCTGGGATATGGTTCATGTCGAGATCCACCCCATTGAGTTTTGCTACACGTGAAATAATATAATCATCACCCCACTCTATCTCGGCGCCCATCTTCTCCAGCACATCGGCAAACTTAACATCACCTTGAATGCTCAGGCGACCTACACCAGTGACTTTGACTTCACCGCCTTTTATGGCGCCTGCGGCGAGGAAGTAAGACGCCGAGGAGGCATCCCCTTCGACTAACACTTTACCCGGTGACACATAAGTTTGGCCGGCTTTTATCTCGAAGGCTTGATAATCATGATTTATCACCTTGACGCCAAATTGCGCCATCAGGGCTATGGTGATGTCTATATAAGGCTTAGAGACCAACTCACCCTTAATCTTGATGTTAACCTCCCCCTTCGCAAGCGGGGCAACCATAAGCAGTGCGGTGAGGAACTGGCTAGATAGATCCCCTGCAATCTCGACATCACCGGCGTTTAGCCCAGTCGCATTGATCGTCAAGGGAGGAAAACCTTCATTCTTAAGATAGGTCACAGATGCGCCGAGTTGACGCAGTGCATCGACCAAGTCACCGATGGGACGCTCTTCCATACGAGGCTCACCGGTTAAGGTAAATTCACCCTGACCTAAGGTTAATGCCGCACAAAGGGGGCGCATAGCGGTACCAGCATTGCCAAGAAACAGTGTCTGCGCCAGCTCTGCATTGAGCGGTGCCCCGGTCCCTTCGAGTTCACAAACGGTATTATTTTCGGAGAGTCGATAGTTCACCCCCAATTGCTTGAGCGATGCCAGCATATAGCGAATATCATCAGAATCTAACAAGTTTGTCAGTGTCGTGGTGCCTTTAGCTAGCGTGGCTAGTAATAGTGCACGGTTAGAGATACTTTTAGAGCCAGGGATATTGATGGTGCCCTGGACCTTGCTAATTGGCTCGAGACGTAGCTGCTTCATTAAAATACTTCTTTATCATCGCGGGACAAACAAACCGCTGGTTAACATTAGATGTTCATGGCAAACAGACTGTAAGGTTTACGACTGGCACCATCACGACAAAATGGTGTTCTGCTTAACCGGTGTTTGAACTTCGTAGTACTAAATTTACTGATTAAGCGGCAGTATTCAACACTTATTTATGTTTTTAGCCTGTTTGAGGTGATTTTCTTTCAAAGTGACAATTTTCTAACACTTTTCATATCAATTAATGGAGAAAATAAACTAGGTGGAAATGAATCATGCCAGATAATTACTTTTATGATTTAGCGCTATTCACTATTACTGAGTCTGTGTTTTACGTTACTCTAAACTTTATGAGTAAAGCTAGATTAAACCAACAAATCTAATAAAGGGTAAATAAGCTATGTTCGACACTCTCACCGCTATGCCTGCTGATCCTATCCTCGGCTTGATGACTAAATACAAGCAAGACACCCACGCCAACAAGATAGATCTTGGCGTCGGCGTGTATAAAGATGAGGTGGGTCATACCCCTATCTTAAACTGTGTTAAAACAGCCGAACAATACCGTATCGATTCCGAGGAAACAAAAGTTTACATCGGACCCACAGGCTCGGCTCAATTTAATAGCTTACTGGGCGAACTAGCATTCGGCAGCGATCATCCTGCTTTATTGGCCGATCGAATCCGCACCGTATCGACCCCAGGTGGAACGGGCGCATTAAGAGTCGCCGCTGAATTTATTAAACGTGCCAGCACCATGACAAAATCTCAAACTGCGGTGATCTGGGTCAGCGATCCAACCTGGGCCAATCATACTGGTCTGTTCGAAGCCGCCGGCATAGAAGTTAAAACCTACCCTTATTACGACTATGACAACAAGAGCCTTAAATTTGATGAGATGAAAGCGGCTCTGTCTCAAGTGGGCCCAGACGATGTGGTTTTACTCCATGCATGCTGCCATAATCCCAGCGGCATGGATCTTAGTGAGGCCCAGTGGGACCAAATCGTTGAGATAACCCAGCAGCAAGGCTTCACACCGCTTATCGATATGGCCTATCAAGGGTTTGGTGTCGGCGTCGATGAAGATGCCTACGGCGTGCGTAAGATGGCCGCAGCTGTGGATAACATGATCTTGTGTAGCTCATGCTCTAAAAACTTCGGCCTGTACCGTGAACGAATCGGTGCCTGTTCAATCTTAGGTAGAGATGCTGCCAGCGTGAATGTGGCCTTTTCTGTGCTGCTTTATGTGGTCCGTTGCATCTACTCTATGCCGCCAGCCCATGGCGCTGCCATAGTTGAAACGATACTAGGGTCCCATGAGTTAAAGCAGCAATGGTTAGATGAGCTCAAAATTATGCGAGACCGTATCAATGGCAATCGCATCATGCTGGTAGACAAGTTGATCGAGAAGGGTGTTAAGCGTGACTTTGGCTTTATAGCCCAGCAAAAAGGCATGTTCTCATTCCTGGGTATTAACCCACAACAGGTAGAACGTCTGCAGCAAGAACACAGCATCTACATGGTAGACTCTAGCCGCATCAGCATAGCGGGGATAGGACAGGGAAACGTTAATTACTTAGCTGAGTCCATCGCAAAAGTACTATAGACATTTAAAGCACTTTTGAAATTTAGAACTTTTGAAATTAAAAGTATTATAGAAATGAAAAGTTCCTAGGACCTGAGTGCTAGGAACTTTCTTCGTAATTAAGCTTGGTTTTTACCAGCAAAATCCTGCATAAACTCGACTAACGCCTCAACCCCTTCGATTGGCATGGCATTATAAATACTCGCTCGCATACCGCCTACACTCCGGTGCCCTTTCAGTGCCACTAAATTTGCATCTGTGGCGCCTTTCAAAAAAGATGCATTCAATTCTTCATTGGCTAGATAAAAGGTCACATTCATCACTGAGCGGTTTGATTGACACACCTTACTGGTGTAAAAATCACTGCTATCGATAAAATCATAAAGCAGCGCCGCTTTCTTCAGGTTCCTCTTGGCCATGGCCACGACTCCACCAGAGTCTTTAAGCCAAGCGAAGACCTCGGCAGCCAGATACCAAGCAAATGTCGGTGGCGTGTTGTACATGGAGCCGTGTTTAACCCCTAAACCATAATCCATGATAGATGACTGAGGCAGACTTGGCAGTTCAAGCATATCATCGCGGACGATGACGATACTCAGACCCGAAGGCCCAATATTCTTCTGAGCGCCGGCATAGATCACAGCATACTTGCTAACATCTATCTCTCTGGACATGATGTTCGAGGACATGTCGGCGATGATTGGCCATGGTGAATCAAGCTCATCAAAGATTTCGATACCATCGACGGTTTCGTTAGGACAGTAGTGCAGATAACGATAATCTTGATCTATCTTAGCGAGATCAGGCAAGACTATTTGATTAATTCCATTAGTATTTTCAGCAATGTTGATACTGTCTATCTGAGCATCACAGGTCAGTTTTTTAGCTTCTTCAACTGCCGATTGAGACCAGCTACCTGAGACCAAATAGAGGGCTTTACCTTGCTTACCAAGAAAATTATTCACTACAGCAGAGAACTGGCCTCGTCCGCCACCATGCATAAACAATACATGGTAATTAGCAGGGATCGACATTAGTTCACGCAAATCTATTTCCGCTTGTTCAGTCAGCGCAATAAACTCTTTGCTGCGATGACTAATCTCCATCACCGAAGTACCTAGACCATTCCAATCCAATAATTCAGATTGCGCCTTTTGCATCACGGCTTGGGGTAACATCGCAGGACCTGCACAGAAATTATAAGTCACGCTCACGTCTCTATCCTCTCATCGTTAGTAACAATTTAGTCTGCCATAAGACACTTAGTTTTCTAAGCATATTTTCTATTGTGAATTATCTTTTTTACTTACGTATCCCTAAAACAAAACGAGCGTCCAATTGGACGCTCGTTTTAGAGGTTAACGCTTATTCGGCAGGCTCTGCCTCAGGCTCATCATCACCTTTAGGCTCTTCGCCTTCGATGACTTGACCTGTTTCGGCGTCATCACCCTCTAGGATGATAGGATTGCCCTCTTCATCAAGCTCGACTTCATCCTCATGGATCTCATCGATACGTTGAAGACCAACAACCTTCTCTCCTTCGACGATACGAATAATCGTTACACCTTGAGTGTTACGTCCGATAGTGGATACACCGGTTGCAGGAGTACGTACTAAAGTACCTCTATCACTGATAAGCATGATTTCATCATTTTCACCAACTTGAACAGCACCAACTACGGCACCATTTCGTTCGCTGACCTTGATAGAAACAACACCCTTAGTCGCACGGCTCTTGGCCGGATACTCTTCGAGTGAGGTACGCTTACCGTATCCATTCTCGGTGACGGTTAAGATGGCACCATTTTCTTTAGGTACAATCAGTGACACCACTTTCTGACCATCTTCAAGACGTATACCACGAACACCAGTAGCGGTACGGCCCATAGGACGCAGTGCAACTAGCTCTTCGTTGGTTTCCGGATCAAGTTTGACCAAACCAGTTTCAGAATCTCTGACCATCTCATTGAAACGAACCACTTTACCCGCATCGGAGAACAACATGATGTCATTCTTGCCATCGGTAATATCGACGCCAATGAGCTCATCGCCGTCTTTAAGGTTTACTGCAATAATACCGTTTGCACGAGGATTGCTGTATGCCTTCAATGCTGTCTTCTTCACTGTGCCGTGTGATGTTGCCATGATGATGTATTTATCATCTGCATATTCACGCACTGGAAGAATGGCTGTGATGTGCTCGCCTTCAGATAGAGGCAATAAGTTCACAATTGGACGACCACGAGCCTGACGGCTTGCGAGCGGCAACTGATACACTTTCAGCCAATAGAGCTTACCAAAGTCAGAGAAACACAGAATCGTATCATGGGTGTTGGCGACAAGTAGTTTCTCGACGAAGTCTTCATCTTTCACTTTTGCCGCTGACTTGCCCTTACCACCACGGCGCTGAGCCTGGTAATCAGTCAGTGGTTGATACTTGGCATAACCTAAGTGCGATAAGGTTACTACCACATCTTCTTCGTTAATAAGATCTTCAAGACTCATATCAACTTCGTTAGCATTGATGACGGTGCGACGTTCATCACCGAAATTTTCCAGTATCTCGTTCAGCTCTTCCTTGATCACTTCTAATAAGCGTTCAGGGCTTCGCAAAATGTAGAGTAAAGCCGCGATGATATCTATCAGCTCTTCATACTCAGCTAATATCTTCTCATGCTCTAGACCCGTTAGCTTATGTAAGCGTAAGTCTAAGATAGCTTGTGCTTGTGGCTGAGTTAGGTAGTAGAGACCGTCACGAATACCGTACTCAGGCTCTAACCATTCAGGACGCGCTGCATCATCACCGGCTTTCTCAAGCATGGCTTGAACATGACCTAGCTCCCAACCTTGATCAACCAGCTTAACTTTAGCTTCGGCAGGCGTTGGTGACGCCTTGATCATGGCAATAATAGGATCTATGTTAGCCAGTGCGATAGCCAGTGACTCTAGAATGTGTGCACGGTCACGGGCTTTGCGTAATTCAAATACGGTACGGCGAGTAACCACTTCACGGCGGTGCAAGATAAAGCACTCTATCATCTCTTTTAGGTTAAACAGTTTAGGTTGACCATTGGTCAAAGCCACCATGTTTATCCCGAATGAGCACTGCATCTGAGTCTGTGCATAAAGGTTGTTTAGTACAACCTCACCCACCTCTCCACGTTTGATTTCGATAACGATGCGCATACCATCTTTATCGGACTCATCACGTAGGCCAGTGATGCCTTCAATTTTCTTATCTTTAACCAGCTCGGCTATCTTCTCGATAAGACGAGCTTTGTTAACCTGATAAGGAATTTCGTGAACGATAATGCGCTCACGGCCATTATCTTCTACTTGAACTTCAGCCTTAGAACGCATAATTGCGCGGCCACGGCCCGTTTTATAGGCATCGATAATCCCTTTGCGGCCATTGATAATGGCGGCTGTGGGGAAATCTGGACCTGGAATGTATTCCATTAACTGTTCAATAGAAAGTGCAGGCTCTTCGATTAGCGCCAAACAACCTTTAATCACTTCAGTCATGTTATGAGGCGGGATATTGGTCGCCATGCCGACGGCAATACCTGAAGAGCCGTTAATCAAGAGTGTCGGGATACGAGTAGGCATAACTGCCGGAATAAACTCGGTACCATCATAGTTAGGCACAAAGTCGACAGTCTCTTTTTCAAGATCTGCTAATAGCTGATGGGCTAACTTATCCATACGGATTTCGGTATAACGCATCGCAGCTGCAGCATCACCATCGACCGAACCAAAGTTACCTTGGCCATCGATTAAAGGGTAACGCATGGAGAAAGGCTGTGCTAAACGAACGATTGTGTCATAAACCGCAGTATCACCATGGGGGTGATACTTACCGATAACGTCACCGACAACACGTGCCGATTTCTTATAAGGTTTGTTCCAATCGTTTTTAAGTTCGCTCATCGCGAAAAGTACGCGACGGTGAACGGGCTTAAGGCCGTCACGAACATCGGGTAATGCACGGCCCACGATCACGCTCATGGCGTAATCTAGATATGAATTCTTTAATTCGTCTTCAATATTAATTGGTGTTATAGATGAAGCCAGATCAGTCATAAACTGCTCGATCCCTTGAAATTGTGCTTACCCGTTACCGGCCGAAATAGCGCGGTAAATGGTTCAGCCTGAAAACGTGATTTGGCATTCTAACACAGTTATTTTTTGTCACCAGACCCTATTCAATTTTAGAGATAAATAAGTATTAATCTCTATATAAAACTGACCTAAATCAAACAATGTTAGCTAATCAATCAATTGGTTAAATATTCGCTAGTTTGTTATTTATCGCTAGTTTGAATCTGACATTCTATAGATATCCTGGGGTCCATATTGATACCAGCTTTGAACCTGTCGTCCTTTTGAATCTGTCGGCCTCTTTAAGGGGATCTTGAGATCGTGGAATTCATATTAATACCCGCTTTGAATCTGTCAGTTTACATAGGGGTATCCTAGGCATTCATATTGATACCAGCTTTGAATCTGTCATTCTATGGATATCCTAGGCTTCATATTAATATCGGCTTTGAATCTGTCAGTTTACATAGGGGGATCCTAGGCATTCATATTGATACTGGATTTGAATCTGTCGGTCTACCTATGGCTATCGCCGGATCGTGGAATTCATATTAATACCCGCTTTGAATCTGTCATTCTATGGGTATCCTAGGCTTCATATTAATATCGGCTTTGAATCTGTCAGTTTACATAGGGGGATCTTAGGCATTCATATTGATACCTGCTTTGAACCTGTCATTCTATGGGTATCCTAGGCTTCATATTAATACCGGCTTTGAATCTGTCAGTTTACATAGGGGTATCCTAGGCATTCATATTGATACCAGCTTTGAATCTGTCATTCTATGGGTATAATGGCGGCATTAATAATCCCTATTGAGGTGATATAGTGGAGCAAGAAATTAAACCTGAGATAAACGTCGATCCAGCAGAAATTGCCAAATTTGAAAAAATGGCAGCAACCTGGTGGGATCCACAAGGCGAATTTAAACCATTACATAAGTTAAACCCTCTGCGACTCAACTATATCGATCAAACTTGTGCTGGTCTGTTTGGTAAGCGGGTTCTGGATGTAGGCTGTGGTGGTGGTATTTTGTCTGAGAGTATGGCTCGTATCGGCGCTAAAGTTGACGGCTTAGACATGGGCACAGAACCTCTTGACGTGGCTAGACTGCACGCCATAGAAACTGGCGTTCAGGTCAATTATATACAGGACACTGCCGAGTCTCACCGAGATTCTAATATTGCGAGCTACGATGTCATCACCTGCATGGAGATGCTCGAGCACGTACCTAACCCTCGCTCAGTGGTTCAGGCCTGTGCCGATATGGTTAAACCCGGCGGTTATGTATTCTTCTCCACCATCAATCGAAATATACGTGCTTATATAGAGACTATCTTAGGTGCCGAGTACCTGCTTAAAATGCTACCGGTTGGGACTCATGACCATAAGAAGTTTATCAAACCCTCAGAGCTCATCTCACTCGCCGAGAATGCCGAGCTATTCTGTGAAGATGCAACAGGGATCACCTATAACCCATTGACTGACACCTTCACTTATACCAAAAGTGTCGATGTGAACTATATGATTGCCACACGTAAGAGTGAAGATTGATGACACAGGCATTCGATACGGCTAATAAAATCAACATAAAAGCAGTGTTATTCGATCTTGACGGGACGCTTGCCGATACCGCCCCAGATCTGGTAGGGGCGTTGAATATGAGCTTATCCGAGCTAGGTTACCCTCGAGTATCCCTCGAAGCGATGCGCCATATTGCTTCAGATGGCAGTTTGGCAATGGCTGTCGCCGCCTTACCTGACGCCTCTGAAGAGGTTCATCTGAAGGCGCAGCAGTTACTACTGAACTTTTATTCAGAGGTAAACGGTAAGTTTTGCCATTTATTTGCCGGTATGCCTGAGCTACTCAGTCATCTCAATGCTCAAGGCATCCCTTTTGGCATAGTGACCAACAAGCCAGCTAGATACACCCGGCCCTTGATTGCAGCGCTAGATTTGACCCAATCCATGAAAACTGTGATCAGTGGTGACAGCACACTTTACGCTAAACCTCATACGGCGCCCATGCTGCTCGCCTCACAGCAGATTAAATGCAAGTGCCAAGAGATCCTCTACCTTGGCGATGCCAAACGAGATCTTGTGGCGGCACACGCATCGGGAATGCTTGGTGGTATCGCGTTATGGGGCTATATAAGTGACGCTGACACGCCTGAAGATTGGCCAAGTGATTATCAGTTCAACACACCTGGTGATGTACTTAAGTTTCTCAGTTAACACTGACAGTGACCGGCAAGTATATATTGCTCGTATAATGTTCACCAAAGGCTGACGAGATCTAAAAGATCACCAATTTATTTTGGGATCTTTTGATCTTGGAGAGTCCGTTCAATATTTCATTTTTCAGGGATAAAGCTAATAAATTCCGACCTCAAAGGTTAGCCTATACTAACCCTCAATATTACCATCAAGCTTACCCTCAAGTTATCCACAAGATGACCACAGCTTATTGGAATAATTGGGACTTGCAAAATCACGTAAACGACACTATCTTGTACCTAAGAAATTTAAAAACACTATATATGGTGTGTAAGTAACAAACAGAGACACAAGGCAAAACTTGTGAATCGTCAAGGAAGGTACCAATTAGGGTGTTTTAAATTGGTTGTTATACAGGGAATCGCAGAAAGAGTTTAACCCCTCATTCTCAAAAATTATTATCAAGGCCTATCAGTAATGAATTGCAATATGAAAGTCACCAAACGTAGTGGCGAGCGCGAGACCATCGACCTAGAAAAAATCCACCGCGTGATCACATGGGCAGCCAAAGATCTTAAAAACGTCTCGGTATCAGAAGTAGAGCTCAGATCACACCTGCAATTTTTCGATGGTATTCCTACTGAAGCTATTCATGAGACAATTATTAAGGCCGCTGCCGATCTAATTTCACCTGAAGCACCTGATTACCAATTCCTTTCGGCTCGCTTAGCTGTCTTTCATTTGAGAAAGAAGGCATTCGGTCAGTTTGAACCACCTAAACTCTATGATCATGTTGTAAAACTGGTCGAGTCAGGTAAATATGACCAACATATTCTTGAAGATTTTAGCCGCGAAGAACTCGATATCTTAGACGGCTATGTGGATCACTGGCGCGATATGGATTTCTCCTATGCGGCAGTCAAACAGCTGGAAGGTAAGTACCTGGTTCAAAACCGTGTCACCCACGAGATATACGAGAGTGCACAGTTCCTTTATATCTTGGTTGCCGCCTGTTTGTTCGCAAAATATCCCCAAGAGACTCGCCTTAGTTACATTAAGCGTTTCTACGATGCGGTCTCCACTTTTAAGATCTCACTGCCAACACCTATCATGGCGGGAGTGCGTACTCCCACTCGCCAGTTCAGTTCATGTGTACTGATTGAATGTGACGATAGCCTAGATTCCATCAATGCGACGGCCTCTTCTATCGTTAAATACGTTAGTCAGCGCGCAGGTATAGGTGTCAATGCAGGCCGAATTCGCGCTCTAGGTAGCCCTATTCGCGGCGGTGAGGCATTCCATACTGGTTGTCTGCCTTTCTTTAAGTATTTCCAGACCGCTGTTAAGTCTTGCTCACAAGGCGGAGTTCGCGGTGGCGCTGCAACCTTGTTCTACCCTCTCTGGCATCTTGAAGTCGAATCTCTGCTGGTATTGAAGAACAACCGAGGTGTTGAAGACAACCGCGTCCGTCACCTTGATTACGGTGTACAGTTAAACAAACTCATGTATCAGCGCTTGATTAAAGGCGGCATGATCAGCTTGTTTAGCCCATCGGATGTGCCTGGGCTTTATGATGCCTTTTTTGAAGACCAAGACGAATTTGAACGTCTCTACCTTCAGTATGAAGCCGATAACTCGGTGCGTAAGACACAGATTAAAGCGACAGAGCTATTCTCATTGATGATGCAGGAACGCGCCTCTACTGGCCGTATCTATATTCAAAATGTGGACCATTGTAATACGCACAGTCCTTTTGACAGCAAGGTTGCACCGATCAGACAGTCAAACCTATGTCTTGAAATTGCACTACCGACTAAGCCACTCAATAACATCAATGACCCAGATGGCGAAATTGCACTTTGTACCCTGTCAGCCTTAAACTTAGGTAAGATCAAAGACCTATCGGAACTTGAACCCTTAGCAGATCTGGCAGTAAGAGCATTAGATAACTTACTCGATTATCAAGACTATCCAATCATAGCCGCGCGTCAGTCTTCGATGAACCGTCGTACCTTAGGCATAGGCGTGATTAACTTCGCTAATTACTTGGCGAAAGAAGGTGTACGCTACTCAGATGGTTCGGCTAATAACATCACCCATAAAACATTCGAAGCCATACAGTACTACTTACTCAAGGCTTCAATGAATTTGGCTAAAGAGAAAGGCCCTTGCCCCTTATTCCATGAAACAACCTATTCGAAGGGTGTATTGCCCATCGATACTTACAAGCGTTCTCTGGATAAAATATGTGATGAGCCACTGCATATGGATTGGGAAACACTGCGTCAGGATATCGTTAAACACGGACTGCGTAACTCAACCCTATCTGCGCTTATGCCATCAGAAACATCATCGCAGATCTCAAACGCGACTAATGGTATCGAGCCACCACGTGGACTCATCAGTGTTAAGTCGAGCAAAGATGGACAGCTAAAGCAAGTGGTGCCGGACTTCGAGAAGTACCAGCATAGCTATGAGCTACTCTGGCAAATGCCCAACAATGATGGGTATATACAGCTTGTTGGCTTGATGCAGAAGTTTGTCGATCAAGCTATCTCGGCAAACACTAACTATGACCCGAGTCGATTCGAAGGTAATAAGGTCCCCATGCAGGTGTTATTAAAAGACCTGTTGAATGCCTACAAACTCGGTCTTAAGACCCTCTATTATCACAACACTCGTGATGGTGCGTCGGATCAACTCGATAGCATCATCAGCGTAGAGGAAGAAGACGAAGGCTGTGAAGGCGGCGCGTGTAAGATATAATACCAATCGGTATAACACGTAGCAGTGATTAAGATCTGGATTCAACATTTAATGATTGAGTCCATTATTAAATTTATTAGGGGCATGATGCCCCTATATTCTGGAAGAAAACATGGCCTATTCTACATTTTGTCAAACACCCAATAATGCTCGCCTTGAACCTATGTTCATGGGGCAGTCCGTCAACGTAGCCCGTTATGACGTACAAAAATATGAAGTGTTTGAAAAGCTAATTGAAAAACAGCTGTCTTTTTTCTGGCGTCCTGAGGAAGTTGATGTCAGTAAAGATAAAATTGATTACGCCGCACTTCCAGATCATGAAAAACATATTTTCATCTCCAACCTGAAATATCAAACCTTGCTCGACTCGATTCAGGGCCGCTCACCTAATGTGGCATTCTTGCCTTTGGTATCGCTACCTGAACTCGAGACCTGGATTGAAACTTGGTCTTTCTCTGAAACAATACACTCACGCTCTTACACCCATATCATACGTAATATCGTCAACGACCCTTCTATCATTTTTGACGACATAGTTGAAAATGAAGAGATTTTGAAGCGTGCCACCGATATTGCCCAGTACTATGATGATTTAATCTTGCTTACTCAAGCCTTCCACTTACACGGTGAAGGCACGCATATCATAAATGGTAAAGAGCTCTTGGTGACACAGCGTACTATCAAGAAGTCGCTCTATCTGTGTATGGTGTCAGTCAACGTATTAGAAGCGATTCGTTTCTATGTCAGCTTCGCCTGCTCTTTTGCATTCGCCGAACGCAATGTCATGGAGGGCAACGCTAAGATTATCCGCCTTATCGCTCGTGATGAGGCGCTGCACCTTAACAGCACGCAACATATTCTTAAGATAATGCGAGCCGGTGCTGATGACCCTGAAATGGGTGAGATAGCTAAAGAGTGTGAGCAGCTAGCTTATGACATTTTCGTCAAAGCCGCTGAACAAGAGAAAGAATGGGCTCAATACCTGTTTAAAGACGGTTCTATGATCGGTCTTAACCAAGCTATCTTGTGTCAATATGTCGAGTACATTACCAATGAGCGCATGAAGTCGGTCAATCTGCCATGTCATTATGACGAGATAACCAACCCTCTGCCTTGGATGAAGAACTGGTTAGAAAGTGATGCGGTTCAGGTCGCGCCACAAGAAGTAGAGGTTTCCTCTTACCTCGTAGGTCAAATCGATGCCTCTATCGATGAAAGTGAATTTGAAGATTTTGACCTTTAATAAGATCTTAAAAAAAGCCCCGATTGTCAGTCTCGATGGCCAGCCTGTGCTGCTGTTTAATCAGCAGCACCTTAGCCTCTTGATTGCACTGGAGCATAAAAAAGTTAAAGTTTTCTCAGAGTGCCGTAATGGTTATTGCGGTGCCTGTAAAACGACAATAATCAGCGGCAGTGTGAGCTATCATACCCAGCCCTTAGTCACACTCAAAGCCGATGAGTGTCTCCCCTGTTGTTGCACCCCAACCAGTGATTTAGACCTTAAGCTATCACCTGAAGGCTGTGATGTTGTGACCCGCCCGGGCATAACAGCCGCGCAGATAATCCAGCCGCAAACCAAATCCTAAAAATCTAATCTGCTATCTGCACATGGCAATATAAAAATTAGCTGACTAGGTCTAACGACCTCAGCGATAATCCAAAAACAATCCAAGTCCTAAAATCTAATCTGGTATAAGTAAGACACAAAAAAGCCTGATTTCAATAAGCAAAGATTTGCGTATAAGATCAGGCTTAATTATTATCTTTTGGAAATATTATACCGATTGATATTAAAGTGCTATTGCCAGCTCTGCACCTTGTCTGATGGCACGTTTCGCATCAAGCTCAGCCGCGACGTCCACCCCGCCGATAAGATGGACCGGTAAGCCAGTGGCTTGCATCTCCTCGAGTAAGCTGCGATTTGACACTTGACCGGCACACAAAACCACATTGTCCACGGCTAATATCTCATCCTTATCATCGATAGAAATGTGTAAACCTAAGTCGTCAAACTTCTGGTAGCTGACCCCAGTTTTCATTTTGACTTTATGTTGTTTCAACACAGCTCTATGTATCCATCCCGTGGTCTTACCCAGATCTTTGCCCATCTTAGTGCTCTTACGTTGCAGCAGATAGATCTCATGGGCCTCAGGCTCGTTTTCAGGTTCAGTCTCGAGAGCATCAGCATCATGACGTAACCCACCTCTGTGTTTATAGGCTTTATCTATGCCCCATTGCTTTAACCATTTGTCTGGTTGCAAGGTGGATGACTCCTGCTCACAGATGAAATGGGCCAGATCGAAGCCAATTCCGCCGGCGCCAATCAAGGCGACACGTTTACCTAACTTGACTTCACCTTTTAGCACTTGCTGATAATCCACCACGCGCGGATCATCAAAGCCCTCTAGGTGTAATTCTCTTGGCAGCACACCCGATGACATCACAATTTCATCGAACTGCTCGTCTCGAACCACAGATGCATCTAAACGGGTATTGAGTCTTAACTCAACCTTATTGAGTTTCATCTGGGCTTTGAAGTAACGTATGGTTTCGTCGAACTCCTCTTTACCCGGGATTTTTCGGGCTAGATTAAACTGGCCACCCACCTCAGATTTAGCTTCGAACAAGACCACTTCATGACCTCGTGTCGCGGCGTAGATAGAAAATGCCATACCGGCAGGTCCTGCCCCCATGACGGCGATGCGTTTTTTCTTCTTCGCTGGCGTGAAATTAAGCTCTGTCTCATAACAGGCTCTGGGGTTGACCAAACAGGTCGAACGTTTACGTGCAAACACATGGTCTAAACATGCTTGATTACAACCAATACAGGTATTGATGAGCTCTGGCGTATTAGCCGCGGCTTTATTGACAAAATCAGGGTCGGCTAAAAAAGGTCTCGCCATGGACACCATGTCGGCCTGTCCCGAAGCTATGATCTGTTCGGCAATTTCAGGCGTGTTGATTCTGTTGGTGGCGATGAGTGGCACCGAGACTTCAGATTTAAGTTTCTCGGTAACCCAAGCGAAAGCCCCTCTTGGCACACTGGTAGCAATAGTGGGAATTCTGGCTTCATGCCAACCAATCCCGGTATTAATGATGTTGACCCCTTCTTTCTCGAGTCGCTTAGCCAGCTCGACCACCTCTTCCCATGAGGAGCCGTTGTCAATCAAATCTAGCATGGAGAGCCTGAAAATAATGATAAATTCTTTGCCGACTTTTTCGCGTATGCTACGCACAATCTCCAGCGGGAATTTAATCCGATTTTCGAAACTGCCGCCCCACTCATCATCACGCACGTTAGTGCTGGCTGAGATAAACTCGTTAATGAGATAACCTTCGGACCCCATGACCTCTACGCCGTCATAACCCGCCTTTTTCGCTAAGGCAGATGACGAGGCATAATCTTTGATGGTGCCACGAATTTGCCTGGCTGACATGGGCGAAGGTGTAAAAGGGGTAATAGGCGACTTTATCTTACTGGGCGCCACAGAAAAAGGATGGTAACCATAACGGCCTGCATGGAGCAGCTGAATACAAATCTTGCCGTCGGCGTCATGCACCGCCTTAGTGATCTTCTTGTGCTTATATACTTGCCAAGGAAAACTCAATTGACAACCGTTAGGTGCGAGGCGGCCACGTAGGTTTGGTGAGATCCCCCCCGTCACGATCAGGCCCACTCCACCTCGAGCTCGTTCTTGATAAAATACTGCCAGTTTCTCAAAACCGCCCTTTTCTTCTTCTAAACCTGTGTGCATGGAGCCCATCAATACACGGTTTTTTAACTGGGTAAAGCCCAGTTCCAAGGGTTCTAATAAATGCGGAAACGACATTCAAACATCCTTTTTAAACAAGTGATTTAAATCAGCATACATCTTGTTTCTCTTAAGCTCAACTCCAGAGCCACTCGGGATTTATTAGACTCCATTACAATTGAATTACCCTAATTGGCGTTTTTTCAGTTAGCATAGTGATATTGAAGTGAAAAAGGAGTGGATAATGTCCGCTAAACCCTCGTTAATCAAAAGAATATTTCAGTTCACCTGGAAAACCATCAACGGATTTAGAAAGCTGGTACTTAATCTTTTCTTTTTCGGCTTACTTGCCATGCTCATTGTCGCAATCAGCGTCGATGATGATGTCCAGCTTGAATCTGGCTCAGCCTTAGTGCTGGACTTAGCGGGTTCTATCGTTGAGCAGAAGCGTCAGGTCGATCCCATCGAAGAGGCAATGAAAAGTGGCAAGAATAATGATGGCTCAGGGGAAATCTTACTCGCCGATGTCCTCAATGCCATCGATAATGCCACCGCCGATGAGCGTATTTCATCTATCGTATTAGACATGGGTCATCTTAGATGGACCGGAATAAGCAAGCTGCAATCTATTGGTGATGCTCTCACTCGCTTTAAAGCCAGTGGTAAGCCGATACTGGCCACAGCCAATAGCTACGGGCAGAATCAATACTTCTTAGCCAGCTTCGCCGACACCATCTACCTCAATCCCCAGGGAAGTGTCGAATTAGAAGGCTTGAGCCGTTACCGTCAGTACTACAAGTCTGCGTTAGATAAACTAAAAATCAATGCCCATATCTTCCGTGTTGGTACCTTCAAGTCAGCAGTCGAGCCCTATATCCGTGATGATATGTCTCCAGCAGCTAAAGAAGCCAATATTGATTTACTCAAGGATATCTGGGCCAGTTATGCAGCAACTGTGTCAAGTAACCGTGACATCAAGCCCGAGCATTTGGTGCTTGGTGCAGAAGATTACCTGAGTGAGCTAGATAAGGCCGATGGTAAATCGGCAGCTATGGCAATCAATATGCATTGGGTCGACGAGTTAGCCACTGCAGAAGCCTTCAGACTCGAGATGATAGAGACTGTGGGTAAAGCTACTGAGGGCAACAGCTATAAGCAGATAAGCTTGTATGACTATGAGTCTCTCATTGCTACTCAGCCAGATCTGTTCCTCGATGATACCGTCGGCATAATCGTCGCGAAAGGTACCATACTCAATGGTAACCAACCCGCTGGTCAAATTGGCGGTGAGAGCACTTCCTTGCTGCTTCGCAAAGCCAGATTTGATGATAATGTTAAGGCTGTAGTACTGCGCGTAGACAGCCCAGGCGGCAGTGCTTTTGCATCTGAGCAAATCCGTCAAGAAGTTCTGGCTCTCAAAACAGCCGGCAAACCCGTCGTCGTGAGTATGGGTAGCTATGCCGCATCGGGTGGATACTGGATCTCCGCCAGTGCTGACTACATCTATGCCACCCCCACTACACTCACAGGTTCAATCGGCATCTTCGGTATGATAACCACCTTCGAAGATTCACTCTCTAGCTTAGGCATACATACAGATGGTGTCGCGACATCAGAGTGGGCAGGAATATCTGTGGCTAAGGGCTTAACCCCTGCAATTAAGAGCGTGATTCAGCGTCATATCGAACGTGGATATCATGACTTCATCTCACTGGTCGCTACAGAGCGCAACATGAGTCTGGAAGAAGTCGATAACATAGCCCAAGGACGAGTTTGGTCTGGCCGTAAGGCATTGGATCTAGGACTTATCGATGAGCTAGGCGATCTGGATGATGCTGTTGCTAAGGCTGCAGACATGGCCGGACTGGAGGATTTTGACAGTCAGATCATCGAGCATGAGCTGACTCCACAAGAGTTCTTTATTCAGGAGATGTTCTCATCGGTTGCCGTTTACTTACCTCAGAGCAGCATGGGTGTTTCACTTATCGAACAAGCCTTGACTCAGTGGTCAGGAGTGGTTGAAGAGTTCAACGCCTTCGACGACCCTAACGGCATGTACCTGTTTTGCGATAACTGTACCCTATAATCTCAGTTTGAACTGAGTAAAGAGTCTCAACACTTGGCTCTGGAACAAACACCAACCCGATCAGGTCTAGCCTGTTCGGGTTTTTTAATGTCTAATTTAATCGCTATACCGATACCGTCACAGATACCAATTTAAATAGCAGAAACCATTGGGTGAAGCCCACCAAGCAAGTATACTTCAGCCAAATAGCGTCCATCTGAATATAACAATGACCAAACGTTCCATATATGTTGCCTATACAGGCGGTACCATAGGCATGCAAAAAACCTCCCATGGCTTCGCGCCTGTGGCAGGTTTCCTCACAGATTGTGTGAAGGCCATGCCTGAGTTCTACCATGACGATATGCCCGAATTTGTGATTCAGGAGTATTCTCCACTGATAGATTCATCGGATATGGCACCGACGGATTGGCAGATGATCGCCGATGATATTAAGTTGAACTACGACAAGTATGATGGCTTCGTGATCTTACATGGCACAGATACCATGGCCTTCACCGCTTCAGCCTTGTCATTCATGCTGCAAGAACTATCCAAGCCAGTCATAGTCACAGGTTCTCAGATCCCCCTAGCTCAACTCAGATCTGATGGTCAAACCAACCTGCTGAACTCTCTCTATATTGCCGCCAATTATCCGGTCGCAGAAGTCTGTTTATTTTTTAATAACAAGCTCTTTAGAGGAAACAGGACCACCAAGACCCATGCCGATGGTTTCGGGGCCTTTGCATCGCCTAACTTTCCTTTACTGCTTGAGGCGGGCATAAAGATCCGCATGAATGCCGGCAAAATAGCCGAGCCGTCGGATAAGCCTTTGGAAGTTGCTACCATCAGTCCTCAGCCCATAGGCGTAGTGACACTCTATCCAGGCATTACCACAGATGTGATAAAGAACATCTTACAACAACCGGTCAAAGCACTGATCTTGCTTACCTATGGGGTAGGCAATGCGCCCCAGAATCCAGCGCTGCTTAAGGTGCTGTCACAAGCGAGTGAACGTGGAATAGTCTTAGTTAATCTCACCCAATGTCTTCAGGGCAAGGTCAATATGTCGGGCTACGCAACGGGCAATGCCCTGCAAGAAGCTGGGGTGATCAGTGGTGCGGACATGACGACGGAAGCCGCCTTAGCGAAACTACACTATCTGCTGTCTAAGCCTATGTCAGCCGCAGAAGTGAGAGATGCTATGCAGAAAGATTTGGTTGGCGAGCTAAGCGAAGATTAATCTCCCATTGAAATCTTACTGTAAACTCATTGTTTATTGAAGTATGGGAGATTAGGAATAATATGCTGCGCATATTAGCCAGAAAATAAAGAAAAAGGCGAGTAACTCTTATTTGATTACTCGCCTTCTCAATAGAGATGCGTAACAGATCTATTATAGATCTTTCTCTTTAAATTCAGCGATGGGCTCACCCTTGAACTGCTTCTTCAATTGAGACTTAGACAATTCATTGACTTGTCCGGCAGAGTTAACCGTCAAATGGTCGGTTTGGTTTAATCTTCTGGCCTGATAAAGCATCACCAACTGTAGAGTCGAATCACGCTGGGCTTGTGACAACACAGTGCCATCTTCCCACTTTCCCAGCTCGACGCCACTGACCAGTCTCTCATAGACGACATGAGGCATGTCATCGATCATCTTATTTATCTCTGTCATACACTTTTCCGTTTATGCAATACGATTCTCAGACGAGTGATCATGTAGCCAACAAAACCAAACACAAAAAACACACCGGCGATATAGGATCTCACCCCTTGGGCTGGCTCACCACCCCAAAACCAGATCACCACTCCCGCGATGAACAAGGTCATAGACAACATGCTGTGATTCATCAGCTGATTAGAACGTTTAATATGACTGATAGTCGTCAGAGAGTCAGTATCACCAGTAAGGTTCGCACTACAGGAGCTGCATTTAGTCGCCTTACTCGAGATGCGTTTCTGACAACTTGGACAGTTAATTAATGCCATCGCTACCTCAAAATTATACTTAAATTATTGTCAATAATATCAAGATTAGAGCCTCTTGCATAAGCACGAGTCTAAGCGCTTGCCCGGGATAGAGGCAAACGCCCCCTTACCCGGATTTTATTCCAAAGGGATAACTGATTGATGAGCGAACTAGCGAAGCTCATCTACTACGGCTAACATAGCCGTCAATGAGGCTTCACCTAAGTAGATTGAACGTTCAGGAGACCATCCAGCCATAGGATCGGCTAAATTATCATTGTCTTTGAATGGCATTTCTAATGTATTAGACAAACATTGGAATGTTTCAGCGACCCAGTTAGATGCCACGGTGAGATTTGCCTTTCCTGGCTCATCTTTGTCATAACCAAACTTAGTTTGAAAATCGGCGCTGGTTAACTGGAGTGTATCGACAAATTTCTGCTGCAGTGCGGCCATTTTATCGGTATAGGAAGGTACGCCTTCACAACCTGCAAGGAATACAAAAGGCAGGCCTTCATCGCCATGAACATCATAGAAAAGATCCACACCAGTCTCTTTCATCTTATTAGTGACATGGAATACTTCCGGGCTTTTCTCGAGAGATGGGCTCAGCCATTCACGATTAAGATTAACGCCGGCAGCATTGGTTCTCAAGTGTCCTCTCACCGAGCCATCCGGATTCATATTAGGCACAATATAGAAGTTTGCCTTGTCTAATAACGCCTTGGCATTGGCACAATCACTATCGAGCAGGTTGTTGATTAAGCCTTCAACCAACCATTCGGCCATGGTCTCACCTGGGTGTTGGCGTGCTGTGATCCAGATGTTTTTCTTAGATTCGTCACCATCGCCCAACTTGATTAAGGTCAGATCTCTGTTATCCAGTGTCAATCCCAGATGCTCAAGACTCACGAGAGGGTGAACTTGAACTGCGGCAAGTAAATCTTGATGACGTTCATAACTATAGGGAGCGAAATAGGCAATTTGAATCGCATCACAGTCGAGATCAACCGCTATGGTTAATTTGCCGTCTTTGTACTCTGTGGGTAATCTAAACCATTGTTGTCTATCGTAAGACGCTACGGCTTGATAGTTTTCCCAACCTTGTGGGTAAGAGGCAGAGCCAGCGTTGACAATATTCAGCAGATAACGATTACCCACTTCACCTTCGAGGCGAAAGTTGAACCATTGGTAAAACTCTCCACCAACATCCGGGCGAATGGCTAACTGCACATCATTAATATTATCTTGATTGATGACTTCGATGTTACCACCATCAAAATTAGCACTGATCCGCATATGTCTTCCTTTGAATTATCTGGGATGATGAGTCATCTATTCATAGCGACTCATTAAATGACCTATAGGATAAACGAAAATAATCTTTTGAGCAGCTAAAAAACAAAAAAGCCACATCGACTGTGGCTTTTGTAACCTTACTTTAAAAAACTGTTCACCAAACGGCAAAGCTATACCCTTGTCCTCTGACCGTATTAATCAGAGTTTTTGGTAGTTGAGTGTCGGCTAATTTACGACGAGTATTACTGATGTGCATATCTAGATTTCGATCGAACCTGCCGAGATCTTTGTGAAGTACACTGCGCTGTAATTCCTGCTTTGTGATCACTTTTCCTTTGCGTTCGAACAGATACTTAAATAATTTAAATTCTGTTTGAGTGAGGGTAACCCTTCTCGATGCTATCGAAACACAATATTGAGTATCGTCAAATTTAACTTCACTATCAGAGGTTGAACTTACATTAAGTTGTTCTGCTAGAGTTAATTCTACGGGACTTTGTAATGCTATCATGCGGACTAAAAGCTCCTTTACGCTAAAAGGCTTTATAAGAAAATCACCGACCCCAGATTGATTGCCTCTATTCCTTCATCGTAGTTACCGATATTAGAAAAAAGTATCCTTGGGAGCTGATCTTTCCTTACAGCCAATAAACCAAATCCATCTAATTTTGGCGTCATGATATCTAGCAGAATAATGTCGGGGAGGTCTATCTCTAATATTGCCAATGCTTTTTTAGCACAGACAATATCGTGTCCTTTGGCCTCTCACACTTCCTAAAGTAATTCCCTAAACACTAGATCATAATCGACCAATAATATTGTACTCATCACACAAACGCCGCCAACGCGAACGATTATCATTAAGGTTACTATAACTATTGGTTTACTTCCAGTTGTTTTTTGTTGAAATGTGAGCTGTGTTAGTTATTTATGCTAAATAATTGTAAACAAGCAGTGACGCAAGGGTGCAAGCCCGATACTTGCCCCATTTATCACCAACATACTTGTTACCCAGATGATTAACGACTATTTCATCATAAGTTCACGTATGTACTTAACTGGAGCGCTGCCGTAACTTAAAAATTGCTCATGGAAACCTTTAAGATCAAACTGCTCGCCCTGTTTTTCTTTTAGCTCTTCACGGAAATCATAGATCTCACGATAACCTGAGTAGTAGCTAGTTAACTGTACTTGACTCAGCGTCGCCCTTCTCCACTTACCTTCGGCTTCGGCTGTTTGCTGAAAAGCTTCTTGGGTCATCAAGTTAAGGGCTTCTTGCTCAGTCATGCCTTTCACCTGAATACTGTAATCTAGGATGGTATTGACTATCACCCGCAGATTCCACTTGTAGTACATCAGCCAGAGCTCAGGCTCGAAGTCACCATAGCCCTCTTCAAGCATCATACGTTCGGTATATACCGCCCAACCTTCGACCATAGCACCATTACTCAATAGGCTCTTTATCATGCTCGGGGATTCATTTGAATAAACTAGCTGAGTGTAGTGTCCAGGAATGGCTTCGTGAATATTGAGCACCTGTAAGATCCAGTGGTTGTATTCACGCAGATAACTTTCCGCCGATTCATCACTCATGCCATCCAGAGGTGTCACGTTATAATAGGTGTTGCTCGACTTCTCATAGGGACCAGGAGCACTGATGGAAGCCCCGGCAAATCCGCGCATATAGGCTGGGGTTTCACGTACAACCAGAGGCTTATTGGCATCTAAGGTCACTAAGTTTTTCTGTTTCACAAATGCGATGAGTTGAGGGATTTGCGCACGAATTTCATCGACAAAATCTTCACGTTTTACATGCTTAGATGACAATTTATCGATCAACTGCTTGGTGGCGGTATTTTTATCTGCTGGCATACCAGTGTTGAAGTACTTAGACCAGAGCTTAGAGGTGATCTTTGCCATCTCCTCCTGTACCCGAGCCTTATCGGCACTGGCCTTCTCATATAAAGCTTTACCACTCATCCCAGCCTGAATATCGAAGGCAAACTTCTGTTCATAGAGAGATTCACCAATTCTGAAGCTGCGCGCACCATCCTGTGTTAATTGTTTTGCTAGCCCGTCGAGCCACTGAATATGCTTATCGATAGCCTTGATTGATGCCGTAAACCGAGTCTCGAACAGAGATTTCTCATCTGCTGTTAAACCTGAGTTTTTCGCCTGAGCCAATAGCTCATCAGTAAAAACTGAGAAAGCGCCCTTATTCTGTAATATTGCTAATTGAGTGTGCTCTAAGGTCGGTGAGTCAATATTATCCCGTGCAGCCTGATAATAAGCTGGCACATTTTCCATTCTGGCCAGAACAGAGCGTAGACGAGTATCTAATGGTGCAAAATCTTCATTTACCAGTTGTGCGAAGCCACCGGCGACATTGTATGAAGAGGGATCCCATTGCCAGGACTTAAACGTATTTATCTCCCAGATATCTCTTTTTAGTAAATTCTCGATCAAGCGATAATCTATCGATTCATTGGTTGATAACTTAGACTGGTCGAAAGACGCTAGCTTACCCAAGGCTTTCTGGTTAAAGGCTAACGAGAGTTCACGATTCTTGGCATTAGGCACCTTGAGCACCCCATCATACTTGTGATAGCCGGTGTAAAGCGCCCAAGTCGGTGATTCTATCCATAAATCGTCGATAAACTGGCTAGAAAATTGTGCAAAGCTCAGTTGTTGGCTGGCGTGAACCTCGGCAGTATCAGAGGTTTCTTCCTGTGTCTGGCATCCGCCTAACCCTGCGAATGATAATGCGATGGCAAGTGGTAATATGGCTTGTTTCATGCTTCTTCCCCGATGTGTTTTAGTTATTGTTTTTTCGTGGGAGGGATCCCACTTTGACGCTAGATGTGCGCAAAACAGTAAAACACGTATGATGGGAAATATCAGCATCGGCGTTGATTTGTAGTTGAAATTTACCATATCAACGCCTGAGACCAGACAAAATTTAGTTCAAATTAGACTCAACCCAGAGTTTGACCTCACCGAAGGGATATTTTTCCAGCGATCCATGACCACTACAGGCTCTCATCTTGAGCCGAGTGAATATGGGCGTGGTTAAACCGCACAAGAAGCGGGACAAGAGTACCGGGCTACACACCTTATCCAGTTTGATGATGGCCGCTGTGGTAAGGGTATTAAAATCTTGCTCACCCAAGGGACGCAGATAGGGTTGCGGCGGTAATACGGCCTGATGGCCCTGACAGACACTACAGGTTCCACAGGGAGCCGTCATATTCTTGTCGGCAAAATACTCGGCAAGCTGCTGGCTGAGACATGAATTAGAGGTAAAAAAGGACACCAGATGGTTAATTCTCTCTATTTCACTGCGCTCTTTTTGGCTAAAGCGATCAAACAGAGAAGACTGCAGCGACTCGGCTGAGAAGCCAGTGTCTAGAATGTCATAAACTTGGGTCATCTGTTTACTCTGTAGCTCGATCATGCCCTTTTCGTCCAGATAATTAATCGCTTTGAGTACGCGCTGACGATCACTGGAATAATCTTGGTGTAGCCTATCGAAATTGATACTAAACCAGATCTTAGCTTTGTCTGAACTGCTAAAAATAGCTTGCACAAAATCACGTCTCTCACCGTTAAATACCGATAAAATCTCCTCTTCGCCTTTCAGTAATTTATATTTATACTCGGCAAAATAACTGTAGGTAGGCTTGATCACATTAAATAGTTCTAGGTATACCAGTAAAGTCTTTAGGGATAATGGTCGAATATTTGATTGCGAAGATAAGCTGTTGAGCACCACTTCCCACTGTCGCCCAGCGTTACCGCTCTGGCTATTTGTTGCCTTAAGGATCTCACCGAGTACGATAGCGATGGCTGAAGCTTCGGGTGTATCGCCGTAAACAAAGTTTTCCAGCGTACTTAAGTTATCGCCATTCGCTAACACCAGACAGTCGGAATCCCCTCCATCACGTCCCGCACGACCTATTTCCTGAGCGTAGTTTTCGATAGACTTGGGCAGATCA
Source organism: Shewanella violacea DSS12 (assembly GCF_000091325.1). Taxonomy (NCBI): domain Bacteria; kingdom Pseudomonadati; phylum Pseudomonadota; class Gammaproteobacteria; order Alteromonadales; family Shewanellaceae; genus Shewanella; species Shewanella violacea. The sequence continues at coordinate 2,361,160 of NC_014012.1, read as the reverse complement.
TAATGCACCACATAGCGAATATCGCTCTTATCTATCCCCATACCAAAGGCTATCGTAGCGACAATGAGCTGCTGCCTGCCGGACATAAAATTTTCTTGGATTTTTGAGCGGACATCTGAATTCATGCCAGCATGATAGGCTGTAGCCGGAATATTTCGACTTCTAAGATGCTCAGCCACCTGCTCGGCAGTCTGTTGCAAGGTCACGTAGATGATGCCAGCCAGCCCTTGTCTAGGCTGTAACCAGTGACACAGGGTATCGAGTTTCACTGAGCTTTTAACGCCTTGTACGGCCAAGTGCAAATTGGCCCGATAGAAACCGGTTAAGCTGACATTATCTTTAGCTATGCCAAACTTATCACCCATATCCTCAATCACCTTAGGGGTCGCCGTGGCAGTTAACAATAAGGTTTGTGGAATATTGAGTTCCTGTCGATAACGGGGCAATTTAAGGTAATCAGGACGGAAATTATGCCCCCACTCAGAGATACAGTGGGCTTCATCGACCACTAATAAAGACAGAGGGATCTCTGAGATAAACTGTCTGAACCTTTCATTGTTGAGCCGCTCGACTGAAATCATCAATATTTTTATCTGGCCACTTCTTATGCCCCGCATGATTTCATTGGCTTGCTCCCGGCTCTGAGTAGAATCTATGCTTGCAGCACTGATCCCTTTCTCCTTAAGAAATGCGAGTTGATCTTGCATCAAGGCCAGTAATGGCGAGACCACCAGAGTCAAGTGTGGCAGTGCGATCGCGGGGAGTTGGTAACAGATAGACTTGCCTGAACCCGTGGGGAAAATAGCCGCGGCGCTCTGCCCGTCCAGAATATTATTAATAACGTCAAGCTGGCCGGGTCTAAACGCTTCAAAGCCAAAATAGGATTGTAACAGACGGTGAGATTCGGAAGTTATAGCATTAGCAGACATGTGATGCGCCTAAATATGGAGAAGAACGGGCTCTTAATGCCCTAGTGTACAAGCTATATCTTGATAAATGTCTGCAATCACGTTTTTTTTGCCGAAAACCAATACAAGGCTTGTTTATTTAGTCTGTGAAACATAGGCAACCCATTTTTTCATCAATTGCGGCGTATCTATTTTGACATCACCTTAGCCTAAACTAGAATTTATACTATGAAGGCACTGAGTGAGAGCATCTTGATACATATACCTCAATCTATACCTGACTCCTATTTATCGCTCTGGTATTGGTTCTGCAAAAAACGGCTGCATATAGGAATGCTCAGGTTTATCACTGGCTCTATGGCTATGCTATTACTCGGGAGTCAGTTTATGACTCAAGCAAACGAGCCAATTACTAAATTATCCATATCAACCAAAGAATGGCCTCCCTACCAGATGGAGTCGAACGGCAAACAGACTGGCTATGCCATAGAGGCATTGGCTTGCGTGATGAACAGGCTTAAACAGGATTATCAGGTCATATTCTTACCCTGGGGAAGAGCACAAAAAGGCGTCGAAATTGGTACCTATGATGGTTTTTTTGCCGCTTCACATAACGACAAGCGAGACGTATATGCAGTCCAATCTAATACTTTTATTGAACAAAACTGGAATTTTTATCTACTAAAAGACAGTAAAATTTCCTCGTCCCTTAGTGAGATTAAAGCCACAGCCGTTTTTGCCAGTCGTCAACATTCAAATACCGCCCATTGGCTCCATGAACACAAGTTTATACTTGCTCATCAAACCGACTCGGTCGATCAACTCATTAAACTACTCGTCCACAAACGTATCGATGCCATCATGGAGAATAGTTTAATCTTCCAGACGGCGGTAGAACGAGCGGGATTGGATATGAACAAATTTAAGAAAATACATAACAAGAGCAAACCTCTGGGTGTGTATTTCGGTAAGGTTTTCTTGGAAAAACACCCAGAATTTATTACCGATTTTAACCAGCAGACCTCAGCATGTTCCTATAACCAGCAATAAACTCAATGATTAACTCAGGTATAAGTTCAGGTATAAATTGGATAAGCAGAGCCAATACCCAGCTTATCCTATGTCTACTCAAGGTAATTCCTTGACCATGAAGTGAGCCGTGATGGGGTTATGATCTGAGCTATCTGTGGCTAATGACTCGGCGCTCTGGAATGTTAATCCACGATAGTAGAGATGATCTAAGGGCAAGCCAAATACACGTCGACGTTTATCGACTCGATAGCTGATTTCGCTCAAGTGATGTTTACTCGCTAAAGCCGCGACAAAATTGAGTCTCTCAGCACGCCAGGTATTCAAATCACCCGCTAAAATGATCGGCCCATGATGCTTATCAAGCTCTAGGGCTATTGCCTCAAATTGCTTAGAAAAATGCGTGAGATCCCACTCAAAATTAATGCCATGTAGATTCACGACCAAGAGGTCCTCGCCGGTAGAAAGTGGGTAATGTGCGACTATCCCAGACTTGGCAAAACGGATAAGGGGCTCAGTCTCGGTAAATGCGCATGCAGATTTTGCCTGGATACGAGCAAGATTCATCACCCCATATGCAGTATTCCACAGCGTGAATGCCTTCGCCATGGAAACCTTAAGTCCAGTATCTCGAATATACTGACTAAGCTCAGGGCTCAGGCCAGCCTCTTGCAGTAGGACCAATTGACTCCCTTGATTTAAGCGTGCCAGCTGTTTATCCCAATTATCCTTTTTCTGTTTATATATATTCCATGTGGATACGCTCAATAACCCCTTGTTATCTAAGTATGCACCTGTATTTTCAACACCTAGGACACATCGAGTATCGAAGGATGGTGTGTCTAAATCAGTCAAAATTCGCGGCTCATTGGTTACCAATAACGCCATAGAGAGCATTATTGAAATAAGAATAAATAATATGAACAAAAAAACTGAACGGGTCAAAGAAGTGAGTTTCATACTTTGAGAACTAAATATAAGAATAAGTCCGCAGTTTATACCATAAGACACCATAGCTAAACATCCGCTATGCAGACAAAATGCCAATACAGTACAAGGATCAAGATCTTAGTCTCAAACACCATTCGCTAAAAAGACTGATCTTTATGCTTATTTAATGCAAAATGTTGGCATTCCCCTTGAAAATATAGAAGGGACGTTATTTAAAGGCAATAAACTCCATGGATCATTTGTACCAGATACTCGCTCTCATCAGCGTGCTCGTTTACTGGATAATTATTGCAGCAGTGACGGCAAGGATCGTAATAAGACGTCGTTCCATCGGCGTATCTTTTGCCTGGATGATGGTCATATATGTCATTCCTGTGGTTGGAATAGTCGCTTACTTACTCATAGGAGAGCAAAATATCGGTCGTACCCGGGCTGTCAGGGCCCAAAAAATGTATAAGCCCTATGGTGAATGGTTTGCTCATCTATTTGAAACTCAACAATATCACACCGGAATTCAGAGTCACCATGCCCAGTCGATTGGTCGCTTATGTAAAAAACGGCTCGGGATCCCGCCACTTGCCGATAATGATTTACAGTTACTGGCATCTCCCGAGCAGATCTTGACCTCTATGATTGAGGATATTGATAAAGCCACACTATCTATACATCTTGAATTCTATATCTGGCACCCTGGAGGCATGGCAGATTCGGTGGCTCAAGCCTTGATACAAGCGGCTCAAAGAGGCATAACAATAAGACTCTTACTCGACGCGGCTGGGAGCCATCAATTTTTTCGAAGTGAGTGGCCCGAAAAAATGCAAGCTTCAGGCATCTCAATCGCCAGAGCACTCAAGGTCAGTCCGCTCAGGATCTTATTTCGCCGAATGGACCTGAGAATGCACAGAAAAATCGTCATCATAGATAACGTCATTGGCTACACAGGCTCAATGAATTTAGTAGACCCCAGTTGTTTTAAAGCTAATTCAGGTGTAGGCGAATGGATAGATGTGATGATCCGCGTCACAGGGACCTGTGTCCCTCTGTTAAACGCCATCCAATCCTGGGACTGGGAAGTAGAAACAGATCAACGTTTCCTACCAGAAAAGCCTATTTGTCAATCTCATCCAGCCCCAGAGCAACTGGACACTGTGCAGGTCATTCCCTCAGGTCCCGGTATGCCCGAAGAGATCATCCATGAAGTCCTGTTACAGAGTCTTTATCAGGCTGAGCGAAAGGTAGTTATTACTACCCCCTACTTTGTACCCAGTGAGAACTTACAGGTGGCACTGATTGCTGCCGCCCACAGAGGCTTATGTGTCAATATTATCATTCCCGACAAGAATGACTCACTCATGGTTGAGTGGGCAAGCCGGTCCTTCTTCGCTGAACTGTTGCAGGCCGGAGTTAATATCCACAGATTTAAGGGTGGTCTCTTGCATACTAAATCTGTAGTAATAGACGAAGCATTCAGTTTAATTGGTAGCGTCAATCTCGATATGCGCAGCCTTTGGTTGAATTTCGAGTTAACCTTGGCCGTCGATGACCTCTCATTTACTCAAGACTTGACCCAATTGCAGCAGGAATATATGGATAACTCCACCTTAGTCGATTACTCGCTCTGGCGGAAAAGACCGGTTCATAAACGCGTGACTGAACAATTTTTCTATCTATTCAGCCCGCTGCTTTAATTACCCTGTACACCAGCATTCATATTCCTAGCACATTTAAAGTGACGCTATTTTAGCGTCACGATTTTGTGTTACTGCGAAACAATCTCCTCATCATAAAATGACACTGGCTCAGCCACCATCTGTAGGCTAAATGGCTCAATGACTCAGTTTTTCTCATAAAACTTGAGCCAATTGCAGTCAAATTGCTTAGCAAACGTGCAAACACTTGAAAGTACACTTTTATCCCTTGACCATTAAACCTGTATTGCGTAAAGTACGGGCTCCGTTAAAGGAGAAAGCAATTAAGCCAGCTTGATGAATCTTTTAACGATATTGGTGGCGTTAAACACTTTAAACATAACGGAATTTGGTGAGTTGGCTGAGTGGCTGAAGGCGCACGCCTGGAAAGTGTGTATGGGTTTATAGCCCATCTAGGGTTCGAACCCCTAACTCACCGCCATATTCTATAACAAAAAAGCAGCCTATTGGCTGCTTTTTTGTTTGGCATCAATTTGGGATCATTACACACTAGATTGACTCCTACATACCGCCATTACTTAAACTAAAAGTAGAAAACCATCCTCAATACATGACTAAACATTCATTTGGTCATGACTATCTTGACCATCCCAGAGTTTGACGCTTCAAAACGAGAAACACTCGGCAAGTGACAACGCCGAGTGTAAAAAATCGTTTTGATAATCTTCTATTAGCTTGGCTTCAATCGACTTGAGTCAAATCAGCTTAGGGCTCAGTTACACTAACACTTGTCGTGTGTTTCTGATGAAGTGATGGATCTGACGTTCCGTTTTCGAGTCAATCATTTCTTTTGGTCGACAACTATTTGGGCAAGGCATATTGGGTGTGGTGCCAAACACTCGGCAGATCAAGGGACGTTCTTCGTACACATTGCAACCATTAGGCCCCAGGTGTACACAGTTATACTCATCTAACGCGGCATCGTGTTCAGCATCTGTTTTTACTGGCAGGCGCGACATCTCTTCCGAGGAAGTGGTTACCGGTCCACAGCAATCGTGACAACCTGGCACACATTCGAAGGTCGGAATACGTTCGCGAAGATACGCGATTATCTCTCTGTTATTGTTCATCAATACCTAACTTTTGTATAGTTCGCGACCATTATAGCCCTATACCTAATCCATTAAAAGTTGACTGTGCCTCAATATTTACACTTACCCTTAGATAAAACATGCCAGCCATTGTTATCAATAACATACAGACTCTGTTTAAATTCAAGAAAGTCCAGTATCTCGAAGCGATAGATAAGGGTGAAGGTAAAAGTTATAAGCCCCTTGCCATCTTCTAGTCATCTTCCGGATTCATTGCCTCTTTTATTTCATCACTGCCAAAGCCTTTACGGGATAAATACGCATAGGCTTTCGATTTTTCTTTATAGTCCGCTAAGTTATAGCGCTTTTTAGCCAGCTGATTTTTACAGCTTTGATAAAAATCCACATCATCTGTTAGGGTTAATTGGTACAAGGTCTCTTCAAAGTCACTCACATCAATCAGTCGCTGTTTTAGCTCCTGCAGGATGAGAGTTTCGCCTTTACCTTTATTAAACAATTTGATTATTTCGGTGGCTAAATCGGCTTTATCTGCTTTGACGGCTAATTTACTGCGCAGTGTTTCACGTTCTGGGTGTTGTGATAACGCGTGATCAATTTCTACGCGAGAAAAACCTTTTGTGGTCATCTGGGCATAGACTTTTTCTTTGTTGGTGCCATAGAAGTTAACAAATCTGCTTAGCAGTCTAGATGTGGCCATCTTAAAGGCATCGACATCTTTGTCGTCCATGACTTGCTCTATGGCAGTATCTATCTCTGTAACCGGTACGCCGCGCCTTTGTAACTTACGTCTTATAGCGCCGGCACCCAGTTCATTACTAAAGGCCACCTCGCAATAGCGCACCGCAAAGTCATAGTCATTTTTTAAATAACCATTTTCTATGAGTTTGGCCAGTACGGTCTCAATCCACTCTTGGTTTTCTGTTTTACGCTCAAGCTTGGTGCGAATTTCATTAATGGTAAAATCTTGCTGACCAAGGTGCCAATAAGCACTATTAAAAACGTTATCTATGGTTTTGGCTTGACGTAGTGGTGGGCGCTGCATAACAAATTGATCTTAAATTGAAAAGTAACCTACAGCAGTGTAGCAGATCCCTGGATTATTGAGTACGCCCTAGGTCCTCAGTGTCAGGAGCGAGGATGCGAGGATGCGCCATATTCTGCAAACAAGCCTACTTGAATAGTAGGCTTGTTTCGTTTCAGATGAGTCACGAATAACGATATCTAGTGGCTAATATCTAGTGGATTAGCTGCTTGACTCTATGTCACTGAGTTTAGCTTAATTTGAATTTGCTAACTTCCTGGGCCATCTTGTTAGCACCTTGGAGTAACGCTTGGTTAAGCTGACTCAGCTCATCGGCAACGGCTTGGGTATTTCGATAAGTTTCGCTTATCTTAAGCGCATTACGATTAACCTCTTCAGACACAGTTGACTGCTCGTGAGTCGCCGCCGCTATCTGCTCATTCATGCTGTCGATAATCTCGACCTCAGTGACTATGCGGTCTAGCTCTTCTCCGGCCTTTCGAGACTCCATAACACTTAGCTCGGCTTGCGCCTTGCCCTTCTCCATCGCAGTGACCGCAAGTTTAGCGCCAGACTCAAGGCGTTCCGTCATGGTGCGGATATCTTCGGTGGAAGCTTGTGCACGTTGTGCCAGGCTTCTCACCTCATCGGCTACTACTGCAAAACCGCGGCCCATCTCTCCGGCTCTGGCGGCTTCAATGGCGGCATTCAATGCGAGTAAGTTAGTTTGATCTGCAATGCCACTAATTACGCTCAATACACTCACGATAGATTCAATGTCATTATCCAGTTTATGAATAGCATTGGAAGCATCACCGATTTCTACCGCGAGTAACTTGATACTGGCCCCGCTCTTGCTGACCTCTAGTCGCCCTTCTTTGGCATCTAAATTAGCGGCAGTGGATGCTTCCGATGCACTGACGGCATTCTGGGCTATCTCCTGTACCGTGGCACTCATTTCGGTCATCGCAGAGGCCACCTGCTCAGACTCGCAATGGCCTATGGCAACGTCACGTTGCATTGAGGTCGCACAGGTATCCATCTTCTGGGATGCTGATAATAAACTCGCGGTATTGTCTCTGACTCTTAAAATAACATGCTCAAAATCCATCATCATCTGGTTGAATGCCTTACCCAGTTGACCCAATTCATCATTAGTGTCGGCTTTAACTCGTAGGCTAAGGTCGAAACTGGTTTGTGCTTGAGTAACCACTGAATGCATCTTGGTCAAATTATGATGCAGATACCTGCCCAGTAAGATAGACATGCCGAACACTAAAGTGCCAGATAATAACATCAGAGTTATGATGCTATACATCAAGGTATTTGATGCCGATAACAGCTTTTCAGTCTGAGCCGTTAAGCCAAAGGCCAGTGATTGCTCGAACTGACTGAGGAGTTCGATACGCCCAGTGGCTAAAGTAAACCATTGCTCTGGACCTTGTGCTGCAATGGCCGCTACATTTTGGCTTAACACGACTTGCCTGAGTGTATTAACATCATCAAAGGCGCTAGAGCTTTGCAAAAGGTGATAATTTTGTTTCGTTTGGGCATCTGCTAATGCCAAGAATCGTCCTTGATTGCTGTTTTGTTTTGCCATTAAGGTGACAAAATTAATAAAGCTCTGGGCCTCGATTTCATCTTGTCCAAACATAGAGCTAAGCACGGCACGTTCGAGTCCAGCAGCTTCCTTCATCTGCAAATAAGCACTAAAAGACGCGGCTTTGATGGCAATTTCCTGGCTCGCCCCCTCATGGGCAGTTTGATCGACGATGTTGAGTAATGTCATATTGAGCTCGGTATAAAACTCTACTTCATCAGAGACTGGAACCGATAAGCTGTCGACGCGATTTCTCAGCCCATGAAGACTTGCTAAGGCCTTATTGACACTGCTGAGTTGATGGTCAAAGGCATTAGGTAAAGGGTTTTGGGCAATAAAAGATTGAAATGTGGTGATCTGTCTGTCGGTCAGCTTTCTCTGTTTGGGCAGTGTAGCCGCAAACGCTTGACCTTTGGCACTCAGAAATCCGGCACTCATGCCGCGCTCTTTTTGTAATTCATGTACTAGTGAACTATTTACACCCGCCAGCTCGCTGAGCAACTGCACCTTAGATAGACTTTGGCTTAACTGGAATTGGCTATAGACAATTGATGAGCCAAAAACAATGCACCCCATGATGGGGGGCATGATAACCATAAGCAGTTTATTTTTTATCGTAAGGTTTTCGATCCATCGAATATTCATAAATGCTCTCCTTGAGCAACAGACTGAAGCGATATGGCCAGAGTCTAGTGCAAATCGTCAGAAAGACTTAGAAAATCCCCACAAAAAAGCCCTCTAATTGAGGGCTTATTAATACAGATCAAACTTATACGTTACTTGGGGGGAACTTATTCATCACCCAAAGCCAACCAAAAGCTTACATCAGGCATTTCCTTTTACCTTCATGTTTAATTCCGCAGCGAAATTAAGCATTCTATCTAAGGGGATTAATGCAGCTTGGCGTAACTCATCATCGACAAAGATCTCATGCTTGCTGGTGTCAATGGCCAACAATGACGCTTCTATCGCCTGCAGACCATTCATGGCCATCCAAGGGCAGTGGGCGCAGCTCCTACAAGTTGCACCATTTCCGCCAGTCGGCGCTTCGATAAGAATTTTGTCAGGTGCTGCCTGTTGCATCTTATAGAAGATGCCTTTATCGGTTGCGACGATGAATTTGTCGTTATCCATCTGCTGGGCAGCTTTAATAAGCTGACTGGTCGAGCCAACGGCATCGGCAAGCTCAACGACACTTGCTGGTGATTCAGGGTGAACCAGTATTGCAGCGGTAGGATGCAGCAGCTTAAGCTCCCGCAGCGCCTTAGCCTTAAACTCATCGTGGACTATACAGTCACCTTGCCACATCAACATCTCAGCGCCAGTCTGTTTAGCGATGTAACCACCTAGATGACGATCGGGCCCCCAAATTATTTTCTTATCTTGGCTATCTAGATGCTCAACAATTTCAAGGGCAATGCTTGAGGTAACAACCCAATCTGCACGGGCTTTAACGGCGGCTGATGTGTTGGCATAAACCACAACGGTATGATCAGGGTGAGCATCACAGAATTCACTGAAGGCCTCAATAGGACAGCCTATATCCAGCGAGCAGGTCGCATCCAAAGTCGGCATGAGTACCGTTTTTTCCGGACTCAAAATCTTCGAGGTCTCCCCCATAAACTTAACCCCAGCGACAATCAGAGTCTTAGCCGGGTGATCGCGACCAAATCTGGCCATCTCCAATGAGTCTGAGACACAGCCACCAGTTTCTTCTGCCAGAGCCTGGATCTCGGGATCGGTATAATAATGAGCCACGAGTACCGCATCTTTCTCAATCAATAACTGCTTGATACGCGACTTATGACTCGCTTTGTCGAGATCGCTTAGTGGAAGTGGTTTAGGCGGAAAAATATATTGAATATCTTCAATTTGTGGGGCTGACTGACTCATCTTAAAACCAAGGAGGATTTATTATTCGCGGGATTATACGTAAATATGATTGAAAAATTAACTAAAAAAGCGCAATAGCCATAAAAAAGAGCGCTTATGCGCCCTTCTCTTCGTACCAGATGCCTATGTGGTGAGCTACTTCATGGCTAATAGCATCTCTTGGGGCTGCTCTAGATAAAGCTTCCACAGATTACAGAATCTGGCTATGGTGCCACCATCTATGACTCTATGATCACCTGACCAACTGATCTGCATTATTTTGCGCGCTTCCACTTCACCATCGGCGTTAAATCTAGGTAAAACCTGCATCCTGCCCAAGGCCACAATCGCCACTTCAGGTTTATTGATGATAGGTGTCGCTACAGTGCCGCCAAGTGCGCCTATATTGGAAATAGACACTGTGCCCTCTTTAAGATCGCTTGGGCTCACACGACCACTACGAGCCGCAATTGTCAGACGAGTGATCTCGGTGGCTATGTCTAAAATCGACTTATCCTGCACATCTTTAACATTGGGCACCAATAGACCCACTTTAGAGTCCACTGCCATGCCTATGTTGTGACGCGAGAGATAGGTCAACTCGGTGCAATCGGCATTTACCCGACTATTGATAATAGGAAATGCGGTGAGTGCCAATGACAGTGACTTCATGAAAAATGGCATCATGGTGAGCTTTAGCTCATCATTTGAATACTTCTTCTTCATACTCTCACGTAGCTTGACCAACTCGGTTAAGTCAATCTCTTCACAATAAGTAAAATGAGGAATGGTCGATACTGACTCAGTCATCATCTTAGCCATCACAGCCTGAACGCCGCGAATAGCCTCTACCCTGTTCTCACTATGAGCCGGTACCTGAGCCGATTTGGCCACTGTGGAGCAAATGTCGACAGATGAAGAGCCAGACTCCATTGTATTTGAAGAGATGCTTACGCCTGACCGATGACGCTGGATATCTTCTTTATAGACCCGGCCATTTTTGCCTGAACCACTGACGGTTGAAATATCAATATCTAAGCTTCTCGCCATGCGCCGAACCGCAGGGCTCGCCAGCGCCTTGCCCTGAGGGACAGGCTCACTCATTTCTTGATTGGGCTGTTCGCCAGACTCTTCGACTGTCGCAGTAACAGCAAGATCAATAATCTCTTCAGACTCAACTTCAACGGCAAACAGAGGTTCATGGACTCGTGCCAATTGGCCTTTACGATAATATAGCTTAACGATTTTACCCGCTTTAATTGCCGGTATTTGTACCAGGGCCTTGTCAGTCATGACATCGGCAATGGGCTGGTCTTCCGCCACGATATCGCCTTCATTGACGAGCCATTCAACTAGCTCACACTCAACAATGCCTTCGCCTATGTCTGGCAGAAGAAATTCTTCTATGTGCACTTTGCTGGCAAGCTTAACGGCATCTGGCAGTGAAATTTCTTCATCGATGTGATGGGAGTTTGGCTCATCTGATGATTTTCCCGCCTCATCACTCACATCATCTTGCTCTGTGCCACTGATATCGACTGAATAAAGTGGTGCATGTACGATTGCTATATCCCCTTTAGCATAGTGAAGTTTTTTGATGACACCACCATGGGGTGCGGGGATCTGCACGAGAGCCTTATCTGTCATCACATCAGCAATCGGTTGATCTTCGATGACAAGATCACCTTCATTCACCAACCATTCGACCAATTCACACTCAACAATCCCTTCTCCAATATCGGGAAGAATAAATTCTTTAATCATGCCAGACTCCTAAAAATTGACCGTTGCTTTAATCGCTTCGAATGTCTTAAGCGCGTCTGGCATATATTCTTTCTCATGGATCAATGGATAAGGCGTATCCAGACCACAGACTCGGGCGATAGGCGATTCTAAGTGCAAAAAACACTCCTCTTGAATCGTCGCAGAGATCTCTCCGGCGAATCCGCCAGTCAGTGGCGCTTCATGGTTAATAAGCAAGCGTCCTGTTTTTTTGACTGAAGCCGCAAGGGTATCAACATCCCAGGGAGACAAGGTTCTTAGATCAACAATCTCACATGAGATCCCTTTCTTAGCCGCCATATCTGCTGCTTTTTCGATGATCTCCACCTGAGCTCCCCAGGCAACTAAGGTAATGTCACTACCTTGTCTGACGACTTCGGCTTTACCCAGCTCTATCTCATAATCTCCATCGGGTACTTCGGCAATATTGGCGCGATAAAGACGCTTAGGCTCGAAGAATATCACCGGGTTAGGATCGCGAATAGACGCCAACAACAGGCCCTTGGCCTGATAGGCGTTACGAGGAACCACTACCTTGAGACCCGCAGTATGGGTAAAATAAGCTTCTGGTGATTGAGAATGGTAATGTCCGCCAGCGATGCCACCGCCATAAGGCGTCCTGAAAGTCACACCACCGACATTAAACTCATTACCACTTCGATATCTGAACTTAGCAGTTTCATTCACTATCTGATCGAAGGCGGGAAAGATATAATCGGCAAACTGAATTTCGGCAATGGCTACCATGCCGTTGGAGGCTAAACCATTGGCAAAACCGGCTATGCCTTGCTCGGTTAAAGGTGTATTGAAGCAACGATCGCGGCCAAATTTATCTTGCAGGCCCGATGTCGCTCTAAATACACCACCAAAATGTCCTACATCTTCACCAAACAGAATCGAGTTTTCATCAGACTCCAGCGCAATGGATAGCGCATCATTGATGGCTTGTAACATGTTAATCTCAGCCACGACTTAGAGTCTCCCTTTACTGTTTGGATAGGAATCTGGGTATTTTTTAAGATGTTTCTTAAGATCTTTTAACTGCTGCTTAAGACGAGGTGGCGGTGTGTCATAGACATCTTCAATGATGGTATCTAGCATAGACATAGGTAGCTTCTCTGCTACTTTTAACTCTGCGAGGATCTCTTTACGATATCTTTCGTACATTTCAGCATCTTGACTCTCAGTCAACCAGCCCTTATTGATCATCCATAACTTAAAGCGCTTAACCGGATCATGCTGTTGCCACTTAGCTTCTTCGTCTTTTGAACGGTATCCCGATGGGTCGTCAGATGATGAGTGAGCGCCCAAGCGATATGTCATGGCTTCGATTAACACGGGAGAATGATTCTCTACCGCATAAGCGCGAGCCTGCTGTGTCGCAGCGAGTACCGCCAACATATCATTACCATCGACCCGAATCGTGTGAATGCCGTAACCTGGCCCGCGGCTGGCTATGCCATTACCACAGTACTGCTCACTTGTCGGCGTCGAAATGGCATAACCATTATTTCGACAGAAGAAAATAGTCGGTGATTTAAGCACTGCTGCCATGTTTAAACCGGCATGGAAGTCACCTTCAGACGCGGCGCCTTCACCAAAGTAACAGATGGCGATGTTACGCTTACCTTGCATCTTAAAGCTGTAGCCTACGCCTGTTGCCTGCGGGATCTGTGTGGCTAAGGGAGAAGAGATGGTTTGATAATTGAGTTCGGCACTGCCGTAATGGATCGGCATCTGCCTGCCCTTACCGAGATCTTTTTCATTACTGAACAATTGGTTCATAAATTGCTCAGTGGTGAATCCACGATAACGGATTGCCGCATGCTCACGGTATTGAGCCAAGATAACATCACCATCATCTAAGGAAGCCGTGCTGCCTATGATAGAGGCTTCTTCACCGGTACATGTCATATAGAAGCTGATACGCCCCTGTCTTTGTGCACCCAACATACGCTCATCTAACACGCGAGTGAAGACACAAGTATCATAGATTCTATGGGCCAATGCTTCATCAATTACAGGCATAACGGCGTTATCATAAACGGTACCGTCGGCTTGTAATATTTTAAGAATAGGGATGTTAACCGACTCCCTGTCGAGAAAACTGACTCTATGGACAGTCTCATTATCGCTTGTTGCGTTGCTCATACTATATCTCTTATCAGCTGAGTGCTTTGTTATGAGTTGAGCCGCTCTTATGGAGCGGATCAGCAATTCTTGTAATACGCGGGAAAGACATTACGTTAACGTAAACTTGCGATCAACCGTTCTAAAGGCTTGAATAAAAACTAACGATCCTCGCGGCGTATGTTTAGCTTTACATGTCATTGAGATGGCACCAGCACTAAGCAATATTCTCTGTACTGGCAGGCTTTAGGCATAACACAGTTCTCTGTCCGACTGGCACCTTAGCATTCGGGAAAACGATGGCCTCGACTTCATGCTCAACCTTGATATCCATGCCCCCCTCTTTGGCTAAGATGTAGCCTTTAGGGAATGCAGTAAAGTTTTCGACATCGTTAGCAAAGGTAAATTCAAAGTCATCGCAGCTTTTATTGATCGCGCGGCAGACCTGATACAGATTCACCTTATCGGCATCAAATTCATCCAGCTCTAGATCTTGATTGGTGATCAAGCGATTCAACATCTCTCTTAATGCGATAAAACGTGTCATATCATTCTGGCCAAAGGGCAAGACCTTACCTAACTCTATGGTAAACGCATCGGCTTCATAGTGCTTAGATGAAAAATAGCTGAAGGTGGTAGTCGGTTCATGATGGAACAAGACAGTATCGATACCGCAGGCTTCGAGATACATGATCTGCTGGGCGCTATACTGGCGACCGGGACGGTATGGATAGATGGCGAACTTTTCATGTTTTGAGCCACGAATAGCCGTATGCAAATCATAATGAATTCTTTGCTCTGTTGCACTCGAGGCCGAGAAGAACTTATCGACATAGAATTCGAGTTTTTTCGCACGGATCCGCTCAGGATTACTCAGACCTTCGCCCACAGAGTGTGCACCATTGAATAAACGATTTAGGTTTTCTTCGATGAAGCGAGTGCCATTGATGATTGCCGGCGGATTGCCAAATAGGAATAAGACCCTGTGCTTGGTGATTATCTTTTGCTGGAGCAGGTCTTTTATCAAGTCATTGCAGAGCTCGATGGGGGCAGTTTCGTTACCATGTACCGCACAAGAGAGGACAATATCTTTCCCCTCACCTTGTTTAGGCTCAAATACGATAACCCCGGTATCCCACACTTCTACTTGTGTGTGTTCGCCTAAAGAAAATGTACCGCTTTCATCTATGTGATGTGGGTTGTCTAACGTAAATTTTAAAAAGTCTTGTGACTCTATTAGCGCCTGTAGCACAAAATTCCCCTTAATTGTTCTTACAAGTAAATCGCAATTGGAAACGGCGTGATTTCATGGAAGAAGCTTTAATTTTATTTCGAAAAATCTATTGCTTAGAATAATAACACTTAACCCATACCTCAGCTATTTATCGAGGCATCAAATAATATCTTTACCAAAATGTTTTTTATCTTGTTGCAAAAGATAGCGATAAAGCACAAGATGTAGACGTCTAGCCATCCAGACGTTCATTTCGAATGAACTCAGTCTACAGGTCTGAATGTATTGCTGGTATCTAATGGCTCTGCAAACGTAAACAGGGTTAATCTACATCGACTTAATTAGAGGTATTGTATGGCAGTAGCGACATTTGGAGCTGGGTGTTTTTGGGGCGTTGAGTTCTTCTTTAATCAGTTGGCAGGCGTTAAGCAGACGACTTGTGGCTATATGGGTGGCGATAACGCGGCTAACAGCTACACCCAAGTTAAAAGTGGCAAAACCGGTCACGCCGAAGTCGTTCAGGTGGAATACGATGACGCTTTAGTCTCTTTTCAGGACTTACTCCAGGTGTTTTGGCAAAACCACAACCCAACCACACTCAACAGACAAGGGGCAGACATAGGCTCTCAATATCGCAGCGCCATTTTTTTCCACGACAATCTGCAAAAAACACTAGCAGAGCAGTCTAAACAAGCTCTGGCCCTTAGTGGCAAGTGGGGAAAAAAACAGATAGTGACAGAAATAGCCCCTGTACTCGAATTTAATCGCGCCGAAGAGTATCACCAGCACTATCTGGAGAAGAATAATCTCCCTAGCTGTCATATCTCTTTCTAATAGGAGTCTCCAGAAACTCGAGCTTAAAGCTTAGGTTCTGGTGACTCGTCTATTAAACCCATATTTTACGCTAAGAGAGTATCGATCATGGCTTGTGCCTCATCGATGACCTGTTGCAGATGAGCTGGGCTAATAAAGCTTTCGCCATAGATCTTAAATAAGGCTTCGGTACCCGATGGACGAGCCGCGAACCAGGCATTCTCGGTGATGACCTTGATGCCACCTATGTCTGCCTGATTTCCGGGGGCCTTGGTCAGCACAGCCAATATCGACTCACCGGCCAGAACCTCAGTGCCTAAGGTCTGGGTATTAACCTCACTCTTCAACACCTGAGCAAACTTGACCTTCTTGTCTGCTTGCACCGGACTGTCGACTCTCTTATAAAACCCCTCTCCGTGTAGCGTCACAAGTTCTTGATATCGTTGGGCCGGTGTCAGCCCTGTTACCGCTAGAATTTCAGCCGCCAATAGTGCGAGAATAAAGCCATCTTTATCGGTACACCAGGTAGTGCCATCGCGTCTCAAGAATGCAGCACCGGCACTCTCCTCTCCCCCGAAGGCAAAACTTGCATCGGCGAGACCATCGACGAACCATTTAAATCCAACAGGCACCTCACACAGCGTCTTACCATGCTGGGCGCAGACTTTATCTATCATGGCACTAGAGACTAAGGTTTTACCTATGATTAAGCTATCAGACCAATCGGGTCTGTGGGTCACCAGATAATCGATAGCCACGGCTAAGAAGTGATTCGGGTTCATCAAACCTGAACCGGGACAAACGATGCCGTGCCTGTCATAGTCTGGGTCATTGCCGACACAGAGATCGAAATTATCTTGCTGCTTTAACAAGCCAGCCATGGCATAGGGTGAAGAACAATCCATGCGGATCTTGCCGTCTTTATCCAGCGGCATGAAACTGAAACTGGGATCGATACGGGTATTAACCAGACTTATGTCTAAGTCGTAACGCTTGGCAATCTTAGCCCAATAGTGAATGCCTGAGCCGCCCAGTGGATCAACGCCTATGCGTATGCCCGCCTTAGAGATGGCCTTCATATCGATAACAGAATCTAAATCATCTACATAGGGTGCGATCAAATCAGCTTCTTTCACTAACGGCGACGTGATGGCCACTGCATAATCGAGACGTTTAACTCCCACCAACTTTTGGGCAAGATACTGATTCGCCTTTTGCTCGATCCACTTAGTGATCTCGCCTTCTGCCGGGCCACCATGTGGCGGGTTATACTTGATGCCACCATCCTGTGGTGGATTGTGTGAAGGCGTAATGATAAGACCGTCGGCTAATGCAGGCTGATGTGCGTCTAGCAGTTTATTGGCTTGAAGGATCGAGTGAGACACCACAGGCGTCGGGGTAAAACCATCATCTTTATGTATGATGACATCGACCAAATTCGCCACCAAAACCTCGATAGCAGTGACAAATGCGGCTTGTGACAAGGCATGAGTATCGATACCCAGATATAAGGGGCCACTTATTTCGGCTCCATTGCGATAATCGACAACAGCTTGGGTGATGGCCAATATATGAGCTTGATTGAAACTGCCTTTCAGTGAGCTACCACGGTGACCGGATGTGCCGAAACTGACTTTCTGCTCATCCAGTTGAATGTCTGGCTGGATGCAGAAATAATGGCTCATCAACTTGGGAATATTCACTAAGTCTTGTTGCTGTGCAACTTGCCCTGCTCGCTCATGAATGCTCAATCTCATATCCTTATTATATTGATTAATAATGAGTAAAAAAAAGCTGAATTCATACTCAGATGATTTCAGCTTACTAACAGCCTATTACATTTATGCTATTAGGCTACAGATTATTGGTAATCGTCTCAATTTGTGCTTCCACCGTGCCGTACTGCTGCAAGACTTCGGTTAGAATGTTACGCTTCTTAGCAGTATTGTTATTGGTGGTCACCCAAAAACCACTCTGGCCAATCTCTTTGGGATTGGCAGACTTACTGGCCTTAAGCAGTGATGCTTTTGAAGTCGCAAAATAGAGCCTATCGCGGCCTTGTATCTTTAACACCTGGGAGAACTGCTCTGGCGCGGCGCGATATACAGCCTCTAATATAAACAGGAACCGACCCACGGCCCCTTTCTGAGCCGCCAGTTCCTCTGTGTCTATGCACTGAGAAAAATCTTTATTCGCTTTCGTCTTAAGACTCGTTTTAGCTTTGACTTGAGGCTTAACTGGAACCGATTCCATTGAGGGATGGCTGATGGTTTCGGGTGTGTCATGATTAACTGACTCTACATCTAACCCAAGCAAGCGGCGCAGGATATCTGAAGCACTCTCACCAATACGCTCTGTCTTACCGGCAATATGGCGATATAGATCTTCATCGACCTCGATATATTTCATGACCTTAATCTTCCTTAAGTGAAATTAGTTAATTTTGCGCCCGCATTGAACATTTTATATTTCTTGTTTGAATCAAGGTTCAAATGTCAGTTGCAAGTGTATGCCAACTCGAGGCTTATAATAAAGTGCCAAAAGACTAAAAATGCCAGAGATCTTCATTAGATCCTAAAAAGATGACGAGTTTGCTCAAAAAGACGGCAAGCACGGGTGAGATATCCGAGTATGATGGTCAAAATATTCCGTTTGCAGCCACAATCTGCACTCATCAACTCATCTATAGGTTCAAGCATGCATCATATCTCTTCAGGCCAAGGTTCAGCTGTGATCTTAATTCATGGCCTTTTTGGTAATCTTGATAATTTAAAAGGCCTCTCCAAGAGCCTGGAAGAGACGCATCAGGTAGTGCGTATCGATGTGCCCAATCACGGACTCAGTCCCCATTGGCAAAAAATGGATTACCCCCTGCTGGCACAAGCCGTTATCGAACTTATGGACAATCTGCAATTAGAACGCGCCCATATCCTTGGCCACTCCATGGGCGGCAAGATAGCCATGGCGACGGCGCTCGCTAATCCAGACCGTGTGACTAGCCTGATTGCTGCGGATATTGCCCCTGTGAGTTATCAGCAGCGACATGATAATGTTTTTGCAGGTCTTGAGAATATCAATCTTGCCAGCTTAAACAGCCGCTCAGATGCCCTAAAACAACTTTTAGCGGCAGGTTTAGATGAAGGCACTGCTCAGTTTTTATTAAAAAATCTCTCCCGCACCGATCAAGGATTTAGCTGGAAAATGAATCTTGCAGGACTAAAATCTTGCTATAAGGACTTGATCGCTTGGCATAATGACATCGAGACCCAAGGTTTTTTGCAATATAAAAAGCCGACCCTATTTATACGTGGCGGCGACTCAGACTATGTCACAGCAGAACATAGACAAGCCATCATAAGTCAGTTCCCTCGGGTTCAGGCTAAAACCATCGAGGGTACAGGTCATTGGCTGCATGCTCAAAAACCCGCCATGTTCAACCGAATAGTGGCTGATTTCCTGAATAAACACGACAGTAAATAATGCGTTTAAGGCACTATCCATATGGCAGGTGCTGCTCAACTATGGTATATTCGCGCCTCTTTTTGGCCTGAAGAATTGATTTATGTTGTCTCAATACATGGTACAGATTGAAGCAATAGGGTTAGACCTATTTTTTGCAGCGATTTTTTTCTTTATCGGCATGGCCATTCATGATGTGCTGAAACAAGGTAAAGTTCCCAAATTTGGCCGCTATATTGTGTGGTCAGTGTTATTTCTCGGCTGTGCCGGATTTATTGCAAAAGGAATGATACAGGTGTTTTGGGAAGGTGTAGGGTAAGATTGAATCAATGGCAAAAGAAACATCAGATAGAACCACTATCGATCTGTTCGCCACAGAAAAACGACGCGGTCGTCCACGTAGTAATCCACTGCCTAGAGATCAGCAGCTTAAAATCAATAAGCGTAATCAGATCCAACGTGACCGAGCGAACGGTTTAAAACGAATAGAGTTAAAGGTGTCACAAGATTTATACGACGCCTTGAATGAGAAAGCTATGGCCAGTAATATCAGCCGCAGCCAATTAATCGAATTAATATTGCAAAAGCAAGTCAACCTCTGACTGCTCTTGTTAACGATCAACATACAGCGAAATAGATAAAGGATAGACAATGGCAACTGTAGGTCTTTTTTTCGGTAGCGATACAGGTAACACTGAAGCCATCGCCAAGATGATCCAGAAAAAACTGGGTAAAAAAATGGTCGATGTCAAAGACATCGCCAAGAGTACCAAGGAGCAGATTCAAGAATTTGATCTTCTGATGTTTGGTATTCCTACCTGGTATTACGGTGAAGCTCAGTGTGATTGGGATGATTTTTTCCCAGATTTAGAACAAGTCAACTTCGAAGATAAACTCGTTGCAATCTTTGGTTGTGGCGATCAGGAAGATTACGCCGAGTACTTCCTCGATGCTATGGGCATGGTCAATGAGATTGTCGAAGGCCGTGGCGGTATCGTCATAGGTCACTGGCCAATCAAAGGTTATGATTTCGAAGCGTCTAAAGGTTTAACAGAAGACGAGAAGCATTTCGTCGGTCTGGGGATCGATGAAGATAGACAACCAGAACTGACCGAAGAGCGAGTCGATGCTTGGGTCAAGCAGATCTACGAAGAGATGTGTCTGGCTGAATTAGAAGATTAATTCTCCATCGTTCTAAAAAAAGCGGCGACTAGAAATAGCGCCGCTTTTTTGTGTCAGGAACACTTATGTCCTTCTTTTATAAAGAGTACAAGGACGGTCGTTAATGTTCCTGACATTATTACGACATTTCCTCCATCCATGGAGGTCATTAAAAACTGACTTTGTGTCAGGAACACTTATGTCAGTTTTACAGGGACGTGTAAAAACTGACCTTGTGTCTAGTGATAGATAAACATTAAAACTGACTATCTCACCGACTATGATCCTGCTTTCATGTAACACTACTCATAGCCACCCATATCAGCCAAGTAAATGAGTACATAATGACTAAGCCGCTCTCCTCTTCCGGCCCTTCCGGGCACTGGGACATCTTCTGTACCGTCATAGATAACTATGGTGACATAGGAGTAACCTGGCGCTTAGCCAAACAACTGGTACATGATTTCGGTATCGACGTCAGACTCTGGGTCGACGATCTTAAGAGTTTCGCCCATATTCTGCCAGGACTCGATGTCAGCCTTCCCCGGCAAGAAGTCATGGGCGTCAGGATATATCATTGGCGCCAGCCTTTACCCGAGCAGTGGCAAGCGGGTGACGTACTCATCGAAGCCTTTGCCTGCACTTGCCAGTATCTGTACTGGAACAGTTAGCCGATATCCACAAGCCACCAAGATGGCTTAATCTGGAATACTTGAGCGCCGAGGACTGGATAGAAAGCTGCCATGGCTTGCCCTCTTTGCAATCCAACGGGATCAGTAAGCATTTTTATTTTCCAGGCTTCACACCAAACAGTGGTGGTCTGCTTTGTGAGCAAGGTTTATTCCAAGATAGAGACCAGTGGCAACGGGACCCTGCTAACCGGGCTCGCTTGCTTAAAGACTTAAATATTGAAGGTGTAAGCAGTGAAGACACACTCGTCAGCATCTTTAGCTATGAGAGTGCTGCACTGCTAGGTCTTTGCCAATCCTGGCGACAAGGTAAAAGTCGAGTTCATGCTCTTATCCCAATGGGTCGTAGCCTAAATAGCATCAGGAGCCTGTTTCCTGATGATCTCAGCCTAGTGCCAGGAGATTCACTGACGTTAGATTCCCTAAGCATACATATCTTACCCATGACAGATCAGCGCGCTTACGATCGCTTACTCTGGAGCTGTGACTTTAATATTGTCCGCGGTGAAGACTCTTTTATTCGAGCCCAATGGGCCGCGAAGCCATTCATTTGGCACATATATGGTCAAGAAGACGATGCACATTTAGATAAATTATCGGCATTTACTTCCCTGTATATTGACTCACTGGACTCTGACACAGGGCAAGTATGGTCAAAGCTCAATCTAGCCTTCAACCAGGAAGACGGCGAGACCACAGTGCAAATGTGGAAAAAGTTACAGCAAGGCCACACTTTGATGGATAAACACGCCGTTAAATGGCCAATGTTGGCATTAAATTACGCAGATTTAGCAACTCGACTAGTGCAATTTGTCAAAAAAGGCTAATATTCTGCGCTGAAACAAATTGTCTGTGAATATTAGGAATTAAATAAATGAAAACAGCTCATGAAATGCGAGTCGGTAATGTGATCATGGTAGGCAAAGACCCTATGGTCATTCTCAAGTCTGAAACTCACAACTCTGGCCGTTCAGCTGCTGTTGTGAAGATGAAGCTTAGAAATCTACTGACGGGTTCAGCCACTGAAACCGCATTTAAAGCCGAAGACAAGTTAGAAGACATCATCCTTGAGCGTTTAAGTTGTACCTATTCTTATTACGCCGACCCTATGTATGTATTTATGGATGAAGATTTTAATCCATACGATGTAGAAACCGAAAATGTAGGCGATGCACTTAACTATATTGTCGATGGCATGGAAGATATCGTTCAAGTGACTTTCTACGAAGGTAAGGCCATCTCGGTTGAACTTCCTACTACAGTGGCCCGTGAAGTCGGTTACACAGAGCCTTCGGCTCGCGGCGATACTTCTGGCAAGGTCATGAAGCCAGCGACATTGGTTGGCACTGAATTCACCTTGACCGTTGCCGACTTCGTCAAAACTGGCGATATGATTGAAATTGATACTCGTACTCATGAGTTCAAGAAGCGCGTATAAGCGTTACTTGCGGCGCCCTCTGTCCTTATATACAGAGGATATATGAGCGCCTATAACCATTAGTGTGACATTATTAAAGCCAGTGAATTATTCACTGGCTTTTTTGTAACCTAAATATGGCTTCTTAATTCCCCACTTGAGTAAGCTCAAACCCCAAACCACCAAAAAGTTACAAACACCAACATATGACTCATTAACAGGATATAACTCCGACAGGGTTCGTGGTGATGTTAACATTTAGTTATTATGACTAAAGGTTTTTTATTGGTTATTTTCCAAGATGAGATTTAAATCACTTCTCAAGGCTCTAGTAATTCGTTATTGTCCAATGACTTTATGCATTATTCGCATACACGGAACACCAAGAAGTGTTTTTGGGAAATTTAGGGGTTAGAGAGTGCGACCAATAATCAAATCGAACAAGCTAGATACAGTCTGTTATGACATCAGAGGCCCGGTACACAAGGAAGCCAGGCGACTCGAAGATGAAGGACACAGAATTTTAAAGCTTAATATTGGTAATCCGGCACCGTTTGGTTTCGAAGCCCCGGAAGAGATAGTTCGCGATGTCATTTTAAATCTGCCTAGTGCCCAAGGCTATTGTGAGTCTAAAGGTCTTTTCTCTGCCAGAAAGGCTATTGTGCAGCATTATCAGTCGCAGGGGATCTTCGGTGTCGACATCGAAGATATCTATATTGGTAATGGCGTATCTGAATTGATTGTCATGGCCATGCAAGGCCTGTTAAATTCCGGCGATGAAGTATTGATCCCCTCTCCGGATTACCCACTTTGGACGGCGGCTGTTCATCTATCTGGCGGTACTGCACGGCACTACCGCTGTGATGAAGAGGCTGACTGGTTTCCCGATCTGCAAGATATCAAGTCTAAGATCACCCCAAGGACCCGGGCCCTGGTATTGATCAACCCCAATAACCCCACAGGTGCAGTGTATTCCAGAGCCTTACTGTTAGAGGCTGTCGAGATCTGTAGACAACACGATCTCATCCTGTTTGCCGATGAAATCTATGACAAGATCCTCTACGATGAGGCTCAGCATATCCCAGCCGCAAGCCTATCTGATGATATCTTGACCGTCACCTTTAATGGTCTGTCAAAATCATACCGAGCGGCTGGTTTTCGCGTCGGTTGGATGATGCTTTCGGGTAATCTTAAGGCGGCTAAGAGTTATATCGAAGGCCTTGAAATGCTGGCTTCCATGCGTCTTTGTTCCAATGTGCCTAACCAGCATGCCATTCAAACGGCACTTGGAGGCTATCAGAGCATTAACGAACTGCTTGTGGGTGATGGCCGCCTCAAGGTGCAGCGTGATCTCTGCGTCGACCTGCTCAATCAAATCCCCGGCATCAGCGTTAAATGTCCCAAGGGTGCCATGTATGCTTTTCCTAAACTTGACGCCAAGAAGTTCAATATTCGCGATGATGAACGTCTGGTGCTGGATCTATTGAAAGAGAAGAAAATATTACTGGTCCATGGCACCGCATTCAACTGGCCCGAGCCCGATCACTTACGTGTCGTCTTCTTACCCCATAAGGAAGATCTCGAAAAGGCGCTAATGGATTTTGGCGAGTTTATGGACGGCTATCGTCAATAAGCAAGTATCTCATCTCTCAACAATGAAACAGCAAGCTTAGGCTTGCTTTTTCTGGTCTAAATGTCTGCTTGTGCTAATGTAAGCGTATGTAGTAATAGCATAAGTTGTAATACACCCTATGAGTCATCTCTTTGCTCACCTTGCTCGCATGAAATTAATTCAACGCTGGCCCTTGATGTATAACATTAGAAGTGAAAACGTACAGGAGCATTCTCTTCAAGTAGCCATGGTCGCGCACAGCCTGGCCATCATAGGCAATAAAAAATTTGGTAAGTCACTCTCCCCTGACAGAGCGACAACGGTTGCCATTTTTCATGATGCCAGTGAGATCATCACAGGGGATCTGCCCACGCCGGTTAAATACTTCAATAAAGAGATAGAGGCTGAATACAAAAAAATTGAAGCCATTGCCGAAAACAGGTTACTGGAGATGGTTCCAGAAGAATTTAAATCAGAGTATGCCAGCTTACTCACCAGCGAGCATGCCGATATTGAATATAAGACCTTGGTCAAATCCGCCGATACGATTTGTGCTTATCTTAAATGCTTAGAAGAGCATAGAGCCGGCAATCATGAGTTTAATACTGCTAAAAAACGGATCGAGAAATCCCTAAAAGATAACCCTGATCCCGCCGTACAATACTTTATCGATTGTTTCATCCCGAGTTTCAAATTAAATTTAGACGATATCAACCAGTTACTCTAATTACTCAGGCTAATAACTTCAAAGATTAACTCAGATTAAGGATCCCTATGACAGAGTCAGTATGGCATGCCAGACGTTTAACAGAAGATAAGAAACGTAGAAATGATCACCGCAGTCCCTATCAGAGAGACAGAGCAAGGATCTTACATTCGGCAGCATTTAGACGCCTGCAAGCTAAGACCCAAGTCTTGGGTGTTGGCATGAATGATTTCTATCGCACTCGACTGACTCATTCTTTGGAAGTGTCACAGATTGGCACAGGCATACGTGCTCAACTCAAACAGAAGCAGCCCCAATTAGACCACTTGTTTGACTCCATGAGTTTAATTGAATCCTTGTGCTTGGCCCATGATATAGGCCATCCGCCCTATGGCCATGGTGGAGAGGTTGCGCTTAATTACATGATGCGAGATCACGGGGGATTCGAGGGAAATGGCCAAACATTCAGGATCCTATCGAGACTAGAGCCTTACACAGAATTTTATGGCATGAACCTGTGCCGCAGAAGCTTATTGGGGATCTTAAAGTACCCAGCCCCATACTCGAGTCTTCATCAAACTTCATCTAGCCAGCCAGTCAACAACATTCGCCAACTCAAACCCTCTGAGTGGCCGCCAGTCAAAGGTATATTCGACGATGATATCGAAATATTAGATTGGGTTTTGTCTCCTCTATCTGACAATGACAGGCAGAAGTTTCTCTCACACCAAGATATCCATGGTCAACAACACAAGCGTACGCGCTATAAATCATTAGACTGCTCTGTCATGGAGCTAGCCGATGATATCGCCTATGCGGTGCACGATCTCGAAGATGCAATTGTCATGGGAATAGTCAACCAGGAGCAATGGCAAGAGGATGTGGGCAGTAAACTCGCTTGCAGTGAAGACACTTGGATTCGAGCTGAATTTGGTTCGATTGGCAATAAACTATTTTCCAGTAAGCATCACCTGAGAAAAGATGCCATAGGGACCTTAGTCAATGGTTTCGTCACTGCCATCGATATTAGACTCAATACCGATTTTGAAGAAAACTTACTGCGTTATAATGCTGGCTTAGATGAGAGCTTCTCGGAAGCATTGGAAATATTGAAGCAGTTTGTGTTTAAATATGTGATCAGAAAACCCGAAATACAGATGCTTGAATACAAGGGACAACAGATTGTGATGGAGTTATTCGAGGCCTTCGAATCTGATCCTGAGCGGTTATTGCCAATCAATACTCAGGAAAGATGGCGTGATAGCCGCGACGAGGGATTGAACAGTCACAGAGTCATAGCTGATTATATCTCTGGCATGACAGATGAATTTGCAGCTAGATTGCACCAACAACTGTTTAGCCCCAATGCTGGCTCCATGATAGAGTTTAATCGGGAACTCTAGATTTAATATCCTCAACATCTCCTCTATTATTTGCAATGGGCTAAAGTCAGCCCATTGCGCTCAGTAAATGAATATTCAAGTTCAATGCCAGGCTAATTCAGTACATTGGGAAAAAGGCCTTTAAGCCCAGCAGCTATCACTTCGATACCAATAGAGAGCATCAAGAGACCCATCAACGGGGTAATCACATTAATGCCTGTCTTCCCAAGACTTAATAGATCACAGGCGCGCCCCTAAACAGCATAAAACTGGTAAAGCCGAATATTATGACAGTGATAGACATACCGACATGATTATAAAGGTGTGTTTTCAGCCGCCGAGACAATCACAGAGCTGATGGCACCTGGACCTGCCATCAAGGGTAATGCCAGAGGTACTACGGCAACAGATTCCATGCCAGAGGATTCCCGGTCCTCCTCCTTGTTACGTTTAACTTCACCCAATTTACCCTGGAGCATTGACATGGCAATGATAGAAATCAATGAACCACCGGCGATCCTAAATGCCGAAAGCGAAATACTGAACATATTCAGAATATGCTGACCGGCAAATATAGTAACCAGTAAAATAACCACAACGGCAAAGTTGGCCACCTTTCCAGTATGATTACGTTCAATGTCATTTTGGTGACTCGTTAAAGTCACAAACACAGGTAATAGACCCACAGGGTTGATGATGGCCACCAAACCTAAAAAAAACTTAACATAAAGAGTTAAATCCAATGACGTATCCTCGAGTGAAATGCTAACTGAAAATAGATGGCGCTAACGAACTGGTTATCGCCTTGGTGCTCTGCCCATAAGTTTAACCTAAGCTTTCATCTGGAAAAAATGAGTTTTTGATTATTAGGCCCTAGTTCACATAAGATTTTATGATCCCGTTTAAAAACATAACAGCTCACCAAACAAGCAAACAAGTCGTTAACAATGTTATTTAATTACAACATGAGTGGAAATTGTGGTTAAGATCACGGTTATCGCTAGGGTTTCACTGTAATTTTTATACATCGAGAAGATTTAGCCAAAACCGATTTTGGCTAAATTTTTTCAAGGAAATACGAAATGACAGTGACCAATGAGCAAGAACTCGATCTTCTTGTACAGCGAGTTGCAGATGCACAAGCCCAGTTCGCTAACTTCAGTCAGGAACGAGTCGATATCATCTTCAGAGCGGCGGCCCTCGCGGCGGCCGATGCAAGAATATTTCTGGCTAAGATGGCTGCATCAGAAACCGGCATGGGCGTGATTGAAGATAAGGTTATTAAGAATCACTTCGCCTCCGAATACATCTATAACAAGTATAAGGACTCTAAGACCTGCGGCATTGTGGATGAAGACCCTACCTTCGGTACCATAACCATAGCCGAACCTGTCGGTATCATCTGTGGCATAGTGCCCACCACCAACCCAACATCCACCGCAATTTTCAAGGCTCTTATTAGCCTAAAAACCCGTAATGGCATCATCTTTTCTCCTCATCCTAGGGCGAAGGAATCAACCACAACCGCAGCACGCATCGTACTGGACGCCGCCGTCAAAGCCGGTGCCCCGAAAGATATTATCGGTTGGATCGATGAGCCCAGTGTCGCACTATCAAATAAATTGATGACCCATGACAAGATAAACCTCATCTTAGCGACAGGTGGACCCGGCATGGTCAAAGCGGCTTACTCTTCAGGCAAGCCCGCCATCGGAGTAGGCGCGGGTAATACCCCAATCGTGATCGATGAAACCGCCGATATCAAACGTGCTGTTAGCTCAATATTGATGTCTAAAACCTTCGATAACGGCGTCGTGTGTGCATCAGAGCAAGCTGTGATTGTCGTCG
Organism: Shewanella violacea DSS12; assembly: GCF_000091325.1. Classification (NCBI taxonomy): domain Bacteria; kingdom Pseudomonadati; phylum Pseudomonadota; class Gammaproteobacteria; order Alteromonadales; family Shewanellaceae; genus Shewanella; species Shewanella violacea. The sequence goes on along the minus strand of NC_014012.1, from coordinate 2,332,785 downwards.
ATGAAATTTATGACATAGTTAAAGAGCGCTTCGCCACTCACGGCGGTTATATTCTCAGTGCTAACGAGTCAGAGGCCATGCAAGGGGTCATAATCAAGAATGGTGGACTCAACGCCGACATCGTTGGACAGAGCGCCTTAGATATCGCTGCCATGGCAGGTATAGACGTGCCCCATTGGACTAAGGTCTTGATTGGCGAGGCCACAGATATCAATGACGCCGAAGCCTTTGCCCATGAAAAACTATCACCTTTACTGGGTATGTATCGCGCCAAAGATTTTCATGATGCCATGGATAAGGCGGAGGCCCTAGTCACCTTAGGTGGCATTGGACACACCTCAGGTCTCTATACTAACCAAGATACCCAAGAGGATCGCGTCAAGGCCTTCGGTTTTCGCATGAAGACAGCCCGCATTTTGATCAACACCCCAGCCTCACAAGGCGGCATCGGCGATCTGTACAACTTCAAACTCGCACCTTCACTCACCTTAGGTTGCGGCTCATGGGGCGGCAACTCTATTTCAGAAAACGTGGGGCCCAGTCACCTGATTAATAAGAAAATGGTCGCCAAGAGGGCTGAGAATATGTTGTGGCACAAGCTTCCTTCATCTATCTATTTCCGCCGTGGCAGCTTGCCTATCGCACTCGAGGAGCTAAGTGACAAGAAACGTGCCCTGATAGTGACAGACAAGTATTTGTTTAATAATGGATATTGTAATGAAACCATCAAGATCCTTAAGGCGCAGGGATTAGAAACCGAGATATTTTATGAAGTAGAAGCCGATCCCACCTTAGCCATAGTCAAACAAGGCGCCAAGATGGCCCAAAGCTTTCAACCCGATGTGATCATCGCGCTCGGTGGCGGCTCCCCTATGGATGCGGCTAAGATTATCTGGGTCATGTATGAGCATCCCGATGTGGACTTTGCCGATCTCGCCCTTAGATTTATGGATATTCGCAAACGTATCTACAAATTCCCAAAACTAGGTGTCAAGGCACAGATGGTCGCTATCCCGACCACCTCGGGCACAGGTTCTGAAGTCACCCCATTCGCGGTGGTAACCGATGAAACCACAGGAATGAAGTACCCTATTGCCGATTATCAGTTGACACCGAACATGGCTATAATCGATCCTAATTTAGTTATGGACATGCCTAAATCTCTCACCGCCTTCGGTGGAATAGATGCCATCACCCATGCACTGGAAGCCTATGTCAGTGTGATGGCCAACGAATACAGTGATGGTCAGGCTCTGCAGGCTTTAGACTTGTTATTTAAGCATCTTCCCGATGCCTATAACCTAGGCGCTAGCGCCCCGGTAGCACGCGAAAAGGTACATAATGGCTCAACCATAGCCGGTATAGCTTTTGCCAATGCCTTCCTGGGAGTCTGCCACTCTATGGCCCATAAGTTGGGCGCCGAGTTCCACCTGGCACATGGTTTGGCCAACGCCCTACTCATCAGTAATGTGATACGTTTCAATGCCACTGACATGCCCACTAAACAGGCGGCATTTAGCCAATACGATCGACCTAAGGCCCTTTGTCGCTATGCAAAGATTGCCGATCACCTAAACCTAAGTGGTAATACAGATGAACAAAAAGTTGAGGCACTACTTGAAAAAATCGATAAACTCAAGAAGACGATTGGCATTCCGGCTTCAATCCGAGAAGCCGGCGTCAACGAAGCCGACTTCCTAGCTAAACTGGATACATTAGCCGAAGACGCATTCGATGATCAATGCACAGGCGCCAACCCAAGGTATCCTTTGATAGCAGAGCTAAAGCAGGTACTGCTGGACAGTTTTTATGGTAACGCCTATAGCGATAAGTGATTGCCCATGCTTGACTCTACACGCTAGATAAAATCTATAGAGTCTAAAAAGCCGGTTAACATCATGGTGTTAACCGGCTTTTATTTACCTGGATCGCAATAAGTTCAGTTAATGCATATCTCTTTATTGAGTTTGCTCTGCCTTCTTTTTAATACGATAAGCATGGAGCAAGGGTTCAGTGTAACCCGATGGCTGATCCTTTCCTTTAAACACCAGATCAAGCGCCGCGTTAAAGGCGATGCCACTGAAATCTGGTGCCATCTTGTGATAGAGGCCATCACCGGCATTTTGTTTATCAACAACCGCAGCCATTCTCTTCATGGAAGCGATAACTTGCGCCTGGGTACAGATCTTATGCTCAAGCCAATTGGCGATATATTGTGATGATATTCTCAAGGTCGCTCTATCTTCCATTAGTCCCACGTTGTTGATATCAGGCACTTTGGAACAGCCAACCCCACTATCTATCCAACGTACCACGTAACCTAAGATCCCCTGGGCATTGTTGTCCAGTTCACGTTGGATCTCTTCATCGGTTAAGCTTTGTGACAACAAGGGGATCGTCAAGATGTCATCTAATTTTGCATGGGGTCTGTTAGACAATTCTTGTTGTTTCTCGGCGACATTAATTTGATGATAATGTGTTGAATGCAGTATGGCGCCATTGGGAGATGGTACCCAGGCCGTATTAGCCCCTGCATTGGGATGAGCCGTTTTTTGCGCAAGCATGGCCGCCATCTCATCAGGCATGGCCCACATGCCCTTACCTATCTGAGCACGGCCGGGTAAGCCACATGCCAGTCCTACATCGACATTCCAATCCTCATAGGCCTTAATCCAGGCTTGTTGCTTCATCAGTGTTTTAGGTACAAAGGGGCCGGCTAACATAGAAGTGTGGATCTCATCGCCGGTTCTATCGAGAAATCCTGTGTTAATAAACACCACTCTCTCCTTAGCCACGCGAATACATTCTTTCAAGTTCACCGTTGTCCTGCGCTCTTCATCCATGATCCCAAGTTTGATGGTATTTCTGGAGAGACTGAGTGCATCTTCGATACGGCTAAACAGCTCACAGGTAAATGCCACCTCATCGGGTCCATGCATTTTAGGTTTAACAATATTAATCGAACCCGCTCGGCTATTAGTGCGTTGCTTATTATTGCCCTTAAGATCGTGCAAGGCCGCCAATACCGATACCATACCATCTAAGATCCCCTCAGGGATCTCGTCACCCGCCTTGTCTAAAATGGCATCATTAGTCATCAGGTGGCCAACATTACGAATAAACAACAGACTTCGACCTGGCAGCGTAAACTCCCGCCCCTGAACAGACAAATAACGACGATCTAGATTGAGTTCTCGGGTTATTGTCTTACCGCCTTTGATTAACTGGGCGGTGAGATCACCTTTCATCAAGCCTAACCAGTTTTGATAGACCTCACACTTGTCTTCTGCATCGACAGCAGCCACCGAGTCTTCACAATCCATGATGGTGGTTACAGCAGCTTCTACCAGTAGGTCTTTCATGCCCGCCAGATCTGTCTTGCCTATGGAGTGATTTCTGTCTATCTGAATCTCAACATGCAAACCATTATTCTTCAGTAAAATGGCATGTGGCGCCACCAGATTTCCCAGATATCCCACCAATTTTCCAGGCTGTTTAAGTTGAGTATCTGTGCCATCGCTTAGGGTGATTACTAGCTGGTCTCGATCAATTTGATAATGGCTTACCTCGCTATGGCTGCCAATTGCTAAAGGAGCCAGTTGGTCTAAATGCTGCTTGGCAAACGCTATGACCTTACTGCCACGTACTGGATTAAAACCACTACCAATCTCGGCGCCCCCAGCTTCACTGATGGCATCGGTACCATAAAGTGCATCATATAAGCTCCCCCAACGCGCGTTAGCAGCATTAAGGGCAAAACGGGCATTTTTAACCGGGACAACAAGCTGAGGTCCAGCCTGCAGAGCAATTTCAATATCAACATTTTCTGTGGTGATGGTGAAATCCTCACCTTCGGTAACCAGATAACCTATCTGTTGCAAAAATGCCTTATAGGCCAGAGGGTCATGGACCTTATGTTCTGTATGCCACTTGTCTATCTGAGCTTGTAACTCATCACGACGGGCTAATAAGTCTCTGTTCTTTGGGGTTAGATCATCAATAATGGATTCAAGTGAGATCCAAAAGCGTTCCGATGAAATGTCGGTTCCGGGGATCATCTGCTGATTGACTAACTCGAACAGTGAGGTAGCGACCTGTAAATTGCCAACTTGAATACGTGATGTCATATTTTTCCCTTCCAATAGGTTACATTGACACTATGAGTGCCGTCTCTACTTGGTGACTCATATAGAGCAAGATGTTAATAGAGCTTGTATTCAGTCTATCCAGACTGAATATATATCACTAATTTATCGTAGTTATAGTTAGCATTCACAAAACTTATAATGCTTGAATCACGCTGCAGCCTAACCACTAGAATCTATCTATTATCCTAGCCGTTTCTGTGATGAGCTCTCTCATCCATCGATGAGCCGGATTATGTTGCAGTAAAGGACTCCAGGCCATGGTCAACTCTATGGGTGGGATGTCAAATGGCGGTGTCACTATGCTCACCCTAGGGTTATCTTGCTGTAATCTGGCCATCTTACTTGGCACAGTGGCAATCAAGTCCTGCCTTTCTGCCAATGAACTGGCCGCCTGATAATTGCGGGTAAACACTGTGATACGGCGCTTAGCATCGATTCTAGCTAGGGCTTCATCCACCCATCCCAGACGCTGGACATCATCGGGATCCATGCCGACTCCGACTCCCATGCCGGTTTTACTCACCCATACATGGTGTGATTTTAGATAATTTTTAAGATTAAAGTCCTTAAGCACAGGGTTATTACGGTTAATAAGGCAACTGAATGTATCTTTCCAGAGTACTTTTTGATGAAAGGATTGAGGGATTTCATCGAAACGGTTAATCGCCATGTCCACTCTACCTTGCTCTACATCGGCAAAGTTAACGTCACTTGGTGTCATGATATCCAAAATGACTTTCGGCGCTTCATTGCGCAGGCGAGCGATTAATAAGGGAATGAGCGTTGACTCGGCATAGTCCGAAGCCATCATGCGAAACACTTGCTCACTCTCGCGCGCGTTGAATTCGGCCTTAGGTTGTACCGCTTTCTCCAAGCCGATTAACAACTCACGGATCACAGGTTTTAGCTCACTTGCCCTCTCCGTCGGCGTCATCCCCTTACTGGTTCTGATAAGCAGAGGATCATCGAACAAAATTCTTAACCTTTTAAGCCCATTACTCATGGCAGGTTGGCTGATACCTAGTTGATCTGCGGCGCGTGTCACATTCAACTCTCTGAGCAAAACATCAAAATAAACCAATAGATTCAGGTCAATACGAGACATATTCATAAAACAAATACCGAAGATAATTACTATAAATTAGACTAATTTAGCTCAATATTACTATTATTTTAGACGGAAGCAATCGTTGATAATAATTTTTTGTAGGAAGGGACTTACCATGTCAAATTACACAACCGATATTGATACTGCAGCAAGCTTGATAAAGAAAGAAGGTAATGCCTGGAATGCAATTAACCCTGAGTCAGTCGCTCGTATGCGTGCTCAGAATCAATTTAAGACAGGGTTAGACATTGCTAAGTACACAGCTAAGATAATGCGTGAAGACATGGCTAATTACGATACTGACAGCTCTAAATACACTCAGTCGTTAGGTTGCTGGCACGGTTTCATCGGCCAACAGAAGATGATAGCCATTAAGAAGCACCTACTGACCACTAAGCGATGTTATCTTTATCTGTCTGGTTGGATGGTTGCAGCCCTGCGCAGTGAGTTTGGTCCTCTGCCCGATCAATCCATGCATGAGAAAACCTCAGTCGCTAGCCTAATTGCCGAACTTTATACCTTCCTTCGCCAAGCTGATGCTCGTGAGCTAGGTGGCCTGTTCCGTGAACTCGATAAAGCTGAGGCTGCCGATAAAGCCGCTATCCAAGATAAAATAGATAATTTCGAAACTCATGTTGTGCCTATTATCGCCGACATTGATGCGGGTTTTGGTAACGAAGAAGCCACTTACTTGATGGCTAAGCAGATGATTGAAGCCGGTGCCTGTTGTATACAGCTTGAAAATCAGGTTTCTGATGTGAAGCAATGTGGTCATCAAGATGGCAAGGTAACGGTTCCCCATATTGAGTTTTTGGCCAAGATCAATGCCGTTCGTTATGCCTTCCTGGAACTGGGTATAGATGATGGCGTTATCGTGGCACGTACCGATTCTCTCGGTGCGGGTCTGACCCAGAAAATTGCGGTGACTTCTGAGCCCGGTGACTTAGGTGATAAGTACAACTCTTTCATCGAAGCAGAGGAAGTCACTAGCAACAATTTGGAAAATGGCGACGTGGTCTTTAAGCGTGGCGATAAGCTGGTTAAGCCTTCACGTCTGCCTAACGGCCTATTCAAGTTCCGCGCCGGTACTGGTGAAGAACGCTGTGTACTCGACTGTATCACTAGTCTTCAAAATGGTGCTGACTTACTGTGGATTGAGACAGAAAAGCCCCATGTGGCTCAAATAGGTGCCATGGTGAATGCCATTCGTGAAGTCGTGCCAAATGCTAAGCTGGTTTACAACAACTCGCCGTCATTTAACTGGACACTCAACTTCCGTCAACAGATCTTCGATGGCATGAAGCTCGAAGGGCAAGACGTCTCTGCATATATCCGTGCCGATTTGATGAGCATAGATTACGATGGCACCGAGCTTGCTATTCAGGCCGATGAGAAAATCCGTACATTCCAGGCTGATTCAGCCCGTGAAGCGGGTATCTTCCATCACCTAATCACCTTGCCTACGTATCATACGGCTGCCTTGTCTACCGACAACTTGGCCAAAGAGTACTTCGGAGATCAAGGCATGTTAGGTTATGTGGCGAATGTTCAGCGCAAGGAGATCCGTCAAGGTATCGCCTGTGTTAAGCACCAGAACATGGCAGGTTCCGATATGGGTGATGATCACAAGCAGTACTTCTCTGGTGATCAGGCGCTAAAGGCGTCGGGTAAAGACAACACCATGAACCAATTCTAATCATATCCAGTTCGACTAATCCCCTACTGAATCCCACATTCGGGAGAGGGTAAATAAAAAACCGAAGTCACCCGACTTCGGTTTTTCTATTTCAGCTATATGGATTCATCTTAGATCAAGGACTGCAAAATATAATCCGTCTATTGGCTAAACGCCTGTTCGATGGCCACACTGGTACCAAGATGATCCGAATACAGAGTCTGGTTCAGTATTTAGCAACTTATCTCAACAAGCATCACCTAGGCAGACAAATTCCAGCACCCGGGCTTTACCGCTTCTTGACACAAAGATACGCATCAATGCGCCCTCCCTCAGAGTTTCTTGTGCTAAAAGCGCTTTTTCTTTGGGCATGAAAAATGCCTCTATGCCATATTCGATAGATAAGCTGTTAGCGTAATTAGCCCTGACCCTTCCACGTATAAACAGCCCAGTTAGCGGTTTTAACTTAGAGAGACTTTGAAAGCGCCAATGTCTCTGCCCTTCTTTTACACTGACATAGACGACACTGCCTAGTTTATAATCACTAGCATTATCAGTCTCTACTTGACTGATATCATAACTAAGACGCACAAAGTTACCTCGAAACAAGCTTCTGGGATCATAAGGCTGGGTTTTGAGTATGATTGGGGTGCCGGTCCAAATTGGCCAAACTGAGCCCAAATACTCTACCACTAGCACCGAAAGCTGAAGAGTGATCGCAAGGATGAGCCCTATCTTAAAGGTACGACTCTGATACCAGTTCGTGTCTTGTACTAACCCTGAATTAAGCTTCATCCGCTCGCCCTCCTGGCTTTGTTTGCCCGCGTAATCGCCAATATCTGGCAGCCAGCATCATGATAGACGCAGCAATAAGAAACAGCAGCGCGCCGCCGAGATAATCACCGATAAGATCGAAATATCGCACAAAGGCCGTCGCTAACAACACCCCGACTCCGGTATAAAAGTATTGGGTTTCATCTTGCTCTATGCCTCGGCGAATCAAACTTATGCCCAGCACTAGCAATAAAAAATTGATAGTGACAGCGGCAATCATATCCCCGCTGCTTAAGTAGGCTTGAGCAATGAAACAAATACTGAAACAAATACTATAAAGTACCGCGGGCATCGAGGCGTATCGGCCATTCTTAGCAGACAGTCGCCAAGAAACCACGCCGCACATAATCAATGCAGCGATACTTAATACCAGAGTCATGTCACTTTCAGATGAGTACTCGTGCCAAACACCTTCAAAACTGAGTATGAGCAGAGTCACCACTGAAACTCTTAAGAGCCAAAGATGCAACACGAGTCCATACTCTCGCCATGTAGGATTCGATGTACGCATCAATGCCCAAGCCAGCCCATTAAACACCAGCCCAAGCGCAAGAGAGAATGGCAGCAAGTCACCAAAGGGCTCATAATTCATGCCGCTGCCCATCAGCCAAGCCAAGGCTAAGTTAAGCCAAACCAGCAGAGCAAACAGACTAAAGACAAATATTATGGGTGTTGAGCGACAATACAGAGCAAGGAACAGGGCAGATAAGACAAAGACAGGATAGCTCGCGGGGAAAAATGCTTCACCTACCTCTACGCACAGCCAGATTGTCCCAAGCGCGAGCATCAGTAATGACAGCAAACGACTTCGGGTTAATAGCACTAAAGGTAAAACACCTAACGCCCACCAATATATACCATCTGGATAATGCTCACCTAGGTGGTAAATTTGCGCAATCAGCATAATACTGGTGCCATAGGATATGGCCCCAAAAAATACCCAAATATTTGCGGCTTGATGCCGGTTAGTCAGATATAAACGTAAGCCTATTAGGTTCGTGGTGAGCGTGAGTAAGATTAAGGCGCCGGTTTTGACCAAGCTTGGGATCTCATCCCAGTTATGTGAAATGATTAATATGAGGGCCAGTCCGATAAATAGACTGCCTAATGCCATCAAGAGATAATAACCAAAGCTGGTTTTATTGGCGTCATTATCCAATGACTCACCATACTTAGCCAAAATAGCTTGGCCTTGCTCATGGGTGATGAGTGATTCATCTACCCAGCCCCTGGCTTCTTTTGCCAACTCTTTCTTTAATAACTGTATAAGCCGCATGCTTCACTCCTTTGAGACCTTAAAACGATATTATTCAGTTTATACAAAAATCATCGACAAAAAAGGCCAGATAAATATCTGACCTCTTCATCTAACTATATTAAGCGGTAAATTACAGGTTACTTTTCAGTCCAGCGGTCCATCCAACCCAAAACATTGGCGTACCATAGTTCCAGATTATCTGGGTTGAGGATCCAATGATTCTCTTCCGGATAAATCAGTAACTCAGATGGAATGCCTTTTCTCTGCATAAAGGTAAATGCCGCCAATCCTTGCCCATAAGGAACACGGAAATCTTTCTCACCGTGGATCACTAACATGGGTGTTTTCCAGTTCTCTACGTAATTGACCGGGTTAAACTTCTCATACAATTCCTTGTTCTCATCATATGTGCCACCGAACTCATATTCTGGGAACCAGAGCTCTTCGGTCACATAATACATGGAGCGCATATCGAATAGTCCGGCATGATTCACCAAACATTTAAAGCCGTCGCTCCAGTTACCCTGGATCCAGTTCATCATATAGCCACCATATGACCCACCCAGTGCACAGGCACGACTTGAATCTAACCATTTCTGTTGCTTGGTCACCGCGGCTAGGCCTTTTTGAAGATCTTCAAGTGGCTTACCGCCCCAATCTTTAGAGATAGAATCAGTAAATGCCTGCCCATAACCGGTAGAGCCATGGAAATCGATCATCACCACACCATAACCAGCGCCGGCCCAAAGTTGAGCATTCCAGCGGCTGCTAAAAGTATTGCCGAATGAACCCTGAGGCCCGCCATGAACTAGGAATGCGATAGGATATTGAGTGCCAACCTTGAAGTTCGATGGCTTGATCCAGTAACCGTGGACCTCTTCATTATTCCAGCCCTTGAAACTAAACTGCTCAAATTCACCGAATTTAATCTTGGCGAGTTTTTCATGATTGATATCGGTCAGTTTCTGTAAGTCTTGACCATCAAAATTAATAGAGTGGAGATCCCCTGGCTGTACCAGACTCTTATTATTGAAGATAATCTTATCAGCCGTTACACCGACTATGCTGTTACTGCCTTCGGTGTAAATGGTTTTTACGTCACCAAATTGCGTGTTCACTTCAAAAATACTGACTTGTCCCACATCTTGGGCTGTAACGTATAAGGTTCTATTATCCTTACCGAAAATCATTGAACTCGCACTTCTATCCCATAGAGGCGCCACTTCTTTTTCCTGACCCGTTACGGTATCACGCAACATGATGCGATATCTGTCGGCTTCGAAACCCGGCTTTTTCATCGCCAAATAAGCTAAATAACGGCCATCGGCAGAGTATGTCGGATGTGCATCCCAGGCCTTATTTGACTCAGTTAAATTAACTCCATCACCGCCTGTTACCGGCACCTGCCAGAGGTCATAGTTAGTTGTCCAAGCCTGCTCTTTACTCGGCGCCTTGGCACTGTAGACCACATACTTTCCGTCTGGAGTAAAGGTGACCTCTTCCATGCCAGAGAATGGCTTGGGAGGCGTTTCCGTATCCAAGCCGGCGGTGACATCCACGGCTGTGGTGATATTTTCGCCGTTTAATTGTGCCACAAACAGATGGCTACGGGAGTGGTCGCTCCAGGTATCCCAATGACGGATCATCAACTGCTTATATTCACGGCCCGTGGATTTACGTGCGGCTTCTGCGGTGAATTTATCTTTAGAGCATTTAAGATCTTTGCATTCAGGGAAGACACGCATGTTTAACACGACTTGCTTGCCATCTTGAGAAAGTTTAAACCCTTCTACATCCAGTGGTAAGTCAGATACTTGTAGAGCTTCTCCCCCTGTCAGAGGTAATTGATATACTTGGGTAGAACCATTACGAGAGGCCAAAAAATAGACTGACTGGTCATCGGCCGAAAATACGGCGTTATGCTCGGTACCGGCAGCGGATGTGATTTGCTTCGGCTTCGAGTCCTTTTTCGTCAAGTCTTTGATATAAAGGTCTGAACTGGCTTTTCCTTCAGCATCAAATTTTTTGATGCCAAATACGATGCTATTGCCATCATTAGATAAAGTTGTTGAATAAAGTTTGTTGATTTTAACCAGGTCTTGAACCTTGAAAGGCTGTGGCGATGTGGCTTGAGCCGACATTGCGACTCCGGCACCAGCCATGGCGAGTATGATTGCAGTTTTTTTCATTATTATTATCATCTTCTGTGATTTATTAAGTCTAATCAATTGGCATATCAGCCAGATGATTAGCGAATTAAGCTGTCCGGCATTCACCCAAGACTCGAGTTAGTTTTGTTTTAGGTGTCCCGCTGACATAATGTTTCGGCATATAAGCCGATGGGGTAAACACTATCCAAAATACTTGGCTTAAGCAATATGCCTAAGCCAAGTTTACTCTAGTAAGACTGAGTTATTTCGCGGGTTCCAGGCTCACTTTCCATTGTGCAGGACCGGTCTCGTGAACATTCACGCCCTCTGAGTCTACCGCCACAGTGACTGGCATATCTTTAACATCAAACTCATAGATAGCTTCCATGCCTAAGTCGGCAAAGGCTACCACTCGTGACTTCTTGATGGCTTTAGACACTAAGTAAGCCGCGCCGCCAACTGCCATAAGGTAAACCGCCTTGTGCTTCTTGATTGAAGCAACGGTTGCAGGCCCACGCTCGGCTTTACCTATCATGCCCATCAAGCCTGTTTTCTCGAGCATTAGATCGGTAAACTTATCCATACGGGTCGCCGTTGTAGGACCTGCTGGCCCGACAACTTCACTGCCTACAGGATCCACCGGACCCACGTAATAGATAAATTTACCGGTAAAGTCGACGCCTTCTGGCAGCCCTTCACCAGATTCGATAAGTGTCTGAATGCGTTTATGCGCCGCATCACGGCCGGTTAGCATCTTGCCGTTTAGGAGTAAGGTGTCGCCACTCTTCCATGTTTCGATTTCGGCTTGAGTCACGGTATCGAGATTGACTCTGTGTGTGTTCTCCCCGACTTCTCGGGTGATCACCGGCCAATCTTCCAGAGAAGGCGGCGTTAATTCAGCAGGCCCAGTGCCATCAAGATGGAAATGTACATGGCGCGTAGCGGCGCAATTAGGGATCATCACCACGGGCTTAGATGCCGCATGAGTGGGCATGGATTTTATCTTAACGTCTAAGACAGTTGTCAAACCACCGAGTCCCTGGGCACCTATGCCCAGATTGTTTGCACGCTCAAAGATGTCGAGACGTAATTTTTCTTCCGCCGTCTGCGCGCCTCTTTGCTGCAGCTCATGAATATCGACCGGATCCATTAAGGACTCTTTGGCTAAAACAGCCGCTTTTTCGGCGGTGCCACCTATACCTATGCCTAACATACCCGGTGGACACCAGCCCGCGCCCATGGTTGGTAAGGTTCTCTCAACCCAGGCAGCAATGTCATCGGATGGATTGAGCATGGCCATCTTAGATTTATTTTCAGATCCGCCACCTTTAGCAGCGATAGCTACTTCGATGTGATTGCCTGGGATCATGTCGATATGGACCACAGATGGTGTGTTGTCTTTGGTATTTATGCGTGCCCCGGCAGGATCTGCGACGATAGATGCACGCAGTGGATTGTCAGGATTGAGATAGGCTTGTCTTACGCCCTCATCGACCATCTGCTGAATGGTCATGTCTGTTTTATCCCACTTCACAGCCATACCGACTTTAACGAAACAAGTCACAATACCCGTGTCTTGACACAGAGGTCGCTTACCTTCAGCTGACATACGTGAATTTATCAAGATTTGAGCAATGGCATCTTTTGCTGCAGCGCTCTCTTCACGCTCATAGGCTTGGGTCATTGCATCGACGAAATCCTTAGGATGATAGTAAGAGATATATTGTAGGGCATCGGCGACGCTCTCGATGAGATCTGCTTGTTTAATGACAACTTCTTTACTCACAATCACTTCCTTATACACACAATGGGAACACTTTGAGCCATTTTTGGCATCTATATCTGTTTTTATTAATGCTAGCTGAGAGATATGATACTCTTTCGTGACTTTTAGGGGAATATCACATTTTAGATAAGGTTAAACAATGAATTTATCGGCGCTGCAGTGTGTGTCTATACTGCGTCTTGATTGGAAATATACCACCACAGAATTATTTTCATCCTTGTCCGATATTCCCTGGGCTGTGTTACTCGATTCGGCCAGTGCCGATCATTGTGATAGCCGCTTCGACATCATTTGCCTTGACCCCATTGTGACACTTGTCACAGAAGGGTCTCATACCGAAATAAGCCGATATCGAGACCACTCACTGACAAGCTCTAGCCTTAGCCAGATAAATCCATTCGATCTGGTTAAACAGGAGTTAAGCCATAACTTCCCGGTACAAAAATCCAGTACATTGCCTTTTTCCGGCGGTGCAATGGGCAGCTTCAACTATGATCTTGGAAGAAAAATCGAGAAAATCCCCGCAATAGCCGCCGACGACATTTCCCTGCCAGCCATGAACATTGGCTTATATCTATGGGCACTGGTATTCGATCATCAAGCACAAGCCTGGAGCTTAGTGCATTACGGCAATGAAATAGATGCACAAACCAGCCTGACATGGCTGCAAGGCAAACTTGAACACCAATCCAACAAAGCACAATTTTCCCTTATAGGTGACTGGCGGCCCCAACTAACAAAGGCAGATTACGAAGAGAAATTCGACGTTATTCAAGCATATATTCAAAGCGGCGACTGCTATCAAATAAACCTGACCCAAAGATTCTCGGCTAAATATCAGGGTGATGAATGGCAGGCTTACCTCAAACTCAGGGAATCCAATAAGGCGCCTTTCTCCGCCTTCATTCGACTCCCCCAAGGCGCCTTACTGTCAATTTCTCCCGAGCGATTTATTCAGCTCAGAGGTGAAGATATTCAGACTAAACCCATTAAAGGCACGAGTCCTAGGTACCCCACACAGGAGCAAGATCAAGAGTCGGCATTACAGCTAGCCCATTCCGCCAAAGACAGGGCTGAAAACTTGATGATTGTCGATCTGCTACGTAACGATCTGGGCAAGGTTGCCAAAGCAGGCTCGGTATCTGTGCCTCACCTGTTTAAGATTGAAAGCTTTCCTGCCGTACATCATCTCGTCAGCACAGTAACGGCAAAACTTTCCCCACAATATCAGGCTACAGATTTATTGCAGGCCTGCTTCCCGGGGGGGTCAATCACAGGAGCCCCTAAAATTCGGGCCATGGAGATAATAGAAGAACTTGAACCCTCAAGGAGAAGTCTTTACTGTGGTTCTATCGGTTACATCAGTCAAGATGGGCAGATGGACACCAGTATCACCATACGAACCTTAGTGGCTATAGATGGCATCATTCATTGTTGGGCTGGCGGCGGAATCGTTGTCGACTCGACGGCAGAGAGTGAATATAAAGAAACCTATGATAAAGTCAGTAAGATTTTGCCTGTATTACAGGCTTGATATTTGAGCGTAAATAAGTAGAGGTTATATGCCAAAAATGATTAAGCCTATTGCATTAACTGATTTCAAACTCAGATATAACCTCCTACAAGCTCCCGAAGAATCGAACCCGGATATTAAGGATACTCTGCGACAAGCTGCGGTCCTCATTGCCTTAATACATGAAGAGGGTGAGTTCCATGTGCTACTCACCAGGCGCCCCACTCATCTTAGATCTCATCCGGGACAAATCAGTTTTCCAGGCGGAAAAGTTGAACTGGGTGATGCTTCACTTATCGAAACTGCATTGAGAGAGGCTGCCGAGGAGATTGCACTTTACCCTGATAATGTAGAAGTGATTGGTCAATATCCTGCGATGAAAACGTTTAGCGGTTTTGAGATAACCCCTGTCATAGGACTGGTAAAGGAAGCCTTTACCCCTAAATTGGATCCGGGTGAAGTCGATGAACTGTTTACTGTGCCTTTATCCTATTTATTACAGGCGGAAAATCGGCAAAAACAGATTTACCAACGCCATGGGATCCATCACCCGGTTTATTTTATCCGCTATCGAGAGCACCTAATCTGGGGAGCAACCGCAGCCATGATAAACACACTCTGCAAACACCTAATTATCTAAACACTCTCAATAAGATTTATTACAGGATTACAGGATTACAGGCTTCAAAAACAGATTGACCAAGGCCATGTGAACCATGACATGCAGCCAATTTTATCCGTTATCGAGAGCACCTTATCTGGGGAGCAACCGCTGCCATGATAAACACACTCTGCAAACACCTGATTCTTTAGACACTCCCAGTAATATTTATTACAGCACCACAGTCGTCGGTCTGTCGAAAGTAGATAGACCAAGACCATGGGGTACATCACATGCAGCCAATTTTATCCGTTATCGAAAACACCTAATCTGGGGCGCAACCGCTGCCATGATAAACACACTCTGCAAACACCTCATTCTCTAGGAATTTAGAAATCTAGGAACTAGGGTTAGTTAAATCATAAAGGTAATATACAAGCCTGCAGCCACTGAACTTAACAGTAGCAAAGGAATATTAAACCAATACCCCATCCTACTGTGATGAGCGAAATAGTAATTAAATGCCAAGCTGACAAAACTGATCGTCGCACACGCCCATATGATATGTTCTAACTGAACCGTTTGGATGGGATCCCAGCCAAGACGAACCGACGACCCCTTACTTAAATAATAACCTATGGCACGATCTGGCCTGGCCTTATCGAAAATCAACAAGGCATATATCGCAAGAGACCAGCCAGTGATAGAAAGAATTGCCAGTAATCTCTGAAATATTTTAATTTTTTTCATGGCAAACTCCTCAAATAAATAAAACTATTTCGTCTTATATTTAATCATAACAAGTAAGCCTTATGGCCGCCAATTTCAAGCAGTTAGTAAACCAAGACCGCTATCTAGCTTTAGGTTAAAGTTCAAAAGCAGGATTAATCATCAAAATTGACCTCTATTGGGCCGTTTATCTGATTTTGCTACTTGAGAAAAACAGCCAGCAAGGTAATATAAACGTCCAAATTTTATATATAACGTTTCGTTGGAGAACTAAGCAACAATGAGCATTACATCTGTCGCTTCTGTATTTAAAGGTGAGTTTGCGGTTGGTTCGCAGATCACCGTTCGCGGTTGGGTAAGATCGCGCCGAGATTCCAAGGCCGGTATCTCTTTTCTTGCCGTCTATGATGGCTCCTGTTTTGATCCTATCCAAGGTGTAGTGCCTAATAGCTTAGAAAATTACAATAACGAAATCTTAAAGTTGACTGCAGGTTGTTCAGTCATCATGACAGGTGAAGTGGTTGAGTCTCCGGGTAAAG
Source organism: Shewanella violacea DSS12 (assembly GCF_000091325.1). NCBI lineage: Bacteria > Pseudomonadati > Pseudomonadota > Gammaproteobacteria > Alteromonadales > Shewanellaceae > Shewanella > Shewanella violacea. The sequence continues at coordinate 2,316,444 of NC_014012.1, read as the reverse complement.
GTCAGGCATTTGAACTGCAAGTCACCAGTATTGAAGTCGCTGGTTGGGTAGAAGATCCTGACACTTATCCTATGGCGGCTAAGCGTCACTCTATCGAGCATTTGAGAGAGCTAGCACACCTTCGCCCGCGCACAAACATTATCGGTGCGGTTGCACGTGTACGTAACTGTTTGTCACAAGCGATACACAGGTTCTACCACGAAGAAGGCTTTATTTGGGTATCGACCCCCCTCATCACAGCATCGGATTGTGAAGGTGCAGGTGAGATGTTCCAAGTCTCGACTTTAGACATGGAAAACTTACCTCGTACCGACGAAGGTAAAGTCGACTACAGTGAAGACTTCTTCGGCAAAGAGGCCTTCCTCACAGTATCCGGTCAGCTGAATGCCGAGACTTATGCCTGTGCATTGTCAAAAGTCTATACTTTTGGCCCAACATTCCGTGCTGAAAACTCAAACACCAGTCGCCATCTTGCCGAATTCTGGATGGTTGAGCCTGAAGTTGCTTTCGCCGATCTCGATGATGTAGCTGCCCTCGCCGAACAGATGCTAAAATTCTGTTTCAAAGCCGTACTGGAAGAACGTCGTGACGACCTTGAGTTTTTCGCCCAACGTGTCGATAAAACAGTCATTGAACGTCTTGAATCTTTCGTTACTAGCGACTTTGCTCAAGTTGATTACACTGAAGCGGTAGAAATCCTGAAAAACTGCGGTAAGAAATTTGAGTATGCCGTCGAGTGGGGAATCGATCTGCAATCTGAGCACGAGAGATACCTGGCGGAAGAGCATTTCAAGGCTCCTGTGGTCGTGAAAAACTACCCGAAAGACATCAAGGCCTTCTACATGCGTCTCAACGATGATGGCAAGACCGTCGCCGCGATGGACGTACTCGCACCTGGGATCGGTGAGATAATCGGTGGCGCTCAACGTGAAGAACGTTTGGACGTACTCGATGCTCGTCTCGAAGAGATGAACCTGAGTAAGGAAGATTACTGGTGGTATCGTGACATGCGCCGCTACGGTACAGTGCCTCACGCAGGTTTCGGTCTTGGCTTCGAGCGTTTAGTCTCTTACGTCACTGGCGTATCCAACATACGCGATGTTATCCCATTCCCTCGCGCACCTAAGTCGGCAAGCTTCTAAGTTTGGCTTACGAATAAAAAAAACGCCCATCAGGGCGTTTTTTTATATCGATTCTATTTGATATATTAATGTCTACTGTTTAGCTCCATAGAAGCACGTTTCAGGTTTTTCTGTGCTTGTTCAAAATAGCTGGGCGAATTATCTATTGCCCTTTTAAATAGCACTATAGCTTGTTTATATTGCCCCTCTAACATCAAGAAATAACCTAAATCATTCAATGCGTCGGCTGGCTCCATAGTATGTTCAAAAGTCGCCAATGCCCTAGTGTATAAACCTTTCCTAACATAGACTAAACCTAGATTTGTCCAACCTCGATCGAAATTAGGATCTTCTCTGATTGCTTGTCTTAGATAATTCTCCGCCGACGTATAATTACCAGTAAGGTAATGGGAATAACCTAAGTTCGTAATGATTAATGCCGAATGTGGCTCCTTCTGTAAAGCCAGTTTATACAAGAGTCTGGCGCTATCATGCTCATTATCCAGATCATCTAGAATGGCCAAAGCATTATAGATTCTAACCGGTGAAACCTCGTCCAGAGCATAAAAACTGTCAACACCTGTGCTTTGAATAAGCGGTTTCAACCTAGCCTGATCCAAACTCACTGCTTTTTCCAGGTGTATTCTGGCTTGTCTGTGCTGACGCTTATCCATATTGATCAGACCCAGACCCGCGTGGGACATCATCATATCGGCATCTAACATTAATGCTTCATTGTATGTCAGGTATGCCAGTTGAATATTGCCTTTAATACTATGAATTCTAGCAATTTGATATAAGGTATCGGCGTTGTCTGATTTGAAATCCAGTGCTTGAACATAGAGATACAAAGCAGAGTCTAAATTCCCTAGGGATTCTTCACGGCTAGCCCGCGCCAAAGCATCGGCTTCATCCTTGGGAGGATTGGCTGTCGCCACAGTGATCATAGCCTTGGCGTCATAAAGATCTTGGCGCTGGGGAACGCTGGCCTCTAATGCCAGTATCTCTTCCGGGGATTTAGATGTCATACATGCTGGCAGCAATAGCATAAAAACGAGCACCAACACAGAATATGGGGCATTACCCACCATCAAACTATACCTAAATGAACCAGCCATAGCCGCTCCTTATACTTATAAAATTTAACGAATAGAATTTAACGAATAAAATTAGACTAGAAAGCTTGTCCCCATACTTTCATCACCTTAAGTACAGCTGGTCCTACCGCAACGATGAAAAATGAGGGCCAAATACCCAGCATCATGGGGAATATCATCTTCACCGCAAGCTTTGCCGCTTGCTCTTCTGCTTCTTGCAGGCGCTTATCACGATATTCATCGGAAAATACTCTTAAGGTTGCTGCTATACCCGTGCCTAAACGAATACTCTGTGAGATTGCCGAGTTGAGACCCTTTATGTCATCTAACCCAGTTCTGTCGGTGAACTCCTGTAGAGCCACCTTAATGGTCAATCCAGCCCTAACCTTACTGCAAACCAGATCTAATTCACTGGCTAGGCTAACATGACTGATCGCCAGTTCATTCGCCACCCGTTGAAGCGCAGCTAACAGACCAAGCCCAGCTTCACAGCAAACGACTAACAAGTCTAAGGCGTCGGGAAAACCGGCCCTGAGCTCCTTCATGCGTCTGGATGCCAAGTTCTGTAATACCATAGAAGGTAGCAAATAGGCCCCACCCACTAAGAGTGCCACCACATACACACTCATCATGCCCGATATTTCAGGAAACATACTCAAGATAAGTACAGATAAACTTGCCGAGATAAGCAGTAAGATCAACCTGACAGAACTAAAGACTGCCAATGCATTCTCAGAATGTAAACCCGCATGTATCAATAGCCGACGGGTTTCATCATTTGACAAGTTTAGTGGTGTCTTTCTTGCTGCACGACCAATGCCATGCTCTATGGTGGTATTGACATCAGTATGAGAAATATGATGTTCTGCATCAGTTTTATTGATGCTTTTCAATCGTTTTCTAAGTGGTGAGTATATTCCTGTGATGAGAAAAGAGAGTGAAATGGCCAAGGTTATACCTGCCACCGCTGCCATTGCATAGACGGCCCACTTAACATGGCTAGGGTCATCAAGCAGGCTACCCAATAAAGCTATGAGATAATCCATAATTAGACGTCTATCTTAATGATTCTACTGATCCACCAGCCACCGATTGTCATTCCGACGGCCCCCCACATAAGTAATTTGTGTCCCGCTTCGGTGCCGGTTAACTCACCAACATATGAAGGTGTCTGAAGATAAATCACCGCAAAAAGTACGAAGGGCAATAAGATTAATATCCAGGCAGACAGGCGCCCTTCTGCGGATAAGGTCTTAACTCGACGTCTAAATTTAAACCTCTGCCTTATGACCCTAGTTAAATTCTCAATATTCTCCGCCAGATTGCCTCCGGTTTCTCTCTGCACCATGACCGCACTGGCGAAAGCCAATGCAGAAACACTGGGAACCCGCTGAATAAACCCCAACAAGGCACGCTTAATATCTTTGGTGTAGTTGATATTAACAAACATCAGCTTGAACTCTTTCGCCAATGGCCCCTCCAGCTCTTCGGTAGCCAATTTTATTGCATCGGTGAAGGAATATCCCGCCTGCAGGGCCCTGCGGATCACATCCAAACCATCGGGGAAATCGGCCTCTATGGTATCCATTCTCTTATTGGTGTCACGATTTAGCTTCATATTGAACAGAAAAGCCGTGATGACAAAAACAATAATGGTCATAAAAGGATCACTAATATAAAACCAAGTTATCATCGCCGTAATGATAGATGTGAGCACACCTAAGATAAGAAAATGGTGTCCCATCATCTTATAATCGGCCAACTCTAATCGATAACTTAGATTCTCAATAAACTCAATACGTTCTAATTTTCTACCGAAATTGCTTAATTTTTCCAATTTGCTCTTATGCAATAGCGACACTTCTATACTCGTATCCCCTGCATTAGCCGAAAGTTTCTTCAAGCGTTTACGGATCAATGCTGTATTGGCTCTCTGTGGGCTATATACAGGTAAAAAAAGTGCCTGAGAGAGCAAGATCACCGCCAGAAATATTAGCCCAAGAAAGATCACTTCATTTGAAAACATACTATCCCCTAAAAATCGGCAAAAGGATCGCCGCAGTCAAATAGATCCAGTGAAAGATCGATACCGTGCTGTTTTAACTTGTTATGAAAACCAGGTATCACACCGGTAGCTGAAAACTTGCCGATAATGTCACCATTTTCCTCTCTGCCTTCACGCTGGAAATGAAATAACTCAGACATAGTGATGATCTCGCCCTCCATGCCATTTATCTCTTGGATACTAGTCACTCGCCGTCCTCCATCCTCTAATCGTTCCAGCTGCACCACTAAATCGATAGCCGACGCTATCTGGGTCCTGATATTAGCCACTGGCATATCGAAACCTGCCATACACACCATATATTCTAGCCGCCCCAAGGCATCTCTGGCGCTATTGGCATGGAGTGTGGTGAGTGAACCTTCATGACCTGTATTCATCGCAGTCAACATGTCTAGGGCCTCTCCTCCCCTAACTTCACCGATGACGATTCTATCTGGTCGCATCCTCAAGCAATTCTTAACCAGATCCCTTTGACTTATTTCACCTTTCCCTTCGATATTCGCAGGCCTAGTTTCAAGTCGAACCGTATGAGGTTGGCGTAGTTGTAATTCCGCAGAATCTTCTATGGTCACTATTCTTTCATCGACGGGTATATAGCCCGAGAGCAGGTTGAGTAATGTGGTCTTACCGCTACCCGTACCTCCGGAAACCAAGATGTTCAGTTTCCCGGCTACAGCTGCGCTGAGTAGCTCGTTCATTTGACTGGTCATGGAGCCAATCTTGATCAGGTCCTCGGCGCACATTTTATCCACGGCAAACCGGCGAATGGATAACGCGGGGCCGTCTAAGGCAAGTGGTGGAATTATCGCATTAACCCGAGAACCATCCGCCAAACGAGCATCGACCATAGGGGAAGATTCATCGATTCTTCTACCCACACTGGAGACTATCCGGTCGATAATATTGAGTAGATGGGCGTTGTTGTGAAATTCAATCGGCACACGCTCCAACTTACCTCTGCGCTCTATATACACACGATTATAGGAGTTAACCAAAATATCTGAGATGCTGGGATCCGCCAATAAGATCTCTAACGGCCCCAAGCCTAAGACTTCATCTATTATCAGTTTAATCAGGCGTTGCCGAGCCGACAGATTGATAGGTAAATGTAAGTCTGTGATCAACTTGTCACAAATCTCATTAATCTGTTGTTGAGCCTGTTCTTTCGAAATAGTTTCAATCAGGGAGAGATCCATGACACTCAAGAGTTTGTTATAGAGTTGCTCCTTTAAACTCAGCTCTTCCGACGTGAGTTGCTTAAATTCTACTTGCTGTTGATTCGGCATATTGCTCATAACCAATTCCCTAATATTCGATTCCAAAATCCCTTAGCTGGATTAACTGCTGCCTTTGAGCCGGGAAAGAAATATTCAGTCACTTGAGAAAGGTCTTTAAGCATCTGTTCACGCTTAGCGACATCTGTGATCGGTGCGCCCATATCAATACACTGACTTGCAAGGGAAAAATCATTGGCCACCACGAATTGAGACTTGATGCCTGTCGTCACCATGATGTCTTTCAAATTTATCCCTGAGCTGGTCTTTTGATACCGATTAACCAACAAATGAATACGGTCAATATCTATCCCCATAAAGCCAACCAGCTGATTAACCACGGCCTTAGCTTCACGGATACTCATCACATTTTGCTGTACTACCAGTAAAATATTGGCATTGGTTAACATATCGGCATTCCAGATTTCGGGGCCACGGGAGAGATCAATAATGACCTGTTGGTAATACTGTCGACATTTAAGTAACAGCTCATTGGTATTACGCAGCTCAATAGGTTCGGTGGCATTAAGCACAGCAAATGGCTCGGCAGCCAGTAGATGCAAATGACCCAGATTCGTCATAGCGCCTTTTAGCGCCATTTCATCTAGAGTCTCCAGCTCCACTATCGCTTCGGTAATAAAATAGTGAGGCTCCAACCCCAGCATATGGGCTAAGGTCCCTTGCAGCAGATCAGTATCGAGTAAAGAGACTTCTCCTTCATCTCTTATCGATGCGATCATGGCGATACTGGCCGCAATAAAGCTGGCACCAGAGCCACCCTTAGCATTAACCACAGCCAGAACTGGAGCCAAGTCGGCCTCATCAGCTAATTTAAATGCGATTTTTTCCAATGACTGTAAAAGTTCAACTGCTGGGTCCTGTAAGGACACGAAATCACTGACCCCCTGTTGAAAAGCTAACCTTAAAACGCCTTGAGGGGTATCCTGACCAAGAATGATGATATCAACATCATAGGCCGCCGCAGATTGAAGTGCCTGAACCGCACTCACTTTATCATTGGGCAATATAAGTAAAACGAGGTTATAAGGCCTAGCATTAGCCGAAGTTCCGGCAAATGGGTTGAGTGTTTCTATCCCCTCCCAAGAGAGGTTTAGGCAAGCATCTAGGATCAGTTCTATCTCAGAGATGCTCTCATGACAGCTATTAATCAAGAGTGCGTGCACCGGATAAGGCAATATCTTATTAACTGAGGTTTTCGCCGCCGGATGGGAGTCTACATTGGTGTTTTTGCTAGTCTCTCTTTCTTTATCATTAGACACTAGTAACTCCAGCGGATTATCCATTGACTTGTCTTTCCCTGATAAAAATTGCTTACATTTACTATAGTAAGGATTTGGTTTCGAAGACGATTTAATTGCAATCGATAAAACCGCTACCGGGATCGTCCTCCTCAACATGATAAACACCTAAGCTCTCTCTTGGCAGATATGTAGAGAATGTTGGCGAATTTATGACTCTGGATAACCCAGGTACAAGGAACTGATGTTGGTAGTTGGCAATATCAGCCCTCACCAAGACGATATTGATACCCGTTGCATCATTCCCTAACTCATCGATATAACTGATGCTCAAGTTGGCCGTCGTCAGGTTAGGGATCAGATTTGCGCCATTAAAGAGCGCCATAGTTTTAACATCAGCATCATCTATCTGACACACCACGGCTATTCTGGCCGCTCTCCTCGAGGCCTCATGGAGCACATTGTAGGTGTACATCAACCGACCCACTTCGATAATGGCAAACAAAAGCAAAAGAAAGATGCTACCAACTATGGCAAATTCAACCGCATACACTCCACGTTGATATCTCACAGTCCTGCTCTCATCGCATAACTCACATGAAAATTAAAACTCAGATTGCTGTCATTTCCTAAGCCGAAACCAGATATCTGCTCACCAAGCAGAGGCATCCAATCATAATCCACAGTGATAATGACCCTGTCGGTAACCGAATCGCCTGTGATGGTGACATCACTAGTATCGAGTCCATATAACAGGGGAATACTGCCCCCCAACTTACCGTACACCAGCAGATCTTTAGTGTTAGAGATACAGTTACCACAGTTGGCATCATTAAACGGGTTCGGCAGGATTTCTGTGGTATCAACAATAGCCGTGGTAGACAGGTATCGTCCCGCATCTCTCACCATGCGCGTGAGATGACTATATTGGTACAGGGCTCTACCCAGCTCGGCAGTGGCAAAAACCAGCAATAACAAGAAGGGTAACAAAATCGTAAACTCGATGACCGCGACACCAGCTTGTTGTCTATGACCCATAATTCCTCCTTATGAATCCGGGCTGTCCGGATCCCGGTATAGCACTATGGTAGAGGTATTACTCACAAAGCTAGGATCCAGTGACGCACTTCCTGCACTGGAGCATACACGGACAAACTCTCCGACCACATGAGCCTCATTACCTTTCTGACTGATTTGCTGGGTCAGGAAGAAACAGCCGGTCCCCAATGAAGTAATGGTATTGGCACCATTGGTCATCCCATCACAAAGACCTACGACTACTGGCAGCTCACGGCGACCACCTATAGAAGTTGTCGCATCAGTTGAGATGTCACCTATATCGCAGTGAAGATCTTCATCGTCATCTAAGTAGTCCTGATGACTGTACTCGGCCTCCCCTCCAGTAAAAGGAATAATGACGCCATCGTTATCCACCTCGATTCTGTCCCCCTGACAAATATTCCTGTCTCTTTTGTGGGTGTCAGAACTCAGCCCACCGCCTTGCCACATACCGAAACGGGTATTTAGCCCTTGAACCACAGGGCCAACACTATTACCCGGCTCTGTTTCGACATCATCACCTGGACTGACACAAGATCCAGGAGTGAACTCCCCAGCTAATGCGCGGCGAATATCGGCGCCACCTGAGGCACCGTCTAACCTGAGTAATTGGAAGTTACCCGGGCCTATGGCGGTCCCTTGGTTCGACCCCGTTTTCATCACATAGAGTGTATCGAGTGGCAATCCAAATGGCTCAACAAGACCCGTATCAGGATTGATATAATCAGCTTCGTCATTAAGGCCACAAACCATCATAGGCACGACCTTATTCAGGCATTCGATATCGGTACTCTTACCGGCAACGGCAGATGCTCTCACTGTCTTATTAAAATTAAATATTTGAGCAAAAAAATTATCTAAGCCGACATTTTCGATGCGAACACGTACATACTTGCTGGTCTCATCGAACACGGGAATGAAAGGGTCGGGCCATTCGGAAAACTCGATATAGATATTTGAAGTTACCAAGGTAGAGTTATAATCCGGTGACGACAGGTCAATACTGGTATCGAGTTCGCTGTTTTCCTCAAAACCTAAGTTTTGTATCAAGATGAGGGTCGCCGCTTCTCTGGCCTGAAAAAGGCTACCGTCATTTTGTAGTATTTTAGCCGCGTATAAGACTGAAGAATCTACCGCATTTTGCAAACGGCCCTTATTCAACAAAAGATGCCCGCCATCTAATGCAAGGGCGGCGACCGCCAGCAATGAGAATAAGCCTATGGTAAACATCACGAGTATTGCCCCGCCTTGTTTACCCTGCTTAATTGAAGATAATGACTTCGAGCTCATGTGTGAGGGAAACATCTTGCCTCCAACCACTAAAATTAGGTAGAGCGATACTTATGTTGGGCAAAACTGGCTGCCAATAAGTATCACTGTGCAGTACTGTTCATCATTAGGATGCTTCCTCCGATACACCAAGGCGGCTCTCACGTAATTCCAGAGTTCCTATTACTTAATTAAGTATAGACAGACTCACGGACACTCACCCCAGTCAAATCAATTTAAGATGCGGTGCTATAGTGAAACTTGACCAAACATGAGCAAACTTAGTCAAATTTTACTAGTTAGTTATTTTGACTGAAATATTGTTTCTGGCCTCTTTGGGCAAAACATTACTCTCACGGTAGGCCTTCATAACCCTTTCACCATAATTACCCTCCAAGACACCAACTATGCCTTCATTACGCTCTGGCGCACTAGGATCTAAGATCTGGATCTGTTTCACCTTCAGATAACTGGCGTCCATAGGAAAGTCGTTGAGTTCGGCGCAGCCCACTTGTGTGAGTGCGGCCAATAGGCAAACATGTTTTAAGCCTAAGTTAACATTGAACTTATTCATACACCCATTCTCCCTTATCTAAAGTGAGTGTCCGTATTTCTGTTGAGTCCCAGTGTCATCGACTCTTGCATCATCTAGAATCGCCTCATAGGGAGTTTCGCTACGCTCTGAATCCTGTTTTTTATGTGACATTTTACCTAATAGGTAAAACTCCATATCTGATGGCAACACAAAATCATCGGTGGGCAGCGAGATATGTTTCCGATTAAAAGGCCTCACCAATCTTGGTGTCACCAGGATGATGAGTTCACTCTGACCACTCTTGAAACTTTTACTGGTAAAAAGTTGACCTAAGATAGGGATATCCCCGAGACCGGGTAACTTATCTATGTTTTCACGTAAGGTATCGTTGATGAGACCACTGATGGCAATAGTCTGACCATCGGCAAGCTCTACCGTAGTCGATGTGGTTCTCTTGACTATTGAAGGAACAATCAGAGTAGCATTCGAGCCTCCACCAGATAATGACACCGAATTGGCATTACTGACCTCACTCACGATAACGTTAAGGTTTAAATTTATCTGACCAGAGTCTAACACCGTAGGTACAAACCTGACTCCAACACCAAAATCACGATATTGAATGGTCGTAGATCCATTGGTTCCTGGAACTGGAATAGGAAATTCACCACCAGAAAGAAACTCAGCAGATTGACCACTCAATGCAGTCACATTAGGCTCGGCCAACACCTTAGCTAAACCATTTTGTTTGGCCACATCTAAGGCAAAGTTCATCAACAAGTTATCATTAATATATCGAGCAAAAAAACCTCTGTTGCTAATTGCTGCCGCCGGATCTAGGTCGAAGGTTGCACCTCCCCCCGCCGTGCCCCCTGACAATTTAGAGCCTTGACCGAAGATAAAAAACTTAGAATCAAATTGACGGGCTACCTCTCGCTGAACTTCGGCTATCACCACCTCCAACATCACCTGATGATCCCCACCGACCGTCATCATGTTCAATACTGTGCTATTCACTTTAGACACGGATGCCGCATCTGCATAGGCCTTAGCCAACTCGACAGCTGTATTCATCTTTTGTAGATTTGATGCCTGGCCGCTGATCAATAGGTGACCCTGGGATGTTTGTACCCCCAGTTTTTCACCGGGTAAAAACTCATGTAATCGTAATTTGAGTCCGTTAAGATCATGAGTGATTTCGATATCTATAACATCAACCAATCGTTCATTTTCATCCCAGATCATGATATTCGTGCTGCCCAGTTTCTTACCTAAGACATAGAGTTCATTGTTAGGCAGTAACTTGATATCACCAATATTGGGATTACCCACTGATACCCGGTGGACGGTTTGCTTAAGGTTTAAGATCCTTGATTTGAAGATAGGGATCAACATGATGTCTCTGCTCGCCCCCGTGGGACCACCAGCTTTGACTGAAAAGTTTATAAAAACAAAACATAAAGCTAAACAACACGCTAATACCTTAGTCAATTTTGATATTGAATGTGGCATAGTGCACTCCTTTATCAATACATGGATAACCATCTACACCTAATTACTCACCTTAACAACCTGCTCCTTCATCCCCTTGAGCAGATAGACCTTTGACTTACTTTCTGATGAAACACGAACTATTTTCTTAGGAGCCATCACCATATTACTCACAGGTCGCTTCTCCCTCTTTTCTGTCTCATTGATTAAGGCTAGTTCAACTTCCGCCGAGTCATTGGGATTTCTTAATGCCAATTGCAACTTTCCACGCCCCTTGGCGATCAGTAAGATCTCCGCCTGCTCTAGACTCAGCTCGAGAGTCACAGCCCTGACCAATTTGGGCTTATTCTCATCATTGGATGATCTTTGATCTATGGCAAGAATTTTAACATTGGCTAATACTATATCCGTGTGTAACGCGCCGTCTTTCTTAAATAAGTTAAGCACGTCCACACGATTGCCCGGTAATAGAAATCCTGCGACCCCGACGACATCATTCACCCTGATGGTTACAGCTCGCATATTAGGGCTAATTAGACTCGCTAATGTACTGCCCTCTCCCTTCTTGATAATCCGCTCACTGCGCAGAATTTCTCCGGTATAAAGATTGTGTTTAACCACCATGCCCTCAGCCTCTTCGAAGGTTTTAATGGCCGTTTCAGGGATCACTGATTTTGGCATAGGGGTCAATTTTAGATGCTTTCGCTCCAGTATCGCCCCCAAAGGAACTAAGGTTGCCATAGTGATCACAGTGGATGTATTCTCTGGTCCGCCAGTCTCACTGTTAGACTCGAGCCAACTTTGAGCTAAAAAAACCGCCACCACACCGAAGGCGAGTGATAGCAAGACGAATAACATGGTTTTATTGTTCATCGAAAGCTCCTTTGCACGTATTAAGCTGAACGTTAAGCCTGAACAAAATAGATAGACCAAGCTTCAGCAATCAAGGCCTTGGTCACCACAGGTTTCAGCTCCATAAAACTGATTTGATCTCCCATGATCCCTAACAAATCACGTGGATAACAAGGGATCAAGGGCTTCTCTAGTAAGTGATGATAATCATTTACTAAGTGTTGAAACATCTCCTCACTGCAGCTGAGTCCCTGTTCTTCACATACCTGAAACCAGATTTTTCGATACAAGGGCTCATCAAGGGCATCGAAGTGGATCTTATATCCGAGCCGTCTCAAAAAAGCATCATCGACCAGTTCGTTAGGATTAAGGTTAGTAGAGAATAGTAGAATTAACTCGAAAGGGATCTCAAAATGCTCACCTGACTGCATGGACAGAAAATCACGCCTCTCTTCCATGGGAATAATCCAACGATTGAAAAGTTGTTTCGCACTGATACGCTGGCGGCCTAAATCATCCAATAACAGGATGCCATTGTTGGCCTTAAGCTGAATAGGAGCCATATAAGTGCGACTGTGACTATCAAATTGCACTTCCAGCATCTCAGCCGTGAGTTCTCCACCTGTGATCCTCAAGGGACGTTTACATTCAATCCAACGAGGATCATGCCCCTGAACAAGATCCAGCTGAGCCGACTCATTATTATTATCTACTGCGTGGTGAAGTTGAGGGTCATACACCTGAATAACTTCGGTCCCAATAGCAATCGCATAGGGAATTAATACTGAGTCACCTAAGGTCGCATTAAGGTTTCGACATAAATAACTCTTCCCCGTGCCCGGCGGACCATAGATGAGTACCGGCCTGCTTGAATTGAGCGCCGGACCTATTTTATGCAGCAGATCATTGGGCAGAACCAAGGCCTTAAGCCCGTTTTGTAGCATCTCGAAGGTGATAGGGTTTCTTCTACTAGACTGCAGACGACAAATTTTTGAATATTGAGCCAGTGGCACAGGAACCAAACCACGATAGCCACTCTTCATAGAAGCTTGCTTGGCATACCGATCCCCCGCTTCGCTTAGGGCAAAACGCATGTGTCCCTCGGCCGATGACTGTCGATTTTCAACCCAGGCCAAGCCCTTAGCCTTGTCGAATAACTCCTGGATAATGCCCCCAGTTATCCCCATTTTATTGACGAGTTGCGCCTTAGTCAGTACCCCACCACTCAGAAGGTGCTTAAGCATGAGTTCAAGTAATACTGATTCTTGAATTCCTGTATCTTTAATTGAAGTTGGACGGGGAGCCAGTTCATTAGCATTATGTTTATTACTGGACTTACTGTCATTTATGGAAGGGCTATCTGTACTTAGTCGCAACATAATATCGGCCTCCCGGATCGATTAATATTGATGCCAGTTAATCTTCATAGGTGAGCAGTTATCACTAGATTGATAATCTGTTTTGAAAGACTTTATGTACTTAAACACTCTAATATCTATGTGACTCCCAAACCTAAATAGATATGCCAGTTGAAGTATAACTCAGAGATGTCACTGTCTAATGAGCAAGCCCATAACCAGCCAAGGGCAAGAGCGGGAGCATAAGGTACGCGTAGCCCAGCCGCTTCTCCTGGTTCGGGTTTAAAATAACTGCGTAGATAGAAACAATCCCAATATCGTTTCAAGGTCTTAGCTAGACCTGAGAATCCTGTCTTCCATATGATCAAGAGTAAGCTGGTGCCTGCGCCGGCAACGATACCATAAGCCAGACTAGCGACGAGTAAATCTGGCCCCATCAAGGCACCTATCCCCATCATTAGCTTAATGTCTCCGGCACCTAAGATGCGAAATAAAAACGTAGGAAACAGTATGATAAAAGCCAAGGCAAAGCCGAAAAATGCCATTAACACCCCCTCTAATTGTGCATAATAGGCATTGATCGCAAAACCAGAAAATATCGCCAATAAGCAGAGTTTATTGGGGATCTTCTCTTTATAGAGATCCATCACAATTGCAGCGATAAAAAATGCTCCGGCAAGCATCAGCTGTAGCGATAGCTGTGAAACAGTCATAAGCGACACCATAGGTCGTAATGCCTTAAAAGAAAACCCACGTCCCTATGGGTTCTAACAGTTAAGAACCACAGTCGGTACTCGCACCATTCACAGCAGACGCAAGACAACTAATTTTTGATGTTGCATTGGTGCCTAACTGATTAAATGCCGCAATCATGCCACCGACAACTAATCCACCAGCGATGGCGTATTCGACAGCTGTAAGTCCACTCTCATCTTCAATAAAATCTGAAAAAATCTGTTTAATGTTCATACTCTGTTTCTCCTAGTCATCCAAATATCGGCACATCTTAATTAATACTCATGCTGATAAGCTTTTTTCATATATAAGCACGCCATCTCAGAGACACGAAATCTTAAAAATAGCAGCCTGTATACTAACTTCTAGTGATACGAGATATAAACACTAGAGCTAACTTAAAAGTAGCAAAGGACCCTTATATACTCCACGCTGAATAAATAACTGATCCAGTGAAATACTCCTATATTTTTCATAGTTTACATCTACAGTTATTTTTGAGTCTGCTAGTTAGTCCAAGATTAAATTTTGTAAACACTCACTTTGATTTGATTGATAAATACACACATTTCATGGACCTATAATTAATATTAAAGAGGGTGATACTAAAATAGACAGAGATAAAATAATGTCGTAGGCAGAGAAATCAGATCACTTAATTATTCAACGAATCTAGGTTTTCCCTACTAATAGCAAGAAAAAAAGACGTCAAGACCTTTAATCTGTTGGGATTTAAACCCTATGCAGCAAATAATTGGCAAACATCACTGAATATTATAATGACACAATCGGATAGAGAAATATTCAAATATAGAATATTCAAAGACTTAAGCTTTATCTTGTATCCAGCCTTATTTAATATACTGATATTAAATAATATTAGATGCCATCGAAAAAAATGTGATGTGATGAATGTGTCACCCAGGCATAACCTAATTTCTCTAAGATTCTATAAATATTAGAGATTTCATAGGTCACGCCAAAGTGTTCAATAATATAAGCTTGAATGTCACTGCCATGGAGATGTTCATTTTTCTTGGTCGTGGTTTTAAACTTGATGTAGCGTGATAATTGTTGCATTTGAGCCGCCGTCAAGGCTGCCGGTCTACCACTGTGTTTCTTCTCTTTGAGGCCACCTAATCCATGTGTCAAATAACTCGTCACCCATTTATTGACGCTGGTGCGGCTCACCTTGAGATAATCAGCTATCTGATACCTTGATTTACCTTCATGAAAATGGAGTAAAGCCAAAAGCTTTAATTTCATCCTGGCATTTTTTTCCTGACGAATAAGCTTCATAAAGTCAGGTGTTTCAGGAATACGCTCAGCCATCTCCTTATCTCTCTCTATCTAAGTGATAAATATCGGGTCTCAATTGTAACTTACCGCGGTTATCCACCCAGGCTGTCTGATAGGTAATGAATATAGGCATGGGATCAGGCAGAGAGACATATCGGGTCTTAGACCCACTCAGCGCCACTTGTATCTCTTTAGAGTCTTCATGTATCGAGATTAAATATTCAGAGAGTGCTAGTGCTTTTTCCAGGCGGATGCAACCATGACTCAGAGCCAGATGTTCTCCATCAAATAAATTCTTAGCAGGGGTATCATGAAGGTAAATAGATTGAGTGTTTGGTATGGTAAACCTCACCTGCCCTAAGGCATTATCTTTTCCTGGAGCTTGTACCAAGCGATATTCTGTAAGCAGGCCTTTGAGTTGCTTGGGCTCCATATTGGTCAGTTTAACCACAGAGATCTCATTTTTACCCACTGCATGTAATTCAAATCCTTTATGGTTCAAGTAACCAGGCTCTGTGCTATTTAGGGGAAGTAATTCTGAGCGAATAATACTCGAAGGTGGAGTCCAATATGGATTTATCGTCATTCTCGTTACTCGAGTCATCATGACTGGAGTGGGCGAGCTGGGTTTACCAACTATTACTTTCATTGATAAATCGAGTTCACCTAGGACAAATAATTGTAGAGAGTAATCAGGGATATTGATCTTAATATATTTTTTAGGAGGACTCGGTGGCATCATAAGCCATCGCCACAAATTTTGTTGCATCTGAATGACTCTTCGCTGAGGAGATATATTCAATACCAGAGCTGTAGACTCATCTAATTCGCCGCTAACCCTTATGCCATGCCGGCGTTGAAAGGCTTTAATTCCATGGATAACCATAGGGTCATAGATTGATTCCCGATAGCGTGTCAGCTCGCTATTTTCTAGATCACCTAAGGCCGTTAGCATCCAACGCAGACGTTGAACTTGCTTAGAGCTCTGACCGAGTTTGAAGTTAACCTGAGTGATTGTCGGCCAATTAACATCTAACTGAGATTTGTACACTCGGATCATGCGTCGAATTTTTGAGACTTCATCATAGGAGGGTAAAATACTAGCTATAAACTCCGCTAATTCATCATTATTAATCGCTTCCAGTAACCGTACTTCATCATCGGCCTCGCCTCCCCCCTTCACACTTCTTATATGTGCTAAGAGATCGAGTAAGGCATGTGAATACAAGCTATCAGTTATCTTAATCTCGTTTATTTGCTGTTCATGAGCAGCGCTTGTATCTATACCAAGATCATCGAAGAGCCCTAATAATGCCATTCCACTAAGGGTTATCCCTTTATCATCAAACCAGATTAAATCTCCCTCGACGCCTTCATAGAGCCAAGCAGACTTCTGCATATCAGGTGATTTATTGTTTGCTTCTATATCGGTGACAAGCCCTAGGTAAAACACAATTGAGACCAATAATAACAGCCATGACCTCATAGGTACTCCCCAGGCAAATAGAGTTAAATGCGTAAAAAAGAATGATCACAGCTGATGCATAGACATAGATATGCTACGTCTGCTAGGCACAAGCCCAGCCAATCATAGGTTTAAGCATAATTGAGCCGCTACCTTAACTTTTAGTTCAAAATCCAGATAGAAACAAATTATATGGCCTCATAATCCAGTGAACTCACCGCTCTATTAGACAGTTAAGAATAGTCTGGTAAGAAAAAAGCCAACTATACTTTTAAACAAGAAGCCTTAGTTATGCTGACTAAGACTCATATAAACGCTAACAAGGGATTATTATAGCGGTGAAGAGTTTCTCAACAGTCACAATAAAAATAGGGCTTAGCTGCATCATTATTCTGTTACTGGCAGTCAATATTGTGCCAGCTTGGCAGGTCTATCAATCTAGAATGTCGATAAAAACCGATAGCCCATCTGGCTCGAGTCTTGCTGAGCGATATCTGATACTGGGAGATTGGCCCGCCGCCACAGAATTAAACAGTGTCATCGAAGAAAATGATAAATATACCGTCACTCCGTCTAAAAAAAATAAACTTAACCAGTGAAGGAAGATGAGACACTGGACACTCAATAGACTAGTTACAGATGAAGGAATAAGTGCTGACTAATAGGGAAAAATATGACCCAGCAACACAAAAATATATCCGATGACCTATCCATGGTACGAACATTTTGGCGCACTAACGCCATGATGCTGTTATCTTTGGTCGCTCTATATAATTTTAAGCAGCTGCTGCAGTACTACTCATCATTTTCTATTGCCCAAGCCATGACTCATCTGGGTGATGATAATCTACACAGTCTATGGCTCATTCTAGATTTATTACAATTTGTCTTCTTGGTGTTAGTTTTACATGTGCTCTGGTCGATCATTATTACAGTCTCCTGTAGGCCTTGGTTCACTATATTCAGAGACGCTGGGATCAGAACTCAGATATGGTTAATTATCATCTTGAGCCATATTACCTTGGTATTAGGCATCAATGCTTACTGGTATCCAACATCATTACTCGGGTTTTTCAGAGATACCCTCTTAGTAAATCCATGGATTTTGATTCCCTTGATATTAGTCCTGTGTAGTTTTTTTATATGGGGACTCGTCACCCTGATAGGAAAACGCCTTAGCTACTCTCTTCTCGCTATAGGCCTATTCATGGTTGGCATCTCCACCAGCGGCAGCTCCGAACATTATGCGCCAACAGATAAAACCAGCCCCAATGTTTTCATTATCGGTATAGATGCCCTGCGACCTGATCATCTTAACTTTCGCGATCCCGACAAGCATTTTACCCCAGGTATAAATCAATTTATTCAACAAGCCCATCTCTATGATAAGACCTATACACCTCTAGGTCGGACCTATGTTGCCTGGATGAGTATACTCACCGGCCAGTACCCAGTTACTCATGGGGCAAGGTTTAACCTGGCTCCACCTGAGCTGATCAAAAAACCGTTACCACTTATCAGAGAGCTCAAAGCTCTAGGCTATCAAACCACCTATGGAATAGACGAAAGACGTTTCAATCAAATAGATATGGAGTATGGATTCGATAAGGTAATAGGTCCGAAGATCGGCGCCGCCGATGCCATCATAGCCAATATAGGTGACATCCCTTTGATCAACCTGTTTCTAAAGCTTAGTGTTTCCGAATCACTTTTTCCTTATCTATATATGAATCGGGCCTATGGAAAAGCCTATGACCCCTTATTATTTAACCGTAAAATCACGGATTCCCTCTCAACGAAGCGCCCCAATTTCTTAGCCGTTCACTTTTGTCAGTTACATTGGCCCTTCACTTCTAAAAACTTTATCGATGTGAACGATGCCACCTGGAAGGGCAATTATAATCACTTCATGTATCAAACCATGCTTCCAAAAGTTGATGCTCAGTTTCAGCAATTTATGGACACACTAGAAGACAGAGGTTTCTTAGATAACGCCTTGGTATACCTGATCTCAGATCACGGTGAAGGTTTCATGTTAGAAAAAGACACCTTACAAGGGGACCAAGCTAAGGATGAGGCTAAACTCAATGTTAATGCTTGGGGTCACGGCACCAATGTACTGAGTCAGGAACAAGTAAATGTCTTGATGGCTTATCGACGATTTGGCCCACAGGAAGAGAAACAAACAGCCAAGAAGATTCAAGGAATTTACTCTTTAACTGACATAGCACCAAGCCTATTTGAAGAGCTGGATCTATCATTAGAGACGAAGGATAAAGCATTCGATGGCCATATTTTACCCAAAGATATGAGCCAGGTTATCCCACTAAGTGTGTTTGTTGAATCCTCCATCCCGGTCAAATCGCTCAATGCCAGCTTTATCGATGAGGCTAAGGTACTCTCTGAAACCATGTCTAAGTATGAGATCAGAGATAATGGGCGAGCAGTGTTGGTTCCCTCCATTTATCAAGAGATGATTGCTAAGAAGCAACGTTCGGTATATTTTCAGCACTGGCAGTTAGCCATGCTACCTGATTATGAAGACCTAATCTTGGTCGATACCCGTCAAAACAGATGGTACAGCCTGGAAAAATACCAGGGCGATGCTCCCTGGAGTGAGATGTTAAAGGATTTATGTGCCCATTACCGTGATGATAATGGTTTTGATCCTCAGAATAGATGCCAACAGACACAAGAAAATAGCAGACGGATGGCCACAAATACAGATTAAAACTGACTCGATACTTGTGTTCTTCTGGCTTCAGGGGGATGGAGTTTAATCTCTTTTTTAAGAGACACTCAAATCAATATTGAACCTATCTCAATGAGGGAATAAATAAAATAGTTAACTAGGCACTGGTGATTTAAAGCTAGCGTGAAAGACCCATTCTAGATAAACATGCCATAAAATATGGCTAACATTCTGAAGTCGATAAAACCATAAACCTCATTGTCAGCATAGGTGTTGCTGTCAGTATCAATGAAAGGCAAACAACAAAATATCAGCACTGATGAAAGATTCAAAGCTTCAGAAAATGCCCTTTATCACGCCGAAAATAACGCAAGGAATAGAGTATAAAACTTAAGGTCTAGCTGTTCGCCTTGTGCCTTGTGCCTTGTGCCTTGTGCCTTGTGCCTTCCACTCTACAATAGCACCTAAGAGTTTGTCGACTTTGTTGCTAACACATTATGCCCATCGATATCTGGGTGACCGATAAGCTTGCCATCAAATTCGATTAACCCATATTTCCGTCGGATTGTTTCCGCCAAGATAGCGCCTATCAGGGCACCTAAGCTCATCAAGATAAAGATAAGTTTCATATCCATCACATCACGGATATCAGAGATAATCAGCCCCACCATTCCCAATGCCAATGTTGGCGCTAGCACTATAGCTAACCATTTTAAAATAACCACAAACCCAGCAATGGTGTAGATAAATATTTTTTCCAGCATTCCTTGCTCCTGTATATACCGATTGGTATGAGTCACTTGTACGCCATAAGCTAACAGACGACATATTATGTCGTCAATTAAACTAACAAAAGCAATAAGCTATTACAAGTCACTAACCAAGATATGCTAACTGCAGATATAAAAATCGACATTCTGACTTGCCATAAAGGCCTGAGCATTGGCCCCTTTTAACATTGCGATACTGGATAACATACCTGCCACCAAACAGTTGGCGGCCATAACGGTCACAGACAAGGGTGCACGTTCCACCGGATAGCCTGTTGTAAGGTTTAAAATATGTCCGTATCGTTTGCCCTTATCCACGAGATAACGTCGTGTATGGCCGCTGGTGGCCAGCCCTCCACCCGTTAAGCTTATCGTTCGAGTAGCATTATCCAGCTTGCTAGGATCTTCTATTCCCACCCGCCATGGTTTCTCAACAATCGAAGCACAGGCTATATCACCGCCTAAATTCACCAAGGCGGGTATATGAGGATAGTGAAGCGTTAACAGACTTGCAGCCTTGTCACTGGCATATTCCTTAGCGATGCCGCCAAAATCCAGACTCATGTTTAGGGGTAGGTATAAACGTGTTGCTTCTATGGTCAGCTTGTCTAAGCCCACATGTTTAAGTGCCCTCTCGATTGAAGATGACGTCGGCAAGTTTGCATCTGCGCCAAAGGTCCAAAGTGTTAATAAAGGGCCCGCAGTGATATCGAACATGCCAGCACTTAAGTCGAAGCATTGCTTGGAAAATGACAACAGCGCCGAAGTTTCGGCGTCTATATTCTGCCAATTACCGGCATTGGCATTGAGTCTGCTCAGTAGACTAGAGGGATTAAAACGACTGTACTTCTGCTCTATACGCCGTGTTTCCTCTAGGGCCCGATAGGCCATGGTATAGGCCAACTCTCTGTCCGTTGAGCGAATAAGCACTTCACACCGACTGGCCATGGCATTGAAGCTTGCATGATGTCCCCTGGAAGTAGGCACCAATATTAAGTCTCCGCTCATAGACGAGTATCCTCTTGGTGGGGTATTTCGTCACTCATTATATACAAGCTAATCATCATAGACTTGCCATCCCATCAGCACAGATGAATATAGCATTGGCAGGAAGATGAGCTGGCCCCATTAGAATGACAATCCCAACTGAAAAATAATTGCCTTAACGCTGGGATATAACTCATGTTGAGCCAACTGACCTAGGGCTTGGTCTCCGTTTGAATAGGGATCTTGTTGATAATATTCAAGACGATAGCTGGCCTTAGTGCCATCGGCTAAGGTATGACCTATTTTTATCCCAAACGTATAGGTATTCATGTTTCCGATACGATAATCTGCCGATGCAAATTCAGGCAGCACTTCCTCTGATTTCAGGAACACCCGATAAAAGTGAGCCGCTTCTTGTCGGTAATATCTTAGGTGCAACTGACCAAAAAAGGACGAGGTGAAATTGTAACGATAGTGACTCTCGAACGTATGTGAGGCCACGCCCCAATCATCATAGCTATAACGGTAAGCCAGATCTGTGACCCCAGTGGCTAAGGCGTGCTTGCTAAACAGATACAGGCTCTGCTTGAGACGCTCATCGGGTCGGCTCTCATAAAAATATGCCTCACGGGTTCCCGACGCATCCACCAGACTGAGTACCTTGTAGGGATCTGTCATATAGCCTTGCAAAGAAGACAGGTTGTAGCTGAGCTGCACCAGCATATGTCGATTGATGATCTGGGTTAAGCCGACGCTGAGATCCACAGTCTGTTTATCGGTACTCGCTATCTGGCGAGTCTTATCAAATTCAGTACGAAACTCGGCGTGGGAGTCAAAGTCATCCCGAAATACCATATTACTCATGGCTAGGGGCCGTCCTCCCACTGGGTCGACTAAATCATAGTAATAAGCCATGCCTAAAGACAGCTGAGTATTATTCTTATTAAACGAGCGCGCCAGTGCCGAGTTAATTCCCATGGAGGTATAATCATATTCCCTCGACAGATAAACACCATGATTACTGCTCCAGTCAAGGGACCATATTTCGGCCCAGTTACCGCTGAGCTGCACCCGGGTGTCTTTGAAGGTGTCATCTAACGGAGTGTTACCTGAATTTATAGTGTATTCGCCATTACCGGATGGGCGGGTAAAAGTCTGGCGTTGATCCTGAGGCACAGCGCCATTGGCTGAGGAACCCGTTAAGGTATCTAGCACCAACTTGGCTTCATAAATGCGCTTATCCCCTAGGGGCAATTTGAGGTTAAATATTCCCTCGGCCACCGTCACCCTGTCCTGCTCCAGATAATAGAGTAAAGCGGCATCTATTTTAGGTGAGTCTATCTCAACAGCATCTAAGCTGGCTGTCTCCGTAGCACTGGCCACCGAGCTTGTCATGCTTAGTAGCGCAAAGCTTGCCATCGACAGCGCATCGGCAATCGAAGTTCCCCCGTCACCGGCACCCGTTTTTAGCCTACTTTGTGTGTATGCTTGTGACTCAGTTAGAGTCTGATTTGCAGTATTTCCTGGTGTTTTAGTTGCAACCACAACCGCCCCCTGCGAGCGAGCGCCCCCCACTGGTGCCCTCTTTACTGAAATAGATATGATCGTCCAAGGTTAGATCCAACTTTTCACTATCCAAGGCCATATCTTCACGAGCAAACTGATCCCGCTGCCATGGCTCTACGCCTAAACTCGAACAGGCCGTCAAAGATAAACACACCAGTAACGACAAGCTTCTGGCTGATTTAATCAGTTCAGTCTCGAACGTCATCATCTCTACCTCTAATTTATGGGCTGCCTCACACGTGCTCATTCGACTCACTACTTGTATTTACGCTGTAAAGGCTGTGCTTGTTTAAGATAGTGGACAATTTCGGATTCATAGTCCGCCTTATGCTCCGAAAAGAAACCCACATGTGTAGCGACCAATTGACCTTTCCTATCGAACAGGTAGCTAGTTGGCATACCCAAGATATCAAATTCTCCTGCCACCTGAGTATTGGGATCATAGGCGATCGTAAAATCGGCGGAGATCTGGCTGAGAAACTGGCGGGCATGTGATAAGTCATTGTCTAAGTTGATAGCAATGATCTTGAGCCCCTGGGCTGCATACTTATGATGCATCTGATTCATCCAGGGAAATGACTTTCGACAAGGACCGCACCAGGATGCCCAAAAATCCACATAGATCACTTGGCCAGAATATTGTGACAATGAATAGCTTTCGCCCTCTCGGGTCTGCACCTCATAATCCAAACTCGGCTGGGCGATACCCTGGACCGAGGTCAATAGCACTATAGTCAATAACCCTAAGGTGAAAAGCGCTATGGTAAAAAACTGATAGCAGACACGACTCAAGTTGATGTGGCAAAACGATAGATTAAACATTAACGGTCGACCTGATATCTGGAGGCTGTACTTCATTTATACACAAACTAAGACGCAAGTGACAGCAAACTCATTTAACTTAGCAATTATTTAACATGACGACACTGATCCCGTCCTAATGGCAGTAAGAATTCACAGTCCCTTTGTGCTTAATTTTCGATGTCTGCTTGAATTTACAATCTTCAACATACCTAATCAGGTCTAGAAAAAACTCAGGATACTAGTGTGTCTAGATAGGATTATGGAAAATTCTGTATAAGTATAAATAAAGAGATAAATGCTCACATGGGCAAGAGTACTAGCACCTTGGGTGTTCAATACAACGCCCTGATAGTCACATCAATGACACCAAATAAGACTCAAGTAATAGCAATCTCATTTAGGTAGCAGCTTGAGTTTACAATCTTCAGCGAACCTAATTTTCACTAGCAAGAACCTCAGGATACTAGTGTGTCTAGATAAGAAATAAATGCTCACATGGGCAACAGTGCAGGCACCTAGTGTGATCAGTATATTTCCCTGATAATCACATCAATAACACCAAATTAGCAGTATCAATACCAAGGCGACACATGGGTGTTTTTTATTTGTATTATTGCTCTACTAGGAGCAAGATCCCCGCTTATCACAATTGAGAAGCCGCACCAGATTTGGTTTCTCGTAATCAGGGAAATTTAGCATGTTAAAAACAAACTACGCTTTAGCCTTAAAAGTGCAACTCACTCATCTATTTTTATGTATTTTGTGGAATGCTATCGGGCTCTGGCAGCTTCATAACGGCGAACAATCTATCGGTCCTACCGCCTCAATGATGGCAATCGTGGTGGTGTTAATTGCGGGAAGTTTGTTAGTTTTCAGTTTAAACAAAGCGTGGAAACCCCTTTATTTTTCAATCTCTCTTTTAGCTTTTTTACTCGCCGCTATGACCATTTACGGTGGGTTAACTAAAGATCACAGTCTATGGCCTTCAGAATTTTGGCGATTTGCTGGAATAGCGGTCAATGCCATTGGCGCATTAGGTTTTATCTTAGCAATAACCTCTTTCTTTAAACCGAGTAAGAACCAATCCCTTGCTTAGACATTTTGGTTAGAAATCCAATTAGATAATCAACTAATTTAGCCCTGTTGCTTAACAGGGCTATTTATTATTCAGGGCTATATTATAGACTTGGTCATCCAGAATTAAGCCCCTCGGCTCATCATCCCACACTCTCCAAGCATCTATTACTCATAAATATTCCAGGCTGACCTATGTTTTATACCTGCAGCAGGTGTATTAATACTCCTGAGTTTATCGAAAAATCCAACCCCATCAGAAGTATCGGCTTTCTCGCGGCTTCAATCGCTTAAACACAGCCCTAGGTTCGACTCTTTCCCGTCAATTGAGGATACTTATGCCCTAGGTATCCAGCAGTGTTCCAATTATACTTAGCCTTGTGGTAACTGAGCCATGCTCCCAAGCCCTGGTAGAATAGGTAGGAGTTCATCCCAGCAGTATCTAGTCTGCTGGCAGACTAGCGGTTACTCACGAAACTGAAAATGAGTTAACTTAAATATATATTCCTGTCAGTCTAATTTAAAGAATAAAGAGTGAGGAGAGAAAGTCATCTGGTATCAAAAAGAATTTAATTTACCTGCTAAACCTCGGGGATTTCATCTGATCACAGACGAAATCTATGAGCAGATCCCTGAGATTAAAAAATTCAGCATAGGCTTAGCCCATATCCATCTGCAACATACCTCCGCCGCGTTAACCATTAATGAAAATGCCGATCCCAGTGTACGGGTCGACTTCGAACGCTATTTCAATCGTCTCGCGCCTGAAAATGAACCTTATTATACCCATACCTATGAAGGCCCGGATGACATGCCGGCTCACCTTAAATCCAGTCTATTGGGCGTATCATTGACGCTTCCTATCACTAATGGCCATTTTAACCTGGGTATATGGCAAGGGATCTATCTGTGTGAGCCAAGAGATTCAGCGGGTGAGCGTAAGCTAGTTGTCACCCTGCAGGGAGAGTCACGACCGCTTTAACAATCCGTATAACGCCTCTTTATAAGTTGTAGGTATAAGCTGGGTTTTATTACTTCGATTTGCTCTAAACACTCGGCTTAAACGTTTGTTTTTTGACCTGCCTAGTTAGATAATTAGCCTAGAGTGCTAATGACACAAATATGGGGCTAGAGATGAAACTACCAAGCGCACAGTCCTCGCATTTAAGTAACTTCGAGAAACTGCAAGAGAAGCGCCAAGAACTGATAGAGAAGCTCAGTAGCGGACGTAAGATAAATAAGGCAGCAGACGACCCTGCAGGCCTACAGATCGCCAATAGACTCACATCCAGTATCAATGAGGCAGAGATACGCGCCAGAAATGCACGAGATGAGCAAGGTATGCTCAATATTAAAGCCAGTCAATACGCCTCTATTACCGACAACCTTGTCAGAGCCAGGGAGCTCACCATACTGGCGGGAAACCCAATTTATGATAAACAGGCTATACAAGCCGAGCTAAATCAGCTAACTGATGAGATCAATGTCATCGCGGCAGAAGTGCTGGGACAGGATAATTTTGTGTCAGGACTCGATAGCAGCGATCCCAATGCTGCACTGACAGCCATCGATGCTGCAAGTGCGAGTATCGATGACAGTGCTGGCACAGATGGCGCTCAGTACAATGGCCTAGATAGTCGCATCGATAGCTACCAAATTAGCAGTATCAATAACAGCGCGGCACGCTCGCGAATTCAAGATACCGATTATGCCCAAAGCTCGGCTGATTTACTCAAGACCGAGCTGCAACTCAAAATTGCCGTGATTTTGAAAAAGGATGAAGAAGAGCGCAAAGGCCTGCTCTTGAATCAGTTTATTTAGCCCTGTACCCAACAAGAGACAGGACGATTAATCGACAGCTAGTCATCTAAGTTTATAGGCTTAAGTAACTCGAGCCAGTCATCCCCTGTCATATCAGAAACAGCCAGACTCTCTTGCTGATAAATACTCTGAGCTAAGTTATTTTTAGATTCCTGCAGCAGCTGTATCCTCTCTTCAACGGTTTCCTTACAGATGAGTTTATAGACAAACACCGACTTGTCCTGACCAATTCTATGAGCCCTATCACTGGCCTGCTGCTCGGCAGCAGGATTCCACCAAGGATCGGTATGAATAACCACGTCTGCAGCGGTTAAATTCAAACCCGCGCCTCCCGCCTTCAAGCTGATTAAAAATACCGGTACTTCTCGCTGCTGAAAACGCTTAACCAATGCCCCACGGTCTCGACTCTTACCTGTTAGCTCAACAAAACTAATGCCTAGGTTTTCCAAAAGTTCACCTATCAAGGTCAGCATGCTGGTGAAGGAGGAAAATATTAACACCCGCCTGCCCTCTTCGAGCATGCCAGGCAGCTTATCGGCAAGCCAATTTAGTTTTCCGGAGCGAGTATCTAGCTTGCTGACATCTTCGGCTAGTTGTAGCCCATTAACCGAGCCCAGCTTATGGGATACATCAATATTTGATGTATCCCAGCCAGTATCAAGATAGACATTGTCTTGGCTAGATTGCTGTAAGTGATCGAGTTTGAGTAATTTGGGATGGCAGCAGACCTGCCTGAGTTTGAGTAAGGCATTACTGATGGCTAATCGGTTACGCTTTACTCCTGAGACTGAAACCGCTTTCCTGACCTCTTCAGACATGGTTAAACGGATAGTTTCATAGAGATCTCTCTGAGTTTCAGTGAGGCTAATAAACTCATTAATAACCGTCTTGTCGGGCAGCTCTTTGGCAACTTCAGATTTAAGCCGACGTAACATAAACGGAGCGATCCTTTGCACTAATGCACAACGACGCTCATCATCTTGCTCTTTTTCAATGGGTACTTGATAGTGCCGCTGAAACTGAGCATAAGTACCGAGGAAACCCGGCATCAAGAAATTAAACAATGACCATAATTCACCCAGGTGATTTTCTAAAGGTGTACCGGTCAAGCAGAGCCTATGTGTCGATGACAAGCTGCCCACCACGCGATTTATTCGGCTACGCACATTCTTGATGGTCTGGGCTTCATCTAAGATCACCAGATGAAAATGTTGCTTGGCCCACAACTCAACATCTTGTTGCAAGGTGCCATAGCTAGTGATCAGGAGATCACAGTCCTTAATCTTATCTTGTAAACGATGACGTTTTGGTCCGGACCAGAGCAGCAGCCTAAGCTCGGGGGCAAAGGTCTCGGCTTCGTGAAGCCAGTTGGCTAACAGACTCGTTGGTGCGACCACTAAACAGGGGCTGGACAAGTTTCCGGCCTCTTTATCGAGTAATATACTACTCAGAGTCTGAATGGTTTTCCCCAGACCCATGTCATCGGCGAGCATGCCTGAAAATTCATTTTTCTTTAAAAATTGCAGCCAATTTAATCCCAACTGCTGATATTCTCTGAGCTCAGCATTGAGTCCGACTGGGGGTAGAACCGTGAAACCGGGTCTTTTACCATGAGAGTTTTTACTCACAGCGCCTTTATCATTTCCATCGACTTCCAAATAAGAGTACAGCTGCTGAGCTTTATTTTGTAACCATTGACTTCCGAGCCATTGCCACTCTTTCTTGTTGATTTTATCTCGGTCAGCCAGTTCAGCAATTCGGGTCAACTGATTCATGGACATGGTTAAGGTGTCATCCACCGACAGCGGCTTTGTTTCGTAAAGCTCAACGAGTACAGATAAGATCTGCTTTATCCTATCGGCAGGCAGCGACAAGCGCTGTCCAGAGTCGAGCTCCATGAGTACCGTTTCTGTATCACTGAGGTTTTGCAACAATCCCTGTCTTATGGCTTTGACCAGATAAGGCAGTAAATTAATCTTCTTGCCATCAACTTCGACTCCTAGCTCAAGGTCAAACCATTGTTTATCTGGGGCTTGATGACTAAGCTCTCCATACCATGTATGAGCTTGTACTAAGGAATAACGATTGATTAATTGAAAATCTATGGACCAGCCTGCCAACATCAGGCGTCGTATTGCAACCATTTGTTGACTCAATATCTGAGGTAATTCACGATCCCCAAGTAAAAACTGATGCCAGACTATAGGTTCAAATCCAGATGAAAGAAGTTGAAAATCTGACAACTGAATACTCAGTTCAGAGGCGAGTTTTAATAGATGGGGAGACTCACTGGCGAGAGCAAAAATGTCGGCTAAACTGCATTCCAAATTTTCGCTGCAAAGGGAAAAGCTCGCGACTTCTATATCCAGATGATTTTGTTCATCCCAAGGGAAGTCGACCCTTGCACGATGTATCTTAAGCTTAGGTGCCCATTCCCTGTCATCATCCGCTAATTGCCGTAAATATTCGGCCAGAGGCTTGTCGCTTAATTCACCCCAAAAAGGCCCTAGATCGGTCAATACTAGGCTCATACTGGCAAGGTCCAGGAATTGCCCTGAATCTATTTTAATTAAGGCCTTGGGGTCGACAAAATCATCCAGATTATGTTGCTCGATTTTAAGAGGAACTTGATCGCAATGGAGCCAAAAACAGCGTTGAGTTGCAATTAAATGGTAAAGAAACTCACCAGCGCAAGTGTCTCCTAATCCTATTGAAAGCCTCTCTTGCAGAGCATCTCTCGCCCCTGTATCTAAAGCTTGGGCTAGCTCTCTTAGCCTATGGAGTAAATAAACATCGGTTTGAGTCACAAATTTTGGCAGATTGCCTCGGTCTAACACCTCGAAGCCTAAATCTGTCTTGATTGAGTATTTACCTAATTTGCTGACATAACCTTTATGGACGCTCAGGTGTAGCTCACCATCAGTGACTGATAATAAATATACGACTCTATGTCTGGCCATATTAGGATAAGGATCGTAGCGTTTATTGAGCTCAGTCCTTAAAAGCCTTGATGCTGTATCTGCCCGTTTCGTCTCACTGGGATAGGGAGTAATAGGCACTTGTTTGGCTAAATAATCGATGGCGATGGCAGCAATATGGATGCAAGGTAACTGGGAATCACTACACACACTGCAAGTCGTGTTGCCTGAAGCAATCACAGGACCCGCTGACCAATCTAATGTGGCAGTGACAATCGAATCAATAATGCCATCACTAACACCACAGCCCTCAACTGTTCCTAGAGTCGGAACCGAGTCAAATTGACCAGACAAGATAGGCCCGCTGTGATCGAATCTCAGCAGTGGCATGTCCAATAAAACCTGTATTCCGTCAAATAACACTGACTGGCTAAAAAACGCTTCTAGTTGGATCAATATCGCCTTCCAATCATGATTATCCGTTCATACTAAAAACAAACCAAGGTGACGGAAAACAGAACACCTAGTATAAGTTTTTAAACAATATAAATTTAAATGAAAGGGAGAATTATATCATCAAGAGTGTTAAATCCAATATATTATTGCTTGATAGACGTCATTTATTCTCCCCTAGTCAAGCTATCGGTTAATGAATAAGCTGGCCAGATTGAAACATACAATAAATGTACGATTCTCTTATCGCTTTTTGGATTCATTCTTATATAATCCCGTGGTATACAATATCCTTCTGTAGAATGCTATGACTCGCTTCGATCCTATTGAACATCCACACCGTAGATTTAACCCACTCACAGGTGATTGGGTACTCGTCTCTCCCCATAGAGCTAAGCGTCCCTGGCAAGGCCAGGACGAGGCGGTGTCCGATGAGCAAGGTCAGAGTTACGATAAAGACTGCTTCTTGTGTGCCGGCAATAAACGCATAAGTGGTGAGATTAATCCTGATTATCAGTCAACATTTGTATTTGGTAATGATTTTGCAGCATTGTCCCCCGACACGCCTAAAGCCCCCTTTAATGACGATCCCCTTATGCGCAGTGAAAGCGTCCAAGGCTTGAGTCGTGTGATCTGTTTCTCACCGGATCACAGCAAGACATTACCTCAACTCACCACGGAGCAGCTACGTCGAGTCATAGATACCTGGGAGAGTGAAATAACTGAGTTAGGCAAGGAATATGTCTGGGTGCAAGCCTTTGAGAATAAAGGTGCTGTTATGGGCTGCTCTCAGCCCCACCCCCACGGACAGGTATGGGCCAATAGTTATCTGCCCAACGAACTCAGAA
The DNA here is from genome assembly GCF_000091325.1 of Shewanella violacea DSS12. Classification (NCBI taxonomy): domain Bacteria; kingdom Pseudomonadati; phylum Pseudomonadota; class Gammaproteobacteria; order Alteromonadales; family Shewanellaceae; genus Shewanella; species Shewanella violacea. Next base: position 2,285,632 of record NC_014012.1, on the reverse strand, counting down.
AAAAAGACCATAATTTAAGAGCTTATCAACAAGAGCATGGCACTAACTTACTCTTGGATTATGTAAAGCGCGAGCAAGAAGATGGTAGCCGTACTGTGGTCGAAACCGAGCACTGGTTAGCTGTCGTGCCTTATTGGGCAGCCTGGCCTTTCGAAACCATCTTAATGCCAAAAACACACATTCGCCGTTTTGATGAACTAAGCGATGAAGTTAGAGACTCACTTGCACTAGCCATCAAGAAGCTGACCACTCGCTATGACAACCTGTTCAATTGTTCTTTTCCTTATTCTATGGGCTGGCACTTCGCCCCCTTTGCACGGGATCAAGATGGCGACTTGACCAATAGCGACCATTGGCAGCTACACGGCGTGTTTTACCCGCCATTACTGCGCTCTGCCACGGTGAAGAAGTTTATGGTGGGTTATGAGATGCTGGCTGAGGCTCAACGAGATCTAACCCCAGAGCAAGCCGCGGCTAGACTCAGAGATGCCACAGATATCCATTATTTAGATAAAGATTGATGATCAGATAATTTAGATAATAACAGAAGTTAATATTCCAGCCAGATTAGTGGGGTAACCCGCTAATCTGGCTGAAAAAAAGATAGCAGTAGAAGCTAACGCCTAGATCAAAAAACCAATACCAGAGTTACTTATCTAACGGCGATCCCACTATATGCTTATTCCCCGAAAACATGGCGGATATTATCCCAGGCTGATGACGCAGCTCAGCGATAATCACCCCAGTCACATGGAGCACAATCAATAGCATAAGAAAATAGACGCTATATAAGTGCACTGTTCCCGCTAGGCTCTTGTAGGGCTTGATAACGGCCAGCTTAGCCTTGTCTACGCCAGTTTCATCATAAGGCTTAATGCTAGAGGCATCGACACCCTCGGCGGCAATATATTGAGTCAATGACGCTCCTAGTGGCGGATAATAAATATCTGTACCGGCGCGGATCAATCCCGTTACCATGATCAGTGTCAAGGTGAGCATAATGACCAGCACAGCCAGCTTACCCATGGGGTTATGACCTATATATTGAGGGTTTCCCCCTTCACGCAATACCGCTTTATAGTCCTTAATTTCCGCTATTCTAGGTACGTTTCTAGCAAACCTGGCAAAACGATTACCCATGAAGCCCCACGCCAGTCTTATCATCAGGTTTATTGCGAACAAATAGCCGATAATCGTGTGTAACTCTTTTAGGCCTATTTTAGCCTCTAAACCAGTAATACCAATTTCACTCTTAAACATCATGATTAAGCCGACAAACATCAAGCTGAGTACCAATAACAGATTAAGCCAATGAAACACTCGAGTTGGCCTGTCCCACACACGGTAGGTTTTGCTCTGAATGGTGTTCTCGGTTGTCGATAACGACATAGTGATCCCCCTAGATCTTTACAGTTGGTCTGATTCAATGCTGGCTAATGAAATCTAGCAAGCCATATAATTATTTAGGCCTATCTAATATGAGTATTTTACGGCTAACTAATAGAATTATTTTACGCCTTTCCAATATGATTAACGTGACTATTCATTAATTATAACAAGATGATATGTAGAATAAGTGTGTCTTGTCGCAGGTTTTGAGAATGGGTTATCTTTGAGTCATGATTGTAGCTAGGAATAATAGCCATAATTAGGTATCAGAGAAAGAATGAAAATAGACAATAGACGCTTAGATTAAAAAACAGTCATTGAGGAATGAGCATTATTATTAAGAAGCAAACAGAGGCGGTAGCCCGCCTCTGTTTCAAGCTATATCACTAGGAGTATGAATTACTCCGAGATACCTTCTAGCTTAGTCAAATACTTATCCAGGTAAATCATATCTAAGCCAAACGAGCAAACTATAGGCTAGATGGTTTACTCAGAGATACGTTCTAACTTAGCCAAATAGAAACCATCGAATCCTGAATCAGCAACGCTGATGTTCTCATCTTCGATTAATTTGAAATGATCATTTTCAGCCAGGAATGCATCAATCTGATCACGGTTCTCTTCGGGCATAATAGAGCAAGTGGCGTAGATTAAGATGCCACCCACTTTCACCATACGGCTATAGCTCTGCAGGATATGTTTCTGCAGCGCGACCAAGACAGGTAAACGTTCTGGCGTATCGCGCCACTTAGCATCTGGATTACGTTTAAGTACCCCAAGACCTGAACATGGCACATCCAGCAGCACACGGTCGGCGCTGAGTTTAAGACGCTTGATGGTCTTAGAGCTGGCAATGATACGAGTCTCTACATTGTGTGCGTTGGCGCGGCGAGCACGCTGTTTCAAACTGTCTAATTTCCACTGCTCAACATCCATGGCCAGTAAACGTCCCTTGCCCTGCATCTGAGCCGCGATGGACAAAGTCTTACCACCAGCACCGGCACAGGCATCAACAACCCGCATACCCGGCTTAGCATCTACTGCCGCTGCCACCAGTTGTGAGCCGGCATCTTGTTGCTCGAACCAACCCTTCTTGAAACTCTCGGTACGAAATAGTGCCGAATCCGAAGTGACTTCCAGTGCTGTATCGACACCTTCGACTTCTTTTGTTTGAACTTGCTCATTTCTCAGCTTCTTGCCTAAGTCTTCACGAGTACACTTAAGAAGATTTACTCGTAAATAACGCTTAGGTTGCGTACTTAATGCCGCTCTTTCTTTCGCCCAAGCATCACCGAGCTGAGCCTGACCCATGGTATCTAACCATTCAGGACAACCGTCCCATAACGCTGGCTGAACCTTGGCCTTCTCCAAACGGTCAAAATATTCTCTCTCATCCATCTGTAATGCATATTGCATCTTAGGCAGTTCAAGTTCATGGAACATGTGCCATACGTTGAGTAAGCGAGTACCCATACGTGACATCTCTTCAGATTTCACATCGGAAAGATAACAGTAAAGGTTTAATTTACGTAGGATATCTCCGGCGACCACAGTGATACGAGCCTGCTCAGACGGTGCTAATTGTAAACCAGAGAAATGATGAGAGTAAGCTCTGTCTAAAGGTTTACCTTCAGATAAGACCATATCTAAAACATTGATGACTAATTCGGTCGAGCTGGGAGAAAGTGGTGAGTTAAGCATGAAATCGCCTGCGGTGGATGCCTGAAAATAAGGACTGGAATGAAAACGTGGGGGATCATAGGAGTTAAGCCATCAATACGCAAGTAAAGTCTGGCCCTGTGCTCAGTATTTTTACCCATCTCGCCCAAGTCAATAAATCATTACAAAAATGGCGACCCTTAGGTCGCCATTTTAAGTCAGTATGTCTGTTAAAACATCTCTACATTTTTGAGCCTTTCGCCCCGTAGAAGAAAATATAGCCGTAACAGATAATAGGAAGGAAGAAAGCCTGCTGAATACTAAAAGCATCGGCTGTTATCCCTTGCAGTAAAGGCAAGATAGCGCCGCCAACGATTGCCAGACAAAGCATGCCAGATCCCTGTGACGTATGGGGACCAAGATCACGCAGAGCCAAACTAAAAATGGTTGGGAACATGATGGAATTAAACAAGCCTACCGCTAATATAGCCCACATAGCCATACTGCCAGAGCTTGTCATGGCCACAGCAACTAACAGAGCGGCCATTAGTGCATTAAAGGCTAGCATCTTACCCGCCGCAATTTTTTGCATCACAACCGAGCCAATAAAGCGTCCTATCATGGCGCCGCCCCAGTAATAGGCGATATAGTGCGCGGCATCGGCTTCTTTTAATCCGGCAATATGGCTCTCACCGAGGAAACTGACCAGAAAGCTACCAATGGACACTTCGGCGCCAACATAGACAAAAAGACACACAGCGCCCAATACTAAATGGGTAGACTGCAGAGCGCTTGTCTTGCCCTTATAGCTTATCTGGCTAGTATCATCTGCCATATGTGCTTCTATTTTTGGCAGTTTAAGTTTCGAGAAAATGAGTGCTAAGCTTGCCAATATACCCGAAAGCAGGAGATAAGGTAGCTTAACCACCTCAGCTTCGGCCTGAGTGTTAACCAGATCAGAGGCTGCCGATGAGGCCACAGACAATATTAATACTGCACCAAAGAAAGGCGCCACAGTAGTACCTAAAGCATTGAAAGCTTGAGTCAAATTTAAACGACTCGATGCGGTCTCGCTGCTTCCCATGGAATTCACATAGGGGTTTGCCGCGACCTGTAATAGGGTGATCCCTGAAGCAAGCACAAATAATGCACCTAAAAAGAGCCCGTAGGTGGCAAATTCGGCGGCAGGGTAAAACAAGGCACAGCCCAGACTCGCAACCACCAAGCCTGTGACTATCCCTTTCTGGTAGCCTAGGCGTTTAACCAACTTACCCGCAGGAAGGGACACCAAAAAATAGGCGCCAAAGAAGCAGAACTGGATCAGCATGGCCTGAGTGTAGTTCAGTGAAAATACCGCTTTCAGATGTGGGATCAGAATGTCATTCAGACAAGTAATGAATCCCCACATGAAAAAAAGTGAGGTCAGTGATATCAGAGCGAAGCGGTAGTTTTCCTGAGGTTTTTCACCTAGGCCAGTCGCTATCTCTGGGTTGTATGATGAAGCCATTTTTTGTTCTCTCTAGTTATTGACTAAATGTAGGCTAGTGCTTATTAGGCTAAATGATTCAACCCCCATACCCTGATGTAAATACATGGAAATGGAAACGTCTAACTTAAGCTTATCTAGAATAAAGCCTTAAGTGAAAAGTTTTCACTTAAGGCTTTATTGTGAGCGTGAATATACAGCGAGGAGAGCAAGTTGTCGATAACTCGCCCCTGAATAAATGGCTGTTAACCAATGTTTACTCACAAGAAAAAATACTGGTAATCATTTGATTTTTATCATAATTAAAATTAACAAATTGAAACTGAAAGCCACTTTCATGGTTTGTTTGAAAATTACAATCCATAAATGCAACCTAGCACCAGATGGCATCAATTATTTTGATGCGATATTGTTGCAAGCCCGAAAGGAACGGAATAATACTCTGCAATATTCATAACGTTAAACACCTGAATTTCATGTAACCCCAACATTTAACTAGCCTAACAATATAGGATTTAGGAAAAGTCAGGGATATATCCTCGCTGGCAGCGCTCTCGGTACTATGTCTATGTCTATGTCCATTTTCATCGGCAAGATAAGCTAAATTATATTTGCTCAGTAATGCTAGCTCATCGATATCTCTCCCTGGGCTGAGTACTAAGTAGAGATAAGATACAGCTACCCTGTGCTTCTCTGGCCCTACGGTCTTCTACTTCGCGGAACTTCCGGCCTGATATGCGCAAATAGAAGCTCACAAGACTTAAGATCATCAAACTCGAGAGCACTATTACCAGAAAGCTGAATATCCATGGAGGCATGGAAAAAATGATATTCATAATTACACCTTAACCCCAAGCAAGATGCTTTCATGCTGTGGGAACTCTGATGTTTGGCAACGCCAAAGGTGCAAGCAGAACTCATGATTATGCTGGTATTCATCATTTTTCGAATGACATTGAACAACACAGGAAGAATCAGACCAGAAAAGTTTTTTGATCAGACACATCTCCTCCCGCCTTGGTACTCTTCTGAGCAAGGAGACTGAAACATGATCCCACCCGCCCCCATCACTGCATTGAATCCTCAAAATACCTTGGCCATACTTTGAGCCTATGGCGAGATTAACGGGCACACTAAACACGCCATTATTGCCAAAAGTAGCGTCCGAATAGAGGTATTGGCCTTTTGGTACCTTTAATCTATATCGCTCTGGTACGTTAAACATGCTCATCCTAACAAGTTTGTCATCTGCTTAAACTGAACTCAGACATTGACTAAATCCAGCTGTTATACCGATCAGTTTATTGCTTAGTTTATATCTAAGCCCTATTAAGGCTATTAGTAGTTAGTAGTTAGTAGTTAGTAGTTAGTAGTTGACTATGAACGCCCCCCGCTACTGAGACACACATACCTCACATTATGTGTACATTAACTAAAGGCCCCTTTTATCACGCTAGTGACTGTAAGAGAGCATTAACTGAAATAGCAAAGAGTTAAAAATCTATTCGGCGCAAAGCAAAGTTTATGAAAACCTGGAACTGGGGATCTACAAAAGGCCGCTATGAGTTAATAGCGGCCTTTTCATGTCTTTTTCATGTCTGAGATTCTCTTAAACCTTATCTCTTAGCTTAGCTATCTTCTTACTTAGAGGCCTAAATAACACTGGTCTATCACTAAGAGTCTTAGAGAAGCAATATGAACAATTGCCCTCTAATATCGCCACTCTTAAAACCAAACGGCCCCCAGACTCTGCTTAAGCCCTGGGAGCCCATGATACAAACAGGATTGAATAATACAAAAAGGATGATTAACCAGTACACGACATAAACGAATTCATATACCTATAAAAAAATAATTAACATCGGAGATATGAACATGAGAAACCAAGATAAACGTAAAGCACTAAGTAACGCGAAAGCCAAAGTAATACGTACTGGCAAGGCGAAACAAACCCAAGCCAACACAGAAGTGTTCAGCATGCTGCCCGGGATCACAGAGGACTATTCCTATGCAACAAGCTTAAGCAAATTAGTCGTCGGGTCTCGAAAAATTAAAAGCCATCTTATGACGCCGGAAGAAGACAAATTCCACATCAACTTAATAGCCGCCAGGGTTTGGTACTGGTCGATGAACAAAGAAGCAATGCAACAGGCTACCCCTCTCGTTATGGGTGCCTTAGATACGATTATCGGCACTAAGGAGTTTGATACAAGATTCATAGCCTATGCGAAAGAAGCACCATCACTGGCCATTCGAGGGCCATCCTAACACTAGCTAAAGCTTACGTTGTTTAGCGGCAACTTTAGCTGATAAGCGTAACAGAGAGTTCACCATGTTTTTTAGAGTTAAAACCCCACTCGCTATCGCAATTGCGACAAGTATTTTCAGTACCACAGCCATGGCAAAAAGTGAGATATTACAAACCAACAAAGGCACCATCTCAGATATAGGGGATTGGATGCAGATCGTAATTCCAGCCAGTGCCATGGCTGGCAGTTTAGCCATAGGAGATACAGAAGGAGCGTGGCAGTTAGTTCAAGTATTAGGCACTTCAGCAACCATCACTCATAGCCTTAAGTTTGTCTATGCCAAGGCAAGACCCGATGGCCCCAAAAGAAACTCATTCCCTTCCGGCCACACTTCCGCCGCGTTCGCGGGTGCTGCATACCTTCATCATAGATACGGTGACGCATGGGCCATACCAGCATACGGTGCGGCTGCTTTCGTTGGTTTCAGTCGTGTGTATGCTAATCGTCACTTTATGGACGATGTGATGGCGGGTGGCGCTATTTCAGTATTAACCAGCCTCTATTTTACCGACCCATACAAGCAAAGCGATTTAATGCTTGCACCATCAATGACAAAAGACGGTTTTGCCCTCAATGCTGACTACGTGTATGGCAGAGGCAAAAAGAAGCGAGCCGGATACAGTAACGTGAGAGACACCAAAGAGTATAACAACAGCTACTCTCTGTTTATCGGTAGCTCTTTCACTAATAAGAATGTTCTCGATGATGGCTATCATCCTTCCTTTGACCTGTACGACTTCGAGCGCGAAAACGTACTAAACACCTACGCGGCATCTCAGTTCACATTCGATATGGGTGACAATCAGTACATGAATCTCTCATTCACTCCATACGAGTCGAGAACAATCACTAACCACAATCAAGATGTGGATTTCTCCGGCCATCATTATCAAGCTGGCCAAGAGACAGTTACAGCCTACAGTGTCTGGAACTCTACAGCAGATTATATGTTCGAGCTGCTACCAGACAGCAACTGGAAGGCAGACATAGGCTTAGGAGTTAGCCTGAGCTGGGTCACAATGAGAATGGACTATACAGAGGGCAATAACCTCAGTGAAGAAAGCCATTTCTCTTTTGCACCAGCCATGGCCACTGAGTTTGGTTATCAATTTAATGATAACCTTTCAGCAAATATGGGTTATAGATATTCAGCCTCCTCAAGTGTGAGCAGTCAGGATCTGTGGTCGAGCATTGACTACAAGTTTAGTAATCGCTGGTCTGCGTCGATAGTGGCTGGCAGGTTCGATCAACAAGTCGAGTCTAAGCACTTCAATAACGACCTATCCCTCTATTACACAGGATTCAATGTTAAATATGCATTTTAATGAGCCTGTAATAGTTAGCCTGCATTACCACTCTTAATGGCGTCTAGTTAACAGATTGCCTATATATTCCAGACCACCAGCAAAGGCACCTTCCCTTTGCTGGTAAGAAATATCATTCATTAACGAGATAATTATGAAAAAACTAATAGCTTTGGCAATTGTTTTGGCCACAAGTGGATGTGTTGGAAAGAAAGATTGGCAAGCAGCGGGTGGCAGCAAGGCTGAGGGAATAATTAAGCTGTCTTACACTTTCAGTGGTAATAGAAACCCACAAGCAGACGACGAACAGGCTTTAAAGGTTGCAGAGGAGAGATGTCAACTTTGGGGCTTCACTGGGGCACGTCCTTTTCAGTTTGTAGACGTTCGATGCCAGAGAACCCACGGGGCGAGTTGCGGAACTCATATCGTAACCAAAGCCTTTCAGTGTATTCCAGAACAAGCCAAGATCTAAAAAGGCCACTTTTAGATCTGCACAAGCCGTGTAGATCTAAAATATGACCCTAATTCCGTGTTTTCCTGCTAACAATTAGACTAAAAATTAGACTATCGTTAGCTATTTTTCTGTATAAAGTCCCGAGCCGTTCCCCCGCATCCTATTGTTAAAGGTGGTCAAGATCAGCTTGAGCTTCCCAGAATCTGGATCTGTCCACACACCATAAAGGGTGACTTCTCTGCCTTGGTGCTTAACCATACGCAGTGAACCATGTTTCATCTCATTCAGCTTTGCATATTCCACCCTCTGTGAACTCGGAAAAACTTCATATATGGTGTTGCCATCAACTTCAAGCGTCTTCCTTATGCTGCCGGATGTATATTGGAATATGGTTGGCTGCTGCGGCCATGCTGAATCCATTTTTTCAAACGTGCTCTTGTATCTTGATTTAATAATAAGATGCTTGTTATCTGTGCTTACCACGTAGGTAGCCTTGACGGGCTGCACCTTCCCCTCTCCCTCTGGCGTGACGAATGCAGTGCTGTAATATCGCTTATTCTGTGACGCTGTGCTGTTTATAGGGAATCTATTATTGATTGAGACTTTATCGGTTTTATGTTTCTCGACGTAATCGAACCAGAAGCCATCAGCAAGGATGTGCGCACGGTCTAGCTTCTTTGTAATGGAACCATCATCAACATAAACGCCATCAACATAAACTTTAGGTTCGGGGGATGGGCTAGGGTTGATCTCAAAGTCACAGGCACTGAGCCCTGTGATCATGGTGAGTGTTACTAGGGACAGTGCCAACTTGTTAAATCTGGCAGCTAGGAAATTTAAGGTCATCTCTTTATCTCGGATCAGTCAATTAGCCTGCTAGGCTATAGAAGCTAGATTTACCATTCATCATTAAGATAAATAGTAAAAATGTGCTAATCGACTATCTCTGGCATTGAGCACATTTTTCGCCATTATTTACATCTCTCTTCATGAATTTAGCCGAAAAAAAAAGACGCCTGCAAGGCGTCTAAATTTGAATCTAGCTCAACACAAGTTATTACTTCTCAGTGAATACTTGGTAGATATCAGCCTTCTCTTTATCTTTGTAGTTCGACATTACAAGCTTATTGGCTTTAACATTTTCGTCGTACCAAACACCAATGATGAAATCTAAACCTTCTTGTTTGTGAATGCGAAATTCGTTGTTTGCAAGTTTAGTCAGTTCTAAAGTTATGTTCACTTGCGGATCTGTAAGCTTGTTACCATCGACCACCACCTCCATCGGTCCATCTGGGGTTTCCATAACGAACGTCATTTCGTGGTCAGGCCATACCGACTTCATTTTATTAAACTGAGTGGAAATTATGCTGCTCTTGATCGTTAGCTGCTTATTGTCATTGCTAACCGTGTACTCCACTTTTTCAATTTTAGTCTGGCCATTCTTAGTGATTTCAATATCACTTTCAAACGGTTCATTTTCAGTCAATTTGTTACCCATGCTGATCTTGTTTCTGATTATTTGATCGTTTACCTTCTCAGTAAATTCGAACATGTAGCCACCAATAAGAAGCTGAGCTTCTTCAGTGATAGTACCTTGCAGGTTAGTATCGACATAGATACCGTCAACATAAACGGTTGGAGCTGGTGGCACAGGCGGCTTAGGGCTCGGGCTAGGATTCTTGTCGCTGTTACATGCGCTAAGGGCTGTAACCATTGATAGGATAAGAATTGGAGCTGCTAATTTTTTCATAAAGTCCTCTAAATTGGATAGTCTTGTGTTTCAATTAGGGCCATATTAGCGATCTAATAATTACAAAGATTCTATTAAGCTGATAGTGATTCTTGGTGATGAGTAACAGCGAAGGAGCAAGGAAGATATTGAACAAGCAGCCAGAGGTAAGTTGCTATGTTAATTCTGGTCTTATGTTGCCTCAGCGGCTATGACTAACCTTTTTTGAGGGCAATATGTCATCAGTTAATATGATAATCCCGTGCCTTAATTTAAATTCACAGTGGATCTTTCGCTGCCCAGCACCTTGCCATCTATCTGAGTCGTGGCACTTGTCACCTCTTCCCCTGCGTCGAAAGCGCTTAACTGCACGAATTCTCTTTCAGTGTGAATAGCCATTGCTTGCGCCACAGCAGGGACACACTGTCTAGTCAGAGTTATCCCTTGAATGCAGTCTAAGCTTATGGAGTTAAAGTCGATCACTAGCAATAGATTTGGCTTCGAAATCTGGTGTTGATGGAGTGAGCGATGTATCCACCGGATTTCTCAGAGATATGCTCCTTTGAAGCGTATGCCATGCCATTCATAAAATGAACATCCAGCGTAGAAAGCGCTTGGTATCTTGCAACTGAACAAGCTATGCATCTACAGGCAGTAACGTCCTTTAGCTATCCCATCCAGGTTTGAGAGTGGGATGATGATCTAGATACTTCAGCACTTTTAGTGCTCCAATTCAACAGGCATAAAAATCTCATGCACTTTCGGGTTAGCTAAAAATGTGTCTTTAATAGCAAATCGATGGCCTTTACCTAAGCAGCCTTGCAGACCATAAGCTTTCCAGTTGCACTTAGGCTTTGCTTCTGATGAGCAGAAAAAGGGTTCATGGGAGATCTCGTTGCAAGACGGGCATCTAAACCTATGGCTCGAGCAGACTAGCTTAAACTCATCCAATGACTCATACACAACCACACCTGCAGCATCTGGAAGTGGTAAGCGATCTTCGCTATACCAGATCCCAGGAGCCGAGTTTCTTAGCTTTTCCATGGCCTCGAGCAAATCGTCCTGCTTGACGCCAACACATCGAGCCCAGAGTGGTACCTGAGCACGGATAAGTTGAACGAATGGTGCATCTTTAAGATCTTCATCACCTGCTGCTCTATCGATAATTTTAGCTAAAATCGATTCGAACTTGGTTATTGACTTGTTCATCTTTTCCTTCCTTTGGCTTTACTTTTATTTTTATTTTTACGTTTTTAATATTTTTAAAATAAGCGATTAAGATATGCATATTGGTTTACTCCTATCCGCAAAACAGATCATTAACGGCCAAACATATCAAATTTATGGATGTGATTTTTAGGCAAAAAAAACCACCAGTCAACACTATGTCTGGTGGTAATAGTGGTTAAAAATATAAGCCTAATATTAGCTCTTCCTTCCAAGAGCAAAATTCACAATGAATCACTAATACCTCTAAAGAGGTTTGATATCGCCGCAAATGAGATCCTCACCCTATCAAACAGACAAATAAAAAGAGTACATATGGGTTTGCGCCTTCAGAAGAAAATCAAAAGATTTAAGGGGATCAACATCAAGCTGAACAAGTCCACTTTTGGTATTGATATTAGTAGTGCTGACGGCCCTAGTCTGACTATTGGTAGAAAATACTTTGGGGTTAACCTTAATAAAAAAGGTGCCCTAGGATTCGGAGGATTGACCGGAAGTGGTTTTAGCTACCGGACTAAGCGCAATGGCCTAGATGAAGTTATAGCTGCACGCAATGAACACGTGATGAGTGATATCAAGTTTGGTAAGACGTTCAAGAGCACCACAGGCTTAGCTTGGCCATTCATTAGAGTGACTTTTATCGCTTATATTTCCATTGCAGCGATACTGACCATTACATTCCCCCATAGTCTTGACAGTGCCATACTCTGGGGCGCTATAGTTGCAGCCCTGCCAATTGGGGCCTGGCATGCTAAGTCAGTCTACAAGGACGTCATGCGTTGTGGGAAGTGTGGAGAGACCAGATTCTATTTAGATCAAGGTGTGCTTGTTAATCAAAGGTATTTATATCCGACCAAGGTTGGCAATCCGGACAAGCGTTACAGGTACAATCCCATGGTATCCATCTCTGAAATTAATTGCCATTGCAGAGGCTGCAATGAAATCGCTGAGACAAGAATTGCGACTCACGTCTAACACCTAACGCCTAGTCAAATATCATGGGCCCCGACCTTGTGCGGGGATTATTCATTTTGAGGATGTGAATAACAACTTGGAACAAGCCCAGTAGTTCACTCCCCCTACTCACTTAATCACTTAATCACTTAATCACTTAAAGAACCATAGATATGATCCAGGTAAAGTGAACATGGGTCCATATTTTATGGGATAAAGGGCCACCAGAATCGGTGGCCCTTTTATTGGCTGTACATTGGTTGTTACATAAGAAGAAAGTAACTATCAAACTCTAGGAGTGTACTCGATTAGGTTTATTTCTTGCCCAGCTGAGTCTTTCAATACAGACACTAGACCTATGTAAGGGATCTCAAAAGACATCATCTCCACAGCACCATTGGCCAGTGCACGCTCAACCGTTGTGCTTAGCTTCTCGACAGTGACATACCCCAACCAACCAGACATTTCTTCATCTGATCCCGTCTCAAAGATACCAGCCACTGGCTTTGCTGAGTCTTTAGGAATGATTAAGCCGTAACGCTTACCATTTCTGCCAGGAACCTCTCGGATAGTGCAACCGAAAGTTTCAGCGTAAAATGCTACGGAGGCGGTGAAAGATGGAGTGTGTAGCTCTTGCCAATTAAAATTCATATTAGTCTCTGACTTGGGTAAATAGCCAATGAGTATTGAACAATACCCATTACCAAGCATTACCAATACTTTTAGTAAACAAATAATAGTAAGCCAATAAAAAAATCTGCTGCAAGGATTTAATCCTCTAGCGCTTCTAGTCTATCTAAGACAAGTAGAGCTTAATGCTAAAATATCCATTTATGCCCTTTTACTGCTTTTGCGCACAAGACTGCATCTTCAGCCAAAAAGTTTCTTGGCAGGTGTTAATAAATGTTTTCCGTGATGGCCTTATACTTTGCTGACCAGAATTAATCACTTCATAACTTATCCAACACTCTTCGCACACTCCCTCAGAAGGTGAATTATCTCGTTCAATCTTGCACTGAATAACAACCCCATTATCATAGTGATACCTTGTTTCCTTTTCACTTACTTCTATATCACCATCTGTATAGCGACTTGTTTTTGCATGCTTAATAACAATCGAAACCTTAGCCTTTTGATCCTTGATAGCCTTAATGTAAGTAAACAGAGAATTCATTCTTTCCCCCTTAGTAAACAAGGTATTTATGTGACATGATATTTATTTGTGACCTTAATGAACCTGCGGATGCGACACGTCTAAAACAACAGGCTTGTGTTCATGGTGATGATGGTCATGCCCAACCCCAGAAACAAGCAAGTAGATCACGCCAAAACCTATCAGACCACCTAGACGTGCCGGCAGCTCCTTATCACTGCATTCCTTCTCGTGATGCTCATGCAGCAAGACATGCATGATTGCGCCTGCAACAAACGCTTGGATGTAGACTGTACTAGCCAAGTCAAGATGCAGCATGACTTCACCACCTGCAAAATAACCAATACAAGTCATCACAAGCATCAAAGCAAGAGCAAGACAGGCCCACAAAGTTCCAACCCTCGGCTGCACCATCCACCAGATAGCAAGCCCTTCTGGTATTCGATGAAGAATAACACCAACCGCCAGCATGATCGAGGCATCAGCCTGTTGAGCCAGCATCACTGAACAGCCATCAGTGATATTGTGGAGCATGAGGCCAAAGATACTTAAGCTAACGGCAAAGGCGTGAGTCGTCCCGGTCCTATTTTTGAAGAGCTTTTCTGATAATGTCGGAGTGATAATACCTAAGATCACCACGGCTAGTGACAGTGCACCGCCGACAGCGATAATGTCCGGCAATATATGCAAGATCACTAACCCGGACAGCGTGATAAATATGAACCCGTCGAGGCCCTTTAGAAGGCCATGACTGGCGGATAAATAGCGATAAAATAATGGACATATCAGCAAGGATAAACAACTGACAGCAAGGTAAATCATGAATAAAAATTCCCATTAGATATGGTTGATTCGAGTATTAGACGATAACGATATGTTTCATGGGCCGTCGATAGATTCCTATTCCCATTGCTCGCCTTACATATGGCTGTACTAGGCCAACATTCATATTTGCATGCCTAGAAAAATCGAATACCAGTTTGTTGTGAAAAACTTTGATAACAAAGGGCATAGGTAAAATTCTCTATTAAATCAATACGAAACATTCTAACAATTCATTTTAAAGAGCTCTGGTATGTACATCTACACCGGACAATTGAAAAGAACATTCATGCTGAGCCATCTGACACCTTCTTCGACTTCATCAGCCCAAAAATCCAGCATACTGAAAGTCATTAGAATCATGAGTGCTACCCTGTAGTGATGCTAAGGTGCGGATTTTTAATGAAGTGGAAAAACCTTTAATGTTATTGTTCAAAGCATATCTCTTTGGCTACGGAATTATGGCCATTCTCCATATTAGAGATCACTAAGCATCACCATGAGTGCTGATGAATATAGCCTTTTCTTATTTAGGAATTAGTAGGCATTAAATTAGTAAATGAATCAAAAAAATGCTTCATGCCAGCAGACATTAACAGCCAATATGTTTCGGCCAATTATTCAGCCTGAACAGGGCTATTGTCGAAGGACAGATAGCGATGACCGCTACCTACTTCATCGGTTTGAATCATCATTGTTGTCTTCTCAGGTGTGACACTGAATACAGTAGCTGTCACAGTGCCAACCATAGGGCCACGGCCTTTCCAAACGTTGTCAGAGCCTAAAAAATCCTGGGCTTGCTCAAGTGTAAACTTGCTGTTGTGCCCGAGGAACGAATCAGCCGCCCTCTGACGCTTTAAAGAACCTGATGCAAATGCCGCATCTAGGAAGTCATAATCCTTGTATAAAGAGTGATTGGCGTGCGCTCTTTCACTTCCATATGAATAGTTAACTGTATCTGGATAACCGTTCTCAACGTTGAGCACTTCACCTTGGCCATTGGTGACGGTGTGAGAGAAAAAGGCTGAATATTTATTGTGAGCCTTAAACACATCAATCATGTCTGAGCTTTTCTCTATATTGAAGGCTTCCCACGAAAGATAGAATGAAGGCGTAACACCCTCACCCATTATTTCCCCACCTGCTTTTTGTCGTGCCGTTCCTTCGGTCGCATTAGTATTCACTAACATCATTTGACCGCCCTTGGTGATGCCGCCAAATGGGATGAGTCCAGCCCAGGTTTGGATAACACGAGTTTTACCGTCTAAGCCAGTGTGTTTGAGAATGATTAGGCCTTTGTAATTCGCTGCCATATAGTCAAAATTTGCGCCGCCCATGGCATACCCCTTACCTTGGTTCTGTGCAAACACAGTGCATTTAGCGGGCGCAGCTGGGTTATATCCACTCTTCTGTGACTGCAAGAAACCAATACCGCCATTAGCTTGACTGACTAGAATGGCTTCATCAGACATAGCCACTGATAATAGAAGTTCAGGCGTGCGATTTAAGCTATCCGCAAGACCACTGATGTAAGCAGCCCCATCCGGTGTGGCGGCTTGTATGCGTTGAAATATTTTATTCGACTCTAAGTACTTTGATATTGCGATAACATTCAAGCCCTCAAGCATGAGGCCAAGCGTTGCATCATAGCGATCTATTGAATCCAGAATCTGCTCCTTTGCCACAACACCAACATATTTACCCAGTTCGTATGACGAACCCTTGAACTGCACTTCAGTGATGTTATCTGTGTGCTGGATCATGCTTGCGTTTGAAGCGAAGGCAGTGGCTAATAGAGCTGCACATAAGGTAATTTTTTTCATATTGAGCCTCTAAATAAATGGTGTTGTTTAATATGTGTTCATTAAACATCACCCCCACTAGCCATGCATCATTAAGAAATTTAGTGGGTAATAGTGTTGAAGCTCTATACCTTTGTGACACACAAAAAAGCCGCTATTATTAGCGGCATTAGTTATTGCTCGAGTGTAGATTTAGCTTTCTGATACAAGGAGCAAACCGCGAGGCACTTCACCGTCCATGAGTGCCATGGATTTCATAAGAGTAGGACTGTCGACCCATACCCAGTTTTGAAAGGTGTTAGATACATCCATGATTAAAAACGAGTCAGAAGCTTTGTGGTACGCCACAACAGGTGAGAAATGACCGCTCCCCGCCTGCTCCATGACTTCGCGAGAATAGTTAACGATAAGGTATTTATCTTCTGTCTTAAGAGCATCCAACATGGCCGCTTTGACAGATGGCAACACGTCCGTGTCCGTGATGTAGAAAGCGACTGTCTCCAAACCGTGATTCTTAGCCAGTTGTTCCATCTGATTAAGCTGCAAACCATAGTCAGCTTCTTGCTTTATCCCTGTGGGCTTGCCCATGATCTCAAGCATCGGCTTGAGGCTCAGCGCTACAACCGTATTTTGGGTGTAGCGATGGAATAGAGGATGCCAGTTGCCCTTAGGAAAATATGTTCTGTCCTCTTTGGCAATGATCGACTCATCGATAGGAATGATACTGGCCAGCCTTTCAACCCTAAGCGCATTCAATACAATCGACATGGACGCAACACCACAATAGACCTTATTCTCTTGTCCCTGGAACTGTGTGGCCAGTGCAAAAAAGTCATCCTTGAATTTGGACTGTTCGAGACGCTGGATCCCTTCTTTACTGTCCCAGCCAACGACTTCAACAGCAAATGCAGGCAAAGCCGTTAGGTAACTGACGCAGCCGACTAGCGCAGCCACAAGAGTCGTTCTGAATTTGTTTTGCATGATTTTCTCTTACCTTAAGTTAAAAACATCCAAACCTAACAAGGCTAAATACACTATTCATTAGTAATAGAACTAGTGACGAATAGTAAAATGCAGACATCTAAAATGCGATTCCTTCTCACTTGCACCTAAGGTGCAAAAACTCGGAGTTGTAATGTTTAAAACCAACAAAATATCCCTCTCAATTCTGGCCTCTTTGGTCTCTATCTCAGTACAAGCTCACGACCATGGCCATGATGATATCGAAGTCATTAGCGTCATGGGCGTAACTCATCCAGCGCCAAACAACAGCTCAGTAATGAAGATGGATGTGAGCCAGCTAGACACCGCCGGAACCGTTGCAGTTTACAATTCAGAGCTAATGGAAGCCCAAAGCTCACAGTCTTTAGGTGATGTATTAAAAAATGATGCCAGCATCTCAGCAGGCAACACCCGACGTGGCCGCGAACGCTTTTATATGCGCGGCTTCGTATTAGAACCAGATCAAAGCTACCTGCGTGACGGTCAGTTCCATCTATCTCGTTATTCACAGCCCATAGAACTCTACGACCGTATTGAAGTGCTCAAAGGCACTGGTGCCCTACTCTATGGGAAATCAACGCCTGCAGGCCTGATTAACCTAGTGACTAAGAAAGCAGACACAGAAGAGTTCGAGTTTAGCATTCAGCAGGAATTTGGCTCCTTCGGACATGCCAAATCGACACTAGATATTAGCGGCGCATTGAATGAGAGTGGCACACTAAGGGCCAGAAGCATCTTGTCTAAATCTTCTAAGGAAGGATGGCGCAAGTACAAAGACGGATCTAAGGCTGAGTCTGATCGCTTTGTCGGCGCATTAATGCTTGAGGCAGACCTAAGCGATGACACCAGTGTCACGTTTAACTATGACCGGACAGACGATGACAGCCAGTTAGACATGGGCGCTCTTCATCTCAAGAATAAAGACACTAAAAAATATGAGCTCGTTGGCAAACGTGGCTACATCTGGGATATGCCATGGTCTAAGCGTGAATCAAACGTTGAAAACATCGGATTCACACTAAACTCAGATCTCAATGATGATTGGTCCATCAATACAGGCATCAATCAACAAACTCACGAGCGCACTACCCTAGAAAGTATGTATGGCAGAGTGCAAGGCACAGATTTAGTCAAAAACGAATACTCGCTACGCGGTAGAGAGACTTTCGAGCAGTTCGATGTAACAACCGGTTTCTTCGATCTTAAGGGTGAATTTGAGACCGGAAGCATCAACCACAGACTAGTGATTGGCACTAACATGGTGGACTACTCACGAACAGGCAAACAGATGACAGTTGATTTCGCCGACAAGGTTAGCTGGGATGACCGCACCATCATCGACAGGCCTGATAGCTTGGATTACCGCAATGGCAAAGACATGCTTGAAGTTAAGCGCAAATCATATGGCGTTTATCTACAAGACCAGATCGAGATCAACGACCAGTGGCATATCATAGCTGGTGTTCGATTCGATAGAGAGGAAACGGACGCATCAACGCAAAACAACATATTGCCTAAGCTGGGCCTCATCTATCACCCCACAGCTAACACCTCTGTCTATGCCACCTATAGCGAGAGCTTTGAACCTAAAGATCCTGTCATGAACTCAGATGATATCAACTACGGCAAGAAGCTCGACGCCGAACGTGGTGAATCATACGAGATTGGTGCCAAAGGTGAATTCCTAGACGGCGCTTTGTATCTATCGACCGCACTATTTAGCATTGAACAAAACAACAAGGTGATTACAGCCACAAGCTCGCATAACCCACCTGTCACGACTCAAGCGGGGGCTGTTCGTCACAGAGGTATAGAGTTCACGGCAGAAGGCCAATTAACTGATGATCTATCTCTGCTGACTTCTATGATGTATCTCGACGCCAAGGTGATTCAAGACCCTCGCTTTGCCGGAAAGCGATCAAAAGATGTACCTAAGTTCTCAGCAAGCACATGGTTGAACTACAGCATCACAGATAACACTCAGGTATCAGCTGGTGCCGTATACGTAGGTGAGCGCTATGGTGAATCAGCTAACGAGTTCCTGAAAGACGCATACGTAAAAGTTGATTTAGGTTTCAGCCATACAATGAGCTTTGCCAAGGATCATGATGCTGTCGTAAGACTGACAGTAGACAACCTATTTGATGTTGATTACCTCAGGGGTGGATGCACCAACAACGCCAACTTTGGCGATGGCCGTGCCATTAAGGCATCTATTCAATATAGATTCTAATTCATCCCAGAAATGAAAAAGGCCGCTATAACTAGCGGCCTTTTGTGTAGGCTAGCCATCCTTGGCTGGGTAGAAAACTTAAAGGGCTTGGCCTAACTGCTCATTGCAGTCCTTTAGTAATTGACGTGACACCTCGATGGCATGGGGCATGCCATAGTGAGCACTGTTATAATTAAAGTCCTTCTTAGAATGCTGCTTGCAGCACTTGTCACACATAGGCTTTTCGGGTGTCGGGGCTTCTTTTTGTGCAAATGTAGAAGCTGAGAACAGGGTAAGCAGGAGTAAAACTTTTTTCATTTGATATCTCGAATTGGGATGCCATCCTTGGCTGGGTAAAATTAAAGAGGTTTATAATTCAAAACCGACCGCTATGTTGCCTTGGACATCGCCACGGTCGCCAGCTGACTTAGATATACCGCCACGAATAACAACCTTTTCAGTTGCACGGTAGCCGAAACCAACCGCTACCGCTTTCTTATCGCTAGCGAAGCCAAGACCAACACCCATTTGTAAACGACCTACATTGTATGGCTGTGGAAGACCAGACAAGGCATTGGTCATAGCAGCGTTCTCATTCATGTAGTCCTGGAAGCCGTCAATGCGGTTCTCTATGGCATCAATTCTGCGGCCATTCTGCTCAATAGCTTTGGTGTTTTCGTCAATACGACCTTCTAAACGAGCCACCTGAGCAGCACCATCGCGACGAATATTTTTGTCGAAGTTATTCATCTTGTCGATAAAGTCTTTAACATCACCACCATGTTTTGCTATGGCTTTTTCAATCGCTTTATCAGCAATCTTCTCGACTGCCTTTTCAGCGGCATCACTGTTGTTAGCGACAGCGTCTTCAATTGCCTTAGCTGCGGCTTTCTCTGCGATAACCTTAGCTTCTTTACGTGCTATTTCGATATCAGCCTTAGAGATAGAACCGCCCTTGTTTTTAACATCAGCGATAGCCTTGCGGTTATCCTTGATGTCTGTGGTGTTTGTATCCGTCTGTTTCTGAACAAGGATTAACGTCTGCTTAGCTTGCTTGAAATCACTATCAATTTGCTGGAACTTATTATCGACGTAATCTTTACCGTCTTTGGCTAAGGTGTCGTTAGCCTTCTTACCTTTGGCAAGAACATCATCATAAGCAGCTTTACCGTCTTCACGGATCTTCGTATCGTCATAACCATTTTCGTTAATCTCATCAATACGTTTTTCTAGACGCTTGGCTTCTGCTGTCCCATCCTTATTGATTTGATTTACAGCCTCCTCACCAGCTTGAGTAAGATGCTCTATTTCACCGTCAACATGCTTACCCATAGTGTTATAAGCCACTAGAGCATCTGCACGAATAGTGCTGTCGTCATAACCTTTAGCCGCTACATCATCAATGCGTAGGTCAAGACGGGCAGCTTCATCAACACCTGCCTGAGCGAGCAGATTAACCTGAGCATCAACATGCTTACCCATAGTGTTATAGGCCACCTGAGCTTCAGCACGTAATGGTCTATCATCGAACTTAGCATCTTCTATACGTTGATCTAGGCGAACTGACTCATCAACACCTGCCTGAGTGAGCAGATTAATTTGAGAGTCTACGTGCTTACCCATGGTGTTATAGGCCAACAGAGCATCTTTACGGATCTCGGTATCGCTGAACTTGGCCACAGCATCAATGCGCTGGTCAAGACGTGAAGCCTCTTCGATACCTGCATCTGTCAAACGATTAACCTGAGCATCAACATGCTTACCCATGGTGTTATAGGCCACCTGAGCTTCAGCTCGTAATTGTCTATCATCGAACTTAGCATCTTCTATACGTTGATCTAGGCGAACTGACTCATCAACACCTGCCTGAGCGAGCAGATTAATTTGAGAGTCTACGTGCTTACCCATGGTGTTATAGGCCAACAGAGCATCTTTACGGATCTCGGTATCGCTGAACTTGGCCACGGCATCAATGCGCTGGTCAAGACGTGAAGCCTCTTCAATACCTGCATCTGTCAAACGATTAACCTGAGCATCAACATGCTTACCCATAGTGTTATAGGCCACCTGAGCTTCAGCTCGTAATTGTCTATCATCGAACTTAGCATCTTCTATACGTTGATCTAGGCGAACTGACTCATCAACACCTGCCTGCGCGAGCAGATTAATTTGAGAGTCTACGTGCTTACCCATGGTGTTATAGGCCACCTGAGCTTCAGCACGAATTGCATTATCGTCATAACCGTTAGCTTTGACATCATCAATGCGTAGGTTAAGACGAGCAGCTTCATCAACACCTGATTGAGTCATACGTTCCATTTGAGTATCAATATGCTTACCCATGGTGTTATAGGCTACCTGAGCTTCAGCACGTAATTGTCTATCATCGAACTTAGCATCTTCTATACGTTGATCTAGGCGAACTGACTCATCAACACCTGCCTGAGCGAGCAGATTAATTTGAGAGTCTACGTGCTTACCCATGGTGTTATAGGCCAACAGAGCATCTTTACGGATCTCGGTATCGCTGAACTTGGCCACGGCATCAATGCGCTGGTCAAGACGTGAAGCCTCTTCAATACCTGCATCTGTCAAACGATTAACCTGAGCATCAACATGCTTACCCATGGTGTTATAGGCCACCTGAGCTTCAGCTCGTAATTGTCTATCATCGAACTTAGCATCTTCTATACGTTGATCTAGGCGAACTGACTCATCAACACCTGCCTGCGCGAGCAGATTAATTTGAGAGTCTACGTGCTTACCCATGGTGTTATAGGCCACCTGAGCTTCGGCACGAATTGCATTATCGTCATAACCGTTAGCTTTGACATCATCAATGCGCTGGTCAAGACGTGAAGCCTCTTCAATACCTGCATCTGTCAAACGATTAACCTGAGCATCAACACGCTTACCCATGGTGTTATAGGCCAACAGAGCATCTTTACGAATCGCCGCATCGTCATAACCGTTAGCCTGTACATCATCAATGCGCTGATCTAGGCGCAACGCCTCCTCACGTCCGGCAGTTGAAGCCAATGCGATACGTTCTGTCACTGATTCATTGACGCTGTTAGCGACTTTATTAACGTAATCACGACCTTCATCACGAATCGCCCCATCGTCATAACTGTTAGCTTTGACGTCATCAATACGCTTATCTAAGCGCAGCGCCTCATCACGTCCGGCATCTGAAGCGGAAGCAATGCGCTTATTCACATCGCCACTGAGATCTGAAATTCCTTCAGCGTTAAAGTCAATACGCGCCTTGTTTTGTACAGAGCTAGCGGCTATCTGCTTCATGGAATCGCGATCTACATTAGCCTGCGCATTCAATGAATCGTAAGCCAGCTTACCTTTGTTGTTGAGACCTTTCATTGACGAATCAAGCTTGACTACTTCATCAGAGCCAGCTTTGAGCAAGTTTTCATATGCGAAAGTACCTTTCTGGTCTAAGGCATTTAAAGCTTCTTGGCCTTCATGGGCCAGCACACCTTGTTCAAGTTTCAGTTCTGTAACGGCGTGGAAGTTCTGGCTAACGCCAGCATAAAGGTTATCAACACCTTTAGCGTTATCAGTAGACAGTTGCTCTAAGCGGGCTGACTCAGTGCGTCCGGCAGTGTAGACATCTTCAGCATAATTTTGCGCTTCGATACGAATAGCGGCATCGTCATAACTATTTGCTTTCACATCATCAATACGCTGTTCAAGACGAGCCGATTCTTCACGACTAGCTGAATACACATCTTCGACGGCATTCCGACCATCTATTTTAAGGTCGATTAGCGCTTGTTGACCCTCTTTCTGCATTTTCCCAATGGCGGTTTGGGTTTCGGTGCGCAATGTACCAGTGCTAGCTTTAAGCTCGTCATATGCTTCCTTCCCTTCTCTTCGGATAGGTCTATCGTCATACTTAGAATCTTTAATAGCCGTCTCTAAGCGCGCAGATTCGTTTTCACCATCTTCGCGTAAAATGGCTATGTCACCATGATTGTCACTAATACGGCCATCATGGCCTTTTAGATCAGTTTCAAACCTTTGTGCATCAGCTCGAAGCGTGACATTGTCAGACTTAATCTTTGCCTGCTCTTTTTTCATAGTTGAATTTGATTTTTCAATCTCAACTACACGGTCAGTATTCTTAGTTATTTTTGAATCTCTAAAAAATGCATCAGCAGCAAGCTTCATAGAGAGCTTATCCGCATTATGTTGCCTAATAGCTATGTTGTTTATGTCTTTAGAGTGGATTGCTAAATGCTCTTCATTTACTTTCACGCGGCGTTTTAGTTGGTCATCATCATCAGCGTGCACAAAACTAGCAGACAGAACTGCTAGTACAGATACCGCTATTATTGTTTTCTTCATTTTCTACCCAGTAGGTTGGTGTGATTATTGATTTTATAGCGTGATTATTCATCAATACTGAATACTCAGCATCACTAAGAAAATTAGTAGTTATTGGTAATAGAATAGAATTCTAAAAAAGTAGTAATACAGTGTGAATAAAGGTTTTTTGACAAATAAAGACCATTGATAAGTGGCCATTCCGTTAGATTAACGTCTATTAGAACCAGCCCTTGATTCATTTGTAAGCTGAATAACAAACACCCTACTCATGTTCATGATTATTAAGCTGTAAATTCAAACTGAATGTGGCAAATACATATATGGTGACTCAAATGATGTGCTTTACAGCGGATTAGGCGAGGTATCCCAAAATCTCTGTGCTATATTCCGGCTACGGGATAGTTGAGGAGGTCGAAACCTCGACGAAATAACGGGAACCTTGCCGCTTTTCCCCACTTATTTTCAAGGCAGCTTTAAGGTAAGCAATGAATGGCTTCATTATCGGCAAAGGCAAAAATAGAACTTGGTAGTTTACTGGTTAATCAAGATGAACTTGCAGGTCTTCTGGCTCTGCTTCCAAAAGAGCACTTAAGCAATTATCCATTGCTGCAAAAAGAGCTGTTCATCAAGAACCCGAATACAAAAAATTACAACAAGGCGCTTAAAGACGGTAATTTCAGTAAAAATGAATACCGTGATCGTATCTTCGCAAGATTGGACATCTTCGCTTATGAGATTGCATGCTCTATGAATACTGACCACTTGGTGGAAAGAGTCATTCTTATGGCTGGCGATGATATGAGTATCATTGACGAATTGCAGATTGAGGACATTGGAGCCGAGGTTATTCAGCGTGTTCTAATGGATTTGAGTGCTAATGTCAGAAAGCAAGTTCAGCCTAAGGGTGATCATCCTTTTTTAGCTGAACGTGGCAGAATTGACCATAAGTTTTGGCGTCACGCAGACAAGGCCCATGCTGCTTTCGTCGAAGGTTACTCTACACAAGCAGCACTTGATGCATGGTGTCAGTTAAACCTTAACACTCGCTGCCCACAAAGCTTCATTCGTTGGACTAAAAGCCATGAAGATCCGCGTTCTGTGATGGAATGGGTTGAATACGCCGCGCGAGAGCAAGCTTAGGTTCTGCGATCATAATCTAAAAATTCATTCATAAGGCCGCTCAATTCTGGCCTTATGAGTTTAAGTCGCTTTACCTAGAGCCATCATTTAACCCATAAGATGGGATGACATGATGGCCAGCATGCGCTAAAAATTACGCGACACTGGCTAATTGCCTTGCCAGAAATTAAGCTTGGTGACGTGTGTACAAGAATCAAACAAGTGTGATTAAGAGTTCCGAACCAGTGTTAACGGGTATAAAGTTAATTATTTGCTATTAGTTTATTTGTGGCAAAAAAAAGCCACCGACTAGGTGACCTTTAGCTGCTTTAAGTTTGGAGGAACCTAAATGTTTTAGAAGCGGTAGCCGACGGTGAACATGAAAGCACTGAAATCTTTGTTAGAAACGTCTTTAGACTTACCAACAAACTTAGAATCTGCTGAGTACTTCATTTCACGTTCACCTTTCTGCCATGTGTAATGAAGGTTGAAGTTTAAACCGTTATCCAAGTAGTAACCTACACCGACCATAGGTGCGTACTTGTATGAGCTTTTACCAGAAACACTTGTGTCATCTTGGTCGATAAAATTGCCGTTTATTTCATAGTGCTTCTGACCAACGCCTGCGCCTAAGCTGTACTTTGACATTTCAACACCAGCTTTAAATGCCAGTTGTGCACTACCAAGATCGAACTGATAACCAGTATACAAGCTGTGTGCCTTGTATTTGTCTTTGGCATATACGGTGGTGTGAACTACTGTACCTAGGGCTTCACCATTTTCAACATCTGTGAATGATGTTTTGTTGTCATCGCCAGTGTAAGTGTAACCAAGAAGGAAGTTGTTGTAGCCGCCTTCTAAGCCAACGGCGGCGTTAGTGCCACCGTGTTTGCTGTTAGATGCGCCAACCAATGGGTTAATAGTGAAGCCGTTATCGGCAGCAACTGCTGCACCTGAAAGACCCAACATAGAAGTTGCTACGCACGCTAGTAAAATTCTTTTCATGTTCATGTTCTCGTTTATTTTCTCTGATTTGTGATAGTTGAGATTCTTAGCAAGCGAGTGTACTCGTTAAGATATGAGCATGATATTTGCTATGTTATTACTAGGCATCATTAAGAAAACTTATTAAGGCTAGTATTAAGTGGAGTTGGGAGAGGATTTAAGTCCTTGTTAGTCAGACAAGTCCAGTATTAGTGCTTATCTAAAATCTAACTACCGGATCACGGCATAGATAAGGTATTCATTAAATACACTGAAAGAAGTAATATTGGTGAGTAACGAGCAAGATATCAGCCCCAACTATGACCTTAACTCATACGCCTACATAAACTGTCCAGCGCTAGTCCGTTCACCTTTGTCGCTTGGGCTAGTGAATTGTACTGTCGGTCTTTAAGCTATATTGGAGTCTTAGATGAATTTCCTGAAACCAATCAGTTACTTTCATTATGTGTCCATAAAGAAGTAACCTTGTCACCTCAAACGCTACCACAGATCTAAGCTATACCTGACTCCCAATGACACTATGCCGACTTCATCCCTATCCAGTGGTATATGTTGGTAGCCGATGTAGACCTGGGTCTTTTGGTCGACTTGATAACTGAGCTCTGCCCCCAGCCATATACTGTGTCCTGAACGGCTATCATGCCCTCGCCAAATTTCTAGATCAGGCTGTTGAACAGATATCTGGTTAGCAAGATTATCGGCTAAACCGCCGGACAGCTCAAATGTGACGGCGTCCATTTGCCAGACAAAATAACCTAATTTAGCTGTGATACTAAACTGCTCATTAATCGGATAAGTCGTCAGTACACTCAATGATAAACCGGAAGCTGTTTCGGGATACACATGCTCGGCTAAATCGTAATAAGCCTCTATGTCTGTTGTTTTGCCAGAAAACCATACACTTCTCTCTCCAAGATCCATATAGCCGGCTTCAAGACTAAAATATGAGTTCAATTGATAACCAACAAACACGCTAAAACTGGCTCCTGAGTCATCGACTTGAGTACTGGAGGCGTCGACTCCAGCCAAGTCATAAAGCGCATCCAATCCACTGGATGAAACCTGGGTTGTGGCTATGCCAAATTGCCCACCGATATACCAAGTCTCTGGCTCAATGGGCTCTATTGAGTGACCTGCTTCAGGTCTATCTAGCTGAGGTTTATCTATCTGGGGTCTATCTATCTGAGGTTTATCTATTGCGAGCTCCCTAAGCTCAGCTATCCCTAATTGCCTACTTGTATACCAAGCCTCTGTTTCAATAGGCTCTATCGAGTGACTTGCTTCAGGTCTATCTATCTGGGGTCTATCTAGCTGAGGTTTATCTATTGCGAGCTCACTAAGCTCAGCTATCCCTAATTGCCTACTTGTATACCAAGCCTCTGTTTCAATGGGCTCTATCGAGTGACTTGCTTCAGGTCTATCTAGCTGAGGTCTATCTAGCTGAGGTTTATCTATTGCGAGATCCCTAAGCTCAGCTATCCCTAATTGCCCACTTGTATACCAAGCCTCTGTTTCAATAGGCTCTATCGAGTGACTTGGCTCAGGTCTATCTATTTCTAATTTATCTATTCCTAATCCATCTATTTCTAGTTCACTAAGCTGAGTGATAGCAAGGTGGCCAGACAGCTCAAAACGCGCCATCTGATCGTGACTCGAACTCTCCTGCCCCCTCTGAAGCAATGCATCTGTGCCTGAGAGATGAACAAAATGGGTGGAGTCCGTGAGCTTAATTCCATAAGGGCCTATCTTAGGTTCGATCACTGAGGCGTTTACTGAAAATGAGGTGAATAAACAGATGAATACCACACTCATTAGCGGACAAGATGCCTGTCTGTGTAAGCGATGGCGCCGACCATTGAGGTAGGCAAACAAGAACAGATAGAGCAGCACGCTAAGTGCCAGGCTGCCACCCGATGAGTCTGTTCTCGATGCTAACTCAACCGCTGCAATAACAGTGATGTACACTTTAGCCTCAGATATACCGCCGAAAGTATCTTGGATCTGATAGGTTATTTCTTCAAAACCTGCAAAATCGGCATTGGAGACATAGGTTATGACACCAATATTATTGATCGTGACACTGCCATACAGAGCGCTGGCAGATGTCACATGAATAGCATCACCATCAAGGTCATAATCATTAAGAAGTACATTGATATCGACATTATCCCCCTGAATAACTTGGATATTATCATCTAGAGCAACCGGAGCACGATTGGCTGTGATGGTGATCTTAACCATGGCAAAGTCTGCCCCTCCCTTACCGTCAGAAATACCGTAATGGATAATGTCCTGACCTATGATATTTAACGCCCCTCGATAAAAAACACCATTATTCTCAATTGTAACTGTGCCGAAATTGACGTTAGCTGAGATAATCGTTAACTCATCACCATCAGGATCTGTGTCATTGACTAATATCTCAATAAAGACTTCCTCGTTGACACCTATGATCACACTATCATCGACGGCATTCGGTGCCAGATTGTCGGTCAACTTGGTGCCGACGAAGCCGGGGTCTATAATGGTACCGTTGGTCACCATGTCATCATCATTTGGCCCACCATCTTCTATGATCAACTGCACGCACCAGTCACCTAAGGTTAATCCAGGTTGCCAAAGCACGCTGCCCGTAGGAGGACAATAACCAGGCTCACCTTGTGTAGACCAGAGGCTGTTTTTGTCATCTTCAACAAAATCCCCCCAAGCTGTCTCTGAGCGGTATTTACGATAAACCGCATCGAAGGGGATCGGACTGCGGATTGGCGTCACGATCCGATATTCTTGGCTGTTATCCGGTAATCCATAGGCGATGAAATCCATGATCCCGCCCACATTCAAGGTCAGCGTATCCACCGGAATAACATCACCATAGTCATCGCCTTTATCGGCGAGTAACGCACCACCTGTACTTGTATTAAACGTAAACTGACCTCTTCGTAGACAGATACCGGGATCGCCCTCGACTAAATATTGATTCTGAATGGCACTGTGTTCGAATAAGACGTTACACTCTGAAATACTGTCTAAATAATCCGGTGTACCATCGCCATCACTGTCCTGATACCCTTCTATATTGTCAGGGATCAAATCCCCATCAGAATCGGCATCGGTCAATACCTCCAAGCTATCCACCAGATGGATATAGAGGCTGGCCTTGTCATCGAGGGCCGGAATGCCATTATCGGTAACCGTCACATCTATGCGATATACACCTAAGGTCAGCGACTCAGGTTGAAAAACAAACGACTCTGTAGACGGACTGATATTGTTAAGCTCTGACTCCCAACTATATATCCATGTGTCTGTGATGTTGGCATCATAGACATTGGAGTCGATCGTCACCGCTCCCCCGCTACGGGTGACGGTTAATCGCTGCTCGTTATTTTGACTGGCCGTTAAACTGACTTTGGGGGCTATGTTGCCCTCAGTGATCCTTAAGGAGTGCGTGAATTGACTGGCCCGGTTTAACTCTGGATCTAGAGTGAATGTTAAGGTTTCATCCTCTTCAGATAGGTCATCCTGCACAATAGTCACCATTATCTGTGTGTCAGTACCAGACTCGATAACCAATTCCCCCGTCGCCACCAGGTAGTCACTTGCCTGTGCTGAGCCTGACAACTGATAGCTTATGACTAAAGGATAGGTTTCAGATTGCCCGTTGAGGTACACACCCACCACGACCCGCTCACCTTCCGACACGGTTTGATCCTTGTTAAAGGACACCAGAGGACGAACACAAATATTTTGCGCCGCGACACTGGTCCTGCCTTCGCTGTCCACCGCTTGCCAGTAAGCTTTATTGTTCCCCGGTGGAAATAACAAGTTGTTATTGATGATTGAGACGGGCAGAAGATTACCAAATCTATCTGTCGCGGTGGCGGTACCTATGTCGATTCTGGTGTAGAGTGCATCTGCACTTACGACTAATTGATCACACAGATCATCGGGTAATGAAATAATTGGAAATAGCGAATTCTCATCTATATCAAAAAAGATTCGAATGAGTCCAGTATCCATTAAGCCATGAGGGTCTGTGACCAGATACTCTATGATGACTTCGCCGTTAAAACCTTGCACCGGCGTATAGATAATCACATTCCCCAGCAGCTCGACAGCGCCTATATCGACATTGGCTGACACTAGACTGATCACATCGTTATCGGGATCACTATCGTTATTGAGCGGCTGTATATTGATGGGTAGCCAATCGTTGACCTGATAAACATCATCCACGGCTATGGGAGACAAGTTTAGCCCTTGTACTGTGACGTTCACTTGTGCCTGCGCCATACTGCCTGCACCATCTGAAATGGTATAAGTGAAGATTATTTCTCCAATAAATCCCTGTGGGGGCGTGAAGCTAATGGAGCTGTCGCTATTGATGACAATATTCGCCGACGAAGCACTGATAGCCGACACCGATAAGGGGTCACCATCGATATCGAAATCATTATTGAGCACTGAGATGTTTATGGTCTCATCAGCAAATATAATTACACCATCATCGACTGCCACAGGCAGGTCATTAACCGGTGACACATTAATTGTCACCAGTGCAGTGCTTTGTCCACCAGCATTATCTGTAATTGTATAACTAAGGGTATCCACACCGAAGAAATCGGCCTTAGGCATGTAGAATATGTGTCCCTCTGTGACCGTGGCCACAGCGCCGCTCATGGTTTCCCCCAAAGATAGCAGACTCACCACATGACCCGTATCCTGATCAAAGTCATTCAGCAATACATCGAATAACTCACCGGCTGAGTCCTCAATAATGTCGCTATAAGTATCATTCATGGCAACGGGGAAT
This sequence comes from Shewanella violacea DSS12, assembly GCF_000091325.1. Lineage (NCBI taxonomy): Bacteria > Pseudomonadati > Pseudomonadota > Gammaproteobacteria > Alteromonadales > Shewanellaceae > Shewanella > Shewanella violacea. The sequence goes on along the minus strand of NC_014012.1, from coordinate 2,254,846 downwards.
CGATTTAACAAGCGAAGAGTCAATTCAACCGAACTTGTGGTCATCTTGATATTGTCCACATAAGTGACGCTAGCCTGTACCGGGAAATCTTCAGCTGCCGATAACGGAACTAAGCCAGTATCAGTCAATTCGAATCTGAGCAGATATTGCTCATTATTACTGTCAGCGTCTGAGTTAATCACCGAGCCAAGTACCATGGAATAGGCTTGGCCGTTCTGGATAAGTGCTGCGCCAACATCCACAAACACATTGGCGGCCACAGAGTTGATCCCAGCAGGCGACCCAGAGGCCGTCATTCCTGTATCAAACACCCGCATCAGTTCGCCGCTATTGGCCGTGAGCGCTAAGCCATCGGGTATCACCAGATCTAGGGTCAAGTCTTGGGTTCGTCCCGTAGGAATAATCAAGTTTACGTCTAAGGTCAGGCGTTCTCCTTGAATAAAATCATTAGCCGAGGTGCTGGGAAAGCTTGAACTCGCCAAACTCATGGTTAATTGCGGCTGGCCCGATGAACTGGTCAGATTGACAAGCAATAAGGTGGGATTCCTACCGTCGCTGGCATCGGCGTTATCATCGCTGAGAACATGGCTAAAATTGGTGCCAGATAACAGGCCCTGGTTTGCAATTATCGTCCCATCAGGGGTCGATGCATCGACCGTAACTATCACCCCTACATTCACCAGAGCACCAGGTGGAATATCGCCAATATTAACGCTTAAGGGAGCATCAGCAACCACTATGCCCTGGCTGGTGTATCCGCTCCCACCAAGCACGCCAGTATTAACCGGAATAACATCATGGAGCTGACTGGCTTCACCACTGGCCGAGCCGATATTGATAATAACGAACTCATAGAGAATTTGATCGTTTGGATCGACCCAGCCATCACCATCAAGATCGTTCACCAAACTCCAGCTGAGATAGATGTCCATCGCCGGAGCACTGGTGCCACCATCGACTGCGCTATAACGCACCAACTGAGCACCATCAGAGGGATCACCATTACTGTCGGCAGTGACGGCTGCTGTTTGATCGCTATCACCGAGTGCAAGATGACTAAACATTTCACTATCCGGCGCCCCGTCGGTATCGAACAGGGGCGCATCTATGGTGACGCTATATTCACCGACTATGATTTGGCCAGGCTGCAAGGAGCCTATGGCCACCGCCACGGCATTGCCAGTGACGTCTATGGTATTGGATCCCGTTACCACCGCTGTGCCAGGCACATAAGTTATGCCCCCGGGTAAGGTTTCAGATACGCTGACATTGGTCAGGGCATCTGGGGAGAGATTTTGAATAAAGTAACTGAGTTTCATGGTATCTAAGGGTGAAATATCACCACTGGTATCGAGATCGGTAACCCATAACGCAGTCTGTTGAATATAGAGGGCATCGAGTCGCCCTACTGTGCCCTGTACATAGATGATAGTCGCCTGATCGCCGTTGCTGTCATTGCCATCCGAGTCAGACAACTCCTCCACGGTAAGCTCTGAATCCACCACCCCCTGAGCCCTAATTTGAGTGCCGGCGCTGACCCCAGAGTTGATGATCACTCGGTAGTGTAATACCACCACATCATTGGTATTCATGGCACCGATATCGAACGTTAATAGCGGTAGGTTAGCGTCATCGACACTGCCCTGACTGGTATTGGCGACTGTGCTGACATCATAAAATGTATGGTTAGGAATATTTTCTTGGTAGATGACGCTGTTGACGGCAGGCCCTGTGTTGGTGATCACTAAGGTATATTCAAGCACATCTCCGGGTTCAAGCACGCCAGACTCACCGTTATCTATGACGATATCCACGGTATGGCCGACATCGATAAAGGAGAGGCTTCTGCTGGTAATGCTGGTTGAACCACTGAGGTTATAGCTTCTCTCGACAGTCGGAGTCCCGGCTAGAGAGGAGTAATGGCCGTTATCTATCTCTATGGTTAACAGTTTATCAATCTGGGCGTCATTATCGACGCTCAGTTCTACAGTGAATGATTTATTGTCTTCGGCTAAGGTGATTGAGCCCAGATTAACGCCTATGAGCCCAGGGACGCCGACATCCAAGCTACCATCGCCACTATGGCTCGAGGGAACATAGGTTAGCCCTGGCGCAATATTAATATCGAAGCTCACTTCGAAAGCGTCGCTAGTGCTTAAATCATGATCTAACACTAAGGTCAGGAGCAGAGTATCACCTAAGGAGACCTCGCTTATTGGCGTCGAAATAGACAAGACTAGATTAGGTTCCACTAAGCTTATCTGTTCGGTATCTGGGCCGGCGGCGCCAGAAAGGCTGGTGACTGAAGCAATATTATCTAAGGTGACCCCAGCGCTATTGGCTAAGTCATCGTTTACACGAGTAAGCAGTCGCAGGATAAAGTGATCGTTGCTCAAGTCGGCATCGGCTGTATTGCTCACATCACCGAAATCGAAGCTAAACGTTCCAACAGGTGACTCTATTTCTGTGCCCGTGCCGCTATAGCTTATCTGTGCAGAGGCTATGATGCTGGCCGACATAAAACTCAGGCCTGAGGGTAACAGGTTGGTTAATACTAAGGACTCAGTGATCCCCTCTATGATATCCACTTGTATATCGTAGGAGACTGTTTCGCCTATGGTAAATGTGCTATCTCCCTGGCCTGGACTCAATACTTGCTGCAACGCGATATTGGAGTCAATCGTCAGGGCCTGTGTCACCGACTCACCGTAATTATTTAAATTGCCATCATCGTCATCACTGGAGTCACTGCTATCACGACCGCTACCCAGCAATAAACTGTTGTAATTAGCGCTAACACTGCTCAATGCCAGATCGCCGGCATTGGCCGTATTATCGATAACCACATCATAATCTATGGTGATCGATGCCGTAGCTGGCAGATCGAATTCCGGCCAGGACAAGGTATCATCCGAATCGTTAGTGGTGATAATACTGGCATGAAGGCTCGCGAGTATCGTCGCCGTATTCGTTAAGACCGCGAGGTTGCCTGGATTCGTCAAGAGGATATTATCGAAGGTACTGCCACTGCCAGAACCATCGGGACTGCCTAACAACTCAGTCGGCATGATATCGGTTAAATTTACCCTATATGCCGTCGCATCGATTGAGGTATTCGTCAACGTGACCCTATATGACAGGCTATCACCGGCATCACTGCCAGACGCACCGGATACGATAGAATCTGTCAGAAGCAGATTGGCCTCAACCAGATCAAAAATGATGGTTTTAACCGGCGGTGATGACGCATTATCATAACTCACCGAACCTGTGACCGATAACGAGACTCCCCCTTGATTGGCCAAGATATTATCGGCTTCGACTTCTATGGCTATGGATAGGTTCTGCGCCCCGGTATGGTTGTTGGACAAGGTACCAAAATCGAACACGAGTGGGTCGTCTCCCCGGCTCAGGTTAGTCGCTGGAGCATTGGATGCGGTAAAATTACTCCCGGGTTCTATGATAACCACAGGGGTGCCGGTATAGGTCATTCCAGGTGGCAGGTCATAGGTAAACACAAAATTCCCCGTGATACCGACCGGTATCCCTATGATTGCGGTGATCACCCTGGTATCCAAGATAGTCAGGTTACTCGCGCCGGATGTGAGGCTGATATCTGGCTTATTAGAAATGACGGTGACTGAATCATTGGCGGTTAAATCATTAACCATCTGACCCGAATCGTTATTATTACCGCTACCGGTTCTTTCGCCGGTATCACTATCGCTGATACCCGGTGTAGCCGAAGCTGTACCTTGCGCCCCAGGCAGTGAGGTTATTTGGGCAACCAAGCTATTGATTAATTGCACTTCAAAGCCAATGCCGACATCGACCGTTGCGGTATAAACAAGCGTAACCGTCTCCCCGGTATCTAAATAACGCTCACCGGCAGACAGACATGTCTGATCCGATATCAGTGAATTACCGGAAAATGAGAAGCAAGCAGATACATCGGTCGCTCCCCGGGATAACGTGGCACTGACAAGCACTGGGCTCTGCAAGCCAACAGGCAAGGTATCATCTATCTGCCACTCCCAGCCTCTGGATGCATTGGCTGAAGCGTTATTGGTCACCACTGAGGTAAATGTGATCACATCCCCGCCATTCACGGTCAATGGGGAGGCACTTTTAACCACCGACAGATCGGCTTCCACCACAGTAAAACCTGCGTTGGTATTCAATGTCTGAGGACTGCCAGCAAGATTATTGTAATTAATGTTCGCCGTGAGTGTCTTGATATTGGTCCGGGCATTCACTGTGATGTTTTTCACCAACACATCGAAGCTTAATAGGAGCTGTTCTGTGTCTGCGTCATCATCCGAGTTGGTAATATCACCGAGATCAAATTCCAGCACAGCCCCATTAACCACAGGCGTAATACTGGTGTCACTCGTTGGAATTGGGGCTAAGGCGCCTGACAAATTACTGCCTTGCAGTGAATTCGAATTGAATGCACTAATGAGCGCCGATCCGGATAAATATTCCACCCCGGCAGGCAAGTCAATATCGATAATAGGGTTTATGGTGTCTTCAAGGCTTATGCCTTCAGGCACGGATACCCTGAAGCCATAGGTCAGGACTTCACCTATGGCTGCCTCAACAATAGAAACATCACTACTCCAGGATTCCGATGAAGCCAGTAAACTGAAATCATCGATAGTCAATGCACTGATGGACCCCATGGCAGAGCCATTATCATTGCTGACTCTTTCAGGATCAGCCGCCGCCCCATCTTGACTGTCGCCGGTCACGACCACATTACTGGCATAGGTCGAGCCCGTCACCACAGAATTTTTAACCACAGCTGTATAGGTGAAGGCAATATTCGCCCCAACAGCCAAAGCAACCGAGCCTGTATATGTCACCGTTGGACTGACAAAACCATAGCTAAAACCTGCAGGAGTGGTACCGACTACCACACTGGTGATATCGAACAGATCGCCATTGAGGGTATCTGTGATTAAGATGTCGTAAGCGGGCGCGGTACCTGTGTTCGTTAAGTCAATCGTCACGGTAACCAGATCCCCTGCCATCAGACCAGTCGCGGGAGAAAAGCTCGAGGTGACCGCCAGAACATGTTCGGAAAAATTGGTCTGGACGCTATCTTGAATAGCCGAGCCGGTTTGGGCTGTATAGGTTAAGTTCGCCGATAAGCTTCTGCTCTGCACCATAGTCAGGGCCGTTAATGCCGCATCATCGGCGACCAGGGCATCGAAGGTAAAATCAAATGCATTATTAGCGGTATTATTATCATTGGTCACAGACGTTGATACCGGACTGTCAAAGGCGATATTGATCGTTTGACCGCTGCCCACAGAGCCAGTTACCCCCACAGTCGGCCCCGCGTCGACCGTGCCGGAAAAACCGCTGGTGTCGACGCTCAGACTGGCATTAACATATTGAAACCCTGCCGGCAAAGCGACAATAAGCACCAGATCCTCAGTTTCACCTTCGGGTAATGTCACTCGGGTTCGGTAAGTCACAGTATCACCCACCACCACACTGCCTGGATTACCCTGGGGCGTCACACTGTCTAAGCTTGTCACCACAGCTGGGTATTCCATGGTGATCATCACATCACTCATACTGCCAGGAAAGCTGGTCGCCGCCGTAGATGACGCATCCCACACCACACTCGATGCTGGAGTCAAAATTTCGTTAGGATTAACCTGAGAATCTATGTCGGCAGTGTAGGTAATGATGACGGTATCTGTTGTCAATGGTGGCCCTTTGCTACCATCATTTTTAGGCAAGGGATCAGTTAACAAGAGCCCAGCCGCAAATAGATCCCCAGAATAAGCCAAGTTAGCACCTAGGCCATCGGTGACTGAGACAATAACCGGCGCGGTGAGCCCGGTCACTAAGCCGGATGTGAGTAAAATATTATAGGCATCCGAACCGCCGATATTTTCGGCGGTGATCACCAAGGTCAGTTTGTCCCCTGCATCGGATACACTGATGTCGCTATTCACGGGCACCGCCGGAATAATACTGGCATCCGCCAGAGGGTTATCACTGGCACTGATACCATATTCGATAACCATGTCGGGAGCCCTGACATGCATCTTCACCGATGAGGTATTGAGTGCCGATGTCAGCGGTGTATTCTTGGTGCTGGCTAAAAACAATAAGCTTAAGTTGCGATCATCGGCAAAGGGGGTATCCCCTATTGTTAGTGTAATATCGATGGCAATGGTTTGGCTGCCTGCAGAGGCGACATCCGGCCATTCTATGCGCAGTTTATTACTCGCTCCATCGACTGAAATACTCGTTGGCAGCAGGCCTAAGGTATCTTGGGCCGCAAAACTGATACTGGTGTTTGATGCCAGGTTAGTATTGATGTCGATATCAGAGACATCGAAGACAGGTAAAGGCAGATAGGTTTCAAAGACCAGACTAGTGGTGTCGCCTGAGGCTATGGTTAACACCTCCTGTAAGGTCACTATATCGCCCGGAGAATATTCAGCCTGAGGGCTAAGAATGGCGAGTGAATTCGTCACAGGGATAATGCTCACCGAGCCCAGCGAACTGTCTGAACAAGCCGAGGCGCCAGCGGTCAGACCATAAATAACATTGACGTTAATGGCTAATTCATCGGCGGCTAGCACGGGTAAGCCTGTGTCTATATACAACTGGGCCACAGTCGCCGTATACACAATATCTATGCTTGTCCCTGGCGCAATATTGCCTGTGACGCTGTGAACATCGTAGTTAAGGGAAGTGGTACCATCACCATTAAGGGTCACATTCGGGGTGATGCTTTGTGGCGAGCCATTCACTAACATGGTCTGATGGCTAGCAAAAGTCAGCCCATCGTCAATATCCAGATTAATGACTAATGAATCTGAGGTTGCGTACTGACTTAAATCCACAGAATCGGTAAAGGTGATGCTATCACCGGGCAAAGCCGTGCTTGTAGAGGCTAAATGACGTATGACCAGATGTTTAGCCTGTAACTGACTGTTGCTTAATCCTTGCACAAGAGGAGCTGACAGGTATTCACCATCAAATTGAGCATCACTTTGAAGCAGACTGCCACTGCATTGAGACTCGTCCAATATGTCGGTGATATAAGCCGAGTAGCTGATTTTTATGTCATCATCCGCCGCCGTTCCTGTGACATCGGTAAACGAAGTCAGCAAGACTCCACCGGCAGTGGATGTCGACGGCTCGGCATCTTGGCTGAATCCGTTGCCACCCATAGCCGATGACGAAATATATTGAAGTGCGTTATCTAAGGTATTTTGGTGACTTAAATTATCAAGGGTTTTGCCATTGGCCACATTGACAGTGTCGGTAAACACGACGGGGAACGCAGATCCGGGGACACTTTTTCCTTCAGAGGCATTATTGCCAGCATCGAACAGATAGAGACTCGGCGCCACATCTTTATTCACCAAGGCGCCTATAATAGGACCATTGCTCCCGGTGGCCGTATCGCCATATTGGAATACACCTTGGACTCCCACCGTTAACGGCGCATTAATGACAGCCGACGTATCTAGGCTGACACAGATATTGGCGACAAGAGCCGGACCATTCTGAAAAACAGAGCCCAAGGCTAATACTAATAGTTCTAAGCTATCTCCTTCGGTCGAGCTAACCTGTGTAGCCGATCTTGGATCGCTCAACAGACCCGACATGGGGAAAACGCCAATATTGGTGACACTCATGGCACTTCCCAGTAGCGTTGCCGAATCAAAGCTAATCCCAATAGGCAAGATCAGACGAATGTAGGGACCAAAACCGGCACTGGGATCTGCATTACTGAAATCGACATCGAAGCAAACCTGCTCGCCAGAAAATGCGCTCGCTGGTAGACCATTAGTGAGTACAGGCGTAGCAGCCTTAAGGGTCAATGAAGTGAATAACAGGGGTATAAGTAAAGCAGCCTGAAGTAACTTATAGTATGTCATAGCAATACAAGACCTCAATGACGACACCACAGAGCTGCAACGAAAGAAGACAATAGTTAACTGGGTTCTTTCTAGCACTGACAACTGAAAAAACTGCTTCTCTCAGATGTGATTATGCCGCTAAAAATAAATTCTTCTTACGAAATGATGCCATTAATAATGGTTCATTTCGCAGAGCTTAATCATTGATCAAAGTTCAACGCTCGTTAGCTCCGTCTAAAAATCTATCCTAAATATTGACTGTATAGATTGCGTTATTTTCAATTCCCTAAAAGCCAGCCGGATACTTGATGCATATGTATTTTAAAAACCTTCGAGTTCCCGGGTATGCTGAACACTCAGACGTTTAAGCCTGAGTTTACGTTTGATTCTGAGCTGTAAAAGTGAATTTAATCTCCAGTAAAAACCACTTCTATTTTACGGTAAGCGAATGGGTAAGCCTGAAAGTCACTCAGCATTCCCCTTTAAACTTGTGGGGAGTTGCCACACCTTATTGTGGTCATTGTTGAAATTAAGACTGTTAGCATAACTAGAATCTGGCCTGTCATGGCCTAAAAAAGGAGCCGAAAACAATGACATAAAAACCATTATTTAGCGGTACAAGTGAAGTATTTTGACGAGATGATGAAGACAATCAGTGAGCACTTTATCATTGCTGACCTTTTTCTATGACTTAACCCCTACTAAATATAGTCGCTAATAATCACTTTAAAAATAACCTGCAATTAATTAGAGTCGAGTAGCCCATTTGCTTTCATATGGAGTGGTATTTGTTGAGCCTTAGATTTAAGGGGAAAAGCGCTGACAACAAGGGTTCACGCCAGAGAATGGCAGTCAAAATGAGCTAAACACAAAAAGGCTGGTGAATTCACCAGCCTTTTGAGGGGGATATAGCTTATAGTCGAAAAAGCTAGCTCATCTTTAGGCTTTAGCATAAGCTAACTTGTTTCTTAATTCTTGTTTGTGGCTATGGCTAGGAGTTATCGGCCCCAGGGATTAAGCGGTAACTTGTTATCCGCTGAGCTGACTTTATTGTCAGTTTGCTTAGATGCCGATGTTCTGCTTGAGCCGCGAGTCGACGCACTTGATTTCGAAGCCGAGCGCTTATCTTTTGGCTTAGGCCTATTATCCTTTGAATCATCTCTATCGGGCATATTCTTAGGCACGAAATTCAATACTGAGACAGGTACTTCTTTACGTGGCTCAAAACCTTCAACTACTTTTCTCTCGATCAAGAGATCCAGACGCCTTTCAATCATGCACAGATTCTTGAAATCATCTTTAGACACCAGAGATATCGCCTCACCGGCGGCGCCCGCACGTCCGGTACGACCGATACGATGCACGTACTCATCGGCAGGATATGGCAAGTCATAGTTGATCACTAACGGTAGATCATCGATATCTATGCCGCGAGCTGAGATCCCAGTTGAGATAAGATACTTTATCTTGCCAGTTTTGAAATCCGCCAAGATCTGCTCTCGAATGGCCTGAGCACGACCACTGTGAATACAATCGGCTTCAATGCCGCGTTTCTCAAGCTGAGCAACGAGCTTAGCGGCGCCGTGTTTAGTCTCGATAAAAATAAGCGCCTGGGGCCAGCTGTTCTCTTTGATCAGATGGCTCAGTAACGCCGACTTCTTATCTTTATCCACCGTCACTAACCACTGGTCAATATTGGGCTTACCTTCACTTTTCTTAGTGACGGAGAGCTGGATGGCATTAGGGATCGTCTCTTTGGCGAGTTCTCTCACCTGACGAGATAAGGTCGCCGAGAACAAGAGATTTTGTCTGTCTTCCGGTAAGGTATCTATGATCTTAGTGATATCTTCGATAAATCCCATATCCAACATTCTGTCGGCTTCATCGAGCACTAACATTTCGATTTCATCGAAATGAATCGATCTTTGAGTATACAAATCTCTCAAGCGACCCGGAGTGGCGACGACTATGTCTATGCCTTCTATCAAAGCCTGTTTCTGCGGCCCGTAATCGACGCCACCATATACTGCCAGCGCCTTAAGATTAAGGTACTTACCATAGGCCTCTATACTGGTACAGACCTGAACCGCTAGCTCTCTTGTGGGAGTTAGAATCAGTGCTCGAATACGTTTTTTACGTTGGTTTTCCCCTCTTGCCAACATTTCAAGCATAGGCAATACGAATGTGGCTGTCTTACCGCTGCCCGTCTGGGCTGCCGCAATTAAATTCTTGCCTTTAAGCGCCAGGGGAATAGCTTCGGCTTGAATAGGCGTTGGCGATGAATAACCTAACTCGGCTAGAGATGTTAAAATCGGATCGCTTAATCCAAGATTAGAAAATGACATTTTGGGTCTCAACATAATAACGAATAAATAACTGTTTAGGCCTTAGATCACATTAGCTAACGCAAAGCGTTCAACGTAAAGTAATTGCTCAATAGGAAAATGCGGCAAAACAGAGAAAGTGCCGCCATTATAACAGGGCCAAGCCGAAAACGAGAAGTGCCATCGGCCTAAAACCGCTATTCTCCCCTTAAAAACTCAGCATCTGTCTAGACACGTCCAGCAGAGGCAAGTTTCATTGTCATACTCTGCTTATGTTCAAGAGTACGATCCCGACCGGCCAATAAACCAAATATACTGCAAAGGACACAAGATACTGCACAGAGTATTAAGGGTAAGCGCCAGCTCCCGGTCGTATCATGGACATAACCGATAAAAATAGGACCCGTTGCCGCCAGTAGATAACCCACACACTGAGTCATGCCCGATAAGGCGGCAGCCTGATGAGTATGATAGGTACGATGGCTGATACATGACAGGCCGACAATGAAGCCCGCACCGCCACCGAAACCAAACACCAATACCCAAACAGTGGCAAACTGCGGCAGTAATAAGAGGCCTAATATGCCGCTTAAGGCGATAAGCGCAGTACCAAAGGCGAGTAAGCTCTGATTTTTTAACCTGCCCATGATAGGAATAAGTGCGATAGCCGGTAGCGCTGTCGCCAGTTGCAGCAGACCCGCGTTAAAACCCGCCTCAACCTCTGAGTAGCCGGCATCCATAAGCATACTGGGTAACCAGCCTATGATGATATAGGTCACGAATGAATTGAGCCCTAAAAAAAAGGTCAGTTGCCAGGCTAAGGGCGAACGCCAAACATAGCTATGGGAATCTAGCTTGGCAGTATTCTTTGTAGGAGCCGTGTGACTCGTCATCTGCGGTAACCAAAACAGAATTGCAACCAGTGGAAACACGATCACACTTACTAGGGCGAAGCTCCAATCAGACATAAATGAGATGCTTAAGTGCTCGGCTAGGTTCGATATGGGCACAGCTAAAGCCGAGCTGATTGCCGAGCCGATCCCCATGGTTAACACGTAAACAGCCGTAAGCGTAGCCACCTTAGTTGGAAAGTCTCGTTTCAGTAGACTAGGCAAGAGTACGTTGGCGATTGAAATCCCGGCTCCAATGACAAAAGTGCCCAGAAGAAGTGCGCTGGTCGACCCTAAGGTCCGAACCATAATACCGATGAAAATAAAAACTAATGCCGTCATAAGCGCGCGCTCTAATCCTAGAGCGTGACCCAGTTTGGAGGACAGGGGTGACATAAACGCGAACGCGAGCAGAGGCATGGTTGTGAGTAAACCCGCTTGACTCGCGGTTAAATTCAAAGCTGTGCGGATGGAATCCAACAAGGGGGACACACTGGTGATGGGACCACGCAAGTTAGCCGCAATAAGCAAGATACCCAGAATGAGGAATATCGATTTAGTGCCTAAGGTTTGATGTTCTTTGGTCATGAAGCGCTCCAATAAGAAGAATATTGCCACTCTAGCCTTTAAACCAACAGCAGAATTGAGCTATATTGACATTTTATTGCTAAAAACAGACAAACATATGTCACCAGATGCATTATTCCCCGAATTCGACTCGGACCAATACCCTCAAAAAGTAGTCTCTTTGAAGCTAAGAGGCGGAGACAGGGAATGCGAGACCCCCTTCCACCAACACAGGAAGGGACAATTAGTGCTGGCGACTCATGGTCATGTGACCTGTAAGATCGACGATGGGATCTGGATGGTGCCGACTCACTGCGCGGTGTGGATCCCAAGTCAGGTTCCCCACAGCAATAGAATATCGCCGGATGCACAGATCTGTATGCTATTTATCGATCCCAAAATTCCTAACTTGCCACAAAAGAGCTGTACCCTGTCCATCTCTCCCCTGGTAAGGGAGTTGATCTTGCACTTAACGACACAGATACAAGACTATAAAGCCCAGAGTGCCACGGCTAAACTTGTCGACGTACTGATGCATGAGCTAGTCAAGATGCCAAGGGAGCAATTTGACTTTCCCATTCCAAAAGAGCCAAGACTGAATAAGATCGCCCAAGACTTACTCGCCAACCCAGATAACCGGGAGACCATTGCTCAGTGGGCGGCAAAATTTGCCATGAGTGAGAGGACATTGGCACGGCTGGTGAAACAAGAAGTCGGGGTCACATTTGGTCGCTGGCGCGGTCAATTGCATATTGTTATCGCCCTGCGCGAGCTATCATCAGGATATTCGGTGCAAAGGGTATCTGAAGATTTGGGCTATGAGTCCGTCAGCGCCTTTATCACTTTTTTTAAGAAGACCTTAGGCCGACCGCCGAAGCAATATATCAATGGCAATACCTAGGCCTAGAGCTTCATCTTGCTTTGGATATGAAAGTTCCAAGCACATCAGATTCAGATGCAAAATAGCCCTGTTCCATAAAATGGAAAAGCTGAAATATTTTATTATTTTATCTAAGCCATTATTAACAATGTTGAGCTTGCACTCCCTACCCATGCCAAATTTTTACCAATAAAAAGCCCGTCAATTGACGGGCTTTTTATCTGTTAACTATTCACAAATAAGCGTAAAGCCTATTAATGCTAGTGACTCGATACACTTGCTTTACGGGCCTGATGAAGCTTTTTATAGCTTTCAATCAACCTTAGGTGCGGTTCTATGCCTTCGAGCTTCATGCTGGTTTGGGTCAGCCCAAAGAACTTAACTTCACCTGTTACTGAGCCAACTACATTATTCATGGTCTCTTCACCGAACATTCTCTTGAAGTTATTAATATAATGTTCGAGTGCTAACTCTTCATCTAAGCTAACTTCAAGCACAGCATGTACGGCTTGATAAAACAGGCCACGCTCAACCGTATTGTCATTGTACTGCAAGAATTCACCAACAAGCTCCATGGCGTCTTCAAGCTCGCCCAAGGCAAGGTAAATCAGAATCTTGAGTTCAATAATGGTTAACTGGCCCCAAGGGGTATTGTCATCAAATACAATGCCAATCAAGGTCGGGATATCAGTTTGGTTATCTAATTGACTCTCTTCGAGACGCTCGGCCAGGCTGGTTAGTTCATCATCAGTTAGCGAATGAAGATTTAAGATATCTTCACGATAATTGAGTGACTTGTTGGTGTTATCCCAGATAAGATCTTCAACTGGGTACACTTCTGAATAATCAGGCACTAGAATGCGACACACAGAAGCACCAAGCTCATCGAATTCGGCGATGTAAGCTTCTTTGCCTATATCTTTTAATATGCCGAATAAGCTTTTAGATTCTTCTTCGTTACTGCCAGAGAAGTCCCATTCGCAAAACTCATAGTCATGCTTACTGCTAAAGAAGCGCCAGGAAATAACACCCGTTGAATCAATAAAGTGATCGACAAAGTTTTCAGGCTCAGTGACAGTCATGCTATCGAAGGTGGGTTTAGGTACATCGTTTAAGCCTTCAAAGCTGCGACCTTGCAATAACTCAGTCAGGCTGCGCTCTAACGCCACTTCTAAACTAGGATGAGCGCCAAAAGAGGCAAATACCCCACCGGTTCTCGGGTTCATAAGCGTGACACACATTACCGGAAATTGGCCTCCCAGTGACGCATCTTTAACCACAACAGGGAAGCCCTGGGCTTCTAGGCCCTTAATGCCGGCTAAGATACTTGGATATTTTTCCAGTACTTGCATGGGCACATCAGGCAAGACAATTTCTTGTTCGATAATTTGTCTTTTAACGGCGCGCTCAAAAATCTCAGATAAGCATTGCACCTGAGCTTCTTGCAGATTATTACCCGCGCTCATGCCATTGCTTAAGAATAAGTTTTCGATCAAATTCGAGGGGAAGTAAGCTGTTTTGCCATCAGAATGACGAACATAAGGAATAGCACATATGCCACGTTCAACCATGCCCGAGTTGGTATCGATGAGGTTAGAGCCACTCAGTTCGCCATCTGGATTGTAAATATCTAAACAATACTCATCTAAAATACCGGCTGGTAGCGCGTCGTCCTCTTCCAACTGAAACCATTTTTCATTGGGATAATGAACAAAGTCACTGTTTGCGATTTCGGAGCCAAAAAATTGATCGTTATAGAAGAAGTTGCAATTTAGGCGCTCGATAAACTCACCCAGAGCTGAGCAAAGCGCGCTTTCTTTAGTTGCGCCTTTACCGTTGGTGAAACACATGGGCGATGCGGCATCGCGAATATGTAGCGACCACACATTGGGTATTATATTACGCCAAGAAGATATCTCAATCTTCATACCTAGGTCGGCAAGCATGGCTGTCATATTCGAGATAGTTTGTTCGAGTGGCAGATCTTTACCCAAGATGTAGGTGCTAGCGTCGCCATCGGCTTGCCCCATCAACATGGCATTGGCATCTTGATCAAGATTTTTAACCATTTCGATTTTAAACTCAGGATCGGTTTGTACCACCTTTTTGACGGTACAGCGATCTATCGAACGTAAGATACCTTGTCGATGTTTATCTGATATGTCATCGGGAAGCTCTACCTGAATTTGAAAAATCTGGTTGTAGCGATCTTCTGGGTCAACAATATTGTTTTGTGACAGCCTGATGTTCTCTGTTGAAATGTCACGAGATTTACAATACACCTTCACAAAGTAAGCCGCACAAAGGGCTGACGATGCTAAGAAATAATCAAAAGGGCTGGGAGCTGAACCATCGCCTTTGTAACGAATAGGCTGATCTGCGGTGACGGTAAAATCGTCAAACTTTGCTTCCAGTCTAAGATTGTCGAGAAAATTAACTTTGATTTCCATTAAATATGTCCAGATACGTGCGCTGTCAATCGGCGAGCTTGTCTTAATTGAAGAGAATTATCGGTGTTTTTAGCCCAATAGTCTTGGATTAATTGCGAAAAGACTTAAATAAAGGCGTTTAGAGACAAACTCCGCCTAAGGTATGGGACTAACATAATTTATCCCTTATCTGGATTTTCACGTAAAACGATAGTAATCCCACCCACAAAGATGCAAACTATTCTCATTATCAATTATGGGGTTTTTAGATGAATACGCTTGTTATTTGGGGAGCTGCTAGTGGTTTGGGTGCTGCAATGCTGGAGTACTTTTATCATCAAGACATTAATGTCATTGCCGTCGTTCGCGATCCAAACAAAAACCCACGTTTAGCCCAGCTAGGTATAACAAGATTAACTTGTGATGCTCTTGATAATAAACAGGTGCAAGAAAGCCTTGCTGCGATTCCGACTGACGCTTGGGTTATCTCGACCATGGGGAGTTTCCAAACGGATACGCCTGTTGATTATATAGGACATAGACACTTAATAAACGCACTTGAAAACAATAATATTCGTCGCTTCTTATTAATAACATCATTAGGTTGTGGCGATTCATGGCAGTATTTATCCGACCGCGCCAAACTCGTTTTCGGGGCGAGTCTTAGAGAAAAATCCTTAGCTGAATCTTGGTTGAAAACGAGTCGATTAAATTACACCATTCTACGTCCTGGTGGATTAAAAGATGGTGGCATAACTGAGAGCGGGAATTTATCACAAAATACTGAGATTCATGGATTAATTCACCGCAGTGAAGTAGCAAGATTAACTCACCAATTACTTCAAGATGAAGCAAGTATTGGTCAAATTTATCAATGTGTTGACCCTAGTTTAACCTGATGATAATACATTATAAAATATCGAGCCCAGCATTAAACCTGAGCTCCTATTATCTTAAACGAGAGACTGTATTTAATCCTGTTTAAGGCTCCACTAGTTTGCACCATCAAGGATCACACTAAGCCTGTTATTCACATTCATATTTACTGCTATATTTACGTCCATATTCACGGAGTAAATTAAGGTCTCGGCTGCATTCAGTCCATACTCACTTTATGCTGGATTCATGTTGGCTTTATTGATTTATTAATATCTTTCAGACCTTCCATCACATCGGGGAATGCTTTGAATATATGTAACAGACTAAATAGCAATACTCCATGATGGGAACCAATGGAGAACTCACTAAATGTATCCCAGGTTTCATAACCAGAAGTTAACAGTAAAATAAAACCAATAAAAAAATTAATATAAGGACTGTGAACAATATTACTCAACATAATGACTAAACCTGATTAATCCAACATGATGCCCTATAAATATGCAAGCCATACTGAAATAGGGATTTACCGTAACGAATAAGAGTGACCTCTTACCCACTGACTTAACACGGCGATTCCACATTATAAAGCACAGGGGTACAGCTCGCCGAACATATAAAAACATTAAACTACAATAACAACTGTCCTAGCATTCAATAACCCTTAGTTAATGACGCTATATTATTGAATAACGGAACAAAGCTAACACACTTCATCTTATCTTAAAAGATTGTTATCTATTAATGGGGCTGTCCACATCACTTATAATTTTAACCAGATGGATATCACCGTTAAGTATTAGTAGATATACTAGAATCATTTAAATACTCAGTTATAATAAATCAAACTTTATTTTTCAGGTCCGTTTATTTAAAAACACATAGAAGCCTTAATGCCAAAAGAGTCCCTCTCCTTTTCTTCGACATTGATTTTAACTTTTACCCTCCTAAAAAGTATAGGTCCATTATATATCCCCACCTAATAACTAGTCGTTTATCATCGCAGAACGAACATAAGATAACGCAGGACTTGAATGTTTTATTTTATATCATAAAATAATTCATGATCTATTTGGTAAGAAGATATTAGGCATTACTTACCTAGCTAGTGATAAGATTAAAAAGATGAAGGACATTTTTGGCCCAGTATGGAAATAAATTAATTTTTACTTTGGCTAAGCTAGTGGAAATCAGCTGCAGTGATAATGATATCAAGGCCCATGTTGACGGCGATAAATTTATTATCATGTCATTATTTTATTATGAAACACCTTACAAGCAAGTGCTCAGTGAGCTATCACTTCGCGTCATTGGTAATGACGCTCGCTTATCGAGTAGCACGACCCTCAAGGCCTGACTTCATGAGTTATGGCGGCTTAACCTTCAAGTATCATTAAATACAGAGCCTTAATGACATGATAAAAAATCCGATAAGCTAGTGAATCAACGCAATAAAATAAAAATAGCAACCGTCTCAGTCAATAAAAACATTACAGCTTAAGCGGCTTTCTCTTCACATAGAGAGTCTTATTCACTTTTGCTATCACATTACCCAATTCATCTTTTATCTCTAAGGTGAATGTAGGAAAATACTTATCTCCCCCTTGGGTGCCTTGCTTAATCTCCTCTAAATCTTTATCAGTAATACTGATCTCACAGGTGACTTTTTTCTTGGTTGCCTTCAAAAACTCGATATCGGCCGCCCTATCCCAGATAAAGTAGTCTTTGCCTAGCAGTTGCATCAATAGCAACATCAGATGTGGATCGACCATGGAGTAGAGACTGCCACCAAAATGGGTATTTACAGCGTTACGGTTGTACCAGCGTACCGACATGGCAACATGCAGTTCCCGCCAGTCTTGGCTCAAGTAGGTGATCTTTATCCCTGCTCCTAGGTAAGGTGGATAGAGATTCAGGAATCGCTTCATAGACTTGGGACTGAGTTTCATTTTTCTCCTATTGACTCCGATATAGTGATAACACGCTAGTTTAACTTAGATGTAGAGTATTTAATCTAACGAAGATATTCAACTAGGCAGATGAGAGCGTCTCAAAAAGGATTTTTAAATGAAGCCTGTGCCTCACTCCACGCGACAAAACCAGTTTAAATATATTGAAACAAGATATTCGGTTAACACCTTGAATCTGTATTTATAAGCCATCGTGTTTGAGCTGAACCTCTGTTCGATAAAGCAGCATTCATTGACTAGACTTCTTAGTACGCTCAGTTGTTAGTACTTTGGAATTATGATGAATAAGCTCACCCCTCTTATTATGCTATCTCTGGTTAGTTTTCTGGCCAATAGTGCGACCATTACTATTCGCAGCGATGTATGGTTCCCCATGAACGCTGCTCCTGGTGCAACACCAGCCGGTTACATGATTGATTTTGCAAATGAGATCTTCAACGCCGCTGGTCACCAAATTGAATATAAAACCATGCCTTGGGAGCGAGCGGTTAAACAGGTACGTGATGGGAAATTCGACTGTGTCATTGGCGCTTATACCGATGATGCGCCGGATTTTATCTTCCCCAAAGAGTCCTGGGGCACTGATGTTTCCTCTTTCTATGTACAAGCGGCTGATAGCTGGCGCTTCAAGGGTGATGACTCGTTAAAAGGTAAGAAGATAGGCATTATTTCCGGTTACTCCTACGGTGACAAGATGGATGCCTTGATTAAGGCAAACCCGGCTTCTTATAAAGCAGCCACAGGTAACGATGCACTAGAAAAAAACTTAAAGAAACTCAACGCAGGTCGACTGGATATTGTCATAGAATCTCAGGCTGTGGGCGCCGCAAAAGTCAGTGAACTGGGTCTATCGGCTAATATAGTCTCAGGCGGAGAAGACGGTAACCCTACCCCGCTATATATCGCCTGCTCACCCAGTAAGGCCAGCAGTCAGGAATATATCGACATCATCGACAAGGGAACCAAACAATTGAGGGAGTCTGGTAAATTAAAGCAGATCTTATCCGTTTATGGGCTAAATGACTGGAAATGATCCTATGAAGCTCATTAACTCTATCGCATTCAGATTGATTGTCGCGACCCTGATTGCGGTTAGTTTTTTAATCACTGTAATGAGTACCATCAGTTATTACAGCCAAAAAAACTTACTCGAACAGAGGCAGCAACAGCAGCTTCAACATGCCATTTCACGACTCGAATTGAATCTCCCTACGGCGGTGTGGAATTTTGAGCAGGAACGCATCGTTAATATTCTTAAGTCTGAGCAGGCATCTGAACATATTGCTTTCATCCAATTTATCAACGATAAGGACGAGGTCAGCGCCACTGCCGGTGATAACAAGACTGAACAAAAAATCAGTGTCCCTCTGTTTTTCGTCGAAGATGGTGAGTCCAATTCACTGGGGCAATTAGCCATATATATAGATAATGACAGCATACTTTCTGTACTCGCTGACTTACTCATCACCTCGGTTATCGAAGCTCTATCACTGGGGTTATTGATAATCCTCATCACTTACACCCTGTATAAAGCACTGATTGCAAAACCTTTACTTATGCTTACCTTGGCTCTGGAGAATATGGACCGAGGGGAGAGCAATCTCACTCAACGACTTCAGGTCGGTAATAAAGATGAATTTGAACGGGTCAGCCAGGGATTTAATCGATTCGTCGAGATGATCCAAGCCATCGTCAAGGCATTTCAGGAGTCTGTGGCCAAGACACGCATTCAGGCTATGCAGGCCAATGACGATGCCAAAGAAAGTATCCAGCTCATCGCGGCTCAACAGCAGGAAACCGATCAGATGGCGACCGCTATCACACAGATGTCATCCTCTGCGGGAGAAGTCGCAAGCCGGGTCAATCAAACTGCAGAGTCGGCGGAGCAAGCACGTAAAGATACTCAAGCCGTCGCCTTAATCTTACAGGAGACGGTCGCTTCAATCGAGGAACTGGCGCAGCAACTCAAAAGCTCAGAGCATGCTATCAACTCATTGGATGAAAATGTTAAAGGGATAGTCTCTGTAATGGATGTGATCAACGGCGTAGCCGAGCAAACCAATTTACTCGCGCTAAACGCCGCTATTGAGGCTGCAAGGGCCGGAGAACATGGTCGAGGTTTTGCCGTTGTCGCCGATGAGGTACGCGGCCTAGCTCAGCGTACCCAAGCCAGCACCTTAGAGATTAAGGAAAAGATAGATGGCCTCAGAGCAAGCACAAATACTGCCGTCGAGTCTACATTGGCTTCATTTGAGCTAAGTGCCACTGCCGTAGACAATGCTAAACGCTCCGAAGCCTCAATCACCGGCATTCTCGATGCCACCAGCTCGATTAGTAGCATGTCAGAACAAATAGCGACCGCAGTTAACCAACAATCTAATGTGGCCGAAGAGCTGAGTATGAGCGTAAACCAGATAGTGTCTCTAGGCTACGATAATACTGAATCCCTCAACAAGGTCTCCAACACCATCCAGGCACTTCTTTCACTATCAAAAGATTTAGATGAGCTGGCTAAACAATTTATTACCTAGATGGAGCTCACTTCCCCTTTAATATATTGATAATGACTTGATTCATGGCACAAGCTGCATCGAATAATAAACTATACCGTCTTGTTTACTTTTAGCGCCATCTAAACGGAATCCGAAACTCTCATAAACTGGAATGGCCATTGTTGAAGACTTTACCCAGTAGTTGCCATTACTTCCTTCAGCTATACAGATTTCATTGGCAGCTGACCATAATTGTCTCGCTATGTTTAATTTTCTACAATTTGGATCGACAAAAAGCTGGCTTAACTTCTCTTTGCTATAAATGGCAATAACTGCGACTATCTTATCTTCCTTAATGAAACACAGCATCAAGTATTGCTTGTTCAGGATGCGATCTTTTATAGCCTGAAACTCTAGCGTTTCTTTAAAATGTTTGACACCATTGATATCAAAGTCGGTGTTACTCTCTGGCTAAATCGCCCGTAAAATTAGTGAGCGAATACCTTCAGAGTCATTGATTGTGGCTTTGCGTATACTCATTACAATCCTAGAAAGTTAATACAGGTATAGTGCTCATGGGCTTATAGCGCTTGGACCAGATTGAAAATAAAACAATTTAAATAAAAACAATTGAAATGAAAAAAACTGAAACCTGACACTAGCTTCACATTTAAAACAGAAGCAAATAGCTAGACGCGAGTTTATTTAAGCCCTTCCGGTACCTATACCTAATCTAGCCAAATTAATGGCTCTGAGAGTAAAATATAACGTCACATATCAATCTATTGCATCGCGGCGAAGACAAAGCAGTAGCATCACGGCAAAGACAAAGACTCCAGTGACCAAGCTGAGCTAGTTACCCCATGGCCTCTGCCTGGCTAGGCCTGAAGGTACTAGCATCAATCTAATACCAATCAGTACAAGAAAGTGGCTAACTCAAGGTTATTTGGGGCTGCATAATTCAAGGTGAAAGAGTGAGGGGAATTTTAGCATTCAGCATGAAAGTTAAAGTTAAAGTTACCAAGCATACAGGCTCGTTTAGTTTAGCTGACAGAGATGATCTCGTAGTGCTTGAGTGCGCCGCCTATTGTAAGTTGAACACTATCGTATACCAGCTTTCCCATCAGTATCTGTCCTAGGGGAGAGGATGGAGTGATGACTATGATATGCCCCAGCTTGGGATCGCCATGTTTAATAGCGCCGGTATCAATATCAGTATCAAGCTTGATATCAATTTTCATGCCGCCGGCACCCGGGCCGATAAAACAGGTTTTCACAGCCCCTTGCTCATCCTCAATGGTCACCAAGGCGGATAAATCTATAATAATGTCATCGGAGAAACAGGCCAAGTTCAATGACTTATAGGCCAATAATTCGATGTTACATTCCGCAACTCGCTGAGCTTGCCCATGAGCCAAATATGATGCTTCGAGGCCGAAGGTCTCATACTTACTCTTGGCAACGGTTTCACTGTGTGTGGCAGTTTCGTGGGCCTGTTTCGCCGCAGACATGGCTGCCTGCTTGGCGAGTTCGAGCCCCGAAATGATCCTATCAAGGATTAAGCGCTTATCAAATTTACCACTAATCGCCATTAACAAATGATCCTATCAAGGGTTAAACACTTATCCAATTTATCACTCATTGCCATTAAAAATGATCCTATCAAGGATTAACTGCTTATTAAGATAAGTCATTAATCACCATTAATGATACCGATCAATCGCTTAATGAATCGCTTTACTGCCGCTTCATCTTCAAATTTGAACGCCAAACCATAGTGAATACCATTGAGGCTCTTCTGTACACGTTTAGGAAAACGCGTCATCTCATTATTATGAAAATATCCATGTTTATGCTTTACCCCTTCTAGCCCACTGAGATCCGCAAGAAATACCTCATAAGCGGGTCTGATGACCAGTTGGCAGTCACTGGCTGAGCCGTGCAGGTACACGGGCTCCTTGAGATGAGGCAGCATATACTCGGTGATCTTCTTAATGGTGAAGTTAGTGCGGCACTCCAATGAGCTTAAAACTGACATGATTACGCTGTGTTCAATCGCCAAGGTTGGCTCTCCTTCGATGGGATATTACGACATCGCCTCTTTAACCAGAGCAAAAGACGATAAAAACAATATAAATACTCTAACAAAAATGGAGCCTTATGGCTCCATTTTATGATAAATCAACTGCCTAGCTCTCCTGTAAATACCAGAAACCGGCATTGACCCAGTTGGTAAGCTGGTCGATGAAGACTTCATCTTTAAGCCAAGGTTCAAGCATAGCAGCACTAAGATTGTGATGATCGCAAAGTATAGGAATGCTTGCCATTAGGCTAGCTGGCATAACGATTTGTTCGCCGTTGAGATAGAAGATCCCCTGCCCAACTGAATGTTCAAAGTAGAGACAGCGCAATCCGCCGAGACGAGTGAGCACTTGATCATTAAGAAGCTCAACGATATCGGAAGCTTCAAATCCTAACGCTTCATCCACAAGATCCAATTCACACTTAGACTGGGTCAAATATCGGCCGGAAAATTCACTTATGAGTTGATCATCCAGTGTCGCGAGTAGTTGCGCCTTGATACGACTCAGATCGGCATCGCTTATCTTGCCACTTTGGGTAGCAAGGGGTCGGTCCGGATCGGCTATCTGCTCACAGGCCAGTTCATTGTCGATAAGGTGATCTGCCAGCGCGCTCACCATGTCCTTAGCCGATGCGGTGCGATAACCCACAGAGAAGCTCATGGACGCTTCCAATGCCACGCCTTCGTGAGGAAAACCAGGTGGCAGATACAAGATGTCACCGGGCAATAATTCTACATCAATAATGGCATCGAACGCCTCAGTGTGTAGCAGTGCTGGATGCGCGGCAAATTCCTTATGTGGTCCACGATCACCGACCCGCCAGCGACGACGACCAGAGCCCTGGCAGATAAACACATCATAGAGGTCAATATGTGGACCGACACCGCCACCTGGGGTGGCATAACTCACCATGACATCATCGAAACGCCAACGAGGAATGAAATCGAAACACTGAATAAGCTGCTCTGCATCTGGCAACCAATGATTGAGTGCCTGAACAACCAGAGTCCAGTCAGTCTCTCCTAAATCTTCATAAGAATCGAAGGGGCCAAATTCGGCTTGCCACTGCCCCTGATTTTTATAGATACGACGGGACTCCACCAGTTCATCACAGGCAAGACCCGCCATCTCTTCTGGGGTGAGTAAGTCTTCAAAATTGTTGAATCCTTGTCGAATAACCAGAGGTTTCTTCTGCCAATAGTCCCTAAGGAAGGTTTCCGCTGTAAGTTCACCTAATTGCAGATTCATAGTAATAAAGCCATTGAGAATTTTCGCGATATTAGCAATTAATATCCCTATAAACGCTCGACAAGATCATAAAAAAGGAGGCTTTCACCAGACAATTGAGGCTAACAGAGGAAATAGTACGGAACTAAGCTCACATTTAGTAAAAATGATATAAGTATAAACAGGGGGTCTCAATTCAAGCCTGACAGGCATATAACTCAGTCATGGCAGGCCATACAGACCAGTGTCATTCTGCTCGAATAGGCATTAGTTTGGCTTATTTATTCGAAAGTAGAGGAATTTAATAAATATCTATAAAAATATCCTCAAAGTATTGATATACTTCCTCCCGAATTTTAGAACGTAACTCAAATAGAGTAGAAAAATGACTGATTTAGCAAAGTACAGAAACATTGGTATCTTCGCTCACGTTGACGCGGGTAAGACCACCACAACTGAGCGTATCCTAAAGCTTACCGGCAAAATCCATAAAATCGGTGAAGTTCATGATGGCGAATCAACAACTGACTTCATGGAACAGGAAGCTGAGCGTGGTATTACCATTCAGTCTGCTGCTGTAAGTTGTTTTTGGAACGATCACCGTTTTAACGTTATCGACACCCCTGGCCACGTTGACTTCACAGTAGAAGTTTATCGTTCTCTTAAGGTTCTTGATGGCGGTATCGGCGTATTCTGTGGTTCTGGTGGTGTTGAGCCTCAGTCAGAAACTAACTGGCGTTATGCGAACGAATCAGAAGTTGCACGTATTATCTTCGTCAACAAGTTAGACCGTATGGGTGCTGACTTCCTGCGCGTTGTAAAGCAGACTAAAGATGTTCTGGGTGCAAACCCAATCGTCATGGTACTGCCTATCGGTATCGAAGATGAGTTCTGTGGTCTTGTTGACCTGCTAACTCGTAAGGCTTGGATATGGGACGAAACTGGACAAGCTGAAAACTATAAGATTGAAGATGTTCCAGCTGACATGGTTGACCTTGTAGAAGAATACCGTGAAATGCTAATCGAAACTGCCCTTGAGCAGGATGACGATTTGCTAGAAGCCTACATGGAAGGCGAAGAGATCTCTATCGAAGACATCAAGCGTTGTATCCGTACTGGTACTCGTAACATCGATTTCTTCCCAACATACTGTGGCTCAGCATTTAAGAACAAGGGTATGCAGCTTCTGCTTGACGCCGTTGTTGATTACTTACCAGCACCACAAGAAGTTGATCCACAGCCGCTTACCGACGAAGAAGGCGAGCCAAATGGCGAATTCGCTATCGTATCTGCCGATGAGCCATTTAAAGCACTTGCATTCAAGATCATGGATGACCGTTTCGGTGCCCTGACCTTCGTACGTATCTACTCGGGTCGTCTTAACAAGGGTGATACCATCCTTAACTCGTTCACTGGTAAGACTGAACGTGTTGGCCGTATGGTTGAGATGCAAGCCGATGAGCGTAACGAGTTATCTTCAGCACAAGCTGGTGACATCATTGCTATCGTGGGTATGAAGAACGTGCAAACTGGTCACACATTATGTGATCCTAAGAACCCTTGTACACTAGAAGCTATGGTATTCCCAGAGCCAGTTATCTCAATCTCTGTTAAGCCGAAAGACAAAGGTGGCAGCGAGAAGATGGGTGTCGCTATCGGTAAGATGATTGCTGAAGATCCAACTTTCCGCGTTGAGACTGACGAAGATTCAGGCGAAACCATCCTTAGAGGCATGGGCGAACTTCACCTAGACATTAAGGTTGATATTCTTAAGCGTACTTACGGCGTTGACCTTATCGTTGGTGAGCCACAAGTGGCATACCGTGAGACTATCACTCAGATAGTTGAAGATAGCTACACTCACAAGAAGCAGTCTGGTGGTTCTGGTCAGTTCGGTAAGATCGACTACGTTATCCGCCCAGGCGAAGCTAACACTGGCTTAACATTTACCTCTAAAGTTGTTGGTGGTAACGTTCCTAAGGAATTCTGGCCAGCTGTTGAGAAAGGTTTCGCATCTCTAATGGATACAGGTACTGTTGCTGGTTTCCCTGTACTTGACGTTGAGTTTGAACTTCGTGATGGTGCTTTCCACGCAGTTGACTCGTCAGCTATTGCATTCGAAATCGCTGCTAAAGGCGCATTCCGTCAGTCAATCCCAAAGGCAGATCCTAAGCTTCTTGAGCCAATCATGGCTGTTGACGTGTTCACTCCAGATGACCATGTTGGTGATGTTATTGGTGACCTTAACCGTCGTCGCGGCATGATCAAAGATCAAATGGCGGGTGTTTCTGGTGTTCGCATCAAGGCTGACGTAGCCTTATCTGAAATGTTTGGTTACATCAGTACACTACGTACTATGACATCAGGCCGTGGTCAGTTCTCTATGGAGTTCTCTCACTACAGTCAGTGTCCAAACAACATTTCTGAGAAAGTTATCGCTGATGTTAAAGAAAGAAAAGCAGCTGAAGCTAAGAGATAATCTTACTTTTTAAGCACGCTTTCTAAGCATGTAAAAGCCCGCGACTCAAATCGCGGGCTTTTGTGTTTAGAGCACTTATGTACATTTAGACCAGTGTCACCAAGAGTTGGAATAAATGGGCCTTGTTTCCTATTAAATAATAAGCGTAATGATAGATGAGCTCTCTAGCAGCCAACTCAGTCATAATCCTCGATTTCGAGACCACTGGCCTCTCCCCCAACCAAGGTGATAGAGCCATCGAAATTGGTGCAGTAAGAATACAAGATGGCATAGTCGTCGATACATTTCAGGAACTGATGAACCCAGGCTTTCGTGTCAGTGGATTCATTGAAGGTTACACAGGTATTTCCAATGCCATGTTGGCTAATGCAGCCCCGTGTGAAGAAGTGATGGCACGTTTCGCCGACTTCATTGGCGACCATAATCTAGTGGCACATAATGCCTCCTTCGATCAACGCTTCTTAGATGCTGAACTCGATGGAATTAACTTAAGCTATGGCGGGAAATTTGCTTGTTCCATGTTGATAGCACGTCGTTTATACCAAGACGCCCCCAATCATAAACTCGGTGGTCTGGTTGAATATAAACAGATTGAAAATGATGGTGTATTTCACCGGGCATTGGCCGATTCTGAGATGACAGCTAAGCTCTGGCTGCAGATGCTTGATGATATGCGCAGCGAACATGGCATCACAGCGCCCAGTTTTACCTTGATGCAGGACCTATCCAGGAAACCTAAGGCTCAGGTAAATCGCTTCTTAAGTACGGCCAATTAAATTCCGAGTAACGCGCTCTGGCCGTCAGACCTCTTTGACAATTAACCTGATTGGGAACTACAGGGCTTTGGCAGCTTCACTCTAGTCGACTTGAATACACTAGCAAGCTAGATTTAGCCGGTTTAGTGTTTTTTTGAAATGTGTTTTTTTGAAGTGTGTTGGTGTGTTGGTCTAAGGCTATTTAAGCTGGCGACACTTATTTCTTTATAGCCAAGGTTAGATACCTGCTCTAGCAATGCCCCCTGCTCTTTTAAGGTCTGAATGACGCCGATGGCCATGAGTTAATTAGCAGAAAAAATCGAATTTAAATCAAAAGCCAATTAGCAGGCCATACTCTGAACTATGGCCTACTTGTCACTTCAATTATAAAGCCATTAAATTCCTAGCTCATTGAGCAGATCATCAGCTTCATCAGTCATAGACTTATTATCGCTGACCTTTGTTAAGGGAGTTGCCTTACTCTTGTTATTTTGTCCATGTTCAGCTAGAAGATCATCGGGATCAAATTCCTCTTCGGCATCAAAATCATTGAGCTGTATAAATTCAGTCTTGTCCATGGCAAATTCAAGATAGAAAATATGATTGTTTTGCGTACGGAATGACACTCTTCGGGCCACAGCCTCATCTAAATTGGTATCGATGGAGATTGTCAGCTCTTTATTAATGGTCAACATCTTGGGTTGACTCTGATTGATGGACGTCTGTAGCTGTTTGTTTACCTTACTAATAAAATTACCCAATATCTGGTTCATTAACTCACCCAAAACATCACCAACTTCATCGGATGTATGAGAAAAAGCCAGTTCAGATTCCGGCATGCCCATCTGTTTCATGTAAGAGCGATAAATTTCGATGGCAGCAGGGGCAGAGAAATTAATCACCACCAAGCCCGAAAATCCCCCATCGAAAATAGAGAAACAACCGAGGTCGGGTTTAAGACACGTGCGAGTAATACTTTGCACCATGGCTGCATGTGTCACTTGGCTCGCCGTAGTGCTGGATAATACATGGGAAACAGAATTACAAAGCTTAATTAAAATATCATCAGTTGTGATGATCTGGGGTGTAGTAGTCATGAGGCCAACCCAAAAAGAATAATAATTAATTCTGCGCCCAATTAACAAAAAAATCAAAGTTAAAACAACATTTTAACCAATGAGTAGCAAGCGAATTGCGAACGTTCACCTAAATTATTGAATAGACTTAAATTTATTAACTGACTGACGTAAAGTAAATTAAGTACATCTAACAAACATTTCAATATAACTCACGGTATCCGATGAAAGAGTGGCAGTCTTGTATATGCACCAAGGCTAGAGATACCCTGTCTATGTGGCGTCGGTATTTACCCCTAAAAGGTTAGCATCACAGGCCCTAGTTTATACATAAACCTATTAGCTTCTATACTTTGCCACTAAGGTAAGCTTATCTTTGATACCAGACTATGACTGATAACTGATTTCACATAAGCCAAGAAACATACTTAGCTATAATAGATAAATGCATGTTTAGGAAAGATTTACTAAACAAAACTATGCTAATCTACTGACTCTAATCTCAAATATTAGGTAACGAATTATCATGGCGCGAATGACGTTAGCGGTTCATTCTCAAGTCTACAGCATACATAGCTTTAGCCCAGATGCGCCCATAGCCCCAGAAATTTTTCATCAAGAGATGTTTTTTGTAGGAAAAACCAAAGATGAGCTATCCGTTGTCGTTCCGGCAGAGTTGACACTGGACAGCATAGAAGAAGAAAAAGGCTGGCGCTGCCTGGAAGTGATAGGCCCGTTGGGCTTCTCTATGACAGGGATTCTCTCCAGTGTTTCCGGGACCCTAGCAGATTCTGATATCAGCATATTTGCCCTATCAACCTTCGATACCGATTATATTTTAGTAAAAAAAGACAAACTAGCGGAAGCCATCACAGCATTAAAGAAAAAGAACTTTATCATAATCGAATATTAGTATCGGTTGGTATCAGTCCCTCCATTCCACATTTAAGAGTTCTTGCTATGTACGAAAAATCAGTCACTATAACGGCTACTCACGGTATTCATACCAGACCCGCAGCGCTACTGGTTAAAGAAGCCAAGACCTATACATGTGATGTCTTAGTAGAGTGTAACGGTAAGCAAGCCAGTGCTAAAAGTTTGTTTAAACTGCAAACTTTGGGCTTATATAATGGTGTCACAGTCAGAGTATTTGCCGAAGGTGAAGAAGCCGAGCAAGCCGTTGAAAAAGTCTCAGAGCTTTTAATCACACTAAGCTAAATAGCTCTAAACGCTTCATCAAGCTATTTGTTCATAGGAAAACAGTATGTCCATTTCTGGAATTGTTGTGTCATCGGGTGTCGCTTTCGGTCAAGCCAGAATACTTAAGCAACATAACACCGAGCTGGATTATCGGGTATTGCCCTTAGGACAAATCCCCGCCGAGCAAACCAAGCTCTCTTCAGCAATAACACAATTTGTCACCTCATTGACAAGCAGCTTGCAGAGCTTAAGCCCAGATTGTGATAATTATCAGTTAATTGAAGCCGATATCTTACTGTTAGAAGACGAAGAGCTTATCGCACAATTACAAACATCTATTGCCGACCAGCAATTTACCGCCAGTGTCGCCGTGGAGCGTGTTTTTACTCAACATGCTAATCAGTTAAGAGCCATGGAAGACCTTTATCTTGCAGACAGAGCTCAAGATATAGCGTGTCTGGCCAGTCGTTTAATATCGGTAATTAACGGCAATATCCAACATGATCTACAAAACCTCCATGGACCGACAATTTTATTCGCTTACGATCTCACTCCAGCGGAATTTGCCACACTGCCTCTGGATAAGATTAACGGTATCGTCCTGAAAACCGGCGGGCTAACCAGCCATACTGCTATTCTGGCCAGGAGTGCTGGGATCCCGGCCATGCTCAATTGTGATTTTGACATCAGTGAAGAAGCTGAGTCGCTACAGGATAATCAAGCCATAGCCCTCGATGCTCTCTCTGGTGTTTTACACATAAATCCTGACTCAGATGTACTGACCCAGCTTACACAGCTAAGCAAAAAGGATAAATTAAGAAAAGCTCAGTTACTGAAATACAAAGACCAGCCCATGGTCACCCAAGACTCACACAGAGTGACCCTATTAGCCAATGTTGGATGCTTAAGTGAAATACGTCACTTAGCCGATGTTGGCGCCGACGGCATAGGTTTATTTCGCACCGAGTTTATGTTGATGAACGCCAGCGAAATGCCGACGGAAGAAATACAATACAGGCTATATTGTGATGCCTTGCAGCTGTTAGACGGGAAAATTTTCACCATAAGAACCTTAGATATAGGCGCCGACAAAGAGCTCCCCTGTCTTTCCCTGCCAGCAGAGGACAACCCGGCTTTAGGTTTACGTGGTGCAAGGTATTCACTCGCTCATCCAGAACTACTAAAGACGCAATTACGAAGCGTACTCAGGGCTGCCAATCATGGTCAGATCAGATTAATGTTTCCCATGATCAACCAAGTGGAAGAGCTAGACACCATTTTCGACATCATAGAGGTCTGTAAGACTGAGTTGGTCGATGAAGAACAAGGCTATGGCGATCTGAGTTATGGCATAATGATTGAAACACCAGCAGCAGTGCTGAACCTGCCCTCTATGCTATCCAGACTCGACTTTATCAGCATAGGCACTAACGACCTTACCCAATATACCATGGCTGCAGACCGGACTAATCCACTGTTAACTAAGGCTTACCCTTCACTATCGCCAGCAATTTTGGCTCTCATCAAGATGACAATTAACACGGCTAAGTCCGCCGGGATACCGACCTCTTTATGTGGTGAACTCGCCGCGAATCCCAATGTTGCCGCCATTTTGGTCGGCATGGGATTGGATGAGCTCAGTGTTAGCCCATCCTCTTTACTGGAACTTAAGTCTTCAATGCGCAATCACAGTCTGGACACGTATTCTCAGTGGAGCCAACAAGCATTATCGCTACAAAGATTAGATGAATTAAATGATTATGTGTCACACTGTAACTAGCCGATATTATTCAGTATGCAGGTATGACAAGCGTAATAACAATAAGATAAAAATTGTACTAGGGGATAATAAATGGGTTTTTTAAGCCGTATCAGACGATTAATGTCAGGGCAAACCGACCTAGTGGGAGGCATAGATGTATATGCCCCCGTTTCAGGCGAGATAGTCCCAATTGAAAAAGTACCCGATGTGGTGTTTGCCGAAAAAATTGTTGGCGACGGGTTAGCCATCAATCCTAAGGGCAAACAGATTGTTGCTCCTATCGATGGCACCATAGGAAAGATTTTCGAGACCAATCATGCATTCAGCATAGAGTCTCCACAAGGGCTAGAACTCTTCGTCCATTTTGGCGTTGGCACGGTGGAATTACGTGGCAATGGCTTCAAACGCTTGGCTGAAGAAGGCCAGGAAGTCAAAATGGGAGAGCCTATCTTAGAATTTGATCTCGCTTACCTTAAAGACCAAGTCGAGAGTCTACTGACTCCTGTTGTTCTGGCTAACATGGAAGACATTCAATCATTGGATAAGAGACAAGGCTCCATCGAAGCCGGTAAGGACGTCATCTTCACCGTAGTGCTTTAATCCGTAATAAATTTAGCCTTCTTAGCACCAAAATAAACCGTCTTGAAAGAGACGGTTTTTATCTAAAAAATGTAAGACAAAGGTCAAAATGACCTTTCATAATTAAGAGAAGCAATATTTAGAGGTCTCACGTTTTAATAAACCATTGTTTAAACATATGGTTATCATAAGATGGTATGTGCAACCCCTTCGATTAATGGCCTTAAGATAGGAAGTGATTAATCAAGCCAGTCAAGTGAAGACGATAGCTCTACAAGGTCTTTGTAATCTTTGACCTTAACTTTATCGAATTTTCCCAAATAATAAGTATAATCCCCCCAGTGTTTACCTATTATTTTCTTATTATCTTTCGTATCTCTACGATTTTGATAATTTATTAGTTCGTTAGCTATTTGTGACAAAGGATCAGATTTTTGCTGTCTACTTGAAAACATCAAGTCTGTAATGTCTTTAGAATCAAAGAAGTCACTGAACAAATTAAAATAATCTTTCAAATCTAATGAGTATTGAGTTTCAATATAGGTATTGGGAATGGTTGTAAAGAATGTCGGAGCGACTTCTACTGGATTGAAGTTCAATTGCACTTTTTCTTCATTTTCATACACTACTTGCATGAATTCACTAAGATGTAATTTACTATCATAATCTTTTACTGCTCTCTTAAAATCTCCATAGCCAACAATATCATCATATACAGCCTCATCTTTCTCCCTAATACAAAGCAATATAGTTAGCATGAGTAGGTCAACTTTACTCCCACGAGGAAGATTACCTATTGTAGCTATAACTCTATCTGCAATTTGAATTGCTGGACGTGCAGACAACTTAAAACAGTTCAACACGGCCGTTATATTAGCTATATTATCTTGGGGAGCATCATTCTCAGGCCATACCTGAATGCCTAAGTCACTAAAGTGAGCACCTGATAATTTATTTAAATCGCAATGTACCTCTAGCAAATCATCAAAACTAGGTTGTCTTAAGGTAAAACGGCTATTAAAGAATCTACCAAGATAGTTCCTAGCATCAAACCCTTCACCATAAATAGCTTTAACAGCATGTTGTAACTGCTCAGTATCTGTACCTACGACAAAAACAACTCCAGGAATGTCGAAGATATGCTTGATTGTCTCCAGCATTTCTACAGCATAGCTAGGTCTACACCTATCAAGTTCATCTATAAATATAAATGCTGGATAAGTTCGCTTTTCAGTTTTAGTGTGCTCGGTATTATCAGCACTAATGACTGCTTCAACCCATTCTTCGACATTGATTTTAATACTGTCAATCGCATTAGCTTTAGCGTCATGCTCTTTAATAAGATGGCTTACCAAATTCGAAGCTGCTATCCCCATGTCTATCGGCTTACCGCTATCATCCAGCTCTTCACTTTCTAGGCCTGTTTCATCTGCAGCATCCATTATCATCGCAGGGTCTATTCCTAAGTACCTTTTACTAAGGCCTCTTGCAACTGCAGGGGCTACAGCTTTGAGCAATCCAACGAGTTTTCTAGGAGCTTTAAATAGTGGGTCATCTTCGCTCTTACCAGCTTGTACTCTCAGCTGCTTAATCATTGAAGATATAACAGTCATCAATGGGTCTTCTGAATAATCTTGTGCCCAGGCATCAATGTAGACCGTTGGGTAATAGTCTTTCAGATCTTCGGATAATCTCTTAAGGAAATAAGTCTTACCTGATCCCCACTCAGAGTTTAAGTTGAGAACATAATTATGAGGTGTGCCTTCCGTGCTGTTATAGCCTTGGTCAGCTAAGAATCTAACAATAAATTCAGCATATTTCTGTCTGTCTAACTTGTCCTCTGGAAAAGTAAATGCTCTACCTTTGTCATCGGTTCCTTCTAAGGAAGCAGACCAATCTAAACTTACATTCACAGCCATTATAACCTCGATAATTATTGAACCTGCACACATATCAACAATACTAACAACTGCTTATTTGATAAGTCAAAACAATCACTTAATTATTATCATGAATCAATATGTACTGAGCCGTCGAACGTTTTAAAGTCATAATCACTAGCAACTACTTTCAAAGCATTACTCTATAAAGTTACTCACAGTATTCACCCTGCATTAGCAGCTAGTACAACCAACACCTCTGACGCTCCTTCGTGCTGGGTTATAAGGTCTACCAAGACAGCACTGGGTATTGATTTATGCTTGGCATGATCCTGCACGTCAATTCCAAAAAAAAAGTCAATAAAGCTAAAAAACCGATACTCGCTAATAATTATGGTTAACCAGATCCGCGAAACCTTCACTTTTAGGGGCATTTACTGCTCACCGAGCTATTTTCGATAAAATATTAATCTTGTTTATGCTATTTACTCGTAAGCGCACTAGATGCTTGAGTCCTTCGCAAGGCAATGCCACAATGCGTGCAAATATCTATTCATGCCCCTGGTGAGCTAGCCTGCCAAGTAATACAAATAACATAGGCATGAACAACTGCTTTAAAAATGGAGTAACCACCTTGATCCTCTACGGCATAAAAAACTGCGATACAGTACGTAAAGCCAGAAAATGGCTTCAGGCTAACCAAGCTCAAGTGACTTTTCATGACTTTCGTGAAGATGGACTCGACAAAGACCAGCTCACTAGCTGGGTTGCCATGGCGGGCTGGGAAACTCTGTTCAACAAACGCAGCACCAGCTTTAGAAACTTGTCCGATGCCGACAAGTCTGATATCGATCAGGACAAGGCCATCGAACTGATGCTTGCCCATCCGACGCTGATCAAGAGACCCGTATTAGTTGCTGCCGATAAAGTGCAGGTAGGATTTAAAGAAGCCGAATATCAAGCCTGGTTTAACCTATGAGTCAGGATGTATTAACCCTAGCGCAAGATCTTATCTCTCGCCCCTCAGTCACACCACTAGACGAAGGCTGTCAGCAGTTAATGGCCGACAGGTTAGCTAAAGCAGGCTTCGATATTGAGCCTATGGTGTTTGAAGATACCACCAACATGTGGGCCAGACGCGGCACTGAAAAGCCGCTATTTTGCTTCGCTGGCCATACCGATGTGGTGCCAGTGGGCGATCTCAATCGCTGGCACACACCGCCCTTCGAGCCTGTGGTTATCGATGGCTATCTCCACGGACGCGGCGCCGCCGATATGAAGGGCTCACTGGCCGCCATGTTGGTCGCGACCGAACGCTTCGTCGAGAAAAACCCGGATCATAAAGGCTCCATCGCCTTCTTGATCACCAGTGACGAAGAGGGACCTTTCATCAACGGTACCACTCGCGTCATCGACACCTTAGAGGCCCGAGATGAGAAGATAACTTGGTCTCTGGTCGGTGAGCCGTCTTCGACTCATAAACTCGGTGATATCGTCAAAAATGGTCGCCGAGGCAGCCTCACGGGTAACTTAACCGTCAATGGCATTCAGGGCCATGTGGCCTACCCTCACCTTGCGGACAATCCTATCCATAAGGCGATGCCGGCTTTAGATGAATTGGCCAAGATGCATTGGGACAAGGGCAATGAATATTTCCCGCCCACCAGCTTCCAGATAGCCAATATCAATGGCGGTACAGGTGCATCGAATGTGATCCCTGGGGCATTAGAAGTTATGTTTAACTTCCGATATTCCACCGAGGTCACCGCCGATATTCTTATCCAACGTGTGCTCAATATCTTAGATGCCCATGGATTAGAATACGATATCAGCTGGGTCTACAACGGCCTGCCATTTCTCACCGGTGACGGGCCTCTGCTGGACGCGACCAGAGAAGCCATCAAGCAAGTCACTGGCACAGATACAGATCCACAAACCACAGGTGGTACATCTGATGGACGCTTTATCGCGCCAACCGGCGCACAAGTCATAGAACTGGGTCCAGTTAATGCCACTATTCACAAAGTGAATGAGTGCGTAAAAGTGGATGATATCGAACAACTAGCACTTTGCTATGAAGTTATATTGGAAAAATTACTTTGCTAAAATCCATGGCGGCCTATGGCCTTAATACAAGCCAATTAGTAGAACATCAAGGTCAGAAGCTCGAACGTAGAACCCGAGATGCCTTCATTGAGATGGCCCGTGCCGCCGACTGTTATGGGGTTACACTCCAGCTCTGCTCCGGTCACCGCGATTTCAAAAGACAAGTTAAGATTTGGAACAGCAAGGCCAGTGGTAAACGCCCTGTTCTAGATCTTAAGTCGCGAGCGGTTAGCCTGAAAGGTAAATCTGCCGATGAGATCATAGATCTGATCTTGCTCTGGTCAGCCCTGCCCGGCGCCTCACGCCATCACTGGGGAACGGATATCGATGTCTTTGATGCTACTGGTATCAAACAAGATGATTTAAAACTGGTAACCGCTGAATACTCACGAGGTGGACCTTGTGCCAATCTTCACCTCTGGTTGCTTGAACATGCTGCTGAATTTGGTTTTTACTTTCCTTTTCAGCAAGGATTGAGCGGCGTCAGCCCAGAGCCTTGGCACTTGAGCTACTACCCGGTATCCAAGGGTATTTTAGATAATTTCGATGTCGAGTGTTTAAAGCAGGCACTCATAGACTCAAACATCATATTTAAAGATGAGATCCTGTCACGCCTGCCTGCTTTAACACAAGAATATGTGTTTAAGGTTGCGCCGCCTCCTGAATAGGAACGCTAAACTAGGCACTAGGATAACGCGACGTTAACGTCACTGGTTCAATTTATACCTAACGAAAATCTAACTCTCATTACTAATGAACACAGCAGGAAATATGAATTTTTCATCCGCAAGAAAGCAGATAACCATAGATAACAAGCGTCTTAGTTACTTAGATATAGGCACGGGTCCGGTACTATTATTCGGCCATAGTTATCTTTGGGACTCTAGAATGTGGACTCCTCAAATCGAGCATCTGTCAAAACAGTATCGTTGTATCGTGCCTGAATTATGGGGACATGGCGAGTCAGACCCTCTGCCTGATTCTACCCACTCATTACGAGATATCAGTCAGCAGATG
The DNA here is from genome assembly GCF_000091325.1 of Shewanella violacea DSS12. NCBI lineage: Bacteria > Pseudomonadati > Pseudomonadota > Gammaproteobacteria > Alteromonadales > Shewanellaceae > Shewanella > Shewanella violacea. Next base: position 2,218,352 of record NC_014012.1, on the reverse strand, counting down.
CTGCAGTTGATGGATAGTCTATCCATAGATGATTTTGCTGTGATTGGCTTATCTGTCGGAGGAATGTGGGGCGCAGAGCTGGCACTCGCCGCACCGACCCGTGTAAAAGCTTTAGTCATGATGAACTGCTTCATCGGATATGAACCTGAAGTCGCCAGAGCTAAGTATTACGCTATGCTGGATATCATCAAAGAGGCACAAGGTGTTCCTGCACCGCTTATCGAGCAGATAGCCCCACTCTATTTCGCCAAGAATGTCGCACAGGATAATCCTGAGTTGTTTAACACCTTTAAGCAGTCTCTCGCCGATATAGACTCGGGACGAATCGAGAGTATCTGCCGATTAGGTAAGATTATCTTCGGTCGCCGGGACACATTGGATGATGTGGAACAATTGACCTTGCCTTGCTTAATAATGACAGGTCTGGAAGACACAGTACGACCGGTTTTAGAGAGCTATTTAATGCACGATGCCATCAATGGCAGTGAATTTATTAATATTCCCAATGCCGGTCATATCTCGAGTCTAGAACAGCCAGATTTTGTCAATCAACAGCTGAGTCAGTTCCTCACGAAGCACTTAGATAAATAGCACACCTGATAAATAGCTACACTTGATAAATGAATCATTCATCATATTGGTAGGGAAAGCTTGCCTACCAATATGATTGACCAGATTCAAATCACTTCCCCATATCCTTGCCTATCTAGACTAAATACCAATATGAAAACCTTGGTAGAATTTAACAGCTTGCTTTGCCCTGCAGGAAGATCTCATAGCGTCAACATAGCCCCTGTAAACCTTCAGGGTAAATAGACTCGATTAACAGGCAATTAATCCTGTCAGTTAATGGTTAATTAAGTTTAAGCTTGTACCTTACTGAATAGACCACCAAAGTTAACAAACGATGCTAGAATGCATTATCGTCAAAAACGACTCTTAATTACTTAATTTCTGTGAATAAATGAAAATACTAAAACCCCTATTTGATAATAATCGCCGCTGGGCCGAACGTATCTTACAAGAGAAGCCTGATTTTTTTGAACAGTTGGCGAAGCAGCAAAACCCAGAATATTTATGGATTGGCTGTTCAGACAGCCGAGTTCCGTCAAATCAAATCATTGACCTTATGCCAGGTGAGGTCTTCGTTCATCGCAATATCGCCAACATGGTGATCCACACAGATCTCAACTGTTTATCTGTGCTTCAATATGCGGTGGAAGTGCTAAAAGTTAAACACATCATGGTTGTCGGCCACTATGGCTGTGGCGGTATCAAAGCTGCTATGGGCACGAAAAGACTCGGACTCATAGACAACTGGCTGGGACACATCAGAGATATTCACCGACTTCATAGCGAAGAACTCGATAAACTCGAGAAAAATGAAAAGTTCGATCGTCTCTGTGAACTCAACGTCATCGAGCAAGTCATCAATGTCAGTAGCACCAATATCGTGCAAGATGCTTGGGCCAGAGGCGATAATGTCTCGGTTCATGGTTGGATTTACAGTGTCGAAAATGGCTTACTGTCAGATCTAGATGTCACCGTCGATAACGAACGGTTCAAAGACAGAATCGAATAGTCTGACCATATCGGCCCTTAAATTCGCTAAAATTTAGGGGCTTGATGTACACGCTTTGCCCTATCTCACCAATATCTTACTTTTTTAATTAAATAATCCTTAATAAACATCGCAGTTCCCTGTCTAACCCAGTTATAATCTTCAGTTATGATTTATTTCTCGCGCAGATAAGCGCAGCGAATTCTAAGGAAATTTCCATGCCCGGTTTTGAATTATTTGGTCCTGAAGAGAAGCAAGAAGTTGCAGACGTAATGGAGAACGGTTTTACCTTCCGTTATAACTTTGATCATATGCGTAATGACCGCTGGAAAACGCGTGAGATGGAGCAGTTGCTTTGTGAAAAAATGAATGTGAAGCACGCTCACCTTCTTTCAAGCGGTACAGCAGCGCTCCAAACAGCCCTAGCAGCGGCTGGTATTGGTGCAGGCGATGAGGTTATCGTGCCTCCGTTTACATTCGTAGCTTCTGTAGAAGCGGTATTTATGGCTGGTGCTATCCCGGTATTTGCCGAGATAGATGAGACGCTTTGTCTCTCTCCTGAAGGCATCGAAGCGGCGATCACTCCGCGAACTAAAGCAGTTAACTTAGTTCACATGTGTGGTTCTATGGGTAAGATGGATGAAATTAAAGCCGTCTGTGAAAAGCATGATCTTGTTCTGCTAGAAGATGCTTGTCAGGCTATCGGTGGCACGTACAAGGGTCAGGCCCTTGGCACTATCGGTGATGTAGGTTGTTACTCTTTCGATTCGGTTAAAACCATCACCTGTGGTGAAGGCGGAGCCGTTATCACTAACAGTGACACCATCTACAATCACACTCACATGTTCTCGGATCATGGCCACGACCATGTAGGCAACGACCGCGGCGCTGAAGACCATCCAATCATGGGTCTCAATTTCCGTATCTCTGAGCTGAATTCAGCCATGGGCCTAGCGCAATTGCGTAAGCTTGATACCATCATAGAGATCCAACGTAAGCATAAGAAGATCATCAAGGATGCCATTAGCGATATCGCTGAAGTGACTTTCCGTGAACTTCCCGATGCAGAGGGTGACTCAGCTGGCTTCCTAACCTTTATGATGCCAACAGAAGAGCGCACCATAGAGATCAACAAGAAGTTAGCCGAAAATGGTGTAGACGGTTGTTTCTACTGGTATATCAACAACTGGCACTACCTGAACAATTGGAAGCACATTCAAGAGCTTAAATCTTGCTCTGCCCTGCCGATCACATTAATTGACGACCGTCCTGACTATACTAAAGTCTTGGTACCTAAGTCTGATGCCATCATGAGCAAGACCATCTCTATGTTGATTAAACTCTCCTGGACCGAAGAAGAGATTGCTCAACGTATCGAGAACATTAAGAAAGCCTTTGCTTAAATAGCATAGACCCATACTTTATTGCGCCTTCAATGGAGGCGCAATCTCACATTTCAACGGAGAATGTTGTAATGAGTTTTAAAAATTTCAAATGCGTACCAAAAATGATTTTTGGACGCGGTTCATTCGTCGATCTTGATAAAGTATTGGGCGAAGAGCGTAAGACTGAAGAAGATTTCGTGGTATTTCTTGTGGATGATGTCCATCAGGACAAGCCACTCGCGGCTCGCGTTCCAGTTAAAGGTCATGACCTGCTTATCTATGTCAACGTTGACGATGAGCCATCGACTAAGCAAGTTGATGCCCTTACCGAACAAGTACAAGCCTTCAACGGCAAGCTTCCTGTCAGTGTGGTTGGACTAGGCGGTGGTTCGACTCTGGATTTGGCCAAGGCCGTATCTTTGATGCTAACCAACCCAGGTGGCAGCGCCATGTATCAAGGTTGGGATCTTATCAAGAACCCGGCTATTCATCATATCGGTATCCCGACTATTTCGGGTACCGGCGCCGAAGCTTCACGCACCGCAGTCCTGTGTGGTCCTGTGCGTAAACTGGGTCTGAACTCAGATCACACGGTATTCGATCAGATCATTATGGACTCGGAACTTATCGCCGGAGTCGAAAAAGATCAATGGTTCTATACAGGCATGGATTGCTTTATCCACTGTGTAGAATCACTTGAGGGCACCTTCCTCAATGAGTTTGCCAAGGCCTTTGCAGAAAAATCTATGGATCTTTGTCGTCAAGTCTATATCGACGATCATGAAGAGAAAGATGATAAGTTGATGATGGCGTCATACATGGGCGGCATGAGCATTGCCTATAGCCAAGTTGGAGCCTGCCATGCAGTGTCTTACGGCTTAGGTTATGTACTGGGTTATCATCACGGTATCGGCAACTGTATCGCCTTCGATGTACTGGAAGACTTCTACCCTCAAGGGGTTGCAGAGTTCCGTACCATGATCGCAAAACATAACATCACTATCCCTAAAGGGATCTGTAAAGATCTTCCTGATGAGACTATCGCTAAGATGGTTAAAGTGGCTAAGAGCATGGGCCCATTATGGGAAAATGTTTATGGTCCAAGCTGGGAAGAAAAAGTCACCGATGAGATGCTCACAGCACTTTATCGTCGCATGTAATCATGATGGGAGTGCTGAGAGCACTCTCTTCTGTCGTCATATGTAACCATATGAGATGCTGACAAGGCTTGCTACCATCCCATAATTTAATGAGATGCTGACTGCGCTTTTTTATCATCCTATGTCATTATGTTGATATGACAGCATGTTACTAATGAGGGCTCAATTGAGCCCTCATCTATTGAACTAGAATTGTAAAATGATAGGTAAATCCCATGAATGTTACCCTGTTAATCCCGGCACGCTATGGTTCAAGTCGTTTTCCAGGAAAACCACTAGCCCCGATTAACGGCAAGCCGATGATCCAGCATGTTGTTGAACGTGCATCATTAGCCAAAGGCCTGACCTCCATCTATGTGGCAACTGACGATGTTCGCATCAAGGACGCTGTTGAAGCCTTCGGTGGTCAAGTGGTAATGACCAGCCCGGAAGCCGCCTCTGGTACCGACAGAATTGAAGATGCCATTACCCAATTGGGTTTGAAAGATGATGATCTTATCGTCAATCTTCAAGGCGATCAGCCGCTGATCGATCCGATTTCAATCGAACAGATCATCAGCCTGTTCGAACGTCATCCCGGTGAGTTCGGTATGGCTACCTTAGGTTTTGAGATCACCGAAAAGAGTGAACTCGACGATCCTAAACACGTCAAGATGGTGTTCGATAACGATTTCAATGCACTGTATTTTTCCCGTGCTCGTATTCCCTTCGGCCGTGACACCAACGAATACCCTGTGTATAAACATCTAGGTATCTATGCCTATACCAGAAAGTTTGTATCTACCTTTGCTAAACTTCCATTAGGCCGTTTAGAAGATCTTGAGAAGCTTGAGCAGCTCAGGGCTCTGGAACATGGTTATAAGATCAAAGTCGCTATCAGTGCCTTCGATTCTCCTGAGGTGGATACCCCAGAAGATATCCGCATCTGTGAAGCCAGACTCGCGGTAGATTAATCTTGGTAAAGCCCACCATGTGGGCTCTCCTTTGAGAACATTGATTAAGGATTCTTATGTCTAATCTTGAAACTTGGCTCATCGTCATTCTTGTCTTTGGCGTGATAGCCAGTAATTTTGCTGTGCTCAAATACAGTGCTAAATTTAAAATGACTCAGTTCGGTAAAAATACCAAGTTAAGTGCCAAAACCAAGAAGCCGGGCGACACTAAGACAGACACTAGCCCATCGGATCTGAGTTCGGCTCATGCAACAGATAAGACTGATAATCCGCTTAAAGGTGAGAACACCAAGGCAGATGATAAACCAGGCTCCTCTACATAAGTTCTTCTACATAAGTTCTTCTACATAAGGTCCTCTGCATAAGTTTCTCTAGTTAAGCGCCTCTAGTTAAGCGCCACAGTTAAACACTTCACTTCACTTCACCACAAGTATCCCCCAATAATTCTAGATTCCCCTAGGGTCAGACATTGCGCTTTGCTCAGAAAAACATACTAAAGTCGGCTCAAAAACCTAGCTCTAACACAGCTGTTATCCATTATCCCATATAAGTTGTAATACGCCCTTAGCTCAGATTTTAAGTCTCATGCACTATACTCATGTGTGTCTGAGTCAATAATGAGACACAACATGACGCTACTGGAGATGATTGGCAATACTCCTCTACTGGACCTGAGTTTTCTGAGCCAAACACCAGATAGTATCAAGCTATTTGCCAAAGCCGAGTGGCTTAATCCTGGCGGCTCCCTTAAAGACAGACCAGTCAAGGCTATGCTGTTACATGCCATCGAATCAGGTGAGCTAACACCAGGGAAAACCATACTCGACTCCAGCAGCGGCAATGCTGGTATCTCTTACAGCATGATAGGTGCCGCACTGGGTTTTCCAGTCACCATAGTCATTCCAGGTAATGCCAGTAACGAGCGTAAACTTCGCCTCAAGGCCCATGGCGCAACGCTCATAGAGACAGACCCTTTAGAAGGTTACGATCAGGCACTACGGCATGTACGAGATATTTACGCCGAGTCGAGGGATAAATATTTCTACTGCGATCAGTACAGCAATCAATTCAATGTCCAGGCCCACTTTCACGGTACAGCCAAAGAGCTGCTACACCAAAGTCCACAAGCTATCACCCACTTCGTCTGTGGTGTCGGCACAGGTGGCTCCTTAACCGGTATCGCCAGACGCCTAAAACAAACCAACGCCGATATACGTATTGTCGGGGTTAGACCTCAAGTCTGGCCAGGTATAGAAGGCTTAAAGCCCTTGGGTCATCCCGATGACATCATACCAGCGATATTTGATGCCAGCCTTGTGGATGAATGGATAGATATCAGTGCCGATGAAGCCAAAGATATGAGCCAAAAAATGGCGGGTCATGGCTACTTCCTCGGTCAATCTTCCGGTGCCTATCTTGCTGCCAGTGAAAAATTAATGCTGAGCCTGACCTCTGGGGTTGTCACCACACTATTGTGTGATTTAGGTGAACGCTACTTCAGCTCAGGTCTGTGGCAGCGATGAGAGCTGATTGGAATATATACGTCAAACACATTTTTAACGATTCGCACGAGCCAGAGGTACTTAGATGAGCATAGCAATCAGCAGACTGATCGAAGCCCAATTTTTAGCCCATGCCAAAACCTGTTACCCCCACGAATGCTGTGGATTCATCACAGGTACACAGGAAGAAACGACCTTGTCTAAGGCCTGTTACTACCTACCTTGTCATAACAGCTTAGTGGAGAAGAGACGTCGCTTTCTCATCGACCCCCAGCAGTATCAAGACGCTGAGGACAAGGCCGATGAGCAGGGTCTAAGGATCATCAGCATAGTGCACTCTCATCCGGATCATAGCCATGACCCTTCGGATTTTGACCGCTCACATGCCTGGCCAGGTCTGAGTTACATCATCATCTCTATTCTGGAGGGTCAGGTAAGCAGTTATCGCTCCTGGCAGCTCAGGCAAGATCACAGTCAATTCGATGGAGAGGATATTCTAATAGAGTCGCAGTTATAATAATGACAATGATAATCAAGATCACTTGCCCGAATCAGATGAAAAAGACATGTTAATGAAGCACGAGTCATGAAGATGATAATCAAGAACACTTGCCCGAATCAGATGGAAAAGACATGTTAATGAAGTCACAGCCATGAAGATGACAATCAAGATCACTTGCCCGAATCAGATGAAGAAGACATGTTAATGAAGTCACAGCCATGAAGATGACAATCAAGAACATTTGCCCGAATCAGATGAAAAAGACATGTTAATGAAGCACGAGTCATGAAGATGATAATGGAGCCGTAGTCATGAAGATGATAATCAAGATCCCTTCCCCTCTGCGTCGATTTACCGACAATAACAAACAGATAGAGCTCGATGCCCTAACGGTAAAAGACGCACTCATTGAACTGTTTAAGCGCTACCCGGACATTAAACCTCAGATCTTAGATGACACGGGGAACTTACGAAATTTTGTTAACCTGTATCACAACAAGGTTGATATACGCCAGCAAGAGGGCCTGGACACTAAACTCCAATCTGGCAGTGAAATAAGAATCGTCCCGGCCATCGCCGGCGGCAGCTCTTTGGACACTCATATGTCGGCCAATGAACTCAGCCGCTATAGCCGGCATATCCTCTTGCCGGAAATCGGGGTACCAGGACAGCAAGCCCTGAAAAATGCCAGCATACTGATCATAGGTGCAGGCGGTTTGGGATGCCCATTGGCACTCTACCTAGCCGCTGCCGGAGTGGGTCATCTGGGTCTGGTGGATGATGATGTCGTTGAGGAATCAAATCTGCAGAGGCAAGTACTGTTCAGTGTCGATGACATAGGCCAGTCTAAGGTCGATGCAGCTAAGCGGCGCCTCGAGCGGCTCAACCCACACATAAACATAACCAGTTATCCCGAGCGCCTCACTGCGGACAATGCACTTAAGATCATGGATAACTACGATATCATCATAGATGGCACTGATAACTTCCCTACCCGCTATCTGGTCAATGATGCCTGCGTCTTGCTTAATAAACCTAACATCTACGGCAGTATTTTTCGCTTCGACGGCCAGACCAGTGTATTTAATTATCAAGCCGGCCCCTGTTACCGTTGCCTTTATCCTGAACCGCCTCCGCCAGGTCTGGTGCCCTCCTGCGCCGAGGGCGGCGTACTCGGAGTATTACCTAGCATCATCGCCTCCATCCAAGCCACCGAAGCCATCAAGATGATCACCAATATCGGCGATTCACTCTCAGGACGTCTGGTCCTATACGATGCCTTGGCCCTGGATTTTGAATTTCTGCTGATAAAGAGAGATCCTGCTTGCCCCATTTGCGGTGAGAACCCAACAATTACTCAGCTCATGGACTATCAAGCATTTTGCGGTCTCTCTCAAAACACTGATGAAAAATCCTATAAAGAGATAGAAGCCAAAGAGCTCAAGGCTTGGATGGATAGAGAGCAGAGCGTGATTCTAATCGATGTCAGAGAGCCTTTCGAGCGGGAAATATGCATGTTAGCAGGTAGTCAATTTATTCCCATGCAAGATATCGATGCTCATATCCCTGAGCTAGACCCGAACAAGGAGCTGGTTTTTTACTGCAAAATGGGCGGACGCTCGGCTAAGGTGTGCGCCAAGCTGACTAAGTTAGGTTTTAACAAGGTAACCAATCTCAAGGGAGGCATCTTAGCTTGGATAGATAAGGTAGATCAGAGTCTTACCCGTTATTGACGGATAATCCATGCAAAAATAGCATAAAAAAACCGGCATGATTCACCATGCCGGTTAAGGTTTTCCCTGTATTACCTAGGAATTATTGCATATCTACCTTGAGTGTCACATCTGAATGGCTACCGCCAACCATGATGTAGTGCCATCCATTTGCTAATCCATTGACTGTTATCGATTCAGTATTACCTGAGGTGTTTGATAACTGAGTGTAGGATGAACTGGTCGGCCAACCTGTGTTGCTGTAATACAGCGCCACATCACCACCGCCGTGCTGAGTACGGATCACGGTTTTGGTTAGTCCATCGGCGTAAAAATAGAAATACATATCACTGCCCGAAGTGACACAGATTGGGCTAGGAGATTGCACTTCGATATAATCCACCGGTGCTTGAGTAGCACAAGCATTGACTAGGCCATTAACCGGTGCACTAGATACAGTAACATCGGCAACACTGGTGCCTATGGCGCCAAGATCGTCAGTCACAGTAAGAGTCACTGTATAACTACCTGCACTCGCATAAGCATGACTTGGGTTAGCCTGAGTGCTGCTAGTACCATCTCCGAATGCCCAGCTGTAGCTGGCGATAGTGCCGTCAGCATCGCTAGAACCTTGACTGGAGAAGCTAATGTTAGCATTCACATCTCCACTATAAGGTCCATTAGCCATGGCTGTTGGAGCCGTGTTCTGCGAAGAAGCACTGATACTGGCTGAAGTTGTACTCATATGAGTCAAGCCGCCATTATCGGTAACCGTCAGTGTCACCGTGTAGCTACCAGCTGCAGAGTAAGCATGGGTCGGGTTAGCCTGAGTGCTCACGCTGCCGTCACCAAAATTCCACTCATAGCTTGCAATGCTGCCATCGGAATCGTTAGAACCTTGACTCGAGAAGTTAATCACTTGAGACACATTGCCGGCATAAGCACCGTTAGCATTAGCGACCGGTGCGACATTAGCCGTTCCGGTATCGAAGCTCGCCACTATGGTCAAATTAGCAAAGGTACTATAGGCTTTCAGGTTTGCATACCAGCGTCCTTGAGCAGGAGCAGCTTGGGTACAAGTTTCACTATTACCACCCAGATAAGGCCTACACGCATAACTGCTATCTGTCGGCTCTGAACCCGATTGAGTATAGAGATCCGCATCCCCAGTTCCACCACTTATCTTGATCACAAGATTTGTGGCTCCAGCAGGCACATTGATGAAGAACTTAGCAAATTCACCTGTATTAGCTGTAACCCCTGATTGAGGTACGCCATTTTTAAGCTCCATAACACCTGAGCTGGTAATGGCCGCCGTAGTCGTTACGCTGGCTGTACCACCAAGATCATCGGTAACAGTCAGGGTCACATTAAAGGTCGCAGCAGTTGCGTAGGTGTGAACCGGGTCAGCTTGAGTACTAGTATTACCGTCACCAAAGTCCCAGCTATAGCTGGCTATCGTGCCATCTGAGTCCGCTGAACCAGTGCTGAAGAAGTTAATGCTAGCGCCTAAAGTTGCCGAGTATGGTCCGTTGGCCTGAGCTGTTGGCAGTGCGTTCGTACTTACAGGATGATCGTAAACGGCTTTGAGGGTCACTTCACTATAATCGAGAAATGCATCGATCATAATGTTATAAGTGCCACCGAGATCGACGCCAGTAAATTCACAGACTTCTCTCATGCCTGGAGCTGCAAAAGGCTTACAGTCGGCAACTGAGGTTGTCGGGATAATATCACGACTGACATAGAGATCCGGATCTGGACCACCTTGCAGTGTACTACCGTAACCTGACGGGATCTCAACCATGACACGAGTTGCGTCATTAGGAACCGTGAAACTATAGTGCTTAGGCGCTGAGCCTTTAAGCGCGGCAAGTTTAGTTTCCTCGATGGCTATCACACGCTCACAGCCATTACATAGAGTCGGATCGTCCATAGCAACCACCATCAATCTGGCATTGGTATAAGCCGAGAAAGCATCTATGGTGATGTGATAAGTCCCAGTAGTCTTAGGACCAACCAGACCGATAAACTCGGGGGTTCCCGCTGAGCTAAAGGAATGAAGATCATAAGTCCAGTTGGTACCATCATAGCTAGGCGCCTGACCGTATCTTAAGTACAAATCGGGATCTTCAGAAAATCCATCCAGGTAAACAGCCATCACCTCAGTGCCCACTGGCAAGTCTATGGTGTAAGTGTTGATTTCACCTTTTAAGGCCGACAGCCCAGGTAACTCCATCAATACCGTACCTTTTGGTGGTGCATCGACACCCGAACCATCCCAGTTATGCGGTACACTCGATGTATAAGCACTTAGTCCCACAGAGATTAAGTTATCATCTGTCCACAGAGTCTTACGGGCAGGATGATTCAAGGCACCATACATACGCTGGGCTTGTTGCTGGGTAAACATGGCGTAATTATCAGTGTAATGCATGAAGTTTTCGGTATTAGTCGCCTCCCCCAAACAGTTCTGAGCATTATTTGCCATAGTTTGGCTACTCATCTGCGGGGTATCACAGACGCGATCTCCCGTATGAGAACAGAAAATATCGTTATCTGTATTACACTGATTACCGTCAAATACATGGGGTAAGTTAAGCCAATGGCCGAACTCATGAGTCAAAATGGAGCGAAAGTTTTCATCTGTATTCGTGCCAAGATAAGCACCGTTATAGATCACTCGAGCTAGACCAGCATCAGACATAGCTGTGGTTGGATACCAGGCAACACCTGAGTTATTAGTGGCGCCATCGCCATCTATATCATTCATGATATAGATGTTCATGTAGCGATAGTTGTCCCAAGCATCTCCAGAGATTTCGGCATCTTTCGCGGCTCTGGCAGCATCGTTCGGCGCGTCATAATTACCGTAACCCGTGGCTTCGCCATGTCTAACTATACCATTGGTTGGGTTTCCCCAAGGATCGATTTGAGCAAGCACAAATTCAACATTCATGTTCTCTCTTATCGCTTGAAATTGATTTGCGATAGGTCCATCTAAAGTATTGAGTCCCTGGAAATCTTCATTTGATCTCTTTAGTGCATTGGCTATAAGGCTGTCAGGTACACAAGATCCACCTGAGTTACAGTTATGTACTGCACCGTATATGTGAAATACCACAGGAACGATATACTCACCCTGATCGACAGTTCCAATAGATGTAGTGCCTACAGAGGCACTAGCTGGACTGCTAGCGCGCATTTTTGACTGAGACAGTGGCTGTCCCTTTGGTTCGCTCGCACCGAAAAATAATCCTTCATTAGGACTCGGCACCCAAGTTTGACCATTGCTGTCAGTACCACAGACCTGACCTCCGGCCTTTAGGTAACTCGACATGGTATTTTTTTGTTGATTGCTATCGGTTTGGCTGATCTTATTGACTGACTGCCCAGCCCAAGCATGCCCTACAGGCAAACTTGCACATAGGGTCAGTGCAGTTAAGATAGCACCACCTTTGAAAGTTTTTATCATTATTATATTCTCGCTTTTATCAGGCTAAATTAACGTGGCGGACCACTTATGAGGCCTCTGAACCCACTATTTTTGATCTGCGACTTATTAGAGCTAGCTGCCCATGCCGCTTATATTCGTAGTGCTGGTGATATTGGCTTAACAATGAATGTTCAATATGAGTCACCTCATAATGTTTGATCACAAATCAATAATTAATCACCAAAAACTAAACTAACACATATAATATACGATATACAATGCCGCAACATTTCATTAACGTTTCTTTAGTTTTAGATTTAGCTTTTAGATCTAGGTTTAGATTTGGCTTTCAGAGAATACTGATAGCCGAGGAACGAGTAGCAATAATGAGATACGCGATAAAAACGAGCTAAGGTTTAAGCCATAATGTCTGGCTTTTTCAAGAATAATTTTTAAGAGTAATTTTTAAGACTAGTTTTCATAAATAGTTTTTAAGACTAGTTTTCACATCAAACTGTGTAGCGACCAGACTTAATTTTACTCACCAGTTAGCTCTTTTAAGCCGTCTACCGCGATTGTTTTAACAAGGTTTTGAGCAAGTCATTGAAGATAGATACAATAAAAGCCAGTCAGATAGCTGACTGGCTTAGCGCCTTAGGATCATGAGTTAACTTGCTTGGCTTACTCTCGCACTAATTCAATCTCCAATGCCCGCGCCACGGCCTCGGGTGAACTAGAGTTACGGGCAAACAGTGAATATGCCACAGGGATCACCAACAAGGTAAACAAGGTAGCAACCAGAATTCCCGATAACACTACCACGCCGATAACGAATCGAGTCTCGGCGCCAGCTCCCTGGGCCATTACCAGAGGTATAGCGCCAGCAGCTGTGGTTATCCCCGTCATCAGGATAGGCCTGAGTCGCTGGGAGGCAGCTTGAATAATGGCCTGTTCAAATTCAAGCCCCCTATCTCTTAGTTGATTGGCAAACTCAACAATCAAGATGCCATTCTTGGCCGCTAATCCCACCAACATGATGATGCCTATCTGGCTGTAGATGTTGAGACTCTGGTCTGTTAAGTAGAGTCCAATCAGAGCGCCTAGTGTTGCCAGAGGCACAGTTAGCATGATAACCATGGGATGTATAAAGCTCTCGAACTGAGCCGCCAATACCAGAAACACTATGCCTAGGGCCAAAGCAAAAACAAAGTACATAGAGCTGCCCGAATTTTGATAATCCAGTGACTGGCCCTTATAACTGATGACCGCCTCGGCGGGCAGATAGGTATCGGAAATCTCATTAAGGTAATCCAGCGCCTCACCTAGACTGTAACCCTCAGCAAGGTTTGCCTCTATGGTGATAGCTCGCATACGATTATAACGATTGAGCCTGCTGGCATCGGCAAACTCTTCAACGCTTACCAAGTTCGACAAGGGGATCAAGACCTGAGTCCTGTCCGAGCGTACATAGATGTTTTCCAGATCTCTGGCGGTATTTTGATTGTCACGATTGCCCTCTATGATGACATCATATTCCTTGCCCTCTCGCATAAAGGTGGTCACTAGACGTGAACCTAACATAGACTCTAATGTTCTCCCTATGTGAGAGATGGATACCCCCAAATCTGCTGCCCTGTCTTTATCTATGATCACCCTAAGTTGAGGCTTAGTTTCTTGATAATCATGATCAAGTCCCACCAGATTCGGATTTTCTTTGGCCTTTTCCAGAATAATATCTCGCCACCTAGCCAACTCCTCGTAGCTGGGCCCACCGAGCACAAATTGCACAGGTTTGCCGACACCGCGGCCGAAGGCTTGCCTCATAACAGGAAATGCCCTGATCCCAGCAAGATCGGACAGTCGCCCGCGTATGTCTGTGGTTATCTCTGCCGCGCTTCTACGTACCGCCCAATCTTCCAAGACTATGATGGCCATGCCGTTGGAGAAATCGGCACTGCTGCCAAAACTTCTCGGCGCCCTGATCAAGAGTCGCTTGATATCACCATTGTCGACCAGGGGCATCAGACGTGCTTCGATCTCATCCATATAAGACTCGATATACTCGAAACTCGCGCCTTGAGGGCCATTGACGATAAGGAACATTGAACCTCTGTCCTCCCGAGGAGCAAATTCTTGGGGCACCAACTTAAACAGGGCCATACTTGAGCCCAGTGCAACCACAATTAGCGAGGTCACAATCACAGGATGGCACATGGCCTTGGTCAACAATTTACGATACTTGTCTGTGACATAGTTCATGCCAGCATCGACCTTACGTACCAGCCAAGGATCATTTCCAGCAGGCTTGAGTAATTTAGAGCACATCATAGGACTCAAAGTTAGGGCGACTATACTCGAGAAAATCACCGCGGCGCTCATGGTCACGGCAAACTCTTTAAACAGTTTACCTATGTCACCTTCGAGAAAAGTGATCGGCATAAAGACCGCCACCAGCACAAGAGTGGTGGCAACAACGGCAAAAGCCACCTCTCGGGAGCCAAGGTAAGCCGCCTTCAAGGGGGAATCCCCCTCTTCTATTCGTCTATGAATATTCTCCAGTACCACGATGGCATCATCCACCACCATGCCGATAGCCAAAATCATCGCCAGCAAGGTCAGTAGATTAATGGTGTAACCTAAGGCATAAAGCACAATAAACGTCGCCATCAGGGACACAGGTACGGTTAACGCCGGGATCAACATGGCGCGCACGCTTCCCAGAAATAGATAGATGACGACGATAACCAAGAACATGGCGATAAACAGCGTCTGATACACCTCCTTCACCGATGCCTCGATAAACACTGAGCTGTCATAGGAGCGTTTTATCTCCATACCCGCTGGTAAGGTCGGGTTGATTTCATCGACTAAGGCGTTAGTAGCCCTAGACACATCTAAGGTGTTGGCCGTGGACTGCTTGGAGATCCCTAAGCCTATCATGGCCTCTCGGTTGCCCCTGAACATGATGCGATCCTCTTCCGAGCCAATCTCTACCCGAGCAACATCCCCAAGTCTAATCAGATACCCATCGTCTCCCTGGCTCAGCACCAGGTTAGCAAAGTCCTCCACGGTGCGAAAACTGCGCTCGACACGCACGGTAAAGTGCCTCTCTTTGGACTCAACCGAGCCTGCGGGTAGCTCAACATTCTCAGATCTCAGTACTTTTTCTATGTCAGACACGGTGAGATTGCGAGCCGCCAAGGCTTGTCTGTCGATCCAAATTCGCATGGCATACACCTTGCCGCCGCCGATACGAATATTGGCTACGCCATCTATGACCGACAGGCGATCGGTTAGATAACGACGGGCATAATCGGTGAGCTGCAAGGTGGTCATCTGATCTGACACCAGATTTAACCACATGATCACCTCATCCCCGCCATTGGCTTTCTGTACCTCGGGGGGCTCAGCTTCTTCGGGTAAATTGTTTAACAGGCCCGATATCCTGTCGCGAATGTCATTGGCGGCAGCTTCGATGTCTCGGTCCACATCAAACTCTAAGGTCACGGTAGAGCGTCCGTCCCGGCTCGAAGAGCTGATATGACGTATGCCCTCGACGCCACTTATTCGGTCTTCCACCAGCTGAGTAATACGGCTCTCGACCACAGAGGCACTGGCTCCACGATAAGTGGTTTGTATCGACACCACAGGTGGGTCGATATTGGGATATTCTCTCAAGGGTAACTTGTCGAACGCCACTAAGCCAAAAGCAATAAGCAATATGCTGATCACCGAAGCGAAGACGGGACGCTTCACTGAAAGATCGGTTAGTATCATACGGTTGGCCCAACCTTAGCTTCTTTAAGGAAACTAAAACGCTCACTAAGCTGAACCTTTACCTTGTCTCCTGGCCTGACCTTTAAAATGCCGCGGATCACCACCTGCTCATCTAACTTGACCCCATCGAGCACTTCGACCCAACCCCGCTTACGCAGACCTAAGCTAACCTGACGGCGCACGATGACATTTTCATCATTAACCAGATAGACATAATGCCTATCCTGGATTGGGATGATCGCCGATTCAGGTAAAATCAGGGCTTCACGGCTCTGCTGGATAAGCGTGACTTTCATCAGCATGCCTGGCATTAAGCGGTTATCCCCATTAGGGAGCTTGGCTCTGACGGTAACGGCTCGAGTGATTGGATTTATCCGGCTGTCGATGGAGATGACCTTGCCGCTAAACAGTTCACCTGGAAATGCTACCGCACTTGCTTCAACTTGTTTACCTATGGCCAAAGACTGTAAGAAGCGTTCTGGCACTGAGAAATCCAACTTGATCACAGAAATATCATCTAAGGTGGTGATCACAGTTCCCGGCGTCAACAGGCTACCCACGCTGATCTGACGAAGACCTAAACGGCCATTGAAAGGCGCGAATATTTTTCGGTCTGCAAGGGCCGCTTGAGCTTGGTCCAATTCTGCATTGGCGGTATCTATCAGGGTCTGTAACCTGTCACGTTCAAGCTCGGCAATGGTCTGACTGGTGATCAAAGAGCGTATTCTGTCCAGTTCACGCATATGATCCCTGACACGTACCTTAGCGACTTTCACCCGGGCTCTGTATTCTGTGTCCTGAAGTTGAACCAGTAAACGGCCCTTTTTTACAATATCACCGTCTTCGAAGTTGATCTTGCTTGCCACTTCGGTGACTTTTGGAGTAACGGTTATCGACTCGTTGGCCTTGCTGGTGCCTAGGGCCTCAACTTCATCTCGAATCAACTCAATTGCCGCCTTAGCCACCACGACATTGGCTATGGGTCTCTGTTTCTTGCCAATAGTTATATTTTCCGATGAGACTTGTCGATAGCTAAACCATGCAATAAGCAGGATGATTAACAATATTATTATTTTTTTCATTAATTCCACAAAACAGCTTATTTTTCGTGAGGCTAGTTTACCTATAGACCATAGCGCTTCAAGAGTGCTTTACCTTTACTTACAATTGACCCAAGGCGCAACAACAGAGGATAATACAAGCCCAGTCTGGCTATTGGAGGTATTAGTACTAGTTAGTAAAGTCAGAGTAGTGGAGTGTGATAGAAAAAGGCTATTCTAGAGTAGAATCTATGCTGTTAGGTGCGATATGAGTGTCAAAATGAAGGCAATAAAAAAGGAGGCTAGATGCCTCCTTTTCGGGATTGTTCAACCAATGAGCTTAACGGATCTTACGATCTTCCTGCATCAGTTCAGAGAAACCATCATACACAGCTTCAACAATCTCATTATCTAACGGCTTATCTGATGAATCACGCAGATAGATACGAGTCTTATCTGCATTAGTGTCATCTTCAAGTGTCATACGGTAAGAACCTTCATTAATCGCTAGGTCCTTATCGTTCCAGAGCGAGCTCCAGAAACCTGAATCATCGGTGACATTGATATAGTAAAGACCCTTGTTACTGTCCATATCGACAATCTCGAAGCCCAACTCAGGTAAGACGATACGCAATCGATCCCATGTTCGTTTGAACGGTGCTTCGGCTAACCAATATGAAGCCACCCCTTCTTCACTCTCGACCTCAGAGCTGGTGCCTTTGACTATGCTCATGTCGATGCCTAGACTTTCACGTAGACGCTTAGCTTTCAGCGATTTACTGCGTTTAATACTCATATAGGCAACGGCATTATTCAGCATATCGATGGTGTATCTGCGTTTGTCTTCGCCACTCAATACGATGTCTTTCTGCTTACCATCATAGCTCACTTCATGATCCACAAGATTGATCATCAAGTCGCCACTGCGGCCATGTGGACGAATGTTTATTTTAAACTCATAACGTTGACGCAGCTTAAAGATCTCATCGCTACCCCAGAAACTTGAATCGATCACTTCTTGATTCTCGATCCAATCAGTTTCAATCAAGCCTTTGTCATAATCTTCATTAAGAATTGGGATTGATCTGCTCGCTAAATAATCTTTGATCACATTGAACATTTCACTTTTCAGTTCAATGTCCTTGTCGATGGAATCGACGACAATTTTAATATTGTCACTACCTTCCTCTACACGCGTACCCTCGGCCATAGGTAAAATTTGCAGAGGTGGACGAATATCCAGTTGCTTGCCTATCAGGCTGGCACTCGCTTTGCTGTTCAGCTTAGGAATTTTGTATTCTTTACTGTATACCGGAGTGTTCAATCCCGCAGGTATGGTTAAAACCGGCTGAGTTTTCACATTGGTGTATTCATCACCACCGTTGGCCTGTCTTCTATCGACTGGAGAACTACACGCGGTAACGGCGACGATAAGTACTAAAGGAGTCACTTGCTTCAACATCTATTATTTAACCTCAATTCGGGCATTTTTCATTGCATCTAACAACAGACCATGGAACTCGGTAGAAAGTTCCGTCAAAGGTAATCTAATATCACCTCGACTGATCAAGCCCATCTGATGGGCGGCCCATTTAACTGGTATAGGATTAGCTTCGCAAAATAGGGCGCTGAATAGACCTTTGATCTGATCTTCAGCTGCCATGGCGGCTTGGATATCACCAGCTAGCGCGGCGTCACACATCAATTTAAACTGTTTTGGAACTATGTTGTTAGCAACAGAAATGACTCCATCACCACCCAAACTTAAAAATTCACGTGCGCTTGCATCGTCACCACTATAAAGCAGGAAGTCATCGCCGCAGAGTTCACGTAATTGTTTCACCCGAGAGACATCACCTGTGGCGTCTTTAACACCTATGATATTTGGCACTTCAACCAGCTGCGCTATGGTCTCAGGTAACATGTCAACGGCTGTTCGGCCTGGTACATTATAAAGAATTTGCGGAATATCTGTGCTGGCAGCGACAGCTGTATAATGAGCAATCAAGCCCTTGGGACTCGGCTTATTATAGTAAGGTGTTACACCTAACATCGCCACAATACCAAGCTTGCTTTGCGCCTTGGTCAGCTCTATGGCTTCTGCCGTTGCATTGGCGCCATTGCCTCCAATTACAGGAATACGCCCCGATGCAAATTTTACCGTTTGTGCAACAACTTCGATATGTTCTGATATAGGAAGTGTGGCAGCTTCACCTGTAGTGCCTACAGCAACGATGCCATCGGTGCCTTCTGCAATATGGTACTCAACTAACGTTTCAAGACTTTTATAATCTACTGTGCCATCACTATTTAGTGGTGTGATTAAGGCTACGATGCTTCCGTTTATCATGTGACTTCCCCAAGATCCAGGACTGGCTATGGTACTGATGCTATCCATTAAAAACAAGCATTTCAGTGATTGAATAATGTTAAGAGTGTTCATCGTCTAGTGTATGCAATCACATTTTTGTTGTATCAGACGGGGATCTCATCTCTGCAATCTTGTGGTAGCATTAGTCACCGCAGAGAAATGCACCTAAAATTGGTGCGTTTATGTACATATCTGGCTATAAAAAAGGAAAATTCATGTCCAATCAGCTTGTCGTTACTGCTATGGGGTCTGACCGACCGGGAATTGTCAGTAAATTTGCGAGGCTTGCAAGTGAATGTGACTGTGACATAGTTGACAGTCGAATGGCCTTATTTGGCAATGAATTCACCTTAATCATGATGTTGTCAGGCTCTTGGGCCTCGATCACTAAGATGGAAATCCAACTCCCACCCTTGAGTGTTGAGCTTGAATTGATGACGGTAATGAAGCGCACCTCTGAACATACTGCACAAAATTACATTTCGCGTCTGGAGCTCACCTTTACCGGACAAAATCAGCGAGGCACCATGAGAAAGATCACCCAGTTTCTTGCTGATCGCTCCCTGGATCTCGCCGCAGTAAGGTCTCATGCAGAGGAAGACGCTCAAGGCAATCCTAGCCAACATGTGTTCCTGACAATCAATGTCCCAGAGAAAGTCGAACTGGATAAGTTAGAAATCAGCATCAATGAGCTGGCTTCTGAGATGTCATTGCACTGCGTCATCGAACGTATGCAGGGCACCACGAGTAACTAATACCAGTTCCATAGGGAATAACCATTTTTTCAACAATACGCCTTGAATTTAACGCTCTGAGAAAACTCTGAATTACTCATAAATTTAATGGAATTGGTATAACTAGGAAAATCAAATGAATACCTTAACTGCAGGCGATAACGCCCCACTCTTCGAGCTAAAAAACCAAAACGATAAGCTCATCTCTTTGAAAGAGTGTTTAAATATCGGCCCAGTGCTGGTCTATTTCTACCCCAAAGCCTCTACACCCGGCTGTACCGTTCAAGCCTGTGGTCTTAGAGATAGCATGCAAGAACTCAATGGCTTGAAAGTCACAGTATTAGGCATTAGCCCAGATCCTGTGCCTAAGCTGGCAAGGTTTGCACAAAAGCAGGAGCTTAACTTCTCTCTTCTTAGTGATGAAGATCATGCCATAGCGGATGCCTTCGGTGTCTGGGGTGAGAAAAAGTTTATGGGTAAGGTCTATGACGGAATTCATCGATTAAGTTTCTTAGTTGGACAAGATGGTAAAATCAGCCACCTGTTCAACAAGTTTAAGACCAAAGATCACCATGAAGTGGTACTTGAACATCTTAAGCAAGACTAATTCAATCAACTTATTCAAACAAAAGCCCGCTTATTGCGGGCTTTTTTATGCCTATAAAACACATAAACATAAAGTGCTACAGAGAAACCTAAGCGAAATAGGGCCATATCAAGACCAAAGCAATCGTCCAGATAACTCCAGATAAAAATGCTTAACATGGCCACCCACAAATGCTTAACATGGCCACCCACAATTATTGATGGATAATTCAGCTCTGACTAAGCTTAAGTTCTCTCTGTAGGATTGAGGTTGCTATGGCCAGACCAAGAAGCACATTGATTAGCATTGAAGATACGCCTTTCTACCACTGTATTTCTAGATGTATTCGCATGGCGTGGCTTACGGGAGTCGATAGATACTCAGGTAAGTCATACGAGCATCGGCGTGAATGGGTTGAGTCTAGGATACTTGAACTCGCTCAAATTTTTGCTATAGATGTGGCGGCTTATGCTGTTATGTCTAACCACCTGCATTTAGTGCTTAGGGTCGATATTTTTGAGGCTAATAGCTGGACAGATAAAGAAGTGGTAGCGCATTGGCATCAGCTGTTTAAAGGGACTGAAGTTACTCAGAAGTTTGCTGAGGGGGAGTTAGTTGAAAGCTTTGAAGTTAAAGCCTTAAAGCATTCAATTGCTCAATACCGAAGTCGATTAAGTGATATCTCCTGGTTTATGCGCTGCCTCAATGAACCCATTGCGAGACAGGCGAACAAGGAAGATAACTGTACAGGGAGATTTTGGGAGGGGAGGTTCAAGTCCCAAGCCTTGTTGGATGAGGCAGCTGTTCTGGCCTGCATGGCTTATGTAGACCTCAATCCTATCCGTGCCAAGATGGCTACAACACCTGAAACCTCAGACTTCACCAGCATTCAACGACGTATTACAGCGGCTTGTAATGGAGAGCAACCTAAGTCACTGCTGCCATTTGTGGGTAATGAGCGCAAGGATATGCCAAAAGGACTGATGTTCAGTGCTAAAGATTACTTACAACTGCTTGATGATACAGGGCGTATTATTAGAGACGACAAGCGTAGTGCCATTAACCAAACATCCCAACAGATACTCGATAGACTCAACATTCCTCAAGCGAATTGGCTAAAACTCACCACTGAATTCAGCCGTCTATTCAAAGGCCCTGTGGGAACACTTCAAGAATTAGATGCCTACTGCGAACACTTAGATAGAAAGCGCCGGCAAGGGGCGGCTAACTGTCATCGATGGCTAGATAGCGCCTAGTTACACTCCTCTTTTATGAAAATGGAAAACCGAACTTAATTTTGGTATTTTTGCTGTGTGTTTTTAAGATTTTGGACTGATATTAAGATATCCAGAGTCATTAACTACTCAGCAGGAGCGACTTAAGACGTAAATCATGTTGAGTTAGTGAGAGTAAGGCTGGAACTTTAGAGCTTCGAGTTAGAGAGATTAAGAATGGGTGGCTAGGTTAATTAGTTGACGATAAAACCAATCGAACAGACCTATGTTTAACTCGAAACGAAGAAAGTATTGAAAATGGGTATTTAGGGGCGATAATGATGAAATTCAAACAGCAGGTTTTGACTCGGTTTATTATGAGCCGGCTTTAACAAGAGGAGTGGTTGAAACGCTCAGCCAGCTTGAAAATACTGGCAATTTTTAGAAAAGTGCCGTCGTCGTTTACCCAAATGTTCACAGTAACTCGTCAGCTCTTGTAATGTCCCCACCGGACCATGAAATAACTTGCCAAAATCAGCGGTGATTGTTAACCAATTCTCACAAGGAATATTTAACCTTGCTAGAATTTTTTCAGCATTGGCTGATATGGAACCTCGCTTGCCATCTCGAATTATTCGGCCTGTTTCATCAACTAATTCAAGGTAGTCTTTCAGTGTGAAGTTTATCCCTTTAGGTTGATTTAAGCGCTCATTACCAATAAAAGAGAGGAGTTTGGCAGGTTGTTTACCATTGAGGGCGGATTGGATTCTAAGTTGAATACTTGTGTAATCTGATTGCTCTGGCGTATCAGCCATTTTTGCTCGAATGGGATTGAGGTCTACGTAAGTCATGCAGGCAAGCACTGCTGCTTCATCTAATAATGCTTGGCTTTTAAAGCGTCCTTCCCAAAAACGACCTGTACACTTATCTTCTTTGTTTGCCATACGGGCAATGGGTTCATTAAGCGACCTCATAAACCAACTAATATCACTTAATCGACTTCGATATAGAGCAATCGAATGCTTTAAACTTTCAACCTCATAGCTTTCTATCACTTCACCTTTAACAAACTTTTGAGTGACTTCAGTTCCCAAAAATATTTGATGCCAGTGCTCAACGACTTCTTTGTCATTCCAACGATTAGACTCATAAATATCAACACTAAGAACAACATGTAGATGATTAGACATCACCGCATAGGCTGCAATATTTATAGCAAACACACCCGCTAATTTCAGTAATAGAGATTCTACCCAGCCACGCCTATGGTCATAGTTCTTACCAGTAAGTTCATCATCTCCCAAAAGGAAGGCTCTTCTGGTTACCCTACTACAGCAATGGTACATTGGCGTGTCTTCAATACTGACTTGAGTTCTTCTTGGACGCGGCATAACAACCTCCCACTTAAGCTCTTCATTAAAGCTTAGTAAGAGGCGTAAGATATGCCATTAAGTTTGGGTGGCACTGTTTATTCTTTAGCAGAAGGACAGATTGAAACGCTTAGCCATCTTGAAAATACTGGCAGTTTTTAGAAAAGTGCCGTCGTCGTTTACCCAAATGTTCACAGTAACTCGTCAGCTCTTGTAATGTCCCCACCGGACCATGAAATAACTTGCCAAAATCTGCGGTGATTGTTAACCAATTCTCACAAGGAATATTTAACCTTGCTAGAATTTTTTCGGCATTGGATGATATGGCTCCTCGCTTATCATCTCGAATCATTCGGCCTGTTTCATCAACCAATTTAAAAACAGGGTCAGAGTAAAATTAAATTTTTAAGCTAAACTAAAGCTATATTTATGGTGCAAAAGGAGTTTGCACATGCCAAGAGCACATAGGAACGCCCCAATCCATATTCCTCAACATATCATTCAACGAGGTAATAATCGTCAAGCATGCTTTGCTTCAGAAGAGGATTTTATGCTTTATGCCAAATGGCTAAAGCAATATGCTTCAGAATATAAAGTTCACATTCATGCATGGGTGTTTATGACCAACCATGTCCATATTCTGTGTACCCCGTTGCAACCAAATGCAATGAGTCAAATGATGCAATCATTAGGTAGGCAGTACGTTCGCTACTTCAACTTTACTTATAATCGAACTGGCACATTATGGGAGGGAAGATTCAAATCCTGCCTTGTACAAAGCGAACAGTACTTACTACAAGTCTATCGCTATATTGAGCTCAACCCAGTAAGAGCGGAGATGGTGGCAGAGCCTTCTGCCTATAAATGGTCAAGCTATCAAATTAATGCGCTCGGGAAAGCTTCAACCCTTTGCACCCCCCATCAAATATATTTGTCTCTCGCGAGTAACCCCACTCAACGACAAGTTAATTACAGAGCTCTGTTTAAGCACCATATAGATACCAAGCTCATCACCCAAATACGCAACGCCACCAACAAAGGCATGGCAATCGGCAATGATAAATTTAAAATTGAGATTGAGGCCCTAACAGGTGAACCCATGCACTCTAAAAAGCGTGGAAGACCAAGCCAGAAGCCTTGACTTCAACTTAATTTCACTATTTTACTCTGACCCCATTTATCAACCAACTAATATCACTTAATCGACTTCGATATAGAGCAATCGAATGCTTTAAACTTTCAACCTCATAGCTTTCTATCACTTCACCTTTAACAAACTTTTGAGTGACTTCAGTTCCCAAAAATATTTGATGCCAGTGCTCAACGACTTCTTTGTCACTCCAACGATTAGACTCATAAATATCAACACTAAGAACAACATGTAGATGATTAGACATCACCGCATAGGCTGCAATATCTATAGCAAACACACCCGCTAATTTCAGTAATAGAGATTCTACCCAGCCACGCCTATGGTCATAGTTCTTACCAGTAAGTTCATCATCTCCCAAAAGGAAGGCTCTTCTGGTTACCCTACTACAGCAATGGTACATTGGCGTGTCTTCAATACTGACTTGAGTTCTTCTTGGACGCGGCATAACAACCTCCCACTTAAGCTCTTCATTAAAGCTTAGTAAGAGGCGTAAGATATGCCATTAACTTTGGGTGGCACTGTTTATTCTTTATAATTCCAATTCCAAATCATCGTCTGACATTCCTGATTTCAAATCTACGGCATAGGCAGCTTGTGCTAGTAAAGCATCATCAAATAGCGATTGAATCGTCATAATTAGTTCCCTCTAAATTATTTTTTATAAAATGTATTTCTAACTAAACCATAATGGGATGAACTATAAACAAGCTGGTCATACTCATTTTTCCTCTTTGGACAAGAGTCTCTGTCGGTTATTCCTAAAATCACTCCTTTTGCTAACCAACCTTTTTGATTGTGAATATTCACGGACTTACTCAATACCGTATCATCCGATTTTCTTACTATGATCTTCTCTTGGATATAAATAGGCCCAATTTGTGACAAAGTTTTTTTAACCCAATTAATCTTAAAATCTTGCATAAAACGCTGTTTATCTATTAATAGTTTTCTATCATCGATAAAAAAACCATTATCAACACGCACAAGTTCACGTCTATCTTTAGGTATTGGTATAAAATACTCGTCCCCTAACCCCACACGCTCGTAAATAAACTGACCAGTACGCCCCTCTTCATTACAGTACTTATCAAACAGTAAGTTAGATAAAACACTATCGCCATAGCAACCAGTAAAACTGCCGACGATGAGAATTAGAAACCAAGTATAAGCTTTCATTAGTTTACTCCTTATTAAAAGACTAACGCTCTCTTGCGCCTTCACTCACACCTCGCATTAACGGCGCTAATAAAAACTCCATTAATCGTCGAGTGCCGGTTTTAATCTCTGCCGTGCTAAACTTATCATCCAATATGAAGTTAATATCTGAAAATTCCATTTCCTACCCTTTTTTAGTTTTTTCTACGTCCACGAAGTGAGTTAATTTTATAATTTTCTAGCAGCTCCAAAGCCTCGTAACTGTCAAGATCTAATATCGTTTTATAACTCTGCAATTCATTATTCTCGGCAGAGAAACATTGATGAACCAGATGCTTGACAATATTGGTATAGCCTGGTGCGCTATGGTTTTCTAACCGAGGTCCAAGCCCAGCCAAAAATGTCATCGAGTTCATCTCAATACGATCAAATAACCACAAGAGATCTTCTGGAATATTCGTATTCATCGCTAATATTTCATGCCTAGTTATATTTGGTATCTGTAATAACTTATTGTACTCATCTGCGTATGCGGAATAAGTTTTCGAGGTGAGTTCTTGAGGCGAAAAATCATAGACCAAATACGGGTTGGAAAGTAACGTTTGATCTATGAGAAATTGCCTATTATGCCAATTGAATTTGGCGAGTACCTTTAAACTAGGTTCACGCTGAATGTACATTGTTAACCAGGGGCTTGATAGCTGGCATGATAAGTTATCTTTTGGAAAACGTTCAAATAGACGGGAAATACTTTCTGGTATTTTATGGTAAGAACGCCTCTTTTTTCTAGGAGGCGTAATATATTTTTCAGCAAACTCAAGTGTGATTGCTGGGGCATTTAACAAAGGTTGATCGTAACCAGGTTCCATTGCTAACTTGTCAGATACATAATTTATTATATCTTCTGTAAAAATGTCGTAGTCTGATTTTTGACCGTCCAATCCCGTTTGATTTGATATTGACGTTTGTGGCTTAAGAGAACCATTGTAATATATCCTTAAATCGAACTTATCAGTGACGTTTACATTTACCTCTTGTGAGTTAGCGACTTTTATCATTACGCCATAAACACTAATCGCTAGGATGAGTATTAATAGAGTTCTATGTTTAACTATTCTTACACTTAATTGTTGCCCGTTACTCATTTAACATCCCTATTCTAATATTAACGCTCACGCGCCCCTTCACTCACACCACGCATTAACGGCGCTAATAAAAACTCCATTAATCGGCGGGTGCCTGTTTTAATCTCTACCGTGACTGACATACCAGGCTTTAACTTAACCCACTTGCCATTGACATTTATTTCATCTGTCGCTAATGACGCTTTAAGTGGAAATAATAATCCGAGTTGCTCATGTTCGATGGCATCAGCGGAAATGCCTAGCTATCGCAGGCAATACGTGTTCACTAAGCTTATCCGTTGTATCTGCAATAAATTTGGCTTTAAAACCGAGACTTTTAGCCGCACGAACTAAATTAATATCTGCCAAGGGCGAGTTCGTATCATCTGCATCATTGAATTGAAATTCACGCAACAGCGCACTCGGCTCAGCCGGGATTTGGTGAAAACGGGCAACCAATGATAAACATTGAATCCCAGAAAAAAGTTGCTCGACATCTTATTCCTGAGTCTTCTTCATCCTTGATGGCGGAAATATACCCGAAACACAACACACCCGCAACACATGTAAGCCATTGTTTTAGATTAATTTAACACACAGTGCAGATAGTGAGTAAAGCGCCAATTTAACACTATTCGTCAAAAATATGCTCAAGCACACTTTCTACCATCACACCCTCAGAATGTAACCGTTCACCTGTTCAACAAGTTTAAGGCTAAAGATCACCATGAAGTGGTACTTGAACATCTTAAGCAAGACTAATTCAATCAACTTATTCAAACAAAAGCCCGCTCATCGCGGTAATGCCGGTAAGTTAAGCTTACTGGCATTTTTTATTTCTGGCATATTTCTGTGGTCTGCGCTTGACCATCCTAGGGTAAGACCGAGTTCGTCGAGGTTCTAAAATCAGGCTCTCTGCCATGTCGTAGAAGTATTTAAGCTGACGAGGAATAGCACCTGGTGTCGAGTAAGGCAAACCCACTAATAGCCTCAAAATATGAGCCAAAGAACCATTAAAACTCAATTGATAAGGGAGATAATCCCCTTTGAGTTTATGACACATTTTCACCATCTGATAACGCACTAGATTGTAGGTGAGTAAGATCCCCCACAACTCCTGTTTTACAAGCTCTGGCAGTCGACTTCTCAACGTTAAACGATTACCTAGCATGTATTGTTTCTGCTCTCGATAACCTAATTCTATTTCCCATCGATGCACGTATAAGTCAGCTATGTCTGTAACTGGATAACGCATGGGAT
This sequence comes from Shewanella violacea DSS12, assembly GCF_000091325.1. NCBI lineage: Bacteria > Pseudomonadati > Pseudomonadota > Gammaproteobacteria > Alteromonadales > Shewanellaceae > Shewanella > Shewanella violacea. The sequence continues at coordinate 2,190,357 of NC_014012.1, read as the reverse complement.
CTATCATTGATGTCAAAACCGAGTATTCCTTGCCATTAATCTTTCGACTTATTAACCTAACTTCCAGTTCATAAGGCAGCTTTGGCCATCGTTTTCTGGCATGTGGATTGCTTTTTAATTGGACGATTTTATCGTTGCGCCCCAAGCTACGAACCACCTCATATTGGACATTTTTTTTCAAAGGGATCAACCAGTGTCGCTCGTTACCCGTGGTTTGCCACTGATGAAGTAGCCCCAGTGAATAAAATCCTCGGTCAAACAGTGTTAGGCTATGATCCGGTGTCGAGTCGATGAGCTTTTCGGCCAAAATCATCTCATTAACGGCGTAATCATCGAAAGCACTAGCGGTAATAAGATGACTACTTAATTCCATTTGGCAGACCATACGAACTTGAGGATATTGAGTATCTTTTTGTCGAGAGAAGGCTTCTGCGTTATCTGGAGTATCTTCTGTCCGCCACACTACCCCATCGACTCCGAGTAACATCAGTCCATTCCAACTTGGGTGCAGGGCTTCACGATTCCAGTGAGCTTGAGTGCACTCAAACAGTGCTTTCATTGCCGCTTCACCCAGATCTTTGCGTCGTTGAGTTAATGCGCTCGGAGCAACAAATGGCTTGCCCTCCCTATCAACGATGTCGAGCATATTAACGATATGAGCCATCGACTTATCGTTATAGATAGCCATACCGATAAGAAGCCAAGCCATTGACTCTAAGGTTAATTTACGTTTTCTTATCGTGACTGTATCAGTCAATGAATACGCTTCCTCTATCAGTTCCAGAGGGAGTAAATCTGCGAGAGTTTCAACTTGATGAGGTTTGAGTTGGTTGATCATGTCAAAAGCTTGAGAAACTTGCATAAAAAATCCGAGGCCTAGAGATAGGACCCGGATTCTGAAGCATCTAGAAGATCAGTCAACCGATCGATAAATCACTAAATGATCGGCATTACGCTCATCGCGGGCTTTTTTGTGCTTATAAAACACATAAATAAAAAGTGCTACAGAGAAATCTAAGCGAAATAGGGCCATATCAAGACGCTAGCAATGGTCCAGATAACTCCAGATAAAGGCAGATAAAGGGGTCGGAACGAATAAGGTAAAATAGCCTAAAGTTTCATTCGTAACTAACACGCTTTGGGCTAAATTAGTTACAGCATGCTAGTAATCAAGCTCAAATTGAAGAGACCCCATTCTTGTAGAACAGCCAGTGTAGAGGCGGCTGCGAGCTTCGGCAGCATGGACGCTGCCGCAGAGACTACAGGGACCGTACTCGCGTCGTCTCGCAGAAGTAGCTGCACAATCCTCGCCGGACAGGCGTTAGGTTACAGTGAAGGTACAACCTTCAAACACTCGTCCCGATGTAAAACCAGCCAAATGAAACCAATACAAAATGTAACCAGTCTTCATTTGAAGGCTAGCAAGCTTTGGGGCAAAAACGTGTTTCAAGTTGGCCTAGTGAATGTCCGGTAATGGCACAGAATTACCGGCTTTAGCAACTAAATCACTACTAGGTTCTCCTCTGATAGTGATAAAATCTCAGCATCAGAATTAACGAGAAACTCTATGTTTATCCATCATGCTAACGGCATCGACTGGCTTGTGATTACAGCTTTTGAAGAACTGAAAACTATATTTATCGAAGAAGCCGGTGAGATTCCCTTTTGCTTCTCTACCGCTAGCGAATTGAACCTGATTGATCAAGCCAAGCGTACTTATGGATATTTGCCTACACTCAGCGGCGTAATCACCGATACCGGCACTTTTCAAAGTCAGGATAACGAAGAAGATTTGGACCCACAGCTTGCCTGCCTAGTAGAGGGGCGTGGTCGGGTGTTTATCTATCACGGCGGCTTTGTGGCTTTTGTGGATAACGAGCAAACCTTTATTACCCGAATGGACTGAAAATTATTCAGTAAGTTGAAATCAGCGAATTGGCATCCCTAGCCGTTCTTCCGCAAGCATTTCGTTTATTAACAGGGTGGAATCGAATGGAGCCGGATCCTAGCTTCAATAATAAAAGCAATGCTGGGTTAACTGGCGAGCTGTATCCCTAGCAAGGAATGGGGCATAAATGATTTAGGTCGACTGCACTAAGTCGTTTTGTCCCAAAGATCAATTGAAGCAAGACTAATTTAATCAACTTATTCAAACAAAAGCCCGCTTATCGCGGGCTTTTTTGTGCCTATAAAACACATAAATAAAAAGTGCTACAGAGAAATCTAAGCGAAATAGGGCCATATTAAGACACAAGCAATGGTCCACATAGTCAGGCAGATAAACCTGTCCAGATAGCACCAGGCCTTGGGTTTCTGAAATAATGGACTTAAATACCTAGCACCAAAACTTAAGCTGAAAAACCACACAAAAGAAGCCAGAACAGCGCCTGCGCCAAACAAAGGTCTATCGGCCCCTTCAAATTGAGCACTTATGCTGCCCAATAACACCACAGTGTCTAAATACAGATGAGGGTTGAGGAGACTGATGCCTAATGTGGTTAACACGGCCGCTTTTAGCGTCCCAGTGCCATGATTGCCCTCCTGGGCCATAACCTGCTCGCTAAATGATGATTTAAGCGCCCTGGCACCATAGACCAGTAGAAAAATGGCTCCACCAATACTGGCAATATCCTTTATCAAGGGAAATGTCACAATGAGATGGCCTAAACCCGCAACCCCCGCGGTGATCATCAAGGCATCTATGATAGAGCACAGGGCCGCAATGGGCAGAGAGTGGGAACGCATTAACCCTTGTTTCAATACGAAGGCATTTTGCGCCCCTACTGCCATAATAAGGCTCCCGCCTATTCCTACACCTTGAATGAATGCCTGCATCGGTTTTTCCTAAAATATCTGATTGATCGCAAGGGTACACAAGCTGGATAAATAAATATAACTAATATTTATTATGCTGTATAAGTAAAACTAATACAGCAGCTAATTTATTCTGAGGAGTTAAGCTTTGCTCGATTATGCACACCTGCGAGCCCTATCTGTAGTGATCTGTGAGGGCGGTTTCGAACGTGCGGCTAAGGTACTTTGCATCACTCAATCCGCCGTGTCCCAACGCATAAAACTGCTAGAGGAGAGAGTCGGTCAGGCCTTAGTCATTCGCTCCAGTCCTGTAGAAGCAACCCTTACCGGTAAACGTCTATTACGCCACTATTCTCAAGTGGAATTATTAGAAAGTGAACTCAGGAGTGAGATGGATGTAGATGACCCAAACTTACCCACCATAGTGAAAATAGCGGTCAATGCCGACAGTTTAGCCACCTGGTTCTTACCCGCACTGAGTGAGGTGTTTAAGCGTCATCAGTGGTTACTCGAGTTGATAGTCGATGATGAGTCTTACACCCATAATTTACTCAAGAATGGTGAGGCGGTCGGCTGTGTCACCACCAGCAAACAAGCACTCGCCGGTTGCAGCAGTGAATATCTGGGTGATATGGAGTACCTGTGCGTTGCAACACCTGAGTTTATCGCGCAATATTTCCCTGTCAGTGTATCTCAAACCTCGCTGGAGTTAGCACCTGCAGTGATATTCTCGACTAAAGATAAACTTCATGAGCAGTATCTAAGTCGATATTTTAAGATGCAAACGGGTAGCTGGCGTGAGCATAAGATCCCCTCCTCCGAGAGTTTTCTCGATGCTATATTGCAAGGATTAGGATACGGCCTAGTAGCCCATCTTCAAGCTGAGCCCTTACTAGAGAAAGGCCTATTAATTGAGATAACCCCAGGTAAACGTAAACGTGTGCCCCTGTATTGGCAACATTGGAACATTAAAGCCAAGCAGACGACCATCATCTATCGGTCTTTGGCGGTCACGGCGAAACAGTCCCTATACCATGATTAATGTCTTAACTGATTTATCGATGAATAGGCCATAAAAAAGGACCAAAGGCCCTTTTTTATGCTGGTATTGCTCATTAATTTACGATGCTTTTTCTACTGTTTCAACTTTAGGTTCCAGTGTCGGCCAGGCATTTAATACCGCCTTAACCAGAGAGGCTAATGGTATGGCGAAGAACACCCCCCAAACTCCCCATAGACCACCAAAAATCAACACCGCGGCGATAATAAACACAGGGTGTAGGTCCACTGCATCTGAGAACACAATGGGAACCAAAACGTTACCATCTAATGCCTGAATAATGGCGTAACCTAACATAAGATAGCCAAACTCTGGGCTAATCCCCCATTGGAAGAAAGCCACTAGCGCGATGGGCAGAGTCACTAACGTTGCACCTACATAAGGGATAAGTACAGAAAACCCGGTTAACACGCCTAACAGGGCTGCATACCTAAGATCCATTAGCGCGAAGAAGATGTAACTCACCACGCCTATGATGATTATCTCTATCACTTTGCCACGAATATAGTTAAATATCTGCTGATTCATCTCAATCCAAACCTTATGAGCCAGATCTCGATTAGTGGGAATAAATCGCTTACTGCCACTAAGCAGTTCATCTTTATCCTTTAAAAAGAAAAATACCAATAGCGGAACCAAAATGGCGTATACCATCAAGACTAACAAGGATGCCGAATAGCCAAGAATTTGCTTACCAATATCCAGAAGGTGTTGTGTATCCAACATTTTTTTCAGCTCAATAACCATACTATCTAGCTGATCTGGATTAATAAACTGTGGGTATTGATTGATATAACCTTGGGCAGTGATTAAGCCTTTATCAAGCATAGTAGGCAAGTCAGTAACCAGGGCAACGCCTTGTTTCCAGATGCTGGGGACCAAACCAAATATCAGCACCAGCATGACACCGACAAACATGAATAACACTAATGAGGCAGCTGTGGTTCGATTAATGCCTAGCCTTGACATCTGTGCCACCGGCCACTCGAGTAAGAAGGCCAGCACTAAGGCCACCAATAAAGGCGCCAACAAGCCACCAGCAAAATAAATAACTAGGGCAATCCCAATCAAAATAAGGACTAAGGTCACCGCTTGTGGGTCGCTAAAACGTTCTTTATACCAAGTTGTTAATAAAGTTAACATTCACCATTCCTGAAAATAAACTGTTGATCGTCTCGTTGTCACTGTGCAGTAGCTAAGGTCTATTTGACTATTTCTAATATTAAGACCCGATCATCATTTCTCACCTCTGAGTAACGATAACCGACTTTTTTTAAAAACCGGGGAACATCCTGCCTAGAGCCAGTGTCTGATAACGTAACCCTAAGTACATCGTCGCAGTTGAGCTTTTTCAATGCGAGTTTGACTTTAACTAACGCCAAGGGACAACGAAGTGCGGTTAAATCGATAAAAACCATAATAATCTTGCCATGAACAAACTTTGGCTATTATCCTAAGTTGCAACACAAACCACAAGGTAACCATGATGAATCTATCGCCTTGTGTTAAATGCCAAGTGTGATATTTATAATGAATATACACAAGTATGGAATATGCGCAAAACTGCAGGTAATATTAATCATAACAATAAGCATAATTACATGAGTTATTCGAATAAACTCAGCAGCTTGTTTAATAATGATTAACTTAGTCACTAGAGAATGGTCATAACAAGGCCTCATTGCCCATATTAAGGATAAGTTTGAGTAAAATTACATCAACCAAGTCTCTGTTAGCCGGTGCCATTTCACTTATTTTCTGTGCTACCGTGCCACTGGCTTTTGCAAACAATGATCTTCCCGATCTGGGTACTGCAGCCGTCAATACTTTTAGTCTCGAAAAAGAGACCATTTATGGCGATGCGTATATGCGGGTGATCCGCTCCTCGGCCCCCATGCTCAACGACCCGGTATTGAGCCAGTATCTCACCGAGCTTGGAAATAAACTGGTGGCTCATGCGACGGGCGTTAAGACCCCCTTCTATTTCTTCTTATTAAGAAATGATGAGATAAACGCTTTTGCTTTCTTCGGAGGACATGTCGGTGTTCACACGGGATTGTTTTTAAACGCCGATAATGAGAGCCAAATCGCCTCTGTACTGGGCCACGAGATTACTCACGTAACCCAGAGGCACTTAGCTCGTTCATTAGAGGCGCAGAATAAGAGTTCAACCGCAACAATTGTCGGCATGTTGGGTGCAATACTCCTGACCATAGCCGTACCACAGGCGGGAATGGCGGCACTGGCCACTACACAAGCACTGGCGACTCAGTCAAAAATCAACTTTACCCGAGCCCATGAAAAAGAAGCTGACAGAATAGGCATGCAGATTTTGGTTGATGCGGGTTTCGATCCCAATGGCGCTGCCGATTTTTTCGCTAAACTTGCCACTCGCTACCGCTTCACCAGCAAGCCGCCACAGATGTTGTTGACTCACCCACTTCCCGAGTCACGAATTACAGAGGCCCGTAACCGGGCGGCTCAGTATCCCCACAGGTATATTCCGGACAATATAGACTTTCAGTTAGCCAAGGCGCGAATCCAGGTAAGATTCTCCAGCTTCAGCGAAGAAGCGGCCCTAGCTATGTTCGACAAACAGCTCAGAAAAAGAACTTATACTTTCAAGAGCGCGGCACTCTACGGAAAAGCATTAGCTTTATTTAGAAATAAGCGTTTCGATGAAGCCGAGGCGATAATAGATAACTTATTAAAAGAAAATAGAAATAATCTCTTTTATATCGATACCAAGACAGATCTTTTAGTGGAACGAGAAGCGACTGATGAGGCCATTAAGCTACTCGAGGCCCAAGGTGAACTTAAACCATATTCTCAAGTAATTAACACTAACTTGGCCCATGTGTACATAGAAGCAGGCAAGGCAGCTAAAGCAATTCCCTTACTAGAGGAGCTCATCTTCCTAGATAAACAAAATCAATTGCCCTTCTTCTTGCTCAGCGATGCATACAAAAAGACCGGCAATAAAGCCATGGAACACTTTGTTAAAGCCGAATCTATGGCACTCGCTGCAGACTATAAAGGCGCGATAGATCAGCTCAACTTTGCTTATCGACTGTCAGAGGAAAACCCGTTACAGCTTGCCCGTATCGAGGCTAGAATTCGACAATTCAGGCAAGCTAATACCGCATTAGAAGCGCTTAAGTAACAGTGAATGACAACTAGGTGGCCTTGCATTTAGGTCACCTATATTCATCTCCCTCTGCACACACCTATCGGCTCGAGTTCCTCCCGCAACAAGCCCGAATCTCCCTCCTTATCTATGCTTTCTAATTGTGACTTTCATCACCTTTTCGAGTATGATGTCGGCAATATTTGCATTCGGACATAAGCCTATGACTATGGTCAGTATTATTCATAACCCACGCTGCTCTAAAAGCCGTCAAACCTTAGCTTTATTAGAGGAAAGAGATTGTGAAATCCAAATAGTTGAGTATCTGAAATCCCCTCTCAAAACCAATGAAATTGAAGCTTTACTGGCTAAGCTTGGTTTAACTGCGAGAGAGCTCATGCGCACCAAAGAGACTGAATATAAAGAACAAGATTTAGCCAATCCAAACTTGTCTGAACAGCAACTCATTCAGGCAATCGTCGATACCCCTAAACTACTTGAACGCCCCATAGTGCTGGCTAACAATAAAGCTGCCATCGGCCGTCCTCCTGAAAATGTACTTGCGATTCTTTAAGGCAGCCCAATGAATTCGACTCGTTTGTTTCATCTATGCCGGGCAGGTTATCTTGCATTAGTATTAATGCTCGGTGTTTGGTTCATCAACAAGGGAATAACGGGAGAATATTCTCTGGTATTTGCTGCAATGTGGTTAATCCCAATGCTACTTCCCTTGAAAGGCATCATAGAAGGTAAGCCCTACACCTATGCCTGGGCCAGCTACATCATCTGTTTGTATATGCTTCATGGTCTCACCTTAATCTACGTCACCGAAGAGCATTTCCTGTTTGCTCTGATAGAAGTGCTCCTACTAGGTGCCCTGCTGATAGGCTTTCCATTTTATGCTCGTATTCGTGGCAAAGAATTAGGTCTAGGGCTAAAGAAGAAAAAGAAGTAACTCATTTTTAATGACCCAATACAGTAAAAGCGCCTCAGGGCGCTTTTTTTATGTTCATTAATAACCAAGTCCCCTTCAATAAGGAGGCTTGACACATGAGCTTTAATCTATGCTCTAGCCCTTACGGCCTGTGCTTGTGGTTGTATTTGTATTTGTATTTGTATTTGTATTTGTGGAAGTAGCGCTCAGCTAACATAAACCTGTCACCAGTGACACTGCACGAGAAAGAATGGTGATAAGCCCAAGATGAGTCGGATCTCTCTTTACTGGATTAATACCAATTGGTATTAGTTGCCGAACTTAGAATAACGGTGAAAAATATACAATGAGTACGGCCAATAATAGACATTAAAAAACCGCTAATAATATGAATTATTACCGGTTTTTTAAATAGCTTAATTTAATCGCTTCGAATTAAAGCTTGAGCATCTTCTTAACGAAAGGAATAGTCAACTTTCGCTGGTGCACGAGTGAATCTTTATCTAATTTATCAAGTACATCAAACAGGGTCCTTAAGTCTCTGGCTAAACGACTTAGCAAGAAACGTCCCACATCATCCTCGAGTTGCAGGCCACGCATGGCTGCACGTCGCTGCAGCGCCGCCAGTTTCTCTTCATCGGCCATAGGCTGCAATTGATAATTGAGGCCCCATTGCATGCGAGAGACAAGATCTGCAAGACCAAAACCTGAATCTGTGGGTGAAACGCTACCACTGACGATTAAGGAGCAGTCATTATTTTCAGAGACTCGGTTATAGAGGTCGAAAATAGCTTCTTCCCACAGTGGATGACCGGCAATGGCATCGACATCATCGATACAGATAAGATCTAACTGCTCTAAACCTTCTAATAAGGCGGGAGAAATACTGGCATGTATGCCTAATGGTAGATAGAAACTACTTCTTTGATAATCGTTTGCATGGGCACAGGCTGCATGCATCAGATGAGTTCGACCCGATTTGACTGGCCCCCAGAGAAAAACAGCCTGGTGGACTTGTCCTTCGGCGCAGGCTTGTAAGCTTTGAATAAGCTCATCGTTACCCGCCGCAGGATAATAACTATTAAACGTCTCATCATCGGGTAGATGTACGGGCAAAGATAGTTGTAAAGGTGAGTTAGATTTCACTCAGATAATTCTCGGTTGTGCAGGTATTACTTAGGTACTCACTTTAACACGAGTACCTAAAGTTTCATATTCAAAACTAGCCGCGCCAGCGATACTCGGGGCCCTGAACTTGAGTATCAGGCAGAACATCGAATCCATCATCGGTCTGTGCTTCGTGTATAGCCGAATCTATGACTCTGACTCTAGGTTCAAGTTTCATCAGTCTGCGCAGATCATTTTCTGTGCCGAACAGATCCAACTTATACTTAGCCGAAGTACCTTGTAATTGAGTCAGTTGTACTGATTTAACGGCACTGAGTTGCTTGAAATACTTCTCAATTTCCACCAATTGCTTCAATTCAGTAATATCAATGAAAGTCACATAACTATCGAGCGCACTGCCCGAATCTGCAATCGCGTATCGTCCAACATAAAATTCACTCACAGCTGAGATGATTTCATGCACCGCAGTATCAAGATCATGCACCACCTTACTTTTACTCGTTAGGGGGGTCGACGTGGTTTCGCCACTGGATTTTGGATACAAGGCAAAGTTATATTTTACACTATCGCCGCGCGTATCCATGGACGCTATAACGAAATAATCAGCCTGGTAACGCTGAGATGCACTCGCTACAGGTTCGACAAACTTGCCTCGAATGTCATGAATATTGACTTTCATATTGTCATCGAGATCCATGACTGGGAATAGTACAGGGACCCCCTTTGACTCTGATACTGATTGAAACAGCTTTCGACTATCTAGCACAGAACCATCGTTGATGATTTGTTTAGATTCTGCATCGTCCTCAACCAGCCATATTAAGGTCAAAGGTCTCTGCTTGCCCCAAACAGGCAAGTGAGCATCTCGCAATAGCTTGATGATACGTTGATGATCGAAATTAACCTGTAAAAAGAGCTCGCCGTCGACCTCTTGATATCCAAATTGGCTAAGTAAGGAGGATGGATTCCTCATCTTGGCCTTAACACTGGGATGAGCAATAGAAGCTTTACTTCCAGAGTTTTTAAGAATCACTTCTCTAAGCCCTATTGATATGGCTTTTTTCTGCTGGACTAGGGAACGGGATTCAACCGGGACTAAGGTTTCATCCAGTTGATGAACTTCGGCAGCACTCACAAGATTAGCCTGCAATAATAAGCAGCTGGCACAAAAAATCGAAGAGTTTAATAGGTTTTTCAGCATCTTCACTGTTCTAACGGGGGACAAGATAGCAAAATTGTACCACAAGTTTGCCCACTCCAGATCATTCACTCGGCTATTTCATCGTTTCAGTGGCGTTTTGTTTCACATAAATTCAAGTCAAGATAAGACTAATAACTATGAAAGTTTCCTCATGCTGTTAACATTAGCATGCCCTCAATCACGGAAGATAATAATGAAAAATATTGCTCTCGCCCTCCAAGGGGCTCAAATGCTATTTGTCGCGTTTGGTGCCCTGGTATTGATGCCCTTATTAACCGGGCTAGACACCAATGTTGCCCTGTTCACCGCTGGCATAGGTACCCTTATTTTCCAATTAATCACTAAGAGGCAGATCCCCATTTTCCTTGCTTCTTCATTCGCCTTTATTGCCCCTATCATGTATGGCGTTCAGACTTGGGGGATCCCATCCACCATGGGGGGGCTCATGGCCGCCGGTGCCGTCTATCTTATTTTAGCCAGTCTGGTCAAAGTTCGCGGTGATGGCTTTATCAAACGTTTACTTCCTCCCGTCGTTGTCGGCCCTGTGATCATGGTGATAGGTCTAGGCTTAGCCCCCGTCGCCGTTAACATGGCCATGGGTAAGGGTGGAGATGGAACCTTGGTCATAGTGGACCAAAATATTGCATTAATCATCTCTCTCGCCGCCCTGCTTACTACTATTGGCATTGCCATCTTCGCTAAAGGGGTTTTTAGACTCATGCCCATCTTAGCCGGTATTGTAGTGGGATACGGCTTGAGTCTGAGTTTTGGTATCGTCGACTTTACTCCAGTAGCTCAAGCCAGTTGGTTAGCCATCCCCAACTTTATCGCTCCAGAATTGAACTGGCATGCTATCGCCTTTATGATCCCCGTCGCCATCGCACCGGCCGTTGAGCATATTGGCGACATTCTGGCCATCTCTAACGTCACGGGAAAAGATTACCTGAAGAAACCTGGACTACACAGAACCTTAGCCGGTGATGGTGTAGCAACCATTGCCGCCTCAGCATTTGGTGGACCACCAAACACCACCTACTCGGAAATTACTGGGGCCATCACTCTCACAAAAGCTTTCAACCCAGTGATCATGACATACACTGCCATTATCGCGATTATTCTCGCCTTTGTTGGCAAGTTAGGGGCCTTGATGCAAACAATCCCAGTACCTGTGATGGGCGGCATCATGTGCCTCTTATTTGGATCGATTGCAGCGGTAGGGTTAAATTCACTGATTAAAAATCAGGTGGATCTCACCGAGCCGAGAAATCTCTGTATCGTCGGCGTGACTCTGGTATTTGGTATCGGCGGTATGGCCTTGGGCATAGGTTCATTCAGCCTGTCAGGCATTAGCTTGTGCGGAATTGTGGCAATCACCATGAATCTGTTATTACCTATGCCTAAAGAAGCAGAGTAACCAACACTTAATGAGTTAAGCCAGTCAATCTGAGCTAAAGAGCTAGAGCGGTTTAGCGGTTTAGCGGTTTAGCGGTTTAGCGGTTTACACATAGCATTAGACTTCTAGGTGATTCAGCAAGCATCTAGTTTACCTGGAAATGCCCCCCGATAAAGTGGGCGCTATTCTGTGATTGTAATTTGGTTCTATCACAGCGATATGTTATTGGTTCATTTAGCCTGACGGGGATTAGTCTGTGCGAAATTGTAGCAATCACCATGGATCTACTATTACTTATGCCTAAAGATATTGAGTCAGAGTCGGCATAATACTCATAAGTAGAATGCTAGTCCCATAAAAAAAGCCTTTCAAATGAAAGGCTTTTTTTGACTGACTCATTTATCTGAATTTAAGCTTTTTCTTCATCTTCAGATGCATATTTTGCCGCAGTTTCAGTGATAAGCGTCTGTAGCTCACCTTTCTGGAACATTTCAGTCAAGATATCACAGCCACCGATCAACTCACCTTCAATCCAAAGCTGAGGAAAGGTTGGCCAGTTGGCGTATTTAGGCAACTCTGTACGGATATCTGGATGCTGTAAAATATCAACAAAAGCGAATTGTGCATTACAGTTGATCATGATTTGAGCCACTTGAGACGAGAAGCCACAACTAGGCAATTTAGGTGAACCTTTCATGTAAACTATGATTGGGTTCTCTGCTAGTTGCGCTTTGATTTTCTCTACTGTTTCGTTTGTTTCCATTATGATTCCTAACTCTACACACAAATAAACTAATAATTTAACCCTATTGTACTTCAGGTTCATTCAGAACAAAAACCTACTTTTAACAGGGCTATTAAATATAAACATTTTTATTGCTTTAATCGTAAAAATAACGATACTGATAGTGATTTTTTCGAGTAGAATCAATTCAAGAAGTATATCTAAAAAATAATAATTCAACCTAAACTCAGAGTGGAGCAACTCATGGCTTTCGAATTACCTGCATTACCGTATGCAAAAGACGCACTAGAACCTCATATCTCACAAGAGACTATTGAATTTCATTATGGCAAGCATCACAACACTTATGTTGTTAAGCTTAATGGTCTAGTTGACGGCACTGAACTTGCTGAAAAAAGCCTTGAAGAGATCATCAAGACGTCAACTGGCGGTATCTTCAACAATGCTGCACAGATCTGGAACCACACTTTTTACTGGAACTGTTTATCACCAAATGGTGGTGGCGTAGCAACTGGTGCAGTAGCTAAAGCGATTGATGACGCTTTTGGCTCTTTCGAAGAATTCAAAGCTAAATTCACTGATTCAGCTGTCAATAACTTCGGTAGCGCATGGACTTGGCTAGTTAAGAATGCTGACGGTAGCGTCGCTATTGTTAATACTAGCAATGCAGCTACACCTTTGACCGATAGCAGTGTGACACCTATCATGACAGTCGATGTATGGGAACATGCCTACTACATAGATTACCGTAACGTACGTCCTAATTACTTAGCCCATTACTGGGAATTGGTTAACTGGGATTTCGTTAACAAAAATTTCGCGTAACTTGCCGAAAAATATTGTGCAGGTTTAAGCCTAGCACTGTAATAAAAAGGAGCCATTCGGCTCCTTTTTTGTTATTCCAGATATGCCTCACGACAACCTCCCCCTAATTTACAAGTGCAACAGTTGCATTTGCAACTGTTTCTCTTTGTTTTATTTGACTTTTTTGTGACGAAGTTCATTTTTACGGTCTAAGATTAAAAGTAGGAGACTGGTTTTCCGTTATCGCTTACACACTTTTTAAGCGTTTCAGGGGGTGGAATATGGGCATTTTTGAGCATTACCAACAGCGCTACGAACAGAAACTCGACGAAGAGTATTCACTACAAGAATTCTTAGAGATCAGCAAACAGGACCGAAGTGCATATGCCTCGGCAGCTGAACGGCTACTACTGGCTATCGGTGACGCTGAAATTATAGATACTTCTAAGGATCCTATTCTCAGTCGTATTTTTTCAAACCGGCTAATTTCCCGATTCCCGGCATTTAAAGACTTCTACGGTATGGAGGAAGCCATAGAGCAAATAGTGGCTTATCTTAAACATTCCGCACAAGGTTTAGAGGAATCGAAACAGATACTGTATCTACTCGGCCCAGTCGGGGGTGGTAAGTCTTCTCTAGCTGAGAAACTTAAAGATTTGATGCAGAAGATACCTATCTATGTACTCACAGCCGATGGCGTGAGAAGCCCTGTTAATGACCATCCATTCTGCTTGTTTAACCCGGATGAAGACAGTGACTTGTTAGCAAAAGAATATAATATACCCATCCGATACCTTAAGTGCATCATGTCTCCTTGGGCGGTAAAACGTTTGCATGAATACGGAGGCGATATTTCCAAATTTAGGGTAGTAAAAGTCTTCCCTTCCATTATGGATCAGATGGCCATCGCCAAGACTGAACCTGGTGATGAGAACAATCAAGATATCTCCTCTCTGGTCGGCAAGGTCGATATTCGCCAGCTTGAGCATTTTGCCCAGAATGACGCCGATGCCTACTCATACTCTGGTGCCCTGTGCCGGGCAAACCAAGGCATCATGGAATTTGTCGAAATGTTTAAAGCGCCTATCAAGGTGCTTCATCCACTACTGACGGCTACTCAGGAGGGCAACTATAATGGCACAGAGGGCCTGTCAGCCCTGCCCTACAGCGGCATCATTCTGGCTCACTCTAACGAGTCAGAGTGGACGACTTTCCGCAACAATAAAACCAATGAAGCTTTTCTGGATAGGGTCTATATCGTTAAAGTACCCTATTGCTTGAGGATGTCTGAGGAGATCCAGATTTACAGGAAATTACTGTCTAACTCTGAGCTAACTAATGCGCCTTGTGCACCGGGTTCACTGGAAACCTTAGCCCAATTTAGTGTGTTATCGCGTATCAAGTCGCCTGAAAACTCATCTATATACTCCAAGATGCGAGTTTATGACGGTGAAAGCCTTAAAGACACAGATCCTAAGGCTAAATCCTATCAGGAATATCGCGATTATGCCGGCGTGGATGAAGGTATGCAGGGCCTATCTACACGTTTTGCATTTAAAATTTTATCTAAAGTATTTAACTTCGATCAGACTGAAATAGCCGCTAATCCTGTTCACCTATTCTATGTACTCGAACGTCAAATCGAACAGGAGCAGTTTCCTACCGAAACCGCCGAACGTTATCTGGAGTTCCTCAAGGGGTATTTAATTCCCAAGTACGTGGAGTTTATCGGTAAAGAGATACAGACAGCGTATTTAGAGTCTTACTCCGAATATGGACAGAATATTTTTGACCGATACGTGACCTATGCTGATTTCTGGATCCAAGATCAGGAATATCGAGATCCTGAAACCGGTCAGCTTTTCGATCGTTCGGCACTCAACGCTGAACTGGAAAAGATCGAAAAACCCGCGGGGATCAGCAATCCCAAAGACTTCAGGAACGAAATCGTCAATTTTGTACTGAGGGCAAGGGCCAATAACGAGGGGTCAAACCCTCTGTGGACCAGTTATGAGAAGCTCAGAACCGTTATAGAGAAGAAGATGTTCTCTAACACGGAAGATCTACTACCTGTGATCTCTTTCAATGCCAAAACATCCACTGATGATCAGCGTAAACACGACGATTTTGTCAACCGTATGATGAAGAAAGGCTATACCAAGAAACAAGTCAGACTTCTATCAGAATGGTACCTGAGAGTACGTAAGTCTTCTTAAAATAGACTAGGCCGGAAGCGAGACAGGCTTCCGGTATTCTAGGAGGTGCGCATGGCTAATTTCATAGACAGAAGACTCAATGCTAAAGGCAGAAGTACGGTTAACCGCCAACGATTTATCAATCGCTACAAGCAGCAAATTAAGAAAGCTGTCAGTGATGCGGTAACGCGCCGTAGCGTTACCGATGTCGATAAAGGCGAGAGGATTGGTATCCCTACCAAGGACATCAGTGAGCCTTCATTTCACCAAGGTCATGGTGGAATAAGAGAAAGAGTTCACCCTGGCAACGACCAGTTCATCAAAGGTGACAAGATTGAACGTCCACCTGGCGGTGGGGGTCAAGGCTCGGGTCAAGGGGATGCTTCCGATTCAGGAGAAGGCAGTGATGATTTCGTATTTCAAATTTCGAAAGACGAATATTTAGAACTTCTTTTTGAAGATCTCGAGCTGCCAAATTTACAGAGTAATAGACTCAATAAATTGGTCGAATATCAGGTATATCGTGCAGGCTTCACCAATGATGGTGTCCCTTCCAATATCAATATAGTCCGCTCATTGAGATCTTCACTGGCAAGACGCATAGCCATGTCTTCGAGTAAGAAGAAATTACTCGGCGAGTTAGAGACTGAACTTGAAGAGCTCGAGAATACACCGGGCGCCGAAGCTGAACGTATACTATTTTTGAAAGAGCAAATTGAGGAACTGAAACACAAGATAGCTAAAGTGCCCTTTATTGATACTTTCGACTTAAAATATAACAACTTTGCCAAGCGTGAAATCCCCTCTAGCCAGGCTGTCATGTTCTGCCTAATGGACGTATCAGGCTCTATGGATCAGGCAACTAAAGACATGGCCAAGCGTTTCTATATCTTGCTATACCTCTTTCTTACCCGTACCTATAAGAATTTAGACGTTGTCTATATTCGCCACCATACCCAGGCAAAAGAGGTCGATGAACACGAGTTTTTTTACTCACAGGAAACCGGTGGCACCATAGTATCCAGTGCGCTGAAACTGATGCACCAGATCCAGAAGGAACGCTACCCCGAGAGTGAATGGAATATCTATGCTGCCCAGGCATCTGACGGCGATAATTGGGCTGATGACTCACCCGGTTGTAAGCAATTGCTGGAGAAAAAACTCCTGCCTGTAGTGCGCTACTTTAGTTATATAGAAATAACCAACCGTGCTCATCAAACGCTGTGGCGCGAGTATGAGGGCCTACAGAAATCATTCGATAACATAGCCGTGCAGCATATCAAACAGGCCGAAGATATTTATCCTGTGTTTAGAGAACTCTTCAAGAAGCAAGCTGTATAGGGGGCGTTATGGATAACAAAAAGAAACGGACACCGCTCGATGATGGGCCAGACTGGAACTTTGAACTGCTACAGAAGTACCTAACCGAAATAGAGAGGATTGCAGCTCACTATAGGTTAGAGACTTACCCAAACCAAATTGAAGTGATCACCGCTGAGCAGATGATGGATGCTTATGCGGGTATCGGCATGCCTTTAGGTTATACCCATTGGTCCTTCGGTAAGAAATTTATTGAGACAGAACAAAGTTATAAACGGGGCCAAATGGGACTGGCTTACGAAATTGTCATTAATTCAGACCCATGTATCGCCTATCTGATGGAAGAAAATACCATCACCATGCAGGCACTGGTGATGGCTCACGCGAATTTTGGTCACAACAGTTTCTTCAAAAATAACTACCTTTTTAAAACCTGGACCGATGCCAGCTCTATTATTGATTATCTTGTGTTTGCCAAAAACTACATTAGCCAGTGTGAAGAGCTACATGGCATAGACCAGGTAGAGCTGATAGTAGATTCTTGCCACGCTTTAATGAACTATGGAGTCGATCGATATAAGCGACCAAGCGAAATATCATTTAAAGAGGAGCAGCTTAGGCAGAAAGAGCGAGAAGAATACCTTCAGAGTCAGGTCAACGATCTTTGGCGCACTGTGCCTAAGGCACATCAAGAGCAGGACGAGAAAGCCGAGTTAAGATTTCCCGAAGAACCTCAGGAAAACATTTTATACTTTATCGAAAAGCATGCGCCCTTACTCGAGCCTTGGCAAAGAGAGATAGTGCGGATAGTGAGGAAAATGGGGCAATACTTTTACCCTCAGAAACAGACTCAGGTCATGAATGAAGGCTGGGCCACCTTTTGGCATTACACGATTTTAAATCACCTCTATGATGATGGATTGGTGACAGACAGGTTTATGCTGGAGTTTCTCCAGAGCCACACCAATGTTATTGTACAACCCAGCTACAACAGCCCCCACTATAATGGCATTAACCCTTATGCATTGGGCTTCAACATGTTTATCGATATCAGGCGGATCTGTGAACACCCTACCGATGAAGACAGAGAATGGTTTCCTGATATTGCCGGCAGTGATTGGTTAGAGACCTTACATTTCGCCATGGAGAACTTTAAAGATGAAAGCTTCATTAGCCAATATTTATCACCGGCTATTATCAGGCAATTTAAACTGTTCAGCATCTTAGATGACGATAAGAAAAACTATCTTTCTGTCTCAGCGATTCATGATGAGCAAGGATACAAGGATATTCGTCAAATGTTGTCTCAACAGTACAACCTTTCCAATCTTGAGCCCAATATTCAGATCCATCGGGTTGAAGTTACCGGAGATCGCTCACTGACCCTGGAGTATATTCCAACCAATCGAATGCCTTTAGCAGAAAGCTCCCATGAAGTGGTAAAACACTTACATAGGCTCTGGGGGTTTGATGTGAGGTTAGAAGAGGTTAATGAACAAGGAATATCTAGTCTCATCGCAGCTTGTCCCGATAAACACAAGGAGTCAGATGACCTTTAGTAAGCTAAAGAAAAAGCATAAAAAAAGCGCCAATTGGCGCTTTTAACATTCACATACTGAGCTTATGCGAATGTAAAATCGACATGTTCAATAAGCGCTTTGAAAGCATGACGCTGCATAGCCTGCACGCGAACTTTAATTTCTTTACCATCAATAGCGATAGTAAGTTCACCCGTGAAGAAATCTTTGTTTTCTTGGATGTTGATGATATCTTTTTGGTTAAACTTGATAGAGATAGACTCTTTACCAGCACCATAGATAACAGCAGGAACTTTGTTCGCATGACGTAGGCGGCGGCTCGAACCTTTCCCGATTTCAGTACGAATTTCAGCAGCAATAGTGTAAGACATGTTTTTCTCACTTAAAAATAAATTAGTTTCAGAGTGTCCCTACTTTCGACCAGCAGGGACGTTTTTTATGCGGCGAAATATTGACATAACATGACCGAGCTAACAAACTGTTTTATTCAGATGACTATCAATACAACAATCATCTATGCCCAACTGCGCACAGGCCCTGTATCGACATGAATAAAACCGGATCTGGGGTAATAACCTACACCGCCTAACTTAAGCTCGATGGCCGCATCTCGAAGATCACTCAAGTTCACATCCTCAATCGCGATATCCATAGCCATACCTTTCATATGGTAACTTTTCTTAGCAACGCCACTGGTTTTAGCCGCTAACATGGCATTGGTTTTAGGTGAACGATATCCGGAAATAACATTGAATTCCTGCTCAACATTGAGTGACTCTTTGAGCTTAAATAGCAAATCATAAAGACGCTTATCCATAGGCACAGATTCATTACGCCTATGATCCCTCAAAATATGGCTAAAATTTGATAATATCTTATTTTGGTAATTTCCATCCACCCAATAGCTTCCCTGCCCTCTCTCCCCGGTATGCAAATTATGAAACCCTAAACTGCGAACGCCTTTCGTTGAACGACTTGCATAAACTTTAGAAGGAATCATCGAAAACATTGCAGCGCCACTAAGACCTAGTAACAACTGCCTACGAGTTGGACATACTACAGACACACAGCCACCATTGATTGTTTATCAAGCAAAACAGAAGACAAAATTATACTGAAATCTGATTAATATCAAGTTAACAATAATAAAGGTAGAGCATGAGAGTGATTGATTTATGGTGACCCGTGAGCCAATGCCAATTTAAACGTAGGATTTTTATGGTATATATCATTTCTAAATTGAGCGTTACCCCATTGATCGACCCAAGCGGTCCAGTAAACCAAATAAATAGGTAAGCTCTGCTCCAGAGAAAACCATTGGGTTTTATGCCGCTCAGGTTGCATATCGACCCAAGTCTGCTTATCTCTGACTAAATTAGATGCCATCCAGTTAGCGAGTCCCTCGACATTTTCAATACGTATGCACCCAGATGACAGCGCACGGTTAGACTCTTCAAACAATTCCTTGTCTACAGTATCGTGTAAGTAAACACTGTGTTCATTCTCAAAATAAAACTTATAGCGGCCTAAGGTATTGCCTTCTCCTGGAATTTGAACGAGACGATAAGGAAAATGACCATGGGCTAAATCCTGCCACTCTTGTGAAGTTTTACTTACTATCTCCCCATTATTGTCGAAAACATCGAAATTTCTAGCCTGAATATAACCACCATCCTCTCTGACTTTAGGCAATAGGTCCCGAGTTAATAAGCTCCTAGGTACACGCCAACTTGGATTGATCACAAGATTTGAAATTCGACTGCTTAACTGAGGAGTTTGACGATAGGGCTTGCCCACGATAACCCGAGACTGTAACGCCACTTGGCCATTATCGATAAGTTCTAATTCGAATGCTGGTATATTTATGATTAAAAATCTAGGCTCAACAGACGCTAAATAACCCGTTTTATTGATAAAGTTAATCGCTAACAATTCTGCCCGTTTCACCGGTTTCATATTGATCCAGCTGAGTGTTTCGGGGCCAATAATTCCGTCTAATGTTAAACCATGGCGCAATTGAAAACGTTTAACCCCATTATTAACATTAGCATCAAACAATGTATTGATAGGATCGTATTGTCTCAGATCGCCTAACACTTTTAATCTGCTACTAATTTCAGGAACCAAGCTGTGGCTATCGCCCAGCTTTAGCCAAGTATTAGACGCTAACTCACTCCAGTCGTCCCTCTGTTCCAGCCATAATAAGTAACGGATCTTATTACTGGTGGTTAGGTAGTCCTTAGAGATTGGCTCCAGAGAAAGAACCTGTTGAAACAGGTCCTGCGAACTCTTCATATTCACGGCATTGGTGGGGATCCCAAGGGTTCCCCAGAATTCTTGTAACTGAGATTGAATCTGCTCGACTCTGGCCTGTTTTACTTTCGTAGGCCCTAAGCTTAACGCCCTATAATCAAGTTCAATTTGCTTAGATGGTTTAATTAATCGTACAAATTGAACTTGATTAAGCAAAGAGTTGAATGCGGCTTCAGAGCGCTCAATAGCAAGTAATGGTCTAGTAACCAGCAAGCTCATTAAGAGAACGACCACTATGACAGTTGAAAGCCTTACAAACATAAATTGCCCCATGATCCGCAGATACAAGCTGCGAACCTTTAACCGACTTTAAAAATAAAAATCTAGTGGTTTAAGTATGGCAAAATTTAAGGCGTGAAGAATAGAAACGAAAGGAGGATTTGGCTAACCCCCATTTAAAAATTTGAGTTCAATCGCTAAAGTTAATAACCGATTAGCTCAAAGTTGCTCGAGTCACCACTGTTTTCCCTGTTCCAGGATAATATTGTAGCTGCCAATTTTCTGAACCCTTAGAGCGATCATCGGATATATAATTAAAATAGCAGTACGAACCACCACTGATTGATGAACCCGCGCCATACCAGTAAATGATATCGGTCTCGCCACCAAATGAAGAGTCGGTATGAGGAGCTAACACATAGTCATCCCCCTCGAGCAAGCCTTGCCACACTTCTTTACAACTATCAGCTGACAATATAGTCCCATCGCCACCATTGGTCGTACTCAAGGGATAACCTGTAAAACTTGAGTCTAGAGTGCCATCACCATAACAGGCAAGATCTTCCACACGATCACTGGCTCCCGATGCAGCCCAGCAGCTATGATACATAGTAACCCCAGATTTAAATGCACCAAAAACGCCTTTAGCCGCAGAATCATGAGCATCTTGACCTAGATTAATGAACTTAGGCAGAGCAATAACCGATAGAATGCCTAAAATAATAATAACCACCACAAGCTCGATAAGCGTAAAACCTTTTGAAACAACACCTTTCATAACAAACAACCTTAAACTACTGATACGAAACAAATCGCATACATTATATCGCACCCAAGCATTCATAGTCACGAAATTGATAGCATATCGGCTCAATACTTAACCTAGGTCACAAAACAAACAGGTTTGAGCAAATAATACTGACAGTAGGGAACTTATCTAATGATGCAGGACACTCAGTGGATCAAAGACCTCTCGGCACAGCATCCAAAGACGGTAAACCTGAAATGAGAAAATAGCACCCCACCTAGTAAAAATTCTCAGCCTGGATGATCTGCGAAGAACTACGAAATAGTCTTATTGCCTTGGCGAAGGTATATGGTGGCAATTAAAGACTATCCAGCTTGTGGAGGCCTTCTCAGGGCCTTTCCACTGCAGATATATTAAAGCCTAGAAGCTAACGCCCTCGACTAGTTGACCAACCTATTTAAGGCAGCATTTTACTCAGCAAGCAGGATATTTATGTTGTTGGATATTTAGATACAAAAAAACAATTTTCTTTGAGGCTTATTGCCAATTTTCAAAGAGAAATGATGGTACCCGAGGCCAGTCTAAGAAGTAGATAGTTGAACAGGCACATTCCCGCTCTTATCAAGAGAAGAGTAGCGAGGGATTTAAAATGTGTTTCTGGATCTTTAGATACAAAAAAGCCCTGACTATTGTCAGGGCCGTCTTGTCATCTTAGTGATGGTACCCGAGGCCGGACTTTAATTGGTACGTGGCCTATGAAGAGTAGCGAGGGATTTTAAATTTTTACTGGATATTCAGATACAAAAAAGCCCCGACTTATGTCAGGGCCGTCTTGTCATCTTAGTGATGGTACCCGAGGCCGGACTTGAACTGGTCGTGGCCTATGAAGAGTAGCGAGGGATTTTAAATTTTTACTGGATATTCAGATACAAAAAAGCCCCGACTTATGTCAGGGCCGTCTTATCATCTTAGTGATGGTATCCGAGGCCGGACTTTAGTTGGTACGTGGCCTATGAAGAGTAGCGAGGGATTTTAAATTTTTACTGGATATTCAGATACAAAAAAGCCCCGACTTATGTCAGGGCTTAAATGATGGTACCCGAGGCCGGACTTGAACCGGCACGCCTATTAAGCGAGGGATTTTAAATCCCTTGTGTCTACCGATTCCACCACTCGGGCAAACTCGTTGATTTTGATGATACGTATTATCGGTAGTTAATACTGTTTACTCTTAATAAGAGCCAAACTCATCACAATCTAAATGTGGAGGCGCGACCCGGAGTCGAACCGAGATCGACGGATTTGCAATCCGTAGCATAGCCATTCTGCCATCGCGCCAAAATTTATTATCTTGTAAGATTGGAGCGGACTTCTCTTATAAAGAGAGGTTCGAACCTGTGACCTATACCTTGGCAAGGGCACACATCTTGTAAAATTGGAGCGACATATCGGGTTCGAACCGATGACCTATACCTTGGCAAGGTATCGCTCTACCAACTGAGCTAATGTCGCTTATATCAATTTATCAATCTTACTTGCAGCAAGTTGTTTCCTAAGAAACTTTCCCCTGACTGCGGAATGGCATTCTACCGATTTAGTACCAAGAGTCAATCGTATATTTAACGATAAATGACTGCTTGGACACTAAATAGTCTTATTGCATTTTAATTATCCGATTCCGCCGTCAAATCTCCCCAAGCAGCCAAAATATAATTCATCATTGACCAAAAAGTCAGGACTGTGGCGACGTAGAAGAGTGCATATGCAGCATAAGTCAGGACACCATTAGGATGCCAGATAAGACCTGTAACGGCCACCATCTGTGCCGCCGTCTTATATTTACCGATCCATGAGACTGCAACAGCTCCCCTCTTACCTATTTCAGCCATCCATTCACGAAGTGCGGAGATAACGATCTCGCGACCAATCATAAATAATGCGGGTAATGTGAGCCACATACTATTGTAATCAGCTACAAGTAGAACTAGTGCGGTTGTAACCATGATTTTATCGGCTACGGGATCAAGAAAAGCGCCAAATCGAGTAGACTGCTTTAATTTTCGAGCAGCATAACCATCTAATGCATCTGTAACTGCTGCTAACCAAAAAATAAAGGCCGCAGCAAAAGGTGCCCAGGAGTATGGAAGGTAAAAAACCACTATAAACACAGGGAGTAGAAATAATCTGAACAAAGTTAAAGCTATAGGTATGTTAAACGGCATGAGAAAACCAATAGTTTAAAAGCTGTGCCAATCTTGCCTTAATTTAGCTAGCCTCGCAATGAATCATGTCTTGTTTGTACCATTTCTAGGCGGATCTGTGGCAATTTTATTCAATCGGCCAGCCTTAGCCCTTCAATTACTGCGTAACGCTTACAAAACGATGCTTGAGGAACGTGTAGCAGTTCAAACCACAACCAAGCTAAGGAGTCGGTATTGGCTATCTATAATGAGTGATACCTGTCACCTATCTCAGTTTCCAGCCATGGAAAAGTGGTTTGAAACATCAGTCATGTGATTACTGAGCAAAGCTAAAATTCGCTAAGATAGAGGAAGTTAGTCTATTTTCCCTAGAACTAACTTTCCATAATTGAAGGGCGAGCCGCTATACAGCAGCTTTTACTATGGGGGGGAGTGAGGAATAGCGCTAATTATAAGGTCTTATCACGCCTTTCATCAGCTCATGTTAGACTGTTTCCCCCACCTAATATTCGCTTTTTAGCCATGCCATTTATATTAATTAGCTCTTCTTTCAAATGATTATGGAACAAGTCACCACTCATGAGTTCATGCCAGTAGATCCGGCAATTTACCACTAATTTAGGAAATGAAAGATTCAAACTAATTAGGTCTGATGTATTGAATAGATTATCGGGTAAAAAACAAATTGCATTAGATTCTTTTAGAATTGACGCGACAGTTTCATATTTAGACAGCTTTAGTGATGGCTTAGCTATATCTCTGATTCGTAAGGTAGAATCGGCACTTTCATGTGCTTCCAACTCAATGATTTGGTATTTATTAAGTTCAAATATGGAAACAGCAGCAGTTGAATTGACTAATGGATGATCTTTTCTTACATAAGCTGAATAAGAGATATCCATTAAATGGGCTTGATGAATACTATTGGGCAGCCCAGTATAGCTTCCGATTAAAAAATCTATGTCCCCTCGTAGAAAATCATTTATACAGTCATGGTACCTGTCAGTCATCTGAAAAGAGGTATTTTCATAGGTCTTTGACATATTAAAAAAGAGTTTGGTGACTAGGTCTGAAGCTGCACAATTAATCATACAAATGCTGTAATTGTTTTTAGATGGTATAAGTTCCTTATTTTTTATTTTATAAACTTGCCCAACTGAATCAAGTACACGGTGTAATAAAGGGTGCAACTTCATGGCCACCTGAGTCGGAACCATTTTATTTTGTACTCTAACGAGTAACTGGTCATCGAATGTATGTCTTAGCTTGTTCAGCTGCTGACTCACTGCTGATTGAGAAATATACAGCTGCTCGGCCACTTTCCCCACATGCTTAAACTCAATTAAATAATATAGAGTGACTAATAAATTAATATCTTCTCTAATCAAGTCTTGAGGGAAAGTATTATCCATTTCATTCTCCGCCTTTTGTTAATTTATAATTTAAATTCTTGGTCACTGTCATAATTGAGCTAATTGTCACTTAGGTTTATTTTCAACCATTCGACCGGCTTTTATACTTAAAAGACACATAATACTAGATATGTAAAGAGCATTCTGTAACGCCATTGAACGTGCGTTATTATTTAACGTGTCGATGTTTGTTGGTACGGGAATGTTAAAATCAGTCATCATCTGATGCAAGCTATTATTTGACATAAAACTTAACGCTAAATAGAACTCAGATTTTACATTCGCAGCAACATCTGACAGTCCACTACCGATAAAAGCGCTATCTAACAACTGCCCTTTTGTCATTAAGGTCAGTCCGCTAGTAAACAGTGCAATGCCTATTACATAACCGATATTTCTTGCAGAAACCTGCAGGCCAGAAGATTGTTCAGACAAAGAAGCGTCAACAGAATTGTTTACCGCTATGTTGGACTTAGATGCAATAAACCCACAGCCTATACCTATGCTCGTCATACCTAAATATATAGGCATAATAGATTCTGTGCGGGTTATTGACCAAGCTAGCATAGCTAAGCTAACCGTCAATATCAGTAATCCAATGGTATTTAGACTAGAAATGGTTAGGTCTTTCCCTTTACTCGCAATGAGTACTGATACAAAAAACATAGGTAAAGCAAACACGGTAATGGCTATGCTTGAATCAAATATATCGTATGTCCCCAATGATATGTAACTTACAATTGAGAAAAGCACACCACCGTAGATTAAATACAGAAACAATAGGATATAGAGTCCAGCAATCATTTCCTTATTCACAAATGATTTAGGTATGATAGTGATATATAAATCATTCCTATTAAGCTTGGATTTCATTCTATCGTGGGCAAAGAAAACAAATGATAAAATGATAGCCGTTATTAACATCATTGTTGGTATCGTTAGATTATCCAATACTGAATGATTTTCAGCTGTCGAGAGAAAGCCTAAAGAAGGTGCTAACGACACAGAAACTAAAAACAGTCCCACTATCGACACAATCAAGCTGACCGCAACTAGATCGATCTTTTTCTCTGTCCTGTCAGGCGTTATATTTTTAAGGTTTCTTGATAGAATTAACGCTGTCAGGGAAATAAAACCTAAGAATAGAAAGCTTCTTCTCCAATCAGTGCTGGTGATAAGTGCCAACAGCATGGGCGAGATCATACTTATTATTGCTACAGATGCCCCCCAGATGCTAAATGCAATCATTCTATTTTTAACCTGTATCCTAGTGGTCAGTAAGGCGACACTCGAGGCTAAGGTTAATGCTGCACCTATACCAAATGCAAGTCTAGAAATGCCGATAAACGGGTAGAAATCATGGATAAATAATGCCGAGAATTCTCCGGCGGTACACAGAAACAAGCCAAATTGAAATATTTTTTTCCAACAGAAAAAATAGCCTAGTAGCCCAGTAACTATCATTAGCGGAGCTGAAATCACGGAATAGGATGAGGTTACGATTTGGCCTTGAGCTATGCTGACCTGGAAAGACATCATGATGTCTTTAATAAGCAAAGCTGTGGTTATGTTATCTGCTGAGACTGCAAATTGAGCTAAGCATACACATAATAATATCTTAGCCTCTGCTTTGGTAAAACCCATTACTGACATAAAGAATAAATCTTAAAATAATTTAGGCCAATTATAACAAAGTAAACCTATGCGCCTTCACGTTATTTGTTGAATGTGTGACCTAGGCATAGGATTATACTTATAAATGGGATGTAGGTTTGTAAAGAAGAGTTCACTAACCAACCACTGTTTAGTCTTCATACTGGATAGGTTCTCTTTGATGCCTATGAGCGCGCTTCCTTCACTCAGGGCAATTCTATGACGCTCATGATATTGGGTGCTCACAATCTTTAGCTTAGCATTATTAATGCCTTGTACATATTTCACCCTCCAGATTTCATTAGGATCTGCGGCATTGATTTCATCAAAAAATTGAAAGGGTCATCCATGCCTGCCGCTTATTTCTAATCCAGGCAATTGCCTATAAAAAATATAAGAGCACCTGTATTAATGAACCGATAACGATCGGAATCAAGTTTTTAGCTGGCCACGATGCTGAGATATCTCTGCAAGCCGTTTGAGTTAAAAGGGCTCAATGGGTACGAGTTAAGGAGAGAGCTGTGCTCAGATTAAGAGCTAGCTTTTATATTTAGACTGAATAATTTTGGCTGTATTACATTAAGAAATGATTGCAGACGGGAAGGAAAATATGCGTGTATTTTGAATAAAAAAACGATTGAAGTTCTTACAGAACTTCAATCGTTATAGGCTGACACTATAAACTTAAACTTAAAACATAAACTGTAAGCTTAAGTCATAGGATTATTCAGATTTAGCCATTAGGCTTCTGTTAGGCAAGTTTCGTAATGAGAACAAAAATAACAGCATGAATATACCTACAGCAAACAGACCTGATCTTGCAGATTCAAGACGTGCTGTCTGATTGATTACTACAAGTTGCTCTATTTCATTCGCATCAGCAACTTTATCTTGCATCAATACAGAGAAGTCATTATCGCTTAGGTAAGGAACTGTCACCATCTCACTCACCATAGTGCGAGTTTCAGCAGTCAGTGACTCATTTTGGTCCACTTGGTCTTTAAAACCAGACGTCATAACTGTAAGCATGGTAACACCCATGATTGCAATACCGATAGCGTAACCAATATTTCGAACCGTAGCTTGTATACCACCAGATTGTTGTGCTTCTCTTGGCTCCAGTGCATCGGTAACGATAATTGAACACTGTGAAGCCATAGCACCAACAGAACAACCCATCAATGTTTGACCTAGGATTAATAGAGAGTTAGTGCCACCAAGCTCTAGGCCATATGCCATTGTAACTGCTGCGGTTGCGGCTCCGATTAAACTTAAGCCACATACAGTACGAACCTTGACATGACTTAGTTTTGCAGGAAGAAGCATGGCAACTGAAATTGTACCTATACTCATTCCGATAAGAGTTAGACCGGCTTGCGCTGCAGATAAACCGCCTACAAGTTGCATATAAGGCACAGTGATAGATACTGGGGCAGCTGAGCCAACCCAGAATAAAGCACCAATGAATAGACCAGTTTGTACCTGCTTGTTGTAGATGATTTTTGCAGGGATTAATGCTAATCCACCCTTTGACTCATAGCGTTTTTCCCAACCTAGTAAGGCTACCAGTACCAATAGACCCACGATAACCATAACAATCGCTGGAGAGAAACCCATTACAGAGAAAGAGGTAATTGCTGAAATCATGCCCCAAATTGGCATTTTTAATGTACCAACGATGACAAGTAATAGACCTACTGCTGCGAGTAAAATACCGATGAAATCAAGTTTCGGCTTATTTTTACTCACTTCAACATCTTTAACTTTTGAAGAAGCTAGCAGAACAAGAACGAAAATAACCCCTAAGGTTAAAAACGTGACCTTAAAGCCCGCTACATCAAGCAAGGTGCCAAATAGCACAGGCATTGCCGCAGCGGCGACGCCTGATGCGGCTGCTAACGCACTGAAAGCGATAGCCTGATCTTTTCCTTGGTAATTACCGGCAATTAGCCCGAGTACCGCAGGAATAGTTAAACTTGCGCCAGCACCCGTTAACACACGAGCACCATAAATAAAGGTATTAATATCTGGAGAGAATGCCGCGACGACTTCACTAATGGCAAGTAATACTAGACCGATCCTGAACGATTTGCGCCATCCTAGGATGAGACCCATCAAGCCGCCAGCAATCATCATTGCACCAGCAATCAATGAATAGGTGGCATTGGCCATTTGAATTTGGTCCATTGAGGCACCAAATAATTTGGTTAGTGTCGCTGCTGCAACACCTACGGTGCTGTTATCACCACTTGTACCCACCTGGGCAGCACAAAGAACGAGCAGCGTCGTCCACTTGTTTGAATTAGATTTTGAATCTGTGTTCGAGTTTGTCATGATTCTACCTGTAACAATCAAATGACTTATGATTGAAATTAGTTAGATAAGAAGATAATTGAAGTGTATTTATATGAAACCCAACCTGACTTTAATTATGTAATTAAAGTCAGGTGGATAAAATTAATACCTGAGTGTTAATTTTGTATTTTGAGAATCTTCTTGATTAAGACTTTTCGCCGCCGACGTAACAAGCTTTAGCATCCAATGCCGTTAGCTTAGCTAGGTCATCCTGCATCCAGTCAAATTCAAGCACGGTAAAATCAGCTAGCTTACCTTTCTCAAGTGTGCCGATCTTATCAAGTCCATGCTGCTCTGCAGCAACCTTGGTAATCGCTTTTAATGCATCTTGTCGTGATATAGCTTCTTCAGCAAGAACAACGTTGCCGTCGATATCTAAACGAGTCATTAATATGTATGCACCCATCATAGGGTTTGTTGGCATTAACGGAATATCAGCATTAAGGCTGACACTCATACCAGCATCTAGTGCAGACTGAGCTCGTTGTAGCTGATTAAAACACGACTTAGGCAAAATTTGTTCTTTCTGCCAAGACGAATAGAAGTGATAGCTGTAATAAGGTGTCACGCTAGCACTAGGCTTATATTTCATTGCAGCAACACGTTCGAAGAACTCGTCATCGGTGAAGCCCATGTGCTGAATAAACATCTGCCCATCTCTTCCCTTGCCACTCTTAGAAAGAGTATCTACCGCGTCAAGCACTTTTGAGTGAGCCTGGTCGCCTTGGGTATGAATAGCAATGGAATAATCATTATCCCAAAACTTAGACATATCTTCAGCTAATGTATCTTCTGTTCTATCTGCGAAACGATGCAACCAGCCAGTAACACGATTATCTTGAAATTCATCTTTAGTGATAATTTCATAATCAGAAACGGCACCATCAGCAAAAAACTTAATGCATTTTACAGGGAATAACGTGTTGTTATCTTTGTTACTCTTGTAGTGTTGATCAACAAAGTCAAAAGTCTTCTGGGCATCTAAGTCCTGACCTTCATAAACTTTTTGCCAACCAAACATATAGCCTTTTCTACATTTTGGCATCGTAGGAATTGCATCAGCCGCTTGCAGTAACTTCAGTTCCATCTCGTAAGGCATTGAGATACCTATGCCCATATCGACACAAGTAGTCACACCTTTTGAGCGTCCCTGTTCAAGAACACTTTGCAAGCTTTGCATCATGTCTTGAGGCGAAACTTTCGACACAATATGCTCAACAGCAGTTTTAAACATTGCCTGCTCAATGAGAACACCAGTAGGAAGCCCTTCAGCGTCTTTAATCACGCCCCAAACACTGTCTGGAATGTCTTTCACTTTGAAATCTTCAACAGCCTTGCTGTTAAGGATCAGCTTATGAATAGACGCTCCCCACATTGCAAATGGACGTGTACTGTCGATCTCATCGAGGATCTCTCGGGTGAGTTCGCCATGAAGAGGTTCATAATGGCCCCATAACACTAAGGTTTCACGATCACTGAACTCTTTAACACGTTCCTTCATTGTACTAACGAAGGCTTCTGGTGTTCTTACCGCTTTATAAGTGCGGCCATTAATAGTCCAATCAGTGAAGCTGACTGGTATTAACGCAGCAAACATGGATGCACTACCTAGGATATGCAGATGTGGCTCAACAAACCCTGGGTAAATGAAATCATTTTCATATTCAGTAATAACTTCAGCAGCCGGATATTTAGCCATCAAGCATGACAAATCATCTAGCTCTACAATCTGTTCACCCTCAATCGCCATGGCGTTAGTGTGAGTGAAATCCTCATTTACTGAGTAGATTTTTTTTGCTGAATAGATTTTCATCGTTTTCTCCAGATAATTAAACTTATTTAAAAGATATAAGTTACACCAACGCGGAATTGACGCTTGTCATCGTTGGCTTTATAAGATACATCAGGCATAGCTAGAGTCTTGTTGTCAAAGCTAACATCACTGATTGTTTCTTTGTATGTTGCACTGAACCACCACTTTCTGCTGTCAGTAAGCGGCATGCCGAATGTTGTTTCTACCATCAAATCTTGAGTTGTATATGTATCAAAATCTAACCAAGAGTACTGTGGGTTAATGGCCAAATATGCACCCTTCTTATTCAAATATATTGAGTTGAAGATGTTAACTTGGAAACCTTTACCGTCATCGCTGCCACCGGTTTTATATTCATCTTTCAAGTTCGCTTGAACGACTGCGATGTTTGGATACATAACCCAGTTTGCAAGAACTGGAACTTTAAGAACTCCACCGACTGCAATAATATGATCGATTGGATCTGAGTCATCATTTGAATGATCGACGTAATCGATTGAGTAACCTGCTTTTGGCATGGCTTCAATACCTGTTCCAAACACCTGGAACCAACGTGCACGGTACTCACGTAAATCAAAATCATCAGCATCCATAGACTCAGCAGAATCTTTAGTCGCGCCTTGAGCTGAGATCATAGTTAGGAAACTATTGTTTTTATTGAATGAACCGCCAATTTTCAATTCGGCTTCAACAGCAGCATCGTAATCATTGCTATTGGTACCGACGCTCACCTTTAGAGCTGTCAATACTTTCGTGACGTCCGCTGGATCCGGTACATCATCATTAGCACTTACATTAAATGCTGTCATTGCTAGTATAGAAACTGAAAGTATTGAAAGTTTGAAGATGTTAGTTTTCATCATAAATCCTATTTGTTGTGTGCCCCTATTTTTTCATTTTCAGGAAATATGGGAAATTAAACATACTTAATCTGCATATTAGCAGCGCTAATACCAAAGCCAGAAAACGAGCCACAAAAAACCAACGAAAACCCTAAACCTTTGATTTTCGACAACATTTAAAATCAGCAGCTCTAATGGCCATTAGGAGCGAATCTAGTCAAGGAAAGTCACAAAATAAACCATTTATTAACCCCTCCCCTAGGCATACACTCTGCCCCAGGCGGACCAACAACAATTAAAACCTTTTATAACATAGCCTTACATATTTAAATCCTGGCACTCGCGCCTAATGACACAATTAATGTAGGGTTATAGGCAGAATAAACTTAACTGATGAGAGACAGCTGTGGTGTTAAAAAACGTGATCTAGGATTTGACATGGTTTGCAATAAAGCTCTGCTTTAAGGAAATTGATGGGATGAGATGGCTCTCCAGAGAGTAAGAGCGAGCAAATTCTAGTAATAAAGCTGAGCATTTGTGGTTTTTACGGCATCAAACTCGCCAGTTCTAGCTAGCCTCGCAATGAGTCATGTATTGTTTGCGCCATGTCCAAACTTATCCCCGGCACTTTCGCAAGTTCAACCACACTTGCGCCCTTCACTTCTTGAATTCCACCTAAAAATTGCAGTAAAGCCTTGCGACGTTTTGGTCCGACACCCGCAATGGATTCTAATGTCGAAGTGTTGCGCGTCTTCTGACGTTTATTTCTGTGGCCTGTGATGGCAAAACGGTGAGACTCGTCACGAATGTGCTGTATCAAGTGCAAAGCACCTGAATCTGCAGCGATAGAGAAAGATAGCTCGTTTTCACCATAGATTAGTGTTTCTAGACCCGGCTTTCTCCCCTCTCCTTTAGCAATACCAATAAGCAAGGGAGCGGTATCTATATTGGCAAATTTTTCATCTACGATTTTTTGTGCAATTCGTAACTGACCCAAACCACCGTCGATAAATAAAATATCCGGGATCTTGCCAGTTTTATCTATTTTATCAAATCGTCTAGTGATCGCTTGCTTCATGGCTGCATAATCATCACCCGGCGTGATCCCATTGATGTTGTAACGGCGATAGTCAGCCTTATTCGGCCCCTCTCGATTAAACACAACACAGGAAGCCACGGTACTCTCTCCCATTGTGTGGCTAATATCGAAACATTCCATCCGCTGTATCCGTGTAGTCATCTCCAAAGCCTCTTCTAATAATAAGAAGCGCTGTTCGACCGTATTCTTATGAGACAATCGGGTATTCACTGCATTAGTCGCATTGGTAACGGCTAAGCGTAAAAAATTAGCTCTCTCACTCCGCACACTCGTTTTTATTTCTACCTTTTTATCAAGCGCAGCTTGAATTGCCTCCTCTAATTGAGGCAAGTCATCGAAGCTGTGACTCAATAATATCTCTTTAGGTAGCGTCCTTTGGCTATCGCCATTGAGGTAAAACTGGATCATGAAGGAACTAAATATCTCATCCATATCGGTTTGAGCGGGAACACTTGGATAATAACTTCGACTACCGAATATTTTACCATTTCGAATAAAGAGTAGATGGAAACACGCCACACCCGATGCATAATAGGCACCAATCACATCCATGTCGCCAGTGCTACTCAACACTTCCTGCTGCTCAGCCACTCTTCGTAATGCAGTTATCTGATCTCTATAGCTGGCCGCTTTTTCATATTCAAGGGATTGAGCACAAGTCTCCATTTTCGAAACCAGTTCAATCATCACCTGTTGGTTTTTGCCCTTAAGAAATAAACTCGCCAATTTGACTTGAGCTTCATACTCCTCACTAGTGACTTTATCTACACAAGGGGCACTGCAGCGACCTATCTGATATTGTAAACAGGGACGAGAGCGAGATTTATAATAAAGATCGTCACATTGTCTGATAGGAAATATCTTTTGCATCAAATGCAAACTTTCTCTGACAGCCCCCCCATTTGGATAAGGACCAAAATAGGTCCCCTTATCCCTCTTAGGCCCACGATGATAGGCAAGCCTTGGATGCTTGTGGTTACTGAGTAAAATGTACGGATAGGATTTATCATCTCGGAGTAACACGTTATATCTAGGCATATACTGCTTGATATAATCATTTTCCAGAAGCAGTGCATCGGTCTCACTATGGGTCACAGTGACATCTATACTATTGATGTGAGACACCAAGGCTTTGGTTTTTATATGGACAAGGTTTTTACGAAAATAGGAAGTCAGGCGTTTCTTAAGATCTTTGGCCTTACCCACGTAGATGACGACATCATCTGCGTCGTACATACGATAAACACCTGGCGATGAAGATACACTTTTTAGAAAGAGTGCTGAATCAAACTGTACTGGCATAGGTAGAATGGCTAAAGTTATTTACGCTAAAGGATCGCGACAGTTTTTTACTCATGACTAAAGAATTTCTGACGCTATGTCTAACATTAGTCATGCTAAACGGCTAAAACTGCCCTGCATCTAGCATTTTATAACGGATCGCAAGGCGTGTCAGCTCAACATCACCACCGATCCCCAATTTTGCAAATAAACGATAGCGGTAACTGTTGACTGTCTTGGGACTCAAATTGAGTTGCACAGCTATCTCACTGACTTTTTCACCATTGGTGATCATCATCATGATCTGTAACTCACGCTCTGACAGTGATTGAAATGGATTTTCATCATTGGAGTTAAATTGACTGAGAGCCATCTGCTGGGCAATTTCAGGGGAAAGGTATCTTTGCCCGTGTGCCACTTGTCTAATAGCCTGTAACACCTCAGGTGGTGTCGCACCTTTAGTGAGATAGCCTGACGCACCGGCCTGCATCACCTTAGTCGGAAATGGATCTTCTGTTTGAATCGTTAGCACAATGATTTTGGCATGAGACTGATGACGTAAAATCTTGCGCGTCGCTTCTAATCCACCTATCCCAGGCATGTTCATGTCCATCAGGATCACATCAGCTTCGTTAGTTCGACTCCATTTGACCGCAGTTTCACCGTCACCCGCTTCGCCCACAACTTTAATGCCGCGCTCATCTTCAAGAATACGGCGGATTCCGGTGCGAACTAGCTCATGATCATCGACTAAATATACTGAAATCAATTCAAATTACCTTAGGTGTATCGTGAAGAACCTTAGCTTATTCAGATTCTTATTTAGTGCTAATTTAGCCCATAAACCATTAATAAGAAAGCTCCTTTTTGAATAACCTAGCCGATAAAACCAAAGTAAGCCCTTACATCGAGTGGATAATAACCAAGGCATTGTATTTCTTTATTATTTATTTATTTTATGCCGTAACTCCCCCCATAATTAGTCTCAATAAACCAGCGTTAAACCACTTCCAATAAGACAGGTAAGCAAGCAGCCGATTATAAGCAGCCTAATAAGGGAGAACAAGAATCATAGGTCGGATCTATCGCTATACAAACTCATGTAAACCCAGAAAGTCTCCAGGGTCAGTTTTGTACTTACAGCGGCTCAAGCATATTCAACGTTTAAATCACTAGAGCAATACATAATTTGACCCATAGATGGCAGCTGGCAAGTGGCAGCTGCCAGGTCGCAAGAACCTCGAAAAATCACACCATGGAAGTACGACATAATCTGAAACGAAAAAGCCCGCTACCTTTCGATAACGGGCTTCGTCTGACACTTGTTCGAGACAAATACATAGAGATAGGAATTCCCCCCTTAATTAAAGAGCTATAAACCCAAACTTCTTATAAAGAAAGCTATAACGAAAAAGCCCCAACATTTCTGCTGGTGCTTCATCTGACTCTTTGTTTGAAACGAATGCACTGAGATAGCTGATTTTAAAACAAGAGGAAGCCTACATTGATACGCTATAAACCCGTGACTCAAAAAATATATATTTATGAACGAAAAAAGCCCCAACATTTCTGCTGGGGCTTCATCTGAATGTGGCAAAGAGATAGCTGACTTTAAACAAGAGGAACCCCAGGGTTCATCTTCCTATCAGGTAATTTCTTTCCTAAACGAAAAAAGGCTACTCTTTCGAGTAGCCTTTCGTCTTGAATGTGGCAAAGAGATAAGGATTTGAACCCTACACTGATACGCTATAAACCCGTGGCTCAAAAAATATATATTTATGAACGAAAAAGCCCGTTATCTTTCGATAACGGGCTTCATCTGAATGTGGCGAGAGATAGCTGACTTTAAACAAGAGGAACCAAGGGTTCACATTACTATCGAAACTATCATTTTCTTTAACGAAAAAAGGCTACTCTTTCGAGTAGCCTTTCGTCTTGAATGTGGCGGAGAGATAGGGATTTGAACCCTAGATGGGCTATAAACCCATGCCGGTTTTCAAGACCGGTGCATTCGACCACTCTGCCATCTCTCCGAACGCAGCGAATACTATAAGTAACTAAGAACGAAGTAAACTCTTTTTTTTAAGATTAAGTTCAACTGACTATCTAACACTCAATTTTGAGAATTAAGACACCAGTTAGCCCAGACATAGGCTTAAATTGAGAAGTTTTGCCTAAGATTCAAAGAAAAAACATGAAATCATGTCTAGCAAGGTCGAGTTTCAATGGTTCGACTCGACATAGGGGTCTGTCAGAGCGATAAGAATATGGGCAACAGAACTCATGTGCTAACATATCGCCAATCACTATTCTGATTTCTATATTTAAAGTAGCCAATGTCTCTATGAATCCAAACGTCATTCCAGTGTCATCATTAACGCCTCAGCATAACCTCCCTGCTCTCTCTACGCTAAAAAATGAAAAGAAAAGTCTTCTTTTAGGTCAAGAGAGAGTCGTTGACGCTTTCACTCTTTTGACTAAAACAGCACACCAGCATATGTATCTGGCAGATTTGGCTGGTATAGATAGAGAAGCATTCATAGACGCATTAGTCAGTGCCCAAGACGATAGAGCTTGTCAGCTACTCATAGGTTCAAATGACAATAATAAACCCAGTTTTCAGTGGATAGATGAACAAGACTTTAACAAGACTGATGAGAAGAAGCCGGTCATTTTCAGCCATAAAAGGCAAAGCTACGCTTACCTATCGGGCAATATCAAACGTAGCGATTTGATCGGTAGAATATTAAGTAGCGGTGACCACACCTTAGATACAAATAACCTTGATAAGGTCCAATATCAAGCCGGTGCATTGGCGCAATGCCACACCGTCTTTATCTGCGCCGATTCTCTCTGGAAACGTGAAGGCATGTGGGAGCTACTCCTGACTATCTTGGCGGCTAAAACCTATCAAATCCATTCTCAACTTCCTCATGTACCACTTAATTGTAAAATCGTACTCGTAGGTTCAAGTACGCTATATAGTATCTGCTGGACAGAAGAGAGACAGTTTTCTACTCACTTCCCTCTACTGGGAGAAATGAACTACGAACTGGATTTAACCAGTCACAGCGAAGCAGAATATGGCAACTGGTTAGCCTCTGTGGCAGCGCTCAATAAAGTGTCTCTATCTCAATCAGCCTTAGCCCCCCTGTTTCAGTACAGTGCCCGATTGGCCGATCATCAGCGACGTCTAAGCTTATTATCATCTCAAATAGGCCAGCTTTTATCCCAGGCTATCGCATATAGTGGTGACTCTGAAGTATCGGCAACTAACTTAGCCTACGCATTAACGCGTTATCAGCTCCGCCATAATGCCTCTGAGACACTATCGGCACANAACTTCGATGATAAATTTATAAACTTACCCACAGGAGGGGAAAGGGGTGGCCAAATCAACGGACTCCCTGTACTCGAGACTGTGGAATACGCCTACGGAGAGCCTGCACGCATTACCGCTTCAGTTCATTATGGCGATGGAGAAGTTGCCGACATAGAAAGAAAATCTGAACTAGGAGGAAATATTCATGCGAAGGGGATGATGATCTTATCTTCTTGCTTATATCGCATCTTCGGTAAAGATGCCCCACTCCACTTAAATGCCAATATAGTATTCGAGCAATCCTATCAAGAGATCGATGGAGACAGCGCATCCCTTGCAGAATATTGCAGTTTGATATCAGCCATTACAGAGAAGCCGATTAATCAAAGCATTGCGGCAACTGGCGCCATAGACCAATTCGGTCAAGTACAAGCCATAGGGGGCGTCAATGAGAAGATTGAAGGCTTCTTTAACTTATGTGAACGTCGTGGACTCACAGGCAATCAAGGGGTCATAATCCCAAGATCCAACACCCAACAACTCAACCTTTCAACTAAACTCGTCGCAGCAATTGAGGCTGGTCAGTTTAGTCTATTTCAAATAGAACATATCGATGAAGCCGTCGAGCTTCTCATGAAGGTCACTGCGGGTGTTGCCGATGAGAATAATGATTTCCCAAAAGGTTCACTCTATGGCATGGTCCAGAGCCGATTGGCAAATTTAGCGGGCTATACTGATGAAGAAAGTACGTTTTTTGAGAAGTTGCTCCGAAAAATGAAGTTTTTTAGCTGATCGGAGTTGTTTAGCGTACACGTGTTCGCTAATCTGGGCACCTCATATTGTTGGAGTAAAGTAAATCAATGAGTAATGCAAACAGTTTCAGTAAAGAAGAACTTATCGCCTGTGGTCATGCTGAGTTATTTGGTAAAGACTCACCTCGTCTGCCCATAGACAATATGTTGATGATCGATCGCATCGTCAAGATAAATGCCGATGGTGGTGAATTCGGAAAAGGTGAGATTGTTGCTGAGTTGGATATCGACCCCAAATTATGGTTTTTCGGCTGTCATTTCGAAAATGACCCAGTTA
This sequence comes from Shewanella violacea DSS12, assembly GCF_000091325.1. NCBI lineage: Bacteria > Pseudomonadati > Pseudomonadota > Gammaproteobacteria > Alteromonadales > Shewanellaceae > Shewanella > Shewanella violacea. Next base: position 2,151,751 of record NC_014012.1, on the reverse strand, counting down.
TGCCCGGTTGCCTAGGTCTAGATGCTATGTGGCAACTAGTTGGTTTCTTCCTTGGATGGGAAGGCGCCGAAGGTAAAGGACGAGCTCTGGGAGTGGGAGAGGTTAAATTCACCGGCCAAGTGCTTCCCGATGCTAAGAAGATCACCTATAAACTGACGATCAAGCGTAAAGTTTACCGTAAACTTACCATGGGTATTGCTGATGCCACCATGGAAGTCGATGGACGAGAGATCTACAGCGCTAAAGATTTAAAAGTCGGCATCTTCACGGATACCAGCAATTTCTAGACTAAATTCTATACCAGTAATCTAGCGCTACAGGTATAAAAATGCCCTCTTCGGCTACAGTTTTCTGTGACTAGGAGGGCAAAATGCTGCGTTACTTATTAAATAAGCCTGTTACTCGACCATCTACGCCTTCGCGCCATCCCCCTAACCATTGTGACTTAGAATCAAGTGTCGAGTACGGACATTTCTCCTTTGAGCGACCACCAACTCCGGCTTGAAATCCTTTCGAAAAAGCTCTATCTAAACGATCTCTTTTTTGTCTCTTCATGCAAGCATCCTCTGTTTTACATACAAAGAAGCAATAGCTTCACTTGATAGAAATAGATCTTTTTCGACTCAAGATCAATCAAAATTTAACCAATTTGAGTGGGTATTTTTTAAGCTGTTGAGTTTTTTGAACAAAAAAAATCGAGGCAATTGCCTCGATTTTTCTATGAACTTATTCTACCAGAGTCAGTATTAGCTATAACAAGCACTCACCTTAGCTAATTAGCATCTAGTTTCGGCCTATTTAACCGAATAACGACGACGGAACCAAAGTAAAGGTAGAGCAAATAACCAGGCAAAACTGGCTGCGCCTTTACGTTCATAATCGTCAGGTTCTTCATTACCATCGGTACAATCATTGGCCTTAAGCCAGTCATCACTCGCTTCGGCTCCGTTGGTTTTTAACACCAACATGCGAGGCAAGTATGAAGTCAATGGATCGCCATTTCCGTTCACTTCAAAAACAGGCAGACCATTGTCACCTATGACCAAATTACCTTTAGAATCGAACTTATACTGAGGTTTACGCACAGATACAGTGCCGACAATTAGCCCCTCTTCATTGATGCTGTTAGCTTCAACCACCACAAGGTCTTCATTGTAGACTAGCTTCTTCCCGGTACCATCTATGACTTCGACTGTTTTACGGACCCACTTGTCATCAACCTTCTTGAAGCCCTTAGACTCACAAGTTAATAGCTGGTTGAGGTTTCTAAAGTCATTGGTATTCTTATCAAACAGGAAACCAGCCTTAGGACGCGGCTTCTCTTTATCATGGGTGGTTTCGATATAACCGACTACCTGGCCCTTATTGTTGATATCTTTTGGCTTACTGCTTAGGTCTGAGATTCCAGTGCTGCTACTAAAATCATAAGGAGTAACTAGGTCACCAGTGCCATTAGTATCAAAGTAGAAAAATTTATCTCTTTCATATCCTTGTAGATACTGTTTATAGCTGCCGACTAATATACCGTTATCGTTAATATCAAAGGCGATCGACTGACGTCGGTCATCTATCATAGGAACCCAGTTGTACTCATAGTCCCCAGTAGCTTCATTCTTAGTCCAGTATGCCGCATCGTAGGCCAGTTTATCTTTATTCCCCTTGCGATAAACATGAGAACGTCCAACAACTGTACCTTGGGTATTAGCACTAAAACCTTGAGCAGTATAAATAGTCGTAGAGCTTGAACTTGGAGTTAAGCCTAATGGTAACTCAGTCCCAGAAGCAACAGCTGTCCCTTCTGCATTTAACTGCCACACATAACCGCGCACCTGATAATTTATGTATGAACGGTCATAACTATCGTAGGGGAACTGTAAATTCTGCACACAGACATCGACTGGATAGCTTGTACCTGTAATACAGCCATTTATACGATCTTTCGCATTCTTAGATAACTCTGTGCCAACGAAACCGACAACAAGCCCATTAGCGTTCACTTTAGCCGCGACAGAATATCCACCCACATTGACAGCTGGCGTACCATCACCTTTGTCATATTCGGTGAGCGGCGGCACTAAAGCAGTCTCTATACCATCGGCATTTTTAACAAAACCGCGCTCTTCGAAATCTCTGTAGTACCAGAACTCTTGATCAGGTGTACTGCCAGTATAAGGCGCTGTTTGTTCTGGCGCCGTCATGGCTCCCACTTTAACACCTGCATCATTTATCGCGTAAAAGTATGCATCAACTGAATTGATCGTACTTGGAACGACTGGATCCGTTAAACTCGGATCCGTAGTTCCATTAACGCTGTCAAATGTCGGTAACCAAGGCTTAGAGGCTTGGTCATTTTCTTCAGCAGTAAAAGTAAAGTTATTGGCCTTAATTGGTGTATTAATGGAAAGTACGATTCTCTCTTCTGGCGCGATGCCATCTTCGATATCGATAACGCCATCATCATCCTCGGATACACTGAGGTACTTCTTACCTTTTGCTAGGCCCACAGCTTCGCCATTGGCATTAACCGCCATACCATAGCCACTGCGTGTACCTTTGAGTGTGCCGATTAATTCAGCGCCGTCAGCCTGACTATAAATTTCGTCTAGGTTTTTAATTTCATACACAGGTGCAGCATTGGCACCTTGCAAAACACTAATTACACCGACTGCAACTAATGATAGTGCTTTATCCATTTTCAACTTCATTAACGCTATTCCCATACTATTTCTAGTTTTAATTTTGTATTACTTGAGCGACTCTAACTCTTCCCATCGCTCGAAGCACACTTCCAACTCTTTCTCTTTGTTGGTTAATTGGCCGAGTTGGAGATTAATTTTATCTTGATCTTGAGCATAAAAATCTGATCCACCAACTGTCTCTTGCAAAGCTTTAACTTCCGTTTCTAGTTGCTCCATTTTAGCTGGTAGCCCTTCGAGTTCACGCTGAAGTTTATAAGATAACTTTTTTTCAACTTTTGGTTTCTCGGCTAGTTTTACCTCTTTAGCCTCAACCTTCTGAGTTTGGACACTCTTAGTATCCTTAGGTTCCTCAGAATAAAATTTAGCACCTTGAGACACGGCATCTTCATAGCCACCAACATATTCACTCCAACCACCATTACCGGTGAACCACCAGCTACTGGTCACAGTGTTATCGATAAAGGCTCTATCGTGACTCACTAAGAGAAGTGTCCCAGGATAATCACTTAACAGAGACTCTAACAATTCCAAGGTCTCAATATCGAGATCGTTGGTTGGCTCATCGAGTATAATCAAGTTAGCTGGTTTTAAAAGCAGACGTGCCAGCAATAACCGATTTTTCTCTCCACCTGAAAGTGCTTTTACTGGTGTTCTTGCTCTCATAGGAGAGAAGAGGAAATCTTGCAGATAGCTCAAAATATGACGGTCTTGACCGTTAATTGTGACGGTTTTCTTACCTTCACCTACGTTCTCTTCAACCGTCTTTTCAGGATCCAGCGCTTCTCTGTATTGGTCGAAATATGCAATTTCGAGCTTAGTACCAACCTTTACAGAACCCGATTGGGCTTCAAGCTGACCAATTAAGAGTTTGACTAAGGTCGATTTACCACAACCATTAGGACCAATAAGCGCGATCCTGTCTCCGCGCATCACAGCCGAAGTAAAGTCCTTCACCAGATTTTTATCTGGCAAGTTGTAATTCAGATTTTCGATATCGAAAACAAGCTTACCGGAGCGGTCGGTATCGGCCACTGCCATTTTAGCGCCGCCTTGTCGATTGAGGCGCGCCATACGTTCGACTCGCAAAGCCTTTAATGCACGAACACGACCTTCATTACGTGTACGTCTGGCCTTAACACCTTGACGGATCCAAGTTTCCTCTTCCGCAAGCCGCTTATCAAACAATGCATTTTGCTCGGCTTCGACGCGCAGCCACTCGGCTTTTCCGTCGAGATATACTTGATAGCTGCCGGGCCAAGAGGTAATAACACCACGATCGAGATCCACGATACGGGTCGCCATACGCTGAATAAATCCCCTATCGTGACTGATAAATACGATGGCGCCTTTGTAACTTAACAAAAACTGCTCTAACCACTCGATAGTGTCGATATCCAGATGGTTGGTGGGCTCATCGAGTAATAGCAGGTCCGGCTCACTCACCAAGGCTCTGGCCAAGGCGACTTTACGTTGCCAACCACCCGACAACTCATTCAAGGAACTATCGGGATCTAGACCCAATAGTTCACAATTTTGATTGATTCGACTATCTAATTGCCAGCCATTTAGGTGATCTATGTCATCCTGAAGTCGCTCCATCTGCTTCAGCATGCGATCCATCTGTTCAGGATCTGCTGTGCCTAAATCATGGGCCAGCTGATGATAACGTTCCAGCTTCTCACCCACGTCTTTGAGACCGGCAGAAATATAGGAATAGACTGAACCTTGCTCGGCTTTAGGTGGATCTTGCTGTAGACGACTCACCTTAACGTTGCTGGCGATATTAAATTCGCCCTCATCGAGCAGAACATCACCGCTCAACACTTTCATTAGGCTGGACTTACCGGCACCATTTCGGCCAACGATACAAACACGCTCACCGGGTTCAATAGTAAAATCAGCTTTTTGTAATAGTGGGGTGTAACCATAGGCTAGAGAGCCACTATTAATACGAACAAGACTCAATTTATGCTCCTAAAAATTTCTTTAATACATCTTCATCAAATGGCCAATTCAGCTCATTTTGAGAATCTATCTGTTTTAGCACAGGAATACGAATACCATATTGTTCAGCGAGCTTTTCATCATCACAGATGTCTGTTTTTATGTATGAGATACCAGACATAGTTATCAGCTGCTCGGCTAACTCACACAGATGACAGGCATCTGTGTGAAACAAAATATAGGTCTTACTCGGCATGTGTTAGCAACCAAGTATTATGGATTTGTGGATTACGCTTAAAGTCCATAGGTAAGGTTTGATCATCGATATTTTTTACCTTGATACCCACAGCTTCGAGGGCTTCTATCTCCATTTTAAACTTTCGCTTATTATTGGAGAAGATGATCTCACCGCCTGGCCTAAGTATCTTAATTACATCAGTCAGCAAAGCGACATGATCACGCAGTACATCGAAAGAGTCTTCCATACGCTTCGAGTTTGAGAACGTCGGCGGATCGATAAAGATAAAGTCGTAGGTATCATGGGTACGTTTTATCCAGGTTAAACAGTTCGCCTGAACAAACGAATACTTTTTGTCGTTTAACCCATTTAACGCGAAGTTCTCTTTCGCCCAGCTAATATAGGTATTAGACATATCAATAGTCGTAACCGTTTTAGCCCCACCCAGTGCTGCATGCACTGAAGCCGTGCCCGTATAGGCAAACAGATTGAGGACATCGCGATTGTTAGACTTTTCACCCACGAGTTTACGGGTCAGACGATGATCGAGGAACAGACCAGTATCGAGATACTCTTTAAGATTTAGCTTAAATTTGGCATCATATTCAGTAGTGATAAGCTCAAGCTTAGACGTTGAAAGTTTCTCATACTGATTAGTGCCTTTTTGGCGCTCACGCTTCTTTAAGATGATATTTTTAGGATCGATACCAATCGCGCTAGGTAAAGCGATAAGCACATCGGTCAAGCGACGCTTGGTCACCGACTCGGGAATATCCATTGGCGCGGTATACTCTTGGATAACGACATAATCCAGATATTTATCGACGGCAACCTTGTAATCGGGTAAATCAGCATCATAGATACGATAGCTGTCGATCCCTTCTTTCTTAGCCCACTTCTTAAGTTGCTTATAATTCTTCTTTATACGATTAGCGAAAGGCACGGCGATATCGCTAACATCCCCTTCAATCTTGATATTCTCTGGGTCAACACGGCGAGTATTCTCGGCATGAACAGTATAGAGATTGAATGCACAATCCAATGGACCGTTACTCATCTTCATCTGTTTATCGGCTTTAAGCTTTAAAGCAGATAACAGCTCTTTATCACTGTTTAACATGGCTATTTTCCAGCCACCAAATTCAGACTTAAACCTATCGCCCAGCTGATAATAGAGCTGAAGCAGCTCAGTAACAGTACCAAGACGCTCACCGTAGGGAGGGTTACTGATAAGGTAACCCGATGCTTCCGGCGCTTTAACCTCTAAGACATCGCTAACATTAAATTCGATTAAGTCACTAACACCAGCATTCTCTGCATTTTGTTTAGCTATAGAGACAAGATGAGGCTCTATATCTGAGCCATAGAACTTAGTGGTACAGCGTGTTATGCCAATAGAGGCTCTAGCACGTGCCTCATTGAGCAATTCTTGCCAATGTTTATCATTATGTCTTAGCCAGTGCTCAAAACCAAAGCGCTCACGATGAAGACCCGGCGCAATGTCACAGGCCATCATGGCAGCTTCAATCAAGATAGTTCCACTACCACAAAAAGGATCAAGCAGTGAAACGGGCTCTTTCTTCCAGCCACTACGAACCAGCATGTTGGCGGCAAGGTTCTCTTTTAAAGGGGCCTCACCTGTGGTGGAGCGATAACCACGCTTATGCAAAGCAGGTCCGGAGAAGTTCAAACCTATGGTGATCTCTCCACGACGATAGTGTGCATCGATTCGAAAATCTGCCTCGTGGCGGGAAACATCAGGTCTTGAAAAATCATCGTCGCGAAAACGATCGACTATGGCATCTTTTATCTTAAGTGCACCGTACATGGTGTTATTAATGAAACCACCTTGACCATGAAAATCGATGCTAAATGTGCTGCGATTAGAAAACTGCATCTGCCAATCTATACCGTAAGCTGCATTATAGAGCTGCTCGGGTGACTCACAGGGTCCTTTATGTATAACGAAAATGATTCGACTCGCCAAACGTGACCAAAGCGTAATTCGATAACCTAGTTCGAGAGATGCGGTAAAGTAGACACCAGCAACACTTTCTTTAATGTCAGAGGCACCGAGCTCAGCTAACTCCAGCGATAACGCATATTCATAGCCCCTAGGAGCCGCAGCAAAAAAATTTAACATCGTATAGATAGACACACAGTAAAAATTAATCAGACATTATACCTTGATGAGCACTGAAATGATAAAAAGTTATTCGCACCTGAGAGATTATTCCCGTTCTTACCCTATGTTTTGCACAAAGACCGCACTTTTATGCCAACAAGTATATGAAGTCGACCGATTCAGAGTTACGTTTGACAAACAAATTCAAGGGAAAACAGAATGAAATGAGACAGAAATCAGAGGGGGATCAGAGGGGAATCAGAATGAAATGAGGGGATATGATAAGCCAGTTTAACCTTATTCTAGTCGGTATAAGACAGTGAGTAACTCAGAGTTATTTTCAGCAAACTAACTCAAGGGAAATCAGAACGAAATAAGCAAGAAATGAGAGGACATGATACGCCGTTTTGACCTTCTTCCTGTCCATATAAGCATGCAACCGATTCAGAGTTAAAGCTCTTCTGGTGTGCAAACAAACAAAACTGAATCACTGAGATGGGAACTGAACAAGATGGATAATGAAATAGGACCGGACAAGCAAATTAAGCCGCGACAATCTGTCGATTAACCAAAATTGGATGCAGTCTATCGTGCATAACTTTAATACATTCAAATTGGGCTAATGATTTACTATCACTTAACTGTAGCTTTTCATCCAACAACATCACTAATGAGGCCTGAACACTGGTTTCAACCACTAAAACCTGCGCATTAACCTCTCGGCAAGACAGCTTAAAAATTTTCCCAAGCTCGCTAAATACACACATACTACTGGTAGCGAAAAACCATGATTTAGGCATTTGCGGCTTTAATAAAAAATGGGCTGCTGTGGCATTGAGCGCTAGCTGAACCTTAAAAGCGTCCGCTATGCATGATAAATTAGTCAGCAGTTCCAGAAACTCAATATAGAACTTTGCGTGTTCCACACTGAAATCTAACTCCATCAAAGCATCCGGAATTAACATTTTCATTTTATAAGGGGTCAGAAATTCCATCTCTGAACCTAATGAGATGCTTAACACACTATACGCATCATTATATTTCCATTGCCAATCCCTCTTTGGCATTAGTAACATAACGTTCACCTATCATATTAGAATACAAGTTAATGATAGATTAAATTTCACTCAACAGCAAAAGGATAATTAAATTAAATCAACCTAAATAACAGCATCTTATATCGATCAAGCGCGATCAAACCGAGATCGCGCGATCATTAAAAGATCATTAAAAGATCATTAATAGATCTTTTAATTAACGAACTCGATATGCATTGACTATGTCTTTGACGAGTTCAGGTCCCTGATAAATAAAGCCTGAGAATATTTGTACCATACTTGCACCAGCATCGAATTTATCCAGTGCATCAGATGCAGAGTTAATCCCACCGACACCTATGATCGGCAGCTCACCTTTAAGACATTCAGAAAGCTGTTTTATTACAGATGTTGACAATGAATTCAGAGGCTTACCACTTAGACCACCGGCTTCATTTGCATTTAAAAGCCCGCTAACACCATCACGGATTAGGGTAGTGTTGGTCGCAATGGCACCATCAAATTTGTTGCGTATGAGCGAATCTGCAATTTTTTCAATCTCATCAGAGGTTAAATCTGGTGCGATTTTTAATGCCAGTGGGACATACTTACCATGCTTCTGTGCGAGATCTTTCTGCTTATCTTTAAGTGATCTCAATAGATCATCAAGCAGATCGCCATACTGCAAGCTTCTCAATCCAGGTGTATTAGGAGAAGAGATATTGACAGTAATATAGGCCGCATACTGGTACACCTTCTCCATACAGATAAGATAATCATCCTTGCCCTGCTCTACCGGAGTATCTTTATTCTTACCTATGTTGACACCTACTAACGCACCTGACTTTACTTGTTTCAGGTTGGCAATAAGATTATCGACTCCCTTATTGTTAAAACCCATTCTATTGATGATGGCTTTCGCAGGTTTTAATCTAAATAGCCTGGGCTGGTCATTGCCAGACTGAGGCTTAGGAGTCACTGTGCCCACTTCGATATGACCAAAACCCATGGCATGAAAACCATCGATACATTCACCATCTTTGTCCATACCAGCGGCTAAACCAACTGGATTGGGGAATGTAATCCCCATAAACTCAACTGGTGCAGGTTTAAACGTCTGGGCGTAGAAACAATCTAACGGGCTATTCGCCGTGGATTTAAGGCTGCTGAGTGCAAAATTATGTGCTCTCTCAGGATCCATCTGGAACATGACTTTCTGAGCGATTTTGTAAAACATGCTTTCTCCTAGACCGAAAAAAGCCCCGGCAAATGCCAGGGCTGATTAATATTATTAACTCTTAACCTTCACAATGAAGAATCAAAAGATTTAACTCACGTAAGGCGACAGAGAACTTGGCAAACTCATGGCTTTGCGAAGTTTTAAAGTCTGCGAGCATATGGAACCATCTCTCCAACAAGCCCTGGTTGGAGTCTATCCATTGATTAATTATGGTATCAGCATCACAAGTCGAGGTACATGATCTTAATACCACGGAACTCAGTGAACGCTGTTGCCAATCTAACTCTTCTCTAAATGCCGCTCTGGCAAGTGCTTGCCAGTGGTTAGCGACCGGTTGCTCACTGATCTGTTCGAGGAACCAATGTAGATCGACACGTGCACCTAACTTGAAATAGGTCTGAGCGACCAATGAAATAGGCTTCTTTTCTAACTCTGCTATTTGAGCAATATCCAGTGCAGAAAATAGCGTACTCATGTTAACCACATTTGTCGCTATAGGTTCATCGACACCCTCTTTCACCAGTGCAGCAATTTCCGAACGTATGCCCTCAGCTTCAGACTCGACCATATAGCCGTGAACATTGGCTTTTAAATCGGCGAAAACAGGACTGAAAAATGCAACAGACTGCTCAATACTGTGACTACGATTACGATGACGTAGGAACCAACGACAAGCTCGACGAATATTACGGCGTAATTGATGCAACATCTCACCTTGCACTACCGCTGGGATAATACCGTTGAGTGAAGTGATCTCTGTCGTTAAATCTGCTAGACCAAATATTTCACGCGCCATAGTATAACAAATCGCGGCTTCGGCGACTGAGGCACCTGTCTCATCCTGCATACGTTGAACGAAGTTAAGACCAAGATCATTAACCAGTTCATTTGCCAATGAAGTTGCGATAATTTCCCCGCGCAGAGGATGAGCAGCCATACGATCGCTGTACTTCTCTTGTAATTGTCGAGGGAAATAAGCAATCAATAATTGACTCAAGAAAGGGTCTTCGGTGATTTCTGGTGTCAATAACTGCTCTTTCAATACCATTTTAGCGTATGCAACCAGCACAGATAATTCAGGACGAGTTAACGGCTTACCATTGGCTAAGCGTTCGGCCAGCTCATCTTCCGAAGGTAAGAACTCAAGACCTCTATCTAGCTTGCCATCTTTTTCCAGATGATGAATGAAGCGGATCTGCTCTTTAAGCTGCTCAGCTCCACGAACCTGAGTCACAGAGATAGTCCTGGTTTGATCGTTACAATCTTGAAGGACAATACGCCCCACTTCATCGGTCATCTCAACTAAGAGACGATTACGTTGCTTAAGCGTCATCTCACCATCGGCAACTAAGGCATTGAGTAAGATCTTAATATTCACTTCATTATCGGAACAATCGACACCGCCCACGTTATCAACGAAATCGGTGTTAATGCGTCCACCTTGGGTGGCATACTCAATTCGACCAAGCTGAGTACAACCTAAGTTACCGCCTTCACCTATGATCCTTGCGTTAACTTCATCACCATTGACACGCAATGTGTCATTGGCTCTATCACCCACTTCTGCGTGAGTTTCAGTCGATGCCTTCACATACGTGCCGATACCACCATTCCAGATAAGATCGACATTCATCTTCAGCAGCTCTTTAAGTAGCTCTGTCGGTGTCATCGTCGTCTTCTTGGTATCTAACATCTGCTTCATCTCTGCAGACAGAGGGATCTTCTTAGCCGAGCGAAGGAAGATTCCGCCGCCTTTAGAGATCAGTTCCTTGTTGTAATCATCCCAACTAGAACGAGGCAGTTCGAATAAGCGAGCACGTTCCTTATAACTGGATGGTGCATCTGGGTTTGGATCGATGAAGATATGCAGATGGTTGAAAGCTGCAACAAGACGGATATGTTCCGAGAGCAACATACCATTGCCAAATACATCTCCCGCCATATCACCAATGGCTAAACAGGTGAAATCTGTTGTTTGACAATCGATACCAATTTCGCGGAAATGACGCTTAACAGACTCCCAAGCACCACGAGCCGTGATACCCATCTTCTTATGATCGTAGCCATTGCTACCGCCAGAGGCGAATGCGTCACCTAACCAGAAGTTGTACTCCTCAGAGATACTGTTAGCGATATCAGAGAAAGTCGCCGTACCTTTATCCGCAGCAACAACCAGATATGGGTCATCATCATCATGACGGACAACATTCTTTGGCGGAATAACCTCACCTTCAATGATGTTATCAGAGATGTCGAGCAGACCACGAATGAAGATTCGATAACATGCTTGGCCTTCCGAGAAGAAGGCTTCGCGGCCACCATCGGTTGGTAGCTGCTTACAAACGAATCCACCTTTCGCTCCAACGGGAACAATCACGGTATTTTTAACTTGTTGCGCTTTAACTAAGCCCAGCACTTCTGTTCTGAAATCTTCACGTCGGTCAGACCAACGCAAGCCACCACGGGCCACTTTCCCGCCCCTAAGATGTACGCCTTCTACTCTTGGTGAGTAAACAAATATCTCAAATTTAGGTAGTGGACGTGGCATCTCCGGAATCTCTTCCGGCGAAAATTTAAATGATAAATAAGGTTTATTAGCACCATCATCGGCAACTTGATAGAAGTTAGTTCTTAGAGTGGCATTAATAAGATCCAAATAACGACGAATGATTCTGTCATCATCTAAGCTAGATACATCATCTAAACGTAGATCTATCTGTTCAACGAACTTGCCTAAAGTACGAGTCTTAAGTTTAGGGTTAAACTTACGAATGAACATCTTAACCAGCAAATCGGCGAGCTGAGGGTAGCGGGTAAACGTCTCTTCGATATACGCTTGGCTGAAAGTCGCATCAATTTGACGCATATATTTAGCATAAGCACGCAGTATAGAGACTTCACGGCCGGTAAGACCCGTAGCCAAGACCAAACGGTTAAAGCCATCATCTTCAAGCTGCTTTTTCCAGACTTGAGAAAGCGCGTCCTGGAATCTGTCTTGACTCTCTGCAACATTCTCAGTGGTAGAACCCCGAACTGTCATCAGAAAGTCTAAGATCCAATAAGTATCACCAACTGAGGTTTTTATCTCATAGGGACGCTCATTGATCACCCTAAGACCAAAGTTTTCCAGCATGGGCAAGACATCTGAAAGATGGATCGGCTCATCCTTGTGGAACAGCTTCAAGCGTACTTTACTGTTATTTAATGCCGTTTCCTGGGGGAGATAAAACAGCATCCCAAGTTTATGAGCATCATCCAAGGCTTCCAGTTGCAAAATATCTACAACGGCTGAACTGGGTAAGACCTCTTCTTGATAACTGCGTGGAAAAGCGGTGACATAACGCTTCATTAGACTCGTGCCTGACTCTTCTCCACGAGCACTACAGAGGGAATCATTAAGCTTATCTTCCCAAGAACGAGCAGCTTCGGTTAAATTATTTTCAATGGCGGCCACATCTACATCCATAGTATTGCTGTCGACTTTCACTATATAGTGAGTACGCGCAAGGGTTGATTCAGAAAAATAGGTCGTAAACTCAACCTGGGCATTGCTATTAAAATGCTGGGCTAATATACGTTGAGTATCTTCACGTAACTTAGTGTTGTATCTGTCTTTAGACACATACACTAGACAAGAGAAGAAGCGTCCGAAGCCATCTTTACGCACGAACAACTTTAACTTGTCCCTGTCTTGCATCTCGAGTACGCCATGGGCGACATAAGCTAGCTCTTCGACATTACACTGTATCAGTTCATCTCTGGGCAAGGTCTCGAGTATGTGCATCAAGGCTTTATAATCATGAGAGCGAGGTGTTAATCCAGAGCGGTCGAGAACGCGCTGCACTTTTTCGGCCAATAATGGGATCTCTCGTGGGCTGCGGTTATACAGATTTGAGGCATAAAGGCCTAAGAATCTATCTTCCCCAATCACATTACCTTGCTTATCGAAACGTTTAACACCGACATAATCCACATAAGCTGGACGATGAACTCGACTTTTTTCGCTGCTCTTAGTCAACAGGAGTAAGCTATGATCTAGGGCTTCTTTGCGGGCACTTTCCGAAAAATTGGACAATAATAATCCAGTACCAGGCTGAGGTTTACCCTTAATGGTCATCAAGCCCAGGCTTGATGACGTATCAGGAATAAGATCTAGATCGCCTTCCACTTTTCGCAAATCATAACGACGATAGCCTAACAGGGTAAAGTGATGATTATTCAGATAGTTAAGAAAGTCAGTAGCCTCTTTAAGCTCTTGTTTATCACCCGGATATGGGCGTATACCAAGATCTTTAATGGTTTCATCAAGCTTAACGGACATAGCAGCCCAGTCATTGACTGAGGCAGCAACATCGCCGAGTACAGATGCTATTTCTTTTTCTATCTGCTTAATATCATCTTTACTACTGAGCCGGCCGATCTCAATCAGGAATACGGCAACTTTTTCCAGTTTCCCTTTGCCATTGTCGTCACCATAGATGACTTGAGTGATCGCATCTTTGCTGCGCTTAATCGACAAGGGTGTATGCAACATCATATGGGTAGTGATGCCGATACGATTTAGCGCCATGCCCACAGAGTCCACTAAGAATGGCATATCAGGTTGAATGATTTCTATGATGGAATGTGTTGATTGCCAACCATGTTTGGACTGACTGGGATTAAAGACTCGAATATGCGACTCGCCTTTCGCGGTCATATTCGCGGCATTCCACAGACTTAATACGGCACCATAAAGATCACTGTCATTACGGGACTTAAGATCGTCTTTAGACATGTGTGCATACAAACAGGTAGCAAACTGCTCAACCTGTTTTACTTGTGTAGTAGGTACTTTAGAATGAATAAGATTGACTACGTTTTCGAGTAGTACTGAAGGCATTGCATCTTTCAAGGCCATGTTGCTGTTTCCTTTAAGGGTCTATGGCAGCGCTTTTATAATTTTTTGGATGCTTGTTACAAATGATAGATCAAAATAGTGTGATCTATGTCATGCGCGAAGTTTATTACTAAAGCTGCCACATTTCGAGAAGTATTTTAGTGGTAGATCCTCCTTAAAATCAGTTACAGCAATATTTAGACCCGAAAAATGAGAAATCAATCGGCATTACAGCGTAACTATGCATTTCTTAAGCAATAAAAAGGGAGCCTAAGCTCCCAGTTTACTTATACCGCTCTGGGTTTTCGCCAGATAACCGCCCCTATGGCCGGTAAAATAATTATGGCCCCTAACATATTTACTAAAAACATAAATGTCAGCAGTATTCCCATATCCATTTGAAACTTAAGCTCAGAGAAGAACCAGGTGCTAACACCGATAGCTAATGTGAGCCCGGTAAAAATAACCGCACTGCCCCGCTCAACTAAGGCCTCGTAATACGCCTGTTGCACCGGCATCCCCTCTCTTAATCTCCCTGCCATCGTAGAAAGGATATAGATACCATAGTCGACACCAATCCCGACCCCTAGGGCTATCACAGGTAAAGTACTTACAGCCAAACCTATATCCAGTTGTGTCATCAAGGCCTGAGCCAATGTAGACACCACATATAATGGCAAGATGACAGATATTGTGGCTTTTAGAGATCTAAAACTGATCAGACAAAGGAAGAATACGGCCCCATAGACATATAACATCATAGGTAATTGAGCCTCAGCCACAGCTTCGTTCGTCGCAGCCATGACGCCAACGGGTCCAGATGCGAGTCGATACTGCACCTTGTCGTTATTCATAGTCGCAGATAATGCTTTCACTTTATCGATGACAACTTCTATGGTCTCAGCCTTGTGATCGGTTAAGAAAAGGTAAATAGGCATGACGGAACAATCACTATTGAGCAATCCGGAGCTTGTCGGTACGCGCCCAACTGCCTGTACCAGGCTAGCAGTGGTTCTAGGTAAAATCTGCCATTTAGGATTACCTTCATTGAAACCGGCATTTACTCGCTTAGCAACCGATGCCAAACTGGCTGTGGTCTCCACCCCCGGAGTGTTACGCATTAACCATTCAAATTCATCTATCTGTGTTAGCACAGAATGATAAGTACAAGCTTCAGGGAAGGCTTCGACGATAATCGTCATCACATCTGTGGTGATTGAGAACTTATCTGTGATGTAAAACGTATCCTGATTATAGCGAGAATCAAGATGCAGTGCGGGTGCCCCGCCCTGTAAGTCGCCTACTTTCATTTGGTTAGCTTGCTGTAAACCTATGGCATATAACGCCGTTGTAGCCACTAACACCCAGATAGCATATTTTGTCGTCGCAAATCGAGACAAGAACTCCCAGATTCGATTGGTACGCTCAATTGAGGCGTCACCGGATTTCACCGCCAATACTTGGGTATAGGAGATGATGAGTGGCAATAGGATCAGATTAGTTAATATGATCACAGCCACCCCCAGAGAGGCTGAGATAGCCAGCTCTCTGATGATACCGATATCTATGGATAGCAAGGTTAAGAACCCTACTGTATCGGACAGGAGCGCGATGCCCCCTGGGATCAATAAACTTCTAAAAGCAAGTGCTGCAGCTGCCTTAGTCGTTTCCCCTTCGAGCACTCGACGCCGTACGGCATTGATCATCTGCACACTGTGACTCACCCCAATGGCAAACACTAAGAATGGGATCAGAATCGACATAGGGTCTAGCCCAAATCCCACTACAGTCAATAAGCCCAACTGCCAGATCACCGCGATTAAACTACAGGTTAAGGGCAATAAGGTAAGAATAAATGACTTGGAGAAGAGGTAAACCATGATAGCTGTGACGACAATCGCGATCAGGAAGAAGAGCATGACGCCCTTAGCCCCATCGGCCACATCCCCTGCCATCTTGGCAAAGCCTATGATATGGATTTTTATATGGTCATTTTCATATTTTGTACGTAGTTCTTTTTCCAGCTGAGCCGCGAACGCTAAGGTGTCCAGTGGTTCTCCCGTTTGGGGATCGAAGTCCATCAACTGAGCCTTGACCATGGCGGCGGAGTAATCTTCAGCAATTAAGCGACCGACTATGCCCGCTTTCTCTATATTATCCCTTACAACTGCCAGGCCTTCCTCTGTGGTAGAAAAATCTGCCGGAATGACCGGACCGCCAGCAAAACCATCTTCGACTACTTCGGTAAAACGTGTGGAAGGGGAAAATAGGGATTTGACTTGCGCCCTGTCAACACCTGGAATGAAGAAAAGCTGATCATGGACATTCTTTAACGCATCAAAAAAGTTTTCATTGAAAATATCACCACTGGTGTCTTCAACGGCAACCATGATGCTATTGGCACCGCCAAAGTCATTTTGGTGCTTCAAGTAAGTTTTCATGTAGCTGTGGTTTAGCGGAATATTCTTGATAAAGGCCGCATCCATTTTCAGATTACTGGCCTGAAATGCCAAGAAAATGGTGGTCAGGATAAACAGCAAGATGACGAAGGCCCGTCGCCTGAACAAAAAGGATTCTAATCCATTAACTATTTTTTCTAACATCATAAAGATCCTATTATTGTTGTTTGAAGAGGCCTTTGGTACCTGCTATCCAGGTATGACCTTGGGGATCTTGAGCTATCGACACTAAATTCTCACCTTGGCGCTGCTCAATAAGCTGGCTTTTACCCGCTAATGTGACATCGATAACCACACCGGCATTACCCACCAGACGAAGCTTGCCGTCTTTTTTTACCATGACGCCATTGATGGTAGAGGTCACAGGTAATGAGATTTCGATCCAGTTTGTCATACTGGCATCAGTCTTAAAAACATGTCCCCTTAAGCCCATAACAAATAATGTATCTTTAACATAAACAGCGTTGAACATTGAGCCTTCATAGATGAAGTCTAGCTTCTGCCAGTTGCGCCCTTGATCATTGGAGACTGCCACCAACCCTAGCTCTCCCACCATGACTAATTGACCATCTATGGTCGAAATAACTCGGTTAAAGTGTGGCAGTAAGGTGCTTCTCTCACTCAAATAGAGCGCTTCGTCCTCGGCCTTTAATTCGGCCAAATAATCGACATCCTCTTCGAATAATAATTCTTGATGATACTCACTTTTCCAGCTTTCTCCTCCATCGCTGGTGCGATAAAACAGCCCATAAGCACCGACGGCGATGCCATTTAGTTCATCGAAAAAATGGATATCCAATAGGGGTTTTTCAATTTCCTTGGACTCCATCTGTAACTGCCAGGTTTCTCCCCCATCTCGAGTGTGTATTATGGTCGCGTCATGGCCAACGGCCCACCCGAGCTGTGGGGTGATTAAGAATGCCTTGGTGAGATGGGCGCGGGTAGGACTCGATACCTGCTGCCACTGAGGGCTTGCCTGCTCATCAAAAATAAATACATGACCACGCTCGCCAACGGCCAGAACCGTGTCTCCATTAGTCGCAATATCGAGAATAATCGAATCAATGGCTAAAGCTTGTATTTGACCTTTGACATAGGAGGGATCAATTTCCAGCGCACTCGGCTGAAAAGAAATAATTAAAAACAGACAGATAGATACTGATCGAAGCATGCTAAACAACATACAGACTTCCTTAAAGAATAGAGGGGCGGTAACCCGCCCCTTGAAACTGAGGGTTAACGAATACCTGCACGTCTCAACGCTGCTGGAGTGAAGTTAGCTTCACTGAGCTTGGCATCAAAATCATACATGCGACCTTCATTATCAAGACCCATGGCGATGTAACGTCGAGATTGAAGATCGTGGAAGACCTCTAAGGTACTCCAATGTGTTGGCACTTCGTAGTAGTTGATTGCATGTGCAACCGCAACACGATATAGCTCATCACGGTTATCATACATATCGGCGAGCGATACCTGCCATGAATCTTCATCTATATAAAAGACACGAGTCTTGTAGATATGGCGCATGCCCTCTTTAAGCTGAGCCTTAACCACCCAAACACGATGCTTTTCCCAACGGACAAACTCAGGGTTGATATGACCTGGATTAATGATCTGATCGTACTTCAACTGATCTGAATGAAGTTTATAATCGTTATAAGGAATATAAACTTCTTTCTTCCCAATAAGCTCCCAGTTATATCTAACTGGCGAACCGTTGAACATATCGAAATCATCTGTTGTTCTTAGGCCATCAGACACCGAACCTGGCGTATCGAAGGCAACATTGGGTGCCTTACGCACTCGACGCTGACCCGTGTTATAGGTCCAGGCTTGTCTTGGCAAGGCTTCTTGATCCATGGTCTCTTTAACCAGCAGAGCCGTACCCGCCAGACGAGCAGGCTGAGTCACTACTTGCTTGAAGTAGAACAAGGTATTAGAAGCGGCAAGCTTATCCAAGGTCATTTCAGGACGTGAATACTGAAAACGTATCTCTTCGGTAGTTTCAACGAGCGTATAGCTGCCGCCTGCTGTGGGCGCGGCTTGGCTACGTGATGTTTTCACATCTACACCACGAAAACGCAGCACATGGTTCCAGATAACCTCTAATCCATTTTCAGGGATCGGGAAAGGCACGCCGATAGATGCTCCTTTTACACCATTACCTTGGGACACCAACTCGGCACGTGTTGCATTGGCCTTAGTGGCGTCATAGACAAACTGAGGCACTGAAGCTGTACGTCTGGTTTGATAGACATTCATCTTGTAAGTATCAGGATACAGTTCAAAAAGTTTGATCTGGCCTTCGGAAAGATGCTCTTTATACTTATCCTTGTTGGCGTTGGTGATAGTAAACTCTATCTTATCACCGGCAAATGGATCCGGATGATGCATCCCCTTCTTGTAACCAGCAGGAGGCGTGGTGATCCCACCATCCCAAGCAGGAATGGAACCGTCGGCATTAGCCGCCTTAATTCCACCCAAAGGCGTCAATTCGGTGCCTAATTTTTTCGCAGCAGCCTCTGTAACCTTCGCCCATGCACTGGGTGCACTCAAAGCAACTATCACAGCCGCCGACAATATCGCAAGTTTCTTCATTATTATTGTCCTTGTGATCTAGATTGAATATTTAATGTTAAATGACACGTAATCTCGGTCAGACATCTGGTTTGTCGTGCCTACACCACCAAAGAAGCTGTTATAGGAGATATCTGCTCCCCAACGACTCTGGTAATCGAAGTTCACACCAAGAGACACAGACTTCTTGCCTTCGGTAAACAGGAACATAGGATCCGGCGTAATACCCTCAACATCATGTGAGAAAATTATCCGTGGCGACATGTTCACCCCGGCAAACAAGTTGTTGTAATCGGCTTTGGCTACCAAACGATAACCCCAGGCAAAATCTGTCGGAAACGGGTTCGTCTCAGGACCATTGTGAACGGCTTCAATAATTCCCGGCATATCAGGATTACCACCAGAACGAGCCGTACCCGGACCGTTAAGTCTTAGCTCATCAAAACCTGGCATATCATGGATCCAAACGCCGCCTATCTCGGCCAGCATCACTAGATTACTGGTACCAAATGTCGGACCAAACAGATGGGTAAAGGTTGCCTGTGCCTGTGTGGTATCTAAACGAATGAAGCCTTCGGCATACTGACCTGGAGCGACATTGTCCATTTGAGAAATACCGTCGAGATCGGGTCTGATACCTGCGTTTGCTAGCTGTTGCGGCATGGCAGCGAAAAGCAGCTCCACATCATCGATCTGCAGTGGCTCATCTTGACGGTGGGAAATTTCTCCCGCCACCGAGGTATCACCGATAAGCGTGTTGAAACTAAAACCATATAGTTGAATGTCTTCGGGATACTCAATTTTCGCCTTAGAGAAGGTTTCTAGACCCAGTAAGGTATCACGATCCACAGTGCCGCCAGCTGCGGCAATCTCTCCAAGCTTAACGAGATCACGTCCAACGGCTGCTTGAGTAAAGTTAGCCGTTGTCCCGCTGATTAAAGGACGACGACTGTGATAATTCATGTAATAGAGGCCGAACTCAGTCTCTCCGAGTTCAGGAGCATAGTACCCAAGCTTGATACCATATTGGCCCGAATCACTGGCGCTGGCCTGATCTTGAACTAAGGTGGATTTGGTTGGATAGGCTAGAGCTAATGCACCCAATTGTTCAGAGGTAAATTGCTGCGAAGCTATCATGGCAACAAGGTCGTTATACTCAGACAAAAGGAACTCAAGGTTCATGTCTGGGTTTGACTGAAAACCTAGCTGGGCATTCTGGCCATAACCACCGTAACCGGCAAAATCGTTAGAGGAGAAGTATGAGCCAGGTGTTGGCACCCACACAGGCTCCCAGTCATACTGATAGAAAGCTTCGACCGAAAGTTGATCTGTCACTCCAAAAGATGCCCAAACCATACCTTGAGGTCTGTAGGCTTCCTTGAGCTCGGAGCCTGGGGCATTGAGAATGTTCAAATCCACCGCATTGATAACGCCGATACCATGGGGAATAAGTGTACTTTCTCCCCAAGAAACGACCTGTTGACCAACTCGAACAGTCAGGGGGTTGGCACCATCGTTAAAATCGAAATCTCCATAGACGAAGGCATCAAGCAGGCGAACGTCTTTACATTGCACCTTAGAAGATTGAGAATCTGCACAGGGATCGTATTCCTTCCCAGTCAAGGGGTCGCTAAAACCATAGCTGCCGTTATTGGCCTTTTGATCGAAGAAATACATACCACGAGCAAACACACCGAAATTTTTATATTTTAGCGATAACTCATGCAGTCCCTTGAATACCACTGCAGTGGTGTCACCCTTCGAATAGAGCAGATTACTTAAGTCACCGTTACTGGAATAAGAACCAGGCTGAGCCCAGATCTGAGCTGAGCTATACTTGGTATTACCAAATGCTGAATAGTTAGACCAATCAAACTGTGGGTGATTCACCTTACCTATGTTGCTGTCCCAATCACGCCCTTCTACACGCCAGCTCGCACCCGCTGACCATGTCGAATCGAACGTGCCTTCAACTTCTCCCCAATCAAAAGATACAGCATTGACACTGGATGAGATACCCATACTCAGTGCCGCTACGATCCCTAAAGCAAGTGTCGACTTCGTAAAGCCGTTATTAACCTTTTTCATTTTAGCGCTTCTCCGTAACCTGCTGAATTCTTGTTATTAGGAATGACAGCCAACATCTTGTTAGCCTTCAGCTAACACCATTGTTACAGTATTTACATCTGATGAGCAAGGCAGAATTTAATAAAATCTTCCAAAGAATTAAGTACGTTAGCTGATTTTAAATCCATATTTCAAACACTTGATTTAAATTCGAACATGGAGGAATTTGATATTGCAGGAACAGTAAGTTAATTAACTGTAAATACAGTTAATTAACTTGGTTTAGAACCGGAAAGGATAAGAGAATGAATTAATCACACGTTTGAAGTAATTGCTCTATATTAATTTAGCATTTACTAAGAGAGACAAGATCTCCTTGAGCATTGAGTTCCATTTTAAACTGCCCCTGAATACCTGAGCGTGTTAAGAAGCGACGAAAATGTCTGCCATGTATCCACAAGGTTCTACCTTTGTGGTCATGGACTTCGACCTTTTCCACCTCCCCCCGATAGAATTGCTGGAAGTCGTGATAAGTGACATTGAGTGAAAAATAAAAGATCATAAGACAACTACAAGAAATGAGATATAAGCCCCTAGAAGCTTAAGCTGTTAGGGGCTGGCATGGTTAACGATCAGCTGCAGATTTAAAGGCCAAGTGCCTTGGACACTTTCTCATAGAGGTCTTTTGATAAGTCAGGAAGGCCTAAGATACGCTCCAGAGAGGCTTTCATCATAGCCTGCCTGCTTGAATCAAACTTTTTAAATTGAATCAAAGGCGTGATAATACGCGCAGCGACTTGAGGATTCACCTTATTAAGCTTGATAATCGCATCGGTCAGGAAGTCGTAGCCTTTGCCCTCGATATCATGAAATTGAATCAAGTTACCAGCAGCGAAAGCACCGACTAAAGATCTAACTCTATTAGGGTTGGAATAACTAAAAGATTCATGATCAGTCAAAGCGACTAAGGTTTCCAAACACTTATCATCACCACAAGTCGCATGTAACGTCAGCCACTTATCCATCACCAGTGGTGTCGATTTCCATTTAGATTCATAATCAGCCATGAGTCTAGTTCTCACAGATGATGCTTCGCCATTCAAGGCTTGTAGTGCCCCTAAGCTGTCAGTCATATTAGCCGCCTGAACATACTGATCCTCGGCGTACTCTTGATATTCATCAGAGACTTTTTGCAGCAGGAATAAACAGGTATTTTTAAGCGCTCGTGCAGCGGCGTTATCGACTCCCGCCAGCTCTCTGTAACGAGTGACTAATTCATCTTCACAGGCGGTGGCGATCTCTTCTGCCACATAGTCGCGGGCAGTGCCCAAGGCATCGAGTTCAACGGATTCGGCCTGCTCTATGAGTGCAGAAACACTCGGCAGAGTAAAGATTTCTGCTACTAAGGCGAGATCTAGACTTGGTGAAAGCAGTACACCACGATAAGCATCAACAACTCTGGGATCCACATGCATGGCTTGATTGAGCTGCAAATTAGCGACATTGTCCCAAATCGACTGGCTTACCAGAGTCACTGACGCCTCCCAACGGGCGACTTCACTACTGGCGAATCTCATTAGATGGACTAATTGCTCAATGGAATAATCAAACACTAATTTAACCGGTGCTGAGAAATTCTGCAGTAAAGATGGCACAGGCTTCTCAGTAATATCATTAAAGATAAACTCTTGGCTTGCCTGTTTAACATCGATAACTGCACTCAACATTGACTCTCCTTGACCGGATAATAGCTCCAAGTCGAAGGGAATATGCAGGGCTTGTTTGTCTTTTTGTTCGGCCGACTCAGGAGTGGTCTGCTTGATAGTTAAACGGTAACACGCGTTTACCTCATCATAATCTTCTTCAACCGTCACAACAGGAGTACCAGACTGACTGTACCACAGCTTAAATTGAACCAGATCTACGCCACTGGCATCTTGCATCGCCGCGACGAAATCATCACAAGTGACCGCCTGACCATCATGACGCTGGAAATACAGCTGCATTCCGGCCTGAAACTTCTGCTCCCCGAGTAAGGTATGCAACATGCGTATCACTTCGGCGCCTTTGTTATACACAGTTACCGTATAGAAGTTATTCATCTCGATGACAGATTCGGGACGTATTGGGTGGGACATAGGGCCAGAGTCTTCGGCAAACTGCTGATTCTTTATCACCTTAATGGCATGAATACGGTTTACAGCCCTCGAGCCTAAATCTGAGCTGAATTCTTGATCTCTGAAAACCGTTAACCCCTCTTTGAGGCTTAATTGAAACCAGTCTCTGCAAGTTACCCTGTTTCCTGTCCAGTTATGGAAATACTCATGTCCCACAACGGCTTCGATACCATGGTAATCTTCATCAGTCGCTGAGCTTGTATCGGCTAAAACATATTTAGTGTTGAATACGTTGAGCCCCTTGTTCTCCATAGCGCCCATGTTGAAGAAATCCACCGCAACTATCATGTAGATATCAAGATCATACTCGAGATTAAAGCGAGACTCATCCCATGCCATAGACTTCTTAAGTGACGCTATAGCATGGTGTGCTTTATTTAAATTGCCTTTATCGACAAATACCTGCAATTTTACGGCGCGATTACTGCGGGTGATAAACTCATCTTCTAATAAGTCAAAGTCTCCGGCAACCAAGGCAAACAAGTAAGCAGGTTTAGGAAATGGATCATGCCATTTGGCAAAATGACGGTCGCCATCAAGAGATCCCTTTTCAATAGGGTTTCCATTACTTAACAGGTAAGGAAAAGCGGTCTTATCGGCTTCTATGCGCACCGTATATATGGCTAAGACATCGGGTCTATCGAGGAAGTAAGTGATTCGTCTGAAGCCTTCGGCCTCACACTGGGTGCAATATGCCCCATCTGACATGTAGAGGCCTTCGAGGCTTAAATTTGCTTCTGGGTCTAGCTGAGTCACTATTTCAAGTTGGAACTCATCGAGCTGTGTATCTATAGATAGGTTCGTTAACCCTTGCTTGTAGCTAACATCTTCACCATTAATCTTCACCGATAAGATCTTCATCTCATCACCATCGAGGATCAAACAGGTCGCTGTGCTGTCTAGTCTAACTACCTGACTCTTAGCAACAACCTGTGTCTCTTTCCCCTCTAAGGTAAAGCTTAAATCCAGATGTGTGATGGTGAATCTAGGTGCGGTATAGTCTTTTAGGTATTTTGCTTGTGCTTGTGTCATAAACAGACCTTAAATCCTTTTCAACGCTCATGTCACCATAAGCTAAATAATAAATATAAAAAAACGCGCCCGAAGCGCGTTTTTCAAAGTCATACAAATCTAGTTTGATTGGTTCTTGGCAAGCCTTTCGTTGTCAACAAGGTCTAAGGTGATATAGACAGTTTCATCAAGGAAGGCATCTGGGATCTTAACCTCTTCCTCATCGGACTTAGCATCCTTGTCATCACTAGTGGCTTCATCTTCATCATCCAAGGTTTTGACGATTTCTAAACCTTGTTTAACACGACGCTCATTGAGTCTCTCGAGCTGTTTCTTTTCATTGCTTTCACGCTCGGCAATACGCTCTATTTCGACTAATGACACTGTGGTTTCATTGTGATGCAGCTTAAACTCGACTATGTCTTGATTAATATAACCAAACTCTACATCGCTTTTTACACGCTCTTGGTGTTTAGCATCTAAGCGAGTCACCAGGCTAGGGTTAATATCACCGAGTGTGCCGTATTGAGCCACAGGTACCTTGTCCCAAGGCAGTGCGTTTTCTTCATCAGACTCCCCGTACTCACCCGGCTCTAATGCGCTCGGGAAAGAGATATCAGGTGTCACGCCTTTAAGCTGAGTACTGCCGCCATTGATGCGGTAAAACTTAGCGATAGTATATTGCACATGGCCGATAGGTTTTTTATACATATCATAGATACGACCTAGGCTCTTGTGCTGCTGCACAGTACCTTTACCAAATGTAGATTCACCTACAATTAGCGCACGATCATAATCTTGTAATGCTGCAGCAAAAATTTCTGATGCCGATGCGCTGTATCTGTCCACTATCACAGTCAATGGACCGCTATAGCTAGTACGGCCGTCATTGTCACGATTCTGCGACACCTGGCCGTTAGCATCTCTTATCTGAACCACAGGACCTTGGTCAATAAACAAGCCTGTCAGCAAAGTGGCCTCGGTTAATGCGCCACCACCATTACCTCTAAGGTCGATGATGATGCCTTCAACTTTCGCTTCTTTGAGCTTAACCAGCTCTTTAGACACATCTTTCGACAGGTTCATATAGAAACCAGGGATCTGAATAACACCAACTTTACGATTTTCGTAGAGGCCATTATCGGGTTCAATGACTTCAGATGTTGCCGCTCTGTCTTCGAGACGAATCTTATCCCTGACGATGACAAGTTCAAAAGGCTTCGCCGAAGTGCCGCCTTTATTAGGCAAAATTTGCAGCACTACCTTGCTGCCTTTAGGGCCCTTTATCAGTTCAACTACGTCGTCTAAACGCCAGCCGATAACATCGACTATATCTTTGCCTTCTTGACCAACGCCAATGATTTTATCTTCGGGAGATAATTTTTCGCTATTTGCGGCCGGACCACCAGTAACAAGACTCTTAATAACCGTGTAGTCATCATCCATCTGTAATACAGCACCTATGCCCTCAAGGCTAAGGTTCATTTCCATCTGGAAGCGTTCGGCATTGCGTGGTGAAAGGTAACTAGTATGAGGCTCGACGGTACGAGAGAAGGCATTCATCACACCTTGAAAAACATCTTCACTCTTAGTCTGACTCAATCGCTTAATCGCATTGTTATAGCGTTTTTCAAGCACAGGAACGATCTCGTCCCATGTCTTACCAGTCAGTTTAAGGTTCAATGCATCATATTTGACACGTTGACGCCAAAGCTCGTCCACTTCCGCTTCATCTTTAGGCCAGCTCGCATCTTCACGATCATATTGATACTTGTCATTAGCAAGCGTGAAGTCCATCTCTTTGTCTAATAAAGAGAGTGCGTAGGTGAAACGGTCGTAACGTCTTTTTTGAACTTGTTGGTACATCTTATAAGCTGGTGTTAAATCACCACTTTTAAGCATGTCATCGAATTGTTTTGCATAAACGTTGAAGCTATCCAGATCACTCTGAAGCAGCACATTACGTCTATAATCGAGCTGTTTTAAGTATCGCTTAAACACTCGCTCGGAAAAAGCATCATCTAAATCAAATCTGTGATAGTGAGAACGAGTGAAAAGGCCTGTCACGCGCTTGCTCGCAACTTTATGTTGCGGCTCCTGCGTTAAAGCGGGTAACTCGCTGAATGGAATTGTAGGGGTTAACGCCCACGCCGAGAATCCGACAAAAATACTGGCGATTGAGACAGCCAGGGTGATTTTTCGCATCAACAAGTTACTCCTTACTCTAAAATTAAAGCATGATGTGCTCAACACTAACTTTTATGGTTAGGCCTGAGTCCAGTTGGACTTGAACATCACTTCTTTTAATATCAACGATAACACCAGAAACTGGAGACTTACCTAGTTTGACACTAACACGCTGATTTTGTTTCAGCTCATTTAACACTGCTGGCGTCAAATTAACAACAGGAGCAGGTTCTTTCGCTGGCTTTTTAGGCGCTGGCTTGGCACGCTTAGGTGCAGGCTTCAAGGCTTGCTTAGCAGCTTGAGCTTCCTTTCTTGCCGCCGTAGCTTTAGCAATGCGTTTAGCTTTCGCTTTTTCCTGACTCTCTTTAAGCGTTGATTGCGCATGTTCAATATGCTCTTGCTCTAACTCACCGCACTCATTACCCTCAAGATCGATTCGTTGAGCACCGGCTTTTACGCCCTTCAGATAACGCCAACTACTAGTATAGCGTCTCAAAGCAATTCTCAATTGAGTCTTACTGACTTTAGAATCATCAGCTAACCTTTCAGCCAACTCCTGAAACAATCCAATTTTTAATGGTTTAGTTTCGCCTTCGGCAATAAAGCACAAAGGAAATGTTTCGTATAAATACGCAAGAATTGCGTTGGTGTCGGTCAACTTGTCTGTTGATTCCATTATTTCTTCCACAGTTTAAAAGGGGCACTGACTAGTCATAAGTAGGCTAAACAGTGTCGTTTATATTTGTCTTTCGCGGGCTTCACCAGATAATCCCAAACAGAATTATCGAGACGCAGCGCAAACACGGCAGACATACTTTAGCAATTACAATTAACAAACGCCAAGCTTTCATTCCAAGCTAGGAATATTCTCAACGTCCTTAGTATTCGAACCGCCTATTATAAACCCGAGTTTGACGATTGCGAACATGTATTATGAAATATTGGTCATAGTTTAGCCAAATAACGCACTTTCGAAGCTTGATACTAAGTTTTCGAGCCCTATTTGATCAATTTCATCGAATCGAGCTAACTTAGGACTGTCTATATCTAAAACGGCTATAACTCGGTTATCCCTGATAATGGGGATAACTATCTCTGAATTTGTCGCTGAATCACAAGCAATATGTCCTGAAAATTGATGAACATCGGCCACCCTAAGGGTGTTATTGTCTGCTGCTGCCGAACCACAGACTCCTTTACCCAGAGGAATACGCGTACAGGCGACTCGGCCCTGAAATGGACCCAAGACTAGCTGCCCATCTTTTAGCAGATAGAAGCCCACCCAATTAAGCCCTTCGAGTGAGTCATTGAGTAAAGCTGAAAAATTGGCCATCCCGGCCACTAAGTCATTTTCGCCCTGTAGAAGCGCTTGTGCTTGACGATTCAACATTTGATAAAATTCAGTTTTCATACAAACTTCCTAGATATTATTTTTTTGTACCGACATTTTTAGCCTCGGCTTTCTTAGACGTTTTTTTCACTTCAGTCGTCTCTGGCTTCTGAGGTACGACGCCTTTAAGTAAATTGAGCAATAGTTCCTTGTGTTGAGCAAGATAAAAACTCAACTTTTCACAAGTTACTTCATCTATCTCTAATTCTGACTCGGCTAAGAATGGGGCTAGATTATCGGCGATATCAAGCATCTTATCGTAGGCATCCGCCTCCTTCTTAGATGTGAATGTCATTTTCTCGATCCCCTCTCTGACCACTACATATTTAGTAACAACCGCCATAACGTCCCTCTCACTGTTTTTATATACAGTTGTAGGGTCTCATAAATATAACTTCTTATGCAAGTATTCCAGAAAACCTGATATTATTTGTCAAATTATATAATAATATCCTCAAGGTATTCACAATTGAGCATGACTCAATGCCGTGACGTTCGGATGAATTAACGAGTATCGTCGAATCAAATATTAACGATTAGGGTGTGTTAGAAAGATTGAAATTACTTACGGAAGAGAAGTGTGCAGATACCAGTGTGACCCTGTGTCGTTCCTGTGATCTTGTGATAAGGAAACGAGCCTTGCCTTCGTCGGTTCGCGCCTTATGCCCTCGATGTCATACTGCCATTTATGATGCACCTTATTGTTCCCTAAACGGCATGTTAGCCCTGTGTCTAACAGCGCTCATTTTTTTCGTTCCGGCAAATTTACTCCCCGTTATTGAGTTACATTTCCTTGGTAGCATCAGGACAACAACCATCTTCGAAGGTGCCATGGCTGTTGCCAATCAAGGTTATTGGGTCGTCGCCATTGCCGTACTCACCTCGGCAGTCATAGCACCGGGTTTATTGCTTTTATCTGTCCTCTCACAAATTTTAATCATCAAATACCGATTGGAAGTGCCTTTTTTTCGGGATATATTGAAGCGCCTATTGAAATATCATGGTCTGCTCTCACAGCTCACCATGTTAGAAATTTATATGATCAGTATTTTTATATCTGTCTTCCAACTCAGAGACTACACAGATATCCATCTGGAGATGGGCACTTTCTGTTTCGCAATGTTATTTCTGGTGACCCTATTTTTACAGCGTGAATATCATCTGGAACATATGTGGAGTCTATTAAATGACTAGTCCCTCGGAGCAGGCACACAGAACCCAAGGTAAAGATGTCGGTCTGACACTCTGTCCTTCATGCAAACAGTTGATGCCTCACGCGGAAAATCATTGTTCACGCTGTGGCTCGATACTCGCCCTGCGTGATTATTCGAGTTTACAGAAAAGCTGGGCTTTACTTATTACTGCCGCAATTTTACTGATCCCGGCAAATATCTACCCCATCACCATTTTTACCAGCCAAGGGCATACACGCCACGATACAATTTTTACTGGCATTACTCACCTCATCGATCTGGACATCTTACCTATAGCGGTAATATTATTTACCGCTAGTATCTTAGTGCCGATCCTAAAAATATGTGGGCTGACTATTTATCTGCTTGCCATCAGTTTTCGCCTACCCATCTCCAAGAAAAGATTGATGGTTGGATTTCATGTTATTGAATGGATAGGTCGCTGGTCGATGCTCGACCTATTTGTCATATCTATTACCGCAGCGCTGGTCAATATGGGGCAGTTGCTAGATGCAAGGCCTGGACCTGCCGCAACCGCATTTGCTTTAGTGATTTTACTGACACAAGTCGCAGCTAAAGTACTTGATACTCGTTTACTCTGGGATCGATTGGAATCGAAAGATGACGCAAATTGAAACACCGAAAGTAGTTAAAAAGAAGCTTTTTTCACCTATCTGGCTTTTACCTTTAGTGGCTATTGCCCTAGGGTCTTGGTTAGGGATTAAAAGTATAAGAGAAGCCGGTATCGAAGTGCGAATCCACTTCCCCAGCGCGACTGGAATTGATGTTGGTAAAACCTTAGTACGCTATCAAGGACTTACCGTAGGTAAGGTGGTCGATATAAGTATCGATGACGACCTACAAGGCGTAAATGTCGATCTCAAGATGGATTACCGAGCCGATCCCTTTTTAAATGAGCAAACCAAATTCTGGTTAGTCACGCCTAAGGCCTCAATCACTGGGGTTGAAGGGTTAGATGCGCTCTTCTCGGGAAATTATATCGCGATTCAACCCGGTGGTGGTCAGTCACATTCCTTTTTCGAAGCCGAAACAAATGCCCCGGCGATAATGCCTGGAAGCGACGGTTTAGTCATTGAATTAACCGCCGAGACTCTAGGTTCTCTGGATGTTGGTTCACAGATTTTTTACCGACAAATTCCCGTTGGAAAAATCATCAGTTATCATCTTAAAGGATCGAGGCAAATTTTACTGAGCGCATTTATTAACAAACAATATGCCCACTTGGTAAAAACCGATTCTCAATTCTGGAATGTCTCCGGCCTCCATATCAACGCCTCGCTCTCTGGCATAGAGATAAAATCCGAAAGTTTGTCATCCATTCTTGCCGGTGGTCTAAGCTTTAGCTCTTCCGATGAATCTCAAATAGCCGAAAATGGGCACAGTTATCGTGTCTACGACAGTCAAGCATTGACCCAAGGTGGCATAGAGTTTTCATTGACGGCCAGTCAATCGGACGCTGCATCTACCGGCACCCCCATCGTTTTCAGAGGCATCAATATTGGTCGTATAACAGATACACATCTAACCGATACCGGTGTTCAGTTCACTGCGAAAATTGATAAAGACTATGCCCAGTTGCTCTCAGGGACATCTCATTTCTGGCTTGAGGGCGCCGATATTTCCTTATCAGGTATCAAGCATGCGGGACGCTTACTCACAGGCAGTGTCATTAATTTTTCACCAGGAAGCGGTGAGCCGAAGCAGCAATACACTCTCTTGAATATTGCACCGGATCAAGACACTCAGTCTAAATTACTTTTAAGCTTAATCGCCGATAATAACCCAGGTGTAGGCGTCGGAGCAGAAGTTCGCTATAAGCAATTGGCCATAGGTAAGGTCAACTCTGTCAGCCTTAACCAGGCGTTAACCGGCGTAGAATACCAGATCGAAATCTGGCCTGAATTTACTGACTTGGTCAATACCGACAGTTATTTCATCCCCGAATCGGCCCTGTCAATCCAAGCATCCCTAGAGGGTATCTCAGTAAAAACTCGAGATCTATCCACCTTAACCAAGGGCGCTATTAGTCTGATCCAGGGCCCAAGTAAGACAGTGGCAAGAAATCATGCACAACTGGCTTTGTTCCTCTCAACGAATGCAGCCGATGATTATTTTGACAAACTAACACAATTTACACTGTCCCTGACCAGCCCCGATGGTGCAGGCCTTTCACCTGGATCACCTGTTTACTATCAAAAAATGCAAATTGGCCAGGTCAACAAGGTTAACTGGAGCTCTGCTAATGAGAACTTCGATATTAGCATCAGCATTCGAGACCAATTCAAACCTTTGGTCAAAACCAATAGTGTTTTTTGGCGCAACAGTGCTATCACAGTCAATGCAGCCCTTTCAGGCATAGAAATAGATGTCGCCCCCATTCAGGGAGCATTAAAAGGTAGTATCACACTGGGCTTGCTCGACGATGATGATATAGGCTCACAAACTTATCTATATGAATCTAAATCTCTGGCACTGGCTCAGGCAAAACCCATTAGCCTCACCTTCCCAGCCGACGTCAAGTTAGCAGCCAAGGCGCCCATACGTTACTTGGGCCATAAGGTGGGTGCAGTCGAGCGCGTCACCTTGAATAAAGATCTGGTCAGTGTCAGCGTCGATGCCTATCTATATGGAGATTACGCCCAACACTTTACTCAAGAGGATGCCGAGTATTTCCTGGTTGATGCACAAATATCCCTCGCAGGGATTCAGGCGCCAGAAACCTTATTATCTGGCCCCTATATTGGAGTAAAACCTGGTGTAAGTTCTCTGAAGCGTACTCAATTTATCGGTGAAGTGACTCCAGTGGTTCAAGCCAAAAGAGATTGGTTACAATTCACTCTCGAAGACAGCAACCTAGGATCAATTAAAGCCGGAACCCCGATTATTTTTAGGGGCATTAAAATTGGTGCAATCCATGCTTATCAGTTAGCTGACACCGGCAATTCAGTTCAGATGTTCGCCCATGTCGATGGCAAATATCGCCACCTGGTCAACCAAACGAGTAAATTCTGGGATCTTTCAGGCGTAAAAGTCGATGTAGGGCTTTTTTCAGGGGCTAAGATTGAAACTGGATCATTAGAAACCATACTTGCGGGTGGTATTGGGGTGGTAACTCAGCAGCAAACCAGAACGAGTAATCGACTGGGATCTGGTGCTAGCTTTACCTTACATCAAAAACTCGAATCTAAATGGCTAACATGGGCACCAGTCCAAGTCAGCCAAAAGTAATCACTGATTAATCGGCGCCGGAAGGATAATATTTCCCCTTCTGGCAGCTGTTTAATTACCCTCATTCACTAAGCTCTCATTTACCGACTAAAATTAGTGCTTATACCTAGTTAGATTGGTATTAATTCAGGAAGGTTTATGTCTAAAGAAATCATAAAGCTGGCGGCCAGAAACTTAAAAAAAGCCGTTCCTTTAATGTTAAAGCACCAAATTCCTACCACGCCAACCAATTATGCGCTCTGGTATACCTATGTCTCAGAACAAAGTCCGGAATTAAACAAACGACTCGACACGGTTATTGAGCAACATCATACCTGCCCGCCCGTGAATGCTGAGATGCTATATCGAGAATACGTGTCAGATCCTATCGAGGTCGATGTCCTCGACATGCGACAGAATCTAGAAGCCATGGTCACTGAGCTCTCTCACTCTCTCAAAGATACCAATGTTGATGCCACACAATTTCAGCGCCGTATCGACAGTAATTTCGATAAATTAAATCGAATCGAAGAGGAAGGCGTCAGCTTAGAGAAGGTACTCGGTATCGTCAGAAGCTTAGTCAAGGAGTCCGACGACATACGTTCCAGCACACAGTATTTCACCGGTCAACTGAGTAAAGCCCAACAAGAGATCAATGCTTTAAAGCAGCAATTAGAAAAATCTGAACAAATCATGCTATACGATGCCCTCACAGGTATATTCAATCGCCGCGCATTCGATAATGATCTTAGAGGCTCCCTGAGCCAATCACCTGACGGTTTATGCCTCATACTCGCGGATATCGACCATTTCAAAGAATTTAATGATAACTATGGTCATCAGCTAGGCGATCAAGTACTTAAAGTGGTCGCTAAGCGACTACAGGCATCCTGTAGAGACGGCGCTAAACTCTATCGATATGGCGGCGAAGAATTTGCTGTCATCATACCTAAGAGCCAACTTGGTTCTTCCCGACATTTGGCCGAAGCCATGCGCCGTGGGCTGGAAAAAATAACCCTAAAAGACAGAAGGAAAGATGTTCGTATCAATAAGATCACCGCATCATTCGGCGTCGCACAATGGAATAAAAACCTCGAGGGCGCCGAGCTTATAGAGCAAGCGGACAAACTTCTCTACGAGGCAAAACGCCTAGGCCGAAACAGGGTCATGCCGATCCCCAGCTAAAAGATAGCCGCTATACAGGCAGCGCCCTCACTATGAGTCGATATGAGCTGCCTGTTTGTAGCGCATTAAATGGATAACAAGTTATCAGGGTCAGTTGATCATAATAGCTTGGCATAAGTGCACTATTGTCAGTTTCGTGTACTATTTGGGTTGAAGATACTCGGTACTGTCTTTTTTGTTTATTTGCGTCTTGAAATATTATCACCCGTCCTGGTTTAATCCCATTGAGCACAGAAAAGTGCGTATCATTATGACCCGCTATGATCCTGTTTCCCCCTTGGGTCAGCAAGCCTCCACCCTGTACCATAGTTGGCCCGAAGGCTAAATTCCTCCCCGATGCACCAGACAATACATAGAATGTGCTGTCTACCAGCGCTAGATCATCTGCTGTCATCAAGGTCATTTTTGCCACAGGATAGGTATCGGCCCAACTCCAAGGTTTATGGGGTTGTTTATCCTCTAAGGTTTGTCGCCAAGCTTGCTCAATGAGATATTGTGCGAAATAGGCCTTAGCCTGCATATATGAGCCTTGTGCCAAGAGTAACACTCCGGTCAATATGACAGTGCTGCAGAGGCCTATACGCCAGCCCCTCGAGCGTCTCATGACTCCAGATCTTTGGTTGGCACATGTACATAGTCGCCATAGTCGCCTCTTGTCTGAATTGACGCCTTTTTCAACCTATTCTGTATAAGTAAACTAATACCCTGTCTAAGGCCTGCTCCCTTATCAAGACCAAAGCTTGCCAGATAAGCTAAACCTAAGCCCAGTAAAATCATGCCCATCATGATCAACAAGCGGCTCTCACCACCGGTCTGAGGCAAGTAGCCCACTGGGGCTTGCCAGCCAAATGGCGTAGTTTGCACCATACTTGCATAATTTGACACCACGGCAGAATTGGTCTCAACCGCTACTAAGCTGGTATGCTGACTCACCAAATGGTATTTGAGTCCTAACGCCGTCACCTGCTTTTTTACTCTAGCCTGATTAACCCCATCTTTACTCATTTCCAATGCGGCTATCTGCTTTCTGGCCCAAACAAGATCTAAACCGGCAGCAGATTTACGCTCATTAAGGGGCAAGCTGCTATGCCAATCTTGATCGCCTATCATGCCCGATACGATTAACTCAGAGGCCGAAGCCTGGTATATCTTGGGGCGCATTTTTATCGCAACTAACAGAGGTTCATTAGCATACAGATCTGGGATACTGATCGGCCAATGATCGGGAATCGTCCCATCGCCATAGTGCAGCTCAATATCTGTGACTTGAGGATGCTCAATCTTATACAGTAAGGATTCTATTTTCTGCTGCACCTCACCTAGCTTGCCAATGTAAGTGAAAGTTCCCTTACCAAACTCAGCCGCTCTCTCCATAAAATGAGAGTTAGGCGCCGCGCCAATACCTATGGTGAACAGTCTAGAATGACCTATTTTATCCTCAATAAGATTGAACAAACTTCGCTCATTCGCCACAGCCCCATCTGTCATAAACAATACTTGCTTCAAACGAACACCGTCTGAATCAAAATCTTCTTCATCTTGGTGAGAAGTCGAGTGATTGCCATTATCGAGCGCACGAGTCAGTGCAGGGCCCATCTCTGTGCCACCATCGGCCTTTAAGGTGCGTATAAACTGATTGGCCCTACCGATATTTTTTGCCGTGGCAGCAAGAGACTGTGCAGATAAGGCGTGTACATCTGAATTAAACGCTATCACATTGAAGCTGTCACGCGCCCCTAATCCGGCTAATGCATAGCCCATGGCCTTCTTAGCTTGTACTATCGCCTCTCCAGACATGGAACCCGAGGTGTCGATAACGAGTATCAAGTCTCTGGCTATTACGCTGCTCGCCCCGATCTCAGGTGGGATCAACATGAGTAGTGCATAGTCGCTGGCCTCTTTTGAATTGTCTGCTTCCTTATGAGTTTGGCCTTGCTGGGTATAGATAGCCGCAACGGGCTCACTGCCGGAAACCGGTGTCCATCTGAGAACAAAATCTCTATTGGCTGGCGTATCACTGACTAACTTGAGATCATATCGGTTATGGGTAACTAAGTGCTTATCAATATCATGGTAAACACTGGTTATCTCACTGAGCGCTACGCCAGCATCAAGATCGATCTCTATGTTCACTTTAGAGCCTGGGGCTCTGTGCTCTCCATAGCCGTAACTTAAATCAACAAATTGTGCCAATATTGTCTCTGTAGAGGGATAGGAATCATCCTTCCCCTCTAGATTTTTTGGCTCGTACCTAGGCTTAACGAACATAGGAAATCTGAGGCTAAACTCACCTTTGTCATATTTCACCAGCTCTTGATAGCTTATCTGTACCACTAAGGTTTCACCTGGGCCTAAGTTAGCAACAGATGTGGTGAAGATATTAGGCTTAGATTGCTCTACTAGGCTGGTTTTTTGACCTCTAGACTTAGCCAGTTGAAACTGCTTCCTTGCCTCTTCTCTCTCTCTAACTTGACCCTCTATTATCTTTTTCCCAACAATCAGGCGCATATGATCCACGGCAGCCTCATTAGGCAAGGGAAATAAATAGCTGCCATTGAGCCAATAATCACTCTCATTCCTGAATGTCTGGGTGACTGTGACCCGATTAATCCAGCCAGAAACCTTCATCTGTACATCTGTGTTAAGCGGCTGTGCCACCTGAGGCTTATTTTCTTCTTGGCTATGATAAACAAAACTCCCATGAGTTATCTCAACAGCATCTAAGGCTTGTGCCACATTTATCCAAGATGCCAGCACTATGGCTATCCCGGATATGGCAAAGTGAACTCTCCTCATCAGAGGGGCTTGGACACTTACATTATCTAGACCCGAACCTGTTCTCATCTTTATATTCCTTTTTAATGAAAACCGATTAATGATTGGCAGCAAGGGTCGTATCTTGTGACACAAATCTAATCGTGACCCTGCGATCGAAGAAGTCATTCTCAAAGCTCTGCTCAGCAGTTAGCGGAGCACTAGCACCATAGGCACTCGCAGCTAACTTTTTCTCATCCACTCCCTTAGTGAGTAGATAGCTCTTTACCTCGGCAACTCTCTGCTCTGACAGAGCCTGATTGTAAGTCGACTCTCCCCGTCGATCGGCATATCCCATGAGATCTAATCTAAGGTCATTAGATATCCGCAGTACACTCGCGAGTTCATCCAATTGCGGCTGAAAATGTGTCTCTAACTGAGAGGAACCTGTCTTAAATTGAATATTTAAGCCCAGCTCTAATTCGGTCAATTTCTGCTGCCTAGCCAATCTGAGTTCGGTCAGTTCATCTTGCAGCGACTCATACTGATTAGAGATGATCGCCAGTGACTGATTATCTTCATTAAGCAGGTTAATGGTGGATGCTTGCTCGGTTAACTTTAGCTGTTGAGATTCCATCTCAGTATCATCTCCAACCAACTTACCGATAATCCCTCCGGTAAACGCCCCTATGATAGCGCCAATGGGGCCGCCCACTACGGCGCCAAGAAATATTCCAGAGCCCACGCCGATCAACTCTTCTTGGTGCTCTCTGGGATTTTCAATCTCTGATGCATAGCCCATATTCGACACTGTTAATGAGCTCATCACTAATGCGGCTATCAGTTGCTTGTTCATTTTATTCATCCCTACTGTCATTAACCTTATTTAGGTGTTCACTGAGCGAGGAGTTAACTGCGCTTCAATTCAATATGAAGATTAAAACCCATAGAGATGACTTTGACGGGGATAAAAAATGGCAATGCGGGTATCAATTGTGGCAACAAAAAGGCAATCGCTTAAGTGGGCTTTTTACCTTGTTGTTTTACTGTATAGTCACACTCCACAGGGTTCACCGGCACTAGAGTAAGTTGCCGAACGATTATCGATTAACTCAGTTACGATAATTGATTTTAAAGGTTGAGAGTCATGAAACGCATCGCCATCGTTGAAGATGAAGTCGCCATTCGCGAAAACTATAAAGAAGTACTGCAACAGCAAGGCTACAGTGTCCAAGCCTATGCTAATCGTCCTACGGCTATGCAGGCTTTTATGACTCGTCTCCCGGATCTGGCAATCATAGATATCGGACTCGAGGATGAAATTGACGGTGGATTTACCCTTTGTCAGTCCCTCAGGGCCATGTCGAGTAATCTGCCCATTATCTTTTTAACCGCCAGAGACAGTGATTTTGATACCGTCTGCGGACTCAGGTTGGGCGCCGATGATTACCTGAGTAAAGATGTCAGCTTCCCACACCTAATTGCCAGACTAGCAGCCCTATTTCGCCGTGCAGAGCTGCAAGGTAAAGAGCTGTCCGATGAAAACCTACTAGAAAGAGATAAACTGGTTATCGACATCAACCGCATGCAAGTGTATTGGAACAAGACGCATATCGAACTCACAGTGACGGAATTCTGGATGGTGCATGCACTGGCGAAACGCCCGGGTCATGTGAGAAACCGACAAGAATTGATGCAGGAAGCGAAGATTTTCGTCGATGACAGCACCATCACCTCCCATGTGAAACGGATCCGTAAGAAATTCCTAGCTCTCGACTCAGATTTCG
Organism: Shewanella violacea DSS12; assembly: GCF_000091325.1. NCBI lineage: Bacteria > Pseudomonadati > Pseudomonadota > Gammaproteobacteria > Alteromonadales > Shewanellaceae > Shewanella > Shewanella violacea. The sequence continues at coordinate 2,113,571 of NC_014012.1, read as the reverse complement.
ACTGCATAGATACAGTTTATGGTATGGGATATCGATGGGACCCACAGGGGTAAACTCGGCTGAATATTCAAGCCGCTGATAATGTTTAAATAAAGAGTATCGCTTGTGTTATATCGCCTTCTGGACATAAGAGCTAAAGCCTCTATGTATGCTTTCCTCATCGTTAGCGAGACTAAAAATGGCATAGCTAGATATTGGGCCTGGTTAACCGAAAAACTGACTAAGATAACCCCGAGCAGCTTCTATAAAATAGCTAACAGGCTGACCGACCTTTTTTTGAGCCTGAAACACAAGCTATCTAAATTTAATCCACCCATAGGCCTAAGATCCAAAGTCGCTATTTTATCTTTGTTTCTCCTTTGCCTTCCCTGGTTATGCTATCAATATGTGTGGGAGATGGAAAAATACCTAAGATACGGTCAAGAGAAAACACTCGAAGGCACCACACAGGCACTGGCTACTGCGCTACATGAACGCCCTAGCCTTTTTGACTTGCAAGCCAGTTTTCTTACTCAGGTAGAACAGGGACGCGATCTGTATGCATATCCTTTAGCCGGAGCCATTCAACTCGATGGTAAGCTGAACGACTGGGCCTCTTACCGCCACAGAAGCATCAGTTATGGCGAAAACCATCAGATCTTTAAACGTTCAGCCGACGCCCCATTAACCATTAGTTTCAATCATATGGTGGGGAAATATGCAGGTTTCCTCTACGCCTTCTTCGAAGTGACAGATCCAAGTGTGATCTATCGTGGCACTAACAGTCTCAAGATCGATGTCAACGACCACCTCACCATAGCCACATTGGCCCCCGATGGCGAATTCAAACGCTATATCATCGCCACCCAAAGAGAGGGTTGGGTGAGTTCATATAAGCTGCCCCAAGACCCTAAAAAAACGATGCCTGTGACTCCTGAGCTTAAAATTCAGGGAAAGTGGGTCAAAACCAAGGTCGGTTACAACATCGAGATACGCATGCCCTTGGATATGGTTGGTAGCAAACTGGGTTTCGCTATCTATGATGTCAATGATAACAAGACGCGCATTCTGGACGCCATTGTCGGTACGTCCGCTATCGATGATGTTAAAAATTTAGGGACTGTGCTGGTTCCTTCTCCAGAAATAGAAAGCATCATCAAGGGGATGAGCCATAACAGTTCGCGTATTTGGGTGGTCGATAAACATGGACGAGTATTAGCCAAGTCCGGTGACATTCGAACAAGTAGAAGTGTCTGGACCCAAACAGTCCAAGAAAAAACCGATGATTCGTTCTGGGGACATTTTAAGCGGGACTACCTGCATCGTTTCTATTATAAAATTTTAACCACACCACCTAAAGATTTTATCGACTCCCTGCAGGACTCAACAGTGCTCGAAGGTAGCCACATAAAAAATGCACTAGCCGGCAAACAAGGTTCCACCTGGCGCCTCACCCCGGACAATAAAGCCGTCATATTGGCAGCGGCCAGCCCTATCTGGATTGACGATAAGGTCATGGGTGTAGTCATCGCCGAAGAAACCACTCATGGCATCCGAACCCTGCGTAACAAGGCGCTGGAGAAATTATTTAACGTCATCTTGACTATCATGAGCATGGGCACCTTAGCCCTGTTCTTTTTCGCTTCCAGTATATCCAGCAGGATAAGAAAACTCAGGGATGAAACCGAAGAAGCCATCGACAGCCAAGGTAGGATTAGAAAAATCATTCAAGGCTCTGAAGTCAGAGATGAAATTGGCGATCTCTCTAGAAGTTTCGCCAACATTGTCGGCCGTCTGGGCCAATACACACATTATCTGGAGAATATGTCTGCACGCTTATCTCATGAATTGAGAACCCCAGTGGCCGTAGTGCGCTCTTCACTTGAGCATCTGAGCCTGCAACAATTAGATCCTGACACCCGAAAATATGTGGACCGGGCGGAAGAAGGCGTTAGCAGACTCAATATGATCCTCAATAATATGAGCGAAGCCACACGTCTGGAAGAGAGTTTATCTCAAGCGGAAGTAGACATATTTCCTCTGTCCAAGGTTATTTCGGGTTGTATGCAAGGTTATCAGCTCACCTATCCCGACCAGGAGTTTCAAGTCTGTGTCACACAAGACCCCTTAACCATGAGTGGTGTGCCCGAGTATATCGCTCAGCTTATGGATAAGCTGATTGCCAACGCGTTAGAATTCAGTACCGACAATACCCCCATCACAGTCACCTTAACGGCCAAGCACAGGCACGCAGAACTGACCATTTCGAACTTCGGTCCTCTATTACCTGAGAAAATGGCAGAGCAAATATTCGAATCTATGGTCTCAGTACGCCGACAGAAGGCCCAAGATAAGCCTCATTTAGGTTTAGGACTCTATATCGCTAGGCTTATCACTGATTTCCACCAAGGTTCCATCAAGGCAAGAGATCTACAGACGCCTGCCACAAACAGTAAATCTGGCGCAGAATTAGTCAGTTCAGGCGTAGAGATCTTGGTTTCATTGCCTTATATAAAATCATAGAATTCACCATAGATAACTGAATTTTGGTCATAACTTTAGACATGTCACCAAGCAGATATTCCTAAATGGAACCCACCCTTCCTTTTAGCCATTTAGATGTTAAGATGGCTAAAACCTATTATTTCTCCTGCTCGTATCTGGAAGTATGCCCTATGAAAAAAGAAACCAAGATCATCAGCGTTGGACGTGACAAGAAATGGACTCAGGGTGTGATCAATCCGCCTGTATTTAGAGCATCGACCATGATCTTCGATACTATGGAAGAGATGCGTTTTGCCACCAAAAACCGGGCTAATGGCGCAATGTTTTATGGCAGACGTGGTGGCCCTACCCACTTTGCTTTTCAGGCGGCGATTGCCGAGCTGGAAGGTGGCAGCGGTACGGCACTCTACCCTTCTGGCTCAGCGGCCATTAGCGGTGCTTTGTTATCATTTTTAAAATCTGGCGACCACCTGTTGATGGTCGACAATGTCTATGAACCGACCCGAGATCTGTGCAACAAGCTACTGGCAGGTTTTGGCATAGAAACCACTTATTATGATCCCATGATTGGCGAAGGTATCGCGGAACTAATCAGACCTAACACCAAAGTCTTGTTTTTAGAGTCACCAGGTTCCGTCACCATGGAAATTCAAGATGTGCCGACTCTAAGCGCAATAGCGCATCAGCATGACTTGGTTGTCATGCTAGATAATACTTGGGCCTCACCGATAAATTCTCGCCCTTTCGAGATGGGCGTAGATATATCCATTCAAGCGGCGACTAAATATATTGTTGGCCACTCAGATGTGATGTTAGGCACTGCGACGTCGAACGACACGCACTGGGAACAGCTGAGGGAGAATAGTTATCTCATGGGACAGTGCACCTCTCCTGATGATGTCTATCTCGCCAGCCGAGGACTGAGAACCCTAGGCGTTCGTATGCAACAACATGAAAAAAATGCCTTGAAAGTGGCAAACTGGCTAGCGACTCGCCCGGAAGTCGATCACTTAAGACACCCAGCATTCGAGACCTGTCCCGGTCATGAATTTTTTAAACGAGATTTCACTGGCTCCAACGGCCTGTTCTCTTTCGTGTTAAAACAGGGGGACCTCAAGTCTGTTACCGCCTTTGTAGAAAACATGGATCACTTTAAGATGGGTTTCTCATGGGGCGGATTCGAGAGTCTGATCTTAGGCGTCTTCGGTATCGACAAGCTCAGAACAGCCACCAGCTGGGATAGCAGTAAACCTCTTATTCGACTGCACATAGGTCTGGAAAATGCGGATGATTTAATTGCCGATCTTGAAGCGGGTTTCGAGCGATTTAACGCAGTGCTTAACAGCTAACATGCTCTATCATCAATAGAGTCTATATTTTAAAACCGCCAGATTGGCGGTTTTCATGCCCCCTGTATTGAGTATTCAAAAATCAAGTATTAACCGATTTAACTAATTCATTTCCCAATGAAATGGCTCACCAATTTCAACTAGCTCTCCATCAATAATGAGCACGCTGGCATTATCACCACAAAAATACACTTGTGATAAGTCAGCAGGAATGACGGCTAATTCCCTTGCCACTGCAGATGTTTTTTCAACTAGCGCTATATGGGGAACGAAATGAAATGGTACCAGGGATAAGCTCGACAGCTCCATTAAGCCAACTTGATTTGTATCGCCACATAAAATCGCTGTATCGATTGATGGCGTCATGATCATGGCCCCGGCACTGACGCCAATTAGTGCTCCACCATTTGTCACATATTGATTAAGCAAAGGGAGTAAATCACGAAATTTAAGCCACTTGAGGAAGCGATAGGTATCACCTCCGGATAAGTGAATCGCATCACAGGTTAACAATTGTTTTAAGCTGGCTTCATTGAAGCCTTCTTCAAGCTCAAGATAACAATCGAGTCTATCGCCCAGCTTGGCGTACATTTGCTGAGTCGATATGTAGTAGTCTCTGGCAGGATCAGGCTGTGACGCTATATAACCGACTCGCTTAGGGCTTGAGCCAATTGCATCCAGCAAATATTTTATTCCGCCAAGACCATTTTCAGTATTAGGATCGCTAACTAATGCCAACTTCATATCTAGGTCTCATTATTTAAGGAATAATGACCAGAATAATCACATGTCAACATTGTCGCAAGTTCATCTGTGCGGTCTTTTTATAACACCATCCCTCTGACAACAGATGTTCTCAGTTCAGTAGCTGATTTATATTGATTTCATTGTCTTACTTGTCTTACTTGTCTTACTTGTCTTACTTGTCTTACTTGTCTTACTTGTCTTACTTGTCTTACTTGTCTTACTTGTCTTACTTGTCTTACTTGTCTTACTTGTCTTACTTGTCTTACAAAGTATACTTCTTATACAAAATATTCATTAATATCCATTTTTGTTACTTGTGCATTTTTTGTTGGTCGCATTTATTGCTAACATAATCGATTATCTCGCCTATTTTTTCAGATTTTATTTTTGGGATTTTTTCATCATGTCCAACTGGTCTTTACCTTTACTCACTCTTCCCCTTGCCAGCTTATTCTTTTCTACGACAAGTTTCGCCCAATCTGACTACCAGACTATCGGTGATAGTTTTAACTCGCAATTTCATGCTCTGTTGAAGAAAAACAAGGTGCCAGGTGGCGCTTTCGTTATTGTCGACAATGATCAAATATTAAAGATGAGCGCCTACGGCAAGCGTCAAAAAGGCGGCAGTCTCAATGTCAACACAGACACAGTATTTAGGCTCGCCTCGGTATCAAAAACCTTCGCGGGCACCTTAGCGACCATGCTGGTCCATGAACATAAATTTGAGTGGAATGAGCCACTACGCAAATATATGCCTGAGTTTCACCTCGCCGATCCTAAGGTCAGCGAGCAAGTCAAACTCGGCCACCTCATAGGACAAAGCACTGGCCTGATGCCGAACAGTTATGACAATATTCTCAATGCCAATGGTAAACTTGAGAAGATCATTCCTAAGTTCGAAAAACTCAGTCTTATGTGCTCACCGGGTACCTGTTATAGCTACCAGAATATTGCATTTTCTTTTATCCAACCTGTGATCGAACAGCAAACTGGAGACAGCTACGCTAATTTGGTGGAAAAACGCATCTTTGAGCCTCTGCATATGGACACGGCCTCTATTGGTATGGAAAGCTTTATGGCCACAGACAACCGCGCCAGCCCCCATATCAAGACACGTTTAGGTTTCAGAAAGGTCAAAGTAAAACCTAACTACTATCAAGTCGAGCCCGCCGCTGGAGTTAATGCGAGTATTAGCGATCTTTCTAAATGGTTAATCGCTAACCTGGGCAATAGCCCTAAGGTGTTATCCCCAAGTTTATTAGCGGATATTCAAACTCCGGGTGTGCGCACGAGTAAAGAGCTGCGCCGCCGGGAATGGAAAGCTTACATCCATGATGCGCATTACGGTAAAGGATGGCGGGTGTATGATTTCGAAGGAGAGACATTAATATATCATGCAGGTTGGGTTGCAGGTTATGTCACCGAAGTCGCCTATTCTCCTCGTCTTAAAATCGGCATGGCCATGTTACTCAATGGCGAGTCGAGAGTGATAGCAAAATTAGGCGCGAGTTTCTGGCATAGCGTCATTCAGCAACAAGCTCAAATTGCCATGAAGAAAGACACCAGAGTTCACGCCGAATAGTATTTAGCACAGACTAAACAGCCAATCTGAAGCTGTTTAGCCTGTTTAAACTTATGGAGTCTAAACAGGATTGTCGATATCGACATACACATGTTCGATATCGAATTCCCGCGCAAGGTGTTCACCAAGGGCCTGGATACCATACCTTTCTGTGGCATGATGACCCGCCGCAAAATAGTGTATACCTAGCTCAAGGGCGCTATGAAAGGTGCGCTCCGACACTTCACCACTAATAAATGCATCGACACCTAAGCTCGCCGCATCGTCGATATAATCCTGAGCCCCGCCGGTACACCAGGCAATACTCTGTATTTGGGCAGCTGAATCGCCAATATGCAGTGCCTCTCTGTTAAGTACACCACTGATACTGGCAGCAAAATCGCCAGCAGAGACAGGCGTATCTAGACGTCCTTGCCAAATTAACCCTTGAGCTATCCCTTCCACAGACTCGGCGGCTGATATATCTAACTTTCGCCCCAGCTCAGCATTGTTTCCTAGCATAGGGTGCGCATCTAGCGGAAGGTGGTAACCAAAAAGATTAATATTATGGGTGAGTAATGCCTTGATCCGTCTCTGCTTCATGCCAGTTATCACCTCTCTCTCTCCCTTCCAGAAGAATCCGTGGTGCACCAACAGCGCATCGGCATTCAGTGCGATGGCTTTATCGATCAACGCCTGACAGGCTGTGACGCCGGTAACGATTTTTTTTATCTCTTCTCGTCCCTCAACTTGCAGACCATTAGGCGCATAATCTTTAAACTTACCCACTTGTAAAAAACTCGAAAGATATTCAGCTAACTCGTTACGTGTCATTGGACCACCCTTATAAAAATGCCGTTTAAGTGTAACTCATGTGCCGATCCCGGCACAGGTTTAACCCGCTTACACTTCAAAAAATAGCCCGCCGACATTTTTACAACCTTTGATTAACTCATTTAAAATCAAGTTAATTATCCATTATCTGTCAACAAGCCTTAAAAACCAGCAAATACGGGTAATTTCAGTGAAAATTGGACATCTAACCCATTTAGCCTATAAAATTAGTTCAAACCTTCAAGTTAACATTAAAAAATAAATAGGTTATTACTATGTCAAAACTGACCAAAGAAGAGGTTATCAGCGCGTTAGAGTCTGCCCTCACTGTCAAGCAAGGTTCGACTGTAACGATTGAACAGAAAGGAAGCTGGTACAAAATCGATGGCGGTAAGTCATTACGCTTTAGCGATCTCGAGACTATGCTTACTGAGCAAAGTGGCGGAAAAGCTTCTGCAGAAGTGGTTCAAACCAAGGCCAAGCCCGATGTAAAAAAGGCTAAGCCTAAGGCTGCACCGGCTAAGAAAACTAAGGCCAAAGCCATCACAAGTTCAAGCTCAAAAGGTGGTAAGACACCAAAAGAGTTATGGCGTGAGAAGTTAGCAGGAAAAGGTCAGTTACCTCGCGGTTTCTAAACTTTATACTGTAAAAACAAAAAGGAGCCTGAGGCTCCTTTTTGTTTTATGGCTATAGGGTAAATCACATGGCAATATCAACCCTAACGCTTCCTTGAAGATACACTAGCCTCACCTCATCTCCGGCATTAAATATCATCCCAGAATCAAGATCTTGTATGATCATCACCTGCTGACCATCTTCCAGCTTAATCATGAGTTCCACGAGTTTAAGCTCATGATAATATGGGCTGTCACCATATCTGTGGCCCACTCCTGCGCCAATCAAGGCACCTAATACAGTCGCGACATCTTGCCCGCTGCCACCGCCAAATTGATGACCGACAACTCCGCCGATCAAGGCTCCACCAAAGGTTTTCCATCCTTGATTTTGATCTTCAATGAGTTGTTTCTCGGTGATATTTCTCACCGAAACCAGATCACCATAGAGGACTTTCTCTACGGGAACGGCTTGATCTCTTTGATAGGCGGCCCCCACATTCAATGAAAATGTTACCGTCAAAGCCATCAATAAAGTGAGTAAGTGATTAAAACTAGGTTTCAACATAGTCATTTTTCCGCTAAATTATAGTAAGGCCTAATTAAAGATAATCTTACTCAATTGTGAACTCACTGTCCTATTTAAATCATCAATTCGAACAGTTTCCAGAACCTGAACTGGCACTGACAGATCCCAACGGGCTATTAGCCATAGGGGGTGATCTGCAACCGGAGCGCTTACTCAAAGCTTATTATGAAGGCATTTTCCCTTGGTTTAATCTTGATGACCCTATCTTGTGGTGGTCACCGGACCCAAGAGCTGTATTTGTCCCTGGAACCATGAAAGTCAGTCGAAGTTTAATTAAATACCTTAAAAAACAAACCTGGACCTATAGCATAAACCGGGCTTTCGAAGAGGTAATACAAGGTTGTGCTCAGCCTAGAGTGACGCAAGATGGCACCTGGATCACCACAGAAATTCAGCAGGCTTACCTGGCACTGCATAATCAAGGAAAGGTCCACTCAGTAGAAGTGTGGGATAATGGCATGCTTATAGGAGGCTTATACGGTGTAGCCATAGGACAGGTCTTTTGTGGTGAATCTATGTTTCATACCCAAACCAATGCGTCTAAAGCGGCCATGTTAATGCTGCATCAGCACCTATTGAGTAAGGGTTTCAAGTTAATCGATGCACAGGTGATGAATCCTCATTTGGTTTCTTTAGGAGCAAGTGCATTAAAAAGAAAAGATTTTATCAACTTACTTAAGCGTTTCCGAGATGGCGATGTTTCTGCCAATACTTGGCTACCCACAGAGGTATATATTGAGCTCTAAATCACAACAAGTTTCAGTAGGGATAACCAAAACCTTTCCCTGTAGTTACCTCGACACTCAAATGGAGCAACTCCTGATGCTTCAGGAAGAGAGTATCGACATAAACTTGTTCGAACAGTTATTATCTCTGGGCTTTAGACGCAGTGGCGGCACCATTTATAAACCTCAATGTCCCCATTGCAACGCCTGCCTACCTATACGTATACCCAGTGCTAGCTTCACGCCTTCGAGACGACAAAAAAGAACACTGAAAAACAACCGAGATCTGGTGTGGAAAATAGTCGACAAACAAGCCGATTATCACTATGGCCTGTACGAAGCTTATATCAATCAAAGGCACAGCGATGGCCCCATGTACCCAGCTTCTAAAGAGCAATATCAACATTTCATTGGCTCAGCTTGGTTAGACCCAGTATTTATTGAACTCTGGAGCGAAGACAAGCTGGTCGGAGTGGCTGTCACCGACATTCTGCCTAACAGTTTATCCGCAATCTATAGCTTTTTTGATCCCGATGAACATAAACGTTCTCTTGGATCTTTGCTTATTTTGCTTCAATGTCGTTTGGCTAAATTGATGAAAAAAGATTTCGTTTATTTAGGCTATCAAATTGATGAATCAAGAAAGATGAACTATAAGAAAGACTACACTCCCTATCAAATATTAACCGAATCGGGATGGCTGCAAACACCTGATGAGTAATAATTTATTGGTTTTCGGTGTCTATAGCCAAAGAGAGCATTATTTATCACCGATAAGTTGATCTGTTCTTTACAGTTAGGTTAAATTGCGGCATGATATGCCCGTTTTTAATATTTGAAGGCTAACAGGATAACTGATTAATGGCGAAAGAAGACAACATTGAGATGCAAGGTACGATCCTTGAAACCTTGCCGAACACAATGTTTCGTGTAGAGCTAGAGAACGGTCACGTTGTGACTGCACATATCTCAGGCAAAATGCGTAAAAACTACATCCGTATTTTGACGGGTGATAAAGTGACAGTACAGCTGACCCCTTACGATTTGAGCAAAGGTCGCATTGTCTTCCGTTCACGCTAAGTTAGCTTATCACAGCATTTTTAAAACCGGCTAAACCGGTTTTTAGTTAATAATCGTATTAGAAAAGGCTGCAGTAGCAGCCTTTTTTTTATGCGTGATTCCCCCGATTAGATTAGCTCAAGGCTTTTTCTACTCTATCGGTTGTGATCACAATCTCGTTATTAACAACGTCGACATGTGCCTCACCACCTTTCTCTAGATCACCGAACAATATCTGATCCGCAAGCGGTCGCTTAATAACCTCAGTCACTACCCTTGCCATAGGCCTTGCCCCCATAGACTTGTCATAGCCCTTCTCAGCCAATAGGGTTCTCGCTTCATCACTGACATGCAGAGTCACGGATTTATCGTCGAGTTGAGCCTGTAATTCCACTAAGAACTTATCGACAACCTTAGCGATCACTGTCATATCCAGATGATTGAACCAGATAATCTCATCCAATCGGTTTCTAAATTCTGGAGAGAAAATCTTATTAATCTCAGACAGAGCATCTAAACTATGATCTTGCTGTTTAAAGCCAATGGAATTACGCACAGTCTCCTGTACTCCCGCATTGGTTGTCATTACCAAGGTCACATGTCTGAAATCGGCTTTACGACCGTTATTATCGGTCAATGTACCGTGATCCATCACCTGCAGCAGCAAGTTATACACATCGGGATGCGCCTTCTCAATCTCGTCGAGTAACACCACACAATGGGGGTTTTTAATCACAGCATCTGTGAGTAATCCGCCCTGATCATAGCCAACATAGCCAGGAGGTGCACCGATTAGGCGAGACACAGTATGGCTTTCCATATATTCGGACATATCGAATCTAATCAGATTAAGCCCGAGGCATTTAGCTAATTGACTGGTCACTTCGGTTTTACCTACACCTGTGGGACCGGCGAACAAGAAGCTACCAACTGGCTTACCTTCACCACTAAGCCCACTTCGAGATAGTCGAATCGCAGCGCTAAGGCTTTCAATCGCCTTATCTTGGCCAAATACCACCATCTTAAGGTTACGCTCTAGGTTCTTCAGCATATCCTTGTCAGTGGCCGATACGGACTTCTCAGGTATTCTGGCAATCTTAGCGATAATGGCTTCTATTTCACTTTGACCGATAGTCTTCTTTCGCTTGCTCGCTGGCTGCATCGCCATTCGGGCACCAGCTTCATCGATAACATCGATGGCTTTATCGGGAAGATGACGATCGTTAATGTGTTTATCAGACAATTTAGCCGCAACACTCAAGGCCGCCATGGTGTATCTCACCCCATGATGCTCTTCATACTTAGACTTGAGTCCGCGTAATATTTTGGTTGTCTCGGCTACAGAAGGTTCATTCACATCAATTTTTTGAAAACGTCGCGCTAAGGCACGATCTTTCTCAAAAATACTCTGATATTCCTGGAACGTGGTCGAGCCCATGCATTTTAACCGCCCCCCAGACAATAAAGGCTTTAATAGGTTAGATGCATCCATCACACCACCCGATGCGGCGCCAGCTCCTATGATGGTATGAATTTCATCGATAAACAGGATCGCTTTATCATCATTTTCCAGTTCTTTAAGCAGACTCTTGAAGCGCTTCTCAAAGTCACCACGGTACTTAGTTCCGGCAAGCAAAGCGCCGAGATCCAAAGAGTAAACAGTCACACCACTCATCACTTCCGGTACTTCATGCTTAACGATACGATAAGCAAGTCCCTCGGCAATGGCCGTCTTACCCACCCCGGCTTCACCCACCAGTAGCGGATTGTTCTTTCTTCGGCGACAGAGGATCTGAATCGCACGCTCAATCTCTTCACTGCGTCCAATAAGGGGATCGATATGCCCTTGTTCTACACGTTCATTGAGATTATCGGCAAACTGAGAAAGCTTACTTTTTTCCTCTTCGGGCTCACTATGATCTTCGATTCGCTCTTGATTCGCGGCCGAGTCGCCTTCGCTCTTAGACACGCCATGAGAAATAAAATTCACCACATCGAGACGAGTCACTTCAGCATTGCGTAATAGGTAGACCGCTTGAGACTCCTGCTCACTAAAAATAGCGACAAGTACATTGGCGCCAGTGACTTCGTTGCGGCCCGAAGACTGGACATGAAACACCGCCCTTTGGAGAACTCTCTGGAAACCTAATGTAGGTTGAGTCTCTCTATCATCATCTGGATCGGCGATGATAGGCGTGGTTTGTTGAATAAAGCCAGATACCTCCTCTCTCAACTTGTCTAAATTCGAACCGCAAGCGACTAGTGCCTCTTGAGCGGCTGGATTATCAATCAAGGCCAGCAATAAATGTTCTACGGTCATGTACTCATGACGCGCATCTCTGGCTTGCTGGAACGCCAGGTTTAAGGTGACTTCGAGATCTTTGTTTAGCATAAGCACCCCCTAAATATACAAGATAACAAACCTAATTTAGGCTTTCTCTAAAGAACACAGTAACGGATGTTCGTTTTGTCTGGCAAATTGATTTACCTGAGCAACCTTAGTTTCTGCTATTCCAAATGGAAAAATACCGCAAATCCCTTTGCCCTGATGATGAATAGCCAACATGATATCTGTGGCTTCCTGTTCATTCTTCTTGAAAAAAAATTGTAATATTTCAATCACAAAATCCATCGGAGTATAATCATCATTATTTAATACAACCTTGTACATAGACGGTGGCATTAATTCCGATTCAACACGCTCTTCTACGTGTTCAAGATTCCCTACTTTACCCATATTTCAATATTAGCCTCTAGTCATGGCTTGTACCAATCGATATAAGAAAATTGACCCCTTAAGTCAACATCTCATATCTAACGCACTAATTGATACAAGTTTTAATTCATTTGTTGATTTTTTGTTAAAATACGCTTGACTTATAACCAGACTGCTTTCATTCTGTTCAACGAGCGGTGAATCAGCCCGCACATTTAGTTTTACTATCTTACTGGTAAGTAAACAACAGAAGGAAGTGGAAGTATGGCAAATGGAACTGTTAAATGGTTCAACAACGCCAAAGGATTCGGGTTTATTTGCCCAGATGCTGGCGGTGAAGATGTTTTTGCACACTATTCTACCATTGAAATGGAAGGCTATCGAACTCTAAAAGCAGGCCAGCCAGTTCAATTTGAAGTAGAAGCGGGTCCAAAAGGTATGCACGCGTCAGTAATATCAACAATTAATTAATTTAGTGGCCGAGATCAAAAAAGGCAGGGAGTACCCTGCCTTTTTTATTGCCTGATTATCACACCATAAAGCGATTGCCGGTGTCGAACCAAGGTAAGTAAGAACTAAGCCGAAGCGGTATAACCTACTTCGGCTATTTTATTACCTAAGCAGTAAACAAGGCATTTAGAGTCGCGCTTGGACGCATCTCGGCAGCAGCCTTAACAGGATCTAAACGATAGTATCCTCCTAGATCGACTGGAGCACCTTGGGCCGAATTTAACTCAGCAACAATCTTGTCTTCATTGCTAGCCAAGGCTCTCGCTAGTTCAGCAAACTGCGCCTTAAGTTCAGCATCTTGTGACTGAGCAACGACAGCCTGAGCCCAATACATGGCAAGATAGAAATGACTGCCGCGGTTATCTAACTGGCCTACTCGACGAGAAGGTGACTTGTTTTCATCGAGAAACTGTCCGATAGCCACATCCAGTGTATCAGCCAATACCTGCGCCTTAGCATTGTCAGTAGTCTGACTCAGATGCTCTAAGGATGCAGCCAAAGCCAGAAACTCACCTAATGAATCCCAACGCAGGTGGCCTTCCTTTTCAACCTGTTGTACATGCTTAGGCGCACTTCCGCCCGCACCAGTCTCAAACAGACCACCACCATTCATCAAAGGAACGATAGAGAGCATCTTAGCACTGGTACCCAACTCAAGAATGGGGAACAGATCCGTTAGGTAATCACGCAGAACGTTACCCGTGACAGAAATAGTATTTAAGCCATCTTTTGTGCGTTGCAGGGTGAAACGTGTGGCATCTATAGGAGACAAGATACGAATATCCAGACCCTTGGTGTCGTGATCTTTAAGATACTGATTCACTTTCTTAATGATTTCAGCATCGTGTGCACGTTGCTCATCTAACCAGAATACCGCCGGTGTATTCGATAAACGTGCACGCTTGACTGCTAATTTAACCCAATCCTGAATAGGCGCGTCTTTAACCTGACACATTCTCCAGATATCACCCGCTTCTACATCATGGGAAAGAAGCGTGTTTCCGTTAGCATCGATAACATTCATGCTGCCTGATGCAGAAATTTCGAATGTTTTATCGTGGCTACCATACTCTTCGGCTTTCTGAGCCATCAAGCCCACATTTGGCACACTGCCCATTGTGGTTGGATCGAAGGCACCATTTTCTTTACAGAATTGGATAGTTTCCTGATATACACCGGCATAGCAACGATCCGGGATCATAGCCTTAGTATCTTGAGGCTGACCATCAGGTCCCCACATCATACCTGAGGTGCGAATGGCAGCAGGCATAGACGCATCTATGATCACATCACTAGGCACATGCAAGTTAGTGATACCCTTATCTGAATCCACCATAGCCAGTTCAGGGCGAGTCAGATAGATGGCCGCTATGTCGGCTTCTATCGCGGCTTTTTGCTCCGCTGGTAATGTGCTTATCTTGGCGTATACGTCACCCAGACCATTGTTCACATCGACACCCAGCTCTTCAAATAGGCTTGAATGCTTAGCAAACAATTCCTTGTAGTAGACCTTAACCGCATGACCGAAGAGGATAGGATCCGATACTTTCATCATGGTAGCTTTCAAATGCAAAGAAAGTAGCACGCCTTGGGCTTTAGCATCTTGAGTCTCACGCTCGAAAAACGCGAGTAATGCCTGTTTACTCATCACTGAAGCATCGATCACTTCGCCCGCTTTCAAAGGAAGTGCAGTCTTAAGTACCTGCTCACCACCCTCTTTCGTCTTAAGGACGATACTGACTTGAGTTGCCTCTGTCAGAGTGACTGATTTTTCACTGCCGTAGAAGTCACCCTCATTCATATGTGCTACGTGAGTCTTAGAGTCTTTAGACCAAGCTCCCATAGAGTGCGGATGCTTCTGAGCATATTTTTTAACTGAGCCTGGCGCACGACGATCAGAGTTACCTTCACGTAGTACTGGGTTGACGGCGCTGCCTTTAATCTTATCGTAACGGGCTTTAACATCTTCCTCTGCTGCATTAGTCGGCTCATCGGGATATGAAGGAATATCATAGCCTTTCTGTTGAAGCTCTAGAATACAGGCTTTTAGCTGCGGCACTGAGGCACTGATATTGGGAAGCTTAATGATGTTGGCTTCGGGCTTACCCGCAAGTTCACCCAGTTCAGCCAGTGCATCGGCAATTTTTTGTGAATCACTCAGTTGTTCTGGAAATAGTGAAATGATGCGACCCGATAATGAGATGTCACGGGTTTCAACATTGATACCAGCCGCTTGAGTAAACGTCTTGATAATAGGTAACAGAGACAGGGTCGCTAACGCGGGGGCTTCGTCTGTTTCAGTATAAATAATTGTTGATGATTTGTCGGTCATTTTCCGTCCTACATTATTGTAAAATAAGAGTTTAAGATACTTTTAATTATTGAATGCTTTGTTCTTTTCTATGTAAATACAGGTTTTATAAATACATTATTGATGTTGCCCACTTTAGCGTGAGTAACTGAATTATTGCAAGTAAGATAGTGAATCAAACCCAATAACTAGAAATAGGGTAACCCCTTACAATAATAAGACTTTAAAGCCCGTATTCATGCTTACGCACCTGAGTTCAACTTCTCAAAAAAGTACGACATTATGAGATAGATCACGTTTTTATGGTCAACATCATAAAACATTCCTGACAATTTTCAAATTCCACTAATGGCGAATGCCAAGTACAATGTCCACATCAAGCCATACTACGCCAGAAGATAGCCAGAGTGAGTCATACTATTCCTCATCAAAAACAGTTAAAAACAAACAGTACAAAATCCTTGGTAAAAAAAGCCTCAGGCTGGGGGGATAAAAAGAAAATTACCTCGAATAAAAAGTACACTGCCCCAGGGGGGAAATCTGGAAAAGCCACAGGCCGTAAGCCCGCGGCTAAAGATCCGGTGATCCTTTTGTTTAACAAGCCCTTCGATGTACTCTGCCAATTTACCGATGAACAGGGACGAAAGACCCTAAAAGATTTCATTCCCGTGAAAGATGTCTACGCCGCCGGTCGTCTAGACAGGGACAGCGAAGGCTTGCTGCTACTGACCAATGACGGAAAATTGCAGTCAAAAATCACCGAGCCGAAGAAAAAGACCTTTAAAACCTATTGGGTTCAAGTGGAAGGTGCCCCAAACGAAGCTGCGCTACAGACATTGCGTAACGGTGTAAAACTGAAAGACGGTATGACGCTGCCTGCTAAGATATCCATCTTATCAGAGCCTAATATTTGGGACCGAGAGCCCCCAATACGTGAACGTAAAAATATTCCAACCACCTGGCTTGAGATCCAGATCTGTGAAGGCCGTAATCGTCAGGTGAGACGCATGACAGCCCATATAGGTTTTCCCACTCTTAGACTGATCCGCTATAAAATAGGTCAATGGAGTCTGGACGATATCGATATCGGTCAATACCAGATTCTAGATATGAAAGCCAAAGACTAACTCTAACAAGTTAGCCTCACGGCCTTGAGGTAATTGTCGCAGAGCTTAGTTGGTCAACAAGGGTATAACCAAGCAGCAGGCCAATAGGAGCGAAGATAATGTTTGCTCCTAGCCTGCCAGAGCTATCAGGGAAGAGACTGGACTCGAAATAATACCTTAAGGTCTAACAGGCATTTATCATCTTCAGCTAATGCCTCCCTCACCCTCTGAAGATCCACCTTTCATGTGGTAATCCAAGGCTCCCAGCTACACGGCACAAGATCCTATCATTCAGGACCCACATTGGTCGGCCTATGCCGAAATGTCGGCACTAATAAGCCATTTTATAAGCAAGTTAGTGCTCTCTTGTATAGATGATTTCCAAAACAAAACTCACTATCCGCTGGACATGCTCAATGACAGCTATCTCAAGTTAGCCCAGAACAATAATGCGTGATAGAATACGGCCCCGAAAATGTAGCTTTTTCGCTCCTTGTTAGAAATCTGTCAATTGAGGATATATCACTTAATGGCAGGCCGCTTCTCAAAGCAAATAAGCTACTAGAGACTCAAATTAACGGTTTTTAGGATCTATGGCAGCAATCGAACCCACCGCACTCAACAATAAAAAAGTCATTGTCGGCATGTCCGGCGGTGTCGACTCATCCGTCTCGGCTTACTTGCTACTTAAGCAAGGTTATCAAGTCGAAGGCCTTTTCATGAAAAATTGGGAAGAAGATGATACCGATGAATATTGCGCCGCTGCAGACGATCTAAAAGATGCCCAAGCTGTATGTGACAAGCTTGGGATCAAGCTTCATACGGTCAACTTCGCCTCGGAATATTGGGACAATGTGTTCGAATACTTCCTCGCCGAGTACAAGGCTGGTCGAACACCCAATCCAGATATCATCTGCAACAAAGAGATCAAGTTCAAAGCTTTCCTTGAATTTGCCGATGAAATTCTCGACGCCGATTTTATCGCCATGGGGCATTATGTACGCCGTAGCGATGAAACAGGTCAAAGCCGGATGTTACGTGGCATCGATGGCAATAAAGATCAAAGCTATTTTCTCTACACACTCAGTCATGAGCAGATTGCCCGCTCTCTCTTCCCCGTTGGCGAACTCGAAAAGAGTGAAGTTCGAGAAATAGCCAAAGAGATGGGACTTATCACCCATGATAAGAAAGACAGTACCGGAATTTGTTTTATCGGCGAACGCAAGTTCACCGACTTTTTAAGTACCTTCTTACCTGCACAGCCCGGCGATATAGAGACTGCAGAAGGTGAAGTTATCGGTAAGCATCAGGGTCTCATGTACCACACCTTAGGCCAGCGCAAGGGTCTGGGCATAGGTGGAATGAAGAACAGCAATGACGATCCTTGGTATGTTGTCGATAAAGAGATGGACAGAAATGTCTTAGTTGTCGGCCAAGGTGGCACTCACCCAAGATTAATGTCCCTAGGCTTCTATGCCGATCAGCTCCACTGGGTCGACAGAAAAGGTCCAGTCGATGAAGCCAAAATCACGGTGAAGACCCGTTATCGCCAACGAGATGTGGCTTGTACTCTATTCCTTGAAACCAATGATAAAGGCGAAGACACCATAAGAGTGCTGTTCGATGAACCAGTCGCAGCCGTGACTCCGGGTCAGTCAGCCGTCTTCTATTCTGGTGAGCTCTGCTTAGGCGGCGGCATCATCGACTCATTAATCAGAGAATAAGCCGTGAACGAGCAACTCAATGAACGCACCATGGCCTTCGCAGGGATCTTGCAGGCTATCGGTCAAGTGCAACATATTGCCAGACACGGCAACGCCGATACTGATAGTCTCGCGGCCAGCCTGAACACGGTTTTAGTGACTGAAGCTGAGACCACATCAGATGTCTACGCAGATAAAATCGCCCTAAGGAAAGGCTATCAACTGATAGTCAATCAGTTAGGCGACGGTAAAGAGAAAGATGTGGAAGTCACACGTTACCTTATCGGCATCTTGGCTCTGGAACGCAAATTGTCCCGAGGCAATGCCATGGGGATCTTGGCCGAAAGAATCAATCAGGTGCACCGTCAACTGCACCACTTCGCCATCACAGATGAGCAGGTAGTCGCCAATTTTGCCGGCATCTACAGCGATATTATCAGTACCTTAGGTCCTAAGATTCAGATAGCGGGTAACCCTGAATATCTGAAACAGTCTCAGGTACAGGAAAAAATCCGAGCCCTATTACTCTCTGCTATACGCAGCGCTGTATTATGGCGCCAATTAGGAGGCAAGCGTAGACACCTTGTCTTCGCCAGAAAAACAATAGTCGAAATAGCTAAAAAAAGCCTCACCCTATAATAAGTCAAGTTCATTAAGGAGCTTCTAATGGAACTTTCCGCACTAACTGCTATCTCTCCCGTCGACGGTCGTTATGGTAGTAAAACCGCCTCATTAAGAGGGATTTTCAGCGAGTTCGGCCTGACCAAGTACCGTGTTCAAGTCGAAATCAACTGGCTAAAGCTGCTGTCCAGCTGTCCAGAAATAGTTGAAGTTCCACCGTTCAGCGAAGCGGCATTAGCCCTTCTGGATCAAATTAAAGATAACTTCAGTGAAGAAGATGCACTGCGAGTTAAGGCTATCGAAGCGACCACTAATCATGATGTTAAAGCGGTCGAATACTTCATCAAGGAGCAGATTGCCGATAATGCCGAACTGGCTGCTATCAGTGAATTTGTTCACTTCGCCTGTACCTCGGAAGACATTAACAACCTGGCTCATGCTCTGATGCTAACCGAAGCTCGCGAGCAAGTACTGGCGCCTTATTGTCAGAAGGTTATCGATGCAATCAAGGGACTCGCAGTCGAGCACAAAACCGTGCCACTGATGTCCCGTACCCATGGTCAACCAGCCTCTCCTTCTACCTTAGGTAAAGAGATGGCCAACGTTGTGGTTCGTCTGGAGCGTCAGCTTAAGCAGATCCAAGCGGTCGAAATCATGGGCAAGCTCAATGGCGCTGTGGGTAACTACAACGCTCACATATCAGCTTACCCTGAAGTCAATTGGCATACATTATCCGAGCGCTTCGTCACAAGCCTAGGCATAAACTGGAATCCATACACCACTCAGATTGAGCCTCACGATTATATCGCCGAGCTGTTTGATGCCATCGCCCGTTTCAACACGATTCTCATCGACTTCGATCGTGATATCTGGGGCTATATTGCACTGGGCCACTTCAAGCAGAGAACCATAGCCGGTGAGATTGGTTCTTCAACCATGCCTCATAAGGTTAACCCTATCGATTTCGAAAACTCGGAAGGTAACCTAGGCATAGCAAACGCCTTGATGCAGCACTTAGCCGCTAAGCTACCAGTATCGAGATGGCAACGTGACCTTACCGACTCTACCGTGCTGCGTAACTTAGGCGTAGGCATGGCACATGCCTTGATCGCTTATCAGTCGACCCTGAAAGGGATCAGCAAGCTAGAAGTTAACGAAGCTCAGCTTAGAGCCGAGCTGGACAAAAACTGGGAAGTATTGGCAGAGCCTGTTCAAACCGTGATGCGCCGCTACGGCATCGAGAAGCCCTATGAGAAGCTTAAAGAGCTGACTCGTGGTAAGCGTATCGATGGTGAGCAGTTAGC
The DNA here is from genome assembly GCF_000091325.1 of Shewanella violacea DSS12. Taxonomy (NCBI): domain Bacteria; kingdom Pseudomonadati; phylum Pseudomonadota; class Gammaproteobacteria; order Alteromonadales; family Shewanellaceae; genus Shewanella; species Shewanella violacea. The sequence goes on along the minus strand of NC_014012.1, from coordinate 2,093,338 downwards.
CGTATTCATCGAAGGTCTGGAGCTTCCAGCTGAAGTGAAAATTGAACTTAAGAAGATGACGCCAGCCAACTACATTGGCCGTGCAGAAGCCTTCGTAGACGAGCTAAAGTAACGCTTCAATAGTCTAAAGACAATTGAAATCGAAGGCGGTAAGCTTATCCTTACCGCCTTTTTTATGACCTTATCAATAAGCATCTATGTATAAACTGAATCTCAATACTCAAAACTTCTTAACGCAGCATTGGCAGAAGAGCCCACTAGTCATCAAGAATGCCTTCACAGACTTTGTCGACCCTATCAGCGCCGATGAGCTGGCAGGCCTCGCCTGCGAAGAAGAGCTCTCCTCTCGGGTTATCATAACCAAAGAAGATGGTTGGGATATCATTCAGGGCCCCATAGAAGAATATGATCAATTTGGCGATGATAATTGGCAATTATTAGTGCAAGCCGTCAATCACTGGCACCCAGATTCAGTCTCTTTAGTCGAAGCCTTCAGATTCATCCCAGATTGGCGTTTCGACGATCTCATGGTGTCATTTGCTACACCTGGCGGCGGCGTCGGACCTCATATAGATAACTATGACGTTTTCCTGCTTCAAGGAGAAGGTACACGCCGCTGGAAAGTGGGTGCGAGAGGCAATTACTCTCCCCGTGGTGGCGATACCCATACCGCACTCATCGACGACTTCGAGCCTATTATCGATGTGGTACTGGAAAAAGGTGACATGCTGTATATTCCTCCTGGTTACCCACATAGAGGAGAAACAATCACCACGGCCCTAAGCTACTCCATTGGCTTTAGAGCCCCTAGTCAACAAGAGCTAATGAGTGGACTGGCAGATCACCTGCTGGACACCAATACAGGTTCACAACGTTTTATCTCTGCAAATGAACCCGAGATGCCGGCGAGTCTGTCCATAGACCATCAAACAGGAATACTGGATCTGCTCAAGGACTTGTTAGCACAGCCTAAGCATTACCAGCAGATGTTAGGTCAACTGCTGAGTCAGAATCGTTTCGAGCTGGACTTATGCGAGCCAGAGCAAGATTACTCGACGGAAGATTTAACCTCGGCCCTGTCGGAAGGTGCGCAGCTAGTCAGGATTGGTGGCTTAAAAGTTATCTGTCTCGAGGGCGATACTCAATCACGCTTATTTATCAACGGTGAAGAGTTCCAATTAAACATTGACCAAGATAAGCTGACCTATATCGCCAATCAGATGAACCTGACCAATGATAAAGTACTCGAGTTAACCGGCTCAGCAGAAATGACAAGGTTTGTGCTGACTATGCTTAACTTGGGCTATTACTATCTAGCTTAAGCTTATTTAAGGCTCGCTTGGTGAACCTAAACCGAGTTTTTCAAGCCTAGCAGAATCAAAAATGGCATCTCAATGAGATGCCATTTTTATGTGCTGCGTTTAAAACAACAGACACTTGCTAGATTGAGTGCCTCAGAGCAAAGCATAATCTACCCCAATTTGATGCTAGCCCCAGAGCTTTTCATCATTGTGGATCTGATACAAACTTTCGGCTCTCGAGACCAAAAGTTGAGCAAACTTTGCTTGGGTCGGTTCTTTTATGGCGCCTGTTTTTATCAAGTTTTCAGCTTTTAATTGCCACATCATTGAGAAATGACGCAGGGCCTCACGGGCAGTCGCCGCCACTTTTACATCCACATAATCCGAGGGTAGATCACCTGACATCACCCAAAACGTCTGCTTCTTAGGTTGCTTAGACTCCATCTTCCAAACTGCAACATAAGGGGCTAGATAACGGCTCTCATCGGCAATAACCTTACTAGGGATGATGCCTTTTTCGGCTAAAAATTTATTCGCCTTTTGAAAATGTTCTCTGATCCACTCCTGCCTTAGCTGCTCTTGTTGTTCTGCTGTTAGCGCTTGAGTTTGATCGACTGCTTGTTCCGTCATACTGAATTCCTATCTTATTATTGTAAATTTATTGGTTTCGCTTCGCTCGCTAATGAAATTTGGCCATTAAAACAACTGCGCCTTTACGTTGACGTAAAGTGGAAAGGAAATATTCCACATAGATCACAATTAATCCAAATCTTTACTTTATTGAGAGTATCGCTAAATGCTATCGTTCTGCAATAAATATAACAAGCCGTCAGAGCATCTCTTTGAGCGCTGGCGTTTACATCCCCAAGTGGAGAACAGTACGTGGCTGTATTTAATCATATCTCTTTCGACGATCATGAACAGGTCGTATTTTGTCAAGACAAGGAAAGTGGCTTAAAAGCCATCGTTGCTATTCATAACACCAATCTTGGACCGGCTGTTGGCGGTTGTAGGATGTGGAATTATGAGTCAGATGACGAAGCACTCAATGATGTGTTACGCCTATCACGTGGCATGACCTATAAGAATGCTCTCGCAGGACTGACTATGGGTGGCGGTAAGTCTGTCATCATCGCAGATCCTAAACTTAAAGACCGTGAAGCCCTATTCCGCGCTTTTGGTCGTTGCATCGACGCTCTGGGTGGTAAATATTACTCGGCTGAGGATGTCGGAGTATCGACCAAAGACATCATGATCGCCCATGAAGAAACACCTTATATGGCAGGACTCGAGGGAAAGAGTGGCGATCCATCTCCCTTTACCGCACTGGGCACTTATTTAGGCATAAAAGCCGCAGCAAAACATAAACTAGGCGTCGACTCACTCAAAGGACTCAAGATATCTGTTCAGGGTGTGGGTCATGTTGGCTATTACCTGTGTCGTCACCTTCATAATGACGGCGCAGAACTCATAGTGACAGACATACATCAGGCATCTCTTGATAAGGCAGCAGCTGAATTTGGTGCCATCGTCGTTGCCCCACAAGACATCTATCATCAAGATGTCGATATTTATGCCCCTTGTGCCCTGGGCGCAACAATCAACGATACGACTATCCCACTGCTTAAAGCCAGCATAGTGGCCGGTTGTGCCAACAATCAGTTAGCCGAAGCACGTCACGGCGAGAAGCTCAAAGAACTGGAAATACTCTATGCACCGGATTATGTGATCAATGCCGGCGGCATCATTAATGTATCCTTCGAAAAAGACTATGATGCCAGTGCATCGACTCAAAAAGTCGAAGAGATCTACAACACCTTGATGACTATCTTTAAAGCTGCAGACGAACAAGATCGCACCACAGCGTCTATTGCCGATGAGATGGCACGTAAGATCATCGAAGCGGCAAAAAAATAGTAAAATATCGGTAAAATTACTACAGATATTGTCACTATATTAATGGGATAAAATTAATTTTTTATCCCATTTTTTATTTCTAAAAATAAATTTTCAACACAGGCAAATAGATACAAGCCAGACACAGAATTTTAATCGAACCGACTGGAAAATGTCATATTAGTCAGCTTAACTTAGAGGCTCGTTTACTCGCATAGGAAAATGCTATGGTGACTTTCAGGTATGATCTCAACCAAGATGTGATAGTACTTCAGGCCAGTAACTGGTGTGGTTTGGAGCAAGTGTTTGTCAATGGCCAACGGGTATCGAGGAAACTCAATTTCGGCCAGAACAGTGAACATAATATCCAGCTTAACGATGGAAAACCCTGTCGTTTCCAACTACTTATCGACCCAACATCTGAAGAGATGATCTGTCGAATTTATAAGAGTAACAGCCTGATCACTTGCATTCATCAGGGGAAAGAAAACTTGATCAAGAGTAGGAAGTTGCTGCAAAACCTAGTCATATTCACCACATTGTCAGGCTTACTCTTGCTGCTATTAAACTGATCACCGTATTCAATAAGAGGCAGCAGGACAAACAGCGGCGATACGCTAGCTGAGTCTTGAATGCTGATAAGTTTAGCCATGTCCACTGTCACCCATAATTGTGGTAATAGACTCTAGTTGTTCATTGCTACCATTTTCAACCAATAATGACAGAGCATGAAAAAGAGAATGAGAACTGAAGTGGGCGTTAATATTTGAAACTGAGCCGATTAATAACCAAGGGCGCGTAAGTTATGAGGTGGGAAAGCGATTAATCTTATTAAGCATAAGGATAAAAGACGCTTGCTCATCTTCAGACAGGTTTACCAGAAAATTGTCATTGACCCTTTCAGCTTCACAGATTAAATCTTGTTCCAGGGCTTTACCGTTATTGGTTAAATAGATCTGAAAAGCACGACGATTGTCGGCTTCTTGATGACGATGTATCAAACCTTGAGTCTGAAGCTGGTCTAATAATCGAGTCATGGTGTAGTTCGCGACATCACAACGCTTAGATAACTCAGTTTGCGTTATGCCCTCCTCTTGCCACAGGGCAAAAAGAACCGGCCAAAGCTTAATATCCAGTTGGTATCTTTTGAGCTGCTCATCGAGTGCATTTTGCAATTCAATATTCAAGTGAGACACCAAGTAGCCAAGACTTTCATAATGTTTCAACTAGCACCTCCAATCAAACATGACCTAATTTAATACTACCACTAAGATCAAAAGAAACTAGCAATACTCAAAACTAATTATGAAAATAGAGCTACATCAAAGTGTTAACTTAGATTTACTTTATACCTACTTCACTCAAGAAGATACTCTTCAACGAATCGATAATAACAGGCCCTGCCTAGTTTGGCCCCTAGCCCATTAGGTAAGTCTATAAAGACACCGTCCTCTTCAGTGATAAAGCCACTCACGCTCTCGATATTGAAGCGGGTATCTAGATCTGTCACCAGCTCAAAACTGCCGTTTTCTAGTGCTCGATAATCCACAATAATGAGCGCTACTGACTCCACCGAGACCTTAAGTTTTTCAACTGGAGTGATTAAAAAATACTCTGCATCTATTCGCTGAAGAATGCTACTAAACAGACGAGCAAACTTAGTCGGCAAGGGTTCGTTTAGGTAAAACCATTGCCCCTGATTATCGATATTAAATAACACCTTTTCCGTACATAGGCCATTATCTTGCCTCAACTGCTGTAATGCAGTGTCGACTCTGCCTGGCTCGCGATTATCTGATGTTTTACTCATCTAGTCTCCTTGTGTTGCTCTCCCCATATGACCCATGGAAAGACCAATAGAAAGGGTAGTAAACAGGCGAATAAAAAGGCCAGGATAACCTAGCCTTTTTATCTAATACTAATCGGTATCATTAGCTAAAATGATTAAATTAAGCTCAATAACGCCTGCACCGGGTGTCTCGGCTTAAAACCACCGAAACGTTTCACCTGAGTACGACAAGAGTAACCCGATACCAATACTTGCTCCTGAGGCACGGCCTTCATGGCCTGTTCCCATGACATATCATACAGAGACTTAGAACGTGCCTTGTTCTCCAGCTCATGGCCATAAGTACCGGCCATCCCACAGCAACCTAGACTCACAGTTTCAAGTTTGGCACCAAAATGAGAGAAAATCGTTTTCCATTCAGCTCCGGTACTAGGCTTGGCAGTAGATTCAGTACAGTGACTAAACCAAGTAAAACTTAAGTTCTTGAGCGGTTTCTTCACTTCGGGCATGGATTTTATCGCCTCAAGTAGCCACTCGCTGGACAGCTTAACCTCGAAATCGCCTCTGGCATCACCTAAGACTTCTCGATACTCATCGCGATAACACAGTACCATGGCCGGATCGACCCCTACCATGGGCATCTTCAATGCGTGTAGTTTGGTCAAAAAATCTGCCGATGATTGCGCTGTTTTGGCAAACTTATCCAAGAAGCCTTTAATATGAATAGGCTTACCATTAGGTTTATAGGGCAGCAACACAGGCTTAAGCCCCATCTTTTCAATGAGCTTGATGAAATGGTAAACCGTATCTGCCTCATAGAAACTATTAAAGGGGTCTTGAACCACTAAGACATATTGATGACGTTCATCTTCAACAATCGCCTCCAGCGCCTCAAGATCATAGCCTCTACAAACATGACCATCTAATTGCTGTTTCAGAGTAGGCACAGATAAAGCCGGCGCATCCACATAGCCCAAGGACTTTTTGATCACCCACTGGCTAACGCTGTTTTGCGCCAGAGCATTGGTGAGTCTGGGCGCGACGGCCATCAAGGGCAAAGAGTCCTCGATGCCGGCCACCAGATAATCTTTTGCCGGACGCAGATACCTTTGATAGTAGATATTGAAGAATTGCGCCCTGAACTTAGGCACATCGACCTTAACCGGACACTGAGATGCACAAGCCTTACAGGCTAAGCACCCCTTCAAAGACTCCATCACTTCGTGGGAGTAATCGTATTCACTCTTAGCTTTTAAGCTATTTTGAGCCCTCTGTAGTAAGCCCTGAGGTTTTTGCTTAGCCAGCTCTACTAGATCCACTCCCTCTTTCTCAAGCAGACGCAGCCACTCCCGCATCAGCCCCGCACGACCCTTAGGCGATTGGACTCTGTCGCCGGTGACTTTAAATGAGGGACACATGGGTGAATAGCTGCTGTAGTTAAAACACAGTCCATTGCCATTACAGTTCATCACATCGGGGAAGGCCTCTCGGGTCTGTATCGGGATCTGTCGATCAAAACTGCCACGTTTGGCACTATCAACATTATAGATCAGACCGCCTGTGCCTTTAGGCGCCACCAGCTTGCCTGGATTGAGTTTATTATGGGGATCGAACAATCCCTTCACCTCTTCGAGCAGACCATACAGATGTTCACCAAATACCGCAGGTCCATACTCGCCGCGCACCCCTTTACCGTGCTCGCCCCACATCAGGCCACCATATTTAAGGGTAAGTGCGGCGACTTGATCTGAAACACGCTTCAATAATCTCTCGTCATTGATATCACACATGTCCAGCGCAGGCCTCACATGCAATACGCCAGCATCTACATGACCAAACATGCCATATTGAAGCTGATGGCTGTCGAGCAGCGCTCTGAACTCCATGATAAAGTCGGCTAATTTCTCCGGAGGAACGGCGGTATCCTCGGCAAAGGCTATGGGCTTACGCCGCCCCTTCATTGCCCCAAGTAAGCCAACCGCCTTCTTACGCATGGCGTAGATCATATTGATACTGGTTTTATCACTGGTCTGCTGATAACCGAGCAAGCCACAAGAACCGGCCGCTAGCTGAACGTCCAGGCTGGAGATAAGCTTAGATACTCGCGCTTCAACCTCCTCTCTTTCACCGGCAAACTCCACCATATTCAGGCCATCGATTCGACTGCCTGGCACATCTTTAATCAGCTCAGAGACTGAGTGCCAGATGATATCTTGTTGCGCTAAATTGAGCACCTTAGAATCGACAGTTTCGACCACAGTCGCATTTGCTTTAACCAACTCGGGAGCATGGCGCAGTGCAGATTCGAATGAGTCATACTTGATGTTCACCATCATGCGGACATCTGGCAGAGGCGTGATATCCAATTTAGCCTCGGTGATCACTGCCAAGGTGCCTTCTGATCCGGTTAAAATACGTGACAGGTTAAATTCGGTGAGCTCATCATTCCAGACATTTTTCAGATCATAGCCGGTGAGAAATCGATTCAACTTAGGAAAACGCGTTTCAATCTCGCCCCGATTGTCACTGCACATATGGGCAATCTTAGTGATTAATTGCTGACCGAGTGGATTATTGGTGATCCCTTCCACATTTTTTAGTTTTTCTCGATTAACTGCATAAGTATTCAATACGCTGCCATCATATAAGACGCTTGAGAGCGCGAGTACATGATCGGAAGTCTTGCCATAGACCAGAGATCCCGCACCAGATGCATCGGTATTGATCATGCCTCCCATGGTGGCACGGTTCGAAGTTGATAGATCCGGACTGAAAAAGAAGCCGTGCTCCCTGAGCGCATCGTTAAGTGCATCTTTAACCACGCCCGCCTCTACCCTCACCCAGCCTTGTTCGGCATTTATCTCCAGCACTTTATTGAGATAACGAGACAGATCCAAGATCAATCCATGGGTCAGTGACTGGCCATTGGTGCCGGTGCCGCCACCACGAGCACTAAATACCACGCTATCGAACTCTTTTTGTGAAGCAAGCGAAAGGGCAAGAGCCACATCTTGTTGATTTTTTGGGTAAAGAACAGCCTGTGGCAGAAATTGATAGACAGAGTTATCCGTTGCCTGAGCTAAGCGTGCACTGTAGCGCTTGTCTATGTCACCGCTGAACTCGCTGCGTTCGAGTGCTATTAAGAAGGCAAGGTATTCAGGCTCTAGGGTGTTTTCATGTGATAACTTGGGCAACTTAGCGTTAGGTAACATATATGTTTCTGTCTATTATATTTATGTAATTATGCCGCTATTATATAAAAATCTGACACAAAAAAAAGCCGCTATATAGCGGCTTTTAAGATTAGCTTATTCTATGTTAAGAATAATTAGCTTTGTGCTTTACCCAAATACAACCAAGTATCGATAACTGTATCTGGATTCAGTGATACCGTATCTATGCCTTGCTCGACTAACCAGGCTGCAAAATCGGCATGATCTGAAGGTCCTTGACCACAAATCCCGACATAAGCGCCCTTAGCCTTAGCCGCTTTAATGGCCATAGCCAGCAGGATTTTAACGGCTTCGTCACGCTCATCAAATAGATGACTGATGATACCTGAGTCGCGATCTAGACCTAGCGTCAACTGAGTCAAATCGTTAGAACCGATAGAGAAACCATCGAAGTACTCAAGGAACTGCTCAGCAAGCAATGCATTAGATGGAAGCTCACACATCATGATGACACGAAGACCATCTTTACCGCGCTCAAGACCTTCCTCTTTAAGCAGTTCAATCACCTGAGCCGCTTCACCTAAGGTGCGAACGAATGGGATCATGATCTCGACGTTAGTCAGACCCATCTGATTACGAACACGCTTGATTGCCTCACACTCAAGTGCGAAACAGTCACGGAAAGAATCAGAGATGTAGCGACTAGCACCACGGAAGCCCAACATAGGGTTCTCTTCTTCAGGCTCGTATCTATCACCACCCACCAAGTTAGCGTATTCGTTCGACTTAAAGTCAGACATACGAATAATCACTTTCTTCGGATAGAAAGCAGATGCGATAGTCGCCATGCCTTCAACCAGACGCGCAATATAGAACTCAACAGGCGATGAATAACCCGCGATCATCTCGTTGATCTCTTCCTGAAGCGCAGCATCTTGCTTATTAAACTCGAGTAGCGCCTTAGGATGAATACCTATCATGCGGTTGATGATGAACTCAAGACGAGCAAGACCAACACCGGCATTAGGAAGACGGGCAAAATCAAACGCTCTGTCCGGGTTACCCACGTTCATCATGATCTTCATTGGAAGATCAGGCATAGAATCTACACGAGACGAAGTGACTTCAAAGTCCTGGATCCCCTCATAGATGAAGCCTGTATCTCCTTCGGAGCATGAAACTGTGATTTTTTGGCCAGTCTTGATGCGTTCGGTCACGTCACCACAACCTACAACGGCAGGCACGCCCAATTCACGGGCAATGATAGCCGCGTGGCACGTACGACCACCACGGTTGGTGATAATTGCACTAGCGCGCTTCATGATAGGTTCCCAATCGGGATCTGTCATATCGGTAACCAGTACATCGCCTTCTTTAATCTGATCCATGTCAGCAATTGAAGACAGAACCTTAGCCACACCACTGCCTATCTTGTGACCGATGGCGCGGCCTTCACAAAGTACCTCACCCTTAGTCTTAAGATGATAGCGTTCAATCAACTGTACATCTTCACGAGAACGTACAGTCTCAGGGCGAGCCTGGACGATATAAAGCTTGCCGTCATTGCCATCTTTAGCCCATTCGATGTCCATTGGACGTCCGTAGTGCTTTTCGATGACCATGGCCTGTTTAGCCAGTTCCATGACTTCTTCATCATTGATGGAGAACTCACGACGCTTATCGGCGGCAACGTCTTCAATCTTGACTTGCTTACCATGGGCCTCATCATCGGAATACACCATCTGAATGAGTTTGCTGCCTATGTTACGACGCACAACAGCTTGATGACCGGCCGTTAAAATTGGCTTATGGACATAAAACTCATCTGGGTTAACCGCACCCTGTACAACCATCTCACCCAGGCCGAATGAAGAAGTAATAAATACCACATCATTATTGCCCGATTCAGTGTCCATGGTGAACATGACACCGGAAGCGGCTGTATCGGAGCGAACCATGCGCTGCACACCGGCAGACAGGGCGACACCTTTATGGTCGTAACCTTGGTGAACACGATAAGAGATAGCGCGATCGTTGAACAAAGAGGCAAATACATGCTTCATTGCTACCAGAACAGCGTCATAGCCTTTAACGTTCAGGAAGGTTTCTTGCTGACCGGCAAATGAAGCATCCGGCATATCTTCTGCAGTCGCTGAAGAGCGAACCGCGAAAGATGCATCCTTAGTTTCAGAGGAAAGCTTGTCGTAAGAATCTCTTACGGCCTGCTCAAATTCGGGGTGGAATGGGGTATCTATCACCCATTGTCTGATCTGTGCACCGGCTGTAGCGAGTGCCTTCACGTCATCTACATCTAGAACATCTAGAATGTCGTATATCTTCTGGTTAAGTCCGCTTTGTTCAAGAAACTCATTGAACGCGTAAGAGGTGGTGGCAAAACCACCTGGCACTTGAACGCCCGCATTAGCCAAATTACTAATCATCTCTCCAAGAGAAGCGTTCTTACCGCCAACCTTGTTGACGTCACCCATGCCTAATTCTTGATACCAGAGTACATATTGCTGCACAGTTCTATCTCCGCAAGTTTATTTCAGTGTGGCCCCTTCACAGAAGGGCTGAGGCATTTTACACTCCATCGCAACAAGCGTAAATCTATAATTTTATTTGTAATTTTATTACTACAAGAGGTCAAAATGTTGCGTAAAGTATTCTATATATCGGACGGTACTGCCATCACGGCAGAGGTGTTTGGCCATGCGGTTTTATCGCAATTTCCCGTTGAATTTGACGCACTTACTATTCCATTCGTCGAAACCGAAGCGAAAGCACACACAATTAAAGAACAAATTAATGATTGTTTTATTACAACAGGTGAGCGTCCCTTAGTGTTCCATTCTATCGTCAAACCTGAAATTCGAGACATCATCTTCAGTAGTGAAGGCATAGATTATGATTTTTTGAACACTTTTGTGGCCCCTTTAGAGAAACATCTGGGAATTAAAGCCTCTCCCGTGGTTCATCGGACTCACGGTAAGGGAAATGAAGGCTATGAGGCTAGAATAGAAGCCATCAATTACACCATGGACAATGATGACGGTCAGACATTAAAGAACATAGATAAAGCCGATCTGGTACTATTAGGTGTGTCTCGTTGTGGTAAGACCCCAAGCAGTCTCTACCTTTCATTGCAGTTTGGCATTAAAGCCGCCAATTATCCTTTTGTCGAAGATGACATGGATAATCTCAAACTTCCCCCAGAGCTCAAACGTAATAAGAAAAAACTATTCGGTCTAACCATAGATCCGGTTCGCCTTCATGAGATACGCCAGAGCCGCATGGAGAACAGCCGTTACTCATCATTGCGTCAATGTCGTATAGAAGTTAAAGAAGTAGAGATGATGTACAAACGCGAGCGTATCCCCTACGTGAACACCACTAATCATTCGGTAGAAGAGATAGCGACTAAGATCCTCGATGTCACCGGACTCAAACGCCATATGTTCTAGAAAATGGCTAAAACTGCTTAAATATTCAGTTATTTATCGAGATATATGCACAGAGAGCCGAAATTAGCCTCACTTTTCGCGATTAAGGCGCTGTGCATCTTTAAACTATTCGTTATAATCCGAAGCAATCAGGCTAAATGCCCTTACGAACGCTCGGTACAAAGAATGACCATAAAAACAGACGAACTACGCACCACTTTATTATGTAAGGCAATTTCTCCCGCTAAATTAGCGTCTGAATTCCCCCTCACACAAGAGGCTGCCGACTATCTGGTTCAACAGAGACGCGAAGTCGAGGCTATCTTAACCGGTGAAGATCCAAGACTGCTGGTTATCATAGGTCCCTGCTCAATCCATGACACCAAGGCGGCCATAGAATATGCCGAGCGCTTGGCAAAACTGCATATGGAACTGAAAGACGACCTGTGTATTCTGATGCGCGTCTACTTCGAGAAGCCCAGAACCACAGTCGGCTGGAAAGGACTCATCTCAGATCCCGATCTCGATGGCAGCTTCAACGCCAACAAGGGCCTTAGACTCGCCCGTGAATTATTACAAAAAATTACTGAACTTAAGTTACCTATCGCAACCGAATTCCTCGATATGGTCAACGGTCAGTATATCGCCGACCTTATTACCTGGGGCGCTGTTGGCGCACGCACCACAGAGAGTCAAATTCACCGAGAGATGGCATCGGCGCTATCTTGTCCGGTAGGTTTTAAAAACGGCACCGACGGTAACATCAATATTGCTATCGATGCCGTGCGCGCTGCAAAAGAGCCACACATCTTCTATTCACCGGATAAAGATGGCGCCATGGCGGTTTATCGCACCAGTGGTAATCCATTTGGGCACATCATTCTACGTGGCGGTAAGCAGCCTAACTATCACGCCGAAGACGTCAATGCCGCCGCAGAGCAGCTTAAAAGCTTAGGTGTTTCCCATCGTATGGTTGTCGATTTCAGCCACGGCAACAGCCAGAAGAAGCATGCCCAGCAACTTATCGTCGCCGATAGCATCATCAAACAGATGAATGATGGCTCGACGGCTATCGCTGGTATCATGGCCGAAAGCTTCATCGAAGAGGGTAACCAGAAGGTGATCCCAGGTGAGGAGCTGGTCTATGGCAAGAGCATCACTGATGCCTGTTTGCATTGGGAAGACTCGGAGAAACTACTTCGCTCCCTCGCTAAGGCATCGAGAGACAGAATGAATAAGCTTAGCTCATAAAGGCTAATGCCATAAAAAAGGCTTCTCGGCATTGCCGGGAAGCCTTTTTTGATCTAGCCGTTCAAAACATCATTGCTAATACCAGTTCCATTAAGTAAGTGAGCATTCAGCGGGAATTAAAAATGCTGTAGGCAAGTAAGGGGATTGAAGCTAATAGTTATTCTATATCGAAAGCCACTTGCGCAGCATAAAGCGGGTTTTAAACCCGCACAACGTGAGCTTCTCAGGACTTCTACTTCTGTGTTGCATTGTCTTAAAAGGGAATAACCATTTCCTCAACAATGCGCCTTGAATTAACAGCCCTGAGAGAGCTCTGAATTGCTCATAAATTTAATGGAATTGGTATACACACTCCTAACAGCTTCCACACGCCCCACTCAACCGACTCAGATGGAAGTTCATTCTTGGTCCACCATTTGGCTTGATAACTGAGTGACTCATATACCACGACATCTCCGCCGTTATAGGTATCAGACTCATCCCATGGAGACAGAATGCATGTTTAGGTGGCTCAGTGGGCGTTTTCACATCCAGCCTGAAGCTGAGTCCTAACTGGTTAATCCAGACTTTATGAGGGCTAAATCGTCTGAATAGACAATTTCGTCACCTAGGGATTTGATCCCGACACGTACCTGTGATGAATGCTGCAACACCTGCTGCGACAATTGCCTTGCCCACATCTCAATAGCCAGGTTTGACTGCTCCACAGTGATTTTCTCAAATACCAGCTCATCGCCCTGGGAACTAAACAAACGGAACCAGACTTCATCACCTTCATTAGCCGTTAAACCATTGACAATATATTGATCTAACTCGGTCCACTCCAAATCTTGAGTATCATCGATTATGCTAATATCACTGCAATTGTAAAAACCTTCTCCAGCGGCATCTTCACGCTGCCAACGGGTGTACAGGGTTGCATCCCCAAGGCGGTCTCGAGGAAAAGGAATAGTTATCTGATACACATTACGGCCATCGAGACTGGTAACACCAACATCCCCTACCTCGGCAATCAAGGTAAGGTGTTGCCAACTCAAGACTTGGGTATCTGCATCGAAGTCAGTATTAGACAAGTAAAACTCCCAGAAGCTTGGGTTATGGGGAGTATGAGCATCGAAGGTCACGGTCACATTGCCGTCGCTATCTGGGGTGATCAGGCTACGCTGCCAGTATGGTGAGGCGATATCTATGCCGGATTTATCTAGGTCTCCACCGGCGCAGAGCTGGCCATCGGGGATGGCCAGTTTTACCGCTTCAATATTATGGTAGTCGATGACATTGACCGAAAATTCGTTATTTTGCACGAAAGCTTTAGTGCCCTTGGCAAGAAATGCCGCCCGGCAAGCTAAATTCGGGATGGCCGAGCCATCTTCGGGCCACCAATACCCCCCCGCTTCGACACAAAACTGTTGGCGCGCCTTAGGGTTTTCCATAAATCCGTGGGCTTGAACCAGCTGACAGCTTAGTAAGGCCATTGCCAGGCTGATACTGATGATAATTTGAATTGAATATTTCATACTTCCTCACTCATCGATTAGGCAGTACCGCTGACTCCGCCTCAATCGAAAACGGTAATAAAAGGTTTAATAAAAGGCTAAAACCCCTAGTGGGGCTTTAAACCTGTCAAAGAGAACATGGATTTATTGGCAAGCACCCAGTGCTTCCCATACGCCCCACTCACCCGACGCACTTGGCACTTCATTGGTGGTCCACCACTTGGCCTGATACTGATTGCCTGAATAAGCGACTCTGTCACCCTTGGTATAGATGCCAGAGGCGGTCCACTCGGGTAAGCTGCACGCACCTGTACCGGCTTCAACCTTGATGGTCACGGCGCTGGTATTGGTTAAACCGTCATTATCTGTGGCCTTGACCACCAGACTGATATTGCCAGTCACGTCCGCCGTCCAGCTCGCCTGATAAGGTGATGTGTTACTCGTTGCTATCAAGCTCCCCGCAACGAAAAACTCCACCTTAGTCACAGTACCATCACTGTCGAGCGCATCGGCAGTGATAACTAAGGTGTCCCCTTGAGTCACAAAGCTGCCATTTTCTGGGCTAGTGATTACTATCTCAGGTTCAGTGCCTGCGCTGCTTCCCTCGACAGTAAAACTCACTCGAGTTTCACTGGTAAGCTCACTGTTATCCTTAGCCACGGCGCGCAGAGCGTGTATGCCCGAGTCCAGATTTACCAGCTGATATAGATAAGGTGCTTGCGTCAGTGTCTGCACGAGTTGCTCATCGAGATAGAGCTTCACCTCAGTCACCTCTCCATCGCTATCTGTGGCATTGACCGCAACATCAACAAGCTCACCTTGAGCAAACACAGCATCATTCAATGGCGCATCTATGCTCACTTGGGGCTGTGTGCCTACATTACCTGGGGCGCAGTCACGCACCAGCTCCCAGGCATCACCCGTATCGGGACGCTGATTTTGGTTCCACCACTTTGCTCGGTATAACTTGCCGTCATAGAGTACCTCTTGTGTGGTGTACACTAAGCTTGAGTCCCACGCGGTGGCGTCACACAAGACAATCAAGAAATCACGGCTAGATGATTGCTGATAACCTAAATCATTTTGAACTGTGACGACCAATTGGTGGGCACCATAGTGAGTCGGCAACCAAGTCGTTTGATAACTTGGTCCACCATTACTCACCGTATCGACAAGCTGACCATCGACCGAGAACTCAACATATGTGATAGAGCCTGCATCAAATTCAGCGCTTGCCACAAGCTGTAGCTCGGTCAATGACTCCTGAATGACCTTAGCTTCAGGCTCAGACACTGTGACCTTAGGTTTAAGGTGATCTTCATTCACCTCTACCGCCATCTTGGACGACTCTGTTTCATTACCTTGATTATCTATGGCCAGCGCCGTGATCGAGTAACTGCCCTCGCCCACACTAGACCAACGGAAATCGAAGGGTGATATAGCGCTGGAGCCTATCTTGATGCCGCCATTGAGGTAGTCGACTCGAGTGATATGGCCATCTGCATCACTGGCCTCTAGGGTGAAGTTAATATCATCTCCCGGTGAGAAAACATCGCCCACATTGGGTGATGTAATTCGCACAGTCGGACATCCGCTGCAGCCCGTTGCGAACACATTGTTGAGCTTATTGACTAAGGTAGGATTGAGGGAGCCACACTCCACCAGCTTACCGCCATAGGTGGTGGTGCCATCTAAACATTGCTGATCGCCAGCCACATGCCACACTATGGTGCCACCCAACGCTTGATCGTTGATGTACTGCGCCTTTAATCCAATGGATTCTTCATCGTCATAACTGAGGAAGTAGTTGCCCTTAGTCATGTAAGGCACTTTAGCCTCATCATCCCAGTGCTGAGTCCAGCCCGCTTCCTCTTGCTTGATAAAGAAGTAGTTTGGCGTGCCGTCGTAGACTTCTACCTTCCAGTTATCATAATCCGCCGACGTGCTGATGGGACCATCGGGTTGAATGGTCACATCCCGCTTCTTGGTGGCACCGTTAAGCACGGCACCGTCTTGAGTCACCACGCCCCGACCATAGAAAGCACTGCCCATATTGATCTTTGAACGTTCTATGCCCTTATCCAACATCCACTGAGTCAGGTAGTCCCAGTTAAAATTGGGCGCCTCAGCCCCTTCATAATTGTACAGAGGCGAGTTATGGCCAGCGATATTGGACCAGCCACCGTTAAAGTCGTAACTCATCATGTTGAAATCATCCATGACCAGCTCGAGTTGAGCCCAGTTAAACCCCTCTAACTTGCGCGTATCGGCAGAAAACGCGGCACTAATGAGTTTATCCGCGCCTATCCTCTCCCTTATCTCCTGCACTAAAGTCAGGAAGTTATCAAAATCGGCTTGGGTACCAGTAAAATTCATCCCAGAGTAAGGACCCGGATATTCCCAGTCGAGATCGATACCATCAAACCCAAGCGCCATCAACTGATCGACTCCCTCCATAAATTTGGCGCGCTTGGCAGGATCCGCCGCCATCTCGGGAAAGTGCCTACACATGGACCAGCCACCGATAGACGCCATCACCTTGACGCCATTGGCATGGGCTTTCTCAATCAAACCAGGGGCACCACCAGCCTTCTTAACCGGAATGGGCATTGAGCCCTTAGTGCCATAAACAGTATTTTTCCAGCCACTGCCATCAAGCACAAACCCTTGTTCCTCGGCTTCGGCGGTGAGGTTATAACTGGGTGACAGCTCACCGAATATCAAGAAGTAATCCCAACTGCTATAAACGTCGCCCATCAAGAGTTCGGCAGGTTGCTGCACCGTCCCTTGTTTGTAGATGTTCTTATTTCTAAAATCCCCCGAATGCAAGGACCCATCCACGGCGACACCGAAGAATGAGAAGTTCAAAACCGTGTACTTACTCATATCCACGTTAAGATGATTTGCCGCGCCTTTGGCAACAAATCCGGCCTTAGTGTCTTTCCAGGGCTCCCATTGTGTGATGTAACCTATGATATCTTTATCATGATCACTGGTATTCTTAGCGACATCTTGTGCATATAGATTAGTGCTCATAGCCAGAGACACGGCCAGTACAGATTGACAGAAGTGACTCTTGTGTAACGTTAAAAAATGACTCATCTTGTTGCTCCATTTGGCATCCCAAATGTCGCCGACTTAGGTCCATTGCAGCGATCTGGTGCCAATATTTGAGCCAACCGCAACCTTAATTTGGTTCACTCAAATACTGGCTTAGCCAATCAATTATTTAATTAAAAAACTTATTCAGTTAACGACTCATGCAATTAATGACTGAGTTCATCACTTAGTTAAGGTTACAAACAAAATCCCAATCGCCACTCGAGGCACTTGGCTTAGCATTAGTCCACCATAGCGCAACAAATACGGCCGTCTCATCTTTCATCCTGTCTCCACCATTGGCGTGACTAGGATTTCCCGCCCAGTCAGTTTGAGGGAAGTTCGGATAAGCTGGGATAACGGACGGATCGATATTGGCACCGCTGCATGAATCAGATGTTGGTGGTGTGGTATCACCACAACCTGGCGCAGTTGGCTCCAGGTCACATGCATCTGGTACTGTGTTCCCCCCTTGGCCAAAGTCATAGGTAAGCCCATCAAATGACACGGTGAAGTTCGAAGGCATAGACACAGGCAAGTAATACTTAATAGTGCCACCAAAATCGGCACCAGGCGCGATAGACTTGTAGCTAGGCAAAGTAAAGCGAACCCGATGGAAATCATTTTCCAGGCCACCGACATTACCCGAAGCCGCGTTTGAACCATCGGTAACCACCGCTAAATTCATCCCCGATTGATCGCTTATTTGAGATGATGTCGACGTCGAGATATCAAACTCAAATACGGCGCCGCCAGGTATGGTGCTCTGGCTATTGTTGGTGATGGTGAGTGTCGGCGTAATGGGATAATTACTGTCTCCCACCTTGTAACCCGACAAGTTTGCACTCAAGGCTAAGGTATTAGCCAGAGCCGAAGCATTGCTAACGGTATTACCATAAGGGGCTGCACTGGCGAACTTATCATAGGCAATGGTCGTCATGGTCTCACCGATAAAATACTCGCCTTGGCCAGAGTTACGCTCTGGATACCAGTCAAAATCACCGGCCAGCTCCCAGAACATCACGCCACCTATGCCTTGGTCGACTACATACTGAACCTTAGTATTCATCGCCTGCTCATCTTCGGTAGACAGGTAGACTTGCTTCGATGGATTCCATAACCATGAAGACTGGGCGACATTATCATAATGACGCTCGTAAGTTCCCGTCAGCTCATCGGCAGGATCATTGATAGGATCTAGGCCATAGCTGGCTAGGTAACTGCCAGTTATGCCCTGTTCCAGGTTCTTGGCATGCCACATGGGGTTAGATCCGGCAAACATCTCCTTGCCATTTTTATCGAGATCATGCCAAAGGTTATCTATCCCCTGAGCACCATAACCACAATTATTGTCACCTTCACCTGTACCCGATGGACAAGAGGCTTGATCAGGCAATGCCGCCTTACCCCACAAACCGTTTGAGCCACCAGTGACTCCTTGCCAACCTCGGGTATAGTAAGGTAAGCCTATGTTAATACGGCCCGCTGGCATGGCGCCGCGGAAATAATGATAGGCCCAGTCAGTGTTAAGGTAGCCAATTCCACCATATTGCGCGGTAGAATACACATCCCAAAATGCCAGTTCGGCATCTTCGCCAGTGTCATAAAGCGCGGCGTTATGGCCGACAAAATCGTTCCAAGCACCGTGTAAGTCGTAGCTCATGATATTGACGTAATCGAGGAATCGCGTCATCTGATACGCTTCCATGCCGCGCAGCAGATAGCCAGATGCTGGAGCGGCAACGGTAAGCATATAGTGCTTATTGTCTTGCTTACCGGCAGTATCAAGTTTCTCACGCAGGGTTTTCATCAAGGTGTCGTACTGAGCAAACAGAGTCGCTCTAAGCGGATCGGCAATGGCAAAGTCATCTGGATTACCGGATTTCGCCATCGAGGTGGCATACTCATAATCGATATCGGCGCCATCGAAACCATAGGTTTGCAAGAACTCCACCACAGAATCGGCAAAGGTATTGATCCCAGCTTGTGTCTTGGTCATCTCATAGAAGCCGCCACTGGCAATGCGGTTGCCTGTATCATCGAAATAGCCCCCGGTCTCGGCCCAGCCGCCGATTGAGATCAAGGTTTTCACCTGAGGGTGTAGCTTCTTATACTTGTTAAGCAGGTTGAAATGCCCCTTGTAGCTGTACTCAGGATCCATCTCGGCGCCGACCACTCCCGCCCAGGTCATGCCAGTAGCGGGGTTTTCCAAGCTGTTTGGATCACCAACCGATACCTGATTATTGCCATCGATATGGGCGAATGCATAGTTAATATGGGTGATCTTATCCCATGGAATATCGTTCACCAGATAACTTGGCTGGCCGTTAGTACCATTTCTCCAGGAGGTAAAGTAACCAATCACGCGGCGCCCGTGATCGGCGCCCATCTTCTCACGACCATTTTCATCATAAATATCACAATAAACCGAATCCCCTTCTAAACCATCGGGACGACAGGCTTCATGGCTTGTGGGTCTATCACCCACATAACCAAGAATGGCACTGGAAAGCGCACTCGCCCCCTGGTTATCGGTCACTTCGGCCGTGATAGACAGATCGCCTGCTTGAGTTGCGCTATACAGAGTCGCATACGGTGCTAGAGTGTCAGTTTCTATCAAGACGCCATTGGCGAAGAAGCTCACCGAGACGATATCACCATCACTATCCAGGGCATTGGCACCGATAGATAATTCACCATTAACCGCCAGATTGAAATTGGCACTCGGTGAGGTTAGTTCAACACTCGGCAACTGATTAGCCGCTGCAACCAGTATATTGACCATCGCAGAGACAGCGCTGTCATTTTGAGAGTCAAATGCACGGGATTGCAGACTATGATCTCCCGTAGAGCTAGCAATCCAACTGAATTCATAGGGTGCGCTGGTATCAGTACTCACAACCGCGCCGTCAACAAGCAGCTCGACCTTAACTATGCTGTCGCCAACATCGGGATCAGATGCATTGGCAGTAACAATAATCGATTCTCCGGAGGTGACAGCGCTGTCATTTATTGGCGCAGTAATAGCAGTCACAGGGGATAAATTCTGGCTATTCGTCACTGTGATATTGACCAGTTGCTCAGTCGATGCACCATCATTATCGGTCGCGGTCACTTTCAAAACCACGGCGCCTTGAAGGTTTGCTAACCAAGGGCTGGTCACCGGGATATCGTTCGCCGTCCACACTAAACTGTCTACCGTACCATCACTGTCAGTCGCTTGTGCGTTAAGTACCAGGGGAGCATTTAGCTTGACTGTATTACCAGCTTGGGGCGCGAGTATGTTTACCACAGGCGCTTTATTTGAGGCACCATCACATTGACCTAAGGTTTGCCACACCCCCCACTCACCAGCATCCGCAGGTGACTCGTTGGTGGTCCACCACTTATTTTGAAAGAGGCTATTTTGCTGTGTGACCTGTGTAGTGCTGGCATATTCAGTATCGGCCAACCAAGGTGCGACCCCTTGGCAATTCACAGCGTAAGCTTGGCTCACCACGGCTTGACTCAGAAGCGATGTGCTAATTATTAAAGCGAGGCGATGCCGCCTGCCAAAATATGCAGTCTTGTTACTCATTTGATTATTCCTATTATTATTTAGTTGTACCGAAATACCTAAATATAGAGACAACAAAACTCAACAACATAACGGCAAGATAACTTCATCGGTATTTAAACCCGCTCACTACAAACCATTGGTTATGAAGTGATTTGGATACTATTTAAACTACACTCAAAATCTGGATTTGTTTATTAGTTTAATATAATAATAAATCCACCTGTTATAACTTGATTGATTTTCTATTTATTTATCAAAGACTAATCAAACACCACCAGTGACACATTATGCAAGTAAGCTGAGTAATTATTACACTGAGTACAAGTAAACCTCATATAACCTGGGAATAACGACAATGAAACACTTGTTTAATAATGTTTCCTTTCCCTGGGAAGTATCACTATAATTCTGCCCCCTATATTCACCAATATTGAAATAGCATAACCTTAAGGTTGCCGTATGCCATTATCTCAAACACCCGAAGATCGCTCGTCAGCGATGAATGCCCGTATAGAAAAATCAGAAGCCCGTGTCATCAAGGCCATATTTCCCTCCATCACCAACCATCACAACACTCTATTCGGTGGCGAAGCCTTGGCCTGGATGGACGAAACAGCCTTTATCTCAGCCACTCGTTTCTGCCGTAAGCCTCTGGTTACAGTGAGTTCTGACAGGATTGATTTTAAGAAAGTAATTCCAGCTGGCAGCCTGGCCGAAATTATAGCCAAGGTTATCCATGTGGGTAATACCTCTTTGAAAGTCGAGGTGAATATCTTTGTCGAAGACATGTATAGAGATCACAGAGAGCATGCCATTCGAGGCGTCTTTACCTTCGTTGCCGTGGGTGATGACCGACAACCCACCCAAGTCTGGACACAAGAGTCTTAAATAATACAAGGCAGTGTCTATAATCGCTGCCTTAATGACCTGATTATTGCCCGCAAATATTCATCCCCCTCAAACTCCCCACGGCCCTGTTAGACCTAAGTCTAATAAAACCAGGTTTGAGGAGTCAATCACCACCAAATACCCATAAACCAATAGTCTCCCTGATACTTTTTCTGTTACATTGATGTAATCTTCACGCGCAACGAAATAAAATATAAAGCCATGAAGCTAGAAAAATTAAACATTATTATTGCCGATGACCACCCACTGTTTCGTAATGCCTTACGACAAGCCTTGAGTGGTCCATTCCCGGACACTAACTGGTTTGAAGCAGACAGTGCCGATGCACTTCAGAGCCTGCTTGAAAATAAGCAGCAGGCTTATGACTTAGTCATGTTAGACCTGCAGATGCCGGGCTCCCACGGATATTCGACCCTTATTCATCTGCGCACTCATTTTGCCGATCTTCCTGTCATCGTTATCTCAGCCCATGAAGATAATATGACCATCAGCCGTGCCGTCCATTATGGCAGCTCAGGATTTATTCCTAAGTCATCTTCAATGGAAACTCTGGCTGCCGCTCTGGCCTCGGTACTCTATGGAGATATCTGGTTACCGGATCATGCTGAGATACAGGAAATACAGGAAGATGCTACCGCACTTGTGGCCCGCAAGCTTGCCGATCTCACCCCACAACAGTACAAGGTGCTGCAGATGTTTGCCGAAGGCTTACTCAATAAGCAGATAGCCTATGACTTAGGTGTATCGGAAGCCACCATCAAGGCCCACGCCACGGCAATATTTCGTAAGTTAGGCGTGAGAAATCGCACCCAAGCCGTTATCTCATTACAACAGCTAGAGATGGAAAAAGTAGAGCTCTAGACAAAATCGGAGCCATTGATACAAAAAGCCAATCTGTTTAGATTGGCTTTTTGTTTATGGGAAAGGCTATAACAAGCCCACTAAACATGTGATCTTTCAGTGGGTATTCAAACGCCTGTAGTCAATGTGTCTGGCGCATATTTGAAGTAAATAGTGACTCTCGGCTCTGGCATTTTACTTAGCGTTTCATTGGCTTTAAAGGAGCCTAGTATTTCTTCATCCATACACCTGAATTTAACAGCCTAAATGGCTAACAATTGACCAAGTAATAAATGTAACTGGTATTATTTAGCAGTCCAATTAACTTGTGTGAGTAACAGGTCTTTATCGTAAAGCTTAGCCCTGAACTGATCACCTTTATTGACGACTCCAACCCCTTTGGGCGTGCCTGTCATCACAATATCACCGTCACTCAAACTCATAAAACTCTGTATCTCGGTCAAGATCTGCTCAGGTTTATTCATCATTAGCCCAATATTGCCAACTTGTACCAGCTCATTATTGATCATCAGCTCAAATGTCAGGGTCTCGCTGATATTCTCGATGGCAAC
This sequence comes from Shewanella violacea DSS12, assembly GCF_000091325.1. Lineage (NCBI taxonomy): Bacteria > Pseudomonadati > Pseudomonadota > Gammaproteobacteria > Alteromonadales > Shewanellaceae > Shewanella > Shewanella violacea. Next base: position 2,070,010 of record NC_014012.1, on the reverse strand, counting down.
AAATTCAGAAAACACCACAGATCCATCGAACGCCTTGGCTCTCTCCCAGGGAAGTCCCTTGGCTTTAAGCCGACTCTGCAGACCACGTTTAGTGAGGTCAAGTCCAAGCCCTACAGCACTAAAATGTCCATTTTCAACCACAAAACACAACTCGGCCTCAAAATGTATCGCCTCTTGATGAAAACTCACCAGCTCAGTTGAGATGGCCGAATTAGGCTTAAGGAACAGCACCATTTCATCGGGCACCTCATTATTGAGCTCCTTGATGTGCTCGACATAGTTGCGCCCCACACACACAATTTTTGACGGCCTTAACACTCTGTTATCGACTACTACTGTTTTCATCTAGCTCCACTCCAAATTTACTTATACTCAACGTCTAGAAAAACACCTTCCCTGACATAGACACCTCTATGGGTCAGGCTATCAAATTTCAAACAAATCATTTAACTAGGCTAGAGATCAAGGCTCTCAACGCGGCAGGCTTCACCATCTTGGCCATATAGCGATACCCCTTAAGCTCAACCTCATCCACCAGCTCTTTATTAGTATTGGCGGTGATAAGTACGCCTGGAAGATGGCTGCCATATAGGGCACGTATACCATCCATGGCATCGACACCATTTTCACCATTATCCAGATGATAATCGGCTAATACTATGTCCGGTGCGACCCCTTTGAGTCCCAGCTTTATCCTAGCATCGGCAAGATCGGTGGCACAGATAACTTCACACTGCCAACGGCTGAGTAAACTCTCTAGTCCAGCTAGGATCGCTTCTTCATTATCGATGCACAGTACTTTTACACCGGCTAAAGGCTGGATCATAGCGGCGGTTTTTTTAACCTGTATTTCAGTAATTGTCTTGCCTAGGGGCACGCTAATCGAGAACACTGAACCCCGGCCAAGAATGGATCCCACCTTGATATCATGTTCCAGAACCTTGCTGATCCGATCGGCAATCGCTAAGCCAAGACCTAGGCCGCTAACGCTCTTACTGGTGGGGTTATCCAGACGTTTAAACTCTTTAAAAATCTCCGAGATTTCACTTTCATCGATTCCACAGCCAGTATCCAAAACCTGGATCTCCAGATGTTCTCCCCGATGACGGCAGCCTAACAAGACTCGGTTTCCCTTGGCATAGCGATAGGCATTGGTTAAAAAGTTTTGCAGTATTCGCCTGAGCAGACTCAGATCTGAGTTAATCGAGGCTGTGCTAGGCACCATACTGAACTTAATTTGATAATCTTGGGCCATGGCGGCAAATTCGACCGCCAGACCATCGAGCAGTTCTGAGATGGCAAAGTCACGGCGATTAAGATCCACCACCCCAGAATCAAGCTTGGAAATATCCAGCAGATCCGTGAGTAATTCTCCGGCAATCTTAAGTGAGCTGTTTACATGGGAGAGTGTCGTCTTGCTCTCCTGATCTAAGTGCGGATATTGGGCCAGTGAGGCGGTAAATAATCTCGCCGCATTCAAGGGTTGCATCAAGTCATGACCCACGGCGGCTAAAAACTTACTCTTAGAGGCATTAGCCATCTCCTCCTGGGCCTTAGACTCCAATAACTGACTGTTTAACATCGCCAGCTCATAGGTTCTCTCCTTCACCCTCGCCTCAAGAGAATCGTTCACCTCCTGCAGGGCTTTAGCATGTTCACGGTATTGAGTGATATCGGTAAAGGTCATCACGAAACCGCCACCTGGCATAGGATTGCCCTGAATTTTAATCACCTTACCATCTTGCCTCTCACGTTCCGAGACATGGGGGGTGCCATTGATCATGTGCTGCACCCGCTTATTAACTTGCTCCTCTATCTCCCCCACACCACAAAAACCGCGCTTGGCATTAAAACGTACCACCTCATCGATGGGCATTCCCTCTTTAAGAAAACCTGCCGGATATTGATAAAGTTCAGAATACTTATGATTCCAGGCAACCAGATTTAATTCTTGGTCCACCACGCTCATGCCCTCATAGGCGTGCTCTATGGCACCGCGCAACATGTCTTGACTGAGAATTATCTTAGAAGAGGCTTCATCGACTAGGTTAAACACTTCATCCAGTGCCAGATCTCTACCCTGCAACACAGAATCCATCACCAAGGCCGCGCTTGAGCCTCCTAAAACTCCGGCCAAAATATGCTCAGTGTGGGAGATAAGCTCCACAGGAGCCGTCTTATGCCCAGCTATCACTCTTCACCGCTTCTTCGGAAAAACGAGAGAAACTCTCATAAGCACGAGTCGGGCTGACAAATCGGCTCGCCAAGATCAAGAGATCTTGCTGAGAAATAGGTGCCCCCTTGCGGCTACTCGCCTTCAGTTCCCCGGGAGTAACAAATTCACTGGCTTGAATGCGCTCCGATACCCCAGCCCTAAACCACATAGAGCCTAGAATATAACAAGCTAAGTTAGCGAGTAAGGCGGTTAATATATCTCTTACATTGGGATTAATCGTCTCCAGCAGACCAAAATCACTGCCAAACACACCGCTGGCATCACTCGCTCCCTTGACTAAGATGTAACACCAGAGACCGAAGCCAACAAGTAGGCCAAGCAACACCCCGGAGCGATTACCATGTTTCCAGTACATGCCACCAATGAGCGCAGGAGCGAGTTGAGCGAAGGCGCCGAAAGATAACATTCCCAGAGCCGAGAGGGAGTCGCTGTCCATAAAGGTGAGATAACTGAAATAACCTAAGCCTAAGATGACAATGATCGACAAGCGACGTGCATTGAGCAAGAACTGGGAAAACTGACTGAAATTTTTCTGCTTAATTTTCCCGGTGCGTAACATGATAGGCACCAACCATTCGTTACTCACCATGACGCTGATGGTCACCACAGCAACAACCACCATGCCGGTCGCGGCCGAGAGTGTACCCAGCAGAGCTACCACAGCCAACATGGGTTGATCTAGGGCTAGAGGCAAGTTAATCACATAAGTATCGGCGGCGACCGAGTCCCCTAAAATCAGCTTTCCAGCTAAGGCTAATGGCGCGACAAACAAGCCAAACAGCAATAGATAGATAGGAAATATCCAACGTGCCTTTAATAGGCTTTTCTCATCGATACATTCCACCATCATCACATGGAACTGTCTGGGCATGCACAGGAAAGCCGCCATTCCCACCAAGAGCTGAGGCATCAAGGTCTCCAGTCTTAGACTAGGCTCGCTGATCAAGTTTCGCTCCGCCGCCTGACGCCAAATATCACCGAAGCCATCGAAATAACCAAAACTTATCACGATGCCAACGAGTAAAAATGCCGCTAACTTAACCAAAGATTCGAAGGCTATGGCCAACATCATGCCGGGATTATGCTCGGTAGCATCGAGTTTTCGGGTACCGAATAAGATGGCAAACACCGCAAGTACGGCCGTGATGATCAAAGATATCTGAGCACCATCGAAGGGAGAGTCATCGGGTTGAAACAGATTCAGGCTAAATACCATGGCCTTAAGCTGCAAGGCGATATAAGGCATGATGCCAAATAGCGAAATTAAGGTGACGATGACCGCCAATAATTGAGACTTGCCATAGCGGGCAGCAATAAAATCAGCCACCGAAGTGATGTTATGGGTTTTAGAGACGATCACCATCTTGCGCAGCAGGCCAAAGCCTAAAGTAAAAATAAGAATGGGGCCGATAAATATAGGCAAGAAAGACCAGAGGTCTTGGGCTGATTGGCCAACCGTACCGAGAAAACTCCAGGATGAACAGTAAACTGCCAGACTCAAGCCATAGATCCACACCTGGATCTTCTTGGTTATTTTACTGAACCAACGCTCTGCCCCCCATGCGAGTAGGAAGAGCAGGCAAACATAAAAAACGGCAATAACGCCAACCACTATGGTCAGATTCATATGACTCTCATTTTTTATGCTTATTGTGCGTTAAATAAAAGATTAAATCCAGACATCAGATTATTTACAACAGACTAAAAACAAAGGATATTTTTTTACTAGACCAAGGTCTAATAGAGCTACTGGCCCAGAAACCTACATACTGAACCCAATCTCATTAGATATTAAGGGAAGCCCCATGAGCACACAGTCTCTCTACAAAGTTCCCAGCGAAATAGCTGAAAACGCACACATAAACGAAGAAAAATACAAAAAGATGTATCAAGAGTCGATTGTGAATCCTGAAGGTTTCTGGAGAGAGCACGGCCAACGTATAGACTGGATAAAACCATTCACTAAGGTAAAGAAAACCTCATTCGACGATCATAACCTGTCTATCAATTGGTTCTATGACGGCACACTCAACGCCTCGGCTAACTGCTTAGACCGTCACCTTGAAAAAAATGCCGACAAGGTCGCCATAATTTGGGAAGGCGATGATGCTAAAGATCAACGCAGCGTTACTTATGGTGAATTACACCAGGATGTGTGTAAGTTTGCCAATGCATTAAAAAGCCAAGGTGTGAGACGTGGCGATGTGGTCACTATTTACATGCCCATGGTCCCGGAAGCTGCCGTTGCCATGTTGGCCTGTGCTCGCATTGGTGCGGTTCATTCCGTGATATTTGGTGGTTTCTCCCCGGACTCAATTGCAACACGCGTCATAGATGGTAACTCTAAGGTTATCGTCACCGCCGATGAAGGCGTGCGTGCCGGTCGCATCATTCCCCTTAAGGCCAATATCGATCAGGCTCTAGCTAATCCAGATGTGACTTGTGTTGAGCGTGTCATCGTTCTCGAGCGTACTGGTGGTAATATCAACTGGCAAGAAGGCCGTGATATCAAGTGGGATACTGTCATGGAGACAGCATCTGAGCATTGCGTACCCGAAGAGATGGGCGCCGAAGATCCCCTATTCCTGCTTTATACTTCAGGCTCGACTGGTAACCCTAAAGGTGTGCTACATACCACAGGTGGTTACATGGTCTACGCGTCCATGACCCATGAATATGTGTTCGACTATAAAGACGGTGAAGTTTACTGGTGTACCGCAGATGTGGGTTGGATCACCGGCCACTCTTATATGGTCTATGGCCCCCTAGCCAATGGCGCCACCGTACTGATACACGAAGGGGTACCTAACTACCCGACACCTTCTCGTCTGGGTGAAATTGTCGACCGCCATAAGGTCAACATACTCTATACCGCCCCCACTCTTATTCGCGCCCTGATGGCTGAAGGAAAAGAGCAGTTTGATAAGTTCGATGGCAGCTCTTTGCGCATCATGGGATCTGTAGGTGAGCCAATTAATCCTGAAGCTTGGCGCTGGTATAACGAAGTCATAGGCCACGAGCAGTGCCCAATCGTCGATACTTGGTGGCAAACCGAAACCGGTGGCATTTTGATCAGCCCATTACCCGGCGCTATCGATACCAAGCCTGGTTCGGCTACCCGCCCCTTCTTCGGCGTGCAACCGGCCCTTGTCGATAACATGGGCAACATCATAGAGGGCGCAGCCGAAGGTAACCTAGTCATACTCGACTCTTGGCCCGGACAGATGCGTACTGTTTTTGGTGATCATGACAGATTTGCACTGACTTACTTCAAGACGTTCCGCGGCATGTACTTCACTGGTGATGGGGCGAAACGGGACGAGGACGGTTATTACTGGATAACGGGTCGCGTCGATGATGTGATCAACGTATCCGGCCACAGACTCGGCACCGCCGAGATAGAGAGTGCTTTAGTTGCCCATGAAAATGTGGCTGAAGCCGCTGTTGTGGGTTACCCCCATGACATCAAGGGTCAAGGTATCTATGCTTACGTCACGCTAACTAGAGGCACGGTAGAATCTGAAGAGCTGCGTCAAGACTTGAGAAAGTGGGTCAGAAAAGAGATTGGTGCCCTAGCGACACCGGATCTGATTCAATGGGCTGGCGGCCTGCCTAAGACACGTTCGGGTAAGATCATGCGCCGTTTCCTGAGAAAGATAGCCGCAAACGAAGTGACCAACTTAGGAGATTCATCGACACTGGCCGATCCCGCTGTGATCGATGTATTGATAGAGTCTCGCCTCAACCGCAGCGAATAACTGATTTGCAGCGAGTCATTATTCGAAAATAGACAGTAATCTTGCTAGCCCCTCACTCGAGGGGCTTTTTATTGTCCTGATTAAATTAATTAGCGGGAAACATAGCGACTCAATCATCCCACTGATATGCTTTGCCATCGGTATTTTGAACAGCAGATTTTTGTGCAATTAAGAGACTATCAACAACAAGCGGTCGACTCGGCGGTAAAACACTTTAAAACCAGCCCGGACTCAGCGGTTCTAGTACTGCCAACTGGAGCGGGAAAGAGCATAGTGATTGCCGAGCTAGCCCGCATCGCCAATGGCAGAGTCTTGGTCTTGACCCATGTAAAAGAGCTCGTTGCACAAAATGCCGAGAAAGTCGGTATTCTGACCGCCGCCGCCGGGATCTACTCTGCCGGCTTGAATCAAAAATCCACAGACAATAAAACCATAGTCGCCAGCATTCAGTCAGCTGTTAGAGCCAAAGAAAAGTTTAGCAGCCCATTTTCTCTGGTGATAATAGATGAATGCCATAGGATAAGTCAGGATAAAGACAGCCAATATCAACTGCTGCTAACACACCTCAAAAGCATCAATCCAAAAATCAGGCTGCTGGGGCTCACAGCAACCCCCTACCGTCTGGATCTCGGTTGGATCTATCGTCACCACTATCATGGCAAGGTGGGTAATCCAGACAAGGCGGTATTTGAGCAATGCATCTTCGAACTCCCCATGCGCCCCTTAATAAAACGCGGCTACCTGAGCACACCAAAAATATTCGATGGCCTCAGTGCCCAATATGATTTCAGCTCCATTAAGGCCTCAACAAGCGGCCAATATCAGGAAGCCGAAGTCAATGACTTACTCAGCCACTGCGGCCGGGCAACCACGGCCATAGTTAAGCAACTGGTACAGATAGGCAGCAGCAGACAAGGCGTGATCATCTTTGCCGCCACAGTGCGTCACGCCGAAGAGATACTCAAACTTTTATCTGCAGAGCAAGCCGCGCTGATCACAGGCAAGACCAGTACCGAGCAGCGCGATAGCTTAATTGAGCAGTTTAAGGCTAGAAAAATTAAGTACCTGATAAACGTCGCCGTCTTGACCACAGGGTTCGATGCCCCCCATGTGGATCTTATCGCCATTTTACGCCCAACGGCTTCGGTGAGTCTGTTCCAGCAGATGGTTGGTCGGGGCTTAAGGATATGTGAGGGTAAATCTGAGTGCTTGATCATAGACTATGCCGCTAACGGCTACGATCTCTATTTTCCTGAAGTAGGTCAGAACAAACCGAACAGTAAATCTGTACCAGTACAAGTGCATTGCCCAGTGTGCGACTTTGCTAATATCTTCTGGGGCTTGGTGGATGACGATGGTGATATCATCGAACACTTCGGCCGACGCTGTCAGGCGTTAATAGAACAAGAGGGTCAAAAGAAGCAATGTGATTTCAGATTTAGATCTAAAGTCTGCCCAAACTGCGGCGAAGAAAATGATATAGCGGCCAAGATTTGTCATAGCTGCGATGCCATGCTGATCGATCCAGATAAACGCCTCAAAGAGGTACTGCAGCAGAAACATCATCATCTGTTTAAATGCGATGCTATGTTATTTGAAGAGGATAAAGACAGGCTAAAAATTAGGTACATAGACATCGACGGTAACGATTTTTGTCAGTACTTCAATTTTAAAACCAAGGCGCAAATCCGCGCCTTCTATGCCATATTTGTGCTGTCACACACCAGAACGCCTGGGCTAAAGCACCCAAGATACAGCAAGGTACAAGAGGTTATAGCAACCCGAGACCTGTTTCGTAAGCCTGATATCTTGCTACTCAAGAAGCATAAAAAGGGCTGGGATCTTCAGGAAACCTTCTTCGATTATCAGGGCCGATACCAAACTGAGAGTAAGTTTTTGAATTGATATGTCTAACATTCTCTTACTAAATACTTAAAAAAATTTGTCACTATAATTGATAAAAGCCGTCAGACATTAAGAATCACGGCTTTTGTTATTTTTAATTCTGTTGTGTAAGTTCAATCACTATTGCACTACTGATTTACGACCATACTCAAGATCATGTTCTGCTTCTTTTATAGATATCTGTTTAAAAAAGACTTCCATAATAATATTCAAACGCTCTTCAGCATTACCAAATTTATCAATACCACCATACTGAACTGAGTCAAAGTCCAATTTAGCTATTGAAGTACCTTTGTTATCAGTTACTTCTAAATTCACGTAACGCATGTAGGTAGCCATATCCCACCACCAATTAGCATTGAACTTAAATAATACTTGGTTATCAGCAAGCTGAACAGGTGTACTAGCTGTCGTATCAGCCACGTCATAACCGTGATCTTTAATCCAGTTAGTTACTATGGATCTTACACTTGCAGTTTGCTTAGAATCATCAATCATGACGATTTGCTTATCAAAGTTAGCATCCATTTGTTTGAGATTGCTTATACCGTTACTTGAACATCCAGTCAAAGCTAAGAAAGCTGTTAACAATATTACTATTTTCTTCATTGTGCGCCACTTTAGTTACAAATAAGAAACAAAGATAATATACATATAAATACATATCAATCGATTCCTCAATGCCATTACTGATGTGAGCCCTAAAGGCGAACCCCTCCGACAAAACGGATATCCGAGTCCTTACGATTACAAATTACAGGTATGTTTACTCTGACAAGTTACACATATCACCCCATTTACTATTTAAAAATAAAAAAAGACCTAGATCTCAGGTGAAGAGCTTGGATTATCTGGACTATAGCCAAACTGAGAGTAAGTTTCTCCAATAGAGAATATGCAATTTAAGCACTTTTGTGATATAAAAGTAGCGACTAAATTTTCAGGAGTTAATATGTTTGTCGTAATTTTTGGCCGTCCAGGCTGTCCTTACTGTGTTAGAGCGGTACAACTTTCTGAGCAACTCGTTGAAGCTCGAGATGACTTTAAATTTAAGTACATCGATATTCATGCAGAAGGGATTAGCAAAGCGGATCTTGAAAAGACAGTCGGTAAGCCTGTTGAAACAGTCCCACAGATCTTCATCGACAAAGAACACGTCGGTGGTTGCACCGAGTTTGAACAGTATGTCAGAGACAATCAATTACTTTCAGCTCCGGCTTAAGTTATAAGATTGTATTCTCAAATAAAAAAGGAGGCTTAAGCCTCCTTTTTTGATCTTGCTGCTGTATAAACATATGTACCGATTGGAATTAGAGTACGTATTTCACCGAGAATATCACACGGTTTAGGTCGCCATTATCCCCATTTTGTTTGGTGTTCTCTGCATACATGTACTCGACACCCACAGTCATAGGCTTAACTGGTGAATAGAGTAAGTTAACATAAGTAGAATAGGATTCTTTGTTTACCCCTCCCCCAGTAAGTGCTTCATTATTATCTGCCTTAAAGCCCGAAAGCGTGACACTTGAACGCCACTTATCAGTCCACCAGTGACGATATGCAGCAAAGCCGCCATAAGAGCTGATGGTTTCAATCTCGCCATTGGCATCTAATACACCTGCGTTAGCATAGTTCAGTGCCATGTAACGGCCTAAACCATCGCCAGCGGTAGCTGAGAGCTTAATGTCATCATCACCAACAGGAATGACTCCTGTGACGCTCACACCATAAGCAATCTCTTGGGTATCAAGATTATCTATCTCAACATTTAGCTGTCTCGCCAAACCCGCTACAGTAAATTTAGCGCCACCTTCTGTCTTAAAATTATAGCGAGCAATAAAATCAGGCACCATGCCACTACCACTTGTTATGCGCCCGCCTCCGCCATTCGGCGTTACCGTTGTTTCAGGGTTCTCTATCGCAAACTGGAAACCACCAGAGGTATAGCGGATCATAGTTTGACGGGCAAAAGGTGTACCATCAGCAGCACCAACAAAGTCTAAGTTCTCTGGAAGTGCTCCTGGATTCTGGAAGGTTGTCCAGGTTTGACCCACGGTCCAGTTGTCATAACTAACGAAGGCATGTCTGATACGAGGAGAGTAACTGTTAGATAATCGCTCATTACCATCGCCATGGGTCATAAAATCGAGTTCGATAAAACCGCTGAGTTTATGGCCATCGAGATCTGTGCTGGTTTTAAAATTGAAACGGGTCTCACGAGCATGAAAATCGACAACTTGATTGCCGTTACTCGAGTCACCATAGATAGTGCCGGGTACATAGAACTGTCTGGACAGATAGCCTGAATCTGGCGCTCCGTTGCTGTAATCACTGAACATCACATCAGCTTTAACGTAACCGCCAAATTTAAACTCTGTATCACCAGCTTGTGCACCAGAGCTGACTGCTAGCATTGTTGCCATGGCCACAAGGCTCATCTTTGCTTGTCTCATTATCTCTCTCCCGTAACATTATTATATTATTTACAAGAATATGAACTAGATAACCATCGACCAACATTGGCAATACGTCTATAAGACAAAAGTATAACAGCGAGATCTTAAGTAATAAGCTACCACTTTTATAGCGTGATTATGTAAAGTGCAATCGATGAAGACTCGTGGCGTGAAATACCTGACTTAGAAATATTTGAAACTGAAGAATGCAACTTTGGACCAAGGTGAGCATTAAGGATTAAGAGCAAGCCAACTGCGCTCTTTAATAACAAAGCATCAACTGAGCTAACAGCTCTTTCTGGTATTGCTTTTCTAAATCACTAATTTGGGGGGTATAGACTAAAATTTTGGAAAGGAAAATCGATTTGAACCAGAGTTAGGGGTGACCACCATAAAAAGTGGTGGCTTTTTGTTGTCTAGAATGCAGGATTCGAACCTTCAACCAATTAGGCTGATCCATTACAAGAATGAGTAAAGCCAACTGCCTTTTCATATACAAAGAGTCAACTGAGCTAACAGCTCTTTCTGGTATTGCTTTTCTTAATGACTAATTTGGTGGGTTATATAGGACTAATATTTTGGAAAGGAAAATCGATTTGAACCAGAGTTAGGGGTGACCACCATAAAAGTGGTGGCTTTTTGTTGTCTAGAATGCAGGATTCGAACCTTCAACCAATTAGGCTGCTCCATTACAAGAATGAGTAAAGCCAACTGCCTTTTGATATACAAAGAGTCAACTGAGCTAACAGCTCTTTCTGGTATTGCTTTTCTAAATCACTAATTTGGGGGGTATAGACTAAAATTTTGGAAAGGAAAATCGATTTGAACCAGAGTTAGGGGTGACCACCATAAAAAGTGGTGGGCCGTGAAGGATTCGAACCTTCGACCAATTGGTTAAAAGCCAACTGCTCTACCAACTGAGCTAACGGCCCTTTCTGGTATTGCTTTTCTGAATTCACTACCTACCTATAATAAGATAAGTAATCCACCTCAGAAGTGGTGGGCCGTGAAGGATTCGAACCTTCGACCAATTGGTTAAAAGCCAACTGCTCTACCAACTGAGCTAACGGCCCTTTCTGGTATTGCTTTCTGAATTCATTTGCCTTGAAGCAAATCCACCTCAGAAGTGGTGGGCCGTGAAGGATTCGAACCTTCGACCAATTGGTTAAAAGCCAACTGCTCTACCAACTGAGCTAACGGCCCTTTCTGGTATTGCTTTCTGAATTCATTTGCCTTGAAGCAAATCCACCTCAGAAGTGGTGGCCATGAGGATTTAAACCTTAGACCAATGTGGTAGTTAAGAGTAAAGCCAACTGCGCTCTTATAACAAAGCATCAACTGAGCAAACCCTCTTCAACCTTTCCTCAGTTTATCCACCAAGAGGAAGTGGTGGGCCGTGAAGGATTCGAACCTTCGACCAATTGGTTAAAAGCCAACTGCTCTACCAACTGAGCTAACGGCCCTTTCTGGTATTGCTTTTCTGAATTCACTACCTACCTATAATAAGATAAGTAATCCACCTCAGAAGTGGTGGCCATGAGGATTTAAACCTTCGACCAATGTGGTAGTTAAGAGTAAAGCCAACTGCGCTCTTATAACAAAGCATCAACTGAGCAAACCCTCTTCAACCTTTCCTCAGTTTATCCACCAAGAGGAAGTGGTGGGCCGTGAAGGATTCGAACCTTCGACCAATTGGTTAAAAGCCAACTGCTCTACCAACTGAGCTAACGGCCCTTTCTGGTATTGCTAATCTCTGAATTCGCTTTTTCATCGCAATGAACAAGTCCACTTTCAGTTAGAGTGGTTTTGAATTTACAGCTCAAGTGTTTGCTTGAGTCGTACACTTTCAAGAAGTGGTGGCCATAAAGCATTAAACCTTGGACCAATGTGGTAGTTAAGAGTAAAGCCAACTGCGCTCTTATAGCAAAGCATCAACTGAGCTAATCTCTCTTCAACCTTTCCTCAGTTTATCCACCAAGAGGAAGTGGTGGGCCGTGAAGGATTCGAACCTTCGACCAATTGGTTAAAAGCCAACTGCTCTACCAACTGAGCTAACGGCCCTTTCTGGTATTGCTTTCTGAATTCATTTGCCTTGAAGCAAATCCACCTCAGAAGTGGTGGCCATGAGGATTTAAACCTTAGACCAATGTGGTGGTTAAGAGTAAAGCCAACTGCGCTCTTATAACAAAGCATCAACTGAGCAAACCCTCTTCAACCTTTCCTCAGTTTATCCACCAAGAGGAAGTGGTGGGCCGTGAAGGATTCGAACCTTCGACCAATTGGTTAAAAGCCAACTGCTCTACCAACTGAGCTAACGGCCCTTTCTGGTATTGCTTTCTGAATTCATTTGCCTTGAAGCAAATCCACCTCAGAAGTGGTGGCCATGAGGATTTAAACCTTAGACCAATGTGGTAGTTAAGAGTAAAGCCAACTGCGCTCTTATAACAAAGCATCAACTGAGCAAACCCTCTTCAACCTTTCCTCAGTTTATCCACCAAGAGGAAGTGGTGGGCCGTGAAGGATTCGAACCTTCGACCAATTGGTTAAAAGCCAACTGCTCTACCAACTGAGCTAACGGCCCTTTCTGGTATTGCTTATATATATCGAAATAAATAACTAACTATCATTAGTTAAAAGCCAACTGTCTGTTTCTACAAGAAACTGAGCTAACGGCCCTTTCTGGTATTGCTTATACTCTGAATTTGCTTCTTCATCGCAATGAACAAGTCCACTTTCAGTTAGAGTGGTTTGAATTTTACAGCTCAAGTATTGCTTGAGTAGCACACTTTCAAGAAGTGGTGGGCCGTGAAGGATTCGAACCTTCGACCAATTGGTTAAAAGCCAACTGCTCTACCAACTGAGCTAACGGCCCTTTCTGGCATTGCTGATAGTTCAGAGTTAATACCCAATTATCATCTGGTTAAAAGCCAACTGCCTGTTTTTCTAAGAAACTGAACTGATGACCCATCTTAGTAGCAAGAGTTAAACTATTCTAAAACCGTTTAACTCAAGACCCTCAAGCGACTCTGCCGCTCTAAGGGCGCCTATAATACCTTTTTCATCTTCTCTTGCAAGTGCATTTTTTACATTTATTGCTGTTTGCATGAAAAACAGACTAAGAGCCTGTTTTTTGAATAAATAAGGATTAAAGAGCAGACAGTTGCTGCTGTGCCAAGCGAGATGCTGCGCTATTTGCATACTCTTTGATAACTTGCTGGTAATAAACTTTAGCAGCAGACACAGTCCCTACCTTTTCAGCAATCATCCCAAGCTTTACTAAACTATCAGCACGCTTATTTGAATCTTTAAAGCGATTGACTACAGTATCAAAAGCTTTTTTAGCAGATTCAAACTCACTCTTGTTATATAAGAGTTGTCCCAACCAATAGTTCGCATTAGCTGCATAAGTAGAATCAGGGTACTTTTTTATGAATCCCCTGAAAGCAGGAATGGCCTCGTCGTACTTCCTCTGCTTTAGTACCAAATTAACGGCATACTCATAACTTGCGGTTTCGCCTAGAGTTAAAGAGGAGGAAGTTGAGCTAACTTTTGGAGTTGTCGCAGTAGAAGCCGTTGGCTTCGCTGATAGATTGGCTATTTCTTCATAGAGCTTACGCTGACGCTTGAGCATCTGATCGATTTGATAACCGTGTTGCTCATTTAAGCCACGTAGATCTAGCACTTCTTGCTGTAACGTATCCAAACGTTGCTGAGTCTGAAATTCAGACTCTTGCTTTGCTTGAAGGATCCTTTCTAAACGTGCAACTCTTTCTTCAGTCGAACTTCCGGCAGCATTAGCCACCGGTGCCAGTGCAGCTGACGCCACACCTATACTAAGAAGAATTGCCGTCGTTAATACGGCTCTTTTCATGGATAAACCTACCAAACTATTAATAAACTAAAACCGCTCGGCGATTAATCGCGAAACCATCATCTGTACGAGAAAAGTCTAATGGCTTCTCTTCACCATAGCTAACAATACTCATTTGACTTGGTAGCACACCCATTCCTTGTAAATACTTAGCAACGGCCTTAGCACGTCTCTCACCCAAGGCGATATTGTATTCAGGAGTACCACGCTCATCGGCATGACCTTCGATCATCAAGCGAACATTAGGATGTTCGACTAAATAATGACCATGGGCTCTAAGTATTTCGGCAAAATGGGCCGATACTGAGCTGCGGTCAAAATCAAAATAGATAATGTGTTCTTTACGTAGCTCTTGGTACTTCAGACGTTGTTGCTCTTCAGGAGTCAAAATTGGAGTAACTGCTCCGGTTTCAACACCACCAGTTACCAGCTCACTACCAGAACCTGTAGTTGAGCCAGTCGCATCAGTTTCAGACTCAGAAGTAGAGCTACAAGCGCTCAGGGCAATAATCGGAAGTGCGACCAACATAGCTTTAAACAGCTTATTGAGATCCATTTTAAATCCTTAATATTTTTATAGTTAAAAGTGATTAGAGAAAAGGTGACCATGAAGGAGACTTAACTTCCCCTTGACCCGCAGGTAATCTTGCTTTGAATCGCCCGTCCGTAGATACAGCCCCTAAGACCTGCTTACCATCATGGGTTGTTCCATAGATCACCATAGTACCATTTGGTGCAACACTCGGTGACTCATCGAGGCGCGTTGATGATAGTACTTGCATAAAGTGCGTTTCAAGATCCATTCTTGCAATATTAAACTTACCGTTAGTACGGTTTACAAATATCATACTGCGACCGTCTGGGGCAACAGAACCACCTAAGTTCCATTCCCCTTCATAGGTTAAGCGTTGCACTTTGCCCGAAGCTAATGTCGCCTTGTAGATTTGAGGACGACCACCACGTTCAGAAGTGAAGATTAAAGACTTGCCATCGGGAAACCATGACGCTTCGGTATCTATTGCATAATGGTTTGTAACTCGTTTGAGCGCTTTGGTCGCAATATCGATCACATAGATTTCAGGCTGGCCATCTTTTGATAAGGTTAATGCCAGCTTCTTTCCATCAGGAGAGAATACCGGAGCGCCATTAATGCCTTTGAAACTGGTGACTTTATGTCGAGACTGAGTATAAATGTCCTGGATAAATATTTCTGACTTTTTATTTTCGAAGCTCACATAAGCCAACTTACTACCATCCGGAGACCAAGACGGTGACATTAAGGGCTCAGCTGAGCGCAGCAGCATCTGCTCGTTATGACCATCATAATCAGAGATCATTAACTGATAGGGCGACTTCTCACCATGTTTCACCATCACATAAGCGATATGCGTTAAGAATGCACCGCGAATACCCGTTAGTTTCTCGTAGACCAGATCGCTGATTCTATGACCATAATGTCTAAATTGAGCTGCTGTTATAACGGTCTCACGACTGTCGATCAGATATTCTCTGCTAGACCTTGGGCCTGCTCCTTGTTGCATTTGGGCCTTAGCCAGATCAACCAAGTCAAAAGTAACCAGGTATTGATCATTACCACGTGGCTTAACAGAGCCCATAATAACGGCTTCAGCTTCAATGCTCGACCAATCTTTAGCAACAAACTGAGACACATTACTGATGTTACGTTGAGGAAGACCTAAGTCATCGAGCGGTTTAAACGTACCACTACGCGTAAGGTCCGACATCACAACATCAGAGATCTGCTCAGGCATAACCCCCATCCCTTGCCATACAAAGGGGATAACGGCGATAGGACGTGCAGCATCTACTCCTTCGGTAATAACAATATCTAACGCAGCTCTTACTGGTGAGCTTAAAATAATCAGGCTTAAAAAGAGCCACTTCCCCAAAGTCTTCATAGGACTCCTATTAATTGAATTCTGGTTGAACTGTTAAATTAATTTCTTTGAGTTTGTCATACACGTCTGGTTCACTCGATACTGGCAGACGTCCCGCCTTGTTTATAGCGACCTTTGTCGCTCGGCACACGACAGAATCACCTGACAGAATCTTGGTTCCTGTAACAAAACCATCATTTGCAAGACGAATGAAGATCCGACAACTCTTTCCACGCATCGACTCGTTGACGACTAATTGACGCTGAATAGTCGCCCTAATCATACTGGTATAACGCTGAACTTCACTCATAACCTGCTTGTTACGGGTCTGAGAAAGTGCCGTATGCTCCTCCGCCAAGGCATCTTGCATCATCTGCTCTTGCAGCTGACGTTCTCTCTCCTCAGCCTTACGTTTACGCTCAGCTTCCTCTTTACGCTTGCGCTCGGCATCTGCTTTACGTTTACGATCATCGGCAGCCTTTTTAGCAGCGGCCTCTTCCTGTTTACGTTTCACCTCAGCTTTTTTTGCCGCTTTTTCAGAAGCTTCACGCTCTTTCTCTTTCTGCTTACGGACCTTTTCGGCCTGTTGCGCCTTCTCTTTTTCTTGTTTCTGCTTCAACTGAGCCGCTTTGGCTGCAGCCACTGCATTCTTAGTTTCTATCTCTTTGAGTTTACGCTCAATTTCCAGCTTCTTAATTTGAGCCTGTTCGCTCTCTCTTTTTTGACGAGCCTGAGTCACTTGGCGTTCCAATTCATCCTGGCGCGCCTTCTCTTTACGAGCCAGCTCTCTTTTTTCGGCCTTTAACTTCTCAACATGCTGAGCCACCAATCTCTGATCGACCATCACGGCCTTCATCGCAGGGGCACTCACCTGAGGCTGAGGTTTGGGCTTATCAGAAAAATCCACGCCCAGAGCGATGATAACTAACACACCAATATGAATACCCGCTGAAATGACGAAAGGTAAGGTAAAATCTGATTTAGCTGCCACCGTCTAGTCTCCTGGTGAATCTGTCATCAAACCAACTGAAGGAACGCCAGCACCTTGTAAGCTAACCATTAATTGGATGACTTTATCATAGGTGATACTTCTATCGGCTTTTACTACTACGGGACGCTCAGGTTCCAATTGAATGATGGCACCCACACGAATAGCGACCTCTTGAAGATCTAAGGGCTCTTTCGAACTTGAACTGCCCACATCCAAAAAGTAATCTCCGTCGGCATCGATAGAGGCGACGATCGGCGGCTTACTGTCGGCAGGAAGCATCTCTGATGCCGCTTGTGGAAGATCCACTTTCACACCTTGGGTGACAATCGGCGCCGTCACCATAAAGATGATCAGCAATACCAACATCACATCGATATAAGGCACCACATTGATCTCGGCAACTGGACGCCGGCGTTTTCGCTGATAACCCTGCTGCATTAGCTTTCATCCTTGTCGCTGTATGCTTGACGATGCAAGATGCTGGAAAACTCCTCCATGAAGTTCGCATAGGACATCTCAACGCTATCAACCTGAGTGGTAAAACGGTTATAGGCGATAACAGCTGGGATAGCCGCAAATAGGCCCATAGCCGTGGCAATCAAGGCTTCGGCAATACCCGGAGCGACCATGGCAAGGGTGGCATTCTGCACCGCGCCTAGGGCGATAAAGGAGTTCATGATCCCCCAAACCGTACCGAATAAACCGATATAGGGACTGGTAGACCCAATTGTGGCTAACAAGGGTAAATGAGTTTCCAGTTTTTCCATCTCGCGAGACAGGGATACACGCATGGCGCGATAACTGCCGTCCATCACAGCACCTGGAACCTTGCTATTAAGCTTGCTTAATCTCGTATACTCTTTAAAACCAGTATGGAACAGAATTTCTAATCCGGTATTACTGTCCTGCCTGGCCGATAACTCTTTATAGAGTTTATTAAGATCGACTCCAGACCAAAACTGGTCCTCAAATTTGAGTGCATTTTTCTTGGCAGTATTCAATAAACGATGACGTTGAAAGATCACCGCCCAAGACATCACAGATAAACTCAACAAGGTGAGCATTACAAATTTAACTAATAAACTGGCTTGTAAAAACAATCCAATAATTGAAATATCAGCTTCCACCTTTAAACTCCTGAACTATATTTTGGGGAATGGCACGAGGTCGCATACGCGATAGAGAAATACAGGCGACTAAGACTTTAGCCTCACAATATATTACCCCCTCCTCGTCAATTAACTTTTGTTCAAACATCAAGGATGCTTTCTTCAAGTCTATGACAACAGTTTCGACGATAAGGTCCTGCTCAAATCGGGCTGGACGGCAAAAATTTAATTCGGCCCTTTTTACCACAAAGGCAATATCCTCGGCTAATAGACTAGCCTGCTTGACCCCCATGGACTTTAACCACTCGGTTCGAGCTCGCTCAAAAAAATTAAGATATTTTGAATGATAAACAACACCACCCGCATCGGTATCTTCGTAATAGACAGAAATAGGCCAACGAAACATGAATTCTAAGTGCCAATCATGAGAAAAAATAGAGGCCTACTATACCTAGACCCAATGCAATTGTGAATGCTTGCCATGCTTAGATGTAAGCGATCGTCATAAAAAATTGTTAATAAAAAAGAGGAGCCAAGCTCCTCTTTTCATCATCATTTCACTATTACTTGATTATCAGTTAACTTTTCCCGGTATTTTTAAACCAAAGCTGTCGAATAGAAAACTATAGATATCGGCAAATTCATCAATTTTCATCGATGTTGGCTTACCCGCACCATGGCCTGCTTTCGACTCGATACGCATTATGATCGGCGCATCTCCCTGTTGTTGAGCCTGCATCATGGCACCAAACTTAAAGCTATGCAGCGGAACCACTCTGTCGTCATGATCCGCAGTCATCACCATAGTGGCGGGATAGCTACGCTTGGTCACGTTATGATATGGCGAATAAGCCAGCAAGGCCGGAAACTGCTCGGCAACATCTGCACTGCCATATTCACTTGTCCAAGCCCAGCCAATGGTGAACTTGTGGAACCTGAGCATATCCAGAACGCCAACTGCAGGTAACACGGCTGCAAACAAGTCAGGACGCTGAGTCAATGCAGCTCCCATCAACAAACCACCATTACTGCGGCCATAGGCCCCAAGCTTAGTTTTATTGGTGTAGTTTTCATCGATTAAATACTCTGCCGCCGCATAATAGTCATCGAACACGTTCTGCTTCTTATCAAACATACCAGCTTGATGCCAGCCCTCACCGTACTCGGCACCGCCTCTTAAGTTAGGTACCGCATAGATCCCACCCATATCCATCCAGGCAATATTGGCCGGACTGAATCTTGGCGTCAGCGAGATAGCGAAACCGCCGTAGGCGTATAACAGTGTCGGGTTTGCGCCATTCTTCTCCATGCCTTTCTTATATGAGATCATCATAGGTACGCGAGTACCATCTTTACTGGTATAGAAGACTTGCTTCGAAGCATAGTCATCAGAATTAAATGACACCTTGGGCTCGGTGTAAATGTGAGATTCACCTGTCTTGAAATCGAACCTGTAAGTCGTTTTAGGTTGCACGTAACTGTTGAAGACATAATAGAAGTAGTCTTTACTGCGCTTACCATAGGGGCCGGCAACCTTGCCTTCACCTGGAAGAGTCACGTCTCGGCGGTTTTCTCCATTCATGCTGAAGATAGATAACTTAGCCAACACATCATGCAAGTAACTCACTACCAAGTGATCGTTAATAATAGCAATACTACTGATTGGATCACTCGACTCGGCAATGAGGGTTTTCCAATTTGCCTTATCGCTGTGATTGATATCGATTGCGATAACTTTACCATTCGGAGCATCGAGATCTGTCTTAAAATAGAACACCGACTTATCGTTACCTAAGAAAGAGTATTCGGCTTCAAGATCTGTGATCAACTCCACTACTTCGCCAGGCTTCTCCAGAGACTGATAGAAGAAGCGATTACGCGTGTCTGTTCCTTGGGAGATAGAAAATAGCAAATAGTCACCCGCTTCTGAGACTTCAATACCAAAACCCCAGTCTTTATTCTGCGGACGCTCATAGACAAGTTTATCGCTTAGCTGCTCTGAGCCTATCTGGTGAAAATAAACCTTCTGATTGAAGTTCACATCGGCCAATAAGTTACCGCCCGTTGGCGCATCATATCGAGCGTAATACACGCCGGTATTATCTTTATTCCACACCGCATTTGAGAATTTAATCCATTTAAGCTCGTCATCGAGTTTAACCCCGGTTGCAACATCGACAAATTGCCACTGCTGCCAATCGGAACCCGACTTAGACACACCGTAAGCTAACGTTTTGCCATCGCCACTGAACGAGACACCCGATAAAGCCACGGTACCATCAATGGAGAGCGTATTGGGATCCAGAACAACTTTCTCATCTCCATTGGCAGTTTTAACATAAAGTACCGATTGCGCCTGCAAACCATCATTTTTATAGAAGAAGGTGTATTCACCATGCTCGAAAGGCGCCGATATCTTCTGGTAATTCCACAATTGAGTAATACGGTCGACCACGGCTTGTTTGTTTTCAATGCCTGAGAGATATGCTTTCCCCTCGGCTTGTTGCCTCTTTACCCAAGCTTGAGTTTGCTCTGTGTCTTGTTCAAGAAAACGATAAGGGTCTGCAACTTGCACCCCGTGGATGGTTTCAATTGTATCTCCAGCCATAGGGGCCGAAGATGTTTTTTGCTCTGAATCTTGCTGCGCTGACTGACACCCCATAATCCCAAGGGCCAAACTCGCTATTAATAGGTGCTGCTTTCTCAATTTGCTTTTAAATATCATGTTTGCTGCCCTGCTGATATTGATGGTATTTCTTATTATCTTTTTCCTGAGCCTAAGCTCAGGGTTGGAAGCTAACTATACAAGCAATTATTTGCGAGGCAATGAAATAATATTGACTGACTAATGATTGCATCAACAGGCATATTAATAACCCTGTAACATGGATTAATAAAATAGCCGTTGAATTATGCAGTTTATTTGCTTAAGCAAGCGGAAACCTGCTAATCCAGTGCATTCATCGATCCAGATCACACACGTTAAGATTAGATATTCTAATGTATTTTGGTATTTTTTCTAGTTTGTCAGTTCAGTTGCCTAAGCCTATACTGATCTCGTTTTCAGGAAGTATCTGTTTTACAGATATGAAAACAAGAACTCTTAATTCCCGTGTCTGACACGTGAATTTAATCCCTGGTTCTTATGCTTGACTTCCTTACTTCAATTTGTTGATTGCAATACATTATTTGCGGCCCGCTTAAGTTATTAAGCGGGCTTTTTTTTGTGTTAATTATTGCAGAGACTTAAGATAAGCATTCTTTCCAATACTCAGAGAATTAAACAACAAAAAGCCCAGCATCTATGCCGGGCCTTATGGCTAACATCTTATCTACATGGCAAACAAGCCCGTTACATAGGTTTACTAATCCTAATGACAACTCGTCTGTTTCTGCCTCTTTCATCTATGGTTGCATTCGAGGCCACATGACGACGTTCCCCATGACCTACCGTATAGATGCGATCTTGATTGATCCCCGCAGATAAGAAGAAATTTTTCACCGAATCTGCACGTTGCTCCGAGACTTTTTGGTTGATTGAGCGGCCACCATAGCTATCCGTATAAGCATCGATCAATACCAGTTCAACTTCCGAGTCATAAGCCAGGTACTCTTGTACTTTGGCTATCTGTGATTTAGAGAAGCGGGTTAATTCTGAGCCACCGGACTCATAGGTTAATACAGTGAAGGCGATATCGTCGAAACTATATGGCAGTAATCCGGCAAGACAGGCCCTAAATTCACCATATTTACGATTAAAATTAATCGCAGAGAGGCCAACAGCTATTTTATTGGATTGGTTATACCAATCGGCATAATAAAACGTTGGCTCCATGCCACGTTCAAGCTCGGCGAGCATGGACCAAGCCGCATTACGTGGTACCTCACCACTGAAATATTTCTGGTAGGTCAACTCAGTGATCTCTTTAGAGAGGATACCAGGACGCCAGGCTGGTGCCTTGCTCATCAAGGTTGCTTGAGTGACCTTATCCGGCTTAAGCCACATATCTAAAGTGAAATTCAAGTTATGATTTTTGCCCGCAATACTGGTAAATACTGCTTTGCCATATGAGGGGATATTATGTTCAAGACGGCAAATGATCGGCGTATTACCACTCAGCTTCCATTGGGACTGGTCGAGAGAGGCAACATAATGGCGCAATTCTGCTGTCGCAAAAAACGGCATACATAATGTCGATGCTACCAATACTCTAAGCCACATACCTGATTCTCATATTTATTCTGTTACTTAATGCTATCGGCACACTTTTACAGACCTTTAGCTCATAAAGTAGCCATTCGGACATGACAGCATTAAGTGCTTCCCTCATAATAGTGGCCTGATAACTATTTGGACACTTTCAATGAGCGAAATTTGCGACGCCAATAAATTAAATCACCGTTTTAGGGGCTACTTCCCTGTGGTCATCGATGTCGAGACTGCCGGCTTCAATTCCCAAACCGATGCGTTGCTTGAAATCGCCGTCACCATGCTGAAAATGGATGATGAAGGTATACTCAGTTTAGACAAGACACTGCATTACCACATAGAACCTTTCGAAGGGGCGAATTTAGAACCTGACGCCCTCGCCTTCAATGGCATAGATCCAACCAATCCTCTTCGCGGTGCAGTGAGCGAGAAAGAAGCCTTCCTCGAAATATTTAAAGAGGTCAAGAAGGCGCAGAAAGCCGTCGGCTGTCACAGAAGTATTATCGTCGCTCATAACGCTGCCTTCGATCATGGTTTTGTATCCAAGGCCATCGAACGTTGTGCACTTAAACGTACCCCTTTCCATCCTTTTGCCACCTTCGATACTGCCGCACTTTCAGGTTTAGCACTGGGGCATACTGTACTCGCTAAAGCATGTTCGATAGCTGGTATCGACTTCGATAACAATGAAGCTCACTCAGCGCTTTACGATACCGAGCGTACCGCGGAACTATTCTGTCACATAGTCAATAAGTGGAAAGCCCTGGGTGGATGGCCTCTTGCCGTAAACCACGACATTGATGAAGCATCTGAAGAGACAAAATAGATAGCAACATATAAAGCTTAACGACAAAACGGCCTCTGGGCCGTTTTTTTATGTCTATCCTCCTAATAATAGGCATAAAAAAGCCGCGATAATCGCGGCTTTTTTATGCTTTAAACTAACGATAATCGATTAAGATTATAGAGAATCTGCATTGTCACTTAGATAAGATGCAACGCCTTCTGGGCTTGCGTCCATACCTTTGTCGCCTTTTTCCCAACCAGCAGGACAAACATCACCGTGCTCTTCGTGGAACTGAAGTGCATCGATCATACGAAGCATTTCATCAACATTACGACCTAATGGAAGATCGTTAACAACCTGGTGACGAACCATGCCTTCTTTGTCGATTAGGAAAGAACCACGGAAAGCAACACCAGCTTCTGGATGCTCAACGTCATATGCCTTACAGATCTCATGCTTAACGTCAGCGACAAGAGTGTACTGAACTGGACCAATTCCGCCTTCAGCTACTGGAGTGTTACGCCATGCGTTGTGAGTGAACTGTGAATCGATAGAAACACCGATCACTTCCACGCCACGCTTCTTGAACTCTTCAATGCGGTGATCGAAAGCGATCAGCTCAGATGGGCATACGAAAGTGAAATCAAGTGGGTAGAAAAACACTACCGTTGGCTTGCCTTTGATGGCTTCAGCTAGGTTAAAGCTATCGACGATTTCGCCGTTACCAAGTACAGCTGCAGCAGTAAAATCAGGAGCCTGACGGCCTACTAATACGCTCATTTTATATCTCCATCTATGGATTGAAAAAACGCTTTTCGTTTTAAATCTTATGGCATTATAGGCAGTGTTTTTCCGCATACAAGCTTTTTGCGACGAATATCACCTTTAATTAATTTAATCTTCACTCTTGGTATATTAAGACAGCAGAATACCTTGGGAAATAATGTGGATATTTACAAAAACTGATTAGTTATGTCTACACAGAGTTAACAAACCCACAGTTTTAACAGATATATCCTCTGTCTACTGGACAAGGCAAGCCTAGCTAAGCAAAATGTCTGCCCAATTAAAGATAAGAAAGAATCTATTGATATGAACGCTGTCGTCATCGCTGTTTGCCTCATGCTAGGACTAAGTTTAGCCCGGGTAAATGTTGTAATCGCACTCACAATAAGTGCACTGGTCGCAGGCTTGGTTGGAGGCATGAGTCTTCAGCAAACGGTAGATGCATTTAACACCGGCTTAGGCGGCGGTGCGCAGATTGCGTTAAGCTACGCACTGCTCGGCGCATTTGCCGTGGCTCTGTCACATTCAGGCTTAACTACGCTGATTTCCAAAAAAATCATTTCACTACTGGGCAAAGAGCAAAACAGCGCAAACATGAATCGCGTTCGTTGGGTCTTGTTACTCCTGATACTCACCATGGCGGTTTCTTCCCAGAACCTGCTGCCCATTCACATTGCGTTTATCCCCATTCTGATTCCACCACTACTCCATGTGATGTCTAAGCTAAAGCTAGACAGGCGTTTGGTTGCCTGTGTACTCACTTTTGGTTTAGTGACTACCTATATGATCTTGCCTATTGGCTTCGGTGGCATTTTCTTAAATGACATATTATTGGCCAGCCTCAATAACAATAATCTCCATGCCGTACGTGAGCAGATCCCCACCGCCATGATGATCCCAGCAATGGGCATGGTAACGGGTTTACTTGTGGCGGTATTTATCAGCTATAGAAAACCCCGGGAATATAAAGAAGAACAGATCTTAGTCGCCGAGCCGGAAGAGACAGTAAACAAGCGTAATATTGTTATTGCAATCATAGCTATCGCATCGACACTTGTGGTTCAATTAATCACAGGTTCGATGATTTTCGGCGCCTTGATTGGTTTTATTATCTTCAGCTTCTCTGGCGCACTCAAGCATGTGGCCGATCAAGATGTCTTTAACCAAGGCGTACGCATGATGGCCAACATTGGCTTTATCATGATTTCTGCTGCTGGATTTGCCGCGGTCGTGAAAGCAACTGGTGATGTCAGCAGCTTAGTCGACTCGCTGAGCAACATCATAGGCGACAATAAAGCGTTAGCCGCCTTCTTGATGTTACTGGTGGGCTTATTCATTACCATGGGTATTGGTTCATCTTTCTCTACTATCCCGATCATCGCCACCATCTATGTGCCATTAGCCATGAATTTTGGCTTCTCAGTCACCGCCACCATAGCCTTAGTTGGCACAGCGGCGGCGCTGGGAGATGCAGGCTCACCAGCCTCTGACTCGACCTTAGGTCCGACGGCAGGCTTAAACGCCGATGGCCAGCATGACCACATCAAAGACAGTGTGATCCCGACATTTCTTCACTATAACATCCCCTTGTTGGTGTTTGGCTGGATAGCAGCCATGGTGCTCTAGAGCGAGTTCGAGGTTCGAGGTTCGAGTACTTATTCAAAATGAGAAGTAAAAAACAAAAAAGGAGCCGATTGGCTCCTTTTCTTTTTTATAAACTAGCAATATAAACTAACGATTAGCTTAAATTTACGTTTATAGCTGTGCTTAGTGACTACTTAGTACCGAAAATCTTATCACCCGCATCACCAAGACCAGGAAGAATGTATCCCTGCTCGTTCAGGCAATCATCGATAGAAGCTGTATATAGCTCCACATCTGGATGCGCCTTACTTAAAGCCGCAACGCCTTCAGGCGCAGCCACCAAAACAAGAGCCTTAATCGCGGTACAGCCACGATCTTTTAGTAGATCTATGGTAGATATCATAGATCCACCCGTCGCCAGCATAGGGTCGACGACCAAGGCGATACGTGAAGGCATATCACTGGCAAGCTTTTCAAAGTAAGGAACAGGCTCAAGTGTCTCTTCATCGCGGTACATACCAACAACTGAGATACGCGCACTGGGGATATTCTCTAGAACACCATCCATCATGCCAAGACCGGCACGAAGAATTGGCACTACTGTGACCTTCTTACCTTTAATCTGTTCCACTTCAACCGGACCATTCCAACCTTCGATAGTGACCTTTTCGGTATCAAAATCAGCAGTCGCTTCGTAGGTCAGTAGACTACCCACTTCCGCGGCTAATTCACGGAAACGTTTAGTGCTAATATCGGCTTCACGCATTAAGCCTATTTTGTGACGTACTAATGGATGTTTAACCTCGACAACTTTCATTTTTCTCTCCTGATTTTCAGCATTGTTAAATGCAAATTAACAAGATTTTAGTTTATTTGTTCGCAATGGAAAACATAAAGTTTTGAAAACCCGTTAAATCCTAAGCCAAGTCCGCCCTAAATAGCCAAATCTTCGCTTTCGAGCCATGTCACAAACTGGTAGAATGGCGGCGCATAAAATCCAATAATCATTCTGTACCCGAGAGGATCTTCGTGAGCACTCCTACCCAGCTTAGCTATAAAGATGCAGGTGTCGATATCGACGCCGGAAATGCACTAGTTGATAATATTAAATCTGCCGTGAAACGTACCCACCGTCCTGAAGTTATGGGCAACTTAGGTGGATTTGGTGCTCTTTGTGAGCTGCCAACTAAGTACAAACACCCAGTGCTTGTTTCTGGTACCGATGGTGTTGGCACCAAGTTAAGATTAGCAATCGATTATAAGAAGCACGACACAGTCGGTATCGACCTTGTCGCCATGTGCTCTAACGATTTAATCGTTTCAGGCGCCGAGCCACTTTTCTTCCTCGATTACTATGCCACAGGCAAGCTAGATGTTGCTGCCGCAACTGCAGTCGTTAAAGGTATTGCCGAAGGCTGTGTCCAGTCAGGCTGTGCACTTATCGGTGGTGAAACGGCTGAGATGCCAGGCATGTATGAAGGTGATGATTATGACCTAGCAGGCTTCTGTGTTGGTGTCGTAGAAAAAGCTGACATCATCGACGGCACTAAAGTTGCTGTCGGGGACTCACTTATCGCACTAGCGTCAAGCGGTCCTCACTCAAATGGTTTCTCATTGATCCGTAAGGTACTCGAAGTCAGCAAGGTTAACCCTGAAGATGATTTCGAAGGCAAGCCACTGATTGACCACCTGCTTGAGCCAACAAAAATCTATGTGAAATCGCTGCTTAAGTTACTCGAACAAACTGAAGTGCACGCTATGGCTCACATTACCGGTGGCGGATTCTGGGAAAACATCCCACGCGTACTTCCTGATGACTGTAAAGCCGTTGTTAAAGGTGATTCATGGCAGTGGCCAAGCATCTTCAACTGGTTGATGAAAAACGGTAACATTGCTGAATTTGAGATGTACCGTACATTTAACTGTGGCGTTGGTATGGTTGTCGCACTACCGTCTGACAAAGTTGACGCTGCACTTGAGCTGCTTAACGCCGAAGGCGAGAAAGCTTGGCTTATCGGTGACATTGCAAAGCGCAATGGCGACGAAGAGCAAGTGGAGATCCTGTAATGTCCCCAAACTGTCGCGTTTTAGTATTAATCTCAGGAAATGGTAGCAACTTACAGGCGATCATCGATGATTGTGATGATCACCTCGAAGCTGAAATCGTCGGGGTGGTCAGTAACAAGCCCGATGCTTACGGCCTTATCCGTGCTCACCAGAGCGAGATTGACACTAGCTGTGTGATTGTTCGAAAGGATGAAGCAAGATCTGATTATGATGCTCGCTTAAAACTTGCCATAGACAAATATCAGCCAGATCTGATTGTCTTAGCCGGTTTTATGCGAATATTAAGCGATGAGTTTGTACAAGGGTTCGAAGGACGCATGATCAACATTCATCCTTCGCTTCTGCCTAAGTACACAGGGCTTAATACCCATCAACGTGCTATAGATGCTAAAGACACCGAACATGGCGCCAGCGTGCATTTTGTGACGCCAGAGCTAGACTCGGGTCCAATCATATTGCAGGCTAAAGTACCTGTCTATGATGAAGATACCGCCGATACTTTGGCCGATAAAGTGCATCAGCAGGAACACGCCATCTATCCTATGGTCGTTAAATGGTTCAGCCAGAATCGACTCCAGATGAAAGATGGCAAGGCGTTTCTCGATGGCAAAGCACTGGAAGACATGGGTTATGCGGCGGACTAATCGTCTAACAGCTTAACTTGAACACAAAAAGGGCCTCTGAATTTATTCGAGGTCCTTTTTTGTATTTGTAATCTAACTAGAATGGGCTTTATATAGATTAAACCTCGTTAGCTAAAATTCCTTTGTATACCGAGATTGATAAATGAAAAATATTATCTGTACTTGTGTTATAGATGGCCGATGGCGTTCTCCTGCACATCAATGATGTGCTTATTCCTAATAGTGACTAATCTATAATCTACTCAGCCCAAGTAATCCATTACTCCTGTTCATCATGTTTACCCCATCAGAGACTATATTTCCGATATAAAGCTATCTCCCCTGACTTAAAAATTATAACTGGCAGATTTATTGTAATGACAGTGAATTTGGCTTTATATGGATTAAACGACGTTAGCTAAAATTCCTTTATATACCGAGATTGATAAATGAAAAATATTATCTGTACTTGTGTTATAGATGGCCGATGGCGCTCTCCTGCACATCAACAATGCGCTTATTCCTGGTAGTGACTAATCTTGTCATATAGAGTTTCACCGGGTACTAGAGCAAGGTAACCCCTTGGTTATCCTGACCAACTATCCAGTCCAAACCGGCAAAGATTTGCAAAACAGACTCGGCGCAGCGGGTATCAATGTTCCTGAGGAATGCTTTTATACATCGGCCATGGCCACCGCAGATTTTCTTAAACATCAAACAGGCAACAAGGCCTATGTGATCGGCGAAGGCGCCCTCACCCACGAGCTCTATAAGGCCGGTTTTACCATCACAGATATCAACCCAGACTTTGTAATCGTCGGCGAGACCCGCTCTTATAACTGGGAGATGATCCATAAGGCGGCTCGCTTTGTCGTCGAAGGTGCCCGCTTTATTGCCACCAACCCAGATACTCATGGCCCGGCTTTTAGTCCGGCTTGTGGCGCCCTGTGTGCGCCAATTGAGCGGATCAGTGGGCGTATGCCTTTCTATGTTGGTAAACCAAGTTCATGGATCATACGCTCAGCGCTTAATCATATCGATGGCCACTCGGATAACACCATTATTATTGGTGATAATATGAAAACGGATATCTTGGCAGGTTTTCAGGCTGGGCTGGAAACCATCTTGGTCACCAGTGGCGTGAGTCAGCTCAGCGATGTAGAGCAAGAGCCCTTCCGTCCTAATCACGTCTTCGCCTGTACTGGTGATATCGATATTGTTTAACCCAGTCACTTGAAGTTAAGTACTTAGCAATAATTGCTAAGTATTTAACAAACAAATTTACCCTCTGGAGACCAATAGCCTACTTGTCAAACTAGGCTATTGTCCTTCATGATGTCAGCACACATCTATTTTGATGCTAATCCATAACAATAATAATAGGATATTCCATGGGAAAACTGCCTCCGGTATGTGCCCTTGCGCTGCTTAGCGCTTGTAGCCAACAGCCAACTGACACGCCTTCATCTTCACAATCTGCAAGTGAGCTTACCGCTGAATCTTCGACTCACCTCGCCAGAAGCCAGGTACAATTCGATGAAGCTAGATTCAGGCAAGATATCAAAACCCTGTCTTCCGATGAATTTGAAGGCCGCGCCCCAACCACCAAGGGCGAAACGCTCACATTAAACTACCTGACCCAAGCCTTTAAAGAAATGGGCCTGGTCGGTGCCAATCATGGCGATTACCTGCAAGCCGTGCCTATGGTGACCTATACGGCCTCAGAGCAACAAACGATTCGTTTAGGTGATCTGGCACTGGAACACAGACAAGATATCGTTCTGGGTAGCCGTCATGACAATGGCGGCGTCGATATTACGAATGCACCTCTGGTCTTCGTCGGCTATGGCATCAATGCGCCTGAATACGATTGGAACGACTATCAAGACATAGATATGCATGGAAAAGTTGCGGTTATTTTAGTCAATGACCCCGGATTTGCTTTACCTGAATCAGGTAAGTTTAATGGCAAGGCGATGACCTACTATGGCCGTTGGGACTATAAGTTCGCTCAGGCCAGTAAACAGGGAGCCTTAGGTGCCATCATTATTCACCAAACTGCTGCAGCATCTTACCCTTGGTCCGTGGTAGAGAACAGCTGGACAGGCCCTCAGCAAGATCTGGTTATAGACAAAACTGAACAAGATAAGCATATACAAGTTGAAGGCTGGATCACTCAGGATATGGCAACTAAGGTCTTTGAAAAATCAGGGTTAAGCTTATCAAAACTTATGCAAAGAGCGGCCAGCGGCCCAATGAATATCCCTCTAAAACAGACGGCCAAGATTCAATTTGCCAATAGTGCCAGCTATGCCAACAGTTATAATGTTGTCGCTACCCTTCCTGGAAAAGATCATCCAGATGAACAGGTGTTATTTACCGCCCACTGGGATCATATCGGTAAAGACGAGAGTAAAGTCGGCGATCAAATTTATAACGGTGCAGTCGATAACGCCTCGGGCACCGCAGGTATACTCGAGATAGCGCGCCAGTTTGCCAATCAAGCAAAATTGGGGCTGCCACTCTCTCGCTCAGTCACCTTTATCGCCACCACAGGTGAAGAACAAGGCCTACTTGGCTCACGTTTCTATGCTGCTAATCCCATATATCCAATCGATAAATCCGTGGCCGTATTTAACTTAGACAGTACTAACATCTACGGCCGCACACTGGATTACACTATCGTTGGCAAAGGGAAATCTGAATTAGAAAACTATCTTGTAGACGCATTGAAATCACAAAATCGTGTGGCCACTGGCGAGAGTCGACCTGAATCTGGTGGATTCTTCCGCTCAGATCATTTCAGTTTCGCTAAGCTCGGCATTCCAGCGGTATTTGCCGGTGGTGGTAACGAGCCCATCGATGAGGCCACAGCCCAGTACAAGGTCATGATGAAGCAAAAAATGAAGGGCTGTTATCACAACACCTGTGATGAATACCGGGAAGATTGGGATCTTAGCGGCGCCTTACAAGATCTGGCTATCTATTACAGTGCAGCAGCAAGCTTAGCCAACAGCCAAGATTGGCCAGGATACTATGCCGGAACTGAATTTCACTCTCTTCGAGGGGCAAGCACTAAACCTTAGGTGAATAAAACACCTTAATACCGGAGACAGGCCACCGAGTTAATGGTTAACTTGGCCTGTCTATTGATGATTTTTTCCATTATGTGTTAACAATGGCTCCAACAGTAAAGCAGCCATTCTATTGCATCTATCTACACTGGTTTTTATCGAGGAATAAAACAACAGTTAACTCAAATCTACATGAAAATGACATTAAACAATTTTCACTGATAAAAAATCAATTCCAGTCACCTACCGCCCATTAAAACTGAACATTCCACACCATAACAACCTAAAAGCAAAAGATACCTCATTTTATTATCGATATAATTATTAATAACACCGTAATAATGGCCTTTTTTATCATGTTTTATCAATTTTGCATTTGGCAAAAGTGCGAATTACTGGCAAAGTAGTATCCATTGAGATTTACCGCGATTTGTAGGAGCTAGAATATGTGTTCAATTTTTGCCATTTTAGATATTAAGTCAGACGCAACACAGCTGCGACAGGTCGCACTGGAAATGTCTAAGTTGATGCGTCACCGTGGACCGGATTGGTCAGGGATCTACAGCTGCGATAAAGCCGTTTTAGCTCACGAGCGCCTCGCCATCGTTGATATCGATAACGGTGCTCAACCTCTATTAAGCAGCGATGGCAACATAATTCTTGCGGTCAACGGTGAGATCTACAACCACAAAGAACTTAAGGCCGAGCTAGGCGATAAGTACGCTTACCAAACTAACTCCGACTGTGAAGTGATCCTATCCCTTTATCAAGAATATGGTGTGGACTTCCTTGATAAGTTGAACGGCATATTTGCCTTCGTACTTTACGATAAGACTAAAGACCTGTATCTAGTTGGCCGAGATCATATGGGTATCATTCCTCTCTACACAGGCTTAGACACTGAAGGTAACTTCTACATTGCCTCAGAAATGAAAGCCTTGATGCCAGTGTGTAAAACAGTCGATGTATTTAAGCCGGGCCATTACTTGTGTAACCAAGCGACCGGCACCGAAGACGGTTATGTGCAATATTATCAACGTGACTGGCGCGAGTTTTCAGCGGTACAAGATAACCCAGCCAGTATCGACGAAATAAGAGATGCACTGGAAGCCGCGGTTAAGCGTCAGCTGATGTCTGATGTTCCTTACGGTGTACTGCTATCGGGTGGTCTGGATTCATCGGTTATCTCAGCTATCACGCAAACTTTTGCTAAACGCCGTATCGAAGATGATGGCGAGAGCAATGCATGGTGGCCACAGCTTCACTCTTTTGCCGTTGGCCTTGAAGGTGCCCCAGATTTGATTGCGGCAAAAAAAGTCGCCAAGGCCATAGGGACAATCCATCATGAGATCACCTTTACCTTCCAAGATGGTATCGATGCGATTAAAGATGTAATTTACCATCTTGAAACCTATGACATTACTACTATTCGTTCTGCTACACCTATGTACCTAATGGCAAGAAAAATTAAAGCTATGGGTATCAAGATGGTGTTATCAGGTGAAGGTGCCGATGAATTATTTGGTGGCTATTTATACTTCCATAAGGCCCCAAATGCACAGGCCTTCCATGAAGAGTTAGTGCGTAAACTGGACAAGCTGTTCATGTTTGATTGTCTTCGAGCCAACAAGGCGATGGCAGCATGGGGACTTGAGGCACGTGTGCCCTTCCTGGATAAAGAATTCATGGATGTGGCAATGCGCATCAATCCGGAAGCTAAGATGTCTAAAGATGGCCGTATCGAAAAGCATATTCTGCGCCAGGCTTTCGAGCACAAGTTGCCCAAAGAAGTTACTTGGCGTCAGAAGGAGCAGTTCAGTGATGGTGTAGGCTACTCATGGATCGATGGTTTGAAGGAGCTGGCAGCCGAGAAAGTCGATGACCTGCAACTGGCCAATGCTAAGTTTAAGTTCCCCTACAACACGCCTGATACCAAAGAAGGCTACTATTATCGTTGTTTCTTCGAGGAGCTATTTCCTCTGGACACGGCAGCTAAAACGGTTCCTGGCGGCAAGTCGGTAGCTTGTTCGACTCCAGAAGCACTTGCTTGGGATAAGAGCCTTCAGGGTATCATTGACCCATCGGGACGTGCGGTACAGTCGGTTCACGATAGCGCTTATTCAACCTCTGATTGAAGCTAGATGATTTGATTGTTATTATGCCGTGAACTCCAGTTCACGGCATTTTTGTATCCAGTCCGTAACCTTAAATCTTATCCTCAATACCAGTATGAGTCTTCGCTAGTAAACTTCTCTATTTCTCAAATCAATAGCCCATCTTCATAAGCTGCCTCTACACAAGTCGAGAGAGTATCGGGTTCGATAATCAGCTGATATTTATGGCTAAAACCAAAACATTTGATACCTTGGGGCTTAAACCTATAGGAATGCACCTTAAACAAGCTATCAAACTGAGCAAAATCACGCTTGATACTCGGCAACATTATCTCAGGTACAATCAAGATCTCGAAGCCTTGATTTTCCAGCATAGCAATCGCAATATTGAGGTCATTAACCACCACCTTACGCAGCTCAGGATCTTGAACGAAACGGTCAAAATAGTGGGTATGTCGAGACACAGCTATCGTGTGATCAGTTAGCTGCTTCTAAATACTAAATACTAAATACTAAATAATAGTGCTCTATATCAATATCGGGTTCATGGCTGATGAACAGATAATGGCTGTCTTCCCGATAGGGAATAAAACGGGCAATAATTTGTCTTTCTGCTTAAAAATCAAAGCTGCAATCACTTCCACCAGCCAACTTCAAGCATGGGAAGATAGCTGGAAAATTAGGGCTGGTTTTAATAACTAAGTCATGGCCGATGATTTTAACCAACAAATTCAAAGACACCAGACTTTCCCCGTGATCCCATCATTAGTTATGATCTGAAAAGGAGGATCATGGTCGACGCTGACTCGCATAGACGGCGCAGTCCAGACAGGGAATCAAAGTATCAGCATAAAATGCAGCTAACTTGGTACCAAAACATTGAAATACTTCTGTGCAGAATGACAACTTAACATTTGAAATACGGGATTATTCTGACCAAACAGCATATTCGTTACCACTGGGATCTTTAAAATGAAAACGTCTGCCGCCGGGAAAGGAGAATATGGCTTTAGATATTTCTCCACCAGCACCTTCGACTCTCGCCATAGAAGCTTCAAGCTGAGCAGAATACAACACCACTAATGCTGTTCCCTTAACCAGATCGAAAACCTGTTCAGACAAGAGAAACCACCAGCGATGCCAGCGTTAGTGAAGCAGGTATATTCAGCACAGTAATCCATAAACTCCCAGCCAAATACCTGACCAAAAAACTGTTTGGTAGCAGGGATATCGGCCACTGGCATCTCTATGTAGTTAATTGCATTATGGGCATTCATGGTAATGTCCTCATATGAGAGCAGTAATTGCAGACTGAGCTAATCATGTTAATTATTGTCTGTCAGATAAGATAAAGGGGAGCCAATAAGCTCCCCTTTAAAGATAATAGTGTAGAAATCACGCCTGCATGAGGGCGGCAATCAAGCCAATAATACCACCAAATACTCCGCCCCAAACCACCAGCCAACCTAAGTGTTCTCTGATCATCTCTTGAATGATCTCCTTCACTAAGTCTGGGGTTAACTCATTTAACCTTTGACTGACTATCTCATTGATCTTGGTCTTCATGTCGGCCAGAACATCGGGCTGCTCGAGTTCATTCTTAAGTAAGGTATAAAACTCTTCACTCTGAGATATCTCGACCAATGAAGCCTTCATCTTTTCGATAAAAGGTTCTTTCAATGGAGTGATTGCATCTGTACCGCCGAACATGGTCAGCATGCCACCAAAAGATGACTGCTCGACTGTGATCACCAAGGCATCAAATGCTGGTGACATATCTACCTTCTCAATAACGGGCTGCAAATTAATAGGGGATTCGCTACCACCTTGATCCGACAAGAAGCGATCGATATTTTCATCGGTAAAAAACTGCTTCATCATCAGATGTGAGATACCGGCCTTGAACTCTTCAAAACGAGACGGAATAACACCAGAGCCATACAAGCCTGGTACTTTTTCAAATAACATATGGATGGCTAGCCAGTTTGTCAGTGCGCCTGACAGAGCAAATAAACCTATGCTCAAAACGATAGCCGATGAAAAATAATAGCCTAATGCCAGCAAGAGGGCCGCGATTAGATTTGTGATCACACTCTTATTCAATCTGTTGCTCCAAAAATTAAAACAGCTACAAAACTCCTTTGGCATAATATCATAGACAGCTTAGTTTTCAGTATTTATGGCGTCACATTGTGACGGGCTGGGCAACAGATAACACGCGAATAGCAGATACCTAGACTCAACAAATTTAATGACTTTATACTTAAGTCTCAAAAATACCAGACCTACAGAGTCAACAAATTGAGCTGTTCTAGAGGTGAGTCTCACACAGAGCCAGAGAGTCAATGGATACCAGACCATCACCCGCAACCTTTTCCCGGCCTACAGCCATGACTTTAGTTAATTCGGCAAGTTCCTTGGCTTTGGTAACCAGTTCTGTGCCTACGCCTCTTTTTCTATAGGGCTCAGCCACAAACAGATCGTCAAAATACCAGAGAGGTTTGAGTAATAATGATGAAAATGAGGGATAAAGCTGAATAAAACCAACAGGGATATCTGCTACGAAAGCAATAAATATCGTAGAGTCATTCTCTGCTAATCGGCACTCTATAAACTCTTTACAGGCAGCTAATCGGGAGTCCTGACCTAAGCTTTTCCTGTACTCATTAAATAGCGGTGTTAAAGACTGTAGATCTTCATCTGTGGCGATTCTTATGTGCATTTTCATTCCTTGAATAATGTCTGCCTACATAACGTACCGAGTAATGACATCAAAAAATTGCCATTAACTTCCCTTTCAGTTACATAACCTTAACACATTGATGTGAGTTTGCTTGATGAATTTTTAATAACATAGAATATTTAAAAACCACAAGCTGAACTACACTTGGAACTTAGCCTCTTATCCCTAAGAAGATATTTTCCACTCACTCAATAAAGGACATTCTAATGGTCTCACCATTTAAGACTCCGGGAGCATTGAGCTGGCATGAATTGACATCAAACAATTGTAAAGATTCTATGGGCTTTTACGGAGAAATCTTCGGTTGGACATTTAAAAGAATGGACATGCCGCAAGGTCCCTACTACATCATCGAAAATCATGGAGTCAGTATTGGTGGTATAGCCCCTAATCCCTGTCCTAAGCTGCCGAGTCATTGGACTGGATATATTACAGTAACAGATGTAGATGAGGTGGCAATCAAGGCGAAAACCTTAGGCGGCGACTTACTCTATGGACCGGAAGATATCCCCAATATTGGCCGATTTTGCTGGATACAAGATCCTGATGGCGCCATCATAGCCGCAATAACCTATCTGCAAGCCGGTGAATAATAGCACCTAACAACTTACCATTTGATCAAGTTCTGGACATGCTTCTCAAATCTTTGTAATCAAATGAAAGCACGTGGATCCTATTCAGCGCCACGCCATTTAAAAACACAGATGTCTGGCCTTTGAGCACAAAATCAGGCTCTCCACAGAGATAAACTCGATGCCGGCTCTTGCTATCAGGCTTAACCTGTACGGGAAAATACATCATGGCAATATCGAAGGGGTCACCCAGCTGTACTCGACTCATGGACAATGCCTCTTTTGACTGACTCCTAGTAATGCATCCATGATAAGTAAAATTTCTATGGGCTAACATGAGTTGTAACATGCTGGAATGTAGGTATAGATCGTCACTCGTTCTGCCACCATGATACAAGTTTATCTGTCCTTGGTGGCCGCTTTTAAGTGCATCCAGTGCAATCCCATATACTAGGCCCAGACCTGTGCCACTGGCAATTAAACTGATGTCATCATCAACATAAGTTGTAGAATAACAGCAGTTTCCCCAAGGCCCTTGTAGCAGCAGGCTCTCACCTACACTGGCATGATTAAATAGCCAATCACTGAACTGACCGTTATATTTACGCTTAATATGAAGCTCGATAAACCCATCTAAAGGATCATTGGTAATAGCATAACTCCGGGTCAAGCCATCA
This sequence comes from Shewanella violacea DSS12, assembly GCF_000091325.1. Taxonomy (NCBI): domain Bacteria; kingdom Pseudomonadati; phylum Pseudomonadota; class Gammaproteobacteria; order Alteromonadales; family Shewanellaceae; genus Shewanella; species Shewanella violacea. Next base: position 2,032,549 of record NC_014012.1, on the reverse strand, counting down.
AAACGACGAACATTGATGTATTGCCCAGGGCAATGGTTTATCTTCTCAGATGACTTCAACCTAAGTTTTACCACAGAGTCTGATAAATATTGTTTCGAATGGATTTGAGCCGAGGTAAACAGGTTTTGCGCCAAAACAGATTTTAATTTTAATCCTGATGTGGGCTTACATTGGCAGGCACAGAGATAATGGTCCCGCTTCAAGCTCAAGGTCAAGCCTCGTTGGGAGCCTGTAGAAAGCGCGCCATCCACATGCTTCACCAGACAGGTTTTACAGGATCCCTTCTTACATGAGTAATTTACTTGCTGTCCTTCTCTGATCAGGGTGTCTAAAACGGTCTCATCAGATTTGGCATCAAAACCTTGGCCATCGAAATAAAATCTTGTCATCAATTTACTCTGTATCAACTTTATTGCTTGTTTTACGTAATTTAGAAGGCAATAGCCTAAAACATTTATATTACAAAGCGATCAAATTAGCTAAAATGCCTGTTCGATGGAATATTCTTTAGACAACCAGTAAATAGGCACCAAATGTCAAAACCTTTTACCCAATTGGCAGTCAAATTTAGCCACCTCCCTAAGTATCAGCGATACCTGACTATTTTGTTGACTATTTACCTTATTTTCACCACTTTACTCGGTCTCCTCGTTCCCTATATTGCACATAAACAATTGCCCCAAGAGATATCGACACTGCTTAAACGTCCCGTAGTACTTGAAGATATCTCCATCAATCCGTTCACCCTCAAGGTATCGCTGACCGGTTTTAGTGTTCAGGAGAAAGATGAGAGTAATTTCATCGGCTTCGATAAACTGACCTTAGAGCTGGATTTTTGGCGTTCTATTATAAACAGAGCCATCAGTGTGGGTCATGTGACACTTGAGAAACCTTATGCATTTCTAGAGCGACTCAAGACACCGAATTCGTTGACATTTAATTTTTCAGATATCATAGATGAACTTGCTAATCGTGACATCAATGAGACGGACTTGAGTCCATCAGATACGCCCAGCAGCCTGCCTCATATTAAAGTCGAAAACTTCTCTATCCTAAATGCTGAATTACTTTATACCGATAGAGTGACCGATAGTCGACTCCACTATCCGGCCATGACTCTGCACCTGAATGCCTTCGACACCCTAAAAAACCTCGAGGCTAATGGAGACGGCAGTAACCAATTTTCAATACGCTTTGTCGGACAAAATGGCGGAGAAATAGCCACTCAGGGCAAGCTACAGCTATCTCCGTTGAACGTTGTAGGCGAGCTGCAACTTACAGCGATTCAACTACCACAATTTTGGGCGTTCATCGCTGACGATGTCCAGGCTAAGCTCGATAGCGGCCAGTTTAGTTTTAACAGCCATTTTGAAATCAAAGCAAAAGACGATGAGCCACTTCAGCTTCTCACTGAAGATGGCCAATTCTCTTTGGAAAACATCGCCTTCGTTCATGGCCAGCATCAAGTGTTATCTCTTCCCCGATTCAGCTTAAACGGTATCAGTCTCAATTTGGCCGATAAGAAGGTCAAGATTGCCAGTGTAGAGACAGAGAATTTGTCCCTTAACGCAAGTCTGACTACTGACGGACTGGATATCATCCCTCTATTTATGCCTGCAGGCACCTCAGTCCAAGAGCCATCGTCAAAATCAGTACAGCAAGATACGGCTTCTATCACACAAGAGGAGGCTGACCAAGTAACTGATGAACATGCCAGCACCTCAGCCTGGTTGGCTGTTATTGGCAGTGTGACGGTTAAAGATTACGACATAAACTTGGCAGAGAATCGACTCACAGACAATACTCCTTGGCGAATCTTCCCATTCAACCTAAGTACGGGCGAGATACGCTCAGATCTTAAATCACCCATAGAGTATCGTTTAGATCTTGCCATCAACCACAAGGGTACATTCCAATCTTCGGGCTCTGTAGATGCCAAACAAGAGACCTTGAAAGCCGATATCACCTTGTCTAAATTTGATCTCAACCAAATTCAAGTCTACCTGGTGCCATACGTAAATATCGACCTGAAACAGGGTGAACTCAATACCAAGGGCAAGCTCACAGCAGGCTCCGATGAGGCGCTACATTTCTCCGGTGATATTAGCGTCGACAACTTGCTGGTGAAGGACAAGCTCCATAAGAAGACCTTAGTTAAATGGCAATCTATGTTGGTCAATCGTCTAATTTTAGATCAAGGCAAGAACAAATTATCCATAGAGAGCATTAATTTTACCAAGCCATATGGACGTATCATCATTGCCAAAGACAAGAGCACTAATATCCAAGCTCTGCTAGTCAAAGCATCACCCGAGTCATCGAGCGATATCCCCGCAAAAGCAACAACTAAGCCCCAAGCGCCTCTAGGCATAGACATAGGCCAGATACGTTTCAATCAGGGTTCTACCTTCTTCGCCGATAACTCTTTGACCCCTAACTTCGCTGCCAGCATAGAGCAACTAGAGGGAAGCATAGACAAGCTATCATCCAGTGCCAAGCGCCCTGCCTTAGTGGATATCAAGGGCAAGATTGATAAGTACGCCCCTGTAACACTCAAGGGGGAACTCAATCCCCTGCTGGACAAACCCTACCTAGATCTAGCCCTCAATTTCAACAGTGTTGAACTGACATCGGTTAACCCCTATTCAGGCACTTATGCCGGTTACTATATCGATAAAGGACAGCTATCTTTATCACTGAATTACCTGCTGGAGAACAACAAACTCAAAGGCAGTAATCATCTGGTGGTTAACCAACTTCAACTTGGCCAGCCCAGCGACAGTAGTCTGGCTACCAGCCTGCCGATCACCTTAGCCATAGCGCTACTTCAAGACAGACATGGAGTCATAGATCTGGGTCTTGAGGTCGATGGTGATCTGGACTCCCCAAGTTTCAGCTTTGGTAGCATAATCATGACGGCGTTTACCAATGTGATAACCAAAGCCGTCACCGCCCCCTTCAGTTTACTGGCGGGCATGTTCGGTGACGAAGAGCAGTTGGATAAGATCGCCTTTGAATCTGGACAGGCGCTGATATCCGCCGATGAAGAAGATAAGTTGGCCACCCTGGCTAAGGCGCTACTTGACCGCCCGAAATTAACCTTGAGCATAGAGGGGGCCATAGATGCCGTTAGCGATTCCCGGGTTCTTAAAGAGCAAAGCTTGCATCAAAAACTCGCGGACTTGAGCCAGACTGAGGTCGAATCTCTTCCTAGTGAACTCTCAGCCAGCAGTTTTCCCACCCAAGGGCCGCTCTCTGAGGCATTGATAAATCTCTATGAAGATGAAACGGCTTCCAGCGCCAGCGAACTTAAACTCACTATCGAAAAGGAACATAAAGAGGAAGCTGAGCTAGACCAAGAGAAGCAGCAAACTCTCTGGCACATAGCCTTATATAATTTCTGTTTAAACCAACAAGTCGTCGATGACAACATGTTAGGGATCTTGGCCAGTTCACGCGCACGCGCGGTGAAAACACACCTGATAGAGATCAATAAGATCCCGCCGTCACGTATTTTCCTTCTGGATAGTCGAATCGATATTAACCAAGGGGCACAACAAGCCTTACTTACATTAGGTGCCGATTAAACAAAGATTCAATATTGAGTAGACATGAGTTACACTCTCGCCGTTTTCAGACTTTATCAGAGGTAGCTCATGTTTGTTGTTCGTTGGCTTTTAGGCCGTATTATTCTTACCCTTAATTTTATCTTCACGCCAAAGAAACGTAAGCGTCCATCGGATGAACAAGCTAAAATTGATGGTGAAACTGACTTGCTAACTCTGTATCAATACAAGGCTTGCCCATTTTGTGTGAAAGTTCGCCGCGCCATGCGTCGCCAAGGTCTAAATATTGCCACCCTTGATGCTAAGCAAGATGACCACCAGCAAACTCTTGTGGAGCAAGGTGGCAAGGCTAAAGTGCCTTGTTTACGTATCGAAGAAAATGGTGAAACACGTTGGATGTATGAGTCTTCGGATATCATCAGTTATCTAGACACCCGATTCGCATAATCTACAGCTTCACTAAGGCTGTCATTCAATCTAAAAACATTTAGCTCAGTGACGCCTTAGTGATTCCAATTCATATCCCAAGTAAGCTATCTCAACACCTCACTCATTAACCTTAGCTATATTCCATCGATTTATTCAACTCGCTAAAAATTGTATATCATGCTGCGCCCTCGATGTAATTGCGCTATCCTGCCTCAACAACTTGTTTAACGGCTAAAGGTTCCACCTTATTTAAAAGGCAAGAAACCAGATGTCGTCGAAAATTAATACTAATAAGAACATATAAATCTGATGCAAAAATACCTAATAAAAACCTTGTCTAGCTTATTTATCTTGATTGTTTTCGCGGGATGCGCCGATAAAAAAATGCTACCCAGTGATTTTCAAGCTAAGGTCAAAGATAAATTCCACACAGACATTCGCAGTAACGGTACCAAGTTATTTACTTATAAGGCCAAACTCGCCTCTTTGAGTGACTCTTCCAACCCAAGGCCCAATCAGCAAAGCCGGAGTTTAGGTTCTCGTACTGAGCGCTACGAAGTCGATCTCACTGACTGGACCCTGCAGATAGAACTCGGTTTATCTAAGACATTAGACATGACAGGCTATTGCCGCGAAGGTTATATGGAATTAAGCCGACTGATAGAATCCGACCGCGGCGAGATCCGCGGCGAGTGCAACGAAGGCGCGACCCAAGCAGATAGAAAAAAGTTTTCCACCTAGATTCGGCCCTATATTGAATTATTGTTAAGCTTAAAAATTTCAAGTCTTAACCCCGTCAAGTAAATTTGGCTCAAGCACAATATTTAGATATAAATCCGTCTTATCTGAACAAAAAGCATAAGTATTGACGCTGTGACTGGATTGGCGAACTAGATTAAGTTAAAATCCGCATCCGGTTTATATCTGCACTATACGAGTGTCAGAGCAATCAAACAGTTCGGTAGAGAGCCATGAATAAAAAACAGAAGATGATCAAGCTAACGGCAAAACGTGCCAAGGCTCGTAAAAATAAGCACACAGCTCCTACGATTAAGAAATATGTCTCTAAGTCTGACCGAGCTAAGATGCTAGCCCAAGAGGAATCTGAGGCTGCATTGAAATCCACCACAGAACAGAATGACGGTGCAGAAAAAATAGACGCCACTGGGTCAAATGTTGAAACCCAAGCTAAATAAGCGGTATTCACTAAAGTAAGACTTATTGCAGTCATCAAAAAGGGAGCCATGGCTCCCTTTTGCTTATCTATTTTCTACCTGTCTATCCTTACCCGCCTACTCTTAATAAGCGAGTCTTGCCAGCTGCATTAACCAAATTAAGTCACTGAGTTCAAAGTCAGTTTGCCCTAAACGCTTGTCTCCCAGTCTTTAGTCACTCAAGCTAACTTGCTTTATGATCTGAGACTTTTAGGATCTCAGTCACTTGGTTACTCGCCTCACAATCTTACTCTTCATTAATCTGAGCCATCTGAGCACAAGAGGAAGAGAGAGGATTTGGGCTACTGGGCAATAGCTCTGCATCTAAGGGATCTATCTTCTTGCCTGGCTCTTCACTATCCAATGCTGTTTCATTGAGGCAAGCCTGTTTCACTTTCTCAACCAGAGCATAGGCAGTAATCACCCCCAGGATACCAAAAATCACACTACCAATGACCTGCCCTATCAATACCCCTTCGACTCCCCCCCACTTAGCGCCAAAATAGACGAAAGGTATGGTACCTATGGTCGCCTTGCCCACATTTAACAGGGTCGAGTACTTAGCCTTACCCAAATTATTAAACGAAGCATTAGCCACGAAAAGCGCCCCGGAAAACACAAAAAATATCGCAATGTAAGTACAGAAGAAACGAATAAGCTCGGCACTTTCCCCCTGCATGCCGAACACTGAGATAATCTGTTCTTGAAGTAACATGAGTATCACGGAAACGCTGACCACATAAAGTACGCAAAATTGCAGTGCCTTGGTAAGGCTTTCCTGCACTCGTTCAAATTCATGAGCACCAAAATTCTGACCAATAATTGGACCTACCGCACCAGATAGCGCGAATATCATGCCGAAGGACACGGGAATTATACGCCCTAATACGGCCCAGCCCGCCACATAGCCATCACCGAAATCGGCGATGGCCCGAGTGACGACGGCATTACCAATTGGCGTAGCGACATTGGTCATCATGGCAGGCCCTGCAATGGCAAAAATAGGCTTTAAATCTGCGATAAAGTTATCCAGAGTAAACTGACCAAAGAGCTTGTGTTTAACGATAACCCCCCGTGCTGCCACCAGCATGACCGCCAACCGAGCCAATACAGAGGCAACTGCTGCCCCTTCGATCCCCATGCTCATAGCGAAAATAAAAATGGGATCTAACACCAGATTGACACCACCGCCGACTAAGGTAGATATCATAGACAACTTAGCATCTCCAACGGCCCTTAGCGCCGCTCCAAGTGCCATGGCCAAACAGATGAAAGGTAATGAAGGTACTAAAATGTACAAGTAATCTGCAGCAAGCTTGGCAGTATGACCCTTAGCACCAACTAGGGCCAAGAGCTCAGGAATGAAATATGTCACTATCGCAGATACGATCACCGCGATAAACAGGGTGACTATGGCACTATTAAGCAATAAGCGTTTGGCTACATCCAGTTGTTTGGAACCTATAGAGCGTGATACAAGTGCCCCTAGGGCTATGGAGAGTCCTATGCCTATTGATGTGGTAAAGAATGAAATGGTGCCGGCATAACCCACGGCCGCAGCAAGCTCTTGCTCACCTAACAGGCTTAAGAAGAAGATATCAATCAAATCGACCACAAACAGGGCTGAGATACCTACCGCCGCGGTAGAACTCATTACCCAAATATGGCGCATAATTGGGCCTTGAACGAATTTAGCTGTGGTCATTTCTATCCTTGTTTCAGTCTTACAGGTATTAAATTAACTGGACTTACATCTTTTCATCTAGCTATTGGAATGCACTATCTAACTCACTAGCACAATGTTCATAGAAGATTGAACTCACCATTCTCATGGCAAATAAGACGATTAAAGCTACTTTCTAACTCGCTACCGCAATGATCACAGAAGTTTGAACGCATAATCAAAACCAAAATCATTAAAGTTCTCTTTCCAATTCACTGCCGCAGTGGTCACAAAAGACAGCGTCATTTTCATGACCATTCTTCAAGCAGTTACTGCAACGACGTAGATCTTTACTGCGACTTATCTCTTGAGAGATCTCTGCGGTTAATATTCCGGTAGGGATCGCTATGATGGAATAACCGAGCAACATGGTCAGAGCAGCAATAGCCTGTCCCAAGTTGGTTCCTGGGGTAATATCACCGTAGCCGACAGTAGTAATGGTCACTATCGTCCAATAGATAGACTTAGGGATCGAGGTAAAACCATTCTCTGGGCCCTCGACCACAAACATCACGGCACTCAGTACCATGACTATCAGGCTAACGGAGAAAAAGAACAGAAAGATTTTGCGTCCCGACTGTAGCATAGCCCGGAGTAAAACATTGCCTTCACTAAGATATCGTAACAATTTAAATACACGGAATATTCTAAACAGTCTTAAGATTCTGATAACCAGTGTAAAGCTCGCGCCGGGGAAGAATAATGCCAGATAACTTGGCATTACTGAAAGAAGGTCCACCACGCCGTAGAAGCTTCGAGCATAGCGTATTGGGTGAGCGGAGCAATAGAGTCTCAATAGATATTCTAGGGTGAAGATAAACGTAAATCCCCACTCTAAAATATTGATAACCTCGCCATACTGTTCATGAATGCTGGCAACTGTATCCAGAAACACCAAAAGTACGCTGAGAACTATGCTGATAATTAAGGCAATATCAAAATAGCGCCCCAGTGGAGTATCGGTACCGAATATGATCCGACGAAGTTGATGACGGATTGAACCGCCATTATCTGATGATTGCGCTTGATGCATGTAAACTCACTTTCCTCGATCGGTTTAGTTTGGAGGCGCAGAATGTTATCACGACTAACCTTGTCTTGGCCCAATAGGATCATACTTAAACCAAACAAACCGAGTATTGCCCGTTATTTATCACAATACCAAACCGATAACTCAAGTCCTGTGCTTATTGCCAGATTAAGGTATTATAAGCTCACGATATTCAAATAATTAATGAGCTGTTATTTTCCAATGCGCCTATTTTTTTCTGTAGCGATACTGATATTTTTTGCCGGCATATCTTTACCAGTATCTGCGGTATCTTCGATGCAAAACTCATTATCGAGTTCCACGCTGGTAAACATTGGCAAGATAGATCTGGTTGTGGTGACAAAGTCGACCTCATCCATGGCCTTGATGCGCAACGGCAAAGTGCTACGACGCTACCACATAGCTCTAGGAGATAGACCCCGAGGTCATAAGACCCAAGAAGGAGACCAAAGAACACCTGAAGGGCGTTATACCTTAGACTATAAGAAATTCGATAGTGCCTATTACCGAGCCATACATATCTCCTACCCTAACGAAGAAGATCGGCTACGCGCCAGCGCCTTAGGTATTCAACCCGGCGGCCAGATAATGATCCACGGTCAGAATCCAAGGTCTTCTCTTAGCGCCGAAGAAGCGCAAAAGTACAATTGGACCGATGGGTGCATCGCCATTACGAACCCGCAAATGGATGAGTTGTGGCGCGCCATAGACGAAGGTACGCCCATCGAGATCTTACCTTAACCAGCACCTTGCTATTGGGATCATCACTAAGCATGAAAAACGCTATATCTGCACAGGTATTAACCGATACTTGGCCAATTTTTTGCGACAAAATAACCATTTTCCTGCAGGAACTGGGACTAGAGCAGCTCATGTTGACCTGCGACCACGCTGCTCTAAGAGTCAATTCAAATGATGCAGCCAAGGCGCTGAGTCATTATTTCCAGCAGCAAGGTAAAGTCATTTCCAACAACATCATCAATGGCCGGCCTATCTTGATTTTTGAGCTTAATCAGCCCCTCATCATGGGCCAGATAAAAATTGATTGCCTAGAGCTTCCTTATCCTGGTAACAAGCAATACCCAGTCGAAGGCTGGGAACATATCGAACTAGTATTAGCTTGCACGGCCACAACTTGTGACGAACTTGAACAACAGTTATTAGCAATGGCGCCGCAACTTGCACCTGTGTTATCCGGACAATCAGAGATAAAGGTCAAGATGAGCTCACCTCAAGGAGAGCATGAACGTTTGGCTAATCCAACCATAGCCTTTAAGAAAGATGATATCTGTATCAAGGTTCATCCCCACGGCATCAAGGCTGTTATCGAATCTGAACGTTAAATCAGTGAGCCAGAAACGTCTTTAGATCCTGTAAAAACATCAATGTGATGCTGGCAATTAAACAGGTTTTTAGTGCCTTCTGAAGCTGAAGCCTAAGCCCTTACAACAGTATCTAGCGAAAGCATAGCTTAGGAATTTAACTCAAGCAGATATCAGTGAGACCTTCATTCACTTTGAACAAAAGTGAATGAAGGTTTTAATCACTACGAACGGTTTATGGTTTATGGTTTATGGTTTATGGTTTGCCAATACTTAAGCCCCATCTGAGCGCTTTATGTCTTTTTAGGCCCACCCATGGACTTTTTATAACTGGAATAATCCTCGACATTGACAAAGCGAGCCGTGTTATACAAGGACTGTGAAAATCATACCTATATAAACTCATCCCCCATACCGCGACCATTAGCCATGAGCGCTTAAATAAGCCGTGGGCTTCAATGTCTTTATTATTGGTTAGGTATGGTCAGAATCACTAACAGGGATGTAAAGAACGCCACGATACCAAGAATAACCCTTATCCAATGCCATTTAGCCCATTTTTTCAATTCTTCCGCAAGCCCCTCGACACCGACAGTTCCAGATTTAAAACTCTCATTGGCCCCTTTAAAATAGCCAAAATATATCGCTAGCATGATCAGAGTAATGATTGCGGGTACTCGCGAAATCCAATGTGAACTTGTACCCAATATAAGCGGCATAACCCCAGATAAGACTGGAATAATAGTCGCCAAAATAGTTAATGGCGCAAAATACATGAATAGCCTAGGACCAAGAGTATGATGTAGGCTTAAAAACTCTTTTGGCTCCATCGTGCGCCAATGGGGCACTAAAATCATGGCTTCGGTAAGTAAACTACCAACCAGTAATCCTAATGCTAAGCATGAACTCAATTGTAATATTTCAATAATCATTTTTTACTCCGCAGTTTATATTCGTCTAACGCAAGACTAGGGTTAATATTAATACCTATTTGTGCTTGTTAACTTATATCGGCGTGATTAAAATTATCAATTTTTTAATCATAATCCTTAGCATGCCCGGCCATAGGAAATAGATAACAGTGTTTATGATCTTATAGTCTTATAGTCTTATAGTCTTATAGTCTTATAGTCTTATAGTCTTATAGTCTTATAGTCTTATAGTCTTATAGTCTTATAGCCTTATAGCCTTATAGCCTTATAGCCTTATAGCCTTATAGCCTTATAGCCTTATAGCCAGCCTATTAATGGTTTTGGCTAATGTACATTTCCTTTTCCAGTTGACGCCAGCTTCACGAGTTTATCTCGCGAAGACCTGCTTACCAGTGAGTAAGCTTATTGGCGATTAATAACAGCCGTTATTTGTTCCATCGCTGAGTCTCGTCCAGAAAAATAGACTTCCGAAGAGAAAATGCCAGGTAAATGCGGGCAACCCAGATACGATGATCTTCAGCTTTTGAAGCCTGATGATACTGAGAGGAAATAATCCCCCAGACACCAGTGTATGTAAGCTTAAACCAACCGGCCTCGCCAAGGTGGAATGCCTATGAACACACTAAAGATTCAAAACAAGCAGGACACAGAGCGCTAACACTTTAGCATCAAGTAAGCTGCTACTCTATGACAGAATTATTCTGGGAGCCTAGAATGTATGAAGCTTCTAGCATGGGTCAATAAAATGGGTAACTATGCTGTTAACTCTTGTTTAACTACCACAAAAAACGGTAACAAGAGGCCTTGTTACCGTCAGAACTATTAATTAGGTTTAATTTACCGCGATGTAATTACTATAACTGCTACTACCGCATGCATTACTCGCACTAACCTGAAAATAGTTGCTACCGCCAGGGTATAGCTTATCAACACTTACTGAAACATCGGCGCTGCTTGCTGCATCCGTCCACTGACCATCCCACAGTTGCACATCATAACGAGTCGCCCCAGCTACCTGGCTCCAGCTAGCATCAAATTGATCATAAGTAGAATTACTATAGGTTAACCCAGTAGGTGTTGCTGGCGCGGCAGTGCATGAAGTGGCTGCTAGGCTAATAGTGATCCAACTGCTTATCTGTGGTTCATCATCACAATTATTATGTGCAACTATTCGAGCATAGACTTTTGTTTCCGTTAAACCCGTTACATCATAGCTAGTGCCGTTAACATTAGCGAAAAAATCCCAAGAACTCGTTGCCTGATCCCATATTTGCACTTGATAATAATCAGCGCCAGTGGTGGCAGACCAAGTTAACGTAAAACCAGAATGGGTAATATTGCTGGTTACCGGCGCTACTGGTGTGGCAATGCCATCACATTGGGCAACGTCTGTAAGTTGCACATAAATATAATCACTGTAATCACTCGCTCCGGCATTATTTTTCGCTTTAACATGCACCCACTGCTCTGGGTTGCTTAATCCTGAAATATTGATGGTATTACTCGTGCTCGTCCCTGCTGATATCCAACCTGTATTATCAATCCAGCGCTCGACATCATATTGACTGGCACCACTCACAGCCGACCAGGTTAGGTTAAAGGAGCGATTAGTAACCTTACTTGCTACTAGATCACTGGGGGTTGAAGGTAGTGAAGGATTTACTCCGCCTCCGTATAAATAGCTAGCAGCACTGATGTCTTTATTACTTAAGACTTGTGCAAAACCCATAACACTTAAGTTAATTGAACTGTCGGTCGGCACCATAGTTGGGTAACCATTAATACTGAAGGCTGTAGAAAAATAATGCATGATGGAGTAATAGTCATAACTGCCATGGTCCATGCCACCGGAGCCCATTTTTTGGAAGTTATACTGCATGCTAGAGGCAATATTGCTCCAATTAATAGTGAGATAGCTATCGCGATCATTTCGCGATTGTTCATGATAGAAACCAACCGCATGGCCAATTTCATGCACAGCTGCACCATTACCACAGTTTGCAGCTAAACCAAGATCTTGCACGCCACCTTGACGGCCAATCATTGAGTAACAACCACCAGCATTAATCATATTAATATACGAACCTTCATTCGTTCGTGGGACTAACTGAATGCCAGTACCACTATTATTCCAATGATCAATGGCATAATAAAGCGCATTACGCGCTGAACTAGATAAACTAGTGCTCATGACGTACGGCACAACCCCATTGGGCCAAACCGCTCCTGAGTTAGGATATATAATAGCAGCATTGGCATTAATATCGCTTTGGTAAACCTGCTGGGAGTTATCCACCATGATTAATCCATGTTTTAGTAACTCTTGGGTTTCCCCTAATAAAATATCACCAACAAAGGCTTGACCATTGATATCCACAGCGACAAATTCATTACCGTCATTAGTTTTTATGCTTACTAATTGCCGACCTTCACTGGAAAAACCCATTAGGTTATCTTTTCCAGTACGACTAGTTTCATCGGCTAATACAATGGAGCTAGTCACTAGACTGGCTGCCAATATACCTAAGGTAATTAAAGATAATTTACTCATGATAAAACTTCCCTCTATTATTATTGTTTAATTGTTTTCGTTAGTAGTTACCAAATATTTTTCATTCTATTCATGCCATAGCAAGCTGCTTTATTAGCATGGTAAAAAGTGATATTTAAATTTGTAACTACTCAATAAAAAACTAGCAAAACAGCAGTTGAATAGGTATAGGAAAGGCTACCAACAGGCAAATAGCGGCATTGAACAAGGGAATTTAATGATTAAAGTTTAGCCACCTAAAAACAGAGTCAAAATAAATAAAGCAGATAACATTTTAATTAAGCAAAGCTAAATAAGTACGGGCGACATACGTCACTAGAATAAGTATAAGTAAATCATAAACTGGCGACGATTGCTTTAATCCAGCTTTAACCAGAAAATGGCATGACAAACTTGGTGAGTATGAATTCGGCAGCTTGCAGCCTCCAACAAAGAAGCCGCCAACAAAGCCATCCATATTCATTGATGTTGAGCTAACCCCCTTAGTTACTGGAATGTGAGTAGCTTAGAGTTTGGGGTCATATAAATGGGTGGAAATCTTATTGGTTTACCAAAACATCACCGTTTTTGAGGCCGTTCGACCAAGCTAGGTACTCGACACTAGAATATACAAACGGGCATAAAAACTGGTATAAAAACTGGTATAAAAACTGAGAGAATTTATCTGTATTGGAGCAAGAGCTTCATCATTTTTAATGATAAAAAGTATCCGCAGGACATGGGTAACCAAGGGATTGTGCGTTTTTAAAATCAACTCGCAATGAACTGATAAGTAGGCGGAAAGATAAAGCCCATGTGAGAGCTCTATCTTTGTTTACTCATGATATTTTCCAGAGCAACACTGTATAGGGCTTAGTTACTTCTTAAGCACTTCAGCCATGTTCGGTACTATCGTCACAGGATCGAGACGCATTTGATACCAGTTAACACGCCAGTCTAGATGCGGGCCAGTAACCCGGCCTGTCGCTCCGACTTCGGCAATAGGTTGGCCCTGCTTGATGATCTCGCCGTCTTTGACATATAACTTACTCAGGTGCAGAAAGGTAGAATTAACACCATAGCCATGGTCTAGAATAATCGTACCGCCTGAATAAAACATATCTGCTACAGATAAACTAATAACGCCATCGGCAGGAGCGACGACAACAGTACCGGTTTTTGCGGCAATATCGACGCCATAATGGGGATTTCCCGGCTTACCGTTATAAACACGCTGGCTGCCATAGACACCAGAGATACGTCCAGTGAGTGGCCAGATGAAATCTTGCGTGAAAGACTCAAGCTCAGAAAACTGACTTCTGGCGGCTTTGACTTGTTTGCTGTCTTTGGCCGAACGCTCCAGCGCTTTAGGATCTGGCGTCATGATCTTTTTACTGATCCCGTTCACCCTGTCTATCTTGTATTCTTTGGTCTTAATACTTAACGGCTTTATCTGAGTCAGGCCATCTGGATAAATAAGTTTTAACTCTTGCTTTAGCTCGGCCTCGCGGGAAAAACCAAATGCGAAGGCGCCTTCTGGGGTCACCTTAATAGCTTTTCCGTTGAGATATACTTGAGTACCAGGCTCGACCATAGCTCGGATCAAGGCGCCCTGCTCCATCTTACCCGTCAGCTGAATTTGCGCAGATGCATTAAAGGTAAATAAGAGTGTTAGCGCAGCCAGAGGTGCGACTATCTTAGGTAATAAAGACATTTAATTTCCAGTTATATGTGATTGGACTCGTCGTGATCATTAATATACAGACATTAGCCTCAGTAAAAACAGCTCTTGAATATTCGCTATCGAAGATCTAGATGCTAGGTACGCGTTCTCCCTAAACCAATAAGCCTAAACTTAGGCAGCCCAATTAATGGCTGCCGAATTCAGCAGAGCCTTAACTTAAACCGGTTCACTTTAATCCAGTCTAAATCGAGTTGCCTTTTACTGAGATAGCCCCTTTGCCCACACCTTCATAAGCGATCACTTTAAATTCACTCTTAGGCGTTTTTTCAATCAAAGTATTAGCGATAAATTCAGCCAGAAGCTCAACCGTAGTGTCATGTGGAATGATTTCACATCGAGATTTCGGCATGGCGAGTTGGAACTCCCCCTGTGGTGCCTGATAACAGAAACCATAATGAGTATCTTCACTCACCTTTGCCTGGGGAGAAAGTGTTAACGAACTTAAGTTAACCACATCTTCTTTGGTACCCAGATAGATGTCTTTCCAACGCTTAGCCCAATATTCATCCCACTTAGGTGCCGCAATACCGTTTTCGAAAATATTGATTGGGCTACGGTGACCATGAGCTATACGTTGGCAGTTACCATCGTGCTTTTTAAGACCATGGGAGTAGTGATAAAATGGCGTTTCATGCATCTCATTACGCAGCGTTAATGTAATACCTTCGACATTATCCGGTAATACAGCTCTCAATGCTTTCTGCAAGAAGGCATTCACACTATCAAAATCGATAATTTCACTGGGGATCAAGGCGAAAGCTTGAGCCGGACATGCAAGGTGAATATCGCCCTGCAGGCTGCTAAAGTCCATCCAGACTTTGTCGCCTTGCTGTTGCCAGCGCACTTCACTGCAAGCCGTTGGGATAAGTAAGCGGTGATCGGCAACTTCATCGATTGTATTCTTGATGGTGCGTTTAACTTTAGAAAAGTCTAACACCATATTTTGCTCATCTAAGCCACCATCGAGCAAAACATCGACTATCCAGCTCTCCCCAACCATACCGCGAATAGGACATAGGTAAGAAAAATCGATTACGGTTAAATCTCTAACAAAAAGTTGCATTTAGGCTCCTAGATGGAAAAACAGTCCACCTTTTTTACGTCCATTCGGCAATGGCCAAAGGACTAAAATAGTGTCTCAAGACAAATTCACATTATCTTGGAGGTTTCTGCAAGTTTACATGTGATAACGCCAATTTTCGACCCGTTTATTACGACTAAGTGTAAACTTGGCGAGTATGCTTGATTTGTCATCAACATAAGCCTAATAATTCACTTCGAATCACTCGGTTTACTATTAACTTGCTCTTATAGTTTTTGTAAATAGCTTGTGAATATGGTTTTCGGTATATAGTTTTCCTGTTGTATTAACTTTTCGTGAGCTTATACCTGATTGATATTACTGCTAACTACACAGGAGGTGTATATGCCCGATTCGTTACTCAATCCCAGCGATACTCATCTGAGTCTCTTACAGCAAATAGACGCAGATATTTGGTACTACGATGGCCCTACAGTGTCATTCTATGGCATGCCCTATACCACTCGAATGACAATAATTCGCCTCGGTAATGGTAAGTTATGGGTACATTCTCCCTGTAAGTTGACGGATTCGCTACAACAAGAGGTCGACAGTTTAGGTGAGGTCTGCTATCTCATCGCCCCAAATAAGATCCATTATCTCTTTATTCAACAGTGGATATCCAGCTATCCAGATGCAAGTTCCTATGCGGCGCCAGGCCTATTAAAGAAATGCCCGGACATCCCATTTTCCAGCGAACTAATATCAACACCCAATGATGCCTGGCGTGATCAGATAGACCAGCTAATCTTTAGCGGGAGCCCTGCAATGGAAGAGGTCGTCTTCTTTCATAAAGCCAGTGGCACACTCATCTTGACCGATCTCATAGAAAACTTTCCAACTTCACACTTTAAACCTTGGCAAAACCACATAGCCAAGTTAGTAGGTATCTTAGCTCCGGACGGTCAGACACCCGCCGACTGGCGTATCAGTTTTATATTTGGTAAAGACAAGGCCAGAACATGCTTGAAAAAAATCCAAGCATGGCAACCTAAAAAAATAGTGATAGCCCATGGTGAGTGTATCTGGCAAGACGTACCAGCCTTCCTAAAGCGATCATTTCGCTGGCTGGATTAGCTACTCAGGAATTGCTCAGTTAATCCGTAAAGTCCAAGTGGCGATTAAATTCAGTCAACAAAAAAGGCGCTTAATAGCGCCTTTATCATTCATGGTGTCTGAAAATATGGAATCATACATTCACCATTTTTCAGCTAAAATATGAAAATTACTGGCCGCCTTTAGAACCTAAAAATTACTGACCGCCTTTCAAACGACGATCGAGTTGATCTTTAAGGTTAGCCGGTACGCCCTTTATCATTATTGTGTCTGAGAATGTTGAATCCTACATTCACCATTTTTCAACTAAAATATGAAAATTACTGACCGCCTTTCAAACGACGATCGAGTTAATCTTTAAGGTTAGCCGGTACGCCCTTTATCATTATTGTGTCTGAAAATATTGAATCATACATTCACCATTTTCCAACTAAAATATGAAAATTACTGACCGCCTTTCAAACGACGATCGAGTTGATCTTTAAGGTTAGCCGGTACGCCCTTTATCATTATGGTGTCTGAGATGGGATCATACATAACTCGCTCACCTAAGTGTGCTCCATCGAAACTCAGGGTCACGCCACCACCAGTACCGGAAAACTTCTTCAGTTGGCGTAAGGTTGGCTTGTCTCCAGGGAACTCATCTTCAAGTTCATAGTCGCCACCCTTGGCAAAATCGTAGAAAGATTCCATGCCACTATCGGCTAGCTCATCGGCAAGATCTTTTATCTCAATATCGGCACCGACATCACAACGCTCGGTACAGTAATTGAATACTTTCTCACGGCACTGCTGACCTTCATCTTTAGTCAATTCACTGCTGGAGACGAAGTCTTCGACGGCATTCATCAACTGCTTATTCTGAGCCTTAGTGTTAACGCCTTCTACACAACCCATAAAATCGAGGAAGAAGTCGGCAACCTTTCTGCCCGCGCGTCCACGAATAAATGAAATATATTTACGTGAACCTTCATCCGCCTGCCATTCGGTCAGATCGATACGCGCCGCAAGTTGTACATCTTTAAGATCTAAATGAGTATTTTGTGATAATTCCATATCATCGAGCACAGTCATAGACGACTTGGCATTCAGCAAAGAAACATACAGGAAGTCACTAGTCATATGGGTGTAACAAGCCAAAAGTAAGTAACCACCTTGGCTGAAATCGTATTTAGACAACTCTTCTTGCAATAACTTACCCGCTAAACCGGAAAATTCGACGAAGCCAAGTTGACCATCTCTGTACTCAGTTAACGCCTCCATAAACTTAGGGTTAGCCTCGCCATCTTCACCTGAGATGCCGAAATGTCCAAAACCTTTACCCGCCTTAGTGGTGTAAGTTTGATGTAATTCATCCAACATGGCTTCAACGGCTTCGCCGTTCAATAAAGGTTGGGGACGTAATCGACAGCTTAGCTGTCCGTCACTGTCTTGAATAATGGCATGGATGATGGCTTGTTCGACGTTTATGCTCATAGGTCTCGATAAAGATAATGGTTAAAAATGTGGTATCACCGATAGTAAGGTCACTGATCGCGCGACTCGAACCGCTTAAACAGTGCCTCATTTTCGGCTCAATCTTAATGAGCCTATATTGCCCCAATTGAAATCTTGCTTCAAGAATAAGATGATTAAGATGATTAGAACTCACAAGCTAATTCTCATAAAAAGAGTCATTAACCGTATTTGAACAAGTATAAGATGAATATTGCTATCAAAATAAGCCTAAGCAGTGCTTAGATATCGTGCTTAGGCTGAATTTCGGTTATCATAAGCGCCAAATATCTCGGTAAATGAAACACTTTTTTAATATGGCTATAAAATCAAAATATTCAAACACTCAAGTTGAATCTCTTATTGCTGAAATCAGTGCTGTGATGGATAAGCATCAAGCACCGACAGACCTAAGACTTATGGTATTAGGCAACTGCGTGACAGACCTTCTTGCACGTAAAGTGCCTCAGGAAGCCAGGACACAGGTAGCAGAGCAGTTTTCAAAAGCCCTAGCTCAGTCTGTTAAACGCTAATATAAGCCTTCATTCGTTGAAAATTAGCTGCATTTAATAAAAAATACATAAGATACTTTAGTATCTAATAAATAAGCACTTAAACCGTAAGCGGAGCCACATGGTCGAGCGTAAAAAAGAAATGGGGCGTGATCGCGTATCACGCTTAGTGAGTTGGGGACATTGGTTCGCCTTCTTCAACGGCTTTCTTGCCATGATTGTGGGCTTACGGTATCTCGATACGGTAGGTTATCCAGAGACTTGGATTGGCTGGGGTTACCTGGCCACCAGCACCTTAGGTCACTTTAGTTTCTTGGGCTTTATCGTTTATTTGGTGCTGGTATTCCCCGTCACCTTGTTGCTGCCCTATTCCAAGATTTTACGTGGCTATGCAGCAAGCGTTGCCACCTTAAGTTTATGTATCTTACTCTATGACACCATCATTTATGATGATTATGGTCTACACCTGAGTCCATTTGTGTTCGACTTGGCATGGGCCGACCTCAATGCCCTGCTTCGCGGTACCTCTTATATCATTACCCCCTTAGGGATCTTAGCCATTGAGCTCACTGTGGCCAACTTCCTTTGGAAACGGATCGAAAAAATCCACAAGGCACGTTGTGGTAATAAGGTCGTCGCCTTCGTGGGTCTATGTTTTATCAGCAGCCATCTGATCCATATCTGGGCCGATGCCGCAGATATCACGGAGATCACCCGTCTCGATGATGCTTACCCGCTCTCCTATCCAGCAACGGCCCGATCATTTATGGAAAGCCATGGCATAGACAGCTCGACTCAGACTAAAGTCAGCTCGTCACTGAGAAGTAATTTAAATTACCCCAAACAGCCTCTGCAATGTACTAAGACCAATGAAGTGCAGCCTAATATCTTGTTATTAACCATAGACAGTCTTAGAGCCGATATGGTCAATAGCAAGACCATGCCCTTCTTCAGTCAGTATGCTGATAACAACCAAGAGTTCCTTCACCACATAAGTGGCGGAAATCAGTTCAACAGCGGCATGTTCTCCATTCTTTATGGACTTCAAGGCAGTTATATCAACTCGAGTCGGTTGTCACAGGTCTCTCCACTATTGACTCAAGTATTGAAGCGACAGGGCTACCAACTTGGCCTATTCTCTGGCGAACATAGCAGTCAGATGCCTAAAGCCATATATAATGATTTTGAGCAGGTGATTTCGGCGCCAAATAGTAGCGATGCGGCTCAAGACATTGAAACTATCGCAGGATTTCAAACTTGGAAACAGGCACAGAAAAGCCCTTGGTTTGGCCTAATCAACCTCAGAGCTCCTGACAGCTATGATACCCCTATCGGATTTATGGGGATTGAAACCGTCCAGTCTGAACGAAAAATAACCCCTGCCCAACGAGTATTGTTCAATCAATATCGTCAGTCGTTATATTTTATTGATCAAGAAATTGAAAAAATCATCACTAATCTGCCGACTGATACCTTGGTCATTATCACTGGAGTCAGTGGTAAGTTATTCACCAGTAGTCTGGATGAGGCTAGAGGTGATCTCTCTCCTGCCAATGTTCAGGTTCCCTTAGTGATCCACTGGCCACAGTCACCTGCAAAAGACGTCAATTATCGTACCAGCCACTACGGCATAGTCCCTACCTTGATGACTCAAGTACTTGGCTGTACGAATCCAGCAACCGATTACAGTGCAGGTAGAAGCCTATTGCAACCCGATGCAGAGTCTTGGGTATATGTTGGCGATAATCGTATATTTGGCATCTATCAAAAATCTGAAATAACCGTGATCGACAGACACGGTAAATACCGTATCTATGATGAAAATTACCAGCAGCGCCTGCGCAAGAAGATGAGCGCACCTGAGCTAATCGAAGTCATGCGTGAAAGTCGTAGGATGTATAACAACTAAATATACACAGTCAGTGCAGTTTATAATCAGCTATTTGAGCCAGTAATGAGTGTTAATCGAATCATTACTGGCTAAAGAGCTTGCAAACTAAGCAGTTAGAACCAGATTATTGACGAATAGCTTGCAGAATCTTAAATGACTTGCTAAAGTTCTGCCTCACCTAAATAGCCCCTTTAAAAAAGATGTTTAGGTGTTCTTAGAAGCAGTATTAATTCTAAGAAAATCTCGGGATATGGCCTAGTCCGGTAAGGCGCTTGTCTGGGGGACAAGAGATCGCAGGTTCAAATCCTGCTATCCCGACCACATTAGAAAAGCCAGACTCAGCAATGGGTCTGGCTTTTTGCTGTCTTACAGATACACATAGTTTACTCTCACCTCGTTATCTCCTTCGCCTCCCCCAAAAAATATCCAAAGCCAACAACAAATATAGCTGGATAACACCTTTTTCAGAGCCATGAGTCAGATAAAAACGTCATTTTATGCATAGCAGATTGGTATAAGTCTTAGACCATGATATTTTACTGACAAAATTACTTATTGAGATGTAAATCATGCCAAAGGCAAGCGACGTTAAAAAAAATACCGCTATCGAATTCAACAATAGTGTTTATCTCATCAGAGATATTGAACGTTCTGTACCACAGGGACGCTCGGGAGGTAGCCTATACCGCATGCGTATGTACGATGTCGCTTCAGGTTCTAAACTCGATCAAACCTTCAAGGCCGATGACATGATTAGCCTTGCTGATCTGAGCCATCACGATGTCACCTTCTCTTATATCGATGGTGATGAGTATGTCTTCATGGATGTAGAAGATTACACCCCTTACCATTTTAACAAAGACACCATAGCCAATGAGTTGCTCTATATCACTGAAGACACTCAAGGCTTGCATGTGCTAACTGTCGATGGTTCACCCGTTGCCATCGAACTGCCTTCTCATGTCGACCTGGTCATTGTTGAAACTGACCCTTCTATCAAGGGAGCTTCTGCCAGTGCCCGCACTAAGCCAGCGACTCTCTCAACCGGACTAACGGTACAGGTTCCCGAATATATCGCCAATGGTGAGAAGATTAAGATCAACACCGCCGAACAGAAGTTTATGAGTCGCTCCGACTCTAAAGCTTAATGGGCCTAGATTAACAACATATGGACCTGCTATTTGACGCCAAATAACAGGTCTACTTGATTAACAATCAATGCTGGAGGAGTCGATTAATCGAGCTACTTATTAAACACTTCATTGAACACTTCATTAAAAAATTCATTCAGCATGGGTCAGAAATAGCTATCTACGCCAACAGCAAGACTCATGCATCAGCCCAGGTTTATACGGCTTAAACCTTGTATTCCCCCTCAGTTTCTAACGGCGTTATAAGCCACAAATCATTCGTTATCCCATCACGCGATCAGCATCAAAACAGCAATCATGTATTGATTTAAATACATCAGCTTGTTGCTATCATCTTCTATCAGGCATACAAAGATGAGCTTAAAGATAAAAACAGACTTAATTTAATGCATGTAGTTTTAATACCAGTAGTTTCAATGCCTGTTTCTATCTCAGTAGTTTCAAAGCTGGCAGCTTACGGTTCTAATCCTTCAATAAACTTATCTGTTCTAGAGATAAGATAGGGAAAGAATGGATTCCATTTCTGCCTTAATATCTCATCGGCCGATACACCAAGCACACCACGCTCGCCTCTAGTTGATGCAGCGCCTATCTGAACTCGCTTAACATAATCCACTCCTTGTGGACCATACAAGCTGTCTTCAATAGGAAAAGGTAGCGCAACATGAGACAGAGAATAGACATTCCTCGGCCAGCTCAAATTTAGAGCTTCAATTACAGGCTCGCCTTGAGAAAAATGGGTCTCAGCCACCACGTCCCGAATCAAATCTGCTGTCTCGAAATTATTGTGTACTAAGGTCAAGTCGTATTTAAGGTGTTTGGTATTAAATAAGCCATCGAAGTGCAACATAGGATCTTGTGCAATGAGCCCCATATTGATCTGAGTACGATTGATATCGAAGATAACCAGTTGATGATTATCCTGAGGTAGCTTTTGAAATAAACCCGAGAATACCGCCTGGGTCGAAACGGTATCATCAGCCAAGGATTGAAATGCCAACACAGATGGCAGAGACTTAAGTTGCTGCATTGACGTTTGATCTAACAGCAGCTGATTACGTTCTGCGAGTTGATAGACAAGATCGCCGGCGTTTACCGCAAAAGAGTTGTACTTAAAGGGATCATACTCTGTCTGAATACTGTTCCAGCTCAGCTTCTCTAATCCCAATAAGGTGCCTAATGTCGCCTGCCACTGTGCGCCCGCAGCCACAGGGGGTAGACCTATAGCCGGAGAGAGAAACACCATACCAGCATATTCAGCCGCCTCGTTCTTGGCCAATCGTTCTAGCTCATGATTCAATGCCAGTGCTGCCCCTGTTGAAAAGCCTATCACATACAGAGGCTTACCCTTTAGCTCACGTTTAAGATGTTCTGTGGCCAAGGAAACGGCCGCGGCCATGTCTTGCCATTGGATATTAACTAAGCCTGAGGGTATGGTGCCGTGACCGGGCAACCTCAAACCTAAGACATATGCCTTGTCCTTAAAATGCTTTGCGACATGGGATAAGGCGTATGGGGAATCAGACATACCGTGAAGCAATAACACACCGAAGTCAGCATCTGCTTTTGGCCACTCATAAGTGCGATTCCAGTCATGACGCCACTTTTGCGGGTCCGCCAAACTGCCGCGGACATAACGATTTAAGATTGACGGATGAGGTGCCTGCGTCTGATCATAGATCTTCTGTTCGACCTCTTCGAAAAGCGTATCTTCAAGAGCTAGGTAGTCAGAGAAGGTCTCTAGGCCCTGGGTACGTTTAAATTCGGACTTTAATTCTATTGTGTGCCAGATATCGAGTTCAGGTCTCGCGTTAAGGAACCAGACCCCTGCCACCAGCAAGGCAGCAAAAATCCCAAGTGATGCATAAAAAAGCGCCATGAGCAGGTGTTTCGTAGAGCCTATAACGATCGTTCTCATATCTGTTCCAGTATGCCTCGACACAAATAACCGGCACCAATAACCATAAAGGTGACAGCTTAAGTTGAATTTTATTTAATTTCGTTAACTTACACGGATTAACTAGGTAATATCCACCCATTCTAGTTTTGAACATAGGCAGCGCAGATAATGTCCAAATCCGTGTCTAGTATGCTTATCGGCAATGCCGACGCTCAGACCTGTTATTACCTTCCAAACGCCCCTACTCTACCCCAAGGGTGGAGTTACCGCCAAGAAGACGCCACGGCAACACTCATCGCGCTTAATGGCAATCATTGGCGCAAGATATTAACCATCATGGCCAAATTGTCCAGTCTAGATGCCGATTGGAAAAACTATCGGGATACTCAGCTACTCAAAGATGACGAGCAAATAATGATAGCTGCATCTGAGCTGTCATTAACAGCCAAGCGGCACATCATAGTCGGCGCTGAGTCAGCTGCTAAGTTAAACATTCATTACACAAGTACGTCGTTTAACAGCCTTGACGAGCAAGATAAACTACACGGGAATGGCTCAGGGGTTTTTATCTCGCCTTACCTGGACTACCGCCAATTTCCTAATAGCCTGATTGAACAGTTAAAACCTTATCTAAACAAATAATACCTAGGGATATAAATTGGCGAGTCTGTGACGATAAAATGAATGCCAATGAAAAAGGCGCTAGCGCGCCTTTTCGTTAAATAGAGCCCTATAGACGGTTTCATTTAGTCGTAAATACTCGGAATAGGTTTCCGCTTATGCTGGGTCGCCTTATAAATTCCAATGAGTCTGTCATCCACCAAGCTATCGACAGGTTTACCTTCCAAGAAGTCATCTATCTGATCGTAGGTCAAGCCCAGTGCAACTTCGTCTTCAAGTTGTGGCTTATCATCTTCAAGATCTGCCGTTGGCGCTTTATGCACTAATACATCCGGCGCTCCTAAGAAAGCAGCAAGCTTGCGTACCTGACGTTTATTCAGACCAAATAGCGGCGCTAAATCACAAGCACCGTCGCCCCACTTAGTATAAAAACCGGTAATATTCTCTGCACTATGATCGGTGCCAACCACTAGTCCACCCGTTAAGCCGGCGATTTCATATTGTGCAATCATGCGCATTCTCGCCTTTACGTTGCCTTTAACGAAATCGACCTTATTTTTATCACTAAGCTCAATTCCTGCAGCCTCAAGACCGGCTAAAGTATGAGTATGAACGCCGGCGACACCTTCATGTATATTGACCGTGACTTGCTTTGAAGGAGAGATAAATTGACAGGCTAATTGAGCCTCATCTTCATCTTGCTGGACATTGTAAGGAAGACGTACGGCAATAAACTGATAAACGCTCTGCTCTGCCTCATGGTTTAGTTCATCGACTGAGATCTGGCATAAACGGCCGGCGAGTGATGAATCCACCCCACCACTGATCCCAAGCACTAAGCTCTTACAATGGGACTCTTTGAGTTTCAATTTGATAAAAGCTACGCGCCTTTGCACTTCATATTCAGGTTCTATCGCAGCTTGAACCTTCATTTCACGTAAAATCTGTCCCTTCACAATCTGAACTCCAATCGAATAAGTGTATAGCAGATGAGTTTGATATTATGGGCCAAAATGCTGATTAATACAGTGTTATATTGCAACATATTTTGTTAATGCAATTTTTTACTAGCCTAGATTAATGCCCTGCAGCTAATATAAGATCAGGGCAGCGATATGCAGCCCCATGATCACCACAAGTGTGCTGAATATCCAATGCTCATGTACTTGTACTTGTACTTGTACTTGTACTTGTACTGGATAACAAATGACTAAAAAAGAGTGGCTAAGCTAAGTGACAGAAGAGAAAATTGAATATTGGCGTAACCCGATAGTGCCTGAAATGGAGCTGAGTACAGCCAGTTTCCGCCATTTTGAATTTGCTCAACATGTTCATCTCGACTATCACATAGGGGTCGTGACCCAAGGTGGTCAAAAATATCAGCACAAGGGAGAGAGTTATCATCTAGGTAAAGGCTGCATCTCCACCTTAAATCCCGATGAGGCTCATAATGGCCAAAGCCTTGCTGACGAAGGTTATCAAGCCAATGTCATGTCCATCCCGGTCGAATATGTCGCTCAGATCACCTCAGAGCTTAATATCAGCGAACAATTTTTTTCATCTCCTCTCTCATGGGCCCCGGATCTTTATCGTGCTTTTTTACATCTACATAAAAATCTCACCAGCCCCCATGCTATACAAGCCCAATTACAGCTAGAAACCAGCTTGATAGCTTTCGCCACTGAGCTTTTTGAGCGCTACGGCTCAGTTCAAGTCACGAGCCAGAAACGTCAAGCATTGTCCTATCGACAGATTACTGATATTAAAGCTCAATTTCATGACGAGATACATAATGTATTTCAACTCGAAGGCTTAGCCACTTCCGTCGGCTTAAGTAAATTTCAGTTTCTACGTCAATTTAAAACCGCCACAGGTATGACACCCCACGCCTATTTAAAACGCGTACGCTTAGAATATGCCAAGAAAGCCTTGGCAAAAGGCGAAGCTGTGATAGATATCGCCCAGCAAGTTGGCTTCTTCGATCAAAGCCATCTTAACAAGGCCTTTAAGCAAGCCTTTCTGGTGACTCCCTCCCACTTCCAGAAACGCGTCATCTAAATCACGTCCTATTTTTTATCTGAGTGCAATAATTTACAATACCTGAGTTCCTCAATCCCCCATGATAGCCACAAGTTATAAAATCGGATCTTAATATGGAACTGCATCTTCTTATCTCACTTGCCATTATTCACTCTGTCGCCTTGGCAAGCCCAGGCCCGGACTTCGCCCTAGTGGTAAAGATGGCTAGCCAGGAAAGTCGGCCTACGGCTATCGCATCAGCGGTGGGAATATCCGTGGCTATCTTGCTGCACAGTTTACTCAGCGTCACCGGGGTGAGTTTACTCATCAAGAGCTCAGACCTGCTTTTTGTCGCCGTACAATTAATAGGAGCGAGTTATCTTGGCTGGATGGGTATAGGTGCCATTCGCAGCACAGTCTCTCAATGGCGAAGCAAAGCGAGTTCACAACATCTAGATAATGATAATCACCTGGGATTATCCATCAAACAAGGGTTTTTCCAGGGACTGTACACTAACCTATTAAACCCAAAAGCTATGGTGTTCTTTATCACGCTGTTTTCCGCCATGATCACGCCTGATATTAACTTTATCACTAAGGTCAGCGCCGTGTTCATCATGCTAACCTTATCGTTAATATGGTTTATATTTATTGCCTTAGTCTTATCTAAACCCCTTATTCAACTGCGAGTAAAAAGAGCTAGCCCTGTCATTAATCTCGTCACAGGCATAGTGTTTATTACTATCGCAATTATCATAGTATCAGGCGTGATTTAAGCTTGTTTCGAGCAAGATGAAGAGCTCGACACTTTCATGGATAGCCTGCCGATGATGTCTCACACTTAATCGAGTCAATTCATCCAAGCTGAGCGAACCTAAGCGCAGAGACAGGTCATAAGTGATGTATTTGACAAATAAAACTGCATCTTAGAGTAGAAATGTGAACACCACCAAGGTTTTAGTATCCACAAATAGACTAGTCTCTGGGTATAAATTTCTTGTTCCTAGGAAGCTCACATGTGGTGGCGTATCATTATCATCTCTCTGGCTTTTTTATTGATCGGCGCTCACTTCATGCGTTATGGCTATATTCTTGCTTGCTCACTATTCGCATTGGCTCCCCTACTGCTTTTCATCAGACATAAATTAGCGACTCGCCTGTTACAAGTGACCCTGTTAATTAGCACCTTACTGGTATGGGGAGTGAGCGGATATGAATTAGTACAGATGCGATTAATTCTTGAACAACCTTGGCTCCGTTTAAGCGTGATTATATCCGCAGTGGCAGGTTTCACCTTGATCGCGGCAGCTTGTTGTAATGGCATTATCGCTAAACGTTTGAGGGCCAAAACACTATTCAACACCTCAAACATCATTAATTAGAATGCGTTGACTAAGTGTTTAAAACTAACTTAGCTACTTATTGCCACTGCAGGTCATCTGCTGATTCATATTCGCGGTTAATAAACGCCGGCTGACTATATCGACGACTATGTTGAGCATGGCGGTACACATCAACAGAAATAATGCCGAGCTGTAGCGGATCTCTGCAAAGCCACTGTCTATATAAAAACCTAAGGTCGCAACTCCTAACATGCCCAGTATCGCTGTCTCACGTAAGATAACTTCGAAACGATAAAACACCAGTCCCATAAGGTTGGGGTATATCTGAGGCAAGACCTCATAACAATATCCATCGAGCCTAGCATTATAATCTGCCGAGACCTCGAGGGTATCCGACTGCCGCACGGTTAAATAAGCGATCAAAGCCCCATTGTGAAGCGCCAGAGCTAGCATAGCCGGTAGCATAGATGGACCCAATAACATCATAAAAACAAAGGCAAAAATATACTCAGGCACAGACCGTAACACGAGCAAACAAAACTTAGTACAGTTCGAAAGTAAGGGGCCACTCAACCTTCTGGATGAAAGCGCTGAGCTCAACAAGGCTATGATGTGGGCCATGGCCAATGCAGATAATGCCAGCAGCAAGGTAATGGCTAAACCCGGTAAGGCTTGAGAGAAAAATAATCTATGTCCCCAGCTCAGCAGCTGATTGACTAGCTTGAGATCAATTTGACCCCAATGTTCAATATTCTGCAAGGCGGGAGGTAAGATATCTAGTGTAATGAAGCGCCATAGCAGCATGCCATCGACACTGGGGATATTAGGCAGAGTATATAAACTGGCCACAATATAAATTAAAATGAGCTTAGGTCGGCACCAATACTTTATGGTACCAATCAAGGCAATAAACAGCATTAGCAGGGCCGCACCTTCATGGTAATTACCCTGTCTGAAAGCCGTTTCCAGATAAAAACCTATGGTCGGCATGCCGATAAATCCCAGTACAGCGCTACTTCTCAGGGCACATTCGAATCGATAACGCACATAAGCTAACATTGAGGGCAATACATGGCTGATGCGGCCATAAAAGTATCGGCTAATGCTATCTGTATTGGCTGGCAAAGTTTGAGTCGTGGTTTGGGGGGCTTGTAACAAGATATCGTTAAATACCCTGGCAAAAGTTGCGCCGTAGGGTAAGGCAATAGCCAATACTCCCGTTATAGGCGACAAGCCAAATACCTGCAAAAACAGCAGAGCCCAAAATATTTCATGAATGGAACGTGTGACCGCACATAAGGCCGCAACCAAGCGGTTGGAATACAGGAAAGATAATGGCCCCCCGAAGAGCAAGCCAGCGACCACACCTAACAGAGCAAAAGATACCGTTTGCCACAGAGACTCCAGTAAGTACTCAGTGGCAAAAAAATCTGGGGTAATAAAACCCTCAGCCATTCTCAGCAGCTCACTCCAAGGGTCGAGAGAGATAACCTGAGTATCGGACAAGGAAAAACATAAGCCAGCAACGAGCCATAACAGCAAGGTGACCTTCTGCCAATAACTAAAAAATGAATAATGTCTGCTTGTATCCGCAGCCATATATTTTGGCTGGGGGTTAGGCATGGTTTAATCTATCTGACACTGAGCTAGAAACCGAGCCAGAGTAAAGTTCATCGATATGATTCGAGGTTATTTCTCCGTGGGCAATATCCAGTTTTAGTTGGCCCTGGCTCAGGCCGATAACACGATCGAAATGTGTTAACGCAGCTGACTTATCATGCAGCACCATGATCACAGTTTCATGACGGGCAAACACGAGATCCAATAGACGTTTGCCCATAATAGGATCTAAAGCCGAAAAGGGCTCATCACCAATAAAGATAGATTGCTCTTGGTATAAGGCTCTGGCTAATGCGACGCGTTGTCTTTGACCACCTGACAGTGTTGCAAGCTTCTTACTCATATGAAAATCGAGTTCGAGCTCCCGGCATAAATCATTGACTTCACTTAAGGGCTTCTTGAATGGGGCAATCAAATTGGCGAGGTTGTAAAGCCAGTGATGCCTAGCTAATGACCCCATAAAGACATTATGATACGTACTTAGGCTATCAACCAGCCCTTGTTTTTGTGAACAATAAGCGGCCTTATCTTTGAGCAACAGATAGAGGTGAGCCAACAGCGTCGACTTACCTGCCCCAGAGCTGCCTATGATAGCCACCTTCTCTCCGGCCTCGATAGTCAAAGAGAGTCTATCGATAGCCAGTTTGTCAGCATATTTAAGGGTCAAGTTTTCAAATGTGATCATAGCGAATAAAACTAGTCGATAAGCCCTATGGTTTTAGCAATATTTTCGATAGGTTGATAATCTGCATTATCAGCTGCTACAAAAGACGTTCTTGGAAAGCTTGCGAGAAGGTCCGGATCTTTCATATCAAGCAGGGCTTGTGTCAGCTTTGTCTTAAAGTCTTTACCAAATGTCTTATCCACCCCTTCCCTTACCGTCCACTGATAATCTGGGTACACAGGACTCTGCCAGATAACATCGACCTTATCCAGATCGACAATGCCTTTTGCCAATGCCATCTCCCACACCTTGTAGTTAACCGCGCCAACCTGATACGCGCCAGCCTGAACTTGAGCTATGGTGCGGCTATGATCACCGGAGAAGCCTATGCGGGTGAACACATCTTCGGCCTTTTTACCAAGATTTCTCTCGATAAAAAATTGTGGCATAAGACGGCCCGATGTTGAGCCTTTTGAGCCATAGGTAAAAGTATAACCATTTAAATTAGGAAAACTGTCAGATGGCATAATATCGACGGAATGATGTGCAATAAAGTAACTCTTAAAGAACTGATCTTCATAGCCCTGAGCAATCGCTTCGGAGCCAGGAACCAGACGGCGAGCCTGGACACCAGACAAACCACCAAACCAAGCAAGCTGAACTTGGTTATTTCTAAATGCGGTCACAGCAGCAGAATAAGATTTAACCGGAATATATTTCACTTCTACGCCTAATTTGTTCTCAAGATATTCAGCAACCTTGTCGAATCGTGTACGAAGCCGACTCTCATCTTCATCGGGAATGGCGGTGAAAGTAAATACAGTCGCAAGAGCACCGGAAGANAGTGTGCTTAAGAGAAGTAGAGCGACTATGTTTATTAGCCTCATTAGATGTTTCCTATCAGTAAAAATTGTGCGGAATTCTAACGATAATGGCCTAAGAAACAAAGTCATTTATTACAAAAATAAGGGACATAGGTTATTTACCTCCGTTTATCTAGCAAACAAGTCAGCTCTTATTAAGTTAGCATCGAGTAAAATATTGATAAATAAAGATATTGGAAATACACCTTTATCTGAGTAAACTGTTGTAAATAATTATAAAGGCATAAGATTATGAGAATTTTGGTTGTAGAAGACGATCCTATCTTGTCTCACCATTTAAAAGTGCAATTGAGTGAGTTGGGAAATCAAGTTCAGGTCGCATTGACCGCAAAAGAAGGATTTTATCAAGCTACCAATTACCCCATAGACGTTGCCATTATAGACTTAGGCTTACCAGACCAAGATGGTATGACCTTGATTAAAAACCTACGCGATAATGAGTTAAAGGCACCGATCCTTATCTTAACCGCCAGAGTCAATTGGCAAGATAAGGTCGAGGGGCTCAATGCAGGGGCCGATGATTACCTGGTCAAGCCATTCCAGAAAGAGGAGTTGGTTGCCCGCCTCGATGCTTTAGTCAGACGCAGTTCAGGATTTGTTAGACCCAAGATCAACTCTGGTGCCCTAGAATTGGATCTCGCTGCTAAGCAAGTCTCCATGAACAGTGTTCCCATGGAGATCACGGCCTTTGAATATCTTATACTCGAGTATCTGATGCGTCATTGCCATGAGGTTGTCGCTAAGCAACGTCTGTTAGATGTGATCTATGGCGATAAAGAGGGTGATCCAAACACCATAGAAGTCATGGTATCTAGGCTAAGAAAGAAACTCACTAAAGAGGGGCTGGATAATCCTATTGCCACAATTCGCGGTCAAGGCTACAAATTTGATTTACCATGCAGTTAAGGTTTAAATTTAAGAAACGTCTGCTAACTAGGATGTTTCTCACTTCCCTGTCAATTATTGCCTTAGTTGGATTCGGTTTAGCCTGGCTAGTCAATATCCTACATGCACAAGACAACTACAACGAAGAGACAGCTCAACTCATCGCTGAACTTCCTAGAGTCGCCGCCGAACTAAGAGTTAGTGGTCTACTCCCTGCAAGTAGTGACGACTGGCTAGAAGAAAACAATATCCCAGAAAGCTATATCATAGCCAGTTGTGATATCAAGTATAAACAAATTTGGACCTCATCCCAGGCCGTCAATAAAGGACTTTTCGACACCTGCGAACGCTTCAACGAAATTCGTCATGACTCCCCGCCCTACTATCTCAATCTTGCAGATAATAAGGGGTATTTTATCTATTTACTCTCATTAGACATATCTGGCAATCAATACAACCTACTGGTGATGAAAGATGCTGAAAAGCTCGAGAAGGAGTTAGACACATTTAGCCGACGCACTTATTTCAGACTCGCCATGGTATTTGCTCTGGCCCTAGTGTTGTTAATCAGTGCCGGTTACTGGGGAATGCGCCCTTTAACTCGAATGAGAGACGAATTAGACAGTGTCAGTAGCGGCAAGACTAAAGCATTATCACAAGATTATCCCGTTGAGCTCGAAGGTGTCACTCAAGCACTCAACCAGCTGTTATCTCAATCCAGTGCGCAACAGCAGAGGTATCAGAATGCGATGAACGATCTTGCCCATAGCCTGAAGACACGCCTTGCAGCTGTACACGCTATTACAGATGATGCCTCATTAAATAAACAAGAGGCAAGCGAGCGGATCATGCAGCAGGTCAGTCAGATGGATTTGCTGGTTAAGTATCAGCTAAAGCGTGCCATGCTGGGTCGTAAAGGACTGAAAAATGAGCAAACCTTAATTGCCCCTCTGGTCAATCAACTTTCGCAGATGCTATTTAAGGTTTACCGTGATAAGCAGGTACAATTTACTGCTTATATTCCTCAGGAACATGCTTTCCCCGGTGATAAGGGCGATTTAATGGAGCTGTGCGGTAACTTGATGGAGAACGCATTCAAACTGTGTATCAGTCAGGTGAGAGTCACAGCCAGTTATAGCGACGCCGGAGAGTTTGAGTTAATTGTCGAAGATGATGGGCCTGGCATCGAGGAAAGTTTGCGCCAAAGGATCATCGAACGAGGTGTCAGAGCCGACACACAAAAAGCGGGACAAGGAATAGGTCTTGCCGTATGTAATGAGATAGTCATCAGTTACAACGGTAAGTTGAGCATAGAAGCCTCTGAACTCGAAGGCGCTAAGTTTAGGATAACTATTCCGATTTAACTGCAGAAGTATTATCAATCACTAGACAGCTAGTGACTATGGATCTAGACGCGGGGGCTGGTACACGGCCCCCGTATTCATAGGCTAGCCTATAGGCGCATATAATTGTTCTGCCCGATTAAACATCACCCAAGAAGTCGCAATATATTTATCACCACTGATAGGCTTGTTGCCTCGATGTGAGTGGGTAAATCCCGCTGGCGCTATGACCATGGTGCCCTTCTTAGGTTTAAGTTTTCTATTTTGATAGAAAAACTCGGTTTCGCCTCCTTCCTCTACATCATTAAGATAAAACATATAAAGCACCACGCGATGCAAGGCTTCATTATACCCCTCCTGGGGAAACTGCTCCGAGTGCCAGTGAGGATAACCCCCTAGCCCCTTCTGATATTTCTGAACATTGATGGTGCCACTGCGATAAAGGTATTTAACTAATGCCTCGGATCTAGGCTCACCTAGACTCTGATAGTTGTCTGGCGTCAGCGCAACACCTTGCCCTTTATCATCAGAGACTTGCACCGACACCGCCCCCATCAATGCCAAGGAGTATTGATTGAAATACTTGGTAGAGAATTTCAATGTATAAGTTAGTAATTCATTTCTTATACCCTGTAAGTCCTCAAAACTGTCTAGAGTAAGGTCACGACTTATTTTCTTTTCTAGATCGACCCCCTGGCCGGTTCTGCCATCTGTGACCCCCTTGTGTTGTTCGAAACACGCCATCAGGCGGTCACATAAATCATCAGGAATAGCATTGGGGTATACTTCAATGAAGTCCATTTTTTTAAACTTTGTCTATTCAGTATTAAGTCTATGCTGACACATGGGTTAAGCGATTGTAAAGCGATTGAGTTAAATTGAAATATTACTATAACAATCAAGCGAGTTCTGGAATAATTGCCCTACAGGCATGGGGAATCGAATAAGAAGAATATGAACAAAAGCCGTAAAGTTGCAGTCAATCAATTACAAGTCGGTAATTTCATCCGCCTGCCAATTTCTTGGAAAGATCACCCCTTTCTATTCAGTAGTTTCAGACTCAAGCAGCAGGCACAAATCGAGCTCATAAAAAAATTGGCTATCGAATTTGTTTATGTGGATCTAGAGCGAAGTGATATTCCCCCTCTCACCGAAGAAGTCGCCAGAACGAAAGTACAGACACCACAGAAAGAAGATCTAGATTCGCTCACTATCGAAATGCAAAAAACCAAAACTGAGCGTATCGAAAAACTCAAACAAATGCGCAGGGACCTGCAGAAAACCGAGCAGGATTTTGACCGTTCCATCGCAAAAATGCGTAACTTGGTAGCCAAATTACGCAATCGTCCGCTAAATGCCATAGATGATGCCAAAGAGTTGATTAATGAAATGAGTGAGAAATTACTTAATTCGGATAACTTGGTTCTACATCTGATGGGCGAAGCCAAAGATGACGAATCGATTTATTATCACTCTCTTAATGTCGCCGTACTCTCCATGTTAATGGCAAAAGAGCTGGGCTGGGATAAAACCGACATAGAATTAGTCGGCATGGGCTCCTTGTTTCATGATACAGGCAAATTGAAAATCCCTACACAATTAGTCAGGAAGAAGACGCCATTAACGCCGCCTGAAGTTAACTTTATGAAGCAACACCCCGTCATGGGGGCCGACTTATTGAAACTCGCTGAAAACTTTCCCTCCGGCGCCATGCCGATCGTACTCAATCATCATGAATACCTAGACGGTTCTGGCTATCCAAGAGGACTGAAAGAGAATAACATCGATAAGTTGTGCCAGCTCGTGGCCGTTGTTAATTTATATGACTCTCTGTGTCACCCTGATACACAGATGAAGGCACGTACTCCTTATGCGGCACTGGGTCATATCTATAAAAATTTCAAGACTCAACTAAACCAAGAAGTAACAGGCAAGATGATTAAGATGTTGGGCATCTATCCACCAGGCAGTATTGTAGAGTTATCATCAGGACAATTTGCCATGGTCATGTCAGTCAACCTAGACAAGATATTGTTCCCCAGGATACTGGTCTACGATGCCATGGTTCCCAAAGATCAGGCCCCCATTGTAGACCTTGAAGTTGAAGGTCTTAGCATAGTGCGCTGTATACAACCTATGGCGTTACCCGAGAAGATATTCAAATATTTAAACCCCAGAGAGCGTGTCAGTTACTATATAGGTTCAGATAAGTAAGTTATTTTTCGATTTAAATGTCAAAAGATGGGATGGAGATGAAAGATACTGAATGTCTATGAAAAGAAGACTTAAGTCCTCCTATTGAACAAAATACTGGCATTATTATAATTAAAACCCAACACATTCCCCCTTGTTATTCGCAAGTTTTCTTGCCGAATACTAAACTATTCACTAATTTAAAGGTAACGCTATCTTCTGGGGGAGAAGCTATGACTGAATTACCTGACTTCGATAAACTCAGGTGGCTGGCAGAAAATGAGCCAGATGAACTCGAAGAACTTCAACAAACACTCTGTAAAGAAGCCATAGACAGCTGTCCGGAATCGAATAAAGAACAACTGATATCCATGCAGTTTCATTTGAAACAACAACTGTCACTCTGTAGCAATCCTTACCACAGATGCTATTTAGCCATTAAGATCATGAATGACAAGTTTATTGCCCTAAACACCATAATGAATAGCCCCGAAGAATTTCGACAACAAAATGCCAAAATTCTGATACTGCCGGCTAAAAAGGCTATCGACTAACAGACTAGAGCCAACCTTTCCGCTTGAAGAATGCATATGTTCCACCGGCACTGGCCAACATCATCAAAATGGCCATAGGGTAACCAAACTGCCATGCAAGCTCTGGCATATTAGTGAAGTTCATTCCATAAGCACTGGCTATCACAGTTGGCGGAAGGAAAATGACTGCGGCAACAGAAAATATTTTGATAATCTTATTCTGTTGCAATCCACTGAATCCCATAGCGGCATCAAGCAGAAAATTTAACTTATCAAAGATAAACTGACTGTGGGGCATCAAGGATTCGATATCTAGCAACATCTCACGCAAATCTTTAAGGTTATCGTCTGTGAGCTCGCCACGATAATATCTTTGCATGTAACGCAGTGAGCGTTGAGTATCCAGCAGACTCAATCGAATCTTACCATTTGAGTCTTCCTGCAAGGTAATGAGTTTAAATACCTCATCTAATTCATTATTTTCAAATACCTGCTCACTAACCCCATCAACAACCGAATAAATATCTTCAATAAGATCTGATAAGTAATCGACTTTAAGGTTAAACAACTCAAGGAACAGCCCTTGAGGTGTAGTGACTTTGATACGCCCCAGCCTTAGATAGTTTCTAAGCAAACGAATCAGGCCAACATCATCTTCTCTAATCGTAAGCAGGAAATCTTTACGTAAGTTAAATGAGACGTTAACGCCTTTTACGTCTTGGCCAACTCGAAGCGGGAACAAGGAATTAATATGCAAACCGTCGTTGTTTTGATAAAAACGTGCAGAAGCTTCAATTTCATTGATATCTTCTTCCTCTGGTACCTCTTCAACAGAGTATTTACTCAGCCATTCGCGTTCTTGGTCACTGGGTTTGAAAAGGTCTAGCCAGAGCGTATCCGGAGGTACAACATCCTGTATGTTCAATTCAGTAATCGCTAGTTCACGATTTTTATAGACATAAGCAGTTATCATGGTACCTCCTGAAAAACACTATATCGGATTTTTTTATGACATAGGGCAGGGTAAAAAACGAGACTATTCTACCTTAATCGACAAGATAAAAAAGCATTATAAACAATAATCTAGTCAAAAATCCCGTTACATAGAGTTTGCAATAATGACACGATCTTGATCCGATAAACGAATGTGGATACCCTCGACTGTGGTGAGCTTATTATTAAATATATCTTTCTTTCTCACATGATAAACACTTGTGCTGTCTTTTATCGGCGATACTATAGTCACTGTCACGACTTGGTTACCGTCTTGCCAATTCCAATACCAATACCCGGTGCTTCCGAGCATAGACACGGCTATCAAGCCCATAAAAATATAACGCAGCATAATGGACTTACCTTCAGCTTCGATTTCGGTTTGAGCAGGTAGTCGAGCAGGTTTTCTTAAGTAGAAAAAAGCGCCGACAATGACTAAGGCAGTGATCAGTATTTTCGTGAGCACGGCAACTCCAATAGTGAAATAGTCTGAGATTATAACGCCTTTTTGATACTGGAACTGATACAAATTACTAGCCGAACACCAGGAAATAGCGAATACGAATCCAACAATGGCATCTTCTGCGATAGCGATTACATTAATCGACTTAAAAGTGATATATATTTAGCCAATAGATCTAACCTCGGGACTCCCTATGAAGCACACTTTAGCCCTCGCAGTCATGTTAACTGCGGCCTGTTCACTGCCAGCATATGCAAACATTAGCCTTACTTTACCTAAGTCCGCGCAACTCCTAGTGGTTAATGGTGTCGTGATGGAAGACAAAACCTCACTTGATCTAAATGACGGTAATAATCAGATAGTGTTTAAATATAACACCAGCTTCTGGCAACAAGGTCAGCAACGCAGGTTTGCATCCGAAGCTGTTGTGCTCACCTTCTCAGGAACTAACCAGGAGTACAGTCTATCCCTGCCCAAGTTAAGATCCAGTGCACAAGCCGACAGGTTTAATAAGCAACCACAAATTATCTTAGAAGATGATAATGGCAAGAGTGTCGACCACAACAGCCATGTGTTACTCAAGGTAGGGTTACAATTAGGCCGTGACTATGCTCAAGAAGTCGCAAGCTATAACCAAACAGGTGCTATAGCCGCATTAACAGCATTGGTACCAACAGCAGATATAACCAGCCTGCCAGCTCCACAAACGACCTCTGTAGCAACAGCTGCAATACTCAATTCAGCAAGCGCTAACACCACAAATAATATAAAAATACACAAGGACCAGATCAATGTCGGTCAAATGCTGGATTTTTGGTACAGTCAAGCCGATGAAGAGACCCGCAAGGCCTTTAAAGACCGCATAAAACAAAACTAACAGCAGAGCTCATAGCCTAAAGCCAGTGGTCTTCTCTCTCTGGCTTGAAGCTGGTCATCACCATTCTACTAGCAGTAGTGAACCCGCTTAACTCTCGTATTGGATCGCGCCAAACTATCCTGAAAATGAAGCGAATGAGCAGGTGATAAATCTAATGCCGGATTGTCCTCGATAAAACCTAAACCTGCACGTTTTCCCATTAGATAATCATGCTCAAGCTGGGCATCTGCACTGCCTAAGATATGGCTGGTAAGTCTGGACTCTGGGAATATTTGTACTACCTCAACATCATCCGGTGGTGATGCGATAAACTGTAAAGAGTGCTTATAAGCGGCTTCATGGTGAACGAAATAATCCAGTGCCTTAGGGCAACGATTAGACGAGCAAATCCAGGATTTAAGCCGATTAACCCAAGGTGTATGAGCCGTGTACTCTTTGGGCATAGTACGGATAACCACTATCTTTCTCGCCCCTCGTTTGTAAGCTTCCTCCACGGGTAAAGGGGCCGACAAACCACCATCCACATGATAATCCCCCTCAATCTTGACTCCCTTACGATAAAGGTAAGGCAGAGCACTCGATGCCTTGAGCAAGGTTAACCAATTTGTGGCATTAGGCGTTGAGAACTCAGCCCGATAACTGGAACTATTTGTGGTGGAGATAAGTAAGTTGCGACTCTCTAGTTTAGTCAGACCATACTCGGTATTTAAACGAAATTGTGCATCACTAACCTGATCGAAATACCAGTCAAGGTCGACAGTATTGGCGCCTTTTAAGCCCCGTTTTATATTAAAGAACTGCGACTGTTTCGACAAATGAGCAATAGATGCCTGAGCAAACCCAACTTGCCCGGTCAGATAACTCGATAGGTTCTGCGCCCCAGCAGAGGTGCCTATCAGTAACTCAAATGGATTATATCCACTCTCTAACCAGCTATCGAGTACACCTGCGGTAAATATCCCTCTCTGGCCGCCGCCTTCGGCTATCAAAGCTGTATGTGCAATAGGTTCAGGCGTGTTATAGCGCTGAACAATACCTTCGTTTAAGGATGGATCATCGGCAAGTACAGGATCAATAAATGGCTTGAAATTGGAATTGGAAGCAATGGATAACGGCATAAGAAGACCTGAAAGTTAATTCCCCCACGGAACCCCATCAAATCTATAGATCTAGGCCTAACTTGTATAATTGATTATTTAAATCACCCACATAGAAGAACCCAATTAAGATTAACCAACGCTAAACAAGTTTGGATCTAAGGCTTGCCCAACTAGTTTATTATCCCTAAGGTCAATGCTGAAGAAAGAAGTATTGAAGCACTAAGAACAGCGATTTAGATATGTAAAACTGGACTAGCTTGGAACAATAAAAGAAGGCCTTCCAATGGCCTAGCTTAGAGCCTTTACACTCCCACCATTGCGGAGGTCGAACATATGGGGCGGAGAAATAAAGCTTTGGATACACAACATTAGTTATTTGGAACAAAGAGCGGAGCTGCCTTCCAATTCCAATGGTCCAGCTTTTTTCAGTTTGCATGACTTAGTCTCACATGGGGGTGAAATTACGGTGCTTTGAACACACAGTATTCAGCCATAATTGAACGCGGAGAAACTTGGTTTCGTAGCGGGGGAGCAAGCCACAGGGATGTGGTGAATGTCAGAAATGCATGGATGCAATTGCTGACCAAGCTCAGCGGCGGGGCGACCGCCATGGATGGCGGAAGTGTCGATATTGAAGGAGCATTTATCGACCGACATCGGGGGTAGGCATTCATGCCTTCCTAAGTCGATAAGTCACCTGCCTAAATTGACGTGGATATGGGTACCGGTAAGTTCGAGCTAAACAGCCAAAACTTTATTAAATCCCAGACGCAAAAAAGCCACCTTATTCAGGTGGCTTAGTTACTGTTAAATCAGGAGTGCGCCTGTTATAGAACAAAAGGTGGAGGCGCCTTCCAATGGTCCGGCTTCGAGCAAGCCCTCCGCGTTGACTCACAAGGATGTGAGGAATGTAGAAAATGTCTGGAACGTTTTTCTACCAACCCAGCATCAAGCTACGCTTGATAAGCGCAAGGACTTCACCCTACGACCCACAGGGACGTGGGAAGTGTCGAGATTGCAGGAGCAAATCTCTACCTAGCACATAAAAGGAAGCATGCTTCGCATACGCTATTTATGTCCCCATGTGAGAAGGTCATCTTTCCAGGCTAAAACGAAAAAATCCCCAACACAAAGTGCTGGGGATTTATCGACTCTCTTTAAGAGAAATTAGACGCCTGGAAATGGCCTAGGCTCACATGGGGGCGAAAAAGTAGCGCTTTGAATGCATAGCATTCTGCTGCTTTGTAGCGCGTAATGACGTAGTCATGAAGCTGGGGACCCCGCTCAGCGGCGGGGCGACCGCCATGGATGGCGGAAGTGTCGAGATTGCAGGAGCAAATATCTACCTATCACATGGAATGAACCTCACTGCGTTCGGGCTTTTACATTCCCCATGTGAGAAGGTTATTTCAAAAGCTGTTAAACGAAAAAATCCCCAACACAAAGTGCTGGGGATTTATCGACTCTCTTTACGAGAAATTAGGCGCCTGGAAATGACCTACTCTCACATGGGGGCGAAAAAGTAGCGCTTTGAATACACAGTATTCTGCTGCTTTGTAGCGCGTAATGACGTAGTCATGAAGCTGGGGACCCCGCTCAGCGGCGGGGCGACATAGGGGGTAGGCATTGCACGTACGTGCTTAAGTGGATAAGCCACCTGCCTACATTGACGTTGGATATGGGTAATAAAATCTATATTTAAAAACATCCAGACGCAAAAAAGCCACCTTAATAAGGTGGCTTAGTTACTTAATTAGGCGCCTGGAAATGACCTACTCTCACATGGGGAGACCCCACACTACCATCGGCGCGATTGCGTTTCACTTCTGAGTTCGAGATGGGTTCAGGTGGTGCCACAATGCTATGGTTTCCAGACTAATTTGGTAAATTTGAAAAGCTGTCTATTCAGAATCTTTTAAAATATTCTAAATAGCTTTAAATAAAGTAATAATTGGTTCGACTTAAATCAAGTTCGTATTCTTTTGTGCTTGTAAAGTAATCATCATTAACGCTACAAACCCATCTGGGTTGTATGGTTAAGCCTCACGAGTCATTAGTACAGGTTAGCTCAACGCCTCACAACGCTTACACACCCTGCCTATCAACGTCCTAGTCTCGAACGGCTCTTTAGAGGAATTAAATTCCTAGGGATGACTCATCTTAGGACTCGCTTCCCGCTTAGATGCTTTCAGCGGTTATCGATTCCGAACGTAGCTACCGGGCAATGCTATTGGCATAACAACCCGAACACCAGCGGTTCGTCCACTCCGGTCCTCTCGTACTAGGAGCAGCTTCCTTCAATCATCCAACGCCCACGGCAGATAGGGACCGAACTGTCTCACGACGTTCTGAACCCAGCTCGCGTACCACTTTAAATGGCGAACAGCCATACCCTTGGGACCGACTTCAGCCCCAGGATGTGATGAGCCGACATCGAGGTGCCAAACACCGCCGTCGATATGAACTCTTGGGCGGTATCAGCCTGTTATCCCCGGCGTACCTTTTATCCGTTGAGCGATGGCCCTTCCATACAGAACCACCGGATCACTATGACCTACTTTCGTACCTGCTCGACGTGTATGTCTCGCAGTTAAGCTGGCTTATGCCATTGCACTAACCGTACGATGTCCGACCGTACTTAGCCAACCTTCGTGCTCCTCCGTTACTCTTTGGGAGGAGACCGCCCCAGTCAAACTACCCACCAGACACTGTCCTCAACCCCGATTCAGGGGCCTAAGTTAGAACATCAAAACTACAAGGGTGGTATTTCAAGGTTGACTCCACAAAAACTAGCGTCTCTGCTTCAAAGTCTCCCACCTATCCTACACATGTAGGTTCAATGTTCAGTGCCAAGCTATAGTAAAGGTGCACGGGGTCTTTCCGTCTAGCCGCGGGTATACGGCATCTTCACCGCAATTTCAACTTCACTGAGTCTCGGCTGGAGACAGCGTGGCCATCATTACGCCATTCGTGCAGGTCGGAACTTACCCGACAAGGAATTTCGCTACCTTAGGACCGTTATAGTTACGGCCGCCGTTTACCGGGGCTTCGATCATGAGCTTCTCCGAAGATAACCCAATCAATTAACCTTCCGGCACCGGGCAGGCGTCATACCGTATACTTCCTCTTGCGAGTTTGCACAGTACTGTGTTTTTGATAAACAGTTGCAGCCACCTGGTATCTGCGACTCCCGGCAGCTTAGAGAGCAAGTCTCATCACCGCTGGGAGCGTACCTTCTCCCGAAGTTACGGTACCATTTTGCCTAGTTCCTTCAGCCGAGTTCTCTCAAGC
The DNA here is from genome assembly GCF_000091325.1 of Shewanella violacea DSS12. Lineage (NCBI taxonomy): Bacteria > Pseudomonadati > Pseudomonadota > Gammaproteobacteria > Alteromonadales > Shewanellaceae > Shewanella > Shewanella violacea. Next base: position 1,990,124 of record NC_014012.1, on the reverse strand, counting down.
GCCTTGGTATTCTCTACCCAACCACCTGTGTCGGTTTGGGGTACGATTCCTACTAACCTGAAGCTTAGAAGATTTTCCTGGAAGCATGGCATCAACTACTTCATCACCTTAGTGACTCGTCATCAGTCCTCAGTCTTGCAATTTAATGCGTATTCCCGGATTTGCCTAAGAATACAACCTACAACCTTAAACGCGGACAACCAACGCCGCGCTAGCCTAGCCTTCTCCGTCTCTCCATCGCAGTTAGTAGAAGTACAGGAATATTAACCTGTTTCCCATCGATTACGCCTTTCGGCCTCACCTTAGGGGTCGACTTACCCTGCCCTGATTAACATTGGACAGGAAACCTTGGTCTTTCGGCGAGGGAGTTTTTCACTCCCTTTATCGTTACTCATGTCAGCATTCGCACTTCTGATACCTCCAGGATGGGTTACCCCTTTCCCTTCAACGGCTTACAGAACGCTCCTCTACCGCTTGCTAGTAAACTAGCAAACCCATAGCTTCGGTGTATTGCTTAGCCCCGTTAAATCTTCCGCGCAGGCCGACTCGACTAGTGAGCTATTACGCTTTCTTTAAAAGATGGCTGCTTCTAAGCCAACTTCCTAGCTGTCTAAGCCTTCCCACATCGTTTCCCACTTAGCAATAACTTTGGGACCTTAGCTGATGGTCTGGGTTGTTTCCCTTTTCACGACGGACGTTAGCACCCGCCGTGTGTCTCCCGAGTAGTACTCATTGGTATTCGGAGTTTGCAAAGGGTTGGTAAGTCGGGATGACCCCCTAGCCTTAACAGTGCTCTACCCCCAATGGTATTCGCTCGAGGCGCTACCTAAATAGCTTTCGAGGAGAACCAGATATCTCCCGGTTTGATTGGCCTTTCACCCCCATCCACAAGTCATCCGCTCATTTTTCAACATAAGTCGGTTCGGTCCTCCAGTTGATGTTACTCAACCTTCAACCTGCCCATGGATAGATCACCGGGTTTCGGGTCTACACCTTGCAACTAAACGCGCAGTTAACACTCGGTTTCCCTACGGCTCCGCTATTCGCTTAACCTCGCTACAAAATGTAAGTCGCTGACCCATTATACAAAAGGTACGCAGTCACGGTCTCAAGAACCGCTCCCACTGCTTGTACGTATACGGTTTCAGGTTCTATTTCACTCCCCTCACAGGGGTTCTTTTCGCCTTTCCCTCACGGTACTGGTTCACTATCGGTCAGTCAGGAGTATTTAGCCTTGGAGGATGGTCCCCCCATGTTCAGACAAGATGTCACGTGTCCCGTCCTACTCGTTTTCATCTATGGTTAGTTTTCATGTACGGGGCTATCACCCTGTGCCGCTGAGCTTTCCAACTCATTCCACTAACACCCCATAGACTTAAGGGCTAATCCCCGTTCGCTCGCCGCTACTAGGGGAATCTCGGTTGATTTCTTTTCCTCCGGGTACTTAGATGTTTCAGTTCCCCGGGTTTGCCTCACATACCTATGTATTCAGTATGTGATACTCACTTATGTGAGTGGGTTTCCCCATTCGGATATCGTTAGCTCAAATGCTTGTTACTAGCTCGCCAACGCTTTTCGCAAGTTACTACGTCCTTCATCGCCTCTGACTGCCAAGGCATCCACCGTATACGCTTAGTCACTTAACCATACAACCCACATAGGTCTTTATCCGCTTGCCACTGAGCCACTATGCTGCGTTCATAAGTCGCACTTGTCAGTTATGTAGTAAACTACACGCCTTCCTCGTTTGCCTTATCGCCTTGCCTAGTACCACATTGACTGCGCTAATCTTATCTATTGCTCTCTGCTGGTAAGCAGGGAACGAGATGTATCGCAACTAATGGTGTTTACTTTCGCCAAAAGAATACTCTTGAATTGCATCACTGCAATTCGGCACTTAATTTAAGTGTTTGAGAACTCAATTATTTATTTATTTTTCGCGCTAATGCTATTAACCACTGTAATCGCCATCTCTTACGAGATATCTTTCACAATAGTCCCTTTCGCATTAACACTATCAGCTTTCCAAATTTTTAAAGAACGGGCTTAAAAAAGCCAAAGATAATTTTTCATTATCTTTGGCATCTCTATCCATGTTGCATGCCTTACTTTCTGCTGGAAAAGTAAGTCTACTTTGTTAATCAGAACCTTTCTGACAACAAGCAAAGTAAATGGTGTATCTACAAGAGAGCTGTTGAACCTAGGTTCTTCACAATCGAGTAAATGGTGGAGCTATGCGGGATCGAACCGCAGACCTCCTGCGTGCAAGGCAGGCGCTCTCCCAGCTGAGCTATAGCCCCATTTACATGCAGTTGAGAAAATATAACGTGACCAAATCGAGTAAGCCAAGGCTTAAAAAGATTTGGCGAAGCCAATTCGAGTGAGACAAGGCTTGTAGCGAGGACGTTTAGCCTGCTAAACGACGAACTACATAACGCAGTATCACGAAGAATTGGTGGGTCAGAGTGGACTTGAACCACCGACCTCACCCTTATCAGGGGTGCGCTCTAACCAGCTGAGCTACAGACCCATTTATACTTGCAACCTTATTTATCGCTTATTGCTTTAAACAAGAGTACGTCGTCTAAATAGACACGTATATTTCTCTTTCTTCTATCAAGTAATCTGTGTGAACACTCAAACGTATTTTCATACTTCATGTATTGAGTTAGTCGTATAGGTAAGGAGGTGATCCAGCCCCAGGTTCCCCTAGGGCTACCTTGTTACGACTTCACCCCAGTCATGAACCACACCGTGGTAAACGCCCTCCATTCTCTCCGAGGAAAGACCGGTTAAGCTATCTACTTCTGGTGCAGCCCACTCCCATGGTGTGACGGGCGGTGTGTACAAGGCCCGGGAACGTATTCACCGTGACATTCTGATTCACGATTACTAGCGATTCCGACTTCACGGAGTCGAGTTGCAGACTCCGATCCGGACTACGACCGGCTTTGTGGGATTAGCTTGACCTCGCGGCGTTGCGACCCTCTGTACCGACCATTGTAGCACGTGTGTAGCCCTACTCGTAAGGGCCATGATGACTTGACGTCGTCCCCACCTTCCTCCGGTTTATCACCGGCAGTCTCCCTAAAGTTCCCACCATTACGTGCTGGCAAATAAGGATAAGGGTTGCGCTCGTTGCGGGACTTAACCCAACATTTCACAACACGAGCTGACGACAGCCATGCAGCACCTGTCTCATAGTTCCCGAAGGCACCAAGCTATCTCTAGCGAGTTCTATGGATGTCAAGAGTAGGTAAGGTTCTTCGCGTTGCATCGAATTAAACCACATGCTCCACCGCTTGTGCGGGCCCCCGTCAATTCATTTGAGTTTTAACCTTGCGGCCGTACTCCCCAGGCGGTCTACTTAATGCGTTAGCTTGGGAACCCAGTGTTCAAGACACCAAATTCCGAGTAGACATCGTTTACGGCGTGGACTACCAGGGTATCTAATCCTGTTTGCTCCCCACGCTTTCGTACCTGAGCGTCAGTCTTTGTCCAGGGGGCCGCCTTCGCCACCGGTATTCCTTCAGATCTCTACGCATTTCACCGCTACACCTGAAATTCTACCCCCCTCTACAAGACTCTAGTTTGCCAGTTCAAAATGCAATTCCCAGGTTGAGCCCGGGGCTTTCACATCTTGCTTAACAAACCGCCTGCGTACGCTTTACGCCCAGTAATTCCGATTAACGCTTGCACCCCTCGTATTACCGCGGCTGCTGGCACGAAGTTAGCCGGTGCTTCTTCTGCGAGTAACGTCACAGTAAGCAGTTATTAACTACCTACCTTTCCTCCTCGCTGAAAGTGCTTTACAACCCGAAGGCCTTCTTCACACACGCGGCATGGCTGCATCAGGCTTTCGCCCATTGTGCAATATTCCCCACTGCTGCCTCCCGTAGGAGTCTGGACCGTGTCTCAGTTCCAGTGTGGCTGATCATCCTCTCAGACCAGCTAGGGATCGTCGCCTTGGTAAGCCATTACCTTACCAACTAGCTAATCCCACCTAGGTACATCCAATCGCGAAAGGCCCGAAGGTCCCCTCCTTTCCCCCGTAGGGCGTATGCGGTATTAGCAGTCGTTTCCAACTGTTATCCCCCTCGACTGGGCAGTTCCCTAGGCATTACTCACCCGTCCGCCGCTCGACAGCAAAGTAGCAAGCTACTTTCTGTTTCCGCTCGACTTGCATGTGTTAGGCCTGCCGCCAGCGTTCAATCTGAGCCATGATCAAACTCTTCAATTAAAGTTCTTTTGATGCATCCTCTTTCGAAGATGACATCGGCTCAATGAATTATACTGTTTTTCAAAAGTCACTCTCTATTGCTAGGTAGTACTTTCGAAGTTACATATTGCTATGGTCACTCAGTGGTTCATTGAGTTAAATTTTTGATTGCTCATCCTTTACTAGAAAGAGTGAAGCAATTTCGAATAACTCAACACCTGTGAGTGCCCACACAGATTACTTGATAAATTGTTAAAGAGCTTTTGCATCATCTTTCATATGCTGCCGTGACGCTAGGTCGTTGGCTTTCATTTACCTTGCAAGACGTTTCGCCTTGGCTTGGGCTGCGTATTCTACTGATTTCGGTTTTATCGTCAACCCCTTTAATCCGATAGTTTTCAAAAAACCGCTCAAGCGCTCACATATCAAACAATACGTTCAAATCCCGACCTAATAACATGGCTAACCCCAGTTTTAAAACAGTAAAGCCCCAGTAAAACACGTGGTTTTACTGGGGCTTTAGTTAGCTTGTGCTTAATACCCAGCTCTATTTCTCGGTAAATATCACCATGGCTCTTCTGTTCAGTGCATTAGCCTGGAGGGTGTGCGACTCGATAATGGGTTGCAACTCGCCAAAATGCTCTACAGAATATTCATACTCGCCTTGGGTTAATTGCCCTTCGAGATAATCTTGAATAGTTCTAGCTCTTCGCATGGACAGGTTTTCATTATAAGCATTGCTGCCTTGGTAATCCGTATGTCCCTTGATCACCAATTTCCCGTCCAGTGAGTTCACCAGAGCAATAAGCTTATCCAGCTCCATCTTATCTTCATCTTTGAGCAGACTTGAATCAAAGTCAAAATGGGAGATAAGCGAAATAAAGACCTTCTTATTTGGCGGCAGTATCTGTTTAATCTCGGTCACAATTTCTGCTATCAAAAACTTCTCTACGTTGATCCCGGCAAACTTATCTAGGTTTTCCTCACTGACATAAGTCTGAGTCGAGCAAGCAACCAGACTTAAGCCTGTTATCAATACCAAAGCCGTTTTCTGCATTGATGCTTTTGAGACTAACTTTTTCGACAAAGTACTCAGTGAAGAGATGCTTAATGTCGACATTAAATGGTTGAATATTGGCATAACGGATCCTCCTTAGATCTTACCGACAAGATTGATAAACACGCCCTTTGCGTCATAATCATCTTCATGGACCAGGTCATCTTCAAAATTAGAGAAGTTATAGCCAATGCCAACCTTAAAGTTGTCACTAAGCTCTTTATTCACCGAGACTAAAGCACCTTGCTCTAAAGCATCCATAGAATCATCTTTCTTCCAATGATATTCCCCAGTTACATCCCAGTCCTTCATCACAGAGTATGATGCCGAAAGCCCGGTCAGATAGATTTTAGATTCAACGGGGAAGAGTTCGCCTGACTCACGCTTAAACTTCTCTTTTTTATGCTTATAGGCAACTTTGGCACCGACATCGACTCTTGCATTGACAGAATATATGCCTTCAGCTTCAACGATATGACTCTCTTCATCTGTATAGGATACATCTCTATCTAAACTGTCAAAATCTTCCAGGTATGTATAACGACTCAAGAAATTCAACTTATCGTTATAGACAGGGCGGTATGCCAGACCCACATAACTTTCAACAAACTTAGCAACCTGCTGCTTAGTGGTCTTATTCTTAGTTCGTGAATAATTCACCTTGGCGTACAAGGTGTATTCATCGGTAAGGTGATGAGTATAGTGGTTGGTCGTCACATACTGCTCTATCTCCTCTTCGCCCTTATCCACACGGTATTCAAACTTAGTACCCAGCTGATAGTTATCCTGATCAAAGTCGATATAGGCCGTATAGCCAGTACGCTTTACATCTGTTTCATCGCGGTAATCGATATAGCCTTGCTGATAGCCTATGCCTGCACGAATGTCTTGGTTCACATCATAGTCCAGACCTGTTGAGTCGATGCGGCCCTTGCCGTTATTCTCATCGACAAACTTATTCTCCAGATAACCGTCCAGATTACTTGTCAGGCTGGCCCTCTGCCCTATGATGATATTATTACTGTCTTCATAATCATCTTTTACTAAGGTCAAATAAGTGGAGTGATCATCATTGATATCATAGTTGATTGTGGCCTGAGCCGAATCTCCACGATCACCTGTGGTGTACTCACCTAGTAGTGACAAGTCTTCGGTTATCTTGGCCTCACCACCGATAGAAGCACTGTCGTTTTCATCGAAGCCATCGCTGCTATCTATGGTTTTCTGCGCCTTGATGTAGATATTATTACTATCATCGAATACATATTCTAGGCGGGCACCTAGCAAGCTAGCATCACTTTCTTCATCATTCTGATTCAGCTCTTGGATCTGTTGACCAGCAATACCTAGCTTAATATGATCAGTCAACATGACCTGAGCTTCTAGCTTCACATCTTGAGTATCTGTGACCTTTTTACCCGTTTGGTCAGTCTCCTCTATCGTTTGGAAACTGGCCAGCAGTTGCGACTCCTCTCCAGTCTGTAATCTTAACTCTGTGCCTAGGGAAGTCTGGGCTAAGTCGTCATTCTGACTTGCATAGGAGTAACCACCATCCTTGTCCTTATACCAGACACGCAGATCGTTACCCACGGCGCCGAAGGTTTCTGGCATAAAGTCATACAAGTTAGCGACACCGGATATGGAGATAGCATCGCCCTTACGAGTCTTACCGACCCGGCTAATCTCTTCGAATGTCAGGCCACCATCATCGGAAACGAAGTTACTGTCGGCCTGAGTGCCTTCACTGTGACTAAATTCCGCCTTTAGAAAGCTTCCTTCGGTGAGTTTAAAGGTCAGATCCGCCGAGCTTAACTGATAATCCTGATTTTCCTTCTCCTCCTCCACATAACTGGCACCTATACCAATATGATCGTTAACCCAACCTTTTGCCCTGCCGCCCATGGCCATCTTTTCCAGCGCTTCAGTGCCTCTAGGAATATATTCATAATCCACAGCCAGATAGTTTTTCAGATCCCCTGAAGGTGTATTCGAGATAACGCTACCAAAGCTGTCACCAGCAATGGCTGATAGCGGGCGTGTCAGGAGTATTCGTCCTTGATAGGCATCAAACTCGTAATCACGCCCCTCTTGAAGTATGACCTCATTGACGATTCGGTTGTTGCGGTCATCCACCTGACGTACCACAACCTTGTCACTACCTGGGAGTACCTCTCCGTGGCGTAGGAAATAGAGACTCAGGCCTGTGCTACGAAACTCATCGTGGGAATATAGACTGTCTGCCTGTGAGGCAAATCCAACTAGGTTGAATCTGTCATCACCAAATTCTGTGGTGCTTCGTGTACGGTAATCCCCTCTGAAACCATAGAGACTACGATTGTATTGAGCATTCTCGGTACCCGAGATCCCGGTATTATAGTTACCCCACAAGACGCTGGATTTATCGTATTGCACATCCAGATAGACCTTGCCCTTGGTATTGACCACCTTCTGAATATTGGCATTGTCACCATAGTTACCGTAATAAAGCTCATCATCGTCCTCGAGAATATCGAAAACTGTGGTGGTATCCGAGGCGAAAGGATTCTTGAACATATCTTTCAGTTCTTGATCTTTGGTATCCACATGGGCCACCACTCTCAGCTTGTCACCAAACTTACCTTCGCCGAAATAGGCCAGGCGCCCTCGATTATAGATGTCCCCTTTATATTGGTCGTTAACACCCAACACATCTTTATTGCCCGAGACACGATTCTTACCGACATACAGATCAGCCAGAGCCGTTTGAGCATAATAGGTATCGGGAATACGAACAAACAGCTTATAGTTTCTCTCATGACCATCGTCATACTTCACCTTGACCGGAAACATATAGGCATCCGTTGGCAGATACTGTTCCACATAGAGGCGATTATCTTCGATGGTGTACTCATCTTCGCCAATAAAGACGCGATCGACTCCCTTAAGGCCCGTGCCCATCAATTTTGCCATGCCTGCCGAGGTGGGAATATTATGGCGCAGTAATTTCGCTACGCCGTAACTGCGTGAGCCTTTATCCGTGTCAGTATCACCAGAGCCAGTTCCTGTGGTGGTGGCTTGCTGATGATCAAACTTATCCATCTCCACCTCTTGTGAACCACGGATAAGATCTGTCACCCCTATTGAAGTCACATCCATGTTGCCATCCTTGTCCCACAATTTTAGGCGGTACAGGAGTTGTTGACCCTTCTTCATCTCATAGGGAATATCTGTAACACCATCCCACTGAACATCGAATTCATTACTTAAGGTATCACCGGTTAATACCTTGAGTGGCTCGCTCAAGTGAATGTCCTTACCGCGATACACTTCAAGCTGCCAACGTTTGATGTAATAGCTATAGTTAGTCACTAGATTAAAACTAACCGAGTCACTTATCTTGCCCTGATCGACTTCGATGGCATCGCTGACAGACAATTCGAGTTGTGGGTCGACCTTAGTGATGTCACGGCTAGCCCAGATGGCACCTTCATCCAGATAGATACGTGAATTATCTGTCTGCTCATGAATGGTCTGTTTAAGATCTGTGGACTCAGATTGAATCAATTCCAGAGCCAGATCCTCTGGCTGAGCTTGTTTATCCGACTCAGGCGCTTTAACCCGTTGAGGCTCTGTACCTGGCTGAATCACCTCTGTGTACACAAAGTTGGCAGGAGTGTTAATGTCCGAAATTTGCTTAGCCGGAGCTTGCTTACCCGAAACTTGACGGTAGGAAGTTCGACTAACCGAAGTTTGACTCGCCGGAGTTGGCTTAGCCAAAACTTGACGGTAGGAAATTCGACTATCCGGTACTTGATTGTCCGAAGCTTGCTTAGCCGGAGTTTGACTGTCTGGAGTTTGATTAGCCGACACTTGATTGTTCGAGTCGACTCCTGCTTGTGCCATCAAGGGCAGGCAAGTGATGATCATTAACGATAAATGATTTAATTTAAATTTTTTCACGCATATATTCCTTTAGCTTTCCACCCACAAACTCGGCAGGCTTCCAAGCCTAAATCCGGGGGCGCTTAACAACAAAGAGCCGATGGAAGTGATCCCATCGGCATACTTGATGTTGGGGTGGTTACTTATTCCGTATCTTGGCTTTTCGTGGCTGATGCCTTAGAAGCCGAGTTGTCAGTGGTTTTAACACTGGCTGCTTGCACGCTGAAATTGAATTTAGCTAATCCATAAGGCGAAATACGTTTAACCTTAGGATTCTCGCTTATCACCTTCATGCCTGTAGGCAGTGAATCACTATCAAGTTTTACCAGGAAGTTGCGACCCTTCTTGTCCGTTACCCACTGATCTGGTACATGGTAACGACCAAACTCATCTGTCTCTATCTTAATACCTTCAGTAGTGATCAGACGTGCTCCTGGAATACCATCTTCATAGACACCTATGTTATCTATGACTATCTCCCACAGGTAACGCGGCTCTACAGCCTTGATGCGATACAAGTTACGGGTAACATTGATAACTTCCGCCGACAAGCCAGTCTTCACGTCTCCGTTTAGGCTACGAGTCACTTGTCCCTCAGACGAAAACTCGATTCGTGTTCCCTCTCCAGTGGTGAGAGTTAACGGGAATGAATCAGGCGTTCTGGTCTGGAAACGAATTACCGCAAGATGAGATTCATCTAAAGTGCGATTGCGTGACTGTCCCATCAATTTATCTATTTCGATTCCAGATTGAATCGGCGCCAAGATCTTAGCACTAGCATCATCTAAGTCATCGACAGGCTCAAACTTATCCGTCAGCTTTAACTTGGTCGAGTCGGCCACATAAGCGTCTCTTGGTAAGTCGGCCATCACCTTGATGTCGAACGCACCTGCATCGGCTTGATATCCATCACCATTAATATCCTCGAACACCTTACCTATAATAGAGGCGGTATCGAAGAGTTTATCACCCTGAATCTCAACCGTCGCAGTGGCAATATCAGAGACATTAACGCCCTTGATCTTCGCCTGAGCCGTGTTGATATATTTACCGAAGGTCACTCCAACTGAGACCTTAAGCAGATAACGGATCCGCAACTTTTCGAACGGTTCAAAATCGACATTGGCAAACCTGAGTTGACCTGACAGTGTTGGTTGTTTAGTGAGAACCACATCGTCTTGAGTATCGAACTTGCCATCTATACCACTCAGGGTCATCTCTGTGGTATCGAGCTGATAACGGAAACCAGCGGGCAACTTATCGAACACGGCCACATCCTTGAAGTAGGATTCATTGTCGTTATCTATGATGATTTCATATTCTATCACCTCACCAACCTGAGCCGTGTTTTTCGAAGCCTGCTTAGTTATCTTAAGCTCGCCCTGATTGTCCGGGATCTTCTTGATATGTGTGGTCGCATCATCTTGAGTCACTGTGCCGTTTTGCTCAGTCACCACAAAGGTGTTAGTCACATCATCATCCAGATGCTTGGCAATGGTCGCGCTGATCACCAACTCAATCCGACTTCTTCCCTTAGACTTAAAGTTTCTCTGAATATTCAGATTATGCTTGTTGAGCTGATCACCCTTGAGAGTAAACTGGTCAACCACACTGCTGCCCTCATACTCAGTTCCCTCTATGCTCCAATCGGTGAAGACATCGATTCCCTTTGGACTATTCAAACCAGCAATATCATCGAACAAGTTAACCAAAGGCGCGTTGCCCTCACCAATATTGACAGCACTCAAGTGATAGATAACTTGGGTATCGCTGTCGATATAGTTGGTTTTCTCTACGGTTTTCTCTACCTGCATCTTGGCACCTACCGGCGGAAGATCCAGATATGATAATTTGTCTGCACCTCCAATCCCATCAATACTCTGATTCACTTTAAGAGACTTATGATAAGTTGAGCCGAGGAAGAAACCATATACGTCGATATTGGTCAACATATCCAGATCCACTGTGGTCGTGATGGTGAAATCCACACTGCCACCCGGGGCGATATTGAGCTTAGTCGCGATATCCTCGTTATCGGTAAATTCACCGCTTGTGGTGTTATTACCGCTTGTTGCTGCACTTATGGTCCAACTGTCGAATGCCAATCCCTGTTCTTGATTAATCCAAGTGCCCGTAGATTTAGCAAACTGGGTCAAGAGATAGACATCTTTCGCCACGCCCTGACCTTCGTTTTTCAACACCAGGTGATATTCAACTGGCTCGCCGGGTACATAATATTGCGCACGAGTGAACAGCTCTCCCACGACATTAGCCACAGCGGTTGGAACCAGATTACTTTCAACCTCTTCGCCATCTACCTGGGCGATATTTTGAATATCTCCCACGGCATTCTCATTCACAATGCCACTGACATTGAAAATAATCTCACTGCCAGGTGCGATATCCACCTCATATTCACTGTTTGAGGTAGGTTTAGCACTGCTGCCCTTGCCTATCTCGCTCGGGGTGAAACTCAAACTTCCTGGTACGAATGCCGCACCCAGAGTTGAATCGGCGTACTCAACTTGTATCGCCGACATATCGTCAGACACTAGCGTATCGAAGATATAGTTATTAGAGGTGTTCTTCATGGTAAGAGTGAAGTTGAGAGTCTCGCCGGGTACATATTCAGTTTCCACACTGACTTTTTCCGACTCAAGCACTGCAACATCTGGGTTAATGACAACATTTGATTCCTGATGAGCACCATCGAACTTGATATCTGCCGTGTTGCTTATCTCGCCAACGGCATCGTCTCGTACGACTGCGTCTACGGTGAACACTAAAGTATCTTTCGGTGCCAAATCGATCATGACCTCGATATTAGTATTGTTCGCACTATCACTTCTCTTACGTGATTGGCTCACCACGCTGGTATTACTATCACCAGACTGGTAACTATATTCCCATGACTTAAACGCTCTCTCCTCGACGCCATCTATGGTCAGCACCTTAATCTCTTTGATCATATCTTTGAGATTAACTTGATGAGCGAAAGCATCGGTTTGGTTGGTTAATGTCAGGTGATAGGTCACCTTGCCACCATCTTGATAAACGGGAGAATCTACGGTTTTGACTAAGGTAACAGTCGCCTTAGAAGGAATCGATAATGCCTCATCATTGAGGTCATTAGCCGATGCCTTGTTGAGCACCTCGCCTAGGGCTGTATCTTTAAGCTGCGCCTTAATGACAAAGGTCAAACTGCTATTGGCGGCAATATCGGCATGCGCCACTAATACACCACCGTCTAGAGCCATCTGTACCAATTCATCAGTGCTATCGTGAGTGACTTCCAAAGAACCAGGCACAAAAGCCTGGCCATTGAGGCCACCGGCTAGATCGGTATTGATACCGGCAATAGCATCTTGGATCAGTACATCATTGGCCCAACCTAAGCCTCTGTTTTCGATAACTAAGGTATAAGTCAGCAGATCACCAGGTAAATAGTTTTCCTTATCCACCGACTTGGTGAAGATAAGATCTGCATCCTCGGGCAATATGCTCACGCCCGCAGTTTCCTCGTCCGCCGTTACCGTGTTGACCACTTCTCCTAGAGCCGAAGACTTCATCTTGGCTGTCAAGGTGAACACCACCTGACTGTGAGGGGCTATATCCAGACGTGCACTGAGTTTATTGGGCTCAGTACCCAGTACAATCAGTTCAGGTTTACTGGTATGGCTGACCACTAGGCTAGCATCGACAAATGGCGTGCCCATCTCTCCACCAGCAAGCTCTGTGGTGATAGCATTGAGGTCATCTTCAAGCTGGACATCATGAGCCCAAGCGTCGCCGGCATTGATTAGCGTTACCGTATAAACCACATCTTCATCCACCAAATAGGTAGGTTTAGATACCGTTTTAGTCAGGCTTAGAATCGGATTAGCCACAGGGGTTATCATCACATCTGAGGTTTTACCATCGGCAGATGCCTGGTTAATTACCGGACCCAGAGCAGTATCCACGAGCAAAGCCTTAATGGTAAAGACCAGATCCGTCATTGGCGCGATATCGGCACTGGCTTGGAGCTTATTATTCGCCACCGACATAGTAACCAATTCAGGTCTAGTATCATGGTTTGCCACCATAGAATTCGCCACGAATGCCAAACCTGAACTACCAGGAATACCGCCAGCAAGCTGAGTGGTTATCGCGGACATGTCATCTACAATGCTGACATCGTTGGCCCAAGCCTCTGTCGTGTTACTCACAGTCACCTGATAAGTCACCATTCCACCAGGTATGTACCTCACATGACTGACGGTTTTCTTTATCTCCACCTCACTCGGAGCCGGATTAATCTTAGCTTCGGCTTCATTGCCATCGGCGATGGCTGTATTGACTATCTCTCCTAGCACTGTGTTATTAAGCTTGGCGCGAATGGTGAAATTCACTTCAGATTTAGGCGCGATATCGACCTGAGCCGTGAGCTTATTATCTAAGATTGTCATCTCGATAAGATTAGGCTTACTGTCACTGGTCACGCTCAGGCTATCTTTGACAAACGCGTCAAAAGTCACGCCACTGGCATGCTCTGTGGTTATCTTGCCCAGATCGTCAGACACCTGAACATCATTGGCCCAAGTATCGGCGTTATTTTTTACCGTAACTGTATAGGTAACTAGCCCTCCAGGTAGATAGATAGGGTTATTGGCCAGCTTAGTTATCTGCACCTTAGGGGTATCTTGAGGTGTTATCACGGCCGAGGCATCTTGATCTCCAAGATTGGCTATGTTGGTCACTTCTCCTAAAATGGTGTCTTGCAACTTAGCTTCTAGGGTAAAGCTCACTTCACTCATGGGAGCTATGTCCATGGTCGCGCTGAGGCGATTATCCTTAACCTGCATCTTCACCAATTCAACAGTACTGGTATTGGTCGCCGTTAATGTGCCTGGAACAAATGCATTGACCATGGCGCCACCCGCCTGTTCGGTCATGATACCGGCGAGATCGTCAACCAATTCCACATCATTTGCCCATGTCTGGCTGGTATTAGCCACTGTCACGGTATAAGTGATGAGTTCACCTGGCATATAAGTAGGCTTGCCAACGGTTTTGCTCAACTTAACTGTTGCCACAGGTGGATTAATCGCAATCTCAGAGCTAAGCTCATTTGCCTTGGCGATATTGACTATCTCCCCAAGAGCCGTGTCCTTAACCTCGGCGCTAAAACGGATGTTGATGACCTGGTGCGGAGCGATATCGGCGGTGCCGATAAGCTGGTTATCTACAACTTTTATATCACCTAAGTCTCCTGGTACCAATGGCGTCGAAACTACAGAGTCCAGCACCATGCTCGACGGCACAAATGCCTTGTCGGTAATGCCGCCAGCAAGTTCCGTTTCGATATCGGACAACAAATCAGATATCTTCACATCATTTAACCAACCGTCACCACGGTTCTCTAGTTTGATGTTATAGCCGACCCTGTTTCCAGGAAGATAAGTAGGACTATCTGCGGTTTTCAAGATGAGCAACTCACCTTCAACCGGCGTATAAATCGCGTCATCCATTAAGATATTATTACCCTGAGTGACCTGGGTCATATTATCTATGTCGCCTAATATCTCTGGCTTAACGGTACCAAATAACTGCAAGGTCACAGAGTCGCCAGGGTGGATATTGAACTCATTGAAATAGCCTTCACTATTATTGAGCTCCTTACCGGCAATAATAGTGGTCAGGCTAGAGCTGCTTGTTACAGTTACCTTGTCCCACTTATCAAATACCCGCACCTTGTCAGTGCTTCCCGCGGCAAAAGCTGTGGTTTTGTCCAGAAGGTTAGCCAGCTCAGTATTGAGCGCATATCCTGAACCTATATTCTTGATGACAACTTCAAAACCTATGCTCTCCCCTGGTGCATAGACAGCGGGTACCTTGATGGCATGTTCATCTAAGCTGATTTTTGCAGGCAAGGGCTTGATGTTACCTTCGATAAGCCCAAAGTCTTTGTCATCTATGCTTGCGGTATTGGTGAATTCTCCTACAGCGCTGTCGTTAACCTTGGCGCTGATATCGAAAATGATGCTGGTATTCACCGGCGTCGCAGACGAATCTCTGGCGGCAATTCTTATCTCAGTATTGAGCTTACCCGGTGTGCCTAAGCTAGCTGGTATTTGTGAGTTAACCTTATCGCCCACCACTCTGGCACTGATCACTATATCGGTCAGTGCAGGCTGCATGGTGCCATCGGCCGTCATGACCATGATGGCATTAAGATCATCCTCCACCGGCACGATAGCGATAGAATCTGAGGTGTTAGTGATCTCGATTTGAAATCTGACCTCACTTCCCGGCGTATAATTTGGCGTATCTGTATGCTTGCTTGAGGTGATACTCATCACCCCAGAGTTGAGATCCACATGGGCAACATCTGCATCGTTAACAAACAGAGTATTGCGCACTAAACCCGTTACATCTCCAGCCACTTTACCTGTGACAAAAAAGCTCAAGGTTTCTCCCGGCGCGATATCCCCATGGGCATTAAGAGGCACATTGCCACTGATATCACCAGTCACAACGGACAGGACAGGAGCAAACTTTGGATCTTGCTCTACAGACCATGCAGTAAAGGCCTTCTGGCCATCGGCGGAAACGATTTTGTCGATAGGGTCAGTGATTAGCAGATCATGGGCAAAACCTTCACCACTATTACTCACCCATACGCGATACTTCACCTCACCCTTAGGCGCATATTCGGTTTTATCATTTCCATCGGCCGAGGTCTTGATGACTTCCTTGCCATAGGTCAACTTAGGCGCAAAAGGTGGGATCACTTGAGTGGCGTCGGTGTTACCGTCCACCAGCAGATGGTTACTGTCTACATCACCGGTTGCCGTGTCTTTGATCACAGCTGTGATGCGTATGGTTATCTCATCTAAAGGTCCGATATCTGTGATGAAATCGATATCGCTATCGGCTGAATTTACAGGTACCTGAGTGTCGGTACGGCTATCGCTACCAGAGGCAACTTCATACTCGACACGCCAGCTGCTAAACGCCTGACCACGACTACCACCGGCAAGCAAGGTCTTGATGTCGCCAATCTTGTCCTTAATAGCCACATTGTTGGCCCAGGCATTGTGATTGTTGGTGATCTTGATGGTATATACCACCTCATCGCCGGGGCGATAATGGCTATTGGCCTGATAAGGCTTACCACCAATACTGGTGATAACCTTGCTGTGGCTGATATCTTTTACCTGAGCCTTAAGCGTTGCATTCTTCTTTTCGCTGGCTGCTTCCACATGGTTCCTGACCTCGCCCAGCACGACATAATCCAACTTAGCCTCGACGCTGAACTCGATAGCTTCATTGGGTGCCAGATCAAAATCCGTGTCGATATTTATGTTGTCACCATCACTGAAACCGCCAATGTTAGTGACTCGGCCCGGAGTATAATGCGCCGTGACCTTCCACTCAGTGAACGGCTCCGCCGTAACCCAAGATCCAGCTGGTAAGGTGTCTTCCGCTATTTCCGATTTAATATTTTTGAGCATATCTCTAATATGCACCGCATAAACCGTGCCCCAGCCCTTGTTTTCCAGCTTAATCTGGTAAAAGACCTTATCTTCGGGGGCATAATCGCTCTTTCGACTAGTGAACAAGGCATCCGAATAGGCAATTTTACTCAAGCTAAATTGAGCTTGCTGCATCACAGATATTTCACTGTTTTTAGTGGTTCTTCCCGCGGTTACACTATTATGAAAATCACCAACTACCTCTTGATTGATCTTGGCCGAGATGTAGTACTCGACATAGCCACCGGTGCCAATATCCACTAAGGTATCGATATTATTATTGGCAGTGAATACGCCATAATTGGACACCATACCACCATCGGTTTTAGCCTTAATAGTCCAACTCTCGAACACAGGACCTGTATTGCCGTCGAACCAAGCAGCTGTCACGCCTTCAAGATCATCAACGACCTTTAGCTGTTGTATGCTGCCCTTACCACTGTTTTCCACGCGGATCTTATAGGCCACATAGCCACCGGGAGTGTATCCCTCACCGCTGAGCTTGTTGTGACTTGCATCGAAATAGCCAATGACTTGCTTAGTCAGCTTATAGTTTTCTGTGCTCTGGGAGTGACTGACACTGGTAGTATCGTTATTAACTTTAAGTACGTTGGTTATCTCACCTTCGGCTCTGTCTATGACTTTAGCCACCACGGTATAAACAATCTCACCGCCAATTGGCAAGTTAATCTCGGTATCAAGATCGTTATTATCACTATAAGAACCAGCATTGTAATACAGTTCAAACTCAGGCTTTGCCCCAGTCGCGGAATTTGTCGCGATTGGCTTTTGCTTAACCTTAGTGAAAGACCAAGATTCATAGGCCTTCACCGAACGCCCCTTGATATCATCGACCATCACCTCGCTCAGCAAATCCTGAACCTTGATGCCTACTGCATGTCCCTTACCCGTGTTCTTGATCGACAGGCGATAGGTCAGAGTCTGACCCGGCTGATAGTTTTTATTGTCCGACTCTTTACTGTAATCCCAGTTAGGTTTAAAGGGCTTAACCACTAGCTCGCCATTGATGATGTCACCGGCGGCGTCATCTCGTACCACACCAGTAATGGTATAAACCACCTTGTCACCTGGGCCAACATCTATCGTGGTATCTAAGTTTTTGTTGTTTTCCACCTGACCGTCTAATGTGCCATCGGTCGTGCCATCGCCATTGAGAGTGGTTTTGGTGACATCAACATTAAACTTGTCATTGAAAGGATGGCCTTGTGTGTGTTTGCCGTCTTTATCTATCAGATCGACACTGAGATTTTCCAGCTCATCCAGAATGTGGATGTTGTTGTAATAACCTAACTTGGAACTTGCGGTGATCTTATAGGTAATGGTATCTCCTGGCTTATACTTAGCCGGGAAGACTTCACGCACCACTTCTCCACCTGACATTTCTCTGTGGTTTTCTGCCTCGGCGCAACCGGCATCATCACCATTCTCGCGGAACAGACACACACGGTTAGTCACAGTTTCATCAACCACGTTATCTTTGATGATGGCTTTTATGGTGTAGACCTTAGATGAATTAGGTGCCAGCGTTATCACCTCGTCGAGATCGGCACTTGTGCTGTTTTTCGCTAAGGTTTTACTCGTTGACTCTATGGTCCAGCTTTCGAACGGGCTACCGACAATATCGGCAAAATGATTATCTTTATCGTTCGCTAAGGTCGACTCGATTGCAGACATCCCATCGAATACCCGCAAGTTTTCAACCAGAACATCGCTGTCGTTTCTCACCGTGATGGTATAGGTCTGAACTCCCCCAGGCCTATAATGCAACGGTGATGACTCCTTGTGTATATCGACACTAGGCAGTTCTGGATCTGTGATAGGAAAAATATCCGCCGATGACTCACTGTCTCTGTTATCCAGAGGCTCATGAACCTTTACCGTGTTTGTCACCTGACCGTGTATGTTATTAACCACGACTCCTGTGATGACGAAGACAATTCTTCCCCCTGGGGCGATATCCACCTTGGTATCGATATTTTTATCATCCGCAACCTTACCGCCCACGATGCGACTACCTATACCAAAGGACTCATCTTTTACAGTCCAGTGGTTGAACAGGCCTAGGGCGGCTATATCATCTTTTACATCTGTGTTATTAGCATATCCTGCACCGATATTCTTCACGGTTATCGTGTATGAGACTGTATCTCCAGGCGTATAGTTTGTCTCAGAAACCTGCTTATCTACCACTAGATTGGGTAATCTATAATAACTTTCTGCCGATGCAGTCTCAGTTTTATCTACGACCACATTATTGACTATGTGCCCCCAGACGATATGGTCCTGAGTACGTTCAGGTATTTTGGCCTCTATGGTGTAGGTGAGCGTGCCCCCCGCCGCGAGACTGAACTTGGTGTCTAGATTAACATTGCTTGAGACATTACCTGGTAAGCCCGAGTCTTGATTGGGCCTACCGTCAAGGGCGGCCGTGATGGTCCATGACTCGAACGCTGGCGCCATCTCCCCCTTCTGATGCAGAAGTTCGGCCTGAATGCCGGCAATATCATCGAATACCGGGATATCTTTAGCGTAACCGGCAATATCGGCATTGCTTATTACTATGGTATACCTAAGAGTATCGTCGCCTTGTGTGTAGCGAATTTTATCCACGGTTTTTTCCACGGAAAGATCGTACTTGTAAGGTTCGGCGCCAACATCAGAATAGGCACTGCCGTCAACCATTACCTTGTTTCTGACTATACTTGTGATGGTGTTCTTGGTGGTGGCCACTATGGTATAAGTGATGGTGTCACCGGGGAACACATTGGCATGGGTATCGAGATCATTATCTGCAGCAATGCTTCCGTCAAGATCTGGGTTACTGTGGCTTGATGGTGCGCCACTGCTGTCGGTGACGCTGGTAGTGATAGTCCAACTTGTAAATGCCGAACCTGTGACGCCATCTGCTGTGATGGCCGAAATTGCATCGACTACAGGTACATTATGCAGGTAACCTTTACCCGAGTTTTTAATGGTTATTGTGTAGGTTAAGTCATCACCGGGAGCAAACTCACGTTGATCAACCAGCTTCTTCACCTCAACCTTACCATCTGGCATATTGATACCAGAGCCGTCTTCGGGAACGGTATCATCACAACTTGGGTTATCTATTATGGTTCCGATAGCATCAGGATTAACTAACACATCCAGTTGATAAACCACCTTACCTTTTGGCGCTAAGTCTAATACTAGATCGATATCACCTGTTTTTTCGACGCCAAAGGCGAAACTGCCGGGATCGCTGCCCTCCACATCGACACTCTTGACGCTGAGCTTCCACTTCTCAAACGGTGAACCAGTAGAGCCATCCACAAGTTCTGTGGTGTTACAGGTCGCAATCTTATCAGTTAAACTAATATTATCCGCGAACTGAGTCGCGTTAGTGTTACTCACCTCAATGGTGTAGCTTACCCAATCGCCCGGCATATATTCAGTGCCATTGGGTGACTTGTGGGCGGTGAAATCTTTGATGGTAGCCAATGCGGTCACTGTGGCACTCGCCGTTTTCTCGACAGTAGAATCTGAGTTTACAGAGGCTGTATTTGTAATATCAGATATGGCCACGGCCTTAGATGTGGCAGTGATAATATAAGTCACCGACTCATTCGGGTAGAGGCTGATCAGATCGTTAAGGTCATTATTCGATGATGTGCCGCCTGAGGCCATAAATTCAGACAGACTGTGAGAGCCAAGATCCTTCACCTCTATCTGCCAAGTCTCAAATGGACTAGCAGTAACATTAATGTGGTTATATTCAGCCAAATCGTTATTAGCCAGATCGACGACTATGTCATTTATCTTGTCTTCTACCTGATAATGATTCGCTATACCTAAGCCAGTGTTTTCAAGCTTTATCGTATATGTGAGTGTATCTCCGACCTGATAGTCTGCGGTTGGGCTTACCTGCTTGGTGATAACCACATTAGCTTCTTCAGGCTCAATAACGACTGGATTCGAAAGTGTTGAGTCATCATGGGCCGTAGCCTCGGCGTAGTTAAGAATATCGCCAATTAATGTGTCTGCGACTGTGGCCGTAATTCGATATTCGACCCAGCCTCCCTTAGCGACAACTACGTCCTTAGCCTGTAAATCTGGGCCATGGGCATCAAATACCCCGCCACTAGAACCCTTACCTTGAGTCGTCGCCGTAATATTATCGATAGAGCTAAAGGCCGGTATAGTATTGCCTTCCATGTCTTCGGCTGTGATACCAGATAAGTTATCCTCAACAAGGGCATGACGAATCTTCCATTGACCCGTGTTACTCACCTTGATGGTAAAACTGACCTTACCGCCGGGGGAGTAAAGCAAATTGTCTGCACTCTTAATCACGTCGAGCTCATAAGGTGCTCTCGGGGTCGTGACCGAATTGGATTCAAGGGAGAGAAAACTTGATGTTAATTGAGCGGTCACCTCTATCTCTTGTGCGGCCGTGGGGCTTACTTTAGCCTTTATGTGGTAAGTCACCACTCCACCTTCGGCTAACGTGACCTGCTTAGCATTCAAGTCTCCGTGGGAATTGAACTCCCCGGCTTGAGAGCCTACCGTTGCCGTCGCATCGACAGACACACTCGTAAAGGCATCAACAGGGTTGCCATTGATGTCAGACGTCTTGATATCAAGCAGTCCGGCTGTCACCGAGAGTCCCTTCACCAGCTTGCCGCCGTTATTAGTGACGACTAAGTCATATTTCATTATTAACTCGTTATCATAAACCTTGGAGCCGGTCGATAACTCGAATGTAACGAGATCACTTGCACTTGCCACTGCGGGTATTAACCCGAGCGATATCAGCAGAGATCCAATAAATAAAATTCGCATCCTTGAAAACATAAATTAAATCACCACCAATAAAATAGATAAGTTTAAGATGTTAAAAACACCGAAAGAGATACACCAAGAATATGAGACAGAGTAATTATTAATGGCTCGGTACTCAAACCTAGCTAATCTCAATAAAAGCCAAATAACATTAAAGAGGGAAAAGTAAAGATACGCAGATCACACTTTACGTTTAATCAAGAAGAGGTGGTTGCGCACTTGTTACTATTCAGATAACAAAAACGAATTAAATCCACTTCCAATCAGTTTTACCGATTGGGGATAATCTAACATTCCGATTAAGTGGAAGTGGACCTAACTTGCCAAACAACAACCACCGCAACACGCAGACCCTTAGGCGCAACAAAAACGCAGCACTCCCAAACAAAGAAGATCAAAGATTGACAATTCAAGGGCGTATGCCTGCCAATTTTAAACAAAACGCAACAATAAAATCGGGTGTAATATTGAGATACAAATATCCAGCATATGTTATTGCTTTGCTACTCAGACATATGAAAGTTTATAAACTAAAATTTCATCAACAACAGGAATAAAGCACTGTTTAAATTAACAAAAAACCAGTTACCCCCAAATGTTAAATTTCAACACCACATAACGATTATTCAATACACTTATCACTTCCGGTTAAACAAGTAGCACAATAGATAATGCCGGTGAATATAGATAATTAAGCAGACTTATGTGAGCGCTTACATGTTAACCTTTAGTCTACAAGTGCCTGTAGAAAATATATTGAATGCAGGTTTAGTTAGAGGAATTGAACCACTTGTTTGATAAATATATAAGCAAAAGACATAGAATAAATTAGACAGAGCGTTAGCCATAAGTGTTGAAGATAAGGGCAAGCTAGAGGGGAGACAGAAGTAAAGCCATTAGTAGAGCTAGAGGGAAAGCCAGAGAATAGTAATCCGCCACAGCTAATCACTATACTCAAACAAAAATGTTGGGCTAATATCCAGACCTCAAGCTCCTAAGGTTCGCAGGAACTTGAAGTCATCAATTACCGAGTCGATGATGCCATTGACTCGATGCACCAGCCAAACTAACAGCTTTTAAGGTATGCAGGTACATCGGCTATAGAGTCGAGCACTATCGTCGCGGCGGCAATGGCTTCATCTGTGACTGACTTGCCGGTGCGAACCAGAATTCGAGTGGGGATACCAGCCGCTTTAGCTGCCAACATATCATCTCGCTTATCTCCGACCATAACTGACTGACTCAGATCTATACTAAGAAATTCAGCCGCGGTTAACATCATGCCGGGTTTTGGTTTACGACAATCACAATCTTGCTTGTAATCACCTAAGCCCTTCTCGGCGTGATGGGGGCAATAATAAATGCCATCGAGTTCGACGCCTTTATCGGCGAAGTTCCAATCCATCCATTCGGTTAGGCTATGAAATTGATCTTCACTATACATGCCACGCGCAATACCCGATTGATTGGTTACCACAGCCAGCTTATACCCCATCTCTTTAAGAGAGCGACACGCATCGAATACACCTTCTACGTACTCAAAGTCATCAACCTGATGCACATAACCATGATCGATATTGATCACACCATCTCTGTCTAAAAAAACTGCTGGGCTCACGTGTTTAACTCCTAAGTCTGATTCCAGACATTATCCCATCCATTGCAGCAGATTGCACCGCGAACTTATCTATTTATCTTAAGAATATTTACACTGAATAAAATATACAAACATGCTAACTTCACTTATATGTTACAACCTGGAGCAGCCAAGAAACACTCAAGACTCATGGCAGGCTCAAGTAAGCTACCAGAGGCTGTTTACAGAGAGCTTATCCCAAGGTGAATTCACATAAACACACCAATGAAGAGACAAATAAAATGAGCTGTGATTTATACCAAACAAGAAGAAAAGCCCTATACGACCAACTGCCCGAAGGCAGTTTTGTCATTCTTGCTGGCTATAGCCAGAAAGTTCGCAGTAAGAACATCAAGTATCATTTCAGGCAAGACAATGACTTTCTCTATCTGACCGGCTTTGCCGAACCCGATGCCGTAGCCCTACTCTGCTCCGATAAGACTAAAGATTCAGGCTTTAATTACAGCTTATTTTGCCGCCCTAAAGATAAAGCCCAGGAAGTCAGTTTCGGAGAACGCGCCGGCATCCATGGAGCCATCACGGATTTTAATGCCGATGAGGCTTATGATATTGCCGAATTAGAGGCTGTACTGCTCTCACAGCTTGCATCCCATCAACACATTTTCATCTGCGATGAGCTGGGCCGCTTCTCAAGTCGAGTCATGGACTGGATGAATCATCAAAGAAACACAGCCTCATTCGATACCATAAAACAGCACCTCAGCGTGACTCCCCTGGCCAAAGTGCTTCATCCGATGAGAGTAATAAAGAGCCCAGATGAGATAGCTAAGATCAAAGCCGCAGTCAAAGCGTCTACCGACGCTCATATGACCGTGATGAAAGCCTGTAAACCTGGGATAAATGAAGCGGAACTCGCAGCCACCTTTAACTTTACCATAGCCAAATATGGCGCTACCGATGTGGCTTATCCCAATATCGTCGCCTCGGGCAACAATGCCTGTTGTCTGCATTATGAAGAAAACTGCTGCACAGTCGAAGACGGTCAGATACTGCTTATTGATGCCGGCGCCGAACTCGCTCACTATGCATCTGATATCACCCGCAGTTATCCGGTAAATGGCACGTTCACAAGGGAACAAAAAGCCATTTATAGTCTGGTATTAACCGCCCTAGATTCAGCCATAGCACAAGTTAAACCCGGCGCTAGCTGGAACCGCCTCCATGAAACTTGCATGGAAGTGATGGCCAAAGGTTTACTGGAACTTGGTCTGTTAAGCGGTAATATTGATGACATAATGAAAAATGAAACCTATAAACGTTTCACTGTTCACAAGACAGGTCATTGGCTTGGCATGGATGTTCATGATGTGGGTCCCTATCACGATGAACAAGCCCAGTGGCGAAAACTTGAGCCTGGTATGACATTTACCATAGAGCCAGGGATCTATATCCCCCTATCGGCAACCGATGTCCCCGAGGGCTACCGTGGCATGGGAATACGCATCGAAGATGATATATTAGTCACCCAAACAGGCCATGAAAACCTATCGGTAAAGGTGCCACGCACCATTGCCGAAATAGAAAATATTATGGCAAAGTAACTTATTATCATCGAGCGGAACAAAAATATTTCCGCTCGATGCCGAATTCATACATATATAAGACAAACGCTCTCAGTTATCCAGGTTACAAGGTGTAGCCAAGTTCAAACCACCACTTTTGTGTGCCCTAGCTTATTATTTGGTTATTTGGTTATTTGGTTATTTGGTAGCTTATATTTACGACGGATTTCATTTACCAATCTATGCCTTGAACTTTTAAGTCGTTCATGTGGTGCAAATAATGAACTCACTGAATCTAAGAGATTAACAGCTAGAGTTAGCTTATTCATCTGTTGAGAGGTTAACTCATTGAACTCTGAAATCTCGTTAATTTCAAGGATTGAAAACTCTTTAGCTGCAATATCTTCAGGTAAGCCTGTTTGGGTACATAAACCATAAATACCATTCAAAAAGTTATTCCACTCTTCTTTAATGTGCTCATCCAGTCCACTTTTTAGTTTATAACTAATAGAATAGTGACCTTGTTCTTTAAGGTTTTCAATTGCTATCTTATAACGATTATAAAATATAGCGTAAATAGATTCAGGGGATTTTAATGATTGAACAATCGCTAACCAAGAAGCATAACCTTTAGCATAATACTCAATTTCTTGCTCATCATTATGAACACCGAAGAATGAATCACTTTTTACATTTAGCGTTAACTTATAAGAGCACTTTGGCATTAGCCTATCATTTTGATAGCTTAATAATTCTAGTTCGGTAACTTTTGAAACATCGAGCAATTCCTTTTTGGTGAAGAAATTATCATTCAGATATTTTATAAGTTCCATTAAATCTTACCTCCATTAGATGTTACCTCCATTAAATAACACCGAAATTCAATATAACTAAAATTGAATTCCCTGCGGCTCATTATTAATCAATGGCTCACCGTCTTTGAAAATACATTAATAACAAGGACACCCGCTAATATTAATACCATACCGATTATGGCGGGAGCATCTGGTATTTGTTTGTAAATTACAGCACTGATTGATGCTATTAAGACTATTCCCATGCCTGCCCAAATGGCATAAGCGATACCCACAGGCACAGTTTTTAATACCAAGGATAAGAAGTAAAATGCAACTGCATACCCAATAACACAAACCGTACTAGAGGTTGAATGAGAAAAACCATCTGATGCTTTAAGTGCTAATGTTGCGATAACTTCTGCACCTATAGCTATAGCCAAATACCAGTAACCCATACTCTTAACCTCAATAAAATTATAACGCCAAGCTAACCGGCGGCATATTGGCGCCGTTATTTTTGCGCTTCAGCCTTCAAAAAATCGACAGTAAATCCGTTCAATTGAAGTTTTTAATAGCATTGTTTGATCAGTTAAATTTCTTTTGTAATTCTTGCATAAATTTACCAATCAAGACGATAACTAGCGCACCGATTAGAACAGGTGTAACTAGAAAAAACCAGCCCAAACTTTGACCGGATAGCATAATTAATAATGGATTAGCGCCAGCAGGTGGATGAGTTGTTTTTGACATTAACATTGCACTCACACCTATTCCCGTAGCTAAACCTAAGGTTAACGGCGACACCTCAATAAAATGCACAAAAAACAAACCTATAAATGCAGTGATCAAGTGACCAAATACTACATTTTTGGGCTGCGCTAAAGGACTGTCAGGCAAACCAAAAACAAGCACTGCAGTGGCCCCAAATGGAGCCATAATCAGTACAACATTTGTCAGATTTGTATCCAGAAATGAGAGTAGACCAATCGCAATAGAGGCCCCAAGTCCAGCGATTAAATGTGGTATAAGTTTGTTCATATAAATTCTCCCTCCTACAAAGTAGACAGACCTGTCTACCGCCATCATAGTAGACAAATCTGTCTACACTTGTCAATATAGTTAAATAACGGAGGTATGTATGAGTAAAAAACGCCAACTATTAATCGATACAGCTTTAGACCTTTTCTACATGTATGGAATAAATTCCATCGGGATAAACGAAATACTCAAAGTTTCAGGCGTAGCAAAAAAAACACTTTATAGTCACTTTGAAAGTAAAGACGCATTAATACTGGCTGCACTTGAACAAAGACATTTGATTTTTATTGACTGGCTAGAAGATAAACTTCAAAGAGCAAATACAGATGAAGACCTTGTATCTAGGTTATTTATAGCATTAGAAGCTTGGATAGCTAATACAGACCCTAAACTTGGTAGCTTTCGTGGCTGTTTCTTTATTAATACATCAGCGGAGTTTAGTGAACCAAGTAGTGATATCTCACTTTATTGCCGTGATCATAAACGGCAGGTTCATCAAGTTATCACTAAATTTATGCCCAATAGCGATCCTCTTTTTATTGATGCCGTTTGTATTATGCAAGAAGGCGTTATTACTGCAGCTTATGTTGCTAATGATCATACAGCAGCGAAGAAGAGCATTGAAATCCTTAAAAAGCTAAGGCAGAGTTTTTAGTACTCACACGTTAATAATCGGCGCTAAGCCTAGTTCAACATGTCAGTGCCCCAATACAAAACGCCCTACTAATTTCAACGAATGAGTAGGGCGAATGATGGGCTGTGAATTGGTAATAAGTTACAGCTAACACCTAATTAAATTTAAGGGTATTTACAATTGTGCACCTAGTTTATGGTGACAAATAAAGCGGTAGGTTTTATTTGGGTCGGCTTCGATTGGTGTTTCTTCAAACGCATCTGCAGCCCATGTACCATACTCAACAGGCTTACCTCTTTCGCTGATCACCAGCCATTCAGCACTCTCGAAACTTGACCAATTTCGAATGATACTATCTTCACTGTTACTAAAAAATGCAGCTTTAAGCACTTTATTAGGTACAACACCTCCCGATGTTCTTTGGCAATACTTAATAGCTTCATTAGGTGTTAACTTGATCCCTCTCGCAGCATCAGTTTCTTTACCAAGGAAGGTATCGTATATAACAGACTCTGCAGATAGAAATTCTCCTCCAGAGATAATAGTAAACTCGCTTGCCAGAATCGGACGATATAAACGATATTTGTTGCCATCAACATCGACGTTATATTCCTTCATGGGTTCAAAAGCGACCTTGTTGCCGCCTAGAGGAGCACCCGAGACATTCTCGTATTTTTCATCATAAGTCACTTCTTTACAGATATCCTGCTCATCACCATCTATATCCGTCGCTTTAACACAGAACTGAACAGGTCTATACCGAGTAAAGACAATAGAGTCATAGAACACGCTTCCTTTCCAGGAATTGAAAAAATTGCTCTTAAATGACATGGAATACTGAAACTCACTACCTTTTGCTTGCCACCATGACTGCGTAAATTCAGGGTAGTAAAAATTTTCAATAGCCAACTCACCACCTGGCGTCAATGAACCTTTAAAGCTGATTGTAGCCAAACGTTGCGCTTCACAAGCTGTTTTGCCTTTTGTGCCTAGTTCGTCATATGGCGTTACACAGAAGTAAATCGACGGTGTTGCCTTATTGATTAGACTCGCTTGTTCAACAATACTTGCACTGAGGCGGATTGTATCTCCTTCTGTCAGCGCAGGGCTATGGTCAGCATCAAGCTTCCACTCCAGAAGGCTTTTTCCTTCTGTATCATTGTTACCATCAAAGTACCTGTATTCACCTTTCAGCCTATAGCCTTCAATGTTAATCCCTCGAATGGAGACACCTGAGACAATAGGTGCAACGGGATCTTTCTCTATAACGTATACATCTTTTGAACACGTTTGCTCACTGGCTTTGGGACTTCCTGTTTTAGCATACACAGTGACACAGGCTTTAATTGATTGATTAACAACCTGGGGAGAAACAAGCAAGGATTTGGCATTTCCAACAATTGACTCCTTACTGTACCAGCGATATTGCCGACGAACAGAGTCTTCTTTATCATCATCAATATCGATGTAAACAGCTTCAACTGTGATCGTTTCACCGACTTTTATTTCATCTGCGCCGAAATTTAAAGAGAGCGAATCCACTGTTGGGGCACTGCCCATTGCCGCACGAATTGGTGCTGTTTTTTCAGAACAAGATTTATCATTGCTACTAGAATCATAAGTGGTGCAAACGTGAATACGTAAACCTTCGTATTTTTTTGTTAAAGCCAGAGTGCCCACTCTAATATCAGGGATCTGTACATCGTCTTTATACCAGTGATACGTCAATTCTTGGATACTGCCATCAACAAGTACGGTAAGCTCATGCCCTACTCTGCTTGCTTCTGATACGAAAAGAAAAGAGACCGTGGGAATGTGTATGATTACTCGACTATCAACGTAGGCAGATTGGCTACATACAAGATCACCTTTCAGTCGATTACCTGCATTGATAGGCAGTACACAAAACTTAACTTCACCTCCTTCAAGGGATGTATCATCAAGAAGTAATCTATCACCATCGGAAATTTTAGTGCCATCACCTTTTAGCCAGTAAGTGGTAGAGGCATCACTTTCACTCTTGTCATTGGCTTCAAACTCATATTGACCTCGCACTAGTTCACCAATTCTAGTATTGCCATCGATTGTTACATTGTAGGCAAAAGGAAGAATTGTGGGTTTTTTCTCTCCGCCACTGCCGCCACCACAGCCAAATAAGATAAAGCTCAACAATGAGCACAAAATCATTTTGTTATACATAGTATTTGTCATTAATTTGTATTTTTTGGTATATGTCGTAACTGCAGTTTCAGAATATAGTGACTATTGAAATGCACACTATATATTCTATAAACGAGTAAAACAGAAATA
Source organism: Shewanella violacea DSS12 (assembly GCF_000091325.1). Taxonomy (NCBI): domain Bacteria; kingdom Pseudomonadati; phylum Pseudomonadota; class Gammaproteobacteria; order Alteromonadales; family Shewanellaceae; genus Shewanella; species Shewanella violacea. The sequence continues at coordinate 1,960,630 of NC_014012.1, read as the reverse complement.
AACATCGTGAATAATGGCGAGACGATAACCTATCAACCACATCATTAACAGAACATTAAACTATACAAGCGTTTGATAACGATTAAATAATGCGCCGCGATAACCATAACCGATTGAAATGACTACTTGCCTGCGTGCAGTCTTTATTAGGTTTTTCTTTATGAAATAAGCTAAAAAACGAGCAGCACATTTTAATCAACTCACATACCTTCCCTATTGGGAACAAGTTATCAATGTGCTACTCGCCTATAAGCACAACCAATAAGATAATTAGCAGCTCTGAAGTTAGTAAAATGGTGAAACTGAGTGGTTTTAAGAGAAGTTAATGACATCTAGGCAGTGCTAAACGACTCAATGTATATTGAGCCTTTGTTAGCAGAAGAAATGATTGAGACTATCAACTAGCTTGAAGATATTGACAAATTTTAGAGATATTCCGTCGTCGTTTATCTAAAAGATAATTAAGAATGGATAGCTTGAAAATTTAAGGATGAGTGGCTTGATTAATTGGCTTTAATAACTTCCTGTGTATTTTTTGAGGACAAATATCTCATCATTAATCAATATAGCGGCCCTGTCATTGGCAATTAACTGAGCCGAATAACCACTTCTGCCAACATTAACAACCGATGACGGAAATTGAAACTTACTCGATTCTCCACTCTCTATTATCTCTAAATAAAAATCGTTAGTATCGAGTTCGCCATGCTGTATCAGCACCCTGTCGTCTACACTGTCTAAGATAAAGCATACCGACAAATCGTCTAAGATATGGGATAGCGGACAGTATCTGGTGTTAGTACCGCTGAGATAAAGCCAGAAAAATATCGCAAAAAATAAAACACTACTTATTACAGCTGCAAATAGGTATTTAACAATTATCATAGGTCATCTCGCATATTAAACTGTACGCCTTTAACTTAAGACATGTTACTCAGCATGATTTCTTACTGGCAAATTCCAATAAGTATGGGTGGATTAGATATTCTATACCACTTCGTAGGTGCGGAAATCATTTGGCCCTGCCCACGTTATTGCTGGGAAAGACCGGTGAAGTAACCTTTTATCTTTAAGGCTTTGTACTATTGCAGCTGGAGTCCGGGCGGCTCATCAGTAAATGCATACCCGTTCTCAATGAGACCAATGATAATACTCACCAGTTCTTCGTCTGTAGAATATGGCAATGAAGCATCTTGGTCAGAAACACTAACCTTGCCATTTACGATTTGAGTTACGTAGTTAATATCCATGCATCCCAAAGAGTGCTAACACCCCATTAAGAGGCTTTTGATAGTTGGCTAAAATGTGTAGCGAAGCGCAACCCAACTAACTGTTAAAAGTCCTGCTTGAATGGCTTATGATGTAATCACTCCGACCAAACTGCGAACTCATTGCCATTTGGATCACTAAAGTGAAACCTTCTCCCACCAGGAAAAGAAAATATAGGTTTAACTATCTTACCACCTGCTTTCTCAATATTATCTTGGGTCGTTTCAAGTAAGTTACTATACAGAACTATTAGGGGACTTCCATTTTTAGTAGAAACAACTAAATCGGATTTAAAAAAACCGCCATCAACGCCTTGAGCAGCAAAACTACTATAATCTGGGCCATAGTCCACAAATGACCAGCCGAACACGTCACTAAAGAAAGTCTTTGTAGCTTCAATATTCTTTGCTGGAATCTCAATATAATTTATTTGATTGTTTTTAGTCATTTCAGTGCTTCCATCCTTAATATCAGCTAAGTTATTTGCACTTGTGCTAGAGATAAATAAAGATAGCACTAGTGCTAGAATATATTTCATAAATCTTCCTGATTACATAACGCCCTCGTTAATGGGCAAAATATTGTTGGTTAAAATGATGATGAACGAAATACAGTAAACTGTATGCGATCCTGATTTAACAGCTTGTAATACTTCCGTTTAATACAAGTGAAAGCCATCGTATGGGTTTGCTTTTAAAAATTCAAGCCGCATGGCTAAATTACCCACGTGTAATTCCAATTTATGCCCGTTAGGATCTAAAATATAGAGCGAGTCACCCTCACTTTTATTCTGTTTCCATTGCTTAATTCCAGCGGACATCAATTGTGATTTTAATTTGGGGAAGTTTGAGGCTGAAATATCAAAGGCAATATGAGTGTAATCTTGGTTGGGTATAGGTTCATCGCAAGATAAACAAAACCAAAGTTTACCTAATGATAGATAGGCACCTTTGTTCCATCTTGCGTGAGGTTTCATACCAAGAAGATCCACATAAAAGGCAAAGGATTTATCTAAATCATTTACTGCCATTGTGATGTGATTTAGTCCGTTTAGCACCAGCTAGCCTCAGTCAACAAACGCCCCAATAAGGGGCTAAGTAATAGTTGGCTAAAATGAGCGAGGAACGAAGCGCAGCCAACTGTTGCGTGTTCCGTCTTAATTAGCTTGTTTACATAACTATTTAGATATAAAAGACTTAGCGTAACCAAATAAGCGGTTTTTAACTTGAACAGTTAAACCTAAACTTATGAGGGCTGATGAAAAAACTGAGATAAACATAATACTTTTGAAAATTTTAGCGCCTGTGAACAATGCAAAAAGTATAAGTAATGCCACATATCCTATGCCTATTAAACCTAATAAAAGACACATACCTTTAATATCGTTATTCATAACATTCCCTTGTCGATTCATATAAATTCTATGAAGATATAAACCTAAACTTAAAAACACACTCATAATATTGAGTATTGCTAACGCTTTTCTAATCGGATAAAATGATTGGCTATAATCGCGAACCGATGACCAACTGTTTAGTTCCGTTTAAGCAATTTGTTATACAACATATTTATTGAACAGAAAAACCATTCAAGAGATTATTAATCTCTGTTTTGTATTTATTTACTAAACTTGCGCCAGTGTATACTACAAACTGAGTAGAGCCAGAAGAGTCCGAAAAGTAGTAACCCATATATTTAAATTTGATTCCTTTCATTGTGCCAATCATTTCCATGTATATAAGTTTCATTCCATTTACAACTCTATATTCTTTCTTTACTACTTTGGTATCAGGGGCTGCTTCTCTAGCGTTGTCGAAAGCAATTTCAACCAATTTTTCCAGCTCAATTTCAATACGTTCTGTTATAGCCATTCCATATAAATCTCCAGCTTTAAGACCTAAATTATATTCAATAGCGGCATCATCACTTTTACTTTTAACAAATGCCCACTCTTTAGTATTTAGAGCAAAAGCTGAGTTATTTTTCTTACTTTTCAGAACAAATTTTGAGTTAGTCGGCTTATTGAAAACAGTAGGGTTTGTGTTTATTTCGATATCACGAGAGGCTTTGTCATCTTCATAAAGCCAAGTTCCATCGCCATTTAGAATCACAATATCGCCTTCTTCTGTTACTGCTTTTTGAACAGCACTAACATTAAAAGCAAAAAAACATAATAATAACGTAATAGATAATTTCATAACGAACCTTTTTTTGCATAATATCTGTATAATATTTATGTGCACGCCTTGCGCATTTACCCGCTTGGACCAGTGAACACGCGCATAGCTAATCATCTAATTATTAATGGCTTTTAGCCATTGACCCTAAAACACTTTCTGCAAAAACGAGAATGCACATTTCACTTGCCTCGCATTGAATTGAATAGCCAGCAAAACAAGTAAGTTAATGCTTTATCCCATTGAAGTTACATGCTTTAACATTTTTTAACAATAGAAAAGCGTGCATAAAGGCCAGTTCAGCATCCTGCTTCTCGTTCGTTAGCTTGAACCTATGCTTCACTCACCGACTCACGAACCTTCTAAAATAAAGAGTGCATATACCCAGCACGCCAGCCAATAGGTAACATGGAAGAAGCGAGCTTAGATCACATACCCCAACAGCAAAAATCACTGAATTCCGGCTCAAAAGTTCTGCCGGAATGACGCAGAGTATCGACCAAAACAACATGAAACGAAATGAACCAAGAGAAACCAAGAGAAACCAAGAGAAACCAAGAGAAACCAAGAGAAAAATAGCACTCGTCTTCATGGGAAGACGAGCACACTTTATTGAAAAACACCTGACTTTCAATGCTAAATACAAGCAGATTTAGTTAAACCTATCGATGCGATAATCACTCAAATCAATTTCGGTTTGCTTACCAGCCATCTCTTGGCTGACCAACTTAGCTGTGATTGCTGACCAGGTCAGTCCCATGTGCTGATGACCAAAAGAGAAGAATACATTCTTGTGTTTATCACTGCGACCAAGCACTGGAAGGCTGTCTGGCATAGAAGGTCTAAATCCCATCCAACGTTCACCATCTGTAGCAGTTGCATCGGCAAACAGCTCAGGCAGTAAGGCCTTACCGTGAGGAAATAAGCAGTCTGCACGAGCCTCAACTAAGGGGGCTTTAAGCCCTCCAAACTCAACCGTACCGGCGAGTCGAGTGCCATCAAGCATAGGTGTGATGATAAATTTTCGATTATAGGATGCCACCGGCCGAGACAGGGAACTCTTCTGCGGCATCATCAGGTGATAACCTCGCTCGGTTTCCAGGGGCACGTTGTGACCTAACTGCTTGGCAAAAGGTTTGGACCAGGCACCAGAGGCTATCACCAGCTTATCGACCCAGTGCTGCTCGCCCGAGCTTAAGCGGATTGAAACATTGACCTCATTCATGGGAGAACAATCGATAGCAACCAACTCATCTGTGATGATCTCTCCACCAAGGGCGATAAACTTATCGGCAAAGGCTTTACATAAACGATATGGATCTTGGGTGTGGCCCACATGGGTGAAATACAGGCCATGACTAATATTACTGCTCAAGCTAGGTTCTAGCTGCCTGACCTCCTCTCCCGAGAGTAAACGCACGTGTACCCCAGCATCTGCATAGTGATGATATTCCTTGGTGACTTCATCGAGAGGAGTACCTTCAAAAACCAGTAAACTGCCATTGAGTGTCACTAAGTCTGAGCAGTCACAAAAATCGGTTAATTCTACTAACGCCGCAATAGATGCCTGATTTAATCGCTTAATGGCTTGGCCATTGTGCGCCCTCTTACCCGGCAACATGTTCACTATAAATCGCATAAACCAAGGTAACGCTTTGAAGAAATAGGCAGGTTGAATGCGAAATGGCCCAAGGGGGTCAAGTAACATGCCAGGCAACTTAGGTAACATGCCTGGATCGGCTAAAGGAAAAACCTGCTCACTGGCAAAATGACCGGCATTACCTTTAGATGCGCCGGCGGCAATGCCCTCTTTATCTAAAATTCGGACCTTGTGCCCAGCTCGCTGTAACTCAATGCCAGTCGCTAAGCCTATTATCCCAGCGCCTACAATAGTCACGGTTCTTGTTACTAAGCTATTTGTGTTATCACTCATTTTTAATCTCTTATCAGCGTGTCTATTATAAGCAGCATCATTTAACGTAACATAAATCCATTTTGAAACTGATCATCAGGATCTATGATGAACTGATGGCGGCCGGTGATATATGAACGGCCTGATACTTGTGGTATCACAGCACGCTTGCCAAAATATTCATTTTCTACAGTGGCACTTACGATCATCCTACCATCGACAATACTTTCTATCATCAGCTCTTGATTGAGCTCAACCTCTCCCTTGGCATACAGGAGTGCTATGCGGCCAGCAACCCCGGTACCAGTGGGCGATCTGTCCACTTCACCGTCGGCAAAAATACACACATGACGGGAATGAGCTTGTTTATCTGTGACCTTTTTAGAGGTAAAAATAGTGCCATAGAGAAAACTTAAATCCTCTTCGATTGGGTGTACTAAGGGATGAGCAGCCATCACAGCTTGCTTTATCCGCCTACCCATATCGATGAGTTGCGCCACATTTTCTTGACCACATGAGATCCCATGGGCATCTGCATCCACATAGGCATAATAAGCCCCCCCGAAACCTATATCATAGTTAACACTACCGAAACCATCCACCATCACAGTGCACGCTAAAGACTCAGCCCAAGAAGAGACATTTAAAAAGCTCACATGGATCTTGCCCTGACTATCTCGGATAGCCTTGGCGGTGATCAGTCCAGCAGGTGCATCGATTTTAATCAGTTTTGATTCAACGCCTAAACTGATAGCGCCCATTTCACAGGCAACCTTAACTAGAGCAAGAATGCCATGACCGCACATGCTGCTATAGCCTTCATTATGTAGAAACAATACGCCGAAATCGGCACCTGGCGTAACTGGCCGGGTAATCAGCGCCCCATACATGTCCGCATGCCCTCTTGGTTCATGCATGAGTAAAGTGCGGTACCTGTCCAGATGACGTGTTACATATTGACGCATCTCAAGTATGGTTTCGCCTTTGATCTCAGGATAACCTGAGATAATTATCCGCAAAGGCTCCCCTTCGGTATGAGCATCGATTGTTATGAATTGTTGACACTTTTCTAATAATTCAGCAGGGAGATAATTCAAATTCAAGGCCTACTCCTTCCTTATATTTTGCATGCAATATATAGTATTTATCGACAGCAAGGATAATTAAAATCTAATAGGGGCTTTTATTCCCCTTAAAATTGTATACAATATACTATAACTTCTCGGAACAAGCCAAATTAAGCATACGTTTTTCCGGTTAATTACATCTTTTATATGAAGCATTAATAGCTCAAGAGGTCTTAAACATGAAAGTAAATTGGCAAGGTGTTTTTCCAGCAATCTCAACTCAATTCAACGATGATGGTTCAATTAACTATGAATCCAATGCCCGCATGCTTGAAGATCTCATCAGAGACGGTATCGACGGCATCATTGCTTTAGGCACTATTGGTGAAAATGCCTCATTGAGCCCTGAAGAGAAGCGTGAATTTATTAAGCACACAGTTGAAACAGTGAATGGCCGAATCTTGGTACTCACAGGCTGTACTGAAAACACGGCAGAACAAGCTAGCCTTTATGCTCAAGATGTTGAGAAACTAGGTGTAGATGGTTTAATGCTACTTCCAGCTATGGTTTATCGTGGTACTGACCGTGAAGTTGTAGCTCATTTTCAGACAGTGGCTCGCTCGACTAAATTGCCTATCATGATCTACAACAACCCTGTTGGTTATGGCATAGACATCAACTTAGAAATGACAGCGATTCTTGCAGAAGAAGAGAACATAGTTGCCATTAAAGAATCCACAACAGATACACGCCGCCTAACTGAGCTGCAGAGCCGCTTCGGTGATCGTTTCAGCATACTTTGTGGCGTCGATGACATCGCCCTAGAAAGCATATTCTTAGGTGCAACTGGCTGGATTTCTGGCCTGACCAACGTATTCCCACGTGAATCGGTCACCCTATTTAAGCTTGCTCGCGCCGGTCGCATCGAAGAGGCCCGCGAGATCTACCGTTGGTTTATGCCTCTACTTAGATTAGACACAATCCCGACGTTAGTGCAGTGCATCAAGTTTGCAGAACAACTACTTGGCCGTGGCAGTGAAAATGTCCGTATGCCACGCATGACCTTGATTGGTGATGAGCGTGCCATGGTAGAGAAAGTGATTAAAGAAGCGATGGACACTCGCATCAATCTAGACAAGTACAACCTGGATTAATTTTACACCTTAGTATTCTTATACTAGAAATCGCTAAATGTTGATGACCCCTGGTGACTTTGATTGACTCGAGTCAAGCTTAGTCACCATTATCAAATAAAAATTAAGGGTCAGAAACCACGATTGAAGCAAACGGAGTAAAGTAAAGATGTTAAAAGGCACTTACTTTTGCGTCGATGCTCATACATGCGGAAATCCTGTACGCTTGGTCACCAGTGGCCATCCGGATCTCAAGGGCCGCACTATGAGTGAGAAGCGCCAGCACTTTCTCAAAGAATATGATTGGATCCGTAAAGGATTAATGTTCGAACCAAGAGGCCACGATATGATGTCGGGGGCTTTTTTGTATCCGCCATGCAGTGACAACGCCGACGCATCAATCTTGTTTATCGAAACCAGTGGCTGCCTGCCCATGTGTGGACACGGCACCATAGGTACCATCACAGCGGCTATCGAATCAGGCCTGTTGACGGCCAAAGAGCCAGGTAAACTCGTTATAGATGTACCTGCGGGCCAGATCCGTATCGAATATAAGCAGACAGGAGAAAAAGTCGATTGGGTCAAGATCTACAACGTCCCAGCTTACCTTGCTCATCAAGATGTTATCTTAGATATCCCGGAACTTGGCACCCTAAAAATAGATGTATCTTATGGCGGTAACTATTATGTCATCGTCGAGCCCCAAGCCAACTTCCCCGGATTAAGAGAGTGGACCGCTGCCGATATTCTCAGGTGGAGCCCTATCGTCCGCCAGATTGCCCATGAGCAGTTAACCTGTGTGCATCCTGATGACCCAACAGTATCTGGTATCACCCATGTTCTCTGGACCGGCGAAACGATCAGTGAAGGATCCGATGGTGCCAATGCAGTATTTTATGGCGACAAGGCCATAGACCGCTCTCCTTGCGGGACAGGTACCAGCGCTCGCTTGGCTCAGTTATATGCCAAGGGAACGTTAAACGTTGGCGATAAATACACCCATGAAAGCATCATAGGCAGTCAATTTATCGGCTGCATCGAATCAGCCACTCTTGTTGGTGAACACAAGGGGATCATGCCGAGTATTCAAGGCTGGGCCAGAATCACCGGCCAAAACTCAATAACCATAGATGACAGTGACCCATACGCCTTTGGCTTTCAAGTTACTTAACCCCATAACTTAACATCAGTTTGTTTCTGGACACCATCTAAGAAGCAAACCAAATAGGGAATAATATGACAGATTTAGTTACTTCAAAAATTACTGGCCAACACTTTATTAACGGCGCTTGGACTGGTGATGCCAATGCATTTACTAGCTTTGATCCAGTAACAAACCTCAAGCTAGACTGGCAGTTTGCCAATGCGAGTAAAAATGATATAGATAGTGCTGCTAAAGCGGCCAAGTCGGCATTTGTTCAATATCGAGCCAAGACTCCAGTGCAAAGAGCCGATTTTCTGGATGCCATCGCCAGTGAACTGGAAGCAGATATAGAAGCCATCACCATGGCGGCAAACCGTGAGTCAGGACTGCCTATGGCACGAGTCCAAGGCGAAACTGGCAGAACCTGTAATCAACTGAGACTGTTTGCCGGCACATTGCGTGAGCCACTGGATCCTAAATTTATCGATTTAGCCAAGCCTGACAGAGCTCCGCTACCAAAAGCCGACAGCCGTCTGAGCGTATTGCCAATTGGACCGGTTGCCGTATTTGGTGCATCAAACTTTCCATTAGCATTCTCAACCGCAGGTGGTGACACAGCATCGGCATTAGCCGCAGGTTGTCCGGTGATCGTTAAGGGCCACCCCGCTCACCCAGCAACCAGTGAACTTGTTACCCGCGCTATCGAAAAAGCCATCATAGCCTGTGATATGCCTGCCGGAGTATTTAATCTGGTTCAAGGCGCTATGCCACAAGTCTCAACTGATCTCGTCACCCACAGTGCCATTAAAGCCGTTGGTTTTACTGGTTCACTCAAGGTGGGACGCATTTTAGCGGATCTCTGCGCCGCACGTCCCGAGCCGATTCCATTTTATGGCGAATTAGGCTCGACTAACCCACAATTCTTGCTCAACAATATATTGACTGCAACCGCAGAGCAGATGGCACAGACCCAAGTCCAATCTATGATGATGGGTCATGGTCAGTTTTGTACCAGCCCAGGCGTTGTTGTTGCAGTTAAAGGTGAAGCACTTAACCGTTATCTCGCGACTATGTCTGAGACCATAGCTGCACTGCCGGCGGCGGCCATGCTCACCCCAGGCATAGCCTCAACCTATCAAGCCCAAGTTGAAGCCTTGCTTAAAGACACCAGTGTTGAGTTAGTTGCTCAAGGTCAATCGGCTCAAGCGAGCCATTTAACTAGACCTACGGCAGTACGCGTCAATGCCGACGATTACCTGACAACGCCAGAGCTTCAGCAAGAGATCTTCGGCCCTTGTGTAGTAATAGTCGAATGTGAAGATACAGCTCAGATGCTCAATATAGCGACTGAATTGGAAGGTCAGCTCACGGCGACTATTCACGGGGATGAAGCTGAGCTTGCAGACAATCAGTCATTAATTGAGGCGGTGGCTTTTAATGTTGGCCGTATCATCTTCAATCAAATGCCCACGGGAGTCGAAGTCTGTCACTCGATGAATCACGGCGGTCCTTACCCTGCAAGCACGGATAGCCGCACAACGTCCGTAGGCAGTCAGGCCATGAAACGCTTTGAGCGTCCAATATGTTATCAGAATATGCCCGCCTCATTACTCCCCGATGAGTTAAAAAACAGCTCAACTAAAGTCATCAGCTTTTAATACTTGCTTGAAATCTGAAAATAAATAACGGGAAACACAGTTTCCCTTTATTTTAACCCGCTTTAGCGGTAATCTTAGATGGACGAATATAGAATAACGAAAAGATTTAAACGGGAATTATGAGCCGATCTACACCAATTATCCATAAAACACGTACGCAAGTCGTTGTTGAGGTGCTTAGGGAAAAAATTCTTTCTGGCGATATAGCTGCCGGAGAGCCCCTTAGACAAAGTGCACTAGCCGATGAATTAAATGTCAGTCGGATCCCGGTTCGTGAAGCCCTATTGCAACTTGAAGCCGAAGGTTTGGTCAAATTTGAGGCGCATAAAGGTGCAACAGCCACCGAACTTTCTGTCGAGCAAGTCACTGAGTTATTCGAGCTTAGAGCCCTGATTGAAACCGATCTGTTGGCTAAAGCTATTCCAAACTTACAAGATGAGCACCTGCTTCAGGCCGAAAAAGTACTCGATGAACTCGAGTCAGCATTCAAAAAAGAAGATGCTGTAGCGAGTTGGAGTGAGCTCAATACTCAATTCCATACTTGCCTTTATCAGGCTGCAGAACGCCCACACACACTAGATGTGGTTCACGGACTCAATACCAATTGCGATCGTTATATCCGATTGCAACTCTTACTCGCTGGCGGAATACCGCGTGCGGAGCAAGATCACCGAGAACTGCTTACCCATTGTAAAAACAAAGACATCGACAAGGCCGTCCAGCTTTTGCGCGCGCATATTTTGCATGCGGCTGAAGCAATACGCGAGCTCGTCGCACAACAAGTGGCATAAGTCACAGTTGTAGAGATTAAGAAGCGCTAAGCTAAGTTAATTATGTTTGATGAGGCAGAGCTCAGGTTCTGCCTTTTTATTTGAGAGAAAGCACATGCAGTACGCAACGATTACAGGTTGGGGAAAATGCGTTCCACCAGCCACATTAACCAACGATGACCTATCCACTTTCATCGAGACTTCAGATGAGTGGATCAAATCACGTACCGGCATAAGCCAACGTCATATCAGTCACGTGAATACCTCTGCGCTGGCTTCAGTTGCTGCCCAGCATGCACTTGCTGCTGCAGGCATAGAGGGTAGCGAGCTGGATATGATTATTCTTGCTACTGCCAGCCCAGATACCTTGATTCCAAATATTGCCTCTACGGTTCAAGCCGATGTAGGTGCGACCTGTGCGGCGTTTGATATCAATGCCGCATGCAGTGGCTTCTTGTATGGCATAGGTCTGGCGAGTTCTCAGATTAAAAGTGGCCAGTGCAAGAAGGTATTGGTTATCGGTGCCGAGCGCTTGTCATTCTATTTAGATTGGGCACGTCGTGATACAGCCGTGCTGTTCGGTGATGGTGCCGGTGCCGTCGTATTAGAAGCGACAAATGAAGCTATCGGTGTCTTAGGCTACGAGCTGAGCAACGACCCTGCCGGACGCGACATACTCAAGTCACAATTTGGCACGGCTATGGACAGATTCGAAGCTTCATCATTAGACTTCTACATCGAGTTTAATGGTCAGGAGATCTTCAAACGTGCCATCGCTGGTATGAGTAAGCTAAGTACTAAGGTACTGGAGAAGTGCGAGATATCTAAAGATGATATCGATTTGGTTATTCCTCATCAGGCTAACGAGCGTATTATCGATACCCTCATCAACCGCATGAAGATCCCGAAAGAGAAAGCCTTCATAAACATAGCTAACTATGGTAATACCTCGGCAGCAACCATACCTATCGCCATCTGTGATGCTTTAGAACAAGGTAAGATTAAGCCAGGCCAGACGATTCTATCTTGTGCCTTCGGCGCTGGACTCACCTCGGCTGCAGCGTTAATCAAATGGGGTGACAGAGTCACACCTATCAAGCAAAGCGACGCAGACTTGCCACCTTGTGATAAAACAGGTATCGAACTGGTCAGCAAAGCCGTTAAACACTTCTGTGGCTAACCGCTAACTAATATTGTCAATATTAGTGCGCAATATCAGCTTCAACGAAAAACACCAGCCTAGGCTGGTGTTTTTGTGTATAAGGACTTCACTAATAAAGAATTATCCCCGCCAGTCAGAGTCAGGGGATATCGATCGGCAGCAACTGCTAGTTCCCTACTAATACCTAATAAAATAAGGCCTAGTTATAACCACGCACATAGTTCCAGGTCACATCGTCGCTCATGTTAGACTCGGCATTATATGCTTGGTATTCTTTCTTATTGGCACTCGCCATTGAAAACTCACCAAAACCTTCTATCTGATCATTCAGGTGATTATTTTGATCATTCTTTAAGACTATTTTTTTTGAATTATTCATAATACATCCTTTAAATACCCAGGTGTTTGACCACGAAGTCAGCTTGAGGAAAATTTAGCGTTTCTCTCTTATACCAATAGGTACCAGGTACTAAATAATTCCAACTGATAAAATAATTAGACAATAAACTCAGTGTTTGTAAGTATCTAACAATAAAACTTAAGTGTTAGTACCTAACCAACAATACATTATCGTATAAAATATTCAATAGTCCATTTTAAAAGTTTGTATTTGAGTATTTGAATAGTCACTCGAGCCAAGCTTCAACATCTAATGCAAATAGGCATAAGGCGATGGGTAATGGGCATGAGCCATGAGTAATCTGCCATGAGCCATAAGTAGTGACTCATGGCACTGAGTAATCAACCAAGATAAATAATCTGAAATGCGGAAGTTAATGTCAGCAATTAGAGGCAATGGCAGTGACACCTTGCCACCACCACTGGCTTTTACTATGAAGGGTTACAAGTTTACAGCGCTCTTTAACGCTATAAGCCAAGCTTCCACTCAAATGCGTTAAACACCAATCTCACCGCCATCATCTTTACGTATGAACACAGTGGCCGAGCGCGGCCTAATAATCTGCCCCTCTGGGGTCTCAGCTGTAGCGTCCATGTTATAAGGCCAATTTCCAGGATGCTGAATATTCAAGAAGCAATTTTTCTGATCTGGGGTAAAGGTAAGCCCTGTGATCTCACAAGCATTTGGTCCCACGAAGAAACGTCTCAGCTCAGCTTGGTTATCACCATGTATGATGTCAGCCTTACCGTCCTTATCGACGAGTTTACTTGGGATCACAGCCAACATCTGATCATTGGTCTTATCTTTAACTTCCATCGAGCCACTGTTATCGGTTTGTACCCAGAGTATGCCACGAGCATCGAATGACAGACCGTCAGGACATGCGAACTCATTAGACTCGGTCAGGCCAGACAGGTTGATATCATTCGCGCCATCCGATGGTGCGCCAAATACAAATATATCCCAACTAAACTCATCACTGCCATCGACATCATTCCAGCGAATGATATGACCAAAATCATTGGGTGCTCTCGGATTTGCAATATTGGGCTCTTCTCGTGCCTTGTTATTGGTTAAGGACAAATAAACGCTACCTGTAATAGGATCCACTGTGGTCCACTCGGGGCGATCCATGGGAGTAGCTCCCACTCTATCGGCCGCACCGGCCGTATTGAGTATGATATCGGCCAAAGAGTCGAAATCATCCCCTAGCGTGCCTCCCTCTTGCTTCGGACTATCTAAAGTCAAAGGCAACCATACACCTTTACCTTCTTCATCGAATCGAGCCACATACAAGGTTCCCGTATCCATGTACTTTTGGCCCACAGTCAACCTGTCTGTCCGTTCGGCATCCGCCGGATCCCATAAAGCTTCGGAAACAAATTTATAGAGATACTCATTGTTGGTATCGTGTCCCATATAACAGCTTAAGCTATGGCCCTCTTTTAACTTGCCATAGGCGATACCTTCATGACGAAAGCGACCCAGTGCCGTACGTTTAACGGCGACAGACTGAGGATCGTGAGGGTCTATCTCGACGATATAGCCGTAACCATTGGCTTCATTTCGATAATCTTCCAGCGAGTTATTCCCCGTTGGCGTAATATTGAACCGAGAAAACTCACTTTCTTGCTCACTTTCATCTCCGGCAAGATCTTCCCAAGAATACTTGGTGTGCTTATCATCCTTTTTCTTGATCCCGATTCTTATCTGCTGCTCAGACCGCGTATCCCTATTGATAAAGTAACCAGGCCAGTTCTCTTCACAGGTCAGATAGGTTCCCCAAGGGGTAAAACCATTACCGCAATTGTTAGAAGTACCCCGAGCCCTCTTTCCTTTTGGAGAGAAAGGCGTGATTAGGGATGCATGACCAGACAAAGGTCCCGCTATTTGCAACTCAGTGGCGGCAGTAATGCGGCGATTGTGGGGATCATTTTTTATCACTCGCCACTCACCAGCAAGCAAACTGATACGTACAACTGTGATGCCATGGGCATTTATCTCTTTTCTTATCTCTTCGGCGCTGTTTCTTAAACCTGAGATTGGATCTACACTCGCTCCATTCGGGTGCAGTGCTTCTTGCTGAATATACTCATGGTTAATACACATGAGACCATCGGTTGAAGATCCATTCAGGGGATAGAAATGCATACCATCATGGTTCTGTCCGACAGAGTTAGCCTGATCTAACGCTGTATTACTGCCATCACTCAGCCACTCCTGAGCCATATCGTTGAGCGGTGTCCCCCATGGTGCCAACACCTGAGCCGAGTACCCTTTTGCAACCACAACACTGTCTTTCTTAGCGCAGGCAATGGAGCTAAAACCTAATTTAAGTTCAGGTATCGGATCAGGCTTAGTATCACTGCTAAAACACCCAGTGAGGCCGACACTGCTAAAGAGTGAAAAACCAGCGGTGCCTAAACCGGTTTTTAACATACTTCTTCTCGAAATATGCTTATCTAAGATCCTTGAAAAGGCTTCATTATTGCTTTTGTTATATACAGTACTATTGTGGGTTGCTTTACTCATAATATCCTCAGTACGACTAATTGCTGACATATTTTGAGCTGAACTCTAACGAGAATAGATGACACTAACATGACGGATAGAAAACAGACTTATGACCATGGCGCGATTTTAAGCCAAACTGAATAGATGTCACATGAAGAGGATTATGGTTTAACAGGTACAAAAATGCCGGTTCAAACTGAACCGGCACTTTCATTTAACAAGAGTATTTAACAAGCGTATTTAACACGCCTAGGCTAACTAACCTTAGCGAGCTCGATGCCATTACGTTTAGCGATCACTTCGGCCATGATTGAAATCGCAATTTCCACCGGCGTTTTACTGCCTATGTCTAAACCTATGGGGGCATGCAAGCGTGATATATCTTGCTCGCTGTATTCACCTATGCGCTTTAAGCGTTCAATTCGCGTCGCCGTGGTACGTTTTGAGCCCATAGCACCTATGTAGAATGCATTGGACTCCAGCGCCGCCATCAAGCCTAAATCATCCACCCTAGGATCGTGTGCTAAGGCTAGCACCACTGAGCAGGAATTCACATTTTGCTCAACAAACTGATCCGGTGATTGCCAGCTAACGTCTACGCCGCCGTTGGCTGAAGAATATTCCCAGTCGCCGGCAAGTTGTTTACGAATATCACATATCTTGACTGTGTAACCCGCAAGGCGTGCGAGTTGAGCCACATGCTGACTCACCAGACTTATCCCCAATAGCAAGACATTCCAGGCTTGAGAATAGTGCAATAATACTGAGTTATCTTCCACTGACACGGCTTGGTTTGAAGACTGATCTTCAGCTTCAATACGGCTTATACCAGACACAAGATCCACCCGCCGGCAATAGCTTAGGCTAGATTGCTCGGCCTTAAGCCAAACCAACAGCTGATTTATCGAATCTTGATTAGGCTCCAGCTTCTCAATCAACAGACGAATAGTGCCACCGCAAGGAAGCTCGAATACACTGCCCTCTTTGTTATGGTGTTTGCCATAATCGAATAAGCAGGCAGGCCCGTTAAACTCACCTTGGTTAATCATCTCGAGGAATGCCTCTTCGAGACAGCCCCCAGAGATAGAACCGGCGCGAAACTGGCCGTCGGTCGCAAACAAGGACCCTATGGGTCTTGGCGCAGACCCATAAGTGCTCACAACGGTGCAGAGCCATACCTGACGGCGCTCATTGAGCCAGTCAGATATTGTGTCTAATACCGAAATATCAGTGAGCTGCATCGGCAATGCTGTCCTCAATCTGATCCACCCACTCCTGAACCTGAGACTCAGTTAAATCCGATGGCTGCTTAGTCCATACCTTACGTATGTAGTTAGTCAGCTCAGTTAACTGCTTAACACTCAATGTGTCACGATAAGATGGCATGGCATAAAAACCATGAGTATAGCTGTATCTCTGCTCCTCTACGCCATTGAGCATCACAGACAGGGTATTGATTGGTACTGCCTTGTCTATGGTGGCATTAGCAATCAATGCCGGACTCACATTGGGCTTACCTTCACCATCGATACCATGACAACCGGCGCAATAACCTTTATAAAGATCATATCCTGGATCTGATTTATCATGGCCATTAAAGGTATCGCTCTTAGCAGTAATTTCACCGTCATTATCCAATAAATAGCTGGTCACAGCCGACATATCATCGTTAGTTAGGTGACTAAAGCTATGGAAAACCACGGGATACATGCCAGCAAACACAGTACCTTTTCTCGAATAACCTTTACGCAGCACGTCATCGAGATCTTGCTTAGTCCAGCCCTGACGGTTTAGCTCTTTCGGGGTAATATTGGATGCCAACGCACCACCGATAAGCTCACCCTCAAAGTGCCTGGACTGATCCATGGCGAACATAGCATCTCTTGGAGTATGGCACTCACCACAGTGACCCAGGCCATTAACTATATAACTGCCTCGATTCCACTTCTCGCTCTTATCAGCATCTGCCTCGAAGACCTTCGAGTCATGGTTAACTAAGTTCCATGCCTTAAGCCCCATTCGAATATTCGTTGGGAACATCAGGTCATTATCCCTGTTTTCCTGTTTGACCGGCTTAGTGCTCATAAAGTAACGGTATAGGGCCTCTATATCTTGATCTGTCAGCAGATGATAAGAGGTGTAAGGCATGGCAGGATAGAGATTTCCCTTAGGCGCTACACCGCCACGCATCGCATCGGTGAAATCTTCCAGGCTGTAATGACCTATGCCAAACTCTTTGTTTGAGCTGATATTGGTGGAATAGACGATACCAAATGGGGTCGTAAATGGCAGGCCGCCACCATTGGCCTGACCTTCATCTATGGTATGACAAGCGGTACAGTCACCAAGTTTAGCAAGATACTTACCCTGCTCAACGAGGTCATTCTGCGTGGCATTGGCTGTTAGAGGCAAGGCCAAACACAGGGCCGATAATTTGAGTATATTGACATTCATCTTCATGGGCGTGTGAGTCCTTCTGTCGATAAGATTAACTCTTTCACTGCCTTGTAGTATTTAACATACCCGGTGCAGCGACAGACGTGATCGCCTAAGGCTTTCTCGATAACGGTTTCAATCTCAGACACTCGAATTGGCATGAGTTTTAATCGCTCTACCAAGACAGTGGTTTCATTGACGAAGCCTGAGGTACACCAACCACACTGGAAGGAGAAATTCTCAATAAAAGTCTCCTGTACCGGAGACAGCTTAATGATCTCACCAAATTCATTCGCCTTGGCGTGACCTTCGACAGTTCTTATCTTCTTGCCATTGAATCTCGACACACCATTGATACAGGTACGCACGGATTCACTGGTGCCATCTTGGTTATCTATGATCACAGTACAAGCATGACAGACACCCACACCACAACCGAATTTGGTGCCAGTCATATTCAGATGTTCATGAAGAAATTCAATCATCATGACATCGTCACTGGTCTCAATTGGACCTATAGCCTTGTTGTTAATACTCAGTGAAATTATGCTCATGATAATGCCTTCTTAATCTCTTTCTTACTGATAGGTAAATGATAAAAACGTGTACCTATTGCCTGATAAACGGCTTCCACAACGGCCGGAACTATGGGGATCATCACCACTTCAGCCATACCTTTGGTTGGATCTGATTCCGACAAGGGCGGCAATATAGTATGGGTTAAATTCCATACCCCTACATGCTTAGCCAGAGGAACCTGATAACGGTTAAGGTTCCAGGTGCCGTTACCTGCGCCCTCCTCACCCAATGGCAAATACTCATGCAGCACATGACCAAGTCCCATGACTAGGCCACCTTCTATCTGGCCTTCTACCAGTTTTTCAACGATAACCCGGCCACATTCCAGCCAAGTATGGGTCGCTAATATCTCGACCTCGCCACTGCCTTCCTGTACGGCTATTTCACATAGAGTGGCACACGGCGCGTAGTAAGTGACCATGGCATTATTCATGGTGGTGCTCGGGTAGTTCACTCTGCTTCTGTCGAGTAAGTGATAGCCTGTATCACCCATCAAGGCTTGCTTAGCTTTACTCGCACCACTGCCGTATTGGAGCGCTAAGGCATCGATGGAAAGCTTGTTGCTTTTTCCTGCGATAACGAATTCACTCTCGGCCCAAGACCAGCGATTGAATGCATGGACCATCACTCCAGTCACAAGTCCCATGGTGTGGGCTTTATGAGCCAGAATATCGATAGACAGTGGTGGGTAACCTGCCGCCGTTAATTTACCGTCAATCCAATGGGCATTGTTAACATCGGTAAAGTCAGCAGGCGCGTGGTCATTATTGAAAAATTGTGTTCGCCAGATCTCAATTGCTGCGGGCCATAAGCCCTGCTCTAAGATGATCTTAGCGGCAATATTTGTGGTGTGACTCTGAAAGTATGAAGATTGAGATGCCGAAGAGGCCATCGCGATAGATGGCGTCCAACGAGGATCTTTCTCCATCACATCTTGCTTATCTTGCGAGATTAAATAGGGAGAATCTGTCTCTTTAAGCTTCATCACATCCCAAAGCGTCACCTCACCGAGGAAGACTTCATCGGCCATGTTACCCAGATACTGCTGAACAAGGGTTCCTTGAGAGGTGTCAGTGCCGGTTCCCATCTCCATGGAAGCGAGACGAACGACAATCTTGCCTTCTTTAGTGATAGAAATCTGAGTCGAAGGTGCATTGGCCCCGGTACCATAATCTTTGGTCACTATGCCAAAACCTACGCCATATTTTTTACCCGGATTACTTGCTTCAAACTCTTGTTTTTTCTGTTCGCGGTTAACCCAAATATCGTGCTTTTGCGCCAGTTCCAACATCTCCTGATAACGCAGTGCCCCATTGGGAATTGCGCCCTGAGTGTTACGATAACCAGGCTGCATGATGTTGGCGAGCCTGAGGTCGAATGGGTCGACATTAAGTTTCTCTGCCGACTCGTTGACCATCATCTCCATGGCAGACATAGCTTGTAAGGTGCCATAGCCTCGCATCGAACCACAATCAGGATTCTGTGAAGCATAAGCCACGGCTGTGATATCGTTTTGTGGCAGATAGTACACACCTTGCAGTGCACTGGCCCCCACCATAGTCACAGAGCCGGTAAAGTTTAAGCGTCCACCGCCATCAATCACCATATCTGAGATTAATGCCTTAAATTTAAGGGTTTTCTTATCGATGGCCAGCTTATGATGCATCTTAAACGGATGACGTTTTAGACCCGCCTGAAATTGCTCAAATCTATCGTTGGCGATATGCACTGGCTTATCACTTAACAGAGATGCCATCAGGCCATAATAAGGAAATATGGAATGATCCTTTGCGCCGAAGCCACCACCTATGAAGGGCGAATGCACGACTAGCTTAGTGATCTGATGTTTATACTTACTGTGTTCAATCATCTCACCGGCTTGCAGATAAAAATCATGGGGAGATTGTATGGTGAGCACAGTATGTAGAGTGCCACTGGCGCGGTCGAACCAACCGTTGAATGCTTCTGGCTCCATCATCATGGGCTCGATAGACTGAGTCTGATAATCTTGCTCAAAGATAAACCAGTCCTCTTCATCCATCTGCTTCGCCATATCATCGGCATAATAGATGGCGCGCTGGGCCGTTGAACCAGATTTGTCACTATCTGTAGGCCAGACTGCCTGATGGTCGACATAATTAGGGAAGAAGAGTCCATCGCTCAAGGTACTGTAATTATCCACGCCATTGGCACCATTTTTCCCCTCAGAGCGAACGATACGCCAACTGGCTAAGGGATCTTTACTCTCGCTGGTTAATGACGTTTTCTCACCATAAATAATGGCGCTCTCGCTAAACTGCAGCCTGAGCTTAGCGGCTTTAAAGGAAGTAAAATCACTAAATATCAACAGGGCAACCGCGTGACCTAAGTAATCAGGCGTTTGACCTTTGGCTAACAACATCTTATCGCCGAAAAAGCCCGGTAATTTAATGCCAGCCTCTTTAAGTGTTGTAGATGTGATCACCAGACTTGGTTTAGCACTTTCCGGGATTGCTGAAAGGTTTATGCCTTCGAAACGGTGATCGGCTTTATTAGCACGTAAAATAAATCCATAGTGCTGAGTATCGGGCCAGCCATCCATGTCCATGGCGCGGTAATCGCGGCCATAAATCTTCTGCCCGGTGACTTTAGCGATACCGTCTAGACGAAATTTAGGTTTACCCGTCCCTTTCCACTGCTCCATCAAAGCATCAGAAACCATTGCTGCATTCGCCTTGCCTGCGTTAAACAGCATAGGCGCACTGTACACGGCGACTCCGCCCACCACACATTGCTTTATAAATGACCGACGCGAAAGATCGAATCTAGACATAGTCTTTCCTTTTGTATTTATTTTTTTCAGGCGTGCCGAATCCATCGAATTAACTGTAAAAATTAAAAACGGAAAAATCTTTATTCGGAAAAGTTCATCATGAAACTGACGGTTAATTTTCTATAGGATTGGCATCGTACATACTCATGCTTAACATTAGGGATCTAAGTTAGAAAACATCGAGTACTAATTCAGTATATTGATATAAATCACATTTGCCAGTAAAAGGGCGACATAAAACCAACATCACTCAATCAAGATGAATAACACTCATCAACTTTGCATTGATTTACATCAAGTTTTAATGATTTAGTTAACAAAATGATTATCAGTTTTATTGCATAAAAAAATGCCAGTCATTTCTGACTGGCATTCAGCGGTAACACTCAGACTGCCCTTGGGCATAGAGGCTTAGATGCTGGCTAAAATCTTAGATACAGAATCCTTAGCATCGCCAAAGAGCATCTCGGTATTCTCTTTGAAGAATAATGGGTTCTGAACTCCGGCATAACCAGTCGCCATAGAGCGCTTGAAGACCACTACGTTATCGGCATTCCACACTTCGAGAACCGGCATTCCTGCAATCGGACTTCCAGGCTCTTTCGCAGCGGGGTTGACCGTATCGTTAGCACCGATAACCAGCACCACATCGGTATTGGCAAAATCATCATTGATCTCATCCATCTCCATCACTATGTCATAGGGAAGTTTTGCTTCGGCCAACAAGACATTCATGTGACCAGGTAGACGACCCGCGACAGGGTGGATAGCAAAACGCACTTTGACACCACGGTCACGCAATTTTTTGGTGATCTCTGCAACCGGATACTGAGCCTGAGCCACCGCCATACCATAACCTGGGGCTATGATAACTGTGCGCGCATTTTTCAGCAGCTCAGCCACATCTGCAGCTTGAGTCTCACGATGTTCACCTAGCTCACCGTCACCGATAACCACAGTTCCGCCAGAGGTACCAAAACCGCCTAAGATAACTGAGATAAATGAACGGTTCATCGCCTTACACATGATGTAGGACAGAATGGCGCCCGAGCTACCCACCAAGGCACCCGTGATGATCAGCAGATCATTACCTAACATGAAACCAGCTGCAGCCGCGGCCCAGCCAGAATAGGAGTTAAGCATGGAGACAACCACTGGCATATCCGCGCCGCCGATGGCCGATACCAGGTTATAACCGAATACAAACGAGATAGCCGTCATCAATACTAAAGCTGATATGGCATCTGTTTGCATGTAGTAGATACCCAATACCACTGAGGCAACTAGCATGGCCAGATTAAGCCAATGGGCTCCAGGCAGAGATTTAGGGGTACTCTTCACTAAGCCACGAAGTTTAGCAAAGGCGACGATTGAACCAGTAAAGGTGACACCACCGATAAAGATACCCAGGAAGACTTCCACATCGTGAATAGTCTTAGCCACGGGATCTATGTTCCCAGTAACCGCATCCATCAAGATACTGTGATCTAAGGCGCTGGAAAAACCTACCAATACGGCAGCCAGACCCACGAAACTGTGCAAGATAGCCACAAGCTCTGGCATCTCAGTCATCTCGACTTTTAATGCTAAACGGATACCTATCCCGGCACCTATAGCCATGGCAACAGTAATGATCCAACTATTACCACCAACTTGAGTACTCGCCAGGGTCGCCACTACAGCGATAACCATACCGATAATACCCAAGAGGTTACCGCGCTGTGCGGTTTCTTGTTTACTTAAGCCTGCGAGACTAAAGATAAACAGGACTGCTGCGATAAGATAGGCAGCACTTAATAATCCTATAGACATTTTGATCTTTTCCCTTAGTCTTTACGGAACATTTTCAGCATGCGCTGAGTGACGGTGAAACCACCGGCAATGTTGATTGAGGCGATCAATATCGCAATCCCCGACAATACCAATACAGCGGTATTGTCACTGTTCATCTGCACTAATGCACCTACCACTATGATGCCACTAATGGCGTTGGTCACACTCATCAATGGTGTATGTAGTGAATGGCTTACGTTCCACACCACGTAGTAACCCACGATGCAGGAAAGCACGAATACGCTGAAGTGCTGAATAAACTCAATCGGGGCCGCGTTGGCAATCATACCAAACAAGCCAGCAGCAACTAGGGCAAGTCCAGGCTTTACCCAAGGGTTCTTAGGCTTAGGCTCAATCACTTCGGCTACGGCTTCTTCCTTAGCTTTGGGCTGAGCGCTGACTTGGATAACTGGTGGCGGAAAAGTGATCTCCCCTTCCTTCACGGCAGTCAAGCCGCGGATAACTTCGTCATCGAAGTTAATCTCATAGTTACCGTCTTTCTCAGGCACCATGATTTTAAGCAGGTTAACTAGGTTAGTACCATATAGCTGACTGGCTTGAGTCGGAAGACGACGGGATAGCTCGGTATAACCGATAATGGTCACATTGTTAACCACTGTGACTTCACCCGGTACCGTGAGTTCACAGTTACCGCCGTTAGCCGCAGCAAGATCGACAATCACACTGCCAGGCTTCATCAGGTAGACCATGTCTTCAAGAATAAGCTTGGGAGCGGGCTTACCAGGGATCAGTGCCGTAGTGATAATAATATCGACATCTTTGGCCTGCTCGCGGAAGAGTTCCATCTCGGCATCGATAAATGCCTTGCTCATCACCTTGGCATAACCATCACCAGATCCAGACTCCTCTTCGAAATCCAGCTCCAGAAATTCGGCGCCCATGGAGTTAATCTGCTCTTTCACTTCGGGACGAGTATCGAAGGCTCGCACTATGGCGCCCATACTCCCCGCGGCACCTAAGGCTGAAAGACCAGCAACACCGGCACCGATAATCAAGACTTTTGCCGGCGGAACTTTACCCGCGGCGGTGATTTGTCCAGTGAAGAAACGTCCAAAATGATTCGCAGCTTCGATAACGGCGCGATAACCATCGACGTTGGCTAAAGAGCTACGGGCATCGAGAGATTGTGCACGTGAAATACGTGGCACCATATCCATAGCCAGTAGATTAATACCTTTAGCCTTAAATTTTTCTAACAGGTCAGGGTTCTGAGCCGGCCATACAAAACTTGCTACCGTAGCACCAGGTTTTAATAAATCTGCCTCGTCAACACCCGTATCACTATTGATAGTCGGTGCATTAACTTTCAGTATAAGATCGGCTTGAAATGCATCTTCAAGGCTAACAATCTCGGCGCCAGCTTCTCGATACGCCTCATCTTTGAAATTAGCTAGTTCTCCGGCACCGCTTTGTACCACAACACTGAAGCCTAATTTCTTAAGCTGTATCACAGTGGCTGGTGTCGCGGCTACCCGGCTCTCCTGCGCGAGGATCTCCCTTGGTATTCCGATTATCATAGTGTCTTCCTGGTATCAATAGTGATGTTTTCTAATGCTGATCCCTAAGATATAAACTCAGTCATGGAATAGCGAATATTTTTAGTTCGTTTTAGGTATAACAAATAACGCATAGGGTTAATTTCTGCTCGCAAGGGCTTAAAACTCACAATCAGGCGTTTTGCTAATGTTCACAAAAACAATCAACAATACCAAGATATTGGGCTTGTGGGTCAATAAATTTGCAGAATTGCAGCTGAGGTCAATTAAATTATTCAGAACCCTTGAGGCTACAGGGCCGCTTATCTCTATCGGATATTAGTTATTTACATTAGTTATCAACTTCATCCACATGTAGCGAATACTTTTAAAGTATTCAACCTTAGACCCTTCGACTAATACTTAGATGATTAACATCTAGATGATGATTGTTTCAATATTAAAACAATGCATAGGTTCACTGAATTTCTTTATCGAATTGACCCTATTCCTGATAGCTAAAAATAAACCCGTTCCAGTTGATAATCTTGCTCTCTTTCATTGAACCAGGCTAAAAGCCCAGCCCACTGGCTAGCAAGAGAAGAGATTAATTCATATCAGGCCTGCTTAGATCTCAAGATTAGATTTCAAGATTAGATTTAATTTCTACCTGTGGTGAGTATTCAAAATTAACAAAACATCCTACTTGATAAACACTAACTCTCCTACCGTCAATCCTTCACCCTGGGCAATGGCGCAGATCTGAGCCAATAGGAGTTCACCGCAGGCTAAAGCATCGACCAAGGCATCATGAGCCCCATAAATAGGTAAGCCATATCGAATACGGCAAGCGCCTAATCTAAGAGAGCCTGTTTGCAACACCTCTTGTTTACGCAGTAAACGTCTGCGCTCGACGGCCAAGGTATCGATAGCCAGTAATGTCACCGGTTCCCCTTTGACTCTGGAGATGGCATCTTGCAGGAAGCTTATATCCAGAGGAGCATGATGTGCCACCAGCACCTTTCCTCTGGTTTGAGCCAGAAACCAGCTGATGCCATCTTCTATCTCAATCGCATCTTGCAGATGCCTATCTAAGATCCCGTGTATTGTCGCACTCTGGCCCACGCTACCATGGACTCGAATGAGTTTATGCTGGGCTCTGTCTAGCTTGAGCATGCCAGCCTCTATTGGAATTATCCCTATGCTTAATATCTGATCATGATTAGGGTCCAGACCTGTCATCTCCAGATCCAGTGCCATCAAATTCGCCCGATAAACATCTTGACCCATTAACGGCATAAGCTCGCGGTAATACCCCTGCATCTCCTGTGAACGGCTTTTAAAAGCACGCCAACATAGCCTGGACCTTAACCAGCAGTTTAATAACTTAGCCATTGGCACTTAAAAAACTCCGAGTACATTTACGTTTAATATCAGATTCAACATCATCAACTACTTCATTAATCACCTCATCAATCACCTTAAAAACTCCGGGTAAATTTAAGTTTAATGCCAGATTGGGCGTCATAGACCACCTTAAAAGCATCCCTAAGCTGATGGCGCACCAGAGAAGACAGATGCTGAGGCTTAAGATAGTTAGTGATCTCTTGTGAGTGCTTATCTTGATAGCCTTGATTAGATAGGCGCATATGGGCGATGAACTCATGGGCATCGGCCAGATTAAGGCCATCTTTGGGATTAATGATATTGAGTTCCATCAATAGACGGATCCTTTTTGCCGTATTCACCTCCTTGATCCCGGCCGACAAGGCATAGACTCGGGCGATATCATTAATAAGCGCATTGCCCTTATGCTTCAGATCTATGCCCTTGACCTCACGGCCATCACGCTCTAAAACAAACTGTTTGAAGAAGCCCAAGGGCGGTGACTCAGTAAGGGCATTCCCCGCCATCCCGGCAAGGAAGATATCATTGCCCTTAGTATTCGATAGCACAGTATCTTGCAGGTTATCGAATAAGGATTTTGGGCCGTAGACAGGACGCATATCGAAGAAGATGCTGGCGTGCATCAACGCCTTGGGATCCGGTGTATTAACCCAAGTTTCAAATTTATGTTGCCACTGGCTCAAGGTGAGACGCCACTGCGGATTTTGCGCCATTATCTCCCCAGGGCAATAAACATAACCACACAGATCAAGTCCAGTGCAGACAGATTTAGCCAAGGCCTCAAAATAGGCCGCTGCGGCCTCATCGGGTTCATGGGCGAGTAACAGACCATTGTCCTGATCGGAACAAGCAGCCTGATCTTGTCGCCCCTGAGAACCAAACGCCAACCAACAAAATGCCATGGGCGCCTCACCCAGTAACTGCTGATTCAGCACAATAAGGCGCCTGGTCAGAGCATCCGTCACCGACGTCAGTATCCGGCCAATCTCTTCGGCTCTAGCATCGGCACTGATCAGGTTTTGCAGCAACAAGGAGATCTTTTTGCTCACCTTAATAAGACTCTCGACTGTATCTTGTCTCTTTATCTCACCGATAAGCAGTAAAGGTTGAGAGCTTTGGCCACGCAATATATCTGTGCTGGTGAGGATCCCTATGGGGACGCCCTCCTCCACTATAGGCAAGTGATGAATGCTCTGCTCACTCATGAGTAGCATGGCTTCAAATACTAGCGAGCTCGATATCAATGTTATCGGCCCAGGGGTCATGGCCTGATGCACAGGTAGATGAACACCTTGCCCTTCGGCCAGCACGCGATTTCTCAAGTCTCTGTCGGTCAAGATCCCCACCAGGCGGTGATTATCCATGACCAGCACCGAGGAGACCCGCGCCAAGCGCATCTTTTTAGCGGCGTCACCCACCGAAGCTTTACTATCGATCACCAGAGGCTGCGTCGACATCAAGGTGTTTACCCGACTCGTGGTCGCCAGCTCTTTTGCCTTTAATCTGTCTTGATGACGAAGTCGTTTCGCGAAGGCCCGATTGAAAAAACGATCGATAAAGAAACGATCGAAGTGGCGATTTTCACCACGCAGGTCATTGAACGTATCGGGATCTAAGTGATAGACCAGGCCATCTTCTAATATTTGTACCCGATTACAGATTTTCTCACCGGACAGCAGCGAAAGAAAACCAAAATAATCCCCTTCACCGAGCCTGTCGACTAACTCGCCATCATCATCTCGCACCTCAAATGCCCCACTGCGCACGATATAAAGCTGGGGATGGCTTGCATCTAAGGGAACTATCATCGATGCCTTGCTGTAATAGCCAATAGTTAAGCTTCTACAGCAACGCTCGAGGGCGGCTTCTGTTAAGCAATCAAACGGCGCCAGGGCCTTAATAAACTGAGATATTGGCTGTAGCTCACTTGCATCCATAAACTGTCACCAGAAAACCGAAAGAGACTGATAACAAAACTATACCCAGATCAAAAAAATATGGGTATTCGACCAATGGCGACAACGAAGGTTTTCAAGCAGTATTCATCTGGGGGAATTTATAAAAGAAATTAATTTAACAGCTTAGCTTCGAGTTGGTTTCTTAAAGCCTCTACTGCCGAGGTTAAACGTCTATGCTCCGGCATGTTATTTATTCTGTTTAGGCCCTTTTTATAGGCTGTTTCGGCATCAAGATATTGTTTCTGCTCTTGATAGATATCTCCTTTCTTAAGTTGCCAACGAGGCAAGCTATTAATGTCACGGGGTAATAGCTCGATAACCCTCAACGCCTCTTTATGCTTACCTTGTGCAAGATAACTGTCGACCAATAAGTCCACTAGACTTACGATAGGACCTAGCCGATTAACACCTTCATTGAGCCCCTCTATGACCAAGCTTTGGCCATCACTTTCTATCTGCCTTGCCATATTCGCACGCTCTATATATTGATCCGGCGTGGGACGCGGTAACAAACTCATGAAAATATCCATCTCATCCATCGCCGCCCTATAATCACTAAGTTCTATATAAGTGCGCGCCAGATTGAGCCTGGCCGACTCATAGCTGGGGTCGAGTTTAATCACCTTAGAGAGTAACCTATAGGCCTCATCTGGCATCCCGGACTGCAGCCTCATTCTCCCCATGTAATACCAGATATCCATACGCAAATTGGCATCATGTGTATTTTCCATGGCACCTTGATAATCTTGCCAGGCTAAATCCCAGTGTTGACTCTCACTATGAAGCTCTCCGCGCTGCAGTAATAGCTGGGCAGTATGAGTCTGAGAGGCTAATTGGCTATTTAAATCAGCAGCTAGCAAGTCGTTTATATGCTGCACTCGAACATCTAGCTGGACATGGGCACACACAAGTGCCGAACAAAACAGGCTGTAACTGAGACATAAGCAAGTTAATATCTTCATCACTCATTTTTCCATCAACTAATTTTCATTACTTAAGTTTTCATCATTAAGGCCTTCATCATTAAGGCACAGTCACAGAGTTTGAGGTCATTACACCGTTGAAACTATCTGAGCCTCGCTCAATATCTGACACGGTAAAAAAGAACATATCGCCGCTCAGGGCCGACTCTTTCGTCAACTTGAGAATTAAGGTTCCAGCTGAGCTTGTTGTACCAGAATCAGCCAGATTTGAGCCATCGGCTAAGGTCCAGTGGCCGCTCACCAAGGCTTGTGATGCATCATTTCCTAAATCATCTTTCACACTGATTTGGGCGATAACATCATAAGTTCGCCCTTTTTTCTTAAGAGACAAAGACACATCATCGGCGGCTAACACTGTGGGGGGAGAGATAATCGTTGTCACCGACACTTCTACTGACCAAGCAGATTCATCTACGCCATCGCTTGCCGAAATGCTGTAGTAATAAGTGGTATCTGGAGTAATTTCGTTGTCTTGATAACTGGTTATAGATGATTGACCTAAGAAGCTATAGCCACTACCTGAGCTTTGCGAGCGGTAGATAAAATAGTGAGTTGCTTGAACCACAGTATTCCAATTAAGTAATATCTGGCTGGCATCGAAACTGCCTGAAAGCTCCGTAGGCGCACTCAGTCCGTCACAAGGATTAGCATCTGAGCCGATACAGTCACTGGTCTCAATGTTGTCAGCTTCTTGATAACCATACCCAGTGAGGCTAACTGAGTTTACCGAGAAGATAAATTGCCCGCTTTGGCTCTTGCTCACGTTACTTGAGCCAAAGCTTGCCTTGCCCCCACTCGTTGTTACGCCTGTCACAGATAAATTAGACAGACCCGACCAAGTGCCCGACACACTGACATTGTTAACTGGTATACCCAAAGCATCTTCCACTAACACGTCCACCCTTGCCCTGAGTTTCTTCTTGTTAACGAATTCTATCGCCAAACCAATGTCTTCCACGTGAAGTGAAGCAGCCACAGCTTGAGTCGTCACATCTAGCCCTATGCTAGGTTCAGACTCATTGTTGGCACCATCAAATGCGATAACCTTATAAATGTAACTTGTCGAAGGAGTTAGACCACTGTCATTAAAACTGGTAATAATCGGTGTCGCTATCATCACATCATCACGGAAAACCTTGTATCCGCTAACGGCTAGATTATCACTCGATGCATCCCAGATAATCGACGCGGTATCTGTACCGAGCGACATCAACAACAAGTTTTCAACTTGAGTGGGTGGCACTGTATCTCCTTCAGGCTCAGGAAGTGAATAAACCAAGGTGAGTTTCGGATGAAAGTTGCTCGATTCTCTGGAATAAAAGTCGGCGCCATCGCTGGACGAAGTATTGGCTATGATAAAACCATGATTACTCGATGAGCCATCGACCCAGGACTCGATAACATCAAGCCCCGCCTCATTTAAATTAACGATGAATAGCCCGGTTGCTGGGCTAATAGAAGCCAGAGACATTGGGGTGCGATCTCCTCCCCCTTGCCCACCGGCAAGCTGCCAAACATTGCCAGCAGAATACTGAGACCAAGTCACTTCGGCTTCACTCCAAGGCACAGAAAGAGCAAAAATATCATAGCCACTGGATGTTGGATTAAACACATCTAAGCTAATCGCTGCCGACTCTATGTTGGCATTAGCTGGGATCAGATCTACATC
This sequence comes from Shewanella violacea DSS12, assembly GCF_000091325.1. Lineage (NCBI taxonomy): Bacteria > Pseudomonadati > Pseudomonadota > Gammaproteobacteria > Alteromonadales > Shewanellaceae > Shewanella > Shewanella violacea. The sequence continues at coordinate 1,930,251 of NC_014012.1, read as the reverse complement.
CCAGCTAATCAGAGTCGACAAGTCTTTACCGTTACCATCATCACCGTCTATATAGAGATTGGTGTTGGCACCATAGTTAGTCGTTATGTTCAGCTCGCTGATATAGGCATCACGAGTACCGCTATAACCAGGTTCTGGGCTAACGCCATCCTGAAACTCTATGGTGATCAAGTTAATATAGGTAAACATCTGCTGAGTATTGGTGACAATAGTGTTGAGAGAGAGGTCTTGAATGCCATTCATGGTCAAGGTGTAGACTTGTGATGCCACCAGCGCCGATGTCGTTAGAGTCACTTGGCGTTTATTGGCACTCAATTGTGCCGATATAACACTTGCCCCCTTATCCAGTTGGTAATGGGAAATATCAGTCGCGCTCCCTTGGGTCAGATTTTCAGAAAAATTCAGTTTCACAGTCATAGAATCTAGCGTCTGAATTGACGTCACTGTTGGCGGTAAGACATCCGGCCCCTTAGTCAGGGTAAACTCATCCTGAATGGCATTTGTATTGTCGATAAAGGTGGCCGTCATCTCATTATCCAAGACCTCTAAAATAACCGAGCCCAGCAGATTGATCGAAGCGTACATGGCAGGATGATTGAGCGCACCTCCAGAAATCTTACCCGAGCTGCCCGCAACCAGATAAACGGCGCCATTATTGGCTTGCTGGATCTGGGCTATTTTTTGATAACTGCCATCTCCCGTTTTATTACCATCACCCGCGTCTAGCTTCATCGCTTCGGTGAAACTAGACGAATGACCATAGTGATTGTCGATAAGGTATGAGCGCTCATAGGAATGGCTGTGTCCGGATAACACAAGATCGACGCCGTATGATTCAAGAATTGGCAGAGCATTTTCCCGCATCTCGATTAAACGGCTCTCTGAGTCTGAATCATGGGAGCCTTTGGTATAAGGCGGATGATGCCAGTAAGCCACTATCCAGGGCTGACTAGTGGCCTCCAAATCGTTAACCAACCAGGTCAACATGGCGCCATTACTGGATCTGTCCGTCTCATATGACTCTAAACAGACAAAGTGGATCTGACCATAATCGAATGAGTAATAGGCCTCGGTGCCCGAAGGTACACCGCCCGCCTCACCATTAGTGGGCAAGGTAAAAATATCATAGTAAGGCCCTTGCTGACTGGCAGAGTCGGCAGTGGCACCATCATGGTTTCCCAAAGTTGACCAGAGCGGAGATTGTTTTAACAATTCAGGATAGATATCGAACACAGCTGCCTGATACTCACTATCAGTACCCGTTGAATAGGCATTATCCCCCAGCATGATCCACAGATCCGTATAGCTGCTGCCAGTGCGGGTCTTATAAGCATCCCGCACGGCTCTGGCATTGCTATTGGCCGTGCCTGAGTCACCGATGATCCACACCCGAGTGAGCCCAGTGTTACCGACACTTGGCGAGGTAAAGAAAAAGTGTGTGCTGTCGCCACCAGTGAGAACGCCGCCTTGATTATCCAGCACCGCATAATAGTAGCGAGTATTGGGCGCTAGGCCACTTAAGGTGACACTGTGATCGGTTTCATCTAGACCTGTAGCATTACCGGCTAAATTACTGAGTTCGGTGCCGAATTTGACAACCGATGGCCCAAGAATATCTGTCCTCCACTTGACCGTCATTGTGTGTTCAGTCCCTAGCTGAAGGTAGGGACCTCGGGTTAGCGTCTCTGCCATCACGCCAGATGTGAGGCTGATAAGCAGTAAGCAGAGGCATACTAGGCCATTAGCGCAATGCCTGTTAGTAAGAGAGGGAGTAAACAAAAATAGGACAAACATACCAGACCACCAAATCTTGCTGACTTGTAGCATTTTACTTTCAGCTATAAACGGCAGCAGTGCTATGAGCAATGTGGTAAGTATATGCCTTAATATCAGGCACTGCCTGAAGTCGCGGGGATTTTAAAACCTGAAACAATCACATGACTAGGGATAAATGAAGCAATAAGACGGGGTTATTTACTGAAGAGTAAAAAGAAAAAAGAGTGAAACCGCAACCGATTTCACTCTTTTTATCACTATTTAGTATTTTTAGAAAAAGTACTAAATATTAGTCCGACTAACGCTTTAGATTAGCAGACTTGTTGACGTGAATTTTACCGTGGAAAACCGTACCTAAGATAACGATATCTTTGATCTTCATAGTATCAATTTTAAGCGGATTAGATTTTAATACAGTAAAGTTAGCAGCCTTACCTTCTTTGATTGATCCAATCTTGGTCTCTAGGTTTAGTGTTCTCGCCGCAGTGATGGTGATCGCCTTCATCGCAGTATATGCATCGATACGTTGATCTTGAGATACCTTGCGATTTTCAGCTGTCACTCGGTTTACCGCAGTCCAGGCTAATGTCAGAGGTTCAACTGGAGCCATGGCAAAATCAGAGTGGAAAGATACAGGAATATCTCTGTCAACTAACTTCTTCACCGAAACCAAAGAATTGGCACGCTCGGCTCCGAGTCCATTCTCGGCATACTTATCCGCTAATGCCCATAAATAGAATGGGTTAACCGAAGCTTCCATGCCCAATCTCTTCATCTCATCGGCTTGTTCATCGGTAAAGTAGCCCATGTGATGTAAAGTGAAGCGGTGATCCTTTCTCGGATATGCCTTCTGATCAAGCTCGTTAAAGTCCATTACCTGCTGAATGCCTAAATCACCATTAGCATGTACATGAATTTTATAATCGTTATTCCAATACATGCTCAACTGCTCTTTAAGCAGATCAAGCGGCGTCATCCACTCACCAGTATGGCCATCAGGATAACCATCTTCCATCTGCATTAACAGTGAGTATATTGCACCATCGGCATACAATTTTACCTGCTTAGGTAGGAACTCAATATTCTCAGTATTGTAGTTAGCGGGCAGAGTTTCCATCACCTCCATCGCCTTCTTATTATCGTTACCAGCCATCAGAAATATCTGAGTACCATTAGGGATCAGATAAACATCATAGGGAGGCTTCTTGTCCATTTCATTCTTCAGTAGCCCATACTCCATCTTGAAGTCTGAACTTGGAAATCCTGGCTCGGCTATGGTAGTGATACCATTCTTCTGAATAAGTTGAGTCATTTTCGCCAAGCCTAATTTATAGGACTCGGGAGCAAGCAAGAAACTACTGATTTTAGGCACTAAGGCTAACCAACCGCCCTCATAGAAGTGACCTTCTTTCCAATTAACCTGAGGATTGCCCTTAAAATCTGATTCCTTGATGCCGAACATCTCAATGGCTTTGTCATTGAGGAAGATCTCATGGAATGAACGATGAATAACCGCAACTGGCTTATCGGGAGATAGCTTATTAAGTATGTCGCGATTCAACTCTCCATGCCATAACTGATGATAACCCCAGACAAAATACATCTTGTCGGCCTTAGCATTGTCTTTGATAGACTGACCAAGACGCTTAATATACGCCTCTGGAGTCTTAACACCTTTTTTCACACCATCTGGAAGCACCCAGTCATGGGGCGCTATGACTTCATTGGGTAACATAATTGCCGCAATTGAAGGATGAAGATGAGGTTCGACGAAGCCTGGCATCAAGGTATTACCCTTAAGATCGTGAAGCTCAGCCTTGCCTTCGAAACGCTTGAAGGCCTCGGCTTTAGTGCCGACGAAAATAATTTTTCCTTCGCGCTCAACCACGGCCTCGGCGTACTCAGGCTTATCACCATTCATGGTCAGTATATCACCGCCGAAGAAGATGGTCTGATGTAGCTCATAAGGTAATGTGACAGCAGTTTGCTGCTCAGTGGCCGCCTGCTGAGTGGCTTTTGGAGATGCATCTTCCTGATTGTTACAGCCGGATATGACCATAACTAAGGCTAATGCCAAAATACTTTTATACATAAGTGTCTTCCCTTACGTTTGGGTAACTTCTGATTTGAGTAAGAATAACGATGCCACTATTGTTGGCAATATCCTTACTCACTATTTGACGACTTGTCTATTTACATAGCATTTGCTTATTAGCTTCCAGGCCGTAACCTTAGGAAAGCAATAACCCAACATAAGCAATAGCTTAAGTAAGGCGGTTCGCATAATAGCACCAGATATAGGTGCTGTAGAGCACCACAACTCAAAATTGAGTGGCCGATCAAAGTTTAGTTTTTGCTAAGTGTAGTCGAGTCTCTATGATTTAAACTTGGGGTAGCAATAAAAAAGAGCGCCTAAGCGCTCTTCTTTATTGATGTGAAAACCAGAATTATATTAACACCTTACTAGTGATCTTGCGCCTCACCTGCCCCCTTAGGGAAACGGATAGACTCAACCATACTGACCACCTCTGCTGGTACTTCTCTTGTTACCTTGCTGACGGCGAAGGCCACGGCGAAGTTAATCATCATACCTAGCATACCTATACCTTCAGGAGATATACCCAGGAACCAATGCTCTGCATTGTTCATCTCAGGATTCATAAACTTGAAGAAGGCGATATAGCCAGCGGTAAATAACAGACCCACAACCATACCTGTGATTGCACCTTCTTTATTCATGGTCTTAGAGAAGATACCCATGATGATTGCAGGGAAGAGTGACGATGCCGCCAGTCCAAAGGCGATGGCCACTACTGCTGCGACAAAACCAGGTGGATTAATGCCGAAGTAACCCGCCATCACAATACCCAGCGCCGCCGCAATACGGGCAAACATCAACTCCTTCTTATCTGAGATATGCGGCATCAGGTTCTTCTTGAGTAAATCATGGGAAACCGATGTGGAGATAACCAACAAGAGACCCGCTGATGTCGAGAGTGCAGCCGCTAAGCCACCCGCAGCCACAAGGGCGATAACCCAAGCGGGTAAGTTAGCAATTTCAGGTGTCGCCAGAACCATGATGTCACGGTCAATCTTCATCTCATTTTCAGCACCCTTGGCATAATATATTTTACCATCTTGGTTCTTATCATCCCAGGTAATGAGACCTGTCTTTTCCCAGTTCTTAATCCACTCGGGAGCCGTTTCATAGGCAACACCGCTAGACTCAGGACCGTTAATGGTTTCAATCATGTTCACACGAGAGAACGCCGCCAGAGCAGGAATAGTAGTGTACATAATGGCGATAAAAACCAGCGCCCAACCCGCAGATACCCGTGCATCTTTCACTCTAGGTACGGTAAAGAAGCGCACTATCACATGGGGCAGACCCGCAGTACCAAACATCAGAGCGCCAGTAATAAAGAACACATCAATCATGCTCTTAGAGCCTTCGGTATATTGCCCAAATCCGAGTTCTGTGGACAATCCATCGAGTTTATCTAACAGATACACCCCAGTGCCATTACCCGCGGCGTCTATAAGCTCAGATCCGAAACCAATTTGAGGAATAATATGACCTGTCATCATCACAGAGATGAAGATAGCCGGCACCATAAAGGCGAAGATAAGTACGCAATATTGCGCAACTTGGGTGTAGGTTATGCCTTTCATACCACCGAGTACGGCGTAGAAGAAGACCACGGCCATGCCTATGTAGACGCCGGTTTCAACTTCCACCTCTAAAAAGCGGGAGAACACCACGCCCACACCGCGCATTTGACCCGCTATATAGGTGAAACAGATGAAGATGGCACACACAACCGCCACGGTACGTGCAGTTTGTGAGTAATAACGGTCACCGATAAAGTCAGGCACGGTAAACTTACCGAACTTTCTCAGGTAAGGGGCCATACACAATGCCAGCAGCACATAACCACCGGTCCAGCCCATCAGATACACTGAGCCGTCATAACCAGTAAATGACACAATACCCGCAAGCGAAATAAATGAGGCTGCCGACATCCAATCTGCCGCCGTTGCCATGCCGTTCATGACAGGGTGAACCCCGCCCCCTGCAACATAAAATTCTTTTGTCGAACCAGCTCTCGCCCAGATCGCAATTCCGATATAAAGGGCGAATGTTGTGCCCACAATCAAATAAGTTAACGTTTGTACGTCCATCTCATGGCTCCTTATCTTGGTCCGGTTATCTCGATCCAGTATTAGTCTTCGTGAACATTGTATTTTTTATCTAATGCATTGGCTTTCGCCACATAGACAAAAATCAACGCCACGAACACATACATGGCACCTTGTTGTGCAAACCAGAATCCCAACTTGAATCCCATGAAATGAATTTCATTTAGTACATCCACCAGTAAAATGCCGCATCCAAAAGATACTGCAGCCCATATAGCTAATAATTTGAGTACTAGGCGTAAATTCTCGCGCCAATATCCCTCTGCCTTGTCTTTGCTTTCAAAACTCATAGCGACTCCCCTGTGCTGATTTCTTATGTAAAGTCACAGTTAATCTATCAAGGCAGAGCACAACAACAATCGCGACCTTAGTCTAACGCTAACGGCAACTAAGTAAGCGACAAATGTTAAAACACTTAGTAAACAAATAGATAAAAGTTTACGCGCACGTAAACCAGGGCTCATTTCAAGGCTAAACCTTAGACTAAGGTAGGAGAGTTTTTGATTGAGAATACTTAAATCAATGAGTAGCACACCGGCTCAAATGAGATACCTAACCAAAATTATTGGCAGTCTGCTTGTTAACTGAATTCTCAACTTTAGTGACTCAGATTCGCTATGGATAAGAGCACTGACTAGAAAGTTTAGTATTCTTCCCTCCCCTTTGAACAGCAATTCACTACGACCACTTTATTGTTTATTTCCTTTATTTCGTGATGCCCGTCTATGTTTATTGGCATCATGCGTAGTACTTTAGTCTCAAGCATACCTATTTATAGGTACAAGACGCTACGGGAAGGGCATATTTATTTGCTCCCTGAGCGGGCCTTGATGATCAACAAGACTGAGACTAAGAAGCAAGACGAAATAGGATCATAGGTTAGCGCCAAAGTTTCGAACAACTTCGACCTCTCATTTAAAACTGGGCTCCGCGGGCGACAATTTGCTTATTAACGTCCGCACCTCTTTCCGTAAAAATTTTGTCACTACTTATCCATATTTCAGAGACTATTGAATCAAGAGTCTCTTTGAACAGAGGTACATCATGCAAACTTTATTTACAGCTAAAAAAGTCTATGCCGTCGACGAACAGTTCATAGTTCACAATGCCATAGTCATCGAAGACGACAAGATTCTAGCCGTTGGCAACTTCGAGCAGCTTTCAACCCAATTCCCTGCTGCCACAGTCAACACAGATTTTGCTGAGCAGTACATCTATCCAGGCTTTATCGAACCTCACCTACATTTCGTTTCAACCGCAGCTATGCTGGGCGGTGTTGTACCACTAAGCTTCACCGAATGGACCGTGGGCGGCAAGGTCTATCCAGGCGTGCGCGATCCTGAGACTTATCGCAACAAATTAATAGAGATCATCGCCCAAGAAGCCGACCGCGAACTACTCGTTGTCTGGGGCCACTACGAGCCACTGCACGGCGAAGTCACCATGGCTATGCTCGACGCTATCTGCCCTAGCCAACCCTTGTGCATCTGGGGTGGATCTATACACAAGGTCACTATGAACAGCGCCTGTGTTGAAAAGTTTAAGGTTAACGAACTTGACGACAAAATGTTCGGTAAGCTAGTCGATGACAAGGACCAATCGACCGGAATTCTCATCGAACAGGCGATGATGTACATCTGTAAGACACAGATGTTCCCTATCATTGCAACTCAAGAGAGTCTTTTTAAAGGGCTAAACGACGTATTGACAATGGGCCGCCGTAAAGGTGTTACCACGGCGATGGACATGGGTATAGGCTTCACCGGTCTAGAGACCGAGCTGGCCATCCTCAACGCCGCAGATAGTATTCCAGGTATGCCACGCTGTCGTAAGGCCTATATGATGAACTTCCAGAGCGCCTATACGTTCAACGACTGCGATCATGACAAGGCCTTTGCCTTCGTCGATGAGCATTACCGCAGCAACCAAAACAACCCTATGGTCATCCCGCTTCGAGCTATCAAATTCTTCGCCGACGGCGCCGTTTCGGATTACGAAATCATGCTGAAAGAACCATTCAAAGACGGTCGTAGTACTGGTCTATTGTACGATTTTGAAGACTGTAATGCCGATACTATGCGTGCCGATATGCAGCGTTACTGGAACAAAGACTACAACATCTGTGTTCACACCCAAGGTAACCTCGCCCACTCTATGATGCTCGACAACATGTTCGCAATGCAGGAAATTAAGCCTGGTCGTGATGGTCAGATGTTTATCCAGCATCTAGGTCTCACCGACAACGATTTTTATGAGCGTATCGACAAAGGTGCTGTTAAACCTTGCGCCTCAGTCACCCCTTACTATAGCTACCACTTCTACACCTCGTGGAAGAAGGAAGATATCCTACCTGATAGCTGCTACCCAATGATGCAGCGTGCCCGCACGGCAATCGATCACGGTATGATGGTCAGCACCAACAGCGATATCCCGCTAATGCCGACTAACCCTATTTTAGCCACATTCATCTTGATGACTCGCCTCAATAAAGAAGGCGATGTGGTACTTGGCGAAGAGGCTATTACCCGGGAGGAAGGCCTACGCGCCATCACTTCTGTATCGGCCAAGCAACACTTGTTGGATGACCGTATTGGTTCACTAGAAGTCGGTAAACTCGCCGATTTCACCGTTCTCGACTTCGACTGGATGGAAGACGATCTTCGCCTACTTGAAGAACTAGACGCCCATGCTGTTTTTGTTGGCGGTCTACCGGCCTAAGTGATATCGCAGCTAACCTAGTCGATATCGATTAAAACATAAAAGGGACGCTTATCGCGTCCCTTTTATCTGTGTAAAACCAAGAAATAATAAAAAATATAACCAAGACATCCATTATAGATATATAACCAAGACATCCATTATTATTCCCCGATTAGATATATAACCAAGACATCCATATAACCAAGACATCCATAATTATTCTCCGTTAGATGGCCTGCCCTTGTTCAAAGTAGAAGTGCCATTAACTATGACTATGCCAGTCTATATTGATTTCCATAAAGTCACGCCGATACTGGCTTACACCTCAAACAATACATCACTGCGGATGATGTATTTAACCCCTTGAGTAATCGCCACTGAGCTATGTATACAGTGCAATGGATGCATACCATGAGGAAAACACAATATGCTACCCGCTGGAGTTCGAACGTCGATATTAGTAACGGGATCACCTGCTTTGGCAGGTTGACTCGTATCTCTAGCATTGACTAGTATAACCAAGACATCCATTATTATTCCCCGATTAGATATATAACCAAGACATCCATATAACCAAGACATCCATAATTATTCTCCGTTAGATGGCCTGCCCTTGTTCAAAGTAGAAGTGCCATTAACTATGACTATGCCAGTCTATATTGATTTCCATAAAGTCACGCCGATACTGGCTTACACCTCAAACAATACATCACTGCGGATGATGTATTTAACCCCTTGAGTAATCGCCACTGAGCTATGTATACAGTGCAATGGATGCATACCATGAGGAAAACACAATATGCTACCCGCTGGAGTTCGAACGTCGATATTGGTAACGGGATCACCTGCTTTGGCAGGTTGACTCATATCCCTGCCATTGACTAGAAAACAATATAACCTATAACCAAGACACCCAATAACCTATAACCAAGACACCCAAAATTATTCCTGTCAGTTCGATTGCTACCGCTAGGCTTTTCAGCCCAGCGTCTTCCGATGCGCTCATTTGTTACCTTAAAAAAAGAAAATAAATGGTCATGAATCCGACGAAAAACGCACCCATAATCCAGAAAATAAGCCATTCAGATTGTAAAAACCTCTTCATTTTTCTACCCTTTTAAGTTATGGGGCTGCTACCCCCTGTGTTAGTGTTTACAGAAATTTAGGCTCTACGCGTGGAATGCTTAAAAATCTGCCACTTCAGGAGCAAAGCGAGTCATACCCGTGGTATCCACGAGTAATCGTTGAAATAGCTTAGCAAGAATATAACCAAGAAAGATATAATCAAGACACCGAAATTATTCTCCGTTAGATGGCCTGTACCTACTACGGCCAGATAAATTCAAAGCTGCATCAACTTTAATATGCAACTAAACCCACTTATTACGCCAAACGATACTCAAATACTCCATCATGAGTGAAATTTTGACTACCCCTTTGAAAATAAAACATCAAAAATCCCAAACAAGGGTTTGGTTATGTATGAAAAGATGACTTTAAATTGGGTATTTGGGTCTTGATTAAGCGCTATCTAGCCATCGATGACAGTTGGCAGCACCTTGCCGGCGCTTGCGCTCAAGATGTTCACAATACGCTGTTAACTCTTGAGTGTTGCCCACTGGCCCTTTGAAAATTTTGGTAAACTCTGTGGTCAGTTTTATCCAGTTTTCTTGTGGAATATTCAGTCTATTTAAAATATTAGCCGATTCTTGGCTCATAGAGCCTCGCTTGTCGGCGCTGACTATTCGTCCAGTATCATCAACAAGTAGCAGATAATCTTTAACACTGAACATGAGCCCTTTGGGCATGCCTTTACTCTCATTACCCATAAATGGCAGCAGTGATGTTGGCTGCTCGCCTTTCATGGCAGCGTGGATGCGTTTTTGAATACTAGTGAAGTCTGAGGTTTCCGGTGTTTTAGCCATCTTGGCGCGGATAGGGTTCAAATCTACATAAGCCATACAGGCAAGTACTGCAGCTTCATCAAGCAGAGCCTGGGACTTAAACCTTCCCTCCCAGAAACGGCCTTTACACTTGTCCTCTGCATTAGCTCTACGAGCGATAGGTTCGTTGAGTGCCCGCATAAACCAAGAGATATCCATCAGCCTTAAGCGGTACTCTTTTACTCGTTTATTGATAATGTTTTGTTGATAGGATTCAAGTGCTTCACCTTTAACAAAGTCGTGATTAAGGCTATCGCCTTTAAACAGCTTTTGCCATTGAGTGACCACTTCTATATCTGACCAATGCTTAGCTAACTCCACATCAATACGTAACACCAGATGTAAATGATTACTCATCACAACGTAAGCACAGATATCAATGGCAAACACAGATGCCAACTCCAGTAGTCGACTTTCAACCCAAGCGCGTCTATGCTCATAGGATTGACCAGTATAATGATCAATTCCACACAAAAAAGCCTTTCTAACACAACGAGATATGCAATGATAGAATAGCGTATCCTCTAAACTGACTAACGCTTTTCTTGGTGTAGGCATAACAATCCCTCCTCAACAACTCTGACTTAAGTTTAGTCAAGGGATCTTAATCAGACAATCTTGGGTGTCTTGGTTGTTCGCCTCGAATATGGACTTGCATCATTTGTGAATCGATATCGCCGACACGCAAAGACACCGCCTCCCCGAGCCGTAATCCCATACTGTAAAGGGTCAAAAAGCAGACTTGATAACGCAGTTGGCGGGTGAGACTAATCACGATAGCGACTTCTGCTGGAGTCAGAATATCGGGCAAGCGCTTCACTTGGGGCGGTTTGACGATGTTGAGCCACTCCCAACTGTGGTTAAGCACGTAACGATAAAAAAACTGTAAGCCATTACGGTCTAACTTCACGGTGCTCCAGGAGTGTGAATCGATTAAAGAAGCAAAATAGCGCTTCAAATCATCGGTTGTGAGATTATCGGGACAGCAGTCAAAGAATGCTGCAATGCGCCTTACAGCACGACTGTATGCGTCGATGGTTGCGGGTCGCTTGCCTTGCAGGGTTAAGTTGGTAAGATGTTGTTCATAAAGAAAATCAAAGCGTTGTTGTTCGGATGTGTTCATGACAATACTCCTAGTATTAATGGCCTAACAAGGCCTGCACTAGTAAGTATTTAGGATGAGAGGATAGAGATGGTTTTATCTTTCTGCCGCATAGCGGCTTCGTTCAACAAGTTACTCAAACGGACGCTAAACAGTTGGCTAGCACTCGTTCCTCGTACATTTTAGCCAACAATTTTAGCCCCTTATTGGGGCGTTATGAGTCTAAAGGAATAAAATGAGCGCTGGCATTCCCTTATTTCTATCGACAATATTATCTATGTTGATTTTGATTGTATGGACATTGAAAGGTAGTGGCTCGAAGAAGGTGCGCGTATTAACATCAGGATTGGTGTTTGTATTACTTATATCTTGTTGGGTTGTACTTTTAAGTTATGGTGTCTTTCACCCTGCTGGTTCTTGGGGAATGGCATTAGGTTTCTTAATTGCGCTATTCTCGCTTCTCATTCCTGCAATTGGGAACCGGCTAGTCCGTGATAGCAACTCATAACAATACGCTTAAATGCGTTCCGGCCAAAAAGACGGCCTCCACTGGACGTGCTAGACGCACGCCTTTTAGCTAAAGCGTTAGTGTTACCAATCATGAATACAGAAGTAGAATTCTTAGCAATTAAATACGCTGCAGGATTGCTGCATACAAATGACATACTCGAGTATGTAAATGCTCAACTCGATAATGGTGTCTGGTCGGATGTCTTCCTTGAAATATTGGATTGTGATCCAAAAGGTTGGGGAGATATTTCAGAGCTATTTGAAAAATACCTAAAGGAGATAGGCAAAGTCGTTCCAAATTTAGAAGACGCGGTTCGAAGCCTCGTTGAGCATCATGTAGAGTTGATTGCATCAGGCACTGTAATTCCCTACGAGCAGTTCAGAAAATTACTCGATGATATCGACAGCTATGATTACTACGGTAAAACGCTAGAATATGTAGGTGATAATCTAGGTATTCACCATATGTATGGTTGGTATCATGAAGATTACAGTACAGCTGATCAAATCAATGAAGGAATACTTAAAGAAAGTAGAGTTTGGGTCGCAAAGTATGAAATTAATTCCTTACGATAAATTTAAAATTGACACACTTAATTCACCGGGAAAGGTGCTTTTAATAATCTCTGAGAATATCGGGCCTAGAAACCTTTTTAGTTTAGTAAGCGCTAGAGAATATAATGGTTCAGTAACAAAAAACGGATTCTTAATAAGTAAAAACATATATTATAGAAATTCATTTCTTCCATTAATAGAAGGCAAAGTTAAGCCTTCAATTAATGGTTCACATATTATTGTTACTATGAGGCTACACGCATTAGTCTTGTGCTTCATGTTTGTTTGGTTTTGCGGTGTTGGTATTGGATGTGTAGCTGTTTTATCTCATTTAGATAACTTTTCATTTCCCTTGTTAATACCATTCATTATGCTGTTTTCTGGCATAATTATAGTGTCGGGTGGCTTTTGGTTTGAGGCATCTAAACAAAAAACTAAGCTTGTTGAATTGTTAACCAAAAACTAATCGGGTAGCCGGAGGTATCTAGCTTCCAGCCCCCACACCACCCTGCATGCGGCTCCGCACAGTATAATACACCGAAATTATTCTCCGTTAGATGGCCTGCACCGACTACAGCCAGATAAATTCATCGCTGTATCAACTTTTATTTGCAACTAAACCCACTTATTACGCCAAACGATACTCAAATATTCCTTATGATATAACCAAGACATCCATAATTATTCTCCGTTCGATAGCCTGCCCTTGTTCAAAGTAGAAGTGCCATTAACTATGACTATGCCAGTCTATATTGATTTCCATAAAGTCACGCCGATACTGGCTTACACCTCAAACAATACATCACTGCGGATGATGTATTTAACCCCTTGAGTAATCGCCACTGAGCTATGTATACAGTGCAATGGATGCATACCATGAGGAAAACACAATATGCTACCCGCTGGAGTTCGAACGTCGATATTGGTAACGGGATCACCTGCTTTGGCAGGTTGACTCGTATCTCTAGCATTGACTAGAAAACGAGTAGCACCGCCCTCAAAGTCTTCACTGAGCAAGATTAACAAGGTCATTTGGCTAAATCGGTCGGGGAAAGCATTAGCAACAAGCTCATTATCTATGATCCGGCTACCAGGCCAAGAACCGTCTGAGTGTGGTTTAAAAAAGTCATCTTGGCTATAACGATAAAAACGAAAACGAGCGTTAATGCCTAGGGCTTTGCTGCCGCCGAAAATGCCCTGTTTATCATGCATTAAATGTTCAATACGCTGCCAAATAGTGCCATCTGTTTGCTCGTCTACGATCCAAGTTAGGCTATCGTTATGGCGTACGCTGCGAGGCAAGGACACAGCAGCATCGGGAAGATATCCAAGTTGCTCACTGATATTTATTAGTCTTTGGCATTCCACTTTAGACAAGACATTAAATAGCTGAAATGCACCGGGTACGTTCGCTAGTTCGCGGCGCTCAACCTGGCTAATATCGAAATCATGACTCAAATTTGCAGGATTTTGATCTTGGTTCCCCCAGGCTGGTAATGATGGGTGCTCGGCTCCCGGCTCTAACGCTGCAACAAAAAAATTAGCGTTTGTATCGTTATCTTGATTCATATTTATCTCTTATGGCCTATGGCTTATGGATAGTGCTTTAGCTCAAGTGAATGCCTGATGGCGGTCCACTTGAATTAATGAGTGGCCTTACTTACTGATGACGCGTACCTGAGCAAATTGTCGATGACCTGCGCTAGTGCCGTGAAAGCCAAAACCACTTTGCTTGGCACCGACCCAAGGCCCTGCCCCACCTGCACCTTGGTTAACTCCCACCATGCCCGCTTCCATTTGTTCGGCAACGGCGGCCGCTCCTGCACCACCAAATACCGCCGCACCTAAGCCGTAGGGGCTAGCATTCGCACGCTCAACCGCCTCTGATATATGCTTATAACGGCTAATCGCGACTATCGGGCCAAAGGTTTCGTCACGCTCTAAGCACATGTCAGGTGTGATATCTGCAACAACAGTAGGCTGTATAAAAGGCGGCTCATAGTCGGCTGCGCCTAACAGGAATCTAGCGCCTTTTGCCTCTGCATCTTTAAGCTGAGAAATGACAGCTTGATGCTGTTTCTGGTTCACAATCGGACCTATATTGACGTTATTTTGATCCCACGCGCCGACTCGATAACGTCTGGCAAGTGCGACTACCTTCTGCTCAAACTCATCTGCAATGCGTGTATCGACATATACCCGCTCAGTTGAAGTGCACATCTGGCCTGCATTTTCAAACGAACTGGCTACCGCAAACTGCACCGCTTCATCAATATCTGCGCTAGCCATAACAATCATAGGATCGTTACCTCCTAGCTCCATGACTAAGCGTTTTAGTGATGACGCGGCGCTGGCCATTATGTGTTTTCCAGCTGCGAGCGAACCAGTAAATGCCACCATATTGATATCGGCATTGACTAGCGCTTTGCCGGTAACGGCGTCGCCATGGGCAACTTGTAACACTCCTTCAGGTAAGATCTCATTGAGTGTTTTTACAAAAAGATCCGCCACCAAGGGGGTTTCTTCTGACGGTTTCAACACCACACTGTTACCAGCCATTAATGCCGGAAGCAGCAAATTATTTGCCATTGCCAGCGGATAATTCCAAGGAGAAATAACCGCGACGACACCTAAGGGGCGATATTGCACCTGAGCCCCATGTCCCTGGGGCTCAGGTGCAAGTGCGTGGGCTATCTCTTGGCAAAAGTAATCGCTATTTTGAATAGTGCCACCGACCTCATAACTGGCTCTGCGATAGTCTTTTCCCATCTCTTTACTGATCAAAAGTGTAAGTGCCTCTTGAGCTTTAACTAGATGTTCATATGCCAAGGTCACTTTCTGTTGACGCTCATTTAGGGACAAGGCAGCCCATGCCTTTTGGGCATTCTTCGCGTGTTTAACCACAGAGGGAATTTGTTCGGCGGTAGTTATCGGCACTTCACCCAGTGCTATTCGATTAATTGGATCGTAAGAGATGAGCATTGACATCAATTGGCTTCCTTAAAGATGCATTACCTTGGGCTAATGCATAACAATTTATCATTGGTTCTTGTACTACATTTTGCTAGAGTGGAGAATTAAAGCAACCAGTATACTTTTAGTAACCAGGCTAGCTAGATTGGGATAAACATGGAAAATACTTTAAAAACAAACAACAAGATTAAAAAAATAAATCTAGAAAGTTGCGAACAGCCCTGCCTGATTGAACGAGGTATGCGAATATTAGGCGGAAAGTGGAAGGCTTCAATTCTGTGGCACGTGAAAGATGGGCCAGTGCGTTTTAATGAACTGTCTCGAATGTTAGGGGGTGCGAGTAAGAAAATGGTCGATCAGCGACTTAAAGAATTAGAAAAACAAGGGCTAGTGACCAGAGAAGTGATCTGTACTCGACCGATTGCGGTCACTTATGAGATCACAGATTTTGGTCGTACCGCATTAGAGATATTAGAGAAACTTAAAGATTGGACCGAAGAGAACCAGCTCTAAAACTATGTGGGCTAGATAACCAGTCTCACTACTCACCACACTTTTAGATTAAGCCCTGTAATGAGGCGAATATAAGGCGCGTCTAATCAAAGTGAAATACACCCATTACTAATCAACTAATATACCCAGCCAATAATAAACAATCTATGAACATCTTACCCGTAAACCCTATCAAACGAGTTAATGTCATACTCAAAGTCAGTAATATCGGCAAAGGCAATATAATAGGGGAAGATGAAATCGAGGCTGTACTTGTTAACCCCATTTATAACAAGTCTGTTATCAGAATAAATAACCAACTATCAGTAACTTGAAAATACTGACAACATATATAAATGCCATCATCGTTTATCTTGATGACTCGCCTCAACAAAGAAGGCGATATGGTACTTGGCGAAGAGGCTATCACCCGAGAGGAAGGCCTAGGCGTCATCACTTCTGTATCTGCCAAGCAGTACATGCTAGATGATCGCATTGGCTCCCTTGAAAGCGGAAATTTGCCGATTCCCCCCCTTCTTGTCTTCGACTGGATGCAAGACGATCTTCACCAACTTGAAGAGCTAGACACCCAAGCTGTTTTTGTTGCAGGTATGCCAGCGTAAGTGATATCTCTACTGACCTAGTCAATATTGTCTAACACATAAAAGGGGACGCTGATCGTGTCCCCTTTTTTGTCTGTAAATATTAGATATGCCTTTAACAGCACAAATTCATAATTAATCGACGCTAATTTATCGTCATTTAATACCAGCTACCTAATATAACTATCTTCTATCAAGATGGTTTTTATGAACAAAACTCGATAGCTAGGCTAAAATAACTTTTTGCCATACAAAAAGTCACTAGATTAATTAACCTACTTTTTGAGCTGGCCAGCGAGTTCGAAAAAATAGCCTCTATACCGACTGGATAATTAAGATTAATCACTGTCATAAACACCAGCAAGCATGACAAGCCAGCAGGTTGCCATTTTGTTTCAATTACTTTTATTCATTATAAATGGCTATTCCACCGATTAATCCCCATACCTATCTTATTGTATATAAGAACTATTACCTACCTCCCCTGCATTTTAACAACCCAAGAATAGAACCAATTAATTAACAAATATTTAAAGAGTACCTCCTTTGCCATATTGATAATATAACTCATTATCATTACGATCTGATTTTTTGAATTAACCAAGGGAATAATAAGTAAAATGATAAAAACCTTAGCATTGATAAATGCAATAGGACTTAGCATATGTGCTAGCAATGTCAGCGCCGCGGCTATGATATTAGAATCTAAAGCAATAACAGAGTCGGTTAACATTGATGGCCTGCAAGAATCTGTTTGGGATAGTGCCAAGGTATTAAATGTTAAGGTCAACGAAACACCTTACAAACCAAACAATGGTTACAACGGAATCAAAGAAACCTTAGTTGAAATGCGTTCGGTTTATGATGCTAAGCATGTTTACTTCCTACTAAGTTATGCCGATCCAACAAAAAGTCTAGCGCGTTTTCCTTGGGTAAAACAAGAAGATGGCAGCTGGAAAAAGATGATTAAAAAAGATCAGACAGGCCATGACAATACTTATTACGAAGATAAAGTGGCACTCATTTGGGATATAAACCAAAAGGGATTCGCTAAAAAAGGCTGTACTAAATCTTGCCACCTTCCGGAAGATGGCTTGCTAGACGGCGTTAAAGATACCTCTGCGGGACGTCATTACACTAAGCCAGGTGAAACACTTGATATGTGGCATTGGAAAAGTGCACGTACCAATGTGATATTTAATATGGATGACCAATATATAAACTCTGATCGTAGTGAAAGTAAGTCATGGGGTCGTCACGGCGATACCAACACGGGTGGAGGTTATAAAAATAACCATAATGCCGATAAAACTGCGCCAGCTTACATGAATAAAATGGCCAGTGATGAGCATAAATTCTGGGTACTCGATTCAATGAAAACCAAATTTGTCGATACCTTTAAACCTGGTGATGTCATAGGTGGTGTTGTGGCTAAGGCTTACACGGGCTCTCGCGCCGATATTACAGCTCGAGGTGAATGGAAGGACGGTTACTGGACACTAGAAATCAAACGTTTACTGGTCACAACAGGTGAGAAAAGTAACCTTCAAGATGTACAGTTTACTGATTTATCTGAAAGTTATGCTTTTGGCTTAACGGTATTTGATAACAGCCAAATCAATCACCTGTTCCACAAAAAAGCAATCAAGCTGAAGTTTAAATAATATAAGCCGCTTTAAGCGCCTGCAGGGGCGCTGTTTATTTTCTAACCGCAGTGGAATAGAAGCATGTTTAATACAGGGGTAAATCCCGCTCCAACAAGCGATAAACTCAGTTTTTTAAAAGCAGCTCTACATGCTTTATACTTTGTGACTAGCTTAAAATTCTGGTTAGCTATGCTTGCACTAGTAAGTTTGCTGGCTTGCATGAGCTATCAGTTTTATTTGGGCTACAGTTACGAGTCAAACGAAACCACCAATCAATACCTGCGTTTTGCCCGAGCCACAAGTTACGCCATTTTCGTTTTACTGGCAGTTTTATCTCTACCCGTCATGCGCAATAGCATTACTTTTATTCGTTCTAAACCCATCGCCAAATATTTGCCTCTGAATAAAAATCGTAAATTGCACCATTACCTGGCCCATGTATTCATGTTGCTGGTTAGCATTCACGCCAGCCAATACCTGTTTTACTACGACAGTTTGGCTACCGATTTTACCGATACCTTACTGGCCAAGGAAAGTGATTTGGTGCGTAGCATGCAAACCACTATGTATGAATTTGTTAGTGAAGATGAATCGATAATTCTGGTGGCCGATTGGATAACACAGGGTGCCAGCCATGAAGCTTACTTATCCGAGATAAAACCCTTTTTAAAAGAAGACTGCACTTCCTGTCACAGCAAGGGGTCATCACAAACCTGGGCGGTACCGGAACTGAGCTTAACTCAATATGGAGAAGTACTAGAGTGGACCAACTCGGGTCTCACCTCCAAGCAATTTCGGATTAATATCAGCGGCTTGTTAATGTTTGTTATCACCCTATTGATTTGGGTAATGGCCCTACGTGTGGTGCGTAAAAGGCTATACCAACACTTCCAAAAAGTTCACCGTTTAGCCTACTTAATGGTGATGCTAGTCTTACTACACTTACCACTTAACAGTGCTTGGTTAGTCCCCATGTTGGTGCTAATAGTATTAGAAGTTTATTTGTGTCGTTATCGCAATATCTATCGAAACTGTCAGGCCGTCATGACCCCCTTAGCCAAGGATGTTATCCGCTTAACCATTGAACGGCCTGAGGGCTTTGTCATTAATGCCGGATATTATGTACAGATCCGCATTCCTAGTATTAATAAACATGAATGGCATCCTTTTTCATTAACTGGGCCGCGTCCAAAAGAGCAGCAACTGGTACTAAAAATACGCTTATTAGGGGATTGGACCAAACAATTAGCGAAACAAGTAAAGTCATTTAATGATGTCGATATAAGAGGACCCTTTGCCAGCCCGGCAAGGATCACACTGCACAGTAAACACTCTTGGCTAATGGCAGCAGGTATTGGTATAACACCCTTTTTAGGCGTATTACGCCAACACGCGTTACATCCTAAGCAAGATAAACAGATCCAACTCTTGTGGGTGGTCAAAGAACTCCAGTTATTAGCTTGGTTAAAGCCGCTAATAGAGCCATTGGCGCAACAGTCTACACTTAGGTGCAATATCCAGTTATATTTAACCTGCGATATTGAGCCAATGCAGTTACCCGATTGGTGTCATCACCTATCAGATAATTTAACCATAAGTTTAACCATGGGGCGACCCAACTGGTCCGAAATTAGCACGAAAATGGGCAAGTATGATATTAAACCCGACTGTTATACTTGTGGACCTAAGTCTTTTAGCAAACAAGTCGCGCGTTTATGTCGTAGTAATAAGCTTAACTTTATAGAAGAGCAATTCTAAACCTATGTACAGAACGAGGGCAGCAGATCATCTGCCTGAAGGCTACGGATAAAACCATTGGCGGGCTCTGCCCTACCACAGTCTAAGTTATCTGTCGCTAACTAAGGTTTTTATACCTTAGTGAGCCTTCGACTCTTAACTGATCAAACGCTTATTTGATGAGAGTTATGGCCGCTAATATAGCAGAACCAATTGAAGCGAACTTTCCCATGGGGCTAACGAAGATAAAAGTGAACTGACTAGCACTTTACTCGGTTTATCATGAGTAGACTGGCTTGCTATTGCTTCAACAAGCTCACTAGCCTCATTTTTCTTTCTCAGAATTCAGAACTCGATTAATCTCAGAGCGCAATGATATTATATGCTCGCTAACATCGCCGTTATTTAGAATACTGATTGAGTTCCTACTGAATGGTTTACGCTTTAATTTAACCCATTAAGCTTGTCTGTGATTTTTTGGATGGCTTTTTCTACTTCAGGCAATCCTAATTTTCTGTGCTTTATTTGATAGCCTGCAGGCAATAGTGAACCAGCTTCATTAAATCCAGGATCAACAACTTGATAGGTTTCAGTCTCACCATTAATCATTATTCTCAAGATCAAATCGCCAGTTTCAATTAAAACATCACTCCGTTGGATATAGATTATTTCTGATTGAACGCTCACTTCCACGTTTTCGTATTTTTCGCCATTGGTCTTTAACACTTCAACAGTGTCATTCATAAAATTTTCGAACATCTAAACTCCTTGAGTTAATTAAACGCCTCGTCAACATCAAGCCAGCAACTGGCGAGTAATTTGCTCAGAAATACCATGACAAGCTTGGTGAATCTAATTGATTATGCTCTTTGGGAATTGCACGGCTAATAAAGTTAAGCTTTAAAATTCATTTAGTTCAACTTCTTGAACACCAGGCCTACACTTCACGGAAAAAGTACCGGTAACAAAAATGTCTTCATCCCTTAAGGCTAGGCCCTACTTTTTTACTTAACTTTACATAAAATAAACTAAGCCCAGCCTGTGTTTCCCTAGTTGAATACAATAACCTAATTTTAATAATAGATTCTATATACTGACCGTTATTTTATTGAAAATATGGTTTTAAACTAACTTTACCTAATGGCTAGTTAGAAACACTATTTAAGCTCTTCTCACTAGCAGTTCTATCTTTTTATGAGCGGTCTATAAATCATCTGAGGGCATATTCTTTAGCATACATGCTTTACGTTTTGAGGAA
Organism: Shewanella violacea DSS12; assembly: GCF_000091325.1. Taxonomy (NCBI): domain Bacteria; kingdom Pseudomonadati; phylum Pseudomonadota; class Gammaproteobacteria; order Alteromonadales; family Shewanellaceae; genus Shewanella; species Shewanella violacea. The sequence goes on along the minus strand of NC_014012.1, from coordinate 1,908,757 downwards.
TGAAGCTCCATCTAGATATGAGTTACCACAGGCGGACACCCCTGAGAGATAGGAAAAGAATAGCTAACGTCTTAAAATTATACTTTCATAATCTAACTTAGAAATAATCTAACTTAAAATAAAAAAGCCCGCTATGATTGCTCATCATAGGGGCTTTATTAAGCGCTTAATAAAAACTAGCTAGCCTTTTTAGCTGCTTTGAGTGCTGACAGGTAATTAACCAAGTCAGCCAACTCTTCCGGTGTTCTGGATTTCGAGACTATGAGATATTTACCATTGACTAACAATGAAGGTACACCACGGATCCCCGCTAATTGAGCTTGAGTATCATAGTGAGAGATGGCTAACTTTGCATCCACCGAGTTCATGGCTTGTTCTACTGCACTTGCATCGGCGCCTTGCTGGACAAAGAATTCCTTAAGCTGTGCGGATCGGGTGAAAGGACCCTCTTTCTCATGGATACGCTTAAAAATATTGCCATGGACTTGGCGGGTCATTTTAAATTTCTGTGCCAGATAATAGGCTTGCTGGCTTAAAACCCAGCTTGAACGTCCGCCGCCAACTGGCGTACGCACAAAATCAATTTTATCACCTAGAAGCTCCACCGCCTCTTCGAAAATGGGATCCTGACGGTAGCAGTGTGAACAGTTATAAGAGAAAAACTCCCTCACTACCGGGGATTTAGCCTCGGGTATTCCTTTTACTTGCACATAATCCACGCCTTCGACAAAGTCCTTGGCCACAGATTCGTCACTGATGACCAAACTTGCCATAAGGATAAAAAAGCCTGTAAACGACCACTTGATAACTTCCATTGTATCTCCTACTTTTTATAAAATTTATGTACAAAATCTAGCTAAAATTCTACTTATAAAACCATTCATTGGCTGAAACCATAGCCGGTAGCTTGTTTATCACAAAAACATTCAGCTAACCCGATTAGCACTTATCCAACATGTCTAAGGGGGAGTTATGGCGGTAATTAAAGCCTAACTCTTTGGTGATTTTACTGCCATCGATGATTTTTGCTACTTGGACTTCTTCGCCGAAAGTCGGCGCCACTAATGACAGGCACTTGGCTGCTTGGGAATAAAAATCAGAGCGGCCGGGATGAGCCGATGCACATAAGTTATAGATAGGCGATAACGGCTCCTTAGACAGTAGACAGGAAACTGCGCCGATACAATCATCTAGGTGTACTAAATTTACCGGCGCATCCGCCCCGGGTAAGCCGGTCTTTCCCGCAAGGAAACGCCCAGGATGTCTAGCTGGACCCATAAGTCCCGAGAATCTCAGTACGCAGGTAGGATAATCTTGTAAAAACAGGCTTTCGGCCTGAAGTAAAATGTTGCTGGATGGCGAATGAGCCACCGCATCACCCTCGGTCATGGATTGCCCAGTAGCAGGATATACCCCAGAGGTACTGATAAATATGACTCGCTGGTATACATGGTCGGCCATTAACGATTTAAGGTAGACGAGTCGTTTAAGATAACCATTGGGTTGCTTTCTAAGAGATGGGGGAATATTGATCACTAGAGCATGAGTATGCAAAGATGCTTTAAATTCAGACTCTAATTCAGATGTTAACTCGACACCGTTCTGAAATAGCTTATCCGTTTCGACACATTGTCCATTAAATTTATGATGGTCAAGATCTAAGCTAAAGCCCTGGATGCCCTCTTTTTTCAGCTTATTGGCAGCCTCTTTATCTCTCTTACTACCACTGACTTGGTAACCCTGTTTGACAAGCAGCTTAGCTAAAGGGAGACCGAACCAGCCACAACCGACAATACTCACTGTGTTAATCTTCAAGCTATAAACCTATAGTTAAAATCGACTCATCTCATCATAGAGTGAACCCGATTAATTAACTAGTCGTTATACTCATTGATATTAAGCCTGTGGCTAACTCGGTACACCACTGAAATAAAAACTAATGCCCATATCGGCCTGCAAAGACTTCATAGCCCCTTCCGACAGCTCCTCCAGCTTTAATACTTTTTCGACTAGCACTTTTTCCTTGGTCAAAAATCGTAAGGCAGGTTCGCTACCATCTGGGTTACAGGCCCAAACCTGAGGTTGCTTAACCTCTTTGGTGGTCATCATCACCTTACCCACAGACTTATCCGATAGCTCGACTATTGTGCCGGGAGGATAGATACCCAAAATTTTAACCAGCACAGCAATTAACGACTCTGCGTGTTTTCCCGCCCTATTTTTAAACAAATAACCCAATGCCACCTGGGGGGAACGTACATTTTCGGCCCAAAGCTGTCTGTCGTAATCGTTGGCGAGACTCACGACCTGAATCACCATAGGTATCTTGTTACCTTTAAGACCATCGGGGTAGCCGGTACCATCGATAAACTCATGATGATGGAGCACAATATTCAACACAGCTTGATCATATAACCCAGATTTATTCAGCATGTCATAACCGAAATTTGGGTGCATCTTCATAAAGTTGGCTTCATGCTCGGTTAAAGTCCCTTTCTTACGACGAATAATATCCGGGACTTTTAATTTGCCAATATCATGATACAAGCAGCCTAAAGCAATATCTCGCATATCAGACTTTGGCATTTCCAACGCCTTGGCTATCATCAAAGCCACTACGGCCACCGAAATGCCATGCTGAGTCACACTAGCATCGGACTCACCAGCACTCACCAATGCCAGGAATGGCTTATCTATTTCCAACATGTGATCTAGCATCTCTTCGACTAACGTTACTGAGCTGCGATAGGCACCTTCGGGGTCACTGCCTATCTTACTGAACGCAGCCCGACTCTCATTCACACATAGCACAAATCTTTGTTGGCTGAGTCGAAGCGATTTACGAACAAGGGCCTTAGGATCTACCTCTTTGACGACTTGTTTAACTTCCTTTTCAACAGCCTCTTCTTCAACCTCTTCGGGTAATAGCTCAGCTCCCGCTAACACGATCACATAGGGAACCCCTAGGCTCTTGATCAGCTCTATTTGCGCTTCTTCTTTAATTTCGACACGATTAAACAGGAAAGGATGATTCTTCCACGAGAGAGGTAACTTAACAGTGAGCCCAATTTGTAACTTAGATAGGGGTAAATGTATCTGTTCGGCTTTAGCCACCCAATAAAACTCCTTCGCAACGCCCTTCGTGACCAGATGGTCTGGTTAAATGATCCTACTGTGCTCAGTCCCACTAACAAGTTAAGTATAATACGCTTACTGAAAACCCACTGAACTTAATGACATAACTATAGAGCAATAACTAAAAACCATAAGTAATTAATGGGAGAAAATTGTTAAAAATAGGGGTGAGCATCTGCCAGAGCCAACTTATGCCTTAGCGTTAACGCTAATACAAGTTAATCACACTAGAGACACAGATTTAGCCCTATATTCCCTTGCTATTCAATCTGGTAACACTAAAAAAAACAAGGTGTATTTACCTTAGCAGAAGAATTTTGCCCCTTAATTGGCTTATAAATATTAGGCATAAGATATAACAAACTGGCAACATTGCATCATTGTATACAATATTCTTTATGCTATAGTGACTGAGTTCTTTAGGAAGACGTGGACACCCCGATCACATTGACTTAAAGAGTGTTGCTGTCAATTGTCCTTAATATCAGAGCTATTATCTAAATTATGCTGTCGCTTATTGTTGAGAGTAGAGATGATAGATTTGACAAGGTATTTTGTTAACATTCCTGGATCGAAATACGATTTCGCTGTTCGTATTTCTGCTCTTACTTAATAGTAAAAGTGAAAGATCTTTAGGCGCTGCCCATGCAGCGCCATTTTTTTGCCTAAAATTTATGAACTGCTTAATAATCTATTACTCTAGTTATCAGAGACCTTTATATCTGCTTGTTCAACTTCTTCATCCTTATCCCAATCGGCAAAGTAATAGGTTAAGCGCTTAGACTTAAACAGGTAGAGCAGGCTCCAAAATAGCAGCATGGCATCCAGCCCAGTGCTCCAGCTATAGAGGTAATAAGAGTTAATTGTCCGCTCGACCAACAAGGCACCATCTATGACAAGCAACAAGAGTAACAGCCACTTCAATTGAGTAAACATAGGCCTGAGCCAATCAGGTTTACGTTTACGCTCGGCGATGACAACGCCATAAATGACTAAGGCGCCGAAGCCCGCCACTAATGCCATGATAAAATCTGACTTTTGCGGATAAAACATGGCTACCAGAGCCGCTCTATCGCTGGCTTGTGTCAGTGATGCGATAAAAATACACCAACCCCGTGCGATAAATACCAGTATCAAATAGAGATACAAGGGGGGCTTAATATGGCCCTTATCATCGAGCCAGGTGATATTACTAAAATCCACGCTGTTCCTATTATTTTATTTATACAATGTCTTAACACTGATATGGTGCCAAAAAAGTCTTTTTCAATAGCTGGGTAATAAAGCATAAAAAACGCCATCAGAGATGGCGTTTAAAGGCGTTAAAAAGGTGAGTTGACATTATTCCCCGGCGAGCACCGCGAGCAAGCCCTCTTCATCCAGTATCTTTATACCTAGGTCCTGAGCCTTGGTCAGTTTAGATCCTGCCGCCTCTCCCGCCACTAAACAGCTGGTATTTTTAGACACGCTACCTGCGACCTTAGCCCCTAAAGCCTGTAACTGGGCCTTAGCATCGTTGCGGTTAAGCTGCGTCAAGGTGCCAGTTAACACCCAGGTCTGTCCTTTAAGCGACAAAGACTCTTCAGCGACCTCTTCAATCGCGGGCCAGTTCACCCCTGCTTGGATAAGACTATCCACAACCGCTAAATTATGTTCCTGAGCGAAGAAATGGGTCAAATGCTGAGCCACAATAATACCGACATCATCAACCTTGATAAACTCCTCGGCATTGGCGGCTTTAAGCTTATCTAAACTCTTAAAATAGCTCGCTAGATTAGCAGCGGTTGCTTCACCGACTTCACGTATTCCAAGTGCATAGAGGAAACGGGAAAATGTTGTCTGTTTTGCCACCTCGATGGCCTTAACCAAATTGGTCGCCGACTTAAGTCCCATGCGGTCCAACATGGTCATGGCCGATGCTGACAGCTTAAACAGGTCTGCGGGGCTCTCGACTAATTCCTTATCGATAAGCTGCTCGACAACTTTATCGCCCATGCCATCGATATCTAAGGCTTTGCGAGAAGCGAAATGCTTGATTGCCTCTTTTCGTTGAGCTTCACAAAACAGTCCACCGGTACACCGAGCAACCGCCTCGCCTTCAAGACGCTCGACCAAACTGTCACACACTGGGCATGTTGTGGGGAATTCTATCTCACTGGCATCATCCGGGCGTTTGTCAGCCACAATAGCCACGATTTGTGGGATCACGTCGCCAGCGCGGCGAACAATGACAGTATCCTTAATTTTAACGCCTAATCTGGCGATCTCATCGGCGTTGTGCAGCGTCGCATTCGATACCGTGACGCCGCCAACAAAGATTGGTTTTAACCTGGCCACTGGGGTCACGGCGCCAGTGCGCCCGACCTGAAAATCAACGCCTTCGAGTAAAGTCATCTCCTCTTGTGCCGGAAACTTAAACGCTGTTGCCCATCTAGGCGCCTTGGCAACGAAACCTAACATGGCTTGCTGGTCAATATTATCGACCTTGATCACCACGCCATCTATTTCATAGGCTAATGAACTGCGGCGAGTCATGATATCTGTGTAATAAGCGATAACATCCTTGACGCTATCACATTGCTTCACCTCGGCGCTAACCGGGAAACCCCAAGATTTAAGTTGCATCAATTGGTCATAATGATGATCGGCCAATTCCCAAGTTTCAGGCTCAACCACACCGAGCGCATATGCGTAGAAACCCAGTGCTCGACTAGCAGTTATCTTGCTATCTAATTGACGCAAACTACCAGCCGCTGCGTTACGTGGGTTAACAAACTCTTTCTCGCCTTTGGCTCTGGCACGCTCATTCAGTGAATCAAATGCTTGCTTAGGCATGATCACTTCACCACGTACCTCCAATAGCGGCGGAAAGTTTTCGCCCCGCAGCTTCATTGGAATAGAGAGTATGGTACGGACATTCTCGGTAATGTCTTCGCCGGTTTTGCCATCGCCCCGGGTCCCTGCTCGCTCGTAGATACCATCTCGGTATAAGATGCTAACAGCCAGCCCATCGAGTTTGGGTTCGCAACAAAATGTCGGCGCGGTATCCGTTTTGTCATTAATTCGATTATAAAAAGCTTCAAACTCTTCATCACTAAAGACATTGTCCAGGCTGAGCATAGGTTTAAGGTGCACTACCTGATCGAACTTGGCCAGGGCCACACCACCCACTCTCTGGGTCGGTGAGTCAGGAAAACAATATTCTGGGTGCGCTGTTTCCAGTACTTTTAACTGCTTAAGCAAACGGTCATATTCAGCATCTGGAATGCTAGGAGCATCATCAACGTAATAGCAATAGTTATGGCCATTTAAGATATCGGTAAGCTCGGCTATCTCTTGAGCCACTGCTTGGATATTGAATGAAGCATGGTCTTGAATCTTGTCATTTTGCATAAGTAGGTCCGGATAAACATGAGAAAGGCCGCAAAAGCGGCCTTTCTAAAATCAATGAGTCTGTTGGGCGATATTTAAGAAATTTGAGCTCGAATACGCTGCAGATAGCTTTGCTTGGTGGTTTCACTCCAGGCATCACGTCCGCCATCGAGTACTTGACCACCTAAATCGTCTGCAAGCTGCTGTGCAGAATTGAGCATAATCGAGAAGTTCATCAAGGGATCACCATGACAAGGTAATGTCATAAATAACACCACACCTTCGGTGCTGAACTGTTCCATTTCATCTGGATTGAAAATACCAGGTTTTACCATGTTCGCCAGCGAGAATAACACCTTGCCTGTGCCAGCATTATCTAGATGACGATGGAAAATATTCATGTCACCAAACTTAAAGTTAAGCGTGAGCAAACTCGGTAACAATTCGGCGCCATTTAATTCCTGACCTTCTGCAGCAACGACATGCAGCACCAATACATCCCTTGGTTCGACTAAGGTCTCTTGCTCTACAACCTCTGGCTCTATTTTAGCCTGAGGTTTTATTGCGGTTTTTATTCTAGGTTCAGTCACAGGTGTAGCATAAGTAGGTGTAGATTTAGGTGTCGCTGTCTCTACCAATGATTCAGCCTCAAGTACGGCACTTTCACCGTCAAACTGAACACTTTGAGCCAGTACAGCTTCTTGTCCGAGTCCAAGTTCCATCTGATTGAGGTCTTCAGAATCTTGAGCTGATAATACTGGCTCTTGTCTCTGGCGATTCATCTTCTGTTTCGGCTGATCTGACAATGAAAAATGGCTCTCATTCTCTACCGAATTAAAATTCACCGCCTCAGTTAAGGCTTCTTCATCTAGACTCTGTTCTTTTTTAAAAACCCTGACTTGACCAATACCGTCGACATCAAAGCCTTGTGAATCCCGACTTGGGGACTCCTCTTTGTTTAAGCCAGTAATGGCGCTATTTTTGATTGATTTAGGTTGTTGCTTTCTAATGGACCAAAAACCATGCACAAGTACGGCGATAATAGCTATTGCGCCTAAAACGAATAATACAAGTTGCAAATTTTCCATTGGGTACCCTGTCTTTCCTATGTTATCCAGCGTCGGCCAGTGCCACCGCTTCATCAATATCAACAGCAACTATGCGTGAAACTCCAGGTTCATGCATAGTAACTCCTATCAGTTGGTCAGCCATTTCCATCGTTAACTTGTTATGGCTGATAAAAATAAATTGTACAGTCTGAGACATCTCTTTCACTAATCGACAGAATCTATCGACGTTTGCGTCATCCAAAGGCGCATCAACTTCATCTAGCATACAAAATGGTGCTGGATTAAGCCTAAATATCGCAAATACCAATGATAATGCGGTTAACGCTTTTTCTCCACCAGAAAGAAGGTGGATCGTACTATTCTTTTTCCCTGGCGGTCTAGCCATAATGGTCACTCCAGCCTCGAGTAGATCATCATGGGTCAGAGCCAACGTGGCACTGCCACCGCCAAAAACCTTGGGAAAGAGTATACCCAAATCTTTATTCACTTTATCGAAGGTATCTTTAAAGCGACTCTTGGTTTCTTTATCTATCTTACGTATCGCCTCCTCCAGACTGGTCAAGGCCGAAGTAAGATCTTCATCTTGGCTATCTAAATAGTTCTTACGTTCACCTTGCTGTTCATATTCTTCAATAGCGGCCAAGTTAATAGCGCCTAGATGAATAATTTGAGCTCGGATCCTTTCAAGCTCTCGTTGACGAACCTGAGAACTCTTTTTCAGATCTAGCGAAGATTTGACTTGCTCCAACTCAATATCTTGCTCTTTAAGCTGCATCAGTTGGCTATCAGCCTGACCTTTCAAACCTTCGCGACGTAACTTTAACGTGCTGATAGACTGAGTCAAGTCTTCTGTCTTGCCAAGCTGTTGTTTTTTCTTTATTCCTGAGCTATCACACGATTCTTGCAATTTAGTTTGCTGCTGACGCAACCTAGCAAGTTCGACCTGCTTAGTTTGTTGCTGTGCCAGTGCCTGACCTAACTGCTCTTTTAAGCTGCTTAACTGACCATCTTCACTGGCCACATTTTGCTCAACAAGTTGATGTTCAAGCGCGGATTTAGCTAAGGTCAGCTCTTCGATACGAACGCGCTGCTGATTGATGGACTGCTCATTGAGCGCCAGCTTAGTCGTTAATGTCTGGCATACCTGGCTCAAATCACGATCTGCTTGTTGCACTTGCTGGTATTTATCTTTAAAGACACCTACCGAGTCGACTTGTTCATCAAGCCCTTTAACTAAGCTAGTTTGCGCTTGCTCACCTTGCTTCAGGCTAGATTGTGCATTATCTAGGTTAGCAAGAACACTCACCTCATCCTCTTGCTGCTTATTAAGCAGTACTTTTAGTCGGGCAAGTTCAGAGACCAAGTGCTCTCGGCGCTGGCTTAGGTCTTTATTTCGCTGTTTGTCCGCTTCTATCTGCACAGTCAATCTAGCAATGGAGACATTGAGCTTCTGCAGAGTGTCAATGCCCGATGCCAGCTCTATTTTTAACGGCGTGATATTAGCGTCTAAACCATGGCCTTGATTGTTAAGTTCACTAAGTAAGGCTTCACTATCATCAATACTGACATCTAACGCTTCTTGCTCACGTTTAAGTTGAACCAAGGAGCCTGAATCTGTGCCCTTTTTGATCACGAAGCCTTTACCTAACAGGTAGCCATCCGCAGTCACTATACGTTCGTGCTCACTAATCCCAGACACTAGCTCTCTAGCCTGTTCCAGCGTTTCGGCCCATCGTATCAGACTCAACCAAGGTGAGAGGTTGGCATTACTGCTCATTCCATGCCACTCTTGAGATATAAGCCCTTCAAAGCCAAACTCACCTTTCTCCACACCCGCTGGCATTTTCAGTAAACCGTCGAATATCAGCTCTACCGCTTTCTCCCAACCAGGCTGAACATTAATAAGCTGCCATAGGGCTTTAGCACCCGATTGATTCTCGTCATCGAGCAGTAGCTTAGTAATTAAGGCCAACCGACCTCGCTCTTCGGCGAGAGATTGACTCAAGGCTTCCTGTTTAGCCTTGAGATTAACTTGGCTTTGTAGAAGATCGGTTAGCTTCTGATCCAATTCATCATTGATCTCACCTTGCTCCATGGCATCGATTTGCCACTGAGTTAATCGACCAAGATTATCTTGTCCAATCTTGACATCTTCTTGTTTCAGGAGCCCCGCAGCATCTTGCTCTATGCTAGAAAGCTGAGCCCTTGTCTGCTCCAACATAATGCCTTGATGTGACAATTTACCCCGTGATACTTCATAGGCTAATCGATAGGAGGAAACTTTTTCTTTGTGTTCGGATAACAGAGTTCTTGATTCAGCGGCTTTAAGCTCATGTGCACTCAAGTCGGCAGTAACTTGGGTCAAAGACAAATGAGTCTGTTCTATCTGAGGCCGTTTGAGAACCAGCTCCTCACTCAATGCCTGCTGACTTGTCTCATCAGAAGATAATTTATCTTTATGTTGGTTCAGCTTATGAACGATACCCGTAATGCGTTGCTCAACATGTGAGTCTTGTTGCTGACGATGCTTAAGTTCTTGCTCAAGTTTAGCTATCTGGGTACCTGAGAGGTAGAAAGACTCGACGCGTTTTTGTTCTTCACCATCTAATTCTACTAGCTGTACATTGAGCCGAGTCAACTCGAGTTCGGTGCGCTCTTTCTCAGCCTCCACCTCCGCCTTAGCTAACTCGAGACGATTCACGTCTAAGGTCAGTCTCTCGGTTTGATGGATAAGCTCGAGATAGCGACTCACGAATAATTCTGAGTCTAACTGACGCTCAGACTGCTTCAGCTCACGATATTGCTTCGCCTCCGAGGCTTGCTCAGCTAATTTCTCTAACTGGCGACCCAGCTCATTACGAATATCACCGAGACGATCTAAGTTCTCTCTGGTGTGACGGATGCGATTTTCGGTTTCACGTCGGCGCTCTTTATAACGAGAGATCCCCGCAGCTTCTTCGATAAACACCCTGAGTTCTTGAGGTTTAGACTCGATTAATCTTGATATCGTCCCCTGCTCAATAATCGCATAGCTTCTCGGGCCAAGACCCGTACCCATAAACAGATCGGTAATGTCTTTACGACGACACTTCTGACCATTTAAGAAGTAGCTGGAATCTCCATCACGGCTAACTTGACGTTTAATGGCAATTTCTTGATAGCTGGAGTATTCCCCCATTAATCGACCATCTAAGTTCTCGAAGCTCAGCTCGACACTGGCCACAGATACAGGACGACGAGCCGTCGAGCCATTAAAGATAACGTCGGCCATAGAGTCGCCACGTAAATGCTTAGCCGAGCTTTCGCCTAATACCCAACGCACGGCATCTATGATATTAGATTTACCACAGCCATTAGGGCCAATGATGGCACTTAGGGGATTTAGAAAGGGGATCTTAGTTGAATCGACAAACGACTTAAATCCAGCAAGTTTTATCTGTTTGAGTCTCATGGTGCCAGTTAGGTCGTTTCTGGGAAAAATAAACTAAATTTAATTTTACCGAGCAGAGCTTGTTTAGAGTTGGTTTTATGGGGCTATTCTACCAAAACAGGCAGATTTTTGTCACGTTTTTATTGAGCCATGGCCCATTTACTGCTTGTCTTCATCATGTGGGTGGATGACAATCTTATTAAGTTTACATGGAACGGTGATCGAATCAATTTATGAACCCCAAAACAACCCAAGCAACGACCAAGAGCGGAGTTAACTATTTCCTCGATGGATTTAGTCTGATCAAGACTAAAGGGCTAAGAAGCTTTGTATTTATTCCCTTAATGATTAACCTGCTTGTCTTTGCCAGCGTTATCTATTTTGCCATAGGTCAATTAGATAATGCCTTCACCTGGTTATCGAATCAGCTTCCCGACTACTTAAGCTGGCTCAATTTTATGCTCTGGCCTCTGGCCGTGATCACCTTAGTGGTGCTGCTGTCTTTTCTGTTCAGCTCTGTCATGAACTGGATTGCCGCACCTTTTAATGGCCTACTCGCCGAAAAAGTCGAGCAACACCTCACAGGCAAAGATCTCAATACCGGCACAAGCTTAGATCTGGTTAAGGATCTACCTAGGATCTTGGGCCGAGAATGGATAAAACTCAAATATTATCTGCCTAGAGCCATTATCTGCCTGATATTGTTCTGGGTTCCCTTTGTCGGTCAAACATTTGCCCCCATAATCTGGTTCATGTTTAGTGCCTGGATGATGGCGATACAATACTGTGATTATCCCTTCGATAACCACAAGGTATCCTTCCCCGACATGAAATTCGCTCTCAATCAAACTAAGGGAACGAGTTTCAGTTTCGGCGCCGCCGTTACCCTGTTCTCTATGATCCCCATAGTTAACTTTATCGTAATGCCAGTGGCTATCTGTGGCGCGACAGCCATGTGGGTAGATAAGTATCGTGAAGCTTATAAACACCCGGAAATAGCACCGGATTAACGTCTCCGGTTAACGTTGCGATTTAAGGCTTTATTTAAGGTTTTTATTTAAGCCTTGGATTTAAGGTTTAGTTTCATTTGGCAACTGAGTGTTTGTGCTAGCTTGATGCTAGATGCCAGTTAGATGCAGTGAATAACTGCACTTTTACTTTGAACCAGGGTGAGCTGTGATTCAACTCTGACGTGGGAACGGTTACTGCTGTGATTGCTGCGAGTACAGTGCAAGGATGCACAAATGTCATCAAGGCAGGTATGCCTAGAACGGCCAATATCTCTAATTCTTTGCTGAACAAAAACCTGTTACTTGTCGGATAACAAGTTTCAAGTATCCTTTTTGATTGTTTCATTGGGCTTAACGGGTACTTGTTAGCGTACTCAGTATCATAGCTTAATGTTTATTCATCACCTGCCGTGGGCTTAAGTGCAAACACTTCTGTGAGGCGCCGTGAACACTTCCCTGTGGGCTCTGCCAAAACGTCCATGTTTTGGAAGCTCGCAGCCGTGTTCACACCTGTTATTGTTTAGAGAAAGCTCATTCTTCGATTTATGATTTTACTGATTAGTAACTCGTTTTTGGACATAAATTAGCTAGTCACTAGCTCTTACTCCAAAGGCATTTTAAAAACTGAACAAAGCGATTCACCACGGAGAACCCTGAGGGACACGAAGAAAGACAACAGCTAAAGCCTTTGGAGATCTTCATCTTTATCTCCGTGTTCTCCGTGTAAGCGCAGCACTCCGTGGTGATAATACACTTAGTTTAAAGATGTGCCGGTCCTATCTTTCTTTCAACTCGTTTTTGACAAAAATCAGTTAGAGCATTGGGTCTGGTTAAGCTGACATTGATGAGTAAAATTGTCTTCAGTTATTCTAAGGGCCTAATTCGCTCCAGCCCCTTTCCTTTATACCATTTTTATTTGTTGCTAAACTCTGTGACATGCCAAAGCTCACCTGACGGCCCCCACAGATACACGACTTGACCCCAAGGTTCCGATTTAATTGGCTGATACTTTATATCGAATCCATCTAAATTCGATATAGTTTCAAAGGCATCGTTTATATCTACAACAGAGAGTTGCAACATTAAGTTTTTAGCTAAATCTTCGTTGTAGAATTTTTGTAAAAAGAAACTAGATTCACCATTTTGAAATAAAGATAAATCATCGGTGACATGATCCATTTCAAAGCCCAATGCTTGATAAAAGGATTTAGAAACCTCGTAATCCTTGCTAGGAATAAAAACTCTAATATCATCAACTTTCACCATATTCTCCTTTGCCAACTAACTCCCGCCTCAACTGCGTAGCAAGCTGGAAGGCATTTGTTAGCTAATTCTATCAATTTTTGTCTTGTCCTTAATTATGCCTAATTGAAAAAGTTCAAGCGCGACATTTTTTAAGGTTTTAGTCTCTTCTGGAGAGCGATCTTTATTTAAAACAAGATTATAGTATGAATTTTTCATTTGCTTTATTTCTTGATCTTTTTTTCGACAATCAATACACCTTGTACAATGTGCATCTATATAGAATCCAAGTTCTTCAAACCAGTGTTTTTGTTCTAAGGCATAAAAAATAAATGGCCTTTTACAGACTTCACACAGCTCCTCTATATCCACATACTTGGTACGAGGATATACAGCATAGTATTGCTTGTCTGTGTCAGGGAAATACTTAACACTTTGGTATCTCCAGTGAGCACTGTTTATCTCAGATGAAGAAAAATTGTACTCAGAGACAACTGGCTTGTTTCCGTATCGTGGGTGATTAACAAAATCCATAGTATTAGAAGCTTCTCCCATCTCTAACCTCAGCTAACGCCCTTCTAATAAGTGAACCATGTGCTGGCGGGCGATATTCACAGTAAATGGCATGACAGCCTTGGAGAATCTTAATTCAGAGGCTTATTAACTTACGTCACGCTATATCTATCATAGGTTTAGCGACAGTGACACCGATAATTAATAACATCAAATGAAAACAATAGACTCAGAGCGAATAACATCAGATGTTTTGCAACAAGCCCCATACAAATACTGACCACTCTTAAGGCCTAATCGGCATTCATGACAATCATTAATAAACACATGACTTCGCCATGTTCACCATCTAGTTGAGGTATTCACACATGCTTCGCGGGAAGATAATAATCAACAAAGCAATATTTTCAACAGCTTAAATAAAGGACCAAATAGGAAATGTAATCAGACTTGATTCTAATGCTGACAATTTTTGTAACATTTCCCGACCAGTTAGCACTTCGCATAAACGCCACCAGCTGTCACAATCCGCACACATAAAAATAACATAAAGCCAGTAGTAGTCACATTATGCCATCGACCGCGATATCTAAAGCTCTGCTCTCTACCCTTCTTTTAGTGACATCAAGCTGCGCGTTTTCCGTTTTTTCAGGGACGAGTGAGCAATTTCATATCGATATTGTGACGCTAGAACAAGGCGCAACCATAGATGGACGGCTCGATGAGCCCCAGTGGCTACAAGCCTCTATTACCGAGCTAAAATATGAGACCAGTCCAGGGGAGAACATCGCCGCTCCCGTGGCGACTCAGGTCAAAATTTTTGCCACTGAAACCAGCTTATTTGTCTCCTTTGTGGCTCAAGACCCAGATTCCTCTGCCAGCAGTAACCTTATCCGCGCCAATATCACCGACCGCGACTCCCTTTGGGGCGATGACTTGGTGGGTATTAAGCTAGACACCTTCAATGATGAGCGCCTCGCTTATCAGTTTTTCGTTAACCCCTATGGCGTACAAATGGACTCCATAGAGAACGAGCTTACCGGTCAAGAGAGTAATGCCTGGGATGGGATTTGGCACAGCAGTGCCCGAAAAACACCTCAAGGTTATCTTGTGGAGATGGAGCTGCCCCTAAGACTGTTTAATTTCGATAGTAGTCTGGACATCCAGACTTGGGGGATTGAGTTTATTCGTTTTTATCCAAGAGATAAAAACCACAGATTGTCCAGCCACTCCATTGACAGAAACAATAACTGTCAGCTCTGCCAGTTAGGCACATCGACAGGCCTTGAAGGTTTAGAGTCAGGCCAAGATCTGCAGCTCACGCCGTCACTGGTGATGAACAGAAGCAGTCAAAGAGACTTAGACCCAAGCCAGGAATGGAAAAGTGATAACAATATAGAGCCTGGGCTGGATATTCGCTGGGGGATCACCCCAAATACCTTGCTCAGTGCCACCATAAACCCAGATTTTTCACAGGTCGAAGCCGATGCGGGTCAGCTGGATATTAACAGCACCTTCGCCCTCTTCTACCCCGAGAAGCGTGCCTTCTTCCTCGACAACAAAGACTACTTCGATACTCAACTGCAACTGCTGCATACCCGAAATATTGTCTCACCGGATTACGGAGTCAAGCTCACCAGTAAGGTCGATAACCACACCTTTGCCCTGATGGCCACCAACGATACTAAGACCAACTTTCTGGTGCCGGGTAACTTGAGCTCAGATATCGCCAGTATCGACGAAGAAAGCCATAACCTTGCAGGCAGATACCGAGCCGACTTTGGCAGTGAGCTTTCTATTGGCGCACTGGTCACCGCCAAACAAAGTGAGCAATACCATAACTATGTGGTCAGTGGTGATGTGAAATATAAGCCCACACAACACGATACCTTAACCGCTCAATATGTATTTTCAACCACTGAATATCCCGTTGATCTGTTCAAGGAGTTCTGTTCGCAAGATACCTGTCTGCCGGACAATTCATGTGAACTTGGCGATTGTGGCACCAACGAGCGCGTGTTGCGTACCAAACTAGACCAAGAGATCAGTGATGATTTCTATCGACTGAAATACATCCATAAACGCCGCAACTGGTATGCCTTTACCCAATATGAATCGGCTGGTGACGATTTCAGGGCCGACTTAGGCTTTATCAGCCGAGTCGATGTGACTAAGTTTGTCGCGGGGGGAGGCTATATCTGGTACCCCCTTAATTCAAGCTTCAGCCGTATTGAACTCCGCGGTGATTGGGATATCAGCCACAATCAAGCAGGCGAGCTAATCGAACAGGAGGCAGAAGCCAAAATAGAGTTTGAAGCCTCGATGCAAAGCTACACCGCCATTGGCTTTATAAATCGAAAGCATGTAGGTAGGCGACACGATGCTTCTACTCTGGCAATCGAAGGTAACACTCAGATGTTTACCGAAAATATCGGCTGGCTCTATTCCTCGTTTACTCCCGCCAGGCAAATAAGTCTCGAACTGGATGCAGAATACGGCGACAGCATTGATTATAGTAATGACAGACTAGGCACTCAGCTGTTAATCAATCCGGAAGTTGAATGGAATATCACCGACAGCGTGTCTCTGGAACTATCCCATATGTATCGCAGATTAGATGTGAATGAAGGCAACTTGTTCACCGCTAACTTAACAGACGTGCGCCTCAGCTGGTATTTCAACATCAGCAACTTCATTCGCATTTCCAGTATCTACACAGATATTCA
Organism: Shewanella violacea DSS12; assembly: GCF_000091325.1. Classification (NCBI taxonomy): domain Bacteria; kingdom Pseudomonadati; phylum Pseudomonadota; class Gammaproteobacteria; order Alteromonadales; family Shewanellaceae; genus Shewanella; species Shewanella violacea. Next base: position 1,892,259 of record NC_014012.1, on the reverse strand, counting down.
ACGGGATCCAAGTTTATACCTCTATTATACGCCCAAAGAGAGTCAACAAAATCTGGGCAATGAGGTCCTATACGGTTACAAACTCAACCCACAGAGTGTTTTCTATCTGGGTTACTCTGACGGTATGCAGTCAAATAACAACATAGACACACTCACAAGAGACGAGCAGACCTACTTTATGAAACTCAGCTACGCTTGGTTACTCTAACTTATCGCTTATATAAGGTGTCCACTTTAGGGGGTCACATCAAACTTATGCTTATGGCTTATAACTTACGGCTTACGACTGATGGATGACTTGTGACTAAGTAGAGTAAGCGAGCGGATTTAACAGCTAAAGAGCACCAATTTTGGTGCTCTTTTTCCTATGCCCTATATTGCAGAAACACTGATTCTGAAATGACATATTCACTCCAATCAAAATACTTACATCCAACAGAAATCAAACTCACTTAAGATATTTCAATCGTCTAAAATTAAACCAAAATTGCGACAAAAGTTAGGGTTGAAACTAATTACCTGCAAAATATTAAAATATTTTTCTTCATTAGCACCTAAAATTCAACATTACGTTTACCCAATAACAAACAATACCTTACAACACCCCTAGGTCTTAGCGTAAAGCCAGATGAAATCCGTGAGTCAGTTCTCACTTTGGAATTAAATTTGATAGTTACAGCTCTAACCATTAGAGTTGTAATTAATTGAACGTTCAATTAACAAATTTAAAACACGGGAATTTGCTTTTTTATGCCCAGGTCGCCAATGAAAGCTGTACGACAACAGCAGTTAATAGACGCAACGTTAATCTCAGTTGAACGTCATGGTTTACATCACACCACAATTAATACCATCAGCGATTTGGCCGGCACATCATCCGGACTCATCAGTCACTATTTTGGTGGTAAACAAGGTCTGATAGAGGCGACACTCAAGCATCTTCTCGATGAACTAAAACAGGCTTTATTGAGTCGAACCTCAGGTAAGAAATTAACCTCAATCGAGCGTCTATTGATGATTGTTGAAGCCAACTTTACCGAGTTTCAACGTTCGACCCCAGCCACTAAGACCTGGTTGAGCTTCTGGTCCCAAGCAGTACACGAGCCAGGATTAGCTAGGCTGCAACACATCAACAGCCAACGTCTGTATAGCAACTTACTGTTTTCATTTAAGCAATTACTGCCTGAGTCAGAGGCGATAACTGCTTCAAAACAGACCGCGGCCATGATTGATGGATTTTGGCTACGCAGCGCATTAAGTGCATCCCCCGAGCAAGAGTTCGAACAAGCTCAATTATTATGTAAAGCCTTTATTGAGGCTGTGATCAACCAGTATAGAGAACATCAATGCCTTTAGTTATTTATCAAAATTATGTCCACGGACAACCTCTCTCCAATGACACAGGTGAAACCTTTGAAGTCATTAATCCAGCTAGCGGAGAAGTCAGCTATTTAGTTGAAGTCGCAGATGAAAAGATTCAGCAAGCAGCCATAAAAAGTGCCAAAACAGGTTTTGCCATCTGGTCAAAGATGACCCCTATGGAGCGAAGCCGCATTCTATTGAAGGCCGTGGCTATTCTACGTGAACGCAATGACGAGCTTGCGGCTATCGAAGTACAAGATACAGGTAAGCCTTGGCAGGAAGCGTCTGTTGTCGACGTAGTCACAGGAGCCGACTCCATCGAGTTTTTTGCAGGTCTGGCCCCAAGCATCGAAGGCAATCAACAGCAAGTTGGCGATGATTTCTATTACACTCGCCGCGAGCCTCTAGGTATTTGTGCCGGTATTGGCGCATGGAACTATCCCTTGCAAATAGCCTGCTGGAAATCGGCACCGGCACTGGCATGTGGCAATGTCATGATTTTTAAGCCGTCTGAAGAGACCCCCCGTGGCGCACTTAAACTGGCTGAGGTTTTCACTCAGGCAGGCGTACCCCATGGCGTGTTTAACGTTGTCCAAGGTGATGGCCGAGTCGGTGCCTGGCTAACCACCCATGAGGATATCGCCAAGATCTCCTTCACCGGTGAAGTCGGTACAGGTAAAAAAGTGATGGCTGCGGCAGCGGGCTCACTCAAACAGGTGACCATGGAGCTAGGTGGTAAGTCACCTCTGATCATCTTTAACGATACCGATGTCGACAATGCGGTATCTGCGGCCATGTTAGCTAACTTCTACACTCAAGGTGAAGTCTGTACCAATAGCACTAGGGTATTTGTTCAGGAAGAGATCTATCCAAGCTTTATCGAAAAACTGCTTGAGCGCACCCAGAAAAATATAGTTTGCGGCGATCCTATGGATCCAGCCACGAACTTTGGCGCACTCATTTCAAAAGACCACCAAGCAAAAGTGCTCGAGTATATCGAGATAGGCAAGGCAGAAGGCGCACACCTGCTTACGGGCGGCCATGCCTTACAGCCAAAGAATGCTCTCAATGGCTTCTTCGTCGCCCCGACAATTTTTACTCAGTGCACCGATGAGATGACCCTGAGTAAAGAGGAGATCTTCGGACCTGTAATGTCGGTGCTGACCTTTACCGATGAAGATGAAGTGATCAGGCGCGCCAACGACACACGTTTAGGCTTAGCCGCCGGTGTGTTTACCCAAGACATCACCCGCGCCCACCGCGTGATCCATCAACTCGAGGCGGGGATTTGCTGGATAAATGCCTATGGTGCCTCCCCTGCAGAGATGCCGGTTGGCGGATACAAGATGTCAGGCATTGGCCGTGAAAATGGCAGCGAGACCCTGAAAGCCTATACTCAAATTAAAGCTGTGTATGTAGGTATGCAGCCACTAGAAAGTCCGTTTTAAGACATGAATATGACAAATACCCAGACACAAAAACAATCCGAGTACGATTACATCGTAGTTGGCGCAGGTAGCGCAGGTTGTGTATTAGCCAACCGCCTATCGGAAAATCCAGCAAACAAGGTGCTCTTATTAGAGACAGGTGGCAGTGATAGAAGCATCTTCATCCAGATGCCTACAGCCCTGTCGATCCCAATGAACAGTGCCAAATATGCATGGCAATTTGAGACCGAAGCCGAGCCTCATCTGGACAATCGCCGTATGCATTGTCCTCGCGGCAAAGTATTAGGTGGCTCATCCTCAATTAATGGCATGGTCTATGTTAGAGGTCATGCTCGTGATTTCGATGAGTGGCAGCTAAGCGGCGCAAAAGATTGGGATTATGCCCATTGCCTGCCCTACTTCCAGAAAGCCGAAACCTGGGCCTTTGGCGCCGATGAATACCGTGGAGATGCGGGACCTCTGGCAGTTAATAACGGCAACCAGATGAAGAACCCTTTATATCAGGCCTTCGTCGATGCGGGAGTCGATGCCGGATATTTGGCAACTGCGGATTATAATGGTGCTCAGCAAGAGGGCTTTGGCCCTATGCATATGACCATCAAGAATGGCGTACGTTGGTCTACGGCCAATGCGTACCTTAGGCCTGCGATGAAACGCAGTAACCTGACGGTAATCACCCATGCCTTGGTGCATAAGGTGTTATTTGAGGGTAAAAAAGCCATAGGTGTACGTTTTGAGCGTAAAGGCAAGATAACCGATATCCAGTGCAACAAGGAAGTGGTGCTGAGTGCAGGCTCCATCGGCTCGCCACATATTCTGCAGTTGTCCGGTATTGGTAAAGCCGATACCTTGGCTAAGGCAAACATTGACCTGGTACATGAGTTACCTGGAGTAGGCGAGAATCTACAAGATCATCTCGAGTTCTATTTTCAGTTTAAGTGCCTTAAACCGATTTCGCTCAATGGCAAACTCGATCCACTGAATAAGCTATATATTGGTACCCGCTGGATCTTAAATAAATCTGGTTTAGGCGCCACCAATCACTTCGAATCTTGTGGCTTTATTCGCTCTAAAGCAGGTTTGGAATGGCCCGATCTACAATACCACTTCTTGCCTGCTGCTATGCGCTATGACGGCAAAGAGGCCTTCGCTGGACATGGATTCCAGGTTCACATAGGTCACAACAAGCCAAAGAGTCGTGGAGCGGTCAAAGTTGTCTCCAATGATCCCCATGCGGCCCCGAGCATTCAATTCAATTACCTGTCTCATCAAGATGATATTGAAGGCTTTCGTGCTTGTGTACGTTTAACTCGAGAGATCATCAATCAGCCCGGACTCGATGAGTACCGTGGCGAAGAGATCCAGCCAGGCATCGGGGTTCAAACCGATACAGAAATCGATGCCTTCGTGCGAAGCTCGGTCGAGAGTGCCTATCACCCTTCCTGTTCATGCAAGATGGGTGAAGATGACATGGCTGTAGTGGACTCAGAAACCAGAGTTCACGGCGTCCAAGGGCTTAGGGTGGTTGATTCATCAATTTTCCCCACCATTCCCAATGGCAACCTAAACTCACCCACTATCATGGTGGCCGAGCGCGCGGCCGATCTTATTTTGGGTAATACACCGCTTATGGCCAGTACGGCACCCGTCACCTTAGCCGATAATTGGCAAGAAAAACAAAGGTTAAAGTCACCAAAAAGATAACCTCTGATGACTTGTTAACCCAAGTCATCAGGACACAGGGTAGTAAGGCCAGCCTGAGCCCTAGCGGCTAAATGGCCCTATTTAACGCCAAGTTCAATTTATCAATCCTTAAATTTTGTAGCATCGATGTTTAAGGCTTGAGGGATTCTTACGAGTTTAATACCTTGTTCCTTGGCATGTTTTAAAAAAAATAAGGAACTAAATCTATGTTGTACCAGAATATTAAGACAGGAGAACAATAATGACAATCTGGCTTACTATCGGGATATTATTTACCTTCGCCGCTATCGCTTTTGTTATTTACCGTTGGGGTAATGTGGAGTGTATCGGTGTCACCCCAGTTCGTACTTTTACCTTTATTGCCATACTGTTTACCTCGGGACTCGACGTGGGACTTATCATGTTCCCGCTCACCGAATTTGCCGGATATGCGGATGTCGCCGCGAGTCCGGAATACGGTTTTAGCAATCCACTGGCCATAGAGTTTGGCTTCTGGGCATTTCTGATCTGGGCATTTTACTTCTTAACTTGCTTCTATTTCTGTGTGATAGAGCCGAGAGTTAAATTCTTTGAGATCCCACTGATTAAGTTTATCAATAACCTGGTCATTATTGGTACCTGTGCCTTCACCGCTTACCTGTTACTGACAAATCTACCTTGGTATCTGCCGGGAATGGGTGATGGTGAGACTATCGTCAGCAGTTTCTATCTGATTGTCTTCGCCGTGATTGCCACAGCGGTATATTCCAGTACCAGTATCCGCTACGTTCGAACCCTGAGCTTAGCCAGTACTTGGATGTTCTTAGGTTTGATCGTGATCATGTGGGCCGGCGCCTTCTTATCAGACGGTTCGAGTATCGGTGAGTTTGTTACCACCTTTGCCATGATCGGTGATTACTTCGGCAATCTGCATCACTTTGTGTTGCCTATGAATGATTACCATGAATTCTATCTGTTCTGGTGGTTCGCATGGAGCATCATGATTGGTCAGTTTACCTCACGCTTTGTGGGCGGTATGAAGACCTATCAAGTCTTGATTGCCATGATGGTATTCCCATCTATCCCAATCGCAATCTGGTTCACTGTGCTCTATTACTACAGCGCCAACGATATCGCGACCACAGGTTTTTATAACTTAGCTATGGTCCTGGTGGGTATCACCTTTGTGATCAATTCACTGGATTCACTGATCCGACTCTACACAGACAATCTAAACTTAACTGTGCAACGTTTGGGTAAGACCAAGTACATCATTGGTAACCTAGTGCTAATGAGTGGCTTAACCTTGCTGTTCCAACTGGATTTCTTGCAAATACAGTGGGTTGGTGCGGTAGCTATTGGACTGATTTTAGGTTGCTTCGGATATATCTTAGCCAAGAAATATAAGCAAGTGGCGGCCATCAAGCAGTCACCGAAAGAAAACAAGATTGATTTTAATAAAATTGAATTAGCTAACTAATAAGCTGAAATTGAAGAAAGAGAAGATGATGAACAATACAATAAAACAGATCGCATTCCTGGGACTAATCGCCCTACCTACAACAGCGATAGCAGGCGTAAGCTCGACAGTCACTGCTGTATCTGATTACACCTTCAACGGTGTGAGCCAGACTGATAATGGCCCAGCCTTACAGGCTAGCCTGGACTATGCAGCAGATTCCGGTTGGTATGTAGGCACATGGGCCTCGAATGTCGACTTTGGCTCAGGTGACGATACCTGGTTAGAGTTAGATTTCTATGGCGGTAAGTTCTACCAGCTGACACAAAGTGTGTCTTTGGATGCCGGTATCGCTTATTACACCTATCATGGTGACTCGGGCTCAGATGAATATCAGTACCCAGAGCTATACACCAAGTTTGGTTATGCTTCATCAATCGGACAGAGTGAGCTTAACTTCTGGTATTCATGGGATTATTTTGGTGTCGATGCAGGTCATTACATCATGATGGCGGCGCATACATTTACTATTGCCCAAGGTCACGATATTCGTGTCGTTTTTGACCGCTCAACCTCTCTCGATGAAGACAAGTGGGCATGGGATGGTGATAAGGCTTATAACCATTACCGCGCCGAGTATATGACAAGCTGGACAGGTTTCAACTTTAACCTAGCAGTAGAAAATACCAGCATGCACACGGATAGCAGCGATACCCGTGCGGTAGTGTCTGTGTCGCGCACCTTTAATTTTTAACTAGGCCTTGCTCAGCAAGTTTACTTAGTCGATTAGTCATGCAGAATAACGTTTAAACGTTATTCTGCATTTTTGATATATGAGTCTCACTGAAGATTCTGTTAAGGTGTTAAAAAAGGGGAGGATTATGGAAAAATACGAACAACTATTAATTTCACTGCGCCGGGTTATTCGGGCCATCGATATACATTCCCGTCAGCTGAACAAACAATCCGGATTAACTGGCCCTCAACTCATGGTTATGCAGAACATTGCCCATTTAGACGCTCCTCTCGTTAAAGAGATAGCCCAAGAAGTTGCCCTGAGTCCAGCCACTGTGACCACCATTATCGATAGACTCGAGAGCCGTAAATTGGTGATTCGAACTCGCAGCGAAACCGATAAACGCAAAGTTCATCTGTCATTGAGTGAAGCAGGACAAGCGTTACTGAGCGCAGCACCCAAGCCCCTTCAAGAGCATTTTATTACCCGCTATCAAAATCTCGAAGGGTGGGAACAAAGCCAACTGCTGTCGTCCGTTGAGCGCATCGCTTCTATGATGGATGCTCAGGAGCTAGATGCGGCCCCCGTATTACTGGTTGGACAAATTCAAGCCGAAGACTAGCGCTACGGCTTACTCAAAAATAAAGTGAGCCTAGGCTTCAATACAGACTAAATTTCGGCCCGACTCTTTGGCATCATAAAGGGCCTTATCGGCTCTTTGGATCAGTTCATCCAGACTATCATCTGCAAGCCCCGCAATACCTGTGCTCACAGTGATGAACATGTCCCCTTTCGAAGTGGCGATAGGCTTCATCTCCAGTTGAGAGCGAAACTTATCCATCAAGGCAAAAACTTTCTCTTCATTCAAACCTTTAAATGCCACGGTGAACTCCTCACCACCGAATCGAGATACGGTAAAGTGTTGACCGAAGAAGTGCTTCAGGCGAGCCGAAAATTCGACTAACACCTCATCACCCACATCATGACCATGGGTATCGTTGACCCTCTTAAAGAAATCAATATCCAGCAAGGCAACCGTTAGGGTTCCCTGCTTCTGTTTAATCTGCTTAATTTGTTCTTCAAAGAGGCCGAAAAAATAACGTCGGTTATAAACACCGGTTAAGTAATCCAAATTGGCTTGATCCCACAGCTTACGTAGCATATCCAGAGAGTCCAAAGTATTGAGCACACGACAGTGAAACTCTTCATGGACGAAGGGCTTCTGCAAAAAGTCATTAGCACCATTTTTAATGAATCGAGCAGATAAACTCTCATCAGAGTCACTGGAGAGGCCAATAATTGCTAACTCTTCCCGACTGAACTTTTCTCTGACCTTCAAAATGAGACCAAAACCATCCAATCCCGGCATGTTGTAGTCGGTAATAAGCAACTGCACATCCGGCTGATTCTGTAATATGTCCCAGGCTGAATTACCGTCATCGGCTTCGATGACTTGATAGAGGTGCTGCTCGAGTAAACTTCTGACAAACTTTCGGCTCACCATAGAATCATCGGCAACCAGAACCTTGACGTTTTTATTGCGCTGGAGGCGATGAACTAAGCGGACGACGTATTCATAACTGAAACGATTTTCTTTTAAGATATAATCGACAATGCCAAGTTGTAACAGACGCTTACGCTGCTCCGAGTCCAGACTTCCTGTGAGTACAATACAGGGGGTTTGTTTCGAAAGAACCAACCTGACAATCTCCCCTTCCTGGGCATCGGGCAAATTCAAGTCTGTGATCGCTAAAAAATATTCTTTCTGTTCTAATAATAATTTTGCCGACGCCAGATCCACCGCGAAATCAACTTCACAGTCTAGCTCCTGAGCAATAAGATGCTGTAAAATACGGGACACAACTTTACTGTCCTCTACAACTAAAATACGCAATCTCTTCTCCTAAAACTTAAATTTATTCTATTTATGCTCGTGTTGCTCACCGAAGAAATATCATGTCTTATCTCTCTTCGTTGAAGGTGTTTATGACAGGAGATTCCTTTCTCTTTTATATCGACGATCCAGTCTTTGGATTATGCCTAACACTTATCAAGCCGAAAATGTTTTATCGCATCTATTAAAGGTAGCACTTTAGCTCTGTTTGCCATAAAAGATTTACCGAACCTTTGTCGATAAGTTTGTGCAAGCCATGCCTTATCGACCGTTACCGCTAATTATTGAGTATTTTTAGCAGCTTCTATCAAGATTTAATCAGTGACTGACTATCACTCACAGGTGTGATTTTGGCTCTCTTGAGATCTATCACCACAGTGGCCGAAATTTTATCTTGTATTGCCTGCCTGTTTGCATCCCAAAATATCTGGAGAAATCCGAGTAGCCCGGTCGCAAACCCAGCGCCATAGCCACCATAACGACCAAATGCATCCCATAGGGAGAGCTTAGTTCCATCAAGCTGGATAACTCTGATCCTAAATAGCTTCTTACCCAAAGTTTGTCCGTCAAACCAGGCAGTAAACACGGTAAAGTAAAAAGCCGCCCAGCCAAAGCCTAAACCTAAATCATTGAGTATCCCCATGACCCAGGAAATTAGGCTGTAGTCATCTGCTTCGTCATCCGATTTTGGGTCTAATTCTTGTAACTGGCTCAGTTCATCAGATTGGCTCAACTCATGCAATTCTTGCATACCATCCGCTAGGTTCAGCTCTTGTAACACCAAGGGATTGGTCAGGACTTCCTCTGCGCCGGATTGTTCAGCTCCCTGGGGCGGGAGTAATTCAGCCTCCTTAGTAACAGAAGCCTCATTTCGCTGATTTTTATCTTGTCTATTTAACGCTAGCTTATTTAAATCATCCAATTCGGCCAGATCTTGCGCTATGTGCTGCCTCAGGCTTGCCTTATCGGCGTTAGATAAGTCGATATCTTCTATGACATTCTTGAGTATCGATGCTTGTTCCGAAAATGGCAGTGCTGATGCCCTTAGAGCTGGCACTAACTTAGCTAACTCAATCTCGGCACAATCTAAAGTTAAACAAGTGCTAAAACCTATGATATGAGGCACATAACCGATAAACTGACCGACTTTTTTGATACTCATATCTGTGGTGGAAAAATCTGACTCTGTATTTAAATCATCATCATCAGTTGAGGATAAGAAGTCTCCTAGTGTTACCCAAAGCATCATCACCAACATGGCGAGATACAGGCCCCATTTAAACAATCTTCCCAGTTCACGACTCTTTTTTTGGATCAGCAGAGTCAAGCCCACAAATAAGATAAACACTAAGCCTGCCTGCTCTGCAAGCACTGAGATCAACAAGCCATCAACAAGGATAGCTAGGCCTCGCTTCATCGGTGTCGCTAACGGGGTATAGAGCACTTGAGGCGCAATCTCGAAGGCAAAAGGAGTGACTATTGACTTAGGATCTGTCTTTGGATCAATTTTTGAGGCGTAGGCAGATTTTGTCTCGTGAGTGGCACTTGTCATAGTTATCCGCTTTTATTTATTTTTTAGTTTATGCACAAGTGCACTTATGCCAATGTGAACAAAAATATTATGTCTAAATTAGCTAAATACCTCTATATTAAACATCTTGAATTTAGTCGTTAATACAAGCGCTAATCCATATTAGATACAATAGGTTAACACTTTAACCCCATTTGCGACCCAAGATTTAATACTCAATTAATGATGTTTAATAACTAAATGGAATAACGAAGAACAAACTAAGATTTCTATTGCCACTAAAGGCGATTATGATTTACTTGTATATTCACAGGAGCAAGCAACCAATGAGCAAAATTTTCGAAGACAATTCATATACCATAGGTAACACCCCTCTTGTTCGTCTAAAACGTGTGAGCAAGGGCAATGTTTTAGCTAAAGTAGAAGCCAGAAATCCTAGCTTTAGTGTTAAGTGTCGCATCGGTGCAAATATGATTTGGGATGCTGAGAAGAAAGGTTTGCTGACTCAAGGCAAAGAGCTCATTGAGCCAACATCGGGCAATACAGGTATCGCCCTGGCTTACGTTGCTGCCGCTCGCGGTTATAAGCTGACTCTGACTATGCCTAATACCATGAGTCTGGAACGCCGTAAGCTACTAAAAGCTTTGGGCGCAAATCTAGTGCTTACCGAAGGTGCTAAGGGCATGAAGGGCGCTATCGATAAGGCCGAAGAAATTCGTCAATCAGCTCCTGAAAAATATGTACTGCTACAGCAATTTGATAATCCGGCTAACCCAGAGATCCATGAGAAAACAACCGGTCCAGAGATCTGGAATGACACCGACGGTGAAGTCGATGTTGTTGTGGCGGGCGTGGGCACTGGCGGTACCATCACAGGTGTGAGTCGTTATATTAAGAATGCTAAGGGTAAGGCAATCACTTCTGTTGCTGTAGAGCCAGCTGATTCACCTGTTATCGCCCAAACTCTTGCGGGTCAAAAAATACAACCTGGACCACATAAGATCCAAGGTATAGGTGCAGGATTTATTCCTGGAAACTTAGATCTGGAAATGATCGATCGCGTAGAAGCTGTGACAAACGAGGAGTCAATTGAAATGGCTCAGCGTTTAATGAAAGAAGAAGGCATCTTAGTAGGCATCTCTTCTGGCGCAGCGGTAGTGGCTGCCAATCGCATTGCCGAGCTTCCTGAATTTGAAGGCAAGACCATAGTCGTGATTCTACCCTCAGCTGCCGAGCGTTATCTCTCATCAGCCTTATTCCAGGGTGAATTTTCTGACGTTGAAAACGTTCAGTAAGCGCCACTGACACTCGAATAAAAAACCGGATCTGATATCCGGTTTTTTTATGTCTTCCAGTTACGAAACAATACCTCTGATGATGTTTCGAATCGTCACACTGAATATTTTTTCAAAATCGGGTCCAGGTTCCCCTTTATCATCTCGAACGATAGATTGATATTCCAGCAGCTTAATCAAGCCTATTATTTGGTAAGCATCCGCCAACGAGTTGCTCGAATCCAGCTGCTGGAAAAAACCTTGAACCGTCGACAATAATGACTCATCTAAGCGCTTTATCGCACTGGCAAGTTGTTTATTCCTCAGCGCTTCCTCATGAAAAGCCACCTCCAATATTCGATCGTCTCTGCGAGACACTTGCTCTCGGATATGGGCACTGATAAATAGCGTTAACTTACTCACTAATAACTCTGTATCGTCACTCGCTTTATAATCGCCTTCACCCGCCCCTAGTCTGACACTGCTAAGCTGTTTGAGTAACTCGAAGCTGCGGATTTCTAATTCCTTATTCATCCATAAGGTCTTTTCGGCAAAGTAGGTTAGTGAGTCGCTAATAAGATCTTTGATGTCTTTAAAATAATAGGTCGTAGACGCTAAAGGTACATCGGCTTCTTTCGCCACGGCGCGATGGCGAACCCCACGGATCCCCTCTCTAACGATGAGCCTTAAGGTGGCTTCTAAAATAACCAGGCGCCTCGCCTCGCCATCACTTCGGCTTGTTTGACGTCCCACATAGGTCAACTGATGAGTCATCACGGGTTCCCCTGCTCTCAAGCCAGTTAATTATGCTGGCAAAGCATTAAATAATAGACACTAAGTTTAACATTTTTACTCGTAATAATTTAAGTCACTGGATATTTTGTTTATTCATTTGTTTTATTTCTTTTTGTTTATCAATCTAACAAAACAAAAAATTCCGTCTAATCTTATAACAAGAGAGCATATTTTCAGATGCTTAGGCATATCACTGACTAAGTATTCTCACTTCAACATTAAGTTAACACCACAGACCGGACTACTCAGTTGCATAAAGGAGCGAGCTATGGAGTCGATTAAAATTGCTGACTACATGAATAGACATCCAGTGACATTTACAGCGCATATGCCAATTGCAGAGGCAGTAGAACTCTTCTTGCAGAACCAACAGATTGGTGGACCCGTCATTGATGAAAATAGGAAGGTCATAGGCTTTCTATCCGAGCAAGACTGCTTAATCAAGATGCTCGAAGCCACTTATCTCAACGAAAATCATTGTGATGTGGGAGATGTGATGCATGGCGATCCTCTTACTGTGAAGAAGGAATCTTCTGTACTGGATTTAGCGCAGCAGATGACCCACCACAAACCTAAAATTTATCCCATAGTCGATGAAGAGGAAAAATTAATCGGCGTCATTAATCGCTCAGCGGTATTAAAGGCCATAGACGATCACTTAAGAGCCATGTATGAGCGGGGACATAGCCGATTGGTTTAGCGTTTCATCTGACCCCCTTGGTAAAAAGAGTCTGGATGGCAAGTCGTGCCCCTTAAACTCTTCAATGCTGTCAGCCGTTCCAAGCTTGGGAATACAAGTCACGAATTAGAATAATAACGTTTAAATAACTAATATATTTAACTCTTTTTTAGATTCAACTTTTTGAACTCATTTTTTGGTCTATGCTTTATCACAACTAGGGCATAGCCTATAAAATTAAGTTTTTTTGGGATAAGAAACAAAGGATAAGGCGCTGAGTTATGGTATCTGCGAGTTTTATTTTCTATGTTTTAGCCATAATCACAGTCACCATGACCATGATTATTGTGTCTCATGCCTTAAACCCCAGAGGTCATAAGAGAACCAATGCCTACCCCTACGAATCTGGCATAGTCCCGGTCGGTGATACCAATATTCGCTGGAACGTGAACTATTTCTTAATCGCCATCTCCTTCGTTATTTTCGACATCGAAGCCGTATTTCTCTACCTCTGGTCTCTGGTGGTGGTAGAAACAAGTTGGCCTGGCCTATTCACAGCCAGTTTGTTTATCTTAGCCCTGTTGATTGCCTTGATTTATGAGATCAAACAAGGCGCCTTCGATTGGGGAATTAGCAAAGAGGGGGATTCTTGATGCGATGGCAATTAAGCAAACCTAACCTTGACGACACTCAGTCAATCCCGACCACCTCCATGAGCATGCAGGAGGTCGTAGAGAAAAACCTGTTAGTCACCCGCTTAGAAGACCTAGTCGCCTGGGGAAGGAGTAACTCTTTATGGCCATTTAATTTCGGTTTATCTTGCTGCTACGTCGAGATGGCAACCTCTTTCACTAGTCGTCATGACATAGCCCGCTTTGGCTCAGAAGTCATACGAGCCACGCCAAGAGAGGCCGATCTTATTGTCATATCCGGTACTGTATTTCTTAAAATGGCCCCGGTGATCAAACACCTTTATGATCAGATGTTGGAACCCAAGTGGGTGATCAGCATGGGCTCATGTGCCAATTCAGGCGGCATGTATGATGTTTATAGCGTGGTCCAAGGCGCCGACAAGTTTCTCCCCATAGACCTTTATGTTCCCGGTTGTCCCCCAAGACCCGAAGCCCTGATGTACGGATTAACCTTGCTGCAGGAGGCCATTAAAAATGGCGCCCCAAGACAGAGAAGACCACTCAACCGCGTCATAACCCCACAAGAGATAGAATCTTTTGCCTGCCGTAACCTGCGAGATGAAAAACATGCCTTAAGAATCGCTAGCGATAAACTCACGCCGCCAGACAGGGTATAAAAATGACTATCATGACCAAGGATATGGCAGCAATACCCACTCAGACGCTCAAACTGGGGCTCACATTAACCATGCTCCCTGAACTGGAACATCTTCTGGGAGACAGTGCCATTGAGCAGAGCACGGTGGACAATATTCTCACCCTCTGGATAGATAAACATCAGCTTATTCCCGCCTTAAGCCTGCTCAAATCGCTTCCTGAGCCGTTCAATTTTTTGTTCGACCTCTATGGCGTAGACGAGCGTCTTAGATTAGATAAAGCCCTGCTGCCGGCGAAAGACTTCACCTTGGTATATCAAGTCCTGTCCATAGCAAGAAATCAAGATATTCGCCTTAAGGTCACGCTTGAGGATAATGAACATCAAGCCAGTATCACTTCCATCTGGCCCTCGGCAAACTGGTATGAGCGTGAAGCCTGGGATCTGTTCGGTATCGTTTTCGATGCACACCCTAACCTGCGCCGTATCCTATTACCGCCTACTTATCAAGGTCACCCCCTTCGCAAAGAGTTCCCCTGCCGCGCCACCGAGACTGAGCCATTCACTCTCGATGATGACAAGCTCGCCAGAGAGCAAGATGCCCTGAGATTCAATCCTAAAGAGTGGGGCATGGATGAAAGCAGCGATGATAATGATTATCTGTTTCTCAATCTGGGCCCGAACCATCCCAGCGTACACGGGGTATTTAGAATTGCCCTGCAACTCGATGGCGAGCAGATTATAAATTCGGTACCCGATATCGGTTACCACCATAGAGGCGCCGAAAAGATAGCGGAGCGCCAGACCTGGCATGGCTTTATTCCCTACACCGACAGAATTGACTATTTAGGTGGGGTGATGAACAACTTCCCCTATATCTTGGCCATAGAACAATTAGCCGATATTCAAGTATCCAAGCGAGTCGAGTGTATCCGGGTCATGCTGGCCGAGTGTTTTCGCATCTTGAGCCATATGTTGTTCTTCGGCACGTTTGCCCAAGATGTCGGCCAGCTGTCACCCATCTTTTACCTGTTTATCGATAGAGAAAAACTGTTCAGCATCATAGAGGCCATCACAGGTGCTCGCATGCACCCAAGCTGGTTTAGGATTGGTGGTGTGGCTCAAGACCTGCCCCAAGGCTGGCATATCATGATGCAAGAGTTCGTCGATTACTTCCCGGCAAAACTCGATGAATACGAAGTCATGGTGATGCAAAACAGCATACTCAAAAATCGCGCCGTGGGTATAGGCAAGTATGACACCCAGCAAGCCCTCGAATGGAACATATCCGGCGTGGGCATAAGAGCCACGGGTCTCGAGTGGGACCTTAGAAAATCCCGCCCCTACTCAGGTTATGAAAACTATCAGTTCGACATTCCGACGGCTCACAATGGCGATGCCTATGACAGATGTCAGCTCAGGGTCGATGAGATGAGACAAAGCATAAACATCATTCAACAATGCATAGATAATATGCCACAGGGGAATTATAAGGCAGACCATCCGCTAACCACTCCACCAAGAAGCGACAGGAGCAAGCAAGATATCGAAACCCTGATCCAACACTTTATGAATGTAAGTTGGGGGGGAGTGATGCCCAAAGGTGAGTCAAGCTTTGCCGTTGAAGCCACTAAAGGCATCAACGCTTATACCCTGATATCGGACGGTACTAGCTCCAGCTATCGAACTCGGATCCGCACCCCATCTTTCCCCCATTTGCAGATGATCCCGACCCTGGCAAAGGGGTTAATGGTGGCCGACTTGATAGTGATCTTAGCCAGTATCGATTTTGTTATGGCCGACGTGGATAGGTAGGGCTGATATGACACGGAGCTATGAGCAGCTATTAAGGATATCTATTCAGGAAGTCATGTCCGGTGATCTGCCCTCAAGCGGCGATGCTTCAACCGATGAGCAGGCAGACAATCACACCCAAGCTACATATACGGCACCAGATAATAGCCATACTCAAAATGTGCTTCCAGTTCAAAGCACACGGACAGAATCCGCGTCCCCCAGCTCAGAGACTTCAAATGCGCTAGCCAAGATTACAAACAGGCAAGCTGTCGATAACTCACCCCAACTGAGTCCATGTGAAATAAAGCAGCTCGATAAGCTGCTGGCATCGGCCCCATATCCGGCAGCGGTCTCCATCGATGCACTCAAGGTGATTCAACAACAAAGAGGCTGGGTGAGCGACACCAGTTTATCTCTGCTGTCTGCTTATATTCAGGTGTCTGTTGCTGAGCTGGATTCTGTCGCCACCTTCTACAACCTGATATTCAGACAAGCCGTTGGTGAGGTAGTGCTTCACCCCTGTGATGGGATCAGTTGCGACTTGATGGGCGGGGTCGAGGTACGCGCAGCCATTAGCCAGAAGTTACATATTAACCCCGGCGAAACCACGCCGGATAACCGCTTCACCCTCATTCCTCTTCCTTGCCTGGGGGCATGTGATAAAGCCCCGGTAATGATAGCGTCAAAACACGTTTACCCACATCTAACCCTGAATAAAATAGCCCAGTTAATCGATGAACTTGATGGAGATAAAAAATGACCTCTCCTCTCAATCCCTTGACTCGCTTCATTACCGATAAAGCTAATTGCTGGCAACTGTCTGAGTATTTAAGCCATGGCGGATACGATGGATTAACCCGGGCTATGAAGATGAGTTCAGATGAACTGCTGGACACCATCAAACAATCAAACCTGAGGGGACGCGGTGGAGCTGGCTTTCCAACCGGACTCAAATGGAGCTTTGTCCCTCGCGGAGCTGATGCTCCTAAAGAAAAATACTTAATCGTCAACGCCGATGAGATGGAGCCTGGTGCATTTAAAGACCGCTGGCTGCTGGAGCAAACCCCACACCAGATCATCGAAGGCCTGCTCATTGGCGGCTTAACCTTAGGTGCGACTCAAGGCTACATCTTCCTTCGAGGAGACTACTATCTGGCCGAGGAGAGGCTGTTACAGGCGATAGAGGAATGCAAGCAACACCAGTTACTCGGCCGGGACATCTTAGGGCGAGGCATTCAAGGACAAGCCTTTAACTTCGAGATACATATCCATTCCAGTGCCGGGCGTTATATTTGCGGCGAGGAAACCGCACTGATCAACGCCATGGAGGGCAAGCGTGCGACACCAAGGGCTAAGCCCCCCTTCCCTCAAGTTGCCGGACTTTGGGGAAAACCTACCATAGTCAACAATGTTGAGACCTTCTGTAACCTGCCCCACATCATCAATTTCGGCAGCGACTGGTTTAAAGCCCTCGGCAAGGGACAAGATGCTGGTACTAAAATTTTCGGTGTCAGCGGCAGAGTAAAACGTCCCGGACTGTGGGAGCTTCCCATGGGCACATCCATCAGAGAGATCATCGAGCACCATGCGGGCGGCATGTGCGATGGTTATCGGCTCAAGGGTTTTCTTCCCGGCGGCGGCTCCACAGATTTCCTCCTCGAAGAACACTTAGACGCCCGCATGGATTATGACGAAATTGGCAAGTTAGGTAGCCGCATGGGCACAGGAACCATCATCATCTTGGACGATCAATATTGCCCCATATCTATGGTGCTCAATCTGGTGCGCTTTTTCGCTCAGGAATCTTGTGGCTGGTGCACACCTTGCAGAGAGGGGCTGCCCTGGGCTGTTTCCTTACTCGAAAAAATTGAAAGAGGAGAAGGTGAACTCAAAGATATTGAACAGCTAGAAAATCTGTGCGACTTCGCCGCCCCGGGCAACACCTTTTGTGCACTTGCCCCTGGCGCGGTGGAGCCACTCCAGAGCGCCCTTAAATTTTTCAGACAAGATTTTGAGGCACATATCAATCATCAATGCTGCCCCTATCATGACGAGCTAGCCCCAAAGCAGACTGCCACAACAGAGACACACAGCAGGATAAATGCCAACCGAGTCGAGGGGACGTGATGAATACCCTCAACACTGAGACAGACATGGTCAGCATCACCATAGATAACCAGGCCTACCGAGTCTCGCCAAATGAAAACCTGCTGCAAACCTGCCTGACACTTGGGTTAGATCTGCCCTATTTCTGTTGGCATTCGGAGCTGGGCTCAGTGGGCGCCTGTAGACAATGCGCGGTAAAGCAGTATCAAAATGATGAGGACAAGGTTGGCCGCTTGGTTATGGCGTGTATGACTCCAGTATGTGATGGCATGGTCATCTCTATGCAAGATACTCAATCGACACAATTTAGACAGACCAATATCGAAGCCATCATGACCCAGCACCCCCACGACTGCCCTGTGTGTGAAGAGGGGGGCAATTGTCATTTGCAGGATATGACCGCCATCAGCGGCCATATCAACCGACGTTACACAGGCAAGAAACGCACCCATCTGAATCAATATTTAGGTCCCATGCTCAATCACGAGATGAACCGTTGTATCGGATGCTATCGCTGTGTCCGCTTCTATCGGGACTACTGTGGTGGGGACGACTTCAATGTGTTTGGCTCGAAAAGCCATCTCTATTTTGGCCGGGCTACACACGGCGCCCTTGAAAATAGCTTTTCAGGTAACTTGGCCGAGGTCTGCCCGACCGGGGTGTTTACCGATAAACCATTTTCCGAACACTACATACGTAAATGGGATCTACAAACCGCCCCAACGGTCTGCCCCCACTGCAGCCTAGGCTGCAACATCACCGTGAGTGAGAGAGAACGCAAGGTTCGCAGAATAACTAACCGCAGGCATGATGAGATTAACGGCCACTTTCTGTGCAATCTTGGCTTGTTTGGCTATGAACATGTCAATCACAGTGAGCGTCTCGATGCTCCCTTGCTGCGTAATAACGCCAATAAAAATTCCGTTATCCTTACCAGTAATGCTGCCAAGCAGCATCTAGCCAAGCTCCTCTGTCCAGCGGACAAGGATAACCAAGGAGGCTATCTAAGCCAAGCAACAGGAAAGTACATTGCCATAGGCTCCGCCAGAACACAGATAGAAAATAATGCCGCGCTGATGAAACTTGTGGGTCAGGATAATTTTTATCTGGGCGTACCAGACCAACAAGTCCAGATGCTGCACATGCTATGCAGTGCCTATCAGAGCAATCGAGTCAGTCCATTCTCCATCAAACAAGCTCAGGCTAGCGACGCCGTTCTGATAATCGATGAAGACATTAGCCACACGGCGCCCAGACTCGCACTCGCCATCAGGCAGATGAGCCGTAACCTAGGGATAAACAATGCCGCGAAACTGGGCGTCCCCTATTGGCAAGATGGCCCGGTGAGGAATATAGCGCAAACCAGCCGCTCACCTTTAGCGATTATCGCCAGTGACACCTGTCAATTGTCCAATTTGGCTACTGAGGAAGTCATCATTGCCCCCCATGAGCAAATGCTCTTGCTCCAAGAGATACAGGATCTGCTGGCGCACAAGCTTGAAGAAACGCAGAGCCTTGACGAAGCAAAGAGCCTTGATACATCCAATCCCCCCACCGACTCAACATCAGACTTAGATAGCGAGAATTCAAACTCATATCCAGTCTCGGCCCAGCGAATCGTCGACGCCCTGTTAACAGCCGACACTCCCATGGTGATCAGCGGCCTTCAGAGTCAAGATCCGGCTCTGTTGAGTGTTAGCCTTAACATTGCAAGTTTACTCAAACGGCTTAAGCCCCATGCTGGTTTTTATGGGGTGACCAAGCAGGTAAACGATCTTCATTTTGGCCTGCTCATCAAGGATGAGACTGGAGAGACGAATTATCAGGGTATCGACTCTTTTATCACCAGAGTCATGGGCCAAGAGGGAGAAGACTCAATGCATAACGCCCCCGATACCTTGATTATTTTAGAAACAGATCTCTATCGCTATATGGAGGCTGAGCAACTAGAAGCCGTATTGGATGCGATAGAAAATATTATCGTCATAGATCAAATGCTAACCCCAACCGCTCAGATGGCAGATCTGATATTGCCAAGCGGCTCTTTTGCCGAATCCCAAGGTTGTTACCTCAGCTCAGAAGGAAGATTACAGCATGGGTTTGCTACCATAGCTGGGCTTAATCAACGCATGATGCCCTGGGTCTGGCTCGCTGAACTAACAGATTTATCCACTCCGGCAGACTGCCATCATTGGTTATCTCAGCATTTCCCCATACTGGCCCCCATAGAGACATTTTCTGAGCTCGCCCATATCAATCTAGGCTCCCAGTTCCGTATCGCCGGCCAACCAAAACGTGCCAGTGCCAGAACCGCGATACACGCCGTTCGTGATGTCAAAGAGCAGATGCCCATATCGGCTTCAGGCACTCCTTTTGTTCAATCTATGGAAGGAGTCGAGGGGTTTCGTCAGAGTCAGGTACAGATGATCACAGTCTTGCCCGCTAATGCCTGGTCACCTAAATGGAACTCAGATCAAGGCGCCAATCGTTTCGGCAATAGCAGCAATAAGAGTCAGTCACCCTGGACCTTGGGGATCAAGATTTTCTCTCAAGTATCCCCATCGAGCGAGCCTGCTTACCCAGACGTTCTTCAAACTGAGCAAAAAAACGGGCAGCAAACTAATGTGAGTCGACAGGAAACCAATAGCTCAGAGCCAACAAGTGCCAGCATCCGCTTAATGCCTTCGGCAAACCTATATGCCGATTTTGAGCTGGCTAGCTATTCATCACCAATACACTCCATGAGCCCTGAACCTTGCCTAAAAATCCACCCAGTCCTTGCCGCCTCGTTGAAACTAACCGAAGGAGAGCAAGTCCAGCTCCAAGGTGAACATGGCGCCGCCCGGCTTATGTGTACATTCGATAAAAATATGTCTCCCGATGTCGCATTAGTACCCAACCTGATATTCACCTTGCTGGGGCAGCGAGCCAAGATAATCTCACTCAAGGAAATGGGGGATCATGATGACGCTCTATGAGGTATTACTGGTGCCCACCAGCGTTTTGCTGCTATTGCTGCTGTCCGCTGCCTGGTCTACCTGGCTCGAGAGACGATTACTCGCTGTCTGGCAAGATAGACTGGGGCCGAACCGGGTAGGTCCTATGGGACTATTGCAAGTGGTTGCCGACATGATAAAAATCTTCACCAAGGAAGATTGGGTCCCCCCCTTCGCCGATAAGGCCCTGTTCGTTATCGCGCCGATGATCTTGATGATAATGACCTTGCTCGGGTTCGCCATCATACCTTTCTCCCCCGATATTCAGATAGCCAATTTCGATAATGCCTTGCTGTTTATCCTGGCGCTGAGTTCACTGTCGGTTTACAGCATTATGCTCGCTGGTTTCTCCTCCAACAGTAAATATGCCCTATTGGGCGCGATGCGAACCGCGGCGCAGATGCTTTCTTATGAGGTGTTTATGGGGCTGGCTCTGATGGGAGTCGTCATCATCACAGGCAGCTTTAGCCTCAACGATATAGTGGCCGCTCAGGAAAACCACTGGTTTATTCTCAGTCAGCCCCTAGGTTTTATGCTGTTTCTTATCGCGGGCGTGGCGGAGAGTCACCGTGCTCCCTTCGATCTTCCCGAGGCCGAAACTGAGATAGTGGCAGGATTTCATACCGAGTATTCCAGCATGAAATTTGGCATGTTCTTCATTGGTGAGTATCTGGGCGTCATCTTTGTCTCGGCGCTCATAACCACTCTCTATTTTGGTGGCTGGCAAGGGCCTGTGCTGCCACCTATTATCTGGTTCCTGCTAAAAACAGGATTCTTTGTGGTGTTCTTTATTCTACTGAGAGCCGCCATACCTAGGCCCAGATACGATCAACTGATGCGACTGGGCTGGACGGTATTATTGCCGCTTACTTTACTCAACCTCTTGTTAACCGCCCTATGGCAGTTAACATTTGGTTTCTAACGGGAGAGTGGATCATGCTTAGCCAGATAAGAACCTTGATAGCCATCTTGAAACATACCTTCACCCCCGCCTATACGGTCCAGTATCCGGAGCAAAAACCTTACCTATCTCCCAGATATCGAGGCCGGATAGTGCTGACACGAGATCCCGATGGCGAGGAACGTTGCGTCGCATGTAATCTCTGCTCTGTCGCCTGTCCCGTCGATTGTATCTCGGTAGAGAAAACCGAGAAACCCGATGGTCGTTGGGAGGCTAAGACCTTCACCATCAACTTTTCCCGCTGCATCATGTGCGGCTTCTGCGAAGAAGCCTGTCCGACCCACGCGATTCAACTCACGCCTGATTTTGAGATGGCGGAATACGACAGGCAGAATCTGGTCTACGAGAAGCATCACCTGTTGATTTCTGGCCCGGGAAAGTATCACGAATATAATTTCTATAAGGTCAGTGGTAAGGCGATAACGGGCAAGGCTAAAGGTGAGGCCATCGACGAGCAAGCTCCCATCAATGTCAGGAGTCTGTTGCCATGATTGACATTATATTTTGCATCACAGCTGCCGTCGCCATCATATCGGCGCTTCTCACCGTTAGCGCCCATAACGTGGTGCATGCTTTGCTGTACCTGGTCACTATGATGTTGGCCATCGCGCTAATTTTCTTCCTGCTGGGCTCACCTTTTGCCGCTGCACTACAGATAATTGTCTATGCAGGCGCCGTCATGGTGCTGTTCGTATTTGTCACCATGATGCTCCACCAAGGTGAGCGCAGTTTGGTAGCAGAGCGGCAACTGTTTAATCCTAAGGTGGCTAAAGGTCCCCTGATATTATCAATGCTCTTGGTCATAGAACTCACCATGATATCCCTAGGCTCGGTTGGCCTACATCAAGAAATACTCACTAGTCCATTACCTGTGGAACAGACGGTGAAACAGCTGGCCATCCAGCTCTTCGGCTCCTATCGAGTCCTGGTCGTGTTAGCTGCCATTATGCTGCTCACCGCGCTCGTCAGCGCCATCCATATCACCAAGCAAGGCAATAAGTCCCATTCAAAATCATCAAGTTCTACCGAATTCACCCCAGATGTCAGTGTCAACTACATCACCAAGCAAGGCAGCATCCCACATTCAGCCACGGATACTGAAGCTAAGCCAATACACAAGTCAGGTTCAACCAAGGACCCTGATACTACAGCTGAACTAGCACACGGCTCAGATTCTATTGACTTGACTGCAGACGTCAGTGTCAACTACATAACCCAGCAAGCCAGCATACCGCATTCACCGTCAACCCAGACCCAGACCCAGGATACCGAAGCTGAGCAGGCACTCAACTTAAATAATACCGAATTGACCCCGAATGAGATTGAACCCAGCCTGTCACTAACTAGCAAAGGCGGGGGTGGGCACAGATGATAGAAATCACTTGGATACTGGTATTAAGTGGCGTGCTGTTCGCTATCGGTCTATTTGGCTTACTGAGTCGCCGAAATTTACTTTTTATGCTGATCTCCCTAGAAATTATGCTCAATGGCGTCGCCCTGATATTTGTTGCCGCCTCAAGTCTCCATGGCAATGTCGATGGGCAAGTCATGTATCTATTCATACTGACTCTGGCCGCCTGTGAAGTCGCTGTTGGCCTGGCTTTGGTTATTCATATTTATCGGCAACAGCAAGATCTTGATGTCGATAAACTCACTAAGCTGAAGGGGTAAATTGATGAATAATCTCTTGATGGCCATTCCTTTGCTTCCCCTTTGCAGCGCAGTAATATTAATTTTATGTCAGCCCAATGAGCGGTGGACAAGAATACTAGGGGTTAGCTCTGTAAGCCTGGCAGGTCTGTTAGCCCTTATACTCAATGTACAAGTCTGGAATGAAGATCTGTTTATCATTCAGGCTTCCTTGGGTGAGTGGCTGAGTATTGGCTCTTCTGTATTAGCATCTTCGGAGTTAGCCTCTCAAAGTACAGCTTCACTAAACTTGAGCTTTGGCCTATATCTAGACCCTCTATCTCTGGTGATGATAACCATCATCTGCTGTATCGGCGCCCTGATCCATATCTACTCGGCAAGTTATATGATCCAAGATGCCGACCAATGCCGCTTCTTCGCTTACTTAAATCTGTTTGTGTCTTCCATGCTAATTCTGGTGCTTGCCGATAATCTGGTGCTCCTCTATCTAGGATGGGAAGGCGTGGGCCTATGTAGCTATCTTTTGATCGGCTTTTGGTATCAAAAAACTGACAATAACAAAGCCGCCAACAAGGCTTTTATCATCACTCGCATTGGCGACACCGCCATGTTAATCGGAATTATATTGCTGTTTTATCAGTTTGATACCGTCAACATTCAACAGATACAGCAGCAATCTCAAACATTTCTACTCGCTAATATCCCGGGTGAAAACCCGTTAATTGTACTTTCTTGCCTACTCTTATTTGCCGGAGCCGCAGGAAAGTCGGCGCAGATGCCACTACACTCCTGGTTACCCGATGCCATGGCGGGCCCAACACCTGTCAGTGCGCTCATTCACGCGGCAACTATGGTGACCGCCGGCATATACTTGATCGCAAGAAATGATGCCCTATACCAACTCGCCCCTCAGGTATTGATGTTTATCGCCGTTATTGGGGTATTGACCCTACTGCTTGGCGCGACTTCGGCACTGTTTCAAACGGATCTTAAACGTATATTGGCTTACTCAACCATCAGTCAACTTGGCTATATGTTTTTAGCCTTAGGCGTAGGCGCCGCATCTACGGCAATCTTTCATCTGATGACCCATGCATTTTTCAAGGCCCTACTGTTTCTCAGTGCCGGAGCCTTGATCTATTGCATGAACCATGAGCAAAACATAATGAAGATGGGCGGCTTGAGTAAGAAGCTGCCTTTACTGACCCTGAGCTTTGCCATAGGTTGCGCCGCCCTGGCCTCTTTGCCCATGACATCAGGATTCTTCAGCAAGGAGTTAATTCTAGAACAGGTGGCATTGGCAGATCAGCCACTCCTTTGGTGGGGAGCCCTGATAGGCGCATTATTTACCTCGCTATACAGTGCCAAGTTGTTCTTTATTATTTTCATGGGAAAGCTTGGTCATGGGCCTAGCCATAAAACCCCGGCGGTGATGGGGGTTGTCCTTATTGTCTTGATGATTCTAGCTTTATTCGGCGGCATTCAGCCACAAGGGGTCTTACACCAGTTTGGCGAATTAACCCTTGACTCATCTTCAAGCCTGACGCCTCTGGAACATGGGTTACCTATCCTAGTACCGTTAATCGGTGTGATCTTAGCCTGGTTTCTATTTGGTCAAACAAGAGGGGACAAACCCGTTAATAGAGTAGGTTTAGGCCGTTTTATAGGTTCAGGCTGGGGCTTTGATACCTTGCTTGCCAGTGTATTTATCACACCTTTTAAAAAACTCACTTACCTCAATCGCCATGACATTATCGATGCTAGTTTTCGAGCCTTAGAGACCATTAGCTATCGACTCCACCTGATGTTCAATCGGCTGCAGACAGGGCAACTTAGGAGTTACAGCGCCAGTCTGATTTTATTCAGCATCTTAGCGATCGCTTGGGGAGTCATAAGATGACGTTATCTTTGTTAATCTTAATACTACTCCTGGGCGGACTGCTTGCCTGGTACAGTCAGGCCTTTAATCCACACTTGCCGCGCAGAATATCTCTGTTGACACTCGTTGCCAGCTTAGTCTATTTAGGGGGGCTGACATTAACCCGTCCACTTGCCCTAAGCAGTCAGTGGCTTTTCGATGAGCGCCATGTCTGGATTGACAGGCTTAACATTACGGCTCACTTTTCCATGGATGGATTAAGCCTTGTTTTGATATTACTGACCTTATTGATGGGGATCGTCGCCCTCTCTTCGGCCTGGAGTGAGATTGAAAAACATCAGGGATTTTTCTACTTCAATTTTCTCTGGACCTTAGCCGGGATCATAGGCGTTTTTCTGGCGATGGATCTGCTGCTCTTCTTCGTTTTCTGGGAGGTCATGTTGGTTCCCATGTATTTTCTTATTGCCATATGGGGACATGAAAACCGTCGATATGCCGCGCTGAAATTTTTCTTGTTTACCCAGGCCGGCGGCTTATTGATGCTCATGAGCATCATAGCCCTAGTGGTATTTCATTATCAGCAAACAGGCCTTTTAAGCTTCAACTACCATGTGCTCATTCTCACGCCCATCACTTCCCCGATGACCATCTGGATCTGTTTAGGTTTTATTATCGCTTTTCTGGTCAAGCTGCCCGCCTTTCCTTTGCACCCCTGGTTACCCGATGCCCACACCCAAGCCCCCACTCCGGCGAGTATTATATTGGCGGCAATACTTTTAAAGACAGGTGGTTACGGCATCATACGATTCGTACTCCCCCTGTTTCCCGACGCGGTGCAGTTTTGGTCGCCACTTATGATGAGCCTAGCCGTTTTGAGCATCATCTACGGCGCCTTGATGGCTTTTTCTCAACATGACTTGAAACGCATCGTGGCCTATTCGAGTGTGAGCCATATGGGCTTCGTACTCTTAGGTTGCTTTAGCCTCAACATAATTGCACTTCAGGGCGCCGTGATGCAGATGCTCGCCCATGGTCTAAGCAGCGCAGCGCTGTTTATGATAGTCGGCCTGATACAACAAAGATTTAATAGCCGAGACCTGCATCAATTTGCTGGCTTATGGCGCTATTTACCACAACTGAGCGCCATGGGGCTCTTCTTCGCCATCGCATCGCTAGGCATGCCGGGCCTGGGCAATTTTATCGGGGAGTTTCTCGTACTGGTCGGCGCGTTAGACCAGCACGCTAGCTTTACCGCTCTAGCCTCCTTGGGTTTGATACTTGGCGCAGTGTATTCCCTGCGCATGATTCAAAAGAGTTTCTTTGGACCTTTTAGCTCAGCAAACTTAAGGCCGCAGAATTTAGCCACCGAGACAGCCCCTACAAATGACACAGAAGATCAAGCAAGCCTTCCAGTGGCTGAACACCCAAAAGCACCAGGCCCCTTAAGCCCCTATCCAGATCTTAGCCTGAAGGAGAAATGGACGCTCATGTCGATTGCAGCAGGCTTGATACTCTTAGGCCTACACCCTCAACCACTATTGGACATGCTAGAGCAGCCATTAACCCAAGTGCTCGCGCTATACGCCATAACAGGAAGTGCATTATGAGTATTCACTACCTTCCGGCCAGCATATTGTTGAGCACCATTTTGATCTTGCTACTGAGTATTTCCTTAAAACGCTCGCACCTGCATGCTTTTTTGATCACTGGAGTGGGGGTAATTGGCGCCGCTCTGGCTCAAATCTCCTTGATTGACGCCCCAGTCATGTCTGAGCTGCTATTTATTTTCACTCCGGTCAACGCCTTCATTTCAGCTGGGTTATTAGTCATCTTAGTCTTTCTCTGGTCCCAGCTTTATCATTGGCTAGATAAGTCAGATAACACCTATGAAGAGTATTACCTGCTGTTATTAACCGCCAGTCTGGGCGCAGTGTCCATGATTTTCAGTCAGCATTTCGCCAGTTTTTTCCTGGCCTTAGAGCTAATGGGCCTCTCTTTCGTCGGGCTTATCGCTTATTCAAATAACAATCCTAATAGTCAGGAAGCTGGCATAAAATACCTGGTGCTATCGGCCGGGGCTTCGGCCTTGATACTCATGGGAGTCGCGCTCATCTATCTGCAAACGGGCAGCCTGACATTCGATTCAGTGTCGACAAGCAAGATGCTATATCTAGTGAGTTCACCACTGAATTTAACCACTACTGGGATGATTTTTATTCTTATAGGCCTTTGCTTCAAACTGTCTCTGGTACCTTGTCATCTGTGGGTGGCTGACATTTTTGAAGGAGCCCCCCTGCCTACTACGGCACTATTGGCTATTGTGTCAAAATTGGCAGCTTTTATCGTGTTATGGAGAATGTTCAGTTATGGTAACTGGCATACAAATAGCACAATTTTAGACGTCATTGCCCTAGTTGCAGTCGCATCTATGCTCATGGGTAATTTGTTAGCACTCCAACAAGATAGACTGCTACGAATATTAGCCTTCTCCTCTATCGCTCATTTTGGTTACTTGCTGATTATTTTGTTATTACTCGAGAGTAATAACAGCCTACTCGATGATATAAGCTTTAATCTCGAAGCGATGATTTTTTATCTACTCGCCTATATGATCACCTTAACTGGCACCTTCTCAGTGTTAATGCAGCTGGAAAAAAACACCTCAATCAGCCAATTAAGCGGCCTTTTCTGGCGGCAACCTCTGCAGGCAACATGTTTAAGTGCACTTATGCTATCTTTAGCCGGGATACCATTAACGATAGGGTTTATGGGCAAGTTTTATCTTGTCACTGCCGCAATCTCCGGTCAGCTTTGGTGGCCAATAGGTTTCTTGGTGATTGCCAGTGTGATCGGCCTGTACTTCTACCTGAGGATCATCATGGTCATGCTAGGTAAGGCCAAAAGCTCCTCACTCCCATATAAACTCCCCATGAGAGACAGACTCACATCTTGGTTAATCATAGTGACAGTGATCGGTATGGGTACTTTTCCAAGTGTATTTTCCGACATGCTCGAGGCGGTAACCCACTGATAGACGTTATTATCGACAAGTACCGACTTCATCACAAGTTAATGTAAAAGTACAAATATACTCGGATAAATCATACTGTTATTTTCTTCCAGCATGATAGAGTGAATTGCGATTTTACTTATATAACCGAGTCTACATTTACTATGCCTTTCTATCAGTCTCCACAGGATATCAGTGCTTTCGATGCAAAATTTGAAGCGCAAAAAATTGCTTTCGCCCCTATCAGTTTTCAGGTAGCACGCTGTTTACTCAAATTTGGCATATTAGAGCAGATAGATGCCTCGGGTAAATCTGGCTGTTTACTCGAAGATATTCAACAGAGCACCCAGCTCTCTGAATATGCCGTGAGTGTATTACTGGATATGGGCCTGAGTATGAGGCTCGTTTGGCAAAGCGACACTCATTATCGACTCGATAAGATAGGTTACTTCCTTTTACACGATGATATGGCCAAGGTTAACCTGAATTTTGTCCATGATGTCTGCTACCAAGGTGTATACGAGTTAGAGGCATCACTCGTCGAGGGCAAGCCAAAGGGGCTAAAAGTATTCGGTGATTGGGAGACTATCTATCCAAGTCTTAGTGAATTACCCGAGCAAGTAAAACAGAGTTGGTTCGAATTCGATCACTACTATTCAGATCATGCTTTTGGCCCATTACTGCCCTTAATATTTAAAAACCAGCCTAAACATATTGTCGATGTTGGCGGTAATACCGGTAAATGGGCCTTGGCATGTACTGGTTATGATAGCGAGGTTAACATCACCATCATGGATCTCCCTGGCCAGCTTGCGGTCGCCTTAAAAAATGCTGAGGATAAAGGTGTAGCCAATCGGGTCAAAGGGTTCGAATGCAATCTTTTAAATGAATCACAAGCTTTCTGCCGTGAAGGCGACCTTTATTGGATGAGCCAATTTTTAGATTGCTTCTCCAAACCACAAATTTTAAGCATTCTAAAACGTACCGCTCAGAGTATGACAATGGCAAGTGAGCTGTGTATCTTAGAGACTTATTGGGACAGGCAGCCATTCGAGGCTGGCGCATATTGTGTCAATGCCACCTCTATCTACTTCACCGCTATGGCTAATGGTGACAGTAGAATGTATCACTCAAAAGATATGCTGAGCCTTATCTCCCAAGCCGGACTATATGTCGATGAGGATATCGACGACATTGGGCTAGGGCATACCTTGTTACGTTGTAAACTCAAACCAAGCTAGTATGTAACCTATATAAGTCAGAGAACATGGATTCAATTAAATTGAATCCATGAATCATTAGAATCAAATATTTTTAAACAATCTATTCCCTTAACATTGAGTCATCACTTATTAATTAGGGAGTAGAGATGAAATCTACCTTTAAGCACCTGTCTCAACGAGCCGCTCGTTTACCTAGCCCTATGGCCGGATTGGCACTCGCTATCGCTAGTCTAGGTTGGGCATGGGAGAGCATGCTTCCTACAATGGACGGTCGGAGCCAAATCATCAGCTCAGCTATTGCAGCAATCTTGCTTACCAGCCTAGTGATTAAATTTGTACTTCATCCAAAGGTTTTATATAAAGAGCTCACCCATCCTGTCATAGGCAGCGTGATCCCAACGTTTGCCATGGCGCTCATGATAATCTCCAACGCTCTGGGTCAAAAATTACCAAGCTTGGGCCAAGTTGTTTGGTTGCTGGCCATACTTATCCATCTGGTCTTCCTCTGCATGTTTGTCTTTTATAGGGCTGTGGACTTTAAGTTAGAACATATGCTGCCTAGCTGGTTCATACCGCCGATTGGCATCATAGTCGCCGCGGTAAGTTTTCCAAGCTACGCCGATTCAACCAATCAGAGCCTACACTGGATTGCCAACGCCATATTAAACTTCGGCATCTTGTGCTACCTCATCATGTTACCAATCATGCTATATCGCCTGATATTTTGCGCCCCCATTGCCGATGCAGCTAAACCGACCATAGCCATACTTGCCGCTCCCGCCAGTTTATCATTGGCCGGATACCTGACAATTAGCACTCAGCCTTCTATTGTGGTTGTGGCACTGCTGCTCAGTATTGCAGTCTTAATGACGTCGGTTATCTATCTCGCCTTCTTTCATTTGTTGAGGCTCCCCTTCTCACCTGGCTATGCTGCATTTACCTTCCCTATGGTTATAGGCGCAACAGCTCTGTTCAAAACTTACTACTGGCTTACTAAAACCTATGGCGCTAATCAATTTACCAGCCTTATTCAACAAGCAGCTGAGGGAGAACTGCTTATCGCAACGGCTGTGGTCATATATGTCACATATCGATATTTATCACACTACAAGCCAAGGAGTTGGAAGGCTTAAGTATCACCAATAACGCCGCCCAATCCCCCCATCAAATGTCCCTCGTCAAATGCCCCGTCAATAACCTATCACTTTATTACGAAAACTCATGTTAACAGCCGTCTAAATTGATGGACTGCTCTTTGTTCTAATAGAACGCTAATGCTTACGACTCATTAATCCTAAGGATCGCTTATTTACATATAAGACCAATATGTAAAATCGTTCATATTTAAAGCATCCATTAACAAGCCTGACAGAAACAAGAGCGTGACCTTAATCACAACTTGGTCATATATGTTTCAGTCAGGCGTCTATTTTCAACATTAAAGGTTGCCAGGATGTTGCAATCAAAACCAAAGCAACACAGATACACAATCAACATCGCTCACTTAGCGAACAGAATCTCTTAATAACCCAAAAAAAAGCCCCTCAAGAAAGCGCAACTTATTGATTAACATTATTTCGGCACTCAGATTGTTAACAAATATAGCCATTAATGTTGCAAAGGTAACGCTAGGCAGACTTATTCTATCGACTGTAGGCACTATTGCAGATGTTACCACTATGTGCTTATATCCCCCGCGACAGCGATATTCGTTAACCACTGCCAACCCTTGTTAACAAGAGTAACCAGTAAGAAAACGATCGCCATATAAAAATTAAACACCAAAGTTATTAAAAACATAATAAGATTCAGGGAGAATAAAATGCTGCCAAACTCAAAAATGGCTAAAGCCGTGCGTTTCGCACTAATCAGTGGTGCTGCAACAGCCGCATTAACTGCGCCAGCCGTATTTGCTGCAAGTGATGATGATAAAGTAGAAAGAATTCAAGTAACAGGTTCACGTATTAAGCGTACCGATATGGAAGGCAGTACACCTGTCAACGTATTAA
The DNA here is from genome assembly GCF_000091325.1 of Shewanella violacea DSS12. NCBI lineage: Bacteria > Pseudomonadati > Pseudomonadota > Gammaproteobacteria > Alteromonadales > Shewanellaceae > Shewanella > Shewanella violacea. Next base: position 1,860,480 of record NC_014012.1, on the reverse strand, counting down.
CAGCTAAAGATATTGAAGATTCAGGTTTATCAACAATCTCAGAATTTTTACGTAATACCGTTTCCGTAGGTGGTTTTAATGAATCATCAACACTAAGCCAAGCTGCCGGTGCATCTAGCATTGGATTAAAAGGCTTTGGCTCAAGTTACACATTAATCCTATTAAATGGTCGTCGCCTACCCAAGAATGCTGCTGGTGGTGTCTTCACAGATATTAACCAAATTCCAATGGCAGCAGTATCAAGAATTGAAGTTTTGACTGATTCTGCATCGGCAATTTATGGCTCTGATGCCATTGCTGGCGTGATCAACATCATCACCAAAACTGATTTTGATGGTTTCAATTTTAAAGCTAAATACGGTGCAGGAACCAAACACCAAGATGGTGATGAATTCCAAATGCAAATGGTCGTCGGTACCTCTACAGACGATCTAAACATCATGTTTGCTGGTGAATATCTGACAAAAGAAGCCATTCAATTTAGTGACCGTAAAATGGGCAACTCAGCCTATGTAGCCGGTGCTGCAGGGCATGAAGGAAGAAGTTCATATGGTATTCCAGGTTTCTTAGACATATATATGCCTAAGTTGGATGATGCTGGTCAAATCGTAACCGGTGACGATGGCAAGGTTGTATATGCAAACCCAACGCTTCCATGGTCTGACTGTCAAGAAAGTAATTCATGGGGCGGCTGTAAGTACGACTTCGCACCTCTGTATCAAGTGGCGCCAAAGACCAACAAGGTGACCATGTTCACCTCGTTTAACTATACTCCAACCGACGATCTTGTTCTAAATGGCCAATTTAGATATACACGAATGGAAACCATTACCTCTAACGGTGCCTCACCAGGAATCGTAGATGTGTCTGACAGTCCATATCTTGAAGATTTTATCCGTAATGATATCTATAAAAATGACCCGGCCACTGCTGACTTTTTCATGAATTCATTAAACGATGAGAGCTTAGCAGGCACAAGTGCCTCAGTTGGTCGTCGCTACTTGGATTTTGGCAACCGTGAAAAAGACAACGTCAATGACTCATTTGAAGCCGTTTTCGGTGCTGAATACACAATCAATGATATGTGGGGCACTCAATTCGATATTGGTTATTCAACCAGTACAGGTCGTCAAGTTGGTCGTAGTGGACAGTTGTTAAAGAAAGAGCTTGCTAACGCTTTTAATAACGGCGCTTTAAATCCATTTGCCCTAAACGATTGTAGCTCTACAGAATTGAAAGCGACATGTGATGGCCTTATGGCATCCATTCACAGAACAGGTGAATTTAGTTTATTTCAATCAAGCTGGTCAATGAGTGGTGGCTTCGAAGATATACTTCCAGCTGGCGATATAGGTACGGCTTTTGGTGTTGATTATCGCACCGAAGAGTACCAAGATAGATCTGATCCAGCTAGCGTTGCCGGCCAAGTGATTGGTGGTGCAGGCTCTAATGGTGGTGGCGATTCAAGTAATGTCGGTATTTTTGCCGAAGTATCTATACCTCTTCTGGACGAGCTAAACTTAGATTTGGCTGTACGTCATGATACAGCAGACTGGGGACTTTCAGATGCAAGTGAAACAACCTACTCTATTCGTGCAGGTTATCGCCCAATAGATACACTATTATTACGCGCAAACTATGGTACAGGATTTAAAGCTCCTGATTTAGACAACTTGTTTATGGCTGTATCATCAGGTGTCACTAAAGGCGTGGATACTCGTTTGTGTAATCAGCAAATTGCAAACGGTGGTTCATCAAGTGCTGGTGACTGTACTAAGCAAGAAATAAATTCACACGGTGGTGGTAACCCACTATTGGAACCTGAAGAATCTACATCATACGGTTTTGGTTTCGCGTACAATATTACCGATGATTTATCTCTGACTATGGATTACTGGAGCCTTGAGCTAACTAACATAGTTGGCAGCTTGTCTCTGCAAGAGATTTTAGATGATGAAGCCGCTGGACGTAATACAGAATTAGTAGTTCGACACAATGGTAAAGTAAGAGGAGATAAGCGAGGTTATGTCCAAACTAACTTACAGAACTTAACTCAAGAGTCTGCGACAGGTATTACTTACGATCTAAAATACACTCATGAATTTAGCTTTGGTTCGATAGATACAGGCATACATGCTGAACAGTTTCTGTCAAAAGAATCACAAACATCTGCGATACAGCCTCTTTGTGATGGGATCGATGACGGTTCTGAGCGTAAGTGGGATGGTAATGCACACTTAAGCCTAACCACAGGTGATTGGGTTAACACATTGAGTGTTCGTTATTTACCTGGTTACAGTGCTTATAACAAATATGATACCCAGAATAAAACCTGTAATCTGATTGGCGATATTGTTGAAATTGACGAAGATGGCAACAAGACGACTAAACCATATCATCATGCCAGTTACACTCAGTGGGATCTTGTTAGCACATACCACATCACCGGTGCTCAGATAGTTTCATTCGGCGTTCGTAACCTGTTTGATAAGCAACCTTCATTCAGCTCTTGGGATGACTGGCCTTTCTATGATCAAAGTATATACAGTAACGTAGGTCGCTTTGCTTACCTGCAATACGAATTAAAGCTTTAATCACACAGCTCCGACGTTATAACTAGAATAATCGGTATCGAAAGATACCGATTATTCATTCGCTATGAAGATACAAGTCTTAACTCATCATTCAAATCACAGAGACTAGATTGTGCACATCAATTATGATGCTGAACAAGCCTAGCGGCATAATCTCTTTAACTCCCTCCCCCGACTAAACTAGCAATTTGCATGCCTAAAGTTCCCCTTGATTAGGCTGACCTATACAATTGTTACCTTGCTCCCAATTTTATAATTACCCATGCTTACATTCCCCACAAGGAGTGCTGTCATTTTCAGACTATGCTAATATCGAGCGGTAAATTGGTCTTACCAATTGAAACTGGTAAGATGTGATGAATCTCAGTGAGCTTGCAGCTAAACACCGAGTATTGGGCAAGAGGTCTAAACCAATGCCGATGTTCAGCCTAAGTTAAAAAATTCTGTACTTAAATGACATCATGTTGAGTTTTAGGCCGACAATTAGACCAAGGTCACGAAATTTAATTACACGTTTTTTATACTAGATTTATCAGGAATCACTTTAGATACTACACGGTCTCATTGACTAAGAATAAAGCTCATATTGGTTTACATAACCGATACAAGGCAATTAAAAGGCGAACCATGAAAAATAGTCCAAGTCCGTTTGATGCTAATACCCCAGCCGCCACCGCACTGAAAGTGGAAGATGCTGCGGTAATTAAAGTCAATCGAGACACTATGTCTACGCTGATCCTAGCGATGACAGCCGGCATGTTTATCGGTTTAGCCTTTGTCTTCTATGTCGTTGCTACGGCCGGAGGCAGTGTCCTTCCATACGGACTCAATAAACTCATTGGTGGCCTCTGTTTTAGCCTAGGTTTAATGTTAGTGGTGGTCTTAGGCGGGGAGTTATTTACCTCTACCGTATTAACCATCACAGCCCGCGCCAGCAAGCGCGTCACCACTAAGGCATTAATGCGTAACTGGGGACTCGTGTATCTGGGCAATTTTATCGGTGCCATGCTCTTGGTCGGTCTCATGATCGCCTCGAAACACTATGAAGGCGCTCATGGCTTACTCGGTTTAGGTTATATGAAAACCGCAGTCGCCAAGCTACACCATACATTTTTGCAGGCATTCGCCTTAGGCATCATGTGTAACATCATGGTGTGTCTGGCAGTTTGGATGGCCTACGCAGGCAAAACCGTCACCGACAAATTACTTGCCGTGGTATTACCCGTCGCCATGTTTGTCGCCGCAGGCTTTGAGCACTGTATCGCTAACATGTTTCTTATCCCCATGGGTATTTTTACTAAGCAAGTCGCAACAAGCGAATTTTGGGCAAATGCAGGGATAGACCCTAGTCAGTTTGCCGATCTAACTTGGAGTCAGTTTATACTCCACAATCTCATACCGGTCACTTTAGGCAATATAGTGGGCGGCGCTATTTTCGTAGGACTCACTTATTGGTTTGTTTATCGTCGCCCCGCACTCGCGAAAGCACAAAACGATAATCAAGTTTAATTTCTAAACAGAAGGTATTTGCGCTATGACCGAAAAAACTGAACAGTTTGCCAACGCATGGGAAGGATTCACCGCCGGGGATTGGAAAACCCAAGTCAATGTTCGTGACTTTATCCAGGCAAACTACGTCCCTTATGAAGGCAATGAATCATTTCTAGCCGAAGCAACCCAAGCGACCACTAAGCTTTGGGACAAGGTGATGGTTGGCATCAAACAAGAAAACCAGACTCATGCACCAGTGGATTTCGATACTGAAAAGGTATCGACCATCACGTCCCATGAAGCCGGTTACATCGAGCAATCACTCGAAACAATTGTGGGTCTTCAGACTGAAGCACCGCTAAAGCGAGCCATGTTGCCAAACGGCGGCATCCGCATGGTAGAAAGTTCTTGCAAGGCATACGATCGCGTCCTTAACCCAGAGATCAAATACGTCTACTCTGAGCTCCGTAAGACTCATAATCAGGGCGTGTTCGATATCTACACCCCAGAAATCATGGGCTGTCGTAAATCAGGCATACTGACAGGTTTACCGGACGCCTATGGCCGTGGCCGTATTATCGGTGATTACCGCCGTATCGCCCTTTACGGTATCGATTACTTGATGGCCGACAAGTTTGCCCAATTCGGTTCCTTGCAAGCGCGTTTCGAAATCGGTGAAGACCTAAGCGCCACCATGCAACTTCGTGAAGAGATTGCCGAGCAGCACAAGGCATTGGGTCAGATGAAGCAGATGGCCACCAGCTATGGCTTCGACATATCTAGACCTGCAACCAATGCTCAAGAAGCCATTCAGTGGACTTACTTCGGTTATCTAGCCGCAGTTAAGAGCCAGAACGGCGCCGCCATGTCTCTTGGCCGCACCTCAAGCTTCCTCGATATTTTCATCGAACGTGACCTTAACAATGGTACCTTGACCGAGCAGCAAGCTCAGGAAATGGTCGACCATTTCGTGATGAAGCTACGTATGGTTCGTTTCCTACGTACTCCTGAATACGATGAACTATTCTCTGGTGACCCTATTTGGGCTACTGAGTCTATCGGCGGCATGGGCCTGGATGGCCGTACTCTGGTCACTAAATCTAGCTTCCGTTTCTTGCATACCCTGTACAACATGGGGGCAAGTCCTGAGCCAAATATCACAGTATTATGGTCTGAGAAACTACCATTAGACTTCAAGAAGTACTGCGCTAAGGTCTCTATCGACACCAGCTCAATCCAGTACGAAAATGATGACCTAATGCGCCCAGACTTCGAGTCTGATGACTACGCCATCGCCTGTTGTGTTAGCCCTATGGTAATCGGTAAGCACATGCAGTTCTTCGGTGCTCGTGCAAACTTAGCCAAAACCATGCTTTACGCCATCAACGGTGGTGTGGATGAGAAGAGTAAGGCCCAAATCGGTCCTAAGTCCGATGCCATCACATCTGAATTTTTAGATTTTGATGATGTTATGAATCGTTTGGATAAGATGATGGACTGGCTAGCCACTCAATATGTCACTGCACTCAACGCTATCCACTTCATGCATGACAAATACTCTTATGAAGCTGCCCTAATGGCACTTCATGACCGTGATGTACGCCGTACTATGGCATGTGGTATCGCAGGTTTATCCATTGCCGCCGATTCTCTGTCTGCGATTAAGTTCGCCAAAGTTAAGCCAATCCGCGACGAAAATGGTATTGCCGTCGATTTCGACATCCAAGGTGATTATCCTAAGTTCGGTAACAATGATGCGCGAGTCGATGACTTAGCCAGTGACTTGGTCGAACGTTTTATGGCGAAAATTCGTCATATGAAGATGTACCGCAATGCCATACCGACTCAGTCTATCCTCACCATCACCTCGAACGTGGTCTATGGTAAGAAGACAGGTACCACACCGGACGGTCGCCCAGCAGGTGCACCATTCGCCCCGGGTGCAAACCCTATGCATGGTCGTGACGAGAAAGGCGCCGTAGCCTCTCTGACTTCAGTGGCTAAACTGCCATTTGCCCATGCACAAGATGGTATCTCATATACCTTCTCTATCGTGCCAAATGCACTAGGTAAAGATGATGATGGTCGACGTACTAATCTAGCGGCACTGATGGATGGCTACTTCTCTCATAACGAGTCACGTGAGGGTGGTCAACATCTGAACGTCAACGTGATGAATCGTGAGATGCTCGAAGATGCCATAGTCAATCCGGACAAGTACCCTCAGCTCACTATTCGAGTCTCTGGCTATGCAGTTCGATTCAATGCCTTAACACCAGAACAGCAGCAGGATGTTATAACCCGCACATTTACTAAGGGTATGTAATGAACTTATCTGGTATAGATGAGTCCTAGTTCTAGCTTCTATGATGTCAGGCTGCAAAGGTAATTAAACCAGCGCAGCCTGACTCATTAAAATGAGGAGAAATAATGACAGTAAAAGGTCGGATCCACTCACTGGAATCCTTTGGTACCGTTGACGGGCCAGGCATAAGGTTTATCGCTTTTATGCAAGGTTGCCTGATGCGTTGCCAATACTGTCACAACCGAGATACTTGGGATCTTCACGGTGGAAGTGAAGTCGAAGTTAAAGAGCTCATGGAACAAATTATCAGCTATCGCCCCTTCCTCGAAGCGAGCGGCGGCGGTGTAACCGCCAGTGGCGGCGAAGCGATATTACAAGCCGAATTTGTCTCGGAACTATTTGCAGAATGTAAGAAAGAAGGCATTCATACTTGCCTGGATACCAATGGATTTGTACGAAAATATACGCCAATCATAGATGAACTTATCGACAATACCGATCTGGTGCTGCTCGATATCAAGCATATTGACGATCAAAGACATATAGACCTGACTCAGGTCAGCAATCACCGCACCTTAGACTTCGCTCAGTATCTGAATAAGAAACAACAAAAAACTTGGATACGTTATGTGGTTGTAGGTGGTTTTACCGATGATATTGGGGCGGCACAACGCCTGGCTGATTTTCTCAAACCCATGACAAATATTGAGAAAGTGGAGCTACTGCCCTATCACGAGCTAGGAAAACATAAATGGGAAGCGATGGGAGAGACATATCAACTGGATAATATCTCACCACCATCGAGCGAAACCATGGAACAGATTAAAAAGGTCTTTGTAGACGCTGGGATTAAGGCCATCTACTAGCGGTAATTGAGGATATAGGCTTAGGTATTAACGATAAACTTATAGCTCTTCCCAATAACTTTGATCTAATCGTTCGAATGCCGCTTTTAAAATAAGAGCCATATCGAGATAACACGCTCTCGGACCAAGGGGACTATGCTTAACCCCCATGCTGGAAAGTTTATTGGTCAGTTGCTGGCACCAATCGAGCAAAGAAAGCGGCAAGGGATGGCGAGCACGCCAGCCGAGCCAAAGCAGACCTTGTACAGGAAGGCTGATAAAAAATAGCGCAATTGTGATTGCCTGGGGCAAGAAGTCCCAACCATGGATATAAACTTGACTCGTTGCAGCCAAGAGAGCAAGAACCGGCATCAAGGTCACCGCGACTTGAGTCGCCTTGATGACCCGATATTCGGGAAAGTAAAAACTAAGTTGTCTGACCATAGGCCAAGTCTTCATATACCGACGACCATCGCCCAGTGTTTTGATAACTTGAATGCTCAACTAATACACCTATTTTTATGGATACTGCTTTTACCATAGCACATGCTGCAATAGAGCCCCAAGGCCTTGCGATAGCTAATAAGCAGTTTCAGGCTCCGACCCCGGAGCACTTCTAGCGACTTCGGCTTTTTATGCCAATGAAGTCATATTGTTCAGTGATAAATAATCACAGCATTACAAAAGGTTTAAACATGTCAAACAAACTGGTATTGGTACTTAATTGCGGTAGCTCGTCATTAAAATTTGCGGTTATAGACGCCTCTACGGGCAATGACCAGATCTCAGGTCTTGCTGAATGTTTTGGACTCGAAGATTCTCGTATCAAGTGGAAGGTCAATGGTGAGAAACAAGAAGCCCGCTTAGGTGCCTTCACTGCTCACCGTGAAGCAGTAGAATATATCGTTAATAATATCTTAAGCGCACATCCAGAAATTGCCGAACAGATCTTGGCTATCGGCCATCGAGTCGTACACGGCGGTGAGAAATTCACTCATTCTGTCATCATAGATGAGTCTGTAATTCAAGGCATCGAAGATTGTGCAGCCCTAGCACCATTGCATAACCCAGCTCACCTGATTGGTATTCGCGCCGCCCAAGCCGCCTTCCCAGCTTTGCCACAGGTTGCCGTGTTCGACACAGCTTTCCATCAAACCATGCCAGAGAAAGCCTTTATCTATGCTCTGCCATACAAGTTGTATCGTGAAAACAGCATTCGTCGTTATGGCATGCACGGAACCAGCCACCTATTCATCAGTCGTGAAGCAGCTAAGGCTATCGGTAAGAATATCGAAGAGACCAATATTATCTGTGCTCACTTAGGCAACGGCGCCTCGGTCACAGCCATCAAAGGTGGTAAGAGTGTCGATACATCTATGGGACTCACGCCTCTTGAAGGCTTAGTCATGGGTACACGTTGTGGTGATCTCGATCCGTCCATCATACATCATCTAGTTAGCCATCTAGGTTACACCTTAGATGAAGTTAACAACATGATGAACAAGCAGAGTGGCTTGTTGGGAATTTCAGAGCTAACTAATGATTGTCGCGGCATAGAAGAGGCTTATCAAGAAGGCCATAAGGGAGCCACCTTGGCCCTAGATATCTTCTGCTACCGCTTAGCAAAATACATAGCCTCATATACAGTGCCACTAGGTCGCCTGGACGCCTTGGTATTCACCGGCGGCATAGGTGAAAACTCAGATCTTATCCGAGCTAAAGTACTTAGTCTGTTAGAAATCTTCAGCTTTGAAGTTGATGATGAGCGCAACAAGGCTGCACGTTTTGGTAATCAAGGTCAGATCACTACAGACAATGGCCCAATCGCCATGGTTATCCCAACCAACGAAGAGTGGGTCATCGCAGAAGATGCTATGAGCCTGCTGAAGTAAATGAATATAGGCTGATTCGAGGCGATATTTATTGCCTCGAATCCGTCATACAAGTCATAGATTAAGCTAAACCGTTCGGCATGATAGATACAAGATCATGCCTTTTAGAGCGTCACCAAGAGGTTGTTATGTCTCGCAATATTATGTTAATCCCCATAGGTACAGGCGTAGGTCTTACCTCTATCAGTTTAGGCCTAGTTCGTGCCTTCGAACACCACGGTGTTAAGGTTCGCTTCTTCAAGCCTATCGCTCAACAGCGTCCACAAGACTCGGGACCTGAGCGTTCAACCACAGTTCTGAGTAAGTCACCTACGGTGAACCCACTCGAACCTTTCGAAATGGCTCATGCAGAAGCCTTAATTCGTGGCGATAAGACTGATGTCTTGATGGAGCAGATCATTGCTCGCGTCAGTGAATCAACCGATGACACAGAAACCTTGGTCATTGAAGGTATCGTACAGACCCGTAATCACCCTTTCTCTGCTGACGTCAACTATGCCATAGCTAAGGCTCTGGATGCCGATGTCATCTTCGTCGCCACACCAGGCAATGAGACAGCCACGGCCTTAATGAACCGTTTAGAGATAGCCCATATTACTTGGGGCGGAAAGAAGAACAAACGCATCATAGGCGCCATAATCAATAAGATTGGCGCCCCTGTAGACGAAGAAGGACGCACACGTCCAGATCTTTCAGAAGTATTCGATAATCAAGAGATTCAGCGCTCTGATGCTTCGAACATGTTCCAACTACCGGGTAAGAGCTCACTGCGCATATTAGGCAGCGTGCCCTACAACCTAGATCTGGTTGCGCCTCGCGCCTCAGATCTTGCTAAGCACCTTAGGGCTAAGATCATCAATGCCGGCGATATGAACTCTCGTCGTCTGCGTAAAGTCACCTTCTGTGCTCGCAGCATTCCCAACATGGTCACGCACATCAAGACTGACTCCTTGCTTGTTACATCAGGGGATCGCTCTGATGTCATCGTAGCCGCTTGTCTGGCCTCTATGAATGGTGTCAAGATTGGCGCCCTGCTACTAACAGGCAGTTATGAGCCAGAGCCAGAGATCATGGCTCTATGTGAACAAGCCTTCGAAACCGGACTACCGGTATTCTTGATCGATACCAATACTTGGCAGACATCGCTCAATATCCAGCGCTTCGATCACGAAGTTCCTGTGGATGACGCCGTGCGTATTGAAGAAGTTCAGGAGTTCGTCGCCGGTCATATCGATCAAAATTGGATCGACTCTGCCACCAAGAACTCTCCTCGTGAGCACCGCCTATCGCCACCGGCATTCAGATACAAGCTTACCGAGCTGGCAAGAGCCGCACACCGCACCGTAGTTCTACCCGAAGGTAATGAGCCTCGTACTATTGAGGCTGCTAGTATTTGTGCCGAGCGCGGAATCGCTAAGTGTATTCTTCTTGGTAATAGAGAAGAGATCGAGCGTATTGCAAGCCAACAAGGCGTGACCTTAGGTGAAGGTGTCGAGATAATCGATCCGGAAACTGTCCGTGAACGTTACGTGGAGCCTATGTTGGATCTGCGTCGTCATAAAGGTCTTACTGAAGTTGTAGCTCGTGAACAACTGGAAGACAACATGGTACTGGGTACCATGATGGTCGCTCAAAATGAAGTCGATGGTATCGTCTCCGGTGCCGTTCACACCACAGCCAATACCATACGTCCTCCTTTACAGCTGATTAAGACTGCACCTGGGGCTAGTTTGGTCTCGTCTATCTTCTTCATGTTGATGCCGGATCAGGTATTAGTCTACGGTGATTGTGCCATCAATCCAGATCCTAATGCCGAGCAACTTGCCGACATCGCTATCCAGTCAGCTGAATCTGCTGCCGCCTTCGGCATCGAGCCTAGAGTGGCTATGATCAGCTACTCTACTGGTGATTCAGGTACTGGATCCGATGTAGATAAGGTACGTGAAGCAACACGAATCGCCAAAGAGAAGCGTCCGGACCTTATCATAGATGGTCCACTTCAATACGATGCAGCTGTAATGCCAAATGTTGCTCAGTCTAAGGCACCTAACAGTCCTGTTGCTGGCAAGGCAACAGTATTTGTATTCCCGGATCTCAATACGGGTAATACCACATACAAGGCTGTACAGAGAAGTGCAGATCTGATCAGTATCGGTCCTATGCTCCAGGGCATGCGCAAACCGGTAAATGATCTGTCTCGTGGTGCTCTGGTAGACGATATCGTTTACACCATTGCTCTGACGGCGATTCAAGCAGCACAAGGTGATCAAGCTTAAATCCCAGCAGATTAAGACAAAAACCTCTCTAGCCACAGGCTAGAGAGGTTTTTTTAGATAAGAAGGGAAGGATATTCGAAATGGTGTCGATAAATCACTCAAAACAAAAATGCGACACTTTTTAACCAGCAGTTTAAGTTCATATTAAACATGAACTTAAAAGTTATGCATCTAGTCTTCAACATACTTGTCCACAGATTCTGTGGATAACCAGTAAAAGTTATTCATTCAGATATGACTGAATAATGCCTATCTGTCAAGAATTAAAATGCTTAATAGGTTTAATACTAGTCATCAGCCTTGCCTTGCTGCAATAGAATAGCGATACTGGCTCAAACCTTACTCGATACATAAAAATCAATCTTTATGAAAATTATCGCCCTACTTAGTCTTCTCTTTCTTGCTGGCTGCAATCCTGATAGCTCAGATAGCTTATCCATCAGAACCCCAGAACAGGTTTCTCTCGGCTTCTTTCATGCCATCTATGTAGAACGGGATGTCAACAAGGCCAAACAATTTGTCAATGAGCCGATGAAAGAGATACTCGGCCACTACTACATAGCTTCAGCGGTACAGAGGCATGTCCTCAACCTCTCTATGACAGAAGTAACCATGGAGATCGAAGAGATAGATATCGATTTTTTCAGAAAGTTCACCGACGATATTACCGTTATCGTAAAAATGCAGGGGCTTAAAGCCGGTGCAGCCTGGATAGACGATAGGACCATACGACTGCATAAAATCGACTCTCAATGGGTCATTGTCGAAGTGCTCCCCGAGAAAGGTAATCTTAACTAATACCAATCGATATAAAGGTGTGGTCATTCAGCGAGAGTTTAGCGCTTCAGAAGCAAGGCAACGAGCTTAAACATAGTGACCCTAGATGTGACCCTAGATTTAAGCTAGTTAATGCCGTAAATACCGCTTGGTATTAATCAAAAAATGGACAAAAAAATAGCAAGCTAAGCTTGCTATTTTTATTCTAGCGACAGCTAGATTAACTCTCGAATTGAGGATTGTTCCTTAATCCAAAAACGCATCTTCATCCTTCTCAACAGGCAAAGACTCTATCACTTCATCTTGTACTTGGTAGTATGCGCTTTCGTATTCTTGAACTTCCATAACAACTCCGAATCCAGTTTGTAAGGTCTGAGGCATGTCATTACTTTGATGACATTTTGCCATTATAGGAAGTGGCAGATGTTCTACTGACTTCTTGGCCTAATTATATCAGGAATCCACAAGCAATACATAAAACTTTCAGTTTGGTTTCACTTGAAAGCTAAAAGTATCGAAAAAACCGTAAAAACAGCAACAAACCGTTACCGCAACTGAAAGACTTTCACCCCTTTATACACTTGAGGACTAAGAGGTAGGTTTTAGCTGCAAAAAAATCTAGGCTTCTATCCCCGAACTGCTATCAATTAAGGATACCTATGAATATTTGTGGGAACCTCGTTGAGTTTTATGGAGGACGGAAAAATGAATGCGCTTGTTGAATTTGAAGCAGGAAGACTCGTTGACCTATTTGGTCAGGGGGACACTCTCAACATATTCATGTTTATGGATATGATGAACATGCCTATCGATGTACAGGATAGGCTATTCTCTGAGATATCGGCCTTAAAATATATAGATAAGGCAAAAGTCGAGCATATTATAGAATCCCATGGTCAATCGACTATCCATGAAAAACTGAATTACTGATTTGAGCTAGACTGGCTAACTCAGGAGCATCTCTTAGCTAATTCGCAATAATTAAATACCAGTTGTCATTTGGAACTGGTATTTAGTATTTAGTCTCTTGTTTCTATGCCTCTGACTTAGGTGGTTTACGCCGATACTTGAGCACTTTAAGCGCTTTATCTTTACTTATATCCGCGAAAACACTTGGATTAACCAGTTGCTCAACAAATTCAAGTGTCGGGCTAAACTCTTCAACTTGATTCATCAGAAATTCAATACTCAATTCTGGCGCATTGAGACACAATAAAACCTCACCGTCTTCGCTCAATAGCTCTGGCAGACGTTTCAACAGTCTAGAATAATCCTTAGTGGCGACAAAACTGCCTTTTTGGTTACTTGGCGGATCGGCAATAATCATCTCATAGGGACCAAGCTTGGTTAACTTACCCCAAGACTTAAAGATATCATGGCCAAAGAAACGTGCCCCAGCATGAAACCCATTGAGAAGATGATTCTGCTTACCAATGGACAAGGCCCCCTTGCTCATATCGATATTAACCACGCTGTCACAACCACCTTGCAGTGCAGCCACAGAAAATGCACAGGTATATGAAAAAAGATTGAGCACCTTCTTGCCTTGGGCGTGTTCCCTCACCCATTGACGGCCGTTTTTCATATCGAGAAATAAACCATGATTCTGCCCTTTCAGCAGATGAACATGATATTTGGCTCCGTTCTCCAAAACAGTATGCTTTTCAGGAACGTTACCTTCTATCAAATCTGTTTGTGTACGTCCGCCGCTGCGATACTGATAAACAAGGTTGAGCGCTTCATCACCTTTAAGGGCTTGCCACCTCTGTTGAATCAATTCTACCGACTTATCTAAAGTATCAGACTCTAGGGGCTTAAAACTGGTTAACAGAAGCACTGGCGGGTACCAATCCAGACAGATGTGTTCAGCTTCCGGATATAAGCCACCCCGACCATGAAAAAGGCGATTAACCTCCTCTCCCAGAGTCATCTTGTTTAATTCATCAAAAAATAACTGCATGTCACTCACTTGTCGAAATTACTTTCTTTATAAAAACAACAAAGCCACGTAAATGTGGCTTTGTTAGTACTCGAGTCTCACCCATAAGATTAAACGGTCTGAGACATATCCTCTTTCTCATTATCGTCCGGCTTTACATCATCATCATCAACATCATCGGCCAACAATATCGCTAGCCAACTCCCTCCCGGACTCGATTCCAGGGCGATTTTGACAATCATGGTTAAGGGTACCGATAATAACATGCCTACAGAGCCTAATAGCCAGCCCCAGAAAATTAATGACAGGAAAACCACTAAGGTAGAAAGACCTAAGCCTTTACCCATGTACCTAGGCTCTATTAGGTTCCCCATAACCATATTTGTGCCTAAATAAAGTAGAGCCGTTGCCCCAGCAGCTGCTGGACCTAATTGAATAAAGGCCAATAGCACAGAAGGAATGGCGGCAATGATTGAACCTATGTTGGGTATGTAATTAAACAGAAAGGCGATGACCGCCCATAACAGCACATAATCCACCCCGATAATAGCTAGGCCAAAACCAACAACCACGCCCGTAGCCAGACTCACTAGTGTCTTAATCACCATATACTGATTGACCGAGTGCAAAAACTTATCTATCTGCTGCATTCTCATCTCGGGATCATCCAGAGCAAAATGTAGCTTCTTAGGTAAAGTCTGAGACTCAAACAACATAAACACCACTGTGAGTATGATTAAAAACAGATTAGCCATCACCCCCCCGACTCCAGTGAGCATATTAGTGGTCATGGAGAGTGCAATACCCGGATCGAAATAGGCCAAGATCTGCTCTTTGGTGATGATGATATTGAGTGCCTGTAGCTTTTGGACTATCCAACCAAATTGATCCACCAGCTGATCTCGATATTGCGGCAGCTGATTAGAAAACTCGTTGATTGAACTGCCGACAATTTGCGCTAGCCACAGACCCATCATGACGATAAACACCATCAAGATGAGAACAGCGAAAGATCTTGGTACTTTAAAGCGTGTCATTGCGCCAATAACCGGATTACAGATCACGGCAATGAATGCAGAAAGCACAAATGGAACCACAATTGGGCTTGCCGTCTTAATACCGGCTAAGATCACGACGATAAATGCCATGATAGCGAACCCTTTATAGGCAACGGATTGGGCATCAACTCTTGGCATATAAATATAATCCTTCATGATTAACTAATAGATTGATAGGCTTAGTAATAGATAACTCTTAATAATAATTAATTTCAGCATGGAGCAATGACTAGTATGAGACCAGAAATCGCGATCATTCGCATCAAAAATCTACGTCTTAGGACATTTATCGGTATCAAGGACGATGAAATTCAGAACAAACAAGATATCTTAATCAATGCTGAAATCCATTACAGCGCCGCTAAAGCTCGTAACAGCGACAATATGGATGATGCATTGAATTATCGCACAATGACCAAAAAGATCATTGAATTAGTTGAACACAATCGATTTTCATTATTGGAAAACCTAACCGGTCAAGTACTCGACATCGTTAGTGACCCACGCTTGGGTCGAGTTTGCCAGCATAGAGATAGACAAGCCTCACGCACTTCGTTTCGCTGACTCTGTGTCTCTTTGCCTTTGCTACAGTAAAAATAATAATATATCTGCATCCTAGTCCCTAAGAGCTGCTCCGATTAATGATTGCCATAAACTAAATCGATATTGATAAACGAGAACCTGACCAATCAGGTTCTTGTCATCGGCCGCAACCTTGATTTACATCACGAGTGACACTGATTATCCAGCCTCTCAAGCTGAACTCAGTCCAACTAAGTCCAAGCTTGCAGAACAAGACCCGCCCAATAATTTAGCCGGAAATAATAGCTAGACGAGTTAATCCCCAAGCCTTTAAGAGCCGAAAACATCATGGATATAAAGGCTTTGTGCTGGAAAACAAATCACTCTGCTACAATTGAAGCTAAGACTAATCTCATCCTTAGAAATGCCGAACCATGAAAATATTGATCACAGGTGCAACAGGGTTCATTGGCCACCAGCTTGTCAGAGTCTTGAGTCATGAACATAAACTGACAATTTTAACCCGCTCTCCCGCTGCGGCTCATCACCAACTCGGTGCAGAGCATCAATACCTTGGTAATTTGACGTCATTATCAGATTTTAATGAATTTGACGCTGTGATTAATCTTGCGGGTGAGCCAATTGCCAATAAGCGTTGGTCAGACAAACAGAAACAATTGATCTGCCAGAGTCGCTGGGACATAACTTCACGTATTGCTGAGTTAATTAAAGCCAGTGATAATCCACCTCAGGTATTGATAAGCGCTTCTGCAGTAGGTATCTATGGTCGACAAAGCGCTCAGCCCATCGATGAGACCTATGTATTAAGTTCACTCGATGACAGCACTACCCAAGACTTCCCCTTAAGAATTTGCTCTCACTGGGAGGAGCTTGCCCTGTCGGCTCAATCTGACAACACCAGAGTTTGCATTATGCGTACCGGATTAGTACTCGGTTTATCCGGCGGTGCGCTAGCAAAAATGCTCTTGCCGTTTAAATTAGGCTTAGGAGGCCCCATAGGAACAGGCCAGCAAGGGATGAGTTGGATCCATCAAGACGATCAAATACGTTTAATCAGTTTTTTACTGAACCAGACACAATGTCAGGGGATTTTTAATGCCACCGCCCCCACTCCCGTCAGTAACTATAAATTCTCTAAGCTATTGGGCAGAGCGCTGAAACGCCCCGCATTAATGCCAATGCCTGCCATTATTTTAAGGCTGCTGCTAGGAGATATGTCAGAGTTATTAACCCAAGGTCAGTACGTACTTCCCACTAAGGCTGAGGAAGCGGGATTTAAATTTACCTATCCCGAGTTAGAGCAGGCATTTGCTTCACTGATAGATTAATACCCAATAATACCGAAAGGGAAAAGATGAGATCATTGCCAACTCAAATCTTGGGCTCTGGCCTCAATGGCCCATAAGATATCGTACAGCCCACTTGTGTTGAAGGTATTGGCAAGCCAAGCTGGAATACTGCCCGCTGGATCGGTATAGAGCCAATACGTCGCTTGAGTTCGTCCATCTTCTCGAGCACTGAGAGACCAACTGCCATCACAAACCACTAAACGCACTGTGCCCTTTAAAGGCTTAGGCCCGAACTGATTCTTCTGGGTCCAATAACGATAATATCGCCCCTTCTGTGTGTCCACTTCATTGACGACCAGTAAGGTATAATCTCTTTGACTCACAAGGGGCGGATTAACTCTATGGTAGACGTAAGCTCTATCTGTTCCCTCTTGCTTAACGACCTTGATTTCATCCATATAAGGCAAGAACTTGGTGTAATGTTCAACTTGGGTGAGCGTTCGCCATACCTGTTCGATAGGCGCATCGATTATCGCCTCCAGCTTCAACTCTTTGATCGAGGTTCCCGGTACTTCTCGAGTCCACACGACAGCTTGCCCCCTCACAGAAGCTTTATGCCAATTATTCCCGGGAGCGGCTTGTATCCTTTGTGATTCTGCATGTATCTCATAAGAGAAAAGAAGACCAGCGATACATAACAACAAAACCAGTTTCACAGAGGTCATACCATAAATTCGAGAGTCACTATTAAATGTCATAACTAAGAGTATAGATCTAGCGCCTCAATAGCAGAAACCCACTAATACCCATCGACAAATCTGTTGCACCAAACGATGTGACTACTCACTCCATCTAAATAGGATAAAAGGCGAAACCTTAAGGTTTCGCCTTCATTCAAAGCGCGAATACTAACCCGCTTTGAGTAGTTCACTACAGGATTTCTTCAGCAACTGTCGGCAACGCCACACACCTAAGAGTGCGACAGTGACGGCACCACACAAGGGCGCTAGCCCCCACCAAGGCCAGTGCATATAGACATTTAGCTCGAACACCTGAGTCTTGAGCAAGTATAGAATAAACTCGGCGACAATCACCGCCAGCAATCCGGCTAGGGTGCCCAGCAAGGCAAATTCGAGTCCGGTTGCCATCCTCAATAACCAGCCTGAAGCCCCGAAGGTTCGTAACACGGCCAGCTCTCTTTGCCTGCTCGCCATACCCGCCTCGGTTTGCGCTATCATGACTAGGCTACTGGCCAACACCACCAGCACAAGCACTAAGGTGAGGGACAAAGAGACCTGATCGATTATCTGTCGCAACTGTTTAATCATGGTGCCCACATCTATGATGGATACCGTGGGAAACTGCTTGATGATGTCCAGAATGACCTTGGACTTGTTATCATCGAGATAAAAACTCGCCATAGATGTATAGGAAAATGCCCCCAGCGACTCCTGAGTGAAAATCATGAAGAAATTTGGCTGCATGGTCTCCCAATGCACGGCGCGAATACTGCCAACCTTGACGATTAAGGTCTGGTTATCGATGATATAGGTCAGACTATCGCCAATCTTAAGATCCAAGCGCTCCGCAATACCCGACTCAACCGACACCTCGTCAGGGTTAACATTAAATTCCCCTGCTAATATCTCGTTATTTGGCGGTACTGTGTCTCGCCAAGTGAGGTTTAGTTCACGTGAAATCCCTTGCCTGCCCTCGACGCCAGCCTCAACCTGATCAGATGTGAGGAACTTCTCACCATTCACCGCCGTTAAGCGGCCTCTGATCACAGGGTAGATATCTGTGGTTTTAACCGTATTGGTTGCCAGGTACGTCTCTAAGGGGCTGACCTCATCGGGAGCTATGTTGACTAAAAAATAATTGGGCGCATTTTGTGGCAGCTGCTTCTGCCATTCATTGAGCAAGTCTTGCCTCAGGGCGAAGATGGTCAACAATAACACTAGGGCGCTACTGAAACCCACCAGCTGTATGGCATTTTGTTTAGCCCTACGTCTCAAACCCGCCAGGGCTAACTGCAATGGATTTGTGGTTTTCATGCCCACGCCATGACCCATACGGATCATGAAAAAACCTAGCACACTCAAAAGTAAGCCCAGTAAGAGTACACCGGCGACAACCGTCAGGGTCAATACCAAGCTGCCAGAGTAGAGGTAGCCAAGCAGCGCCATGGCCGTCAGACTCAATAATAAGTGAAGCCACATTCCCAGTTGCAATCCCTCTAATTGACGCTGCAGAACCCGCAGGGGCGGAATAGATAATAACCTCATCAAGGGGTAAGCTGAGAACATGAAGGCGCTGATAAAACCCGTTGCTAGACCCAGTAATATCGGTCTGGAGAAAGGCGGAGAATAGGCGGCGATATCAGGCGGAAGGAAAGAGGTGATGGCCATATCTAAGACAAAACCACCGACTAATCCCAGTACAACCCCGAGCAAGGTCACCAGTAACAAGTGCATACCAAACAAGGTACGGATCTGTTTACCCGAAGCTCCGAACGTCTTAAGCATGGCAACAACATCATAATGACGTTGGCAATATCTCTGTGCGGCTATGCCGATTGCCGCACAGGCCAAGGCAATACCCAATAGGCTGGCTAGCAAGAGGAAGCGTTCCGCCCGTTTAACCGCATCGGCAATGGGTGAGTCACCAGTTTGCACATCGATCCAGCGCTGACTGTTGTTGAGAAGAGGTTTGGCAAAGGCTTCAAACTGTTTCAGTTGCGTCTCACTGCCGGTAAACTGCGCCAGGTAGGTCACCCGACTTCCTGGCTGGATCACACCTGTTCCTGCCACGTCCGCCATGCGCATCAAGACCACGGGCGAGGACGCAAATGGGTTAAAACCGGCATCGGGTAAGCGTGCGATCTCCTCACTCAAGGTAAACTGAGCATTACCTAGCTCTAAGGATTTTGGGTACCCCAACAAGCCACCTAAACGAGTTTCAAACCAGATCTCTCCCAATCCAGGTAGGGGCTTTTTGCTATTTGAGTTAAGCTCAATCTTGCCCTTGAGAGGGTATCCTTGCTCCACGGCGCGGACAGTGACTAATTGAAATTTATCCTCCGCAAAGACCATAGAATTAAACTGTAAGCTGGAAACTCGCTCCAATCCTATGTCATCGGCTTTATTGATAATCGACTCATCAAGTTTAGTCGGTGAGTTAATGATCCTATCGGCAGCAATAAATTTTGATGCTTGGCCATTGATGGCTAACTGTAATCGCTCACTGACTCGCGCTAATCCTGTCACAGATAATACTGCAAGAGTGATAGCCAAGACGATGAGCACTAGTTGCCCCTGCAAGAGTTCTCGTTTAAACAAACGCCACGCCAGACTTATCTCCATTAACTCGCCTCCGCCTTCGTTAGCTCACTCTCTATTATGACTACCGCAGGTTTTGTGGCATCTGACAGCTTATTCCTAGCCTCTGTCAGTTCACCCGAGTCCATCAGTAACTGACGCTCACATCGTTTAGCCAATACTAGGTCGTGAGTCACTAACACCAGAGTCGTTTCGCACTCACGGTTAAGCTCAAACAACATGTCCGCCACCTTCTTACTATTAGCCGCATCCAGGTTTCCTGTGGGCTCATCGGCAAATAACACCTTGGGCTCACAGATAAATGCCCTGGCGATGGCGACGCGTTGCTGCTCACCACCAGAAAGTTGATTAGGAAAGTGATTCAACCTATGACTCAGCCCCACCCTCTCCAACATGGCCTTAGCCTTATCTTTAGCCTTAGGTATTCCGGCCAACTCGGCGGGTAACATGACATTTTCCAGGGCATTGAGTGTATCGACCAACATGAATGACTGAAAAATAAAACTGACCTTCTGCTTGCGCATTGCCGCCTTCTTCTCTTCATCTAAATGCTGTATGGCAACACCGTCTAAAATGATCTCACCGGAACTTGGAGAGTCTAAGGCCGCAAGTAAGCCCAGCAAGGTCGACTTCCCCGACCCTGATGGCCCAAGAATGGCGATACTCTCTCCATGCTTGACATCCATATTGATGCCGTTGAGGATAGTAAGCTCTCCCTCTTGGGTAGCCACTGACTTAACGAGATTCTTTACTGTGATAGCACTGATATCTGACATAAAACCCTTCTATTCAATCTTACTTAGACGCTTGCTGACTCTGCTGACCTTAACCTACCTGTTCGTAAGCACTCAAGTATTAGCCGCTCCTATATTAATCCTAGGAGATAGCTTAAGTGCAAGCTATGGTATCGATGAAGATAAAGGTTGGGTCAACTTGTTAAGAGCTAAACTACCAAAACATGAGATCATAAACGCCTCTGTAAGCGGTGACACCTCGGCGGGAGGATTGCGTAGACTCCCCAGCCTGCTTGAATCTGGTAAGCCTAAGTTGGTCTTGATCGAATTGGGTGGCAATGACGGATTACGCGGATTTACTCCTCAACAACTGAAAGAAAATCTTACAAAAATAATCATATTATCTAAACAAACCCAGGCTCAAGTGCTCTTGAGTGAAGTCATGGTCCCGCCAAACTATGGCCCTAGATATGCGCGTATGTTTGCCGATGTTTATAATCAGCTGGCTGAGGAACATGAAATAACCCTTATGCCCTTCTTTATGAAAGATATCGCTATCTATCCCGAATTGATGCAAAGAGACGGAATTCATCCCAATGCTCAAGCGCAGATGCAGATAGCCGACTTCGTGCTACCTTGGGTGACTAAAATTTTAGAATAATTCCATCTTCCTGGTGGCACCGAATTCCCCCCTCATTATTTCAAGCACTGTTTTAAACTTTCAGCTATTTAACACTAAAACAGTGCTCTAGCTCCCGAAAAAACAATAAACCTCACAGGTAATTGCCCACTGGAAGCATTTTCTATAGAATGCGCGAAATATTTAGAATACGTTCATTCAGGGAACCAACGATGAAGAGCCCATTCAACAAAATTACCTTTTATATCAGTGCCGCAGGACTATGTTTACCATTATTTTTCAGTGCAAATGCTGCCGCAACTAGTCCACAAAAACCTCAAATGACTCAGTTGCATCCTGGGGATCTCTATCCACCAGCGGATGCCGATTTTGACTGGATACAATTAACCTCTAATGAACTCCTTAAAGGTAAAGTTAAAAACCTTTATGATGATAAATTAGAGTTTGAAAGTGATGAACTAAGTACCTTGTATATCGACTGGGCAGATATTAAGGTCCTTCAGAGCGAAGGAGTTGTCAGCATAGGTTTTACCGATTTAACGACTAAGACAGGTAAACTCTTGGTTAAAGGTGGCAAAACTTTCATCGATGGGGAAGAGTTTGATAGCACTCAAATAATGACCATTATCGCTGGTAAGCAGACCGAAGCCAATTACTGGTCTAGTAAGGTTTCACTGGGAGCAAACCTAAGATCGGGTAATACAGATCAAGTCGATTATAGTGCCATTGCCAATACACGCCGACGCACCACAGAGTCAAGATATAACCTTGACTATATAGGTAACTATTCGAAAACTGATGGTGATGAAACCATCAATAATCAAAGAATCAACACCAACTTTGACTGGTACTTATCTAAGCAGTTCTATTTACGCCCTGTCTTCGCTGAAATCTATATTGACCCTTTCCTTAACTATAAATATAAGGCAACACTTGGTTTCGGTGTCGGTTACGACATTATCGATTCACCTAAAACAAACTGGAGCATAAGTGGCGGTCCTGCATACACTTATACTAAGTTTGATAATGTGTTAGAGGGACAGAGTGAAGATGAGAGCAGTGCGGCTCTTGTGGTTGAAACCGTTTACGATACTGAAGTCACAGATGATATCGACTTCAACACTCTCTACCGAGTGAACTACGGAAGTGATGCATCAGGCGGTTACACTCACCATGCATTAGCCGGATTCTCCATCGCGCTGACCGACATGTTTGATTTAGATCTTTCTTTTGTCTGGGATCATATCAATAAACCACAGCAAAATGCCGATATGAGCTTCCCTAAACAGGATGATTATCAGTTCATCATAGGTTTCGGTATCGATCTCTAAATACCAATCGGTATCAAAATAAATACTGACTAATCAGGCCGCATCGCGGCCTTTTTTATACCCAGAATAAATCAGCGATCTCATCATTGTTCCATTCAAACGCAATTGTCATTCCCCTTCGCTAATACCTACACAAATACCAACACCAAGAAAGGCCATTGGATTAGCCCAATGCTAACCGACGGGGCTGCGGGTTACTCGGCGAACAACATTGGCGATTATAATGAAGCGTTAAATCCATTCAGGATCGAGTAAAAATATAATAGAGAAGGCCCATATAATCAGCTGAAATATGGATATTTATCTGCACTTTTTGTATAAAAATCTACAACAAATCATTATTTCTGTCGCGCTCGCCTTAGTAGCAAGGAGTCAATGACAAATATATACAGGCTAGCGTAAAAACAATAAATAAGTTCATGTCCAAGCTAGCTGTTTAGTTAGTCCCTGTTTCACCCTGTTTTATATAGATAAAAAAACAAACACTTGTTTAATTTTTATTCCCATCCAAATAACACCCAATTGTTATGAATTTGTTGGCCGGATTTCACATTGTATATATGGTACGTCCGTGCAATCTAGGGGAGGAATAATAAAAATAAGCAGGAGACGCTATGTTCAACAAGAAACCATCTTGGTTAATCCCATCATTAGTGGCCAGTGCCATCGCGCTAAGTATCTCAGGTTGTTCATCTGATGATGATCCCATTGTCGAAGAAGATAAAAGCACTGTCGTACCAAGCCCTGAATCATCCCCAAGTTTTCCCCAAGGCGCAATCATGATTGAGGCCGGCGAGAACCTCACCATACGTATTCAGGAAGCCCTGATCAATGCACAAACCGGTGATGTCATCGTACTGCCAAAGGGCAATTTCAAGATAGCATCTACTCTGCTGTTCGATGGCGATGTGGACGGTGATGGTACCTATGCTAAGAACATCACCATCATGGGATACGGTATGGATGAAACCGTATTAGACTTCTCTGAGTCAATTTCCGGTGATGGCATCTTCGTACAAAATGCCATCAATATCATTATTCAGGATATGTCAGTTAACGAAGCCAAGAACAATGGTATCAAGCTTAAAAACACTAACGGCATTATCTTACGCCGACTCGCTACTGTGTGGGAAGGTGAGTTAGATGAAGGCAACGGAGCCTATGGTCTCTATCCTGTCGAATGTGAAAATATCCTCATCGAAGATAGCTATGTCCGCGGCAGCGCCGATGCAGGTATCTATGTAGGTCAGTCTCAATATATCGTGGTTCGAAACAATATCGCCAAGGAAAACGTGGCGGGTATCGAAATTGAAAACTCTAAATACGCCGATGTATATGGCAACGAAGCCATGGGTAATACCGGCGGTATCTTAGTCTTCGACTTGCCGATCAACAATCATAGATATGGATCCAGTGTCCGAATTTTCAATAACAAGATTTATGACAACAACACCAAGAACTTTGCCAACGCCTCAGCCAATCCGGCAGGTGTTCACATCGTTCCCCCAGGAACCGGTATGATTATTCTGTCTACCGATAATGTCGAGATCTTCAACAACGAAATAACCAACCACGATACTATGGCAGTCACCATTGCCAGCTTCTTTATCGCCGAACCTGACATGGGCGCTTTTGTGGCGAGTTACGCTCAGGAAAATCAACCGATCCAGGATGGCTGGAGACCCACCCCAAGAAACATTTACCTCCATGATAATGTGATCACAGGCTATGGTAAAAAACCCAACGGTTATCTTATCGACGATATTATCACTGCGTATCTGTTAACCCACGGTCAATTCCCAGGCGTGCTCTATGATGGCCTCGGCGAGATGTTATCTAATAATGGCACCGCGGCTTATTTAGGCCTACAGGAAATGCCATTTGCCACAGACGGCAGTGATAATGTCTGTGCCAGTAATAATGGTGATGTATCTATAGGTCGACTCTATGCCAATGACAACACAGATGTCAGCATTGCAGATGTCTTGTTTGAATCGACACAAGCCGAACTACTTAAATGTGCTCAGGTCAGCTTACCGGTTCATACGGTAACATTTGGGGAGCAGATATTTGGTTGTGGCGTCGATGATGATGTCGCAGGCTGTGATGGTGGCATCCTAATCGGTGGTGGCGGCAGTATAGGTGAAGGTGAAGGCGGCCTAGTCGGTGACGGAGACCAGGCTCTGTGTGAAACCACAGGCTCTGAGGTCAACTGGGATGCTTTACTGGGTGCAAATTGCCCCAAGCTATCGGATTATAACTTGTTTGCCGATACCAAAGATCCCTCTACTGGCGCAAACTCAGGTGGCATGCCTTACGACATGAACACCCAACTATTTACCGACTATTCGAGCAAGTATCGTTTCGTCTTTGTCCCTGAAGGAAAAATGGCCAGTTACTCGGTTCAGGAAAGCATGGACTTCCCTGTCGGCACAGTGATCAGCAAAACCTTCGCCTTACCGGCCAATACCAGTCAACGTGGCATTGTAAATGAAGATATAATTGAAACTCGTCTACTTATTCGCCGTGATACCGGCTGGACAGCCCTGCCCTACGTATATAACTCCGAGCAATCTGATGCTGTACTGGCCAAGGCTGGAGCCATTCAAGGTAAGCAAATCGTCCATAATGGTGAAACCTTAGCCTTCGATTACGTCGTTCCCAGCATGAATAACTGTAAGCAATGTCATCAGTTCAAGCTTGATGCCGACAGCCCAGCGGTGTTCGTACCAATCGGTCCTAAGGCGCGTCACCTGAATAAAGACTATGCCTATGCCGATGGCACCATGAACCAGTTACTCAAGTGGCAGTCAGCAGGCATACTCCAAGGTGTTCCCGACGTGGCGACTATCGATACTGTGCCAGCGTATTCAGATGGCGATGAAACAGGCTTAGCGTCATTAACCGATGTACAGCTGATGGCCACGGCCAAGGGCTATCTGGATGTGAACTGTGCTCATTGTCATCGTCCCGAGGGCAATGCATCCAACACAGGTCTTACACTGGAATATTGGAGACCTTACTCTGACGGTCACGGTACCTGTAAATCTCCAGTCGCCTATGGCGGCGGAGAGCTGGGTTACGATATTGTGCCAACAGCACCGGAGAGCTCTATCCTACATTTCAGAATGGAGACTAATCTCCCGGGAGATCGTATGCCTGAGATTGGCCGAGGTCTGTCACACGGTGAAGGTGTTGCGCTTATCCATGAGTGGATCAAAAGGCTACCTGTAGCCACTTGTTCACCATAACCGCTGAGTTTCAGTATAAAGTATTACTCAAATAAGGCCGGCTAACCCCGGCCTTGCTTTAAATAAATAGGTATAACTCCTGACCTTTTACCATCACAGTTATAGGTGTCACTATGCGCAGCTCAAGCCTGCTATTGTTAGTCATCACACTGATAACTGCCTGTGGCAGATCAGGCAGTTACTCAAATGCCCAACAAGACTCAGTAACAGATACAGCGACAACGCCCACTCCTCCCTCGCCAACATCAGTATGTGAACTCGGCACCAGTAGCATCAATTGGGATGCCCTGTTAACGGAAAATTGCGATAACTTAGCCCAATACGGACTATTTATCGATCCAAGCAGGCCAACATCGAGCCCTGTATCACCAGGGATCTTGTACCAATTATCAAGCCAGTTATTTACTAACTACGCCAACAAGCATAGGTTTATCTTCATTCCAGAGGGTAAGCAGGCCAAGTTTCACCCCAGTGAAGCCTTCGACTTTCCCATAGGTACAGTACTGGCTAAGACCTTCTCCATGCCCTATGACACTCAAGTCAGCGGCGCCGAAAATGAAGTATTGATTGAGACCCGATTACTGATCCGCAGAGCAACTGGCTGGACGACCTTGCCCTATCAGTGGCAAGACGGCAAAGCGACTCTGATTCAAACCGGGGGCGACATCCCTCATACCTTAAACCATCAAGGCAGGACGGAAAGCTTCGATTACCATGTTCCTAGCCGCGCGGAATGTAAGTTATGCCACCAACTAAATCGTGACGGCACTAGCCTTATCAGCCCCATAGGACTAAAAGCCCACCTACTCAATCACGATATCCAGCATCAAGGTCAGTTCATAAACCAATTAACCCTGTGGCAGAACCTTTCCATGCTGGCAGACTTACCCAATACTGATGACATTGCCAGTGGGACCGCTACAGAGATAGCTCATGCTCCTAACCTATTCAATACCGATGCAGACCTTACTCTTAGGGTAAAAGGCTACTTAGATATCAACTGCGCTCACTGTCACAGGGCCGAAGGCTTTGCCAGTATCTCTGGACTCAGGTTAGGCTTTAATGTCGACCATACCAGCTATCAATATGGCTTATGCAAACAACCACCAGGCTGGGATGGCGGCCCCAGGGGGTTATCTTACGATATCGTTCCCGGAGATGGTGAACACTCGATATTAGCCTATAGACAAGAGCTGAGTGAGCCTAAAGACAGGATGCCACCTTTGGGCCGCAGCTTAATTCACACCGAAGCGGTAGAGCTAATAATAAGCTGGATAGACGCTCTGCCTCCATCCTTAGGCAACTGCCAATGGTAAGACTCTAGGCTGGATCTTAGGTCACTGGACCTGGGTCTTCTCATCGTTCATTGTGAGTTGTGAGTTGTGAAATTAAATAAGCTTCTCATTCAGGCGCAGGAAATGACCGGGTGGATGGCCCAGCCAATGTTTAAAGCTTTGTCGAAAGTGGCTAACTTCACCAAAACCCATCATTTCGGCTATCTGCTCTATGCTCTTATGACCCGATAAAATCAAGCCGATGGCAGCCTGACAGCGAACCTGATCCACCAACTTCTGATAGCTGGTACCAGATTGTGAGATTCTACGACGTAAGGTTCGACTACTGATATTCTGGCTACTCGCCATCTGTGCCATATTGGGGCAATCGGGAAAAGACTGACGCAGTTCATCGAGCAAGACTTGGATATAAGAAACCTGCTGGTTTGAAGTGGTATTGCTATTAGTTTTGTCGAAACGATAAATGACTGGTAGTGAGAGATACTTGTGATCTATGGTCCATTCATTAAATTCAGCATCAAATATCACCTCAGCCCCAGTGACCGAAGATAAGAACTTGGCGTCTCTTTGGCTTTCAGTCAAAAATATTTTATCGGCTAAGATGGCTTGACCGGCCAAGCCTTTACCTACTGTCAGCAAGCCGCAAACGCTGTGCTGAAATTGGCATGAGTATCGTTCAGGTTTGATTTTCCCAGTGTTTAACCAGCGAACGTGCAATTTGCCATCTTCATTACTGATTAAGGTATCGGTAAAGCTGCCAACAAGCTCAGGATGGGTCAGTACAAACTGCAAACAATCGCCGATAGTCTCGCAGCGACTAAAAAAACTCAGTAAAAAATCTAAATCCTTCACCGAATATTGAGAGCCCACTTTGGCACCTATTTCAGCGTCTTTAGTATATGTTTGCAGAAACTCCATGGCGAAATCAGCTTGCCACACATAAATAACTTGCTGATGCGCTAGCGCTTGTTCACAGACTCCGATTTGAGAGCATAAGAGCGACAGCCCTTCTTCACCATAATGTTGGCGGAGATAAGCCAGTATATTGCGTAACTGATAGGCCGGATAAGATTGATCCCCTACCATCATGTTCGGCTTATAACTCTGAGCCTGTTTCATTAAGAACCTGCTTCTTTTTATTATCTAGAGCTATTTTGTATAAGATTTATCATGAATTTGACAGTCATTTTTAAATAATTGACCATTAATATGAGTCAGAAGTCCTAAACATACCTGTCACGTCATGATCTAATCTTGGCTGTGTATCCAGAGTGACTCCGTTTAATCATTTAAAAATGAAAAAGCCGACACTTAAGTGTCGGCTTGAGGGGGTGATAAATAAATGCTATTTACAGCTTCACACTCGCTTGTAGATAGAAGTAACGGCCCAATGTATCGTAGGTATACGGGTCGGTATTGGCATCGTTATTACCCGTGTAATAAGGTGCATCTTCATCAAGTAAGTTGTTTACACCGGCTGATATTGTCCAGCTATTCGATAGAAAGTACGAAGCTGAAATATCATGGTAAACAATGCTATCCGTTGACGGCGCATAACATGCTGATGGGTCACTTTGACACGCATAGCTATCCATTCCTGAGATGTAACGCGCTTGATAACTTCCTCCCCAGCTATCTCCTTCTACACCTAAATCAAAGTTGGTCTTATATTTAGCAAAACCACCACTGCCTGAAGTAATAAGCCCTGCATAATCGATAGCTTCTCCCAGAATAATCGACTCATTTTCAAGTAAGATAGTGCTGTCCAGACCCGTTCTCCAAGCTAGTCCAACAGCGTCAAAAGTATATGCCAAGTTGATATCTATACCTGAGGTATTTTCAGCACCTATGTTTTGCAATTGGTTGTTAAAGGTGATGCGATTACCGCTGCCCATCTTAATATCAGCCGATTGACATAAGCTAGCCCCAGTGTTGATAGGCTTACCTTGTGCGTCCATACATTGGTCAACAATATACTGCGAATCAACTAACGCTATTGAGTTAGTGACCGAGATATCATAGTAATCCGCTGTAACCGAGAAACCATCAAACCATGAAGGAGAATAAACGAAACCGGCGGTAAAGGTCTCAGCTTCTTCTGGGGTCAAGTTCGGGTTGCCGCCACGAGTCACTTCGGCTTGAGCTTGGCCAACTGGATGTTTAATTTGATCAAATGAAGGTGACTTGCCTGAATAAAGCTCATCTACCGACGGCGCTCTGAATGCTGTTGATGCAACACTTCTAAGCATAAGATCATCAGTTACACGCCAAGTTAGACCTAGCTTCCAAGTACTGTCACTACCAAATGTGCTGTAATCGAAATACCTCATAGCTGCACTTAAATCAACTTGCTCGGCAAACGGAAGGCCTGACAATAAAGGTATGGCCAATTCTATGTAAGCTTCGCTAACATCATATTCACCACTCGTTGGCTCAACCTTAGGATCATTGGCCATGCCTTGGGAAGATAATGAATCAGGAATAAACCAAGCTTTCTCGGTTCTATGCTCAAGACCCGTAGCAAAACCTAAATAACCCGCAGGCAACTCCATTATTTCACCGGATAGATTACCCGAAACGATGAACATTTCACTGCCACCAGAGTTAATTCTGGTATATAAATATTCGTTCATATTCTCTTGAGACCAAGATGCTTGATCAAGAGGATTAAATGTCCCGTCTTCTATGCCATCATTAACTGAACCCATGTTTATTAGATTAGCTAAACGGTCAACCGAATCATTACGACCATAGTTAATGGAGGTATCCCAGGTCCAACCATTTTCTAGCATGCCATCGACCCCAACAACGACACGTATAGTATCTACGACTTGAGCAAACTCGCGATTACCAACATCAGCCATACGACGTCCGTAATCAATTGAGTCTCCATATTCGTAACCACTGCCTGTTAAGCTGTCACCCATCTCTTCTGTATAAGTGAATGGATCAGTCCAAATTGGCTGTGGCGCCATCTGCTGTTCTGACCAGCGTTTTGAATACATGGCTTCACTAAACAAGTTGATAGAATCTGTAAGTTCAAAATTGCCAAGAGCGGTTAAATTTACACGCTTCATGGGTGTATAGAGGTAACTTAATGCATTGTAGTTATATCTATCATCATCGCTAAACTCATGCCAAGAGCCATCTGCATTTCCTTGAAGGCTATCACGGCTTTCAAATATTTTATCGCCATTTTTATCTACTTCACCCGTATCATAGGAACCCCAGATGTGTCCCCCTGGAGTGTATGAGCTACCACCACAATAAAGTTCAAGATTGCCACTTGTATTGGTACGTTCATAGTAGTCGCACTGGGTTGACTTACGGTCGGCCATACTTGCCTCACCACGGTCCATAAACTGTAAGCCCATAACGACATTACCGCGATCAAAACTCCCCCCCATGGTTAGGTCAAAACTGGTCTCTTGAGCATCGCCCTGTCCAGATATACCTGTTTGCACATTAGCTTCTAAACCTTCGAAGTCATCTTTAAGAATAATGTTAACCACACCGGCAACGGCATCAGAGCCATAAACAGCCGATGCACCATCTTTTAAAATCTCGACGCGCTTAATCATGGATACAGGAATGGTATTTAAATCAACAGTAGAAGCAGCACCTGTACCTGAGTTAACCATACGACGGCTGTTAACCAAGACTAGAGTACGCTGAGAGCCTAAGCCCCTAAGGTTGATGGATGCATCTCCTCCAGAGCCATTATTGATACCCGGGTTGGTCATGGCTCCGCCGGTCGCTGTCATCTTCTGTAATACTTCATCGATAGATGTTGCCCCAGAAGCTCGGATAGCACTGGCATCGATAATTGTAACCGGACTGGCTGTTTCCATATCCGTTCTTTGGATCCGCGAACCTGTTACTTCAATTCGTTCTACTTTCGCATCATCACCTTGCTCTTGAGCAAATGCTAAACCAGAAAATGCAACTGTTGAGCCTGCTGCCGCTAATAAACCGAACCGTACTGCTTTTGCTGTTAAGGTCAAAGTGTTCATATATTCCCCTTATCACCTCACCGTCATGAATCATTAATTAAAAATTTAAATGAATTAATCTGGCAAGATGACGAATTTATTATTATTAATGTTTGTTATTTTATCTAACCGGTAAAGTTAACTAACATCTACCTCTGGTTTAATAATGTAAAAAAAGCGATCTCGGGTCAACATGTGTAACAAGGAAATAAGCTCAATGATAACAATTGATACAAGTGTAATTAACCTACATTATTAACTAAATAAACGGATAGGTAATAATCCCTTTAGATATAGACACTTAGTGAGTGTAAGAATAAAAATTTAATGAATTCAGAAATGAACATTAATAACATGGCAAGATACAAGCTGAGACATTTGTTATTACCAATCGCAAAATGTTGCGGCAGTTATTCGCTGAATATAAAAAGATAAAACCAAACATTAACCCAGCATTAATTTAGAATTAAAATAGCCATAAATAGTTAGATGAGATTGGATTTATAAGACGGGATATATATAGATCAAATAATGAAACATCCAGTTCCTCCTAGCCAATTGACCTAGCCAGCAGACCTTATCTATATAGTGTCATAAGTTATATTTGAAAGATAAGTTTAATCGTTCAAATAACATCCAGCATAGTGACCAATAAGCAACTTCAAACATTACTAATATAATTGAGAATGTAATGACTCATATTGATGTGCCATTTAAAGCAGGATTCAGGAATAATTCTACCTATAGCGATAAAGCCGAGATCGAATCAAAATGATGCTAGGTAGAAGATTGCTAACGAATAAATGAGGCAATAAAGGGACTTAAAAGAAAGGATGTTAAAGATTTATAAAGGAAGAGCCACTACTCAGTCTGTTGACTGATAAATTAACGTGATCATAGATAATTTCAAATAACAAAAAAGGAGCCATCAGGCTCCTTTTCAACTTTACTTAGCGTCGAATTAACGAGTGCGTGGGCAAAGCTCTTCAGTGCTGAAGAAGTAAGCTACTTCACGCTCAGCAGAAGCAACTGAATCAGAACCATGAGCGGCGTTCTCATCGATGCTTTCAGCGAAATCGGCACGAATAGTACCAGGAGCTGCATCAGCTGGATTAGTAGCACCTAAGATGTCACGGTGAGCTAGAACTGCGTTCTCGCCTTCAAGAGCCTGAACCATGATAGGACCAGATGTCATGAATGATACTAGAGCACCGAAGAAAGGACGCTCGCTGTGCTCGGCGTAGAAGCCTTCAGCTTGCTCTTTGCTTAGGTGAACCATTTTAGAAGCGATGATTTTCAGGCCAGCAGTTTCAAAACGGTTGTAGATAGCGCCAATGTTATTTTTTGCAACAGCATCGGGCTTAATGATAGAAAAAGTACGTTCGATAGCCATGAGAAGCTTCCTTCATAATAAACAGTTTTAATTTTCGCGCGGATTATACGAAATTTGAAACAAAAAACCTACCTTTATAGCCCGATGATTACAATATTGCATTAAGTTTATCCAGCTTCACTGCTATCTAGGGTCATTCATAAGCTAACTACTACACTTATCTATACATCTTAGACTGCCGAATCTCACTTCTCGGCTATCCAACAAGCCTGAACTGCTTCCAATATGCGTTCATTACAATGTTCAGGATCATCATCGAAGGAGTCCAGTGCCAAGATCCATTCACGCAAATCGGTAAATAGAATCCTTTCAGGATCGGTATCGGGATACTTCTCCAATAAATCTAAGGCAATATCGAGTGAATCAATCCACTTTAATGGCATATCTAGCCCCTTGAGCCGATTTGTGATGACTAGAGTATAGCTGGCATCTCATCCCATAAAAAAGCCAGTCTCGAGAGACTGGCTTAGATACTATCAAACAGACACAAGTGCGATTAAGGCTAGTTAGCCTCACTCACCATATTAACTGTGTACTTAGGAATATCGACGATCAGATCGCAATCAGGCACCTTGGTCTGGCAAGATAGACGGCTTTCAGGCTCGAGCCCCCAAGCTTTATCTAACATGTCATCTTCAAGCTCATCACTTTCAGCTAGCTCATCGAACCCTTCACGAATGATCACGTGACAGGTTGTACATGCACACACTTTTTCACATGCATGTTCGATGTTAATGCCATTTTTCAAGGCAACGTTAAGTACGGTTTCACCAACATCAGCTTGAACGACTGCACCATCTGGACACAGCTCTTCATGGGGTAGAAATACAATTTGTGGCATCTTTTTTACCTATTGATTACCAATTAATCTATTGATTATTTGTCAAATATTGTCAACCGACTGGCCTGTAAATGCCAAACGAATAGAGTTATCCATACGCTTAGATGCAAAATCTTGCGTGCAAGCATCTAATGCCTTAATGGCTTTTTCAATGGCATCGGTATCATCAAGAGCTGCAACTTGAGCAAGCTCAGCCATACTCTTCTCGATAGCAACACCTTCATCTGCAGATAACAGATCGGCATCTTTTCTTAAAGCTGCGGTCAGGGTCTCTAATACCCGAGCCGCCTCTACTTGCTGCTCTGCGAGCATGCGTCTGGTGATATCTTGCTTAGCATTGGCCATGGAATCTTTCAGCATGGCACCGATTTCCACATCAGTTAGACCAAATGATGGTTTAACCTGAATGCTGGATTTAACTTGAGTAGACTTTTCCATCGCTGTGACACTGAGTAAGCCATCGGCATCGACCTGAAATGTCACTCGAATATGAGCGGCACCGGCAGCCATCGGCGGTATGCCTTCCAAGGTGAATCTGGCTAAAGAGCGGCAATCATCCACAAGCTCACGTTCACCTTGAACCACATGGAACGCCATCGCTGTTTGGCCATCTTTAAATGTGGTAAATTCTTGCGCCTTGGCGATCGGGATAGTGGTGTTACGAGATACCACCTTTTCCACGAGTCCCCCCATGGTTTCGATTCCAAGAGACAGAGGTAACACATCCAGCAGCAGGAGATCGGACTCAGGTTTATTACCAACCAAGATATCCGCTTGAATAGCGGCACCTATAGCAACCACTCTATCAGGGTCTATAGATGTCAGCGGCGCCTGTCCAAAAAAGTCGGCAACAAGTTCTCTGACCATAGGCACTCGAGTCGAGCCACCCACCATAGCAATTTGAAGCACTTCATCGATTTTAATCCCAGCGTCACGCAAAGAGCGACGACAGCTGCTTATGGTTTTCTTTACCAGTTTACCGATTAATGACTCAAACAAGGCTTTGGTAACTTTATGCTCTAATTGACTGCCATCCGCTAACGTCAATGAAGCTGTGACCTCAGCATCCAAGGTTAGTAGCTCCTTGATACGTCTGGATTCGATAAGCAATTGCCTGCTAATCGTCGCCGAAGGATTAACTAGCTGCCATTCATTTAATAAATAGTGATGCAAGAGGTGATCGAAGTCATCTCCTCCAAGTGCCGAGTCACCTCCGGTGGCCAAGACTTCAAACACACCTTTATTCAGGCGTAATATGGAGATGTCAAAAGTGCCACCACCAAGATCATAAACGGCAATCACGCCTTCCTGACCTGAGTCCAGACCATAGGCTATCGCTGCAGCCGTTGGTTCATTCAATAGACGTAAAACCTTGACACCCAATAGCGCTGCAGCATCTTTGGTTCCCTGGCGTTGAGCATCATCGAAATAGGCAGGTACTGTGATCACTACCCCTTCAAGCTCTCCACCTAAGGTCTTTTCCGCCCGCAAAATCAGCGGCTTTAAAATTTCAGCAGAGATCTGCACCGGATTCACCTGACCTTGTTTAGTCACAAACAGGGGTAGACCATTTTCACTGGCTTCGAATCGATATGGGAGATCTTGACTACCGGACTGGATGTCGCTGAGGCTACGTCCCATAAAACGTTTAACTGAGATGATGGTATTTTGCGGGTCTTGTGCCGAATAGGATTCAGCTTCGACGCCAACTTGTATGGCATCATCTGTATAACGTACAACCGAAGGCAAGGAGTGTCTCGATTGCTCATCGGCCAAGGTGTTAGCTGCGCCACTGCGAACCGCGGCCACTAACGAATTTGTTGTACCTAAGTCGATTCCGACAGCCAACCTATGTTGATGTGGTACTGTGCTCTGTCCAGGCTCTGCAATCTGCAAAAGGGCCATAAAATTCCAACCTAAATATTAGCCATTGCGAAAAGGATAGCTAAGCGAATAAAAGAGTAAAACGACTAGTCAAACTGTGCATCTTCGATGCGTTCCAACTCGACTTGTAATTTTGCCATAAATTTTAATTTACGGATAAGATCTGCTGCGGATGCGAGATCCGACTCCGAATGACTGAGCAATAAGCCTGCTAAATTTTGGCTGATACTGTCTGAATACTCATTAAAAGAGTCATACAGCTCGGCTATCATAGCATCGGGATCTTCACAGTGCGCAATGTCTTCTAATGATTCTCGCCATTCCATCTGTTGCATCAGAAATTGCGTATCTTTCACAGTGGTAGACTCATGGCTGAGATCTATACCAGCAAGAGCCAAGATATGCTCCGCTCTCGACAGGGGATTTTTAAGCGTCGAGAAACCGTCATTAACTTGGGCGGTTCGTTGAACCGCGATACGCTTATCTTGTTCACTGGAATTAGCAAACTTATCGGGATGAACCGCCCGTTGCAGTTCGTGATAACGATCTGCAAGAAGAGCGGTGTCAATATCAAAGGAGGGCGTGAGACTAAACAACTCAAAATAGTTCATGGCTTAATTCTTTCGGTTAGTTAGACTGTGAAGCTTTCGCCACAACCACACTCACCTTTTGCATTAGGGTTATTAAACTGAAAACCTTCATTGAGCCCTTCTTTAACGAAGTCCAGCTCTATGCCCTGAAGATAGATGAAACTCTTTGCATCGATAATGATTTTAACATCTGCGACCTCGTAGACTTCATCATCGTCATTTAAATCATCGACGAACTCGATAACATAAACCATGCCTGAACATCCGGAGGTTTTAAGCCCCAGACGTAAACCAATCCCCTTACCGCGGTTGCTCAGAAAGCTTTTAACGCGATCGGCGGCGGCCGGAGTCATTGAAATAGCCATCTTAACTCCGGAAATTACTTAGCTTGCTTTGACTTATAATCTTCAATTGCTGCTTTAATGGCATCTTCAGCCAAAATAGAGCAATGAATCTTCACTGGAGGCAATGCAAGCTCTTCAGCGATATCTGTGTTCTTAATCGCGGCAGCTTCTTCGATAGACTTGCCTTTGACCCACTCGGTGATAAGTGAGCTAGATGCGATAGCACTGCCACAACCGTAAGTCTTAAACTTGGCATCTTGAATCATGCCCTTGTCATCGATTTTTAGTTGTAACTTCATCACATCACCACAAGCAGGTGCGCCGACCATGCCGGTCACAACTGATGGATCATTTTTGTCGAAAGAACCTACGTTACGTGGGTTTTCATAATGGTCGATTACTTTTTCACTATAAGCCATGATAATACTCCAAAATCTTTATTCGTTGATATGAGAATTAGTGGTGTGCCCACTCTACTGTGCTCAAATCAATACCATCTTTAAACATCTCCCAAAGTGGAGACATCTCTCTCAAGTCATCGATAGACTTATTAATTGTATCGATAGCGTGGTCTATCTCTTCTTCGGTAGTAAAACGACCGATTGAGAAACGGATCGAGCTATGAGCCATCTCATCATTCAAGCCAAGCGCGCGTAATACATAGCTTGGTTCCAGACTGGCAGAGGTACAAGCAGAACCCGATGATACGGCAAGATCTTTCAATGCCATCATCAAAGACTCACCTTCAACGAAGTTGAAGCTCACATTGAGGCTACCGCAATAACCTTGTGCTTTATCGCCATTGATGTAGGTCTCTTCGATATGCTTAACGCCATCCCACAATCTGTCACGTAATGTTCTGATACGGGCATTATCTGATGCCATATCGGCTTTAGCCACGGCAGCAGCCTCGCCCATACCAACAATTTGATGGGTTGCCAATGTTCCGCTGCGCATACCACGCTCGTGTCCACCACCGTGCATAGTCGCTTCGAGGCGAATACGCGGCTTACGGCGCACATACAAGGCACCGATACCTTTAGGTCCATACATCTTATGAGCCGAGATTGACATCAAATCAACCTTAGTCTTCTGCATATCTATTGGTAACTTGCCCGCACTCTGAGCTGCATCAACATGAAAAACTATCTTCTTGCTGCGACAAAGTTCACCTATGGCGTCGATATCCTGAATGACACCAATTTCATTGTTTACCTGCATGATGCTGACAAGAATAGTATCGTCACGCATGGCCGCTTCAATTCGCTCAAGAGGAATGAGTCCGTTTGACTCAGGCTCAAGATAAGTGACTTCGAAACCTTCGCGCTCTAGCTGGCGACAAGTATCCAAAACCGCTTTATGTTCAGTCTTACTGGTGATGATGTGCTTACCTTTCTTATGATAGAAATGAGCAACACCCTTAATAGCCAGATTGTCTGACTCGGTGGCACCTGAGGTAAATACGATTTCACGAGGGTCAGCATTGATCAAGTCAGCAACCTGATTTCGAGCGATATCAACCGATTCTTCAGCCTGCCAGCCATAACGATGGGAGCGAGACGCAGGATTACCAAAATTGCCGTCCATAGTCAGGCACTGCATCATTTTCTCTGCAACACGTGGATCAACCGGCGTTGTCGCGGCATAATCTAAATAAATAGGAAGCTTCATCACACACTCCGTACAGCGTAGCCTCAGAGAGGCAAAACTAAGTACAAAAAATAATATAAAAATACAAAGTTAACTTATAGGGTTACTCTTTGTTCCTGTTGCATTGTGTCTTGCTTAACTGAAATGAATTGAACATCTCGTTTACTCATTAAACCAGCAAGACTGATCCCATTTAAGAAATCTGAAATTTGTTTGCTCAAGTCACCCCATAGGGAATGAGTGAGACAACGGGTTCCATTCTGACAATTCCCTTTACCTTGACACCTAGTTGCATCGACTGACTCATCGACGGCGCGAACGACCATACCGACTGAGATATCGACAGCATCAGCACCCAAACGGTAACCACCACCGGGTCCTCTGACACTAGAAACAAGTCCATTTCTTCTTAGTTTGGCAAAAAGTTGTTCGAGGTAAGAAAGAGATATCCCTTGACGCTCAGAAATATCGGCTAAAGGTACAGGTCCTGACGTAGAGTGTATAGCGACATCTAACATAGCAGTGACTGCATACCTGCCTTTTGAGGTAAGTTTCATAGCGACCATGGCTCCCAATAATGCATAGGGGAATTCAAACATACCCGAGTAATTTAGTCAAGTATAAAACCTAGTAAACTAGTCAAGTATTAGCGGGATTGTATTGCCAAATAATACCCTTTCATTTCACTAGGGTATTTAACCCTTTTATGTCTCAATATTCAATCAAATATTTGGGATTTTTGTCACTAAAAATCAAATAATGGGATCGAACTCATTGATAGCCTTCTCCCGCTGTTTAGCCGCAGCCAGCTCAGCATCACTAAAATCTTCAACATCGAGTTCGGGCAATTTATCGGTACAGACACTACCGCCCATATTTTGTACCGCTTGGCAGACTTCCTGGACTTTTGAGTCCATCAGATGCATATGATCCAGCATCTGCCCGATGGCATTAGCAACCGGATCTGGATTATCAGGAGATACGGCATAGGCATCGAAACCGTATTTTTTTGCCATCTCGCTACGTCTTTTACTCTGTTCTTTACTGCTGACATCAGGCGTTGAGACTATGCGACCGGGTATACCTACGACTGTGGTATCTTTAGGCACATCTTTCACCACAACGGAATTAGAGCCCACACGCGCACCATCGTGCATAGTGATTGGACCTAACACCTGAGCGCCGGCACCGATGACCACATTATTTCCCAATGTAGGATGACGTTTACCCGCTTGCCACGTTGTGCCGCCGAGCGTCACACCGTGGTATAAGGTGCAATCATCACCAATTTCAGCGGTTTCTCCTATCACCACGCCCATACCGTGATCGATGAAAAATCGATGGCCTATAGTGGCACCAGGATGTATCTCTACACCGGTTAGCCAGCGAGAGAAAGTGGATAGACAACGTGGAAGCAAACGCCATTTTCGCCTCCAAAGCTTATGACTCACCCTGTGGATCCAGATAGCCTGCATGCCAGGGTAATTGAGTAAGACTTCCAGAGTACCGTGAGCCGCAGGATCACGATGATAGATAGAGTTAATATCATCTTTTAATCGAGCAATGACTCCCATCGTTTCTATTCCTTATACTTATGTATCGTCTTTTGGTGCCATCTTCTTATCAATCGAAGTCAACATACCTCGCAAGATATTCATCTCTTGTCTCTCTAGTCTTGCACGGCTAAATAGGCGACGTAACTTGGTCATGACTTGACCTGGATGTTGCTTCACGATGAATCCAGTACCTAATAAGGTTGATTCCAAGTGTCCAAAGAAGTTTTCACGTTCCTTGGCAAACGGATACTCGATTTTTTCTTCAACATAATCTGCTGGGCGGCCTTTTTCAAACTCACGCTTCTCATGCTCCAAATGAGCGACACGCGCCTCATAACAGATGATCTGCACAGCTTGAGCTAGATTCAAAGAGGTGTATTCTGGGTTGGCAGGAATAGAGACATGGTAATTGCATTTCTGCAACTCTTCGTTGGACAAGCCATTATTTTCGCGACCAAATACGATGGCAACGGGACCATCCAGTGCTGATGCGACTAATTTCTCGCCCGCTTCCCTAGGTTCAAGCATAGGCCAGTCTAAAGTACGGCTACGCGCGCTGGTAGCGATAACCAGACTACAATCGGCAATAGCTTCGGCAACGCTGTCCACTATCACCGCATGTTTTAATATATCTGACGCACCGGCTGCCAGCGCGACAGAGTGGCCATCGGGTTGGACCTTAGGTTCAGCTAGATATAAAGTAGAGAGCCCCATGGTTTTCATTGCTCGGGCGGTAGAGCCAATATTACCAGGGTGGGATGTGCCGACGAGTACTACGCGAATGTTACTAAGCATGAAACTACTTAATTTTGATGATTAAACAATAAAAAGATATTAACACAACCGACTTTGTTTGCTTAATACAAAAATCGGTATTTGATATATCCACTTTTTGACGTATAATGCGCCCCGATTATTATATCTGTTCTTTAACATCCAGGGGATTGCAATGCATCCGATGCAGACTATTGCCGTGCGCGCTGCCCGCGCTGCCGGCCAAACGATTATACGTGCTTTTGCTGAACTCGATAAAATCGAAGTGACAGCGAAAGGAATAAATGACTACGTGACAAACGTAGACATAGAAGCTGAAGCGGCCATTACATATCAGATCCGTAAATCTTACCCTGATCACACTATTATTTGTGAAGAAGGTGGCGAGAACAAAGGCGAGAACAAAGATTACATATGGATCGTTGACCCTCTGGATGGCACTAACAACTTTGTTAGAGGCATTCCTCATTTCGCAGTATCTATTGCCCTTCAATACAAGGGTAAAACTGAAGTTGCTGTAATTTATGACCCAATCCGTGATGAACTGTTTAGTGCAGTACGTGGTAAGGGTGCTAAGTTCAATGATTTCCGTATGCGCGTATCTAAGCATAATGACCTTAAGGACACTATCTTAGCCACAGGCTTCCCGTTCAAAGCCAAGCAACACACTGAAACTTACATGAAAATCTTCGGCTCATTGTTTACTCAATGTGCAGATTTACGCCGTGCAGGTTCTCCAGCCCTAGATCTTGCTTATGTTGCTGCTGGTCGTGTAGATGGTTACTTCGAAATAGGCCTCAAGCCTTGGGACATAGCTGCTGGTGATCTTATCGTCAGAGAAGCAGGTGGTACGGTTACAGATCTTACAGGTAATCACGGCTATATGACTTCGGGTAATATCATAGCTGGCGCGCCTAAAACTACATCAGCCATAGTTAAAACTGTTCGCCCTTTACTGAGCGATGCACTTAAACGTTAAGCTTAGCGTTTAAAAGAACAGATTAAAAAGCCATCTATTAGATGGCTTTTTTTGTTTCTGTCACTCAGATACCTATCTCGTTAACCATTAAGATCTAACCCCTTTGCTATTAAGGCTACAAGTCCCCTTTTTAATAAAATGCTAGCGTTCATGTGAATCGACTAACCAAGATAATTCACTCGTTGCCGCCATAGCTGTTCCAGCCACTAAAGCCCATTCAATATCTGTAAATTTTGTTTTTAGAACAAAATTCATGCTACTTTTAAATAGCTTGTTTTTTATTCAAAATAAGGATTTTTGATGCCTGATAATACTGAAGAGTTAGATGAACGACGTACCTCACTGCGAGTCGACCTAGAAGCCGAGCGTATTCTCTTATCTTGGCAAGATGACCAGGGCCTGAACCAAACTGATGATGGGATCTGCATCGACTTAGCTAGACGCGGTGTGTTAATTGAATATAAAAATAATTTTAAAGTGGGTGCTCTTCTCACTATAACCTTTAATCCAGATAATGATAAAAAGCATACGGTCAAAGGACAAGTCTGTCGAACCAGCAGCTGTAACCCTAAAAGTTTCCATATCGCAATGCAGCTTATCTAAGCGTCATAATCGGCAGAATTAAATAGTCTGTTCTATACTTAACGCATTTGATAATCAAAGATAATAGGTGCTAAAAGAGATGGAGATACTTTTATGATCTTGCTTGTGGGCGGAGAAAAAGGTGGAGCAGGGAAAAGCTGTATGGCCCAAAATCTAGCTGTTCATATCACTCAAAAATACCAAGCGAATGTGTTGATGATCGATTGCGATCCACAGCGCACTACCTCAGATTGGATCCAGGCGCGAAATGAAGACCCTGAACTTCCAACGATTAACTGTATTCAACTGTACGGAAAAATCCGTAATGATTTACTGAGTCAAGATAAACACTTCGATTATGTCATCGTCGATTGTGGTGGCCAAGATAATTTGGCTATGCGTGCGGCCATGTCTGTCGCAACCTATGTCTTACTGCCTCTAAGACCCAAACGCAGAGACTTAAAGACCTTGCCCCACATGGAAGATATGCTAAGTACCTGTAAGATGGTGAACCCCAAAATGGTGGCAACCATAGTGATGACTCAATGTCCCTCCCTACCCAGCCAATTTAAAAGAATTTTCGAAGCAAAAGAAGTCGTAGAATCATTTGGTTTACGTGTATTGAATTCAGTGACCTTCAACAGAAATATTTACGATGATAGTGAAGAGCTCGGCTCATCTGTCATTGAAATTGAGCCTGATGGCAAGGCCGCCGCTGAGATACGTGCCATCGCAGATGAACTTTTTGCTATAGAACCAGAAAATTGCTATGAGCTTAACTGATCTTAAAAGGCGAAAGAAGAAAACACCTAAAACTCAGGTCTCCGTCGAGGACTTCATCGAAGATGCTAATAAATATGCCTTTGGTCAACCTAGTGTTGTCAGCCAAAGTAGAATAAAACTAAGCAGAGTTAAGCATAAAGGCTTAGATAAACACTCAACCAAAATTTATAAACATGCCACTTTCTCTCTCACCGAAGATGCAATCGGGATATTAGACAAAATTTCGGCTGATAAAAAAATAGCTAAATCACGACTCATCAGGATTTTAATTTATGATTTTTCAGTTAAAAGTAAAAATGAACAAAGCACAATTATCGAATTAAACGATGACTAATATCTATTAACTCATACCTTCAACAAGCCAATAATTTGCACTTTGTTTTATTCAAAAATTAAGCCCTTAATGGGAACAGATTCTATCCGCAGCAGTCTTTATGCCTGCAGTAGATTCAATAAACTTTCCCTTCTTTTCCAATAACACAATTAACGCATCGGCATTCATGTCGCTCGCTGAGCAAGTGTGATAGCGCGCCGCCCCACCAAAATGTTCCTGCATCAATACTTTAAGATCTGCTTTGGTGATTGCTTTATCTAATGTAAGCATCAACTCCATCACTCGATGGCCATGAACTGATTCACACATAATACTACTTTTAAAAACTAATAAATAAATGCCTTTATACTCAACATTTGAATTTCAAACTTTGATCAATAACACAAGAAGAATAAATAATATCAAGGTGTGATGTTCTGCGGCGTTGACCGCCTCTGAGACAAACCTATATTGGTGTGATACGAAATGCTAAGGCGCCGCTGACCAGATGGCGGTGATGGACTAACTCTGCTGATTTACCCAGTAATAATAAGCTCTACGGCTGCTCTAACCTATTGATGACTAATGACTGCTTGCTACTCAGCTCACAGACATTAGGTGCAGGCTTAGCTTTAACAGGCTAGTGACTAAGCTTTCAATATTTCCGGAATAATTTGAATACTGCCGAGATCACTGGATAACCAAACTTCCCCATCACTGATATTATATTGCAGCTCCATATTGCGAGTGACCAAGTCTCCCATCTGCTTCACGGCCTCTTCAGGGATATTCCAAACTTTAAGGTTTTTATATCTTTCTAAGGCTTTTTCATTTTGCTGCCACCATATAGGAACGGCTCGTCCACCATAGGTAAATAACTGTACTTGCTTCGACCTGCCACTGGCTTTTCTTAACCATTTCTCATCGCTCTGGCCAAACTCAATCCAAAGTTCAATATCGCCCACTAAGGACTTTTCCCAAAGTTCAGGTTCATCTTCGACGCAAAGTCCCTTGCTGAACTCTAGTGACTCACTGGCATTCATTGCAAAAGCCAACAGTCGGACCATCATGCGGGAATCGGTTTCCGA
Source organism: Shewanella violacea DSS12 (assembly GCF_000091325.1). Lineage (NCBI taxonomy): Bacteria > Pseudomonadati > Pseudomonadota > Gammaproteobacteria > Alteromonadales > Shewanellaceae > Shewanella > Shewanella violacea. The sequence goes on along the minus strand of NC_014012.1, from coordinate 1,816,113 downwards.
AGGATGTTGGGCTAATGTCAGCTGATGATCGTGATAATAGCCACGATCCATATCGGCGATCTGCAGAGTAACTTTATAAACGGTAGCTTTTGGTGCCATAACTTTCATATCTCTCAATTAATTGGCGCTAGTGTAACTCAATCTCCCGTCTAATGAGCTATGTCGATATGAATTCCATAAATATACTCACCTAACAAAATATTAAATTATCCCAGCCCTTAGATGTTTCGCCATAGGGAAATGAGTTTTAAGCTGGCTCACAGTCTCTTTATCAGCATACATAAGACAAGCTTGTCCACTCTCGTATAACTTAGTCAATTCACTCAGACTGGGTAAATCACCGCGTTCAGCATCTCGCCTGACAAATTCATTGAGAATGAAGGGCAGCTCTTCAGCACTGAACACATGATCCAGTTTCTGCATCAATGGCATTGCAGCTATGGGTAACAAAGAGACTTGAGTCTCATCATCGATAAGTAAGATCACTCCAGCTGTCGACAAGCCTTGAAAGCCGTTATCGTAATGAACGTGAGTATCATCATCAAAATTATCACCATTGGCTCTGAAGAAGTGTTCCCAAAATAACTTACGTTGCTTAAATTCGGGTAACTTTAGCTGTACTTCTTTACGTTTTTCGGCAACAAAATCAAACAAAGGCGTGAGAGATTGAGGCAACCAAGACTCTAACCTGGCCCTGAGTTCTCGAGCAAAAACAGGTGCAGCACCGGCTGTGCTTATTGCGATCTGTAGGCGCCCCCTGTCGACTATCGATGGGGTGATAAATCGACAAAGTTCTGGGTTATCTACAACATTCACCCAGATCCTACGACTATCGGCAATACGTGCTAGCTCTGCATTGAGCCTGTCATCTGCAGTAGCAAGATAAACTAAATCAACCCCACGGATATCATCAGGTGTCACACCACGCTTAATCAATGTGATACGTCCCTGCTGAGCATACTTAGATACCTCTATTGAGATGTCTGTGGCAATAACAAGAATCTCAGCATGGGTTCTAGCCAATAACTCCAATTTTCGGCTGGCCACATCACCAGCGCCGACCAACAAGACTTTAAGTTTGGATGTATCAACAAATAAGGGAAAGTACTGCATAGAGGATTAACTCCTAACCTTGTATAAATGGGAATAGTATCGGAACCCAAGTCTCATGGAAATCAAGGGACTAGAGTATATCCCATTAACTGTCATTGATGTGCGGCGGGTGATTCACAGAGAAATAAAGAGGCAATAAACTTCATGAGGAGACTCATACCTCCCAGCCACATTGCCAACACAAGTCAAGACTAGGCTCATTCATGCCGTGGCACTTGATACAACGCCAATGAGGAGACTCACACCTCCCAGCCACATTGCCAACACAAGTCAAGACTAGGCTCATTCATGCCGTGGCACTTGATACAACGCCAATGAGGAGACTCACACCTCCCAGCCACATTGCCAACACAAGTCCAGACTAGACTCATTCATGCCGTGGCACTTGATACAACGCCATTGAGGAGCTTCAGCATTAAGATCCAGGAGTTGAACTTTAGCGAGTTCGTATTTAGATTCGCTGACCCAAAGCTGGACATTTTGCAGATCCACAGGCAGATCGCCTGTCCCGCCGAGTAACGCTTCGCCACGAAGCTCTACGGTTATGCCACTGGTTTCTAACAAACCTTTCCACCTATGGGCTTGTAATAAACTGCCACCCGCAACCATTTTACTGCGCTCTTCCATGTGATCCCTTACAACTATTGCTCTTCTGGCAAATTTTAGGTGTGATATATACGTTAACGAATATATGAGTGAACATCCTACTGCTAAATTAGCGAGTCTGTCGAGAGTAAATGCGGCCAAGCTAGATAACAAAATGTATTCAATTATTTTAGTTCGAAATAATATTCATCTATCACAAAAGCTTGTTATCTTTTTATCAGGCAATAAAAAACCACCCGGAGGTGGTTTTCTTTATGCTTTCTATAAGTTTCAAAATTCTTCTAAACGGCCATTAAATTCTTAATGACCACCTAGTTAGTTTCAAAAATATCATGAACGGCCATCATATTCATAATGACCATCTAGTTAGTTTCAAAAATATCATGAACGGCCATCATATTCATAATGACAATCTAATTAGTTTCAAAAATATCATGAACCGCCATCATATTCATAATGACCATCTAGTTAGTTTCAAAAAACTTAAGGCATCAATGGATCTTGATCTGCGCCTTCTTTTTCGATTTCGACAGGCAACATATGCTCACGATTGATCCCAAGCTTAATCGCTAGGAAACTCGCCACATAAATAGATGAGAAAGTACCAACGAAGATTCCCATCAGCAGCGCGGTTGCAAAACCGTGGATCATGGTGCCACCCTTAAGGAACAAGGCGATAACCACAACTAAAGTAGTCGCTGTTGTAATTATGGTACGGCTCATAGTCTGAGTGATAGAGGTATTCACTACCTCTTCCGGCCCACCTTTACGCATCTTAAGGAAGTTCTCACGAATACGGTCAAATACCACTATCGTATCATTGAGAGAGTAACCGACAACCGTTAAGACACCAGCCAGAACCGTCAAGTCGAAATCCAACTGCAACACAGAGAACACACCTAAGGTGATAATCACATCGTGTGCCAATGCCACTACCGATCCCATGGCTAAACGCCATTCGAAACGGAAAGAAACATAGATAAGGATACAGATAAGTGCAACCAATACTGCTAGGCCGCCCTGTTCTGCTAACTCTTTACCAATCTGAGGCCCAACCATCTCGACGCGCTTCTGGATAACCTGAGGATCAAGCTTATTCCCGGCCTCCATAACGTATCCAACTTGAGTATCACTCTTAATGTCAGCCTTAACAGGAAGACGAATTAAAATATCGCGACTCGAACCGAAATTCTGAACCACTACACCTTGCATCTCATCACTGCTTAACTCGGCACGTAATACCTCTAAGTTAACCGGTTTTGAAAACTCCAGTTCAACAACAGTACCACCGGTAAAGTCCAATCCCCAGTTGATCCCCTTGGTCGCTAACGACGCCAGCGAGCCAAGTACCAGTATCAAAGATAAGATACTGATAGGAACCGCATGGCGCAGGAAGTTGACCGTGCCTTTTATCGATAAAATCTGAAACATAATCAACTTCCCTTATATAGACAATTTCTTCACGCGTTTACCACCCCAAACGGCGTTGACGATGGCACGAGTTCCCACAATAGCGGTAAACATTGACGTCGCTATACCTATCATCAGAGTCACAGCGAAGCCTTTAACCGCTCCTGTACCCACGGCAAACAAAATAAGTGCTGTCATAAAAGTGGTGATGTTAGCATCTGCAATGGTTGAGAATGCATTGCCATACCCTTCATGAATAGCTTGCTGCACGCTACGACCGTTTCTTAACTCTTCACGAATACGCTCGTAGATAAGAACATTACCATCCACAGCCATACCTACGGTCAATACCATACCGGCAATACCAGGCAGAGTTAACACTGCGCCAGGGATCATCGACATAACACCGACAACCATGACTAGGTTTGCCGTTAACGCCAAGTTGGCAATCAGACCAAAAGCACGGTAATAAACAAGCATGAAGATAAGCACTACTGCCATTCCCCAGATCATTGCTTCCATACCGTTTTGGATATTCTGCGCTCCTAGGCTCGGACCTATGGTACGTTCCTCTACAATAACAACCGGTGCAATTAAGGCACCAGCACGAAGAAGTAAGGCTAGGTTTTGCGCTTCACTATGATCCAGTCCAGTGATTACAAAGTTACGTCCCAGACGTGCTTGAATCGTGGCAACTGAAATGACCTCTTCAATCCTCTCAAGCTTTATGCTGCCATCGGGGTTTTTAGCACCATTATCTTTATACTCGATGAACAAGGTGGCCATTGGCTTACCAATGTTATCCTTAGTCACATTCGAGAAGATAGAACCGCCCTTGGAATCTAAGTTAATGCTAACCTGAGGACGACTGTATTCATCGAAACTCGGCTGAGCTCCTTGAATATGGGTACCAGACAACATCACCTCTTTATAGAGCGCGACTTGGCCACCTTGACGACGATCGTATATCTTGGCATTGGCAGAGATTCGACCACTGGCAATAGCTGCAGCATCGGCTTTCTCATCAACCATATGGAATTCGATTGACGCGGTAGCGCCTAAAATCTCTTTCGCACGGGCTGTATCTTGCACGCCAGGTAACTCGACTATGATGCGTTCGGCACCTTGACGTTGTACAACTGGCTCCGCCACACCCAACTCATTCACACGATTACGTATAGTCGTGATGTTCTGCTGCAGTGCTTCCTCTTTAACTTGCTTAAGATAGGTTTCACTGAGATTGGCAATCAAGTAGTAATTACCATCCGATGAGCTATCGGTAAACACCATGTCATTACCGCGGCTCTTCAAGAAACGCTCAGCCTTAGCTAAGTTGTCGGCATCACGGAACTTAATCTCTATGCCTTTAGCACTTTCACGAATACCGGCATAGCGAATACGCTCACCGCGAAGATCGGTTCTAAAGTCGGCCATTTTAGACTCGACCATTTTACGAACAGCTTCGCCCATTTTCACTTCCATCAGAAAATGAACGCCACCACGTAAATCTAGACCCAACTTCATTGGGGAGCCGCCCATAGCCTCAAGCCACTCAGGCGTCGCTGGCGCTAAGTTTAAGGCGACGGTGTATTTGTCCCCCAGCGCATCAGCTATTGCTTCCTTTGCTAGTAACTGTTGATCACCATCCATCACGCGAACAAGCAATTGACCATTTTCAAGCTCTGAACGCTTAACCGTAATATTCTTACTGGTAAGCACATCATTGACTGCCGACTGAGTCGCCACAGTCACCTCAGCTCCACGAGTACCAACTACCTGAACCGCATAGTCTTCACTGTAGAGATTGGGTATTGCATAGAAAAAACCGACTGCGATGATGCAAATCACCATCACATTTTTCCACATTGGGTATTTATTTAACACACCATCGCCCTCTTGGCTTAGATAGACTTAATAGAGCCTTTAGGCAATACTGCCGCGATATAATCCTTCTTGATCGTTATTTCAGATGTTTCATTGATTGCTAGTAGCACGTAATCATTTTCTTCACTGATTTTAGCAATCTTGCCCAAAATACCACCACTAGTTAGAATTTCATCACCTTTACTTAATGAACCCATTAAGTTTTTGTGCTCTTTTACACGCTTAGACTGCGGACGGAAGATCATGAAATAAAAGATCAGACCAAAGATGACCAGCATGAAAATAAGTTCCATGGTGCCACCCGCCCCTGTCGTTGGAGCATCGGCTGCAAACGCGCTTGAAATAAACATAATATTCTCTTCTAGTTAGTATAAAAATTAATCGGTTAATTTTGGAACTTCGGGAACTTCACGACCTTGATTGGCATAGAACTCTTCAACGAAGCTGTCTAATGTACCTGTCTCGATCGCACCGCGCAAACCTTCCATTAACCTTTGGTAATACCTGAGGTTATGAATGGTGTTTAAACGAGCACCTAAAATTTCATTACAACGGTCTAAATGGTAAAGATATGCCCGTGAATAGTTCTTACAGGTATAACAATCACATGTAGCATCGAGTGTGGCTGTATCATCGCGATGACGCGCATTGCGGATCTTAATCACACCTTCTGGGGTAAACAGATGGCCGTTTCTTGCATTACGCGTAGGCATGACACAATCGAACATGTCGACACCACGACGTACACCTTCAACCAGATCTTCTGGCTTACCGACTCCCATTAAGTAACGCGGTTTATCGGCAGGAATTTGAGGACAGACATGCTCCAAAATACGGTGCATGTCTTCTTTAGGTTCACCGACGGCCAAACCGCCAACGGCATAACCATCAAAACCTATATCGACTAATCCTTGTAAGCTTTCATCACGCAGGTCTTCATAGACGCCGCCTTGAATAATGCCAAACAGGGAGTTAGGGTTTTCTAGTTTATCGAATTCATCACGTGAACGTTGAGCCCAACGTAGTGACATCTGCATCGATTTACGTGCTTCATCCTCAGTCGCTGGATAGGGTGTACATTCATCGAAAATCATCACCACATCACTGCCCAGAGAATTCTGTATCTGTATCGACTTTTCCGGGTCTAGAAAAATCTTCTCACCATTAATGGGTGAACGGAAATGCACACCTGCTTCGGTGATCTTACGGATATCACCTAAACTGAATACCTGAAATCCACCAGAGTCGGTTAAAATCGGACGTTGCCAGTTCATAAAGTCATGAAGATCGCCATGTTTACGCATGATCTCTTCACCCGGGCGTAGCCACAGGTGGAATGTATTCCCCAGCAGGATATCGGCGCCACTCTCTCGCACCTCTTCTGGTGTCATACTTTTTACTGTGCCATAAGTGCCCACTGGCATGAATGCCGGTGTTTCTACTGTGCCACGGTCAAAAATCAAACGTCCGCGTCTAGCACGTCCATCGGTTGTATCTAATTCAAATTTCATGATTTTACCTCGCCAGATAAACAGTCTGACTCACAATTGCCCGTACCTAGAAAATAATCGGTACAAGCTAACATTAAAACTAGAGATAAGGGCAAACAACTGAGTATCAACCCTTATCCTCAAAATATTCAAAATAAAGCAGAAAAAATACCCACCTCATCTGTGGGTGGGTATTTTAAAGCAATTTTCGGGATTAGTTCGCTTTTTTAGTCACAAACATGGCATCGCCATAGCTAAAGAAGCGGTATTTTTGAGCGATTGCGTGTTGATAGGCGTTTTTTACCTCATCGAAGCCTGCAAAGGCACTGAGTAGCATGATTAAAGTCGACTCTGGCAGATGGAAATTTGTCACCATGGCATCGACCACCTGAAACTTATATCCTGGATAGATAAAGATATCCGTGTCACTGCAAAATGCTTCCAGTGCTCCCTCGCTCGCCTTAGCTGCACTCTCTAAAGAACGAACAGATGTGGTGCCGACGGCAATAACGCGTTTTCCGTTTGCTTTAGTTTGTATGACTTTGTCGACAACATCTTGAGAAACCTCGGCCCACTCAGAATGCATCTTATGCTCGAGAATATTATCAACTTTTACAGGCTGGAAGGTTCCCGCACCCACATGCAAGGTGACGAAAGCCGTATCAACCCCCTTATCGGCTAATGCTTGTAAAATAGCATCATCGAAGTGTAATCCTGCCGTTGGGGCGGCTACAGCCCCAGGAGTCTTATTATAAACGGTCTGATAACGCTCTTTGTCTGCGTCTTCATCGGGACGATCGATATAAGGTGGCAAAGGCATATGCCCTACCTCTTCGAGTACTTCGAGTATGGTTTTATCCGACACCAACTTGAGTTCAAACAAGGCATCATGACGGGCAAGCATGATCATCTCATAGCCACCATCTAAACAAACAATCGAATCAACTTTAGGAGATTTAGAACATCGGACGTGAGCCAAGATGCTTTTATCATCGAGTATACGCTCGACTAATAATTCCAACTTGCCACCGGTCTGCTTCTTGCCAAACAGTCGCGCCGGGATCACTCGGGTGTTATTGAACACCATTAGATCGCCAGGATTGACCATATTAAGAATATCGGTGAATTGTTTGTCTGTGACCTGACCTGTATTACCCTCTAATGAGAGTAGTCTTGAAGAGGTACGTTCTGGGGTAGGATAGCGAGCAATCAGCTCGTTGGGTAGTTCGAATGAAAAATCAGTCACACGCATGGTTAGTCTCTGCTTAGCATAAATCCGGCGCTAGTCTATTAACAGAGACAGATAAGATCAAGGATCAGTTACTGCTTTTACCATTTTCTAGGGTGCTGGGCTGCTCATCAATAGCAAAATCTTCCTTTCGGTAACTATGCTGCTCGTAGGGAATATCTATTTGTACACGCTTGCGCTGTATTTGTTCTTTCTTGGGAAACACTTTAGAAAACCAGTTCCACATCGTCCTTGATCCTTAAACCGATAATTGATGATAATACAAGCAAAAAGATGCATATCCTTAAGAAGTCACTTTAAAACCAATTTAAATTGGATAAAAACTATCTAAGCATCTAAACCCATGATAACGTAAAATTTGTGTTATAACCAAGAAAATTAACAGAACGTCATGAACTTCCTTGCCCACCTACATCTTGCCGATAACAGTAAAACCAGTCTAGCGGCAAATCTTGCCGGCGATTTTGCCAAAGGCAATATCGACAATTACCCTAAACACCTACAGCAAGGAATTTGGTTACATAGACAAATAGACCAGCTCACTGACAGCCACGAACTGACTAAGGACTTAATCGCTAAGTTTCCCAAAAGTTTAACCAGAGCCGCGCCTATTATTGTCGATCTAGCTTTCGACCATATGTTGGCTAAGTATTGGGAAGAGTATCATCACCTCACTCTTCGACAATTTGCCGGAAATGCTTACGATGCCTTAGATGCATGTGAACAATTACCAGAAAAGCTCAAACTACTTGCTCCTAGGATCCGCAGCGAAAACTGGCTTGAGGCATATAAAAGTAAGAAAGGTCTCCACCAAACCATTCATTCTGTCGCTAAGCGGATCTCTAAACCGGAAATATTCCAAGGTGCTACCCAAGCGGTCGATAAGCTGGATATAGAGATAGAGATTGCTTTTAGAACATTCTATCCACAGCTGATGGCCTACAGCCGAATTTGGGCTCGTAAGACACCCGCAGAATATTTATAACTGATTTTAGGGCTTTAGGGCTTTAGGGCTTTAGGGCTTTAGGGCTTTAGGGCTTTAGCATTATAAACTCCACGAGAAAATCAGGCTTAATAATTCTCAACAGGATCGCTTTTTGCTAGAATTCGCCGCTACAGGAGAACTCATGCAAATATTCACTTACGCTCCCCCTTCGGTCCCTTGGTTAGATATACGCTATCAAGACCGGGATATACTGGTTATCAACAAACCTTCGGGTCTACTGTCCAATCCTGGTCGTGCAGCCAATACCTACGATTGCGCGCTTACTCGTTTACTTCAGAGATACCCTGAAATAATACTGGTACACCGTCTAGACTGTGCGACTTCTGGCATTATGGTTTTTGCCTTAAATAAGAAGGCAGAGTCTAATATCAAGACCCAATTTCAGAACAGAATGAGTAAAAAAACCTACATTGCTGAGGTTCTCGGACAATTGAATCAAGATCAAGGAGTGATCGATTTGGCAATGAAAGCAGATAAAATCCGGCCTCCACTGCAAGAGATTGCCGAAGATGGCAAAGTATCTAAGACCTATTACAAGGTGTTGGAGCGCAGAGAAACCAGTACCTTAGTAGAGTTAAAGCCGGTTACTGGAAGAACACATCAGCTCAGATTACACATGCTAGCTTTAGGTCATCCAATACTAGGTGATGAATTTTATGGTGATGCAGATGTGATAGCGGCATCTAACAGACTGAAATTACATGCAATGTCATTGACCATAGCTCATCCTTTTTCAGGTAAAGAGATGACATTTAAGAGTTTTCACCCTTTTCAGTAGGTCTAGATACTACTAATAGCTATAAGATGGGCAGTACCCAGATTAGACTTGGCTATCAGAGACATAAATGTAAGCCCTTCACATTTATGTCCTCTCAGGTTTTATTGCCCATTTATTTGCAATCTACTTATGCAGCTTTAGCGGTATAGAAGCATTCACTGGAATTACAAAATTGCAGTGAATTATCATCAGATAATAAGAAATACTCGCCGAAGAAATTTCCCCCCTCATCTTCGAGTTTTAAGCCTGCATCAGTTTCTATACACATCATGACATCCAAGCTATGGCAACCATCGCTTGACCAGATCTCTAAGTAAATATTGTCAGTCTGTCTATACAAGATTAGCTTGTCAGTGCTGCCATTACGTTCATCGAGCCAGCGACCGATTACTTCACGCCCATCTGAATCTTTATCTTGCCAACCTAAGCGTTTTCGCTTATCTACTACTGACATTTCAATCACCTTGAGTAATTCTCTGCATTCTGTAGGGCGATCTGGGTATTGTATGATTTCATCCATTGAGCTCATGTTCAATTAACTCCATTGAAACTAGACATGTTAATGACCTGTGTACATCCTGAGTTAAACTGATATTAAATAATTACAATCTACTTAAACTCAGTTTAGCTTAACAAGTGTATAAAAGTGTAACCCATCTACATTATAAAAATGCGATCTTAATCACTTTTCATGCATAATATTAGCGAATGTTTATCTAGCAGGTTATTCATTCAATTTTATGTATCTAGACCTACATAATAGGAATGACAAAGAGAAGAAGTGAGCTGCGAGATACTCACCCAATAAACACTTTTAGACTACACTTGCTCATAAATAGCCCTTCGTTAGAACCATTAGCACCCTAAACTGACATCTGCTTCCTAATACAAAGCGGTTATCAAGCATAAGAGAGGCGGTCCAATGACTTATACTCATTACCTAAATCAAAAAAGGTACTTATGCCTAGATGGTTTAAGGTGCCTGAGTATCCTGGCCGTCATTTGGCATCATGCAGGCTATCCCTATTGGGATCAGCTACGACTCGCGAGTCAGGGATTTCACGGAGTGACTCTTTTTTTTGTGATCAGCGGATTCTTAATCACCTCTTTGCTCCTTAAAGAGAAAAGAAATAATGGTAAGATCGATCTTAAGCAGTTTTATATCCGCAGAACCCTGCGTATTTTCCCCCTTTATTATGCTGTATTACTCGTTTATATTTGTCTGGTGCTCGTTCTTGAGCCAGAAACCAGGGCGGGAACCGCTTTTCTGGATAATCTCAAATATTTTGCCACCTACACGTCCAATGTGTTTGTTCCTTTTGTTGCAGAAGAACGGATCATCTTCTTCTTCGCCTGGTCTCTGGCTGCAGAAGAGCAGTTCTATCTTATCTGGCCAAGCATAGAACGTATGCTCGCACCCAGCACATCAATCCCCATGCTGATTCTGATTATTCTCGCCAGTCTTATTTTGCAATACGCAGGTATAAACGGCGATCATATCTATTTAAGAGTGTTAGAAGTCATTGCCATTCCTATCTGTATTGGTGTTGTACTCGCACACACATTAGCCAACAAGAAGAGTTATCAGATTATATCTCTGGTCATTACCAGACCCGAGTCCAGCATTATATTTCTCACCGCCACCATTACATCACTGGCTATAGAGGGAGTACCATTAATACTGGTGTATATTTTGATGGCATTATTAATCGCTTCCTGTGTCACTTGCACCCGACCTATGATTTATCCCCTATTCGAAAATAGACTGGTTAAAAAAATCGGACAGATTAGCTATGGTATGTACCTGCTACATATGTTGGCATATAACCTTGTAGCCAAATGTGTGGCTCATTTTGGTATAGATTATTGGCCAGTGACGTTTTCTGCGACGATTATTCTCACCACCTTGCTCGGGTTAAGCAGTTTTCACTTATTCGAACAGCACTTCTTGAAAATGAAAAGAAATTTCAGCTGAAAAATCTATCCAGATAAATCAAGTTGACCCTGGAACCTCTTATTCTGGCAAGGTCCATGCAATAACCCAGTATCCCTAAATCAAAAAGGATGCCTGGTATGCAAAAGGCACATTCTGCAGTCACTCACTCGCATAGTCGTATGCAAAATACAAATACCCACACATTACATATTGTCTGGGTAAATAAACATGCCGACTTCATTGGGGGGGCAGAAAGGTATATCTACGATACTGTGAAGGCTTTAGCGGAAAAAGGAATAAAATCAACCTTACTATATCAATTAGATGGAGAAATTCATCCCAGATTTACCCATGTCTTTAATAGTGCCTACCCCATCACTAAGCTCAGTGAGCAATTAAATCATCACAGCCCCAATATTATCTACCTTCATCAACTAGACCAGATACAAGACATAGACACTTGTGTGCAGAGTGGTATTCCCAGCATTCGCTTTTTTCATGACCATAAGCTCTTCTGCCTAAGAGAGCATAAATACACCACCATAGGCCATAACACTTGTCAGCGAAAAACAGGCCCAGGCTGCTATGTCTGTTTAGGTTTCATTGGTCGCAACAGCCAACATAAATTAACGGTAAATCGGCTGGGAAATTTAGTTGCACAACAAAATAGTAATCGAAACTTAGCCGGGTTTATTGTTGGATCCGAATATATGTCTCGGGTGTTGATACAACACCAATTCGAGCTTGATAAGACCCATGTGATCCCATTATTCACCAGTTCCAATACTTCAGTTATCAAGCTGTCTCAGCCCAGACACTCGAGTCAGTTACTCTATGTAGGCGCTCTGGTACGGGGAAAAGGAGTCGATGTCTTACTGCGGGCTATGGCTAGCTTGAATATGGAAGTTAATTTACTCATCTGTGGAGATGGCCCTCAAAGAGATGAGTTACAACGACTCAGTCAGACACTTGGAATTGATCATCTAGTGAAGTTTAAGGGCTACTGTCGCTCAGGTACATTGACCAAACTCTACCAACAAGCTTCGGCCTTGATCATCCCTTCTCGCTCGCCTGAAACATTTTGTTTGGCCGGCATTGAGGCTCTTTCCCACGCCTGCCCCGTTATCGCCACCAGTGTAGGCGGGATTCCTGAGTGGTTACAAGATGGGATAAACGGCAGGCTGGTCGATAGCAACAACATCTTAGCTCTCGGCGGCGCCATTCGGGACCTACTCCAGCACCCTGACACGACCCAGAGAAATGCTGCACTTGCTCAGCAACGCATAGTGCAGCAATACACCATAGATAGGCATACACACCAGCTTATCCAGGTTTTTAAGCATCTGCTTAAAGAAAATTTGAATCAAGCCATGACAGCCACTCCAATGGCTGGGGGAGACAGGCATGCTAACCATTAACAATGTCACCCTGCTACAGGATCCAGCGGCTGAATCCATTTGCCAACATATCCTAGAACATGTGTGCGACACCATAATGGAATTTTTCAATAAAGACCAAGTTTGTGCATTAGTCCTATTAGGCGGTTATGGCCGTGGTGAAGGAGGGCTCATTCCACACCCTGTTAGTGGACAACTTTATCCCCACAATAATTTCGACCTACTACTGATCCTAAACAGGCATAACAACACAGACCCTAGACTAGAGCAGTCAATCAATCAGGCATTACAAGCTATTCGTCACCAGGCTGATTTAGGCATTGATCTCTCTTTTACCACGGTCCATAAGATGAAAAAGTCGGCATGCAGGGTTATTTGGTATGACATGCGACACGGTCACCGGACCTTGTTGGGAGACCCGGATTTCGTGCCATCATTAACCCAACATACCTTAGATAATATCCCAGCTTGGGATGTACGAAACTTATTGATTAATCGGGGAGCACTGCTGTTGATAAATCGCTTCTTGTTAGCACAAAGCCAACCCGAACGGTATAGGTCCACCGTCATTAAGCACACCATGAAAGCAATCATAGGCTACGGGGATGCACTCTTATTCTCACGAGGTAGATATCATTGGTCTTATGCCGAAAAACAACAACGTATGGCAAATGAACACGCCATAGACCCAAAATTCAAACAACTCTATCTTCAGGCTATGAGTTTTCGTTTTACCCCAAGTTATAGTCGGTTTAAGGATATTAACCTGGCAAATTGGAACGAAACCATAATAACAGCCTTACAGCCAATTCATCTTAGCTGTGAGCGAAAGCGTCTGAACAAGCCTGAGCTCACCTGGACAAGCTACCTTAAATCCGCAGCAGACGATGCCTTCTGGCATAGCGAGGATAAGTTTAAAAATCTTGTGAAGCGGCTTTGGGGGCTAAGCACCGCCGGATATCCCATCATAGAAGGACCTTCCCCTTGGACTTATCAGGCATTGACCCAAGTGGAGAAACTGCCATTGTGCTTTCCTTATGTGCTCTATCGACAAGAGCCGCTAACAGAATATTCTCCCGATCCCATAACCCGACATTACCTTAAAAACTGGCAGGACTTTATGGACGTCAATCTGGGTAACCTACTTGACGGCTATGGCTTATCTTTAGAGGACGCCAATATATGATTTATCTAAGCGCGGATATTCATCACGCCAGTTTGCATACGGGCAACCAGCAGCACTGTGATATTTCAGAGCTAAACACCGCCAAGTTATTTCTCAAGCGTATCGAACAGGCCCAGGTCAAGTTAACCTGTTTTGTCACTGGTCGTTGTTTCCTTGAAGAATGGGCCGACACCCAAGTGCTATGTCAAAGCGACTGGGTCGACATTGGCGGTCATACTTGGAGTGGCTTTACTCCACAAATCTGGCACCGCATCTGTAACAAACTTTTAGCTAGCTATAACGGCCCCTATTGGTACCAGTATTTAGATACCCTAAGCACCATAAAGATCATCGAGAGCAAAACTGGAAAGCGGATCACCTGTTGGCGCAATCATATGTATATGCACGGTCCACATACAGACAAGATTTTAAGCCATCTCGGGATCAAGCTTTGCTCCGATGGGGTAAAACGAGATAATTTCCAGCCCTTGCCATCCAAATATGGGGTTTACAATTACCCTATCAACATCATTCCCGACCATGAACACCTCTACCACGCAGAGCGCAGTCCTCAGTGGGTCGAGCACTGGCAAAAGCGTTATTCATGGTCCGATGATTTTGGTAGTGAAAGCTATTATATCCAGGAGTGGACCGAACTTGTGTTACACCAACTAAAAACCTGTGAGGCCCAAGGGCGCGATGCCAATATATTGATCCACCCCATCACCATGTACTTGTGTGACAAATTTCAATGCTTCGACAAGATACTCGACTACATAAGTACCAGAGAGACGGCCTGGCTATGTGAAGCCATCCCGGCCTCTCAATCCTCACCAGCCTATATAAAGGATACAGAGGACACTTCTCATGCATGAATCAACCCCGATAGCGCAAGATAAAGCCAAGCTAACCCTACAAACCCCTGATTTTAACAAGGCCAAAGTCGCCATCATCATGCGCTCAAAAAATTCTGCTTGGGTCATTGCCAATACACTTGCAGCACTTGCCTCCCAAGAGCATCAGCATTATGACTTGATCCTAGTAGATTCAGGATCGACTGATGGGACTCTGGAGATTGCCAGTTTCTATGATTGCCAACTTATCCAGATTGAACCAGAAGATTACTACCCAGGTAAGGTGCTCAATCAGGCCATTGAACAAACCCAAGCTGACATAGTTGTTTTTTTAAACTCTGACGCCGTATTACTCAGAGACGACTCACTCTCGAATCTACTGGACGCATTTGATGATCCCGACACAGTCGCGGCCTTTGGTCGCCAAATTCCCCGCCCCGAGGCTCATCTATGGGTGAGACGCGATTACGCCACCAGCTTTCCCGCATCCAATAAAGCGCCCTCCTGGATAACCCTGTCATTACCCTTTGCCGCCATTCGGCGCCAATATTGGCAGCAACATCCTTTCTACCTCGATGCTTGGGCATCTGAAGATACTGAGTGGGGCCACTGGGCTCGAACGAATGAATACAAGCTCGCCTATGTTCCCAAAGCCCTAGTCATGCATTCTCATAATTACAGCTTAAAACAGCTTTACGGTCGACGTTTTGTGGAAGGAGAAGCCGATGCCTTTATCTATCACAAGAGTAATAAACTTATCCAGGCCATCGCCAGCTTTAGCAAAGGTTTGCTTCGAGACTGTTACCACCACATCATCTCGAGGGACATAGCAGGACTTATCGCCACTCCCTGTCGACTGTTTGTCTACCACTGGGCCTATTATATTGGTTTGCGCTGGGGGAATACCCGGGTTCGCCAGCAGATAAAAAACAACCAGGCAGGACAACGTGCTGTGTTATCCCGTTACCAGTAATCGTATATCTGTTCACACATCATAGTGAGCTGCACTTTATGAAAACTAGCTCCTTGCAGCACTTTAGCTTCAGCGAAATGGATTAAGGGACCCTATATGCAAAATCGTGACAAGTACCCTATCGCTCAGGTCATGCGTCGATTCCATATGAAAGACTGGGGAGGAATGGAAGGTGCTGTATGGAATACCAGCTTAGGTTTACAGCAACACCACCAGATAAAAAGCCATATTCTATGTACACAAGCACTCAACCGAATCCCAGCCGAGATGATTGAGAATATTCCCATCGAGCGTTTTCGCTACTACTACCCTTATCTGGGCTTGACCAAGGAAAAGAAGCTAAAATTGGATAAGAAAGGCGGTAATCCCTATTCTTTCTCCCTTAGCCAAAGGTTATTGAAAGGTGAATTCCGTTTATATCATTGCCATACAATGCAACGTATGGCAGCTATGGTGCGCTATGCAGCCAAGCGTCGTGGATTACCCTATGTTATCTCCTTACACGGCGGTCAATTTGCAGTACCTAGGACCGAAATAGACAGCCTGATAAAACCGCTAAAAAACACCCTCAATGCCGGTAAGGCTATCGATCTACTGCTTCAACCACAGAAGGTTCTGGCCGATGCCAGTGGCATCATCTGCATTGGCTACAATGAATACCTTGAAACCCGACTGCGTTTTCCCGATAAGCCGGTCATTTACTTACCAAATGGGGTCAACTCCCGCTATTTTTCAACCCCTGTCACCTTGGATGTACGCCAACATCTGCATATACCCAAGAGCCGACAGTTACTGCTATCGGTCGGGCGCATCGACAGTCAGAAAAATCAGTTGATGCTTATCGACTTACTCAATCGACTGCATGCCAGCGGGGATGATCAGTATCAATTGATATTGGCTGGCCCGGTGATCCAATCAAGCTATCTGAGTCTATTACTCAGTAGAATCGAACGCTATAAACTGCAGGCTTATGTCACCATCATCCCAGGCATAGAACCCGATAACCAGTTACTACCGGCACTATATCAGCAGTCCAGCTGCTTCTTACTCGCTTCCACTCATGAGCCTTTTGGCATTGTGGTATTGGAAGCATGGAGTGCCGGTTTACCTGTCGTTGCCAGTCGTATCGGCAGCTTAGTTCACCTGATCAGGCACAATGATGATGGCTTACTTTTTAATCCAGATAACCTGGATTCACTCCAAGCCAACGTCAGTAAAATATTAAACTCAGTATCCTTTGCAAATCGCCTGATAAAAAGCGGGCTTGCTCGAGTTGACAGCGAATACTGCTGGTCCCGAGTTGTCTCCCGTTTACAGGCATTTTATCGAACCGTAGAGGACTGGCATTACAGCCGCTAGCAAAGATACAGGGCAAGATCTCTGTCAACTGACTCTATATTTAGGCTATTTCAAAAGAGGAATGAATATGCATCTTCTATTTAGTGCTTGCGGCTTCGATCACGGACAATCAGGGATATCGCAATATATGCAAAACGTCGCGATAGAGTTGCTCAAGTTGCATCATGTTACTGTGCTAATCAATAACAGCGATCGTAAATATTGGCCCATTGTGCACCCCAGGCAAGAAATCGTGGTACTGCCCAAGTTTTTAAACCACCCCATGGCAAATATGGTTTATCACACCTGGTTACTGCCTCATTGGGTCAAGCAGCAACTAAAAACCACCGATTTTGATGCCCTTATCCTGCCCGCAGCGAACCGCCGTGTATTGAGTCATTATCCCTTGCCTACAATCGCCACCATTCACGATTTGTCCCAATGTCATATCGCTAACAAGTACGACTTTCTGCGTATGCACTACATTCGCCATCTGGTCCCTAAATTCCTACAACCCAGAGTGAGTCCCTATCGCCCTCACTTAGTCGCCGTGAGTGACAATACCCGTAAGGATATGGAAAGGTTTCTGCATATCCCGGCCTGTAATATCAGTGTGCTTCACAATGGTTACGATAAAATTCAGTTCAATGAGCAACCGCCTCAAGATCACGCCCAGCGATTAAAGCGCCTCAATCTAAAAGCCAATTACCTCTTATATGTCTCACGTATCGAGCATCCGGGTAAGAACCATATCGGTCTCATTCAAGCCTATGAAAAGCTCCCTGCCAACATACGTCACAAACATCCTCTGGTGTTTGTCGGTAGCGCCTGGTCTGGTGCTAAATTGGTTTTTAAACGAATAGCCGACTCACCGGCGGCCGACACGATTAAGGTGCTGGGGTTCGTAGATTCCAGTGATCTTCCTAGCCTATATCACGGAGCTGCAACGACAGTTATGCCCTCGCTTTATGAAGGATTCGGGCTTCCCCTGGTGGAGGCCATGGCTTGTGCAACACCTGTGACCTGCTCTAACCGGGGTGCTATGCCCGAGGTTGTGGGGAGAGCGGCCCTTTGTTTCGACCCGGAAAACCCAAGCAGCATAGCTCAATGTCTGGGAAAGATACTCACACAACCGTCTTTAAAGCAGCAGTTGATCCAGCTTGGACTCGAACGGGTAAAAGCCTTTGATTGGGGTTTTCACGCCAATCAATTACTCAGCACATTAAGCAGCCGACATGGAAAAATAAACACTTAAGCATTTAAACGGACTCAAGATTATCGAGACAAGGAAATCAGTATGAAAATACTCTTTGTAACGCCTTATATTCCCTATCCGCTCAATTGCGGAACACACCAACGTGTGTTTAATCTACTTAAGGCTATCTGCAACGAGCATGAAGTCATCTTGTTTAGCCTCACCCATAACGACGAAGAAGTCACCAGAGGCAATGAATTACGGTCAGTCTTACCTTTAGACCAACTCTACACTCGGCCCATAAGATTGAAACCCTGGCGGTCCTTGTCTGAGCGATTATTTGACCCTACACCCGATACCATGCACCGCTGGTTTGACACTGAAGCCTGTCATGCACTCCAGGAGCTGATCCAATCTAACGCATTTGAACTGGTGCATTGTATTGACACCTGTATGACCCAATATTTTCAAGTCATAGACTGCCAATGCCCGTTAGTTAACGACCATAGTCGGGTCGATAGCGAATTTCAATTGGAGCAACTGCCTTACTTATCAGGTTGGAAACGACGTCTGTCCGCCATCGAGAATATCCTTAAAACCCGCGTATTTGAAAGGCGACTCAATACTCGATTCCCGCTACATGTAGTGTGTTCGACGGAAGATAAGAACTATCTGCTACGACACCTACAAGCGACTCCCCCTCCTTTGGTATTAGAGAATGGTTTCGACAGGCATTATTTTCATCCACAACAGAAACCCGTTAATAGCCATCCAACCTTAGTCTTTACCGGCACCATGGACTACCCACCTAATGTGGATGGCATGCGCTGGTTTATGCAGAAAATATGGCCGCTGATATTAGCTAAGCTCCCTAACGCCAAATTACTTATCGTAGGTACCAGACCAACGGCTGAAGTCTACAGTTGGCAGGATGGTGAGCGAGTCGTAGTGACAGGTGAAGTGCCTGATATTCGTCCCTATTACGCCATGGCTGACGTCTATATTTGTCCCCTTCGTATCGGCGGTGGTACACGATTAAAACTGGTGGAAGCCCTAGCCATGGAGCGACCTGTAGTCAGTACTCGGGTGGGGGCACAAGGCTTGGCATTATGCGATCAACAACATATTTGCTACGCCGACAATGCCTCCCAATTTGCGAATAGTATTTTTAAAACCTTAGAGGACTTAAGGTTCTCACTCAAAATATCGACTCAAGGCGCTGAGTTTGTTAGAGAAAATTATAACTGGGAACATTTGGCACGACGATTGAGTAGGTATTATCAGGAGAATTCCAACAAGATCTGGAGCAAAGCCCATGAAGAAGAAACTGACTCTTTTTACATTTATTGATGCATTTGGCTGGGAGATATATCAGCGCTATGGATTTCTTGAAGGGATAATTCAAGATGCACATCCACTACAAACTACCTTTGGCTTTTCATCTGGAGCCGACCCTTCCATCCTCACGGGGCGCTTTCCTGACGAACACACTCACTGGTCATGCTTTAACTACAACCCAGAAGCATCCCCATTTAAAGCCTTCAAGTATCTGGCACTGCTACCAAGTTCAATTTTCGACCGTGGCCGCGTACGCCACTGGTTGAGTAAGGCCATGGCCAAGGTATACGGCTACACTGGCTATTTTGAGATGTATTCGGTGCCTTTTGCCCATCTGCCCTATTTTGATTATCTGGAAAAGCGCGACTATTTCGTCCCCGGTGGCATCTTGGCCACAGATACCATATTCGACTGGTGTGTAGACAAAAAAATTCCTTATTACTGTTCGAATTGGCGTCATAGTGAACAAGAGATCTTGGCAAGTAATCGCCATGAAATCGAAAAAGGTGAGAGCCGATTTAACTATGTCTATCTGCCCAGACTCGATGGCATCATGCACCAACATGGTACCAAGCACCCCGCAGTTAAAAAGCACATAGCTTGGTTAGACCAGCAAATACGCTCCCTGTATGAACTGGCACAAGGCCAATACGATGAAGTGGCACTTTACATCATCTCCGACCACGGCATGAAAGACGTCACCGGTGATATCGACCTCATCCCTTCTATAAAGGCGACCGGACTTGAGTACGGTAAAGACTATGTCGCCATGTACGACTCCACCATGGCACGATTTTGGTTTATCACCCTGAATGCTGAAACCATCATTCGCAAAGTCCTCGAAGAACAAGACCACGGCACTATCGTAGAAGACGATGAATTGAAGCAGATGCATGTCTATTTCGACGACCATAGATTTGGAGAACTGATGTTTTTAATGGAGCCAGGTATGTTGATAACCCCATGTTACATGGGACTTAAATCCATTCCTGGAATGCATGGCTATCACCCAGGAGACAAGGATTCATATGCCATGATAGCCGCCAATAAACCCATTAAAGCCAAAGTAGAAAGTATCACTGATATTCGCGGGATAATCGAGTATGAGCTTGGTATCTGAATTCTCTACAGCAGATGACGATCAAACAGAAACCAATGGTCTGAATATTGACTTGAGCCTGCTTTGGTCGCAACTGAAAGGCAAAATATGGTTGCCATTTATGGTCGCCATATTGTGTGCTGCCTTAGCCTTTCTCATGGCCAAAACATTCATTCAAGACAGTTGGAAAGCCAACACCATCATTATTCGCCATCAGAAAAACATGTCATCACAAGCGGACATCCCTTACCTGTATCTGCAAATTGACTTCAATACCATAATGCAAACAATATTGGTCAGGGACCATCTGCTGAGGGTCATCGAACAACTGGAGCTGTCACTCACTCCCCAAGACTTATACGACAGCATAGACATCAGTCGAGGTAATCGTTCTGATATTATCAACATCACCGCCACCTGGCAGCAGCCAGAAATGGCGGTCAAGGTGTCGAACACCGTCAGTGCAGTATTTCTTGAGTCCTATTCAAGCGTACAGAACTCAGCAGCACGAAAAGTAAATAGTTACTTCCTCAAGGAACTTTCTACCAGCCGAGAAGCACTCATTACAGCGCAACAAGCGGAAGCAAATTTCAGACAAAAGCACAATTTAGTGTCATTTAATGAACAGATGATATCTAACTATCATAAAATACAGACTCTGGAAATTAAATACATTGAAAGCCAAGTTTCCACCAGCGAAAAAAGAGCCAAGCTGAAGGCGACTATTTCAAAGCTCGCCACCATACCCAAGGAGATCCCCCTGGAAACTGTGGTTGCAGGTGCCGCTCTGAGCCGTATTAGTGAACTGCGTGAGACACTACAACTACTAAAACTCAGATATACCTCCCAGAATCCCAAAGTCATGGCAATGGAACAGAAAATAGCCTCCTTTCAAACTAATGCTGATGACAAGGTGCTCACTAGCCAGACAGATACTAAGATCTATGGCCAAAACCCCCTCTACCTGGAACTTGAATTGGAGAAGATTCATTATGAGTTTGACCTCTATGTCTCAGATCAGGCATTAGCCGATTATCGCCTAGCCATCAATAATACCAAAGACAGCCTGTTACGCTTAAATGGACTAAGACAGGACTACCAACGTCATAGAGATCAGATGATTGAATATCGTAACCTGGTCAGCACGTTGGAAGGCCGAGTCACCGACTCGAAACTCGCCCTCGAATCGAATATCAGTGACTTTGAAATCATCGAAGATGCACTTCCTCCCAAGTACCCTGAGCGCTCATATCGAAAACTCATTGCTGGTGCAGCCGGTGCCTTAGGTTTTACCATTAGCACCTTGGTTCTGCTTGCTAGAGTTGTTTTTGACCCGAGTGTGAAGACACGTAATGACATAGACCCGACACGTTTAATCGGTATTCTTCCCGATAAAGATACCGTCGAAGACTGCCACTATTCAGCGCGTTTCAGGGTTTCTTCTGTATCTAGAGCAACTAATAAGTGAGACTAACCAGCAAAGTAAACTGATCACCTTAAGTGGCACCCACGAGCACGAAGGTAAATCCACTATAGCCAATGCCCTTACCGAACTTTATCTGCATCAGGGAAAGCGAGTCCTGTATATAGAGTCTGTCGAAGAAAGTGATGGTGTCGATGAAGCTGTGCTTAACCCGTTCATCTACGGACAAGAGAACCCAATGGCACCCCCTCACCATAGCTCATGGCATCGACCATGCTTACTTCGTATACGACCAAAAGATTTACTTAAACTACCTGGATAAAGCCGGTTTCAACATCACTCTCGACACCATATCCCAGAACTATGATGTGGTTATCTGGGAGCTGTTTCCTGCCCAGCGTCATTTACAACTCTACAGCGTGATCAACAACTCACCCGCGGCGATTATATTGATAGCAAAAAGTCTGTTCACACGAAAAGACAGCCTCAACCGGGTAACTAACTATTTGAACGAAAAGAATATAAAACCCATTGGGATCTTACTCAATCAAGTGCCTAAGGATATCTACCATGCATAACTTTATCCTGTTCAACAAAGCATTCGCACTGACTTTTTTATTATGCGGCTGTACCAGCCTGGGCCTGAGTAAACAGCCACCCCAGGAATTACCCATAGAGTTACCACAAATTGCAGACGTAGAAACCTTAGATGAGCCCCTGCATATTTCTCAACAGCGCATCAAGCATGAGTTGACTCAATTGCACCTTGTGAAGCCAGGTATCTATGAGATTTCAGCCGGGGATAAATTTAATATTTTTGTTTATGGCGAGCCTGATTTAGACACTGAAGTGGCGATAGTAAAACTCGATGGCAGTCTGACCTTTAAGCTTATCGGTGATGTTCAAATTGCAGGCAAAACCGTGCCACAGGCCACCGCCCTAATAGAGGAAAAATTACAGCGTTATATTAATTTTCCTAAGGTGACGCTGATGCCCTATGACATGCGCAGTGCATCCATCACTATCATAGGAAAAGTCTTTCACCCCGGCGTATATTTCTTCGATGGTTCACTTAAGGCCGCCGAAGCCATCGGCCTGGCTGGCGGCTTCTCCACCGGTGTGTTTGACGACAATACCATCGAATTGGCGGATCTTGAACACTCATACATCCAAAGGGGAGAAAAGCTATTACCCGTTAATTTATCAAAGCTTATTCATAAAGGTAACATGCATCACAATGTTCCCTTGATAGATGGTGATTACGTCTACATAGCTTCCTCCATGAATCAGGAGGTCTTTATCACAGGAGAAATCAATAAACCCAGTTATTACGGCTACAGTGAACACATGACCCTAGGGCGATTGGTATCGAGAGCCGAAGGCTTATTAGATAACGCTAACAGTCATATACTGGTTATCCGCGGCAATATCAAACATCCCCGAGTCTATAAGGTCAACATAGACAAGATTTTCCGAGGAGAAACTCGCGACTTTATGATCCAACCCAATGATTTGGTTTATGTGCCCAAGAGTATGATTGGCTCATGGAATGTATTACTCGCCCAGTTAATGCCAACTCTTGAAGCCGTCTTGGCCGGATTTTTGGTCGACCGAGGCTATCACCAATATCAAAAAATACACTAAGGTAAGCGGCCATGCATACGCTTAACTTGCTTATATTACCCCCAGAATATTCTGCTGATGACACCTACCAAAGTAACGCAGCAGATAAGCAAACTTGGGTTAAATTAACTCGCTTCCCCTTCGACAAAATATTACAGGCGATAACACCTGCCAATGTCATAGTTCAGGTCAGAAAATCTTTATATGCTAATCCCCTGCTACTAAGCACAAGTCCAACTGCTGATGACACCTGCCAAGGTAACAAGTCTGGTAAGCAAGCCTACACACATATCTTACTGGCGATGATAAATACCAAGCTCATCATACTGGGAGTATGGAGATGACTGAGTTTAAGTACCTCATCTTCTTTATGACCTTAATCGTAGGCGTGCCTCTGGGGTATCTGTGCTGCCTGCGCTCAAAATCCTGCGAAAAACTGGTGTTCTTTCTGGTGATATTCTTTACCTGCGACATGCTAGATATCAATTTCGTCTCCATAGAGACCTATCGCGGCACGACCAGAGGCTTTGAATTCGGCATGGTGGATATTTCCCTGTATATCCTGTTGGCTTTAGTGATTAAACGCCGGCATCGTTTACCCATCGACTGGTTTCCAATTGGCTCTACTCTCTACCTGCTGTATTTTTCTCTTAGCCTGTTATCCACCATTAATTCAGATATAGGTATCTATTCGTCCTTCGAAATTCTAAAAATGTGTCGTATGTATATCTACTTTTGGACCATAGCAAATTACTTGAGAAATGAGCAGCAGCTACACTGGCTTATGATCAATATCGGCATCATTATCTTCTACATTTTTCTCTCGGTAATGAAGCAGAAATACCTACTCGGAGTGTTCCAATGTACCGGTCCCTTCAGCCACCAAAACTCATTGGTGATGTATATTTCGATTTTCGGCGCCATGGCCCACGCCTATCTTCTCAATGTTGCCGGGAGCCGAAGTTGGCTGTGGTTCACTATTTTTGGCATGGCTTCTATCTGCATACTCGCCACCTTATCTCGTGCTGGATTAGCCCTATTTATTCTCAATAGCCTAATGGTATTTACCATCTCTATGATGAGTAAACAAAGTGATACTAAGGTCAGAAAACGCCACTTAATCTTACTCATCATCTTACCGATTGCCGGCACTCTGGTGTTAATCAAGGCTTCAGACACCATCATTGAACGGTTTATCTCGGCTCCGGTAGAATCTAAGCTATCCCGAGTTCAGCTCGCTAAAGCGGCGGTAAACATGGCCAACGATAAGGTCCTTGGCGTGGGGTTAAATAACTTTGCTCTTAAGATTAATCCACCCTATCCCTATTCGGCCCACATCCCTATGTATGACAAGGATGACCCCGATGAAACACATGGTCTGGTGGAAACGGTTTATCTTATGGTCGCAGCAGAAACAGGCTGGCTAAATCTCGCGGTTTTTATCACATTTTTACTCTTCTTCTATTTCAAAAATATCATTAACTATTTCCGCTTCAAAGGCTCTCAGAGTCGATTCATCTGCATAGCCTTGATTGCTGCACTGACCTGCATCTACCTGCAATCGACCTTAGAGTGGGTACTCAAACAGACCAATAACTTTTATCAGCTAATGTTGGTATTTGCAGTCATTGCCACCATGGACCGAATGACCCGAACAGGAGTGACCAATGGACAAGCCAAGCGAAAGAGATGCTAATTATTTTTATCAGCAACTCACTCCCAGTGTCGAATCCAGCTTATCTCGACAACAACGTCAGGAGTTCCTGCAAATATTAAATCGAGCCGTGTCTGTCCCCAGTAAAAAGCTACTATCACTCCAGCTTAGCTTTTGGTTATTTCGACATTTCTATCTGGTGGTGTACTGGGGAATCGATTCACGATCCAGAGAACGTAACTGTGCCATACCTATGGTCAGCGGTTTACTGGCCAACGGCACCATCATTCTTTCCAAAGGCTTATGTATCTTGCTAGCTGGTTTGATCACTTTCTGGGTGGCATACGAAATCAAATCCTTGCTTGGTATAGATCTATTTGAAAACTTTCATCTTTTAGATTTAATTAGGTCCATATGATGACAAAACTCAATATCCTAATTATCACTAATTTCTATCCCCCCTACCACATCGGCGGCTATGAACTGGCCTGCAGAGATACGGTGGAATACTTACTCAATAAAGGGCACCAGATAAAAGTATTAACGGGGAATAGAGGTGAAAACACTCACAATAGCGAGCACAATAAGAGTTATGTTCATCGGGAGCTGGGTTATATCGATTATGATAATCCAACTTATCGCCAACAGAGACAAGTTGAAACTGCTAACTACCAGATCTGCCAACAATACATTAATCAGCTATCACCTGACCTTATCTACCTCTGGAATCAGCAATATATCTCATTGGCTCCATCATTGGCCAGCCAACACAGTGGTATTGCCAAACTCTATGAAGTCGGTGACTTTTGGCCCGCGGCTTATATTCGACCAGGCTTTATCAATGCCCTCAAACGTAAGCTGAAATCTTGGCTCCCTGGCCTGATTGGCGGACAATTTGATTTCGGCCCTTGTATCGCTTGCTCCCACTGGTTTGGAAAGGCCATCCAAGAGCAACTCGATGCCAGGGATGTGCAAGTAATACACAATGGTACTAAACTGAATTCTGAGCTAGGTGCTGAGCTTATAAGCCCCAAAAAACCACTGACATCTTTCCTGTTTTGCGGACGTTTATGTCAAATAAAGGGAATTGAACAATGCCTGCAGGCATTTTTTTTATTGTTAGCTAAGATGCCAAACAGACACCTTAGCTTAACCTGTATCGGCCCGATAGATCCTGAGTACAAACAGTTTATGATTCAGGAAATCCATCGATTACACCTGAATAAACAGGTGCAGATATTAGCTCCCACAGACGACATGCACAGTGTTTATCAACAACACCATGTGTTATTGATGCCTACTTTAATGCCCGAGCCTTTTGGTCTGGTCATCATAGAAGCTATGGCTAATGGTTTAGCCGTCATCGCCAGTGACCGCTATGGGCCTGCCGAAATAATTAATCAGCAAAAACTGGGGATACTCATCAACCCATATGATCCCCAAGCCATAGCGAACGCCATGGCACAACTCATCGAGGACCCGGCCCGTTATGACGAAATAACTCAAGCTGGCTATCACCATGTCGACGCCCATTTTAGGCTAGAGAGTGTTAAGGCGAGAGTGGAACAAGCTCTACTCCACACGGTAAAGGAGCACGCACTATGTCTCGCTCCAAACAAATAATTAAGTTAACCATCTCAAACTACTTGGCCACTATCATCAAGTTTGTGGTGATGATCTACCTGACCCGGGAGATGTTTCTGCTGTTACCCAAGGAGTCCTATGGATTCTGGGCCTTACTCTGGTCAATATTTGGTTACTCTGTGCTGCTGGATCTAGGCTTTGGCATCGCATTACAGAAGAAGACCAGTGAAGTTTTAGAGCATCAGGACTGGGATAGCTATAACCGCACGGCATCCACATTATTTGGTACTTATTTCTTATTAGGCTTTGTCATCGTGTTACTTACCTGTCTCAGTGCCCCATTTCTTCATGTGATTTTTGTGTTTGAGCCGGATCAACAAGTCTTATATACCCAATGTTTTTTGTTTTTTGGCATAGGTACCGGATTGCTCTTTCCTTTCGGCATATTTATGGAAGTGTTACGCGGCGCCCTATGTATTCAGGTGCGAAATCGTATAGAGGTTCTCAGAGACATAGCAAACTGTATAGCCCTAGTGATAGCCCTCAGAGTGAATGCTGATATACGAGTGCTGGCCGTTATTGCCGTCACCAGTCAATGCTTGGCGAATATTGCCATGTATATCGCCACTAAGCGCGCTTTACCGCTTCTGCGTCTCTCCTGGCGTTTATACAGCCCGAAAAAGATGGTTGAATTGATGAGCTTCTCGCTCTGCGCTTATGTGATCACCATTAGCAATCTGATTGTTTTCAGAACCGACCAAATTGTAATATCAGCCTTAGCTGGAGTCGGCTTGGTGGCTTATTACCACGTGACTACCCGCTTAGCCGAGATATTCCGCTTACTCTGCTCCCAGATCCATGACCTGCTTGCCCCTATGTCTTCGAGGTTAAACGCACAACAAGATAAACAGGCATTGAGGCAACTCTTGCTGGGTAGCCAACGCTTCGTCTGTCTTATCGTAGTACTACTCATAGTGCCTTCATTGTTTTTTGTCGAAGATCTGCTGCGGATCTGGCTCGAACTTGATAACCAGCAAACCCTTTGGTGTGCCCGGATCCTATTGATTAATATTGCCATCCAGGTAATTTACCGCAATACCACCAATCAAATCTTACTCATGTGTGGCTATCAAAAACCGTTAATGTGGATAGGCGTGGTTGAGTGTATTGCAAACCTGATATTAAGCTGCCTCTTGATACAGACACTTGGCATCTTAGGGGTCGCTCTGGGTACCTTAATTCCCAATCTAGTGTTAGCCATCTTCGTCAGTATTCCCATGGCAAGTAAATTTACTCAAACATCCAAGTGGCAAGCCTACAAACCACTCCTAATCACAGGCCTTACTATTGGCCTACCATTCGCCTCTGGATTGCTATTGCTTGAGCAAGTGTCACAGGGATATAACTCACTGCTGCAGATCCTTGCTATTAGTGTGCTCAGCGTGATCCCGGCACTATTTTCAGCCTACCATTTTTATCTATCCGCCAGTGAGCGCCATCATTTAAAGCACCTTTTAAAGTCGATAAAACACAACAGGCAACTGAAACTGTAAAAAGAGCCATTAGATGACTAGTATTTAGTATCTAACAAGCTGTTAGATAAGTGATATTTAACATAGAGTTTTTGGGAGAAGGGATATGACTAAAGAGACCATTATCAATATACCCCGCAGATTTGTAAAAGATGAATGGGGCGGCACAGAAACTGTGATAACTGAAACCGCACATTGGCTCAAGGCTAGTGGCTATCAGCTTGAAAATGTAACCACTTTGGCATTATCCGACAATAAACAAGAATGTATTTTCGGCATTCCGGTCAAACGTTTTGACTATAGCTACACTCGTTTGGGGCTATCAAAGAAGCATCGACTCTTGCTCGACAAGCGTGGTGGAAACATGTTCTCACTCCCCTTGTTTTTTTACCTTCTCTTCAGTAAAAATATCCGCGTTATCCACCTACATACCATGGGCCGACTGGGAGCCTTGGCGCGCATAGCTGCACGGATAAAAGGTATCCCCTACGTCGTCAGCATTCATGGCGGATATTTAGCCCTGCCCAAAGAGCAACTTGACGATATGATGCAGCCCCTAAAAGGCAGTTTTAACTGGGGTAAACCCTTCGACCTCTTAGTACAAAGCACTAAGGTGATCGAAGGCGCAGATGCGGTTATTTGCGTTGGAGAAAATGAACGGGAAAAGATAGCGAAGAAATATCCCCAAAAAAAGGTGGTCTATCTGCCCAATGGCGTCGATCAGCAAAGATTTTCCTCCGGTGACGCATCCGCATTTATCAGCAAATACAATTTCATGGAAACCGACAAGATAATCTTGTGCGTCAGTAGCTTCACCCCGCAAAAAAACCAGATCACATTACTTAAGGCGTTCACCAAAGCACACCAGCACTCTCCCCAATTAAAACTGGTTTTCATTGGGGTTATCTATGATCGAGACTACTTTGAGCGTCTGCAGAGGTTAACCAAGGAGCAAGGGCTAGAGCAAGCAGTCAGCTTTATCACCAATGTTAAATTTGATGACCCTAGTTTAGCCAATGCCTATGCCGCCGCCGAACTGTTTGTATTACCTAGCCTCTATGAACCCTTCGGCATTGTGATACTAGAGGCTTGGGCATCTGGCACACCGGCCCTTTGTGGCAATGTAGGAGGCTTGCCTTCCTTCGTAAAAGATGGTGAAAACGGGCTGTTTTTTGACGTCGAGTCTGAGGACTGTCTTCACCAGAAAATGAACCAGATCTTACAAGACAAGGAACTCTATCACTACATCCAAAAACGTGCCCTAAAAGCGGTCAAAAACTATTCATGGCAAGCCATCACTAAGCGTCTAACTAGACTTTATGATGAAATAGCATCATGAAATATCAGCCAATACTCATGGTGATACTCATGCTAGTTACAGCCTGTGGCTCAATAGGTTCTAGAGAGGTTCCCAAAGGCAGCGAAAGCAAACTGCTCACCATAGAGACCAAACCAACCAAGGCAGCCATTTACAAAGATGGTCGTTATATTGGTAATTCCCCCCTACGAGTCTGGCTTTGGCACGGCGCCCCTACCAGCAATCAGATAATCGCGGTGCCATTGTACAAACATCAGTTCGTCCAGCTTCAGAGCCTACGCATCCCGACCATACCTACTAGGCTGACCTTCTATATGACTGAACCAAGTGCCCATGAATATGATTTTTCAGCTAAATCGACACAGAGCAAACCAGAGCTGCAGCCGAGTCCCTATTTAAAACGCTTACAGCTATTTTTCGACTTAGACCAAGATCAACTAAACATCAGTGAAACACAGCGCCTAACTGTTTGGTTAAGCCAGTTCAAGTCAAATCCTGACAGGATAGAGCTACACGCTTATGCCGATGAAACTGGCTCCCAGGAATACAATAAATCCTTGAGCCATCGCCGATCACAGGCCATTAGCCAATGTTTACAGCGCTTAGCTATCAAGCCTAAAGAATTACTGGTGATTTATCACGGCGAGCGGGTGTCTTTTAGTCAGGCACAACAATTACCTAGGCAAAGGGATCGCCTGGTTGAGCTACTGGTTTTCTATCAAGAGAATGATATTAACCATGCTAGCGAAAATAATACCGACGATAACAAAAAAGCTCCCGGGTTGGTGAACCCGGGAGCTTTCGATAATTAAACTTCAATCTGATTGAACAGATTATTCAGCCAATTTTTTCTGTTTCATGTCGGCAGCTTCACAAGCTGCAGCGGTGAAGATCACATCGGTAGAGCTATTCAAGCCCGTCTCTGCAGAATCCTGAATAACACCGATTATAAAGCCTACTGCAACGACCTGCATGGCCACATCATTGGAAATACCAAATAGGCTACACGCCAATGGAATAAGCAGTAAAGAGCCGCCAGCCACACCGGATGCCCCACAGGCTGAAACCGCTGCTACCACACTCAAAAGAATGGCAGTCAATATATCAACCTGAATACCCATGGTATGAACCGCTGCTAAGGTTAGTACTGTGATAGTAATAGCAGCGCCGCCCATGTTGATGGTGGCACCTAAGGGAATTGATACTGAGTAAGTATCTTCATGGAGCTTTAACTTCTCACACAGCGCCATGTTAACCGGAATGTTGGCCGCACTGGAACGGGTGAAAAAGGCGGTAACACCACTCTCTCGTAAGCAAGTCAGTACTAGCGGATATGGGTTACGACGGATCTTGATAAACACTATGATGGGGTTAACCACCAATGCGATAATCGCCATAGAGCCAAGTAATACTGCTAACAACTGGGCATAACCAGCCATCGCAGATAATCCTGTTTCAGCAAATGTCGCCGCTACCAGTCCAAAAATACCGATAGGAGCTAAGCGAATGATGAAACGTACCATCTCGGAGATACCATGGCTCACATCGGCAAAGACTTGCTTAGTCGAATCACTGGCGTGATGCAGTGCTAGGCCAAGACCTACGCCCCAGGCCAAGATACCGATGTAATTTCCTGTGATTAAAGCATTGACTGGGTTATCTACAACCTTAAACAGCAGAGTATGGATAACCTCACCAATACCTTCAGGTGGGGTCGCACCCTGAACACCCGCGGCCAACACAAGTGTCGTTGGAAAAGCGAAGCTCATAAATACGGCCGTAAGTGCAGCGGTAAACGTACCCAAAAGATACAAAACCACAATGGGTTTCATATTCGTTTTAGCATTTTTCTTCTGGTTGGCAATAGAAGCTGCCACTAAAATAAAGACTAAGATTGGTGCGATAGCTTTCAATGCACCGACGAAGAGACCACCTAAAAAGGCGACACTATGGGCGGCACTTTCTGAGAATGTCGCCACTAAAATACCGGCGATAATTCCAAATAAAATTTGCAGCACTAAGCTGCCGTTAACAATTCTAGCTAACAGAGAGCGATTTTCTTTCATTGGTAGACCTGTCTATTATTATATTTTATTGCTTATGCACAATCAGGGCGCATAGATTTAACAAACCTTAACCTTACCTGATTGCTCTTCCTTCCCGAGGGTTGTATCTAAACGGCCATCTCATGTCTAGTAATACAGTATAAACCGACGACTATATTACCCTATGGCAGCATAATAATAACAGAACACTATACATTAGCATTTTGTTGTTCAGCGCCTCGTAGCATGGCACTTATCAACTCATGGGCATCAAATTTTGTTAAGGCTTCGTTAGCACCAACTTGATGAGCTTGGCTCACACTAATTTCGCTGGACAATGAAGTGTGCAGTATGATGTAGGCTTGAGCTAAAGCTGGCGTATTTTTCACTTCAAATGCCAGCTCATATCCATCTAAACCAGGCATCTCAATATCACTCACTAACAGCTGTATTGGCTTACCATCATTCGCGGCCTGCTCCATGATAGCTAAGGCATCTCGCCCATCAGACGTTACCTGATAGGGAATATTGATACTGTCGAGTGCATCGGATAATTGTTTACGCGCAACATGAGAGTCATCAACCAACAAGATATTGAGAGGCTTAAGCTTCTCACGTTGAACATCGGTTAAAATGGCTCGAGTAGTTTCTGGGCTAGCAGGAAATACTTTAGAAAGCAGTAGCTCGACATCGAGTAATTGAACTAACTGATTGTCGAACTTAGTCACCCCAGTTAAATAAGCATTTTTGCCTAAGTTATTTGGAGGAGACTCGATATCTCGCCAATTACATTCAATGATCTTATCTATGCCGCGTACGAGAAAACCTATG
Organism: Shewanella violacea DSS12; assembly: GCF_000091325.1. NCBI lineage: Bacteria > Pseudomonadati > Pseudomonadota > Gammaproteobacteria > Alteromonadales > Shewanellaceae > Shewanella > Shewanella violacea. Next base: position 1,783,272 of record NC_014012.1, on the reverse strand, counting down.
ACCATACGCTGACAGTCAGTGATAATAATATAACTTTTCGACAATTCCTCTTGGGTTATGGGGGCGTAACCAACAGCGGACGCCATATCGATAACCGGTATGGTATTTCCTCTGATAGTAGCAGCACCCATGATAGTTGGATGAGAGTGAGGAATTGCACTCAGGGGTGTATAGGGGACAAGTTCGCGGATTTTAAGTGTACCAAGCGCAAAAAGTTGTGTCTGTGATAGACGAAAAAGCAATAAGCCTTGTGATTGACTGGCTTTACTCTTCATTAGCATACCGAATTGAAAATAAATTTATGGATTAAGTCTAATCTATCATAGTGTAAAAGGGATGGCACCAAGCAAAATCCCCCCATAAAGCTGAGATTCGAAGGAAAACACTGTTATCAAGCCCCTATTTCGCAGAAAACACGTCATGGGTTCGCCGTGACGATAAGCTCCTCAGTCTCAATGGAGCCTTTTGGCTATTACACCGGATTGGCTAGCCTGAATAATATTCCAGATAACTACCATATAACTACCAGATAACTATCAGAGTCCGCATTACTCAAAATTCATTATGGTGATCGGTACTCCTATTGTCAGGCCTGATTAAGACTGACCTAGAAATATAGCCATCTAATTCGATAATCCGCTTGATAACGCCTGCTTGAAGGGCTTAGATTTGAAGGGCTTGTATAGGAGGTGTGACACATATTGAATGTGAAATCGTCTATAGAATAAGACTATAGAATTAAGACTATAATTTACTTTTTATCGACTAACTCTAGAGCGCAACGACTGACAGGCAACAAGCAGACAACAGAAAATAACACTGATACTAGCCTCAATAGGGTATATCTCAGACAATCCTAGTTCCTGTAGCTCTACTCACAGGTTTATTATTTAATCCTGTAATGCATAGAGCACATCCAAGATAAACTGAGCCCAATACCTCTGCACTAAAGGCGATATCTCTGATGACATGTAAGAGAGCTACGCCCTTCTGTCTTTTCCGGCTGATTTATTATTTAATCCTGTAATGCATAGAGCACATCCAAGATAAACTAAGTCCATACTTCTGCGCTAAAGGCGATATCTCTGATGACATGTAAGAGAGCTACGCCCTTCTGTCTTTTCCGGCTGATTTATTATTTAATCCTGTAATGCATAAAGCACATCAAAGGCAAATTGTTCCCATCCCTCTGCGCTAAAGGCGATATCTCTGACGGCAGCAACCTGACTCAGATTAACAACATGTAAGGGAGCGGCACAGTTCTGTCTTTTCCGGCTGATTTATTACTTAATCCTGTAATGCATAAAGCACATCAAAGGCAAATTGATCCCACCCCTCTGCGCTAAAGGCGATATCTCTGACGGCACCAACCTGACTCAGATTAACAACATGTAAGGGAGCGGCACCGTTTTACTTAATCCTGTAATGCATAGAGCACATCAAAGGCAAACTGATCCCATCCCTCTGCGCTCAAGGCGATATCTCTGACGGCACCAACCTGACTCAGATTAACAACATGTAAGGGAGCGGCACCCTTTTACTTAATCCTGTAATGCATAGAGCACATCGAAGGCAAATTGATCCCATCCCTCTGCGCTAAAGGCGATATCTCTGACGGCACGAACCTGACTGACGGCATGTAAGGGAGCTGCACCGTTTTCCATCAAGTAATAAGCCATAATCAACGCCGTTCTGTCTTTTCCAGAACGACAATGAATTAATACAGGGAGGTTTTTTTCTTCGCAGTCACGAATGAAGGTTAACGCCTTAGGTAGTTGCTCAACACACAGAGCCAAATCTTCTTCCTTTGGAGGGATGTTGCTTGAAAATGGAATACAAGCATAAGATAAGTCAGCGTCGATAAAAGCTTGGGGGTCACATTCTTCTCCGCCATTAACAGACAGGACAGCACCAATACCCGAACTCTTTATTTCCTTTAAATCCCAAGCTTCCTTGTTAGGCCCACTGCGTCCAGCAATTTTGTCTTCAATTAACCAAAATAGATGCTGCATAACCTTTATACCACTCTTATTTATATTGGAATAAACGGTACTTATGCTAAAAAAATCATAGCAGTAACCAGTACCGTCAAATATATAATTATATTAGCTAGCCATTAACACGGCTATTTCTTGGTCCAGAATTCGGTATTCGCTTTAGGCAACTTCTTACGTTTTTTCTTACCCATTCCCTCGGGAGCAGCCATAGATTTAATCTCTCTTGAAGGACAATCTAAGGGCGCCTCATCATCGGCTTCGAAACCTTCGACTTGTTCACGGTCTAACTTGATTTTATTTTTCTTCTCGATGAGCTTAAAATGCTGATATTCATCATGAGATATGAGTGACAAGGCCAAGCCTGCTTCACCTGCACGACCACTCCGGCCAATACGATGCATATAGTCAACTGGGCTTCTGGGCAGCTCATAGTTAATGACCACAGGTAATTTTTCGATATCTATGCCTCGAGCAGCGATATCGGTGGCGATTAACACATGAGTCTCACCATTTTTAAACGCCTCTAGTACCTTAGTTCTTGCACCCTGAGACTTATCACTGTGAAATATTTGCGCCGCAATCCCAGCCTTGGCCAACTTCTGCTCAAGACGATTACAGGTGTTTTTTGCACTGGCAAACACTAACACCTGACGCCAGTTATTCTCTTTAATCAGGTGGGCCAACAGGGCTGTCTTACGAGTACGATTAACCGTATAGACCTGTTGTTTAAGTGTAGATTGCTCTTCACTCTGAATTTGAATTTCGACCGGCGACGATAATAACTTATCGGTAAGGGTTTTAACCTCTTCGGGAAATGTAGCTGAAAACAGCAAGGTCTGCTTATGCTTAGGCAGCAAGGCAAGCACTTGATTTAACTCTTCGGTGAAACCTAGGCTCAACATGCGATCGGCTTCATCAAGCACTAATGTTTTCACATCATCAAGCTTAATGGCGTTACTCGAAATAAGATCGAGTAATCGACCAGGAGTCGCAACCAGAACATCAGCGCCCCCTCTCATGGCTAACATTTGGGTATTAGCCGACACGCCACCAAATACAGCCTCTATTTTCAATCTTGGCTTAATCAATTGTCCGTAGCTCTTAAAGCTATCAGCAACCTGTTGAGCAAGTTCTCGGGTCGGCACTAAAACAAGTCCACAGACTTGATTTCCTTTAGAAACCTTAGCGCTACTTTTCGCTAGTTTCTGCAGCATAGGCAAAGCAAAAGCTGCTGTTTTACCTGAGCCTGTAATAGCGCCAGCCAGTAGATCTCTACCCAATAAAACGGCTGGAATCGCTTTCCCTTGGACTAAAGTGGGATTGAGATACTCGAGTAAGGTTAAACGTTTTAGCAGTTCCGGGATTAACCCAAGTTGTTCGAAGGTCGTTTCAGGCTTAGCTTGTGAAGAGAGTTCTTGGGTCATAAGGATGGACAGATCCGTAAAAAGAGGACAATATTAAATATGGCCCATATTCTACGCTAGATCAGCAGGGAAAGCTTTTATTTTGATTTTAACCCTTGAGGTCTTTTACCCCTAAGACCTATGAGGCCATCCAGAGCAGAAGAAAACTCAAATAAACGGGTCATTAAACCAGCTTAAAGTCTGTACAGCGTTCCAATTTAAGCAGAGATTTTTTCATCTCGAGACCATAGGCATAACCGGTTAAACTGCCATCCTTTCCAATCACTCTATGGCATGGGATGATGATGGCAATAGAGTTAGCGCCATTCGCCGCCCCGACCGCTCTCACGGCCTTAGGCCTGTTTATCTGGTTAGCAATATCGGCATAACAACAAGTAGTACCGTAATCGAGTGCTAACAAGGCTTGCCACACGGCTTTTTGAAACTCGGTCCCCTTAGGTGCTAAAGGAACCGAAAAGTGCTGTCGCTGGCCGGCAAAGTACTCCTTTAGCTCACGTTCAGCCTGTATTAAATAAGTAGAAGCTTGTTGATTTAACTCTGTCGACTCACTCATCTCCAGCTTAGCTGCAACTAAACTTAAATGTGATAAACCAAATTGATTGGCCTTAATATAAATCTCCCCTAGCTGAGTCGTCACGGTTTTAGCCATAATGGTATCTGAGGTAATTGGCGAGCCTTTATCTATATCGACAAATCCTGCAACATCCGTTAATTGCTTCATGCTAGGTTCCATAATTGAAACGTTAAGTAACTTCCCCAGGGTGAAGCTTGCTCGGTGAGCATATCTGTTAGCTGACTATACTCTACTCGGGTTAACGTCTTTGTTTGCTTATCATGGGGAACGGGGTCTACGCCTTGTTGATACAGAGATAATACCTTTTTCTTAACCACTAGATCGGAACACAATAAGATATCAGGATCGCTTAGGCCGCGCATCTTGGCATAGGCTAACGTCCATGGACCTATGCCTTTAATAGATAGCCAGTCATCGACAGCACCGTCAGGATGCTCACTGACAAATAATCCCAGAGCTTTCAGTGCTGCTTTCCGCGCTCCCGGCATTTTAAGCTCATCCAGAGACGCTGCAGCAATGACTTCAGGCCTAGGGAAAAGTATCATTTTCTTACCGGAAATCGTGACATTTTCACCATAAGCTTTAACCAGTGTATTTAACAGTGCGCTAGCTTGAATGATGCTCACCTGCTGACCGAGAACGGCACGGCAGCCCGCTTCAAAAACAGACCAAGTGCCAGGTAACCTTAGGCCGCTAATCATACCTTGGGTCATGATGGCGGTCGCGCCTATAAGGTTTTCAATCTTATCAATATCAGCATCCAAATCTAGCAATCTACGGATTTGCATGGTGATATCTTTTAAACTGGCAAGATGGTCACTCGAAGCCAGATAAATATTGATCTTAAAGCCATTTTTGTCTACTAGATGGTTTACCTCGAAATATCCTTTCGCCTCACCCAACTGGAAGCTTCTTCCATAACCCTCACCACCGAGATCCCACTCCATTTTGTCAACCATACGCAGCCGATAAAAAGCCAACTGACGAGCCCAATTCAAAGGCGGCCTGTAGGAAAAAAACAGAGATAGCATCACACCTTGGGTTATCAGTTCAGGCTTATCAGTCCCCTTTCCAACTTGAGTCTTCTTCTGAGTCGTTTTTCTAAGGGCGGTAGGCGTGAGTCTTAACGTTTGTTTAAATGATTCATTGAATCGCCTGACACTGTTAAATCCTGATGCAAACGCAACTTGAGTGACGCTTAAATTTGTCTGATGTAGCAGCTGTTTAGCGAACATTAAATCACGAAATTGAGCATACTTTTTAGGAGACGTACCAAAATTGTCACTAAAGACCTGCCTGAGATAACGGCTAGAAATGCCCAACCTAGCCGATAGGGCCTCTATGTCTATAGCATCATTTCCAGAGAGCACACCAGCTTCTATCAAGGTAAGTGCTCGCTCTAACGTCGTGCGAGTACCTTTCCAGGCACTAGAGTTTGGGGCACTGTCAGGGCGACAACGAAGACACGGCCTTAGCCCTGCTAAGGATGCACTAACCGCTGAATCAAAATAACGAACATTCTCCTCCTTCGGAGCCACTGCAGGACAAATTGGTCGACAAAAAATACCGGTAGTAAGAACCCCGATAAAAAATTTGCCGTCGAATCGCGGATCCCGGGACAACCTGGCTTTTCTACAAGATTCATTGGATAACTTAGACATAAGCTTCGACATATTCGTGCTAACTATAAGAGTAAATCCTTATAAGCACTTTACTGAATATTTGGGCCGTGAACTAGCGGAAAACGGAACTGAATACAAAAAAGGCAAAGTGAAGTCAAAGTGATCGATTTGAGATATGCTAGCGACAGATATAAATAATTCATTATGGTTGAGTAACAGATGTTTAAACGATTCGAGTCATGGGTTGACCCTCTCCCCGCTGCGGAGCCCGAGCAGCCTCCTCAAGGGATATATGCATTTTGCCGTCATTACACCAAAGGATTTGAACGCCCGCTGATATTAATGTCCATCATTACTGCCATTCTAGCCATATTAGAGGTCTCATTATTCGGCTTCATGGGCCAGCTTGTCGACTTATTGATAGCCAATGACCCTGATACCTTGTTTGAAAATGAAGGCATCAAGCTGATCGGCATGACGGTATTAGTCTTAGTGGTGATCCCCTCGTTAGTCCTGTTACATGCACTCATTGTTTATCAAGGACTCCTGGGGAACTACCCCATGTCCATCAGATGGTTAGCCCATAGATATTTACTAAAACAGAGTGTTTCTTTCTATCAAAATGATTTTGCGGGTCGTATCGCCACTAAGGTGATGCAAACGTCTTTAGCAGTCAGAGAAACCGTGACTAAACTTTTGGATGTACTTGTGTACATCTTAGTTTATTTCACCTCTATGCTGGTTATGATAGCCAATGCAGATCTACGATTAATGCTACCTATGTTGATCTGGTTAGGCTTGTATATCGGCCTGCAGTTCCGATTTTTACCTCGATTGAAGCAAGTATCCACCGAACAGGCCGATGCTCGTTCAAATATGACTGGTCGCCTCGTCGACAGCTATACCAATATCACCACAGTGAAACTGTTTTCCCACACCCAGAAAGAAGCCGAATACGCCAAAGGCAGCATGCAGACGTTTCTGGATACCGTGTATAGACAGATGCGACTCGTTACAGGTATCAATGTCAGTGTGCAGATCATCAACTACCTGCTCGCATTTGCCATAGCAGCCGTGTCAATCTGGTTATGGACAACGAGTGCTATTACAGTAGGCGCTATTGCCATAGCCATTAGCCTAGCCTTAAGGTTGAATGGCATGTCCCAGTGGATCATGTGGGAAATAAGTTCCTTGTTCGAGAATATAGGCACAGTTACCGACGGTATGAACACCTTGTCACAGCCGACCGAGATTCAAGATTTAAAAGATGCACCAAAAATCAGTGTTGAAAAAGGCGCCATCGACTTCACCGAAGTCAGCTTTCACTATGGTGAGAATAGCGGTGTCATCGAAAAACTAAACTTAAAGATTAAAGCCGGTGAGAAAGTTGGGCTAGTGGGTCGCTCTGGCGCTGGAAAATCAACATTAGTCAACCTCTTGATGCGCTTCTACGATGTTGAAAAAGGCACTATCGAAATCGACAAACAGAATATTAAACATGTTCAACAAGACTCTCTGCGCGCCAACATAGGCATGGTCACCCAAGATACGTCATTGCTACACAGATCTATTCGAGAAAATATTCTCTATGGAAAGCCTGATGCCAGTGAAGAGGAACTAAAGAGTGCAATAAAAAGTGCACAAGCCTATGACTTCATCCAAAGCCTGACGGATGCAGAAGGGAATTTAGGCCTAGATGCTCAAGTGGGTGAACGAGGTGTCAAACTCTCAGGCGGACAGAGACAACGCATCGCCATCGCAAGAGTGCTTCTCAAGAATGCACCTATCTTGCTACTGGATGAGGCAACATCGGCACTAGACTCGGAAGTAGAAGCCGCGATACAAGAAAGCTTATACCAGCTTATGGAGGGAAAGACTGTGATAGCCATTGCCCATAGACTATCCACCATAGCTGCAATGGATAGATTAATTGTCTTAGATGAAGGTAATATTGTTGAGGAAGGCACCCATCAAGAACTGATAAACGCTGGCGGTATATATGCCCAACTATGGGCGCATCAGACTGGTGGCTTCTTAGGCCTAGATTAATTACTTTCCGTAATTAGAAGATGAAAGCCATCATTGAGATGGCTTTTTTTATGCTTTGGATTTCGTAGATTCAAGATGGGCTAATGCCTGGCGGCATATATCTCTGCACATTGAGCAGAATGTAAACTAGTGACATAGATACTATCGATTGCAACTATGATTGAAACTATGATTAAAACTAGATGATATTCTCGACTCAGGCACCCAGCCTACCCCACCTATACCGTTTGATATTAGGCGCCACCTAACTCATATAGCGAAAACATGAACCCTAGCTTTATCAATGCTTAGCTTGCTGCTTAATTCACTTGAAGGACGCTTGTACACAAAAGGAAATAGCAATCCCAGTAAGAAGCGCTTACACCGAATAAATCATGAAAATCAGATACAAAAAAACCACCTTTCGGTGGTTTAGATGTTTGTCCAATCTTACTCGATATGAACAAGGTAAATATGGTGGAGCCTAGCGGGATCGAACCGCTGACCTCAACACTGCCAGTGTTGCGCTCTCCCAGCTGAGCTAAGGCCCCATTTCATGCACTGGAATATAAGCATGAAACTTTGAAAAATTGGTATCCCCAAGGGGATTCGAACCCCTGTTACCGCCGTGAAAGGGCGGTGTCCTAGGCCTCTAGACGATGGGGACCCGGACTTTTATTGTTTAGACTCTATAAAATTAAAGAGCTTATAGGCTAGAACTCAAAGGCGTGAGTTAAAGCGGTACATTGCGATTTACTGGCTCGTTAGAGAGCGAATCTTTCACATTTAACCGAAATATTTATCAATTAAAAATAAATTTGGTATCCCCAAGGGGATTCGAACCCCTGTTACCGCCGTGAAAGGGCGGTGTCCTAGGCCTCTAGACGATGGGGACCCGGACTTTTATTGTTTAGACTCTATAAAATTAAAGAGCTTATAGGCTAGAACTCAAAGGCGTGAGTTAAAGCGGTACATTGCGACTCACTGGCTCGTTAGAGAGTGAATCTTTCACATTTAACCGAAATATTTATCAGTTAAAAATAAATTTGGTATCCCCAAGGGGATTCGAACCCCTGTTACCGCCGTGAAAGGGCGGTGTCCTAGGCCTCTAGACGATGGGGACCCTGGACTTTTATTGTTTAGACTCTATAAAATTAAAGAGCTTATAGGCTAGAACTCAAAGGCGTGAGTTAAAGCGGTACATTTAACCCAAACTGGGTTCTTTTCAAGAATTCGTGACAACAAGTCAAAAAAACAAGAAAAATTGGTATCCCCAAGGGGATTCGAACCCCTGTTACCGCCGTGAAAGGGCGGTGTCCTAGGCCTCTAGACGATGGGGACCCTGGACATTCATTCTTTAAACTCTACAAATAAAGAGTTGTCTATAAGTTCAATTCCGAAGGCTATGGATTCGAACCTCTGTTACCGCCGTACTTCCTATAAGAAACCACTGCGCGGTGTCCTAGTCTTACTCCCTCTAGACGATGGGGACCCTGGACTTTTATTGTTTAGACTCTATAAAATTAAAGAGCTTATAGGCTAGAACTCAAAGGCGAGAGTTAAAGCGGTACATTGCGACTCACTGGCTCGTTAGAGAGTGAATCTTTCACATTTAACCGAAATATTTATCAGTTAAAAATAAATTTGGTATCCCCAAGGGGATTCGAACCCCTGTTACCGCCGTGAAAGGGCGGTGTCCTAGGCCTCTAGACGATGGGGACCCTGGACTTTTATTGTTTAGACTCTATAAAACTAAAGAGCTTATAGGCTAGAACTCAAAGGCGTGAGTTAAAGCGGTACATTGCGACTCACTGGCTCGTTAGAGAGTGAATCTTTCACATTTAACCGAATAAACATCAGTTAAAAATAAATTTGGTATCCCCAAGGGGATTCGAACCCCTGTTACCGCCGTGAAAGGGCGGTGTCCTAGGCCTCTAGACGATGGGGACCCTGGACATTCATTCTTTAAACTCTACAAATAAAGAGTTGTCTATAAGTTCAATTCCGAAGGCTATGGATTCGAACCTCTGTTACCGCCGTACTTTCTATAAGAAACCACTGCGCGGTGTCCTAGTCTTACTCCCTCTAGACGATGGGGACCCGGACTTTTATTGTTTAGACTCTATAAAATTAAAGAGCTTATAGGCTAGAACTCAAAGGCGTGAGTTAAAGCGGTACATTGCGATTTACTGGCTCGTTAGAGAGTGAATCTTTCACATTTAACCGAAATATTTATCAGTTAAAAATAAATTTGGTATCCCCAAGGGGATTCGAACCCCTGTTACCGCCGTGAAAGGGCGGTGTCCTAGGCCTCTAGACGATGGGGACCCTGGACTTTTATTGTTTAGACTCTATAAAACTAAAGAGCTTATAGGCTAGAACTCAAAGGCGTGAGTTAAAGCGTTACATTGCGATTCACTGGCTCGTTAGAGAGTAAATCTTTCACATTTAACCGAAACATTTATCAGTTAAAAATAAATTTGGTATCCCCAAGGGGATTCGAACCCCTGTTACCGCCGTGAAAGGGCGGTGTCCTAGGCCTCTAGACGATGGGGACCCTGGACATTCATTCTTTATAAACTCTACAAATAAAGAGTTGTCTATTAGCTCAAATCCGAAGGCTATGGATTCGAACCCCACTCTCAATTAAGAGAGCGCCGTACTCTTTAACAAACAAGAACGCGGTGTCCTAGTCTTGTTCCCTCTAGACAATGGGGACCCGGACATTCATTGTTTAAACTCTACAAACAAAGAGTTGCCTATAAGTTTGAATCCAAAGGCTAAGGATACATACCTTACCTACTCACTCCCACTAGACTCTGGGGTAGGCTCTTATTGTTTAGACTCTATTAAGAAGAGTGTTCGTTAGATGGTGGAGCCTAGCGGGATCGAACCGCTGACCTCAACACTGCCAGTGTTGCGCTCTCCCAGCTGAGCTAAGGCCCCTCACTAACGTTTAACATTACACTTTTGAGTCGCTACTAAGCTTTTGCTTCATTGTGTCTCAAGTGCGTGGCGCATTCTATGCAGCGCACCCAAAAGTGTCAACTCGTTTTTTAGGAATTTATTCTATTTGCTACAAATTCAATCGCTTTGGAGATTCTTTGTTCGCAACGGGCCTTTCCAACTAAGAATAAGGTCAAATCAACAGCAGGTGACATGCCCGCTCCTGTAACCGCGACACGTAAAGGCATACCTACTTTGCCCATTCCTACCTCTAATTCACTAGCTGTATCTTCAATTGCTTGATGAATACCTTCTAAAGTCCACTCATTTAGCTCAGCCAACTTCTTTTGAACCAGTTGTAATGGCTCCATAGCAACACCTCTAAGGTGCTTCTTAGCTGCTGTCGCATCAAACTCGGCAAAATCTTCAAAGAAGTAACGACTCGATGCAGCCATCTCCTTCAATGTCTTGGCACGTTCAGACAAAGCCGTCACGACATCGGGTAAGGCAGGGCCATTACTGGTATCGATATTTTGATCTGTCATATGCCACTCTAATTGCTTGGCGACATCAACAGGATCAAGATTTTTGATGTAGTGTTGATTCAACCAAATCAATTTATCGGTATTAAATGCTGAAGCGGCTTTATTGATATCTTCTAACTTAAAGAGTTGCTTCATCTCTTCTATAGAGAAGATCTCTTGATCGCCATGTGACCAGCCTAAACGCACTAGATAGTTAAGCAGCGCTTCAGGCAAGAAGCCATCATCACGATACTGCATTACACCAACTGCACCATGGCGCTTAGAAAGCTTGGCACCATCATCACCTAGAATCATAGCAACGTGTGCATATTCAGGAATTGGAGCACCTAACGCTTTAAGAATATTGATTTGACGAGGAGTGTTATTAATATGGTCTTCACCTCGTACTACACAAGTGATCCCCATATCCCAATCATCTACTACGACACAGAAGTTATAAGTAGGCGTACCTTCTGTACGTGCAATGATAAGATCATCGAGCTCAGCATTGGCGATTTCAATTCGACCACGAACATGATCGTCAAAAACTACCGTTCCCTCTGTCGGGTTTTTAAATCGGATAACAAAAGGCTCATCCGTATTGCGAGGAGCAAGATCACGACAACAAGCATCATACTTTTGACTCAAGCCTTTCTCAGCCTGTTCTTCACGCATCTTCTCGATACGGTCACGTGAACAGTAACATTTGTAAGCACTGCCCTTTTCTAACATTTGAGCAATGATCTCATTATATCGATCAAAACGTTTTGTCTGGTAAAAAGGCCCCTGCTCCCAATTAAGCCCTAACCACTCCATTCCATCAAGAATTGCCTGGCATGCTTCCGGTGTAGAACGTTCAATATCGGTATCTTCAATACGAAGAACGAACTCACCACTATTGGCACGAGCATATAGCCATGAATAAAGAGCAGTACGAGCACCACCAACATGTAAAAAACCGGTAGGACTTGGAGCAAAACGCGTCTTAGTTGTCATAATGGACACTAACCTATATAGAAAAGCCTAAATTCTAGACTGTACCAATGAATGTGGCGCATATTCTAACAGCCTCGAGAAATTACCAACAGCTAAGAAGCTTATTACTTACCTAGATTATTTCGTTCACTTGCCTCTGGGTATTATTTTGTCCGAGTGTTTCATTACACTTCTAGGTTAGATGTCTATATAGGGGAATAGCTTTTATATTCTCCTATATAGAGATGAGAACACTCGACTCGATAAAAATTCAAATCATCATTATCTAGGCCAACATCCAAGCAGCGAGTTAATCTTGATCACATTCTACGGAATGAAGTATATGTATTTACTCCTTCCCTCCCAAACTAGCAAGAAGCTAACCGCTGGTTATTTGAATGATTTATCTACATAATAAGCTCGTCTTGGATAACAATGCATCAGGCCGTGCAAAATAACACCGCATAAGCGTTTTTATCTAAAAAACCGTTGACACTAAACCGTTCCCCCCTATAATACGGCCCCACACAGCGAGGTCGATTAGCTCAGCTGGGAGAGCACCTCCCTTACAAGGAGGGGGTCACTGGTTCGAGCCCAGTATCGACCACCATATTTCAATTTTAATTGAAATAACTGTGTAGTATAGAAAGTCCCAGGTCGATTAGCTCAGCTGGGAGAGCACCTCCCTTACAAGGAGGGGGTCACTGGTTCGAGCCCAGTATCGACCACCATTTTCTTATCGCTTATTTAGTAATAAGTTTTAAGAAAATAAACAGTAAAAATGAAAATCCCAGGTCGATTAGCTCAGCTGGGAGAGCACCTCCCTTACAAGGAGGGGGTCACTGGTTCGAGCCCAGTATCGACCACCATTTTCTTACCGCTTATTTAGTAATAAGCTTTAAGAAAATACACAGTAAAAATGAAAGTCCCAGGTCGATTAGCTCAGCTGGGAGAGCACCTCCCTTACAAGGAGGGGGTCACTGGTTCGAGCCCAGTATCGACCACCATTTTCTTACCGCTTATATTAGTAATAAGTTTTAAGAAAATAAACAGTAAAAATGAAAGTCCCAGGTCGATTAGCTCAGCTGGGAGAGCACCTCCCTTACAAGGAGGGGGTCACTGGTTCGAGCCCAGTATCGACCACCATTTTCTTACCGCTTATTTAGTAATAAGTTTTTAAGAAAATACACAGTAAAAATGAAAGTCCCAGGTCGATTAGCTCAGCTGGGAGAGCACCTCCCTTACAAGGAGGGGGTCACTGGTTCGAGCCCAGTATCGACCACCATTTTCTTACCGCTTATTTAGTAATAAGTTTTTAAGAAAATACACAGTAAAAATGAAAGTCCCAGGTCGATTAGCTCAGCTGGGAGAGCACCTCCCTTACAAGGAGGGGGTCACTGGTTCGAGCCCAGTATCGACCACCATTTTCTTACCGCTTATTTAGTAATAAGTTTTTAAGAAAATACACAGTAAAAATGAAAGTCCCAGGTCGATTAGCTCAGCTGGGAGAGCACCTCCCTTACAAGGAGGGGGTCACTGGTTCGAGCCCAGTATCGACCACCATTTCAGCCCTTCTCAACAATTATCCCCAAAATAGAACACGTAAAAACCAATCTAATTATTGCCTTTCCGACCCTCATAAGTTTCAACATATTTCAACGACCTCTATTTATCGAATAACACAGCGAGTTGCTATAACATTTACCAATATAAAAGCCTTTAAAGCTCCATTCAGCCTGACTTCAACTATTCTTCAGATATAACATAAATTGAGATCTATCCTATGGCAGATGTCAGTCAATCCGCCTCCCTGAGCAGCATAGCAGCTTACCTTAAGCTAACTCATAATTGTGATGAAGCCTCTGCATTAGTTGAAGCCAAGGAAGTCATGCATAATCTCGTAACCATGAGACAAAAGGGCTTCATTACCGGCTGGTATTTCGATGAGCATGGTCACCTTGAGCTACTCCCGAGTGATGCAATCTCGAAACAAATTAATCCACAAAAATAACTAATCCTGACAATCCCCCCCCAGTTAAGTAAAGCAACTGCTTTACTTAATCTTTTTTTGATGTAATAGTAAACAAAATCAGCAAGGCAGCTATCGAAATGAGTCAATTTACGGACAAGCAGACCCAGCATCAAGGGATTAATTCAGGCTCAAATAACGAGAAAGCAGGCGCAAATAGAATCCTCTCAGTTACTTTACTGGTGACATTGATCAGTGTTGCCGGCATAGCACTCCCCTATCCGATATTAGCTCCCCTGTTTGCAGCAGGGACCTCACCGCTAACTCAATTCTTAAATCTACCTTCAGAATTGCTGTTAGGCATAGTATTAGGGATTTACCCGCTGGGAATTATCATAGGTAGTAGCATTATTGGCGCAATATCTGATAATTACGGCCGTAAAAAAATCTTAAGTCTAACCCTGTTAGGCAGTGCCTTCGGCTATAGCTTAACGGCTTTTTCCGCCGCTTCTGAAAACTTTTTACTCTTCTGCATCTCGCGTTTACTGACTGGATTATGTGAAGGCAATATCTCAATCGCCCGTGCGATTGCAGCCGATCTTCATCCCATAATAGACAAGACGCGTAGCTTTTCTCTTATAAGCTCTATGGGGTATGGCGGGTATCTACTCGGTCCCTTAGCTGGGGGCTACCTGGTTATGGCTGGCATAGATATGGTTTTCTGGGTAGCAGCACTCGCGTGCCTTACCTGTGCGCTAATGAGTCATATCTTGCTACCTAAGAGCTTAAATAAACCCGACAAACATGCCGAGACAGGATCAAGTCTTTCTCTACTAGCTCAACCAGATCTGAGACGCTTCTTCCTGCTCTATCTGTTTTTGACCATGGGCGTCAATCTATACTATGAGTATTATCCCTTGCACTTGGTGAGAGAGTTTGGCTATCAGCCTATCGATATCAGTTGGGCAACCGTATTTCTAACTACATGTATGATCTTAACGAGTGTATTTATCAATCCCATCATACAAAGAAGACTAGATCATCCTCATGCAAGCCTATTAGGAATAATCCTTTTCGGCTCAGCTCTTGGCGCATTACCCTTCTTTATCGATCAAGGCTATTTGATCACATTTGCCTTAATGGGGGCCGGTATCGCCATTTACAACGGCTTTCTCCCCTCTTACCTTTCTCATTCCTACGAGAACCGGGCTCAAGGCAAGTTGATGGGCATGCTAGTGACCATTTTCTGCTTAGGTAACTTGCTGGCAGCCTTGATAGGCGGTCTGGTATCCATGTTTGATGTTAGATGGGCGCTATTTTTGGGTGCATCAATTAGCTTCACTGCCGCGATTATTTTCTACCATGGACACTTTAAGGCAAAAATTTGGCCCTTTGCAGGCAAGCAAGTTGAGCCATCACGATAACGAACTTGGCAAATCAGCTACTGCTAGCATGAGCTGGCACTGTCATAGATTCGTTGTTAGTTAATCTCAATAAAACCAGGCTCAAGAGCGCCATGATCAAACTTGAGCCTAGCACCACGCCTCCCCACCCCCAATGATGCCAAAATGGCATCAACAAGGGTCCGCCCAAGGCGGCTCCCAGGTAATAACTACATAAATACAACGATGTAGCCTTGGCTCTGTGACACTTTGCCCTGTGGGTTACCCAGGCATTACAGCCACTGTGGATAAGGAAAAATCCGAATGCAGTCACCAAGAAACCTAAACAGATAAACACGCCTGTATCGACCAAGGTCAACAAGGACCCCAAAAACATCAGCAACAGAGATAATCGAAACAGAGTCCTGCGTCCGAAACGCTTAATCAAATGACTGGAATGATAAGACGCCCAGGTACCGCTCAGATAACAGAGGAAAATAAGGGTCACCTCGAAACGGCCCAAACTAAACGGCGCCGACATAAGATGAAGTTGAATGAAACTGAATTGATTCACCATGACTAAAAAGGCCAGGCCGCCAACCAGATAAATTTGCCTGAGTTTGGCATCACGCAGATGGACCAGAAAGCCATTAAGATCTTTAGCTCTGAATACCCTTTGTCTCACTCTGGGCCTGTCTGGTTTTTTGAACTGAGTCCTAGGCAGCAGATAATGCACCATGACCACACCGACTATCGAGATAGCTAAAATAACCATAATCACCTGCTGCCAGTGCAAGTGTAATGACAGGGCGCCACCTATTAGACGTCCTGAGATCCCACCGATACTATTCGCTGCGATATAAACTCCCCCCGCCTTTAGCATTGACGCTTGACTCAGCTCGTCCTTAAAGTAGGCCATGGCAATAGCGGGAACGGCCGCTATCAAGACTCCCTGCAACAAACGTAAGCATACGAGAACTGAAAAGTCTGCCACAAAAATCATCAGAACATCGGTCAACAACAGCAGATATAAGCTAATCATTAATGGCGGCTTACGCCCGACCCTGTCGGATAACCAAGCATAAAATAGCAGTGAAAATGCCATGGCAAAGCTGGTGACCGAGAGTAATAAGGTCGAGTGACTGATATCGACATCGAACGTCTCGGCAATCAAGGGCAAGATACCTTGGACTAAATAAAGATTGATATAGACAACAACCGAGGCAATAGACAACCCCCAGATAAGCCTTATCTCTTTATTTTTATTATTGCTGTTATCAGTTAAACACATAGGCCATACCTGTCGATGATCGAACTCCATAGACATAGGTTAGCACCGAGGTTAACATGACAATAATATATTAAAACAATCAAAGTCATTGATTTTTATTATGGATATACGTCAACTTAAACACCTTGATGCCCTGGCTAAAACAGCCAGCTTCACTAAGGCGGCGCAGAGCCTGAATATGGCCCAGCCTGCCTTAAGCCAAAGTATCAAACGCCTTGAGAGCTCCTTAGGCGTCACTTTGGTGAACAGGGCAAGATCTGGAAAGGGAGGTAACAAACAGCTCAGTCTCACCGCAGAAGGTAAAGCACTGCACCAACATGCCCTATTGATCATCAAGCAGCTGAAACAAGCTGAGGCCCACATCAAATCAATGGCAAACTTGACTAAGGGAGAGGTCAGGATCGGCGTGCCAGGTATGCTTGGCTCCTTCTACCTCCCCTCCCGTCTGATGGCATTTCGCCATCAATATCCAGATTTAAAACTGTCTCTGTTCGAAGGTGGAACCCGGGACTCGCTCAAGATGCTTGCCCGTGAAGAGGTAGATATCGCCATCATCACAGCCCAAGATCTTAGCCCTGAATTTGAAAGCCACCTGTTGCTAAGGGAGCAGATGGTGGTCGCCATAGGGCCTGAGCATCCCCTGGCAGAACAGCAAAGTATCAGCTTAGAGGCCTTCTTCGAACATGATCTGGTGATGTTTAAACCTGGCTACTTTCACCGGGAATGGCTATTAGCCCAAGCTAAATCATTGGGAGCCAAAGCCAATATTGCCTTCGAAACTAACCTTATAAACCTCATTAAGCAGGTAGTCACACAAGGATTTGCTATCACCAGCGTGCTAGAGATGGTGATCAACGACAAGGATGACATTCTGGCGAAGCCCTTTCAGCCTCAGGTATTTCTCGATCTGCATATTGCCTGGAAGAAACAACGCCCTATTAGTCAGGCAGACAGAGCCTTCGTCGATTTCTTGATGAAAAACAGGTGATGCTTAGTCTAAATTTATAGGCGTGATAATACCTATTGGTATAAGCTCACCGTAACATAGCCAGGATGAAGTACTTATACCGATTGGTATTAACCGAGACGAACTGATGAATAGTGAATTACAAGTAACAGACATAAAAATTGGTGACGGAAAAGAGCTGGTCAAAGGCGCCTTGATCACCACCCAATATGAAGGTTTTTTGCAAGATGGGACTAAATTTGACTCATCCTACGACAAGGGTAAGGCATTTCAATGTGTGATAGGCACGGGCCGAGTGATCAAGGGCTGGGATATCGGCCTAATGGGGATGAAAGTCGGCGGTAAGCGTAAGCTCTTTGTCCCGGCTCATCTCGCCTATGGAGAGCGTCAGATTGGTTCAATGATCCCAGCTAATTCTGCTCTATCTTTCGAGATTGAACTATTAGAAGTACTCACTCGAGATGACTAGCGCTAATTAATAATTTTATTTAAGAGTCAGTTCCATCTGACTCTTAAATAAATTAGATTAAATAATTCATCATGTTACACACTAATAGGCTAGCCTAAGTTAGACGGCATCAAATTGATTCTCTGGCATGGCTTGGATAAATGCATCCAGTTGATTACAATTTTCAGTGATACGTAAAATATGAGGATAGCGGGCCAAATCCACCTTGAAGCGATGGGCGTTATATACCTGTGGAATTAAACAGAGATCCACAAACGTCACACTATCACCGAAGCAGAAACGTCCGGCATGCTTTTCGAGTTGTTGCTCCAATGCACCAAACCCCTCATGGATCCAGTGATGATACCAGCCAGATTTAGCTTCATCGGTCATACCAAGCTCGCCAGCCAAATACTGCAGCACCTTAAGATTGTTGAGCGGGTGAATTTCACAAGCAACAGATAATGCCAGAGAACGTACTTGTGCCTTAGATTGGCTGTCTTTAGGAAGCAGAGCACTCTGTGGATAACACTCTTCCAGATACTCGAGAATAGCCATTGATTGAGACAACACCAACTCATTGCCGCTGTCATCTATATCGACTAAGGTCGGCACTAACTCCTGGGGATTTAGCTTTGCATAGTCGGCCTTATGCTGCTCACCGCCATCTTTCACCAAGTGCACTGATAACAAGTCGGCATCGAGTCCTTTAAGGTTCAAGGCAATTCGGACTCTATATGCGGCGCTCGAACGCCAGTATCCGTATAGTTTCAACATCATACATCCTTAAAAATCAGGGCTTAAAATCTAGATTTAAAAAAATGGGGCTAATCCAATTGAATTAGCCCCCTTCTACCGCATATTTTTAAAATTAGCCTTTATACTCGACGACTTGCTGATCGATTGAGCCGAAAATAGTCTGCTCATTATCATCGAGCATCTCGATACGCACCCGATCGCCAAACTTCATAAAAGAGGTGGATGGTTTACCATGAGCAATGGTTTCTAGCATGCGCGTCTCGGCCAAACAGCTAGAACCTGCCGAGCGGTCATAGTTAGAGATGGTACCCGAACCTATAATGGCACCAGCGCCTAAAGGTCTGGTCATGGCAACATGTGACACCAACTGGCTGAAGTTGAATGTCATGTCGACGCCAGCATTAGGCCGACCGAACAGCTCATTGTTTAAATATGTGACCAGTGGCAGATGCACTTTCGAATCTTCCCAACGAGCACCAAGCTCATCTGGCGTTACCGCCACAGGAGAGAAACTACTCGATGGCTTGGCCTGAAAGAAACCGAAGCCCTTCGCCAGCTCGCCAGGGATCAAGTTACGCAGAGACACATCGTTGACTAACATCAGCAGCTTGATGTGCTTCTGAGCAGAATCAGCAGACACGCCCATGGGTACATCATCGGTAATAACGGCAATTTCGGACTCAAAATCTATGCCCCACTCTTCACTCGCCAATGGAATATCGGCTTTAGGCGCGATAAAGCAATCAGAGCCGCCTTGATAGACCAAAGGATTGGTCCAGAATGTCTCCGGCATCTCAGCGCCACGAGCCTTACGAACCAGCTCGACGTGATTAACATAAGCACTGCCATCGGCCCATTGAAAAGCACGGGGCAGAGGAGATAAGCACTGGGCTTCATCGAAAGCGACAGCATTATCGATCAGTCCATCGTTTAACGCTTCATATAGCTCTTGCAGTTGTGGTTGCAGCAGCTCCCAGGCATCAATTAGCTGCTGCATAGTGTGAGCAATGGCAGGCACTGCCACAGTTTTAGAAAGATCTTTACTCACTAACATCAACTGGCCATCACGACGACCATTGTTATAACTGGCTAACTTCATACCCGCTCCTATCCTAAATCTGTACCCAACCAAGTTCTTAACTCAGTTGAGTATCATGTCTATTGTAATAATGACTGTATAAGTACCTTAAGCATAGCCAGATAGGAATAGCGTGACCTAAATCACATGAGGCTCAACACGCCCCTATTCCGTAAAGATATCATTACAGTTTCTATTTCCAGCTAAAATAGGCACTTTCCCCCCCAATCATGATAAAAAACTTGTTACTGCTTGGTAATAAGCTTTTACCTCTATTTTTGCTTGCTGATCTTATACTCTCTGAGCTTATTGGCGATGGCAGTGTGTGAAACCCCTAGCTTCTTAGCCAGCTGACGCGTGCTTGGATAAGCCGGATAGAGTCGCCTTAGCAGACTGGATTCGAACTGTTTCATCGCCTGATCTAAGCTTCCCTCAAATTGATGGTCAAAATAGCCGAATCCTTCCGCATAGGAAGGTAATTTCAGATGATCCACCGATAATTCGGCTGAGCCATCCCACATAGACACGGCCCTGAAGATGGCATTCTTCAGCTGACGGACATTACCCGGCCACGCATAGTTGAGTAGGTGTTCCCGGCATTTGGCCGAAATACGTCTGATTGGAATGGACAGCTGTTGGCTATAGTGCTCGAGGAACATCTCGGTAAGTGGGATCACATCTATCTTGCGCTCACGCAATGATGGCATATGAAAACTCAACACATGGATCCGATAAAAGAGATCTTCTCGAAACTCACCGCTCTGACACAACTCAGCCAAATTCTTCTGAGTCGAGCAGATGATCCTAACATCGGCCCTCACCTCATTGTCGCCACCTAATCGTCTAAACGTTCCGTCTTGGAGTAGGCGCAACAACTTAACCTGCGCCGATTTAGACATCTCGGCAATCTCATCGAGAAAAACAGTGCCCCCCTTGCCCTCTTCGAAGAAGCCTCTCTTCACCACAATGCCGTTACTGACAAAACCAAACAACTCCTCTTCGGCAGCGCTGTCAGGGAGAGCTGCACAGTTGATGGCGATAAAGGGATGCTCTCTGCGCATACTGGCATCGTGACATGCTCTGGCCATCAGCTCTTTGCCCGTTCCCGTTTCCCCGGTGATCAACAAGGGCGCATCGAGTTGAGCCATACGACGAGCCTGAACCAGCACCTCTTTCATCTTGTCGCTGGTCACAAGCACATTTTCAAACCCCACTGTATGGCTCTGTAATGCGTTAAACTGTTTGCCCACCCGTGCAGGTGATTTTAACGAAACGACAGCACCAGCAAGAATACTCTTATCACTCTCATCAGGCAGATAGATGGGCAGCATCTCGGCTAGATATTCATGTTGCCCTATGTTGACTCGAGTCGCCTGAGCCAGCACTAAGCTCTCACTGAGCCAACGGCTAAAGTTAAACCCCTGAACCCAATGATTGAGCGGTTCATCTATGATCTCATGTTCAGCCATGCCCACTGTCATGAGTGCTGATTCATTAACTATCCGCACACGACCTTTCACATCGATTGAAAACACTGAGTCGGGCAATGTCTTAAGCAAGGTTTTTAAGGCGTAATGCTCCTGCTCCGATGGCATAAAAGACACGGTTCGGACATCATGAACCCCCTCCACTTTTCTGATCAGGGGCAATAGCTCACTGAGCACATCAAAATTGACTTCAGCGAACTGGAGGTAGAGGAAACCTTGGTTACTGGCATCTATCGCAATAAGATTGATACCGTATCCTTCTAAAATCATCAAAATGTCTTTGGCCAGACCGACCCGGTCCATGCAACATACTTCGAGGCGCATACTGTCAAGTTTCCCTTTTTTAGTAGTATTATTTTTGGGATGTTTTCGTGCACTAAGTGTAAAAAGCCCGAATATATTTAGCATTCCAACCAAGCTCAGTAACACTCAATCAAGCTCTTATACGTTAGAAGGTTATGATAAATGTGGCAAGTCTTGTTTACAGGCCTAGGGGCTAGGTTGAAAAGAACAGCAGGCTAGTAATCTAACCTGCTGATTATATGTGTTAAAGTTAACCTATCAAGTGGTCGGTTTTCGCCGCCATGATGAAATCATTCTTGTGCAGGCCCTTAACAGAATGAGACCACCAGGTCACAGTGACCTTGCCCCACTCGGTCAAAATCCCCGGATGATGAAACTCTTCCTCAGCCAATTCAGCAAGTTCATTGGTGAATACCATGGCAAGTTTAAAGTTTTTGAACTTGTAGACACGTTCTAACTGCATCACGCCATCGCGTACTTCAACTCCCCAATCGGGGATCATTCTTATCAGCTCAGCAAGTTCACTGTCTGAGACTTTAGGCGCATCGGCCTGACACGCTTCACACTTCATTTCCGATAACTTGGACATTATTCTTCCTTTTTATTTAATCATCTTAAGTTAAGTGACAAATGTGACACTTACTTAATGGAACTGCTATTACTTAGCCGGCTTTGGTTTTCAACTCATAAAGAGGGGCAAACATACCTAATCTTTTAGCTTCGGCTACCGCTCCCATGATATCCATCTCAACAATCTCATCGAGAAACGATAAGCCATCTACGGCGTAATAGACAGGTTGCATGATATCGATGCGATAAGGTGTTCTTAGCACATCGACTAGATTAAAAGGTCTAATTTGTGGCTCAGGTCCCATGGCATATAAGGTTTCTCCAGGAGAGCTCAATATGCCACCACCATAGATAGACAAGGAGTTATCTGGATTACGGATCAGGCCAAACTCGACGGTGAACCAGTACAAACGAGCCAGTAATACTCTATCTTCCTTGCTGGCCGACAGACCCAAGTTGCCGTAGGCATGGGAAAACTTGGCGAACGACTCATTAGTTAGCAGGGGACAATGACCAAAAACCTCATGAAAAATATCTGGTTCTCTTAAATAATCAAATTCATCTTTACTGCGGATAAAGGTTGCAACAGGAAACTCTCTATTAGCCAGCAGCTCAAAGAAGCGCTCAAAAGAGATCAATGCTGGTACGGCAGCCGTTTTCCACCCCGTCATAGCTAACAATACCTTATCGATATCCTTAAGCTGTGGAATAATATTGTCCGATAAACCCAGATCCTTCAGACCTTGCTGATACTCGCTGCAGGCATATTCAGATAAATTTCCTAGCTGTCTCGAATACAAGGCTTGCCAGATATCGTGTTCTGGTTGAGGGTAATCTATGTGGCCATCGGCATCCGGCGAGCGAGCCTTATACTGTGTATTTTTACTCATGTCATTTATATTACTCATTATGGTTTCATTATCCATAGTCGATCAATCGAGCTTTTTTGTTAACTCCCTCACACTTTATTCTTTGTCTAAATTAGCACCGAGTTTGTAATAATTTCGTTACAATCATAAGTTATGTTCAATAAGCAACTATAATTAAAGGAATTAAAACGTATAATTAACTTTACACACTGTCACGCGGAATCACTTTAACTTCTAAGTAGGCTATTAACATGGCTTTTCCTGGTCAGTTTATTAAAATAGATCAATGATACTGTAATTATCCGTCACGAAACTCGTGATAGGCGACTAAACTCAGTACTTTGAACTCGTTTAGCGACCGCATGGGGCAACTTAAGGAAAGAGATGAAACAAGCGCAAATACGTAAAGCTGTGATCCCGGTAGCGGGACTAGGAACAAGGATGCTTCCTGCGACTAAGGCCATTCCAAAAGAGATGCTACCCGTCGTCGATAAGCCGCTTATTCAATATGTTGTCAATGAAGCCATCGCCGCGGGTATCAATGAAATTGTCCTAGTTACCCATGCCAGTAAAGATCCCATCGAGAATCATTTCGATACCAGTTTCGAGCTCGAAGCTCAACTAGAGAAACGAGTAAAACGCCAACTATTAGCCGAGGTGCAATCTATCTGTCCCCCCGGTGTTACTGTGATCAGCGTAAGACAATCCCAGGCCAAAGGTTTAGGCCATGCCATTTTATGCGCGAAGCCTGTGGTGGGAGATGAGCCCTTTGCCGTGCTCTTGCCCGATGTTATCGTAGATGAAGCCAGCTGCGATCTGAGAAAAGATAATCTGGCAGAGATGGTTAACCTGTTCAACCAGAGCAATGTCGGCCAGATCATGGTTGAAGGCGTACCCTTCAACCAAGTCCATCAATACGGCATTGCCGACGTCAATGGCAATAAACTAAGACCCGGTGATTCAGCACCTTTAGCTCAGTTGGTAGAGAAACCAAGCATAGAAGAGGCTCCATCGAACCTAGCCATCGTTGGACGTTACATCTTACCCGCAGATATTTGGTCATTACTGGCCAAGACCCCTGCGGGAGCAGGTGATGAAATTCAGCTCACAGATGCCATCGCCATGATGATGGAAAAGCAGACGGTAAATGCTTATTATATGAAGGGAAAGAGCCACGATTGCGGCAACAAGCTGGGATATATGCAAGCCAACATAGAGCATGCCCTACGTCATAAAGAGATAGGTCAAGATTTCAAACAGTACCTAACAAAATTAGTCTCAGAATTCATCGAGGAAAAACAGTCATGACCATATTAGTCACAGGTGGCGCGGGTTATATCGGTAGCCATACAGTGGTAGAGCTGTTAAATGCAGGACAAGACGTGGTTATCGTCGACAACTTAGTTAACTCTAGTATCGAGGCCTTGCATAGAGTAGAAGAGATCACCGGAAAATCTGTCACATTTTATCAAGGTGATGTACTCAATAAAGCCTTCCTGCAGAAGGTGTTCAGCGATCACGAAATTCAATCAGTGATTCATTTCGCTGGGCTCAAAGCCGTTGGTGAATCTGTGGCCCAGCCATTACGCTACTATGAGAACAATGTCACAGGTACTTTAGTGCTTTGCGAAGTCATGGCGGCTAATAATGTCAAAAATCTAGTCTTTAGCTCTTCGGCCACGGTTTACGGTGATCCTGCCAGCTTACCTATCACCGAAGACTTCCCCACTGGGGCGACGAATCCTTATGGTCAATCTAAGTTGATGGTCGAACATATATTACAAGATCTATATCATTCAGACCCAAGCTGGAACATTGCCAGACTGCGCTATTTCAACCCAGTCGGTGCCCATAAGAGTGGTCGTATCGGTGAAGACCCTAATGATATCCCCAATAACCTGATGCCATTTATCGCTCAGGTGGCTGTAGGGAAACGTGAGAAGCTCAGCGTGTTCGGTGACGACTATGACACCCATGATGGCACTGGAGTTCGCGACTATATACATGTGGTCGACTTGGCCATAGGTCATCTGAAGGCGTTAGATAAACTCAACACACAGTCTGGACTGGTTACCTATAATTTAGGCACGGGAAAGGGTTACAGCGTCATCGACATGGTCAAAGCATTCGAAAAAGCTTGCGGTAAATCCATCAATTATCAAATTGTTCCACGCCGTCTAGGTGATATTGCTGCTTGTTATGCGGACCCGAAGAAGGCCCTGAGCGAATTAAACTGGCAAGCGACCCATAACTTGGAAGACATGGCCAGTAGCAGCTGGCACTGGCAATCGAGTAATCCTAACGGTTATGGTCAATAGACTCACTTAAGCCAATAGACTAGGTCCTAGCCTTATGTAAGCGAGTTCTAGGACCTTAGTATTTCACTTTATTAAGCAGTATCAAATGAGCAATATTAATCAGAGCAGACGTCGACTCTTTAGTCGTAAAAAATCCAGTGCTATTCGGCCACCATGGAGTAATACAGATATCGAATTTACCGATATCTGTACCCGCTGTGATAAATGTATCCAGGTTTGTGAGACACAGATTATTATCCGTGGTGATGGTGGCTTTCCTGAGATTAGCTTTGCCGATGACGAGTGTACCTTCTGTAAGAAGTGCGCCCAGGTTTGCCCCGAGCCAATATTTATCGATACCGAGCAAGCCCCCTGGGAATTAAAGGCTGTGGTACAGGAATCTTGCCTGGCGTATGAAGGAGTCTGGTGCCAAAGCTGTAAAGATGCCTGCGATGAGCGTGCCATTAGCTTTAAATTAGCAATCGGCCAAGCTCCAAAACCTGAAATAAACACAGACCTATGCACCGGCTGCGGTGCCTGCGCTGCTCCCTGCCCTACAAATGCCATCAAATTACAGTCTCCAAATCAATAAAGAGATCTATTACTTTATTTTATACAAATAAGCGACAGCCAAAAAAATGACTTCAGAGTGCCAAATATTAGTGGTTTGTTTACTGTTAATATAAGGTTAACATAAGCTTATTCATGACCTATTTGTAGAGCATTATGTTCGGAAATAAGAAAAATAACACAGGACTGACCTTCGTGGCTCAAGGTACTAAACTCTCAGGTGAGAGTCACTTTGCCGGAGAAGCACTCATAGGTGGTGAAGTGTATGGAAAAGTAAGCTCAACAGGAAAAATCACCATAGAAATTGATGGTTATCTTGACGGAGAAGTTAACTGCGAAGAGCTGAAAGTCGCAGGCAATTTCAAGGGTCAACTTAAGTGTAAAAAACTCAATATCACCAGTACAGGTACAGTTGAAGGTGAAATAGCCTGTGAGTCTATGGAAATATTTGAAGGGGGTCAGTTTATCGGTATGCGAGTAAGAGAGGATGTCGCCTTATTGAACACAGTCCCATTAGATCAAGAGTGTCACACTGAGCCTAAATCAGACCTGCAAGGTGAGCTGCAAGTTAATTGATAATAAGCAATAACGGGTATCTAGTTACTCATTCATATCTGTAATAAATATGGTTTCAGGCGCCTTACTATGGCGCCATCTCCAGCGACAAGTCTAGTCTAGACTCTGTCTTACCTTTAACAGGTATTCTCTGAGCAGTTTAACAAACTCGTCTGCGGATCTGTCTAGACAATCTATAGGAATATAGAGATGAAACCCCATGTTTTTACTTAACATTTCACATCTGTGTCCAAACATAGCCTGTACACCTTTATAGCGTTCATCATTGACCACTAATGGAGTAAACTCAGAGTTCATATAGGCTTCTAACTCAATTAAGTCTTCATCCAAGGTGACCGCAGACATCAAGAGTGGCCGCTGCTCGGTTAACAGGCCTGTGGCCAGTCGACCGGGTATAATATCCAAAACTGGGTTAATTTTTTTAAGCTTGATACCTATGTAAGGTAATTCAATCGACTCAAAACCATCGAGTCCACGGGGAATATCTATTCTCTGTATATTATCCCAATGAATGACAATACTGCCGCGTCTATGGTGATACTTAAGCCCTTGATGATTAAGCTCTAGACTAACTTCAGGCTCGAGAATTTTGGACACCCCAAGTACCAAAGATATCACCCCTAATGAGAAGCAGAGCATTCCAGGGGCAAACATGGCTGTAGAGGACAGAAACAAGCCTATACCTATTATCAGTATAATCGCGCCCACTAAGGTCAAGGTTCTGCTATTACGTTTAAAATTTGAGTTTATCTGTACGGCTTCAATATCCAAGAATCATCCTAAAAATCTCATTACTGCTGTGGGGATTGCCTTGCTTGTTTGGCACAAAAAGTACATCGAGACTATTTTGTTAGCTTATCTATTAGCTTTAATCTGGAGGCTCGGTGACCCAATAATTTATATTATTATCTAGTCACTTTTATATTTAAGCTTAAACCAGAGCCTACCTACATATTCATGAATGGCACGCTGAGATGAAAGTAAGTTATTTGCATCTAGCTGCCACCAATAACCTTGTCTGGTGATAAAGTCTGTAGGTGCCGCTTGCGGACGTAAACCTTGGCTATGAAAGATGGCCATAGATCTTGGCATATGGCTAGCTGAGGTGACGAGTCTAAATGGATAGTTACCCACATCCCATTTAAAATATTGGGCTTCTTCTATGGTGTCTTTAGCTAATGGGAAAGTGATAATACGTTCTTTAGGGATCCCAAACTGTAAGGCGGCCTCGGCCATGATTTTAGCATGGGGTGTTTTAGAGGCACTGCCCCCCCAGCCACTGACAATCAGTTTACAATCTTTGCCAAGTTTATATTGACGTACACCTTCGGTTAATCTAGCCAAAGCTGTAGTCGATAACTTGTGAACAGCCCCCCCGGGAACTGCATCATCATGACCACTTCCGAGTACCATGACTAAACAGTCGGCACTAATCGCCTTATTATTGACTTTATATTGATTTTCGAGAGAAGCGGTTAATAGATTGCTGCCCACAGAGCTACTCAGAAAAACCAGAATAACCATGGCAACTGCCAATACTGAGCGAACCAGTTTACGGTTTCTCAGCATCAGGATGCAAAATAGCAATAATAGAACAACCAAAGGGATTGGCATAAAGAGTTGAGAAATTACTTTTTTAAACCAAAACATCATGTTGCCAGCCCGATTAACCTAATTTCGGGCTAGTCTAACATAAGTTATCGGCTATTTTTATCAAAGCCTAGTATCACCATAACCAAGCGGCACCTCGCACTCCAGATGAACAACCATAAAGATTCTGCACCACAGGAGTTCGACACTCACCACCCACCACGTATTTGGCTAATATTTTGGGTAGTTTAGGATAGATGGCATCGATATTAGACATGCCGCCTCCTAACACAACCACATCAGGATCGAGTGTGTTAATCACATGAGCCAGAGATCTGGCCAATCTGTCGATGTAGCGCTCAAACGTTGCTAGGGCTCGAGCATCACCGGCATCGACCAACTCCATTATCTCTGAGCCTTTAGTCACCTTGCCTCCGGCCTGGTTATAGTCACGCACAAAGCCAGTACCAGAAATGAAGGTCTCGATGCAATCGTGATTACCACAGAAGCATGAAGTGGAATTAAACTCCTCTTGAGACATCCATGGCAGTGGATTATGACCCCACTCTCCACCTATCCCATTGCCACCACTGTGTACCCGACCATTGATGGCAATACCACCGCCACAGCCTGTGCCTATGATGACGCCAAAGACCACCCCTTTGCCGGCACCAGCACCAGCACCGTCAACGGCTTCTGAGACGGCGAAACAGTTAGCGTCATTAGCGACCCTGACTTCACGATTCAATCGCTGCCCCAGGTCAACGTCCAGAGGCTTGCCATTAATCCAGGTGGAATTTGCATTCTTGACTAGGCCAGAAAAAGGCGAGATAACCCCAGGGATCCCAACACCGACACTTCCCGTCATGCCTAAACTAGTTTCGGCTTCCTCCACTAGACTCACGATTGTATCTAGTGTGGCCTCATAAACGCGCGGAGTCGGCAAACGTTTACGAAATAGCTCTTTTCCATCAGCATCTAAAGCTACAATTTCAATTTTGGTTCCACCAAGGTCTACGCCCATTCGCAACATCTGTCTTACTCCACTATCAACTCATATTTAATATTGAATATTTAAACTTAACCGGCACCCGCACCTTTCTTTCAAATATAGTAACCATGCCAGTACACATTTAATAAACCTAGTAACATTTTTGTAATGGATTATCGGAAAAACGCTACTAAATCCACAACTTAAAGATAACCACTTTAGTGTACTACATTCATATGCACTATTGTCCAATCTTTAGCTATAGATTCCGATTTTCGGAAGCGATATCGAATAATACCCCCACAATTAGAAAAAAATTAGCACTTTTATCCCAAAGGATAAATCCATGTGCTCTCGCTCCAACCTCAAAAGCTGTTAATAAAAAATTCCTTTTTTTCAGCACAAGCAACTCAGTAAAAGTGAGTCTCTTCTATTTTAATGAAAATAATGCAGTCTATTCCCCCTCATCAATCTTCTGCGACCATTGCAACTATTGAACCAAAGACCCTATCGATAGCCGCAACCATAGTTGTCTCTGCCGTAATTGCAGCCACATGTTCGCTAGTAACTGGATTATTGACGGCTCCCAGTCCTCTATTGCGAACAAAAAACTAAGCATCTATGACATGGTTATGGCTATGGTTATGGTTCTAAGGCTGCCAACATGGTAGAAATACTCAGCCATCAAGTGAATCACCTACATAAACTTGCTACATTTTCCCGGCTAATTAACTGGCTCCCCACCAAGCCATAAAAAGCAATATATGCAAAACAGAGTACTGGTAATAAGAATGAAATCTGAATCCCAGCCAAATCGGCGATGACACCTTGTAAAACGGGGATAATTGCACCTCCTACGATAGCAAGACACAAGATGCCAGAACCTCGGCTGGTATGCTGTTTAAGGCCTCTGAGCGCTAAGGTAAATATACTAGGGAACATAATTGAATTGCATAATCCCACTAAGATGATGGCCCACAGCGCTATCATCCCAGATGAGAAAGTGGCGACGAGTACAAGTGCTCCAGCGCAGATGGCATTAAAACCTAAAACTTTACCCGCCGAGATTTTCTGCATGACTAAGGAGCCAATGAAGCGGCCAATCATGGCCCCTGCCCAGTAGTAAGTCACATATTTAGCCGCCTCAATCTCTTCGAGTCCGGCAATACTATCCATGGCAGCAAAATTTATCAGTAAACTGCCTATGCCAACTTCAGCCCCAACATAGACGAAGATAGCAATAGCACCTAATACCAAATTCCTGGACTGCCAGGGAGAACCTGGTGACTTGGTCCTCGTTTGCTCCTGGCCACTTTCGACCTTGGGCAGTTTTAATAAAGCAAAAATAAGCGCCATTAAAAACAGCGCTGTAGCCAATATAAGATAAGGTGTTTGTACCGCTAGAGCCTGATTTTGGCTATGTTGAACCACAGCTTCACTCTTGGACATCGAAGATAAGATGAGCCAACCACCAAAAATCGGAGCTAAGGTTGCCCCTAAAGAGTTGAATGCCTGAGTCATAGTCAATCTGGAAGAAGCCGTTTTGGACTCTCCCAGTACACTCACATAGGGATTAGCCGAGACCTGTAACAGGGTGATGCCCGCCGCTAAGACAAACAAAGCAGTTAAAAAAGCATAATAAGAACCCGTTGTGGCTATCGGATAAAATGCCAAAGCCCCGACTCCGGCAATAATCAATCCAAACACTATGCCTTTTTGATAGCCTATCTTGCTTACCAAAACCCCGGCAGGTATGGAAACGATAAAATAAGCGCCGAAGAAGCAAAATTGTATCAACATGGCTTGGGTATAACTGAGTTCGAACATCCCCTTAAGATAGGGGATTAAAATATCATTTAAGCTAGTGATCAAACCCCAGATAAAAAATAGCGAAGTCAAACAGGTCAACGAGAAATGATAATTTTTCCTCTCACCTATTATGCCCGTCTCTTTTTCCGATGTTGAAGGTATTGCAACCATACATATCCCCTGATTAATTTAGTCATTTACTGATAGGAGCATTGTGTCTTCAATATATTGTGGGCTTTACAGCACACAGGAATACAAGTGTTAACAGCATCAAACAAATATATTGATTTTTAACACTCAACCCTCTATGTTGATGTAAGCGCTTTCATTTATAACATACTTATAACGAATTGCAATTTTTTTGAACGATTACCTAAGCGATTTCAATCAAGGTTGCCAATACACGCGGCAGTACAAGTTACTGCCTTACTTAAATTTAATACATGTTGATTACTGTGATGAAAATACAATTACCTAAGAACTCTGCGATGTTATCGACCCAATTTACTTACGGTGTCGCAACCGCTTCATTCCAAATTGAGGGAAGTGCAGATTCCCGACTGACTAATATTTGGGACACTTTTTGTAAAAAAACAGGCACCATTATCGATCAATCGGATGGGTTAATCGCCTGTGACCATGTCAATCTATGGGAGCAAGATATTGATCTTATCAATAGTCTAAATGTCGACGCCTACCGATTATCGATATCTTGGGGCCGAGTGATGAATCGAGACGCCAGCCTGAATGAGCAAGGCGTAAATTTTTATATCAAGCTATTAGATAAATTAAACCAGCTTAATATCAAAGTTTTCGTCACCCTTTATCACTGGGATCTCCCTCAATACATAGAGGATAACGGCGGCTGGTTAAATCGTGAAACGGCCTATCTGTTTCGTGATTATGCCGACAAAATATCCACAGCTTTCGGTAACAGGGTCTACTCCTACGCCACGCTCAATGAGCCATTTTGTAGTGCTTATTTAGGTTATGAAGTGGGTGTTCATGCACCGGGTATTGCAAATGCAAAGGCCGGCAGAACCGCAGCCCACCATCTACTGTTAGCCCATGGCTTAGCGATGAAGGTGTTGCAGATAAATAGCCCCGACTCACTTAACGGAATCGTACTCAATTTCACCCCTTGCTATGCAAACAGCGAAGATGCGGCGGATCTTGCTGCCACCAAATACGCCGATGACTATATGAATCAATGGTATATAAAACCTATTCTGGATGGCGCTTATCCAGACCTACTGGAATCTCTCCCCATAGATGTCAGGCCTGATATCCATGATGGCGACTTAGACATCATCTCCCAGCCATTAGATTTCCTCGGTGTAAACTATTACACCCGTCTGATCTATAAGGCTAATGAACAAGACATATTCGAACAAGTGCCTAACGATACGGCCTTACATACAGACATAGGATGGGAGATCTACCCCAGAGGCTTAACGGAACTGCTTACCTCGTTAAATATGACCTACAAACTCCCGCCTGTGTATATCACAGAGAACGGCGCCGCCATGGCTGATAAGCTAACAGATGGAGAAGTAAGAGATAAAGACAGGATCAATTACTATCAAGACCATCTCAGAGCCGTTAATTTAGCCATAGAGCAAGGCGTCGACATTCGAGGATACTTTGCCTGGAGCTTGATGGACAATTTTGAATGGGCTGAGGGATATCTTAAGCGTTTCGGTATCGTCTATGTCGATTATGAAACTCAAAAACGAACAATTAAATCCAGCGGTTTAGCGTATAGAGATCTCATCAGCAACCGATAAAGATAATAATAAGTGGAGCCAGTAATGAGTAAACTCTTAATTAAAGAAAAATTGGGTTATGCCATGGGCGATGCTGCCGCCAACTTAGTTTGGCGAGGCGCCTTGGCTTATTTAGCCGTATTTTATACTGACACATTTGGTTTAACCGCAGCGGCTGCGGCCATGCTATTTTTAGTCGTGCGTTTATCCGATGGTGTCACCGACATAATTATGGGCATGGTTGCCGACCGTACATCTACCCGATGGGGCAAGTTCCGCCCCTGGATCTTATGGTCCACCCCTTTTCTGGCACTATTTATGGTCTTATGTTTCACGACCCCAGATTTGAATCCACAAAATAAATTGATCTATGCCTATGTCACTTATATAGGTTTAACCTTGGCTTATACCCTCAATAATGTCCCCTATTCCGCGTTAATGGGCGTAATGACAGCCAGCGACACCGAACGAACCAGTTTATCGGGGTTTCGTTTCGCCGGCGCATTCGGTGGTGGACTGTTAGTGATGGGCTTTCTACCTGATTTAGTCGCCTATTTTGGCGCTGGTGACGATGCTAAAGGTTACCAATACTCCATGTATCTGTTTGCTGGTCTATTGATCGTCTTAATGTTGATCACCTTTACCACCACCAAGGAGAGAGTGACCCCGGCGCTTGATACAAGCAATAATTTGGGCTCTGAGATTAAAGATCTGCTCAAGAACCTGCCATTTATCATCATGCCATTACTCGCGATGACCCTGTTTTTCTATTATAGGGATCTGCCTAGCGGAATATTTTTCGTGCTAGTAATGACTGGCATGTGGGCCTTAATCAAACGATTAATCAACAACACCTCGGATGATATCAGCCGAACCCAACGTGATATGATCGATCTGCTGACGAATAAGCCATGGTTAATCCTGTTAGGCATAGGTTTTTTAACTATGATGTTTAACGGTATTAAATACGGAGCTATCGCTTACTACTTTAAATATCAGATCGGTGATGAACTCATGGCCGGAAAATATTTTATCGCCCTGCTGCTGGTTTCAATCTTAGGCGCATTATCGACAGGCTATCTGTCTAAAAAATTAGGTAAACGTAATCTATTTATCACAGCATTATTACTCAGTGGCTCGTTAACGGCCGGATTTTACTGGGTACCTAAGGGCAATATAACCGCAATTTTCACTCTAGGTTGTGCCGCCGAATTCTTTGCAGCCATGATGCCAACCCTATTTTTTACCATGTTGGGAGACTCCGCCGACTATTCAGAATGGAAGAATGGTCGCCGTGCTACCGGACTC
Organism: Shewanella violacea DSS12; assembly: GCF_000091325.1. Lineage (NCBI taxonomy): Bacteria > Pseudomonadati > Pseudomonadota > Gammaproteobacteria > Alteromonadales > Shewanellaceae > Shewanella > Shewanella violacea. Next base: position 1,749,152 of record NC_014012.1, on the reverse strand, counting down.
ATCTACTCGGCGGGAACCTTCGTTCAAAAGACAGGAGGTGGATTTGCCGGAGCTCTGGTACTCGTGGTACTAGCCAGTTACGGATATAGCGGTATGGATAAAACCACCATAGAAGCATCTCTGCCCGCGATGCAACTACTCATGAGTTGGATCCCAGCCATATTTGCGTTTATCGGTGCGGCATTAATGGTGTTTTATCCCCTTAGCTGTAAACAAAATCAGGTTATAGGTGATGCACTCAATGACCGTAGACTGAACCAGTCCCTAGGGTAAAATGTAAATAAATAAACACAAGGCTAACTAACTTTTGAAGATTTGATAATTAATCCTCAATGATCGGGTATAAATATCTGCTAAAACTTTGGTAAATTAGCAAGGTAAAGAATAAGATAGCAACAAATAATCATGAAAGCACAACAAGGTAAAAATATGGCAACAATTTATGATGTCTCTGTGCTAGCTGGAGTGTCATTAGCCACTGTCTCCAGAGTAATGAATAAAAATACTAAGGTGAGCGAAAAAACCGAGAACAAGGTGCTCGATGCCATGAAGCAGCTCGATTACAGGCCGAACGCTATCGCACAATCTCTCGCCTCTAGTCGCTCTAATAGTATCGGAGTACTGGTTTCTGAACTCCACGGTCCCTTCTATGGTGCCATGATGAGTGGTATAGAAGCTGAGCTACGTACCGCAAAGAAACATGTCATCATTGCAGCTGGTCACAGCGATGAAGAGAGTGAAAAAGAGGGTATCGAATTTTTAATCGATCGCCGTTGTGATGCGCTCATATTACATGTAGAGGCGGTCTCAGATGAATATTTGATTGAGTTGAGTCAAGGCTCAACACCGATAGTACTCATTAACCGCTACATTGCAGAACTTAAAGACTCATGCATCTATTTAGATAACCAGTTAGGTGGCTACCTGGCAACCAAGGCCATGATTGAATCGGGCCACACGGCGCTGGCCTATATTTCAGGCCCCTTCTGGAAGGTCGATACCCAAGCTCGGTTAGCGGGTTACAAACAGGCATTAGCCGAATCAGGTTTAGAGTTTGATCCCTCTCTGGTTTATGAGGGAGATTACTTGGAAACAGGTGGCAGCCGAGGATTTCAAGCCTTGATGAAAGCAGAGCGATCATTTACCGCGCTTGTATGTGCTAACGATGAGATGGCCGCAGGAGCCATGGATGCCGCCAGACAGCTCAATGTAGAGATACCTTCCCAAGTCTCCATTGTGGGCTTCGATAATATAATTTTAGCCAATTATATCTATCCTAAACTCTCAACAATCAATTACCCGATAGCAGAGATGGGACATATGGCGGCTCGATGGGTTTTAAGAAATACCTATAAAAATAAATCGTTATCGATTAAAAATATGTTTAACCCTGCATTGATACTAAGAGATTCCATAAGCTCACTTTAATCGACTCCACAAGCGGTATTTTACATGCCGCGCTCCAATACTTACCAGCTCCTACAGCCTGACTTGCCTCCCCACCCGTGCTAACGTCCTTGACCCTTGTGAAAGACTCTTTTCTAGCATCAAGCTAGCTTGCTGAGCCAAATAGTTTACCTATAGCCAGTCATCTGTATCCCCACAAAACAACAATAAATCCAAGTCACATAATCTCAGCACCACCGAATCAAGGCAATAAAACAACAGACTCATAGATTAGGTATCCATATAAAACCACCACCTTGTTAAAATAAAGTAACACAAGTGTTGACTACTAACTTCGATTACCCTAGCCTTGTGTAAGCGCTTACAAATTTGAACTACGAACCACTCCTTCTTTTTTTAAGCCGTTTTGAAAGCGCTTACATTAACCTAATAAAACTAAATTAATAATCATAACTATGATTCAATAATTCCCGGGGAAGATGGATATGCAACATAAAAAATTTAAGAAAACAGCATTAGCTACTAGCCTATCACTTGCAATAAGTGCCACTGCACTCACGCCTGTATATGCAGCCGAAGAACAAGAAATTGAAGTCATCGCTGTAACAGGTATTCGTGGTAGTTTAGTCAAGTCTACTGACCTGAAAAGAAGTGCTAGCGGTGTTGTTGACGCCATTACCGCTGAAGATATTGGTAAGTTCCCAGATTCTAACTTAGCTGAATCTCTGCAACGCATCACAGGTGTGTCTATAGACCGCAATAACGGTGAAGGCAGTCAGGTCACGATTCGTGGTTTCGGCCCACAATACAACATGGTAACCCTAAACGGCCGTGCGATGCCTGGTGCCGGCGACGGTAGTAGCCGAGCATTTGACTTTGCAAACCTTGCATCTGAGAGTGTTAGCGCCGTTGAAGTATACAAAACAGGTAAGGCCAACATAGCGTCAGGTGGGATTGGCGGCACCATTAACATTATCACCAGAAAGCCATTAAGCGATCCGGGACTCAAAGTCAGTATAGGTGCTAAGGCATTATACGACACCACCAACCGTGTGGGTGATGATATAACACCCGAGCTGTCGGGTCTCCTCAGCTGGACTGATGATAGTGAGATGTTTGGTATCTCATTGACTGCCAGTCATCAGGTGCGTCACAACGCAGCAGTAGGAGCATTTGTTTCTGACTGGCGTACTTCAGCTTGGGATGGAACAGTACCTAATACCCCAACCACAGCTCAAGATGGCGATAAGATTGTACTCAACAATCCACCTGCAATGGGTCAGCTTCACGCCCTGCCCTCAGATATTCGCTACACAGTAGCTGATAGAGAACGCACCCGTGATAATGCGCAATTAACCCTGCAGTTTAGGCCTATTGATGCCTTTACTGCGACCTTAGATTACACTTACTCTCAGCTAGAAACCATAGAGCACAGGGCTGAGCAATCTATCTGGATGGATTCGTTTAAAACCGACTTCACTTTCGATAACGAGACAGTAAAAACGCCGATTATTCATAGTGAAGATAGACGTTGGCAGGACCCTAGAGATTTAGGCTTAGCACTGCAAGAAGGCAACACCCTTAATGAGAATAACTCTATCGGCTTGAATTTGAGCTATGACGTCTCCGATGACTTCAAGCTAAGCTTAGATGTCCATGACTCGAAAGCCAAGCGAAGCCCGAACGCTGCATATGGTAGCTGGATCAATGTGGGCCTTGGTGCCAACGTTGTTGCAGGTCAAACTGGTATTTTTAATGGTGGACTACCATTAATGCAGGTTGATTTTAATGACTCGACCCGCCCAGGCTTAAATACTAATGGTGTCCTGGATGCGGGAGATGTCGGTACATCTATGTTAGATAGAGATGAGTACTCACATGAGACCGATATCACCCAAATTCGTCTGGACGGTTCATACGAGTTTGATAATGGCGGCATCGATTTTGGTATCGAGTCACGTTCCATGTCGAGTCATACGGTCCAGAGAGATCTCATGACCGAGATGGGCGGTTGGGGTATTTCCAATCCTGGTGAGCTACCTGACGGTTACCTCTCTCCGATTGATTTTGCCAACGAATTTGATGACTACAGCACTGCAGGAGGCTGGACTCAGGGCTTTACCGGTAGCGCATCTGAAGTGGGCGCATGGGCAGCTGATAAATATGGCTTTGACTTTGGTAGCATAGATGCCATCTCCACCGATAGCTTGATTAAAGAAGATATCAATGCGGCTTATGTGCAGCTCGACCTGTCCGGTGACTTAGGTGATATGCCGTACAATGTCGTTATTGGTCTTCGTTATGAAAGAACCGACATCACTTCGACTTCTAATACGGCAATACCGACTGCCGTACATTGGGACAGTAACAACGACTTCTCAGTTCAACAAGGCGCTATCACAGACAGTAATCCCGTCTCAATTGATTCAAGTTACAGTCATTTATTACCTAACTTAGATTTTGATATCGAAGTCATTGACGATGTGGTTGCACGCTTTTCATATAGTAAAACAATTTCACGTCCATCATACAATGACTTAAGCGCGGCAGTTATAGGTCTAGGTGGACCTACGGCACCATCTATATTGGCAGGCTCTCTACCTGGTGGCGCGTCGAGTGGTAACCCTGCACTCGTTCCTTTCGAATCTGATAACTTTGATGTCTCAGCAGAATGGTATTTCGATGATGCAAGTTATGCCTCTATCGGATACTACGAGAAGCGTGTAAGCAACTTCATCGGTAATGAGCCTGAAGTCAAGAATCAGTACGGTTTAAGAGATCCCAGTAACGGCCCTCGAGCGGCTCAAGCTATTGCAGACTTAGAAGCATTAGGTGAGTCGGTAACCGATACCACACTGTTTTCTATGGTCGCGGCTAATGACTTAGGGGTCGCTTATGGCTCTCAGACTAACGAGTGGTTTGAAAACAACTACACGGCTATCGCCAACAATGATGATCCCTTGATGGATTTTGAAACCAGTGCACCAGTCAACAATCAAGAGGCCAAAATCAATGGTTTTGAGCTTGCTGTACAGCACTTCTTCGGCGATACAGGTTTTGGTGCTCAGGCGAACTACACTACTGTCAATGGCGATGTAGGTTATGATATTACGGCGGACCCAGGAGAAGCTCAATTTGCCCTGTTTGGCTTGAGTGATACGGCTAACTTGGTGTTAATGTATGAGAACTTTGGTTTTCAAACTCGTATAGCCTATAACTGGCGCGATGAGTTCTTGTCTGGCATTAATGGCCAAGATCCAGTATTTACAGAAGCACATCAACAGATTGACCTCACTATCTCTTATGAAGTATTTGAGAACTTCAACGTTTCACTCGATGGTATCAATATTACCGGTGAAGGCTTCCGTTCTCATGCCCGCAGTGGTGCTCAGCTATGGAACCTAGAGCAAGGTGGAGCACGTTACAGCTTAGGTGCTCGTTATACTTTCTAATTAATGTGTAAAAGAGCTTAAAAAGTGTCAACCGATGCCGCTGAGTCATTTGATTCGGCGGCATATTATCTCCCTGAGTTTGTCGAGTCTTTGTAAAAGCGTTTTCTTCGATAAAGCGTTTTTAGAAATACTCAAAAAGTAGGCTGAAATTATGATGCATGCCATAAAAGAAGTGACTATTGTTGGTGGTGGAGCAGCGGGCTGGTTAACTGCAGCAGTCATTGCCGCCGAGCATATTTCTCACCTTAGGGATTCTATTCATGTCACATTAATAGAATCCCCCGAAGTCAGCTCAATCGGCGTAGGTGAAGGTACTTGGCCTTCAATGCGATCGACTCTAGAAAAGATAGGCATCAGCGAATCTGAGTTTATGCTTTGTTGTGATGCCTCTTTTAAACAAGGATCCAAGTTTGTGGCTTGGAAAAACGGTCATCACACAGATAGCTATTACCATCCTTTCATGGCCCCCCAAGGCTATGGTCAAGCCAACTTGCATCACGCTTGGCAAGAATATCACCCCGATGACACATTTGCCCATATCACCTGTGTACAGGCGAGTATTTGCGATGCCGGACGAGCCCCGAAGCAGTTGGGAACGCCGCAATATGCCGCAGTAACAAATTACGGCTACCATCTGGATGCAGCTAAGTTTGCAAAACTATTGATGCAACACTGCACGGCAAAATTAGGTGTGAAGCATATTGTGGATCACATGACTGATATCATCTCCGCCGAGAATGGCGATATTGCCCAGATCTGTACCAGAAAATCTGGCAAAATCAGTGGTGACCTATTTATCGACTGTACTGGTATGTCGTCTTTATTGTTAGGCAAACATTTCAATATTCCCTTTATCGAAAAACGTCATATTCTGTTTAATGACACCGCCATGGCACTGCACGTCCCCTACGAAGATGACAATATACAGATTGCCTCGACAACACTATCTACGGCTCAAACTTGTGGCTGGATTTGGGATATAGGACTCCCCTCCAGACGAGGCGTTGGATATACCTACTCCAGTAGCCATACCTGTGACCAGCAGGTTCAAGACGATTTAATTACTTATATCGCTAAGTCCATAGGACAAAAACGAGCGGAGCAGTTGAGTCCAAGAAAAATCAGCTTTACCCCAGGTCATAGAGAAAAATTTTGGCATAGGAACTGTGTTGCGGTCGGAATGGCATCGGGCTTTATCGAACCATTAGAGGCCTCGGCACTGGCATTAATTGAATTGTCAGCCAGCATGATCAGTGAGCACTTGCCCGTAAACCGTGAGCAGATGGAGATCACAGCGAAGCGTTATAATGAACGCTTTCGATATCGCTGGTCACGAGTCATCGACTTTCTCAAACTCCACTATGTCATCAGCGAACGTCAAGATTCACAATATTGGCACGATAATCGAGATCAACAGACCATCACGGCATCTTTAAAAGAGCAGCTTGCACTGTGGAAATACCAGCCACCGAATCGTCATGATCTGATGCAAAATGAAGAGATTTTTCCATCTGCCAGCTACCAATACGTATTGTACGGCATGGGGTTTAACACACATATAAGCAAGGCGAAGATGTCCGACAAGGTAGAATTTGCCCGGCAGTGTTTCGGTGAAGTAAGCCAAAACAAAGCAAAATATATCGAAGGACTGCCCTCAAACCGTGACCTTATAAAAGCAATTAAACAGGGTTAACATATACAAGGAGCGATGATGAATAGCATGACTAACTCAAATAAAAAAGTGCAAAAAATCGTGATTGCCGGTGGCGGCTCAGCAGGCTGGATGACCGCGGCAGCGTTATCAAAACTACTGGGGAAAAATCTGGATATTTGTCTCATCGAGTCAGAAGAGATAGGCCGAATTGGAGTGGGTGAAGCCACCATTCCTCCCATCCGCGTATTTAACCAATTACTTGGTATCGATGAACAAGATTTTATGCGCAGTGTACAAGGCACATTTAAATTGGGCATAGAGTTTACCAACTGGGGTGCACTAGGTGATGACTATATACACTCTTTTGGCACAACAGGAAAAGAGTGCTGGGCAGCTGAGTTTCAACATTTTTGGCTTAAGGGAAAACAACAAGGATTAACCGCCGAGTTTGGTGATTACTGTGTCGAACTCCAAGCCGCTCGAGCAGGTAAATTCTTCAGTTCTAAAGACTCGTCTCTTAACTATGCTTACCATATAGATGCGGGGCTCTACGCCAAGTACTTACATGATTTATCGATTAAACATGGTGTACAACATATCGAAGGGATCATAGATGATGTCAGCATTGATGCCCAAAACGGTCACATTACCTCAGTCACACTCAAGGATGGCCAATTAATCAAAGGCGATCTCTTTATCGACTGCACCGGATTTAGTGCCAGATTGATTGAGGGAGCACTCAATACCGGATTTGAAAGCTATAGTCATCTGCTTCCCTGTGATGCAGCAGTCGCGGTACAGACAGAGAAATCCGCTGAGCCCAGACCTTACACACAATCCATGGCCAGAGACTCTGGCTGGCAATGGCGCATACCTCTGCAACATAGAGTGGGAAATGGTTTGGTCTATTGCAGCCGCTTCATATCCGATAAGGATGCCATAGCGAGTCTGATGAACAATCTGGAATCCCCAGCAATTACAGAGCCAAGAGTATTCAAATACAAAACTGGCAGACGCTTGAAAGGCTGGAACAAAAACTGTGTGGCCATTGGGCTTGCAAGCGGTTTTGTCGAGCCAGTAGAGTCAACGGCCCTACACATGATCATGTCTTCCATACTCAGATTGATGAAGCTGTTCCCACATGATGCAATAAGCCATGCCAATATCAACGAGTATAACAAACAGACCAAGGAGGAGATGGAGCGCATTCGGGATTTTATCATATTGCATTATAAAGCCACCAGCAGAGACGACACTGCTTTCTGGCGATACTGCCAAAATATGGAGATCCCCGCGACCTTATCTCACCGAATCGAGCTGTTTAAAGACACAGCCTGTGTCTGCCTGACTGAAACTGAGCTGTTTAGAATCGATTCCTGGACCCAGGTAATGCTAGGTCAAGGCATAATACCAAAGCACTATCATCAGATCGTCGATAATATGAGTGATACCGAGCTAAAACGATTTCTTGCGGGCCTTAAACAAATGGTTGATAAGCAGGTAACGCAGATGCCCTACCACCAGCAATTTATCGACCAATACAGTAAGTCAGTGCCAATAACAGAGTAAGCCCAAAACGCATTCCATGGCCCATGGCTTATTAAATCCAAATCAAAGTATGCCTGTTATGGGTGGCATACTTTAATTAATAAGATCTTACTCACAAGAGTAAAACAAGCTTAAATCACAAGTTACACTGAATATACAGATGTAAAAGCATTGCGATACAATCATTAAATTTTCCACTGATATTCTTCACTATACTGTCATGAAACACTTAAATCACTTAGAATCCCCGTCAATGACATAAGGGATCACCATGAAACTCAAAATATTATCTGGATTACTATTTCTTACATGTGCATCGGCACAAGCCGCCTGGTGGGTTGAACCCGATAATCTTGCCCTAAGAGCCGATATTCAATTGCTAGCCGATACCGGTATTATTCTGCAGCCTGTGACGACTTACCCCTTGATGTGGGCGGGATTGAAACAGGATATGGATAAGGCCGAAGTTAACAATTTATCGCCAATGCAAGCCAGTGCCTATGACCGTGTCATCGTCGCCTATAACAAAGATCATCAAACCTTTAATAGCGAAATTAAGCTAACCGCAGCCACAGATAATGCCCGTTTTTTAGGCTTCGGTAATGACTATCGAGATAAAGGTGAAACGACAATCAATGCCGAAGTCACCAAAGATTGGTTCAGCGGCCGAGTTTCTGCTAGTTATCATCACGATGCAATCGATGGTAACAGTGCTCGTTTAGATAATAGTTTCGTCGCCGTTATGTTAGGCAACTGGATAGTCAGCGCTGGCGCCCAGCAAAAGTACTGGGGACCGGGTTGGGATACGGGTCTTCTTCAAACAACCAATGCCAGACCTATGCCTGGGGTAACCTTCAGCCGCAATAACAGCCAAGCATTTGAAACACCTTGGCTAAACTGGATAGGCCCCTGGACCTTGACCACAGGCTTCAGCCAGATGGAGAGTGATCGTTATGTACCCGAAGCCAAACATTGGGGGGCTCGCGGTACACTCAGGCCAATTTCTAAACTGGAAGTCGGTTTTTCCTGGGCCATGCAGTGGGGCGGAGAAGGTTATGGTAACAGCCTAGGTGACTGGTGGGATGGCCTGTTTAACGGCGGTGAAAATGAAGCTGATCTTGAAAATGGTCAGGAAAATATGTTAGCTGGCTATGATTTTCGCTGGTCCGACACTGCCTTCGGTATCCCCTATGGCATCTACTACGAACGTACCCATGAAGATTATCATAACGGTAAACACAAGCTAATCAACGCCGCAAACATGGGTGGTATCGACTTTGTGTTAGCCGATATCAACACACGTATTTTTATCGAATATGCCGACACTAAGGTTTCTTGTGGCACCGACCCACAGATTTATAATTGTCTCTATGAGCATGGCTTCTATAAAGATGGTTACCGCTACTATGGCAAGAGTCTGGGCAGCACCTATGATAATGACTCTGAGACTCTGGTTATTGGCGGTATCACACAATTAGGCAGCGGCCAGAGTATCACCAATAAGTTACGTTGGTTAAGGCTCAACACTGACGGTAATGACACCCCTAATCCCGAAGGTGGCAACCCAGTATCGCCAGGTGAATATGAGCGCATGTATCAGTTCGATACCAGCTACCACAGACCCTTCTATGAAGGCACGCTAAAAGTCGGGGGCACCTTAGGCTATAGCGAATATGTCACCAGTGGTGGAAATGATTGGGACACGACTATTTACGCAGGCTGGGAAAGAAGCTTTTAAGTAATACCTTAAAGCGGCTAGACAATTTTTCTTACTGTCTAGCTGCTTAGTTTTAATGGTTAGGAACTCACTCCCTCTTTCTCTTTCTCCATCTCATCCCAACTCTGTCGCTTACGATAAATAGTCGAAGCACTGATATCTAACATAGCAGCCGCTTTGGGGACATTACCATTGCAGTGCTCAATGGCCGCTTCTATGGTTTGTTTCTCTGATAACCACAAGGGAATAATATCTTGGCTCTGAGTCAGTAATGTGTCTAACTCTTGGTTAGCTATACGCTCTCCCACATTGCTCTGACCATATTCATCACCAGAAAATGCATTAACATGAGTCGGCTTGGCAGACGATTCGTTTTGACGCCCAGATCCCTCTTGTCTACTAATATCTGCAGTTGGAATAAGGCTTATGGGTGTCACCGATTGAGTACTTGGCCTTTTAGATTCTAGCAATTGACGGGGTAACATATCGCAGTCAATTACATCCGATGAATTAAGTACAACCATCTGTCTGATAACATTTTGCAGTTGACGCACATTTCCCGGCCAATGATAAGCCTGTAATATTTTTTTCGCGTCACTAGTGAAACTTTTAAACAGCTTACCTTCCTCGGCGTTATATTCTTTTAAGAATTTTTGAGCCAGTAACATCACATCTTTTCCACGCACTCTTAACGCGGGCAGCTCAATGGGGATCACGTGTAATCGATAGAATAGATCTTCTCTAAATCTCCCCAATTTCACCTCATCCCAAGGGATCCGGTTAGTCGCACTGACAAAACGCACATCGACTTTCTCCTCCTTGGTACCACCAACTCTTTGAAAGATCCCCGTTTGAATAAAACGCAAAAACTTACTTTGGAGCTCAAGGTCCATCTCACATACTTCATCTAAAAAAAGTGTTCCTCCATGTGCACGGGTAGCTGCACCATCTCGGTTAGCTATGGCTCCGGTAAAAGCACCTTTGGTGTGACCAAAAATCTCACTCTCAATCAGATCTTTAGGAATTGAGGCACAGTTGAGTGCAATAAAAGGTTTATCACGGCGATTACCAGCATGATGAATAGCCTGAGCACAGACCTCTTTACCTGTGCCACTTTCTCCGATGATAAAAGCCGAAGCCTTGCTATTGGCGACACAATCTATGGTCTTATATACGGTCTGCATCGCAAGGGATTCACCGATAAATCCCATATAGTTGGCCTTAGGTAAACTGTTCTCATAATTGGCGACTAAATTCACAAGCTGCCTCTGTTTCAGTGCATTACGGACCGTGATAGAGAGACGCTTAGCATCGAATGGCTTAATAATAAAATCGAATGCACCAGACTTCATCGACTCGACCGCCAGATCTATGGTGCCATGTGCGGTGATCATGATAACCGTCGTATCAGGATATTGAGCTTGAACTTTTTGCAGTATATCCATGCCTGACATGTCGGGTAGTTTAATATCCAGCACCAGTAAATCAGGCTGCCAAGTCATCAATTCGGTTAACGCATCTTCCCCATGATTCACATGGGTGACTTTGGCACCTTCGGAGCGGAGATACTCGGTATACAGTGCCCCCAAAGACATGCTGTCTTCAACGAGTAAAACGGTAAATGAGTGCTTAATTTCCATATTTTCTTTACCTATTTATTTACCTAAAGTTTTACCCATGTTCCTATCGATAATCAGGACCCTAAGTAAGCAGCTATGCATCTAAATGAGACATCTAACATTAGACTTCAAAGATCGACTGTCTAGTTACCAAATTAAGCAGCGAAACGCTCCCTGAAGGCTTTTATGGTCTGCTCTCCAATCTCTTGCACTTCCAGCATGTAAGACTCAACCTCTTTTTGATCTTTATCCCGGGCACTTTTCTCCAGGCATTTAGCCACTTCATAAAGGGCTTGAGCGCCAAAACTACCAGAGCTACTTTTCAAGGTATGAGCCTGATCATCAATCTCGTTAAAGTTCATCGACAACTTTAATGATTCCAATGTTTTTAAACGATCATAGGTCTCTTGAAGATAAACATTAAACATGCCCTTCATAGACTCTTTTCCAAGGGCATCGACCAGATCAGACAGAACCAGTTCATCGAATAATCTGTCCCCTATGACCGCTTGTTTATCTATCTTTTGTGGATTATCAGTTTTCGCATTCATGATATCGTCTATCGTGGACTCTTTAATCAAGCTTAATTCCTGAACACCCACTTCACAAGATTTGTCAGTACTTATCTCTTTTAATACAGTCTCTTTTAATACAGTCTCTTTTAATACAGTCTCTTTTGACAGACTCTGTTTACTTTGCAGGTCAAGCTCTTCCAAGCAAGGCAGCCAATTATTGATAGCCTTCACTAGCTCAACCTGATTAACCGGTTTCGCCACAAAGTCTTTCATCCCGGCATTGAGGCAAGATTCAACATCCTCTTTCGACACATTGGCCGTCATGGCTAATATCACAGTATCGGGCTGAGCGAGTAATATTGCTCGGGTTGCCTCAACACCATCCATTTCAGGCATGCGCATATCCATCAATATCAAGCCATAGTCATGTTCGGCTGACATTTTAACCGCCTCTTTGCCGTTATGGGCGAATTCTACTTCGAATCCTGATTTAGCTAACATGGCCCCGGCTATGACGCGATTTGAAGGGCTGTCTTCGGCCAATAATAGACGCTTATTCCTCAGTGTCAGCTCAGGTAATAGAGTCTCGACCTCACTGATATCTAATTCATCTGGGCTAGCACCACTGAGTAGACCTAACAACATCTCACGACTCAAGGGCTTATTGATCACCTGCTCTAAGCCAATATCGGCCAAGACCACAGGCATTTCAGGACTCAAGCCCGACATCAGCGCGGCAATTAAGCCATCTTCAAAAAGGAAATCGCGCTTAAATTGATTCGATAAGTTTAAGCTGAGCTGAGATAAACTAGTGTCATCTATCAGTATAAGATTAAACCTGCCTTTCACATCTTCGATTTTAAAAATATCCGTCACCTGGCTTACATTGACGGTCTGCACCCCATATTGACTGTACTGTTTCCTAACCAAGTGAGAAAAGGTCTTATCGGGATGCACCAGTAAGACTCTGGCATGTGCTGGAATATGAGTAAGGCAAGTGCCTCTTTGCTCCTCTAGTTGTAAACGTACATTGAACCTGAAACAACTACCATGGCCCAGACGACTACTTAGCTCTATCTCCCCCCCCATCATGATGATTAACTCGGAACAAATGGCTAAGCCTAACCCGGTACCTTTATAGTTGGTATTATGTTGATCATGGACCTGACTAAACTCTTTAAACAGTTTCTTCTGCGCTGGCAGGCTGATGCCTATGCCTTCATCTGTGACTGCGCAGTGAAGTTGAACCTCTTGGTGATGGCTGTCCGGGATCCACATCTCTACAGAAACACAGCCACCGCTGGAGAATTTAATCGCATTATCCACAAGATTATGAAGTACCTGACGCAATCTCTGGGCATCCCCCTTGACCAGTTCTGGTACATTTCGATTAATAAATGTCGCTAAGTTGACGCCTTTTTCATTGGCTTTTGGCGCTAGAATTTGCATCACCTGAGCCACCATTTTGGCTGGGGAGAAACTCATGTTTTCCAATACCATCTGTCCCGCTTCTATCTTGGAAAAATCTAGAATATCGTTGATAGTGCTCAGTAGAGCTGTACCGGCTTCTTTGGCGGTATGCGCATAGATACGTTGATCTTTATTGAGTTTAGAGTCCAGCATTAGCTCTACTCCACCCAAGACGGCATTCAAGGGAGAACGGATTTCATGACTCATGGTGGCAAGGAATCTCGATTTAGCCTTACTGCCAAGTTCAGCCTGTTTCTTAGCCTGTTTTAACTCAGTCTCATACTGCATACGCTCTGAAACATCATGTAAAAAAGCGGTGAGTAAGATCTCATCGCCAAGTTGTACCGGGATCATCTTCATTTCAACCGGAAAGTTGGTCCCATCGGCCCTAATAGACATGAGTTCTACGCTCTTCTTTATGGCTGGACCACAACCGGTTTTCCTGAACGTTTCCAGCCCTTCCTTGAAGGCCTTCTTCTCGATATCGACAAATATCAGGTCCTCTAGAATCTCACCCAGAGCTTGCTCACGGCTATGGCCAAACAAATGACTCGCCGCTTCATTAAATTCTTGAATACGTCCGGTAATATCTATGGTAATCAGCGCATCTTGGCTTGCCTCGAGTGTCGCGAGCAGAATAGACTCGGTCCGTTTAGCCTCCGCCTCTTTACGTTTAATATCACTTAAGTCTTTCACTAAGCCCAGTAACATGATGTCGCCATCAATTAGCATCTTAGAGACTGACAGGTCGATAGGAAAAAGCTTACCATTCTTATGTTGTGCCACCAGCTCCCTGCCTCTTCCTTGTAGCACCCCTCTTTTTGAGTTAATAAAGCGCATCAGAAAATCATGCTGCATATGTCGCTCATGACTCGGCATAAAAATGGATACATTATGGCCAATCAAGTCATTGTTGTCATAACCAAAAAGTTGGCCCACGGCTGGGTTAACCTGCACTATGAGTCCTTGGGTATCTATGATGATAAACCCATCCACGGCGGCTTCTAAAATAGTACTGAGGCGAATGTTGGCACTTTCAAGCTCGTGAGTATTCATCTCAATTTTTTCAATCATACGATTGAATGCCCGGGTAGTTTGGCCTATTTCATCATCGGTATTCACAGGGATCTGAACCCCAGTTTCTCCCTTGAGTATTCTTTTAGATGCCCGTTTCAACTCACTCAAATTCTTGGTCAAGTAACTACCCAATAACCAAGAAAAAAGCGCCACTAACAACATCTCTAACCCAGCAATCGAGCTAAACCGTGTGGTAGCGCTGGCTAAGAATTGATCGAACTCATTAGTACTGATCCCCAGTTCGACACGACCGAACATAAAGCCTGACTCAATAATATCGGCCTGCACATCCAGCACACCATCCTCTATGCCGATAAAACTGGCCCCCGCCTTAGATAGCGCCTCTTTATGGGGGGATAATGAGTCTTGTTTATCTAGCACTCCCGATGCGAGCCCAGTTAACTTTTGAACACTGGCAGAGGTAAGCACTTGCTCACCCGCTCTCACGAGCAAGTCATTACGATCATAAATTTCCACATATAACACCTGAGTATTATCCAATAGCTCGTTGGATAACTCCTGCAAGGTGGAGACATCTGTGCTGATCACCGCATCTTTAGCCGCTGCAGCAAATAGCAGCACTATTGAACGTGCACGTTTTTCTATTTCTGCTTGATTGGAGCTCTTGAGATAATCGACACTGGTATAAACCAGTAGCATCAAAAGCACGCCTTCAATTAACGCTATGCCTAATACCGTTTTAAGTCTAAACGTCATTAGTAACCTCCCTCTTATCACTAAATAATAGCAATAAGGGACCCTTGATTATTCTTCATTGTTCTCTAGGGGCTTAGAAAAATCCCCTAGACCTAAGGCTCTCACATCATCCCAATCACGACTAGTGGCGGCTTCGAAAGGCTTAAATCCAAGTCCTTCCAGTAACGCAGCTCCTGCTTGAGTCGAAGAAAGTTGGGTGAATTTTTCGGTTAATTCTTCTTTGATAGCAAGAGAAACTCTAGGATGAATAGCCACTGCATGGGGTGTATATCCTGGGGTGACCCAGAGCACTCGCAGCTGGCTGGTAACCTCTTTATCCATGGTTTTAAAGGTTCTCTTGACCCCTCCTCCACCAGCCACTAACCCTTGGGCTACGGCTAGATAAACAGAATCATGTGAGCCAACATACTTAATTTGATTATCGATGCCTTTTATCTTCAAGTTAGCTCTGGGCAACACGCTGGCGGCGAACGCAGCACGAGCCGGAAAGGCCAGTAGTTCCCCATTAAGATCTGACAATGACTGGGCTGTCGATATTTTCTGAACAACAATAATCCCTTTTATTTTCTTACCTTTCTCTTTTACCAGAGCCTGATAACCGGGGGATTCGTTAAATACAGTAAAATGATAGGGATTCATATAAGCAATATCGTACTCCCCCTTGGCCAAGCGCTTCTCAAAGGTGGGAATATCGGGGGCTGTCGCAAAATGCAATTGATAATTTGCATTTTGCGACAAGGCTGCCAGTAAGGGAGACCATTTTCTTGCGAGCATACTGGCGGCTTGTTGCGGCACCACACCAAAAGTGAGAGTCGATAGCTCTGTCACTGTGTGTTTTGTATCAGCTGCTTGCGTCGTGAAACACCACAAAAAAAACAAGACTATAGGGTAGAACAGATACGTGTTGAGACATTGTGATATTTTCATTATGCATATCCTTACCAGCAACTACCTTAGATACTGGAGCAAAGCCTATGCCAAATTTCAACCGGATTAATCATAAGTGAATCAAAGTCCACATCAAAAAATTTGGCGACAACATCCTTTTCCACAATTAAAGCCGTTAATTAAATATGTATGACTCTTTTGCATTTTGCAATTTTTACCTTTGCAGATATTGAGCAATCATCATCTCAAATATTACTTTTTATATATTAACAACAGCATAGGATTATAAGCTTAGGCAATGGCACAAAGATTGCCTTTATTTTGGTACCATATATAAGCTAATGAGTCTGATTATGACTTCAAGTGCTACACATGGAATGTCCACAGCTGCAGTCCCGTTTCGATTAGACACACTTTCAGTCTTACTGGTTGAAGATACTAAGAGCGAGCGCGACTTTATTGTCAAGCTACTGCAGAACATGGGAATGGACGTTACTAGCTGTGCCAGCGGCGAGGAAGCAATCGAGTTATATCAAAGCCAGATGCCAGATATTGTGATCAGTGACTGGCGTATGCCAGGTTTAACGGGTCCCCAGTTATGCCAACGACTTAAAAAGACACAGATCCCGCCATATATCATTCTATTAACCGCCAACAATCAGGCAAAACACATGGTAGAAGGCATTGAATCTGGTGCCGATGACTTTCTCACCAAACCCTTTATACCTAGTATATTGAAGGTAAGGCTGCTAGCTGCGGCCCGCATAGTTAAGATGCAACAACACCTGACCGATAAGAACATAGCGCTCAACACCGCCCTATCCAAGGAGCAAGCTTACTTAGCACAGGTTCAAAAAGATTTAGATAGCGCCGCCAGACTACAGGGATCATTGCTACCGACATCGAGCAAGCTTATCAATCAATGGAGCCTAGCAGCCAGGTTTCAACCGGCACAAGATCTCGCAGGCGACATATTCCAATGCTTTAGTATCGACGACTCTCATTTAGGTTTCTATCTGCTCGATGTCACCGGACACGGCATTGCAGCCTCGATGCAAAGTTTTACATTAGCCCAGAGGCTCAGCTGTAAGAGTTGTCACTGGGACAGCTTAGATCCTGCATTAATTGTGACTGAGCTTAATGCAGACTTTGAGGATCCTGAAAATGCCGGCCGCTTCGCCACATTGATTCTGGGAATCGCCAATACTGACAGCGGCCAAGTAAGAATGACCATAGCGGGACACCCACAGCCAATCTTACTCGATAACGATAGCGCGACCATGATGAGTCTGGACTCAGGTTTGCCCCTGGGAATCGACAATCAATTTCAATATCAATACAACTCCTTCTTCTTAAGTAGTAACCAACACCTGATGCTGTATTCAGACGGTTTATATGAGTGCCAACACCCCAACTTTGGCCAATTTGGCCAACAGAGGCTAGTCAAGACCTGCTCAGATGCACACCAATTATCACCGGAGGATTTGTTGCACCATCTCAGTCACGCCCTCGAACTCTGGCAGCAAAATTCACCTCAGGATGATATATCAATGATGATAATTTCTACCGCAAACCTAGATACATCAGAAATGGACATAGCTCAGTATCCTGCTGAGAATGAAATGACTATCCAACCAATTTTTCAAGATTCTAGCCCAACATAATATAAGGATAAATTATCAATATAAATTAATCATGACTCAGCTGTATCTATAAAACCTTGAAATATGATCTCAATCCGAACATTTGATATGAAAAAGTTAGCCAGGCTAGTTGGAGGCAATATGAATAGCATGCAATTAAATCTATCTCAAAAAATCTGGAGCAGTAAGCTCTTATGTGCAGAGCTTGAGCTGTTTTTGCAGCAAAACAGCGTGCTTACCCAGCAGAGATTTAAAATCATAACCTGCATTCTTGAGGCATTATCCAACGTCTTAGAGCACACTGATAGCCGTCTGGAGGAGGTCGTGGTGATTCTGCATTGCAATCAAGAGGTCATCACCATAGATCTGCTCGATAATTCACCCTACACCCCCATAGACGATCAGGTAGATTGCCCCTCTCCCTTCTCTATCTCGGGAAGAGGCTTGTGGATCATACAGAACTGGATGGATCAGATGAAGTTTCAAGCATCAGTTGCAGGCACTCACCTCAGGTTGAGCCTATTGAGAAGCTAGTCTCTTCTCTTTTGTCGGAAGGCTTTAGCACTCTATGTTCAGCAAGCCTCCCGACTATAATCGAGCCCACAAAAAACACACTATCTGTTGGTGGCGCTTTAAGTGCAAGATTATCAGATAAGCATCTCGACTAGCATAGGCCCCATAATTTCAAGCCTTTCAAACAATCACCTTATCTATGGTCCCAAAATAAAATCAAACAGCCATCTCGCCCATAGAAAAGTAAAGGTATCCAGCTTTGCAAATTGCAAAGCAAATCATCTAAGAACAAGATATTTAGTTTTCTATCCTGACACAAAGATAACTTTTAAGTGAAAATTCAATTGGTTAATACTTGGCCCGACTTGTGCTTTATTAAGTTATTAAGTATCCATCATAAACAAGATGATTCTTTTAAAGGAGCTAGATATGAAATTCTCTCCCTTGGCACTGGAAAACGCATGCTTAGTCACCTTACCTAAAGAGATGATTATGGCTCAGACCCCCACACTCAGAGCCGCGATTTCACGTCAAATTGAAACCGGCAGTACCAAGCTGGTGATGGATCTGCATCAGGTGGAATATATTGACTCCAGCGGCCTGTCTATTCTGGTCTCGGCACACAAGCTCACCCAGAAACATTCAGGAGAAGTGATTTTACTATCACCTTCGGCTGGCGTACGCGCCCTGATAGAGCTCACACGATTACATCATGTGTTCACTATTTTTGAAGATAGAGAGGCGGCAATCGAACATATATGTAGCCAATAGCGATAGACAAAAATTAAACACAAGCAATGAGAGCAAATTAAATTAAGAGTTAACACTTAAGAATAATAGAATATCGAGGAGCTAATTATGGAAGAATTAGATGGCGATACACTCAAGAGACTCATTGTATTTCTCTTGCTGAACCTGGCAGCCGTCGTCAGTTTAGTCATGCTCGATAATGAAGATAGAAACCTGTGTACAAACAAAAACGACACAGTAATAAGTCAGCTAAGCTCCACCGAGTCAATGAATACTAGAACCTGTCTCTACTATGGTGGGCGTACCCTTCATGAGAGAAAAAGATAGGTCAATCCTGGAACATATATCATCAAACAAAGCCTCTCCTGGCTCTCCTGAGCAACATTTAACGGGAGTAAAAACAAGCCTCGACACATAAACTATTCAATCTCAGCAGATACGGCCCCTAATGTGCTTTGTGCTTTGTGCTTTGTGCTTTGTGCTTTGCATTTTGCAAAAGCAGCCAGCCCTGGTCCGCAAACGAGTAAATATTTGCAAACAGCGAAATATTATCGACTACAGACTGATAGGGGAGACAAACCAAAAGACAAAATAAAAGTTAAGTTTCAAACTCTTACGTGAACACCTTACAGCTGGCATTGATTATGTATAGATCTACATAGACAAACCTATTTAGATTTAGTTTATCTCTATATTGAGGATAACTCGATGCCTACACTTGACCATGCCCATCAGGAAAGCAGAAATGGCTTCAGTAAGAGTCTTTTCTCGTTTGGTTCGGCACAAGTGCTGGGACGGGTCATTAGGTTTGCATCTAGCATCATCTTAGCTCGTCTGCTTACACCTGAAGTCTTCGGTGAAGTTGCCATCATACTTACATGTTTCGAACTCATCAGTGCCCCGATCAGACGCGTCACTTCAGTTTCTCTGCTAAAAATGGATAATAAAACCTTTCATACAGCCCTGCCTATCGCGAATAAGATAAATTGGTTCACCGCGATTATTGCATTTGTTGCCATGAGCTTACTCAGCTGGCCTCTCGCATTATTCCTTCAGGATCAAACCTTGATCTTGCCTATGATACTCATGGCAACAAGCTATTTATTAACTCCCTTCGGCATGCTTCATGCGACTTCTAACCTAAGAAACAAATTGCCTGTAGTCAGTCGAGCCCTTCTGTGGCAAACCATAGCCAATGGTGTACTCACGGCCAGTTTAGCTTTGCTCGGTTTGGGGATCTGGGCCATTATCATACCTAAGGTAATAGTGATCCTTATATGGGTCGGGATCCACAGGTATCATACCCCCTTAGTTTATGGCTCAGACTCCCAGCGTCCTCCGGCCGAGCACTTTTATTTCCCAAATAGCGCTATCAATACACACTCAGGAATAGAAACCCTAAAAGTGTCACATCAGGTAGCCTGCCTGCCAATAATTGAAGACGAAACAGGGCAAGACGATATAAAAAACCTCGCTATAAGCATAAGACTCATCGCTAATTTGAGGGTTTCAGAAGAGATAAAAAAGATCACTCACAAACTCACCGAGCGCCGAGAACCAACAAATGAGATATTTAATTTTGGGACTCATATTAGTTTACATGATCTGAGTATTGCCCTAAGAAACAACCTAGATTACCTACTTGTGGGATTTTTTCTCGGACTAGAAGCACTAGGAGTTTACTTTTTTGCCGTTACAGCCAGCTTAGGGCTCTGTAGTGCTATTGTGCAGGGATATTCGAGTGATATTAAACCTGATGTCTACACTAATAAAGATGGCGATAGATACATAAGCACCAAAAGCGAAATTAAAAGTCGTTACTGGTACTCCCTTTCGCAGCTCCTCAAAATCACAGTTCCGATAATAGTGCTACAAGTTGTTTTTGCATCTGCCTACCTGCCTTTTGTCTATGGCGAGCATTGGATCCATGCCGGAGCATTTCCCATATTTATTATTTTTAGCTTATGCGCTCTTATTAAACCTTATAGTGAAGCCGCTAGTCAGTTATTGACCAATCTAGATATGCAAGGAGTTGACCTTAAATTCAATCTGGGTTTCGCCTTGTTATTAGTCCTCACTATTGGATTTTTCAGCCAATGGGGACTAAAAGAAGTGGCCTTAGGTGTCTTCCTCATTCAACTGATCACCACACTGACTGTCACTTACTACGCGCAGTCTTTCTTTTTAAAATCAAATATACACACCAACAAAAATTGCAGTAGTTCAAATAATAAAGAAACACTTGATACAAATAAAAATACCGCAAAAGAATTTGAACCGGAGCTTCCCCATGACGCCTAGAGTTTCGGTAATTATGCCTATCTACAATGTGCAGCATTTCGTCAAGAGTGCCATTAATTCTGTATTGATGCAGTCATTTACCAACTTCGAACTGATCCTAGTTAATGACGGCTCTACAGACAGAAGCTTAGAGATATGTCATTCAATACATGACCACAGAATTAGCATCATTAATCATACAGAGAATCAAGGTTTGGCCGCAGCAAGAAACACAGGTATTCGTCATGCCATAGGCAGATATATCGCCTTTCTCAATTCTGATGATATGTGGCATCCGGCTAAGCTCAAGATGCATGTGGAACACTTAACTCAATCACCTAAAGTTGGGATCAGCTTTTCTCGCTCCAGCTTTATGGATCATAGAGGCAGATTAATTCACTTTTATCAGATGCCGCAGCTGACAGGGATCACTGCGGCTAACTTACTGTGCCGCAATCCTGTAGGCAATGGCTCGGCTCCTGTTATCCGTCGTGAAGCACTCAACGACATTCGTTTTCAGGCACTAAACCATAACGAAAATTACACCTGTTACTTCGATGAGCGCTTCCGTCAATCTGAAGACATTGAATGTTGGCTCAGAATTGTAGCGACCACTGAATGGAAGATGGAGGGGATCCCCGCTCCTCTTACCTTTTACCGGCTCAACCAACAAGGCGTATCATCAAATATCATGCAACAGCTCTCCTCTTGGGAAATGATGATCGATAAAGCGAAACAATTCGCGCCAAAGCTATTAAGGCAACATGAGCAAGATGCAAGGGCTTACCAACTCAGGTATCTCGCGAGGCAAGCGATACGAAGTGGTCAAGGTAAGAATGCGATTAAGCTAATTCATCGCGCCTTGAGGATATCTCCATCGATATTAATGGATGAAACCAGTAGAACATGTGTCACCTTAACTGCGGCTTACCTGCTCTGGCTGCTACCTTCGGCTCTCTATAAAGTCTTTGAGAATATGGGCCAATATTTTATGGGCCATGTTCAAAAAAATCGAATAGGTAAAGATGGGGTTAAATCATCTTTAATCTCATAATTCATCTAGTAGATCACCAATTTCCAAAGCGCTTTGCGCATTGCAACCTCTCCACGCAAACTGCAAGGCGTCACTCCCCCACAAGAAGTAAATAAGACTAACCATATGTAATAAAATGAAAAAATACATTTTAAAACATGGCCTGAGCTATGCATTATTTAATAATGAATCAAGATAGATTAATAAATAGCCAAGTATTGATTGATAGTACTGCGCAATAAATGCTGAAGCAGGTAATGAAGACTCAAGTTCCGTTCATATCTAGTATTCTAAGCCATAAAGAATAAGGCAGATATCATGCTCTCAGAGACACAAGTTGAAGCCAAAAGTATCTATGACAACGCCATTAGGGCGGTCGATATATCAATGGCTTTATTACTCATTCTTGCTGCCGCTCCAGTGCTAATTCTAAAATATCTCTATCGCAGGTATCGATATGGCGCTGCCATTGAACGAGTTAGCATCTATGGTGCCAGCGGGCAAACGATAGGCTTATATCAATTTACAGGAGAAGGTATTTGCTGTCATTGGCCTCACTTATTTAACTTGCTGAAGGGAGAGCTCTCACTGGTAGGTAGCGAGTTTGAGTTTGATTTCAGATCGAATACCAGTATGACACTGGTAAATGAAACTCAGAAAATTCAAAAATATCAATCGCAATTTAAACCCGGAATACTCACCTTTAAACAGATGTACCTAAGAGTCGGCCTCAATTTCGAAAGCCAAGGGGCTGAAGTGTCCAAGGCACAGAAAAACCCTCAGAGTTATTTATTGGCAGCATTAAGGATCTTACTGACTAAAGTATTTATCACTAAAAAATCAGATACTTCCCTAGCTAAAATCCCCCTACTAGGCCTTAAACTAGATAATTTAACCATGAACGACATGCTGGAAAACATAGTTCAGCAGGCATTAACTCACCAACAAGCTAGACTCAATCCCCTCTCGGTAGATAAGCCCATAAACATGCTGCAATATGCGTTCGTAAATGCCGATTGTTTAAACATAAGTGCTAAAGACCCTAGCTATCTCAGATGTTTACGAGCGAGTTGCCATATGGTGTTTGCCGATGGTTCAGGAATACGCTTGGCGAGTCAATGGAAGGGCTACTCACCTAAAGATAACCTTAATGGCACTGACATGTTTCCTAGATTATGTGAACGGCTATCAAATGAAAGACTATCACTTTTTCTTCTCGGTGGTGAACCCGGTGTTGCCGATAAAACCGCCGAAAATATCCAGAGAAAATACCCTAATTTACAGATAGCAGGAACACACCATGGTTTCTTAACCACGCCTCAGCTTAATCAGGCTGTAATAAATCAAATAAACGACTCAGGAACCAGTGTATTACTGGTGGCCATGGGAGTTCCTCAACAGGAGATCTGGCTTGAGGCCCATCGAGATAAACTCAAAATTGGCGTCGGGATAGGAGTCGGTGGATTATTCGACTTTTACTCAGGAAACATCAAGCGAGCCCCCTTATGGGTGAGGCAACTAGGTATGGAGTGGATATGCCGACTCACAGAGGAACCCGCAAGAATGTGGAAGCGTTATATTTTAGGCAACCCACTCTTCTTGTATCGTGTTTTACTCGAAGTTTGTACGGATAAGCAGATAAGCGCTAATTCTATCAAAACACAGGGTGACCAAGCTTATTCAACCCGTGACTTTCAGAGGGAACCTGAGCTCAGAATAAAACCTGAGGAAACACAATTAAACGGCAAACTAGTTAACTTAACTAACCATCAAGTGCAGAACAAACTGGCAATAAGCCGCTGTAAGCGAAGGTTGGCGCAATTAAGACTTAACTCAAGATTGAAGCGGGGAGTCGATCTCTTCGGCGCAACCATACTTATTATCTTGTTACTACCTGTGTTTTTTACCATCTCGGTTCTCATACGCCTGGAATCTAAAGGGCCGGTTTTTTTTAGTCAGCAAAGAGCGGGAAAAAATAATGCCCTCTTCACCATGTGGAAGTTTCGCTCCATGTACCAAGATGCCGAAATGCGTCTCAGCAGACTGCAATCCACCAACGAGATGCCTGGAGGCGTCCTGTTTAAGATGAAAAAAGATCCCAGAATCACCTTAGTTGGTAGGCTGATCAGAAAGATGTCCATAGATGAACTCCCTCAACTTTGGAATGTCATCTGCGGAGACATGTCACTGGTGGGTCCAAGACCGGCACTGATATCTGAAGTGAAACAATATAGTCTCCACGACAGGAGACGATTAACTATTAAGCCAGGTATCACCTGTATCTGGCAAGTCAGTGGCCGCTCCGATATTCCCTTTGAGCAACAGGTTGAACTGGATGTTGACTATATATATCAACAATCTTTTATTACCGATATCTGGCTACTGATTAAAACCATACCCGCAGTCATTTTGGCCCGTGGAGCTTATTAATAACCGAAATGATTCATATGAGTAATAGTACTAAATCACATAAAGCACTGAGGTAATAAGGTCTACAACCCGAACCAAAATAGAGCACTAATATGGTAGTCAAGAAACTAATAACACAGACTTTTATCCGGGAGCCTAGCAGATGCAAGCCATTATTTTCGCAAATAGAACTGGCGATGAATTAGCCCCTCTAAATAGCCATTACTGCCCGGCCCTGCTTCCCATTGGGAATAAGGCTGTGATCGAATATACCTTAGAGGATATTGTCAAATCAGGTATTAGCCAAATAAAGCTAATCGTCTCCTCTCAAGCTAAAGAGATTGAACAGTATTTAGGTCGTGGTGAGAAATGGGGCCTGGAAATAGACTACTTCTTGAGTAAGCCACAGGAAGAGACAGGCCTAATTTTAAAACGCTTATCACTTGTAGATGATGAAAACTATCTACTGGTACGAGGCGATATTTTTCGTTCACCGTCTATTTCCCAGTTTATTGATTTCTCAATGGATTTTTCCGATGACTTTGTTCAAGCTAAGATGGCTAATCAAAATGCAGGCATGATGCTACTTCCCGCAGCACTGCCCTATATTGCCGATATAGACTGGCCTTTTTCTCCACACTTTGACAGCACCAGCGTAGTGACATTAGTCCTACATGGGCGCTGCTTTATGCTAGATAACTTTCGCTCTTACATGGACGCAAACTTAAGCCTAGCAACGAATGAGCTTCCATCACTCTCTCCTACAGATCGTAGTTATCTATCGGCAAACCCACAACAGGATTTTTATGTTGGTGCTAAAGCACATACCGGGCCCTTAAATCGACAAGATGGTTGGGGGATCATAGGTGAAAATAGTAGAATTGAAGATAATGTGCAGCTGAAGGAATGCATAGTGATCGGGAGTAACTGCCTGATTGATAAAGAGTCGATTCTAGAAAATAGCCTCATTCTCCCCAATACCTATGTGGGTGAGAAATTAGAAGTAAGAAATAGCATTCTATGTAAAAACTTACTGATCAACCTGCAGATATCTGGAGTTATTCAGATAAATGATCAAGCATTGATTGGTGCAAACGAGAGCCTAGCAAAACCTGGAGATAATAAAACAGGCTCTATAACCAAAGGCCTGCTATTCATTATACTGATATTGAGTTTACCCTTGTGGCCCTTCTTGTCGTTATATTCATCCATCAGAAATGCCTTTATTAAACAGGCTGAGCACTCGACTATCTCTGACACCTTTATCGATAATCTTGGGCTAACGTTTCAGGCTTGGAGATGGAATATTCCCGGAGCCATCATAGCCAGATTACCCCAGTTATATCATGTGTTAACCGGCAGGCTAGATCTTTTTGGTGACTCGCCGGAAGCAAGATATGCCACAGGAAAAGAGCTGCGTCGACTAGGAGTATTAGGACCGGTGCAGTTACTCCTTGACCGTACAGCTCCCGAGGAAGAAAGGCAATTGCTAGAGATCGAATTCGATGCAGATCCCAGAGCCACAAAATATCTACATCTGCTCTGGCGTGCTTTCGAGTACAAACACAAATTTTAAATCCTAACTCGTAGCTCGTAGCTCGTAGCTCGTAGCTCGTAGCTCAACAAGAATAGGAGAAGCCTGATGAAGTCCGTTATATTTTTACTATTAAGAAAAGCCATCTATTACATTTCGGGCCTATGTCCAAGATCCACTAAAGCCGTAATGGGAAGTTATCAGGGCAGGTTTTCCGATAATGCCAAATACCTCTACCTACACTGGCAAGAGACTGATTTTATTCGAGCCATATGGATAAGCGGTGACAACAAGCTAGTTAAGCAACTCAGACTTGATGGCTTTGAAGCCTATCATCGCAGAAGCATAGGAGGAATATTCCACTGCTTAACTGCCAAGTACTACTTATACAACTGCTACATAGGCGACATTAGCCAATACTTGGCCAAAGGTGCCGTCAAGGTTAACCTCTGGCATGGCTCGCCACTCAATAAAATACAATTCGATATCACCTCAGGTCCACTAGCAGTGACTTACCATGCAACAAGCTTAAAAACCAAGCTCTTCAATTCCTTAAAGTATCACCAAGCGTACATTAAACCCGATATCATGTTCAGTCCCAGCCCAGTGATGGATGCACTCTTCTCATCGGCGTTTAGACTGCCCATTTCTCAAATCCATCGAAGTGGAAATCCAAGGACCGACTACTACAGACGGTATCCTGAGAAAAAGCAGTCTATTGCGCAATTATTTAACCACCAATATAAGCAAGTGATCCTCTACCGCCCGACTTGGATAGCCCCCCCATTTAGCACCGAGATAACAGCTGAAAAAGAAACAGGGCTAAATACTGAGGAAAGCAAAGAAGCAAGTAAGAGTTCCATTGATATATTCGACTGGCAGTCTCTCTCTACTCAGCTACAAGAAAATAATCAGCTGTTTTTGATCCGCTTTCATCCTAATCAAGCCCATCTGGCTCAACAGCTTGATAGCTATGCCAATATCATAGATATTTCTCATTGGCAGGATATCTATAATATTTTTCATGAGGTTGATCTACTGATCACAGATAAGTCATCTTTGTGTATCGATTTCCTGCTCTATCAAACACCCACAGTTTTTTACACCTACTCTAATATTAGAGAAGACCAAGCCTCAGAAATAGTAGCCTCAACGAGAGCCTTAATAACAGAGACACAAGCCGGTCATATTAAAAGTGATAACTATAACCATGGCTATGACTATGTAGATAATTTACCCCTGTTTGGCATAGGGCAATCAAACACAATCGAGAAATTCGAAGACTTGCTCATTAAACTGAGAACCTATGATAGCTTCTATATCTCTGCCAACGAGAGCCGAGAATACAAGCAACTGACTCAATTATTCTGGCCGGAACAAGCCTGTGACGCCTTTGATACCATAGAGAAACGGATAGGGAATATATCGAATAAGATCCAGGTTAACCAGGAGGGATATAGACCTACTCCTTCACACCATAGACACACGCTTTAGCCGTGACACCTTATATGGCGGTTCTTCAATAGAGAGTGATTACCCACTTTTATCTAAGTGGGTAAGACAGGTAATAGGCAAATGCATAGGTGCTAGATTCAGTAGCACTGGATTAAGTAGCACTGGAGTTAGTCACTGACTCTGAGTCCATAACAGGGGTAACCTATCACTAAAGGTTATCAGCTAAAACTAAGGCACCACCTACGTGGAAAATCTTCAGCTATGATAAAGGCTTAGGCTTAGCTAAAGCCATAAGGCAGAGCTTAATGGCCATATTCAACAATATCTCCATTAAGCAGCGACTTACAACAAGACACGAACGACACGAACGACACGAAAAAATACCAGAATAGCCTTCTACTGATCAGTAAAATATCTGTTATTCCGGCTCGTATCAGGATAGATATTGAATAGAGTACAGGTTTATCATAAAAAACGAGTAAATACTTACTCACGTCAGGAGTCTTAATAAACAGCCTAGACCCTGGACTACCGACTAAAATAAAACCTTGTCATACTTAGCTTACATCTGAAAGTTAACATCAAATAGAAACTATAGCTTAACTTGATCTGTTTTCAGGTTAAGTCAGACCGAAAGGCAGCTTAAGTATAAAACTCTTCTACCGTTTTAATAAACCTAGCCAGTTCGGTCTTAGCTAATGCATTGATCCCTGCGGCAGCAGCCCTGCCACCGCCGGTATCGAATTGGCTACAAATGTCACCAGCTCCCAGCTTATTGTTTAATGGTGCTCGTAAAGATACTGTGTAGGTACCATCATTATTATCGGTTAACACCCCATGGGCAGAATCAGGCGCTTGGTTAGCCAGATAATTACCGTACACACCACTAATACGTCTCGCCCAAGCGCTATTGGGTAATTCAAAAACAGATAAAGGAACACTTCGATGGCTAGGCTCTATAACCAATGCCTTGTCCATATCTTGTCTATATGCGCTTTTAAGCTGATAGAAAGGTGAATCAGAATCGGCTATCACATCGAAAGGGTTAGGATACTTGAGCAAGGCTAGATACAAATTTGCGGGATGAAAATGAAGGTCTTGAGTTTTACTGCCGTAGCCATTGTAATTAATCAAGGTGCCCAGCTCATTCAACTGCTCAGCTTGGTCCTTAGACAAACCAGCTTTTTCAGCTAATTGTTCAGCTTTAGCAATAAGGTTATCACCGAAAGCTGCCGTGATAGCCCAAAGATGGAATTGCCCCTCTAAAAGCTGATCAATTATCAATGCAGTACAAGTATTGGCATCTAAATCTATATGGGCCTGCAAATGTTGATCTTGAGGTATATCACCGCATCTATGATGATCGGCGTAATACACACTTGCACCGACCTCGAGAGCATCTAACAGAGCGTATCGATTCTTCTCCATAGATATATCGAGTACAGTAAGTCTATCTCCAGACTTCACATTCACTTTCTCCAGTAACTGAATGTCACGTTTAACGCCTGTCACTAACTCACTCTCAATAGGGTTCGCCAATCTAAGCTGCAATAGAGAGATGATGCCATCTGCATCACCATTGAAGATATCGTAGTTCATTCACACCCTTTCGATTCTATTGTATTTCTCAGTAGGAGCGTGCTTTAGCCTAGATGAATTAAACATTCTCACGACGAAAGCCAGTCACACACTTTAACTGCAGATTAGTAATATTTATCAGCCTCTTCTTAGCTCGAAACTGCTTTTAAATAACCATAACTTTTAAGATAGTCTATCACTTGCTTCGCACATGCTTCGACAGACTGCTCAGCGGTCTTAATGTGTATCTCTGCACTCACAGGTAATTCATAGGCGGAATCAATGCCGGTGAAGTTCTTAATCTCCCCCGCGCGGGCTTTCTTATATAAACCTTTTGGGTCTCTTAGCTCACATATTGAAATCGGTGTATCGATAAAAATCTCAACAAACTCCCCAGCCTTTAATTGATTTCTAACCAGCTCTCTATCAGCCTGGAAAGGTGAAATAAAGGCGGTAGAAACTAGCTGGCCGGCATCAACAAATAGCTTAGACACCTCACCTATGCGGCGAATATTCTCGATCCTGTCTTGGTCTGAAAAACCAAGATCACCGTTTAATCCATGGCGAACATTATCACCATCGAGCAAGTAGGTTTTACAGCCTATATCATGGAGCATTTTGTCAACCGCATTGGCCAGGGTAGATTTTCCTGAGCCACTCAGGCCAGTAAACCACAGCACAGCTGGGCGGTGGCCATTACTCTCTACTCGCTCAATATGAGATACACTCGCCTGATGCCAAACGATGTCAGATGATTTTTCTTCAGTTTCAACTGTCTTATAAGGTGACATTAACAATCCTTGAATCTTTTATGCTAAGAGCTAAAAATATAAATTTCGTATTTAAACAATGACTTTCTATTGTTTATGTAATCTTGTACTCGCAACTCGAGACTTTCTTAGCTCTAGCCTTAACTCGCAACGGCTTTCATTAAAACGGGAAAAATACAGGTACGGCCATTAGCACTATGACGCCGTATGTCAGACTCACCGGCAATCCTACTTTTATAAAGTCGATTATTCGATAATTTCCTGCGTTATACACCATCAAGTTAGTCTGATAACCATAAGGACTGATGAAACTACCACTCGCCGCAAAAGCCACCGTCATAACAAAAGGTAATATGTCGACGCCAAAACCTAAAGCGATACTGTAGGCGATAGGAAACATTAACGCAGCAGCGGCATTATTGGTAATAAGCTCAGTCATCAACCAAGTCGCGACATAAACCAATATTAGAGCCAGATAGAGGTGATCTTTATCCGTTGTGCTATTCACCCAGTGAGCCACTAAATCAACGACGCCGGTATTAACTAATGCATGTGAAAGTAAGATGGCCGTAGAGACAATTAACCAAATATCGACGGGAAAACGCCTCACGACTTCATTCACATTGAGGCATTTACTAAAGATAAGTACCCCTAGGAGGAGAAGCATACCTTGCAGCATCTCTATTACACCTGTTGCGGCAAGTGCTATGGTAAATACAAAGCCGCCAATGGAAAGCCATGCCTTAGCACCATTGATGCGAACCTCTGGCTCAACACCACTAATAACAATAAAGTTTTTACTAATATTCCTGCGGCTTTTAAAGTCTTCACCTACGGCTAGGATTAAAAAATCTCCCGCCTTAATGACTACCTCACCCAGCTTGCCTGATATCTCTTCCCCGTCGCGGCGAATCGCCACAACTGCAGCATCGAACAATGCCCTAAAGCCTGAGCCTTTCAGTGTTTTATCTATTAATACACTTTCTTGCTTTATCACCACTTCTGTTAAATTTGAGTCCAGTAGGCCATTTTTCTCGGCAAACATCTCCAAACCCGAAAATTGACTCAACTGCATCATCTTAGTGATATCACCACTGAAGATGAGCCTGTCATTAAGCAGCAAGACTTCTGTCGGTGTGACTGGACTTATCAAGCGTCCGTCCCGCACGACTTCGACCAAAAATAGCGATTCAAGATGCCTAAGACCATTATCTTCAACCGAACGACCTATGAGTTCTGAGCCAGCGATAACTTTAGCATCGATAAAATAGCCCCTAGAACAGGTCTCTTTATGTTCTATATTGGGCAGCCAACGAGAAGCTAGTCTTAAAACCAGGCCGCAGCCTACTACCAACATAATACCTACGGCAGTAAACGAAAAGAAACTGAGTGACTTACTTGTGGCATCGATATAAAGGCTGTTGACTATCAAGTTGGTGGAAGTGCCAATAAGGGTGAGTGTTCCCCCTAAGATAGCGGCGTAGGAAAGAGGCAATAACAGTTTACTGGCAACATGATGTGGATTATTACGAATTGGCGATAATAAGGTCGCGACCACGGCCGTGTTATTAAGCATGGCCGAGCTTAATGCCGTAACTCCGAACAGTCTTATCCAGGTTGAATTGTAACTGCTCACTATCACCTTGGAAGCAATCACTCTGAGCAAGCGAGTTTTCTCTAAGGCGAAGGAGCATAAGATCAATAGGACCAGAGTCACCAAACCCGGATTGGACATACTCGACAGTAACTGCTCTCGAGAAACTAGATTAAGTCCGACCAAGACTAACAGAGCCACACCGAACACCACTGCTGGACGGCTCTGATAACGAATAAGCCCGGCAATAGTCGCGACAAATATTCCTATGGTTAAATATGCATCTAGAGACATAGATTCCTAATACTATGAACAACAAGCGGTAAGATATAAGCTGTAAGTTTTAAGCGATAAGTTGCTGGCAGTGAATCTAAAGTGAACAGTATTTAAGCTCTTTTTTACTTGTAACTTAAAACTGTTCACTTACCACTGATCTTTATCCCTTAGTAATATCCTTGGTTTCCCAATGTGGGAAATGCTTACGGACCAAGGCATTCATCTCTAATTCAAACTCTGAATAGCTATGCTTAGGCGATTGCTTAGATGAAAGTGCCTCGATAGGATTACGGATCATCCCAGCACCTACTGTCACATTTGTCAGGCGATCTATGATAATAAAAGCCCCCGTCGCCCGATTTACATCGTAGGCATCAAATTGAATAGGTGCAGTTACTGCAAAATTACAATTACCTATCTCATTTAATTCGAGTTGCTGTGCAGTTTTCTGCTCTAGTGTATTAACATCAACTCGATAATTAATAGCATCGGCATATCCATAGACAGATTTACTACCAACTTTAATGGCATATTCACGGTCCACACATAGAGGCGCTTCCGTCATCCAAACCACGTCAGCTTCGAAGTTACTGAGTGAATGTGGCTTATCGTGGGGACGGACTAACATGTCACCGCGGCTCACATCTATCTCATCTTCCAGAGTCAAGGTAACCGCTTCACCGGCGGACGCTTTATGCAACTCGCCATCAAAGGTCACGATTGACTTAATACGGGTCTCTTTATTAGATGGCAAAGCTACTATGGTATCACCCACTCGGACTTCACCCGAAGCAACAGTTCCGCAAAACCCTCTAAAATCTAGGTTGGGTCGGTTAACATATTGCACCTGAAAACGCAGAGAATCATTCTTATCTTGCTCGACAGAAACCGTATTAAGCAACTTGAGTAAAGTAGACCCTGGATACCAGGTCATATTCGCGCTTTCGTTAACCACGTTATCGCCCTTCAGCGCAGAGATAGGCACAAACCTAACATCTGAGAATGACAGGTTTTTAGCAAATTCACGGTATTCTTTCTTAATGTTCTGGTAAACGCCTTGATCGTAATCCACCGCATCCATCTTATTGATGGCGATGATGACATGCTTGATACCTAACTGAGAACAGATAAAGCTATGACGTCGAGTCTGCACTTGAACACCGTGACGAGCATCGATCAATATAATCGCTAAATCACAAGTGGAGGCCCCCGTAGCCATGTTACGCGTATACTGCTCATGACCCGGTGTATCGGCGATGATAAACTTACGCTGTTCAGTAGTGAAATAACGATAGGCCACATCTATGGTAATGCCCTGCTCTCGCTCAGACTGTAATCCATCGACTAGCAGTGCTAAGTCGAAAGACTCATCGGTAGTATTGAAGCGTTTTGAGTCTTTAACAATCGCAGCCATCTGATCTTCGAAGATCATCTTGCTATCAAACAGCAAACGACCGATTAAGGTAGACTTGCCATCATCGACACTGCCACAGGTTAACACTCGCAGCATATCTTTGTTTTCGTGGACTTTTAGATACTCTTCAATGTCTGAAGCAATTAAATTCGAACTTGTGGTCATACATACTCCATAGCAAAGACAAAGGAAATCTGATTAAGTTATAAGTGGTCAGTTTTAAGCCATAAGTAAAGAGGTTGACTAGAACTGACTCTGCTTATAAATTACTCTGCCTTAAATAATTTTGTTTTTTAAACTATTAATCATCGCCGATAACTCTCTAGTCTCAACAAGCCACTCATGGCCTTGTTGCTTGGGGAGATAACCAATATCGATGCCAATGTAAATTTGTGTCCTAGCTTCAGACAGCGAAGGTCTAGCTATATCTAAAAAACGTTTCTGTTCTTTAATGCTATCTCTGCTCATACCTTCGGCAATATTACTTGGCACCGAAAGTCCTGATCTAGTCAATTGGTCTCTAAAACCAAAATCTTTTAACGATGCTGTTGCTTTATAAATCTCAGCAGAAAGTCTCGCAGAGCGTTTCCATACATCTAAATTTTCAAAATTCATCATACATTCCTTGTATTTGACTTAAGACTCATATTTGGAATATTCAGACTTTCAGCTCTACACTTGTGCTTACAGCTTAAAACTTACGTCTTACAACTTATATCTAGCTTCCGGCTAGAAATACCCTTCCATCTTCTTCTTTTCCATGGAGCCGGAGGAGTCATTATCTATCACTCGGCCCTGACGCTCGGAGGTAGTACACAGCAACATCTCTTGAATGATCTCAGGTAAGCTAGTGGCTTCAGACTCCACAGCACCTGTTAGGGGGTAACAACCTAAGGTTCTGAATCTAACCATCTTCTCTTGAACCACTTCGCCTTCCTCGATAGGCATACGCTCATCGTCGACCATGATTAACGTACCGTCACGTTCAACAACTGGACGTGTTTTCGCTAGGTAAAGCGAGGGAATTTCGATGCCTTCAAGGTAGATGTACTGCCAAATATCCAGCTCAGTCCAATTCGACAGTGGGAAAACACGAATACTCTCGCCCTTGTCGACCTTACCGTTATAAATGTTCCATAACTCAGGACGCTGATTCTTAGGAT
Source organism: Shewanella violacea DSS12 (assembly GCF_000091325.1). Lineage (NCBI taxonomy): Bacteria > Pseudomonadati > Pseudomonadota > Gammaproteobacteria > Alteromonadales > Shewanellaceae > Shewanella > Shewanella violacea. The sequence goes on along the minus strand of NC_014012.1, from coordinate 1,714,676 downwards.
CCCACCTGTGCTTACTGTCACGGAAGGAATAAACACGCTCTTTAGCGCGAGATTTTTCCTCATCACGGCGAGCACCACCAAAAGCGGCATCGAATCCATGCATGTCCAGCGCCTGCTTGAGGCCTTCAGTTTTCATAATATCAGTATGCTTGGCACTACCATGAGTAAACGGACCTACACCCATCTCGATACCTCTAGGGTTCTTATGGACAATCAGCTCGAAACCATGCTTCTTTGCCATCTTATCCCTAAACTCAATCATCTCCTTAAACTTCCAGTTCGTATCCACATGCATCAAAGGAAACGGGATCTTGCCAGGATAAAACGCTTTACGCGCCAGGTGCAGTAATACCGATGAGTCCTTACCGACTGAGTAAAGCATTACAGGATTATCAAACTCTGCGGCAACTTCACGCATAATTTGAATCGATTCAGCTTCAAGCTGTTTAAGATGAGTTAGATGTGTAGACATATCGACTTCCGCGTAAACCCTAATCAAACCCAGTTAACGACCACTATCTAAATAGTCTACCGATAACCAGAAGTATTTAACTTAAGAAGATAATAACAGCCCAGAAAAGGATTAGAAGTTATAAAAATCGTTTATCTATATCAAAATGAAATAAGAAGTGCAGAAACGATGTTTAATACAGGGTGGGAATAACTAAGATATTGAGGGAAGAGACGAGGGCTATCGTGGGCTATAGCAAGAGAGAGTAAGACAATACCAGGCTATTAGCTCTAAACGATGTGAAAGCTTGGGTGTAAACTGAGAACATTAATGTAGGGCTGTATAGCCAAGACAAGGATGAATCACCACATCAAAAGCTCAGTGCCAGTGCTCTACAACATCTTAAGTGACCTCCCCCATGAAATACATATGAATTATAGAAGCTGACCAGCTTAGAAGCAGCTTACTCGAAACTAAATATTGTGGCTGATAGTAAACTAACGGTGCTCTAAACCCTCAAAAACAAAAAGCCCGCTCTAAATAAATAGAAGCGGGCTTTAATTTATTTTTCAGTTAAAATTTATAGCTCAAAACTAAACTGAATCCTTAGCTAAGATTTTCTCCAACTGAACTCTAAACTCAGTGCCTAATTTTTCATTTCTTAGACCATACTTTACAAACGCAGTCATATAGCCAAGCTTATCACCACAATCATGGGCCTGACCTGTCATATGAAACGCTTCTACAGTATCGGATTCTATCAACATATCGATAGCATCCGTAAGTTGGATTTCATCCCCTGCACCCGCCGGAGTTCTTGCTAGTAGCTCCCAGATTTTTTCAGACAAGACATAACGACCTACAACGGCTAGGTTTGATGGTGTCTCATCTAGTGAAGGTTTCTCAACCATTTTAGAGATAGCCGTTGACTCACCAGCACAAAGCCTAGCACCATCACAATCGGCGATACCATACTTACTTACGTCTTCATCGGGAACGGGTGAAACCATGATCTGACTAGCCAAAGTAGCTTTGTAACGAGCAATCATGGCCGCTAGATTCTCACTGCTTTGGTTGGCTGTATATTCATCTAAAATAACATCGGGTAAAACCACAGCAAAAGGATTATTACCTATGCATGGTTTTGCACACAAGACGGCATGCCCTAACCCTTTAGCTTCACCTTGACGCACATGCATTATGGTTACGTCTTTTGGGCAGATAGCCTGTACTTCTTCCAGTAACTGGCGCTTGACTCGCTTCTCAAGCGTAGACTCGAGTTCATAAGAAGTATCAAAATGGTTCTCAATGGCATTTTTACTAGCATGGGTGACTAAAACTATCTCTTTAACCCCAGCCTTTACACATTCGTCGACAATATATTGAATTAAAGGCTTATCGACTAAAGGCAACATCTCTTTCGGAATGGCTTTGGTGGCGGGTAGCATACGAGTACCAAGCCCAGCGACAGGAATAACAACTTTCATAAAACCAAACCTTTTCAAACACATACTTAAAAAAAAGGCTCCTTATGATACAAAGGAGCCGTTAATATTGAATAATAGATTAAGAAACTAAAGAAATAACCTTGCCATTATTCACTTCTTGATTTTTCTGCTCGTTTTTAACTTTCCAAACTAGATCGCAAATACCATCAGTGGGATTGAAACCTGTTGGTGACTTGAGCAATATGTCACGAATCAACTCATGGTTAAACTCATGACATGCCATATCTAGTTTACTAAGAATGAGTTCCAACTCTTCCCAAGAAAGATAAGCTTCATTAGCAGTCATGATCCGCTCATGATCCGTACCAGTAACATCATCACCAATCAAGAGCTCTTCGTAGAGCTTCTCACCAGGCCTTAACCCTGTAAACACAATTTCGATATCCCCAGCCGGATTAATAGAATCTCTAACTTCAAAGCCACTTAAGCGGATCATCTTAGATGCTAAGTCAACAATCTTAACCGACTCGCCCATATCAAGGACAAATACGTCCCCACCTTTACCCATTGCACCAGCTTGAATCACTAGCTGAGAAGCTTCAGGGATAGTCATAAAGAAACGAGTTATTTCGGGATGAGTAACAGTCACTGGACCACCTGCGGCGATTTGTTTTCTGAACAATGGGACAACAGAGCCTGATGAGCCTAAAACATTACCAAAACGTACCATACAGAAGCGCGTAGAGTGATTCTCTTTCGACAAAGCCTGTAAAGACAGCTCTGCCATGCGTTTCGTTGTCCCCATGACATTTGTAGGTCTCACAGCCTTATCTGTAGAAATCAATACGAATGTTTCTACTTTGGCTGCAATAGCTGCTCTGGCAGTATACATGGTGCCAAATACGTTGTTACGAACTCCTTCTACAACATTATGCTCGACTAACGGCACGTGTTTATAGGCTGCGGCATGGTATACAGTTTGAACCTTGAAAGAGTCCATAACAGCAAATACACGATTTTCACGTTGTACAGAGCCAAGCATAGGTAAGATTTCTACCTCTAAGCCACTTTCCTTAGCACTAGCTGATAGCTCTTTTTCGATGGAATAGAGACCAAATTCAGATAACTCGAATAACACTAGCTTCTTAGGTTTCTGTTTTAAAATTTGACGACATAGCTCAGAGCCGATGGAACCACCCGCCCCAGTAACCATAACAACTTTGTCGAAGATATTGTCAGCAAGTAAATCTTGTCTAGGAGCTACAGCATCACGCCCAAGGAGATCATCAATTTCAACTTCTTTAATGTCGCTGTAGAGCTTATTCCCACTAACAAGATCCGCCATGGCAGGTAATGTTAGAACTTGAACAGCTAGAGGCTCTAAAGACAATAAAATTTCTTTCCTACGTAGACGTGAAGCACTGGGTATAGCCAACAGCACTTTAGTCGCTTGCTTTTGCTTAATCAATTTCCGTATTATCGAAGGTGAATGAACATGGACCCCCTGTATAACACTTCCATGAGTCGAGTCGTCATCATCGACAAATGCAAAAGGGTAGTATTCATGACTCTGCATAAGTGCGGTAACCAGTTGGCGACCACTTACACCCGCTCCATAAATAATGACGGGTTCACCTTCCTTCTTCATACCCGAGCCTACAACTGCGCGTATGATTCCTCTTGAGCCACCTATAAGCACGAGAGCAAATGCTGCGTATATAATAGGGACAGTTCTTGGTAGACCAAGATCTGCTAAGTAGGAGATAAACACTAAGCTGACTGTCGAAATCAAAACACCAATAAATATAGCAGTTAAAGCCTGTAAACTCAGATATCTAAGCACTGCTCGATACAGCCCTAATTTAGTAAAAGCCAAAATACTAATGGGGCTAACAAGTGCAATCAAAAACCAATATCCAGTATTAGTAATAGAATCAGTAGTATCGGTACGTACCATTACCGCTAGCCAAAACGAAAAAGCTAAACAGACAGCATCAATTCCAACACTGACAAGGCGTTTATAGGTGCGATCTAAAGAAAAGAAAACTTGCAAAAAATCCATTTTCCGCTCCGAACTAAAAAGGCTCAACATTTCAAATACAACTCAAGTTTTGATTTAATAGGGCATAGAGGAAGAATGATAGCACAAAATATTAAGCTCTCCTTAGATTCCAAGGATAATCGACACATAGAAACAGAACTGAGACATAACCCCCCCAGATAACCAACAACCAATGATTTATCAATACACTGAACCCACAGTTCAAAGGGGCATGGAGCCGAGTGTTGTCACGAATACCAAAGATATCGTTCACCCTTCTATGAAAAAATGATAACCATTTATAAGCAGTTAAATATTAAGGTGAGACTTACCAAACACTTACTAAGTTTGATAGATGATAGCTGCTTAAGTGTAAAACCGTAGTCAAAATAGTTAGCAGCTACGTAGCAACGCCTCCGATTACAACTAAGAATTAAACATTGCAAATTAACAGAATGAGTAACGCCAGAGGTAAGTTTAACCAGTCACGAATGAGGTTGCCAGAAAATTGACTACTAATCCGAACCAAACAAATCCCGTGTATATACTTTGTAGGCGACATCATTAATCTCATCCACCATACGGTTAGATACAATAACATCAGAGATAGACTTAAATTCACTCAGGTCAGATATGACCCTAGAGTGGAAGAACACAGCTTCATCCAGAACTGGCTCATACACAACGACTTCGATTCCCTTTGCTTTTATTCTTTTCATAATCCCTTGCACTGAAGAAGCACGGAAATTATCTGAGCCAGATTTCATTATGAGGCGATATATGCCAACAACTTTTGGGTTCTTGCTAATTATAGAGTCAGCGATAAAATCTTTACGGGTAGAGTTAGCATCAACAATCGCACTAATTAAACTGTTAGGCACATCCACATAGTTAGCTTTAAGTTGTTTAGTATCTTTAGGTAAACAATAACCCCCATATCCGAAAGATGGATTATTGTAATGGGAACCGATTCGCGGGTCTAAGCCCACTCCCTCAATAATTTGACGAGTATCTAGGCTGTGAGTCTCAGCATAAGTGTCTAACTCATTAAAATATGCTACTCGCATGGCAAGGTACGTATTTGAAAATAGCTTAATGGCTTCTGCTTCAGTTGAATCGGTAAATAATATATCAATATTTTCTTTTACTGCACCTTCAACTAATAAACCTGCAAATACTTTAGCTCGCTCACTTTGTTCACCTACAATAATGCGTGATGGATAAAGATTGTCGTGTAACGCACGACCTTCACGCAAAAATTCAGGTGAAAACAGTATATTGTCACAACCGAATTCTTCTCTGACCGACTTCGTAAAACCAACGGGTACCGTTGATTTTATAATCATCACAGCTAGTGGATTAATTTCCAACACGTCTTTAATCACTGCTTCAACAGAATCAGTATTAAAAAAATTTGTTTCGGGATCATAATCGGTAGGAGTTGCGATAATGACAAATTCAGCATTTTTATAAGCATCCACTTTATCAAGTGTAGCTTTTATATTTAACACCTTATTTGCAAGATAATCTTCTATTTCAACATCAACCACCGTTGATTTTTTAGCGTTAATTAACGCTACTTTGTCAGCAATAATATCAACTGCAACTACTTCATTGTGTTGCGCTAATAAAACAGCATTTGATAGGCCAACATAGCCCGTACCCGCAATTGCAATTTTCATTTACTCAGCCTATACCTTATAAAAATCTTTATACCAACTCACTAACTTAGCAACGCCTTCAGCCACACCAACTTTTGGTTTATAACCTGTTACTTCAAATAAATCTTGCGTGTCAGCATAAGTTTGATAAACATCACCAGCTTGCATACCACGGAAATTCTTTTTAGCCTCAATACCCAACTCAGTTTCAATCGCTTCAATAAATTTCATTAAATTGATTGGGCTACCATGACCAATATTATAAATACTATATGGAGCGGAACTTGAGGCAGGTGAACCATCTTCAACTTTCCAAGTATCATCTCGAGTAGGTATTACATCAACAATGCGAATTACACCTTCAACAATATCATCGATGTAAGTAAAGTCGCGCCACATATCACCATTATTATTAATATCGATAGTTTCACCTGATAATATCTTTTTAGTAAAGATATAAGGAGCCATATCCGGACGCCCCCATGGGCCATATACAGTAAAGAATCGCAAGCCAGTCGTTGGAATATCATACAAATGAGAATAAGAGTGAGCCATCAACTCATTAGACTTTTTAGTGGCCGCATATAGCGATATAGGGTGATCTACTGTATCAGATGTTGAGAATGGCACTTTACTATTAAGGCCATAAACCGAACTTGAAGAGGCGTAAACCAAGTGCTTAACTTTAGTATTTCGACAACCTTCTAAAATATTGAGGTGACCGATTAAATTAGAATCAGCATAAGCCATAGGGTTCTCTATCGAGTAGCGAACACCAGCTTGTGCAGCTAGATGGATAACACGATCAAACTGATGCTCAGTAAATAAAGTGGCCATAGCTGCTCTATCTGCTAAATCATTTTTTATAAATTTAAAGTTTTTATGCTCAGCACGTTTTAAACGAGAATTTTTTAAATTAGTATCATAATAATCATTAACATTATCGATCCCAATGACTTTATGTCCTTGCTCTGTCAGTCGTTCCACAACACATGATCCAATAAAACCGGCTACACCTGTTACAAGATACTTCATTTTATTCCTTAATACTTTTAAATACACATTTTACCATCTATGAACTATTGTAATGACGTAATACATTAACACCACAGAATAGATAGGAAAATTCAAGTTAATTACTCTTCGAACCTCACGGACACGGACAGATTTTCCGTTTATTAAAAACTTAACTCACCTATTGCTTAGCCTTCCAAACCAGATCACCAATGCCATCTGTTGGGTGAACCCTGCAGGTACAGATAAAAGTATTCCCCTGATTGCTTCATGATCAAACGAATGACAAGCAGCATCTAATTTATCTAAAATCAATTTATATTCGCTGTATGGTAAAAACCTCTCATTTACGCGCATAATACGCTCATGCTCACAGCCCTTCACATCATCACCAATTAATAACTCTTCAAACAACTTTCCGCCAGGGCGTAAAGCAGTAAACTTAGTTTTTATATCACCAAGAGGGTACTCTTGTGATTTAACCTCCAAACCAGAAATCTTGATTAAGTTTGCCGTTAAATCAACAATACAAACACATGGGAAGTCTTGCCCATATCTAACAAAAACATCCCCACCTTTGCCCATTGCCCCAGCCTGAATCACCAGAATGCAGCTTCCGGAATGGTCATTAAAAAACGAGTGATGTCAGTGTGAGTGATAGTAACATGATCTCACTGTGCAATTTGACGCTTAAAGAGTGGAAAAACCGAACAAAAAGAGCCTAATACATTACCAAAACGTACCATAAAAAACGGGTATTGTGTTTTTCTGTAGCTAAAAAATGTAACGAGAGTTCACCCATACGTTTAGTTGTGCCCATTACATTAGTTGGGCGTACTGCTGTGGAGATCAAAACAAATGCTCTACTTTCGCTTCGATTGCTGCAAGTGCAGTGTAATAGGTACCAAAAACATTGTTACGCTCCCCCCGCCCTCAACCTCATTATATTCAACAATAGGAACATGCTTATAGGCAGCCGCATGATACAACGTTTGTACTTTAAAGGTTTTAGCACCATTTCAAGAAGGTTTTGTCTTTGTACAGAGACATAATACTGGCAATATTTGTAAGTTTAATTACTAATTACTAAGCTCTTTCTCTATTTGATACAGGAAAATTCAGATAACTCAAATAGAATGAGAGAGCTAGGTTTTTTCACTAGAGTTTGTCGATATAACTCAGAACCAATAGAGCCTTCCACACCTGTAACCATTACCACTTTATCTTTAATATTTGGACCTAAATCTCAGATTTAGCAGGACGGGGGATCCCGCCCAAGCAGTTCTTCAATTGGAACATCACGCAACTGTTCAATCGTTGTACTGCAATTTTACAGCTCTTCAAAGTGCGCCATATAATACTTCAACAGTAAAGTCAGCCGATGAATAAATTATTTTCATAAACTGTTAAACCATTAACAACATTTGTAAAAATCTTATTATCATCATCAATAAAAGCAACAGTGTGCAATTAGTCTCCTTGGCACAACAGATTAAACAGTTGGCGACCAGACTCCCCAGTACCATAAATAAGCGCGCGCTCTTTATTACGACTTTTTCTCAGATACTGAAATACGTACCAATAACGTGCGCCACCAAAGAGCAACTGCAAATATGTAGTATAAATAATAGCTACAGAGATAAACACAAAATCAGCAAAAAACTAATAAACATGAGGGATAGATAAAAGAGTCATTTAAGTTTACAGTCCTTCAGCTAGAAAGAGAAAAGCCCTGCATAAATACAAGGCAATAATTAATAAAATCGGTGAATTAACTGACAGCATCACCAGAGCCACTACCCGTAGCTGTTTGGATTATATATTTAAAATAATTTTTAATTGTTAATGATTTAATCATTTTAAGATCTGTTTCTGCTAATAGCTTAGGGGTAGACATATCAATGTTATTCACTTGCGCCAACCCAGTAATCCCTGGTAATACTTCATAGACACCACGACTATCACGCTCTTGTATTAATTCTTCTTGATTAAACAAATTAGGTCTAGGACCAACAAAACTCATTTCACCTTTTAACACATTGATGAGTTGAGGCAATTCATCAACTTTTGTTTTACGAAGAAATCCCCCTAATTTAGTGATAGAAGCTGTATTTGCGAGATGACTGGCGACTGATTTTGTACCAACAGACATAGTCCTAAATTTAATCAGGTTAAATGGTTTTTTATTTTTACCTACCCGTTGCTGAATAAATATAGGCGAGCCCGTATCAAAATAACCGATGATGGTAACAACAAGTAGAATAGGAAAGGTAATGATTAAGCCAAAGAAAGCCATTAAAAAGTCGAGTGTGCGAATAAAAGTATGGTTCATAAATATTTATATTTTCCTAGTTAACCGACTAAGCGTGTCAGCCATAGTAAAAGGGGGTGTCCAATCAAGCAATGTTTTAGCCTTGTTTGTGTTAACCTGTAGGTCCCCAATTAATTGATCAATTTGAGCCTTTCTACTGGTAATTTTCCCTATCAAATTAAAGATATAATTTGGTATTGGAACTTGTAATAGACCGGTATGTAAACCTTTAGCAATTTCGTTAGTAAATTCTTTTATAGAAACATCAACACCATCTGAAATGCAAAAAACTTCATTTTTAGCTTTAGGGTGTTCTAGACAAACAGAAATAAAATCAGCTAAATTATCTACTGAAATAAAACTCCGCTTATTATCACATAAAGCAAAAGGCAATATAGGTACTTTATTTACTAAACTAGCAAGCTTATCGAAATTCCCTGGAGCACCTTTTCCATAAACTAATACAGGACGAATAATAATAACTTCAAGATCTGTTTCCTCAGCTATTTTCAGCAGTGCATTTTCAGCATCAAGCTTCGATTGTGCGTATTCCGAGTGTGGCAATACATTAGAATGCTCATCAAATGGTTTAGCATTATTTGTATCATTACCCAACACTCCGATTGAACTGATAAAAACAAAGCGCTTCACCCCCATCTTAACGGCCTGCTGGGCAAGATTAATGGTACCTTTAACATTCACTTCATTAATGTAGTCAGGATCATTTGATTTATTATGAGCTACAGCAGCAAGATGTACTATTGCGTTTACATTTTGTAAACATTGCTCCCAATTACTATTATTATTGATATTAACGCGACATAGGTTATCGGCAGACGCAATAACGCCTTGTCTACCGTGCCTTATAATCGAGTGTTTATGTTCGAGATATTGACTGAGAATATTGCCAATAAAACCACTTGAACCAGTGACTAATATTTTCATGATGGAGCCTTAACAAACCATCGTGTAGAAAGAGTTAGTAACTTATAGGGAAGCTTTAGCATTACGAAGAATATATTAGAATAAATGCCATTTTCTTTACAAGCCCTAACAATCTCAAAGTTTTGATGTACCCGCCATAACAAACCACTAGAGCTTATTCCTCCCTCTCGCATTTTCACAGAGATAATAGGTAATCTAATTGATTTAATTCCCTTACTCATAAACCTTGTTAATAGTTCAAAATCGGCAGCTACACGATAATTAGTTTTATACCCTCCAAATTCGTCATAACACCTTTTACGTACATAAAAAGTAGGGTGTGGTAGCATTAATCCAAATTTAATCATTCTTTTACTAAAAATTTTAGAGCTATACAATCTTGTTGGTTTATTTAAATCATATTCAGATACATAAATAAGATCAGAGTATACCGCGTCTATATTATCCCCATCAAAGCCGGCAACAATTTTATCTATTACATATTTATCGGCTAACACATCATCTGAATTTAAAATTCCAACTATATCTCCTGTCGCTAAAGAGATACCTTTGTTCATAGCATCATAAAGACCATTATCTTTTTCACTTAGATGGATAGCTACAGTATCACTATATTTACTGACTATTTGATTCGTCTTATCTTTAGATAAGCCATCAATGACGATATGTTCGATATTAGAATATATTTGTGACTTGATAGACTTTAATGTGTCTTCTATAGTTTTTTCTGAATTAAAACAAACAGTGATTATTGAAACTTTCATATGGTTTTCTCAATTTGATAAATAAATGCTAATGATCAATGGTTAATGTATTTATCAAATAATATTTAACAATCTAAGTAGTTTGGTAAAATAGTATCTTGAAGCTCTGTAAAGGCTAAGAATGATAAAACAAAAGTTATTACTTCCCAAAAGTTTAATTAAAAGCAAATCGAGCTTATGGCTCATCAGAAAAAACTTTTTAGCACCAGAGAATAAAGGTGCATTTTTAATATTGGACAATGCTACTTGCTTGCTTATCAACAAACGTTTTTTGATACCACTTCTACTGGCATTTCCAGAATGTACTCTGTACTTTGCAAGAGGTTGATTAATGAAGGTTAGATGACCTCCAGCTAACAGCCTAAGGTAAAAATCACGATCTTCAGTCAATAGTGTTTCATCGTATAAACCGACTGAGTTATATAATGATTTCTTGATTAACAAAACAGGCCCGGCAATTGCCCAATTATAAACACATTCATTCACAATATCATCTTGTAACTTATTGAGATTGCCTCGGTATAAATGAGAAATACTACTTGAGTCAGTTACCTTGGAATACTCATCTATCGTGAATGAATCAGAGATAACAGCACTTTCTCTTTTATTTGCCAAGAAATGATACCTAGCAGATAAACTATCACTCGTTAAAACATCATCACTAGCACACAGGCTTATATACTCGCCAGAAGTAAGCTGAATTAATTTATTTAATGTTCGGCATACTCCTTTATTTTCCTGTTCAAAAAAAGAAATATTGGCATCAGGATTATTTGAAACCCACTCTTTAATAACTTCTACAGAGTTATCACTAGAACCATCGTCACATATAATTATTTCAACATTAGGATAATCTTGATTTATTAAAGATTTCAAGCACTCTGCGATATAATTAGCATGGTTATACACGGGTACTATTACACTAATTAATGGGACTTCTTGATTCATTTATACTCTCTAATGTTTAATTTAAGCTTACTATTGTTTGATTGCGCCTTTTGAGTCAACAAGATAAAATATTATAATATAATATTTTTAAGTTTCGTTGTTTTTAAAATACGTTTCCCTAAAAACAAGGCGCCATCTTTAGTTATATGATCAGTATCAAAACTAATAAACCGATGATCATCAGTAAAAATTCGTGTTTTATTTTTTTCTCTAAATAATTCCAGCAGATTAATATAATTATCAGCGAATATATTGGACTCAATTTTATCGGCATAAATATTACTTTTATTTATCTCAACCATATAATTTTTTGAACTATCCCAATTAATTTGCTTTATGAAGTTATTGTTAAAACCAAAGTTCTTGGTTCCTACATAATAATAATTACCATTTGAGTATTTATCCATTTCGTTTTTACTTTCGATCGCACTAGCCTTTAAAGTAGAAGGGGCTATTATTTTATTAGCCATTCCTGAAGATGACACTAAAATTGTCACGTCGGCATGGCTTAATAGGTTTCTCGATAAACTTATATCGTTATTGTAATTAGCAAGGTAAATGACTTCATATCCATCTGTTGCATCATTCTCTTTTAGCGCATTATAAATATCTCTCGCAAAAGAGTTCCCTATAATTAACATCTTTTGACCATCAGATTCGAAATTGTGTTTAGCTAAAGAATATGGTCTATCTGCATAAGCTTGAGGGTTTACTCCGTATGAATACTTACTGAATACATAATATTGCTGCATTCCATAAGATTTATTGAGAAAAAGTCCTAGAGATATAAAAGACATAAAACAAAGTGCAATTAGACTATAAAACACTTTATTTGACACTACCTTTTTATTCCTGAACGGTGATTCTACGAATCGCCAAGATAAGTAACCTAATGGGATTGAAAGTAATGCCCACATCAATTGCTTATAAGATCCAACCTGTCCTTCAGTCGCTAACCTTATAAAGGATAATATAGGCTGGTGTAATAAATAAATACTATAGCTTGATAATCCAATAATAATTATTAATTTTGTACTAAGAATTTTGTAAATTATGCTATTAGGTTTAGTAAAAGCGATAACCATTAGCGTCCCTAAAACTGGTGCTAAATTAATAATGGCTGAGTTATTTGATAATATATATGGGTTGTAATACGAATATAAAATAAAAAACAAACCTATTATTGACATCGCATCGTTTTTAGTTGTCACTCGCTCTTTCATGTACATCGCGAGTAATGAACCCGCACAAAGCTCCCAAAATCTAGTGATGATCATTAAAAAATTAAATTCTTTATTTTCAATTAAATAGCTTGATAAAAAACTAATAATGAAAAATAGAATTACAGTAACTTTGAGACACTTTTGTTTTTTCAAAAGCAAGATAAAAATTATGGGAAGTATAAAATAGTATTGTTCTTCAACCGCTAAAGACCATGTGTGGTATAAAGGTTTGAATTCGCTAGCTAAGCTCCAATAACCTGATGTTAAATAGAGTAGTATATTATTTGCGGCAAATGAAGTTGAAACTAAAGATTGACCGAAATTTTTCAGATCGTAAGGAAGCATAAATACAAACGAAAAGACCGTTGTTATAAGTAGAGTGAGAATTAAAGGAGGTAAGATTCTTCTTGCCCGCTTATCATAAAAACTTAATAACGAAAAACTATCACTTTTTTGGCTTTTAATGATATTTGCCGTAATTAGAAAACCACTAATGACAAAAAAAACATCAACTCCTAAAAATCCACCGTTAAATCCAATAACCCCTGCATGAAAAAAAATAACAGGTAAGACCGCTATAGCCCTAAGACCGTTTATATCATTTCTAAATTTCATTCTAGCTCTTACTTTATGATTAAATGTTAGCTTTAGAGGGTACATAAACTCATGTATTAAAAACAACGCCCCCCAACAACCTAAATTTAAAAACTGTTATCAGCAGTTTTTAATCTAGTTTCTACAATGTTCTTCTGATCGTATATTCAACAGTCATACTTCAAGCAATAAAAAATTGAAGGTATGAAAATATGCCATTACCTTTATCCCCTACGAAAGCAACTCTAAAATATCTATATTAATAGAGATTTATAAAAGTAGATTTTTAACCTTTATTTTTGACAAGATATAAATCGGGAGCCAATAAAACATACAAATAAAACACAACATCCCCAAACTGCCGTATAACCCTTCTCTGATAATTAAACGGATAAAAATTATTAATAAGCAGACCATAACTAATTTTTCAACCATGCTGAGTTTGGCAACAAAGTGATAAAAAAATACCAATAACCCAGCAAATAAAGGAATCGTGATAAATAAATATTGATAGCCATAATATAAGATTGCTATTAAAAAATTAGACCCTAAACCATACCCTCGGCCAATATCTTTAGCCATATAGGAACCGCCATAAACATACCCCTCATTTATATAACTTCTAAACGGTTGCAATATTCCTTGAAAGAAAATAGCAGCTCTATTATCCCAACTTCCTACGCCTATGAAACTATCATTGCCAATATACAATGGCAATGTAAGATACGTTTCTCGGAACTCACCCAAGGCACTTATATACCAAGGAATATCTCCAACAGAAGTACCAGTAGGCATTCGAAGAACACCGAGCACTAACATTCCAGCTAGCAATAAAAAACCAGGGATTGCATATAGACGCTTACGGCTAATACAGAACGTTATGACAACGGGTAAAAGAACAATTAGTGCGATTGTCCTACTGCCGTTCATTAAATCTAGAGCCACAATAATTAAGTTTGGTAAAAACACCAGATAGTTTCGAGTACTTGCAAACATATATATCGACACAGGTATTAGCAGGTATGCGATACTTTTTAATTTATACGGGTCATCCTGCTCAAAATCATATATAAATGCATTCAATAACACCCCTGATTGAATAGATTTATATAGCGCAAAACAGGTATATATACATATTACAAACCAAAGAATTTTAATAAATACCCCCGTAGTCTGTTCAACATTATCTGTCTCTGAAGCGAGGCGATAAGAAGGGTAAAAATAATATAACGTACATAAAAACATAAAAAAGTTAAATACTAATAACTGCGCAAAAAAGATAGAATCTTTATCTATGCCCCAGCTGAAGTACAAATCAATTTCAAAGATAAAAAAAGCAGGGATAATTAAGTATAATATTGAACAAAAAACAGCCCAAAAAAATGGATTTAATAGCACGCGATAATTAGAAAGCCTGATATCTCTTAAAATAAGGACAATACCAACTAAAAATATAAACCAAGTTAGAAACACTTTTATTCCTTTGTATAAAATACATAGATAAAGAATATTTACGCACAAGAAGTAGTACTGATAACTAAATATAGATGAAAGCTATCCTCTCAGAGAATAGCTACTCTATCTATTATATTCACTGTAATCCGCTAACAATTTATTGATATGTGATTCAATATTTGTTTCAAATTTATCCAACGTATACCTTTCCCTAATAGCGGTATTAGCTGATATTGCCATCTGCTGTAATACGTCTTCTGGCATAGTATCAATACTTATCATGGTATCAATAACAGACTCTTTATTGAGCTTAATGTTAAAACCGAAATCTTCAATATCAAAGCCACATTCAGCAGTTACAATGGGAATCATTGCACCATTGCCGACAGCAGTAATAATTGCAGTTGCAGTGCCTTCAGAGCAAGAAGGAAGAATAACAAAACCACATTGCATAGCAATTTTTTTAAACGAATCAGATAAAACGTTTACAAAACCATGTATAATTACATTACTAGGAGGGTTGATCGTTCGAAGTATTTTCTCTTCAGCAGCAGTATAACCGCATACATGTAAAGTCCAATCGGGTTTAGCACGAAAAGCCTCTATTGCAATGTCAAGTCCTTTATGTAACAAACCATAACTGCCAAACCATAACGCATGTTTTTTAGCCTCATTCATATTTTTATTTTCAACAAAACACTCATTATCAGTTTCTTTAATAAATGTTGGATCCAACGGAAAAACAACTTTCGCGCCATTTTCTATGAATGTTTCCCGGGTGGTTTCATTACCAATACAAATAACATAGTCGGCCATAGTGGCGGCTAAGCCCCAACGGTAATCATTAATTCGTGCAGATCTTAGAGCTGAAACTTTATGAATTTTATAAAAATCAACAACTCTTGACAATGAAGAGTTACTACACTGCCACGGATGAGAGCCTGTACCATAATAAATAACGGTTGCATTCACATTACTTTCGACAGCCTGGTACATTGGAATGCCCTCGCCAAAAATAACTTCATATTCCTCTAGGCAAGCAGAATGTTTACGATCATTATTTATGATATCGACCTGATACCCCAAACGATCAAAAATAGTCGCAATTAACTTTGATTCTTGGTAATTGGAATGTGATGTATAATTACTCTTATTAAAATGGTACGTGCTATAAGAGAACAGCATCTTTTTTTTATAATTTGTGCCAAAGTAGTTATATATAGGCCGTTGAAAAGCCATTTCATAAATTTTCTTTATTAATTTAATTTTTTTTAGTTTTTGTTTGATCTTATTAAGGTTCATAGTTCGCCATCGTTAAGCTGAAAATCATGATAATAATTTATTTACATCTGAGTTTTTCGACAACCATCCATATTCACAAACAAACAAACAAACAAACAAACAAACAAAAGGATATTATCTATAAAAGGCTTATATTTCAGTTGACGTAGTTAAATTATTTATGGTGAGTTGGATATTATGAATAGCCCTAGATTAAATCCAGCGCTATATTATTATATTTAATTTCTGCTATTGATTATTCAAAGCCGTTGATAGTCTCAATGATATAATTAACATCATCAATACTCATTGTTGGGTCAATTGGTAATGATAAAACAGTATCGTGTAACTTTTCGGTCAAGGGCAATTCAGCATGCGATATTTTTCCGCTGTAAGCATCTTGATTATGAGGAGCTATAGGATAATGTATAATAGTCTCAATACCAGCATCTAATAAGTACCGAGATAACTCATTTCGTTTAAATGATTTTATTACAAACAAATGCCAGACATGCCCTTCTTGCTTTTCTACTTTTGGTAAAATAATCGCGGGGTTAGAGATACCATCAAGATAAGTATTTGCTATTTTTCTACGCGCGGTGATTTGCCCTGATAAATGCTTTAGTTTTACACTTAGCATAGCGGCTTGAATTTCATCTAAACGACTATTAACACCTTGATACGTATTCTCGTATCGTTTGTATGAACCATAATTACCTAACGCCCTTATAGTTTTCGCTAGTACCTCATTGCTTGTTGTTACTGCTCCAGCATCGCCAAGCGCCCCAAGATTCTTCCCGGGATAAAAACTAAAAGCTCCTGCATGGCCCCAACTTCCCGCTTTTTTTCCATCGATAATAGCACCATGTGCTTGTGCACAGTCCTCTAATACCAGTAAATTATACTCATCGGCGATCACCATGAGTTCAGCCATTGGCGAAAGCTGTCCATATAAATGAACGGGTAAAATCACTTTAGTTTTTCTCGTAATTGCTTTTCTTACAACCTCAGGGCATAAGTTAAATGTTAACTCATTGGCTTCAACTAATACGGGAATGAGATTATTCTCTGTAATCGCTAACACAGAGGCAATATAAGTATTTGCCTGTACTATAACTTCGTCACCATCGTTTAGTTTCCCAAGCTCTTTCCAAGCGCGTAACGTGAGGGTTAATGCATCAAGGCCATTAGCAACGCCGACAGAAAAGTCAGTGTCACAATAGTTTGCAAAATCATTTTCAAAAGTCTTTAGCTCCTGCCCCATAAGGTACCACCCTGAATCTATGACCCTTGAGCATGCTTCTTTTAAATCATCACTATACTGAGCATTAATTTTTTTCAAATTTAAAAATGGTATCATTTTATTATTTCTCTAGCTGGGTTACCAACAACAGTAGAATGTGGTTTTACATCTTTTATCACAACAGCGCCAGCACCAACCATAGAAAACTCACCAATTGTCACACCGGGAAGAATAGTTGCATTCGCTCCAATTGAAGCATTATTTTTAACAACAGTTGTTAGAAATTCATCAGGATATTGCTTTGATCGAGGTGATTTGTCATTAGTAAAAGTAACATTAGGACCAATGAATACATTGTCTTCTATGATTATACCATCCCATATCTGCACACCACTCTTAATAGTGACGTTATTACCAATAACTACGTTATTTTCAATTAAACAATGTGAGCAAACATTACAGTTATGACCAATAACAGCATTAGGTAATACCACGCAAAATTGCCAAATATTTGTGCCTTCACCAATACTTTTTGACTGTACATCAGATAAGTTATGAATCATAGCTAGCTATTTTTATAAATTCTTGATAATCACGTATATAGTCCGCTTCGTCATAAAAAGATGAAGCTAAAACCATCAAAACACAATCTTCACTAAAGTCATGCATTTCACGCCACTTCATCGAGTTTATATATAATCCTTTAAAAGGTGAATTAAGTATAACATCTTCTCTTATATTGCCATCGTCAAGAATAATTTTACAACTCCCCTTAACGCAAATGGCTACTTGCTGTAAATTTTTATGCGCATGAAAACCACGCGACACAGAAGATTCTGTACCAAAAATATAGTAAACACGTTTAATATCAAACGGAATGTCTTTATTTCCTTCAAGCGAAACAAGGTCACCTCGTTCATCACCTAACGATTTGAAATCAATTATTTTTATTAGACTCATTTGTTTTCATTCGCCAAAGCCATCAAATACTGGCCATAACTATTTTTCATCATAGGTTTCGCTAATTCACTTATTTTCTCAGAACTTAACCAACCATTGTTAAAAGCAATCTCTTCTAAACAGGCAATTTTGTATCCTTGTCTACGCTCAATAGTCTCCACAAACATAGCCGAGTCTAGTAGAGTTTCGTGTGTTCCTGTATCTAACCAAGCAAATCCTCGACCAAGTAACTCAACATTTAATAAACCCTTCTCCAAATAAACTTGATTAATACTAGTAATCTCAAGTTCACCTCGGACTGATGGTTTTACGTTTTTGGCTATATCAATAACACTATTACTGTAGAAGTAAAGCCCTGTAACAGCATAGTTTGACTTAGGTTTCAATGGTTTCTCTTCAATTGAAAGAGCCTTCATATTATCATCAAAATCAACAACACCAAAGCGTTCCGGATCTTGTACTTGATAGCCAAAAACTGTAGCGCCTTCGGTTAGTGAAGCAGCTTTTTGTAACATTGGAGAAAAGCCTTGCCCCCAAAAAAGGTTATCACCAAGTACTAAGCAAACCGAATCATCGCCAATAAACGCTTCTCCGATAATAAATGCTTGCGCTAAACCATCAGGGCTATGCTGTATTTCATAACTTAAATTAATACCAAAATCTCTGCCATTACCTAATAAACGAATAAATCCATCTTGATCTTCAGGTGTTGTAATAATTAAAATATCTCTAATACCTGCAAGCATTAATACCGATAATGGATAATAGATCATCGGTTTATCATATACAGGTAACAACTGCTTTGAGACACCTTTTGTAATCGGATACAAACGCGTACCTGAGCCACCCGCTAATACAATACCTTTCATTATTAAACTCCTAAACGCTCACGATTATAAGATCCGTCTTGAACATGTTGGCACCAAGTTTTATTTTCAAGATACCATTCGACTGTTTTTCTTAAACCTGTTTCAAAAGTTTCAATAGGGGTCCAATCCAGCTCTTTTTCAATTTTACTTGCATCAATGGCATAACGCATATCATGCCCTGGCCGGTCTTTTACAAAAGTTATTTGCTCTTTATAGTCCGTTTGTTGTGGCACTAACTCATTTAATATATCACAAATAGTTTCAACTACTTCAATATTCCGTTTTTCGTTATGACCGCCAACATTATAAGTTTCGCCAATGTTCCCTTCTGTTACCACTTTATATAATGCGCGAGCATGATCTTCCACATATAACCAGTCACGAATTTGCTCCCCTTTGCCATAAATAGGCAAAAGTTTTCCTTCTAATGCATTAAGAATAACTAATGGGATAAGCTTTTCAGGAAAATGATAAGGTCCATAATTGTTTGAACAATTGGTAATAATCGTCGGTAAGCCATATGTGCGCAACCAAGTTCGAACCAAATGGTCACTAGATGCTTTTGATGCAGAGTATGGACTACTTGGCTCATAAGAGGTGTTTTCAGTGAATAGATCTGTTGTACCTTCTAAATCACCATAAACTTCATCGGTAGATATGTGATGAAAACGGAAAGCTGATTTTTGTTGCTCATCTAATGTTAACCAATATTGGCGAGTTGCTTCTAATAATTGATAAGTACCAACAATATTGGTTTCGATAAAAGCAGCGGGGCCGTCAATAGAGCGGTCAACATGAGATTCCGCGGCCAAATGCATTAACGCATCAGGTTTATGTTCAGAAAAAACACGTTCTAATTCAGTTCTATTACAAATATCAACTTGTTCGAAAACATAACGTTCTGAATTTGATACTTCTAATAATGATTCTAAATTACCTGCGTAGGTTAGTTTATCAAGGTTGATAACTGAATCATTAGTATTTTTTATAATATGACGAATAACAGCAGAGCCAATAAAGCCAGCACCACCTGTAACTAAGATTTTCATTCAACTAACCTCTAAACTTATTTTGATTGTCAACGAACCACTGATAAGCTAAATTCAAACCTTTTTCTAACTCAACAGAATATTGCCAACCTAAAGATTTCAACCTATCTACGTTCATTAATTTTCTTGGTGCACCATCTGGCTTTGTTGAATCAAAACTAATGCTACCTTTAAACCCGACAACTTTAGCAACTGTCTCAACTAGCTCTCTAATTGTACAATCAACACCAGTGCCGACATTGATATGGCTAAGCATCGGCTCTGTATTTTCATCATACATACTTTTATCTAAATTCATCACATGAATAGATGCATCCGCCATATCATCAACATATAAAAACTCACGCATAGGTTTACCACTACCCCATGCTATTACTTCACTGTCATTGTTTAACGTTGCTTCGTGGAAACGACGTAATAAAGCAGGAATAACATGCGAATTTTCTGGGTGAAAGTTATCGTGCGGGCCATACAAGTTGGTTGGCATAACACTGCGATAGTTCCGACCGTATTGACGATTGTAAGATTCGCACAATTTAATACCTGCAATTTTGGCTACTGCATAGGGTTCATTGGTAGGTTCCAATGTACCGGTTAACAGCACCGATTCATCCATTGGCTGCTGAGCAAGTCTTGGGTAGATACAAGATGACCCAAGAAACAGTAAATCTTGTACGTTCGCATTGTGCGCGGCACTAATAACATTACTTTGAACCATCAGATTTTCATAAATAAAATCCGCAGGATAAGTATTATTTCCCATAATACCACCAACTTTCGCCGCGGCTAAATACACTTGGTCAATTGATTCAGTGTCAAAAAATGCATTCACAGCGGCTTGATTGGTTAAATCAAGTTCGCTGCGGGTTCTCAACACAAGCTCAACATCACCTTTCGCCTCAAGTTGGCGCACGATTGCTGAACCAACCATACCGCGATGACCTGCTACATAGATACGTTTAGTCATGATTAGCTTTCTTTTGTTACTGAAACAGAATAACCGTGCGCTTTCAGTAATGCGTGACGTTTTGCTTTTTCTAGGTCGTTTTCAACCATTTCAGCACACATTTCTTCAACGGTAATTTTTGGTACCCAGCCTAATTTTTCTTTTGCTTTTGATGGGTCACCAAGCAGTGTTTCTACTTCAGCAGGACGGAAATAACGTGTGTCGACTTTAACAATAACATCTCCTACTGATACACCTCTGGCTTTATCACCAGTTATTTCCACAACTGTTGCGATTTCATTCATTCCTGCGCCTGTAAATTCAAGTTCGATACCTACATTCTGCGCTGACATGCGTACAAATTCACGCACCGAGATTTGTTTACCTGTTGCAATAACGAAGTCATCCGCTACATCTTGTTGTAACATCATCCACTGCATGCGTACATAGTCTTTAGCGTGACCCCAGTCACGTAATGCATCCATGTTACCTAGGTATAAGCACTGCTCTAAGCCTTGTGAGATATTGGTAATTGCCCGGGTTATTTTCCGTGTAACAAACGTTTCCCCACGACGTGGCGATTCATGGTTAAATAGAATTCCGTTGCACGCATACATACCATAAGATTCACGATAGTTTACTACAATCCAGTATGCATACATCTTTGCTACTGCATACGGTGAGCGTGGGTGAAATGGCGTTGTTTCACGTTGTGGCGTTTCTTGTACTTCACCGTAAAGCTCAGATGTTGACGCTTGATAGAATTTAGTTTTTTTCTCAAGCCCTAAAAACCGAATCGCTTCAAGTAAACGTAATGTCCCCATTGCATCTACATCCGCTGTATATTCAGGGCATTCAAATGAAACTGCAACGTGGGACTGGGCACCTAAATTGTAGACTTCATCAGGCTGTACGTCTTTAAGGATACGTGTCAGGTTAGATGAATCCGTTAAATCGCCATAATGTAAGAAAAACTTTTGATTTATTTCATGGTTATCTTGATATATATGGTCAACACGTTCAGTGTTTAATGAAGATGCACGACGTTTAATGCCGTGGACTTCATAACCTTTTTCTAATAATAATTCTGCTAGATATGAGCCATCTTGACCCGTAATCCCCGTAATTAAAGCCTTTTTCATACGCTAACTACCTTTTAAAACTGAGTTCTGAAAAATACATATTAAACCGCTAAACTGAATAAATGATATTTTTTCAAAAAAAATAAATCACATTAAAAACAACAGTACTTATACTGTTTGAACTAAATATTAGAAAGTGTCAAAAAAGCAAACTTAAATTCAATGACTATAACTTTACAAATCGAAACAAAAGAAACTCAGCCAATTAATGAGAGCATGGTTAAGTCAATATTATACCTAAAAAAGGAACTTGAATTTAGCAGGGAATAAAGGTGGACTTTACATTTTCTACAGTTATCTACACACTTGATGTTAACCGTTTAGTTATCATTTTTAGCTTGTATATACATGGTAGAAAAGATACAGATTACTTATAAACGTTAGTCAACAATCTGCTTGTATCTTAATAAAAAACAGAATCCCCACTAGTATATATTCATCAGAACAACTCTATTTGAGGTCAAAATCAACCATCAACTTGCATAACTCTTGAAGGGTAACAGTGCTCTGCCAGCCTAGCTTATTTTTGGCTTTTGATGAATCACCAATAAGATTGGTTTTTTCTTTTTCTCGATAGAAGTCTTTATTGACTCGAACTAATAGCTTTTCATTTTCATCGACACCTACTTCATTTATCCCTTCACCTCTCCAATAAACCCTAACCCCTGTGCTACTAAATGATAGGGTAATAAAATCTCTCACGCTACTTTCAATGCCTGTAGAAAATATATATTCATCACTAATCTTATGTTGCATAGCAGACCAAATGCCAAACACATATTCTTCAGCAAAGCCCCAATCTCTCACAGAATCAAGATTACCAATTTCTAATATCGTTTCATTGCCTTTTGCTATTTCAGCAACCGTTGATGTTATCTTTCTTGTTACAAATCGGTTATCGCGTAATGGTGACTCATGATTATACAAAATCCCTGTTACTATAAACATAGAATGCAATGAACGATATGTATCTAGCATTTGATGAGCATAAGATTTTGCTAGTCCATAAGGGTTTCTTGGTTGTAAAAGTGTTTTTTCGGTTTGTGGGCTTTCATATGAATCACCAAAAATTTCCGAACTAGATGCTTGGAAAAACTTAGACTTAAGTCTTAAGCTTCTAATTGCCTCTGCAAAAAAGATAGGAGTAGATGCTGTAACCATATGTAACAATAAAGGATTATTATGAGAATCGGCAACAAAACTGTATGCGGCAAAATTATATATTTCATCGGGTTCAATTTCTGCTAACAACTGCCTTATAAGTTCATAGTGGCTGATATCACAACTTAAAAGCACTAAATTGGGATGTTCATGCACATTTAACAGCTTTAACCTCGATACACTTTTAGCATTTCCTTTACCAATGCCATAAACTTTGTACCCCTTGGATAAAAGCAACTTACACAGATAAGCACCGTCTTGCCCATTAATCCCAGTAATTAAAGCTTTAAGCATATTCGTCTCTTATTTCAAAAATATAATGCACTATATCATCCAGTTGCATCTGATTACTTCCCTTCAAATCTTCGACAACTTGAAATCCATTTTCAATGATTTTTTCTCTTAGGGATTGTTCATTGACCAAAGTTAGAATTCTAGTTTTTAACTCACTTATAGAAAGAGGGTTAAAATAAATTGCCGCATCCTTACAAACTTCATGGACACTCGTATTCGATGATGCGAGAACTGGAGTTCCGTATTCCATTGCCTTTATTGGTGGGTAGCCATAGCCTTCATTTAAAGTCGAATATATAAATGCGTAAGCATTTGAAAAATAATCATTCAACTTTGTCTCTTCTACATAACCTTCGAAAATAAACTTATCACGATTGACGACATGTTTAGAAAAATCTACCTCACCACAACCTAAAACAACTACGTTTTGTTCTAACTTTTGTTCACTAAATAGTTGATCTAAAGCAATAATACTTCTGTAGTTGTTTTTTATCCATCTATTAGCACTAACAAGTAAAAAATAATCACGAGACTTCAAGCTTTCTTTTATAGATGTTTTATCGAAGTTATATGGACATCTAAAAACGACTATATTTTCTGAATTAAGTTCAGGATAATGGGCTAACATACTATACTTTGAATGTATTGAGTCAGTAATAATCTCAAAATTACTCTTATACAACAACTTTGCAAAAGATTTTTTTGCATTTTCTTTTCTAGACGATCTACTTTTAACTAAATTTCCAACAAATGATCGTAATTGTGATTTCTTACTCAACTTATAGATATATTCAAATTTGTCGGTTGGGCACTCTACACTTCTTATTCCATGTACTGTTCCAACAAATCGCTTTCCATGAAGTTCTAAGCTGTCATATTCATATGGTAAAGCTGAATACAAAGTCTGAATGTCATCTCGTTCTAATAGTTCAGAAATATCTTTGTGAGATTCAATAGCGATTAGCTCTACGTTAGCACTAGTACATTTATGAAATATACTCTTATCTAGTTCTCTTTTTGCATCGTAAAAACACACTAATCTTTTAGAGAACTTTAACGCTGCATAAAAAACAAATTTAGCATACTCTCCACCACCGTGAACTGGTGACTCTGATGAGCTTTGTGTTGAGGTCAAATCAAAAAGGACCTTATTCATAATATTCAATACCCTAAACCTTTCAAAAATCAGTACATTAATCAATTAGTCTTTGATGTGATTATTGCCAGAAATTGCATTATGCAAAGTAATAATTTGCTACGTTTCAATAAACAAAATAAATCTTTTAAGAATTTTCTTGAAAAATGTTGAAACTAGTCCATCGTGTTTTCTAATAAAAAATAAATCATTATAGCCATTTTTCCTAATTGCATTAATTGCCAGTTCTTCTTGCTTACTAGCATTTAAGACTGAGATTGAATTTTCGTGTTTTTTCAAAAAATACAATTCATCTTCAGACCAATTCATACAGAAGCCAAGCTTTAACAATCTCAACCACAACTCATAATCTTGCCCAAACTTCCAATCTTCATCATATCTATTTTCTTTAAATATTAATGCTTTTCCGAAAACTGTACCATGAGTCAAGACATTACCGAAAATAAGTTGCCTTGCAGTGATTTTTTTATTAAGCATATGCCTTTTTGGCATTGCATTTAATCCATCGTAAGCTTGACAAAAAACCAGATCTGAACCTGTTACAGTCAAAAACTCCAATTGTGTCTCAATTCTATTTTTATAACTGTAGTCATCTGCATCTTGTCTACAAATGTATTCCCCTGTTGCAATATCAATAGCTTCATTCAAAGACTTTGTAAGGCCTTTATTTTCACGATTGATAAGAACCAATCGAGGGTCATTAAATTTATTTATTATGCTCAGAGTTCCATCTGTAGAACCATCATTTATAACAATCAACTCTAAGTTATTATAAGATTGTTCAAGAATAGATTTTATTGCTTTCTCAATAAAGTCTTCTGCATTATATGCAGATAATAGCACTGATACTTTCATTACTGTTTTGTTTCCAATTCAACATACTTAGTTAGAGATAATCCTCTAAAATATCCAATGTGATTTATCATGTTTTATACATATATATATTCTGTATAACAATTCAAATATTAGAGTGCCTACTAATACATAACTTAAATTATCGATATTAACCATTTCGAAAATAACTAGTGTACTTATTAATAACATATAAACTAAATTAGAGTACCAAAGATTTTTAGCATATTCCTTAGTTAACCCTGATGTTATTAAAACCCCTAGCCCTATCATATAGCAGGTAGACCTAATAAAAATAATTGGTAATACTATAAACGCGATATCTTTCATTGATGTAATAAATGCAAAATCAAATTGAGATAACCGTAAAAAACCGAAAATCTCTCCAGAATAAAACACTACAATATAGCCAAAAACTGTAACTATTAATGCGATAAGAGATAATCTAAACAAGGATGACTTGAACTCAGATACATTCATCCTCTGAGACATGTGAGGAAAAAAAGCCTGAGTGTAATTTGAAAAAAAACCTGATATTATATTAATAAGTTTAAGTACTAAATCGTATGCAGCTACTTCTGTATAGCCAATATATGATCCAATTAGAATAACATTAGATCTGTCTTTAATAACCGATGATAATGAAGCATAAAAGATGACTTGTGACTCAGAAACCTCTCTCCTTATTCTAGTCAAATTTGGTTTGACGTAATTTAATCCCTCCTTCCCATTAATTAATACTATAAATGATATAATGGAAAAAACTAAAGGGATAACCGATATAATCGCAGCATATAATATATAATCTTGCTCTTTTTGCACTAAAAAATAAATCAGAAAAAGCATGACCACTCGATTAACTGCCGTTAATGTAGTTATGATCCCCATAGTTTGTCGCCCATGGTAATACCACTGTGGTACAAAAACATCATACAAGGGTATTAATAAGACAAAAAACACTAACTTCAAATCATATTGATAATAATCAAATATTAGAAATAAAATGTTTACACAAATAAGATAAGTAGCAATTTTAAAGTGAAATATATCCCAAAATAAAATATTTGGTTTTCCCACTTCATTATTAGCAATTTTTTTTGTGCTCGTAATATTAAAACCAAAATTAACCACAACCGTAATGTAAAAAGCGAACGTTTGATAAAAAACAACTTTCCCCAGTAATTCACTTCCAATTCGAGAGACTACTAAAGGGTATATAAAGATTGGAAATCCAACCATCATAATATTAAATAAAGAAAGGTATGTGAAATTTTTTAGGACTACGTTTTTCATATTTACTCTGAGCGATGCTGTTTCTAGATCTTATTAAAAAGCAATATACTTTTGTTGATAAAAACTCAAGATCCGTCAAATAAACTAGATCTATTTTCATTTTAAAAAATCTAGTGCCGTCTGTTGATTCGTTAACCTTAAACTTTTAATCACAAAGAGAACTGAATAAGAAAACAAAGAGGATTAACTTTAAAAACCTCTTTATCACATATTCAATTTAAGCGAATTACCTCATTATGTATCTTTGTGTAACCATTCACCAACCCCTTACTGGCATGATCAATTGATGATCGATCAAGTTTGATTATATAGCTATTGAATGATCTTTTTGCCATGTAAAAGGCTTCATGAAAAAGAAAAATCAATTCGCAACAGAGCCGCCTACGGCTGCTGAACTTGTTGAAAACAAAGCAAACTGACTCATTCAAGAACTGTGGGAAAAAGTTACATGAATATGAAGACCGCCTAACATTGAGCTCTAGAAAATCATCCAAGTCACCATCCTCTGCCTCCCCTGTGGATAAGGCCGAGAGCAAAAAAACTCAAACGCCTTGTAGTGGAAATAAGGTTGGCGCTCAACCTGGACACTCGGGGCATAAAAGACCATTAGCGGAACTCAGCGCAACCGATGAGCAAGTCGCTTGCTTACCCGATTCATGTTGCTCTGATTGTGGTGGCGAGGTCATTGCCAACCCGGCTCCAAGCTATCGTCATCAGGTGTTTGAACGACCTAAACCTACACTTGATATCACCGAATACCAGTTATTTTACGGGCGTTGTCAGCAGTGCAACACAGTGAGCAAAGGAGCCTTACCTGTAGTGTCTCCCGAGGTCAGATGGGCCACGATTACTCAGTTACGTGGCTATGCTCAGTGGCTTGTATCACCTGAATGTACGTAAAATTCAACGTTTACTGCAAGTCATGTCTCTACCGGTCTGATTTCTGAAGCGCAAGGGCGAGTCAGTAGCATGCTGACGCCGACGCACCAAGTCTTGCATCAACACATAAAAAAAAGCGTCATTAGTTCATGTTAAAGAGACGATGCACTATCGTAATGGTGAAGAGCATACCCAACGATTGTCGTGAGTGACCAATGTCCCAGCTACAACTGGATTGATCCCGAACAGCATCAATTTTTCCTTGCCCATGTGCAACGTAATTTACAACAAATGGCCGATTATTCAGGGAGGGGGCATACCGCGAGTATCGGCAATCGACTGGTATTACTATTCAAGTCCGTATTTCGCACTCAACATAGATATGAAGCCGGTGAAGTTGACGAAATAATGTGGCGTCGGCGAATGCAACGACTAAAGCGCAGTATTAAGCGCTTCACCCAGGCACACCTTTGACCAATAACGAAGCTGAGCGTTGTTTGCGTAGCGCGTGATAATGCGCAAGATCTGCTATGGCACCAGCTCGGATAGAGGTGAAAAGTTTCGCTCCCGCATATTGTCAGTCGTTGAAACATGCAAGAAGCGCAAGTTATCCCCGATAACAGTGATCATCACTATCATCGCGGGCGTGATTGGTAAATGCGACTACCCAGATGTTGGGCAGTCAATCCCCCTCTGGTTAATGCTTACGTCTCTTTGTGATGGATGTTTTTTACTAACTTTCAACCGTCACAGTTATATTGTAACCGTGCTCTTTCAAAATCGCGTGTTGTTTAGCTTTATTTAAGTCATTTTCTACCATTTCGGCACACATTTCTTCAACAGTTATCTGTGGAACCCAACCAAGTTTTTCTTTTGCTTTTGTTGGATCACCTAATAGAGTTTCAACTTCTGCGGGACGGAAGTAACGTGGATCAACTTTAACAATCACATCACCTACTTTTAATGCTGGTGCATCATTCCCTGTAATGGCAGTTATCGTGGCAACTTCATCAAGTCCTTCACCTGTGAACTCAAGTTCAATACCTGCTTCTTTTGCTGATAATGTAACAAATTCGCGTACAGAAATTTGCTTGCCTGTTGCAATAACAAAATCATCAGCAGTTTCTTGTTGTAACATCATCCATTGCATACGCACATAATCTTTTGCATGACCCCAGTCACGCAGAGCATCCATATTACCTAGAAACAAACATTTCTCTAACCCTTGTGAAATATTTGCTATTGCACGGGTAATTTTACGTGTTACAAAGGTTTCACCACGTCGAGGCGACTCATGGTTAAATAAAATTCCATTACAGGCATACATACCATAAGACTCGCGATAATTTACTACTATCCAGTAGGCGTACATTTTAGCAACAGCATAAGGTGAGCGCGGGTGAAATGGTGTTGTTTCTTTTTGTGGAATCTCTTGTACTTCACCATATAGCTCTGAAGTAGATGCTTGGTAGAATTTTGTTTTCTTTTCTAGTCCTAAGAAGCGAATAGCTTCTAATAGACGAAGTGTGCCCATTGCATCAACATCCGCGGTATATTCAGGGCACTCAAAGGAAACTGCTACATGCGATTGCGCACCTAAGTTATAAACCTCATCAGGCTGCACTTCCTTTAAGATGCGGGTTAGGTTTGAACTATCTGTTAAATCACCATAATGCAAGAAAAACTTTTGATTTTCCTGATGACTATCTTGGTATATATGATCAACACGCTCGGTATTCAATGAAGATGCACGGCGTTTAATTCCATGAACCTCATATCCTTTTTCAAGTAAAAGCTCTGCAAGGTAAGAACCATCTTGACCAGTAACACCGGTAATTAACGCAACTTTATTTTTTGACATTTTTAAACCATACTTTAAATTCTATACAGTAAGTTATTAGTCATTAGAGACCACTAACTCTTCGTTATACTTCTAAAACTATTAAATGTTTATTATCGCGTTCTCAACACAAAGTTTGGCAGTCTGAAAACTATCAGCTTCTGCATAAAATCGCAGTTCAGGGGCATTCCCTGATGGCCTTAGATGAATAATACGTCCATCAGTAAACATAATCCTTAGACCATCAGTTCCATCTACATTTTTAATTTCTGCATAATCAAAACCAAGTCGCTGCAATAGCGCCTCAGGCGACCGATTGCCGTCAGCTATAATCGCTTGGCTTTTTTCTATTGCAAAATTCTGTATTCGGTCACTGTAGGTATAACGCTGTGGTAAAGCATTAACTAATTCGGATATAGTACAACTCTTAGCTGCAGCTAGTAACATTAACACTGGTAGTACTGCATCACGCGTAGGTAAAGCTTTTAACGGTTTACCATTAACTTGCACTTCACTAGCCAGTAAGAAGCCACCGTTAGCTTCAAAACCAGCAATCGACTTAAACTTGTTGGATAAACGTAAAAACTCTGCGATGACATAAGGAGAGCCTATTTTTGTACGTTCAACATGAATAAACTTACCACTAAGCTCAATCGCAGTATTACAACTAACAGGTACCACAAGGGCTTCTATATTAAGTGCTGCAGCAGTTAACAAACCGAGAATATCACCACGTAGCCAAATTCCATTTTCGTCAGCGACTAATGGTCGGTCACCATCACCATCGGTTGAAAAAATAGCATCGAGGTTATGTTTTTTGGACCAATTGACCGCTTTCTTATGATCTTCTTCGGATACAGCTTCGGTATCAATTGGCACAAATTGGTCACTACGCTCTAAGGCGATAACTTCTGCACCAAGTTGTTCAAAGATACGATAGTAAAGATCGCGACCGGCACTCGAATGTTCATAAATGCCAATACGTTTTCCTGCAAGCCAAGGAGTGTCAAATAAAGAGGTATAACGAATTATATACTCTTCTGAGGCTCGCTTATGTACAGCTAACTCAGCTAACTCGGCTAACTCGGTAAATTGAACCTTCTCATTTATGATGCCCTGTTCATCAGCTTTACTGATTTCACCATCCGGCCGGTAAAACTTAAGGCCGTTACGATCAAATGGGATATGGCTCCCAGTTACCATAATGGCAGGCATCACATCTTCTTGGGCTGCATAAGCCAAAGCTGGTGTTGGTACAACACCGTAATACACAACATCAATATTTATTTGATTTAACGCACCAGCACATGCTTGTGCCATCGCATAGCTGCTGGGACGGTTATCTATCGCAATTGCTACGGTTTTAAAATTAAAGTCACGTTTCATAGCGGTGATAAATGCAACTGTAAATGCTGCACATACGATAGGGGTAAATTGAGTGACTAACCCTCTCGCACCACTCGTGCCAAAGACTACTCCACTTTTAGCAATGATTTTTGAACTGATTAGCATTGATTTAGTTACCATAATTTGCACCTATGCTCGACCGTATCTGTCTTCAAAGCGTACAATGTCATCTTCACCAAGATAAGAACCTGACTGGACTTCAATCATTTCTAACGGTAATCTCCCAGGGTTTTCTAAAGCATGGATCACACCTATAGGTATATAGGTAGATTCATTCTCGGTCACTAAAAATGTTTTGTCACCATTAGTCACCTTAGCAGTGCCTGATACCACTATCCAATGCTCGGCTCTGTGATGGTGCATTTGGATCGAAAGTTTCTCACCAGGATTGACCGTTATACGTTTAACTTGATAACGGGTACCATTATCGATTGAATCATATTTCCCCCAAGGTCTATAAACCTCGCGGTGGATCTTAAACTCACTACGTCCTTGAACTTTCAATTGCTCAACGATTTTTTTAACTTCCTGCACTTTATCTTTTGTTGCAACTAACAATGCATCTTTGGTATCAACAATCACTATGTTATCTAAACCAACAGTTGCAATTAGTCGTTCTCCACCATGTATAAAGGTGTTTTTTGTATCATGTAAAATAGTATCACCTGAAACGGCATTACCATCTTTGCATTTGTCATTGACTTCCCATAAAGCAGACCAAGCGCCGATATCATTCCAGCCAGCATCTAAAGGAACAACAACAGCATCGGTTGTTTTTTCCATTACCGCGTAATCAACAGAGTCATCAGGACAAACCTCGAACTCTGCTGTATCTACACGTATAAAGTCATTATCCTCGGTGGGGTTTTTCAATGCTTTTTGGCATGCTAAAAATATATCAGGGCTAAATTTCTCTAATTCTTGTAAGTAACGGCTTGCTTTAATCAAAAACATGCCACTATTCCAGTAGAATTCCCCACTTTGTAAATATTGCTGTGCTGTTTCTAAATCTGGTTTTTCAACAAATTGTGCTACAGAGTAGCTTTCATTATCGCTAATAGCATCACCACGCTTGATGTAACCATAACCTGTATGTGCTTGTGTCGGCACAATACCAAAGGTAACTAATTTACCCTGCTCAGCTAAAGGTGTCGCTTGTTTAACTGCATCAATAAATGCTTTTTGATCCTCAATAACATGATCAGCTGCAAGCACAAGTAATAAAGGATTACTTTTTTCACTCACCATAGCAGCAAGTGCTATAGCTGGTGCCGTATTTCGGCCAAAAGGCTCTAAAATTATTGAGCCTGTCTCTTCAATTATACGCAACTGTTCAGCCACAATAAATCTGTGTTCTTCATTACAAATAACTAGGGGCGCTGTGACATCTAAGCCTGTTAAACGTGAAACAGTCTGTTGCAGCATCGTCTGCTCACCCGTTAAGGCTAAAAACTGTTTAGGATATAATGTGCGACTTAGGGGCCATAAGCGGGAACCTGAGCCACCTGCCATAATTACTGGAGTGATCATTTTTAGCTTTCCAATTTGTTAAATTTGTTCTGTAACTCGATTGCTTGCTTATGTTCTTGAAAGTACCATTTTGTATGAATATGAACCCTCTCATGCTTAAGTAATTCACCTAAGTTAAACCACTTATAATCAGCATGCTGCTCGTTAGGTAAGGTAGAAATAACACCTGAATATCTAATTTTATAAGCTAAAACGACATAATGGGTTGTACTGTCATCACCAGAAAAACTGTCTTCATAAAAGTGTTGGTATACACCTTTAAAATTAACTACTGTGTCAGTTAATCCTAACTCAATATCCAATAATCGGATAAAGGCCTCTTCAATAGATTCATCTTTTAGTACCCGACCACCAGGTACAAACCAGTAGTCTTTTGCAGGCCTGTTTATACGTTTACCCAGTAATATTTGCTCACAGTCATTCATGACCATGAAATCAATCGAAACTAATGGCGTTGATGACACAATAGTTTTAAATAACTCAAGTGGTAACATAGTATCTGCACAAGCTCATTTTATATTTACAACCTACTATTACCTAGATCTCAGCAATAATAGACATTAGCAACAGCGTGTAATATCTAAGCAGGCTTACGGATAAAGTAACGAATTAACACTAACATTACTGCTAACATACCACCTAGCAATGTGCCTAACACACATATTAGTGCTCGCTTAGGCCCAGCCTTTTCTTCTGGTACTAACGCTGGATCGATTGTCTTAAACACATATTCATCACGTACTTCAGCGAACATAATCGTTTTTGCTTGCTCTTCGATGAGTTTGTAAAGTATAGAACGAATATCGGCTACATTAGTAAGCGCAATCTGCTTATTTAAAAACTCACTACTTCTATTCGCTTCAACCACATCACGTTCTTTCATTACGCTATTAATGTCTTCAATCAACCAAGTCACCCACTGCTGGGCAACTGCAGGAGACAAATGCTCTACTGATACAGTTACCATGCCAGTATCTTTCGCTTTATTAACAGAGATAATCTTAATGAACTCTTTATAGGCTTCTTGCATAGATGGTTTTGGCTTAAACGGCGCTTTAACTTCACGCACCCAGGTATTAGAACTTAGGCTATATAAGTCTTGATTGTAGGTGATGCTATTATCGCTCATGTTCCATTTATCAGCAGCCATCAAGTCTGGAAGGATCTTGTGATTTTGAATAAACTGACTGGTAAACTGACGTGACTGCATCACTTCAATGGCCATTTTGGTCTTGTCGATCCCGCCACCACCCAGGTTAATCCCCGCCATGCTGGCAAGCCCACCAAACTGGCCAGCTAAGGCACTTAAACCGCCACTTTGCTTTTCTGTAATTGGCGCTAAAAGAGCCTCAGATTTATATATGTTAGGCTGATTAATGGCATAAATTACGGAGCCGAGAGCGAAAATAGCTGTGATGGCTATGATTAGCCATTTGTCTTGCCAGATGACAGCGAAGAGTTCGCGGAGATCGATTTCATCTTCGTTCGTTGTTTGAGCGAACTGTGCATCGGGATTATTCTGTTGTATTTGTTTGTTCATATAGTCTTCAGATTCTAGATTCTAGGACGCTTCGCGGCTAGATCGCTACGCTGCTATAAAGGCGGAAAGCAAAAGCCCCACCAACTTAAACTAATCAATGTTGTAATCAGCGTTATCTTCTCTTATCTGTGATTCCTTGTTTTTAATTAGAGAACCTAGGATTTTTGCGAGCTCTTTGGCTTCTTTTACCATTTCCATTGAGGAATTCTTTTCTAGATAGCCGATTTCAATTCCGATGTATAACTGGGTTACCAACTCACCTAGCGAGCCTTTGGCGTAATACAGGAAACGTATTTTTTCTTTAGCCGTTTCTCGCTCCTCGCCCTCAGCTATGTTTGAAGGTACCGAAAGGCCTGAGCGCGTGATTTGATCTTTGAAGCCCCAGTTTTGTACTTTTCTGTAACCTGATAAATCCTACAGGATAATCTTGAGGCTCTTTTCCAAACATCCAGTTGTTCGAATCTCATATGCTACTCCTTAGCTTTGAAGCAGAGCGGCCTTCGGCCTGCTAGTACAGCCTACGGCTGGCAAGAGCGCTGCGCTTCTAGATTCTATACAAGCTAAAAAGCAGGTCGTAACTTCGTCACGACTAGAGTAGCCTTCAGCCGTGAGCTTGCGAACGCCCTAGCCTTCTTTTTTAAAGATTAGCCACAGTAGCAAATGTAACTGCTGTGTTCGCTAGTATTTGAGTCACTTGAGTCCAGAGAGAGATATTATCTTTATACTCAGTATCAAGCGGTACGATGATGGTGTCCCCTGGTTGTAGGTCATCTTCATTACTGAACCACATTGAGTTACTTGGGATCATAACTGAACCATTTGCCTTGATAACGTAGGTTCTATCATCATCAGCACGTTCTCTTACACCACCAGACATCTCAAGATACTGATCAAGTGTTAAGCCTTTCTTATATCTGTGAGTCGCAGCATGTTGTACCTCTCCCATAACTGCAATGGTCTGCTTGGTAGAAGGAATATAAAGCACATCTGAATCTTCAAGCTGTAGGTCTGCTTGTTCGATACCGATTGAAATGGCAGACAGGTCTACAACCAGACGTCCAACAGCTTTGATCTTTTCTAAATCATTCAACATCAACTGAGCATCGCCATAATTAATCACATTGCCGTCTTTAGAGACACCACGAATCGCAATATCACGTCGAAGTTGATCTGCAAGCTTCTTAATTTCTAACTGCTCTTGTAAACGAACGGACTCGCGTACAAATACCGATGATGGTAGGTACGCATATTCGGTAAAGCCGCCTGCGCGTTTCAGCACTTCTTTAAGTGTTTCACCGCGACGTATGTTGTAAACCCCAGGGAAGCGAACTTCACCGCGAATCTCGACAGATTTATTCTCTTGCCACTCTGGCGTGGTCATAACAGTTAAGATGTCACGGCCCTTCAACATCACATTTGCAACGATATTTCCCTGTATTGCACTTTTCAGATCTATATTTACATGATTAATATTCGAACCAGCATTATTTATGACTGTACTGGTAAGTTCAGCCCTAGTGGTATAAGCACCTTCTTTCAGACCTCCACCGGCCTTAATCAGATCATTGACTCTGGCATTAACCGCTAAAGGGTATATCCCAGGATGACGCACTTTACCGTTCACAGCCACAACCATTACGCCTTTACCAGCACGGCCCTGACTACTCAGCTTAGTCACGACTGGATAGAGAAGCTCTCCTCTATTCATCACGCCACTTAACTTGATCAAGTCTTTGTCATCGAAGAGATTCATCAACATCTTGTTGACTTCACTTTTTATTGCGGCTGTTTCATCATCTTCATGTGTCTCTTTATCGATGACGACTCCACCTAATTCAGTACGAGGTTCCAATCCATGTCTTTGCAACTGTGAAAAACCGGCATTGAATATGTCATTACCAATCAGTGAATCACCCGTTAATTCTGTTACCTTGTCTACTCTCTCTTTTACGAGTTTATTCAATTCATAACGATTTTGAGCTTCATCACTAAAATTAAAGAAAATAACCTTATCTCGTGATTTTAAGAATAGATCTTCTGAAGGCGCTTTATCACTAATTGCAAGACCCGGCGCAAACTGATGAATTTCGACATCACCATAGTCATTAA
The DNA here is from genome assembly GCF_000091325.1 of Shewanella violacea DSS12. Classification (NCBI taxonomy): domain Bacteria; kingdom Pseudomonadati; phylum Pseudomonadota; class Gammaproteobacteria; order Alteromonadales; family Shewanellaceae; genus Shewanella; species Shewanella violacea. The sequence continues at coordinate 1,678,270 of NC_014012.1, read as the reverse complement.
TTTCACGAACGATAATGGCGTAATCGAGATCTGCAGTGGCTTGTAAATCTCCCCATATTGAAGGCACGAGATCACTTATTTTTTGGCCTTGGTACCATTGATACTTACCAGGTCGAACTACGGCACCAATAACAGTAATGGCACTTTCGTACCGGTTCGATGCACTCTTGATTCTGACAACATCTCCGGATTGAGCTTTAGTTGCTTTTCCACTCTGAGTTGTTAAGTCTAAATTAGTGACCGTTTTTAAGCCTTTGCTATTGAAACGCTCAACACTGCTGCTTCTTGGATATGCCCCAGGCTTTAAACCTGCTGCCATAGAGATGATGTCACCTATGGTTTCATGCTTCTTCAGCTCATAGATAGCGGGTCGACGAACTTCACCAGTCACACTAACCAGTCCACCCACAGATGGGATAAACACCACATCACCAGAACGTAAACGCCTATCACCTGAAGCATCTCCCCTCATGAGTAAATCATAAAGGTCCATGGTAGCGATAAGTTTGCCATTGCGCTTTAACTTAATGTTACGCAGTGAACCGATCTCGTTTACACCACCGGAAACGAACAAAGCTTGTGTAATACTAGATAGACTCGAAACGGTATATGAACCAGGTTTGTAAGCATCACCAGCCACAAATATTCGAATTGAACGAAGCTCACCCATGGTGATATTAGACTCAATCCCGATCATCTGATGCTTAATTCTGGTCGTTAGCTGTTTTTTAAGTTCAGCAAAATTTAAACCTGCGACATTGATGGGACCAAGTTCAGGGAATTGAATGACACCTTCCCTATTGATAACTAAATCATACTCTTTGTTATCCTTACCATAGAGCTGAACTTTGATGTTATCTCCAGGCCCTACCATATATTCACTCGGTACAGGAACATCGGATACAGGTGCAAACGTAGTCGGTTCACCCCGAAAGAGATCATAACCAAAGCGCTTTAACTCTGTTTTAGCCTTATCTTCATCAAAATTGAGCTTAGCTTTTTTATCTTTATCACTTTCTTTAACTAAGATTGGTTTGCCATTTTCATCAAATTGTTGCCTTTCATTGACTAATTGTGGATTTTCAAGCTGATTCTGCTGATTAGCACTACCACTTATCATCGACGGATCTATGCCGTATTGCTTAGCGAGCCTTTGCTGCTCTGAAACTGGAAGTTGTTTGAACTGTTCCATCATCTGCGGAGACGGTATTACAGCTTGCGCCTGTGTGCTCAACAATACGAGTGCACTTATGCCCGCAATGATTATTTTTTTGGTTTTGTGTAACACCGGTGTTCTCCATGAAGATAATGTGGATTTAAGTAATGAGGTTCAAACACTTGGATAATTTTCAACTTCATTTAGTCAGCCCTAGGGCCAGCGGAAGTAGTTTGACATTGTTACAAAAGGTGGCCTTCTACACGAATATAGAATAGTGGCATAAGCCAGATAATGCGTTGAAAGGTCTTTGATATTGCTTTCATAGTGCGGTTTATTCGCACACACTTGCCTTTCAGATACGCTAACGGTCCTGATGGTCGCAGAGCTCTGTCTCTCTCGCTAAAAGGATGAAACATTTCATCACTTTGCCTTTTAGGCACGCTACCGCCCATGGATTGCGGCTTCCAAAGTGCCCTACGCCTTAGCGTAAATTCAAATTTTGTATTGAGCTGGAGCCGTTAAGAAACAAACTAGACCTAGCTATCACTTACCGGCCACTTACTTAGTCGCTCTCCCGCTCCATTGCTTAAAAGTGCTTAAAAGTGCTTAAAAGTGCTTAATCTACTGTGCTGCACTGACTGTTCAAAGCCGCTACAGATAAATAAAACTTCCAAGACTCTTTAATTGTGTTCCTGATTGAGACAAACAAGAATCAAATTAAGCGGCATATTGTACTCGATTTCCTACATCATTGCTGCTCATTATTACGGCATGCATGTACCGCTGAAGGATTTTACAATGGTAAGTCATTTAAATCACACCTAATCACCAAGCCGCCAACTAAAAGCAACAATTAACTCACACAAACAAGGACTCCAGCTTTACCAAGTTCGATGCTAACTTCAAAATTGACAAGATTGATTGCTATCTATGGCAGATCTCTTACACATAAAATGGGAAAAAACTATGGGAGAGCAAGAATCACGGCTTAGCCGGTGAAATCTAAAGCGAGGTTAAAGTGAGGATGGTTCATGCCTGGAAAACCCAAGACTCTAGTGATGAAGTCTGTAGCTTTGGTTTTAGTTTTAGTTTTAGAGCAGTAAGGGACTAAATTGTTGAGGCTAAAGCCCCTTTACAACCTTACTACAGACGATTATGCATAGGTGAGTATTATATGATAATTAACAGAATATCAGATTCATGGAATTGAATGATTTTCTGTTAATAGATGTCTAATGAAGTTTTCTCAGGTTTATAGGATAAGGTTAACGAATTGGAGCTAACGCCCCAATTGCATTTTCTTAAAGCCCTCCGGCTTAAATTGGTTTGATGATTCTTTTTGAAACGCTAACCCGCTTCTGTTGGCCCATGATGTCAAATAATACGTGGCAACGTTTATCACCATTTTTCTCTTCAAAGATGCCTTCTAATTCAGCGAATGGACCTTCTGTGAAACGTATTTTCTCACCTGGTGAAAACTCAACCTCTGTTGCTGGTAACTCTTGGGCATCTGCTCCTTCGAGCTTTAACTCAGGAAGAAGCTCGGATAGCAGTTTATGCTCACGCATCTTGATGCTGTGGATAATACTGTCATCAACCGTGGTCATTAATTCTTTACAACCAACGATACGCCCCACACCTCGGGTTGAATGAATACGTGCAACACTGGTTATTTGGGGATCGAAATAGATGAACAGGTAACCAGGGAATAAAGGTATACGTTTGACTATTATTTGTCCCTTCACTCTCTTCTCTTCACCGATTGTCGGTAAATACGTTTCTATTTCTTGAAGAGTTAGGTTATGTACGGCTCTAGCTTCACCGCGGGGTTTACAATAAAGGAGGTACCAAGCTTTCATTTTATTTCTTTACTCTACTCATATCCAGCGACACTAAGTTTCCAGACATAGATCCCATAAGGATAGAAAATGGTATCAAAATTATATCCTGAGTAAAAGCGAAAAAAGATAAGAAGTAGTCTATTTGAACAAGGATAACGATTCTGCTTAATAGACACTCACTATTAAAGTAAAGATAAGATGGTGCTAATAGAACTTAGATGCAGTGCTTAAGCAGAAAGGCTCAATGGCTCAAAGATTAACCACCATAGAAGTAATAATTCAAAAGAATCTATGCAGCCCACTCTTGTACATTTCAATAATGAACCTGCAATGTATTTTTACACTGTTTCTTGTTTAAATACTCGGCATTCAAGCCTGCAAAATTGACATAGGCAATAAGAAAAGGGTATATAAGGTAGGTTTCGTAGAATTTATAGTCCCAAATATTAAAATATAACAATAGCCTGTAACTTAATCGTTACCAATTGCGACCTGTAAGATACAACTTATCATGGACTTACCTTGATATTGCGGCGCGATGTTACAAGGCTGTAAAAAACAATAATAACTTTTCTGTGGTGACACTTGTCCCGCAGGCAATCACAAGCGAAGGTGGAAGACTTAATGAGCATAACAAAACCCCAAGGGACGATGTTCGGGCATCCGAAGGGATTGTTCCTGTTGTTTACAACAGAGTTATGGGAACGATTCAGTTATTACTCAATGCGTGCCATTTTGGTACTGTATTTGGTAGATAAGGTACAAAGTCAAGGTGGTCATGGTCTAGGTTGGACAAGTGCCGATGCTATCTCACTCTATGGTACTTTCACTGGTCTAGTTTATTTAACTCCTCTCATTGGCGGCTGGTTAGCCGACGCTTATCTAGGTCAACGTCGCTCCATCATGATTGGTGGCGCTTTGATGGCAATAGGTCAGTTTACTCTTGCGGCTCCACACAGTTGGATGCCAGGTTCTGAAACTTTAGTTTTCTATATTGGTCTAGGGACGCTAATCATAGGTAACGGCCTGTTTAAGCCAAACATCTCAACTATGGTAGGTGACCTTTACGAAGAAGGTGATCATCGTCGTGATGGTGCATTCACTATCTTCTACATGGGTATCAACGTAGGTGCAGCACTGGCAGGATTTGTTGTTGCTTGGGCTTACACTTCTTTCGGTCAGACCGTTATCTTTGAAGGCCAAGAAGTTTTTATCAATAACTGGCAAGCAGGTTTCTTCTGCGCCGGTGTTGGTATGATTTGTTCTCTAATCATACAATTCTTTTTCGCACAAAAACTATTGGGCGATATAGGTAAATACCCAGCAGCCCAGTTGGCAAAAGACAAAGCGGAAAAGACAGGTCAAGTAGCTAAACAGCCATTGACTAAAATCGAGCGTGATCGCATCAAGGTGATCATGGTTATGGGTCTTTTCACTATTATCTTCTGGGCGGGCTTCGAACAAGCCGGCGGTCTACTCAACCTGTTTACCAATGAATTTACTGACCGCAACATTGGCAGCTTCGAAGTACCTACGACCTGGTTCCAGTCTCTTAACGCCATGTTTATTGTTATCTTCGCGCCAGTTATCGCATCTATCTGGATTCGTTTAGGTAAGAATGAGCCTAACTCTCCGGTGAAATTTGCTCTGGGTCTTGTGCTACTTGGTATTGGTTTCCTATTCATGATAGGCGCAGTACTTGAGATGGGCGGTAATCCTGATGCTAAGTCAAGCATGTGGTGGTTAGTCGGTGCATACTTCTTCCATACCATGGGTGAACTTTGTTTATCGCCTATCGGTCTTTCCATGGTAACTAAGCTTGCTCCACTGCGTATCGCATCTCTTATGATGGGTGCATGGTTCCTATTCGTCGCCGCTGCAAACAAGATAGGCGGGTTTATAGGTTCATTCATCGGTCACGATGGACCGAAAGAAGAGCAACTTGCTAACGCTATGTCGATCTTCGCCGGAATCGCTATAACATCTGCAATTTCTGGTGTCATCCTCTACTTTATGGCAGATAAGCTAGTAAGCTGGATGCACGGCGCTGAAGGCTCCCATGTTCATACTGAAGAGGAAGCCCTCGAAGAAGAGATGGCTGTCACAGCAGATCATGAAGGCATAAAGCATTAATTAACCTTGTAGCTGATAACATGATTCATATAAACGCCCTTGAGAAATCAACGGGCGTTTTTTATTGGGAAAATAAATGGCGGCTAAAGCCTTGAAAAGATGCGATTAAGGGTAATACCTACTTTTAAAGTCGTTAGCCGGTTTATCCCTTACAAACCTAAGCAGAGATTCAAAGTTAAACTTTAGTGAGAAATGTGGCTGACAGGCTTGAGGTCATTGGCTAATATAGTTCTACTCCCAATATTAGCCATCCAGAACTTGTTCCGGGGCCTCCTCAGGATCACCTAATAGCTAAATTCTACAGCGGGTAAAGAATGACTAGGTCATTTGGCTCCAACAGCTAAAGCTATAAGCAAAATCTCAGCATTCTAGAACCTTCTTTAAAAAGACACCTGCATATATCCGCCTGTGGGGATTTCAGTATCGTAGGCCAAGCCGTGAAATTGATTATCTAACAACATACGTTTGTGTTCGGGCTTGCTTGAGGCGATACAGAGCTGCTCTCCAGGCATTAATGTACGGAATTGGGCACTAGGGTGTCCCCAATTAAGAATGCCTAACTGGAGGGAGTCTGGGAGGGCTAAAGGGGTTAATCCTTGTTGATTACGGATATAACAGCGCAGACCATTACCGGCTTGGGCTATAGATGCTCTATATTGAGTCAACTCGACAACTACGTAGACAATGTCGATACAGATATCTAACCCTGACTTAGTCATACGCTCATTAAGATAACTCAGCATATTGTAGGGTTGGATAATGGCTTGAGTCGTACCATTTCTATATAACTTTAATTTTTGATTAACGAAGCTCTTGAGTAAAACACTGGCAAATGCCGCCCGATTATCTTGAGGATGAAAGTGGGCCATATACATGACAAGGTGTTTATCGCCAACATTCACAGTATCGATAAAGTAAGCACTAACCTCGTCAGATTTATATAAGCTATAGTCAACTTTAGCGCTCACATAGTTGATCTGAGAGGGGGGGAATAGTTGCTGCTGAACATTCTTGGCAGCTTGTTCATTTTGCTCTAATAGGGCCAAATTATCCTGAAGTTCTTGGTAGGAGAGCTCTTCTAAATCTGCCAAATTTACTTCTTTAGAGTCACCAGATTCTAAGCATTGCTTAATGGCATTTTCAATCAAAAAAAGATCGGATACAGGCTTTACCAGATAATCACTGGCACCTAGGCGTAATGCTTCTACCACATCGGCTATCACTTGATTACCTGAGATCACGATTGAGGGGATGTCGGGGTTAAGCTCAGACATCATCTTCAGCATATCTAAGCCCCCCATGTTGGGCATACTCAGATCGGCAAGCACAATATCGAATGTAAACTGCTTGAATTTATCCAGTCCCTGTTCGCCATCATTCGCCTCGATGACCTTTGCCCCTTTACTCGTCAGGAAGCTGGCGACGATTCGACGAAAAACCGGATCGTCTTCCACAAGTAATATATCTAACTCATCTAACCCCATCTATGATCCTTTTAGAAGGCTCAGGCTACTGCATCGAGTAGTTGTTAGAGTCTTCTTTAATCTAACTCCTGCATATATTCATCAAGCAAGTCATCTTCATCTTGTTCCACAGGAACGTCACCATCATATACTTTATAATCCATATGTTGAAAATAAGCTTCTTTAACGAAAGTATATGGGTCCAATGCATTATCAACTAAGCGTTCTTGATCGATTGCAGCGGCTCTTTTATGCAGATTTTCAAGTCCCCATTTGACGAGGGATTGCCACATTGTAAGCTCTGATAATGGAAAGTATAGATCATCGACCCAGTCTGAGGCGAGTTCACGAGTCACATAAGGGCCGATAAAAGGGGCCATAAAATATGGACCGTTAGGAACCCCATAATAACCAAGCACTTCATTAAACTCATCTTGTTTACGTGGCAATCCCATCATATCAGCCACATCGATAATACCTAACAAGCCTAGTGTCGTATTGATAGTGAAACGACCACCGGCATTGGCAGCCCATACCCACTTTCCCTGTAAGGTGTTATTGACTAAGGCACTGGGTTCATCGAAATTTTGAACAAAGTTATTGATCCCAGTTTTTACCGGTCGTGGGATATAGTCGTTGTAACCATGGGCAACGGGTCGATAAAAGTACCGGTCCAGAAACAGATAGTTAAAGTCCCACATGGCTCGGTTAAAACCCTCAATCGGGTCTCTATCATCATCATAAAGGACAAGGACCTCAGCTTGTTGCTCCTGCTCCCCTCGCTTTTCTATAGCTTGAGCCAGATCTTGAACGGACTGAACTTGAGACGAGTCAACTAGCAATGTTTCATATTGCACACTCTTGGCTTGCTGCTCGGTGACTAATTCCGCCGCAAACACTGATCCAAGGTTCAAACCAAGTACTACAACGATTGATGTTATCCATTTAAACTTCATATTTCTCTCTTCGATAATGCAGCCGAATCCTTTTCAGCTATTACTCATACACTCTTTACACTTTTACTCATATTCTTTTGAAATCATAAGGTTTAGTATAAAAACTTTAGAAATTGTTACTATCAAAACTGTACACTCAAGCGCTTCTTATAGAGGCTATTCGTCTCAAACAAGGAGTCTTGGTACAAAGTTCAATAGTACTAGGCGGAGTTCTTGTCGCTTTCCTTTTCAATGAACTCTGTCACTTGACACTTTTTGAGCCACACTCATTATATAGCGTTAATATGCTCAGATTCGACATAAAGCTAAAGACACATCAATATATGTCGATAACCAGATGTGACCCGTAATATTATCTAGAACACTAACTAGACTAGTGAGTATGATTCTAGTTTACAAGAGCGCTAAGGATACTTAGCAATGAAAATAGATCCAACTTAAATTTTTTTAAAAATGTAAGTTTCAATGATAAGTTTGGGAGTTGTCATGTCAGACCCATTTAGTTCACTGCCTAAAGGAGGAGCAACGCAATCAAAGTCCCAAGTCGAAGCCCTACAAATTCAATCCAAACAAGATTCATCACTCCAGTCCTCCCACAGCCAAACACTGCGCCCACCTGAAGTGCAGACAGTAGCAACTCCGACTCAAACTTACATAAAACCAACTGCAACAGACATATTGAGTCTAGCGCTAAAACCAGCCTCCATACAATTTTCATCTAAGACTGATCACCTCTCTATAGAGGGTAATAGATTTATCGTATCCTTTTTATCCATAGCCAAAAGACAGCTAGCCGCTATCGCAACAAGTTACCAGCTAGTCGCCAACCAAGAAGTGCTAGATTTACAATCTATAGTGACAACAAGCAGTAAAGCGTCCAACACTATACCACTTGATTTAGAGGGATTCGGCACAAGTACTGCAACTAGCGGTTCATCGGATATCAATGCCAGACAAGCAGCAAGATCAGAAAGTAAGCTTACTCTGAATCAGATTAACAGCATATTATTCGCTTTGGGCAAGTCCACTAGTATCCTACTACCTAAAGCACTTAAGCTACGATTAAATCAACAAGGCTTAGATATCCAACAGATGAAAGTCTTGAGTAGCAGGTCACAGGGCTACCCATTACCTATGGCGCAGTTAAGTGATAACAAGCTTAGATTTTCAAATGGAACCAGTGTGCCGATTTCAAACATAACAGCAGCTGAGCTCGCTAATAACGGCCAATTAAGTCAAAACAAGCAAGGACAGTTAAACGTCATCCCAAGCATTCATTACCAAAACAATTACTGGTTACTGACATTAAAGCCCGTTATCGATGAACTAGAGGTAAAATTAACGCCTGAGGGCTCGAAACTGCCCATAACACCAATCAAGGGGGAGCAAGTTTTACTGGCTAAGCCTGAAATAGGTAACATCTATTCACAGCTTTTTAAAGTGTTAAGCCAGGTTTCTATGGACAGTGGGCAAGCTATAGGAAAATCGAATCCAACTCCTGAGCTGCAGGCTGGATTGAAGAGTAACCACTCACAGACATTCCCCCTTACTGACAGCAAAGAGCAAGTATCGGTAAAAAAAACCAACGAGCAAGTCAATAAAGCACTAGGTCAAGAGTTAAGTAAAAATCTAGGTAAAGAATCAGCTCAACTCCCAACAAGTAAAGAGAGCCTTAAGCCTATTGAGCTAAATACCAAGGCTTACTCCAATCACATAAAAATAGGTAAATCAGCACCAGATACTTTACAGCCTCCAACACCAAACACTATGCAGGAGTCACTTCAAAAAACCTACGGGAAAGTCAGCGGAGAAAAAGTTACCGCCGAACTTACAGCTAAGTCTGCAAACAGTCTCTTAGCTAAGTTAACCAAGTTACTGCCTCAGCTTCGGCCTTTATCCCTCAATGCCTTAGCTTTACCGAGTGCAGTCAAAGATGAGCTCTCAGGGATAGCGAGTCTTCACACTCAAATATTGCCTCAATCTATGACGAGTAGCAGCTTGTCGCATATGAGCTCAATAGGTCTTCTTTTCCAATTACTCCTAGGGGTTAAGTCTGGCAATGTAGGCGGCAACACAGACAAACTCAGCCAGCCGGCGCAAAAGTATTTACACAAGCTACAAGCTCAATTAGGGGGGAGTACAGCATTACTCAATTTGTTAGACAAGGTAGGAACAACGGAGTCACTAGGAAAACTATTCTCAAACTTGAGTCTTTATTCTCAGGCCAGTAGTGACACAAGTACTCAGGTCAATTGGTATTTCACACTGCCCTACTCACTCAATCAACATCAAGAAGAGTTAGAAGGACAATTTAGTAAACACAAAGATGATGATGACCCTAAGATGAATAACTGGCACCTCCAGCTTAAATTTAATCTAACTACTGGGCCACTACTAATACAGGCTCAGGTTAAAGACAACAAAATAAATATGACCTTCAATGGCAGTAATGACACTCTGTTAAAGAAGATAGATGCACTATTACCGCCGTTAATGAATAAGCTAGCCGATATTGGCTTCACGCCTAATAGAATTGAGACAAAGCTGACCAAAGTACCCGCGACCTTATTACCGGGTGAACATTTTTTAGTTAAGATCAAAGCCTAATTAACAATAATATCCAATAGGAGTCTAAGAAATAATGACTGGCGATAAGGAAAAACCAATAGAAGATGGCGCAGATACAACCAGAAATGAACGAGAAGCGGTAGCCTTAAGTTATGACGGCCAACAGGCTCCAATGATCACAGCCACAGGCAAGGGAGCTGTTGCCGATGAAATCATCGCACTAGCCAAAGAAGCCGGCGTACTTATACATAAAGATGCTCACCTAAGCGATTTTTTACAACGATTGGAAATCGGTGATGAGATCCCAAAAGAATTATATCTTTTAATCGCCGAGTTGATCGCGTTCGCGTATACATTGGATGGTAAGTTTCCCGAGCAATGGAACAACATGCATCAGAAAATTATAGAAGAGGCTTAAAAAGGTTCCTAATACCTAAACTCCAGATACTAGGAACGGATTATTAGCCTTTCCCATGTAAGCGAATGATGAGTTCAGCTTCGGCTTTGGGCAGCTCACACTCTTGAATCAATTCATCTATGCTGGCCCCTAGATCAACCATCTTCATCGCTCTCGAATAAAGTCGTGCCTGAGGGTCTTGTTGGTTCACTTCGTCAAGTCTAGCGTCTTGTTTAGATGTGCGCTTTTCAAGCTCCAGCATTCGGCGCCCAACACCGATTGTGCCACTTCTTAACTCTTGTAATTCACGCTTAACAGTTTCACGCTGACGATCGTTTTCTTTCATAAGTAAGGTTAATGCGTCAACTTTTACACGCAACTTGCTCGTTTGCTTCTGTTGATACAAGACAAGACCAAGACATGCAATCACGTATACTAAAGCTGCTATTAAAATTCCATCATTGATCATGAACGAGACTCTTAAATAAGGTAGGATTTTCCCAATTCCTAGGGGCTAGAAATTGGGAAAGTAATAGGCATTAAACTTGTGACACTTCCATCCACTCTTCATCTGATAAAAGTTTGTCAAGATCAACCAAAATAAGTAATTCATTATCTCGGTTACTGACACCTTGGATAAATTTAGCACTCTCTTCCGTGCCGACATTAGGAGCATTATCAATTTCAGAAGCGCGTAAATACACCACTTCGGCCACACTATCAACTAGAATGCCTATCACTTGCTTTTCGGCTTCTATGATAACAATTCTGGTTGAATCATCCACATCGTCCGAAGACAATCCAAAACGTGAACGAGTGTCGATCACTGTGACGACATTCCCCCTGAGATTGATGATACCAAGCACATAACTCGGCGCTCCGGGCACAGGTGCAATATCGGTATATCTTAATACTTCCTGAACCTGCATCACATTGATGCCGTATGTCTCGTTATCGAGTCTAAAGGTTACCCACTGCAACACTTCATCATCTTTATTTACTGCTACTTTATTTGCGTCTGACATATCTACCTCAACCAACAGGGTCTTGACTACTTAAACCTGAGTTTAATAATTCTATAAGCGCATGTACATGTAAAATGCCACACATCTGCTCTCTTACTACTCCAGCCAACCAAGGACGCTTACCTAGATTACTTCGCCAATTGACCGCTGATTTCTTAATTTTTACCGAATTGACCAGTGATTCACAAGTCAATCCCCAATTACTATCTTCTAATAATACGACATATTGATAATTAACAGTTTCAGCTAAATTACTATCATACTTTTCTGGCATGACCCAGGCACAAGTATCAACGACATTCAGCTGTGTTCCCCTGTGAGTTTGCACACCTTTATACCAATCGGGTCGCCCCATAATATGATTGAGCCGCTCTAACTTAACAATGCCACCTAAACTAACCAAGGGCACAGCTAAAGTTAATCCCGCTACCTTAAAGAATAGTACCTGAAACTCATCATCGAGGCTTTCAAGCAGATCTTTTGTAACTTTGGGCGGAGTCACTGCAACTTGCTGCTGAATCGCTATATCTTGGTTAACTTCAAGCTCATTTTCAACCACTATGGCTTGCTTACTCTTAATCTCGACAACAGGCTTAAGGTCTACCAGTTTCTCTTTCTGGCTCACCTTAACCTTAACCTGACTTTTAGTTTTTGGCTTAACTTTTTCCTTGAGTACTGGTGCAAGTAACTGCTCTAAGGCCTGCTTATCTAGCTGGGGCTCAATCTCTTTCAACTTAGGCTTAGTTAATGTTGAAGATCTAGTTCTTCGCTCTACAACCTTGGCTAATCTAGGAACAATGCCATCTTGACTAGAAGAAGCTGAGACAGTCTTTACATTAATCTCAATCGCCCCTAGTTTTGCAACACCTCCTTGCTCAGTCTCAGCTTGCTCTTCAACTTCTGTAAGTAAAATATTAAAATAATCGGATACAGCTTTATCAACTAAGCTTGTCATGAGATAACGCCTCAACAAGCAGATAATCTAGTAACCTTTCATATGCTTTCACCCCTCGACTATGGGCAGCATAATGTGATGCAGGAAGATGGGCCAAACTGGCATCCCTAAATTTAGTATCTATTGGAACAACATCCGGCCATAGGTGTTCACCATAATCTGCCCCTAAATGCTGAAGTGCTAAGGAGGAGGCTCTGGTACGCCTATCGTACATGGTCGGGACTACGGTAAAACTGTATTTTGTCTTCTTAGAACGTCCCATCAAGAGCATGGTTTTTATCATGCGATCCAGTCCCTTAATCGCAAGAAACTCAGTTTGTACTGGGACTATAATATGTTCACTGGCCGCGAGAGCATTGACCATTAATACCCCTAAGACAGGCGGACAATCTATCAAGGCTATATCATACTCATCTTCAACCTGAACTAAGGCCTTCTTTAAAATGAGTCCCATGCCTTCTTGATGGCCGAGGGAACGATCTAATGTAGCTAATGCCATGGTCGATGGAAGAAGATCTATCCCCTGTACAGCCGTAGAAATTATATGTTGTTTAACTCTCTGTGCATTTAACTCTTTGTAAGCTAAAAAAACATTATAGAGGGAGCCTGGTACTTCTTCAGAATCGATCCCTAAATAATATCCAAGTGAAGCATGGGGATCAGTATCAACCATAAGTACACGTTGGCCACGCTTGGCAAGAGAACCGGCCAGACTTGCAACCGTAGTTGTTTTTCCAACTCCGCCTTTTTGGTTTGCAATTGTCCAGATTTTCAAAAAAATCCCCTAACATTTACTGATATTGATATATGATTTTAATTATTATCGCGCGTTGTCACTCTAATTCCACCATGAGGTAGACTAATAATCTTAACGCCATCTTTATCGACTGAAAGTGTCGCTCCCTTAGCTACGGTTACGGCTATATTCGATAACGTCTCATCAGATTCATTTGTACTTAAATCATTGGCGATCGAATTAAGTCTTGGGCCAACTTGTTCATCAGGTATCTTGGCCAGAAATTTAGGCACCGACAATTGAGTGTTCCTCTCGATTTCTAACGCTAGAGGCGAGGCTTCTGAATGAAGCTCTTCCACCTTGGTAGAGCTAACTCCGGGACCAACTTCTAGTGTAACCTTCTCGCCTGGTTTGACCTGAGACAATAATGCTTGAGTCGCTTTTGGGTGCTGTGCCATCCAGGAAGCTACAGCTTGTGCTTGCTCATCGGGTACCATAAGGAGCACCTGACTCTGTTGCAAACGCGTAACTTCTAATTGTAAAAGCTTATTCTTATGACGAGTATCCAGATAAAGGGCACTTGAAACAAATACAGCAAGAATGAGCAGAAAAATAATCGGCAAAAGGAAAGTGCTTAGCTTTCTCTTTAAATTAGCCATTACCGGACTCACGAAGAATTGCATCCGCCATATCTTCTAGACCGATGGAATGAGTCGACAGACCAGCAGCAGCTACCGCTTGTGGCATGCCATAGACCACACAACTCGCCTCATCTTGAGCCCAGATAGTTGCTCCTGCGCTTTTGAGCATACGTGCACCTTCTCTGCCGTCTGCTCCCATACCTGTTAACACTACGGCTAAGGTGTCTCTTCCGGCAATTTTTGACGCTGAGGCAAAAGTGATATCGACGCTGGGCTTATAATTCATATCGGCACTACCAGCTAGCACTTTAATTCTACCGTGTACTCCACCTCTTTCTAACATCATCTGCTTTCCGCCTGGCGCGAGATAAGCAGTTCCTGGTTTTAATTGGTCGCCAGATTCGGCTTCTTTGACTTCAATTTTACATAATCCATTCAACCTACTGGCAAACGCAGGGGTAAATGCCGCAGGCATATGCTGAATGAGTAAAATAGGGTGAGGATAATTGGCAGGTAATTTAGTTAAAATTCTCTGCAAAGCCACAGGTCCGCCAGTCGAGGTACCAATCAGTAGCAATCTATACTTTTTACCAGTTGCACGAATTAGAGTAGTCGTTCTAAGGCTAGTAGCAGTTTCCCTACCTGTTCGAGAGGATGGGGATAAGCCACTAGTCAATTTAGCTTTTGCACTAGGAGCACTCGGTGCACTTGTTCGAGTTAGCGGTCTATATATACGCCGACGACCTAAGGCTTTTATGCGTTGCTGCAGCAACAAAACCGCATCTTCTTTATTGGTTGCGATATCTTCGAAACGTTTAGGCAAAAAGTCTAAAGCACCGGCTTCTAAGGCATCCAGAGTCGCTTTTGCACCATCATGAGTTAATGATGAAAACATAATAATTGGTGTTGGATTCTTGGCCATTATCTCACGCACAGCTGTGATGCCGTCCATGACAGGCATCTCGATATCCATGGTGATCACTTGAGGCTTAAGTTCCGCCACTAACTTAACTGCATCAGCTCCGTTTACAGCTGTGCCTACCACCTCTAAATCAGGATCTTTATTCACTATATCACTGACTCTTCGACGAAAAAAACTAGAGTCATCGACTACGAGAACTTTAATGGCCATTTAAATTCCTATACCGCTTATTTTATTTATTTTTTTGCATAATGCTTAAGTAAACCAGGTACATCTAAGATCAATGCAATACCACCATCTGATGTTATGGTAGCCCCGGCCATACCTGGTGTGCCATGTAACATGGTACCAAGAGGTTTGATCACGACTTCTTCCTGACCAATCAATGAATCCACAACGAAGCCAATTTGTTTGGTACCTAACTGAACAATAACTACGTGACCATAAGCCTTATCACCGTGCTTCAAACTCGATGGTACTCGACTCAACCAATGCTCAAGATAAAACAGCGGTACAGCCTTCTGTCTTACGATAACGGTAAGTTGACCATCGACGATATTGGTTTTAGTCAAATCGAGATGGAATATTTCACTGACACTCGATAGTGGTAATGCGAACACTTGAGTTGCTACTTCAACCATCAAGGTAGGCATGATAGCTAAGGTTAAGGGCACCTTAATCTCTAATATAGTCCCTTTACCTTTTAAAGAATCGATATGGATAGTCCCGTTGAGCTGAGCAATACGGGTTTTAACTACATCCATGCCGACACCACGGCCAGAAATATCAGAAATTTCAACTTTAGTGGAAAAACCAGGAGCGAAGATGAGGTTATAAGCCTCTTGATCAGACATTCTAGCAGCCGCTTCTTCGTCGAGCACACCACGAGTTATGGCGATCTCTTTCAATTTATCGGGATCCATGCCTGCACCATCATCCTCGATTTTAAGCAGGATATGATCGCCTTCCTGGCTCGCAGACAGTGTTATCGTACCCGTTCTGGATTTGCCACTGGCTTCACGGTCCGCCGGCATCTCGATACCATGATCGACTGAGTTCCGCACTAAGTGAACCAGAGGGTCGGCTAGTGCCTCAACTAAATTCTTATCTAGATCTGTTTCCTCACCAATCATGGTGAGAGTAATGTCTTTATTCAAACTACGAGCGAGATCTCTCACAACACGTGGGAAGCGACCAAAAACTTTCTTGATAGGTTGCATGCGGGTCTTCATCACCGCGCCCTGCAGATCTGCAGTTACTAAGTCAAGATTAGCTAATGCCTTGGACATCTCTTCATCATCTCGAGAGATACCTAAACTCAGTAAGCGGTTACGCACCAACACGAGTTCGCCAACCATGTTCATGATCTGATCGAGTCTAGCCGTATCGACACGTACTGTTGTTTCTGCCTGAGGCATGTTAGCTGGCGCTGATTTAGCGACCTTTTTCTTCTCTGGCACAACGGGTTTAACTACAGATTTAGTCGTTACGGGTGCAGCCGTTGGAGCCACTGACTTAGCCACAGGCACAACTTTTTGGGCCACTGGTGAAGGAGCTTCTGTGCCCCCACCAGGTCCGCCACCTGCCCCATGAAGTTCATCGAGCAGTTTTTCAAATTCGTCATCAGATATATCATTAGAATCTACAGCTGGGGAAACATCAGCAGCAATTGTGCTCGATGATTTTTCCTTAAAATTACCAGAACCGTGTAATTCATCGAGTAAAGATTCGAACTCATCGTCAGTGATATCATCGGATTGGCTCGAAGTCGGCGTGCTGATTGCAGCTTGCTTAGTTACAGATGGGCTATTACCGCCACCATGTAATGCATCTAACAGCGCTTCAAACTCATCATCGTTGATCTCGTCTATCCCGCCTTCACCGGCAATACTCGATATCTGCTGAGGAGCGGAATCAAACAATTCAATACCAGAGTCATCGGCAAGTGGGGTCTCATCAAATAGTTCGATTGAAGCCTCGCTTGGTGCAGCTGAACCAGGAAGTGGAGAACCTGAGCTCAGTAACTTCAAATTAGCCAACAGGGTAGCATCGGCAGGTTCTTGCTGCTGCCCAGCCTGAGTCTGAGCAAACATGGCGTTGATAGCATCAACTGCCTGTAAAATAATATCCATCAACTCGGCGGATACATCACGTTTGCCGGTTCGCAGCAGATCGAAGGTGTTTTCAGCTTCATGGCAAACATCTACCATTGGAGTCAAACTAAGAAATCCCGCACCACCTTTTACAGTGTGAAAACCTCGAAAAATTGCATTAAGCAACTCCGAATCATCAGGGTTATTTTCTAAAGTGACTAACTGTTCAGACAAAAGCTCTAAAATCTCACCAGCTTCGATCAAAAAGTCTTGCAGTATCTCTTCATCAACATCGAATGACATTAATATGACTCCTAATTAAAAACCCAAACTCGACAGCAGATCATCAACTTCATCTTGACCTGCGACGACATCGTCACGTTGTTCAGCGTTCATGATCGGCCCTTCGGCCTCAACACTACTATCGATGATTGTCGGATTTTCACTGACGGGTTGTTCACCAAATACCGTCAGCATCGAGACTAAATTATTTTCTACTTCACGAACGAGATCGATAACCCTTTTTATCATCTGCCCAGTCAAATCTTGAAAATCTTGGGCAAGTAATATTTGGTTTAACAGTTCTTTCAAACGGATAGAATCTAATTCACTTCGCTCGACAAATTGTTGAACCTTGTGACACAAGGGTTTAAATTCGCTGAGCTCAATTTCACGCCTCATGAGTCGATCCCATGCAGGCTTTACAGATTGAATATTAGCCGAAAGAGCATTGGCCAGGGGAAGACATTCTTCAACTGCGTCCATGGTTTTATTAGCAGCTTGCTCAGTCATATCTATGACATAAGTCAACCGCTCTTTGGCATCCGGAATCTCAGTACTCGTTAGCTCAACCAGGCGATCATCAATTTGAAAATCGACAATCGCACTATGAAGCTGACGAGTGAGTCTTCCGACCTCTTCAAAAAGGTCCTTTTGAATCGGTGCAGCTATGTCTCTAATTAAATCGTCAGCGAGTAATTGTTCGCCTTGAGTCAGCAAGTCTACCAATTTATTTGCCTGCTCTAACGAAATTAGCCCTGAAGTATTCACCTGCATATCACAACCTTGGTTAACCGAGTCGTTCGAAGATTTTGTCTAACTTCTCTTTCAATGTCGCTGCCGTGAAAGGTTTGACAACATAACCATTAACCCCGGCCTGAGCCGCGGCAATAATCTGTTCCCTCTTTGCCTCTGCAGTTACCATCAACACAGGGATATTTTTCAATTCATCATCGGCACGAATCGCTTTTAAAAGATCGATGCCTTGCATACCCGGCATATTCCAGTCGGTCACAACAAAGTCAAAATCTCCTTTCTGTAACATAGGTAGTGCTGTCGAACCGTCATCAGCTTCCTGGGTGTTGTTAAAACCCAAGTCTCTTAACAAGTTCTTGATGATACGTCTCATTGTCGAGAAATCGTCAACAACGAGAATCTTCATATTCTTGTCCAAAGTTTCCTCCGCGGAGCTCTTAATTATTGCTCATGTAATCGTTATTTTTTTGTCCAATGCTTAAGTTTAGCTTTTAGTCTAAGCATTGCCTGACTTAAAATCTGGCTAACCCGTGACTCACTAACCTCAAGAATGGCCCCTATTTCTTTTAAATTTAAAGCTTCATCGTAATAAAGCGACAAAACCAGTCCATCTCTTTCTGGCAATAACTTAATTGCTGCAACTAAGGCTAAATGAAACTCACCTTCTGCAATCGACTCAAATGTATCGTCATTAACCCCGTTATCGTGACTAATAACATCGACCGATACACCTAAATCTTCAATGCCAATTACTTTCCCTACCGAAACATCATTTAAAATATGATGATATTCATTTAAGGTCATGTCCAATCTTTGGGCTATCTCGGCATCTTTGGCATCTCTACCAAGCTCCTGCTCAAGCTCATCAATAACCTGGGCGACTCGTCTCTGGTTTCTATGGACAGATCTAGGTACCCAATCCCCACGACGAATCTCATCAAGCATAGATCCGCGAATTCTTATGCCCGCGAATGTTTCAAACTTAGCCCCTTTGTTACCATCAAATTTTGACGATGCTTCCAATAACCCCATCATACCAGCCTGTAGTAAATCATCGATTTGCACAGAGGCTGGTAAACGAGCGAGTAAATGGTGAGCTATTTTTTTCACAAGCGGTGCGTATTGTTCAACGATTAAAGCTTTATTATCTAAACAAGTATACGCAGAGGCTTTACTCACTCGCTCTATCCTCTTGATACTCAGTACGCTGTACTAAACGTTCAACAAAGAACTCTAGATGGCCTCCTGGTTGCTGTGGTATAGGCCAACTAATTACCTTGTTAGCCAAACCATGATAAGCAATTGTTGCCGGAGACTTTGGATACGCTTCAACTATTAATTTCTGCTTGCGTACCGACTTGCGTAAGTTTTCATCAAATGGAATGGTAGCAACTAATTCTAATGCAACATCCAAGAAACGATCGGTAACTTTACTAAGCTTAGCAAAGAGTTCCATCCCTTCCCGTAAACTTCGCACCATATTGGCAACTATTTTAAAACGAAAGACCCCATGTTGCCTACTCAGTATCTTAATTAATGCATAAGCATCGGTAATTGATGTAGGTTCGTCGCAAACCACCACTAATACATCTTGTGAGGCTCTCGAAAAACTCAATACCATATCTGAAATACCGGCAGCGGTATCGACAATGAGTATGTCGAACTGTGTTCGCATCTCGCTGAATGCCCTGATTAGCCCTGCATGTTGAGCCGCTGACAATTCAACCATAGCTTGGGTACCTGAAGTGGCAGGAATGATTCCAATCCCCTTAGGTCCACGCACTATGATATCGTCTAGCTCAGACTCGCCAGATAAGACATGGGATAAGTTGCGTTCTGCGCGTATGCCGAGCATGACATCCACGTTTGCCAGACCTAAGTCGGCATCCAGGACGAGTACACGTTTACCTTTTTCAGCTAACGCAACTGCGGTATTGATGGCAACACTGGTTTTACCCACGCCCCCCTTACCACCCGATACGGCGATTACTTTTACTTTTTCGTTATAAGGTTGATTCATCATACGTAAACCACTTGCTTGATCCCGATTCATTGCTTTATTCAAATGCATAGGCCCTTTCATCTGACCGTTCATTATTTCTGACTGCTGGTTTATTATCTAATACCGACAGAGCTTTGTTTGCTAGCTCGAATGTATCGGCCACTTTCATATCTTCTGGAACTCTTTGCCCATCAGTCACATAACTTAATGGTAACCCACTTTGTATCAAAACACTCAAAGCTGGGGCTAGGGAAACTGATTCATCTAATTTAGTGAGTATCGCACCTGATAAGGGGATACGACTAAATTGTGTCACCGCTTCTTCTAAAACTCTTCTCTGCCCTGTTGATGACAGTACCAGATAACTGCGAATAGGCAATCTGCTATTTGCTGCTAAATTATCAAGCTGCTGGAACAGGCGCATGTCTCTTTGGCCCATTCCTGCCGTATCTATCAATACTAGCTTGCGATTACGGAACTGATAAAGTATTTGTTCCAACTCATTAAGGTCATGAGCTTGCTTAACCGGGCATCCCATTATTTTTCCATAGGTGGCCAATTGCTCAAAGGCGCCGATGCGATAATGATCCGTTGTAATTAAAGCGACATGCTCAGCGCCGTGATGTGCTGCATATCTGGCGGCTAATTTAGCCAGTGTTGTTGTTTTTCCAACACCTGTCGGTCCGACAAACGCTACCACCCCACCCTGGCGAACGATATCATCACCTTGATTATCCAACATATTGGCTAGGCTGCGAGGCAATGCTCTGACCAAATCAGCAGGCGTATAATGCTCACTCAATTCGGAAAGTTTCTTTGACACAGCAGGTGAGAACTCTGCATCCAGTAACTTGCTCTCTAGCATGGCGCCAACGGGATCGACCCGACTTTTCTGCTCACTCATCAGAGCCGTAACTTGATGGGTTAACAAGCTTCTCAAAGATGCCAGCTCTTCACGCATCATCTCAAGTTCAGGGCTAGGTTTCCCCTTTGCCTCATGTGAGGGCTTATTTGAATAATGCTGCCTCTCCATAGGCGACGCTTTAGCCTGTGACGGAGGAGCCTGCAAACCTTTTGCCCATTCGGGCATATCCAATTCATCACTCGAATGCTCAGAGACTTGTCGTTCAACCCGACTCTGCTGTCTCTCTAGCAATGCCTGAAGTGAATCTGCCGCAGGTGCCGGCTTTACTTTAGCTTCTGCGCGAATAGGTCTCTTTAAACCCAGAGAAATTCTCTCTTCAGCCAAGTCCATAAAAGTGGCTGATGATGCAGGTCTTTCAGCCTGTAAGGCCTTAGGTTTCGGCTCATCATAATCCACGGCAGCGACGATCTCGATTCCACCTGTGACCTTTTTGTTCGACATTATCACGGCATCCGAGCCTAAGGTCTCTTTGACCTGAGCCAATGCCGTTCGCATATCTTTTGCTAAGAAACGTTTAATTTTCACTTATATGCCCTCTACTGACCTACAGCAGAAACAATTCGAATTTGCTTCTCATCGGGAACTTCCTGATAGGAAATAACCCTTAGGTTAGGAATCGTGTGCTTTACAAATCGAGAGAGAGTCGAACGTAACATACCCGATGTCAATAATATTGCTGGTTGCCCCACCATCTCTTGCCTTTGTGCTGCGTCTTCTAAAGACTTTTGCATCCGCTCAGCCAAGCTAGGTTCGATGTTGGGCCCTTCTCCTCCCGTCGCTTGCATTGACTGATGCAACATTTGTTCCAACTCTGGCGCCAAAGTAATGACGGGTATTTCCGTTTCAGGCCCGCTGATCTCCTGCACTATCATACGTTTCAGTGAAATGCGTACGGCAGCGGTCAAGACTTCCGTATCTGTACTCTTGGGACCATATTCAAGCAATGTCTGTACTATGGTCTTAAGATCGCGAATCGATACGCCTTCGTTAAGTAAGTTTTGCATGACTTTAACAACGGTTCCCAGGGACATAACATCGGGTATGAAGCCATCGACTAACTTAGGAGAATGTTTAGCCAACATATCCATAAGCTGCTGTACTTCTTCATAACCGAGCAGCTTAGCCGCATTATTGGTTAATAGCTGGCTCAAGTGAGTAGCCACTACCGTCGCAGCATCCACCACGGTATAACCTAAGGTTTGCGCATGCTCCCTCATTTCCGGGGCTATCCAAACTGCTTCTAAACCAAAAGCGGGATCTTTCGTCTCTATGCCATCGAGTTTGCCATATACCTGGCCTGGGTTGATGGCCAGTTCACAATCATGTCTTATTTCGGCTTCGCCAGACGCCACCCCCATCAAGGAGATACGATAGGTATTAGGAGAGAGATCTAAGTTATCTCGAATATGCACAGCAGGCACCAGAAATCCAAGTTCTTGAGATAACTTCTTACGTACCCCTTTAATCCTGCCAAGTAACTCTCCGCCCTGACCTTTATCGACCAGAGGAATAAGTCGAAATCCGACTTCTAACCCTATAGTATCAACATGCTGCACATCATCCCAACTGAGTTCTTTAGGTTTACCTGCAGCCTTATCTACAGCAGGCTTCTTCGCAAGTTCCAGGGATTCCTCATGCTCTTTCTCTCGTTTTTTATATAAGAAGTAGGCCACTGAACCGACAACCAATGCCAGAGAAATAAAGGCAAAATGTGGCATACCTGGCACTATACCCATGATAAACAAGACACCGGCAGCAATCGCTATTGACCTAGGGTTGTCAAGCATCTGAGACATCATCATCTGGCCCATATCGCCGGACTCGTTCTGACGTGTCACCATCAATGCTGCAGCAATTGAGAGTAAAAGGCCTGGGATCTGAGCTACCAAGCCATCACCTATGGTTAGCAGAGTATAGATCTCCACCGCAGTAGAGAAATCCAGACCATGCTGCACCATACCGATAACGAATCCTCCAAGGATATTGATCACCATGATCATGATCCCGGCAATCGCATCGCCTTTAACAAATTTAGATGCACCGTCCATTGCCCCGTAAAAATCGGCTTCCTTGGTCACTTCCGCGCGCCTTTCTCTTGCCTGCTCCTGGTTCAATACGCCGGCATTCAAATCGGCATCGATAGCCATCTGTTTACCAGGCATTGCGTCTAAGGTAAAGCGAGCACTAACTTCTGCTATCCGCCCAGCACCTTTGGTAACAACGGCGAAGTTAATGATGATAAGGATTAAGAATACTACTAAGCCAACGGCATAGTTTCCGCCTATCACAACCGATCCAAATGACTCAATCACTTTACCGGCAGCATCACCACCGTTGTGTCCTTCGAGTAAGACCACCCGAGTCGATGCCACATTGAGGGCAAGACGCAGTAGAGTCGCTATTAGTAATACACTGGGGAAAGCGGCAAAATCTAATGGTCTGTCAGTATAAATAGCGACCAGCAATACGACTAAAGCCAAGGCAATATTAAATGAGAACAGAATATCCAGCAGAAATGGTGGCATAGGCAAAATAATCATGCCTAACGCAGCGAGAACAAATAAAGGAGTCCCTATACCTTTGAAACTAGAAGGCTTTATTTGTTTAAGTTGACCAAGTTTTGCTTTAACATCCATTCAAAAAATCCAAACTTTTGACATCTAGCTCTAATCAAGCAATTTTAAAGCCAAGTTGTGCAAATTACTCCCATCACCAACAACTAAGTTATCAATGTGGTACTTAATATTATCAAGTTTGCACTATACCGTTATATTGCCGTTAAATGAATGACTTGTGATTTAACTGAGTGAATTTTCATCAAAAATAGTATATTAAGACGCACATTTACACTATTACATCGAAAAATACGCTTACACTATTAAAGGATAAGACTAAGGGCCGTCAAAATTTAGTGGAACATGACCGACTTAAACTAATATTTCAAATCATCCGGTATGGGCTGTTTTACTGGAATGGTGGTTGGTCTTCGGCCTCCATGTCGCTGATATTGGCGTAACTGAAACACATAAGCTAAAACCTGAGCCACGGCAGTAAATAATCCCTCAGGGATCTCTTGATCTATTTTAGTCGTATGATAAATAGCGCGAGCTAAAGGTGGGGCCGAAACAATAGCTATCTCGTGTTCACGGGCTATCTCTCTAATTTTAAAAGCAACCTCATCGACACCTTTGGCCAATACATAAGGAGCCGTCGACTTCATGGCATCATACTTTACCGCCACCGCATAGTGCTCTGGATTGACAACGATAACATCGGCATTTGGAACTTCTGACATCATACGTTTCTGCGCGATTTCCCTTTGCATCTGTCTTATCTTGCCTTTCACCTCAGGTTTACCTTCGGTGTCCTTATATTCGTCTTTGACTTCCTGCTTGGTCATCTTGAGTTGTTTATTGTGATTCCAGACCTGAAATGGCACATCGATAACCACGATGAGAATGGTTGAGGAGCACAGTAAGATAAACATCCACACCAGTAGATCCAGTGCATGGTAAACATTTCCGGGAAGATGGTCCCGAGATAAGGCTAAAATTTCATCAAAGAAAAAACTTAAAAGAAAGTATGCTGATAATGCGACAACCAAAAATTTAGCGATACCTTTGGTCAATTCCACTAAGGCCTGAACACCGAACATTCTTTTAAACCCCGCCATAGGATTCATTTTATCGGTTTTCGGCATAAAGGCTTTTGTTGAGAAGGTTATTCCGCCTAATACGATATTGCCGATGAAGGCCACCAAAGCGATGAGTAACATCAGGCTAGCCATAGGAAAGGCAAGCTCTCGTCCTATCATGCTCCAAATCAAAACCATCTGATTGGTGTCAAAAACTTGTTCCCTGTCCATGGTAAACAAGGTTGTCATTATGGTGACTAAACTCCCCGCAATACTGGGGCCTACCATGGCAAAACCTACTGCTGCCGACACTAACACCGCCGAGGTTCCTAGCTCTTTGGAGCGAGCAACCTGACCTTTCTCCCTTGCTTGTTCTAATCGCCTGGGGGTTGCCTCTTCGGTTTTCTCTTGGCTACTGTCATTTTCAGCCATGAACTAGCACTCCCTTAGATAGGCTCTGCAACCCGTTAAGTTGAAACATCAAAAAGCCCCATCGGTATTACACTGAAGTTTTAGTATATCGCAAAGCAGCAGTTGAGCTGAGGTCCACACTTCATTGAAGTGCTCCATTATCGGTGTCAAGGTTAACCACAAGATAACTAAACCACTCACCATGGTTACAGGGAAACCTATGGCGAAAATATTCAGTTGAGGAGAAGCTCGGGTCATGACTCCAAAGGACAGGTTGATCAGCAAAAGCGCAACGATAGGCGTGATCGACATGGTCAATGCCGCACCAAACATGTAGCCACCCCAATCTGCCAACATTCTATAACTTGTGATACTAAGCCCTTGATCTGATATGGGAATAGTCTCGAAACTCATGACTAGCATACGGATCATAACCAGGTGACCATCGACAGCGAGGAAGATCATGGTGGTTAGCAACAAAAATAAGTTACCTATCACGGGAGTTTGCTGACCGGAAGAAGGATCCACCATAGAAGCAAAACCTAAACTTGTCTGCATACCTATGATTTGACCCGTAAGCACGAAGGTTTGCATAACGAGTAAGGTTACAAACCCCATGGCTATGCCGATAAGTAGCTGTTGTAAGGTGATAAACATCGCAGACGCGGCAAATAGCTCTACATTTTCAACCGGAGGTAAAACTGGCACTATGGCGAAGGTAATTGCCATAGATAATAATGCTCTGACTCTGACAGGTGTGGTATTAGCCCCGAAAACGGCCATCACCATAAACATACTGGACACCCTAAACAATGGCCACATATATGAGGCTATCGTGTCCATTATGGTCGTCATTAGAATATCCATGCGGCTACCCCTGTTGAGTCGTCATGTTTGTCATGCTAATTACTTTTGCCCTCGTCATCCAATGACCTGGGGGATCATATTGACCATCTGTACGAAAAATTCCATCATGGTTTGAATTAAGGTATGACCCAGAAACATCAAAGCGAACAAGGTAGTTAACAAACGAGGCAGGAAACTTAAGGTTTGCTCGTTAATCGAGGTAGCTGCCTGAAATACCGCCACGACTAATCCGATAACAAGCCCAGGAACTATGATCAGTGACACGATTGTCACTATGACAGAGAGGGCCTCCCGGAAGATATCGACCAAAGATTCAGGATTCATAAACCCACCTAGATACCGAAGCTATTGGCAAGAGTTCCCATTACTAGGCTCCAGCCATCGACGAGCACAAACAACATGATCTTAAAGGGCAGTGAGACGATCATAGGAGATAACATCATCATACCCATTGCCATCAAGATACTGGCCACCACAAGATCTAACACCAGGAAAGGCACAAATAACATAAAACCTATCTGAAACGCAGTCTTTAACTCGCTGGTGATAAATGAGGGAATTAATACGCTCATAGGAACATCTTCGGGTGAATCTATATTCTGATATCCCGAAATTTCGATGAATGTGTCGAGATCTGTTAACCGGGTTTGGGCTAGCATAAAGGTTTTAATCGGTTCTTTGCCTATATTGAAAGCCTGCTCAATATCCATGGTTTCAGCAATATAAGGCTTAACGGCTTCATCATAAATTTTATCAAAAACTGGCGCCATGATGAAGAAGGTCATAAACATACTTATACCAATAAGCACTTGGTTCGACGGCGTTTGTTGTAAACCGATTGCTTGTCTTAGAATAGACAAGACCACTATGATGCGAGTGAATGAGGTCAGCATGATAATCATGGCTGGCAGAAAGCTCATTGCTGTCATTAACAGCAATATCTGCATAGTCACAGAGTACTGAGTGCCACCATCTGGAGTAGTGGTCACAGTCAAGGCTGGTAAGACTCCATCTAGGGCAAATGCGGCCGGAGAGATAAGCAATAAACTCAAGATAATTGAAAACGACAATCTCTTCATAATTATTTCATCTTTGCTTGGCGTAATCGTTCAGCAAAAGACTCGGTCTCTATACTGACAGGCACGTCTAATTTATCTATGACGTGTATTTGCTGGGAAGTTACCCCGAGTAAGTATTGCTGGCCGCCCACTTCGAGCAATACCACCTTCTCTTTCTGTCCCAATGGCATCACAGCCAATGTTTTTAACACACTATGACTAGACGGCGCTAAATTTAATCGCTTAACTATATAAGCCAGCACGAAGATGATGGCAAGCACGACGATTAGCCCGCCTAACATATTAGTCATGGTCGACATTGCAGAGCTCTTGTCCGCAGTTGAAGCGACTGTTGGAACGGCCGCTAGTCCACTTGCAAATAGTGAGTTAATCATATCAACCTTATTTCAACTTCTTAATGCGCTCGGTTTGACTAATAACGTCCGTCAGGCGAATACCAAATTTATCGTTCACCACCACCACCTCACCATGAGCAATCAAGGTGCCATTGACCATCACATCCAGAGGCTCACCGGCAACCCGGTCTAACTCAACCACCGAACCTTGGTTTAGTTGAAGTAAATTACGAATGCTGATGAAGCTACGGCCTACTTCCATGGATATGGTGACAGGGATATCCATAATGGTATCGAGTTTTACCGAATCTTCGGCATTTAAGGCCTGGCCTTCATCATTTAGCTCATCAAACTCGACAGCCTGGGCTTCCTCAATTGCTTGCTCGGCCATTGCATCAGCCCAATCGTCACCTGTATCTTCTGTACTCATTGTTATTACCTTAACTACTTAATTCAGCTTAATATCTTAACCAACTCGTTGCTTGGCTAAATTAGGATTTATAAATCAGAAATCTCTCTACCTTTACTCTTGCGCGTCACTAATTGCAGTTCAGACTTTACAGTTTCTGGTCGTGGTATTTTTTCAGTGATCCGCAAGGCTAAATTGTCTCTGGTCTTGCCTAACTTGCACCGATAAGTCGGTAGGTCTTCGACTCTTAAAACAATATGCTCAGGCAGTTCAACCGGAATAATGTCACCGGCTTTAAATTCCATCACATCTTTTAGCGTGATTTGTTGTTCCACTATGGTTGCATCTATACCCACATCAATATCCATGATCTCGTCCTTCAATGCCAGAGACCAGCGCATATCAGTATCTTGAGTATCACTCTGCACACCGGCATCGAGTAGTTCACGTATTGGCTCAATCATGGAATATGGCATGGTGATGTGAAAATCACCACCACCACCATCCACTTCGATATGGAAAGAGCTGACGACCACCACTTCTGTTGGGCTCACTATATTCGCCATGGCCGGATTAACTTCTGAATCAAGATACTCAAACTCGACATCCATTACGGGTGCCCAGGCATCTTTATAGTCTTCAAAAATGATTTTTAGCAATAATTGAACAATGCGTCTTTCTGTTGGTGTGAATTCTCGACCTTCAATTTTGGCATGAAAACGTCCATCTCCGCCAAAGAAGTTATCCACTAAAATGAAGACTAATCTTGCCTCCATAGTGATTAGCCCAGTTCCTTTAAGCGGACTAAACCTCACCATATTCAGGCTAGTAGGAACAAACAGTGTGTGAACATATTCACCAAATTTAAGCATCTGCACGCCATTGATAGAAACTTCAGCAGCTCGGCGCATCATATTAAACATACTGATGCGCAAATGTCTGGCAAACCTTTCATTGACGATCTCTAGGGTCGGCATTCTTCCGCGAACAATACGATCTTGAGAAGAAAAGTCATAGGAGCGGGCATCAATATCCCCCTCTTCAATATCATCATCATCATCGACGTCATCTACACCGTGCAGTAACGCATCAATTTCGTCTTGGCTTAATAGATCACTCACAATAACGCCTTTTTAAACAAAAATAGGGAAAGTCGCTAACTCATACAAGACTGACTTGATACCTAGCTAGCATAAAATCAACAGCTAAAAAATTTATGGGTTAGGTTCATGCACTACTGCATAACGAAACCGGTAAACAGGACTTTCTCCACAATTTTACGCCCAGTCACAGGTAGCAGCGTATTC
The DNA here is from genome assembly GCF_000091325.1 of Shewanella violacea DSS12. Lineage (NCBI taxonomy): Bacteria > Pseudomonadati > Pseudomonadota > Gammaproteobacteria > Alteromonadales > Shewanellaceae > Shewanella > Shewanella violacea. The sequence goes on along the minus strand of NC_014012.1, from coordinate 1,649,377 downwards.
TGAACATTGAGTAATGCCAATTGACGCATCTCGTCTTTGCCAGCAAGGGTACTTAGCTTTTGAACATCGGCACTGCTAAACGTCGTCAGTAGTGCGTCTTCAATCAAGGGAATGTGTTTCTTAATGAGTACATCATCGTCAGCACCACGTACCATCAACTGCACTTTTATCTCTACCAGTCTAGAGCGATTAGCCCCCGGAAGGTTAAACAGAAATGGTCTTGGCATGCCTACATAGAAGGCTTCCCCTGTATTCATAGGCTCTTGGATTTCTTCGGCGCCATCTAGATCTTCACTGTCTGTAGGGCTATCACTTGTCCCCATAAAAAACCACAAAGCCCCGGCTATAATAAGCACTAACACTAGGCCAATAACACCGAACACAATCAATTTACTCTTACTTTTCGGTTGTTCATTTTCTTCTAGTTCTAAGGATTCTTCTTCGGCCATTGGATTTCCCTTTAAGGCTTAAATCTGCTGCTATGTTTCTATAATAGACCAAAGGTTAATTCCTTTGCCCATCAAGGATCTAGTTTTGCTATAGATTACCTTCTTATGCGTAATAATCTATACCAGAACGATAACTAGATGCCTGATTTGAGCCTAAAAGTGACTCATCTGCAGATATTTCATCCAGTTCCGGATCATATGCCTCTTGTGAGTGGCCCGAATGCTCCGCTTCACCTTGATCTTTTCCCGAGTCACGCTGAGAAACTTGGCTATCTGTGAGTTCCAATCCCTGCTCGGCTAACATCTCTCTCAACCTGGGTAATGCTTGCTCAACTAAGTCTCTGGTCTGATGCTGGACGACATGAAACTGCACTTGAGTCTGATCCCCCTGAACCTGAATTCTAACCATTAATGACCCTAGCTCTGGTGGGTCCAATCTGATTTCTGCATGTTGGATACCTTGACTCACCATAGTCACAAGCTGCTGCTTCATCACTGGAGCGAAACGCTGGATCATCTCCTGCATCTGGCTCTGAGTGTCATTATTCTGTCTTAATACCAACTGAAACTGAGGAACCTCAGGTTTGCTCTGCGGTGTTGCGCCTATCTGCATCCCAGGTAAGGTTTTAATGTCTAGGCCTGGGGTGGATGTCGTGTCACTTTGAGTCGATGACAGCTCAACATTGGCCTTCAAGGGATTAAGCTGGACTGATAATTCAGCCCCTTTTAGTAGTTGCTCAGCTTTTGCGTTCGCTTCAACAGGCAGCTTAGTGCTCCCTTGTTGTTTAGCTGCCTCATCCACCTGAGAGTTTTCACCTAAAATGTGACTAAACTGCTTATCTTTATCTTGCTGTGTATGACTTTTCATGGAGGTTAACACATCAAGCCCTACACCTTGTTGGGACTGAGCCAGTTTACCTGCATCCTTAATTTCAGATGTCTTATCAGTGGCTTGAGCTTCGAACAATGGCGACATGCTCAGCGGCGGTGTCTGACCTAGATTGTGGCTTTCACGGCTCTCTTCGCTCTGCGCTCCAACGAGATCTACTGGGCGGTCTGGATTTGTCACTGTCGCGATAAGCTGAATGAGATTTTCAGGTGGTAAAAGTGTTAATTCAACCTCAGACAAACCAGATTCTTGCATCAGCTTATCTATAAGGTTTTTATCCAGAGGTAACTGGGTCTTAGGAACATTGAGCTGATTATCGGCTTCAATGCCTTGTGCGTAGGCATCAATAGCTTGAGCATCAGAGTCAATCACTAGAGTCTCTAAATTGATAACAGGTGTCGCCTGTGATCCTTCCAGACTCTGCTCTTCTGCATTAACAGCCTCAGGCGAGACTATTTCACCTGGGACACTTAGCGCTAATTTACTAGCCTCATCCGACACACTTAGCAAGTAATCATCTAATCTTGAATGCTCTATGGTTTTTTCATTGTCCTTTGACGGCAAGATATCGCCGCTAATATTGAAGCTATCACTGGCATCAAGCTCATTGGCCCAGTTTATCTGGGCCAAGACATGACTAACCTCAATAGCCTCTCCATCGACACTGGCCTCACTCTCGACTTTACCGATATCGATAGCTGTAGCAGAGCTTTCTTTAACCGACGTAACTTCAACATTGACATTTTTAGCACGATTTGACTCATTAACTTGAGTGCTAGCTTGTTCTAAAGCCACAGAAAAATCATTATTTTCAGATGATTGAGTACGACTCTTATCACCTTGTTTTATCCCCCCAACAGATAAGTTTTCGGAAGAGTGTTCTTTATTCCCTAAGGGTATATTCGTCATTTTCTGCATTAAGCCTCCAACAAGGCTGATGTTCAATCAAGATAAGCGCGATTTTTAAGAGTAATCAGTGACGTCAGAACTATCTCGTCAAAACGGCTTCGTCAAAATAGTGACTAAAAGAATGAAATGGCCACAAGTCATCACTAAACTAAGCAATAAATGCGCCAACATACAAGGCTCAAATAGAGACAAGCTTAAATCAAACCCCTTGTTACCTTTGACGCCTTTTTCGATAAAATTGTTGTGACGCAAACTCATCCGCCATCTTTTGTTCTAGCTTCAACTCTTCTTGCCTGGCCTTCTGGGCTTTATGTTCCAATAGCAATTCAACAGCCTTACGTTTTTGTTGTTTCTCTTGCCAATACTCTTGTCTATGAACTCTCTGAGTATCTGCGTCGGCGACCGAGGTTAGCTGCTTGGTAATAGCTTCGTCTACTTGGCGTACAAATTGATGAAATTGATGATAATAACTGGCACTGATAGTCTTACCATGATGGCTCTCCATCTGTTTCATATAGTCTAAGCGATAGTTGCGCAGCGCCTCGAGTTGGCTCTGGCACTTTTGAAATGCTAATTGAGCCGATTTCAACTGCAGTGCCGCCTGCTCTTCAGCTTCGCTAGTCAGTTTTAATACAGTAAGAAGAGGATCTTTCTTAGCCATTGATACTCCAGAAAAAAAGAAGGTCCTAGTTCCTAGAATCTAAGACCTAAAAACCTAGAAATTGATCACACCTTACACTGAGCACTTAACTGAGAAAGCATCAGGTGGCAAGAATCAAAACTGAGTGACTCCTTCATCTTTTGCCTTAAAAATGCATTCATCGCTGGTTGAAGCCGTATCGCATTATCAATTCTAGGGTCGCTGCCCTGAGTGTATGCCCCGATGGAGATAAGATCTTTGTTCTGTTGAAACAGAGAATATACTTGCTTAACACGTCGCATCGACTCCAAATGCTCTGTGCTGATCACCATAGGTGCGACACGGCTAATCGAGGCTTCGACATCAATTGCAGGATAATGGCCTGAATCGGCTAATGATCTCGACAAGACTATGTGTCCGTCAAGAATTGCTCTTGCCGCATCGGCAATGGGATCTTGAAGATCATCACCTTCGGTTAATACGGTATAAAACGCTGTAATAGAGCCCTGACCCGGACCACCATTACCTGCTCTTTCAACCAATTTAGGTAACTTAGCAAACACCGAAGGCGGATAGCCTTTCGTCGCGGGAGGCTCACCGACTGCCAGTGCTATTTCCCGTTGAGCCTGAGCATAACGAGTCAAGCTATCCATAAGCAGCAATACGTTATAGCCTAGGTCTCTAAAGTATTCTGCAATTCTTGTGGATGTTTCACAGGCCCGAAGACGCATAAGTGGAGAAGTATCGGCGGGGGCTGCCACCACCACAGAGCGAGCACGCCCCTCTTCCCCAAGGATCTCTTCGATAAACTCTTTAACTTCTCGGCCTCGCTCTCCCACTAAGCCCACAACTATTATGTCGGCGGTAGTGCCTCGCGTCATCATGCCAAGTAGCACGCTCTTACCCACGCCGGAACCAGCAAACAGCCCCATCCTCTGACCTTTGCCCACAGTTAACATGGCATTTATCGCCCTAACCCCTACATCTAAAGGTTCAGTGATCGCTCTTCGGGCTAAAGGGTTGATGGTAGGTGAATGTCTTGGCGCTTTTTGATCGGTTTGTAATCGGCCTAAATTATCTAGGGGTTGACCATTGCCATCGAGCACCCGGCCTAATAATGAAAGACCGACATTGAGTCCGGTTTGCTCACCTAGAGGGGTAACCTTGGCGCCGGGCAGTACGCCTCTGAGCTCTTCAATAGGCATTAAATAGAGGATATTATCATCGAAACCTATCACCTCGGCGACCAAGTCTCCGACCAAGGTTTCTATGCTACATAAGCTGCCGATCGGGGCCCGACAACCTGTGGCTTCGAGTGTTAACCCTACCACTCGGATCAACTGTCCACTGGCCTCAGCCAGAAATGGATGAACTTTATCATGTTGCTGTCTGATTTTATTCAGTAGCAGGCTTTGGCGATTGCTCATCTTGTTTTACGCCTTCTGAATCTTTAGATGCTGTAACGTGTGGTTCATTTTGCTTCAGTGTGTCTTCTTGTCCACTAGGCTCACTCTTTACGGTGCCAGCTGATGCCGCTTCCTCAGATTGTGGAGCCACTGAGCCATTATTTTCTTGATATGAATGCTGAGCCTCAGATTCTGTATCTGTTTCATCAGTCAAATTCTGCTTAACTTGTGGGCTTGTGTGAGACGGTAAGGCCTGCTGTTGCTGCTCTTGGGATTGATTGAGATGTTGAAGATGATGAGTCATCTCCTCTAAAACTGTAGTGATCCTATGTTCGAGTCGCATATCGACACTACTTCTCTGACTGTTTATCACACAATCACCAGGTGCCAGACTCGGATCAGACTCCAATTCCCATCGATTTTTTTCTAACTGACTTGCGCTATATAATTCTTGAACCAAATTATAATCATCGGGATGCAAGCGAATACTTATCCCTTGCTCCTTCAACGGCAGCGAATCTACCCCTAGCCTCAGTGCGGCTAATACATGCTCTGGATGAGTTTTCAAATCGTTACCTATGACGGCGCGGGCTAATTTCATCGTTAATGAGACTAATTCTTGCTCAATCTCGGTATCTAGCAAGGCTAAGGGTTTTTCAAATTGTTCCAACAAGGACTCAAATCGTGAAACTAAGACTTTGGCTTGCTCGAGTCCTTCACTAAGACCTTGCTCAATCCCCTGTTTCAGCCCCTCTTCATGGCCTTGTTTCAAGCCTTCTAACCGGCCACTTTCTACGCCAGTCTGAAAACCTTCCTCTTTTCCCTGAGCAAAACCTTCCTGCTCGGCTTGCTCACGTATCTCTTCAATTTCAATCAGTGTGGGGGGTAAAATGGATTGAGCTTCTTCCACATCAATTTTCTGCGCCGTTCTACGGCCGAACAAATTAGACACATCTTCGGCTGCTGCAACGGTAACATCTGGGATTTGCCAATGAGTGAACTCGGTCTCGGATGGACCAGACTCATTCTCTATGGGTTTACCTTCACTATCTGGTTTCATTATAAGAACTCTTCACCACCGCCACCGCCTAACATTATCTCACCGCTATCACTTAAACGCCTGGCAATAGACAAGATCTCTTTTTGAGCCACTTCGACTTCGCTGATCCTAATGGGTCCCATGGCTTCTAAGTCATCACTTAACAACTCAGCTGCGCGCTTAGACATATTACCCAAAATCTTATCTTTGAGTGCATCATCGGCCCCCTTAAGTGCCTTCATCAGCACGTCTTGCTGAATCTCGCGAAGCAGTACTTGAATGCCTATGTCATCTACATCACTCAAGTTTTCAAATACAAACATAAGATCTTGTATCTGTTGTGCCATCTCTTCATCTGACTCTCTCATGGTCTCCATGAGCTGACTCTCAACACCTGTATCAAGGTAGTTCATTATGTTAGCAGCCGCTTTCAAGCCACCCATTTTAGCCGCCTGAGCACCACCTTGTCCTGCGAACTGTTTCTCCATGATGTCGTTTAATTCCTGGAGTGCTGCTGGTTGAACCTCTTCTAAATTGGCGATACGCATCATAAGATCTAGGCGAGTATTCTCTGGGGCTTGGGCAAAAATTTCTGCAGCCTGATCGGGCTCAAGATAGGACAGTACAATAGTTTGGATCTGCGGATGCTCATTTTGTATTATGGTCGCCACTTGGCGTGGATCCATCCATTTAAGGGAATCTAGCCCCTTAGCACCACTGCCCATGATGATCTGTTCGATCAAATTACCTGCCTTGTCTTCACCTAAGGCAGCCGTTAAGGCCTTGCGAACAAACTCTTCACTGTTAAAGCCAATAGATGAGTACTTTTGAACTTCGTCAAGAAACAGCTTATGGACACCTATGACTTTCTCCTGACCAAAATCACTCATGGCAGCCATGGCCATGCCGACCTTCTGAACTTGCTTAGGCTCCAGATGTTTTAAAATTGACGCAGCATCCGCTTCACTAAGGCTTAGAAGTAATATTGCCGTTTTCTCAGTGCCGCTCAGCTCGTCAACATTGCCAGATTTGACGTCACTCTCTGAATTATTGCTCATCTTGTTGTAACCAACCTTTTATCACCTGGGTAGATAACTCAGGTTCATTTGCGACTAATGCTCTAATTGCTTTAATCATATCATCATCTTTATGAAGATCCGGTATCAAAATCGAACCGTCATCAGCATAGCTATACTCAGCTTCTGGACGATTGAGCATTCCCAAGGTATCCGATGCAAATTGATCTTCGATCTCAGCCAGTTCATCACCAAATTTAGGCTCATCGGGAATATTGGCGCTATCGGGATAGATAAGACGTTTGAGCATAGGCCTGACGATAAACAGAATTAATGCAAGAATAATCATCCCACCCACACCCAGTTTTAGTGCTCGCCAGAACCAAGGTTGCTCCCACAACTCTGGAGCAGGGGCTTCTTCCAGAAGCTGATCCATGAAGGGAACGGTCACCACTTCAAGCACATCACCACGTTGAGTACTAAAACCTACGGCGCCTTCTAACAAGCGGCGAATATTCGATAACTCGAGTTCGGTTCTTGGCACTCGATTAATTTGACCATCTTCTCCGGCTGCACCGCTTTTATAATCCACCGCAACAGAAACACTGACACGTCTTACCGTACCAACCTGCTGTCTGGTATGGCTGATGGTCGTATCGAGCTCAAAGTTTCTAGTGGCTTCTCTATGGGATGAGCCGCGACTTGCTGAACTTGTCTCTTCAGCATTTAACGCATCCTGTGGAATATCGCTCTCCATAGGCGGCTGATTAGATAAGGCTCCAGGGATCCCTGATGCACTACCGCCATCCGAGTTATTCTCCACGGTCATTTCACTTCTAAGGGCCGGAAGGTCTGGGTTGTAGCGCTTTGATGTTTGCTCTACTGCGGTAAAGTCCATGGTGACATCGACTTGAGAGGTAAAATTCTCAGGCCCTAGAATCGGCATTAGAATCGATTGAACCTTAGTCCTGTATTCCACCTCTTTTTGCTGTACTAATTCTAACTCTCGTCTTGCCCTTGCCGACACTGCATCTTGGCTACCTGAGTTTAATAACCGGCCATTTGAATCAGTGACAGTTACACGAGTGGGGATTAAGCCTTGAACGGCAGAAGCGACTATATCGACCACGGCATCGACTTCTTCTTGGCCCAGCCCGCCTCGACGAACATTGAGTACCACAGTTGCGCTGGGTTTAGCGCGATTTCTGGAGAAGACATTCTCTTTAGGGATAGCCAGAATAACCTTAGCTCGACTGATACTTCTGAGCTCTTCAATTGCCCTAGCCAAGTTCAACTCTTGGCTGTGTTTGAGTCTGGCCTGCTCCATTCTCTGGCTCACACCGAAACCACTGTCTTGACTCAAGTAATCATTTTGACTCGAAGCACTGTCGATACCTTCTCGGCTCAATAACAACTTAACAGCCTGGTACTGATCTTCAGGTACCTTGATAACATCTACATTTATCTGATAATTGATCTTATTTTTATCTAAGACGTCCAATACCTTGACCATCTCTTGGGTATCCATTTGTCCCAGAGGTCTGTATTCCGGCTCTTGAGCCCAAAGCATGATAAATACAGCTAAGGCCAAACAGATCGCTAGCGCGAGTATCATGGTGATCTGACGCAACATATCGACCCCGCCAAACATACCAGAGCCACCAGATTTATTTTCTTCCTGGACCCCACCCGCTAGCTGATCATTTGCCAACGTAGACTCAGAACCTACTACCATGTCTGTGCTCAAAATTGATACCCGTTTATTCTATTAATTATTGTAATGCTTAGCATGTGGGCCGTAACTAGACAGGCATGCTCATAATTTCTTTATAAGCTTCAACTAACTTATTTCTAACCTGCACAGTCGCTTCGAATGCAACACTGGCCTTTTCTCTGGCGATTACGGTATCAGAAAGTGTCACTCTGGTATCCCCCATGTCCAGACGGCTGGCCAATGAACCAGAATTTGCCTGAAGCTCACCGACGGTGCCTATAGCCTGGGACAGAAGCTGGCCAAAATCGCTGCCTGAAGTATTACTGACTTGCTGGGTGATCGGTGAACTGAAACCGGAATTGAATCCAGAAGGCTTTATTTCACCACTAAGAGACTGCATCTCTTGTAATAATGAGTTGGCTCCAATCTGCATATCTTTCTCCCCATCGTCCCACAGAATACCCTAAGTGACGAATAGTTGACGAAGTTAACTGTTAGTTAATGACATGCAAAAGTTCTGCCAAGTATTGATGAAAGCGGAGGGGGAGTAAGTCGTGAACACGATATCGAGTAATAAGCCATATCAGTTAAACAGACTTAAGATGGGGAAGTTCCTAGGACCTGTGATCTCGGACCTAGGAAGAGGTTTGTTCTATGCAGGTATCTCTATGCCCATGTCTCTCATTTTGGCCATCTTATATCTTAGGGTTCTGGCACTGATCCCTAGTTTTTCGGCAACGAGCTTTCTACTGCCCTGACACATATTCAGCGTTTCAAGAATAATCACATGCTCCTGCGCTTTAAGCTCATCACCTAATGCATCGAGTTCAGCCGGTTTATTTACTGATTGTAATTGCTGCTCTACAGGCTCATGACTAATAAGAGCCTCCTGAGTATCGAGAACAATATCAGAGCCGGTAATCTGCGCACCACAGGTCAAGATTAAGGCGCGCTGTATCACATTATCCAGCTCCCTCACATTGCCTGGCCATCTGTGAGTCAACAAGCGTCTACAGGCTGTCTCATCTAAGGTTGGGATCGGTATGAGTCCAGATTGAGCACCATGGCGCGCCAATAGATGACGTGCCAGAGGCAAAATATCTGCTGGTCTCTGGCTCAATGACGGCCAAACCAGTGGAAATACATTAATTCGATAATAGAGATCTTCGCGAAATTCCCCTGACGCGACCACAGCTTTCAGATCGCGATTGGATGTTGCCAAGATTCTAATGTCTAACTTTATGCTTTTACGCCCTCCAAGCCGCTCAACTTCCCTTTCCTGTAATACCCTCAACAATTTTGCTTGTAGGCTTAAATCCAATTCGGTGATTTCATCTAGTAATATAGTCCCTCCCTGTGCTTGCTCAAACTTACCCGGGCAAGCTTGATATGCACCAGTAAAGGCTCCCTTCTCGTAGCCAAAGAGGGTGGCTTCCAACATATTTTCAGGTATAGCGGCACAATTTATCGCGATAAAAGGGCCATTTTCACGAGCGCTATGTTGGTGAATATATCGAGCTAGTACCTCTTTACCTGAGCCACTCGGTCCCATGATCATCACTGATGCATCCGATGAAGCCACCTTTTTAGCCAGATTTAACAAGGCGAGGCTTTTTTCATCGGCGACGATTGGCATATTCTGCACAAGCTTAGGCTTCAGATAACGAGAGACCTGATTCAGCAATACCTCTGGAGCGAAGGGTTTAGCGAGATAATCTACCGCACCAAGTTTTATGGCATTAACGGCATTATCTATGGTTGCATAAGCTGTCATCAAAAGTACGGGGAGCTGAGCTTGATTCTGCTTAAGATAGTTAAGCAGACCTATGCCGCCTATCCCCTGCATCTGTACATCGCTTATGACAAGATCGAAAGATTCGGCTTTAAGTTTAATAATCGCATCTTCCGCCGAGCAAACATCGACACATTCATATTGCGCCAGCAGCAAGGTATCTACTAGCGCTTCCCTGAGTGGATGGTCATCTTCAACCAGCAATAATTTACCTTCAGACATGGTTTATCCCTCCGCTGCGGATACTGAATTAGTCATAGAAATTGTCGTTCCAGGCTGCACCGGCGAATTTTTTAATTTAGGAAAATATAAAGATGCCTTACACCCTTTGCCCTTTTCGCAACGCAATTGAATTTTGCCACCATGATTGGCTACAACAGATTGAACTACCGCAAGGCCAAGACCTGTACCTTGAGGCTTAGTGGTAAAGAAAGGCTCGAGTACTTTCTGTTGCATCTCTTTATCTAAACCTTTGCCGTTATCAGTGATATGTATCTGGATCTGACTCTCAGTTTCACTCCCTCTTAGCTCCACAAGTGTCGCACCGGCTTCTATGCTATTGATCACCAAATTATTAATCGCAGAACTTAAGGCTCCAGAATTAGCCAGAAAATCACTCATAGAATCATCAACTCTGACTAATTTACACAGGTGTTGCTCAGCAATGGGCTCACAATTGGCCATCACATTATCTAAAATATTTGTAACCCGCTGAGCCTCTCCTTGATCTTGCCCTCTGCCCTTAGCCATCAACAACATATCATTGACCTGATGTTCTAACTCATTGAGCCTATCCACTAGCTTAGTTTGAAAGCGAGCTCTCGATTGCGCCGATATTTTCGGGCTCGCCAAATTCGAAGCATAGAGTAGTGCAGCGGTTAACGGAGTTCTCACTTGATGTGCCAGTGTTGCAACCATTTTCCCCAACGCCGACAAGCGCTGTAGATGTGATATATTTTTCTGCAGCAAACGAGTTTCGGTAAGATCAGTGATCACAATTAACTGACCAGGCTCTGGGGTTAGAGGAGTAATGGCCAACTTTACCCGGCGACCATTCTTAAGCGAGACTTCGTGACCATCATCATCTTGAGGCGAGAAAGCACGATTGATTATCTGCAGCCATTTAAGCCCCTCTAAGGGTAAACCTAACAGCTCTACTGCTACCGGATTCGCTTCGGTAACCAGGCCATCTCCATTGATGATGATTATCCCCGATGGCATCGCCTGCAGAATATGCTCCATACGATTCGACATATTGGCAGCTGGCGCTGTATCCAGCCATTTAGGCGAACCTGGATTCAAACTATTAAGTTGTAATTGAGGACTTACGGACATATCGACTCCGTCAAAAAATTGCTGCTAACGGGGATAATGCACGAATTGGGCCAAATGATAAAAATGGGGCTAGTTACTAGGTGCGAGGACGTTCGCTGATCCACTAGAGGATAATAGACGCCAGCAAAGCTGGCAATTTGAAATAAGGGGGATGGCGCTAGTTCCTAGGGGCCTAGGAACTAGAAACTTCTAATTAATCTTTACCCATGCCGTATTTACGCATCTTCTCGACTAAGGTTGTACGCCTGATCCCCAACATTTCTGCTGCCCGGGCAACGACACTATCTTGCTGATCCAGTGCTTGTCTGATCATATCGATCTCAAGTTCAGCCAGAAGGTCTTTCAAGTTAACCCCTTCAGGAGGAAGTTCACTGGGAAAGCGAGTTTCAGGGATCTCTATTGACTCTTCATCACTGAAGATAGCAGCCAAGGCATCGCGTTCCTGTTCTTCCTCACTGATCTCGACACAGTATTCAGGCACATCAATATGGCGATACTTATGAGGCAAATCGTTAACGTCGACCAAGCCACCAGGATAAAGAATAGTGAGTCGCTCAACTAAATTGGAAAGCTCTCTGACATTCCCTGACCACTTGTGCTCTTTAAGAGACTCGATTGCTCGCTGGGTAAATCTAACCTTGCCACGGCCTTCATTGTAGACCCGGCTCACCAGCTCTTGTAAGAGCAAAGGAATATCATCTTTTCTTTCACATAGTGCAGGCATTTCGATGGGGAATACATTGAGTCGGTAGTAGAGATCTTCTCTAAACTTCCCATCAGAAATCATCAATTCCAAGTCTCTATGGGTCGCAGCGACGACACGAACGTCGGCCTTGATAGGCTTACTGCCACCGACGCGTTCGAACTCTCGCTCTTGAAGAACACGGAGTAGTTTGACCTGCATCTGCAATGGCATATCGCCAATTTCATCTAAGAAAAGGGTGCCCTTTTCGGCAAGTTCAAAGCGACCTTTTCTGGCACTGATAGCACCGGTAAAAGAGCCCTTCTCATGGCCAAATAATTCACTCTCTAATAGCTCGGCAGGAATAGCGCCACAGTTAATCGGAATGAAGGGACCGTCGCGCCTATCGGAAATATAATGAATATTTCTTGCAACGACCTCTTTGCCTGTACCAGATTGGCCCAGAACCAAGACGGTAGCCTCAGAAGGAGCAACCTGGCTAATCAAATGCCGAACTTGAGCTATCCCCTCACTTCGACCCACCATGCTTCTAAATAGCTTAGTTTGATTAATACTGGTAGGTGTTTCATGACGTCTCGCCTGGCCAAAGACCTGACAAAAATGCAGTAATTCTGTTAGTTGAGGATAATTTAGAGGTTCTTCAATGAAACCAAGGATATTGGAGGCATTGACGCCGTCATGCTCGCCCAGCAATAAAATTGGCTGCCAAGGCAATTTCCCAGCAAGAGATTGAAGTAACTCTTTAGACTGTGAGTCAGCAGCGATAACCAAGGCCCGGTATCGAGTCGTCTTGAGTCGTAGTTCGAGTTTATCAATTGCGACTAACTCAACTTGTTCACCCAAAAACTCAAATACACATGATAAGCGATTAATTCGCTCAGACTGGTTACCGACAAGTAGAATTCGTTGATCTGTTAGCATCATTCAAAAAGCCGTAAAGCGCTCGTTATTAGCATTAATTATTAGTGTTTGTTGCTTAAAAGCGATGTAGTGTTTCCATTACAAATTTTAACAAAATCACTACCATGAGGAATAGTGTATTATCAGCCAGCTATTAGCAAGTCTCTGAATGCATTTAATGCTTAACTGGATAGATATTCATTGAACTTGTATGATTCTAGCTGAAAAAATAAACGAAACCATAACGATTTGTCAATTAATTGACCAAAGCCAATTAATTGGGGCTACGCGCCCCAAATCAAAATAGAATTAAACAGCCTCGGTATGAGAGACGATATGATGTTGCTCAACGGGGATGGCGTCCCAGCCTTCTTTAATTGTTCGCAATATACTAGTAACATCATCTAACGCTTGCACATCATTATTTATATTAGCTTCAGAGAGGCGGCGCAGCATAAAATCATACAGAGCACTCACATTACCTATCATCTCTCCACCAGCATCCATATTAAGGCTGCTATTAAGACCATTAATGATACCTATGGCCTTACCTATATTGAGCCCTTTATTTGCAATATCAGTATTCTCTATCGCATAGCGACTCTGGGCTATTCTTTGCAGCGCACCTTCAAACATCATCTGAATAATTCTATGAGGTGAAGCTACCGCAATTTCGTTATCTAATGATACTTTACGGTATGACTGTAATGACCTTCTCATAAAAACCTACCTATTTGAATCTATAGTCTTATATACATTAATTTGACGTTGACTTTGTTTGCCACTGTGTAACAAATTTTGCCTATGTCGCATGACTTTACTTGCTTGTAACTTATATTTCTGTGTCAGAGTTAACTGCTGCTCAAGATACTCTCTATCATCAAATTCATTATCTGCAACTAAGAGTTCGAGCAATTTTTGACGCTGACCAAATAAACCTTGCAAGTCTGATACCAGTTCATCACCAGTCTCATCATTAACATCAATTTCATCGAGATGAAGTAAACTTGAAGATAATGCTTCGTTTACTCTATTGAGTTCTTTCATTGAGCCTTCTCTTCGATAATAAGCAAAAAATAATAAACAATTTAATGACTATACGCTCTATGTTTTCTTCACCACTCCAGGCAAAGAATCCAACCTTGATTGCAACATACTGCTCTGAGCATTTAGCTGTCCCACGATGGCATCCATGGCATTGAACTGTTTAAATAACCTATTTTCATAGGCCTTCATTTTCAAAGCTAATCGTTCTCTGTTTTCCTGTATTCTTTCTAACTGGTTATCTAAAGTTTCATCACGGCCATCTAAAATACCATCAGATTTAACATAACCATCGATTAAACTATCCAAACTCGAGGCCAGCCCTGTATTCTCTGCACTGAACATCTCTTTAATCTGGCCGAAGTTTGCCGTTAACGCTTCATCTAACTTATCACTATCAACTTCTAATAACCCTTCACGAGTCGTAGTTATCCCAATGGTGCCTAAGGTAATATCGCCATCACTCGTGCTGTATACCCCAGTCAAGGCTCCACGCAGTTGACTCTGTATGGTACGAATGATCGAGTCACCTTGAAGTATTCCTGCTTGCTTAGTATCAGGATCATAACTCGACATCTCCTTCACAGATGTCATCAGGTCATTATAGGAACTGACTAGCGCGTTAATCCCTGCTTTTACCGAACCCGTATTAAGCTCTATGGTGAGTTGAGTGGTTTTAGTCGGATCCGCTTCTTTAAGAGTGAGTGTGGCACCGGTTATTGCGTTTGAGATGGTATTGGAGCTGGAAGTTACCGTTAAGCCATCGAGTTTTATGATGGAATCCTTGGCCGTCTGAACCTCAGTCATAGTGAAAGTATCACTGAGTGGCGTGCCTGGACCTACATCCGTAGCTGCGACACTAATTTGATTGGCTATACCTGTACTGGTAGATGTGAGTACCAGCTTAGCCCCTTGGTCGTCATTAATGATCGTTGCCGAGACGCCAACATTATCTGCGGCGCTGTTTATCTTTTCGACTAAGGATGTTAAGGAGTCGGTGGCATCGGCTGCAATATCGAAGCTGTTACCGTCGACCGTAAAGGTTAGTGTCCCCTCACCGATGGCCGCGCTGGCATCAGCTGATGCTATGCTACTGACTTTCTGACTTTGAGCCAACTGCTCAACTACTAGACTATAGCTACCCGCTATCGCGGTCTCATCAACGGTGGCGGTTAAAAAATCGTTGTTAGATAGTTTTACCTTGTTACTGATAAAAGATTCAGGCTTTGAGAGAAAGTCTAGCTTAGACTGAAACTCAGACATGGCACTCTTGAGTGCCCCAATGGCAGAAATCTCGGCATTAATCTTGCCTTCATCGGCATTAAATTGAGCCTGTTTTGGCGTATTCTCGGCGCCGACTAGCGCCGACACTATGCCATTGATATCCATTCCTGAACCGATACCGACTGCAGTTAATCCCATGGGAACCTCTATCACTCATCCTGAAAGCCATAAGCTAAACAGTGTACAAAACACACTAACGTCAAAAAAACATCATGCTTCAGTTTTCATCAGCATTCCGGATACTTCAAACAATTTCTGTGCCAACTCTAATGCTTCTTCGGTAGGGATCTGACGAATCGTCTCCCCCGAGTCCATGTCCATCACATTGACCACTGACACCCCGGAACTATCATCGACTCTAAATGCTAAGCCTTTCTTCATCAACGACATGGTATCACTGAGTTCGGCAACCGCTTCCTGTAATTTCTCTGGGTTATCCTCCTTGGTCAACTCAGAAGATTCACTGCCCTCTTCAACGGCTTTCACCAAGGCTCTAGGCTCAACTTCTGTGGCCTCTGGAGTCGTCGCTTTCAGTGGGACTAGCACTTCACTCTTAACACTTGTGGCATTCGATGGATTCACTAAATTAATATTCATCGCCTATAACCTCCTCTGGTTTATAAATCCCTTTTTTAAACCTGCTCCAAACTTGATTTACAAACCTTATTTAGAAACTTTATTTACATACCTTAGTTTCACATTAACTATAAACAAAAGGGAAGATTCAATTTAGAATCTCCCCTCCTTGGTTACTCTAATGAGTTCCCGCTACAAACCTACTTGTATCTCTAACTATAGCGTTTACTCATACACTAAAGTAACGATTAAAGTAGAGATAAAGCTACTTGTGGTAACTGGTTAGCCTGAGCTAGCATGGCTGACGATGTCTGCGACAGAATCTGCTGCTTAGTCATCTCTGCCGTTTCTTTAGCGAAATCGACATCCTGAATACGACTACGAGCATCTGCCACGTTAGTCTGTACATTACTCAAGTTACTGATGGTAAAGCTCATACGGTTTTGTATCGCACCTAAGTCGGCACGATTCGAATCGATACCTGCAATTGCTGAATCGATAATAGCCAATGCGCTTTGCGCACCTGCGGCATCACTAATATCGACTGTTGATATCGCTGATAGTATTGAGCCTGTTCCACCTAACATCTCTGCAGCTGTGGCACCTGTAATGGTATGATTAGTCGCACTATTTGTTGTCACGTTACCAGAAACAATTACATCGGCGGTCGCCGTAACTGCTGCAGTTGTGGCCCCAGCTTCATCTTTACCGGCAATAGTAAACGCAGCCACTGCAGTACCTGACACAGCATAACCAGATACAGCGATGTTATCTCCATTTTCATTGACTAATGCAACATTAGCACCATCAAGTGTTGCACTAACACCAATACTGCTTGAACCAGCATTTATCTGGTCAACCATATCTTGAGCTGAAGTTGCATTCGTAATTGATAATGAACTTGTTCCAGCTGCCCCTCCAACATCTAAACTGAAACTGATCGAGTTTGTACCTGCAGCAGGAGTGAAGACTAATTCAGCTTCAGTGCGTGATGTTGCACTGACTCCCGTTCCCTCAGTACCATTAATCGCAGCAGCATATTCTGCTGCTGAAGAGTTAACACCAATAGTGGCTGTATCAGTTGCACCGTTACCCGTTACAGTAATAGTATCTGCAGTAATTGCATTCACAGTACCAGCAACGGCTAAACCTGACCCAGTACCTGAACCAGATATCTGGTTACTACCTATCGAGGTTGACGAGACGTTTTTAAGCGTTACTGCAATGGTTTGATTTGCATCGGAACCAACTTGAAAGTTTTGAGTACCGTAACTTCCATCAAGAAGATTCTGTCCACCAAATGAGGTCGTTTCAGCGATACGGGTCAATTCATTTTGTAGTGAAGCGATCTCTTTCTGCATAGAAGCACGATCATCTGATGAGTTTGAACCGTTAGCAGACTGTAGTGACAGGTCACGCATACGTTGAAGAATGTTGGTCGACTCGCCCATGGCGCCTTCTGCGGTTTGCGCAATAGAGATACCATCGTTAGCATTACGCATAGCAACATCGAGGCCGTTAATCTGACTGGTCATACGATTCGAAATCTGTAGACCCGCCGCATCATCCTTTGCACTGTTAATACGAAGACCTGAAGCTAATCGCTCCATCGAAGTACTTAAATTACTCTGGGCACCATTAAGGTTGCTCTGTGCCTTCATAGATGTGACGTTCGTGTTTACTGAAATAGCCATAATTTGTTCCTCTTTATACCTGACTTTTAGACTATGCCTGTCTGCGTTAAGCCAGGCGGATCTTTCGGTTACAATGTATTTAACGGCAGCACTATTTTTTACTTTAGAAAAATTTTAAAAAAATTTGCATAGTGTTAGAGAGGCATGAACAAAAAGTGGATGAAAGGAAGAGAGGAAAGCTGCTATAAGTTGTAAGTGACGAGCTAAAAACATGACAAAGAAGACAGCGAGTGTCGAGATAAGGCAAAAGGCAAAAGGATAATCTTAGAAGTGATATGTTTCTTCCTAGCTCGAGTCTAATTCAAAAACAAAAAACACTTAATCCTCATCGAGAATTAAGTGTTTTATAAATCTAAGCGCTAATCCTAGGGACATTACCCTAAGTTACGCCTCTTAACCTAGTAGCGATAATGCTACCTGAGGTAACTGGTTAGCCTGGGCTAACATGGCTGAGGAGGTTTGAGATAGGATCTGTTGTTTAGTCATCTCTGCAGTCTCCTTAGCGAAATCCACGTCCTGAATACGACTCCGAGCATCAGCTACGTTAGTCTGCACGTTTCCTAGGTTACTAATCGTAAAGCTCATACGATTTTGCACAGCACCTAAATCGGCACGGTTAGAATCAATCCCTGTAATAGCCGAATCGATAATAGCCAGTGCGCTTTGCGCACCTGCGGCATCACTAATATCAACCGTTGAAATAGCAGCCAAAATAGATCCGGTGCCACCTAACATTTCAGCTGAAGTAGCTCCTGTAACAGTATGATTTGTTGAACTATTGGTTGTGACATTACCAGTTACAATCACATCCGCAGTCGCCGTAACGGCTGCAGTTGCAGTACTAGTTTCATCTTTACCCGCAATAGTAAATGCTGTTACAGCTGTACCCGAAACAGAGTAACCTGACATGCCAATGTTATCACCGTTTTCATTGACTAAAGAAACATTACCGCCATCAAGTGTGGCTCTTACACCAATACTGCTAGAGCCAGCATTAATCTGGTCAACCATATCTTGAGCCGATGTAGCATTGGTAACCGCCAATGTACTTGTTCCTGCGGCTCCTCCAACATCTAAATTAAAACTGACAGAGTTTGTACCTGCAGCAGGCGTATAAACTAGTTCAGCCTCCGTACGTGCAGTTGCACTGACTCCCGTCCCCTCTGTACCATTAATCGCTGCAGCATATTCTCCTGCTGAAGAGTTAATACCGATAGTCGCTGTATCCGTTGCACCATTACCCGTTACAGTGACGGTATCAGCAGTCATTGCATTCACAGTACCAGCAACGGCTAAACCTGATTTAGTACCTGAACCGGATATTTGGTTACTACCAATCGCTGTGGCGGAAACGTTTTTAAGTGTTACTGCAATGGTTTGGTTTGCATCAGATCCAACTTGAAAGTTTTGAGTACCGTAACTACCATCAAGAAGATTCTGACCACCAAAAGAAGTCGTCTCAGCAATCCGAGTTAGCTCGACTTGTAAAGCCGATAGCTCCTTCTGCATAGCCGATCTGTCTGTATCTGAGTTCGAACCGTTAGCAGCCTGCAAAGACAAGTCACGCATCCGCTGTAAAATATTTGTCGACTCTCCCATTGCACCTTCAGCGGTCTGGGCAATCGAGATACCATCATTGGCATTACGCATAGCCACATCGAGTCCATTAATCTGACTAGTCATACGATTGGAGATAGCCAATCCTGCAGCATCATCTTTGGCACTGTTAATGCGTAAACCAGAAGATAAACGCTCCATGGACGTTTGTAGGTTACTGTTGGCACCATTAAGGTTGCCCTGTGCTTTCATGGATGTCACGTTGGTATTAACGGTAATAGCCATCTTGAGTTCCTCTTTATGTTTTACTGCCAAGGCTCAAGCCTGGCTATATGTTGTTAATCTTTAATTCTCATGTTTCGAACGTTCAGTCTTAGCCCCTTGATAGACCGTCGACTGTGGTTACTCGTGTTGATTACCTTTATATGTAATCAAATAATGTGGTCGACCCCACTCTGCTAAACAGAGTCGATACTGCATTTAACGCTAATTGCTGTTTTTCAAACTCTGTGATTGCTGAGGCATAATCTAAATCTTCCAACAATGACAGAGCTGAACTGTTGACTAACTTTTCATCTGCGTGGCTCGACTGATAACTCTCTACACGTTTTAAGTCGTTACCTGCGATACCCCTGTCAAAATCTATTTGTTTTGTACCACTAGCCATATTATCCAATAACTGTGCCAACTCAGCACTTCCCTGAGGCGTGTTAACCTTATTAGGGTCTTCGATGAGACTTATAGCCTGATTAATGGTGTCAAAAATACTGACTTCGGTTTGCGGTGACATGGTGAAAGAATCCCCTGGGACTGGGGTTCCATCGACTTTCACTTCGATACCATTAAAACTGACTGGGTTGGTTGGGTCGAAGTTAGCCACCACCACTTGTGATGTAGCAGCCGAATCAAAAACTTCTAAATTAACGCCACCGACGCCATTATCGGTAAAGGTAAAGGTATATCCTTCAGGAGCCACTGGTACATGGGCGCCTGGTGTGACTATCTTGGCACTTTCTACACTAAATTCACCTACTTGGGCTGGCAGATAATTGACACTAAAGTCACCTATGGCATTCGCTGCGTTCATAAAGACACTATCACCCGGCAAGTTTGTGCCGACTGTCACTCCGGATGCCACAACCGCTTGCCTCACGCCACTGTCACCGCTGTAAACTATGTTTCCTGCGGTGTCGAATGCGAAAGGCTGGGTAGATGTTTGATTACCCGAAAAGATATATTTTCCTGATTCATCTCTTGAATTCGCAATAGATAAAAGCTCTTCGAGACTCGACCTCATCTCATTGGCGATAGTCACTCGGTCGATATCGGTCAAGCTACCATTCACGCCCCTTAACACTTGATCCTTAATTGAACTGACCAGGCTTTCCGCGCTGCCAAGCTTACTTTCAGCGACGGCCAAGTGACCCGTTGCATAATCAATGTTTTTGATAAACTGATTAACCAAGGCGTTTTGCTGGTACAAATTATCTATACCTATGGCTGCAACAGGATCGTCTCCAGCCGTATTGACCCTTTTACCACTGGATAATTGATCCAAGACCTTACTGGTTGCTGATTGTTTATCCAGCACACTTGTGATGCTTTGATTGAACATTTGAGCAGTAGAAATTCTCATATCAGCCTCCTTTATCTAACCGCGTTAAATAGCGTTTCAAAGATTTCATTCGCCGTGGTCATTATTCGCGCAGAGGCCTGATAGGCCTGTTGAAAGCGCATCAGATTGGCGGCTTCTTCATCTAAATTAACTCCAGATTCACTCTGCACTCGGGTATAAGCCTGTTGATATACTGATTGGGCCGTTCCAACCGCTATCTCGGCTGCTTTAGCCTTACCACCCACCGAGAGTTTTGTGCCCTCATAAACATCTGCGAGGGTCGAACCACCAGCATTCATCAACTTGGCTTCACTCAATTTCGCCATGGTGACAGCATTGGTGTTATCACCAGGTCCAAATGAGAGATCGAACGTAAATCTATCTGTCGCCCCAGCAGTAGTTGCCACATCGAAGGTAAAACCATGTGCACTGATTAAAGGCGGGGTATATGCAGCGGGAGCACCAAGGGATGTGCCATTAACATCGAAGACTTCAAACATACTCGTCGTGGTATTAATCTCGAAAGTCAGTTCAGAACCTGTAACGGGGAAATTGATATCGGTGCGATCATCTATACTCACCATCTCTACTTGAGTGTTACCAGAGTTCGCAGCATCAGAGGTTATCTTAGGCGCCGCGGCAGCAATGCCCTTACCGTCGGTCATCATCACAGAAATACCTGCAGCGGCGCCGGATGATGGACGGATCTCAAACTTATCCCCATCGGCCAAAATGCCAGAATCTATATGTACGGTGAAACCATTAGCCCCATCAAGCTGAGTGCCATTTAAGGTTAGTGGGGTGATTGTGCCGGTTACTGTGTCTTTCAACTCATAAGTGGCCGGAGCGGTATACTTCAACTCAAAACTATTGCCCGACAGAAGACCTACATCATCAATATTGACTCTTAGGTTAGCCGAGCCAGCATTGGAACCGAATTCTCCGACTCGCCCAATGGTCATTGACGGATCGTTAATATCTTTAAATATGTTCTGGCCCATCTCACCATTAAGATCGAAACCTTGGGCATTGGCTTGATTGAATGCGTCTGCCACTCCTAAACTGAGTTGGCCCAATTCGAGTTCTGACGGAATAAGTGTTTCATCACGAAATGTAAATAGCGCCCCCAACTGACCGCCCATCTTTATCGGATCTATAACATGGCTCTGGACGCCAACATTAGCAACGACTCTCAATTCGCCCGGATGTGGGTCTCCCGCCGTAGTGTCCAGAGACATAGCAATCTCACCGGATACCAACATCACAGCGCCACCTAACATGATGCTTTTAGCCCCTGTGTCCAGTGGGATCACATTGACTTGAGCGTATTGGCTCAGTTCCTGAATCAATGCATCTTGCTTATCTAACAATTGAGAATCTTCACCCTGAGACTTCATCAACTCTTGGTTTACTAGACCCAGCTCTTTACTGATCTCGTTAATTCTGTCTGTGATACCGGCGATTTGATCATTGGTCTGTTTCATTTGGCCATCTAGGTGCTTCTGCATCTGATTCAGGCTATCCGCCAGTTGCCCTGCCGAACCTAGCACAGTGCCACGTATGCCCATATCATCAGGCAAATCAGCCAAACTGTTTAAACCGGCAAAAAAATCATTCAGGCCCTGCGGTATAGACTTACCAATTTGTGAAAACAATTGATCAAGTTCACTCATCTTAGTTTGAGTCGTCTGGGCTCCGCTGACCCCAGTTTGACCTATCCTAAGCTCGCGAGCGGCATATTCGTTATAGATACGTTTTACATCTGAAATATAAGTTCCAGCACCGTAAAAACTGTCACCAAAACGCTGAGATTCTAGGCTTGACTGTTCGGCAACTTGTCTGTGATATCCCTGGGTATTAGCGTTAGCGATATTATTACTGGTCACAGCAAGCTGGGACTGAGACGCCAAGACACCAGTGCGGGCAATATTCAAAAGGTCCATAGACATTACACTCTACTCCTATCTATTCGCGGCTCGCCTTGCTGCATATCTTGCTGCAAAAAGGAAACATCAGATGTCTTACCAATCAAGATCATTACCTTCCTCCCATAGATGGCAGACTAAGATTTGACTTGATAGATTCCATCACCTTAATCACTTTATCGGCATAGTTAGGATCCGTTGCATAACCGGCATCTTGTAAGGCCTGGATAAATTCGTTGGGGTTTGCGGCTTTCTTCATCGCTGCTTGATATCTAGGACCGTTTGAAATAAAGCTGACAAAGTCGTCAAAACTTTGCTTTATATCTTGGTAGACACGGAAATCGGATTTTTGCTGTACCGCAATGCCTTGTTCGAACTCGAGCGTACTCACTAGGGCCTTATCACCCTGCCAACGTTTATCAGCCTTGATGTTAAAAAGGTTGTTACTGGATTCGCCTCGAGCCCCTTTTATCATTTTCTGACCCCAGCCGGTTTCCAGAGCCGATTGTGCAATCAAAACTTCGGGCTTAGTGCCTAGAGCCTGTGCCGCTTTTTCTGCATATGGGTAGAGCTTAGCGACAAAGTCATCTTTATCTGTGAAGGTCATTTCCGCCGGTCTGATTTGAGATGGCAAACTCTTGCCTGTCAAAATACTGTCTAGAGGATTCTGGGGCTTAGCATCTGAGCTGGTCATTGTATTGCTTACTTCAACTGACCTTGTTGCCCGGTTCATCACATGTGATTTAATAGAGTCTTGAGATAAGTCAGACTGCATCCCCCCTCTTAGGACTGATGCTGGGGTGACCTTGCTGGTTTCCGGAGACAGTTGCTGCATCATCAGGTCGGCGAGACCCAACATGCCCTTTTCAGATAAGTTAACCGACATCTGCTGATCATGCATTTGCTCATAAAATTTGGTGTATTCGCTGTTCATCGGGCTATCGGATTCAAACACGGCATTGGCAGAGCGCATGCTTTTCATCAGCATCTGCACGAAAATCCCTTCGAATTGTTGTGCAACCTCCTTCAAAGCTGCCTTATCATCTTTCAGGGCCTTGGCTCTTAACGAGTCAAGTCCTCCGATGTCTAAAAAGTGTGATGAATTTGACAGCTTTTCCATAAAAGTTCCCGGTTGTGCCGACAATAAACAGACGGTATTTACTTTATGTAGCAAGGCACATGCCACATCACCTGATGATTGAGTTTTAATAGAGGGGATAAAATGAATTTATGGGGGAATAGTTAATAAAGAGAAAGTGTTAGGACCTATAAATAGGCCCTAACAGAACGACGTTACAGTGATTAAAGGCTAACAAAATCCAGCTGATGATTAGATGATGATAAGTTCACCGTGGAGTGCTCCGGCCACCTTTAAGGCTTCCAAAATAGCCAGCACATCTGAGGGAGCCGCGCCTACTAAGTTGACGGCCCGGACCAGTTCATCCAATGTGGTACCCGGACTAAACAAAAACATACGCCTGTCTGACTCATTAACATCAATTGTACTGTCTGTAGTCACCACAGTTTGACCACCAGCTAAGGCATTTGGCTGTGATACCTGAGTCGCTTCGGCGATTGTGACCGTTAAGCCACCATGGGTCACGGCCGCGGCTAATAGACGTACATTTTTGCCCACCACTATGGTCCCGGTACGTGAGTTAACGATGACTTTCGCTGATTCATCTGCAGGTTCAACTTGAATA
Source organism: Shewanella violacea DSS12 (assembly GCF_000091325.1). Lineage (NCBI taxonomy): Bacteria > Pseudomonadati > Pseudomonadota > Gammaproteobacteria > Alteromonadales > Shewanellaceae > Shewanella > Shewanella violacea. Next base: position 1,625,187 of record NC_014012.1, on the reverse strand, counting down.
TTTTCTAATGTTGCCAGAAATGAGACTCGCTGAGACACATCTCTTGGCGCACTCACCTGTACAGAAGCCGCATCTAAGGGTCTCGCCATGCCAGGGCCCAGGAGCTCATTAATGGCATCTGCTAATCGTTTAGCCGTTGAAAAATCGGCGCGGCGAAGATTAAATGTAAGGTAATCGCCACTAGAAAAAGGGGTTGCTACAGCACGTTCTATGATAGCGCCATTTGGAATTCGGCCAACCGTAGGGGTATTTCGAATGACTTTTGAGCCATCTAAACCTTCTGCACTGAAACCACTAACCACCATACTGCCCTGGGCAATAGCATAGACATTGCCATCAACTCCCTTGAGGAAAGTCTGGATTAAGGTTCCCCCCCGTAGACTCTTGGCTTCACCTAGACTCGATACCGTAACATCGAGAGTTTGCCCAGGTTTAATAAAAGGCGGCATATCCGCATGAACCGCGACCACGGCGATATTCTTTATTTTGGGGCGAAAGTTATCGGGCAAATTAATGCCAAAGTTCTTCAGCATAGTCTTAAATGTCTGTTCGGTGTAACGCGTCTTCTCACCCGTGCCCGGCAAACCGACGACCATACCATAGCCTATCAGTTGGTTATGGCGCACACCTTGAACATTAGCAATGTCTTTTATTCTTTGTGCCTGGCTTGGGCCAGCGACAAAAAACAACAATAAAAGGTAGATAAATTTATATTTCATAACGTTAATTCCTTAATTACTACTAGGTTCCATGCCGGCCTTAGAAAGGCCACCAACTTCCCATAAAGAATGAACTTAGCCATCCAACCTTTTGCACATCGGCAAAAGTGCCTGTACCACTATATTGAATACGAGCGTTAGCGACTCGAGTCGAGTCTATGGTGTTGTCCGGACGTATATCTTGTGAGCGTACTAGCCCAGTCAAGCGCACGAATTCATCACCATTGTTGATGCTGATCCATTTCTCCCCTCGAATGACTAAGTTGCCATTATTGAGTACCTGCATCACGTTGGCTGAAATGCTGCCGCTTAAACTATTACTCTGATCCGCATCAGACTCACGCTTGGTATTCATGCTGTCTTTGTATCTTAGGTCTAGGGCTTGACCGCTTATGCTAATATTGCCGCTACCGACATAGATGGGATCCAGCGTTAAATCTGTCCCCTTCTTGATCTCATTACTGGCACTCTTCTTCGCTTGAGTCTGCTCCATCAGAATAACTGTGATGATGTCGCCGACTTTAAGTGCCTTAATATCTGAATAGAGACTAGATGCCTGACTGGCCTGATACATAGATCCTGTGGCGACGATTTTAGTCGCTGGTGCTTCAGGATATACAGGAGCGTAATAGGGATCATCAGGGATAGGCTTGTGAGCACTGGTCGAGTTACACCCGCTCAACAAGAAACCAAGTAATAATACGAATAATGAACCTTGATTACTCATAGCCTTGCCTCTACAGATTCTGATTGACGTAAGACAGCATCTGATCGACAGCCGAGATAACTTTTGAGTTCATCTCATAGATGCGTTGGCTCTCAATAAGATTCACCAATTCTTCGGTTACGTTAACATTCGAAGTCTCAAGTGCACCTTGTCGAATGGCGCCCATGCCATCGAGTGAAGCTGTTCCCTGAATAGGTGTGCCACTGGCACCCGTCTCCAGGTATAAATTCTGTCCCATAGGGTCTAATCCGCTTGGATTAATGAAATCAGACATACTCAACTGACCCACGACTTGGTTTTCTATGGTTCCAGGGGTCTTAACCGATACTTCACCTTCGGCAGACACGGTAATACTGGTAGCATTATCTGGGATAGTTATTGCTGGTTGCACCACATAGCCTGAGCCTGAAGTCACCATTTGCCCTGTGTCATCTAAGGTAAATTGACCATTGCGGGTATAGGCCGCTGTACCATCAGGAAGTTGTATCTCAAAAAATCCCGGACCTTCAATCATCATATCCAGGGAGTTATCGGTTGTTAGCATGTTCCCTTGGGTAAACACCTTCTGAGTAGCAACAACCTTAGTACCCGCACCTATGTTTAATCCATTGGGTAACTTGGTATTTGATGCACTGATGCCGCCGGCTTGGTTAACCGTTTGATAAAGGAGATCTTCAAAAACAGCACGGCTCTTCTTATAACCAATCGTGCTTGCGTTAGCCACGTTGTTCGAGATCACCGAGATATCTGTTTGCTGAGCATCTAAGCCTGTCTTACTAATCCATAACGCGGGATGCATAATATTACTCCTAGCTAATACGCATTAATGAAGAGGAGGCTTTATCCATCTCTTCTGCTGTTTTCATCATTTTGACCTGCATCTCAAATTGACGCTGTATATCAATAAGTGCCACCATCTCTGAGACGGCATTGACGTTACTGCCTTCCACAGCACCACTTTCTATTGTAATAAAAGCATCCGCAGGGGCATTGTCACCGGATATCAACCTGAACAAGCCGTCTTCCCCTCGCATCAAATTTTGATTACCTGGATTGACTAACTTGATACGGCCGACGACTTCAATCACTTCCGCCGTAGAGCCTAAAGGTCTGACAGAGATGATGCCATCTTGAGAGATTGATACCTTCTCGATAGGCAGTGGCAACACAATCGGGCCTGAATCACCCATGATGGGATTTCCGCGGTCGTTACGCAGTAGGCCGGTAGTGTCAAAACTTAAACTGCCGGAACGCGTGTATGCCTCACCACCATCGGCGCTCTGCACCGCAATCCAGCCATCACCTTTGACGGCAATATCGAGATCTCTTCCTGTGGTCTTGATTGGTCCCGCAGCAAAATCAGCTGATGGGCTTTCAGTCATAGCAAATACCCTTGTAGGCAATCCTTCACCAAAAGCTTGCATCGAGCGAGCTTGCTCCATATCCGCCTTGAAACCATCGGTATTGGCATTGGCTAAGTTATTTGCGCGCACAGCCAGGGAATTCATATTTTGCTTTGCGCCGCTCATGGCAACGTAGAGTAATTTATCCACTGGTGTTCTCCGTCAATCTTTTGCTAATTACTTTCTATATAAGATTAAAAGCAAACATCGTGCCAATGCAGAAACAACTTGTTGGCACTTAGGAAAAAGGGTAGTAAGTCGAAATGGAGAGAGAAACGGAAAGGCATTGCCGTGCGGCAATGCCTTTATTGCTTTAACTATGGATATCGCGCGAATTAGCGGATCTGTAATATGGTCTGCTGCAAAGTATTATTGACTTCCAGTGTTCTTGAGTTGGCCTGGAAATTACGTTGAGCTGAGATAAGATCCACCAGCTCTGTGGTCAAGTCTACATTTGACTGCTCTAAGGCAGATGAACGTATACTGCCGAATGTACCAGTATTAGCTTCACCAGCCAGTGCCAGTCCCGAGTCTTGGCTAGCCTTCCAGGAAGTGTTGCCTACCTGAGTCAGGCCTTGTTCATTGGCGAAACGCGCCAGTGCAACCCGAGCCAAAGCGACTGTCGTGCCATTACTGTAACTTGCATTGATCAAACCATCGGCGCCAACTTCGACATTGGTGAGACGGCCCACTGTGGTGCCATCCTGGTTTAACTCAGTAACTTCAAACGTCGAGGCGTATTGAGTCGGGTTATTAAAGTCTATGGTCAGGGTTTGCGTACCATCGGTACCAGGACCCAGCACCCCAGCGCCGCCTACCCCTAACGCTTGTGTTTTGATTGTGGCTGGATCACTAGTCGTGTATGAACCTATATCGTTAAACTTGATCACCGCGCCCTTCCAACCGCCGGCGGTTACAGCAGTACCTGTACCATCAGGGGCACCATCTGCATTGGTATCCGTTTGATAGCTGCCTGCCGCGCCATCTAGATCAACTTGTTTGCCATCAACCGCATAGAAGGCAACCCAGTTACTCTCACCGGTATAAGCCGCATTAGGTGGACGCACGAAATAGGTGGTCATAATATGCGGCTCACCCAAGGAGTCATACATGGTAACAGCGGTGGAATTGTTATAGGTATCGCGATCGTTAGGGTCGAACAAGGCTGGATCTAATGTAGAGTCAGCGGCATTAAGATTCATCTGAATGCCGATGTTTTCTGTCTTCTGCGGGCTACCTGCGGTATCTGGAATAGTAACTGGTTTAGTCGTAGTCAGACTCACAGATGTCGAGTTGCCATCTTTGTCTACGGGAAACGTTTGTAAAAAGTTTCCTTGAGAATCAACTAAATAATTACTTGAATCCACTTTAAACGCACCTGCACGGGTAAAAGATTGCTCCTTTCCACTGAGATCCGAAGAGGTCACAAAAAAACCACCACCATTAATGGCCATATCCAAAGCATTATTTGTAAACTGCATACTGCCTTGATGAAATTGCTGAGCCACTTGGCTGGTGGTAACTCCGCCGCCAACGGCAGTCTTACTGTTAGAAAAAATAGAATTTGCGTAGACATCGGAAAACTCAGCTCGAGACTCTTTAAAGCCTATACTGTTAACGTTTGCTATGTTATTTGCAGTGGTGTTTAGATCTTTTTGAGCAGCAGCAATTCCACTCAACGCGATATTAAATGACATGGTTTACCTATATTCAATCGATTACAGCAGGTGGAATGCTAAATACCACCAAAATTCAATTCATAACAACAGGCAATGGGAGTATCTCCCATCGGTATTCTAATTTTTACGTTTTTTGTCTAATGTTTTCCTGATTTAACCAGCGTACTGAGAGCCTGATTGCATAAAAGCATTGCCCTTCGGCAATGCTTTTATCTCCACAGAGAGGATATCTAGCTTATTAGCGGATCTGCAATATGGTCTGTTGCAAGGTATTATTGACTTCCAGTGTCCTTGAGTTGGCCTGGAAGTTACGTTGAGCTGAGATAAGGTCCACCAGTTCAGTGGTCAAATCTACATTCGATTGCTCAAGTGCAGACGAACGAATACTACCGAAGGTACCACTATTGGCTTCACCTGCCAGTGCCAATCCAGAATCCAGGCTCGCCCTCCAGGAAGTATTACCCACCTGAGTCAAACCTTGTTCATTGGCGAAACGCGCCAGGGCAACCCGAGCCAGAGCGACTGTCGAGCCATTACTGTAACTGGCATTGATCAAACCATCGGCGCCGACTTCGACATTAGTAAGACGGCCCACAGTGGTACCATCCTGATTTAACTCGGTCACCTCGAACGTCGAAGCATATTGAGTCGGATTATTAAAGTCTATGGTCAATGTTTGTGTGCCATCAGTACCTGGGCCCAAGACTCCGGCACCTGCAACCCCCAACTGCACAGTTAGGATAGGGTCAGGATCGGTAGTGGTATGTGCACCGGTATCATTAAACTTGATCACAGCGCCTTTCCAGCCGCCGGCATTAACCGCAGGTGTATTTAGCACATCTGCCACACCATCGCCGGTAGTATCTTGATCGAATACACCTGCAGGACCTGCTAAATCAACTTGTTGACCGTCTATGGCATAGAAGGCAGCCCAGTTACTCTCGCCGGTATAAGCCGCATTTGGTGGACGCACAAAATAGGTAGTCAAAATATGCGGCTCACCCAAGGAGTCATACATGGTCACAGCGGTGGAATTGTTATAAGTATCTCGATCGTTAGGATCGAACAAGGCTGGATCTAACGTGGCATCGGCGGCATTAAGATTCATCTGAATGTTAATATTTTCCGTCTTCTTTGGGCTACCCGCAGTATCAGGTATTCTAACTGGCTTAGTCGTAGTTAAACTGACAGATGTGGAGTTGCCATCCTTATCGACAGGAAATGTCTGCAGATAATTACCTTGGGAGTCAACCAGGTAGTCGGCAGAGTTGACTTTAAATGCCCCTGCTCGGGTGAAAGAGTGATCTTTAGCTTCGAGCTCTGATGACGTCACGAAGAATCCACCACCATTGATGGCCATATCCAGCGCATTATTAGTAAACTGTAAGCTACCTTGGTGAAATTGCTGAGCGACCTGACTGGTAGTAACACCGCCACCCACAGCCGTTTTACTGTTAGCAAAGATGGAGTTCGCGTACACATCGGCAAACTCAGCACGGGATTCTTTAAAGCCGATGCTATTAACGTTGGCTATATTATTTGCCGTGGTATTTAGATCTTTCTGCGCAGCTGCGATACCACTCAATGCAATGTTAAACGACATAATTCACCTCGATTCAATTCACTACTTCAGTCAATGTAGCCCACCACCGACACTTCAATTCATAATTGCAGGTAGGAGATATTCACCCAGTTAAAATTCATTATTTCAACCAATGTAACCCACCACAAACACTTCAATTTCAATTTATTACTTCAGTCAATGTAGCCTACCACCGACACTTAGATTCATAATTTCAGTCAATGTAACCAACCACAGACATTCAATTTTTCACTATGGACAAGAAGATATTTACCCGGCTCTAATTCATGATTGAAGCTCACAGGCTTATTTTCCCCCGCAAGCCCAGAGAGCAAGATCACACCTCAGAAACTGCCAAGACATCGCCGAGTTTAATGCCACCTATACCACGTAAATTCAAGATTGAACCGGTAGATGCAGTACCTAGAGAGACGCTGGTAACATGAGCATAAGTAGAAACGGCAAGTTCTTCACTCTGACCATCGACTCTGCCACTGGCTTTAATCGAATAATTTCCGCTTGGCATAGCATCGCCATTTTTGTCCAATCCATCCCAGGACACATCGACATTACCGCCTTGACTACCATCGACCTCAAAAGTCTTGATCAGTTGCCCTTTGTCATCTTCGATACGTACGACTATGATCTCGATAGCCTCAGGCGTACTCACCACTCCCTTAAGTACAGGGTCTTCCACCGAAAGATGGCCGGTATCCGATGGGATCAATACTTTCTGTCCCACAAGACCTGAAGCTTGCAAAGCCTGACTTGAAGTCATAACTGTATTAAGATTGATAATCTCGTCATTGAGATTACTAATACCGTCAACGGTAGAAAATGCTGCCATTTGCGCAATCATCTGATCGTTATCGACGGGTTTAAATGGGTCTTGCATCGACAACTGTTGACTCAAGAGAGAGAAGAAATCCTCTTGGCTCAGTCCTTGACTATTCGCCTCTGGTATCGATTTTTCTTCAGGCAAACGAATTGCGTCAAGAAACGGATTCCCCGTTGTCGATGTCTGCTCAGTTGCGGCCGATGTCACTTGTTTAGATGGCGCTGCTGACTGAGTCGACGTTTGAGACTGTCCACCAAGGGGTGCATTATTAAGTTGGTTAATGAGGCTCACTTCTTACCTCCTTTTATTTGCCAATTCTGAGTGTTTGCTGAAGCATAGACTTTGCCGCTTCAGCCACCTGAACATTCATTTGATAAGATCTGGATGCCGAAATCATATTCGCCATCTCCTCCATTACATTGACGTTAGGTTTATAGATGAAGCCATCGCCATCAGCCATTGGATGATTTGGAGAGTACTCTTTCAACAAGGGCGCATCGCTTTCTACGATACCTTTCACCTTAACTGAAGGTGATGATTGCTGCTGATAGCTGGCTTTGGCCATCTCGGCTTCAAAAATCGGATGACGAGCACGGTAGGTCTTATCAACACTACTCGAAACAGAATCGGCATTGGCAATATTACTCGCTGTGGTATTCAATCTTATCGATTGAGCCGACATTCCAGAACCTGCAACATTAAAGATATTAAATAAACTCATGATTAATCTCCTCTTATTGCTTTCTTCAGACCAGAAAACTTGCCATCAAGAAAGCCGAGTGACATCTGGTATTCGAGTGCATTTTGCATAAATTCTGATTGTTCTTTTTGCATATCAACCGTATTACCATCACCAGTATCAGGCTGATTTGGCACTCTATATCCATAGTTTTGTTGCGATAACGCTTCCAGATCAAAGTGTCGACTATCACTGCTACTCATAGCCAAACCACCTTGTCTACTGGATGCGGCTTGTAATGCCTTATCAAAGTTGACATCACGAGCCTTATAATGGGGAGTATCGGCATTGGCAATATTAGATGCGATAACTTCAGCACGTTGGGCTCTGATCCCGAGTGTGTATTGATGCACACCCAATGCATTATCAAAATTAATCGCCATAAAATTGCCTCCAAAACTCGATGTCATAAATAAAGCAATACTTGTGCCATAAAAAAAGGTGGCGGCGTATTCGACAAGATTACTTAGCAGTAAGCCACTGACAGTCTAATGAAAATGAACACTGAACAGGCAAGCTACCAATACTGACAAGTTCAACTATCTCGGCATGATAAAGTTTTCGCTTGGTTAGAAGTGGCCCTGCATAGCAATAAGAGCCAAGGCTTTGGCGTCTTAGTAGGCGAGTAGATAAACATATGAAGAGTGGTGCGGATAACGACATCATACTAGACTGCCTGCGATAAACGCAGGCAATCCAAAGAGTTAAGTTTTCTTCTGGTAATAGATACCTGGGTTACATCTGATCATATCAAATTCTTCGGTTAAGCCAGCAATCGACTCGGAAGCACCAAGAAAGAGTATGCCTTTGGGGTTCAAAGCGGCAGCAAATTGCCGCAATATCTTTGCCTTTGCCTCCGGCGCAAAGTAGATCAACACATTACGACAGAAAATGATGTCAAATTTCCCTAGTAATGTATAACTTTCAAGCAAGTTATGGGCTCTAAAGTTAATGAACTTTTTCACGTTATCTTTAATGACCATAGTCCCAGCATCCGTAGAATCAAAAAACTGACGCTTTCTCTGATCTGACAAGCCACGGCCTAAGGCTAGATTATCGTAATCGCCACCCTTACACTTATCTAGCATAGAGGGTGACAAGTCTGTGGCTAAAATTGATGCACTTCCAGGCAAGGTACCAGGGCGTTTCTGCTGATACTCTAAGATTGTCATAGCTAAAGAGTAAGGTTCTTGACCCGACGAACAAGCCGCCGACCAAATCTTAAGTGGACGTCCCAGCTTAGAGTACTCAGGTAAAAGCACATTCGATAGTAGCTCGAAAGGATAACGATCTCGGAACCACAAGGTTTCGTTGGTCGTCATGGCATCTATAACTGAAGCCCTAAGCTGACGCTCTGTGGGTTTCATTGAACGCCTAACGACTTCAGAAAGCGATGGCAGGTCATACTGGCCCATCAAAGGCGCCAACCTGCTGCGTACAAGATACTGCTTATTATCGCCCAGCACTATACCGCTGTGTTGCTCCAGGAATAATCTAAATTGTGTGTATTCGGTTTCAGCGAGTGATTTATTTGGCACCTTGATATCCTAATATCAAAAAAACAGCTATAGGGTTTAAACTAGACTCAGCATAACGAGATTCAATTTTAGCGCAGCTTATACATGAGCGAGTCATAATATACAAGATTAATATCCCCCCAAGGCTCTACTCATAATCATTATAGACTCAAATGCTTATTAACAGCTGCCGCAAGTTCATCTGGATTAAATTTGGCAATAAAATCATTTGCACCGACTTTCTCGACCATAGCTTGGTTAAATACCCCGCTTAAAGACGTATGCAGCACAACTTTAATGTTCTTCAACTTAGGGTTGTCTCTAATCTCTGCAGTTAAAGTGTAGCCGTCCATTTCTGGCATCTCAATGTCTGAGATAATAAGAGGGATCTCGGTCGATACATCGTCCATTTCGGCACCGATTGCTACTAGTTTTTCCAGTGCTTCTCTGCCATCTTTGGCGGTATCTATCTGCAAACCTAATGAAACTAATGCCCTAATGATCTGTTTACGGGCCACTGCTGAGTCATCAATAACCATAATATGGAAATGTTTTTCCCTGTCTAAGGTCAGCTGCTCATCGGCTTCTTTACTTATCTCAGTTTTAACCGGCGAAATCTCATCGAGGATCTTCTCCACATCGAGTATTTCAACCAACTCACCTTCAATCTCAGTCACTGCCGTGAGGTATGAGAACTTTCCAGCCCCCTTTGGCGGTGGTAAAATGGCTTCCCAATTCATATTAATGATCCGCTCAACCGAACAGACCAAGAAGCCTTGCACACTCCTGTTGTACTCAGAAATGATAATGAAACAATTCTCAGTGCTTTCAACCGGACGACCGCCAGTAGCCGCACTCAAATCGATTACCGAAATTGTTTTACCACGGATATGAGCAACCCCTTTCACATTGGGGTTCAACTTAGGCAGGCTGGTTAGAGGAGGACATTGAAGAACTTCTTTTACTTTAAAAACATTGATACCAAACCTTTGACGACCATTGAGTTTAAATAGCAATAACTCTAAACGGTTCTGACCGACTAACTGTGTTCGTTTGTTCACTGACTCAAGAATGCTTGACATAATGCGCTTGCCTTGTCGTCTTTTAAATGTCACCTAAAACTCATGGCTTTACGAGTACTAGGCATACTAATTGCTTACTTACTAACAAGTGTTAAATATCTCACAACTTGACCCTTTATCGTCAAGTTTATGGCGCCTTAAGTTTATTATAAGAAAAGGCGAAATTTTCGGTCACTAAGAAAGTATAGGTGTAATCTAGCTCATCAAGCTAGTCTATTCATTATGAAAGTAAAATATGTCCTCTTTTCTTTGATGTTTTTGTCAAATCACGCTTTAAGCACACAAGCTGCAATTGTGCCTACTCTATCGGCCATATCTCAATTAGCTATAGGGGTTGTCGAAGAAAAAATTGATGTTGCAGACCATGCAAGAGTAAACATTACCCCGCAAAGTCTAGATACACGGCTTAAGCCACCATTGTGCTTTCCACCAGTAAAAGCAGAATTGGCTAGTAATAGAGCGATTAAACGCAATAACACCATAAAAATAACCTGCAAAAGTCCACAACTTGATTACCCATGGCAGATTTTCATCTCAGTGAGAGTCGATATTCTCTATCCAGTTGTGGTCGCCAGACAGACATTGGGCCCAGGAGATTTAATCGCAAAAGGCGACATCGTCATCAAATATGTCGAGCAAACCCTTTTAAGAGGTCAGCAATTCAACAATCTTGCTGAGGTAGTTGGTACTAGGGTGAAAAGAAGAACGCCTGCTAACCAACCTATATTCAGTAATAATCTCTGCTTCGTTTGTAAAGGTGATTCAGTCTCAATTTTTGCACGCACAGATAACTTCGAAATAAAAACCGTTGGAGAAGCGCTGCAGGATGGGAATTTAGGTGATAGAATTCGTATTAAGAATACCTATTCCCATAAGACTGTCGATGCGAGAGTCATAGATGTTGGCAAGGTCGAAGTCAGAATGTAAGTTTTCTTGAATTTTATTAAAGCTCAGGGAAACACTGCCGATATACCATTATGTTCTTTTATTTTTTGATTGTTGGAGCCGAATATGGCTATTGATATTAAGCAAGTAAACACAGCAGTAAACACTCACATTGGCAAGTCCCCTGCACATAAGGGCAGTGAAAAAACCAATGATGACGCCGTCAACTCTCTGAGCACACCACCCAAGAGTGACTCAGTGTCTTTGACATCTCAGGCACAACAACTACAAAGCACTCAAGCCAAAATGAATGATATTCCAGAAATTAATGAACAGAAAGTTCAAGAAATAAAGCTGGCAATCGCAGAAGGCCGCTATAAGATTGATCCTGAAAAACTGGCGACTAACATAGCTCAGTTTGAAAATGACTTAAAGGGGATGAACTAGTAATTTATGAGTCAGATAAACGACATCGTCGAACTTCAGTTCGAGCTGCTTAACAAGCTAAAAGTAATCATCAAAGATGAGACAACTGCCTTGACCAATCAAGATGCAGATAGTCTACTTTCCTTGGCAAGCGCCAAAGCTGGATTACTCGATGAGCTAAAACGCAAAGATGAAGCTTTATCTCTCCATGCTGATAAGGCCTTACTCATCAGTGATGTACACTTGTCTGCTCGAGTCACATCGGCCAAAAACCTGCTGGATGAATGCAAACAATTGAACAGTGAAAACTCCAGCCTGATAGAACTGAATATCGCAAGCATGAATCGATTTTCCCAGGCCCTGCAAGTTAGCCGCAATGCCTCTAGTTTAACCTATAACGGCAAGGGTAAGACCTCGACGATATCTACCTTAGGCAATGATATACAAGCCTAACTGTCTCTTGGTGCCCCAGGCATAGCGCTCCCCCTTCCCTATAGTCTACAAAGGCTCAAAATTGCGCTGAGACTCTAAGCTCGAACCCCACCAGCTAAGTAAACATGTCATAACCCCATAATGACCAGGCGACTCCTAGACCGGACTCAGAGTGCTAAACTCCAAACACTGTCACTGCCATGTCTTAGACGTGTTCAAAAGATTCAAAGGGTTCAAATTAAGTTAAGCCTAATCCCCTTATATTGAAACGCTCATTAGCTAAACAGTGCATAAACTAGATAATCGAGAAGTACATTAGCTAGGCTGTTGATTAATTAGACCGCTCGTTAATTGGAAGCCTATAAATTGGAAGCCTATAAATTGGAAGCCTATTAATTAGAAGTTCATTAACTAGAGGTCCATTAGCCAGATTATGCCAAGAAGTCATCAAAGAAAGCCAGCCACTGGTTTATGGACCAAACTATAGAGTGAGCTAGGAGTGAGCTGCCAAAGAAAGCCATAAACAAAATCGGCTAAGGGTGAGAGAGGAATGTGGGATAGATAAGACAATCGAAGACAGAAAAACTGGTAATTTCCTGTCTCCAACTAAGAATACTTAAAAGTAAGTGATCTCTTTTATTTTTTGCGGTCTATTTTGCTGTTGATACAAGGCCCATACCAAGGAAAAATCTAACTCTAGTTCAGTCACATAATGATCCCCAGCAGGATAACTCTTTACCACCTTAGCACCACGTATCACTCCAGATACCGAAGCTTGAATGCTATCACTAGATAACATCCAGTCATTGACACTACTGCTTGCTGACAACTGCTGGCCAAACACCTGTTCGGCCAATTCTCTGTATGCAGCAATTTTAGAGGCTTGCATCGCCATTACCACTTTTTGTGCTTGAGACTGGGCAGGCTGAGTATCTAATGGTGCATAGCCTATTGCCGTTAATTTAGGAAAGCTATCAGGAGCCTGGGTTTCCCACTCTATATACCTGTCCTGTGACGCACAGCCTGAGATAAACATTAAGGTTAGGATTAGCCATTTTTTCATTGTGAACCACCTATGACTTGAACTTGCTGCAATCCTCTAACGGGATCTCTGTATAACAAACCATCTCGTGAGGTGATGGTCTCCGATGCTTTCAGGTAGCCAGGTAATTCACTGATATTAAATGCTCCCTGTGATGCCGAAACCACGCGATTATTGGTAATATTCACTATCCTGGAATTAACCACTATCCCTTTAGTATTCATACTCAGAGTCGACACCACAACATGCTCCACAGCGATTCCTGAAGGTAACTTCTTCCAATCTCGAGTCAGGAGAAAGTCTCCTTGGGGAGTCACCCTGATATTGTCACCCACATTGATATCCACCAAGTTAAACTGACGCCCATGTAAGGCGGCAATTAAACCTTGTTGTAGCTGTAATCCAAACGCATTTGTCTGATTAAATGAGTCTAACAAGACTGGGGTTGCAACCAGCAGAGGCTGATCACTCCTGAGTTCGTCATTTTGCTCAACCAGCTCTCTGACAATTTGCTCAGATAAATGATTCATGGCCGATGTGGACGGCAACTGATTGCCTCGTTCAAGGTTATCTGTTGACTGGTCTTCACCGCTATTTGCACACGCACTCAAGAGTAACGCGGCAATAAATACTAGTGTCTTACGCATACTTAATTCCCGGATGATCACGTAAACCTCAATTATCTGACTCATGCATCAGACTCGAGTCTTTAACTATTTTAAAAATGCCAATATCACCATTGTCTGCCGGACAATGTGTATCTAAGTGCCATTGACCAGCAGGATAGAATCTATGACTCAAGGTAAGATTCAAGCAAATATTACGCCATCATTATTCAAGTCAGAAATACACTAGAGATATGTTTTACCTAATAGAGGTTTATCGGCGTAATAATACAAAGCTAAAGCTGAGTTATTGCACACAGAGCAAGATATGATACACGCCGACTTAGGCACAAGCTTAGTACAGCCTCTAGCCCGGTTCTCAACCAGGTTGTGGCATATTAATTGCTTATTTAATTAATAACGCTTTAATCGTTATTAATTAGTGTTACCAGCAAGATAATGGGCAGATTGAGCTAACGAGTGTCAGAAATGCGACACTTACCATTTCAAATCATCTGTATTAACCCATTATTTAAACCCATGAGCTAAGCCCATAAGTTCAGCCCATGAGTTAAACCCGTTTTTTAAGTCGATAGTCTACTTGGAGAACGCCATCATAGATTTGGAAGTGGACACCTAACATGAAAATTATCCTCGCAATAATTTTGCTCAGTTTTATCACTTATTCTTCAAGTATCAGCGCTGCATGGATAGTGGTCAAAGGTCAGGCAAATATTGTCGACGGTAACATAAGCAAAGCCCGGGAAGATGCCATAGAGCAGGCATTAACCTATGCCACACTAAAAAATGGTGCCAACTTCACCAGCACTCAAAAAGTCCTCAATGGACAACTGGTGCAAGACAGTTTCTCTCTCACAAACCAGGCCCAAGCTAACAGAGTGGAGTTAGTCAACGAGCTCATAGAGGGCCAAAAACTGACCGTAATGCTCCGAGTCGATGTCATGGAATCAAAAGGCTTACAATGTGATAGCCAGCAACTAAAAGCCGCCATACTAGTGCCTCAGTTTTTAATTCAAGATAGGGCTCAATTACGCTACGGTAATATCGGTTTTTTTGAAAAAGACCTATCCCAGCGATTAGGTGATGCACTGCAAGCCCAGTCACTGACCAGCTTTGTACATATCCATGCCGACGAACGTTTAGATGTCGAACAAGCACTCGTGGATATACGAGGATACCGCCTACCAAGCTGGCTCAGCGAAATCACCGATAGCCAATATGTGCTTTTACCTGAGATTATCGATATATCGACCGATCCAGCCGAAAGCCAGATGTTAGGCCTATGGCACAGTGATCCCATTCGTCAATTTCACATCAGGCTATCCCTCTATCATGGGATCAGTGGCGAACAGATATGGAGCCAGTCATACATCACCTCCTCTCCTTGGGAATTTGAACGCCAAGAAACCGTCCTCTCGAATCATCACAGGTTTTGGGCTTCAGCCTATGGCAAGAGTATCGATAAGGTCTTAGCCAATGTGGTGGAAGATATAGATAGCAGCTTGAGCTGCCGCCCGGTATTAGGACAAATCATCGCTAAGCAGCATGACAGAGTCATTTTAAACTTAGGCCGACGCCACGGCATCCGAGTCGGCGATAAGTTTCAGTTAGTACTGCAACAAAACTTCACCGACCGTTTCGATAAAATGCGCGCAGTCGCGGGGAAAAGTCCTGCAGAAATTAGAATTGACCAAGTCACCGAAAAAACTGCCACGGCAATTCTAGTGGATAGAAATGCCTCTTATAACGTGCAAATTAATGACTTGGCGATAAAAATGTAGCCAAAAATATAAATTAATGACTTGAATCGCATGATAAACAAGCAATTGAACTCATTAGCTTTTCATCGCCTCTTTTCATTGAGGCGAAAATCAGTATAATCACAGGCGTCTCCTTATAGCTCAACAGGATAGAGCAGTCGCCTCCTAAGCGATCGATCGGGGTTCGAGTCCCTGTGGGGAGACCATAATTTATCAAGTGTCACTGACACTTGATCAGCAGTTCTTTTCTTGCCTATCTAGCTTTATTGTTCCCTATTCGTTTTCCTTAATTAGATTACTTCAGCTTTACCTATAGCCTGCGGCTCGCAAAATGTTCCCTCTTTATTTTTAGACTGTTCTTCGAGGCGTTATAAAGCCTTCTCTGACCGTTAGGAAAACATCCTGAATCTGATACCCTCAGCCGCATCTAATCTGGTTAATGTTTACTTTAGAGGTTGAATTTCGACTCTGTAGAAATCCCTTGATTAACAACGCGCCCCCCCTCCCTAATTTACAAGTGCTCATAGCAAACTGGCGCGTGGCAACTTAGCTTCAACATTCCCACAACCTTGTTAACGCCTCAGCTTATATGGTTAAATGGATGGATAGCTTCAAATTTAAAAAAAGGTTAGGAATGATCAATGACAGATGAGCTCTTCAGTATATTGGCCAGTATAGTCACCGCCCTTCAGAGCTTAAGTCTTCCTACAGTACTTTTTTGCTTGCTTGCCTACCTTGTAAAGGGAAAGTCTGCACTAACAGCCTTTCGTACATGTTTACCTAATAGTATTTTTAATATTAGTATCATGTGTTTTAACTTAGTTTTAATTTCATTCACTTTTACTAATCTTGGGTGGTTGTACTCAATAAACGTTGTTGAGGCCTTTTCACAATTTTGGGAGTCTCTTCCAGAATGGCTGGTTATACTCTCCGCTGTTTTTTGTGGTGACTTTATAGGTTATTGGCGACATAGACTTGAACACTCTCGTATGCTCTGGCCTTCACATGCTATGCATCATTCAGACACTAATATGAGTTGGCTTACCCTGCAAAGGTTCCATCCGTTTAACCGTGTGACGACCACTATAATTGATGCTGGTTTATTAATATCCCTAGGATTCCCCCCTTATTCTCTAGTAGCCAATAGTTTAGTACGCCACTATTACGGCTATTTTATTCATGCTGACCTGCCGTGGAATTATGGTGCATGGAATAAAGTATTTGTATCACCAGTAATGCACCAATGGCATCATGCTAATGAACCTGCGGCTTACAATACTAACTTTGCGACTGTATTTTCTGTCTTTGATCGTGCTTTTGGCACTTATAGAGTACCAAGTCTTTGTAATATACCTTTAGGAATTTCTTACAATGTTGGAGGTAATATTTTTGGTCAATTACTTTACCCATTAAAGCTAAGCTCTTACTTTAAAAAATTTAAAAAAACACAAACTAAATCAATCGATACTTAATGCAGAAAACAGCTCTCCTTCTCTGAAAGCTGATCTATCTCAGCTCTTTACACAAGCATTTACACTAGCAGTCACAGAATATTAGTAACCTATCGACCTCCGCTCCTTGAACATCAGTTGATAATACAAGAACAACTCAGCTGTGGTGATGCCAAGCTCTGCCCTACTCCTCTATCCGAGATGGCTCACCATCTAAGTGAGCATAGGTACTGGCGTTGATGATGGCTCTTGCTAACTCTTGTTTAGACCTCAGCTCTGCCTAACGACAGATGGCTATGACCTCATGGTTTACAGGTGGTTTGTATTCTGAAATAAAACCTTACCGCCACGCATCACACACCTACTGGCAATGGTTTGTCTCAAGTCATGGGCTATCAAGAGGGCTAGGAGAAATCAGCAGTGCTTAATCGTTCCCAACGGCAAGCTATTTTGATAGTGACAAAGCCAAATGTGAGGCAGTTTTAGAATTTTATAAATCGAAAGGGGATAGTGGGATGCAATGTTTAGATGAGCTCATTCCAGGTTCAAATATAATCATCAAAAACACATTCAACATGGGAAATAAGTACATCATTTAGATCTCGAAAAAAGAGGCTGTACTCGTTAACGTGCCATCTAATATCGAGTCTGGTTACGAAATCTGACTCATTAAGTTGTATAAAGGCGCAAGGCGATAGTGAGCTGGTAACTGAAAATCAAGGTGGCAAGTAATGGTCTTGCCGCCGTAACAGTGCCGATTAGTAAGCGTTTACTTTCGCTGCTTACTTCAGATTCTGATTGTCTGATTGTCTGATTGTCTGATTGTGGTTGTCTGGTTGTCTTTCTGGGCTTGTTTATTGGGCTGGGTTGTTGAGCTGTCTTAAGCACGCCACTGCACCCTGGCTGGTAGTGAGCGTTTACTTTCGCCGCTTGTATTAGATTACTAACGTCTTGTTAGGTCTGTGTCTTGTTAAGGTCGGCGTCTTGTTGGGCTCAGCAGATAGAGGCTAGGCATCAGCCAATATAAAATCCCTCACTAATAGTGAAATCCCCCTCTGAATGGCCTAAGCTCCTTGATTACCAAAGCTCCTTGATTGCCAGGCGCCTTGGTGAGGCAAAGCGCCTTGGCGGGGAAAATGCTAATTTAACTGGGTAGTTTAAAACAGAACAATCTCTGCCCTAGCCTACCCAGTGAGTTATCCCTTACATTAAAACTGATAGGTACCAGTTAATATGTAGTTCCTTCCACGACCAAATTCTTTACCGCTATAATCTCCACCCGTTACATAGTCTTCATCGAGTATATTATTAATTTTAAATTGTAATTTTACATCATGATCTTCACTTACATTCATGCGATATATGGCACCAAAATCTAATAGTGTATAAGCCTCATTTTTATCTTCTTCATTCTTATTATCACCATAACTGTCGCCGGTATAATAAACGCCAAGATTGAGATCTAATTTATTTGTCAGTGCATAATTGACCCAAGCATTTGCTTTGAAGTGAGGGATGTCTGTGGGGTGAACACCTATTTTTTCAGGTTGATCTTCATATTTTGCATCTATATAAGCAGCGCCTGCAGATAGGGTGACAAGTGGATGTATCCGCCCCGTTAAATTAATATCAATACCATTATGAATTTCTGAACCTTGTTGCTGTGTAATTCTATCAATACTTGAATCATCTGGATCGACATAAGGCTTAGTGGTTATAGATATGTTTTCTTTTTTAATTTGAAATATAGAAGTTGTTAACAAGGCCTCACTCATTTTATACTTAAAGCCAACTTCATATAATAAACCCATTTCAGGATCTCGTTCCATACCATCATTAGCATCTGTAATACTATCTACAGGATCCTTAGGTTGAAATGACTCCGAATAGGTAGTGTAAATCGTAGTGTTATCTGTAGGGTGATACATTATTGATAAGTTAGGCAATACATTTGTGTAGGTTCTGTCCTCTCCTTTGCCTAGTTCAGCATCTTCCTTAGACTTATGTTTTACGTAAATATCGTATCGGGCACCCACAAGAATTTCCCATTGATCATTAAACGTAATTAAGTCTTGAGTATAAATACCATACGTTTCACGGTCATATTGATTACTGCTTTCTGGTGATGGGTAATCTGTGGGTATTCCTGGAATGCCTGTATTTGGGTTTATGTTTGCTTCTACAATCGCACCATAACTACTTCTACGCTTATATGAATGATCAACTAAATTAGACCCTACCAATAAACGATGCTGTATATTTCCCGTTTCAAATTCTCCAGTAAGATCAAAACTGGCTGTGTTTACATTATAGCTATTATGACGATTACCAGCTGAAATCATATAACTGCCATCACTTTGAATTGATTCAGCTTTAGGCGATCCCGTTTGAGCATCATTTTTCATATCAAGATGATGAGCACTAGCAGAAAATTTCCAATCCGAATCAAAGAAGTGCACAAGTTTCAAGCCATAGCTAGTCTCGTCTTTATTGTTGACGCTCCATGGTTGGTCCCAAATTACGTCTTTATTGACCAGTAAATTGCCTTTCTCATCGAATATAGCTCCGGAATCGTTAAATCCATTCTGCTCTTTATCATCAAATCTAAGGGATATCATAGTATCATCGCTCAGATCAGCATCAATCATAACAGCGAACAGATTTCGTGTTGTCGTTGGGCTATTACCGTCTTTATAGTGCCTCCATGAATCTTGCGATTGTTTAGATGCTATTACACGGGCACGAATTTTATCTGTTAGAGGCCCAGTTACATCCAGCACAGAACGATAAAAATTATCAGCGCCTATATCTTGAGTCATAGATACATGATTTTGATACATGGGCTTTTTAGTTATCATATTAATTAAGCCCCCGGGTGCAGATTGACCATAAAGAAGACCGGCAGGACCGGTAAGGACTTCTACACTTTCGTACATCTCAACGGGTTCTTGAATTAATGAATACTTCTGTTCACCATCCCTTAAATAACCCTCGTTTGTAGATAGTTCAAAACCACGAATAGAAAATGCTTCATGTCCATCGGATTCCATTATGGATTGTGTACTTGATGCATTCTTTAATACTGTACTGAGAGACGTTGCTTGCTGATCTTCAATTAATTTCTTATCAATGGTAAGTATGGCTCGAGGAGTTTCTAACTGTGAAAGTGCCATTTTAGATGCTGAGGTCGTTTCTTCATTCTGGTAATTAGAACGATAAGCATGAACTTCGATAACTTCCATGGCAGCTGTATCGTTAACTTCTATTGAATCTGCTGCGTAAGATAGGTGAGGATATATTGCCGCAATGATAAGAGATAATTTAAAAGTCTTGTTTTCCATTTGTCGCTCATTAAGTATGGTTTTGAATCGAAATAGTAACGATTATCGTTATCGAATTATAATTGTAATAAAATTAAGGTTCAAGTAGATACAAATATAAGCACGCACTCTTTGAACTCGATCGATATTCATCACTTAAATCAAGATCAACATCTAAATTAACGTAAAAACACGACGCGCGTCACGCGCAATTATTAAAAGAAGATGCATTGTGATTATTAAGAAAACAAGGGGATAGCGTCCCCAAGCGGTAGATGCACTCGATATCTATGCAAACCAGCTTTTTAATAGAAAAACATACTTAATAGCCAGAAACTTGCTGGGGCCTCAAATAAAAAAGCATGATTTTTCGCTCTCAGAAACAAGTTACACAGCTTAGGGGAGAACATTTAGCTGTATCGGTACCGCTTTGATAACACAGTAATTGGGCGTTTGTGGTTAGTTTTAATATGAGTGGTTAGTTTAAAACATGAGGGACTACTGAAATCTTGCCCATTGTTCGCAAGAGTCATGGAAACAAGATATTGAAGAATAAATTAGGAATTAGCGATTAGCGATTAGCGATTAGCGATTAGCACCATGACGCCGACATATTAGGCTTATAGATTTAACACCAAGCAAGGATGAGAAATAACAAAGTCGCTGCCCACTGGGGGTTGAACAGAAAAATAGGACAGCACTTGGAAAAATGTCTGTCCTATAAATTTACTCTAAAAACGTGCTAAAAATTTAGCCTAAAGGGTATTTATTTCATTTAGTTGAGCAAATATTTTCTGGTGAAAAGACAGGTAATCCTCAAATTTTTCAAGGTCGGCTGACTTCATTTTGCTAGTCGCCAGTGCATCCCTTTCATTTATTCCCAATTGCGTCATCAAAGATTTATCCAACTGGCTACTAAATTTGACTCTGTATTCCATACCGACTTTATTGAAGGTGATCAGATGTCTGTCAAAAAGCTTATCTATATGCGCGCACAACAAAATGCCATTTGCACCATCCAGCCTTTCATTAGTGTCAATACAGTTGCGCCAGGATTTTATATGGGAAGCTATAAGCATCTCATTGACTGGGGTTAGCGTTAATGCACAAGAGTCACTGCCCCAAACTTGGATCACATTTTGTCGAAACTTACCTTGGCCTATGCGAGCATTTATCTCTTGTCGCTTCTCTGAATCAGACAGAGGAGAAGCGAGCACTTCAATGATATCTTCGGTTATATCGCCATCATTGATAACGGTATCTTTATCGATACAAAAAGCCATTAAATCTTCAAATGATGTGCTGGCTTTTCTATCTTTGTCTGAAACCGTTACTGAAATATGGTTATATTTTAATTTCTTGCCCATCGAATCACCAAGGCTGCAACTAGGGTTTCTTTTATCATGCTCAAAATGTGCCCTCTGGCCGTCTTTCCCTTGCTTCATTAACTTAATAGACCCATGGCATTCTGGGCATCGACGTACAACATTATTGTTTCCATGAAGCGATTCAACAAGTATTAAACGCCAATCACCACAAATAAGCGCTTCACATATAGAGTTTGTCAGCTTTAACATATCATTCCTTATCGTTTTAATTTTTACTTACACTTACATTAAGCCGCTCTCGTCTTTCCTCCCCTGAGAACTCTTCTATCTCTACTAGTTCTAAGGATCTGTAACTTACCTATCTTCGACTCTTGAGCGGCAGTGTCAAGTAACTAAACACTCGTCCTGGCAATCTAAGCCCTAATTCTATGTTTTAGTACAGTATCTTACTGCACATAGATACTGCAGTGATACTCCTGTGTTACTGGCTATTGTTAGCTCATACCCATAAGCTGCTGGCTATAACCTAACAGCTTATGGGTAACAACGGCCTAAAGTCCTAGACTTAAATCCTGTGACATCCCAGTAACGACTGACCCAACAAGCAAATATCAGACAATCAACACGCATAATTTTCCTTTGGTTCTTGGAAGCGATTTAATAATCCTGTCCAAGTCTGTATAATCGCGGAATTCAATTTAAATTAATTCTGACCATATATGGGTCTGGAGAGTCGTTTGGCACATACCTACATCCCCCTAGAGCAATACCAACGTAAATGGATCTTTAACCATAAAGATCTGCCTGTAACCGATGAAGATAAAGCGTTTATCAAGCCGCTGGATCAGAAAGGGGCGATGGAAGTTTGGAACAAGTGGATCAGTAACCGTAGCAGTTGTACGGAACAGTTCTCTAAAGGCGACTGGGCCGCTAAAGCCGATGCCTGGATAGAAACCGATGACTGGCAGAGTACTTGGGACAGTGAAGAAGCTGCACTACCTGAGATATTTGCCGCCCATTTCGATTGGACCGATAATACTCCCGTCTATTTCTGTTATGAGAAGTATCAGGTTATCGAGACTCGCTGGGATGTGTTTGTACGCAATTGGAAATGCTTTCTCTTCTTCGATGACGGGCCACTGCTAATCTCCACCAAACACAAGCAAGCGGCACTGTTCAACCAAGAGGGTCAATATCAGATTGGCCATAGAGGTTGATGAGCCGACTTTAAACCAGGCCCAGATCCCATAAGCAAATAACAACTAGATAAGAGATTATATGAAGTCCTTCAGTGATTCTTTAACTAAAGCCGCACTAGGCACACTTATGAGTGCCGTCATTGTCAGCGCTGCTTTGAGCAGTCAGGTCAATGCCCGTGAAATATCCGACATAAATGTCGCCGAACAAATTGTTATCAATGATAACCAGCTTCAGCTTAACGGTGCCGGTGTGCGCAGTAAGTTTTTTATCGATCTTTATGTGGGAAGTTTATACCTAACCTCACCTTCCCATGACTTGGCTAATGTCTTAGCCGCCGAGGAGTCTGCGGTTCGATTAAATATCACCTCGGGAATGATCACCTCAGAAAAAATGCATGATGCCATTATAGAAGGCTTCGATGATGCGACCGATGGTAATACCCAAGAAATCCAAGTACAAATAGACGCATTTATGGCCCTGTTTAGCGAGGAGATAATAAAGGGCGACCAGTTTACCTTAGTGACCAGTAAAAGCTCAGGCGTCACAGCCTATAAAAATGAAGTCCCACAGGACACGATTAAAGGCGAAGCATTTAGACAGGCCCTGTTGAAAATTTGGCTGGGTGACAGCCCTGCACAGAATAGCCTCAAAGAAGAGATGTTAGGCAAATAGTAATTGCTTACTAATACCAGGCTTAATTTTAGGGCTCAGGCCCTAGAATTAAGCGATTAGTCTAGGCTTTATAAGCCTTCAAAAACATTGTTATACAACCTGTTAAATAGCTAGCACGTCCCTCTATCAGATCATCTGCGTTTAAACCTAACTCTAGCTTTAATCTCATCTCACCATACATCATCAGACACAGACGAACCGCACAGCTGCGACAATCGTCAAATTGATAAACACCAATTTTTTGTACGTCTTCAAAATAATCGCTCAACAAGCTGAGCAAATGCTCTGGTCCTGCATCAAAAAATAGTGCCGATATACTCGGATGGGTTTCCGATTGAGCCACACAGGTAGTAAATACAGTCAGGGCTTCTGGACTGACAATCAAGTCACCAAAATACTCAGCAAAGGAAGTCAGGGCCACTTCAGGCTGACTGGGATCGATAAACACCTCCTCGGCCAAGCGATGAACCACACATTTTGACTCTATCGATGCGACAAATAATTCATCTTTACTGCCAAAGTGTGAATACACAGTCTGCTTCGACACTCCTGCCAACTTAGCCACCTCATCCATACTGGTGCAGGGGAATCCTTGACCACAAAAAAGTTCGATAGCCGCCTCGAGTATTTGCAAACGCTTTTGCTCGCTTCGGCTTAAATTTACATCTGGAGTAATCGATTCCATGGACAAGTCTCTTTTAACAAAGATTTATAATTTGGACACATTTAATCACAAAGTAGACTAGACAGTCTAGTTCCTTATAAATAGACTAGACAGTCTAGTTTAACGTTTTTGCAACTCGTGATTAACCAAGGAAGTGTGTCAGGATGAGTATTTTAACAGTTATCTCCAACTCGAGAGTTTCAATAAGCCTAGTGTTTACCGTTTTTCTTTCAGCCTGCCAGGGTGAGGTAACCCAGCATGCTGCCGAGCCCATAGTGCAAACTGTGACTAGCGCCACGCTTACCCTGTCCCCCTCTTATCATCATACTCAAGAATTTACCGGTACGATTAAAGCAGGCAACACCACAGGCATAGGATTTGAATTAGCAGGAAAAATTAAACATATTGCCGTGGACAGTGGCGACTCGGTTCATTTCGGCCAATTGCTGGCTCAATTAGACACTCGATTGCTCGAAGCCCAGCGAGATGAACTCAATGCTAGCGTGTTACAAAATAGCGCCGATCTGCAACTGGCAAAGAGCACCTTAAACAGAAGTCTGGAACTGAAGAAACAAGGATACACCTCAGAGCAAACCTTAGATGAACTCAAAGGCCAGCTCAACAGCCTTATTGCCGGCCAAAAAAGACTCAAGGCCGCCGTGTATGCCAATGGGTTAAGAATAGAAAAATCATCCCTGCTCGCGCCTTTCGATGGTGTGATCAGCAAAAGAAGCGTCAACTTAGGTGAAGTCATTGCCTTAGGAAAAGCCATCTTCACCTTAGTCGAGCACAATAATCCTCAAGCCATCATAGGGGTGCCGGTTAATGTGGCACTGCATCTGAGTCCGAAACAGAAGGTATCACTGCGGGTAGCCAATACCCATTATTGGGCCTTCATAGAAGGCATAGGCGCCGAGGTCAATTCAGTGACCCGAACCGTGCCTATACGCCTGTCTTTACCGAAAGATTCCAAGGTGATCAATGGTGAGATAGCCTATCTGTCCTATGAAAAAGAGATCAATCAAGCAGGTTTTTGGGTGCCGATTTCGGCGCTAACAGATGGCGTACGGGGTCTTTGGAATCTGTATGTACTGAGTTCAGAACTACACCAAGATAATCGTGAAACCTTCAACATAGAGCGAAGGGACATAGAGATCCTGTATACCAAGAATGAGATGGCCTTCATTCGAGGCGCGGTTCATGTGGATGAGGCTTATATCGATAAAGGCCTGCATAAGTTAGTCGCAGGCCAACGTGTTAAACCCACATCTACTGCTACGGCTGCGAGGTAAACAAGATGGTTAAAGCTTTAGTAGAGAATGGACGCTTAGCAAGCTTATTTATTGCCCTCTTGATTGTGGCCGGCTTAGGCGCGATATCTAGCTTACCCCGCATGGAAGACCCAGATATTACCAACCGCTTCGCCTCGGTCATCACTCAATATCCTGGAGCATCTGCCGAGCGAGTCGAGGCATTAGTCACCGAAGTGTTGGAAAATCGCCTGCGCAGGCTAGAAGAGCTTAAATTAATTCAATCCACATCCAGGCCGGGTATTTCGGTTATTCAACTCGAACTTAAAGACAGTGTCCAAGATACAGATCCTGTGTGGTCCAGGGCGCGAAATCTTATCGCCGATGCCAAACCTGTATTGCCTGGCGCCGCACAAAACCCACTACTAGACGATCAAATTGGCTATGCAAGTACCGCAATTTTAGGTCTGGTGTGGAAAGGCGGCGGTGAAATTCGTACCGACATGCTTAACCGCTACGCTAAAGAGTTGCAGAGTAAGCTCAGGCTGCTCAGCGGTACAGATTTCGTCAAGCTATATGGTGCCCCTACCGAAGAGGTATTGGTACAGCTCGATGGCAACAAGGTCAATCAGCTTAAACTCACCCCGGCATCCATAGCCCGTATTCTCAGTAACGCCGATACTAAGGTGTCTGCCGGTGAGATTAATAACAATAACTTCAGAGCCCTGATTGAAGTATCTGGAGAGCTCGACTCACTCTCGAGGATCCGCCGAGTGCCGTTAAAAGTGGATGAACAGGGTCAGATTATCCGCTTGGGCGATATCGCGACCATCAAGAAACAAGCTAAGACCCCAGCCAATTCCATCGCCCTTATAGAGCAAGAACAAGGTGTGATGGTGGCAGCCCGCATGCTCAATAATACCCGGGTAGATCTCTGGTTGGCTAAAGTCAGAGTCGAAGTTGAAGCGCTACAGGCATCGGTTCCGGCCAATATCGAGATACAATGGCTATTCGATCAGGAGAGTTATACCAGTGACAGACTCGGCGGTCTGGTGGGCAGTCTGCTGTTAGGTTTCGTTATTATTCTGCTGGTCTTGATGCTGACTTTAGGTTTGCGCAATGCGCTTATCGTGTCTCTGTCTCTGCCACTCACCGCGTTATTCACCTTAACTTGCATGAAGTACGTAGGCCTGCCTATCCATCAAATGTCAGTCACAGGATTGGTGGTAGCCCTGGGGATCATGGTGGATAATGCCATTGTCATCGTCGATGCCATCGCCCAGCGAAGACAACAGGGCTTATCAAGAGTCGAGGCGGTCAGTGCTACACTCAAACACCTTTGGTTACCTCTAGGCGGCTCAACCATCACCACCATGCTCGCCTTCGCCCCTATCGTGCTTATGCCTGGCGCTGCCGGAGAGTTTGTCGGTGGTATCGCCATCTCTGTCATGTTTGCCCTGCTTGGGTCATACATCATCTCCCACACCTTGATAGCCGGCTTAGCGGGCCGTTTTGGTGTCGATGGCACTCAAGATAAATGGTATCAAACAGGCATAAGCTTGCCACAAGTGAGCAAGCTGTTTAACGCTTCACTCACCATGGCACTCAAGCGGCCTTTGCTATCTGGCTTATTAATTGGGATCTTACCCATCACAGGCTTCATTGCTGCGGGTCAGATGACAGAACAATTTTTCCCGCCCTCGGACCGGGACATGTTCCAAATTGAAGTTTATCTCCCCCCCCATGCGAGCGTGGCGAGTACTCGTCGTCTGGTTGAACAAATGGATCAGCAGCTAAGAGAGACTCAGGGCGTGACCCGTATAGATTGGATCATAGGCGGCAATACGCCTTCTTTCTATTACAATCTACTTCAACGCCAACAAGGCGCCAGCAATTACGCTCAGGCCATGGTCAAAGTCGAAGACTTCGACACCGCCAACCGCCTCATACCTGAGTTGCAACAAGCCCTAGATCTCGCCAACCCAGAGGCGCAGATATTAGTCAGAAAGTTAGAGCAAGGTCCTCCCTTCAATGCCCCGGTTGAACTAAGAGTATTTGGCCCCAACCTAGATCAACTCAGGCTGATAGGTGATGAAGTCAGGCGTATCTTGAGCGATACCCCAGATGTGATACACACACGGGCCACCTTGAGCGCTGGAGCCCCAAAAATATGGTTCCAGATCAATGAAGATGCCAGCATGATGAGCGGCCTTAATTTGACTGAGATTGCCGAGCAAATCCAGATGGCCACAACCGGCATCAATGGCGGCAGCATCTTAGAGCAAACTGAATCGATACCCGTAAGAGTCAGGCTACAAGACAGTACCCGGGAGCAACAGACTAAGCTGTCTGAGATCAACCTGGTATCCTCTTCTGGCACAGGCATCCCCTTATCGGCCCTCGCCGAAAGCCAGATCCAAGTCAGTCGCGGCGCGATTCCTCGCCGTGATGGTCAGAGGGTCAATACCATAGAAGCCTATATTGTCAGCGGCGTGCTGCCTCAGCAGGTACTCGATGATGCCAAGGCGCGAATTGACGAGCTTAGCTTGCCAGCGGGCTATCATATTGAAGTCGGTGGTGAGAGTGCTAAACGAAATGAGGCCGTAGGCAACCTACTGTCTAATTTAGTCTTGGTCGTTACCTTACTGTTAGCAACTGTGGTGCTGTCATTTAACTCATTCAGGCTAACGGCCATTATTCTGTTTAGTGCGATGCAGTCGGCGGGGCTTGGTTTACTGGCAGTCTATCTGTTCGGTTACCCCTTTGGCTTCACCGTGATCATCGGATTATTGGGACTGATGGGACTAGCCATTAATGCGGCTATCGTCATCCTGGCGGAGCTTGAAGATCAGAGTGATGCCAGAGAAGGCAATATAGACACAATAGTCAGGGTGGTATCTGGTTGTGGTCGTCATATCGGCTCCACCACTATCACTACCATAGGTGGCTTCCTGCCCTTGATTATCGCCGGTGGCGGTTTCTGGCCCCCCTTCGCTATCGCAATTGCCGGAGGTACCTTACTCACCACCTTACTCTCGCTTATCTGGGTACCAACCATGTATAAGCTAGTGATGAAGCCTAGGCATAAAAAAGATAAAGTTGTGCAAGATAAAGAACTTATGGCCAGTCACAACTAGCATCAACATAGGGAGGAGCATAGAAATCTGCTCCTCCATTTGATTATTTTAACGCCTAGCCTCACCCTCAAACCTCCACTTCAATCCCCAACCCCTCAAACCCTCAAACCCTCAAACCCTCAAACCCTCAAAGCTAGATAATAAAAAGCCCCGCACCTTTCTCAAGGGCGGGGCTTTATTATCGACTAGAGCGATAAATAATTAATCTTTTTGCTCTGTATCTCTATCCATGTTCTCGGTGGTCTCAAGCCAAAGGCCGTTGACTATCGCGAATGAACACGCCAGCAATACTCCAAGCATCCAAGTTAAATACCACATAGAATAAGCTCCTTATTAGTAAAGTGACGTCTTGTTGTCTTCGATGAAACTGCGAGATAAACGTCCGAACATCTTATAGTAAGTAAAGATTGTGTAAGATAACACTATCGGAACAAAGATTATCGCAGCCCAAGTCATTACAGTTAGCGACTTCTCACTTGCAGTGGCATCCCACATGGTCAAACTCACGTTTGGATCCAAAGACGAAGGCATTACAAATGGGAACATAGCTGAGCCACAGGTCAAGATAATTGCGGCAACACCTATAGAACTGAAGAAGAAAGCAAAACCAGAACGATTCAAGCGACTTGATAATATCACTAGTAGCGGCATCAAGAGTCCCAGTACAGGGAACATCATAGTCACAGGATACTTATCATAGTTAGTCAACCAAGCGCCAGCTTCCACAGCAACCGTCTTAATGGTTGGATCTGAAACCCCATAAGTATCGAGAACAGAGGTGATCACATATCCGTCAATACCATTGACCAGCCAGATACCTGCTGCACCAAAAAAGATAAACAGTAGGAAGGCTAGCACCTGAGCTGCATTCGCGGCACGGGCTCTCAACTCACTCTCAGTCTTCATTTGTAGCCAAGTAGCGCCCTGCAACATAAACATGCTAACGCAGACAAGACCCGCCAAAATACCGAAAGGGTTCAACAAGCCGAAGAAGCCACCATGGTAAGTCGCACGTAGATACTCATCGAAGTTGAATGGTACACCTTGAAGCAAGTTACCAAATGCAACACCTATGATCAGCGGCGGTACGAAGCCACCGATAAACAGTGCCCAATCCCATGCTGAACGCCATCTTGGATCTTCAATTTTAGAACGATAATCGAAGCCAACTGGTCTAAGGTACAAGGCAAATAGCACCAACATCATGGCCACATAGAATCCCGAAAACGAGACGCCATATACCATAGGCCAAGCGGCAAACAGTGCACCACCTGCAGTGATTAGCCATACCTGGTTACCGTCCCAATGTGGGGCTATGGTATTAATCATGATACGACGTTCTGTGTCATCCTTACCTAAGATAGGCAAGAGTGCACCAACTCCCATATCGAAACCATCGGTAACGGCAAAACCGATCAAGAGGAAGCCTATCAGCGCCCACCAGATAAATCTTAACATTTCATAATCAAACATAATCAGATCTCCTTTCAGGCGTCCAGATTTTCAAAGTGATAACGGCCAGTCTTCAGGCTACTGGGTCCCATGCGAGCAAACTTAATCATCAAATAAGCTTCAATCACCAGTAACACAGTATAGAAGGTCAAAATCGAGATGATACTGAACCAAAGATCACCAACGCTCACACTCGATGCAGACATGAAGGTCGGCAGTACTTCCGAAATGGTCCAAGGTTGGCGACCATATTCTGACACAAACCAGCCACACTCGATGGCAATCCAAGGTAGAGGCAAGCTATACAGCGCTGCTTTCAGGACCCAAGGTTTCTCTTCGATACGATGACGTGTGCTCTGCCAAAACGCTGCAGCAAACACTAATAGCATAATCATTCCCGAGCCCACCATGATCCGGAAGGTCCAGAACATAGGTGCAACGTTTGGAATTGAGTCTTTAGCCGCTGCGACTATCTGCTCTTCTGTCGCATCGACTACCTTGTCGGTGTAACGTTTGAGCAAGAATCCGTAACCAAGATCAACTTTAGCTTCTTCGAAAGCTGCACGTAGTTCAGGAGTTTCATTGCCATGACGCAATTCGGTCAGCATGGCATAAGCCTTGATACCATTGCGAATACGTATCTCATGGTCAGCAATCAGATCATGTATACCTGTGACTTGTTCATCTAAAGAACGCGTGGCTATGATACCCATTGCAAACGGGATCTTAATCGCATAGTCCGTTTCCATGGTTTCCTGATTAGGGAAGCCAATCGCGGTAAATGAAGCCGGGGCTGGTTCTGTATGCCACTCCGCTTCGATTGCAGCCAGTTTAACTTTCTGCACTTCACCGACTTTATAGCCTGATTCATCACCAAGCACGATAACGGAGATAATAGATGCTAATCCGAAACTCGCCGCAATGGCGAATGAACGGCGAGCAAACGGCAGGTCGCGTTTTTTAAGGATATAGTAAGAACTGATAGCCAAGACGAACATGGCACCAGCAACATACCCAGATGCAACTGTATGAACAAACTTAACTTGAGCAACCGGGTTAAATAGTACATCTCCCCAACTGGTCATCTCCATACGCATGGTTTCGTAGTTAAAGACTGAGCCTACCGGATGCTGCATCCAGCCATTGGCAATCAAGATCCATAACGCCGACATATTAGAGCCAAAGGCAACTAACCAGGTGACCGCCAGATGCTGACGCTTACTGAACCTATCCCAGCCGAAGAAAAACATACCAACGAGAGTGGATTCAAGGAAGAAAGCCATCAAGCCTTCGATAGCCAAAGGTGCGCCGAAAATATCCCCAACATAATGAGAATAATAGGCCCAGTTGGTACCAAACTGGAACTCCATGGCAAGACCTGTAGTCACGCCTAAAGCAAAGTTAATACCGAACAACTTACCCCAAAACTTGGTCATATCTTTGTAGATCTGTTTACCAGTCATCACATAGAGTGACTCCATGATAGCCAGCAAGAAAGCGAGACCCAAAGTTAAGGGAACAAACAAGAAGTGATACATAGCTGTCATCGCAAACTGAAAGCGAGATAGCTCAACAACCTCTTCTAAAATCATTAGTGACTCCTTAGGTGGTGCATTCATCCGCCATGATTAGATCCCCATCAATCATAGTAGATGCCTATTTAGGAATTTTTATATTTACGCATTAACTCACACGCAAAAGCGGCTAAACATCATTTTATTATAAATTAGTCGAGTTAACGGACCCAAAGGCCGACTCAACCAAGTTCGAAGTGACGCGAATCACAACATGCTCTTTATCTGTGATACAAAGTGAAGCAAATGTACTATTAAAAAGTCACTAAATATTTATTATCAACAACTTAGTCATTGCCACATCTCTTTCCCACTTTTAATTTATACCATTCACAATTGATTCAAATCAATCAAACACTCAGCTTAACATGGGTTTTGTGGGTAAGGACACAGTTCGGCCTACACCAAGGTTGACGAGCCAGAAATACCATGTTAGGAGACTGTATATCCCTGAGATTAAAAACACATATTTCACTGATTTAATATAAAAGCGTTAACCATTACAAATAAACTACATAAAATAGAGTTTAGACATAAGTATCTCTACCTTTAAAAATCACTCACCACAATCACCCCAAGTGTAACTCATTGTTTTAAGGCGGAAAAAACAAGGTGGCAACTTAAATCACTCCAAACCCATAACATCAACCATTAGTTTAACTAATCCCAACAATAAATTTTTCTAGTTTGATACCTTAGTTATGTGAGTTTACTATAGCCCTGTGTTTAGGAGAAAGCAGACTAATCCGGTGAAGTAGCCCGGCGAAGCTGAAATCTACGCACATCAATTAAACTTACTGTGTAGAGATATGAATATGAAAAATTTTTTGAATCGTTTAGCAAAAAACTACAAGCGTGTTTTTGTTGAGCTTTATACTGCAAGAGAACTGTAAACTGGTTTTCTAAAACTGTTTTGCTTGAAGTTTTGTTAGCGCAAAACGGCCACTTAATTCATAGAGTTAAGTGGCTTTTTGCTATCTGCGGCTAGCATACTCATAGATATCGAACATGTCACACCTTAAATTAACAATAGCTTATATAAGGTACATCCCCCGCCCGTTCAGCTGCTAAACTATTGAGTCTATTCCCTGCTCTTTTAATCTTACAACTTGGTAAGATGACTAAACGCCAATGTTTACCTAATACTAATCTGTATAAAGGTGTGATTATTTACAAAAAAAAAGAGCACTGATAATTTCAGTACTCTTTCCATTCTATGGCCTGTTTAGTCTATGACTAAAGCTAGTTACTTAGCCTAATTTAACCCGCGCATTTCTGAACATTCTCATCCAAGGGCTATCTTCTCCCCATGCATCAGGATGCCAAGAGTTCGCTACGGTTCTAAACACACGCTCAGGATGAGGCATCATGATGGTCACACGACCATCTGTGCTACAGATCCCAGATAGAGCATTTGGCGAGCCGTTAGGATTCTGAGGGTACTTGGTGGCTATCTCACCTTGACCATTCACATATCTCAAGGCAATGGTGCCCGAGGTCTCGGCCAGTGCCATAGCTTCAGGCGTGGCAAACTCGGCGCGACCTTCACCATGTGATACTGCAATTGGCATACGAGAACCTTGCATGCCTTCGAAGAAGATAGATGGATTCTTCTGTATCTCTACTAAGCTGACACGTGCCTCGAAACGCTCGGAACGGTTACGTACAAAACGTGGCCAATGTTCGGTGCCTGGAATGATCTCTTTCAGTGTGGATAACATCTGACAACCATTACATACACCCAGAGAGAAACTGTCTTCACGCTGGAAGAACTGAGTAAACTGCTCACGAGCACGCTCATTAAACAAGATTGACTTAGCCCAGCCTTCGCCAGCACCCAGCACGTCACCATAAGAGAAGCCGCCACAAGCCGCTAGGCCCTGGAACTCATCTAAGGTTACGCGACCACTGAGAATGTCACTCATGTGAACATCACGACTCTCAAAACCTGCTCTGTCGAAGGCTGCTGCCATCTCCAGATGCGAGTTGACCCCTTGCTCTCGCAAGATAGCCATCTTAGGTGCAACGCCTTTCAAGATAAACGGCGCGGCAACATCTTGGCTTGGGTCAAATTTAAGATCCACTGTCAAACCAGGCTCGCTCGCATCATGCTTAAGCTTGAACTCTTCATCGGCACACTCAGGGTTATCCCTAAGTGACTGCATCTGATGCGTAGTCTCGGCCCAAATAGTCCTTAGCTCAGTACGTGACTCGACCAATATGGCTCTGTCACCATCATTGATAGTGATAGTATCGTCAGCCGTTAAGCTGCCAATAACATGACATGCAACACCCGCGGCATTGAACTTAGCAATGATGGCTTCGCTGTGTGCGCTGCTAACCTGAATGACACCACCAAGCTCTTCGTTAAAGAGTCGCTCAATATCTGTGCCGTCAACATCTGCAAGGTCGATATTCAGACCTGTGTTACCGGCGAACGCCATTTCAACTAAGGTAGTAAATAGACCACCATCGCTGCGGTCGTGATAGGCAATAACATCACGACTTGCAACTAGCGGCTGAATCACTTCGAAGAAACCACGCAGCAAACTCGAGTCTTTCAGATCCGGCGCACTATCGCCAAGCACACTATATACTTGCGCAAGACATGAACCACCGAGACGATTATTGCCAGCGCTCAAGTCAATCAATAACAGCTCAGTGTCACCTTTATCGGTGCGCAGCTCAGGCGTCACAGTGTTACGAATATCCTGTACGGCACCGAAAGCGGTGATCACCAGCGACATAGGAGAGGTCACCGACTTATCGACGCCTTGATCTTGCCATGCTGTCTTCATCGACATCGAGTCTTTACCGACTGGAATAGTCAAATCTAGCTCAGGACACAGCTCCTCACCTATGGCTTTAACAGCTTCATAGAGACCAGCATCTTCGCCCGGGTGACCCGCTGCAGACATCCAGTTGGCTGACAACTTGATACGCTTGAATGAGCCAATATCTGTACCGGCTATATTCATGATTGACTCGGCAACAGCCATACGTGCAGATGCACCAAAGTCCAGAAGTGCAAGCGGAGTACGCTCACCCAGAGACATGGCTTCACCGGTATATGAATCGTAACTCGCAGCTGTAACGGCACAATCGGCAACCGGTACCTGCCAAGGACCAACCATCTGGTCACGATTGACAAGACCTGTCACACTTCTATCACCGATAGTGATAAGGAAGGTCTTCTCGGCAACAGTTGGCAGTCTAAGGATACGACGAACGGCATCTTTAATTTCAATCTTACTCTGGTCTACAGCCGGAGACTCGGCTTTGGCACTGACCACATCGCGGCTCATCTTAGGTGCTTTACCTAATAAGACCTCTAATGGAAGATCGATAGGCTTATCACCGAAATGCTCATCACTCATTGATAGATGACGCTCTTCAGTTGCCACACCAACAACAGAGTAAGGCGCACGTTCACGTTTACAGATAGCGGTGAAGGTATCGAGATCCTCTGGCGCCACAGACATCACGTAACGCTCTTGAGATTCATTACACCAGATCTCAAGCGGGCTCATACCAGGCTCATCCGATGGCACATTCCTTAATTCGAATTTTCCACCACGCTCGCCATCGTTGACCAGCTCAGGGAAGGCATTTGATAGACCACCCGCGCCCACATCATGGATAAATTGAATCGGGTTTTTATCACCCATCTGCCAACAACGGTCGATAACTTCCTGACAACGACGCTCCATCTCTGGGTTTTCACGCTGAACCGAAGCAAAGTCGAGATCTTCGTTAGACTCACCGGATGTCATCGAAGAGGCTGCGCCGCCACCAAGACCGATATTCATCGCGGGACCACCAAGTACTATCAGCTTAGCGCCAACGGTGATCTCACCTTTCTGTACATGTTCACCACGAATATTGCCCAAACCACCGGCAAGCATGATCGGCTTATGATAACCGCGCACTTCGACGCCGTTATGGCTGCTAACTTCCTGCTCATAAGTACGGAAATAACCTAACAGAGCCGGACGACCAAATTCATTGTTAAATGCCGCACCGCCCAATGGGCCTTCGGTCATGATATCTAGAGCTGTCACGATACGATCAGGCTTACCGTAATCGGCTTCCCAAGGTTGAACGAAACCGGGGATCTTAAGGTTAGATACGCTAAAACCAGTCAAACCCGCTTTTGGCTTAGAACCTCGACCGGTCGCCCCTTCATCACGGATCTCACCACCAGAACCAGTAGCTGCACCTGGGTATGGGCTGATAGCCGTTGGATGGTTATGGGTTTCAACCTTTATCAGGATATGCATAGGCTCGGTGTGATAACTATAAACACCATCATCTTCTGGAAAGAAGCGACCCGCGGGATAACCTTCAAACACAGCTGCGTTATCTTTATAGGCAGAAAGCACACCATCTGGGGTAACAGCGAAGGTATTCTTAATCATCTTGAACAATGATTTTGGCTGTACTTCACCATCGATTGTCCAATCGGCATTGAAGATTTTATGACGACAGTGTTCTGAGTTTGCCTGGGCAAACATCATCAACTCTACATCATTTGGGTTACGGCCCAATTTAACGAAGTTTTCGACTAAGTAATCTATCTCATCGCTCGCTAAGGCCAAACCTAGCTGTGTGTTGGCAAGCTCAAGCGCACTACGACCTTCGCCTAATATATCAATGCTATTGACAACTGCAGGCTCAGTGCGCACAAAAAGTACTGTCGCCTGGTCGAATTCAGCAAGAATGACTTCAACCATACGGTCATGCAAGAGTGCAGTTAATGCCTGTTCCTGCTCGGTCGTTAGTGCGTCTGATTCTACGTAGTAAGCAATACCACGCTCTAAACGCTTAACTTTATTGAGACCACAGTTATGGGCAATGTCGGTAGCCTTAGAAGACCAAGGAGAAATTGTGCCAGGGCGTGGTGTGACAAAATGAAGTGTACCTTGTGGTGCATGGGCTTCGATAGCCGGACCATAGGTGAGGAGTTTTGCAAGTTGCTGGGTCTCACTCTCGTCGAGAGACTCAGTTAAATCTGCTAAATGTATGTACTCAGCATAGATGTCAGAAACAGGAAGCGAGGCAGTTTTGCATGCTTCCATTAACTTTTGAACTCTAAACGCTGATAAAGCTGGGGCTCCGCGGATGATCTCCATCACGTCATTTCACCTTATAAATTATAATTGCAGGGTCAGAACTGGCGCCATTATAGGGAAATATGACAGACAAATCACCCGTAGTATCTGGCGAAAACAGTGTTTCCTATAACGAAAAATAGCTCAGTATAAATCTTGTTCTCTGGGGACCTAGAAACGGGAAATAATCGACAATATCACCCATAATCTTAACTAATAACTCACCTTATCTTGATGCTTTTACATACAAAAAATACTGTTTTTATTCAGTTTGCGAGCTCTATGATATAATCACCGGCTATGCCCACGAAATCGACGATATAATTTAACGAGATATGAAAAGAATTCTGTTTGTTTTACTTACACTTACTCTACTGGCTGGCTGCCAGAAAGTAACTGTGGAACAAACAGAAGTGATGCCAAAGGCAGCTGTTAAAACAAGATTAAATGTCGGCACCCTCTATGGTTCACAAACCTTCGTCATCACAGGACAGGGAAAAGCAGGTTTTGATTTTGAAATGGCTTCGCGTTTCGCCGACTTTCTGCAACTCGATTTAGAGATGAAACCTTACCCCAACATAGCCGAACTTTATACTGCACTCAATAAAGGCGAAATCGACTTCATTGCGGCAGGCCTTGCAGACACACAGAACCGACGGGAGATGTTTCGTCTAGGCCCCCCACTCTACCGTGTCGATCAAGTTTTAGTTTATAAGCAAGGCACCAAGAAGCCAAAAGACATTGCTCATTTAAAAGGCAACATCAGAGTCGTCACAGATTCTTCTTTCGTTGAGACGTTATCGAAATTACAGAACCTCTATCCAGATCTTCTCTGGGATCAGGAAAAAGATAAAGACATCGAAGAATTGATGGCCATGATAGCCAGGGGCGACATAACCTATACCATAGCCAATTCAACTACATTAGATATCAACCGCAGATTTATGCCAGAGCTACGCGCCGGTCCTGTTTTAAAGAAGAAACAAGCCATAGTTTGGTTACTGCCCCCAAATAATAGCGACCAGTTGATGAGCGATCTCTTGTCCTTCTGGCATAAAGAGAAAAATACTGGCACCTTGGCACATCTTAACGAGAAGTATTTTGCTCATGTAAAGCGCTTCGATTATGTTGATACCCGCGCATTTCTGCGGGCCATTGATAACAAATTGCCGAAATACAAAGACAAATTCCAATTCTATGCCAATGGTATAGATTGGCGTAAGCTTGCAGCAACCGCTTATCAGGAGTCTCACTGGAACCCTAATGCACGCTCTCCTACCGGTGTCAGGGGACTGATGATGTTAACCTTGCCTACGGCAAAACAGGTAGGGATAGACAACAGACTAGATCCTGAACAGAGCATCCAGGGAGGCGCTAAATATCTCAATAATATTTTAAATCGCTTACCTGACTCTATTCCGGAAAATCAGCGTATGTGGTTTGCCTTAGCATCCTATAATATCGGCTATGGCCATGTGGAAGACGCACGTAAGCTAGCCCAATCTATGGGACTCAACCCCAGTGCATGGAGAGACCTTAAAGAAGTGCTTCCATTACTGCAGAAACGTAAATACTATGAGCAAACTCGATATGGTTATGCTCGTGGCAACGAAGCGGTTCATTATGTTGACAGCATTCGCCGCTACTATGACACTTTAGTATGGGTAGATAATCAGAATAAAATGATAGAAGATGAAAAAAATCGAACCAAAGGGACTCAAGTCGTCGAGCGCTCCAATGATGAAAATCCTGAAATATCAGGAGCACAACCTCAGTAAGTTAAGCAGGCTAAGTTAAGCATTGAGTTATAGACACTAGACGTAGGCAGCAATAAAGGATACCAGGGGAATATAATGAAAAAACAAAAATTGAGACTTAGCTCTACCAGACGCAGAACACAGCAGAAATCCAAACATCTACGTATCTTAAACCGCCATAAGATGTTCTTTTCGTTTATCCAGCCAGCGGAATAATGACCGTGTTTACCCTTGTCAGAATAGGTAAACACTTAAGCTTAATCGCCTATAATTTGCTTTTCTCTGCCTCAAGCCTTTTCTCTAGCTTCCTCTGCTCTTTCTTCTCTTTGCGGCGACGCCTGAAAAACTGACTCAACTGTTCACTGCATTCATCGGCTAACACCCCGTCGCTAACCTGCAGCTGATGATTAAAATCTGGGTGTCTCACCAGGTCGATCACGGTTCCTGCAGCCCCTGTTTTCTCATCTTTTGCACCAAAAACTAGGCGTGCAATACGAGAATGGACCATAGCGCCGGCGCACATGGCGCATGGCTCTAAGGTGACGTAGAGAGTGGTGTCTAGTAGACGATAATTTTCGGTCACCTTGCCAGCCTGACGCAAACACTGCATCTCGGCATGGGCCGAAGGATCATGTAACCCAATACAGTAATTAAAACCCGCACTGATGACCTGTCCATGTTTAACTAATACGGCCCCAACAGGCACCTCACCAACCGCTTCGGCTTTATGAGCCATCTCCATCGCCATTGACATAAAGTGTTGATCTAATGCCAACTGTGAATCGTCGCCATCAGGCTGCTCTTGCGTATCTTGTTTTTGCTCAGACAAGGGAAATTCCACCAGGTAATAAGTAACGTCCTTTTTCAAGGAACAAAAAAGGCGCCGAAGCGCCTTTCTATTTTACACCTAAGTGTAAATTATTCCCATTCGATAGTTGCAGGTGGCTTACCCGAAATATCGTAAACAACTCGTGAGATACCATCGATTTCATTGATGATACGGTTAGACACTAGGCCTAAAAAGTCATAAGGAAGATGAGCCCAATTGGCCGTCATGAAGTCAATGGTTTCCACTGCACGCAATGAAACCACCCAGTCATATTTACGGCCATCGCCCATCACCCCAACAGAGCGTACTGGTAGGAACACAGTAAATGCTTGGCTGACCTTGTTATAAAGGTCGGCTTTATGCAACTCTTCAATAAAGATAGCATCGGCAAGACGTAGCAGATCACAGAACTCTTTCTTTACTTCACCAAGTACGCGAACACCTAGACCCGGTCCAGGAAATGGATGACGGTAAAGCATGTCGTATGGCAGACCCAGTTCAAGACCTATCTTACGCACTTCATCTTTAAACAATTCACGCAGTGGCTCAACAAGGCCTAGATCCATATCATCAGGCAGTCCGCCTACGTTATGGTGTGACTTGATCACATGAGCTTTACCCGTGGCACTACCGGCAGACTCAATAACATCTGGATAAATGGTTCCTTGAGCAAGCCATTTAGCGTTAGCACATTTCTTAGACTCTTCATCGAATATCTCGACAAACACACGGCCAATAATCTTACGCTTGGCTTCTGGTTCAGCCTCACCTTTCATGGCATCGAGGAAACGGTTTTCAGCATTCACATGAATTATCTTCAATCCAAAGTGATCACCAAACATATCCATCACTTGCTCGGCTTCATTGAGACGCAGCAGACCGTTATCGACGAAT
Organism: Shewanella violacea DSS12; assembly: GCF_000091325.1. Taxonomy (NCBI): domain Bacteria; kingdom Pseudomonadati; phylum Pseudomonadota; class Gammaproteobacteria; order Alteromonadales; family Shewanellaceae; genus Shewanella; species Shewanella violacea. The sequence continues at coordinate 1,585,091 of NC_014012.1, read as the reverse complement.
ACACAGGTTAGCTTGTCACCGATAGCGCGGTGCAGCAACATGGCAACAACCGATGAATCGACGCCGCCTGACAGACCTAAGATGACTTCATCATCACCAATCTGTTGCTTAAGACTAGCAATCGCATTCTCAATGATGGAAGCTGACTTCCAGTTTGCTTCACATTGACAAATATCTAATGCGAAGTGTTCAAGCATACGCTTGCCCTGACGGGTATGAGTCACTTCAGGGTGGAACTGCACACCGTAGAACTTTTTATCTTCATTTGCCATAGCAGCAAACGGACAAGTATCAGTCTTGGCAACGCTGACGAATCCTTCAGGGATTTCAGAAACCTTATCGCCGTGGCTCATCCACACATCTAGAAGTGGCTTGCCAGTTTCACTGACTGCGTCTTCTATGCTCTTAAACAGAGCCGAATTGGTTTGAACCTCTACCTGAGCGTAACCAAATTCACCTTCGCCAACACCTTGAATTACCTTGCCACCAAGCTGCTCAGACATGGTCTGCATACCGTAGCAGATCCCAAGTACTGGAACGCCTGCATTGAAGACGTATTCAGGTGCACGGGGGGAATCTTTCTCTGTAACACTCTCAGGGCCACCGGCCAGGATAATACCGTTTGGAGCAAAACCTTTAATCTGCTCTTCACTCACATCCCAAGCCCATAGCTCACAGTAAACGCCTATCTCACGAATACGACGGGCGATGAGTTGAGTGTACTGAGATCCAAAATCTAAGATCAGTATCTTATGCTCATGAATATTGCTCATGGGGAACCTTTATTTGTTTATCTAATTTTCGGTATCAATCTTAATTTAACACTAGTTAACTAAACTAAGATCGGCATAAATGGGGGCCTGGTATTAAAACTGGCGACTCTCGCCGCCCGTTTCTAAACCAAGGTACAAAACTAAGTTATGAACCTCGGCTGTAGTTAGGTGCTTCTTTGCTGATAGTCACATCATGTACATGGGACTCGCCCATGCCAGCAGAAGTGATCTTCACAAACTCGGCTTTTTCATTCAGCTCTTTAATCGTACCGCAACCTGTCAAACCCATACATGAACGTAGACCGCCCATATACTGGTGAATGATCTCTTTAAGTTTGCCCTTATAAGCAACGCGGCCTTCAATACCTTCTGGCACTAACTTATCGGCAGCATTGTCACTCTGGAAGTAACGGTCCGATGAACCTTGTGTTTGGTTCATGGCACCCAAAGAACCCATACCTCGGTATGACTTATAGGTACGGCCATTGTGTAGTTCAGTCTCGCCCGGCGCTTCATCGGTGCCGGCAAACATAGAACCTGCCATGATGCATGAAGCACCAGCGGCTAAGGCTTTAGCCAGATCACCTGAGAAACGGATACCGCCATCGGCAATGACAGGAATATCTAAATGCTTAATGGCTTCGGCTGCATCGGAAACGGCGGTGATCTGAGGAACACCCACACCGGTAACGATTCGAGTAGTACAGATAGATCCAGGACCGATACCCACCTTGACGGCGTTCACACCAGCTTCAACCAGTGCCAATGCACCTTCGGCTGTCGCCACGTTGCCACCAACAATCTGTAGATCAGGGTATTTAGCACGAGTGTCACGAATGCGCTGAAGTACGCCTTCTGAATGACCATGTGATGAATCAATTAGCAGAACGTCAACACCAGCAATAACCAGTGCATCGACACGCAGTTCGTTACCAGGGCCTGCACCAACTGCAGCGCCAACGCGAAGGCGGCCTAGCTCATCTTTACAGGCATTAGGTTTTTGTTCGGCTTTTTGGAAATCTTTTACTGTGATAAGACCCTTAAGCTTAAAGTTAGCATCGACAACCAGAACTTTCTCAACTCTATGAGAGTGCATCAATTTCTGTACTTCATCCAGCTTAGTGCCTTCAGCTACAGTAACCAAACGATCTTTAGGTGTCATAACCTGATCGACGGTACGGGTCCAGTCAGTGATAAAGCGTACATCACGGCCTGTGATGATACCGACAAGCTCATTGGCATCATTGACAACCGGATAACCGGCGAAGCCATTCTTCTTAGTCAGAATCTTAAGGTCGGCCAGTGTCGTAGTAGGTGTTACGGTCACAGGTTGTTGAACAATACCTGCTTCGTAAATCTTAACTTGACGGACTTCTTCGGCCTGTTGCTCAATGGTCATATTTTTATGAATAAAACCTAAACCACCTTCCTGTGCGATGGCAATAGCCAAACGAGCTTCAGTCACGGTATCCATGGCTGCAGACACAATAGGTGTGTTGAGTTCTATTTTATTAGTAAGACGAGTCTTGAGAACGGCGGTATTAGGGAGTACGGTCGAGTGTGCAGGAACAAGTAACACATCATCAAAAGTGAGCGCTTCTTTTTTTAAACGTAGCATGGCAACATCCCCAAAATAGAGTGAGTTTCTAGTGAAATATTGCGGCGAGATTATACCTTGCATATTGGCCTTGGTAAATGGAAAATAGTAAAAAAGTGCCCTTAGCTGCGAAATCTCTATGAAAACACCAAAAAATAATGTTTATACCGTTTCACGCCTCAACGGAGAAGTTCGTCAACTTCTGGAAGGCGAGCTGGGTAAAATATGGCTAAATGCCGAAATTTCAAACTTCGCAGCCCCAGGTTCCGGACATTGGTACCTGACCCTCAAAGATAACCAGGCACAAGTTCGCTGTGCCATGTTCAAGGGGCGCAACCGCTCTGTGACCTTCAAACCCATTAACGGTCAACAAGTACTGGTTAAAGGTTCCATCAGTGTCTATGAACCCAGAGGCGACTACCAACTCATCATAGAGTCCATGCTCCCAGCGGGAGACGGTCTGCTTGCTCAGCAATATGAAGCACTGAAGATGAAGCTGGCGGCTGAAGGCTTATTTGCAGCCGACACCAAACGCCCTATCCCATCCAATATTCAGAAGATAGGCGTCATCACCTCGGCCACGGGAGCAGCCCTTAAAGATGTACTCCATGTGTTAGCCAGACGTGACCCATCTATCGAAGTGGTGATCTACCCGACACAGGTACAGGGAGAACCTGCTGTTCAACAAATTTGTAACGCCATAGCTATGGCTAACGCCAGACAGGAAGTCGACGTACTCTTGCTGACCCGAGGCGGTGGTTCCCTCGAAGACCTCTGGTGTTTCAATAGTGAAGAGCTTGCCCATGAAATTTACAATAGTGCTCTGCCTATTATATCAGCTGTGGGCCACGAGATAGACACCACCATCAGTGATTATGTCGCCGATATGAGAGCCCCAACTCCTTCGGCTGGCGCCGAGCTGCTGTCTAAAGATGCCGAAAACAAGGGGGGAGAAACTCGAGTTATTTATCGCAAGGCTCAAACAGAGTTGGCAGCATTATCAGCTCAAAGCCAACAGCCGCATGAATACCTTAACCCATCGTTTGCAACGACAAGATCCCAACCGCCGTCTGCAGCAATATGGCCAGAGCTTCGATGAGATGCAATTTAGACTCGATGCCGCAATCGACAAGAAACTTACCAGCTTGGCACTTAAACAGCAGCAATTGAGCCATCGCTTAAATCAGCAATCGCCTGCAAATAAGCTCGAATTAGAGAGCCAAAGACTCAGCTATTTAACCTCGAGGCTAAAGGACTCTATCAAAGAGAAATTAGCCAGCAGCGAGAGCAGCCTAAGCGTCAGTGCTCATCAGCTACAGACCGTAAGCCCGTTAGCCACACTTAGCCGAGGTTACAGCATCACTCAAGACTCAAAGGGTAAGGTGTTACTGAAAGCCTCAGACGTTAGCGTCGGGGATATGCTAACGACTCGATTACTCGAGGGAGAGGTTCAATCAAAAGTGGTGTAATAACTTATCGGATAACAAGTTACTGAAATATCTGTTGTGGGTTCATTGGGCTGGCTTAGGTATTTTGGTGTCATCTGGTAAGCATAGCTTCATTGGTATCTATAGCTTGCAGCAGGCTTAAGTGAAAACGCTTCTGCGACACGGTGAGTGAAGCCTAGCTTCTAGCTAACGAACGAGAAGCAGGATGCTGAACTGGCTTTTAGATAGGACATCATTCAAGCACAATCCCTGTGGGTTCAGCGGTTTCCAACAACTTCCATGTTTAACGGCCAGTTCGATATCCCTATCTCTCGCTCAGAGAGTTTCACAATGTGATACTTCACCCTGATACCGAAGGTCACAGCCGCGTTCACACCAGCTATGGCTTCAAAAAAGGTGCTGCTTCGATTTGAGTTTATTGGCTAATAACTCACTTTGGGACATCCATTGGCTAGAGCACTCGCTCTAGCTCTACTCAAAAGGCATATTAAAAACGGAACAAAGCGATTCACCACGGAGCACACTGAGGGACACGAAGAAAGGCAATAACTAAATTCTTTGCAGATCGTCATCTTATCCCAGTGTTCTTCGTGGAAGAAAAGCGCTTCGTGGTGATAAAACATTTAGTTTAAAGATGTGCCTGTCCGATCTTTTCTATCTTTTGCTGTCCTATCTTTTGCTAACCCTTGAGGTTTTAATTAGCAAGGGGATGGCAATCAGGTTAGTGGTAACGCCCCAATAAGAGGCTTTAAATTGTTGGCTAATATGTAAAGTGAAGGGGAACTAAGCAAACTGTTACGAATACGTTTGATGGCCTTGTTATAGCCACAGTCTCCAAATTACACCAAGTGAGCAGAGACATACTCCCGATAAAGAAAGCCATTGTTGGACTCTTGGATTACCTACCGTAGGGATTCCTTCTGATTTTAAAATATCAGTTAAAGGTGAGAAGAACAATTTAGGTATTAAACCTGCACTTAACAGCATAAGAAATACTCCAATCGTCATCACTAGTTCTCTCATAATGAATTCGACAATCAGAAAGTCATAGATCCCAGTAACTAAAATTAAAGTCGCAAAACTAACACATAACACTAAAACTGTTTTTTCTTTAACAGGTAGGTGATTCAATACGAAACTCTCCATGTTGCATATAATATTTGTACACACGCATTACGCGTTTATCAAGTTAGACCAGCCAAGCTGCATACTTACAAGCATCTAATTTATGAACTCTTTCAATGATGAGTCCAAACACACCTTCTGGAAAAACGAGAATGCCAACTTTTTTGCCTCGTAGCTCTTACAGAACTAGCATACGATTTTTTAATCGCTTGAATCTACGCTGTTTTTCATTATCTCTCAATAGCAAATCGTGAACTGAATATGTAAATTCGGTAGATATACGCAAAAAGCCAATAATACAGTGTATAAACACAGGTTAACTAAAGAGTTGTCGCTAAACCTACAAAGGCATCGGAACGAATAAGGCCAAACTTTCTTGTGATTCGACTAGCCTACATGCGGCTGCAAGCGATAGATAACGAATGAAGGTACGACCTTCAATGACATATTCCAACAGTAAAGGTCACTGGATTCCGGCTAAAAATATCTGCCGGAATGACGAAAAGTAACGACCAAAACAAAATGAACCAAAGTAAAAATGTAATCAGCCTTCATTCGAAGGCACCAAAGTCCATATACAAATCCCCTCCTACTACATCCATATAGTCCGGGGATAAGTATATCCATATGCAAATCCCCTCCTTCACCATCCCTGGCGATCACGGATAAGCATCTCCATATGCAAAAGAAGCCAGTTAAAATGAATTAACTGGCTTCTTATCATTTAAATCCTAGGAACTATAAGCTAGTCCCTAAAACCTATTTCTTATCATTATCTCTGATGTGACTCATCATGCGCTTGCGACGGCGCTCCTGACTCACGGTAAGCCTCTTAGTGTGCAAGCCTTCAAACGGGTTAGCACCGTCTTGGAAGCGCACCTGAATAGGCGTACCCATAACTTTAAGCGAACGACGATAGTAGTTCATCATGTAACGCTTATAGGAATCCGGAAGTTTCTTAACCTGATTACCATGAACCACCACGATTGGTGGGTTGTAACCACCGGCATGGGCATATTTAAGCTTAACGCGGCGACCATTAACCAAAGGTGGCTGGTGATCGTCTTGCGCCATCTGCATGATGCGTGTCAGCATAGACGTACTTACGCGGCGCGTAGCACTGTCATAAGCTTCTTCTACCGACTCATAAAGATGACCAACACCAGTACCATGAAGTGCTGAGATAAAGTGAATGCGAGCAAAATCGATGAAGCCTAGGCGACGATCCAGTTCACTCTTAACTCTGTCTTTAATTTCTTGATTGATACCGTCCCACTTGTTGACGGCAATGACCAAAGCGCGACCAGCGTTAAGGGCGAAGCCCAACAAACCAAGATCTTGCTCTGCAATACCTTCACGGGCGTCGATGATCAATAGCACCACATTACAGTCTTCGATTGCTTTAAGTGTCTTAATGACAGAAAATTTCTCGACTGTCTCATGGACTTTACTGCGGCGACGAACACCAGCAGTATCGATAAGCACGTATTCACGCCCTTCTCGCTCCATAGGGATATAGATACTATCTCGAGTGGTTCCCGGCGAGTCATATACGACCACACGCTCTTCACCCAAGATACGGTTAATCAAGGTAGACTTACCAACGTTAGGCTTACCGATAATCGCAAGCTTTATCGGTAGATCCTGAAGACGCTTCTGCTCGGCTTCGGCTTCTTCTTCGCTGTACTCTCTTTCCTCAACCTCTATATCACCTTCATCATTACGATGCAGGCCGAGCGCCTCGGCATAAGGAGCCAGGGCATACTCAATCATGTTGGTTACGCCGCGTCCCTGTGATGCAGCCATTTGATAGACCTCACCCAGGCCTAAGGCCCAAAACTCGGCACAGGCAGAGTCGGCATCTATACCATCTACCTTGTTGGCAACTACAAAAGTAGTCTTATCACGTCGACGAAGATGATCGGCAATCGCATGGTCGGCAGCTGTTAAGCCCGCTCTGGCATCGGTGAGAAACAGAACCACATCCGCTTCTTCAATCGCGGCTAAGGACTGTTCGGCCATATGAACTTCTATGCCCTCTTCGGTGCCATCGATACCACCGGTATCGACTACGATAAACTCATAGCCTGATAGGGAAGCGCGACCATATTTACGATCCCGAGTTAGCCCTGGAAAGTCGGCAACCAAAGCATCTCTGGTGCGGGTAAGGCGATTAAATAGGGTCGACTTACCGACATTGGGTCGCCCAACAAGGGCCACAACTGGAATCATTTTTTTGCCTCTAATCTACTGTTTTCAAATCTATAAAATATCAATAAGTCGGATCTTGATCTATTTAAGACTAGATCAAGCCGATACTACATATTGCTTATTGTGTTTAATGTGAGGTTTTTATATAAAGTGTTTTCGACAAACTCTTTAATACTAATCACTTAAACACAAAAAGCCCCCAGAACAACTTCCGGGGGCTAAATATCAATTCAGATAAAGCTTACGGAAGCGTTATTCTAGCAACTTTTCCGCCGCGAGTCTGAACATAAATGCTATCACCGACAACCAAGGGCTGACTATATAAGCCAGAACTGTCCACTTCGACGCGGCCAACGACTTCTCCGGTCGACTTATCTATGAAGTGCAGGTAACCCTCAAAGTCACCAACAACAAGATAACCTTTAAAGACGGCTGGAGAGGTTAAATTACGATTAGTTAATTCAATATTGCTCCAAGTCTCTAAACCATTACGTTTGTCTACTGAATAGATACGGCTATGGTCATCTACTAGAAACAGGTTCACACCTGAATCAGCTAATTCATGGAAACTTGAATACTTACGCGACCAAACAATACGTCCGGTTCTAAGCTCCATTGAAACTAAATTACCGTTAAAGCTAACTGCATATAGGTTTTTACCAACGACCAAGGGCTGCATATCAACATCGGACATACGGGTAAACTCATTACCACCTTTTGGCGTGTAAATAGCTTGTTCCCAGGCAGCCTGACCATTGTTTTTGATCACTACGGCAATCTTGCCGTCGGCAGTACCTACGAAGAAACCACCGGCTTCGTAGTTAGCTGAACCTGTACCGCGAAGAGTCAAAGTCGGCAGCTTAGACTTATAAGTCCATAACTTTTCACCATCTTCGATTTTAAATGCTTCTAAACTTCCTGAGCTAGTATTGACCACTACTATGTCTTCAGCAACCGTTGGGGCTGAAAGTAGCTCACCACTGGCTAAGGCAGACCATACTTTTTCACCAGTTTCTGCATCTAAGGCACCGAGTAGACCACTTTCACCGCCGATAAAGACCATGTCTCTGGCGACTGTGACTCCAGCGGCTAGTTTAGCGCCTTTGTTCTTGGCCAAGATATTATCTTTAAATGCCGAGCTAAAATCTTTGCTCCAAACCTTAGCTCCAGTCTCTTCATCGAAGGCGACGACTTGACCATATCTATCAGCAACGTAAATCTTGTCATACCTGGCTGCCGGACGAAGGCGTGAATAATAATCACCGACACCGCTACCAACAGTCGCACTCCAGCTTACTTCAGGAAATACGCTTGCTTCGATACTAGGCAGTGGGCTTATTGGCTCTTCTTCAACATCGCTAGATGAACAGGCAGATAACAAACCTATGCTCAGACTACATGCGACTAGTGTTTTGCACCAAGACTTCATGGGCGTTTCCTTATGCCTTGTTCAAATTGTCTAATTTCATCTGTAGCGCAGGGCTTGCACTCGTGCCACCGTTTTTAACGGCGGCCTGATAAGCAGCTTTAGCTTGCTCGTCATCCCCTTTACGCACCAGAAAATCACCTTTAAGCTCGTCTCTCTGTGCCGTGAAGGCTGGATCTGAGACCTGGCTTAAGGTAGTTATAGCCGTTGCGATTTGGCCTTGCTCCGCTTGAACGCGTGCTAAGCGCATGGTCGCAACCATGACTAGACCCTTATCCGGTGCAGAGGCAACGACGCTTTTCAGTGTCGCTTCCGCTTTTTCTAGATCACCGGCTTCAACAGCCGCTTTGGCCACAATCAGCTCAAGCAGTGACTGATAACCTTTCTGGCTGTGATCTTTAGCAAAATTTTCTGCCGCGGTTAACATACCGTTATCAGAAATATTGCTGGCACTCACAGCCTGGAAGGCTTCAGATGCCAACTCGGCTTGTGTAATTTGGTGATCGGAATAATAGTTCCAGCCAAATAAACCACCTAGACCAACTACGGCACCTACAGCGATAGACGATCCATAATCTTTCCAAAACTGTTTGATAGCATCTACTTGTTGTTCTTCTGTGCTATAAATTTCCACGTAATCTTCCTCTTTAAATCAGTTCCGCGATATAAGTTGCTAATCCGTCACGAGCAACTAAAGCTTGTTCTTTCTTTTCACGCAGATATTTAACCGCGACTTGGTTACTGGCCAGTTCATCTTCACCGATAACTAAGGCGATGAGTGCACCACTCTTATCTGCGCGTTTCATCTGTTTCTTGAAGTTTCCACCACCACAATGGCTCATCACTCTCAAACCAGGTAACTCGGTGCGAAGTGCCTGGGCGATTTTAATCGCTTCAACTTTACTCGCATCGCCCATGGCGGTGACATATACATCGACAGTAGCAGGAATATCATCAGTCAGCTCCAGCGTCTCTAACATCAAGACTATGCGCTCTAGACCCATAGCAAAACCGACAGCTGGGGTGTTTTTACCGCCTAACTGTTCGACCAATCCGTCATAACGACCACCGGCAAGCACGGTACCCTGAGAGCCCAAACTTGTCGTTACCCACTCAAAAACGGTGCGATTATAATAATCTAAACCACGAACTAAACGTGGGTTAATGACGTATTTGATGCCAACCGCGTCTAAGAGTTCACATAAATGTGAAAAATGTGCACGAGTTTCTTCGCCAAGATAATCCATCAACTCAGGTGCATCAACTAGAAGTGCTTGTACCTCTGGGTTCTTTGTATCCAACACGCGCAGCGGATTGGTATACATACGGCGCTGACTTTCTTCATCAAGCTGCTCTTTAAACTGCTCAAGATAAGCAATTAGCGCTTCACGATATGTGGCACGCTCGGCAGGATCGCCTAAAGTGTTTAACTCTAGAGTCACATGGTCTGTGATCCCCAGCTTCTCCCACAGGCGAGCAGAAAGCATCAGAACTTCAGCATCTACATCCGCTGTTCCAATGCCATAAACTTCGACACCAAACTGATTAAATTGACGGTAACGCCCTTTCTGTGGTCGCTCATGCCTAAACATAGGACCCATATACCAAAGGCGTTGCTCTTGGTTATAAAGTAAACCGTGTTGATTACCCGCACGTACGGTTGAGGCTGTGCCTTCAGGACGTAGGGTTAAGCTGTCACCGTTTCTGTCATCAAAGGTATACATCTCTTTTTCGACAATATCGGTGACTTCACCAATCGAACGCTTAAAAAGGTCTGTACTCTCAACGATGGGAGTACGGATCTCACTATACCCGTAGGCACTCACAGTTTCACGGAGTACAGCTTCTAGTTTTTGCCATAGAGGGCTTTGGGTAGGCAGAATATCGTTCATTCCGCGAATCGCTTGGATCTGTTTTGCCACGATATAGACTCGTCCGATTTAGCTAAAAAAAATTAAAAATGCCCCGCAGTATATCTTGCAGGGCAGTATAATACCAATTCGATTAAATTTATGACCTATTCAGAGCTTTCTCAGGGCTTTAAATTCAAGGCACATTGTTGAAGAAATGGTTATTCCCTTTTGAGACAGTGCAACGCAGAAGTGGAAGCACTGAGAAGCTCACCTAGTGCGGGTTTAAAAACACTTTATGCTGCGCAAGTGGCTCTCGATATAGAATAACTATTAGCTTCAATCCCCTTACTTGCCTGCAGCGTTTTTAATTCCCGCTGAATGATCACTTATTTAAAAGAGTTGGTATTTTCAAACTCAAAACTGTTAATTTGCAAACAGTTCTCGACAAAGAAAGCAGACTTGGCTTTAAACCAAACGGATTATGCTTAAATTGCAGTACTTATTTGCTGAGATCTTTGGCTGGAATTCTGTCGTTAATCATAGAGGCTTTAGCTCGAATCTTGGCTTCCAAAGAGTCGACTATGTTGTCATTATCGAAACGCTCTTTCTGTCTCACACCAGCATTGAAATAACCACTCTTGCGATGACCGCCCGTCAGACCTATGTCTGATACCAGAGCTTCACCCGGGCCGTTTACCACACAACCTATGATAGACACATCCATGGGCGTGACGATATCTTCTAAACGTCGTTCAAGCTCATTCACTGTAGCGATAACATCGAACTCTTGACGCGAGCATGACGGGCACGCAATGAAGTTGATACCACGGGAACGAATACGCAATGATTTCAAGATGTCGAAACCGACCTTGATCTCTTCGATAGGATCGGCGGCCAAGGAGATACGTAAGGTATCACCTATGCCTTCGGCTAATAGCATGCCTAGGCCGACGGCAGATTTTACCGAACCGGCTCTGGCACCACCGGCTTCGGTGATCCCCAAGTGAAGAGGTTGTACGATTTGTTTAGCCAGTAAACGATAGGCTTCCACGGCTAAGAACACATCGGAAGCTTTGACACTGACTTTAAACTGATCGAAATTGAGTCTATCTAAGATATCCACATGACGCATAGCGGATTCTAGCAAGGCTGCCGGCGTCGGCTCCTTGTACTTATCCATCAAGTCTTTTTCTAACGAACCGCCATTGATACCTATGCGGATAGGAATATTCTTGTCCCGTGCACACTCGACAACACTGCGAATACGCTCTTCGTTGCCTATATTACCCGGATTAATACGCAGACAATCTACGCCATATTCTGCCACTTGAAGTGCGATACGATAATCGAAATGAATATCGGCAATCAAAGGGATATTAGTTTGCTGTTTAATCAACTTAAACGCTTCGGCGGCATCCATGGTAGGCACCGAAACACGCACTATATCGGCGCCGACATTTTCAAGAGCATTGATCTGAGCCACCGTAGCTGCAACATCAGTCGTTCGAGTATTGGTCATCGACTGAACAGCTATTGGCGCACCATCACCTATGGGAACATTTCCAACATAGATACGGGTAGAAGCACGTCTTATTATCGGGTTTTCGTTGTACATCTTATTTACTCTATATCCTGTTTATCGCATTCAGCGGCAAGTTTAACCCTAGTCATTAGATTAAATAACATCTGAGAAAAAGATGATTATTGAATCATTACGCCTAGGGTAAAAATACGATTCAGCCAGCTAAAGGAAGGGTTAATCGAGCCACTCGTCCACGAGGGAAAGTAGCCAAGCTTACGGTTTTACCGTTGAGCTTTATGCTCACAGCTTGTGGGGCACCTAAGGTTAATTTAAATGGCGTTTTGCCAGAAATATTAAGCAGTTCACCCGCTTTTTTAAGATCGTTAACTAGCACTTTACCCGTGGCATCTGTCACGTTGAGCCAGCAATCAGCGGAAAAACTCAAAATGAGTGCAGCTTGATTGGCTGACAGGGTAACAGGCTGAGTAACTGGTTTAGCTTGTGCCTCAGTCTCATCAATAATTAATGAACTTGGCTTAGGCGCGTCATTTAGCTCAGGTGTAGGTGTAGGTGTAGAAATGCTCTCACTAATCTCAGCAGCCTGTGTATCTATTGAGGACGTATTGCCACTTAAGGCATCATTTACATGTTCAATTAAGTCATCACTGATGTTTTCGATACCAGTAGCGGCATTACTAGTGCCAGCATCGAGAGAAATGTTGGCACTTAGGTTTGAATCAATTTGTGAGTCTGCTAGTTCTTCGACGCTAGGCTTAGAAATGTCGAGAGATGAGAGCGTATCTGACTTCTGCACCCACCATAACACTAGCAGTGCCAATAAAATGAAGGCGATCAAGTAAGTGGCAAACATGAGTCTGCCATCCAGTGTCTGTCGCGTCGTTTTACGGGAAAAACTTTGCATTTCAGGATCTGGATCTTGGTGAATTTGATTATTCAAGCAACGTAAAATAGCCTTTTCATCGGCTTGAACTATGCGGGCAAAGTTTTTTACATAACCTTTCACATAGGTGGGAGATGCAATCTGATCAAAATTATCTGCTTCGATATCTTTAACGATACAGGGTCTAAGTTTCAGTTGCCCGGCAATATCGGCAACACTGGCTCCCATGTTTTCACGGGATTGTCTTAACAGTGACCCTATCGTTTCGCTATCGAGTCTATCCTGGTGTGTATCTGCTTCATCCTTTAGCATATTGATTTGTTTATTAGTCATTATTGCATACTAGCTCGATACTGTTTGGCTTCGACCGATGCAGGAAATTTAGCTAAGAGTAAAATACCAAATTTCCTTGCTGCATTTAGATCATTTAAGCCTTGTTCAATTTTTATTCCCAACGTCAAACTCTCGGCTGACTCTGCAATAACTCTGTGATAGCTAAGGAGTTGAGTACGTGCTTTGAGGTAGTCACCCGTATCGACGTTGATCTCGGTTAATTCAATTAAAGACACTTGTCTTCTTGGATCATATTTAAGCGCCATTCTAAAATATTTCTGCGCTTTCTCAAGGTTTCCAGCCTTACGGCTACAGATACCTAGGTTTTCATAACTCGCTGAAGCACGGGTATATTTAGGCAGTTTTATCGCCTTAAGAAACACCTTCTCTGATTCTTCATACTTTTTCTGCTGACACAGAAACACACCGAAGTTGTTCATACCATCACCGGTCGCATCAGTACTTACGATAGCCTTTCGATAATAAGTCTCGGCAATATCCAGCTCACCTACGAACTGGTAATAATGCGCCATAGAGACATTGACGGCTTCGATGTTAGGCGCAAATTTCAGCGCCTTATTCAAGTTAAACTTAGCTTGGGCGCTATTGCCTCTCTGTAAATACGTGAGGCCGAGCTGCGCTCGCTGTTTGGCGGCCGCAACATTATCAAAAGTTCTCTCGGCAACAGGTATGTCAGTGCCTGTGTATACCCGCTCAGACACACAGCCAGTCAACAAGCTTGTAGACAAGATGAGTAACGGGGTAAGTCTTAGCAATCCTTGCATCATTAGCAAGCCTATCTACCTAAATATTCAGAGAGTTAGTTTATTGTGACTGATATTTGGTTCTCTTGCATGCGTTTTTTCGCTAAACGCTTGGTTCTATCTCGAATATCGCCCGCCAACTGTCCACAGGCAGCATCGATATCGTCTCCACGAGTCTTTCTCACTATGACTGTGAAGCCATATTCCATCAAGACTTTAGAGAAACGATCGATACGAGAATTAGAAGAACGACCGTATGGAGAACCAGGATATGGATTAAATGGAATTAGATTAATCTTACATGGGGTGTCTTTCATCAGTTTAGCCAGCTCATGGGCCTGATCTGTGCTGTCGTTAATGTGATCTAACATCACATACTCTACAGTGACACGACCTCGGTTAGCATTAGACTTAGCGATATAACGACGAATAGCGGCTAAGAACTCCTCAAGAGGATACTTCTTATTAACCGGCACTAAGACATCACGTAATTCATCATTGGCTGCATGAATACTCACAGCAAGAGCAACATCTATGGCATCACCAAGTATATCTAAGGCTGGAACAACACCCGAAGTAGACAAGGTCACGCGCCTTTTAGACAAGCTGAAACCAAAATCATCTAGCATGATATCCATAGCCGGAATCACGTTTTTAAGATTTAACAGAGGTTCGCCCATGCCCATCATCACCACATTAGTGATTGGGCGTTCGCCGGTGTCTTTGATGAAACCGATAAAATCGGCAACACGCCACACTTGACCGATAATTTCAGAGACAGTCAAATTACGGTTGAATCCTTGCTGAGCCGTCGAACAGAAGGTGCATTCCAGCGCACAACCAACTTGTGAAGACACACACAGAGTGGCTCTATCACCTTCGGGGATATACACGGTCTCAACTTCCTGACCATCACCTACATTGATGGCAAATTTAATCGTGCCGTCTTCTGACTTCTGATAACTGGATATTTGCGGCGCGGTAATTTCACAACGCGCGGCAAGTTTAGCCCTCAGTCCCTTATTGATATTAGTCATAAGTTCGAAGTCACTGACGCCAAAATGATAAATCCACTTCATCAGCTGATCCGCACGGAACGGCTTCTCACCCATATCGGTGAATAATGCTCTCAATCCTTTACGATCCAGATCCAATAAATTGATCTTCTTTTCACTCATTTTGACTAACCTCAACACTTAACGGGTCTAATACCTGCCACAGGGCGGCGAATTATACAGATTTGTGCGTATATTAGATAGAGCCTGTTGGCCTTTACTCTTTTTACTCATTGAGTAAACCAGAGCTTGTGCGGTCTTACTAACGACTGCGACTTAAGCCTTACCCACGCTCTAGTTTTCATCCAATCCTAGATAAACCATCTATAACACACTAACCAGATGTTAATTAAGGGCGGTGGATATTTAATCCCTAAAGATAAATATGTCCTAATGTCTCCCAAAGTTTTCAATTCAGGCATATCGCAAATGACCCCTTATCGACTCTAACTAGCCTAGCCTTAACTGGGTCGATGTCTAAATTTCACCCCCTGATCCCATCTAGCGCATGCATCAGCCTTGTAGTGATTGAGGGTTATGATAGAATTCATATGGGCTAATATCGGTCCGTCAATGTAATTCCCTAAATGATCACCCTCATTACTATTGTAGCTGTCGCTATTGGAGTCTCCTTCCTTTGTAGTGTTTTCGAAGCGGTTCTGCTTTCAGTCACGCCTAGCTATGTTGCATATTTATCTCAATCTAATCCGGAAGCCGCTAAAAGACTGGGACGTCAGAAAGAAAATGTAGAGTCGCCTCTGGTTTCAATCCTGACCCTAAACACCATAGCCCACACTGTAGGTGCGGCTGTTGCCGGTGCCCAGGCCGCTAAAGTATTTGGTGATGATATGCTCGGTGTATTTTCCGCTGTGCTTACCTTCTTAATCCTGTTCTTCTCAGAGATCATCCCTAAGACCCTAGGCGCAAATCATTGGCGTAAGCTAGCCCCTAGTGTTTCGGTCGCCCTATTGTGGATGGAACGTTTCACTAAGCCGCTTATTTGGATGTCCAGCCAGGTCACCCGCCTTCTGGGCAAAGGTGATAACGGTCAGTATATCCGTCAAGAGATGAGTGCAATGGCTAAGATAGGTCATGAATCTGGTGAACTGGACGAGCAAGAATCTAAAATTTTGACCCAGATGCTGTCGGTGAAAGAGATGCCAGTGACCGCGATCATGACCCCAAGAACCGTCATGTTTAGCTTGCCGACCTCGCTATCAAATAAAGAGTTTGCATTACGTCACAAGGCCACACCGTTTAGCCGAATCCCTATTTTTGATAAAGATCCCGATGATGTCATAGGTTTTATTAATCGAAACGATATCTTGCTGGAAGAACGTAATTCGCCTCAGGCGCCTATTGGTGACTTAAAGCATAATCTGGTTATCGTGCCTGAAACGGCTAAGGTTTTACCCTTGTTTCAGCTGTTAATTAAACGCAATAGCAAGATAGCCATGGTCGTCAACGAGTACGGTACAGGTGAAGGTATTGTGACTCTGGAAGATATCATTGAGTCCCTGTTAGGACTCGAGATCGTCGACAGTAATGACCCAGTCACCGACATGCAACAACTCGCCCGTAAATTATGGGAGAAACGCATGATAGATAAAGGCATACGCCTCTCCGATAACGGTGAGTTCGACTCTTATCTGCAGACGCCAAAGAATAGATCATCCAAGAATTAGTTTGAGTGATCACGCTCTGTTACAAAACCGAAAAAGGGAAACATAAGTTTCCCTTTTTGGTCTCATGGATTCGATGATAGTATCGTCCCCCGAATGAAATACAGAAATGATGCAATGCCCCAGACATACACGCTTAAACTTGCCCACATCAATGACACTCACTCTCACTTCGACCCCAGTCGTGTAAAATTTTCATTGACCAATGCCGGGAAAAAGTTCGATGTATACAGTCACACTGGTGGTTACGCGCGCATCCAGCACCAATTAAATCAAGCAAAAATCCAGGCACAGCAGGCTAATCAAGATTATATCTTCCTCCATGGCGGTGATAGTTTTCAGGGGACCCTGTATTTTCGCCAGTTCAAAGGCGTAGCCAATGCCCATCTGTTGAACCAGCTCAGACCCGATGCCATGGTACTGGGCAATCATGAAATAGATGCGGGTAACGCTCCGGTATTGGCCTTTCTCAACAACATCAACTTCCCACTGCTGGCCGGTAATATGGACTTGAGCCGAGAAGATGCTGCTAAGGAGAGCCCAATGAGTGGTCATCCTCGCCTGCTCGACTATGATAGCCAGACTGGCAGGGCCAAGGTGTTAATAAAGCAGCTTAGTGATAAGCCTCTGGCGATTGTCGGTATCACCTTAGATCAGATGGCAGATATTGCACGACCGGATCCTGACACCTATTTTGTCAATGCCATCGAGACCACAAAAAAAACCGTTGAACACCTTAAAGCTCAAGGTGTCGACCATATCATAGTCCTGAGTCATCTTGGGCTAGATCAAGATAGGTTACTTGCCGACGCTGTGGATGGGATTAGTCTTATCGTGGGCGGTCATAGCCATACTCTACAGGGGGATTTCAAACCCTTTGGCTTGAGTGCCATCTCTTATGGAGAACGAGTCAACAACACGCCGATACTGCATGCGGGTAAACATGCCGAAACCTTAGGTCTGGCGGACATTGAATTTAATTCTACAGGCCAAGTCACTCGCCTCGAAGGCCACAACTATTTCATGTTAGATGAGCAATTTATTCTCGAGTCAGCCCAAGGGGTAACCGCTGAAGATTTTATTGCCATCCGCGCTCAGCTTGAGCAGCATCCAGGGATTCTCTGGCACCAGCAAGACCCACAGATAGTCCAGATTATCGCATCTGAGTATCGGCCGGCCATAGCCGCAATGGACAAACAGGTGTTGGGCTTTATCCCCAGAGATCTCGTTCATACACGTTTACCCAGTAAAGCCCTGCCACACGGCAGTGAAATAGCACCTTGGGTCAGTAAAAGTATCTACCATGAGACGAAGCGCATACACCCAGATGTCGATTTTGCCCTGCATAATGCCGGCGGTGTGCGTCAATCTTTGAGTAAGGGAGAGCTGACCTTAGCCGATGTTGTTGGCCGCTTATTGCCCTTCGATCTGCCATTAGTTAAATATCGTATCTTAGGCCTATACCTGTTTGAAACCTTAGAATCGGCAATTAACTCGGCAACAAACAACAGCGTCACAGGCACAGGTGCAGGCAGTTTCCCCTACACCTATGGACTTAAATATTGTTACGACGGCAGAAAGCCACAAGGAAAACGTATCCTGACCCTTGAGATAATGTGCCCGAATAGCCCTCAAGAGAAGTGGCTAGTCATAGATAAAGAGCAACATTATGTCGGAGTATCTTCGGCCTATACGGCCTCGGGAAAGGAGGGATATCACCCTCTACTTAAAGCACAGTGGCAACGTCCTCTCGAGGAGCTAACTCTGCCCAACGCCTTTATCCGTTTCATGAAACGTGAGCGAAGTCTTGAGCAGACATTATCGCCTCATGTGAGTTATACCAGTCACAGAGAAGCGAAAAAATAACGACACGGATAGCGAGTTAAGCCAGTACGAATACCATAGAAAATCAGTCTGCATGCAGCACAACCTAAGCCTGGCACAGACGCTTAGGTCGGCTTATAAATAAGCCTGTTCATTTAGCATTGTTTTCCACTGAATCTATAGAGACTTGCTCATCAAGAAACCCATGATCACCTGGCCAAGTTTTTCCTGATAACTTCTATGTTTAACCTTAAAGCCATAGGATAGGAAGACTTCCTTAGACAAGATAGATGCATCCACACTCAACTCAGGGTAGCCTCGATCTTTAGCCCACAGCTCAAGTCCCTCATAGAGAGCCCGTGCTAATCCATTACCCTGATGCTCAGGATGCACATACAGACTATCTATATATCCCAGACTATAAAATCTCGTTTCTAGATTAATAAATCCACAACACTTAGGCCTCCCCGCTACGATTTGGCTCGTATCCACCACAATCCAGGCTCGTGAACGCGACAAACGTTTATGCCAATGATAGGAAGATCTCGGTTTAGCCGACCAGGCGGCCTTGTGTGCTGGGCTGTATTGCAGATCATCGATAGCGTGTATGGCCTCATGGAAGATTTGACTAACACTAAGGGCATAAGCAGCCTGATAGGGGATCACTGAGTACATTAGGCAAGGACTGATATTATAAGAGGAAGATAAGGGTATTTTGCATCAGGATTGGAATAAGATAAACATAAAAAATAGTGGCGATCACCAGAGTAATCGAGCCAACATTCTCAAAACGGTATTCGTTAGGCTAAGGCTATTTATTTCTTATCGATACGTCCTACGAACAGTAGCTCTTCGAAGGTGTGATCTAATGTCTTACAGGTAAAGTCATTCATCCACATCTGTTCTTGAACCACAACCTTATCACCTTTCTTAATGTCGACCTGAGGTCCCGCAGCCCAGATGGTCTTATCAGACTCTTGGATCTGGATATAAGTATAGCCGCCGCCATTCATGGTCTGTAACACTGTGCCTTGATGTACGATATCTGCTGCCCACGCATTGGAAATGCCAAGTCCGAGAGTGGCAGCTGCTGCCAATTTACATAATTTAGCTATCATTGCAGGTTCTTTTATTTCTACGTCTTGGCCTCATTAAAACATAGAGAAACTAATAAATCTCTACTGAAAATCACGAAACTCGTCGCCAAAATTCAAGTTTTAGAGCAAGATCTCACAATAGAACAATCTTGTGATTTTGAGGAAGTTTGCTTATCTGCGAGCTGTATCTAACAGAGGTTCTAGCATCTCTTCCAAGCCATTAAGTTTAATTTCATACATTAAGGCTAACTGCTCACCGAGCTTGCCTTGAGGAAAGCCTTTGGAGTGAAACCAAACCAGATATGGCTCAGGTAACTCGAGTAATTTTCTGCCGGTATACTTACCAAAGGGCATTTTCTGATTAATAGCATCGAGTAGCATCTGTTCATTCATCTTTTGGAGCCTGAGTCATCTTGGAAAAGAGCTTTGCAGGATAACGAACAGGTTGTAAATCGCAAGGGAATAACACACCTTCAGCATAAATGTGTCTATCAAAGACACTGAAACCATAATTATCACCCCCTAGAAGTATTAATCATTCATAACAAATTCGAATAAATAAATCATTATCAGTTGATAATGGGAATATACAGGCGCAGTAATACATGCATAAATATTCAGTCACAGAAGCATATTTCAAGTCTAACAGCACTAAAGCCTAGAAAAAAACCGTAACCAACTGATAACATTCCAATATACCTATCCATCGCCATGCCAGCAAATGCCACGTCAAAATCCAATCGGATTCACTGTTCTGTCAAATATATGTCGCAACCTATGTTTTTAATTAATAGCATAAAACGTCAAAAAATCATGATGTTGACGAGGTTTTAAATAGTCACTAGATTAATATTAACGCTAGCAGCAAGCAGTAAGATGAAGCGCTATCTACTCGTTCAACTTAAATACGAACTAAATATAAAAGCCAGCGTAAGACAGGCACTAAGTGACACTGTGTAACAAATTTTAGGCGACTAATTTTAGGTGACTAAAATATAAGGGGAAACAAATGATCATATTAGTCGGAGGCGAGAAAGGCGGTAGTGGCAAAAGCTGCTTAGCTCAAAATATCGCTGTATTTTTAACTGCCGAGTGTGGTGCATCCATCATAATGGTTGACTGTGATCCACAGCGCACCACATCTGATTGGATCCAGGCAAGAAACAATAACCCGGATCTCCCCAGCATCAACTGTGTGCAACTCTATGGCAAGATACGTAATGACTTACTTAGCCTGGAGCAACACTATGACTTCGTGATCGTCGACTGTGGTGGGCAAGATAACTTGGCCCTACGTGCCACCATGTCAGTGGCTTCACATGTGCTTATGCCACTTAGGCCCAAACGCCGGGATTTGAAAACGGTGAGCCATATGGATGACATAGTCGCGACCTGTATGATGATCAATCCCAAGATGCGTGCCTCCTTCGTGATCACTCAATGTCCTAGCCTGCCTAATCAGTCAAACCGTATCTTAGAAGCCAAAGAAGTGTGTCGAACATATGATATCAATGTACTAGATGCCATTACTTATAGCCGTAACATTTATGATGACAGCGAAGAATCAGGCTTATCTGTGATAGAGATAGAGCCTCAGGGTAAAGCAGCCAATGAGATGCGCGGCATCGCCTGCGAAATGCTGCAAGCCAAGAATGCCACCGAAATCAGAAACCGCATCGCGGCAAAACATTTGAACAAGATTAACTCCATGAGGGATGAGTATGGGTCTGGCCGATCTCAAGAAAAACTCTACGCAGTCTAACTCAGCGGGTAGCGATAAAAAGAGACCTATACAAATATCTCTCGATGCCCTGATTGATGACTTTATCGATGATGCCAGCTTGTATGCGGCGGGTCACAATACCAACGACCCAACCATGGAAGACATCATGGATCTAGCAGCTAGATTTACTGTTCCAGATTCGATTCCTATGCAATCAAAACCTGTACGTTCTGAAGCTAAAAAGTTCAAATCGGCACAGCCAAAGAAGCAAAGGAGTCCCAATAAAACAGCACTCAAATTAGATAAAGGCGATGAACCATACAGGAAAGCCACCTTTACCTTGAGTGAATCGGCTATCTCTCATCTTGCTGAAATAGCCAGTGGCTGTGATGTTGCTAAATCTAAACTCATACGTTTTCTCATTGAACATCACTATTCACTCAATGAGAGTGAACGTAAACAAAAGGAAGCTTATATTATAGCCGATTAGTGACCCTGTTTAACCGTTTCTCCCAACCTTAGCTGACAGCTTTCTTTTCCCAAAGAGTACTTTCCGGGCTGTCGGCATTTTTTCTTTGTTGTTTATCCCATCAATAAATTCAATCTATGATTGAAAATCGCACTATTCACCCCTATTTAATATATTAGATATCAGGAACAGATAAATATAAGGTAATTATGCTCGCCATATTTCTCGTTAGCTTAATCTCATTGGTCGCCATAGGCTGGATTGTCTCTCGCAACTGGCGTATAGCTCATAGTCGCCAGCGGATCACACAAGCGCCCTTTCCCAGAGCATGGCGAGAGATCCTCAAGAGACGTATGCCCTACTTTCGCTCTCTGCCCACAGATCTGCAATTACAGCTTAAGAAGCATATCCAGGTCTTCCTGTCTGAAAAAGAGTTTGTCGGTTGCGATGGCATCATTATCGATGATGAGGTGCGTGTCACCATAGCGGCACAGGCCTGCTTGCTACTACTGAATAGAACTACCGACTACTATCCGAAACTCAAACAGATCTTAGTCTACCCTTCGGTATTTTTTGTCAATAATCAGGAACACAGAAGTGGTGGTGTAGTGAGTGATCGCCAACGCCTACTATCCGGTGAGTCCTGGCAAAATGGCAAGGTCGTCTTATCTTGGCAGACGGCTCAAGCTGATGCTGCTAACCCGGTTGATGGTAGCAATGTGGTCATACATGAGTTTGCACATCAGCTGGATCAGGAAGATGGCAACGCCAACGGCGCTCCCATATTAGATAGAGTGAGTGATTACTCAGCCTGGTCTAAAATACTCAGCCAGGAATTTGAAACCCTGCAACGTAGCGCCGAGCAAGATATCCCTTCACTCTTTAGTTATTATGGAGCCACTAACCCAGCCGAGTTTTTTGCGGTGATCACCGAGGTGTTCTTCGAGCGACCCGATGACTTCTATCAATATCACCGAGAACTCTATCAAGAACTCAGCCTGTTTTTTAAATTAGATCCAGTGAATTGGCATTGAACCAAAGTTTTAAGTTTTAAGTTTGATATGACCCTCGTCTTTCCGGCATGCTTTTGGGCTGAATCCTGTTTAATCTGGTAAGACTAAAACAGAAGTCCGAATAATAATACTTGAATAATAAAGCTAAAATAATAACAAAGAGGTCACCATGGCAAGACTAGAAAATACACTCATTCAAGCTAAGAATGACAATAGATCCATTTCGGTATCGTCAGCTAACACATTATTTAAGGCATCGGTTATAGCATTAACCGTTATAGCCAGTGCTAGCTTAGTAACAGTCCAAGCCTATGCAGCTCAAGTAACGGCTCCTCAGTTAACAAAAGACAACACCAGTAAACCTTTCCCTAAAGCGGCTGCTGTATTAGACAAGCTACATCAAGCGGCCACACAAGCCGATTGGGACACCTATTTCAGTCTGTACTTGCCAGCAGCGATATTTATCGGCACCGATGCCACTGAGCATTGGAGCATGGCAGAATTTGAAGGCTACGCCCGCCCGACAAAAGGCTGGGAGTACACAGCTAAAAGCCGGATGTTTGTGTCGATTAAAACTCAAAACAATGACCCAGTATTGATGTTCGATGAGCTACTCGACAGTGCCTCCTACGGTATTGCTCGTGGAACTGGCACTCTCATCCAGACAGAAAGCGGCTGGAAAATTGCCCAGTATCACCTAAGTTTTCCCATCCCTAATGAGATAGCTAAAGAGATAACGGCAAGGATTAAGTCAGAGAAGTAGATAAAAGAAGGTTCGAGGGATGAGTTCCTAGGAACTAGTCCCTCGAACCTAGGAACTCGTACTGCGTAAATTGATGCTCGAGCCTAATGCCCCATAGATGCAGAGAGACAGACATTGGCAAGTTGCGCGAAGTGAGTGAAATTATCAAACTCTATCAGAGTCAATTTACGCTCAGAGGTCGCGCGGTCCGCATAGATCATACCTATCACTTTTTGATCTATCACCAAGGGAGCGATCATGAAGCCTGTTGCTGATGTTTTGCTTTTCAGATCTGGATCCATATACAGTCGCCATTTGGGGGAGCTTGGATCGTCGACAAACATGGCCTGCTTGTGTTCGATACTGTCACAGAATAGGCATTGAGGCTGTTCTAGCGTGATAATAAACTCTGTCTTCATCTGCTCAGCCCCTTCGCCTAATGCAATACGTGGCTGCAGCCGCTTACGATTAGGGGATAACAATAAGACACCACAACGGTCCACACCGACTCCATCTAACAGACCCTCTAACGTGGTGGTGATCACCTTATTAAAGTCAGATTTGTTTATGGCACAATCCGTCAGCTCACGTAACTTCTTCAACTGTAACATCATGTTCGGCATACGAACCAAGGGCTCATTTATTTCGGTAAGCAAATCTTTCTTAAGATGCATGGGATTAGGCAGATGCTCTATAAGCACCTTAGCGCCATAGGCCTCGGCTAATTTTTTCGTAGCCTTGCTACAGCGAACCATGCGAAGCTTTAGTTCATCAACCTCTATGTTCAACATTTTTGCAGCTTGCATTAGCCTAAGTTGTAAATCTTCAGGCGCCGGGTTTTCCTGGGCCAAGAGCTCACTGATTTGATTAGCCAGGTAAATACTGCGGATCTCTGGAGTACGCTCATCGGGATTACTAAGAGACTTAAGTAACACATCTCCCAGTCCCCAACTGCGTGCGATACCCAAAGACAGCTTATTGAAGGAAGTACCTAACATCTCACGAATGATGCCTTTCTCTTGTTTGATATCACCACACTGCAGTATCGCGGCATCAAGCTCAACCGCCTCATCACAGCCTGTACTCCAAAAAGCGCTTTCACCTAAGTGATACAGTAAGGATGCGATAAATACCTCCTCCTGCAACTCTTCATCATGATCTCTGAGCATCATCTTGGCTAACATTGCCGCCTGAAAAGCACGCGCCATCAACTTAATAAGTCTTTGATATACGGGCTCAGACAAGCCTTTTGATTCTAGTAAGCTACTGAGTAATTTAGCGGTAATACAGATATTACGTATGGTATCGAAACCTAACACTACGGTAGCACGACTCACGGTCGTCACCTGGTTCTGGCTTTTATTGTACGTGGCACTATTTGCCACTCTTAATATTCGAGAGGTCAATGCATTATCGTGCATCACGCTCTTCCCCAGTAATCCAAGGGAAGAGACGTCGTCTTTTGCCAACTTCTCCAGTGTTTTAACTGTAGAGCATAATGCCGGCATCTCCTGATCGCTTATGCGCTTAGTCCAGTAATCGACTCCTTTCGATTTAACCTGAATTTGACTCTGTGTTTGGGAATTCAAATCGCTCTCTTCTTATAAATTCTTATAAAGGATTGAAATAAGCTTTTACCTACTTCTAAAGTATAGGCACAAAAACTTATAACACAGTTAACACAAATAACATCAATAAACATAACCTATCTTGAGTAAAACACCGAAACTGTATAATTTACAATCGACTAGTCTCATTTATTGCCTATCCAATAACTACATCTTCTAGCTGTTGAGATTGGGGTAATACCATTCAAGACCAATCGGCATAAGAGATATAAATAGCTGATGGAAGAAACACATAGATGATGGCTAAATAACAGGTAAAAAAATGCGGCTCGATTGAGCCGCAAACACAAGCAAACACTGTCGTAGCAATGTTATTGTTTAAAGTATTAATCTTGCATAAAGTTGAATAAAAAACCCATGCACCACGTAGGAATACTGCACGGGGACAACCGCTGTAAAGCAGCAAACTGTAATAGTTAAATCCCCAGCTAAACTGGTTTTAAAATCCTATTCAAGTAAGTTTGAAAAATCACAAGGTCATCTGCTGTAGTGATATTCACCAACAAGGCAACCGCTTTATGCTAATGCCCTCACCGAATATAAAAGCATAATTCGTAATAAAACCTACTAACAAAAAAGGTCATTTGCAATGCTAAGCAAGTGCACACTCAAACCTCTGACTAAATAAAAGTGACTGCTAACAATCAACTAAACCATCCACCAATAAGACTTAAGTAGATGTAATTTATAGATATTAAAATCATAAAAAAGAAGACAGCTCGCAAAGTGATTAAGTGGTCTGAAAAATTGACCACAGACCCAACCCGGCAATAAATTACGTAATAATATTCCACTAAGTAACAATTCAGATACACCAACAACTAAGACTCTAAAAATACAAAAATCATCTCCTGTTTTAGATCAGCCAATAAGGAAAAAGTAGATCTATAATTATTTCAATACTTTATATTCATCTCCAAGAGACTATGAATTAAACGTTTGTTTTAATTTGACGTTTACGAAAACGTTAATACAACAAGCTGGCATCCGAGCAGCCGGTAGCAAGCGCTGACTTTTGTTTGTCGATCAACAAGGTAAAAAACATTGGTTAAATCGGAAAAAAACTTATAAAAACATTAAAAAATGCTCAAATTCTAGAGAACTAGAAGCTAGGAAGATGGAAGCGAGAAAGCTGGGAGACATTGAGGCTGTAAGGCTGTAAGGCTGTAAGGCTGTAAGGCTGTAAGGCTGTAAGGCTGTAAGGCTGTAAGGCTGTAAGGCTGTAAGGCTGTAAGGCAAAAGTGTCTCAATGCCCTATCGCCTTAAAAGCGCTTTCTATCAAATCCTATTTTATTGTGAAATTAAGCTGCAAACCCGAGCCGTTAATCCAAGCCATGAAGCTAAACCACTAACCGAATGCCATCTTACTCTTTTGATACCCTGAACGACTCAGCTCAATTTCGGGCCTATAAGCAGTGACACAGTTACGCCCTAGCTCTTTAGAGTGATACATGGCGATATCGGCTCTATGTAGCAAGGGATCTAAGCTCAAATCATCTTCACCACTGCTTGTGACACCAAAGCTTGCCGTTATTGCAAAGCTGTGACCTGAAAACTTGGTTTCTATGGACTCAATAATGCGACGATACTCCTCAGCCATGGCATTGGCTTTAGCTTCGTCAGTATCAGGCAGAAACAGGGCAAACTCCTCACCGCCGAAACGTGCAAAAATGTCATCGCTTCGACTGGCTTTATTGATCATATCCGCCACCTTCTTTAACACCCAATCTCCGGTGCCGTGACCATAGTTATCATTGATGCGCTTAAAGAAATCCAGGTCGAACATGATGACACTAAACATTTCTCTCTTCGAAGCAGCCTTGATAAAACTGTTCTCGGCAATATTCTGCGCCGTACCGCGATTGAAGATCCCCGTCAATGCATCGTGCTGAGCTAACATTTTATATTTACGCTTCTGCATGGCCATCACTGCAGCGAAAATGGCTAAGATAATTAGGCCACCGAAAATCAGCGTATTCATCATGCGCTCATTACTACGTTGTAATTCAGTCAAAGCAGCTTTAGCCGTATAGAGTTCACGGTCTTTGTTGAGATAACGAATTTGGCGTTCTTTCTCAAGATAATCGAGTTTACTTGTCTCGAAGGCAATAATTTTACTTTGGGTTTCGCCCAATATTTTTGAATAATGTTCTTGATAGAGCTTTAAGTACTCTAGTGCTTTATCATTTTGGCCTAGCTGTTCACTTAACTCTGCTAAGGGTTTATATATTTTAGATAGCAATTGACTATCATCAATCGTTAACCCTATATCCAAAGCTTTGTTGAGTAAGCCAACTCCAAGATGAAGCCGACTATCATGCACTTCGATTTTGGCAAGTAAAAGATATGCCTCAGCCATATCCAATGGATAAGGGATCGATGATGATAAATCTAATGCATATTTGATTAAGCTCTTAGCCTGAAAAAAAGACTCTCTATTAATTAAAATCTTTGCTTGGCCGAGAGTTGCGCCAGCCATAACCATTTTCTCATTAGCAGCTTCACAGAATACAAAGGCATTTTGATATAGAGTTTCGACCTCTGACCATCTATTTTGTGAGGAGCCATACACATCAGAAAAACTCTCTGCATAGTTGAAAGAAATAAAACATTTATCTCTTTCTATCAATACCTTATCGAATTCACTATAAATAATATTGGCATAATTCAGAGCTTCTCTCTTCATCTGTACTTCACCAAACAATTCAACTGCCAACCTATATCCGGATATTTCACTTTCAATATCATCAATGTCAGTTAATAGGGGGAGTAACTCTCGTAGTGTTTGAAAAGACTTGGAAAATTCATTATTAAAAGAGTATGTATTCGCAAGTAAACCAAGCATTCTTGTTCGATAAAAGCTTAACTTAGTGGAAGGAAAAGTTTTTAAGTTAAAAACTAATAAATCAATTGCCTTATCAACATTATCATTCATACCTAAAGAGTGTGCTTGAAGCAATATCGTTCGATACTTTTGCTCTTCACTCATGGTCTCTGATATCGAGTCTATTTCTTTAAGTGAATCTACAACAAATTGAGGGTCTTGAGTTCTCTTCCCCTCCATTATTGTCAAAAAATCATCCAATTCATCTAACTCTAAGCTCTGAACTGGTAACGGCAGTACTATAGAAAAAAATGATAATAGCAGGACTTTTCTAAAAAATAGGCTCAGCTTTATTAACAATTTTCTCAAGAGGTAACATCCTAATTGGAATATTAAAAAAACCACTTTTCATGCTATTTATGAAAAATAATTACATAATAATAAATACTAAACTAAGCTTGCTATTTATTTTTTGGAATTATAGATATACTTACTAAAAGCTCTCTTATCACCAGTTATATCAGTCAGGCTCTTCTCATCACCTGATCGCATAGCTGTTTTCTCTTTATCATTAAGCCCAGCCTCTTCCATCACCTGCTCAGGATTTTCAAGGTATTTAGCCTTTAACTTTGCATCTGAACTTAGGTTTTCTAACAGATCATTTAACTTTGACATTAACTCGGTCCTTTTAGGTGATTAGGGTACTGTTTGTTTATTATTTATAGCGATATTTCACCGCTACCTAACTTTTTTTGAACTTTTAACAAGTGATTACGACTGACTCTATAAAAATTTCTTATCCTAAATCTGCTTCGGTGATGCCTAACTTGGCCAAAATCTCATGATTGACCTCAAGCTTTCTAGACGGCGGAATAAGCAAGGTGGTAATAGCAGTCAAGCGAGCGAAAGGCAGATTTTTCAAAGGTAACTTATCAATTCTAGCTTGCTGTATCGGTAGATTGGGCGCTTCATAGAGGATGATTTCATGCTCGAGTGGATACCATTGATTAAGCTGTTCCACCAAGACTTGTAAACGATCCGATGAAGTATGGAACTCGGTCAAGGTATGCTCACCAGCTATACCTATCTGCCACAATAAAAGGTGTGTCGTTGGGTCCGGTGTGTGTTTGTAAAACATAAACTGACTGGCTTCGAAACTTTGATGACCAGAATTTCCAGGATCTATACCTAAGTCGGCCCACAAACAGGCCTCAGCCGAAATTCCCGGTTCCATCTTAGCGATGTAACCCTCTTCTCTAGCAATCTCTATGGCAAAGTGAGATACACAAGCAAATACCCCAGGGTGACCGTAGAGTGCACAAACTACTTTTTTGCCATCACGAACAGCATTTAGAATAGCTTGCACCATCTGGTCATAAGTATCACGACGGCTCTTAATTTCATCGCCCTGGGCATAGTAAGGCTGCAGACTGCGTACATCACTATTGAGGGTTTCCAGCCAACGCTGTGCAAACCCGTCTGGCACTAACGAAAACACCACATCGGCATTTTCTATATAACTCTTACTGAGGACACTGATCTGACCGGCGAGATTTAGGCCGGTACCGACACAAACCAGGCTACCTTGACGGCATATACTATTTTTCGGCGTCGGCATTACTTGATTCCCTTAAGATAGCGCACCCACTTGGACACATTCTCGTAACTTATTCGTTACTTTGCAAGTGCTTATTGCTAAGTGTTACAAAGTTAATTGAATTAATGTCTTGCAGGAAAACCAAGCCATTACAAAAACAAGCCAGGAAAAACGGTTAACATTAGCTAGCGTTTTAAACGCTAAAGCATCTTGGTTAGACGACGTTTCCTCCCTGACACAGAAAAAGATCACCCACAGAACCCCACATTTTATCTAGCCGAGTTTTGTACTATTTTCACAGCCGTTTTTTTATATAATAACGAGACTAAAAACGAATAATGTTAACTTTCGGAACCAATCACTAAGCTTATGGTCGAATCTGGTAGCCCTGCCAAGTGACGGGCTAACTTAAATTAACCGAATAATGTTCCATCAACTCTTGTCACAACAGGTTGTGCTTGGGTATGATGACCGATAGATTTTATGAAGTAGCGTATTCAATGACAATTAAAAAGAAGAGTCTTACCCTTTTGGGCGCCGCTGCGCTCACGTTATCTGTGACAGGATGTAGCGTATTTGACTGGTTGATCTATAAACCGGATATACCACAAGGTAACTACATGGAAACTCAACAGGTAGAGAAACTACGTATTGAGATGACCAAGGAACAAGTTGAATACATACTAGGTCGACCAGTATTACGTGACAGCTTTGCCAATAATACCTGGTATTACGTGTATCACTATAAGAGTGGACGTGATGCAAGCGTCATACACAAAGAGCTGATTATTCACTTTGAAAATGACATGCTGACTAAAGTTGTGGGTGATTACGATCTTGCGAAAGATTTTAATACCCCCTTAGATCAGAGCCGTCTGCCTGACGCCATTATGCTAGGCACTGATGCTAAAACGGATAACGCTGAAGAGCCTATGATCCCAGAGCAGCGTCCCGACGTTAAGCCATTAGTAGAAGAGAAAGATTCTGAGTCTCAAGCTGAGCAGAAATTTGAATAGCAGACGTTTAGTCGTCGATATTTAAATAGAGCAAATCCAGTTCCTAGAGCCTAGCTCTAGGAACTCGTTTATTTATATCTTGCCACCGGTGATCTTATTTATCCTGCCTTCATCTTTAGCTTTTTCAGCACGGCGTCTTCGCACATCTTTAGGATCGGCAATCAAGGGACGATAAATCTCTACTCTCTGGCCCGGCACTAAAACTTCGTCATGCTTTACTGCACGGCTAAAAATCCCCAGTTTGACCGCTTCAAGATCAATTTCAGGAAAATAAGTCTGCATGCCACTCAATTCGACCGCTTCAATGCAGCTTGTACCCGGCGTCACTTTTATCTGAATACGTTTTTGCTGTGTGGGTAAAGCATAAATAACCTCTACCACGAAATCTTCCTGCTCTATGTTCATCAATTTATCTCTTTCACAATACACATCAAGCTAAAATCCAGTGACTTATATCTGGAAACTCGCGACTGAAGCGACTATCGATAGATCACTTTCGCTCTACCGGTAAACGCCGTCACCATAGAAGACATCAAGTCTTTAAACACCTTGCCGAACGCCAACTCTACGATGGAATTTGAGAACTCAAAGTTTAACTCGAAATCTATCTTGCAGGCATCTTCGGTCAATTCGGTGAAGCGCCACTCGCCGAGCAAATGTTTGAAAGGGCCATTTTCTAAAGAAAGCTGAATACTCTTGCCCGGAATGACCTGATTACGGGTAGTGAAGGTTTTACTAATACCGGCTTTAGACACATCGACAGATGCAAGCATAGTCTCGCCATCAAACTCGAGTACCTTACCGCCAACACAACCGGGCAGAAACTCTTTATAGGATTCAACATCATTGACGATTTCATACATCTGCATGGC
Organism: Shewanella violacea DSS12; assembly: GCF_000091325.1. NCBI lineage: Bacteria > Pseudomonadati > Pseudomonadota > Gammaproteobacteria > Alteromonadales > Shewanellaceae > Shewanella > Shewanella violacea. Next base: position 1,553,596 of record NC_014012.1, on the reverse strand, counting down.
ACTAAAGCGCACTAACACACTGCGGGATATTTTGGGCATTCTACTCTTTACCTGAAACAGTTTATCTCAACAACTTGATAAAACCAGTTACCGAAACCAATCACCCGAACCAAGTTATAGGTGATCACTAATGACAGGATTTTAACACGATCAGAGAAAAACGCATATTTAGCTGTTTCTAAAATTAGCCCCATCAAAGCACTGCGCCGCAAATTTTCCCTCTAAGCTGGCCTAACCTGTTCAAAAAACATGCAAACCCGCTTTATTCTGCAGAAAATATTGAATAATTCGTTAGCAGCAATTCCAAAAAACTTGTCCCTGCGTATAATAGCCAGCCTATGGCTAAGAAAAATGCAAAAAACTCAAAAAACTCCTCCGCATCGATTGCACGTAATAAACGCGCAACCTTCGACTATAAATTCGAAGAGAAGATGGAAGCAGGTCTGTCCCTTATGGGATGGGAAGTTAAGTCTATTCGTATGGGCAAGGTTAACTTGTCTGAAAGCTATGTATTTATGAGAGACGGCGAAGCCTTTCTCTTCGGTTGTACTATAGCGCCATTGAATACCGCATCAACCCATGTAGTCTGTGATCCTATGCGCTCGCGTAAACTTCTGCTCAAACGAAAAGAGCTAGATAAGTTACAAGGGCTAGTTGATCGTAAGGGCTACTCTATCGTACCAATCTCTATGTATTGGCAGAAAGGTGCCTGGGTAAAAATTGAGATAGGTCTAGGTAAAGGTAAGAAAGAACACGATAAGCGTGACGATACCAAAGATCGTGAATGGCAGATTGAAAAAGCTCGAACAATGAAAAAAGCCGTACGTGGTGAATAACTAACAAGCTGTAAGTGTTATTAGCGGCAAGTTATAGCTTACAAACTATGACTAAAGCATGAAAAACGTTCAATCAAACACTAAAACACAGCAAAACGTACGGATAACGAACAAACGATATAACGAGTTGCAAAACACGCTTGGTAATCTAGTGGCAACGCGTTACAATCAGATTGTACTTGGGGGCGATTCTGGATTCGACAAGATTCTCGAAACCCTGGGAGCATGCCGAGGGGAGGTTGGCCTCGTAAAAAGCCTCACTGTTATAGTTGCTAACGACTCTAACTACTCTCTAGCAGCTTAGGCTAGCTAGCCATCTTGCCGAAACTTCTCAAATGGGTTTGGTTTATAGATGGTCATCTTACATTTGATAGCGAGGGAACCACGTTCAGGGGTGAACCGCGAAATAGTACTGAACTCGCCAATTGCAATCCTGTCTTTCGGAGTGTACTTGGTTAATTAAAAGAGAGACTAAGCATGTAGCGCCTTGGATGTAGGCTTTTTGGACGCGGGTTCGAGCCCCGCCGCCTCCACCAAATACTAAGAAAGGCCAACCTTAACGGGTTGGCCTTTTTTTATGGGTTTAATTAAAGAGGTTCGATCCCACATCGACCCTTCACCAATTACTTAGCCTTTATTAGTGACTTTCCTATTTAATTTCAATCTATTACACACTCTCGATCAGCTTTGACGTTCTCCTTTAACTAATACTTTGTCACATTCCAAATGGTAGAAAATGGCAAAATAGCGGCAAAGTGGCGACAACGGAATTGATGGATAATCTTGAATTGGTCGTGCAATGGCCAAACCTGACATTCTTAACCGTGGGTTAGAGCCCATGCCTACCCTCCCCTAATTCAGACAATGCCCTAACGCACCTTCAACATATTTGGTGTAAACACGACTAAATTCTCTAAGTTGCCTGTGCGGCAGTGAACCACGATATTCAATCCCAACTCGATGCCATAGATTTCTAAGCTGCCTGTGCGGCAGTGAACATGTTCATTACTGGCATTGTTGAACCCTCTGATTTCTAAGCTGCCTGTGCGGCAGTGAACCTGATAGTGCACTGAACATAGCCTTTATCATTTTTCTAAGCTGCCTGTGCGGCAGTGAACATGATGATGCGCAAGATAAATCAGGCCACCCACAATAAATCAACAACATAACCGGGCTAAGACCAGCTCTCTACTCATCAGATAGAAAACTTAGCCATTACTGAAGAATGCCACCTTCAATCTACTTATAAATGTTAAACATGGGGGGATTCTAGCGAAAAACACGAATTTCTGGCAGGGGTTGTTAACCCAAGGTTTTGAAGGGCTTATGTTTAACGAACAGTAAGCTAGCTAAATCAGGCTATCAGCCATCTTCTAAATACCGACAACACTTAGCAAAATGACGGCGCCGTTTCTGTAGATGTTCGCAGTAATTTGTAAGCTCTTGAGTGGTGCCAACTGGCCCATGAAATATCTTACCAAACTCAGAGGTGAGTTTTATCCAATTACCCGTTGATATATTCAATGTTTTTAGAATCTTAGATGAACTGACGGAGATACTGCCACGTTTATCTTCACGAAGTATTCGACCCATTTCATCCACTAGTTGTAGATAATCTTGTAATGAAAAGTTAATCCCTTTTGGCTGGTTAAACCGTTCACCTCCAATAAAGGGAACCAAGGACTGAGGTTGCTCGCCAATAAGTGCTGCCTTTATACGGGCTTGGATACTGGTATAGTCTGATTTGTCTGGCGTTTGCGCCATCTTGGCTCGAATAGGATTCAAGTCAACGTAAGCCATACAGGTCAAAACCGCAGCTTCATCCAGCAGCGCTTGGGACTTAAACCGCCCCTCCCAGAACCGACCTGTGCACTTATCTTCTTTGTTGGCCATTCGAGCAATAGGCTCATTTAAGCACCTCATAAACCAGGATATATCACTTAATCGGCTTCTGTAATCGGCAATTGAATGTCTTAATTGTGATAGATTTAGTTCTTCAACCAGCTCACCTTTGGCAAATCTTTGTGTCAGCTCAGTCCCCTTAAACAGCTGATGCCACTGCTCGACGACCTCTCTATCAGTCCAGCTATTTGCTAACTCAATATCTATCCTCAGCACCAGGTGAAGATGGTTACTCATGACGACATAAGCCGCTATATCAATGGCAAAAATGTCAGCTAGCTTAAGCAACTGAGACTCAACCCAATCTCGTCGATGTTCGTAGGATTGCCCTGTATTGGGGTCGACTCCAGTCAACCAGGCTTTACGCACACATCTTGAGACTGTGTGGTACCACGGCGTATCTTCAATGCTAATTTGAGTTCTTCTGGGACGCGGCATGACATCTCCTACTTCAGTAATGCTTAAAGTTTAGTAAGAGGATGCAATGTTCGCAATTAACTGTGGGTGGCTCTATTTAACTGGCTATTTGCTAACTCAATATCTATCCTCAGCACCAGGTGAAGATGGTTACTCATGACGACATAAGCCGCTATATCAATGGCAAAAATGTCAGCTAGCTTAAGCAACTGAGACTCAACCCAATCTCGTCGATGTTCGTAGGATTGCCCTGTATTGGGGTCGACTCCAGTCAACCAGGCTTTACGCACACATCTTGAGACTGTGTGGTACCACGGCGTATCTTCAATGCTAATTTGAGTTCTTCTGGGACGCGGCATGACATCTCCTACTTCAGTAATGCTTAAAGTTTAGTAAGAGGATGCAATGTTCGCAATTAACTGTGGGTGGCTCTATTTAACTGGCTATTTGCTAACTCAATATCTATCCTCAGCACCAGGTGAAGATGGTTACTCATGACGACATAAGCCGCTATATCAATGGCAAAAATGTCAGCTAGCTTAAGCAACTGAGACTCAACCCAATCTCGTCGATGTTCGTAGGATTGCCCTGTATTGGGGTCGACTCCAGTCAACCAGGCTTTACGCACACATCTTGAGACTGTGTGGTACCACGGCGTATCTTCAATGCTAATTTGAGTTCTTCTGGGACGCGGCATGACATCTCCTACTTCAGTAATGCTTAAAGTTTAGTAAGAGGATGCAATGTTCGCAATTAACTGTGGGTGGCTCTATTTAACTGTCTGGCGACTTAAGTGTTCACCTGCTTCTAACCCCAAAATAACTGGTACAGACCCTCTAAGAATAGGATCGCGTGCTACTGCAAGCTGCAAGGCTAAGACCGGTTGTGCTTTTTCATCAAGCTCCCACCATTGTCTGAGTACATTAAACAGTGGCACATCTAAATCTAATGAATATAGATCAACTAAATGGCGGAAGGTGAGCTTGCGTGACTTCTCCGTTGGTTTATGGAGGATATTAAAATCAACAATATCTTTTTCAAAATCTACTTGAGTTGCATTCTCAGAGCAAGACAAAAACAGCAATGACAACTCTTCGATCATCATACTTCGCGCAGAATGTGCGCCATTTTTACCAAACTTAAAGCCCAGACTAACTAGGTTATCTTCACTAGTCATTTTGAAGACTCTCCGTTTACTTTAGTTTTGTTATCTTCAATCCACGCTTCTAAGTCTTCACGTTTAAAGCGCCAACTGCCACCGACTTTAAAGCCTGGAAGCTTGCCTTCACTGGCTAAGCGGTAAGCTGTTTTATCGGTCAGCTTCAAGTAAGCCGCCACTTCTTTTAGGGTCAGGATTTGATCTGTCATTTATGTCTAGATGCTCTGAACATTCTCTTAGTCGTTAAATGAGAGAATACGGGAAAATTAGGGAGTCTTCAATGACTCAATAAAAATCAGATTTGACTTTACAAGTCAACAACATAACCCTAATTAACCACGTTCTAACCAGGTCAACATTCATTCGGCAACAATGGGCTCATAACGAACTATAAATATTGATTTACAGTTCGTTTAGAGCGGTTCTAAACACCATCCAAAGCCGAATTGGTTGTTTCAACGAGCTTTTTAAAAAATGTCAGACACTTATTCATATCTTGGCGATTTACTAGATGAGCGGCTTGTTTATCACTTACCGAACGGTGAACGGCCTCACCTCTTTTCTTAATCCATTGGTTTAATTTCGATTTAACCTGTTCAGCATCGCCATCAATCCAAGTCCATGCTTCTGTAACATCCAGATGTAGATAGCGTTCAAACATCCCCTTGGTATTTTTCGAATTGGGAGTATGAAAATACCTCAGTTCCCTTTCTAAGGTAGATGTAATGAAACTTGCTACTTTTGAACCTTCCAGAGTCCGTAAATCAGCGGTTAGTCGCTCCTCAATAATATCTTCAACGTAGGTTTCCCAAGCCGTCAAAGTCATGATCAACGCTGCACGCTTGAGTTCTTCAGGCTCTCTTTCTCGACCTTCTATTTGATTTAGTTGGTCATAGGCCTGCAAAATACGTTCTGAGTCCTGAATTGCATTTTCAAAATTATCTTTAGCTTTCGACACTAGTACTCCTTTACCTTTAATGTTTGTTATTTTGAAGATATAACCAGCTTGAAAACTGATGCAAAGGTTCACAGATTTTGTCCATAGGTGACAAACTCCCTCCAATGACGACACCGTGAACGCTCATTGCCCGCTGCTCTTTCCGATGTTTAATTTTCCTTGAAAGACCTGACGACACTGAAAACTCGCCATCACTAACCAAAAGAATATCAGCCCGCAGCCATTGCTTCTCATCACTTCTTTCTAACGCCATATTGAGTGGACCTTCGACGTCAGTGCCTCCACCAAATGACATAGACAAAAATAGGATCATCTGCTCCAGTCCAGCTTTATCTGGTGTGAGCTCCATTTCTTTGACCTCCCCCTTGCTGCCGAACAAATAAACAAAGCATGCTCGTTTTTCTTTTTTTGCAACACTGATGCATTGCAGCACAAGTGCCTTAGCAACATTCTCCGGTGTTCCACTCATTGAGCCTGAAGTATCTAGACACACGATCATTGGGCCACGGTTTCTATTAAGCTTTTTACCAGCCTTGCTTTCTTTGAATTCTTGCTCTTGTTCGGTAACTTCAGTTATTAGCTCTGTACCTTCAACGGCATAACTCAGCAAAGCATGCTCTGCTCTTCGTACATGCCATAACTTTTTCAGTACTGGGTGGCCGAAAAAAGCAGCTTCTTGTGGCAACATGCGACTAATAGAATCTGATCTGGTAATTCCCTTAGTCTCCATCGGCACTAAGGGAGTGATAACTTCAACTTCATGCCTAAAGGTCACGCTCATGCGTGAAATAATTTCTTCAATGATTGGATCCCCTTCGGTATCTTTCATTCTCCCCAAGGTTTCAATTACTTCACGCAGCTGAGGTATTTGCTTAACTATCTTTTGTAACCTAACTAAATTCATCCAACCGTGGCTTTGAAATATTCCTTGAGAGAGGTCCCAACCAAGGCCTGTTACCAGCCCTAAATCAGTAAAAACACCTTCTAGCTCTTGCCATATTTCACGCCTTTGTGACCAAATGTCAGGAAGCTCAAATAGTTGTCCACCAGCACCAGTTGCTAGCTGTATCCAGGCATTGAGCTCAGCTTTAACTTTAATATCTAGACGTTGAGCATCATTGAGTGCTAAAAATTTTTTCTTTTTGGTAGAACTACGTTTCTTTTGAATTGCTTCTAGTTCTAGTCGTAATTGTTCTATGGCCTTGTTTTCCGCAATGATCGCCATCTGCTGCGATATTGCCAATGCCTGGAGTTGTGCTCCTTCAAGTTTAATCAGCAAATCAGTAAGCAAGGCATCAGTCACTATTGGGTTGTTTTTACAATAACGCGCAATTCCTGAAGCCTTTATTGAGGTGATTATCTGCTGTTGTATCACCTCTGGTAGCCATGGGCATGGAAGAGAAAGCTCTTCTGCAGTCAGCAGCTGCGTACGAAGCAATGCAATAGACTGACAACGACTAGTTAAGTCACCACCTGGTAAAGTGACTACCGCAGGCATAAGCTCTTTCGGCAATAAATCAATGGCAGAAAACTGCTGGTCAAACTGCGCCAACAAGCCGACTTTATGTTTCGCCATTGTTGGTTTAGGTTCACTCACAAAGCTCACCTTCTAAAGCTGTATCTTCAGCTACATCTGAATCGATATATATTGACTCATCTTCTTTCGGTAACGCAGTAAAACCAACTTCTAATTTATTTATCTTAGACAGCTGTTTTTGAGTGTGTGAACGTGCATTTTCAAGGCTGGCTGTGATCTGTGGTAGTAATGTCTTATCTAGCCAAATGTGGTCATTAAATGTTGCATTCGCAGAATCCAATTGATTATTCAAAGCATCAATATGTGATTGAGCTGTATTTTTTAACTCACCAACTTCCTGCAATCGACCTTGAATATGAGATTTAGAATAATGTACAGACTCTGTTGTTGCCTTAAATGATACTTCAATAATAACGGGATCATTGGACCCACTATATCCATTTGTTTTTTCAACAGTTTCTTTGTTGTAGTGTTTGTCTACATAAATCAAATTCCCACTGCTATCAGTCTTTTGTACTTCCCCCGAAGACTTAATCGTTTCATTGCCTTTATCATTGATAAATAGAGGTCGGCCTTTAGCGTCTTGTTTTTGCCTTTGTTGCGATTTATCAGCTTGTAATTTGTTATCCCAAATAGATACCAAGCTTGTTAAACGTTCATGAGAAAACTCACCATTTATAGCAACAGCTTGTTCGTAAACCTCTTTTAACCCTTGTAGTTCTTCTGGCTTATTCCAGAGGCAATGAGGCAAAATCCATGCATCATAATTACTGACCTCTGTCATTCCAGTTGTAAATGCTGACACTTTCATTAGCTTAATAACTTTTCGCCAGCGACGATCTGAAACATAGATATCTTCTCGCTGCAAATGCTCTCTAAACGCCTTACATAGCACAATGACTGAAGGATTTAGGAGCACCTTTTCAGAGAGTTGCTGAACTTCAGCTAGATCTTCTAACTTTAGGCGAACTTCAAGCTCTGGATCGCAAGTTGAACCCGACAACATCAACAAATCTTGAAAACTCTCGTTTGATACTGGTGCAACAAAACTACGCAGCATAAATCGATCATAAAGTGCGGAAAGCTCTTCCCCTTCAGGCAGTTCGTTACTAGCTGCCACGACTGAAATAAGCGGAACCTTGTATCTACGGTTACCATTATCAAACTCACGTTCATTCAATAATGTCAGTAGGCTATTTAAAATGGCACTATTGGCTTTAAATATTTCATCGATAAAAGCAACTGACGCTTCAGGCAAATAACCACTGGTTAACCGTTTGTATTTATCATCTTCAAGGGCCTGAATAGATAAAGGGCCATATAGCTCCTCTGGTACAGAGAAACGCGTTAACAAACGCTCAAAGTAGCTAGCCTCGACAAAAACACTTTTTAAACGCTTAGCCAATTCACTTTTTGCGGTACCTGGTGGCCCGATTAACAGAACATGCTCACCGGCTAGCGCAGCTAATAGCATTAGCTTTACTTGCTCATTTCGCTCAAGCAACCCCTTGTTCATTTCATCTATTAAGCGAACTATTTTTTCTTTACGTGATAAAAGGGCGATTGATGTTAGATTGTTCAAAATTATGTCCTTATTTTGAGTGACAGTCCCGATACAACTTCAGGAATGAACCAGTAATAGCTAGATTCATGCCAATGTATAGCGCACTGTTTATATCCCTAGTTTTTTCAGCCGATTACTCAATGTTTGGTGATTGTTGTAACCAAGTAATTTTGCTACTTTACTTTTGTTGCCATCAGCTTGTTCAAGTGCTTTGACAATATAATGGCTCTCAACCTCAGATAAAATATCATTTATATCAAAATCTTGTTGTATATCCCTATCTAAAAGAGATTCTTGTTTACCTTCCATAATAAACAAGGCTTGTCGCATTTCAGCCTCGTCAATACAATCGGAACTAGACCACAATGCTGCTCTTAATAGAGTCGCCTTTAATTCTCGAATATTGCCAGGCCATTTATGCTGTTTGATAATTTCTTTTGCGAGATGGGAAATATTTTTACCTTGTAGTACTGGGTGCTCTTTCACCACAGTCTGCATTAACGAGTCAACCAAAAAGTCTAAGTCACCTTGTCGTAATCTTAATGGGGGTAACTGTAATACGCCTATTGCAACCCGATAAAACAAGTCTTCACGAAACCGACCATGAGCAACTTCGGAAATCAAATTTTTATTGGTTGCTGTAATTAACCGAAAGTTACTGCTTTGCTCATCTGAATCTCCAAGACGAGTATATTTGCCATCCTGAAGCACTCTGAGCAACCTTACCTGCACTGCAGGTTCCAGCTCTCCAAACTCATCTAGAAATAAAGTCCCATTATGGGCCTGCTCAAATACACCTGCTTTGTCAGAAACGGCCCCAGTGAATGCCCCACGTTTATGACCAAATAGTATTGAGTCGATAAGCTCTGAGGGGAAAGCACCACAGTTTACAGCAATAAAAGGCTTGTCTTTGCGGACACTGGCATTGTGTATTGCTCTAGCAAACATCTCCTTACCAGTGCCACTTTCGCCACAAATCAGCACTGGCACTTCTTGTTGTGCCAAAATTTGTGCTTGGTACTTGAGTGTTTGAATATCTGTTCCATTGGTGATGATGTCATCAAAAGCTGAATCAATGGGAGCTTCTAGTTGGGCGAGATTATTTAGTTCGGACTGGTTTAGTTGAGTGACTGCAGGAACATATTCAGCATATAGTTTAAAAGGGATCTTAACGGCTTCAACTCCCTGCTCCTTTGAGGCTTGATAGAAAGTACAAGGGAAACGCGTTTTACCAAGCAAAACCCAAATGGCCTGCATCGCGGGGGTACCAGGACTTAACAAAATACTTAAATCTGATTCGGGATGTACAACATCTTTCAATAATTGCTCTGCAGCAATATAAATATCCTCGTAATCTATTGGGGAGGAAAGATTGGCTTTTCGAGTATTGATTTTGCATTTCACCCGTTCTGACAGAAGGGATACATACGGTCTTACTTCATCGTCGCTATAGTTATAGATGAGTTCAATACCATCAAATTTTGCTGATTTAATCGTTGCCCAAATAGGACCAGTCATCTGGCCTTCAGGCATATTTAGGTCATTTCCACCAATCCAACTGACTAATAATCTTTGTTTGTTCATCCCTAAACCTATTTTTATCTAACTATGACTATGACTGCGTCTAGTGTCATTTATATAGAACCACCGAATATCCAGGTTATCTACAACACAACAATCTTACTAAAATAAAGCATGCTCATTTAAAAAACAACATATGCATCAATATACTTACAACACATTATGAACTTGTTCAATTATGCATATCTTTCTATGTACGTAGAAACTGTTGAACGTACAAAGCCAGTGCACTCGATTACTTCTTTGATGTCTGATTAGTTCCCCTGGAACTTCCCACTTACATGTTTATAAAAAGCCATTTCATCGACATATCGGCAGCCTATTAGTCTCTTATGTCGATATCATCGACATAAGAGACTTAATAATGACAATCATCAATGCATCGATTAAACATCAGATTATTATAATGAAAGCTCCTTGTGCGTCAGATTTTGTCGCAGGTTAGTATTATGCTAATGGCATAGAGAATGGAGAGAGCCTTCAATGCAAATCAATATCCAGCGCCAAATTGCCATGCTTGAGCAAATACCCCGTCACCCAAGCCGTATTACTGCTAATGACGTTACTGATAGGCTACAAAATCGTGACTATGACGTAGGGCTAAGAACGGTTCAGAGAGAATTAAAAGCCATGCACGACATGGGACTTTTTGGACTGGTACTTGATGATAGAAGCAAACCTTTTGGATGGTCTATTGCCGCGTGTTGGCGTGGCCTTAACCTAACATTGATGGATAACCATATGGCATTGGCGTTTCACACGCTAAAGCACAGTGCTAGCGAGTTGCTCCCTCCTCAAAGCCTCAAGCAGCTAACACCCTATTTTGAACGTGCAGATCAAGTATTAGGAAGCGATCCTGATAACCCTTGGTTGTACTGGGCGTGCCGCGTAGCTCAGTTACCTAAGCCCTTTCCTTTTATCATTGCAGAGCAAGATCCACAGATATTTGAAACAGTTCAATATGCACTGCTTCACAAGCGCCAGATGGCCTGCCAAATAAAAAGGGTTATCAAAGGGGAAAGCTATTGGATTGATTACAGTCCTATAAACCCTGAAGGCATACAGATATCAGATGGTGTCGCGCTCCTAACGTTTACCATTGGCAAATTTGATTCAAAACTTTATGCCAAATCCATAGATTTATTACGTAACGTGCGTTTACTCGATACCCCATCAATCACTCGAAGTGATTTAGATATTGCTCGAAGTCAAAATAAAAGCGCATCGGAGTTAATTGACATTGAGTTACTGTTTTCTCCATCAGCAAACTTTATCATGCGAAATGCCAAGCTGAGTGAAAATCAAAGCGTCCAGCAATTGGAAGATGGCCGCTATCGCGTCAATGCCAGAGTTAGAGACTCCTCAGGATTAAGAACGTTTTTGTGGAATATGGCTGACAATGTAGAAGTAGTGGCACCACTCAAATTAAGAACCCATTTCATTCGGTTACTCAACAAGGTAAATGCTCGGTATCAAAATACTGCGACTTAGGTTGTCGCAACCATAGGTTACGCTTCGGACTATAACTTCAAGGAGATGAACCTATGTTTGATCTACTCACAGAAAATAACCAAACACCTCGCATAGCCGTTTTCGGCGTAGGGGGCTGTGGATGCAATACCATCAATCAGCTCAGTCAGTCTCCTTTAAATGACAACGCACAACTTATTGCCGTCAACACTGACGCACAGTCATTAGCAGCCTCCCAATGTAATACTCGCTTGCAGATCGGCTTAGAAGCTACGAAAGGCCTAGGAGCGGGTGCTAATCCCCAAAAAGGTCATGAAGCTGCACAAGAATCTGAAGCGCAGATCAAAGAGCTCATAGCCTTAGCCGACATCATATTTATCACCGGTGGCATGGGAGGTGGTACAGGCACTGGAGCCATTCCCTTTATAGCCTCTGTAGCTGCAGAATTGAATAAACCTTTAGTCGCAGTAGTCACCACCCCTTTCTGCTTTGAAGGGCATCAAAGAAATCAGCTGGCAAACACTGGCGTTGAACAATTAATGCAGCATGCTAATGCCGTGATAGTACTGCCCAACGATAAATTAGCTGAAACATTAGATAAAAAAATAACCCTGGTTAACGCCTTCTTTGAAAGTAACCGTATTCTACAAGATGTATTGCTCGGGCTGACAACGACCATCAGTCAATCAGGGCTTATTAATATAGACTTGAATGACTTCATCGCTGTTGTTAGTCATCAAGGTCGTGCGGCTATGGGAGTTGCGAAACAAGTGAAGGGGGAGGATTTACAACTTACCATCAACAATGCACTTAAAAACCCATTGCTAGAAGAGGTTGATCTTACTCATGCAAAAGGCGCGATTGTTAGTGTTATGGCAACTGAAGATATTGAACTCAGCCAATATAATAATATTGGTACAACCTTGAATCAGCAGTTAGACCCGAGCGCTTTGGTGATTATAGGGTTAACTATTGTGCCAGAGCTTGATTGCGATCTTGAGCTAATGATCATTGCAACGGGCATTCAAGCACCTGTAGTTAGTTCAGCAGTACAGGTGGACGCTGCCACATTACCGCCCCCCAAAGACCGATTCGCCTCATTAGACTTGTTGAATATACATGACTTATTAAATGAGAAGTCTGGTGACAGTCGTAATGATCTCCACTATCAATCCGAACTCGATATTCCCACTTATACTCGTCAAAAACAGCTTAACTAAAGGATGTTTTAGAAACCATCACAACTATCGTTTCATTTACAACATGAGTTGAGCGTGTAGAAATTTATGGCTGTCATCACCAATACAAATACGGTCCTAACTAATTTCAGATATATATCATCACTATGCTGTAACCCATTAACGGCACAGCAAAGCAGCTAGTGGACGCAATGCCACCAGCTGCTTTTTACTTTTATTGATTCATTAAGGAGGCATTCTGCCTATAGCGTTTATTGCTGGCTTCGCTGTTGGAGTTGGACTCTATCAAGCATTGAAGGAGTCAAACTATGTTTAGCTTTGTTAGGTACAGTCCTATCGCAGAGCTGTTCTTGTTAGGTGTCATCGCTGGATACCAATGGGCAGCAGAGACTGACTGTTAGCGTGCACTTGTACGAGTTCATGGAGGGCTTGTCGGTCCTCCATTTATGCCGCAACTACATTACGAACTAACTGACTAACTCTGCTCATCTCGCTCTTCAATCTTCGATAGTATCCACTCCTGCACTTCACTTTCTACCCAAGCCACGGCTCTAGCACCCAAAGACACAGACTTAGGGAAGCAACCTTCTTCAAGGTACTTATAGATTGTCGAACGCGCTAAGCCTGTGCTACTCATCACTTCATGTAATTTAATCAGTCTCATTGTGAATTCCTCATGTTTAATTCACAAGATGTGCAGCACTGGTAAAAATTTATTGAGTCGAGTCCAAACCAAACTTTTTCAGATATGTATCACTCCTGTGCATAAGCAACTAACTGATTAAAGGAGATCTTTATGCACAATAAATCTAATGCCAATAAAGCCTCACACTGGCCGACTACTGCCATTCAAATCCTTGAGAGCGCCGCTAACATCATTGCAGAGAAACTTAACCATCAAGACGTATACACCGACCCTCAGACCACTAAAGACTTTCTGACATACAAGCTAGGCGGTTATGAAAGGGAGGTATTTGGCGTGATGATGTTAAACAGCCAGCATCAACTGATTGAGTTTCGAGAGCTGTTCTTTGGCACGATTGACGCCGCAAGTGTTTACCCAAGAGAAGTAGTGAAAGCGGTTTTAGAGGTGAATGCTGCGGCAGTGATATTTTCTCACAACCATCCTTCAGGGGAATCTGAACCGTCACAGGCTGACAAACTGATTACGAAGAAGTTAACCGATGCATTGGGACTTATCGATGTGCGAGTCCTGGACCATATCGTTATCGGCGCAACACCGACATCGTTTGCAGAAAAAGGTTTGCTGTAAGTTCAAGCCCTAGTATCACACTCGCTAACCTCTGATCTCATTCGATCACTGCACTTACCTCTGTACAACCCACTATTAATCCCACCAGCAATGGCAAGGGAGTAAGAGCGCTAACTCTACTCCCTGCTTTGCATGGCCTTTAAAATGGAAAACACGATGAAAATTACACTGAAAAGACCTCAAACACCGGCAATGCCTAGTGAGCTATATACGCTAATTAACCAAGTTTTGATGACTGCTGAGCCTAAAAGCTCAAATGCAATAACCTTAAATTTCAGAGATCCTGAATATTCTGCTGAAGCTGGTGGGTTTCACCCAGTAGAGATCCGCCTAGAGAAACAAGATGCTCATTGGCGCATGGTGTATATGACTGACTTTGCCTTCCATGGTTATCCTATACCCGAGCTAATCAAGGACATTGATATCTGCTTCAATAGCAATCAAGTCTACAGCTCTCTGTGTGGCTGGATGTGCCCTCAAGAGTGTAAAGAGCTCATCAAACTGTTTATTGAAAACTTCATCAGTTACCACTCGATGGATGTGTATCAAGTGCGCGTGTCACATGATTAAAGCAGCTCTCAAACCCAAGTTCCCATATTGGTAAAACGGGAACCTGCAAACCCAGGCTACATGCGGTTCTACTATCCCCGGCTCTCTGAAGGTCTCAATTCAACGATATACATAAAAAAAAGGAATTTAGCATGACAGAAGCCCAATAAATCAATAAGTTAGACACAATCAATCTCATTAGTCATCTGCTTGAAATTCGATACAGTAAGCAGATGGCGGACATATGGAACATCGGATTAAACCTCGCTTTACGTATTTCAGATCTACTATCGATTAAGTTTAGCGATCTTCAGCAAGATAGGTTAATCATCCATGAAACTAAAACCGGCAAGTTAGCCAATATCAAACTGAACGCAAAAGCCATTGAGGCTATTTATAAGATCAAAGTCAGCCATCCAAACCGCATCGACCCTCCACCGATTACTAACAAAAGCCAACCACTTCTCATAACAAGAATGGTTGGCTTTTTTTTATGGCTATTCTTATTGCCTGATATTCATTTTGGGGAGTGTTTTACATCACAATAAAAAAGCCTGCTATCAAGCAGGCCCGTACACTAAGAGGATTAAAAAATTAGTGTAAAACAAGGTCGAAGTAGGTGAAAAGCGCGTCGGGGGCTAGCTATTACAGGGTTATGCTACATCCCTCGCTGACCGTACTGTAAGCCCAGAAACTAACACGGTTGCTACTCATAGATATGACATCAAAACTTACAAAACTAATCACTACCTATGATACGCCTTTCACTCTTGAGTATAGTCAAAAATTGGCCCCTATTGAGTTTAAGATAAAATAAATCTCAGTTATTCCTATGGGAATATGTATCTAAATACACAGGTCACCTTCCCTTACTTATATCTCTTTCTAAGCATCTATTTTTTCTGATTATTACTGATTCTTAAAAATGGATCAGCCATTGATGATTTCCTACTGTCACGCTAATGCTAACTTCAACTGCAAGAGTATTTGACCTCCGAATACCCCCTTACCTGAAGAGCTTAGATCAAACTCGCTACAAAATTAACATTTTACATCAATAGGTTACAAAAATTAATTGTTATTAATGTGATTGACCTACTTGCATTACTTAGATTAACTTGATAGGCAAGAGCTTACTTCTGAGACTCAATGCTAGAGGCCCTTTCATCTAATTGATGATCATCAGGCCTGGCACACATACAGAAGTTTGACCTCCCCAACAAAACTAAGCCTAAACCTTCGCAGTTTAAGGAGTCATAAATATGAGAAATTTAGACCTATTCAGTACCGCCGAAATCGATCACCTTCTCTGGTCATCTGATGAGGATATTACTAAGTTAAATTCACCAGCCCTATCTATCTTCACTGACTTCGATCATTTTCCGCCTATGGTCATAGATTCATCGGCCCATGCTCTCGAAGCTTTGAGCATCATGGATAAGACCCATGGATTTATGCGTCTTGTGGTAGATAAAAATAATAGCTTCTTAGGTATCATCACTAAGCACAGACTGCTTCACAGAAAGATGGTCAAGTTAGCCAACAAGTTTGGTTCTAGCTTGGATGAGCTCTTAGTTACCGATATGATGATCCCAAGAGATCAGTTAATGGCACTGGATTATGAGCAGATAGCCACCGCCAATGTCAGTGATGTGGTCAGGGCTTTACAGCAGAATGGTTTACATCATATTTTGGTCATTGACCATCAGCAGCATCACATTAGAGGCTTGATCTCTGCCAATGATGTAGCACGAAAGCTCAGAGTACCCATTGATATTGAGCAGCCACCATCGTTTATGCATATTTTCAAGACTGCTATTTAATACTGATCACTATCGATTGCTATAGGCTTACGCTTCTTTCAAGACCAGCACCTGTATCAATCGTTAGTCCCCTCGAACTGTTGCCCTGTCTGTAGCTTCTACCCAGTCTTAAAACAGTAAACCCAGCTTTACTCTGCCTTGGCTTCATGCTTCGATGAGTGGCCTGCTAACACCAATAAACCTGCCAGAATACCTAGATTTTTGATGAAGTTTTGCATCTCATGCGCTCCCTCTATACCGGTATAGTTCCAGAAATCGTGTAAGCTGAAATTGATAATAACCACGAGACCCGCAAGCATCAGAGACACATATACTGTGTATCTATTGGCTATTAATGCCAGAGCTGCGAGTATCTCAAATACCCCAGCTGTCGCCAGTAATAGAGGGATCATCTGCATATTATGCTCTGCCATCAGTGCCACATGCATATCCCAACTCACAAACTTCATTATCCCAGGTAATAAGAAGTAGAGGGCTAACAATACTCTGCCACTGGTGATTAATGCTAGATTCATAAGGATTTTCCTCTGCTGTTATTCATCGCGTTTACTCTGTTTATAAGGTTAGTCTAGTGCCTACTGGATAGTACTCGTATTAGTACTAAGCTAACTGTCCCTTGACAGATTAGCCTAGTCATTCACAAGCTGTTATAGCTTGTGATCATTGACCGTCAAGGCCACGTCTATGTTACCTCTGACTGCATTTGAGTAAGGGCACACCTGATGTGCACTCTTCACTAATTGCTCTGCTTGCTCTTGAGCTAGTTCAAGTGTCACAGATAATGCGACACTTAATCCAAATCCGCCCTCTTCTCGAACGCCAATAGCGACTGTAGCCGTAACAGGGGCTTGGCTTAATGTAAGTTTCGTTTCACGTGCGACATGCAAAATAGCATTAGAAAAACAGGCACTGTAACCAGCCGCAAACAGTTGCTCAGGATTGGTAGACTCTCCACTGCCACCCATCTCTTTTGGATAACTGAGTGATAGGTTTAACTTGCCATCGTCTGTTGCTACCTTGCCGTTACGACCTGCGCTTGCTGTTGCTTTAGTTTGATAAATTGCTTTCATGATTAGCCTCTGCTTTCTATTAATTCTTTGGTTGAGTGCTTTGCTAAGTACTTAAGTTTAGTGTTTAGGTTTTGCACTCAGGTATTAGTGCGCTTATATTGGTGCACTTATATTGGTGCGCTTGCATGAGTTATTGGATCACTATTTCAGTTGACCGACTCAATTAGGTTGCGCGCAACTCAAGTTAAAGCGACTCTATCAGATGACAATGCATAGCACAACTAGATTGCGCGCAACTTATATTATTTAAACCCTATCTTAGTTAAATATAACTAAGTCCTCTGCTATCAAGCAGTCAAATTCAGCAAGAATTAAGCTAGCTAACGTTAATATACTCATGAACTTAACTCATTTCTGGAGCGAGTCATGATTAAACCCATCTTAGGTTTAGCTTTATCGGTGTTATCTGCCAGTATCTTTGCCGGTGAGCTCGGCAGGAGTGAATGGACCCATCAGAAAAACTCTGACAATGCAGCTGTCATCGCCACCTATGGTTATCAAAAGATGAAAGTAATAGATGCAGGTTTAGGCAAGGCCACAATCATTTTTACCCATGTTAATGACCGCGAATACTGCGGTGGTCAAGACGCCCTTTTCAGTCCAATTAATGTCAACATCTATGTTGAGCTCGAGATGAATAGTCAAATGACTAGCTTGGCACTCCCAGGCTTAATTGGTTGCCATGATGGCGTGTCTTTCGCCCAGATAAAAGACTCAGAAAGCATGCCGTTCATCGCTATGATGTACGATGCACAGAGGGTACTTTTTCATAAGCAAAGCTACTCATTAAAGGGATTCGAACGCGCGGTGAAAAAGGTCATAGACTAAATTATTTTAATCACCATAGCGGCGACGAACACAAGATACACATTGGCTAATACAAAGCGTCACATTTATTTGTTTGTTGTATGTGACAACCTTTGTTTATGCTGTTCAATAACCTAGTTCACACCTGCCTAGTTTAGTATGTTCGGTGAGTGCAACACTGAACTAGACTCTACGGTCATGTGTCTTCTAAGGAGACCATTGACGAAGGTAAAAATCTTTCAGCTAGGAGCTGAATTTGTACTCTCGATTTTATCTAACCAGTATTTTCTCCTCTGGCTTAGCTGCTAGTTTAGTCCTGAGTACGCCAGTTACTCATGCAGGCCAATGGCATATCCAACTCGATAATGACATCATCTTTGGTGATGATGGAAACTATACTAATGCCATCATTATTGGTTGGGAGAGCATGGCTCAAAGCCAGCTTTCTTATGCTCCTATACCAGCTCAATGGCTTGGGGAATTCACCTTTTTACAAGCCGAGGCTGAATATGCTTGGGGCTGGAAAGTCACCCAACAGATGTGGACACCAGGCATGATTGAAGTCGAGGCAACACAAGCTGAAGATCGACCTTATGCTGGCTACCTAGCATTTGAAGCTCATACAGCAACCTATTCAGCTCGATTAACGCAAAAAAACTGGTTGTCATTTGGGGTTGTTGGTCCGGCATCGGCAAATGAGCAAGTTCAATCCTTTGTGCACAAGGTCACGGGCTCATCCAATCCTCAAGGCTGGCAATATCAAGTCGGGAATCAAGTGACAATACAAGTGGCTTACGAGGTAGATGCCCTTGTAAGTAGAGGCACAGCATTCAATAGCCGATTTTTAGGTGAAACCCAGTGGGATCTTAGTGGCTTTAGTCATACACAATTAGGTAACTTTCGCAGCCAAACTGATCTGGGATTAACCTTAAGATGGGGCAATGAACTGGCCAAGTCATTCGGACGCTTGAGTCAACATCAGGGTCAATATGGCAATCTATCCGCCACAACTAAAAGCAGTAGTTTAATGCTCTATAGTCGAGCCTACCTAGGTTATCGCTTTAACGATCTCACTCTCGATGGTTCTGTGCCCTATGATCCCCAAATCGAACTAGAAAGTAGACAGGCTGGCATCAATAGCGGCATTATCTGGGCTCATCCAGCTTGGTCTCTTGCCTGGACATTTAATGCCTATACCAAGGAATATCAAAGTGACACAGACAAATGGCATGGCTATGCTTCGTTAGTGGTCAGTTGGAATTTATAATGAATAGTCTCAATTAAAATATTAGCCTCAGAGAAGATTCAATAAGGCTCGCGACTTATATGTGGCAGGCTGATTAAGATAGATCGCCTTTTGACGGCTCGTTGAGTGTATTGAAGAAGTCATATAAGCTTTCGAGAATAGCACCTAGCTCACCACTCACCACTTGTGTCTGTCCCTGAGTCTCCTGCAATTGCAAGGATGTTTGATCTGCCAAGGCCATCAACTTTTTCTCTTGATCTTCCTCTAATCCCAGGCCAAACAACATGCCTTCTAACTCGGACACCATGCCATGCATTATTCCTTGGGAGTTTTTGTCATGTTCGAAAAGTCGAGTTGTAGTCTTCTTTATCTGTTGCTCAGCCACCGAGATGACTTGAGTAAAGATCTGCTGACGCTGCTCTAGCATCATATTACGGCTCTTGATATTAGCAAGTTGTGCATTGGCTATATCCATCAACACAGCTAGATGGTCCCTAAAACGACCACAACGATTCTCATCATCTAGGGGCATATCTTTGATTAACAGCACTATGTGTGGGTCTCGAATGACGGTACGAATGCCGACACTTAGAATCCGTTCATGATGTACCACGAATCGAGTCAAGACTTCCGCCTCTATACTTTCTTCATTACAGCCGATATAGGCCACAGAACCTGTATCGACTCGAGCCACCGAGTTAATGCCAAAACTTGAGAGGATATTGATAATGCCATGGCCCACTCCCTGTGCATCCTTAATTGATTGGACATCTTTAATAAATTGCACTACTTGCCCAAGTTCACTACTGACTGTCATCGCTTCCATGGCAACACTCATGGCCTCGGTCGCACTCGCCTTAGCTGCACTCATTATTTGACGCTGAGCTAAGCAATGAGCGACCTTGGCAAACAAGATCTCTGGCTCGACAGGCTTAACAATATAATCATCGGCGCCAGCTTCATATCCTGCGAGGCGCTCCTCAAAAGAGTCCAGAGCCGACACAAAAATAATCGGTAGACTCTCAGATTGATACATCTTCCTTAAATTGACACAGACCTCATAACCCGAAATACCTGGCATGTTGACATCGAGTAAGATGAGATCAGGTATAGCCTTAGCCACCTCGATGAGACACATATCACCACTCGCCACCTCAGTCACACAGTAGTCATCCTCAAGCATTGCCCTGAGCATCAAACGACAATCGGCAGTATCATCTACTACCAGTATATTTACATTATTTATCATGATTAATCCCATCGAGTAAATGAATGAATCAGACTGTTTTTTTATCTAAATGAAGCACGTTATACTCATCTTCAGCGGCAACAACTCGGTTACGACCCAAGTCTTTAGCCTGATAGACAGCGGCGTCGGCACGAGAGAGTAACTCGACAAATGTTTGCTCATGCTTCATTAACTGAGCCACACCAAAACTTGCTGTCACAGCTATCCCCATCGGCTCTAACGCTTCAATTTGTGCTCTTAAGGATTCGGCCTTCTCGACAGCAGACTTGAGTGAGCAATGTTCCAGCAACACCACAAACTCCTCACCGCCGAAACGGGCCACAACATCTTCCCTTCGATTACCTGTCTTGAGTATGTCGGCTATAGCCTTGAGGACCCGATCGCCAACATGATGGCCAAATTGATCATTGATATGCTTGAAAAAATCAATATCTATCATAAGCACAGAGAGGTCATTGCCATGTCTATCGACATAAGCCAACTTACTCGCCGCCGATTCGATTAAAAAGTGACGATTGTATAGTTTAGTCAGTTGGTCATGGAGCGCCATATTGCGAAGCTGATCACTTTGATGCTTAAGCTTTATCTGGGTGGAGACCCTAGCCGTCACTATCGCGGGACGAATGGGTTTAGCTATGTAGTCGACCGCACCAAGTTTCAAGCCAAACTCCTCATCTTCATCTGAGTCTCGCCCTGTGACAAAAATAATCGGAATATGTTTAGTATTGGGGTTTTCTTTAAGCTGACGGCAGACTTCATAGCCATCCATCTCAGGCATGATGACATCCAGTAAAATCAGATCCGGATAGGGTGAATGTTGCGCGAGTTCTAAGCAACGTTGACCATTCATGGCTATTTTTAATCGGTAATCATGCTTTAAACATCCAGCTAACAGCTGAATATTCGTCCGTGTATCATCCACCAGTAAAATCGTTGCCTGCTCAGCCATTGACTATCCCCTTAGATGGACTCGCGCCAATATCGACAAGATAGATGGAGAGTTCACTCAAACATGCACTGGCTTGCTCATGGTCAAAATCAGCTAACAGTTGCAATAAGTGATCAAACTTATATTGTAACTCGGGTCGTTCACTGGCTCTCTTAAGGTGGCCAAAGTCGTCTACGTCTATATAGCTACCTTCACTGAGTTTTTCTGAGATATCCGCTAAGCTTTCTGAAATTAACAGGTCACTTGCACGCTCCGGCGGGACATCTTCTCCCAAGGACTCATCATGCTGTTTGACCAATGAAATCAAGTCTTCATATCTAAGCTGTAACTCAGGGATCTCGGCTCGAATCTTATCTAGCTCACCCTCTTTTGCCGCTTGCTCTATCGTCGCCGCACAAGCCTGAAGTTTACTGCCACCAAGGTTTGCCGAGACACCTTTTATGGTGTGGGAGACGTGACGCAGTTGATCCATATCTCCGGCTTCATTGGCCTGCAACAGAGACTCGATACGCTTAGGCATATCCTCCAAAAAAAGATCCGCTATGGCATTAAACAGCGACTCTTTTCCCATGGAACGTTTTAATAATGCCCCCTTATCCCATATAGACTTATCGACCTTTATGGACTCTTCTGCTTGCTTATGATCCTTGGCACTGATATCGGACACAGGATCTGTATTAAGGTTTGATTTAATACTTGGTACAGGATCTGATGCCTCGCCTGATCCCTCTGGGTCTAAGTGCTTAGGCTCAAGGTCGTCAGACCCAGCTTGAGGAAGCCAATGCATTAGACTGGAGAATAACTTATCTGGATCTATGGGTTTTGGCAGATAATCATTCATCCCTGAATCTATGCACTTCTCTCTATCTCCCATCATGGCATTCGCCGTCATAGCGACTATGATGATGTCTTTATTCACTTCACCCGCGTTGCCGGCGCGGATTTCACGGGTGGCTTGATAACCATCCATTTCTGGCATCAAGCAATCCATCAAGACCAGATCGAAAGGATCACCGACTATGTTCTTCAGTTTATTCAGTGCCTGTAGCCCATTCTCGGCAACCACCACATCTAAGTCAAAATCTTCTAAAATCCCCACCGCCACTAATTGATTAACGTAGTTATCCTCGACTAAAAGAACACGGGCATCATGAGACCAGCTCGGCTTCTTGGGTTCGTCTTCTTGATGATGTAACGCCTGTAGATAATGGTGGGTCACCAGAGGGCGGGCCTTTTGCAGTGCCTCTCCGCCTTCGGCGACGACATTGAGCGCATCGAATAGATCTGAAGTTGTGGTTGGTTTAGGGAAATAGCCACTGAATCCGAGTTTAGCGAAGAAGCTAGCATCCCCCATCTGAGACATAGAAGTCATCATTACTAGCTTGATTGGCGAGAATCTGGCATCGGCTTTTAGTTTCTGCCCTAGCTCGGCGCCGTCCATCTCTGCCATCTGCATGTCTAAGAAGGCGACATCAAATTTAGGACTGCCAGGCTCACTCTCTCTTCTCGCGCATATATCCAGGGCTTCCTGGCCGCTGCAAGCCTCAACCACAGTCGCTCCCCATAGCTCTAGTTGCTCGCGGATCACTTCTCGATTAGTGGCATTGTCATCGACCACCAGCAAGGTTAACTGGTTAATATCGACCTTAGGGATCACTAAGGTCGACCTCTCACTTTTTCCCAGTAAGACCTTAATTTCGAAACAACTGCCTATCCCATAAACACTGCTCACTGAAACATCACCACCCATCAAGCGCGATATTTTCTTTACTATGGCAAGCCCCAGCCCAGTACCACCATATTTTCTGGTAGTCGATGCGTCCACCTGGCTAAATGATTTGAATAAACCATCAATTTTATCTGCAGGTATACCTATGCCCGTATCTGATACAGAACAGATTAGCCACCATTTACCCTCATGAGCTGGCTTAAGCTCGGCTCTAACAACCACCTCACCTTGCTTAGTAAACTTGATAGCATTACCAGTTAAGTTAGTGATCGCTTGTCGCAGCCTACCTGGGTCTCCGGTAACCATAGATTGTTCGACCCCTTTAAGGTCTAAAATCAGTTCTAGTTTTTTATTTTGAGCCTGATGAGCTATGCCTTCGGCAAAGTCGCCTAGCATTCCTCTCAAGTTGAAATCTATCTGTTCCAGCTCTAATTTACCGGCATCTATTTTCGAATAATCTAAGATATCGTTAATAAGCGAAAGTAAAGACTGGGCACTAGACTGAGCGATACTGACCCGACGGTTTTGATACTCGGTCAACTTAGAGTTAGACAAGAGACCCAACATACCTATGACACCATTCATTGGGGTGCGGATCTCATGGCTCATGCTGGCTAAAAACTCACTCTTTGCCTTAGTGGCTAACTCGGCTTCCTCTTTCGCCTGCAGCAAAGCATTTTGATTTTCGGTGCGTTCGGTAATGTCTCTAAAACTCCAGACTCGGCCAAAGTACTCACCATCGACTTCCATAGGGGATGATGCGCGCTCGAAGACTCGTCCATCTATCAAAGCTATGGTATCAAATGCCTCTAACTCCCGATCCTCATAGATCTCTTCCACACGTTTGAGGAAGGTCTCAGGCTTTTTCAGCAGAACCTTAATCTGTTTTAATATGACTCTATCGTTAACCCCTTTATCCAGTAACTCTTTAGCGACTCCCCAAAGATGTGAAAACTGGCAGTTAGTCCTTAATATCTCTCCGTCAATACTGGTCACCAAGATGCCATTATCGGTGGATTCCAGGGTGGCATTCATCAGAGACAATGCCTCTTTAACCGCTATTTCGGTTCGTTTCCTCTCGGTAATATCGGCTCGAATGGCGATATAACTTTTAGGTAAATTCCGAGTATCTTTTAGGGCCATAATGGTTGTATCGACCCAGTAGATCTCACCACGTTTATTGCGATTACAGATCTCGCCATGCCATACCTTGCCTTTAGATACTGTCCGATACATCTCAGAAAAAAATTCACTAGGATGAAAGCCTGAATTAAGGATACGGTGATTCTGGCCAATCAAGTCATCGACTTTATAACCGCTGATCTCAGAAAATTTATCATTAGCGTAAGTGATGGTTCCCTTCAAGTCAGTCACTGCAACAATCGCATGCTGATCTAAGGCAAACTTGTGCTCCTCCAGAGAATCCAGCGCCTCCATGACCTGGCTATTAGCCTCTAACAGTGCCTCCTCGTGGCGTGCTTTAGCGTCTAGCATGTGATTGAAGGCTCTGGCTAACTGGCTAATCTCATTTTTTCCTTTAACATCAACCCGAGTTAGTTTTTCTCCTGCGGCAACTTTACGGCTGGCCTGGGCAAGTTTAAACACTGGCCGGGTGATCTTACGTGCAATAAAGACCGAGGCGAGTAACACACCCATCGCGGTCAAAAGTACTAATAACAGGGTGACTTTTCCCAGCCAATTACTGGCTTGTAACGTCTCCTCACTGTCTATCTCGCTGATCAATAACCATTCTATGTTGGCCAGGTTAACCGTATGGTATAGCCCTATCACCTCTTTACCGGAAGGACCAATATATTCATAGGCTATGCTCTTTTTTCCATCGGTGCCATCGGTGCCATCATTAGCCCCTCTCCCCTGCCAGGCAATAAAGGGGCGAGTATTAATTTGTCTCTGTAATACCTGCTCCCAATTATCCTTTATTGGCGTTCTCAGAATGCCATCTTGACCTATGATGTAATGGGTTAATGAACTGGCGTCTGATATTGTCGAGTGCAGCATATTAAAAATATTATCGAACTTTAATTCGATGACATAGGCCCCGATAGGACCGCCAAATTCATCGAGAATAGGGGCAGAGATGAAACCTGTGATTTGACCTTGACTCAATGGGCTCCTCTCTAAACCAGAAAAGTTTGCCAAACCTGAGTCCATGGTCACTTTTAAACTTTGAGTAAACTGCGAGTCGATTAAATTAGCCGAGAAGACATTTTTACCTTTAGCATCATTACTAACCACTGAGTAAAGAATGTCGCCGTCGAGATCAATCAAGAATATATCGCTGATATAATCATATTGGCGGCTTAATACAATTAGGTCATTTTGCTGGCCATCGACTCGTTTAGTCCAATCGTAACTCGTCACATATTCACTAGCAGATTTACCACTGGACTCCTTGCCCTCAGAGAGCGAACTCAGAATTAATCCCGCATTGATTGACTCAGCTTCGACGTTAAGATCGACCATACGATAATTAAACCAGCTCTCGATAGACTGCACACTCAGCAGTGAAGACTGAGTTAACTCCTCTTCTGCGGCATCGACCAGACTCTGCTTGGCTTGCTGATAACTGAACCAGGCGACTATGGTTAATGGCAGCAAGGATAATATCAAAAACCACATAGTCAGGTTAAAGCTCAATGAACTTAACTTGTTTACCGTATTTATCGGCGCCTGTGTGAATTCATGTTCCATCGGTTCTCTCACTCTAGCGGGACAATTGGGCCTGACTCAGCCCATTAAAGCCATTGCGACTAAAACCTTCGTCAGCAAAGTCTTCGATATCGATAGCATTTTTGATGATGCCTCCCTCAACCGCCAGATCCATGATCAATTTCAACCCTGGTTTATCCACATCAAGATTTTGATAATTAATCACTCTTAGATCGGGATCCAGACTGGCAATAATGGCTTCTCGGGTATGGGCCGGTATATGCTTACGCACTATGTTAACTATCTGCTCTAGTGCTTCACCGCCTTGAGCACGAGCAACCTCTATGTCCTCTCCGGCCTTATGGATATAAGCCATCACTTCATTGACAGCTTTACGCTTATCTTTAATCGCAGCATCTGTCGCCAAGGCGATACATTCCACATGACCATGCTCCCAAGGCATGACATCTTTTGAATACCAGGCCACATGACCAAACCCTCCCGTCTCAACCACATCGGCCCAAGGTAATGACTGCTCAAATGCGGCAGCTTGTGCTCTATTACTCTTACTCTTAATAAAACTTGGTGATTTAGGCGGCGCAACAGCAATCGCTAACACCTGGGTACCTGAATTGGGTGTTAGACTCATGGTGACCCCATGCTCTTTAAGGTAGCGATACAAGACAACAGTATGAGTCGCCAACAGATGAGGCATGCCTATTTCAGTTGCACGACCCGTCGACTCGTATGCTTGTTTCAATGCCTTGGCGACCTTATCGTCCGGCTTTCTTTCATGCCTAACAGCAGCAAGCTTGACCTGCTCATTGAGCAGATCATTAATCGCCAGTGCGCTCCCATCTCTATGCATCAAGCCTATCCATCTGAAATGCGGTTTCTCGCTAAACATATCCATGGCCAATGGACTCATCACATAGGCCATATCGACTTCCCCGGACTGAAAATAGGCACGCAAAAGATCCCAGTTTTTCATCTGCTCTAGCTGATAATCGGCGAATTGCATCTCTTTACGATAACGCTCATAGGCCACCAAAGATGCATAATGGTCAGCAAGAGGAATATACAGTGCCTTAATCACTTTTTTATCGGCAGAATGAGCACTAGCTGACACGGCCAAGACAAAAAATAGGGTAATAACAAATGCTAAATAGGTAATTAATCGATGTGGCGAACGAACACTCGCTGACATGTGTCTCTCCTTGACTCGTGATGATACGCACTGCACAGCAGTACTCACAGAGCTTAGTAGAGCATCAGCAGCTTTTCACTAAGGAAGTGATAAAAAAATCAACTTGAAAAACATTCAACTAGTGAGTAGACAGTTTTTGGGCTTTCTGACCGTTAAACATCAAAATTCAACACTATGGGATAGGTAAATGTGAGTATAAAGC
Source organism: Shewanella violacea DSS12 (assembly GCF_000091325.1). NCBI lineage: Bacteria > Pseudomonadati > Pseudomonadota > Gammaproteobacteria > Alteromonadales > Shewanellaceae > Shewanella > Shewanella violacea. The sequence goes on along the minus strand of NC_014012.1, from coordinate 1,526,199 downwards.
CCATTTCAACTTATGCAGTTTGAGTTGCACATTGCAAAACCGAATAAACAACAAATAATAACCAATTTAAAATCAATCAGTTAATCAATGGCACGGCTCATGCACTTCATAGTGAAACCAGTTTCATATAGGGACTAACTATGAAATTTCTCTCCCCTCTCTTTTTCGTCACCATTTTATCTATCTTTGCTTGGGATGGTATAACTGCTGAATTTGAGTCATGTCCGACTCAGGCTTTTATCATACAAACTCCCTCTTCTGTTCCCATTGCATACGGCGTCGAATTAGCAACAGGCAGCTATGTGATACTTTCAAACGACATGAAGCGACTCTCATCCTATAACGGTGTTGGCTTTAACTATCACGATAACTATATCTATGGCTGGGACTATGAAGCCAGCACCTTAGGTAAAACTGGTGATGATTATGTGATTACGCCTCTGAGCGTGACTAAAGATGTCGATGCGGCGGCGGCAGGCAACTTCTTTGTCGGCGATGTCGCCATCAATGAGAATGTCTGGTACGGATATAGAAAAAATAAGGGCCTGTTTAAAATCCCCTTAGATGACCCCAATAACTACACTATGACGCTCGTTGCCGGGAGTACGGTTAACGCAACCTATAACATTACCGACTTCGCCTTTCATCCCAGTGATGGTTACCTCTACGCCGTCACTAATGGATATAGTGCCAGCCTACTTCGCATCGACCCATTTGACGCCTCCGCCACCAATCTCGGTGTAGTCGTCGTCTCAACGGGCTCAAAATTTACCTTTGGTGCACAGTTCTTCGATCCCGACGGCGTGCTTTACCTGAGCAACAATAGCGACGGTAAGATCTATCGCCTCAATGTTAATGATTCAAACCCCTTAGCCGATATTTTTGCTTACGGCCCTTCCTCATCGAGTAATGATGGTGCCCGCTGCGCCTTGGCAGAAGTGCCAGTGGGAGAAAATGTAGATTTTGGTGATGCTCCTGATAGCTATGGCACTTATATGGCATCTAATGGCGCCAGACACTCCATCATAGATGACTTCTATCTAGGCTCCACTGTCGACGGGGAAGCGAGTGGTTACCCAGCCCCATTGTCAGACGATTACAGTGACGGCATGGATGATGAAGATGGCATCAGTTTCCCTACTGGTTTTGAAATAGGTGAATCCGCCGTCATTCTCGCCACCGCAACAGGCAGTGGCGGCTTTCTCAACGCTTGGTTTGACTGGAATAGAGATGGAGTTTTTGACAGTGACGAGCAGGCTATCATAGGCCAGGCCCTTTCACCCGGCAGTAACAGTGTCAATTTAGAGGTGCCTACATGGGGAAAAACTGGTCAAACATGGGCTAGATTTCGCTTCAGTAGTCTGGCCGATATTGGCCCAACAGGTGGAGCCGGAGATGGAGAGGTCGAAGACTATCAAGTCACCATGACTGAAAGCGGCGTCACCATTAACTACTACCCGTCATCTTCAACTTTTACCTCTATCATTTATGAAGATCTCTATCCAACTCAAGAAGATTACGACATGAATGATGTTATTTTCCACTTAAGACTCATTGAATACGTCAAATATGGTCGAGTCAGACGAGTTGAGTTTTTAGCAAAACTTGCCGCGGCGGGCGCCTTTTATCACAACGGTTTTGGTATCCAACTGCCAGGAATAGCCATGAGTAACATCAAGGAAAATACTATCGAATGGAGTATCGATGGTCTTGGACAGAGTGCTTCTCCCCTGGAAAGCGGTCAAACTTACGGGGTATTTATTCTTGCTCAGGACCTATGGGATTATATTACTCTGGCTACAGGCTGTGAGTTTCTTCGATCGGAAGCGGGCTGCGGAACTAGCTACCAAACCACTTGGAATATGGTTATTCCCTTCGTAAATGCGATACCTGAAGCACAAATGCCAGACTTTCCCTATGACCCTTTTATCTTTGCCACCCCAGGAACCGATCATGGCCAAGCGGCAAAAATGGTCCTTGGCGAGCATCCTGGACGTAAACTCGAGATCCACCTTAAAAATAAAGCGCCTACAGATAAATTTGCTACCGCCTATTTTGGTTCCAGAGAAGATACCTCAGATCCCAGTCAAGGTCTTTATTTCCTTAACAAATTTGGTATGAGTTGGGCACTAGAAGTACCTACCAGCTGGAAGCATCCACTAGAAAGGCAACGTTTAGACGCTTGCTATCCTGAGTTTATCGACTTCGCGGCGGATAATAGCGGTAACACTAACCCTAATTGGTATCTCAACCCTATTTCGACACTCATATTCCAAGATTAGTGCAACTTAAATGATAACAATAACCCAGACCATGGAAAGAGGAGATGAATATGATAAATGTAAAACGTTTTCTATTGCTGCTTATTTTCAGCATGCTATCTGCCTGTGGAGGCGGAGAAGATGACTCAGCAGTAACAGCAACAAACACACCGCCGACGGTAACGCCAGCAGTTACACCAGAGGTAACAGCCACTCCGGTGCCGACGTCATTAGATGATCTGAACATTGATCCTGATAATATCATGGAGAGCGTTTTTCAACTTGCCATAGATATCAATATCGACTCAAGCAAGCGAGCCTATTTCTCACTCTGCGATGAGTTTAGCGGCAGTAATACGAGTTACTCGGTAAACTTTGAGTCCTGCCAATTCCGAGGCCCCCTAGATAAAGGTAAGCTCACCACTAATATCAGGGTGGCTAATCACCAGGATAAATTGATAGGCGTTCTCTGGTTTTATGATGCCGTAGATCCACAATATCAAATTTGGCAGTATGACACTGAGCTTGAACAACAGGTGCTGAGCATAAATTAGCCCAGCCTCACGTTTTAAATGTGACCTAAAAACAAAAAACGCAGCCAGATGGCTGTAATGCCGATCATTTAGTGATTTATCGATCGGTTGACTGATTTTCTAGATGCTTCAGAATCCGAGTCCTATCTCTAGGCCTCGGATTTTTTATGCAAGTTTCTCAAGCTTTTGACATGATCAACCAACTCAAACCTCATCAAGTTGAAACTCTCGCAGATTTACTCCCTCTGGAACTGATAGAGGAAGCGTATTCATTGACTGAAACTGTCACGCTTAGAAAACGTAAATTAACCTTAGAGTCAATGGCTTGGCTTCTTATCGGTATGGCTATCTATAACGATAAGTCGATGGCTCATATCGTTAATATGCTAGACATCGTTGATAGGGAGGGCAAGCCATTTGTTGCTCCGAGCGCATTAACTCAACGACGCAAAGATTTGGGTGAAGCGGCAATGAAAGCACTGTTTGAGTGCACTCAAGTTCACTGGAATCGTGAAGCCCTGCACCCAAGTTGGAATGGACGATGTTACTCGGAGTCGATGGGGTAGTGTGGCGGACAGAAGATACTCCAGATAACGCAGAAGCCTTCTCTCGACAAAAAGATACTCAATATCCTCAAGTTCGTATGGTCTGCCAAATGGAATTAAGTAGTCATCTTATTACCGCTAGTGCTTTCGATGATTACGCCGTTAATGAGATGATTTTGGCCGAAAAGCTCATCGACTCGACACCGGATCATAGCCTAACACTGTTTGACCGAGGATTTTATTCACTGGGGCTACTTCATCAGTGGCAAACCACGGGTAACGAGCGACACTGGTTGATCCCTTTGAAAAAAAATGTCCAATATGAGGTGGTTCGTAGCTTGGGGCGCAACGATAAAATCGTCCAATTAAAAAGCAATCCACATGCCAGAAAACGATGGCCAAAGCTGCCTTATGAACTGGAAGTTAGGTTAATAAGTCGAAAGATTAATGGCAAGGAATACTCGGTTTTGACATCAATGATAGATCCCATGCGTTATCCAGTTACAGACATAGCTGACTTATACGTGCATCGATGGGAAATAGAATTAGGTTATCGAGAGCAGAAACAATACATGCTAGGTAATCGTTTAACGTTGAGAAGTCGACTGCCAGAGCTTGTAAAACAGGAGTTGTGGGGGGATCTTACTCACCTACAATCTAGTGCGTTATCAGATGGTGAAAATGTGTCATAAACTCAAAGGGGATTATCTCCCTTATCAATTGAGTTTTAATGGTTCTTTGGCTCATATTTTGAGGCTATTAGTGGGTTTGCCTTACTCGACACCAGGTGCTATTCCTCGTCAGCTTAAATACTTCTACGACATGGCAGAGAGCCTGATTTTAGAACCTCGACGAACTCGGTCTTACCCTAGGATGGTCAAGCGCAGACCACAGAAATATGCCAGAAATAAAAAATGCCAGTAAGCTTAACTTACCGGCATTAGCCAGATGGCTGCGCTTTTTATTAGGAAAAAGTATGACGAGGAACGTTTAAGCTTAATGAGATGAGCTTAACGAGATAAGCCTAATTAGATGAACCTAATTTCTTAGGTTATCAATTGGTTAATCCCTCATCAATTAGGCTCTTATTTGATGATGATTATAAACTTGAGTCAGAGGCGAGCTCAGCTTCAGTGCTTAGGTTTAAATCCGAACTAGGTAGATCTGACTTTCGCTTAGCAAATAAAGAATAAGCGACGCTAACAAACAAAATCACAGTGACAGCCAAGCCAATCTCTACCCCAGCAACAGCGAGGAAACCCGCTTTGAACACTGTCACTATCTGTTCATGGAAAAGCACCCAATCGGCCAATATGGTGATGACTAAGACACCAGCTGTGGCCATAAGCGAAATAAACAACATCCTGCGCTTATTTGACACCAAGCAGGCCAAGATAAAATAGAGTCCAAGACTGGTGACGAAACTGGCAATCATTAAGTCTTCCCGCCCAGCCAATCCCAGCGGCAACACGCGCTCGAACAAGAATGCGATTGCGGTGGCAAATATGACTCCCATGGTCGAGCCTAGCGTCATACTATTCACGATTGCGATACTCTTGGAGGAGGATTGTCTCTGCTGCATCCGCTTCTCAGCCCAGAGCAAGTTACCACTGACTATAAGCACACACACGCCCATGCCTAATAATAAATAGATAAGTCTAAGATCTGTGCCGGCATAGTCACCAAAATGCAGCGTCGTGAGTACAATTCGCCCGGTCGTCATAGTATTAGGCGATTCAGGTGTTGTTGAAAATAAGCTTTCACCGTCATCGAGGGCAAACACCTGCTCAACAGGGCTAACAAATTTCCCCGACTCACTGCCGAAAATGTGCAGCAGTGCACTCTTGTCGCCATAGTTATAGGCGCGTAAGACTCTGGGAGCCTGACCAAAAGATTCAACATACTGATCCACTAGCTTATCAACTTCTGCACTGGTATCCAGCGGCTTATCTAACCACTCTGGCATCTGCTGGGTATAACCGGCATCAATCAAGAGTGCCTGTTGATCACCTTTATATAAGACTAAGGCGAAGGCTATCTGATAGATGACAGCTAAGTTAAAGATCAAGCCTGTGATGGCATACATCAAGGTAAAAGGCAGTGTCATCACACCGACCACATTATGCATGGTCAGCAACTGATCTCGTTTTCCTTCCTGAGTTCGATAGAGGAAGAATTGCTTTATTAATTTGCGGGCATGGATAAAGATCCCCGACACCAGCGCGAATAAGAAAAATAGGGTCACGAAACCTATGATATAGCTGCCATAGGGAATATTAAGATTGTAATGCAGCTGGTAGATAAACTCGGCCAGATAAAAATCATCCACATTTGCCACGACCTCACCAGACACTGGGTCCATCAGGAGTGACACATAATCGATATCCGTCGTCGCATCTTCGGGTAAGACGATATCCACATAGACTTTGTAGAATGGCATCTCATCAGTGGGAGACACTAACGTCAAATGCTCCTTGGCATTGAAGGGACGATCTTTAATCGCCAACTTCATTATCTCACTGGGAGACAGTACCTCGCCTTGGGCTGGAGTATGGTGGGGCAACACAGACCAGAGGTATATTTCACTGCGAAATAAACTTATGGAACCCATAAAAAACACGATAAATAGCAAGCCAGAGATGATTAATCCCAGCCAACTGTGAGCCTCGGTTAAACGCTTTAAAAATTGTTTATTCATAATGATTTATATCTAATTAGTGATAATTATTTGCTTACTTTCAGTTGAACTTAGTTGAACTCAATTCAACTGAAGAAATACAGAGTGTTGAAGCCAACCGATACCAGTAGTAAACCACCGCAACGACGCCATGCGTGCCAGCCAGAATCACTGGCATAACACCAGATCATGGCACTAATCCAGAGTGGAAAAGCCATCAATAATCCGAGAAATAATCGAGTGTCTACGTCCAATGGCAGCAGATGGTTGAGATTGAGCATCACAGAAATAGAGATCAGACAGCCACCGAATATGGCGGCGAAGGTTTTAGGCCACATGTTGACCTCCTAACTGAACCAGAGCTAACCAAAAAACCAAGTTGAAACAGCTAAAGGGAGCTAACTTAGCCTTAACATGCCCAAGTTGTAGCACTAGGCTAAGCCAGATCAACATGGTCAAGGCTAATACCAAAAGAGCCGCAGAAATTGAGTTATAGGCCTCCATGAACAACCAAGTACTGGCCATTAAGCTAGAGACAAAAATAGAGATGGAAAAAACCTTCATCATAGGTTTATCCAGTAAATCTTGATGTTTACTGGATAGGAATGCCGTTAAACATCCACACCAGAGTACTACAATTGCTAGGCTCATTTTAATACATGCAAATAGTTATCATTCAGATAACCAGCAAGCCTACCACCTTTCATGGGGGTTTCAGCAAAATTTACATTAGCAAGCAGCCATCTGTTAGCTAGCACTCAATTTCAAAGATCTTAGAGATAGTTAGTGTAAATACTCTTACCAAGGATTTAACCCCGTGCTAACATCTGCCGCAATTTTTACAATAATGATTCTCATTCGTATAACTATATTTCGAAATGCAGACAGGACCCATGATGAAACAAAACGCAATAACACTCGCTATTCGCACTAGCATACTCTGCTCACTCATGCTTCCAGGCATGGCTAATGCCGATGACCAAGCCATAGAAAGAATCATGGTGACAGGTCAGAAAGTAGACAGGACACTACAAGAAACTACCGCCAGTGTCGCTGTGATCACCAGCAAGCAGATCGAAGATCAGAATATCAACGATCTTTATGATGCACTCGAGCGTACTCCAAACGTTAACGGTGACCTTCGCAATGGCTTTAGCATACGTGGCATAGATGCTTATAACGTTTCAGGTGGCGGCTCGAGCAACTTAGCCTCCCTGTATATTGATGGTGCCGTCATGCCCTTCGATATAATTCGTCAAGGCGGTTTCTCAACTTGGGATGTCAGCCAGATAGAAATTCTGCGTGGTCCTCAATCAACCCTTCAGGGACGTAACTCCTTGGCTGGCGCAATCATAATGCGTACGGTGGACCCAAGCTTCGAATGGGAAGGTAAGGCCAGACTCGGTGTGGGCGAATACGGCCAACGGGAATATGCGGCAGCCATAGGCGGTGAGGTTATCGAAGATGAAGTTGCCTTCAGAGCCAGCGCCGATAAAAATGATTTTGACGGATATATCGACAATACGTTCACTGGAGAGACGGCGGATCACAACGATAATGAAACCTACCGCTTAAAACTCAAGTATCAGCCATCTAGTTTTCAAGATTTTTATGCTCAAATAGGCTATACCAAGAATAAAACAAACTTAGGCATACGAGGTACCAGTACCTTAGCAGCAGATGGCAGCAAGTTAGCAGATCCTTTCGCTCACCGACAAGTATCTCTCGATCTAGCCAGTTTTACCTTCACCGATATGGATATATACACCTTAGAGCTCAACTATGACATCAACGACATCTGGACAGCTTCCGCCGTCAGCACTTACTCCACCGTCGAAGCTGGTTTTAGCTGGGACGATGATGCTACCTCTGAGCCAACGGCAGCTCGATTCTGGAATAATCAGGAAGATACTTTCAGTCAGGAAGTAAAATTTGTCTTCGATACCGAACAATTTTCCGGTGTAATTGGCGGCTTCTATGCAAATCAGGAGAATGAAATTACCTCCCATGGCCAGCGATATATCTCCTTCCAAAGACTAGGTGTACCAGCATTGCTAGTCACTTCTCCAGATGATGGAGGTTTAGGCCTGCCACAATCTCTTGCGGACATGGTATTAGGCCTATACGCCGATGTGGATCCTGTGCTTATCTATAATGAAGCATTAACCAAGCAAAGCGTGACTAACTTAGCCCTGTACGGCGACGCCGTTTATAAGATCAATGATAGTTGGGATATCTTTGCCGGTTTCCGTTTCGATCGTGAAAAACAGGAAAATGAATCCGATGGTGATGTGTCCATCAGCAACGCTTATCTGATGCCGGACCCAAGCAACCCAGCATTCGACCCTATGACCAGTGCGCTAGTTGCTGGCATCAATCAAAAACTGCTGGGTTTTGCCAGCAGTGCCTCGGGAGTTGAACCCTTACTTGATGCTTCATTCAATGCCTTCCTGCCAAAACTCGGTGCCAGTTATCATTGGAACAGCGATATCACCACCAGCTTTACGGTACAACAAGGCTATCGCTCTGGTGGCGTAGGGACTAACACAGCAAGAAATACCACACATACCTTCGAACCCGAATATACCTGGAACTATGAACTGGCATTTCGCTCGGTCTGGTTAGAGGGCAGCTTAAGTGCTAACGCCAACATCTTCTATGTCGACTGGCAAGATCAACAGGTAAATGTACAGTTCTCCTCTAACAGCTTTGACAGTGAAACCCGTAATGCCGGTAGCTCTACGGTGCAAGGTTTCGAAGCTGAGTTTTTCTACCAGATTGACAGTGATTGGAATGTCTATGGCGGTCTGGGTTATGCCAAAACTGAGTTTAATGAGTTTAAAATTGTACTGCCTACCGTCACTTATGATCTATCCGGTAACAGCTTCGAAGATGCTCCCGAATGGACAGCTAACTTAGGTTCCACCTATCGCAGTGATGCTGGTTTTTTCGCTAACTTAAACGTCAGCTATGCAGGTGAATCATCGGGTATCAATAATCCTGCAGCTGCTGGGCTTGATCATTTACCAATGAACGATGAAAGAATCTTAGTCAACGCCCGTGTCGGCTATGAATGGGATAGTTTCTCCATCTATGCCTTAGGCACTAACATCTTAGACAATGAATATATGTCATTAGTGGATGTTGGCTATAATTTTCAAACATTGAGTGCGCCAAGACAACTTACCCTGAGAGTCGAAGCTCAGTTCTAACCAGAATAAGTAAGCTAATGATTAAACTTATATAAATTAATGATTAAATTTAGATAAACTAAATGAGCAGCAAGGGCTGCTCATTTTTATTTCTGGGTCAGAACTTCATTCACGAGTGTACTCCCTAGTACTCATCTCTCCTCTTAGACAAGACCTTTAACCACGACTAAAGTTTACTTAGGGCTAGATTCGGCCACCTTAATAATTAAATGTCTCAATCAAGTCTTAGTGTTGCCAGACTTAACTCAAGATATATCAACCGAGTAATACAATGAGTTCATCTCGAGTCATTCCATTTCTATTGATGCTTATAGGTATAATCGCAAACTTCAGCGCAGCAACAGAATTACATTTCGTGTCCATCGAAAAACTAGTCGAACAAGAGGTTGGCAGAGTCATTATCCCCGAGATTTATAATAAACTGGGTATAAAAATCACCATAGCACCAATGCCGGGAAAGCGCGCTCAGCAGATGGCTAACTCAGGTGCCATAGATGGTGAGATTATGAGGATATACAGCTACGGCGACGAAACCCTCAATACCATACGCATACCCACCCCTTACTATTATTTAGAGACCATGGCTTTTATCAGACAAGGTAGTAACGTTGTCATCCATAGCAGTGAAGACTTAAAAAAATATCGACTTGCTAAAGTGAGAGGCGTTAAGCATACCAACAAGATAACCCTCAATATGATAAATGTTCATGACGTTGATAGCACTGAACAGATGATGCAATTTCTGAATTCGGGCCATGTAGACGTCGCACTCACTAATACCTTAGATGGGGTAAAAATTATAGAAAAGCTTGGTCTGAGTAATATCAGGCCTATCGATAAACCATTGGCAGTACTCGACCTTTACCATTACATTCACAAGAAACATGAACACTTGGTGCCCAAAGTAAATGTCATTATCATTCAGATGAAGCTAAATGGAGAGATGCGAAACTTAATCAAAGATGCTGAACTCTATGTCATTGAAAATCTGTGATATGGCTTACCGGTACATTAAAACCAAGCAAACCAATCCTTTTACTCATTCTGCTCAGTAAAAATTAGACCTACATAGAAATAATTTACATTCAGCGCACACATGTAAGCCAATGAAAAGTCGACTATAAATGTCATATCAATCGAGCAATTCAAACACACGTTTAAATTACTTGTTTTGAGTTATTGATCTAAGTCTGATTTTATGTAGTAATGTGATCTGAATTTCTGGTCGGATGAGAGAAGAAAATGAGTCTAAGAACCCAATTAAAAAAAATAATGCCGAGCATTTCTACCACAGAGCAAGAGGCACTCGATGCCGGCGATGTATGGTTAGAAGGATCGATCTTTCAAGGCAAACCTGACTTCTCTGCATTAAGAGATATTCCGGTTGCAAAATTAACCGCCGATGAACAAGCCTTCCTCGATGGTCCTGTGACTAGCCTGATAGAGATGATCGATGACTTTGCTATTCAGGGTGATAAACATATACCCGATCACATTCTTAGCTATCTGAAACAGAACAAATTCTTCTCACTGATCATTCCAAAATCCTACGGCGGACTCGAATTTAGCCCCTACGCTAACTCAACGATTGTCGCCACCATAGCGGGCAAGAGCTCAGCAGTTGCGGTAACCGTTATGGTGCCTAACTCTTTGGGTCCTGGTGAGCTATTGATGCATTATGGTACCAGTGATCAAAGAGACTATTGGCTACCACGTCTAGCCAAGGGGCTCGAAATTCCTTGTTTTGCCCTGACCAGCCCAGAAGCTGGTTCTGATGCCGGTGGTATTCCAGATGTCGGCATAGTGACCATGGGTGAGTTCGAAGGAAAGCAGGTACTTGGCCTCTCTATCACCTGGGATAAGCGCTATATCACCTTAGCCCCTATCGCCACAGTGCTTGGACTGGCCTTCAAGGTTCAAGATCCCAAGGGTCTGCTTGGTGGCAAGGAAAACCTTGGCATTACCTGTGCGCTGATCCCTAAGTCTCATCCTGGTGTGCAACTGGGCAACCGTCACGATCCTATGGGCGTTAACTTCTATAACGGCACCACACGTGGCGAAAACATATTTATCCCTATGGATTTCATCATAGGTGGCCAGGCTAATATAGGCCGAGGTTGGTCTATGCTAGTGGCCTGTCTTGGCGCGGGTCGCGGTATATCTTTACCAGCCCTTGGCGCAGCAGTAAGCCAATGCTCATTCAAGTCTTCCGCAGAATATGCCGCCGTACGTGAGCAATTTGGATTATCCATTGGCAAGTTTGAAGGTATTCAAGAGAAACTGGCAGACATTGCCGGTAAGACTTACCTGCAAGAATCCATGCGAGTACTCACCACAGAAGGCCTTGGCATCGGCCTTAAGCCTTCAGTGGTTACTGCAATCGCGAAATATCATATGACTGAACTTGGCCGAGACATACTCAACTCAGCCATGGACATTCAGGCCGGTAAAGCCATTCAGCGTGGTCCACAGAATACTTTAGCCTCGGCTTATTTTGCCCAGCCTATCGCAATCACAGTGGAAGGCGCCAACATTCTTACCCGTAACCTGATGATCTTCGGACAAGGCGTGATGCGCTGTCATCCACATATGCAGAGCATGGTTGAGGCGATTCATAGTGATCATAAGAATGCCGATAAGGTGTTTAACAGCATATTCCGTAAAACCTTAGGTTACAGCGTCAACAACAGTTTGCGTGCATTCCGTTTAGGCCTACTGCCATTTACGGCCTCTTCAAGCTCGAAACTACCTGAGGTCGCGACATACGAGAAAGCAGTCAACAAGCTGGCTTCTAAACTGGCTGTATATGCCGACTTCTCGCTACTGGTACTGGGCGGGAAACTCAAGCAAGCCGAGATGTTATCGGCACGCCTAGGCGATGTGATGAGCTATCTCTACGCCGCCATGGCATCGATTCGTTATTACGAGCAGAAACTGCCTAGTGAGCAAAGAGCACAAGCGGCTCCTTACTTTCACTATGCCACTCGCTGGTCATTGTGTAAGGCTGAAGAAGCATTGCTTGCCTTCTTGGAGAACTTCCCATCATCGGCAACACGTAAGTTGATGCGTGTATTGACTGTGACCTTCTCGGCTAAGATGCCCAAGGTGAATGATAACTTAGTCAGAGAGCTTGCCGAGCAGGCCCAGCTTAATACCGAGTTTAAGAAGAACCTGACTCACTTGATTAAGCCTGTTGTCGGTGATGGTAACTACATCAACGAGCAAGCCTATCTGGCTAAGCTGGATTGTCTCGAGTTACTGGCTAAGGTCAAAAAAGGGCTTAAGAGCCGTGAATTCAAATCAGGAATTCGCTTCCCTATCACACTGGATAATGCCCTTGCTGCTAAAGTTATCAACGCCACTGAGCACAAGCAATTACAGAGTTACAACCTCAAGCGTGAGCGCGCTATCCGCGTCGATGAGTTCGATTTTAATATGAACTTAATTAGTGAAAAAGCAGATCTTAAAATAGCTAACTAGGTCTAGTTCTCACCATATAACGAAAAAATGCAGCCACTTGGCTGCATTTTTTTTATTTAAAATTGAGCATTAAGGCGTTAAAGATGTTACCCACATGATAACTAAGATGGTGCGCCTTGTGGCTTTTGAACGATATTTAGACAAACACACTTCATTTACTATTTTCAATGTGATCTTAAGCAAGTCATTGACTATGATGCCTAAAGCTAGAAGGAAGAACAGACAAGTCAAAAAGCCAACTTAACGGTAGTAATCAATAACTTATGAACAAACAACTAAAGAAGACACTGGTAATTGCAATCATAGCCCTGACGATGTCGGCATGTACATCCATGAAAACCATGGAGGCAACAGGCGGTAGCCTAGCCGATGGCATCATAGAGCTCTCCTATACCTACAACCAATACGAAACATCTCAATTCGATGAACAAGATGCACTAAAAACGGCATCGAAAAGATGTAAAGCCTGGGGCTTCAAAAAAGCGGACCCATTCAGCGGTGAACGAATCAGCTGCCGAGATAAGATAGGCTCAAGATGTGATGTGTATTTAGTCACCAAGAAGTATCAATGCATTGGTAAAAGCTAAATAAGCAAGAAGTCTTAATCTATTGGTAAAGGCTAAATGAGCAAGAATTAACTAACCAGTTTGGTTAGTTCAAATGCGAGAGGGTCATTCTGTTGCCAAAAGGAATAATCATGTTTGCCCCTCTGCTTCACTCGATACATGGCCCTATCTGCATGCTCACAAATAGCAATAAAGGGCTCTGAACAATCGAATAAACTGATACCTATGCTTAAGCCTAATTTAACTTCACAGGAATCTATGTAAACGGGTCTGCGATAGTGATCCAAAATGCTTTTAGCCAAGTTCACCAACACCTCTTTATTAATGTCGGTATGTAATATCACGAACTCATCCCCCCCGAAGCGAGCGAGCTGAGCTAAGTCTCCCGCCTTATCCTTAAGTGTCTGTGCCACGTCCATTAACACCAGATCCCCGAGCCGGTGACCATATCTATCGTTAATTTGCTTAAAACCATCGAGATCGATGAAGAAAAGTGCACCGCCAATGCTTGGCTGACTAACTTGTTGAGCATAAAAAGCTTGCTCTAGCGCCTTGCGATTGAGCAGATGAGTGAGAGGGTCACAGTGAGCTAGCTGGGCTAAATCAAGTTCGTAGCATTTCTCTTGGGTAATATCGATATGAGTCCCCATAATGCGAACCGGCCTAGATTCAGCATCATATTCGACGATGCGTCCTCTGTCTGATACCCAACTAACGCTACCATCTTTATGGATCATCCGGTAGATAGCTTGATAAGACTCAGTCTTGCCCGATACATGATCTTCAAACGCGGCGAGTACCCAATCTCTGTCTTCTGGGTGAAGTTTTTCTTTCCAGCTATCTACATGAGCCGACAGCTCTTGCTCCGAATAACCCAGCATGTGCCCCCAGTCTCGATTAAAGATGGTCAGTTTCCCGCTGGGAATATGCTGCTGCCAGAGACATAAGCCTGTACCATCTAAAGCTGCGCTTAACTTCTCCTCGATGCTTATATTCTGCCTTGTCAGCTCGATATTTTCATCTTGCAGCGCCTTTATCTTATCCTGAAATTTGCTGATTTTATTGTCTGCACACATATCCCTTGCATCCCTGACTGACTATTTTTCTGAGGTCCTATCTATGAGCTTAACGGAATAGCATGCTGTAATAAAGAGAGACGAGTCACGCTTTATTCGTCGTGTAGAAACCTACTAACGATATAGCTAAAAGTCTTAGTCATAACTGGAATACCTATCACCAAATACAGGCTTGCCTATATAAAGCTGTACAGGAAAGTGAGCTCGTCAGCGTATTGGTTGCAGACTCATCCAAGGCGAATGAATCCGGGAATTCCACTCTACTGCTTAAGTTAACCACAGGTGAACTTAAGCGTATGGTGAAGGTTAAAATAGGCAATATAAGAGTGGCAGTGCTAAGTTCATCGATTTGAACTCAGCAGTTTAACGGTGCAAATATTATTGCGCCTCTATCTCTTGTTGAAGCTCCTTAAGCGCATCCAAAATTGTCATAAACTTATTTCCGAAAGTCGTTACGTGATACTCCACTCGCGGAGGGATCTCCGGATAGCTAATTTTCGCTAATATCCCGAATTCGACATTACGCTTTAGGCATTGATTGAGCACCTTAGTGGTTAACCCCTCAACGTGGCGTACCATCTCACCGGGACGATTGATATCTTGAGCCAAGAGTTGGAATACGGTCAGAGACCATTTACAGCCAACTATGGTTTCGACCATACGTGTGCTTTCACTGGGGCTAACGACTCGGGGCTGTAAATTTGAAATTTCTTTTTCTTTTAAAGTCATAAAGATGTACCAAAAAGTACCTAGCTAACCTAATTGTACTTACTTTTATAATCTATCGATGAGCCATAAGATTATCACATCAAACGGCTAAAAACGCCGACCAAATAAGTAATCAACGAATAATCGACAAGGATTTATTATGACTGGTATAAAGACTCATTCTTCAAACTCATTTTCTTCAAATCTGAATTTTTCACATTCTGGCATAGCGCTTATTATTGGCGGCTCCAGCGGCATGGGCTTTGAATCAGCCAAACAGCTACTAGCGGCTAATATTCAAGTGGTTATTGTGGGTAATAATGCGCCTAAGTTAGCAAACGCCGTTGGCGAGCTCAGTGAGTTTGGCAAGGTATCTAGCTTACAAGCAGATCTGTCTCAAACAGGCCAAGTGCAACGCATCATAGACTTTATTGAGTTAGCTTCAACTAACATAGGTTATCTGGTCAATGCCGCCGGCTATTTCAACCCCAAGCCATTCATTGAGCACAGCGAGAGCGATTATGAAATCTATATGGGTCTGAATAAAGCCACCTTTATGATATCTCAAGCCGCAGTTAAGAACATGATGAAAAATGACGGTGGCAACATAGTCAACATAGGATCCATGTGGGCAAAGCAAGCGGTAAAAGCGACGCCCTCTTCAGCCTATTCCATGGCCAAAGCAGGATTACATGCCTTGACGCAACATATGGCCATGGAGCTAGCTGACGCTAATATCAGGGTCAATGCCGTTTCTCCTGCCGTGGTCAAGACACCTATCTATCAGTCCTTTATTGCACCTGAGCAAATGGATGAAGCCTTAGCAGGTTTTAATGAATTCCATCCAATCGGCAGGATAGGCACACCAACAGATGTTGCCAATGCCATTAGTTTTTTACTTTCTGATGCATCCAGCTGGGTTACAGGTGCCATCTGGGATGTCGATGGTGGCGTGATGGCTGGCCGTAATTAATCGAGTTTAGAGTTTAGAGCAAACATTCATCAGCATTTCGGGATCAACAAGGGGCCTTATTATGAATCCTTTACTAAATATAAATCTGAATATGGATTTTTCACAGCGAGTCGTTATCGACAGCAATGATATGGACTGGATCCCCAGCCCCCTTGAAGGAGTTGCCCGTAAACCTCTGGCAAGAGAGAACCAAGAGAGCGGCCATGCCACCAGCATAGTTGTTTATCAGCCGGGTTCACATTTCAGTGCTCATAGTCACCCAATGGGTGAAGAGATATTGGTGTTGCAAGGCACCTTTTCAGATGAAAATGGCGACTACCCGGCCGGGACTTACATTCGTAATCCGCCAGGCAGCAGCCATAGCCCCTTTAGCACCGATGGATGCACAATTTTTGTCAAACTTAACCAATTTGATATTCAAGATACTCAACAAGTGCGCGTCGATACCAAGTCAAATCTATGGCATCAAGGTATTGGAGGGCTCGAGGTCATGTCGTTGCATGATTTTGAAGGACAGCACACGGCGCTGGTGAAATGGCCTGCTGGTGAGGTTTTTCAACCCCATAGTCACTTTGGCGGCGAAGAGATACTGGTATTATCGGGACAGTTTGAAGATGAGCACGGCACATATCCGGCAAATACCTGGATACGCAGTCCGCATCTGAGCGAACATTATCCCTTCGTGAAACAGGAAACGGTTATTTTAGTCAAGCTGGGACACCTGCTGGTTTAACTCTATCTTAGGAATATGACCTAACACACAAACCTAGGTCTGTGTGTTAACTTGCAGCTTTACCTAATTTAGACATAAGGTCGGCTTTGACTATCTCGATGGCCGATAGCGCGACTTCCGCTTCTATCTGATGACTTTCGAAGAGATAGATAAGATCCACGGCCAATTTAATGTCCTCAGCAGCGTTATCCAGAGAAGAAGGGCATTCTAGCTCTGTATCGTTTACTGAGACCTTCTCTGATCCGGGTTTATTTGGCTTAGACATCTTGTTATCTGGAGTTGGTCGAATATTGGTTGATATTGTAGATATTTCTTATGAGAGCCACAAGCTTACTTTGTATCCCGATTTTCAACTTCTAACAAACACTATCAGCAAGCCCCAAGCTGCTCACTGCCCCTTGAGACCCGTTATCCAGCCCTGTAAATCTTGCTCTCCCTACAACTTTTCGCCTCGTATTCACTTCACCCCATAAAAAAATAACAAGAGATGCCTTATCCCGACGATTAAGTCTTTAGTGTTTGCCCCAGCAAAGATATAATCGGCAATAGATAACAAAGAAGACTAACTTAGATGGCGAATAATGAGCGAAACTAGCCCAGGCAAGACACAGAAACTCGATTTCTCAGCAATTAATAAGACCACAGCCAAATCATTTAATGCACAGAAGAACATGATTAAACGTATCTTCAAAGGCAATACGGTCTTGTGTGAGACCTGTAATCAGCCTCTCAAGCTTATAGTGCCTACAGAGAAACAGCAGACAGGAACCTATGGTGTCTTCTGTAAGAAGGGTTGTACTGATATTGAGTTAGAGCTAAATATGGTGCTTTAAGGCAACAAATACTCTTGCTAAAGCCTTCTCTATGGAGGCTTTAACACTCCCAGCCCATGTATAACCCTGTCTAAGCTTCACGGATCATTTCTACAAAACGGTATTTGAAGCTAGAATCCCCCCGATTGAGTACCAACGAGAACCTTCTGTGAAATTAAGCCAACGCCTAAGCCTGATAGATAAGATGGTAGACGGAGAATATGATCACATCTGGGATTGCTGCTGCGATCATGGCTTATTAGGTACTCGCCTCTTGAAACGAGGGGCCGCCAAGACCATCCACTTTGTCGATGTGGTTGAAGACTTGATGTTAGCACTTGAGTCTAAGTTACAAAGATTTTCTCCGGCTAACATTCAACAAGCTAAGCCCAGATGGCAGGTTCACTATCTCGACGTCGCCAAGCTCCCCCTTGCACAATATGGCCATAGCCAGCGACACCTGATCATCATAGCCGGTATCGGCGGCGATCTGCTTATCGAGTTAGTCAGTAAAATTTTGACTGATTATCCCGACAAAAAACTGGAGTTTATCCTCTGCCCAGTACATCACAACTACAAGGTGAGAAGCCAAGTATCCAAGCTCAAACTCGGCTTAGTCCATGAGTGCTTAATCAAAGAGAACAAGCGGTTCTATGAAGTCATGCATCTATCGACTCTAAGCTCGACACCTGTCTCCCTTGTTGGCTCACAGATGTGGGACCTTTCCAGAGATGACGACAGATATTATCTGACTAAGACATTAGCCCACTATCGACGCATGCAGCAAAATGCACCAACAAACGATGCTGAGATTGAACAGATCATTTCACAATACCAAGCAGTGAATGAATTAAGCATACAGCACAAGCTCCACGGCTAAGCCCTTGCCAACAATACTAAGATCATCTAGAGAAAAATTATGCGCCATTTAACAAGCACCACTCACCCGAAACTGAGTTCTCTCGAAGGAAAAACCTTCCATAGAAAAGCCGCCCGCGGCATCATTCTCGACGGTGAAAACATTCTTATGCTTTATACGGAGCGCTATCATGATTACAGCATTCCAGGTGGGGGAATAGATGCAGGGGAAGCCATCGAAACGGGTCTACTCAGAGAACTCGAAGAAGAGACAGGCGCTCAACATATCGAAATTATCGGTGAATTTGGTATCTACGAAGAATTCAGACCTTGGTACAAAGAAGATTTTGACATAATACACATGGAGTCATATTGCTATGTATGCAATATTCACCCCGAACTCGGTGCCACGAAACTGGAAGAACACGAAATTCAAAATGGCATGACCCCTGTGTGGCTCAACATATTTGAGGCAATTAAACACAACGAGCACACCATAGCCAACAGTCCCAAAAAAGGCATGTCTATCGAACGAGAGACCTACCTACTCAAGCGCATTGTCGAAGAGCTGTTATAAGCATTAACAGATAGACACTTAAGCGACACACTCAAACAATAAAAAGGAGCCTAAGTTCCTTTTTTATTGTCAGTTAACTGCCGCCTCATAATCTTTGCCCATCAGCCTAAATACTATAAATACAGTGAATAGAATCGACAGCAATACCTGCAACGTCATCACTACAGAGATATAAGCCAGGCTACCTTAGAGCTCCCAGATTTTCAGGCTCATCAAGGCCATGGTTAAGAACATGCCTAGACAGATATCTTGAATGAGTGATAAGCCTCTGGAAGCATCCTCGACATAACTTCTATCTTTCTCTTTGTCACGGTTGAGATAAACTCTGCCTAGATTACCAATAATAATACCCGCTAACAGACAAGCAACGAACATAGGCAGCTTAAGCCCAGCCTCTTGTCATCCGATGTCGATAAAGTAACCCACAATCAAGGTCACGTTTAACCATAACCAGGCGCGTAACACCCCAAAATAATCGACTTTTATATGATTGCGGTTATTATGGCTAGCACCGATATCTAAGTTAGTATCCAGATTAGGCTTCACATTATGGCGATTCATCAAATAAGCGGCAATGGACCACCAATGACATAAGCGGCAATAAGGCCTAATGTATTGGATGCTATACCTCACTCACTGGCATTAGGTATGCCTAGCTCCTCCACGAAGGTGGGTGTCCAAACCATGGCCGTGCCAACGCCACCGATTAGGGAGACAGAGCGAGACATCAAACCCGCTTTAGGATCTAAACCAAACAGAGTCGCAACACTGACCCCATAAAGTTTTGCAAGAAGATAAAAATTCTCGAAAGCACTAACAAGATGAGCAGCGGTTTACCGCCTTTTAGCAAGGTCACAATATCGGCCTTAAGCCCTATACCAGCAAAGAAATAGAGCAGTAGGATATCTCGGACATCCAGGTTAAATTCAATCTGGATACCAAAAGCATAATAGAGCCCCCCCACAATAGTCGCACAAGCAAAGCCTCCAGCCACGGGTTCTGGAATACTGTATTTTCGTAACAACTCATAGCGAGAGATGATAGTTTTACCTATAAACAGTGCAATAATGGCTAAGATAAACGATACAAAACCTTTAATTTCAATAACTTGTAGTTAAACCTATTTCTCTTCCTCCAAAAAACAAACAGATTGCTTTACATTCCATCAACACCAAATAAAAAGTTCATCATGAATGGGAAAGATGAATATAGGGAAAGAAGGCTGAATAAAAGTGAAATCAAAAAGATAAAAGAATTAATGGCTCAGATTTTCAGCACCAGCAAATAATATTGTGGACCTAATAAATGCAGACTATGCATTATTTCAGGGTGTAAATCTGTAGAATGAAGGTCTTGTTATTACCACTAAGCCTTTAAAAACTGTAAGAGACATGAAGAATCAGCATCAGCATTATTGGCGGGTATAAATCTGCAGGATGGGTGACTTGTTATTGCCAAATAAGAGTGTCATTGAGATGCTTTCTCCTCGTTTAAATTTCTGCTTATAGGTATGGGGAGAGAGACGCCTGCCATCTCCCATGAGCGCCATAACCTGATCACTTTTAAAGATTCGGCTACCCGATGATTGATTTTCCAGCGTCACTACGGCGCGACGATCGCCTTTTTCATTACTCATCAACACGTAATTGACCACAATAAATTCACTAATTTTGGGCTGTATATCACCGTCATTGGTGAATTTAAGCTCAACATCATTAGAGACGATTCTGTCGACACTAAAAACATCACTAGCAGTCTCATCATGAGCTGTATCGTTGGCGGAAGCGCTATTAAAACCAACCAATGCAGTGAGCAATAATAGGCTTTTTGTTAATTGACCGGACAAGTTAATCTCCTGTTTAAATGAAATATAAAAATTTATGCTGAGTCTTAAAGATAAAGCCTTAAGTGCTTCCACAGATTTTTAAACCGACATATTGACGATAAGCCATGGGTCATCAAATGCCTGAATCCTGGTTGCATCACCACTTTAGTCTTATAGTCACCATACAAAACCAAGACTCGGCGAGTGTATTGATAGGCTCTAAGATGTCGACAAACTCATGCACCAAGGGAGACTCCATCTCGCCTCTCGCTCGATTTGTGCTAACTGCATCTTTTCGACATTGCATCTTCCATAATGCCCGCTTAAAAGATCTAAATTCATTGAGTTCACAGACTCTAGCGTAAATTACCGTCTCCTGAAATACATAAGCCAAATACAAGTGTAAGCAAGGGCATTAATTAACAAGCTAATTCAGCTAGCTCACGTTACACCTCAGAAAGAAAACAATCACACAGATCTGTTTACATTCTGCCTAAGTATAAGCTGCACTATCACTATCACTAAAAAGGTTAATCATTGTCAGGTTCGGTGACCTCGTGGTCTTGCTCAGGGGAAATTAATCGCCAAGTTTCTCTTAAACCTAGAATGACAACACTATCACTATCACTAAAAAGGTTAATCATTGTCAGGTTCGGTGACCTCGTGGTCTTGCTCAGGGGAGAGCACCCAAGACTCTCCCTCGGTTCGCGCAATGATCACAGTGCCGCAGGCGTCGCTATAGACATTCACAGCGGTTCGCATCATATCCAAGATCCTATCAGTAACTAAGAGCAGGCCAATCGCCTCGAGTGGCAGGCCTATGGCGGCTAAAATTACGGTAATAGCCACTAAGCTTGCCGCTGGGATCCCTGCGACTCCAATAGACGTTAATAACGCCACGAGAACTATGGTGAACTGGGTTACTAGTCCGAGCTCCAAACCATATGCCTGAGCGATAAACATGGCTGCGACGCACTCATACAAAGCCGTACCATCCATATTCACCGTAGCGCCTAAGGGCAACACGAAACTGGCAGTCTTATGTGATACTCCGGCGCGCTTTTTCACGCACTCCATAGTCAGAGGTAGAGTGGCAGATGATGAAGCGGTAGAGAATGCCATCAACATGGCTGGCGACATCACAGATAACTGCTTTAGCGGACTCACCCCCCCAACAAATTTAAGCAAGAGTGGTAAAGCCACGAATGCATGTAACGCTAATGCCGTTATCACAGTCAACAGAAAAACCAGCATAGGAGCGAAGGCATTGAAGCCTGTGGCACTCACGGTTTTAGCGATTAATGCAAAGATACCGATAGGGGCAAACTTGAGGACAAACTGAGTGATAAGCACCATGGTCTTAGACACTCCCTTCCAAAAGTCTCGCAGCACCTCTCCCCTGCGTCCTTCCACACGGCCCATAAAGAAGCCAAACAAGAGGCTAAAGAAGATAAGCCCCAACATCTGTCCCTCTGCCGCTGCGGCGACTATATTGGTGGGGATCATACGGATAAATATCTCAATCAAGTCTTTACTGCCTCTGCCTTCGACTTTCATCAGAGTCGACTCGAGTTCGGCGCTATCGGCGTGCAGGTTTAACAGTTCACCTGCAGGCGCACCATCGATAATGCCTGGGCTGGTGATATTAACGACCGTGAGTCCAATCAAGATGGCAATGAGACTCGTGGTGGCATAATAACCCAAGGTCTTAAGCCCCAAGCGACCCAGATTATCTCCCTGGTTGAGGCTAGCCATACTGGAGATAATCGATGCCATGATTAAGGGCACTATCACCATCTTAAGAGCATTAAGAAACAGGGTGCCGAAAAAGCCATAGACTTGATAAATTTGACTGCTGGGAGGGGTAAGCAAGCCAATAAAAATGGCTATAACAATCGCTATCATTATCTGCCAATGAAGTTTCATCATTACACCTCAACGAATAAGCATGGTAACTACCCTACAAATACTAGTAAAACCCAGAGGAATTATCTAAATAAGGCCATAAATTAGTATGGTTTCGATGACAATAGTCTTTGCAACAGACTGAGTGATATCCCTTAGGGGTAGAGGCTGCATGCCAATCAGGCATTAAAATAATACGCTATCACAGCCACAGGCTAATGATGCGATGCCAGATGGCATCTTAAAGACCAGAGACAATATTGAATCAGAAAAGGCATTGAACGAGGAATATATTGAACAAGTAGACGATATCGAATCAGGAAAGCATTGAACGAGGAATATATTGAACAAATAAATAGTGCGAATACGTGAATATGCTGGGACACAAAGCTGAGGCGAACCTATGAGGATAAGTTCACTCTAAGGCCTATTTCCATTCCGAAAATTGCGGCCACACCCACTGAAAACAGTTGAACAGGGGTTATGCTCGCTAATTGTGATAAGGATTACGGCGACTTGCCAGTGTAGTTTATGGCCTTACTTTATTTTGGCCCTATTTTATCATGGGCCTACTTTATCATGGGCCTTGCTTCATACTTCCTGTAAATGGCACCAAGCATTTGGGCTATATCTCGGCCGATATATTTAACCAGTTTCACCGTTTAGATAAGCCCATTAAAAGAACCAAGAGCAAGCCAGTCTCAATGATTTAATCAGGTTTATGATGTTTAGTGATAAATCTATCCAGCTGATTGGCAAATGCTTGGCGATCACTCTGGCCCAAGGCTGCGGGGCCGCCGGTTTGCACACCACTGGAACGCATGGTGTCCATGAAGTCTCGCATATTCAAAATAGCCTTAATATTTTGATCCGTATAAAGCTCACCACGAGGATTAAGCGCCACGCCGCCTTTATCTATCACTTCCGATGCCAAGGGGATATCAGCTGTGATCACCAGGTCTCCGGCATCGAGACGCTTAACTATCTCATCATCGGCTACATCGAAACCCGATGAGACGATCACCATCTTTATAAAACGTGACGGTGGAATACGCATAGAATGGTTAGCCACCAGAGTCACTTCCACTTTAGCTCTATCGGCCGCCCTAAACAGCGTCTCTTTTATCACGCCGGGACAAGCATCGGCATCAACCCAAATTTTCATATTGTTCCAATCGTTATTTATATTAGTAAGGTCAATTTAATTTTTGACCGCTAGCTATAGTGTGCAGCTGATTTCAATGATTCTAAACAAACATATCATCAGTTTCTAGCATAACGGCTTAAAGGTATCAGCTTCAAAGCTTAATCCTGTTAAAAAATATAAACCAAACAATAAAGCCAGGGCTATCTTATGGATAACCCTGGCTTCTAATCTTTAGCAATAAACTCTACTGCTGGAGTTTACTCTTCGCTTAGCGGCACTTTCTTAACATAACAAGTTAAAATAACGATACGAGTACCGTTAACACGCCCTTCGATGTGCTCAGGGTTATTTGTCAGTGAGATGCCACGAACCGTAGTACCACGCTTAGCGGTAAAGGTGGTGCCTTTCACGTTAAGATCTTTGATGATCACTACGTTATCACCGGCTTCGATAATGGCGCCGTTGCTGTCTCTATGAGGCACGAAATCTTCGTCAACCTCTTCGATGCCTGCATCGCCCCATGCCTGCATGTCATCATCCAGATAAAGCATATCCAGTAGATCACGTGCCCATGCTTCTTCGCTAATTTGCTTAAGCATACGGTAAGCCATCACCTGCACGGCAGGAACCTGACTCCACATGCTGTCATTAAGACAACGCCAGTGGTTCATGTCTATGGTGCTACGGTCTTGGATCTGACCAGTACAAGTATCACAGATCATGATACGCGCATCGCCGTATCCTTTTGAGTCTGGAAGCTCATAGGACGCTAATTTTGATTCGCTACTACACAGCTCACATTTGTTGTCACAGCGCTTTAATAGTTCTCTAGTCATCTCGATCTCTTAAATCAAACATCTACACAATAATGGCCGCACTATAGCACAGAGTCCTAAAGTGAAAAAGACAGTGAGGCTTAAGCTTAGAGGCAGCGCATGTTTCAGAGTGATCGCCCTCAGATTAAACGGGGTTTCTACTCGCTTAATCTAACCAAGTCACCGCAATAAATACCAAGCAATATAAGATCAAAAACGCAGCCAGTTGGCTGCGTAGATAAAAAGATGAACAAAGATTGTTAATCTAAGATTAGGCGCCGATAATCTCTCCCTTGAGCGAATAGGCTATCATCAAGAGCTCTTGCTTCTCTTGTGATCCCACCTCGTTCTTATCCAGTGCCACCATGATGTCATCAATTACGGCTAAGTATTCCACCTCGTTGATATTCATGCATCGATGAGCTTCCGGCATAGATTTACCCGTGTAGTCCTGTGGGCCGCCAGTACCGGCACACAAAAACTCGGTCACCATCTTGATCACTTGCTCTCTGTTACTGTCCTTATAACGACTAGCCACGGTTGGGTTTGTCGCATGGGTATCGAAAATATCTGCCGCAATCCGTGCGATTTTGTTCTCCCCTCCAAGACGATCATAAAGACTCATAACACACCTCGTATTGATTAAACTTAATGGCTCATTAAGTCTAGTAGAAAGGAGTGTGGATGGATAAAAACTCACGACATTTTATGGGGAGAAGATTTACAGTCATAAGTTAAACAGAGCTTAGTAAGCACCCAGCAAACTGGCCTAAGAGATGTGATCTCGTAAACTCAACTCAACTGAACTGATTCAACGCAACTAATTAAACGAAACTGGTCCAGCTTATTCAAAAAGAGGCTAGATACACAGAGGCTAACTCAATCACCTAACTCCAAGATCTCACTTCGATAGATATCAACCGAACCATCGGCAATGATGCCAATGCGGTTATCGGCATAAACATTGATCTCTATATCTTGAAGTTTGTGGCCGTTTTCATCATAGATATTGGTGATAGTGATCGATGAATTAGGCTTTCTGGTGAGAATAAGCATAAAACCTCCATGTTAAAATATAGCTCTCAGAGCAATATACCCACTAGGTTTAGCAATGAAGTTTAATTTTAGCAAATACCACATTGCCATGACGCAACATAGTGGCAATTTATTTCAATCAGATAATTGAAAATGATCACTGGGATGACTCACACCTGCAGTGCAAAATAAATCAACCAAAGTCTAGACTCAGCCTTTTAAAATAGCAGCCATGATAAGAGAGCGAGATGGGGCCTATAAGTACTGGCGATAACCAAGATAAGCTAACGAGTTATGTCAGCGTATTAACTTATGATAACTTAGCCAGCAGTACCTGTTATCCCTCCACAAGGACAAGTTATGCCAGAGGAAAGAAAGAAAATCTTAGTGCTATTCGCACATCCATCTCAGGAGCGTTCCGAGGTCAACAAGCTGCTATTTAAAGCCAGCCAAGAACACAGTGATGTCACTGCCATAGATCTTTATCGTGAGTACCCAACTTTTCACATCAATATCGACAGAGAGCAGCAACGCTTACTTGACCATCAGGTGATCATTTTCCTATTTCCTCTGCATTGGTACTCGACGCCAGCCATCCTGAAACAATGGCAAGATCTGGTGCTCGAATATGGCTTCGCCTATGGCGCAGATGGCGTAGCCTTAAAGGGCAAAACATTTTTTTGTGCAACCACAGCTGGCGGTAACGAAAAAGCCTATCAGGGTGATGGCTATAATCACTTCACCATTCGAGAGCTGCTATACCCCATAGAGCAAACCGCCAATTTAACCGGTATGCACTATCTGGCTCCCTTCGTGCTGTTTAGCAGCCGTAATGCCAGCGAAGAGGGAAGAATTCCCGGCCATATTGACGCATTTAATGCTTTGCTAACCTCCTTAGCGACAAACACTCTGGACCTCTCTCACGCAGCCTCCTTGCCCGTGCTTAATCAGGCACATGTGCACCAGAGTGAGCAAGCATCTCAAACACTTTAGCCTAAGGTAAGGTAACTTTTTATGACAGCGTATTTTATTCAAGCCTTTATCTACCTGTGCGCCGCCGTGATTGCCGTGCCCCTGGCCAAACGCTTTGGGCTAGGTTCGGTACTGGGTTATCTCATCGCCGGTGTGGTGATAGGCCCTATCGTTGGTCTGGTCGGTAGCGAAACCAACACACTGCAGCATTTCGCCGAATTTGGCGTAGTCATGATGCTTTTCTTAGTGGGCCTCGAACTCGAGCCGCGCATGCTGTGGGATATGCGCAATAAACTCATGGGACTTGGAGGGCTACAAATAGGATTAACCACGGCCGTTATCATGGCAGCTGGTATTCACTTCGGTCTGGGCTGGAGCGTCGCCTTCACGGTTGGTCTCATCTTCGCCCTGTCATCCACAGCTATCGTGTTACAAACATTCAGCGAGAAAAACCTCTCCAAGACTGAGGGCGGTAAGAATGCCTTCTCGGTGCTGCTATTTCAGGATATTGCCGTGATCCCCATGCTGGCACTCATCCCATTACTTGCCCTACCTGAATTGGTGGAAAAAGCCCAGACCTTAGTTAGCCTAGCGGCTGAGCACAATGAGGAGCTATCACTGGTGGCCGAACTACCAGGTTGGGCCTACGGCATCACAGTATTACTCGCCATTTCTTCAGTGGTCGTTGGCGGACATTATCTGAGTCGCCCACTGTTTCGCTATGTAGCCAGCTCAGGCCTGAGAGAGATATTCACCGCCACAGCACTCATGTTAGTCATAGGCATTGCAGCCCTGATGAGTCTGGTTGGCCTCTCTCCTGCCCTAGGCACCTTCTTAGCCGGTGTCGTACTGGCAAACAGCGAGTTCCGCCACCAACTAGAGTCCAATATTGAACCTTTCAAGGGACTCTTATTAGGGTTATTTTTTATCACGGTTGGCGCTGGGATCGATTTTGGCGTGCTGGCCAGCAACATTGGCCCGGTTCTGGGCATCACAGCCGGCGTCATGCTAGTCAAAGCGCTAATTTTATTAGTGCTTGCCTTCATCTTCCGCATAAAGAACAGTGACCGCTGGCTATTTGCTCTGAGTCTGGCTCAGGCCGGTGAGTTTGGCTTCGTGCTCCTTAGCTACACGGTACAGAATCATGTCATCCCAACAGATCTGGCTCAGATGCTCTCCCTCGTCGTCGCCCTGTCTATGTTCCTCACCCCAGGCTTGTTCATCTTCTTCGACAAGGTGATCTTACCCAGATACGAGGAGAGCGAAAACAAACCCGAGGCCGATGAAATAACCGAAAGAGGCACAGTGATCATAGCCGGAATTGGCCGCTTCGGTCAGATGGTCAACCGCTTTCTTGTCGCCAATAAAATCAAGACTGTGGTGCTGGATCAATCTGTCGATCAGGTGGCCAACCTAAGAAAAATCAATGTCAAAAGCTTCTATGGTGATGCCACCCAGCCTGACCTACTCCACACCGCAGGTATAGAAGATGCCAGCATGCTGGTCATTGCCATAGACAACAATGAGCGCGCCGTTGAGCTGACAAAATACATCAAGCGCACCTATCCTAAGGTGATGATTTTCGCTCGCGCCTTCGATAGAGGGCATCACTTCGAGCTCAAGCATGCGGGCGCCGACTTTATCGTCAGCGAAACCTATCACTCGGCACTGGAGCTAGGCAAAGAGGCACTGATAGCCCTTGGGGTTCACCCCTTTAAGGCCGAACAAAAGAAGGCCACCCTGCGTGAGCTCGAGTTATGCTACAAGGATTCACTCTATGAGATGTGGAAGGAAAACAGCGAAGACAGTAAGTACAGCACACACTACAGAAATCTGTTTATCGAGTTGGAAACTGCCATAGCAAAAGCCATGAAGAGTGAACACTTAGATGAACAAGCCAGAGTTGAGCGTGGCTGGACCCCGCCCCCCAAGGATTACCAAAAACATATGAACCAGAACAAATAAACCATATAGATTTTAAACTTGGCTGGACAAGCATCACAGCCAAAGATTACCAAAAACATATGAATGAGAATGAAGAATGAGATCCTAGGAACTAGGAACTTAACCCTTTTTTATTCCTGCCACCATGACTTCTTCACGCACAAGGTGACCGATTAGCCGGCCACCTTGAGTCGTTCCGTCAGGAAGTCGACGAATACCTTGACCCGATTCACCGCCTTACTCTCCTTGCTGTAAACCGCGAAGATACCGTTATCGAACGTAGTCGAGGTCACCTCAAAATCTGGCAGTAGCTGTATCAGGGCGCCGGACTCTATCTCAGCTTGTATGCCCCATACTGGCTGAATGATGATACCTGCGCCATCTAGGGCACACTGTTTCAGGATATCGGCATTATTGCTGGTCAACACGCTGTCTTTCAGTGGAATACGATAGGATTTGCCCTGTTTTCTCAAGGTCCAACTGTGATAGGGAGTAGAGAAGTTAAACGACAACATGGCATGCTCCCGTAAATCTTCGGGCTTAATCACTTCAGCATGTCTGGCCAGGTATTCGGGAGAGGCCGCCATGGCAAAACTGTGGGGACCCAGCCGCCTGGCGATAAGGTTAGAGTCTTTAAGACGACTCAGACGTACCGCCACATCGAATCCCTCCTCCACCAGCTTAGTCATGCCATCATCGCACTGCATCACCACCCTGAGATCCGGATACAAGGCCAGAAACTCAGGTAACAGAGGCGCCAGATGCAGCTGACTGAACCACCAGGGCACTGATACCTTCAATGTTCCATGGGGAGTGACATTCTCGGCACTTAGCTCGGCTGCCAGATTTTCCATCTCCATGATCAAACCACTGGCGCGTCCATAGAGTATCTCTCCCGCAGGTGAGAGTTGTACATGGCGTGTGGTACGAGTAAATAGGGACACATTGAGCTGGCTCTCTAGCTGAGCTATCTGGCGTGACACAGATGAGTTGGCCATATTGAGCTTTCGAGCCGCCTTAGCGAAGCTGTTGGCCTCGGCAACCGCCATAAAGCTTCTTAGATTAGGAAGTTTATCCAGCATATTATTTCGTTTATTCGAATAGTTATTTCGAAGTTTAGTTATTTTTCAGCATTAATAGAAGTCTTATATTAGCCGAAGAACAGAGTAATCAAGGCTAACTTATGAAATATCCCGCACTATTTGACACAGCAACACTGGGCTCACTGACCTTAGAAAATCGTATCGTGCTCCCCCCACTGACCCGCTCCCGCAGCAGTCAGCCAGGTAACATAGCCAACGAACTGATGGCTAAATACTATAGCCAAAGATCCGGTGCCGGTTTTATGATCACCGAAGGCACTCAAATAGAGCCCAGAGGTCAGGGCTATGCCTGGACTCCTGGCATTCACTCCCCCGAGCAAGTCGAGGGCTGGCGTAAGGTTACCCAAGCCATACATGATCAAGGTAAGGTGATTTTCGCTCAGCTCTGGCATGTAGGCCGAGTATCCCACACCAGTTTACAGCCGGGCAATGCCGCGCCAATAGCTCCCTCGGCGGGCAAGGCTGACACGGTCAGCGTGTTTATCGAGACAGGCCCTGGAGAAGGTGCATTAGCTGAGCCTTCACCGGCCCGAGCACTTTCTACCCAGGAGGTTAAGGAGCTGGTTCAGCTCTACAAACAAGCCGCAGTCAACGCTAAAGATGCGGGCTTTGACGGCATAGAGATACACAGTGCCAATGGTTATCTGGTAAACCAGTTTATCTCAGATAAGAGTAATTTCAGGCAAGATGAATACGGCGGATCATTAGAGAATAGACTGCGTTTCCTGAAGGAAATTGTCGAGGCTGTGACCCAGGTATTCAGTCCGGAAAGAGTCGGAGTACGTTTCGCGCCTATGTTCGAGACCACACAAGAAGACCGTATCTATCTTGGCCTATTAGAAGATGATCCCCACACCACCTATGTGACGGCAATCAAGATGCTGGAGCAGGCTAAACTAGGCTATCTGTCTCTTGCAGAAGCCGATTGGGACAATGCACCTGAACTGCCCGACAGTTTCAGACAGGCAGTGAGAGACAGCTTTTCTGGACTCATCATCTACGCCGGACGTTACACCCCAGAACGTGGCCAACGGCTATTGGAGAAGAACTTGGGTGACTTGATTGCCTTCGGTCGTCCCTTCATTGCCAACCCAGACCTGCCTGAGCGGATCCGTCATGATCTTCCCCTCAATGCTGTAGACCCTACGACCATGTATGGCGGCACTGACTTGGGTTACACGGATTATCCTACTGCAGACATGCCTCAGACAAACTAAGCCCATCTGAAATTAACAACAGACTCGGGGTCACCGGTAAAGACCAAGATGATATTTAGGCCATAGACTTGGTTCTCGATTTCAACTCATCACCCGATATCGGCTGCTGTTTCTCTTGGTTGTTTTAATACCAATCGGTATAAGCTGGTTTATCCCCAGACATGAAAAAGGCCTAGCCAATATGGCTAAGCCTTTTTTCCTGTCATCCTTACCTAACTAGGTAAGAAGAGAGAGCTTAGAGAGAGCGAGCGACTTCATAACCGTCCCAAATGGCGGTCATTATGGTACGAGCCTGCTGGCTATCACCTATGTTGAACACTTCATCTACATCCAACTCGTTGGCAAGTTCATCGAACAAGCCATGTTCCGCCTTATAGCCCATGGCCAAGACCACATGATCCGATTCAAGTTCCTGAAGCTCAGCCCCATCGGCAGCTTGTGCACTGTGCATCATGATGCCTGTATCTGTGATGAAATCTAGATAAGTCGAAGTCTTCACATCGACATTCTCGAATTCCAACAGCTCTTTGAGCATCTGGTAGTTAGCAAAACAGGTTTTATGTGGACCGCCAATGAGGTCGTCACTGGCTTCGATTAGGGTCACAGATTTGCCTCTCTGGGCCATCCATAATGCCGCTTCGGAGCCTACCAAACCGCCGCCGATGACGGTTAGCTTGTCGCCGGTGATAAGCTCAGGATTCATCAACATCTTCTCGGCTGTCATCACATGTGGCTTATCAGCCCCTTTCAACCAAGCAGGCTGAGTCGGACGAGAACCAGTAGCGAAGATGACCACATCTGCGTTTTCCGCTTCGATATTCTCTTTAGTGGCCAGAGTATTCATGCGAACCTCGACGGCCTTTCTTTCCATTTCACCACTGTACCAGACGACAAGCTGCTTATCGTCATGCTTAAACGGAGGCTGACCACCTGGGATCACATTGCCGCCAAGCTCAGAAGCCTTCTCCATCAAGATTACGCTATGACCACGCTCGGATGCGATACGCGCCGCTTCCATGCCGCCGACGCCGCCGCCGATCACGACAACTTTCTTTGGCTTGAACGCAGGGGTAAGTGCATACTCCTCCTCGCGACCACAACTTGGGTTTACCGCACAAGAGATATTACCCACTTCGGCCATACGGCCCAGACAACCTAAGTGACAAGAGAGACAAGGACGAACTTCTTCGAAGCGTCCGCGACGTATCTTGTTAACCACTTCAGGGTCTGCAAGTAGAGGACGTCCCATGGAGATGCCATCACAGATGCCATTTTCAACCGCATGTGAAGCCAAGTCTGGATTTTCCATGCGGCCAGCCATAAGCACTGGGATATCGACTACTTCCGATACTGCTTTACAGTAAGGCTTGTACATACCTGGCTGGAAATAGTTCGGTGGATGGTTCCAATACCAAGAATCATAGGTACCAGCATCGACATTAAGGGCATCATAACCCGCATCTTGCAGATACTTAGCCGCTTTAAGGCCTTCTTCCATATCGCGGCCCACTTCTTCAGCTTCTTCGCCTGGGAGTATCCCCTGGCCATAGGCTTTCATGTTGCCTTTAACTGAGTAGCGCAGCGATACAGGGAAATGCTTACCACATACAGCCTTAATCCCTTCGACTATCTCGACAGCGAAGCGATAACGGTTCTCGAAGCTGCCACCATATTCATCCGTGCGCTTATTGAAAAACTTCATGGTGAACTGATCTAACAGATAACCTTCGTGGACAGCGTGGATCTCAACCCCATCGAAGCCCGCTTTTTGAGCGATAGCTGCAGACTCGACAAACTTAGAGATAAAGTACTTAACTTCTTCCGTAGTCAGCTCCCTATGCTCAATGCTGGGATCGAAACGGTTAGGTGCAGCCGATGGTGCAATGCTCTTATCAAGAGGAGTAAAGCCTGGGATACAAGAGCGGCCCCAACCAGCAGTGAGCTGAGCGAAAATCTTAGTGCCATAGCTGTGAATGCGTTCGGTCATCTCACGGGCGCTGCGAACATAAGCCACGGGATTAACGGTAGGACAAGGCAGTGAAGGCATAGGGAACTGCTCTAGCTCATTCTCCACCATCTGAACCCCAGTGATGATGAGGCCAACGCCCCCTCTAGCACGAGCGATATAGTAATCCTGTCCGCGCTTATTATAAGCGCCATCACCGTCTACACACCCTAGAGTGCCCATGGGTGCCATAGAATAGCGGTTTTTAAGTTTTAGTTGACCAATTTGCATTGATTCAAAAAGTACTCTATGTTCTTGTTTCAACATAGTAAACTCCAAAAAGTTGTTGTGGCTTGACCAGAAAATCGATTAACTAACTGGTCTGTTCATCTGACTTAAGCCAACAAACGAGTTAATTAATTGTTTTGCTTAGGTCTATTAAAGCAAGCGAACTATTACATGATTTTACATTTCTGGCCAAAGGTCCGACCATTATGGCCAAGTCAGAAAACTATGACATAGATCCTGAATACACCCCCTAGTCACCAAATCTGGTAAATAGTATGCAACAAGTTGATATGGAACTGATATAGTGAAGCCTGCTAAAGTTGCCTAATAATACAGATGAAAATTGATCCGAATCGAGTGATACATAAAGGTTGGTTAACCTTATTTTTAGATAATTTAGATGAACTCGAACTGGGGGATATTACCGAGTTAGAGCGCTCCATGAGGGATACTCTGGCTCTGGCCGATGATAATCACTTCTACATAGAAACCAAGAAGATGAAACACTTCATCTATGAGATCTATGAGTCTTTAGGTTCCGGGCTATTTTTCACCCAGGTGGCCGACAATATCTCGCCCCTCACTTTTGGCAACTACTCCCTGGTGTTATGGACCTCCCCCACTGTGAGGGAGATGTTAGAAAACCTGTGTGAGTACTCCATCTTCTTGGGTTCAACCACCCGCATGAAGCTAATCGAGAACAGTCAAGGTGATCTCGAGATCCTCTTCATCACCAATGAGACGTTAAACATCCAGCCTCTCACCTACCTAGGTCAGGCTTATTTCGTCTCTCTTATCATTAAGTTACTGTTAAAGCTTTGCCCACAAATGGCTAACACCATTAAGTTAAAGGTCCATGACTTCCCCTTCGATAACAAGCAAGTATTTAACTTTGAGAAACAATTAAACTGTGTCCTCAGCCTAAATTCACCCATCATGAAGATCATCATCAGTCAGCACTTTTTGAATTTCCCCATCGCCACCAGCGACCCAGATATCTATCCCTCTCTGGTGCTAATACTAAAAAATTGGGTAGTTAAGATCCAATCTGAGGATATCTTGCTGCGTATCTACGATGTTTTTGAGCAGTTCCCTCGCCTATCGGATGCCAGCAATCAGAAAGTGGCCGATGGACTTATGATGAGTGTCAGGACACTAAACAGAAGATTATCGGAGATCAATACCAGCTACCGAAATGTGGTGGAGAAATACAAACTGGAAAAGGCCCTCTTCTTGCTGAAACAGCAAAGAGTCAATATGACAGAGATCGCCTTTCAGCTTGGCTTCGCCGATCTGAGTAGCTTCTCCCGAGCATTTAAACGTTGGACTGGGCTATCGCCGTCAAACGTACATTCCAAGCAAAGAAAGCCATTAGCCTGATAAGATAAACACAAGATATAAATAATGCTTCCCCAAAATAGCTAGTGCTATAACGTGCCAGATAATCTGACTGGCACATTTCCTTGACATGCTTTTACTGCTTTTATTCACCTGACAAAATGGCCATTACCTTTACCTTTACGTAAACTTCATATATCGTTCTGGAAAAGTTAAATATTATGGTGTTTTTTATGACTGAAAATCAGAGCCCCCAGACAAATTACTCTATTAGCGATCTCTCCAAAGAATTTGATATTACCACTCGTAGTATCCGTTTCTATGAAGATCAGGGCTTACTTAAGCCTAAGCGTCGTGGGCAAACTCGCATCTATGTCCTAAAAGATAGGGTGCGTCTCAAACTGATCCTCAGAGGCAAACGCCTGGGATTCTCCCTCGCCGAAACCCGCCGCCTATTCGAACTCTACGATGCAGATAAGAACAGCAGCTCACAACTTCAAACCATGTTAGATCTGGTCGAAGACAAGAAATCATCCCTGCAGCAACAGATGGATGACATCAAGGTTGTCTTGATGGAACTAAACTCCGCCGAACAGCAATGTAGATCCGCGCTGGCACTACAAGAAAAATAACTAGCAACAATGATAAACAAAAGCTGCCAACCAGATTTAAGCACTAACATTTCAAGCTAAAGTTACAAGATAAAGTGACTAATAAAAGATAAGCAATAATAAAAATCTACTCATTAAAGATTAAAAATTGACAGGACACTAGCAATGACTCAACTCTACTCATCTCTCAATTTTGGCCTAGGCGAAGATATCGACATGCTGCGTGATGCGGTGCAGAACTTTGCCGCCAATGAAATAGCCCCCATCGCAGCAAAGACAGATTCAGACAACGAATTCCCTAATGAACTCTGGCCGGTATTGGGAGATATGGGTCTGCTGGGTGTAACAGTATCTGAAGAATATGGCGGCGCTGACATGGGTTATCTGGCTCATGTGGTCGCCATGGAAGAGATTTCACGCGCATCAGCTTCCATTGGTCTAAGCTACGGCGCCCACTCTAATCTGTGTGTTAACCAAATTAACCGTAACGGTAATGCCGAGCAAAAAGCCAAATACCTGCCTAAATTGGTCACAGGTGAGCATGTTGGCGCCCTTGCCATGAGTGAGCCAAATGCAGGCTCGGATGTGGTATCCATGAAGCTGCACGCTCGTAAAGAGGGTGACAGATACATCTTAAACGGCAACAAGATGTGGATCACCAACGGTCCTGACGCTCAAACTTATGTCATCTACGCTAAGACAGATCTCGACAAGGGTGCCCACGGCATCACGGCTTTTATTGTCGACCGAGACTCTAAGGGCTTTAGCACGGCGCAGAAACTCGACAAATTAGGCATGCGAGGCTCTAACACCTGTGAGCTGGTTTTCCAGGATTGCGAAGTGCCGGCAGAAAACATACTCGGTGGCCTGAACAACGGTATAAAAGTATTGATGAGCGGCCTGGATTACGAACGTGTGGTGCTATCCGGTGGTCCCCTGGGAATAATGAACGCCTGTATGGATATCGTCATTCCTTATGTTCATGAGCGTGAGCAATTCGGCAAGTCCATCGGACAATTCCAGCTGGTACAGGGCAAGCTTGCCGACATGTATACCGGCATGAACGCGGCTAAGTCTTATATCTACAATGTGGCCAAATCTTGCGACCGAGGCGAAACCACACGTAAAGATGCCGCCGGTGCCATCCTCTACTCCGCCGAGCTCGCCACTAAGATGGCACTGGATGCGATTCAGCTGCTAGGCGGTAACGGTTACGTCAACGAATATGCTACGGGCCGACTCCTGCGTGATGCCAAGCTCTATGAAATTGGCGCCGGTACCTCGGAGATCCGCCGCATGTTAATCGGCCGCGAGCTGTTCAACGAATCTAAGTAGCTCAGCCCACACAGAGGCGATACCAGTATTCATCTGGCATCGTCATTTGACCTCAGTTTTGCTCAAAAGGATTGAAACCGTGACGCAACTTAGCAGTCGTATAAATTCCCGCAGCGATGAATTCAAGGCAAAACATGACGACATGCTAGCCCTGGTTCAAGATCTTAAACTCAAGCTGCAACAGATTGAACAGGGCGGCGGCGAAGTAGCCCGTCAGCGCCATCTCTCCCGGGGGAAGCTGTTACCCAGACAAAGGGTCGAGAAGCTACTAGATCCCGGCTCGCCGTTTCTTGAACTCTCCCAGTTCGCCGCCTATGAATTATATGAAGATGTCATTCCTGCTGCAGGCGTTATTGCCGGAATAGGCCGAGTCAGCGGTATCGAATGCATGATCATCGCCAACGATGCCACGGTAAAAGGCGGCACTTATTACCCTGTCACGGTTAAGAAACACTTGCGAGCCCAAGAGATTGCCAGTCGCTGTCATCTGCCTTGTATCTATCTGGTAGATTCAGGCGGCGCCTACCTGCCCCGCCAAGATGAAGTCTTCCCAGACAGAGACCATTTCGGTCGCATCTTCTACAACCAGGCACAAATGTCAGCCAAAGGCATTCCTCAAATTGCCGTGGTCATGGGCTTATGTACCGCAGGTGGCGCCTATGTGCCAGCTATGGCAGATGAGTCAATTATCGTCAAAGAGCAAGGCACCATCTTCCTCGCCGGACCACCTCTGGTAAAGGCGGCAACCGGTGAAGAGGTCACGGCTGAAGAGCTAGGCGGCGCCGAGGTACACACTAAGATCTCTGGGGTTGCCGATCACTTGGCGCAAAACGATGACCATGCATTAGAGCTGGCACGTAAAGCCGTGACTCGTTTGAATCACCAGAAGACAATTGCAGCCCAACTCAGCCCGGTAAAACCGCCTAAATTCGATATCAATGAGCTCTACGGCATAGTCGGCACAGATTTAAAAAAGCCATACGATGTCAGGGAAGTGATTGCCCGTGTGGTCGATGACTCAGATTTCGATGAGTTTAAAGCCAACTACGGTAACACCTTAGTCTGTGGCTTCGCCCGTATTCACGGTTATCCCATAGGTATCATTGCTAACAACGGCATACTCTTCTCTGAGTCCGCCCAGAAAGGCGCCCACTTTATAGAGCTTTGTTGTCAACGCAAGATCCCTCTCCTGTTCCTGCAAAATATTACTGGCTTTATGGTGGGGAAAAAGTACGAGCATGAAGGCATAGCCAAACACGGTGCCAAGATGGTTATGGCAGTGTCTTGTGCCAATGTGCCTAAATTTACCGTCATCATAGGTGGCAGTTATGGCGCGGGTAACTACGGCATGTGTGGCCGTGCATTCGAACCTACCATGATGTGGATGTGGCCCAACGCACGCATATCTGTGATGGGCGGCGAGCAGGCAGCAGGCGTGTTAGCCACGGTGAAACGTGATGGTTTAGCCCGTAAAGGGGTCCAATGGTCAGATGATGAAGAGCAAAAGTTCCGCGCGCCTATCGTCGAGCAATACGACAAAGAGGGTCACCCCTACCATGCCAGCGCCCGCTTGTGGGATGACGGCATTATCGACCCGGCACAAACCCGGGATGTGGTGGGTTTAGCTTTATCTGCCGCGCTCAATGCGCCGATAGAAGAGACCAAATTTGGTGTCTTTCGTATGTAATGGCCTTGGCCATCCTGACCGATAAAGCGGTATTGACTAAGCTGTGAGTGCTGAACCATGACGACACAATTGATAGAAAATTTTAAATACGTTTCATGCCAACTGAGTAATGGCGTGGGACAGATGGTCCTCAACCGAGCCGAAAAGCATAATGCCTTCGATGAGGTGATGATCGCTGAGATGATCCAGACCCTCGAGCATTTTGCTCACAATGACGAATGTCAGGTACTGGTACTGAAAGCCAATGGCAAAAACTTCAGTGCAGGCGCCGATCTCGATTGGATGCGTAAGCAGGCCAAGATGGATTTCGAGCAAAACTTGGCTGATGCCAATGAGCTTGCCAAGCTGATGTCGACCTTAGATAAATTTCCCAAACCCACCATTGCCTTAGTCCAGGGGGCTGCATTTGGTGGCGCATTAGGGCTTATCTGTTGTTGTGATATCGCCATCGCCAATGAGCGAGCCAGTTTTTGCTTAAGTGAAGTGAAACTCGGACTCATCCCGGCGGTTATCAGCCCTTATGTCGTACGCGCCATGGGTCAACGTGCCTCGCGTCGCTACATGTTAACAGCCGAGAGATTTACTGCCGAAAAGGCACGGGATCTACAAGTCATTCACGAGATTAATGACGATCTCGAGGCCGCCGCCAAGCCTATTATCCAAGCCTTGCTCGCTAACAGCCCGCAAGGCATGGCATGGGTAAAAACCTTGCTATCTCGCCTCGAAGATGGCGTTATCGATGACGCGACTCTAAGTTATACCAGTGAACGAATCGCCAAAATTCGGGTATCAAATGAAGGCCAGGAAGGCTTAAATGCCTTCTTCGACAAGCGCAAGCCAAACTGGATCAGCGCTCAAAACGATTCAAAAAATATCAGTGCGCAAGGAGCCAAATAATGTTTAGCCAATCCTTAATAAAAAAACTATTAATTGCTAACCGTGGTGAAATCGCCTGTCGTATCATCAAAACAGCCAAGGCTATGGGCGTTCGCACCGTGGCTTTATACAGCGACGCCGACGTTCATGCCCGCCATGTGGCATTAGCCGATGAGTCTTTTTACTTAGGTGGCAGCGCGCCGGCAGACTCTTATCTTAAAGCCGATCTCATCATAGACATCGCCAAGAAGTCTGGCGCACAAGCCATACACCCGGGATACGGTTTCCTGTCTGAGAATGCCGAGTTTGCCCGAAAATGTGAGCAAGCCGGCATCATATTCGTCGGCCCTACAGCCGATGCCATCGACTCCATGGGCAGCAAGAGCGCCGCAAAAGATATCATGGGGGCAGCAAACGTCCCCCTAGTGCCTGGTTATCATGGTGATGCCCAAGATGATGCTCTACTCGTCAAGGAAGCCAACAAGATGGGTTTCCCCTTACTGATTAAGGCTACCTATGGCGGTGGCGGTAAAGGCATGCGTATCGTCGAGAGTAGCGCTGAAGTATTGGAAAATATTCACTCAGCCAGACGTGAAGCCAGCTCCTCTTTCGGTAACGACAAGCTCCTGATGGAGCGTTATCTGCGCCAACCTCGTCATGTAGAAGTACAAGTCTTCGCCGACAACTATGGCAACTGCATCTATTTATCAGATCGCGACTGTTCAATTCAGCGTCGTCATCAGAAAGTCGTCGAAGAAGCGCCAGCCCCAGGCCTAAGTGACGAACTCAGAGCCGAGATGGGTGAAGCGGCTGTCGCGGCGGCCAAAGCCATCGATTATCGCGGCGCAGGCACCATAGAATTTCTACTGGATACCGATAACAGCTTCTATTTTATGGAGATGAATACTCGTCTACAGGTTGAGCATCCTGTGACTGAGATGGTTACAGGCCAAGACTTAGTAAAATGGCAGTTGATGATAGCCAGCGGTAGTCACTTACCCTTGAAACAAGATGAAGTGCGTATTCACGGCCACTCATTCGAAGTGCGTATCTACGCCGAAGATCCGCAAAATGATTTCCTACCCGCCAGTGGAAAACTTAACTTCCTCCGTGAACCTGAGCAGAGTAAGTTTGTAAGAATCGACTCGGGCATTCGTGAAAACGATGTGATCAGTAACTTCTACGATCCTATGATCTCTAAGCTTATCGTGTGGGATGAGACTCGCCCACGAGCATTGCAACGTATGGTCCACTCTCTGGAGTCATATCAAATCAGCGGCTTGAAACACAATATCGAGTTTTTGGCTAACATCACCGAGCATAAAGCCTTCAGAGATGCCAATTTCAGCACCGACTTTATCGAACGCTACGGCGATGAGCTTATCGGCCGTAGCCCCCTTCTGTCACAAGAGTCGGCGTCAAATCATGAGCAAAATGCCTTAGCCTTAGCGGCGCTATACCAACTCTGTGCCCGTAAAGTCGCCGCTAAAGAATCTGCGGTGAACAGTCATGATCCTTACTCGCCTTGGGGAACTGTGAGTGGATTTAGGCTCAATAGCAGCAGTACCCACCAGGTCTCACTGCTAGATGATAAGCATCAAGTTCACCATCTAGCAGTCAGTGAAGTGATGATTGCCGGTCAGTCTGTCTATCAAGTTCAAATCGATGACAAGGCTTATGTATTAAAGGGCGATCTCATCGATGAAATGCTTCACGCTGAGATTGCTGTTAAAGACGAGCATGACAAGACTTCAGCTATCAAGGCATCTGGTCATAAAGTGAAAGTGCCTGTCAGCCAGGTTGAACAAGACTTCACCCTCTTTATCAATGCCACCAGCTATCATTATCGCGCCATTCAGACTGAGCTTGTTGAAGAGCAAGAGTGTCTCGCAGATAAGCTCAAGGCGCCGATGAATGGCACCATCGTGACTCATCTGGTCACTAAAGGTGATGCCGTGACAGCGGGTCAAGGCCTGATGGTGATGGAAGCGATGAAGATGGAATATACAATTGAATCACCCTTTGATGGTCTAGTGTCAGCCTTCTTCTTCGAACCCGGCGAGCTAGTCACAGACGGCACTATATTAGTAGAAGTCGAGCCTGCTGCCTCAGAAGAAAAAGCTGAAGGGAAAGCATGAAGATGACTCATGTAATAGACGCCATAGAATCACCCTTTGATGGTCTAGTATCAGCCTTCTTCTTCGAACCCGGCGAGCTAGTCACAGACGGCACTATATTAGTAGAAGTCGAGCCCCTAGAGCCTACTGAGACTGAAGGGAAAGCATGAAGATGACTCATGTAATAAACGCCATAGAATCACCCTTTGATGGTCTAGTTAGTGCGTTCTTCTTCGAGCCAGGCGAGCTAGTCACAGATGGCACCATATTAGTAGAAGTCGAACCAGCTGCCTCAGAAGAAAAAGCTGAAGGGAAAGCATGAAGATGACTCATGTAATAGACGCCATAGAATCACCCTTTGATGGTCTAGTGTCAGCCTTCTTCTTCGAACCCGGCGAGCTAGTCACAGACGGCACTATATTAGTAGAAGTCGAGCCTGCTGCCTCAGAAGAAAAAGCTGAAGGAAACGAGGATAAGAAATAAGATGCTGCCAAAACAAGTCTCTATTTTTGAAGTCGGTGCCCGCGATGGCCTGCAAAACGAAAAGCCCGTATCGACTCAAGATAAAATTGTCTTGATACAAGACCTAGCCAAAGCAGGCATTAAACGTATCGAAGCGGCGAGTTTCGTGTCACCCAAGTGGGTGCCGCAGATGGCCGACTCTGGTGAAGTATTGCGCAATATCAAGCGTGCAGTGGATGTGACCTATAGTGCGCTGACTCCGAATATGAAAGGCCTGGAACTTGCACTTGACGCCAAAGCCGACGAAGTTGCCATCTTTGGCGCGGCGTCAGAAAGCTTCTCTCAACGGAATATTAACTGCTCAATCCAAGAGTCCATCGCTCGCTTTGAGCCACTGATGGAGCGAGCTAAGGCCGAAAATATTCGGGTTCGAGGCTATGTGTCCTGCGTCTTAGGTTGCCCCTATGAAGGTGAGATTGATGTGAGTGAAGTGGCTCGCGTGTCTGAAATTCTTTACAAAATGGGCTGCTATGAAATATCACTCGGTGACACCATAGGCGTTGGCACGCCAAATAATGCCCGTAAAATGGTGCAAGCAGTCAGCCAAGTCGTGCCGGTGGATAAACTCGCACTGCACTTTCATGATACCTATGGACAAGCACTGGCGAATATTCTGGCCTGCCTTGAGACCGGCGTCAGTGTCGTCGACTCATCGGTAGCCGGCTTAGGTGGATGTCCCTATGCTAAAGGTGCATCGGGTAACTTAGCCAGCGAAGATCTGGTCTATATGTTACATGGGCTCGGAATAGACACAGGCATAGATCTAAGCTTGCTTGCCCAGGCTGGTAACACCATAAGCCAGGCCCTTGGCAGACAGACGGGCTCTAAAGTTGCACAAGCCTTAACCAGTTAAGAGCCATCAGCGAATAAAAAGCCAAGATGTAAGAGATATAACCGATACTGCATCTTAACTATTAGCTTACTAGCCTGAACCTGCTAATAATCTAGGTTCTCGGTAAACAGAATTAACACTCGACCCTTCTACAAAGGAGATAAGAATAATGGCAGGACTGAATAAAGTCGTACATAGCTATGAAGAAGCCCTTAAGGGTCTTTCCAATGACATGACTGTGATGGTTGGCGGATTTGGCCTTTGCGGTATCCCCGAAGGCTTGATCTCACATATGGTCAAAACTGGTGTAACTGGATTGACGGCCATCTCTAATAACGCCGGAGTCGATGATTTCGGCTTAGGCTTACTGCTCAAGAGCCGCCAAATCGATACCATGATAGCCTCCTATGTCGGTGAAAATGCCACCTTCGAGAAGCAGATGTTATCCGGCGAACTCAATGTTATCTTGACCCCCCAGGGCACACTCGCCGAGAAAATTCGTGCCGGCGGCGCAGGCATCCCCGCCTTCTTCACCGCGACGGGTTACGGAACCCCCATTGCTGAAGGCAAGGAGACCCGTGAGATAGACGGTCGCCATTACGTACTCGAACCCTCACTCACGGCAGATTTTGCCTTAATTCGCGCCTGGAAAGCCGATACCATGGGTAATTTAGTGTTTCGCAAAACCGCCGCTAACTTCAACCCCATGATGGCTACAGCAGGTAAAATTACCGTGGTTGAAGCCGAATATATCGTTGAGCCCGGCGAATTAGACCCAGATCATATCCACACCCCAGGGATTTACGTTAATCGTGTCATCCAAGCCACATTCGAAAAACGCATCGAGCAGCGTACCGTAAAGCCATCGACAGCTGAAGCATAAGCAGGAGGGAGAAGATAATGGCATTAACAAGAGATCAACTCGCACAACGTGTAGCAGCAGAGCTAAAAGATGGTTATTACGTTAATTTAGGCATAGGTATTCCAACCTTAGTGGCTAACTATATCCCCAAGGGAATTGACGTGATGCTGCAGTCGGAAAATGGTCTGCTCGGCATGGGAGAGTTCCCTACAGAAGAGACCATAGATGCCGATCTTATCAACGCAGGTAAGCAAACTGTCAC
The DNA here is from genome assembly GCF_000091325.1 of Shewanella violacea DSS12. Lineage (NCBI taxonomy): Bacteria > Pseudomonadati > Pseudomonadota > Gammaproteobacteria > Alteromonadales > Shewanellaceae > Shewanella > Shewanella violacea. The sequence continues at coordinate 1,482,550 of NC_014012.1, read as the reverse complement.
CGCCGTCGACGGTGCTTCATTCTTCTCATCGGCCGAAAGTTTTGCCATGATCCGTGGCGGTCATGTAGATCTTACCGTACTCGGCGCCTTCGAGGTTGATGAACAAGGCTCTATTGCCTCCTGGATGATCCCAGGCAAGCTCATCAAGGGCATGGGCGGCGCTATGGATTTAGTGGCTGGCGCCGATAATATTATCGTCACCATGATGCATGCCGACAAGCGCGGAAACTCTAAACTGCTGACTAAGTGTGAACTGCCGTTAACTGGCTTTGGCTGCATCAAGCGAGTACTCACTGATCTGGCCTTTATGGAGATTAAAGACGGTGCCTTCCACCTGCTAGAGCGTGCTCCGGGTGTCTCAGTCGAAGAGATAGTTGAGAAGACAGCGGGTAAGTTAGTTGTGCCTGAGCATGTACCTGAGATGAGCCTCTAAGCTACATAGATACTGTCTACTGAGCCCCATAATTATGGGGCTTTTTATTGCCTATCTCTGAATCAAAACACAAGCAAAAATAATGGCTAATCTTGCAGAATAAACTCAGTAGCATCTTTCAATTTTTGACTATTAGGATCTGAGATATTAGTCAGCCAGACAATTTCCCCGCGGCGATTGATAAAGACAGTCGTCGGGGTGCCGGCAACACCGTAAGCCTTAGCGGCACTTTCCCCTTGCACTAAGGTTGGGAACTGAATGCCCCGCTCCATTAACGTCAGGGCGGGATCCGCTCCCTCATCTTCATTAAAACTTATTCCTAAGATCTGCAAGTCGCTATCACTGTAGTCCACACGTAACTTATCCAGTCCTGGCTGTAGTTTCTTACAATAAGGGCACCAGGTTGCCCAGAAGTGGATGATAATCGGCTTACCCTTATATTCTGACCACTGATGAACCTTGCCCTGAGGATCGACTAATGCGAACTTAGGTGCCAGTTTCACATCCTCGCTGAACTCTAATGAATTTACTTCTGGGTTAATGAAAACAAAGGTGATTAAACCCAAAATAGTAAGAAGCACTGTCGCTAAACCAAAAGCCTTGATGCCAAATTTCATTTGAATATATTCTCCCTAAATAATATCAATCGGTATAAGCCTGTAAACCATCACCGAAGGAAAACCGGCTACTGGCTGTTCAAGTAATTAACTCACCAGCAGTTAATTCATAGCTATAGACCGACTACTTGGCTATTAACATTCAGTCAAAATGAAATATGTTCGGCAGATAAAATGAAATTATTATGGGCTGTGCACTATCTTTGTTTATGAGCTATACAATGAAATTAACAATATGCAGCCGACATTTCCGAAGAATAGAGAGCACATATTCCAAATCACCGCCGTCTTTAGCATGGTATTTGCGCTGGTGGGATTTAGCTACAACGTCTGGCGAATGGAGGTCAGCGAATACAACTCAACAATGCGCTCGGCAAGCTTTGAGCTCTTGCTACAATTATCTGAGCTGGAAGGGATCATCTATGCCGCCTATTACGATAATGATCCCCTTGCAGGTAATCCGCGAAAAGGTTGGATTAAAGTGAACCTAATTGCAGACTTAAGCATGATCACAGAAGCTCAATTGCAGCAAGCGACTCAACAACTAAAACAAGCATGGCAGTTACATTGGGATTCGATCGACGATGACGAAACGAGTGTCAACGAGGTGATAGCAAGAATTGATGATACGAGGGAGCAGGTAAGACTGTTACTATTAAAATTGGAATAATGACAGATCCTAGGCACTCGAACCTAAGATCTTCTAATCTAATTTAATCCCACAAAAACTCTCTGAAGTGCTTGCGGCAAACTGATTCATAGCTCTCATTGCCACCTATGGCGACCTGTTCCCCCTCACGCATGGGTTTGCCCTCATCGTCTAATCTCAGCACCATGTTCGCTTTACGGCCGCAATGACAAATGGTTTTGAGCTCGACCAGTTTATCTGACCAGGCCAGCAGATATTGGCTACCGGTAAATAGCTCTCCCTGGAAATCAGTTTTCAGACCATAACAGAGTACAGGAATATCCAATATGTCGACGACATAGGTCAGCTGCTTAACTTGCTGTTTACTCAAAAACTGAGATTCATCGATAAGAATACAATGCAGTTTCTGTTCTTCATGAGCCATAGCTATCATCTTGGCAATATCATTATTGCTACCAAATACCTGCGCATCGGTTTCGATACCAATTCGTGAAGACACTTTACCCACACCGTATCTGTCATCGATTGAAGCCGTCATCACTAAGGTGTTCATGCCTCGCTCGCGATAATTATATGAAGACTGCAAGAGAGAAGTAGACTTACCGGCATTCATCGCCGAATAATAAAAATAGAGCTGTGCCAAACTGATATTCCTTATACGTGAATTCGGCTACAGCTTAACAATTTTTATAGTGAAAATCATGTGCCAACGCCCCATTCAGGCCAATACAAACTCATTTTGATAACGAGCCACTCGATCACTGCTGATTTTCAGACAAAAAAATACCGCTCAATTGAGCGGTATTTCACTGGTTAGTCATCACTTAGGCTAGCAAAGACATAGCCCAAATTACTAGCCAGTGGCCTGGGTAGATTTAACCTTCAAGATTAAGACACTAATCAAGAATAAAATACTACAGGTAACCAGTCCAGCTGTCAGAGACTCGGTAAAGCCTAGTACGATATAGCCCCCAAGACTGATCCCAGCAACGATTAAGGCATAGGGCAGTTGAGTGATCACATGATCGATATGATGACAGTTGGCTCCCGTGGAGGAGAGGATTGTCGTATCGGATATAGGTGAACAATGATCACCAAATACCGCGCCGGCAAGCACAGCTGCAAGCATAGGTAGCATCATGTTGGTATGGGTTCCCATGGCCATATCAGCGGCAATGGGTAGCATGATACCGAAAGTACCCCAACTACTTCCTGTAGAGAAAGCCGTCACACCCGCCAGAACAAATAAGACTGCAGGTAATAAGGCAAAAGGAATATTGCCCGATGCCAGACTCGCCATGTACTTTCCTGTCTCTACTTGACCAATCACGCCGGCAATCGTCCAGGCGAATAGTAAGATATAGATGGCGGGCACCATAGAGCGTGCACCAGCAACTAGGCCTTTAATAAGGTATGACTTATCTAAGCCTTGCATCAAGACGAAGGCCAGAGTCGCAACAAAACCGACCAGGGCACCGAAGAACAGAGATGAGGCAACATCGGTATGTTCAAACGCACCAAGAATACTGAATGCTTTTCCGCTGGCCGCTAAAGCGTCCCCACCACTACTCACCATGAAATAGAAGGTCGCAAAGACCAGCACAATAATGGGCAGGAATAATCCAAGGATCTTACCGTTTTCAGCCTCAGGCAGATCTGAGTTAGCACCGGGTGGTAACCCTTTTGCCTCATCATATAAATTGCCTTTTTGTGCATTTAGCTCATGTTGGCGCATGGGACCGACATTGAGATCCATGAAAGCGACACAAAGCAGAAGTAACAGTGAAAATATGGCATAGAAATTCATTGGGATCATCTGAACAAAGATACTCAGATGCCCTGTATCTGCGAAACCATGGGCTGTTAAAATACCGCCGATCAAGGCGATGATATAGGCGCCCCAACTCGACACGGGAGAAATCACGCAGATTGGTGCTGCTGTCGAGTCTAGAATATAGGCTAACTTACTGCGGGAGATATAATATCTGTCTGTCAGAGGTCTGGCGACACTACCAACCACTAAGCTGTTGAAGTAATCGTCGATAAAGATCACGCAACCTAAGAACATGGTCAGTAATTTTGCATCTCGCTTACTCTTAATACGCGTTTTGGACCAATCGGCAAAGGCATTAGCCGCACCGCTCACGGTAATAAGGGCCGTGATCATCCCTAATAGCACCAAGAAGCCTAGAAGGTACATGTTCCACGTATTGAGGGCACCATCATCCCAGAATAGGCTGACAACTTGATCACCTAAATATTGACCCGTTCCCATGAATGAGAAATCATTTATCAATACAGCACCGAGTACTATTCCCAACCCCAAGGAGAGCAATACCCGACGAGTAACAATCGCCATCAGAATCGCAACCGCTGGAGGCAGCAATGAAAGCGCCGAATCGGCATAACTTAAAATCGTCATTTGATTATATTCTTAATTTTTAGTTCGAATGGAGGCTGCTGAACTGGTGGGATATTGGCGATATCTGAAAACACCTGTCCTATCAGTAGCGCTCCATAGTAATACCATTTATTAATAGGTATAAAATCTTCTTATCATCCGGATAAGAGACACTATGGCAGTGCTGTACCTATTCGATACAGCCCCAGTAGTAAACCGTGATATGCATTACTACTTCGGCATCAAACCCTTTCATGATAGATAAGCGGTATCACCCTGACTATCACTACTGATTTTTAATGCACCTCTACTTCTCAGGACGCTTATCATGTGTCGAATTCGAGTACAAAAGCTAGGTACTAGATTCAAGCCAGCATGAAAACGTAAAGTTAATATAAACATAAGCGGCTTTAAGGATTCTACCCCAAAGCCGCCCACCGTGACCAAGGTCACACTTATTTAGCCTGAATCAGAATAATTAACTCAGATTTTACACTTTAACAGCATCTCGTTAGCAATCTAGAGCAGATCCGTTAGCTCAGGAACCGCATCAAACAGATCCGCTTCCAAACCGTAATCGGCAATCTGGAAGATAGGCGCTTCGGGATCCTTGTTGATAGCAACAATCACTTTAGAATCTTTCATCCCAGCCAGATGCTGGATTGCACCGGAAATACCCACAGCGATATATAAGTCTGGCGCCACTATCTTCCCGGTTTGACCCACTTGCAGATCGTTAGATACGAAACCTGCATCAACTGCCGCTCGCGAAGCACCCAGTGCACCGCCTAGTTTATCTGCCAGCTTTTCTAAGATAGCGAAATTCTCACCATTCCCTAACCCACGACCACCCGAGACTACGACCGAAGCCGCACCGAGTTCGGGTCGCTCAGATTTTGATAGGCTCTGAGACACAAACTGAGTCACTGAATCGAATACTTTATCTATAATGACAACATCTGCCGCACCATCATTGCTTACGGCATCGAACGCACTTGTACGTACGGTTAGTACCTTCTTAGCATCATGGCTCTGAACCGTGGCTAATGCATTACCTGCATATATTGGACGAACGAAGGTATCAGAACTCACGACTTCAACCACTTCCGATAACTGAGCCACATCGAGCAGCGCCGATACCCGTGGCAATGTGTCTTTACCTTGGCTAGTGGCTGCAGCCAGGATGTGTTCATAATCATCGGCAAGATCCAGAATAAGCTGTGCCACATTATCGGCGAAGCCGTTGGCATATTGCGCCGACTGTGCAACTAAAACATGTCTGACTCCAGAAAGTAGCTTGGCGGCATCTACCACTGCAGCGCATTCATCACCGGCAATCAAGACATCGACATCTCCACCTATGGCTTGAGCACAAGCGACAACCTTGGCGGTGTCCAGCTTTAAGCTGGCATTATCATGTTCTGCTAATACTAAAATTGCCATTAGATCACCTTCGCTTCATTCTTTAACTTATCGGCCAGTTCTGCAACGCTCGCCACCATAACACCTGCCTTACGCTTAGCCGGTGGAGTCACTTTCAATACTGTTTGATGTTGCTTCAGGCTAACGCCGAGATCATCAATAGCAAGGGTCTCTAATGGCTTACGCTTCGCTTTCATTATATTAGGTAACTTGGCGTATCTAGGGACATTTAAACGCAAATCAACCGTCACTACCGCTGGTAATGGAATAGAAATACTCTGCAGGCCGCCGTCGACTTCACGTGTCACCGCAAGACAATCCCCTTCGACTTTAACTTCTGAAGCAAATGTCGCCTGAGGCATATTAGCCAATGCCGCCAACATCTGCCCAGTCTGATTATTATCACCATCGATAGTTTGCTTACCTAAAATGATAAGTTGTGCCTGTTCTTTTTCCTGAACTGCATTAAGCAGCTTAGCAATAGATAAAGGTACTAACGCCTCTTCAGTTTCGATATGAATACCACGGTCGGCTCCCAGAGCCATAGCCGTACGTAGCTGTTCTTGTGCCGCCTTAGGCCCCACTGTAACAACTACAATTTCAGACACCACGCCAGCTTCTTTTAAGCGCACGGCTTCTTCTACGGCAATCTCACAAAAAGGGTTAATCGCCATTTTCAAGTTAGCGGTATCGACATCGGTATTGTCAGCATTTACTCTGACTTTAACATTAGCATCGACAACGCGCTTAACAGGCACCAATACTTTCATAGGGCTTCCTTCTTACGTCTTATTAGAGGCTTGAGTATAGGTTAACACCTACACAAAGTGGAACCACTTTACGTGCTGTTAACATTAACGTCAACAGGGATTCAAACGACCGTTTGTATCTTTTTTGATACATCTATTTTTATGGTAATTTTTAACCTAAAAAAAATAAAAACAAATAGGATATAATATGAGTCCATATATAATTAACCAACAAATTTAAAATAACATTTGAAACTTGTTCTAATAATTCCTATTATAAGTCTGATGATTTAATCATGAACTTAATATAAATGGACCAAATAATTATGAGCGACTTTCTTGAAATACTAACTCATGGCCGCCGTTTTAAAGCCGCAGTTAAAGAACTATCAATTGAAGATTTACAAGAACTGGCAGTAAAACTTGATAAAGTTATCTCAGAAAGAAGCTCTCAAGTCGAAGCTGAAGCAGAAGCTACAGCAGAAAGAAATGCCAAGATAGATGAGATCCGTAAACAGATGGAAGCTGTAGGACTATCTATTGATGATCTAGGTGCATCTACGGTTAAGCCTGCACCTAAGAAGCGTGCTCCACGTCCAGCTAAATATACTATCGACGTGAATGGTGAAGCAGTCAACTGGACTGGCCAAGGCCGCATGCCAACAGTATTTAAAAGTCAGCTAGACCAGGGTCGTTCTATGGATGATTTCCTTATCTAAACCACTTCTATCAAACAGAAGTAGTATATTAGACCGGCTTATGCCGGTTTTTTTGTATTTAAAATTAACGTTTACCCTATGACCAATAACTATCGGCACTCGATAATTAATTTGCAATTAATATAAGCTATTCCATGTATCGCCATTCAATTGCTTATGTCTAAAGCCATCATAATATACATAATGACATTATTTCTATTAGAGAACTGTAAGCATGAGATAACAGGCAAGCTACTGATAAATCCAAATAATCGACAAGACAATAATCTAGTGTTCCATGATAATGCCCAGTAGTAATTGCCGGATCACGGATTAAAACAATATGATTTAGCAGTTGTTAAGAATAATTAAGTACCTATGATTTCACTCGATATTGATCTGAATCAATATGTTACCAGTCAGGCTTTATCATTCCTTTTACCTACTATAGCATCGGATTTAAAAATCAAAAAAATGAAGTGATACTTACTCTATATGAAGTAGAGCTTATAGGCTGAAACTCATTTAATGGATAATCCATTATGTAAATCTTGGTTCAATTAGCTATCTCAAAATAAATATGATGCTAATATTTGGACAAATAATGGGTTTTACAGTATTCAATCTTGTCATATAGACGGCATGTTTCATGAGCAATGGGCGATATTATGTACCCTGTTCAGGCAGGTGATTTCTTAACATTCGATAAAGGTTTCCCAAAACATCATCCAAGTTTATCCAAGTTATCAATGGAGATTATGCCTGTTATTAGACAAACATTCGCCGATGCCAATTGATATAAATAAAATGAAGGCCAGCCATGTAAAGAGCTGAACCCAGTTGTTTGAATCAAGTTGTTTGAATCAAGCAGTCCATTCACATCTATGGTCAAGATTGACAATGAATAGATTATTTTCGATACGAATCTTTATACCACAACCTGAGTCCTACGCTTATTAAATAAGCATGACACGGTACAACATTAACAAACACTTATATAGATTGAAGCCTTTTTGGCCTCTGTTGACCAAGATTGGGTCATATTTTAAAATAACCAGAAACGCCAGAACCCGATAGAGAAGCCTCCTCTCTAACTAAGCAATACTATTCAAACCAGTTATTATAGAAGTGGAATAGCCGTAATTATCCACAGGCCGCGGACACGGCCAGACTTATGGCCCCTCTAAACAGCAGCTCTGAGAGGTATTAGTCTTATGCCATATAGAGTATAGAGCCGAGCCCTAAGCTAAAAGGTTAATTTGCACAGTGTCTAAAGGCGATATTTTAGCCCCCTGGGAGACCAATAAAGCAAAATGCTATATCGATGACCTAGAGATATATCTCAATAATCGTCAACAACCGCTTTATCAAAAGAAGCTAAAGCGCTAGAATTCCTCTCGATACTTGGCTCATAAAAACAAACCTTTTTATAAGCCAAAGCTATTTCAATACTTAACTCTCTAGCTAAATGCTGCATACCTTACTCTATGTTGATTAAGTGCTGAGAAGTGAATCCCAATATAACAAATATGAGTACGTCATAAACAGTACTCTTAATAACAGGCCTGAATAATGAAGACCCTATTAATCTCTGCCCTAGTTTTACTGCTTAGCGCCTGTGCCGGCGAATATCAATTTAACAGTAACCTCAACGGAGAGGCCATCGACGATTATTTCAGGGCATCGGATGTCACCCTCTATGATAATGTTAAAGCACCTAAACTTCCTTATGAGATCATAGGCCTAGTCGAAGGCGGAACCTGTCAGGAACAAGCCAATGATGCACCGGCTTCTATAAGCGAAGCACGCACACTCGCCCGCAGAGCTGCCGCTGATAAAGGGGCTAACGGTTTGATTATCAAGAAGTGCCTAGTGCTAAAAGAGCAAGATCAAGGTTGTTTCAGTCACGCCATCTGTGTCGGCCAGGCAATAAAAACACCAGAAGCTAATAAGCAGTAATCTTGTTAAATATTTAACCTCCATTTTAAAGTAGTCATAAATGAGCTTTAGTAGTCAAATTCAAGCCGTGGCGTACTGCCGTACGCCCTATAAACAAAAATTTGGGATCCCCAGACAACCGGGACTCGTCAACGCTGCCCGCGGTTTTGTCGAGCTTCAGGCCCCCTACAATGATATCGATACAGTCAGAGGCTTGGAACAATACTCTCATCTTTGGTTGATATTTTGCTTCCATGAGAATCTCGCCCAGGGATGGAAAAACACGGTTCGCCCTCCCCGCTTAGGTGGCAACGAAAAAATGGGGGTGTTCGCGACTCGATCCACCTTCCGCCCCAACGGTTTAGGTCAGTCAGTGGTTAAACTACATAAAGTCCACCAGCGCAAAGGTTATCTGGCTTTAGAAATATCGGGAATGGATCTCCTCGATGGCACGCCCATCATAGATATCAAACCCTATATTCCCTTCTCCGATTCGGTTCCTGAAGCATTAGGCGGTATCGCCCACGAAGCACCAGAACTTGCCAAGGTAGAATTTAGTCAGAGTGCTAAGCAGCAACTAGCAAGCTATGAAGGACTCGAGCAATATCAGCACCTCGAAGAACTCATCATAGGTGTTCTTGCCCAAGATCCTCGCCCCGCCTATAAGAAAGCTAAGGCCGACCCTAAGATCTATCAAGTCGCTCTTTATGATTTAGATATTCTCTGGCGCGTTATCGAAGATTCTAATGAAAGTAATAGTGATAATGAAAACACCATTATTGTGCAAGAAATTAAGACAGGGATCAGTGTTTAACTGTTCACATCATTGATGACACAAGACGACTATCAAGCTCAGCATAAGAAACGCATGTCTTACATGCCCTGGCTCTATTTCAATCTCAAAGCCAAGTTACTGACTTGGGCCAAACCTTGGCAGCTGCAAGTACAAGCGAATTTGATAGCCTTAGAGACTGTCACCATAGGCGATAATTGCTTTATCGCCCCTGAGGCAAACCTGTTTGCCGAGCCAAACCGAGGCATCACTATCGGTGATCTATGCATGATAGCCGCCGACAGTTTCCTCCATGGCCCAATAATCATGGGCAATGAGGTAGCAATAAACCATGGCTGCTCTTTCGATGGTGGCAGTGCTGGCATCACTATCGGCTCTCAGACCCGCATCGCCAATAACGTCACCATCTATGCCTTCAACCATGGCATGGCTCCAGATACCCCTATCTATCAGCAAAACTCAGTGTCTAAAGGCGTGATCATAGGCAAGGATGTGTGGATAGGCGCTCAAGCCGCCATAGTCGATGGCGTTACCATAGGTGATTGTGCCGTGATCGGCATGAATGCCACCGTCACTAAAGATGTCCCCGCTTATGCCATCGTTGCCGGCAATCCAGCTAAGGTGATTGGAGATAGAAGAGACAAGGTATAGAGATACACAGATTTAACCTATTCATTGGCCATCTGTTCTGGCTCATTAAAATAGAGTTGTGAAAACCATAGCTAGATTTCAATCTACTGCCCGCCGCCGAGTTATATAAGAAAATACCAATGCCATGACCATATGGCCAATAATCTTACAAACAGCATTCTCTATAGTTCAAAGCGGATTTATACCCACAAGATAAACCAGAGCCTAACCCTAGTGACATTTATGAAGCCACGTTCTCTTCAGTGGCAGTTACCCACTAGTGAGTAAAAGTTAACAGCCTCAAGTCTATTGATGAAACAAAATCCAGTCATATATGGCTGGATTTTCTTTGGCAGTGTGTCACTGAATTATCTTTTATCAGAAGAGGCGCTTTAGTTTTAAGAAGTGGCGTTCATAACAATGGTAAGAGATCCAGGCCATAACGACTGAAATAGATGCCGTTAGCAACATTCTGACCGGGGCATCTATCAGCATTGACCCACCAATGGGATTAAATAACTCCCCATGGATAGGGCTTCCATCGGCCCTCAGCTCGGCATTTATCCATTTCTGCATTAAAAACCACACAAGCATGTGATACAAGTAGATGCCGTAAGAGTACTTGCCAAACCATCGAAAAATCGAGGACTGGATAAGCATTTTTAGCGGTGAGTCTTGATTTCGCAATACAGAAGCCAGTAACCCCGCAAAGCCCAGTGCAATTAAACTATATCCCAGCACTGAAAAAATGGAATTATGCCGGCCAGGAAATACCAGTTGAAATATGATCACTGCAGGCAAACACAGCCAAAGACCTGTGAATGCGAAACGGTCCCAAACCTCAGGTCTAAATGCTGTTGATCTAGCGTAGACCGCAAGCCCGGCTCCGATCATTAAACTATCAACCCGGCATATGGAAGCCATATAAGTCGCATCAACCCAGTTATCTAAGGTGCTCACCAGCAACAGCCTTAACAGCACAATACATAAGATAATGCCAATAATTGAGCCCTGTAATCTTTTCCAAAATACAAACACAACCAAGGGCCAAACCAGGTAAAATTGCTCCTCAACTGCCAGACTCCAGACTAGCCCCAAAAACTCCGGTGGTTTGTCTGCTAGCCTAAGTTCATCCATGCCAATAACATCGATAATAAGCGGTTCATTCAACATCCATATATAATTAGAACCGTAAAATATATACCAAAATATATCCTTACCAGCCTGATCCAGTGATACTTCTTTTAAGTTCATATCATTCAAGATGTAGGGAATAACAAGGAAACATATCAAGAGGAATAAATAGTAGAGCGGAAATATCCTCAGTGATCTCCTTATTATAAAATTACGAAAGTAATGCCTTCGATGGCGAGTCTCCAAAAGAATGCCCGTGATAAGAAAACCGCTTAACACAAAAAATAAATCGACCCCAATCCAACTTATATGACTTGTCCTGGTAATTATCGTTGTTAGTGAGGTACTCCATTCCCAAGGCCATAGGTGATGAAATAAAACTAACAGTATAGCAATACCTCTAAGGCCATCTAATGTAGGGTTATAGCCAAGGTAACTGATGTGATCATCGGCATTATCTGAGTTTAAATTTTGCCCAGCTTCCATACCAAAGATCTCCAGCCGAATAGTCTAAGTACTTAAAGATATGTTTTTCAGACACTCACTTCTAGTACAAAGCACTTTACGTGCCAGAGATTTAATTCAACATAATCAATGGATAATAGATATTAGCTAATATATCTGTTGATGCGTTCTCAATTTGAGATGCATTCTAGGGATAACTTATCTGGGTGCAGCTATCGCTATCCTGACACAGGCAGCATGCCTGATGGCACTGATAGCACTTATTTTATGGGCATTTGAGCTCATATGTCTCCACTTTAGACAGCAAGCCGTCTCGGCTCTCCCTATCGATACAAGCCAACAGCTTCATACCGTTTTTGGCCATGACTCTTCCAGAAGCTGGGTTACTTGCTAAATGCTCGGCATTGAGGAGAGTGATGCCTAGCTTACCAAAAGAAAAATCTATCAGCGCAGCAACAGCTTCTGAGCAGTAGCCGCTTCCCCAGAAAGGCACGCCAAACCAATAGCCGAGTTCGGCTTTTCTTCCGCTAATTTGCACCAGACTTACCGTGCCCAATAATCGACCAGTATCTTTCCCCGTGACGGCATAAATTAATCCAGAGCCTTCCAACCACCTTGGAGCATGGCTTGATATCCAGCCTCTAGCCATATCTAAGGTATAAGGATATGGAATATTCAGGGTTGGGCCTGAAACCTTAGGGTCTCCAGCCAAATGGGCAACTTGCTCGGCATCAGATGATTTAAACGGACGTAAGATGAGTCTCTCAGTTTCCAACACTATTTGTTCCATAACTAACCTCACTACTTAATCCTGATGATTTACCAATAGCGTAATAAACCTAATCGCCTGTAATACCAATCGGTATAAGCTAGCCTATGGCGAGAAAATATAAAATACTCATAGCAATTAAAGTCAAACTATCTTGTAGCCCAACGAGTGCAGATACGGCTGCGAGCTTCCAAAACAAGGCCAAAAATGTTCCATGCATTTTTCGGCAAAGCCCACAGGGTATCCTTACCTAAAAGCCAGTTCAGCATCCTGCTTCTCAAAATAAAGAGTGCACATCATCCCCAACAAAGCTAAATCGAAGAAGCTGATTTATAGGTATAAATGAGCACGAGGTCTTCGATTTCAGGGATGAAATCGCAGAGCGCCCAGGGAAGGGTTCACAGCGTGCCGAGAGATTATTTGCACATATGCTCACCGCAGGTGATAGATAACAATGAAGCTAAAAGTTATCACCACACAACCAAATACCAAACCAGCCAAATGAAACCACAACAAAAATGTCATCCAGCTTCATTCGAAGCCAGTTCACTTTGGGGCAGAAACGAGTTACAAACTAGAATTTAAGCGACTTACAAAACTCAAATCGAAGAGAAGATAAACGGCTGTGGCTGCGAGCTTCCAAAACAAGGCCAAAAATGTTCCATGCATTTTTCGGCTAAGCCCACAGGATATCCTTACCTAAAAGCCAGTTTAGCATCCTGCTTCTCAAAATAAAGAGTGCACATAATCCCCAACAAAGCTAAATCGAAGAATCTGATTTATAGGTGTAAATGAGCACGAGGTCTTCGATTTCAGGGATGAAATCGCAGAGCGCCCAGGGAGGGGTTCACAGCGTGCCGAGAGATTATTTGCACATAAGCTCACCGCAGGTGATAGATAACAATGAAGCTAAAAACTCCAAACACACATATCAATACCCACAATCCAAACGAAATGTAATAGCCCTTCATTAGAAGGGCCAATTACTTGGTAGACAGAAACCCCACAGATGATAAAATGTCGACCTATTTATTTCTGAACTGGATATCGGTAATGCGCGTAAGCAAGTACCTGCTTTCAACACAAAAAGAGACCCCTGCAGATGCAGAGGTGGTCAGTCATCAATTAATGTTACGTGCGGGCATGGTTCGCCGTAACGCTTCTGGGCTATACAGCTGGTTACCAACGGGACTTAGAGTTCTACGTAAGGTAGAGGCTATCGTCCGCGAAGAGATGAACAAGGCAGGTGCAGTAGAGATCTTAATGCCTATGGTTCAGCCGGCAGACCTTTGGATTGAGACGGGTCGTTGGGAAAAATTTGGCCCCGAGCTGCTGCGCTTCCAAGATCGTCACAACCGTGACTTCGTATTGGGCCCGACCCACGAAGAAGTCATCACCGACATCATACGTAAAGAGATCAACTCCTATAAGCAGCTACCTCTGACCCTATATCAGATCCAGACCAAGTTCCGTGATGAGGTTCGTCCTCGCTTCGGTGTGATGCGTTCTCGTGAATTCTTGATGAAAGATGCCTACTCTTTCCATCTTGATCAAGAGTCTATGGATGTCACTTACGATGCTATGTTCCAGGCTTATAACAACATATTCGAGCGTATGGGCCTGTCTTTCCGCCCAGTTTTAGCTGACACAGGCTCTATCGGTGGCAGCATGTCTCATGAGTTCCACGTCTTGGCCGATAGCGGTGAAGATTTGATTGCTTACTCTACCGAGAGCGATTACGCCGCGAATATCGAAAAAGCAGAAGCACCTATGCCTACGGATACTCGTGGAGCAGCGACCCAAGAGATGACTCTGGTCGATACGCCTAATGCTAAGACAATAGCTGAACTCGTCGAGCAACACGATATTGCCATCGAGAAGACAGTGAAGACCTTGATAGTTAAGGGCGCAACTGAAGAAGCACCTTTAGTAGCTATCGTGGTTCGTGGCGACCATGATCTCAACGAAGTTAAGGCTGAGAAGATTGAAGCCGTACTGGCTCCATTTGAATTTGCCGATGAAGCCGATATCCGCAAGGCGATTGGTACAGGACCTGGTTCTATTGGCCCTGTTGGCCTGAATATTCCTGTGTATATCGATCACAGCGTTAATGTGATGAGTGATTTTGGCGCCGGTGCTAACCAAGACAACAAGCATTATTTCGGTATCAACTGGGAGCGCGATCTGCCTCAGGCGGAAGCTGCCGATCTGCGTAACATCATCGAAGGTGAGCCAAGCCCTTGTGGCAAAGGCACTATCGCCCTGCTTCGCGGTATCGAAGTGGGTCATATCTTCCAGCTAGGGACTAACTACTCTGAATCTATGCATGCCAATGTACTGGATCAAAATGGTAAGTCTAAGACCCTTCTTATGGGTTGTTATGGTGTGGGTGTGAGCCGTATAGTGGCTGCAGCAATTGAGCAGAACCATGACGATCGCGGCATCATCTGGCCAAAAGCCATTGCGCCGTTCACCGTAGGTATCTTGCCGATGAACATGCATAAGTCTCATCGTGTTAAAGATATTGCCGAGAAGCTGTATCAAGATCTGAATGATGCGGGCATCGAAGTCTTGTTTGACGATCGTAAAGAGCGTCCAGGCGTGATGTTTGCCGACATGGAACTTGTGGGTCTGCCACATGTTGTCGTTATCGGCGATCGCAATATCGATAATGGCGTGTTCGAATATAAGAACCGCCGCACTGGAGAGAAGCAGGAGATCCCATTCGATCAACTGCTCGACTTCCTTAAATCTGCAGAGTAATAGCCAGCAATTAAACCGCTAGCTTGACTTATTATCGACACCAGACGCGCACTCCATCGGAGGGCGCGTTTTTTTATGGACGGTTCTTAGAAACCTGTCGAGTAATTATAATCCATTAATCTGCTTGATTTTATTCCACATTAGAGTCTTTAATTAAAGCAGTGACTCATTAATGGAGAATCATTTGCCAGAAAAAATAGCGATTGTGCTCGGCGGCGGCGGCGCGAGGGCGGCATATCAGGTAGGTGTGCTCAAGGCCATAGTACAATTTTACCCGCGTAATCACGGTATCCCCTTCAAGATAATCTGCGGCACCTCAGCCGGGGCCATCAATGGCACCTCTATCGCCACCCATGCATCATGCTTTCATCTGGGGGTGCGAAAACTCGAATGGGTATGGCGTAATTTCCGCACCGATAAAATATATAAGTCTTCGGCCAGGGGGATTCTGGGACACTTGTGTAAGATGCTTCTTATGAGCCTGCAAGATGACAGGATCAACACCAATGCGGGCAGCCTGTTTAACAGCGACCCTCTACGAGACATGCTCAATCAGCTTATTAATTTCGTTCGCATCGACAGAAATATAGCCAGCGGTGCCCTAAGCGCCTTGAGCATAGACGTCTCTTGTTATAACACATCTAGATCGGTCACCTTCTTCCAGGGGAGTCATGATATTGCAGACTGGCATAGGGACAGGCGTAGTGGCCAACGCACTCAGCTCAACACAGACCATCTGCTCGCCAGTTCGGCTATCCCACTTATCTTTCCATCGATTAAGCTCAACCAGGGCTATTACGGCGACGGTTCAGTGCATCAACTCGCGCCCTTGAGCAGCCCAATTCATCTTGGGGCCAAAAAAATCTTGGTGATAAACTTAGAGAGCCCCCACAAGCAGCAGCCCCAGGAGTTAGCCCATCATCCTAAGGCAGCGACGATTACCGGTCATCTGCTCGATACCATCTTCTCAGATACGTTAAATAGTGATTTAGAGCGTTTAGAGAGGATCAACGCCACACTCGAGTTGATCCCTAAGGAGAAGAGAGAGTCGCTGCCCCTGACCAAGATAGAAACTTTAGTCATCAAGCCGAGTGAAGACTTGAGCCAGCTGGCATCCTATTACTATAAGGAAATGCCCATGGCAGTAAAAGCTATGCTCAGGCCTATCGGCATAAAACAAGATACCGACTCGAGTATTGTCTCCTACCTACTATTCGAACAGTCCTACTGCAGCGCCCTTATTGACTTAGGTTATCAAGATGCCATGTGTCAGATAGATGAGCTTCGTGACTTTTTTGAGATAAGCCAATAAGGGTTATTCATTGCAACTAGAGGTATTTAAGACATATCTAAGAGATAGCTGTCATAGCGCTACCCAGCATAAATTAATTAAGGCCAGGCATACTAATCACAGCCAAGAATCGCTTTGGGTAACCACTTTTGTAGTAGTCAGTCTCTGTCACACCAAAATGTTTTTTCGAAGAGGAGCTATGTAAGAAGGTTAACGTGTGCTCACCCACCCCTGTGATGATCCCCGCATGGCCAGGTTTTTTTATCCTAGGGTTGGTACCGGTAAACACGATCAAGTCTCCCACCTTAGCCTGCTTGATGGAGACCTTATGACCAAATAGCTTTGGATACTGGCTGGTTGTTCGAGGGATAGCGATGGAATAATGATTATAAACATATTGTAGATAACCAGAACAATCGAATCCTTTCGGTGAAGCTCCGCCCCACTGATAAGTCACGCCTTTAAATTGCCTGGCAAACTCTATGATATCCGACTGCACTCGGCTGTTCTTTGCGGCATATACATTCGATATACCCGAGAACAATGTGAGTACTAATAAAGAGATACAAACCCATGATATTTTGAAACGCATGCTAGACCTTAGACTGGTGATAAAATGATGATGATCACGAAAGCCTGCATGATAAATAGTCTAATTAAAATTGCAATTTTTTAAGCCCAAATAGCGATACACCACACATATTAAGCATCTTTCATTTGCGCCTTTTATGGGGTGCGCCTATGGATAATATCGGCAGCCACATCTCCCCACAGCTTATATATCTTAGTCCCGGGATGAAAACCATCACAAGCCATATCAGATACACTTGGAGCCAAAGGTATATTGATAAGCTCACAGTGCGTGTCATCAGAGATAAGAGTGGCAAGTTTACGATTGAACTCCTTAGCCCTTTGACCCAAGAACCAACTCAGAGGTTGAGGAAATGCAGGGAAGGCCCCCATAGGAGGCACACTGGTAAGTAGAATATGTTTAACTAAAAATTTGGATTTCAATAATTTGACCAATTGTAATTGCTGCCCCTGCCATCCCCAAGAGCTTAATGGACTCAGCAGGTCATTGACGCCTAAGGAGATCAACACCACATCATATTCTGTTGCCGGTAGCGACTCGAGTATGGTGATCAAATCTAAAGTTTTATAACCTGACTTCGCCAAGAGGCTCCAGTCGAGCCGAAACCGTTTCGACAATATATTGGTTAAACGACCACAGAGCGCCTCATCTTGAGTCTCAACCCCAACCCCGGCAGCCGCCGAATCGCCAATAACCAGCAGCCTTAATGGTGTGCCGTCGCCGAGACAACCACTGCGCCCACCGGATGCTTCTGGCAGTACTTGAGTCACATTTCGTACATGGCGCCCCTGTATAAAGAACAAGGGAGCCAGCAGTACCAAGATGAAATAGTGAAACATGAAAGCTTCTCCGGTTTAATCACGCTTTAAGATGCAAGAGCACTTGGCCTGAGACACTAAAAGCTGCCACATTCTTTTCAATTTAGCCTTGCAGTAGATAAATTTCGGCTTTCTCGATCCGTCTGGGCTTACCCAGAAGAATCAAGGTATCCCCTGAGCGTATGCTCCAATCGAGTGCTGGACTCTCTACTTCAGCCCCGTTGCGCCTCACAGCCCTGAGTTCTACTCTGAGCTTCTCCCAAGGAATTTCAGCCAGAGTCATACCTATAGCATTGGCCCCCTTAGGCAGAGCCACTGCGTGAAGGTGCTCTAGGGTGAAGTCAGTCTCGGAGCCAGAGAAGAAGCCATGAAGATACTTGTAATGGTTACGACGCTCATACTCTAAACGCTTCAATATGCGAGTAAGCGGCACGCCGCACTGATATAAGACCTGAGAGACCAACATTAAGCTGCCCTCTAATGTTTCTGGGATAACCTGACTGGCCCCCGCTTTTTCGAGCTCTTCCATGCCAGAGTCGTCGCGGGTGCGCACTAAAATTTTAGCCTCGGGTGCCAGTTGACGACAAAGAGGCAACACCTCTTCCAGGATTCGGCTGCTGCTGAAGGTCAATACGATTAACTTAGCCTCCCTGATTTTGGCCTGTTTGAGTATGCTCCTTTTACACACATCGCCAAAATACACAGGTTCACCGGCCTTACGCGCTTCAGATACTCGAGTCGGATCTAAGTCGAGCACTAAGAAGGGCACAGCCTCTGTCTTCATAAAGCGGGCGATTGTCTGTCCAACTCGGCCATAACCTAAGATCAATACCAGATCATTTTGATGCTCAATTTTGGGTTCTATGGCTAAGCTTGTCTCTCCCTTAGACTTAATCCCCTGCAGCCTGCGAGCGATATCAAGACTATGGCGCACCAGCCAGGGGGCTATGGCCATAGATAATACCGCCACCATAACCAGTTTAGTACTGAGCTCAATATCAAGCAGTTCATAGTTCACTGCCAGTGCCAGAACCACAAAACTAAATTCACCCACCTGAGCCAGACTCAAAGCCGTAGCGACCGAGATCCTAAATGACTCTTTCGCCAGCCTGAGTAAGGCAAATACCACTAGGGCTTTACCCAGTATCACGGCGATCAAAATAATTAAAATTTGCCACCAGAACTGGAGTACCAAGGAGAAATCGATCAACATGCCGATAGAGATGAAGAACAAGCCCATCAAGAGGTCCCTAAAAGGACGAATATCAGCTTCTAACTGCCGCTTATATTGGCTTTCTCCTAACAACATACCCGCCATAAATGCGCCTAGGGCCATAGATAAGCCAAGCCATTGGGTTAATGCACCTGTCAGTAAGGCCACCACTAGCGTCGATAGCATAAACAGTTCATTTGATCGTGAGCGAGCCACCTCATCGAATAATCTGGGTAAGCCCCACTTACCGAACGCCATCAGGGCGATAAAGGCTAATACCCCTTCAGCCAGAGCATAACCTATCCCTTGTAGCGATAAGGTCTCACCGCCAGAAGCGAGTAGAGGCAGCAAGATTAACAAGGGAACAACTGCTAGGTCTTGAAATAACAGCACACTGACAGACAACTCACCATGGCGGCGCCTGAGCCAACCTTGCTCGTTGAGTAGCTTAAGCACTATGGCAGTCGACGAGAGCGCAATTGCCGAGCCCACAACCAATGACTCCACCAGGCTCAGGGAACTGAGTAAGGAAATACTGCCAGCCAACAAGGTAGTCACCACAACTTGAGCACTACCGAGTCCAAATACCGTACGTCTCATGGCCCAGAGTCTTGGCAGTGAGAACTCTAAGCCCAGACTAAACATCAGCAAGACGACACCTAGCTCCGCCACCGATTGCATCTGATGCTGGCTAAACCAATTGAAACCTGAAGGACCACTGATCACCCCAGTAACCAGATACGCCAAAATAGCGGGTAAGCCTACCCGCTTAAGTAAGGCTATTGAGATGATAGCGATGACAAGCATCGACAGAACCTGGATAAGAAAACTGTGTTCCATTCTAAATTCAAACTCCGAGTCAAAAAACTGGCATGGGTTTTATTTCACTAATACTGAAAGATTAACTGAATGACAAATAAAGACAAATTTAATTAACATTATTTTAGGCATGGTTTTTGCTAGTAATATTACATGAGCGAGGTGAATTAACCTCAGCAGTACAGGTATTGATGGAGCACTCATGATGAACTTAGGACTAGCGGCAGACTTTTATTCTGATGAAACAAGATATCTGCCTGAATTACTCGACTCTCAGAGTCGGGAGCCAGATCTGGTACAGATCATTCAGCAGCTACATGAAAGTTTAGATCCTAGGACAGTCTTTGCCTGTTTCGGCAAGATCATGGGTCAACACTTGCCTATCCTTGGTATAAAGTTGAGATATAACAAATACCAGTTTACTTGGGGCCGACACCAAGGGCTTTCCATCAAGCAGCAATTGGTACACCAAGGTAATACCGCGCAGCTCGAATACAGCTTAGCCGCTCCTTTGCTGCCTTCACAAGCAAAACAATTACAATTACTGCAAACCTTAGTGATATTACCCTTGTTTAATGCCACTCAATTTCAAGAAATGTCGCAACAGGCAATGTATGACTCACTCACTAGACTGGGCAATCGTCATTACTATATAGAGAGTCTTAAGAAAGCCATTGCAA
Source organism: Shewanella violacea DSS12 (assembly GCF_000091325.1). Taxonomy (NCBI): domain Bacteria; kingdom Pseudomonadati; phylum Pseudomonadota; class Gammaproteobacteria; order Alteromonadales; family Shewanellaceae; genus Shewanella; species Shewanella violacea. The sequence continues at coordinate 1,461,676 of NC_014012.1, read as the reverse complement.
CATCGACGCGACACGATAATCCATTGTCGATTGTGATTTTAGATCTGGATAATTTTAAGATGCTAAATGATGTACACGGACATCATTTTGGCGACACTGTACTTTCAGAGTTTGGCCAGCTGCTCACTAAAGCCATCCGAAATACAGATCAGGCATTTCGTGTGGGTGGTGATGAATTTGTTGTCGTGGTTCGCGGCGATCTGGCAGCTGCCGAAATTTTATGTAGGCGAGTATTGCAAGCCATGTCTGGATTGCCACTGTTTGAGAAACATCAAGTGCAAGCCAGCCTAGGTTTCTCCCAATGGAAGAGTGATGAAACTGCCTGTTCATTGTATGAGAGAGCCGATAAAGCGCTATATAGAGCGAAAGCTGCCGGCCGAAGATGTTATAGAGCTGACTTGAGTTAATTCTGTAATGAAACAGATGTAGAACCCTTAACCAATAAATAACTGAACAGAGCGAAAGCCGCTGGCCGAAGATGTTATAGAGCTGACTTGAGTTAATGCTGTAATGAAACAGATGTAGAACCCTTAACCAATAAATAACTGAACAGAGCGAAAGCTGCCGGCCGAAGATGTTATAGAGCTGACTTGAGTTAATTCTGTAATGAAACAGATGTAGAACCCTTAACCAACAAATAACTGAACAGAGCTAAAGCTGCCGGCCGAAGATGTTATAGAGCTGACTTGAGTTAATTCGATAATGAAACAGATGTAGAACCCTTAGCCAATAAATAACTGCACAGAGCTAAAGCCGCTGGCCGAAGATGTTATAGAGCTGACTTGAGTTAATTCTGTAATGAAACAGACGTAGAACCCTTAGCCAATAAATAACTGAACAGAGCGAAAGCCGCCGGCCGAAGATGTTATAGAGCTGACTTGAGTTAATTCTGTAATGAAACAGATGTAGAACCCTTAGCCAATAAATAACTGAACAGAGCTAGAGCTAAAGCCACTGGCCCTAAATGTTATAGAGCCGACTTGAGTTAATTCGATAATGAAAAAGATGCGGAATGCTTAAGCCAATAATGAAGCTAGACTTAGCTAATACCATTGGTAATGTATGTATTAAACCTGATGTGAAGTGAACACGAGTCCAAGTTCATCTTGTTCACACAAGAATCTGGTTTCTATCCAATAACCCACGACGCACACCAGTTGCTCGTCGTAAAAAATACAGGGCACTCTTTCTCTTTCCCATGGGGGAATACCATACTCCTGCCATAATTTTTTCAGCTCTCTAGCTTTGGCCCTATTCACAGGATGACATCGGGTACTTCCCTTCACCGAAAAACGTATGCTAACAAGCTGGGTACTATCAGGAAGACGCACTCTATCTGAACTGTTCTGCTTAGTTATCGAAAGCCTTTTATGCTTTGATAGGGAGAGACTAACCTCTGCACCTTGATCTAATAAACTGCTGCCATCGACCTCAATACATTTGTGAAGCGGTAACTCACATTTTTCATCTATTACCGATCCAAGATAAGCACGCCCCTGATAGCGCCTAATCAACAAGTCTCCCAGTCTAAGTTCGACCTTGGCATCTTGTCTTGCCGTCAGTAATTGAGACAATGATTGGGCTAATTGAGTCTGGGATGGTGGAGCAAAACCAAGCTGCTCTATAAATCCTCTGAAGAGCAATGATTGCCAGTTGTCACTCTGCAACCCGAGAAGCCCTAAGTCGAGTGAATAACGCCCCTGACTGAATGAGATAAAAGCGGGTAAGCGTTCACTCACCTCATCATCGATAACTGCTTGCTGCTGAGCGCATAACAATGCACTACGACTCGCAGTGGTCGCTATGGCGCCCCAACGGGCTTTGAGTCTTGGGATGATCTCTAAGCGTAAAAAGTTTCGGTCATACTTGTCATCACTATTACTTTCATCGTTAATGTGAACAAGTCCAACAGCGCTGGCTTTCGCCTCAATCTGCTCACGACTAATAGATAAAAGAGGTCTAATTAGTTGCTTATCTTTGCCAAATACCTGAGAACTTCCCATAGCCGATAGCCCTTTGGGGCCTAGGCCTCGCTTTAATGCCAGTAGCACAGTTTCGAGCTGATCATCCAGGTGGTGTGCGGTCAATAAGGCATCTCCAGGTGCCATCTGAGATTTAATCGCATTATAACGTGCGTTTCTCGCTTCGGCCTCGACGCTCTTACGCGGACCTGTATCCACCACCACGCGTTTGATGCTGATAGGGAGTCCATAAACAGTGGCTCTAGACTCACAATGACCAACCCAAGCATCGGCATTATCACTCAAGCCATGATGAACGTGAACCAGCAAGTAACGGTACTCATGGTGCTGACGAGCAAACTCAGACAAGCCTAGTGCTAACAGCTCGGAATCAACGCCGCCACTGTAAGCTAGGACTAACTTAGCCCCGGGCTTAATCCCTGAGGACTCAACACTATCAGCAATTAAATTGGCGACATCTAAGTCGTTTTTTATCCTATCTAGGGACATTTAGAACAAGATCCTCACCTTGCCAGCTCCGGTTAAGGTTTCCAGCGCCAGCATGAGCTCATCTGTCGGATTCACTCTCCAGTTATCCCCTAGCTTAAGCTGCGCCTTAGCCTGTGGTTGGGCATAATTGACTATGATGGGTACTGAGCCCTTTTTCCACGGCTCCACCACTTGCTTGAAACTATCTAACCAAGTTTCATCAATTGAGTCACTGTCGATATCAACCTCTAGGGCACTGGCGAAATGATTACGCGCCTCTCCCATATCTATGATGTTTCGGGCAGTCATACGATTGCCACCGGAGAAATCATCGAAACTGACCTCACCTTCGATAATCAAGATGCGATCTTTTTCCAGTAGGTGGTTAAACTTCTCAAATGCCTCGGTAAATAGCATCACCTCCAGGCGAGCACTCTTATCGTCCAGAGTCACTAGCCCCATCTTAGACCCACGCTTGGTCATCATCACTCGCGTCGCAATAACCAGGCCGGCGGCTTTCATTGTCTTGCCACGCTCTGTTGGATGTACATCCTTGAGTCGACCCGATGTGTAATGCTTCAGCTCTTTGAGATACTGATTTATCGGGTGACCTGTGAGGTAAAGACCTAAGGTTTCACGCTCCCCCTCAAGCCAGATCTTATCGGGCCAAGGAGTACACTGCACAAATTGTTGCTTGATATCTTCGGTATCGCTATTGAGCAAACCAAACATATCATGCTGGCCGATGGCCTCAGCCTTGGCATTTTGATCCGCGGCGCGTACGGCTGCGGGTAAAGTCGCCATCATGGCGGCGCGATGAGGCCCTAAGCTATCCAAGGCTCCGGCGCAGATAAGTTTTTCCATGATGCGCTTATTTAACTTTTTAAGGTCTACCCGCGCACAGAAATCGAACAGATCTTTGAAAGGACCATCCTTACGCGCGGCCAGTATCGACTCAACTGGGCCATCACCCACTCCCTTGATGGCGCCGATACCGTAGACAATCTTGCCCTCTTCATCGACATTGAATTTTAGCAAACCCTTGTTAACATCCGGTGGCAACAGAGGTTGACCCATACGTTCACATTCATCCACCAAGATGACTATCTTATCGGTATTATCCATATCGGCAGACATTACCGCCGCCATAAACTCGGCCGGATAATGGGTCTTTAGCCAGAGTGTCTGATAGGAAACCAGTGCATAGGCTGCCGAGTGAGACTTGTTAAATCCGTAACCGGCAAATTTCTCCACCAGATCGAAAATTTTCATCGACAGTTCGCCGTCGATACCATTATTGATGGCGCCCTCTTCGAAGGTACCACGCTGCTTGGCCATCTCTTCGGGTTTCTTCTTACCCATGGCTCGACGCAGCATATCCGCGCCACCAAGTGAGTAGCCCGCGAGCACCTGGGCTATCTGCATCACCTGCTCTTGATAGAGAATAATGCCGTAGGTGGGTTCGAGTACCCACTTGAGAGACTCATGTTGATACTCGGCATCGGGAAAAGAGACTTCTTCTCGACCGTGCTTACGTTCAATAAAGTTATCTACCATGCCGGACTGAAGTGGACCCGGACGGAACAAGGCCACCAGAGCAATCATATCTTCGAAGCTATCCGGTTGCAGACGCTTGATCAAATCTTTCATACCACGAGATTCCAACTGGAATACCGCCGTAGTCTCGTAACGCTGTAGCAGCTTGAAACTCTTTTTATCATCCAGGGGTATCGACTCGATACGCACAGGCTCTTTACCCAACGCCTTACGTTTGGGATTGATCATCTGCAATGCCCAGTCGATGATGGTCAAGGTTCTCAGTCCCAAGAAGTCAAACTTGACCAGGCCCGCAGTCTCAACATCATTCTTATCGAATTGAGTAACCGGGTTTTTCCCTTCGGAGTCACAGTAGATGGGAGCAAAATCGGTAATTTTGGTCGGCGATATCACCACGCCCCCCGCATGCTTACCCGCGTTACGCGTGACACCTTCTAATATTCGACACATGTCGATAAGATCTTTTACTTCCTCATCACCATCGTAAGACTCCTGTAGAGCAGGCTCTACTTCGAAGGCTTTAGCCAGAGTCATACCAGGCTCGGCTGGCACCATCTTAGAGATACGGTCAACAAAGCCATAGGGATGGCCCAATACTCGGCCCACATCTCGTATAACGGCCTTAGCAGCCATGGTACCGAAGGTGATGATCTGAGAAACAGCATCACGGCCATAGAGCTCGGCTACATGGTCGATAACTTCATCTCGTCTGTCCATGCAGAAATCGATATCGAAATCCGGCATAGAAACACGTTCTGGGTTGAGGAAACGCTCGAACAGGAGTTCATATTCCAGCGGGTCGAGATCGGTGATCTTGAGGGCATAGGCCACTAAGGACCCTGCTCCAGATCCACGACCCGGACCGATTGGAATATCCTGATCTTTTCCCCACTGAATAAATTCCATCACGATGAGAAAGTAGCCAGGGAAGCCCATCTGGTTAATCACCTTAAGTTCTATATCCAGACGTTCATCGTATGCAGGACGCTTCTGTGCCCTGACCTCTGGATCGGGAAATAGAAATTCTAAGCGATTCTCCAAGCCATCTTCCGACACCTTCACCAGGAAATCTTCGATGCTTAGTTCACCCGTTGGGAAGTTAGGCAGAAAATACTCACCCAAACGCACTGTCACACTACAGCGCTTGGCTATCTCTACTGTGTTGGCAATGGCTTCGGGAATGTCTTCAAACAGCGCACACATCTCTTCGCTGCTCTTAAAATACTGTTGATCACTGTATTTCTTCGGACGACGTGGGTCGGCTAAAGTGAAACCGTCTGAAATAGCGACACGGATCTCATGGGCATCGAAGAATTCTGGACTATTAAACACCACCTGATTGGTTGCCACCACAGGCAAACCTTTCTCTTGTGCCAGCTCCACAGCCAGATGAAGATAAGTCTCCTCATCGGGTCGGCCAGTACGTAAAAGTTCCAGATAGTAACGATCGGGAAAATGAGTCTGATAAAATTCGACTAATGAATCGACTTGCGGCTTATTACCCTTTAACAGCGCCCTACCGACATCTCCATGACGTCCGCCCGAGAGTAGTAGTAATCCATTACTGTATTTAATCAGCCACTCTTGATCGATAACAGCCCTATCGTTTATATGACCCCTCAGGTAAGCGTCACTGATTAATAAAGTTAAATTCAAATATCCGTCATTATCCATGGCTATCACAGTGACCGAACATAAATCTTTATCGAACCCGGGAACTCTTACCCAAAAATCGGCACCTATGATGGGCTTAACACCCGCACCATGGCAGGCACCATAAAATTTAACTAGCCCACATAGGTTGGTCTGATCGGTTAACGCGACTGCTGGCATGCCAAGTTCTGTCACCTTAGCTAAGATAGGCTTCACTTTGGCCAGGCCATCAGACATGGAATAATCGCTGTGAACGCGTAGATGCACAAAACTGGGATCAGACATATTTTTGAGTACTTACATTAGTAAAAAAATTAGTAAAAAAGGGAAGGTGAAAGCCTGAGAAAGATTAACAGACTCAAACAAACCAAGCCAGAGTGATTGGTTAGAGCAGCAAAATGTGTTCCTAGATACTAGTTTCCAGTTCCTTTGCTAACCTTTCTCTCACTGGGCGGAAGCTTTTTCTATGTTCTGCTAGCACACCATGTTGCTCTAAGGCTTGAAAATGGGCCTTAGTTGGATAGCCTTTATGTTTGGCGAATCCATATTGAGGATGTTCCATATCGAGCAATTCCATCTCTCTGTCACGGATAACCTTAGCTATGATTGAGGCCGCACTGATACCAGCAATCAGACCATCGCCTTTCACTATTGCATGAGCCTCTATGGCAAGTTCTGTGTTGTCGCCATGATGAAAAATGGGGGTCCGGTTGCCATCGACTAACACTTTCACAGGTTTAATCTCTAACCCGGCAACAGCCCTTTGCATGGCTAACATGGTGGCATGCAAAATATTAAGCTCATCAATCTCTTCCGGCGAAGCATGACCCACACTAATAGACAAAGCCTTCTCATGGATCTCGGTGAACAGAGCCTCACGTTTCTTCTCGCTCAACTTCTTAGAATCATTAAGCCCTAGGATAGGATTGTTAGGATCCAAAATCACCGCAGCTGTCACTACATTGCCAACCAAGGGCCCACGACCAACCTCGTCGACACCGGCGTATAATCCCACAGCCAAACTGTCAATCTGCTCGGGAGTAATACCTTTAAATATTGCCATGCTTAATACCTGTTAACTGAGAGCTAAAACTGAAAAATACACTAATGAGAGATGAGCTTAACCACAGCTTCTGCGGCGCGAGCGCTGGCATTACACCTCAACTGTGTATGGAGTTCGAGAAATTTATTCTTAAGTGGAGTGAAATCCCCGTCCAATGTTTCAGACACCGCGGCTGCAATCAGCTCAGGAGTACAGTCTTCTTGAATGAGCTCAGTCACCAAATCCTCTCCGGCAAGCAGGTTAGGTAGAGAAAACTTGTCAATCAGCATCAAGGACTTGGCAATGCGATAAGTGATAGGGCTAACACGATAAGCGACAACCATGGGCCTTTTGACTAGCATGGCTTCCAGCGTTGCAGTCCCCGACGCCAACAAGATACAGTCACTGGCGGCCATCACCTCTCTCGAGTGTCCTTCCAGGATATGGATTTCAAGATCTGGGGCATATGTTTTAAGCGCCTCTTCAAACTGAGCTCGACGCTTAGCATTCACAACCGGTGTCACGAAACGAATGTCCGGATATTGCTGCTTGATTAGCTTAGCCGCACGAACGAAAGGCTCGGCTAACTGTTTAAGCTCGCCGCCACGAGAACCGGGTAAAACAGCCAGATACTCGGCATTAAGATCTAAGCCCAAGGCCCTGCGAGCCTCAAGTTTATCACTAATAAGTGGAATATCATCCGCTAAGGTGTGGCCCACGAATGTACACGGCACTTGATGTTTATCGTAAAACGCTTTTTCAAAAGGCAATAATGACAACACCATATCCGTCGCCTTGGCAATTTTGAAAATGCGTTTCGGTCGCCAAGCCCATACCGAAGGGCTGACATAATGCACCGTCTTTATGCCCCGCTGCTTTAGCTTAAGTTCGAGACCGATATTAAAATCTGGCGCATCTATGCCGATGAAACAATCGGGGCTAATAGCACAAATTTCATCAATCAAAGTTTTGCGAACTTTCAATAATCTAGGCAGACGAGACAGGACTTCAACTATGCCCATCACGGCAAGTTCTTCATAGGAGAACATAGATTCAAAGCCCAAGGCTTCCATACGAGGTCCACCAATACCGATAAATCGTGCATTGGGATAGCATTCTTGTAGCGCCTTGATTAAACCAGCACCTAAAATATCACCGGAGATCTCTCCAGCAACCATAGCAAATATCATCTGTTTGTTGTCGCTCATAGGATGGGGATCTTAAAATAGTAACGAATGGGGAATAGTGAGCCCGTAGTAATACGGGCTCTGGTCAGGCAGGTCTAGCGGATGATGCCACGATTGGAATTAGAGACAAAATCAATCATAAATTTAACTTGTTCATCATCAGACTCTGCCGATAACGCAGTGATAGCCTCATCGACTGTCAAACCTTTACGGTAGAGTGTCTTATAAGCCCGTCTAACCGCTATCTGGCTCTCTTTCGAGAAACCACGGCGTTTCATGCCTTCGCTGTTCAATCCACGAGGTATACCAGGTTGACCCGATGCCATCACGAAAGGTGGCACGTCTTGCAGGATCAATGAGTAACCTGCAGTAAACGCATGAGCACCAATGCGAACAAATTGATGAACACCTGTGAGGCCACCTAATATGGCCCAATCACCAACATGTACATGACCAGCAATAGAAGCGTTATTAGACATGATCACATTGTCACCGACTACACAATCGTGGGCAATATGCACATAAGCCATGAATAAGTTGTTTGACCCTATACGAGTCTCGCCCTTATCTTGAGTCGTGCCTCTATGTATGGTCACAGATTCACGAACGACGTTATTATCGCCCATGATGAGTCGCGTTGCTTCACCTGCATACTTCTTGTCTTGGCAATCTTCACCGACTGATGCAAATTGAAAGATCTTATTACCTTTGCCTATGACTGTTGGGCCTTTGACAACGACATGAGAGCTTAACCAACAATCATCACCAATTTCTACATCGGCACCGATATAGGTCCAGGGACCTATGGTGACATTATTACCAATTTTGGCATCAGGATGTACAAACGCTAATTTATCTATCACTTTTTAATCTCTCTACGAGCACACATGATTTGTGCCGAGCATACTAGCTCACCATCAACTCGAACTTCACCAGTAAACACCCCGATCCCGCGGCGTTCTTTAACTAACTTAACTTCAAAGTGTAGCTGATCACCAGGTTCAACCACACGCTTAAAACGCGCCTTATCTATGCCGGCGAAGTAATAAAGAGACTCCTCTGCCGCAGCTTCCATAGATTTATAAGCCAGCAGACCAGTTGCTTGGGCCATGGCTTCTAAGATCAAAACACCAGGCATCACAGGCTGAACCGGGAAGTGTCCCTGAAAGAAAGGTTCATTGATTGTGACGTTCTTTATCGCGTGGAGAGACTCACCAGGAGTATAGTCCAAAACCCGATCGATCAATAAGAATGGATATCTATGGGGAAGAGAATTCATTATCTCTTTGATATCCATGGTATTTAATTCATTTGACACACATTTTCCTTAGGCTGCCGCTCGGCAGTTAATTTTCTGTTTGACTCGATTTTTCAAGCTTTTTAACGCGTTGAAAAAGCTCATCTAACTGTCTAAATCTTACGGTATTCCTGCGCCATAACTTATTATTCATGGCAACAGTTGTGGATGTGTACACACCTGGCTCACGGATAATGCTGGTGACATTAGTGCCACCTGAGATATGAGTACCATCAACGATGCTGATATGACCCGCAACGGCACTATTTCCACCTATGATGCAGTACTTACCGATGTGTGTGCTGCCCGCAATCGTTGAGTTGCCAGCAATAGCCGTGTTTTCACCGATTATATCGTTATGGGCTATCTGTACCTGATTATCCAGTATCACACCGTCATGTATCTGAGTATGCTCGATAGCACCACGATCCACCGTAGTACTGGCACCGATCTCGACTCGATTGCCAATACGAACGCCGCCTGTTTGGGGGATCTTAATCCAGATTCCACGCTCATTGGCGTAACCGAAGCCATCGGCTCCAATGACAGCAGCCGAATGTATAATGCAATCTTGCCCAAGGTGTACATCATGATACAGGGTGACATTCGCCCAGAGGCGAGTGCCTGAACCTATGATACAGTCTTGACCAATGACACAACCTGGGCCGATTTGAACGTTTTCTGAAAGAATAACGTTTTCACCGATCACCACATTAGCGCCTATGGCAACTCCTTCGGCTAGCTTAGCCGAAGTAGGAATGACCGCAGAGTCATGTATGCCAATGGCTGCTTTGGGTGTGGTATCCAGCAGCTGTGCAACACGAGCAAAGCCTACATAGGGATCGGTTAAAACCAGAGCATTACCGGTAAAACCTTCGAGCTCTTGAGGAGAAATAAGCACGGCGCTAGCCTGAGTCTTCTCCAACTGAGCTCGATATTTAGCATTAGCTAAAAAAGTAAGCTGACCTTGGGCCGCATTCTCCAGGGTTGCGACACTGGATATCTCCAGTGCCTCATCGCCTTGAATCTCAGCGCCTAATATTAAAGCCAGCTGTTTAAGGGTATAGCTTTTCATTGATGATTAGCCTTTACCATTAACCTTTGCTAAGTGCTTTAACTACTTTTGCACTGATATCAGATGTTGGTTTAACATAGATAACTGCACCGCGCTGAAGCACTAGGTCATAGTTCTCTTTCAATGCAATAGCATTGATTGCCTTCTGAACTTTAGCCAATAATTTATTCTGCTCTTCACCTTGGCGACGACGCATATCTTCGTCTAAAGCCTTGCCCTTTAGCTGGAGTTTAGATTTGATCGACTCCATCTTACGTACCATTTCAGTTTTCTGAGACTTGCTCATCAAGGCACCATCACGTTGCTGCTTCTCAAGCATGCCACGAAGCTCTTCCTGCATTTTTTGCACGTTGGCAACACGATCACCAAATTCGGCCTTCAGAGTCTTACTAACTTGCTCTCGCTGAGGTAATTGTTGAAAAACTGACTGCATATCAACTACTGCAATCTTCTCAGCATGTGCCGCAATAGGTGCAGCAATAAGAACCAATACTGTCATTGCGCGATTAAAAATCTTTTTCACTATAAACTCCATTATCAGCAAAGCTTGCCGATTTATCTGTATATTAACTATTTTAAGTTAGAAAGTTTTACCAATGTTGAACGAGAAGATTTCAGTTTCGTCATCTTCGTATTCTTTAACAGGCCAAGCTAAACTAAATACCATAGGTCCCATGGGTGATAACCATTGCACACTCATGCCTGCCGAGGCGCGAATTCTGCTCGCGTCAGAATAATCCGCAAGTTTATCAAATTCATGGGCAGGAAGGTATTTATATGAATCATAATCAAACTCAGTATCCCACACGTTGCCCGCATCGAAGAAGAAGCTGGTACGCACTGAGTTAGAGTAAGCCTCATCCAAGAAAGGTGTCGGCACTATCACTTCAAAACTGGCTGTTGCAATCGCATTACCACCGATAGAGCGACCGTCATTGACCTGGACCTGATTTGGATCACCCGGTAAATAACAACCATCGCCAGTCGCATCCGGAGTACAAGGTTCTAGACCACGACTCAAGTAGAACGAGCGCGGACCGACCGAATTAGACTTGAAACCACGTAGCGAACTGCTTCCGCCTGAATAATAGTTTTCCCAAAAAGGTAAGATCTGGTCATTATCGTTAAATTGTCCATAACCATTACCATAGCCCAAACGAGCTTTAGTTAACACGACCCACTTGTGGTTACGACTAAGAGGGAAATAGAAACTAGTATCAAAATCTGCCTTGAAATATTGCAGATCAGAACCTGGTATCGTTACCTTAGTACTTAAACGCTGAGACGAGCCATCGGATGGGAATGTACCACGGTTCAATGTACTGCGAGACCAACCAAGATTGAGCTCGAAGTTATTAAAGGCCAGATCTGAATCTGGATGGTCCGCATCACGATAAATGTCATAAAACCTGAGCGCCTGCTCATAGGCCGAAATTTCCGAGATAGTATTATGTCGGAAACCTACTCCACCGTTAATACGGTTATATTCGTTAATCGGGAATCCCGAATTAAGTGCGATACCGTAAGAGCTGTTCTGATATCTCTCTAGGTTAGCTTCATGAGCATCGAACTCATTCCAGTAAATACTGCCGCCTAAGCTGACACCATCTTTAGTGAAATATGGATCGGTAAAGGACAAGTTCACATTCTTAGAATACTTGTTGGTATTTAGATTGATACCTGCCTGATTACCGGTTCCTAGGAAGTTGCTCTGCTGTACACCAAACTGCAGGCTCATACCAGACTCAGTACCATAACCCACACCGGCATTGAAAGAACCCGAAGGTTGTTCCTTCACCTTAAAATCAATATCGACCAAATCATCTGTGCCAGGAACCTGTAAAGTTTCCGTGTCCACAGTTTCAAAGAAACCAAGACGATTCAGACGTGCTTTCGACTGCTCTACTTGAGCCGAGTTAAGCCAAGCACCTTCCATCTGGCGCAGTTCGCGACGCAAAACTTCATCTTTAGTAACTTGGTTACCAGAAAAATTAATGTTACGCACATAGACACGTTTACCCGGCTGAATACTGACAGTGAGACTGACTTCTTTAGTCTCATCATTAATTTCAGGGTAAGTCTTAACTTCAGGGTAAGCGTAACCGAAACGACCTAAGTACTTGCCATACATCTCTTCGGCAAACGTAACATCGGCGCCATTATAAGTGTCACCAGCCTTGATAGGCAGAATCGCCTTCATCACTTTCTCGCGTCCCATGAGGTCGCCAGTTAGGTTAACGTCTTTAACTGTGTACTTTTCACCCTCGTCGACATTGATGGTGATATACAAGCCTTTACGATCCGGAGTCATGGCCACTTGGGTTGAAGTGACATCGAAACGAATATAACCGCGGTTATGATAAAAGGTCTTTACTGTCTCGAGATCCGCCTGAAGCTTCTGCTTCTGATAACGACGCTCACCAAACAGGTCCCACCAAGCGACATAATCTTTAAGTTCCAGCATGCCAATCAACTCGGCATCTGTGATAACTTTATTACCGACTACGTTAATCTGCTTGATTTCAGCGGCCAAACCTTCGGTAAAGTTGAATTTCAACTCGACACGATTACGAGGTAAATTGACGACTTCGGCTTCTACTTTAGCGCCGTATTTACCGACACCGTAATAGAAATCTTGTAGGCTTTTTTCGATACCGGCGAGCATGGTTCTATCTAGCGACTCACCTACCTTCACCCCAGAGCCGTCTAAGCTCTCTTGTAGCTGCTCATCCTTGATGTCCTTGTTACCTTCGAAGGTAACTGAACTGATCGTTGGACGCTCTTTGACGGTGACAACTAGAACACCGCCATCGCGACGGACTTCGATATGTTCGAAGTTTGTCGAGGCATACAAGCTTTTGATCGCTTGTTGAAGTTTAAGTTCATCGACAGTATCGCCTACCTTGACTGGAATAGTCAGTAAGGCAGCGCCAAGAGCTACGCGTTGTAGACCTTGAACTTGAATATCTGTGACTTCAAAAGGCTGGAATGTTTCTGCCCAACCGTTCCCTGATAAAGACGCACCGACTAATACCATCGAGGCAAAAAGTTTATTAAATCTCATAGAGCACTTCTAATTATGTGTGTGTCCCTGCTCAGAGTCGGGAGAAATCGTTAAAAAGCGCGATGCTCATCAACATAAGCAGCATAGCTGCCCCAAATCTGAATCCTATTTCCTGTACCTTTTCTGGTACAGGTCTTCCTGTGATCACTTCTATGAAGTAATACAACAAGTGTCCCCCATCAAGCACGGGCAAAGGCAGTAAATTAATAATACCTAAGTTAACGCTGATTAATGCGAGGAAACCTAAAAAGTAAACTAAACCATAGTTAGCACTGTTACCAGCACCTTGGGCTATGGAAATTGGTCCACTTAAATTCTTAACTGACAGATCGCCTGTGATCAGCTTACCCATCATCTTAAAGCTGACAGAGATAAGTTGCCACGTTTTATCTGCTGCCACGCCAAATGAATCGATGAAACCATATTCCAGCTGTAGTTTCATGTTTTCTGGCCAATCGGCTTGAGTCGGCGCAACACCGATAACACCTTCGATTTGACCTTGGGCCCCCTTACGTTCACTTGGGGTCACTTTTAATTGAAACTGTTCACCTGCCCGTCTGATCGTAATTGACAAGGTCTTGTTGGCCGATGCTTTAATCTTACTGACAAAATCGTTCCACTCACCATAGGGCGCACCATTAACGGCGACTAAGGTATCTCCTACCTCTAGGCCTGCAGCAGCGGCGGCGCCATCTGGGGTCACTAATCCTAAAACAGGGAGTATTCGGGTCTATAAAAATCGAGTCCCAATGAAGCGATAGGCGACTCTTTGTCCGGATCGAACTCCCAGGATTTAGTATCTAATGTATATTTTTACCAAGTGCTCCATCGGCACTCGTCTTTAGAGGAGCTAAGGTGATATCTATCTTTGACTCACCAATCTCACTAACCAAGGCATAAGTCACCTCTTCCCAGTTACGAACTCGATTACCTTCCACCGACGTTATCAACATAGGTTCATGAATTTGAATCTGCGCCGCAGGTGAGTCCATGCGTGTTGCGTCTATAACGGGCTTGAGTGCAGGTACGCCAATAAGGTACATGAAATAGAGCGCCACTATGGCAAAAATGAAGTTAGCGATTGGCCCTGCTGCAACGATGGCGATACGTTGCCAAACACTTTTACGATTAAATGCTTGATCCTTTAACTCTTCAGGCACCTCGTCCACGCGTTCATCAAGCATCTTGACATAGCCGCCTAGAGGGATCATGGCTAACACATATTCGGTGCCATCCTTACCGACTCTTCGCCATATCGCCTTACCGAAGCCGATTGAAAACCGCTCAACTTTAACCCCACAACGCCTAGCCACCCAAAAGTGACCATATTCATGTGCAGCAATTAATATGCCTAATGCAATAACGAAGGAACCTAAGTTCCATAGAAAGTCGATCATTTCCATCCTTTGAGCTAGTTAAATCTTTGCTATTAACTCTAAAGCAAATCTGCGTGTTTGTGTATCTAAGGCGATGATATCATCCAAACTTGTTAAAGAGGACATAGACACCTTGTTTAAACATGTTTCATTTATTTTAGCTATATCAGTAAACTTTAACTTATTTTCCAAAAAGGCAGCAACCGATATTTCATTTGCTGCATTTAACACTGTCGTCGCTTCCTGGCCTTGCTTACAAGCCTCAATGGCAAGAGAAAGACAGGGGAATCGTTCGAAATCAGGTTCAAGAAAGCTTAACTGTCCGACTTTGAAAAAGTCTAAAGGTTCAACTCCGGAGTTAATTCTTTCGGGATAAGACATGCAATGAGCGATAGGTGTGCGCATATCTGGGTTACCCAATTGAGCTAAAACTGAGCCATCTCGGTACTGAACCATAGAGTGGATAACGCTCTGGGGGTGTATGACAACCTTAAGCTGGTCTGGAGTGGTATTAAATAACCAACGGGCCTCAATATATTCAAGCCCCTTATTCATCATGGTGGCCGAATCGACGGATATCTTACGACCCATAGACCAATTAGGATGTTTACAAGCCTGCGCCGGTGTCATGGTACTAAGAGAATCCAGAGGAGAAGTGAGAAAAGGCCCCCCTGAACCTGTCAGTAAAATATGAGATACTCCTGCACCTTCTAGGTCGCAGTAACCAATATTTTTCTGTATTGATTCAGGCAAAGATTGAAATATCGCATTATGCTCGCTATCTACAGGCAGCACCTGCGACCCGGAGGCCTTCATAGCGTCGATAAACAAGCTGCCAGACATCACCAAGGACTCTTTATTCGCTAATAGCACTCGCTTCCCCGCTTTAACAGCGGCAAGTGTCGGCAGCAAACCCGCGGCGCCAACAATGGCAGCCATAACGGTATCAACACAGGCTGAACTGACCAGATCATCTAGTTCAGCTGCTCCCGTTGTGATTTCAACCCCAGAGTTTACTGGTAAACGCTGGCGCAATAGCATGGCAGCATCGGCATCTACCATATGAGCAATTGACGGCTTGTGCTCTATACACAGAGCCAACATCTTATCCACATTAGTATTTGCCACCAAGGCATATATGCAATACGCCTCAGGGTTGTTGCCAATGACACTCAAGGTGCTAGCACCTATGGATCCCGTTGCGCCGAGTATGACCATTTTTTGCATTAGGTTACATCCAAAATGCGATATAGATAAGGGTAAACACAGGTAATGCAGCTGTAAGACTGTCTATTCTGTCGAGTATACCGCCGTGTCCGGGTAAAATAGTACCCGAGTCTTTAATGTCGGCAACGCGCTTAAACATACTCTCAGACAAGTCACCCACCGCCGAAACTAGGGCGATAAATAAGGTCACTGCTATGACTAAGCCAAGCTCTTGTTCTGGTGAAACCAGCATGACTCCCATCACAATAACCATGCTAGTAATTAAACCACCGACCAGACCTTCGATAGTTTTAGCTGGGCTCACGTTAGGCATCAACTTAGTACGCCCTAAGGCTTTACCCGCAAAGTATGCTCCGGTATCGGTGGACCAAACCACAAGCATAACCAAGAAGACTAAGATCCCACCATAATAAGGGTCAGCTTCAGAACTGAGTCCCTTAAGTGAAATCAAGGCTGCAAAACAAGGAATGAGTGTAAGCTGTCCAAACATCGACTTAAACATATGGCTCTTTTGCCACAAAGCCGAACTCTTGGGAAAAGAGATCACTAATAAGAAAGAGATAGCCCACCATAAGGCACCAATCAAGATGATAGCCAGGTAGATAGGATGCAGATGACCTTTGAACCAAAGTTCGTCGCTAGGAACAAACAGGTTGAGTGCGATTAATAGCGCACCTATGGTGATGGTAAAACTCCACTGTGTTATTTGACAGCGCTTATCGATGATCTGTCCCCATTCCTTGGCTGCAATCAGAAATACCGGTACCAATGCCCAGGCAAAATATTCTGTGGGAAGCAAAAACACAGCTCCCAAAACCAAGGGAATTAACCAAATTGCCGTTATTATTCGTTGTTTTAGCAAAAAAAAACCCTCAAAAAAATTATGATTCGGACTGCATAGTCTCAACTTGGCAACCAGTGAGGCCGAATCTTCGTTGGCGAGATGCAAAAATAGCAACTGCCTGTTTAAATGCATTTTCATCAAAATCTGGCCATAGAGTGTCGGTAAAAACCAACTCAGCATAGGCTGCCTGCCAGAGGATGAAATTACTGATACGATAGTCTCCACCAGTGCGTATCATTAAATCAACTTCGGCTTGGTTTTGCATGCATAAATGCTGACTTAGGGCCTCTTCAGTGAACTGACTGCTGTTCATTTCACCTGTTTCGACCTTTTTAGCCAGAGCCTGCGCCGCTTGCATGATATCCCAACGCCCGCCATAGTTAGCCGCGACATTGAGTACTAAACCTGTATTGCCAGCCGTTTTCTCTTCAGCTGCTGAAATTTGTTTCTGTAGGCGTTCAGAAAAACGACTGATGTCACCGATAATATTGAGTCTGACTCCATTTTTATGCAGCAACTTTATTTCACGTTGCAACACAGTAAAGAAGAGCCCCATCAAGAAAGAGACCTCTTTATCGGGACGACGCCAGTTTTCACTGGAAAATGCAAATAAGGTTAACGACTCGATCCCGATCTCTCTGGCGGTACTCACAGCTCGCCTGACGGCTTTTACTCCCGCCTTGTGTCCCATAATTCTGGGTTTCCCCTGTGCCTGGGCCCAACGTCCGTTACCATCCATAATGATAGCGACGTGTTTAGGCTTAGACTGTTTAACAAGTTCTGTGATCTCTTCGGCAGAGAATTCAGAACCAGACTGGGAATCGATTGACATCTATTACAACCCTTAAAAAAGCAAACGCCGTGTAGTATACCGCTACACGGCGTCTGAACTCTAGTTTCTTAGTCCTAGATTAGACTTCCATCAACTCTGCTTCTTTTGCAGACAAAAGTTCATCAATCTGCTTAATATGAGCATCGGTGAATTTCTGTATTTCGTCTTCGGTGCGGTGTACATCATCTTCAGTACACTCTTTCTCTTTCTCTAAGGCTTTAATTTCAGAGTTAGCATCACGACGCACGTTACGAACAGAGATTCGGCTGTTTTCAGCTTCGGCGCGAACAACCTTAATAAGGTCTTTACGACGCTCTTCTGTCAATGAAGGAAGTGGAATGCGGATCACTGCACCGGCAGACATAGGATTTAGACCTAGATCTGAACTCATAATAGCTTTCTCTACCGCTTGGATCATAGTGGCATCGAACACAGAAACAGCCAGAGTACGTGAATCTTCGATAGTCACGTTACCCACTTGCTTAAGTGGTGTCATTGAACCGTAATAAGAAACTTTAATTGAATCTAAAAGGCTAGGATGTGCACGGCCTGTACGGACCTTAGCCATCTGAGTCTTAGTGGCTTCTATACATTTAGCCATACGTGTTTGAGCATCTGTTTTGATTTCGTTTATCACGTTATATATCCTTTAAATGAGGCACTAAATTCTTAGTAATAGGACTAGCCAGTCACACTAAGCCGGTAACTTTTTGCTGACTGGATATTACAATAATTTTAATTATTTGTTGTCATTGATTTGATCATTGTACCTTCCCGCTCACCCATAATCACTCGACGTAGGGCACCAGGCTTGTTCATGTTAAATACCAATATAGGCATGTTGTGATCTCTCGCCATAGTAAATGCAGCAAGATCCATCACTTTTAATTCTTTCTCCAGAATTTCATCGTAACCCATTTCTTCATACATTACTGCATCAGGGTTCTTCACTGGATCATCTGAGTAGACGCCATCTACCTTAGTGCCTTTGATCACAACTTCGGCTTCAATTTCAATACCGCGCAGACAAGCTGCCGAATCAGTTGTGCAGAAAGGGTTGCCTGTACCAGCGGCAAAAATGACCACTCGACCGGACTTTAGCAAACTAATGGCTTCGGCCCAATTATAATCATCGCAGACACCTTTAAGCGGGATAGCAGACATCAAACGAGCATTGACATAAGCACGATGTAGAGCATCACGCATCGCCAAACCATTCATTACAGTGGCTAGCATACCCATGTGATCGCCCACGACGCGGTTCATGCCCGCTTGTGCAAGCCCCTCACCACGGAATAAGTTACCACCACCGATAACGACACCTACCTGAAGGCCGAGCTCAACCAGTTCTTTAATCTCCTGAGCCATGCGATCTAAGACTTTAGGATCGATACCAAAGCCTTCTTCGCCCATTAAGGCTTCACCACTGAGTTTGAGAAGAATACGTCGAAATGCAGGTTTAGGATTCGTGCTCATTTTTATAGTCCCGATTGATGCCGATAGGTAAAATAATACAATAAGACCGCAGCAGTGCCGCGGTCTTAGGAGTGCTTACAACAGGAGATTAAGCCTTAGTAGCAGCTATGGTAGCAGCAACTTCAGCAGCAAAATCTTCTTCTTTCTTCGCGATACCTTCGCCAACTTCTAAACGAACGAAGCCTGAAACAGTAGCGCCTTTCTCTTTAAGAATTGCACCAACAGTTTTCTTAGGTTCCATGATGTAAGCTTGACCAGTAAGAGAGATCTCACCAGTGAACTTCTTCATTCTACCGAAAACCATTTTCTCTGCAATTTCTGCAGGCTTGCCTTCGTTCATAGCGATTTCGATCTGAAGTGCTTTTTCTTTTTCCACTAGCTCAGCTGGAACATCTTCAGGGTTAACGAATTCAGGCTTAGAAGCAGCAATGTGCATTGCTACGTGCTTTAGTGTTTCTTCATCAGCTTCACCGGCTACAACAACACCGATACGCTCACCGTGACGGTAAGAAGCAAGGTTTGCACCTTCAATGTACTCAACGCGACGAACATTGATGTTTTCACCGATTTTAGTCACTAGTGCAACACGAGTGTCTTCGAATTGTGCTTTCAACTCTTCGATAGATACTTTAGATGCAGCAGCAACGTCTAGTACTGAATTAGCAAATGCTAGGAAGCTTGCGTCTTTTGCAACGAAGTCTGTTTGACAGTTAACTTCTAAAAGCGCAGCGAAACCTTCGCCATTTTTAATCAGGATAGTACCTTCAGCAGCTATGTTACCTGCTTTTTTAGCAGCTTTAGCAGCACCGCTCTTACGCATGTTATCAATCGCTAGTTCGATGTCACCATCAGTTTCAACTAACGCTTTCTTACAATCCATCATGCCAGCGCCAGTGCGTTGACGAAGTTCTTTAACTTGGGCAGCAGTAATTGCCATTGTTAAATCCTCTACAGATAATTCTACAAATTCAATAGATAGAAAACAGGGGCCTTAAGGCCCCTGTTTACCTATCATGTATCTTGGTTAATAAGGGATGAAAATCATCGACCCTATTATTCGGCTTCTACGAAACCGTCTTGCTCAGCTTGAACAGCAAGATCTTGACCACGGCCAGATTTAGCGGCTGCAGCAACAGACTCAGTGTACAAACGAATAGAGCGCATTGCATCATCATTACCAGGAATGATGTAGTTGATACCGTCTGGTGAAGAGTTAGTATCAACAATAGCAACAACTGGGATACCCAGGTTGTTAGCTTCTTTAACAGCGATATGCTCGTGATCTGCACCTATGATGAAAAGAACGTCAGGCAAACCGCCCATGTTCTTAATACCACCAAGAGACTTGTCTAATTTCGCAAGCTCACGAGTACGCATCAAAGCTTCTTTCTTAGTAAGCTTGTCAAAAGTACCGTCTACAGACTGGCTTTCAAGGTCTTTAAGACGCTTGATTGATTGACGAACTGTTTTCCAGTTAGTCAACATGCCGCCTAACCAGCGGTGATCAACATAGTACTGGTCACAAGAAATCGCAGACTCTTTGATTGCTTCGCTTGCAGCACGCTTAGTACCAACAAAAAGAACCTTACCTTTCTTTGAAGCAACGTTGCTGATGAAAGCAAGCGCTTCATTGAACATAGGCACAGTGTGCTCTAGGTTGATGATGTGAACACCATTACGGGCACCGAAGATGAAAGGCTTCATCTTTGGGTTCCAGTAACGAGTCTGGTGACCGAAGTGAACACCGGCTTTAAGCATGTCGCGCATTGAAACTGTAGTCATTTTATTACCTTAAATTATTTGGGGGTTAGACCTCCACGCATCCCATATCTTCGACCTCTACAGGCACCCCGAAGAATGTGTCGATACGTGTGTGATTTAGTATTTAATTAATAGCCATGTATAATGGCCGCCAGCCTAACTCTACATCTTAGTTTTTTGCTAGAATCACTATTACATTGAATAGTGAGTATCTTCACACCACCAAAGATGAGATTAGAGTCAAACATAACGGCGCGCTTTATACCATATTAGGACCGAGAACACAAATTTTCCCAGTGTTTTCCTCTGATAAAATGCGTACCTAAACCCTCATATAATGAGACACGAGAGATAGCTAAATGAGTATAGTGATAAAGACTGCCGAAGAGATAGAAAAAATGCGTGCTGCTGGCAAGCTGGCTGCCGAAGTCTTAGAGATGGTGGGCCCCTTCATTAAAGCTGGCGTCACCACAAATGAGCTTGATGATATCTGTGCCAAATTTACCCAAGACAATGGTGCGATATCGGCCCCTCTCAATTATCATGGCTACCCCAAGTCTATCTGCACCTCTATCAATGAGGTGGTCTGCCATGGTATCCCCAGCGACCGAGCCTTGAAAGATGGTGACATCATCAATATCGACATTACCGTGATCAAAGACGGTTTCCATGGCGATACGTCTAAGATGTTTTTAATTGGTGAGGCCAACCCTAAAGATTTGCGTTTGTGCCGTATCGCTCAAGAAAGCTTATATGCCAGCATACGTAAGGTTCGCCCGGGTATGAAATTGGGTGAAATTGGCACTATAGTCGAGAAGTTTATCAAGACCAAGAAAAGCGGTCTGGTAAAATACACCATAGTTAAAGATTATTGTGGTCACGGCATAGGTGCTGGTTTTCACGAAGAGCCTCAGGTCATGCATTACAAAAATAACGATAAAACCGTATTGAGACCCGGCATGTGTTTCACTATTGAACCCATGATAAATGCCGGTCGTCATGCTTGTATCTTAGATAAGGATGACAACTGGACTGTCACCACTGCCGATGGTAAGAATTCTGCCCAATGGGAACATACCTTACTCATCACCAAGACTGGTGTTGAAGTCCTGACTCTGCGCTCAGAGGAAGATTTCCCAAGAATTATCAATCACTGATAACTATCAAGCTCTTCAGTAAAAGTACCAATTAAATTAATTGGTACTTTTTGTTTGCTCAAATAGCTAGTTTGGGGATTAAGGGAATTCTATGACCATTGAATCGGCTCAAATTGCCAAGGTGGCACTGTTCGATCAAAATGATGAACTACTGACTCGCTTCCGTAACAAAGACCCCATCAAACAACTCGTCGCTCAACGTAGTCAGTTTGTCGATTCGATACTGCAACAAGAGTGGCAGAGCCACGGTCTCGACAAATTCGCCATCGCACTCATTGCCGTTGGCGGATATGGACGAGCCGAGTTGCACCCTCATTCCGATGTTGACCTACTTTTTCTAATCGAATCAGATTTATGTCCCGAATCGGAAGCTGCTCTCAGTCAATATATCGCCTTTCTATGGGATGCTGGTCTAGAAGTAGGACATAGTGTACGAAGTGTGGCACAAACCTTAGAGCAAGGTCGCCATGATGTCACTGTGGTGACTAACTTGTTAGAAGCCAGATTATTATGCGGCCCTATGGCGCTATATCAATCTCTATACCTGAGTATTCGCCGAGATAATTTTTGGCCGGCCAGTGATTTTTTTATCGCCAAACGAGACGAGCAGATTGCCCGTCATGCTAGGGCTAGCGCATTCGATCTAGAACCTAACCTTAAGACTTGCCCTGGGGGACTTAGAGACATACATACTGTCGCTTGGGTGGCAATGAGGCACTTCGATGCAGCCAAGGCTGAAGACCTAGTCGAACACGGTTTTCTCGACAAAGATGAGCTGGAGGAGCTGCTGGAATGCCAGTATTTCCTGTGGGAACTCAGGTTTGCCCTGCATCTCATATCTGGCAGAGATGAAAACCGACTCTTATTCGACCTTCAACGCCAAGTCGCCGATCTTATGGGCTACGAAGACTCAACCCAGCTCGGTGTCGAGCAGATGATGAAACGCTACTATCGCACAGTCAGACGTGTGATGGAGCTTAACCAGATGCTATTACAACTGTTTAAGCGTGCCACGCTTGGCCATACCAAGGCTCTGGAAATAAAGAAGATAGATAGTGATTATCAACTACGCGGCACCTATATCGAATCCTTGACCTCAGATATTTTCACGCAGCCCGTAGAAATCATGAAGCTTTTTCTTCTTGTGGCAAAAAACTCTAACATCAAGGGAATATATGCACCGACATTGAGAAGCCTGCGCAGCTCCAGACGTCAGCAATCCCAACCCCTGATGAACCATGCCGATTGTAGAGAAGTTTTTTTAGAGATACTCAGACACCCCAGAGGCATTGCATCTCTGTCTTTGATGCATCGTCACGGTGTATTATCAGCCTACCTGCCAGCATGGCGAAATATCGAAGGGCAGATGCAGTTCGATCTCTTTCATGCCTATACGGTCGATGAACATACTCATAGGCTACTACAGAACATAGAACGCTTCTCTCACCCCCAGCAGAAAGAGGAGTTTCCTCTAGGTTCAGTGCTGATCAATCAACTCCCCAAGAAAGGCTTACTGGTTTTAGCCGCTATCTTTCACGATATTGCTAAAGGGAGAGGCGGCGATCACAGTAAATTAGGCGCCGTAGATGCGAGGGACTTCTGTAAATTTCACGGCCTCAATGATCACGATGGAAGACTCGTTTCCTGGCTGGTCGAAAACCATCTGGTGATGTCGATCACGGCTCAACGTCGTGATATTTCCGATCCCGATGTGGTAGCCGAATTTGCCGATAAAGTCCGTGATGCGGTTCACCTCAGCTATCTTTACTGCCTTACTGTGGCCGATATCTGTGCCACCAATGAGAAAACATGGAACAACTGGAAAGGCTCTTTGCTGCGGGATCTCTACTTTTCCACCCAGAGGGTGTTAGCCAGAGGCAAAGAAAAACCCGTCGACATTAGGGCTCGAGTTAGGGAACATCAAGCTAAAGCCAAGAAAGAGCTGCTCAGACGAGGCATTAAAGAGAAAAGTTTGGATGCCTTATGGCAAAGATTTAAAGCCGATTACTTTCTCCGTCATCAGCCAAATCAGATAGCTTGGCACTCAGAAGCGATCATTAAGCACAAACATGATGAACCCTTAGTCCTGCTCTCCAAGCACACTACCAGAGGCGGCACCGAGCTGTTTGTCTATGGGCAGGATAAACCTAAACTGTTTGCCACTGTGATGACCTTGCTCGACAATAAAAATATCAATGTACATGATGCTAGCATCATGACCTCAAAAGATAATTATGCGCTGGATTCTTTTGTCATTTTAGAGCAGGATGGGAGCCCTGTTGCGCAGATAGCTCGCATTCAAGGGATTAAAAAGGCACTGGTGAAAGCCCTTAGTGGTGACACACCTAAATTACCTAAATTTAAGAAGCTCCCTCGTAAAATGAAGCAATTTAAGGTTTGGACTCAGGTGAGTTTCTTGCCATCGCGCCGTCATGGAACCAGTATGATGGAGCTGATAACCTTAGATACTCCTGGTTTATTAGCCAAAGTCGGCGATATATTATATCGCTGTAACATTAAGCTGATGGCCGCGAAGATTACTACCATAGGCGAGCGTGCAGAGGACTTTTTCATGCTACAAAACGCCGATGGAGAACACTTGAGTCAGATCCAACAGGCGGAGCTAAGCGAAAACTTAACCCAAGCTCTCGACCGACCACAACAGAATTAACTCAAGAATATAAATATTCACTTTTATTAACACAATATTCACTTATTAACTTATTTTGGAGAAGTAAATGGAGGCTTTACGCCAACGCATAGAGGCGGCTTTTGAAGCTCGCGCAGAGATCAGCCCTAGCACAGTAGATGCAAGTATACGTGCAGATGTTGAACGTGTGATTAACATGCTTGATAAAGGTGAAGTCAGAGTCGCTGAGAAGATTGATGGCCAATGGCACGTACACCAGTGGTTGAAGAAAGCCGTATTGCTCTCATTTAGAATTTTCGATAACGCAGTTATCGATGGCGGAGAGACTAAGTACTTCGATAAAGTCCCAATGAAATTTGCCGATTATGACGAAGCTCGCTTCAAAGAAGAAGCTATCCGTGTCGTGCCACCTGCAACAGTACGTAAAGGCTCTTTCATCGGCAAGAATACCGTATTGATGCCTTCTTACGTCAACCTAGGCGCCTATGTTGGTGAAGGCACTATGGTCGATACCTGGGCCACAGTCGGTTCATGTGCTCAGATTGGCAAGAATGTCCACCTATCTGGCGGCGTGGGTATTGGAGGGGTATTAGAGCCATTACAAGCGGGTCCAACTATCATCGAAGATAACTGTTTCATCGGTGCACGCTCGGAAGTGGTTGAAGGCGTAATCGTCGAAGAAGGCAGCGTGATCTCTATGGGTGTCTACCTGGGTCAGAGCACACGTATCTATGATCGTGAAACTGGCGAGGTCCACTATGGACGGGTCCCAGCGGGTTCTGTTGTAGTATCGGGTACCTTACCTTCAAAATGTGGCAAATATAACCTATACGCAGCCATCATAGTTAAGAAAGTCGATGCCAAGACTCGCGGTAAAGTCGGTATCAATGAACTACTGAGAATTGTTGACTAGAACTAGCCCGTTTACTCTGCTAGTCACCTTTGCAGATAGATAAGATTACGATCCTAAAAATCCCACTTTTGGTGGGATTTTTTATGCCATATGCTCTCAAAACACAAATTGTTACTCAGGGAAACACTCTGTTTCCGAAACCACATTTTGATACATTTATCTGTATATACCTTACGGCAAACCTAGCAGAAACCAGCTTAAATCATAACAAGCCCAAAGAAAAAGACGCTAGGATTAATCCATGAAAAAACTACTCGTTATCGCAGTATTTGCACTGTCTCCAATGGCATTTTCTGTTTCGGCTGCCATGTCGACTCATATGGAAAACACTCTTGTGGCCGTATGTAAAGCCGGCGCCAGCAATAGCCTCTATAAATTTAGAGATACTATGAAGAGCTACCGAATTAACAAGCAAAGAATTTTTCCACGTTTAGTCTGTAATGGTGAAAGCTTCCATCAATTTGCTTTGAGCCATGGGGCAGATAAAACCGCAGGTAAGATCTCCCCCTATATTAGAGGCACAGTGACAATTAAAGATATTGCAATGACCTATAGTTCGGATGAAATAATGGCGGTTAACTATTAACGTTAATATTTTATATCAATTCTATTTTAAAGAGCCTTTACTGGCTCTTTTTATTACTCATTATAAATGAGTCTCACCTAAAAACTATTAATGCAATAACTTTATAAACCCAACTAACCAGAGTATTAAATCAAAAACAACTAATTGTGAAAATATCGTAACTGTCATATATAACAATATAGAATTACAAATAACCAAAAGTAATCATTGAGAATTATTTGTAACCTTATGAAACCTCCTGAATCACTATTTATATTTGGATACACTTAGATACAAATGCAATACAGATATATCCATAAATATCCGCTTTAATATACCAATCAAACATAACAAGTGAATTGTTCAAGTATTCCCCCTCCCCCCGTAACGCTAGGAGCGAAAGATGAAAAAAGTAATGACACTGACGGTATTGATATTTACTTCACTTGCATTCAATGCAACTGCCGCAATGGATCCAAATATAGAACAGACGCTTATAAAGGTCTGCAAGACAGCAATGTCAGATAATATATATAAATTCAATAAAACCATGATGGAAAATAAAATCAACAAACGCAGAATATTTCCAAGGTTAGTCTGCAATGGCGAAAGTTTTCATGAGTTTGCCATTTCCAATGGCGCTAATCGTATCGCAAAAAAAATAGCCCCTTTTGTTAAAGGAGAAACATCAATAACAGATTTAGTAATGAATAACACAAGCCCTAAAGTATTACCCGTGACTTTTTAAAACCCCATTTAATATTGGCTAATAATTTAAAGGCGCTGCTGCGCCTTTAAACTCTATGTGACAATGTAATTTAAAATACCACTGTTTTATTTCCATACACGATAACTTCTTCATGTAATACCAGCTGCAGTGCCTTACTCAATACACTCTTCTCTACATCGCGTCCGTTCTTAGCTAAGTCTTCGGCACTAAAACTATGATCAACAGGTATAACATCTTGTTTGATGATGGGGCCTTCATCTAAACAGTTATTCACAAAATGCGCCGTTGCACCAATGATTTTCACCCCTCTCTCCCAAGCTTGACGATAGGGTGAAGCACCAATAAACGCTGGCAGAAACGAATGATGAATATTGATGATGCGATTAGGATACCTCTCAACAAACTCCGGGGTTAAAATCCGCATAAACTTAGCCAGCACAACATAATCAGGAGCATATTTTTCAATCAGGTCATTGATAATAGCCTCATGATCTAGGCGGGTGATATCTTGATGGGGAATAAAATGAAATGGAATATTAAACTTATCGGCTAGAGGTTTGAGAGTCTCATAATTTCCAATTATCCCAGCTATTTCAACATCGAGCCCACCATAGTAAGCCTTCATTAAAATATCACCGAGACAATGGGCCTCTTTAGTCACCATGATCACAATACGCTTCTTACCTAAACTCACCAGTTTAACATGGCTCGAATGAGGCAGGACTTGATTCAAGTCAGATAAGATCAGTGAGTCATCAAACACGCCTTCAAGCTCAGTCCGCATAAAGAAGCGTCCCTGAGCATTGTCGACAAACTCACTATTTTTAACGATATTGAGTTGATGCTTAAAGCAAACCCCAGTTATCTTAGCAATGAGGCCCTGCGCATCGGCACAATCCGTTATCAAGACTTTTCTTTCCATCATTACCCCTTTAAATCCTAAGCTAATTTATAAATCTAAAGTCAATATTAAGTATTCTCATGGAGGTCGGTAGCGCTAACCTGAACTTATTGAGTTTGTCTGATTTATTTAGGCTGGGCCCTAATACGAATCAAACATACCTTCAAATCTAAGATGTTATCTTCACAGTTCAAAGGCATTGATTATGCTTTTTTAGGCAAGGATTTCCGTATCTATTAATGCGTTCCAACCTTGCAGCCATGCCTTGGCTTCAACTTCAGGTTCCATTGTTTCACATGCATCGATTTTCAACACTTCACCTATGCGTTTAGCGCCACATTCTGTAAGCAGTTCATCAAACTTAACCCCAGCGCCACAAAAAGTATCATAACTGGAATCGCCTAAGGCTATCACCCCATATTTCAATTCAGGCATATAGGGCGCTGTTGTTTTCAAATGTTCAAACCAGGGCTGTATATCTTCCGGCACGTCACCTTGACCCGTGGTGGAACAAATCACTAATAACAGCTCATCTTGTGGAGGAACAAAACTGTCTAGTTGATCATGCATCAAAAGCGACACTTGCCTCCCCTCTCCCTTAAGTACTCCAAAGAGGGTCTCGGCAACAAACTGCGCGTTTCCATAGACGGTCCCAAAAACCAAATTCACTTTTTTCATGTTTCAGATCGCCCTAGGTTTAAATTAGTTTTATACTTCAAACATACTTTATTGATAGCTTCATGCCAACTTATTAGCTTGAATCTTCAAGGGCCTTAAGATGCACCACTCCAGCAGACGTAAGCACATAAAGCATATTCACCGCTCTGCGCATATCAGGCGCATGCGTTATTTCACATCACAACAGACTACAAACGCCCTTCCTTATAGCCTTACTGAACATGTCCAAGAAGGCGATCTCACCACACCTGATGATCTAGTGCTCCCCGTGGATAAAACTGGCTAAGCTAACAAATATGAAGTGCCTGATCCCAAGGCCTCTTCGTCCCAACCTAAACCCTTGAATAGGTCGAACCATTGCTGCTCTAACTCAGTTTCAATAATCATACGCTCTCCCGTTCTGGGGTGATTGAAAGTGAGTTGCTTGGCAATAAGCCAAAGCCTGTTTACCGAAAAATGCTCCCTGAAAAACTTATTCTGCTTACCATCACCGTGTGTTGTATCACCTAGTATTGGGTGTCTAAGATGCGCCATATGACGTCTCAACTGATGCTTACGCCCAGTATGAGGACTTAGCTTTACCAGAGCATAACGACTGGAAGCATAACGACCCGAAGTAAAAGGGATCTCTGTATTTAGCAATGGTTGGTAACTGGTCACTGCATCTTGAGCCGGTTTATCCTGATTTACATCTTTATCACCCAAATCATCGAGCTCTACCTTCAATGGATAATCTAAGGTAGCCGCTTCGTGCATATTGCCCCGTACGATAGCGAGATAATGCTTTTCAATGGTCTTATCTGCAAATTGCACGCATAACGCATTTGCCATTTCACAGCTCTTAGCAAATAGCAATACTCCAGAGGTTGGCCTATCGAGTCGGTGAACTGGAAACACATGGCAACCGACTTTATCTCGGGTTAATTGCATCGCAAAAAAACGTTCTCTACGCGCCAAGTAGGACCTGTGAACGAGTAAGCCCGCAGGTTTATGAATCGCAACTATGTCATCATCTTCAAATAAAATTTCAATCTCAGGAGGCGTCTCTTCAATCGTCTCTTCGCCAACCAGATTATCGTCTGTGAGTTTACACTGAGTCATATCACTCACTTGTTTGTCTTCTTTATCTTGCTTCACTGAGGAGTTTATCCAATTCATCAAAAATGTTTATTAATGTGTGCCGCTCTTTTATATCATTCCATACATGATGTGCCATAGGCGCAACGGCGATATTGCTGGGTAACACTTGCCTATCGGCAATCAAAGCACGCATTTTAGGAAGAAAAATAAACTGCACCCAGTTTTCAAAAGCCATGGACTCACAGCTAAAAGGAGAGGTATCGGCCATGGCTTCTACTGAGGGTGCTTGTGGGCTCCATAAAGAACGGCGTTTTAATTCTGCTTCTAACTCTTCTAGCTTCTGGGTCGTTTTTAAATACAACACGTAATAACCTTACTCTTAGCAGTAAGTCGGCCTTAGGCCGAACAATGTCCGCTTCTCTATTTTGAGGCCTGTTTATTTAGCCGACAATAATACCATCTCAACCCACTTCACCCTATACTAGTCGCCATTAGATTATGGATCTCAATGTTACGGCAGAAAAATGACAGAAATCACCACCCTTAGCCAGTTTTTATCGACAGCAAATACTCAGTTTCAAGTCTATGATATGGGCAGAAGAGTGCAGAGCATAGATATGCTGGCATTTAACCAATTCGAGAACCTGGCATCTCCTTATCCCTACCCAATTCAGGGACATGCTCAGTTTGCAATCGTATTTTGGGATGCGAGCCAGCAACATTATATCTGGTTTCTAAAATTACCATTAGATGAACGCGGATTACTTTCCCCCGCACCCAGAACCCAATTCATCAAGATGATAGTAGAAGCTTTAGGCCGAGATCCAACTAAAGACTTAACCGAAGCTGAGCAACAGAAACTCGCCAATCATCCTTTCGCTTTTACACCATCGGCAGAAAAACTAGCAGTGTTTAATGCCCTAGTGAGAAAGCAGCTCAATGGTAAAGCCTCTGCTCAATACGAGTATGCGTATCAATATCTCTCCGGACAAGTCGCTGCCGATAAGTGGCAACAAGTCGGTCTACAAGGGATTGCCGATATCAGTGTGAGAGCTAACGAGCTCGATCATCAAGAGCAACTTATTAATAGCTTTGACCACAGCTCGATTGAAGTTCAAATTGCCTTATGCCAATGTTTAGAGCATCTCACTCTCAACAAGAGCCTTGCCGACAGAGTTTTTGAACAACTTCTAAATACCGATAAGCAGAATAAGCTCTATTTTTTACGTGCATTAGCATCGAATCAAGAATTAACCCAGCAAGCAATTTCACATATCCAGGAGCAAGGTATACTCGATGCAGAAGCCTTGATCACCATAGCGGCTAGAAATTGGACTGTACTCAAACATGATCACACCCGCACTATTTTCTTAGAAGCTCTGGCGGGTCAAGAGCAACATTTCTTCAATCAAATTTTTGCCGATATTGTTGCGATACCAAGTTTGCGAACACAGATCCTCGCTGAACTACGTAATCCAAATAGAAGCCCACGATTAGCATCGGCTATCGGTGGATTATTTAAGGTCATAAAATCATGATGACAGATTTTTTACTTATCGTTGCGCTCGTTGTCGTTGCTGCATTTTTTTGGCAATTAAGACAGATGGCGGAAATCAGTCGTCTATTTGCCCAAAGAGAATGCCATAAACAAAAAGTACAGCTACTTGCCATTGCTATGGAGTCGGCTAGGCCCAGTCTAGGTGGCAGTAGCGGACTCACATGGAAGGCTAAATATATCCTGGAGTTTAGTACCGATGGTATCAATCAGTACCAAGCTCAAATATGGATGCATGGTAAAAAGGTGCAGAAGGTTCAGTGGCCCATTTTCCCAGAACCTGAATGGCTCGATGCTCCAGAATCTCGTGGGTCGGTAGGCGGAAGCTGTGGCTCTCGAGGCAGCTGTAATACAGGTAAGTGTAAATAGCTGTAAGGCTGTAAGGCTGTAAGGCTGTAAGGCTGTAAGGTAAGCATCACACCAAAACCAATAAAAAGAAAAGCGCGACTTCTGCAAGCCGCGCTTCTTGTCTCTTTTGTTAAGCTATCCTGCTATTTATTGTGCTCCCTGCACCATCCATGCGTTCAATGTGCTCCTTGCATCATCCGTGAATTCCCTTTTTATTCCCTGTATCAGCGGATATAAATATCCACTGTTACTTCTCCATTTACTCGGTAATCCATTAACCGAGATAACTCATTCCTTGAGTGTGTCCTTAAAATCCATCCTTGTAGCTCCATCTTTATTCCATTTACCCGATAATCCATTAACCGGGCTGACTCAATCCATGAGCGTGTCCTTAAAATCCATCCTTGTAGTTCCATCTTTATTCCATTTACCCGATAATCCATTAACCGGGCTGACTCAATCCATGAGCGTGTCCTTTAAATCCATCCTTGTAGCTCCATCTTTATTCCATTTACCCGATAATCCATTAACCGGGCTGACTCATTCCTTGAGTGTGTCCTTTAAATCCATCCTTGTAGTTCCATCTTTATTCCATTTACCCGATAATCCATTAATCAGGCTGACTCATTCCATGAGCGTGTCCCTAAAATCCATCCTTGAAGATCCATCTTTATTCCATTTACCCGATAATCCATTAATCAGGCTGACTCATTCCTTGAGTGTGTCCTTAAAATCCATCCTTGTAGCTCCATCTTTATTCCATTTACCCGATAATCCATTAACCGGGCTGACTCATTCCTTGAGTGTGTCCTTTAAATCCATCCTTGTAGATCCATCTTTATTCCATTTACCCGATAATCCATTAACCGGGCTGACTCATTCCTTGAGTGTGTCCTTTAAATCCATCCTTGTAGATCCATCTTTATTCCATTTACCCGATAATCCATTAACCGGGCTGACTCATTCCATGAACGTGTCCTTAAAAGCCTTCCTTGTTGATTCCTTTCAGTACATTCCCTGTATGCAGTCCTCCAGACTACAAACTTTCCATCCTGGATAATTCTTCCTGTTGAATGGGATACTCAATCCTAGAGCGTCTCATCCATGATTGATTCCCTTCTGCGACCTTCCTCTGTCGCTATTGATCTTCCTGATCAGGATATCCATTCACTTTATACATTTCCTTGTACGAGTTAAATTTTAGGTGATCTTGATAATTGTAATGGTCAAATACTAAGCGCTAGGATTGAAAGCAACTAAGATTAATCACTCTCAAATAATATAACTCATTGTTTTAAAAGAGTTCACTAACGTTATCAGGGCATAATTAGGACGACATAATTCTCATGTCCTACGCTCTTGTGAGATATCTCTTACACAAACTGAAGCAAATAAAGATAAAGAGAAAAATGTTTGTGATGCCATATCTGTACATCATCTCAAATATCAACTTGACTCATGATCCACGCAAAAAATAAAGGGCACACCATTAGGCGTGCCCGATACTTAATACTATTTAGCAATCCTGCTAACTTAAATGCTCCCTGCATCATCCTTGATTGTCTAGCTTCCTTTCTCTTCCCTGGGTCCTTTCATTTCCCTGTCGCAATCCAAGTCATAGACTCAAGATCGCAACTAAATCCTTTTTCCTGAATATCCCTATATCAGAACCACCTAATCCTTAGGTTATCCAAATGCATCCAGCCACACCTAGTGTTAACTCAACATCCCTTTAGATCTTGCATCCCTTTATTTGGTCATCCATATACCAAATCAGACTCAATCCTTGAGTGTATCCTTCTCT
Organism: Shewanella violacea DSS12; assembly: GCF_000091325.1. Taxonomy (NCBI): domain Bacteria; kingdom Pseudomonadati; phylum Pseudomonadota; class Gammaproteobacteria; order Alteromonadales; family Shewanellaceae; genus Shewanella; species Shewanella violacea. The sequence goes on along the minus strand of NC_014012.1, from coordinate 1,428,454 downwards.
CATTCCGAGAGTTATCCTTTAATCTATCCATGATATCGACATTCAAAACTAGACCAATTATTCACTTTGAAATGTGAGCGGTATAACCGCTATTCTGGCTATTAAATTGCTAATTAAATCCCTTAACAGCTATCTAATAACAGATTCGATTTCATCCTGAAATCTCTACATTCATTGTTATTAACTTAATAAGAATGATAATCGCAATAACAGTTATATACTCGAGCCATAATAAAAAATAATTCGCACTCATAAATACAACAAGCACAATCACTCCGTAACTGATTGATTTAAAACCTATAATCAACAACTCCTTTATAGAGAGTCTAATATGTACAACTTTATCCCACATAGATGTAAGAGATATCTCACAGAGGCCTTAGTCAAAATTCACTTCACATAATTAGATTATTTGTGAAGTAAACTGAGGACAGAGCGAAGGGGTAATGACTCAAGTAAGTAAAACCAGAAACTCTAGTGGTCAGTAAAAATAAGCCATTGAGAATTACTGCAGAAAGACCTAGACAGAGGATGAGTTCGAAGGATGAGTTCGAAGGATAAAATGATTCAAGCAAGTGAAACCAGAGGCTAGTTGTCAGTACAAAATAAACAATTTATGATTACTTCTAAAAAAACTCAAACAGAGAATAGGCAGCACCTAGGATGCTGCTTATATAATGTGAAATTCGATAAAATGGATCTTTACTCCGCAAGATAAAAATATAAGACTCTTGAAACGATCGGTATTCATTAGGCTCCGCCCCACTCTTAAGCTCCCTACAAACATTGTTCTACTTTAGCTTACTTATTATCTTGCCCACGATAAAACAGTAACTCCCCCTCAACTTTACCAATAAAGAGAGTCTCTAGAACAGAGAAACCATGTTGGCTGAATAAGTGAACATGTTTATGCTCACTGGCAAAAACACCAACACCATCCATTTCTGGCTGTTCATCACACCAACTCAAAACCGCTTGTACTAACTGACTACCCAAGCCTTTTTTCTGTTCTATGGGCGACACAGCAATAAATTGCAAAATGCCACAATTCGGACTAGGCAAGTGCTCTAATAAACAGGTTTCTTTTTTTATCAAGGCTTGTGTCGATTGCCAACCAGTACTGATAAGCATCTTTAGCCGCCAATGCCAATACCGTGACTCCCCAAGAGGCAGTAGCTGAGACACAATGCAGGCAACCCCAAGCATTCGCTCCCCCTCAAATAAGCCAATTAACGTCTGCTCTTGTTGCCATAATTCATTTAACTCCTCTCTGATAGCCCCTCTAAGCTTTTGCTCATACATGGCAAGATCACCAGAGTGGAACGATTCAATAAAAAAAGGGTCGTCGTGATACGCGTTGTAAAGAATCGAAGCCGCCACTCGAAGATCTTCAGCTGTCAGGTATACCGCTCGATAGCTTTCTAATATTTGATTATCTGTTGCCATAGCTTTAAGTTACCTCTTGAGCGAAATCAACTAGCCTCCAATGTAGCAAGCAAGTTAAAGCGTGTAAATATTAATAACAATTCACTATTTATCCATCAAAATCACCAAGTTTGATCCATACTAATATTTAAGCCACCAGTGCTATGCAATAGGAAGCCAATATATGGACACTACACCTCAAGATCTTAGTCATCTTTTTGATCAGCTAGGATTAGATAATAGCGAACAGAGTATCGCCACATTTATTGCGAACCATACGGTACCGGCAAACGTTCTGCTCTGTCAGGCTGATTTTTGGAATGATTCCCAGAAGAGTTTTTTAAAAGAATCAATTGAAGAGGATGCCCAATGGTCTGAGTTAATCGATCATTTAGACACCCAACTTAGGTAGTGAAGTTTAGAATGAGATATTTTTGTAGGCCATATTGCCCCAGCCTATAACGGCATTATTGCTAATAACCACAGGAGTACATTCATCTTTTGTGGTTTTTCCATCGCCCTTGATACGCTGTGTACGATAAAAAAGCACATGAACCTCTTTGTCTTTCTCAATATAAGCTTCATTAAAATCGGCTCTGCCCATCAAAACAGTCACTTGTTCTCTTGTCATACCCAGACTCAAACTAGCCAGACTCACACGGTTTAAATCTTGAGTTTCTTCCCAACCTTCTTGACCATGCCACCCAGATTCGCCGTCACCAATATTGAGTACGCAGCCAGATAAGCTTAAACTTGTGACTCCAATAAATGCCAAACCAATTAAATTTGTTTTCACTATGACTTCCAGTTTCTTTATTATAGATGCTTGTAGATAAAGCAAAGAGTAGGCCAACTTGAAATACACTTGTAGATCAATTGTATAAACAAATCGACAAACAAGTTAATTGGTCATATTTACTAAATAGCTGAGATAATTAACCAAGTATGAACCCACTAGAACAAGTATTGGCCGCGGCAAAATTACTAATGATTTCGGGAAAGAAACCTAGCCTGGCACTGATCAAAACAAAACTTGGCAACGGTATACCTATGCCAATACTGATCCAGGGGCTGCAGCAGTTTAAAGCAATGGACACCGACTCAGTAGAGAAAATCCCGAGTCTTAATGAATTGCACACAGCAGCAATTCTTGATGAAGATAATTCCGAATTTAACCAATTAAAAACAGAACTGGCTCAATTAAAACAGGCCTACCAAAATCTTAATACACGGTTAGAGAAACTTGAAAACGATAAATCTAAGGCGCAAAAATAATGCATGTGGTTGAATTAAGATTCGAATGTTTTGACAACACCACCATTACCGCAGCCGAAAAAACAATTAATGGTTTACTCGAAGCCTATAGGGCCAATGGTCAAGTTTTAGGCCGAGAATTCGCCGTGGCATTCAAGGATGGAGAGTTCAGAGTCAGGCTATTGATGCCAGAGAAAAGCAGTTTAGCGAAACGATTTAATAGCCCATGGGTTGAGCGTGCGCTCTGCGAGCTAACGGATGCTAAATTGTTAGCTCCTAGAGAGAAATACATAGGCCAAGATATCAATTCAGAAGTCAGCAGCTCTGAAACACCCAGCTGGCAACTGGTTTATACCAGCTATGTACACATGTGCTCTCCGGTACGAAACGGTGATACCTTACAGCCAATCCCACTCTATCAGCTGCCGGCAACCTACAATGGCGATCATAAACGCATCATTCGCTGGCAAACGGAATGGCAAGCCTGTGACGAATTGCAAATGGCAGCAGCAACTAAAGCCGAGTTTGCAGCATTAGAGGAGTTAACTTCTACGTCGAGTGATCTATTTCGCCGAGGCTGGGATCTAAGAGGTCGCATCGAATACTTAACCAAAATTCCAACCTACTATTACCTCTACCGCGTTGGCGGAGATAATCTAACCAGCGAGAAAGCTCGCCCCTGCCCTCGCTGCGGTAATAAAGATTGGCTACTGGATGAAGCATTATTAGACATGTTCCACTTCCGTTGTGACAAGTGCCGAATAGTGTCAAATATCTCTTGGGATCATCTTTAGAAAAAGCTACGAGTTCCTAGGGTCCTAGGAACTCGTCCATAATATCTTGTTACTTGCCACGCAGGTTGCGCCACATCAACTTAATTCGATTCCAGATCCCAGGATGATCCAACTCAGGCATAGACTCCTCGATATGAAGCTCTGGAGGCGCAACCCTGGGAGTGAGCTGGCTAATGAACTCATTTAGGCTGTCTGCTAATTTTTCAGATGGTGCCTCACCTGGGATCTCAATCCAGACGCTGCCATCGCTAATATCTACTGTCAGCATATTATCACCGTCACCTAACACGCCGATAAACCAGGTAGGTGCTTGCTTTAATTTCTTCTTCATCATCAAGTGGCCAATAATATTCTGCTGCAAATATTCGAAATCTGTCTGATTCCACACCTGTAGCAGCTCCCCTTGCCCCCATTCACAATTAAACAGTAGAGGTGCTGAGAAATATTCGCCAAAAAACGCATCTATGTCAGGGCCGAACTCAAGCTCCAAGGCAGTCTCAATATTAGAAAAAGATCCAGGTTCTGGCCTAGTTACCGGCTTCCAACATACAGAGACTTCCTCATCCGACTCATGGTAATTACTGGGTTCATACTCACCCTCAATACAAGTAGATCCTTCGCCTCTAGGGTAGTAACGTGGCAACTCACCTAGCTTTTCGAAATAGGCAAGCTGATATATTTTAAATAAATTATCTAAAGCAGGTAAAGAAGACACTTAGCAGAAGTCCAAATTTTGAGTATAATATGCGTCTATTTTGACATGGAATATCTATTGATGACACAAGTTCATGATCCCTATACGGATGCCGAAGCACTCCGCGACTTAACACTGGGTAAAGCGACGGGCTATCAGGCCGAGTATGACGCATCTTTACTTCAAGGGGTCCCGCGTAAACTGAATCGTGATGCAATCAAACTCAATGAAAGTTTACCTTTTCATGGCACAGATATTTGGACAGGTTATGAACTGTCTTGGCTCAATGCCAAGGGCAAGCCAGTCGTTGCTATAGCCGAGTTCCACCTTAGCTTCGATAGTGAGAACTTAATTGAATCTAAGTCATTCAAGCTCTATCTCAATAGTTTCAATCAAACCAAATTCGACAATATAGAGCAAGTAAAGACCACCTTGACCCAAGATTTGTCAAAGTGCGCAGTCGGTGAGATCAGCGTTAAAATATTTGAACCTAAACAGTTCGCTAGCCAACGAATAGTTGAACTTCCAGGAACCTGTATCGACGATCTTGATATAGAAGTTGATGACTACAATTTTAACCCTCTATATCTTGAAAACAGTACGGATGAGAAAGCGGTCGTTGCCGAAACGCTTAACTCTAACCTGCTTAAATCTAATTGCTTAATCACCTCTCAGCCCGATTGGGGCAGTGTGATGATCCGCTATCAGGGTCCCAAAATAGATAGAGAAAAGCTACTCAGGTATCTGATCTCATTCCGCCAGCACAATGAGTTTCATGAGCAGTGTATCGAGCGTATTTTTGTCGATCTGAAACGTTTCTGCAATTGCACAAAACTCACCGTATACGCCCGCTATACACGACGTGGCGGTTTAGATATCAACCCCTATCGTAGTGACTTTGAAAATCCCCCCGAGAGTCACCGTTTAGCCAGACAATAAACTGAGAATATTAAGATTCTAATAGTAAAAAGATGAGCCATTGCTCATCTTTTTATTTTCTAGCATCGATTAAAAACTTGGTAAGCAACGAACAAAACTAGAGATAATATGAAAGCGTTTAGTGGTATTTATCACTAAAAGTTAAGCAAAGCATGCTATTAAGCGGCTTATGCTGTGCCCATATTTATCCTCACCTTCAAGGCCACAATCTCACTTGAGATGACAAGGGCAATCATTATATTGAGTTAATTTCAATTGGATGCCATAGACTCAAACAAGGTTAATAAGGTATCTCTTAGCCAAATATTAGCTGGGTTGCGGGTTAATTTACTGCTCCACACCATATTATATATGACAGGGTTTACCTCAAAGGGCAGTGGCAGCACCTGCAGACCAAACATCTCAGCATACTGTTTTGCATAGGAGTTGGATGACAGAGTAATAGCATCGCTTTTTGAGGCTGTTGCCAGCATGGCGAGTAACGATGCTTGCTCCGAATACATATCCCTTACGGGTAGCACCTCGTCAGTAAGCAGATCAATCACACTCAAGTTAGCCCGCTTCATATTAAGAACAATATGTCTCTCAGCAAAGTATTGCTCACGGGTAATAGAACCAGATATTCTCGGATGCCCTTTTCTTATTACGCAGACAATTTTATCGGCCATCACCTCCTGACTCGTAAAAGATGCGAGAGCAGGCTTAATCATATCTATCGCTAAATCTACCCTTTCAAGTTGAAGATCCAGTTGTAATTGCTGCTCCTGCACAGGCGTCTCTCGAAATATCAGATTGATACCCGTTGATTTCAGCAGTTGTTCTGCAGCCCGATGTAATAAGCCAATCATGGTTTCATTAGCGTAGATATAAAACGTGCGTTGACTGGATTTTGGGTCAAATCTATCTAAGCCCAACAAAGTCTGTTCAATGTCTGCAAGGGGTCCTGCAAACTGCTCATACAGAGTTAATGCTGCCGAGGTAGGTTTAACACCGCGCCCGATACGAATAAATAGTTCCTCCCCCACAGTTCGTTTAAGGCGGGCAATAGCATTGCTCACCGATGACTGAGTCAAATCTAGCTCCTCAGCTGCACGGCTGAAAGAAGCAGTTCTACATACAGTAACAAATACGCGTAAGAGATTGAGATCGAACTGTTTTTGTTGTGGCATATCATTCCATTATAGGTCTATAAACTAAGCGGTAATATTTACAATATAAATATTAACTTCAAAGTTAACCCTAATTATTTATTGATTCAAGCTCTATAGACTAAGCCCATCAGTTAGAAACACTCCAGTTGCTGAGATAGATAAGGCAACTGACACCAGCTTACCTTGATAGGGGACACCTATGAAAACATCACTGCTCACTATATCAATCGTTACAGCACTGTCACTAAATGCCTTCCCAATGTATGTTCAGGCTGCGCAGCATGACCATGTTCATGGAGATCTCAATGTTAATGGCAAGGCAGCAACTAGAGCGACTCTTAATGCTAATAAAGCATTTTCAGCTACTCTGGATTGGGACAACAAGCAAGCATTTGAAAATAATCAGCGCGGCCTTATTGCACCTCTAGACAGGGCTTCTGCGGCAATCATGTTCGATGATTATGAGTTTATCGATCAACAGAGCGTCGCAGACACAGTGAACCCATCTCTGTATCGTCAAGCCCAGGTAAACATGACAGCAGCTGGCCTATATAAAGTTCGCGAAGGGATCTATCAGGTTCGAGGCACAGACCTATCAAACATCACCTTTATCCGCTCCGACAGCGGCTGGATTGTCTACGATGTATTGCTAACTAAAGAAGCTGCTAAGACCTCAACAGACTTCTTCTTTAGCAAGGTACCAGAAGGAAAGGAGCTACCCATTGTAGCCATGATCTACTCCCACTCCCATGCAGATCACTTCGGTGGTGCACGTGCAATCCAGGAGATGTTCCCCAAAGTGAAGGTCTATGGCGCAAAAGGGATCACAAAAGAGACTATCGATGAAAATGTACTTGCTGGTAATGCAATGTCTCGCCGTACTGCCTACCAATACGGGGCTACTTTAGGTGCAAACGATCACGGTATTGTCGATGCAGGCCTAGGTAAGGCGCTTTCTAAAGGTGAGATCACCTATGTTATTCCAGATTATGAACTAAACCATAAAGGCAAGTTTGAAACCATAAAGATTGATGGCCTAGAAATGGTGTTTATCGATACTGCCGGCACGGAAGCGCCAGCAGGCATGGCCACCTACATTCCAAGTATGAAAGCCCTATGGAGTGGGGAGATGATGTATCACGGCATGCATAATATCTATACCCTGCGCGGTGCTAAAGTACGTGACTCGCTTAAATGGTCAAAAGATATTAACGAAATGATCAACGCCTGGGGTGGTGAAATTACGACACTATTTGGTTCACACTCATCACCAATCTGGGGGAATGAGCAGATTAATGATTTTATGAAACTTCAACGCGATAATTATGGTTTCGTGCATAACCAGTCGCTACGCCTAGCGAATCAAGGCGTGGTGATGCAAGATATCGGTGATGAGATAGTAAAAGTACTGCCTGAGTCGATTCAACAAGCTTGGCACACCAATGGCTATCATGGCTCTTACAGCCACAATGCCCGTGCGGTTTACAACATGTATTTGGGTTACTTCGACATGAACCCTGCAAACCTAAACCCGCTGCAAACCAAGCCAGAATCGGTTAAATTTGTTGAATATATGGGCGGCGCAGACGCAGTTGTTAGCAAAGCACAAGTTGACTTTAAACAAGGTGAATATCGTTTTGTGGCAACTGTGCTAAATAAGCTTGTAATGGCTGAGCCTGATAACAAACAAGCGCGTACTCTACTTGCCGATACCTATGAGCAACTTGGCTATCAATCAGAAACCATGGGCTGGCGTAATACCTATCTAACGGGGGCACAAGAGTTGAGAGTCGGCAGCTTACCTGGTACACCTAAAAGTGCTTCTGACGATATCATTGCCGAGATGTCCATCACCAACCTGCTAGATTTTATGGCGGTAAAAGTGGACTCGAGTATTGCTCAGCATACGCCATTTACCATAAATATTGTCATATCAGATCTAAACGAAATTCACTTTGTGGAGATGTCCAACGGTAACCTTAACAATGGATTAGTTACTAAAGTTAAAGCTGCAGACGCCACTTTGACTGTGAATAAGTCTGATATAACACAGATACTACTGGGTAAAACAACACTTGCAGCCCTAACAAAGGCAGGGAAAGCTACAATCCAAGGTGATGTAAAGGTACTTGAGAAGCTCAAAGCGGCCTCGATTGAATTTGACACGAATTTTGAGATTGTGCCTCGTCCAGCCAAAGGCGATGAAGTTGATGCGCACTTTTACCAACAGCACTAAATAACTCAGGTATAGAAATCTGGTTCCTATACCTGTAAAAGGGGCTCTATGAGTCCCTTTTTCCTCTTAAGCAAGTTCACCTTCTCTCCTTCTCGATTTCAATAACCAAATCAAAATATTACTTTCAGGCTAGGTATTTTTAGGTATTCCAAGTTGATCTGCATCACACTTATTGCCCCTAGAACAAAAATCCTCGAATAACTTTGTTTTAGATCAAACAACTCATATAGATTCACATCTATAACAGTCACAAAGCAATAATAAAACATAAAGGCCACACAATGAAAATTCATGCACTTACCTTAGCCGTTTTAGCTTCTCTTTCAGCCTCTGCTGTTGCAGCCGACAGCATAGACCCCTTAAAGAAAGCTTTTATCGACGATTCAAAAATTAATCTAGAGTTCCGTTTACGCTACGAAGATGTCGATGTAGATACACTCGATGATCAGCATCAAACCACATTACGTACTCGTTTAACCTATCAAACTGGTGATATCTACAAGCTGTTTGCACTGACTGAAATCGATGATGTACGCTCTACCGATAATGAAACACTCATAGGCGATTATGAATACACTCAGATCAATCAGGCATTCATCGGCTATCGAGGCCCGGCTGAAACATTAGTCAAATATGGTCGTCAGCGGATATTACTGGATAATCAAAGATTCGTCGGTGGCGTAGGCTTCCGTCAGAATGAGCAAACTTATGACGCCTTCTCGGTCACCAATACCGCCATTGAAAATCTCACCGCTTACTATTCTTATATAAATAACGTAAACCGTATCTTCTCTGAAGACTCAGGCAAAGATGAGCATAAGAATGAAACCAACCTGCTTAACATAAACTATAAAGCCAGTGAGATGGCCAATATCACTGGCTATGTCTACCTGATTGATAACATAGACGTTGCCGCCTTCTCAAGCGACACTTACGGTATTCGAGCAACAGGAAAACTCAAACTTGATGCCATCAAGCTCAGCTATGAAGCAGAATATGCTCAGCAGTCTGAGGGCGGGGATAACCCCACAAGTTATAGCGCTAATTATTACAAGTTAGGTGCAGGAATTGGTTTCGAAGGCTTAGGTGCCAAAATAGGTTACGAAGTCTTAGGCTCAGATGACGGCAAGGCTGGTTTTATCACACCACTGGCAACACTGCATGCCTTCAATGGCTGGACAGATAAATTTCTCTTTGGCGGCATGGGAAACTGGGAGAAGGGTCTCGTAGATGCCCATGTGATACTCACAGCAAAAGTTGCTGGGCTAAAACTACTGGCCAAGTACCAAAAGTTTGATTCTGACTACGGTGATATCGATATGGGTAAAGAATGGGGCATAGCGGCAACCTATCCATTTGCTAAGCACTATGATGTCGGCGTGAAATATGCCAGTTTCAGTGGTGCAGACGAGGGTTACGGCTTCTCCAATGATACTGACAAGCTATGGTTAACATTGCAGGCTAAATACTAAGACAAATAACTAGATTAAGAGCAGAACTGACAATAGTCATTCTGCTCTTTTTATTTATCACAAACTTAAAAAGTACTTGATACCAGTTTAGCTAAATTGATTCTATGGGTCACTACACTTAGGCTATCAACTGGGCCTACACTCACGGCAAATCGATAATCTTGATTAAGGTTTCCAAACAAGACAGACCAGGAATCTAGAGATTTTATCGACTCACCACGCTGAAGATTAAGCCCTATCCCCTCAAACAAGTTCAAGATTTTAGCCGACTCACCTTCGATGTTAGCAGCTAACTCTTTTGCCTTCATCTTGGTAAAGTCGAAGCTAAAAGATTTTAGTGACAGGGCCAAACCCAATCCCTTTGCCTTAATATAAGATTCTTTGAGTGCCCACAGGTCGAAGAAGCGATCTCTGTGCTTGTCCTCGGGCAAACTAAGTAATGCATCTGACTCATTTTGAGTGAAGTAATTATTCAAAATAGGATAAATATTAGTACTTTGCCGATAACGCTCAATATCCACACCTAATTCTAATACAGGTTCACCCTGTGCTTGTTTAATCACGGCTACCAACATCCAACCGCCGCTATGGCTGATATTAAACTCGATGCCAGTCTTTGCTCTTTGCTCATCAATTAAACGAGGCTTACCTTTAGTACCGTACTCGAAACGCCATTCCCAGGGGCTAATATCTTCACTCTGGTTCTCACAATGCACATGACTATTGCTCGCTATGGAACCATTGGCAACTTGAGACAATATGCCTCTAAGGTAACCACGAACCATCAGACCTTTATCCCGATCCGAAAGCTGAATATAACGCGACACCTTAGTCAGCTCATCTTCGGGTAGCCAACGTCTAATCGAGTCAGCCTGTTCAAATGTTAAAAGTTCATGTTCGAGTGGACAGAAAAAAAGACTAAGTTTCCCTAGGCTTAACGCCTTGGGTGAAATGACTGGGCTCAAACTAGCTCCGAAACAGAGGAATAAACTTCAGCGATATTATCAAAGGAAAAGCGGGAGAGATACTAAAAAGCCTCGAGAAATCGAGGCTTTTTTTATGTTAATGTTTGTCTCGATGAACACTAATACCTCTCGGTATTATGAACATGAACCGCAGCACACGCCGGGTTCACCGTGTTTAGGCTTCTTGTCTGCCTCAATATCTGTATTCGCTTGCTCTGAGTCTTGCTGCAAACTTTGAATAGACTCAAGCTCAGTTTGGGGACTTTTTTCTGCCACATTTTTCTTTTTGAAAAAACTAACACCTGCTATAGCCATTGTGATCTCCTCTTTAAACATTCATATTTTATGCATGTTATTAGCTCCGACTATTGTAGCCAAATATATAACGCTGTTTGTGAGTAAGTTCTCAAATAATGAATAGTATTAGATTCCGGATTAACGCCAAGCGAGCTTTAGTAAAGTTAATGTCCTTAAAGCAGCCTTGAGCAATAACTTGAACAGTAAGCTTGAGCGATAAGATAGTCGCGAGAACAAGACCAAGCGAAGAGAGCTGTGAGTAAAACTCCTAGACTAAAATCCTCTCATGATGACAGCATGATTTTCACGCCTGACGGCGGTTACTTATAGCGCCTAGCTAAAAGCTTAACCCCATAACCAAATCTTACTACACACCACAGGTACATCAGGTTTTGCCATAGCATCTATCACATAAGGGCTGTCACCTCGATAACCAGCTCTTCAATAAGCTATAACAGCAGGAATAAGAGCAAGGTTAAAGCCAGTATGCACCGTATCACGCATAGGAGCCCTCAGAGGTATCCATAAGGAAAATAGACAACCCTGAACTAAGTAAATAAAATAAACTAAGCTATCGACTTAAGCTCACTGATGAGATTATTTTGGATATGTTCAGGAATAATTTCGTAACGAATAAAGGCCATGGAGAATTGACCATCACCGCCAGTCATAGACTTAAGCCGTGTTGAATAATCATCGACTGAGGCTAAAGGCGCCTCGACGCTCACCTCTATTTTCTGTTCACTTATTGCATTTGTGCCGCATACCATGCCACGACGTGCACTGATATCGCCGGTAATGTCCCCCACTTGCTCAGCCGCGACACATATTTGCATCTCGACTATGGGTTCTAGAATAACTGGAGCCGCCTGACTAACGGCATCGATAAAGGCTCTCTTACCCGCCATGACGAAGGCTATCTCTTTAGAGTCGACACTATGGTGCTTGCCATCGAGCAGACTCACCCTGATATCTTGCATGGGAAAGCCTGCTAACCCCCCACTTAACATGGCTTCTTTTATCCCCCTCTCTACCGCAGGAATATATTGACCCGGAACCGAGCCACCCACCACTTTACTGACAAACTCAAAACCTGTGCCTCGTGGTAAAGGTTCAACCAAGATCTCCACTTCGCCAAATTGACCCGAACCGCCAGATTGTTTCTTATGACGATAGCGTATCTTTGCACTGGTAGTGACTGTCTCTCGGTAAGCGACTGCAGGTTTTTCTGTATCCATATCCACATGAAATAGCTCATGGGCTTTTTCCATAGCGATTTGTAAATGAAGCTCACCTTGGCCCTGTAATACTGTCTGCCCCTCGGCATCCTTACTGCCTAAGCTAGAGTGACCTAAACTAAGACTGGGATCTTCTACCACCAACTTATGTAGTACCTCAGCAATCTTATGTTCATCGCCCCGACGCTTAGGGCTAACCGCCAAGCCAAAAATAGGTTGAGGAAATTTCATTTCAGGCAAGTGAAATTGGTCCTCATCGTGGCTATCGTGAAGCACGGCTCCAACCTCGAGTTCATCTATCTTAGCCAGTGCAATGATGTCTCCCGGCACAGCGCGTGGTACACCAAGATGTTTATCCCCTTGAAGTTTAAATAGATGAGTAATTTTAACTGGCTTGCGCCCCTCACCGATATAGAGCTTCATGCCGATATTGATGCTTCCTTGATGAATTTTTATCACGGCGATGCGGCCAAAAAAGGGATCGATAGAGACGCTAAATACATGGGCTAAAACATGACGATTCGCGCTCGGTGTCACATCTACAGGCTTCATAGCATCACCAAACCCACAGAAAAATTGAGGCGGATTGGCCTCTAATGGGTTGGGCATCAGCTTAGTAATCACCTCAAGCAGTGAATCTATGCCTACGTCCGTTTCTGCGCTGGTGAAACAGACTGGCACTAGGTGACCCATCCTCAACGCCGTTTCTAATGGTTCGTGAAGCTGCTCTGGGGTCAAGAGCTCCCCCTGCTCCAGATAAAGCTCCATTAGGGCTTCATCTTCCTCTAATACGGTATCAACAAGCTCATCACGCGCCGCAAGCGCCGAGTGAAACAGCGACTCAATGCCACTTTCACCCGCCTGCTCATTCCCGCAGCGTAAATAACAATCCACCACAGCATCTAAACTCGCTGTGGGCAAGTTAACTGGCAGACATCCAGTGCCAAACTTGGCTTGTATATCGGTAACTAGCTCAGGTAATTTTTCTTGGTTGCCATCGATATGATTGATGGCAATCAAGACCACTTTTCCTTGAGTTCTGGCCGCCTCGAATGCTCTATGGGTCAAGGTTTCTATACCAATTCCGGCATTAATGACTAAGAGAACCGACTCCACACCGGGCAGGGGTAATAAGGCTCTTCCAAACAGGTCAGGTAATCCTGGAGTATCGATAAGGTTGATATGATGGTGATTAAAATCCAGGTTTAAGAAGGAAGGTTCGAGACTGTGGCGGTGGGCTTGTTCTTGGGCTGTGAAATCAGCATGATTTGTGCCCTTATCCACCCTGCCCTTTTGGCTTATCGCCTTGGCCCGATAGAGTAAGGCCTCGATCAGAGTCGATTTTCCCGCCCCTGTGTGTCCAAGCACCGCAAGATTGCGGATCTGCTCGGTGATAAACTCCGCCATAACAAGCCCTCTTGAGCTGCCTTCAAACAAAGGTTAACCCAAAGTAAAATACGTGAACGTTAAAAATCAATCCTGCTTAATAGTTAATTGTAAGTATAAACCTTAGTTAATGCTGGTTATTTGACCTAGATCAGGTTTCGTTTTGAACATGACTTGTACTGTATATGTAAGAAAATATGAACGTATGGTACAGATGTACGCTCAAACTGGTCGGAAGAGACATTATTAAGTCCCAGGTGATTGTGTTGCCCCCTTAGGTCATGTAATCTGCTGCTCCATTAGCTACAAATTGCTTTAAAAAACGCGAAGACAGGGAACTCCTGCAGGGAACCTCAGTCTTAAAATCGCATTAGTCCCAATAGATTATTAACGGAAACCCGCTAATTTAATGGTAGAGCAAGCTCAAAAACATCTTCTTACTGAAGAAACAAATCCGCTTAAGCGTACGCGAAGTGCAACTGAAGCACGGCACCGTAATGCAACAACGACACCAGAGATGAGACGATTCATACAAGGATCAGACTTTTCTGTGACTCAACTTGCCAAAGTGTTGAACATCAGCGAAGCCACAGTGCGTAAATGGCGTAAACGCGATTCTGTCGAAAATACCCCTAACACTCCCCACCATCTCAACACCACACTCACTCCATTGCAGGAGTATGTCGTGGTTGGTCTCAGGTACCAACTAAAGACACCTTTGGACAAACTTCTCAAAGTAACGCAGAAGTTTATCAACCCCAATGTGTCACGTTCGGGATTAGCCCGTTGCCTGAAACGATATGGAGTCTCCAAGGTAGGTAGTATCGAGAGCCCTTTAGTACCCGAGCGTTACTTCAATCAGTTACCTGTTATTCAGGGAAGTAACATTGAAACCTACACTCTGCATTCGGATACCTTGGCCAAGACCATAGCCGATGATGATCAAACCTGCGTGGTTCAGGTTGTGTCACTAACCATACCGCCACAACTAACTAACGAGGAGCCCAGTTCGATACTGCTCGGCATAGACCCGAGTAGTGACTGGATATACTTAGATATTTACCAAGATGGCAATACCCACGCCACCAACCGATACATAGCCTATGTGTTAAAACACGGGCCGTTTCATCTGCGTAAGTTGCTTGTTCGCAACTACCATACCTTTTTACAGCGTTTTCCTGGTGCCAGACTCAGTCATGGGCATGTCACAAAAAACGTTGAGACTAACAACAAGACGCCTGATAATCAGGCACCCAGTGGAGACTCATAATGAGCCAGACCTCTAAACCTTCAAAGAAGCCTTTAGCGAGCGACAAAAAATCAGCACCTGAGTCAGTACAAGACTTGAAAGCCGATAAGCGCCTAAACAAACGTCTCAAAGATATGCCCATTGCCATAGTAGGCATGGCAAGCATCTTTGCTAACTCTCGCTACCTGAATAAATTCTGGGACTTGATCAGCGAAAAAATCGATGCCATTACAGATATGCCATCGACTCATTGGCAGCCAGAAGATTATTACGATGCAAACAAGAGCACGCCAGATAAGACTTATTGTAAGCGTGGTGGCTTCCTGCCTGATGTTGACTTCAACCCAATGGAATTTGGCCTGCCGCCAAATATCCTAGAGTTGACTGATACATCACAGCTGCTCTCTTTGATCGTTGCTAAAGAAGTGTTAGCCGATGCTAATCTTCCTGAAGGTTATGACAGAGATAAAATTGGTATCACACTGGGTGTGGGTGGCGGACAGAAGATCAGCCACAGCTTAACAGCCCGTCTTCAGTACCCTGTACTCAAGAAAGTATTCAAAAATAGTGGTATCAGCGACACAGATAGTGAGATGCTGATCAAGAAATTCCAAGACCAGTATATCCACTGGGAAGAAAACTCATTCCCAGGTTCTCTTGGTAATGTGATTTCCGGTCGTATCGCCAACCGTTTCGACTTAGGTGGCATGAACTGTGTCGTCGATGCAGCTTGTGCAGGCTCATTAGCCGCTATGCGTATGGCTGTCAGTGAATTGGTCGATGGCCGCTCAGATATGATGATCACAGGTGGCGTGTGTACCGATAACTCACCCTCTATGTACATGAGTTTCTCTAAGACACCAGCATTTACCACCAACGAAACCATTCAGCCATTCGACATTGACTCGAAAGGCATGATGATAGGTGAAGGCATCGGCATGATAGCCTTGAAGCGTTTGGAAGATGCCGAGCGTGACGGTGACCGAATCTACTCGGTGATTAAAGGCATTGGCTCATCATCAGATGGTAAGTTCAAGTCTATCTATGCACCTCGCCCTGAAGGTCAAGCAAAAGCCCTCAACCGCGCCTATGACGACGCAGGTTTTGCGCCTCACACTCTAGGCCTTATCGAAGCTCATGGTACAGGCACAGCTGCCGGTGACGCCGCTGAATTTGCAGGTCTTTGCTCGGTATTTAGCCAAGGTAACGACACTAAGCAGCATATCGCTCTTGGTTCGGTAAAATCTCAAATTGGTCACACTAAATCTACTGCAGGTACTGCTGGCTTAATCAAGGCATCACTTGCACTGCATCATAAAGTTCTGCCTGCCACAATCAACATCAGTGAGCCAAGTCCTAAACTGGATATCGAAAACTCACCATTTTACCTGAACACAGAGACTCGTCCTTGGCTACCACGCGCCGATGGCACACCGCGCCGCGCGGGTATCAGCTCATTTGGTTTCGGTGGTACTAACTTCCACTTCGTATTAGAAGAGTACACCAAAGAGCATCAGCGTAATGACAGCGAAAAATCTAAATATCGTCAACGTCAGGTGGCTCAAAGCTTCCTAGTCAGTGCAGCGTCAAAAGATGCCCTCATTAGCGAGCTAAACACCTTAGCAGCGGCTACGGCTAACGCCGATTTCATCCTTAATAAAGCAGCAGCTGATTATGCTCTGCGTAAACTAGACACAAACGCGCCTCGCCTTGGTCTGGTTGCTAATAGTAAGGAAGAGTTAGCCACACTGATTAAGCAAGCAGTCGCTAAACTCACTGAGAACAGTGATGACACTTGGCAACTACCTGGTGGCACCAGCTACCGCACCAAAGGTGTTGAAGGTAAAGTAGCCGCACTATTCGCAGGCCAAGGTTCACAATACCTCAATATGGGTCGCGACCTTGCCTGTTATTATCCTGAAATGCGTCAGCAATTTGTGACTGCCGATAAAGTCTTTGCCGCCAATAATAAGCAGCCACTTTCACAGACGCTTTATCCAAGGCCTGTGTTTAATAAAGACGATCTAAAGGCTCAAGAAGCGATACTGACCAACACCGCCAATGCACAAAGTGCCATCGGCGCCATCTCTATGGGTCAATATGAGCTATTCACCGCCGCTGGTTTCAGTGCCGATATGGTAGCAGGACATAGCTTCGGTGAACTAAGTGCACTATGTGCAGCCGGTGTTATCTCGAGCTATGATTACTACCAGCTCGCGTTTGCCCGTGGTGATGCCATGGCAACCAAAGCTGAGCCGAAAAAAGGTGAAACAGAAGCTGACACAGGCGCTATGTTCGCTATCATTACTAAGTCTGCAGCAGATCTTGAAGCCGTTGAAGCCACTATCGCCAAGTTCGATGGGGTTAAAGTCGCTAACTACAATGCACCGACTCAGTCTGTGATTGCAGGTCCAACTGTATCTACCGGCGAAGCGGCTAAGGCCCTTAGCGAACTTGGATATAAAGCGATTAATCTACCAGTATCAGGCGCTTTCCACACTGAACTTGTTGGTCACGCTCAAGCACCATTTGCTAACGCCATTGACGCAGCTAAGTTTAATAAGCCAAAGCGTGCACTCTACTCAAATGCAACCGGTGAGCTTTATGACACCAACGCAGGCAAGATTAAGGCTTCATTTAAGAAGCATATGCTGCAATCTGTACGCTTTACCGCTGAACTAGAAGCCATGTATGCCGCTGGTGCCCGTGTATTTGTTGAGTTCGGTCCAAAGAACATACTGCAGAAGCTGGTAGTCGGTACCCTTACCGATAAAGCGCTGGCGAATAAGAGTGAGCTTTGCACTATCTCTATCAATCCAAGCCCTAAGGGTGATAGCGACCTACAGCTTAAGCAAGCTGCAGTTCAGATGGCTGTTGCGGGTATCAAGCTTGATAATATCGATCCATATCAAGCCGATATAGCAGCGCCTGCTAAAGCATCTCCGATGAATATCACCCTAAATGCTGTCAACCATATCAGTAAGTCGACCCGCGCTAAGATGGCTAAGTCCTTAGAGACTGGCACTGTGACTAGCACGACGATTATTGAAGAAAAGATCGTAGAAAAAGTGGTTGAGAAGATAGTTGAAGTAGAAAAGGTCATTGAAAAAGTGATTGAAGTTGAAAAGATTGTTGAGCTTGTATCTCAGCAGCCTGGCAACGCACACCTAAATCATATCTCAGCCAATGCCGAACCAGTTCAAGAGAGTCGAGTAGTGTCTAAAAATTCCAAGCCATTAGTAGTCGTTAATAGCAGCGATGCCTTAACTCACTTCTTTGCCGCGCAGCAGCAAGCTGCCGAGCTTCATCAACAGTTCCTGGAGATCCCCCAGCAATACGGTGATACCTTCACGACCTTGATGACAGAGCAGACTAAGTTAGCCAGTGCCGGTATCGCGATTCCAGAGAGCCTACAACGCTCTATGGAACAGTTTCACCAGCTACAAGCACAGACATTACTCAGCCACACACAATTTCTTGAGATGCAAGCAGGAAGCAATACAGCAGCACTCAGCATGCTTAATGGTGCGCCGGCAGTTATTACAACTCAAGTCCCACTCCAGACGGCAACAGCCCTGAGCGCACCAGTTGCAGCTCAGCCGACTCCTGTCGTCGCACAAGTTACTGCACCAGTGCAAACACCGGCGCCTGTCGTCGCGGCACCTAAACCTGCGGCAATAGTTGCTCCAGTACAAGCGCCAAAGGCAACACCGACTATTAGTCATCAAGCCGCTCCAGTACAGGCAGCAGTTGTACCTGTTGCCCCCTCTGGATTAAGCGCAGCGAAAGTTCAAGCTACCATGCTCGAAGTGGTTGCCGAAAAGACTGGCTACCCAACTGAGATGCTAGAGCTTGAGATGGATATGGAAGCCGATTTAGGTATCGACTCTATTAAGCGTGTCGAAATCTTAGGTACGGTGCAAGATGAGCTACCAGGACTTCCTGAACTTAGCCCGGAAGACTTAGCCGAGTGTAGAACACTAGGTGAAATCGTTGCCTACATGAATAGTAAACTTCCTTCAGGAAGTTCAACGACTCAAGCAACAAGTGCCGCTGCTGCCCTTTCACAAACCGCTGAGGGCTCACTCTCTACAGGTCTTAGCGCGCAAGAAGTACAAGCCACTATGATGTCTGTTGTTGCTGATAAAACTGGCTACCCAACTGAGATGCTTGAACTTGAGATGGATATGGAGGCGGACCTAGGTATCGACTCTATCAAGCGTGTTGAAATTTTAGGAACAGTTCAAGACGAGCTTCCAGGTCTTCCTGAGCTAAATCCTGAAGACTTAGCCGAGTGTCGTACACTGGGCGAAATCGTTGCCTATATGAACTCTAAGCTACCTTCGACTAATACAAGTGCTGCTCCTCAAGTAAGTGCTTCTCCTGTAGCGAATGGTCTTTCATCAGAGAAAGTACAAGCCACTATGATGTCTGTTGTTGCTGAGAAGACAGGCTATCCAACTGAGATGCTTGAACTTGAGATGGATATGGAGGCGGACCTAGGTATCGACTCTATCAAGCGAGTTGAAATTTTAGGTACAGTTCAAGACGAGCTTCCAGGTCTTCCTGAGCTAAATCCTGAAGATCTTGCCGAGTGTCGTACACTGGGCGAAATCGTTGCCTATATGAACTCTAAGCTACCTTCGACTAATACAAGTGCCGCTCCTCAAGTAAGTGCTTCTCCTGTAGCGAATGGTCTTTCATCAGAGAAAGTACAGGCAACTATGATGTCAGTGGTTGCCGACAAGACTGGTTACCCAACTGAGATGCTTGAGCTAAGCATGGATATGGAAGCAGACCTAGGTATCGACTCTATTAAACGAGTTGAAATTCTTGGTACTGTTCAAGACGAGCTACCGGGTCTTCCTGAGCTAAATCCTGAAGATCTTGCCGAGTGTCGTACATTGGGCGAAATCGTTACATACATGAACTCTAAGTTGCCAGCAGCTAATAGCGCCGCGGCGGCTCCTCAAGCCGTAGCTGCTACAAGCGAACTCTCTGCTGAGACAGCCTTGAGCGCGCAAGAAGTTCAAGCAACTATGATGTCAGTGGTTGCCGACAAGACTGGCTACCCAACTGAGATGCTTGAGCTAAGCATGGATATGGAAGCTGACCTAGGTATCGACTCTATTAAACGAGTTGAAATTCTTGGTACTGTTCAAGATGAGCTACCGGGTCTTCCTGAGCTAAATCCTGAAGATCTTGCCGAGTGTCGTACACTGGGTGAAATCGTTGCCTACATGAACTCTCAACTGGCTGAAGGCTCCAAGCTTCCAGCTGAAGGCGCCGCTCCTCAAGCCGTAGTTGCTACAAGCGAACTCTCCGCTGAGACAGCCTTGAGCGCGCAAGTAGTTCAGTCTACTATGATGTCTGTGGTTGCCGACAAGACTGGTTACCCAACAGAGATGCTAGAACTCAGCATGGATATGGAAGCCGATCTAGGTATCGACTCTATCAAGCGTGTAGAAATTCTAGGTACGGTTCAAGATGAACTACCTAGCCTACCTGAGCTAAACCCTGAAGATCTTGCCGAATGTAAAACCTTAGGTGAAATCGTTGCATACATGAACTCAAAGCTGGCCAATACTGGAGCTGTATCAACAAAACCTGCACCAGTCTCAGCCCAGCCTACTGAAGAATTACCACCTCATAGCGAGGTAGCGCTAAAAAAGCTTAATGCGGCGGACACGATTAAAGACTGTTTCGCCGCAGACGCAAGCCTAGTGATCACAGATGATGGTCATAACGCCGGCGTGTTAGCAGAGAAACTGACTAAACAAGGTCTAAAAGTTGCTGTTATTCGTCTTGCAAAAGGCGGCGCTCAATCACCACTTAATAGCGATGTCGCAAGCTTCCAGGCCAAGAGTACTGATGAAGCGGGTATTCGCGCCGTTATTGGTCAAATTGAGCAGCAGCTAGGTAAAATTGGTGGCTTTATTCACCTACAACCAGAAGCCAATAGCAAGAACAAAACTGATGCCGTTAACCTGAACAGTGAAAGCTTTACTCATGTTAGCCAAGCATTCCTTTGGGCTAAGCTACTTCAGCCAACGCTTACGGCGTCAAGTGATAAGCGCCGCAGCTTTATCACAGTGAGCCGTATCGATGGCGGCTTCGGTTACTTAGACACACAAGCTCTGAAAGATGCCGAGCTAAACCAAGCGGCTCTGGCAGGCTTAACTAAGACACTCAGCCATGAGTGGCCTACTGTCTTCTGTCGTGCTCTGGATGTCGCCTCGAATCTAGATGCGACTCACCTTGCAGATGCCATTACCAACGAGCTATTCGATAGCGTGACTAACTTGGCAGAAGTTGGCTTGTCCCTGGACAAAAAAGGCAATGTGACTCGTGCTACCTTAGTTGCTGGTGATGCAGCCGATAAAACAGCAAAATGTGAACTAAACAGTGCAGATACCATACTGGTAACCGGTGGAGCTAAAGGCGTGACCTTCGAATGCGCCCTGGCCCTGGCTAAACGCACTCAGTCTCACTTTATTTTAGCGGGACGTAGTGAACTACAGGCTATCCCTCAGTGGGCAGAAAATAAGCAAATTAGTGAGCTAAAACCTGCAGCCATTGCTCACATCATCTCTACGGGACAGAAGCCAACACCTAAGCAGGTCGAATCCTTAGTGTGGACAGTTAAAAGCTCAATGGAGATAAACACAGCGCTTGAGGCTTTTGCCCAAGTAGGTGCGAGTGCCGAGTATGTCAGCATGGATGTCACTGATACGGCTGCTATCAACAAGGCCCTAACGGGAAAGGCTAACGCTATTACCGGTCTTATCCATGGTGCAGGTGTACTTGCCGACAAGCATATCGAAGACAAGACAATCGAAGAGCTAGGACGCGTCTATGGCACTAAGGTTAATGGTCTAAAAGCGGTATTGTCAGTACTGGATGCAAGCAAGATTAAATTGCTTGCCATGTTCTCGTCTGCAGCTGGCTTCTACGGCAACACAGGTCAAAGCGACTACGCCATGTCTAACGATATCCTCAACAAGGCGGCGCTGCAGTTCACTGGGCGTAACCCGCAAGCTAAAGTGATGAGCTTTAACTGGGGTCCTTGGGATGGCGGCATGGTTAATCCAGCACTGAAGAAGATGTTTACCGACCGTGGTGTGTACGTAATCCCACTCAAGGCTGGCGCCGAGTTATTTGCCACCCAACTGCTGAGTGAGACTGGCGTACAATTGCTGGTTGGCACTTCGATGCAGGGCGGCGGCGACTCTCAATCAAAAATCGCTGATGGCTCTGCTACAGAAGGTTCTTCTGTAAAAAAGCTTAATGCGGGTGAGGTGCAACTTGCACAACATCCGCAGCGCCTTGCGACCAAGGGTCCGCTAACGCCTCTGACGTTAACAAGAACCTTAAACCCTAATGCTATGGTCTTTATTCAAGACCACCGCATTAGCGGTAATCCAGTGCTCCCAACAGTGTGCGCTATTGCGTGGATGCGCGAAGCTGCAAGCGAAATGCTCGGGTCTCGCGTTAAAGTTCTCGATTATAAGCTGCTTAAAGGGATCATCTTCGACAACGATGATGTTCAAGAAATAAAACTTGAACTGACACCTATCGAAGCACTCAACCAAGAGCCTTCAACGGCACTTGGAAACAGTGAGCCTTCAGCGGCTCTTAAAATGAGCGCGATGATCACCTGTCAGGGACGTCCGCAATACAAGGCGACGCTCGTCAGTGATGAGTCCATCGAACTGCCACAAGCTAAGCGATTTACCGATACCGGTGAGTGTATCGCTACTGCGAGTGAGCTTTATAGCAACGGAACCTTGTTCCACGGGCCACGTTTGCAAGGTATCGAGAAGGTATTCCAGTTTGATGATTCAGGACTGTTAGCTAGCTGTCGACTGCCACATGTGAGTGATGAAGATTGCGGCCATTTTGTTGCCACGACTCATCTTGGCGGCAGCCAGCCTTTTGCCGAAGACTTACTTCTACAAGCCATGCTTGTTTGGGCAAGACTCAAGTACGGTGCGGCCAGTCTGCCATCTGCTATCGGTGAGTTTATCTCCAACAAACCTATGGCCTTCGGTGAGTCTGGGATTATCGAGCTTGAAGTGATTAAAACCAATTCTCGTTCACTACTGGCTAATGTTGCACTTTACCATGAAAATGGCGAGCTCAGCGCTATGATGAAGGGGGCAAAAGTCACCGTCAGTAAGAGCCTGAATAATGCCTTCTTGGCGGAGCCCTCTGCGGCTCTTGATAAAGAGAATGAGGCTAAATAGTGAACCAAACGCTTAATGCTGCACAGCAACAAGCGCCTCAAAAAGTAGCGATGCCACTGCGCATCGCGCTTTTAGTGCTGCCGTCGACAAAACTGTCTTACGATAGTCCGTCGGCTAATCCACTCGAGGTGCTACTGCCTGAGCTATATCAATCTGGACTGCTCTCTTCTAAAAAGGGGGCTTCTAAAGAGGGTACTTCGGAGCAGATTGTTAACATTGAAGTCGATGACTTCGAGGCTAACCTCAAGGCCACTATTCAAGCTATCGATGAGGGCAAGCTGGTTCAATTATCGACATCAAGCCAGTCCCTGTTGATGATGCCGTCACTCAAAGCGGCGCAGCTGAGAATACATCCCCATGCCCAGCTTGCTGCGATACAGCAAGGTAATACCGGTGTACAGCAGACAATGGCACTCGCACTGGCTCAGGCTAAGCGAGATAGTGCCACTGTCAGTAAGATAGAGAATTTACATGATCTGGACAGCCAGCAGAAATTTGCAGCGGTTCACCAGTTAATCACTGAGCTTGCTTCTCGAACCTCAATTCGTAATGAGGTCAATGAGGGGGTCGAACTCGGGCCTAAACAGGCCAAGAGTCACTACTGGTTTACCCCAAATCATCAAGCAAGAGTCACTGCGGTCAACTTCTCTCATTCGGTTAACAATATTGCAGCTGACAAACAAGCCAATACCAGCTTTATTATTACCCAAGGTACCGGCTTTATTGCACCAAAATCCATTGTCGACGATAAGCGCTTACAGTTTGTACTATCCGGTGATACTCAAACTCAGCTATTAACCGCGCTTCACGGTCTCAACCAAGCACTTCAGGCTAAACCAGGCTCTGTACTCTCTGTGATGAGAGATAATCTTATCGCATTCGAGCAGACCAACGCCTGTTACGCCATTACATTACAAGCAAGTTCAGTTGCGGCTATGCAACTTGAGCTCAGCGCCATGATTGAAGCATTGCCTAAGGTCATGAGTCAGGATGGTCAGAACAGCTCTCAATATAAGACACCAGCTGGCAGTTACTTCACTGCAAAGCCCTTGGGCAATGTTGAGACTGCGGGTCTTACCTTCGTTTATCCGGGTGTAGGTACCGTTTATGCTGATATGTTTAGCGAACTACACAGATACTTCCCATCACTCTATTCACGACTAGAACGTGAAGGCGATTTGAAGTCTATGTTGCAAGCCGATGACATCTATCACTTAGATGCTAAGGTTGCCCCAGCCATGCCCTTAGGCGATCTGGCTATTGCCGGTGTTGGCAGCAGCTATCTGCTCACTCAACTCTTGATGCAAGAGTTCAATATCACCCCAGATTTTGCCCTAGGTTATTCCATGGGAGAAGCTTCCATGTGGGCCAGCCTAGGTGTGTGGAATGACCCCCACGCCTTGATTGAGAAGACTCAACACGATCCACTATTTACCTCTGCGATTTCAGGCCAACTAACCGCCGTGCGTAAAGCGTGGCAGTTAAGCAATGACGACGCAGACATAGTCTGGAATAGCTTCGTTGTTCGCAGTCCCAGCGAGCCAATTGAGACCCTGCTTCCTGAATTCCCCCGCGCATATCTTGCCATTATTCAGGGAGATACCTGTGTGATAGCAGGTTGTGAAACTCAATGCCGTGAGCTACTGACCAAGATGAAGAAGCGTGGTATAGCCGCTAACCGAGTGACCGCCATGCACACGTCACCGGCAATGGAAGAGCACGGCAATGTGATTGAGTTTTATACTCAACCACTGCGTGAGGAATTACCACAAGATATCAAATTTATCAGTGCTGCTAGCCTACTAGCTGGTGACAGGCGCGATAAGGCCGTCAACGAGGCAGGCGTTATTGATAGCACTATGATTGCCAAGTCTATCGCAGATACCTTCTGTAATACCTTGAACTTTACCGCGCTGATCCATAGCGCTCAACGACAAGGCGCTAAGCTATTTGTCGAGCTGGGCGCCGACAGACAAAACAGCACCCTGATCGACAAGATAGCCAAGCTCGACAGAAGCTGCGGGGCAGAAGCCAGCAGCTACTCATGCTGCACAGTACCCGTTAACGCCAAAGGCGGTGATGACATCACTAGCCTACTAAAAGCACTGGGACAACTTATCAGTCATAGAGTGCCGTTATCACTACAGCCTCTCATCGATGGACTCAACCGAGAGATTGCGCTCCTTGAGCTGAACTCAAGGGGTCAAACGACTCTGGATGGCAGCATCTCCAGTGAGCCCGATGCAAACAAATTACTCAAAGGGGAAGTCTAATGTCTTTACAGGGCAAACCTTCAAGCAAGCAGAGAAAAATCGCCATAGTGGGTCTAGCCACCCTCTACCCCGATGCCAAGAGTCCACAGGAATTTTGGCAAAACTTGCTCGATAAGCGAGACTCTCGCAGCATATTAACCAATGAGAAGCTTGGCGCTAACACCCAAGATTATCAGGGTGTTCAAGGGCAATCAGACCGCTTCTATTGTAACAAGGGCGGCTATATTGAGAACTTCAGCTTCGATGCCACAGGTTATAAACTATCAAGCGAGAGTCTGACAGGCCTAGATAACAGCTTCCTTTGGGCGCTAGATACCAGCCGAAAAGCACTCTTGGATGCTGGGATAACCTTAAACAGTACCTCTTTAGCACGTACGGGTATCATCATGGGCGCCTTGTCATTCCCGACAACCCGCTCCAATGATCTGTTTTTGCCTATCTATCACAGTGCCGTTGAAAAGGCATTGCAAGATAAGCTAGGCAACAATGGCTTTAAGCTAAACCCAACCAATGCCCATACTGATAGAGCCCGCAGCGAAACCGTCATCGATAATGCCAATGGTGCTATCGCTCACAACACTTCAAAAATTGTTGCCGATGCCTTAGGTTTAGGCGGTGCGCAACTCAGCCTAGATGCGGCATGTGCCAGCTCAGTCTATTCTTTAAAACTCGCCTGTGATTATCTCACCGCGGGCAAAGCCGATGTGATGTTAGCCGGCGCTGTTTCTGGCGCCGATCCTTTCTTCATCAACATGGGCTTCTCCATCTTCCATGCCTACCCGGACCATGGCTTTTCAGTTCCCTTCGACAGTGACAGCAAAGGCTTGTTCGCCGGTGAAGGTGCTGGCGTCATGGTGCTCAAACGTTTAGATGATGCCGAGCGTGATGGTGATAAAATTTATGCCGTCGTCAGTGGCGTCGGCTTGTCCAACGACGGTAAAGGCCAGTTTGTACTCAGCCCTAACCCTAAGGGACAAGTTAAAGCCTTTGAGCGTGCCTATGCAGCCAGTGATATCGAGCCTAAAGATATCGAAGTGATCGAGTGTCACGCCACAGGCACACCACTGGGTGACAAGATTGAGCTCACGTCCATGGAGACCTTCTTCGAAGACAAGCTTGCTGGCACCAACGCGCCGCTAATTGGCTCGGCTAAGTCTAACTTGGCCCACCTGCTCACCGCCGCTGGCATGCCTGGGATCATGAAGATGATCTTCGCCATGAAAGAGGGCGCATTGCCACCGAGTATCAATATCAGCGATGCCATCGAATCACCTAAGGGTCTATTTGGCACCAAGACTTTACCTAACCAGGTGCAGCCTTGGCCGGTAAAATCAGGCAACAAACTGCGCCATGCTGGCGTATCTGTATTCGGTTTCGGTGGCTGTAATGCTCACCTGTTGCTGGAATCCTACTCATTTCAACAAGCAGCTTCAGGGATATCGGCTCCAATAGCAGCAGAACCTGAAGCGATGAAGATTATTGGTCTGGCTTCTCATTTCGGCCCACTGAGCAGTATTAATAAGCTCAGTGATGCAATTGCATCAGATACTAATGGTTTTATTTCTCTGCCGAAGCAGCGTTGGAAAGGCCTAGAGAAGCATCCAGAGATACTGGCAGAATTTGGTCTTAGTGCAGCGCCTAAGGGAGCCTATATCGACAGCTTCGAACTAGACTTTCTGCGCTTCAAACTGCCGCCAAACGAAGATGACCGTTTGATCTCACAACAGCTTATGCTGATGAAAGTGACCGATGAAGCAATCCGTGATGCCAAGCTAAAGCCGGGACAAAAAGTCGCCGTGTTAGTTGCCATGGAAACCGAGCTTGAACTGCACCAGTTCCGCGGCCGGGTAAACTTACACACTCAGCTGCAAGAGAGCCTAACAGCCATAGGTGTCACCCTTAGTGATGATGAATACTTAGCTCTTGAAGCTATCACCATGGATAGTGTGCTCGATGCGGCTAAGCTCAATCAGTACACCAGCTTTATCGGCAATATCATGGCCTCGCGTATCGCCTCACTTTGGGACTTCGATGGTCCGGCGTTTACCATCTCAGCCGCAGAGCAATCTGTCAGCCGCTGTATCGATGTGGCGCAAAATATGATGGCCAGTGAAGCACTAGATGCTGTGGTCATCGCCTCAGTGGACCTTTCCGGTAGTTTCGAGCAGGTGATACTGAAAAACAGTGTCGAACCAGTCTCCTTTGATCCGGTCACAAACACCGGCTGGAATGTGGGTGAAGGTGCCGGTGCACTGGTACTTGTCCCTGATACAGCTAACAGCAATGACAGCACTGCTTATGATCAAACTTATGGCCAGATTAGTGCCCTCGCCTTTGGCAAAGCAAACCAATCGAATCTTGTCACCGATAAGTTACTGACCCAAGCCGGCGCAGATATCAACACGATTAAGGTCGTTGAAACCAATATAGCACCAGGAAGTTCACCAGCAACATCTGTCGCTTCGCTAAGTGCATTTCCTAATGCCATTGGCACCAGCGCTGATAATCGCCTTGGACACTGCTTCGCCGCGGCGGGAATGGCAGGTCTGCTCCATGGCCTACTAAGCCTGTCCAAACAGAGCAATACTGGTAGCGCACTGGTAATAAACATCAATGAAGATCAACAATCTCAATTGCTACTGAGCCAAACGGCGAATGAAAATAGTGCGCTTAAATCACGCCTAAGCTCTGAGCTCAAGTCTGATGCCAAGCATCAACTGCTCAAGCAAGTGACCTTAGGTGGCCGCGATATCTATCAGCATATCGTCGATACACCACTAGCAAGCTTACCTTCGATTCAAAGTAAACTTGCCCAGGCCAAGGTTTCATCTGTGGTTAAGCTGCACAAATCATTGATAACGCGCTCCTCTCAAACAAGAGTGCAAACAGCATCCGCACAAGTTCAGTTACAAGCAGCGCCTGTGAGCCCTACTCCAGTATTAGGTACCCCTATGAAAACTAAAACGATTAACACTACCTTAGTTAACACTCAGGCACTAACAACGCCAAGTACACCAATTGATGTATCCCAAGGCGACTTAGCTGCATTCCAACATAACCAGCAGCTCACGCAGCAAGCTCATCAGGCTTTTTTAAAGAGCCGTTCTGTTGGCATGAAAGTGGCCGACGCATTACTCAAGCAGCAGCTTGCTCAGGCATCAGGTCAGCCAGTGACGGCGCCTTTGATGCAAGTTCAACAGCCGATATCTGCTTTAGCCCCTCTAGTTGAAGAACTAAAGCCGGATCACGCTAACGTAGCGCCATATATAGCGCCGACGCCTGAACTTAAGCCATGTATCTGGAACTATGCCGACTTGGTTGAATACGCCGAGGGTAATATCGCCAAGGTATTTGGTTCAGATTACGCCATCATAGACGGCTACTCCCGTCGTGTGCGCCTACCAACCACAGATTATCTGCTGGTATCTAGGGTGACTAAACTCGACGCGACCATGAATAAGTATAAGCCTTGCTCTATGACCACAGAGTATGACATTCCGCTTGATGCACCTTACTTAGTAGATGGTCAGATCCCTTGGGCCGTAGCGGTAGAATCAGGTCAGTGTGACTTGATGCTGATTAGCTATCTAGGTATCGATTTTGAGAACAAGGGCGAGCGTGTTTATCGTCTGCTAGATTGTACCCTCACCTTCCTGGGCGACTTGCCTCGTGGCGGCGACACCCTAAGATATGACATTAAGATCAATAACTATGCCCGTAACGGCGATACCTTGTTGTTCTTCTTCTCTTATGAGTGTTTCGTTGGCGATACCATGGTCCTTAAGATGGATGGTGGTTGTGCAGGCTTCTTCACCGATGAAGAGCTGGCCGACGGTAAGGGCGTGATTCACACCGAAGATGAAATAAAGGCTCGTAATCTAGCATTCTCTAACAGGGGAAGGCAGACCTTTAACCCATTGCTAGATTGCCCTAAAACCAGCTTCAGCTATGGCGATATCCACAAGCTACTCAATGCAGATATTGCCGCTTGTTTCGGACCTAGCCATGCAGGCGCATCTCAACCATCGCTTTGCTTCGCGTCAGAAAAATTCCTGATGATCGAACAGATCAGCAAGGTCGACCGCACTGGTGGCAGCTGGGGCCTAGGTCTTATCGAAGGCCATAAGCAACTAGAACCGAATCATTGGTACTTCCCGTGTCACTTCCAAGGTGACGAAGTGATGGCAGGTTCTCTAATGGCCGAAGGTTGTGGTCAATTATTGCAGTTCTACATGCTGCATCTTGGCATGCACACTCAAACCAAGAATGGCCGTTTCCAGCCACTGGCAGATGCCTCACAGCAGGTACGTTGTCGCGGTCAGGTATTGCCTCAATCTGGTGTGCTTACTTATCGTATGGAAATAACCGAAATCGGTTTCAGCCCTCGCCCTTACGCTAAAGCCAATATCGATATCATACTCAATGGTAAGACAGTGGTGGACTTCAAGAACCTAGGAGTCATGATTAAGGAAGAAGATGAGTGTGTTCGTTACCCTGAGCTGATTAGTGCAACGACATTAACTACCACACCAGCTTCTGGCAACACAGCTAAGATGGTTCGTCCTAACGCCCCCTTAATGGCGCAAATTCCGGATCTGACTAAGGCTCCTAACAAGGGCGTTATCCCTATTCAGCACGTCGAGGCACCTGTCACTCCAGATTATCCTAACCGTGTACCTGATACTGTGCCGTTTACCCCTTATCACATGTTTGAATTTGCTACCGGTAACATAGAAAACTGTTTCGGCCCCGAGTTCTCCATCTATCGCGGCATGATCCCACCACGCACGCCTTGTGGCGATCTGCAGGTGACGACTCGCGTGATTGAAGTTAATGGTAAGCGCGGCGAATTTAAGAAGCCTTCATCCTGTATCGCCGAATACGAAGTCCCAAGTGATGCCTGGTATTTTGATAAGAACAGCCATGAAGCCAGCATGCCGTACTCGATATTGATGGAAATATCTTTGCAGCCAAATGGTTTTATCTCGGGCTACATGGGCACCACACTTGGCTTCCCAGGCTTAGAGCTTTTCTTCCGTAACTTAGACGGTAACGGCAAGATGCTAAGAAATGTCGACCTACGCGGTAAGACAATTCGTAACGACTCTCGTCTGCTGTCTACCGTTATGGCTGGCACTAACATCATCCAGAGCTTCAGCTTCGAGCTGAGCACAGATGGCGTACCTTTCTACGAAGGTAAGGCGGTATTTGGTTACTTCAAGGGCGATGCCCTAAAAGACCAGCTTGGACTGGACAATGGCAAGGTTACTCAGCCCTGGCATGTCGCTAAAGGCATAGCGGCTGATTATACCGTCAACCTACTCGACAAGAGCAGCCGTCACTTTAATGCCCCAGAAGGTCAGCCACACTACCGCTTAGCCGGTGGACAGCTGAACTTTATCGACAAGGTTGAAATAGTCGATAATGGCGGCACTCAAGGTCTTGGTTATCTCTTTGCTGAGCGCACTATCGACCCGAGTGACTGGTTCTTCCAGTTCCACTTCCATCAAGATCCGGTTATGCCAGGTTCTCTTGGTGTTGAAGCCATCATAGAAACCATGCAGACTTACGCCATCACTAAAGATTTGGGCGCAGGATTTAAAAATCCTAAGTTTGGTCAGATTTTATCAGACATCAAGTGGAAGTATCGTGGACAGATCAACCCACTGAACAAGCAGATGTCTATGGATGTCAGCATTACCTCGATTAAAGATGTCGATGGTAAGAAAATCATCACAGGTGACGCAAGCCTGAGTAAAGATGGTCTGCGTATTTACCAAGTGTTTGATATCGCCATCTGTATAGAAGAAGCCTAAAAGCTAGGCTTTTTTGCTTGAGTTAATGGCTAGAGGGCGAGCTCTTTAGCCATTAAAATCTTACGAATTAGAGATGAGCAGCTATAAAAGCTGCTCGACATTGAATTAAAAAGATAAAATTAAAGGAATCTAGAAAAATAATGAATCCTATTACAACCAATGAAAAGCTTTCTCCTTGGCCTTGGTCGGTTACCGATGCCAACCTCAGTTTCGATGTCAATACCATGGAGCGACACCTGAAAGATTTCAGCCGTGGCTGTTATGTGGTTAACCACAGTGAGAAAGGTGTCGGTATCGCACAAGATGCGGCCTTAGCCTCAGAGCAAGGCGCAAATAGCAATGCACACCCAGTTAGCGCATTTGCACCAGCTTTAGGCACAGAAAGCTTAGGTGACAGTAACTTCCGCCGCGTACACGGAGTGAAATACGCTTACTATGCTGGCGCTATGGCCAACGGCATCTCATCTGAAGAGCTCGTCATTGCCTTGGGCAAAGCTGGTATCTTATGTTCATTTGGTGCAGCGGGTCTTATTCCAAGCCGCGTAGAAGCCGCTATTAATCGTATCCAGGCCGCCCTACCGAACGGCCCTTACATGTTTAATCTTATTCATAGCCCAAGTGAGCCAGCACTAGAGCGTGGCAGTGTCGAGCTATTTATCAAGTATAAGGTTCGTACCGTTGAAGCCTCAGCATTCTTGGGGCTAACACCTCAAATCGTCTACTACCGCGCAGCAGGCCTTAGCCGTGATAGCCATGGCAATATCGTTATCGCCAATAAGGTTATCGCGAAAGTCAGCCGCACT
This sequence comes from Shewanella violacea DSS12, assembly GCF_000091325.1. Classification (NCBI taxonomy): domain Bacteria; kingdom Pseudomonadati; phylum Pseudomonadota; class Gammaproteobacteria; order Alteromonadales; family Shewanellaceae; genus Shewanella; species Shewanella violacea. The sequence goes on along the minus strand of NC_014012.1, from coordinate 1,396,216 downwards.
GAAGTCGCTGAGAAGTTCATGATGCCAGCCCCGACCAAGATGCTACAAAAATTGGTCGATGACGGCTCTATCACCCCAGAGCAGATGGAGCTAGCACAACTGGTTCCTATGAGCGATGACATCACAGCCGAAGCAGACTCAGGTGGACATACTGATAACCGTCCATTAGTGACACTCCTGCCGACAATTCTGGCATTGAAAGAAGAGATCCAAGCCAAGTACCAATACAACACGCCTCTTCGCGTCGGTTGTGGCGGCGGTGTAGGAACACCAGATGCGGCTCTCGCTACCTTCAACATGGGCGCAGCCTATATCGTTACAGGCTCAGTAAACCAAGCCTGTGTCGAAGCCGGTGCCAGTGAACACACTCGCAAGCTGCTGGCGAACACTGAAATGGCAGATGTAGCCATGGCACCCGCTGCCGATATGTTCGAAATGGGCGTCAAGCTACAAGTAGTTAAGCGTGGCACGCTTTTCCCTATGCGAGCCAACAAGCTCTACGAACTCTACACCCGTTATGACTCTATCGAGGCCATTCCGAAAGATGAGCGTGAGAAGTTAGAGAAGCAAGTGTTCCGTTCATCTCTTGATGAGATCTGGGCTGGCACAGTGGCACATTTTAATGAACGAGACCCTAAGCAGATCGAGCGCGCCGAGGGCAATCCTAAGCGTAAAATGGCACTCATCTTCCGCTGGTACTTGGGGCTTTCTAGCCGCTGGTCAAACTCAGGCGAAGTCGGCCGTGAGATGGATTATCAAATCTGGGCAGGTCCAGCACTTGGCGCCTTTAACCAGTGGGCTAAAGGCAGCTACTTAGATAACTACCAGGACCGTAATGCGGTCGATATAGCCAAACACCTGATGTATGGCGCAGCTTACCTTAACCGAGTAAACAACCTGACTTCACAAGGGGTTAAGTTACCGACTCAGTTACTACGCTGGAAGCCAACTCAGAGAATGGCTTAAAAGCAGCGACGAGCTGCGAGTAAAAAGTCAGCCTTGAGCGGCTCTTATAAATAGACAGCCTTGAGCGGCTTGTTTTAAGAGCCAGGAAAAATCAAAAGCCCCCAGCACTCTAGGTTCAATCTAGAGTGCTGGGGGCTTTTTTGTTTAGGGAGATTAATTGCCTATTACAAAGCATCTAATGGGCTAACGGTTCCCGCATAATGTTGACCTAATACATGAGTATAGATCTGGGTGGTATTAATATCACTATTCACGCTTTGCCATTGCTGCATGTAACGAAGTTGTGTAAATTCAGTAAGATAATCCTGTAAAAAAAGACTGTGCAGCCTTGAACAGCATAGATAACCGGAAAGCAAAGTGTGCAACAGAGTTTTATCCGAAGGTGTATTGGATACAACTTGCCACAAATCAAGATAATACTATGTTTACACTATGATTTTTCACACTTAATAACGCACACTTTCTCAAGAGGCATTGGCGAAACACGCTTGCCGTATATTAAAATGTTAGGCATTTAAAATAGGTATTTATGGCATTCGAAGATAAGAAAACAGATATACAAAAGCTTTATGCACAATATGCGGGAGCTGTTGCATACGTAACGGTCGAAGATGATGAACAGAATGAAGGTATTGGTTCTGCATTTCATATAGGTGATGGAATATTCGTAACAGCCAAGCATGTTATTGATAATAAAAAAATTCTTGAAGTTGCTACCACCAAAAGAATTGAATTAACCCAAGAAACTATTGATGAAGAAAAAGAGCCTGAGATCATAATTATTGAACCTAAAGTTCATAATATTATAGAAGGACCCTTTGTAAATGAGAATGAAGATATTTCAGTTTTCAAGGTTGATTTAGAGAACGACTTTTTTCCTAGTGTACAACTTGGTTCACATACATCACACGAAATTACAGACAGTCAGTTTGTTTTAGCTAATGTTTTAGTAATTGGTTATCCACCGATCCCTTTTACAAACACACCAAATCAGGTAGTTGCCAGTGGACAAGTTAACGCTGTTATTGATGTAAGGCATTCTGACTATGTACATTTTGTTCTTTCAACAATGGCGCGTGGTGGCTTTAGTGGAGGAGTCGTACTATCTGAGTCAGGGTTTGCATTAGGTCTTGTTACAGAAAGCTTGGGAACTGGCGAGTCTTTGGTTGAAACTGGATACATGAGCATATTATCCATTGACTCAGCTATTGAATTAGCAGTTAAACATTTCGATTTTAATCTACAAAAATACGGAATCTACAGAGACCAAGACTCTTTGATTGAAGTTAAAATGGTAAATGAATCATTGGGGCGCTTGAACTCACGACTTTTTAATGCATGTGTATATGTATACGATGATGATAGAGATGTCTTTATGGAATTTATATGTGACGATCAGGAGCTACTTCACCCTGCTTACGAAATATTTAATTCGGTCACACCAATACATATAGATGAATCAATGTCTAAAGATAACCTTTTGTTTACTCAGCCATCTGACAATCCACCTGCAACGTTATTGGTAACCGCTGCTGAAGCGGTGCGTGACTTTTTTATGAAATCCGACTATCACGAGCTATCAACAAAAAGAAATTCTTGGCAAATTCGAGACAAAGCCTAACGTATAAGGATAGGCCGCGCGCAGCCGCGTCCTTATCCCAAGTGTTGAACAAGCCCCAGCTTACTAGAAGCGATACCTTTATATAGTAAATAGTGGCGCGAGAGTTCACGCTGGTTTTGGTGGATTATCTTAAGTGACACTTTTAACTAGTCACAGCGATCCCTTAGCATTGCTAGCTAATTGAATTGCTCAATAATATTAATACCTTAACACCTCCTCATTTGTGACTTGCTCTGTACCTTAAGTCTTAACTTTATCTGCCTTCTGCTTAAACAGTGGCGTTAGGCTCCCTTGTTATCTGCATGATAAAACTTGTCGGTCGTGCATGCTTATTCCCATGACCCCCCATAAAGCACATCGGCTGATGGCAGCAGGGGCAAGTTCGTATCGCTACAGCTCGTTTTACCTTTGCTACTAACGGAAATACCGCGCCTGCAACAGCCAGCATGAGCTGGATCTGTTGTCTAAGTTGGCTGCAATTCTCTCTTAACAATCCACAATCTCTGACCCGTCGCAATCCTTTGGGTAACACGTGTTGCAGCACTAACCATAGAAACTTCACTGTGGGTAATGTGCGCACTTTATTTGTCTGAGTTTGACTGTCTAGATAGTCGAAGCTGATGTGGCCATCGATGTCGCTGATGATATTCTTGTCAAGTAATACGCCACGGTAGAGATAACGTGACAGCCTCTTATTACAAAAAGTCAGCGCAGGTAGCCCTTTGCCGACATGCAGACAGTCAACGACCCATTTGTTGGGAACTGATGCTGGTAGTTGGATATCCAGTTTATGTGTCAGGTGTTCTAGTAACCGTGCTCGCCACACTGTGGCAAGGTTGAAGGCGTTGAACAGGTACTTGCCTTTGCTCTTGCGCCACTGTTTTTTGTCTTTGTTAAAGCTGCCTGCAGGGATTATGAAGTGGATGTGGGGATGAAAATCACGCCGCCTGTTATGGGTATGCAATACGCCCGTAAAGCCAATGTCACCGCCCAGTTTATTTGAACGCGCCGCAAAGTCTTTAAGCACACTGGCTGCCACCGAGAACATGGCTTGGTACATCGACTCTGGTTGATGTTTTGCAATGATACGAAGCTCAAAAGGCAAAGTAAAAGTGACCATATAGTATTCAACAGGGAGTAGTTTAGCTTGCTGTTTAGCGAGCCAATCTTGCGTGGTGTAGTGCTGACATTGTGGGCAACTGCGATGGCCGCATGAAAGCGGAAAGTCTGCGGTATGAGTGCATATACTGGCAAGCCCACTGACTGGTTCGCTCAGTATTAGTGCGGCAACTGAGCATGGAGTTGATGGCTTGGCGCATCGTAGTAGTGAGCTGTGATTGATACGCTTGATTAAACGCATCAAGATGGTGACGTAAAATGTCGACGAGCTTCATGCGCCACACTCCCATTTCAACACCAAGCAATCTGCAAGTTGGTTAATCGCTTCGACGGTGTTTTTACGAGTAATTTGGGTCAGTCTGGTGTAACGAGCGGTAGTGTTAAGGCTGTTATGGCCAAGCAAACTCTGTACCGAACGCAAGTCTAATCCTTGTTCGAGCAGATGTGTGGCATAGCTATGACGCAGGTTGTGAGGGCTGATAGATTTGTGAATATTGCACTCGGCAATCACCCGCTTTAGCGCTTTTTGAATGCCGCCTTTGTCTATCAATGAGTCAGGCTTGCCATCTTTTCCAGGAAACAGATAACGAGGATGGTGATGGGGTTTCCAGTAATAACGTAAAGCCTGCAAGGTACGTTTTGGCAGAGGAACCAATCTTTTATTCACATGGATGTGATGTATGTCATTTTTGCAGGAGCAAAAAATGGCCTTTACCGCCTTTAGCATCACGAATATGGACTTGCATCATTTGTGAATCGATATCGCCAACACGCAATGAAATCGCTTCCCCAAGCCGCAACCCCATGCTGTACAAGGTCAAAAAGCAGACCTGATAATGCAGTTGGCGGGTGAGACTAATCACGATAGCGACTTCTGCTGGAGTCAGAATATCGGGCAAGCGCTGCACTTGGGGCGGCTTGACGATGTTGAGCCACTCCCAGCTGTGGTTAAGCACGTAACGATAAAAAAACTGTAAGCCATTACGGTCTAACTTCACGGTGCTCCAAGAGTGTGAATCGATTAAAGAAGCAAAATAGCGCTTCAAATCATCGGTTGTGAGATTATCGGGACAGCAGTCAAAGAATGCTGCAATACGCCTTACAGCACGACTGTATGCGTCGATGGTTGCGGGTCGCTTGCCTTGCAGGGTTAAGTTGGTAAGATGTTGTTCATAAAGAAAATCAAAGCGTTGTTGTTCGGATGTGTTCATGACAATACTCCTAGTATTAATGGCCTAACAAGACCTGCACTAGTAAGTATTTAGGATGAGAGGATAGAGATAGTTTTATCTTTCTGCCGCATAGCGGCTTCGTTCAACAAGCCAATTAAGCGGGACTAAAAACAGTTTGCTCGGTTCCGGTTCCGCTTTCGCTTCACATTTTAGCAAACTATTAACAGCCTCTTATTGGGGCGTTAGGTTAATTGACGCAGTTGGTCACCTCTGTTATATTTCTCCTGTCACTGCTCTGTGGTGGCACAGCTTTTCACGGCTGGAGGAGAATCCAACTCAAAGTGCTAACAACTCATTCAAATTTAATACATTTGTTTTGTCTGTTATAAAAGGGTTCACGGGCAAGGAGAAACATATGTATATTTTACAAAATAAATCCCAACTTAACTCTTTCGTTAATTCAATTCGTGACCAATCATTAGTATCGTTTAGGTTTTCACCCAAACCAACAAAGCTCAAAGAGCTAGTTTCACGTTGTTTAGGTTTTAACACTTATGCAGGGATAATTTCAAACCTACCTATAGATATGGAAGAGTTCGATTATACTTTTCCAAAGCTTTTATCTGATGTATTAATGGCACAGCCTTATGGTTTAAGAGTTGACTATAAGACTATGAAAATCATCTACGACAATGCCATTGAAAATTGTGCGTATTGGGACGATGAGCGAGCACTTATGTCACTTCATATGGCAACTTTTGGGATGTAATTAACCTAACAAGTTGCTTAAAAATAACAGTTGGCCATCGTTTCTCGATTATAGCCAACCATTATTTTCCGCTTGGCAAGGCGTTATAAGTATCATCGAAATTAGGCGTTAGAATCTAGAGTAAAGGATTATCAAATTGAACTACGAAAAACGAATTATATCTGCAATTGAAAAAACAAAAGAGTTAGGCCTTGAGTTAAGTTTTAGTCCTTATCCTTTCACAAAACCTTTAAGCCATGAAGAGAAGCGACAAGCGTTACAGCTTTGTGTAGATGTTCTATATTCTAAGGGCTACCGACAATCATCAGATCTTGCGAGTAATTGCACTCCCGTACATCTAGATATGCAACACTTTCTAAAAAGTGAACTCAATTTAGATAGCTACATTACGATAGGTGACAGGTATTGGGATGATTATGTTTACTGTGAAATGTCGTATGAAAATATTAAATGTGAATTAAATAGCCCTGATTTTAATAACCCAATCAAGGCTCATGTATGGTTAACACTCTCCGATGGAACTATTTTAGATTGCACGGCAGAAGCTCACGCAGATTTATTGTATAAGCGTGGTGAACATCCAATTGAAAAATGCCTAATGCTAGTAGAAGCTAGTAATATCGAGAATGCTAAATCAGGCTATCATCGTCCTTATTTAATTGGAGCCGACTTCTTACAAAAGGCTGGTGTTTGCGGAAAATTAACCTAGCGAAAATTAACCTCAATTAACCTAGAATTAACCTAGCCACCCATTCTTAATTTATCCAACTCGAAGCTATAAAATTCCAGCCTCACTCTCACTAACTCAACATGATTTACGTCTTAAGTAGCTCCAGCTGAGGTTTATGGCTCTAGATGCCTCAATATCAGTCCAAAATCCGAGAAACACGCAGCAAGAATGCCGAACTTAAGTTCGGTTTGCCATTTCCATTAAAATAGATGTGTAACTAGGCGCTATCTAGCCATCGATGACAGTTAGCCGCCCCTTGCCGGCGCTTTCTATCTAAGTGTTCGCAGTAGGCATCTAACTCTTGAAGGGTTCCTACTGGACCTTTAAATAGTCGGCTGAATTCAGTGGTGAGTTTTAGCCAATTCGCTTGAGGAATGTTGAGTCTATCGAGTATCAGTTGTGATGTCTGGCTAATGGCACCACGCTTGTCGTCTCTAATAATACGCCCAGTATCATCAACCAGTTGTAAGTAATCTTTAGCACTGAACATCAGTCCTTTTGGCATATCCTTGCGTTCATTACCCACAAATGGCAGTAGTGACTTAGGTTGCTCTCCATTACAAGCTGCAGTTATACGTCGCTGAATGCTGGTGAAGTCTGAGGTTTCAGGTGTTGCGGCCATCTTGGCGCGGATTGGATTGAGGTCTACATAAGCCATGCAGGCCAGAACAGCGGCCTCATCCAGTAAGGCTTGGGACTTGAACCTCCCCTCCCAAAATCTCCCTGTACAGTTATCTTCCTTGTTCGCCTGTCTCGCAATGGGTTCATTGAGGCAGCGCATAAACCAAGATATATCACTTAATCGACTTCGGTATTGAGCAATTGAATGCTTTAAGGGTTTAACTTCAAAGCTTTCAACTAACTCCCCCTTAGCAAACTTCTGCGTAATTTCAGTCCCTTTAAACAGCTGATGCCAATGCGCTACCACTTCTTTATCTGTCCAGCTATTAGCCTCAAAAATATCAACCCTAAGCACTAAATGCAGGTGGTTAGACATAACAGCATAAGCCGCCACATCTATCGCAAAAATTTGAGCTAGTTCAAGTATCCTAGACTCAACCCATTCACGCCGATGCTCGTATGACTTGCCTGAGTATCTATCGACTCCCGTAAGCCACGCCATGCGAATACATCTAGAAATACAGTGGTAGAAAGGCGTGTCTTCAATGCTCATCAATGTGCTTCTTGGTCTGGCCATAGCAACCTCAATCCTACAGAGAGAACTTAAGCTTAGTCAGAGCTGAATTATCCATCAATAATTATGGGTGGCCATGTTATTCGATTTTGAATAAAAAAATATGCATTTCATCAAAGTAAAGGAGAAGTATCAGTTTTAGAGAGATATGTACTACAGATTGTCTAATGCCGTTCTGGAGCCTTCACAGAAAAAATCTCGTTAAGGAGTGAACTTAACGAGAAAAATAGTTGATGATACTGTTTTAATGCTTGTAGTTTACAACAGAGATTCGAATTTATGATTAAAGCCAGCACTCGACTTTATAGCTCCTACCCTTGAATGCCTATTTATGGGTTTTACTGTTAAATCGTATCCATTTAAACCTAATTCACTGACATCTCATCAGCTGGTGTTATAGCCAATGCATGCATGCCTTTAGGACCAGCTTCTACCTTATATTCGACAGTTTGACCCGCCACCAGAGTCCGGTAACCTTCCATCTGTATAGCTGAATAGTGGGCAAATACATCCTCACCACCAGCACCTGGACAGATAAACCCAAAGCCTTTGGTGTTGTTAAACCACTTAACCGTTCCTTTCATCATGCTTAGAATCCTTCCATCTTAATTCGATGACCTTAATATAAAACTTGAATCGCTATCTAATCCATCCAGTTTTGTTGCCACAACGTCGAGAAATTAATAACGAACAAAGGTCATCGACTTGCTAAATCAATGGAATGATCATACGTGAACTACACGTATCACGGCACTGTTCAAAGGGGCAGTATCTCAACTATAAAAAATAAAATATCTGCTTTATATCGGTCCCATTAACTCCCTTACATAAGCTGATTTTATTCAGCTTATGTAAGGGGCAAACAACCAGGACATCCATTATTATTCTAAGCAAGATAGCCCATCTAGATACGATCCTCGATTTTTCAATCCGCACACTTACACACCAAACGATACTCAAACAGTCTGTTATGAGTGACAATCTAGGGTGTCTTGGTTGTTCTTAGTTGTTACTTGGTTGTTCTACTGGCTGTCTCGAAAAAAGAAGGCCTCAATCCTATAGAGAGAATTTAAGCTTAGTCAGCTCTAAAAATAATCAATAATTATGGGTGGCCATGTTATTTTGGAGGCTAGCACCTCAAAGGGAGTTATTTTGTCTATGTACGAGTCATCAAAACTCGTGTATTTCATGTTTGGCAGTTATACTACATAGGCAAAATATTGCGATCAATTAACATTTTTAACCAAAGAGAATTATATGAGTAAAGGTACAGTAAAGTGGTTCAATGCTGATAAAGGTTTCGGATTTATTACACCAGAAGATGGCAGCAAAGATCTTTTTGTTCACCATTCAGAGATTCAAAGTGGTGGCGATTACGCAACACTAAATGACGGTCAAGCAGTTGAATATGAAGTTGGTCAAGGTCAAAAAGGACCTTGCGCTAATAAAGTTGTCGCTGTTTAGTCATTAGCACACAATAAGTTATTCAATCGGATAATTTACAGTTGGCTTATTCGCTTCGCCGATTATAGCCAACTGAATATCGCCGTTTAATACGGCGTTTTCTGAGTCAGCTTCCGCTTCAACCTTTTCCATAAAAATCGATTCCGGCTGAAATACCGTTTTATCTTGCACCATACTAGGTAAGAGAGAAGCCAAACGCACAATAAAAAGCCAACAGTCAAGCCGATACAAACGTGAACCCTTTCAGCATCCATTTCCCCTGTAAACCTAGCACCTCATTAGAGGCTAAAAATAGTTGGTTAAAATAAGCGATGAAGCAGAATTCAGCAACTGCATTTAATCCCTGCTTAAGAAATTGCTATAACGCTGTTTGATAGATATTTGGCTTATAAATTTCCATGAATGCATCAGGTTTACTTAATGATGAAAAACCAAATTGATCATACAAACCATGAGCATTAGATGTAGCAAGAGTAAAACGCCTTACACTTTTAACACTCTCGTGATTTAAAACGGCTTCCATAAGTAGCTTTGAAACACCTTGCCCACGAAATTTTGGCCACACAATAACATCCACCAAATTAGCAAAAGTTGCATGGTCTGTGATGATGCGACTAAAACCAATTTGATTTTTATCTATATATGCACCAATACATATTGAGTTTTCAATAGATTTGCAGACAAGCTGGTAGCTTATATTTTTTGCCCAAGTGCTTTCATTACAAAGAAATAGATGGATTTTTCTAACATCAAGATAGGATTTATTATCACTTAACTCTATCGGTCTCACATGCCCTCCTTGAGCTTTATAACGCTTTATATGGCGCGCAGCTTGCCGCATTATAGCCAACTAGATTAACTAGACCACCCATAGTTAAATAGTGATTGAATCAAATATTATAGATATTGAAAGCAACTATCTTGAACAATAAATAATAATGCATGCTCACGTAAACTTACCATTTTAGTAACTTATCAGTATGGTTTCATTGAATCAACAAGCATGGTGGCAGGGACAAACGAGAATTTAGATATTGGGGTATTTTTCAGGTTAGATCCTAACCAGGAGAATCAACAGCTGACGGTTAGCCGTAGACGTTTGATAGCAATAAAAATTCGGCTCAACCCGCTAACTGGGAAGTATCTAGCTCATTGGCTGCAATGGCCCTGAAGTGGAGTCCTCCTTGCGCGACACCTATCACCATGTTGCAGCTTGCCGGGGATTGGTCTATTTTCTCACATCTATTAAGCTCTAACTGATAGTCTTGATTTCGAATCGCTTGAGCGAAATCGGGGCAATTCACAGGAGTTTCTTCAATTTCTTTGAAGCAGAGTTTTTGCCTATACTCTTCGCCCTTTTCACCTTCTTGGCCTGCTACAAGATATTCCCAATCGTCTCCCCAGGAGTCAATTTGAAAGGTGTATTCCACACCATGAATATTCACTTTTATTTTTGGTCCGACTTTAATGCCATAATCCAGATGGTTAACAGCATAGACCCTGAGATAACAAGCAGAGTCTTTCTTTTCAACTCCATTCATTCCGGCCACCTCTTTTACACTCGTTGCCGGTTTAGCTTTTACTTCTGTGACGGTATCTAATTGAAAGGTCACATCTTCCTGACATCCGTTCAAGAATATAGCAATCAAGGCTAGTCCTGTAACTCTGAAAAGTGTCATTAAAATGCCCCTTGTAATTATTTGTATCGCAGCATATCAGAGTTATAGGCAAAGACTTTAGATATTTCACTCGCTTACAAATAAGCACCTTCAACATATAACTCTAATTAAAGCCCAGTGCTCAGTGAATAAATCCGCAAAACAAATAATCAAGAGGTGCTAACTCCAAACAAACCTCAAGCTGAAGCGAAATAAGCCAAACCCACCCCACAAAAATAAACTACTACTTAATGAGTATTAAGACATCTAGCTAATAGTTTGTAAATGACCTGAAACAACAACAAACAAACTAGTAAAAGAAAAGACCAATCAATAGTGAAGTGCACACAGGCAGAAAACCAAGAGAGAGGCTCCTCTTGGTTTACGTACCTCTTTTACGTTTAATTGACTGCTTGAATAGTTATCTTATGCAAGATATTACCAGGCAGCAGAGGCGTTGACTCATGGTTAGCATATTCATCGAAGCCTGCACGATAATAATCGGATAAGGGATGACCTGACTGACCGCCAGGTATCACCATGATGGCTTGAGACTCGAGCCCAGGTTGCACGATGAAACGTTGAGATGCACCAAAAGAACTCCTTTGCACCGCAGGCATAAAGCTATCACCAAAGCCTGTCACTGTTGGCATGTCCAGCAAGGTGCTTAACAGCGGCATCTGTTTACTGAAGGGATGCTGTATTCTGAGGGCATTGACCTTGCCCCAGTTCAGGGAGTCTAGGGCGCCGTTATCACTGTGTTTATCTAATAACTCTTGAGTCGAGTCAGCATAGGCCTGAATGGCAAACTTATTCCAATTCAAAAACGGCTCGGGAAGCCAAGAGCTAGGCTCATCTTCCAGTAGCTGCCACATGGCAGGTTCCAAATAACGCTTAATAGGAGATAGAGAAACGTTTATCTGTTTTAAACCTGTCTCTATTGGGGCAAAACTGGCATCGAGTAACTTAGCCCTGAAACTACGAACTAAGGTATAGCCAACAGAATCAGCACAGGCACATGCCTGCCAATCCCTGATAAATTGAATATCTTTGGCAAACCGAACCGGCTCATCTGACAGCAGGTTAATCAGATAATCATGCCAAGGCGTTAGAAATTTAGCCTTGTTGTCTAACTGCAATCGATAAAAATCCTGCTCGGTAAACTGCTCAGATTCGAATAAACGGTCACGGATCTGCTGGCTTCTGGCACCTAGGGCATAGCCTCCATCGCCAAAGCGGCTGAATTCCTCTGCCGATATAACACGAGAGTTGGCTGACCACAGCCGTCCATGCTCAGGATTCAGTACTTGTGGTAGCTCTGTCTCATCTATGCCCCACAAGACACCTTGAAAGGAGTCAGGAGATTGCGCCACATTCGCTGGGTTAGTCCTGGAGGGTACAGCTCCGGCGGGCTTCCAGGCGGCGTTACCTTTACTGTCGACTAACATCAAGTTTTGTATCGGGATCCCAAATGACGTCGCCAGTGCTAATCCCTCTTGCACATTCGATATTGTCTCTAATCCCAGCAGTTCCATATCGACGGCATAATCTTGGTGTGCCACCCAAGCAAGCGCATAATCTTGTCCGTTAACACGCTTAACCGGGCCAAATTTAGATAATAGCAGCGGATATTTGATACTCGATAAAGACCCCGGGAGCTTGATTACTTCTATCTCTGTGGTTAACAGCTCGTTCTCATCGATTGCTATCCAGTCAGCTGTATCTATATAGGCATTGGTAAATCCCCAGGCGACCTTGTTATTTGTGCCCACAACAATGGCCGGAGCGCCGGGTAAGGAGACACCTGTCACTTGTATAGTCTCACCTGTAGCTGATGGATAATTCAATTGAGCACGGTACCAGATGATAGGTACCCCAAACGACAGATGCATATCGTCGGACAACATGGCTCGGCCACTCATGGTTAAGGCGCCAGTTACCGCCCAGTTATTGCTGCCGATATCAATAGGTTCCTCAATAGTGCTCATCAGAGCCGTCGCTAGCAATTGAGGTTCAAGCTCTGGCGTTAATATATCTTCTATGGGGAGAATACTTGAATCTAGCGCCGCCTGATAAGGGCTATTTTGTGTCACGAAAGCTAACATCTGCTCGCCATAAAGGCGTTTAATCTGAGTCAGAGCCATGTCTCGCTTTGGGGTGTTACCTTGCAGATCCAGGTACATGCTAAAGATAACCAGCAAGCTATCCGCGGGTTGCCACTTTTGAGGGCTGGTCCCAGTGAGCAGATACTCGAAAGAACTCAGGTTTTGCTCTGCTACCGCCGCGTTAACACCATTAGCATAGGTCTGTAATAGCAGCTTTTGTTTGGGGTCCATCTTAGCGACTGTCTTTTCGGCACGCTTTCTTAGTTGATGAAAGCGACGAGACTTATCTAACTTAAGCGCCTTTTTACCGAAGATCTCAGCGAGCTCTCCAGCCGAGTTACGTCTAAGTAAGTCCATCTGAAAAAATCTATCTTGTCCGTGTGCAAAACCCAGAGCATAAGCCACATCTTGACGATTTTGACCATGAATGATCACAGTCCCTAATCTGTCTCTTTCTATGGTAACGGATTCAAATAGATGGCCACTGCGAAACTGCCCAGATAACTTAGGTAAACTCAGATGCAGTCCAAAATAGGCTGTAGAGAGAAAAATGAAAATCAAAGAGAGGGTCGAAACTAGGAGTATTTTTATTATTTTAGTCATCAAGTATCGTCATAATATCCAATATCATGACGATAATTATAACCTAAGTTACACTAATGTTAACTAAAACAATCCAGTAATAGAATAATTGCACCAGCAATGTATAAACAAACATGAAGCAGCATTTAGCCTTGCATAAAGCTTACATGCATTGAGCCAGTGCCCCCTTCTTCGTCGCCGCCATCACACAGCCTCTTTCACTATCTGTCGCCGCCTTACAATCCGCCATCAAGCTCTTATAATCTGGCGCCATACTGCCAAGCACCTTCTTAGCGTGCTTAACCACCTCACTACACTTTCCAACCGGAACGGGATCATAGTTAGTACAGCCACTAAGCATAAGAAACAGCATAAGGGTAAAGAACAAGGCTACACGGTTAATTTTATCAAGAGTTGAGAACTTAGGCATAATGCTTCCTTAATCGCTAGATTTGAGTAGCTAGCCTTTTCTTATATAAAGTAAGAAAATATAACGAAAAACCTACTTAAAAAGGCACTTAGAAATAGTAGAAGAGAATTGTAAGTTTTGCACACTTTGTATTAGCGCTTTACTCGACTAGAATAGCCGCTTCTAACAATGAAATTATCAATAAACAAGTCTACAAACATGGCAAAACCCAATAAGAAAGGCCCCACTCGCACTGTCGATATCTTCTGTGCTAAATGTAAAACCCAGCTATTTAAGTATCGTAAGGGTGGCAAAGGCTCTTTAGTAAAGTGCTTCAAGGAACGAATCGTCGACGACTTAACTAAAATACCCTGCACCTGCCCAAATTGTGGACAAGAGTTCGCTAGGGATACTTTAGTTCGAGGCACGCCGGCGTTTAAGATGATAGGTGGCAAGGTAACCTTTAAATAGACGTTAATCTGGGTTTTGTCACCTTATTCTTTGCAGCTTATTCTCAAATTTAGACTGTAATTTTAACGTCTTACCGCGTAAGCCAGGAAGGTTTCTTTGAATGATTATGTCTAGTGACAATTTTGTTAGTCGGTAGGCTTTGGAGTAATTAAGGTCCAAAAACTCAAGCTCTGCCAAACTATTCTGACCTTGTACTTGGCCATATGGACATTTGATTTTTTGATGATAATAAATAGATTTTTTAAATTGATACCTAGCTGCAGCATATCGATTTAGCCTTTGGTTAACATGACCAGAAAGCTCAAAAATATAGGCTAAATAAAGCCAATCCTTTTCTTTTGCCGCATCCTGCTTTGCTATCGAAAGTAGGGGTAACGCACGCTCAACTTCATTTTTACCAACAAAGTTATTAGCTAAAGATAATCTCAACCTAGCTAATTCACCAATATTTCCCTGTGTCTTTGCTTGCTCAATAGCTAAAGTTAATAGCTCATGGGCTAAGATAAAATCTCGGTTCTCTGTTAATAGGTTTGCAAGGAGTCGCTTAGCAGTGACATTGTCAGGTTCAGCCATTGATGCTCGTTCCAGATAGGTTCTTGCGACATTTAGTTTTCCAGACTGTAACAAGTCCAGTGCCCTGACGATATCCGGGTTTACGAACCTTGAATCATTAACGGTATTTATACTTACTTGATTCGCACCTGTTTTGAGATTTATCAAATTTGAAAGCTGTAAAAACAATTCCTCAACATCCGTGCCTACTAAGTGACCACTATCCATAACCTGTTTTTGATGTAAACGATAGGCAAGCTGGCTCCGTGCAGAATCGACAAACACCTCTGCCTCTATGATGAGGGATGCACCTGAAACCTCAAAGATTGTCTGCATATCCTCAATAGTTAAATCATCCTTTGAAACTGAAGCTCGATTCATTATCTCAATAACATCTTCAGCTTGTAGCACAATATACCGCTCAGAAGATCCCAGTCGATGGATTAATTTGTCCATTTCACCATAAACACTCCATTGAGTATCTACAGATTCCACTGCTGTTTTCGCTGTAGCTTTCACCGGCAGAACCAAGATAGAGCCAGCCTCTAAAGATGATTTTTTGCTGTTCTGCATATATATATAAATAAATCCAATAACTAAAGTAAGGAATAAAGTGAATAAAACATAAAAATGCCGCTTGATTAACTTGGATAAACTTACATTGGCAACCATTAATATTCCTTTATCTAATCTTTGGCGATAAACAATAATCTATTAGTAATTGAAGCCATCGCAAACCATAGAATGAGAAACTGTCAGCTAATAAGATATACACATACAAGCCACTAGGTCAATTAACGCACCCTTGTTAATTTATTAACCATAAAGTCTAAAAATGCTCTGATATGCGGCTTAGGATATTGAGCATCTTTGTAAATAGCATAAATTTCACCACTACCATTCTCCCTATGATTTACCGTCCAATCAGGCAAAATGGCTACTAGGTCTTTACTCTCAAGGTAAGGTTTTACCATCCACTCAGATAACAGGAGTACACCGCAACCTTTGAGTGCCGCGATTAGCAAGGGGGAGCCTCCTTTAGATATCAAATTGCCCGTAACAGAGACCTTTCGCTTGCTTTTCCCCTTGTTGAAATACCAATGATTCCTCTGCCTCTCTTGGCTGATGAGTAAGCAGTTATGCTCACCTAGATCACTGGGCTGTGTGATCGTTTTATGCTGCTCTACATAGATAGGTGATGCCGTTAACAAGGTACGATTTTCCAGTAATTTCCTAGCCTTTAAACCACTATCTTGGGGAACACCGATACGAATGGCCAGATCCACATTATCGCTATGAAGATCCACCAGCTTATTGTCTAGGTCTAAATCAACTTGCACATCTGGGTACATCTGCAAAAACTCAGGAATAATCGGCGCCAGACATAGGTTGCCAAAGCTTTCGAACACAGAGATCCTTAACAAGCCTTGGGGAGTATCTTGGGCCCCCCGCATCTCAGCCAGCAAGATATCGGCATCTTCAACTAACTTGCCTGACTGTTTGTAAAAATAACTCCCCTCTTCGGTTAAGATTAGCTGACGAGTACTCCGCTTAAATAGTGTTGTTTTAAGCTGAGCTTCAAGACTATCGATATTGCGGGCGATTGAAGATGGTGCCATATGCAAGACCTGAGCAGCCTGAGAAAAACTTCCCGAATCCACAACCTGATGAAACACCTTAATCTGTTCTAACATTTCCTATGCCTCAGTATCTCCAAAATCAGCTTTGCGTTTTACGCAAAGCTGTTTAAGTTTATACGTGTATTCAGTTAATAGTTAGAATTATGCACAATTATGTCATCCCAATAAAGCCGATTTAAACCTCAATAAAGGACAAAAGATGACAAAACGTATCGATATAGCAAAAACACAGCCAGCCGCATTAACTGCCATGATGTCTGTCGAAAATTATCTAGCAGAAACTAAACTATCGTCAACACTAAAAGAGCTAATCAAGATCCGCGCATCCATGATTAATCAGTGCGCTTATTGCATTCAAATGCATACACAAGAGGCTTTGAAAGCTGGCATATCACCACAGAAGTTATTTGCTGTATCGGCCTGGAAAGAATCTCCCCTGTTTGATGCTACTGAGCGGGCGGTACTCGCCCTCACCGATGAACTCACCCACGTTTCACAAGCGGGTCTAACCGACAGCACGTATCAAGCCGGTCTCGAGTTATTAGGTGAAGATCAGATAGCTCAAGTGATAATGCAGGTCATAATGATCAACGCCTGGAACCGTTTTGCTATCGCGACCAAGATGAAGCATTAAACAGATCCATGGCACTTCGGCTCATGGCTCTTACGCCTGTGCTGATAGTCAAAGGGTAGTCGGGGGCAAACTTGCTTGAGTGAAGTGATGGCAAACGTTCCCCGGACACCTTACTGGCTTGATACAGTTTAGGCTCTACGGCGCCAAGCCAGAAGATGGTGATGGGACGCTTCTGGGGAGTGAGGCCATAGAGGCCAAAATCTTCACCTGCCATCACAGGCTCAGATTTAACCACATTAGCCTTACCTATTTCGCCCTCGATACTGGCTTGAACTGAGCTGGCTAATTGAGGGTTATTGTAAGTAGAAGGTATCGTCTCATCTTGATGAACATAGACCACAGGCATTAAACTATCGGGCAGGCCTGCACTCATGGCTATGCCTTTGGTCATGCGCTTAATGGCTGCAATCTGTTGCTGACGAACTTGCGGGTTATAAGATCTTAGGGTGAGCTGAAGTTTCACTTCATTGGATATAATGTTGTGCTTAGCGCCCCCATGAATAGAACCCACAGTGATCACATTTGGCTCAAGGGGTGAGATTTCTCGACTCGCTATGGTCTGCAGCGCCATCACAGTGCGGGCCGCAAGCACCACAGGGTCGATAGTCATATGGGGATAGGCGCCATGGCCTCCCTTGCCTTTAATGGTGATATCCACCGAGTCGACATTAGCCAAAGCATAACCCGGCGCTATGGCCACTTTCCCCGCAGGAAGCGATGCACTGACATGCAGACCGAGAACATAGTCAGGTGTTGGAAATTCAGTGAATAAACCTTGTGCTAACATGGCTTTGGCGCCGCCGCCTACCTCTTCTGCAGGTTGTGCCACCATCATCAAGGTACCCTGCCAATCACTCTTATGCTTCACCAGCTGCTCAGCAGTGCCGATTAAACTGGTCATATGAATATCATGGCCACAGCCATGCATGATGCCAACCGATTGATGCTCGGCATCTGTTGTGGTCACTATGGATGCATAAGGTTTTCCGGTCTGCTCTATGATTGGCAAGCCATCGATATCGGCACGGATCATCACAGTGGGGCCATCGCCATTTTTAAATATACCTACCACGCCATAACCGCCGTAATTATCCGTCACCTCAAAACCCAGCGCTAAAAGCTCCTTCGCCATCCTCTTCCCCGTCGCCTTCTCTTGATAAGAAAGCTCAGGATGTTGATGCAGATGCAAATAAAGCTTCTCGAGTTTAGGCAGGGCTTTGCTGACAGATAGTGCTAATGATGAGTCAAGGCTGTTTGCATGAACCGCTAGCGGGCTCGTCATCATAAATACCAAGGCCAGTGACAGGCATATTTTAGTGAGTTTCATCGGCTGCTTCTTTTTATTTATGGAAAATTTAACAATCAAGACACATAAGCTAGCACAAAAAAATTAATAATCTGCACTGAATCGAAACAGCTAGATTGAAATAGAAGAATTGAAACAATCTAAATGCCACTAGCAAAAAGCGCAGCCCCAAGGCTGCGCTTTCAAAACACTCTACAAACTGCTAGCTCGTAATTCGTAATTTCGTAATTCGAAGCTTACGCCTTACAACTGATAATTAAAGGTCAGCTTGGCATTACGCTCTTCACCAGGCATGCCACCGAGGAACATGGCCTTGCTGTAGTACGTCTCATTGAACAGGTTGTTGACGTTCAACTGTAGCTTCCAGTTATCGGCCTGATAGCTGATGGCCGAATCGAATACCGTATAACTTGGCACATGACCATCGGGAATACCAAATGAGCTTGAGTTCGTGCTGCGATCGTCGACGTATTTTGCACCTAAGCTGATATCAATCGGGCTAGAAAGTGAGAACATATCGGCACCATAGGTGACCCAAGCACTGGCTGTCACATAAGGCACGCCCTTTTGACGAGTATCATAGCTGCTGCGATTGGGATCTTTCTTATCACGTGCATCCTGATAAACACCGTTAACGTTGATCATCCACTGCTCATTGAGGTGAGCATTCATGTCTAACTCTACACCTGTGGTCTCTTCCTTACCGTCATAGAAGCTTTTCGGTACATTTGGTCCTGAAACACCTTCTTCATAATCAGGGTTTGAGTATTGCAGATTAGTGCGTGAACTCTTAAAGAACACCAAGGAGGTCAACATCTGATCATCAAATGCCTTAATACGCATGCCTAGGTCATCACTGATAGACTCAGAATCCAGTCTATCCGAACCATCACCTTCAACACCGCCTAACATGCTATAAGCCGTACGGCCTTTGGAATGATTGACGAAAAATGACAGGTCATCGGTCGGCATATAGGTAACACCTAAGTTATAGGTAATGCCATTATCTGTGGTATCCGCTTCAGGCGTTGGCTCGGCGGCGCTGGCACGATATCTTTTATCGACACCGAAGTGCTCATAGCTTTGTTTAATCTCGTTAAACGCAACACCGACTCGTGTGGTAAAGCCATAGCCGAAATAGCCGACATGCTGTAGGCCTACGCCCCAGGCACTCACCTTCTTGTTGTAGTTACTGGTCATCAGAGGGTCGTGATCTTCAAAAGAGCCTTCAGCCCAATTTGGATTACGAATATCGTAGATGTAAGGCAATTGCCCCTGATAGATGACATCACCGGCCTTGTTCTTTATGACCTTATCGGCATCGTAAATTGAGTACTGTTTGAAACGAATATCACGGTCTTCGAAGTTCGCATTAACTAACAGCTCGTTATCTATGCCTGCCAATTCGAAGTCATATCTCAAGTCGGCGAAATACTGCCAAGAAGTCTCATCGGCCGAGACCTGACGATACTCCTGACGGCGAGCCGCAAACGGGTAGAGTACACCGTCTTCAAGCAGTGGCGCACGAGGGTCAGCATTGATGGTGCCCCTGCGATCCCAATATACATAGTTATATGCGCCAGTTTGACGGGCAAAACCTGAGCTATAATCACGATATTGCAGCTGCTGGTTGAGAAATAGATTCTCATTGAGGTAGATATTATGAGTCAGCTTAAATCTCAGCTCGTCACCTTGGTTATCTTTGGCCATTGGCGAGATAATCCCGTTATGACCAAATTCATAGGGGGTTAAACCATCACTATCGGCCAAAGAGTCGGCTAGTTGCTTACGTTGCTCATCGGTAAGTTGAATACCTTTGCCTTCTGGGTCATTGATTAAATCTTCCCAACTGGCTTCTCCGGCAGTTTTCCCGCCGACAGACTCAGCATTATAGATTCGAATTGGATGACCAATGGAATCGACTGCGATGGCATCCTTGATATAAGAAGCCGACAACATCAAGTCCTGGCTGTCATCGAACACATATTTAATTGACGTATAGACTTCATCGCGATCGGTACCTATATCACGATAGCCGTCACTGCGAGCCGTTTTAGCAACAAGACGATAAGCTAGCTTGTCAGTCAAGCCGCCCGTGCTATCGATACTTAGCGCATAGGAATCCCATTGACCCAGCTCGACACCTATATCGTGGCGACTCTCAAATTCAGGCTTCTTCTCGATAAGGTTAATCACGCCACCAGCGCTACCCATACCATACAAACCTGTCGCAGGGCCTTTGAGCACTTCTACCGATTCAACATTAGTCAGAGAGCGTGTTGGATTGAAGGTGTTACCAAGTCCTGCGCCGCCATACATACCGTCATAGGTATAGTTAGCACCTAGTCCGCGGATCACTAAATTATCACCAATACCATAGTTGTTACCCGCCTGAGTCACGCCACTGATATTGCGCACCAGATCTTGCAAATTATTCACGCCTTGAGCATTGATCAGCTCTTCATCGACGATAACTACGGCCGCTGGTGTTTCCATTAACGACATATCTGACTTGGTCGCTAGACCCGAATTCATGACCACTTGGTTTTGTCTTCCATAGACAGTGATACGCTCTACATCCTTGTTTTCCAGCTCTTCTGCTTGCACTTTTTCTGGCACTTTAACCTGCTCATTAGCAGAAAGAAGTCCAGGAAAAAAACTAGATGCACAAGCGACAGCAAGTAGTGAAAAACGAAATTGTTGCATCGATATTATCTCCCATTAGTATTATGGGCGGAATGATAATGATTATTGATAGCATTACAACAAATACATCGCATACCCGTGCAAAAAAAGTGACATTGACACCCATTTACGCAAACATCTTAATAATTTTCACATAACGAGCACCGATAGCATTAACGATGTGCTTATAAATCACTCAACGGCTTATAGACTTATAGATAAGTTAGCTGGGATGGGGGTTGGGCCATGCATTATCTTCATCGAATAAATAGGCGGCAATAACACTTCCAACCTCAATAAATTCCTGACATAAAAGCTAGGCATTAAAAGGCCAAACTCAAATATCCATTTCACTTTGGCCTACTATTCACTAATGAACCCAACAGACACCAATCAATATTTACATTTTTTTCTTCTCAGACTGGCAATAATCCCCAATCCCAATAGAGATAACAGTGAAATAGCGCCGCCGCCATAACCTTCACTACTAGAATCTCCACCATCTATATACACCTCATCGCGATCACTACTCTCCAGGGGTAAGGCATAGAGATTGTCGGTATCGTTTGAGCTTATCGTGGCGACAATATCGTCGAAACCTACTTCATAGAGGTCGATAAGCACATCGTAATAATCGGTGTAATATCCATAATGCAGGCTAGTTAATACTTCATAATCATCATCGCTAGACTCACCCACGATAGAGAATACATCGGTGGAGTCATAATGCACCCAAGGGCCCCCATCTCGGCTCAAATAGATCTCTGCGTAGACATCGGCGACCTCGACCGCATCGAGTCCGTACACATCTGCATCAAAAGTCACACTAAAGGTTTGATAAAAACCGTCACCGTCATCATCGACGAATAAGCGACTGCTAGCTTCATAGATTGAAAATTCATGGTAAATGGGATTAGAAAAGGCCTTGGGCACAGTCGACTGAGCATCATCAGCTACTGTTTTCATCCCATTTTTTTGCAGAGAATACTTAGCAGAGATATCACCACTCTTATGCTCGCTAATCACCTGTTCGCGAGTCTTTATGTCCATAGGATTAAAACTGCTTGGCTTAAGCGTAATCATTTTTTTCTCTAGCCAAGCTAATCTTGGACTTGGTTGCGACGATAACAGAGCATTTTCATCTGCAATCATTCCAACTTGTGCATCTAACTCATTGTCACTCATAGCGCTTAGTGAAGGGGTTTGCCCACCGACAGAGAACACCCCTTGAGTAGAGCGAGTATCTGAGCTATTTATCGCTTCTTCGCTTGCATAGGCACTTAGGTTAAATGTGATACAAGCCCCTACAAGCAGAGTTAATAGGGATATTCGTTTGCTGCAGCTAAGCTTAGATTTACTCGCTGAACTTGCCCCAACTCCTGTCTCTATGATTAGGCCAGTTATCGCTTTAGCATGATTATTGTTCACATTATGATTCATCATCAGAACCTCTTTATTACCTTGGTTAAGGTCATTAAAGACGATTTAAGGTGAACATAAGCTGAACGTTAAAAATGCATAAGGTAAAATTTCGAGGTGATCGCCCTCAGGCTCTGTCATATCAAGCATTGTCATCTTGGGTTCATGTTAGCTGGGTTATAAGAGTAAGGTCACCTTTAGCCTCTGAACTGACGAGTTCATCTGTTTGTTTGCTTAGACTGACTGTTTAAAACTTGTGTCTTAAGAATGGGATATTTACACTGATAACGAATAAAGGCATTTTAACATCGGACATACTCAATGAAATTGGCTTCAAGCTTAACATTAGCTTTAATCACATCGGCTTGTTTACTGTTCCCACTGCAGGGCAGTGCCACGAGTGTGACTAATCTATCTAGGGTTTCAGCTTTAAGCTCTATCAATGCGGTTAGCTTAAGTTCGATGAGCATGGCTGCTCACGCTAAAAAGTCTCCTCAAAAGTTAAAAGTCACTAGCTCTCAACAAGCTATTCAATTAGTGAAACGTCAATATCCAGGCAAGGTACTCAAGGTGCAATCGATCAAAATCCAGGGCAGTCCAGCTTACCGGGTCAAGTTATTATCCAGCTCTGGCGCGGTATTTTATGTGTCCGTCGACGCCAGAACCGGCAGTGTGCGTAGAAACTAATTTCAACCTGAAAAGTGATCACTACAAATTTTACAGAGATAAGCCAATGCGAATATTGTTAGTTGAAGATGACTTAGAACTACAAAAAAACTTAAAGCAGCACCTGCTCGATGCTAACTTTACCTTGGATGTGGCCAGTGATGGCGAAGATGGTTTATTTCAGGGCTGTGAGCATAACTATGATGCCGGGATCATAGATGTGGGCTTACCTAAGCTTAACGGTATTGAACTTATCACCAGGCTCAGAGAGCAAGAGGTAGACTTTCCTATCTTGATCTTAACCGCCCGTGATAGCTGGCAAGATAAGGTAGCAGGCTTAGATGCTGGCGCCGATGATTACCTGACTAAGCCTTTCCACCCTCAAGAGCTGATAGCCCGCCTCAATGCCTTAATACGTCGCTCGGCAGGTAAAGCCAGCCCACTGGTCCACAATGGACCTTTCAGCATAAATACCAGTACCCTAGAGGTAAAAAAGTCCGGTCACTTGATGAGTTTAAGCAGCTCGGAATACAAGCTATTTGAATTTTTTATGCTGCACCTGGGGGAAGTTAAATCTAAGACTGTACTGATTGAGCATATATACGATCAAGACTTCGACTTAGACTCTAATGTGATAGAGGTGTTTATTCGCCGGTTGCGTAAGAAGCTAGATCCTGACAACCAGCTGGGCCTGATAGAAACATTGAGGGGACAAGGTTATCGTTTAATACCACTGGCTCGCTGCGAGCAAGGCACCGAAGATAAGCCAGATGCTAGATAAGCTGTCAAACCTAATGAATTCACTCAAGGCGCGCCTGATTATCAGCGCTCTCTTGTTGATCCTTGTCTTACTGCCCTTGATTGGTTTTACCCTGAACGATGCATTCAAGCAGCAGGTCTCGGCATCGGCAAAAAATGAATTGAAAGCCTATCTCTACTCAATTTTAGCCGTGACTGAAGTGGATAACGGCCAACTTATGATGCCCGAATCTTTAGCGGAGAATCAATTTAATGTGATTCAATCGGGTCTATTTGCACTCATTTCAACTGCAAATCCTGTTAATAAAAAAAACAGAGTCACTTGGCAATCCAACTCATTTCTAGGGCTAGATTTACCCGATAATTTGCCACAACCTGAGATAGGTAAAAGTGAGTTTAAGCAGCTAGAGATTGATGGTAAGCCCCATATTATCTATAGCTACAGCGCCAGTTTTCAGCGTAATCTCATATCTGCTGATGGCCAGAGTGTTGACAATGTCGCCTTCCCAATCACGGTACACATCATTAAAGATCAGCTCGATTACCAGAACCAGATAGATCTCTTCAGTAAACGTCTTTGGAGCTGGTTACTGATCTTGATGGTTTTCCTTGTTTTAGTTCAGCTAGCTTGGCTGCTTTGGACCCTCAAGCCCTTGGCTCAGTTTACGCGAGAACTTAATGAGATAGAGCAAGGCAAGGCCATGGAGCTCAAGGCAAAATATCCCAATGAGCTACAAGCTGTAGCGAAACAACTCAACACCTTGCTCAATACCGAGCAGCGCCAGCGAAAACGTTACCGCAATGCCCTGGCTGATCTGGCCCATAGTTTAAAAACTCCACTGGCGGTGATTCAAAGCCAGAAAGATCTCAGCCAGAGTTCCTTCGAGCAGACTAATATCATCAGCCGCATCATTAGCTATCAACTCAAACGAGCCCAGACTGCAGCGGGCGCCTCCTGGCACTTAGGCATTAATGTCGTATCCGTGTCTGATAAATTAGTCAGAACCTTGCCAAAAATATATCGCGAACCTCAGATAGAGATAAGCACAAGTGTCGATGAACTGTGTATTTTCAAGGGTGACGAGGCCGATTTAACCGAAATTTTAGGTAACTTACTCGACAATGCCTGCAAAGCTGCAAAGGCCCGAGTACACCTGAGCGTCTCCATGGAAGACGCCAAACTCTGCATTAACATAGAGGATGATGGCCCGGGAGTATCACAGGAACTGGAAAGTGAAATATTCGAACGTGGTATACGTGCCGACTCCTACCAACAGGGACACGGTATAGGACTGGCCATAGTGCGTGACTTGGTGGACAGTTATCAAGGCCAACTTTCTGTGTCCCGTTCAGATGCCTTGGGCGGCGCCAAATTTAGCCTGTGTTTCAGTTAATCTGGGCTAATCCCTGCAAGATAAAATAGCATCACTTGTCAGTAAAAACTGAGCAAGTCATTTCCAAACAAGTGATGCTATTACTGATTATTTAGCCCTGACCCACCATCTCTTCATCTATGACTCGTGCTTGGGAGGAATTAAATCTCTCGGAAAACCTGACACACTCGAGTACGTCTTTAACATACAGAGGTATCCCAGAATAAAATCCCAAATCAGCTAATTTAGTTCCCGGAAGTTGAGCCATATACTTATCGGCTCGACTCGGAAACCAAGAGAATCGTAACAAGCGATCTCCCTGGTTTGTCATCAGATGGCACTTATACTCTTCACGACTTTCCTGGGCCAAAGTAGCACTGGAGCACAACATCATGACTAATACGGCTATAATAATTTTACTATTCACGGTCAATTCCCACACTTAACAAGTTTCATAGATAACTAAGCTCATGCTTAAAATCAGTTAATTAATGCTGAAAGTAATATATTTTACTTGCTCTTAACCCACCACCAACGCAATTAAGATCTCCAGGCTCACAGCCAGCTTGTGTCTTTTCATTAGGTACCGCATTGCCAATACCTATCAGATAGATATTGCTTGGCGGATGATTTCCATCGACATCTGCATCTCTAGGAGGAATGATCATTTGCGGAGTATCGGGCACAGAATCGTTAATCTTTCGATATTCAAAATCACGCTGTCCCTTGTGTAGATCGAAATTGTATAAGTAGCCCTTACCGGAAATTAAGCATTGATCACTATTTACTAAGCTGCCAGGTACATAAGACGTGAAAAATACCCGTCCATTGATGATGGTCGCTGAGGATAAGTTTTTCTCTCCACGGCGACTAAAGTCATAATACCAACCACGGGTTTTTCCAAATGAAAGGTGTTCAGCTTTCGATTTAGGCTCTGCAGCGCTGACATCGTATAAGTTGGCCAAAGTTAATGGCTCAGGTATTTTGACCTTAGTATTACCCGACTTAAAAGACGTTAATGCGACATTTCTATCTTGCAGGGTAAAAAACATATCGGCACGAGACAGATCCGAAGGCATGGCTCTATGACCACTGCCCACAACTACAGCGTCATAGGGGATATTCTGATAGGTAATAGTGGTTTTGGTAGCGCCATTAACATTATATTCAACCTCAGAGATATTATTAAACATAGTCTGGGCCACTACGGGACCTGAGAAGAAGCGGCGATTTGACGATAATGAGCCCCCACCTAAGCTAGCAAATTTAAATGCCGACCAAGTCGATTTATCTGAGGTGGCCAGATCCATACGCCATACATTCCCTCCCGTATCTGTGGCATAGATACGATCGGTTTTACCATCATCATTAGCATCTAAGACAGCTACTGAACTTGGAATACTATCAATTATGCCTGGGATTTGAGTACCACTAGAAGTGCCTACGCCAAAGTGATGAATAAGCTCACCGTCTTGTGCATTAACAATAAACACGCCACGTCCCTTAGTATCCACACTGCCAATGCTGGCACTGTCTTTTCCTGCAGGGGAATATCCTGCACCAAAAATCAATACCGGCTGCTCACCACTTTCGCCTTGAATCGTTGTCACTACTGGCGTTGACCAAGACTGGCCTAACTCAGACATGCCTTCGGAATTTGAATCTATTTTCCACATAAATTCAGGTGAATCAGGATCACTGATATCTATGGCGTAATAACTGCCTCCGCCTCGACGCATGCCAAAGAATACCCAAGCCGTCTCAATCCCTGAATCATCCATTTTTGTATAAGCAACTGGGCTAGCGTCTATGCCATAAACTGAATGAACACCGGTAGGAACATTGGCCCTTAAGATTTTAAGATTAGGTAGTAGTTCATAAGGAATAAATGCCCAAGACTCTGATACTTCTGCGCCTGCATCTTTAAACATATGAAAGAAACCGTGGTTAGTCCCAACCATGACCCTAATATCTGGATTAGCCTTATCACCAAAGTTTAACGCTAAAGGTTTCGAATGCAGCGCATCCCCCATGATATCGGTACGCCAATTTGATTTAGGAGTCGAGATTTTTTTTTGATTTTTATCATTATCGACATCTAAGCCTCTAGTCCATGAAAACAATGACGCTAGCTGAGATTCTTCCACCCCCATGTAGCTAGCTAACGAGTCCCTACCTCCTGCAAAATCAGCGGCTTCACTCTTAGTTAATATTGTCATTTCCGAAGACAAATTACTGTAAAGGGTTCGAGAACGTGCATGCTGCATAGCTGAAAGCACGCCGCCTTTAATCACTTCATTACCATCTCCGCCTGCATCGCATACTGACTTAGGTGTCCAATATGAACAGGCTTCGGCCTTAATATTGCCATCACCACCTATGGCATTTTTTCCATTCTGGTCGATAATATCGCCACTTCCGGTCACCTTGAACTTCTTTATGTTACCTGTCCAACGTGGACCCTTATTAGGAAGAAACATCGAATAATATGCATACTCAAAAGACTGGGTTCGATTAAAGTTATTACTCGCCACCGCAGGTGAAGTAAAGCTGGCATTTTTTTCGAGGATTTTATTTACTGCTTGCTGCAAAGACCCTTGTAACAACTTGGCATTGGTGGCATCGAAGTAACTCCCCCCACCAACCGCTGCGGTTTTCTTTAACAATGAGGCAGCACTAGCTGCTCCTTCACTAAAACCTATGGTGAATGTTGATACATGTTGGACCCCAGGCTCTTTAGGGTTTACATCATGGTTATTCATCCAACTGGACATGGCACTTAGATAGCTAACTGGGTAAGCAGTATGCTTATCGACCCCACCAGTCAAAGATTGAATCGCATGATTAGCAGCGCTATCCACGGTCGGCTCACCATCTGTGATATAGACAATATAGGCTTTATCTTGACATTTTTTAAGTGGTGAACTGTATACACCAGCATCGAGGATATCTGGGTCTAGAGGCGAATTTCGATTTGATTTGTAAATTCCTCGGTACCTGCCCCAACGGTCATAAGAGATATAATCGCTATCGTCATCACCAAACAGTACCGATTGCCCAGAGAAGTATCGATAGGCTTCGTACAAGGTTTCACACAATGGCGTGTTTTGTGCGTAAGTAATACTTTGTACACTCGTCAGCAGATCTATTTTTCCTTTTGACGACATGTTCTTTATGCCAGAAATAATCCGTCCGCCATCGCGTTGATTATCCCCAGGCCCGTTCATATTGAAAATCGACAAACCAAAGTCGACGCCCGGTGTGGTCAAGATCACATTTTTAATCGCATCTTTGGCCAGTTCGAGTCGTGTCTTAGTGACCTTATTTTTGACCCCATGCTCCCAACGCAAATAATCTTCGGTGTAAACAGTAATGACTCGACCTGTACCAAATCCAGTTAACGCCGCTTTGTCTGTCGCATTTCGTTTAGTCTTAGAGTTTGAACTAGCACTTGCTACAGTATAATTAATAAGGGAAGAAGGAGTACCTAAACTATCGACGGGAAGTCCTGGGTCTGCACCCGCGGCATTGCGCCACTTACTATCCTGGATATCTTCAAAACAATCGATTGCCAAGGCATTGTTAGCATTGGATCCGGTGATTTCTTTCCATGTTCCATTAGAACCGGCGAAGCGGTACTCACGAAAGAAACCGGTAAATACACCGTATTTGTTGAGATATTGCCATGAACTTTGGCAGCCGTTTATGGCCCCTGAAAATTGGCGTTTTTCATCAGCATTATCCGGGTTAGGTAAATTAGCTTTATTGGTCGGACCTCGGCTGTAATACAACTTACCAGTCTTAGCGAAATTACCCACTTTTAGCCCTCCCGCTCCTTTCACATAAGGCGCATCGACATCATAGACTCTTGCCCCCATGCTGCCAGAATTATCAAAAATAATTAGCATCTGAGGACGCGCACCTGTACGTGCAGTAGACTCGAAGACATAGAGCTGAGTATCATCTGCAAAAGAGAAGAAAGGTGCAGCAGATATGGCCAAAACGATACCGAAAAATAGGCCGAAACTATGATTTTTTAGTGAGATAATTTTAGCTAAAGGCAAAACTTGCCCTTGAGATTTAACTGCATTAACAATGAATGCAAAACAGAAATTAATCATGGTTGTTGTTTTCTTAAATGTTGGTAACAGCAAATCGACTAATACAAACAAGTCAATTTATTCCCCTAGAACACGACCTATACTCAGCGGATAACGCCACTCAATAAGTCCTAAGTCGTACAAGAGGAGCATTTAACACTTAAGAAACAGTTATTACAATAGGTAACACCTGATAATAACTATATTTACATTATTTATGTTCAACAATATTAAATACATCAGCAGATAATACCAATCGGTATAAACCTTAGAACCGATAAATTAGACCTTAGTAAATAAAAAAGTCAGCAAGCTTACGCTTACTGACTTTGAATATAGAGCTAATACCAAACGGTATTAGCAGACTGCCAAAGCTTAATCCCTCACAGCTTGAGCCTTAATGGCTTGTTCTAGCTGGGCCTCTACAAAACCGGGTGAAGTGGTTTTCGCCGAAATTAATCGATACATGGCCGGAATAACCAAAAGAGTCACGAACGTGGCGAATGCCATCCCGAAGAAGACCACAGTCCCCACGGCAATACGGCTTTCAGAACCCGCTCCCGTTGACATGATCAAGGGAACGGCACCCACTAATGTTGTGAATGCCGTCATCAGGATAGGACGTAAACGGCGCGCCGAAGCATCGATAATCGCCTGCTCTATCTCAAGCCCCTTATCACGTAGTTGGTTGGCAAATTCTACGATCAAGATGCCATTCTTGGTCACCATGCCGATCAACATGATCATGCCTATCTGACTGTAGATGTTCAGCCCTTGCCCAGTTAGGTAAAGGCCTAGAAAACCACCGAAGACGCCCATAGGTACAGTAAACATCACCACCATAGGATTGATAAAGCTTTCAAACTGAGCGGCTAACACTAGGTAAGCCACTAACAGAGCCAGTCCAAATATCACAAGTACACTAGACTGGTTCTCTTTAAAGTCTTTCGACTCGCCTGTATAGTTCACCGAGATATCACTGGGTAAGAGCTCTATGGCTTTGGAGTCGAGAAAATCTAAGGCTTGGCCTAAGGTATAACCTTCACCTAAATTGGCCTTAAGAGTGATGGATTTCTGCTTATCCGTATGACTCAATTTTTGGGCCGAGGCTACCTCTTCGATATGGGTTATCGAATCCAGTGTGATCAAGTCACCTTTACTCGAACGCATGTAGATCTGACTCAAGTCCGCCATGCTATTGAAGCTATTCTCATCGCCTCTAAGATAAACATCATACTCTTCACCGCGATCGACAAATGTGGTCTCACTGCGCCCTCCAAGCATCACCTCTAAGGTTTCTGAAACCTCGGCTACACTGATCCCAAGCTCAGCGGCGCGCTGCCTATCGACGCTCACCACCAGCTCAGGGGTTGTCTCAGAATAATCGAGATCGGCCCCCTCCAGCATAGGGCTGTGAATGGCTTCTTCCTTAAGAATTTCGGCCCACTTGAACAGCTCCTTGTAATCAGAACCGCCGATCACAAACTGCACCGGCTCACTGGATTGCCCCCTGAAGCCTGGCAACATGGGGCGAACCATCACATCAGGGATCCCCTCCAGGCTTTTAGCGACAATTGCCAACGCTTGTTGAGCATTAATATCCCTATGTTCCCAGTCTTCGAGCTGCATGATGACGAAACCCGTCTGATCGCCGGCCCGGCCACCAAATGCAGGCGCCTGCACGCTGAAAGACTTGATCACCCCTTGACCTAAGAGCGGTATTAGCTTGCTTTCAACAATATCCATGTTAGCCGTCATGCGATTATAACTGGTGCCTTCAGCCCCCTTAACGAAGGCAAAGATCACCCCTCTATCTTCCTGGGGTGCCAGCTGAGATGGCACCACTTGCATCAGGGCGGCGCTGCCGACAATACACAAGATGATCACCACAGGCGCGGCAAACCTAAATTGAATAGCCTTGACCACTGTGAGTCGATAGGCACCTTCTAGCTTATTAAGCTTAGAATCGACCCAGACATTGAAACGATTGGGTTTAACATTCGCTTTAAGCATCTTGCTGGCGAGCACAGGCGTTAACGTTAGCGCCACGATAGATGAAAAGATAACTGACATAGCCAGCATAACGGAGAACTCGGTAAACAAGCGTCCAACCATGCCTTCCATGAAACAGATTGGCAGAAAAACCATCACCAGCACCGCCGTGGTAGCAACGACCGCAAACCCCACTTCCCGTGTGCCGTTATAAGCGGCCAACAGAGGAGGTTCACCTTTCTCGATATGATGGAAGATATTCTCCACCACAACGATGGCATCATCCACTACTAGGCCGATAGACAGAATCAAGGCCATCAGGGTAAGCAAGTTAATCGAGAAACCAAAGATATTAGCGGCAATAAATGCCGAGATAAGCGAAACCGGTACGGTAACGGCAGGGATAAGTGTTGCTCTCGCCTGACCGATAAAAATATACAGCACCAGGACAACCAGTCCACCTGTGAGCAATAGCGTGCTATAGACTTCACTAATTGAGCGGTCGATAAATACCGTGGAGTCGTAATCCACCACAAGCTGAGTCCCTTCGGGCAGAAACTGCTGAATGCGCTCGACCTCGATATGGGCAGCCTTTGCCACCTTTAATGGATTAGCATCGGACTGAGCTATGATGCCTAAACTTAAGTTTGGTACCCCATCACTCTTAAATGTAGAGTTTTCATTCTCGGCGCCAACGAAAACCGAGGCGACATCTTTAAGATAAATCGGCGTGCCATCACTGGCGGTTCGAACCACTAAGTAATCAAAATCTTCTGGATTATTGTAGAGCCTGGCCGTACGCACTGTCATCACAGTGGTGTCGTTTCTGACCTCACCGCCCGGTGTTTCGATATTTTCGGCCTTTAAGCTGGCAATGATATCTGCGGTAGTGACATTACGCCCTGCCATCAACTCTGGTTTGAGCTGCACATACATCACCTTGTAAAGCCCGCCGGAGATACTCACCGAGCTCACCCCAGTGATCAAACTAAACCTGTCTTCCAACACCCTCTTGGCATAGTCAGTCAGCTGGGTTCTATCCATCACAGACGAGCTAAGATTGATATAAATTGAAGGTTCACCTGAGCCATTGTCCTTGGAGACGATTGGATCATTTGCCTCGTCGGGCAAACGGCGCTGGGCACGTGCTACCGCATCACGAACATCACTCACCCCTTCGGTAAGATCCCAGTCGAGATCGAAGCTAATGGTGATCCGCGACATGCCGTTACGGGTAACGGAAGTTATTTCATCGATACCACTTATGCCTGTGAGTTCATCTTCCAGCGCTGTGGTGATCTGGCTCTCCATGATCGTCGCCGAAGCGCCATCATAGGTGGTCATCACAGTCACAACTGGACTTTCCACATCGGGCATTTCACGTATCGCCAACTTAGAGAAGGAAACGGCGCCAAATACACACAAAAGCAGGCTTAACACGATAGCAACGACTGGGCGTTTAACCGAGATATCAGAGATCAACATTAACTTCTGTCTCCCTGGGGCTCACCTAAGGTATGTCCTGCAGTGATAGACTCATCCTGGTTTGAAAGCTCATCTACTCTCAAGCCGTCACGCATATTGACTAAACCTTGGACTACGATGCGATCACCCACGCTGAGTCCATCTGTGATAATGACTTCATCTTGAATTCGCGCCCCTAGAGTCACTTGAATTCGTTTGGCTAACTGATCTTCACCAACCCCATACACAAATCGCTTGGTACCAGAATATTCAATGGCTTGTACCGGGATAACAGGTTCTGATACGGCAGGAAAACTCAGACTCGCCGACATCATCATGCCAGGCTTTAGTTTATGATCCGTATTATCGAATTTGACCCGTACCTTAAGATTAAGGGTCTCCTGATTAATACGAGAGTCGATAGCCATTACGTGACCGGTAAAGGCACTATCGGGCCAGGCTCTGCTGGTCGCTGTGACCGTCATACCGACACTCAACATAGAGAGATAATTTTCAGGTACTTGCAAGTCGACGCGCATAGATGAGAGGTCATCGAGGGAAAGCAGCTCACTTCCAGCCGTCACCATGGCTCCGAGGCTGAAATCCAGTAAGCCAGCTGTGCCTGAAAATGGCGCCTTAATATAGTTAAATTCCAGTTCGGCCTTAGCCGACCCGAGTCTGGCGGTTGCAATATCAACACTGGCTCTTTGTGCATCGATCTCAGTCTGGGTGATGGCGTTGCGATCAATAAGCTTGAGATATTCTTTTAGCTTACGTTGTTCATCCTTAAGGTAAGCCTTAGCCTCTGACACACTAGCCTGAGGCTTAGCATCTTCGAGTTGGATGAGCAGCTGACCGGCATGGACCTCTTGGTTCGCGGTCACATGAATCACTTTTATCTTACCCGCGACTTCAGGGGAAATATAAACTGATTTATCCGCCTGCAACTTGCCTACTAAGGAGATAGTTTGAGATAACTGATGCTGTTCGACAACACCAGTAACCACTGGTACTACACGCGGCGCACGAGCCGACTTATCATTAGGTTTGTGCGCCTGAGTCAAGCTACTGAACGAAGCGACAAGGGCTATCACGATAAGAATGGGGATCAACAGCAGACTTTTTTTCATTGATGATTTATCTTTTAATACCAAGGGTGGTGAATTGCCACTATTTTAAAGAAAAACTAGCCTTCATAGGGTAAAGCTTTGTAAAGCACCGCAAATTTCTAGTGTTTATTAGACAATATCTTGTAACAGGCCATGACTGGAAACGATTCTGTAACTAGGGGCAAACCAAAGCCACACAAGTAAACACCGCCAGACACAAGTTATCCCCATTAAACACATGACTAAATAATCAATGCAGCCAATCTAAACTCCCTTTATCTCTTGAGTGAAGGCTAATGGCAATTGGTATAAACTGCTTCGATAATCCACACCGCCAAGATGCTTGGCACCTATGAGACATACAAATTGCAATTAATTTGGCTAGACAATCAAAATCGCAGAGGCGTCTATGGCTTTTACCGCAGTTACATGCCCTACGCACGTATTAGTCGAAAAGAGCAGATAGCCTTATTGATAAATGATGTTGAAACTTTGTCTCCAGACTCTGGCATCAAAGCAAAACAGATAAATGATGATCAGCACACTTGTCACTATGACTCAGACATCAAAGCTAAGCAGATTATTGCAGCTATTAGGCTTAGGCCTATCGGAGAATTTAACTTACTGATAGGTATGCTGGTACATCCGGACCACAGAGGCAAAGGCATAGGTCATCAAGTCTTGAATGGAATAGCAGATAAACTGCTATCAAACGAAACCTATCTGTTTGCTCTGCCACACTTGGTGGGATTTTACCAAAATCATGGATTTAGCCAAGATATCCAAGCCCCAAATGATATCCAACAGCTTTTTGATAAATACACCAGCCAAGATAAAGACTTAGTAATGATGGGCTATATCCAGATAAACAATTAAATTCGATGATTTAATTGTTTATCTGGCAGTGTGCTGGCCTTGGTTAGCTAAACAAGCGAGTCGATTATTTAACTTTTCTCTTGCTCTAATACAGAAACAGCTTCTTGTCCCGGTTCTTGTCCTAATACAGGTACTGATACAGAACACAGCCAAGGCATCGCCTTGATCAACTTATAAGCCAACCAGATCATCACAGAAGTGGCGACAACAGCGACCAGAATTGGCTAGGTTTGGATAAATAATAGAGTCGATTATTTAACTTTTCTCTTGCTCTAATACAGAAACAGCTTCTTGTCCCGGTTCTTGTCCTAATACAGGTACTGATACCGAACACAACCAAGGCATCGCCTTGATCAACTTATAAGCCAACCAGATCATCACAGAAGTGGCGACAACAGCGACCAAAATAGAGCTAGTTCGATAAATGATGGCGAAGAAGGCGTCTTGCTGTCCAGGCACTAAAGTTTTAGTCAAAGGAATCGTCAGCGCCGAGATGGCTGAGAAACCTATTCCCGCCCATACAGCATCCTTAGCTAACCAGCGACAGAAGATCCCCGCGGCGATGGCATATGACAAAATATAGAGTACAGGGTTATCGGACATATTATAGAGCACTAGTTGAATGGCCATGCCAGCCATACAACCGGCCACTGTGCCTATGATGCGAATTTTTGCCGCCATTGCGGAGCCCACCAGCGTCATAGGAGCCAGTATGACCAAGATACTCGCCTGGGCCGATAGGGAGTCATTCAGGTTAGCCACCTGAAAAACGATAAACGCCGCCATAGCGACCAACCACCCCAAGGCAGTTTGTTCCAATATGGCTTGGGGATCTCTATCTTGTGCTTGTACGCTCATTGTGGGCTTATCAACTACCGGATCAGGGAAACAATAAAAAGCCAGACCACAGATAGGCACAGTCATTAGAGTGGCAATCCAGATCCCTACAATGAAGTTTTCTAAATCGAATGCTTGGTAGCTACCGAAATTGAGAAATATAGAACCTATCAACAGGCCTATGTAACCAAATAAGTAGGTCGACTTACTCCGCATAGCAAAGCACTTGAAGAGTAGCATTATACCAACGGCTATTAGCATCAGCACTGGGTAAGGCTGCAAAAATCCGATGATTAGGCTCACCTGAATACCCACCCATAATACACTCAATATAAACTGAACAAATAATCCGGTATTCCATCTATTCAGATTCACTAAGACAAACACAGGAAACAAGGCCATAAACATGGCATTTGACCACCCAAGGAGTGTACTTATGGTAACGCCCAACACACAGGCAAACCAGATCCTTAATGGTTTCATCTTACCTCCAAAAAATACTCAGTCTAAAACAGAAAATAAACCATAGTGATAGCGCGAATAAACAGGGCTTCAACAGGTTCAAAAACAGCAGCAAGCAGCAGAGTAACGCTGACTCCCTGGATCACACGGGTCGTAGTTTCTCTTTTAACTGGCTTACTTTTTGATGGTGACATCCTAGTTACCTTTTTACTCGTTCCAGTCTAAATTGATCCGTGATCAATACACATAATGGAATAGACTCACCATGCGTATAAGTAGTCCACCAAAGAAATTAAACACTATATTATCGGTTGGGTAAATAACAACCGTTGCACGAGAACCGACAAATAAATTATCTGGCAGTTGAGTGTCAGGCTTGAAGTTAACCCTGACTCTCTGGGCATCACGAACCCAACGATTACTGGTCACGACCGATGACAGCTGACCATTAGCAACTTGCTGAGCCGATGCCACACCAAAATCACGACTGGACACCTCTAAGGTCAAGATTTCCCCGGGAATGCCATCGAAGGTGACTTCAGCTTCCATGCCAGGTTTCAGCATGGAAGTGGCCTTCTCTCTGAAATCGGCGGTGATCCACAGAGAATCCGTAGGAATAAATGTGAGAAGAGGCTGGTTAGTGCTGGCAAAACTGCCTTTATGTAGTTGTAGATTAGTTACCACACCGTCACTGGGCGCTTTTATCAGAGTGTGTGAGAAATCTAACTTAGCTTGAGCTAAACTCGTCTCTGCCGAGTGTACTAGGCTACTGTCCCCCTCACCACCGCCAAGCTGAGTCTCGATGGCCTTGAGCTGGGCCTTAGCTGCAACTAGTTTCGCCGAGCTTTCATCTCTCAGTGTTCTGGTCGAATCAAGCTGAGACTCAGAAACTGCACCAGTAGTCGACAACTTAGATATTCTTTGATAATCCCTAAGGGCATTGTCAGCTGCTGCGGTACTTGTGGTTATGTTCGCTTTCGCCGCTGCGGCTTGAGCATAAAGTGACGACTCGCCCTCGATGGCCTGCTTTAAATTCAACTCAGCCATAGTAACTGCTAACTTAAACTTACGGTCATCTATGCTGAACAACTGGTCTCCAGACTTAACCAGCTGGTTATTGATGACATCCACTTGGGTTATATAGCCCGAAACTTCAGGGGCTAATTGCACGACAAAGCCCTGTACCCGACTCTCTGTCGTCATTGGAGCATAGCGATCGGCCATAACCAAATAGAGGAAAGTCACCACGAACATGATGATCAGCACCGTCATCCAACGTCTGAATTTTTTCTCTGCAAGCTCCATACTATCTCCTTTTCATCTTAGCAGACCATTATATACTACTAGTTTTGTTACAAATAGCCTGTATCATAGGCCATAAGCGTCCTAAAAGTAGGACGGTACATCACATAGCCAGCAATAGCTTATGGATTAACAGATGCCAAGCTTCGACGATATCAATTTATTTGTGCAAACAGTACGACATCAAGGGATAAGTTCAGCCGCAAAGGCCAATGGATTACAGCGATCCAAGGTTAGTAGGCGCTTACAAGAACTAGAAAAACAGCTAGGCTACCAGCTACTCATCCGCACGACCCGCAACATAGAACTGACTGAACGTGGACGATGGTTATTTGAACAAGTGGACGCTCCCCTCAACAAATTAAACGAAGCGATTAACTTGATGCAGACTGAGCGAATGGAACCTCAGGGAAAAATGCGCCTGGCCATCCCTCCCGCTCTCGGCATGACAGAAATATTTTCTAACGTTATCGAGGATTACGTCAATCAATATCCTGATGTAAGGCTAGAAGTAGAACATCAGAAACAAGCTATCGATTTGAGAAGAACCGATACGGATCTACAGATCCTGCCAAGTTACATAGGCACATTACACGATGACTATGTTCAACAGCACTTACTCTATTTGAGATTTTGCATGGTCGCATCCAAAAGTTATCTGAGTCAGTTTGGTACGCCTAAGCAGGTCTGTGACTTAGGGTCTCATCAACTATTGGCGAGTCGCTATAACAGAAGCCTACTACCGACAGATTTCGAGTATCACCTTTACAGCGATGACCTACTGCTGCTCATCAGGCTGGCAAAATTAGGCAAAGGAGTAGCGCTATTACCCAGGTTACTGGTGGAAAAAGATCTACAAGACGCTAGCTTGATTGAAATCTTAGACCAAAAGAGTTTTACCCAACTTAAACTCACCTTGATCTATCCATCTCAACCTTACTTGCCAGAGAAGACCCGAGCCATGGTTAAGCTATTGAGAGAGTCCTTAAAGCAAGATACATGATGTCTTAAAATAATTAGCGCAAAGGGTCCATGACTCACTTGTGCTGCCATAGATAAATGAGTAAGAATGTGGTCCACACATAATCCATAGCGAAGCTAAGTATGACCAACAAAAAAATAGCCATCTTCGTCGATGTACAGAATATTTACTACACCTGCCGTCAGGCCTATGGCCGCCAGTTTAATTACCGCAAGTTATGGCAGCACATTATCCACGAAGGCGATATTGTCTCGGCTACGGCCTATGCGATTCACAAAGGCGATGATGGTCAGCTTAAATTTCAAGATGCACTCAAACACATAGGCTTCGATATTAAGCTAAAACCGTTTATTCAACGCAGCGATGGGTCGGCAAAAGGCGATTGGGACGTGGGAATTGCCATCGATGTGATGGAAGCAGCTACGGAAGTTGATACTATCATCCTACTCTCGGGTGATGGTGATTTCGACTTACTCATGCTCAAGGTTTATCAAAAATATGGAGTCGACACCCAAGTTTATGGTGTGCCAGCACTCACAGCCAAGTCTCTTATCGATGCCAGCTGTAAATTTATTGAAATCGATGAGGCTTTACTGCTGTAACTCTTGGACGATTGGAAGTTGGAAGTTGGAAGTTGGAAGTTGGAAGTTGGAAGGTTTAAGAAAAACAGTAAAAAACAAAAACAAAACTTTAAATCTATAAAACAATGAGTTAACGATTAACATTAATGCTTGAGCATCATGAAATTTGAATAAATAGATTTATTTATGATCTCTGGTGAACTTTCCACGAGATAGTGACTCTGATTATAGGTAGCAAGCTAAAGTGTAATTTTTTTCATATTTTCATCATGGTTCATCACCTCCCTTTAGAGAACTCACTGAGCTCTCAACTGTAAGGTAAGTTCATCTGCTAGCGCTTAGTACTTACCATTGCAGAACTTATTCTATTAAGAATGTTTGGCACCTCCTTGAGGTGCCATTTTTTTTGCTTTCAATCACTCACTACAAACAAATACTCTTGTCTAACTGAACCACAATCGATGGATGATAGCCTAGTCTCGCCTGGCTATATATTTGCTTCACCTCTTGGTCATAGCCGGCAATTTGTAATTCTAAATAGAGCGGCCTGACAAACTTACCGCGACCAATACGAATAAGATACTCACTCAATGCGGGTAACACAGGGTCATAATGATTACGGATCGCGACCTTAAACCAATCACAGGCAATTTCGGCATTAGTCGATTGAGTCAGATTAAAGCATTCATCCAACTCCATCAGCTGCTCTTGACTCAGAGCCTCAGGCAATGAATTTAAGAAGTACTGCCAATGATGAACCCGCCAGCTATCTGTCTCTAACAAGCTTGCTTGTGTGCCATTTAGCCAAGAATCGATAGCAGCTTCGACTTTATCTAAACTGTTTGATACTGGTGGAGTAAACCAGTCAGGCATACCACAGCCATAGACCCACTCCAGCAGCTCAGCCTCGCTGAGCTTATCACCATGTTCTACAATCAGTGTCTGCTTGGCATATTCGATAAAGGTTTCCGTGGTTATCGCCTCGAATGCAAAGTGCTGCACATAGGTATAGAGAAACTTATCGAAAGCCTCACGACCCAAGCGACGCTCGAGATCATGGACAAACATCGACGCCTTATCATAAGTGAAACGATCGAAGGCCTCATTAGGATCTTGAGTCTGCACATTGGCCGGCAAGTTCTGCTTGGCAAGCTCTGTGCTTGCCAGCTCCTCTTTCAAGCGGCCATATTCTAATACCACTTCCAGTTCAGCTTGCTCTTTACCAAACACAGCCTCGACGATACGGTTAGTAAAATAAGTGGTAAACCCCTCATTAAGCCAGAGATCACGCCAGGTGGCATTGCTGACAAGGTTGCCAGTCCAAGAGTGAGCCAGTTCATGAGCCACGGTAGACACCAGACTCTTGTCTCCTGCGATCAGGGTCGGCGTAATAAATGCCAAGCGTGGGTTTTCCATGCCACCAAAGGGGAAACTAGGTGGTAAAACTATCATGTCATAACGCCCCCAAGGATAAGGCCCCAGCAGAGACTCGGCGATTTCTACCATTTTCTCGGTATCTTCAAACTCTTTGACCGCCGCGGCTAATATTTCGGGCTCGGCATAGACCCCAGTGCGTTGGCCTATGTTACCAAAAGCCAGATCACCCACAGCTATGGCCAAGAGATGAGTCGGCATAGGCTTCTCCATGGAGAAAAAGAACTCCCCGTCCAGACTCGCAGTTGCATCATTCATGGCGCTCATCACTGCTCGCATGCCAACGGGCACCTTAACATTCGCTTCGAAAGTAATGCGGGCCTTAGGGCTATCTTGCAAGGGGATCCAGCTTCTGGCATTAACCGGTTGAGATTGGCTAAATAGAAATGGCAAAGACTTACCACTTGTCTGCTCTGGCGTTAGCCATTGCAGACCTTGGGCATTGGGTGAGGTCTGATAATGCAACTTCACACTTGGCGTCTGGTTCACCAAAGAGATATTGAGCCTCTCACCTAAAATTGGATCTTGTTTATCTAGACAAAAATCCAAAGACTCACCCTTGTCATCTTCGACGCTAAGAATGGTGAGGTCTCGAAGATCTAACCACAAATGACGACAACGAGTATCGATATAATCCAGCGCTAATTCGGCAACACCCGCTAACCGCTTAGCTTCAAAATCGACATCGAGTTCTAATGTTAAATGCTTGACTCGAATTTCATCTACATTGGCAAATGAATGATAGTCACGATTGTTATCCCATTGGTTTGACACTAGATTTTCCTTTTTAGCAAATACGAATTAACTGCAATCTCAAATATAAACAGCCTGACACATGTAAATTACGTTCAACTGGCCTTGTCCTAGGTAACGAACACCATGAATTATAATGATTATCTTAACCACAGCCGCTTAACATGTCATTGCAATTGACTTCATTTAACTTAGATGAAACACTTGGGAATATTGTATACAAAAAGACATATTGAGGAAACACGCCGTGAAAACATTTAAGCTGTTGTCATTAACGGGCCTGCTCAGTCTGAGCGCCTGTCATTCATCGGTTCAAGAAGATCCAGAAAGTCTAGCCGCGGTCTTATCTCAAAATTATGCCTGTAGTGACACCATAGTCATACGCTCACAAGCCCTAACAGAAGAACAGATAGCCGATGCTTGTAAGCTCATGGGCAAACAAGAAGCTAGATTTCATCAGCTATTTGGCACTGAAGGTAAGCCTGTTGATAACGACAACAACATGAGTATGCGCGCCAACGTCTATCATTCTCGTGAAGATTACACTAAGTATGTAACTGCTCACTTCGATGTACCCAGCGATAATGGCGGCATGTTCCTCGAAGGCTTACCTGGTCAAGCAGGCAATCAGGCAGAATTTGTCGCCTACGAGAAGAAGGGACAGATTTGGAATTTAGCCCATGAATATGTGCATTATCTCGATGGCCACTTCAACTTATATGGTGATTTTTGTGCCTCACTGCACGACTCTCATAGTGCACCTGAATACTGCCCTAAGCCTGCCCCACTCCTACCTTACTTAATTTGGTGGAGCGAAGGATTAGGTGAATATATCGCTCAAGGAGATGATAACCAAGCCGCCATCGACTTAGCGGCAAAATCTCTATTAGACAATACCAGTTACCCCTTGAGTGAGCTGTTTAATACCGGCTACGAGAAAAATGGTGGCACCGACAGAGTCTATCGTTGGGGATATTTATCGGTTCGCTTCATGATGGAAAACCACAAGGATAAAATTGATACCATGCTCACCTTCACCCGCAAGGGAGACTATCCAAGGTATCAAGCTCTGGTAAATCAATGGGGCACGAGTATGGACGATGAATTCAAGGCCTGGTTGGTTAAACTCAGCAGTTAATCTTGTTGGTTTTAAAAGCTTAATCAAATTGGAATATTAGTTGAATAAACTTGGTTGAAGACACTTTATTGGAAATATTTTTTAGTTTTTCCAATAAAAAATGAACTATCCGGATAAATGGGACTCTGATTATATGAACCGAATTTTTGGCTTCTGTTTAAGCTTAAATTGAAGCTGTTTTCATTGTTCATCATAACTCCCTTTTAGATAGTTTCTAGCGCGACTGTCACCCTATTCCAAATTTGGAACATGTAGCGACCTGATTAGGTCGCTTTTTTTTGTTTAAATTTTAAATGAAACGCTAAAGAGTTAAGAAGCTTATCCTAGGAACTTGTATTAAAAACCAAGATCAAAAAAGGCCTCATCTGAGGCTTGCTGTAAGCTTGTAAGTTATTGATTTATATTGGCACCATAGTTTTGGCGTCCACGCATTGACCACACGTAACCGTTAGCAAAATAAAAAACCGCCTTAACTGGCGGTTTTTTTGCTTTATGACAGCATCATTTAAAACTGTTAGCAGCTCTTTCAAAATGTCAGTATCCATCTCAATACCAATAAACCGACGACCTAGCTTTAATACACCTTCCCCGTAGAGTCGCTTTCCATAAAGCAATCAAGCACCACCTCATTTCGCTGTAATTATATGCTCGAGCATCGGTGCTAGCTTCTGACATGGGGGTGTTCGCGCCCATTTCAGCGAAAAGTCCATAGTTAGCCTGTAGACCTTGATACAACTGGGCTACATAGCATCGGCACATATTAAATGGCTACCATCGGACACTATTCGTCCGTTAACTGGTCAGCTATTACACTTACGGGGTAAGTCGAGATACGTGTAAAAACAGGTCGTAAGCGTCTAAAATGTCGCTCTATCCCTTGCCTTCCTAGGTTTTAGGTCTTCTTGATTAAATTCAGAAAACCGTTACGTTCTATTGGTTGATGTATGGTACATGGGGCAATCTACACCTAACGATTACAGAGGGACCAATACCTTCCGAGTCACTAAGATGACCTCGCATAAACATAAGACACTAGGGCGATGGCTTGAACTCATAGAACTCATAAGCACAGTCACAACTCATTGCGAGTTTATGACCAGCGATGCAGAATATGCAGCGTTGTTGTTTTCGAAGAGAAGCATGATGAGTGACTTATTCATGAAGTGAACAGACTGTTCGCTTCATGTCGGTTTGTGGGCAAGCCTCGTTGCGAGAGACTGGTCCTACAGTTTCTCCTCACTCTAATCTGTCTCACTTTTGCTTTCTAGCAGAAGTGCCGGAGGTTGATCATTGAATACGCCAGTGTTTTCAACGCGTAGTGCAGATGACTTAGCCGTTCAAAACGAAGTAAGAGTCGCTTAAATTTGTCTTCCCAGGCGAAAACTCGCTCGGTTGTGGTGCCATCGCCATGGATAATACTGGTGTCTAGGAGGACTGATTTATGCAACTGTAACACTGTACCTTCAAAGATCCGGTCAAATAAATTATGAGCCTCCCAGAATCTAAAGCGCCGATATACTCTGGTGTAATGGATCTCTGGATCACCCATTTCATCCTTTTCAATCGGGAGCATTGATCACTGACAACCGGTGTGTAGGAATCGGAGGATGTAATTGAATATTTTGTAGTCACTCAGTTTAGTTGGAGGTCCGTATTTAGGTTGTTCGGGCAAGTGCTGTAAGATAAATAGAGTAAAGGATTCTAATGATAAAGAGGTCGGTATCGTCTGCCATTGCTGGTTTTTTCGATTTTTGGGCATTAGTAGCTTTGTCTTCAGACAAAACGAGAAGCTTACAGCAATCCCTTAATCCTTAAGGTTTCCAGAAAAATTAGATCAATTTATAATCCGCAATGAGTTGGACGTCAGCCTTGTTCTTCATTAAGTACAAGGCTGAATTGGAAGCGGGAGATGTGATTAAATGTTTAACTCTTTACGATGAAGATAATTATCAACGCCGAGCTAAGTTTGCTCAAGCGCGTGCTCGTTAGACTAAAACTTGAGCCTTT
Source organism: Shewanella violacea DSS12 (assembly GCF_000091325.1). Classification (NCBI taxonomy): domain Bacteria; kingdom Pseudomonadati; phylum Pseudomonadota; class Gammaproteobacteria; order Alteromonadales; family Shewanellaceae; genus Shewanella; species Shewanella violacea. Next base: position 1,351,884 of record NC_014012.1, on the reverse strand, counting down.
TTCATGAATAAAGCCCCTAAGTTGCAATTCCCTCCAGATATATCTGTAGAGCGACAAGGTAAAACTTATGTCATTTTTCGTGTTGGAGTCGGTGAGATCGGCGGCATTGTACTGAGTGAAACCGCACAAGGTGATACTCAACTTCAACCCTAGCTTAAAGTTGAGTTAGACAGCAAGTACATACGATGAAACGAACTATTGAATAAGTTTTTTACCGCTTTTGTACTTAGACCCACTTTGCGACAGAATCACATTTATTGCGGGAGAGCCCGTAGTACGCCTATTAAATACTATTCTTCTTCGTACTGCTTAGGAATGCATGAAACGCTAACACATGAAATTTTATCTGAAGAACCTTCATCAACAAAAATTGCAGCAATAGTATGATTATCAAAACCTAATAGTTGTGTATCACCGCTTTGTTCACCAACTGACATTGTGCGTCCATCAGTTAATGTGAATTTGATGTAATTAATTGCATATGTATCACCTTGAACGACTTTTACGGTATCTACAAATTCACCATCAAGTGAAATGCTAACAGGATTAGATGTTTTAACACCCATATCGTAAACATCACCATTTTCATAAGTGATTTTAAGGCAACCGACACGACGATAACTATTAATTTCTACACTATCCCAACCCTCAATTTTAACTATCTTGTTTCTATGTCCATCAACCATAACAGGTAACAAAGGCGGGCCAACTTCAACAGCTGTTGCCATCCTTGTCATGTTAGGCGTTAAAACACCGACCTCAACAGAATAAGATACAGATGTACTTATAATTGAAAAATCAAGTGATTTACGTGATTGTATTTCAGACCAGATTTCAATGTGTTCAAATCCATTTAAAGCACAAAAAGCACGAGATCCCATAACTTCATTATATATGTTTTCACTATTAGCATTACTGTAAGAGTCAGAATCAGACCACTTAGCATATTTTTCTATATATTTTTTAACATCTTTATAAATTTCATCTATGTTTCTACTACATTTATCTATATCAGCACTATCAAGTCCAAAGTTAGCTTTATTATCTAAACCAAATGCCAAATATGATAATTGCAAACCAACAGTAATAGATAACAGTGGCATTGTTGCATAAGCTATAAATTCAGAGCCTTCACTTTCAAATTTAAACTGTTCTTCCAATCCAATTATATAATTTGAAATTAAGTTTATATAATCATCTTTTGCAGCTGCAAACCCGTAATTTTCTATAGTTCTATTAATATCGGCTATTTTATCACCGAGTGAATTTACAATTCCGTTTAATATATCGTTTATAGTATGAAGTGTAGCTTCATCAATCATTGATTGAATTTCATTTCTTTCCATTTCCCATAAGTTTTGTAAAGATTCACCTGATGCTCCAGTAGGCCATAATATTTTAACAAGTGTAGATAAAATACTTCCAACATAAGGTATTTTTTTAAGTCCAATAGTCAAAGCGACTTTAAATGCATAAGCATGATCATGGTAAAAATCATCTAATGTATAACGACCACTACTTTTTAATTCTATGTTGTTTTTCTTTTCCATTGTTACGATATATTCATTATTCATTTTAGATTCCTATAAAAATAACGGGGAAATTCCCGTTATTAACTATCATTTAAAATTTTAGTATTCGCAATTCCCGAACGCTGTTGATTCTTTTTTGTTATAAGCAATGATTCGCTGATAATAAAAAGCATTTGACGGATGAGCAATATAAACAGGCTTACCATCAGGTGGGATTATTGTTGTAGATGCACATTGCCATCCACCAAATGGTGGAGCCCATTCATAGTGAACTTCCATTTCTTCACGACCTGTATTTATAACCGTAATATTCACACCAATTTCTGGAATGATTGGCGTATTTTTTTCATACATCACATATCCGTCGTTTGGTGCAACTTTAAAATTAGCTGTATAACGAACATCAGCAGGATTAACACCTATTTTTACTTCTAAATCACTCATAATTATAATTTCCATCTTTTTAAAGTGTGGGGAGCTCAAATGCTTACCTATCACTACATAACGGTGAATTTAGGGCTATGTTGCAATGGATAACACTTAGCCCGAAAGTGCCTTAGGTGATCGGGCAGGTTTATTGATAACGTGCTTTTCTCGACCTGTAACGTAAAAAAAAGTGATTTATGCTTAATTACAAAAAAGTTAATAGTCGCTACTGTGGTTTTAAAGTACACAATTGCGCCTGGTCAAGCATCCAAGGTTTTGAGTCATTACGAATGCTAAATAAAGAACAATGGCTTGAGCTCATAGAACTTCACAAGCAAAGCCAATTAACGATTGTTGATTTTTGGGCATGGTTCAAAAAAAGCGTGTTTTAGTGAACACTAGGCACTCGTCATCCTGCCAAGAACTGGCATAGAAATCATTAGATTGTTGAACCAGCTTAAGCGGCTAGAGCTAGCCGCTTAAAACGAGTGAAACCTAGCATCTCCAACCAATGTTGATGGCTTGAGCCACTCAAAACTTCAGCTGGCGTTTTACCTTGCATGTAGTCGTGCAGGCTTCTGAGAAACACCTGGTGATTCAGATAAAACCGGATGAGATCCAGACTCTCTGAGGTGATCTGCTTGCGAGCATCGAGATAGGGGCGGAGTCTGCTATTAAAATTCTCAATCATCGAGCTGCACCGTGGGGTTGCTGCGAGCACATTCAGCACCTCATCCTCGATCTGTTCGTACAGTTTTCCCAGGCGTGAGGCCAGTGCATCGGCTTTATTATGGTAACTGAGCGTCTGGATATCGTATCGGACCACGTAGCACACATCCCTAACATCTTGTTCGGAGATACTGTAGCGAGACGCGATTTGCTGAAACTCGCGGTTTAACACATGGCTTGCAGCAAGAAGTCCTACCTTCTGATGAATAAGAGAGCCTATAAATGCTTTTATCCGGGGTGAGAGAGCTGCAACAGTAGACAGCTCGGCCAGGACGAAATCAAACAGCATTTCCCTATCCATAGGGTTACAGCCGGCTAGCTGAAGAATATCGTACTGTAGCCAACAACCGAGAGTGGTGACATGACGATATAAATATTCAGCCTGAATCACCTCCCTGCTGCCACGGGCCAACTTAGCTGAGAAGGTATTCCCTTTACTTTTTAACTTCGCTCTCTCCATTTGCTCAAGCAATTTAATTTGGCGAGTGACGGCTGACTCCTTTTGGTTTTTTAGATACCTGATGAGCTCTTTACAGGATTTAATCAGATGGAAATGATCAAACCGAAGCTCAGTGTCTGGTAGCACATCCTTAAATGCCTTGATCATTCCAGTGCCGTGGTCACTGATGTTTACCATAGGCTGAAAGCCTTGTTCCATCAGGTCAAGAAGATGAATAGTCCAGGTGTCGGCATCACGACAATCCTCACGAGTCAAACTTGCACAGTAGCGGCTTCTCACATCAACAACGGCCAGATGGGGTTTGTTACGATGATAGATTTCATCAGAGGCACTGTGTTTGATTGAACTCAACGAATAGAGAGCATTGTTTGCTGCTGCGCTTCGGCAGGCCTGGTCGTGGATATTGAAGATGGTGCCAATGCTCATTTCAGTGTCAAACAGGTCCCGTAGAAACAGTTGCGCATCCCGATAGCTGCCCTTGCAGATAAGCAGAATTCCCAGAACAATCTGGTGAAGGAAAGCCTTATTGACTGGCAGGTAGAATAGAACGGTGTCTTCTTGTTCAGATATCATAAAGGCATCATCGAGCGCCGCCAGTGCCCGGAGTCTCTGGGCGTAGACCGTGTTCCTGCAGACGCGATGATGTTCCGCTATGTGAGAAATGTTATTTCCGGAGATGGCTTGCTGGCCGATTGACTTCTGACATTCTGGGGATAGGCGCTTTTGCATCTACTGCTCTTGAGCTGCTCAATAAAGGTGGTAGCTCAGAATTTTAGCTTGATGCTTGTAAGCAAACCACTCTGGATTTGCCTCATGCGAAGTCTAATTGAATGACAAAAGTGTTCACTTGATTTGAACCATGCCCACAATTTGACACGAAAGGACTGTTTAGAATTGGTTAGGATGCAACAGAAACACACCTAACCACTTGTTTTAAATGGTAACACGTTGTTTGTTAAAAGCTTTAAAAGGCCTCATCTGAGGCCTTTTGAACATTATTAGTCTAGCAATATCGAGTTTGTAGACTTACAGGCGAATGCCCGCTTTGGCTAAATCTTTGGCTGTCACACTGCGTGGTAGTGGCACATAACCATCTTTCTCAACAATTTGCTGACCTTGCTTAGACAGTGCAAACTTCAAGAATTCACGGTCCATTGGGGATAGGTCTTTGTTCGGATGCTTGTTCACATAAACATAAAGATAACGTGATAGTGGGTAAGTGCCGCTTGCCGCATTAGCCGCATTAGCTTCGATATACTTAGTGCCCTTCTTCGCAATGGCCACCGCTCTCACGCCTGCAGTCTTGTAGCCTATGCCTGAGTAACCTATGGCATTGAGTGACTGAGACACCGACTGTACTACAGACGCAGAACCTGGCTGCTCATTCACGTTCGCTTTAAAGTCACCTTTACACAGGGCTTTCTTCTTGAAGTAACCATAAGTACCCGATACTGAGTTACGACCATAAAGCTGCACATCACGAGCCGCCCAACTAGATTCCAGACCGAGATCCCCCCAACGCTTAACATCACTGCCGCCACACTTATGTGTCGCCGAGAAAATGTCATCAATCTGTTGGATGCTCAGACCTTTAATTGGGTTATCTTTATGAACAAATACCGCTAAGGCATCGATAGCGACACGAATTGCCGTAGGCTGATAGCCATAATGCTTCTCGAACGCTTCAATTTCATTCGGCTTCATCTTACGGCTCATAGGACCGAATTGAGAAGTCCCTTCAGTGAGCGCTGGAGGTGCAGTAGAAGAACCAGCCGCTTGAATTTGGATGTTCACGTTAGGATAAATTTCTTTAAACTCTTCGGCCCAAAGCGTCATCATGTTAGCCAGAGTATCTGAACCTACGGAAGATAGGTTACCCGATACGCCGCTTGTTTTTTCATAGTTAGGTAGTGACGGATCGATTGCAGCGATTGATGCTGCAGAAAATACACTAGCGGCTGTTAAACTAACCGCGCCTATAAGCTGTTTCAGTTTCATTCTTTGCTCCAGTGTTAAGCGTACTTGCTCATTAATTGAGTTAACATTAATACCAATCTCACTAAAATAGGTGCTCAGTTCAGAGCCACTCAGGCCTTTCAATTCAAGACGCATAGATAAAAAAATGGTTACTCCCTTTTAAATCAATGCAACGCAGAAGTGGAATGCCTGAGAGGCTCACATAGTGCGGGTTTCAAAGCCCTTTATGCTGTGTTAGATGCTTTCAATATAGAATAACTATTAGCTTCAAGCATCCGCCTTGCCTATAGCACTTTGAACTCCCGCTGAAAGAGCATATATTTAGTAGGATTGATATAAGTTGCTGCCAGTATCTGTTTCTCTGATGACAAGTCTATTACTCTGGCGTGACACTTAGATGACAATGTGCATTTTAAGTGAATTTTTAATGTCTATTTAAGCGATATATCTTAGTGGCCTTTTTACCCTGAGCAGAAATCAAAAAAGCAGACTCAAGGTCTGCTTTGATGTGAACCCATCATATCCTTAATCGGATTGATGAGTGCCTTCGATGAGATTAGTCGGAATAACGAAGCTAAATGTACTGCCCTTACCAAGTTCACTGTCAATCATTAACTCACTCTGATGGTTGCTCAAAGCATGTTTAGTGATGGCCAGGCCTAATCCCGTGCCCCCTCGTTGACGGGTTCTGGCACTGTCTACTCGATAGAAACGCTCGGTGAGCCGGCCAATATGCTGGGGCGCTATACCGTCACCACTGTCGGTGACGCTAAACAGGCCGCCTGTAGCGACTCGCTGCCAACATATGCTTATTTGACCACCCGGTTCTGTATATCGAATCGCATTAGAGATGAGGTTAGAGCAAGCACTCCTGAGTTCAATCTCATTGCCATAGAGATGATAGTTGGCCTCACAATCAAAAATCAGATTGTATTCACCCTGAGAAAGCGCATTTGCCTCCTCTTTTAATACCTCGATCATATGGTCCATATTAATAATATTGCTTAAATTCAATTCAACAGAATCTTCTATTCTAGATAAGACTAAGAGTTGTTCGACCATAGAGCGCATGCGATTGGTTTGTTGCTGCATCTGCTCCATGGCCTTAATATTTGGCGAACCAGGTTCGGCCATGGCCTGCATCATCTCCAGATAACCTTGCAGTACTGTGAGTGGAGTTTTAAGTTCGTGGGATACGTTAGCGACAAAATCTTTGCGCATTCCCTCAAGCTGCCTCACCCGGGTGATATCTCTGGCAATAAGCAGGAACTGCCCGGTGCCATATCCCATGATACGGATCTCCAGGATGTGCCCCTCTGAAAGTGGTGATGCCAACTCGAATGGCTCTTGATAGGCGGCTTTCTTGAGGTATTGAGCAAAGTCAGGGTGACGAATTAAGTTATCAATTCTTTGGCCATTATCCAGTGGCCAGACAAAACCCAATAACAGCTGGGCCAGCTTGTTACACCAGATGATGTTGTGCTCAGAATCTAACACCACGGCAGCATCCGGAAGCGCCTCAGCCCCTTGCCTGAAGCGGCCAAGCAGAAATGCTAACTGGGAGACACGTTTACGGTTTTTGCCCTGAAGGCGATAGATACCGTTGAAGACCCCTTCCCAACTACCACGACCATTGGGCGGTGTTAACCGTCGGTCACGCCATAACCAAAAATTGAGTCTCGAGAGTTGACGATAATGCCAGAACAGCAATGCCACAGTGCCGATCAGCAGAACCCAGACAACCTCGCCCAGGAGCAGACCAAGAATAAAACATAACACCAGATAAGTTACTAACCGTGATAGCAGTCGATAACCGGAATAAGAATCAAACATAGAAATCGCATCGAAACCATAGGTAAGAGACGGGCACAAGATAACCTAAATTAGATCTCGTGCCTAACGCTTTCAAGCTAAGTTAGAGTCTCGTTGAGAATCGGTAACCCGCACCGCGAACCGTCTGAATTAAACGATCGTGTTCAGATGGCTCAATCGCCTTACGTAAGCGCCTTATATGCACATCAACCGTTCTATCTTCTACATAGACATTGGTGCCCCAAACGTTATCGAGTAACTGCTCACGACTGTAGACTCGCTCAGGATGAGTCATAAAGAAGTGCAGTAACCTGAATTCTGTCGGCCCCATTTCCAATACCTGATCCCCGACGGTCACTCTGTGACTGACTGGATCCAACATAAGCCCCTGAACATCTATAGGCTCTTCTAGACTGGTCGGTGAACTGCGACGTAACACAGCCTTAATTCTAGCCACTAGCTCTTTTGGAGAGAATGGCTTAGTCATGTAGTCATCGGCGCCGACTTCTAGGCCACGAACCTTATCTTCCTCTTCACCACGCGCGGTAAGCATGATGATAGGGATCTGACGAGTAAACTCATCTTGGCGCAAGCGCTTAGCCAGCTGAATGCCACTGCCACCTGGAAACATCCAGTCTAATAAAATAAGATCGGGATAGGGCTCCGATATCATATTTATTGCCGAATCAAAATCTTCAGCTGATGTCGTGTTAAAACCATGTTGATCTAGAACAAATGCCAGCATCTCTCTGATAGCCGACTCGTCTTCAACAATTAATATCTTAGCTGTCATATACAATCTTCTGTTAGTGAATGTTCACGCATCATTATTGGTCATTTTTATTACAAAATTATGATCGGCTAAACTTATATTGTCATAAAGTGCAGATTATTGTCATAAAACCTATGGTACTGGGTTAAATGACAGCACAAAAAAAGGAGACTTAAGCCTCCTTCTTGTTACTTTGTTCTTTAATTAGAACAATTAGAACTTATGTTCGATACCTAGACCGAGAAATTTGTCATCGTTTTCAACTTTCTCGTAGGAACGGTTGGTATAGAATGCCATAAGCTTAGTCGGTTTACCTAGCTTGTAATCGGCACCAACACTCCATGAATCACCTTTATTTTCCATATCTTGATACTGAGTTTTCAATATCAAGGCATCGATAGTATAAGCCGCACTCAATAGGTAACCTGTGTAGCTGTCACCATCGAAAGAATTGACGACATCATTTTCTTTGTCGTAAACATAAACCTTTTCTTCCTGTTGATACATGGCACCAAGTTTAAATCCGGCTATCTTGCCCTGAACCGTTGCACGAGCGACTTCATAACCTTTAACGTCTGAGTCATAGGCGATAGAGGCATAGACAGGTGACTTTTTAAGACCCTTGTCGCCATACATGGCAGCCAAACTGTAACCGTCTTGCGTTAACTGGTCATCGTCACCACTTGCCGCATAAGTCACACCGAACTTAAACCCACTCATTGATGGTGTGATATACGTGGCGGTCTGTGCAATGCGGTTTTCACCCTTAAACAGTTTTTTGATATCGCCGGACAGGTCATTGAACAGGTCGACTTTACCTTGGGACTTTTTAAGCATGGTATCGTTACGGCCCACAGCGATTGAGCCGAAGCCGCCTCTGAGACCCACAAATTGATTACGAGCCTTGAAATTCTCTTTCACGTCATCGCCGGTATCAACTTCATACTCGATAGTATAAAAAGCTTCTAATGAACTACTGAGCTCGAACGCACCTTTCACACCAAAACGTGATGCATTACTTTGAATCGTAGTCTCAGTCTCACCATTAACATCATTAGACTGAGCCGTGATATTCAACTTACCGTAGACAGTGAGAGGATCTGCCGCATGTGCAGAAGCTAGAGTGGCAGTAGCGAGCGCAGAAGCGAGTAAAGTTTTACAAAAAACGTTCATCATTTTAATCCTTTCGACGTATCTGTTCGTCTTAGTTATTGGTTTGGACGGACGAAATACTGCAACGTTTCTGTTGCAGTTTTATTTCAATCTAGATCAGTTTTCATAAAAAACCAGAAATTGAGGAAAAAAATAAAAATAAATCCCATATACATCAAGGGATACAGAGCGACAAAAATGAATGTGACAATTTGATGAATTATGCTGGTTAGCGCCCTATTCATAAGTGTTTACAGGTTTACCCGGGACTGACAATGTCTTACACTGCGGCTTCATTTTTTGATTGAGCGCTTATTATGTGGTTTAAAAACCTGACTGTTTATCGTTTTAATAAACCTTTCTCTGTTGACACTGAAGCTCTTGAAAAGTCATTGGAAGACTTCACTTTCTCCCCATGCTCAAGTCAAGACATCAGCAAATTTGGTTTCTCTAATGCTCTGGGTAAAAAAGGCCAGACTCTGGTTCACAGTGCCAGCAATAGACACCTTATCTGTGCCACCAAAGAGGAAAAAATCCTTCCTTCACAAGTGGTAAAAGAAGCTTTAGAAGATAAAGTGGCTCAGATCGAAGCCGAAGAAGATCGCAAACTCGCTAAGAAAGAGAAAGACGCACTAAAAGATGAGATAGTCATCACCTTATTGCCACGCGCCTTCTCTAGACGTAGTCAAATTCGAGCCTTGATCATCCCAGAGATTGAGATGATCTTAGTCGATAGCTCGAGCGCGGCTAAGTCTGAAGAGTTTTTGGCTCTGTTACGTAAAGCCATGGGTTCACTGCCGATCATCCCTCTGAGTTTTAAGGCACCTATCGAGAGTCAATTAACCGATTGGGTTAAGACTAACTCGACCCCGGCACCTTTCGAGATGCAAGATGAAGCTGAATTTAAGTCAGACTCAGATGAAGGTGGTATCGTCCGCTTTAAACAACAAGATTTGACCGAAGCTGAAGTCTTGGCCCATATCGAAGTCGGTAAGCAAGTTCATAAGCTAGCGCTACATTTCGGCCAATCGATTGCTTTCTTATTGCAATCAGATGCTGGCATCAAGCGCCTCAAGTTCTCTGAAGAGTTTAGAGCCGGCAATGATGAAGTAGGTACCGAAGATCCTATGGCCAGACTCGATGCCGATTTTGCCTTGATGGGAAGCGAGCTTATCGCCTTGATGAACTCACTGGTAGAAGTATTAGGCGGACTGGAAGAGAGTATCTAACTCTCTTTCATTCTGATTTAAAAAAGCCCCTGGCAACAAAAATTGTCAGGGGCTTTTTTAATTGCCAATTAAAGTTTAACTATCCGATTTTAACTCGCCCTTATTATCGAAAGGCCAATCGATACCCAACCAGGCTTTAAAGAAGGCTTTCTGACCTCGGCTTGGTTTATCCACACTCAACACCTGCAACTTGTCAGTCTGTTGCTCACCCATTTTCAGCGTTACCTGTTTGAGACGATCATCACTGAATAAGCTCACCACAACTTGATCCCCCGCCTTAAAGTCTTTGATTCTAGACTCAAAACTTTTGCTGGATACTTTCAGGCCATCGATAGCAACGATTTCATCTCCAAGCACTATACCCGCATTCCAAGCTGGTCCATCACGCAGGACTTCAGAAAGTATCAGTGAGTCATCACTCAACTTCATACCTGTATAGGCAGTAGCTTTCGAATCATCCCCATAACCTGGCTTTAAACCCACATTTTCTAGTAAAGAGGTGAAATCCAGACTCATAGGTGAATTAACATGAGTCTGCCACCACTGCTGATAATCTTCGCCTGACAGGTCTTGTAAGATCTGTTTTACATCGGAAACGGAATAACCCACCGGGAGTTTATGCTGATTGTAGAGGGCCTTATGAACATCACGATAGGAGTGGTCGAGATCTGTGTCATTAAGCAATGAAAAATCCAGGGCCAGGGATGCGAAATAGCCTTCAGAATAAATATTGGCACTCTGGTTAACCGCATAATCCCCCCCCGTGCTCGCCCATTTGCTGACACTTGCCTCTTGTACTGATTGAACTTCACGTCCAGGCGTCTTCTCACTCCGAGCGATTCGTTTCGCTAGGTCTTCAAAAAACTCTTTAGGGGTGATAACTCCGGCTCTGAGTAACAACTGGCTTTGAAAATAACTCGTCGAACCTTCGGCAATCCATAACAGCTCAGACATGTTCTCTTTCTGATAGTCATAGGGCACTAAGCCTTGTGGCCTATATGCCTTCACGTTCCAGGTATGAATAAACTCGTGGGAAGCGGTTTTAATGAAACCTAAATAATCTTCTCTCTCACGATAACTGAAACGAGGACGCTGAATTATAGTCGAGTTAAGATGCTCAGTTGCACCTCGAGCACCACTGGTAGCATGCACCATGTAGACATAACGCTCAAACGGGTATCCATCCCAGATAGCCCCAACCTGACCACTGAGTTTCGAAAGGTCTGTCACTATCTGCTCTATGTCATAGTTCCCCTCTCCCCAAATGACCAATTCATAGTCCCTACCATCGGTGGAAAATGCTCTGTGGTGACTGATGCCGGTCTCAATTGGAGAGTCCACCAGCACATCATAATTGTTGGCCACAAACGAATGAGGTTTTCCTCCAGACTCCATACCTGAATAGCTTTGCCATTCATTTGGCACGGCCAATTCGACCTTGACCTTCTGGCCCTTAAACTCTGGGCTATATACCAAGCTACCACTGGCATCCAAGAAAGCATGAGTCCCGTCTATATGACCAACCCTTTGACCCAATTGATTAGCATATAGCTGATAAGTCACAGTGACGGACGTTGGCTGTTCAAGCTCAACCGTCCACTCTCCGCTCGCAGTCCGTGTATAGGGTAAGCTGTTACCCGCTTCATCTTTTACACTAAAATATCGAATACCATCGGCCAAAGGTAAGACTTGATACTTACCTGTACGCCACACAGGAAGGTTGATTTTTAGCTCTGTGGTTGCAGACTCGGGAAAATCAACCTCGACCTTGGCCAGATGATGCTGAGAGTCTGTGAGGTCGATGCGATAACTAACGTCTGCCAAAGCCCATGAAGAAATAAACGCACTTAAGGTTAAAATTGATAAAGGGACAGGTTTCACTCTTGATTCCTTCTGTTATGATTGTTATTTATTTTTATAATAAGATCGAGAGTATATCTCTATTTCGAAGACTAGGCATCACTAAAAATCATGCCTCTTCGGGTCTGTTTTGAAACATTACAACCACTGACATAATGTCTATTAAAAAAAGCAAGGTGTCTGTTTTATATGCGTATTATCTTTGTACTTGTGATATTCACTCTGGTTTTAGCCGCCCCTTCGACTTACGCTCAAGATCATATCGCCCTTGAAATTAAGTTCAAAGAATCACCCATTGAATTGTTACATGATTTACAGGCCTCCATCAGCTTACCCATAAAAGCCACTAGTCTCTCAGCTTTTGAACGAGTAGCCAGTGACCAAGGTTATAAACTCGATGAGTTAAAACAAAAGTTGCAACTGCTCACACGACTCTATCTCAGCAGCTATGTGAAAGAGCAAAATAAATACCGCAAAACTGAAGAGTTATTGTCACTCCTCAAGGTGATCAGTACCACAGCCTACGATGAAAGCTATCTGCAAGTATTAAGTGGAAGATACATAGCCAGGAGTCGACATGATTATCAGCAAGCACTGCCCTATTATGACCAAGCTCTGGCTCTGTTAGAGAGCGAGACAAATCTGCAGACTCAACTGTTAAAACAACTGATACATTTTCATATTGGCAGCCTACATCGTATCTTACATCAGGATAAGCCAGCCCTGATGCACCTGAAACTCTATAGAGAGTCGACCTATCAGCTGGGGAATGATTACTTAATTGCCCATGCCGAAGCCACTTTAGGCGCTTTCTATAATATGCGCGGGCAATTTTCTTTGGCCTTACAACATTACAGCGAAGCACTTAAACTCTCAAATCACCAGAAAAAACCTTTTTTCAAGGCCGATTTACAGCTACAACTGGCACGGGTATATCGAGACCTAGAGTCCTGGGATCAAGCCATCCAGTATGCACATGATGCAGATAAAGGCTTTAAGGCCCTCAATATGGATCGATTACGCGCTCATTGCATGACTGTAATCGCTATGGTTCATGCCAATCAAAGCGACTGGAATAAGGCTATTGATTACTATCTCAATGCCCAGCAGCTCATTTACAAAGATCAAAATATGCTTGCTCAGGCGTTAAACTATCATAATTTAGGCGAAGCCTATTTTCAAAACGGCAACACCAAAACCTCTTTTGAATTTCTGTTTAAATCCAATGCCATTTTTCTATCTAAAAAAAGTAACCATTATCTTGTGTTTAATGATCTCTTGATTGCCCAAGTTGCCACAGCGGATAAAAATTGGCGACTGGCAGTAAAGCATGGCAACTTAGCCTTAATGAATGCCCAGAAGCTCGAACTGAAAGGAGAGCAGATAGAGGCATTACAATATCTGTCTCAGGCATATAGAAACCTTAAACAGAATGATAAAGCCTTTGGGACACTGGATAAGCTTATTGCCCTAAACTTGTCCATGCCAGAAACACAAAATACTCCCAGCTATGACACCTCATCGGTACTTGCCGAACAAAAATTAAAACTTGAAGTCAATAAGATTCAGGGTGAGAAAGAGACACTCAGATCTCAGTTAGCACGCTCGAGACTGCTGTTGATTACCTCTATTATTTTGGTGTGCTTAATATCACTCATAGGGGTAAACCAATGGCGAAGAAAAAGCCTATTAGCAGTTAAGTTATCTGAGGCAGAAGATAACGGCATTATCGAGCCAGTGAGTGGTTTACCTGGTTATAAAGGCTTCATCGAAGAGCTTGAGTCTCCCTACAAGGACACACCTTGTACCCTTGCATTGATTTCTCTAACGGGCCAATTAAACGCGGATATCAAGCAAGGTTTTCAGTGCAATAACAACATGAACAAAATTCAGCTCCAAGCCTTAGATAGCGATTTTTCAGGCAGTGTTTACCTTGTCAGGCCAGGACTATTTATTCTGTGTTTAACTGAGGAGATCACCCCAGATGAATTATTGCAAAGGTGCCGTAACACCATAGATAAAGATTATGGAGACACTTGTATACATATGGGCATCCTGCCACTTCCTCTATTGATGGACCCGGACATTAGACTGTCGCCCCAGATTCACTTTGGCGCGGCACAGATGACCCTGGCGGCCGCCTTGAGCCTAGGGCAGGAAGCAGATTACTATGTTTCCATTAAGGCATTAAACTTTGCCCCATCGGCTATCTTCACAACGCCTCTATATTTACACTTGGAAAAAGGCATAATGCGCGGATTATTGAAGGTCAATACCAATGGCGACAAGAAAGACATTCTCTGGCCCAGATGGAAAAGCCATGAACATCTGGATGTAACAGAGTGAATCTAATCAAAATCATTAATATATCGCGTTATATTAAAATGAGATTTGCACTCCAAAGGGATTGCTATAACATTAGTACTACTAATTTACATTCAAAATACTATTTTTCATTTTTTGCCTTGAACTTGAAAAAGTAGGAAACGGTTAATGAAGGATTCGATGGCAAACACTTCTCAGCTCAGTTTATTAAAACAAAAACTTCATACTGCTAGAGTCGCACTCGATAGCATAAACGAAGATAGAAATGATAAGTTGAAAATACTACTGCAGTTTATTGGCCATCTGAGTCTTGCTTGTAAAGGGCAAAATCTTGAACTCGATAACAAACTTGCTAAATTAAGACATCATTTTACTAATTTCGAGACTGTCGAAGAATCACTGCCTGAATTAGTTGAAGTTGAACAACTTCTTAAACAACAATATAACCATGTCATGGTTCAACTCGAAGACAGTAGAGCCAGCTTATCTAGGGTCATCAGACAGATACAAAGAGTCCAATCTGTACCCGATAAGGTCAAGAAAGAGATTAATTACTTCAAAAAAGATCTCACTAAGCCTTTCCATACTTTCTGGGATTATATCCCCAAAATCGAGAAGCTAGTTGGCTTCTACGAAAGCATATTGGAAGAACAGCTGGCACAGGGTGATAAATTTGTCGTGCTACCTAAGCACCGTCAGTTGGCCCATGAACTTGCTCAAATGATCTCAGAAATTGAATTTCGAAAAGATCAGCGGGATCGAATATTCGCACTCAAAGAAGAACTCTCTAACGATATTGAAGTAGACAGCCTTATCGAAGCCTATCAGACTGTGCTTTCTCTGTTACTGGACAATATTGCCAGAGATAAATCTGCTTCCCAGGAGTTTCTCTTTGCCTTAAATGACGCCCTATCGGCAGTCAGAGAAGTGGTGAGCGACTCCTACAACGACAATCAACGCAGCTTTCAACTCAAGAAGCAGCTTAATCGTGAAATTAATACCTGTGTCGATAACGTCGGTGAGGCCATCATAGATATCGATGATATTCACAGTCTAAAGTCTCGAGTCACAGAACAGTTGGCCTCAATTAGAGCGGCTCTAGGACGTAAAGAAGCCTTAGAGGAACGTGAGCAGGCCCTGCTTCGCAAGTCTATGGAAGCCATGCGCAAAGAGCTTAGCAGCCTGAGTAAGGAAGCCAATACCTTTAAGGAACGACTATTTGAGCAGCAGAAACTCAACTTACTCGATACCTTGACCCAGCTGCCTAACCGAGCCGCACTCGAAGAGAGAATGGAGCTGGAATTTCGTAATTATCAGCGTCATAAACAACCACTCTGGGTCGCTGTGGCCGATATCGATCATTTTAAAACCATTAACGATAGTTTTGGCCACAGTACCGGGGATAAAACACTTCAAGTCATCGCCATGGCGCTGAAAAACTCACTGCGTGATACTGAATTTGTTGCCCGCTATGGTGGTGAAGAATTTGTGCTGATTATTCCTGATGTTAACGCCACAGATATTGCACAACTTTTGAACAGAGTAAGAGAGAAAGTAAAAAGTATTCCTTTTAAGTTTAAAAATCAGAGAATTACAGTTACAGTGTCTATAGGTGCAGCACAGATTATTAATAACGAGCTCATCAATGAAACCTTTGATAGAGCCGACGCAGCACTGTATCGAGCAAAACATGAAAGCAGAGACAGAGTGATCATTGACGTGTAGCCTACACCCGTAAGACTCTTAGATATTTTGATAGGCTGGCACCAAATTTAACGGTGTCATAAATACACATCATTGCACTCCCGTCACAGCTAAGGAGTTACTATGATTGTAAAAGTCAGCCCTAAAGGAAGCATGGATCAGCTTTCGCAAATGGAAGTCGATCGTCTAAAACAGAGTGCTAAAAGCGAACTCTATCAACTTTACCGCAACTGTTCATTGGCCGTGCTCGCATCAGGCCTACTGAGCGATAACGCCGAAAACCTTTTCGAGCAATTCAATGATTTCAACATTAATGTCCTACGCCGAGAGCGCGGTATTAAGATTGAATTGACCAACCCCCCCGAAGCCGCATTTGTCGATGGCAAGATAATCAGAGGTCTTCAGGAACACCTGTTTTCCGTGCTAAGAGATATCGTTTATATCAGCGATAAATACGAAAACCTTAAAGATATCAACCTGACCAATTCTAGCCATATCACCAACGTCGTCTTCGATATTTTACGTAATGGCCAGGTTATTCCATTGGAAGATCCCAATGTCGTCGTATGCTGGGGTGGTCACAGCATTAATGCCATCGAGTACCAGTACACTCGAGAAGTGGGCTATGAGCTTGGTTTAAGAGAGATGAACATATGTACCGGTTGTGGTCCCGGCGCCATGGAAGGTCCCATGAAAGGAGCGACCATAGGTCACGCAAAGCAACGCATATCACAAGCAAGATATGTGGGACTCACAGAACCTAGTATTATCGCCGCCGAACCCCCGAATCAAATCGTCAACGAGCTAGTGATCCTTCCCGATATAGAGAAGCGTTTAGAAGCCTTCGTCCGTTTAGGTCATGGCATAGTTATTTTCCCTGGGGGAGCCGGCACCGCCGAAGAGTTGCTCTATCTACTCGGGATTCTACTCAATAAAGATAACCAAGGCATGCCCTTCCCCTTGGTACTTACCGGCCCTAAAGAGAGCGCCGATTATTTTATCAAGATCGATGAGTTTATCGGAGCCACCTTAGGTGAGGAAGCTCAGAGTAAATACGAAATTGTCATCGATGACCCGGTGCGAGTCGCCAGAATTATGAGCCACGGTATGGATCTGGTCAAAGAGCACCGAAAAAATACCGGTGACTCCTACCAATATAATTGGTCACTGAAAATTGAACCCGAATTTCAGCTGCCTTTCAATCCCACTCATGAGATGATGAGCAATCTCAACCTGTATTTTCAGGATAACAAGGCGGAACTTGCCGCTAATCTGCGCAGGGCGTTTTCAGGCATAGTCGCGGGGAATGTGAAGATGGAGACCATCAAGAGTGTTAAGAAACATGGGCCCTTCGAAATAAAAGGCGACCCTAAGCTTATGGCTATGATGGATACTCTGCTGAGCGCATTCGTTAAACAACAGAGAATGAAATTGCCAGGTAGCGAATATGTCCCTTGCTACAAGATAGATAATTAAACAAGACCAAGCATACCAAGGTCTGAATTATGGCCAAGCAAGCTGTGAGTAATACCAGCTTGCTGAGCCAGCTTTACCTCACAACCAAGCGATAAAACAACAGATGAACACTTTTTTAATTATTGACGGCTTAAATCTGGTCCGTCGAATTCATGCAGCGCAACCCAATGAGAACGATACTAACGGACTCGATAACAGGGTAGCTTCGGCCTGTAATAAGTTACTCAAATACCACCAGCCTACCCATGTGGCAATAGTCTGGGACGGCAAGGAAATCTCATGGCGAAAGCAGCTGTTCGAAGATTATAAAAAAGGGCGAAAGCCCATGCCTGAGGCGCTATCTGAGTACTTACCAGGTTTAAAGCTGCATCTTGCTAAAATACATGTGAATTCTCTGGATGCTGCCTCCGAGGCCGACGATGTCATTGCCACCTTAGCCAGCAAACTCGCCACCAGTGGCGGTGAAGCCATCATAGTCTCGACGGATAAAGGCTTCACTCAGCTCAATCATCCTAAGATCAAAAGATGGGATCACTTCAACAAGGCCTATCTGACAGTAGAAGAACGCGAGCAGAAACTGGGGGTTCAACACTCACAGTTTATCGATTATCTGGCCTTAGCCGGAGACAGCGGTAATAAGATACCGGGTGTTCCGGGTATCGGTCCGAAATCAGCCGTAGAGTTATTAAAGATATTTCGCTCTCTAGCCAATATTTATTCTTCTATCGATGAAGTGGGAGCTAAACAGGCTAAGAAGCTCGAAGAGGGAAAACAGATGGCTAGGCTTAGTTACAAGCTGGTTCAGCTGCAACTTGATATGCCCTTAAAGGCTAATCTTAGCCAATTTAGATTGCCACAGTAAGCAGTAGTCGCGAAATCCACATAAGATATGATTAGACAGAAGGCACCAACTTGTAAACATTAAGTTACCATCTTGCTGTTTACCTTGTGAGATGAAGTGGGTATCTTATAGGGCTGCATAGGTATAATTTATCTGTGTTATCCCGTTATTATGTATCAAGGACCTAGCTCGCAGATGAAATCTAAAGTTCCAGTCATTATCGGCTCTATTTTTGCTGCCTACACCGCCTTTGTCGCTGTCGTGGTTCTCGTCTATGAACCGACACCCGATGAGATGCACTGGGAAGACAGGCAGGCTTACAACAATGCACAACTAGCCGATATCATCATAGGCCAGAGCTTGTCAGACATAAAGCAGCGAATGGGCAAGGCGGATTTTTCGGAAGCGAAAGTGACTGGTGATGATGCATTGCAGGTACTCTTTTATCGTACTCACCATGCTCAATCCGATGGGAAAACAACCAGAGACGAATGCACCCCGCTGTTATTTAAGAATCAACAACTGATCGCCTGGGGATCTGATACTTATGATCAATATCTTGCGGCAAGCATAGGTAGCTAAATTTACAATAGATCTGTTTCTTATACTGATTGCTATAAGAAACAGGCTAGCAATTAAATACCCCTTGGTATTCACCGATAACTAGCCTAGTTCGACTTACCCTGTGCCTAGAGAAGCTTAGTATGTCACTCGTGCCTCTTGACGCAAGACTTCTCGCTTGGCTTCAGCTTCACGGCGTAACACTTCAATCGTTTTCCTTGCATCCGTATTTGATGTTTGTAGGCGCTTTTCTTCTCCCTGATTAAAAGCTTCCCATTCAGCCTCTCCTTCTAATGGCACTACTGCGTATAAACCCGCCGAAAATGTAGCTAACAAAAATAGAACATGACTCTTCAAGATTAACTTTTTCATTTAAAGCTCCTTTTTAATGAAATGGCTTAATGCCAATCAATGTAGATGGTCCTATTTAAGAAAATACATTTGATAAAATGTAACAAACAGATATGACAGTAGCGAGTCCCCTGAGTCTTAATAAAGACTATGTATTAATAAAGACTATGCATTAATAAAGACTATGTATAAATTACCTCAGCTAAAATCTGCGGGGTTAAGCTTAGATGTCAAAATGTGATCTTGCCACTGTCCTGCTATCTGCAAATAAGATTTAGCCAGACCTTCGGTTTCAAAACCTAGGCTAGCTAAAAGCTTGCCACTGGGTTTATTTTCCGGGATGTAATTGGCCATGATCCTATGCAATCCATGCTCTTTAAACATGTAATCTATTGCGGCAGACAAAATTTCCCCCATCAAGCCCTGGCCTAGATACTTTTCGGCAATGGAATAGCCTAAGTTGCATGCCTGAAATGGGCCTCTGACGACATTAGAAAAATTACACACACCAATAATCTCTTTGCAAGCGGTCACATTCTCCTCACCATGCTCAGGCACAGATTCATCTCCCAAGAAAGCAACAAAATGAACCGCTCCGCCATTGGCAAACAGCTCATTACTGGCCTGTAAGCGTTTCCTTACGGAAAATTCGCTGAAGTATTCCTTGCCTCTAAGGGGCTCCCAAGGAGAGAGGTGCTCGCGATTGTCTCGATAATAATCCCGCAATACTTGGTGATCATAATGCTGCAGCAAGGTCAGCATACATCTGGCTGTTTTTATTCGAGGGACGATTATCATTAAATATAAATCCTCATTTTTACTCGGAATGCTATAACTTATCTGCCACCAGCAAGATCCATAAAGGTGCCGGTCACATAGGAAGCTTCGTCTGATAGCAACCAGGCTATTGCGGCAGCAACCTCTTCCGGCTCTCCACCTCTGCCCATTGGGATCATAGGCGCGAGGCGCTTCACTCTATCTGGCTCGCCCCCATCGGCATGCATACCAGTATTGATAAATCCAGGCCTGACACAATTAACTCGAATACTATCATTGGCCACCTCGACTGAGAGGCCTCTAGTCAAGGTATCGATAGCGCCTTTAGATGCCGCATAATCGACATATTCACCTGGAGCACCTATTCTGGATGCCGCCGAGGAGACATTCACGATCGCACCACCGTATCCTCCAGCGGAAATAGACATACGTCTCACCGCTTCTCGGCAACAGAGAAAATAGCTGGTGACATTATTACTCAGTATCTTATTAATCCGCTCAGCTGTCATATCAGCCACTTTCATCTGGGGCATCAAGATACCGGCATTATTAACTAGGGCCGTGATCCTACCCAGTTCACGATCTAAGGTGTTGAACAGCTCAACAACCTCAGCCTCAATGGAAACATCCGCCTGCAGTGCTAGAGCCTGACAACCTTTAGCTTGTAATTCAGATACCAGCTGCTGGGCAGCTGGCTTATTTTGTTTATAGTTAACCCCGATTGCATATCCATGATCCGCCAAATATCTCGCAGTCGCTGCGCCAATTCCGCGTCCACCACCTGTGATCAATGCTACTTTTTTCATGCTGCTCTCCTTGGTTAACCAAAAATTCGTGAAAGTTAAAATAAAAACTCAGGCTAACAAGTTAAACTGATAAGTCATTTATTACTTAAAATACCTTCTGATAATGTTCGACCTCAGGGAAAGGCTCATAGAAATGATGCAGTGAGGCGCACCACTCTCGGTATTCAGGCGAGCCCCTAAAATCATGGGTATGGTCTTCAAGAGCCTGCCAGTTAACCAAAAGAATATAACGAGTCTCTTTTTCCAGGCATTTTTGTAACTGATGAGAAATATAGCCTTTCATCCCTGCTATTATTTTTTGAGCCTGCTCAAAAGCGGCCTCGAAATCTTGGGTTAAATGAGGTTTTACATCTAGTATTGCCACTTCCAATATCATGGTTAATTCCTTTGCTAGCTAAGCTATAGACCGTTTTATAAACAGGTTTATTTTAAAATGCACTCTAATGACAAGAGATGATATCTAGAGCATCTATAGCCAACGCCTGACGCGACTTAGATATGCCAAGTATTCATCAGCAAACTTTTCAGTCAAATAAGCTTCCTCCGCTCGAATAGCCAGAAAATAGACAGCAATACATGACGGGAACACACTCAGCATCAACCAGACATGACTGAAAAATAGGCCTAAGCCCAAAGGAATTGTACAAAATGCCAGATAAATAGGATTACGTGAGTAGGCGTAGATGCCTGTGGTGATAATTGTAGAAGTGGATTTCCAGGGTTCTATATTGGTGTTAACCCGCTTAAACAGCATAGCTAAATACAATAAAGCCATGACTCCCAAAATGGTTATAGCCAGGCCTGAGTATGCTAATGCCAGTGGAAAGTGGATATCAAGGGGGCAGAGCCAGTCGAGTCCAAGAGCACATAAAATAAAGAAGATAAACACCAAGGGAGGCGGTATACGCACCCCAGCACCTCTAGAATCATCCATCTATGGCATCCTTATTTTAAGTTAAATTATCGACTTAGCTGAATGAAATCTAACTCAGGTAAACTGCCGAAGTTAAAGTTAATATCATCAAGGTATGTTAAATACCAAAGGCGCCTTTAATGCCCTCTATCGCCATCTGTGTTCCTATGACGGCGAGGATAAGGCCCATCATTCGGGTAATCGCCCCGAGGGCTGCGCTACCTAAATAACTCACCAATTTTCCACCCGAAATAAAGAAGCCATAGGTGATAAGGCACAGAACGCCAAAAGCCCCTATGGTGATCACCATCTCCCCTATGCCCCCTGTTGCCGAAAAACTCATGGCTGTGGCAATCGTTCCTGGTCCAGCAAGAATAGGCAGAGCCAATGGCGATACCGCTATGCTTAGAGCAGCCTCTCGAGCCTGAGCTTTATCGCTGGCATTTTCCTTGCTCTCACGTAATTGTTGGTGATCGGGATGATGCACACTGGAGTTATTTCCCTGCAGCATATGAAAACCTATCAAGAACACCAGTAAGCCCCCGGTGATCCTAAACGCAGATAGCGATATTCCAAATAGGGTGAAGATATACTGACCGGCGAGCGAGAAAAGTGTGATGATGACAAAAGCCAAAAACAGGGCTCTAAATGCGATGGCTTTGGTGGTTTTCTCATCTTCTTCAGAGGTTAAACTTAGAAAAATTGGCACATTAGCTATGGGATTCATTATGGCGAAAAAACCCATAAATACCGTGCCCATGTGTAACCAAACTCCGTCCATATTGTTATATCCTTAACCCAGAGATAAATGATAGACAGCAATGAATTTTGCTTGTCTAGATGCCTGATAAAACCTTCCTAAAAATTAGCTGCCGCCTTCGCGAGTAACTCTTGATACTGAGCCAAATTAAAACCTTCCACTTGGCATACTCTTTTCACTGCTTTTCGCTTTATCAACTGACTCAAGTATCGATTTAAATGAGTAAAATCTTGAGGGGGCTTAGAGATCTCGTCCCCCCATATTGATAGCATCAGTAGCAAGTAATCACAAACACTAAGGGTTTCACCCAGCAAATAATCTTTGCCTACTAATGCCTGGTCCAACACATTAAAAATGTCAGATATACGTACTTGTTGATTTTGCTTCAATGCCGATATAGCAGACTCACCATTCACATACTTTTCTGGATAAAAGTACACCATGAGTTCAGTCTGTAAGCTAGAACTTAGATACATTAAGTATTGATAAAACTTAGGATAGTCTTCACTCCTAGTGTCGGGAACTAGGTTAGAAGCAGGGCACTGGGCTGATATATGCAAACAAATAGCTGCGCTCTCATGTAGAACCAGCTCACCATCAATTAATGTTGGGATACGTCCTGTGGGATTTAATTGCAGATATGCTGGGGACTTTTGCTGATTACGTCGACGGTCGACCAATATAAGCTCATGGTCAAGTTCTAGCTCACATAAAACCAAGTGAGCAAGCATGCTGGCATTGAGTGGGTAGTAATATAGCTGGTACATAAACTTAAATCCTTATAAGCCTATGACAGAAAGCCGAGTCAATACTCGGCTTTCTGTCATTAATTACACATGAAGTTATAACTAGTCCGCTTGCTTATACTCGGTATAAGCCTCACCTTGAGTCAACCAACTCGGAGCCGGTTTACCCTTAAGGTAATGATCGAAATACTCCATCATACGCATACTATAATCTAACTTGTTAGGATACTTCTTAAGATGATGCGGCTCATCCTCATACTGCAGGAACACCACATCTTTACCGGCGCGGCGCATCGCCAGATAGAGCTCGATACCTTGCTCCCAAGGCACTGCATCGTCCCTATCCCCAAACATGATCATCATAGGCGTCTCGATACGCTCGGCGTAGAATACCGGTGAGTTTTCGATATACTTCTGCGGTGCACGAAACAGACTCTCACCGATACGGCTCTGGCCGGTTTCATACTGGAACTGACGCGCTAAGCCACTACCTAGACGTATACCGCTATAGGCACTGGTCATATTTGAAACCGGAGCACCTGAGACGGCAGCCTTAAAAATGTGAGTCTGAGTCACGGCAAATGCCGCTTGATAACCTCCCCATGAATGGCCCTGAATACCTATGGCATCGGGATCACCAATCCCCATCTCAATAATCTTCTGCACACCAGAGGTTAATGCCTGCACAGAGGTCGCTCCAGGATAGCCAACTTCGAATCTGATATCTGGCAGGAAGATGGCGTAACCATTATCGGCATACCAGGCAAAGTTAGGCCTATGATTGATCTTCATCTGCGGGAAGGCATGTAGTCTGTCACTCATAAAGCGATAGAAATACACCAGCACTGGATAACGCTGGCCTTCGACATAGTCAGTGGGCTTAATAAGCACACCGTCCAAAGGCTGACCATCACCATTAGTCCAATGGACTAACTCAGACTTGCTCCAGTTAAACTGACGTTTCTGCACATCTAAGTCTGTCTGCTTATTGGCCTTTTGCGGCGTTAAATGTTCACTAGTATAAAGGTCTGGAAACAGGTCATAGCGCTCTTTAGAGAAAACCATAGTTTCAGCATTTTTGCTCCGTGCTAGGGTCTTAAGTTTGTAATCCCCCTCCATCAAGGTTTTTACCCCCGCAACCCCTATGGTTGAAACATAATATCCGTCACCTTTGGTTCTGTCGTTATAACCATGAAGTAAGACTTGCTGATCTATGGCTAGCACATTGGGATGATTCTTATCGTCGATTAAACCTGTGACCCGATATTGAATACCTTGCTTGCGTCCCTTGCCGGCTGTGAGTTTAAATGCCTCTCGTGACTGAGTATTCACCTGCCAGATGTCATATTTATCGTACACTAGGAAGCCTGCATCGCCTTTCAGCCAAGGGCCGAAACCATATCCAGGTGCATTGGATGGATAGTCATGATCTTCATCGGCAAATGACACCTTCAAGTCTTTGGTCAGATTAGTACGTCTATCTGCCGAGATTTGATACAGGTAGACATTACCTTGTTGAAAGTAAGTCACATAACGCTGGTTCGGCGAAAGAATGGGATCTTCACCGCTCGGCTGCTGAGTTAATACTAGCGTTTTGCGACCGGTATTGAGATCGATCAGATAATAATCCCGATAGAAACCAGCCCAAGTGATCATCTTACGATAGGGAATGTCGGAGCTTGCCAACACGAAACGAGTCTGCTCTTCAAGCTCCACATCCGGCACTGTTTCATCGGCCAGCTGGACTAAGTTGTTGCTATTAAGGTGCAGTACCGCAAGATAAGTACGTTTCTGCTCCTTGTCATATTCTTTGACTTCGTTAGGCTTAATGCGCGCATCGTCACCGTGCCATATTCGTAGTTTTCGCTGCCCAGTGACAATTGACTCGTCAAACAAATCTTCTTGCTTGTCAATTTTAGCCAGCGCTAACTGCTGACTCACTTGAGGCACACGTCCGAAGAACAGACGCTGGCTATCTTCGGAAAATCTCAACTGAGTATAACGATTAAGTTTCCACAACTTCGATGTCGGCGTGGCTTTAACCTCTGAGGTTTGTATATTAAACAGTGACAAATTATAGGGACGCCCGTATGGCGCAACATCGGCGGCGCCATGAGTAAAACCTATATATTTACCATCGTCACTTAGGGATACATGACCAATTTGTTGATCGTTATATTGGCGCACTAGCTCTCTGGTATTATGACTAAGCTTAAACAGGATTAACTGATGAACCTTAGCCTCAGAGTTATTGCTAGCGACGACTAGGTGCTTGCCGCTCCTATCGAAATAATAATCGGTGACATGAGCCACTTTCTGAGTGGTACCATTTTTCAGTACCACAAGCTCAAATGGGGACCCCTTATCAAACTTATCGACTTTGACCTCTTCACCACTATCCGCGGCAGCCGGATCGCCTTGCTCTTTCTTGTCTGACTGTTCTTCTTTTTCTTCGAACCAAATAGCCAAATGACTAGCTGACTGGTTAAATTCAAACTTTTTCACCCGCTCAAAACGTGTCTCTTTACCCGTTTTAGTATCGAGTAACACCATGGCAGATTTAAGTTTTTTCTTTTCTTGCTTAGATGCTTTCTCAAATTCAAGCAGAGGTGTCTTCACACTAAAGGCCACAAAACGGCCATCGGCGCTAACCTTGGGCTTAGAACCGCCATCGACACTGAAGGTTTTATTCGACGTTAAACTTTTCACCAAACCATGACTGTCGCCACGATCGGGAGACACCTCTACGGCCAGGGTGGTCCCTGAATCCGAAACCACTGGCTTCTTCAGTGATTCGAAATGCATGATGTCATTGGGGCTTATTCCTGAATGAGCAGCCGCCATGGCATAATCACCAATGGTGAGTAAGCTCGTCGTTAGGAATAGCAAAGATGCAATTGGTAGTGACTTCAAAGTCTTCCTCATTTTTCTTATGGTGTTAACGATTTTTAAATTTTAATTGGTTTTTTTATTATATTTTTTTCTAGAAATACTAGACTAAAGTCGTCTTTTTTAACCTTTAACGATCAAACACAGTCGTCAGCTAGATATAATGCAAGCTACACTATATAAAAAAGCGTGATATTGCTCACTATTTTCTGTGAAAATTGTTTAAAAGTGTTTAAAATAAAGATGTAAACAATAAGAAATAATTCCAAGTCGTAACCCCTCCGTATAGAGAGGGGTCAGACAGTAGCAGTAACGACCAACCGTGGAAGGACTCTCCATGTCAAAAAGAATGATAACCGTGATCCCTGGTGATGGGATTGGACCTAGTATTATCGACGCAGCCATTAAGATCCTCGATAAAGCAGGTTGTGACTTCGAATACGAATTTACCGATGCGGGTTTAATTGCACTAGAAAAGCATGGGGAATTACTCCCTCAGCGCACTCTTGATATGATCGAGAAGAACAAGATCACCCTTAAAGGTCCGTTAACGACGCCTGTCGGTGAAGGTTTTACCTCAATCAATGTGACCTTGCGTAAGAAGTTTTCTCTTTACGCCAATATCCGCCCAGTCGTATCTTTTAAAGGTACTCAGGCGCGTTATGAGAACATAGATATCATCACGGTACGTGAAAATACCGAAGGTATGTATTCTGGTCTAGGCCAGACAGTTTCAGAAGATGGTTCAACAGCCGAAGCGACCAGCATCATCACTCGTAAGGGTGCAGAGCAGATCACAGTATTTGCTTACGAGCTTGCTCGTAAAGAAAATCGCAAGAAAGTGACCATAGTTCATAAAGCTAACATCATGAAGTCAACTTCGGGCCTATTCCTGAAAGTCGCTCGTGAAGTGAGCCTACGTTACCCCGATATCACCACAGAAGAGATGATAGTCGATGCAACGTGTATGAAGCTGGTTATGAACCCAGAAATCTTCGACGTTATTGTTACCACTAACTTATTTGGTGACATTCTGTCAGATCTTTGTGCTGGTCTGGTTGGCGGCCTAGGTATGGCTCCGGGTGCTAACATAGGTAAAGATGCGGCTATTTTTGAGGCTGTACATGGTAGTGCACCAGATATTGCTGGTAAGAACTTAGCTAACCCTACCTCGGTTATCTTGGCATCTATCCAGATGCTTGAATATCTGGGCATGGCAGACAAGGCTGAAAAAATTCGTGCAGCTGTCACTGCGGTTATCGCCGAAGGCGACCGCACCACACGTGATTTAGGTGGTACTCATGGTACGACTGATTTCACTCAAGCTGTGATAGACCGTCTGTAACTGAACTTAAGTTTAAGATACAAAAAAGCCCCAGGATTCACATCCTGGGGCTTTTTTATGATACTTATTCGATTAGAAACCTTTGGTAGGATTTAGCCACAAGTGAACTGTCACCTCATCACGATCGTGATAGAGATGCTTACAAGAAAGCTCAAAATCCTTGACGTCATTTTCCTTTAAGATCTCTGCCATGGTAGCCAGAATGATGGAAACATCTTTATACCTGCTCTTCATCGGCAGCTTAAGGTTGAAAATAGCTTCTTTAAACCAGCCATTGATCGCCCAAGCTTCGATAAGTTCAGCGACTCGTGAAGGCTTCTCAATCATGTCACACACCAACCAATAAATGTTCTTTCTCGGTGGTTCGAAACGGAAACCATCGGCTTGGTAATGTTTAACTTGGCCTGTATCCATTAACCCTTGATCCATTGCCCCGTTATCAACGGCCGCTACAAACATGCCGCGACGCACAAGTTGATAGGTCCAGCCACCAGGGCAAGCCCCCAAATCAACCGAATGCATGCCACTGGTTAAGCGAGTCTCATGTTCATCTTTAGGAATAAAGTGAATAAAGGCTTCATCAAGTTTCAACGTAGAGCGGCTAGGCGCTTCCGATGCCATCTTGAGCCTAGGGATGCCACAAGCGTAGGGCGAGCTATTATTACTCAAAGAAAATCCAACATAGGCCGTTCCAGGAGCCACGAAACAGACGTGGATAATAGGACGTTTAGGGTTTTCTTTTTCGAGTAAGGTGCCCGCTTTCTTCAATCTTTGTCTTAAGGGAACTGTAAACTTACGACAGAAAGTCGACAGCTCTTTCGCTTCGTTGGTATCTGGCGTCTCAACCCTCAACTCACCCGCATAATTGATTTTTGACAAGGCTTCGATGATGGGTGAGATTCTGTCTTGTTCCGGTAGATTCTTCAGCAACTCGGCAGCAGCAAACATCTGCCTGGCAAAGATCAAAGAGTTTAATTTGATCTTCTGCACCAAAATATCTGCGTCTCCAGCCTTGAAGCACTGAAAAATTACATAGGCATCATTTTTATTGGTTTTTACGAAACCACCAATATCGAGCTCTGCGGCGCGGTGTTGTATCTCTGCAGCACAATCTTTCTCATAGCCTGCACGACAAAACAAAAATAGGTTAATCATCTAGATTCCTGAAGCTAGCCAATACTGACTTTTCAATATTGATTTTTGCGAATATTAAGTCGACGCGAATATTAAATCGGCATGTTTAAACAAAAATGGCGACCATATTCATAATGGCCGCCATTCTACACTGTCTAAGTTATTCGGCCAACTCTGACGCTAGAGCATCAACAGCGGCCATATCTTAAAATGGTTTAATCGTTCAGTTCGACGACTCTGTTACGCCACACAGCCAAAGCAATGAATAACCAGCCCAAGAGCAGACAGAAACCACCGATAGGCGTGATCGGGGCGGTCCATTTAGCCCCCAGTATCGCATAGACATAGAGAGAGCCCGAGAACAAGACTATGCCACCGATAAACAGATAACCTGCCCAATCGATCAATCTAGAGGGTAGCCAATGTCCCGCAAAGGCCACAGCTATCAAGGCGAAGGTATGATAAAACTGGTATTCCACCCCTAAGTTAAAAATAGCAATCATCTCAGGCGTGGCGATCTGTTTTAAGCCATGTGCACCAAAGGCGCCGAAAGCCACCGACATGAAGCCGCTCAAAGCCGCCAATAATAGAAAACCTTTACGCATCTAGCCCCCTGATAAAATCGATACTATGAGAAATTGCAGCATTAAGGTTAGCCTCTTGAGTGGTACCAGAGGACTTCCTTGGTTTAAAACTATGATCGCCATCGGTTAACCAATGCAACCTAGTTTTCTCCATCACGGGCCAGAGTTCCACTTGCCCTTTACCACCAAACTTATCTCTCTCCCCTTGAATCACACACACAGGCGCCTGACACTCTTCGATAGGCGCGAGTCTTGGCTCGCCGCCTTTGAGTGGAATAAAGGGGTAACCTAAGCAGATCACACCATCAACTGGCGTATCGGCCGCAAGAATAGCCGCCATACGCCCACCCATGGATTTCCCCATCAAGATAATTCGTTTAGGCGAGTACTCTGCCCTGATAGCTTTGATGTGGATATTAAAATCTTTGAGTATCTTGGGGGCGCGATCCGGTGGACGACGTTTACCATCTAAGACATTGGCTCGCATATAGGGAAAATTGAATCTCAGTACACCTATGCCATGCTCGGCGCCTTTGTCCAAGAGTCCTTTCACCATATCTTGCATATAATCACTGTGCATATTAGCGCCAGCGCCATGGGTAAAAATAATTAAAGTGTCATGGGGAGACCCATCGAGGACACATTCACTCTCTAACAAGTCTGCAGTTTCTAAAGGCGACTGAATCAGAAAATATTGACTCTTTATTATCGCTTCATCTAGGGGTAATTTATTAACCACTTCATCTTGATTCGATTTATTAACCTGGGCACATTGACTCACTACGGGCACTTCATCTTGATTCGATTTATTAACCTGGGCACATTGACTCACTACGGGCACTTCATCTTGATTCGATTTATTAACCTGGGAGCAGTTCACTACGTGACTCCTCTTCAAACATATCTAACATCCACTCGCGAAATGCCGCTATCTTACCTACCTCGGCATGATTCTGCTGGCAAACCAAATAATATGCGTTTTTACTGACTAAAACTTCGGGGAAAGGACACACTAACCTGCCCGCCTTAATATCGGGACGAGCCAGTACGCTGTACCCTAAGGCCACACCTTGTCCATGAGCCGCTGCTTGCAATACCAAGGAAGAATGACTAAATATGGGCCCTTGGTTCACATTAATATCATTAATCCCGCATTGTCTAAACCAAGCTTGCCAATCATGGCGGTTCATATCGTGCAATAAGGTATGATGCTTAAGGTCACTTGGCTTATCTAAAGGCTTAGGACCATTCAACAACATAGGTGAGCAAACCGGGATCAACACCTCATTTTTGAGCTTATCGGCACGTAAACCGGCCCAATTCCCCTGACCATAATAGATAGCTACATCCACGTCATCTGCAAATGGACCGGCATCATTATCCACAGCCTTGATTCTGACATCGATATCAGGATTGTTCTCGCTGAATTTGGCTAATCTTGGCACTAACCATTGAATGGCAAAACTAGGAGACATGCTCACTGTGAGCGATCCTATGGCACTTCTTGCCAATAACCTATCGGTAGCATCGGCTAGTTGGACGAAGATGTCTTTAATGTCGAGAAAATAGCCTTGACCTTCTTCAGTTAACAGTAAAGAACGGTTCTTGCGGCGAAATAACTTTAAACTTAAAAACTCTTCTAAAGCCTTAATCTGATGACTCACTGCTGCTTGGGTCACAAACAATTCTTCGGCGGCGCGAGTAAAGCTGAGATGCCTAGCTGCGGCCTCAAATGCTTTCACCGCGTTAAGTGGAGGTAAGCGTCTTGACATAGTGATCAGGATCTCGTTTTTTGATTAGTTTTTCTAATCCGTATTGTTACATTTTATCGTTTGTAAAGAAACGCGTTTTTGGTTAAATTTTACGCCAACGAAAAGACAATAGTTAGACAGCCTCTACGACGTAATTAGGGTGTGTCTGACAACACTAATGACCCGCCCGGAGGCGTCTTATTATGATAAAGCTTAAAACTGTTCTTGTACTCGCCCTACTCACGATAGCGACTAGCGTCAGTGCTGATGAGCTAAACATAGACACAATAGATCTTCACGCCGCCATAGCCGCAGACCTTGCTGAAGGCATGGAGATGATGCAGCAGAACCTGAATGAAGACATAAACACTATGCTTATAGCCACAGAGCAGGCAACTGACACTACAGCCAATGTAACACATTCTGAGTAACCTTTTGAACTAAGCCAGTCGTAAACTGATTAGGCTCTAGGTGCTAGATTCCAGAAGCCGCATAGCTTGCTACACACCAGCTAATGCGGCTTTTTCGTCTTCGATTTTCGTCACAGAAACTCATCGATTGGCCTGGCTGCAACTTTAGTTCAATTTACAATATAATCCTTTTTATTCTTTAAAATCATTACCAATCCTAGGTTTAACAAGGCAAACTATTCTTTCCTATTCCTAAAAGTAGTAGGCAATGACCATGCCTCATCTCGAGTACTTCAATCGACCTTCACTGCTCAAAGATACCTTCGTCCTATTAATCGTTAACCTTTTTTTGCTGCTGTTATTCATTAATTTCGACGTCTTAGAGTGGGCCTATCAATTTTCCAGACAACACGAAGCCTGGGAGCTAGATGAAATAATCCCTTTGGGAGTGAGCCTGGCCATCAGCTTAGTCATTTTCAGCTATCGCCGTATTGTAGAGCTTGGGGAATTAACCCATACGTTCGAGCGACTCTCCATGAGAGATCCACTGACAAATTTACTCAATAGACGCGCCGGACAAGTCAAACTCATCTCCTACCAGCAGAAAGCCAAAGCTAATAACAATAATTATCTACTGATTCAAATGGATTTAGACCAGTTCAGTAAGGTTAACCGTCTCTATGGCACCAATATCGGTGATGAAATCCTTATCGCTACAGCCAGATTTTTAGAACAGAGCCTGCCCGAAACTAGCCTGATTATCCGTTGGCTCGATGATAAATTTCTGATCCTACTTCCCTATATTTCGGAAGAATCTTTTGAACTGCCCCATAAGCTCTGCACAAGGTTCGATGGGCAATTGCTAGGGCGCTCATACCCAGTAACCTGCAGCATAGGTATTAGTGTCTGGTCAGTGGGAGAAGATCTGGATGATGCACTCTATAATGTCGAGGAGGCATTAATTGGGGCTAAACAGGCGGGAGGTAATAGAGTAAATAGCATTAATACAGGCAAGACAGCTTGAAACTAGCTATTGATAGCTATCAATATAAAAATGTGACCGCCCTGTGGATATTTAATGACTCTAAAAAAAGAAAAACCGCAGCTTATTACAATCTGTATAAGATGCGGTTTCTAGTTTATTTGTCAGTGACAAAAATATGGACGACTAATATGGCCCTGTCACAGGATAATAATCCTGACTCTGGGCTTATGGACGATATACCTTTACGTTCTCATAGCCTTGCTCTTGAAGATAAAGCGCTTGCAGCTTACTCATGACGCCACGATCACAATAGAGCAGATAGGTCTTATCTTTAGCTAAATCGGCAAATTGTGTCGACAGTCTAAAGAAAGGAATAGTTTTAATTTCAACACCATCCACCTTGAGTGGAGCTCGCTCCTCCTCTTCCGGCGATCTGACGTCGATGATAACTTCACTGGAATCGACTGAGTTCACGGTTTTTGTTTGCGCTATCTGCTCATCAACACTCTTGGCTATCTCGCGTATGTCGATGATCACTGCAGCATCGATAACACGCTCGATAAGATCTTCAGAGAATTTAAGCTCTTCGGCTTCGATCTTGGCAAGGACAGCCTTCACCGTAGGTTTTTGTGAGATAACGCCACAGTACTCAGGAATAGATTTAGATAAATCTTCAGTGCCAATCACACGGCTGAGATTGATGATATCTTGCTTATCCATGGCAATTAAGGGACGAAGGATAAGTTGTTCGGTACAGCGGTCGATGACATTGAGGTTAGTCAAAGTTTGGCTAGACACTTGCCCCATAGCTTCACCAGTAACCAGGGCCTGAATCCCCATTTTATTGGCGATTTTAGTGGCCGCACGCATCATCATACGCTTGAGAATAACGCCCATCTGACCGTTATCAATTTTTTCCAGAATTTCAGTCACCACAGGATCGAACGGCACCGAGATAAACTTCACCTTGTGTGACTCACCATACTTCTGCCACAGATGATAAGCCACTTGCTTAACACCTATCTCATGTTGGTCGCCACCTAGGTTGAAGAAACAGTAATGGGTTCTGGAACCACGCTTGATGAACTGATAACTAGAGACACCGGAATCGAAACCACCAGAAATGAGTGAAAGCACATCTTCCTGAGTCGCCATAGGAAAGCCGCCCAGACCAGGAATACGCTTAACAACCAGATAAAGATTCTCTCTGTCGATCTCTAAGTTGATCGTCATATCGGGATTCTTGAGTTTAACGCCCTTAGCCTCGGTGAACTGATTTAAGCCGCCACCCACATAACGTTCAACTTCAATTGACTTGAAATCATGGTTACCCACACGTTTAGCACGAACACAGAATGTCTTACCCGCAAGATCGTCCTTATATAAGGCCAATGTCTGCTGGTAGATATCATCCATCGACTCGAACGTGCTCTCATTGACCTGCAGTATATGGGCAATACCCGGAATGCAGGATAAACGCTCCCCAAATGCATCAATCAGATCGGGTCTATCGCTTGGTACCATCACCATGATTTTATCCCATTCGCGCTTAACCTTGGCAGTCTCATCGACTTTCTTAAGTACGTTACGGATATTGGTTTCAAGCATTTTGGTAAAACGCATTCTTACCGGTTTGCTTTTCATCATGATTTCGGGGAACAATTTTACGATAAATTTCATCAGGATCTTCCGGGGGGGTAAAGCCATTAAATAATATTGGGCGGTATTATACCAGTTCCATTAAGTAAGTGCTCATTCAGCGATCATAAATTTAATGGAATTGGTATTACACCAAGAAGCGAGAGAGATTGCCTATGTTGAATTCACAGTGTTAGTAGACTGCCGAAGAGATAAAAGTAGAGGTAGAAAAGAAAGAGTTAAAGGATGGAATAAATACATGAAAGAAAAAAGGAAGTGCAGCAGCACTTCCTTTTGTTGAACTGCCCCCTTGTTGAACTAGGGCTTTAAATAATAAGTGACTTATTGCCCAACCAGTATCTCATCAGAATACTTAGGTTTTCCTTGCTCGATGGCAATCTCCACCCGACGGTTTCGAGACCGATTACTCGCCGAATCGTTGTCGACTAAAGGAGCTGAATTGGCCATGCCAACCACTTTCATCCTATTTTGTTCGAAGCCTTTCACCTTTATCAGTTCATGGGCGACGGCAACTGCACGCTTACTCGACAAATCCCAGTTAGAGCTATAAAGCTCGTTGCTGATATGCATGTCATCGGTATGACCCGACACTGTCACGATCCCCGGAATATCTCTGAGTAGTTCGCCAACCCGGCGGACCACAGGCTTAAACCTAGGCTGCAAGAAGCCAGAACCGGAAGAAAACGCACCCTTTTCGCGGATCCGAATGATTATCTGTTGCCCGAGAGACTCAATCTCAATCGCCCCATCGACAATCTCTTTATTGAGTTCCATAGCCATCTTTTTCACTTGATCATTGATATTTTCCTGAGCGGCGGCCTGAGCCTTAGACTCCTCCTCAGCCTTAGCCTTAGATTCTGACTCGGCTTTAGATTCAGCCTTAGCTTCGTCTTGCTCTTGCGCCGTCGCCGAGGCTTCACCGCCACGTTGCTCACCACGTTGCTGCTGCACACCACCAGCGCTGTCATCATCACCAGCCTGGTATTCCAGTATAGGTTCTGTCATCTCGTTGGTTTGCTGGTTAATTATTTCGATAGGTGTGGGCTCGGGACGCCCGGGTCTGAACTCAAGAGCAATGACCGAGGTTCCCTTGGGAATGTCTTTGACTTCGACTTTGTTTTGCACCCCGAAGGCATATTTCATCGAGCCTGCAATCTGCTTAAATTTCATCACATCCATCTCAGAGAATGAAAGCAGAAGGATGAAGAAACACATCAGCAGTGACATGAGGTCGGCGAAGGTTGCCAACCACAAAGGTGCTCCCGGTGGAGGACACTCACATTTAGCCTTCTTAGCCATCAGGCTATTCCCCGTCCGTCGTATCTATCTGTCGCTGCTTCTCTGAGAGGTAGTTCTTTAAGAATCCTTCTATCACTCTCGGATTTTGCCCATCCTGAATCGCGAGCACCGCATCCATGATCAGGTTACGATTAAGCATCTCCTCAGCCATGCGCAGTCCCAGCTTACCCGCAATTGGTATCGCAACCATGTTCGCTATCATCGCACCATAGAGGGTAGTTAACAGTGCAACCGCCATCGCTGGACCAATTGACTTAGGGTCATCCATATTCGACAACATACCCACTAGCCCAACCAAGGTGCCGATCATTCCCATGGCAGGGGCGACATCACCGATGGCCGTAAAAATACTAATCCCCATCTTATGACGCTCTTCTGTGAGTGCAATATCCTTCTCCAGCGCGTCTCGTACTACATCGCCGTCGTGTCCATCGACTAACATGTCGACCGCTTTTTGCATGAAGGTATTAGTGATCTCGGCTTCTTCTAAGGCTAGGAAGCCTCCTTTTCGAGCAGCATCGGCCATGGTCACTGATTGCTCGATGAGTTCATCAGGCTTATCAATCTTAAAGATAAATGCCTTAACGCCAATTTTCACTGAGCCCAAAAACTGTTTAAGGTTATATTTCATCATTACAACAAAAAACGTACCGCATATTACAATCAACACAGAAGCGGTATCGATAAAAATACCAACACCACCACTCGTGGCCATCGCCCCTATGATAAATCCAAATGCACCGATAAGTCCGATCAGGGTCGCTAAATCCACAACTGCTCCTCAAATGAAGCTGATTCCAGAGACAAAGCTCAGATCAGCATGAAATTGGTAATAAATGCTCAATATGCGCCAATTTACATCGGCACGATCACAGGTTGAAAATGATGCAATTAGAGTCTAATTGTAACGATTATCAATTGAGCCGTTACGGCAAAATAAAAATACCTTACCTTCCATTATCGGACAGCTTACACGCAAGTTTAGCTTCAAATTCAATTTTTTATAAAAAAACCTCCTGAAACCGCACTATTGCACAAAATTACGGCAGCAAGATTTGACCCTTGCAGCTGCCTGCGATACCTTGTCTCACGCTAATTTCTAGGAGTCCTTGTCGTGGCTAAAAAACCTGAAAATCTCACATTTGAAGAATCCCTTACCGAGCTGGAATCCATAGTTTCCGATCTTGAACAGGGAGATGTGTCACTCGACGATGCCCTAAAACAGTTTGAGCGAGGCATAAAGCTGGTTCGTAACAGTCAAGGGAAGTTGGAACAAGCCCAGCAAAAAGTATCTATATTGATGCAAGAGGATGAAAATGCCTCCCTAACTCCCTTTGCCTCAGAGGGAGAATAAGTGTTAATCGATACGATCACTCGATACCAGCAACGTGTCGATAGCCAGCTAGAAAAGATCATTGATGCTCAGACAATCACAGATCCTAAACTCCTTGCCGCGATTAAGCACGGTGCCTTGCTTGGTGGTAAACGCATACGACCATTCTTGGTTTACGCTATCGGCGATATGCTTAACATCCCACTGAAAAAGCTTGATTCATGTGCCGCAGCAATTGAATGTGTCCATGCATATTCTCTTATCCATGACGATCTTCCGGCCATGGATGATGATGCCCTTCGCCGCGGACAGCCTACGGTTCATGTCGCCTTCGATGAGGCCACGGCGATTTTAGCCGGAGATGCACTGCAAGCCCTAGGGTTTGAGATCATATGTGAGCCCATAGACGGAATAGAGCCTAGTCAAAATTTAGCCATGGTACGTGCCTTGGCCAAGGCTTCAGGCTATTCGGGCATGTGTGGCGGCCAAGCTATGGATTTGAACGCCACGGATAAACAAATAGACTTAGCCACCCTTACCAAACTGCACAAATTAAAAACCGGCGCCCTGATACGTTGCGCCGTCGAACTGCCTATGATTGCGGCGCAAGTTTCCCCTGAAGAACAGACACTTTTGCTGGAATTTGCCGATACCATAGGCTTAGCATTTCAGGTCCAAGACGATGTATTGGATATAATCTCCAGTACTGAGGAACTTGGGAAACCACAAGGTTCTGATTGCGAATCAAACAAAAGCACCTACCCTAGACTACTTGGATTAGCCGGCGCACAGGCCACAGCCAAGAGTTTGATTGAGGATGCTCTATCAGCGCTGACAAAATTGCCATACAATAGTCAGCTAATTGCCGAATTCGCCCGTTACATTATAGAGCGAAGAGTTTAATAAAAGAGACAATGTATCTCGATGAGTTTGGATATTTCCCAATACCCTGTGCTTGCACAGGCTAATACCCCAGATGAGCTAAGACAGCTCCCTCAAACCTTGTTGCCACAATTGGCTGACGAGTTAAGAAGCTTTCTGCTTAAATCTGTGGGTAGATCTAGTGGTCACTTCGCTTCCGGACTTGGTACTGTTGAGCTCACTGTGGCCCTTCATTACGTCTATAATACACCCTTCGATCGTCTGATCTGGGATGTAGGCCACCAGGCTTACCCTCACAAAATCTTGACCGGACGCCGTGACAAAATGCATACCATACGTCAAAAAGGAGGGATTCATCCTTTCCCATGGCGTGAAGAGAGTGAGTACGATACCTTCAGTGTCGGTCACTCGGGTACATCTATCAGTGCAGCACTGGCTATGGCCATTGCCGCAGAAAAAGAGCAAGCCGGACGAAAAGTGGTTTCTGTCATAGGTGATGGTGCCATGACAGGGGGAATGGTATTTGAAGCCATGAACCACGCCGGTGACCTTCACAATGACATGCTAGTTGTGCTTAACGATAACGAGATGTCAATCTCTGAGAATGTAGGCGCACTCAATAATCATTTGGCCCAACTGATGTCTGGCCGACTGTACACCACGATTAGAGAAGGCAGTAAGAAGGTTCTCAAGGGCATGCCTGTCATCAAAGAGATGGCAAAACGCACCGAAGAGCACCTCAAGGGCATGGTTGTTCCCGGCACCATGTTTGAAGAACTCGGCTTCAACTATATCGGCCCTATCGATGGCCACGATGTAGATGCCCTGGTCGAGACCATGCGCAATATGCGTAATCTATCCGGACCACAAATATTGCATATCATGACCAAGAAAGGTCGTGGTTATGAACCTGCAGAAAAAGATCCAATCGGCTGGCACGCCGTGCCTAAGTTCGATCCATCGACGTTCGAGAAGCCTACATCTAAACCCGCTAATCCAACCTTTTCACAGGTATTTGGTAAGTGGCTTTGTGATATATCGGAAAAAGATGACAAGGTACTCGGCATCACACCCGCTATGCGTGAAGGTTCAGGTATGGTGGAATTTTCTCAGCGATTCCCTAAGCAGTATTTCGATGCGGCTATCGCCGAACAACACGCTGTTACTCTCGCAGCAGGCTTTGCCTGTGAGGGACTCAAGCCTGTTGTCGCTATCTACTCGACGTTCCTCCAACGAGGTTACGATCAACTGATACACGATGTTGCATTGCAGAAACTCCCAGTGCTGTTTGCTATAGACCGTGGTGGCATAGTGGGTGCCGATGGCCCTACCCATCAGGGCGCCTTCGATTTGAGCTTTATGCGCGCCATACCAAACATGGTAATAATGGCACCATCCGATGAGAATGAGTGTCGTCAGATGCTCTACACTGGTTACTGCTACAAAGACGGTCCTACCGCAGTGCGTTACCCTAGAGGAAGCGCCACGGGTGAGCCACAAGTGGAAGAGATGACGGCCCTGCCAATCGGTAAAGGGTTAATCAAACGAGAAGGCGCTAAAATAGCCATACTCAACTTCGGTACACTCTTAGATTGTTGCTTGGTAGCCGCCGAATCTCTCGATGCCACAGTCGCCGATATGCGCTTCGTTAAACCTCTAGATATTGAGCTGGTCAAACGGCTTAGCGAAAGCCATGATCTATTGGTAACAGTAGAAGAAAACGCTATCATGGGCGGCGCTGGATCTGGAGTTTTAGAAGAACTACAACGATTGAAACGCCCTATGCCTGTGTTGCAAATAGGCTTACCGGATGAGTTTATTAAGCATGGCGAACAGAAAGAGATCTTAACCGAACTTAAGCTGGACAGTGCGGGAATTCTTGAGCAGATACAAGAATATCTTAAATAAGCTTGATTGATATCTTGAAATCAAAAAAGACTGCAATTGCAGTCTTTTTTGTATATGGATGTACTTATCCCCGGAGGCCATGGAAGGCCTAAGAGGGGATTTTATTTCTAGAGACTAGGAACTAGGGTCTAGTTCCTAGAAACTTCCAACCTTAAGCCTTGGTATCTACAGAACCAGCGCCTTGAGACACCATCACCATAGCAGGACGCAATAGACGGTCATTCAAGATGTAACCTTTCTGCATGACCATCATTACCGTATTCGCCGGAAAATCAGGGCTAGGCTGCATGCCGATAGCCTGGTGATGCTCTGGGTTGAATGTTTCACCCTGTGGATTGACGATCTTAAGACCAAACTTATCCACGGTAGAGATAAAACTCTTAAGTGTCAGCTCAACGCCTTCATAGATAACCTTAGTCTCTTCGGCTTCTGCATCAGTTCCATCAAGCGCACGCTCCATGTTATCGATCACAGGCAGTAGCTCATTGGCGAACTTCTCCAGAGCGAACTTACGTGCCTTCTCAACATCTTGAGCTGCACGGCGACGAATATTAGCTTCAGAAGCCGCGGCGCGAGTCACTGAGTCTAGCTGCTCTTTGATTTTAGCTTGAGACTCGGCGAGTGCCTGCTCTAACTCTTCAATGCGAAAATTGGCTTGGGTCAGCTCATCCACCAAACTGGCTTCATCAGTGCTTGTCACAGCTTCATCGGCAGTAAGGATTTCACCCTCTACTACAGTATCGACTTGTTCTTGTTCTGCTTTACTCGATTCGTTGCTCATTGTTACTCCAGCTAAAATGCTTTGTTTCTGCATGCTCTGGGCATATACTCAATTAACTTGAAAATGCTCGATTCCGCATACACAAGTTGTTTGAACATATTATGGGGATCAAATTACCGGATTCAAGGCCTAGCAGATAATTATGCCTAAAACATTTCAAACTATTGGCCTGATTGGCAAGCCTAATCATCACGGCACCAACCTAACCCTAAAACGCTTACACCATTGGCTGTCTATGCAAGGCTTTGATATTTTGGTGGAAGAAAGAGTAGCGGCAGAGATAGGCCCACATTGTGAATCAGTCGATCTACTGGAACTTGGTGAGCGATGCGATTTAGCCATAGTCGTTGGCGGCGATGGCAATATGTTAGGTGCCGCTCGCGTACTCGCCCGTTTCAATATTGGCGTTATCGGCGTCAACCGAGGTAACCTGGGATTTCTCACTGACCTTGCTCCCGATTCTTTCGAGAACGCCTTAAGCGAAGTGCTCGATGGCAGCTTCGAAACTGAGTTTCGTTTCTTGCTAGAAGCCGAGGTTCATCGCCATGGCCATATGAAGTCCAGTAATACTGCCGTTAACGAAGCGGTATTACATCCGGGTAAAGTGGCTCATATGATAGAGTTTGAGGTCTATATCGATGATGTCTTCATGTACAGTCAACGTGCCGATGGCATGATAGTGTCGACACCGACCGGATCCACAGCCTATTCACTTTCCGCTGGCGGCGCCATACTGACGCCCAACCTAGAAGCCTTAATATTAGTGCCCATGTTTCCCCATACGCTTTCTTGCCGCCCCATAGTGGTCGATGCTTGTAGCAAGATAAAGTTGGTTGTTTCACCGGACAATGGTGATAATTTAGAGGTGAGCTGTGATGGACATGTAACCTTACCAGTCCTTCCCGGTGATGAGATATTAATAAAACGCAGTCATGAGCGACTCAGGCTGATACACCCCAAGGGTCACAACTACTTCCATGTACTGAGAAGTAAATTGGGCTGGGGAAGTAAGCTGTTTTAATTATTCCAGCAAATAAATAGGCATACACGGATAACAAGGCTACTGCAGTGATAGTGAGATCTTATGATTAAATCATCATGCTCTAGACAAATTTAGCTACTGCCTATTTAGCTGCTGCCTATTTATATACTGCGAGGGCTGGGAATCACCAGCCCAACTTAAACTCTGCATTACCGTTCAGTTATTGATGTGCAAACACCCGATAACTATGCCTGTCTAAATTCATTTATCCATTTATCCAGCATAGATATTAGCCACCGGAAGATATCTGCCCTTGTTTATTTTCTTCATCCAATATGAGCATAGCAGTCGTTATAGCCTTCACGGCTCTGGAGTTAAACTCCCGAGCATACAAGGTATAAACCACAAATAAACTGGCGACTATAAATAACACAGGATGAAAGAACCAACACAAGACGGCCATGGAAAAATAGTAGGACCTTAGGCCATAATTATAGGTATGTGCGGCCTGATCTTGCACTATTGCCATCTGTTTAGCATAACTGCGCAGGTTTTTATTTTTACCTTGCAGATCTATGGGGGCCGCGCCCACCATCACATTGAGAAAACCATATTGTCGCATGGACCAGGTAAACTGAAAGAAGGCCATCACGAAGATGAAGGTCAATAAAACCAGTTTAATTTGAATTAACATGTGCACTGGATTGGCAGCATAAGGAATGGTTGCTATCACAGCCTCTAAACGCTCGACCTGGGCAAAAAGGGTCAATACACCGGCGAGTACCAGCATAGTGGTGCTGGCGAAAAAGGTGATGTTACGTTCGAGATTAGCCAGTAGTGCCACTTCACCGACGCGGATCTCACGAGAGATCAGCTCGTTCATCCAGTAGATCCTGTGTTGATGCAGACAGCGGGCAATGCAGTTCGTGCTCTTTGCCCTGACTTTGGCGAACCAGGTATAACCTATCCAGCAGGTGGAGAAGCAGACAAAAGCGAAGATATCGAGAAGATAGGCAGACATAGTAACCTTGTTCGTATATTAACCACCTAGCCTAGTGTTCGGCTAAATGACTGATTGGTTAATTACTTATTATGCATCAGAAAAGTACAATCTTCTAAACTTGTCGTACAAGAGTAATAAAAGTATCGTTTCGGTTTCGTTTTATCTCCTACAATTGCCCGCAAATAACAGATATGATACATAACAGCCACATATAGAAACAAAATAATAAAGGATTATTTATGTCGTTAGTCACGGGGAAAGCATTCCCACTTCTCTTAAGTCTAGGTCTTATCACTCTCGGCGCCTGCTCCGGTGGTGGTAGTATTGGTGCTAGCTCGAACACATCGGGTACCACTGGCGATACAGGTACAGGTACAGGTACAAATTCTAGCACTTGGGTGGCGGGAGACTTCGCCCCCTACGCCGATTTCGCTCAGCAATGCGTCGCCAATCAATCTGGATCTGAATTAACCGAGAAATTATGGCTACGTTCATGGAGCGACGATACCTACCTCTGGTATAACGAGATCTTAGATCAAGACCCGGCCCCTTTCACCGTAGCGGCATATTTTGCTCAGTTAAAGACCACACAGCTTTCGCCCACAGGCAATGACAAGGATAAGTTCCACTTCTCCATGCCTACATCTGAGTGGGAACAGCTAAACCAATCTGGTGCGGCCCTGGGATACGGAGCCAGTTTTCATATACAAGCTCAGGCGGCTAACGTCGACCGTAAGATCACTGTCGCCTATACAGAACCTAATTCACCAGCGACTGCAGCTAACCTGGCTAGGGGCGCCGTGGTATTAGAGATAGATGGCGTGAATGTCAAAGA
This sequence comes from Shewanella violacea DSS12, assembly GCF_000091325.1. NCBI lineage: Bacteria > Pseudomonadati > Pseudomonadota > Gammaproteobacteria > Alteromonadales > Shewanellaceae > Shewanella > Shewanella violacea. The sequence goes on along the minus strand of NC_014012.1, from coordinate 1,308,895 downwards.
TGCTAGCGACGAAGCCAGTATCAAGGTGCTCAATGACGGTTTATTTCCTACGACTTCTGGTAAACAAACACGCTTCACCCTGCTGGATTTAGGCGCCAGTCAAAGCCGGGAAGTAACCCTGACCGCACAGACTCTAGTCTCGACACCGGTACAGAAGGTCAAAACAATACCGACAGCGACAGGTAAGGTTGGCTATCTGCAGTTTAATTCTCACATTGCCACCGCCGAGCGGGGACTTTTCGATGCGGTCAAGAACCTAGAGGAGCAAGGCATAAATGATCTGGTGCTCGACCTCAGATATAACGGCGGCGGCTTATTGGCTATGGCCAGTCAACTGGGATATATGATTGCCGGCCAACAAGCCACCAGCAACAAGATATTTGAAACCAGCACCTTCAATGATAAATATCCCAATACCGATCCGGTTACAGGACAGCCACTGACGCCACTGCCGTTTATCGATGAGACTATAGGTTTCAACACCTCTCTTCTCGGTGCCGGACAGGCTCTGCCCAGCCTAAATTTATCTCGCCTGTTTGTGCTCACCACAGCAAACACCTGCTCCGCCAGTGAGGCGCTAATGAATAGCCTCAAGGGCATAGATATAGAGGTGATACAGATAGGCTCCACCACCTGTGGCAAACCCTATGGTTTCTACCCCACTCCTAACTGTGGCACTACTTATTTCACCGTGCAGTTCAGGGGTGAAAATAACAAGGGATTCGGCGATTACTCAGACGGTTTCATGCCCAGCACTAGCCCAACTCTGGACAGCGAAATAACTGGCTGTAGCCTGAGTGATGATTTTGGCCACGCCCTTGGGGATACCGATGAACGCCTGCTCAGTGCGGCGCTCTATTATCGCGATAATGATATGTGTCCAGTCGTGGCGTCTGGAATGGCTAAAGTCAGAGCCGCTATCCCCTTCCTCGACACAGGCTTTATCATCCAGGACACCAGGAATCAAAATGTGTTATTCAATAACCGTATCCTGACTCGATAAATAAAGACTAGGACGCTGAAATAGCAATTTTATCATCAGCGTCCTCAAGCTATTTATGCAACCAAATGGATGAAGAGCAAGAGAGGAAAAGATGAAACTTAGATACCTAACTGCCGCTATTATTCTTGCCACAGGATGCTCCCTGCAAGCCGAGGATGAGATGGCTCTAGAGGCAAAGCCGGCTGTGATCACAGCTCCCTCACGGATAAGTAACCAGGAACTGCAACTCGCTATCGGCAAACTGCTTAACTCACCACGAGTGCGCATAGCCACAGACGCCTTCACCCGCAGCAGTCGATTATCGATTCAGAGGGCACCGCATATGGATCCAAAAGGTAACATGATCATGGGGCGAAGCCTCGAGATGCCAGTCATGATCCAGCTAATGATCTCGGCTAATACCTGTTATGTTCGCGATGAGAAAAGCGGCCTTAGCCTGCCACTGCCAGAGACTCAATGTCAGGCGGAATAGTACCGACAAATTTGTTAGTTCAGGTTAAAAAACGCGGCTCTAGGCCGCGTTTTCTATCTCTGGCTAAGCCTAAAAATCATAAGGTCTGTAAGGCTACAGACTTAGTTTGGGGCATATAACATAGCCCATCGTCGGCGCAGCCCTGAAAACGCACCTTGGCTTTGCCTGTGCCTTCGAAGGGAACCCGCACTGTCAGAGGTTTTCGAAACACCCCCACCTGACCAAAATAGGGGTCTTGCTTCTGCTGCGCCGTGACAGAGAATATAGGCTCACCTAAGGTCAATTCCGGCGACGCCGACTTGAACGTCAGCCGCTTCTGGTAGAGATAATACCCGGGAGCGGTATCGAAGCTTATGATCAACTCATTTCCGGCCACACTTTGGCTGTAAGGGAAAGCCTGCTGCACAGATAGAAACTCTTTTTGAGTTTGCGCCTGGGCGAACACGCTAACCATAAGGCAAGATATGATAAATAACAGTCTCATGATTGGATAAACTCCGCGTCTTGATGAAGGGTTAACTTGTCGTCGATAAAGGCAAAACCTATCGAGTCTGGTACATCTAGAGTCGGCTTTATGGTTAGTGCCGTACTGTATATTCCCGCCTCTAAAGCTGTGTCCGCGACCACAGTAGATGACAGCACCTGAGGATGCACCCCGCCCTTGGCTAATATATGTGACGTCTGGCCATCACTAAACTGGTAATGACGTTGATAATGAGCCGAGGTGGTGAGTGCCTGATTATTCAGGGGCAAGGAGAACAAAGGTTTTTGGCTGTCTTTAGGGTTGAGTACGGCCACAACAAACGGACTGCCATCAAGCTTTTGACCAAAGGTGCGAATGTCACCACCAAAATTAATCAAGGCCCCGGTGACGCCAGCGGCTTTCACTAAATCCACCGCCTGATCTATGCTGTATTCCTTGATAACCCCGCCTAAATCAAACCGAGTCAGGCAATGAGAAAAACACAGGTTCATTCCCTCAAGCGACCAGGCATTGAGCCCCATATAGGGCTCAATGCTAAGATATAACGCCTCCCGGCTCAGATCTGGCTGATTGGCCTCAAGGTATTTAAGGCTACCGATAGTGATATCGAAGATACCTTGGGTAGCCATGCTGTACTCACGTACCTGCCTTAGAATCGTCCATGTCTCATGGTCGAGTTCCACCTTGCTACTGCGACGAGTATTAACCTGCCGACTTAGCCAGGAGTCCTTGTCATGGAAGTTATATTTAGCTTCCAGTCGCCGGGTATTGTCCTCGATAGCCACAGCCAGAGGCTTAGCATCATCGGCGAACAAGATGATTTCACAGGGAACCGTCATGGCGGTGAAACGATGAACATAAGCAGGTTTAGAACTCATAGGTCGCCCCAACTACCCACCATTGACTCTCATAGCCATTATTCCTGTCATAGTAGGCTGCCAAAGCATTGAGACGCAGTCGTTTAGTCGCCTGTACACTGACTCCAAGCTCATAGGCATTGGCATCGAAATCCCCCAGACGCAGATCCGATGTGGCGTAACCCGTAGCCGCAAATGAAGGGTCAACGGAATCAGGATCGACGAAGAAGTCTGCCGCGGTCTGAGTGTACCAAAAATAGCCAGGGGTCAATGTCAGCCAATCAAGCAATTCGATACTCAGTTTACCGCCAATTTGATGGGAGGTGACGCCCCAATCATCGGTAAAATACTTGTAACGGGGGCGAATAACCACAGATGAGCCCAAGCTATAGAAGGCCTGAATATTGATCCCGCCGGATAGTCGTTTATCGGGCCGGGTATCTTGGCCCAGAAAGACCTCATCGTCTGCTATCGCGCCATTATTATCTATGTCTATCTCACGCAACACGGTCAAATAATGATTGCTCAAATACCCGGACTTATATCCGGAAAAAAGCGTAAATGTGGCATAAAAGTTTGCGGTAAAAATCTGAGAGAAGCCAAGTTCAATATCGCTGTTAAAGATATCTTGCCACTCTTGGGTGTTACCGAAGTCCTTATATTCCTCAAATGCTAAGGTCTTATCGAACAGTAAGGAGCCTCCTATGGTATAGGAGCGGTTCTTGCGACTGTCGGCATAGATGAGCACCTGACCATTGATGCCCATGCTTTCATAATCTTCCTCTTGGGAGTAATTAACTCCCAGGCTCCACTCATCACGCTTCTTGTCTCTGTAAGTCAAATTAGCGCTGCTAGAGTAGCGAATATCTTCGAGCTCATAGGCCTGCACCGCATAGGCATCCCGATAAGGGTCATAACCAGCACGGATCACCTCTGTGGTTTGATCTTGTGCCAACTGAGTTTTCTTGGCTCGATTGACTAGGTCCTGATTGCCCGATACTGGAGTTGTCGGCCCCCAGGCAGGAGATGCTCCTGAAACCGTGTCATAACCCAACTCGGCGGTCAGGGTCCAATCCAGACCGAAATTTTTCTCCATGGATAGGAGATTGTCGCCAGCCTTAATCTTATCGCCGTACTCCTCGAAGTTCATGTGATGAATCGAAATATGATCCGCCGCCTCTACCTGAGCAGGGAGGGATAATGCGCCTAAGCCAGAGGCTGCTACGCCGCTTAGGATTGTCAGTGCTAATTTTTTACTCATTGGTATTCTTATCTAAATTTAAGTCATTGATACTAGTTACAACCACAGCCGCCGCCACCGACGCCACTGCCACCCACAGAACCTTGCTTGTAGGAGAAAACCTTCTCCGAGAAGCGGTCAAACTCAGGCACCACACCGCCAGGCTTCATCGCCTTCTGCGCCAATGTGCCTTTCTCCCAGGGCTTTACCGGATCGATCCCCAGCCACTCATCGATAAATGACAACATGGACTCATCATCTTCCGCTTTGGCCACCTCAATCTCTGATACCTTCTCAGAGGAGAGAGTAGAAGAAAGAGTCGGAGACACTGACTGTGAAACAGTTGGCGAAATAGGCGGTGAAACAGTTGGCGAAACAGTCGCTGCTATATCAGGGCCGAACCAGATATCCTTCACTACTACTTCAGGGGCTGACAAGACTAGGCTTGGCCTCTTAGGAGTGACTAGCTCGACATTGCGTCGCAGGCCGGTGACAACGCCCTGGCTGGAATACACGGAAGAGGACACACTGCTGGACTCATGATAACGACCATTGGCGCTGACCCTCTCTGGTATCGAGCCTGGTATAGAGGCTTGCAGAGTCCCTGAGTCAATAGTGTGATTCAGTTTCTTAGTGTTAATCTCAGACGAATTGTCGCCCCCATCCAAGCCAGTCAAATCGATCTCAAATGTTGCCGACGCACCGAATGACACGCTCAAGAGAGCGGATATTAGGCTTAAGTTATATTTCATTTTTGTGTTCATTTTTCTCGTATATGTGCTCTTCATTACTTGCTTCATTCGGCTAAATCCAAAGACCTGATATCCTCGATGATCACTTGTCTGATGTTATTCATATTGCTCGTATCTCGACTTTTTATTCGAGCCTTCATTCGGCTAAATCCAAAGACCTGATATCCTCGATGATCACTTGTCTGATGTTATTCATATTGTTCGTATCTCGACTTTTTATTCGAGCCTTCATTCGGCTAAGTCCAAAGACCTGATATCCTCGATGATCACTTGTCTGATGTTATTCATATTGCTCGTATCTCGACTTTTTATTCGAGCCTTCATTCGGCTAAATCCAAAGACCTGATATCGTCAATGATCACTTGGCGAATGTTATTGATAGCCCCAAATCTCACCTTGAGAACCTTGCCTTGGTAGACGTAATATAGGGCGGGCATACCTGTAGGCTGAAAGTCTGTGACCAGCACTTGCTGCGGATCGGCTACCACTCGAAAAGTCAGGCCTAACTCCCGCTGGAATGCCAGTCCCACCTCGACTTCTTCATCGACATCGACGCCGACTATGCTTACTCCTCGCCCGGCTAACTGACGAGATAAGGTCTCAACCTCCGGCAGTTCTTCACGGCATGACACACACCACTGGGCAAAAAAATCAATTATGGTCAGTTCATTAGGATTGAGACCTAACTCCTGCTGAGCCTTAGATGAAAGCAGCTCTCCCTGCTGATAGCCGAACGCCGATGGTGAAAGCGTTGTAAACACTAAAGAAACGATCACGGCCCATTTTTTAAACATAAACACCTCTGATAAAACGAATTATTTTTATTCAAGCATCCACAGATGTGAATGCCATTCTAGCTTCTAGCTTCTAGGCTCCCAGCTCCTCCCGTAATACTAAACTTGCCTTAGTATCTGTCTGCAGCGCCTCACGAAAGAAGGCTTCAAGCTCCTGGGTATTTTGTGCGTCATACACCTTGCCTTTATCACCTGCGCACTCCCTGAATTGCTGCAGACGGCGATCGCTGACCCCAAAGCCGATAAAGCTCATCTCTATATGATGTTTATCCTGGATGACTCGGCACAGACCTTGTTCAATCAGATCATCCAGATGAAAGCCCTGATCAGCGCCATCGGTAAACAACACCAGACGCTGTATCAGTGCTGGCGACTCAACAGGGGGGATCTGCCACTCCTCTTGCCACTGAGGCAACAAGGTGCGCACGCCCCAGATTAAGCCTTGATAGGAGGAAGTTGTGCCACTGGTGACTAGGGCATCAACCCTCTGTTTCACTAGGTTGAGATCTTGGGTCAGGGGCAAGATAGTCGCATCCATGCTGCAGGCATCTAGCCATTGGCTGGCAAATACTGATTTGATGTTCAGGTTAGCGGCAGGCTCTGCGAGATCGTCCACAGTTCTGGCATAATCCACCGAGTGTTGACCATAACTCAGGCCATCGACGCAGGTGACCTTGGCCGCAGATTTTGGCATCCAGGGAGCATTGAGCACACCGACGCCAGTCTCGAAGGGCACCAGAGAGAATCTCACCCCACCGACTTCATTAGGATCTTGCTGCCTAATCTCTTCGAGAGCACCATTGATAATAAGTTTCAACTGAGGTAACTGAGCCGACATGGAACTAGATATATCCAATACCAGTGCGAGATCCATGGGTAAGGGCGTCGAGTTGATCACCAAGTGTGAAGTCGCACCAGTATCTGAGGAGAGGGATACATGTGTACGCGCCGATTCAGGAAGCAGCGCCATCATGGTCGGATTGAAGCGATAAGTCGCCTCGATACTGCAGCGATTTTTACCGTCGATGGATACCAGCGCCTCGCCGTCATGAACCACAAAGCCGGGACGATAATAATCTAAGATCCCCACAAGCAGGTCTTGATCGGCCCGCTGTGAATAACCGCAGGCGAGAGATGCCGCATCCGATGCCTGACCTGCCCGAGTCACAGTCAAGAGATACATGGCCAATAAGATACTGACGGCGATCATAGTCAAGATGAAAGGTAAACAGATCACAAACATCAGGGAGATATCCCCACGTTGGCGATACTGGTTTAATGATTTATTCATAGTGCCTCCCGATCAGCAAAGAAGAGCTCTTATAATAATCACGGGTGAAATCGTCAAAATTCACGATTCCCAGCACGCCATTGACAGATTTAACGTCTGTAAGACACACGGTCACCTGAAACAGCTCTGCGCGCTTGCCTAAATTGAATCCCTCCACACCGCCCTTAGGCGATAAGTCGGCCAGACCCGTTAACCTGGTATGACCCTGACATTCGCTGCCAGACTGAAAGCCATACCAGTGTTCGCTATTTTTCTCTCCCAGAAACTTAAGCTGCTCCAGCTCGATACCGACTTGGGAATCACCATCACTGCTGATGCCGTCTAAGTGGCGCTTAGCTAGTATCAGTAGATCATCGGCTAACTTCTGGGTGATCGCCTGCTTATCTGTCACCCATGGCTGCTTCAAGGGCTCGACACTGACCACAGTCACCAGTGAATAGGACAAGCGGTCCAACTTGGCCTTAGTCAGCAGAGCATGATTAACGCTAAACACAAATAGGACCAGAGCCGCCATCACTAAGACGATCACTGGCAAGGTGATAACACTGATCCCCTGCTGATATTTACCCATGAAATTAACGCCTCTCATGGGCCACCAACACGGTTCGCTCAAACTTATTGATGCCGCTGGCATCACCCATACCTTCAATAAATAACATCTGATAGTCATAAGTAAGCCGATATTCACCGTACATCTGCCCCCTATAATCTGAATCGTATTGGTTCAGGACTAAGGCCTCAAGATCCTCATAATAACGACCCTCAAGTTGCATTTTGCCATTGTTAAATAGTGGCCAATCCTGCTCGTCGATCTCTTGTCTCAACAACTGCAGAATATCTTGCTTAGCATTCATCCTGACCACCTGTCTGGCCGCCGTAGACAGGGCCGCATCGAGCAGATTTGCCGTCAACATGAAACGGCATAGCTCGACCACCAAGAGTAATAGGATGAAGAAAGGCAGCATGGTCAGGGTGAATTCCAAAGTTTGGCTCCCCTCTTGCTTCGACTTCACTGTCCCTTTCCTTGCCATTGACCATAGAAATCCAGATTACGCTCTAGCTCCGCCTTAGTCAGATCCTGTCTGGCTATGGCCTTGGCCGCCTCTAAATCGCCTTTCATCGCGAAGGCCAAGGCCAAATTTTGACGCACCTTGGCCGTGCTTTTACCCCGCAAATATGTAGGATAGATAACATCTATGCCCAGCTGTGGCTTGTCATCGAGTATCCAGGCCAGGGCTAAGTTATTGCGATATTCCAGACTGCTGGGGTCGATATTAAGCGCCGCCTGAAACGCGCCTCTAGCCTCTTGGTAATCCTGATGCAGGGCATAACACACACCCAAGCTGTTATGGGTCACAGCGTCACCGGGTAACAAAGAGCTTGCCAGCTCCAGGGAAATCAAAGCCTGGGGCGTATCACCTGAGGCAAGCTGAGCCCGGCCAATCTCTCGCTGGATCTCTCCCCGGCTAGCATAGCCAGCCTCGCGGTTGATTCGACTCGCCTTGTTAAGTTGATGCAATGCCACCTCATACTCACCGCTCAGGTTATAGGCACTTCCCAGCAGATAGAGCAGCTCTACATCTTGAGGAGCTTGCCCTAACAATGCTTGATAGATCTCTATGGCACTCCCGGGCCGGCCATTCGTCATTGCCACTTCGGCCAGCAGGCGATCATTGACCTTTAGCTGCTCGGCTGAGAGTGAAACTGAGCCAGAGGACCCACAGGCCATAAGCTGGCTTAGCAGGAATAAAAATATTAAACGCTTCATAGTTCACCTATCGAACAGGTATTAAGAGCTTCATTGACCTTGAACGGCTCAGTTGATGAGCCGTAGATAGCATGAGCAGTTAAAATTAAATATTTCATAGTTCACCTATGGATGTCATAAGTTCAATGATTGTCGGCGCCACGATAAGGACGACCACAGGTATCATGACCAATACCACGAGTGGCATGGACATCTTGGCGGGGATCTTGCCGACCTTTTCTTCCAACGCCAGATACTGGTGCTGGCGGCTATCCGAGGCGATAAGGCGCATGCTCTTAGCGATGGGACTGCCGTACTTTTCCGCCTGAGACAGGGCGATAACCATATTTTCAATCTCTATGATGCCAGTACGAAGGGCCAGATTTTTTAATGCCTGGGGACGGGAATCGAGCAGACGCAGTTCGGCTTCGGTGATCAACCACTCACGGGACAGCTCGGGAGAGAAGTTCACCATCTCTTGACCTACCCGGCCAAATACCGCCTCCAGAGTAAGGCCTGACTCGACACACACCACCATAAGATCCAGTGCATCTGGGGTCGCGCCGGCAATACGAGAAGAGACAAGCCGCGCCCTGAATTTGACCCAATGCTCCACTCCGATCCCGCCGATAACGGCAAAAACCACACCTTTTGCCAAGATAATCTTGTCGAGACTGAAGCCTGAATATGCCATCCAGCCAATGAAACAGCTTATCGCCACCAATAACTTGGCCACCACAAAGAGGCTGGCAGCATGGTCAGAATAGAATCCAGCTCTGAGCAACAAGGCCTTGATATCATCGCTGACCCTGATCTTAGATTTGAGCTGGTTATTGTTATTGTTCTGGGGCTTGGAAAACGCTATAGCCCCCCGTTCCACAAGCTGTAAACGCGCAACTACCCCATCCCTCTGCCGTGCCTTAACACTGCAGAGCAAGGCTAAGGTGCCCCCGGCGAGCAATAACATAAACGACACCCATAAGGATAAAGTCATCATGGGCGCACCTTAGTCAGCATATTGATGATGCCAAGTCCCAGGGCTATGCTGGACACCACATACACCAAAACATGGTGCCCAGTTTGCGTGTTTGTAAGCACGGCGAAGGAGGTAGGATTTTTGAAGAACATGATACTAATCAGAATTAAAGGTAAGCTGGCTAAGATCAGCGCCGTCATTCTTGGCTCTGCAGTCAGACTCTTAATTTTCATCTTGATCGCGCCATTATCGTGCAAGGTTCGGCCCAGGCTATGGAGCACTTCCCTCAGTTGACCACCGTTCTCCTGATTTAAGATGAGTGCCACGGTGAAGAAATGAAAACTGGCATAGGGCAAACGATAACAAGCCTGTTCCAAAGTCTGTTTTAGGCTTATGCCTATGGCTAACCTGTCACGGATAAGCTCAAATTCACGACCTAGGAAACCTTGCTGATACTCAGATACCTGGGCTATAGCCTGGGGCACTGAGATGCCGGCCGCCACGGCGCGGGAGATCTGACCCAGCACCTGTGGAAAGGCGTGATCGAACTGCTTCATCTGCATAGAACGCATCAACCAAAAGAAGCCTAAGAAGCCCATAGTCGGCACCAATAACACCAAAGTCAGGCGCACATAAGTAGGCAGGAAACCACTCATGAACCAGCTGGTGATAGCCGACGCCATCAGCCCCATATAAAGTAAGCTTTTCCCCTTGAGCCCGAATAGGTTATCGATACGAGACTCCAGCCTTCTGAGCCAACGCAGCCAAGGACTCACTTCCTGTTCCCAACCAAAGAGTGACTTAGACACAGATTTATCCTGTGTCTTAGCCTTAGTCACACTCAACAGACGCCTTCGAGTCTGACGACGCTGGCCAATGTAATACCAAGAGGAGACAGCACTGACCATCAGGCTCAATCCCAGGAGAAGAATGGCACACAGAGCAAACATCAATTCACTCCCATCACTTGCTTGAGCCTGGAATCTAGCTGGTAGTATCTGGCTTTCTCGATAAATTTAGGCACCTTGTGTGCACACAAGAATTGCCCCAATACATTGCCTTGACTGTCCTGTCCCTGATAATCGAAGCGAAACAGATCATGGGTAAGATATTGATCTCCTTCCAGGCCAACCAGTTCGGTGATATGGGTCACCCGGCGTCGACCATCCCGCATTCTTTCTATCTGCACTATGATATCTATGGTTGAGGCGACCTGACGACGCAGGGCCGCTGGAGGCAGGTTGACTTCCGCCATCAACAACATGTTTTCCAGACGGATCAGCGCATCGGACGGCGAGTTGGCGTGCAAGGTACACATGGAACCATCATGGCCAGTGTTCATCGCCTGCATCATGTCAAATGCTTCGGCGCCACGCACCTCACCGAGGATGATGCGATCCGGACGCATACGCAGGGCGTTCTTCAACAAACGACGCTGATCGACGGCCTCCAGACCTTCGGAACTGGCTGGGCGCGTCTCGATACGTATGACATGGGGCTGTGCCAGTTTTAATTCTGCCGCGTCTTCTATGGTAATGATCCGCTCCTCGGGGGAGAAACCAAACGACATGGCATTGAGCAAGGTAGTCTTACCCGCACCCGTGCCGCCGGAGATCAACACATTCACCCGGCAGCGGGCTATGATATCCAGCAAGGTCACCATATCCGCCGACATAGCCCCAAGTTCGGCTAGCTGACTCAAGCTGCGCTTGTTATGGCTGAATTTACGAATCGAAATACAGGTGCCATCCAGGGCCAGAGGGGGAATGAGCACGTTAACCCGGCTACCATCTGGCAAGCGGGCATCGACCATAGGGTTAGTCTCGTCAATCCTGCGACCGATGCGGCTCACGATACGCCGAGCCAGATTGAGCACATGCTCCTCATCACGAAAGCTTATCTCCGCCGATTTGAGCTTACCTTTATGCTCGATAAACACTTCCTTGTAGCCGTTGACCATAATATCGGTAATATCGGGATCATCGATCAACACCTGCAGGGGTCCTAGGCCTAACATCTCGTCCACCAGGCGCAGCATGATCTGCTTCTGCTCCTGGCCTCCCATGGGCAGTTGATGACGCTGGGCTATATCGCCCACCGCCTCGAAAGTTCGAGTCTCAAGCTCTTCACGGGAGAGTTGCACCACTACCGCAGGTTCGATGGCGAGCATCACCTCACTGTGGATCAATGTAAATCGACTCTGCTGGCGCTCCGAGTCTTTGACCGACTCACTCATAGCTACCGAACCAGTGCGAGGCGACAGGCTCTGATGAGCCGATGTTTTTCGTCCGAACATCAAGCTCTCCTGAACCAAAGTTTCAAGCGGCTAGTAGGAGCAAGCTGTTCACCTGTCACTCTGGCAGCGAGTTGCTTAAACACCCTACCGAGTCGGCCGTTATCATCGGCGACATGGCTTCCCAATGTCGCACTGGATAACATCTTCTCTGGGCTAAAAGGGATCACCAGATCGACACTCTGACCCAGAGCTTGATTAACATCGGCTAAGGAGATCAATGAGGCCTTCTCTGGCTTAGTATGATTGAGGATCAGAATCGTTTGTTGATCATGATCTGTCGCCAGCTGAGTCAATAATTGATTGGTATGACGGATTGAAGCCAAAGTCGGCTCTATGATGACGATGCGAATGTCTGCGCTACAAATAGCCTCGAAACCAACACTGTCACGCAGACAGAAAGACGGTATATCCCAGATCAGATAATCAGTCTGTTGCTGACAAAATTGTGACGTTGCTTCAAAGGCCGCCGAGTCGGGCCAAAACTCTTGGGCCAACTGCTGACTATAGCCAGTAAAAACATGCAGTTTCTCCGCGGCCTTCACTCCGCTACGCTCGAACACTATGGGTTCCAGACGCTCGGGATACTGCAACATCTCGGTGAGCCTATTATTGGCACTGATATTGAGATGTAGATCTAAGTCGCCACTGACAAAATCCAGATCGGCGCAGGCGACCCGCTTGTCGAGTTGCTGTGATAACACCCAGGCAAGATTCGCGGCGATACAGGTGCTACCCGCTCCGCCTTTGGCGCTGGCAACTAAGATACGTTTACCCAGCTCCCCCGATGCGACCCGATATTGTGAATAATCGGTCTGAGAGCCAGTTTCTTGAATTTTGTAAATACTTGAAGTCATCTAGAGTAGGCCTTTAAACTCATGTTGAGAGATAGCATAAATAGTTTCGTGAACACCGGATAAGACGCCGGAGATAATGAGCTCATGACTCCAGTGTTTTTAGTCGATATAGTCATAATTAGTTACCTGAATTAATTACCTGAACCGCCAGATAGCGCATCTGATGATAATGAGCTGAAGACTCCAGTGTTTTTAGTCGATATAGTCATAATTAGTTACCTGAATTAGTTACCTGAACCGCCAGATAGTGCACCTGAGATTGGTGAAGACTCTCTCAATGGGGCATTGGGTTGGGCATAATATGCATCCAGCGTCGACACAGCCTTGCGGCCCTCGGTCGCAGACAAGGTCTCGCCCACGACGAGATCGCGCGGATTGGCCACCATCTGAGCTAAGGCACTGGCATTGGCGCAGCCAAAGTTGGCCGAACGTTTAAAACTATTGAGAATAGTCTTAGGCTCTTTGCCCGCATCACAATGGCGAACTAAGGTGCGATATGACTCGACCACCAGAGTCAGATCTTCAGAGGTGCTAGCAGACTCCCTCTTAAGTGTCCGTATCTGCGAGGGATATATGTTTCTAAGGTGCATCAAGTCACGTACAGAAGTCAGCACCTTCTCTCCCCGTAAAGAATGCGTTTCGATACGAACCCTGAGGTTGGCAGGATCGCCCCTGCGCAGTAGAAACTCTTCCAATGCCGCCCTATCTTCGCCATCGAGTGTCTCTGCGAGTAACCGCAGAGAAAATACATGGGTCACCGCTTCGATAGCGATATTGGGCTGACGTTGTATGGGATCGCCGGAGCAAGCAAAAAGCAGACTGCTAAGCAGTAATAAAATAATTAAGCGCATGACTCACCTCAGTAATAAAATCCGTTGTCGCCAAGCAGACGCAGCTGACGATTATCGTTCGGGTTAACTTGCGTATCTGTCGAGGGGTTCACTCCACTACGGGGCCAAGCCAACAGACGCTCCACATCGCTCATAGGAATGAGCCCATCTGTCGGTAGAGGCAATGAATCTCCACGTGTGGGTTCGACCAGATAGACAGTGGCTATGATGATCAGCTCAGTCTCTTCACGCTTAAACTCATTGGAGCGGAATAAGGCTCCGAGAATGGGGATATCGCCAATCCAAGGCATCTTTTGCATCTGCTCAATGTCGGTGGATTGCAATAGGCCGCCGAGAGCGAAACTCTGGCCACTGGCCAGCTCTATGGTGGTCGATGCTTTACGAGTCATAAATACCGGAAATGATGAGTCTCCCATCACCACATTGGTGCTTTGAGATATGGTGCTGACCTCAGGCTCTATCTGCAGGCTGATGCGATTGGGACTCAAGACGGTAGGTTTAAAATCCAAACGCACACCGAAGGGCTTGTATTCTATGCTGACGGTATCGCCATAAATCAGGGGAATGGGCACCTCTCCACCCACCAAGAAGGAAGCCTTCTCACCACTTATAGCCGTCAGGTTTGGCTCGGCTAACACAGTTATCATGCCATTGGTCGCTAACGCGTCGACCATGACCGAAAGCTTGCTAAAACCAAGACCATCGCTGAAGGCGAACTTGCCGGTGCCAAATCCCTGGGAGCCCCACTTAATACCGAGTTTATTTGATACATTGCGTGATACCTCGGCGATCCTCACTCTCAGGTTGACCTGAGTCGACATGGTGATCTCCAGCTGATTGATCAGCTCACCTTTACTGCCTGTACCCGATTGAGACTCTTGCCCGCCGCCATTTTGACCTTGTTGCTTAGAGCCTTTTGCCTGACCCGATGATTTCCCGCCCTGCTGCTTGCCTTTCGAGGACTGAGGTTGGGAGACATAACCTTCAGACAGACGAACTATCTTCTCCGCCATGGTTGGTGTCGGCACCCGGCCCTTGAGAAAAAGTTTTCCTGCGATAGATTCGGCGCTGACTAAGGCGTCAGGGAACTCACTGCGGATCAAGCCGTTGAGCTCAGTGACGTTGTGACTGACCTTAACGCTTGCCGAATAGATGACATTCTCATCGGCATCGAGTACGTAAAGGGAGGTGGTGCCGGCACGCTTACCAAATACCATGATCTTGGTATTGGTCAATGCCTGATAATCGGCGATGGTATTACTGGATATAAAAATTGATTTGGCCGTTTTAGGCAGTTGCACCAATTCTGCTTTATTTAAGGTCACGGCTAAGGTCATATTTAATGAATCAGCTTGTGATGCCCCACAAAATAACAAGACACACACAAAGGAAATAATTACTTTAATCACTCTTGTCCCCAGTTTTATTTAGTACACGCTTTTCATCGGCTCTGAATTCAACTAAGCCGATATTAGGTTGGACACGTTTAATATCGGGAAATATATCGGCGATATTTATTTGGTCTTGGCTATTGGCTTCATCAACTGAGTCATTATTACTACGCAACACTAGCGTCAATATGCCTAACTGATTGGCTAAAATTATTCTGTTGGCCTGCTTTGGCAATACTTCTAATGTCACCGCACTGTCATCGGGAATAAAGCCTTTATACTCCTTCTGCGCCGCTATATATTGTTCGACTTTGACCGCATGATTGAAGGCAAGAACACGAACATTCCTCGCTATGGTTTTCACATACAAACTCTGAGTATCATTACCTCGGGTGCGAAGCTCCTGCTCCTGAGAGGCTAATAATAAGACATCGACAAAATCCCCTGGGCCCACTAAGCCTGAGTTTGCTGTCACCTGATCCACAGGCACAGAAACCGCTCGATATCCGGGACGAAGAGACACAGACAAGAAGCCGCCCTCCTCAGGCTTAAGAAAGTCCGACAGACTCATGATATGTCCCGCAGTAAACGAGCTCACAAGCACTGAGTCATTGAACTTGAGGATGTCGAACTTATCCCTATCTATGTAATCCACTAAGTTGGTCAGTTGATCTTCATTCAAAGCTTGCCATTCGAATAAAGAAGCACTGAATCGCTGGCCGGATTTAATTAGCTGCTTAGCCACGAGAATTTCGTGTCTTACATTCTCAGTTTTTATATTTATCTGCTTCTGGGGCGCAGAAATACTCAGGTATAGGCCTATAAGGCCAGCCAGAGATATAAAAACCGAGAAATACATTAAACGTTTTACTGTCATTATGAGTATTTCTATTTAGAGAAGATGGAGCTGTTCCATCTATTTAAAGATTAAACTTATGAATCATCCTGAATCGTTTCCAGCTTGGAAACTATGGTCTCGTAGGCTGCATCTATGGCCTTAGTCAACTTGCCATCTTGGCCCAAGAAACTAAACATAATAAGAGACATGGCTGCCGCCAATATTGCATATTCAATTGCGGCTGCGCCGCGCTGTTTTTTCTTCATAGTGTTCATCATATTTTTTATTCCTATGGTGTTAATGGGCTTGAATTAATATTCGATATACCCTAGTTATTTGCCGCGTAAGCGATACAGAGAGGAAATGGTGTTATAGCCCCCCTCATAGGTCACATATGTCTCGCTTCCATCTAGTTTTAGGCATCTCTTTCTTTTGCCGGAATAACCTAAACTTGATTCATCCGATGAAACATAACAGGCTAGTTTATTGTAATTAGCACTCACTTCATTATTGATAAATACTGATTTATCATATGGATAAAGAGTATTTACTTCAGCGAAGCTTGGTATTGCCCATGTGGTCAGACCGCACAGTGAAGCGGTATTAACCTCATCAAGAATCCCTGCAAGATCATTGAATTTTTTAAACCTTGCACCGCCTTTATCATCGAATAACTGCCAGTAATTGCCACTAGTCTTGTCTCGAGCGCACTTGGCATCAGCCAACACCAAGGTCACCGAGCCATTCATATCGATCAATTCATAGGGAGATATTTCACTGACAAAGCGGCTGATAAAAATCTTGCCATCGAGCTCAGCAACAGATTTGTCGAAAAAATCCTTGCTGGAGCCATAATTGTTAGCGGTTTTAAAGGTGAAAGCCTGCTGCTTGGCTCCGTCACTGGCATGGGCCTTACTTAGCCAATAAAAGAAACGTTTGCCGCCGCTGTACTTATCATATTCATCGGTTAAGGCCAGATGATGGGGAAACACACTGGTGTCTATGGTTCTAGAATAACTGCTACCTGAGGTGGCTAAGGTTTCTGTCTGGGTCAGGCCTGGTACCTGCCAATCGCTATGCCCGCAGTAGTTGGCATCATTGCGGCGTTGCAATAGTCCACTGGTGCCCATTACGTTCGACTCTGTATTAGTGCCATCATCGAATGGCAAGTTATCTAAGCCCCCTGGCAAACCATCACCCAGCAAGGTCCAGATCCTAGAATAATTAGCAAATCGATTGTCAGATACACAACGCCAGCCTTGGGCGAAGCTGGTATTGCTCGGCAAATAGTCACCGTTAATATCCAGCTTACTGAAATGGGTGCCGATCACGGCATCAGCCACGGGCACGGTATAACCCTCGCTCTTAGCGCGTGTTAAGGCCTGCATTGCTGTCGTTTGCGCCCATGTCACATCTGCGCCGGACTCGAGTGAATTTAAGCGTGCAAGCAAGATATTGAGCTCAGTATTGATGGCATCACTGAGCCCTCCAGAGTCAACCGCTTGGGTTAACTCCATATGGATCACATGGAAATCTTTCAGGCTCAGCTGTAACTGATGAATAGCTTGATACAGCTCAAGTGCCGCGCCGTGCAATACCTGACCATTGTCTCCGGCTATGGAGTTCACCTTGTCGGTCACATCGTGCAGATTGGTTGCCAAAACCAACAGATAATTAAGGGCATTAAGCGCCTTTATCGAAGCCTGAGTTCGGTTCAGTAGCAGGCTAGACGCCGTCTTCTGCGCCTGCAGTTCAGCCAAGTTAGATTGTAATTCTGCCAGGTTTGCACTCGTCGTAGTGGGACGATTTTTTATGATCAGATCCACATAGAGTCCATATGCCACATATGCTTCATCGAGCTCAGTTGTCAGTGCCATCGCCTCTACGTTCAAGGCTTGTATATCCAGCTGAATCTTCTCCACATCATTCAGCACAGGAGCAGCTTTAGCCATCTCGGTTAGCAAGCTGGCATTTAAGCTGATTTCTCTGGTCTCTAAGCTATTCACCCGAGTCACGGCATCACTGCTAATAACTAATAGTTGCGCCATCACCTCACTGGTCTGTGCCATTTTCCAATAAGGGTAATATTGTGAGCCCATGGTGCCTGGCGTCGTGATAGCACCAGAGTTATAAACCACATAATCTGAACCTGACTTAGCCCAGAAAGAGCCATTGCCTTTACTCATGTTCACAGGCTTACGACTGCCCGAACTGCTTATGCCTGTCGATGCCATCACCAGTGACTCAGGGGCGGCGTCCCATCCACTTAGGCCACAAACCGAATTAAGATTAATAGCGGCCAGTTCGTCCACAAGCTCTGCCCTGTCTATATAGCTTCTTAGATTTTCCCAATAGCTGGGCTCGCCCTCGCCATTGGCATCAAACTGTGCCCAGCACACTTGGTTGGTATCGAAACGATATTGATTACTGCCATTGTAAGACTCGGAAATCGTCACCACCTTCCCAACTGACAGCATGGGGACAAATTCCATGGCGACAAAATCTCCGCTGGCACCTGTGGCATCCATGGTTTTTCCTGGCGGATTAACTTCTCCGGTCTTGGCGTTGCCACGTACTCGGATCTGTAACTGATCTTTTGCATAGGCCTGTGGACCCATGTGTTGCGGGTTACTGCTTACACCAGTCCAGCTCAGACCAGCATCTTGGCTATATTCATAATGTGAGGCCTGGCTAAAGCCTGGAACCCAGTTCCACGAGAGGCCATTGGTGATTGTGCCACCGCTGACATTGACAATTTGAGGATTGCTAGGTGCTTCGGCTTGTACCCCAGCGATAAAATCTGCGGTACTGACAAGTGCCTTACCCGCAGGCATACCATTAAGCGCATTAGCTTTGACGCGAACCTGAACCTGGCCGGCAGCGAGACTGACATCCCCCAGCAGCAAGGGCTTCTCACTGACAAGCAACCAACTAGTGCCGCCATTGACAGAAAACTCATAGTCACTCGGGCGGGGGAATTCCATTACAGTCTGCCAATCGAAACTGTTAAGATTATCGTCCTGCAGTGGGTTTATCGGTGCATCTGGCTGAGATGGCTTGACCGTATAGCCCAAGACATTGACCAAGGGTAAACCGGGATCTCGGCCCGTTAAGGCATCTCCCTTCACCCGGACCTGAACTTCACCGGCCTGATAAACATTATCAAGCAACAACTGATAGGGATTAGCATTGGCTGTTTTCCAGTCCTGAGCCGGCGTCTTGATTTCATAGGCCGTGACTTGCTCAAACCCAGATGTCCATTGCCAACCTAAGGTATCGAGAGCATCATCGCTAACCGGTTGAGTAGGCGCGCTGGGAGTAACAGGTTTAAGTGTAAAGGCGGCCTCAGAGCAGAGTATTGATCCCGTTACATGATTGCCAACGGCATTGGCCATGACTCGTACACAAACCTGACCAATGGCAAACTCACCATCGTCGATCACCGCAGGTTTAGTATTGACCCCACCCCAGGTTTGCCCTGCATCGGTTGAGATCTCATAATGTGCCGCGGATTCAAAGCCCGGCACATAAGCCCAATCGAAGCTGTCTGCAATGTCATCTACGACACCATTAAGCGCCGCTACAGGCTTGCCTAACTCTTGGGTGAACCCTTGAGTTATCACAGCAGAAATACCTGCAGGCATACCATTGCTGGCATTCGCTGGCACACGTATTTTTATGGTGTTAGCTGGATATTCTCTATTACCGACGAACTCTGGATTACTGCTCGCCTGACGCCAAGAGGCGTCCAAATAAATCTCATAGTCAGCCACCAGGGGAAATGCCGCCAATGGCTGCCAACTAAAGCTGTCATGGTCATCATTGACTGTGAGAACAGTTGGCGCTGTGGGGCGAGCTGGAGTCACAGTGAACGGGCTCATCGAAGAGATGATATGACCGGCCGGACTATTGAGGCTGGCTCCCGCGATTAACCTTAGCTGCACAGCACCTGCGGCGATAGCGAGATCCTCAACCAGCTGAGGCTTAGCCGTTATCGGCTGCCAATTGACTCCCCTATTCAGTGAGTATTCATAGGAGGCATAATCTGTGTGCTCAGGAACCAACTGCCAGTCGAAACTATTAGTCGCATCATTGATTATCAGGCTAGCTGGCGCCGAGGGCGTAAGTACTCGAGTAAATACCTTGTCTGACAGCACAGGTAAGCCTGCCTGACGACCTAGATTTTCATCGGCGCGGATCCTAACTTGAATCTCGCCAACCCCATAGGCATCTAAGCCAACATAGAGGGGCATGGCACTAGCCGCTTGCCAAGTTTTACCGCTATCGAGTGAATATTCATAATCATTTATATGGGTGAAATGACCTACCCAGCTCCATGAAAACGTGTCGGATTCATCATTGACCACGCCAGACTTAGGCGCCTTAGGTATGATAACCACCCGATTATTTAAGATCTCATTTGGTGACAGCAGCACGTCCGCAACATGCTCACGAACAATTTCATCCATGGCCTGAGGGTTATTGGTTCCCACCAATTTATCTGTCCGACTTTTAAGCCCGGAGAGATCCAGCAAGACCATTTTGGCTCTGGTGCCCTGACGAGCTATGATTCTGCCAATCCCCTTCTCCACCGAGGCCTGCTCACCGGCCTGCATGATCTTGGTCAGGCCCTGAGCCAGCAGGTGTAATTCCTTATCTGTCCTTTCCTGACCAGCAAGATAATCTGACATCAAGATATCTGCATCTATAGCCAGCAATTGCGCCAGCACTTGCTTAGCCGTCTCAAAATTTGTGCCTCTCTGTTCGGCTATTGTGCTGATCAGGCTGGTAAATGGTGTCACCAGTGCGGCTTGAGTCGCCGGGGCTGACAGCACGAATGCCTTGTCGATTTTCTTATGGGGATGATCCATGTCTATGGTCTGATTAGGGATAGCCTCGACAATCACAGAGTAACGACTCAAGTTTATGTCGGTTACCGCCAAGGTATATTCACCGCTCGCTCCGGTCAGTACGCTTTCACCATCATGGCTGTCACAATACAAGTTGCGGTTGAGATCGATACACACCCGGGCATCTTTCAAATAGCCGTCCAGCGCCACACCCGTCAAAGTATTTTTCGGGATCACGGGATCCACCGTCGATACAAGTTTACTGTCTGGCTCCGAGCCGCCACAGGCGACTAAGAAAGACGTTAAAACGAATGTTATCGCCAAAGATGATGGCTGACTTCTGAACACCATTGAAATAGACCCTTACGCAGATTATTTTTCAACCAAATAACATTGGCTTTACATTTTCGGCGAATAATAATGTGAATGAGATCCATTATCAATATCATTTGGCGTTTTATTCTGTTAATTTACGCCACTTTGATTAGATCGACTGCTTTTTCGGCGCTTAACGATCTTTTATTTCGATATATGACGATGTTAATATTATGAGCGAATGTTTAAAAATATCTAAAATTGCTTTGTTGATTGCCAGTTGTACCTTGATGACGGCTTGCGGCGGCGAGGATGACGGTACAAGTACCCAAGGTGAAAATCATTATCTCTATGGAGAAATGCCCGTTTGCCAGGATGTGGATCTTAATGGGAAATGCGGCGTTCTTGAACAGAGCGTCACCAATCTTGAAAGCCTGACGGCGAGTGGGACTGGGCCATTTTTGATCGACTCGAATGGCTACTTTCTCACCGCCAATAGTGAGGCTAAACTCGTCAGTCCATTTACGACTCTGATCCAAAACGAGGTGCAATTTAACCCTATCGTTTCGGGAAACTCAGATCTGGCAAAAGTGTATTTACAGAAGATATTCGGGGATAAATATAATATTAATTTCGTCGACCTAGATGTTATTCACGGACCCGAACATGAAACTGCACAATTAATAGCTTCTTTCCGACATGCCATCTCATTATCCGGTGATTCAGACTATTTAAAAATAGCCGCAGCCGTGGATAAAATGGTGACAAATAGAACATTTGATATAAGGGCATTACTCAGCCAAACAGATCTTGATGCCAGCTTCGTGAATTTAAATAATCAGTATCTCTTGTCTGGCTCATATCCACTCAGTTCACTGGTATCGCCAAAATCGATCACCATGAATGAGAACACAGGTCTCTTGTTGGCACTAACTTCAGACGACAAGCTGCTACAGATCAATACCGGCACAGGCGCATATTCATCGTTTCCCGCCACCTCGACACTGGCTTCTCCTCAGAGAAGCGCTTTGCTCAAGGACTCAGATCATGATGATGACGATGACGATGACGACCATGATGATGACGATGATGATGATCATTGTGAATATGGTATCTGTACTGACCCGGGTAATACTCAAGTCACCTCCAGCCTTACGTTTGCCGCTCAGGGCCTGAGTAATAAACAAGCCTATTTAATTTATCAGCCAACCCCCTACGGCGATAATTCAATCAGCAATACTTGTAACGCCTCCGGGGATAACGGCATCTATCTGTCTGAGATAGGCAAGAGCACTAAATCCACCAGCCCCACAGGCATGAAGAAACAATTTGTTATCGACAGCTATAGCGGCGCATCGGGGACGGGTCCCATAGTGATCGAGAAGCCAGTTCTCCCGGTATCTGAAGCTGAATGTTTCAACAACCATATCAATTGGTTAACTCCTATTTACAGCAAGAAACGAGTGGTTGCAGTATTCACCAATGGTTCGGGATATACCTCAGAGCTGAAGTTGTTGGACAGCGAAACCTTAGTGGCAAGCAGTCAGGTCTATAACCTGAATACCGCCACGCCAGGCCTGGTACTCAGTAAACAGGAATCTGAGCTTTTGGTCACTCAAGGCAGCTATGGTCAAAGCATGATCTTAGATAGCGAGACTCTGGCCCCAAAGCACTATATCGATAATGCGGATATTTATGACGCCTGCTTCGTCAATGATGATCGCGAGCTCCTGATAAGCGATGGTACAACTCGTGTATCTTGGCTCGATACACGCTCCTCATATCAGCCTATCGCCAGCCTGGAACTCGACAGTAGAGTCAAGCGTCTAGTGTCAGATCCCGAAGGAAGATACAGTTCGGTACTGACGGCTAACCGTGTCTATCTACTCGATAATGCCGAGCGGAAAATCATCAAGTCGATGCCCTATGATAAGGCCAATCCATACGGCATGAGCATGCTCACAGACAAGATCATCATCTCTCGCTATGGGGCCATAGATTATATTCAATTCGCTAATCTTGTTGGCTCATCGATAAAGGTCGGCTATCAGATGCTCTCACGGGATCTGGTGACTCTCTGGCTAAATAATTCCCAAGCAGGCCTGCACTCCACGACCTTAGCGCATGTGTTAAGCACTAACGGCGAGAGCCAAGCTATTAGCCGTCAGTTTGAGGATATAGATATCGAGTGGTTACCAACCAATGCCACCACGGCGGCCCAGGTGCAACAGGTGAAACTAACCGGTTATTATCGCGGCGAGCGCATCAGTTTGTACAAGGTATTGAAATAAAGATCACCTGCAAGCCATAAAGACCTCAGCCCGAGTGCAGCAAAAGTGCGGCGCTCGGGCTGAATTTGCCAAGAGTTCTATATCTTTCCTTCCTGCCTTTTAAATTTGATCCAGCCACAGGTATCTGTATCGACTTAATCCAGATTCAGTTAGTAAGTGAATTCAGATATTTAAAAACATCATTAATTAAAATTTTCTATGGCTAGTTTTTGCAATTGTTTATATCGACAATGAATTAGTACCTATTGATCAATAGCATGAGCTTAGGTCGACCATGATTCCTAACATAATTTTACTTATCCCTAATACAAATCCCATGAACATATGTTAATTTTATATTGATTTTGAATTCAATATAAAATATAAAAACACCAGTTTCATTCAAATATTATAAATGCCGTTTCTATTGGTCAGTCGTATTTGTTTAATCGGTCGTGATAAGTAATTTGATCTTGCTGTAAGTATATTTTTTAATTTTGAGTGTTCTATTAACCCTGGTCCTAGATAAATAGGAAATATGAACATGTTAAAAAAACAACTAATAACAGTAATAGGTTTAACCGGCATGACAATCTGTATGTCATCGGTATATGCAACACCACAGGCTCCCGTCGGTTGTGGCACTGAATCCGCTATGGAGCGGCTCTATAAACTCAATCCCAGTTCACTACAGGAGGCTAAATCTCTTGAGCAAATGACCTTAGGGAATAATCATGCTATCCGCTCGACGGCGGCCAGCTCTCCCTCGGCTCAACTGGTTACCAGCCCAACCTATGTTATCCCCACGGTTTTCCATGTCTACGGCACCTCATTTAATGGCAAGTCGGTTGACGACTCCATCATCATAGATGCCCTGCTAAAAACCAATGAAGACTTTCAAGGCTTGACCTCGGATTTCAATGAGATAATTCCTGAGTTTTCCGGAGTTAAAGACACCCTGAATATCGAGTTCAGACTGGCTAAAATTGACCCCTATGGCAATGCCACTTCGGGTATTGTTTACCATGCCAATGCCTGTGGTGCGGGAAACTACAGTGATACCAATGTCGCCAATGATAATTGGGACAACTACAAGTACATGAATGTCTACATTCAAAATGATCTCTACTGTGATGGCACTACCAATAACTCAGGGGTCGCCTGGTATCCCGATACCTCTATGTCCAATGCGGGTATTGCTCGTGTCGCCTATAACGGTGCCTATCTTGGCCTGAATACCAGCGAGAACTTTCGCTCGGTATTAACCCATGAGTTTGGCCATTATCTAAACTTGATCCACACCTTCGAGGGAAGCTGTAGAAAACCGAATGAAAACAAATGCTCATCCACAGGTGATCAAGTGTGTGACACGCCTCAAGTGGACCACAGCAGCCTAGGTTCGGCAGCGAACTGCATGGGACAAGTTACAAACTGGCAAAACTTTATGAACTACTCCAGTCAGTATGCCAACTTCACCTACAACCAGGTGTCTCGCTCGACCAATGCCATCAATAGTGCGGCCCGAAACACCCTCTGGACTCAGGCCAACCTTGTCGCCACGGGTACAGATAATAGTGGCGGAGGCACTAACCAGAGTCCGATTTCCGTAGTCAATGGACCCTATTCGGGCCTAGCCAACTCAAGCATTACCTTCAACAGCGGTGGCTCATACGATCCCGATGGCAACATCAATAGTTACAGCTGGAATTTTGGAGATGGCAAGCAGAGCAATCTGGCAAATCCGAGCCATAGCTACACAGCCCCCGGAAACTATACCGTCACACTCACAGTGACCGACAATCAGGGCAGCTCGGCGAGCTCCTCGACTTCGGCTGATATTACCGGTGGCAGCACAGGGGGAAATGAACTCCTCAATGCCAGCCCAAGATATGGACTCAGTGCGAATACCGGTCAGTACCTGCACTACTTTATCGACCTGCCTGCAGGCGCGAGTAACTTACAGGTAAATATCAGCGGTGGTAGCGGCGATGCAGATCTGTACACACGTTTCAACGCAGAGCCCACAGATTCGAGCTATAACTGTCGTCCATACGCCAGTGGCAACAACGAGAGCTGCAGTGAGCCAAGCCCTTCTGCCGGACGCTGGTATGTCAGCATCAAGTCCTATAGCGCATTTGCCGATTTAACCTTAGAGGCCAGCTTCACTAGCGGTGGTGCTAACTCGGCGCCAGTTCCTGTGATCAATGGCCCCTATAACGGCACCACAGGCAATGGAGTAAACTTCAGCAGTGCAGGTTCTAATGATCCCGATGGCAACATCACGGCATACCAGTGGAGTTTCGGTGACGGTACAAGCAGTAGCCAAGCCAGCCCCAGTCACACTTACAGTGCTCAGGGCACCTATTCAGTCAGCCTCTCGGTGACTGATGATGCCGGTGCGACTGCCAGCTCGACAACCACGGCGACTATCTCGGGCGGCTCAGTCCCAGGAGGAATAACCGATGCCTGCGCCACTCAAAGTCCAATAGATTACATCAGCTTAGATAGCGGTGTTCCAGTTTGTGTCACATCCGGGACTGGCGGTGTACTCTACTTCTATTTTTATAATGAAGCGGCGACATCGGCCAAGATAACCACCGAGCACGGCTCTGGTGATGCCACTCTCTATTACCGTGCCAGCAATTGGCCAACGGCCTCACAATACGATGCCCTCTCGGCTAATCCAGATAACAGCGAGAGTATCTCCATCAACAATCTGGCTGTTGGCTGGAATTATATAATGATAAATGGCAGTCATTCTGGCATGAGCATACAAGTAGACACTCAGTAAAATTTAAGTAGGCCCATAAAAACGCAGCTTATGGCTGCGCTTTATTTAAGCAATATAATCAATACGTTACCTATCAACCGCTAGCAAAATCCAAGCTCTATTATTAACCTGCCAGCTCTTATATCTGCTTGCTTCACGACTCCCCAGGCTCTGACTCCTAGACTCAGGTTCCTAAATTCAGGTTCCTAGACTCAAGCCCCCCACCGAAGGTGTCTCTTTGGCTACCTGAGTTAACAAAAAATCCTGATTTAGTTCATAGAACATGTGTAGCTTGATTAATCTTATTACTGGCACTTTTCTCTGCCCTGCTACACTTAGTTTAACTATCGGTCGCTTAAAAAGGAACGGTAATGGACTACTCATATAGACTCGTTAGGCTTGCGCTATTAAGTTTTTCCTTATCCGCTATAGGGTTATCTGGGGTCGATGCTAACGCAGCCAACCCCGAGCTAAAATCGGCCAATCAAAGCATTGAATCCTCTGCTGGACATAGAACTTTTCCCTCAGTTCTACTGCCTGAGCCCGCTAACGGTGAACATGCCATAGGGCTATTAGGTTCAAAACTGCCCGATCTTGCCTCCTGGTATGGAATGAGTACCGCACAACTCGCCAAGATGATAAGAGAAGACACCAGTGTCTGGTTAGATAAGCGCGGCCGCATCTTCTACGTAGAAATGGAAGAACCTACAGAGCAAAGCATCACAGAGCCTTTGACTACACCGGAAACAGCCCTTAACCAAGAACAAACCTTCAAACTACACAGCAAGCCTGGAGCCCCAAGAAGCATACTGCTGGATTTTGACGGTCACACCACCATAGGAACGGCTTGGAACAATAGTTATGGCACCCCCATTGTTTCTCCCGCCTACAATACAGAAGGTGTTCCCGAAACTTTTACTCAAATCGAGCTAGATAGAATTTACCTGATGTGGCGACAGGTCGCCGAAGATTTTGCCCCCTTCAATGTCGATGTCACGACTGAAGACCTCACAAACCCAGCAGACCTTGCTATCGATCCCATTGCCCGTGACACCTTTGAAGACCTACTCTTTGGTACTCGAGTGGTGATAACCCAAAATACCTTCTCTAACTGTGGCTGTGGTGGTTTTGCCTATCTTAGGGTATTCGATGATTACGGAGCCAATACCAATTACTACAAGCCAGCCTTCGTGTTTAACTCCAGCGTAGTCGGCGCCGGCGAAGCCATTACTCACGAGGCGGGTCATAACCTGGGGCTTAACCATGACGGACAAACCAATGGAACTGGCTACTATACAGGCCATGGCTCAGGAGCAACCGGTTGGGCGCCAATTATGGGAGTGGGTTATTATCAGCAGTTGGTACAGTGGAGCATGAACACCTATCCTCTGGCTAATCAGCCTCAAAATGACATTCAGCTCATTCAAGACTATGGTGCTCCCTTGATGACTGATGATCATGTCGATGATATGAGTATTGTCAACGACGTGACGGCCATGACTATCACAAGCAATGGCGCCACAGACCAACTCAATGGCTTTGGTATTATTCATCTGGGATCAGATCAAGATATGTTCAAGTTCGATGCTAACCTTGGTAACTACAGCATCTCAGTTCAAACCGATGACGTCAGTCCCAACTTAGACATAGAGGCCAGTCTCTATGATAGTAATGGTGTTTTACTGCAAACAGACAACCTCTCAGAGGTTTTATCTGCATCACTTAATGGTAGCTTCGCCAGCGCAGGAACCTATTTCTTAAAAATCGATGGTGTAGGAAAGGGAGACCCTCTCGATAAAGGCTATCCGGATTACGGCAGCCTAGGCCAATACATAATATCCGCAACGGTTCAGAGCGTCTCAAACCTTCAAGGCCCAACGGCTCATATCGGCGCCCCGAGTTATTTGCCAGATTATGCCCCCGTATCAGTGTCATTTACGAGTACAGGCTCGGAAGATGATGGCACCATTGTGAGTTATGACTGGCTATTCGGTGACGGAACGGGAATGACAACCACAGATCCTGTCGATGATCCGGTTCATGAGTACCTGGCCCCAGGGGAATATACCGCCAGCTTAACCGTCACAGATAATACAGGCTTAAGTGACCAAGATTCGATTGCTGTGTCTGTGATAAATCGAGCGCCAATTGCGGTCATAGCAGGAGATCCACTTACGGGACAGGCACCACTGCAAGTTGCTTTCGACAGTACCGGGTCGCAAGATGATGATCCCCAAAGCAGTATCAGCTTCGATTGGGACTTTGGCGATGGAGCGAGTTCGACTCAGGCTACACCAAGCCACCTTTATAGTGCAGCTGGTAACTATACTGCGACACTTACTGTCATCGACAACTTAGGCGCAAGTGATTCAAAATATATAGATATTAACGTCGAGACACCTCCCTTTATCAACCAAATCGCTTATGGTGAAATATTTACCGCAGGTTCAGTGAATGGCAACTACCAAGATTCGGCCTTAGGTAGCGACGCAAGTCAGACAATTACGGAGCGTCAATCCGGTGGTAAGAAACAGAACCGATATAGTTACCTGACTCATACCTGGTTGTTCAGCATAGCATCGGGAAACTTAGTGGAGATACATCTGGATGCCAGCATGTCCAGTCCACCCGATTTACCCACCTTACCCGACGATCAAATAATACTGTCTTACTCGGTCGACAATGGAGCCTCTTTCTCCAATTTTGCCACACTCTCAAATAGTGATAATGGCCATTACAGCGCTACCTTGCCCCAAGATGTGAGCGGAGAAGTCAGAGTAAAAGCCGAAGATAGCGACCAGAGTGCCGGCAATAACACCTGGTTCGACAGCATTACTATCGCTAACCTCTATATTCGCTCGGAAACAGATTCTAGCCTAACTCCCCCCAGTGCTCCCACAGGACTGAGCACCAGCTCGGTCTCTTCAAGCCAGATAAATCTAACTTGGCTTGATAATTCAACCGATGAGTCCAGCTTCAATATTGAGCGCTCATTAAATGGGACTAGCTGGACACAGGTGCAGACACTAGCCGCCGAGACCACCAGCTATAACGACACAGGTCTATCTGCCGACACACTATTTTACTATCGAGTTTACGCATCTAACGGTGCAGGTAACTCATTAATGTCGAATATAGCTACTCATTCCACTCAGCCAGCCAGTGATTTCAACTTGTCGGCTTCAGGTTATAAGTACAAAGGAGTTAAACATATAGAGCTTTACTGGCAAGAATATCAAACTGTCGATATTGTTTTGGATGAAGTACTTAGCCAAGGCCTTACGGGTATATCAGGCGCTGACACCGCAGGAGAATACTACTATGACCTAAATACTGGGCTCAAAGGCGGTAGCAGTCATTCGGTACAAGTCTGTGAGAGCGGTACGAGTAATTGCTCTGATACCTTGAATATAGAAGCCTTCCCTTCACTGTAATGAGCCATGATTAAACCTCTATCATCGGCCCATAAAAAAACGCAGCTCATGGCTGCGTTTTTCATTAGAAGTAATGGTTTAGAGTCACCTCTTATTCACTGGCTTGTAACAGAGTTAATCTTAGCTGCTAGTCATAGAAAGCTGATCACCCTTGGCTTCACTCACCTTATTACTCTGGCCAGCCTTATAGCCTATAAAGGCAAAGAAAAGAATATAGACATAACAAAGTGCACAGAGAACAAAACTCCACTTGTAGCCGATAGAGTCAGCCAAATAGCCCTGGAGTGGTGGCAAGATACCGCCACCGACTATCATGGTGCACAGCAGGCCAGAAGCTTTAGGAGTGAACGCGCCTAAGTTAGCAATTGATAAGGGGAAAATCGCCGGCCACATGACCGAATGACACAAACCACACAGAATAAGGAACAGGGCGGCTAACGGCACTTCTATGGCTGCCATGTCGCTAAATAATACGGGAATGGCCACGGTATTTTCCAGTGCGAAGGGCATAAAGCTACACAGGATAAGTGCTAACGCCGCTACTGTGACTATCTGCAATAGATATTGTGTACGGATCTTCTGACACACCACGAAGCCAATCAAACGGCCAACCATGGTACTGCCCCAGTAATAAGCCAGCAGAGGCACTGCCTGTTCGTGTCCAAGGCCGCCCATCTCAGGTGTTGCCAGATACAACATCAAAATCGAGCCGATAGAGACTTCGACGCCCACATAACAGAAGATACCGCCGGCACCATACATCAAGTGCTTATGGTCGAAAAAGGATCCCTTTACCTGGCTACCGGTCGCGGATGTGCTGACCTTGTCTATTTTCGGCAGTCGGGTGAAATAGATAAGTACCGCGATACCTATAATAGCCACGGCTTGCACCAAATAAGGAATTTGAACCGCTGCAGCCTTGGCGATAATATATTCACCATGAGAGGCAAAGTCTATCTCTTGTACGCTGGATAAGATCACCGCGCCGCCAACAATCGGCCCAATAGTCGTCGCAAAGGAGTTGAAACTGCCACCTAAGTTCATCCTCGCAGATCCGGTCTGATCCGGTCCAACTTTGACGATAAGAGGATTAAGGGCAACTTGCAAGAATGCTACCCCGGTAGCCAAAACGAAGAGCGCAAACAAGACTGCCATGTATTCCATGTAGTGAGCGGCGGGAATAAACAATAGATAGCCGACGCCCATGATAGCTAATGCCAGGACTAGAGAGCGCTTGTAACCTATTTTCTCCATCACTAAGCCTGCGGGAATAGCCCAGATGGCGAATGCGATAAAGAAGGCCGACTGCACAAACATGGCTTCCATGTTTGACAGCTGATGAATCTCCCGCATCACAGGGATAAGAATATCGTTCAATACTGTGGTGAAACCAATTATGAAATAGAGCACAACCAGTAACACCATTGCTCCCTTATATTGAGAGGCGACAAACACACTGCCAACTCCAGACTTACTATCTTGTGACTGAGAGCCTGAGCTCGTCATAGGGGTTCCGCCAGCCATATTCTTATCCTTAGATTATTATTTTATTTTTCTGATATCCCCCTGATAAAACCGACACTAAGCCAGTTACACACAAGTAAACATCTCGCTAACAATTGGATATCAATCATACACCGTTTACACTAACGCCTAGTGACAGCGCTGTCAATTACCTAAATTAGGCTTATTAACCGGTATCTGTCAGGCAATAGGAACACATGATAATTGCCTAGACTTGCTCCTTTATTGCCCTGCTCAATACAAAGAAACACAAAAATAGTGCAAGAATAAGCTGGCCCAATAAGGAGATAGGCATAGTGACACCGGCGTTATCTGACTTGAGCTATGTGGAACTGGCCCAACAGATTAAAAATATGCTGACTGAATAAGCCATTTTTTGATTCTTTAGCCCAGTTAGACCAGCTTATAGGAGATGACGTAAAGTTGTTCTGTGTTTGGGTAAACCTTACTTATTATCTGCTTCAATTTTGGCAGTGGCAGATATTCTTGCTCAGCGTGGAACTCGTTGATCTCGCTAAATAGAATAGGCTCTACCGATTCAATTTCGATATCACAGACCTTAATATTGGTTTCTAAGGTAAACACCTCAACCTGAGTACCCGGCACATAATGACACTCAGACTCATCCCTAATGGTGATGGTCTTCTTTCCTGATGCGACAAAGGGGCTGAGCATTTCAAAGAAGCTGATGCTTGTTGGTACGTCTTTCATTAATCAATCCAAATTATCTATTTTGTTATTTCGACTAACTTTAGTCAGCAATTTTACTCATGACTTTTCCTTCACTAAAACGGTATTGCCCGCTTCAATGGTCACCACATTTTTTCTTAACCAAGAATCTACCAATAAAGACCAGCAAGATGATGATTAGTCCCAGACATACACTGAAAGACCCCAAGGGCATAAACAAGCTTTCATGCAGGAATCCTTTCTCATCAACATATTGATAGAAAGTATTTTCCAGCAAGAGAAAAACACATCCTAAAACTAACAATAGGACAGATACAATAATCGCCTTTTTTCCGAGTTTATGACTCACTTGAGCTCACTAAATGGATGTGAATTTACCCGCAATTCTAAAGCTGAGAAGAAAATGGAGCAAGCAATAGATGACAATACAGCTTCGACCTTCAAGCACACTACCAATACCAACAAGCGATTTAAAAAATCTAACCACCTTGATTCGAAGCAGGCACACATCTGTTATAATTCGCCCAGATAAATACCATCCTAGATAACTACCCATGGGCGACGCCTTGAACATAAGCCATTCTGAACCAACATCTGATTCGACATCTGATGAGCACCTCTCAATCGTGACATTTCTTAACGAGATCAAAGCGACCTCTTTTGAAGCCATGAACGCCGAGACTCCGGCGCAAAAGCGTGCACTTAGCTATGCCAATACCATACTTCAATTATTTACTCAGATAATGGCAAAGAAGCAGCCGGCGGATCGCATTGTGGGTGAGTACTTTAGAGTCAATAAGAAGCATGGCTCTAAAGATAGACGTGTCATTCGTGAGAGTTTGTTTGCCCTATTTCGTTGGTGGGGATGGTTAAACAAGTTTTCCACTAGTACTGGTACTAGCACAGCAAATACAGGCACCCAAGCTTGGTTCACCATGCTGACACTTAATGCCCGTCTGGAATCTCATTCATGGGAGCCGTTTATTGCCGCCTGGACAGGCTTTTCAGGCCAGGGGAAAAACCTCACTCTCGAAGCTGGATCTGCTCTAGAAAATGTATCGGAAAAATGTGATTGGCTCACTCGTCAGTTCCCGACTATCTCTTTCACCACAGATGACTTAGTACCCGCTTGGTTCTGGCAGACTTGTCCTATCCAAGATGCCGAGCAGCGCTTGGCTATGGTCCAGGCCCTCTCTTCTCGCCCACCTATCTGGGCCAGAGTGCAAAATATCGAAACTAATGAGGCTATAGAGAAGCTAGCAAAATTAGATATCACCACCACGGCCAGTGAGTATTTTAGTGATAGCATCAGCCTGGGCCACAAGAGCATCAATCTTAACGGCCTGTCACTATATCGCGAAGGCGAGCTTGAGATACAAGACTTAGGCTCACAAGTTGTCGGCCAAGTCTGTAACCCAAGTCCAAATGATAACTGGTGGGATACCTGCAGCGGTGCAGGCGGTAAGAGCCTACAATTGAGATCTTTGATGTTAGCCAAGGACAAACAAGCCACAGGCACTATCATCGCCTCAGATGTGCGTCGTAAGCCATTAGAAGAACTAGCCAAGCGCGCTAAACGTGCAGGTTTTAAAGGCATCACAGCTTCTCCCTGGAAGTCTGATGATCTGCCCGTGGCTCATAATCACTTCGATGGCGTGCTGGTCGATGCTCCCTGTAGTTGCACAGGTACCTGGCGTCGTAATCCGGATATGCGCTGGATAGATGCTATTGAAACGGTTCTGGATAAACCTGGCCTACAGCTGGATATTCTCAGCCGCTCCAGTCAGGCAGTTAAAGCCGGGGCCACCTTGGTATATGCCACCTGTTCACTGTCCCCCTTAGAGAATGAAGATGTGGTCAATGCCTTCTTGGCTAAGCACACGGATTTTTCTCTGGAAGTCACCACACATCCGTTTACCGGTATAGAGGCGAGTATGCATCTTATTTTGCCATATCAAGCCGATACCGATGGCATGTTCGTCGCTCGAATGAAAAGAAGCAGCTAACCCCCAAAAAGCACTAGCAAATCTAAGAATATAGAGACGACCTTATGGTCGTCTTTTTATTGCCCTAGGTTTATCGACTCCTGTATTTCAACATAGGTAACTATTTCAATATTTATAGTGAGGACTCGAAACCTTGTCATCTTCCTGTCATCTGCCTTTCCTAGAATCTGCTTTATACCAAGTGTATTAAACACAAATAATTCGGATATTAAGATGTCAAATTTCTACGATAGTGATGATCGACTCTGGGATAGCCAAATAGACAGTGATAGTGACAAGCAAGAAGGTCAAGGTAAGCATAAGAGCAAGCGAGATAAACACAGGCGCAGAGAGTTATTGGATCTAAAGCGTCAACAAGGTAATTCACAACCCGAGCATTACTAAGCTCAGAGCAAGCTGTAATACCGCTAAGTTTGAATAGCTGTAAGGCAGCCCTTACTTAAAAAACTCAAGTTGGATTCCGCCCAAAATCATACCGGAATAATACATATCTTGTGCCACTCCAGTCTTATGGTTTTGTTAACCTAATCTTGTGCTTTCCTGCCTTATGCTTCTCTTAAATCCTTAGCCAAGTTTGATGATTCGATTACTCCCTATTAATTATTTGTATAAATATTTGAATAATCCCCAAAATCTTCATAGTCTTATCGTTTACCTTTGCGCAAACACATGAAAACATCCTCAAGACAACCAAGTAACACCCATCACAAATGCGCTTCACGACTTCTATGCCACAAAAGGAAATAGGCCATGGAACAACTTCGACCTGACTTTATCTATCCCCCTGGCTCCATGTTGATGCACTCGCCACTCGTGCTCAACAGGGCCGACATGTATGGTTTCTTCATGAAAGGGAAAGAGCAAAACTTACAAAAATCCATCGATACTTGCCTTAATCAGGTGGCGGGTAGCAAGATGTACTTTAAGGTGCTTTCACCTTATATCTTAACCAGCTTCACCCGGATCGATAAGGCCTATTCAGCGAACCCTCAAGACAGGGAGAAAGGCTGGATTCAGGAAACGGATATTATCACTTGGGTCATGATTGGCAGGCAAGAAAGTGCCGACAGTGATGACATCAGTCATCTGTATTTTCATCCCTTATTCACCTTCGTCAATGATGCCATGGCCCTCATCAATGGCCGCGAGCTATTCGGTTACCCCAAATACATGTGTGAGTATGAGATGCCTAAGCCAGGTGAGGCCCTCACTAAACTCAGCCTCTCGGTAAAGAGCTTCAAAACCTTCTCTCCCGAGACGGAACTGGCATTTCATCCCTTATTAACGGTAGATTGTGAAGCACAAGAGGAAGACCAGCTCACCACATTCGAGGCCATCACTAAGACTTGGAAGCTGTTTAAAGATCAGACCGATTTTATTCCTGAACTCGACAAACTAGGTGAAGAACAGCTATTTAGCTTGCTGTTCAAACCCGCTATCGATCAAGTTTTTCTCAAGCAATTACCGGACTCAGCCGGAGAAAAGGCTGTGTATCAGGCGATAACAGCCTCACCCGCTAAGGTGAATAAAGTCCATTCGTTATCATTGCTGGAAAATGATCTATTAGCCACAGTGTACGACAATGCCAGCTTCCCATTGAAAGAGGCATTGGGCGTCGAATTGGGTGAGCAACATGTGCTGCTCCCCTATCACGTCAATTTTGACTTCGAAGTGCCAGAGGGAGAGGTATTAGTCGATAACTCGGTACTTAAGAAAGAGAAGATTGCCATACTCGGCGGCGGAGTAGCCGCTATGTCGGCGGCCATGTGCCTCACCGAGCAGCCAGGTTGGCAGAACAATTACGAGATAGATGTCTATCAACTAGGTTGGCGCATTGGCGGCAAAGGTGCCAGCGGGCGTAACGCCGAGCAAGGCCAGCGAATCGAAGAACACGGTCTGCATATCTGGTTTGGTTTTTATCAAAATGCCTTTAGCCTGATGCGCAAAGCCTATGAAGAACTCGACCGACCAGCCGATGCACCACTGGCGACCTTCTTAGATGCCTTCAAGCCCCATAGCTATATAGTGCTACAGGAAGATGTTGGCGGAGATTCAGATAGCTGGCCCATAGAGTTCCCACTCAGAGATGGACTCCCGGGAGACGGTACGGAGATCTTAACCCTGTGGAAAGTGGTCAAGGCAGCCTTTAGCTGGATAAGAGGCTGGCTCAAGGAGATGGATGACCTACTCGATGAAGCCGAGAAAGAGACGGCTAAACCCGTACATTGGTTTAGCGAAGACTGGTTTGAACGCCTTAAAGACAGGATAGAAGACTCCATTGAAGACACCATAGAGGACACAAAAGAGAGCTTGGCATCACTTGGCGACTCTATCGAATGTCATCTGAATCAGTTAATCGGTCGCGAATGTGATGAACACGTCCACAGCCCAGATGAGGAAGATGAAGGCTTTATCGAGTCCGCCGTCGACAGTTTTCGCGCGCGTTTAGAGGAGAGCTTTTCCGAGAAATTAGAGACTAATGATGAGCTTCGCAGGCTGTATATCGCCTCAGATCTTGGCCTAACCATACTCAAGGGCATGTTCGCCGATGGCGTGTTTAAGCATGGCTTCGATGTTATCAACGATTATGATTACCGTGAGTGGCTAACAAAACACGGTGCGAATCAGAAATTTACAGTGGATTCCGCGCCAGTAAGGAGCTTCTACGATCTGGTCTTCGCCTATGAGAAAGGCAATTTCGATAAACCTAATCTGGAGGCGGGCACCATCATACGATCCATGCTGCGGATAGCTCTGTGTTATCAAGGTGGCGTGATGTGGAAGATGCAGGCAGGCATGGGGGATGTGGTGTTTACCCCCTACTATGAAGTCCTCAAGCGCCGCGGGGTGAACTTCCACTACTTCAACCAAGTGGATAATCTGGTTTGTAATAACGGCACCATTGAAGCCATCGAAATAACCGAGCAGGTTAAACTCAAGCAGGGGCTGGAAAGCTATAACCCTCTAGTCGATGTCAAAGGATTGGATTGCTGGCCAAGTGCGCCACTTTATGAGCAGCTAGATACTGAGCAAGCTCAGCTACTCAAAGATAATAACATCAACCTGGAACACTTCTGGAGTAACTGGGGAGCGGTTTATCAAGACAAATTCGGTAAGCCATTACCGACAAAGAAATTGCTCAAAGGACAGGATTTTGACCGGGTCATATTCGGCTTATCCATAGGTTCGGTACCCCATGTCGCGGCTGAAGTCATGGCCCAGAGCGAGCCATTAACTAAGGCTGTCAACAAGGTCAAGACTGTGGCCACTCAAGCCTATCAAGTCTGGCTCAATGAAGATCTGGATGGCATGGGCTGGAAATACACACCAGAGAGTGGTGAGCAACCTGTACTATCAGGCTTCACCGAACCCTTTGATACTTGGGCCTCTATGGATCAGTTACTCGATAAGGAGGACTGGCAAGGGGTACAACCTAAAAATTCCAGCTACTTCTGTTCGGCGCTGCCGGTAGAGCATTACCCTCCTCGCTCAGATATTGAGTTTCCAGAACTTAAGGCAAACCAAGCCAAAGAGGGCGCTATAGGTCAGCTCAACAATCAGATCCACAAGCTGTGGACTAATGTGGGTGAGGAGTTCCCTTGGCAGTGGTTACACCTGGGCGATGAAGCTAGCGAAGCCACTCAGGGGCAAGCCAGGTTTGATAAGCAATATTGGCGCGTGAATATCGATCCCTCCGAGCAATATGTGATGTCGGTTAAGGGCAGCAGTAAATACCGTATAGATACCGACGGCACAGGCATAGATAACCTCTATGTGACTGGCGACTGGATAAACACAGGCATCAACGCCAGCTGTGTCGAAGCCGCAACCATGGCAGGCATGCACACCTCAAAAGCTATCTGCGGCTATCCTAAGGTGATTAAAGGAGAAAAGGACTTTTAGTCGTTACAATTCCAATGGGGTTAATACATAAAATCCTGGCAGTGAAAGCTGCCAGGATTTTTATCTCGAAAAATTAAATGAAGTCCAAGTTATTGGATTCATCCTCCATGACTTGCCTCAAATGTGCCTGTTTCTCACGGCGTTTATCTGTCTTAGCTTTATACATATTTCTATCTGCGGCTCTCAACCAGTCACTGGCATCCTTCACCGCTGTATTCAACGCATATCCATAACTTATACCTGTCTTTCGATAGCCTTCTTTCGCAAATTCATTGGAGACTTGCTCCAGTTGAACCAGAACAGACTGAGTCTGTTCTACCGAGAGTAAAATGACAAAATTATCTCCCCCGATCCTAAATAACTTAACTCTTTCATGAGCTTCACAGATAAGTTGAAGCTGTTTAGCGGCAAACTTGAGTAAACAATCTCCCTCATGATGACCTAAGGTATGGTTCACCTGAGTGATACCATCGATATCCAACAAGATGAGGTGTTCATCCCGCTTAACCTCAATGCCAAACGGCTGAGTTTGTAAGTATTCGTCGAAAGCGTGTCGATTTTGTAGCTGTGTCAGCCCATCTTGACGGGCTTTCTCCCAGGCAATGCCCAATGTCTTGATGTAGGTCTGCCTCTCCTCAGACAATAACTTGATCTTATTTGCCAGTGCTAAAGACAGTAAGAGTGCATCTGCGGTTCCCCCGATGAGGGTGGCGAGTTCTGCATATTCGATAAAATCCGGTGTCAGGCCTAAATTACCCGGAAGAATAATCACGGCTGGCAGTAATAAACAGGTAAAAGCAAAGATGAAATAACGGGCTGGAGCGAAACCTTTGATCAGGCAGACGTTACCACAAGTGATCGCTAAGCCAATCCACAACATGATTAACACTGAGGCTATGAGTGCGGTGTAGGAGACCAGGTAAATACTGGTAGGCAGTGCCAAAATACAGACCCACATCAAATACTTACTTAGACGCCACAGCTTAGGTGAATACTCAGGAAGCTGAAGA
The DNA here is from genome assembly GCF_000091325.1 of Shewanella violacea DSS12. Lineage (NCBI taxonomy): Bacteria > Pseudomonadati > Pseudomonadota > Gammaproteobacteria > Alteromonadales > Shewanellaceae > Shewanella > Shewanella violacea. The sequence goes on along the minus strand of NC_014012.1, from coordinate 1,270,277 downwards.
AAGTGTTTATAGAACAATATATTAAAAATTGGAAGACTAATAAAAAATAGATGGTGTATCTCTAGGTTATGGTAATTCCACATATGCGCAGGTATATGAAATGTCACAGCCCAACCAAAAAAGTATGCCAATACATAGAGGCCATAATAAAGAAAGGCACGATCCTTAATAGAAAAGAAAATCAGCAAGTTATAGCAGGCAATGAAGAAGAGTCCGCCTAGGCATAACATCACAGCCATGGCTTCAAAATCTGAACTTTTCTTGTGTTCTAACAGAGGTTTGAGCTCCACCTTAGGCACAGAAGAAAAGTAGCGACTCTCCAGTTTTACTATAAGCCAATATTCCACACCATAGTTAAGCTCAACTTCCCGGCCATAATCAAACAAAAACTCGTAAGGGGCATAGTAGCCACTGTGAGAGTGTTGTTTACTGCCATCGTCACCAATCACCCAATAATCCAAAGATTCAACGATAGAGTTTCTGACACTGATCACCCATTTAGTCTCTCTGTCGTACATCAATGTAGGCATCACCAGCCAGTAACTACCACCAGTCAAACTGATGCTGTCAGCTTTTTCCAGTGTCGCCATCCAAGGGAGTACATCGGCATGTTGAGAGGGTTGTTTTTGCTCAGCTTTAGCATGAAACAGAAAAGATTGGTCGATTGAGGTAACAGCTACAGCTGTTTGGCTAAACAAGATGAGTAGTAACAAGAGAGTTCTTTGGATCATAGCATTCAGCCTTTTATCTAATTATTCATTGACCTTAGGTCAACTACAAACTGCTAGCCTCTATCTGACTCCCCCCTGATCCTTGGAGGCAATCATGGCCACAAACTATTAACACAAGTTGCAATTTTATTTACACATCGGGCATTATTCAATATAAATCATAGAAAATATGAAGATAGTTCATTTCCCGTCGAATAATTAGCCAAATTTGGTACTTTTAAAGCAAGACACTGGTTATAACAGGATTTAATCTAAGGAGCTGACAGAGCCATGGGGGAATAAAGGTGAACCTGCCCTCCGATGGCTGCAGTGATCCTATACAAGTTCAAGCGTCACTAAAGATTAGTTTAGACTATTTTTACGGTAACAATGAGGTATCGAAGTAAACCCTAGTGGATGTGATAATAAGCAAAATAATAACAAGCCAAATAAAACATCAGTCTCAAGCATTTGTTATACCTAGGCTATTGCCCATATAAAAACGACTAAGAAACAGACTTAGCCACAGGGCAGAGAAACCAGAATAAAAGTCGAGAGATTCCAATTAGCATACTCAAGATGAATACTGGTGTTTGGAGATTGGATTTGAGCATGCTAGTAGCGACAACACACAAGCAGGACAACAAAATAATTGCGCGCAATCAACTTGCTCGAAATTTTAATTACTGCTAGATTAACTTAAACCTTCAGGAGAGTTTCAAACATGACATCTATCTATGACTTTTCGGTAAATGATATTCAAGGAAAACCGCTATCCCTATCCGAGTATAAAGATAAGGTGATATTAATAGTCAACACGGCGAGTGCATGTGGCTTTACCCCTCAATATAAAGGGCTACAGGCACTCTATGAAAAATACGGTCCAGATAATTTCGTCATCCTTGGGTTTCCCTGTAACCAATTCGGCGCTCAGGAAACTGGCAACGAGAGTGAAATATCTTCATTTTGTGAGCTGAACTTCGGCGTAAGCTTCCCCCTCTTTGAGAAGATAGAGGTCAATGGTCCAGAGGCTCATCCTCTCTATGAGTACCTAAAATCCGAGGCTAAAGGTATTTTGGGCAGTCAGGGGATCAAATGGAATTTCACCAAATTCTTAGTTGATAGCCAAGGAAAGGTGTTAACCAGATTCGGTTCTACCACTAAGCCTGAAGCGATAGATAAAGAGATAAATAGTTTACTCGACTAATCAACAAGATAGATTCGACTATAAATAAAAACACAAATAACTGTCCATTTTTTGAACTTATTCATTTTTAGGGTATCAAAGAACATGAACACGAAAAAAGTTTTCATGTTCATCATTCTCCCTGGGACTTCTAGCGCGGTCCCCTTGATCTTAAATGATCATCAGGCAGCCCCATCTTGATAAAAGACAGGTGTTGCCCTTTTTTTTGCTTTATTTTTATCCAGCCTTGTAAAAGGTGCTCCCTAGGGGAGAATAAAATGACTCTACGGCTTTAAAAGTTAACCTTTTCTAAATTAATCACTCATACCTAGTGAACCAATTTAATTTGATTTTGTGACTAAGCAATCCGGTCGAAATTCAATCAAATCTTTTTCAATGTACATCATCTCCTTTTAGATACTTCTTGCGTATCTAGCGGGAACATAGAAAGCAATTGCTAGTGCTAACGTTATCATGGTTTCTAATATGAGATAGTTATAGCTCTCCTAGCTTAATACGAGCTGGGATTGACATTTTTTATCTGGTTTTCGCTCAAGATAAAGCCATATTCCCGCTAACTCAGGATGAATAACAAAATAATCTGAATTTATTTTATTATTCGATGAACTAATCAGCCTTAGTGCACTCTTACTATATGTAGCGAGTGCTGCATGTTTTCATCATGGTTCATCACCTCCCCTTAGGACGCTCATTTGAGCCTCCAAATGAAGAGTTAAATTGTGTGCTAGCGCTAAACAGTTTAATTATTCACATACAGATTCTTTATAAGAACTCTTATGGCTCCCCTTATTTAAGGTGGGCCATTTTTTATCTGTTTTTCACTCAAGGTAAAGCCCACTCCCACTACCTAAGGGTAAATAATAAAATAATTTGAATTTATTTTGTTATTCGATGAACTAATCAGCCTTAGTGCACTCTTACTATATGTAGCGAGTGCTGCATGTTTTCATCATGGTTCATCACCTCCCCTTAGGACGCTCATTTGAGCCTCCAAATGAAGAGTTAAATTGTGTGCTAGCGCTAAACAGTTTAATTATTCACATACAGATTCTTTATAAGAACTCTTATGGCTCCCCTTATTTAAGGTGGGCCATTTTTTTATCTTGTTTTCGCTCAAGATAAAACCCACCCCCAATATCTCAGGGTAAATAACAAAATAATCTGAATTTATTTTGTTATTCGATGAACTAATCAGCCTTAGTGCACTCTTACTATATGTAGCGAGTGCTGCATGTTTTCATCATGGTTCATCACCTCCCCTTAGGACGCTCATTTGAGCCTCCAAATGAAGAGTTAAATTGTGTGCTAGCGCTAAACAGTTTAATTATTCACATACAGATTCTTTATAAGAACTCTTATGGCTCCCCTTATTTAAGGTGGGCCATTTTTTTATCTTGTTTTCGCTCAAGATAAAACCCACCCCCAATATCTCAGGGTAAATAACAAAATAATCTGAATTTATTTTGTTATTCGATGAACTAATCAGCCTTAGTGCACTCTTACTATATGTAGCGAGTGCTGCATGTTTTCATCATGGTTCATCACCTCCCCTTAGGACGCTCATTTGAGCCTCCAAATGAAGAGTTAAATTGTGTGCTAGCGCTAAACAGTTTAATTATTCACATACAGATTCTTTATAAGAACTCTTATGGCTCCCCTTATTTAAGGTGGGCCATTTTTTTATCTGTTTTTCACTCAAGGTAAAGCCCACTCCCACTACCTAAGGGTAAATAATAAAATAATTTGAATTTATTTTGTTATTCGATGAACTAATCAGCTTTAGTGCACTCTTACTATATGTAGCGAGTGCTGCATGTTTTCATCATGGTTCATCACCTCCCCTTAGGACGCTCATTTGAGCCTCCAAATGAAGAGTTAAATTGTGTGCTAGCGCTAAACAGTTTAATTATTCACATACAGATTCTTTATAAGAACTCTTATGGCTCCCCTTATTTAAGGTGGGCCATTTTTTATCTGTTTTTCACTCAAGGTAAAGCCCACTCCCACTACCTAAGGGTAAATAATAAAATAATTTGAATTTATTTTGTTATTCGATGAACTAATCAGCTTTAGTGCACTCTTACTATATGTAGCGAGTGCTGCATGTTTTCATCATGGTTCATCACCTCCCCTTAGGACGCTCATTTGAGCCTCCAAATGAAGAGTTAAATTGTGTGCTAGCGCTAAACAGTTTAATTATTCACATACAGATTCTTTATAAGAACTCTTATGGCTCCCCTTATTTAAGGTGGGCCATTTTTTTATCTGTTTTAATTAGCTTATCGTTTACCAAAAAGCAACACATATAAAAACGGGCCTTAGTTACCTAAGGCCCGTTTATTTTATTAGCAAACTAGATAAGTCCCCTACAATAGCGACTCAATGCTATTTAAGTGTGACCTTTAGCGTCACATCTTCGCTACTAGGCATACTTTGTACCGAAATATAGTACCAGCCCGTCTTAGGTTGATTCACTGTCACACTCTCTATGGTGCCAGGATTAGCTGATGCGCCAGTGTTACTGATCACATCAGGCCAGTTCTCACCAACATATAACTCCAACTCTCCAACGCCATGTCCGGTTTCAGCCGTTAAGCTCTGAGTGCCGGCAGGCACATCTATGTAGAAAGATGAACGACCATTTTTGACACAGATAGCGACACCGTCACTGATACTGCCATAATCTTGCACAGTTTGAGTGACACATGTATCGGCTAATGCACTAGGCAGCTCTGGTTCAACAGGAGGAAGCACAGGAGGCTCAACCGGCGTTGTACCTGGGTCAGTTAAACTCACCTTAACGGTAACACCTGAATAGCTAGTGCCTGTGTCTATTCCAATATAACGCCAGCCACTATTAGCCACTACATGTAGGCTCTCACTGTTACCGCTTAGCTCAGACTTAGATTGCGCATTAGTCGATGATGCCCAAGTATCTGCATTAAAGTAGATGTTTGCATCTCCCTCACCACCTTGTGTGGTGATGTAAAGGTCGGTGTTATCCGCATCCACATAAACATAGAAACTGCCTTTTCCGCCGCTGATACACTCTTCTTTTTCAAGGGTCAACTGGCCAGAGGTGATAGTGGCAACACCACAACTCTGCACAACACCATTGTTAGGATCGTTCGGATATGCATCGGCATTATTACCTATGCCATCACCGTCACTGTCCAGAGTTTCTGTGGCATCGAAAGGGAAGGCATCGGCGTTATCACCCACTCCATCTCCATCGCTGTCCAAAGTTTCCGTAGCATCGTTGGGGAAAGCATCGGCATTATTACCTACTCCATCACCGTCGCTGTCCAGAGTTTCCGTGGCATCGTTGGGGAAAGCATCGGCATTATCACCTACTCCATCACCGTCCGTATCAACAGATTCTGTTGGATCATTGGGGAAAGCATCTTGTGAATCTATGACGCCATCACCATCAGTGTCCACAGGTGAAGTTCCACCAGTAACAAGCTCCTCAGTGATTAGGTAATCGTTACTGACACCTTCTTCAGACATCACAGCTACGCCTAAACACTGGCCAGCTGTATTGGTAATTGCCGCACGGCGATTACCAAACCATTTCCATGTCGTAAGACTATCGTATGTTTCGCCAGTAGCTAGAGTAGTGAAGCCAAAGCTTTCACTCAGCTTGCCGGTTTCATTGTCTACGCGGTAGATTCGAACAGGTGTGCTGCTGTTATTGATAAAGGAGAAATCAGCTTCGAACGGACCCGTAAGATGCTTATTCATCAGATCACAACTGCCTATGGTATTGGCAGCAGGAATAGCTTCAGGCGCCGCCGCATTGACAATTGTGCTGGCGTCGATAATGAAATCGGCAGTGGCATTGTTTAGCACGCCCACACTTAAACAGTTCAAGCGTGCATCGGCTAGCATGATGCGACGATCGCCAAACCAGATATCAGATGTGTAGCTCTCACCTTTATTGAGGGTACCGTAACCAAAATCAAACCCAGTTGCCGCACTGGCATACTTAGGCTTGCCCGTCAGGTTGTCGACCCTGAACAGACGAACCGGATAATCTGTGGTGTTGGTGATGGTAAAGCTGTGTGACTCGGCCTTAATCATGTGAGGCCTAGCTAGCTCACAGCTACCCAGCATATTTGGCGCAGGAATGGCCTCAGGCACCACATCTTTTACTAGGCCTGCATCGATAGTGAAGCTGTTCTGAACCGGTTCCATCACGGCAACCCCTAAACAGTTCATGGCATTATCGGTCAGCATCAAGCGATCGCCTTCACTCCAGCTAGCGGCTGTGTAGCTTTCACCTAGGTTTAATGTCTTATAGTTCTTGGCAAAGTTTGCCGTGCCCTTGTTGTTATCTATCCAAAACAGAGACACTGGCGTATCTGTGGTATTGGTGACCGTATATTCTGTCTTACTCGCATCCACCTTACGCACATATTGCTGAGCTAAGGCGCAACTGCCTATTGTATCCGCAGCCGGAATCGCTGCAGTGGCAGGTGCCAGAGTTGCAGAGTTTGCTAACACGAAAGCTTCGAAACCAGCTTCTGTGCGAGAGGCTACACCTTTGAGCACTTCTATATAGGCGGCGTTATCACCGGCTTGCAATGCCGCTGTGATCGAGGCGATTTCATTGGGATGCTGTTCTCCCAGATAGCGCATAGCAAAATAGCCCCATTGATATAAGTCATCATACTCATAGGACATAAATAGCAGGTTATAAAGAGGCGGAATCGTTTCGCCCTTCAAGGCATTGAGAGTACGAGTATGCTCGGCGCCGTTAGCCATATACTCGGCCATCCCCTCAGACCAGGAAACGTTATAATCGAATGAACCATAAGATCCAGCCTTGATGTAGCGACCATCGAGATAGTGAACAAACTCATGTCTCAAGTTATAGATCTGATCGATATACTGACAAGATGTTCCCACCCAAGAATCCGGACACTGCATGGCGATAAAGCGCGCCTGGTTACCGACATTCTCCGGCGTACCTTCGAGGTACATACCACCGTTATCTGTGCTTATTCCGAAGAACTCAGGCGCATATTTCTCGTAATCTTCAGGACTGGCAAACGCCACCACTTCGATGACATCGTTCAGATCACCTGTGACAGGCACGCCGCCAGTATTGAAGAAGCTATGGAACTCAGTCTCTTGCAAGGCAATATCGGCACAAGACTGGGTTAAGGTTGCCTGACTAATACTTGCTTGGGCGCGAATAACCACTTTATCAGTACACTGATGGCGTACGGTTAAGATATCTTCCTCTTTCGGTGGCACAACACAGCTACCAAACAAGGGATCACTCACCTCACACAGACGACCAGCTGACTTTAAGTAGTTCTTAGTGACTATGGTCTCAGTGGTCTCAACCGAGATAACCTGAATCACCTTGCCGTGGACCTCTAAGATAGTGCTATCGAAACGCGCCTTGGCCTCTTCAGTGGCTATGCTGGATATTTTACCCAGAGCGATAAAGGTATGGGGTAAGATCCATTTTCTATCGGCTTCAGTGGACCATTTCATATCCAGTGAGGTTTCCCCCAGAAAGGCGAATGAGCGCAGCACTGAGAGTACGTCCAGCATATTGCTGTTATAAGCAGATTTTACCGGTGCATCACCATAGTAGGCAGCAGAGCCAATGGCCCCTAAGAGTGCCATTGTCGCATCACCGGCATTGGTGGCGCCAAATGGGTTTGTCTGAGTAGAATAATATTGAATTGTCGCTAACAGATGTGGCAGTTGGTTCTTAAAGTAAGTTGCACCAGCGCCGCGCTCAAAGTTATTCAGCGCCTTGGCATAACCTTCCTGAATAACGCCGCCATCTGTGCTCAAGAAGCCTGTCATACTCGCGACAGCTTGAAGTGCAATGCTCAGCTTAGCAGCCTCGGCATCAGACATAGCAGGCGCGTAATACTTATATGAGCCCAAGAAGTAGAGCAGTTGATTGAGATCTGGGTCACTCAGATCGTCAGTGCTTGCAAGGTAGTGAACCGCATCGCTCACATCATCAATAGGGTCATTTACGCCACTGGCAATGGCTTCAAAATCGCTGTAAGTCGCGGCCAAGATAGTAGCAATCACACTGGCGTATTGTGCTTTCGATGAAATAGATGACACAGGGAGGTCGACAACAATATTCGTGTCGAAAACAATATAGTCACCCATAGGAGGTGGAATATCGCCACCAGTCACAGTCACTTGCAGTGTCGTTTCTTGTATGTTGCCGTTAATCTTGAAATAACGTGCTCCGGCCCGGGACACGAAAGAGATTGACTCATTATTGGTGCCGGCTGTGGCACTGGTCAGCTCCGCATTGCCACTCCAGTCATTGCCATCATAAAGGACGATATCGGCATCACTGCCACTGAACGTTCCACCGGATGTGGTGATGGTGACATTACTATTTTCATAGGGCACATTCACATATAAATAGTGACCATAATCGGTAATACAGTGTATCTGATTAGCCGACACTTCACCTTGTCGCTCTAAGGTTTTGGTGCCACACATCTCTGCGGCTTGCACTGGGCTAGAGTAGAATGCACCTAAGTTGAGGGAGAGTAAAATAGCGCTAGCTATAATAGATTTTTTAGCAGATATATTCTTTTTTGGTTTTATTATATTGTTCATCAGGTTTACCTTATGTAACGGCGCCAGCTTATCGCTGGGCATACTAGTCATCTAAGTAAAAAGACACTTTAGATCTAAGATTCGACACATAAATATTCCTTCAACTGCACACATCAAGGTGGGCAGGTGTCCTTAATCGTCCATCTCTATTTTTTTTATTTTCTCTTCTGCCTTACCAAGCAGTCGCTTTGTTAATGAAATGTTTCATATCCTTTTTACTGTATATTGCATGCAAAAATCAAGGGCTAGGGAATATTAATAATGTCTAAACTTGAAGGTGGGGGGATTTTTTATGACGTCAATAAGAAAATAAAACATATGTATCAGATAGATAAGGCATACAGAAAATCACGCAAACAAGATTAATTAATTACGTAAAGACTCAATTTATATCTGATTGAGCAAGTTAATTTCATTCGAACTCAAGTTTAAATCTGCAATTTAGCCTCTGGACTATAATTACTACTAACGTCATATCGGCTTCAAGAGGCAACAAAATGGCTATTTCTACCCGATTAAATGAATATTTGCAGGATAATGAAGTGAACTATGATCTTGTCTCTCATCCCCATAGTTTTAATTCCTTGAGCTCGGCCATCGCGGCTCAGGTATCACCGGCTCAATTGGCAAAGGCGGTGATCTTAGAAGATCATGAAGGACGTAAGATGATGGCAGTGTTACCCGCTAACCATAAAATCAGCCTAGGGGCACTGGGGGATAAACTCAATCGGGACCTACACCTGATGAAGGAGCAGGCTGTCTATCAAATATTTAATGACTGTGAGAATGGGGCTATTCCCCCCTTAGGAGGCGCTTACAACTTAGAAGCGGTTTATGACGATCTCTTAGTGGAGGCTAAAGATGTCTATTTTGAGGCCGGAGACCATAGCAGCTTAGTCCATATGAGCCGAAAAGATTTCGTCAAACTGATCAAAGATGCTAAACACTTAAGGTTCAGTCATCAAAATATACATTAGATTTGGCAGGAGAAAAATTTAGCCAGTTAATTTAACTCGAAGAATTAACTGGCTAGTTGGATTAAGAAAAACCATAGAGGTCTTGCTTATACCTTAGCGCTGATCTTGCCCAGTCGAACCTCTGTTCACTGGCTAATACTTCCATATTTAGCCACTTGTCACTGTTATATTCCCCGAGAACATCGGCAAAACGCCCCAATAGATTCTCAGCTTTTCCAGCAAGACTATCACCAAAAAACAAATAACCGGTCTCATTGTCGGCCACAGTATCTCGCAAGCCCCCCACTCCATGAACCAGGCAAATTTGCCCCGCCTTCATCGCCAACATCTGACTTATTCCACAAGGCTCAAAAGAGCTTGGCATCATAAAGAGATCGCCATTTAGATACAGGGCATCGGATACAGCCTCATCATAGCCATTGAGGAATATGAAATTAGCGTACCTGGAAGCTATAGCACTAAAATCACTGGCTATTTTAGCGTCTCCGCTGCCTAACATGATGAATATCCCCTCTGGATGCTCCAAAGCTAGAGCCTGTAATATTGACTCTAACACTGAGACTCGCTGGCCATTAGCCAGCAAGACTCTCTGGCGCAAAATAAGCACCTTCTGATCCGTCAGCCTACCCACTGAAGTGACTAGCATGCTTGGCTCAGTCTGAGGATATGTTAACTGCTTGTCTACTGACTGCAGTCTTGATAAATGCACACCTTTTGACAGCCAGGCGCGCCTCAAGAGTCCTGAAATTCGCGTCAGGGCTATCAGATCACAACTGGCAACCCACTGCTTATCTCCCTGCCAGCCCATGAGCGCTGACTCCATCAGTTCCAACAGCCCGAGCCAGGTATCATTTTTCCCAAGCCTGTATTGATCTTGTTTATTGCCAGCCTCCTGAATGCTCGCTATCTTCTTAGCAGATGCACCACTAATCCCCTTATCTCTAAGCTTATCTCTGACACTGGCTTTATCGCTCTCCTTAACACCTGTAGCATCGGCAAGATCATCGTAGACACAGGCGTTTAATATCCCCACCAGGGCACCTGAGTCTTGTTTACGCAGCAAATCTGCCTCCAAGCCTTCACCGCCAAAGAAACCGGCATCATGATCTGAGGGTTTCAATACTTCATCGGCATAGGTAGGTGATACCAAATGTACCTTAGCGCACAGATTAATCCCCACTCTCATGGGATTGATGCACTGGGGATAGCGAGGATCTATCACAGTTTCTAGCTGCTCAGGGGATAACTTTTCCAGTAAATCCGGAAACCAGGCACTCAGGGAAGAGGAGTCATATCTGAGTGGGCGTATGCCCTGTATGGCCAGATTGTGTATGGTATAGACACAGGGAATGGCCGATAGTTTTTTAAAGTTTTCATCAAACTGACTCAAGAGAGCAAACATGGCGCTGTGCCAGTCATGGAGATGTATCAGCTCTGGCATAGGCAACAAGTTATCCTTGATCGCCGTTGCAACACTCAGACAAAACAGAGCAAACTTGTTGGCATCCTCGGCGAAGGGCCGCTCGTCACAACCTTGGCTATAGATCTCCTGGGTTTTCCCATTCGACTCTCCATTCGACTCTCCGCCCTGAGTCTCTATGAAGTAGATCACCGCGGCCTCGACTTCAGGGTGAGGAATGCTCAACAGAGAAACACTCTTGCAGCTACCGTTAAAACTGACATTAAATTCAGCCAGTTTAGTGGCGTTAACCGAGCCTGCGAGAAAACCATAACTTGGCATAATCACATCGGCAATCACATCTTGCTGAGCTAAAGCGGCGGGGAGGTCGCGAATAACATCCGCCACACCTCCCACTTTAGCTCTAGGTATAGAGCCATTTTCGGCGGCTAACATCAATACTCGTTTCAATGTTCTTTCCTCATTCCGTTCAAAGTAAAGTGCAGAATCAAGTAGGGAGATTCACTCATAACCTACGGGCAGGCCCAACATGTCTCTTGTCACTAACACCACACCCTTTTCCGAGACCCTAAAGCCTCTTTTTCTATCGTGATCATGGTCATAGCCAATTACAGTCCCCTCGGGAATGATGCAACCACGATCTAGGATGGCATTCTTAATCTTACAATGTCGCTGCACCACCACATCGGGCAGAATCACCGCGCCTTCGACCAGTGAATAAGAGCAGACTCGCACCTCATTAAACAATACACTGCGGCGCACCGTCGCCCCTGAGATGATGCAGCCACCAGACACGATAGAATCTAAGGTCATGCCTCGCCTATCATCATCATCGAAGACAAACTTTGCCGGCGGAAGTTGCTCCTGATAGGTCCAGATAGGCCACTTGGCATCGTATAGATTTAACGGCGGTGTCGGCGTCAACAGTTCCATATTGGCCTGCCAAAATGAATCCAGAGACCCTACATCACGCCAATAAGCTTTTTGGTCATTAAAATCACTGCAAAATGGATAGGCAAAAACATTATGCTCTTGAATAATCGCAGGGATAATATCTTTACCAAAATCTCGCTCAGAGCTTTCATTCTTGGCATCTTTTTTTAGCTGCTCAAACAGAAACTCAGTGTTAAAAACATAATTGCCCATGGAGGCTAAACAAGTTTCCGGATTATCGGGCAGATGTTTAGGCACTTCAGGCTTCTCTTCGAAGCCTAAAATGCGCTGGTTCTCATCGACCTGAACCACACCAAAGGCACCAGCGGCCTCGGCTACCGGCACCTCGAAACAGGAAACTGTCATGTCCGCCCCAGACTCGGCATGGGCGGCGAGTATTCCGGCATAATCCATACGATAGACATGATCCCCAGATAAAATCATCACGTATTTAGGCATCTCTTGACGAATAATATCCATATTTTGAAACACTGCATCGGCCGTGCCTTGATACCAGCTCTCCGAGAAGCGCTGAGATGCAGGTAAGATCTCCACCGACTCGCCAAGCTCCTTCTTAAAGTGTCCCCAGCCTCGCATGATATGACGAATCAGCGAATGAGATTTATATTGAGTCACCACGCCCACACGGCGGATCCCTGAGTTGATACAGTTTGATAGGGGAAAATCGATAATCCTAAACTTACCTCCGAAATAGAGCGAAGGTTTCGCGCGCCACGCTGTTAGCTCATGTAGACGGGAACCTCGGCCCCCGGCTAAGATAATTGCATAGGTATCACGGGTTATATTACTGATATAACGTGGACTCGAATTAGGCATCTGTACTCGCTCCTTGAGATTCATTGCTTAAAGTTAATTGGCTATCAAAGATCAACGTTGGCTGTATTAAGTTAATGTTTCCGACTTCAGGGTACATCATGATTAAGTCCTCCATATTTCATTAGGCTAACTTGAAGATATACTTGGTACTTAACTGGAAAACGGGGGGGCTTGTTGTTCATCATTAAGCTTTCCATATTTCATCCCGGTATGCTGCTATGGTTACATCACTCGAGAAACGGCCACTGCATGCTGTATTGCGAATACTCATTTTTGTCCAATTCTCGGGGTCTTGATAGGCGCTAGCGGCTCGCAGTTGAGCTTGTCGATAGGATTCAAAATCCGCCGCCGTCATCCAAGGATCTGATGGCGACTTGATACTTTCTATGATGGGGTCGAAAATACCGGGTTCCAGTAGATTAAAGTGGCCACTTTCCAGCAGTTTCATCACTTGTTTTAGCGCTGGAGAATCGTTAATAAATTGGCTTGCTTGGTAATCTTCTTGCAGTGAATGGACTTGGTTGGCATTTAAACCAAACAGGAAGAAGTTCTCCTCACCCACCTCTTCGAGCATCTCAATATTGGCACCGTCTAAGGTGCCGATAGTCAGTGCACCATTCATCATAAATTTCATATTGCCCGTACCCGACGCTTCTTTACCTGCTGTGGAGATTTGTTGAGACAAATCGGTTGCCGGACAGATTTTTTCCATTGCTGTGACATTGTAATTTGGTAAGAAGGCAAACCTGAGATAAGGCGTGATTTGAGGATCAGAATTGACCATATGGGCGACATTGCTGGCAAGCTTGATTAACAGTTTAGCCATGGAGTAACCCGGCGCAGCTTTACCACCAATCAAGACGCACCTGGGAACTAACCCATCTGTATTACCTTGGAGGATCTCATGGTATAGGTGGATGACATGGAGTATGTTGAGCAGCTGACGCTTATATTCATGAATGCGCTTAACCTGCACATCGAACATCATTTCAGGGTTAAATTCGACGCCGCATTCTTTGGCTATCATCAAGCTGAGTTCACGCTTATTAGCCAGCTTAACCTCACGCCACTCATTAATCAGCGCCTTATCTTCGGTGAAAGCACTCAGGGAATGTAAGTGCTGCAGGTCCCCAACCCACTGGTCTCCCAAGCGTTTTGTCAGTAGAGCCGCCAGTCTAGGGTTACAGTGTGCCAACCAACGTCTAGGGGTTACGCCATTGGTCTTGTTATTAAATTTTTCTGGCCAAAGCTCATAGAAGTCTTTAAATAAACCCGATGTCAGTAATTGAGTATGCAAACCTGCGACGCCATTGACCGAAAAGCTAGCAACAATGGCCAGATAGGCCATACGTACATGGGGTTCACTGCCCTCTTCGATGATCGACATCTTGGCCAACATGTCACCATCACCTGGCCAGTGGTGGGCCACATCTTCCAGATATCGCCCATTGATCTCATAGATGATCTCTAGCACTCTGGGGAGCATCTGCTCAAACATGCGCACAGGCCAACGCTCTAACGCCTCGGGTAACAAAGTATGATTGGTATAGGCCATGATGTTAGTGGTTATTTTCCAGGCTTGATCCCATTCCAGCGCGTAATGGTCCACCAGCAAACGCATCAACTCAGGTACAGCCACACTAGGATGAGTGTCATTAAGCTGCATAACATTGGCTTTAGCGAAATCGCTAAAATCGGTGCCATTTTGCTTTACCCAGTTATTAAGCAGGTCTTGCAGACTCGCCGAAGACAAGAAGTATTGCTGCCTTAGCCTAAGCTCCTTGCCGTTCTCACTGGCATCGTTGGGATAGAGCACCATAGTGATCTGTTCTGCCAGGTTTTTTCTGGCAACGGCTTCGGTATAGTCTCCCTGATTAAACTCAGTTAAATCAAAATCATCTGTGGCTTCAGACTTCCACAATCTCAGGGTATTAATACGGCCATTGCGGTAACCAGGTATCGGCATATCATAGGCAACCGCCTTTACATCTTGTGTATCCACCCAAGTGACGTGCCGTCTGCCCTGTTTATCGATATAGCTTTCTGTATGGCCAAAGAAGGGCACTGTGACATTATGATTGGGCACCCTGACCTCCCAAGGATTACCATCTTTAAGCCAGCGGTCTGGCCCCTCTACCTGATAGCCATCGACAATTCTCTGGGCAAACATGCCGTACTCATAACGGATCCCATAGCCTGTCACCGCGATATCTAAGCTGGCACAGCTATCGAGAAAACAGGCTGCGAGTCGCCCTAGGCCTCCATTTCCGAGGCCAGCATCCTGCTCTAAACTTTCCAGCGACTCTAAATCCACCGCATATTGACTCAAGGCTTCGCGACTCTCGTCGGTCAATTGCAGATTCAGCAAGGCATTGCCCAGTGCGCGTCCCATCAAGAACTCTAGGGACAGATAGGCGACCTGCTTAGTCTGATATTGGCAGTCTTTAGCTCGGGTCTGACGCCATTTATCCAGCATCAGCTCTTTCACGCTACTTGCTAGGGCATGAAATAGATCGTGCTGAGCATACTCTTCCTGGCCCAGACCATTATTCATATAACGACTCAAGGAAGCCGACAATGAATCACTAGGTTCGCAATTCTGCTGGAATTTAACGTCATCCTTAAGTGGCTTATCCGATGGCTTAGCTTTGGATACTCCTTGGCGCTTAGGGGTACTAACACTCATAAACAGGCTCCTTAAATTCGGCATAAAACAACATCAAACTTCTGTCTTGCAGGCGATATATCGGGTTTAAATCCTTAGAAAGTGACACAGACTCAGAATTTAATTCACTATCTTGAGTGTGTAATAGGCAGCGCCAGGGAGACAGGTTATCAAGCTCAGGCAAACAAAAATCCAGACTCTTCTCATCTGTGTTAAGCATCAAGAGGAGTGCCTGGCGACAGCCCTTTTTCGCCTCAAGTTCACCCGTTATCACCAGGCTCAGACTTCGAGTCTGGGCCTCGCTCCACTGAGACTTGGTCATCACTCCACCTTGGCGACAAAACCAATCTAGCCCGGGAGCATCCACATTGGCGCCCTCATGTATGTATTTATGATGACAAAGCAGAGGGAAACGTTTTCTGAGGTGAATTAACTTCTGGGTAAACTGCAGCTGTGTATTGCTGCCGATATCTTGTTGCCACTCACGCCAACTCAGGGGATTGTCCTGACAATAAGCATTATTATTGCCCAACAGTGAGTGACCGACTTCGTCTCCGGCCAGCAACATGGGCACGCCTTGGGACAGAAACAGAGTCGTGAGTATGTTGCGGCACTGCCTTGCTCTTAGCCTATTAATATCGGCATCATCCGTGACACCTTCGACACCATAATTATGACTGAAGTTTTCCTGGTGACCGTCGCGATTGTCTTCGCCATTGGCCTGGTTGTGTCTCAGGCTGTAACTAACAAGATCCATCAAGGAGAAGCCGTCGTGGCTGGTGACGAAGTTAATACTGGCGGCTGGCGGCCTGCCTGAATGTTCAAATAGATCACTGGAGCCATGAAAACGTCTGGCAAACTCAGGTAAGATCCCAGCATCCCCACGCCAGAAGCGGCGAATGGTATCGCGATACCTGTCGTTCCATTCGCTCCAGCCCATGGGGAATTGCCCCAACTGATAGCCACCTGGGCCTATGTCCCAAGGCTCGGCAATCAAACGTACCTGATTCAGCACAGGATCTTGAGCTAAGGCATCGAAGAAACCTGAACCTGTATCGAAGCCATGAATTTCACGGCCCATACAAGTGGCTAAATCGAAACGAAAACCATCGACCCCCATCACTTCGACCCAATAACGCAGCGAATCCATCACCAATTGGAGTACATTAGGATGGGCAATATTGAGGGTGTTACCGCAGCCGGTATCATTGATGTAATACCTAGGTTCACTGGGACTCAAACGGTAATAACTTAGATTGTCTATGCCCCTGAAACTGTAGGTCGGCCCGAGACGATTGCCCTCGGCGGTGTGGTTATAAACCACATCTAAGATCACTTCGATGCCTGCCTTATGAAATTCAGTCACCATATGACGAAATTCAAGCACATCATCACCACTCAAATAGCTCTGATGAGGGGCAAAAAAACCTATGCTGTTATAGCCCCAATAGTTACTCAGTAGCTTCTGTTGCAGGAAAGGCTCATGGAAGAAACTCTGCACCGGCATAAGCTCGACACTGGTGATGCCCAGATCGGTGAGATAAGTTATCGACTCAGGGCTACCAAGCCCGGCGAAGGTGCCTCTATGGTGTTTGACAATATCTGGGTGCAGTTGAGTAAAGCCTTTGACGTGCAGTTCATAGATGATGCTGCGCCTCAGAGACAGAGGCATCTCATCTTGGCTATCACTTTTTTTCACCGGGAGCACAGGTCCAAGCTGACGATGGTCGACCACACGACACTTTGGCATACTGGCTGCATTGTCAGTCGTGTCAAAGGAGAGATCTTGCTCGCTATCTTCGAGTATATAACTGTAATGGCATGGGTTATCACGGCACTCACCCACCAATTGCTTAGCATAGGGGTCGAGCAGGAGTTTATTGGCATTGAACCTATGCCCAGATAGCGGCTGAAATAAACCGTCGACGCGATAACCATATAACAGACCTTCTCTCGCCCCTTCAAGATATCCATGCCAGATATGTTGCGACTTTTTAGGCAAGATAAAACGTCCTATCTCGTCATTCCCATGCTCATCGAAGATACACAGAGTGACCTGAGTGGCATGGGCCGAGAATAGGGCAAAGTTGACCCCAAGATCATCGATACTCGCCCCTAATGGATAAGGCTTACCGTTAGTTAGCTTCATCTGACTCACCGAACAGCTCTAAGCCTATGGCTGAGTTACTGGCTAAGTGAGACGGCGATAAGACTAAACACCCCAGAGGCGGTACTGTGATCTGGCCACTATTAGTCATATTTTGATATGGAGTATCCTCGGCGAATATCACCCCGGCATTACCCTGCCCACTGCCACCATAATGCTCACTATCGCTGTTGAGTAGCTCTCGATACTCGCAGCCTTGTGGCAAGCCTATGCGAAAACCATGATGAACTTCAGGTGTCATATTGACGATAAATATCAAGTGTTCGCCTTCGGCCTCACCATAGCGGATAAAGCTAAACACACTCGCCTGGTGATTATCGCAATCGAGCCATTGAAACTTATCTGCCCGGGTATCTTGGCAATACAATGAGGGCTGACTTAGATACAGGTGATTAAGATCTTTCACCCAAGCCTGCAGCCCTTGATGGGGGGCATACTGCAGCAGATGCCAATCTAAACTGCGCTCATGACTCCACTCGTCTCTTTGGCCAAATTCATTGCCCATAAACAGGAGTTTCTTACCTGGATGTCCCCACATAAAGCCGAAATATGCCCGCAGACAGGCAAACTTCTGCCAATCATCGCCGGGCACCTTATGTAGCAATGACCCTTTACCGTGAACCACCTCATCGTGACTCAAAGACAGGATAAATTGCTCGCTGAAACAGTACATCAAGCTAAAGGTCAGCTCGTTGTGATGATGACTCCGGTGAATTGGATCTCGGCCCAGATAGCGCAAGCTATCGTTCATCCAGCCCATGTTCCACTTGAAGCCAAAACCTAAGCCAGATTCATCGACTCGCTTGGTCACCCCTGGCCAGGCGGTAGACTCTTCGGCAATCATGACGATTCCCGGAAATGCCTGATATAAACGTTGATTAAGACTCTGGAGGAAGCTAATAGCCTCCAGATTTTCTCGCCCCCCCTCTACATTGGGGAGCCACTGCCCCGGCTCACGGCTGTAATCTAGGTATAACATGGAGGAAACGGCATCGATACGCAGGCCATCGAAATGGAACTCATCGAGCCAATAGCAAGCATTACTCAGCAGATAGCTTTGCACTTCGCCGCGACCATAGTTATAGATCAAGGTATCCCAGTCAGGATGCTCGCCTCGTCTGGGATCTTGATGCTCATACAGGCTAGTGCCATCGAACTGAATTAGGCCATGGGGGTCTTTGGGAAAGTGCGCTGCAACCCAGTCCAGTACCACGGCCAATCCCGCCTTATGACAGGCATCGATAAATGCTTTTAACCCTGTGGCATCACCAAATCTATGGCTAGGCGCGTACAGGCCAACTGGCTGATAACCCCAAGAGCCATCGAAGGGATATTCACTGATGGGCATCAGCTGTAGATGGGTAAACCCCATCTCTTTCACATAAGGAATAAGCTGCTCGATGAGGTCTTGATAATTCAAAAACTGCTCGCCCTCATCCCCCTTACGTCGCCATGAAGCGAGATGAACTTCATAGGTAGAGATTGGCTGATGATGCCATTGCTGCGTTTTACGATACTCAAGCCACTGTTTATCTTTCCAATTATAATTGTTCTTAAGGGGAACCAAGGAAGCATTACCCGGCGCGGCTTGCATGGCTTTAGCGTAGGGATCCGATTTTTCTATACACTCCCCATGCTCAGATATCAGCTCAAATTTATAATGTGCTTGCTCATTAACATCGGGAATAAATATCTCCCATATGCCATTGGCTAAGTGTTGGCGCATCACATGCCGAGTCCCATCCCAATGGTTAAAGTCTCCTACAACAGACACGCGTCTGGCATTGGGGGCCCATACACAAAAATTCACCCCCTCGACTCCTTGGTTCTGCTGCCAATTAGCCCCCAACAGATGATAGGCCTGCTCTAAGCGTCCCTCAGCAAATAAGTAAGCATCGTCTTGATTTAACAAGCTTGGAAACTGATAAGGGTCGATGATCTCTTCGACGCTCAAGGGGTATTCGACCCGCAACTTATACAGGAAAGGTTTCACCCTTCGGCCAATCACCCCAGCAAACAGACCGGTTTCATTGACCCGTTCCAGGCTTGCAAGCTTGCGTCCATCACTCAGGCTGAGTACATCTACATTCAGGGCGCCTGGTAATAAACAGCGAACCAGCAACTGCTTCTTCACCTGAGTCACTTTAGTTTCGGCTTGCTTGCCTTTGGTGCTTTTTGTCGGCGTATCCTTTGGGCTTTCCTGTATATGCATGCCTAACAGAGAAAACACATCGAAATATTCACCATTAAGCAGCGCCATATCGTCGCCGTGATGAAAGTGGGGGGCATTTTGAGTCATCATTTATCTTCCATTAAAGTTAAAATTTGTCAGACTAATCTGCTGTGACGCCGTAAAATTACTGCAAATACATTCCGGCTCAGCCTTAGCCCGTGCAGACATAGAAGCTTAAGCTTCCTAGCCTGCTTATTTTCTCGCCGCCCTTATCCGCTCTAACAGGTTATTCACCTGGCTAGATTCTTTTATAGCCGAGAGGCTAATAGGCAAACGTCGCTGCCAATTGGGATACTCTTGCCAGGTTCCAGGAATATTCACACTGTGTATTTCGCCAATAAGATCGCTAAGCTGCACACTAAATAGGGCCGAATGACTCAGGGCTGATGCACTTATCCAGGCCTCAAGTAACGCCTCATACTCGAGACTGTCCACTGCGGATTTGTCGATACATTCAAGACTCACAAGCAAGCTGAGCAACTGTTGTTTCTCAAGTTCACGGCCGTTTAAGGCATCCCCCAAGGCTGCATCATTGTCGATAAGCTCCAGCTGACGTCTCAGGTGCAGATCACTGGCGGACCACCACGCGGCTAAGTTAGGCACATCGTGATTTGCCAGCATCATTAAACTGTCTTGTTTATGCTCACCTGGACTCATAAAACCTTTGCTGTGCTTACAAAAATAGAACAGCTGGTTAGAATAGATGCCCGAAGATCTCAGGCGCAGATCCATCTCGGGAGGAACCAGACCGAGATCTTCTCCTATGATGCAACACTGGGCTCGCCAGCTTTCAAGACATAGGATGGCGAAGAGGCTGTCTACTGGATAATACACATAGGCTCCCTGACCGAGATCCTCATCCAAGGGGCACCACCATATTCTCAGCAAAGACATCACGTGATCGATTCTCAATGCACCACAGTGGCGCATATTGCCCCTCACTATTGAAATAACATGTTGAAAATTATCTTTTTTCATTGAAATTGGGTCTAAGGGAGCCAGGCCCCAATTTTGTCCTTGAGGTGCAAATGGATCCGCTGGGGCGCCAATACTGGCATCGAGGCAAAATTGCGATGGGTTTTGCCTGACTTCGACTCCTCCTGGGCTAGCGCCCACAGCGAGATCCCGTATCAGGCCTAATGACATCCCGGCTTGTTTGGCATTAGTCTGACAGGCACAGATTTGCTCTTCGGCAACAAACTGTAAAAATCGATAGAAGTCGAGATTCTTGGGTAATTCATCCCCAGCTTTAGCCGACTCGGCCAGGACAAATTGAGTCAGTGCTTCCCCCTCCCTGAGCACAAAATCATCGAATTCCTGCCTCCTGACCGATGAACTCTTGGTATCTGACAGACTAAACACTTGATACAAAATGATAAAAGCTCGATATTTAATCAGAGTCAATTGGGGGAAATCCAACCAATTATCGATATTGATGGATCGCCTCAGAGCCTCAAATTCATCTGACTGCAACCTAAACTTTGCTTGGGCATACTCAGGAACAGCTTGGATATGAATATAGAGAGGATTAATTCTGCGCCTGTCACTGGGGCTATAGGGGCTCACCTGTTCTGGCTCAGCGATATCTAAGGCATGTAGTGGGTTGAGCTGAATAAAATCTCCCCCATGCTCGGCCACCCAGTCGATAATTTCAGTCAAGTTACCAAAATCTCCAATACCCCACTGATTATCACTGCGCAGGGAGTAGAGCTGAATACTGAGTCCCCAAGGCCGAGTATTAGTATTAGTATTAGTATTAGTCGTCGAGACACTGGTTTTATCTGAAGCTATCTCTGAATTTATGTCTGAACCTGTATCTGTATCTGAATTTATGTCTAAATCTACATCTGAACTTATGTCTAAATCTATATCTGAATTTATGTCTAAATCTGTATCTGAACTTATGTCTAAATCTGTATCTGAATTTATGTCTGAATCTGTATCTGAGTTTATGTCTGAGAGCCTAAATGCTTGTCTTGGGGCCATCATGACGATACCTGAATACCTGTATTTCCCCGCGATCAATTCGGCGCTGTGATAGCCTAGACCTAATCGCTGATTCTTTGCCTCAATCACATCAGAAGAATCAAGTTTCGACTCGACACACTCTGTAGCAGTATCAGTATCAGTATCAGTAGCCAGCTTGGCATCTTCTGAACCGGCTGGTATTAACTTCAGCAGAGATAAGCGATAGTGTAAATATTGAGTCTTGCCTATGTGGTAATCACCGACTATCTGCATATCGGCCGGAAGCAGCCTAAGACAGAATAAGCAGTCCGATTCACTCAAGATCCTCAGCGTCAATTCACCTTGATAATCATAGGGCAGATACAGACTAATCTCAGGATCGTCAAGATAGCTATGCTGAAAACCATGAAGCCCCACGGTCCATGGCTCGGCATCGAGTTCATGAATACGCCTATCCAGATACTTGGCATCGATTCCACCTCGAGTATCGGCTAATTTATCCAGCATGCACCGCAATACCCCCTCTCTGTCCTGAACTGGGATACGGATATTCTGGCCACTAAAATTGATAAACTCGGCACCGACGCCCTGCAGATACAGTAACTTCTCCAGCCCCATATTCGTCGTCCTTATACAAGATAAACATACCAATACTCAGTGGCATTCACGGCAACAGAAAATACCAGAGTGAGGTATATTCATGTCAAACAGATGACAAAGAGTGTTTAAAAATCCAAATTAAAATAAAGTAGATAACTTGAGGTTTGTATATAGTAAATAACTACTATTTAATAAAAAACATTATAAACCTTGGGAATCACAAACCCTGAAACCAGAAAACAACAAAATAACAAAATAACAAAACAACTTCGCAATAAAAATAAAGGTTAATTAAAACGACCAAATCATACAAGATGTTTTAATATCATTACTTAATCAAGTCAATGCAAACAGTAAAAAACCATATAGACAATATCTAACTTACACGTACCGCCATCTAATACAAATTCCAATAAACACCATGACCTAGACACGCAATGAGTTGAAAACAATAAATAAAATATCAATGGCATACATTAACAAAAAAACCACAACCAAAATAAAACCTATAGATTCAAAGGCATATACAGTTAATGAATAAGCTATAATTAAAATAGAATTAATCCCCTATCTGGTTATAACTAGAGAAACATTAAAGAATAAAATATATTATTCAGATTTAAACTGGAGTAATACCAAGCGCGCAAATTGTATTTTATATACGAATATCATTTAAACCCAGGTTATTGGATTCAGAATGCAAGTTAATCATGAATAATACTGGCTAAAAACTTTTAGTCTCAGGTAACACTAAAGAAATCAACAGTTAAATCAACAATGAAATTAACAAGCGGAATTCACATCCCTTAATCGATAATACATGTGTTTCATATTATTCATTAGTCGTAGTAATTAATAACCTAAATAAACCTGAATAAACCTGAATAAACCTGAATAAACCTAAATAAACCTAAATAAACCTGAATAAATCTGAATGAATCTGAATATTCCAATCATGATGAGTTAAATGAATCGACTACCACTGGTTCGAGGGCAAGATGGACCCTAAGACTTTTCTCCTCTTGCTGCTATGTATGTCTGACTAAATCCTACCTCTGTCATAAATTTACAGATTTAGTTACCGACCTCTAAGTTTCGGATAAACATTCTATTTCTGTGTAACGTTTTTAGAGCTGGCTCACACCTTTACCCAAACAAGATTGATAACTTGGTTATCAAGAAAAACAACAATTTTAACATTAGAGTGTAAAGGTGATTTTATGACTGCTAAATTTTTCATCCCATCTGTCAATGTATTAGGCAAGGGCGCCGTCGACGAAGCCATAGGTGATATCAAAACATTAGGGTTTCAGCGCGCACTACTTGTTACCGATAAACAGTTAGTAGAAATTGGTTTAGTCGGCCAAATTGCAGATAAATTAGCTACCGCTGGGATAGTGACGACCATCTTCGATGGCGTGCAGCCCAACCCAACTTCTGGCAATGTCGAAGCTGGCCTTAAACTACTCAAACGCGATAATTGCGACTTTGTCGTCTCTCTAGGTGGTGGCTCTCCACATGATTGTGCCAAAGGTATCGCTCTGGTCGCGACCAATGGCGGCAACATCAAGGACTATGAAGGCCTGGACATGTCAGCCAAGCCCCAGCTGCCACTGGTTGCCATCAATACCACAGCTGGCACGGCAAGCGAGATGACACGTTTCTGTATCATCACGGATGAGTCCCGCCATATTAAGATGGCAATCGTGGATAAACACACCACGCCTATTTTATCCGTCAATGACCCGGAATTGATGCTGGCGAAACCTGCAGGACTCACAGCTGCAACTGGTATGGATGCATTGACTCACGCCATCGAAGCCTATGTGTCTATTGCCGCAAACCCCATCACTGACGCCTGCGCCATCAAGGCCATAGAGCTGATAAAGGCTAACCTAATCGAAGCGGTCGACAACGGTCAAAATATCGATGCCCGTGACCAGATGGCTTATGCCCAGTTCTTGGCAGGCATGGCATTTAATAACGCCAGCCTAGGCTATGTCCATGCCATGGCTCACCAACTTGGCGGATTTTACGATCTTCCACACGGCGTATGTAATGCCATCTTGCTACCACATGTTCAGCAGTACAATGCGCAAGTCGCAGCGCCACAGCTCAAAGATGTGGCCAAGGCTATGGGCGTCGATGTCGCCAATATGAGTGATGAGCAAGGTGCTAGCGCCGCCATTGATGCAATCAAGGTTCTAGCTGCTGCGGTTAAAATTCCTGAAAATTTGACCAAGCTAGGTGTCAAAGCCCAAGATATTCCGACCTTAGCCGATAATGCTCTGAAAGATGCCTGTGGTTTCACCAACCCTAAGCAGGCAACTCATGCAGAGATTTGTCAGATCTTCACTAATGCGCTCTAGGGCTAGAGTATGACTCTCCTATAGCCAAGGCTATACACTTGTTATAAGTGCTGACGGTTAGCTTTCCCCTCCAAAAAACAGCAAATAAAAAGGCCCGCTTACTTAAGTAAGCGGGCCTTTTTATATCATGATAATGAGTTATCCCCATCCGCTAAGTCACACGTCCACAATGACTAGTTCACAGGGCTAATTCACAGAGACTAATCGACTGGTTCGACACATGCTCTCTGTTTCTGGCTCCATCTGAGTTTGGTACTCTGGGCCAGACTAATGATGATCACCAACAAACAAGGCAGAAACCAGCTCCCATGGGCATCATAAAGTGGAATATAATTCTGTAAGCTCTGCTGCAGCACCTCAGGCATTTTCCCTAGGATATTAATTCCATCCAAACTACCAAAAATCAGCGCAATCAAGAAAACAGAGACAAAGGTGAACGAGACTGACTGTTTATTTGGCAGTACCAGTGAGGCCATCACTAGAGCGATAGCTACAGGACAAAGAATCAAGATCACAGGTAAACTGACGGCTAAGATTTGCTCTAGACCAAAGTTGGCAATACATCCCGTTAGCACCACAACAATCACGGCAACCACAGGAAATGACACCCCAAAAGCCTGTTTATAATATTCTGCACTGGCATTGGTTAACCCTACGGTAGTAGTAAGACACGCCATTATAATGATGGCCGCAAGCAACCACTGGCCATACACCCCAAACTGGTTTTGGATATAATGAACCAATATCTCTCCGCCATTAGTGGCGCCAGCGGCTACGGTTGCAGAGGTGGCACCGACATAACCCATGGCAATATAGCAGGCCGACATCAGCACAGCATAAATACAAGCCACTTTAAACGCTACCTTAGCCACCTCATCCCGAGAGCCACAGCCTTTCGCCTCGATAGCACGTATGATGACCCAACCGAAACCAACGGCTGCGATGGCATCCATGGTCATATAGCCTTGAATCAGCCCATGGGTCACAGGCAAAGTAAGATAATCTGCAGTTGGAACCTGAGGTACCCCGGGAGGATAGACAAAGGCCACAAATGCCAGTATGAGTAACATCAAGATCAACACAGGAGTCATGACCTTACCGATATAGTCAACCAGACGACCTGGCTGAAACGCTAATACCAGAGTCAGAGCCGAGAACACCACAGAAAACAACATCAGATGATCGCCTGTAACGAAGGGTTTAACTCCCATTTCATAGGCAACGGTGACTGCTCTGGGCATGCCAAAAGCCGGACCGATAACGGTAAATAGCAATACCCAGAAAGCGCCGGCTAACCAACCAGGCAGAGGCCTAGTTAGATGTTGAGAACTGCCGATTTTACCTAATACGATTAAAGTGAAGGCAGGCAGCCCCACTGAGGTAAGTAAAAAACCGACCATAGCGGGCACAAGTTGAGTCCCAGCTTCCAGCCCTAGTAGTGGCGGAAAAATAAGATTTCCAGCCCCTAAAAATAAGGCGAACGTCATCAGGCCTATGGCGAGTATATCGAGTGTTTTCAATGGACATGTCCTGTATTTTTATAATAAAACGTCAGGTCAAGCTGTTGAATATGAGAAAGGAAATTTCACAGAATCCATCAGCCTGGCTGACGGAAATCCGCCAGCCTAGTTAATAATCACTAAGGTAATGGCGATAATGTTAGGAGTTGCACGCTCGAAATTGGCCGACTCTACCACATAAGCAGTAAGCTGTTGCTTAGTGTTAAAAGTCATCGCAAGCTCCAATTCAAATATAAACGGCAGGTTTTTACCTTAATATAAATTATCACACCTGTATACTGCATTCCCAAACTAGATAGATTTACGGTCCATTACAAATCTAAATAGATAAGTATAACCAACTGATTTAAAATAAATATTCGTACATAAACACAAGCTAAACTAGCTCATTAACTCCAGCTTAGCTATTGTCACACCCTACAACCGCAAGTTAAACCGAAAGCCGAGTGGTTAACCCCTAGTCAACAACAGAGTAAGCCATGGTTACACCTAAGTTAACAAGAAGACTATTAAACTGCAGTCAATACACGGTATACAAGATGACTCAGCAGACTCACTCATACACGAATCAACTGAGTCGTTTCTTGCTCTCATGCATCTTGAGCTCTACCTCTTCGATAAGCTTCTCGGCATCGACCTCGGAGATCATGCCCTCATGAGTCAACTCTTGAATCTTCTTCCGCTCGGTATTGAGCAATATTCTTAAGGCCAGATAAGACTCTACCCGCTCCACCAGATGAGGCGAGTCCTTACGAAAATCATTCAAGGTTTTATCGGCGAATTGGTTAACCAAACTGACCTGCTCCAAGGCTTTTTCCAACTGGCTAGCCTCTAAAGACAGACTAGGAGCAAGTTCAAGAATATAAGCACTCGCCTCAAACAAGCCTCTGGCACTCTCGAAAGTGATCACATGCTGCTTATAACTCGCCCCTCGAGCATAGACTCCTATGATGGGTATATTTGCACACTGACTCGCCCATTTAGGGATCTGCCAATGCTTGGCAATGAAGGGTCTGGGCCAAATTTGCGGCGTCCCATCTAGTGCCTTCTCTATTGCGCCGATTAAGATGTGGGTCGCATCTTGGCTTAATAGCCCTTTGGCAAATTGGTTCCAATAAAATTGCCGCTCAGATTCCAGCAGTTTCCTTTGGTACTCCACCTGAGTATCTATGCTTTCTTCCTCTTTATAGGGCGTAGCTATGGTGACTATATTACGATCTACCACCGTCCAATTAACCGCCTTCAAATGTTCATCCTGTTTAAGGTCCTCTCTTACCTTGGCAATTTCATCGGAGATCTTATGCTGCACCTTAGCAAAGGTCTTCTGCTTGGCCTTGGGCAACTTGTCCAGTCCAAGTTTTGCCATCACAAAACGCATACTCGAGCCGTTTACCACTATGGTGAGGACCACAATACCTGCGGTGAGAAACAGCACCTGATCACGCAGCTGAATGTCTAGGGATTCGGTAGTTGCCACGATTAAAGCCAATGCTAATGACACCGCCCCGCGCAAGCCCCCCCATATCAGGACGATTGATTTTTCCTTGGTCAAGCCTATGCCGATTCTGGCTAGTATCGGCATGAAACCGACGATCACCATGGTCCTAATGACCAAGATCCCAGCAAAAATCACCACTAAGTATTGCCAATTAGCGAGGTCGGTGAGTCCTAAGCGAGTCGATATAACTAGGCCTACTAAGATAAATATCAAAGTATTAAACAGATAAGACAAGGTGTGCCAGAAGTGGTGTAGATGCTCCATCACCTCGGGAGAGAAACGCGTTCGACCAGGTCCTGCATAGATGAGTGCCAGGGTGACCACACTCACCACTCCCGATGCATGAAACACATGCTCAGACAGATAAAAAACCAGATAGGGCAAGACTAAGGTCAGTGCAATTTCAATTAAGCTGTCATTAAACAAAGAGCCGATAAACATCAGGCTGATTGCCGCGACCACTGCACCGACAAGCACGCCTACTGAGACAACCCGAGTAAATTCGCCTACCACATGCATAAAACTAAGCTCAACCTGTGCCTGAGTTGCTAGCCCCAAAAATAAGGTAAACAAGACGATGGCAGTACCATCATTGAGTAATGACTCACCTTCGATCAGCGTTTGCAGCCGGGCTCGGGAGCACAGCTCTTTGAGCAAGGACACCACAGCTACCGGGTCCGTAGCACTGACAATTGCACCAAACATCAAGGCTGTACCCACCGACCAGTGCCAAGGTAAAACGCTGAGGCTTAACAAGGCGGTGATCCCTGTACAGAGCACCATGCCCGGGATGGCCAACAAGGCGATCTGAGAGAACATGCGCTTAAACAAATGAACTTCTAACGAGAAAGCCGACTCGAACACCAGAGCTGGCAAAAAAATAAACATGATAAGGTTGGCATCTAGCTGACTGGCAAGCAGAAAGGATGATTTAAGTTCATGGAGAAACGGGGTTTGAACTTCATAATCCAACACAGAGCCAATCAAGATCCCCAAGACTAGTAGGGCCACAGAATATGGGATTGCCGTATTTTTCAATAGCCTGCGTAACAAGATCCCTAATATTATCGCCACCACAAAAAATACTAACAGCTGTAAGGTCATTTGCATATGCATCACCTAGGCATTAGTACCGTCTATTAAAAGTAGCTCTATATCATCAATTAATCACCCTATTCACAAGAATAGACAAACCACAAAAAAGGCTCAGGATTTGAATCCTGAGCCCCTTGGCTTATCTAGTTTCAGTTTATAACTAGGCTGGCTTATTCGGCCTTTGCCGCCTTAGCTTTAAACTTCTCCCGCATCGTCTGCATCATCACATAGAAGACGGGAACTAACAGGGTTCCAACGATAGTGGCCGCCAACATACCGCCAAACACCGAGTAACCTAAGGCGCGTCGGCTTCCGGCACCAGCACCTGTGGCGATAATCAGAGGTAGGACCCCAAGTAAGAAGGAGAAGGCTGTCATCAATACCGCACGGAATCTCAATTTTGCAGCCGTCTCACCCGCCTCAAGAATACTCTTGCCCTCTTCGCGCAGCTGCTTGGCAAACTCCACGATCAAGATGGCGTTTTTACACGCCAGACCGATCAAGAGCACCAGACCTATCTGTGCATAGAGGTTTAGGTCTGAGCCCACCAACCAGATGTTGAGGAAAGCCCCCAATATCGCAATAGGCACCGCCAGAATAACCGCGAAGGGTATGGTCCAGCTTTCATATTGAGCCACCAAAAATAGATAGGTAAACACCAGCGCTAGGCCAAAAATCAAGGGCGCTAAGTTACCCGCCTTGATCTCTTGGTATGTCTGGCCGGTCCACTCGTAGCTATAACCCGCAGGCAGAGTCTCGTTAGCCGCACGTTCCATGGCTTTAATGGCATCACCTGAGCTGAAACCAGCTGCGGGGAAACCATTGATGGTGGTCGAGCTAAACATGTTGTATGAGGTCATCACATCAGGACCTAATATCGGCGTCACTGTCACCAGTGTGCTCAGAGGGATCATCTCCCCAGTGTTCGAGCGCACATAGAAACGCGAGATATCTTGCTCTGAATTACGGAACTCTCCCTCGGCCTGCAAGATCACTCTATATACTTTGCCATAACGGTTGAAATCGTTGACGTACATAGAGCCCAGCATGGTCTGCATGGTTGAGAAAATCTCGTTGAGAGAGATGCCTAATGCCTTAGCCTTATCTCTGTCTACATCCACATACATCTGCGGCACATCGGCACGAAAGTTACTGAACGACATGGCGATTTCAGGCTGTTCATTGGCTTTCATGATCAAGGCTCGCATCACAGATGCTAGCTCCTGGGGCGTTCGTCCTTGAGTATCCTGCAACACAAACTCGAAGCCACCGACACTGCCCACACCTGGGATAGGCGGCAATGAGAATGCCATGGCTTTCACCGAAGGATTAGCCGCATACTTAGCCTGTAACTTAGCCACTATCGCAGCCTCGACCATATCCGGTGTATCTCGTTCCTCCCAGCTAGACAGAGTCACGATCATCAAGCCACCATTAGAGGCAACAGAACCTGACAAAATACTAAAACCACTGGCATGGATCACATTCTCGACCCCAGGCTCGGCTAGTGTTAATTCGACCAGATCTTTCATCACAGCTTCGGTGCGGTTAAGTGAAGCACCGTCAGGCAGTTGAATATCCACCATGAAGGCCTTCTTATCTTCCATGGGCACGAACCCAGATGGCAAGATATTAGCGATACCTCCAGTTACGGCGAGCAGACAAACATACACAACTAAGACTAAGGAAAGCTTACGAGTCAGGGATGACACTAACTTCATGTACTTACCTGTCACTCGGGTAAAGTACTTATTGAAGGTGGCATGGAAACCGCTTGTATGCTCTTTAGGTCTTCTCAGTAATGAGGCACACAGAGCCGGACTCAAGGTTAATGCGTTTACCGATGAGATCAGCACCGAGATACATATGGTCACGGAGAACTGAGCGTACATCTGCCCTGTGATCCCTGGCATTACTGCCGTTGGTGCAAACACAGCGAGCAAGACTAATGTGGTGGCAATAATCGGTCCAGTCACCTCTTTCATCGCCTTAGAGGTCGCTTCTTTGGGTGATAAACCCTCATCTTGCATCAGGCGGGTGACGTTCTCCACCACCACAATCGCATCATCGACCACAATACCAATGGCCAAGATCAAAGCGAACAGAGATACCGTATTGATACTCATGCCAAAAACCAGCAAGAAGGCAAAGGTACCGATAAGTGACACAGGAATTGCAATAGCAGGGACCAGAGTCGAACGTACATCTTGCAAGAAGATAAACACCACGAAGACCACTAGGGCTATGGAGATAAACAGGGTTTGCACTACCTCCTTGATCGAAGTTTCGACAAACTCGGTGGTGTCATAGAGAACTTCATAATGCAGATCTTTGGGAAAATGCTTTGACAGTTTTTCCATCTCGGCCTTAACTGCCGCCCCAACCTCTAATGCATTAGCATCCGGTGATTGATAGACAGCAATAATGGCTGAAGGCTTATTGTTGAGTCGACCTTGTGCATCATAGGTCTGAGAGCCAAGTTCAACACGAGCCACATCGCCGACGATGACTTTAGAGCCATCATTATTGGCGCGGATCATCACTTCGCGAAATTCTTGGGGATCCTTCAAACGTCCTTTGGTTTGCAGCGTGTATTGAAACTGCTGCTCCGGATCCACTGGTGCAGCGCCGATACGACCCGCGGCGACCTGAATATTTTGCTCCTGTAATGAGGCGATGACATCAGATGCCGTGACCCCAAGGCTCGCCATCTTATCTGGGTCCAGCCAGATACGCATGGCGTAGTCCAGCGCACCAATCACCTGAACTTTAGACACACCATTTTGACGCGCTAAAGAGTCGGTGATATTCAGTCCAGCATAGTTAGTAATAAACAGGGAGTCGAAGCTATCATTGGGGGATACTAGGTTCACCACCATCAAGATATTCGGGCTCTGTTTCTCCACTTTTACGCCCTGGCGTTGTACTTCTATCGGTAGCCTTGGCATTGCCTGTTGCACACGATTTTGTACTTTCACCTGAGCCATGTCGGCATCTGTGCCCACATCGAAGGTCACACTCAAGGAGTAGCTACCATCGTTGGAACTTTTAGACTCCATGTAAAGCATGTCTTCGACGCCGT
This sequence comes from Shewanella violacea DSS12, assembly GCF_000091325.1. Classification (NCBI taxonomy): domain Bacteria; kingdom Pseudomonadati; phylum Pseudomonadota; class Gammaproteobacteria; order Alteromonadales; family Shewanellaceae; genus Shewanella; species Shewanella violacea. Next base: position 1,238,381 of record NC_014012.1, on the reverse strand, counting down.
TCACTTCCGCTTCCAACGGCTGAGCTATGGTATCTCTGACGATATTGGCACTGGCACCGGCATAATTGGTCGACACATTGATTTGAGGTGGCGCTATCTCAGGAAATTCCGACACCGACAAGATAGGAATAGAGATTAGACCCACAAGTGTCAGTACCGTCGAAATTACGAAGGCAAATTTAGGCCTGTTGATAAAAAAATCACTGATCATGACATAGTCCTAGTTAACATCGTTATTAGCCGGAGCCGACTGAGAGTCTTGAAATGGCACTAGCTCTTGCTCCACAGCCTTAACCTTGATACCCGGACGAATCTTCTGTAAGCCATCAACTACGATACGCTCTCCATCTTCTAGACCGCTAAGCACGCGCCAATTGATACCGAATCGTTCGCCAAGTTTAACGATGCGTTTCTCTACTTCATCTTGCTCATTGAGCACCATAACGAAGCGTCCTTGTTGATCTTCCTGTACTGCGGCTTGAGGAATGAGTAAGGCTTGCTCTTTGATGGGAGATTCAATTATCAGAGTCACAAATAGGCCAGGAAGCATCAACTTAGCCTCATTCTTGAAGCTTGCTCTGATGGGCAAGGTTCCCGTCGCCGCATCGACCTTATTGTTGATGAAATCGATATAACCCGTCTCATTAAACATGGTGCCATTAGGCAGACGTAGGCTTATCACGATATCTGAGATCTCTACCTTACGTTTAGCGGCCTGTGAAAATTGCTGTTGAGCCGAGATGAGCTTCTTCTCTGCAACCTTAAAGTTAACCCACATAGGTTGTAGCTGAACTAGATTGGCCATCTCTGAATTTGGCGTGATGATATCACCGATACTGACCTTAGCATTACTGATGCGACCCGAAATAGGCGCATAAACCTGGGTATAGCTAAGCTGTAATTCGGCTCCTTGTACCGCGGCTTCGGCTTGTACCACACCGGCTGCAGTGGTGAGCTTACGAGAGGTCAACTCATCCATATCCTGCGCACTGATCATGCCATCTGGAAGCAGTTTTCTGCCACGTTTCCAATTCATGACAGCTACATCTCTCGATGCTAAAGCCTGCTTAAGCACAGCTTTTTGCTGAGCTAACTTGGAAATATAATTGGCAGGGTCAATCTCAAATAACAGGTCGCCGGCTTTGACGTCATCCCCCTCAATAAACGCACGCTTGAGTAATTGGCCCTGGATTTGAGACTTGATGGTGACATCTTCCGATGCCCTAGTACGGCCAACTATCACAGACTTAGACTGAATTTCTTTAGTCGTAGCCGTATTAACTATCACGCTGGGAAGCATTGGGGCTTGGGGCGCCGGAGCCTCCCCACAAGCCGAGAGTTGTGCAGCTATGATAAAAAGCGCACACCACTTTAAAATTGAAACGGTTTTGGCCAGCATTTAAGCCTCCGGTAGAGTAGAGATATTTAATTTTTATCGGGAAATTATAAGCAGGTAAGTGCAGCAATAATAGTTATTTACAACTTTTATTCATTTACGCTACATTTAGTTCATCACCAAGTGTTATCTCACCTGCCACTTTGCAAACTGAGTAACATTTAGCCGTACATATGTATCCACATATTCAGGATGCAGATACCTGTCACATTAAATACCTGCTCATCACCATGGAATGATGGCGCAGAAGCACACACGGATACTCGATTAGCTGTTGCTTTATTAACCGAAGACGAAGCAGGAGAGATAAATAGTTAAAAAATGAGATCTAGCACAAGGTTAACTGGGTTTGAGTCATGCTAAAAAAGAATAACAGCAAGTTTACTATTTTCATTAAGATGAGAAAGACTTGGGATAGTAAACTTATATGAGTAAAGACGAATAAATGTTGACCGATCAGAAAAGCAATGTCTATGATGGCATTAGTATTCGCAATCAAGTAGGTAATATATGACAGCTATCTCACATGTATACAACTATACCGTTCGATGCCCACACATTAAAGATCCTGCCCACCCTACAACCTGGGAAAACCATATTGAGTTTAATCAATCCTGCGAAATTGGATTAAGCCGAATCACAAAATGGCACGGCCGCTCAGGCAATCGTATCTTCGAGCTGGACGGATTCGTCGTTAGAGAAGCTGAGGCAGAGGGCGCCTATTTCTCGATGCAAAATAAACGAATGAAAGATGATGGCCATGTACTGGTGACCTTCAAAATCTTCATGGATGAGTTGACGAAAGACACCTCAGTACAAGAGATCATGCAGCACCTGATTGCAGATTTTGATAAAAAAGTAGCTAAACTCTAGTCTAAAGCCCCATATGTGAGCTCAAAACTGCCTCTTTTATGAGGCAGTGCACGTTTTACGACTTTAATACGTAATAATTCCCCTATTCCCCATAAAATACCTGTGCCTTGTGTCCATTATAAGCGACTTGCAATCTCTTTCAGTCAATGGCCTAAACCGCTAAAATAGTCTGAACCTTTAACTTTGAGTATTTAAAATGAAATTATCTCTAATAGCACTCGCCATTTTTATCGGACTTACTGGCTGTGCCGACCTAAAAGATGCGGGGCGTACCTTAGGTCAAACCACCAAAGATGTTACTACTCAGATAGGTCATGCAACAAGAGATACAACTAAAGCTATAGGTCATGCATCCCGTGATGCGGTTAAATCGGTAAAAGAAGACTTAAGTGATCAAGGTGAAAATAATCAATAAGCATTAAGCATTTCGCGTTGGGGCCTAGACCTCACATTTATCCCAGACTATAGCTCTCAGCCAGAATAGAAAAATGAACACATTGAAACTTACCTCCTGTATGGCCCCTAATACCGATAAATTTGTAAAATCTTTGGCTGAATATCTGGCTAATAGATTAAACATCCAGATAGAAGCTTGCCTGGATATTTCCTGGCAGGAGCGCGAGGAAGGCTTCGATGCCGGCGATATCGACATATGTTGGATCTGCGGACTTCCCTATATCTGGAAGGTCGACAAACCAATTTCTCAGGTTGAATTGCTGGCGACACCAGTATTAAAGGGCAAGCGTTACCGTAATACAGCTGTCTACTATTCTGATGTAGTAGTGCATATGGACAGCCCTATTCGCAACTTTGCCGATCTCGAAGGCAAGCGCTGGTCCTATAATGAACCTCTATCTCACTCTGGCACTTATGTGGTACGTGATCATTTAGCTAAAATGGGTAAAGATTATCGATATTTTGGCAAGGTTGTCGAATCAGGCGCCCATCAGAACTCGATTAAAATGATCTTAGACAAACAGATAGACGCCTCAGCCATCGATAGCTGGGTACTAGAATTAGAGCTTAAAAAACACCCAGAACTCGCGTCAAAGTTACGTATAATAGATACCCTTGGACCCAGCAGTTTTCCGCCCTGGATGATATCTAAACATGTCCCGGTAGAATTTCGCAGACGCATTAAACATCTCTTAGTAGAGATGCACCATGATCCTGTTGGCCGAAGTATATTGGACAAGGTGGAGATCTCACATTTCGCCGCTACCGAAGACAAGGACTATGATCCTATCCGGAAAATGGCCCAGAGCGCCGAGAAAATAGAGTGGGCCGAAATTTAAGCCAAGATACAGAGCCTATGTTTCATCAGCTCTTTCATCATGAAAGAGCTGATCAAGTAAGATTAGCGTAAAGGTGAATCTGGACAGCAAATATATCTCTAGCCCAGCCTAGTTACATCTAAGTCCTATGACTTATGACTTATGACTTTTAGCTTATGGCTTATGGCTTATGTTTGATCAGCTCTTTAATCATGATGCCCGCCTGAGCGAGTAAAATAAGTGTAAAGAGGAATTTGGACACCAAATATCTCTCTAGCCCAGTCTAGTTACATCTATGACTTATGACTTTTAGCTTATAGCCTATGACTTATGGCTTATGGCTTATGGCTTATGTTTAATCAACTCTTTCACCATGATGCCCGCCTGAGCCAGTAAAATAAGTGTAAAAGGCAGCGCGCCAAATATCGCGATCTGTTTATTCAGATCGATATTATTCTTTAATACCAGAGCCGTGGTGATCGACACTAGCACTAAGATCCACATCAATTTAGATTTCATAGTCTGACTTCCCGTCATCATGCTGGTGACATAGATAGCCGAATCTGCACTGGTTATCACAAATGTGATCAAGAGTAAGATGGCGCTATAGGTCAGAATTTGTCCAAAAGCCAAGTTATCGAAAAAGGTGAACAGGCCTAAGGTAAAATCTCTATCGGTTGCCTGTACAACATCAGGCAAGATACTCATGTCGAATACACTGCCGCCAAAGGTACTAAACCAGACAATGGAAGTCATGGTTGGTATGAGTATGGTGCACAGCAGATATTGACGTATGGTACGGCCACGACTGATTCGGGCGATAAAGGGACCGACAAAAGGTGCCCATGCAATCCACCAGACAAAATAGATGATGCTCCAACCTTCACTCCATTGGCGAGATGCCATATCGATAGAGAAAGAGACTGACGGTAATAGTTGCAGATAACTTAGCGTCGAAGTGACCACAGTCGTCGCAACTGATAGAGGGTCAACCAGAGCTATCACCGCCACCAGCATAACCACGACTAACAATAGGTTAAACAGACTCATCCTCTTAATCCCTTTATCCAACCCCATGGTCGATGACAGGGTGAAGGCTAAAGTGATGGCCACTAGCAGGCCTAGCCGAAAACTAACCCCGCCTATATCTGAGCCAATACTTTGCTCCACTCCACTCTGAACTAAGGCTATGGTGTTAGCTAGGGTCCCCGCTACTCCGAAGATCACCGCCACCACAGCCAGAAGATCAAACAGCTGATAGCGGCTGGACTCAGGCTTATCAGTGAAGCTGGCCGAAATGGTCATAGGTCTGGACTTATTAAAGGCAAACCACGCCATCACCAAGCCTGAGATAGCATATAGGCTCCATGCATGTAAGCCCCAATGGAAATAGGTTAAGGCCAGGGCGCTATCTTTACCAATATCAGCCACAGGCACAAATGCAGGTGGATGGGCATAGTGGACAATAGGCTCGGCCACGCCCCAAAAGATAAGCCCCGACCCCATACCTGCGGCAAATAACATGGATGTCCAGCTGACAAAGCCAAATTCGGGTTTGGCATCTTCACCTAGCTTAATTTTCCCCCAGGGACTCAGGGCGATAGCCAGAGATAAGATCACAAATAGAGAGGGAATGATGATGAAGGCTAATCCAAATTCATGGATGACGTAACCAGTAAGCCCTGCAACCCAAGATATTGCCGTTTCAGGAAATATGAGGAAGGCCGCGGCCGCGATACAACAGCTGATAAGGGCTACTGACTCCCGACTCAATTGACTCATTAGGTTTCGAATGGAATGGTTAAGTGTGTTCATAAGACTGACAGGGCTTTAGTATCCGGCGTATCAACAAATGCCGGAAGGCATGAATTAGCCCGCTAGCCTAACACACTCACGGATAAAATGGCTAAGCCTATACAAAGACCCTCATACTTTCAGTCTCTTAAGCATACTTGTCTCAGGCTGTATTGGCTCCTATGCCATAGGGAATTGGCAAGCCTTACTCCTTGACGTTACAAACATTCCTCTATCTATATAGACCAGAGAAAGCCAAGTCACCTTGCTCCTCACCTCACAAGCCAAGGTTATCGAGCTGAGTCTGCGCTGACTTCCTCCGACAAAAGTTAATACCGCGCATACAACCTCAACAACAACAACAACAACAACAACAACAACAACACCAACAACAACAGCAACAACAGCAAGCAACAGCAAGCAACAGCAATAACAACGGCGAGTAACAAAACCTACACATTACCTACCCATTTCTGTCATGGAAATCACAGACAATCATCGCGTCTAAAAAATGAAATCCCAACATATCTCAATAAAATAAGGGTGATGATAGTGATTAATATGAAAAATATAGCTGCACTCATGTCATGCAGTTTAGTGACTATGGCGGCCAACGCCGCGGTTTTACCTGCCACGCAAACTGACAGTCTATGGTTCAAAACCAGTGCACAAGTCGTCGGCGATAAAACCCAGCAAACCAACAAGAGCCAAGCCAAAAATGTCATTCTTTTTGTCGGTGACGGCATGGGGGTTTCGACACTCACGGCGGCACGTATCTATCAAGGTCAGCAGATCCAAGACAATGACGGCGGTGAAGAAAACTTTCTCAGTTTCGAGAAGTTTCCTTACACGGCCCTAGTTAAAACCTATAACACCAACCAGCAGACCCCAGACTCGGCCGGCACCATGACAGCCATGGCCACAGGAGTTAAGTCTAAAGCTGGGGTGTTATCAGTCTCAGATGCCAGCCTTCGCGGTAACTGCTTATCATCTAAGGGCAACGAGTTAATTACCCTGGTCGACTTAGCCAATGCCAAGGGATTATCTACTGGCGTTATTAGCACGGCTCGTATCACACATGCGACTCCGGCTGCGACCTATGCAGCAACACCTGAGCGAAACTGGGAAGCCGACAGCCAGCTGCCGGCTGAAGCGGTAGCAAACGAGTGTAAAGACATAGCCTATCAGCTAGTGATGCGCGACGAGGCTGACGCTTTGAGTGTGGCATTGGGGGGCGGACGCCGTAATTTCATTCCTGATACTCTGACCGACGGTGAGAATAAAACCGGTCGTCGCAGTGATGGCGTGGATCTCACTCAGGCCTGGACCGAAAACTTCACTAATGCCGCCTATGTGTGGGATAAAGCAGGTTTCGATGCCATAGATACCAGCACCACAGATCATCTGCTTGGCCTGTTTAATTCATCACATATGGAATATGAGGCTGATCGTTTAGGTGATACAGCAGGTGAGCCCTCACTCACAGAGATGACTACCAAGTCCATCGAGATCCTTAACAAGAATGAGCAAGGCTACTTGCTTATCGTCGAGTCGGGCCGAATCGATCACGCTCACCATGCGGGTAATGCCCATCGTGCCCTAGTGGACACTGTTGAGTTCTCCAATGCGGTAAAAGCTGCATTTGAAAATACCAATCCCGATGACACCTTAATCATGGTAACCGCAGATCACAGCCATGTATTCACCATTGCCGGTTACCCAGAGCGTGGTAATCCCATCTTAGGTCTGGTCCATAACGTAGGTGGTGACTTAGCCATAGCGGATGATGGCAAGCCATATACAACCTTAGGCTACACCAATGGCCCCGGCGCCGTTATCGGTCAGCGTGATGACCTTTCATCGGTCGATACACAGCAGAAAGATTTTATGCAGCAGTCATTAGTGCCATTAAACAGTGAAACCCATGCGGGTGAAGATATCAGCCTTCATGCCACCGGCCCCGGCTCTCATCTGGCTCAAGGTGTTATCGAGCAAAATGTGATCTTTCATATCATCAACCAGGCGCAATCGCTTGGCGGCACTAAATACTAATCAAACAGTACTCATCAGGAGCAAATCATGAATAACAAATTTCTCGTACTGTCGATGGCAGCAATTTTAGGTTTAGCAGCGTGTGGTAGCGATAGTGACAATGGTACCAACGGCGAAAGTGGTGCCCCAGGCAATGACGGTAGCCATGGTGAAAACGGTAAGGATTGGACTGCTGTCAACCAATGGTACATAGACGGCCAACGTCGTGTGACTCAAGCCAGTGAATTAGAAGTTAATAACCAGGTCGGCGCGGCTAAGAACATTATCCTTTTCGTCGGTGACGGTATGGGGGTTTCTACTGTGACAGCGGCTCGAATATTAGAGGGTCAACTTAAAGGTAAGACGGGTGAGGAAAACTCTCTTTCCTTCGAGACCTTGCCTTATCTTGGCCTGGCTAAGACCTACAATGTCGATGGTCAGACACCTGATTCGGCCGGCACCATGACAGCCATGGTCACGGGAGTTAAAACTGATGTCGGCGTGCTTTCACAGGCAGAGGGCGTGACTCGCGGAAATTGTGCCTCGACTCAGGGACAAAACCTGATGACCTCTATCGAGCTTGCTTCTATCGCTGGCATGTCCACCGGGGTCATATCTACCGCGCGTATCACCCATGCAACTCCTGCCGCGACCTATGCTCATTCACCGGAGCGCAACTGGGAAAGTGATGCAGATTTAACGGCTGAAGCCGTGACCAAGGGCTGTAAAGATATTGCGGCTCAACTGCTGGATTACAGCTATGGCTCAGGTATCAACGTGGTGATGGGCGGTGGTCGCCGCGCATTTATCCCTAATACTATGACAGATCCTGAAGGTAAGACGGGTAAACGACTCGATGGCCGTGACTTAACATCTGAGTGGACCGCTAAATATGCCAACTCAGCTTATGTTGCCGACAGAGACAGCTTCTTAGCATTGGACCCTGCAACCACAGACCATGCCCTTGGCCTGTTTAATTCATCTCATATGGAATACGACTACGACCGTACGACAGACGGCGCAACTGGCGAGCCATCCCTAGCCGAGATGACGGCCAAGTCTATCGACATTCTCAAGAAGAATGATAAAGGCTTCGTGCTTATCATAGAAGCTGGACGTATCGACCATGCCCACCATGCTGGCAATGCGGCAAGAGCGCTACATGACACCATAGCCTTGTCTGAAGCCGTGCGCGTCGCCATGGAAAAGACCTCCAGCAAGGATACTCTACTTGTGGTTACCGCAGATCACAGCCATGTATTCACCATTGCCGGTTACCCAACCCGAGGCAACCCTATTCTAGGCTTGGTGAAGGGCAATGATTCCAGCGGTATCTCAGCTGTCACCAATTCAACCGATGCTAATGGCATGCCTTACACCACAGTAGGCTACACCAATGGCCGCGGTTATGGAGCTTTGGAAACTGGCGGTGATGAGCGCTATGGCCTGCCAATTGCGACCGGTCGTTTCGACCTCAATTATGTGGATACTCAGAACGCAGGATTCCATCAAGAAGCCTTAGTACCATTACAGTCTGAGACCCATGCTGGTGAAGATGTGGGGATTTTTGCCAGCGGACCCGGCGCACACTTAGTGCAGGGGACTGTGGAGCAAAACCATATTTTCCATGTGATAAACCACGCCGCTAACTTAGTCGCTAAAGCCGAAGCGGCTCTATAAGTTTATCAGGCCGTCTAATCTTATCCCCATCAGTATGACTTAGACGGTCTTCACTAAAACAATTAAAAGCACAGGAGTTATGATGAAGTATGCTTTGCTTAGCGCAGCCCTAGTAGTCGGTTTTGTTCACACAGTATCGGCTCATTCAACAGCGAGTCATGCCACTGCAGCTAACCTATCTACAGCGAGTCAATCGACACAAGTTCAGCCAGCCTTGAGTGTCGAGCTAGCTAACAAGGCGCAGCGGGTTTGCGACGGCGTATCACCGAGCCAGCTCAGCGCAACTTATGTGATATTCAAGGGAGATGACTCGAGTAAGTTAAGTCATGAACTGCAACTGACACGCTACCAAGATACGGTTATCTACCAGAGGTCGCCGCAAACCTTCGAGGCGTGGCGGCGCAGCGGCGAATATGTTCGCTATTTCCCAATGGATAAACGCTCTGTGAGTTATCGCCCCGGCGATCTTTTATCCCTCAATATCAGCTACGATTTAGCACAAGTCTTTCATCTCGTCTCACCAGAAATACGCTCCAAGCTTAAGCAAACCGATGATATCCAGCACACTTGCCTGACAGTTGAGAGTTTTAGTGGTAAACAAGCAGGCCAAGAGGTGAACCTGCAGTGGGCTAGATCACTCGAGCTACCCTATCGCCTCACGATTGGTGAAAGTGAGCAAGTACTCACCTATCAACTTACCCAGGTAAAGCCTGTCACACCGGCAGATTTTAAGACCTTGACGACTGGGTTCAAAGATATCGATTTTGCCGATGTGGGTGACAATGAGTCAGATCCATTTATCGCCAAGATGATCACTCAAGGTTTCATTCAACACGGTAGCTCAGGGGTTTATACCAGTGACGGTCAACTGGTATCTGGCAATGGTCATAGCGGCCACTCTCACTAACGATACGTAATGAAGCGCTAACAATAGCAATACCTAGCCTTAATATGCTTGGTATTAAGTCAGTGAAAAACAAAAAAGTCTGCTTAAGCAGACTTTTTAATGAGCAGATTACACTCTAATGAGTCACTATCAGAGCATTAAGCCAGCAAGCCTTTTAGTTTAGCAATAAAGGTATCGATATCGGCTCGGCTGATATCGGCATGGGTCACTAGCCTCAAAGTTGAGCCTGGGCTGATTAATATCCCCTGAGACTTAAGCTCAGTCGCGATATGCTGAATGTCTAGGTCTTGCTTCACCTCAGCAAACAGCATATTGGTTTGCACCAGCTTAGGATCTATCTCAAATTCATCAAGCTCAGACAAACACTCGGCTAAGTAGCGCGCGTTATCATGGTCGATAGACAGACGTTCGACTTGATCTGTGATAGCAAGTTTGGCCGCCGCGGCTAAAATACCGGCTTGGCGCATACCACCGCCAAGCATCTTGCGCCAGCGTCTGGCTTTATGAATTAAGCGCTCATCACCTAAGAGCAAGGAGCCTACCGGAGCACACAAACCTTTAGAGAGACAAATAGAAACTGAATCAAAATATTGGGTAATGTCACTGATAGCAATATTTTGCGCAACGGCCGCATTAGCGACACGAGCACCATCTAAGTGAATTTTCAGCTTGTTGTCGAATGCCAAAGTTTGCGCTTGTGCCAAATAGGCCTGGGGCAAGACCTTACCACCTATGGTGTTCTCGAGACTGAGTAATTGAGTGTGGGCAAAATGGACATCATCAGGCTTAATTGCTGCCTGAATATCAGTGAGCAAGATACTGCCGTCTGCTTGGTTAGTCAGAGGTTGAGGCTGGATGCTGCCAAGTACCGCTGCGCCGCCTCCTTCAAACTTGTAGTTATGCGCCTGCTGACCACAAATATACTCATCACCACGTTCACAATGAGCCATCAAGGCCAATAAGTTTGCTTGAGTACCCGATGAGGTGAATAAGGCAGCATCGAAGCCATACATCTCGGCGGCCATGGCCTCTAAACTGTTTACCGTAGGATCATCACCATAAACATCATCCCCTACTTCGGCATTGGCTATCGCCTCGCGCATTGCTGTCGTTGGCTTGGTTACTGTATCACTGCGAAAATCGATCATCTTAGCCCCTGTTTATGATTTCGAGTCATGAATACTACTCCCTGAACATAATCAGTTCCAGTATTTACCCACCAAATATCAAACCATTATCCCCTTAAATAAAGTCTGCAATTACCCCTCATTTAATAGTCAGATAACCAATCAAAATGCATACAAGTCATTAACAATACATCTAAACTAGAGTAAATATGAAATTGAACAAATTAGGATTACTATTACTAAACCAAATTAACAGCAATAGAAGGAATAAAGGCGATAACATTAAAATTAACAATTAGAAAAACTAATCACTAAATACAATATTAATACCTACTAGTTATGCTTTTTGTCTGGCAGAATTCGCCTCCTTTTATTCAGTATGAATCTTATTATGCAAGAAGCTCAATTTATCAGCCTACTCTGGCTCATTGGTATCATTGCCGAGGCGATGACAGGTGCCCTCTGTGCAGGCAAGAAGCAGATGGATCTCTTCGGGGTTGTTATCATAGGCTGTGCCACGGCTATCGGTGGCGGTACCTTGCGAGACATGATGTTGGGGAACTACCCCTTGATCTGGGTGGAGAATGTTCATTACCTTATCGCCATCGCATTGGCTTCATTGCTCACCGTGGTTATCGCTCCTGTGATGCGCTATCTGTCTAAGCTATTCCTAGCCATAGATGCCTTAGGTTTGGCGGTATTTTCAATTATTGGTGCTAAGAAGACACTAGCGCTTGGATTTGGCCCGGAAGTTGCCGTTGTCATGGGTCTGGTAACTGGTGTTTTTGGTGGCGTTATTCGTGACATCTTGTGTAATCAAATGCCGCTGATCTTCAAGAAAGAACTCTATGCCTTGGTCGCCCTGCTCACTGCCGCACTCTATATTAGCCTCAAGTCATACGGAATCAGTGAATGGGCTAATTTAGCCATCTGCCTACCATTTGGTTTCGGCTTAAGAATGTTAGCGATAAGGTTTCAGTGGGGCATGCCAAAATTTGATTATCAATATGGTGAGGTACATTAGGCCCTAGATTCCTAGTTCCTAGTATCTGAGGGGCATAAATGTTCCTGACACAAACACCACACCTATCCATCCATGGGGTGTGGCATAAGTGTTCCAGACACAGCGAAGATTTATACCCGTCCCTGGTAAATATTCATAAGTGTTCCAGACACAGAAAAGGTCGGCAAATGCCGACCTTTTTAAACTTTTAACTATCTAACTTTTAGCTATCTAAAGCAGCAGTCTCACTCAGTGCGCTAGCATCTGAGCGAGACCTAGGCTATCACTACTGAGTGATAGCTTAAGCGGCTGCAGAAGATGCGGCTGCCACAGGAGTCTCTTTCAAGTAAAGATCCATCTGCGGGTATGGGATAGCGATATTAGCTTCATCCAGTGCAATTTTAATCTGCTCTAGAATTTCGAAATGTGCAGGCCAGTAATCGCTGCCCTTAACCCATGGACGAACCACGAAGTTAACCGATGAATCGGCAAGCTCAGACAATGCGATAGTGAAAGCAGGATCTTTCAGTACATATTGGTTATTCTCGAGAACGCGTGTAAGTACCTTCTTAGTTTCCAGAATATTTGCATCATAAGAGACACCAATAACTAAATCGATACGACGAGTATCCATCGCAGAATAGTTAATAATTGTACCGTCCATCATGGCTGAGTTTGGCGCAATGATAAGTTTATTATCAGGTGTAAGTAGTTTAGTTGAGAAAATAGTGATCTCATTAACTGTACCCGCAATACCGGCAGCTTCAACATAATCACCGACACGACATGGGCGGAACATTACCATCAAGACGCCTGAAGCGAAGTTAGACAGTGAACCTTGTAGCGCTAGGCCTACAGCTAGACCAGCCGCACCAATAACAGCAACTAATGATGCTGTCTGTATGCCAATTTGTCCAAGTGTTGCCACTATGGTAAACACAAGTACTACTGACCAAGCCATATTTCCGACAAACGAAACAATAGTTAGATCTACATTGCGTTTGGTCATCAATTTAGTAGACAATTTCTTAGCAAGATTGGCAAAATATCTACCAATAATAAATATGCCGATTGCAAAAACAAGCTTCATGCCGTAGGTTAAGATCAGCTCAGGTGCTTGCTTGATCCAAATCTCCAATTGAGGTGCTTGCTGCATTAAACCTTCCAAGTTTTCCATTAAATACTCCCTAAAAATTCTCAAACAAATGTTTGAGTTAACAAGATTCAAATCTAACATAGAAAAAAAACTCATATAAATATGAGTCCTTAATCTGAGGTTCTATTCAAATCCAAATTCTAAACGGCTACATTAAGCCTGCTATTTCGCTAGTGATTTAGCTCCACCAAAAAATTAACCCGTCGATTCAAGGTTCTACCTCCTGGTGTATCATTGGTACCGATTGGAGAGCGAGTTCCCATCCCTCTCACGATAAAGCGCCCCGGTTCGAAACCATAATCTTCGACTAGGATACGCATAACACTTTTAGCCCTAGCCTCGGATAACCTTTGGTTAGCCTCTAAGTTTCCAATGGAGTCAGTATGTCCAATGAGACATAAATCAACGTCATTTAGCTGTAAAAACTGTTTTATTTGAGCCAGGACCTGCCATTGTGAATAGCTCACCTCAGCCTTAGCAAACTCAAAATTTAAAGTTAAATCATCGGCCTCGATACAAGTATCTGGATAAATCTGCTTATCCGTCGTGGTTAAGCATATCGGCTTAAAGAGTCGACTTTTATCACAGCCTGAAGCATCAACGAGCACATCTTTAGATGTATTCGGACAGGCATCCTTGATATCCGGCACCCCATCTTGATCTCTGTCATTCCAAGCAAATGTTGCTGGACTGATAACTAACCCAGTAAAAAATAATAAAGTAAGCCAAAACCTATTCATCGTTTGTAACCTATAGAGGCATAAGTGCCATAGTTTGTATCTAAAGCTTATATAGCTCATCAAACCCAGATGTACAATGCTAAACGATTATCCTCTCGAACGCGGTATTTTATATCCTTCTACAAATTTCGCAAACACTTAGCGCTATAAACTTTAAGCGAGTCACGAAAATCCAGTATTTTATAAAGACCGATACAGGCAGTAATCCCCACAAATACGCTAATAGACATGATTAAAAACAAGGATGTAAAGCCTAAGATATCGATTTTAAATCCATAGGAAAGCTTGATTATGATCTATTGACTCCCTCAAGCAGCCATGAGCAATCTCCACCTCTAAACTGACTGATTGACTTAAAAAACATAGATGGCAGAGACTGAATACTAAGTAATTATGCTCTTAAGCTTCACCATATATCTGATATGCGGATAATTATTATGATTACTTGAATTGGCTAGGTCTGGATTTACTTGGGTCTTCTGTGACGTCATCATGCCAGGAGGTAATAGGTAATAGGTAATAGGTAATAGGTAATAGAATACCAATCGGTCTAAAGGTGTGGTCACTCAGCGAGAGTTTGAAGACTTAGGCTGGACGGCTAACCTAGATGTCATTCAGCACTCGGGTTCTAAAAGTGAAGTCGACACAGGACAAGAAAGGTGGTTAAAGCCGAGGTTAGCACTAGTCTCTAGTGATTAAGACTAAAGAAGCCGGCTCATATAAATTCACTTCAGCTTTTAAGCAGAATGATGAAAAGAGTCTCAAGAGGTAGAACTAATCGAAGCCTCTGCATACCAATTCGCCCAAGCCGGCCTGTGAATCGATTCGACTTGAGACTGCATGCCTTCGAGGAGACGCAATAGTAGTTGGCGATCTTGGCTATTACCTGAATAAAATAGCGGATCGTAGAAGCAGCGGCGCTGAATGGGTTCCAATTGAGTATCTAGGCCCAACTCGACGCCTTCAATGCACAGAAATCTAGCTTTAGGATGTAGGTCGATAGCCTCTTTATCATTTAAAAGGTGTGCTACAGGCCCCATGAGCAAGATGAGTGCCATTCGACCAGGAGGAGTACGCTGCCACTCTTCGAGTTCACCCAATTTTACTCTTTTCAACAGAACTGACCATTCAGACAGAGTCTTTTTACAAAGAGACTCAGTTTCAACACCTTGCCCCTTGGCGTATGCGTCAAACCATTCCTTTAAAAACTGCTCCACCTTGTGCTACTCGCTTAGTGTCTGCCAAATATAGAACCTGAGAGTACCACCCTATGTAAAATTGATAAGCTCGACTTTAGTCTAATCAAGCACAAGCTTAGTGACAAATTAAGCGAAAAAAAGCAAAAAAAAACGCTCCTGCCGGAACGCCTTTCATCTTGTGCTTTCTAATAGCAATTGGTATTAGAAGCTAGTTAGTATCTAATATTGGCCGTAGCAGGAATACTAGTTAGCTTCAGGCTTAGGCGGATAATTAACTAACATCTCAGATATTGCATGATTGACCACTTCGATACGCTCCTCAGGAGTATTATGATCGCGTATGGTGTCGGCAACAGAGCCACGCCAGATAAGCTTACCCGTTTCGCGATTCACCATGTCTAAGATCAAAGTACCGACTTCATATTCACGAACCGTAGTCTGAGTATTCATGCTGCCGCTGTATCCCCATCTTGAGCCGTAATATGGGTTATAACCATAGTTAGTGCTGAAGTTATCGACGTTGATTTTTTTATCAACCTTAGTCAGATAATTAACTAAGATATCGGCTGTGGCCGCATCGGTAAGGGAGATACCCTTCGCCGCAAGTTGAATATCAACGGCAGTGCGAACACGCTGGTCCATCAAACCATCCAGGTGATATGAGGTGTCTTTAGTCTTTTTCACGATCCAAGCGTAGGTCTTAACATCGCTAAAATTTGCTGCTGGATCATAATCCGAACTCGTTTTAAGGGTGCTACAGGCACTAAGTGCCAGTGCAACCAAACCAACTATAACCTTCTTCATTTTGACTCCATCAGATATACATCTTGTAAAATTCATTCTATGATTTCAGCTTACATAGCAATTTCATGATCTACAACTCAAATTTAGTCTAAATTAGCATATCGTTCAGCTTGACTTAAGATACCAGCTTAATGATAATGATTATCAATTAAGTCTATTCGCAATCTTTAATTCTGAGTAATGGAGTCTCTTATGTTTTGGTTTATCGGTGCCTTCCTCGTCGGGAGTGCTGTCTTTCTTTTCGCTCCCAAACAAGCATCTATACAATCGGAGCAAGCTTCAAGCAGAAAGAGCCCTGGACATATCAGCCTATTTATCTTGCCCGTTATTATTTTGGCCTGGTTACTCTTTACATTAATCGACGGGCATAACAGCAACTATGGAGCGGCGGCAATAAGCTTAGTGTTAACCTCTTGTGCCGTTGCTCATCCAAAATTTCATAAATTTATTATCCCTTGCGCCTCTGTCACCGCGGTTTCACTGCTTGCTGGCATCATTCTGGCTAGCTAGTCACTTGCATAAAAGCCATATCCCTCCCCCAAATATATGATAATGATTTAGCTAGCCTTCTTAGGCTCAGCCATGTCCAATTCTAGGTAAACCTCAAAGACTTAATAAGTTATAAAGCTGCCATAAAATTATTCAGTTTGTTAAACTCTAATTATCATCAGTTATTTAATAGTCGCCCATGAGAAAAGATCCAAACGTATCCCTGGTCTATAGCACAGATGTAGGCCGCATATCTCCCGAAGCTGAGATCAAAGACATCCCCACTGGAGATGGCATAGTTCGTATCCATAAAGACAGTAAAGGGCGCAAAGGCAAAGGGGTTTCTGTTATCAAGGGCTTGAGCTTAAATGAGAAAGACCTAAAAGCCTTGGCACAGAAAATAAAGAAACAGTGCGGCTGTGGTGGTACGGTGAAAGAATTCAATATTGAAGTCCAAACCGACAACAGAGAGCTGCTCAAGACATTACTGGAAAAGCTCAATTATACGGTTAAGCTAGCCGGCGGTTAGCAGACTATATAGTCCAGATATTATAGTCCAGATATACAAGGCTAGTTGTTTATCTCTATCCCTCTTCCGTGGAGCCTATGAATGGAAAGTTTACAAAACCACTTCTTAATTGCCATGCCATCACTCGAAGACACCTTTTTCGAGCGTGCGGTGATCTATGTTTGTGAGCATGATATGAAGGGCGCTATGGGGATCATGATCAATAGACCCTTGGGCATTGAAGTCGATGAGTTGCTGCAACAGATGGAACTCGATGATGACCCAGAACTCGTCTCCTCCCTTGCCGCCAAAGTCCTGATCGGCGGTCCAGTGAATCCCGAGCGAGGATTTGTCCTGCACACACCACAAGACATTTGGAACAATAGCCAATCGCTGACTGATGAGTTAATGCTAACGACCTCCAGAGATGTGTTATCGGCCCTAGGCAGTAAAGATGCTCCTAAACAATTTATCGTCGCTTTAGGCTATGCGGGCTGGAGCCGAGATCAACTGGAGCAAGAGCTAGCAGATAATATCTGGCTCTCAATCCCTGCAAGTACTGAGCTACTCTTCGATGTTGAGCATGAGGAGCGTTGGCAAAAAGCGACAGAATCTTTAGGCTTCGATATATGGCAACTGTCTAATCAATCAGGACATGCGTAGACTCATCTGAGTCTGAATTATTCACATAATAAATAAGAAATACTTCATGAGTTCAATTACTGTTTTAGGCTTTGATTACGGCACTAAAAGCATTGGCATCGCCATAGGTCAATCACTCACAGGCACAGCCAATCCTATTGGTTCAATAAAAGCTGTCGATGGTATCCCTAAATGGGAAGAGATTGGCATGCTTATCGAGGAGTGGCAGCCTGATATGGTCGTCGTTGGCCTACCTTTGAATATGGATGGCACCGAGCAAGAGATAACCCAGAGAGCGAAGAAGTTTGCCAATCGCATCAAGGGTAGATTCGGTGTAAAGATAGCGACCCAAGATGAGCGTCTAACGACCGCCGATGCCAAGGCTAGACTGTTTGAACTCGGTGGGTATAAGGCCTTAACTAAGGGACAGGTCGATGCCATGTCGGCAGTCTTGATCATAGAAAGCTATTTCGAAACTATGTACGACTAGCCTTTTATTGAGGCTCTATAAAGTCACAGAATCATAAAATAACGCCAGTCTTGATCATAGAAAGCTATTTCGAAACTATGTACGACTAGTCTTTTTATTCAGGCGCTATAAAGCCACAGAATAATAAAATAACGCCAGTCTTGATCATAGAAAGCTTTTTCGAAACTATGTACGACTAGTCTTTTTATTCAGGCGCTATAAAGCCACAGAATAATAAAATAACGGCCAGTGAAGTCATCTCCACTGGCCGTTATTTTTTCAAAGTTATAATTCAAAGTTATAGTTCAAAGCTATAGTTCAAAGTTATAGTTCAAAGTTATAGTTCAAAGTTATAGTTCAAAGTTATAGTTCAAAATTATGACTCAAGGCTATGATGCTAATCCTAGACGTTAGACATTTAGAAATAGAGGCCGATATTGATGTTCAGGCGTGAACTCCATTCAGTCTCCCCCTGGGAAATGCCAACACCAGGCCCATTGATAAACCACATGTTGTTACCGGCAATCCAATCCACATAAGAGTAAAACTTTCCAGCTGTGATGGCGCAACCGGTCACATTCTGAATCGAATCCTCTAAGCCTTTACCCGATGCGAACACCTGACTAAAATCGTTATAACAATTAAGATTGCTAATCGGTCCCCATTCCACATCTATGCTACGAGAGAAGTTCAAGGTAAGCACATCAGCCGATGAGGCTATCTCAAACGGATAGGCGAAGGCCGACAAGGCGATACGCTCCCTATCAGGCATATCGTACTCATAATACATGTACTGCAACTGCCCTTGCCATTTAGCCCAGTCGACTTGCCAGTGAAAAGATGCCGCATATCCATCTGTATCTTCACCCGCTACCTGAGAATTTACTGTGTGCAAATAATCTAACTTGGAATATTGTAAAGAAGCGCCAATCTTGTGTTTGATGTTATCCGTCGTTAAGTCTCGCTCGATACGAGCATTGAGCTGCCCCGACTCTTCATAGGGAGAATCTTGGGTATTAGCGACATCGAAGGAATATCTGTCGTATCTGGCGCCATCTGCATATTCATCATTGAAGAAATAAGCGAGATCTAAACGCCAAGTGTTATCGGCATATTTCCAGTGTATGCCCGCGTCATAGTCATCTTCGAAGCCGAGATAATAGTTAGCACTAAACCAAAATGAATGGGCACCGTAAGGAAGCAAGCCAAAAGGAACCTGAGTCACTCCAATCTGAATACTCTGCTCTTCATTGAACTTGTAGCCCGCATAGGCGTGATGAATGACGTCAATATCCTCGTACCAACGATACTGAGCCGAGGCAAAAAGACCATCATCCTTATAATTAACATCGACGCGAAACAGCTCAAACTCCAACTTGGAATCGTTGGCGTAATCCTTCCAGCCATAATTCACCCGTATGGCTCCACCGAGATCCAGCTCATCGGTCACTTTGACCGCATTCGCTGAAAATGCAACCAAGATGGATAAACACATTACTACTAATCCTTTAAGCACAATCATGACACTCCTATGTCTTTAGTATGAAAACTATTCTCCAAGTTTAATCAGAGAATGATAATTTCGCGAACCTGTATTCAATAAAATAAAAAAGGCCAGAGAATAAACGCTCTGACCTCCTTGAGAGTCCATTAAATGGACTCTCGTATAGATGACTGATTCAGCTAGATGATTAATCACTAATCTAAATCCAGTGTCACTCCTTCCATAAAGCCTGAACCCGATTGCTCTGAGCTCTGCAGCTTAATCATCAACCTTAAATCGTTTGGAGAATCCGCATGATGTAAGGCATCGGCATAACTAATCTCATTAGAAGTATATAGCGTCAACAAGGCCTGATCGAAGGTCTGCATCCCTTGCTCATTAGACTTAGCCATGGTCTCCTTGAGCGAATGCAGCTCATTTTTAGCGATCAAGCTACTAATACGAGGCGTATTAATCAGAATCTCAATGGCCGCACGTCGCCCTTTACCGTCCATGGTCGGCACTAACTGTTGAGCTACAATTCCCCTTAAGTTTAACGAAAGGTCGAATAGTAGCTGCTGATGCTTACTCTCCGGCACTAAGTTCATGATACGGTCCAACGCCTGGTTAGCATTGTTTGCGTGCAAGGTCGCCATACATAGGTGACCCGTTTCGGCAAACGCTAGGGCAAACTCCATGGTCTCTTGAGTTCGAATTTCACCGATTAAGATCACATCAGGCGCTTGGCGTAATGAACTTTTAAGCGCGGCATCGAATGACTCGGTATCTATGCCCACTTCTCGCTGGGTAATGATACATTTTCTGTGCTCGTGAACAAATTCAACCGGATCTTCGATAGTTAAAATATGGCCACGAGAGTTAGCATTTCGATAGCCCACCAGTGCAGCCAAGGATGTTGACTTACCCGTACCGGTTCCGCCTACCATGATGATGAGTCCACGTTTGCTCATCACCAGATCTTTGAGGATCACTGGCAATTTTAGATCATCGACATCGGGGATCTGAGTCTCGATACGACGCATGACACAACCCGATGCTTCTCTCTGCCAAAAGGCACTGACACGAAAACGTCCCAAATCCGGCAAGGCAAATGCAAAATTACACTCACGAGTCTGATGAAACTCCTTCTTCTGCTCATCGCTCATCAAGGACTCGACAAAATCCAGTGACTGAGCCGGAGAGAATGAGGTTTCACTCAATGGTGTGAGCTCACCATCTATTTTGGCACTCGGGGGGAAACCCGCAGTAATAAATAGATCCGAGGCCTTGCGGTCTATCATAGTTTTTAAGAAAGGACGAACATCCATAATAAAACCTTAGCGATTAACCATTAAAATTTTGTCTGCTTATTGGCACTCTTGTGCTGAGCATCTTCACGACTGATCTGACCCCGGTTGACCAAGGTCTGCAGGCATTGATCTAATGTCTGCATGCCATGAGACATACCTGTCTGAATCGCAGAATACATCTGCGCCACTTTATCCTCACGGATAAGGTTCCTGATCGCCGGTGTTCCCATCATGATCTCATGGGCCGCCACTCGCCCTCCTCCCACTTTTTTAATTAGGGTCTGCGATATTACCGCCTGTAACGATTCAGATAGCATGGTTCTAACCATGCCCTTCTCGCCTTCGGGGAAAACATCGACCACACGGTCAATTGTTTTTGCCGCTGAGGTGGTGTGTAGAGTACCGAAAACCAAGTGACCGGTCTCAGCTGCTGTCATCGCCAGCCTGATGGTTTCAAGATCTCGCATCTCACCCACCAAGATAACATCGGGATCTTCACGCAGCGCGCTTCGTAAAGCCGCATTAAAACTGTGAGTATGACGGTGAACCTCACGCTGGTTTATCAGACATTGCTTACTCTGATGCACAAATTCGATAGGGTCTTCGATGGTGAGAATGTGTTCGTGACGACTCTCGTTGATATAATCAACCATGGCCGCCAATGTGGTACTCTTTCCCGAGCCTGTAGGACCGGTTACCAAGACTAAGCCACGTGGGAAGCTGGATATTTTCTTGAAGATCTCCGGTGCGCCAAGCTGCTCTAAACTCAGAATATCACTGGGAATGGTACGAAATACCGCCGCGGCTCCTCGTGCCTGATTGAAAGCGTTGACTCGAAAACGCGCTAAATTTGGTACCTCGAAGGAAAAATCTATCTCTAAATGCTCTTCGTAATCTTTACGCTGCTTATCATTCATGATGTCATAGACGAGTCCATGCACCCCTTGATGATCTAAAGCGGGTAAATTGATCTTTCTGACTTCGCCATCAACACGTATCATAGGCGAAACGCCCGCTGAAAGGTGTAGATCTGACGCTTTGTGCTTTACACTAAAGGCAAGTAACTCTGTGATTTCCATAGTATGGGATATCCATTCAACCAAAAAACTTACATCATGACAACAATAGCAGACAGACTGGCTAACGCCCAGCATCGAATCGAACAAGCGGCGCAAATTTCTTCACGAAATGCCAATGAAATTCAATTACTAGCAGTAAGTAAAACTAAACCGAATTCGGATATCTTAGCCGCCTATACGGCAGGCCAAAGACGATTTGGTGAAAACTATGTACAGGAAGGTGAGTCTAAGGTTAACGCCCTGAAGGACTGCTGCCCCGAAATAGAATGGCACTTCATCGGCCCCTTACAATCAAATAAGACTAAAATCATCGCCAGCCACTTCCATTGGATGCACACGGTTTCTCGTGAAAAGATAGCATCTAGGCTTAACGAGCAACGTCCAAAAGAGATGCCACCACTGAACATCTGCATCCAAATCAATATCAGTGGCGAAGCCAGTAAATCCGGCGCAACACCGGAGGAACTTGAATCACTGGCGAGTAAAATCGAGCAGATGCCCAATTTAATCCTCCGGGGTTTGATGGCCATCCCCACCGCGACATCGGATAAACAGTTACAAACAGATGAGTTCCAACAGCTACAAACTTTATATCAAGAACTCAAATCACTTTATCCCCGAGTGGATACGCTTTCCATGGGGATGAGCAATGATTTAGAACAGGCCATTGCACAAGGTTCAACCATGGTTAGAATTGGTAGTGCAATTTTCGGTGAAAGAGACAAGCCCTAACCAATAGCCTTGTTTTAACAGTACTAAGCCCAAATGTTAGTCATAACTGACTAACAACGAATTCATGACAATATTTTTGTCATCTGAAATAACGGCCTCAACGGAAGAGGCACAAATATAGAAAATTATGAGAAGTATCATGGCTGAAAAAAAATTATGCTTTATCGGTGCGGGTAATATGACTCGCAGCATCGCTACCGGACTTGTCAACAACGGCTACCCAGCCTCATTGATACATGCCACTAACCCTAGTGCACCTAAGTTAGCTGGGTTACAAAAATCACTGAATATCGCCACATCTCATGATAATTTAGCCGCTGCGAAACAGGCTGATGTTATCGTACTCAGTGTCAAACCACACTTTATGCAAGAGGTTTGCGAGCAGTTAAGTACTTTAGACCTGAGCAAAAAACTCATCATCACCATAGCAGCGGGTATTCCAGCTAAACGTTATGGCGATTATTTTGGACAAGAGATAAAACTTATTCGTACTATGCCTAATACGCCGACTCAAATAGGGGTTGGCATGACAGGCTTATATGCAGGGGATGAAATATCATCTGAGCAAAAAGCCCTCTGTGAAAAATTGATGTTGAGCGGCGGCGAAGTCGTTTGGGTTGACAGTGAGTCCGAGCTCGATCAGGTTATCGCATTATCCGGTAGCTCGCCGGCCTATTTTTTCCTCTTCATGGAAGCTATGATCGACAATGCTAAAGCATCGGGAATGGATGAAGAGAAAGCAAGGCAACTGGTTCAGCAAGCGGCATTAGGCGCGGCGCAAATGGTCAAGCAAAATCCAGAATTGACCACGGCTCAACTGAGAGCCAATGTAACCTCCAAGGGTGGCACTACGGCTCAAGCTGTCGCCGCTCTCGAAGCCGGTAACTTAAGGGGCATAGTCAAACAAGCCATGGATGATTGTGTGGCCCGAGCTCAAGAGATGGCCAAGCAATATTAAAGCTCTTAAGCCAAGCAGTTAAAGCGACATTAAACCCTATATGAATTTTGATTCAATATAAAATAGAGAAAATACATGAATGCACTCAGTTTCTTAGTTAACACAGTTTTCGACCTGTATCTGATGATTGTGATTATTCGCATCTGGCTTCAGCTCGCTAAAGCAGACTTCTATAACCCCTTTAGTCAGTTTATCGTCAAGGCCACACACCCAATTGTAGCCCCTATGCGTCGTGTCTTACCTTCCATGGGAGGTTTAGATACAGCCTCACTAGTATTGGCTTTTATGGTTGTAGTGGCAAAATTTGTGGTTTTGAGCCTAATCGCTGGCGCCGCAATTAATTTACCTACAATCTTATTAATATCTTTGGTTTCAGTATTTAAGCAGGCAGGTGTCTTGCTGTTCTGGATGTTGATTATCCGTGCTGTCTTAAGCTGGGTTAGCCAAGGCCATAACCCAATAGAAATGGTTATGGGTCAATTAACTGAACCACTACTGTCACCAATTCGCCGCATGCTTCCCCAGATGGGTGGCTTAGATCTCTCTTTATTGGTGATGATGATCATTCTCAATTTTGTCAACATGCTCTTAGCTCAATATGTACCATTTTGGGCTAACGTCTAGGCCATGATGCTGCCTGTATCTATGCAGCAGGACTCCCTGCTGCTAAACCTTTATATCCAGCCTAAGGCCAGCCGAGATAAAATTATCGGCGTCCACGGTAATGAGCTTAAAATAGCCATAACAGCGCCGCCTGTAGATGGAAAAGCCAATGCTCACCTAACCAAGTTTCTCTCAAAGGCGTTTAAAGTCCCTAAGGGAGACATAATTATTCACAAAGGAGAGTTAGGTCGACATAAGCAAGTAGAAATATTAACGCCTAGAGTTATCCCAGAGCAAATAGCAGATCTACTCGATACTAGAAGCTGTTAAGCTGCCTAAGTGATAGAAAAATGCAGCCATTAAATTTTGTAAATGGATAAATAGAACGAAGCGAGCCATAGGCTAAACACCTATACTCAAATATATGATAACCATAACAGTTACCGCTAATAGTCAGTTCATTACCGCAGGAGCAGCCTCATGTTTAGAGCAATTTTATCTGTACTCATACTTACCTTAGTCTTCGTTGGCAACGTGTCAGCAGAGCAGAAACAGAAAGTTGGCAACTATGATATTCACTACGTGGCCCTAAGCAGTACATTTTTAACCCCTAGCATAGCTAAGTCCTATGGCATCAAGCGCAGTAGCTATATAGGCATAGTCAACATTTCGGTGCTAGACACTAGCCAAGAAGGCAATCCACCAGTATCTGTTGAGATTTCAGGAATTGCCAACAATCTACTCGACGCTCGAATAGACCTGAAATTTAGAGAGATCCGTGAAGGCAAGGCTATCTATTATATTGCCGAAGTCCCCTTTCGAGATGATCAGGAGATAAATTTCCTGGTCGCCATAAAATATGGCAAGAAACTTCATACCCAATTGAAGTTTAAACAAAAGTTTTATGTCGAGTGATCTTGAAGCTTTATCATAAATCTCGAGAACTAAAAGCAGCGGCTTTTAGTTCTTAACCCTCTGCTTAAATTGCATCAATATCTGCTATCGTTTCCCCTCCTCCTTAGTTATCATGGCGCCCAATCAACAAATCCCATATAAAGGTCTCTAATGGATAAGTTCGTTCTCGCCAGTGGCAATAAAGGTAAACTCAAAGAGTTTTCTGAAATCTTCTCAGCATTCGGCGTTGAGGTACTTCCTCAGAGTCAATTCAATGTAGAAGAGGTCCCTGAAACCGGAACAACTTTCGTTGAAAACTCCATCATAAAAGCGCGTCATGCCGCCGAGATTACCGGACTCGCATCAATTGCCGATGACTCGGGTCTTGAGGTTGACCTTCTTGATGGCGCTCCAGGGATCTACTCAGCCAGATACGGCGGAGATAATGCTGGGGAGAAAGATAACTACATTAAGTTATTAGACACTCTAAAAACCAATATGGAAGGCAGAACCGCCCGCTTTCAATGCGTCTTGGTCTATATGCGCCACGCAAAAGATCCGACGCCAATTATTGCTCAGGCATCATGGGAAGGAAAAATTGCCTTCGCAGCGACTGGGGATAACGGCCATGGTTACGACCCTATCTTTATACCTAATGAGCATAACTGCTCAGCGGCCGAGTTAGATAGCGAAGAGAAGAATCGCCTTAGCCACAGAGGAAAGGCGATGAAGCTATTGATCCATGCCATGAAGCAAAAAGGTATGATTATTTAATGTTAACTCTGCCGCCATTAAGCTTGTATATTCATATTCCTTGGTGTGTACAGAAGTGTCCCTATTGTGACTTCAATTCCCATGGTCAGAATGGTGAACTACCACAGCAAGAATATGTCGATGCCTTACTTGCCGATCTGAGAAACGATCTTCACTATGTGCAGGAACGTGAGATACACACCATATTTATCGGTGGCGGCACGCCTTCACTGTTCGATGCGGCTCAAATCGAAAGACTGCTCACGGGAGTCAATCAGATGATCCCCTTCAGTGAGCAGATAGAAATAACCATGGAAGCCAATCCTGGTACCTTAGAGCATGACGACTTCGAGGCATATTCTAATGCCGGTGTTACTCGTCTATCTATTGGTGTTCAAAGCTTCTCAACAGACAAGCTGAATCTATTAGGCCGTATACACGGTAAAGATGAGGCCGAAGTTGCGGCGAGAAAAGCCCAGAGCTCAGGTTATCGCAGTTTCAATTTGGATCTGATGCATGGCCTTCCCAACCAAAGTTTCGAAGAGGCTATGGCTGATATAGACACGGCAGCAGAACTGGCTCCCCCTCACCTGTCTTGGTATCAGCTAACCATAGAGCAAAATACCTTGTTTCACTCTAAGCCCCCTCAGTTACCCGATGATGAAGCCCTGTGGCACATCTATGAGCAAGGGCAGAAAAAATTAGCCGATCTAGGTTACGAGCAATATGAGATCTCGGCATACGCGAAACCCGGTTTTCAATGCCAACATAATATCAATTACTGGCAATTTGGCGATTACCTTGGCATTGGCTGTGGCGCTCATGGCAAGGTGACTCTCCTAGAACAGAACCAGATATTACGCACAGTAAAGATAAAACACCCAAAGGGCTATCTAGCAGCCGATGAGTACACTTTTGACACCGTAGAGGTGACTGAAGATGAACGTCCGCTGGAATACCTAATGAATCGTTTCCGTCTTATGTCGGCGATACCTAAGACTGAATTTGAGCAAAGAACTGGCTTATCTCATCGGGTGATTGCTCAAGGCATAGAGAAAGCCAAGCAAAAAACCTTATTAACTGAAAATGAGACTCATTGGGAATTAACCGCTAAAGGTAAGATGTTCGTAAACGAACTCTTATCCCAGTTTTGTTAACCGGCTCTAAGTTAACAAATTGCTTGTATCAGGCTTAGACTCACTAAGCCTGATACGTTAGCGTTATATACTCAGATTTGATTTGCTGGGGCTTGGTTTGCTGAGGCTTGTTTGCCGAGGGTATAGTCAAAATCGAGATACTCTTAAAAACTTGCTATTTTTAAGGGCTAACTGTTTGAATTAGCCGATCAGACACATTTACTAACACTTAGATCAAAACATTAACGATTAGCTTTATTAGGATTGAACCTTACGTTTTAACAATCCATAACAATAAGACTAATTCATGCCTATAAAAACTAAAACTAGCTTACTAGCCATAACATTAGCCAGCCTTATCGGCAGCAGCGCAATAGCAGCCCCATCTCAAGTTCCATTACTTAGCCCTAGCGAACCCTTAGCCTACAAGGCCCAGAGCGAGTCAGAAAAAGCCAATGCACTTTTTGAAGCCATATTTATGGAAAATGTGATGGCTAGCCCTATCTCCCAGACACATTTAGGCATTAAAACCGATTATGGTAAGTGGGACGAGCGCGGTGAAGAAGCCGATGCTCGAGGCTTGGCCCGTACACAGAAACACCTTATGCAACTGAGTGGATTAGATCAGAGTAAACTCGATAGCCAAACCAATCTTAGCTACATACTGCTAAAGCAAAAACTTGAGCAAGAAGTTAACGATTACCAATGGCGCTATCATAATTATCCAGTTAACCAGATGTATGGTGGCCACTCTATGGTCGCTTCCTTCTTGATTAACCAACATCAGATCACAGATATCTCCGACGCAAAGGCTTATATCAGTCGCCTCAATGGTGTACCTAAATATCTACAGCAGCTTGAAGATGCTTTAGATATTCGAGCTCAAAAAAGCATAATCGCGCCTAAGTTTGTTTTCCCTCACGTGCTGTCAGACAGTAAAAATATCATCACAGGTCGGCCGTTCGATTCTGGAGAAGATAGTGCCCTTTGGGCTGATTTCCAGCGTAAGCTAACCAGCTTAGATATAGATGACAATGACAGGGAGCAGCTGTTAAAAGATGCTAAGCAAGCATTACTAACCAAAGTCCAGCCTGCATATGTTCAATTAATTAGTTACATCACAGAGCTAGAGACCAAGGCCGATACACGCAACGGTGTGTGGAAGTTCCCTCAAGGCGAAGCCTACTACAATAATGCTCTTGCTCGCACAACTACCACAGATATGACAGCAAGTGAGATCCATGAACTTGGCATTAGCGAAGTTGCCCGAATCCATGGTGAGATGCGTAACATCATGAAGAAGGTTGGCTTTAAGGGCGACTTACAAGACTTCTTTAAGTTTATGCGCGAAGACAAGCAGTTTTATTATCCCCCTACAGATGATGGGCGCGAGGCTTACTTAAATGATGCGATTGCACTCATAGATACCATGTCTTCACGACTGGATGAGGTGTTTAACGTCAAACCTAAAGCACCTATGATAGTAAAACGTGTTGAGGCATTCAGAGAGAAATCTGCCGGTAAGGCTTTCTATAACCAGCCTTCACCGGATGGCACTAGACCCGGAACCTATTACGCTAACTTATACGATATGAAGGCCATGCCTAAATACCAGATGGAAGCCCTCGCATACCATGAAGGAACCCCGGGTCACCATATGCAGATAGCCATAGCCCAAGAACTTGAAGGGGTGCCTAAGTTCCGTAAGTTTGGCGGCTACACGGCCTACATAGAAGGCTGGGGCTTGTATAGTGAGTACTTCCCCAAAGAGATGGGACTCTATGCAGATCCTTACTCAGATTTTGGCCGACTCGCCATGGAGCTATGGCGCTCTTGCCGCCTAGTGGTAGACACAGGTATACACGCTAAGAAATGGACCCGTGAACAGTCTATAACTTACTATGTCGACAACACTCCCAATGCCAAATCAGATGTTGTCAAAATGGTTGAGCGCCATATCGTCATGCCATCTCAAGCAACGGCTTACAAGGTGGGTATGCTGAAGATTCTCGACTTGAGAGAGAAGGCGAAAAAATCTCTGGGCGATAAGTTCGATATCCGAGAGTTCCACACCTTAGTGCTGCAAAATGGTCCACTTCCTCTGGACATACTCGCAGATCAGGTTGATCTTTGGGTATCTCAGAAAAGCTAATCCTATTCCTATATGAAAGGGGCTGCTCAAACCAGCCCACTTTAAATATTGGCATATAGAAAGTGCTACTTTCTCACAGACAACAAAAAGCCACATTGATTAAATGTGGCTTTTTGTTGTCTCTATTCTGTACTTCTTACCCTAACTTATAATTAGTCAGTAGTAAGCTTGTAGGGTACAGAGAGACGAATCTCTTTCTAGTTGAAAAGTACCCCAGCAACTAGGCTGGGGTAAACCAAAACTAGGATGATGGTTTTAAGGCTGACATTGTTTTAGTTCTTAAAGCTCTGTCAGCATCGATTCGGAACTGCTGTAACGCTAATCTGTATAAGTTTAGTAAGAGGGGTCATTCTTAATAAACCTATAGAATTCAGATTATCCCGTATCAACTGCCTCCAATTGTATTGATTTGAGAACAAACCGCAAGAAGAATACGATGTAAGCATTAGCAAATGATCATCTACGAACTAGAAGTCTGACCAGATTAAAACCCAAAGCACTGATAATCAAAGAAAATATTCACCAGAGACAAAACCAGTGACCAAGAGTACCGAAATCAGAACAATGTTTCCTAAATACTTAGTAAATCCATTCAAGTTTTGAATGGATTATGGTCTCAAAAATCACTTTCTTTTGGCGTACAATTCAGTGTAAGGGGCATCCCAATATGGCGGTGAACCAATATGTCCCTTAATGAAATCGATAAAGGCACTGACCTTAGGTGCCAAGTGTTTCCTTCTTGGGTATACAGCTTGAAGAGGCAGATGATGAGTTAGCTGCCAATCTTGAAGCAAGGGCACTAAGGTTCCCTTCTCTACTTCATCCTCAAGCAGGTAACTGGCAAGATAAACCACACCTAGCCCGCTGATCGCAGCAGATTTCAAGGCCGGGGCATTGTCTACTCTAAAGTTACCCGAGACACCTATCTCACAGTAATCTTCACCCTGTTTAAACTGCCACACACTATGTTCGTGCCACTCGCCATGATAGACCAAACAATTATGATCAACTAACTGCTCTGGACGATCGGGCTGGCCGTGTTTCTCTATATATGATGGAGAAGCAGCAAGCAAGAACTGGCACTTCATAAGAGGTCTAGCAACCATACCTAAGGGCAGTTGCTCTGACATGGTCAACAGCAGATCAAGTCCTTCACTGACGACATCGACTTTATGATCTAACAAGCTAATTTGTAACTCTAACTCAGGATGAGTAGCCATAAAATCAGGTAAGGCAGGAATGATATGCATGGTACCGAATGACTGAGATATTCCAACCTTTAACACACCACGAGTGGCATCATTTAGATTATGAACACTCGCAATGGCTTGATCGGCATCCCTAAGTAACTCTTCACCTTGTGCGTACAGGAGTTGTCCTGCCTCAGTTAAACTTAGGCTCCGGGTGGTGCGCTGAATTAACTG
Source organism: Shewanella violacea DSS12 (assembly GCF_000091325.1). Taxonomy (NCBI): domain Bacteria; kingdom Pseudomonadati; phylum Pseudomonadota; class Gammaproteobacteria; order Alteromonadales; family Shewanellaceae; genus Shewanella; species Shewanella violacea. Next base: position 1,207,765 of record NC_014012.1, on the reverse strand, counting down.
CACACCTAATTTATGTTCAAGATCGGCTACTTGAGTACTTACTTTGGATTTAGAAATCCCCAACTTTCTTGCTGCGGAACTAAAGCTGCCAGCTCTGGCAACATGAGTAAATATTGCGATAGGTTCCAATAGTTCTAACATGTAAATCGCCTTAAGGTGTTTACGACACTAACGAATACTTACACTAAAGATTAGAGTCTGAATTTTTTGAAAATCTTAACAATCATTAAAAACAGTAACTTATAAAGTGGAAGTACACTAGAGTAGAGTCCAATATCTGAACCACTCAATAATTGAGGGCCAGTTTGTTATTATTTTTTGTAAGTATACCAAAGATTTGCGCCTTAACTCTAATACCTAATCGATAATGTTTATTCATAAAGGCTAAATTTGATTGAAATGCTAGCAAGTAAGGATTAATAACAAGAGGCTAAACAGAGAAAAACCCCTGTATTCAATTTAAATACAAGGGTGTTGCGAATATGGGAGGGGCAACAGGGTCCAAGGTTTCAAGCTATGGCTTCACAGCTCATAAAAACGATACTATTCGAGCAATTCCACTTTAGGCGCATCTATGAGTGGGTATTTTTCCAACTCAGGAACGGCGATTCTGAGTTGCTGCTCAAGAGCAATCAAGTTTTGAAATTTATCACACATTTTGTCAGCTCTAGACTCAAGTTCTTGTGCTTGAGCCTCCATCTGCAACTCTATATCTTGACCCACATTTTCCATTTTTTGGCCAAAGGATTGCATTTTCTGTTCAAATGAATCGCCATCACCGGAAAGCATCTCGCTGCCTAAATTCATCATCATGGTACCGATGGAGTTTTTGACTAATTGCTCAACTTCTTGCTCAAAATCTTCACCAAAAGTATCTTCCAAAGAAGATTCGGTAGAACCTAGATAGAACTTATCGCCATTTTGGTAGGCAAGTTTCTCGACTCTCTGCTGGAACCCATCCATCATCTCATCAAGTTTGGCACCTGCTGCGTCACCCAGTAGCGGGGTTAATGCCATACTCGCCGCAGTCGATGCGATACCAACCGCATCATGAACCAGAGCGATAACTTCCGGAACCTGAGTCGACACTTGGTCTGAATACTGACTCAAGAGTTTCTCTTGTCTGGCATTCAAGGGCACCTGCTCGCCTTGAACATATAGCTTACCCATCTCGATGCGATACACTTCTTTGCCTGCATCACTTATCGACAATAACTTAGGCTCAACTGTGATGTCATAGTTGAGTGCAACCTCACAATGGCTATTGTCACTGGAATATGAAGCCGATGAATGCTCTTCGTGAGCAGAAACTGAGGTGATTGTTCCGCTAACGAGTAAGACCGTACTGATCCCAATAGAAGTGGCTAATTTTCTCATCAAATTTATCCTTAATTTAAATGCTCTTTCGGCAATGGCTTAATATCAGTTGCGATACACTTACTGATATCGGCAATAACGCTTATGACATAGAACAAAGCACAAGCTGTGCCAACAATGTAATCAGTTGATAATATTATAAAATAATATATTTAAAGGAAAATGTATGAAGATGGGAATAGTGAATAAAACCAGTAGTTGGTTAATTCACTAAATTGAATTAACCATAAATAGCTTGGCGATAAGATAATAAATTTACACTAGAGCTGTGATCAGCACCTAGAAAATAGAACGACCCAGTCTTTGACACAGCTCTTCGAGCGCGGCAGTACCTGCCAGAGAATTACCATTAAGATCTAGCTCGGGAGACCAGACACACACGGCCATATCACCAGGGATAACGGCAATGATCCCGCCGCCGACACCACTCTTACCAGGCATACCGACTCGATAAGCAAATTCGCCGGCACCATCGTATAGTCCCGAGGTGGCTAATAATGCATTCATCTGCCGAGTTTGTACCGGAGAGAGTAACTGAGAACCATCTAAACATTTACCCTTATTAGCCAGGTACAAGATGGCTTTTGACAGATCGGCACAGTTCATTCGTATGGCACAATAATGAAAGTAGCTTTGCAGAACCGTATCAACATCGTTGTTAAAGTTGCCAAAAGACTTCATCAAGTAAGCAATAGCCGCATTTCTTGCGCTATGTTCGTACTCAGAAGCAGCCACGACTCTATCTGAAATGAGTTTTGGATTGGTACTCAGCTCACGAATGAGTTCGAGCATCCTATGCTTAGGTGCACCTAATCGAGCTTGTAGCAGGTCCGCAATGACGAGTGCGCCCGCATTAATAAAGGGATTTCTAGGGAGACCTTGCTCTAATTCAACCTGAACCAGTGAGTTAAAGGACTGCCCCGAAGGCTCCTTACCAACCCGAGACCAGATCTCTTGCTCTTCATAGAGAGTTAACGCTAATGTCAGGCTAAATACTTTGGAGATACTTTGAATTGAAAAAGGTTCCAGATAATCTCCGGCACCTATAGTTGTACCATCGATACTGGTGACTGCGATGCCAATTTTATTAGGATTAACCTTCGCCAATTCTGGGATATAGTCAGCCACTTTACCTTGGCCTAGCAGGGGCCGAACTTTATCGACCACCTGCTCGAGTAATGCCAATTCGGGCACTAACTCCACCAAATATCGTAAAGTTCGCTAACCACTACGTCTGATACCACTTGTCCCTTCCAAAAATCAGTAACGGCAGTACGATCATCTTCGCTGCACTTACCAATAGTTTGAGTGGCTATGATACCTTCCCACTGCTTATGACCACCGCCGTGGAAGCCTAAGTCGCGAGGCTCTATCACCTGATCGATAAACTGATCCACGATAGTATCAATCTGTTCCTCAGATACAGACTCATCGAAAGTCCAGTTAACGTCGAAACCTAACTCTTGAAATTCATCTACACGTAATTTTTTTCGTAAACGACGACTGCGTGTTGCCATGGTAATTTCCACCTTTATTTAAATAACTTATAAAAAATAATTTTCATTGAGAGTATTGATTGGACTCTACCGCTCAATACTCAGAAACATTAATCGATACGCTCGAACATAATATCCCAGACACCGTGGCCTAATCTGTGACCTCTGGCCTCAAACTTAGTCAATGGACGATGCTCTGGACGCTTAATAACGTCACCTGTAGTCGATTGGTTTTTATAACCTTCAGCAGCGTCCAAAACCTCGAGCATATGCTCGCTATAGTTTTCCCAATCTGTTGCTAGGTGAAAAACCCCACCAATTTTTAACGTACGACGGATCAGCTGCGCAAAATCAGGCTGAACGATACGACGTTTATGATGGCGCTTCTTATGCCAAGGATCTGGAAAGAAGAGCTGCACCCGAGCCAAGGAGCCGGCAACTATGCTGTTTTCTAATACTTCTACAGCGTCATGATGAAAAATCCGTAGATTCGTCACACCAGCTTCTGCAGCATCGGATAAACAGGCGCCAACACCAGGTTTATGAACTTCTATGCCGATAAAATTGAGTTCAGGTGAGGCTTTAGCCATCTCAACAAGAGAAGCCCCCATGCCAAAACCTATCTCAAGTACGGTATCAGCCTCACGGCCAAATACCTGAACCAGATCCAGAGGCTCTGGCGAGTAATCTAGCCCCATTGATGGCCATTGCTGTTCCATCGCGGTAGCCTGACCTTTAGTCAATCGGCCTTCTCTTAATACAAAGCTTCTTACTTTGCGAAGGTACTTACCTTCTTCATTAAATTCCGCGGTTGTCACGTCGCTCATTTTCGCCCTCTGTCTGGCTAGATTAATTAGAAAAGAAGGGCATTATCCAAAGATTCTAAGTCAGTGCAAGCCTTAGTTACCCTAATTGGCCTACTATAATTCGGCAAAGTATACCAAAATTATCAGAGGCTGCGAATTCCCAGCTCTTTCTCTTAGCTAGAAGACGAGATAAATCATAAATACACGACAAACTCGACTTGTTTAAATATGCCTTGATAGATAGACTGCCTCCATAAAAACTATGTTAATAACTTATCTTTCTTACTTCTGATTTGTAATAAAATAATGACCAATATGTCTTCTGTCGCCATCAGCAATACCAGCCACGCCTCTTTTTCTTCCCGTATCATTAATTGGTATGAACAATTTGGTCGTAAACACCTTCCATGGCAGCAAGACAAGACCCCCTACAAGGTCTGGGTGTCTGAAATCATGCTACAGCAGACCCAAGTCAGCACAGTTATTCCCTATTACCTTAAATTTATGGACCGCTTTCCCACCATAGACTCCCTAGCCGATGCACCTCAAGATGAGGTTTTGCACTACTGGACAGGACTCGGCTACTACGCACGGGCACGTAACTTACACAAGTCGGCTCAACTCATCCGTGATGAACATGATTCAACATTCCCCAGGGATTTTGAAGATGTATTGTCACTGCCAGGTATAGGTCGTTCTACTGCGGGGGCCGTGTTATCACTTGCACTTGCACAGCACCATGCCATCTTAGATGGGAATGTGAAGAGGGTATTAGCACGTCATGGAGCTATCGATGGCTGGCCAGGGAAGAAACCTGTCGAAAACAAGCTTTGGGATCTTACAGAGAAACTAACCCCGAACTTAGATGTTCAAAAATACAACCAAGCCATGATGGATATTGGTGCCTCAATCTGTTCTCGATCTAGGCCTATTTGTAGTGACTGCCCTGTCGCTATCGACTGCCAGGCTCAACTCAGTGGCCGCCAGTCAGAATACCCAGGCAAGAAGCCTAAAAAGGTAATACCGGAAAAAAATGCCTACATGTTGGTGCAAGTTAAAGGTGATGAAGTCATCTTAGAAAAAAGACCTCCAGCAGGGATCTGGGGAGGACTCTGGTGCTTCCCCCAATTTTCCACACGAGAAGAACTAGATGAGTATCTGATAACAAAAGGATTAGCAGTTTTTGAAGAGGAAATATTACCCGGATTTAGACATACCTTCAGTCATTTCCATCTAGATATCAGCCCTATACTGGTCTCTGTGGAAGGCTTTAGCGATAACCTGGTAATGGAAGATAAGCCCTCACTCTGGTATAACTTACCCCATCCACCAAAAGTTGGTTTAGCTGCGGCGACCGAACGCATTCTCGCCAGCTTAGGTTCTGTATTAATTAAGGAGTAATCATGGCTCGCACCGTTAACTGTGTCTATCTGAAGAAAGAATCAGAAGGCCTTGGATTTCAACTGTACCCAGGTGAGCTTGGAAAGCGTATTTTCGATAATGTCAGTAAAGAAGCTTGGGCATTGTGGCAATCTAAACAGACCATGTTGATCAATGAAAAGAAACTGAACATGATGAATGTTGATGACCGAAAGTTTCTTGAAGAGCAAATGATCAACTTCTTATTTGAAGGTAAAGACGTCGAAATTGAAGGCTTCGTACCGGAAAAAGACAACGACTAGATACCAAACACACTAAGCGCCGTAAGGCGCTTTTTTGTTTACTCACTTATATAAAGAAAGATTACTGCCTTATACCTTCAACGACTATTGCTAGCTGAACATGTGATGAGGCTGGCCCCAAGTCCATTTTTATATCGTAATCTTTCAAGGCAAACTCTGCGGTACCACTAAAGCCGGCACGATAGCCCCCCCAAGGGTCTTGCCCTTCACCAATAGTTTTTGCTTGTATCGTCATAGGTTTAGTCACACCATTAAGCGTAAAGTCCCCCTTAAGTAAAAAATTACCCTCGCCCTTATCTACAATCGAGCTCGAATTAAAACTCGCCTCTGGGAACTTAGAGGTATTTAAAAAATCAGGGCTGCGCAGATGCTTGTCTCGCTCTGCATGGTTGGAATCAAGACTGGCGGTCTTGATGGTTACATTCACATGACCATCTGCTAGTTTTTTGCTGTCGAAACTGAAATCTCCCTCAAAATGATTGAAGCGCCCCACCACGAAGCTATAACCTAGGTGACTCACCTTAAAGTCGATTGAAGCATGTGCCCCCTTAGTGTCGATGACGTAATCGGTGGCCGATACGGCACCACTCATAAGTAAAGCTCCTGCCAAAGCAGTCGTTAAAATCGCTTTTGATAATATTGTCTTCTTCATGAATTTATCTTCCTTTAAAGTTTTAAGCTTCTGTCTTTGAGCTTTTGTTTATAAAATTGTGTTTATCATTTTCTATTTGAAAACCGTGATCATGCGTACCAGTGTTGAATCTTTATCAAAAAAGTGGTGTTTTAATGCACCCAAGATATGGATGACAAGGAGTCCTATCAGACTGTAAGCGGCAAACTGATGAAATAAACCGGCTATATCGGCCTGATTATCGAACAAGTCACCGACTCCGGGAACTTCAAACAAATTGAACACACTTATCCCTCGCCCATCAGCCGTGGAGATCAGATATCCACTGCACATGATCAAAATCAGTAGCAAGTAGATAGCACTATGGGCAAGATGACCGGCGGTAACCTCCCAAGATTTGTGCTCACTCAGTGGTGCAGGCTTAGGATTAGTAAACTTCCAAGCAAGTCTTGAAATCGTTAAAACAAACAATAATATGCCAACACTTTTATGTAGATCAGGAGCCGTTTTATACCAGCTACTGTAATAGGTTAATTCAACCATCCATATCCCAGCGGCAAATAGACCTATGACAGCGATTGCCGATATCCAGTGAGCCAATATGGCTATGACCCCATAGGATTTTTCTGTGTTACGAAACATGACACACCTTATGATTAACTAATGACTCACAGCATACGTTCTATTTTTAAAACTAAAACCGCTAAAAGTAGGCTCTATAGTTCGATTTTTTAGAACCTTATATTCATTTTATTGTTTATTAAGTCATTTAAAGGCCGCTCAGACCAATTAATAATGGTAATCATTTGTAAATAGAACTATTCAAACAGCACAAAGGCACGTTTTTGTGAAATGGTGAGATGATGGGAATACTGCAGAGCAATAGATCGCGATAGTGGAGAAATAAAGACCGGCACTGCACACTAACTAACCGAACAGTAGCTTTATGACAAAATAGCACTTGCAGGCTGAAAGGCTGCGCTATAAGATACGCCCACTTCGAACGAACTAGGTATAACAACCTAATTTTAACTAAGTTTAAACTTAAGTTGAAATTCATTTGAAGTAGATAGCTAACACTTAGTTAGTTGCCCGAATAGCTCAGTCGGTAGAGCAGAGGATTGAAAATCCTCGTGTCCCTGGTTCGATTCCGGGTTCGGGCACCAACATTTAGCCGGCATAGCTCTTTATTAGAGTTGTGACTGGTAATCAAATAGATTGCTCCCGAGTTAATCTTTTGATAAAAAATACGCCGGCATAGCTCAGTTGGTAGAGCAACTGACTTGTAATCAGTAGGTCCCGAGTTCGACTCTTGGTGCCGGCACCATATACGACGAAGCCACTCTTTTGAGTGGCTTTTTTGTATCTGAAATTTATAGTTTTATTCAACCCAATGAATCAGTAGGTTACCTTCACCTGAGCTTCAACTCTTGATGTTGGCACTATACAGTTAAAAAGCCTCGACATTGTTCGGGGCTTTTTAATGCCTGAAATTTATAGTTATATTCAATCCAATGAATCAGTAGGTTACTTACACCGGAGCTTCGACTCTTGGTGCCGGCACCATATACGACGAAGCCACTCTTTTGAGTGGCTTTTTTGTATCTGAAATTTGTGAATAGATAAATTAAACAGCAAGCCAGCATAGCTTAGTTGGTAGAGCAAGTGACTTACTGGCTAAATTTCAGCCATATACCAACAGCAGCTCCTCTTGCTGCCAGCACCACCTGTGTATAATCAAAAGCAGCCAGCATAGTAGGCTATCAGTTACTTAAGCAGCTTAAGTAACTAACTTACTCAGTCTAAGAGCAGCTGATCTTGGTATTTTAAAAGGCCCCATTGGTTATATTCAATAACTAAAAGCAAGTCCCCCTTAATGAGTGAACTTAAAATAGTCTTTTTATTGCTCAACACGGGGATTAAGACAGCTTTTTAAGCCTAAAATACAGCCTCAACTAGATAGATTGTTCAGTTTTTGACAGCTTAAACTAGTTTGCCAAGAAACTGCTTGCACAGCTAATAACATCGCTATATTATACGCGCACTCCAAACGAGATAGGACTTCAAACTCCTTATTTGAACTTAGGTTTAAAATTCATTTGAAGTAGATGACTAACACTTAGTTAGTTGCCCGAATAGCTCAGTCGGTAGAGCAGAGGATTGAAAATCCTCGTGTCCCTGGTTCGATTCCGGGTTCGGGCACCAACATTATATTAATAGTCTAAGACTGTTAAAGCATAAGCCGGCATAGCTCAGTTGGTAGAGCAACTGACTTGTAATCAGTAGGTCCCGAGTTCGACTCTTGGTGCCGGCACCATACAATTAAAAAGCCTCGACATTGTTCGGGGCTTTTTAATGCCTGAAATTTATAGTTATATTCAATCCAATGAATCAGTAGGTTACATTCACCGTTGCTTCGACTCCTGGTGACGGCACCATCTTCACTCTTTAATATAAAGTGAAGAACAAGCAAGCCACTTTAATTAGTGGCTTTTTTGTATCTGAAATTTATAGTTTTATTCAACCCAATAAATCAGTAGGTTACCTTCACCTGAGCTTCAACTCTTGATGTTGGCACTATACAGTTAGAAAGCCTCGACATTGCTCGGGGCTTTTTTATATCTGGAATTTATGAATAGATAAATTAAACAGCAAGCCAGCATAGCTCAGTTGGTAGAACAAGTGACTTACTCACTAAACCTCAGCAATATACCAGCAGCAGTAGGCTCCCTTCGGCAGTATTGAGTAACAGAGAGCAAAGCCGACTCTTGGTGCTGGTACCATCTTCACTCTTTCATCAAAAGTGAAGCACAAAAAAAGCCACGTTAATTACGTGGCTTTTTATACCTAAAACTCTCAAGTTGAAACAAGTAACAGCTTAAGAGGCTATAGCTCAGTTAGTAGAGCTGCTGACATACTTATTCCAAGAGCCGCTGTGGCTCCTAAGTCTACCAAGTCACTGATTAGGAGTAGGATAGACTTTATTATGAAGTACCCTTAAACCTTGATAAAGATGTCTCGTTTATACATCCAATACAATACTAGCCACTGTACGAGCAGCAGAGCAATGACGCCGATTAAGGGCTGAGCCGCGACCGAGAAGTAATTAACCACACCGCCGAACAGGCTCTGGGCAGTATACTTCCAGTTAACTAAACTGGATGCCAAATAGATGATGATGGCATTACAACCGATAACCACAAATGGAAATGCTATCTTTTGCCATTTAAGCACATCTACCAGGGCATAAAAAATGGCTAGCAATATGATGCTCCATCCTGTGGTCACAAGTACGAAGGAACTGGTCCAGAGATCTTTATTCACAGGAATAATTAAATTAACCCACCAGCCTAAGGCCAGAATAAAAGCTCCACTAAGTAGCAAGCAAACCACTTTAGCCCACTCTCCTTGCTTGTGTTCCTTAACGATAAAATGACCAACAAACACTCCAGCCATGGCATTGGCAACAGCGGGAATCGTTGACAGGATGCCTTCAGGATCTAAAGGCCTATTCTGATAAGTGATCCCCGGCAGAAAATGTGTATCAACATAAGCGTTAATAGTCCCTTGCGGGGTAAACACACCTCCTACCCCACCTGGAAATGGCATAAATAACTGTAATAGCCCATAAGCTATCAATATCCCTAAAGTAACAAACACTTGGGTTCTAAAGCTGGTATGCCAGACTAACATGGCAGCAAAAAACCAGGCGAAAGCAATACGCCCCAGCACACTGGCATATCTCACTTCATCTATAGCAACTGGTGCACCTGTACCCCAGCCATGGTTATAGAGCACACCAAAGAAGAGTAGTAAGAAGAGTCGTTTCACTGAATGCTTATAGAGTGGCATTCTCTGGGCAATCGGAAGCTTGTCTAAACGTTTAGGAGATAGGCCTAGAGCGACACCTGAGAGGAAGATAAATAGAGGAAATATCAGGTCATAGAAAGTAAAGCCATGCCATTGGCTATGATGCATCTGAGCATCGGCCCATTGCCACCCTTGCCAACTGCTCCAGGCCAACAAACCGGCAAAGAGGGCTTCACCGCCTAGAATCCAGAACATATCGAAGCCCCTTAGAGCATCGAGGGACATCAACCTGCGTTTAGGTGCTTTAGTAAGACTCGCTTCCATTACGACTTCCCTATATTTATCGTTATTATTATTCTTATGCTGTTATCTTCATATCCTAGATAACATAAAGCCCCAGACAGATGACTAGGGCTTTATGTAAATTGCTATGTTAGACCTTAAAAACAGATCTACCACCTATAAATGTCTGCTGTACTTTAAGCTCATCGTTTAGCACTACTAGATCGGCTCGGCTACCAAGACTGATTTGTCCCTGGCTTTTATCTAAACCTAAATACTCAGCAGGATACAAGGACCCCATGCGGATTGCTTCACCCAAAGGTAAACCTAACATATTGACTGTATTTCTAACGGCGCCCGCCATGTCTAATACACAGCCGGCAAGCTCACCTGTCACGGCGTTTAATCTATCGCCTTGACGTATGACTTGAGTGCCAAAGAGTTCGAAACTCGCTTCCTCTTCAAGACCTACAGGTGGCATAGCATCTGTGACTAGCATCACCTTGCCTCTTGGCTTAGCGTAAATTGCTACCCTAGCCGCAGCTGAGTGTACATGATGACCATCGACGATGAGTCCACACCAGGCATCTCGACTCTCGATTGCAGCGCCTACCATACCCGGCTCACGGGAGCCAAAGCTGGACATGGCATTAAATAGGTGAGTAAAACCTGTGGCACCGGCATCTAATGCCGCGACTACAGTCTCATAATCTGCATTTGAATGGCCTAAACAGACTCTGACATCGGCAGCAACTAAGGCTTTAATCACATCCACCGAAACATTTTCAGGGGCTAAGGTGACCATTTTTAATCCCAGATCATCACGGCTGAATATCTCAAGTTCGGCATCAGATATACGACGAATATGACATTGAGGATGAACGCCTTTCTTAGGAATAGACAGATGTGGGCCTTCAAAATGCACCCCTAAAACCCCGGCACTGCCTTTAACCAATGAAGCGGCTACCGCATCCGCCGCTCGGCTCATGACATCTACATCGTCGGTAATTAATGTAGGTAAGAAGCCTGTAGTACCAAACTTGGCATGAGCACTGCCGATAGTTTCTATGCATTCGACTGAGGCGCCAGTATTAAATAGTGCACCACCACCGCCATTGACCTGAACATCGATAAATCCCGGAACCAAGGTTCCCTCTATTTTAAATTCTTTTGCACCAGCGACACTATCCAGAGCAAGAATATGGCCATCTTCTATAGTGATGGCCAGATCACGATGAAACTGTTCACCATCGAATACTCGCTCAGCGATTATTGTCTGCTTCATGTCTTATTGTTCCTAAACTTTTGACGCGCAAAATAGGTAGCCCCAAGCTCAGGAGGCGCTAAAGTTGGTGACAGCTTAGCGATGACATCTTTATCTAACCATGGAGCTAAGGGCTCAGCCAATCCACCTATCATAGAAAATCGCGGCGGGTTCACCTCGAAGAGTTTACGAGCCAGCTCACTGATATAGGCTGCTCCTTCCTTAACGATTTTTTTAGCCACATGATCTTGCTCATTTGCACATTCAAGCACGGTTCTAGCCAGCTTGGCATAAACACTGGAAGTTTGACCAGCCAAGCATTCAACTATTCCCATGGCGTTATGAGCTTTGAAATGATTGAGAATACGTTCGGTTAAAATAGTATGTTCCGCAAAACCATCGAGATGCAACAAGGCTTGCTCGGCCGCCTTTAATCCTAACCAGGCGCCACTGCCTTTGTCGCCGAGTGCAAAACCATGACCACCAAGGTACAGATGCTTGTCACCCACATGAGCATATCCGCAGGATCCTGTCCCCGTTATGATCACCGCACCTTCGCCACCGCGATGTGCGCCGATACAAGCGGTATGCAGATCCGTGGTGACAAACATATCGGCAAAGGGGTGATCCCAGCTAACAATATCTTGATAAAACTTGGGGATATTCACCCCGGCGAGACCAAGTCCGGCAACCAGTACCTTACTATCGCTTAAGCTCATACCTGCATCTTTTAACGCTAGCTCGGTGGACATCTGAATGGATTCAAATGTCTGTGATAAACCGTGAAGTGGATTTGCACGTCCAGCTACACCAGTACCAATTACACCGTCTTCGCTAGAGTAAATTGTTGCCCTGCATTTACTGCCGCCACCATCAATACCTATAAACAACGATTTCTCCTTCGTCTGGTTCACTTTCATACAGACCTCATTCACAGTTTTATCCAAGGCTTAGCGCTACTCGCAGATGCCTGCTCACTGACCAAGTTAACATCATGTTACAACACAAGTGACAGCGCTGTCATTAGTTTCATTTAGGCTAAGAGCAATAGTATTAACTAAAGCCAAGTTAAAGTACCAAAACGGTAAAAATAGACTGGCTGCATTTATTGGTCACATGCAGCCACAAATATCACCTCCCCCCTTTATCTTACGATTAAGGAACGGCCTTTCCTCTTACCATCGGCCGCTACGGCCCTGACTTCTACTTGACCAGAGATAGCGACAGGAGAATGATAAACAAGCCACTCACCCCCCTTAAGTCGATATTCAACGGTCAGACCCGGGTAGATAAGATTCGTTAGCAGCTTTCCATCATGTATATGAGCACCAACAGTGGGTACCCGATATTCGATGCCAGCCATATCGAGTTTAAGTAACTCTTTTTGCCCCAGAGTATTAGCTAATACAGCCCACTGGCTAGCCTGCTCATTGCGCATCTCTTGGGTAAAGTAGCCGCTAGTGTGATTATAAACAGCCCCTTTATATTGATAGGGCACTTCCCAGCTCGCCTTATGCCAGGCTTTCTCAGCCAAGATAAGTAGACGTGGAAAAGTCATATATTCAACCACGGAATCGCTTCTGAGTGTTTCACTCCAGATCTGCCCCTGAAGCCCGGAAAAAGACATCCCTTGCTTCATTGGGCCACTGACTAGCTTACCTGCTTCATCTCGTTTCTCAGTGTCGTCGGCTTCGAAGGGCTCACCTTGAATATCGGTCCACTGTTCGGCATTGGCCGGCAAGTTGTCAGGCATAAAACCATATAACTTACGCTCGTTGGTGTTACGACTCGCCCAGTAATATCCATGCTCTTTAGGATCAGCCTCATAGGGAAAATCAAAATAAAGCATCTCAGGCATACCCAATACTGCGTCCCAACCTAAATTGGCTTGCTGATGCGCGCGGCGAAACCCCTTGTGTGAGATAACATCCCATACATTGGTTTGGGAGGCTTTCGGCATGTTCTGTGGACGGGTATGGCTCATACCATCACTCCAACCCGCAGGCTCTATACCTTTATCATGCAAGGTATTCGATACACGCTCGATAAAATAGGCACCAAATTCATCGCTTGTGGTCACGCCTTGATTATTTTTGGCAAGAAACGCCTTACAAATTGGAGAGTCTAACCAGGCACCGGCAGTTTCATCGGCACCAATATGATAGACAGATAGAGGCTGACCCGCTTGTTGATGCAATTTAGCAATCTCGTCGATTACCTTATCGACGAAGTGAAAGGTCGACTCCATACACACGTTAAGGGTGTTATCGTCATAGTATTGGATCGATGAATAGACAGTGGTGTCTTTAGGGTCGACCAAACGATACTCATTAGCCCCTTTTATGTCACCGGTTGCAGCTAGCTTGCGATAACGCGCTTCCATGGACTTGATGGCCGCTCTTGAGTGTCCCGGCATATCCATTGAGGGAATGACCTGAATCTGTCTGGCGCCAGCATATTTTAATATCTCGATATAATCGGCTTTTGAGTAATAGCCATTGACCTTAGCAGCGGCAAACGGGCCACTACCAAGCTGAGGTAACAAGCACCTTGTTTCACTCAAGTCATGACATCGCTTGCTGCCGATATCTGTGAGTTCAGGTAAGCCGTCTATCTCCAGACGCCAACCCTCATCGTCGGCCATGTGCAGATGCAGCTTATTCAGTTTATAGGCCGCCATCTGATCTAACATATCCAACACCAGCTGCTTACTGTGAAAATTTCTCGACACATCTATGTGCATGCCGCGAAAATCATAACGGGGGGAATCTTCGACTCTCATGGTGTTAATAACCAAGTCATTACTATCGAGAAGACTGGTCAGTGAAGATAGGCCATAGGAGAAACCCGCATCATCCGCCGCAGAGATGGTGATTTTATCCTTGGCGATATCTAACAAATATGCGCCAGATGTAGACTTCATCTCCAGTGGTAAGAGACTAACGACTAGACCAGACGATGCCTCTTTGACACCGATGCGGCTCAGGCGAGCAAGTGCTGCATCTATGGCTTGGCGTTTAACATCATTAAGCTCAAGCTTAATGCCGCCTTTAAGGGACACAGGCTTATCGGTTGAGCTGACTTCAAGCCTCAAAGGAGTTGGGATTATCGTGTTGGTGACCAGCTCGGGCTGAAAGTCTATTCCCTGATTAGCCTGAAATAGTACCTCAGCTGTTGCCCACTTCACTTTATCGGTATCACTGCGCTTATACTGTTTATCCTCATCGGTGAATGACACCACATAGGGACGAAGCTCCATGCCAGTTTCACTGTCCAGCGTCACTGCCGTGCTCTTGATAAGTACCGGTTCTAACTCAGCTGATACCAGGTAATAGTTTGGCATAGCATCGGTTTCAGATAGTTGCCACAGCTCACCTTTAAACTCTATGGTCTTAGTGATGCCCTGCTTGAGTCCTGTAAACTCAGTAGTCGGCGCTATCTTATGTAGATCGCCTTTGACTCGAGTAATAGTAAACTCTTTGGAATTCACCGACTGCACTGGACGCATCTGACTGAAATAGATAGCCCAATCGTGACTGTCTAAGTCGACAGCTGAGGTCAGATCTATCTGCGCCGTGAAGCAACGGCCATCGACACCTGAAGTCGAACATCCTTGCGGGTAGTTAGTCACTACCCGATACTTAATCTCTAATGTATCGCCAAGTGTGTTTAGTTGTACTTGATCTAGGCTGTTAGCCTTAGCTTGACTGGAATGAGCTGACTCGGGGTTATTCGTTGCAATGTTTGTATCTGAGCAAGCGCTTGTTACTAACACAAGCGTGATTGCGGCAGTGATCAACTTCAATTTCATCCTATCCCTCTACTATGATTCGATGTTCTCTCATTTCGAGATGAAATGAGTCAGCTTACCCGCAAGCTACTCCTAGATATAACCCAAACTGGTAAGTCTATTTAACCTTTAACGCACTAATTTTCAACTAAATAGCCATGAAGGAGGTGATGTTTTAGCTAGGGATTTGAAGGAAATCATAAAACTGAGTGTTTGGATTTTTTCGCTTTCAAACTATAAAGCTATCCAAATGGTCAAAACCCACATAAAAAAAAGCTAAGTGATTCATCACAAAAATACTGACAAAACACTTAGCCAAGTCTAGTTTCTGGGGAGAGACTATTGAAATTTCAAACACAAACGTAATTCAGTTTAACCCTATTACATCTGCCAAAAACATGAAAAAGGAGACCTCTTCCTATTCATGCAGACCTTACAAGACAGCTCATCACACAAGCAGATGACAACGCTGTCATTCACGAACATACACAAGAGCGAACAGAAAATCTACATTTTTATGACATTAGGTTAAACATAGCTCTTTGTGATGGTTAGTTAACTGCTCAACACCAAGTAACACTTAACTCTAATACATTGTTAAAATTCACTTTTATAACATTAACCCATCTAGTCAATAAGATGCTTTCAACTATTTTAATCTGATATAAAGCGCTATAGTTAAATATGATTATTTGATGCAGCTCAGATTTTGACAGCGCTGTCAAAGGTGAGTATATTGATTTTGAGCTAGATCACATAATCTAAAGAATAACCACTTGATGTTATTATCTAGAATAGGGATATATGAAAGATATAAAACTAAATCCGGACTTAAGGATAAACAAGGTTAAAATTCCCGGCACTTCCTTATATGTTGTAATCGTAGATGAATTTCTGCTGGACACCAGCAGTGTGATGAACTTCGCTCATAATATCGCTTATTTCAATCCTATGTTTTCAGATAACTCTTTTTATCCCGGTATACGAGATAATATGCCTTTACCTTATATGCGTTTATTGAAGAGTTTTTTTGAAGACAGGATTATCACTAAGAATAATAGTCAAAACGATACAGTTTCAAGCTTCCATAAATGTTTACTATCCCTAACTACATGCCAACCATCACAATTGACTACAGAGCAAAAACTACCACATATTGATTCCTTTGACGAAAGAGATTATGCCTTTGTTCATTACTTATCTGGTGAAGAACTTGGTGGTACTAGCCTGTATAGATATAAGCCAGAAAATTTAATTCAATTTACCGAAGAGTATCAGCCTATATTAGCCAAAATGTTCACTGACATTAAAAACTCTCCCGAAGATCATGAGGGCTATATAACAAGCTCCACAAGTGTATTTGAACAGGTATTGAAGATTGATGCTAAGTTTAATCGCCTTGTCATTTACCAAGGAAACTTATTACACAGTGCCAATCTAATTTCGAAAGAAAGCTATAATAACGACCCAAAAACAGGAAGGTTATCAATAGCTTCTTTTGCAAGTATAAAATAGCTAGAACAATAAGAATAAGATTAATTTCCCTGTTCGCATACTGTAGTTTACAAGCTTATACCAATTTAAACGGAGCCCTAATCATGACGCAAATCACCCCATTAAATAATGAACAACACGCCAACTTAAAAATAATGAATAGTACTGATTTCAGAAGATATAAGGAACAGCATTTAATTCCGCTTATTGCTCATGACTTTATTCCTATGGCCTCAGAGTTTTCGGTTGTTTTTGTTAAAAATGAGGAAACCGGACAGTTTACTGCAGTTGCTATGATGGGCATTAAACCCGGTTTAAATCTCTATTGCCAAGACGATAAATGGGAGCCTTCAGTAATGCCATCAAGCTTCCTAAAGAGTCCCCTGTCACTTCACATACAAGATGAAAACTCTGATGACTGTTTTGTTGGCATTGATCTCGATAGCCCGCTTGTGACTACTGAGAACGGACAGGCACTATTTAATAGTGAAGGGGAACAAACTGATTATTTGAAAGCAAGGACTGAACATTTGCTCGATGTAACACAAAAATATGAACAAACTCAAAAAATAACACAACACTTAGCATCAAAAAGACTGCTAACACATAAAAAACTAAATATAAATTTAGGTAAAGATGAAAAGTACGCTATTGATGGTCTATACATCATCGATGAAAAAGCATTGAACGCTTTAAGCCAAGATGACTTTAACGATTTGCGAGATAAAGGATTATTACCGCTAATTTATGCCCACTTATCTTCAATGCACCAAATTGGACGTTTAGCAAAGAAACAAATCCAATTTGATACAAAGTAAAATATAAACCTAACCAGAAATAGCGTCTATTAACTTTATCCAAATATCCGAGATCCCCCGTGATCAGAGCGAAGCTAAGTCGCGGGGAAATTCACTTCTAAACTTATACAGACTGCAAGCCATACCTATTAATTTTATCCAATAACTCTCTATGCTTAGGCAACTTACTTTGTAGATAATTATTAACTTCTTCTCGCTTTCTTAAGCCTACTAAGGCACTTTCTCGCACTTCTGGGAGTAGAGCTAGCGGTTTAGTTTTGAACTTCATACCATAGAGAACAAAAAGAAAGTTTTCCAAATAAAACACTTCAAATTGGCTAAAGAAATCATCAGTAATAGGAACGGAGCTTTCCCATAACTTTAGCTTTTCTTGTAAGGAGTTTGGTATCGTACTCAGATCTCGATTCTCATTCCAAAAATGTGAATCATGACGATCCGATAAACAATAATGCAGTTTTACAAAGTCTATCACTCGCTCCCAAGCATACCCCATAGCATAATTAAACCGCTTTTCGAGTACCGCTAGTTCTGATTTTTTGACAGGGAAACGATTTGCAAGAAAGCTAGCAGAAAAGTCGGTTAATAATATGGATGTAGCCTCGAGAGGTTCTAAAAATCCTTGTGCTAATCCAAGAGCCACACAGTTTTTGTGCCAAAATTTTTCACGGTAACCAATCTTCATCGGCAATTTCTTATAAACAAGCTTAGGGTCCTTACCACCTAAATAATAATCTAATTTAGTTTCCGCTTCTTCATCTGTCATATGATTACTTGAATAGACAAAACCGACACCACGCCTGGTAGGAAGAGCGATATCCCAAATCCAACCGGCTTTATGGGCTGTGGCTAAGGTATAAGGAGGTATATCAGCACCCTCATAGGTAGGTACTTGCACCACAAGCGCCCTATTAACCAATAACTTATCAGATAAATCAATAAAGGGGACATTCATGGCTTTTGAAATAAGAAGAGATTCAAAACCTGAACAATCAATGTAGAAGTCAAATTCTAAGTCATCATCTTCACTGGTGACAAGTGAGCGTATTGAACCGTCATCAGCAAGGTTCACACGACTAACGTGAGTTAAATGATGTTTAACTCCATATTTGGTTTGGGCATTATCGGCAAGCAAATGAGCAAACTTTGCCGCATTAAGGTGATATGCGTATGCAAGTTCTCCTTGATACTCAGGGGTTGTAATTCCCTTCGGTGCCTTTCCCTGTTCACATACTTGATGTTGAGCCGATACTTGCTGCGCAAAAGGTGCATCACTATTTTCCGCTAGCCAGTGCGCGGTTAAAACCTCACTATCCTCACGGCTTGGTACATCAAATAGATGATGATAGAAGTTGCCCTTTCCATGAGTTTCTTTATCCATCCAATTAACAAATTTAATTGACTGTTTAAATGTCACATCACACTGACGGATAAAATCTGTTTCACTGATACCAAAGCTGGCAAGGGTTTTTTTGATATCTGGAACCGTCCCCTCGCCGACACCTATAGGCGGGATATCTGGCGATTCTATTAAGGTGATAGATACGCCAGCTTGTTTACATAGTACCTTTCCAAGATGATTAGCAGCTAACCAGCCAGCGGTTCCACCACCAATAATTGCAATTTTATTAATATTCATAAAACCTCATAAAGCTATCGTTTGAAGGTTTGCTTAAACAACTAATACCTATCGTTCTAATAAGTAACAATAAATAAAAAGCCCAGCGAGTGCTGGGCTTTTATTAATCATAGCTTTAACTCTATTATGTCTTAGAAGCGGAAAGCAAGACCTAGCTTATAACTTGCTTCACCTTCAAAGCTCCATGCAGGGAAACCAGCCTCTAGATCTGCTTGTGGTGCTGTGCCATCGGCATAAATACCAGTTTGTAGGCTATCTTCTTCTAAGATGTTCACAGCTTCCAGAGTCACATCCAGGTAATCTGTTGCAGACCAAGTCGCACTGAAATCTACTGTGCCGAAATCTTCATGTTTACGGTTCATGTACCAACCTGGAGCTTCGCGCATGATGTACTCAGAGCGCCAGTTATAAGCTAAGCGTGCTGAGAAGCTATCATTTTCATAGAAACCTACAGTGTTAACTGTGTGCTTCGATGAATCAGAGAAAACGCTATTGCCATCAGGATAGTTTTCACCAGGTGAGGTCGCATCGGCATAGGTATAGTTCACGCTATAACCGAAGCCATTGTCGAATGCATCTTGGATCTGTAATTCAACACCTTCGATAGAACCACCACTAACGTTAGTCGATTGGCTAACAGACCAACAGTCAGCTTGATCTTCGCCACAGGGGCTTAGTTCCGGTGATGTTTGGTAAAGTGGAATATCAAGACCAATTTGCTGGTTATTAGCATCACGAGTCGATATAAATGAGCTTACATCTTTCATAAAGTAAGCAACACTCATCATACCATCGTCACTAAAGTACCACTCTACGCCAATATCAGCCTGGAACGCTTTGAATGGTTGAAGTGCCACATTACCAGTGCTCGCAACCTGTGTATTGGGTTGAGTATTGTCAAAATTAGACAAGGATGTTGTAGAAAACATATCGGCATAGTTAGGGCGAGAGATAACCTGTGCCGCTGAAGTACGTAAAATCACATCCGGAGCTAAGTCCATTACTACGTTTAAGCTAGGCAGTAATTCATTATAACTCGCTGTATTGGTAGATATGGTATCGCTATATTCACCGTTAGAGTTAAATGCATAATAATCAGATGAAGCTTCAGTTGATATATAACGTAAACCTACGTTACCGCGTATACCATCAGTACTAAAATCAGCCATCAGGTATAAAGCGATATTTTCTTCATCTACTGTGCCATATGCATCTTTCTTCTCGGTGTAATGATCCGTTGCAGCCAGTGAATCCGACAAGATCAAATCACGATTAGCTTCAGGAATAGTAAAACCTGCACCTGATGAAACTGTGCCGGGGAAATATTCGCTGGCAGGTCTCATAGTCATTACATAATCATCAGCTAATTGACCTTTAAAGCCTTGCTTCTTGACTGAGTGGTCTGCATAACGGAAACCCGTTTTTAGTGCAGTAATCACACCAAAATCAACTGGCACGTCAAAATCTAAATTAACATAGGTTTCTTCATCTGAATTAGGCTTATCTTCCAAAGCCCAAGTCTGAATACCTATACTTCCTGGTAGAATGCTTGAATCATAGCTTTTATTCGCAATATCAAATTTAGCCTGATCGCCTGTCATATCCCAAGTACCAACAAGGTCACTGAAGTTATTGGTGTATTCGCCAACAAGTGCAGTTCTCGCTCCGCCTTCTGACTTAGTATTACCGACACGACCAGAGAAAGTGAACGAATCAGCTTCATAGCTCCAATCAAAATCTACAGTTTTTGAGTCCATTGAGGCTTCACGAGCCCATGTCTGGAAATACGCTGCACCAAATTCAGGGTAACCTGCGGCGTAGCTAACACCAGGGTTAGTCGCATTTCTTAAAACGCAATTACCATTACTTGGATTAGTTTGTACACATGAATCTTCACCAGGGAACATGATGATCTGGTTATTGGCATTATTAGCGCTTAAGTCTAAAGACATTACACTTAAACCAAATTCCAACGCATCTGTTGGACGATATTGTAGAGCAAGATTAAGTGCTGTGCGCTCTCGTTCTTGTTGGAATGTAGTTGGAGCCATACCACCGCTCCAGTTTCTTGAAGTCTCTACACCGTTACGTTGATAATCTGTTTGAGAAAAAGCACCTGAAACTAAAACGCCAAATGATTCAGCTTCATTTTTCCAACTGTATAGACCAGAAACTTCTGGGCTAGTTTCTTCAGAAACTGTTCCATAAGTACCTTTAACGCTACCAAATACAGAATTAGCGTCTAAATCTAGTGGTTTACGTGTTTTAACAATAACAGTACCACCGATACCACCTTCAACAAGGTCTGCTTGTGAAGATTTATATACTTCTATGCCTCCAACCATTTCTGATGGCAACATTGAGTAGTTAAAGCTACGGTCGATGGCTTGTTGATCATACCAGCCTGTTGAGGCTACCGAGTGGCCATTTAATAAAGTACGTGTTAACTGGGCCGACGCACCACGAATAGACACTTGTTGGCCTTGGCCAAATTGGCGTGAAACACTGACACCAGGAATACGTGCTAATGATTCACCCACATCACCGTCTGGGAACTTACCTATATCTTCTGCGGTTACAGCATCGACAACTGCATCCGAGAATCGTTTTGCATTAAGGTTAGCTTTATTTGAAGCTCGAATACCGCGCACTTCAATTTTTTCAATGTTGTCGTCAGCCGTTACAGCCGAATCTGCTTCTGCCGCTACTGCAGACATAGAGACTGCAGTTCCTAGCAAGAGCGCTATATTTGTAGCTAGAACACTTTTCTTAAAATTAGATGGTCGCATCTCGTTTCCCTTCCATAACTTTATTATATTTTTTTAGTATCCATAACCATCCCCTTAGGAATGACAACGCTGTCATGTCTAGTACAAACATTACACAATAATTCACATCGGCGCCACAACAAAATAACCAAACCAGAGAAAAACAAGTCTATTTGAACATTTTTATTACAAGCCTTAACAACAGCTCAAGATGTTAAACCTTTGTTGCGTGCGACCTTGGGAGGAAAAACTTGCTGTTATTAGTGATAAAAAAATATTTTTATCGGAAGGAAATTACATTTGAAGATTGCTAATTAAAGTAAAAGTTCGCACTATAGGCGCTAATAAATGAAATAAAGTTCTTTGTAAACCTGAATTTAAAAGATGTACACTCATCTTTACAAGCATCAGAACTTACCTGTAACACACTGATAAAAGAGTGTTTAGTTGTATGAAAGTCACAATAAATGATGTAGCAAAACATGCTGGCGTTTCGATTAAAACAGTTTCTCGAGTCACCAATAACGAGCCTTCTGTAAAACAAGCCACCATAGATAAAGTCAATAAATCCATTGCTGAGTTGGATTATCTACCTAATTTAGCGGCGAGAAATTTGGCTGGCACTAAGTCTTATGTCATAGGCTTTATCTATGACAATCCCAATGCCTATTATGTTATTGATATGCAAAACGGCATCTTATCCTCATGCAAAGAACTTGGATATGAGCTGCTAATTCATCCCTGCAATGCGAAATCTGATAACATTTGCCAAGAATTAACCACTATGGTGAAGCATGCGAGACTAGCAGGCTTAGTCCTGACTCCCCCACTATCGGAAGACCCAAAAATCCTCCAGGCTTTGGACAAGATTGACGCTAATTATGTGCGAATCATTGCCGGAGAGAAAATCGATAGCGACTCAGGTTTAGCCGTACTTGTGGATGATAAGCATGGAGCCGTATCAATCACACAGCACTTGATTGACTTAGGCCATAAGAACATAGGTTTCTTGAGTGGTGATCAGCACCATGAATCCACCAAGGCACGTTTATCTGGTTATACTCAAGCGCTACTGAATAATAACCTAGCGCTAGATCAACAAAATATTATTGAAGGCGAGTATTCTTTCGAGTCAGGTGTAGCGGGGGCAAAGACTCTGCTCAACAGGGTGAACAAACCTACAGCTATTGTAGCCTGTAACGATGAAATAGCCGCTGGTGCCTTGTTTGCAGCACGACTCGAAGGCTTGGATATTCCCAATGATATTTCTATCGTAGGCTTCGAAGATAGTCCATTTTCTAGACAGACTTGGCCCAAACTAACGACTGTACATCAACCTAATCAGAAGATAGCCCAAATGGCTACTGAACTCTTGATTGCGAATAGGCGGTCGCAGAAATCTGCACAATCTAAGATATTCATTCCTGAACCTGTGATCAGAGACTCATCTTCAAAAGCGACCTAGATATGAAAATCATCAATTAAAACAATAATCAAAATTTAAGATCAAAAACGGCGTTGAAGATCTTCAACGCCGTTTTTATAAATATCAATTCTGCTTATACAAGAAGCTTTATACGGCCTCTTCGTTCTCTTCACCGGTACGGATCCTGATCACGCGCTCAATCTCGGTGACAAAAATCTTACCATCACCAATCTTACCCGTACGCGCCGTATCCACTATGACTTCAATGGCTCTGTCTAGCAGCTCATCTTGGATCACTAGCTCAATTTTAACTTTAGGTAAAAAGTCCACCATGTACTCAGCACCGCGATACAGTTCAGTGTGCCCTTTCTGTCGACCGAAACCTTTGACTTCTAGAACGGTCATGCCGGTAATACCGATCTCAGCGAGAGATTCACGAACATCGTCCAACTTAAATGGCTTAATAATCGCCTCGACCTTTTTCATCAAACGCTCCTTTATAGGGTATAAATTACTTATCTGTATTATCACTCCAGCTTATCACGAGCTTGGGACTCACTAAAGTTAATATACCAATCATTGCCATGGAAGCAATTTCCTTGTCACTAAACAATGCAATTGCATTACTCTTTCTTCTAACATAACTATACTTATTTGATTGGCTAAATCTCTAATGTGATTGCAGGACGCAACACAGGTCAATTTAAATGCTGTCTCTGTTACTTATATTCAAAGGACTGAATATGAATAAAAATAATGGTTTTACTCTTATCGAACTCATGACCACCTTAGTCATATCTACAAGCTTGGTAAGTATTGTCGTTCCTAATTTTCACTCCCTCTATGAACACTACCGGGCTGATTCATCCATTAGAGTAATACAACAGACACTGCAACTGGCACGTAATACAGCTATCAATTACGGTGTTCGCGTTACAGTTTGCCCTGTAATAAAAAATAAGTGTAGCCATGACTGGAGCATT
Source organism: Shewanella violacea DSS12 (assembly GCF_000091325.1). Taxonomy (NCBI): domain Bacteria; kingdom Pseudomonadati; phylum Pseudomonadota; class Gammaproteobacteria; order Alteromonadales; family Shewanellaceae; genus Shewanella; species Shewanella violacea. The sequence continues at coordinate 1,183,502 of NC_014012.1, read as the reverse complement.
GGCATTACTGTTTTTATTGACTCAGGAGCTAGTAATATCATAGATAACCAAGATGAAATCCTGTTCAAAACTGCAAGCTTCTACCATGGTGACTTTGTCACCTATAACCGCACCGCTATCAGGTTTCAGGCCGATGGTTTAGCTTCTGGGACCAACGGTACCTTAAAGTATTGCCCATCCTCGATTTTAAGCGAATATTCAAAAGCTGTGATAATTAACCAATCAGGACGTATCCGCTTCTCAAAAGCGGATACAATAGAATGCAGTTAATAACGACACTGAAATACAGCTAGATTTGCTAGTATTAAAAATAGTCCAAATAGTCAAAATATCCTTTACAGCCAATATATTGGCTTCAAATAGTTATTTTATTCTGCTGTAAACAAACCTGTTCTCGCTTATACTTAGTGCAGTAATTGAGAGGGGAAAATGTCATGCAACCGAGACAAGATGGATTTACATTAATTGAACTTATGGTGACACTCGTGGTAGCTATGGTCTTAGTCGGTGTTGGTGCTCCCTCCTTGAAGTCCATGTATGAAGGTTATCGAACTGATAGCCAGATACGTAAGATTAATCAATCTTTGCAGTTCGCACGCAGCCACGCAGTTAGCTACGGCTCTAGAGTCACCATGTGCCCAATCGTATCAGGAATCTGTAACGCAGACTGGAGCAAAGGATTCAAGATATTCCTTGATAATGGTACCCCGAATCAAATTGATGGTAACGATGAAGTGCTGACCGTAGTCGGTGCTTTTAATTCTAGCGATTTCGTTTCATTTGCTCCCAACGCAATAAGCTTCACTACCGACGGACTAACCAGTGCTGGCTTGTTTATCTACTGCCCTGGGAGCAAAAGCAGTCCAGAGTCGATGGGATTACAGATAAAGGCTTCGGGAACCGCAAGGTTTAGCACAGCGGCAAACCTTAACTGTAATTAAGCTATTCGAATAATGAATATTTAACACGTTTTAAACGACTAAATAATATTTTACACCTTAACCTTCAAATCGCTTTCAAACCGTTTATATATTTAAAATCGTTACCTAAGGGTTTCCTGATCCAGTTGTTGTGCCCCACCTAAGGTAAACATAGCATCTAGTTCAACACACTCATCAACTTCTTTTATATAAGCCCGCTTACCGTCTCCTTTTGAAGGGGTTTTCTTTGATGGCAATTTTGCCATATTCAGCTTAACCCGCTTTTCTTGCCACTCATAGAAGGCTATTTGATGCCCAGAAGTCGTATCTAAGTAACATTTATAATCTTTTTTTATTGAATTTTTTGTGTTGTCACCAATGGCTATCCCAGAGATAGCCATACTCATCACAGCTAGGAAAACATACTGATTCTTGTAGTTCATTTCCAACACTCCGCAGGAGTTTTCTCTCCAATGTCATTTACTTGCATTGTTATACAAGCACTATCTCTCGATGCTTGTACTCCCAGAGCCGTTGCCACAGCAATGAAACCAGTGGCTCCGGTCGAGTCCACACTATAGAGGCCATTACTGGTAACGAAAGGATCTGCACCTAGTCCTAGCAAAGTCATATCGCTAGTATACTGCCTGTTGTCCAAGTAAAACTGCTCCTGCAAGTTAGCTACTCGCAGCAGAGATGCTAAACCATCGGCACGGGCACCTTTGGCAACATAATCTGTGTACGAGGGATAAACCACAGCGGCTAAGATCCCCATAATGGCCACGACAATCATCAGCTCAATTAAACTAAAACCTTTCACTATTTTCATCAAATTTACTCTCATCATTCGTAGCTCTTATTCATTTATATGGTAATAGATTCTATTGACACCTAAACCACCACCGACGCATCTTTCATCACCAGGAGGACAGCCATCACCATCTCCACCGCCACCTGCTTTTTCCATATCTTCCCCTGCAGCACCTATACCGATAAGGTACATATAGGATTCACCATTCCCATTAGGTGGGATCACCAGTTGAGGAGTATCAGGAACTCTCTCACCCATCTCAAGATATTCGTGGGTATAGGAACGCGTCCCCTTATGCAAATTGAAACCATATAGGCGGCCCACTCCGGCAATCAAACATTGATTACTCGATGATGTATCTCCCGGCACGTATGAAGTAAAGAATACTCGTCCCTCAATAATAGATGCGCCAGCCAGACTCTTCTCTCCGACTCCGCCAAATCCGTAATACCAGCCACGCTTGAGACCAAAATCAATATTCTCATCATCAGAAGCTGGAGCCGCCGTGGTGATATTATAAAGATTTGATAATGTCAAAGGAGCTGGAGCTTCATTACCCGGCTCCCCATTGAATGAACGTGATATAACATTACGGTCTTGAAGCATAAAAAACATGTCGGATCGGCTCTTATCCGATGGATGAGGTCTATGGCCTGTACCAACAACGACTGCATCATAAGCAACGTTCTGATATGTTTTGGTCTTAGTCGTAGTACCACCGACTGTGACATCGACTTCAGATAGGTTAGTAAATACCGTTTGTGCCACTGCGGGTTCAGCAAAGAAACGTCTATCAGAGGCTAATGTTCCGCCGCCTAAATCTGCAAATTTAAATACAGTCCAAGGATTCGTTGCATCTTTAGGCTTAGCACTTGGGAGATCCATACGCCACACATTGCCACCGGTATCAGTTGCATAGATTCTATCGGTCAACCTATCACCATTGGCATCTAATACAGCCACAGAGTTAGGAATACTATCAGTTATTCCTGGCATCTGGGTCACACTGCTGCCTGATGCGGGTCCAAAAGAATGAACTAATACACCAGTCTTAGCATCGACAATAAACACTCCCCTAGCCTCAGTATCATCGATTCCGACAGCGGCGGCATCCTTTGTCGATGGAGAGTATCCGGCGCCAAAAATAAGTACTGGAGATGCTAAGTCAGGATCTGTATTACCCACAGGCCAGCCAGGAATAAGTGTTACAACAGGCTCAGACCAAGTCTGACCTAGCTCACTCATTCCTTCACTATCGGAATCGATTTTCCACATAAAGCTGGGAGAATCTGGATTAGTGATATCGAGAGCATAATATGATTTGCCACCACGTCTCATCCCCGCAAAAATCCAAGCTTTCTCTATTCCTGATGGTCCTGTTTTTACATATGAAACTGGCGGACTATCCATGCCATAAATAGAGTGGACCCCCGTTGGCACATTGGCTCTGAGTACTGTGATGTTAGGCAACAATTCATAGGGCATAAATGCCCAAGATTCAGTGACACTGGCTCCGGTATCTTTAAACATATGCAGGAAACCATGATTTGTTCCCATGATGACCCTGATATCTGGAACCGATGAAGTGCCAAAATTAATTGCCAAGGGCTTAGAATGCAGCGGGTCACCAATAATATCCTCCCGCTTATCCACCACACTATTATTGCCATTATCATCATCGACATCGACACCCTTTGCCCAATCAAAAAGGTTAGCCAATTGATCGATATCTGTTTTCATATAGCTAGCTAATGCAACATCCCCACCTGCCAGGCTGGAAGCATTATTCTTAGTAAAGGCTTGGAGCCCGCCTCCACTTGCAAAATTACCGTATAATGTTCTATTTCCCCCAGTTCTCAAAACATGCGCTAATCCGCCAGTTCTAACATCATTACCGTCCCCACCATCACTGCTCGACGAGCAGACTGAGTTTGACGTCCAATATGAACAGGCTGATGATTTAAGGTTACCATCTGTTCCTATCGCCAGAGTACCATTCTTATCTACGATATCACCGCTGCCAGTCACTCTAAACTTCTTTAGATTCCCCATCCAACGCGGCCCTTTATTCGGTAGAAACATAGCATAGTAAACAGAATCGAAGGTTTGGGTTCTATCGAAGTTATTACTGGCAATAGAGGGAGACGTAAAGCTCGCATTGACCTCGAGAATTTGTGAGAAAACTTGTGATAGCGCAGCTTGTAGCTGTGTCGCACTTTTTGCCGAATAATACTCTCCACCACCCAATTCAGCGGTCCTAGTCAACAATGGAGCCGCATCATCGGCACCATCACTGAAGCCTATGGTAAAGGTAGTAACGTTTTGTTCTTCAGGAAAAGCCGCATTAGTATTCACATCGTTAGTGTTCATCCAGCCGGCTAACGCAGGCAAGTAGCTGGTGAAATTTGGACTAGAGTTAACAAATTTATCGCTGCTACTCACTCCAGGTAACGCCTTTACCTTGCTATTGGCAGATTGATCCACCGTAGGTACACCATCGGTAATATAGACAACGTAGGCACGATTTTGACACTCTTTAAACGGGGAAATATATTTACCATTATCTTCTATACTCGTGTCTCTAGGGGGTCTATTAGCTCGATACCAATTACTATAGTTACTGTCATCATTGCCATAATAAACACCTTTACCGGAAAAATAACGATAAGCTTCATACAAGGTTTCACACAGAGGCGTGTTGGTCGATGCGGGCAAATTTTCTATGGTCTCTAACAGGCTCACCTTATTAGCCTCTGTCATGTTTTTGATGCCAGACACAATTCGCCCACCATCTCTGTCTCCTTCATAACGATAATTTAAATTGAAAATAGCCAATCCGAAATCGACACTAGGCGTTGTTACTATGGTGTTTTTTATGACCTCTTTCGCCACTTCTAGCCTAGATTTAGGCACTAAGTCTTTATCACCATGAAACCAACGAAGATAATTATCTGTATAGAGAGTAATGGTTTGCCCAGTACCAAATGCCGTAAGTTGTGCTTTCTCAATTGCCGCATCAAAGTCAGAGCTTGATGAGCCATTATCCACTTCAGTGTACCGAACAGGATTTTTCTTGTTACCGGCACTGTCAACTGGGAAGCCGTTTGGCTGACCAGGGGCATTCTTCCATTTTCCCCCTTCAATATCATCGAAACAATCTATAATATTGATATTAGCGCCATTATTATCCGGTACCTCCTGCCAGGTCCCATTTTGACCTGCAAAGGAATACTCCCTGAAAAAACCAGTAAATACCCCGTATGTATTCAGGTAATCCCAAGATGTTTCACAACCATTGATTTCGTCCAGAAAACGCCTACTTTCAGAGGGGCTGTCGGGTACTGGCATAGCCGAGTTATCCACGCCACCTTTGGTAAAATAGACCATTCGCTCCTGAAGCGAGTTATCACTGCCAACTGCTGGATAGATAATGCTAGAGTCGTAAAATGCTTCAGCATCCTCGATCATGGTCCCCATGCTGCCCGAGTTATCGAAGATAATCAGAACCTGTGGTCTCGCCCCTGAGCGTGCCGAAGACTCAAATACATAGAGTTCAGTATCATCTCCATGAGTCACTCCCGATATCATGCCTAACCCCATGAGAACGGCACATAGAAAACGTTTGATCCACATAACTAACTCCCGGTTAATACTTCCTGTTCAACGCCAGCGACCACAGTCAATTGACCCATATTTTTCTTACCAAATGTTGCAAGACTTGAAATTTCAACTCTTCTACAGCTGATTAAATTTGCAGAACTGGCCTTGGTGCTTCTTTGGCAGTTCACATCTCCAGCAGCTAAGGGATTAAGAGTATTGGTAACCCCTAGCGCGGTATCGACAACTGTAATAGTGCCGACTATGTTAGCCATACTTGCCCCTTGATTATTTGCTACCGCCCTATCCTGAGCTCCTTGAGCAGCCGACAAGGCCTCAATACGTTCTGAGCCAGCACCCGCCATCTTCATCGATTGGCTAGAGTTAACAGCCAGTGCAATACCGATAACAGTCATAATCATCAGTACTATCAAGGAGAAAAAAAGTACCATACCTTCTTGTTTCTTCATGATTATCTCCTAGTTCCTTATCAGCACAGGGTTTTCGAGTACTATGGTGGCTGAAACTACTTTTCGTCTAAAATGATCACCTGTAGCTGGAATATTCTTATCACCAAGTTGATAACTCGATTGATTAGTAAAACTTCGATCTTCATTAACGGCTCTCACCAATAAAAAAATTCTCAAGGCGACCAAGCGTTGAAACAGCTCGTTATCCCACATCAGATTAGTGACATTTTGCACTGGCATAAAACTATCTGCGGTATCATCACCATCATTATCGAAGCCGTATAGCACTCGCATATTCTCGATGCCTTCTACCAATTGCTCGTAACTACCCGACGTTTTCATGCCGCCTCTTCTCAGTACACGGCGACGGAGTACCGGAACTCCATCGTCTTCCTGTATATAGTAAATATGATGCTGATATTCCCAGAAACGAGCATTGTCCATAACCGGTGTGACTTGATCGCCACTAAATATCACGGCTTCATTCGCTGTAGTTCCCATGTAATAGCGATTATTATCATTAGGTACAGCCACTGATGGACCGATTAGGCGTTTGACCTGCAGGACATCTGTCGAAGCAGAGACACCGGTTAAACAGGCGAATGACTCAGTTGAGACTCCTTGTTCATAGCCCCAAAGCCGACGAAAATGAGCTGGGTTATTATTTGGCAGACTCGCATTATTCACCCCAGCACCAATACAATCATCGCTGGCAGGGATGGCAACAGCATCAATCTGGGTATTGGTCCCTACAATAAAATCGGTGCCTGTCATATCCGCCATAAAACCAAGTTGACTAATGTCTCGCTCAATTAAAGCTAACGCAATGCGGCCATTTTCCTGTAATTGGTTAAACTGACTGGTCGTAACCACATTAGTGGCCGACATGGTAAACATTGAAAACAGGCCAGCACTTAAAAACAGTGAGATAACCATGGCTACCATCATCTCAACTAAAGTTAAGCCTTGCTGTACTTTAAATTTATTACTCATAAAATTAACCAAACTAGATAATTACAGTATTGATTGAATAGGCTCTTCTGCGCTTGTTTGCGGTGCCACAAGATTTCACAAAGGCATCGGCGTTGGAAGCACCATCTGAAACAGCACGAATTCCTCTCCAGGTCATCACGACTAATACATCACCAGAGCCCGATACTTGAATACAGGCGGTCGGTGTGTCTAAACCTCCAATAGAGCGGGTACCTTTGGTTTCACCGGCACCATTCATCGACTGCTCCCAGCCGTATAAATCCCATGCACGAGTCTCGACATTAGAACAAATAATGCCACCACTGCCCCCACCGACCATAAGAGCGACATCACAAGACTTACTAGGTTCTGGCAGAGTGCCAGCATAAGTCCCCGCATAACTAGCTAATTGGCTTCTATTAAGCTTCATCCGATTGATAATATCGATGGCGTAATAGGAAGCTAATGTCTGCTGGAAGGATTCGAAGCTACCTCTCTTGGCAACTAGGTGTAAATTAAAAATACCGATTAATCCAATAACCAGAATGACCAATGAGACTAAAACTTCAATAAGTGAGAATCCTTTAGTTTTATTGTTCATTAGCGTCAAACCCCCTTCATTCGCCACATATTTGACGCTTTAATTAGTAAAATACCTGTTATAAATCTGTAAGTTAGCATTATAAAACCATGATATAGGTTAATCATAGTTTAGTCGAATGTTGCCTGCTAGTAATATTAGAGTCTAAAGATTGAGTCCCTTAGAATTTTCGTGAATTTCAGCCATTAAAAAGGAGGCCTAAGCCTCCTTAATCTTTCAAATCATCTGTTTGTTAGCGCCTTCTACCTCAGCTCAGCTGGTACAGCAAAGACAGTATCCTCTTTGCGTCCCTCTACTTCGGTGATCACACTTGGAGCGAGTTCGGCAATAGCATCTATAACTTGCTTAACCAGTACCTCAGGAGCCGATGCTCCAGCAGTTACAGCCACTTTAGTCACATTAGTGAACCAGGAAGAGTCGATATCATCAGCATTGTCTACCAGATACGCCTCGGAGCCACACTTCGCAGCCAGTTCTCTTAAGCGATTCGAGTTAGAGCTATTTTTAGATCCTACGACAATAAACAGATCCACATCATCGGCAACATTACGTACTGCATCCTGCCTATTTTGAGTCGCGTAGCAGATATCATCTTTACGCGGTCCTTCGATAGCAGGGAAACGTTTCTGCAATGCCGCGATAATATCTGCGGTGTCATCCATAGACAGAGTAGTCTGAGTCACAAAACACAGGTTTTCTGGATTTTTGACCTCCATAGACTCCACATCTTCCGGAGACTCAACCAACAATACTCCCCCTTTAGGATTATCATATTGACCCATGGTACCTTCAACTTCTGGATGTCCAGCATGGCCAATAAGGATACACTCGATACCTTTTCGGCTGGCTCGAGTCACTTGAAGGTGCACCTTGGTTACCAGAGGACATGTTGCATCAAATACCTTAAGACCGCGACGTTTAGCCTCGGCCCTCACAGCTTGAGATACACCGTGTGCGCTGAAGATAACGATACTATCATCGGGAACCTGGTCTAGCTCTTCGACAAACACGGCGCCGCGATCTTTAAGGTTCTCGACCACATAACGGTTGTGCACCACTTCATGGCGAACATAGATAGGTGGAGAAAATAGCTCAAGGGCGCGCTCGACTATGCTGATGGCTCTATCGACACCGGCACAAAAGCCTCTGGGGTTGGCAAGTTTTATCTGCAGACTATTTGGTTTATTCATACACTAAAGTACCTGTATCACTTCCAGTTCAAACGTAAGCACTTGACCTGCTAAAGGATGATTGAGATCCACTGTCACCGAATCACCGGCAACTTCACGCACTATGCCAGGTATCTCACTGCCACCGGGTCCACCGAAACTGACGATAACACCAGGCTCGAGTTTCATATCTCCAGGAAACTTACTTCTATCCATATAATGAATCGCATCAGGATTTGATTCACCGAAGGCGTCAATGGCTTGAAGCGTGAAGCTATGAGTATCACCTTCTTCCAGTGAGTTTATTTGCGCCTCAAAAGCAGGACTTAAACTTTCGTCACCGATATTAAGCCTAGCGGGTTTACCCGAAGCCTTGGTGCTATCGGCCGTAGAGCCATCTTCAAGCACTATATTCATATGACATAAAATGGAACGTACATCAGTCAATTCAATTACTCCTTTGCAGCACTTTTTTCATCTTGCGCTTTTTTTTGTTTCTCGAGGCGATCTGAGATAAATGAGTCCAGAATAATGAGTACAGCTCCAACACAAATTGCTGAATCGGCGATATTAAACGCCGGGAAGTGACTCTTATCCCAATAGAAATCTAAGAAATCGACCACGTAGCCATGCTGCAGACGATCGATAAGGTTACCTAAGGCACCACCGATAACTAAAGTATAGGCAAGATTGAGTCGCCACATCTGTCTCGGCTGTTTTCTCAACCAGAACGTCAGCAAGGCACTAAAGCCCACTGCTATAAAGGTAAATAACCATTTCTGCCAACCACCTGCGTCACTGAGGAAGCTGAATGCAGCCCCATAGTTGCGCACATAGGTAAAACTAAAAATCGGCAATAACTTTACAGACTCATAAAGATCAAAGTTAGCTAAGACCCATTGCTTAGAGACTTGATCGGCGATAAATACCAGTACAACTACCCAGTACAAACGCAAACCGCTCTCTTTCCAATTAGTTGGCATAGGACTTCCTCTTAAAAAAAATGACGCATAGTAGCGTCACTTTCTATAGTTCAAATATCGATGGCAGCTAAAATGCTCAAGCCGCCGTCCATCAAAGTATCGAGCCTGAAATATATATCAGGCTCTAGCATGGAAGTTAGGCAAACTTACGTACTTCACCTTCGCCTTCGATGTTAGTGACACAACGGGTACACAGAGTCGGATGAGCTTCAATTTGAGCAACATCTTCTCTGTGATGCCAACAGCGTTCACATTTTGCAGACTCTGACTTCAACCAGCCAAGCTTAAGCGATGCAAGCTCAGTTTCAATCGCATCACTAGGTGCAGCTGATAAAGCAAGTACTTGGGTCTTAGATGTCAAGAGTACAAATCTGAGTTCATCGCCCAGACTGTTTAGTATCTTAGCTAAATCATCATCTGCGTAAAGAGTGATCTCGGCTTCCAGTGAACCGCCTATCTGCTTTTCACGTCTAGCTTGCTCGATAACCTTGTTAACTTCGCCACGTACGCTAACCAAATTATCCCAGAACTCATCGCTAAGGTCTGACTCTAAAGTTACAGACTCTAGCCCTTGGAACCACTCTTGAGTGAATACATAAGCATCTCGCTCACCAGGAAGTAGCTTCCAGATTTCATCAGCGGTGAAAGATAGAATTGGTGCTATCCAACGTACCATAGCCTCAGAAATCAAATAAAGTGCGCTTTGACAACTACGACGTGCATGACTGTCGCCTTTAGCCGTGTACTGTCTATCCTTGATAATATCAAGATAGAAGCTACCCAGCTCAACCGAACAGAACTGCATTAGCTTCTGAGTCACTGAGTGGAAATTATACTGGTCATAGGCTTCCAACAGCTCTTCTTGCAAAGCAGCTGCACGGCGTACAACCCAACGATCCAGAGCTACCATATCTTCAATGGCTACCGCGTCTGTTACCGGGTCGAAACCATTGATGTTAGCCAGTAAGAAGCGCGTTGTATTACGAATTCGACGATAGGAATCGGCGCTACGCTTGAGGATCTCATCAGAAACCGTCATTTCACCACTGTAATCAGTGCCAGCAACCCAGAGACGCAGAATATCTGCACCTAGCTTATTGGTGATGGTTTGCGGAGCAATCACATTGCCCACAGACTTAGACATCTTACGGCCTTTGCCGTCGACGGTGAATCCGTGAGTAAGCACTTGCTTATATGGTGCTTTACCATTCATTGCTGTCGATATCATCAAAGATGACATAAACCAGCCACGATGTTGATCGCTGCCTTCCAGATAAAGATCTATGCCGTGTCCCTGATATTCAGGGCGAGCAGCAACAACTGATGAGAATGAAGAACCTGAGTCAAACCAGACATCTAAGGTGTCGGTCACCTTACGGTATTGGTCGGCTTCATCACCCAAAAGTTCTGCGGTATCAAGATCCCACCAGGCTTGGATGCCCTTCTGTTCAATCTTATTAGCTACGCGCTCCATCAAGGAGATGCTATCAGGATGCAATTCTTCAGTTTCACGGTGGACAAACAAAGTAATAGGAACGCCCCAGGTACGCTGACGCGAAATACACCAGTCCGGACGATTCTCAACCATTTTCTCGATTCGGCTCTGACCCCAATCAGGGATCCATTTAGTCTTCTCGATCTCGCCCAAAGCTTGCTTTCTCAGGCCTTTGTTGTCCATAGAGATAAACCACTGAGGTGTCGCTCTAAAGATAATAGGAGTCTTGTGTCTCCAACAATGAGGATAGCTGTGAAGAATACTCTCGTGCTTGACTAAGGCGCCCTTCTCTTCTAGAAGAGTCACCACATTCGCATTGGCTTTAAATACGTGCTGTCCGGCAAAAATTTCAGTGTCAGACTTATAAACGCCATTATCGCCGACTGGATTAGCAACTTCTAAACCATATTTCAGGCCAATAATGAAATCGTCTTGACCGTGGCCCGGTGCGGTATGAACAATACCCGTACCTGAGTCGACAGTGACATGATCGCCCAAGATAACTGGCACATCGAAACCATAAAAAGGATGATCGAAGCGTAACAACTCAAGCTCCTGACCTTTCACCTGAGCTAGTACCTTATGAGAATCAACCCCATAACGCTCCATACAAGACTCAACGAGTGCCTCGGCTAAGATAACGACTCTAGTAGCGTCGTCCTTAACAAATTCAACCAGTGAGTAGTCTAGATCCGCCGCGATTGAAAGTGCGCGGTTTGCAGGTAAGGTCCAAGGAGTCGTGGTCCAGATAACCATAGAGACATCAGCTTCAATCTCAAGGGCACCAAACTTAGCCAGCAGTGCCGCCTTATCAGTTGCAACAAAGGCAACATCGATAGCCGGAGACTTCTTATCTTCATATTCGACTTCAGCTTCAGCCAGTGCCGAGCCACAATCGGTACACCAGTGCACAGGCTTAACACCTTTATGCAAGTGACCACTTTCGATAACTTTAGACAGTGAACGTACTATGTTGGCTTCGGTACCAAAATCCATGGTCAGGTAAGGTTTATACCAATCGGCAAAAACACCGAGACGGATAAAGCCATCGCGTTGACCATCGACTTGCTTAGCCGCATATTCACGACACTTCTCACGAAACTCAGCCGCAGTAACCTTATGACCTGGCTTGCCGACTTTCTGCTCAACCTTAAGTTCGATAGGTAGACCATGACAATCCCAACCTGGAATATAGGGAGCATCGAAACCAGACAGTGTCTTAGATTTTACAATAATATCTTTGAGGATCTTATTTACTGAGTGACCGATATGAATATCGCCGTTGGCATAAGGAGGACCATCATGCAAAATAAATGGTGTACGGCCAATACGGCTATCACGGATCTTTTGATACAGCCCGTCTTCAGTCCAGGCTTTCAACATTTCTGGCTCACGATTAGCCAGATTACCACGCATCGGAAACTCAGTTTCCGGCAAATTCAAAGTAGATTTATAGTCGCTCATTGATCCTATACCATTAATTTAGCCAAGCAGTTTAGCCTGCGTCATTGCCAAGCAGAGCCTTGGCTTTGTCAGCGTCATTGTTAATTTGTTTTTTCAGCGCATCCAACGATTTGAATGGCTGTTCATCTCGAATCTTAGCAACTAATTCGACTTCGACGGTACGACCATAAAGATCATCATCGAAATCAAACAGGTGTACTTCTAACTGACAGACCTGACCATTTACTGTCGGTCTAAAACCCACATTGGCCACGCCATCATAAATATCACTGTCATCCCAATACATCTTAACTGCAAATACCCCCCTAACAGGAGACACTTGTCGTTTAAGCGCTATATTGGCAGTAGGAAAGCCTAGAGTCCTGCCTATTTTCTCCCCGTGGGCAACTTTACCACACAAGGTGAAAGGATGACCGAGTAGACGTCTTGCTTGCTCTAAGTTGCCTTTAGCCAACTGATTTCTAATCTCAGTTGAACTGACTCGTTTATCACCTAAAACGAAACTTTGAGTACTCACAACGGCAAACTGATGCTTTTCACCTGCCAACTTAAGCATCTCAAAGTTACCTTTGCGCTGCTTACCAAAGCAAAAATCATCGCCGATTACCAGGTATTTAACCCCTAGGGACTCAACCAATAATTTGTCGATAAAGTCCTGCGCCGACAGATCAGCGAATTTAGCATTAAAGTTAATACAGACTAACCTGTCGATCCCCAGCTCTTCGAGTAAAATAATTTTATCTCTGAGAGTACTGAGCCTAGCTGGTGCACTATCACCGCTGAACATCTCTTGCGGCTGAGGCTCGAAGGTCATCAAGGTTGCAGGAACATTTAACTGTCTCGCCTTCTTGACTAACTTAGCGATGACTTCAGCATGGCCTCGATGCACTCCATCAAAATTGCCAATAGTGAGAACACAACCGTGATGTGCAGGTAAAATATTGTGTGTACCGCGGATTAGTTCCATTACATTACATAACTAGCAGGCCAGAGTGGGCGGATTATATACCAGCTGAAGAGGATAATCAGCAAGGATCTTTCCCCGAGATAATTGATATCGGTTTTAATAAACAATAAAACAGCCAAATGCCTGTTAAATTGAGCAGGCATTTAGCGGCTTGATGAACTTAAATCAGACAAGACTTTGTCAATTCACAAGGTTATAAACAAGACTTTAACTGACTCCAAATATCATCAAATTTGTTAGCTAGCCCCGACGCGGTTAGCATCAGCAGGGTTCTAGCTAACAAGACATTAATGCTTGATATGTCCTGAAGATATTTACAAGCTTACAAACCAGTCTTTATCTTCCAGGGTCTGACTGCAAATATCATCAAATTAGTCAGCTAGCCCGCCCAACGCGGTTAGCATCAGCAGGGTTCTAGCTAACAAGACTTTAATGTTTGATATGTCCTGATGATATTTACAGAGTTACAAAGTGGATCTTATCTTCCAGGGTCTTACTCCAAATATCATCAAATTAGTCAGCTAGCCCGCCCGACGCGGTTAGCATCAGCATGGCTCTAGCTAACAGGACTTTAATGCTTGATATGTCATGATGATATTTACAAGTTTACAGAGTTATAAGCCTGTTTTTATCTTCCAGGGTCTTACTCCAAATATCACCAAAGATATCAGGTAGCTAGCCCCGCCCATACCAATTAGCATCAGTAAGGTCATGGCTCGCTCATGGAACTCTTGTCCCAGCCAAGCCTCTTGAGATGGTAGGAAATGCACCAGTAAAGCCACCATGACACAGCAAGATAATAACGCCTTGAGAAAGAAAAATGCAGTTTGCCTACTCACTCTGTATACACCGGCCTTATGCAAACCTCGATAGAGTAATCCAGCATTGAGCAGAGCAGACATCGAAGTTGCCATGGCTAGACCGACATAGCCAAAGGGATAAGCAAGTATCAAGTTAAACACCATGTTGCAGACCATGGCTATGATGCCATAGCGAACCGGTGTTCTAGTGTCTTGTCTCGAATAGTAACCAGGTGCCAACACCTTAATCAGCATAAAGCTCAATAAGCCACATCCATAAGCCATTAAGCTATATGACGACATTTCAACATTATGCAGAGTAAACTCACCACGCATAAAGAGCACCATCAACATGGGTTTTGCCAGCACAATTAAACCGCACATTGCCGGCATTCCAAGTAATAGAATGGCTTTCACTCCCCAGTCCATGGTGGACTCAAAACCACTTCCTTCGGCATTGATATGCTTCTTTGACAGAGCCGGTAAGATAACCGTTGCGATTGCGATGCCAAACAAACCGAGAGGAAATTCCAGCAAGCGATCCGCATAATAGAGATAACTGATAGATCCCGTCATCAGAAAGCTGGCGATAAAGGTATCTAGTAACAGGTTAATCTGAGAAACAGACACACCAAAGAGTGCAGGCAACATCAAGGTACGAATTTTAGTCACACCTGGGTGATTCCAACCCCAGGCAGGTTTGACTAAGGCTTTCTCTTTCAATAGGAAAGGGATTTGAAACAAGAATTGAATTAAACCACCAAAGAAGACACCGATAGCCAGTCCAATTTCGGCCTGTTCCATATGAGGAGCCAAGAAAATGGCCGCTGTGATGATAGCAATATTTAAAAATACCGGTGTAAATGCCGACACGGCAAATCGCCCACGGCTATTTAAAATAGAGCCGGCAAGGGCGGTAAAGGTAATAAACCAAAGATAGGGAAAGGTGATCTTCAGCATCAAGGCTGCTAACTCAAATTTA
The DNA here is from genome assembly GCF_000091325.1 of Shewanella violacea DSS12. Classification (NCBI taxonomy): domain Bacteria; kingdom Pseudomonadati; phylum Pseudomonadota; class Gammaproteobacteria; order Alteromonadales; family Shewanellaceae; genus Shewanella; species Shewanella violacea. The sequence goes on along the minus strand of NC_014012.1, from coordinate 1,168,271 downwards.
GCTCCGTCAGGCTCACCATTGACCCATGCGAGAAACCAGCCGCCACCGAAGAGTGCCGTTAAGATGGGGGAAGCTATGACACCAATGAGCGTCACCACAGTAATGATAACGCCCAGGGTTCCCGCAACCTTAGACAGTAAATCTTTAATCTCTTCGGAAGTGTGTTTTTCTTGATATTCAGTTAAAACCGGAACAAAAGCCTGCGCAAAGGCACCTTCTGCGAAGAGACGTCTTAAAAAATTGGGAATTTTATTAGCAAAGAAAAAAACATCTGCGCCGCTACCGGCCCCCATGAGATTAGCGATAACCACATCCCTAACTAACCCCAACACCCGCGAAATCAACGTCATAGCACTAACAATCATGCCAGACTTAAATAAACTTTTACTCAAAACATACCCCGGAACTGAGCGATAGACGTCAGGTGAGTAGTCTCAAAAAGTGATTTACCCCCTGTCACTGACAAGCAATTGCTGCTAGAATTACGCACCATATTACACGAGTTAGGTTGAAGATAGCCAAGTCTGGTTGGATTAATTTATCTTTAAGATAAAGATTCAATCATTGTCATTGACAAAGTGACAAAAAACAGGCATATTCCCGACCTTTAAAATATCTAACCCTATTTAGGAGTTGCACCTTGGCTAATAGCAAGTCTGCAAAGAAGCGCGCGCTTCAATCTGAAAAACGTCGTCAGCATAACGCTAGCCGTCGTTCAATGTTACGTTCATACGTAAAGAAAGTTATCACAGCAATTAAAGCTGGCGATCACACAGCGGCTACTGAAGCATTTAATGCTGCACAACCAATTGTTGACCGTATGGCGACTAAAGGCATTATTCACAAGAATAAAGCTGCTCGTCAGAAGTCTCGCCTAAACACTAAGATCAAAGCACTTGCTGCTTAATCTTTAAGTTTATGCTTAAAAAAACCGGCCTTGGTCGGTTTTTTTATGCCTAAAATTTAGTGAACTTTGTAAATTTTAGGCATAAAAAAAGCAGAGCCTTAGGCCCTGCCAATTTGATTGTTTCACTGTTTTTAATGACAGTATATGTTATCAAGCAACTTGATAATTTCCGCGACTTCTTTACTCTTCAAAGAGTAAAATACCGTCTGAGCTTCTTTACGGGTCTCAACTAAATTATCTTTTCTCAGCCAGGCTAGATGCTGGGACAAAGCCGATTGACTCAAACCCAATTTCTTATTCATTTCACCGACACACATCTCTCCTTCACTAAGAAGGTAACACAAGATAAAGAGACGACGTTCGTTTGCCAAGGCCTTCAACATCACAACGGCGTGGTCTGCCCGCTGCTGCATTAATTCAATATTCATTACTAGCGATTTCTCCTAAAACAATCCCCGCTACTAATATAGCCTTGCCTTACAGATATAGTCGGGACATAAAGCACACTTTTTGCTAGATTGTTTTCAAAAGTGGGACATGAGTAATAAAAACAAAGGAAACTTATGAAAAACACACCTAGCACCTTGGTCATTGGACTCCTCTTTGGAAGCCTTTTGGGTTGTCAGCACACGCCAATAGAAAAATCTAATCTTCAAATACCTCAGCAGTTACAACAAAAAGCCTTGAACTCAAATTTAGCCTATGAGTTAGTCGAGTCCCTCACTGTAGAGGTAGGGCCAAGATTAGCGGGCAGTGAAAAAGACCTGATTGCGGTTCAATGGGCTGAGAATAAACTTAATAGTCTGGGATTCGACAGAGTCTATAAAGAAGCGGTTCAAGTCCCCGTCTGGTATCGAGGGGAAGCGAAAGCCAGCATCCTATCTCCTTACAGCCAGCCTATCGTGATAACCGCTCTGGGGGGCAGTATTGCCACGCCCAAAGCAGGAATACAGGCATCCATCGCCCGATTCGATAGTTTAGCGGCATTGAAACTGGCCTCTAAAGCGGAAGTCGAAGGCAAGATAGTCTTTATCGACCATGTCACCGAGCGCCATATCACAGGCAAAGGCTATGGCAAAACCGTCGGTGGCCGTTCTCGCGGTGCTATTACCGCAGCAGAGAAAGGCGCGTTAGCTATTGTGATCCGCTCTATAGGTACAGATCATGATCGTATGGCTCACACAGGCATGATGCGCTACAAGGAGGGAGTGACAAAAATACCTGCGGCAGCTATGTCTAATCCAGATGCCGACCTCATCAAGTTAATGTTAAAGCGGGACCCTAATGTAGTGCTGGACCTGTTCATGTCTTCCAAGCGCTTAGGCTACGCGACCTCATACAATGTCATCGCCGAAGTCACCGGCAGCAGTAAGCCTGATGAGATAGTACTCATAAGTGCTCATCTTGACTCATGGGATGAAGGTACTGGTGCCATAGATGATGGTGCTGGCGTGGCCATAGTCACATCGGCAGGCAAGCTCATTCAAGATCTGCCCATTAAGCCTGCACGAACTGTCAGGGTCGTACTCTATGCCGCCGAAGAAGTGGGTTTGGTCGGTGGTAAGACCTACGCTAAGGCACATCAAGATGAGCTAGCCAAACATTACATAGCTGCCGAGTCAGATTTCGGTGCCGGTCGTATCTATCAAATAGATTACAGGGTCAATGACAAGGCCTTCACGGCATTACAAACTCTCAGTGCACCCATGACCCATAATGGTGTGGTAATGGGCAATAATACGGCCTCAGGTGGCCCTGATGTGTCTATGCTACCCAAGCAAGGAGTACCAGTGGCATCATTAAGACAAGATGGCCGTGATTACTTCGATTATCACCACACACCAAACGACACCTTAGACAAGATAGATCCAGCCGCACTACAGCAAAACGTAGCAGCCTATGCTCAGTTTGCGTATCTAATGGCACAATCAGAAATTGAGCTGAGACCCATTGAAGTCGCTAAATAGCTGTTAGCATTTCAGCTGCTTTGGGCCTTGGCTCGATTCAGCCTTCAATTGCTAATCTACTAGGCCACTGTTTCTCGTAACAGTGGCCTTTTTGCTTCAAATGAAGCTCGATAAAATTTTCTCTTTGGCATAGCTGATATTGGATAAGTAGTTCGAAGACCGCCCCTTCATGGTTACCTATCGCCTGCAGCGGGTGCCGTGCAGGGATGCACCAATGTCGTGATCACATGGATGTGAGTGAACGACCTTATGTGCAGATACTTCTGCGGCACGCTGTGAATATATCCCTATACGCTCTGCGGTTTCATCCCTGAAACCGAAGTCCGCAGCCGCATCTACACCTAGCTGTTCTACAAGAATGGAGTCTCTTCGATTTAGCTTTATTACTAAGCTTCATAACTAACTTCTGCCTCAAAGCTTGCTAGCCTTCGGATGAAGTTTTAATGCATTTTTTTTGGGCGGGGCATTTGGCTATTTCGTTCTTGAGTAGTAGCTTGAAGGTCGCCCCTTCATTGTAACCTAACGCCTGTCCGGCGAGGATTGTGCTGATACTTCAGCGAGACGCCGCAAGCACATTCATGTGGGCTCTGCGATGGCATCCATGCCATCGAAGCTCGCAACCGCATCTACACTTGGGGATTTACAAGAAAGTTTGACCTTATTCGCTCCGACCCCTTTGTTGTTGTGCTACCTCTAATCAGGACTTTAAGGCAATTGAGCATAAAAGATAGACAGAACATGACTCAAGCTTTTATCGCCATTACGCTGCTAGCATGTGTATCTAGTTTCATCCAACAAGTTTTTCCAAAAGTTAACGAGTACAAATACACAGTTACTGTCAGTCGAATATAAATTTTCCATATAAAGCTTCTTAAAGCATCAAGTTATATGTAACTATTGTTATGCACTCGTTGTTATTCAATGCGTTGTCGTTAGAGCAGGTGGTTGGATAAACATTGATTGGCAAAAAGTAAGATGGATTTTATTGAAACCAATTAAGGTGTGTAATGAAGATTAATCGCTGTTATTTTATTCTATTAAGTTTGATGGTTTCTCTTTCAGCAGAAGCTGTAGATTTTTCAAAATCATGGTTTAAACCTGAGTTAATCGTGAACAATGCTCCTATTTGTAAAGATCTTCTTCTTCAAACGAAACAGATGTGGAGCGGAAGTATTTTTCAAATATATCCCTCATCAAAGATGCAGGTCCAACGAACCGAAGAAGTTCAAATAAATGGAAAAACAGTTCATTTATATTCTTACACTCACAGTGGTTGTGGTGGAGCATGCGAGCGATATCAACTGTTAGCTTCTAATGAACCATTTCCTGATAGAAGAGAAAATTACGAATATTACCGCTCCTTATTAGATGAGTCCCCTTCTGCAGGGAACTTCCACTTTCTATCTTCTGATAGTGGAAGCTACTATCTATTCTTATCAGGTAAGGACTTAAATCAACTGTATAAACTGACAGAGAATGCTAGCTGGCGCCATGAATGCTCGGTCAGTAAAGTGCCTTCTCCAGAGCAAATACTGAAGGTTAAGCGTGACTATAGTGAGGTGCAGGCCTCACTTTCAGTGCTACGTGGACTGGTTGGCGGCTTGCGAAGGGGAGCAGGAAGTAGTTGCGGCTCAATGAAGACTCACAGGCGTTGGTCAAGTAAAATTGATGATGAATTTGCAAAGCTACTATATGCACCTAAGCAAAAACCTAAGACAGAAAAGCGTTATGACGATTCTACTTATGAAATTGATCTTAAGAATTTAGAGCTTTGGTCACTGCAAGGGCTAAGTGAGTTTGATGCTTTAAATCAATATAAAAATAAACTTGTAACGGCAACAAATCATCTCAGCAACTTCTATCAAAAACACTTTCAATGGAATGAGGAAGAATCTGAAGAGGCTGCTGATTACGCTATTAAAAATGCTATTAGCTCTGGGATTAGGTTCTATAGTTATAGACCTTTTAAAACTTCGGAGGAAGCAGATTTAAGAAGGGCAATTTTACAGAAAAGACCACTTGCGGAGATTCGAAAAATTGACTTATCAGGTATCAATAAGTCTTTTGAAGAAAAAGGGTGGTTCAAGGTAAATGAAAGTATTCTAAATGTGGCCGTAAGGCACCCTAAAGCTATGTCATATTTGTTGGAATCAGGCTTCGGTCCAAACAGTCAAAACATCTTTGATAAAACACCGTTAATGTATGCTGCTCAATATGATGGTTTTGACTCTGCAAGGTTACTTATTGAAGCGGGAGCTGAGGTAAATACAGGTACGATCATACCAAACGATAACTGTGGCTATACCTTGAGAACCTCTAATATGTCACCGCTTCATTATGCTGTTAGGTATTCTAATAAAGAGTTAATTCAGTTGCTTATTGATAATGGGGCCTCTAAGTTTTTTGACGTCAGAAATGGGCATAATCGCCCGAGTACTATTGAATACCCGATAGATTGGCTTACACGGTTTGATAATGAGAACTTAACCGATGATGACAAAGCTGAAATTCATCAATCTTTAAAGCTACCAGGAAAAAGTGAACTTGCTAAGCTCACTGCCGAGCTAAACCTGCAAGGTGAGAAGCTCTATGCTGAGGGGAAGTTCAAAGCAGCTAATGACAAGTTCAAAGAGGCAATACAAGTTGATAGTGACAATATAAGAGCTATTAATAACTTTGCTCTAACTTCTTTGAAATTAAAGGATAAGCAGAGATCTATTCAGGCTTCAACTAGGGTTATAGAGTCAAAAGAGGCCTCTAAAAAACAGAAAGCTTCAGCGTATTTCAATATTGGTCTCGCTTGTGAAGGGGCTGGTCGCTATGGATTAAAGTTTGATGGAAGGTGGTACTGTCGTCAAAACTCTTTAGAGTACTTTGTTAAGTCCTACCAAACATACCCCACAACATCTCGGTCTAACGCTATTGTTGGACGATTTAATAAACGTGATAAAGCTGAATTTTCGTGTAAGTCAAATAGCACTGATTTTGAAGCTGTGTATAAAAGGGGTAAAGAATTCCATTTTTTACATAAGAAGCCTATGGAGCAAGTTATCTCAGATGTAGAAAGGTTATTTTCTACAAATGAATCCTTTGATATTGAAAGGAAAAAGTTCACTCTGACGCTTAAAGAGTTAACCGAGCTAGAAGATGGTTACTTCATATCTACATATAAAAGTAATTTCTCAATAGGTGAAGCCTTCGCCTTTGAAGAAAAGGTTTGTAGCTCTCTTAGTTCTAAGTTACTACCAGAAAGAGATAAGCTAGTTTACATTCAAGCGTCAAATAACAAAACAGAAATTGATATAGAGTTTGACTTGGATGAGTCTTATACGATCATATTATCTGGAAATGTAATGTGGAAAGTGTCGCAAGTAGGTACTAATAAAAGTCACTTTATTGTCAATAATGGAGCCGTTTCCGACAGTAGCAAGATTGATTTTACTGCTCTTACGAAAATTCACCGGGAATGGTATCCAAAGGCTTACGATAATCGATATATATCTTCAAACATTAGAAGCCTAATTGGTAAATCAATCTATACAAAATTTAAGATTGTTTCAAATTCGGTGGTCACAATAAGTGATGAGGATATAAATCGACCTAAGCTAATTGTTAACTCTTTCCCTACATTGGATTTCTATGGTTATGGCGATTATAAGGTTGCATTTACAGAACCCAATACTTCTTTTAACAATTTCATGAATCTTGAAAATATACAGTTGATATCGAGTGATCCAGCTCAATCAGGGCGTGATGATCAATTGTATGTACCTAATATCAATAAGTATGTCGATGAAAGTGAAGGCTTATACTTTAAAGTTGAAAAATGGAGAACAGGCATCGGGACTTACTTTGGTGATGGATATTTTAAGAAATGATTACCTCTAAGTTATTTCAAGTAAAATTGCTGAGGTTGAACAACCCGACACTATAACAAGTAACAAGTGGGGTCAGTGTAAACTTTATTCTCCGCCCTTAATCTGGCAGTCAGAAAGTCTCTCGCTTCCCCCAAACTTGCGCTGTTGCAGGCAGCGTTAGTACATATCAGGTCGCCATACTTTCCCTAATGGCAATCGTGATATTTAGAATGTTAGTTCAACTCATTCCTGTCCAGAAACGAGTTATTAGCCAATAAAGCTCAAATCGAAGAGATGGATAATCTGGTGTGAACGCGGCTGTGACCTTCGACATCAGGGATGATGTCGCAGAGCCCACAGGGATTGTGCTTGTGGCGTGTCGCAGAAGTGTTTGCACATTCGCCTGCTGCAAGCAATAAACACCAATAATGCCATGCTACTTAGCAAACCACCAAATACCAAACAAGCCCAATGAGCCCAATCTAAAAAGCTATTTTAAACTTGCTAGCTGGCAAGTATTCAATGCCTGTTGCAAGCAATAAACACCATTGAAGCCATGGTACTTAGCAAACGACCAAGTACCAAACCAGCCTAATGAACCCTATCTTAAAAGCTATTTGAAACTTGCTAGTAGGCAAGACAAAGGGGTCGTAGCTAATTAGCTATCACTCAAATCGAAGAGATGGATAATCCGGTGTGAACGCGGCTGTGACCTTCGACAAAATAAAATAGGACAGGCATATCTCTGTTCCACGCCTAATATCACCACTAAGCGCACTGAGATAAAGATGAAGACCACTACAGACTTTAGCCTTTGCCTTTCTTCGTGACCCTTCGAGTCCTCCGTGGTTAGGATAAAGGGGTCGTAGCGAATTACGGCCGTTGGATAACCCAAGATACTTTTTCTAATCAATATCACGTTAATTAGACTAAACAAATCTACCAAGCTTTTGTCCAAAAGTGAGCTACATCAATTATTGTTCGGTAAGAACTCTCTTACTTTATAGGTGCCATATATGGCACCTATAAAGCATGTCTTATTGATGCTGACCGTTGTAGGTATACCCACTATGTGAAGTTGGGTATATAGGGGTTTATGACGCCACTTTTTCCAATTGGCGTTGCTTCCAAATCGAAGCGCCAATACCGATTGCCAGCGAAGTTAGAATCACCCCTAGAGACACTGACGTTGCGATAGCAAACGGGGTGTCAATGAGCAGCATTTTGATACCGATAAAGCACAGCATAAATGCCAACGTATGGTGCAAGTAAGCAAATTTTGTCAGCATGCCGCCGAGCACAAAGTACAAGGATCGTAGACCCAATAAGGCAAAGACGTTTGCAGCAAGAACTAAGTAAGGTTCTTGTGTTACAGCAAAGATCGCAGGAATCGAATCCAAGGCGAACATCACATCCGTCATAGCAATGACCATGACAACCACCAACATTGGCCTTGCTAATATCCCAATAGCATCGCGAGTAAAGAGCTTGTTTCCATGATAATCAGGGCTGACACGCAGGAACTTTTTCACCAAACGGACGGCGAAACTGTCTGAAAACGATGTGCTCTCTTGACCATGCTGACGCCACATTTGGACGCCTGTCCAAATCAAGAAGAAACCAAACAGGTAAAGTACCATATGGAATTCTGCAATCAGCGGTGCGCCAACGGAAATCATGATGCCGCGCAATATTAACGCACCTACAATACCTAGAGTCTATGTGGACAGGCATAGTAAATTGAGTGAGTGAATTCTGCCCTCCTACTAATGTTTAGCTATAGGCAGAAAGTAGGAGTTAACTATACCTTAGCCCAGAAGAACTCAAATCAGTCTTGAAGACACGCCATATTACCATTCATGTAGTAGAACCGTCAGATGCGCATTTTTAGCGGGAGTATATGAGTAACCATTTACATCTGGTGTTGAGGATTGATATTGACTCGGCCAACAACTGGAGTGATAGAGAGGTTGTGTAAGGTAGCGAATCTAAATGGATAACGGTGCCTGTCACAACGAAGGGGCACCGTTAAATGGAGCTGGGATTGCTAAACAAGCCCCCGTTACTTACCCCATGGATTGTTAGGATCTTGGGATGGCTGGGACCTATTCCCACCGGAGCGGGTGTTCTGCGCATAGGAATCTTGGGCTCTTGGCTTATCTTTGCTAAACCTTGCCCTGTCCTTGTTCTGCTTCATCGCCTCGTAACCGGCGCTCGACTTGGCGCGCATCTCTTCGATAAGCTCAATAGTCAAAGCTTGGGGCTTACGCGGCACTATGCCATTGGCAAAGCCACGTTCTCTGGGCTTGAGCTCAAAATGCGCCGTATCGCCTTTAGGCATGCGTTTGAAGCGATACAGATAAAAGTTCTCTACTCGCTCCCTGGCCCACTCAATATTCTTTAGAAACTTTAGGCATGCCAACATATTAGGGTTTGTCTTGAAACACGCCAGACGCAGCGAGGCATACAGTATCTCCCAATCGTAAAAATCCACGAGCTCGGTGAGCATAGTCTCTAACTTTAAGCCGTGTAATGGGCTGTTCTCTTGCTGTTCAATCATGGGGAATATCCAACTAACGCTATTTAAGTGTCTATAAAATGTGAGTATCAGGCTCAGCCTGTACGATGGAGCCATAATACCAAAAAATGCCTCGACTCACCTCCCCCTATTCCTATAGAAACTAATATGGACAGGCATAGTTGATGGCTCTGTCGATAAAAGAGTGGTACCACATGATCAGCAACGCCACGATCGCCGATGTGTTATTAGATCGCTTAATCCACAACTACCACCGAATAGAGCTGGGTGGTGAATCGATGAGAAAACGGATAAAGGGGTAAAGGATAAAGGGGTCAGAGCGAATTAGGGCTTTTGAATAAACTAAGATACTTTTTCTTATCTGAACTAAGCGCATTAGTGCAAAGCCTGTAACTCGTTTCTGTCCAGAAACGAGTTACAGGCCAATAAAGCTCAAATCGAAGAGATGAATAATCTGGTGTGAACGCGGCTGTGACCTTCCGTGACAGGATGAGGTATCGCGAAGTGATACTCTCCGAACGAGAGGCTGGGTGAATATGGCATAGCCATGAGCTCATGAACGAGAAGCATGGATGCTGAACTGGCCTTTGTATATGGACATATTTTGCCGAACTGGCCGTTAAACATGGACGTTGTTTGAAACGGCAGAGGCTATAAGGGACCCATTTCTTTAATAGATAGGGCGGCGTGTCGCAGACACGTTTGCACTTAAGGTCGTTCTTAGGCATCCGTGCCTTCACGACATTCGTATATCCTTATACAGCACCCACGGCAGGTGATAGATGAAACTGAAGTAAAATGATTCAGTAAGCTAACCAAATACCAAACAAGCCCAATAAGCCCAATCTAAAAAGCTATTTTAAACTTGCTAGCTGACAAGTACCAAACCTGCTAAATGAAACCAAACAAAAATGTCATCAAGCTTCATTCGAAGTCTTGCCTAAAGCTGTTCTTCGCGAAGGAATACCGGTGCGATAGCTGACGATTCAGCTTCACAGTAATGGTAGCCGGCACTGTCAAACTTGATCAGCTCAGCAAGGGTACTCACCTTGTTATCGAGAATATAGCGCACCATCATGCCGCGGGCTTTCTTGGCGAAGAAACTGATCACCTTGTACTGACCGTTCTTTCGATCTTTAAATACTGGGGTAATGATACTGCCCTTCACGAGTTTGGGCTTAACAGCTTTGAAATATTCGTTTGAGGCCAGGTTGACCAGAATGTCGTCTCCCTGCTCTTCCAGGGCTAGATTAACCTCATCGGTAATGGTATTGCCCCAGAACTGATACAGGTTAGTGCCTTGCTTATTCGCTAAGCGAGTGCCCATCTCTAAACGATATGCCTGCATCAGGTCTAACGGACGAAGTAGCCCATAGAGTCCAGATAATATACGCAGGTGTTTCTGAGCGTCCTGTATTCCGCTTGGTGATAAGGTGTCGGCATCTAAGCCGGTATAGACATCACCGCGAAATGCATACAAGGCTTGTTTAGCATTTTCGGTAGTAAATTCTGGGCTCCAGGTCCCGAAACGAGCCGCATTCAAACCAGCGATTTTATCGCTTACCTTCATCAAGGATGCGATTTCTGCTGGCGTCAATTTACGACACTCCTCGATTAACTGAGCGCTGAAGTCAACAAGCTTAGGCAAGGTATATTCAGCCGTCCCTGCGGGGTTTTCATAGTCTAATGTTTTAGCTGGTGAAATTAAAACTAACATAGCTGATCCTTATTGAGCGCTTATGTTTGCCATCATACTGATGCACACATAAAAAAACCACGCTAATCAGCGTGGTTTTTTAGATTGTGCTAATTCAGTCTATCGAATCAGTTAGCTTCAAGGTTAGCCTTTCGACTTTGCGGCTTTCTCGCCACTCCACTCACTGGTTTCTATGCCATTAATTTCAGGAAATTGCTTGGCATCAAAGGTAGGGGTTTGGCCCGCTTTAAGCTGACGCTCATAATCCTTAATTACCGCAAAGGCGACTTTAGATAACATCACAATGGCTGCGATATTGACCAGAGCCATAAAGCCCATAGAGAGATCGGCAAAGTTCCATACGAGCTGTAACGAAGCAACTGAACCTGCCATCACCATACCCAACACAGCGCCACGGAAGATAAATAACACCTTCTTGCTCTTCGTCAAGAATAGGATGTTGCTTTCGGCATAACTGTAGTTTGCAATGATGGATGAGAAACAGAACAGCAAAATGGCAAAAGAGATGAAATACGCTGACCAGCCACCTAACTCATTAGTCAAAGCCAACTGCAACAGCCCAATGCCTTTCTGGTCTCCAGGATTATCTAACACACCGGATAGCAAGATAATCGCAGCAGATGCGGTACAGATAACGATAGTATCGACAAAAACACCTATCATCTGCACAAAGCCTTGAGAGGCCGGATGATTAGGATTCGGTGTAGCCGAAGCTGCAATATTCGCCGCGCTACCCATGCCCGCTTCGTTAGAGAACAGACCACGAGCGATACCCGCCATCATGGCGCCCATTGCGCCACCAGCTGCTTCTTCCCAGCCAAATGCGCTCTTAACTATCAAGCTCAATGCTGCTGGCACTTGGTCAATATTGAGTACCAGAACAACCAAGGCTATTCCTAGGTAAGCCACAGCCATCACAGGCACTATCAGCTCGGAAGCACGAGCCACCTTCTTCAAGCCACCACAGATGATATAGGCAGAAGCCAGTACGATAATGATTCCAACAATAGTCTTATCGAAACCGAAGGCATTATTGAGAGCATCAGTAATGGTATTGGCTTGAGCAGCATTGAAGGCGAAACCAAAAGCTATGATAAGCAGTATGGAGAAAAGCGTCCCCATCCAACGCTTACCTAAGCCCTTTTCCATGTAATAGGCTGGACCACCACGAAACTGGCCTTCACTGTCTTTAACTTTATAGACTTGGGCTAACGTTGACTCGACGAATGCCGTCGCCATGCCTAATAATGCAATTAACCACATCCAAAAAATAGCACCTGCACCACCTACTGTGATAGCAACCGCTACACCAGCCATATTTCCGGTACCGACACGAGCGGCCATGGAAGTACAGAAGACCTGGAATGATGAAATTCCATCGACCTTTTCACGCCCTTTCAACACCAACTTGGCACCATGGCCAAATAAACGGAACTGAATAAACCCAAGCCGGAATGTAAACAAGACACCCGCAGCGACCAGCACGTATATGAGTACGCTCCCCCATAACATGCCATTGATGGCATTCACTACAGATTCAATTGCACTAACTAATGATTCAAACATAGCTTATTACTCTATCCCCATGATAATCATCGAAGCTGATTCAATCGCCCCGAAACTAACGTGTTTAATTTTTCTTCCATCTATTCGATAAAAATTGGTGATTTTCTTTTAGAATTTTACTTTCGTGAATTTATGACATCACGGCCACCAATTTTCGCTGGGGCAAAATAGCATACCATTAAAAGCAACCCATGTGATCAAGGTCACAATTAATCATTTACATAACACGACCGTCACACAAGAAAACACTATAAAGTCAGGCTGGCAACTGATTACACAAGAATTTCACCTTGAAATCGCAACAAAATAGAAAGATTACGATTTAACAAAAATCAGATGTAGGACACATTCTTGTAATAAAATTACAAATATAGTGTTTAGCAAAGGATTTGATTAACTTATCGCTAACTATAAATGGGGTTTTTTATGTCAACACAACAAGAGATCGGCGCATTAAAGAAGTTTGTAAGAGCGACGAACTTTCTGGCAACGTCACAGATTTACTTGAAACAAAATGTACTGCATAAACGTGCACTCGCACATACAGATATTAAACCTAGGCTATTAGGTCACTGGGGAACTTGCCCTGGGATCAACTTCGTTTATGCCAATATCAACCGTCTTATCGTTAAGAATAATCGCTCATTCGTTTATTTAGTCGGCCCAGGACATGGTTTTCCAGCGGTACAAGCTAACTTGTTTATGGAAGGCTCTCTTAGCCACTTCTACCCGGAAACTATTCCCTACAATGAAGAAGGTATCTCAGATATCTGTCGGAAGTTTTCTGCCGCCTATGGTTACCCTTCTCACGCAAACCCTGAAGCGCCAGGACAAATCCTGGAAGGTGGCGAGCTCGGTTATTCGCTCTCAGTAGCCTGGGGATCCGTGCTGGATAATCCAGATTTGATTGCGGCCTGCCTTATTGGTGATGGCGAATCTGAAACCGGTCCCCTTGCCGCTTCCTGGTATGCCAACCGTTTAGTCGACCCAGCCACTAACGGCGCTGTACTACCAATCGTTCATATCAACGGTTATAAGATCTCCGGCCCGACTCGTATGGGTCGCATGAGCCATGAAGAGTTAGATCTCGAATTCCGTGGCCTAGGTTATCACCCAATCATAGTTGACGATCAACTCGAAGAAGATGTCTATGTGCAGATGCTCAATGCCATGGACACCTCTTATGACATGATCACCGAGATTCAGCAGCGCGCGCGCAGCGGTGAAGATGTAGTTAAACCTCGCTGGCCAGTGATCTTGATGCGTACCGCTAAAGGTTGGACTGGTACTGCACAGTACAACGGCAAGAAGCTTGAGGGTAACTGTGAATCTCATCAGGTTATCGTCAACAAGTGTGCCACCGATAAGGGTCATCTAGATGCGCTCGATACCTGGTTAGCCAGCTACAAGTTCCATGAACTTTATTCGATTAACGATAAAGGCGAGCTAATATTCGACCAAGAGATCCAGAGCCTACTTCCCCCTAAACAGCTAACTTGTGGTCAGCAACACTTAAGCTACGGTGGTGAGGTGGTTCGCGCACTGACTAACCCAGATCTATCTAAGCTAGCCTACGGCGCAGAAACCCCTAGAGGGCATCGTGGTCACTCCATGTATAAGATGGGAGAGTGGATGCGCGATGCGATGAAACTCAACCGAGATCAACGCAACTTACGTATCTTTAGTCCAGATGAAACTTACTCAAACCAGCTTCAGGCTGTGTTCGAAGAAACCAACCGTGCCTGGCAGTGGCCCATCGAAGAGTGGGATCAAGACATGGCCCGTGATGGTCGTGTCATAGAGCTACTATCAGAGAATCTACTCTTCGGTATGATGCATGGCTATACAGTGACGGGCCGTCACGCCATGTTCCCTACCTATGAGTCATTCTCTCAAGTCGTCTCCTCTATGGCTGACCAATATTGTAAATATGTCTATGCCAGTCAGGGCGTTCATTTCCGTAAACCTGTACCTGCGTGCAACGTGGTACTCTCCTCACTGCTGGAGCGCCAGGATCACAACGGTTATTCGCATCAGAACCCATCATTCTTAGGCGCTATGCTTGAGAAGCATCCGAAGATCATCTCAGCCTACCTGCCTGCCGACGGTAACAGCACTTTAGTCTACACGGAACGCGCCTATGCTGACCGTGATAAATTAAACATCATAGTTGCCGGCAAGAAAGATCTGCCACAATGGCTAACACTCGATGAAGCACGCCAGCAAGCGAAAGATGGTGTGATGATTTGGGATTTTGCCTCTGACGACAACCCTGATGTGGTTCTGGTTGGTTGTGGTGATTACGTCACCCAAGAAGCCATGGCAGCTCTGGTATTGATCAGAGAGATACTCCCTCGCGTTCGAATTCGTTTCGTCAGCGTCACCGAACTCACCAGTAGCGGTCTTGGTAGCTTAGATTTCCAAAGTAAACCTTGGTTAATGGATGAGGTGTTCACCTCAGACAAGGGGGTTATCTTCAATTACCACGGCTACCCAAATACCATCAAGAAGTTGGTATTTGATTATAAAGGTAATAGAAGATTCAGAATCAAGGGTTATGAAGAGGAAGGTTCAACCACTACCCCATTCGATATGGGTGTCAGAAACGGAACCTCACGCTACCATCTCGTTATCGATATGGCCTACAAGCTATTCCAGCAAGATGTCATCGATGAGACACAACATGTCACCATCACCACAGATATGCTGCAACGTCTGGTAGAACACAGAAATTATATCAAGGCCAACGGTGTCGATCCTATCAGTTTAGAAAACTGGATCTGGACCAGGTAATTAACCGCGAGCAAACGACCCCATAACAACAAGCCAACAAAATGAAGTGCATTCTTATCGAATGCACTTTACTTATGCAATAAAACTATGAAAGTGATGATTTAAATCATTATTACATTGGAAAAAGTTACAATTTACGTAGATAATAGCGCCAGCTAGCAATAAAACCAAAGGAATCCCCTCTAATATGCTTGCGGTGTTTCATCTCTAGATGAAATTGCATTGGGGAATAATAAATAACAAAGGAATTGAAATGATGAACAATACATTGAAAGCTATTCTGCTTACTTCAATGCTCCCATTCGCTGCTAACGCGGCACAAGAACTTACTCCTTGGTATGTAGGTGGCGGTCTTGGCGTAAACAATTACGAGCCAAACTGTGACATGAAGACCATGAAGAGCTGTGGCGAAGATGATCCATACGCATGGGACGTGTTTGGTGGTTACCTTTTCAACGACTACTTCGGAGTTGAGCTAGGTTACCGTGATCTTGGCCGTGCTGAGTGGGTCGATTACGCTAACAAAATGAATGACGTTGGCGCTAAAGGTATGAGCCTTGGAGTCGTAGGATTCTGGCCAATCGCTAACCGCTGGAGCCTATCGGCTGAAGCTGGTGCGATGAACTACCTAATATCGAACAACAAAGAATATGGCACTGAGTATTACAGTGACAGTGGTATTGCACCTTACTTTGGCGCTGGTATCGGTTATAACATCACCGAAAACCTGAAGCTTCAAGCTAAGTATCGTCGTTACGAAAACTTAGATGAAGACAAGTGGAACACACTTGCCATGGAAAGCAACTACTGGGGCCTAGAGCTTAGCTACCGTTTCGGTACTCCAGCTGCAGTTATTGCACCTATTGTTGCCGCAATTGTTGTCGATTCAGATAACGACGGCGTAGCTGACGATATGGATCAGTGTGCTGACACTTCTGCTAATCACCAGGTTGATGCGAACGGTTGTACTGTCTACACAGAAACTACCGAGCAACGCGACGTGGGTTCTATTCAGTTCGCAAATAACTCATCTGCAGTAAAGACTGAGTCTTTCGAGCGCATTGAGAAGCTAGCAACTTACATGAACACTAACCCTAAATCGACTGTGTTGATCTCGGGTCATGCTTCAAATGTAGGTAAAGCTGACTACAACATGATCTTATCAGACAAGCGTGCCAAGGCCGTTGCTAAGATACTTGTTGAGAAGTTTGGCATTAGCCAAGATCGCGTCGAAGCTAAAGGCTTCGGTGTCACACAACCTATTATCCAAGGTAGAAGCGTCGAAGCCAACAAGGCTAACCGTCGTATTGAAGCCCAGGTAACAGGCGTGAAAAGAGAAGCTTTGATCAAGTAATCAAACTCTCTTGCAAGTAACTATGAATCGCTGCCCTGTGCAGCGATTTTTTTATCCAACTCATTCTAGCCAGAATGACTCATCTTCTCTATTTTTAAACAAGACCTTCTTGTGTCACTCATTCTTATCCAAAGTTTAATCATGCTGTAATGATAGAGCTGGATATTATCTATACTAAAAACCATCTGGCACGCTATACTCGCCTCTACCTATTTTTGACTAATATTCAGGGTTAACTTGCTCAACAAAGGCGCTTTTACTGATATTTTACAACTTTCCTGTAATTTTTTTTCATTTACGGTTGGAAATATCATCAAAATCGCTTCTAATACCCACCTGCAATCACAAACCTTAAGCTGCTTCTTAAGAAGGATGTTATTTATATGGCTAATACACTCGAGCAATTGAAATCTTTTACCACCATAGTCGCCGATACAGGGGACATTGAGGCCATCAAGCGTTATCACCCACAAGACGCCACGACCAACCCGTCTCTCATTTTAAAAGCAGCCCAGATCCCAGATTATGGCCATCTAATCGATAACGCCATTACTTGGGCTAAATCACAAAGTGATGAAATTGAGCAACAACTCGAAGATGCCGGTGACAAGCTTGCTGTTAATATTGGTGTAGAGATCTTAAAGATAGTTCCAGGTCGTATCTCCACTGAAGTAGACGCAAGACTCTCTTTCGACCGTGCCGGTTCAATCGATAAAGCCCATAAGCTGATTAAACTGTATCAAGAAGCTGGCATAGATAAGTCACGAATTCTGATCAAACTAGCTTCAACATGGGAAGGCATATGTGCCGCTAAGCAGCTAGAGCAAGAAGGCATTAACTGTAATCTAACCTTGTTATTCTGTTTTGCCCAAGCCCGTGCTTGTGCAGAAGCTGGTGTTTACCTTATCTCTCCGTTTGTCGGCAGAATCTTAGATTGGTATAAGAAGGATACTGGTCTGGACTATAGTGCTAGTGAAGACCCAGGTGTTGTGTCTGTTACCGAAATCTACAACTATTACAAACGCCATGGCTTTAACACTGTGGTCATGGGTGCAAGTTTCCGCAACACAGGTGAAATCCTCGAGCTTGCGGGTTGTGATCGTTTAACTATTGGTCCAGCCTTACTCGAAGAGATGGCAAATTCACAGGCTCAAGTAGTTCGTAAACTTGTTCCTGTTGAGGCATCAGCTACTGCCGGTGAACCACTGAGCGAGGCACAATTCCGTTGGGAGTTTAACCAAGATCCTATGGCAGTTCAAAAACTGGCCGAAGGCATTAGAAACTTCGCCATCGACCAAGATAAGCTAGAAGTGATGCTGAAAGACAAACTGACCTCTTAAGGAGTAAGACAGGATGACTGAGCTAACCCAGAGTCAGACTTGGAATGAGCTAAAGGCTCATACCAAGGATTTACCACATATGAGAGTGCTTTTTGAGCAAGATAAACTCAGGTTCGACACTATGTCGACATCGGCTTGTGGCCTATTTTTAGATTACTCTAAAAATAGGGCGAACCAAGAGACCTTATCTCTGTTATTCAAGCTTGCAGAAGAGACCAAGCTAGCGTCTAAAATCAAGGCTATGTTCGACGGTGACGTGATCAATACCACCGAGAAACGTGCAGTGCTACATACCGCACTGCGAGCTAAGCCTGAGCAAAAGATCATTCTAGACGGTATAAATATCGTTGAAGAAGTTCAACAGACTCAAGCTAAGATGGCGACATTTGTCACAGCCATCACATCTGGAAGCTGGAAAGGCTACACAGGCAAGTCGATCACAGATATCGTCAGTATCGGTATCGGCGGTTCCTTCCTAGGCCCTAAGATAGTGTCTCAAGCTCTTAGACCCTACTGGAATAAAGACCTCAATTGCCACTTCGTGGGTAATGTTGATGGTACGTCCATCACCGAGAAGCTTAAGCCTCTCGATGCTGAAACGACTCTGTTTATCATGTCATCTAAGTCTTTCAGCACTCAAGAAACCTTGACCAACACCTTAAGCGCTAAAGACTGGTTTATTAGCAATGGTGCGAGTCAGGCAGATATCGCTCAGCATTTTGTTGCCGTCACCACCAATGTGGCTAAAGCGACTGAATTCGGTATCGATGCCGACAATATCTTCCCTATGTGGGATTGGGTTGGTGGTCGTTATTCACTCTGGTCAGCCATAGGTTTACCTATAGCATTGATGATAGGCATGGATAACTTCCGTGAACTACTCGATGGTGCCCATGAGATGGATAAGCATTTTGCCAACACGCCGCTGTCAGAAAATATGCCTGTGATTATGGGGCTATTTTCACTGCTGTACGGCAACTTCCATAATGCTCAATCCCATGTGGTATTGACCTATGATCATTATCTGAGAGGACTTCCCGCATACTTCCAGCAGCTAGATATGGAGAGTAACGGTAAGTCTGTCACCTTAGATGGCACTCGCGTCGATTTCAGCACTGGGCCGGTCATCTGGGGCGGTGAAGGCACTAACGGTCAACATGCCTATCACCAGCTGTTACATCAAGGCACGGCGCTCATTCCTGCCGACTTTATTATGCCTCTCAAGAGCCATAATCCCTTAGGAGAGCACCATATCCAACTTGCCTCAAACTGTTTTGGGCAAACTCAAGCTCTGATGCAAGGGCGATCTTATGAAGAAGCCTTAGTGGAACTTGAAGGCTGTGACCTCTCAATCGATGAAAAGAGCACCATAGCTAAACATAAAGAGATGCAAGGTAACAAGCCAAGCAATACCATCTTAATGGATAAGCTAACACCTGGAACTCTAGGTTCCCTTATCGCCCTTTATGAACACAGAACCTTCGTTCAAGGCGCTATTTGGGATATAAACTCATTCGATCAATGGGGCGTCGAGCTAGGTAAATCATTAGGCAATGATGTTTTGACCAGACTAGGAGCAGAGAAAGATGCCAGTGAATTGGACTGCTCGAGTAATGGACTTATCAATATGTTCAGGCAACAATCTATCTAGATCACTCTAAAAATAGTCTCATGATAAAAAAGCCAGTTTACACTGGCTTTTTTTTATTCTGTAGTTCATCTATCTAGATACTGCAAATATTCTTCCTACTTAACGTAAAACATTCGACTCTCACACAACAAAACCCTCACAAACAATTAACCAGTTTGAAACATTTATCTTGCACACTATTTTAAAAGTGTGGTATTTATTTGATTGAACAGGAATACAACAACAGGAGGTCACCATGAATCGACTCGATTATGGTAGTGCGCTAGATACTGTGGTAGAAAGACCAAGCCGTTCGAGAAGCTCCAATAAGAAACGCAAATGGCGTGAAATTGAGGCATTGCAAGAGAAGCATCGCTTACTCAGAGAGCTACAGGATATAGATAGTAGCTTCAGTGGTGAATTAGACAACCTCCTGATGTAAAATAATCACATAAGAAGAGCGCATCAGCGCTCTTTTTTGTGTCTGGAACACTTATGTACATTTCCCATGGATGGGTAGAAATTTACTTTGTGTCTGGACTTCACGCAATAAAGAGTTATGTCTCTCTTTATATTAATAATCCATGGGTCAAAGATGCTCCAGGCATCTAATGACATTCCCTCCATCCCTGGAGGTTATGGGTAGAAATTTACTTTGTGTCTGGACTTCACGCAATAAAGAGTTATGTCTCTCTTTATATTAATAATCCATGGGTCAAAGATGCTCCAGGCATCTAATGACATTCCCTCCATCCCTGGAGGTTATGGGTAGAAATTTACTTTGTGTCTGGCCTTCACCCAAGCCATAGCAAGAAGCAAAGAGTTATGTCTATTTCCCAGGAGCTAGGAGCTAGGAAAGTCTAGCCATCCTTAGTGATGTAATCCCTCAACTCCTCAAACAGAACATTATCATTATCACTAAAGAGCGGGTCATCGATAAGTTTCAGTGAACATAAAGCTTGTATCTCCTGCCAATCAGTTTGATCTATCACTTCCGCCCATCGAGGAAAAATGTCTGTTTCTTCGAACAACATATGCTCTTCTTGCAAGATAACATACGCTCTGAGGTCTAATACAAGCTGCTCTCTAGAGACGACGACATCACTTAATATAAGATTTAGTGAGGCCATTAAAGAAGCTGACTCATCAATTAAACCTTGATGTTGTTCAGCAAGTTGTTTAGTCCCCATGTGAGCCGTTTTCTTTAAATAGTAACTATAAATAATATCCTCTAAAGGATGATGGCTATGCTCGGCGTAAGTCTGCATATACTCAACAACATCTCTAATGAGGTTAAAGTTAACCGCTTCCCCTTGAGCTAATCTGTTGTGTTTTACCTTCAGAATATTGAGTAATATCGCCATATGCTTATGATCATGATTAAGCCTTGCCAGCATACTTGCCTCCAAAATCCGAATACCTGATATATACAATACTAGTAAAAAGATTAAATTTTACCCAGTATTTCTAAAGCAATTGTTAAGGCCCTCTGATTAAGCTCAAGCAAACTGGCACTGTTTAAAGTAATTAAATCAAGGGTTCGCTATGGTCACTCTAGGAAACAACACTGGACTCTACGACATTTTTTACCGTCTTTAACGAGCCCTGCAAACGATAGAAGGCGTCTCCGGCCGAGCTGGCTTCTTTTAAGTTTCGCTCCAGCAAGGAAGCAAAATAATGCTCCTGCTCTTCAGTCATATCTAGCACATGGAAGCTGCTACGGATCTCTGTTGTCATTCCAGTTAATGCTGCACTGAACTTCTCGTCATGCTCTAAGATGGCACCGTTGATCTTGCCAAGCAAAGCTTGGATCTCCACAAAAACGTGCTGCAGTGTCTGTTGACGACCAATATCCATCACCCTAGCCTCTAGCCCTTCAACAATAACGGCTATAATATCCCTTAATCGTCCATAGAGGACTTCATCATCTAGCGGCATATTCTTTATCAAGAAGGAGACATGCTTGTCATTACAGATAGTGCGACTACCAAAATCATATAAACGCCCATGCTTATCCAATAACTCCAGTATATTAGCCTCTATAGGGCTGATATCCGCATGCTGGGGGGCAAAATAGTGCACTTCACTATCTCTTATCTCCAGACAAGTATTAAGATTGAGTTGCTGCATCAAGTCGAAGAAGGCATCTGCCAGACTTTGGTAATCTTGGCACAAGAAACATTGCCTAAAAAACTGTAACACGGCGCCATATTGAGCCGACTCGGTCATAGACTGAAATGCCATATTTCTCGACATAGACTCAGCCTGAACGAGTGTATGTCGTTTAGACTGATAGGAAGCCACAGCCTGAACTTTTGCCAGTAACTCTTTTATCTCGAAAGGCTTAGCAATAAAATCCACGGCACTAACGTCATAGGCTCTCAGCCTCTCATCTAAGGTATTCATCCCTGAGACAAAGATCACCGCACAGTCTTTGCCAGATTCAGTGAGTTCTCGACAGAGTTCGATGCCACTCACATCGGGGAGATTGATGTCCATCAACACAAGATCTGGTGTGTTACGCGTTAAAGCTGAACGATATGTCCCCGCTTCATGGAATACCGCAACTTGATAATGTTCATTGAGTACTTCTTGAATGAGCTGACAATAATCTTCATCATCATCTACGACCCATACTAATATTTCCTCCATCACAGCCCCCCTATCAAATAGCTGTCAATCTGCATTGAGATAGCGTCAATACAGCTAACATAGCCTTTATTTATAACCAATTTGTTTATAGCAACTTCATTCATACCCATTACGTCCTTGTGTAGATCTAAATAGACTCTTACCATCGAGAGTAATCAATCACCAGCGAGTAAACTTTTTCTATCTTTGCTGAGAAAACTTGATGACAATCGGTTCTGCCGCAGCGCCTCGACTAAACCCTCGATAACGAAAGGTTTATGCAACACTTAACAAGCGCATTTCCTCGCTACTGGTTAATCCAATATCACCAATAAATCCTGAAATAGACTATTACCATCGAGAGTAATCAATCACCAGCGAGTAAGATTTTTCTATCTTTGCTGAGAAAACTTGATGCCTATCTGTTGCAGCGCCTCGACTAAACCCTCGATAACGAAAGGTTTATGCAGCACTTGATAGGGCATTTCCTCGCTACTGGTTAAGCCAATATCACCAATGAACCCTGAGATAAGCAGCACAGGAATATCCTCCTTAGCACAGAGTTCCTTGGCCAACTCATAGCCATTAATTCCACCAGGCATGAGCACATCGGTTATCAATAATTCAACGCCCTTTAGCCCCGCTTTATATTTTTCCCTCACGACTAAAGGATCGGAATACGCCTCGACCTCCATGCCTAAAATCTCACAATAATCTTTGAGGACACTCAGCAAGTCCACTTCATCATCGACAATCAAGACTTTTAACCTCTGAGATACTTTAGGGGCCTTGTGCCTTTCAACCACGCCCAGCACTGGCCGTCTCTTCTGCTTAGCAACAGGAAACCAGAGCCTGAATTCAGTACCTGAATTATCTGATTCTATGACGCTCATATAGCCATTTGAGCGCTTCACAAAACCATAAACCATGGAGAGCCCAAGCCCAGTGCCATTGCTCTTGTCTTTCGTTGTGAAGAAAGGCTCGAAGATTTTCTCTAATAGATGAGGAGCTATACCCGTTCCTGTATCTAACACTGACACTGTAATGTATTGACCCGCTTCCACCATAGGACGCCCCGTTAAGCCCGGCAGATAGCCTGCCAGAGACTCTCTGCCGCTACGTATGATTATCTGCCCTTCCCCTCCCATGGCATCCCGGGCATTTAAGACTAGGTTTAGTAATGCATCCTCCAGATCCCCACGATCGACCAGAATGTCCTCCAGTTGCTGCCCAGGCTCTAAGATGAGACTTACCTGGGTGGTTAAGGACTTACCTATCAGCTCCTCGATACCTTCGATAACATCATTGACTTGATACAAGTTGGCGCTAAATTGTTCCTGCCTGGAAAACTGCAATAAACGCCTAGTTAAGTCTGTTCCTCTCTGGCACGCCTTGAAGGCAGTAGTAAGATAACGTGCAATGGTCTCTTCACTCGTTTTAAGCTCCATTAGCTCCAGATTTCCCTTCAACACGCCGAGAATATTATTGAAATCATGAGCAATACCACCGACTAATTGCCCCATGGCCTGCATTTTTTGGGTTCGAGCCATGATCTGCTGCAGCTGCTTATGATCAGTAATGTCTCTGCCTACTAGTGCAAACAAGCTGCCATGTTCACTGTGTTCCTCCAAGGCAACCAGATGCATATGCAGCACAGCGGTGTCGTTATCGGCCTTACTACAGATGAGCTCGCCATCAAACTCTCTACGCATATTAATCGCTTGTAGCAGCTCGCTCTCCTGACCACCAGCTGCAGATTGATTCAGCTCATCTTGAAATAACAAGGTGATGGGTTTACCTATGAGTTGACTACGTGGGTAGTGGCTAATGCTGGTCGCCGCGGCGTTGGCGTACATGATGCTCGGCACCCCAAATGGTGAACGGCTGGCGACTAAAATCAGGTCTTCACTATTACTGACTATGGATTGGAACATCTCGCTATCGACACAATTAACGCCTCGGTCTCTCACTCGAGATTGCCACTCCTGAGTCTGCTGGACCAACATGCCCATGATAATATCTGACAAAAGCTCGTTTGAACTTAATAGAAATGCCAACCATTGGTCGCTGGATGAGTGAAAAAATATCTGAATATTGACTCGCTTGGCTGGCCAGATAACAAAAGACTGCCAACGATGCACCATAGGTTCCTGATTATAGAAGGGCCAATCTTTCGCCTCTTTCCATAGGGTCAGATAACGAACCGGATCTCGACACCAGCATGTTGCAGATGCGGGCATATCATCACAGTCCAGTGAGTCTTTAGGAATAATCATTACCGCCTGAGATTGGCTGACTTCCGCCAATATTCGGCACAGAGGCAAGAGTATGTCTTCGCCATTAATGAAGTTTGCTTGTAATTTTCCGAGCTCGGCCAATAGTCTTGGCCAAAAGGAATTTATATCGGTTTGAGAGAATTCTTTAAACACTGTAGAGTCCGTTCCCTATCATCCATGAAGTTATCGCTGCTTCATTTTATGAAAATAATCCAAATAACATAATTGAATTAAAGCATAGTAAAACTTGGATAATTCGCGACAAGATTAGTGACAAAGCTTGTAACTAATTCTTTCTGTTCAACGAAAAGGTTCTGGTTAATGACAGATTCAAGATGGATTGGTGCTCATGTGAGCGCTGCGGGGGGCATACAAAATGCGCCAATTAACGCCAATAAAATAGGTGCCAACGCGTTCGCACTATTCACTAAGAACCAACGAAGATGGCAGGCGGCTCCACTCACTCTAGATCAGATAGAAGGCTTCAAACACAATTGCATAGAAGCCAATATAGCCAGTGAAGGCATACTCCCTCACGACAGCTACTTAATTAATCTTGGTCATCCAGATGCAGAGCAACTGCAGAAATCCAGGTTGGCATTCTTTGAAGAGATGCAAAGATGTGAACAGATGGGACTAACGCTGCTGAACTTTCATCCCGGCAGCCATCTCAGAAAAATAGACATAGATGAATGTTTATCTCGTATCAGCGACTCTATCAATATGGCACTGGATAGAAGCAGCAAGGTCACTGCCGTGATTGAAAATACCGCAGGGCAAGGGTCAAACATAGGCCATAGTTTTGAGCAATTAGCGCAAATAATTGCAGAGGTTGAAGACAAGACACGGGTGGGGATCTGCCTAGATACCTGTCACATGTTCGCCGCCGGCTATGATTTGACCACAGAAGAGGCCTGCCAGCATAGCTTTAAGCTGTTCGATGATATTGTGGGTGATAAATACTTGAAGGCTATGCACTTAAATGACAGCAAGACACCGCTGAACAGCAGAGTCGACAGACATGAGTCTCTGGGATTAGGGCATATTGGCCAAGCCGCCTTTGGCTTTATCATGAACCACCCCGCGACTAAGAGAATCCCTATGGTCTTAGAGACGATTAACTCAGATATTTGGCCTCAGGAAATAAACTGGCTACGGAGCTTAACTAAGGCTGAGTAAACATCATGAGCACTAAAAAGAGGGCCTATGCCCTCTTTTATTTTCTATTTATGTTTTAGCGCGTCAGGTTTATAACACCTTAAACAGATGGGCCTTTAGTTCGGCAAAACTGTTATCTAAGGTGACTGACAAAATTGCTTTATCGGCGACAGCCGCGAGTTCTGGTGGTAAAGGTAAGTTCATACCCAGTTCACGATCGACAACATCTTTAAATTTAGCCGGGTGAGCAGTGCCGAGAAAGATGCCTTTCTCACCTGGTGTCATCGTCATATTCAAAGCCTGAGCGGCAATAGCTGCGTGGGGCTCCGACAGATAACCCGCATCATTTAACTGTTTCAATGCTGTGGAAGTATCAGCTTCTGACAGTGCCACACCTGAGATGTCCGCCAGTGACCAGTTCATCTTCTCTATGATGGCTTCGACTCTGGGCCAATTACTCGGCTCGGCAACATCCATGGCATTGGACATAGTGCCGACCGTCGCATTAGGTAACCAATCACCCTTTTCTAAGTAACGTGGCACGGTATCATTGCTGTTGGTTGCTGCAATAAAGCGTTTAACCGGTAAGCCCATGGCTTGAGCGAACAGACCTGCAGTTAAGTTACCGAAGTTACCACTAGGCACTGAGATAACCGGATCTTGATCATGTTGGCGCTTAAACTGAGCCACGGCTTCAAAGTAGTAACAAATTTGAGCCAGCAGACGACTGATATTGATGGAATTAGCCGAGTTAAGATGCAAACCATCACGGATATCACTATCTTCGAATGCTCGCTTTACCAACGCCTGACAGGCATCGAAATCCGACTCCACTGCGACAGTATGTATGTTGTCACCTAAGGTAGTGAACATTTTCTCCTGCAGCAGGCTTATCTTTCCCTTGGGGTAGAGAACAACTACCTTGATCTTGTCTAAACCAAAGAAGGCATCCGCAACCGCAGCGCCGGTATCACCAGAAGTAGCAGTCAGGATATTAATTTTATCGTCTGCTGCCAGCTCATTTAAGCATTGAGCCATAAACCTGGCACCAAAGTCTTTAAAGGCTAAGGTAGGTCCATGAAATAACTCTAAACAGTGTCTGTTATCATCAACTTTTGCCAACGAAAGCTCAAAATTAAATGCTTTTTCAACCAAACGGTCCACTGTATCTTGTCCCAGCTCAGAGGCTAGCCAGGCGCCCAATATTTTTTGACATCGTGCCACAAACGGCAGTGCCAGTAGCGAGTCGACATCATCCAATACTGGGATAGAGGTTGGAAAGAAGAGCCCTCTGTCTTTGCCTAAACCTTGCTTAAGCGCTTGGGTAAAACTCACCACCTGAGAAGGATGTTTTAAATTGTACAATTCCATAATAGATAACCTTAATCCTAAAACTTATAAATTGTTAAACTAGTCGGTTCTGCGAGTCCCTTGGACATCGATTTTACAGATATGAGAGAAGCCGCCCTGCTGGAGATAATTTTCCTCAAGCCAAGTTTGCGCCTTTTTCGCCGTCTGTAAATTATCTGTGATAGAGAAAAGTGTCGGACCACTGCCTGAAATCCCACTCGTCAGCATACCAATCTCAGCCAATGCAGCTCTGGATTCTTCATAACCAGGAATCGCCGCGGCGCGATAAGGTTCGGCCAACACATCTTTAAGCACAGAGATAGCTAACTTGGGATCTTGTTGATAGGAAGCATGGACGAAAGCACTTAAATATCGACCAAAATCGATAGCCACCGACTTATCATATTGCTTTGGCAAGAGGTCACGCATCTTAGCCGTCGAGAGTGAAATCCCAGGATAAGCCACCAGCCAATACCAGTCATCGAATGTAGGGATAGCGTCACAAAGCTTAGACTGAGTGCCCAACATCAACTGCATACCACCTAAATAACTGGGGGCAACATTATCATAATGAACTGAGCCACTTATTTTTCCCTCGAACTCCCCCATCAGACGCAGCAGCGCTTGCTCATCATAGGGATTATCGAAATATTCATTCAGTGCATAAATCGCTGCCACTACTGAGCTGGCACTGGAACCTAAACCGCTACCCACTGGCAGGTTCTTCTCTAACACTAGGGCCAGACCATCCTTTCTATTGAGTTGCTTGAGAAAGAAATCGGCGCATTGATAGACGATATTATCTTGCGGATTTTGGGGCAGCTTATCGGCCCAATGACCCGCAAGAGACAGATGTATGCCAGCATCAGCCGAACTGATCGATACTCGGTCCCCCAGCAGACTGCCGTCAATCGGTGCTAAAGCGGCACCGAGTAGGTCAAAGCCAACACCTACGTTCCCCATAGAAGCTGGCGCATATACAGTTAAACTCATGACATCACCTCAAGCACTTCAACTTGGTAAAATCCAAATCCAACCTCAACATGATTACCCATGCAAGCTTGTGCTATATATATATTCAGACTCATGACATCACCTCAAGCACTTCAATTCCATTGCGGTGAAATCCAACGCCAACATGATTCCCCATGCAAGCTTGTGCACTATTCATATTCAGACTCATGCACTCATCTCCCGAGTCCAGTTCAGAGTCCTGAGAAGATCGGCAAAGGCGCCGGCGGCGGTCACGTCAGTGCCCGCACCATAACCTCTGAGCACGAATGGAATGGGCTGATAATAACGACTATAGAAAGCCAGCGCATTCTCGCCACCTTTAACGCTATATAAGGGATCTTGAGCATCCACTTCGGCTATTTTAACCCGACAACCGTCATCATCTATCTGGCCTACATAGCGCAGTACCTTGTCTTCACTCTTGGCTTTTTCAACCCATTGGGCCATCTGCTGATCCAACTTAGGTAGATTCGCCATAAAGGTTTCCACATCGCCACTGGCATCGAATGATTCGGGTAAAATAGCTTCTATCTGGATATCTTCCAGCTCCAGATCTAGGCCGACTTCACGAGCCAGAATGAGTACTTTTCTGGCGACATCCATGCCACTAAGATCGTCACGAGGATCAGGCTCAGTGAAACATTTATCTCTGGCAATACCCGTTGCCTCAGACAGAGACATCCCCTCATCTAACATGCCGAAGATGTATGACAAAGAACCGGATAATATGCCATTAAACTTAAGCAACTTATCGCCGGCAAACAGGAGCTTCTTCAGGTTATCGATAACAGGTAGCCCGGCACCGACCGTTGTTTCATACAGAAACTGTCTACGCTGTTTGAGTGCCGTTTCACGCAGTGCACGGTAATAAGCGATATCTCGGGTATTAGCCTTCTTATTGGGTGTTACCACGTGCAGACCCGCATTCATCACATCGATATAACGGTCTGATACCTGCTCACTGGAAGTACAATCCACCAACACTGGGTTTAGTAGCTGCTCCTCTTTAGCCCATTTAAGCATCTGCTCCATATCCCATTGAGTCTGACTATCTGCGAGTCGTCCCTGCCACTCGTTGAGATTAACGCCTTTGGCATCGAGTACCATGTAACGAGAGTTAGCAATACCGCAAACCCTGATGCTGATATTCTCCTGCTTTAACATCTGTTTTTGCTGCTTAATCTGTTCCAGTAACCCGGCGCCTACGTTGCCACAACCAACGAGGAATACATCCAGGTAATGCTGAACATCGAAAAAACACTGATGACAGGCTGAGATCGCATGCTTAGTCTTACGCTGCTCGATGACGGTTGAAATTGAACGTTCAGAGGAGCCCTGGGCGATGGCAATGATATTCACTGTCGCCTGAGCAAGAGCCTGGAAGAATTTACCGGCCACGCCTTTATGGGTGCGCATGCCGTCACCGATGAGCGACACTATGGCTAAATCATGGCGCATCTCGATGGGCTCGAGAATGTCACTCTTAAGCTCAAGTTCAAACTCAAGCTCTAATGAATCTTTGGCTTTTTCTGCATCATGAGTACTGATACAAAAGCTGATGCTATATTCAGATGAGCTTTGGGTGATCAATGAAATGGAAATGCCGGCACGAGAGATAGCCCCTAAGGTGCGACTCGCCATGCCCACCATGCCTTTCATCCCAGGTCCTGAGATATCAAACATGGTTTGATCATCTAAATTAGAGATGGCTTTGACATTTAAACCACTCTTATCGGCTTCATTTGAAACTAAGGTTCCCGGCGCTTTAGGGTTAAAGCTATTACGGATATAACAGGGAATGTGGTACTGAGCGATAGGTGATATGGTCTTGGGATGCAGTACTTTAGCACCAAAATAGGATAACTCCATCGCCTCTTGATAACTCAGCTGAGAAAGTAATTTAGCATCGCTGACCACGCGGGGATCGGTATTATAGACACCATCCACATCAGTCCAGATCTCACAACATGATGCATCGATACAAGCTGACAATACCGCAGCAGAGTAATCTGAGCCATTACGGCCTAAGATCACAGTTCGTCCTTGCTTATCGCCGGCAGTAAAGCCTGGCATAACCCAGACTCGATATTCATCTAAATTAATCTTACTAAAACGCGCCTTACTCGACTCGATATCGACCAAGGACTCCAGCGGATCTCCGGTACCCAGAAGTAAGTCTTGAGGCACGAGTTGCTGTGAGCTAAGGCCCTTAGATTTCATCAGCTGTACCATAAGCGCGGCAGACAGCTTCTCACCGCCCACTAAAATCTCAGCTCTCACGAAGTCAGGACACTCTTTAAGCAAGCTAATACCTAATAGCTTGTTATCCCAAAAACTGAGTTGCTGTACCAGCTTCTCCATCAGAGACTCGAGTTGTGATCCTTGTAATACCCCAGAGGCTTCTTGATAGAGATGACTGAACACAGACTCCACATTTCCAAGCACGCCTTTATAGTCTCCACCACTCATGGCGACATCAACCATCTCCAGCAAAGCGTTAGTCACTGTGGCCGGAGCCGATAACACTAGGGCTACCGCTTCTTCTTTTGCTGTATCGGCGACTATGTCTGCTGCTGTGTTAAATCGTTGCCAATTGGCCAGCGAGGTACCACCAAATTTCATAACTTTCATATCTTCTCCTTGTACCACGCTACCTTAAGAAACAAAAAAGCCCGCTCCTTGGTGTGGGAGCGGGCTGTTGTTTACATTCTGTTAGAGTATGTTCAGCCTGCCCCCACGATAATTATCGTGGTGGTTGTAATAAT
Organism: Shewanella violacea DSS12; assembly: GCF_000091325.1. Lineage (NCBI taxonomy): Bacteria > Pseudomonadati > Pseudomonadota > Gammaproteobacteria > Alteromonadales > Shewanellaceae > Shewanella > Shewanella violacea. The sequence goes on along the minus strand of NC_014012.1, from coordinate 1,137,407 downwards.
GGTCGTTACAACTGAGTTCAGGCTTAGCATTATAAAAACGTACTCATCCAAAAAGTTTAAAATCTATGAATACAGAATTGCTTTTTTATTAGGTGTGTGTCAACCCTTGATTAGCAAATTAATCAAAAAACACTATTTAGATGCGTTTGTTAGCTAATACTCACTAGATTAACAGCCTCCTAGATGATTTCAGCCTTCATAAAGCCTAAAGCCTTAAACAAACAAAGTTTACGGCAACGTAAAGAAAGCTCTATTGCATTGTTAAATAAAGATTTAATAAAACATAAAATTTTTAATCATGAGTAAACTAGCTTAAATATGCCTTGAACAGGATGATATAGATATAGCGAGTAAAATGATGAGTTTCCTCTTACATCCTCACCTAGATGCACTATGAATTTTATCGCATAAAATATAACTAACTAATCATTTCTAGTACTTTGTCCCAGTAAAGCTCATATAAACCTAAACAAGACATGGCTTTTTTTAATCGTGAAGCTCATAGCATAAGCAGATTCAAATCATCGCTAACTCATAAGAACCACGCTAGAATGCGCGCATATTTTGAATTGGAGGCGATATGAAAATCACCCAACACAGCACTGTTAGCATCCACTACCGTTTAACTGATGAAAAAGGTGAGTTAATTGAAGACTCCTTCGATGGCGAACCTATGCTTTATCTTCATGGTGCCGAGCAAATGATCCCCGGCTTGGAAGCTGAACTTGAGGGTAAAGTTGCAGGTGACAAATTGGAAGTAACCATAGGTGCAGAAAATGGTTATGGCCCTTATCATGACGGACTACGTCAAGAAGTCCCCTTGAGTGCATTTGGTGATATAGAAGATATCGTTCCTGGCATGCGTTTCATCGCTGACACAGAAATGGGACAACGTCCTGTTCAAGTCAAAGAAGTTAAAGATGATGTTGTCGTTGTCGACGGTAACCACCCTTTAGCCGGCCAGTCACTGCATTTCAGCGTCGAAGTTCTGGAAGTTCGTGAAGCCACTGCCGAAGAGATCGCCCATGGTCATGAGAACTCTAGTGCTGAACATACTCATAGCCACGAAGGTGGATGTTGTGGTGGCGGTTCCGATCACAGCCATGAACACAGTAATAAACAATCTTGCTGTGGAGACTCAGCACATAGTCACCAAGGTGATTCTTGTAGCGAGAAAAAAGATGAGCCTGTAAAAGAGGGCTGTGATGGCAATGGCGGCTGCGGCTGTAAGAGCTAACCTCTGCCTTATCAGTTAAGCAGCGAGTTAATATCCTGCTTATAAATAATTGATATGAACCTGTTACATCTTAAAAGGTGTTGCAGGTTTTTTTTACTCTATACTATTCAATATTCAATTAGCGACGGATCCGCAACCATTTAAACAAAGGACTGTTTTATGTTAACCAAACCTATGTACGAAATCCTCCCAGTTAGCTATATGACCATAGGCGTAACTAGCTTGCTCATGTTTGATCAAGACTATGCAATAGCTTCAGCCTTAGTTATGTTCACCTTAGGGGCTAAAATTTACAATATGCGCTCACAGAACAGGCGCACAGATCCCCTGAAAAAACGTAAATCTGGCACACTTCCCAGCTCAATCTATGATGCGAGTCCCTTCATATATCTGCTACTCGCTACTCTTGTGTTCAAGATGTCCCCATCAGGAATTGGACCCGTTATAGGCATTTCGCTAATGACTTACTCTCTGTATATCTTAGTCCGACGTGCATCAAACAGGCGTCACCGTTTACACGCCTCTCAGGAGTTTAATCAATATTAATTGCGACTCGACTATTCAAGTATTGCTTCAAGATCACCCCATCAGGAATTGGACCCGTTATAGGCATTTAGCTAATGACTTACTCTCTATACATATTTGTCCGACGTGCGTCAAACAGGCGTCACCGTTTACACGCCTCTCAGGAGTTTAACCAATATTAATTGCGACTCGACTATTCAAGTATTGCTTCAAGATCACCCCATCAGGAATTGGACCCGTTATAGGCATTTCGCTAATGACTTACTCTCTGTACATATTTGTCCGACGTGCGTCAAACAGGCGTCACCGTTTACACGCCTCTCAGGAATTTAACCAATATTAATACTCGACTATTCAAGTATTAATAATTTAATTTTTTGTCTTTGATCTTCTGTCATACTTTTCAAATAGTTTGAGCAACGTGTAATGGTTGCTATGCTAATTTGAAATTCACTGGCGATCTGACGTTGACTCAAGTCGCCTTTGAGCAGAGCTTGAAACACCTTGAGTCGACTGGCAATGGCACTACGCTCATCTTCTGTGAGTAACAGCTCAAACAACTCCAGCAGCGCATTGTGATCGTGGTGAGTCACCACCTTCTCTAACACCAATCCCCATTCAGCTCTCATAAACCCTCTAACGTACTGGTCAACCATTACGTTAGTGTATCAACAAATACGCCTAAGCCAAACCATTCCAAGTAAATTACGCAGAGATTTACTCACAATTAAACATGAGTCATAAATTGTTGCATCTTTACATACAAACCCTTGAAATTTACCATGGTATATGGACATGAAAACAGCATACAATATCGAGTGAACATCACATAATCAGAATAATTCGTGAGAGCAATGCAATGAATAATAAATTAAAAATGACCGTTTTGGCATTGGTATCGAGTGCCATTTTGTCTACAGCAGTACAGGCTGGTAACTTTAAAGAAGCCGATGATGCGATACATTACCGCCAATCTGCCTTCAGCCTTATGGCGCATAACTTCGGTGACATGGGTGCCATGCTGAAAGGTAAGAAGCCATTTGACTCAGAAATTTTCACCATGCGCGCCGAGAATGTTGCCGCACTATCTAAACTTCCTCTGGAAGGTTTTATCCAAGGTTCAGATCTGGGAGACACCGAAGCCTTAGCAAAAATCTGGACTGATAAGTCTGACTTTGACGCTAAAATGGTAAGCCTGCAGGACAATGCTGCTGCGCTGCTTCTCGCTTCGGCATCTGACGATAAAAAATTGCTAAAGCAATCTTTTATGAAAGTAGCTAAGAGCTGTAAAGGTTGTCATGACGTCTACAAGAAAGATTAATCCATAAGCTTTCTTATACCGATTGGTATTATATCAATCCATAAAAAAGGCCAGAGTCTGATGAACTCTGGCCTTTTTTATGCCTGCTCGTTAGCAGGCATAGCTTGTCATCACAACATCTGTACAAGGGGTAAAATGAGATAGTTACCCACAACTCCAGCCAGAACAGCAAATACCAGTAAGGCTATAAAGAAAGATCTGAATACTAACCTTGCCTCTGATAGCTCGGCTACCTTCTTATAGCCAGTGATCATTGGCAAAATAAGCTTATCGCCTTTCAACGTATGTACCAGCACAGCCATGACATGTATCGAGGCTAACAATAAGATGAAATTGAATGTTTGTTTATGTAGCCAGGTCAACCACAAGGCTGTTTCATGTGAGACATACGTATAAAGTGGGCCTTCGGTAAAGATATCGTCAGTCGCAAACAGTCCACTTGATAGCTGAAGCGCCACAATACCGATTAAAGCCAACACCATATAACCACCTAACGGGTTATGGCCTATGCTTGGCGACACCCCATGATGCTTGATGTTAGTGATATATTGGAACACTGTTTTGGGATGCTTGATAAAATGACTGAATCTGGCTGTATCACTGCCAACTATTCCCCAGATGATTCGAAATACAATCAGTACTAGCATCGAATAAGCCATTACCTGATGCCATACCAACTCTCCAGCATCTGCCGACCACCATAATCCCCCTAACAGGCCTATCATTGCCCAATGGAATACTCTTGTTGGGATATCCCAAACTCTAACTTTATTATTCATTTTTTACCTAGTAAAAATCTAACGTGTAAACACCATAGTGGATGTTTAAAAGATACGCGGCAGATGATATTGGAAGAGGATTTGCTAGGCAAGTCTAAATAAGTCACTCGAGTTATCCATTCAAATATGAGCCTGTTTTAATCTGCTTTCAAGGATTTTCTAACAGATATTTACTAAAAATGTCTGACTGAGTAAATTAAAGGCTAACGAGCCAAAATCATCAAAAAACGTGATCTAGATCACGACTTTTACTCCTGAGCTTGCTAGTCTGAATTCAAGGAAACAACAAAAGGTTCTACATTATGACAAAGATCACAAGCAAACACCTTGAAGTTACTCCACTTATTCGTGAACGTATTCAAACACGTTTAGAGAAGCTCTCTAGGCATGATATACAGCTCATCAATCCCCATGTGATCATCGTTCAAGAGAAGCTGCAGTTTAAAATCGAAGCATCTGTAGGCATTCCAGGTCATAAGCTTTTCGCCCAAGCCAAACATGAAGATCTTTACTCTGCCATCAACGCCATGGGACAGAAGCTTGAGAAACAGCTAAACCGTCAGACCCATAAACCTGAGGCTCAGCGCTATACCTGCCTAAAAACAGATGATGAAACCTTAGCTTATGGCTTTAAAGGTGACTTCGAAGCAGATTATGCAGCCTGAATCCTCGATGATTCAGCTCATTTCAAACATACACTAGGTACTTTTTAAAACGGTCGATTGGCGTCCAAAAAAACCGACGAAAAATCGACCGCTATAAGCAGCGAAACCCTTACACCATGCTACTATTAAGGTATGGTGAAGATAAGTAAATGATCTAAACCAATTCGGAGGCTAAAACCATTTCACTTGCTAGATAGGCGTAAAATTGTCACCTAGGATGCTTAGTAATTAGCAATAAATGGTGACAGGCTCATGGGCTAACATTCGCCTAGTCATAAGAGGAACATCTCTATCAGAGATGTATATTGGACAAATAGTCTAACTTTCCACAACTTAGGTGGTGAAGTGTCACTAAGATCCATAATTAGAGAAAGGATAATTATCGAGTTTGGGAAACTTAGCAAGTTAGTTTGTACAAGGGAACGGGCATAGAAACGCCACTATGCAGCAATCGCTAATCACAATAGCTTCTGCAATGCATTAGGCCAATAAGCTAAAAACAGCTAACACGCCCGATTTTTGTAAAATACGCATCTCACTAAGGCTTTTGACTAGGTTAATGGCAGCAGTGAATAGAAACATGTACAAAGAGAGACCATTGACCGGGATGCGGTGAAATCAAGGCTCCACTTTCTATCATAAATGGTAAAGTGAAAGATGAGATTTCCATTATAAAATCAGAAGGTATATAGACAAATAAAACGTTATACGTGTAATGCTAAATATACATGGGTACGGGCAATATAAAGCGCCACTATGCGGCAAATGCTATGACAACAGCAACGCATTCGGCCATTGAGCTAAAAACAGCCATAAAGCCTGAACAGTTTATGATATCGGATCCATATTTTGTTAGAGATATCGAATGAAGCTAAGATCTCGCTTCCCTCTTCACGAGGATTAGAAGCGAAAGATTGAAGATTCAATCACAATTAGGAGGCATTCTCAGTTTGATTTTTTATTCATTTCATCCCAAAGCGCACCTCAGGTGCGCTTTTTTAATTCTAAGTTTATTGAGTCGTATAAAATCTTATCTTTAATTATGCATAAATTTTCATTGACACTAGAGTGTACGGGCTTTAATTTGTACAGATGAAAATATTCAGCAATCACTTTTTTACTTTCTTTTTTATTCCCCCCATCTAGGGAGGCGGAATTTCGGTGTAAAAACGAAAGTGAAAATTCCAGAGCCTCCCTTAGGGAGGCTTTTTTGTAACCAATTTTTGTAGAAGCGACATTGAGGGCAATATGAGCAAACCACAAGCTTTAAACCAGACCCGTGAACAGATCACAGCTTTAGATAAAGATCTATTGGCACTCTTGGCTAAACGTCGTAACTTAAGTCTGGATGTCGCTCGCAGTAAAGAGATAGATATTCGCCCCATCCGCGATACTCAAAGAGAAAAAGAGTTGCTGGCCAGATTGGTCAAAGAGGGACGTACCCAAGGGCTAGATGCACATTATGTCATCTCTCTCTACCAGAGTATTATCGAAGATTCAGTACTGAACCAACAAGCTTACCTACAAGGCAGAGCCAACCCAGACAGTCAAAAGCAGCAATATTGTATCGCTTACCTTGGCGCGAGAGGCTCATACTCCTATTTAGCGGCAAGCCGTTACTGCGACAGACGTCAAGTCGATATGCAAGACCTAGGCTGTAAGAGTTTCGACGAGATAATTCAATCGGTAGAATCCGGCCACGCCGATTATGGCTTCCTTCCTATCGAAAATACTTCATCGGGATCAATCAATGAAGTTTATGATGTGCTCCAGCACACCAGTCTTGCAATCGTTGGCGAGACCACCATAGAAGTCGGTCACTGCCTGCTAGCCAAGAGCGGCGGCACGAGCAAAGAGATAAAAACCGTCTATGCTCACCCACAGCCTATCAGCCAGTGCAGTCGTTATCTAAGTTTACACCCTGAATTTAAACTCGAATATTGCTCAAGCAGTGCCGAAGCCATGGATAAAGTGATGGAGAGCGATGATTCGAGTGTTGCCGCAATTGGCAGTGCTGAAGGGGGCGCCCTCTATCAGCTCGAATCGATACAAAATGATTTGGCTAACCAGAAAATTAACCAGAGTCGCTTCATCGTCGTTGCCCGAAAAGCAATTGCCGTACCTGAGCAACTTCCGGCTAAAACCACACTCATCATGGCTACCGGCCAGAAGCCTGGAGCCTTAGTTGAAGCCCTATTGGTACTCAAGGCCCATAACCTCAACATGAGCAAGCTTGAATCCCGCCCTATTCCTGGCACGCCTTGGGAAGAGATGTTTTACCTAGATCTCGATGCCAATCTATCCAGCTCAGAGATGCAATCAGCCCTCAAAGAGCTGGAGCGTATTACCCGTTTCATTAAAGTTTTAGGCTGTTACCCCTGTGAAACTGTTAACCCTACGCAACTTTCCAACAGTCAGCTTATGATTGAGCCAGATACCAGCAGAGCACAAAACGTCAATAATAACCGGGATAAGCAGGCTAGCCCTCAGCGCTTACGTTCGGCTAAGGAGCATAAACAAGATGCTTCGCAGATCACTTGTGGCCAGTTACAAATTGGTGGTGGCCAGTTCGGTGCATTAGCACTTATGTCATTACCCCAAGATAGTGAGCTATTTAGTCAAAAAGCCAAGTCACTGAAAGAAGCAGGCTTTCAAGCAGTCATCCTAGAAGGTCTTTCACGTCAACATGACGCAGGATACAATATTCTCGCCTTTAAGAAGTCTCTCTATCAGTTTGGCTTGGAGTGTATTATCTCGGTTGAACACGAAATAGAGCTAAAGTTAGCAGCCGAGCATGGCACCTTATTATTGATAACGGGTAAGCAGATGCATAACCACAGCCTGCTGAAACAAGTAGGCTGTCTGCATATGCCTGTGATTCTTGAGCGTAATACTATGGCAAGCGTTGAGGAATATATTGATGCTGCAGAAATGATCTTAAGCCGAGGGAATCAACAGCTAATATTGTGTGAATCAGGGATCAGAACCTTCAATGATTCGGTCAAACCCGCACTGGACTTAGCCGCATTAGTAGAGTTAAAGGGGCTATCTCACCTGCCGATCTTAGTGAATCCAAGTTATGCCTCTGCGCCAACGACACTGATGGCACACTCAATAGCTGCCAAGCAACTGGCTGCCGATGGCCTGGTACTCAACTTCTCAGCGAATAATGAAACCTTCGACACCGAGTTACAAATATGCGGTGAGGTCCTAAGAAAGCTGTATCAGTAAGCTATCCATAATAAGCAAAAAAGAGGACACTAATGTCCTCTTTTTTTCTCACATTATCCAGCTCTGAAAGCTACACGGCGGTACCATCGGCGAGATTCAACCAGCCTTTGACTATTCGATGACAAAACCAGAGTATCGCTATCGTGTAAACAATGGAGCTCAGCCATAGCTGAGTTAGGGATAAGCCTATTCCGCCCATCAGCATAAAACCAATAATGGAGTGCCTCTGCCAACGAAGGTGCGATGAGATCATCACACCTGAACATGAAGCCCTCTGACCAAAATTGATAAAGAGTCCGACTAAGGTTGGCAGAAAGAAGATAGGGAATGCTGACATCAAGGCGTAGAGAAAATGCGCTAAGCTTGGGTCATCTGCAGATACTCTCTGGGAGGTTGTCGATATCATAGATAGGCTCCACAAACACAAAAGTAAAAATAAAGCAGCGAGTTTCATCTTTAACAATACGTTGTCATAGGCTATAGCGCAAATCCAGCCTCATAAAAACTCACCATTTTTCACTTATCAGTCTAAGAAGAGTAAGTTAAGCTTATATTTAACTATAGCTGCAGTAAAACATCACTCTTTAACTTAGTAGAGCAAGCCAGTACATAACCTTGAGCTATCTCGTCCGGGGTCAAGGTCATCTCACTAGTCGACTCTGTTTCACCCTCTATAACCTTACACTTACAGGCACCACAAACACCCGCGCGGCAAGCAGCTATGATGGGCAAGCCTTGGGCTTCGATACCCTCTAGCAGAGTTTCACCCTGACCCATAACACGTGAATTTTCACCGATGCGCAGCATAAAGCCGCTTGCAGTATTATCTAGCTCAGTGATAACCCTTGCATCATTCTGGGATGGCTCAGTGCCGAAGCTCTCATAATGGTAACGGCTCATATCGAAATTCAATGATTCGAGTAGAGACTCGACTCCTTTCATAAATGGCTCAGGACCACAGACAAAAATGGTTCTGTGTTTATAATCTTCAACCAGTCTGGTGAGCTGCTGAGCATTGATGCGTCCCTCTCCATAACTAAGTCCTTGGGGAAGTCGCTCTGCACCGGACTCCAGAATATAACTGAGATTAAAGGCTGAATTATTAAAGCTGATTGTATCCAGCTCAGATCTAAAAATCATGTCCTCCGGACTCTTGGCGCAATTGAGGAAGGCTATATCGGCGCCCACCTGAGTATCGGTTAACCAACGAGACATGGAAAACATGGGCGTGATGCCACTACCGGCACTTAAGAACAGGTATTTATCGGCCTTGATATCGACCAGATTGAATACTCCATCGGGTCCGCTAGCGTAAATGGTGTCACCGACATTTAATGATTGTGCCAAGTGATTAGATACCCGTCCTCCCTCGATGCATTTGACCGTCACGACTATCGAATAGGGGCGAGACGGAGAAGAGGATATAGTATAACTGCGATATGTTTTCTTACCCTCGATCTCCATATTAAACGTAAGAAACTGCCCGGGCTTGAACTGAAACCTTACTGGCTCAATGCCTTGAAATCGATAACTGAATACATCCTGGGTCTCTTGCCACTTTTCGACACACTGGAGCTCGACTTGCCCATGTTGCCAGTCGTTGGATGTCAGTTGACGTTCTGTATTGTGAAGCGAGGGCTGGGAAATAGTGTCAATACTCATGTATAGCCTTAAGGATCTAAAGTAAAGGTAACTGACCGCCAATAAACCTGTCGGTCAGTTATTTCAGGAAGTGTTTAAGCGGCGTTCAAGATAGTTTTAAGATCTTCTTCGGCAGTTGTCGTGGTACGTAGACCAAATTTATCTTCTAGAATCTTAACCAGGTTATCACTCAGGAAGGCAGGTGGAGTCGGACCGGTGCGGATATTCTTAACGCCTAATGACAACAAGGTCAGCAAGACTACAATCGCTTTTTGCTCAAACCATGAAAGCACTATGCTCAAAGGCAGCTCATTGAGTTCGCACTCAAATGCCTCAGATAGCGCTAGCGCCAGTTGGATGGCAGAATAAGCATCGTTACACTGACCAATATCGAGCAGACGCGGGATTCCATTGATTTCACCAAACTCGAGTTTGTTGAACTTATACTTACCACAACCTAAGGTCATGATGATCGAATCTTTAGGAGCCTGAGTCGCTAAATCGGTAAAATAGCTACGCTCATTCTTATCGCCGTCACAGCCACCGATAAGGAAGAAATGCTTAATCGAGCCATTCTTCACATTCTCGACTACGCCAGGAGCCGCAGCCATCAATGCATTACGGGCGAAGCCTATGGTGATCATATGAGGAATTTCGTCATAGGCAAATCCTTCTAGCTCCAAGGCTTTGTCTATAACTAGGCTAAGATCGTCGCCAGTCAGATGGGTAACACCTGGCCAACCCACGATACTGCGGGTAAAGATACGGTCTGAATAATCACCAACATTGGGATCGATAATACAGTTAGAAGTCATTACCACGGCGCCGGGGAAGTTGGCGAATTCTTTCTGTTGATTCTGCCAAGCGCTGCCGTAGTTACCCACTAGATGGGGGTATTTCTTAAATTCAGGGTAAGCCAGAGCCGGTAACATCTCACCATGGGTAAAGACATTGATGCCCTTGCCCTCAGTCTGCTGCAGAATAAGCTCAAGATCGACCATATCATGGCCCGAAACTAAGATAGCCTTACCTTTCACCGCAACCGTATTGACTTGAGTCGGCTCAGGATGACCGAAGGCCATTGTTTCGCCTTTATCCAACATCTCCATGATGCGATAGTTTAACTGACCTATCTCCATCGCGGTGCCGAATAGCTTATCGCCATCCACCGAATCTTCACCCAAGAAAGCCATGATCTCATGGAACTCGCCGGCGATTTCATCATTGGTCTGGCTTAGCACGCGTGCATGCTCCATATAAGCCGCCGCACCTTTAAGCCCGTATAAGCACAATAGACGCAAACCAAGAATATCTTCGTGAACATCACCACGATTTGGCAGTGCAACCACGGCCTGAGCCAACATTTCAGGCTTAGATGCACCCAGGACTAGCTGAGCTGGCGCACTCAATTCGACAGGAGTCTGACCCGACGCCGCACATGCAGCTTCATAGGCCGTCTTTAAACGTGTACGCAATTCATTCGCATGCTCTACATAGCCAACAATTCGGTCATCATCGAAGTTAACATTGGTCAGGGTGGCGAAGAAAGCTTTAGGCACGAAGGTATCGACTTCGCTGTCTATGATATCGAATTCACGAGCTTTAACCGCATAGGCCGAGACACCCTGAAGTAGATAGATGAGTAGATCTTGAAGATCAGAAGTCTCGGCAAGCTTGCCACACATGCCCTGGGCATAACTACAGCCATTTCCGACTGGGGTTCTCATTGTTTGTTCACACTGAATACAAAACATTACTACTGCTCCTTTAATCATGCTTTTCATTTGCATGTTTTGGGCGAGTCTAAAGCCATAGTCCTGATAGAGGTAGGGGTTTCTATTTTAATGAAGATAACTATGCGCTAGATCAATTTAGCCTCTCTTCTATATAGATAGGAGAGCTTCTAGCAATATAACTGCAGTAGAAAACAAAAAAGGAGCCTAAGCTCCAATTTCTGATAATTAAACAAAATTGTTTAAAATTAAGTTACTTAGGTGAGTAAGATAATAGAAATACGAATGAAAACCTTTATCGCTCAGGTAAAGGCGCTCACTTGATTCAATACACTCCCAAGTAAAATGAGCCTAGCTATAAATCCAGGAATTAATCGGTTTTCATATCATTAACACTTTGTAGCATGGCACGACTCTCGCGTTGAAACTGAGGCGCGAAATCACCAAACCACTGGGCAACTTCTTTAAACTGAGCAACAAACGCATCCCGATCACCGGCTTGTAAAAGAGACAAGGCATGAGAATAGTTATCCAGGTAATCTCCAATCGCATCCATGCTCTCTTTCTGAGCGAAGATAATATCCGCATATAGCTCGGGACTCTGAGCAAATAAACGCCCCACCATGGCCAATTCCAATCGGTAAATTGGCGAGCTAAACTGTAACAAGGATCCTATATCTGCTTCCTCCTTGTATAGGTTTAGGCCATATACAAAGGATGAGAAATGACGCATGGCTTGAACCAACTGCATGGCTTTATCGTGTTTTTCAGGCTCAGCTTCCACCAGGCGTGCGCCCCAGATCTTGATCTGTTCCAGCAGCCACTGATATTTATCACTATCACGACCATGACAGACGACAACCACCTGCTTAGCTAAACTGCCGACATCAGGGCCAAACATGGGATGAAGTCCCACTACAGGACCACTATGAGCCTCGAGCATCGCCTTAACGGGTTCGGTTTTAACTGAGGTTAAATCGGCTAAGATGCAATGACTTGGCAGAGATGACAGCTTATCCCTAATCAACTCGCAGGTAATAGAGATAGGCACTGTGACTATGACCAGACCTGCACCTTCGAAGGTTTGTGCAGCACTGGCCCAGTCATTTTTATCTAATGTTTTTACCTGGTAGCCAGACAAAACAAGCATCTGAGAAAATAAACCACCTAACTTGCCCTCACCGCCCACTATCACAACATTGCCAAGATCTTGTTTTATCTGCTTAAAGCCGACATCTTTCTCATTAAGATAAGACTCACGCATCAGGCGACGTAGAATATCTTCAATCAGCTGAGGAGAGACGTCCATCTTCTTCGCCTCATCGCGCCGCTTGGCCAGCATAGCAGCCTCACGCTGGGGAGCATAAATAGGCAGCCCTGCCCCGTGTTTAACCGCTCCAACTTGGGCTACAAGGTCGAGACGCTTTCTTAAAAGGAGGAGCAATTGCTGATCCACTCCGTCGATCAGACCCCTGAGGTTCTCAAGATCCGATGTAGTTTTTTCATTCATCTATATTCTGTCCATCAAGAAAACGTAAAATTGATTGCTATCATTTGACTGTTATCAGCAGTTAACCGCTAAATTCAGGCATTGACGACTTTTAGCATATCAAATCGAGCAGGTAATACGTGAGCTAATAATGCCGAACCTTCACGTAAAATCTGCTCTGTAGTAGCCCAATCCATACAGGCATCTGTGACAGAGACCCCGTAGGCCAATTCACTTATGGGCTTATCACTGCTTTGTCGCCCTTCATTGAGGTGACTCTCGAGCATGACACCTATGATAGATTGATTCCCTTGGGCTACCTGGTTGAATACATCTTCACAGACACCTTGCTGTTTCCTATGATCTTTTAATGAGTTGCCGTGGCTGCAATCGACAATCAGACGAGCATTGAGGCTAGCAGCATGTAGTTGACGTTCACATTCAGCCACGCTCTGGGCATCATAATTAGGCGCCTTACCACCGCGTAAAATCACATGACCATCTGGGTTACCCGCCGTTTGCAACAACGCCACCTGACCCTGTTGGTTAATTCCCATAAACCTGTGACTACTCGCCGCAGATTCCAGCGCATTGATAGCGACACCAAGCTTACCGTCGGTACCATTCTTAAAACCTACTGGCATAGACAAGCCTGACGCCATCTCTCTGTGAGTCTGAGACTCTGTAGTACGCGCGCCGATAGCAGACCAGGTAATTAATTCGGACATGTATTGCGGGCTAATAGGGTCTAGAGCCTCGGTAGCGACCGGAAGACCCAGCTCAGCAAGCCAGATCATCAAGTTACGAGCTAGCCTAAGTCCCTTCTCAACATCAAATGACTCATCCATATCAGGATCGTTGATCATGCCTTTCCAACCCACTGTGGTTCTGGGCTTCTCGAAATAGACACGCATCAGGATGTAGAACTCATCACTCAATTCATCATGTAGCTTCTTAAGCCTGAGGGCATATTCTTTAGCCGACTCGATATCATGGATAGAACAAGGACCTGCCACGATCAAAACTCGACTATCGCGCTTATGTACGATATCGGAAACCGTCTTACGGGCATTCAATACGTAATGATATGCATCTTTTGATAGGGGTAATTCAAGCTTCAACTGCTCTGGTGTCACCAATACTTTCTCAGAGCTGATATGAACGTTGTTAATCGTATCTTGCTGCATGTTTACCCACCTCAGGTCTATCCGTTATTAATCGATTCAGTTATTAATCAAGAATGTCTTCAATGCTTTTGTAATGTATGTGGCAAACAAAGCTCGTATCGCTGTACTGCTACACCATTACATCGTGTACTTACTATGCCTATAGATTAAAATAAGATCAAGTAAGATCTGTAAACTCAAGAAAAAATCATCGGATTAGGGAAGTTCCTAGGAATCGAGGAATCGAGGAAGCTAGCAAACGAGGAAACTAGAAAGCTAGAAAGCTAGGAAAAGTGAAACTTGCTTACCTTATCTTGGTGCTGCTAGCTAAGAACTGGATTTTGGCCACAAACATGCCGGAACGACTAAAGGACCCATGAAAAGTTGAATGCTTGAGGGTGATCTCCAAGGTCTAAAGCGTTCCAGACACTTCAAAGACATTTGCCATATCCATATGGGTCAGAAGGAGGAAATGCAATAAATGTACGACTGAATAGAATCAGCTGGTACGAGATCAATGATGGCCTTGAATGCTTGAGCAAGATGAAGCCACTTCAATTCCCACCTTGCGAATCTTGTTTACTTTTATCTTTTGTTGTTTTTGATTTTCTTCGCGCCTCGCGACTTTCTCTGCCCTATCTTGAGCCTTCCAGCTTTCTTAGCCTTGTCTTGAGCTCAAAACTTTTCTTTCCCCCAAGATCACAAAAACCCGCCATAAGGCGGGCAATTGTGCGAACACTGCATCTTTTCTTACTGCGTACTACTAAATTACTTAGTAGTTAGCTTCTCACGGATACGTGCAGACTTGCCTGAACGATCACGTAGGTAGTAAAGTTTAGCACGACGAACACGGCCGCGACGCTTAACTTCGATGCTAGAGATGATTGGGCTGTGAATCTGGAACGCACGCTCAACACCTTCACCATTAGAGATCTTACGTACTGTGAATGCAGAGTGAACGCCACGGTTACGCTTAGCGATTACAACGCCTTCGAACGCCTGTAGACGCTCTTTACCGCCTTCTACAACACGTACTTTAACAACTACTGTGTCACCTGCACCAAACTCTGGTACATCTTGCTTCATTTGCTCTTCGTTGAGCATTTTAATGATGTTATTCATGAAATAAACTCCATACTAGATATAACTGATCATAACTATCCGCTGTGATTCGTTTGTTCAACAAACTCATTAAGCAGCTTCGTCTGTTCGTCAGTCAGAGCTAGATTTTCTAATAAATCTGGTCGTCGCAACAAAGTTCTACCGAGACTTTGTTGCAGACGCCAGCGTCTAATATGTTCGTGGTTGCCACTTAACAAGACTGCCGGTACATCTAAACTATCCAAGCTTTCAGGACGAGTATAGTGGGGACAATCCAATAATCCGTCAGAGAAGGAATCCTGCTTTGCCGAGGCTTTTTTTTCCAGAACACCAGGAACCAGCCGTGATACTGAATCAATCAAAGTCATTGCAGGAAGTTCACCGCCCGAAAGCACGTAATCTCCGATTGACCACTCTTCATCCACTTCAGTCTGAATAATGCGCTCATCAATACCTTCGTATCGACCACACACTAAAATCAAACTGTCCGATTTAACTAACTCTTCGACGCCTTGCTGTGTAAGCTTGCGTCCCTGAGGAGAAAGATAAATCACCTTCGCACTGTCACCAATAGCAGCTTTCGCTGCATGGATAGCGTCGCGTAATGGTTGCACCATCATCAACATACCAGGGCCACCACCGTAAGGGCGGTCATCCACAGTATTATGTTTATCATGGGTGAAATCACGAGGATTCCACGTTTGCAACTCCAGCAAGCCATTCTTAACGGCCCGACCCGTTACTCCAAAGTCTGTTACGGCGCGAAACATCTCAGGAAACAGGGTTACTACCCCTAACCGCATATGTTCTACCTCGACTTAAAAGTCCGGATCCCAATCCACAGTGATCTGTTTTTCCGTCAAGTTCACCTCGATGATGAACTGTTCGGTGACAAAGGGGATCATACGTTCCGCTTTGCCGAAGCCATCTTTCGCGTTGGCTTTAACTAAGAGCACGTCATTCGATCCTGTTTCCACGATCTCCTGTACCTTGCCCATGTTGTAGCCTTTGGTATTAACCACTTCACAACCGATAAGATCTCGCCAGTAGAATTCATCTTCCGGCAAGGTCTCCATCTGTTGCAGAGTAACCGCAATCTCACAGTTTGTGAGCATTTGCGCCTGGTCCCGAGTTTCTACACCTTCAAGAGAAGCGACAACCGCCTTTCCCTGAAAACGCCACTGCAGCACCTTAACCTCGCGCCATTCACCTTGCTCTTTAATCAACCAAGGAGAATAGTCAAAAATACCTTCAACAGAATCGGTATAGGTAGTGATCTTCAACCAACCCTTAATGCCATGACTGGATCCTAATTTCCCCAGTACGACAGGTTCTTGTTTACTACTCATCAATCTATACCTTAACGCTATTAAGCAGCTGCTTTACGCGCGTCTTTGATCAACTTAGCTACACGATCAGATGTAGTAGCACCAGTTGCAACCCAATGCTCAACGCGAGCTAGGTCTAAACGTAGAGTTTCTTCCTGGCCACGAGCCATTGGGTTGAAGAAACCAAGACGTTCGATGAAACGACCGTCACGAGCCTTACGGCTATCAGCAACTACGATGTTGTAAAATGGACGCTTTTTTGCGCCGCCACGAGCTAAACGAATGGTAACCATGCGTCTTTTATCCTCTAATGATTTGCTTCTCAAGAAGCAAAAATAAAAACTGGAACTCCGTGTTCGCGAAGAGCTCCAGATAGAAAGCCGCACGATTTTACCTTACTTACCGGCAAATGCAACCAAATATAGCTATTCTGATTAAATTCCGCCCTATAAAATCAGAATAGCTATCCATAGTTTTCACATCTAATTGTTACTATCATTCAAAGCATCTAGATTTGATACTAGGTAAATAAAAAGCCCACAGACAATAATTTTGCATCTGTGGGCTATTAAACTGATAAAAATCTGGTCTTTAACGACCCGGCATCTTCATTCCAGGTGGCAACATACCACTCATGCCACGCATCATCTTCTTCATTCCGCCTTTAGCAGACATCTTCTTCATCATCTTCTGCATCTGAGTGAATTGTTTAAGCAAGCGGTTCACATCTTGGATCTGCGTACCCGATCCCAAAGCGATTCTGCGTTTACGTGAACCTTTTATGATATCGGGACGCTTACGCTCACCCGGTGTCATAGAACTTATGATGGCTTCCATCTGGTTCGTCATTTTACCGCTTTGCACTTGAGCGAGTGCCTCAGGAGGCAGTTGGCCGACACCAGGCAGTTTTTCAATCATGCCCATCATGCCGCCCATATTTTTCATCTGCTGCAGCTGCTCACGGAAATCTTCGAGATCGAAGCTACCGCCTTTCTTTACTTTAGCAGCGAGCTTCATCGCCTTGTCTTTATCGACGCCACGCTCAACTTCTTCGATAAGTGACAGCACATCACCCATACCTAAGATACGTGACGCGATTCGATCTGGATGGAATGCCTCTAAGGCATCGGTTTTCTCACCCACACCCAAGAACTTGATAGGCTTGCCAGTGATATGACGAATAGACAGAGCCGCGCCGCCACGAGCATCACCATCAACCTTAGTCAGTACAATACCGGTTAAGGGTAGCGCTTCGTTGAAAGCTTTAGCCGTAATAGCCGCATCCTGACCCGTCATCGCATCGACAACAAATAAGGTTTCAACAGGATTGACCGCGGCATGAAGCGCCTTAATCTCATCCATCATGCTCTCGTCGACATGCAGACGACCCGCGGTATCGACTATGACTACATCGATAAACTTAAGCTTGGCATGAGCCAAGGCAGCATTAACGATATCGATTGGCTTCTGGCTGACATCAGATGGGAAGAACTGCACATCGACTTCGGTTGCCAAGGTTTCTAGCTGTTTAATCGCCGCCGGACGGTATACGTCGGCACTCACAACTAATACAGATTTCTTCTCACGCTCGCGGAGAAATTTACCCAGTTTTGCGACACTGGTAGTTTTACCCGCACCTTGAAGACCCGCCACCATGATCACTGCCGGCGGCAACGCCGAAAGATCTAGGCCTTCGTTGGCCTCGCCCATGGCGTTCTCAAGTTCGCTCTGGACTATCTTGATGAATGCTTGCCCAGGACTCAGACTCTTAGAAACTTCTTGACCAACAGCACGCTCTTTGACGTTATTGACGAAGGCACGTACAACTGGCAAGGCAACATCGGCCTCAAGCAGTGCCATACGCACTTCTCGTAGAGTTTCCTTAACATTATCTTCTGTTAAGCGACCACGTCCGCTGATATTTTTCAGTGTACGTGACAATCTGTCCGTTAGGTTCTCAAACATTATCGCGTTCTTACCATTTAGAATTCATATTAATGGGCAGTATTATAGCGACGCCCAGATAATATGCTACTGCTATGGTGCAAGATTAAACGCAAGCGCGTTCCTATATAGCTAGACTAAAGTGTATAACTTAGGCCTAACGCTCAGAAAGCACTATTTTTTGTACCTGTATCTAGTGCACAAGTCACCTTAGCTCGTGTTACTCTAGGCGTAAGATTAAAAACAAGGATTTGCTTACTTGTCGCCCTTCGAATTTGTGGTGAACTAAGCAGACCACAGCAAACAAAACGACAGGTTAATACTCAATGGTTTTATTTTCCGCTTCAGCCATGTTCTTTTACTCCATAGCCTTAGTATTAGTGGCCAGTCGTCTGTTTCATGCCGATGGACCTAATCGCCGTCTTGTCGCGGGCTTTGCCGCTATTGGAGTGGTACTACATGCCGCTGCATTATCTCAGGCTATCCTGACCACAGATGGACAAAATTTTAGCCTGACCAATGTCATCTCTATGGTGAATTGGATTATCGCCTTCAGCTTTACCATCTTACTGTCTAGACTCAAGATGATTGTCGTCGTACCCGTAGTGTACGCATGCTCCGTCATCTCGGTTGCAATGCTCTGGCTGGTACCACCGCAATACATCACTCATTTTGAGATCCACCCCGACATATTAGTCCATGTAGTTCTGTCTTTGATGGCCTATAGCGCCTTGATGATCGCCGCCCTCTATGCCATACAGCTGGCGATAATTCAAAATAGATTAAAGAGTAAGAAGATGATCATGAACCCAGCAACGCCACCTCTGATGACAGTTGAGAAACAACTTTATCATCTGGTAATTGTTGGCGTTATCTTATTGAGTCTCTCTCTCGCCACCGGCTTTATCTTCCTCGATGACATGTTCGAAGAGGGCAAGGGTCACAAGGCAACTCTATCTATCATGGCCTGGTTTACCTATATTGCCATGCTTGCTCAACAGTATTGGGTTGGCTGTAGAGTAAGAACCGCTGTGCTCTATACCCTCACGGGAGCCACCATGCTGTCACTAGCTTACTTTGGCGCCCGAATTGTTAAAGAACTAATCTTAACTTAATAATTTATTTTGTTAGCTGTCTGCATGGGATACATTTAATTCTGTGTATATGCTCGGTAAACTTGACACCATATTCAAAGACTTGTAATTACTAGCCTGTGAATAAATTCTAAAATACAGACACAAGCAATATTCAGATAAGCTAACAGATATAGCTATAACTAATATTGCCAATGTCATAGTCACAACTACAGCCAACTAATGGAGCTCCTTTTTGGACGCCATCTCTACCAGTTCACTGCTTATCATTCTCATCGTGTTACTCATCATTTCAGCCTATTTTTCTGGGTCTGAAACAGCCATGATGACACTGAACCGCTATCGACTTAAGCATTTAGCCTCTAGTGGTCATAAAGGCGCTCAACGCGCGATGAAATTACTGGACCGGCCCGACAAACTCATAGGCCTTATCCTCATCGGCAATAATCTGGTGAACATACTTGCATCGACCATAGCAGCTGTTATTGGTATACGTCTCTATGGTGATCTAGGCTTAGCTATAGCCCCTGTTGTTCTCACTCTAGTGGTATTGGTTTTCGCCGAAGTCACTCCGAAAACCATAGCTGCACTGCACCCTGAGCGTATCGCCTTCCCATCCAGTCTAGTGCTGAAATGGTTACTGGTTTTCTTATATCCTTTGGTAAAATCCGTCAATCTGATCACCTCAGGTTTTCTTCGTATTCTGGGGATCCGTTCGATAAATCCATCAGATGCATTGAGCAAAGAGGAGCTGAGAACTGTGGTTCACGAAGCCGGAGCCATAATCCCCAGGCGACACCAGGAGATGCTGCTGTCGATAATGGATCTCGAAAAAGTCACTGTGGAGGACATCATGATCCCCCGCTCAGATCTGTTCGCCATCAATATCAATGATGACTTCAAGAGCATCACTAAACAGATGATCCAGAGTCCCCATACCCGGGTCCTGCTGTTTAGAGATAATATTGATGATGCCGTAGGCTTCGTACATCTTCGCGATGCGCTGCGCCTGCAGTCTAAGAACCAGTTCAGTAAATCGTCTCTACTACGAGCGGTAAAAGAGCTCTATTTTATTCCCGAAGGCACACCTCTCAATGTGCAGCTAGGTAACTTCCAGCAGAACAAGGAGCGCATCGGCCTAGTAGTAGATGAATATGGTGATATTCAAGGTCTGGTGACACTGGAAGATATTCTTGAGGAGATAGTCGGTGACTTTACCACCTCCATGGAGTCCACCCCCAGCGAAGATATCAATAAGCAGCAAGACGGCAGCTTCCTCATCGAGGCGACCATCAACATACGTGAGCTCAACAAGGAAATGAAATGGGACTTCCCCACCAATGGTCCTAAGACGCTAAACGGACTGATTGTCGAGTATCTTGAAGAGATCCCTGCCACTAACACCAGCATGCGGATCTCTGGTTACCCCATAGAAGTAATTGAAGTCGGCGAAAATATGGTGAAGACAGTTCGCATCATGCCACAACACTATCAAGGGCCCGATAAGGAAAAAGACTAGAATAAACTGGCCTTCCCTACAGATGGAAATTAGTGGCTTATCAGATAGTAACTAGCGAGTATCATAATATATTTCTAGTTACTGCTTGATCTATTCATCAGATAACATTATCACTATCTAACCTATCTCCTGCGCAATCTCCCTAAAAAACCTCTAACTCAGTCTGTGGAACCTAGGCTTCAAATCCACCAAAGGCTTAGTGGGCAAACCTAAGCATAAAATCACCAATGGGTCGGAGTACACCTAAACATAGGTTAACCTAAGCTCGCTAACCTTCTGCATTAATGAGCAGGGATTAAGTCTGACGGTGTAATTTCTATCAAGGTGATAGTGATAGAGGATAGAGGATATATTTACTCTGTTCTGCCATTGAAACAGCCCCTTTGGTTAACGGTGTAATCAAGCTATTACTACCAGCACTCGGAGGCTTCAATAAGTCTGTTTGCCAACTAATACCTCTTACTCTGACTTCCCCACAATATACCTGTATCAGTCAACGATAAGACAGTCGGAATCGAACATCGTACATCTATGGTCCTGTAGCACATCTAGCTATTGATTAAACAAATCTAAGTGTACGGAGAAGGAGAATAGAAAAGCCTTAACCATGATAAAGAAAGCGACTATTCAGGCGTAAGACTTGTAAGCCAACGATTCCACCTAGAAGCAATACTAGATATTTACGACTAGGCCGTAAAGCACTCAAGAGTAAGCCATGCTCACAATGGAAACGGAAGAACGACTATCACCAGCGGTCACTATCTGAAACAGCATCTAGCGATATAAGCGACTGATTAGCTCAAACTTAGCCTTCAAGATCACAATACTCAAGTCGGTGAATCCTTAACCTTTGTTAAAGTCACAAACAAAGTCATAGTAATGCCAATAAGGAAACATGCTGCTTACTTAGCTGAAATGCTTGCTACAGCTAGATCTATAGCTCATTTCTGAACCATTTACGCCTAAAAAACAGCCAGCATTTAGGCCTAAAATGACAAAATTACTTTAATTAATTCAGTATAGTTTGTTTCAAATGCGAAATTATTTGAACGTTCCTATCAGAACGAGTATTAGAAAGTCCCCGAATCAGAACCGGTAAAGGTGAAAATATGATTTCAAACTGGGTAGGAGTGACGGAGTTTATTTGCTCCGTAGAAAACCAAAGTTTTACAAAAGCGGCCAAGCGATTAAATACCTCGACTGCGCAAATAAGCAGAAAAGTAAAACATTTGGAAGCAGAACTCTCGACACAACTTTTTTATCGTTCCACTCGATTACTGACATTGACTGAAGAAGGTAAGATCTATTACCAATACAGTAAAAAAGCCAACACTGAGCTATTGAATGCGCAAAGCATGCTTTCTCAATATCAAAGTTCTGCAGAAGGCAGCATAAGGATCACGGCTCCAACGACCTATGGAGATCAGATAATTGCGCCTATTGTTAATGATTTCCTGCTGAAATACGAACAAATAAAAATCGATTTAATACTGACTAATCAAAGAGTAAACCTTATTGAGGATGGTATTGATCTAGCTGTAAGGCTTGGTAACTTGGAAGATTCATCGCTTATTTGTAAAAAGCTTGGGACACGGAAAAAATCTGTGTGTGTGTCTCCGGAATATGCAAACAAATATGGTATACCTAAAGATTTGGAAGAACTTAAAAACTTCAACTGCATCAATGGACTAACTGACTACTGGAGCTTCAAAACAGGCAAGGTGAAAGTTTCAGGTCGCCTGCGTTGTAATAACTCGATGGCGGTATTAAAGGCGGGAGTACAGCATCTAGGTCTAATTCAGTTACCCGACTATCACCTAAAAGAGCACCTTAAAAATAACTCACTGATTCAGATATTAACTGAGTATGAAGCAGAAAAAGAGGGGGTTTGGGCTCTTTACCCTAATACCAGACAGCCATCATACAATGTGAAACTATTTTTAGATTGTTTAATTAAACGAATTCCAGGTTCTGTATTTTCTGTTTAATCCCCCTACACCTATTGATGCAGGGGGAAAATCAAATTTAAGGTTTAGCTAATGATAAGGAACGCTTTGGTATGCTTCGTGTCATACCGAGAGAGAAACCAAGGCAAATTAGCGCGAGTAGATACCAAGCTAAACGTACAGATGATTGACGTGCAGAACGGTTAATATCAACCAATATCTCTATGTCTTTCTGCTCCGTTATTTTATCTTGCCATAACTTCTCAAATCCACTATCGGACAAGAAAGGAACTGATGCAATCTGTTCAACTTGATATTTAGCCTCAACACTCAGTGTCAAACTCTCTTCGGCTTGAGATTTTACCGTACCAGTTAATGAAAACATCATGGTTGTGCCTAACAAGGCAATACCTACTGTTTGACCAATATTTCGTGACGTTGCCTGAACACCGCCAGATTGAGTTGCATCGCGATCATTAACGGCCTCAGTAACAATTAAAGAGGCTTGCGAAGCAATTAAACCGGTTCCTAAACCAATAAATAGCGCACAAGCATAAAAGAATTCATTAATATCTTGCAGCTCTGATCCTAGAGCACCAAATATAGCTGCCAGACCACACAAACCAATTCCTACATTACATAATGTTCGACATGATATTTTATTTAATTTAATCGGCGCAGCAATAGAGGTAAGTAGCATGCCTGTTGAGAAAATAATCATGACTTTCGCTGTATCGAAAGCAGAATACTCTGCGACTAATTGTAGGTAAGTAATACCTAACATGACGAAAGCACCAAACATTAAAAAGATGAAACCACACATGTAAAGACCATCTCTTAATTGAGGGGTTTTTACAAAAGATTCAGGCATCAAACAGGCACCATGTTTTTGTTCGAATTTCTTCTCCCATTTAAGAAAAGCAACTAATACAGTTAAACCCACAGCCACTAATGGCAAGGATGGACTGATCCCCATAAACGTCATTTCTGGATTGATTGGAGTAATTAATCCCCACTCTGTTATTTTTAATAAACCTATGAATAAAGCCAGTAAACCTGAACTTACCAGTACAGTACCGAATAAATCATATTTT
This sequence comes from Shewanella violacea DSS12, assembly GCF_000091325.1. NCBI lineage: Bacteria > Pseudomonadati > Pseudomonadota > Gammaproteobacteria > Alteromonadales > Shewanellaceae > Shewanella > Shewanella violacea. The sequence continues at coordinate 1,113,594 of NC_014012.1, read as the reverse complement.
ATTTTTATCTTTGATTTTTCTACTTTATCTAAGAAGAATCCCAAGATTGTTAAAACAGCAAAGTAACCAGCAAGACCTGCAAAAGCGATACGATAATTAAATGCATCTATGATGTAGCCGAACAATAAGGGGGCGGCAGTGTTAGCAACACCAATAACGGCAGCAACAGCAGCGAAAGCTAAGGCACGATCTTTACCTTTATAGATCCCCGCAATAAGCCCAAGCACAGCAGGAACTAAGAAACTCGCACCAAGTCCTGATAAACCACGAGCAACAAATATAAACACTTGCATGTTGTCTGTGTAAGCGGCAACCGCTTCAGCCACAAACATAAGCACAGTGCCGAGTTGAAATAAACGGGTCCAACCAATAATTAAGCCAAGCATGCCACCTGCTATCATACAAGCACCGGCAATTAAGGGGTACATAGCATTAGCAAACGCGACATCGGCAACAGAAGCACCGAGATCATTGATTAACGAAGAGGTAGCAACTGATAAACCTGAATTATCGCTCATGGTTCCCAGTTGAGCTAATAATATAATGACTAGACTAAACCATTTAGCAATGCCCGTTTTAGCTAAAGGCATTTTTTGTATATTTTCCATATAATTCTCACAAAGAGGCACTCCAGCTTAGCTAGAGTGCCTTTAGTTATTATTAAAACTTAGAAAGTTGTACCTTGCCGCCTAATACCGTTCCTAAAACAGAGATGTCTTTAATTTTCATCACATCGACATCCATAGGACTGTGTTCAAGAATGGCAAAATCAGCCAGTTTTCCAGGTTCGATACTGCCTTTAAGATGATCTTCATCCGAAATATATGCAGCACCAAGAGTGACTGCTTCCAATGCCTCTTCAGCAGTTAACTTTTGATATTCTCCGTAGGTAATATTAGAAAAAATATTAGTACGATTGACTGCCGTCCACATATTAAATAATGGATTACATTCTGTTACTGAGTCATCTGAGTGAATAGAGAAACGAACACCATGATTTATTGAACTGCGACATGGTTCCATAGACTTTACAACTTGTGGTCCGACGGTTTCATTGGCATGAACGTCGCCCCAGATAGCCATGTGCATAGTAAATAAATTATGCACCACACCTAATTTCTTCATTCGTGCCAATTGCTCTTCCGTCACTAACTGATTGTGTTCCAAACAGTGACGAGCATTTTCACGAGGATACGCTTCTTGTAAACGCTCAATCATATCCAGTAAAACTTCGGTGGTACCATTACCATTACAGTGAAACGAGACATTAAAACCGGCTTTATGATAAGGAAGCACGGCATCATAAATCTGCTCTTGTGTACGTTGAATAACCCCATTGCCGTGATTATTATAATAGGTGGATTTCTCAGGCAGGTAAGCAGTAAAGCCTTGAATGGAGCCATCAGTAGTGACAAATTTCACCCGCTTAACTGACATCATAGGGGTGCTGTTTAAACGATACTGTAAGACATCTTCAAGTTTATTATTTTCAATTAAAGGATATGGATGATGACGAACTAGCATGTCTTCACGTTCAGACACTGCTTTATATAAAGGCATAGTATCGAATGGAAGTCCGGCACCGGCATCAATCATGGTTGTGACACCCATGGCTACTTGCTTCTCTGATAGCTTAATCATGAATGACTGCAGCTCTTCATCTGTGCCTTGTAGGTTTATGCCACCCTTATGGAAGATACGCATCCCCGCTTCCATTTCGGCAATATTCCCCGTGACATCACCTTCATCTGTACGCTCAATGAAATGTGCATCGTCATCGACAGAATAACCACATAACTCGATGCCTTTTGAATTGACTGAGAACAAATGCATACTTGCATGAACAATCGCCAAGGGATAGTTAGGACAAATTTCATCAAGAAGATATTTATTTAATTCAATACCATCTTGAATGAGTAAAGGATCAAACCCCCAACAATCAACCCATGGGCTTCGTTCTGCTTCAGGTTTAGATTCATAATCGGCAACAACTTCTTTTAAACGAGTAATAAACTCATCTCTTGTCACCGATGCTTTAACTAACTCACCTGATGTTGAAGATCTATCAACTTGCCCTACATAATAAATACGCGCCTGGAAAGCCGCTGTCATAAATGTATGCATGTGAGCTTCAATAAAGCCTGGTACTAATACTTTATCTTTAAATGAATTATTAATCTCGAATGCTATATTATTGCTAACAAGATAATTTTCAACCTGACAAAAATCACCCACAGCAACTATACGTTCATCAATGACAGCTACAGCTTCTGCACTAGGTTGATCTTTATTAACAGTAACAATGTTAGAAATAAATAAAGTGGCTTTCTTATTATTTAATAAGAATCCATCTGGTAGGCTGTTTAATTTCATAATACTAGTTCCAATAGTTATATTCGCTAATACACAAACATCACAAATCACAGTGACTTTTCTTAATGAATATATTTTACATGATACAAATACCATAAATAGATTAAGTTTTGTAATTGTAAAATACAAATTTGTAAGGCAATTAAATCGTCAAAATCCCGAACCAAAATTAACAACCACCCCTTAAGAATCAGCGACTTAAGCCGCCGACGCGCAAGCGCGCATCATTGGCACTCATATTAAAACCAATACATAACAATATGAGAAAGTGCTTTACCTGACTATTGTTTACTAACCTAGAACTTTTATTCAGAATACTAAACAAATGAGCAGTGAGCACAAAGGAAAAACAAATGAACATGTCGCAAATGATTGGTAAAGTTAGAATAACAAGAATACAAGAAATGTCAGGCGCAGGCTTTCCATTTGAATTAATGTACCCTAAGTATAGCCTTGAAGAAATTAATAAACATCGTAATTGGATGACGCCTAATTATATGACGGCAGATACTGATCAAATGTTCCAAAGTCAAAGCAGCTGGATTATTGAAACACCTGAAACAACTATTTTCGTCGATCCAGGAAATGGTAACGATAAAGTTCGCCCTGGAATGGATCGTTTTAGTAATCTACAAACTAATTATCTTGATAAGATTGCACGTGCAGGAATCAATCTAGAAGACATAGATATTGTCTTATGTACTCACTTCCATTCAGATCATTTTGGTTGGTGTACTCGCTTGGTTGACGGTAAATTTGTTCCTACCTTCCCCAATGCTAAATATCTATTTTCACAAACAGATTTTGATTGGTGTGAAAACATGGATCCAGCCACTGAAGGTAAAATTGTCGACGGTGGACGCAGAATTGAATGTGAAAAAGGCATGCTTCCGGGTATTACAGCTGCGACTAAGCCTGCAGTTGAAGATAGCCTTTTGCCTATTTTAGAAAGTGGACATTTGACGCTTATTCCTCAAGAAGACATGAAAATTGATAATTTTGTGACCCTAATAAATGCAGCTGGCCACACACCAGGCACATTCCGGGTAGATGTAGAATCAGAAGGTGAAACAGCCATTATTTCTGGCGATATCATGCATCATCCAATCCAAGTGTTTAATCCTGATTGGAACAGTATCTTTTGTGTTATTCCTGAAAAAGCAGAGCAAGCTCGCCGTCAATTGCTTAAAGATTGCATAGAAAAAAATGCATTACTTTTGCCTACACACTTTAATAACCCAACTTCTTGTCGTATTAAAGAAGTAGCTAAAGACAGCTACGACATTGTTTGGGATTGTCTTTAATTAAGGCATATCGAGCTAATTTTAAACGTCATCAGCTCGATAACCATATAAAAAATGATTATTTTATGCCAGAGCTCTAACTAGAGAATAAGCTAATAGATAAGATGCTTGTCACTGAGTGACAAGCATCTTTTTATCGATAGGGTTGCGATTCTGCTAGCTAAGCAGAATGCGACGTTTGCAGAATAAGCTGTTCGTTTAAGTACTCGTCTCCCGGCGTAGTGTCTCCAGATCACGGCGCTTTGCTATCGCCATAGCCGTTATCTGCTTATCCAACTCCTTCTCCAGTCCTAACATAAAGTAGAGCTCGGCCATGAGAAAGAATGGCCCTATCAATAGCTGATTAAGATCATCGATAAAGGCAGGTTTGGCCTTCTCATATTTATGGCCGATAAGCTGGAACACCCACCCCAGGACAAACACACCCACAGCAATCCAAACCCCGCCTTGCATCTGAGCAACCAAATGAGAGCTATAGAGTACAGGCAGAATAAACAGGGCTAAGCCTATGCCCAGACCGACATGTAGCTTGAAGTAATAGATCAGTACCCCAATAGCAAAGGCCGACGCGACATTGATGCTGATAGCGGGATCATCCCAGGCGAAAATATTAACTGGGATAAGGTGTAGCAGTAAGAATATAGACCAGATAATCAAGGGAACCCCAAGGAAGTGAGTCCTGATATTTTTCGGATTCAGGTGGACACTCTTATAAGTCGATAACTGCTCTTCGGCGGATTTCATCTGCTCTTCTCCTCAAGATAACCCGATTTAATGATAGTGATTAAACTTTTCATATATTTGACTAGATTCTAGGACCTAGGAGTTCATTGACTCTATATGCACGTTCGTCTCATTTAACCAAATGTTAACCTATAGGGTTTTTCCGTCTTTTAATAGAGTAAAAGATCAAAAAATTGCAGACTTGTCGGATAGCAAGTTTCTGAAATATCTATTGTGGGTTCATTAGACTGGTGCTGTTTTTGGCTAACCTTTTGGATAACGAAGCTTCAATGTAATCTACAGCCTGCGGCTCGCTATATGTGTAAACACTTCTGTGACACGGTGAATATGGCGTGGCCATGTGCCTATGAACGAGAAGCATGGAAGCTGAACTGGCCTTTAGATAGGATATCATTCAAGCACAATCCCTGTGGGCTCTGCGACATTAAACAACTTCCATGTTTAAAAGCCAGTTCGATATCCCTATCTCTCACTTGGGTAGTTTCACGTTGTGAAACCTCGCCCTGATGTCGAAGGTCACAGCTGCGTTCACACTTTATTCAAGTAGTACCTAACAATTTTTGGCTAACATCAGTTTATCAAAGGAGAAGATAATACATGATTCTAAATAAAAAAATGGCATCTTACTCAATGTAAGATGCCATTTAGCTATCAGGTGAAGCTAGAGAGTAAGTTAACTATAGCGTTTGCCAACTCTCGACCAAGATGGGCTGTAACTCATCTTTGGTTGCTTGTGTAACAACACTACCAGCATTACTTGGAACATCGAAACTTGCCATGGCTGAAACAAGTTGTTCAAGCTGATTATTCAATAAAACAGAACCCCCTACCTGAATTTGATCAAGTTGATAGTTAGTATCGTTATACCAGTTATTAACCTCTACCTGATCATCAGTTCCAATGATATTAATCTGCAAGTTATTACCATCACGACTAAACCAGAGATCTTCGATTGATACATCATCGAAGCGTGCAACATCAATACTGGATGAACTTGAATCATAATTGTTTATGATATCTTGCCCGCTACCAGAACCAAACTGATAAATATCACTGCCACCACCTGCATTTAAAGTGTCATTACCTGCACCACCCGACAACAGATCATCACCATAACCACCATCAAGCGTGTCATTACCCTCACCACCAAACAGTTGATCAACTCCATTGCCAGCTGTCAACTTGTCGTCGCCCGCTTCACCGTACAACTTATCATCACCATCCACACTGGATAACGTGTCATTACCCGCACCGCCATACATGGTATCCGTACCCGTATAGCCCGTCAGTGAATCATTGGCGTCCGTACCTTTTGACTCCACAGGCAATAAACTCAACATATCCTCTCGGCTGTACACTGTTCCGTCAGCAAATTCAAAACTCTCAAGCTGATAACGACTACTGACGAACCAATTCATAATAGATATCTGATCCGTACTGCCCGCAAGCTGGACAACAAGGCTATTACCCGATTTAACCAACGTTACATCCGCTATGCTGATATTGGCACCAAAGACTAAAGTATCTTTGTTCGTTGCACTGGTGTCATAATCTGAGAGTGTATCCTGACCATCACCATAACCAAATAAGAAACGGTCATTACCATAACCACCAGTCAGAACATCATTACCCGCACCACCCGACAACAAGTCATCACCATAACCACCATCAAGCGTGTCATTACCCTCACCACCAAACAGTTGATCAACTCCATTGCCAGCTGTCAACTTGTCGTCGCCCGCTTCACCGTACAACTTATCATCACCATCCACACTGGATAACGTGTCATTACCCGCACCGCCATACATGGTATCCGTACCCGTATAGCCCGTCAGTGAATCATTGGCGTCCGTACCTTTTGACTCCACAGGCAATAAACTCAACATATCCTCTCGGCTGTACACTGTTCCGTCAGCAAATTCAAAACTCTCAAGCTGATAACGACTACTGACGAACCAATTCATAATAGATATCTGATCCGTACTGCCCGCAAGCTGGACAACAAGGCTATTACCCGATTTAACCAACGTTACATCCGCTATGCTGATATTGGCACCAAAGACTAAAGTATCTTTGTTCGTTGCACTGGTGTCATAATCTGAGAGTGTATCCTGACCATCACCATAACCAAATAAGAAACGGTCATTACCATAACCACCAGTCAGAACATCATTACCCGCACCACCCGACAACAAGTCATCACCATAACCACCATCAAGCGTGTCATTACCCTCACCACCAAACAGTTGATCAACTCCATTGCCAGCTGTCAACTTGTCGTCGCCCGCTTCACCGTACAACTTATCATCACCATCCACACTGGATAACGTGTCATTACCCGCACCGCCATACATGGTATCCGTACCCGTATAGCCCGTCAGTGAATCATTGGCGTCCGTACCTTTTGACTCCACAGGCAATAAACTCAACATATCCTCTCGGCTGTACACTGTTCCGTCAGCAAATTCAAAACTCTCAAGCTGATAACGACTACTGACGAACCAATTCATAATAGATATCTGATCCGTACTGCCCGCAAGCTGGACAACAAGGCTATTACCCGATTTAACCAACGTTACATCCGCTATGCTGATATTGGCACCAAAGACTAAAGTATCTTTGTTCGTTGTACTGGTGTCATAATCTGAGAGTGTATCCTGACCATCACCATAACCAAATAAGAAACGGTCATTACCATAACCACCAGTCAGAACATCATTACCCGCACCACCCGACAACAAGTCATCACCATAACCACCATCAAGCGTGTCATTACCCTCACCACCAAACAGTTGATCAACTCCATTGCCAGCTGTCAACTTGTCGTCGCCCGCTTCACCGTACAACTTATCATCACCATCCACACTGGATAACGTGTCATTACCCGCACCGCCATACATGGTATCCGTACCCGTATAGCCCGTCAGTGAATCATTGGCGTCCGTACCTTTTGACTCCACAGGCAATAAACTCAACATATCCTCTCGGCTGTACACTGTTCCGTCAGCAAATTCAAAACTCTCAAGCTGATAACGACTACTGACGAACCAATTCATAATAGATATCTGATCCGTACTGCCCGCAAGCTGGACAACAAGGCTATTACCCGATTTAACCAACGTTACATCCGCTATGCTGATATTGGCACCAAAGACTAAAGTATCTTTGTTCGTTGTACTGGTGTCATAATCTGAGAGTGTATCCTGACCATCACCATAACCAAATAAGAAACGGTCATTACCATAACCACCAGTCAGAACATCATTACCCGCACCACCCGACAACAAGTCATCACCATAACCACCATCAAGCGTGTCATTACCCTCACCACCAAACAGTTGATCAACTCCATTGCCAGCTGTCAACTTGTCGTCGCCCGCTTCACCGTACAACTTATCATCACCATCCACACTGGATAACGTGTCATTACCCGCACCGCCATACATGGTATCCGTACCCGTATAGCCCGTCAGTGAATCATTGGCGTCCGTACCTTTTGACTCCACAGGCAATAAACTCAACATATCCTCTCGGCTGTACACTGTTCCGTCAGCAAATTCAAAACTCTCAAGCTGATAACGACTACTGACGAACCAATTCATAATAGATATCTGATCCGTACTGCCCGCAAGCTGGACAACAAGGCTATTACCCGATTTAACCAACGTTACATCCGCTATGCTGATATTGGCACCAAAGACTAAAGTATCTTTGTTCGTTGTACTGGTGTCATAATCTGAGAGTGTATCCTGACCATCACCATAACCAAATAAGAAACGGTCATTACCATAACCACCAGTCAGAACATCATTACCCGCACCACCCGACAACAAGTCATCACCATAACCACCATCAAGCGTGTCATTACCCTCACCACCAAACAGTTGATCAACTCCATTGCCAGCTGTCAACTTGTCGTCGCCCGCTTCACCGTACAACTTATCATCACCATCCACACTGGATAACGTGTCATTACCCGCACCGCCATACATGGTATCCGTACCCGTATAGCCCGTCAGTGAATCATTGGCGTCCGTACCTTTTGACTCCACAGGCAATAAACTCAACATATCCTCTCGGCTGTACACTGTTCCGTCAGCAAATTCAAAACTCTCAAGCTGATAACGACTACTGACGAACCAATTCATAATAGATATCTGATCCGTACTGCCCGCAAGCTGGACAACAAGGCTATTACCCGATTTAACCAACGTTACATCCGCGATGCTGATATTGGCACCAAAGACTAAAGTATCTTTGTTCGTTGTACTGGTGTCATAATCTGAGAGTGTATCCTGACCATCACCATAACCAAATAAGAAACGGTCATTACCATAACCACCAGTCAGAACATCATTACCCGCACCACCCGACAACAAGTCATCACCATAACCACCATCAAGCGTGTCATTACCCTCACCACCAAACAGTTGATCAACTCCATTGCCAGCTGTCAACTTGTCGTCGCCCGCTTCACCGTACAACTTATCATCACCATCCACACTGGATAACGTGTCATTACCCGCACCGCCATACATGGTATCCGTACCCGTATAGCCCGTCAGTGAATCATTGGCGTCCGTACCTTTTGACTCCACAGGCAATAAACTCAACATATCCTCTCGGCTGTACACTGTTCCGTCAGCAAATTCAAAACTCTCAAGCTGATAACGACTACTGACGAACCAATTCATAATAGATATCTGATCCGTACTGCCCGCAAGCTGGACAACAAGGCTATTACCCGATTTAACCAACGTTACATCCGCTATGCTGATATTAGCACCAAAGGCTAAAGTATCTTTGTTCGTTGTACTGGTGTCATAATCTGAGAGTGTATCCTGACCATCACCATAACCAAATAAGAAACGGTCATTACCATAACCACCAGTCAGAACATCATTACCCGCACCACCTGACAACACATCATCGCCGTTACCGCCATCGAGGATATCGTTACCCTCACCGCCAACCAGCTGGTCATGGCCATTACTACCATACAAATAGTCATCACCAGATCCACCATCTATATAATCATCGCCATTGGCACCAAATACACGGTCATTGCCATTATTAGCTAAGATAAACACACCAGAATTAGACCCTGATCTTGCTCTGATAGTGTCATCACCATCACTACCTGTAGCAGCTATCTTATTACCTTCGAGCTCGGTAGCTAATTGAGCTTCAGTGATTTCTTCAACATATGCACTTGGAAAAAAGCTAATTGGATCTGCATCAGGAGAGAGTTCTGGTAAAATCTCATTGAATAACTGAGACATAAATGCCCCCTGGCTCCAATCACTTTGACTTATATATGGCTCATAAAAGTCTAATGCACTCATAGCATCTGCCACGCCAGTTGCAGGATCGGCTTCTATCAACTTAATCAGCTCAGCTTCCCAAGCCGTCATATCATAAGACAGGCCATCGACATCAAATACGATTTCTATAGAGTCAGAAATATGCGCTAAGCGTGTAGAGAACATCAGTGAGTTAAAGATGTTAGATCTAAGGTTTTCATATGCATTAATCACAGGCCCAACAGCATCAAAATGCATAGCAAGAAAACCTCTTTGTCCATTAAGAACAAATTGGGTAGCAGAAATAGAGCGACCAGAGAACATTTCAAGGATATAGAGCATTTGTTCTATCTGCTCAGTAGGATGTGATGCCTCAAAGCTCCCGTTAACTATTGGCCCTGATGCTAACTCGGTAAATCCGTTGTTCAGTAAATACGCTGAGGATTTTGAAAAATAATTATCGCTGAATAGGTAACCACTCGGGGTTTCAGCAAATTTATAAAGTTGCTCATGATACTCTACTGGAATGTGATCATGGATATAAAAATCAGAATAAACCCACCTAGTCTTATCAGCTCCTTGAGTAACATCAGAAGTTTCACTTAAAGAGAAATTTAAAGTCGCCTGCTTTAATCTTTCAGCTAGTAACCCCTCTCCACTCGTATGACTGCTCATATTCCCCTTAGAAGTAACCCACTCAGCTAGCAGTTTATCTATCAAACTATCCTGTTCAGCCCTAGTTGTTGCCTGAGAAAACTGATTGTAAATGGCTAACAAGTCGGCATTTTGAGTGGCTGCTTCTCGGAGATCACGTACATAACCAGAGCCTTTAAAATCGACGATTCCCTGAGCTTCTTCACTTATTGCAATGGCATTAAATTCACGGTGAAACCCATTGACGGCAAAATCTAGGGTGCCAAAACTGTGAGCATTCCCCTCTGAATCTGTGTACTCAGAGGTAAAACTGATTAGGTTATCCTCTTGGATTTGATTGACGTACTCAGCATCATTTAGGTTAATAGAGGCTATATCTAGTTCAGAAAGTGTTTTCATTTCTGACGCTTGGCTTATGCCATCTTGGTTAGCGTCTTGCCAAATTTTTAATTGACTGTATACGGCATCATTACTGTCGATAATGCCATCGCCATTGCTGTCTAAATCTCGTAATGCAGCAAACCCATTACGCGCCTTTTCACCATTGGCTAAGTCGGTATTATCCCCAAAGAGCTCTTTACCGGAATCAATCGTACCATTGCCATTGATATCTAATACCAATAAACCATCATCGGCACCGACCCAACCTGTACCTTGCTTAATGCCATCACCATCATGATCGAAGATGATTCCGGCATCAGATGATACCGTCTCAATACCATCTCCATCGAGATCGAATACTAGGGGATCACGACGAACCATAGATTGTTCAATTGCATTAGCATCGAGCTGTAGATCGGAATCAATTTTGAGATCGGCCGCCGCATTTAACTGATCGAGCCATTCTTGGTGGGACATACCACCGGGAATACTGCCATTGTTCATTCCATCGAGATACAGACCTCGGCTCGCCAGTAGTTGATAGGCATTACCGAGTGAGGTATCACCAAATATTCCAGAATGTTCTAACCAAGCATTAGGATCTAGACTGCCTAAACCAACTTCACCTTCGGCTATAGGAATATCACCTAATGGTGTTTCTAAGACTAAGGAGGTAACACCTGTTAATTTCCCGTTTTCTCCAACAGAAATACCAGCGGTTAGTTTCGCATTTGCCACACCTACGCCTGCAGTTAAGCTAGCCGAAAAATCCATCCCTGTTACGCCAGTACTTGAATTTCCTTTTAGCTTGGCATCCATACCTGCACCAAGGAATTTACTTCCAGGTGTTTTTACTGACATGTCGAATGAATAATCACCAGTTTTAGAGTCATAGTTATACTGAATTCCCCCGGCTAGCGGGATTGAAACGCCATACTCGCCATCGTAATAGGAAATTTGACCATTGCCATAGTCAACAGCAACTGTACCAGCCTCGTCACCAACGAATGTTACAGTTGCTGTATTGCCTTTTGAGTCAGTGACTTTTATAGAACCGTCTGATGACGCTTCAATTTGCTCACCTTGTTCATTTTCCCAATGAACAGTATTATCATTCACAACTTCAGGGTATGGATAACTCATAAAACATCCTTATTATATTGCTAGGCATAAAGCCAAAATTTAACGTTCCCTAATACTCTCTTGCCTATACCTAAGTAACGGCGCCATAAAGAACTCGATAATTCGTCGCTTGCCCGTTTGTACTTCGGCGGTAACAGCCATACCGGGCATCAGCTTTATCTCTTTGCCATCAACCATGATGGTGCTCTGTTTCATTTTGAGGCGCATACCATAGATTAAGCCGCGCTGCTCATCGACGGTGGCGTCATCTGATATCGAGATCACTTCACCATCAATAATCCCGTATTTAGTAAAGGGGAAGGTATGAATTTTTATCTCGGCTAGCATCTGCTCGCGTACGAAACCAATGTCTTTATTCTCTAAGAACACTTCGACATCGAGTTGCACTTCATCAGGTACGATTAACATGAGCTGCTGCGCTTCGGTCACCACTCCACCTACGGTCCCTATGCTTAACTCTTGCACTTGGCCAGACACTGGCGCATATAAAACCTGTTTACTATTACGATCGACGGCCTTGGCCAACTCCTCTTTCAACGAGGCTATTTGTTGTTGGATCTGCGGTATTTTGGTCAACTCGGTGACCGAAGTCTGCGCCTTTAAAGTGTTAAGTTGCTGTCTGACTTCCGATTCTGATGCTTGTAATTGCTTAAGTCTCTGGCGCTCGGCGGCTAAGTCGTGAGTGTATTGAATGCGCTCTTGCTCGAGTGCTAAATAGTCGTTTTCCGAAGCATAATTTTGACTGTGCAAGCCCTTCATTGTGTTAGCACGCTTAGTGATAATAGGCAATATTTGTTCGAGCTTAGCTATCACCTCATTACTGGCAGCTTGCTCTGCTTGTTTTTGCAAAAGATTACTCTGCAGCATCTGCCATTGGGCGCGAAATTGCAGCCATTGCTGCCACAAAAGCCGCTTATGTAGATCGAGTTCGATTTGAGACGCATTAGGCACATTGGGGAAAGCCAGTGAAGCTAAAGCTATATTGGTGTCATTGGCATCTTGCGTTAGCATAACTAACAGCGCTTGACTACCCGCTAGGCTCAGACGAGCACTGTGCAGTTCACCACTTAGGCGCTTCTCATCGGCGGTTGTTAAGGTGCTGTCTAACTCAATTAGTAGCTGACCTTTGTGCACATATTGGCCTTCACGTACTAAGATGTTTTTCACTACCGATTTTTCTAAAGGCTGGATCAACTTCACTTTAGAACTTGGGATAATTTTACCTTCAGCCGAGGCGACAATATTGACCTCACCTAAACAGGCCCAAATAATTGCAATAACCAGAAGAACAAGCAAACTCCAGCCTAACTTACGCGCAAGCGGGTTTGGCGGTGTTTCTTGAATTTCAAGCGCTGCAGGTAGAAACGCGGCTAAGTCTCGACTAGTATTGCCATCGCCCAACTTGTCACGATTTTTCCATGCATCTTTTAGTATTCCCCAGGCACTCATATCTTCTCCTCAGTGCTATGCTTAGCAGCTGAAGGGCTCGATGTATTAACCCTGTTATTTTTAGCTGTAGTTCTTACCTGCTTAGCTTGGGAATAGTTAGCTTGATTAGATTCTACTGGATGTAGATTAGGCGTATGACTTTGATAGCTGTGCAACTTGGCGTAATAACCATTGTGAGCGATTAAGCGGTCATGATTTCCCTGCTCTACGATACGGCCCTTGTCCATCACAATAATACGATTACACTGACGAACAGTAGTCAGTCTGTGGGCAATAATAAACACGGTACGCCCCTTACAAATCCGCGCCATATTGTCTTGCACTAAGCGTTCTGACTCATAATCCAGTGCACTGGTCGCTTCATCAAAAATCAAAATACGAGGATTACCTATTAGTGCACGGGCAATAGCCAATCTTTGCCTCTGTCCCCCAGATAGATTACTGCCTTGCTCACCAACAATATTGTCATACCCTTCCGGTAGCTCGACAATAAACTCATGTGCACCTGCCATCTTGGCCGCAGCAACTACACGTTCCATAGAAATAGAAGGATCAGTTAAGGCAATATTTTCCCGTATCGTACGGTTAAACAGAAAATTCTCCTGTAATACCACACCAATCTGTTTACGAAGCCAGGCCGTGTCTATCATAGAAAGGTCTACACCATCCACGAGCACTCTCCCCGACTCGGGAATATAGAGTCGTTGCACCAGCTTAGTAATGGTGCTTTTTCCTGAACCGGAACGCCCGACAATACCTATCACCTCACCTGGTCGAGTCTGCAGATTTATCTCATTGAGAATAACCGGACCATCTGGTCGATAGCGGAAACGAACATGCTCAAAAGTAATCGCACCTTGCAACGAAGGTAGACGTGATCGGTTAGGGTTAAATCCAGGTTCCTTTGGTGTATTCAAGATATCTCCCAATCGCTCGATAGATATTCCCGCCTGCTGAAAGTCTTGCCAAAGCTGTACAAGTTTGAGAATGGGTCCACTGACACGCCCCGCAAGCATATTAAATGCAACCAGCTGACCTACGCTTATTTGGCCATCTATGACTAAATGCGCCCCCACCCAAATAATGCCTAAGGTGACCAATTTATTAATAAGTCCCGCTATTTGTCCAGCTATATTACCTAGGTTTTGGCTTCGAAAAGAAGCATGCACATAACTGGATAAGTGATCTTCTAATTTACGTCGCATCTGAGGTTCAACCGCCATCGACTTAACGGTACTAATTCCGGTAATAGCCTCGGTCAAAAAAGCGGTATTAGCCGCGCCATGCTTGAACTTCTCATCGAGACGACGTCGTAAAATAGGGGTTATAAACACAGATAACAGAATATAGAAGGGAATACTGCCCATCACTATCCAGGTAAGCGTCGGGCTGTAGTACCACATCACACCTAAGAAAACGAAAACGAACAGAAGGTCTATCACTAACGTTAGAGCCGTCCCCGTTATGAAGTTACGTATGGTATCAAGTTCTCTGACTCTAGCCACATTCTGACCGACCTGCCTGGACTCAAAATATGATAAAGGTAAATTCAATAGATGCTGAAAAAGGCGGGAACCTAGTTCAACATCGATCCGGTTAGTCGTATGACTAAAAGTGTAATTACGAATCCCTCCTAATATGGCTTCAAATACCACCACTACAAAAAAACCTACCGCAAGCACATCTAGAGTGGTGAAACCACGATGTACCAGAACTTTATCCATGACCACTTGAAAGAAGAGTGGAATGACTAGGGCAAAAATTTGCAAAAAGAAAGAAGCAATCAGCACCTCTCCGAACAATTTTCGGTATTTTACTAATGAAGGAATAAACCAAGAGATATCAAACTTTTGCTGCAGGCTCTCACCAAACCCTTGACGCCTGACCAGTGCAATCAGTTCGCCCGTCCAACGCTGTTTTAATTCATCAACAGATACAGTTCGAGGCGCGCCCTGAGTAAGATCATGGATCAAAATATTATCTTGTTTCGCCTTAGACTGGCTAACGTCTTGTTGTTCATCAATCGGATCAAAAGACTCTGAAAGATTATCTGATGACAATCTTGCGATTATAAAATAACCACCTTGCTTATCTTTAGCTATAGCAGGCAAGATACCGTTTTTAAGCTCTGAGATAGATAAAGTCAGCTGCTTAGCTTTTAGGGTCAGCGCTTTCGCCGCCAACAATATTTCAGTATCAGAAAATAAAGTGCCCGATATACCGAACTCATGAGACAGCTGCTCAGGCTCCGCTGGCAACTGATGAAAACGCGCTATAGCGACAAGAGAATGAAGACCAGAATCCATATTTTTACAACTTAATCGTTAAAATCATTTTGAAAAATGATTACTTATAGAAAATCATGGCCACCAAAAACCACCTTCCCAACAACAAGCAACAAAACAACCACACTTTTGTACTACATCAACACCACCTACGCAACACTTGGTTTCAAATGAACCTGTAAAGACTACAAATAATATTAGCCTAACAATTAATTGTAATGTGATACTGCTCTCAATCAATATGTTCCTCAAAACAAACCACTCGAATGGATAAAAAAATGACTAGTAATAAAGTACACCTCAGTATTGCTCTATGGACAAGTTATAGAGAACTAGAAAAATAAACTTATTGAATGAAGTTACCTTAATCTATAAAAGGTAAATCGAAGAGCACCCAAGGATGACTCTTATGAAATCAAGAGCCGGCGACTCACAGAAGTAGCTGCACATGAGCAAGCCGCAGGCTATAGGTAGAACTGAATGTCGGTCTTCACCTATCCGGCCAACACAAATGTAGCCAAAAAGGAATTACCAGAATCTTATTCTCAAGATTCCAGAATCACTGTTAGTAGTAGCCTTGTGCTTCTCATCGACAATAGAGATGTGCCCTCTCACACTCCAAACCACCAAGCCGTGTCACTAAGCAGCGCGAGTCTTTCTGCTGCGCCGCCGCTGAAACGAGACGCCGCCAGAGCCTAAATCTTTGCCTGCGCAACGCTTGGCCAAATAACCTTAGGTTTTGATGAGACGATAAAGATAGCCATTTCAATTCACTAAGCACGCGTTTAGCTAAACGGCACTGAGTCTGGGAATCAAGTACATTTTGAAGTAGAACGGACATAGCACATTTGCTAGAATACCCGCTAATTTTTATGGCAACAATCCTGACATAGGGGCTTGCTGCCACACTCTGTCTGCTACAACGGTTTCGTCACCGTTCATTTTCATACAGAGTATCCAAGTATTACTATTTAAAGGCAGGCTATGACCGTTCTTCTAATGACCCCACCTATGACCCAGCTGAATACGCCCTATCCGGCAACAGCGTATTTAACTGGTTTCTTACGCTCTAGAGGCTATGAGGCGGTTCAGCGAGATCCTGCTATTGAGCTTTTCCTCGAAATGATGACAGCGCCTGCACTGGAGATTATTCGTCAGCATGTGGAAGAAAACTTCGAGCACTTTGAAGACGATGAGCTGCCTGAGGTGATCTTTAGTTTCCTGGCTGACTTTGACCGTTATCATCAGACAGTTGAGCTTGCGATTCGCTTTTTGCAGGGCAAAGATCCCAGCCTTGCACTGCGTATTAACTCCCGTCGTTTTTTACCAGAAGGCCCAGCGTTTGACACTATTGCTCAAATGGAAGCCGTATCTGGCGATGTGATGCAAGCGGCCTTTGGCAATCTAGGCGTACAAGATAAAGCCAAATATCTAGCAACTCTGTTTATTAATGACCTGTCTCAGGTCATTACTCAGGGGGTTGATCCCTATTTTGAAGTGAGCCGTTATGGTGAGAAATTAGCAGCGGCCAACCCAAGCTTTGACAACCTCTACGATACCTTGATGGGTGAACCTAGTTTCAGCTCGGAAATTTTAGAACAATTGGTCGAGCAGTATTTGGAAGAAACTCAACCTAGCGTAGTCGCCTTAACCGTGCCTTTTCCCGGTAATATGCTGGGAGCCTTACGTATAGCGCAAACCTGTAAAGCCATCAATCCTGATATACCCATAGTGATGGGCGGTGGTTTTATCAATACCGAGCTGCGTGCGTTGAAGGACACGCGAGTTTTTGAGTTTGTCGATTTTATCTGTCTGGACGACGGCGAACGTCCTTTTATAACCTTGCTGGAATACTTTGCAGGACAACTTGAGATAGAGTCTCTGGTGCGAACCTATTTCCTCGCAGAGGATGAAAATGGCCAAGCATACGTACACTTCAATGAAAATGCTCAGCTCCATGATATTCCACAAAGCGAAGTCGGTGCACCAATATACGATGGCCTGCCATTGAGTGAATACCTGTCTTTGTGTGAAATGCTCAATCCCATGCACCGTATTTGGAGCGATGGACGCTGGAATAAACTGACCATAGCTCATGGCTGTTACTGGCGTAAATGCAGCTTTTGCGATGTCAGTCTGGACTATATCGACCGCTACGATACCGCTGGAGCCGATATTCTGGTGGATAGAATCGAGGAACTCATCGAAGAAACCGGACAGACAGGTTTCCATTTCGTCGATGAAGCCCTACCGCCAAAGACGTTATTTGCCCTAGCAAAACGGTTAATTGAGCGCAAGGTCGTGATCAGCTGGTGGGGCAATATCCGTTTTGAGAGAACGTTTAGCGAAGCGCGTTGCCAGTTGCTAGCGGATTCTGGTTGTATCGCTGTTAGCGGCGGTCTTGAAGTGGCGTCGGATCGTCTATTGAAACTGATGAAAAAAGGCGTGAGTGTTGAGCGGGTCGGCAACGTAACTAAGGCCTTCAGTAATGCAGGTATCTTGGTTCATGCCTATTTGATGTACGGTTTCCCCACACAAACCGAGCAAGAAACCATAGATTCGCTGGAGATGGTGCGTCAGATGATGGAGCAAGGTTGTTTCCAGTCCGCTTACTGGCACCGTTTTGTGGCCACGATTCACAGTCCTATTGGTATGAACCCTGAGAAGTTTGGCATCACGCTTGCTGAGCGCCCTGAGATCTTATTCGCAGAAAACGATGTGGACTTCACTGACCCAACTGGCGTGGATCATGAAATGCTTGGGGAAGGGCTGCGTAAGGCTATCTACAATTATATGCACGGTATTGGCTTTGATCAGCCGATGAGCTTCTGGTTTGATCAGCCTGTTACACGTACTAAAATGAAAAAAGACCTGATATCAAAAGCGGTTAACAATCTAATCGCCTGCAGTGAAGAATAATCAGCAGCTAAGAGTCCTGAATTGACGAAATGAAACAAAGGGGTTCTAGCCTGGCGAAGCCCCGCAAAAGATAAACAGAAACAATGAGATAGGACGTGGATCTTAAGCTATAAAGCTAAAATCGAAGAGAAGAATAACCCTGTGTAGATGCGGCTGCGAGCTTCGATTTCAGGGTGAGGTTTCATGAAATGAAACTCTTCGAACGAGAGACTGGATGTCGAACTGGCCGTTAAACATGGACCTTGTTTGATTTGGCAGAGCCCACATGGAAGACTCTCATGAAATCAAGAGCCGGCGTCTCGTAGAACCCTTTCAAAGTAAAGAGTGCCCATAAGGTCGTTGATTCACATCCATGTGATCACGACATTTGTGCATCCATGCACGGCACCCGCTGCAAGCGATAGATAACCATGAAGGTATGACTTTCAAACACACTCCCCAATACCCACCCAGCCAGAAACTAAATCAGAAAATGTAATCAGCCTTCATTCGAAGGCTAGCTTACTTTGGGGCATTTCCGTGTTACCGACTCAACCAATGAAACCTAAATCGAAGAAGTAAATAACTGAGTGTAGATACGGCTGCGAGCTTCGATTTCAGGGTGAGGTTTCATGAAATGAAACTCTTCGAACGAGAGACTGGATGTCGAACTGGCCGTTAAACATGGACGTTGTTTGATTTGGCAGAGCTCACATGGATGTGCTTGCAGCGACTTGCAGAAGTATCTGCACATCCCCCGCTGGGAAGCGTTAGATGAAATTGAAGCAACAAGCTTCAAACCCACGACCCAATATCAAAGAAATCCAGAGCCAGCGACTCGCAGAACCTTTTCAAAGTAAAGAGTGCACATGCTTCACCGGGCAGGCGCTAGATAAAATGAAGATACAAACTTAAGACACGCTAGCCAACACAAATGTAGCTAAAAAGGAATTACCAGAATCTTATTCTCAAGATTCCAGAATCACTGTTGCAGTAGCATAGTGCTTCTCATCGGCAATAGATATATGCCCTCTCACACCACCAAGCAGTGCCAGTCTTTCTGCCGCGCCGCCGCTGAAACTCACCAGTGGAGCGCCATTGGCGTCATTGCTTATCTCGATATGCTGAAATGAGACGCCCCGGCCTATGCCTGTGCCTAAAGCTTTGGCAGCTGCTTCCTTGGCGGCGAAGCGTTTGGCCAGATAACGTCCGGGTTTTGATGAGGCGATAAAAATCGCCATTTCAGTTCCGGTAAGCACGCGTTTGGCTAAACGGCACTGAGCCAAGCCGTCAAGGTCACCAGCAGCTGGTACTTTTTGCTCGATACGTTCAATCTCGGCGATATCTGTGCCTAGACCAACAATCATATATATCCTTAGCGCTGAGAAGCTGTAAGTTCCAAGCTCAATACAGAGCTAAGAAAGTCTTAAGTTAAAGCTAAGAAAGGGACGGGCAGCAAGCCAACTCGCAGCCCGTAACTTATCGCTTATAACTCATTTTCCCCAGGGCTTATTCGCCTCTGCGACCTTGGTTCATCAGTTGCTTCATGTCTCTTACCGCTTTATCTAAGCCATCGATGACGGCGCGGGCTATGATGGCGTGACCTATGTTTAGCTCATACAGCTCAGGGATAGCGGCGATTGGCTTAACGTTGTGATAGTGAAGTCCATGGCCTGCATTGACGATCAAGCCTTTAGAGTGGGCGTAGGTTGCCATCTCCTTGATGCGTGCAAGCTCCTTGGCCTCTTCTACTTCGTTTTCGGCATCGGCGT
The DNA here is from genome assembly GCF_000091325.1 of Shewanella violacea DSS12. Classification (NCBI taxonomy): domain Bacteria; kingdom Pseudomonadati; phylum Pseudomonadota; class Gammaproteobacteria; order Alteromonadales; family Shewanellaceae; genus Shewanella; species Shewanella violacea. The sequence goes on along the minus strand of NC_014012.1, from coordinate 1,093,288 downwards.
AACAGCCGGTGTGGATCTCAATCAGAGGGGCCTTCACGGCAACTGCAGCGTCGATCTGAGCTTTATCGGCATCGATAAATAGCGAGACTTTAACACCCACATCATCGAGACGTTGTATTGCAGCGGCAATCTTACCCATTTGGCCCGCAACATCGAGTCCGCCTTCGGTGGTGAGCTCTTCACGTTTCTCAGGAACTAAACACACGTAAGTCGGTTTGACTTCACAGGCTATGTCTAGCATCTCATCGGTAACCGCCATCTCAAAATTCATCCGAGTCTTGAGGGTTTTTGCCAACAGATAGATGTCTCTGTCTATGATATGACGTCTGTCTTCTCGCAGGTGCACGGTAATGCCTTCTGCGCCTGCATGCTCTGCTACTGCTGCGGCATGAACGGGATCGGGATATGAGGTCCCACGGGCCTGACGTAGAGTTGCAATGTGATCGATATTAACGCCAAGTAAGATGCGGCTCATTGAGTATCCTCAGAAAATAGGGTGAGTTTGCGGCGGCTTACGCGTCGTCAAACAGATTGCAGTATTGTACTCAGGTTACATGGAAAGGTGAAATGACAAAACACTTGCGGCAGTAGATAGCATGAAGAAATATCATCTTAGGATTAAAATCAGCTAGGATTTAGTTTTCACGACTTGAAATTTGATAGTTTAAGTTTGAATAGCTTAGATTTGAATGCTTAGCTTTGAATGGCTTAGATATGGATAGTCTAGATATTAATAGTGTAGAGGCTAAATTTCATCACCTGAATTTAATATGTCTGCTTCAGTGGCCCTAGCTACTTAGGTAAAGGAGATGCGGTTTTATATCTAAATAGTGCCCTAGATTTAAGCGGTTTATCCCCCAAACAAGGTGCTAACATCAAACGCATCAGGTATTTGGCTTGTTTTAGATGCCTAGCTTCTAATCTATGCTCATCCAATGCCAATAACATCTCGCCACTGTAATGAGATGTCTTGGGACCCAGGGCATTGACAAAGCCTTCGTCGGGCAGTAAACGATAATAGTAATCTGCCTCTATGGGATCTTGGCCAAGGTCGGTTCTGAGCGTCGGCATAAGTCCTAGCTCTTTAAGCAGGCTTAATTCAAAATAGCGTAACTGACTCTCACAGAAACCCGCAGCCATGGCCATCAAGGTCTTGTGGTAGGTAAAAAACAGCGATTCGGCGCCATGATCCACGGCGATGCAGCGAACCAATAGTTCATTGAGATAGAAGCCGGAAAAACTAATCTCACCCGAGAGCGGAATAGCTGGACTCCCCGCCTCTACACTGTTCATATTTCTCAGGGATGTGCGGCCGGACAGCTGAAAGATCAGCGGTTGGAAAGGTTGCAATATGCTTTTAATGGAGGTCTTACCGCTGCCGAGGCGAGCGACACAATCTACTCGTCCATGACCATCGACCAGCATATTGACTAGCACACTGGAGTCTTTGAAGGGACGCGTATGGAGTACGTAGCCGCGCTCCATTAATTCAGATCCAAAATCAGGCAGATCATACAATCAAGGGGGTTAACTGTGATCATCACTAGCACTCCAACATAAACGACACTCGTTTAACTGTGATAATCATTCAGAGATCGACTCATACTCGTTCGAGTATTAGCAGACTGCATAAACGGCAAAGCTGACACATTAGCCAGCTTCACCGAGTGCACACTAAGCTAATTGATTAATCTTCGCCATAGCCTAAGCTACGAAGTGCACGTTCATCATCGGCCCAACCAGACTTGACCTTGACCCACATCTCGAGAAAAACCTTGTTATCGAACATGACTTCCATATCCACACGAGCGGCAGAGCTGATCTTCTTGATGCGATCACCCTTGTTGCCGATGACCATGCGCTTCTGAGTTTCACGCTCAACTAGCACTAGGGCATTAATCTGATAGACACCATTTTCCATCATCTTAAACTGCTCGATTTCGACGGTACAATCGTATGGCAGCTCATCCCCTAAGAAACGCATCAGTTTCTCACGGACAATTTCTGACGCCATAAACTTCTGTGATCTGTCGGTGACATAGTCTTCTGGGAAGAAATGCGGCGATTCAGGCAGAGACTCGATAGACATGTCTAAGATGCGCTGCACGTTAGTGCCCTTTGTCGCCGAGATAGGTAAGATCTCATCGAAAGGAAACTTCTTCGATAACGCTTCAAGATAAGGGAATAACTCCTCTTTATTCTTGATGTTATCGACCTTGTTTACCGCAAGAACTGTTTTACGACCATCATCACGGCTCTGTAATTTACGTAAAACTAGGTCATCATCTTCGGTCCAGGTCATGCCATCGACGACGAAGACAACCAAACTGACTTCGGCTAATGAGCTCGCTGCTGCGCGGTTCATCAAACGGTTGATGGCGCGTTTCTCTTCCATATGCAGACCAGGCGTGTCGATAAAGACGACTTGACGCTCGGCTACAGTGTGGATCCCCATAATGCGATGACGGGTAGTTTGCGGCTTCTTCGAGGTAATACTGATCTTCTGACCCAGTAGCTTATTCAGCAGGGTCGATTTACCCACATTCGGGCGGCCAACAATGGCGACCATGCCACAATAGGTGACATCGTATTTTGCTCCTGATGAAGGGTTATTCATCTGGGCTAACAGGTCGTCTAAGCTAGGCTCGTTACTTGAGGCTGCTTCATTGGCTGCTGGCGCTTTTTTCTTACTCATTTTTTGATTAACTCCAAAACCTGTGCAGCGGCAATCTGCTCAGCTTTTCTTCGTGAACTTGCAACCCCAACAAGGGGTTTCTTCAACTCTTCGACGCTACACTCGACCGTGAAGGTCTGTGCATGTGCCTCACCTTTAATATCTGTCACTTTGTAAACTGGCAGAGGCTTCTTAAAACCTTGCAACAACTCTTGTAGCAAGGTCTTGGGATCTTTCTGATTAATAGGCTCTATGATTGCCAAGCGTGACTCATACCAGCTCAGAACTCGAGCTCGACAGGTCTCCAAATCGGCATCGAGATAGATAGCACCTATGATGGCCTCTACCCCATCGGCAATGATCGACTCACGCCTGAACCCACCACTTTTAAGTTCACCTGGGCCTAACTTAAGATAGTCTCCAAGTTTAAACTCAAACCCAATTTCCGCCAGCATCTTGCCGCAAACAAGTGTAGCTCGCATGCGGCTAAGGTCGCCTTCAGTCACCTTGGGAAATTGGTGATATAGCGCATCAGATATAATAATAGACAAGATCGAATCACCTAGAAACTCTAGACGTTCATTATGCTTGCTAGAGGCACTTCTATGAGTCAGTGCCTGATCTAAATGCGCTTGTTGGGTAAATTGATAGCCTAAAGTCCTGCATAGACGCGGGATATTTTTAATCGGTTCCATCTAAGTAATTCCACCTACGCGATTGAAACGGACACCCGTTGGGATCCAGCTTGGTAAGAAGTCAGCCTTAGATCTGTCAAACTCGAAGCTTATCCAGATGGCCACGGCCTTACCCACTAAATTCTCTTCTGGGACGAAGCCCCAGAAACGGCTGTCGGTACTGTTATCTCGGTTATCACCCATCATAAAGTAATGGCCTTGGGGCACGATAAACTCACCCACTGGCAGATTGCCTTCACGAAAGTAGTAAGAGGTAGGATCTGGACGTCTCGGATTGATCAAGATGTCATGGGTCACTTCACCTAGCTTTTCGGTATAACGAGTCAGTGGTACACCATCTTGTGAAAACTCGCCTTGATTAACACCGGCGTGAGTCACTTGCTTTAGTTCAGGACAAGGTGTTTCACCTTCTGCACAAGCTGGCTGAATGTACAGCTGCTTATTGCGATAGACGATTCTGTCTCCAGGCAAACCCACGACACGCTTAATATAGTCGATACGAGGATTTTCCGGATACTTGAATACGGTAATATCACCGCGCTCAGGTTTACCTGTTTCAACTAACTGACTGCGCCAAACTGGGTCTTTCAAACCATAGCTAAACTTTTCTACCAAGATAAAATCACCAACCAGTAAGGTTGGCATCATGGAACCCGATGGGATCTGAAAAGGCTCATAGATAAATGAGCGCAAAATAAGTACGAATGCGATCACCGGAAAGATAGAACGGGACGTTTCGACAAACGCCGACTCGCGGGTGATTTTTTCGGCAATTTCTTCACTAATATCCGCGTTGACTGCTTGGGCTAAAGCGAGTTTCTCTCGACGCTTAGGCGCGAGTAACAGAGCGTCAGCCATCCAAACCAGGCCACTACTCAAGGTTACCAGTACCAAAATGAGGGAAAAATAAGCTGCCATACTTTATGAACTCCTGCTTGCATACAAAAATACTATTTATCACTGTGAGTTTAGTTGACTCATATCAGTGATGGATAGGTCAGTTATACGTGAGTAACGAAAGCGCCGCAAACTGCGGCGCTAGATATTGCTCACTATTAACAATTCTTAACGATTTAGTCGTTGAGCTTGAGCACTGCGAGGAAGGCTTCCTGTGGCACTTCCACATTGCCTACTTGCTTCATGCGCTTCTTACCCTCTTTCTGCTTCTGCAGTAACTTCTTCTTACGGGACACATCGCCGCCATAACACTTAGCAGTCACATCTTTACGCATTGCCTTGATCGAAGATCGAGCGATGACTTGAGTACCCACTGCAGCCTGAATAGCGATGTCAAACATCTGTCTTGGAATAAGCTCTTTCATCTTATTCACCAGCGCCAGACCTTTTTGACGAATGAGACCCTTATGGATAATCATTGCCAAGGCATCGACTCTGTCACCATTGATGAGGATGTCGAGACGTACCATCTCGGCGGGCTCGAAGCGAGAGAAGTTATATTCAAGAGACGCATAGCCACGACTGGTAGATTTAAGACGATCGAAGAAGTCCATCACCACTTCAGCCATCGGCATGTCATAGGTGATAGCAACCTGATTGCCGTGATAGACCATATTAGTCTGCATGCCACGCTTCTCGACACACAAGGTGATCACGTTACCCAGGTACTCTTTCGGTACCAGAATATTGGTCTCAACTATGGGCTCTCGCATCTCGGTAATATTATTGATTGCCGGCAGATCCGATGGGTTATCCACATAGATGGTCTCACCATCTGTCTTGATGATTTCATACACTACGGTGGGTGCCGTGGTGATCAGATCTAAATTATATTCACGCTCCAGACGCTCCTGGATGATCTCCATGTGTAGCAAGCCTAAGAAGCCGATACGGAAACCGAAACCCAGTGCAGATGAGGTCTCTGGCTCGAAGAACAAGGAAGCATCGTTGAGGCTAAGCTTATTTAGCGCATCACGGAAACTCTCATAATCGTCGGTAGATATAGGGAATACACCGGCATAAACCTGAGGTTTAACCTTTTTGAAACCACTTAATGGTTCAGTCGCGCCATTTTTAGCATGGGTTAAGGTATCACCTACGGGCGCGCCGTGGATCTCCTTGATACCAGCAATAACATAGCCAACTTCACCGGTTCTCAGCTCTGCTGTGTCTGTCTGCTTAGGAGTAAAGATACCCAGTTTATCGACAGTGTGATTCACACCAGTAGACATGACCTTAAACTTGTCACCCTTTCTGAGCACACCATGCTTGATACGAACTAGGGAGACAACACCCAGATAGCTATCGAACCAGGAATCTATGATCAAGGCCTGCAATGGCCCCTCTTCATTTCCCTCTGGTGGTGGGACTTGTGCCACGATGACTTCGAGTACGTCCTCGATGCCTATACCAGTCTTTGCTGAACAGCGAACCGCATCGGTAGCTTCAATGCCGACTATGTCTTCAATTTCTTCGGCAACACGATCTGGATCGGCTTGAGGCAGATCTATCTTGTTCAGAACTGGAACTACTTCCATCTCCATCTCAAGCGCCGTGTAACAGTTAGCCAGAGTCTGAGCCTCTACGCCTTGTCCGGCATCTACGACCAGTAAAGCACCTTCACAGGCTGCAAGAGAGCGGGATACTTCATAGGAAAAATCCACGTGACCCGGCGTATCGATGAAGTTTAACTGATAGGTTTCACCGTCTTTGGCCGTATAATTTAACGTAACACTCTGAGCCTTGATGGTAATACCGCGCTCGCGCTCGATATCCATCGAGTCCAATACTTGGGACGCCATCTCACGATCGGTAAGACCACCGCAAAATTGAATTAAACGGTCTGAAAGTGTTGATTTGCCATGATCAATATGGGCAATAATTGAAAAATTTCTAATGTGCTTCATGATGCGAATGACTGACTCAAAGTTGGAATTATCTAAAAGTGCGGAATTGTACCCGATCGGCTCTCCAATACCAATCTAAACCGCTCTTCATCGTCATCAAGACAGCGAGAAGCGGGGAGAGTAAAGCGAATACCCATAAGAAAATATTAAAGCGTATGACCTAAATGAGAAAGGATTACAGGTTGACTGGTATGTTCCATCTTCTTGGCGGCTTTTCTGGCATATAGCCAAGCGAGGAAGGCACCTATGAGTGCAACAGGGATCACATGACGATCGCTGACTTCAACCTGAAATTGAGATAGGACAAGCGTCGCAACGCCAGCCCCCAGAAAGAGTCCAAGCAAGGGAAGTAGATAGATAAGGGCTGCCGCCTTAAGAATTACACTTTCTGGCAAACCTAGCCGGAGAAGTTGCCCTGGCTCATATTGATTTTCAGATGGAATAGAGAAAGTTTGCACCTTAGGGGAAAAGGCTGATGCCACGGCTGAGGTGCCACAAGATTCACTATTATCACAATGGCTACAGGCACTTTTGACTTGAACCTCAACGGTTACCCAGCCTTTATCGTCACATTGTATGACTTTCGCCATCTCTTCCATCATGGAAGAACCCTCCTATCACTATCAATATAAAACGAGTGGCAATTTATCCCGTCTCTATTGGAGACTTATGCCCTTAGCAACACGGATTAAGGTTTCTTTAGGTACCTTACCAACGGCCACGACTTCATAGTCACCGACAACTTCTGTGGCTAATGATAGACCATTGCGGGTCACTAGCTCTTCGGGCATCTGAGTATCCCCAAGGCGAGCAATATAAACAGAGATATTAGCCATGCCATCGCTGAGGGCGACATACTCTACCGCTTCGTGGCTGCCCATGAGTCTATGATTGTCTTTCACCAAAACTTTAAAGCCTTCAGGTAACCAGTTAAATTTCCAGTTATCATCGGCATCACGTTTAGACTGGGCGGCTACCGCTGGCCACTCCTGCTTATAAGCTTCAGTCAAAATGGCCGGTGGCTCGTTTAATACAAGTAGTTCCACCACTAATATCTGCTCGAGTAACTGCTTATCTTGAGTCAACATGTCATAGCGAAGGGGGAGATAAGACTCCATATCCAACCAGACTTGATAGCCATAACGAAAGTTATCGTTCGGAATGATACGCACCAACTGGCCCGGGCGCCCCGCTAAACGGGTTCGACCACCTAAGACGAATTGATAACCAGACTCCAGCTTAGAGATATCGCCGGCAAAAGCTGGGGGTAATACCCCAAGAATACGACTAGCCAGTACACTATAAGCGGGTTGATCATGCTCAATAAAAGTCACAGTGTTGCCGACTCTTACTGCGTTTTTAGGTGGGCCATTGAGATGTTCGAGAAAGGCGACTTCCTGATCTTCGACCTTGCCGTGAATATAGACTAAGGGCCGAATGTGGTCAGCTTGTAGCTGGATCAGAGACATCTTAAATTCTTTATCCTGCAAGGCATGGCTCATATTTTCAAGCCAAGCCTTAGGGGATAGATCTTCCTGTGCCATCACGGGAAGAGTAAAAACTAACAGGACCAAGAGGATAAGACGCAAGCTAACTCCTTAACGTATATAGCTTAGAAAACTATTGATCCGCAACATTCGAATCAAGTTTGCTATTGTCATCTATTTTAGCCCCATTATTCAATCTTTGTTGCAACATATGATCTTGAATATAAGCATTGATGCGTTGACGTTGCTCCATCACCTGAACATTAGTGAAGCTTTGACTCGCTTGTACCGGTCCTGTTTGTAGGCTCACAGGAGCCACACTGCCGACCAATGGACGCGTGTTAAGCACAGGTAACGGCGATGCATCTATGGCATTTAGCTGACTGTAGTTTTGTACCCCAACGACTGCCACTAAGGCGACACTAGCTGCGATGGCATATTGACCAAACTGCTTAAACATAGGGATCACATTAGATAATCCACCTAGGTTTTGTTCTGGCTTTTTGCTATCGACACGTCGCACCGATGCTATGATTGTTGGCTCTTTATCGATAGCATCTGCAATACTGGCACTGAGATCTAAGTTAATCGACTTAGGCAACTCACCACGTATCGCATCACCTATCATATGATAATCACGCCACTGTAGATGTGAACCCTCATCGGCTGCCAATTCAGCCAATGCCTGCTCGTCGCTTTCACCATCGACGGCAGCGGATACCCACTCCTGACCTAATTTATGCATTTATCACCTGTATTTAGTACTCACACGAGTACTTGTTTTAGTAAAAGGCTACTATTCTTCCAGCAAAGGCTGAAGTTTTTTATCGATCGCTTCCCGGGCTCTGAAGATACGAGATCTTACCGTGCCAACTGGACAATCCATAACGTTTGCTATCTCCTCGTAACTCATACCATCGAGTTCTCGTAATGAGATAGCCGTTTTTAACTCTTCTGGTAATGAGTCTAGTGCATCGAAAACAACTTTTTGAATATCATCGGCCATTAATAAACGTTCGGGAGAAGCAAACTCCTTTAACGCATCACTGCCATCATAATATTCGGCTTCCTCTACATCGACATCATTGGCAGGAGCACGTCGCCCCTGCGCAACCAGATGATTCTTAGCGGTGTTTACCGCAATTCGGTACAACCAGGTATAAAATGCACTCTCACCTCGAAAGTTTGGTAGTGCTCGATAGGCTTTAATAAAAGCTTCCTGAGCAACATCAGCAACGTCAGCCTGATTTCGCACATATCGTGCAATCAGATTCATGACCTTGTTCTGATACTTGAGTACCAAGAGATTAAATGCATTTTTATCCCCCTGCTGAACACGCTCAACTAGTTGTTGATCACTTATTTGTCCACTCATTCGAGCCGACTACTCCTAAATCTAAAATGCTGATTTCTCAGTCGCTCGAATCATATGCACATATGTAGACTAACGAATTTCGAAAAAGTTCTAAAAAAATCACATCGAAATGAATTTATTTTCTGTTAACGAACAATCTATCCAAAAAAGCTCGCTTGGTTTACCATAGCCAGACCCCACAGAACTTACCATGATACCTGATGAAACAAGTAGTTGAACACCAATCTGATGTTTTGGTTATCGGCAGCGGCGCTGCAGGTTTGACATTAGCACTGCATCTAGCTGAAAAACATGAAGTTATTTTGCTCTCAAAAGGGCCTCTGAGTGAAGGTTCTACCTATTATGCTCAGGGGGGTATCGCTTCTGTCTTCGATGCAGATGACACGATCGAGTCCCATGTTGCCGATACCTTGATCGCTGGGGCCGGACTTTGTGATGAGGCCGTGGTTAAATTTACCGCCGAAAATGCTAAGGGCATCATGGAGTGGTTAATCGAGTGCGGTGTGGCTTTCGATAAAGAAGAGACCAGTGACGGTGACACGGCTAATGCCCCCTATCATTTAACTCGTGAAGGCGGACATAGCCATAGGCGCATACTGCATGCTGCCGATGCCACGGGTAAAGAGGTTCAGGTCACGCTACAGGACAGAGCCAAGTCTCATCCCAACATCCGGGTTTTAGAGCGTTACAATGCCATAGATCTCATCACTTCCAATAAATTAAACTTATCCTGTAACCGAGTCCTAGGGGCTTATGTTTGGAATAGGGATAGTGAACAGGTTGAGACCATTAAGGCTAAATTTGTCGCCTTAGCAACTGGTGGTAGCTCTAAAGTCTATCAATATACTTCGAACCCAGATATTGCTTCCGGTGATGGTATTGCCATGGCCTGGCGCTCCGGTTGCAAAGTTGCCAACATGGAATTCAATCAATTCCACCCTACTTGTCTCTATCATGCCGATGCCAGAAACTTTCTTCTCACAGAAGCTTTACGCGGTGAAGGTGCCTATCTTAGACGCCCTGATGGCACACGCTTCATGCCAGAATTCGACGAACGTGCCGAGCTGGCACCAAGAGACATAGTCGCACGAGCCATAGATTTTGAGATGAAGAGGCTAGGTTCAGATTGTGTTTACTTAGACATCACTCATAAACCGGCAGAGTTTATCATTAAGCACTTTCCGACCATCCATAAGCGTTGCTTAGAATTTGGTATCGATATCACCACGGACCCAATCCCGGTGGTACCAGCAGCCCATTACACCTGTGGTGGTGTGATGACAGACCTGAACGGGCAGACAGATCTCAAAGGCTTATATGCCATCGGCGAAGTCGCCTACACAGGCCTACACGGTGCTAACCGTCTCGCCAGTAACTCCTTACTCGAGTGTCTCGTCTTCGCCAGGGCCGCCGGTGAAAATATTGGTGGGCAACTGCATAATATTCCTATGCCTGGAGTATTGCCTCCATGGGATGAGAGTAAGGTATCGAACTCAGATGAAGAAGTTGTCATCGCCCACAACTGGCATGAACTGCGCCTGTTCATGTGGGATTATGTAGGTATTGTTCGCTCAGATAAACGGCTTGAGAGGGCCCTTCGTCGCTGCGCCATGCTGCAACAAGAGATCCAAGAATATTACAGTAATTTCAGAGTGAGCAATAATCTACTGGAACTGAGAAATCTAGTGCAGGTGGCAGAGCTTATCATACGCTGCGCCATGGATAGAAAAGAGAGCATAGGTCTGCATTACAATATAGATCATCCAGAACCATCAGATAACCCCACTCCCACAATACTTAAACCTGATAGCTAATATATCTAATTAGCTAAAAGCAGACGACACAGGTGCCGATAACTTGTGTCTTCTAACATATCAGCCCAAATGATCACTAAACGCCTATGGCCGACCTCCATATCTTGGGTGCGGATATAGAAAAAAACCACTAATGGTGTGACGATTGGACCCGAGACTAACGTAAATTTAACCTTATCAGCTATAACTGGGGCAGCATCTTGCTCTCTATCTCTAAAAGCTATCAGACCTCCACCATCACGACTCAAGCTGAATCGGCAGTACCAATGCTTTAATTGCCAAAACTGATAACAGAAAAAAGCCAAAGTTAAGCCGGCTGTGCTGTAGTGAATGCTCAGGTAGATGAAGTTATCTAAAGAAGGCCAGGCGAGAAAGGAGCTTAAGCAAACACTCCCTAACACGACCAACGCGAGACGCTGGTCGAAGGATGAAGTCAGTCTAAAACTAAGGTGCGGGTCTGCCACGGACAAGTATGACCATCTCGGCCAATTCAGGATCTGGGCACTGTTCATGACCCATAAACCAAGCAAATAACTCTGGATCTTCCCCTTCGAGAAGTCTGACAAGAATGGCTTTGTTTTTTACCGATAACTGCTCGTAATAACGATCGACAAAAGGTTGGAAAATAACGTCCAATTCAAGCATACCCCGTCGGCATGCCCATCTCACTCTCGATATCTTCATTGGTTCAGACACGCATTTAACTCCTAAATCTTATTATGGAGCAAGTGTAACCTTAGTTGTGGCTTGAGTCGATGGTATCACCAGCAACTCGTCAGATATGAAGATTAATACCCATCTTCACCTTAGATAAGATAGCCTAAGTTAACCGTTTCAGCCTCAGGCTATGACAAGCTTTGAACCTGTAGATCTCGGCCTTCAAACAGATCAGTGAAATCTGTTTCTAACAGGCGTTTCACCGCAGGATGCTGGATCATGCGCTCGGCAAACATCACATGATAAACCTCTTTGATATCTGTGGTTTCACCTAACAGGTGCATATCATGGGACAAGATATCTTGTTTATAGATAGAGGGGGCCACGAAGATCCCCTGCTTGAAAAAACCAAAGGCCTTCATCATGGCCGCGTCATCAAACTCACCGAGTATATTGACATTGAGGCCATTTTCATCGAACCAATGATGCAGCTGCTGTCCAAGAGAGGTTCGTTTTCCGGGAATGAGTAGCTTACCTTGCTCTAAACACTCGGGAAACGGCTTGCTGTACTTCTCGGAGGAGAAGAAAGCCACCCCACACTCGCCTAATTTCTTAGATAAGATCTCAGGATATTTAAGGGACTCTCCGGCGCAATCAGATAGGATAATATCCAGTTTATGCTCCCTTAAGCGTGTCATCAGGCTTTCGTGTGTCGCCTCGAAGCAGGCAAGATGCATTGAGCCATCACTGGGGACAACGGAGAGTAACACTCTGCTTGCCAAGGCTTTAGACAGCGCATCCGCAATGCCAACCTCGAACAGAATATTCTCGTCCTTTTGATAGTTAAGGATATCTAACATCTCATAGCTGAGACTAAACATCTTATCCGCATAGCGAAATACCAGTTCTCCAAGCTCAGTAGGCTCCAAGGAGCGACCTACTCGTTTAAATAGGCTGCCCTTAAAACGCGTTTCAAGAACTCGAATCTGCCCCGTCACTGTTTGTGGTGTGAGGCATAAAGCCTCGGCAGCCTTAGCTACCGAGCCCTTTTTATGTACCATCCAAAAATAATAGAGGTGGTTATAGTTTAGATGTGACATATATTCTCTAACCCGCCCCCGATCTCTTTGATAATGGTAGACCCGAATATACTCACTTGAGTCTCTGACAATCCATCAAGCTTTGCATCACTGTCTTTAGCGACTCGACATTCTGAATCGTTCCAGCAGAGAAGGCTTCTGCTAGCCCCCTGACTAACATATGCCTATTCGGAATACGGTTCTCACAATAGGTGCGGTTAGCTTCTTGAAAACGTTTGCCACTTCGATACTTGAGTGCTCTGGACTCGAAGCTGTCAGTTTCAATACGCGCCCCTGCTGCATTGGGCTTATACATCATGGCGCCATCGACAACGCCTTCAAGATAATGCTGACATGCTACGCTTTCTATATCTTGGTTACAGGCCTGTAATTGTTCGGCCTGAACGGCCCCTGTGAAGCCAAGACTAAGTACTGATACTAGAAAGATGACTCTCATAATATTTTCTCCATAACGATTTATCTTATTATTTAGGCTTATTTGCGGCTTCTTTGGGTAGCACTTTATCCAACCAGAAATAACCTATGACAGCGGACAGCAGCGAGCCGACTAAGATGCCCAATCTAGCAAAATCACCATAGATGGCCCCTTCTCCCACAAATGCCAGAGATGAGATAAACATAGACATGGTAAAACCGATACCACACATCACGGCTACCGGAGCAATATGTCTCCACCCTATGCCTTCAGGAAGAACAGCCCATTTAAGTTTTACTGAGATATAGCTAAAAAGTAACACACCCAGTGGCTTACCCAGCAGCAAACCTAATGCAATGCCCACGGGCACAGGAGATACTAGCGCATCTAAGCTCATGCCACTGAGATCTACACCCGCATTCGCAAAGGCAAAGATAGGTAAGATGATAAAGGTGCTCCAAGGGTGCAGGCTATGCTCCAGACTCTCGGATGGCGAGCTGCCGTCTTTCGCCCTCAATGGGATACAAAAAGCGATGATCACACCGGCCAATGTCGCGTGGACACCAGATTTTAATACGGCTATCCATAGAATAAGACCCAGTACTCCGTAGGGACCTAAAGCTGTTACCCCTCGCCTGTTTAGACCGATTAAGCCTAATATGGCGATTGCGGCGACCACCAGACTGACCATAGATAAATCAGTGCTATAAAATATTGCAATAATAACCACAACACCCAGATCGTCGATAATGGCTAATGCCAATAGAAAAACCTTCAACGAAACCGGGACTCGACTGCCTAAGAGCGCCATGATCCCCAATGCAAAAGCAATATCTGTCGCGGCTGGAATAGCCCAACCAACTTGAGTAATAGGGTCACTATAGTTAAACAATAGATAAACGCCGGCCGGAAAGACCATGCCACCGATTGCAGCAAAGGTGGGCAGAGATGCTTGAGCCCTACTCGAGAGTGCCCCTTCCAGCAGCTCACGTTTAACTTCTAAACCAATCAGCATAAAGAAGATCGCCATCAAACCATCATTAATCCAATGGATAAGCGTCTTGTCGATATCTAGGCTACCGACTCGTATCTGCATCTCGGTATCTAAAAAACCTTGATATATACCTGACAGAGGCGAATTTGCCATCAACATGGCTAGCACAACCGCTACCATGAGCAGGATGCCACCTGCCGATTCTAGGCTTAAAAAATTATCTATCGCCTTTTTCATAATACACTCCAATAAATCTTAAGAATTTGAGTGTAACCGAATAAACCCATATTGAATATTCGATTCCCTCAGCTATATACATCGGGAATCCCGAGCTTTTAAGTGTAACCAGTGAATGACTAGTTATCAACTCCACGGTGAGTCACTATCGACAAATACACAATAAAAACAATAATGTGACTAGAATCACATCTAAAAACAAGAAGGGTATAATGATTTTTATGCAGGCAAAACGTATAACGAGTACAGGTTATAAACAAACCTATACTCGTTAAATCTAAAACTCACTGAATTAACAGCGAATTAAGTAAAGCGGTTTATTACACAGAGAAGGGATACTTGATGGCATCATGGTGTTGATAATTTGATACTTCGAAGTCATCCATGGTCACCCAGGTCTCAAGATCTTCGAGTGATTTTATATCTGGATTGATAGACAAAGAAGCTGGTCCGAAGGGCTCTCGTTTCAACTGAACATCACGCATCAGGTCCAATTGATCTTCATAAATATGAGCGTTAACAATCTTATGGTAAGCCTGCCCCGGCTTTTTACCGGTAATTTGCGCAATTAAAGCCAGCAGGGTAAATACTTGAACTTGATTAAAATTCAATCCTAGGGGCACATCGCAAGAACGCTGAAAACTATTCAGATATAAGGTATCGCCTAACAAGGAGAAGTTATGGGTGTGCATACACGGGCGTAAACAGCCCATATGGAATTCACCTGGATTGTAAAAACTGAGGATCTCTCCGCGATCATCGACCCCTTTCTTGAGGTTATCGACTATTTTCTTCAGCTGATCTATGGTGCCACCGTCGGGTTTACTCCACGCCCTTCCCTGAACGCCATATACCCGTCCCATATCATCCTGCCCTTTACGGTGAGGATTATTCAACCAGGCCAGATTATCATTAGCATTGGCATCCCAGGTCTTAGCACCCAGTTTACGGAAATCGGCTGCATTATCAAAGCCACGAATATATCCTAGCATCTCAGCGATGGCTGCTTTCCAAAAACTTTTACGGGTGGTAATTAAAGGGAACTCATTGTTCTCGACGTTATAGACAAGATCGGCATTGATAACAGTAAGACACCTTTTACCTGTTCGTTCATTCTCGATCCAGGTGCCTTCATCTATGATCCGATTACAGAGTTCTAAATATTGCTTCATTGTGATTGACCTTAATCTGGCACTTTAAAATTTTTATTATCGGTGTTAAATATCCCGATAAACTATCCACTTAACTCGCGAGCATCACTTAATGTAATCTCAAGCTAATGCGAGTTTCAATCCGACCACGATTAACAGGAGCGCAAAAATTCTCTTCAATATCTTAGTCGGCCAGATACTCGCCGCTTTCACTCCCAAGGGGGCCATCAAGACTGATGTGATAACGATACCTAAGAGGGCGGGTAAATATACATAACCTAAGGTCCACTCGGGCAAACCCGATACATTCCAGCCAGAAAGTACATAACTGGCACTACCAAAGAGTGCGATAAACACCCCGGATACGGAGGAAAAACCTATGGCATTTCTCATCTGTAAACCACACCAACTCAAGAAAGGGATCAGCAAGACTCCACCACCTATCCCCATTAATGCCGCGATAATAGCAATAACTGTCGATACCGCAAATAGTATCGGCGTAGAAGGCATCTGTTTGTCTGCCTCACTAAGCCTAAAGGGGAAAATCATCTGAGCCGCCATACAGATCACAAATACGGCGAAGCTTGTCTGCAGCAGATCTGCGCTAATGAATGTTGAAATAATACCTGCACTTAAAGAGCCCAAGATCAAGCCTGGCAGTATAGGCTTAAGCAGAGGCCAAGGAATATTACCTTGCTTGTGATGAGCGCGAGCCGAAGACAAAGAAGTTAAGATAATGGCAGCAAGAGAGGTCGCGATGGCTACATGGGGAAGCACTCCCACATCGAAACCAACCCATGGCAACAGATACAGGAGTACAGGTACGGCGATAATACCACCACCTATACCCAGTAGGCCTGCCATAAAACCTATGACTCCACCGAGAAGCAGGCAACTGAAGAAGAGCAAGAATAGACTATCCATTATTATTGAATACTCTCATGCCAAAGAAAACCCAGCCTATGGTCGAAATACTGATCATATTATCCGAAAGGGACCTGTAGTAAAAAGTGAGCCATAGTTTAAAGCAAAATCTTGGATTAGTTAAGAATGGCGCCAAGCTCTCTGGACTCGAAGTAATCTCTCACCAACTCCCTCACTTGCAGGCCACTGGTCAGCGTCAAAGCCATCTCCAGTAACTCACTAAGATCGGAATGAGACACACGGCGCAACAGATAATTAATCCGGGCTAAGCTGCCCTGATTCATACTCAGTTGATCATAACCCATAGCCACCAGTAATATCACTCCGATTGGCTCGCCCGCCAGCTCACCACAAACACTTACGGGAAGGTGATACTGCCAACAATCAAATCTGGCCCGCTTCAAGGCCCTGAGGATCCCCGGGTGGTAACAATCATAGAGTGTACTGACCCTAGGATTGTTTCTATCTACAGCCAACATATATTGGGTTAAATCGTTAGAACCAACAGAGACAAAATCGACCCTTCTGGCCACTTCTGCCAGTTGGTACAGTAAAGCCGGCACTTCGATCATTATGCCGATTTTAGGTCTGATAATATCCTTACCCAGATCACTTTTTAACTCAAAGTATGCCTGTTCCAGATAAGTAATAGCCTGGTCTATCTCATCTAAATTACTGACCATGGGCAAGAGGATATGTAACTGATCACTATCGGCTCCCGCTTGAATCATGGCTCTGAGCTGTACTAAGAATAGCTCGGGATGATCCAGAGATAATCTTATGCCACGCCAGCCCAGAAAAGGATTTTCTTCATTGATAGGGAAATAGGATAAGGGCTTATCTCCACCTACATCTAAGGTTCTCATCACAACAGGCTTACCCCCTGCGATTTCGAGCACCTGACGATATACTTTCACCTGCTCAGATTCGCTGGGGAACCTTTGCTGCAACATAAATGGAATTTCAGTTCGATATAAACCAACCCCATCGGACCCTTCTGCAATCTCAGACTCTAGACTGCTCAGTAGACCAGCATTAAGATAAAGTTGGATCCGTTTTCCGTCTATGGTTTCAGCCGGAAGGGTTAACTCTCGGGCGTATCTTTGCTGTAAGGCCTTTTCAGCCGAAATAAGGTTTCGGTATTCGGCAATAAGAGTGGGGGTTGGAGAAACGAGTAGCTGGCCCCGATTTGCATTGATGATCAACAGCTTCTTATCTATGCCTGCTGTGAGTACCCCTTCGACCCCTATGATGGCTGGTACGCCCAATGCACGAGCTAAAATCGCAGCATGGGAGTTAACCCCTCCCTGCTCCGTCACTATGCCTACTAACTTGTGGCGAGGGAACTCGGCTAAAATAGTCGCATCGGCTTCTTTGGTGACTAATATCACAGGTACATCAGGCTCGAAACCCATTCTTTCGGGTTCAATAAGCAGACGTAGCACCCGCAGACCAAGATCACGAATATCTCCGGCTCGCTCCTTAAGGTAGAGATCTTTCATCTGAGTAAACTCTTCGATATAACGCAAAGAGACACGACTCACTGCAGAAACAGCACTCCAGCCCTCTGTGACCTCCTTGATATATTCTCCACCTAGACTGGCGTTATCGAGCAGTAACTGCAAAGCAGAAAATATAGAGACTACTTCATGTTCTTCTTCTTGATCGAAGCGTTGAGACAATGAACAAAGCGTGTCTTTACACGCTTCGATGGCATGATTCAAACGAGTCTGTTCAGCCTTGATGTCGGTAACTTTTACGTCAGGCTGCTCTAACTCTATCTGACCACCTATGACAAGAGCATGGGCTATCGCAATACCATTTGCCGCTGAGATACCCTTAAAATGCAATAGATCCGGTGCTTCAGCTTTCTTGCGTAGATTTCTTATTGCCATAGCGAGTTGAGCCGCCAATGTCATTAAGAAGGCTTCTTCCCCCTCACTAAACAGGCGAGTATCGGCTTGCTGGACCACCAATACACCTAAAATTCGTTTCTGGTAGATGATAGGCGCTGCGAGAAATGCCCGAAAGCTTGCCTCCTCGGCTTCTTCGAACTGCTTAAACCTAGCATGTTGCTGAGCATCGGCTAAGTTTATCGGCTCTTCCCGCTCGGCAACGAGACCCACTAGGCCTTCTGAGAGTGACATTTTTACTCGGCCTACGGCGCTGCGTAACAAGCCATCCGTAGCAGAGAGCACCAACTGCTCTCCCTCTAATAGATAGATAGAACAACACTGAGTTTTCATCGCGATTTTGGTACGAGAAACTAGCATATCTAACGCTGAGTGGAGATCTTGTGCCGCTGCCACGGCTTGTGTGATATCTCTTAGCATCTTAAGCACTTATGTCACTCCCTGTTACACCACTCAATCATATCGATTCTATTTAGAAAATCATTTTCATCGGAAACTTAACGACGCCTATTTCTTCTTTTATTGCTGTGACTCGTCGTGTACTGAGAATCTCGCGATTGAAACGGCAACGCCGTCGGAGCAAACTCCTTCATCGCTTTCCTATATACATCCCGCTTAAAGGACACGACTTGCCTAACTGGGTACCAATAACTCACCCAACGCCAATCATCGAACTCGGGATGACCACAAGCATTGAGGTCGATTGCGCTCTCACTACTTTTTAATTGCAGTAAAAACCACTTTTGTTTCTGCCCAATACAGACAGGTTTACTATCTTGCCTAATCAAACGTTTTGGTAATCTGTAACGCAACCAAGAGCGAGTCGAAGTTAAAATCTGCACATGTTCAGGCTTTAACCCTACTTCTTCAAAAAGCTCTCTATACATCGCCTCTTCAGGAGTCTCGCCTTCATCAACTCCCCCTTGAGGAAACTGCCAGGAATGTTGACCAAACCTTCTGGCCCACATTACCTGTCCAAATCGATTACAGATAATGATGCCCACATTTGCGCGAAAGCCGTCACTATCAATCACATGGACTCCGTATTTCACAATTTCAATATCACGATTGTTTCACAAAGCCGAGGCTGCGGCAAATGACATGTAACAGATAAACTTTGGATAAAAAAGCCAAATGTTCACTTTTATCAACAGATAGCCCTAACCGTTAGCAATGATATCCACAAAATCTGTGGATATCTCTGTTCTTAACTTATATAAACGCCCTAAAAAGTTAGAAACCAGTAAGCTAAGATGTGTATTACCATTTGACCACCGACAGTAAAAGCCTTTATAAACATACAAATAGCAACAAAAGCAACTGACCAAGGTGTTACAAGTCATTTGAGTGAGCATTTTTCAACCACTTGAGGTTTTTGAATAACTCATAGGAAGATATTATTAGTTTATTCACAGGCTATGGCGAAACTTGGCTCGATATGGGATAAATAGATGCATTTATTGTTTAGGAAAGCGTATTTTTCACCTTAGAGTACTTTAAAATTGAGTTATCCAAGGATTCTGTGGATAAGTATGTTGGAAAAGTAAGGGCAAGATTAATCTAATCTTAAAATTGCTGACTGATATCACTAGATACGGATAAATAAATCAATTTTTTTAGTCACTTAAGCAAAGATAGTCCGCCATAGTTATACACAAACTCAACTTTGTATATTAAACAGCCAAATATTTAATCTAACTGGTATTATCTATTATCTTAGGTAAAATCCTTTAAATGAAAACAACGCCCCCCTCCCCCGAGACAATAGAAGAACTGATGCAACGAGCCAACAATATGGCTGGCCTGACTCTAGGCCAAGTTGCGGATTCACATGGATTCACGACTCCAGCCGATCTTAAAAGAGATAAAGGCTGGGTAGGTCAGTTAATCGAATACGAACTCGGTGCTCTGGCAGGTTCTAGACCTGAGCAAGATTTTCTTCATTTAGGTGTAGAGTTGAAGACGATCCCAGTCGATGACAAGGGAAAACCCATAGAGACCACTTATGTGACTGTTGCCCCCTTGGTCAATATACAAGGCCTGACTTGGGAAAAAAGTATTGTCTGTCATAAGTTACAGACAGTGCTCTGGATCCCGGTGCAAGGAAGCCGTGACATTCCGGTAGCCCAAAGACAAATAGGCACTCCTATTTTATGGTCTCCAACACCAGATGAGCTCGCCCTTCTAAAACAAGATTGGGAAGAGATAATGGAATTCATAGCCATGGGACAGGTACAACAACTCACCGCTAGACATGGTGAAGTACTGCAACTTAGGCCAAAGGGAGCAAATAGTCGCTCTGTTACCCAGAGTATCGGGCAAGATGGGTCAAAGATTTTAACTAATCCTAGGGGCTTTTATCTTAAAATCCCCTTTACACAATCGATACTTAAACGTTTTTTTAACTGAATCATAACTATATCATCTTCATTTGACCGAGATCACAAATACTACTGGAAATCATAGGGTCATTTTCTATAAACTAGCGCATCCTGAATTTAACAGCCGTATTAGGACAACTTCAATACCGTGAGAGCACGTATACAAGCAAAAAAACTTATTTTTGCGATTTCTGCCTGGGGAATAGCCATGGCGGCCTTTGTGTTTTTCAGGTATGCCCAAGCCCCGGATCTTCCACAGTGGGCGGTAGGAACTGCCGATCTAGCCACATTCGCTATTTATATGGGCTTCATATTAGGCAGCTTACATTGGATGTCGAATCTGATTGCCGACTTCAGTGCGATTAACAGGCTACCCTATCTATTCTCTGTTATTTTTAAAGGCCTCTTCTTACTGCTTGGTGCGACAACGCTTGCTTATATGACCCAATTTTTGAATATGTGGGCCATAGAGAACCATATGTCTACATTGAGGCAGATGTTGACCGCACACATTCTTTACAGTCCTTCTTTCCAGGCTTTGATCGTCTATCTAGTTGTTGTCAGAGTAGGTTTAGCTTTTATCGAGCAAATGGCGCTCTTAGTTGGCCCTAGAGTATTGCTCAATATTGGACTGGGTAAATACCATAAACCTAGATATGAACAGAGATTATTTCTTTATTTAGACATGGTTGCTTCGACGACTCATGCCGAGTCTTTGGGTGACTATCGTTTTAGTCGCTTAATTCAAGACTGTTTTAGCCTACTTTCTGACACAGTCGTCAACAATGAAGCCGAGATTTATCGATATATGGGCGATGCAGTACTAATCCATTGGCCCTTAGAATTCGGAATACAAAAAGACCGTAGCTTTAATATCTACTATGAATTCAGTCAGCAACTTAGCTGGCAACGACAATATTTTGAAGAGCAATATGGCTTTGTGCCTAAGTTTAAGTGTGCAGCTCATTGTGGCCAGGTAGTGGCAGCTGTGGTAGGCGTGCAGAAACAAGAAATAAGCTTCTTCAGTGACGTACTCAATACCTTGGCTAGACTACAAGATCAATGTAACCCCTTAGGCCAAAGAATGTTGATATCGGGCTCTCTTGCATCCCGAATAGATACTGATACCAGCCAATATGAGTTTAACTGCTTGGGGCCGATTAAGCTCAAGGGTAAACAGTATTCCACAGAGGTATTCAGCGTTGTGCCTAGATCCGATTCAGCTTAGATTAGAACAATAACTAAGCTCAAGGGTAAACAGTACTCTACTGAGAGTCAGCAGTGTGGTGCCGAAATCCGATCTAGCTCAAGGATAAACAAGAGTAACGCCATCAAGCTATCTCGCTAAATGACGATACCGGTTATTTAGCCAGATTGCTCTGTTCCAATATATTTTGAATCGCTAAGCCTAAGGTTCTGAAGGTTAATATTCGGCTCGATGTCTGACGCCACACCAGACCTATTTCTCGGTATGGGGCTTCACCCGGTGGCTGCATCACTCTCAACTCGGTATCATTTAAGATCCCTGCATCGATTGCCATCTGAGGTAAGAAAGTCGTCCCCAGCTTACTGTTCACCATCTGCACTAAAGTATGCAGACTCGTAGCAGCAAAAGGATTTACCTTAGCGCTATTAGCAAGCTGACAGGCAGTCACGGCATGGCCGGTGATACAGTGCTCAGCCTGTAACAGGAAGATACTTTGATCCGGCAGAGATTCATAATCCAGTGGTTCGTGTATGACATCAGTCAGCTCCTCGTGTACAACAAGCTTAAATGGGTCTTTCCCTACCTTCATACTATGAAAACCACTGGTATCCACAGGCAGTGCCAGCAGTAACAGGTCTAACTCCCCCTTTCCCAGCGCATCTAACAAACGCTCTGTAGTATCCTCTTTCAAAAATAGCGTCAAATCAGAGTAGGTACTCTGACAATGCCTAACAACCTTACTCAGCAAGAAGGGCGCTATCGTTGGAATACATCCGAGGCGAATATCTCCGGTCATAGGTTCGCCCTGATGCTTAACTAACTCTACTAGATCGTCGACATCAGTCAGTAATTTTCTCGACCGCTGGACGACTTCCTCTCCAACAGCGGTGAAGATAAATGACTTATGATCGCGCTCAATCAATTGATTACCGAGTTGTTCTTCTAAATTTTGAATACCACTGGAAAGCGTAGATTGGCTAACATGGCATATCTTAGCTGCCCTATTAAAATTCTGTTCTTGATGCAAGTTAACCAAATAGTAAAGGTTTTTTAGGCTGGGCAAGTGTTTCATAAAATCGATTACCTACAACAATGTTTATCCGAATATTCTATTGACCTTACCACATTGGCCAAGTAAAGCGACTAAGCTAAGCTTTCAAAATGTGAGCACAATCGAGTTAGACCATTAATCGCTGGTTATTATTTGAAGCCATCCTCCACTCATAACCGATATCGCTCATGCAGATGTCAAATTCTCAGAAAAAAGCAGGCTGCCAGTCTCAATACAATAGAGACCCGAGTGCCAATAAACATCAGAAATTCAAGCCCTAACCCGAGAGATAATAGCTCAGATGAGAAATGCTTGGGTAAAGGCAATAGAGACAAGAAATGAAACTGATTGGGATCCCAAATTGACCTTACTAGCTTGATTCAGGCAATAACCCAAATTAAGT
Source organism: Shewanella violacea DSS12 (assembly GCF_000091325.1). NCBI lineage: Bacteria > Pseudomonadati > Pseudomonadota > Gammaproteobacteria > Alteromonadales > Shewanellaceae > Shewanella > Shewanella violacea. The sequence goes on along the minus strand of NC_014012.1, from coordinate 1,069,946 downwards.
GTGATCAGTGATGATGACTAAAGATCATCGACTCGGTTTTGTCTTATACATGGTATAGCTACAAGAAATCTGACGTTCTAGATTGATGGGGGGCTATTTGTTTATTGGTCTATTGGTCTATTGGTTGACTAGGAGAGCCCATCATTTGTAGTAAATAATGCAATCGACAATCTGACGGGATTAAAAATAACTAACTCTTAGATGAAAGATGCTATTAGTCACTAATCCTGAAGTACACGGGGAGACTCGCCGAACAGGCTAAGAAGAGATGAAGCTATTGAACCCAGCAGATGCATATATATTGGCTACCAGCTTAGCGAGTAATAGGTTTGAACCCGCTGTCGTAAAAGATTTGTTCATCAAGGAACAAGCCTAGCTAATTACCTATGAGATCAGGATTTATCCCCTAAAAATAAAAAGCCTCTATTGAGTCTATATTAATACTCAATAGAGGCTTTCTTCACCTTATGCTTTAGCAAGAGGTAGAAATTCTTATTTAATGATTACGCTTTAGACTCTAAATATTGCTTGAGCTCAGCTAAATCTTGGCTAGCGTTATCTACGATGGCTTGTAGCCAAACATCATGTTCAGTAGCCCAGGCAGCTTCTTCGCCGTGCTGGAGTAACTGTGCAAATTGCTGTATACGCTTTAGACCAACAGAGCCTGCTGCTCCTTTAAATTTATGAGCTTCAGAGCATAATGTATCTTTATCTTGCGCTTCTTTGGCATTAACTAGGTTGCCTACATATTCCGGCATTAGCTGTTCAAATAACACGACACTTTTCAGCAAGGTTCCTGCACCTATAGCGCTACAGTATTGCTCTAGTGTATTAAGATCCAAAATTGATTCTATTTCAGCTGTTGCCATCTTCAGGCACCTCTCAAAAATTTTGACTATATTAAAGACTGATTTACACATAATACCCGCTATAATTGCAGGTGCAACTAATTGAGGCTTATGTCAGTAAAAACCATCACATTTTAACCCTTCATTAACCATTTATTCATTAAACCTGCTATTTAACTGTCATATTTTCGGCTTTTAATGAATCCGCCGTCAAATTCAAATAGCTCCCTTGCCCCCCTTTGGCTTTCAAGTCATTTACTATCGCTACCAGCCCATCCCAGCGAAATGCACACCAGTCAGGAGCTAACAACATGGGCTTCTTGGCATATGCAGTAACACGGTGAAATATAATATCTTTTGGCGTATGACGAATTAATTCCCCCACACTTAGCGCATAGTCTTCTATGGTTAGCAGTGAGATACGATCATTTCTCCATGCCTTGGCCATAGTGCTACCTTCAACAATATGTAAGGGATGTAATTTAAGGCCATCGACGCCAGTATTGAGTATGGCATCGAGAGAAGATAAGTAGTCTTGATGGTTTTCTCCGGGCAGCCCTAGGATAAGGTGGGTGCAAACTTTAATCCCTTTTGCCCTTGCTCTTAGTACTGTATCTCGATAATCGTTAAATGTATGCCCTCTGTTGATCCGCTTAAGGGTCTTATCATTAGCCGACTGTAAACCCAGCTCAAGCCAGACTTCTATTCCTTGGTTTTGATAACCCAGGAGTAAGTCTATGACTTCATCAGACACACAGTCTGGTCGAGTCCCTACGCAAAGCCCCACTATATCTGGATCACTTATGGCTTCATCATACTTAGCTTTCAAGACTCGATACTCATCATATGTACTGGTATAAGCTTGAAAGTAAGCGATATATTTTGAAGTTTTGCCTCTAGCCCTCTCACGACCTAACTTGAGTTGCTCTCTTATAGAAAGTTCAGTGCCATGTTCAAAGCTGAAGGAAGCCACATTACAATAGGTACACCCGCCCTTGCCTAAGGTGCCATCTCGATTAGGGCAGGTAAATTTCGCATCTATGGTTAATTTTTTAAGCTTTTCGCCAAATTGCTTCTTGCAGGCAACACCGAAAGTATTGACGTAATGATCCAATCCCACTATTTGCTCTATTATCCAGATAAATAATCTCATTATTTTAATTCATCCTCTCGTCTCAAACACCGCGCTATATCAAACTCTTGGCAGTCAAAAGTTTTACTCTAAAGGAGTTCAATTCAATTAAAATTACCCAAATCAAATTCAGCACAGGCTAGTCAGCCTGACTTAAAGCATTCACCATGCATAAATACTCACACGTAAAATTCAAAAATAATTCACTGAACATGCAATAAAACTCACTTCCCATAAAATAAAATACAAACTTAATTTTGTTACCATTTAGTAACCAAACAAGAATCAAAAACTAAAATTCTTTTTATTCATAACGTTATACAGCGCATTCGCCAGTTAACGTTAACGTAAACGCATTATCAAACCTGTATCAAACAGGCGTGAGCCACCATATTTTATGCAATAATTTGGTTTGACCTTTGCACTATCAAGGGGTAATTTGAATGGTTCGGGTGCATATATATAACAAGAATTTCCCCGAGTAGTATTTTAGTTATAGTTTATGGAGTCGTGTATGAGCTTATATCACCCCAGTTTCGAGCGAGACAATTGTGGTTTTGGTCTAATAGCCCAAATGGACGGTGAACCCAGCCACCGAATAGTAAGAACTGCAATCCAGGGACTGGATCGTATGAAACACCGTGGTGGTATTGCATCCGACGGCCGCACAGGTGATGGTTGTGGGCTGCTCATGCAACTGCCCGTTAAATTTTTTGAAGCCGTTGCCGCAGAAAATGATTGGCATCTGAGCCGTAAATTTGCGGTAGGCGTGTTCTTCCTTAATCAGGATGACAAACTAGCTCAAGAAGCCATGAAGCTGCTTGAGTGCGAGCTGGAAAAAGAAACCTTAAGTGTTGCCGGTTGGAGAAAGGTTCCCGTCAATCCAGATGTATTAGGACCTATAGGTAAGGCGAGTCAGCCACAAATTTACCAGGCACTGATTAACTCCCCCATTGGCTGGCGGGAGAAGGATTTGGAACGTCGTCTTTATATGGCCAGACGCCGTTTAGAGCAGCAACTGACTCACGATAAAGAATTTTATGTTGCCAGTCTCTCTGGTCAGGTTATCGTCTATAAAGGCTTGATGATGCCTGTGGATCTACCCGAATTTTATCTCGATTTAGCGGATATCCGCCTACAAAGTTCTATCTGTCTCTTCCACCAAAGATTCTCAACCAATACTTCACCTAAATGGCCCTTGGCTCAGCCTTTTAGATATCTGGCCCATAATGGTGAAATCAACACCATAACCTGTAACCGTCAATGGGCAAAAGCACGAGCCTACAAGTTCAATGCGCCTCTCTTGCCTGATCTTCAGCAAGCCGCTCCCTTCGTCAATGAAACGGGATCTGACTCCTCTTCCCTAGATAACATGCTAGAGATGTTACTCGCCGGCGGTATGGACCTATATAGGGCAATGCGCCTATTGATTCCACCAGCATGGCAAAGTAATCCTGAAATGGATGAAGAGCTCAAGGCCTTCTACGACTTCAACTCCATGCATATGGAGCCTTGGGATGGTCCTGCGGGGATCGTAATGACAAATGGTAGACATGTAGCCTGTGCTGTAGACCGTAATGGCTTGCGCCCGTCACGCTATGTGATCACCAAAGATAGAATACTCACCTTGGCATCTGAGGTCGGTATATGGGACTACGCCCCCGACGAAGTTGTCGAAAAGGGGCGCGTCGGTCCTGGCGAGCTACTGGTTCTCGATACACTCAATGGCCAGCTGTATTCTTCATTTGAGATCGATAACGACCTTAAACGTCGCCACCCATACAAAGAATGGATGGCCAAAAACAGTCGAACCCTTACACCTGCCGAAGATCTGCCCAATGATGCTCAGGGAGTAAGTGAATTTAGCGATGATCAACTCCTTCAGTACCACAAGCAATTTGGCTATTCCCGTGAAGAGTTACAAGACGTCATCTGGGTACTTGCCCAAAAAGGAGAAGAAGCCACAGGTTCTATGGGTGACGATACGCCTATGGCCGTGTTGTCGAAGAAATCTCGTACTATATACGACTATTTTAGGCAGAAATTTGCCCAAGTAACCAACCCACCTATCGACCCATTGAGAGAGAAACACGTGATGTCTCTCACCACATGCGTCGGCAGAGAGCAGAACCTGTTTAACGAGACCACGGGACATGCCTATCGTGTCATGTTTAACTCACCGGTTTTACTTTACAGTGATTTCAATCAGCTCATGGCCTTGGACTCTATGTATTATCGTGCCAATACCATAGATCTCAACTACGACTTGAGTGAAGGATTAGAAAAAGCAATCACTCGAATTTGTGACGAATCCGAGAGGCTGGCTAGAACCGGAACCACATTGCTCATCTTATCCGACAGAGCCACCGACAAATCTAAACAGGTCATTCCTGCCGCTATGGCCGTGGGAGCCATACAGCATGTACTCGTCCACAAGAGTCTACGTTGTGACACCAATATCGTGGTAGAAACTGCGACGGCGCGAGATCCGCATCATTTTGCCGTACTACTGGGATTCGGTGCCACAGCCATCTACCCCTATCTGGCCTACGAATCTATCTGCGCCCTAGCGAAGAAGCGTGATATTACCGACACTCGCAGATTGATGCTCAATTTCCGTCAGGGTATCGATAAGGGTTTAAGAAAGATCATGTCGAAGATGGGGATCAGCACCATTGCCTCATACCGTTGTAGTCAACAATTTGAAGCCATAGGTCTAGCAAGCAATGTGGTTAACCTCTGTTTCAATGGCGTCATAAGCCGTATCGAAGGAGCGAATTTTGATCTACTGGAGCAAGATCAGATCAAACTTCATAAAATCGCTTTCCAGGCCCACCAGCCCTTAAGCCAAGGCGGCTTATTGAAGTACGTCGAAGGCGGCGAATATCACAGCTTTAATCCAGATGTCGTCAACACACTTCAAGCTTGCTTGAAAGACAGAGATTACCCTACATATAAGCGCTTCACCGAACTGGTAGACAAGCGTCCGGTGGCGACTCTGAGAGATCTCATTCAAGTTAAGGGTGAGCTGCCAGCAGTAGAGTTAGACAGTGTCGAGCCAGCCACTAATTTATATACCAGGTTTGACAGTGCGGCCATGAGTATCGGCGCCCTGAGCCCTGAAGCACATGAGGCGCTCGCCGTTGCTATGAATCGGCTAGGTGGCCGCTCTAATTCGGGAGAAGGTGGAGAAGATCCACGCAGATTCAACACCGAAGGTAACTCAAAAATCAAGCAGATAGCCTCGGGGCGCTTTGGCGTCACCGCCCATTATCTGGTTAATGCCGAAGTGTTACAGATCAAGATAGCTCAAGGGGCAAAACCCGGCGAAGGCGGTCAGCTGCCCGGTGATAAGGTCAGTGTCGAAATAGCAGGTCTGCGTAACGCTAAACCTGGGGTGACCTTGATATCGCCACCACCTCACCATGATATTTACTCGATTGAAGACCTGGCCCAGCTCATTTTCGATCTTAAACAGATAAATCCTAAGGCGCTGATCTCGGTTAAGTTGGTTTCAGAGCCTGGTGTGGGCACCATAGCCACAGGCGTGGCCAAGGCCTATGCCGATATGATCACCATCTCAGGTTACGATGGTGGTACAGGTGCCAGCCCTATTACCTCAGTCAAGTATGCGGGCAGCCCCTGGGAGTTAGGACTTGCCGAAGTACATCAATCTCTGGTGAAAAACGGATTGCGTCACAAGATCCGCCTTCAGGTCGATGGAGGCTTAAAGTCCGGCAGAGACGTTATCAAGGCGGCTTTATTAGGAGCGGAAAGCTTCGGTTTCGGCACTGTGCCCATGATAGCCCTAGGGTGTAAATACCTGCGTATTTGTCACCTCAACAACTGTGCCACTGGCATAGCGACCCAGAATAAACTACTCAGGAACGAGCATTATCATGGCCTTCCTGAACGTGTGATGACCTATTTCGAGTTCGTTGCCAGAGAAATTCGTGAAGAGATGGCAGCCCTAGGCGTCACCGAATTTGAGCAACTAGTTGGCCGCAGCGACTGGTTACATGCACTGGACGGCGACACTCCCAAGCAAAATGGCCTGGACCTAAGCGCCATCCTTTATACGCCGACAGTCCCAGAGGGCAGTGCTGTTACTTGGAAAGAACTTAATCCTACCGCTGACATAGGTAGGCTAAACCAAGAGATCTTAGCCAAATGCAGAGAGGCCGTTGAGCAAGGCACGCCAATATCCGCTCGCTTCCAGATAGGCAATATCGACCGCTCTGTTGGTGCCGCACTGTCTGGCTTTGTCGCCACAACGGTAGGTAAAGAGGGAGCTAAAGCCCCTATTAGCCTGCAGTTTAATGGCAGCGCAGGTCAAAGCTTCGGTGTTTGGAACAGTCCGGGCATAGAGTTAACTCTCTGTGGTGATGCCAACGACTACGTCGGTAAGGGCATGTCAGGCGGTAAGATCACTATACATCCCCCATTAGGTAGCAACTTCCTCAGCGAGCGCTCATCTATCATAGGTAACACTTGTCTCTATGGCGCTTCTGGCGGCAAATTATTTGCTTCCGGAATTGCGGGGGAACGTTTCGCTGTCAGAAACTCCGGAGCTCTAGCGGTTGTTGAAGGCCTGGGCGATAACGGCTGTGAATATATGACAGGCGGAATTGTTCTGGTACTGGGTAAGACAGGGGTTAACTTTGGCGCCGGCATGACAGGTGGTTTCGCCTATGTCTTCGACCGTTTTGGTCGCTTTAACCCCAGGGTAAATACCGAATCAGTCGATACTCAGAAACTCGACTCCCCCATACATCAGCAGCACCTCAAAGGGTTAATTGAAGAGCATCTTGCCGAAACAGGCAGTGAACACGCGAAAATGTTGTTGAATGATTTCGAAAATTGGCTCGACTGCTTCGTGTTAGTCAAACCTAAGAATGTTCCGGTCTCTGATCTATTGAGACTCGAACAGCAACAACCTGAACTTAAAGTGATCGCGGGATAAATAATAAGATGAAAAATAATTTTAAATTTATCGTGATCACACGTGATAACCCGATAAAGACACAAACAAAATTAGACGTTACAGCGGGGGGAATAAGCATATGAGCAATGATTTTCAATTTATCGAAGTCGATCGTATCGATCCGATAAAGCACCCTGTAAAGAAGCGCGCCACGCAATTTATTGAGATTTATCAGCCGTTCGCTCAAAGCCAGGTAAAAGAGCAATCTGACCGTTGTCTCGATTGTGGTAACCCCTATTGCGAATGGAAATGTCCACTGCACAATTATATCCCTAACTGGCTGAAACTGGCTAAAGAGGGACGCATAATGGAAGCGGCAGATCTAGTACATGAGACTAACACCTTGCCTGAGATTTGTGGCCGAGTCTGTCCACAGGACAGATTATGTGAAGGCGCTTGTACTCTCAATGAAGAGTTTGGCGCCGTGACTATCGGTAACGTAGAAAAGTACATCACAGATACCGCGATCGAACAGGGCTGGCGCCCCGACTTGAGTAAAGTTGTGGCCAGAAAAGAGCGAGTCGCCATAGTCGGTGCTGGACCTGCGGGACTTGGCTGCGCCGACATTCTGGCACGCAACGGTGTACAGGCTGTGGTATTCGACAAGAACCCTGAGATTGGCGGCCTACTTACCTACGGTATCCCGGCTTTTAAGCTTGATAAAGCTGTGATGGCGACTCGCCGCACAGTAATGCAAGGCATGGGGATCGAATTCAAGTTGGGTGTCACCATAGGTAAAGACCTGCCATTCGACGACTTAGTCAATGACTATGACGCAGTATTCATAGGCATGGGAACCTACACAGCCATGAAGGCAGGATTGCCCGGTGAAGATGCCCAAGGAGTCCATCAAGCACTGCCTTATCTGATCGGTAATACCCATCACATCATGGGGACTCAAGATTCGCAGTCTCCTTACCTGAGCCTGGAAGGCAAGAGAGTCGTAGTGCTCGGTGGTGGTGATACCGCCATGGATTGTGTCCGCACCGCGATTCGCCAAGGGGCTAAAGAGGTCACTTGTGCCTATCGCCGTGATGAAGCCAACATGCCAGGCTCTCGCCGCGAGGTGCAAAATGCAAAAGAGGAAGGCGTCAATTTCCTCTTCAACAGACAGCCTGTATCTATCGAGACCCAAGATGGAAAAGTAACCGGCATCACCTGCGCTGAAACCAAGATGGGCGCCGCCGATGCCAGTGGACGACGCCGCGCCGAAGCCATAGAGGACAGTGAAGCCTTACTCGAAGCGGATGCCATCATCATCGCCTTTGGTTTCCAACCCAGTCCAGCTAGCTGGCTCAAAGAGCATAATGTTGACCTAGACCAATGGGGACGTGTGGTGGCACCGAAAGATGCCGATAATCCATTCCAAACAACCAACCCTAAGGTGTTTGCCGGTGGTGATATGGTGCGCGGATCTGATTTAGTCGTGACAGCTATCGCCGAGGGGCGAGATGCCGCACTGGGAATTCTCAATACCTTCGAGTGATGACAAACAATATAGCTTATCAGTTGGTCTTATCTCCATGGAGATATACCAGTCGGTATAGACAAGGTTTTGCTTGTGATTTGCACATCGATTGATGTGCTTTTTTTTGCCTGTCAAAAAGCAATCTGCATAATTCTGCTTAACAAGTTATGTTATATTAGCCGCTATTAAATTCGGCTTAACACATTTACGGTTACTCAATGAAAATCGGTATTAGTTTGGCCACCATCGAATTTGGCTTAACACATTTACGGTTACTCAATGAAAATCGGTATTAGTTTAGCCGTCATCGAATTCGGCTTAACACATTTACTGTTACTCAATAAAATCGGTATTTATATTAGCCACCTTCAATTTGGCTAAACACATTTACGGTTACTTAATGAAAATCGGTATTAGTTTAGCCACCATCAAATTTTGCTTAATACATATTTAAGGTTACTCAATGAAAATTGGTATTATTGGCGCCATGGAGCCAGAGGTTGTTCATCTTATTGCTGCTATGTCATCGGCACAGTCACAGACGATTGCGGGCATCGAGTTTATCGCCGGCACGTTAGATGGCACCGAGGTGATAGTCACCCGCTCCGGCATAGGAAAAGTCGCCGCTAGTATCGCCACCACCTTACTTATCGAGAAATATGCTCCCGATGCCGTCATCAATACAGGCTCAGCCGGTGGTTTCGTCGATGAACTGGCTATCGGTGATATCGTTATCTCCACAGAAGTCAGACATCATGATGTCGATGTTACCGCATTTGGCTATGAGATTGGCCAGATGGCCAGCCAACCCGCCGCTTTCCTTGCCGATAAAAAATTAATCGACGCTGCTATGAAGGCGGTTGCGAGTCTTGATGACATCAAGGCCATCCAAGGTTTGATCTGTACCGGTGACAGCTTCATCTGCGATCCTGTGCGTACTAAGACCATGCTAAGCAATTTCCCAACTATGGCTGCTTGTGAAATGGAAGCTGCCGCCATAGCTCAAGTCTGCCATCAGTTTGAGCTGCCTTTTGTGGTCATTCGCTCACTATCAGATAATGCCAACAACGACTCTCCAGTAGATTTTGACTCTTACCTAGTTAAAGCGGGTCACCAGTCGGCCTTAATGGTGATGGCTTTACTTAAACATCTATAAATACACAATTTTATTAGAAATTAGTATTTACTAAAATCTAGCAAGGACATTATCATGGTTCCAGAGTTTGCCCAGCAGCTGCTCAACGAGAGTTCACTTTATCAAGGAATCATGATGCTTCTTGTCAGCTTATTACTGGCTCGCCTCGCCTCGCCACCTAGAGAGTTTCAACCCATAGTCTGGTTCGGCCTACTCGCTAAAGAGTTAGCAAAAAAAGTGGTTCACAGTAACCGCTCGCCTTCACAACAAATCATTGCCGGTGCTATGGCTGCAATATTATTGATATTGCCTTTCTGGGCCATCATCTACTTCCTATTACAACTCGCCGCTTTCCCCTGGTTTTTCGAATTCGTCATTCTCTATATTTGTTTACATGATGATAATTTTAAACTGGTCGCAGGTGAGGTTAAGCAGGCATTGAATAGAGAAGACAAAACTTGTGCCAGACACCTGCTATCCCTGTGGCTATATCGGGATACGAAACAACTAAGCAGTGTAGGCATATGCAAGGCGACCATAGAGAAATTGGTTACTACACCGGTTTACGGCACAGTATCGACGATATTATTTTTTAGTATCGGCGGCGCACCTTTGGTCCTCGCCGCTCGAATGATAAAAACGCTTGAGCTATGTTGGCCAGCGATTAACCCTAAATTTAAGCACTTTGGTCAACCGATTAACCTGCTCAGCGCCGCCCTATTTTTCATCCCTAGTTGGCTGTGGAATTTCACTCTGGCAATACAAGGTGGCCCTAAAAGTATCCTCTTGCTATTTAAGCCATTATCTAATGATGGCCCCCTCTATAATTGCATTAAAACCTGTGCAACAACCGCTTCGGTACTCAAGGTGGAGCTAGGAGGACCTATGAAGTTTAACAATCAGCGTGTGGAGGTCACTAAGCTAATTTATGGCCCTAAACCCGATAGCCGAGCAATCACAGCTGCAATAAAATTGGCCAGCACAGCGAGTACGATCTGGCTCAGCTTCCTTGTCCTGATCCCACTCATCTGGGCCGCATTGCGCTATTTACAGACTTAAGGGCCTCTTCAGTCTAGACATATGCTTATCCATAGGTATCATTCCCATCATCAGCTCAACACACTCAGACATAGGCTATACAATTTGTTCGACAATATTCATGTTTCTTTGACGACTCCCGCTTTGCTATTCCCAGCAATTTCCTTGCTGTTGCTAGCCTACACCAACCGTTTTTTTTCCCTAGCGGCCCTGATAAGAAGACTCAGCAGTGACGGCAAGCCTGTTCAAAGTGAGCAATTAAAAAATCTACGTCGGCGTATCAGTATCATCAGGCGCATGCAAGAAGCTGGGGTCATGAGTTTTGCTCTATGTGTACTCTGCATGATATTCATCTATATTGGACTCAATAAAACCGGTTCTTTTATCTTCGGCTCGAGTTTACTCTTACTGCTTTATTCACTGCTGCTGTCCGTGATTGAGATCCGCATCTCGGTCGATGCCCTTAATTTACACCTGCAAGAGATGGACCAATGATGGAGTGGATCTACTTCTTCGATCTCTGTGGCACCGCCGTTTTTGCCCTCTCAGGGGCGCTAGCGGCTGGGCGACATCGCATGGACCCTTTCGGAGTCATAGTACTCGCCTCGGTCACAGCTGTCGGTGGCGGTAGCATACGGGATGCACTTCTGGGAACGACACCTGTATTTTGGATCCGCGATCCCAACTATATTATCGTCATTTTGATCACTGTGTTATTGACCTTAATTCTGGTACGCAGACCTAAGAAGGTCCCACAACATACCCTCCCCATAGCCGATGCCCTGGGCTTGGCTTTATTTACCGTCATTGGCGCCGAGAAAGCACTGAACCTAGAGCTAGGAGGCATGATAGCCGTTGTAATGGGCTTAATAACTGGCGTGGGTGGAGGCATCATTCGAGACTTATTATGCCGTCAAGTCCCTATGATATTGAGAACCGAGATCTATGCTATCGCATCCATCTTAGGCGGGATCTGTTACAGTGTGAGTCTCTACTTAGGTGCCGATAATATGCATGCCATGCTAGTCTCCATGACAGTGGCGCTTTGCATCCGACTCGCTGCCATTAAATGGCACTTGTCCTTACCGGCATTCGATTTGAAGAAAAACTTAAAGAATTAACTATGATGATCTTACGCAATCTCTGTCTTGTACTTGCTTTCGCCTGCTTACCTTCGGTGGCCAACACAGGCAAGATGCCACTGGAACAGCAGTTGGCAGTAAAGTATATTCAGGCAGTCACAGAACACGATTATCAGGCGTTAAACGCCTTCTATGACAGAGATAGTGTCTTCAAAGATAGAACCGCAAGCAAAACCTATACTGGCCGCAGGCACATCATCAACTTTCTCAGACGCGCCCATCAGGGCGTACTCGAATATGCCTTTAACATAGAGCACATGTTCAACTCAGGCTCTCTGGTGGTGATGATCGGCAGCTATCACTACAGGGGACCTGGAGATCAATTTGGTAAACCCGGTAAAATTATCGACTTGGCAATACCTGGGGTCACAACAATCAACCTAGATATGACGAACCAAAGGGTCGAGCAACATGTAGACCTGATGGATTATCAAACCATGGCCGATCAATTGGCAGTGCAGTAGATTCCATTGTCATAAACCTAGAGTCATAAGCCTAGACGCTTAGCCCCGCCCACTCAGTTCTGCACAGCACAAACTAAAGCTTATCTTTACCACGTCCAGCACTCACCTTGATTGGGCTCGCTTTCATCCCTTCTCACTAGCTTCATTTGCGTAAAATTAAAATCCCCTCCATGTACTAGTATTTATACCAATACTCAAACTTGAAACTAATGGGCTTTAATACCAATCGGTATAACGCAAGCTTGTGAGGTAAGTTCATGGATCCAGCTCAAGATTCACCGGACAAGGAACAGATATTCAATGATGACTTCTTAGGTCACCCTAAGGGGCTATATGTCTGCTTCGCCACTGAGATGTGGGAGCGATTCTCCTTCTATGGCATGAAATACCTGCTACTGCTTTACCTGACTAAGTATCACCTGTTTTCCGACGGTGCCGGACTCGAAGTATTAGGCTCCTATGCAGGCTTGGTGTATTCGCTTCCTGTCATAGGTGGCCTATTAGCCGATAGATACTTAGGCATGCGCAAAGCGGTCATCTTTGGTGGTATTTTACTTTGTCTGGGACACTTCCTGATGGCAGTAGAAGGACACCAAGCGGTGCAGTATAACGCTGGGAGTCAACTTATAGCCGATATCACCCTCAATGACGGTAGCGTCATACTAGCAGGCACTGTGTTGTCCGAAACCGTCCAGATACGCGATCTGGCCGCCCTCAACATCTTTTATCTGGCCATGGCATTGATCGTCGTCGGCGTCGGTTTCCTCAAGCCAAATATCTCAACCTTAGTCGGCCAGCTCTATGACAAGGACGATCCCCGCCGTGAATCTGGCTTCACCATCTTCTACATGGGCATCAATATCGGCGCCTTCGCCGCAACAATTATTTGCGTCTATCTAGGGGAAACCTTCGGCTGGGGTTATGGCTTCGGCGCCGCCGGTGTCGGCATGCTGATAGGCTTGTTTACCTTCCTCAAGGGACAGAAGTACCTCAGAGGCCTAGCAGAGCCTGACGATCCTAAGCTGCTTAGTGAAAAAGTAATATGGGTCTTCAGCCGGGAGCACCTCATCTATCTGGCCGCATTGTTAAGCCTGTCGATGTTTTGGCTGATAATCCAACATGAGCCCGTGGTCTTCGCCGCGCAGCAGGTGCTATTACTGGTTTCAGGTGTTGGTCTAATTGCTTATGCAGTCTTGAAAGGCACCAAGGAGGAGATGCACCAGACGATAGTCTTAATGATACTCATCGCCTCCACCATAGTATTTTGGGCCTTGTTTGAACAGGCGGCGGGCTCAATGACTCTGTTCGCCGATCGCGTGGTTGATAGGAATCTGGGGGGCATAGAGATAGCTGCTGGGCAATTTGGCTCCCTCAATGCAGGATTTATCATGTTGCTGGCACTGCCCTTCGCCGCATTATGGGTCTGGCTGGATAAACATAAATTAAACCCCAATATTCCGGTCAAGTTCGGTCTGGGAATAATCCAGGCAGGCCTGGGATTTGGCGCCCTAGTTATTGGTGCCAGATATCCAAACGAGGCCGGACAAATAAGTCTCTGGTGGTTAGTACTCGCATACCTGCTACACACCACAGGTGAACTTTGCCTATCTCCGGTCGGTCTGTCAGCCGTGACTAAGCTGGCCATTCATCGAGTGGTGGGGGTTTCCATGGGAGTCTGGTTTCTGGCTACAGCCCTGTCTGAAACCTTAGCCATGCGTTTGGGGCAACTGGCCGCTATAGACATATCTGATCCTCAAAACCTAGACATAGCTCAGGCAGCCAGTACTTATACTCAGCTGTTCGAATTCTTGATGTGGACCGGCATAGGCTTCGGGGCATTTATGCTCATCATCTCTCCTATCTTGAAGAAATACATGCACGGCGTGCGTTAAGAGCCGGGATGAGGATAGAGGAAGTTGAACTAGGAGCGAGTCATTAACAATGACGAGGAAAACACAGGCAGGGTTTTAACCTCTAGAACCTAGGTCCTAGAGGTTAGCAAGCTTATACCGATTGGTATTAAACTAAGGTGACCTTGGCAAACTTACGTTTACCCATCTGAAAGATACCTGTGGTGCCAGCGGTTAGCTGTAGGCGTGTATCTTCAATCTTTACGCCATCTATCTTGGCCGCGCCCTGCTTGATCATACGCATGGCATCAGAAGTCGACTTAACGAAGCCTAATTCCTTGAGCAAGTTGGCGATAGCGATACCGTCACCCACGTTCAGTTCAACCTCTTCGATATCATCCGGGATAGCACCCTTTTGGAAACGGTTGATGAACTCTTGATGAGCAGCTTCGGCAGCGGCTTCATCATGGAAACGTGTGATGATCTCTTTCGCTAAGGCTATCTTGATATCGCGGGGATTTGCTCCGGCCTCGATGTCAGCCTTGAACTGCTCAATCTCTCCCAGAGGGCGGAATGATAGCAGCTCGAAGTAACGCCACATCAATACATCTGAGATAGACATGATCTTGCCAAACATCTCACCGGCAGGCTCACTGACACCGATATAGTTGTGTGCAGACTTAGACATCTTCTTCACGCCGTCTAGGCCTTCAAGCAATGGCATCATGATAACAGTCTGAGGTTTTTGACCTTCAGATTTCTGTAATTCGCGTCCCATCAGCAAGTTAAACTTCTGATCGGTACCGCCAAGTTCGACGTCGGCTTCCAAGGCTACCGAGTCATAACCCTGTAGCAAGGGGTACATAAATTCATGAATAGCTATCGACTGACCCGAAGTATAACGCTTCTTAAAGTCGTCACGCTCCATCATACGAGCAACCGTTTGCTTAGACGCTAGACGTATCATACCCGCAGCACCCAAAGGTTCCAGCCAGGTAGAGTTAAACTCGATGCGCGTCTTTGCTGGGTCTAAGATTTTATAGACCTGCTCTTTATAGGTTTCTGCGTTAGCGAGTACTTGCTCGCGAGTCAATGGAGGACGAGTGCTATTTTTACCACTAGGATCGCCAACCATACCGGTGAAATCACCAATCAGGAAGATCACTTCATGACCTAATTCCTGAAATGTACGCATCTTGTTTAAGATCACTGTGTGACCAAGATGAATATCTGGCGCGGTTGGATCGGCTCCAAGCTTAATACGTAAGGGACGTCCCTCTTTTAGTTTTTCCAGCAGATCCGCTTCGAGTAATATCTCATCGGTACCGCGTTTAATCTCTGCAAATGCTTGGTCTAAATCAGCCATCTCGCCAACTACTCCTAGGAGCTCATTCAAAATAAAGAGTCATGTTACTTGTTAGCCAGCACAATTGAAAGTGTGTACACTAAGGGGTTCACCATAAGCAAAAAAATTGCGACTGAGTTCAACGGGAAAATGTTCGATGGGAAAGGTTATAACGCTGTTAAAATTGCTGCCAAAAGCGCATCAAATACTCTTGTGTGTCTTAGTGTTAGTGACCTTAATCATAGTTATCCTACCTTCCGGCAACAGCCATGACTCAAAGGATGCTAACTCTCAACTTTCCGGCAGCATAGACCTGAGTAATGACGACGTCAGTGCCAAGTCAAATAAGAGTACTGCTAAGTTAGAACATCTGAAAACACCTCTTTCTATACGCACACCGACGCCAGCTGCGAATCATCAAGAAAATATTGCCGATACAAATTCGCCAAGCAAACCTGAGCCTGAGAGCTCCATCGACGAATTACACAGCCAACAAGCCCCAAAAACACACGTTAAACATTTTAAAGTAAAGAGCGGTGATACCTTAGCCGCCCTTTTTAATCGCGCTGGATTAAGCTCACGGGATGTCTACGAGATAACCCAGCTACCAAGAGCGAAGAAAAACTTACTCAAGATCATGCCTGGCGAAGAGATCATCATAGTGAAAGATGATAGCGGCAATTTTTTGCAGCTGAGTTATCACATCACCCCAATCTCAACCCTCGTCATAGATAAAAATGACAAGGGCTATGCCGAGCATATTTCAAATAAGGAAGTTGAGAGTCGTAATAAATTTGCCAACGCGACCATTAACAATAACTTCTGGAATGCCGGCGTGAACGCAGATTTAACCCCAAACCAGATCATGCAGCTAGCCACCATTTTTGGTTGGGATATCGATTTTGCCCTGGATATCAGGAAGGGAGATAACTTCTCCATCATCTTCGAAGAGGAATATGCCGACGGTAAGTTCCTCAGGAATGGTAATATCTTAGCCGCAGAATTTAGTAACCAGGGCGATCGCTACACTGCAGTACGTTATACCGATGGTAACTATTACTCGGAGGATGGGCGTAGTATGCGCAAAGCCTTCCTGCGCTCCCCCGTCGATTTCAAATATGTTAGCTCCAGCTTCAATCCAAAGCGCTTACATCCGGTCACAGGTCAAGTCAGAGCCCATAGAGGGGTTGATTATGTTGCCGCCGTGGGCACACCAATTAAGGCCGCGGGTAAAGGACGAGTGATAAAGTCAGCCTATAACCGATTCAATGGTAACTATGTTTTTATTAAACATAACGATACCTATACCACTAAATATTTGCACCTGAATAAGCGTAAGGTAAGGCAAGGAGAGACTGTCAAACAGGGACAGATCATCGGCACCCTAGGCTCTACCGGACGTGTCACAGGCGCACATCTGCACTATGAATTTATCGTCAATGGCACCCACAGAAACCCAAGAACTGTCAAACTGCCGAAATCATTGCCCATCGCCAAATCACAAAAATCTAAGTTTTTGGCTCTAAGTAAGCAGATCATGGCTAAACTTCAACAGAACAAGCAGATCAGCTAGCCTCGACACAATAAGCATAACGCGCTACTAAGCCCCCTAGCTTGGCCCGGGAATGACTGATATTCCCGGTTCCTTGTTCGATAGATAATGGAAAAATTGCAATGAGCAGAGACTACTATATTGGCCTAATGTCGGGAACTAGCATGGATGGCGTCGATGCAGTACTTGTCGATTTCAGCGAACAACACCCCAAGCTTATCGCCAAGCATAGTGAAGCGATCCCGACACATACCTTAAATGGTCTACAGCGCCTCTGCCTCCCGGGCAATGACGAAATAAATCTGCTGGGCCAACTAGATCGTAGTGTTGGGCAATTATTCGGTGTGGCCGTCAATGCCCTACTCGCCAAGGCTGGAGTTGCAAAAGAGCAAGTGATCGCTATTGGCAGCCATGGTCAAACCATCAGACACATGCCCAATCTAGATATGGGATTTACCCTACAAATAGGCGACCCTAACACCATAGCCGTAGTCACTGAAATCGATGTCATTGCCGATTTCAGACGTAAAGATATCGCCTTAGGCGGGCAAGGTGCTCCTCTGGTGCCGGCATTTCATCAGGAAATTTTCGCCACAACTGACACCCCAAGGATCATTCTCAACATAGGCGGCATCTCTAACATCACCTTCCTGCCCTCAAATACATCAGCAGATGATCGACAAGTCATAGGCTTCGATACTGGGCCAGGAAATACCTTGATAGATGCCTGGTGCCTACAGGCATTACAACAAGCCTACGATAAAGACGGTGCCTGGGCTGCCAGTGGAACCACAGATGTAAAGCTGCTCAATCATCTGCTATCTCACTCATACTTCTCTCAGGGCTTCCCCAAAAGCACCGGACGCGAGCTGTTCAATCAAGCCTGGCTCGAACAACAAACCGCGGCATTTGGTTACCTGAATGAGGCTGATATCCAGTCGACTCTGCTCGATGTCACTTGTCATAGCATAGCCAATGATACCTTATCATTATCTGAGAGCGGAGAGCTGTTTGTCTGCGGCGGTGGAGCGTTTAACAGTGAGATGATGCGACGTCTGGCTAAACTCTTGCCGAGTTATAAGATGAATACTACATCTGAGCTGGGAATTGACCCACAATGGGTCGAAGGCATTGCCTTCGCCTGGCTAGCCATGCGCCACCACCTTAGATTGCCAGGTAACTTACCCGCAGTAACAGGCGCTAGCAGAGAAGCCGTTTTAGGCTCTCTATTCCCAGCGGCTTAACACGCATTCTTCTACCCCTGATTTAATTAAATCAGGGGTAGAAGCCTATGGCTCTATAGCGAGCACAAGGACATACTATGTGCAGATTCAGAGTGCTGCACTAAACAAATCGTGATCTATCTGTATTGACGCTTCGATGCTTAACGTTTGACATCACATAAATTGTAAACATTAAAAAATTCTCTGTCTCATTCATTTAGCAAAGCGTAAAGTACCCTAAACCTCATTTTGCTCAGTTCAAGTTGACCATTTTTAGCTACTCGGTTATCAATTTCGGCTTGGGCGAATTTCGAGCAATAAAACAAAAGGAACTGTTAATGAACATGTCTCAAAAAATGGCGGCCGAGTTTATCGGTACACTTTGGCTTGTACTCGGTGGTTGTGGTAGTGCAGTTTTAGCTGCAGCCTTCCCCGATGTAGGCATAGGCCTATTAGGTGTTTCTTTCGCCTTCGGTCTTACTGTGTTAACCATGGCATTTGCCATAGGCCATATATCAGGCTGTCATCTTAACCCTGCCGTATCTTTCGGTCTCTGGGCAGGCGGTCGCTTTCCTGCAAAAGAGCTAGCCCCCTATATTGTCGCTCAAGTTGCTGGTGGTATTGCTGGTGCGGGAATTTTATACCTTATCGCATCAGGAAACGCCGACTTCAGTTTAGCCGATGGTTTCGCTTCAAATGGTTATGGCGAACATTCACCTGGTGGCTACAACATGACATCAGCCTTAGTAACTGAAGTGGTTATGACCCTCTTCTTCCTACTGATCATTCTTGGTGCTACAGATGTTAGAGCTCCTCAAGGCTTTGCACCTATCGCCATCGGATTGGCCTTAACCTTAGTCCACCTGATCAGTATTCCAGTTACAAACACCTCAGTAAACCCGGCACGTAGTACCGGTACTGCGCTATTTGTTGGTGACTGGGCAATATCACAACTTTGGTTGTTCTGGGTTGCCCCTATCGCAGGCGCAATCATAGCTGGCTTTATCTATAAGTTTTTCAACACAAAAGAAAGCTAACTAAGATTAATGGGTGCACCCTACTCGACTCATTCGAGTAGGTGCACTTTTTCATTTGCCATTCTTTTCTCCTCCAGATAAAAATCTACTCTATATCCTCCCTTCGAAATGATATGATCACCGCATAAATGCGTGCTACCACGTTGCGTAAACCCAAGAAATGAGAGATACCATGAGTAAAAGTGCCAAAGATGCAAGCCAAATGACTCCAGAAGCTCGCTATGACTACTTTGTTGAGCAAGTCAAGACTGAAGAGATACTATGGACCCTTCAAGATGATGATGGCTGCGTAATGCTAACCACGGAAGAGGAAGATTGTATTCCTATGTGGCCTAGCGAAGAAGCCGCTAAGTCTTGGGCTGTCGATGATTGGGAAAGCTGTATTCCTCTCGCTATCCCAGTATCTGAATGGTTGGAACGTTGGGTTCCAGGCATGCAAGATGATGATCTATTTGTTGCCGTATATCCGGTACAGGAAGACCTAGGTGTCGTTATCCCTCCCTATGAACTTGAGCAGCGTATCACGCCGAAGCAGCATCACTAAACGCTCACTCTGATAGGAGATAAAGCTTGGACACTCAAACTTTCGTCCCAGGTAAAGATAGCAATAACAGGCCAGAGGATTCAGAGACTAGCGAATGTCCTGAAACGACAGCAAGCACTGACGGTGTCCAAGTGGAAAAGTCAGTAGCTGAGTCACAAGTTGTGAAAGCACCTCTGCCTAAAAGGCTGGCTGCCCTGTGCGCTTTCTTTACTATCGCCTCAATTAGCGGACTCATAGCAAAGCAAGGTGAACTGTTTTGCATACTGACCATAATCATGGTGATTGCCATACTTGGGCGACAGCGAACGGCTATGTATTTCCTACAAGTTTATACGGTACTCCAGCTTGCTCTCGTCAGTATGCTGCCAATCTACTTGTATGATCCCGGTAACTTACTCGTCGGAAACCCATCGACATTTAAGCTCGGTGAGTTACAGGCTAAAGTGCCCGATTACGTCATCTTCGGCATCATAATTGCGTTAGCCATAGTTCAAGTCTGGATAGCTTTTACCCCTAAGGTAAGAGCCTATTTTAATACCAAGATAAACATGAATATCATGAGCTAAAGTGCTAAAAGAACTAAAAAAAAGCCAGTTGCAATGCAACTGGCTTTTTTTAAAATCATTTTCTATCAGCAAAGCTAAGTACTTATACTGAGAAGCTAGCTCCACAACCACAGGTTGTTGTCGCATTAGGGTTCTTCACGAAGAAACGTGAACCTTCCAGACCAGAGGTGTAATCGACTTCACCACCAACCAGATATTGTAGGCTCATAGGATCGACGACTAACTGTACTCCCTGCTTCTCGACGGTGAAATCACCCTCGTTAATCTTCTCATCGAAGGTGAAGCCGTACTGAAAACCAGAACATCCGCCACCCGTAACATAGACGCGTAGCTTCAATGCATCATTTTCTTCCTCATCCATAAGCGTTTTTACCTTTAAGGCAGCCGCATCGGTAAATCGGATAGGTAAAGCATCGTCAGCTTCTGTCACTTGTTCGGCAGTTTGTTCGGTCATGAGCACCTCTAAATCTAATTACTGTGCGGGATTATCTAATACCTGACCAATTTGTTCAAGTATTACCATCAATTCTATCGTTCATTGAACTGGTTTCACTATTTTTTCGGTCTCAGCATGATCTCCCTCGGGGAGCAGATCAAGGGCGGAAAACTCCATTTCAGTTTGAGACCCTTTAGCCCTACGGGCTCGATGGAACTATGACCTTAGCTATGATTCTTGACAGTTTAAAGCTTGGGGGTAAAGTAACTGCTGTCTCCAGCACTTGAAAATATCGAAACTTAAAACTCAAACTCTTATTATCTGTGAGTGCCCCTAAACTCAGTTCAACGACTTTTCCATCTTGAAGCCCAATAAAGGAAAATTCGGCTCTACCCTTGAGTGACAGCTTACGTTTTTGTAGCTGTGTCAGGATAAGCTTGAGTCGATATTGGTTCGGTAACAAACCTGGGGGAAACTCTAAACCATGAATGGCTACGCCATCGGCAATACTCTCCGGTGCCATGATACTGCGATAAAATGCCAGTTCCCTAAGCAAGTCTTTCTCTTTGCCATGCTGCTCTGCGAACAAGTCCTGCATCTTAGCATTAGTTTCTCTAGACAATGCCAGCTCCAGGTTTCTGGCTGCTAAGGTTTGAGCCTGAATATTCAGCTGCTCAGTCAATTTACCAAGCTGTTCTGTGTTATTCTCTTGCCTGGGTCGATTATAGTCAGACCATAAATTATAACTGATCCCTCCCAAGACAAAAGCAATCAATACCAGCAGCAGTAAGTAAACACTCGATGGCCGAATTTTTCGTTCGAGTACTTGAATACGATCCAGCCAACGATGATAATTTGCCATTAACTAACAACCTCTTAAATCATTACTGTGTAAAATAATCTCACCTTCCAGAATCATGGTAGGCAATGGAAAACCAGGAAGGCCCCGGTGCAAAACAGAATAAAAAACACCTATGCACGATGCCAGGTATACCTGAGAACAAATCTGCAAGACACGCTATCTCAAGCTAAGCTCAGTCTGCAATTGTGTATGTTAGCCCTGTTATTTGCCATCATAGCCTCCGGAGTCATCATTCTCTTTAGGTTATTGCTCCTCTGGCTAAACAACTATACCCAAACTAGCGAACTCAAGTTTACTGAGATCATAGACGACTGGCGAGTGCTTTTACCCCTCTTTGGTGCAATTTTAATCTGGTTAGTGGCTCGAATGGGCTCTAAACGCTATAAACGCATGGGTATCGCCTATGTGCTCCACAGAGTAAAACTGCATTATGGCAAGGTTCCGCTACAATCGGCCCCAGGCCAATTCTTTCAGGCGCTATTTGCACTTGCCACTAACTTTTCCGTCGGCCGTGAAGGTCCAGCCATACATCTGGGAGCCGTCAGTGCCAGTGTCTTGGCTGAGAAGTTTAACCTGCCCGACAATAGTGTCCGTATCATGTGTTCCGGTGGTATAGCCGCGGGTATAGCCGCCACCTTTAACGCGCCTCTTGCCGGTGTATTTTTCGTATTCGAGGTCATATTACGGGAATATAAACTGCATTACTTTTTCCCAATAATGATATCGGCTATCTGTGGCGCAGTATCCAGCCAACTGGTCTTCGGTAATATTCATGAGTATGACCAAATTGGAGTCATTAATATTCCACTGTCCCAATACCCTATTCTGGCCATCATAGGGCTCATTATTGGTTGTGTTGCCGCTCTGTTTAACTACTCACTGTTAAAGGTCACCGCCAAAGGACAAAACAAACCCTTAATCTATCGCTTGCTCTTAGCTGGTGTAGTCACCACTGTGGTGGGACTCTTCCTACCAGAAGCCTTAGGCAGTGGCGACCTTGCCATCGAGCGGGCGATAAGTGAACATCCTAGTTTACTCTTCCTCTTTGCTCTGCTCGTCGGAAAAATCATTGCTACCATTGCCGCCCTCGGTCTGGGTATTCCTGGTGGGATCATAGGTCCTCTATTTGGCATAGGCGCCCTACTCGGCGCCATACTGGCTAGCGTCAGTGCCGCAGCCTTTCCCTCTATCGCTCCCTATATCGGCCTCTACACCATAATAGGCATGACGGCCATGATGGGCGTTTGCCTCGGTGCACCACTGGCGGCACTGATCGCACTGCTGGAGTTAACCAACAATGCTTCGATGATTTTACCTGCCATGTTTGTTAGCATCCCGGCATTCCTGGTCGCGCATCAGGGGTTTAACTCCAAATCCCTGCTGTATAAACAGTTAGAGATCATGGGCCTAGGTTACAAGGTCTCTCCAGTCAAACAGGGACTGATGAAAACTGGTGTTCGCGCCTTGATGGATAGACGCTTGGTCATTGTCAGAGATAATGAGGAGTTATTGCTAGAGGTATTAAAGCGAGCTGAGGGTCGCTCAGTACTGGTCAGAAATACTCAAGGTGACATTCAGATGCTCCAGCTTGAGCTGCAGATCACCGATGATGCCAGCACCTTGACCAAGCACCCTATTCAGGGGGTAACCGACAGGGCAACGCTCAATGAAGTCTACCAAATTCTATCTCGGGAACGTCGTGGTGAAGTCTATATCTACCAAGATGACAAAGATAATGTCGTCGGTGTCATTAGCTGGGCACTACTTCAAAAAGAGATAAATTCGGGGCAGATTTAAGGGGGTATCATCTTGCCTATAAATATTTTTCTGAGACATTGCCTGGTGTTTTGATTTGGCTCTTAGCTTCTAGCTTGAGCCACTCGAGGATAATAAACAACACCATGAAAACACAAACAGGCATAAGCCGTGTAGCTTATTGCTTGCCAGCTTCATAGGGCAAGGCTCACGACCAAGGGGATATGCACTCTCCCCATTATTTAATCATGCCAGAATTACCTCTGCGATATTCCACAAGTAAGCTGTTTCTGGTATAGTTCTGCCTCAGCCACCCTACATAACTTTAGGGCTCTCGACTCTGTGTATATTTGTCGAACAGCCCCCCAGAAATTGGAAATAAAGGCTGATGACTCAGTTTCAAGGATCTCATATCCTCTCGGTAAACCAGCTAGATCTGGACGCCGTTCAACAGATATTCAATGTTGCTTCCCGTATGGCCCCTTACGCATTAAGACAGAAACGTACCTCTGTACTTGAAGGCGCTATCTTAGGTAACCTTTTTTTTGAACCCAGTACCCGTACCCGTATCAGCTTTGGTTGTGCATTTAATCTGCTCGGCGGC
This sequence comes from Shewanella violacea DSS12, assembly GCF_000091325.1. Classification (NCBI taxonomy): domain Bacteria; kingdom Pseudomonadati; phylum Pseudomonadota; class Gammaproteobacteria; order Alteromonadales; family Shewanellaceae; genus Shewanella; species Shewanella violacea. The sequence goes on along the minus strand of NC_014012.1, from coordinate 1,045,961 downwards.
AAGGTCAATGAGACGGTGGGCATGGCCTCTTCGTCATTGTCTAAGGGTGAATCTCTATATGATACCGCCCGAGTGCTGTCGAGTTATTCAGATGTGATCGCTATGCGTCACCCTGAAGCCTTCTCGGTCAAAGAGTTTGCCCAAGGTAGCCGAGTGCCAGTCATCAACGGTGGCGATGGCTCCAATGAACACCCTACTCAGGCGTTACTGGATCTGTACACCATACAGAAAGAGTTAGCCGAAGGTGGTCGTAAGATTAGCGGCATGCATATCGCTATGGTTGGCGATCTTAAATTTGGCCGCACGGTTCACTCACTATCTCGCCTGTTATGCATGTATAAGAATGTCAGTTTCACTCTGGTCTCGCCAAAAGAGTTGGCTATGCCCGACTATGTGATCAATGACATTGTAAATGCAGGGCATAAAATCACCATAACGGATCAACTTGAAGGTAATTTAGATCAGGCTGATATACTCTATCTGACTCGAATTCAAGAAGAGCGTTTTCCTTCACAGGATGAAGCTAATAAGTATCGTGGTAAGTTCCGCCTTAATCACAATATTTACACACAACATTGTAAGTCAAACACTGTGATCATGCATCCGCTGCCTAGAGACTCACGTGAGCAGGCCAATGAATTAGACAATGACCTTAACAGTCATCCTAATCTGGCCATCTTTAGACAAGCCGATAATGGACTACTCATCCGCATGGCACTGTTTGCACTGACACTCGGCGTTGACTCGCAACTTGAAAAATATGAGTGTCCAGTAAATTGGTACTCACGAAAAGCCGAATTATAATCAGGCGACTGACTTTAAGGATTGATAATGACCCGTTCCGAAACGCTATTTGAACAGGCTAAAAAAACTATTCCCGGCGGTGTAAACTCGCCAGTGCGCGCCTTCAATGGCGTAGGTGGCTCGCCACTCTTCATCGACAAAGCCGATGGTGCATACATCTATGATGCCGACGGTAAGGCATATATCGATTATGTCGGTTCTTGGGGCCCGATGATCTTAGGTCATAATCACCCGAAAATTCGTCAAGCTGTATTAGACGCTGTTGAGAATGGCCTCTCATTCGGTGCACCAACTGAGCTAGAAGTAAAAATGGCTGAGAAAGTCATCGAGATGGTGCCTTCCATAGAACAGGTTCGCATGGTGAGCTCAGGTACTGAAGCGACCATGAGTGCTATTCGTCTTGCACGTGGTTTTACTAACCGTGACAAAATCTTGAAATTTGAAGGCTGTTACCACGGCCACGCCGACTGTTTACTGGTAAAAGCAGGATCTGGAGCTCTGACTCTGGGTCAGCCAAGCTCTCCGGGAGTCCCGGAAGATTTCGCCAAGCACACACTGACAGCTAGCTATAATGAGCTTGATTCAGTCAAGGTGTTGTTCGAGCAATATCCAGAAGAGATCTCTTGTATCATACTCGAGCCTGTTGCCGGTAACATGAACTGTATCCCGCCAATAAAGGGCTTCTTAGAAGGTCTGCGTGCTATCTGTGATCAGTACGGCGCCTTGCTTGTTATCGATGAAGTGATGACTGGTTTCCGTGTATCTAAGAGCGGCGCTCAAGGCCACTACGGCATCACACCGGATCTAACGACTCTTGGTAAAGTTATCGGTGGCGGTATGCCAGTTGGCGCATTCGGTGGCCGTAAAGACGTGATGCAATTTATCGCACCTACGGGCCCGGTATATCAAGCAGGCACTCTATCGGGTAACCCAATTGCCATGTCGGCAGGTCTTGCTCAATTAGACGCACTCTGTGAAGACGGCGTCTACGAAGAGCTAGCCGCTAAGACTAAGCGCATCGCAGAGGGCTTCAAGGCTGCTGCGAACAAGCACGGCATCCCTATGTCCATCAACTATGTGGGTGGCATGTTCGGTTTGTTCTTCACCGAAGAAGAAAAGGTCACAACATTCGCTCAAGTCACTCAGTGTGATGCAGACAAGTTCCCTATCTTCTATCACGGCATGTTAGATGAAGGGGTTTACTTAGCGCCAAGTGCTTATGAAGCAGGCTTCCTGTCGATGGCTCATGGTGAGAAAGAACTCGAAGCAACTTTAGCTGCAGCCGATCGCGTCTTTGCTAAGATGGCTAAGTAAGAGACTAGTCATAATTTCCTGTAAATAGACATAAATTGAGACATAGAAGGACACCTCGGTGTCCTTTTTTATTGCCAGCTCTAAGTAGCCAGAAGCCTGCTTCCACTATCTATAACACATGGTGAGAAAGAACTCGAAGCAACTTTAGCTGCAGCCGATCGCGTCTTTGCTAAGATGGCGAAGTAACTAAAATAAGTGAATTAGCTAACTAAGCTAGTACAGATAAGGACGCTTTTAGCGTCCTTTTTTATTACCTGATCTTTGTTGGCAGAAGCCTGCTTCCACTATCTATAACACACGGCGAGAAAGAGATAGAAGCGGCACTAGCAGCCGCCCATCGCGTCTTTGCTAAGATGGCGAAGTAACTAAGTAAGTAAATTAGCGAGTAGCTCAATCAAACTCCCTAAGGGCAAAGACTAGAAGCTGTCTCTGTTTCTCTTTGAGCCCCATGTAGAGCGCAAAATTAACAGGGCTATAGCACCTTGAATAAGCAGCTGAATATTATCCATCGCTATCGAAGGGTTTTGTACCACTCCTAGATTGAGTAACTCTTTAGTACAGATAATCAGCCAGACTAAAGAGCCTAGCAATAACACGGCTCGAAATAAAAACTTCATATGCACCCCAAAAAATAACACTTAATTTCAGCTCAAGATCTTATTTGGATTCAGGGATTAGAAGCTGAAACACTCGATCTTGTATTAATAATGAACACAAGATACTGGTTATTTATTGAGCTGTCAATTTTTTGACCCAGTCAGAAAGGTGACCTTAGTGATAAGGTCTATTCATTCAGTTGAAAATAAAATCCATAAACACGAGTCATTGCATTGACCATTTTTTGGTTACTAACTGAATCTTAAAATAAGAATATATGTCACACTTTTTCTAACTTTGCTTACTTCCCTCAACCAGCCGAATTAGATTAACAATGTTTAATAAAACTAATCAGGCTGAAAATTTGGCTTATCTAGCCCAATCCAAGGGTTAAAAGCCCAATATAGGATGATCTCAAGCTCAAAAACAGCTAAAAACGGATCCGGGTAACACTTGTGTTATTAACATCTGTGTGGCTTAATCCGCCCGATTATCACACTAATCTTAATTAAACCTTGATTCTGGACATTGTTTGCCCATACAAGGCAACAATAAATCTGCTGTAGGAACTGATGTATGCTCAACATATTCCTGATATCCCTCGCTGTTTTAGCCCTATTAAGTATTATTTTCGAAGAAGTCACCCACATCAACAAAACCAAGACCACCCTATTTTTCGGGTGTATCTCATGGATTGTACTATTTATCTCTGCCGGCGATATTGGCCATGAGAAAATAATCGAAGCCGAACTAAACCAAAACCTACTCGAGATTGCGAGTCTGTGGTTATTCCTCATGTCCACCATGACATTCGTGGCTTATCTCAACGCGAAAGGCATGATTCAAATACTGGTACAGAAGTTATTTCCCCAACGAGTATCAGTTCGCTTGCTCATGATACAAGTCGCTTTCTTCTCTCTGGTACTGTCCGCTATCTGTGACAACGTTACCGCGACTCTGGTCTCTCTGGGCTTGTTAACGACCTTTAAACTCGAAAGCCAGATGCGCCGCCGTATGGCTGTGTTAATCATCTTTGCCGTGAACTCTGGCGGGGTTTCCTTGATCACAGGTGATGTCACTACCTTGATGATCTTTCTCGATGGACATGTACAGATGTCCGAACTCATGATGCTCTTTATACCTGCATCCGTCAGTGTGATGCTCTTAGCCCTGCTCTTCTCTCTTAAGGCTGAAGGCCATGTGAGCACCACACCAATAAAGCGGGACTTCCAAAGAGTCGATGTGGTTATTGCCATCATCTTCTTCTCTACCATAGTGGCGACCATGGCATTGAATGTTCTGTTTGGCATTCCACCGGTACTGACCTTCTTAACTGGTTTATCGATCATGTTTTTGGTTGGTCACACCACTCGCAGTAATAAAGAGGAGCTACAAATCCTCGAATATATTCGCCAGGTTGAATATGACACCTTATTATTTTTCCTCGGTATTTTACTGCTAGTTGGCATGCTTAAGCAGATTGGCACCTTAGACCTACTCACTCAGGTCTACGCGCAATTTGATCCAAATATCTCTAACTTCGTCACAGGTATGGGTTCAGCATTACTGGATAACGTGCCGCTTACTGCCGCATTGTTAAAAGCCGATCCTCTGCTTAATACACCAGAGTGGCTTGGCCTGACCTATTCGGTCGGTGTGGGTGGTTCATTGCTGGTTATTGGCTCTGCATCTGGCATCATAGCCATGAGCAAGGTTAAAGAACTCACTTTCGTCAGCTATCTTAAGTACGTACCGGCACTGCTATTATGTTATAGCGTGGGCTACGCACTAACCTTATACCTATCATATAAGTTTTTTGGCTAAGCTGACTTAGCTGTTCAGACAAAAAAGAGGGCGCCAATTGGCGCCCTCTTTTTTGTTTGTATTATCTGAATCAGTCTAACTCCTAGTTTTCTAGTTTTCTAGCATCTAGGCTGTTAGCTCTAATGTACGACCTATATCGCCGGTACCTTAAACTTAGTGCCTTGTATCGATAACACTACATCTCTGGGCCTTATTTCAACGATATCTAACTTACCGCCTATGCTGTCACCTTCCTGTAACTCTACCCCATCCACATTGAGCCAACGATTATCAGGGTCGGTAGAATACACATGTGCCTTAATATTAAATTCAGGCACCTGTAACTGAAGACCCGCAGGTAGTTGACCATATTTGGGAATAGTATCTGACTTAGCTGTCGGTATCGGATCTAGACCTGGCTCAGTCATTGGCGCAGCGAGTGAGTTTTTAACTTCAACCGCTTTGAGTGCATCTTTAAACGCCGCATACATTTTATTGTCACTCTGATAATGTTTCGATGTATTGGCAGTGTTTTCCATACCCAAATCTTCGGCAGCTTCATTCACCTGAAACTTAAGCGCCGCAAGCATATCCTGACCCTTTTGATTGGCATTAGCGCCAAGGATAATCGGCTCAGAGACAGATTCAAGCTGATAACCGCTATCTCTGGGACTAGCCGCCTTTGGCTTTGCCGTCGCGACTAGAGTCGAAGCTGCGGGGGCTACTTGGATAACAAGAGGCTCAGGTTTAGGAAGGGTTTTAGCTAATGGCAATGCCACTTTTCCTGCCAGCCTAATACCTTTACTAGCCTTATCGCTGGCAAAGGTTTCATCCATACCAGTAAAATCCTGCCGATCCAATGAAGCATTAGCATTATTGCCCTGCTTAAGAGTCGGGGTAATTTCTGACTCTGACGACTCCAGCTTATTCTCACTCGCCATCAGATAATCGCTAGCCAACCATGCTATAACAGCTAACAAGCCTAAGATAAGAACACTTAAAAGTATCAGCAGATCCCTAGGGCCCTTAGCTGATAACTCCTTGTATTGTGCCCTTGGCGTCAACACAGGATCTAATCTATTGTCTAAGTCCTGCTGATTAGCACGAGTGACGGCGTCGAGTAATATAGACATCAATAATTCCTTTGACCTTCGACCAATCTGGGGCCTTGTGCACTCAGATAAAGATTAAGCTGCACCAGAGTCTGGCTACCTGCGATAGCATCTGCTCTCAAGCCGTGTTGCCGTTGAAAGTGTTTAAGCTTAGTTTCCAATTGACTATCAAAGTCGTTAAGCAATCGAGGAGTCCTGCTGTCTACCTGGGCTAGACTATTCTCTAGCCATTGGATCTGCGACTGAGCAGAGCCTTTATCTATCTCGCCTAGTTGGTCTGTCGGTGCCTGCCATAAAATCTCGAACGTACCGCTAAAGTGGCGGGTAAACCAATCTCTGTCTACCCAGAGCTGTTGCTCATTAAGTTGCAAGAGTAATTGTTCGCCCTGACGGGAAACTACGGTGCCGTAGAATGCCTCTTGTTGACCATCCACAAGGTACACGACCGCAGGAAAGTTTAATCGAACCAGAGAATTCCAGTTACCTTGTTGCTGAAAACAAGACAAGCCCTGCTGCTCAGCAGACTGACAGGCCGATAGCCCTATGTAAGGAACCTTATTCCATAAGCCTAAGATGCTGGCGTAGGCGGTATCTATATCCCTGCTTTGCTCTATGGCGGTATTAAGTACCTTCTGACTGGCATCCATATGATAAGGTTTTATCTGCGACTGAACCTGTATATCCTGACTTGCTAGCACAGCTCCAGCCGCTCGATGATTCGCATTATTAAATAACAACAAGGCCACTAAAGCACTAAGTGCAACGACAGCAACACCGGCTATGGGCAGCAGATAATTAGTTTGCTTGATATCCTCACCAAGCACTTCACCGGCCGCAGCCCTCACCATTTTCTTATCTATCGGCACTTTAGACTGACCATAAGCCGCCATCAGGGCTCGCTCGCATAACAGGTTAATCAATCTGGGGATGCCACCACTGTACTTATGTAAGGTCTTTATCGAGCTAGGATTAAACAGAGGTTCATGGCGTCCCGCCACTCGTAGCCTGTGCTGCACATAAAGACCCACCTCTTCGAGCGTAAGGGGAAGTAGATGATAACGAGCGGTAATTCTTTGGGCTAGCTGGCGAAGCTCTTGCCTTCTCAACAGCTGTTGTAATTCAGGTTGTCCAATTAAGATAACTTGCAGTAGTTTCTTCGTATCTGTTTCAAGATTAGTCAACAGACGTAACTGCTCTAACACTTCGGCCCTGAGATGCTGGGCTTCATCAATAATGAGGACTGTATTTCTGCCTTTCTCATGATTAGCCAGCAGGAACTGGCTCAGAAGATCCGTGAGCTGCTTCAGGCTAGGGTCTTTGTCATACTCAATACTCAGTTCATCACAAAGGGTGGCCAGCAACTCTTGCTGTGTCAGTGATGGATTTAAAATAAACGCGGTATCGGTATTTTCAGGAAGTTGATTAAGCAGGCAACGAGAAACCGTGGTTTTACCTGTCCCCACTTCGCCGGTTAATAATACAAAGCCACCAGTTTCACCCAGCCCGTAGGTCAAATGAGCCAATGCCTCGCGATGCCTATCACTAAGGAATAGATAATGTGGGTTAGGTGCGATAGAAAAAGGGTTATCGCTTAAACCAAAAAACGCCTTATACATACTGAAATCAATCCTCAACCTGTACTTATCGGTTATAAAATACAAAAAACAGTTCAAACTAAAGCTAACCGCTCACCTTGTCAAAAAATGCTTAACAAAATCGATAAAAAGACCGTAATTAAAGGCCCTAAGAGACATTGAGGCAGATAGCATCTTATAAGTAACTCCAAGCAAATGCGTGTTAAGATTTACTCCATCTGATCCATACATAAAAACTGTGATTTAAATTGTGAAAATTTACCTCGTTGGCGGCGCGGTCCGCGATAGCTTACTCAAGCTCCCTATCAAAGACAGGGATTATATGGTGGTCGGTGCCACACAAGAGCAGATGCTAGCCAAAGGCTTTCATCAGGTTGGCAAAGACTTCCCAGTTTTTTTACACCCAGATACCCAACAAGAATATGCCTTAGCCAGAACAGAAAGAAAGACAGGGTCAGGCTACGGAGGCTTCACCTGTCACGCCAGCGCTGATGTTACCCTAGAGCAAGACTTACTGCGCCGGGATCTCACCATCAATGCCATAGCCCAAGATGATGACGGAAATCTATATGATCCTTATGGCGGCGTTAACGACCTAAATAACAAGCTGCTAAGACATGTGTCCGATGCCTTTATTGAAGACCCGTTAAGAGTCCTCAGAGTCGCTAGATTCGCCGCAAGATTCCATGCCCAAGGTTTCACCATTGCCGATGAAACCCTCACCATGATGGCTAACATAAGTCGAAGCGGTGAATTAGAAGCTTTAACAGCCGAAAGAGTCTTTCTGGAACTGAACAAGGCCCTGAGTACTGACAACCCGCAGATATTTATCCATGTACTCAAGCAATGTGGCGCTCTAAAGGTTCTTTTCCCCGAGATACATGCCCTCTTCGGTGTGCCTCAACCAGCACAGTGGCACCCAGAGATAGATACTGGCATACATACCCTTATGGTACTCGAGCAAGCCGCTAAGCTCACCAAAGATAACTCGGTACGATTCGCTGCCCTAGTCCACGACCTAGGTAAAGCCCTGAGCCCGAAAGAAGACCTACCTAAGCATCATGGTCATGGACAGAAAGGCTTAGCGCCAATCAAGGCCCTATGTGCACGAATAAAAGTGCCCAATGAATATCGAGATTTGGCACTGCTAGTCAGTGACCTACACCAAAATATTCATAATATCGACCAGCTGCGTCCAGACACACTGATCAAGATGTTCAATAAGGCCGACTTGTGGCGTAAACCTCAACGTCTCGAACAGATAGCGCTAGCCTGTGAAGCCGATGCTAGGGGAAGGCTAGGGTTAGAAAGTGAAGCTTACCCCCAAGCTAGCTACTTTAAGCATGTCTTCGAAGCCGCTAACTCTGTTGCGGTAAAACCTATCATAGACGCCGGTTTTAAAGGGGCTGAGATAAAGCAACAATTACAAATAAAGCGTATCGAAATTGTCTCTGAAGTGAAAAATAACTTAAATAGGAATTCTTCAGAATAGCGCTCAGGCAAGTAGATTTTTATCACTAGATTATTATAACACCACATTGACCGCTCACAATTTAAGCGCCCAACTTGTGTTTAATAGTAAATTAGTTAAGGTATTCAGGCCTTAGAGTTAAAAATCATAGCAATATAAATTAGCTATGACATAATATCTTGGTTGCAGTTGTATGGTACAACTGCTTCATATCTATTCAACCTATTTAAAGGGATTCCCCAATGAACAAAAAAGTACTGATGATTGCTGGTGTAGCAATGACTGCCCTACTAGGTGGCTGTGCAAACACTACAGCTCTAGAAGAAAGCATTTCTAACCTAGGTAACAAGGTTGATCAACTGTCTTCTGAAGTTAGCTCTCTGAAGTCTGAGCAAGGTGCTCTTTCTGCAGACGTTAAAGATGCAAAAGCGGCTGCTATGGACGCACAAGCTGAAGCAATGCGTGCTAACAGTCGCATAGACAACGTTGCTTCTTCTTACAAGAAGTAATTTGTCTGTATCGGCAACACATATGTGTTGCCGATATGTTCTTCCCTCCCAAGTCTCAAGCTAACTCCCCCCCAAAAAAACAAATCCAAGCAGCTCTAAGCACCAGTAAAACTGAAAATCAGTAAGACGAAGTACATTCCAGTCCCTGTTAATTTATCACTTATCGCTTAACACTTTCATACCTCAAACTTCTATAAATTCCGCCCACAAAAAAGCGCCCTCTAGGGACGCTATCTTCATACTGGTCTATTACGGCAGACACAGTGCGATTAGTCAGTTACTCGCTTAGGCTGGGCTCTGGCAGCTCTATATTCACAGGTAAACCATTTTGTGCCAGCAGTGCATCATTAGCCTTAAAACTATCTATGCCTTCCTGGCTAATAAAGTTAACGATAGCCGCAGTCATAGTCACCGGTTTTTCTTGCTGTATATCTGAGTCAGACTTAGATAAAGCCGAATGCACCTCTATGATGTGACGTCCATCTGGCTCGGTAGAGATCTTAACCGTCTGATTGATCACCCGCACAGGATCGCCATACTTAGTCTGATTAAACAGCCACTCGATATCATCCGGATTGAGACGAACACAACCTGAGCTAACACGCATGCCGATACCAAAGTCTTTGTTCGTACCGTGGATCAAGTAACTACCATCACCATAAGAAAGCTGCATGGCATAGTTACCCAATGGGTTATCCGGTCCAGCCGCTACCACAGGAGGCAGGATTTCACCGCGTTCCAGATGCTCCTTGCGAATACTCGCCGGAGGCGTCCAACTTGGATTAGGAATTCTGGCCTTAATCTTAGTGACCATCTCGGGAGTTTCACGGCCTACACGGCCGATACCCACAGGAAATACATGGACTTGCTTACCATTTTTAGAAAAGTAGTAGAGTCTCAATTCCGGTAGATTGAGCACTATCCCTTTTCTTGGTACGTCGGGAAGCAACATCTGAGTCGGTATAATGAGTTTAGTGCCAGGAGTAGGTAAAAATGGGTCAACACCAGGATTTGATTCCATTAGCTCCAGAATACCAACATTGTACTGTTTGGAAATCGTCTGAAAATAATCCCCCTTCAGTACCAGGTGCTCCTGAAGTTCGCCGATGAGACTACTGCCTTTTTCCGGCAGATCGTAGACATTGGCCAAACTAATGCCTGGAATTACACTTAAGATGAACAACAGCAATATTCTCATCATAGGTATCTCTATTTCCTTTTCTTCTCTACTATCAAATCGAATGCATCGACGACTAATACCAATCCATATATCCAATCAATATATGACCAGTAGATAACTCAAATACCGACATCAAGCTCAAAGATTAACCTCAGTAGCCACTAAATCCTAGCCCTATCGAGCACAAAGCGAATTTAAAGCAAAAACTATTCAGCCAAGGTTAATCTCAAACGTTAAGCTTATATTTTCTTCGACAGGGTGACAATAAAGTCAATCTCTAAGCCTTCGAAGTTGCCAGAGGCAATCTTCTTACGAATTTTATCATTAGCCCGCCACGCATAAGGCGTCATTTCCAGCAGCGTCAAGGCTTGCTCGCCGTCAGCATCTAGCTTAAACGTTACTCTCTGAGTGTCTAATAACTCAAGGCCATTCACTTCGCTCGATTGCAGCTCTTTCTCTTTCATATCAGGATAGATATAGCCTTTTAACTGCCAGAGATGCCTAGGAGCGGGAGATACCTGCAAAAGGTAACCAGCTTGCTTGAGCACACGTAGCGGCTCTTTGCCCTTGAGCTGCTTATCAATAAGAGTGATCAGGTCGAAGCTGGCATCAGCGAAAGGAAGCGCCCTTAGGCTACTGACAATCAAGGTACTTTTTTCTTCAGCTTCTGTGTTAGCACTTGAGTCACTCGCAGATTCATTACTAGAGTCACTACTAGCGTCGCTGGCAGTTCCAGAATCTGAACCTGTAGCATTATCAGAGTCAGCTTCTGAGTCGATCTTAGCCGCCGAGAAGAGTGCATTCTCCGCTTCATTGATCCCATGCTGCTCTAGCTTAATCCCAGCTTGCTGTAGCGGTTCACTGAGGGCCGACTTTATCGCCCTAAGATAGTAACCTTCGCCACAATCATATTCCAGATGCGCAATTGCCTCATCTGATGCTATATGCGCTAGCTCAGGTTTGAGCATCTCGGCTAATGTGTCCACCAGGGGAGAGAATACACCGGACTCGAGTAAGAAACGCTTACCGCGCATCACCTGCCTTGAATCTAATTTAGGTTTCTTTGGCAAACTAAATACCCAGTAACCCTTATCACTCTTATCGAAATGATGCTTATTACTACAGTGTAACCCTTGAGATTCCTCATGGATCAACAGAGGCTGATTACACACGGGGCATAGATAAATACTTTTCATAATGTCTCTTTAACAATGAAGCTGTGACTTTCTACTGGTTGAGCAAGTCACACCTGAAAATAATTAAGCGAATATAAACACACACAAGAGTGCGCCCAGTGCCAGACGATAAACGACAAAGGGGGTCATTCCAATTCGGCTGACCAATTTTAAAAATACATGAATACAGGCATAAGCGGCGAGGAAAGAAACCACAATGCCCAGAGTCAGGGCCTGATAATCTATCACCTCACCACTGGATAGCAGATCTTTAGTCACCAGAATGGCTGCACCTAAACTGATGGGTACCGACATCAAAAATGAGAAGCGCGCCGCGGCCTCACGGCCAAGTCCCAGCATCAAAGCCGCCGTAATGGTCGCACCTGAACGGGATGTTCCAGGGATCAACGCCATGGCTTGAGCTACGCCTATGATCAACGCCTTCTTCCAACCCACTTGAAACTCTGTCAGTCCCTTGCTGGTCATTCTATCGGCCCACCACAGTAAGAGACCGAACACGATAGTTGTCGTCGCCACCACCTCAATATTTCGCAGATGAGTGGCTATAAAATCTTTAGCAGCAAAGCCGACGATCACAGCTGGAATAGTCGCCAGTATGATCCACCAGGCCAGCTTGCTCTCATCATTGTGCTCACCCTTGAAAATGCTGCCGCCCCAAGCCTTAAACATAGACCACAACTCACGCCTGAAATAGATGATAACGGCGCACAAAGAACCGGTATTGACCGCGACATCGAAAGACAAACCTTGATCTTCCCAGCCAAGAAGTTGCGCAGGCAAGATAAGATGCGCCGAGCTTGAGATGGGTAAAAATTCGGTCAAGCCCTGAATTAAGGCTAATACTATGACCTGAAATGTGTCCATGCATATTTCCTGTTTTATGAATCCCCCTTGCACTGAAATATCAGCTTAGGTGAGAGCCAAAATTGTACTTAGAGTGAGTTAATCATTGAGGCTTCATCTGCCTGGACCTGAGTCCAGCTAAATGGGATCGGCCAAAGTCTTTGCTGATTTTTATCATATTCATCCCACAGGGTTTGATAGCTAATATCTACCAAAGGATGAACTAAATCAGGTGCCAGCTCAGCCATAGGCCATAGCACGAAGGCATTGGTTAAGATTTCAGCTCTCGGCAGCTCGACAGGATCGAGTGTTGCCATGTCATCATAGAGTAAGAGATCCAGATCCAATGTCCTAGAAGCAAACTTTTTAGCCCCTACCAGACGGCCATTGTCTTGTTCTATCTGCTTAAACAAGGACACTAGCTCACTTATGCTCAAATCGGTATCGACGCCAACCACCATATTTAAAAAGTTACTGCCTTCAAATCCAACGGCTTCACTTTCATACACAGAGGAGAGCAGCAGCTGGCCAAAATGAGAACTAAGATCATTTAATCCAGACTTAAGGTAGCGCTCAGGCTCGATATTACTGCCTAAGCTGATATAGACACGCGATAACATCTAACAATAACCTCGCTCAATCTCAACACCAACAGCAGCCGCAGTAGGCACAGCGCCCGGCTTCATCACAGTCACCTTTACCCAAGGCACATTAAATTCATCCATTAAGCAGCTAGCGATCATCTCGGCTACGGTTTCGATGAGTTCAATTGGCTTTTCGGTTATCAAGGCGATTAGTCGATTCGATACCGTCTCATAACACAAGGCATACTGATAATCATCGGTATCCGCCGCTGGCTTATTATCCCAAGCCATATCCAAATCAATCAACAAGTTCTGATGGATCTTCTTTTCCCACTCATAGATCCCGATAACAGTTTCTATTTTTAACTGTCGTATTAATACTCTGTCCATGATTTCTCCAAAACCAGACTCGTTCCTCATCGATGAGGGCACATTTTCGCCAATCAGGCCATAAGGTCTGATAAGCGTTAACGGATAAAAAAGATATAATGCCAATCTTATCTATTATTTTGCTAGATGCCTCTTTCTAACGGTACAAATCCCAAGTAGGATAACGCCCTGTAGAAGGATTTTACCTCTCAGGCAAAGCAGATAAGATAGAAAGTTGCAATTAAGCTTTGGCACTGATAAATATTGTGGCGCGATGATACCTTAAGACGGATAAGGAAACCAATTTGACCATAACAGTACTCACTCTGGTAATGATGTTGACCGCCTATCTGGCTGGCTCAATTTCCAGTGCCGTGCTCGTTTGTCAAATGCGTGGACTGCCCGACCCTCGCACACAAGGCTCTGGTAATCCTGGGGCGACCAATGTCCTGCGCATTGGCGGAGCCAGCTCCGCTGCTATGGTGCTCTTGTTTGACATGCTCAAAGGCGCCATCCCCGCCTATCTCGCCTTCCGTATAGGTGTCGACCCAGTCTCACTGGGCCTTATTGCCGTCTCCGCCTGCGTTGGCCATATATTTCCTGTCTTCTTTAAATTCAAGGGTGGAAAAGGAGTCGCAACCGCATTCGGCGCCATGGCCCCTATCGGTAATGACTTCGCCCTTGCTTTGATAACCACCTGGATAGTCATGGTATTAATCAGCCGATACTCCTCACTCGCTGCGATTATCACTGCCATGCTGGCCCCCGCCTACACCTGGTACCTAGATGACAGATTTATCATCCCGGTTTCCATGCTCTCAGCATTAATAGTCATCAGGCACAAAGATAATATTCACCGACTATTAAAAGGCGAAGAATCTAAGGTGTCCCGCAAGAAGAAAGATAAAACCTAAGTTCTAAGTTCTAGCTATACCTCCAAACATAAAAAAACACCTGTTTGCATCAGCAAGTCAGGTGTTTTAGTGCTTATCACACTTACAGCTCCTAGCTTAAGAGCCTAGAGCGGAGGCAGCGAGTCTAGGGGCCAACGAGGCATACCTTTGACACCTAAGTCCTCTGTGTGACCGGCCTTCAATCTCTGCAAGCCTGCATAGGCGATCATGGCACCATTATCGGTACAGAACTCGCCTCTAGGATAGAAGACTTCCCCACCTAGATTTTTCATCATCTCGGCTAGCGAGGTGCGCAGGCGTGAATTTGCGCTCACTCCTCCGGCAATCACTAAACGAGTATAGTCAGTTTGTTTTAGCGCACGGCGACACTTGATAGAGAGTGTATCAACAACCGCTTCTTCGAAGGCTAAGGCGATATTAGCTCGGGTCTGTTCATCATCCGGCTCTTTGGCGATAGTATTAGCGGCAAAGGTCTTCAAACCAGAAAAACTGAAATTTAAGCCTGGCTTATCCGTCATAGGACGAGGGAAACGGTAGTGGCCAGTCTCACCTTTCTCAGCCAGCTTAGCTAACCTTGGCCCACCTGGGTAATCTAGCCCCATAAGTTTCGCAGTTTTATCGAATGCTTCACCTGCTGCATCGTCAACAGACTCGCCAAGCACTTCATATTGTCCAATACCTTCAACGGCCACCATCATGGTATGTCCGCCGGATACTAACAGCGCTAGAAAAGGATACTCAGGCACATTGTCCTCTAGCATAGGCGCTAAGAGGTGGCCTTCCATATGATGTACACCTACGGCAGGCTTGTCCCATGAATAGGCTAATGATCGACCCACACAGGCACCGACTAATAAGGCACCAACCAAGCCAGGACCTGTGGTATAAGCGACCCCGTCGATGTCATCCATTGTGCTGTTAGCATCGGCAAGTGCCTGCTTGATCAAGGGCACAACTTTTCTTACATGATCTCGAGATGCCAGCTCAGGCACAACCCCGCCGTAATCGGCATGTAACTTTACCTGGCTATATAGTGTGTGAGATAACAGGCCCAGCTCGTCATCATAAACGGCTATTCCTGTTTCATCGCAAGATGTTTCAATACCTAAAACCCGCATCGTATCCCGTCAAAGTGTCATAAAAGGCTGCTAATTCTACCTGCTGTGCTTTAATTATACCAATAGACTTGTCGCTGATTTTGGTCGTCCTGAGAATTTCATCAATTACGGCCAGCATTAGCGGGTACGCGTGGAATATCCCCAACATGATCTAACAGAGATCAAAGATAGGATCGAAATAGTGAAAAGATCTAGGATATGATCGCGGAATTTGCTTTACAAACAGACTCAAGTCGGTATAGAATTCCGCACCATTTTTAAATAAACTTGGGTCTAATTATTGACCCATTACAAACTACACCTAAGGGGTGATGGCGTATGCCAATAATTAAAGTACGCGAAAACGAACCATTTGACGTAGCTCTACGTCGTTTTAAGCGCTCTTGTGAAAAAGCTGGAATCTTAGCTGATGTGCGCGCTCGTGAGTATTACGAGAAGCCAACAACTGCACGTAAGCGTGCTAAAGCCGCTGCAGTTAAGCGTCTTGCAAAGAAGCTTTCTCGTGAAAACGCTCGTCGCGTACGTTTATACTAATCTATTATGAGCCTAGTTGATCAGCTAAAAAGCCAAATGATAGACGCCATGCGTGCCAAAGCTAAGGTACGCTTGATGACTATCCGTATGGCGCTAGCCGCCGTCAAACAGATTGAAGTGGACACCCGCGAAACTCTAACTGACGACCAAGCTATAGCTGTCTTAACCAAAATGGTTAAACAGCGTCGTGATTCGATTGCACAATATGCTGCAGCCGGACGTGACGAACTAGCAGCAATTGAAGCAGAAGAGATCAAGGTTCTTGAAGTCTTCCTGCCTCAGCCTCTTACTGAAGAGGAAATTGCCGTTTTAGTTGATGCAAGCATCCAAGAGATGGGCGCATCCTCCATGGCGGATATGGGCAAAGTAATGGGCGCATTAAAACCTAAAGTCTTAGGCAGAGCTGATATGGCGGCAATAGGCGCTATGATCAGAGCTAAACTTAAGTAATTTAAGGATAATGCGTAAATAAGCCGTGCTCTTGCACGGCTTGTTTGTTTTAGATTCTCTCTATTTTGATTTCACGTAGATAAAGGCGGCATTTACCAAGCTAATGGCGATACCTCGTGATTTTATCAATGAGCTAGTAGCTCGCATCGATATTGTCGACCAGATCGACGCTAAGGTGCCCCTAAAAAAGGCGGGTAAAAACCACTCTGCCTGTTGTCCGTTTCATAGTGAAAAATCACCTTCTTTTACCGTCAGTAGAGATAAGCAGTTCTACCATTGTTTCGGCTGTGGTGCCCATGGCAATGTCATCGACTTCGTTATGGAATACGACCGTCTCGATTTTATCGATGCTATAGAAGAACTAGCAGGACAGCTGGGTCTCGAAGTGCCACGGGAACAAGGTACAGGTAAGAAACGCGACGAGGGATTGAGCCGCGACTTGTATCAATTGATGGAAGAAGCAAGCCGACATTTTCAGAGCCAACTTAGACAAGATAAAGACAAACAAAAGGTGCTTGATTATCTGGAGCATCGTGGCTTATCCGAAAAAGTGATAGCAGACTTCAACATCGGATTCGCACCAGAGGGTTGGGATGGTTTACTCAGTCGCTACCGACAGAGTCAGGATTCCCAAGATAAGCTACTCACTGCGGGAATGGTGATAGAGAACGATAGCGGCAGACGTTACGATCGATTTCGCGACCGGTTAATGTTCCCTATTCGTGACAGACGAGGCCGAGTTATTGGTTTCGGTGGAAGAGTTTTAGGTGATGGTACTCCCAAATACTTGAATTCTCCGGAAACGCCCATATTTCATAAGGGCTATGAGTTATATGGACTCTATGAGCTTAAACAGCGCCACAGAGATCCCCAGCGAGTACTTATAGTCGAAGGCTATATGGACGTGGTCGCACTAGCACAGTTTGATGTTGACTACGCAGTAGCCTCTCTCGGTACTGCAACCACAGCAGAGCAATTTCAACTCTTATTGCGTAGCGCTAAAGAGGTCATCTGTTGTTACGACGGTGACAGAGCCGGAGTAGAAGCCGCATGGCGCGCATTAGAAACCGCATTGCCACTGCTAAAACCCGGCAACCAAGTTAAATTTATGTTCCTGCCTCAAGGTGAAGATCCAGATACCATGGTTCGTCAGGTAGGAAAAGAAGCATTCGAAAGTCAGATTGATGATGCCAAAGCACTCCCCGAGTTTCTTTTTGAGACTTTAGCCAAGCGCCATGGCGCCGATAAAGGGACATTAGCCAAGCAAGCCATTAGTTTGATTGAGAAAGTACAAGACACAGTTCTACAAAGTTTACTGCTGGAAAACCTAGCCTATAAACTTGGAATGAACGGTGCGGATGAATTAAGAAGAAAGTTGGGATTCTCCTCTAAAAAGCAGGGTCACACTCTTCAAAATAAAGCGTTAAAAGGACGAGGAACCCCATTACGATTAGCCATCGCATTGCTAGTACAACATCCTATGTTAGGTGAAGGACTGCCCGTGCAGCCAGCGCTGAAACACATCAAGATGGCCGGCGTAGATTTGCTGATCCACTTGCTAGACATTACTCGTGTACAAGTTAAAAACAGCGCACAACTACTTGAACAGTACAGGGATGCTCCGCAATTAAGCACCCTAAAAAAACTGACCCGCTGGGAACATCAAGTGGCGGATGAAAACTTGCAGCAAGAGTTTAGAAAAACCCTGATCTGGCTCAATAACCAATATATTGAGCAACGATATCAGGAATTGAGTCTAAAACAGAACCATACTAAAGAAGAAAGGATTCAGCTAAGCAAGCTGATCACAGTAATACAAGGGCTGAATTAAGACCTTTTATGTCTTAAAACTAAGTACTTGTACTAGCACACGGAAGCACACAAGGCTATAATCGACGATTTGCGTGGCGATAAATTATTGCCCGTCGTTTTAACCGTTACCCAACTTGGATGATATCTATGGAGCACACTCCTCAGTCGCAACTTAAATTGTTGCTAGCTAAAGGTAAAGAGCAAGGCTACTTAACCTATGCAGAAGTGAATGATCACTTGCCTGCTGATATGGTCGATGCAGACCAGATCGAAGATATTGTCCAGATGATTAATGACATGGGTATTCGCGTCTATGAACAGGCGCCGGATGCTGATGAAATCATGATGACAGAAGACAGCACAGATGATGATGCTGCAGAAGAAGCTGCCGCTGCACTTGCAACGGTAGAGGCCGAGCTTGGTCGTACAACAGATCCAGTCCGCATGTATATGCGTGAAATGGGTACTGTTGAACTTCTTACCCGTGAAGGCGAGATCGTTATCGCTAAACGTATCGAAGAAGGAATTTATACCGTTCAAGCATCGGTCGCTGAGTACCCTCCAGCGATTGCCTCGATCCTCGATCAGTTCGATCGCTATGAAGCCGAAGAAGTTCGTCTATCCGATATCATCTCAGGTTTTATCGACCCTAATGCCGCTGATATTGCCCCAACGGCTACTCACATTGGTTCAGATTTGTCACAAAGTGAGCGCGACAAAGATGACTCAAAGGATGACTCGAAGGATGATGATGAAGATGAAGAAGAGGAAGGTCCAAAAGGACCGGATCCTGAAGAATCTAAAGAGCGCTTCACTCAGCTAAGAGAAGTACATGAGAACACGCTGAAGATCATCGCAGACAAAGGTCGTGGCCATCCTGAAGCAACCGTTGCCCTGTTTGAGATTGGTGAATTATTTAAAGAATTCCGTCTCATGCCTAAGCAGTTCGACCGCTTAGTCAAGAACATGCGTGCCACCATGGATAAGGTCCGTGTTCAAGAACGTTTGATCATGAAGCTCTGTGTCGAACAAGCTAAGATGCCTAAGAAAAACTTCGTTAAGGGCTATACCGCCGACGAAAGCAGCATAGCCTGGTTTGACACCGAACTCGCCTCTAAGAAACCTTATGCTGAAGGTTTAAAGATGATCGAGCCTGACGTTCGTCGTTGTCGCTTCAAGCTCGATATTATCGAGAAAGAAACCGGACTCGCGATTGCGTCTATCAAAGACATCAACCGTCGTATGTCGATCGGTGAAGCTAAGGCTCGTCGCGCTAAGAAAGAGATGGTAGAAGCTAACTTACGTCTGGTTATCTCTATCGCTAAAAAGTACACCAACCGTGGTTTGCAGTTCCTGGATCTTATTCAGGAAGGTAACATCGGCTTGATGAAAGCGGTTGATAAGTTCGAATATCGTCGTGGTTATAAGTTCTCAACCTACGCTACTTGGTGGATCCGTCAGGCGATCACTCGCTCAATTGCCGATCAGGCAAGAACGATTCGTATCCCAGTGCATATGATTGAGACAATTAACAAGTTGAACCGTATTTCTCGTCAGATGCTACAGGAAATGGGCCGCGAGCCGACTCCTGAAGAGCTGGCTGAGCGTATGCTGATGCCTGAAGATAAGATCCGTAAGGTACTTAAGATTGCCAAAGAGCCTATCTCAATGGAAACACCTATCGGTGATGACGAAGATTCGCACTTAGGTGATTTCATCGAGGATACCACTCTCGAACTGCCTTTGGACTCAGCAACAGGCGAGAGCCTACGAAACGCAACTCACGAAGTATTAGCAGGTCTAACGGCCCGTGAAGCTAAGGTATTGCGTATGCGTTTCGGTATCGACATGAACACCGACCATACTCTCGAAGAGGTTGGTAAGCAGTTTGACGTAACCCGTGAGCGTATTCGTCAAATTGAAGCTAAGGCGCTGCGTAAACTACGTCACCCTTCTCGCTCAGAAATCCTCAAGTCTTTCCTTGATGAGTAAGAGCCGAGGTTAAGCATTAGCTAACTGAAAACTCGAAAGCCCTGCCATTTATGGTGGGGCTTTTTGTTTCCCTCATTACTTCCTCAATCCCCTCTCTCAAAAAACGCAGCCTCCCCTTACTAAATTAACTCCCATTAAATTAAATCGTCCAAGATTAAGGACATTCAAATTAAGTCATATTCAAATAAGCCCCCCTCATACTAAGAGCTAACTCAGAGGTTAAGTCCAAAAGTTTGAAGTTGAAGGTAAAATTAAAGAGTAAATTTAGAATTAAATCGACCGTTCCCCAAAAAATAAATGATGAAAAAGTGATCAAGGCACAATCACAACCCGTTCCCGACAAAATAACTGCTCATAATAATACCGAAAAACAGGTAAATTTCGCGCGAATCGATTAACAGATAAGCAGTTGGATTTAATTTAGCATTTCTCTTCAAAACACAGGTGACAAGCGCCTTCAAACTTCGTATACTTCTCGTCGCTTTAGGTAGTGACGACTTCCTTTAGTCGGCCCCTTAGCTCAGTTGGTTAGAGCATACGACTCATAATCGTCAGGTCCACAGTTCGAGTCTGTGAGGGGCCACCAATTTATGATAAGCCGCTTGAAGAAATTCAAGCGGCTTTTTCATGTCTAGTGTTTAATGCAAGTTCCCTCCCCCTCCTAAAACCAGCGGCATTATTTGAACATAAAGTTCAACTCTGGTCGGGGGCTGATAGAAGACACGATATTTAAACAAAGAAGCCTGCACATAGTGTGGGCTTTTTTGTGTCTGGAACACTTATGCCCACAGGCCAAGGATGGCAAACTGTGGACTTTGTGTCTGGAACACTTATGCCACACCCCAGGGATGGCTAGGTGTGGTAATTGTGTCGGTAATTTAGAAGCTAGCCATAATCGTCATCATATGCCATAACAGTTCGAGTCCAGGATGTGCCGCCACTCTTCTCGATTGATTGTTGAGCATAACGATTGCCAAGTTAAAGCCGCAAATCTATGGCTGTGAAAAATCAGACCTGGATAAGTGGTAACAAGATAGTGATATGCCCCTCCTGAAGCCGCTCCAAGGACATCTATGAATAATTAACAACAAAGTACCTCGGAGGCGAATACAGCCTCTAGTGCTTCTGATAGAGCCATAGTCATTAATGTTTTAGTGATCAGCTGCACTATAACAAGCGTAATATCAATTGTAGCTGTGGTGCTATCAAATGACACTGGGGTTGGAACGGCGTCAAATCACAGGGATCATGGGTCGATGGCGTTTATTCGCTAAGAATATACGCAAGATACAGGCTTAGGTATCCACCCTTGGCTAATATTACTAAACCACTAGATGTCCTATTTATACAATCTCCTCAATAGCAGCAAGTACTAGCAATCCCCCCGACATAATAGAGCTATTGATGTTTTATAATAAATAATCATTTAATTATATTAATTTATTATATACACAATATATATTGTTTACGCCGACACTATACATGCCAACCTCTACTTTAAAACTTGTACGGATGACAGAAAAAAAACAAGCGTAGCAATATTGACGCCAAGTAATTTAAATAAAAAATTACTTCTTAAAATAAGAAATCCCCCCTTCGACACCTTAGCCAATATGTATTCACCTCGCCTCCTAATAAAACACATAAAGATACAGCAAACAGTTGATAGTAATAATCTTATTTGAACAAAATAAATTTAAACCTATACATATTCATTAGATAAGTTCACTAATCACTCTCTATCGCCAAATAAATGCCATAACCAAATATTCGCGACCAAAAAATGTCGGCTGTACATATTTAAATAGCTAATAGAGAGGGTTAACCCGAGTAGAAATCACAATGATAATATTATTTTAATTATTACCATCTGAAAATAAGTTGTTGCATAAATGTGAATTGAGAGGTACAAAAATATAAGCAATCTAAACAAAGACTGGAATCAAGATTTTTTTGGAGTTTTTACGCTTACGAATGTAAGCGCTTACAAATAACGTGTGGTAATTAACTATCCGTGACGTTAAAGGCTGTAATTATTTTTCACATGATGATAATAACTTATTGAAGGATATTGATATGAGATCTGGCTTAATAAAGGGAGTGACGCTCACAAGCATGTTACTGGCTACGCTCCAAGCTAATGCAGCTGTTAAGTGTGATTATTCTATTGAAAATGAGTGGGAAACAGGTTTTGTTGGTGCAATACAGCTTAAAAACACCGGCGAAACTCTCATTGATGGCTGGCAAGTAAGCTGGCAATACCTAGATGGCTCCACAGTTTCATCAGCATGGAACTCAACCTTTTCCGGTAATAGCCCCTATTTGGCCAGTAACCTAGTGTGGAATAATCTAATCCAACCCGGAGAGACGATTACATTTGGCATTCAAGGTGAGAAAGGCATCCCCAACAAAGCTGCTTCAACGCCCAAAATATCTGGAGAAATTTGCACTAGAGAAGCTAATAACAGCGCGCCAATGACTAGTTTCACTATTATAGAATCGGGTTTGGATATCAGCTTCGATGCCTCTGCGACCCGTGATGCCGATGGTGACGAATTGACCTACAGCTGGGATTTTGGGGATGAAACCTTAGGTGAAGGTGTTAACACAGAGCATTCATTCTCAAGCCTTGGTAGTTACATCGTCACCTTAACTGTCAGTGATGGACTCGTCATTGACGAACATAGCATTGAATTAAATATTAAAAGCCTAGTGCCTAACCAAGCTCCTCTTGCTAGTTTCAACACCATTCATGACGGATTAGCCCTCTCCTTTAATGCCAGTAACTCAAGTGATCCAGAAGGTGATGCACTCAGTTATTTATGGTCCTTTGGTGATGGCACATCTCAATCGGGTATTAATACTTACCACCAATATGCAGCTCATGGTCTTTATACCGTAACCTTGAATGTTTCCGATGGTAGCAGCAATACCCAAATCAGAACTGAACTTCTAGTGACCTATGATGGCGCCACAGGTCAACACGTTGCCAACCCCTTCCTCGGAACCACCAGCTACATAAACCCTGATTATGCCAAGTTTGTCGATGCATCTATGGCATTAGAGTCCGCTCCTCATTTACAAGCCAAGATGGCTCAAGTTAAACAACAAGCGACTGCAGTTTGGTTAGACAGAATTGATGCTATCTATGGCGGAGAGATCAACAGTGGGCGTCTAAGTTTAGAGCAGCATTTCGACAATGCTTTGGCTCAGAAACGTGTCGGCGTACCTATTACAGTCTCAATTGTTGTTTATAACTTACCTGACAGAGATTGCGCCGCCCTAGCCTCAAATGGCACCTTAAACGCGGCCGAAGGCGGGCTTGAAATTTATAAACACGACTATATTGACACTATCGCTAATATCGCCGCCGCTCCCCGCTTCGAAGACCTACGTATCATCGCAGTGATTGAGCCTGATTCACTGCCCAACCTAGTGACTAATACCCGAGTGTTGAAATGTGGAATCGTCAACAGTAATGGTACTTATGTTGAGGGCGTGCAATATGCGTTATCGCGCTTTTCTCGGCTCGATAATGTCTATAGCTATTTAGATATAGCTCACTCGGGTTGGTTAGGTTGGGATACCAATATGCGCGGAGCAATCGACCTGTATACCAGTGTAGTTGCAGGTGTTGCAGATGGCGACATGTCCGTACTCGATGGATTTATCTCAAATGTAGCGAACTACACCCCGGCAGAAGAGATATTTTTACCCGACCCAGAGTTTGATTTTGATGGTGACTTCATGGGAATTAAATCCAGCAGTTACTACGAGTGGAATCCGGTATTTGATGAAAAAGATTTCGCTCAATCCCTACACGCAGAATTTGTCGCCAAAGGGTTTCCAACAAGCTTAGCCATGCTGATCGACACCTCACGTAATGGTTGGGGCGCATCCGATAGACCAACCTCCCCTAACGAAGATGCCAGCAATGAAGATCAATATGTCATGGATAGTAAGCTAGACCGCCGTGCCCATCGAGGTAATTGGTGCAACTCAAGCGGAGCAGGAATAGGGGCTAGACCTGAAACTCTCCCATTTGGTAGCACTAGTGTGATTCAGGCTTATGTGTGGATAAAGCCTCCAGGGGAGTCTGATGGTACCAGCGATGCATCTCAAACCACTCCCGACGAGGAAGGAAAAAGCTTCGATCCCATGTGCAGCCCAGAATTTACCACCTCCGGCGGCGTGTTAACCGGTGCCATGAATGGAGCACCATCTGCTGGTGCCTGGTTCCATGAGCAATTTAAAATGCTGGTAGAAAATGCTCATCCAGAGCTTTAGGCCATAGCGGCCACAGCTTCAATCCTGCAAGGGAATAAAGAGTAACAGTAAACCTGTGTACCACAGAATAAAGACCCGTTTTTTCTCAAACGAAAGAATGGTTCTAAGTTCAAATAAAAATAAAAATAAATAATAATAACTTAAGTTAGGAATAATTTATGAATTTTAAAATTAAAATGGTCGTTGCAGCTACAAGCTTAATAATGAGCAGTCACTTGCTTGCTAGCCCGCAAAATAATGATGACTGGCTACATGTTGAAGGCAATAAAGTTGTCGACATGCAAGGCCAACAAGTTTGGTTAACCGGGGCAAACTGGTTTGGTCTAAATGCCAGCGAAAGAGTGCTACATGGGCTCTGGTCAGTTAATTTAGGCGATACCTTAAAGACTATCTCTGAACGCGGTATCAATATCCTGCGTCTGCCTATCTCTACAGAACTCATGTATGAGTGGAGCCAAGGAAAAACAACGCTACCTAACGTTAATACCGCTTCAAACCCAGACCTTGTAGGTAAAACAGATCTGCAAATATTCGATATCCTGCTTGCTACCGCTAAAAAATATGGTATTAAAATCTTATTAGATGCCCACAGTGCCAAGGCGGATAACTCAGGCCATGTGGAAACTATGTGGTACAAGGGTGAGATAACATCCGAGATATTTTATTCGAGCTGGGAGTGGATCACTGCCCGCTATCAAGATGATGACACTATCCTCGCCATGGATATCGAAAATGAGCCTCACGGCACCCCTTATGGCGACACCAATTTTGCCAAGTGGGACGATTCAACCGATGAGAACAACTGGAAATATGCCTGCGAAACGGCATCGAACCGTATTCTGGCCATCAACCCGAATCTAATTGTCATGTGCGAAGGCATACAGTCTTACCCGATTGATGGCGAGAACTGGACCTCACAAGACAAGAATGATTATCACAATAACTGGTGGGGAGGCAATCTTCGTGGAGTGAGAGATCATCCTATCAATCTTGGCGCTAACCAAGACCAACTCATGTACTCCCCCCACGATTATGGCCCCTTAGTCTTCCTACAAGATTGGTTTTATGAAGGATTCAACAAGGACACCCTATATCAAGATGTATGGAAAGATAATTGGATGTTTATCCATGAAGAAAACATCGCGCCACTGCTTATCGGTGAGTGGGGCGGATTCATGGATGGTGGCGATAACGAGAAGTGGATGCTGGCGATTAGAGATTTAATCATAGAGCATGAGCTACATCATACATTCTGGTGTATCAATCCAAATTCAGGTGACACGGGGGGACTGTTAAAGAACGACTGGGTCACCTGGGATGAAGAAAAATACACCCTATTTGAACCTACACTCTGGAAGGATGATAAGGGCCAGTTTATCGGTCTAGATCATCAAGTTACCTTAGGTGGTGAAGGGCATGGTACTAACGTCGCAGAGTATTATGCATCGCTTTCTCCATCACTGTCGATCTCATCTCCAGCCACTAATGCCAATGTACTGACCAAGTCCGAAGTTGTGATTAATTACGACAAGAATAAACTTGATAGCGTCAATGCCTATATCGACGCACAGCTAGTGGCGACAAGTGAAACGGGTAGCATCACAGTCCAAGCTCCCACAACACCCAGTAGCTTTGTGGTGCAGCTAATCGGACTAGATAATGGCGAGCTCACCGAGGTAAGCGATACTATTAGCCTCAATGCTCTCGACGTCCTACCGGCAAGCATTGAAATTACCTCCCCCTCCAATGGTGAATCCTTCGAGCAAGGAAAAAACCTGATGGTATCGGCTAATTTCACCAATGCTGCAGGATTTAAAGCGCACTTTGCTGGCGAGACACAGATTATTTTAAATGGATCAGATGCCATTTTTGCAGTCGGAACTGAACTTGGCACACACAGTGTTACTGTCACTGCCATAGATAGTAACCAACAAGAACTGACTCTCGCCAGCTCGGTAGACATCTCGGTCATATCTCCAACGGTCAGCTGTAGCTTAGGCAGACAAAATATCTGGCCTGGTGGATTTGTGTTAGATGGAATTCTGATCGCTAACTCGGGGTCAGAAACGGTTTCAAATTGGTCGGCAGACTTGATCTTTGCCAACCAAGTTGTGCTTGGCAATGGTTGGAGTGCCAACTACACCCAGATAGACAATCACACAATACAAATCTCAGGCGCTAATCACACACAATCCATCGCGCCCGGACAAACTCACTCAATTGGCTTCCAAGGCTCATATCCAGCTAGCTTCGCTCTGCCTGAATGCGTGATCAAATAGCAATACACGGATGCTCAACCTGCTGCCATCACGGTACTAGGTTGAGCATCTCTTACACTTAATTTACATCCAATTTGTAAGCCGTATTAAGCCTATTTTTATAGACATATTCGCAATACAAGTAAATATTGCGCCGTCTGCTTATGCCTTTTTTTCACTAGAGGCAGAATGTCAGGAGTTAACCATGAAGACTAGAATCACTCGCATCGCAGCCATAATTCTTTTATCTGGCAGCATGTCACAAGCCCAAGCCGATTACGATGGCAGTAACGGACCCGGCGTACCAGACATTGGCTGGACTCAAGGACAATACTTGAGCCATATACCTTATGGTGGACGCATGGTGACCTTTCACCGAGGTTATTACTATATTATGGGCCAAGGCAGCACTAGCCTCTGGGATATCTCAGCTCCGGAAACTCCGGTTATGGTGGATGAGCATAGCTATGGCGACAATGGACATCGCTGGTATAAGCTCAACACCGACCTTTTTTGGCGTGAATATACGGTTCCGGAGCTACAAGGCTCGCCTTACCATTTCCTCGATATGTCAGACATGCTTAATCTGGTGCCATGGAGTGATGAAAATGTGCCAGTGCCTATCTTAAAATCAGGCCAGTTAGAGAAATGGCAAACCTTAGAAACCTTCCCCACAGGCACCAACGGCGGCAACGTTCATGATTTACGTTTTGACGATCCCAATCTAGATGCCGGTGCAATAACCTCGACCTTCTCCCTCGATAATGCAGGAGTGAACAGCAGTTTACGTTTCAGGATTGGCAACCTGATGTTCGTTACAGGCAACGGTCTATCTGTCTTCGATATAGGCGATCCACTGAACATCAAATTACTCGACTCCATAGTCGGCAGTTTCAATCAATACACAACCACTTATCACGTATGGCGTAACTATGTGGTGTATCTCAATGGCAATAACGCCAATGAAGAATCAAACAACATGGTGATGATCGACTTCTCAGATCCAAGCGATCTCAAATATGCAGGTGGCGTCCCTTTCGCAAAATCACCGGGCCGCTACATGTATTTCCAAGATAAATATGGCTTTGCCGGCAGTGATGATTATGGGGTGAAACTCAATATGGAGACCCTGGAAGTTGAGCAGGTGTTCGACGCTCCAGGTCAGTGGCCCGATACCTTCTTAGATTTTCAATGGATGCCACTGGGCCCTATCTTGTCTATCAGCGGCTCTAATGGCGGTAAAGGTAAAACCTTCTTCTATGCCCATCAAGATGGCCCGGATATCAAGGGACCTGAGATTGGATTTCATCACCCTTTTGCTAACAGTACCAATATGCCCGTCACTTCGGTGATTGGATTCGTGATTAATGAGATCTTAGAGGAGCGGTCCTTAAACTCTGACACCATAGTACTGCGTAAAGTAGGCAGTGGTCATGTCATTAAGGGAGACGTAGTTAGTACCAGCTATCAAACAGTCAACTTTGTCCCCAAGCAGCGTTTGGAGGAAAATTCGACCTACAAGGTCACACTGGTTGCTAATGGGATAAAAGATATTGCCGGTAATGGTGTCGATGAATATAGCTTCCTATTTTCAACCGGTAGCTTGATTGATGACGACCCGGCTCCGGTGATCCAACAGATTGATTACGGTAGCAAGGATCCGATCATCATAGAGCAAGCCGTGACCTTTACCGCCACTGCAATCGATGAAGATAATGATCCACTGCAGTATCGCTGGGATTTTGGTGAGGGTAACAATCAATGGAGCGGCTCGAACAGCATCACTCACACTTTTACTCAAGCAGGGCTCCATTCGGTGAGTCTACAAGTTCGTGATTCCGGCGAGAATATTGTCACCCGAGTGCAACAGCTTGTGGTTATAGAGTCAGCCTATGGCGACCTACCACGGCAATCAGCCCAGATGGCGCTCAATTCCGATAGACAACTATTGGCCGTGGTTAACCCCGACAATAATAGCCTGAGCATTATTGACACCAACACGGGAACTAAGCTGGCTGAAATTCCAGTGTGCCAAGATCCCGTGTCTGTTACTCAAGTTAATGATGAGTTTTGGCTGGCTTGTCGTGATGCTAACCAGATCACAATCCTTAGCGCACTAACCCATAGCGTCACAGATACCATAAAGCTTGAATATGGTGCCCTGCCAATCGCACTCGTGAGCGATCTCGAGCAAGAGCATGTTTATGCCGCATTAATGGGATCGGGAAATGTCATAAAAATCGCCAGCAGAGATCGCCAAATACTCGCCTCTAACCCCGTCGGCACGAGTCCAAGAGCACTGGCCCTCAGTGGAGATGGTGCCAGCTTACTGGTGACTCAGTTTATCTCAGATGCCGAAAAAGGTGAGGTCTGGCAGCTAAATTCAGGAGATCTGTCAATCAGTAACGTCATAGAGCTTCCACTGGATACCAGCTCCATGGACACCAGTTCCAGTGGCCGTGGCGTGCCCAATTATCTGGCCAGCATTGCCATCCACCCAAGCGATCGTAGCGCTACTGTGGTAGGTAAAAAAGATAATATCGTGCGCGGTTTGAGTCGTGACGGCATGCCACTAACCTTCGAAACTAGCTCCAGAAGCCTAGTGGCCAAACTGGATCTGCTCAGCTCCACAGAAGCCCAGCACAAGAGAGTCGATATTGACGATCACGCATTACCCGTTGCAGGAGTATATGACCAATACGGAAGCTATCTGTTCCTTGCCATGCAAGGCAACAATCGCATCATAGTCTTAAATGCCAACAGCGGCCAAGAGATCACCCGTTTAGATGTTGGATTAGCGCCTCAATCCTTACTGCTTGATCATCAGAGCAAGCGACTCTATGTGAAAAACTTTATGGATCGCTCTGTCTCTATTGTCGACGTGAGCCAACTCTTAGATCAGGTCAATACCAAGATCAGCTTACTGGACACCATAGATACCGTGAGTAGCGAAACATTGACTGCACAAGTGCTCAAGGGTAAGCAGATTTTTTACAATGCCGCCGATAAGCGCATGGGTAGTGATGGCTATATGGCATGTGCCAACTGTCATATGGACGGTGAACAAGACGGCCAGGTATGGGACTTTACCGACAGAGGAGAAGGACTGAGAAACACCATATCCTTAAAAGGCCGAGCAGGTACGGCCCATGGCAGAGTCCATTGGTCAGCCAATTTTGATGAAATTCATGACTTTGAACACGATATGCGCGGTCCATTTTCAGGAAGCGGATTTATCCCAGATAGCTTGTTTAATCAAGGCTTAGTTAATCAGGCATTAGGGGACAAAAAAGCCGGGATATCGACGGATTTAGATGCGCTTTCCGCTTATGTTAGCTCACTTAATCGCTTTAATCCTAGCCCATACCGCAACGCCGATGGCGAATTAACCCCACAGGCAGTACTCGGTGAAATTGTATTTAACCAAGCTAATTGTGCTTCATGTCACTCGGGAGAGGCCTTTACCGATAGTCCATTAGGCTTTAGCCATGATGTGGGCACCCTAACCGCTCTCAGTGGTCAACGTTTATCGGGAAAACTAGCAGGAATAGATACCCCAACCCTTAGAGATATCTTCTCCACAGCTCCCTATCTGCATGATGGCTCGGCCCTGAGTTTAGCCAGCCTATTTGGCAAGGATAACGCCCATGGAAATACAGCAGGATTAACGCCAGAAAAACTCGAGCAACTAGTGGCTTATCTCAAGCAAGTTGATGGTACCAATGGCCCAGCCCCTGTAAGTGAGTTATCACTATCACTAGCCGGACTTAGCGAAGGTAGCGTCATCGAAGCCAGTGAAATCCCCTTGGAACTGGAAACTAACTTAACAGGTGTCACTCGGGTCGAATATTACGCCGATGGCTTGCTTGTTGCCATCAGCCAAGATACTCCATTTAACTCTAGCTGGACCCCTGTGGAGCTTGGTCGCCATAGGCTGCAGGCTAAAGCCTTTTATAACCAAGGGCTGACCGCTTCATTAACCCCTGAAATCAACATAGAATTCGGGGCCAATGGCGGCTGCCACATAACTTATACACCGACACAGGAGTGGAGCACTGGCTTTCAGGTTGATCTGCTCATAGCCAATACCGGCGAAGCTGAGATCAATGGCTACCTACTGACCTTCACCTTAGGAGATGGCGAAGCGCTCACCAATGGTTGGAATGGTACATTTACAAGTTCAGAAAATATAATAGAGGTCACTAATGATGCCAGTTTATGGAATGGGAATATTCCCGTCGGCGGTAATATTGGCATAGGTTTTCAAGGTAATAAATCTAACTCACCACTCACTCTCCCAGATCATTTTAAATTAAACGGGAAAAAATGTACCAGTCAGTAATATAAAAACCTAACTTAATCTCTCCTGTAAATATTTATACTCAGGAGAGATTAAGTACCAACAAAGAAAACATCGAAAAACAAAAGTAAATTCAAACACGAAAAGTTAAAAATGAAAAACAAACAATCTAACAATACAAATTAAAAACCAGATTGAAATTATAACTAGCCGTAAAATTATAAAATTGCATAGGAGTGTATATTAGATGCATCATATAAAAACAAAACTAATATCTAAAACCCAAGCTAAATGGATATTCACGGCACTAGCATGTGCCTATTCACTTCTAAGTTTCCCCGTGTCTAGTGCGATCTACTTTAATGCAAAAGTCGGCGGGCCGGTGACTAATATCTATGCTATTGAACAACAAGGAAAACTCACTAAACTCACTCAAAACCGTGTCTGGAGAGATCTGCAACCTAGCGTCTCTAAGCTGGGTGAGCTGGTGTTTATGTCTAATAGACAAGCCGAGGTAAAAGTTGACCTAAATCAAACCAGTGAGGTATTTAATATCTACCACCTGGATCCCAAATCAAACCGCATAACACCCCTCACCAATAACATGAGTCAGGATGTAAACCCGCAATTTTCCCCCGACGGACATAAGCTGGCTTTTATCCGTTTTATAGACAAGAAAAAAGTGCTTTATATCATGGACCTTGAGTCAAATACTGAACTAGAAGTCCTCAGAGCCGAGGATATTTTTGGTTACAGCTGGGCAAACACCCAAGAGGTACTGGCGATTGCAATTAAGCAGGGAGATCACAGCCAACTCCTTAGCCTAAAACTCGACGGTTTGACGAAAAAGCCGCTACTACAGACTCGGCGTAGTGCCGACAAAGACGATATTTCTTCGACGGTTAATAACCTAAGCAACTTAAATAGCTACCGAGATCAGAGTGAAATCATGACGCCCGTATGGTCGACTGACGATAGTCAAATCGCCTTTATTTTTCACCCCACCAAGCGAGGTGAAATGCGGCAACTAGCCCTGTACCCCATAGACACTGGCGTTGTCAAACTAGTCTCTCCCGCTAACATCAGTGTGCAATCACCAGTTCAATGGTCAAAAGACAACCACAGCTTACTCTATTCAGGATTGCAAGATTATCGCTACTACTATGATGAACAAACTCAGCGTAAAACCTACCTAGGCAGTATGCAGATTTTTATGTCTAAATTAACCGGTTCAACGGTGCAGCTCACTCAAGGTGATCATTTACATCGCAACCCAGTCTTCTCACCGGATGGTCGTAATATTGCCTACCTCTATGCCGATGAGCTCGGCGGTGCTCGGCATCTGTCCCTCAGAACCATGGCACTCGATGGCTCCCACAGCAAGCAAATATTCGACCGTGTCGCTCGCCAGTCCAGTTTACTGTGGCGCTAGGAAAAATAGGCCAGCACAAGCTGGCAAGTTCAGTGATAACTGTTCAATTATTTAGGGGGCAATATGATATTTATTAATAAGTTAAATTATATCTCACCGAATGAAATGACTTCATTACAAGTTGAAAAAAATTTGTTTATTAGTCATATATTAGCGCATAAAATCAGGCCAGTTCAGCAAGATAATCAAGACTCATTATCTAAGATTGACCTATTACGCATCAAGAAACTCAAGCAGCTAATGGAAGTTGATAAATTGTACTTAGATTCAGAGTTAACCATAGAGAAACTTGCCTCTATGTTTGATATTTCACCGAGAACCTTATCCAGTTTGATCAATAACCATCTAGGAAAAAATTATAACGAATTTACTAACTGCTATAGGATTATGGCGGCTAAGAGTTTACTCGAGTCGAGTTTAAATAATGATCTGTCTGTTATAGAGATCATGTATCAATCAGGATTCAATAGCAAAGCCACTTTCTATAAATATTTCAAAAAGATGGTTAATAGCAGCCCAAGTTCATACAGGAAATATCACAAGCATAATAAAGTCAGGGGTGATAATAACAATTAAAAAATAAATACCAATATTAACTTAAACTTTTCCTTTTTTAAGACGACAAGATTAAAACTAAATTAGTAAACTAATTTTGAATATTAACAATCAATAATTACCAATGAAATAATATTCATTCTAATAAGACTAAAATAAAGGATAGCATTATGAAAAGAACTAAACTGTCGCAGGCAATGCGCGGTTTGTCCGTCGGAATAGGTTTAATGGGGTTGAACATGGCCTCGGGTTACGCAGCGGTATGCGAATACTCAATCGATAACGAATGGAACACCGGTTTTGTTGCAAAAGTCAGTATAACTAACGATGGTCCTGATGACATTCAAGCTTGGCAACTCACTTGGGATTATGCAGGAGCGAACCGCATCAGCAGCAGCTGGAACGTCAGCTTAACGGGTAATAATCCTTACAGTGCAGCAGGCAGTGGTTGGAATAACAATGTCCCAGCCGGAGGCAATGTTGAATTTGGCTTCCAAGGAACCAAAAATGGTGAAGATGCAGAGATCCCATTACTTCAAGGTGATATCTGTACCCCTGCAAATTCAGCCCCCCTTGCAGTCGCCACAGCAGATTTAACTCAAGGTGAAGCGCCTCTTATCGTGACCTTAGATGCCACTCAATCTACAGATGCTGATAACGACTATAATGAGTTAACATTCTCTTGGAGCTTCAGTGACGGCACTAGTGCCACGGGAGATATGGTATCTCACAGCTTTACTAGCGTTGGCAGCCATAGTGCCACAGTCACTGTCAGTGATGGCAATTCTAGTTCATCAAAAACCATAGCCATCGAAGTACTGGGAAATCATGCTCCGGTTGCTACAGCTACCGTCAGTACTCCTTCAGGTAAGGCACCTTTGGCCACTACTTTCGATGCTACCGCATCCAGTGATGTCGATAATGATGATCTCACCTATGAATGGGACTTTGGTGACGGCACAACATCAAGCTTGGCATCACCTGAGCACACCTTCGTCGCCAATGGCGATTATCAGGTCAACCTTACGGTATCAGACGGTGAACTGTCAGATACGACAGTGCTGAGCATACACGTGGGTGATGAAATTCTTCACGTCGAAAACCCATTTAGCGGCGTATCTCACTATGTCGATTCAGTTTGGGCAGCCAAAGCGGCGGCAGAGCCAGGCGGAGAAGCCATCGCTAACGTCAGCACAGCTGTGTGGATGGATAGAATTGGTGCAATCACAGATGGTATTGGCTTAAGAGGCCACCTAGACGAGGCATTGGCACAAAATGCTGGTATGTTTATGTTTGTCGTCTATGACCTGCCAAACCGAGATTGTGCAGCACTGGCTTCTAACGGTGAATTGCGCATTTCTGAAAATGGTATGCAAAGATACAAGGAAGAGTACATAGGTCCTATCGTCGATATAATTTCGGATCCTAAATACGCATCACTGCGCATTGTAACCATTATCGAAGTTGATTCATTGCCTAACCTAGTGACTAACCTTGGTATTGCCGATTGTGCAGAAGCCGACGGTCCAGATGGTTACCGCGATGGTATTCGCCATACCCTAAACGAGTTAGGCGGGATCCCTAATGTCTATACTTACCTAGATATCGCCCATTCAGGCTGGTTAGGTTGGTCGAGCAACTTCGGTACTGCGATTGATCTCGTTGCCGATGTGATCACCAGTACAGATGGCGGTTGGGATAACCTAGATGGCTTTATCTCAAATTCAGCCAACTATACTCCTGTGGTTGAGCCATACCTTCCCGATCCACAACTTTCGGTCGGTGGTATGCCAATCCGTTCTGCAGATTTCTTCGAATGGAACGATTACTTCGAAGAGAAATCTTATGTACAAGATTGGCGTGAGGCCATGATAGCCTTGGGCGCTCCTGAATCCTTGGGCATGTTGATCGACACTAGCCGTAACGGTTGGGGTGGAGCCGCTCGTCCTACAGAGGTAAGCCAAGCCGATGATATTGACGTGTATGTTGATGCATCACGTGTCGATAGACGTTTCCACCGTGGTAACTGGTGTAATCAGGCCGGTGGCGTTGGCTTCAAGCCTTGGGCTGATCCCTATGTAGGTATTGACGCCTTCGTCTGGGTCAAGCCTCCTGGAGAATCTGATGGCATCTCAGATCCCAACTTCACTCCAGATCCTAACGACCCGGCTAAAAGGCATGACGGTATGTGTGATCCTGAAGCCAATAGCCATTACAATGCGGCTTATAAGACAGGCTCTATGGCTAACGCGCCCCATGCTGGACGTTGGTTCCCTGAGCAATTTGCGGTCTTACTGGCTAACGCTTATCCGGATGTGAAGGATCCTGCTGGTCCACCGCCACCACCGCCACCACCGCGTGATGACTGTCCAGGGCTAGATGCTAGTAATCCCTTGGTTATCTCTGAAATGGGTACACGTAACTTGGTTGATTTAGGCTGTGAAGCACCTATTCATGTCCTGTTTTCTCAGCCAATCCCCCGCAATCTTTATGTGGAGAATACCGACGGACCATTTAATGTCGAGCTAACTTATGACGGCACTACGACTCCTGTCTCCGGGCATTTTAAAAGCCTGGGACTCGTCGGAGTCGAGAAAGTGACACTGATGCGAATCGATGGCGCCACAACGCTTGAATTACGTTTCGATTAATCTGAAACAGACTCAAATCAGGTCTTCATCGCAATATCAGGTTTGTGTCGAGTATGATGATTAGCACTAAATATGGCGGAGTCTTCTTCGCCATATTTTATATCACACCCGGAAATACTGAGTTAACCACATGATTGTATATGATGATATGTCCTCGCTGAGTAAGTGTGTACCTTTGGCGTTCTGATTAAAAATCATAGACTCTCTAATAAAAAAGGCCACGTTAGCAGCCTTTTGTTAGCTCATCTAAGATGCGATAAATTTACTCTACAGCACTGACTATAGTGGCAAGCAGGATATTGCCTTCCTGTAAATAACCTTCCACGTTCACCTTCAAACCCGCTGATAACGCGATTTTTATATCGCCGGTAAACTCGGTCGTCTCGTCCGTGAGTACCGCCTGACCATCGACACTAAACTCCAGTGTAGAGACAAAACTGTCTATGGCGCCGGACACCTGTAGCTGCTGACTATGGATAAACTCCAACTCCTCGGCCAAAATAACGCCGGACTCGTTGAGATATCCCTGGATCTTAACCTTTACCCCGGCCGCCAGATCACTCGCTCTCCCCTTATCATATTGAGTGAAGCTATCTGTGATGATGGCTTCGCCGGCTAAGGTAAACTCAGAGGCACTGACAAACTGCTCAATACTGCCCTCAAGCTCCCGCTCCTGTGGCCCCTGAAACTCGATTACCTGAGCCACAAGCAGACTAGTGCCTTCCAGCAGGCCTTCGACCTCGATACGCTTGCCATTAGCCAAGGAATCTTGAGTACCATTTTCAAATTGAGTAGCGGCAGTGGTGGTCACTTTAAGCCCATTGACGACAAAATCTGTCACCGAATTGAAGCCATCAACCGAGCCTTCAATCTCCAACTGACCCTCATCATCGAATTCGATATCCCGAGCCAGCAGTGAGCCATCCTCTTGTAACTGGGCTTCGACTATCAAGTATCGTCCCAGAGCCAGATCCGATGCTTGTCCGTACTCGAATTCAGTATCAAGATCGAAACTGATACTCAGGCCGCCAAGATCGAAATTCATCTCGCCTAAGCTTGCAATCACGCCCTGGAGATCAATCTCATGGTCATCGAGTTCACTGAACTCAATTTTATCAGCTAAAATGGTGCCATCATCAGCCTGACTCCCTTCAATCTCGACGACAACATCCAAGCTTAGGTTGGCCTCTATACCATCTTCAAAACGAGTATTACCATTGGTTATCACCTTATGACCATTGACAGTGAATGACTGAGCCGAATCCAGGCTATCTATCTTGCCCGAGAGTTCAACCGCATTATCATCTTCTGACTCCATCTCAACGTCCAGCGCCACCAGCTCGCCGTTAATGACTGTGCCCTCCACTTCGACTTGGTCCATAACCATTAAAGCCGCAAAAAATTCGTCCTGACCTATGACATTGCCCGACGCATCTTCAAACTGTGTTAAGGCACTGGTCCGTACTGTCAGGCCTTTCATTGAAAATGTCGGCGACTCGATAGCGTCTACAGCACCATCTAGCTCTACTATGTCGGCCTCGTTGGCATTTTCACGTTCGATTTCACGACAGACCAAGCCTGCTTCATTCTCGAATGCCTGGATCTCAAGTCGATCCCCCACGGTGATATCCGCCAGGGAGAATTTTCTGATGTCCAAGTCTGAATCATCCTCATAACGAGTAAACTCATCCACAAGAAACTCGATGCCAGCAAGCGTAAAACCTTCTGCATTCAGTGACTCGACTTGCCCTTGGATCTCCATCTCGTTAAGCAACTCGATTCTGATCTCCAATACAGGACTCGCACCCTCAATAATATCGGCTAACAGGCTAACTGCGACTCCGCTGTGTAGATCTTCTCTTTTCCCTTGGGTAAATTCTGTATCGCTGTTAAGGCTAAACAGGCGACCATCGACAGTAAACTCATTGCCATTGAGCTCACTGACAATGCCTTCTAGTGCCAATCTCGCGCCAGGGAGTTCCATCTCCTGAATCTCGATAGCGTCCGCAACTAAGCTATCGGCTTCCATACCTGTGGCTGAGCTTACCTCTACATGGGAGCCGTTCTTAAACTCACCATCGAGCTCAACCCCGGAGTAGTCGACAATAAGGGAACCTAAGTTAAATACTTTAGTATCAAGATTCAGATTAGTGACCACACCCAAGATCTGCCAACTTACTAAGGAGTCAGTTAGCTCCACATGGCTTGCCATATATTGACCTGACTCATCTCTGATGGCACTGATCTCGATGCCTTGGCCGACTGTTAGCTGGTCGAAGGTAAGATTTTCAAATTGAGTAAGCTCATTGATAAAATAGCTTTGGCCTAAGACCCGAATAACCCCCTTGGCCAAATCTATTGATTGAATCTCACCAATCACATCGGCCGAGTAGCTCACCCCTATGGCAATAGCATCCCCCCCTACTGGAACTAGGGCTTGAACCTTGACTATCTTACCGACACTCAATAGGGACTCAGAGCTATCTGCTGCGCCGTTATGGCTAAATTCAGTGTCATCTGTTGCATATCTAACACCATTGACATAAACGCTGCCAAAGCCGCTTATGGCACCAATACTGAGCTGAGGAGCCCCATAAATTAAGGTTTTCGCGGCGCTCTCTCCGGCGACCAGAGAGAATGAGCTAGATACTGAGGCGGTCCTGAAGGGTGAGCCTGCGACTATCACCTCTGCTGCGCTCACCTCATAGGTTCCGGGTACGAGATCCTTAAGGGTACTTGTAGCGGTTAGGCTGGTTCGGTAATTATTAGGCCCTGTGACCTCCACTTGAGCCAGGGCATTAACGGGGAGTCCGCTTATGGTTAAATTGAGTTGGCTGTTTGCCGTGGACTCGTTACTCGAGTCTGATCCACAAGCGGTTAAAAAGATGCTCGCCAGGGCGATGGTAGGGATAAACTTATTTTTATTATTCAAAATATACTCCAAATGTCTGCTCTTTCGGCAGGTGATATAAATTATGGTGGCCACAAAAATCATGGCCCCTTCACATCTAACATTTACTGCCCATCAACATTTAAGCGACCAGATGGGCAAGAGTGAGTCTAAGCAAGTCACAATCCATTAACAGAAAACAAAATGAACAATAAGTATAAAATATACACACAACTAATAAGTCTGTACTTGATAGATACTTAAACTAAATTACTTAACTAGAACAGGATATAAAAAACAACAAACGCAAACGATTCTGATAATAAATATCATTTTCATCTGATTGATGATTAACTTAAGTGGGGCTGAGGAAGGAGATTAGCAGTCTAAAATCAGACCTGTTTGGGGTCCAGATCTATACCGCTTGGTATTAGTCACGGTCATTGTCATGGTCTTTAGGCAAGACAACAAAAAACCGCCAATCAGGCGGTTTTTAGTCTATCAAAATAACTTATCTAATATAGATGTGGAGTCTAGAGAATTCACTTATTTGAGATTATCCAAAGTACCCAAGGATTCCCCCCTACTCACCTGTTCGCCTAAACGACGCCAGTTGATGCCTATATCACTGTGAAATTCTTTACGTTCGGGAAATGTACTGGAGAGATTCTCTATGATCTCGGCTTGACGCTCACAGATCTGAGCCCAGCGCTGTGCATTAGATAAAAACATATGACCATCCTTGATTGACTGCTGTCCTTAAGCGTTAATAATAGCCCATCAAGGTCACATGACAAGAGAATTTACCAAATACTCCAATTTGCGCTACATAAAAACAACAAGCTTATAAGAAGACTGCACTAGAGCACTTTTAAAACATCAGTCACAAGAGTATTGTTATTTAAAGTTATGCGACTAATTAGGACAGGATGACGAGATGACACCTACAATATTGAAAGTGCTATTTATAGCAATAGCGATTTTTCTCGCTTATAAGCTCATCTTTAGCGGCAAGAAAGGGCTGACTATCTTCGAGATGCACTTTAAAGATGGAAGACTTAAATCTCATAAGGGAAAAATCCCTGAGAAGTTTCAGAAAGACTGTCGAGCCTTAGCTAAATCCCAAAAGCTCACCTGTGCTGTCAGATGTGAAAAGCTATCTGGTGCAGTTAGACTACATATTTCGGCCAATGTGAACCAAGCTAACACACAAAAAATTAGAAACCTGTTCCCTTTCGAATACTATGATAAGAAACCGGTCGACAATAGCCGCCAAGCTGGTTAATAAGTCCTAGGACAGATCCTATTAGGATCTGTCTACCAGCTTCAAGTTTCTCGGCTAATCGCGCTCCATCCTGCCGTCTCTTCTGGCATCCTCAATCATATGTTGATTATTTTTGATCATAGGATCTTGCATAGCTTCCACAGTATCTTGCATTGCACTGTCATCGCTGTCGA
Source organism: Shewanella violacea DSS12 (assembly GCF_000091325.1). NCBI lineage: Bacteria > Pseudomonadati > Pseudomonadota > Gammaproteobacteria > Alteromonadales > Shewanellaceae > Shewanella > Shewanella violacea. The sequence goes on along the minus strand of NC_014012.1, from coordinate 1,005,933 downwards.
AATCGATATTAGTTGCGCAAGCTGAAATGCCCAACAGAGCCGTGATAATAACTACTCGCTTCATTAGATTAGATCTCTTTATTAAGCTTGGGCTTATCTGTGTCAGAACCGACATTTCGCTTAGCAACTTTCTCCATTCCCCATACGAGTAATATACCTGCAATCAAGGCTGCTACAGCCCAAGAAATATGCGCCCCTTGTCCGGTTACTTGCTCAAAATGCATAGGTGAGAGGTTCTGCTCCAACAGAGGAACCTGTTCTCCGGCAGAATTTTCACGCCAGGTAAGCACCTCTTTCCAGGGCCAGATCTTGCCCAGAGTCCCCAACATCAAGCCCGTTAAGAAGATAAGGGTGGCATCGTGAAACTTGCGAAGCAGTGCAGACAGAAGATGACTAAATGTGAGTAGCCCGAAAATACATCCAGTGGCAAAGACAGCAAGCACGGCAATATCTAAGTTTTTAGCCGCGGCCAATACCGATGGATACAGGCCTAATAACAACAAGATGAAGCTGCCCGAGATCCCAGGAAGTAACATGGCACAGATGGCAATGCTGCCACCTATGAATATATTAAGGTAGCTCATCTCCAGCGAGATAGGGTTAAGCATGGTGATCCCCCAGGCAAATAGAATGCCTAAGGCGAATAGCGCTACTCGTATCACAGAGCAGCCTTTTACCTGCTTGAGCATGTGCACTACCGAGATCAAGATAAGGCCGAAGAAGAAGGACCACACAGGTATAGGATGAGCCACCAGAAGATAGGAGATCAACTTAGACAGGCTGAAGATGCTGGTTAATATTCCACCGAACACACACACAAGGAAAGGTCCGTTGACATGATTAAATGCACCTTTAACGCCTTGCTCCCGCACCACCTTAATTAAACTTGGATTGATACGGCGAATACTGTCTAGCAAGGTATCGAGAATACCTGTGATAAAAGCTATGGTTCCACCGGAAACGCCAGGAACCACATCGGCAGCGCCCATAGCCATGCCTTTTAAGTAGATAAGCAGGTATTTCAATTTTCAGCCTTAAATTTAGTTAAATAGTCTTGTTCTATATGTAATATCTATAGGTATAAGTTTTTCTGCCGAGGGATTATACGTTTCATGATCTGCTAAAGGGAAATGAACTTTGTTTTATTTAGGCTAAATTAATCGGCAGAAGAAATTTTATTCCCCTGAAGAGGCTGTTTTCCTTAGTTCAAGCCAACACTGACTAAAATCAGCTTGTTAATTTTTTGTTACCCATATAATCTAAACTCATCCGACCAGGGGTCAATACTCCAACTTTAAATAACTAAAAGGCCAGATAAAGATGACACAACAAAGACCCACTAAGGTGATGGCCCTCTACAACAAGGTCACCCGCTTTCCCTTCGGCAACAAGATATTCTCGGTCATGGTATCCCGTATGGCCCCCTACTTCGGTACCATCAAGCCTCTGATCACTAACCTCAGACCTCATTACTGTGAATGCCTCATCAAGAAACGTAATGCGGTACATAATCATATTAAGACGGTTCATGTCATCGCCATCTGTAATGGTCTAGAGATGGCCATGGGGGTGATGGCTGAAGCCTCTATCCCACATCACTTAAGATGGATACCTAAAGGAATGAGCTTAGACTACACGGCTAAGGCTGGTAGTGACATCCGCTGTGTCGCCGAAGTGAAATCTGAGCAATGGGTAGAGGGAGACCTACTGGTTCCAGTTACAGCCTATGATGAAAACGACATCATAGTCGTCCAGGGACACATTAAACTGTGGATTTCGGCTAAGCCACCGAGATAAGCAGATAAGGCCTCAGGTTTGATCAAACGAACCTCCATGACCTTATGATTGCCACCAGAGCTGGTTAATACTGGCTCTGGCGGCAATCATACACGACTCATCATGGGGGCTGATATTGTCGTAAAGATACCTTATCCCTTGATAAATAATCACACTGAGTTAATCAAAAAAAGCCGTAAATCTTGATTCACACCACAGAACCATAACTTGTTAACAAGTATTCTATATGCATATTAATGGCTTTATCTAGTGGGAAAGTCTCTTTATGGAAGAATATGATTATTTCGTTATCGCCCGTGCAGTCCATGTTTTAGGGGTTGTTTTATGGATAGGTGGGGTGGCATTTGTCACCACAATACTGATCCCAGCGGTGAAACAAATCGCATCACCTCAGGAGCGGCTCGAACTATTTGAGCAGTTAGAGAGCAAGTTTTCATTTCAGGCTAAGTTTGTCACTTTAGCCACCGGCATCTCAGGCTATGTGATGCTGGATATCATCAATGGCTGGGATCGCTATCTACACCCGCAGTTTTGGTGGATGCATCTGATGACGCTGGTCTGGCTTATGTTCACCTTAGTACTTTTTGTATTCGAGCCCCTATTCCTGCACAAATGGTTCCATGAGCAGGCAGTAATAGATAGTGAAAAGACCTTTAATCTAATACATAAGATGCATATTTTTCTCTTATCATTAAGCTTAATCGCCGTAGCTGGAGCAGTGGCAGGATCTCATGGCTATGCTTTTTAATAGCAAGTTGTTAACTTGCTCCACGAAATCATTAAAAGTTGAATCTTAAATACCTTAAGATACTGACAGCATATTTTATAGGCTATTGACTCAGTCACATATCTAGTCAAGACTGGTTTAATTCAATGGCCTCAAGGATGCTAAACCAGTGAACATATACAAGTCTTATCTCTTATCTTTAGCTACATTTACTTGCATTTCCAACCCCACATTTGCCCAAACAGAGAAACTGGCCAATATTCTAGATTATCAACCAAAATGTATAATCGAAACCTTAGAGCCCTTATCAATCCAAATTTCAGAACAGGATTATGTGGGTACAGGTGCTTTTGAGGAGCGCGAGGCTTTTAAACAAGCACTACAAACACTGAGAATTCAAGCCACTCAGCAAGGAGCCGATGCCATCAGCTTAACTGACGTCAATCATATAATGCACAGCACTAAGCAGCTCTCAGTTAATAATACGAACTTTAGAACCAAATATAAAAAAGCTAACACCAGACTGACTACAAATCTAAAAGCCGACCTTTATAAACTCTGCCTCCATGATAAGAGCCTTACCAAACAAAGAACTGCATTTAACTCCCAAGGCTACAAGATGCACAGTTTCGGTTATTCCTACACAATTTCTTTACCGGAAGATCGCTCACCGGCTGGCTTAGCCAAAAAAATACTTGTTCCCGCCCCCTATATCTCACTAGAAAGCGGTGCTTACGGTATAGAGTTAGGCATGATGACCACCCAAGTCAGAAATAGACTTGGCCCTCCTAGTATTGAAATTAATTTAGAGAGTAATAATACTGCATGGGGATATGGCAGAAGCCTTTGGTTTGTTTTTACAAACAACAGCTTAATTAAAATTAATAGCAGTACACCTCTCTTAACTGCTTATGGTAAAAACCTTATCGAACCTAGAGAAGGCTTCGATGATATTAGCTGGCGTGTTAATGGCGAGGTACCACAAAAAACAAATCTAAGTGATGCCATAATTCAGCTCCCTCAAGCTAAAGAATTAGCCGGTGGCAGCTTATTAAATATCTCGAACCAAACCACTCAGCTGCAATTATCTTTCGAGAAATTTCATCCCAAAAGAAAAGCAGAGCCTGTATATCTATTAACTGAATATCAGCTGTACCCAAGATCAAACAATGGGGTTAGCAAGAAAAATGATGTTACTCATATTCCAACAGCCTCACAGCTCAGCGCACTATTCTCACTCCTTAGTTTCCCCCAAGCCAACAACCCCACGTTAAGCCAGTTACAGAATATATATCCTCAAATGAGTCGATTGAATATTTCAGGTTCAGGAGTTTGGTGGTTGATAGGTGATCATCTTCAGGTTCAATATAAGAATAACCAACTAAGCAAAATAAGAGTGTCACCTTCAGTGTTTGCTGCAGTACAAAAGCAAGAGAATACACAAGCTCAATTTTTTCAATCTATAAAACAGCTAGGTTTGCCTACGGATAAACAATCACTACTCAAGCAGTACAAGGACGCCAGTGATAATTTCGATATGGTTGACCTTTATCGAGATGATTTTTTTCTACTGGCAAAATACGAGTCAGATGAGGAAAACTCAGAGATCTATGAACTGGAAATTGAGTATTTCTGATACACTCACTCTCTTTTTTAGACCCTTCCCCATGAGCAAGAGATCCATGACCCGAAAAACACAAACAGGCGCAGCTAAGATTATCGCCTTATCTTTCCTGGCGCTTGTTGCAGTTAGTGTCTTTTTTGAAAGGCTTCCGCTGGCCGTATTGTTTATCTATCTCGTCGTCAGTGTCATTACTTTTATCGCCTATGCCAGAGATAAGTCTGCCGCCCGAGAAGGACGATGGCGAACCAAGGAGAGTACATTACAACTACTGGCCCTTAGTTGCGGTTGGCCTGGGGCATTGATGGCACAGCAATACTTAAGGCACAAATCTCAGAAGTTAAGCTTTAGAGTCTGTCTCTGGGGTATGATCACGCTAAATAGTGCCGGATTATTCTGGATGATTTCCCCTCAAGGACAAGCATTCCTACCTATATTTTAGACATGAAAAAGGCGCTCTAGGCGCCTATTTTATATCATTTAAGATAAGTGACTTGAGACTAGTTCACCATGACATTGGCCGAGCTAGACTTACCTTCGTAAGTTGCAGTAACCACTGCACTACCTACAGCATGTCCATCTATTTCATTATGAAAACCAGTAGCCACACTCGGGTTACTACTCGCCCAACTCACGAAGTTGGCATAATCCGCTGATGTTCCATCGGCAAAATGGGCCAAGACTTCAACTTCCTGCCCCTTACCTACTGCTAGACTTATATCCGCAGGCTTAACCTCTAGAGCAAGGAGTGTGTTTGCTTTTACCGTTAATAAACGATCATCACTCTTACCTTCATACATCACACTAATGGTCGCTGATGCTCCATCTCCATACCCCACAACCTCACCAGCACGTTTATTTCCCGTTTGTATACTGATGCTACTTGGGGAGTCACTCTTCCAGTTAGCATCTAAGGTGACATCATGCTCAGTGTTATCGGAAAAGTAGGCTGTAGCCTTAAAATAAGCCGAAGTCTGCTGATAAATGACCTCTATTTCCGGGGTTATTTCGATCCTATCGAGGACTGCCGGTGTCACCATAGTAGTAACAGAATCGCTAGTGCCTTCATATTCAGCCTTGATACTGCTAGTACCAACCCCATTAGCCGTTCCCGTGCCGCCGTCTGAACCAGTCGTCACTAAATGGATAACATCGGGTTCGCTCGATGACCAAGTCGCATCATCGGTCACATCGAGTTCCGTAAAGTCAGCCATTTCAGCCATAGCTTTATAACGTCCCTTAGTACCTACTGGGATATCCAAGTTATCAGGAAACACTGTTAAGCTGACAACCTCATCGGCAATAACATGCATGCTACCTTCGCCTAGGACGCCCTGATAAGTGGCATAAACAGCAGAAACTCCCACTTTTAAGCCAGTTAGCAAGCCAGTTTCGGGATTAATAGACACTATGTCTCTCTTTTCCTGACGCCAAATACTCTGATCCGTGACATCCTTGTGGGTGATTGTGCCTATGCTATCTCTATAAGCTGCAAGCGCTTGCATTTGAACTTTATTATTAACAGCCACACGGCCATCGGCAGGCTCAACATCCACACCTAAATACTCGACATCAGTGACTACCACCTCCGCAGTATCTGTTTTACCTTTTACTGTCGCCGTGACACTAGTCACCCCGTGCGCAATCCCAGTTACCTGCCCCCCAGTTAGCCCATCAGTGACCACATGGGCTATAGTGTCATCGCCTATTGTCCAGACAGCACTGTTGGTGAGAACTGACACATAGCCATCACTATAAATTGCTGTGACAATATAATCTTGGATCTCATTGATGTTCACTTCAGACGTAGCCGGTGTCACCTGAATTTCCAGCAATTCAGATTCACCAACAATGAGGTTAGTTTCTGCAGTTAAGCCTTTATATGTAGCCTTAATAATCGTTTTACCACTAATGGTAGTTTGTGCCAGTCCATCCATGTCTATAGTGGCTGCATTCAGATTCGAGCTCTGCCAACTAGAATCTAAGGTCACCTCTTTACTGGTGCCATCGGAGAAACGAGCGAATGCTTGATAAGCTTGGCTCAAGCCTATGGCCACCGTCTTATTTTCAGGTGAAATTGTCAGTTCGAGTGCTTCAGCATCGGTAACTTCAACATTGGCCGTCGCTTTCATGCCGTTAAATTGCGCCTCAACTTGTGTGGTTCCAAGCAAGAGTGCACTAGCAAAACCGCCATTGGTAATACCGGTTTCTATATGGACAATATCATCATTTAAACTTGTCCAGCTGGCGACCTTAGTAATGTCTTCTGAGTGGCTGTCGGTATAAAGTGCCCAAGCTTCAAACTGCCCCTCTGTCCCGACTGGCACTTTGACATTAGCTGGTGTCACTTCAATTGAGCTTAACGCGGCACCGGTGACGGTTAGTGTTGCACTAGCACTAAAGCCAGTATATTTGGCCGTCACAGTCACTTCGCCTGGAATATAGCTAGTGGCAACGCCCATACTGTCTAACGTCGCAATGCTAGCCTCTGAACTCTGCCAATCAGACGTTGCGGTTAAATCTTTGCTCGTACCATCGGAGAAGATACCGCTAGCTTCGAAGTCTTTAGTTAAGCCAGCCGCTACTGTCGCTGTCACAGGGCTCACTACAAACTTCTCTAATATAGCCTCGGTGACTGACACATCGACGGTATTAGTTTGCGTCTCAAAGCTGGCTTGAATTTGGCTTGTACCCACCCCAATCGCCTCGGCAAAACCGCCTGTTTTCCCCGTTGCGATAATATTCACTATCGAGTCATCGGCGGCTAACCAGGTCGCCAATTGAGTGACATCACTGCTATGACCATCTGAGTAGAATGCCGTGGCCACATACTGGCCAGTCGTTCCTAATGGCACGGATTCATTGGCTGGGGTCACTTGGAGACTGGTAAGGCTTGCATCAGTCACATCTAGCGTCGCCGTTGCGCTAAAGCCTATGTAACTGGCCTTAATCTGAGTCGAGCCCTTAATATAAGTTTGTGCTTGTCCGAATCTGCCTACACTGGCCACAGAGCCTTCGCTCGATTGCCAGCTAGAAACCTTAGTCAGATTCTGGTTACTGCCATCGGAAAATATGCCAATAAATTGATATTCTTGGGTATTACCAGCCGCTACAGATGATGTAACAGGAGAAAGCGACACTGAGTCCAAAATAGCATCTGTGACCACGAACGTAGCGCTTGATTCCATAGCATCAAAATTCGCAGTGATCTTGGCATCGCCTACGCTCAAAGCATGAGCAGAGCCTGCATCTGTGCCTAGAGACACAACTTCAACGATACTCGAGTCATCAGATGACCAAGTCGCTAATGGAGTCACATCACTTGAGTGACCATCAGAGTAATAGGCAGTCGCTTTGAGTTGCTGCTTCTGACCATTAGGCAGTTTATTCTGCACCGGAGTCACTTGTAAGCTTTCAATCACGGCGTCAGTCACTATCAAGTCAGCTTTGACTTGAAGGCCAAGGTATAACGCCAGCACCTTAGTCGAGCCAGCAACAAGTCCTAGGGCATTACCATTAGCGTCAATATTGGCAATACTTGGGTTTTCGACTTGCCAATCAGCGAAGTCTGTAACCACTTTGCTACTGCCGTCAGAGAAGATTCCGGTTAAATTATATTCTTGGTTATGTCCAGCCGATATCGAAGCCGTTAAGGGAGAAATGATCAGTTTTTCAAGAACTGCATCAGTGACGGTCGCAGAAGTCGAGTCCGATGCAGAATCTAAGCTACCACTGGCTGCCACATTTTGATTTGAGGCAAGCACATTTCCAACTAGAGCCTTAAAACCGGCATAGCTTACTTGAATTTGCGTTGCACCTACTGAATTAGCAATCGCATAACCTGCGTCCGCTCCGGAAGTGATCACACTGACTATGCTTGGCTCGACAGAGATCCAGGTTGCAATTGAAGTAACATCTTGAGTATGGCCATCGGTATAATTTGCTATAGCTTGATATTGCCCCTGAGTTCCCTTCGGCTTTTTCAAGTTTTTAGGTGTCACTTGTAAACCAGACAGAGCAGCATCTGTCACGGTTAAACTGGTGGCCTGAGTCAGCCCCATATAGTTAATGCTTATTTCTGTAACACCTGGTGAGACAGTATCAGCGGCTCCATTAATGCCTATGTTAGCTATCGACTCTTCACTACTCTGCCAATAACCAAGCAAGGTTATGTCGTGGACACTAGCATCTGAAAATCTCGCCCTTGCTGTATAATTTACTTGTGATCCTGCAGGTGTCACAAAGTCTAGTGGCGATATCTCTATTGTTTCAATAACCGCATCTGTGACTACACCACTCCCAGTTCCTGACATGCCATTAAACTCGGCTTTTATCATTACATTGCCCGGAGAAAGTGCAGTAGCATGCCCGCCCATTTCACCAGACTCAACAATCACGGCAATGGTTTTATCATCTACCGACCAAATTGCATCATGAGTTACATCTGTGGTGCTACCATCTGAGTAGTAAGCCGTTGCAGTGTAATCACCTTGTGTACCAACGGGTTTAACTAGGCTATCAGGACTAACGACAAGCTGAGTGATAACACTGCCATTTAGTGTTGCAGATGTAGAATCCGACAAGTGCACGTCAGCAAAATTTAAACTGGCAGACACCTGAGTGACACCCATGTTCAATCCTGTTAAACGCGCATCAGCATTAATACTCGCCACGCTAGCATTACTGCTTTGCCATGTAGACTGAGAGGTAACATCTAAACTCAGCCCATTTTCAAAAATAAGATCTGCTCGATATTGCTCACTTGTTCCAACCGGAAAAGAGAGATCTTTAGGACTGATAATGAGTCTATCAACAGCAGAATCGAGCACGACTAGTGATGCTTCAGCATTCATTCCAGCATAAGTGCCAACAACTTGAGTCACTCCAGGAGCCATACCTGTCGCCACACCTAAACTAGCAGAGTCATTGCTAATAGAAGCTATCCCAGGCTCAGATATACTCCAATCGGTATAGCTGGTCACATCTTGTTTATGGGAATCTGCAAACAGGGCGACGGTCTTAAAGGCTTGAGTTAATCCAACTAAGGTCTCCGCTTGCCCAGGCTCTATGGTCAGTGACATCAAAGCAGCATCTGTCACATGAAGCGTACCTGTGTCACTAACTTCAGGCCCCTGCTGACTCGCCGGGATTGTCGCTAGGATGCTTGTCGTACCTGGAACGTTTGCATCTGCAAGTCCTCCGGCAGCGATTGTTGCTATATCCACAGCACTGCTCGACCAGATAACATCTGCGGTGACATCCGCTCGCGTACCATCACTGTACAGGGCGACCGCTGAGTATTGCTCATGGGTTGCCACAGCTAAGGTCGTCAGTTGCGGAGAAACGGTTAATTCAACCGCATAAGCTGGACAAGGGTCACCTTCACCACCACACCCGCCAGTAGGGAAACCGTCGTTGTCTCCGCCGCCGCAGGCCGATAGTAGAAGAAGTATGGAAAATAGTAGAAAGTGGTGCAGAGATTTGGCACTAGTCATGGTTATCAATTCCAATCTGAGCTTACGAGTACTTAACGTACATCCAGAAAAACAAGCGGAGTCATAAATAACTCACATGCTTGTTATGTTAAGCGAGGGTCACAATTCACAAACCCTCACCCTTTAAAATCAAGATCACTGTTAGTGATGTTATTAAAGCTATTGTAACAGCCAAGATGTTGCAACTAATTTACATCAAGCTACTACAGGCTTAATTGATATGATCATCCCAGTGAAACAGCCCCATAATAAGACGTGAGATTTAACATCTTATTATCTTAATTATTAACAGCTTAGAACGGAGTGTACCATAGCCGGAATCCCCATGCACAGTATAGCCAAAATCAAAATATATCTTGATTAAAAGTTTCTTTACCCAATAGCCGCCAATCAGTACCATTGGCTTAATTCAATCTAGAGACCATTTTAATGAAAATGCTATTAGCCATTGTCGTCATTGCCGGCGTGATTTTTTACTTCTTTACCTCGATGAACAATCAAAAAGTTGCCAAGGAAAACATTGAAATCGGCAATACTTTCCTTATGGAAAACAAGGACAAAGAAGGGGTTATCGAAACACTATCAGGCCTTCAATATAAAGTCTTGAATAAGGGAGACGGTGAGATTCATCCTAAAGCCAGCGATACAGTTACCGTCCATTATCACGGCACCTTGCTCGATGGCACAGTATTCGATAGCTCAGTGGAACGCGGTGAACCTATCGCCTTTCCCCTTAACCGCGTGATCAAAGGTTGGACCGAAGGCGTGCAACTGATGGTAACCGGAGAGAAGGTCCGCTTCTTTGTTCCAAGCACCTTGGCCTATGGCAATAGAAGCACAGGAAAAATAGCCGCAGGCTCGGTACTCATTTTCGATGTGGAACTTATTAGCATAGATTAAGTTGCTTGCTAACTCGGTACATCTACAGAAATAGACATGACTTAAATAGAAAGTACTGAAATAGATATCACTTAAGTAGAAAGTACTGAAATAATAAAAACGCGCTATTATCGGCGCGTTTTTCTTTTAAAAAATCTACATCAGACTCTGGATTAGATTAAGCTATCTCGCTATCCAGGCATCTTGCCAAGCCGCACCGACTCCCGGCTCATATGCCCATGCTGCACCCGCGCACCAAGCTGTATAAGGGAAAGGCTTACACTCATATAGACCACTAGCATTACTGACAATGTCTCCTGCAGCGTAAGCATGCCCAACCTGATAGGGACTTGCTCCATCGGGCGGAGTTTCGCCAGCCAGTTTAACTAAGACGCTATGGGTCTTGACCGAAGTCGCCCCCGCCTCATCGGTTACAGTGAGCATCACAAACACACTCTCACTGTTACTCGGTGTAGGTAAGCTCAAGTCGAGATTAACTTGATTAATGGCTGTCGCCGTCCCGCCCACAGGCAATTTCCATAGGTAGCTCAAAGCGCCCCCCTCGGGATCATTAGACTGGGCTGCTGAGAGCGAAATAACACTGCCGGCATCCCCCTCTGAAGGACCTTGGATCTGAGCCTTTGGCGGCTGATTGACCGGAACTGTGGGATCCGTCGGAGTGCCAGAATCATCAATCACAATCTCAGGGAAGAAATACTGTAGACAACGTACATAATCCCCATCCTTGAAAGCACTGTAGCGAGTCTGGTAACCCACCAGCTTACAGGCGTAACTCTTACCACCATTTGGATTGTCCGGAATATAGGACCAATCTTGCTCCCAGTAGATCTGCATGGCGCCGGCACCTTGCGTATCGAAAGGCTTCATATCTTTACAGCCCAGCTCCTCATTAGCCTCGATGGGCACCCCCATGTATTGGGCCAGCGCCTGATAATATTCGATACGATTGACGGACTGTGGCTTTTCGCTGCCACTGCCACACTCGATTCCACCATTAATGATATGAGTGGTGATACCAAATCCGGCTTTCAAACCATTTTCCCCATCTCTGGCATTTGGCTGCCAAGTACCATCGATAACATGCAGCATAGAGGCTTTAGGTGGTTGAGGGTAAGTGAAAAAGAACACAGCACTGGCCAAGTTTAACCAGGTATCGGCAACCTGTTCTGGGTTATTGAGCAAGGTATGAACATCACCAAACATGGCATCCGAAAATGGCCCATAGTTATAGTTATAGGAAAGCTGCTTAGCACCGCGGCCAAAATAACTCTTATAGCTGCCATCGGAAAATGTGCCACAGGGCCACTCCTGTCCTTGCCATGTGTCAGGGTTACATTCCATATTATAACCACCACGCTTAGTTTCATCCCAACCTACTTCCCGCACCCAATATAAACCTTGTCGCCATTGGGGCTCTGTCATCCACTTATCATGGGCCCCAGTCTCCTGGGCGAAATGAGCAAACATGGTCGCCAAAGATTTACGACAGATGCCAAGACTATCTCTGCCATCTGCGTATTCACCACATAAGGCAGGAAACTTAGCCGCGGATTGCAACAAGCCAAGATAAGTGTATTCGGGTGCCCGCACGGGAAACAGAAACTCAAACTGCGCTTCACTCAACACAGATTCGAGACGTCTTACATTATCCGGATTATTAGGATTAGCGACTGAGACAGCTTCAACAACTGAGTTATCTCGCGTCGCAATGGATGACTTTACGGCTCGCATCAGAGGAAAGTCGGTTAATTGCGCCTCTGTGGCATCAATCTCGGCTTGAGTGAAATGTACCGGCTCCATGGCTAGCAGGGGAAATGCCATAACGGAAGCCACAATAGAGATGGCTAATTGATGATGTTTCATTAGAAACTCTCTTAGCACCTAAATATAGACACAAGAGCAAGCTAACCAGCGCTAGGCTGAATATGGCTCTGTTTAATACTATTAAAGATGCTTAGGTATATTGAATAGGAAAAGTAGGGGGATCTCTCCCCCTCATGATGATAAGTACTGCAGATTAGTTGGCTGTTGCGCCCAGATCATTCCAGACATCGGCAACGCCGGGCTCTTCACCTTTAGTCCACCACTTAGCCTGCCAAGTGTGTCCATTGTGTGTGGTCTGCTCGCCGCCGTTATAAGCCACTCCTGCATTCCACCCCATCTCAACATTACTCTGCAGCGCCCATTGATCCGCCGTCACACTTGGCTCATTACCTTGAGTCCAATATTTAGCCTTCCAGACTAAACATTCATGGCTCACGACATTGCCGCCGTTATAGATAGTGCCAGTTTCCCATGCTGGATGATTAGCTGCATCTGGGTCTTGAGCATCACAGCCTCCACTGCTAGGCGCCTTAACCGTCAATATTGTCTGAGCCGAAGCGTCCAGTGCTCCATCTGATACCAAGACACTCACGGTATAAACTGTGTCTTGAGTCACTGCCGGCGCAGTCACAACTAAGGTATCACTCGACTGGCCTGTCGCAGTTAAGCCCGCTGGAACTGTCCAGCTGTAAGTTAAGCTGTCGCTGTCGCCGTCGCTAGCTGTTGCAGCAATACTAACCTGCTTATTTGAGTCAACCGATACAGCTGCATCCAGAGATACCTCAGGTGCTCGGTTAGCCTGAGGCGCCATATTGGTCACATTCGTTGTCGCCGTTGCCGATAAACCTTCAGGGTCAGTTACCGTGAGTGAGAAACCATAGACAAGCTCGGTATCGGTTGCGTTTAAGCTGAAACTCGCTTGCGCCATATCGGCATTAACTAAAGTTAAAGCTGGGCCTGATGTTTGGCTCCAGGCATAAGTGAGTGCTTGTCCTTCTGGGTCTCGTGATAAGCCGCCATCGAGCACTATGTCACTGGGACCTGTGACACTCTGGCCACTACCTGCATTGGCGATAGGCGCCTTGTTCGCTGGGGGAGTCGTCCCCTCACCATGGCCGAGTCCCTCATGCATAGCATTGAGGATGTCACCATTGTCTGAGTCTATCTCCCATGCAAACAGACCACCTAGCTGATTAGCCGTAACATACTGGCCCTTAGCCTTCACCGAGCGGGCATCATCGAAGGTGATCAAATCACCAGTCGAAGCGTTAAATACATAAGGCGCCTCGGCTACCTCATCATAGTGGTATTGCCACTCACCAGACATATACTCATTCGCAATTTGACGATAATCCACCACGCCATCTTCCCAAGTCCCCTTAACCTTGCCCGTTGCGGTTCCTGTGAACGGATTGCCACCTTGGTAGCCACTTACGCCAGTCCAACCTCGACCATACATGGCGGCACCGACGACTATCTTCTCAGGAGTTACCCCTTGGGCAAGCAGCGCATTCACGCCAATTTGAGTGGTGTTCTTGGTATCAGGCTTCCAGCTCGCGGCGTAAAGCGCGGCTTGATGATTAAGCTCTGTGTTTGACCAGGCACCATAGAAGTCATAACTCATCAAGAAGATGTTATCCATATACTGCTGAGCTTGGTGATAATCCACCAGGGCAATCTTCTCTGCGCCGGCACTAATCGCAGACGTGAGTTCATAGGTTCTGCCGGTTTCGACACTCAGCTCATCGAGCATGGCCCTAAGATCTTTCATCAAGAGCACATAGGTTTGACCATCGGTAGCCGGGTCCCCTAGGGTTGGATTTGCACCATTACCACCGGGAAATTCCCAATCAATATCCACGCCGTCGAAGAACTTCCAGGTCTGTAAAAACTCTTTCACCGAAGCCACGAAACGGTCACGCTTGACCTTGTCGCCGAAGAAGTAGAAAGGATCAGACAGGGTCCAACCGCCCACTGAGGGTAAGATCTTAAGATCCGGTTGAGCCTGCTTGAGTGCCATCAACTGACCAAAGTTCCCCTTATACGGGTCCGAGAATTCACTGACACCGGCTTGCGGCATCTGCACAGCAGCCCAAGGATCATGTATTGCTACCTTGAAGTCTTCACGACCACTACAAGCGCGTTGCAAGGCCTGGAAGCTGCCTTCTATCTCCTTCAAACTATCATTGATGCCATCCCCACCACAGATAGGGGTGAAGCCATACAAGATATGAGTCAGGTTTTGTGCCGGCATCTTATCGACGGAAAAGTTACGACCATACACGCCCCACTCGACAAAGTAGCTGCCCACCACCTTGCCTGACTTGTTGGCATAAGGTTTGTTATTTTCCCCAAGCTGAGTCTCTAGCGGTAATAGATGACTCCCATCGGTATCGGCGACTATGATCTCTTTGGCAGCACTGCGAGTACATCCTTCGGCATTACAAAGCTCAACCAACATCTGATAGCGCCCCCCATGGCTGACGCTAAATGTCGCGGCGCCCGACGCTGTAGATGGGCCCGACCAGACCTCTACCCCGTCAAATAACACCTTCGCCGAATCACCTAGCTCACCGGACCACAAATTCCAGTTCACGGACACTTGGGCGGCGTCTTTAACGGTAACGAGTTGATTGTATGCGGTGGCAGCTTGGTCTATTTCAATAATTGAAAAATTGGTTTCGCCCCAGCCGATAGTAGGCTTACCAGGGACAGAAGCGTATGCAGATGAGGCGAGTACGCTAGCCACGACGAGCGCGGCCGATGAGATTTTAGTGTTAAACATAGGGTGTCCTTATTGCTTTTTATTTTTAAAATAATCAATAAGGCAAACAAAGCGTGAACAGGATACCAACCTATCCTTACAACCATGGATGCTAGTGATATCGGCCAACCCCGGCTCCACATCAAACATCACACGAAGAGATTTCCTGAAGTATCCCCGCTATCTTAGGTACTGCGATAATACTGAGACAACGACCGCCTCAACACTATCCCCTTAGACCGGAGGCTTTGCGTCCCAATCTTTCGATTGGTTTGCCTTTTATTCAAATTAGCCAAAGTCAGATGACAACGCTGTCATCACTTGTTTAGCATAGGCTTAATTTGATCAAAAATACAACATAATTTTAAGCAAGAACGCAAAGCACTGATAATAGGAGAGTTGATTAGAAATTAATCATGGTGAGAATAATACATTATCAAAGAAAACTAACGGATAGCAAAAATCAGCCTAACTTAGCCTTCAGCTTAAATGAGAAGTTTTACGGGGATTTTGATTAAAAAATTTAACCTTAGACTTAGCGCTAGAATTAGTCAAAAAAAACGGGGTTAGTCGAAACTAAACCCGCTTATTTTAATATTTTGTTATGGTTCAGGCCTCATAACCGAACGGGTCATCGATGGAATGCATTGGCTTGGTAAACCATACCGCACCTTGCTCTGTCATGTAGAAATGATCTTCATGACGCACACCAAATTCGCCCGGTACGCATAACATGGGCTCGTTGCTAAAACACATACCAGCAGCCAGCGGGGTTTGATCGTTAAGGACCAAATAAGGCCACTCATGAATGTCTAAGCCGATACCGTGGCCGGTTCTATGTGGCAAACCAGGAACATTGTAACCTGGGCCAAAACCTGCAGTTTCAAGCACATCACGGGCCGCTCTATCGACACTGGCACAAGGGGCGCCTATCTTAGCCGCTTCAAATGCAGCAAGCTGAGCATCTTGCTCATGTTGCCAAATCTCACGTTGTCGCTCACTCGGCGTACCAAACACAAAGGTACGAGTGATATCAGAGTTATAGCCTTGCAGCTGACAACCTGTGTCGATAAGCACAATATCATTCAGATCTAGCGCCTTAGGCGACTTGACCCCATGGGGATAAGCACTGTCTTCACCGAATAAGACTATGCAGAAGTAAGAGCCTGCAGGTGCACCCACAGCTTTGTGAGCATCATTGATAAAGGCTTCAATTTCACCGACTGTGATACCTTCTCTCAGGATGCGAGCCGCCGCTTTATGTACCTCAAGGGTCATATCTTTAGCACGTTGTAACAAACTCAGTTCAATGTCTGATTTAATCATACGACAACCGGCGGTAACCGGTTTAGCGTTGACATAGTCATACTGGGAATGTGCCTGACGCACACCATCGAAGATGAAGAAGGCCGCAGACTCATCGATACCAACTTTTCCGCTATCAATATTCATCTGCTTGAGCACTTCACCAAACAAGGCATAAGGGCTCTCATCTTCTTGCCAAGTATTCACCTTACCTTCGATAACCATATAGCCTAATAGGGTATCGACTTCGAATCCCGGAGCAATATATTCCAATTCGCCAACGGCTGGAATGATGGCGCCAACCATACGCTCGCTGGCATACCAGCGAGTACCAGTATAGTAATACAGGTTAGTGCCCGCATTGATGTAGATGGCTTCTAGCCCCTGAGCCTTCATCAGCTCCTGAGCCTTCTTGATACGCGCACTATACTCACTCTTGGAGATAGGCTTAGTACCCTTGGTCATATCATTCAGTTTTGCCAACTCTTGCATTGCGGTCGAACCGCCCACACCTAAGGTCATAGGATTACCCTTTTATATTTTTATGTTTTTATCTAAGAGTCAAAGCCAGATGCCTTGCCAAAGATTATGTCTTGTTCGGCTCTGATGCTTACCTCTAAATGAGGCCATCAGCCGATACTTAAATTAGAGCTACTTTCTAGCATAAAATATACAAAGGGTCAGTAGAAATTTTTTCAGAATAAGAGAAAAGAGAATAACAACGAGGCATAAAAAGTAATATTGATTGTCTAAAGCAGGGAGATAAGCGCAATAAAACGATATCACGCTCACTGGAAATAAGGCCTCGATTTTACCTTCTGAAAAATGAAGTGCTGTGATGCCAGCTAAGCAATACTCATGAAGTCACTAAGCCTGCTGATCGAGCAATACTTTTAACCCACGACACACTAATGTTTCCATATCATCGACCCGGGCGATTTTAACCTCTGAAAAATGAAGTGCTGTAATACCAGCTAAGCAATACTCGTGGAGTCACTAAGCCTGCTGATCGAGCAATACTTTTAACCCACGACACACTAATGTTTCCATATCATCGACCCGGGCGATTTTAACCTCTGACAGCGGAGCTGTTAACGCCAAATCATTGAGAGAACTGATGCATCCCATATAGTAATCTGAACTGTTCATCATGCCACCAGCGAGCCAGATACGATTGGGGTTAAACAAGTTAATCGCCCAAGCGATCCCCATTCCCAAGTATCTACCAGCACGATTGAGATCTTTCTGGCTCTTGATCCCCCGGACTCTAATTGAGTCACCGCTGGCAAGCCGCTCTAAACTAAACTCTCCGGATTCGGTCATCACCCTACAATGACCCAACTCACCGGCAAAACCGCTAGCTCCGGAGAAGATTTTTCCGTTGATAGATATTGCCATCCCGATCCCAGTGCCACACATGATCAATAACTCACAATCATACTTAGGATTCAAAATTGCGTGCATACCTGCATCAGTATCGTTACTCAACAAGACTGTTTTAGCCCGAGAGTGTAAATTATCTAGGGTGAAATTATTCAAACAAGGCAGTGACTTACACGATACAAGTCGACCATTTTTTACTAGACCAGGTACTGCTATGGCGAGTCCATAATCCACTAGCCCATAGTCTGACTCCAGCTCAGATAAGTGTTTATTCAAGCTCTCAATACCGAAGCCGTCACCGGTAGGGATCTTATACTGCTCGACTCGGTCTCCCAGATGCATCTCAAATAATGCCTTAGTACCACCAATATCGACCGTAATCGTTTGCATCTTTTGCTCCACTGAAACTCGTATTGTTTGAATATTTTATATGAGCAAAATATTAGCATGTTTTCAGTTAAAATGAGACTAGCTTATTCACTCGACTGGGTAGCTAAGAGTTTGCTTTGGTTGATTTTCCAGCAAGAAATCAAGAATAACTGAACTCCGATAAATGGAATGCAGATAATAAGTAACACTTGCCAACCAAGTTGATTAATAACCCAGCCAGCACTGAGAGACGCTATGGCTTGGGAGCCAAAAACTAAGGTGTCATTGAATGCTTGGACCTTAAAGCGCTCATTGGGGCGATAACAAAGGGGCAGCAATACCGTCCCCCCCACAAATAACAAATTCCAACCTAGGCCAAGCAATACCAAAGCCGCCCAATAGTTAAGTACATCATTGCCCATTAAGGCTGTCACTATGGTAACCAAGTAAGCTAATAAACCTGTGAGCATTATTTTAGACACACCCAACTTTGCCACCAGATAACCGGTAAACAGAGACGGTAAATACATGGCGATGATATGGCTCTGAATCACCCATTTAGTATCGGCGATGGAGTGATGCTCTATATGATGCATATGCAGAGGTGTCGCTGTCATCACAAAACTCATCATGGCAAAACCTATCATGGCCCCGGCTATCGCGACCCAAATCTGTCCCTGATTCAATATGATCTTTAACGGCCTAATATCTCCCTGTTCCTCAGTGCTAACATGAGATGATGTAAGCCTATCTTCTCGATAGAAACTGAGTGTTACCCCTGCAAGCAGACTTACCATGGTGAGAAACAAGAAGGCCCCGACATAAGGAGTCTCTATTAAATCTCCTCCCAACACGGCAAGCTCAGGCCCCAAGAATGCGGCGACCAAGCCTCCGAGCAAGACTCTCGATGTCGCCTTAGCTCCCAACTCTGGCGCTACTGACTCCATCGCTGCGAAGCGGTATTGCTGGATAATTGCACCAGCCGATCCCAGAAGAATGCCGCTTAAACAAAAAAGTACAAAATTGTGCTCTTGAGTTGCATAGGCTGCAACTAATCCTGCAACTCCCGCAAGAACAGACCCGCCGATAAAGACTTTTTTCCGGCCTAAACTGCGCATCAGTTGAGTCACGGGCAAGATAGATATGGCGACACCAACCACCATAGACGCTATGGGCAGCGTCGCTAATGTGGGACTAGGAGCAAGCTCGACACCTATAATCCCACCCAGTAGCATCATCATAGGTGCAGCGCTCATGGCAAAGGCTTGGGCTAAGGTAAGCACCCAAACATTAAATGGCATTTTCGTTTCCATTATTAAACTAATTCCTTTAGGTACTTATCTGCTGCACCCAATCTAATTGATTTAACAACTGCTGTAACAAATATTGTGTTTCAAAGTTTACATCTCTTTCCTATTTGAGCTTTTTAGGCTTAACAATCCCTGCTGTTTCACTTCCCACATTCAACAGCAACTGCGATAATCGCTTCCAATATCGGCTTCCAGCCAAATAATCAATAAGAGTAATTCTGATAATACTTGCCTCTAATCAGAGATGCATGAGTCAGTAAACACCGGAGTATTTATGCCTCAATCTATTGCCGCACGACTCGATGCGGTTCGCAGTGAGATGGCCAAAGCCAACCTCGATGCCTTTATTATCCCCCGCGCCGATGAATACTTGGGCGAGTATGTTCCCCAGCGTAATGAGCGCATGCAGTGGATCAGTAACTTTACTGGCTCTGCCGGCATGATCATCATCCTCAAGGAAAGCGCGGCGATCTTTGTCGATGGTAGATACACAGTTCAGGTCAAGCTTCAGGTCGATGGCGAGTTATTTCAATATATGAGTCTGACCGATACACCACAGATCCAGTGGCTAACAACAAGCTTAGATGCCGATGCCCGTGTAGGTTACGATCCACGCCTGCATCCATTAAGCTGGCAAAAATCAGCTGATAGCCAGCTAAACAAGGCACAAATGGCCTTAGTTGCCGTCGACGAAAACCCTATCGATCTTCATTGGCAAGACCGCCCTTTGGCCTCTAGTGCTCCGGCGATCCTTTTCGATGAGAAACGTGCGGGTAAAACTAGTCAACAAAAACGTCAAGAGATAGGAGCTCTAGTAGCTAAGTCCGGCGCAGATATGGCCCTTATCACCTCACTGGATTCATTTTGCTGGTTACTCAATATCCGCGGTAATGACGTGCCTCGTCTGCCAGTCATTTTAGGCGCAGCCCTATTAACAGCCAATGGCGATATGACCCTGTTTACCGATATCCATAAACTGCCAAGCGGTACATCTGAGCATGTAGGCTCAGGAGTCAGTTTCAGAGCAGAGAGTGAACTTAAGCATGCACTTGGGGAGCTTTCTGGGGTTAAGTTACTTGCAGACCCTAATTCGAGTAACGCTTGGTCTCAGCTGGCTGCAGAGCAGGCAGGTGCGATTCTTATCCCAGGTTTCGATCCAGTGTCTCTGGCCAAAGCACAGAAAAATACCACCGAGCTTGCTGGCATGCGTGCCAGCCATATCCGTGACGGCGTGGCGGTTAGTCGTTTCTTAGCCTGGTTAGATAATGAAGTAGAGGCCGAGCACTTTCATGACGAAGGCGTACTGGCCGACAAGCTGGAGAGCTTTCGTTTAGAGGATGAGCTTTATAAAGAGCCTAGCTTCGATACCATCTCTGCCGTGGGTGCGAACGCCGCTATGTGTCATTACAATCACAACAATGGCATCCCGGCTACCATGACCAAAAACAGCATCTATCTGGTTGATTCTGGCGCTCAGTATCTAGATGGCACCACAGATGTCACCCGAACCATAGCCATTGGAGAAGTCACTAGCGAACACAAGAAGATGGTTACCTTAGTGCTTAAGGGACATATCGCACTGGATCAGGCCAAGTTTCCCCGCGGCACCACAGGCCAACAATTAGACGGTTTCGCGCGTCAATACTTGTGGCAACATGGGTTTGATTATGATCACGGCACGGGCCATGGTGTGGGTCACTTCCTCAATGTTCATGAAGGCCCCCAGCGCATAGCTAAAAACAGCAATGATGTCGCCCTGCTACCAGGAATGGTGGTATCCAATGAACCTGGCTATTATCGCGCCGAGGAGTTTGGTATTCGTCTGGAGAACCTTGTTGCCGTGCGCCCATGTGAAGCCCTGGCCAACGCAGAAAGAGAGATGTTTGAATTCGAAGCATTGACGCTAATCCCCATGGACTCACGCCTCATAGATAAGAGCCTGTTAACTGACATCGAGCTAAACTGGTTTAATGATTATCATCAATTGGTGTACAAGACACTGTCCCCCTTGATGCAAGGTCGTGAGCTCACCTGGCTAGAAAATGCCACTAAGGCCATTTAGCTGTTACGTTTATAACATCATAAAAAGCAGGCTAATCATGCCTGCTTTTTATTTGCCTGCTAAATACTATAGTGCGACATTCTATCCTTAGATACCTCGGCTGAGGTCAGACTTGCATTGGCTGTTTCTGCGGGCACTTTACTGACATCCAGCTTAGATTCACCGACTTTTTTATGGGCTTTAAGCCAACGCATCAAGTCATCGAATGGTTTAGGTCGACAAATCAAATACCCTTGTAAGAGTAAGTTATCAATTCTCTCGAGATAATTAAGGTCCTTAAGATCTTCGACTCCTTCGGCTACCAGTTTAATTCCGAGTTTACCGCTGATTTCCTGTAAAGATTTTAGAATAGTTTGTGCGAGAGGATCATGGTGGATGCCCCTTACAAAACTCATGTCCAACTTTAGTTCGCTAATAGGTAAGCAACACAGCTGGTTGAGGTTAGTATATCCGGTGCCAAAATCATCGATGGCTACGCCGAAATCGTGTAAGCGTAGGCGGCTAATATTCGAATACTGACTCTGCTCACTCAAGGCCTGATTCTCGGTGATCTCTATGGTGAGTTTAGAGGCTTGCATTTGATGGTCATGGCAATATTTTAGCAATCGATTAGGCCAGCTAGCCTGGTTCAATTGGCTTGGACTCAAATTAATGGAGAGACCACAATCAGTGCAGGAGTCATCTTGGCTTATCTTCTTCCACTGGGATAATGCCTTATTGATTAACTTTTCAGTCAAGTCGTCGAGCAAGTTATGCGACTCGGCTAACTCAAGAAAGCGGTTAGGTGAAATCAATTGCAATTGATTACCAAGCTGAATGCGACATAAGACTTCAAACCCAACAATCTTGCCCGTCCCTGCATCCATCTGAGCCTGAAAATAGGGAACAAGCTTATTTTCATTTAAGGCCTTATGTAGCTCATCGAGGGAGATTGAAGCGGGCTTAGGTACTAGGTCTGATTCCATCATATATAATCGCTCAAGACACAGCTTGAGCTGCTTAGTCGAAACAGGCTTAGTTAACGAGCCAAGAAGACGAAGCCTTGAATTAACGACAATTTGAGCAGCAGCTTCAATTATACGATTTTCCATCCCTGAAGCTATGATGATCCCCCCTCTATAACCAATCTCACTTAGATTCATCAAGAGTTCGATACCATCCATATTCGGCATGTGCAGATCGACTACAACGACTTGATAGTCTTTGTCATACTTGGTCAATATTTTAATCGCCGATACCGCATCGGTACAATATTCCACACGGTTAACATCTAGTTGCATCAGGTATTCGCTCAGGATACGGCAACAAGCTAAGGAATCATCGATGACGAGTACATTAATAGACATATTAATTCTCACTTTAGGTAGCGATGAGCAAAGAAATTCGGGGAGAAGGGACTGGGAAAAAAGGTAAAACCAGAAAAATACATGATAAGAAGTCATCGAATAAATGACGAATATTCCCTTTCAATGCACAAGTAAAAAGTGCCATATAGCCTCCATGCGTTATATCACGTCTACCCATAGCATTCAGTCCTGAATACAGATTTAATCGGATAGAGATGAATCCAATGAAGCCTAGTCCAAAGGGCTGAGCTGTCAAATCATTCGACTATATTCCTGTCTGTACTGGCTCAAATATATTGCAAAGAAAGCCAGCATGAGCCTGATATGGAGCAGAAAATGATATGCTGTTAAAACCGGGTGAAAATTGCTATACTCCGCCGCCGCGAATTATTCGTGGTTTAGGCGCTCACCGCCTGATGGATAAAGAAGATTACCTGCATATGGCTAGGTGACCGAACAAGTTAAATAGAGGCCCCAAGATGAGATTTGAATCTTTTAGTTTTGCTCCCGAGATTTTGCGCGCTATCTCTGAATGCGGTTATCAAAAAATGACGCCTGTTCAGCAAGAAGCCATACCTGCAATCCGCCGCGGCCAAGATGTCTTAGCCAGTGCACAAACTGGCACAGGAAAAACAGCTGCATTTGCACTGCCTATCCTGCAGAAGATATTCGATAACCCGATGGAGACCCAGAGATCGAATGCACGGGCACTTATCCTCACACCGACACGTGAACTCGCTTCTCAGATTGCCGAAAACATCAGTGATTACAGCAAGTATATGGATGTCTCGGTATTGACCATCTATGGTGGGGTTAAATTAGAGACTCAGGCACAGAAGCTTAAACGTGGCACTGACATCATAGTTGCCACACCGGGCCGCCTGCTGGAGCATCTTCAAGCCTGTAACTTAAACCTGTCTAATGTCGATTTCTTGGTGCTGGACGAGGCCGATCGTATGTTAGATATGGGCTTTATTAGCGATATCCAGAAGATAATGCAGGCCGTCAATAAGCAACGACAGAATTTACTCTTCTCGGCTACTTTCTCCAGTGCCGTGAAGAAGCTGGCCAATGACATGTTAGTCAAGCCTAAGCTTATCAATCTAAACAGCCAAAACAGCACAGCAGACACAGTTAGCCAGGTCATTTACCCAGTTGAACAACGCCGCAAGCGCGAGCTGCTCTCCGAGCTTATCGGTAAGAAAAACTGGCAACAGGTTCTGGTCTTTACCGCCACACGCGATGCCGCTGACAAACTAGTCAAAGAGCTTAATCTAGATGGCATCACATCATCTGTGGTCCATGGTGAAAAGGCTCAGGGTACTCGCCGCCGCGCCTTAAGAGAATTTAAAGAGGGTAAGGTTCGCGCCTTAGTCGCTACCGAAGTGGCTGCGCGCGGTCTAGATATTCAAGATCTAGAATACGTAGTTAACTATGACCTACCTTTCCTTGCTGAAGATTATGTTCACCGTATTGGTCGTACCGGTCGTGCGGGTAAGTCAGGAGTGGCCATCTCACTTGTGAGTCGTGAAGAAGAGCGCACCCTGTACGATATCGAAACCTTAATCGGTAAGAAGTTACCTCGTGTCACAATCCCAGGATATGAAGTTGGTAGCCGAGATATGCTGATCAAGCAACTCCATAAGCGTCGTAGCTTCGCCAAGAAACAGCAGCGTGACGATAATGCTGGTGCTCAGGTCGTCGCCGAGAGAAATATGCAAGATCGTCGAGTAAAAGTGAAAAACTCCTCTAACAGACCGGCCACCAAGGTCAAAAAAATTCGCTAAAGGCTTAAAGGAAGTAACTTGATGACTCGATATAATCAGGCTCTCATTGAAATAACTCAAGCAGGCCTTGCTGCACTCGAAGAGCGCAGCAAGAGCAATAATGTCGTTAAAACAGCGGCTGCCGAGAGTCATTTTTTGTGTAACTGGATGGCCCAAGCCCTGAAGGAGCGACGCTTCTCTAAGTTGATCGCTAAAGAGCTTACTAAATGGGTCAGTGATGCCCGCAGCATGGGCGCAGCGGCCCAACTTCCCGCTCTATTGCAACGCATAGAGAGCCAATATTTGGCAGCGGAAGGAAAACAGACATTGGGTGCGTCCCTGAACGCTATGCTAAGTGAGCTTAGAGAAAATGACTGGGTCGTTATCTTAGATTGTGAAGTGACCACTAAGCTAAAGCTAGATTGCAGTGGCCAAAATAGTCTGGTTATCTCGGATGAGCAATATGATGGACACATAGATGGCGATAAGCTAACTAAAACCATCACCCTCTATGTCCGTGCCAATGAGCAAGAATTTGCAAAAGTGGCTGCAAAACACGGTTTACTCTTGAGCCAAGGCAATAAGAAGTCCAGCCTGATTAAACATCACAAGGCTTATCTCATCTGCCCAGGAAATCAGCAGCCGGCCATGGCGCTACTTGTAGAATAAAACGAATAAAACGAATAAAACGAATAAAATAGGCTGGTAAATACCTATGAGTATTAACCAGCCTAAATTTCCTCAAAAACATCCTCAGCAATTAAGAATCAAATCTAGCAGCCAACCATACCGCTCCGTCCTTTCTAAGCAACACCACTTGAGTCCCTGGATTAAATACTATGCCAGGTAATTCCGGCTCAACCAGCACATAATGTTTCTGCTGATAAAGGTCTTTAACTAAGGCTTCACTGGGGTTGCCCTTAATCGCACAACCTATGGTCACAGTACCAACGCTACCTAGTAAGCCATCAGTCGTCACTTCATGGGAATCATTCTGAGGTAATATTTTGATGACGGCAGCACCAAGATAGCGGCAAGAGAAAGCGGTAAAAAAAACTGCGATAGGCAAGGTGGCGCTCTGGGGAAGCAGCTCATTGCTGATCACCAATGAGATGTAATTACTGCCATAACCAGAAATTGAAAAACTGATCAAGGCCAGTACAAACCAGATAAACAAGGGCAGTCGATCTAGACAAAGCCAGCCAACAATCCAGGTCAATCCACTCCCGCACGTCGGACGTTCCCCATCGAGATCACTTGGGGCCCAATCATCCAGCGCCCCTACAAGGCTGTAGCCAATGCACAGGGAGAACGCTTCGAACACGCCGAGTATAAGAACAAAAGAAAGAGAGAGAGTAAAAGGTAAATTAGCTTGAGTGAGAAAAAAGTCCACCAGGTGTCGCCTCCATGTGTATTACAGCATCCATTTTATTGAAACTAAACATGATTAGTGAACTCACCTTGTTCACTATCGCAATCTGTATAGTCTCTGAAATCATAGCAAAGCCAAAACAATATAGAAACTATATTAGGATTTAAGATTTTCAGCACTGATGAAGATTGAGTGATAACATTAAGCATGTAAAAAATTATGAAGAGCCGGCATGACACACTCACCCAATCCCCCTCATTATCAACGCTTAACCGAACACTTTCAGAAGATCGCCCACTTCGAACACCTTAGCGCCTTAGGCGACTGGGATCAGGCCACCATGATGCCTGTTGGCGGCAGCGAAGGTCGCGGTGCAGCAATGGCGGAACTGGCTCGTCATATTCATGAGCTAAAAACAGATTCATTTATCGAAACCAGTATCGAGGAAGCAGAAGAGGAGCTACTCGATAGTCACCAAATGTCTAACCTCAGAGAGATCCGTTATCAGTTTATGCAAGCCAATGTTGTACCAGCGGATCTTGTTCAGGCTAAAACACAGCTGGCCTACCGCTGCGAACACGCATGGCGTGACCAGAGAGCCAATAATGACTGGCAGGGATTTAAGCCTAATCTGCAAGCCCTAATGAAACTGGTAAAAGAGGAAGCTTTAATACGCGCACAGGCACAGGAGCTCACTCCCTACGATGCCCTGCTGAACAAGTTTGAACCTGGCATGACTACCGCACGCCTAGAGCATGTTTTTGGCGACCTAAAATCATGGCTACCTGGCTTGATTGAAACGGTTCAAGGGCAGCAAGCCGGTGACAATGAGATATCCTTAGCTAAATACTCGGCACAGAGCCAAGAGGCACTAGGCCGGGATGTGATGACATATCTGGGGTTTGATTTCAGCCAAGGTCGCTTAGATGTTAGTAGCCACCCTTTCTGTGGCGGCGTACCCGGTGATATACGTTTAACCACTCGTTATGACGAAGCGGATTTTACCAGTGGCTTGATGGGAATAGTCCACGAAACGGGACATGCCAGATATGAACAGGGACTGCCGAAGGAGTGGCGCGGTCAGCCTGGTGGCGGTCATCGTTCCATGGCAATACATGAGAGCCAGAGTCTATTCTGTGAAATGCAGCTGGGTCGCGGCAAGGGCTTCCTTTCACAAATCCAGCCCAAGATACGTAAACACCTAAACAGCAGGCTCACCATAGAAGAGCTAAATCACATCTATACTCGAGTCAAACCAGGCTTGATACGAGTCGATGCCGATGAAGTCACTTATCCGTGTCATATCCTATTGAGATTTGAAGCCGAAAAAGGCTTGATCGACGGTAGCTTAGAAGTGGCTGATTTACCCGAATTCTGGGCAGAGCAGATGAAGTCTCTACTCGGTATAGATACCCGTGACGATTATCGAAATGGTTGCATGCAAGATATTCACTGGGCCGTAGGTGAACTAGGTTACTTCCCAAGTTATACCTTAGGCGCCATGTATGCGGCGCAATTTAGATTCGCCATGGAAGCAAGTCTTGGGCCGGTCGATGAACTTCTGGCCCAAGGTAACATAGATCAGGTTTTCCATTGGCTCGACAAGAATATCTGGTCTCAGGGCAGTTTATTAACCACAGAAGAGCTGGTAAGACACGCCACAGGGGAGACCCTAAACCCCAAATTCTTTAGGCATCATCTAGAGCAAAGATACCTTAAATAACGTATCATACGGGGATAAATTAGCCTGCTAGAGTAAAATGATGCACCTGCGAAATATCGACTCCGGTGACTGGGCGAGTATCCTCTTGATTCAAGAGGAATGTTACCCGGAAATTGAGCCTGAGTCTTTGGGTGTATTGCAGAGCAAATGGCTATTATCCCCACAAAGCTGTTTTGTCGTAGAGACAGGCAAGCAAGTGGTCGGTTACTGTCTGGCGCATCCTTGGATACTCGGCTCACCTCCATCTCTGGAACAAGTAATAAGCCAGGTTGAAAAGGCCGATACCTTATATCTCCATGACATTGCCCTATCGGCTCATGCTCAAGGAAAAGGTGCCGGGCGCGCCGCTGTCGAAAAGCTGTTAACATTTGCTCGGCAGTGGGAATTTGACAGTATCTCCTTAGTCGCCGTCCAAGGCGCCAGTAGCTACTGGAAAAAACTAGGCTTTGTGCAAGAGCCTATCGATAAGAGCCTGAACACTTATACTGCAGATGCCTGCTATATGGTCTTCAAGGTATAGCTGATATGACGGCAGTTTAAGCCGCTTAAGAACTCGTATCAGAACAAATAAACAATTAGTACAAGAGAATCAATAGAGAGAATTATGGCAGTTAGAGTAACGTACCAATATAAGAAGCAGGCGAAAGAGATAAACTTTGCTTATGACAAGCACCATGATATCCATGAGGCCATTGCAGCAGCCGAAGGCATCGACCTTACTAGCTACCATATGATGGCACAGCAAGTGGCCATGACTTCGAAAGGTTCTGCCGCAGTCAGAGACTTCAGAGATAAAGAGTTCGCTCGAATGGGCTTTAGTGATATCTATTACATAAAAGATGACCCAAAAGCCAAATAGCCTGAAGCTTAGAACCTATTACCTTAGAAACAGCGAGAGTAAACATCAAAATGACCCAAAGCTCAATGCCAAACCGCGAACACGCTAACTTTCCTCGAGCGGGATTTTTTCGTCGCTGCGGCGCTGGCGTCTATGATCTTCTACTCGCTGTAGCCGTCTATATGATAGCCGGCGCCATAGGTTTTGGCGTGTTTACCCTCCTCACCTCTTCAGGCTTAATAGACATGGGCAGCTATGAGCATGTATCAGACCTGCTTAATGGCGACTCTCTTTATAAGGGCCTTTACCAGCTCTGGATAGCGCTCTGTGTGGGTCTATTTTACATCTCCTTTTGGAGTTACGGCGGTCAAACCTTAGGTATGCGAGCCTGGAGACTGAAAATCCAACATCCTAACGGCCAGAGCCTGAGTATGATCACAGCCTCGGCACGTCTGGTATGGTCCCTGCTGGGGATAGGCAATTTGTGGGTCTTGATCAACGGCGATAAGCTAGCCCTACAAGATATGATGACACGTTCGGAAGTCGTGGTTTTGTCGAAAGAAGCCAACCAGATGCGTAATTGGCGCGGCGTTTAAAGCTAGAATTAGCCATAGGCTATTAGCTGCAAGTGGTAAGTGGTAAGTGGTAAGTAAAGCCCTGAGGTTTCTCCTATGCCACTTACAGCTTAAAACTTACAAGTCTAAACCCAACTTGCTTTGGCACCGATTGACATGAGTTTACTCCAACTGGCACAAACTCACTTCAATTATGCAAGGTCACTCTTGCTCAACATGTTCAGCAAAATTCCTCCCCTATAACTTTCAGACTGAATTTCAATCAGCTGACATAAATCTGAATCCTTTTTAAGCCCTTTATGGCCCAGATCTAATGCCTCTACAATAGCCAGAATAACAGTCAGAATGAAACTTCCGCTTATGACTGATACCGATTGGTATTGAGTGTATTTGAAACTAAAGGTATTAATGGCCACACAGGAAAGTTTAAGCCGGTGTATTTAACATAGTCGGCATATGCTCAAAGAACATGGGCGCAGCAGTCCCAATTAAGAATGTTAGAGGCAGGCTTTCAAAAGCTGGTGTTTTCGAAACTTGTAGGAGTAATGAATGACTCAAGCCCTCAAGCATAAGCCTGAAGGGCTAGAATACTCAGCTTAGCTACTTTCTAATAAAATAGATGGCTATGGTACTAAATATCAGTGCAGGCATCACGGCGCCGAGGAAGGCCGGTAGCCCATAGACCAGAGTCAGAGGTCCGAATATTTCACTGCTGATATAGAAGGTGAAACCAGCAATAACCCCTAACAATACACGAGCCCCCATGGTCACGGTTCTCAAGGGACCAAACACAAATGACAGCGCCACCAACATCATCACAGCAACGGTGACGGGCTGCATGATTTTACGCCATAGCGCTAGCTCATAACGTCCAGAATCTTGGTTGTTCACCTTAAGATAGTCCAGATAACCCATCAAACCTTGAATGGAGAGTGATTCAGGCTTGACCGAAACAACACTCAACTTGTCAGGTGTCAGTGTCGAATCCCAGCGATATAGGGTTAGGTCTGTCAGTGTTACCTTGTCCTTGGTCAAATCTGTTTGCCTGACATCGATTAGACGCCAGTGATCGTTTGAGTATACACCGCGCTCAGCGTGAATGGTCTTCACTAAGGTCAAGGTGCTATCGAACTCATACAAGGTAATATTATGCAGTCGGTTAATATTTTCTACTTCACCAATATTGACGAACAGATCACCATCTTTTGCCCAGATCCCACGGCTTGATTTGATCAGGCTACCGCCGGATACCTTGAATGCTTGCAGTTCATTGGCACGCCTTTCCGCAGCTGGTGCGCCCCACTCACCCAAGACCATAATCATCAACATAAGTGGCACGGCAGTCTTCATCGCCGACAGAGTGATCTGAAAGCGAGACAAGCCGGCAGACTGCATCACCACCAGTTCCGATCCCGAAGCCAAGGTGCCCATGCCAATCAAGGCACCGAGCAATACCGCCATAGGGAAGAACATCTCGATATCCCTAGGGATAAGAAACAGCACATAAATGCCTGCATCTAGCATGGTATAACTACCACGACCTACGACACGAAGCTGATCAACCCATTTTATGATGCCTGACAAACCTGTGAGAATAAGCAAACACAAGGCCGAAGCACTGACTAAGGTTCTGGCAATATATAAGTCTAATATTTTCACGCACTGGCCCTCTTGCGCTTAAATATTCCGCTCAATTTAACACCGGAAGGACGCTCTTTACTTAAGAGAAGTATCCCTAAGAAGAGGGCGGATGCATGTATCCACCACATCCCTAGGTACTCAGGTACCACACCATCCTCCAGCGCTTTACGTCCGGCAATCATCAAACCAAAATAGCCAAGATAGAGCAAAATAGCCGGGAACATTTTAGCAAATTTTCCCTGTCGCACATTCACTCTGGCCATAGGCACTGCAATAAGTGTCATTAAGGGGATCGCTAAGGGGATAGCCAGACGCCAATGAAATTCAGCCGTAGCCGCAGGTCCATCTATATCCATCAAGTCATTGATTGGCATGGCGGAGAGTTTACGACGGCGCTCATCGACCGGCTGCTCCTTGATCTGCATCTGGTAACCACCGAATTCGATGATCTGAAAATCCACATGTTTAGGCCTTGCCTGATATTGCACACCATCACTCAACTGTAGACGCTGGCCACCGGTATCATCCTCGATGACCTTACCACCTTCGGCAACCACAATATTGCTCATACCGGATTCATCATCCGGATCGGGTAGTTGAGCCACGAACACTTTTTGCAGCTCGTTATTTCGACCAATACGTTCGACAAAAAGCACCGCTCTGCCATTAGGACTGGTTTGAAAGCGCCCCTGAGTAATGGCTGCCAAACCAGCTTCAGACTGAGCGTTCTCCAGTACCTGATTCTGCCTCTCTTCGGCCCAAGGTGTGACATAAACCGACAACATAGCGGTAAAAATCATATTGCCCACGGCCAATAATAGAGTGACTCGAGTGATATACCACTCACTCACCCCCACACCGTGAAGAATCACCATTTCACTGTCGGCATACATTCGGCCATGAGCCATTAAAATACCGAGAAATAAACTCAGAGGTATGACCAAAACCAACAGATAAGGTAAATTAAGACCCAACAGAGTCATGACTAACGAAGCTGGAAATTCTCCGTCAGAAGCATCTGCGAGTACGCGAACAAAATGTTGGCTTATAAAAATAGCTAAAAGTACTAAAAGAACGGCTATTTGTGCCTTTAAAACTTCTCGAATCAAATATCTAAATACAATCACAGGCAGGATCCGGTCCCTTAACTTATAATTATGCTGGTAACAGGTAAACTTTCATGTAGACTGTCTACTTTTGGTAGTTTTGTAACCAGCCATTAACTAAATATGGCATAAAAAACACCTAAAAAAATAAACTTCGATGTACCAAATTTAGGCCCATTTTTGGCCCTTTTGGGGCACAAGCGGACATTATCTAATAAATAATAAAATTTGTCTTTAAGAATCTAGGAGAGCTCATGGAGTTTAGCGTTAAGAGCGGTAGTCCGGAAAAACAGCGTTCGGCCTGCATAGTAGTTGGTGTATATGAACCAAGACGTTTATCGGGGATTGCTGAGCAACTTGATAAAATTAGTGAAGGCTATATCAGCAACCTACTTCGTCGTGGGGATCTCGAAGGCAAGCCAGGGCAGATGCTTCTTTTACATCATGTGCCTAACGTTCTCAGCGAACGCGTGCTTTTGGTTGGTTGTGGTAAAGAACGTGAGCTCGATGAACGTCAATACAAGCAGATCATCAACAAAACTATCACTACGCTTAACGAGACTGGTTCAATGGAAGCCGTTTGCTTCCTGACAGAATTGCACGTGAAGGGTCGTGATACTTACTGGAAAGTTCGTGAAGCCGTTGAAACAACACAGAACAGCCTTTACAGTTTCGATGCACTGAAAACTAACAAGGGTGAGACGCGCCGTCCGCTACGCAAGCTAGTATTCAATGTACCGACACGCCGTGAATTGACTGTAGGTGAGCGCGCAATCGAACATGGTATGGCCGTATCTGCTGGTATGCATCTTTGTCGCGACGTTGCCAACATGCCGCCTAACATCTGTAATCCTGCCTACCTGGCATCACAAGCTCGCCAAATGGGTGAGACCTGTGAAGAGCTAACTGTGACCACCTTAGGTGAAGAGCAGATGACCAAGCTGGGTATGAACTCATACGTTGCAGTAGGCCGTGGCAGTGCCAACGAATCTATCATGACAGTGATGGACTACAAGGGCGCAGTCGACAGCACTCAGAAGCCAATTGTCCTAATCGGTAAAGGTCTGACATTTGACTCAGGTGGTATCTCACTTAAGCCTGGCGAAGCCATGGATGAGATGAAATACGACATGGGCGGAGCCGCTGGTGTTATCGGTGTCATGAAAGCCCTTTGTAACCTCAATCTTAAAATCAACGTGATAGGTATTCTTGCTGGCTGTGAAAACATGCCATCGAGCAATGCTTACCGTCCGGGTGATATCCTCACCACTATGTCGGGCCAAACTGTCGAAGTGTTAAACACAGACGCAGAAGGTCGCCTGGTATTGTGTGATGTATTGACCTACGTCGAGCGTTTCGACCCTGAGTTAGTTGTCGATACAGCAACTCTGACAGGTGCCTGTGTTATCGCACTGGGTAAACACGCTTCGGGTCTATTCTCTGGTCATAACCCTCTAGCACACGAGCTATTAAATGCCGGTGAGCAGAGTGGAGATCGCGCATGGCGCTTGCCGCTGTGGGATGAGTATCAAGAGCATCTTGAAAGCCCATTTGCCGATATGACTAACCTTGGCGGTCGTCCCGCTGGTGCAATCACGGCAGCTTGCTTCCTGTCTCGCTTCACCAAGAAGTACAACTGGGCACACTTAGATGTGGCCGGTACTGCTTGGAACAGTGGCGCGAACAAGGGCTCTACCGGTCGTCCTGTACCGCTATTGACTCAGTTCCTGATCAACCGAGCGGGTGTTCCTCAAGGGGAATAATACATATCTTGCTTAGTTAGGCCGAAAGGGCGAAGAGTTATCTCTTCGCCCTTTTTCTTTGCTTCAAATTTGAAAAATATATACACGCATTAATAATACTGGTAAAAGATGCAAATCTAATGTGGGTTACGTTTAGGCAATTCAAGGAGTACATATGGAATTAAGCACAATCTTAATGTTTGTTATTGCATCTCTATCGATCAACCTGATCCCTGGGCCAGATGTGGTGTACATAGTCTCTAATACCATGAAGGGTAAATTAAAATCAGGTATAGCGGCTTCTCTGGGGCTAGGAGCTGGCTATCTGGTACATACTTTAGCCGCGGTATTTGGCTTATCGGCATTAATACTAAGCTCAGCCTTTCTGTTCAGTGTCGTTAAATACTTAGGCGCAGCCTACCTGTTATATTTGGGGATCACCTCTCTAATAAACTGTTACAAGGGACAATCAAAACTGGTTGCCAATACTGATGATACTGAGACTCAAATGACTAGTGTAAGGAATGTGTTTACACAAGGGGTCGTTGTGAGCGTGCTAAACCCCAAAGTTGCTATGTTTTATCTGGCTTTCTTACCACAATTCATCGATATATCTTCTCAGTCAGCGACTAAAGACCTAATGATTTTAGGTCTCTTATTCAGCGTTCTGGCAACAGGCTGCAATTTAGTCTATTCCTTCTTGGGCAGCATACTATTTAGTAGCCCAAAAGCGGCAAAGTATTCCAGAGGGATAGAGGGAGGTTCAGGCCTCATACTGGTGGGATTAAGTGCAAAAATTGCCTTGAGTGAAAGTCAGTAAATTTATGCACTAAATGTGGGAGTTGCCTCATGGAGCGGCTCTCACATGATGAGTTCTGGGGCTCCTGGCCCCAGTGGCTGACCATAGCTGAACTCAACAAAATTGCCATCGGGATCTTTGACGCCGCAATAATATCCCGCAGGGTATTTATCGTTCCGCACGCCCCAGACTAATATGCCCTCTTCCTCGGCACGCATTGCTACCTTATCTACGGCGGCTTTACTCTCTAGTGCAAAACCTAAGTGGGAAAAATCATTCATCTGCTGATGATGACCACACCCTCCGGGAAGTATCACAATGATAAATTGCGACTCCTGCCCCGGCTCACTTAGCCAGACAATACGCTTTTCTCCGCTTGGTCGTTCATGGCTGTTATCACTTGGTCGCTCATGGCTGTTATCACTTAGGCGCTCATGGCTGTTATCACCTTGCTGCTCATGGCTGTTACCGCTGGAGCGTTCATGAATAATATGCATGCCAGCATAGGAAGAATAAAAGTCGACGCAGGCTTCAACATCCATGACATGCAAAGCGATATGAGTCAGTGCTATCGCCATCTATTCCCCCCACCCTTCGTAATAATGTCTGTTTACGATAAATATCAAAGGTATACATGACACGCATAGCATATGAGTCAGTACCATCGCCATCTATAACCCTCTTCATAACCATGTAGTTTCAGCTTAAATATCAATAACACAAATAACATGCAGGCAAGCAGACATATGGGTCAGTGCCATCGTCAGCTATAATCTCCCTTCACATTTAAGCCGCCGATAAACAGCTTTACGATACCAATTCGATAAAACCGGACGAAGATATTTTAGCTCCATCAACCAGGTTAATGGCTTCAATATTGGCACTCTTAGCATCAGAACTATGTAGGCATCAAGCTCAGATACGACTCTAGGCTGGTTAACATTGTCACATTCGCCAATGATCACATGCAGCTGGGTCAACGCCTTAAACGGCAATATACCCCAAGCCTTCAACTTGTCGTCTTGACCTGTGATATCGAACCAGTTGACCCCTTGGGCATGACGTCCCGCAATACGTAAATAATTATCTCTATCCTTAATACATCTAGGACAGGCACCATCGTAGAGGACAAGGATCCGAGTAGTAGAAATAATCTTCATAGCTCAATTCTAGATGAATCTAGCATAATTGCAGAGTGCGATTAAATATTTAGAAATTGAGATTTTAATAAGGCTTAGAATGGCTATCAAGTAAACATGCCCCTTGCTAGCATTTGAATTAATCAAGTATAAGAGCAGGATTTTACTGTTTAAATCCTGCTCACCCTTACAGCTCTTTTCTTTAAGAAGATTTACATTGTAGAACCTCTACATATCCTCGAAGCCCACAGCCCTTTCAACATCCACCCGGTAAGAAACACATCTATTTTCTTTAATATTCTATACCCTCCCCCTCAAAATCATTTGGGTCAGCTAATAGTTAATTTTAAATTTAGTACAAAGAAAACTTATATCAACATATTGTATCCAAATGTGAAAAGACTTACATTTGACACACTTATACGCAACCACCTGCGGATTCTCAACTTTTGTATTACCGCAATCAGGGATATGAAGTAACAGGCTGCGATAAGTTTCTCGCAGAACAGAAAAATGCCCTAGAGCATAAATTATTTAGACTCACGGATGAGTAGTCCCCCCTCCCTCCTCCGTAATTACAATCATTTTCATGACTAACACTCTTTGTTAATTAAAAGTATTAGTTAGAAATCGTAGTCAATCTGGCTATTTGGAAGTATGTGCCGGGCTCACAAGAGTCCGCCTCAAGTAATTAAAGGAATATCAGATGTCAAAAAAAATAATTAAATGGAGCCCCCTGGCTCTGGCAATAACTTTATCAGCCTGTGGTGGCGGAGAATCGCAACCTTCAGATGAAAAAGCTATAGCAATTGATGTGCCTACCACCTCCCCTGTTAAACTTGAATTAACAGTACATCCTCTTTTTGCAGCCTTATATACACAAAAAATTGTCACTAATAATGCTACAACAACCACTGGATTAGGATTTACTAGCCAAGCTAAATTATTGGCTCAGTCAGCACCTGCATTGCAGAAAATACGTATTGAGCCTCTATCCATTCCAGATGGACTCATAGTCACCGAAGACACACGTTTCGATGGTCAGATGTTGGTAACCTCAATCTCAACAGGTGCAGAACAGACTTTAGATTGGCCCATTACGTTAAAAACTGACACGAGTGTGGTCTCACATAGAACCTTGAGCTTAGCCCCTGACACATATGACTTTGTAGTGATATTAGAAAAAGGAACACAACAATATATAGCTCAGTCTTTGGCCGTGGTTATTACCAATGACACCACCCCTGAAGTCAATCTGGTACTGCAACCTCATTTAGGGAATACCAGCGTCACTCTGGAAGATATTAACGAATTAGCAAAATTGAATTTTCAGTTCGATGTCACCGAACTGAAGCAGATGCTTAATCCTAAATTAGGTATTAGTCTCGATGGCGGCGATGAATTAGTGTATGCCCTAAATAAAGATTTTGGTATTACACAAATACTCTTGTCTGTAGGGGATGGTGATTATGAACTCGAACTTAAGCTATATGATGACAACCGACTAGTCGGTATGATGCGCAGTGAATCAGTCAATATTCTATTAGAAGAAGGTGTTACTACCAGTATCGATATTATTCCGTTAAGTGCCGATGTCGATTTCAGTTTTGATATGAGTAATAACGAAAGCACATTTAATATCGCAGTACCTGAAGTATTAATCGATCGAGTTGGCGGAGTAGATAAACTAGCCTTAGTCATGCGACTTAATGCCGGCTCAGGAGAAATAAACTCAAACAGTGAAACTATTCACGGCTTTAAACTCGAAGATGGCATCTATAAAATAGCCGATTCTAAACTGCCTCTGTTTGAAACTCTAGGCCAAGACACAGTGACGGCCTATTTAAGCTTCTATACCAAACGTGAAGATAATCAATACTCTGGTACACCGCTTGCCAGCTGTAGCTTCGAAGTTGAAGTCGAAATCGCACAGACTTTTGGCTGTGAGCTTAATATTGACGTCTCCCATCAAATCAGTGGCAGCTTATTATCGACTCTGATGCTGAGCGTGGTCAGTGGAACAGATCCAGAACTAGCCAAAGGTGCCAGCGTTTATCTGGATGAGACTCTAATCGGTCTCACCGGTAGCCAATTTAACACAGCCTCGCTAAAAACTTACTTAAGTCCTGGCGAGCACAGTATACGTGTTGAGAAAGGTCAGCTCACAGCCAGCTTTACCGAGACCTTCGCCCCCCTATCAGTCACTAACCGCTTGTTGTATCTCGCTGACGAAACCCCGCCAGAAATCACCTTTAATAATGTTCTTCCACTGGCTACGGGCGTTAAAACCTTCTTACTAAGCTGGCAAGATAATGAAAACTGGGCCAGTGAGTACCAAGTATGCCTATATAACGAAACCTTAGTCGATAGTGAATTCTGTAGCCCACTAGGTGACCCCGTCACCGACACCCAAGCCGAAGTCTATCTAGAAAGTGCACTATTGACCGATAACCCACAATTTATGATCCTGGCCCGTAACGGTAGTCAAAGCGTCGCCAGTGATCTGGTCACCCCAAGCAGAGCCCAACTGGATGCTGCCATTGGCTACTTTAAAGCATCGTATATTGGAGGAACGGTTTATTTTGGTCGTTCGGTAGCCTTAAGCGCCGACGGAAAAGTAATGGCTGTGGGAGCAAGAGCAGAAGCATCTGATGCTACAGGGCTAAATGGCGATCAAACCAATAGAAATGCGAGTGGTACAGGCGCGGTCTATCTGTTTAAGCGCGATGGTAAAATTTGGCAGCAAACTGATTATATTAAACCTTCCATAGCTAAAGGGCAGAGTTTTGGTTCAAGCCTTGATTTGAGTGCCAACGGCCAGACTCTGGTGGTTGGGGCTCGAAGTGATGGTTCGAATAGCGGAGGCATAAACGCTGACGAAAGTGATACAACCGCTGTAGCCAGTGGCGCCATATATGTGTTTCGTCAACATGGCGGCACATGGAGTCAAGAGGCTTATATCAAGCCGAACCAACCTGATGCTAATGATTATTTCGGCGCAGCGCTAGATCTGAGCGATGATGCTAACTACTTAGTTGTGGGCGCTAATGGCGAGGACTCCCGCGCAATAGGTGTCAATGATGAGAGCTATGGTGGAGAAGTAGATAATAACTCAAGCTATAGCGGCGCTGCTTATATATTTGCCTTCAATAGCGGTGTCTGGTCGCAGCAGGTCTACTTTAAGGCTAGCAATGCTGAGGCTGGTGATTTTTTTGGGTCATCGGTGGCCATTAACAGCGATGGCAGCACCCTGGTAGTTGGTGCTACTGGTGAACGTTCATCTGATATGGGCATAAATGGAGTTGAAAGTAATAATAGCGCGGTGAATCGAGGTGCAGCCTATGTATTCCAACGTCAAGGGGATAATTGGACCCAACAAGCATATGTTAAGCCTAATTCTAGTACCACACATTTTGGTAAGGGTGCAAGTTTAAGCTCCACCGGAGATACTCTGGCAATAGGTGGATCTAACAAGTCTTTTATTTACCAGAGAATTAATGGCCAATGGCAAGCACAAGCCTATCTAGATTATGTTTCAGGTATTAGCCTAGCTTCGCAGCTAAGACTCAGCGCTGATGGACAGCACCTTTTTATCGGGAATTCTACAGGTGATAATACCCGTATAGATTCCGATATAGGTACAAATGTAATTGATGGTGACTCTTTTGTGGGTATAGCCGTGCAATATAGTCTACTCGGTGACAGCTGGCAGAGAGTGAAAAACTTTCGCGGGGCAAACACCGGAAAAGGTGATCAATTTGGAACTTCGCTTGCCATTGATGCCACAGGCTCAACGTTAGCAATTGGCGCTATTGGAGAAAATTCTTCGGCAACTGGCGTTCAAGGTAACCAATCATTGAATGATATGAATGGAGCTGGGGCCGTTTACATTTATTAAAGAATGGTGAGTCACAGAAATAGGCCGTGACACGGATGTCACGGCCTAGGCTATCCAGGCTATCTCTGTAGAAGGAAAAGTGCACTCAAGGTTGAACGTGCCAAGTATCTAAGCACTCATGGTATTCATCATTTCTTAATCACCCTCAATTCCTTTTCATAACGATGCATCTCAAACGACTTAATTCAGTCCGAAGGCTAGTATTGGCCCACTTCTCAGTAAAAATACTTAGGGCGAAAGCCATCAGAGTGTCCTATCTTTAACTTCTGGCTTTATGAAGAATTTACTTAGAGCCTACTCAGTTTTAATTAAGGCCTATCAATATTGAACCTGCATCATTAATCCTTATGTTAAGCCTTCTCAAGGTTAAAGGGTTCATTGCTCCACTTCGATATCTTCAAGATTGTTATGCATTCATTTACAGTGACAAGACCCTTTATAAAAAGGGTGAAAAGGAGAAGTCTTATGGAAACACTTAGAAAAGGTCCATTGACCATAGAGTTAGGCGGCAAGAAATATCCAGAGTGGGTTGAAAATTCAGAGGGTTACTGGGACTTTCACCGGGCTTATAGCAACAACAGATATATTGAATCACCCAACAGCCAACTGAGACAAGACGAGTGCGTGCTATCAGAAGCCGGGATATATCGATTAAGGATAATCCACTAAATCCTTGTATCCAGTAAGGATCGTTAGCTTGGAATCAAGCTGATTACATTTTGGCTCATTTGGTATTGACTAGTACTTTGAAAGTTCTAGTGCTGGATTCAAGTAAACCTTATTTTAAAAGCATTATATTTAATTCAACCGACTAAAATCGAAGAGACAAATAAAACCTGGTGCAAGTGAGCTCGAGGACTTGGGTTTCAGGGATGAAACCGCAGAGCGCCCATGGAAGGGTTCACAGCGTACCGAGAGATTACTTGCACTAAAGCCCACGGCAGGCGATAGATAACAATACAGCTAAGAGCTTCTATGAACTCTCA
The DNA here is from genome assembly GCF_000091325.1 of Shewanella violacea DSS12. Classification (NCBI taxonomy): domain Bacteria; kingdom Pseudomonadati; phylum Pseudomonadota; class Gammaproteobacteria; order Alteromonadales; family Shewanellaceae; genus Shewanella; species Shewanella violacea. Next base: position 965,445 of record NC_014012.1, on the reverse strand, counting down.
TGACACAAAACTAAGCTAACGCTGCACAAAAAGAGGCTGATAACTAACCTCCGTTTAGTGTAAAATCCCTCCCTTCGACAGTAAATTAAGTCTAACTGATCCCAACTATGCCAAACGCCCTATTTTATGTGATGCCGGATGAGGCTAATAGCCCCACAGAAGCCACAGAACAAGTACACAGGTTAGCTTGCGAGCTGGCACAGGATGCATATGTGAAGCAGCAGCTGGTTTATGTCCATACTCGAGATAAAGAGCAGGCTTATGCTGTCGATGAATTATTATGGCAATTTGAGCCTAATTCTTTTGTGCCCCATAACCTCAAAGGTGAAGGCCCGCTTACAGGTGCGCCTGTTGAAATCGGCTTCGATACCTTAGGGCCCAATAAAAATCGCCATCTTCTGATTAATCTTGCAGACCAAGTACCCTCATTTGCGGTAAACTTTGGCCAGATTATCGATTTCGTTGCCAATGATACTGGCCATAAGACGATCGCACGCGATCGTTACCGACAGTATAAGAGTCTTGGAGTGACTTTAAACACTCAAGACCTAGCGAAACAACCACTTAATTTTGTTTGAGAAATACTAGCTCCCATGGAAAAAACATATAACCCGCAGTCTATAGAACAGTCTCTTTACCAAAGCTGGGAAGAGAAAGGTTACTTCAAGCCACATGGCGACGAGTCCAAAGGCAACTATTGCATCATGATCCCGCCACCAAATGTGACCGGTAGTTTGCACATGGGTCACGCCTTCCAAGATACCATTATGGATACTCTGACTCGTTATCAGCGTATGAAGGGCAAAAACACCCTTTGGCAGGTAGGTACAGATCATGCTGGTATTGCGACTCAGATGTTGGTTGAGCGTAAATTAGAAGCCGAAGAAGGCAAGACTCGTCACGATCTTGGCCGCGATAAGTTTATTGATAAGATCTGGGACTGGAAAGAAGAATCCGGTGGCACCATCACTAAACAGCTACGTCGTCTTGGCGCTTCTGTGGATTGGGATCGCGAGCGTTTCACCATGGATGAAGGCATGTCTGAAGCGGTACAAGAGGTCTTTGTCCGTCTTTATGAAGATGACCTAATCTACCGTGGTAAACGTCTGGTTAACTGGGATCCAGCCCTTCACACTGCGATCTCAGATCTCGAAGTCGAAAACAAAGAGAAGCAAGGCAGCATGTGGCATTTCCGCTACCCGCTGGCCGATGGCGCATTGACTGCCGATGGCAAAGACTATTTAGAAGTTGCCACGACTCGTCCTGAAACCATGCTAGGTGATAGCGCAGTTGCGGTTCATCCCGATGATGAGCGTTATGCATCCTTGATCGGCAAGTTTATCCTACTGCCAATCGTTAACCGTCTTATTCCTATCGTTGCCGACGATTATGTCGACATGGATTTCGGTACAGGTTGTGTGAAGATAACTCCAGCTCACGACTTTAACGATTACGAAGTCGGTAAGCGTCACTCCCTGCCTATGTACAACATCTTAACCTTCGATGCGGCTATTCGTAGCTCAGCCGAAGTGGTTAACACAGATGGCACCAGCAATACTGTATTAGATAACAGCCTGCCTGAGCGTTATGCCGGTCTAGATAGGTTCAAGGCACGAACTGCAATCATCGCAGAATTCGACACCCTTGGTCTACTGGGTAAGATAGATCCACACGGATTAAAAGTACCTTATGGCGATCGCTCTGGCGTGGTTATCGAGCCACTACTTACTGATCAATGGTATGTATCTGTTGCCCCTATGGCGAAGACAGCCATGGAAGCGGTCGATAATGGCGACATCAAGTTCGTGCCCCAGCAGTACGAGAACATGTACAACTCTTGGATGCGTGATATTAATGATTGGTGTATCTCACGCCAACTTTGGTGGGGACACAGAATTCCGGCTTGGTATGACGAAGCAGGTAAAGTTTACGTAGGCCGCGACGAAGCAGAAGTACGTGCTAAGCATAAGCTTGACGACTCGGTAGTGTTACGCCAAGACAATGATGTACTCGATACCTGGTTTAGCTCGGCGCTTTGGACCTTCTCGACCCTTGGCTGGCCGAAGAACACCGAAGAGCTTAAAGCTTTCCACCCAACCGATGTGTTGGTGACTGGCTTTGACATCATCTTCTTCTGGGTTGCCCGCATGATCATGATGACCATGCACTTCATCAAAGATGAAAATGGCAAGCCTCAGGTTCCCTTTAAGACAGTTTACGTGACCGGACTCATCCGTGATGAAGTCGGTAATAAGATGTCTAAGTCTAAGGGCAACGTACTTGATCCGTTAGACATGATCGACGGTATCGACCTTGAGTCACTGGTTACCAAGCGTACCGGTAACATGATGCAGCCAAAACTTGCTGCAAAAATCGAGAAGAGTACACGTAAAGAATTTGCCGATGGCATTGAAGCCCATGGTACCGACGCCCTGCGTTTCACCTTAGCGTCTATGGCATCAACAGGCCGAGATATCAGCTGGGACATGAAGCGTCTCGACGGTTACCGCAGTTTCTGTAACAAGATCTGGAACGCCTCTCGCTATGTGTTGATGAACACAGAAGTGCAGTCAGAAGATCAAGACAGCAATGTTGCAGGCGAGCCATTAGATTGCGGTCAGATTCTAACTGACGGCAAGCCTGGTGAAATGGAGCTTTCTCTTGCAGATCGCTGGATCATAGGCCTGTTTAACCAGACAGTTAAAGCCTTTGACGAGCACATGGAGAGCTATCGTTTCGACCTAGCAGCAAATACCATCTATGAGTTCACTTGGAACCAATTCTGTGACTGGTACTTGGAGCTAACTAAACCTGTAATGCAAAGCGGCACCGAAGCTCAGAAGCGCGGTACCCGCCATACTCTAGTGACTGTACTAGAGCAGATGCAACGCTTAATGCATCCTATGATGCCTTATATCACAGAGACTATCTGGAAGCGCGTACAGCCCCTAGCTGGCGTGACCGGCGATACTCTAATGTTGGCACCTTTCCCTGAATACCAGGCTGATAAGGTCGATGACAGCGCGATGGAAGATCTCGAGTGGGTTAAGCAGGTCATCACTGCGGTACGTAACATTCGCGCCGAGCTTAACATTGCCCCATCTAAGCCGCTTAATGCCCTACTACGCGGCGTCAGCGAGCAAGACAAGGCTCGTCTGGAAGAGAACCAAACCTTCTTCAAGACCTTAGCTAAGCTTGAGTCTATGACTATCCTCAGCGACGACGAGACAGCGCCTATGTCTACCACTCAGTTGATTGGTAATATGGAGCTGCTTATCCCTATGGCAGGTCTTATCGATGTGGCTAAAGAAGTCGCCCGTATCGACAAGCTTCTCGAGAAGGCTGCTGGTGAGTTTAAGCGCATCGAAGGTAAGCTCTCTAACCAAGGTTTCGTGGCTAAAGCCCCGCCAGCCGTGATTGAAAAAGAACGTGCTAAGCAAGTGGGATATCAACGCGATATCGACAAGCTAACCGAGCAGAAAGCAGAGTTGGCTAAGCTGGAAGGTTAAAAGAAGTTATAAGTGACCTCTAGGGATGGAGGAAATGCCAATCAATGTCGGGAACATTTATGGCCTGCGAGCTGTAAGTGTTAAGCTTAAGACAGAGTAATAATAAGGTGGCCGTTTGGTCACCTTTTTTTATGCCTAAAGCTAACCATTACATAGCTTTTACTTACCACTTACCACTTACCACTTACAGCTTGCTCGTAACCCGTATCTTCTCGTTAACCTATCGAAATCGGAATTCTATTCCTGCCGAAATGCTCGCAGGGGCCATCGAAACGTCCCGGTATTTGGGTACCGCAATATTGGCACTTACCACTGTGATTGAGGTGATACTCACCTAATTCATACCAGTCTCGATTGATGACTAGTTTATGACATGACGGGCAGTAACTGCTGCCGCCATCAGTGTCATGAATATTGCCGGTATAGACATAGTTAAGCCCCTGATCCAGAGCTATTTCTCTGGCCCGCAACAGCGTCGAAACTGGGGTTCTGGGCTTATCCAACATATGGAAGTCGGGATGAAAGGCACTGAAATGCAGTGGCACATCATGGCCTAAGTTATCGGCTATCCATTTGGTTTCTTGCTCCAGTTCTTTGACTGAGTCGTTTTCATCTGGGATCAAGAGTGTGGTTATCTCGAACCATACCTGAGTCTCATGCTTAAGATAGAGCAAGGTATCCAGTACATCGCTGAGATTGCCGCTACAGATCTTGTGATAGAAGTCTTGAGTAAAACCTTTCAGATCCACATTGGCGGCGTCCATATAGCGATAAAACTCGACTCTGGGCTCGGGGCAGATATAACCAGCTGTCACCGCCACCGAGTTGATCCCCTGCTCATGACAAGCTTGGGCCACATCTATGGCATATTCGAGGAAGATAACAGGGTCGTTATAGGTGAAAGCTATGCTCCTGCAGCCCATGCGCTTAGCCGTGGCCGCCAAAGATTCCGGGCTGGCTGTCGAGCCTAAGGTATCGAATTCACGAGACTTACTTATGTCCCAATTTTGGCAAAATTTACAACAGAGGTTGCAGCCTGCGGTGCCAAATGACAGCACTGAACTGCCGGGATAGAAATGATTCAGAGGTTTCTTCTCGATTGGATCGATACAGAAACCGCTGGAGCGACCATAGCTGGTGAGCTTTATCTCATTATCTATGTTTTGCCGCACGAAACAGACCCCACGCTTACCCTCACGCAGCTGGCAATGTCTAGGGCATAAATCACACTGCACCCTAGCGTCGTCCAGCTTATGCCAGTACTTAGTGTCTACCGTACTCGCTTCTACCGCATTAGTTTCACCTGTTCCTGTACCTGATTTAGACATCATCAGCATGTGTCCACCTTGGCCTATACTTAAAGCCTAGTTTAAAAAGCTTGGGCTAGGTATCAGATGCTAAGTTCTATTCGCCCTCCCGCCGTTGCCGGCCTGTTTTATCCGGCAGACCCTATAACGCTATCCACTGAGCTAACCAGCTATATGGATCAGGCAGTGCAGGCGCAGCATCTCCAAGTGTCCAACAAGGCGCCTAAGGCGATTATCGTGCCCCATGCGGGCTATATTTATTCAGGGCTAGTGGCGGCTTATGGCTTCTTTCACATCCAGAGGTATAAACATAAGATTAAACGTGTGGTTTTACTGGGTCCCGCTCATACAGTTTACCTGCAAGGCTGCGCCTTACCCGAAAGTAGCCATTTCTGCACACCTCTAGGAGATTTGCCCATAGACAGGGCGGGCGCTGCAAAATTGGCTGCAGATGATGCCGTCACCATCTCCAACATTCCCCATAAAGAGGAGCACAGTCTGGAAGTCGAGCTGCCCTTCTTGCAGCATTGCCTGGATGAATTTGAGCTCCTCCCTATTCTAGTGGGCGAAATAGCCCCTGAACCTATGGCCAGTCTGCTAAATTTAGTCTGGGGTGGAGACGAAACCTTGATTGTCATCAGCTCAGATCTAAGCCATTTTCATCCCTACGATGAAGCTAAACGATTAGACCAAGACACTTGCCAGAAAATACTAGCCAATAACAGTGACATATCTTCCGAGCAAGCCTGCGGGTGTCGCTCACTCAATGCGCTTTCCCTCCAGCTAATACGCCATAATCTCGATATCACTCAGTTGAGTTATCGAAATTCGGGTGACTGCGCCGCTAGTTATGGGGCTGACAAAAAACGAGTGGTCGGCTATGCCAGCTTTACCGTCAGTTAATTTAACCCAGCCCGAGAAATGTCACTTGCTCGCTCTGGCTCGTAGCACCTTAGTTGACGCCTTCAACTCAGAACCGTCGACCAATCACCCCGACACTTTCCATCATAGGTCCGCCGATAAAGCCGTTATCGAATTGAAGCTGGGCTGTTTCGTTACCCTGACACTCGATGGTGAGCTCAAAGGCTGTATGGGATGCATCGAAGGTGAGCGCCCTCTGGCTAAAAGCATCCCAGATCTGGCCACCAGCAGCGCCTTCTACGATCGGCGCTTCTCACCTTTACTTGAGTCCCAGCTAGGTCGAATCTCGATAGAGATATCTCTGCTCTCGCCTCTTTCCCCCTTAAGCGTTAGAAGCCAGGCTCAGCTCGAAGAATACTTAGCGCGAGATCACTATGGCTTAGTGCTTAAAGAGGAGGGGTTAAAAGCCGTATTTCTTCCCCAGGTCTGGGAGCAGTTCTCTAACCCAAAATCCTTTATCGATGCCCTAAAAGTTAAGGGAGGCTGGCCCGAGGACTATTGGTCAGAGAAGATAGAGGTTGAGCTATTTAAGGTTATCCACTTCAGCGACGAGTCGGCTCAAAAAACCTAATGAAGCATTAATAACAAATTACAGTCTCAGACTCATATGACCCCAGATCTGCTTATCGATAACAAGCCAAAGTTAATAGCAAGCCATATTCCACCCAAATAACTGCACCCCACCTAAAATATTTGTTTGTCTTCTCACTCAGGTGAGAAAAAAATCAGTCGTATCAAAAAACTGCAGCTTGGGTTAACAAAAGGCCCCCCAGAGCAGGCCTGTTTTTTCGAAGTGAACTCGATTGGTTTTGGTGTTTTGCAGTAAATTAGGTAGAGTGTCCATTACTATCACAAGCGAACAACTTAAAAACAGTCAAGATGTGCGTTTAAAACATAAAAAACAACATAGACACATCATTAGTTGCAATCAGACTAAATAACAAACTAATAATTATAATATTTGAAGGAAGAAGATGAGCAATTCCAAAGATGCTTATGCAGACAATGATCTGCGGGAAGTGAAACAGCTGGGCATGTGGGCCTCCATCGCCAGCTTAAGTTATATTTTCTGGATAGTCGGCGGCATGGAGCTCGTTGAACGTATTGCCTATTATGGTGTTAAGGCCAGTGCGGGTCTTTATGCAAAAGCACCAGTCTCTGAAGGCGGCCTAGGGATCAGCCTCAGCGACTATGGTGTGATTATCGGAATTTGGGCCATGATGCAGACCTTTGTCCCGGTATTTACCGGCGGTATTTCAGACAGAGTCGGCTATAAGGAAACCATTTTTGCATCAACCATAGTCAAAATTTGCGGTTATTTAGTGATGGCCTTCTTCCCTAGTTTTTATGGTTTCCTCTTCGGTGCCATATTACTCGCCGCCGGTACTGGGATATTTAAGCCTGGGATCCAGGGGACCTTGGTCCTCTCAACTGGCCGGCAAAATACGTCTATGGCCTGGGGAATATTCTACCAGGTAGTCAATATTGGCGGCTTCTTAGGACCTCTGGTTGCCGTACATATGCGCCAACTATCTTGGGATAATGTGTTCTACGCCTGTGCAGCCATCATCTCCTTTAACTTTCTTTTTCTGCTGGCCTACAAAGAGCCGGGCAAAGAGGAGCGCTTAGAGCGTAACCGTAAGATTAAAGCCGGTGAGATACATCAAGAAGTGCTCTGGAAAGATGCCTGGCATGAGCTGAAAAAGCCAATCGTTATCTACTACATGCTAGTATTTGCAGCTTTCTGGTTCCTATTTAACTCACTGTTTGATGTGTTGCCAATCCATATTTCCGAGTGGGTCGATACTAGTGTTATCGTGACCTCATTATTTGGCCCGGAAGGGACATCAAACGGAACATTGCAATTCTGGCTTGGACTGGATAACACCGGGACTAGGGTCATGCCAGAAGGCATGCTCAACCTCAATGCGGGCATGATTATGACCTCATGTTTCCTAGTTGCAGCCCTTACGGCTAAATATCGTATCACCACGGCTATGCTGGCAGGTTGTTTGCTGAGTATCTTAGCTTTCGTATTTATCGGTGCCTCTAACGCAGCCTGGGTGATGGTGTTTGCCATCGCCATGTTCTCCTTTGGTGAGATGATGATTAGTCCCAAAAAAGGTGAGTTTATGGGTAATATCGCACCGGAAGGCAAGAAGGCTATGTATCTAGGTTTTGTCATGTTGCCCCAAGGCATAGGCTGGACACTGGAAGGTTTCTTTGGCCCTAAACTCTATGAGATGTATGCATCCAAAGAGATCTTCTCCTTAGACCTTCTCAAAGATCGTGGCATGAGCGCCAGTGATGTGAGTGCTATCCCACAGGGTGAAGCCTTTACCACACTAGTAGCCTACACAGGGGAGCCAGCTCAAGAGCTAACGACTCTACTCTACAATACCCATAATATCGGCATGGCTTGGTATATCATAGCTGCCATAGGAAGTATTTCCGCCGTGGGTATCTACCTGTATGGCAAGTGGTTATTGAAACTACAGAGAAGCTAATAAGTAGCTGAGAGGCTGAGAGGCTGAGAGGCTGAGAGGCTGAGAGGCTGAGCAGATTAACAATAAAAGGGGCTTAGGCCCCTTTTATTTTTTACTATGTACTTCTAAAAATACAATCTATAGAGGCTAGAGGGAACTCAAGGGGTTCCTCCTAGCTCTTAGTCAATACTAGGCGTCTACCTAGCTTTTCTTGACTTCACCTACTGGTAAAATAGTGCGGCCATACTCGGCATTAAGCAGCTGAGCCATAGCGAAATAGATAGCACTCGCACCACAGAAGATGCCTTCGAAGCCAGCGATAGTACCTATCAGAGCACTTCCGGTAAAATCTTTCGCTGCAAGTAAAACGAATAAGATGGTCAGAGAACCAAATACCACCTGCTTGGCTTTAGGATAACGCAGTGAACCAACAAACATAAAGGCAGTAAAGACACCCCAAAGTAATAGGTAACAGGCCATAAATTTGGCCGGTGTCGGAGCAGCTAGGCCCATCTTAGGTAAAATTAACAAGCCAACTAAAGATAACCAGAACATACCAAAAGAGGTAAACGAAGTTGTGCCGAAGCTATCACCACGTTTGAAACACATGATCCCAGCGATAACCTGAGCGATACCACCATAGAAAATCCCCATAGCCAAGATCATAGAATCTATTGGGAAGAAACCTGCATTATGGATATTTAGTAAGATGGTGGTCATACCAAAACCCATCAGGCCTAAAGGTGCTGGATTAGCTAGTTTTGTCGACATCGAGTTCCCCTACGGAGTGTTCCAACAATTACGACGCCAACAATTAGTTACCATCGTAAATGAAATTTAATTTGAATTTGAATTTAAGCGGCGCATTTTAGAGGATGGGCTAGTTCATATCAAACAAGGGAAATCTGTGTTCTAACTAATATCCACTTGAAAACGACTCGGCACAATTATTATGGCCGAGCAATATAACCTATGTTATTCATGAGGATAAGGTAAAACCGTAACAATAATATTCAAGAGTGAGTTTCATCAATGAAATGACTAACCCTATTGATTTCAATTCGATAGCACTTTTCAGCTAGATAAGTACCAGTCAACAAACGGCACCAGAAAGACCTAAATCACAAAAAGCCAGCAATAGCGATACACGTCACACTTATGACGCATTTAAGCTAATGATTAACTAACTTACCAGCTTACAAAACACCACTTAAGCGATCTATCGCCCAAATAAAAAAAGAGTGTGACCGGCAACCCAAAAGAAGTAATCGCTTTTTCTAGTGATAAAAAATATAGAAATATTTGAATTTAGCGTCAAGTCTAGCCAAATATATCGTTCACCTCTTCGACACTGAGCTCTCGACTGCCTCCCTCATCTAGGTCAGGATCTAATAATAGCTCCCCAACCGAGTAACGATGTAGCCCGATAACAGGATTGCGAAACCGGCCAAACATACGTTTTATCTGATGATATTTACCTTCGGTCAAGGTCACTTCAGCAATATGTTCACTGATAATCTCCAGCTTAGCCGCCTGAGTGGTAATATCTTCAAATTCAAAGTAGAAGCCCTTGGCGAAAGCATCAATATACTCTGTCGACAGTGGGTTTTGCAGTGTCACTCGATAACGTTTCTCGACTTTAGATTCGGGAGACATCAGCTTTCTGGACCAACGACCATCGTTGGTCAATAGCATGAGTCCTGAGGTGTTCAAATCGAGCCTACCTACAATATGTAGTTCAGATTTAGCTGGATGATCTAAAAGGTCGATCACTGTCTTGTGTTTATCATCCTTGGTCGCGCTAACCACACCCACAGGTTTATTGAGCATCACGTAACTAGGGCGATTATTCTTAAGCACTGCGTCATCGACAGACACGTGGGAAAACTCATCCACCAGCTGCTGTATGTCTTTGGCCACTATGCCATCGACTCTGACCCTATTCTGCGCGAGCATCAAGCGTATATCTTTACGCTTGATCTTAAGCTCACTGCTAAGGAACCTGTCTAGTCTGGCGCGTTTGGATTCCATTTACGATTGAGCCGAAGGCTGAGCAGCAGATAAAGGAGTCACCCTATAGGCGCAGCGCCTAGCGCCTTCGATAATATGTTCTTCACGGCTGACGCTAGCCTCTGGGCTTAAGATCGTTTGAAACAAGTTAAGTTCAGAGCGGCAGAAGTTAAGACACTTGCTGGCAGCTGCGCAAATTGGACAATGATTTTCCATTAACCAAAAACATGAGTCATCTTCGACTACGGTCGCCATATACCCTTCACGGCTTCTCAGATCGGCTAAGGTATTGAGCTTATCGATAAGACTGGTTTTACCTAACATACTCTGTTGATAAAATATCAGTGAAGTTTGTTCTCTGTGTTTAATTAACTTTTCTAATCCAGTATCGCCAAATACTGTGATAACAGAATCTATCAACTGAACCGAGAGCTCTTCATGACGATCAGAAAAGTGACTATTACTCTTAGACGTCAGGGACCAAAACCGAGTAGGCCGACCACGAGCCGCCTTTTTATCTTCAAAGATCACGTATCCATCATCCTCTAGACCTTGCATATGCTGACGCACACCCATGGTTGTCAGAGATAATTCACCGGCTAAAAATTTAGCCGTGAGGGGACCCTGAGCCTTGAGTAGATGAATGATTTTTTCGCTGGTTTTCATGATGCCTCTCTACACCTAAATTCACCTAGACATTATTACCGATCCAGACATTATGTAAATATTTTAATGTACTTTAGTCTTTACAAGACTATTTAAAGCATTTAAATTACCAAAAAACTTAATAAATTAAAAGATTTACTAAATGAATTTACTCATCGTCAGTAGCAGCCAGAGAACAGGCTCACAAAGTGTCAAAGTTGCCAATTACTTAGCTAAACATTCTTCAGAATTTAAAGAAGTGAATCATATAGAGCTTTGCCGTTACGACCTGCCTTTTTGGGATGGCGATCATAAAAGTAAATATGCCGAAGCCAGCCCCTGGACCATGATTGCTCACAAGATCAGAAAAGCTGATGCATTAATTTTAATCACTCCTGAATGGGGAGGAATGGCCTCACCACTACTCAAAAATTTCCTACTTATGTGTGATAACAAAGACACAGCCCATAAACCGGCACTGTTAGTCTCTGTAGTCAGTGGGATCAGCGGCGCCTACCCCATTGCAGAACTCAGAATGAATGCGATGAAAAATAACAAGTTAGTGGCTATACCCGATCACTTAATCATTCGAAATGTGACCCAAGTGCTCAATAGTGCTGATGAAGTGACACAAGAAGAAAGCCAGTTAGAAAGTGACCTTAAACAAAGAATTGATTACAGTTTGTATATGCTACATCAGTATAGCCAAGCCTTAGCGACAATCAGATTTAAACATGAAAATGAGCCATACCCAGAACAACAAGAATACAGCTTCGGCATGTAAATCTAGCCGATAGCAATCAGGACTAAGTTATCTTAGGTCTCGCACATAACTTAGTCCTGAATAATATCCCAAGGTTCACAAAATCTAGCGAGCAGCCTTTGCTACCCTTAAGTAGATGTTGGCGGAAAGGAGAAGTGGCGATCCCACGAATTGAACGGGAATTTTACTTATTGACCTCTAATATCCAGACTGTGATCGAACCTTGTTGAAGCTGACTTGTTGACTGACTGCTTGACTGACAAAGCGGGGGACAGAAGATGCATTTAAAAGAAACACCTTTTATCAGCAGCCTAACGGCTATAAAAGTAAAATTCACTCAGTTTATCAGTGATCTAGCATCACTTGACCCAGATCACTAATGCCAACAAAACCAAATAGAAGAAAAAACCTGAGATATAGGCCGAGAAAAAATCATTTCTCGCTAATCTTTTTTCATTGCTAAACACGCTTGGAGCGAAAAGAGGCTTCTGAATTCGCCCAAACGACACGACTCTTAATACCAGAGCACCTGTTGTGTATAAGGCAAAGGAAAGTAATAAATCCCAGAAAAACCAGAAGAAAAGTTCGGCTATGCTACCCATCAACATATCTTCTCCTTAATCCATTATCGATGAATTCCCAATGTACCCTCTATCAATGTAAATGTCATGTTAAGATTTGTTAACTGGAAGTTTCATCTGGATATCCCTCTCATTTGAGACTCACGACAGCAGGATTAATTCAGGGTCTGAATGTCATATTAAGCCCGTTCCGATTGTTTCTCTTTCACTATCGACGAGTCTTTTCTAGCAAAGAAATCGACTCTAAAAGAGGTCTCATCAGTAAGAAACTCCACCTTATGCCAATACTCAGGAGGAGACACTGCAATGCCTCCGGCGGGAATAACCAGAGTCTGCTCAACTTCACCTCGTCGCGATCTAAAGCCATAAAACATCAACTCGCCGCTAATAACCTTGATCTGTCCATACACGCCGGCTTTAGTATTATGTGAATGAAGGAACATTTTAGGAACATTCTCGAGGGTAAAGACTTGTGTTGATTTGTAATTAACAAAATCACTTGGAATTTGAGCCATAGAACACCTCTGTTTAAGCGTCATTAAAACTTGATGTTCACACAAGCTACATCAATTTCAAGTGGTTAACCATGAAGTGAACAGACAATAAATGTAAAGATACAATAAATGGCATATCTTAATTTTAGACTCGTTAGACCCATACAAGCTAACAATGGGCAGGAAGTTACAATAACTTGGGCTTAGCATAGAAGGTCACTTCAAATTGAGTATCATATGTCAGAGGTTCAATTTTATGCCAATAATTAGGATGAGATATCGCCGTTTCATCGGCTTTAATTAACACCTCTTTTTCTGCTTGCAAATGTTTACCTTGGTAACCATAAAACTTCACCTCCCCCTGTAACACATGGATCTGTTCGTAGATCCCAGCCTTAGTAAAATGTGGCTGGGCGAGTGCTTCGGGGATAGAAGCTATTGTATAAATGTCACTCGACTTGTAACTCTTATAACCTTTAGGAACACATGACATCTTTCACTCACCGAAAAGAGATTAATGACATTAAGTCTAGCCGCAGATATTAGTATCACCACAGATAGGCCAAGAGATTTACCTTGATATACGTTAAACTCTGGCTAAATTTGATAAAAGCTTACCCCCATGAACTCCGCTTTCAGCTACACGACTCAATATAGTTTAGATAAGGCCCATTTTAGTGAATGCTTCGACGAATCAGTCACTATAGACAGCTCATGGCGCGCCTACACCAAAGCCATAGGCTTCTTTTTCGTCGGCATAGCCTTACTGATCACAGTCATGAATACCTATGCATCCTTCTTCGTTATCGGGTTAGGAGTATTGGAATGGGCTAATGTGAAGTTTAAGAAGACATGGTGGTTATGGCGACAGATGATGAGTAAAGCGGCCGGAAATGAAGTGACCTTAACCTTAGATGAACTTGGGGTCAGCAGCCAGTCCTTCTACGTTAAGAGCCAGATATTGTGGAGTGATGTCTCAGAGATAGTTAACACAGATAGAGGCTTCCTCATTAAACATCCAGGTGGCACCAGCTATGTGTCTAAGCAAGTGCTAAACGAGACTGCACTCACCTTTATAAACAGTAAAGTATTATGACTCTTTAACGTTAGCCATGATAAACGCATCCACATATTCGCCATCTCTAAAAGCGTAATCTCTGGCTTCTCCCTCTATGATGAAGCCATTACGCTTATAAAGTACGATGGCAGCATGATTATCGGTATAGACTTCAAGCTCAATTCTTCTTATCGCAAGCCAATTATGCGCTAGATCTACCATGGCTTTAACCATAGTATCTCCGACTCCTAAGCCCTGAAACTTCTCATCTACCGCCATCCCTATGTTGGCGACATGTTTACGTCTTGGATTCGTCATCACTTCCATGCCGATCTGTCCCGCCACCACTCCATCTATGATAGCCACCAGACTGTGAAAGTTTTCCGGAAGCTCACTCAGCCGCTTCTGCCAACGCTGCAAAGAGGGAAAAGGATGCTGCAAGGTTCCGCTATAACACGAAGGCTGAGCATAAATATTCTTAATCGCTATGATGTCATCAGTGTCGCTATGACGAATCTCGATTACCTTAGCTGCTTGTATCTGCATGTACTCGCCTCATTAATTTACATACAAAACACTATGCCATCCTTTGTTCATTAACACTCTTAGTTTCTATCCCATCTTAAAATGATAGCGGATACTAAATCATGACGGTCTCTAGGCTAACGCTTAACTAATACTTGGCTACGTTGTTCCTCATTGCCCATGGCTAGCATCTTAGGTGATATTTGCTGAGCAGACGAAAACTCTGCTTTACTGGTCCAATCAAACCAGTTGATATCGATTAGCGCCTGGGCTGTGGGGCCGCCTAAGGTGTTACCAGGACCAAGCACGATAACCTTATCCGGGGCAAACTCTTTCACCGCCACCTGCACAGCCTTGGTAAAATCATAGGGCTTGGTGACTTGATCCCCTAAAGTGTATTGCCTCAATTTTGAACAATCAGTGCCATAGGGAGTCCAAATCCTGCCTTCTCCATCGATCAGGGGAATTTGGGGCTTAGAAAACAGAAACTCCCCCAGAGAGGCAAGGCCTTTCTCTGACACTTGCTCCAACAAGGGAGAATGAAACGCACCATGATTATATAAACGCATAGGATAACGTTCATCCACCTGGGGCAGCATCTCCTCGGCTCGTTTCAGTCCAGATTCATTTCCCGCAAGCACCCGATAGCCTCCAAGATAAATAGAGGTAAAGAGCTCACATCCCTCTTCATCACAGATGGTCTCGATTACCCTGTCGATAAGAGCGGATATGTCACTGTCCCGCCTCCACTGTGCATCTATCTCTGGATAAATGAGTTGCCCACCAATTAAGCCATCTTGCATCATGGAACCCATGGTATTGATAACATCGATGGCGGAATCGGCATCCAGGGCGCCTGCGCAGGCCATAGCAATATACCAGCCCATGGAATTGCCAGTTACTGCAACCACCTCATAGCGCTCGGTATCTATATCCATAAAGTCACATACTGAGCAGGCATAGATGAGGGCTGATGCGTTTTCTCCTGGCGTATGTTGTTTGAAAGAGTATTTAGCCGCGCCATCTATTTTAGCTATCCCCACCTGCTTTAATTCCTCTCGGTATTTATCTATACCCGCAATAAACCCCTGTTTATCGGAGTGAAAAGCTTGCAGATATCCCAGTTCATCCTTGTTATAGCAGCCTCGGCCAGGTGCAACCACAAGGACTCTTTCTCTAGGCTTATGAACCAGCTGTTCGCCGTGCTCATTTGCCGCCACTTGTTTTTCTATATTGATAGTCATGTTACAGGGCCTCTTTGAGCAACTGATGATTAAGCTCTCTACCAATCAAGGCCAGAGCCGCCTCGACTATGGTATCTGTGCTCGGTAGGGGTAAGGTTGCCGCATCGGCCAGTGGAATAAAGCAATCCTCGGCTGTCAATCTAGCCAGTGGTGGGCATTCATTGCCTAACGCCTCATGGAAACCTGAGATTAGCGCCTCACTGATGGAGCCGGTTTTTCTACATTCATCGACAATCAAGATATGGTGGCACTCTTTGGCACTGTCGATGATAGCCTCTAAATTCAGCGGCGCCAGCCAACGTATGTCCAGTACACGCACCTTAAGACCGTTTGCCGATAATAACTTCTCCGCCTGACGACTCAGGTAGTAACCATTGGCATAGCTGATAATGCACAGCTCTCTCCCCTCCCCATGCTGAGCTATTACCCCTAATGGGACTGGGTTAGCCTCTTGCTCCGGCAGATAATAACTGGACCAGAGGCCATCGCCTTTATCGTGCAGATCTTTGGTCATATACAGGGCTATGGGTTCGAGGAAGATCACTAGCCTCTGCTCTTCCCGGGCTAAGCGGACGCACTCCCTTAGCATCTCAACCGCATCGTGACCGTTTGACGGGCAGGCGATGATGAGTCCGGGTATATCCCGGAACACGGCGAAAGAGTTGTCGTTATGAAAATGGCCTCCGAAGCCTTTCTGATAGGCCAGGCCCGCAATACGGATCACCATAGGATTGGTAAATTGGCCATCGGAGAAGAAAGGTAAGGTCGCCGCCTCGCCTCTTATCTGGTCTTCGGCATTGTGCACATAGGCCAAAAATTGGATCTCAGGGATCGGCAAGATTCCGTTATGAGCTAAGCCGATGGCCAGACCCAAGATAGAGGTTTCATCCAACAAGGTATTGATCACTCGGTTAGGGCTGAAACGCTCAACCAGACGTGAAGTCACATGATACACGCCACCTTTCTTGCCCACATCCTCGCCGCACACCACGATATTCCTGTATCTGGCCATCAAGTCAGTCAACGCCAGATTGATCATCTTGCCCATGTGCAGAGGCTTGAGCAGAGATTGTTTATCCGCCTTCAACAAGACACTTCTGCGCTCCTCGTCCAAGTAAGGTACATCTTCTAGTCTAGAGTTAAGTTTAGGTGGAACAATCGCAGCCTTAGCCTGCGTCACATCTCTGAGTTTTGGCTTTGTCACCACGATACGCGAAATGGCCTGAATACGCGTCTTGAGGCTGAGATAAAGAGAGACTATCTGCTCGCTAGTCATCACTCCTGCTTCAATGAGTTGCTGCGCCGTGACCAACAAGGGATCTTGAGATTCATTATAAAAAATCTGCTGTTTCTTCATATAAGCTATCTCGGCATCACTGCCAGCATGGCCCATCAGGCGAACGGTGCGAACATGTAAAAATACAGGTTTTCGATGCATACGAGCAAAGTCGGCCGCCGCCTTACTGACCTTGTAACAATCGAGAATGTCTCTACCATCGCAATAGAAATACTTAAGTCCAGGTCTCTGGCTGAAATTAGCCGAGATCCAGCCCTTGGGAGTCGGTGTGGATATGCCAATACCATTATCTTCACAGATAAAGACCAGAGGCATGGGTACTTGTTGATACGCGGCCCAGCAAGCCGAGTTTATCGCACTCAGGGCACTGGCATGATTGGCCGAGGCATCGCCGAAGTTGCACAGAACGACACTGTCTGCCGGCATTTTTGCTGCTAATGACAGACGTTCGGTTAACGGAATACTCAAGGCTGCCCCAACGGATTTGGGAAGGTGAGAAGCTATGGTCGAGGTTTGCGGCGGAATGTTGAGACGCTTACTGCCAAGCACCTTATGGCGGCCGCCCGAAGTAGGATCGTCACTGGATGCTGCAAATGACAGCAAGATATCGTATAACAAGGTTTCACCCGGAACCTGTCGACCTCGCTCCAACATGAAGGCACAGCTGCGGTAATGCAGAAACGCCATATCAGTAGGTTTAAAAGCCAGTCCGTAGGCGGCGTTTCCCTCATGACCCGAACTGCCTATGGTATAGAACCCCTGATTACGGCCCTTCATTTGCCTGGATTCAAGATCCAATAAACGGCTTTTCAGCTGGGACTCGAACATGCCGATGAAATCGCTGTCGGTTAAACCTATGCTGGTATGATCCCAACCTTCTCCGATATCGCTAAATTCCTGCTTCTGTACTCGCTCGAGAAAACGGCGATCCAATACTAGGGCTCTATCTTCCATAATGCTTACCTATTTGATACCAGAGACAAAAAAGGAGCCTTAGGCTCCTTGTTACTGCTACTTATCCAAATGCCTGAATACCTGTCTGAGCTCGACCTAAGATAAGTGCATGTATGTCGTGAGTGCCCTCGTAGGTATTCACCGCCTCCAGATTCATGACGTGGCGAATGACATGAAACTCATCTGATATACCATTACCACCGTGCATATCTCGAGCCATACGGGCGATATCCAGCGCCTTGCCACAGGAGTTGCGCTTTATCAGAGAGATAGCTTCTACCGGTAGGGCATCTTGATCCATCAAACGCCCCGCCTGTAAGCAGGTAAATAAGCCTAAGGTGATCTCAGTCTGCATATCCGCCAGTTTCTTCTGAATTAACTGATTGGCCGCCAAGGGGCGATTAAACTGAATCCTATCTAAGGTATATTGACGGGCTGCATGCCAACAGAACTCAGCGGCACCCAGCGCTCCCCAAGCTATGCCGTAGCGCGCCTTGTTCAAGCAACCAAAGGGGCCCTTCAAGCCCTCAACATTAGGCAATAACGCAGACTCAGGCACTTCGACATTATCCATGACTATTTCGCCTGTGATGGAGGCTCTAAGGGAAAATTTGCCCTCTATTTTAGGCGCGCTCAAACCCTTCATGCCTTTTTCCAAGATGAAGCCTCGAATTTTTCCTTCCAGCTTACCCCAGACAATAAACACATCGGCAATGGGTGAATTCGTGATCCACATCTTGGCACCATTGAGGCGATAGCCGCCATCGATACGTTCGGCGCGGGTCCTCATGCCACCGGGATCGGATCCAACATCTGGCTCAGTCAAACCAAAACAACCAATCCATTCACCCTTTGCTAGTTTAGGTAAATACTTTAGCCTCTGCGCTTCAGTACCGTAGGCATAGATAGGATGCATGACTAATGAGGACTGCACACTCATGGCAGAACGATAACCACTGTCGACTCGCTCTATCTCACGAGCCACTAGGCCATAGCTAACATAATTGATATTGGAACAGGCATATTTTTCAGGCAAGGTGGCTCCCAGCAAACCCAGCTCACCTAACTCATTCATGATCTCCCGATCGAAATGCTCATTTCTGTTGGCCATCAATACCCTGGGCATGAGTTTGTCTTGAGCATAATCGTGAACACTGTCGCGGATCATGCGCTCCTCTTCCGAGAGTAAGGCGTTAAACTGCAGGGGATCGGTCCAATCGAAATGCACTCTTGCCATGATGTTGTCCTTTGGTTTGTTACTGAATAGCGAAAATGGGTATTAATGTCTACAAAATAACCATTCCCTAATTTTCCTAGCATAGGCATAATTAACCATTAGGAGAAATATTCTTTTTCTTTAGCATCTATAGGTAATGCCT
Organism: Shewanella violacea DSS12; assembly: GCF_000091325.1. Taxonomy (NCBI): domain Bacteria; kingdom Pseudomonadati; phylum Pseudomonadota; class Gammaproteobacteria; order Alteromonadales; family Shewanellaceae; genus Shewanella; species Shewanella violacea. The sequence continues at coordinate 946,273 of NC_014012.1, read as the reverse complement.
ATATCTGACCTAGAGGTTAACTTGAATCTAAGATCGCTCAGTTATTTTGTCGCCGTGGTAGAGAAAGCTAGCATCAGTGGTGCGGCTAAAAAATGTTTTGTCGCCCAGCCCTCTATCTCAGCCGCGATATCGCAATTAGAAGCCCGTTTAGATACCCAACTCTTCCATCGCCATGGCAAAGGAGTCAGCCCAACAGAGTCGGGACTTAGGCTTTATCCCCTGGCACAGAAACTGCTCAATGAATCTCAAGCCATCGAATCTCTGTTCAAACAAGCTCAAGAGCAGACCCCCTTTAGACTCGGATTAATACGCTCCTTAGGGGTCCATAGGATGAGCGGGCTGCTAAAAGACTTTACTAATGCCTGTGTCGATATGGAGTTAACACTTGTCGAAGCCAATGAAGATGCCGAGGCGAGGATCATTACCACCAGAGATCTAACCACCAAGGAAGATTTTTATCCTATCTGGCATGATGACTACCTGTTGGCCATCCCTTCTTCATTCAGTTTGAGTTTACAGACACAGATCCGCCTACAAGATTTAGATCAACAAGCCTTTATTCACCGTGCTCCCTGTGAGGCGCTGTCGAGTCTGCAGCAATTGATGGATTTAGAGGGCATTCAAGTACAGGTCAGAGCTAGAATTCAGACAGTTGAATACGCGGTTGGCTTAGTCGCCGCGGGTCTGGGGATCGCCTTAGTGCCGGCTCTTCCCGCTCTACTTGAACAGAGAAATATTACCTTTAGACGACTTCAGGATATTGAGCTTAAGAGAACTGTCGGATTAGCCTTGCCTAGAGATACCGGCTTAAATGAGCAACAAATTCAATTACTCCAGCTATGCAAACAGCCTAGGCACTAAGCTTAAAAATGAGAGAAAACACAAAGCAGAGACATAATTACAACACTTAAACACCGACCCGCCACCAAGATTAAACACAAGAGGCGAACAGAAGAAACAATAGCCCCCTGACTGTATCACTTTGCATCAAATGAAGTGAAAAACCTACCTAAAGCTATGACAGGTGATACTCTGTTACTCAATATGTTAATTCTGTGATGAGTATATAAACGAGCAAGATGAAAACCTTAAACGCATTCCTACTAACTTGTATTTTCTTTCCTGTTTCTTCATGGGCCGATACTGTCGACTCCTGCGAAAGCGAATACGAGTGTATCGAAACTGGTAGGTGGGATATAGGACTGGCACTCGGTTACGGCTCTCGCAGCAATCCTCTTAAAGATTATGATGACATACCTATTTACTTAGCACCGACTTTCGCTTATTACGGCGATGATTGGTACTTCGACAATGGTAATATCGACTATACATTAGTCGAAGATGAAAAATACACCATAAATCTAACCACGAGTTTCAGTACCGACAGCGCCTTCTTTCATCGCTGGGATCCCTCTAACATATTTCTTACACAGAACAACAAATTCGAGTCGAGTTCTTTCTCAACTATGGCTCAGCCAACTGTGATGGGGGAAGATCGAAGAGTCCCTGATATCGATGAACTCGCCACCCGCCAATTTACCTACCTTGGCGGAATCGAAGCCTATATATACACCCGAGCTGGGATACTCAACCTATCCCTGACTCACGATTTACTCAATGTTCATCAAGGTACTGAAGCCAAATTAAAATGGTTCTATAACCTTGCCATAGAGGAATGGAAATTTCAGTTTGCTTTAGTGTTTGATTGGAAGAGTAAAGAGGTCGTTGACTACTATTACGGTATCAGGCCCTCTGAGAGTGCGTACTGGAATGAACATTACAAGGCCAAATCGGCCATTAACACGGGCTTAGAATTTACCAGCCATTATGTATTAACCAAACATTGGGATCTGCTTTTTCTAGCAAGGTACACAAAAATCGCCGATGAAATAGTTGCCAGTCCCCTGCTTAATGAAGATTACAGCAGTACCTTTTTTGTCGGCACAGCCTATAGGTTTTAATGAGCGTGTTGAATCAGGTATTAGTAACATTATTTAGATTGTTCCCCTTTGGAATGCTCACACTCTCATTGATGAGTGGCTTTGTCGTTGCCGCAGAAGAAGATTTAGGTGCCGTACTCACAATTTCCCCTGAGTTTTGCATCACATCTGCAGATAAAGATGCATGTGAGCTCACCTTAGAGCTGAAGTGGGAAAATAAATTGTTAAGACCCATCTGTATTTTGTCTGACTACAAAGAGATGGCAAAGTGGTGCGCCGAGTCAGCGGATACTCACTCATTAACATTGGAAATCAGTGCTACTGACGATATTCAATTTGTGATGATTGATAAAGAAACACACCAAACACTAGCTGGAGTCAAACTCAAAGTCATACCGGCCGCTGAGCCAAAAGTGCGACGACGCTACCGCAACCCATGGAGTTTATTCTAATGACAGAGTCCCAATCTACCCATAGAGTATTACTAGTAGAGGATGATATTCGCCTTGCTAATTTAATTGTAGATTATTTGAAGTCGCATGGAATGCACGTTGAAATTGAACGCCGGGGAGATACAGTATTAACCCGATTGATCAACTACAAACCCGATATCATACTTCTGGATATCATGTTACCGGGTATGGATGGCCTAACCTTATGCGAGAAGCTACCCGATTACTTTGCCGGACCCATCTTGCTGATGAGTGCACTAGGCTCTAGCGAAGATCAGATCAAAGGCTTAGAGCTTGGTGCCGATGACTATGTGGTTAAGCCTGTGGACCCGGCTCTGCTCATCGCACGGATTAACAATCTATTGCGCCGCACCGCTAAGCCGCCAAAAGTTGAATCTCACTGCTTAAGCTTTGGTAAACTCAGTATAGACCCTCATTCCCAAGCTATCCGCTTAGGCGATATCGAGGTCGATTTGACTAGCCATGAATTCGAACTATTATGGCTGCTGGCTTCTCAAGCTGGCCAAGTATTGAGCCGTCAATACATCTATCAATATCTTCTCAACATAGATTTTGATGGTAAAGATAGGAAAATAGATGTCCGAATTTCACGCTTAAGAAAGAAATTAGGGGATAATATTGAGACTCCATTTAGGATCAAGACAGTTTGGGGTCAAGGCTACTTGTTTGCCCCAGAAGCTTGGACTGGCTAATTTTTCGGAACTAAAAATTGAAACGACTATTCATCAGCCTGTATCTACTTGTAAGCCTTAGTTTCTTAGGTATAGGCTGGACACTCGATAGTATTTGGCAGAAAAGTGTCGAAGACAGTGGTGCTATGGATGCACCACTGGTTGCATTGGCTCAGCTACTGGAAAAAATCCCCCAACAAGAGCGTGAAAAATACTTAGGTCAACTCAATCACAATCCCGACTATCCACTAAAGTTAGTCGACGCCAGTCAGATAGCGCTATCGCCTGAAAGCGAGTTAACTTCTGACAAGTTACTCATCGCATCTCAGGGTGATGACCACGAACTTCATTTCATCAAAGTTGGTCAACAAGTCCTAATCGCAGGCCCCATAGAGATCGATCCCAGAGCCAGGTTAAGAGGCTTATTTACCCTCTTCTTCTATCTGTCACTGGCCTTCGTTTCCCTGATATGGGTCTGGCCATTATCGAGAGATCTCAAGACCCTAAAGAGTGCCACCCAAGAATTTGGTCAAGCCAAATGGGACACACAGATAGAGCTTTCTAAACGTTCTCAGGTATTACCATTAGCCGTGACATTTAATGAGATGTCACAGCAGATAAGAACACTGATAGAAAATCACAAGCATCTATCCAATGCCGTTTCCCACGAGATCCGCACTCCACTGGCCAGATTAAAGTTCGCTCTGGCATTAATGCCGCAATATTGTCGACCCGATTCAGATCCAAAGCGCAGAGATGAATTTATTGATGAGATGCAGCAAGATGTCAAAGAGATGGAAAAACTGCTGCAAGAGCTATTAACCTATGCAAGTCTAGAGTCTAAACAGAACAATGTTCAATTTGAACATTGTGACCTTGAGGCCATAGCCAAGCACACTATCGAAAAACTCTCTTCTAGCATAAGTGCACCAATCACGTTCAAGCAATCGGTAAATCCAGTCTACATCTCGGGGGATCCCATGCTGATTGAGCGAGCGATACAGAACTTGATCACTAATGCTCAGCGTTTCGGTCGACAGTCTATAGAGGTTGCGGTTAAGCAGAACCAACAAGATATCTCCTTATCTATAACCGATGATGGCCAAGGTATTCCAATGGAAGATCAGAGCAAGATTTTTGAACCTTTCTATCGTAGTCAATCGGTTCAAAATGGCAACAAGGGCCACGGGTTAGGGTTAGCAATCATCAGACGCATCATGGATAGGCATAAGGGTAAGGTGACACTCGAGAGTAGAGATGGCTTTACTTGTTTTACCTTACATTGGCCGGTAATAACGTCATCAAAAACAAATTAATAGAGACGAGTTATCACTCTAGGGAAAAATCATCGAGGGATAAATTAGTTTCTATCTCTTCGCTGGCCTGAAAATCTAACAGCGGATTAATAGCCGCCCTATCCTGTAGCAGTTGAGCTTTTTTGGCCTTAAGAATGGTGAGTTTTCTGCGACGTATTCTCTGCCTACACAAACGGATCACATCCGTTTTCTTAGCATCAGAAAACTCGAGCCAATTAAATCGCTCGCCTCTGCTACGTAAACAGCCTTTGCAGTAACCTCTGGCATCGGTTTGACACACACCGATACAGGGGCTTGGGATCTCAAAAAACTCTAGTTGTTCCATCATTACGCTTGTCGGCGACTCATCTATTTTTAAGAGTGTTAGATTAAACATAACTTATTTACCCTGAACTGGCTAATTTACATACAGAAGATAAACAAGCAGCCGTGGTGAGATCACCTAAGGTAAATAGCAATGGACAAGACACCACAGACCATAAAATGTATAGACCTTAATGAAGCCAATAATTTACACAATTAATGATTTTTAAGTTAATTCAGTTGAGGTAAAATCCGCTTAAGTTGTAAACATGTTTAAGTTGTAATGAAAAATCAAAATAAAGAGCTAGGTTTTACCCTGATAGAATTGCTAGTAGTGATCATAGTCTTAGGTATTTTAGCCCTTGTTGCCAACGTTAAGTTTGTCGACTTTCGCAGAGATGGTGAAATTGCCAGCGTAAAAACTCTAGCCGCTTCTTTTAAGCAATCGTTAACCTTCGCACACACCAAATGGCAAATTACCGGTGGCAGTGGGGCTATGAACGATCTAGCGGGTTTTGCCGGCGGAGTGCTAGATATAAACAGCCAAGGTTATCCCATAGGTATAGACAAGAGAAACCCAATGGGAGCACCTAATAATATCGGTAGAGGAAAGCAGGGCTGCGTCTCACTGTGGAATACCCTACTCACAGACCCACCCAGTATTTCTCTCGCGGAGATCGACAACGGCAGTGATTTTCAAGCCTATCGACACAAGGCCGAGACTAATCCCGATGCTCAGAGCCAATGTACTTATGTACTCAGAACCTTAGGTGATACACAGGGATATCAAGACGCTGATATAGTCATTAATTACAACTCTGTCACCGGCAGAGTCAGAGCACTCATTAATTAACTCAGCTAATCCCCATAGACATAATTTAGCAACCCATTTTAGTGGCCTAATTAGAGAACTACAGATGGGTTCTTGTAGCTCAATTACGGCAATCCAGTCTATGGCATTATAAAACGTAGTAATTAAAAATTTTGCCAGCAGTTTATGGTATCCAAACTGACTGTGACTAGGCCATTAACAAGAAAGGTTTACCTTGTCAGAACATTTGCAAAATTTAACTAGGTCGTGATTCAGGTGTAGTCGAGTGAGAAGCCCGAAGAAAAGAGAGAAGAGAAAGGGCTCTGATGACTAGATAAAAGGTATTTATAAGCGATTAGGGCCTAGTGATTAGTGGCCCGTTAATGAGTCCTCATTTAATTTACCTGATTTTGGAATTTACCATCAAGCTTGTTGGTTTCGGATACAAAACATTCCAAATTTCGACTGGCTATATCGAGTAGATTTTGTCTCGCCTCGATAGTAGCCCATGAGTTATGGGGGCTGATACTGATATTCTTAGCACTGAGCAGTGGATTCGTTTTCTCGGGAGGCTCGGTCGATAGCACATCGACGCCAGCAGCCGCGATCTCACCATCGGCCAAGGCTTGCTTTAAAGCGGCTTCATCGATTAACCCACCTCGAGCAGTATTGATTAAGATGGCACTGGTACGCATCTGCTTAAGGGTTCTGCTGTTAATGATCTTATGGCTAGCTTCAGTTAACGGGCAGTGTAGCGAAAGAATATCCACAGTGGAGATCAGCGCTTCAAGTTCACTCCACTCAATACCGACGGGAAGTTCTGTTAACTGGCTGCGGGTGTTAACCATAACCTTCATACCGAAGGCCAGAGCTATATTGGCAACCCGCTGACCTATGGCGCCATAACCCATCAAGCCGATAGTCTTACCTTTTAGAGACTGCAATGGAGACAAGGTGAAACAAAAATCTTCACAGTCAGACCAGACGCCGTTCACCACAGCCTCATGATGAATAGCGATTCTTTGGCTATGATGCAAAATATGGGCGAAGACCATCTGAGCCACCGCATCCGGGCCATAAGCAGGCACATTAGTGACAACTATGCCTTGATTTGTTGCTGCATCCAGATCGACAACATTGGTTCCTGTGGCCAAAACGCCTATATACTTCAGCTTAGGTAATAGAGTCAGCGTGTTCTTATCTATGATGGTCTTGTTAGTAAACAAGACCTCTGCATCCTTTGCCCGGAAAAGCACTTGCTCGGGATCGCTTCTGTCATAACAGCTTAAGTCACCAAACTTCTCTATGGCCTGCCAGCTAAGATCACCTGGATTTAGGGTATAGGCATCCAGTACAACTATCTTCATCATCACTCCTTCGCGCTATTCTTGATAGAAAATGTCAGTTAGTAAAGTTAGTAAAGTTAGCTTACCCCAGCATTGACCTGTCCTTACCACATGATATAAACAGATATTCAATATGTTCTGACCGTCATTACAAAAGTGAGTTATCACTCAGATAAACATGCATAGGCAGCCGAAGTAGAAACTAAGCATATTTGTATCTCAGCTCACTGTCATTCTATCGCAGACAATACTCAGCAAACTCAGAGCAATACTAACGCATGCCTCGGTCTGATTTAACCCGATCGTAGGCAAGTTGTATATCTTGCGCCTTACGATTAGCCAGCTCCATCATCTCTTCAGGCAGGCCTTTCGCAACTAATTTGTCCGGGTGATGTTCGTTCATCAGCTTGCGATAGGCACGTTTTACCTCTTGGTCCGATGATGATTCGGCCATGCCTAAGAGATCATAAGCATCTTCGATACTCGTCTGACTGTCATTGCCTCCTTTATGGAAGTTAAACTCGGCCTGCCAGCGCTTAAGCAACTCGTCTAACTGAGTACGGCTATAACCTAGCTCCTGGGCTATAGTCAGTAAGATTGCGTGTTCTTTAGGATCAAGCTCGCCGTCGGACAGTGCCGTCTGGATCTGGATCTCAAGAAACATCTGCAATAATTCTTTGCGCCCCATGGAGATAATTCTAAAGGTTTTTAAACAGGCCTTGATATCAAAATCACTGGCCTTACCTTCGCTAAATGCCTTCTGAGCACCCTGTCTTGCCTCACCTTTGAGGTGCATCTGATCCATCAGCATGGTCGCAATGCGAATATCATTCTCAGTCACTTGGCCCGATGCTTTCGCTACATGGCCCATCACAGCAAATGTCGTATTCAAGAAAAGCGCCTGCCTATTGGCACCTTTGCCTATGATGCCACTCAACTGAGCACTTTTTTTATCCAATAGATGACCTAACCAGAGACCTATCAGGCCTCCAGGGAGTCGCCCAAACATATAACCTATGGTGAAACCAAAAAACTTACCCCAAATACGCATCCAAAAACCTTATATAGCGATATTAAATTATCAAAATTACAAATATAAAATACGAAAAATTACACTAGTTTGCTTGAAGCCGACGCTCCAGATCCTCGAGTCGTTCTATGGTTCCAACATCACACCAATAACCAGAGTAATGACTACCCGATACCAGATCCGATGACATTTTCTGCCGCAATAATGGCGCCAATGGAAACCCCGTCTCTGGGGTATCATCGAATAATGAAGGATGATATAGACCCATGCCAGAAAAAGTCAGTGCAGGCTTATCTTCAGCTCTGTTCGCAGCAACCAAGCCATGGTGTAGAGGGAAGTCACCATAAGGATGCTGACTCGGATTATCCACTAACCAGAGGTGAGCCAATTTCCCAGCACTGATTTGTGCCAAGCCAGCTGCAATATCTTGAGGAAGATCATCCATAAACACATCACCGTTTATCACCAGAAATGCGTCATCTCCCAGCAGAGGCAAGGCATGCTTGATACCTCCGCCAGTCTCTAACGCACTCTTCTCCGCGCTATAATGCAATTGAATGCCCCATCGGCTACCATCGCCAAGCTGCTGGACTAGCTTCTCGCCTAGCCAGGCATGATTGATCACTATCTCATCAATACCCGCTGCGGCGAGGCGCTCTATATGATAAACAATCAGAGGTTTACCAGAGACACACACTAAGGGCTTAGGAAGGGTATCAGTAAGCGGCCTTAGCCTCTCTCCTCGCCCAGCCGCAAGAATCATCGCCTTCATAGTTTGTCCTCGAATGCGGGCACTAAGGTATTGGTGACCCAAGCACTAAAGTCCTCAAGCTCAGGATAACCCGCGGAAATATCAGCTATGTAGGCGAGTGTCATGGGAATATCAGCCATATAGGCAGGCTTGCCATCTCTATAATTCAAGCGTGAGAAAATACCAGCCGCCTTGATATGGCGCTGTATACCCATCAGATCGAACCATCTTCGATACTTCTCTAAGGTTACCGAACTATCGATAAGACCCGCTTGTTTTTGATTAAGGTAATGTTTCTCCATCAAGCCCTCTACAAGAGTATCAGGCCAACGGATATAGCAATCCCTTAATAGCGACACGGCATCATATGTCACCGGGCCGATAACGGCATCCTGAAAATCAATCACGCTGAGCTGTTCAACACCAAACTCATCGGCTGTAAGCATAAGATTGCGGCTGTGATAATCTCTGTGCATACCTACTTTTGGTTGCTCTTCGGCATTCGCCACTAACAAAGCAAAGGCCTGCTCAAGCATCTTTCGGGTATCGGCATCGATAACTAAGTTAAGATGATGCTTTATCAACCAGTCGGTAAAAATATCTAATTCTCTGTGAACGAAGACCGAATCATACAAGGGTAAACCTAGCTCAGCATTTTCAGTGAAAGCAGCAAAGCGGTCTAAAAGCTTCAATGCTCTAGAGTAATATGCCTCGACACTGGTATCGTTTAGCCGTGAAATAAGCTGCACATCGCCGAGGTCACTCAAGAGTAAAAAACCGTCTTCAACATTTGATTCAATAACTTGCGGAACATTAATTCCTAGGTCACCATAAGCTTTAGCTAACTTTATAAATGGAGACACTGGGATCTGCTCTGGTGGCGAATCCATTACTATATAACTAGTCTCATCATGTAACACTCGAAAATAACGCCTAAAACTAGCGTCTCCAGAGATGAGTACTGGGTGTGATTGACTAGCAAAAACTTGGTTTAGCCAGGAATTTAACTGAAGAAATCTAAGATCTGACAAGGGCACCTCATGGCTCTTAGGTAAGAATTGCTTTATTATAAAACAAAATGGAATTAGCTAAAAATCTCATTATTGATATTTAGCTAAGTTGCCTGATAAAAGTGCAAGATTGCACACCTATATTTGTCCAGACTAAGAAATCATAATAAACGACTTAAGATGCATATCCGATATTTTTTGGCTTTAAGCCTACTTCCCCAATTAGTCTTGGCTGAAGAAATTACCTCAGTGCCAGATGCCAGCATACAATGCCAGGTAGAGCCTCCGGTGCCTAAAATGGCTCCCTTAGATCCCAACGCCCCTGAATTGAACCTTCAAGAGATACGTATAATCTCTGATCGCTCGGCAGCTCAGATGGGTAAACAAGCCACATTTAATGGCAACGTCTCTTTCAGCCAAGGCGCACGCCATATAGCGGCAGATGAAGCCATACTCGATCAAGAGAGTGAACAGCTAAATGCTAATGGAAACTTAGTTTTCCAAGATGAGATATTCACTATCACGGCTGACTCTCTTGTGGCTCACATGGGAGATAACAGTGCCAGCCTTACTGGTGCAAAATACTGGCTTCATGGCCAACAGATACACGGCGATGCGGAAAAGCTCGAAATAACCCCCGATAATAATTTGCATCTCACCAAGACAAATTTCACCACCTGTCCACCGGGTGATTCTTCTTGGTTGCTCGAAGCCGACAAAATTAAGATAGATAGTACAGAGGAATGGGGAGAGCTTTGGGATGCCAAGCTTAAAATTGCTGGTGTACCTGTCCTTTATATCCCTTACATGACGATCCCTGTATCGGATAAACGTAAATCAGGCTTCCTTTTTCCGGAATTTAGTACCAGCACCACCAATGGTGTAGAGATAGCTACGCCTTATTACTGGAATATAGCCCCAGAATACGATCTGACTTTTACGCCCCATTACATGTCGACTCGAGGCCTATTCCTCAAGACTGATTTCAGATATTTAGCCGGTGAATCACAGCAAGGTCAGCTCAACGTTGAATATTTGGGCAATGATAATATGCTGAGCAACAACTCAGATCGTTATCTATACCATTGGGAACATAAGGGAGCTATCGACGAAAACTGGCGAGTATTAGCCAATTTCACCCAAGTTTCCGATAACAACTATTTCAACGACATGAACTCGGATATTCAATCTGCAACGGATAATCAACTGTCGCGCATAGGTGAAATCAGCTATTTCGAAAGAAACTGGGATTTTAGCGCCAGAGTGCAGGATATCAAGGTATTGGGAGAAGAAGAGATCCCTTATCAGGTCATGCCGCAACTGAACTTCAACTATCGTGCACCATCGCTCTGGCATGGCTTAGATTTTGATTTTATGAGTGAAGTCACTAACTTTGAACATAGAGAAAATGAATTTGCCACCGCGACTCGCCTTCATATCGAACCGAGTATTTCCTTGCCGATACAAGGTCCAGCAGGCTCCATCACCAGTGAAGTAAAGCTGCTGCAGACCTATTATTGGCAAGATGATCAAGGCAATCCAAAAAATGAAGAGTTAGACGACCAAGTCAGTCGAACTCTGCCTCAGGTCCGTGTTCATGGCCAGGTTAACTTCGAGCGTTACACTGACTATTTCAATGAGAATTATCGCCAAACCTTAGAGCCTCAATTTCAATATCTCTATGTGGGTTATGAAGATCAATCTAATATCGGCATCTATGATACCGCTCAGCTCCAGGAAGATTATTATGGCCTGTTCAGGGAGAGGCGTTTCTCAGGACTCGATAGAATAGCCGATGCAAACCAGATGACCTTAGGCTTAACCACAAGACTTTATGACGAACATAATGTCGAGAAGTTTAAGTTTAGTTTAGGACAAATTTTCTACTTCCAAGATAGCCGTGTCGGCATCCATGAACCAGGAATGTCTACTCAGTCCTTCACCCAAGAAAATACTTCTAACTCTGTTTTAGCGGCAGAATTAAGCACTCAGTTCTACAAAGACTGGTATATGAGTGGTGCTATTCAGTATGATACTAAGCAAAGTGAGAACAAGAAGAGTGAAGTCAGCTTAGATTTCCGGCCTGGAGCGAACAAGTTACTCCAATTTAGCTACCGCTATGTGCCAGATCTGGTCAACACCAATACTAATGAGTCTGTCAATATATCTCAGACTGGTATGCGAGGTGCTTGGCCTGTAAGCGATGACCTATATCTTGTGGGTAACTGGTATTATGATCTTAACGAGAAGCGCAACGTAGAGACTTATGCTGGCTTCCAATATGAATCCTGTTGTTGGGCTCTACGTCTAAGCTATCATTATCGCATCAAGACAAATTATGATGACGATGATTTGAACATGATGATGGATGGCAGAGAGCAGTTTGAGAAAGGATTTTATCTTAATTTCGTGATCAAGGGACTCGGTGGTTCCGGCCCATTAGGTGTCACGGATATGCTCAATGACGGCTTGTTTAACTATAGAAAACCTTTATACCTTAAAAACTAGTTAAACAAATAAATGATATTGTTATGAACCATGAGAAGGACTTATAGTCCAATCATGAAATAGATTTTCCTATCAGCACTAATTTATGCTGCAGCTGATATTAATATGCCAAGGATTTTTGTGGATGAAACCCTGTAAACATTTGATTATTGCTTTTCTAACCTTGGCCTCGAGCCACATGGTTCAAGCTGAAAACACGCCATTAGACCGAGTATCTGTGCAGGTAAACGAAGGCATTGTGCTGGAGAGTGAGATCACCAATATGGTGACGACTGTTAAAACTAATGCTTCAGCCGCGGGTCAATCTCTGCCTTCGGACCAAGCGTTACGAACCCAAGTTATCGAACGTCTAATCGTGACGCGTCTGCAGATGCAGATGGCCGACAGAATTGGCCTTCATATCGGTGACCTACAGCTGGATCAGACCATAGGTAATATCGCCAAAGATCAAAAGCTCACTGTCGACCAGATGAAACACAAAATCGGCGGCGAAGGCATGAGTTGGAGCCATTATCGTGAGCAACTAAGGGAAGAGATGACCTTAGGTGAAATTCAGCGCATTCAAGTACAACGCCGTATTCAAGTATCACCACAAGAGATCAACAACCTAGTAAACATGATAGAAGAACAAGGTCTGAAACAGACTGAGTTCCAGATCGGTCATATCCTGATTGAGATCCCCAACGACCCTACCAGCGAGCAGCTGGAAAAGGCGAGTAACCGAGCCAATAAAGTATTGGAACGTGTTAAAGACGGTGGAGATTTTCGTCGTACGGCTATCGCAGCTTCTGCCGGTCCTAAAGCTCTCGAGGGAGGTATCTGGGATTACATGAACATCAACGAGATGCCGACTCTTTTCGCTGAAGTCTTATCCGATGCTAAGAAGGGCGATATTATTGGCCCTATCAGAAGTGGCGCCGGCTTCCATATTATCAAGGTAATAGACGCTCGCGGCCTACAGACCAAAGAGGTTAAGGAAGTTCGCTCTCGTCACATCCTCATCAAGCCTTCACCTATTCTTTCAGAAGAGAGGGCAAAGGCCATGCTGGATAAATTTGTCAAGCAGCTCCGCGCCGGCGATGCCGACTTCGCGGCACTGGCTCACAAGTATTCGGAAGACCCAGGTTCTGCAGCCAAAGGCGGTGAGCTAGGTTGGGCCGATCCAACTGTTTATGTACCGGCATTTTCTCAGACCCTAAAGGGACTGAATGTAAATGACATCAGTGAGCCCTTCCGCTCTACCCATGGCTGGCACATAGTCCAATTAGAAGAGCGTCGCACAACTGATGCGACGGCTAAATTTAATACCAATAAAGCACATCAACTTATCTATCGTCGTAAATTTAACGAAGAGTTACAGACTTGGTTAGACGAGATGAGAGCAGAAGCTTATATCGAAGTTTTTGATGCTGATTTCAATAGAGGTTAAACGTATTGACGACTAAACGTATTGCCATAACTGCGGGCGAGCCCGCAGGTATCGGTCCAGATTTAGTTATTCAACTAGCTCAGCAGGCTTGGCCTGCTGAGCTAGTTGTTTGTGCTGACCCTGATTTATTAACATCGAGAGCCAAAAATCTCGGTTTGCCGCTTCAACTCAAGCCATATCAGCCTAATCAAGCACCTAAGGCTCAGGAAGTCGGCACCTTGACCATAGCCCCTTTTTCACTGGCTGTTGCCAGCAAATGTGGCCAACTCGATGAACAAAATAGTGCTTATGTAATTGAAACATTGCGCTATGCTGGTGAAAAAAACATGAATGGCGAGTTCGATGCTGTGGTAACGGGTCCTGTACATAAAGGGATCATTAATCAGGCAGGGATCCCATTCAGCGGCCATACAGAATTTTTTGCTAATCAAGCCAATTGCCAAGATGTGGTCATGATGCTATCGGCTCCGGGATTACATGTGGCACTCGTTACCACCCATATTCCCTTGGCCTATGTATCTAAAGCAATCACCCGTGATCGCCTGCACCAGATAATAAAGATTTTACACCGAGATCTAATCGACAAGTTTGCAATAGAGCAACCCAAGATCTATGTATGTGGTCTTAATCCACATTCAGGAGAAGATGGTCATCTGGGCCGTGAAGAGCTTGATACCATAATTCCAGCACTTGAAGAGTTACGTGAGCTAGGAATTAGTATCGTAGGCCCTCTACCGGCAGACACCATTTTCCAACCTAAGTATCTCGAAGATGCAGATGTGATACTCGCCATGTATCACGATCAAGGCCTTCCAGTTCTTAAATCTCAGGGGTTTGGTAGCTCAGTCAACATTACCTTAGGACTCCCCTACATTCGTACCTCCGTCGACCATGGCACAGCGCTAGACCTCGCCGGAACCGGTACTGCAGACATAGGAAGCTTCGTCTGCGCACTAAATAAAGCCATAGATTTGGCAGTAAAAGCTGGATAATAGAATAGCAGATGAGTAATAAAGTACATTTAGGCCATACAGCCAAAAAACGTTTCGGACAGAACTTCCTGACAGATCATAACGTCATTAATCGTATTGTCGGCGCTATATCACCTGACAATGATCATGTCATGGTCGAAATCGGCCCGGGTCTCGGCGCGCTAACAGAGCCAGTTGCCGAATCCATAGATAAGTTGACTGTGGTTGAACTAGATAAAGATCTGGTTGCACGACTACATGAGCACCCGACCCTGAAACATAAGTTAGAAATCCATCAGGGTGATGCCCTAAATTTCGATTTCAGCCAACTGATAGAAGAAGGCAAGGAACTTAAAGTTTTTGGCAACTTGCCTTATAACATCTCTACTCCCTTGATGTTTCATCTGTTCGAATTTGCAGAACACATCAAGCACATGCATTTTATGCTACAAAAAGAGGTGGTATTAAGACTGTCTGCCACTCCTGGAACTAAGGCCTATGGTCGCTTGACTGTGATGGCTCAATATCATTGCCAGATCATGCCAGTACTGGAAGTACCGCCAGAATGTTTTACACCAGCACCTAAGGTTAACTCTGCAGTGGTACGATTAGTCCCTTACAAGCAGAAACCTTGGCCATGTAGTGATGTGGAATTTCTTAGACGTATGACAACTACGGCTTTCAGCATGCGTCGCAAGACCTTACGTAACAATTTAAAGCATATGATTACTGATGAAGAGTTCCTGGCTCTCAACATAGATTCATCATTGAGACCGGAACAGATCACTGTTGAGCAATACGTATCCATGGCTAACATGCTCTTGGATAAGAAGGCTGGTGAACGAGCTTAGTTCATTATCTCGGGACTCTCGATTGTGAATCAACACAAGAATACATAGAAATAGAATAGGAGGGCTTGCCCTCCTTTTTTTTGTCAAAAAGG
The DNA here is from genome assembly GCF_000091325.1 of Shewanella violacea DSS12. Classification (NCBI taxonomy): domain Bacteria; kingdom Pseudomonadati; phylum Pseudomonadota; class Gammaproteobacteria; order Alteromonadales; family Shewanellaceae; genus Shewanella; species Shewanella violacea. Next base: position 930,771 of record NC_014012.1, on the reverse strand, counting down.
TAACTTATGTCTGAGCTCGGGTCGACCATCAAGGTTGAAGTAAAAACTGAATATATTGAAGAGCAATCATCTGCCAAAGAGGAGAGATACCTTTTTAGATATACCATCACCATCATCAATCTGGGACAAGTAGCGGCCACATTGGAAAGCCGCCACTGGCGTATTACCGATGCAAATAACCATAAGAGTGAAGTCCAAGGTGCTGGTGTCGTCGGAGAGACTCCAAGAATAGAGCCAAACACCGCATACCAATATAGCAGTGGTACAGTGCTAGAAACCCCTCTTGGGGTCATGCAAGGCACATACACTATGGTGACCGATGATGGTGAACGATTCGAAGCGACAATTCATCCATTTAGGCTAGCCGTTCCAGGTTTACTCCACTAATTTAAAGGCGTGTATTTAGATGGCTAATTACTTTGTCGGGGATATTCAGGGTTGTTTTGAAGAGCTAGAACTAGTACTTGCTAAAGTTGACTTCAACCCTTCCACAGATGTGCTTTGGGCAGTCGGCGATCTCATTGCCAGAGGAGAAGGTTCACTTCCCACCCTAAGATACTTCAAGCAGCTTGATGGGTCGGCTAAGGTGGTATTAGGCAACCATGATCTTCACCTGATGGCAGTTGCCGCAAAAATTAAACGTGTAAATCCGAAAGACCAACTCGATGCACTCTTAGATGCGGCCGATTTAGGCTCATTAATTGGCTGGCTAAGATTACAACCTCTGGTACAGGAACTTCCCGAGCAGAATATCATTATGACTCATGCGGGCGTCCCTCCCCAATGGGATATTCAGACCTTAAGAGCTCAGGCTCAACTCGTCAGCAAGGCCTTAACCTCTCAAGATTATATTCCAGCCTTAATCGCCAAAATGTACACCAATAAAACTCATGTATGGGACGAAAATGCGTCAGAATTACAACGACAAATATATTGTATCAACGCCCTGACTCGCATGCGTTTCTTACGCCCCGACGGTGGACTGGATTTCGATTGTAAGCTCTCACCTGATGATTGTCAGGATCCCAGTCTAACCCCTTGGTTTAACGCTAATGGGTTAATCAAGGAGACACACACCTTGATCTTCGGTCATTGGGCAGCTGTGATGGGAAAAGTTGAGAATCCCAATATTTATGCTCTGGATACGGGCTGTTGTTGGGGTAATCATCTGACGTTATGGCATATGGAGTCAGATCAAAAAATTACCCAAAATAAGTTAAAAAAGAGTTAAACTAGCTGGTAAGTTGGCCGATATAATAAAATTGGAAGCGATTGTTTTCTGCCAACCCTTGAATTTAAACATCTTTACGACCAAGGGCAACGGCAACTTAATTGTTACGGGAAAACATAATAATAACAATAATCGGAGTACCCTATGAAAATGAATGTCGCCACCCGAGTCATTGGCGGGTTTAGTATCGTTACTTTACTGTTAGTAGGATTAGGCGCGGCCTCTCTACTGACAAATAGTAAGTTAAAAACCAGCACACAAGTACTACAAGAAATCAGTATTCCCGCATTAGAATCTACCGCCTACCTCTTACAGGGCATAGCTCGACAAGAGAAACAGATTCTGGTGGCATACCATACAAAAAAATCCCAAGATCTTCCTAAGATATCTAATAAATTTAATAAACTAGATAAAGACTTTAATTCCAAGCTAGCTCAGCTATCCAGAATTGTTGGCGAACAAGATCAAGCCGATTTCTCGGGTACTATTTCAAATTTACACCAGAGTTACCAAAACTTCATCGCTAATGGCGAGAAGATGATTAAAACCCGTGAGAACGAGTTAGTCACTCAGGAAAAGCTGGCAATAAAACTGGATATTCTAGAACTATCCGCCGATGACACGGCTTCATTACTACTGGATCTCATCGATCTCGAGATGAGTGACAATCCCACAGAACAAGAGATTGCCGCCACAGCAGGAAATATAGATAACAGCTTCAGCGGCATAGTCAGCACCAGCTATGATCTAATTAACAGTCAAACAAAAAAGCAATACCAAACCATCTCTAAAGAGCTGGATTACATCGTCAGTGAAGCCAGAAGTAAACTCGAATATGTCACCCGTCACTCACAAGGCGTTATCGATCAAACCCTATTAAACAACATCAACAAAGAAGCGAATAAAGTCTTCAACATGCTCCATGGCAGTGGCTCAATACAAGCTATGAAGGGACGTCAACTTAACTTCCATACGTCTGCATCTCAAATGCTGTCTCAAGTAGAAAAAGACGTACAAGCTGCCAATGACAGCATGAAAGACTTGACCAATAAAGTAGAATCAGTGTCTAGGACCGTAAGCCAAAGTGCGATTGAAGATATAGATGCAGCGAGTTTAAACACCCGTATTCTGATTATCATCGCCATCATACTGGCCATAATAATCAGTATCGCAGTGATCAGACCTTTAAAACGTTCACTGGATAAAGTTAATAATGCACTCAAGGTTTTAGCTTCCGGAGATCTGACCCACAAGTTAGATGATTCCGGCCACGATGAGTTTGCAGAACTATCACGCAACTGTAACCGTCTGGTGGATAGCCTAAGAGATCTTATCCAGGGTATCTTGGATCGCTCCAATCAACTTGCTGCCGCCGCAGAAGAAACCTCTGCAATAACGGCCCAAACTACAGTAGGTATTCAGGAGCAGAAGAGCCAGGTCGATCAAGTTGCCACGGCAACGGCTCAGTTGAGTTCCAGTGCCGAGCAGGTTACTAACAGTGCAGATGATGCCCTTATTCAAATCAAGCAAGCCGATGATGAAGCGCAACATATGCGCGCCATTGCCGATGAGAATAAACAGACAATCTTGGCCTTGGCCGATGAAGTTGCTAAAGCAGGCATAGTCATCAATAAATTACATTCAGATAGTGCCTCCATTGGTTCGATTCTCGATGTGATACGCGGCATCGCCGAGCAGACTAACCTATTAGCCCTCAATGCAGCCATCGAAGCTGCACGAGCCGGTGAGCAGGGACGCGGCTTTGCCGTCGTTGCCGATGAAGTACGTAGTCTGGCTTCGAGAACCCAGGACTCGACTCAAGAGATCCAACAGATGATTCAAGTTCTGCAAGAGGGTGCTCAACAGGCCGTTGCCGTCATGGAGCTAGGACGCACTCAAGCAAATACCTGTGTAGAGAAAACTGAGCAGGCTAATCTAGCATTAGAAAGTATCAGCGAAGCAGTGCACAAGGCACATGACTCGGGCACTCATATCGCCAATGCAGCACAAGAACAAAACATAGTGAGTCAGCAGGTGTCAGAGAAGCTTGAGCACATAGCCGCCATCTCAGAAGAGACCTCCACTGGCGCCGATCAAACAGCTCAGTCCAGTCATCAAGTGGCTAAACTTGCAGAAGAACTGCAAGCATCTGTTAGAGAGTTTAAGGTTTAGAATTTACGGTTTATAGGCTAGAACAGTCGGATCCCATAACTCAGTCATCAAGTGGCTAAACTTGCAGAAGAACTGCAAGCATCTGTTAGAGAGTTTAAGGTTTAGAATTTACGGTTTATAGGCCAGAACAGTCGGATCTCATAACTCAGTCATCAAGTGGCTAAACTTGCAGAAGAACTGCAAGCATCTGTTAGAGAGTTTAAGGTTTAGAATTTACGGTTTATAGGCTAGAACAGATGGGTCCCATAGCCAAGCTATCAAGTGGCTAAACTTGCAGAAGAACTGCAAGCATCTGTTAGGGAGTTTAAGGTTTAGAATTTACGGTTTATAGGCCAGAACAGTCGGATCCCATAACTCAGTCATCAAGTGGCTAAACTTGCAGAAGAACTGCAAGCATCTGTTAGAGAGTTTAAGGTTTAGAATTTACGGTTTATAGGCTAGAACAGATGGGTCCCATAGCCAAGCTATCAAGTGGCTAAACTTGCCGAGGAGCTACAGGCTTGAGTAAGAGAGTTTAAGGTTTCTAGGTTCTAAAACTAAAAAAATGCCGGATACTTATGTATCCGGCATTTTTATAAGTTCTACAATGTAAGTCTTTAACCGCCTGCCGTTCTGTCTTTTATGGCAGTCGTGATGGCACTAGCACCGTGACCATTGCCATTGGCCCAATCAAGGATAGTCTTACCATCTGTTTCTGTAGCTGTAAGCTCTGATACTGAAAGACGTTTGGCGATAAAGGTCCCCACCTTCTCTGAACCACTATTCATTGCAGTGCGCAATAAACTGTCTCCGTTGCACTTAACACCCGAATAGATGTTACGTAGCTTGACTCGATTTTCTTTTAGTTTTTTGCGCAAACGGTTCTTATCATCAGCTTGGACATAATTACAAATATTCGCGGCGAGTTGATCTGAATTGGCTTGTACAGGCATAGAAAATGCCGATGCCGCGATAATAGCAACTATGCTCGTAGGTAACAGACGCATCCGATATTCCTTCTTATTATTTATTTTTATACTGTAGAGCATCAATAATTAATTTTTATATGCCCCACCCGAAACATAACAACAAGCATAATTTAACATTTTTTAACCAAGTTGATAAAGCTATATTCCAATCCAGCACCATTTACCAACATTTCTTGACTAATCCGCTCCCAGGAACCATCGTCCCACTGAGGAAAAAACGTATCACCAGCAACATCTAAATTGATTTCAGTCAGATAAAGCTTGTCCGCTTTACTTAAAAGAGAGGCGTAAAGCTGTCCACCACCTATCACCACCAGTTCTTCACATTCTCCGGCCGCTTCCACAGCCATTTCGAATGAAGTGACACAGGTGACTCCCGGTATGCTTAGCCCTTCTTGACGGCTAATGACGATATTAAGCCGACCGGGTAGCGCGCGGCCAATGGAGTCATAAGTCTTACGACCCATGACAATAGGTTTACCTAGCGTCATGGCCTTAAAGTGTTTCAGGTCTTCAGGAAGATGCCAGGGCATCTGGTTATCCTTGCCAATGACACGATTATTAGCCATCGCAGCTATCATGGCGATTTTCATAGTTATCTCCGGGTGTCTGTGACCCACTAAATTTAAATGACTGGTCGACTTCTAAAATAAAGCAAACCAGGCATAGCTAAGCCTACCGATAAGGCACCAAGAATAAACACGGTTTTTAAACCATTACGAATAACCTGAGAAGTAAGCTCTGAACTGATCTCAGATTGTGTCGTCAGCTCAACCAAAGCGATAACGGTATTAAACGCATAGGTTCCTGGCACCATGGGGATAATAGCAGCGACCGCGTACATGAGAGGTGGCGCCATATGACGTTTGGCAAAACCTATAGTGATAAGACCCACAAGGCCCGCTGCCGCGAATGTCGCCCACTCGATGGGCAAACCCGTATGAAGTAATAAAGTTCTACTACTGTGGCCTATAGCTCCCGCTAACGCACAATAGGGAAGGAATCGTTTGGGGACATTAAATACCATGGCGAAACCGACTGCAGGTATTGCCGAAAACAGCGCATCATTGAGTAAGGAGCATAAAAGTTCAATCAATGGGTTCATCAAAGAAATAACCCACCGAGTTGCATCGCCATGGTAATACCTATAACCGACGCTACGGTCAATATAGTCGCATGTCCCCATCTTGAGATACCGACATTAAGATGCCCCTTCACCATATCAGAAATGGCATTTATCATGGGGAAGCCAGGGACTAACATAAGCACACTCGCAGCCATGGGTAATTTGGGGGTTTCGGTAAAGGAAATTTGATAGCCAAGCTGGGCTATTAAAGTAGTCACGAAAGCCGTTACGGCAAAGTTTAACAGTAAATTGAAATGATGCTTGGCAATAGAAATCCTGACAAACATGCCCACCGAAGACGCAAAAAAGGTCAATATTGATGCAGCAAGATCGCCACCGAACATGTGACAGAAGCTTGCGCATGATAAACCAATCATGGGTACTAGATAATGTGTCGGATAGGTTTTAGGTCGAATTCTGGAGACCCGCTTCCTTACTTCATAAAGGCCATATAAGCCTTTCTCTGTCAGTAAGCATATTCTCTGCAGTTCACAGATAACGGTCATGTTAATACCATGCTCACGGGTGCGCCGAGTAGTAGTGATACAGCGGCCATGAACTAGGCTAGTTAATACTAGGGAGTTTGATGAGATAGAAATTTCAACACTGGCGAGACCCAATGCATAACCTAAGCGCTGACTGATCTCTTCAACCAGTTCAGAATCAGCGCCATAGGCTAGTAGGAGTTGAGCGACCCGGACAACTTGCCGGGTGATCTCATTTTGAGTATCTGCGTACACATTAATCCCGAAGAATATAACTCAAAATGGTGCTCCTATTACAACAAAAGCAGTATAAATACTTATCTTTGATAGATCACTTTGACATCATAATCGTCGTCATCGAAATCATCATCTAAGTCATCACTAACGAAGTTTTCATTTAGCTCATCACTATCTTTATGATAGTTATCCCACTTAAATTCAACTTCTTGGTCTTTATCGACCGCCTCTTCTTCAGGAAGGGCGACAATGAAGTCCATAAGCTTGAGACTTAACTCATGTGTACCGTCACGGTTATAAGCTGAGATGGTGTAAACATCACCCTCCCACTTAAGCTCTTTAACTATGTGGTCGACACGCTCTTTAAGCTCATCTTCGAGTAGCAAATCTGTCTTATTGATCACCAACCATCTAGGCTTGCCTGCAAGCTGAGGGGAGTGTTTCTCGAGTTCGCCAACAATAGCACGCGCCGACTCGACAGGATCACTACCATCGATAGGTTCGATATCGATAAGATGAAGCAGCACACGACAGCGCTCCAAGTGCTTCAAGAAACGAACACCAAGTCCTGCACCATCGGCAGCACCTTCGATCAAGCCAGGAATATCAGCAATAACGAAGCTCTGACCATGTCTGGGATTAACAACCCCTAAGTTAGGTACAAGTGTGGTAAACGGATAATCGGCTACCTTAGGTGTCGCTCTGGAAACAGAACGAATAAAGGTCGACTTCCCCGCATTAGGCATGCCTAAAAGACCCACATCAGCCAACAGCATAAGCTCAAGTTTGAGACTACGCACTTCGCCAGGTGTACCCAAAGTTTTCTGTCTAGGTGCTCGGTTAGTACTACTCTTGAAGCGAGTATTACCTAGACCATGGAAGCCACCTTTTGCCACTAACATTTTTTGTCCGTTAGTAGTCAAGTCACCTAGAGACTCCTGAGTCTCTTCATCGATAGCTCGGGTTCCAACAGGCACTTTAAGCACCAAGTCATCGCCGCCATGACCAGTACAATCACGTCCACGACCATTTTTTCCGCGTTCGGCGCGATGAAAACGCTCAAACTGAAAATCGATTAATGTGTTGAAACTTTCATCTGCTTGCAGATAAACATCACCACCATCACCACCATCGCCGCCATCTGGGCCACCATCGGGTACATATTTTTCACGTCTGAAACTCACGCAACCACTACCGCCATCACCAGCTTCAACTCTGATCACAGCTTCATCGACAAACTTCATATCTACTCCAGGCACCACAGATTAAACGAATTATACCCGTTTCCGCCTGGGGTCGCCAAAACATTTCTTAAATATCTAAAACAATAAAGCCCCACCAAAGGCGGGGCTTTCACAAGCAATCTTAGCAAAAGCTAAAGATTAGCCTTCGATGCTAATGAACTTGCGGTTCTTAGGACCTTTAACTTCGAACTTAACTTTACCGTCAGTCAAAGCGAATAGAGTATGGTCACGACCAATACCTACGTTAACACCAGCGTGGAATTTAGTACCACGTTGACGAACGATGATGTTACCAGCAAGAACTGACTCACCACCGAAACGCTTTACACCAAGACGTTTGCTTTCTGAATCGCGGCCGTTACGAGTAGAACCGCCAGCTTTTTTATGTGCCATGAGTTAGACTCCTAATTAAGCGTTGATAGCTGTAATTTTAACTTCGGTGAACCACTGACGGTGGCCCATTTTTTTGTCGTGATGCTTACGACGACGGAACTTCACGATAGTAACTTTATCGTGACGGCCATGGCTGATAACTTCAGCAACAACCTTTCCACCTTCGACTAAAGGTGCACCAATGTGTACAGTCTCACCGTCAGCAACCAAAAGAACTTGGTCAAATTCAACAGTATCGCCTGTAGCGACTTCTAATTTTTCTAAACGTAATGTATGGCCTTCAGCAACACGATGCTGCTTACCACCACTTTGAAAAACAGCGTACATAGCTATTTTACTCCGGTATTCTAACACGCCGGCTCAATTTGTTGAGACAGGGGTGTTATAAAAGCTTTAATGACAATGGTGGCGGAGTTTACGCGAAGAAGCGTAAGCTGACAAGCCCTAATCGTTAAAGAATAAAAAAAGTTCAGAATTACTCGCTCTATTTACCTCAAGTGCTGTCTTACGGCGCTTTTTTAGGTAGAATCCCATAATTATAACATTAAGCATTAATTTTGGGCCGACAAATACTTTTCGGTCCCCACACACCAGAGCCTATTTATGGATTTGAACGCCATCCGTCAGTTAGCTGATAGCGACATGCAAGACGTCAACAAGCTTATATACTCTCAACTTGAATCTGATGTGGCCCTGATCAATCAGTTAGGCTTCTACATTATTAATGGTGGCGGCAAACGCATGCGCCCATTACTCACTATTTTGGCTGCTCGAGCAATCGACTACCAAGGAGAGGCTCATCTTAAGCTAGCCGCTATCATTGAGTTTATTCATACGGCATCGCTTCTCCATGATGATGTAGTAGACGAGTCCATGCTACGTAGAGGCAGAGAAACTGCCAATGCCTTGTTTGGTAATAGCGCCAGCGTACTAGTCGGCGACTTCCTTTACACTCGTTCATTCCAAATGATGACCGAATTAGGCAGCATGAAAGTATTAGAGATGCTTGCCGACGCAACCAACGTTCTTGCCGAAGGTGAAGTTCTGCAGTTAATGAACTGTAACGATCCCGACACCAGCGAAGAAAACTATATGCGTGTCATCTATTGTAAGACAGCCAAGCTGTTTGAAGCCGCGACTCGACTCGCAGGCGTGCTCGCAGATAGCCCCATAGAAATACAGACTGCACTGGCTGATTACGGTAAGTACTTAGGCACAGCCTTCCAGTTAACCGATGACCTACTAGACTATACGGCCAATACCGAAGAGTTAGGTAAGAACATAGGCGATGACTTGGCGGAAGGGAAACCCACGCTACCACTAATCTATGCGATAGCTAATGGTACCGAAAAAGAACAAGCATTGATTCGCAAGGCCATTGAGCTGGGTGATGGTACCCAATACATAGATGAGATCCTCACAGCACTAAACAAGTGTGGTGCATTGGAATATACCTTAAATAGAGCCTTAGAAGAGTCTGATAAGGCCATAGAAGCGTTATCATGCATTCCAGATAGCGATTACAAGCAAGCCCTTATATCTCTGGCTAAGATTGCTGTAGAGCGAAACCACTAGAAAGACTACCGAATCGTTTATCTTAGCGAAGCAGAATCTGAACCCCTAAGATAACGAGGGATCAAAAAAGGAGCCCTAGGGCTCCTTTTTTATTAGGCTTAACACCAGAATATATTAAGCTTACTTAACAAATTCTACGCCTAAGGTGATGTCTGCTTTTAATGTATCTAGCATAGCATCACGAGCATTAGCTTCAAACTCACTCACGTCACCGTAAGCCAGCACTTTCTCTACGCCATTCTTACCCAGTAGAACTGGCTGAGCGAAGAACTCTGCATGCTCACTGCCACCATCGACATAGGCACACTCAACAACATTCTTTTCACCTTGAAGACCACGAACCAAAGATAGGCCGAAGCGACATGCTGCCTGACCCATAGAAAGTGTCGCGCTGCCGCCACCGGCTTTAGCTTCAACAACTTCGGTACCCGCATTCTGGATACGAGTCGTCATTGTGGCAACTTCTTCATCTGTAAAGCTTACGCCTTCAACCTGAGACAGTAGTGGAAGAATCGTCACACCACTGTGGCCACCGATAACGCTAACGTTAACGTCGGCAACGTCTAATCCTTTCAATTCAGCAATAAAGGTCTCAGAGCGAATAACGTCCAATGTAGTTATACCGAATAAACGGTTCTTGTCATAAACGCCAGCAGCTTTCAGCACTTCAGCAGCGATAGCAACTGTGGTGTTAACTGGGTTAGTGATAATACCGATCAAGGCTTTTGGACAAGTTGCGGCACATTTTTCCATCAGGTTTTTAACGATACCTGCGTTGATATTAAATAGATCTGAACGATCCATTCCAGGCTTACGTGCAACACCAGCAGAAATAAGCACCACATCTGCGCCTTCTAGAGCGGCTGATGGATCTTGACCTGCAAAGCCTTTAACTTCGACTGCGGTCGGGATATGGCTTAGATCGACCGCAACACCAGGTGTTACAGGTGCAATATCATAAAGGGACAGTTTTGAACCGGCTGGCAATTGTGTTTTTAGTAATAAGGCAAGAGCCTGGCCAATACCACCAGCGGCACCAAGTACAGCAACTTTCATAGTTATCTCCGTCAATTCTAGGATATTTGTGATATAGATCTATTTTTCTTGATGGCGCAACATTACTGGAATAATGAATAAATTTCAATTACCCCTTAGTCATGATTAGATTTAATTTCTAATATCCATCAAAAAATCTTCTAAGCTGATGAGGCATATATGCATTTATCAGCTCAAAGCAGGACGACTTTAGCTTCCAGCTTAGTAGAAATTCAGCTATTTACCCGTGATAACAAATATTACCCCCGAGTAACTTGAATTTTTATTCAAGTTACTCGGGTATTTGTTGACATAAAAGCTTGAAATATTCAAAATGAAACGGATTTTTGAATAAAAAGAACACAGAAACTATGCAAGCAAATAAAAATCAAGACGAACTTGTTAAGACCTTTTAAGTCGATTTTGAAAGAGGAACGTTTCGGCTCTCAAAGCGAAATTGTTATCGCCCTTCAAGGCGAAGGCTACACCAACATCAACCAGTCGAAAGTCTCTAGAATGCTGAGCAAATTTGGTGCGGTTCGTACCCGAAATGCCAAGCAAGAGATGGTCTACTGCTTACCAGCCGAGCTGGGTGTTCCCACAGCGGGGAGTCCGCTAAAGAACCTGGTACTGGATGTGGACCATAACCAGACTATGATAGTCGTCAGGACAAGTCCGGGAGCGGCTCAGCTAATAGCACGTTTACTTGACTCTATAGGTAAGCCTGAGGGCATTCTAGGCACCATAGCAGGTGATGATACCATCTTCATTACCCCTGCAAATATCGACGAAATAAGTAGAACCTTAGATACGGTCAAATCTCTGTTTAACTACACTGATTAACTGACTAATGCAGCAATGAATGAGACTTCAGGCCTCGAAATCTCATCAGTTGTTCATAGAAGAAAGAGACGCATTAGGCGTCTCTTTTCATTTAAATCTTTCACTCCTAGGCGCTAATTAACATTAGATAGTATTCAATATATTGAATCACTCCCCAATTCATGAGAGGTTATTAGTACAAGAGCTGTAACTTCGGGCTAAGGATGTGTAATGACAACTACTAAAATAATTAAAGTCGACGATGTTTGCTGGGAATCTTGGCAGCACTCAGAACAATATACCAGCCAACAGAAACATATCGGTGATGCGGCAGGCTGTGAAAAGATAGGGGTAACCATGGAGCGACTGGCTCCGGGAAAATTCTCAACCGTTGCTCACTACCACACCAAGGAAGAAGAGCATCTATATGCCTTAGAAGGCCGAGCCACACTGCTCATCGATGGTGAGTCTCATCCCTTCGAAAAAGGCGATTACATTTGTTTCAAAGCAGATACAGCCATAGCGCACACTCTCAGGAATGACTCGGACAAAGAATTTGTATTTCTGGTCATAGGTAACCGGGATAAACACGATGTGGTGGTTTATCCGGAAAACAACAAGGTCTTGGTCAGGGCTATCGATGAGATTTATGCCAAGCGCCCAACCAATTACTGGGATGCCGATACCCAAGAGTCATAAGGTTAACCTCTAGCTCTAAACGTAAAAAACGCACCCTAAGGTGCGTTTCTTGTATCTAAGCAAGTCCAACCTATGACGGTTAAACTCCCGCCTTATTTAGCATAAAGTCTAATGATGGTGCAAAGAACGAAGAGCCTGTCAGTGCCTTAGTGAAATGCAGCAGATGATCATGATTACCATGACTATCACCATGAACCATGCTCTCTAACATCTTCTCAAAGTTATTCGAGTTACGACAGTTTGAGATAAACATCAAACCTTGCTCTTTAACCGACCCATAAGGCATGCTTTGCCTGAGGATCTCCATAGACTTACCATCACTGTCTTTTAGATTAACGCGCTTGATATGACTGGTGAGTGGCTTATCTGCTGATTCATATTCGATATTATCTTGTTTGGTTCTACCCATAATATCTTCCTGCTTTTTCTGTGGCAGACGATTCCATTTACTCAGGTTATGAGCAAACTTCTGTACATGAATATAGCTACCAGATTTGAAAGGCGCATCTTCATCACCGATCAGAGCGACTTCTTGGCGACTACGTCCCTTAGGGTTTTCAGTCCCATCCACAAAGCCAGTAAGATCTCGGCTGTCCATGAAGCGAAAACCACGTTCTTCATCCACCAAGTCGACTAAACCTTCGAGCATCTGAGTGATCTCATTTGCCACCAGATGCAAGATATCGAAACGATCACAGCGAATATGAACGAAGAGATCATACTCGAGAGCCGGTGCATCCCGGTTATCGGCATTCATGGCTGGGAACGGCTTGAGTTGCGCCGGACGGGCTGAAGGATACAGACTATCCCAATAATTAGCGCCCACAGCCAGAAAACCGTTGAATGCACTATCGGCATATTGATCGGTTAGCTCATAAATATATTGAGCCACATTAGCGATACAAGGACGTAGATCTGTCTCTACCCCCTCATTAGCATTAAACATCAAATATATACTGTGCAAATTTCCTTCTGCACACACACCTAACTGTTCACGAGGCATAACCTGGTTATCCATCTCTCAATTACCTTCTGCACTAGTTTAATTTCGGCATTATTATCCATAACTTTAGATAATAATGACATTAACTAACGCACACTTAATCACTTTGATCACAAATTACGTTAACACACTAGTCAGCTAGGAGCTTCAGAATACGACTAAAGAATGCACCTGGGCCTGAAGATGTACCTTCTGACCGGGCATAAATTGACTAAGCTGACTCTTCACCTCATAGAAATGCTGCGCCACCTGAACCTGATAATGACAAATATTACCCAGGAAGCGACGCTCTATGATCACCCCGAGACCTTGCTCATCGGCGGAGATCTCGAGCTGCTGAGGCCTGATAAGGATCTCACCTCGATAACTTACCGGATGGGATAGCCGCGTGGTACTTGTGAGTAAACCAATAGGTGTATCGACGACAAAATCGTCTTTAACCCATGCGGGAATATAATTACCTCGGCCTAAAAAGTCTGCGACATACCTGTCCTTGGGTGAGGTATACAAGTCTTCAGCAGTGCCATACTGGACGATATAGCCATCCTTGAATAGCGCTAGCTTATCGGCGAACACGAAGGCTTCGTCTTTACTGTGGGTCACAAACACGGCACTGACATTTCTTTGTTTGAGAATATTGCGGATCTCTAACATCATCTCGCCCCGTACTTTGGCGTCAATATTCGAGAACGGCTCATCTAGCAATAATAACTCAGGTTTGTAAGCTAAGGCTCTGGCGATAGATACTCTCTGTTGCTGACCACCAGAGAGCTCATGGGGATAACGCTTAGCCAATCCTTCGAGCTTGACCAGTTCTAACATCTCATCCAGCCTGGCTAATCGTTCAACCTTATCTAAACCTTTAACCCCGAACAGAATATTATCGGCGACGTCCAGATGTGGAAACAGGGCATAATCCTGAAAGATCATCCCCACGCCCCTCTGTTCACTCGGGGTAAACACCTGAGGTCCGGTCAAGGTCTCACCATTAATGCTAATTTCACCTTGGCTCACGGCTTGTAACCCAGCGATAGCCCTAAGCAAGGTCGTCTTACCACAACCACTGGGGCCCAGAAGCGCAACTATCTCACCTTTTTCTAAGTTTAAATCTAACCCTTTCAATACCTGCTGACCTTGATAGTCGCTGTGCACGCCTCGAATACTTAATGTGGACATCTTTTCTTTGCTCCAGCAGATAATAAACTCATCAATCCCAAAAGGAATAACGCTTAGAATAATCGTTAGTTTTCTTGCTCTAAAGAGCGATTTAAATAAATAAGTGGCACTAGACCAACCAGCACAATCACAATAGCAGCGAGTGCACCTTGCTCTAGTTGCTCGTCGGAGACGAACTGAAACACATAGGTCGCTAAGTTTTCAAAACCCACAGGACGGAGTAATAAAGCCGCGGGTAACTCCTTCATACACTCGATAAACACCAGCAATAACCCAGCGAAGATGCCCTTCCTCAGTAATGGCATATGTACTCGCCACAGCAAGGCTTTAGGCTTAAGCCCCATAGTGATAGCTGCCATATCCAGTGAAGGTGATATTCGCTTGTAGCTATTCTCAACACTGCCGATGGCGATGGCCGAGAAACGAATGCAGAAGGCAAAAATAATAATAAACACACTACCGGTAAATACTAATCCCGGCCCTGCTTGGCCAAAATATTCATAGAGGTCATTGACGGCGAAATCCAGCATGGTGAATGGCACTAAGATACCGATAGCCAGCACAGTACCGGGAAGTGCATAACCCGTAGAGGCGAGCCGAGAAGGCAAGATATCTGAGGCTCTAGGACTGATTCTTCGAATAAATATCAAGAGTACGCCGATAAATACCGCGATAACGCTGACAATTGCAGCGATATACAGACTATTGAAGCTGTACTGCCAAAATGCTGCATTCCAACTTTCATCGAAATAATCCCAGGAATATTGCAATAGAATAGCGAAGGGCAGCAGGAATGAGAATAATAATAACAGACTACAATAAGCCGTAGCCAAGCCAGCATTTATTCCCGTAAGCTTAGATACTGAACTTTCATTGGGGCCAGATTGCTTCTGAAATAACTGCTGCTTTCTGCGGGCAAATCGCTCGAAGCCTATCATGGAAAATACCACTAATAGCATGATAGCAGACAGCTTTGCCGCTGCCGATAAGCTGCCATAGCCAAGCCAGGTATCGTAAACCGCCGTCGTTAGCGTAGGCACGGCAAAATAACTCACAGTAGCAAAATCAGCCGCTGTCTCCATCGCCACCAAAGATGCACCCACCGCCAAGGCTGGCCTTGCCATAGGTAGACTCAGACGCCAAAAGCTCTGCCAGGGGCCACACCCCATGACTCTTGAAGCATGTTGCAGACTGGATGATTGCTCCATAAAGGCCGTTCTGGCGAGGAGATAAATATAGGGAAATAATACCAGGGCGAGCACCACTGAAGCGCCCCCTAAGCTTCTTACCTCGGGAAAGTAATAATCACCTGGGGCTTGCCAGTCAAACCAGAGACGCAGCATCTTTTGCACGGGTCCCGCATAATCCAATAAATCAGTATAGACATAGGCCACTACATAAGCTGGCATAGCTAAGGGCAGCAGCAATGCCCACTGAAACATTTTCCGCCCGGGGAATTGACACTTAGCCACCAGCCAAGCGGCAGGCGTAGCTATGAGCAAAGCAAAGATACAGACACCCAGCATAAGTAAAATGGTGTTGGCGATATAAGTAGGCAGAACCGTATTAAAAAGATGGCCAAACACATCCTCATCGGGAACGAAGGCCTGAGCTATGATAGCCAGCAGTGGCAGTATGATTATCGCCGCGATGAGATAGCCGGCGAGAGACCAAGTTCTGGATAAACCTAAAATCATTGATGAGTCCACTTAAATAGGGTTGGTATTATCCCCGACAAACCTAAATCTAAGCTTAAATGAGAGAGATTGGTATTACTAAAAATTGTAGCCATTCCTCAAAACAAAAATAGCCTTCAATTGAAGGCTATTTCATATTCGAGCTTATTTGTTATAGATCGAACTTAACTTCATCCAATAATCTAACTGCCGCATTGTGGTACTCGGCAAGCTTAAATATTGGCAGGTCATCGGCCTTAAACTCGCCCCATGAAGCCACTAAGTCAGACGGCTTAACATCGGCTTTCACCGGATACTCCATATTGATCTCGGCGTAGTCCTTCTGAGCCGCTGTACCCGACAGATACTCCATCAATTTGATCGCATTATCTTGATGCTTGGAATACTTAGCCAGCGCCATGCCAGAGACATTGATATGTGAACCGCGATTAGCTTGATTGGGGAAGTTAATCTCTACCGCTTCCGCCCAAGGCACCTGCTTAGGGTCCTGAAGCATCTTGCCTAGATAATAACTATTGCCTATGGCGATATCACACATGCCCTCTTTTACCGCTTTAACTTGACCACGGTCATTACCTTGAGGTTTACGTGCTAGATTTGCCTTCCATCCTTCGAGCCAAGTCTTAGTTTCTGCTTCACCATGGTGAGCAATCATAGAAGCCACAAGCGAGATATTGTAAGGGTGCTTACCACTACGAGTACAAATTTTTCCTTTGTACTTAGGATCGGCAAGATCTTCATAATCTATGTCTAACTTACCCATTCTATCTTTCGATGAGTAAATATTACGGACTCTCATGGTCAAGGCGTACCAAGTGTCTTCGGGAGAGCGATACTTAGCAGGAATGTTTGTCTTCAGCAGCTCACTATCCACTGGGATAACCAGATTTTTGTCCACTAGTTCCATCAAACGAGAGAAATCAGAAGTCAGCACGATATCGGCAGGAGATAAACGGCCTTCACGCATCATGCGTTCAGCGATCCCTTTCTTGGAGAAAACCACATCCACCTCGATGCCGGTTTCTTTGGTGAATTTAGCTAAGATAGGCTCAACCAGAAATGCCTGACGGTATGAGTATACGGTCAAATTCTCAGCCGCGTTCGCTACTGAAGCGAAACAAACCAAGCCTAAAATGGCCATACTTCTTGCTATTTTCATCTAAAAATCTCCCTCTGCTACACCTAAGTGCACAATAGTTTAATGATAATTATTATCAATTGCAGTGAGGATAATGAATCCTGCTGATTTCAGCAAGTCATATAGATGTTAATGTGTCTTAAATGAGATGTTTATCAATTTATTATGCTGTTATTAAAATCAACTTAAACCAAGATGAATGGTGACAGGGAAATACGATAAACCCAGAGAGTTCTGGGTTAAACCTGTGAGAAGTTGAAGGTTGGCCGCGAAAGTATTACTTAGGTCGAGTCGCCTGCATCGCCGGGAGACGGTCAAACTCTGATAACCAGAGGGCTAAAGCTGGCGCCACTTTTCTCCATTCGAGCTCACCATGTCTGAAATCTATATACTCTAATAAACATGCCAGACAGATCTGCTGAATGCTTAGATCTCGACTCATGGCTAAACCTGTCTGCTCAATATGTTGCAGGCCTCTAAGTAATGCTTGTTCGAAACGCCCAGTCCAAAATGGCGAGCGCTTGCCCTCCTCTTGCCTCATCTGCTCTTGTCTCAAGGCGTCGGCACTATCTAGCAGGCCTTTAATCAAGGAGAAATGACTCTCACCAATCCAGTTATGTTCTCGGATACCGAACAATTGGCCTTCGCCAAATTCACAGTCCAAATAACGTAAGATGACCTCGCTATCGAATAGAGAGGAACCATCGTTAAGCTGTAAACAAGGGACCTTTCCCAAAGGATTGACCTCGAGTAAGTCTTCGCCATTATCCAGTGGATTGGTGATGACTTCATCAATGCCTGTGATGCCTAAGTGTCGAATAACCAGCCTCACGCAACGAGAATAAGGTGAAGCGTCTGAATAGAAGAGTTTCATTCGGTATCCATTTTGATTATAGCCTTCGAAGATATCAATCAGGTGATGTGGACTGGCCTATCACCAATATTTCTCTACCGTTATCTGTCCAGGCGCACGTCGCAGATTTTTTGCCAAGCCCAGATGAAGCAAGATTTTATTGGTATCAGCTATCATCTCAGGATTACCGCAAAGCATGACTTGTGAATCCTGAGGTGTGATATCAATTCCGACTAATTCCTGTATCTCTCCAGTTTGAATCCCAGTGGAAATACGAGTCTGTATCGCATCGGGAAAGTCTTCCCGGGTAACAGAAAATACCAGTTTGAATTGAGTAGGATAAGCTTGCTCAAGGCGTAACAGCTGCTCTTTGTACGCCAGATCTTCCGCCAACCTTACTCCATAAACCAAGACAACAGTTTCAAACCTATTCCAAGGCTCATGGGTTTCCAGCATAGAGATGAAGGGACCCACAGCCGTACCGGTTGCTAATAACCACAAGTGCTTACCTGAAAAAGAGGCTTTAGGGATCTCCTCCAAGGTCATAAAACCTGAGGCTTTAGGGGAGACATCTAGCTTATCACCCACCTTGAGTTGCTGCAGATTAGGGGAAAGCTGGCCATCTTCCACCGATACAGCCAATACCTCAATGATGTCTCCACCTGGCGGGTTTACAATTGAATAGGCTCTGGCCACGCGCTTATCATCTATGACCTGGCTAAGTTTAATAAATTGACCTGGGATAAAAGGCTGAATATCAGCTTTTATCTGCAATGAAAATAGTTTGTCATTCCAATCGACGCGCCCTACTACTTCACCTTCAATCCACATGCATAGCTCCAGCTACAAATTCAACTAATCAATTGTTAGCATAAAGCTTAACGCTTATCTATAGATTAAACATAATACCAATCGGGTTAAATCATAGAGTGAATCCACCAAGCACAAACATTAGTGCTTAAGCGTCTTCAGTTTCATCATCAAGCTGATAAAAACTGTCTCTAAACTCCGCTAGTCCTTCTTGGACTAATGAATAGGTATTATCTACGCCATCGGCAATCCCCCCTTCAAGCACCTTAAGATTATCTAAGATCTCTCTGGCCTCACCAAATCCCTTATCGATAGCGCCACCTATGATCTCCATAAAGGAGTCGAGCTGCTCATCAAATTCCATATTAGAATTTTGTCCCTGATGTAGGCTGAAGAACTGAGTCGCAAAACTGACAATTCTTTCTGCCGTGGCTTCAGGTGAGGTATCGACACCAGAGTCATAAATTCTCTGGGTCGCATTGGGTCCCATACTAGGAGCCAACTCTTCATTTATGGCTTCGATAGCCGCTCGGAACAGTAATTTCATAGGTTCATCACTGGACCTAAGATTAACCTCCTGTTGAGCGGTAATAATGGCCATATTCATAAACTGTTTACTGGCCGCATATGCCGAGTTATTGCTGGCGACTCCAGATACAGGTTTACCTTGCTCCTCTGATTTATTGCTCGCAACGTCAGAGACGTTTTTACCATGATGTTCTGTCGGATCAGATTTATCGCGGGCGACTCGCGACACCTCTGTTCCATGGGGGTGGATTTCCATAACTGCCTCTCAAGATGATAACTCTACCTAACCATTATCGGCTAATTTTCAACCAGCTTTAGCATTAATCCATCCGATTACTGATTTATTGCTACAAACTTCGCTTATGCAACTGAAAAACATCAATAAACAACACCATGATAAGATTTACAATCGTCATTTCAGCCTAGAGATTGATCTTATCCAGGTCTCAATGCTGCCCCACTAGAAATGAGGCTGGACCACTAGCCTATAAACTGAAAGTTAACGACTCGGCCAATGACTCGCTAACTTAAGTCAAACTAACCTAGGTGCTCTGCTGACAATAAGTCAGTTCCTGAGTATTTCTATTAGTGTAATTGAGTGAAACTTGGGCTATAGGCAGATATAACTGCGACAGTTAATGCTATCGAGTCACTATGAGCTTGATCAATACAGTTTAAGAGAACTTAATTTATAGGAATGGAATAGAGTCGAAATTTGAAGGATTTCATGGAAATGCAGAGTATTTACAGGGATGTTATAAGTGTCATTACTCTATTTTACGATTAATATACTAATCTATGCTGGATATTTATCGGTTCTTATTGCAGAATCCCGCTTTGCTAAAATGTTCGGCAAGAGAAAACCACAGGGACAGTAAAGTTGAACTCAGGATATGTGAGCCAAAAACCATCAACCAAGAAACGTGCACTAAATTGCAATAACTGTGATCGTTTGACCATGATTGAAGGTGAGTCAGTATGTTTTCGTCAGGGAGAAATTATCAGTCTGAGTCTATTCGACCCATTAACCGAAGCCAATCAAAACCTACCTCATATCGCTTGCGATGGCTGGAAAGCGGGTTAAACAGTCACACTCCCCAACAATCAGAGTCCAAAATAAAAAACAAAATCAATTACTCTGTCTCACCACTCCCACATAATCATAGCTATACATTTTTTGTATAATAAACCATAAACTTAGGTGTTGGTGTTCAATTTCGCAAGACTCAGACCACGGGTCGTGACTCTCATTCCTGATGTAAGCTCAAGATAGAGACTCGCTAATTCATCTTGCTCCAGACCACGCTTCTTAAGCGTCGCCATTATCGCTAACCAATCGGTATCGACGAAACTGTCTTGACCTTCAATGTTTACCTGTAAAGGAATGTTTTTCATCGTTACCATCTCATTGCATTTGTTTCCAGCTTACATGATAAGCATATAAACTGGAATTGAATCAACGCATAACTATTAACTAAGCATGTGCATTAATATAGACTAATATTGAATATAATACAGCATTGTCCCGCCAGTCTGTAGACTTAATATAAACAATATCGATCCCCGTAAAATCAGTTTTGAATGTTCCATAACTTAGCATATAAGCCAGCATTGGCTAAAAGAGACTCATGGTTACCCGTTTCTACGATTTGTCCTTGGCTCAAGACTAAGATTTGATCCGCATCTACAACCGTAGAGAGTCTATGGGCAATCACTAAACTTGTGTGCCCTTTAGCCACCTCCTTCAGTGCATTTAATATGGCCTGTTCCGATTGGCTATCTAATGAAGATGTCGCTTCATCGAACACTAAGATAGGCGAGCCCTTGAGAATAGCCCTGGCAATAGCCACTCTCTGCTTCTCCCCTCCTGATAACTTCAATCCTCTCTCTCCCACTGGGGTATTCCAGCCTTCAGGTAAGGTCTCAATGAAATGGGATAGATGAGCCATATTGATGGCCTGGTGGATCTCCTCGTCGCTGGCATCGGGACGACCGTAACGGATATTCTCTAACAAGGAGTCATTAAACAGTACGGTATCTTGTGGGACTATAGCGATAGCTTGACGAAGTGCATCTTGAGTCAAGTTATTAATATTGACCCCATCTAAACTGATACTGCCTTTTTCGACATCATAGAAACGAAATAGTAACTTAACGATAGTAGACTTACCCGCGCCACTATCTCCTACGATAGCGACTTTCTGACCTGGTAAGATGGTAAAATTCACATCTTTCAGAATTTGACGCGTGTTATAGCTGAAGCTAACAGACTCAAACTTCAACTCACCCAAACCCAAACAAGCTCCTTTGGCGTCTTCTTTATCCTGAATGAGAGGAACCCGTTTCAGCAGGCCGAACATTCTCTCTATATTGGCTAAAGCACCACGAATTTCCCGATACACAAACCCCAAAAAATTAAGCGGAATAAAAAGCTGCATCATAAAGGCATTTACCAGCACGAAATCACCTATGGTCATCACGCCTTGCACCACATTGTAGGCGGCGAGTGCTAACATCATAGTCATCGCCACCGAGATAATGACCGCCTGGCCCACATTGAGGGCAAACAGTGACAAGCGATTTTTCCGTTTTGCCTGCTCCCACGCTTCTAATGCTTCATCGTAACGTCTCGCCTCATAGACTTCATTATTAAAATACTTCACCGTTTCATAATTCAGCAGGCTATCGATGGCACGGGTATTAGAGTGTGAATCAGCCTTGGCAGCCTCTCGTACATACTCGGTACGCCATTCAGTTGCGAGTATAGAAAACAGCCCATAGGCTAATACAGAGCCTAAGGTGATTGCCGCAAAAGCAACGCCATAATTATAAAAAAATATACCAACCACTAAGGCTATTTCTAATATCGTAGGCACTATATTGAAAATCATGAAGCGCATCAGAAAATTAATGCCACTGGTGCCTCTTTCAATATCCCGGGACAAGCCTCCGGTTCTGCGCTCAAGATGAAATTCTAAGTCAAGACGGTGAAGATGCTCAAAAACATGCAGCCCCAACCTTCTAATAGCCCGCTCGGTAACACGGCCAAACAAGGTATCTCTGACCTCTGAAATCAAAGTGTTAAGCAGCCTTAGTCCACCATAGGCAACCACTAGGGCGATAGGAACACTGAGTAATTGTTCAGGTGATGCCGCACTTAGGCCATCCACCAGAGACTTTAATATGAAGGGCAAGGATACGCTGGCAATTTTTGCAATGACCAAACATATCAAGGCCATAATCACCCTGCTTTTAAACTCTAAAAGGTAAGGCCAGATAAGCTTTAACACATGAAGATTTAATTTATCTATGGGTCCATCTGAATAGAGAGAGGGTCGCATTTATTATCAATCCTAATACAAGTTGAGAATCACAGGGGCGTTCAGGGCCATTGGAGCCAATAAGAGGCTACATACGTTTAAACCATGAAGATCGCTTTTTGAAGCACAAACAGCTAGATTTATGAGATTCCACATATGAACATCACTTATCTCTGGGGATTGTGATGTCTCATTTATGAGGTGTTCTGTGAACATGACCTTTAGTCAGCTGACATTTTGGCATCACCGAGTAGTACGTTAGACTTACAAACGCCAATTTTTGATGATACAAAGGAACTATTCAAGCCAATTATTTTTAAAAAATCGTTAAATGATAGCGTTTCTTGTTAAACAGAATAAAATAATTTGATATTCTTTTTTGACGCAGACCAAGTAAGGGAAACGACCAACCCTTATAAGCGATTTTAAGGAAGCATAGATGCTGAGTTCACCTAAAGTTCAATATCCGCCATTACCACTCATTCAGACCTGGATATGGATGATGACCCAATCCTCAGATGCAGACATTCAACAAAAAGGCCAAAATAATCTTATCGCCTCATTTGGAAGTCTAGCTAAAGCCAATGAGTATCTGCTCAACCATAACTTAGGTTAATCATACGCTATGTATCGTTTAGCTGATGAAGACATTTATCTTCTTAGCCAGCGAACAATAAAAAAGGAGACCTAGGCCTCCTTTTTAGTTTCTATCTAAGTTTCTATCTTAGTCTCTATCTTAGTCTCTATCTTAGTCTCTATCTTAGTCTCTATCTTAGTCTCTAATGACAATAGCTAATCACACCGAGCGACGGGTAATGATGCTCTGATTAAGTGTCGCTAAAATTGCTTCGGTGTCATCCCAGCCAATGCATGCATCGGTAATACTCTGGCCATAACAAAGGGCTTCACCTGCAACATAATCCTGACGACCTTCAATAAGGTTACTTTCGATCATGACACCAAATATCCCATAATTTCCTTTAGATACTTGAGCTGCCACATCTTCACCTACCAGCATTTGGCGCTTAAACTGCTTGGAGCTATTGGCATGACTGAAATCAATCATGATATTAATGTCTAATCCTGCCTTGTCGAGCTGCGCACTAATGGCAGTCACATGCTCCTGGCTATAATTGGGTTCCTTACCACCTCGTAGGATGATATGGCAGTCTAAATTACCCTTGGTCTCGACAATAGCTGAGTGACCGAACTTAGTCACAGATAAGAAGTGATGAGGCGCACTCGCCGCACCGATTGCATCAATGGCAACTTTAATCGTGCCATCTGTGCCGTTCTTAAAACCCACTGGAGAGGAGAGGCCCGAGGCCAGTTCACGATGCACTTGGGATTCAGTGGTTCTTGCGCCAATCGCTCCCCAGCACATAAGATCGGCAACATATTGTGGCGTGATCATATCGAGAAACTCACCAGCAGTAGGTATGCCAAGATCATTGAGATCTAACAATAATTTACGTGCAGTTCTCAGCCCATCATTTAGCCTGAAGCTATTGTCCATAAATGGATCGTTAATCAGTCCCTTCCAACCCACAGTGGTGCGGGGTTTTTCGAAATAGACTCGCATGACTATCTCTAACTGATCCTTGTATTGTTCACGCAGTTTCACTAAACGCTCACCATATTCCAGGGCAGCTTTAGGATCGTGGATTGAACATGGACCAATGACAACCAATAAGCGGTCATCATTTTTCCTCAAAATTTGGTGTATGTTTTTACGTGCGTTAAAAACGGTAGCCGATGCATTCTCAGTCGCCGGAAATCGCTCAAAAATTGCAATCGGTGGCAGTAATTCTTTGATCTTGTTAATTCGAACGTCATCATTTTTATAATACATGGTAATAAACTCACTCCGGCTATCGTTAAAACAGACTTCTCTCAATTGCGCTACTAAGTTCAATTTATCCAGTATTAGCCCGCAATGCAACAAGATATAGCTCTGAACAAGAAATAATAACCAACTCATTGTTATATATTGATAATAAGTTAATACACTTTCAGTTAAAGATAAGTATACTCGCTATAAATAGGCAGTTAATTCAATTAAACATATAGGTTTTGTTGCATTTAAGAATCATTCCGAGCCAAACAAATATATATCTTAACTAACTGGGTGAAAGCTAAGGTATAGGTAGAGATGTGATCCTGTAGAAAATAAATTTGGCAGACCATTCAATCATAGCTTCACTCAATATAAACAGATTTTGCTATAAGCCAAACTCGATCTCAGCATCTTAATTCGCTTTCTATTCAAACAATTTCAAATCCTAGTCAGGCTTTCCCCCTAGATAAACCGCTTAATAACTAAGCGCCAGAAAACGTTTAAAACAAAAATAACAAACAAAACAAACAGCTATATTAACTGGTACTAATGTACTGCCACTTTTCCTTGATCGATTAATTGTTAGCCATTAGATTAACCAAAGAGGTCAGAGGTCATACCTGGTATGCATACTAAAAAGAGATAAGCCAATGAAAAACGATTACAAGCAAATACTCTTGGGACTATTGATATTCAGTCCACTCGTGTTCAGCTCACTGTGCTATGGCGCCAGCGGCATAGTATTTATCCATGGAACAGGCAATCAGACCGATGCCGAAACTGATTATTGGACTCATGAATTTGTCGACTCTGTTAGACAAGGCATGCCTCAGCCCGATAACTACCAAGTGATCAACTGTAATTTCGATCAATATATGTGGAATGAAGCCGCCGCAGGGTGTTTAGCAAACCAGCTGCACACATTTATTAAGAATAAGAATATTGATGATCTACTTATGCTCACCCACTCCAATGGGGGCAATATTGTCAGGTGGATATTATCCAATCCCACCTGGGATGGCCGCTATATCGACATCATCAATGCCACCACCCGAGTCATAGCTCTGGCCCCCTCTAGTGGTGGTACCCCGCTAGCAGATGCCGTGAACCAAGGCAGCGTTTTTGAAACTAGCCTAGGATGGCTTTTAGGTTATGGCAGTGACGCAGTCAAGCAACAACAAGTCAGTTGGATGAGCTACTACAACAGTACCTGGCTTAACGGCACTCAAAACCGTCCGACCCTAGGTAAGCCATTCGAAGTGGTGGTGGGATCCGATGTAGATTCGGCGATCTGGGACGGTGACAGCTACTGTGCAGGCTACCAATATCAAGTCGCACTCGAAACCACACAGAACTGGCTGGATGATTGCTCCGACGGATTCTTAGAATGCAGTTCACAGAGTGCAGCAGGTACTGTCTGGTTTACCGATAAGCAAAAAACCGCAGGGGGAGAGCCCCTGAGTCACCAACAGAGCAGACGGGCTTGTTTCAATCTCGACAAATTGATCCGCGACCATATATAGGAGATAAACATGAAAAACTATCCATTGATGCTGGTGACACTAGCTATCTCCACCCTGCTAGCAGGCTGTCAGGATGAAACCACGACAAAGGCTCCAGATACTCAAGCTACAAGCGTCAAACAGGTATCGTTATCGGCGCCTCAGCTAGGTGACTTTAGTGTGACAGAAGTCACCGAGCCACAACTGCCGCCAATTAACAGCAGCAGGGAATCCCTGAGTTTTATCAGCGTGCCTACTAAGACATTCACCATAAGTCCACCATCTGACTCACATTCGAGCACCAGTGATGAATATTGGACCACAGTCACAGGTGCCGAGCTAAATCGAGGCATAAGCCTAGCCATCAGCCAAGCCTCTAGCATTATTCGTATCTCACCGAGGGCGGACCTAAGTTCAGGCTTCTTGATGCATAGCCAGGCCATCTCTCCCCATAAGATCCAACTGATTAATCTGGATGAAAAATCGGGTGCCAGCAAATCTTCGGCCAATATTCATTCTTTGGTAGATCCACAAGCCTTAGCCACGGCAGGCCTCACAGATGATTCCAGCGCCCTCACCATGCCTTCTAACGCTAAGCCAGGGAAATACCAACTCAAGGTCTCCGAGCCTTTAGGGGCTAAATCCAGTTACCTGGTGAATGTAAAAGAGAAACACTCACCCTATCAACTCAAGCTCACCAGTAAATTCAGGGTATCGAGTCAATCCCGCAGTTTGGATTTTAATATTTCACTGACTAATAGCGATCAACAACTCAGGCCCACGGCGAGTTTAAAGCACTCAGATGGGAGCTATCTGGCTCTCAAACTTGTGTCTGATAATGGCCAATGGCAGGCACAATTACCTGAAAGCTTAACTAGGCCAAGTAGCAATCTGGGATTGAGTGAGATTCAAATTAACATGCAGACTCGTGTTAACGGCATTCAGGTCATCAGAACCGTGAAAACCGCCTTCAAGCAATTTGTGCCTTCAGCCAAGATCCAGCAGCAAGTGAATACTCGCTGGCTAGAGGGTGTGCCTGTTAGTATCGATTTTACCTTAGATATCGCCGAGGAGGGTCGTTTCTCCCTCTCGGGTTACCTGACTGGAAGCGATGCTTCTGGCCAAGATCGGACAATTTTAAAGACAGAGTCGGCAAACTGGCTCACTTTAGATAATTCAAGCATTCAGCTTAAGCTAGACCCTAAATTAGTTAAGCAGTCCGGCCTGAGCGCTCCCTTCAAGTTAATGGGACTTGAGCTTAAAGATCAGGGACAGATGGCCAGGTTGAGTTATCAGCAAGAAGCCCTGATACTGGAACAATAGTAATAGGTAGCAGATTCCAGCTATATAAAAAAAGCACTCATATGAGTGCTTTTTTGTGTTTTAAATAAGAAATTAGTGGTTTCTCATCTCGGCTCAAGGCATGCGCTAAAGACTAGCATTAGAGGCGTGCACTAGGAGCCTAGAGCCAAAGCTGCGGGTTATTTTAATCCTTAGATCACTTAGTAACTTGCTCAGCCAAGTCACCTGCCCCATCCACCTGAATATAGACATGCCGATTCTGATACTGATAAGGCTTATAAAACAAGCCATGACATGAATAATAGGCATAGGGTCTGGAGAGTAAAATACAACCTGCGGGAAGGGCTTGTAGGATCTGGATATCTTGCTGCATTCTTAAAGCCTCTCGCCATTGATGATCCCGTAAAACTTGGTCTCTCACGGCAAAGGCATCGAAAGGCTCGCTGGATTTGCGGACCACGACTTGTCCGGCATAACTTGGCGCCGATAGACTAAGCACAAATAGGCATAGTGCGCCTAAGGTGAAGCAAGTTAAACTCGTCTTACTTAGCTTGTTAAAACATGTCATCAGCAGCTCTCCCTATTCACGTTCAAAGCACATCGGCCTTATACTCATGATACAAAAAAACAGGGCGAAATGCCCTGTTTGATTAATGAATAGCTAAGTCTTATAAGTCTAAGCCTTATCAGTATGAGTCTTGCCTAGCTTAACGAGCGCTCTTGACTGATACGAACTCAGGATAGGCATCTATGCCACAATCTGCAGCATCCATCCCCTTATACTCGTCCTCTTCGGTAACACGGATCCCCATGGTCAACTTAAGTAGATACCAGACCACAAAAGAGGCTGAGAATACCCAAGCAAAGATGACGCCTGCCCCATAGAGCTGACCCAAGACAGTCGCATCGGCATTAGACAGAGGCACTAGCATTAGACCGAAGAAACCTGCCACACCGTGAACCGAAATAGCTCCGACAGGATCATCAATTTTAAGCCTATCTAACGCCACAATTGAGAAGATGACCAGGCCACCTGCAATCAGGCCTATCACAGCCGCAAAGGCGATAGAAGGTGATAAAGGATCGGCAGTAATGGCCACTAACCCGGCCAATGCACCATTGAGTATCATGGTCAGATCCGCCTTTCCCCACACCAGCTTACATACGACAAGTGCCGACACAGCGCCAAACGCCGCGGCAGAATTGGTATTAAGGAAAATTTTAGCCACCGCGGTTGCGTTTTCAGCATCGGAAACCAGTAACTGTGATCCACCGTTAAAGCCAAACCAGCCCATCCACAGAATAAACATACCCAGAGTCGCCATAGGTAAGTTTGAACCTGGGATTGGGTTGATTTGGCCATTGGGACCATATTTTCCCTTACGGGCACCCAACAAAAGAACGCCGGCAATCGCTGCAGCCGCACCAGCCATATGAACGATACCACTACCGGCGAAATCGACAAATCCTGCCTCAGACAAGAAGCCACCACCCCAGGTCCAATACCCCTCAACTGGATAAATAAAGGCTGTCATTACCACAGAAAAGGCTAGGAAGGCCCACAGTTTCATGCGCTCGGCTACCGCACCGGAAACGATGGACATAGCCGTGGCAACAAACACCACCTGGAAAAAGAAATCAGACTCCAGCGCATGATCCGCATCACTGGCCTGACTGCCAATAAATGTACCTATAGAAGGTAACCAGCCACCTTCAGCATTATCGACATACATGATGTTATATCCTAGGATCAGATACATCACACAGGCAATCGAATACAGGCACACATTCTTGGTTAGAATTTCTGTGGTGTTTTTGGAGCGCACCAGTCCGGCCTCCAGCATGGCAAAACCAGCTGCCATCCACATGACTAAGGCACCAGAAATTAAGAAATAAAAGGTATCCAGAGCGAACCTTAATTCAGAAACCGTCACCCCTAATTTTGCTAAATCTTCCATCACGCTTCTCCCTTATAATGCTTCGCTATCGGTCTCGCCCGTACGGATACGGATAACCTGTTCTAGGTCGGTGACAAATATTTTGCCATCTCCAATCTTGCCAGTACGAGCAGCATTGGTAATAGATTCAATTAACAACTCAAGGTTTTCGGCCTTAGTCGCAATGTCTAATTTAACCTTAGGAAGAAAGTCCACCTGATACTCGGCGCCTCGATACAGCTCGGTATGGCCTTTCTGACGACCGAAACCTTTAACTTCAGTGACTGTCATCCCCTCTATACCCACTCCAGCGATGGCTTCGCGGACATCGTCCAATTTGAACGGTTTAATGATAGCGCTGACCAGTTTCATTCTGACCTCCAAGGTATTTTGGTTATTTATTTCTAATATTAACTATTCAATCATCAGGCCAAGTAAACAAGTCATTAACTTTTAATAACTTAGGGTAACCAACGGGAGTCAATCAGAATATAAATGCACCAAACAAGGGCAAGTATTCACACGCCGCACAAATATAGCGCACGTAAATCATTGGCTTGGTAATGGCTCTTGCCTGTGTGCAGCTGGAGTTGAATTGGTCCTAAGGCATAGAGAAAAATGCTATGTCATGGTCAGAATGTAGGGGGTCTCTCGTTCGAGCCACAAGATAAGATCGAAGCAGTAAGATTAAAACATTGTCACAACAGGCTTAATTTCAGTTTTATAGCGGCAGGCATACTGTTTAATGGGTTTATCTTTTATAAAGCGAGTCATCTCTCTGGTAAAAGTGAGTCCCTTGATACATACCCGCCCCCTAAGTCGGTATACTGATAAGAAGTTTACGATAGTTCGAAATGTAAACCTGTGGTTATTCACATTTCTACCTTCTGCTTAGCAGGATAAAGGAGGTGAAGACGGACATGGATAGACTAATCAAAGCAATTTAGCGAGTTTTAATCTAATGAAAAAAGGCAGTTTAACCTCGACTATTTTAGGTCTAATGTTAACTTTAATCTTAGTATCGAGCGGCTTGGCAACTTTCGCCATCATCAACTTATCCTACAGTCTTGGAGATGCCAGAGCCATCAACGCATCAGGCTCATTGCGGATGCAGAGCTATCGTTTGATGCTAAATCAAAACACGAATCGCGAAGATACCATGGAAAAAATAGAGGAATTTGAAAAGACGCTCTATTCTGATGACCTTAAACGTTCACTTGACTGGGAAACTCCTGCCAAGCTCGAAGCACAATATCTGCTGGTTATTCATAAGTGGAAGGTGATGAGATCTTATATCGAAGCAGAAAATCCCCCCCTCTATGCCGCCGCACTGAAAGACTTTGTCGATACTATCGATCTGCTGGTGCTGGAAACTGAGCACTACGCCGCATTTAAATTAAAATTGTTAGCCGTGAGCCAAATTATCGGCCTTAGCTTAATGTTGTTTATCGCTTTTCTAGCAGTTCGTTTCACCAAGCGAAGAGTCGTCGCCCCCCTCAAGCAGTTAATGGAATCGGCCAATACCATCTCCAAAGGAAACTTTGATGTTGAGATGCCTAAAACTGAGTATATTGAACTGAGTGCCTTAAGCAGTGCTTTCGAATCTACGGCGAAGGAAATATCAACCCTCTACCGAGACTTAGAGGGCCAGGTAAAGGACAAGACCTTAGCTCTGACCCGCAGCAATAATGAACTGACTCTGCTCTACGATAGCTTGGTCATGCTACATTCCCGTAAGCTCGAAATTAGCAGCTTGAAAGCCGCACTCAATCAGCTAAGAACTCATGAACCCGATACATTCCTTCGCCTGGTTATAGTCCAAGATAATGATGAAGAATTAGTCATAGAAGCCGATGGCGGCTGGCCCCAACAACACAATAGCCAGACACATTTCCCGCTTAAGTTTGAATCCTATGAGCTTGGTTACTTAGAGACAAAATCCAGCGAGGAGCCGAATTATCAGCTGTTTAAAAATTTTGCCATCATGCTGGCTAGATCCATCGTTATCTATAATGCCACAGAGCAGAGACAGCAACTGGCACTCATGGAGGAGCGTGGGGTCATAGCCAGAGAGCTCCATGATTCCCTAGGTCAAATCCTCTCCTTCTTAAAGATCCAAGTCAGCTTACTGTCAAAGGGCCTAGACAGTGCTTGTCGCAACCCACAAGTTGAACATCAGATATCGGAAATCAACGAAGGGGTAAACACCGCCTACGTGCAATTAAGAGAACTTCTATCGACCTTTAGACTGACCATCAAGGACCCAAACTTACACCATGCCATCGAAGCCATGTTGGAACAACTTAGAAGCCAATCCGATGCTAAGATCACCTTAGATTATAAGCTGCCAATGCAGCTGCTCGGCGCCCATCAACATATTCATGTATTACAATTAACCAGAGAAGCCACGGTTAACGCCATCAAGCATGCTCAGGCAGAACAGATTAACATTCGTTGTTTTAAAGACTCAGATAGCCATGTCTCCATCACCATAAGCGACAATGGCATAGGTGTAGATGAGGTGAGAAAACGTGCTCAGCATTTCGGCATTGGCATTATGCAAGAGCGCGCGAGTCGCTTATCGGGTATAGTAGACTTCAGTGGCAATCCCGGGGGAGGAACCAAGGTAACACTGACTTTCCCTCCTCAGCAGGAACCTGCCTAGATAAATAATAAGAATAAACCCTTGCAGGAGGCGCTTTTAAAAATGGGTAAACCTTACTCAGTACTCGTTGTCGATGATCACCCACTGTTACGCCGCGGTATTTGCCAATTAATCACTTCTGATTCAGATTTTACCCTCTTTGGTGAAGCAGGTAGTGGATTGGATGCCCTTTCGGCCATCGAGGAGAGTGAACCAGATATAGTGTTACTCGATCTCAACATGAAAGGGATGACAGGATTAGATACCTTAAACAGTCTGCGCCAAGAGGGAGTCACCTCTCGCATAGTTATCCTAACGGTTTCTGATGCCAAACAAGATGTTATTCGTCTGATCAGAGCCGGTGCCGACGGTTACCTATTGAAAGATACTGAGCCCGACCTCCTGTTAGAGAAACTAAAGAAAGCCATGCTGGGTCATAGAGTGATGAGCGAGTCGGTCGAGAACTACCTCTATGAACTCAAAGATGCAAGCGATGAGTTTGACTGGCTCGATAACCTGACTCCCAGAGAGTTGCAGATTTTACAACTCGTGGCTCAGGGCAAGAGTAATCGAACCCTCTCAGAACACTTGCATATCAGCGAAGGAACGGTAAAAGTTCACGTGAAAAATCTACTGAGAAAGGCCAATGCCAAATCGAGAACTGAGATGGCGGTTCGGTATCTGAAGCATTGATACCAATAGATATAATAAGTGATCACCCTAATGATAAAGGCAGCCTATGGCTGCCTTTATCATGAAATATTCTATTAAACAAAAAGCCTTTAACGGCTCTCGTCGAGAAACTCTCTCCAACTCAATAACGCCGATTGGAAATCTTCTAAACCACAAAATGCCTCAGATTCATCGTTATAGAGTGACATGGAATCTTCAAACTCATGGTCTAAATCATCTTCCAACTCGTTAGCAAACACTCTGACCTGCTCACTGTCCAGCTCCAGTGATAGTGCCTTACCCAGCCAGCGCCTTTCGTTCAGTGACCCCACTTGTAACTGTTCGATGATTTGACAGAGTTCATTGAACTTATCTTTACACTCACCTAACTCTTCGGCGAACCAGAAACCTAATACCTCGTGATCCATACTAAAATTAGCAATCACAGTGCCCGTCATGGTATTACGCCGAAATTCATATTCCATACTAAAACCTATTACTTATATTTCTTCCGCAATTTTACCCTAAAGCGAGCCTCTATGTGTAACTCCCTGGCATCCGCTAAATATCAGCCACAAAAAAGGACGCCTAAGCGTCCTTTTCATCAATCTTGACTAACTAAAAATAAGCGATAATTTAGTGAGCGTGACCATGATCTTCGCCAGCAACTTCGGCTGTCGGTGCACCTGCTTTCTCGATAGAGTGCAGCGTGATTTCAAATATCAAGGTTGAGTTAGCTGGGATAGTACCTGTATTGCGCTCGCCATAAGCTAAGTCAGCTGGGATAACGAACTTATACTTAGCACCCACAGACATAAGCTGAACACCTTCGGTCCAACCAGCGATAACACGGTTTAACGGGAACTTAGCAGGCTCGCCGCGGGCGATAGAGCTATCGAATTCAGTACCATCAAGCAAGGTACCAACATAATCCACTTCGACAGTATCTTCGGCGCTAGGCTTTTCACCTGTACCTGGAGTCAAGACTTCATACTGCAGGCCAGACTCAGTTGTTACTACACCCTCTTTAGCCTGGTTAGCCTTCAAGAATGCTGAGCTATCTGCCAAGGCTTTCTCAGCAAGAACAGTCTCTTGAGCTTCGCGTTTCTTATTTAACTTCTCGTCAAGCCCCTTAAGAACAGTCTGCATCTCCTCTTCGGTCAACTTAAGCTCGTCATTAAGACCACTACTGAAACCTGAAACAATAAGGCTACGGTCGACAGGCATACCTAGAGCTTCTTGCTCTTTGATATGACCAGACATATATTTACCAATAGATGCACCAACACTGTAAGCTTCTTTTTGCGCTTCTGTCTTCAACTCAACATTGGCAGCAGCGGCTTCAGTTGTGTTTGCTTCTTGATTACAAGCTGACAGACCAACGATGGCCAAAGCAACCAGTGAAAATTTATAAATAGATTTCATTAAAAATGCTTCCTCAGGATCTTCTAGTAGTGACTAGAACCTTATCTTATAAGGCGATCCACTTTATACTAGTTAAATAGGTTATTCCAATTTCATTACTTAAGTTTAATCATCGGATGTAAATGTAATATCACTTACAGCTAGAGACAATAGTATCGGGGACAAGTTCATGAAAAGTTTCTTTTCGGTTATTTTGTGCACTCTTGCTATTGCTGCTTGCCAGCCTACAGCCATAGACACACAAGCATTGATCACAGAGCCTAGCTATGATGCCAGCCTGTCCCTGAATGGACAATTTGTCATCGTCAGCACTGCCAATAGCGCAATACAGGTATGGGATCTCGAGACTCGGCAGCAGAAATATACCTGGATACATAGCGAGTCAAATAATGACGCCTTCGATGTCGCCATCTCACCCAATCAAGATTTTGCAGCTTCTTTAAGCAGAGACTCAGTCGCACTCTGGAGCATGTTAAACGGCTCATCTTTAGGCTGGTGGTCATTGCCCTCCACCGGACAAAGTGTGGCAGTATCTAACTCAGGGTCATTACTCATAGGTCTCACCGATGGCAGCGTCATGTCTCTGATGCCGTCGGCTTCTACCAAGACCCCTTCTTTGATAAAGTTTCTTGGCCATTCAGAAAAAGTTAACAGCGTAGCCCTTTCTGCCGATGGAAAACTCGCCCTTACAGGCTCAAACGATATGCAGGCCATACTGTGGCACTCCACTACAGGCCAGCCAATTCATCGTTGGCAGTTCGATAACCGAGTCATAAAGGTGGACTTAAATGGCTCAGGGAGTCTGTCATTTATTGGTGATAGCACAAAAATAGCCAAGATTATGGACAATACCACTGGCGAATTAGTCAGCCAATTAAATATCACTCGTAGAAAAATGAACTTTTCGGCGGTGCGCTTTTCAAACCGTGATACATTGCTTCTAACAGGCACCCCGGCGAGAGAAGTCCGAGTCTGGGATATCAAAACAGGTCAATCCTTGGCTAATTGGCAAGTTCAGCGTACCAAACATGCCCAAACCAAGGGCGCCGTTGTATACTCTGTCGCTAACTTGGATTCAAACCAGATCCGTACCATCAGCAGCAATGGCTTAGTCGAAACTTGGCCAATACCTGTCCATTAGAGGTAAAAATGGAACAATTAGAAAAGAGAGTCGAAGATCTTGAGATGAAACTGGCATTTCAGGATGAAACCCTAGAAGATCTCAATCAGCAAGTGATCAAATTAAATGACCTATTGTCGGACCAACAGCAAGCAATACGACAATTGTTGAGTAAGCAACAAACGGCTGAGCCGGGCAATATGGTGAGTCAGTTAGATGAGGCCCCACCTCACTATTGATACCACTAGCTCTCTAGTATGAGAACCCAGGGCAAATATATCCCTACGCGAATCGATAAATAACATAAATTTGAAGGACCGAGATGCCCAAAAGGAGCGCTATGCAAGCGATATATTGCCCAAGTGAGGCGGCACTATGAAACATTGGCTATTAATTCCCTTACTCACGTTAAGCTTATCGGGTTGTGCATTTAACAGCATCTTCGTCAACTACCCATCGCAAATAGCCCAGGTAAAGGCCCAACTCAATAGCAATGAACCCATGAAAGGGGTCCAAGATGTGGCATCGAATAT
This sequence comes from Shewanella violacea DSS12, assembly GCF_000091325.1. Classification (NCBI taxonomy): domain Bacteria; kingdom Pseudomonadati; phylum Pseudomonadota; class Gammaproteobacteria; order Alteromonadales; family Shewanellaceae; genus Shewanella; species Shewanella violacea. The sequence continues at coordinate 895,287 of NC_014012.1, read as the reverse complement.
ATCCGGTGCCGATGGTCTGCTCTATGCCCAGGAGGCAGGACGAGTCGCTCAAATAAGCGGTGATTTCGCGGCGAGTAAAAATTACTACCAGCAAGCGGTTGCAGCCTATCTGAAGTTTGATGACAAGGCCACTGTGAGTGTTACAGATATAGGTGCCACCACCAGCAGTCTATTTATTAACGACAACGTGATCCCCTATCGCGGGCCGGGCTATGAGCGAGTGATGTTGCATCAATATCAGGCGCTAAACTACCTTTTCAGTGGCGATCGAGAGGGAGCCTTAATAGAAGTCAGACGCAGTAACCAGCTGCAAAGTTCAGAACAAGCCAAATATCAAAAATCTAAGAAGTCCGTTCAAGCCATGGCTAACGGCACCATAGATGCTGAAATAAATAAGCTAGGCAAGGCGGCTGGTACTGTCACTAGTTCCTTCTTAAATGCCTACAGCTACTACACCACAGGCCTGTTACATGAAATTTTAGGCGAGCCCAACGATGCCTATATCGATTATCGTAAGGCCGCACAAATTACGCCTAATAATCCCTATCTGCAGCAAGATCTTGTCCGTCTGGCTACCCAGCTCTCCATGCCTCAGCAGCAGGATTTTGAACGTCGTTGGGGAAAAGCCAAGCAGAAAAAGAAGGGAGAAGGACAAGTCATAGTCCTACTCGAACGTGGCTTTGTCCCTGAAAAACAAAGTATAACGGTTCCCTTCACTATTCATGGAAACTGGCAGACCGCCTCATTAGCCACCTATACTTCAAATTCTCGTGCAGTTTCAAATGGTAAGATACATGGCCTCGGCAAAACCTTAACCGCTGCGCCTATCGCCAACATAGACGCACTGGCGATCACGGCACTAAAGGAAGATCTCCCGGCCGCGTTAGTGAGACAAGCAGCCAGAGTCTATGCTAAATCTGAGATAGCCAGAAGGGTCGAGAGTGGCTCGAAGAGGAGAAGTAATGAGACAGATCTGGCTTCTATCGCTATCCAGATAATTAACGTCGTCACCGAGCAAGCCGACCGCCGCAGCTGGCTCACCTTGCCTAAGCAGGCACAAATTGCCAGAACTTACCTTAAAAATGGTAATTACTCACTCAAGCTAGATAATTCATCGAGCCAAGAGATAGAGGTACAGAGCGGTAGAACCACCTTAGTCTGGGTAATAGACACAGGTAAGCACACACGTTTTTATTCAATAATCATCTAATACACACTTAATGGAAGCCACTATGAAAAAATTTAAAGTCATTTTTATGCTAGCAGTCGCTGTCGGACTGGCTGGTTGCCAATCAAGAGTTGAATACGGTGACGCCACTGAGGTGGAAACAGTTAACGCAAACTTCGGTTCTACAGACCTTCAAGCCATCGCGGCTAAAATGGTCGACAGCATGCTGACTTTCCCACCCATTGTGGCAATGACAGTTAACGACCGTCCTATCATGTTCGTCGACAAGATCAAGAACAAGACCTCTGAGCATATAGATACAGAATCAGTAACCGACTCAATCAGCAACAAGTTACTGCGCTCGGGTAAGTTCCGCTTTATCGATATGACAAAAGTCGACGCAGTGCGCAAGCAACTGGACTACCAGAACAATGCCGGTATGGTTGACCCATCTACCGCCATCAACTTCGGTCGTCAGATCGGTGCCCAGTACATGCTGTACGGCAACCTGTCTAGTATTGTCAAGCAAGATGGCAGCACCAAAGATGTCTACTACAAGATGACCATGCGTCTAATGGACCTAGAAACAGGCCTGATCGAATGGTCTGATGAGAAAGAGATCCGCAAGCGCAAGTCTAAGTCATTCCTAGGAATGTAGCGCGAGCTAAGCTAAATAATAACAATGCCAGTCTAGATGACTGGCATTTTTTATGAACCCTATGCCTAGATAGCATAAAACCTAATACAAGCTGGCTTCTTATCGCACTCGGCCACAAAATCGGTTAGTGTTGCCGCTCATACCTCTTCTGCCGGAAACCAAGCTGTGAATTTACTGCGTGCCTGTCTGCTTTGCCTTACCTCACTGCTGCTTATCTCATGTAACAGCACCAGCCAGTCCAATGTAGGCGATGGCAATTCATTAGATTCATCTTCTGCCGATAAGCTAGCCTTAGCTAAGTCTCGCAGCGCTCGCATCTCAGAAATCAGTTATCAGCTAAGCTTAGATTTAACTCAGTCAGAGCACTTCAATGGTACTACACGCATTACATTTAAACTCTCAGATACCAGTACCCCACTCAGCTTAGATCTACTCAGGGCCAACATAAAATCTTTTGTGATTAATGGGCACAAAATATACCCAAGATATAACGGCAAGGCGGTTATCTTAAGCCCGAGTACCTTAGTATCGGGCAGTAACACTGTGGATATCAATTACTCACAGGCTTATGGAACACAGGGCATGGGCTTAGTCCGCTTCATGGACCCGAAAGATGGCAAGGTCTATCTTGAATCCAACTTCTGCGCCGATCATGCCAGCATGATGTTTCCCTTATTCAGTCAAGCCGATCTTAAGGCCAGCTATAGCCTGAATGTCACAGTGCCTAAAACCTGGCTGGTCATTAGCTCAGTCAAGGAGCAGAAGGTCATCGACTCATTGGAGTCAAACCTGTGGCAATTCCCCAGCAGCCCTAAATTAAGCCCGCATATGTTTTCCCTACACGCCGGCCCCTACCGGGTCTGGAAAGACGATACAGCTAAGTCAAAGTACCCGATTAGGTTATTTTCTAGGCAAGCTATCGCAGACGATATATCGCCACAGATCTGGTTTAAAGATATGGATAAGGGGATCCGCTTCATGGAAGAGTATTTAATCACTCCCTATCCGTTCAGCAAATTCGATATGGTTCTCAGCCCTATGATGGCCAATGATGACGCCATAGCCAGCGCAGCGGTAGCTAGCATAAGTGAGAATATGACTCACCATTTAGCCCCCTTGCAACAGCGACAAAAAACCATCATAAAAACCACCATGACAAACCTTACCGCCCAATGGTTTGGCGCCCTGGTTACCATGAACATCTGGGACGAAAGCAGGCTTAATATGAGTTTGCGCTCTTTGATAACCAAGAAGACCTTGGCTCATCTAGGGTATAAGAGTCTAGACTCGAAACACTTCTATGACCCTATAAAGGCCAAGGCTTATGTGGATGATCTGCTATTTACCTACCACAGTGATACCTCAATACTGCCTTCGGCCGGAGTCCATAAGAGTGAGGCTATTTTACAGGGCCTCGAGCAGCTGATTGCTGAGCCAGATTTCAGACTCGGCCTGCAACACTATCTGACAAAATTTGCCAATAAAAACGTCAGTGCTGCAGACTTTTTTGCTAGCCTAAGTCTAGATAACAAACACGACCTGACTCAATGGCAGCAAGATTGGTTTACCACTCCCGGTGTTAATACCATAAAGGCTGAGTTCACCTGTAAAAATAACCGCGTAAGTGAGTTTTCCCTTCTACAATCTTCAGCCAGCAAGCAACACCCTAGGCTCAGAGAACAGAAGATAACACTGGCACTATTTACTAAGGGCAGGAACGAGCTTCATAGGGTCCGCTCAATTAGCCTAGTGTACAAGGGCGAGAGGACACGAGTCAGGCAATTGAACGGTACTCGCTGCCCGGATCTCGTCTATCCTAACTATCTCGATTCTGGCTACGTGAAAGTGAGCCTAGATAAGCGTTCACTCAAGACGGTGAAACAGCACCTCAATATGGTCACAGAACCTCAGCTCCGCTCCATGTTATGGCAGAGCCTGTGGGAGAGCGTATCCGATGGGGAGCTAGCATTAAATAAATACCTAGACGTGGTCTTCATTAATCTCCCCAAAGAGAAAGAGCCTGTCATTCTTAAGCAGGTGCTAACCAATCTTAATCAGAGTAAAACCGACCTTGAGCTGATACTGAAAAATCACAGCAGTTACATTCATATGGCGCTGAAAGGTTTAGAGCAGATGAGCCTGAGAAAGGCCATGGTTAACGATGAAAATCCCAATATTCAACACCTCTGGTTTGATGCTTATATTCAGTTTTCACACACCCCGGATTCCTTAACCCACCTAGCTAAACTGTTGGCTGGCAGCTCCAGCATCAAGGGGCTGAAGATAGACCAAGAGATGCGCTGGAAAATAGTCACTCAACTCAATCGTTATGACTATCTAGGCAGCCGCTCTCTCATAAACAAAGAGCTAAATAGAGACCAAAGCCCGCGAGGCCGAGATGCCGCCATCGCGGCCCAGGTATCTAGGCCAGAGGCTGGTATTAAACGCTATTGGCTAACTCATATTCAACATGACACCAATATGCCGTTTTCGACACTCAGTATCGCCATGGCTCACCTGTATCCAAGAGAGCAGAAAATATTGAACTCAGCCAGTTCAGAGCAGAGACTCGAATCACTGGCTCAGCTAGATGCGAGTAAAAGTGATCGATTCATGAAATTGTATGGCCAATATTTACTCCCTACTCGCTGTGATCACAGGGGGCTAGCCCTGCTCAAAAGCACCATAGATAAACAGGCTGGACTCTCGGCCACGACGCAAAAGGCCTTATTACAAACACACCAGAGCGAGTTGAGATGTGTCGCCATTAAGGAGCATCTGCTACGCTAGCGAGTAAGCGAGTAAACTTGGTCAAGACTAGCTTGGTTTATATGATTAATGTTTAGTAAGAAGCACTAACACTTGATACTTTACTCCCATGAAAATACATTAAGCATTTGATAAGATAGGATGTTTATTCATGGCATAAAGATTGCTTTTACAATGCTTATATCATGATGAGCAATCAATCAACACCAACAATTAGAATCAGCTCGAGCAGAGTTGCAAAGAAAGCATAGAAGGAATTTGAAATATGGGACTATTTGAAGTCATCACAGTAGCCATCGTCGCCGTGTTCGGAGTGAAGGCATTTAAGGAATATAACCTGAGAAAAGCCGGTGTCGATACCAGCGAAGTCGATGTGCTTAAATCTGAACTCGTCAGACTACAAGAGCGTGTAGCTACCCTAGAGACCATAGTCACTGATAAGTCATATCAACTCGGTGAACAGATAGATAAGCTCTAGCTAGCACAGATGCTTGAATAGCTTCCAAGACAGCTCGATCCCCCAATAAAAAAACCAGTGCATATTAATATGCACTGGTTTCATATTTTAAGCTGAAGCCTGGCGTCTCTTAAACGAACAGCTCTTTAATATTAGCCAGATCGCCTTTACCTTGGAGGATCTCCTCAGGAGATAATCCAGATACTTCATGGGGAAAGACTAACCATTCTTCCGACTCATGAATGAAGTAATCAGGCTTTAACGGCACCGAAGTGTTCTTAGGCTTATAGTAAGGACAGGCTATACGCACATCTTTTGGCATATTCAGACGCATCAGCTCACTGAGTTTATCTTTTAGAGCTTGAACACTGCGGCCTGAATCGAACACATCATCGACAATCAAGAGACCATCATCGGCATTGGCATTTTCGACGATATAATGCAGCCCATGAACCTTGATGTTCTTACTCTGCTTGTCGGTGCCGATACCATAATAAGAAGAGGTACGAACCGCAATATGATCGGTTTCAACCTTTTTAAAATCAAAATATTCCTGCACCGCGATTCCTATCGGTGCACCACCACGCCAGATCCCAACGATAAATTGCGGACGAAAACCGCTTTCATAAACCTGCGCCGCTAGGCGAAATGAATCTTCAAGCAATTCCTGTGCTGTAATAAAGTGCTTATCTGACATTTGACCGTCCCCATATTGTTATTTAATTAGGTCAATTTGGTAGGAAACAACTCATTCCAAAGACGGAATGGACGCTATTTTATCCCCGTGAATATTTCACAGAGTAAAGTGTAGGCCCTACCAGATTTTGGGGCCAAATTTTATACTAAAATCAGATCTGATGCTTCAAAATAAATAGAAAATTAGCACCTAATCTCTATTTATTTTATTTATCACTTCAAAGTCATGGTTTTTTGAGGCCCTGGAGGCGCAATCCCCTGAAAATGAACTCGGCATAGCAGCTAATCGCCAGCTTGCATGGTCAGCATAAGTGCCTTTTTTTAAACAAGGAATAGGCTAAATAATGGCGCCATAATGACCATAGCAATACCAGTAAAGATCATAGTAAGGCTGGCAACCACTCCTTCCTCCTCGCCGATTTCTGACGCTTTGGCAGCGCCAACACCGTGAGCCGATGCTCCTAGCGCAGCGCCCTTTCCTAGAGATGTGTTAATCTTTGCCATCCTAAATATCGGCTCGCAAATTAACATGCCTAATACTCCGGTAAGCAAAACCAACATGGCTGTTAGCTCAGGTAAGCCGCCAAAACTCGATGTTGCCTCCATGGCGAAAGGGGTAGAAACGAAACGGACCAAGACACTTTGAGATAACTCAGGTGGTAGTGAGACTAACTTAGACAGGCCCCAAGACGAGAGCAAGCCGAGGAAGAGTCCGACTAACACACCTATAGAGAGTGTGAGTGGATATTTAGCAATTAAATGCCGCTCACGATAGATGGGCACAGCGAAGGCGATGACCGCAGGCGTCAACATCAAGGTCAACAGCTGACTAAATTGAAAATAGCTAGTCAGGGGAATATCCAGCAATAACACCAGAGAAACAATCCCAAGAGGTGCCAACATGATGGGCGACAACCACCAAAATTTATATTTATCATAGGCATATTTGGCGCCGAAATAACACGCTAGTGTCATGACTAAACTGAAAACGCCTACTAAGGCCGCACCTGTATCTTCGAAAATAGGCATCATTTAACCTTCCATCTCTCTTATCTGCTGGGCCTGAACACGCTGATGGTTCATTCTACGCTCGAAACGAAATACACGATCGACCACAAATCCTGTCCCTACCAACACAAATACCGTCCCTAGCACTAGCACGACTACCAGCTGTACACCGAAATTTTCAAATAAGCTTTGATATTTAATCACTGAGACTACTGGAGGGATAAAAAACAGCAGCAACTCGCCGATCAACCAGGCCGAACCTAAGCTAACCCCAGGTTCAGGAAGCGTCTTAGTGAGTAAGAGTACCAGGACGATAGCCAGACCTATGACACTGCCTGGGATAGGCAGATTAAAATATTGCTCGACTTGTACGCAGATAACCGCCAACAGACAAAACAGACTCACCTGTGCCAAGGTCTGTAGCATAACTCTGTGTTTGCCATTACTCTTGGTGGCTAAGGGAATATTAGCCCTAGTGAGATTGGAATTAGTATCACTCTGCTTGGTGACTCTAGAAACTGACATAGTTTGGATAAACTCATTTAAAAGCTGTAGAACAAGTTTAAACTTGCACTATGAATAAAAAAAATGAATATTAATTATAATATACATTCCCATAGGTTATACAAATGGATCTACGCGTCATTCGTTATCTAATTGAGATAGTCGACTCCGGCGGCTTCGCCAGAGCCTCAGAGAAGGTACACATTACTCAACCAGCACTATCAAAGGCTATTCAGCAATTAGAGCATGAACTAGATGTCACCCTACTCGAACGCGGTAAGCGAGGCACTAGGGTCAAGCTAACCTCAGCCGGTGAACTGGTATATCGCCATGGACAAACCTTACTGGCCAACAAACAAACCTTACTCAATGAGCTCTCGGCCCAACGTGGGCTAACCTTGGGGCAGTTAAAACTCGGTTTGGCTCCACTGGGCAGCGCCGAGCTCTTCGCTCCGGTGATCGCAAAATACCGAGATACATATCCTAAGATAGACATGGAGTTATTAGTCCGAGGTTCTGTTGAACTAAAAGAGGCCTTGATTAAAGGAGAGATAGAGCTAGCCACTGGCATAATAGCGCTGGACAAAGAGTTCGAAGGCATCTTGGTACGTGATGAGCCTATGGTCGTCATCTTGCCTAAGCATCACGTTTTAGCCAATGAGAAGTCCCTGAGACTCGAACAGATCTCCCTCGAGCCACAGATCATGTTCGAATCCGGCTTCTCGCTACATCGCATGGTGTTAGAAAGCTGTGAGCAAGCAGGTTTCACACCGAAAAATGTCACCAAAATTAGTCAGGCAGAATTTGGCATAGCCTTAGTCGCCGCAGGTGCGGGCAACTTGTTACTGCCTAAGATGATCGCCCAGCGTCACAGGGTAGCAGGGATTGTTTCAGTGCCACTTATCGGCTCAGACTTGAGGTGGAAGATGTCACTGTTTTGGCGCAAGGAACAAGTGCTCTCCTTTGCAGCGAAAGCCATGATTGAGATGATAAAACAAACAAGCCCAGCGTAAACTGGGCTTGATGGCTTGATGGAAAAAGTTTATGTCGCGGGGCAAGCCATCTCAGAAATACTATTAATCACAATATCTTGCAGAGGTTTACTGTTTATTGATATCGACAATATCAATTTAGTCGACAACAGCAAGTACTCACCTTTGCAGCGAAAGCCATACTTGAGACGCTAAAACAAACAAGCCCAGCGTAAACTGGGCTTGATAGCTTGGTGGCTTGGTGGCTTGATAACTTGATAACTTGATAACTTGATAAAAAAAGCTTATGTCGCGGGGCAAGCCATCTCAGAAATACTATTAATGAGGATATTTTCGACTGGAATACTGTTATTGGTATCGACAATATCAATCTGGTCGACGATATTCATTCCAGTAATCACCTTACCGAATACGGCATAACCCACACCATCAGAGGCGTGCTCTTGATCTAAATTAACATTGTCTACGGTATTGATATAAAACTGCGAAGTGGCCGAATTAGCGGCGCTACTTCTTGCCATGGCTAAGGTGCCGCGCAAGTTACTAATCCCCACACTCGCTTCATTCTGAATGGGACCTCTAGTCTCTTTCTGCACAAGATCCGGTGTAAAACCACCACCTTGCACGACAAACTGATGCACTACACGATGAAATATCAAGCCATCATAGAAACCAGAATCCACATACTGTTTAAAGTTCTCACCTGTAATAGGCGTATTCGTGGTGTCGATAGCTAAGCTTATCTCCCCCATGCTAGTGCTCATCAAATAACAATAATTTTGAACTAAGTCAGGGGCTGGCGCCGGAGGTGGCGTAGGAGTGCTGCCCGAGTCATCTGAACCACCGCCACATGCGGCTAACACGGAAACTAATACTAAACTTGAGGCTAAACCTACTGCTATTTTGTTCATCTATATCCCTATCTTCTTACCGACTCATTGGTATTTTAATTAGTTGGTCGGACTATGTTTGCTTAAGACAGGTTAAACCTTACAAATATTTAACCTGCCGCACAATAGATGATACAAACTAAAACATTTAAACAACTAAAACTTAAGGTCTAGCTTTAGCTTTAGGTTTAGTTTTGGGTTTAGGTCGTGGCCGACTTTAGCTTTTGCCCCCAAGACATCAGCAACAAGGCTAGCGCGCCGACAAAAATACCGAACACAGTATTTAACAGGCTAGGGGTCAACATTGATAATACCGGTCCGACAAGGCTGAGCTGCTCAGCCTGAGCCGCTAAGGTTTCAATCTGGCTACCGACCCAATGTAAGCCATGGGTCAGAATTCCGCCCCCCACCATAAACATAGCGATAGTGCCGACTATGGTCAGTCCACGCATTAAATAGGGAGCCGATTTCACCAAGTTAAGCCCAAACTTGCGCCCGAAACGGGTGAAGACACCCTCTCCTTGCCTTCGACTCAGATAGAGACCGACATCGTCTAATCTGACAATCCCGGCCACTAAACCATAAACACAAATAGTCAGCACAAAGGCGACGATAGAAAGGGTAACAACTTGAGTCATAAAGCTACTCTCGGCGACTACGCCTAAGGTGATAGCAATGATTTCAGCCCCAAGGACGAAGTCGGTACGTATGGCGCCTTTCACTTTCTTGGCTTCGAATTCTTTGACATCGACAACTTGCGCTGGCTCATCATCCACTTCTTGAGCAAGAGTAACCCCACCTTGGGCTTTATTCTTTCTTTTCTCGTAGGAGTGATGCAGCTTCTCGAAGCCTTCGAAACAGAGAAACAGCCCGCCAAACATCAGCAGAGGCGTTATCAACCAAGGAATAAAGGCACTGATCAATAGGGCCGCAGGCACCAAAATACATTTATTACGCAATGACCCCATGGCCACAGCCCAGACTACCGGCAACTCCCTATCGGCACTGACTCCAGATACTTGTTGGGCATTGAGGGCGAGATCATCACCCAAGACTCCCACCGTCTTCTTAGCGGCAACTTTAGTCATCAAGGCCACATCATCCAAGATGGCGGTAATATCGTCCAATAGCATTAACAGGCTAGCTCCAGCCATAAATTTCCCTTCTCATTCCTTAATCCTGCAAACCCGTTGCAGATTTCATACATGCTTGTTTAAGCAGCAATACGCAATGCTTAAACCAAACCTAAATTCCAAGGACGTAAAGTTACTCTTTGGCTGTGACTTTTACCACCAGCAAGAGATTAACTTGTCTAAATGTGTGAACCAAGAAGCTATAAGTCTCGAGACAAGCTTAGAAAGCTAGCAGGATATGAAGAAGCTTTAAAGTTGGAGGGCCTACAAACTTATGGTCTGTCATTTACAACTGATAACACTTGAAGTGGTCAACTATCATTTCAATAAAGTACCCGGTTCTTGCTTAAATCTATCCCTGAATCAGATAAAAATTCAAGCTTCAGCAAATCGAGCATTTTGACGTGGCTCGGGTATAATACCAGCAGATATTTTAAAACTCCTTACAGGAAACGACCATGACACAAGATGAGATGAAGAAAGCCGCTGGCTGGGCTGCACTAGAATACGTTGAAAAAGACAGTATTGTTGGTGTAGGCACTGGCTCTACCGTTAATCACTTTATCGATGCTCTCGCGACCATGAAGGCAGATATCGAAGGGGCAGTATCTAGCTCAGCAGCGTCTACCGAAAAGATGAAAGCTCTGGGTATTCCGGTCTACGATCTCAATTCAGTCAACGAGCTTTCTGTCTATGTCGATGGTGCCGATGAAATCAACGAGCGCATGGACATGATCAAGGGCGGCGGCGCCGCTCTGACCCGTGAGAAGATCATCGCAGCCGTAGCCGACAAGTTTATCTGTATCGTAGATAACACTAAGCAGGTGGATATTTTAGGCGACTTCCCACTGCCAGTAGAAGTGATCCCTATGGCTCGCTCATATGTGGCACGCCAACTGGTCAAGCTAGGCGGCGATCCGGTTTACCGCGAAGGCTGCCTCACAGACAACGGCAACATCATCTTAGATGTGTACAACATGAAGATCATGAAGCCAAAAGAGCTCGAAGAGCAGATCAATCAAATCGTCGGCGTAGTGACTAACGGTTTGTTTGCTAACCGCGGAGCGGATGTTTTGTTAGTTGGTACACCAGAAGGGGTTAAAACGGTTAAGTAGACCGTTTTATTGCTCTTTTTGCTGGTAGTTTAATTGGTAGTTTACTGCTAGTTTGCTAGGTTCTATATCCTAGGTTAAAAACTCTAGCCAGCTTGTACCATGAAGCCACTCTTTAACGGGTGGCTTTTTTGTGTCTTCATTTTGGGTAGTACTGTTTGTTACTTGGTCGATAGTTGAAAGTCGTATCTTCATTGTTATCTATCGCTTGCTGCGGGCTTATGTGCAGAGACTTCTGTGACACTGCGAGTACGTCCTTGTAAGTTCGGCCGTGACATCCATGTCACGGACGGTCACAGCCGCACCTACACTTTGTTGATCTACAAGAAAATTAACCTTATTCGCTCCGACCCTTTGTTCTACTTTTATTAGTACTGTTTGTTACTTGGTCGATAGTTGAAAGTCGTACCTTCATTGTTACCTATCGCCTTCCCGGCGAGGAATGTGCGCTCTTTATTTTAAGAAGGTTCTGCGAGACGCTGGCTCTTGATTTCATAAGAGTCATCCCTATACGCTCTGCGGTTTCAAATAACGTCCATGTTTAAATGCCAGTTCGATATCCCTATCTCTCGTTCGGAAAGTTTCACTAAGTGAAACCTCACCCTGAAATCTAAGTTCGCAGCGGCATCTACACTAGTTATTCAAAAGAAGGTTATTTATTTGACCTTACCTGTTCATTTTATTTTGGTCGTTACTTTCCGTCATTCCGGCAGATCTTTTGAGCCGGAATCCAGTGTCCTTTGCTGTTTGAATGTGTCATTGAAAGTCATAACTTCATTGTTATCTATCACCTGCGGTGGGTACCCTGCAGGAACAAAGATAGGACAGCCACATCTTTTGCTATGTCCAAGCGCAGCAGTAATAAATGTGAGCGGACTTCCCTACTCTTCTCTAGACAATAGCTACAGATAAGAACAAATTAGCTTAGTGTTGGTTAATTGGCACGGAGCCAAGAGCAGTTTAAACGCAAGACTCAGTTCGGTGGCTACCTTGGCCGATCCGATTAAACGGACTTATACGGTTGAATTTATCATCGAGCAGGTCACGAATGCATTGCCAGGAAAAGCGGTCAGCTTTAATAACATTAAGAATATGAGTTATTGCGTACCCTATGCGGCACTCATTGGCGAGGATGCTGATAAAAGTGTCTATGTCATAAAAGAGGGCATCGTCCTTGAAAAGGCGGTAACGCTTGAGTCGCTGTGCAGTAACAGCGTTTGCTTGAGTGGCTAACTGCACACGGGGGATGCCATTGTGACCGCAGGTGTGCATTACCTTAAGCCCTAGCAAATGGTTGCCAACACCTTAGTTAAAGCATTTAGCGATTAGGAGTTATGATGAATTTAGCTGAATTTGCGATTAAACAGCGTCTATTTGTGCTGTTCTTTAGTGTGGTTGTGACGCTTTACCCTGGAGCATCTGCGAAACAGAACGAGCAGCAGTGACCGATAAAATAGAGACCAAGTTGCAAGAGATGGGCTCTATGTGGAAGCTGCGTTCTTTGTCTCGGCCTGGTAGTTCGATGATTTTTATCGATCTCAAAGAATCGAGCAACTTTTAAATCCATTGACGATATCAAAGCACTGAGTATCCAAGGCGGGTTCGGTGGTAACAGTACGGGATGGCTTCGACTCGGTGATATTGCAGATGTCAGTTTAGGTTATCAAACGCCTGCGATGACATTAAGTCGATTCACGGAAAAAATAGCATCTTGTTAGCCGCAACATTTTTTATATTTTTTACCACTGCCACATAAACAAGGATCATTACGGTTCGGGGTTTTGTCGAACCTAGTGGTAGTTGGCTTGTTTATAACCGCGTTAAGATCATTGATATTTTCATCAATAGCAGTATCTACAGTAATCTCGGCAAATAATCCATTATCAGCAACTAACGCCGCTACCTCTTTTTTTCTCTCATCACTGTTAACCACTAGCGATAATGGCTGCTTTTCTGTACCAAGCTTAACAATACGCTTAGTATTATAACCACTTATTACATGATTTTCTCTGGTGTAGATACGCCCTTTGTAATACAGATCGTGCACGATGAACTCCGCTAATTAAATACTAGATTTTAGCGCGGAAGTATAACGTAAAACGTTAAATAGTCGACTGTTGAATTAAGAAGCCCAAATAGTGCCACCCATTGTTAATGGGTAACATACCGAGTCCCCTTGTTCAGAGTAGAAGTGCGTCACTCATTTTTAGTTATTGGTTTAAGGTGATTATACCCCGTCCCAGAAGAACACAAGTCAAAGCCGCGATTAACAACTAATGCATCACTTCCTCAACCAAGAGTGTTATTGACGCTGGAATACTACAGGGGTAAAATTATGGTCTTCTAATTTTGAGGTTAACCATGCGATTCAAGCAAATCATAAGCGTTGAAATGGCTAGTACCACCGATATATTGTCAGTATCATTTGGTAAGGAAATTGAAGTCGTCAGCAATGATGGTTCCAGAGTGGCTGACTACTGGCAGGAAGTCGCTTATCTAGTATTGCTCGATGGTAAAGCCGTGGATGATGGTCATACAAGATCTAATGCCAATGAAGTAGCGAAAAAATGGCAAATAGACGATGATTTGCGATTAACAGGACTTGGCACGCACTCAAATAAGCGTTACTGGCAATTACCTATTAAGCTGCAGCGACAGATTAGACAATTTGGCAGTGTGCCACCTTCACTCGCGCCTTAAGAAGGTTAAAGGATCGCACCTCAGTTTCTCTCAAGATACTCAAGAACATATAGTTGAAAGCCCAGATATCTCACGGTATTTGGGCTTTTTCGTTTGAGCCTAAATAGTGCCACCCATTGTTAAAGAAAGAAATAGAGCCACCCATTGTTAATCAATAAAATACCGAGTCTATAGCAGGTTATCAATGTTCTACTTGGCGATAACATCCCTCAAGCAGGGCTATGCATTATTCGAAGTTAACAAAGTGTTGGCAGTTTTAGAGTTCATAACGGTCATCTCGAGTTATATTGTGTGCAACTAAATAATGCCACATTGCGATGCAGAGACCCAGGGATCATCTCAGCAGCCATATATTTTGTCTTTTCTGCTATCCCCCTACTAGGCTTAAAAGTACCTCGGCGGCCCTATTTTTTAAAATATCTAGTGCGCCCAATCCGACTCACAATATACCAAGTGTGCTTTGGGCTCGATTTGCAGTTGTGTCAATAGACCTTGCTTCGAGTTTTGATAATCGAGCAATCGCTTTGTGTCTTCGCTCTGCCATAAACTGGGGTGTTGCTGTTTAAAACGGCTTAACGTGGCAATGGCTTGATCAACTTGATTGTTCTCAAAATAGGCGCGGGCTAAAAAGCTGGCTTGTAAGCGGGTGGTTCTCTTGTCATCACTCATGGCGATCACCGCTGAGTAGTCCTGGCGTTCTAAATGGATGCGCATAATGGAATAGCTGCTATAACCAAAACTGGTTTCCATATTGAGTTCTTTGTTTAATGCTTTTGCTTCGCTTAATACCTTCAGTGCTTGATCATAATTACCCAGATCAGTATGTGCCCAGCCGAGAAAAACTAGAGCGCTGGCGTGGTAGTAGGGAGTTGATTGGATTTTGATGAAGTCTTCTAGCAATACAATGGCTCGTTCCAGCTTGGTCGCTTGGGTTGGGTGGCCGCCAAGGGCCGTTTGATCTAGACCTTGGTCAAGCATAGCAAAAGCGATATAAAAGTCGCTCATATTGAGCAAGGGCTTGGAGCCTAGCGCAGTAGCAATTTGTTTCGCTTCATTAAAGTAGTTCAGGGCTTTCATCCCCTCGTGCAATTGCATTTGGTAAAAGCCTGTGTAGATTAAGGCTTGGGCCAATTCGAACGGTTGTTGCAGTTTTCGATAAAGGCTTAGGGCTTGCTTCAGTGCATTTGCGCGCGTGGGTAAGTCGAAGCTGTAGTTTTGCGCTATGGCGAGTTGGCTGGCCGCTATCAGAGGTTGGTTGTTGAGTTGCTGGTAAAAATTCAGGGCTTTTTGCAACCGCGCTTGGTTGAGTAATAAATCATTTTGAGGGTTTTTCTCTAGCCCTGCATTACTCGGGTTACCTAGATAAAACAGTTTGTCGGCTTCTATGCTTAGGTCGTGACTGACGGAAAACACTTGCTTGGCTTTTGTCATCCATTCCTTGTGTATTTCCCATTCCATCGCACTCCAGGCGATATTGGCTTGAAGTCGATAGTTTTGTGCCATTTGTTTTGGATCTATGGTTTGTTCGGCTTTTACGGTTGCCTCATCAACTAGCCCTTGTAGTTGCTCGTCACCACGTCGGTATGCCAGCTCGGCTAACCAGTAAGCTATGAAGGCATCTAGGCTGCTATCGGCTTGTCGTTGTGCAGAAGTGATTCCATCGAAGAGTTTTTCTGCTTGTTTCCACTGGCCTAATGCGTAACGGCTACGCGCTAACCATGCTTGGGTCCATGGGCTGTCTTCCTGAATAGTGAGAGAGGCCTGGAAGTATTTTTGCGCGCTAACTGCACCTTCTTCTTGCAGTGCTTGCATCCCTTGAGCGAGGGCTTGGGCAGCGATGGGGTCGTCAGCGGGTCTTGTTGTTTGGCGCACATGTCCCGGCCTTAATAAATATAACACTTGTTGGCTAATAGATTGTGCGGCGGCGGGCAGTGATGGATAGCTGATGCTGCCTTGTTGATTGCGACCGTCGGCGTGAATGAGTTTGAAATCTAAGACCTGTTGCTCATTGTGCAGGCGCACACTGGCAAATAGGGCGCTATCGATGTTTTGGTCGCGCAACAAACTGCGGATGTGTATGGGTAAGGTTGGCCATTCTAGCTCAGCGTTCAGTAGTAAAGTATTAGCGAGTGCTGGCGGGATTATCTTAAGTTGATTGCTGCGCTGTAGGTCTATGGAAAGCATGTCGGATAGGCCGAGTTCTAGCCAGGCCATCGTTGAGTCGTTGGTGGCGTTGATAAAGGGCAGTACTAATAAACTGTTTGAGCCCATGGCTTTATATGCATCTCTGCGTTTTTCTTCTGAGCCTGTATTCGACCATAGATTGCCTAGGCCTAACCAGCTGCCTAAACCGATAACGAGTATGAGGGCTATTAAAGGCATTGCGAATCGGCTGGCTGTGCTACTCATTATTTCTGCGGGTTTCTTTGCTACTGCTTTTTCTACGACTGAATCTTCTTGCTGCTCAACTTCCTTTAACGGGCAAATCCATTGGTAACCGCGTTGTGGGTAGGTCTTGATGTAGCTGGGTTGCTTGGCGCTATCGTTTAAGGCTAAGCGCAGTTCACGAATGCTTTGGGTCAGGGAATTTTCGCGGTAGTCGCCGTGTTGCCATAACGTTTCTAGCAGCTCCTCTTTACTAACAATCCTATCTCGATGCTCAATCAAATATTGCAGTAAGCCAGCCACCTTATGTCTCAAGGCTTGCTCTGGTTTTTCGCTATGAGTGAGCACGCCACTTTGGCTATCGAAAGAATGTTGATCGAACTGAAAGGACATGTATGGGCAATCCACTATTAAATAACCTAGTGATTTTACGTCTTGTAAGGGCTATAGGGCAAGTTGATTATTTTAATACTCATTATGCAAACTGTTGATATTTAAGGGTAAATAAATACATCACTTTTGTTTGATATCGATTTGATATCGATATCACTGCATTTTGATAAATGCTTTTGTGAAATTGGGTATAACTCAGTCATCAAGTTTCACCCAAGTACTAGGAGGCGGATGACGAATATGGAATCTTTTATACAGGCTTCTCTTTTTGAGCAGCAATTTTCACTTTGGGCTATCGCGGCGGTTTTTGCTGCGGGACTACTGACAAGTTTAACCCCCTGCGTTTACCCCATGTTGCCGATCACCGTTTCTGTCGTCGGTAGCCAAGCGAGTGGGCGAACTCAGAGCATTTTGTATTCCTTACTCTATGTTTTTGGCTTGGCTTTAGTCTATGCGGCGCTGGGTATTTTAGCGGCGAGTAGCGGTGTGCTGTTCGGCTCGGTGGCATCTCACCCTGTGACACTCTTGCTGGTTGCGGGTTTCTGTTTACTGATGGCGGCTTGGATGTTGGGTTGGCTGCGTTTGCCTGCGGGTTTGATGGCCCCTGAGTTTAAGTCTAAATCGGCGCCTTTTAATGTGTTCTTTGCAGGAGGCCTTTCTGGCTTGGTGATGGCGCCTTGCACATCACCGGTACTGGGCATGTTACTGATGTATGTGGCTGGAGAAGGGAATCGTCTTTGGGCTGCACTGCTGATGTTTGTTTTTGCCTTTGGTATGAGTGCTTTATTAATCGTCGCGGGGAGTTTTAGTAGTGCGTTATCTGCGTTGCCACGCTCAGGCCCTTGGCTGAATGCTATTAAATGGGTGTTCGCGGTCTTGATGGCTAGAGCGGCTGTTTATCTGATAATTCAAGTTTTTTAACGTTCAAAAGAAGAGGAATCTCATGATGAGAATATTGAATAAAACACCTATTGGAAGCGGTCGTAGATTGCGTCTGGCGGTGTCGTTTTTACTTTTAGGTGCTGCGATGCAGGTGGGAGCAGCCTCACTAACGGTGGGAGATAAAGCACCAAATTTTGAAGTGACCACCTTAGCGGGAGAGACCTTTAAACTCTCTGATTACAAGGGTAAAAAGCCAGTATATTTAAAGTTTTGGGCAACCTGGTGCAGTTACTGCAAAGTGGAGATGCCACACTTACAATCGATTTACAATAAATACGGCGATGATGTGGAAGTATTGGCGGTGAATGTGGGTATCAATGATTCGGTTGCGAATATCCAGCAGTTTTTTAATCGTGGTGGTTTTAACTTACCGACCGTAATTGATCGACAAGGTGATTTAACCAGCCGCTATGGCATTGTCGGTACGCCACATCATGTGCTGATTGATAAAGAGGGAGAGATTGCTTACCGCACGTTTTTGGCCACGGATACCTTAGATGAGATGGTTGAAGAGTGGGCAGAAGAGAAACAAATATTAAACAGACGTCCTTGGAAGCGATAGGTAGTGATGATAATGAAAAATCTGAGTATGAATAAAAGTGCGGCGCGTACTAAAGCCTATTTAGCATTAGCATTGATCTTGCTAGCGGTGTTTTTTCGTGCTGAGGCAGGAGAAAGCCCAGTACTACTCTTGGAGAATATAAAAACCTTTGATGGCCAATCATTGGTGTTGCAAGACAGTAAATTGACCCATTTAATCTTTCAGGATATCTGGAGCAGTTATGAAGGCCAGGGCGAAGAAGCGCGAATAGCAGCTTTACCTAAAGCCTTTGTGAAGAATAGCCAGCAAGTTTGGGTTCAGCCGGAAATTAATGTGACAGAATCTCAGTTAGCTGAATTTCAGCGCTATTATCCTCAAGTGAAGCCTTTAGTGCTGGATCGCGGTTATCGTTTGATGCGTTCTCAGGGGGGCTGGTCTCTACCCTTGCATGTGATTTTAAAAGATGGAAAGAAAGTGTTTTCTGGTAGCGGAGAGGAGTTCGACGCGCTCGCATCAAAGCATTTTTCGACTCAGGTAGCGTTGAACCAATGGCTGCAATTAAGGACAGATGATTTACCTTCTATGCTTGTTACTGGGGCAGAAAAATCAAAGTCCGTTTCGTTTACGATTAATGAGGCTGCTAAGCCAGGTTATCACAAACCGGAAAAAGGGGATCGGGCACCAGTATTTATCGCAAAAACTATGGCGGGCAATACCGTTAGTTTACTGGGGCTTTCCAACAATAAACCTTTGAGTTTGGTCTTTTTGGATTCACTTTGTCCTATGCCTCACTTTCCCGGCTGTGAAGCCCAGATTGAACAGTTGAGTCATCTAGTTACCAAGGATGATTCTCGCGAGTGGTTAGGCGTTGTGAGTTCTTTTTATGTCGATGAAAAAATTGTGCAGCAGTTTCGCGATAAGTTTCAGCTGAAGCTGCCTCTAATATTTGATACCGATAATCAGATTTACCAGTCTTATGGGGTGCATGCTTCGCCCTATCAGATAGATATTAGTCGTGATGGCAATATTCGTTCACGTGGTTCTGAGGTTCATTGAGTTATTACCGGCCTATTTAATGCTTCTATTGATTAGATGATAGAAGCATTAATTTGTTCAGTATCTGAGAAACTAAAATAGTAAAAAAAAATCAAAAATAGTGCCACCCATAAATAGAAATAGAGCCACCCATTGTTAATCAATAAAATACCAAGTCTATAGCAGGTTATCAATGTTCTACTTGGCGATAAAATCCCTCAAGCAAGCCGATACATGATTCGAAAATAGAAGTAGAAATAGTGCCACCCATTGTTAATCAAAAAATAGAAATAGAGCCACCCATTGTTAATCAATAAAATACCAAGTCTATAGCAGGTTATCAATGTTCTACTTGGCGATAAAATCCCTCAAGCAAGCCGATACATGATTCGAAAATAGAAGTAGAAATAGTGCCACCCATTGTTAATCAAAAAATAAGAAATAGAGCCACCCATAGGTAATCAATGACATACCGAGTCTATAGCAGGTTATCAATGTTCTACTTGGCGATAAAATCCCTCAAGCAAGCCGATACATGATTCGAAGCTAAGAAAGTATTGGGTATGGGTATTTAAGGGCGAAAATGATGAAATTCAAACAGCAGGTTTTGACTCGATTTATAATGAGCTTGCTTTAGCAGAAGGACAGATTGAAACGCTTAGCCAGCTTGAAAATACTGGCAGTCTTGAGAAAAGTGCCGTCGTTGTTTACCCAAATGTTCACAGTAACTCGTCAGCTCTTGTAATGTCCCCACAGGACCATGAAATAACTTACCAAAATCAGCAGTTATTCTTAACCAATTCTCACAAGGAATATTTAACCTTGCCAGAATTTTTTCAGCATTGGCTGATATGGCACCTCGCTTGTCATCTCGAATCATTCGGCCTGTTTCATCAACTAATTCAAGGTAGTCTTTCAGTGTGAAATTTATCCCTTTAGGTTGATTTAAGCGCTCATTACCAATAAAAGAGAGGAGTTTGGCAGGTTGCTTACCATTGAGTGCAGCTTGGATTCTAAGTTGAATACTGGTGTAATCTGATTGCTCTGGCTTATCAGCCATTTTTGCTCGGATAGGATTGAGGTCTACGTAAGTCATGCAGGCAAGTACAGCTGCTTCATCTAATAATGCTTGGCTTTTAAAGCGTCCCTCCCAAAAACGGCCCGTACACTTATCTTCTTTGTTTGCCATACGGGCAATGGGTTCATTAAGCGACCTCATAAACCAACTAATATCACTTAATCGACTTCGATATAGAGCAATAGAATGCTTTAATCTGTTAACTTCAAAGCTTTCTATCACTTCACCTTTAGCAAATTTTTGAGTGACTTCAGTTCCCAAAAATATTTGATGCCAGTGCTCAACGACTTCTTTGTCACTCCAACGATTAGACTCATAAATATCAACACTAAGAACTACATGTAGATGATTAGTCATCACTGCATAGGCTGCAACATCTATAGCAAAAACACCCGCCAATTTCAGTAATAGAGATTCAACCCAGCCACGCCTATAGTCATAGTTTTTACCAGTAAGTTCATCATCACCAAAAAGGAAGGCTCTTCTGGTTACCCTACTACAGCAATGGTACATTGGCGTGTCTTCAATACTGATTTGAGTTCTTCTTGGACGCGGCATAACAACCTCTCACTTAAGCTCTTCATTAAAGTTTAGTAAGAGGCATTAAGATATGCCATTAAATGTGGGTGGCACTGTTCAGAGTGCTAATCTCAATCTAATAGAGAGCTCAAATTAATAGATGATCTAATCCGTTAACTTTAAGGGAAGTTCTGGGAATGAATATATTGTTAGTGGTGGCAGGCACCTTGAGTGCACTTGCAGCCTTGGCGCATGTGGGCTGTATCTATTTTGGTGCCTCTTGGTATCGCTTCTTTGGTGCCGGCGAGCAGATGGCAGTATTGGCGGAGCAAGGCAGTCTGAAGCCGACAATTATCACCTCAGGAATTGTCATAGTCCAGTCTATCTGGTCACTCTATGGTTTTGCTGCAGCTGGGCTTATCCCTAAGCTGCCACTCATTCGCACGGCTCTAATTATTATCACATCAATTTATCTGCTCCGCGGTGTGGCTGGCTTCTTTTTCATCAGTCATCCAATTGGCCGCAGTCCTGAGTTTTGGTTCTGGAGCTCAGCCATCTGCCTGTGACTCGGCCTACTCCACCTCATCGGCCTAAAACAGCAATGGGCGAGTTTGTAAGGCGTAACTAGTAATATCTAAAGGGAATTAACTTAATAAAATGGCATTTAAAAGAATACAGAAACAGACTCATCAGGTTTTCGATGACAAGATTGAGGTGAGCTATGATCGCTTCACCACACGCTTTAAGATCACATCAAATGGAGAGCTAGCGTACTCAAAACTCCTGCTATTTTGGCCCATACATAAGGCAAAGCTGACACTTCCAGCTAATCAACAAAGCCAGGGGGTACAGCAAGCCCAGCAATACGACTTACGTATTTTCTGGTTCATTATCTGGTCCGCCAAACTCTCTTCACACCAAGCTTCATCAAAGCAAGATTCATCGAAAAAGTCAGATATTAGCAATCAAGTAGTCATCCCGGAATTACTCGAATTAAGACGTAGAAAAACCATAGGTGTTCTCATCTACTCCAGCTGCATGGGCCTACTCAGACTCATACTCAAACTAGCTTCTTAGTCACGAGGAAACGAGGCAGCGAGGAAACGAGGAAACGAGGCAGCGAGGAAACGAGGAAACGAGGCAGCGAGGAAACGAGGAAACGAGGCAGCGAGGCAGCGAGGAAACGAGGAAACGAGGCAGCGAGGAAACGAGGAAACGAGGCAGCGAGGAAACGAGGAAACGAGGCAGCGAGGAAACGAGGAAACGAGGAAACGAGGCAGCGAGGAAACGAGGAAACGAGGCAGCGAGGCAGCGAGGCAGCGAGGCAGCGAGCTTACACAGGCTTCTATATCCTTAGACAAATCCTATCACTGCCGCAGACTACAACTATTCCCCGTTGGAAGTTGCTGAAATATGCAGCTTGAAATTGCGTGAAACTCACATAGATGTGAGTTTAGCTTTCGGGGGGCTTGGATGCCCCATCGGAAGCGTTAGTGAATTTGAAGTGGAATATGAGGATCACAACTTCGCCGGGGCGTCATGGTGGATGTAAGGAGGATGAGGACGAACAGTCCTCCTTACCCGGGTGTGGGTTGGAAAGCCACGACATTAGTTGTTAGACGAAGTCTGACAATAAAAACCGTGTATCCCTACACCAGCAAACTACATTGGCTCTATCTGCTCTACCATCAGCTGCACCGTCTGATTACCTCTAAACTCGTTCACGTCGAGTTTATAAACCACTTGAGCATGCTCTATGGTGGCATCGGGCCAGGTCTTAAGATCGATATTAAAGGCGATGGCATCTAACATGGTTTGACCGCATTCGGTTTCCAGTACCAGTTTAAGGTGCTTCTCACCGACAATACGCTGTTGGATAACTTTAAAGTGCCCATCGAACAGAGGTTCAGGGAACTCTTGGCCCCAGGGACCGGCATTTCTAAGCTCAGAAGCGACAGTTAAGTTCATATCTGCAGCGGACAAGTCCCCGTCAGTCACGAACTCACCTGTAAGCTGCTCAGGCTTTAATAACTCGCGCACGGCGAGATCGAATGCCTGCTCGAAGGTCTCGAAGTCTTTGCCTCTCAAAGAGAGTCCCGCAGCCATGGCATGACCACCAAACTTGAGTATCATTCCAGGGTGACGGCTATTGATAAGTTCTAGAAGGTCGCGCATATGCAGGCCCTTTATCGAACGCGCCGAGCCCTTTATCTCACCTTCTCCCGCATCGGCAAATGCAATTACAGGCCTGTGATATCTGTCCTTGATTCTGGAAGCCAAAATACCGATAACCCCCTGATGCCAGTCTTCCTGAAAAAGGGCTATGCCCCAGGGTAGACTCGCTTCATTGAGCTCGACAGACTCCAGACTCTTCAGCGCTTCTTGCTGCATATCGGCTTCGAGATCCCGTCTTTCGGCATTTAAGCCATCGAGCTCGGCCGCCATGCGTCTGGCACTCATCATGTCATCACAAAGCAAGGTCTCGACCCCAAGGGCCATCTCATCGAGGCGTCCCGCAGCGTTGAGCCTTGGGCCTACTGCGAAACCGAAATCTGCAGCGACTATTTTAGCCGGATTACGTTTGGCGACTTCTAATAAGGCTGTGATCCCGGCGCGGCAACGACCTGCCCTCACCCTCTTTAATCCCGCTTCCACTAAAATTCTATTATTACCGTCGAGGGCCACCACATCAGCAACTGTGCCCAGGGCGACGATATCGAGGAGATGCGCTAAGTTAGGTTCGCTAATACCTTGCTCTTGATACCAATTGCGCTGTCTAAGCTCAGCTCGCAATGCCGACATCAGATAGAAAGCCACTCCGACACCAGCAATAGATTTACTGGCGAAGCCACAATCCACTTGATTGGGATTCACTATGGCGTCGGCATCTGGAATCGTCTTACCTGGCAAGTGATGATCGGTTATCACCACTTGCATGCCCAGCGCCTTAGCAGCGGCAACACCTTCGATTGAGGAGATGCCGTTATCTACCGTGATCAGCAGCTCTGCACCCTTACTATGAGCAACAGCGACAATCTCCGGGCTCAAGCCATAACCGAAATCGAAGCGATTAGGGATCAGGTAATCAATTTTGCTCGCGCCCATCATCTTGAGTGCCAACAAGCACACACAGGTCGAGGTCGCACCATCGGCATCGAAATCACCCATGATCAAAATTGAGCGATTATCTCGGATCCCATCGGCGATAATCTTCGAGGCTATATCCAAGCCTTTCATGGTATTAGGGCGTAGTAGGCGTGACAGAGTCAGATCGCATTCCTCGGCAGTAGTACCACGGCTGGCATAGATCTGCTTTAACAGAGGAGAGAAGGAATCTGGCAGATGAGTGTCATCAACCTTAGAACGTCGGACTATCTTATGGATCACGAATTACTGCCTTATAGCTTAAGTTGAACACCGAGAAATCAAACGACTGCTAGCATATCAAACCGCGGCTCAGATAACACTGCAAACAAATCGATTGAGACCATGGCAATAAACCGATTGAGCCATGAACTTAGGCTAGCGATCAAAGGTAAATTCACAAGGAAAGCCAAAGGAAGCTTCATTCTTATAAATATGCCATCAGGTATGCTAGGCATAAAAAAAGCCAGCGTTATTAGCTGGCTTTTAGATCTCTTAGGAAGAAGATTTAGTTAATGGCTTCTAGGGCGCGCAATAACTCTTTAGGTGGTTGATAACCAGGGATCATGCTGCCATCTTCAAGGATAATAGCCGGCGTACCATTGATTCCAAAGCTCTGGCCCAGATTATACTGCTCGGCAATTTTCGCGTCACACTGCTTATGTTTAACGCTCTTACCCGCCTTGGCTTCCGTCATAGCTTTCAGAGGATCTGCTGCACACCAAACCGCTTCCATCTCATCTGCGTTGGCAGAAGGTACGCCGCGACGTGGGAATGCCAGATAACGTATGGTTATGCCTAAATCGTTGTACTCGGCCATCTGGTTATGCAATTTACGACAGTAACCACAGCTGATATCGGTGAAGATGGTAACAACATGCTTCTCGTTCTTGGCCTTATACACCAACATATGGTCTTCAAGGGGTTTCATCATCTCGATACGAGGTCCAGCCATGGCGGCCTCGGTCAGATTTTTCATACCATTATCTAGATCGTACAAGCTACCATGGAGTAGTTTAGTGCCATCTTTAGAGATATATAGCACGCCACGATCCGTAAGAGCCTCATATAAACCTGGGATAGGTGACTGACTCAGTGAGTGAACTTCAACATTGAGTGCATCACTCAACTTCTGTTTCAGCTTAGCGCTGTTGGCTATAGTGTCGCTTGTGGTATTCGATGTGGCCATAGCGAAAGGCGCTAATACCATTGCAAGTACCAAAGAAAATATGCGGGTAAACTTCATTATATATCCTGTTCTTTGTCTGGGTCTGGTGCGGTTATCTAGAACTTCAGTTCAGTAGACCCTGTTTAGACCAGAAAAGTTACAGTTTCAACAGGATTAAAGCAAATAATAACTGTAACTAAATGGGTAATCTTCAAGATCTCTAGCTAGTGCACAGCTAGAGCACCTATTTAGTGCCTATTGAGTGAGGCTCACCATGTCACTGACGGAGTCTGGATTTATCCCCTCGCATGAAGCTCCTTGTGGATCTTTGGGGTCCAGTCTTTGGGTTCAGAGTAAGACTTGCTTCTGACAACTAACATCTAAGCCTGATACCCGTCCAAGGTCATGAAACAGAAGTCCTTCGCCCATCAATTTAACTCAAATCGAACAGAAGTGTTTGCACATTCAGCGAGCCGCAGGCTATAGCTATTATTGGGGCTATGGTTACCAGTAAACCAAGCAAACACCGAAGTAAGCCAAATGAACCCAAGTTAAAAAGATACTTCCCACTTGCTATCAGGCAAGCTAGCCCCTGGGGTGATGCTCACTGTGAAGTTGGCTGAGTCTAGCTTTCGCCACATGGGTATATATCTGTGTCGTGGAAAGATCGCTGTGCCCCAGTAATAACTGCACCACACGCAAATCGGCACCATGATTAAGCAAATGAGTCGCAAAGGCATGCCGCAGTGTATGAGGGGAAATATGAGTCACAATTCCGGCCCTTAATGCATAGAGCTTAATTCTATACCAGAAGGTCTGCCTAGCCATCATTTGGCCACGCTTAGAGGGAAATAACACATCACTCAGCTTGCCCTTGAGCAGCTCGGCTCTGGCTCCCTGAAGATAATTTTCTACTTCACTAACCGCAAGCTCACCCAGAGGCACTAGCCTCTCCTTGCCACCTTTACCCACTACTCTCACTAGGCCCTGCCTAAGACTGAGTTGCTCCATGGTCAGACTCACCAACTCAGTCACTCGCAGCCCAGTAGCATAGAGAAGCTCAAGCATGGCCCTGTCACGACACTCTATGGGGTCCTGGATATCCGGCTCGTTCAGCAAGATATCGACATCAGCCTCGCTAAGTGAATCTGGTAGTTTCCGGGCTAATTTAGGCGACTTTATTCGGGCGATGGGATCCGCTGTGATCATTTTCTTTAGCAATAAGAAACCAAAGAAACGCCTCAGGCTACTCATCATGCGAGCGCTACTGGTACGGGCAAAGCCTTTATCGAATCTCACATCCAGATAACCACGGATCAACTCCTGAGAAACCTGAACGAGTTCGGCTCCTAATTCCTGAATATAACGGTCAAAATGGCGTAGGTCGGTTCGATAGGCCGCAAGCGTATTATCACTCAGGCCTCGGTTCGACCAAAGGTCATCCAGAAAAATATCGATAAGCGGGTCGGCTTGATATGGTGTAGATTCAGCGGGATCAGCCAAGCTAATCACTCCTTTTAGGCATTAAAAAAGCGCGTTCTCATGGAGAGCGCGCTTAGTATTCTATGGCATACCTAAGAAATTAACAGAGTCATATATGTGAGTTATTCCACGATCGACTCTCAATTCAGGTAAATGTTAAGCTCAAACCTAAGTTTATTTCAATAGATATTCAGGGGTTATCCCAATATCGGCTCTGCTTTACTCTTCTTGATAAACAAACACACCATGATTGCCAGCCCAGTCGGCAGTAACCAGGCCATGCCTTCGTTATGCATCGGCATGAAATCAATAAAGCTCATATTGAAACCGGCAGCTTTAAGGCCATCGATAATACCAAACACTAACGCTACGCTTAGCACGATACGATGAGATAGCGCCGGCATGGCAAACTTATCCGTTAAGAAGGTCACAGCGACTAAAGCGATGGCGACAGGATAAATAGTGTAAAGCACAGGAACACTGATGCTGATCAGTTGAGACAGGCCAACGTTAGCCACAATGGCACTGGCCAGTGCCATGATGACCACGAACGTCTTGTAGGAGATACGTGGCAAGATCGAATTGAAGAACTCAGCACAGGCTGTCACCAGACCAATAACCGTGGTTAAACAAGCTAGTGTGACCACGGCCGCCAATAAAACCTGACCTAGGCTACCAAACTCATGGTTCACATACTTGGTTAATATTGTTCCGCCATTATCTGCGCCAATGGCGAATTCACCAGCCGAGGCGCCAAGGTAGAAGAGTGAGATATAGACAAATGCCAGGCCTGCCGCTGCGATCAAGGCAGCTCTTATTAGGTATTTAGTCTGATCTTTACTGTCACTCACTCCTTTACGACGAAGAATATCGATAATCAACATACCGAAGATGAGTGATGCCAAGGTATCCATGGTGTTATAACCTTCCAAAATACCTTTGGTCAGCGGATGAGTCTGATAGTCACCCATAGCCGGTCCGACATCAAATCCTGGCAGCATGATGACTGAGATAGCTAAACCCACCAGAAGAATAATCATGATAGGCGTAAGTATTTTACCAACGCTATCTAGTAATTTCCCTGGATAGAGAGACAGCAACATGGCCATACCGAAAAAGATCACGCTATAGATAAGCTGGGAAACATTCAGCGCTATACCTGCCAGCATAAAGGTCGCACTGCTATCGGCCAGAAAGGGTTTTAATCCCATCTCATATGCCACTAAACCGGCACGAGGGGCGGCAAATGCGGGGCCAATGACAAGATAAATAGCGATGGCAAAAATGGTTGCAGCCACAGGAGGAAGTAAACCCATGATTTTACCGTTTGCCTTGGCTACAGCAATCAGGGTGATCAAGGGTAAAGTTACCGCAGTGATCAGAAAGCCAATCATGGCCAATGTCATATTTTCACCGGAGAGGAAGCCCGCCAATGGTGGGAAAATAAGATTACCTGCGCCCAGAAAGAACGCGAAAGTCATAAAGCCTAATCCCAAGGTATCGGCCATGCTCATCTGTTTGTTTTGCACTTTTTTCACCATCATCTTCTATTGTTTTGTAACGATCTCAAGTTATTAGGCCAATTAAAGGCTCTAATAAGTGGAGATTATATTTATGTAAATTAATAATTACACGTGTCCGTGATAAATTCGGCTAACACTTGGCGAGTTTATGAGCAAAGTTGGCAGAGTCTGCCGCAACATGCCTAAAATCAGGCTAACCTCCGCCCAAAAAGCGCCTAAAACCCTATTTAGAGGCATACTATTATCAAATACCGTATAAATTGACAAGGAACTGGCTCAAATTAGGAATAAACAACACCAAGCTCGCAACAAGGCGTACACATGAAATCAAAATCAGATCCTTCCACAACAGCCAGCAACAAAAGTAACCATAGGGGCGTAAACCAGCAACAAGCTGGGGAGTGGGCCCAGCTAAAAAGCAATTAACCTATGCCTAGTGATAGAGTACAATCCGCCCACCTAAGTTTTAGTGAACAACAGATCAGACTCCATGGCATTTACCTTCAAACAATTTCATATAGATGACCATAACTGTGGCATGCCTGTGAGCACAGATGCAGTGATTCTCGGGGCCTGGGCCCCTCTGACTCGAGCCCAAAACGTTCTCGATATTGGCGCCGGAAGTGGACTGCTAAGCTTGATGGCCGCTCAACGAAGTGCAGCGACTATCACGGCAATCGAACTCGATGAAACAGCTGCGTCAGCTTGTGAGAGAAACTTTAAGGCCTCTAACTGGGGCGAGAGATTGGTAATAGAGGAATGTGCAATTCAGGACTTTGCTCAGCAGCGCCTGAACACTCAAATCAAATTTGATCATATCATCTGTAATCCGCCCTATTTCAAAGGCGGGACACAATCCAAAAACCAGCTTAGGGCAAAAGCCAGACATACCGACACCTTAGATTTTTCGTGTCTAATAAAAGCCATGACGCGTCTCTTGGCTGTCGATGGCACAGCTAGCCTTATCCTCCCCAGTCAAAGCATGCCATGTTTCCTTGAAGAGCTGACACAGTCAGAGCTCACTATGACCCGGGTCATGGATATCGCCGACTCCGCGGCTAAAAAGCCTCACAGACACGTATTTACGTTGGCTCACAGGCAATCTCTCCCTCATGAGCCGAGCAATAGAGTCGAGTCGAGTCACTTCTGTATCAAGGAAAGTGATGGCAGTTACAGCCAAGAGATGATTGGCCTAATCACAGGGTTTTATCTCAAGTACTAGCCTGTTCTCGGATAAGGTTTATCTCCATAACGGCTAATAATTTAGATGAAATTAAGAGCTAGTTTGGTATTTTTTGGTGTATAATGCGCGGCTATTATTTATTGAGACCGCTGCGCATGCTATTTGAAGACTTCCTGCTTGACCCTATTTTACTAGAGTCATTAAAAGCCATGGGCCATAATAAGCCTACCACGATACAGCAACAAACCATTCCATTGGCAATGGAGCAGAAAGACATACTAGCTCGGGCACCCACAGGTACAGGCAAAACCGCCAGTTTCCTACTGCCAGCGATCCAACATCTCATCGACTTCCCTCGACGCTTCGGCGGTCAGGCCCGAGTCCTGGTTTTGACACCTACTCGTGAACTTGCCAGCCAAATTCATCGTTATGCCTCGCATCTGTCGACGGATCTAGATCTCGATATCGCCATCATCACAGGCGGCATGCCCTACGGCCCACAAGAAGATGCCCTAAAGAATAATGTCGATATCTTAGTCGCCACTCCAGGGCGCTTGATGGAATATCTGGACAAGGGTAACTTCAATGCCGAAGAGGTTGAAGTGTTTGTTATCGATGAAGCCGACAGAATGCTGGATATGGGATTCTCCGCCGCGGTCGAGACCTTAGCCATCGAATCCGTTGGTCGCAAACAGACCATGCTATTCTCGGCAACGTTAGAGGGCAGTGATGTGGGACGTTTCTCACACCAGCTACTGACAAATCCAGTTAAGGTAGAGGCCGAAGCCCCGCGCAGCGAGAAAGCCAAAATCCATCAATGGATCCATATCGCCGACAATAAAGAACATAAGTTTGCCATGCTGTGCAACATCCTCAGACAGGAAGATGTGACGCGTACCATAGTATTTGTTAAGACCCGAGAAGGTGTCGCTAGCCTAGAAGGTTTGCTACAGAGAGAAGGGATAATATGTAGCTTTATGCGTGGCGACATGGAACAAAAACAGCGTTTCCAAGCATTAGGTCGCTTCACTAAAGGCGAAGTCAATGTCCTGTTGGCCACCGATGTCGCCGCTCGCGGCATCGACGTAGATGACATCAGTCATGTGATCAACTTCGATATGCCAAGATCTGCAGATACTTATGTACACCGCATCGGACGTACCGCCCGCGCAGGCGCTAAGGGCACGGCTATCTCTCTGGTCGAGGCTCACGATATTCGCGTTGTCGGCAAGATTGAACGTTACATAGACCAGGTCCTTAAACGCAGATTCATCAAGGATCTTCGCCCTAAGAACAAGGAAGCTAAGCCTCCAGGAAAGAACAAGGTTAAGCCAGGGCCTAAGACATTCAGCAAAAAAAGTAAGAAGAAAAAGAAGAAGTAGATCTTTCATCTACACACTTTATTCTTATTCATTAATAAAAGAAGAGTCGCTAACCGCGGCTCTTTTTTTTGCTCGTTGTTTGTAGGAGCTGCTTTAGCCCCTAGGTTAATAGGCTAATGGTTTCATTCTCTCCCGGCTAAAGCCGAGTTATCTAACCTAGGAACTAGGCCACTAGAAACGGCTTCTCTAGGAACTGCGCTTCTAATCCCCCCTTATCGCTCCTGAGCAAACTCAATATATCGGCTAAAAGTCAAACGACTAGATATGGATATTTTATAAAAAACATGTATCCCCCCGCCCGACTCTGGTAATTTATAACCAAGAAACATTTCAGCATGGATACGCGATAAAAATGATAAAAATAATATTAAGAAGATCCTCCCCTTTTCTCATACTTGCTTTCTTTATCGCAGGAGCGGCAATCCTTATCGGTACCAAGGAGTCTCCGGAGCAGAAAGAAAATGAAATCCCGGTTCCTATTATCGACGTGCTCAGCGTAGAGCAAAAAACGGTTTCCCTTAACCTGCCCTCATATGGTGTCGTGACCCCCAAGAATAAGACCCAACTGGTCACCGAAGTGCAGGGCCGAATGCAGTCTATTGCGCCTAACTTTGTCGCCGGAGGTGTAGTCAAGAAAGGTGATAAACTCGCTGTCATCGAGCCCTCCGACTATGAAGCCGACCTGATGCAAGCCCAAGCTTCATTGGCTCAGGCAGAAGCAGCCCTGGAAGAGGAAGTGGCCCGTGGTGAAGTGGCTAAAAATGACTGGAAAGGTTTCGACGGCGGCGTCCCGCCCAAACTGGGTCTGCGTCTACCGCAACTGAAGAAAGAACAAGCCAATGTAAAGTTTCAACAGGCGGCCCTTGCACGCGCACAGCGCAACTTAGAGAGGACCATAATCCGTGCTCCCTTCGACGGTATCATCAAGGCTAGAAATGTCGACTTAGGTCAATATGTCACCTTAGGCACCAATCTAGGTGAACTCTATGACACCCGCATCGCCGAGATACGCCTGCCATTGACCAATCAAGATCTCGCCTATCTGGAATCTGTAGACAAACCCGATACCCAGGTCACCCTTAGCGCCTCTCTCGCGGGTAAAACTGTCACTTGGATAGGTCAAATAGTACGTAGCGAAGGTGTTATCGATGCCGAGAATCGCATGGTATATCTGGTCGCCGAAATCAAGGACCCCTACCTCAGAGATGGCCGAAAAGAGGGACAGATGCCACTGAAATATGGCAGCTTCGTTACCGCAGTTATCAAGGGACGCACCGTAGAGGGAATCGTGAAACTGCCTCGCCATCTGGTGCGTAATGGTAGTGTGGCTGTGGTGTCTAAAGACAATGTCATCGAGATCCGTGAAGTCAATGTGGTCAGAACCGACCTGGATAGTGTCTATATCAAGGATAGTCTGGCCGATGGTGAGCGTATTTCCCTGACTAAGCTCAATCACATGTCTGCCGGTCAAGTGGTGAAGATCTTAGGCCAGGCTGATGACACAGATACTGGCGTCGACAATCCGCAATCTAGTAAAGAGCAGCGACTCGCTAACGCGGGTGACCAATAATGGAGTCACAGAAAGGATTAATTGCCTGGTTTGCTCGCAACAGTGTCGCGGCAAACCTGCTCATGTTTGTCTTGATCGTCGGCGGTCTATTCAGTGCCGTACTTATCAACAAGGAGATATTTCCCTCTTTTGAGCTTAACTATATACAGATCTCGGTAGCCTATCCGGGCGCCGCGCCTCAGGAGATTGAGGAGGGGATTAACATCAAGATTGAGGAGTCTCTCCAAGATATCAATGGCATCAAGAAGGTCACTTCGGTCGCCAGTGAGGGCATGGGTATGGTCACCATAGAGGTCGAGGACAGCCATGACCCTCAAGATATTCTCGACGAAGCCAAACTTAGGCTAGATGCCATCTCCACCTTCCCCGAGAATATCGAGAAACCCAATATTTTTCGTATCAAGCCAGAAAATAACGTCATCTGGGTCTCAGTGTATGGCGATATGAACCTCCATGAGATGAAGGAATTAGCTAAATCAATTCGCGAAGATATCACCAGCCTCCCCTCGGTGACTCGCGCCAAAGTTACCGGTGTCCGTGATTACGAGATCAGCATAGAAGTGTCGGAAAATAAGCTCAGAGAATATAACCTGAGTTTTTCCCAAGTTGCTCAGGCAGTACAGAAGTCATCTATAGATCTT
Source organism: Shewanella violacea DSS12 (assembly GCF_000091325.1). NCBI lineage: Bacteria > Pseudomonadati > Pseudomonadota > Gammaproteobacteria > Alteromonadales > Shewanellaceae > Shewanella > Shewanella violacea. Next base: position 862,214 of record NC_014012.1, on the reverse strand, counting down.
CCCGGCGGCTCTATTCGCGCCCAAGATGGCGATATTCTACTGAGAACCAAGGGCCAGGCTTATACTGGCGAAGACTTTGCTAAAATCGTCATCAGTACTCGTCCCGATGGCAGTCGCATCATGCTGCCACAGGTTGCCACCATTAAGGATGACTTCGAGGAACGCCTCGAGTACACCCGCTTCAACGGCAAGCCTGCGGCCATCATAGAGGTCACCAGTGTCGATGATCAGAATGCTCTGGAGATCTCCGAGCAAGTAAAAAACTATATAGAAGATAGACGACTGACGCTGCCTGCCGGTGCTCAGCTAGATACTTGGGGCGACTTGACTTACTACCTCAAGGGCCGTTTGAACATGATGCTTTCCAACATGATCTACGGTGCCCTACTGGTATTTATCATACTCGCCATCTTCCTAGATCTAAAACTCGCTTTCTGGGTGATGATGGGACTGCCCGTGTGTTTCCTCGGTGCCATGCTAGTGATGCCAATAGAGCCCTTCTCCTTGTCTATCAACATGTTGACGCTATTCGCCTTCATTCTGGTGCTAGGGATAGTGGTGGATGATGCCATTGTCATCGGCGAGAGCGCCTATACCGAGATAGAGAAACACGGTCATTCTTTGGAAAATGTCGTCAGGGGGGCCAATAAAGTGGCCATGCCGGCGACATTTGGCGTACTCACCACCATAGCCGCATTTATGCCCATGTTGATGGTTTCCGGTCCCCAGGGGATTATCTGGAAATCCATCGGCATGGTGGTGGTCCTGTGCCTGATATTCTCATTGATCGAGTCTAAGCTTATTCTCCCGGCTCACCTGGCTCATATGAAACCGAGAAAGCCAAAATCTCAGCTCGGGCCATTGGGACGCCTCAAGCTTAAGCTCAATGAAAAGGTGCAATACTTCATCCACCATAAGTACCGCCATTTTCTCGAATCTTGCATCAAGCAGAGATATAACGTGGTGGCTATCTTCATAGGCGTGCTGATCCTATCCATAGCTCTGGTAGTCAGCGGCAAGGTACGTTGGGTATTTTTCCCCGATATCCCTTCTGATTTTATTCAGGTTCAGCTAGACATGGATCAGGGTAGCTCAGAGACCAACACTCTCAAGGTGGTCAAACAGATAGAAGATGCACTCTATGCCATGAATGACCAGATGGAGACTGATTATGGTTACCCTGTGGTCAAGCATAGCTTTATCGACATGAGCTCGCGCACTTCGGCATTTGTGTTCGCCGAATTGACCAAGGGTGAAGACCGTGAGGCCGATGGTGTCGCCATCGCGGCTGCCTGGCGTGCTCAGTTACCCGAGTTGATCGCGGTGAAGAAGATCAGCATCAATGCCAGCACCAATGAATCCGGTGGTGATATCGCCTTCAGACTGACCTCCAGCAACCTGGAGCAGTTATCTAAGGCATCGACTGAACTCAAGCAGAAGCTCAAGAGTTATGAAGGTGTCTATGATATCGCCGACACTTTCTCATCGGGTAGCCATGAGATCCGTTTAAAGATCAAACCCGAAGCCGAGGCTCAGGGGCTTACCCTGTCGGATCTGGCCAGCCAGGTGCGATATGCCTTCTATGGCTATGAGGCTCAGCGCATACTGCGTAACAAGGAGGAGGTGAAGGTAATGGTGCGCTATCCCTTGGATGAGAGACGCACTGTGGGCGATCTTGAAAACATGATGATCCGCACTCCCAAAGGGATCTCGGTTCCCTTCTCTACGGTTGCCGATATCGAGATGGGTGATTCTTATTCATCGATCACCCGGGTCGACGGACGCCGCGCCATCAGCATCACAGCCAATGCCGATAAGAACCTGGTCGAACCTTCTAAGGTAGTGGCTGAGTTTCAGGAGGACTTCCTCCCCTATCTGGAGGCCAAATACCCAAGCATATCCACGGCTCTGGACGGCGAGAGTGCCGATGAGCAGAGTACAATAGTCAGTCTGCTGCAAGGTTTCTTCTTCGCGCTCTTTACCATCTATGCCTTGATGGCGATTCCGCTTAAATCTTACAGTCAGCCACTGATCATCATGTCGGTTATTCCCTTCGGCATGATTGGTGCCCTATTTGGACACTATATGCTCGGGCTCTCCATGAGCATCCTCAGCCTCTGTGGTATCGTCGCCTTAGCTGGGGTCGTTGTGAATGACTCGTTGATCTTGGTGGATTTTGTCAATAAGGCCAGGGCTCAGGGTCAGTCCATCACTCAGGCCGCCATCGACTCTGGATGTTATCGATTCAGGGCGATAATCTTGACCTCGATGACCACCTTCGTCGGCCTAGTGCCCATCATAATGGAGAAGAGCCTACAAGCTAAGATAGTCATCCCCATGGCCACCTCGCTGGCCTTCGGTATCTTGTTCTCCACCTTAGTAACACTCATTCTGGTGCCACTTTTGTATATCATACTCGATGATGTCAGGCGCACTAGCCGCCGCTTCTACAACTGGTGGTGGCAGCCTAAAGCGCTATCCCCTATTGACCATGAAGTTGAGGATATGAATAGAAAGCTATAGGTATCTATTGCTTAAATTGGTTTTAAATTAGCTTTTCACTGTCCATAAATAAAATGTCACTGGGATTATCATCACTCCAGTGACATTTTTGTTTAATACACATAAGTAATAGCTAGCTTGCCTGACAAGTGGCTGGAGTTGAACCTGCGCCCTAGCCCCTATGGGTATTAAGGTAAACAAGACTGTGGCCCTATCCATATCACCGACAGTGCTCGAAAAAATGATTTATGCTAGTATGGAATCCCATAAAATTAATAATAAAATATCTTAGATGTTGACGCCAAAACTATCACCCCTTATCCCTGCCCAAGGTATTCATTGGTCAAATCAAAGACTATTATCGGTGGCAACACAGATCTTCATACTGATAATCAGCATGATATTTATCAGTAACGTCATCATCACCTTAGGCGAACGTAGACTACAGGAAGACTGGGCGACTCAGAGATACAGTGAGCTCCAGGCTGTAGGCACCTTGATCGCAGATAAGGTCTCATTTCAACAATTTCGTACCCAGATGTTTGCCAAGTCGGAATTGCTCAAAAATTACCTGGATGTGCCCAGCACCAAAAGGCAAGATAAGCTAGAGAGAAACTGGGCTGTGATAACCAGAAATATTCCCGAGCTATTAGATATCGCCTTGTTCGATCCTCAAGGTAATTTCAAGTTTGCTACCAGTGATGATTTTGGCCATGAACCTCTGCCCCCTTCCTTGCTCGGCGCCTCGAGAAACATGGGCGGCAATGAAATCTACATCTCTCCACTGGAATTTAGCCCGGTCAATGGCAAGCTAGAACCTTACCACTATCAACTTGCCTGGCTGGAAAATCCCGATCAGAGTATTCGAGGCTATTTAGTAACATATAACTCTATGTCTAAGATGCTAAAGACTATCAAGCCCGCCTATTCCAGCTCTCAATCACCACTATTGATGTTGGATACTCAGGGATTACTCTATGCAGGTGCAGATTCACGACCATCATTAAAACGTGTTCCCGATACCATGGGTGGCAGCCTGAAACAGAGCTATCCTGCGCTATGGCGTAAGATGGCTATGAGTAATTTCGGTCAGTTTCATGGTGATAACGCCACATTTGTCTATCTAAAAGTTGAGCTAACGACTCAGTACGAGACCCGCAGGGAATACTTCCTGGTCTCCTATGTACGTAATGCCGATATAGCAGCCAATTTCTCTCAGTGGCGCACTATTCTTATAGGCTGTGCCTTAATGCTGACTCTGTTGGCCTCAATTCTCATTTTTCTTAGTCATTTTTATCGCCTGGAGCAAAGGTCCAGACAGTTCAGCATAGAGCTATCGAGTCGCCTCTTCGATCGAGAGGTGGGCTGCATCATAGTCAATCACAATAATAGGGTGATCTCGGCCAATGAGTTGGCGGCGACTCAGCTATCTTTACCTCAAGATCAACTACTGGATCGTAACCTACAGAGGATTCTGCAACTTGATAACGATGACTATGACTATGCAGGCATCATTACTCAGATCCAGCAAGAGCAAGAATGGAAAGGTGAGCTGGATATGGGAACCGAAACACAGACCAAGTTAATCGCCCATATTAAAACCCAGGCTTCTAAAGATAAACAAAAGGGCTATCTGGTCATCACCTTCGAAGATGTCAGCCAGCTTAAGCAAGCCCGTCAAGATGCCTACCTAGGTACAGCCTTGAATGATAATGGGGTGCCTACGGCCCTGATTCAAACCGATGGCACCATTATTCGTGCTAACCCTGCATTTGAACAAGAGATGCGATTAGGCACTGACTGTGCCAATATCATCGACATTTTACCCAATGAGTTAGGCAATAATTGGCCGCAGATCTCTCAACTTATCTTACTTCAGGGAAGTTGGAAGGGTCAGGTATTATGTGGTGCTTCGAGCACTAATACCTGCTTGCAAGCCACACTCAAGAGCCATATAGATGCATCTGGTGAGCTAGATTATGTGGTCTGTACCTTCGAAAAGGCGATCTCCAAGAATAATCATGATGAGTCAGGTGTACTGGTGCCCCATCGCTCGACTATCTTGGTCAACTATAGAGATCTTGAAAGCTACTTCAACTCCTTAGAGCAGAGTAGTAAGGATCGATCCAGCCTACTCCTGTTAGACATAACATCTGAGAGTATGTTGAGTCATATGAGTGATGTAGGCCTACTGGAAAGCAGACAGAAAGAAGTTGAGATTTTTCTTCTCAGAGAACTGCCATCGAATTACCAAATGTCTCACTGGCAACTGGGTAAAATCATCTTCATCTTGCCGGATACAGATGCAGATCAGGCGCATCATTACGCCATAAAATCATTAGCTAGCCTTAATGATATGGGGCTAGGGAAAGGTATCTGTATGGGTATTGCTTCTTTTCATCCTGAGCTAAATCTAGAACAATACTTGAGTAATGCCGAGGTCGCACTGCAACGGGCTAAGCAGATTGGTGAGCATAATATCTGCCAGGCGTTTACGCGTTAAAGCTGACAAAATACTAGGTTCTAGCTTCTAGAACCTAGTCTCTTATACTATTGCTTCTATGCCTTCGGGAAGCTCACTCTGACTGATATCTATGATCATAGAGCGATTCATGGTGATCTTATAACGCGCGTACTGCACTTCATCCTTGCCATCTTTCACGGCTAAAATCAGATTGATCTGATAACGGCGCTCCACCGAGTCATTACTAATCTTGCCATCTTGTTCCTTATAAATCTTCGCCTTGCCTCGCTCCAAATGGCGGGCGAATGGCGCTAAGCTAAAGTTTACCTGTTCCTGTATCGACGTATAGCCAGCCAGAAACTCTTTTTGGGTCACTCGGGTATGAATACCATAATGCAGCACTTCGGCATCTAGCTTATTTTGTCTATGGCGCCGTTTAAGGATCTCAGCGACTTTATCCGGTAGCTCGGTAGTTTTCATAAAGTCTAACCAGACTAACTGTTTGGCAATGGGAGCCTGGCTATTGGTATCTCTGAGTATTCTGCTCCACTTGGGCCTGCCTTTCTGTATCAGGCGCCAGAGTGCATTTCGAATGTCTTCCTTAAAGATCTCACGAAAACCATAGATAACAGCCAGAGTTAACACTAGGGCTATGGTTAAGCCGCTAAATACCCCCTGAGCCTTGATAATAAGCGCCGACACTACCAACATCACCATAGCCGTGGCAAAACCGGTAGTCATCTTCTTAAGGCCTATGCCTAAGGTTTTCATCTCCTCTTTTAAAACAACACCTTGCTGTATTAAGCGTCGCAGCAGCAACATTTTATTGGAGATGCGGTTAGGATCGTCCTTAGTCTGTTGTGAGTTATACCGCTTAGTTTTTCTATGTTCGCTCTCAGCCCTACACAGGGCAATAGAGGCATCTAATACCTCACTGTACTCGCTACCTCTCGGCGCTCTGGATAAGAGTTTTAATAGGCGTTGTTCACAGAACCAGGAAAGATAATTATCGGCATTCTCAAAATAAGACTTCAATTTAGGATCGCTAGGCTCATTACGACGAAACTTCTTCAGCAATTGACTCACCAAGTCACACAGACCTTGCAGGGAATTGAAGAAGTTTTCTGGCTCCTCAATTTGTTCCAGCTCCTTGCTATCCGTCTCGATGGCAACTGAAAATTGATAGGCAAATAGGTTCAAATAGAGGCGAAACTCCTCTACCGTACGTTTCTTCTGGCTGGCAAAACGACTCTGAACCAAGGGAAGATGAAGTCCGCTGGAGTAATATGAACGACGCCCAGTAATCGCCGAATGATAATATTGCTCTTCATTCATGCTCTGAGGGCCGATTCCCATCTCTTTAGGCAAGAAAAAATACAGATCCAGACGTCGGTTATCCCCCACCTTCATCTGATGTATAAATTTGATAGAGAGCGACTCTTCCTGCTTGACTTTAATCTTAGACACTTAGCTCCTACAACTAACCAAAAACGAATGGGAGAACTTAAGGACATGATGTGAAATGAACGAAAGACTTAATAAAAATAGAGTTAAATATTAGTGGCTTCTAGATAAAGCTATTGAGCTAAGTCTAGCTCAATAATATCTGAATGAATCACCAGCTTAACAGAAAAATATCCTCAGCTTCACTTAGAATGTAAATTAAATCCGAATGTAAACTCTGAGGAATAAAGGTAAATAGCATTCAGTCTTATGCCATTTACTCGAGCTCACAAATCCAAATGCTATTTCCAGGGATAAATTGAATCGCGGTATAATTATTCGAAGTATCCATATCTAACACATGGATATCGAGTTTAACAGAATGGGAATTTGCCAGCGCATTAGAGGCCGAGTCGATAAATGATTCCATATAACTAGGCAATACTTTATGACCGAAATTGAGTCGAAAATCTCCCTCATCAATATTCAGCTTGTAGGTCATGCTAGCCACCTCTAGCTTATCTAACCTTCCTCTAAATTCCATACCACCAAGGTTTAGCCCCTTACTGATGAAGCTATAATTTAGGGTTACTTTTTTATCTTTACTCTTAACCTTAAGCTCCAGAGATAAATCATCAGCTGGGTTAGCAGCAAAAGCGTTACCACGGCAGGTAAGATTAATACCTGCGCTATTTAAGGCATAAGCATGCAGAAATAAAATCACCAATAATATGCCGAATAGCACTAGGGATATGTGCCAGATTCGAAACCTAGCTACTGGATAATGCTTGCTAAAATAATTCACAAATTCCTGCCCTATTCAACCAAGCTTTATCCATAAAACTGAAATTTGAGTCTTCAGAGAAGGCCTTCACATTCTTACTTTCTAATTCAGATGATTTGTTATTTTTAAGGATGATATTAACGATTTTTTTATCCTTAGAAACAGAATAAAACATCTCATCCCAAGGCCGTTTTTTACACTGACTTAAAAGCTCAGAAAAAGATTGTACTTGTCCCTCTATCTCTTGTTTCTGCTCTGGCGAACCATAGATAGGGTGATATATAATCAGGCCATCTGTGGTCATGATCTCTAGCTTATGACTAGGCTTGATTGTTACAGAGGGGTCAATCATCCAATAAATTAGCGGTAGTAATAAAAGAAGTTGAGCCATGAGGATGCCGTAATGCTTAGCCGACATGCTAAGGGAAGGGCCGGTCAGACTCTTCTTCAACGATGCCTTCATGCGGGTATGCAGTATGAAGCCCTCGCCATCTATGGCCTCAAGAAGCCGATCCGATGGTTCACCCATGAAGAATCTCACTCTCTCGACGGCTTGCTGTAACTTTACTTGTGTTCTTTGTTCTTCGGGAAGTTGTTGCAACAACTGCTCATTAGATAGCACCTGATCCCTGAAACGCACTAAGAGTTCGAGTACGGAAAACTCCACCAGGGGCATTTTCCAGCTGGTATCATTTGCCTGATTTGATAGCCTGGTTTGCTTTATATCAAACCAGCAGCAACCAATTTGCATAGTTAGCGGCTCAATTTATCTTAGGGTCGAGCATTGTATCGATTCCTATCACAGGAGTCAGCGCTCACAATAACCTATCTATAACCAATGAAAAGAAGCGTGACACAGTGCACACAAGCAATTAATAAGAGTAAACAAACATCAGATACAAGTTAACACACCTGTAAATACAGGGTTAATACAAATGCGTAAATAAATATATTAACAAGCGCCATGGTGACGCTTGTTAATATACAATATGATTAGAATGCGTAAAGCAAGGTCATATTGGTTTCAGTATCTGTACTTTCTTTATCATCTAAAGGAGAATCGTTGTAACGCACAACAATGGCAAATTTCATTGCTAAAGCACCAATAATATTGGCTGTGATTGAAGTTTCAGAACGACCTTCAAATGTCTCACCATAATCGGCAACAAACATCTGCTTAAACTTAGAACTCTCGGTTATTTCAGTTTCGTAGTTCATCACCCCGTGAGCAACCCAGCTATCTGAAGTTTCGTAACCCGCAAGTGCAGCACTCTCAGTGTCTAAGCGCTTATACTTATAACCTGGACCTGCTTCAACATTAAACAGAGTCTTGCCATCATCAATAAACTTATGACCATAACCGGAAGAAACCGTTGAGGTAGAGTCAAAACCAGTGAAAGGATCGATCTCATGGTTTGCGTTGACAAATATATAGCTAGTGCCGTCTAACTGATAGTTACCTTGGATCAGACCATAATAACGCTTACCAGTTACTTCACCTGTGTCCTCTGTATACAAGGCCTCTAACAGATACTGATTTTCCCAGTTACCCAGCTCGTGCTTCAGATCTAAACGACCTTTTAGGGAAGTTGTTTCCGTATTACCTGTGGTCAAGGTCGCACCCATCTCAGCCTCACCAGCCAATGTTTTATCACCCTCAACAAAATCAGCACCAGCTTGTGCAGCGAAAGGTGCTGCCATCAAAATAGCAGACGCTATCAGCAATTTTTTCATTTTTATTCTACTCCGAAAGATCATATGCCTTAAAATCCGCGCAATATTAACATCCGATAAACAGAATTGAAAATAATGATACATATTAATGAATTTAAACAAACATAATAAAGAGCAATCAAGCCCCTATATTTCTTACTGTCGGCAAAGCCCAGATACAAAAATGCCCGCTAGATGCGGGCATTTTTACATTATAACTTAACTAACTGTTACTTAATCTGTGGATCTAACTCACCAGACTGGTACGCCTTATACATGGCTTGCAGTGACTTAGGCTTAATTTTAGAGCCCATGCCAGCTGCGCCAAATGCTTCATAACGCGTGGTACAGATATCGGCCATGGCTTCCATAGAAGCTTTAAGAAATTTACGAGGATCGAATTCACTTGGATTCTCGGCCAAGAACTTACGTACCGCACCGGTAGATGCTAAACGAAGATCGGTATCGATATTGACCTTACGCACACCGTGCTTAATGCCTTCGACGATCTCTTCTAATGGCACACCATAGGTCTCAGGGATCTCTCCGCCATACTCGTTAATCACCTTAAGCCACTCTTGAGGCACAGATGAAGAACCGTGCATCACTAAGTGAGTGTTAGGGATACGGGCATGAATCTCCTTGATGCGATCGATACGCAGCACTTCGCCGGTAGGCTTACGGCTAAACTTATAAGCACCATGGCTAGTACCAATAGCGATAGCTAATGCATCGACATGGGTATCAGAGACGAAACGCGCAGCCTCTTCAGGCGTGGTTAGCATCTGATCCATGGTCAAGATGCCCGCAGCTCCAATACCATCTTCTTCACCGGCTTCACCTGTCTCCAGGCTACCAAGACAACCAATTTCACCTTCTACAGACACACCACAAGCATGTGCGAAAGCAACAGTCCTGCGAGTCACACCTACGTTGTAGTCATAAGAAGCTGGTGTCTTACCATCGGCCATCAAGGAACCATCCATCATCACTGATGACATGCCAAGTTGAATAGAACGCTGACAGATATCCGGATCTGTACCATGATCTTGATGAATACACACTGGGATATCAGGATACTGCTCAAGAGCTGCAGCCATCAGATACTTAAGGAACTGAGGACGTGCATATTTACGCGCACCAGCAGAAGCCTGAACAATCACTGGGCTATCTGTCGCTTCAGCAGCTTGCATAATTGCACGCATCTGCTCAAGGTTGTTTACGTTAAAAGCTGGTACACCATAGTCATGTTCAGCAGCATGATCTAACATTTGTCGTAGGGAAATTAAAGCCATTTTTTACTCCAATAATAGGGTAAGACTAGCACTTAAGTTTTATTACTTAAGTATTTGAATCACCGAGGTCACTATCGCTTGGATTGATTTTTATGTGCCTAGGTCAAAAACAATATTCAGACCTAAGTCTTAGCATCGAGCTTAACCAAAGCACGGTTTCTTTTACCGCTGATTTAAAGGTTATTTATAATTATAAGAGCGTTATTTCACTCTAAATCAGCTTATGTTTGTTATTTTCCGCGAGATTCTAACATAGCTACGGCCGGAAGTTCTTTTCCTTCGAGAAACTCAAGGAAAGCACCACCACCGGTAGAGATATATGAGATCTTGTCGGCAATGTTATATTTATCCACTGCCGCTAACGTATCACCGCCACCTGCGATAGAAAACGCCTTAGATTCGGCAATAGCCAAAGCGATATGCTTAGTGCCTTCACCGAATTGATCGAACTCGAACACGCCTACAGGACCGTTCCAGACTATGGTACCGGCACCTTGAATAATTTTGGCTAAGGCTCGCGCGCTATCGGGACCGATATCGAAAATCATATCGTCCTTGGTCACTTCGCTCACATCTTTGAGCGTCGCGCTGGCAGTGGGACTAAATTTGCTGGCAACAACCACATCGGTCGGTACTGGAATATCACCACCACGACTCTGGGCATTCGCTACCAGGCGCTTAGCCTCATCAATAAGATCAGCCTCATACAGAGACTTACCCACTTCATGTCCTGCTGCGGCAATGAAGGTGTTGGCGATACCACCACCGACCACGAGCTGGTCGACTATGCCCGACAGACTCTCTAATACCGTAAGCTTGGTCGATACTTTAGACCCACCTACGATAGCCACGAAGGGACGAGCTGGATTGTCTAACGCCTTACCTAAAGCGGCAAGTTCATTGGCAAGAAGAGGGCCGGCGCAAGCAATTGGTGCATGCATACCCACACCGTGAGTCGAAGCCTGAGCTCTGTGCGCGGTGCCAAAAGCATCCATCACATAGATATCACAAAGAGCCGCAAGCTTCTTCGCTAGGGCTTGATCATTTTTCTTTTCGCCAACATTGAAACGAACGTTTTCGAATACGACCACTTCGCCAACATTTGCTTCCACACCATCGAGATAATCATTAGCCAAACGCACAGGACAATCCAATGCCTTAGTCAGATAGTCGACTACAGGCTTGAGAGAAAATTCACTGTTGAATTCGCCTTCCGTTGGACGACCCAGATGAGACATCACCATCACGGCAGCGCCTTTCTCCAGCGCCAGCTTAATCGTCGGCAATGCAGCCCTAAGACGTGCATCACTGGTGACAACGCCTTCACTCACAGGTACGTTCAGATCTTCACGAATAAGCACACGCTTACCTTGTAGATCCAACGCTGACATATTAATAATCGCCATTTACGTTTCCTTAAAAGTTAAAAATTAAAAGATAAAATTAAAAAAGGGTAAATCAATTCGTCTCACTCTGACCGCCGGGACAAAACACCTGGCCATCAGATAAAATTGGATCAGTGCCTAGGTACTGAATCTATGAACTAGGAACTAAAAGCTTCTAAGCGCTTCTTCTCGCCTTAATCATCTCTAAACTGGTATCTAGCATTCGATTGGCAAAGCCCCACTCGTTATCGCACCAAAGCAGCAACTTAACCAGATGACCGGCACTCACTCGAGTCTGAGTACCGTCGACTATGCTAGATCTGGGGTCATGGTTGAAATCACAGGACACCAGAGGCTCATCAGTATAGCCCAATATCCCCTTATACAGGCCTTTGGCCGAATCACTAAGCACCTGATTTACACGTTCAATATCGACTTTAGAGGCTAAAGTTACCGATACATCAATGGCGGTGACATTTATCGTGGGAACCCGCACCGAGATAGCTTCAAACTTGTCTTTCATTTGCGGGAGTATTCGCTCTATGCCTCGAGCCAGCTTAGTGTCCACGGGAATGATCGATTGACCCGCGGCTCGTGTACGACGCAGATCGTCATGATAAGCATCGATCACCTGCTGATCGTTCATCGCCGAGTGTATGGTGGTGATTGCGCCACTTTTCACACTAAAGTGTTTATCTAACACTTCGATGACAGGCACAATACAGTTTGTGGTACAGGATGCATTAGATACGACAGTATGCTCAGCCCGTAGCAGTTCATGATTCACCCCATAAACAATAGTCGCATCCACATCACTGGATGAAGGATGGCTGATGAGTACTTGCTTGGCCCCCGCATGAATGTGAGCCTCACAGCTGGTTCTATCGGATAACACGCCAGTAGCTTCATAGACGATATCGATATCCAGCTCCGCCCAGGGCAGTTTGTTGGCATCCTTTTGATGGAGTAACTTGATGACATCATCACCTAGATGCAGGTAGTTTTCATCCGCACTCAATTCAACTTGAGACTGAAAACGTCCATGGGTAGTGTCATATTTGGTGAGATGAAGAATGGCTTCGGGTTTAGCCAGTTCATTGATGGCGACGATCTGGATCTGGTCACGCTTACCTGACTCATAAACGGCACGGAGAATTGAGCGACCGATACGGCCATAACCATTAATTGCGACTCTGATCATTAAGCGCTTATACCCTATAGGAAATATTGGAATCGACATCTCTAACTCAAGGGAAACCCCAGAAGACTAAGATAAAACTCAAGCCGAAATGTCAAATTGCTTATTTCAACATCCATGTGAAAAGACTATTTTAAAAACTGGTATTTATCAGAAATCACTAGCTGTATCTCAATGACCTTTGATAAATATCCTATCCCCTTAACAGACGAGACGTACTCTATCAGATGTAACAACGGCCTACCCCATTATTTGTCGCTTAAAGTAAGCCACATGAGATAAGCCGTTACCTAGCTAACAAGCTAGGGGATGCAATGCTACATGAACCGGTTAACCTAGCTCGTTCGCAGTCGCTACAACATTTTCAACAGTGAAACCAAAGTGCTTCAACAAGTCTGCGCCAGGAGCCGACTCACCGAAGGTACTCATGCCAACAACTGCGCCGCCGAATCCGACATACTTGTGCCAGAAATCAACATGGGCCGCTTCGATAGCAACACGCTTAGTGACAGACTTTGGCAATACTGACTCTTTATAAGCCACATCTTGCTTATCGAACTCGTTAGTAGAAGGCATAGAAACCACGCGCACCTTCTTACCTTGCTCTGTTAGTGCAGCAGCTGAATCGACAGCTAGTTGAACTTCAGAACCAGTAGCAATAAGGATAAGCTCAGGTGTACCAGCACAATCGATTAAGGTGTAACCGCCTTTAGCAACGTTAGCCAACTGCTCAGCAGTACGTGCTTGAGCCTTAAGACCCTGACGACTGAAGATTAGTGATGTTGGAGCATCGCGACGCTCAATAGCTGACTTCCACGAAACCGCAGTTTCAGCCGCATCACATGGACGCCAAACAGTCATGTTTGGAGTCATACGTAGGTTAGCGAGCTGCTCTACCGGCTGGTGAGTCGGACCATCTTCACCTTGACCGATTGAATCATGAGTATAAACCCAGACATTTTGGATACCCATAAGCGCAGACATACGTACCGCGTTACGTGCATATTCCATAAACATCATGAAGGTTGCGCCATAGTTGATGAAACCACCGTGAAGTGATGCACCATTCATGATACCGCTCATACCGAATTCACGTACACCATAGTAGATGTAGTTACCGGCTGGATCGTCTTGAATACCTTTAGAACCAGACCAAAGAGTCAGGTTAGAGCCTGCAAGGTCGGCAGAGCCACCCAACATTTCAGGTAACATAGCAGCGAATGTACCGATAGCATTTTGTGATGCTTTACGGCTGGCAATGCTTTCTGCTTTATCTTGACACTCTTGAACGAAAGCTTGTGCCTTCTCTTCAAAATCTGCAGGTAGGTCGCCAGTGATCACGCGGCGCTTATATTCGGCCGCTAGTTCAGGAAATGCAGCTTCATAGGCAGAAAACTTGTCATTCCAGCTTGCTTCGTTAGTCGCGCCAGCTTCTTTAGCATCCCAACCTGCGTAAACATTTTCAGGGATTTCAAAAGCACCGTGCTTCCAGCCTAGGAATTCACGAGTCGCCGCAATCTCAGCATCACCCAGTGGTGCGCCGTGACAGTTGTGAGTGCCTGACTTGTTAGGAGAACCAAAACCAATAACAGTCTTACAACAGATCATAGTCGGCTTGTCGGTAACCGATTTAGCTTCTGCGATAGCGGCACGAATAGCATCACTATCATGACCGTCTACGCCAGCAACCACATGCCAACCATAAGCCTCGAAGCGCTTTGGTGTGTCATCGGTGAACCAACCTTCGACGTGACCATCGATAGAGATACCGTTGTCATCCCAGAACATGATGAGCTTGCCTAGGCCTAAGGTTCCCGCTAGAGAACAGGCTTCGTGTGAGATGCCTTCCATCAAACAACCGTCACCCAAGAAACAATAGGTGAAGTGATCGACTATGTCGTGACCAGGTTGGTTGAACTGAGCCGCTAATGTCTTCTCAGCAATTGCCATACCTACGGCGTTACTGATACCAGCGCCTAGTGGACCTGTGGTAGTTTCAACACCTGGTGTGTAACCATATTCAGGGTGACCTGGTGTCTTAGAATGCAACTGACGGAACTGCTTAAGCTCTTCGATAGGCAGTGCATAACCTGACAGGTGTAGCAAAGAGTATATAAGCATAGAACCATGGCCGTTAGATAAGATAAAACGGTCACGATCAACCCACTCTGGGTTATTAGGGTTGTGCTTAAGGAAGTCATTCCAAAGCACTTCAGCGATATCCGCCATACCCATAGGTGCTCCAGGGTGACCGGAATTAGCTTTTTGAACGGCATCCATACTTAATGCGCGGATAGCGTTTGCGAGTTCTTTACGAGATGACATGCTCTCTCCTGCTTGTTTTTATGAGGTCTAAAAAACACCGAATACCATAGGCTCGGCACTTGTCCGTATCGATGTTTTGCTGCAAATTTTGGAGCCATATTTTCGCCCACATAGGAGATGGACGCAAACGTTAATTCACCAAACGGGCATATTTCCTCATAAATGGAATGACTAGTTTAGGATTTGATGAATAATCTATTTTTCCCCTTCATTTGTAAATGAAAAATATTCATCATGGCGGCAAACTTTACTTTCAGCCCTATCAAGCTGATAACTAAAGCTTAATAAACATAATCAAGTGTGAAATGCCACAGACTAGGCCATAAACTCAAGAATATTTCCTCATCAGGGGTGATAAGGAAACGAAATTGAATTAAAATAGCCATCTAGATGTAGATACTTCTACACATTCAAATTGTTTTAAAATGAGATTTATCACCATGGCACAGCACCTGTTTACCTCCGAGTCAGTCTCTGAGGGGCATCCCGATAAAATCGCCGATCAGATTTCTGATGCGGTATTGGACGCAATTCTGGAGCAAGATCCTAAGGCTAGAGTTGCCTGCGAAACTTATGTAAAGACCGGTATGGTTATGGTCGGTGGTGAAGTCACGACTTCAGCCTGGGTAGATATCGAAGAGATCACCCGTAAGACCGTACGTGAAATTGGTTATATCAATTCAGATATGGGCTTCGATGCCGACTCTTGCGCTGTATTGAATGTCATAGGTAAACAGTCTCCTGACATTAACCAAGGTGTTGACCGTGCCGATCCTAAAGAGCAAGGCGCCGGTGACCAAGGACTCATGTTTGGTTATGCCAGCAACGAGACTGACGTGCTTATGCCTGCACCAATTACCTATGCTCACGCTCTGGTAAAACGTCAATCTGAAATGCGTAAGAGTAAGACTCTGCCTTGGTTACGTCCCGATGCAAAGAGCCAAGTGACCTTCGCCTACGAAAACAACAAGATTGTCGGTATCGACGCAGTTGTTCTTTCTACTCAGCATTGCGACAGCGTCAATCAAGCAGATCTGATTGAAGGTGTGATGGAAACTATCATCAAGCCAGTACTACCGGCTAAATGGTTATCTAAAGACACTAAATACTTCATCAATCCTACAGGCCGTTTCGTTATCGGTGGTCCAGTAGGTGATTGTGGTCTTACGGGTCGTAAGATCATTGTTGATACCTACGGCGGAATGGCACGTCATGGTGGCGGGGCTTTCTCGGGTAAAGATCCTTCTAAGGTCGATCGCAGTGCGGCATACGCGGCACGTTATGTGGCTAAAAACATAGTTGCTGCGGGTCTTGCGGATCGTTGTGAACTACAAGTTTCCTACGCTATCGGTGTTGCAGAGCCTACTTCTATCAGTATTGAGACGTTCGGCACTAGCAAGGTATCTGAAGAGCTACTTATAGCCTTGGTACGTGAGCACTTCGACCTACGTCCATATGGACTGACTGAGATGCTAGACTTGGCTCGCCCAATCTATCAATCTACAGCGGCATACGGTCACTTCGGTCGTAATGAGTTCCCATGGGAACGTACCGATAAAGCCGAAGCACTGAAATCAGCTGCTAAGATATAAATTTGTTTAGCCAGTCTAGCGACTGTTAAACCCTAAAAACCGCCAAATGGCGGTTTTTTTATGTCCTGAATAAAGCTGTTGTCATTCTAGATTTCTTTGCCGAGCATCAGGAGGTCATCTAGCAATGGTCAAAATGTGCATACTCCATACACATAAATTCAATTTGTTGCAGGGATATCACAGCTAGATTCACTTCCCTCAAGCAAGATGCTTCTATATCGATAATACCCAGTGTACCTTCACCAATAGCATGCTCATTATTATCAGATAGGCCTGACTGTTTAATGGGCCGCAACTTGCCATCATGACTTAACAGCTGAATCGACGCGCTGTAATCATTAGTAAGGCCACAATGTATCCACAGACCTTGCCATTGCACACAGTAAAATGCTTGTTTGCTTTGATCCCCATCAGTTTCAGAATCATCCTCCCTATGCGGAGTTACTTCATAGGCAATGCTAGCTTGATGATTTACTGAATCGTCTGACCCACTCTTGCCATCTGCGGCTATAACGGCAACAACTAACTTCATATTGTCGAAAGCCGACAGAGACTCCCCGCCGTAGGGCGCGACTAATTTTTGCACTCGCTGTAATACTTGTTTGTCTGTTGTCGAATTCATAATGGCAAGCCCAATGGAGGTCAATTCAGCTGCTTGAGTTTTGCTCATAAGCTCAAGTAGACAAGGCCAACAGATAATAATCTCTGTCATCGAAGGTAAAAAAATCTAACACCTGCATCGATGCTTTATTGGTGTGTGCTGAGAATGAAGCCATATTATCTTCGGCGATAAAGGTAAGCATAAAGGGGAATTTAGCTTGAACATGAGTTCTAATCTCAGTGACCAGAGCCTCAAAAATTCCTTGGCCACGACACTCCTGCTTAATCCAGATAGGACCATATTGACATGAATTACTCTTAGTTAGCTTAATCCCGCCAAGACTAAATTCTTTTAATCTTTTGAGGATATGTCGATACACAGGCCATGATTCAAAAAATGACCAAGCACCGGCAATAACATAACCCACTATCTCGCCCTGGTGTCCATCGAGAGCGTCTGCCTCGCGCTCAGCAACACAGATCCAATGAGAGTCAATCAATTGCCTTAGCTCAGCCTCTCCAAAAGCTTGTCCATCTAACGCATGAGCTTGCGAGCCGTCACTAAGCTCATCATTGAGATGTAGTCGTTCAAGCTTTACCAACTGCTTGAGATCACCCATATGGGCTAGTCTGATTTTCATGATGCCTGTATCTTTCAATGATAAATAAACAAATTAGCCCGATTATATACTAATACCCCACTGTCCTAGGCTAATTATCCGCTGTCTGAAAATGCCCAAACACGTCATCCATTTGCATAATGACGTTCTGACTACCACAATTAACCCAATAACGAGATGACTTATCTAGGTTCCCATGCTCCCTGAAACTATCGATACCAGTATTAGCTTACTAGAAAGTGATAATACCCAGCTAAACTTAGTTCGCTGGATGCACCAGTGCGAATTAATGAAACGTTATTATGAAGCTAATGTGGTATTTATCATCCAAGAAACTGGCACCAGTTTTGAAGTTATCGTTAGCTCGATTAGCCAGTCCAGACAGTTTACTACCGGTACTAGCTTCGATAGAGGTCATAAAATTTTTCAACGCTTGATACGCTCACTGCCCGATGGTTTAAATATCGATTTAACCAATCATGATCACGTAGATCTACATGAAGAGTTCAATCAAGCCGAAAACTTATTGACCCGTCCTATTCTCTGGCCAGATGGCACACATTTCGGATGTATCTGCGTATTGAATGCCGAAAAATCCACAGCTGCATCGAATTCATTTATGTTGGAACCTTTTCAAGTATTACTTCAACAAGAGCTGACTCTATACTGCCAAACACAAAGAATAGAATCCTTATCTATGCGTGACAGAGAAACTGGCATGTTGAATCAATATGGCTTTATTATGATGGCGCCCAGACAACTTAGCTTAGGCCGACGTTTCGGTGCCCATGCAGGTATCATTTTTTTCGAACTCTACTCTGCCCACACCATAGAGCACATAGAAGAAAAGCATCATAGGTTATTGGGAAGCATCATTCAGGATACAATAAGAACAGCCGATATTGCGGCCCACTACGATGACAATCTGTTTGTGGTACTGGTATTTGTCGATTCAGAGAGAGATCTTCTCCACATAAGTAAGCGTGTCGACAAGTTAATTTTTCAACAAAACGATCAACTTAAAGTTGACTCAAGCTGCAACTATTTCACGCCTGACTCGACACTTAAACTCGCCCCAATGCTTGAAGCATCAAAACAAGGACTGAAATCTGAAAAAATTAAGTTGGCAGCCCAAGCAGCCAAACTTGAAGCCCCCGCTGAAACCTGAAAATGACACTCCCCATATAAGCGTAACAACTTACTTCTCAAACCGGATTGCCGACCTAAACACATAAGCATCTAGTTCTTGTCATAGTTATAGCGGAACACTCTGTTCTGAAAATAACACGCCCAGTTACATTCTATTAACCTTTGAAATTAAGTATGCTAACTAGCGTAAGAACAAACCAAACTCTGAGTAGTACTAATTTAATCACTCTCGTCACAGATAAGCATTATTTTAGATCAGATAAGAATCCCTTAACTCAGATAAAATTCTAAGAGAGAAGTCTCATGCTAGCCCAAAGCAATCATCACCGACTCTGGCTAAGAGAACAAGATCATCCAGCTATCAGCTTGCCAAGATGGCAGCAACAAATGGATCTATTAACCAGTTTCTATCGTTCACAAACGAGCCTGATATTGCAATTAGCCGAAAATAGCTTTCAAGTCGTTTGCACTCAGCAGAGCCAAGATTACGACCTTAGTGCAGGAACTACATTTTTCGATGCCCCATTATTAAAGCTGATTCAATCTCAGAGCGGTTATGGCCAATTTCATGTGGAAGGAAATGAATTTACTTCTAGCCTGTCACAGTTTCAACATCTGATATGTCAATTAATTTACTGGCCGGATGGTGAACTCTTTGGTTGTATATTGATCTGCGATCCTCATCAGAATAAATTTCAAGAACGTCTCGCCCCTCTAGTCGAAACAACAAAATCTTTAATTCAAGCGGAACTTAAGCATCTATTCTTGATGATGAAAGTGCAGATACTATCGGTGCAAGACGAACAGACCAGCATGCTTAATCAATATGGTTTCAGCCTGATGGCACCAAGACAATTGAGTCTGAGTCGACGTTTTGGCTCTCATGCGGGCATAATCTTAGTCGAAACTCTTTGCGATGAGGCGGGAGAAGTAGAAACAGAATCCAATGAGCAGATGCTACGCATAGTCGCCAGAATAATTAATAACTGTTTAAGAGATGCAGATGTATCGGCAAGGATAAGTCATAACCAATTTATTATTCTTTGTTTTATCGATAATGAGTCAAACCTCGACTCTCTGGTACTTAGACTGAAGAAACAGTTTGCCAAAGAAGGTGAGAAATTAAACTTGGTCACAGGACAGAGTTACTTCACCCCAGATACTCAAATCGACCTGCGACCTATGCAAGAACAAGCTAACAAGAGTCTAAACCTGAATCGACTCGGACTAGATAAAAAAACCAGATAGCCCTAGTCTGATTATTATATCCATAGGACTAATCTTGCTTTTGTTCCTGCTCTCTTGCCCATTGTATAAAGATTACAATGGGCAATGACATCATGACTAAACCCAGTCCAATCAAGCTAGACGCTAATCACCTGTGTCGAATCTGTAAACAAATAGGCTGCAGTACCACTAAGAAACATGAGTAAGCCTAGCCAATGTAATCGTTTTATAGCTTTCATTACACTTTGTGCCCTTATATCAAGTTTTCGCTTTTTATCTTGTTCCAAACTTGCCACAATATAAGCATAAAATTATTTGGATCTCTGTAATGTCTTTAAAATCTTTTTTAATCACCGCTACATTCTTCGCATTATCCGCCTGTCAAAGTACAGCAGAGCCTGAGCCTATGGAAAAAGAACTAGCTGGAACTTGGCACATAGAAGCCGTCGCTGGTCAGCCTGTGATGGATTACAGTCCGGCTCAACTCATCTTCAGTCATGATGGCAAACTCAGCGGTAATAATAGTTGTAATAGCTTCTTTGGCGAATACTCCCTCCAAGGCTCATCAATCACACTTTCACCTACTGGTAGCACGATGAAAGCCTGTGTCGATGCCTTGATGGATCAGGAGCAAAGAGTCATGAAATCCATGCTCGAGGTAACCTCAGGTCAAATCGCCAAGAGTAAGCTGGTATTGAAAGATGCCAATGGTAAAACTCAATTTGTATTGAGTAAGATCTGAAGCCATTTTATCAGCTGACAGACTGCCAGAATGAATAACAGGTAAAGTGATGCTGGTAAAAAACCGCCAAAGGGCGGTTTTTTTATCTGTCAAACTAGACCTATACCTATACCTATACCTATACCTAGCTTAAGCCAGTTAGAACAAGCATCAAACTCAAGCATCGAAGTATCCAGTCTTAGCCTCTTGATCGATTTTAATTTTATGCAGTGATGCAGGAGGCTGCTCCCGCTCGATAAGGTAACTCCAATAAGCATCGTCAAACCCACGAAATAGCTGGTCCGCTTTGCCTTCAGACTTTAAGATTAACCACCACCAAACAAGGCCCCAAGCACCGAAAGTAATAAGGGTAAGTACAAAGTGAATCAGCTTCTTTTTCTCAAGGTTACTAGCCTCAAGATTACTAGACTCAAGCTTGGCGCATTTAACATGCTTACTATGGATACCTATTCGCTCTTGCACAATGAGTCTATCTTGATTAGCCGCCGTTCTCCTGAATAATGCCTGTAAGTCCTCACCTTTTCTTCTATAACTCACATAACAATAGGCAGAAGACTTGCTCCCTAGCCGATGAACACGATATTTATGTCTGACCGATGCCATAGACGCCTCTTTCTCTTAAGTCGACTTCTCTTGAGCCAACTTCTCCTGAGCCAATAGTAAAAGTCTAGCAGAGTTAGGGGGATTGACCTTTCAGGCTTGTTTTGGCTGCAAATTTTGACCTTTACCTCTTTATATTAAGTGAATAAGGTGGAGCTTGTGTTATCTAGTTACTCTCAATAAACAAACAATAATGCCGTAAAGATGCTCAACAAATCCAGGGGGCTTTAGCCCAATAAAAATTCATACATTATTCGTCAAATAAAGCGCGATGACATGCTAAAGTATCTGCAAAAAATGGAGCCTGACCAAGATGCATTCAAGTGTAAAATCAAATGAAAAATCAAATATTCAATCAAGTGTGCAATTAAGAAAAGGTCAGCAATCGGATCTGGCAGCACTGGTTCGATTCAACCAAGCCATGGCATTGGAAACCGAAAACCTGTCACTGGATGAAATCCTACTGACAAAAGGGGTAAATGCTCTACTTTCTGAGCCAGAAAAAGGCTTCTATCTAGTCGCCGAAGTCGAAGGCGAGATAGTGGGTTCTCTGATGGTTACCTTCGAATGGAGCGATTGGCGCGCGCTAAATTACTACTGGATCCAGAGTGTTTATATTCGTCCGGAGAATCGCCGCCAGGGTATCTATGGAAAACTGTACCAGCAAGTGAAAACCATAGCAGCACAGAATGGTGGCGCGGCAAGTTTCAGACTCTACGTGGAGCAGGAAAATACCAAGGCGCAACAAACCTATCAAGCCTTGGGCATGGAGCAGAGTTACTATTTAATGTACGAAGAGAAGTAACGAGAGCGAACGCTTCGCTGCGAGAAAACGAGAATAAGCAAAGCAACAAGCAAGAGCTTGTCGCTTTTGACTCATCTTTTCCCTAAGGCCGTATAGCCCTCGCAGTGACGAAGTCACGCTCTCGAAGGCGCTTTCCAGCCGCTCTCGAAGACCTAAGGTCGCCCTCGAAACTATCTTTTAAGCACAAATACTCATTACTTTAATAGCTAAACCACCTTGGCTGGTTTCACGGTATTTAACCTTCATGCCCTTGCCAGTTTCATAACATAGACGCTTGCTATCACCTTCTCCTTCTCTAGCACTCATCATAAAATTTAGTAGCTGATGCATCATCAATATCCTAGGCAAAAAAAAGACCATCTCATGATGGCCTTTCCTCGAATATTTTATCTAAGCACAAATACTCATTACCTTGATGGCTAAACCACCTTGGCTGGTTTCACGGTATTTTACGTTCATGTCCTTGCCAGTTTCATACATGGTTGCTATCACCTTATCTAAGCTGACTCTGGGCTCGCTAGTACGGCGCATCGCCATACGCGACGAGTTAATCGCCTTTACAGCGGCAATAGCGTTACGTTCGATACAAGGTACCTGCACTTGGCCCCCTACTGGATCGCAGGTTAATCCTAAGTTGTGCTCCATGCCAATCTCGGCAGCAATGCACACCTGAGAGGGACTAGCCCCCATGATCTCAGCCAAACCAGCGGCAGCCATAGAGCAAGCTACACCGACTTCCCCCTGACAGCCTACTTCGGCACCTGAAATCGATGCGTTACGTTTATAGAGTGAGCCTATCGCAGCAGCTGCTAGATAAAAGCGGGTGTATTCTTGCTCACCCATAGGTTGAATAAACTTATCGTAATAAGCCATCACAGCGGGAATAATACCTGCTGCTCCATTCGTCGGAGAGGTCACCACACGTCCACCGGCCGCATTCTCTTCACTGACAGCCAGAGCGAACACATTCACCCAGTCGATAACGACCATAGGATCGACGGCAAGCCTATCATTAGCCAGCAATTGACGGTGTAGATCTGGAGCCCTTCTTGGAACTCGTAGTGGCCCTTCGAGGACACCTTCGGTCTGGCAGCCTCTCTTTATGCCGGATTGCATCACATCCCATATGGCACCGAAGCCTTCATAGATGGCCTTTTCACTATTAAACACCTTCTCATTTTCCATCATCAAGTCACTGATACTCATACCCGCCTGGGTACACTGCTCGAGTAACTCAGATGCGTAGGCGTAAGGATAAGGCACAGAGACGTCATTATCCGCCGTTAGGCCAAAATGCTCTTCATCGACAATAAAACCGCCACCAGTTGAATAATAGGTCTTACTAAACAAGCACTCATCACCAAGCCAGGCATGAATCGACATGCCATTCTCATGGAGTTCCAATGCATGCTTATGAAAAGTCACTGCATCTTGTGGAAAATCTACCCTGTGTGCCTCCTTACCTAACAAGAGACTCGAGCTCTGCTCAATCTCACTGATAGTGGCAGGAATGGAGTCAATATCGACATTAGCAGGGCTGTTGCCCCCCAAACCCATCAAGATGGCAATATCAGTATGATGGCCTTTTCCGGTTAACGAGAGTGAGCCATAAATATCGACACTAATACGAGTGACAGACTCTAGCTCATCACGTTGACGTAACTCATCGACAAATTCTTTGGCGGCCTTCATCGGCCCGACAGTATGGGAGCTCGATGGACCCACGCCTATCTTAAATATTTCAAATGCGCTAAACATAATTTACCTCTTATTCCTGAGGGGAAGGCTAAATGAAGAAGGGTCAGTCCCAAAGATGAAACTGACCCAAAACTTGATCTTATATAGAGGAGAACCTAAGGGAGATTAAGACAACATACCGAACAAAATTGCCGTCATAGCTAATAGACCCGCAACGACAACGAAGATATTGCTGATACGGCCTCGGTATGCCTTAAGTGCTGGTACCTTGTAGATAGCGTACATAGGCATCAGATAAAGAATCGCGGCGATTACTGGACCACCCAGCGCCTCAATCATGCCTAAGATACTAGGGTTGATGATGGACACACCCCAGATGGTGATAAACATGAATACAAGAATAAACCTGTCTATTTTCTTTTCTGAAACTTGCTTATTACTGCTACGCAGTTGCTTATTGATGATGCCTTTTATGCCTTCAGTCGCGCCCATGTAGTGGCCGAAGAAAGAGGAAACAATGGCAATCACAGCAATGATAGGACCGAAGTAGCTGACAAAATCGCTTGAGTGAACGTTAGCTAGGTAAGAAAGGATCGGTAAGTTTTGCGCCTTAGACTCGGCAAGTTGCTCCGGACTCAGAGAGAGCACACAAGAGAACACAAACAACATAACGAAACTGACTAACATCATACTGGTATTACGCAGTATCACATCGGCTTTCTTTGATGCATCTTTACCATGTTCACGCTTGAGCGCCACAGAGAACTGAGAAATTGCAGGAGAATGGTTAAATGCAAACACCAATACTGGAATGGTTAACCAGACAGTCCCCAGAAAGTCACCCGTAGAAGGGACTTGCATCAAGGCATCCATTTTCCAACTTGGAATAAGATACAAGGACATGAAGACTAAAATACCCACCAGAGGATAAACCAGGAACTGAGTCACCTTCAGCATCAACTTCTCACCAGAAACCATCACGGACATCATAGCTGTGATGAGCAAGCCCGATAGTAACCAACGAGGAGGTGATGCCATACCGAGTTGGTTAACGATAAAACTGTCTACTGTATTGGTAATACCAACACCATAGATCAATACAATGGGGAAAATGGCGCAGAAATAGAGCAAGGTAATCGCCTTACCGGCACTCACACCAAAGTATTCTTCCACTACATCGGTAATATCACTGCCTGGCTTCTGCGAGGAGCAGATAAAACGTGACAAGCCGCGATGGGCTAGATAAGTCATTGGACCTATGATCACAGCCATCATAACCAGCGGCCAGAAACCGCCCATACCGGCGTTAATAGGTAGAAAAAGAATACCGGCACCAACAGCTGTACCAAACAGACTCAACATCCAAGTGGTATCTTTACGTGTCCACCCCAGGCTAACGGCTGGATTTACTTGGGTCTCGGCTCCATTGAGCTGAGTATCATTGGCTTGAGAGACGGTCGTTTCTTTCTGCATAAACATTACCTTTGAGGTGTTCTACACCTTGGTTTTCTAAATACCACTTCACCTAAAAACATTTTAAAAGGCAAGTAGCAGCAAATTTCAAGGCCAGAGTATAGATCTCAACCCCTGAAAAATTGATCTGGAATGGAATTTCGTAATCAAATCCAAAAACAAGTTAATAATGTGATCCAGATCTAAGTTACCGAAAAGAGAATCTTTATTTACACTTAGCTAACTCAACCTAAATAACCGATAAATTAACATAAGTTACACATGTATCACCTTTTAGTGATATTAGAAAAATTACCCAAGACGACGCCGCAGTGACAACCATCACAAACAAGCTCCACTCTGATAGGTGCACCAGCATAAGCCTAGGAAAACATGAATCAGGTCACAGGCTTTTTAGTTGACTCGACCAAGGGAGTAAAGGTGATCCACTCGATATTTAACAACAACCAGAAAGTGAGCTAGATCTACCATCAATTTTTCTAAGCCTAGTTTGAGTCTGAGTCTGATAAGACGCCGTACACATATTCACCAGCTAACTTAAGACGCCCCCGTAATAAAGTAGGCATAATTTAGGTATAATCATCTCAGGTTGATTGGAATGAATAATAAAATGCAACAGATAACGAAATTAAAGAAGATCAGAGTATTAGTCGGGTCGAAAAACCCGGTAAAAGTAAACGCTGCCAGAGTCGCCATCTGCCAACTGTTTCCAGATATCGATATAGAATGTAATGGCATGCACGCCCCGTCAGGCGTACCAGACCAACCCATGACAGATGTTGAAACCCGTGAAGGCGCCATAAACCGAGTTAAATATTGCCGAGAATTTTCCGCTAAAGCAGCGCAGCAAGCTGATGGAGAGCCTATCGCCGAACTCTTTATCGCAATGGAAGGCGGTGTCGATAATTTCGAATACGGGCCAGCCACCTTTGCCTACACAGTTATTGCTACCCAGAGCCAACTTTCAGTTGGACGTAGTGCCCAACTGCCCATATCTCAATCTATCTATAAATCATTGCTTGCCGGTGAGGAGTTGGGAGATGTGATGGATAGATTATTCAACACTAACAACATTAAACAACAAGGCGGTGCCATAGGCCTACTGACCCAAGGACACGCCACCAGAGAGAGTACCTATACTCAGGCATTAATCTTAGCCATGGCCCCCATGCTAAATCCTGAACTTTATCTCGATTAAAGGCCCAGTTACTATCTCTTTTTATAAGGCAAGCAATCGACGTCCCTTATCAATTGCTTGCCTGCTCATCAATAAACAGCAAAACTTGTTTTGGCACTCAAAGCCATTAACCTCTACTTGCATTTTTCTCAATCGCCCCCTAAGTTAGATGTAAGTTGCAACCATATTTTCTTAGTGACACAAGTCGGCTCGACATGAGCTGCTAGGCTATTTCTGACCCAGATAACCTATGTCACCTCAAACAAGATAAATGGCAGGAACAGGGCATGACAAAAGATAATAAACTAGGCAATCAAACAGGTTCAGAACTTAGAACCATATCCCGCCATATTGTGCGACAACTCGGCATGCTTAATTCAGCCTGTGGCGACCTTCCTCTATCTCCGGTTCAGGCTCATGCACTTATCGAAGTCAGCCGGGGCGCAATATCGATAAAAAAATTGGCGCAAATCCTCAATATAGATAAGTCCAACGCCAGTCGCGCCCTCAGTCATTTGGTTGAAAAGGGATTTGCTCATACCAAGAGTAATCCCAGAGACAGCCGTAGCCTACTGGCTCACCTAACTCCCCAGGGACGTAAATTACTGCAAAAGTTAGATCACCAGCAAAACATCATCTTCGATGAGATCTTATGCCAGTTATCTCCCTTTGAAACCCAGCAGATTGAGACAGCTATGACCCTATATCACAAAGCTATTCATCATTCTCGGCTGCAGCAGGAATATGAGCTTAGGGAGATGACCTCAGAAGATAATGCCCCTATGGCCGAAGTCATTCGAACGGTCTCGGCAGAATATGGCCTCACCTCGGATAAAAATGACAGCGTAGGGAATCCCAACTTAGACACCCTCAGTGAACAATACCAAGGGAGTGATGCCTGTTATTGGGTCATAGAGAAAGAGGGGGAGATTTTCGGTGGCGCAGGAATAGCGCCTCTAGTGATTACAGGGGAAACAAACCCAGAAAGCCAGGAAAGGGTATGTGAACTACAGCAGATGTATTTTAGCCAAGCACTTAGAGGCAAAGGATTTACTAAACGCCTAGCTTATCTGGCCCTGGATTTTGCCCGCGAGCAAGGGTTTAACTCCTGTTACCTGGAAACCACAGCCAAGCTGAGTGAAGCGGTGAAACTGTATGAGTCTATGGGATTTAAGCATCTGGACGTTCATCTAGGCACGCATCTAGACACACATCAGGGAGATAGCGGACACCATGGCAGTGAGATGCCCATGTTGTTAAAGCTATAAAGATTCTAGTTCCTAAAGCCAAGAGTCTGAAATCTAAAAATAGGAACTAAGATCTTTATTTCCCTAGTCTTTCCTCTGAAAGCTTGTTAGCTTCGAATGATAGTAAACCCGGCATTGAGCCAATAATAATCAGCTAAAAT
Organism: Shewanella violacea DSS12; assembly: GCF_000091325.1. NCBI lineage: Bacteria > Pseudomonadati > Pseudomonadota > Gammaproteobacteria > Alteromonadales > Shewanellaceae > Shewanella > Shewanella violacea. The sequence goes on along the minus strand of NC_014012.1, from coordinate 834,014 downwards.
AACAGTGGAGATTATATGGAATATCGTCGTATCCCACATTCCAACCTTGAAGTCAGTGAACTCTGTTTAGGCACCATGACTTGGGGTGAGCAGAACACCCAAGCCGAGGCTTTCTCTCAGCTAGATTATGCCATAGGGGAAGGCATCAACTTTATCGACACCGCCGAGATGTATCCGGTTCCTCCTAAGGCTGAAACTCAAGGCGAGAGTGAGAGAATTATTGGTCACTACCTTAAGAAAACGGGTAACAGAGATAAGTTAGTCATAGCCACTAAAGTATCCGCACCAGGCCCTAAGAGTGACTACATACGTCCTAATATGGCTCTAGACTGGCGCAATATTCATCAAGCCGTCGACGCCAGCCTGGAGCGACTGCAGATCGACACCATAGATCTGTATCAGATCCACTGGCCAGACAGAAATACTAACTTCTTCGGCGAGCTATCTTACCAACAGCAGGATGACAACGAGCAGCAGACTCCTATCATAGAGACCCTGGAAGCCTTGGCCTCTTTAGTTACGGCAGGAAAAATCCGTTATATCGGCGTCTCCAATGAAACCCCTTGGGGCTTGATGAAATACCTAGAGATCGCCGAGAAGCATGATTTGCCTAAGGTGATCAGCGTGCAAAACCCCTATAGTTTGCTCAACCGCAGTTTTGAGGTGGGCATGGCAGAGATTAGCCACCGCGAAGATGTCCCCTTGCTGGCATACTCTCCCTTGGCATTTGGCGCACTAACAGGAAAATACCTAGACAATAAATGGCCTGAAAACGCCAGACTCACCCTGTTTAAGCGCTTCTCACGTTATACCGGGACACAAATCGCACTCGATGCCACCAAGGCCTATGTAGAACTTGCTCATGAATTCAAGCTAAGCCCTGCGCAGATGTCATTAGCCTTCGTCACTTCACGTAAATTTGTCGCCTCAAACATCATAGGAGCCACCAGCCTTAAACAGCTAAAAGAGAATATCGACAGCATCAACACCTGTATTTCTCCAGAGCTAATGGTAAGGCTAGATGAACTGGCACAAACCTATCGACTGCCCTGCCCTTAAGATAAAGAGTCCCATAAATCCCTAGACTAACTTTCTACAGAAGCAGTAAACGAAATGCTGTTCGCTGCCATTGGGGGTTTGGTGGGACTCCTTCTCATGGCCGAGCAAAGAGAAAGGTTCGCCAAACTCTTCATGGAGTTCATCGGCGCTATAACGCTTTACGGGAAGGCCACTGCACATGGTAGGGCCATTCTCGGCAAAAGTGGCCACGATAACTAAACCGCCGGGCTTGACTGCATGCAGCACGGCTTTCACATATGCCTGACGTTCTTCAAGAGTATTAAGAAAGTGAAATACAGCCCGATCATGCCAGACATCATAGCCATGGTGAGGGTATTGGGCTTCAATCACATTTGCCTCAAGCCAAGTCACATTCGACGCTTGCTCGCCCAGTCGATTCTGAGCTTTGGCGAGCGCCGCTGCAGAAAGATCCAATACAGTGAGATTGCGATAGCCATTACCTAAGAGATCGTCGACCAGTGTAGAGGCTCCCCCGCCAACATCTATGATTGAGGCATTTTTGTTTACAGCGGAATTCTGGATCAATTTCAATGAGAGTTTGGCATGTTCTTGAAACCAGCTGACCTCAGCTTCATCTTTGCTTGAGTAAACCTTTTCCCAATGCGCTTTCGATTGCATTTTCACTTCCTAGGTATCATTCGTCTATGGCAAACTCTAGCAAAAGATGGCCTGAAAAGATTGCTAAAAAATGCCACCAAGATGCGCAAGTAAGCCATGCAGATAATCCACCTAAAAAGCCACTTGCATTAGCCGCCTAAATCTCCGAAGATCTAATAGCCTTTTTACCCGATGAACTACCGGACCCGAACAATGGACTTTCCCCAGCTGCGTGCTCAATTTCCTACACTCGAGCAGACCTTAGAGGGATACCCTCTGTGTTATCTGGACACGGCAGCAACCAGCCAGAAACCCAAATGTGTCATAGATGCAATGACTCAGTATTATCATAAAGATAACGCTAATGTTCACCGGGCCGCCCACCAACTATCGTCCAGAGCCACCTCTCAATATGAGGCGGTGCGCGATCAGTTAACAGGCTTTATCAAGGCCAGTCGCCGTGAAGAGATTATCTTCACCCACGGCACCACAGAATCGATTAATATGGTCGCCCATGGCCTGATGAATCAGACTCAAGCTGGCGATATCATCTTAATAGACACCGCCGCCCATCATGCCAATATCGTCCCTTGGCAAGAACTCGCTAAGCGCAGCGGCGCCATCATCAAGCCCATCCCGCTCACAGAGGATTGTCGACTCGATGAATTGGCTTATGAAGCACTGCTCAAGGAAAAGCCTGCCATAGTCGCTCTATGCCATGTCTCCAACGCACTTGGCACTCTTAACCCAGTGAATCAATTGGTCGCTAAGGCCAAGGCCGCAGGTGCTATTACCTTAGTCGACGGAGCTCAAGCTATCGCCCATCTGGAGATAGATGTACAGGCCATAGATTGTGATTTTTATGTGTTCTCCGGCCACAAGATGTATGGCCCTACCGGGATAGGTGTGCTCTATGGCCGTTTCGATATTCTCGATAAGCTCGAGCCTATGATGACTGGCGGCGAGATGATCAAGACTGTCAGTTTCGATGCTACCGAGTTTAATATCTTACCCAACAGACTCGAGGCTGGAACGCCGCCCATAGCCGAGGTTATAGGGCTTGGTGCAGCCATCAAGTTTATACAAAATCTGCCTAAAGCTGAGACTGCTCAACGGGAGCAGGAGCTGTTGGCTTACCTGCAAACTCAATTAGCTAATCTAGGCGACATTAAGCTCTACGGTGCCAGTGAAAACAATATCGGCGCCGTCGCCTTTAACTTGGCCGATGAACATCATCAGGATGTAGGGATCTTACTGGATCAGCAAGGGATCGCAGTCCGCTGTGGCCACCACTGTGCCATGCCTCTGATGCAGAGTTTAGCTATCAAGGGCTGCTGCCGAGCATCCATAGGTGTCTATACCAGTAAAGAAGATATCAATCGCTTTATAGAGGCGCTAAAATCGGTAAAAGAGATCTTGTTAGACTAACGAAATAAGCTATAAGTTCTAAGTTCTAAGTTCTAAGTTCTAAGTTCTAAGTTCTAAGTTCTAAGTTCTAAGTTCTAGCATGTTATTTAAACATCATTCAAGGTAACTAATTCAGGGCCATTTATGAGTTCAGCAGCAAAACCCGCCACAGAGGTATTTTTAGCCCTTAAACTCGATGCCAGTGAGATACTGCCTAAATTCGAAAATGCCAATAACTGGCAGGAGCGCTATCGTCAGATAATGCTCTTAGGCAAGACCTTATCTAAGCTCGAAGATGAGTTTCGTGTGGAGCAAGCCCAAGTTAGGGGTTGTGAGAGTAATGCCTGGCTCTATCATAGTGAAATAGACGGCAAGCACTACTATCTCGCCGACAGTGATGCCCGCATAGTCAAAGGTCTGGTCGCGCTACTGCTGACCGCCTGTAACGGTAAAAGCGCCGACGAGATAGTGGCGTTCGATATTGATGCCTACTTCGACCGATTAGGCTTAACCGGACAACTCAGCCCATCACGCACCAATGGCTTGTTTGCCTTAGCTAAGGCAATTAAAACCTCAGTCTGACTGACTTGTTAGATAACAAATAGGCTTAACCTGTCTGATAATAAGTAGTAAATATCTTTTTTGATTGGGTTCATTGGGTTGGTTAGTTATTTGATTAGTTTGCTAAGTACCATAGCATCACTGTTATCTAACGCCTGCCCGGCGAGGTATGTGTAAACTCTTCTGTGACACGCTGTGAACCCATCCATGGGCGCTCTGCCGTGACATCCTTGTCACGGAAGGTCACAGCCGCGTTCACACTTGCTATGTAGTCGAGAAAGTCATCTCTTCGATTTAAGATTCTTGGTTAGTAACTCATTTTGGGACATAGATAAGCTAGAGCACTCGCTCTCATTCAAAAGATATTTAAAAAACTAAACCAAATCAATTCACCACGAAAGACACCAAGGGCCACGGAGAAAGACAACAGCTCAATCCTTTGGCCATCTTCATCTCTACCTCTGTGTTCTCCGTGGAAACCTAGCGCACTTCTATTTTGAATCAGAGTGATATTACGCTTAGATAAAGTTATGCCTGTCCCGTCCTTTTCCTACTATCTCGCCGACAGCGATGCTCGCATAGTCAAAGGTCTGGTCGCGCTATTGCTCACCGCCTGTAACGGTAAAAGCGCCGACGAGATAGTGGCGTTCGATATTGATGCCTACTTCGACCGATTAGGCTTAACCGGACAACTCAGCCCATCACGCACCAATGGCTTGTTTTCCTTGGCTAAGGCAATTAAAACCTCAGTCTGACTGACTTGTTAGATAACAAATAGGCTTAACCTGTCTGATAACAAGTAGTAAATATCTTTTTTGATTGGGTTCATTGGGTTCATTGGGTTTAACGGGTACTTGCTAGCGTACTAAGTACCATAACTTCATGTTTATCTATCACCTGCCGTGGGCTTAAGTGCAAACACTTCTGCGACACGGCGCGAGTATATCCCTATAGCCTCTGCGACATCATCCCTGATGTCGAAGGTCACAGCCGCGTTCACACCTGCTATGGCTTCGAAAAGGTGCATCTTCGATTTTAGTTTTACTGGCTAGTCACTCATTTTTAGACAAAAGCGTGTTCACTTGTTGAATCACAAGTTACAAATATTATCTTCGATTGGTTTCATTGGGCTTGCAGGGCTTGCAGGGATTACAGGACACTTGCGAGCAAAGTTGCCGTGTTTGACTGGCTTACTTTACTAATATCAAATATAGGTAATTTAGAATAAGATTAGATTACAAAGCAGAGAATACTGACTAACCAGAGTGGTTTACCTACGGAGAAACTCCCATTGAGCACCTTAGATCACAGCAGTAAATTACCGAACCTTGGCACTAGCATATTTACTTATATGACAGGGCTGGCAAACCAATACCAGGCCATTAACCTCTCTCAAGGCTTCCCCGAGTTCGATGCCCCTAAGCTATTGAAGCAAGGCTTGGCCAAATACTGCGATCTAGGTTTTAATCAATACGCTCCCTCCCCTGGACTTGCACCACTACAGGCTCAAATTGCCTGCCTCATAGGCCGTCAATACGGCATAGATGTAAACCCAAATGATACGGTAACGGTAACTTCGGGAGCGACCGAAGCCTTGTTTGTCACAATACAGGCCATCACCCATCCAGGAGATGAAATAATAATCTTCGATCCGGCCTATGATTCCTATAAACCCGCCATTGAACTGGCCGGAGGCCGTGCGGTGCATATCCCAATGCTGGCACCGGATTATGCTATAGACTGGCAGCTGGTAGCGGCAGCTATCACAGACAAAACCCGCGGAATTATCATCAACACGCCTCATAACCCCAGCGCAAAAACGTTAAAACAAGCTGATTTTGATGAATTAAAAGCACTGGTGATCGAACATGATTTGCTGATAATAAGTGATGAGGTATATGAACATATCATCTTTGGCAACACGCCCCACATCAGTATATTGACCGATGCTGAACTTTTTTCACGCGCTTTTGTGATCTCCAGTTTTGGCAAGACATTCCATTGCACTGGCTGGAAGATGGGTTACTGCGTAGCTCCTAAGATGCTGACGCAAGAGTTTAGGAAGATTCACCAATATGTCACCTTTTCAAGCTTCACCCCAGCGCAACTGGCGTTAACAGATATGCTGGCCCAAGAGCCTGAACATATCACAGCTCTGGCAGCTTTTTATCAACACAAGAGAGACGTGCTAGTTAATGCGCTGCAAAATAGCCGCTTTACGATTTTACCCAGCGAAGGCACCTACTTTTTACTGCTAGATTATTCCGAGATCTCAGGGCTAGACGACATGTCATTTTGTGAATATCTAGTCAAAGAAATTGGCGTAGCTGCAATCCCACTGAGCGTATTTTACCAAACTGCCCCAGGTGATAAAGTCATTCGCTTATGCTTTGCCAAAGAGGATAAAACATTGCTGCAAGCAGCAGAAAAATTATCTGCTTTGTAGTGAGTAGAGTTCACTATTTATATTGGCTCACTTGTCGGATAACAAGTTTCAAATATCTTTTTAAGTTGGGTTCATTGTACTGGTTTGGTATTTGATTATTGCCTGGTAAGCATAGCTTCATGTTTATCTATCACCTGCCGTGGGCTTAAGTGCAAACACTTCTGCGACTCGCCGCAAGCACAATCCCTGTGGGCTCTGCCGTGACATCCTTGTCACGGAAGGTCACAGCCGCGTTCACACCGGCTATGCAGTCGAGAAAGTCATATCTTCGATTTAGCTTTTTAGATGTAAAAAACAAGCTTTGGGATATAGATGAGCTAGTAGTTAATAGGATAAAGTGGTCAGAGGGGTCTGAGCGAATAAAATAAAAACTGTCTCAAGCTTCATTTGAAGCTAGCAAAAGGCATTGTGTTTTATCACATGATTAACGATGCCTGCCTATATGTCTCGGCTGTTTCTCGTAGAGCTGAGATTACTGAGATAACGGGTTTTCTTTCCCTGAAATGCAGAGTAAAAGTCTTCATGAGCCCGCCTCGAAAATGTGTCATCTCTTAAGTCGTATTGGGCTATCCATTCGATGAGCATGGATAAATTAGCATCTTGGGCCTGTTTTGAAGGGTACTTGTGTGGTTCCCAGGGACGTTGCTTAGCATTCTCGATACAGAGGTCGACAGGCAAGTTCATGAAGATTAACTCAGTGACATTGCCAACTAGCAGCTGTAAAAGGTCCGTGTAACATCCCTCTACAACCCAGTTTTGATTGCCTTGGGTAAAAGTTTTAAGCTTGTAAGCCGACTCATTAAGCGGCATACGCTCTGGCGGTTTAGGCGGCTCATAGGGCTGCCAGGCCAGACTATCAAGATCTAAATGGGCTAGGCCATCAGAACTGGCTAAACGCTTTGCAAGCGTCGACTTTCCTGAACCTGAATTACCAAAGATGAGCACTCTTCGAGCCATATTATCTCCCATTAACGAATCCCTTTAGATTTAAATGATTGTCGCCTAGGTTAAGTGAAGCTAATACTATCGGATATAAGACTAGTCAAGGCTGTCGAAGCTATACCGAAAACACCTTATCTTTGGGCACCTCATTATCTCGCCAGTTATGTCCCCTCTGCCAGCTCCCGACTTTTCCACTGCATAAGTATCAGACCGCATATCACCAATATTCCCACAAAGCCGACGCCGAAAAAGTTAAACAAGATCAAGGGGGCCATCATGAACGCGATAATACGTTCCATTTTAGACAGAGGTCGCAATAGATATCCTTCGATGGATATTGCTAGTGCCAGTATGATTGCCGCTGTTTGAGCGATAGCAAAACCAAACTCCAATACACTCGCCTCTGGGTTTATCAAATCCGTATAAGCCATCATGATAGGAATGATAAACAGGCCACCAGCGAGCTTAAAAGCCTCCACCGAAGATTTCATCGGGTTCGCCTTGGCTACACCGGCTGCGGCAAAGGCTGCTAGTGCAATCGGCGGGGTCACATTTGAGGTCTGAGACAACCAGAAGATGATGAGGTGCGCCGTCAGTAAGGGCAAACCAAAGTCCCCCAACATGGGCACAGCCATCACGGCGAGTACGATATAAGCCGCGGTCACAGGTAATCCCATGCCTAATATCAAGGCGACGATACTGATAAGCCCGAGAGCCACCAGCATGTAACCACCGGAAAACTCCATCACGAACTGAGTGAACTGTAAGCCAATGCCAGTTTGGCCCACTACGCCGACTATAATCCCCGCCGCGCCGCAGGCCACCGAGATAGGCAGCGCCATCAAGGCACCGTTTTTCATCCCCTGAATAAATTGACTCAAGCCAATACGACTGTGCTTACGCAGCGCTGCCGTCACTAAGATTGCCCCACAACCGGCAACACCTACTAACAATGGCGAATAGGCCATCATCAGCAGTGCGGTGATCAAACCCAGTGGAATCAAATAATGGGCGCCGTGTTTCATCACAGAAATCACCGCTTCGGTGCGGCTCACAGCCTTGAGGTTTAACTTACAAGCCATCAAGTGCACGTAGAGTAAGGTACAGAAGAAGTAGAGAATAGCCGGTGCGATAGAAGCTAGCATGATCTCGCTGTAGGGAACCCCGGTAAACTGCGCCATCACAAAGGCGCCCGCCCCCATGATAGGTGGCATGATCTGCCCGCCAGTGGATGCGGCAGCCTCGATTCCCGCCGCCTGCTCAGGTTTATAGCCCAGCTGCTTCATCATGGGTATGGTCACCGAGCCTGTGGTCACAGTATTGGCTATCGCCGACCCCGAGATTGAGCCAAGACCAGCGGATGCCAATACAGCGGCCTTTGCAGGACCGCCGCGATACTTACCTGCGATAGAGAAGGATAAATCGATGAAAAATTTTCCCGCACCTGTCACTTCTAAGAAGGCGCCAAAGAGTACGAAGATAAATACCGTGGTGGCCGCTATCCCTAGGGCCGAGCCAAATACCCCATTTGCAGAATAAATCTGAAACTGGATAAGCTCTTGCAGCGAATAGCCCTTAGTCGCTATCGCGCTGGGCAGTATGTCACCAAAGGCACTGTAGGATAAAAATAGCGCAGATATCAGCACCATCACCCAGCCTACAGTACGGCGACAGCCCTCCATCAAGAGCAGCAGCAGGGCGCTGCCCGCCAGCAAATCTGGCATTTTAAGACCATAGAGCAAGTGATCGATATCGTTGTAATCAAAGATACTCATTCGGTAGGCGGCAAACAATGCCAAGCCACAGAGCGCCAGATCCAACACCCGACCAGGCAAATAGCCCTTATTATATCGGTCACTAATCAAGGGATAATTCAGAAAGATCAGCACCAGCACCCAGCTCAGATGCACGGGTCTAAAATAAGTCGCCGAAATGGTGGAGGTGATCCCCTGCCAGATTTGAAACGCCGACAGAGACACGGCCAAGGTCAAAATAAGATAACCCAGTAACTTGAATACCCCTTCATTCGGCAAAGGATCAGCTTTAATCAGGCTAGCCGAACTGCACACATCTATTGAAGGAATGTCTTCGAGTACAGGTTCATCATGACCTAATGTTATATTATTAGTTTGGGTCATATCATGTCCTCATGGGTCAATGCCAAGGTGATCACTTGCTTAGACAAGGAAGCGGCTACATCAGGCATCAACAAAAATTAAAAGGATATATCAGAAAAAATAAAGGTAGCTCATTAAGCTACCCTTGCATTCATGCCATTGAATTTATTAAATTGAAATATGCTTACTGAGCCAATGAATCCAGATACTTCTGAGCGCCTATATGCAGCGGAACACCGGCTAATCGATGGGCATTTTCGGGCGTAGTCGCTTCTGCAACCTTAACTACTTTACGCACTTCGCCCATGTTCTCAAATGCTGACTTAGTCAAGTTGTAAGCCATCTCATCACTCATCTTGGCGCTAACGACAACCACGTTCCACACACTCAAGGTAGACACTTCACCCACCTTGTTGTACACATCGGCTGGTATGGTGTACTTACTATAAGCTGGGTTTTTCTCGATAAAGGCTGTGCTCTGGGCATCGGAGATAGGAATGATATTGACCTTATGAGTCAATGAAATTTGAGTCACTGCGCCAACACCTTGGCCGCCGACGATAAAGCCTGCATCAATCTGACCATTAGCTAGCGCATTGGTAGTCTCGCTGTAGTTTAAGTAAACCGCATCGATATCTTTCTTCACATCGATACCAACAGAGGCCAGCAAGGCTGCGGCCGTTACCGCTGTACCACTTGCCGGGGCGCCTAAGGAGATACGCTTGCCCTTAAGATCGCCTAAAGATTTAATCCCAGACTTTTCCAATGCCAAGGTATGTACCAGATTTGGATAGAGGGCAAACAAGGTCTTAACTGGCATCTTACTGCGGAACTTGCCTTCACCTTTATAGGCATCGAGTACTACATTACCCATGGCAATACCGGCGATCATGTCACCACGAACAACCTTGATGGTGTTCTCAACTGATGCTGCGGTCACTTCCGCTTTTACATTAACCCCAGGGATCTTGTCAGACCAAATTTTGGCTAACGCCCCACCAAATGGATAATAAATACCGCTTTGACCACCGGTACCGATAGAATAATTTTCAGCGTGAACTGCTGCAGGTAAAATGAGCAGTAAAGCGAGTGTGATCGCGCGATAAGACATAGATTGCCCCTTGATATATTTACTGTAGAGACAGGCATTAACCTTGGTTAACAACCTGTTAATTATTAGTGTGCTTTATTTCAATTTGTATCGATATTCACTTAAGGCTCCGCTAATGTCAAGGTATCGAATAGTCTAATGAGATAGGTTAAAATGGACCTGAAAGGATAATAAAATACCTATGTACCATGGGGATACCCCCTCGAAACTAAATAGGTATAAAGCGACAGCGAAAAAGACCATAAGTCATCAATGCTGCCAACCACTATCCGCCCCTTGCCAAGATAACCGCCTAAGTTAAATAACCATAGTGTCGTAGAAGTAAACAGCATCTAGATTGGTAGGGATGGCTAAAGCGTGCAAAAATAAGGCTTAGGTTGAACTTAGTTATATTCTCATCGTTCAGAAAATTATCTCTTCGATTTAACTGGCCTAGACATACAAGACTAAAAAAACCTTAAGGGTAAAATGAAAATATATCAGGTCAGTGATTGTCACTTATATCTGGATGAAGCGCAGCCAAGGGATAATTTAATTCGTGCTTTAGCCTTAATTGAACTGCAGGGTGATGGCGATATACTCCTACTAACTGGCGACTTGGTTTGCGATCCTAACATTGAGATATATACGCAATTTAAAGCAATCGTTCAGGCGCACTCTTCAATCGACAGAATCTTTGCCATTGCGGGTAATCATGATGACCTGACTATGATGAAGTCAGTATTTAAAGGCAGTAGAGTCCAAGTGAAAAGCCATGTCCATCTTGGCGATGATTTGAGTCTATGTTTTGTCGATTCTAGCCCAAAACCCCTAGCTCACATGTCTCTCGGCGCCGGTCGCGTAGCAAGAAAAGCCCTTAGTTCTTTAAAGCAGTTCACCAGGAAATATAGGTCCATAGTGGTAATTCATCACCCTGTGGTTAATTTGGGTGCCAAGTGGTTCACCCAGATAGGCATTGAAAATAATCTTGATGTTGTTGCAGCCATACACCCGCAAACCTTGGCTATTTTAAGCGGCCATGCCCATGCATTTTTCAAAGATAATTTAACCAGCCCACAAGGAAAAATCATCCCCCTCATCGTCAGCCCAGCCACCTCCTATGGCTTCGAGCACAGCAATCCCGACTATGAGAAAAACACCAATATTGGCATCATGGCCTATGACATTAGGCTCGATATAGGCTCTCAATCTCCGACCAAGTCTTGTAAAAGTAAACCTAACTACCTTATACATGAATCAGTGATCAATCTTAGCCACTAAGTTGGCAATATTGAAACATGCGCCCTAAAGATCTACCGCTTATTAAAATATCTGGCCAGTAGCGGGTAAATCACCCCAGCTAAGCTCGGAACTATAAACTCGGAGCTTAATCCTGTTTATAACGACTTATTTATAACGACTTATGTATAACGAGAAGGTTATAACATGAAGTTGGCTATGGTCTTCTGAATGCCGACCACATCTGTGCCCTTCTTCAGCTCTTTGACTAGTGGCTTATCTTGACCCGAGATCCACAACTTCAACTCTGAGTCCATATCGAAGCGTCCTGCGGTTTCCACCTCGAAATGCGTAATAGCCTTGTAGGGAATGGAATGATAGCTAACCTTCTTGCCGGTCAACCCTTGCTTGTCGATAAGAATGAGACGTTTATTGGTAAACACAAACATGTCGCGGATTAGCTTATAAGCTAAGTGCAGCTCTTCGTTGTCGGCCAAGATTGGACCTAACTCGTCGGCAAGTTCTTCAAGGTTAACTTCCGAAGCGTTGCCCAGCAATGAATCTAATAATCCCATGTCTTCTTCCTTAAAAAGTGTGCAATACAATTTTTCTGATATTTTCTTGTTCATCAAGATAACATAATACCAACAAGTATAAGAAAGTGATCGACTCACAGTGCTTTTGCTAGCCTGATTCAAAGCCGTTCGAGTCGATATATGTTATCGGGGAAATTTTTCTTGGAACGAAAAGCAAAAGTCACAATAAGTAATGCACCGCCAGCCACAGGGTTTCAGTCTCAGTGCTGGTCCAGGTGACTCTATGCTTACAGTGGGCGGCAATATCGACATAATCACCCACCTTCAGATGTACCAGCTCCCCTTGCTCAAATTGCAGTTTGGCCTCACCTTTAATACCAACCCTATTAAATATGTGTTCTTTCAGCGGGAGTTCAAAGCGCTGTAGGCAAGGCGGATGTTGGAAGCTAATAGTTATGCTATATCAAGAACATGTAACGCAGCATAAAGTGCTTTGCCCTTTGCTTTAAACATCGGCCGCACTACGTGAGCCACTCAGACGTTCCACTTCAGTGTTGCACTGACTTAAAAGGGAATGACCATTTCTACATCAATGCGCCTTGAATTGAAAAGCCTGAGTGGCTCTGAACTGAGCAGATATTTAATGAGGTTGGTATATACCATCACCCATTCACTACGGTCTTGATCGTACCACTGGCCTTCGGGAGTCACGTGAGCCTTAGAGACAATCCTCTCTATGAGAATTTTGTCATTACCACCAATCTGCTCGAAGGCCTCATCGGTCAGATCCTCTGGTATCTTGTCGAAAAAATTACTCTTGTTCATAGACTCTCTCCTCAGGTAATTATTAAGCATTTATCATTAACAACGCCTCTCTCACCACTAGAGGCTAATCAGTGCTTAAGGTGACAGCTTTTGTCACACTGATGCCTAACCTCTTGGCTAACCTACTCAGGTTGGCTCTGTCTGTTTGCAGGCGTTTCGCCGCAGCCGACCAGTTGCCTGATTCCTGACTCAAGACTCGGGTAATAAGCTTGCACTGAAACGCTTCCGTCTCCAGCTTTAAACTTACACTTGTCCCTTTATCCACCACAAGCCCAGCCGTTAATACAGTCGTTAACACATCGGTATTTAACCCATTGGAGGATGAAGATAACAAGAGACCCTCTGAACGTTCCACCGAGTCCACCAGTTGCTCAATATGTCTGGTGTCTATTCTTACGATAGCCTGATCACCACGCCCCTTGGCTCTGAGTGCGGCGCGACCTATCACATGTTCCAACTCGCGAACATTACCCGGCCAATCATAGCGATTGAGTATGCTGATGGCCGAGGCATCGATTGCCAGCTGACGGATCCCCAATTTTCGCCTAATTTGTTCGATAAAATACCCAGCGAGCAGGGTCACATCCCCTTCCCGCTCCCTAAGAGGAGGCACAGATATGGGATAGACACTCAGCCTATGATAGAGATCGGCCCTAAACCTTGCCTCACTCACCTCCAGCTTAAGCTTCCTGTTGGTCGCCGCTAAGATGCGAACATTGACCTGCTCGGTGGCATCTTTACCCACGGGCTGGATCTCCTGACTCTGCAGCACCCGCAGTAACTTGCTCTGTACGCCAAGTGGCAACTCACCAATCTCATCGAGAAAGATAGTGCCGCCATCGGCTAGGCTAAATTTACCGGTTCGATTCCTATCGGCCCCGGTGAATGCCCCCTTAACGTGGCCGAACAGTTCACTCTCGATCAAGTTTTCCGGCAGTGCGGCGCAGTTAACATAGACCAAGGGCCCATCGGAACGCGCCGATTGCCTATGTAAGGTTCTGGCCACCAACTCTTTGCCTACGCCTGTTTCGCCTTCTATGAGGATCGAAAAACCTGAAACTGCCACCATATCGATCTCTCGCTTTAGCTTTAACATCACAGGACTATCGCCAATCAGCTCGCCACCGTCCTTAACTAAAGCCTCGTTTGTCAGCTCGGCAACCAGCTCCTGACTGTGCAGGGAGTGACTCTCCAGCTCTTGGAGTAAAATAGCCGTTTTTAGGGTTGCCGCCGACATGGACGAGATAACGTCTAAAGTGCGCTTAGGTAGCTCATCGAATACTTGCGGGGTCATGCTATCTAAGGTCAGCACTCCAATGAGCAGGCCATCGGCCAGCAGTGGCAGGCCCATGCAGGCATGAACCGGAAGGTCGCCTTCATGGCCTAATAGCATGCCGTCATAGGGATCGGGAAGCATGCAGTCGGCGGCGAAGCGCACCGGAGTTTGAGATCCACAGATAATCTCGAATCTGGGATGAGCCTGGATATCGAAGCGTCGCCCCAGACTGTCTTTACTCAATCCCTGCTGGGCTAAAGGTTTTAACCTCTCACCTTGAACGTGCAACAAGACAACGGCATCACAATTCACAGTCCGACGCACTGTGCTCAGTAAGCGGTCGAAGCGATCTTTGGTGGTCAAACTGTTAGCCAAATCTAGGGCCAATTCTATCAAGGCCGTGGAAGAGATATCTATCATGGTCATAAAAGTTGCCGCACTCTTGTCAGCTCAAACGAGCCAGGTCATATGAAGTATAAACTGACCATAACATGCAAATTCAAAAAACACATCACAAGAGTCAAATCGACTCCAAAATCCAGAGTCTATTTGACTCATTCAACATTCAAAAATAAATTAACCTGTTGTAAATAATCACTTTATTAACTTGGCACGAGATTAGCAGTGTTAACAAGATATAGGTTCTGTATCAGTTACTTGAACTAACAATCTGGCTCAGACATAGGCTCAGGTTTAAGGAGTTCCACCATGCATGCCACTCAAGCTAATGATTTCAGCTTCACTCATGACACTGAGTTCAGCAAAGATTCGCTCAAGCCTAGTCCTAGGGGATTTAAGCTGGCATTGCACACTGGCAATGCAGTCATGTTAATTGCGGTACTGGGTATCTTGCTGTCTATTTTTGTGGCTTACGCCCATGCAGAGCAGTTTTCATTGTGGGCCCAAGTCGCTAGCCATATCACGCTTATCTTGTGCGCCACAGCCATCAAGATTGGCTACGTTATACGCTGTATCGGCCTACATGGATTAGGAGCGATTCAGCTATGAGCCAGACATTGAATCAGATCAGCGAACCCCAAGCCAATCAAGATAAGCCGCGAGAAAGTGACGCACCAATTATGACGTTCATGAATTAATACACTCAAGTTAGAAAAGTATAAATAAGACAATCACCCTAAGGGATGACAGCTATAGTCACCCATAAAAATGAAGGATATAAATATGTTATCTGCAAAGCATATCGAACTGGTAAAAAGCACTATTCCTCTATTAGAATCTGCAGGTACAGGCATTACCGAATACTTCTATCAGCGCATGTTTAAGCATAACCCTGAGCTTAAACACATCTTTAATATGACCAATCAACGCACCGGTGGCCAGCCAGCGGCGCTGTTTGGCGCCATAGCAGCCTATGCTAAGAATATCGACAACCTAGGGGCACTTTCTGGGGCTGTGGAACGTATCGCACATAAGCATACCAGCTTAAATATTCAACCTGAGCACTACCCGATTGTGGGGCACCACCTGCTAGCCACATTACGAGAGCTGGCTCCAGAGGCTTTTACCGCCGAAGTCGAAGAGGCTTGGGCCGCAGCCTACGGCCTGTTGGCCGGAATATTTATCAACCGAGAAGATGAACTCTACCAAAAAAATGCCAATCAAGTCGGTGGCTGGCTGGGCGCAAGACAGTTTAAGCTGGTTGAGAAGCAGCAAGAATCGGCTCTGGTCACCAGCTTTGTTCTAGCCCCAGTCGATGGCGAGCCAGTAGTCGATTACCAAGCTGGTCAGTATCTGGGCATCAAGGTTGAACCTGCCAATCATGAGTACCGAGAGATGCGTCAATACTCGCTATCGGACAAGCCCAATGGCAAGACCTACCGTATATCGGTAAAACGAGAAGACGCCAAAAACCCTAAGGATGAGCCGGGAACCGTTTCCAACTACCTACATGACCAATTGAATATAGGCGACGTGATGGATATATTCCCACCGGCTGGGGATTTTCATTATGTGGAGCGTAACGAGCCTGTGGTACTCATCTCGGCAGGTGTAGGTGTTACCCCTATGCAGTCTATGTTGGAGATGCTTGCCTCGAAAGCGTTCGACAAGCCGGTATTCTACCTACATGCCTGTGAAAACTTGGCCCAACACTCATTCAATGAGCGAGTGCAGGCGCTGACAAATACTCTCACCCTGACTCAACATACCTGGTACAGAGAGCTCGATGGCAATGAGCAGGAAAGCTTGAATTGCCAAAGCTTGAACCAGAGTAATAGTGGCAGCGTCAACAGCCATATGGGCTTTATGAACCTAGTCCCGATAAAAGCCGAACTACCTTTAGCTAGAGGTGACTTCTATCTATGCGGCCCAGTCGCCTTTATGAGCTTTGTTAAACAGCAGCTCATCGAGATAGGCGTCGAAGATAGCCGTATTCATTACGAAGTCTTCGGTCCACATGCCGATTTATAAGCAGAGTGATGACCTGAGTGATAAGAAATGAAGCTGACTCTGAGTGGAGTGTTAGTGGAGTAGAGTGTGCGTGTGAGACATCTCAGCTAAAAATGAAGATAGACAGCTTATCTTAAGGATTAGCTGATTAACCCCGTGATACAGCTAAGTATCACGGGGTTAATTTTATTCAATAAACAAGAGATCTAAGCAAGCAGCTTAGTTATCTCATCCAGATGTGTATCTACCCAAGCTGAGCTTATGGGTCCCCAGCTACTAATCTTGTAATGTCCCGAATTATTACGCTCCCCATCCTGGATGAACTGACACTCGACACCGATATCGCTCAGGGCGGCTATCGAATCTTGCAGGGTTCTTCTAGGCATGCCGGTTAATTTATTCAAAGAGAGCAAGTTATGCTGATCGCTGTCGATGGTATGAGCCAGATAGAGTTTACGTAAAAATGCTTTTTTCTGTTTAGAGACTTCTATATCCACAAAAATACCTATTTATCAGATAGTGGTTAATCAATTACCTATTGATAAAATAGCACATTATTAACGGATACTTGAGTGTGAATTGATTCTGGCTCATTTATGCTGATGCTAATGCGAGCCGCTAAATTCTTATTAAATATGTCTGGCCTAGAGTATCTTGATGGGCTTCTGATTTTCTGATTATTGATGCGCTAATGCGAGCCGCTAAATTCTTGTTAAATATATCTGGCCTAGAGTTTCTTGATGGGCTTCTGACACATTGATTTTCTGATTATTGATGAGATCCTGATATAGTGATTTTCTGATAATAGGAAAAAACAGAGAAGAGATGGATAACCCCAAGGATTTGGTTAAGGCTACAAACAAGGCTGCAGAAAATGCTTCAGGTAATGCTTCAGGTAATGCCGCGGCTAACCTACAAGCCCATGAGCGAGTTGCAGAAAAAACCAGCGACACAGAGCATAAGTTGCCCAGACAGAATCAAGCCCAGTCAGACTGGCTTGGTTTCGATCAAGTCCCTTTGACTCCAGTGGATCCACGCCACTACACCCAAGTCTTATGTGAGAGCATCATAGGGGCTTTAGTTCTTTTCAGCCTAGTATCAGTGTTTATCATCTTAGTCGCACAATTACCGATTAAAATAGCCCTGGCTGCATTGTCTGTTCTAGGCCTGATTCTTGGTATCATCACCTGGTTATCTTATGCCCATGCTAAGTCAATTGCCTTCGCCGTGTGTGACCACGAGCTCTTGATGCAAAAAGGCATAATCTGGTTTAAACGTATCTCCCTACCTTATAGCCGACTGCAACATATCAGCTTGTCTCAAGGACCCTTAGAGAGAAAATTTGGCCTACACACACTTAAGTGCTTCAGTGCCGGTAGCGGCAGCGCCGAGATAGAGCTACCTGGTTTAGAAAGCAGAACCGCCGAAAAACTCAGGCAGCATCTGCTGGCTAAGGCAGGCATAGCCAACCAAGGTGCTAAGCCTAGTATCGAGCCAGAGCCAAGCATAAATCCAGACTTAAGCATAAATCCAAACTCGAGCATAAATCCAAACTCAAGCATAAATCCAAACTCAAGCATAAATCCAAACTCGAGCATAAATCCAAACTCGAGCATCAATCCAGAGCCAAGCATCAATCTAGACTCGAGCATCAATCTAGAGCCAAGCATAAATCGCTCCACTGATACCTCCCAAGATACGAGTCTTGAGGGACTAGAATCGAAAACCGCCAGCCTCACCACAGAAAGTGAGCGCTAACATGCATAAGAGATTCTCACTATGGTCAGGACTCTCGCCCTGGTCGATAATCAGCTATACCTTGAATACGATTCGTTTAGTGATCAGCAACGGCTATGCCATGGTGCCTGTGGTCTATACCGGATGGCAACAAGGCTTTAACTCCCCCTGGGTCATAGTGGCTGCAGTCGGTGTTGCCCTAGCTGTACTCGTCTACGCCATCGTTCAATGGGCCATGTTTCGTTATCGCTTATATGAAGATAAACTTGGGGTTCGTCAGGGACTCATTTTTAAGAAAACCCACGAAATCCCCTTGAGTAAGATACAAAATGTGCGTCTGGAACAGCCCTTTTATTTCAGGCCTATGGGACTCTACAGCTTAGTCGTGGAGACTGCCGGTTCCAAAGAAGATGAAGCGGTACTCGCCGCGGTCAACTATCGACAAGCCATCCAATTAAAACACAAGTTGGTTAACCCTCTTCTTCCCACACCAAGAGAAGGTGTTGAAGCTAACAGAGAAGATGGCACTCAAGCAGGCGTTACATCAGAAGGTGCAGGCAAACATGCCACTCAGGGCAACAACAGCCCTAATACCAAGAGCGAAAGCTTAGTTCGTAAGGGTTTTAAGCCATTATTGTTGTTTGGCTTATATCAAAACAACCTGTTTTGGTTTGTCATTATTTCCGGTCCAATCCTTGGACAACTTGACTGGTCACAACTGGCTGATACTCATCTAGCTCAATCGGCATGGCTCTGGTATGAGCAAGCTGTCGGCACCAATCTGCTTTACCAAGTCCTATTTGCTAGTCTGTTATTTATTAGCTTCTGCTTGCTGCTGTCATTAGTCTCGATGGCCGCCTCAGTCCTCAAATATTATCCCTATCACTTGAGCCGAAACAGCAGCACCTTACACAGGAGTGGCGGTATTATCGCTAAACAGAGTGATGCGCTGGCCCTACAGCGAATTCAGGTCATTCGATTCTCACAACCTATCATAGCTAGGCTGCTCAAGCTGTGGACAGTCTATTTCAAACAAGTAAAAGGCACAGAAGTCGAGCAAAAGTCCCAGAGTCATATGTTAGTGCCAAGCATGACTCGCCGCACAGTGTCTGCACTACTGAAAAATATGCAGGGCATAGAAGCCAGGACTACAGAGCTTCCCAAACACTATCACCCCATACACTTTGGCTGGTACTGGCGTCGAGCCTTGGCCCCTATTATGGTGCCAGCAGCCAGCACCATCGCCATGGGATTCACCCCACTAACCGAATTGCTCTGGCTAATAGGTGTAGGCCTTAGCTTAGGTCTCTATTTGCGATATCGACAATGGGGATACTTTTTAGACGGCAGTGACTGCTGGATCCACACAGGCACGCTTGGCCATAGCTGGCACTTAATTGCCTTAAATAAAATACAACACGTAGCGATTATTCAGACTAAAGGCCAGCGAAAAAAAGGCCTGGCAAGCCTTGAACTCGGCCTAGCTAGCGGTACCCTGACTATTCCCTACTTGCCTCTGAGTGACGCCAGAGAAATTGCCGAACGAGCATTAGCCATGACAGGCCGCTCTCATCAGAATTGGATTTAAATTGACCAGTTCCTAGGTGCTAGTAACTGAATGCTTAAACACAGGAGAATACTCTTGAACACTAGTGAACAAGCACTTTCCCAAAGAGAGCCACAGACAAGACATATGACGCCCGAAACCATTATCAATTTTTGGTTTGACGAGATAGAGCCTAAGGCTTGGTGGGTGAAAGATACTGAATTTGATGCACTGATAAAACACAGATTCGGTTTACTGGTCGAGCAAGCTAAGGTTGGGGAGCTCTATCATTGGCGCGCCACGCCCCAGGGACGCCTGGCCGAGATTATCTTGCTAGATCAATTTTGCCGCAACATACACAGAGATACTCCACAGGCCTTCACTTCCGATCCCTTGGCGTTGGCCCTAGCCCAAGAAGCCGTGGCCCGAGGCGCAGATACTGAACTTAAAGCCAAGCAGGTGCCTTTCCTGTTTATGCCTTATATGCACAGTGAGTCCAGAAAGGTCCATGAAATTGCCATGGTACTGTTTAACAGAGAAGCCGCAGCCGGCAACTTAGAATTTGAACGCAGGCATAAAGCAATTATCGACCAGTTTGGCCGCTATCCTCACAGAAACAAGATCCTCGGACGCGAGTCGACACCAGAAGAAGTAGAGTTTCTGTCCCAGCCAGGATCAAGCTTCTAGACTTGTGTAATAACAAGTTGGCAAGTATTTTTAGCTTGGGTTCATTTGACGGGTTTGGTGTTTGGTTCACTTGGTATTGAGTAGAGAGGCTGGTAAGCATGGCTTCATTGTTGTTTATTGCTTGCAGCAGGTGCTGTATAGGGATATACGAATGTCGTGAAGGTATGAATACCTAAGAGCGACCTTAAGTGCAAACACTTCTGTAACACGGTGAATATGGCGTAGCCATGTGCCTATGAACGAGAAGCATGGAAGCTGAACTGGCCTTTAGATAGGATATCATTCAAGCACAATCCCTGTGGGCTCTGCCGTGACAAACAACCTCCATGTTTAAAAGCCAGTTCGATATCCCTATCTCTCGCTCGGATAGTTTCACGCTGTGAAACCTCGCCCTGCTGTCGAAGGTCACAGCCGCGTTCACACCCGCTATAATTTCAAGATAGCTTCTTCGATTTAAGTTTTACTGGCTAGTAACTCACTTTTGGACAGAAGTGAGTTAGCGTATGAATTCTAACTTATGGGGTTTTGATAAGGGAAAATATGGCAATCAGATTAGCGGTAACGCCGCGATAAGCGGGAAAATTATAGTTGGCTAGAATATGTAGCGAAGCGGAACCGAGCCAACTGTGGCGTGTCCTTGTTTATTTTCTTGTTAGGTGCAGAATTCCATTAGCTCATGAATAATACCTGATGGATCTTTAAAAGCGGCATAACGTCCCCACCTATTTTCATTTGGAGATTCGTGAACAAAAACAACACCGTTTTCTTTTAGCTCTTTTATTTTTTCATCCAAATCACTCACAGTAAAAACCAACGCTGAATTAGCATTAAAACCGTGCTCATAATCTGTTGCCTCCATTGTTCCTTGAAACATGAATACGCTATGTGAACCGATTTGAAATTTTAAACTGTCTTCGTATTCCTCAAGTATATTTAGGCCAAGTATGTTGACGTAAAACTCTCTTGAAATAGAGAGATCCCTAACGACCAATAAAGTGGATGGACTATCCATAGATGATTAATCTCCCTTGCGTCTAACGCCCTAAAATTGTTTGCTAAAATGTTGAACAACGAAAACACAAAACTGTTTTAGTCCTTATTTATTAGCTTGTTAGGAAGTTTATACCACGAGTCTGGGTATTTATATAGAAATAGATAACCAAGTGCCTGCTTTAGATTGAACCAACCCAAAAGCACAGCAACAAATGAAAATATAGATGCGACGATGAATGCACCAGTATATATAGCAAAAGTAAAGCTAACAACCGTCAAACATAAGCCAGTAAACACGACACTAAAAGTCATTTGGCGAAGCGGTGCATTAGTATCGAAGTTAAGGGCAGTGAACAAACTTTCAAATTGCCAAGAAAATAAGGCGAGGCCAAGTGCGCAACCAATAGCACCAATATACGATGTGAGTTTGTAATATTTAGGCTGAAGATTTCTTTGATTTTGAATCGCCTGAACTAAAAGTTTAATGACCAACTCCAGAAATGCATAACGTCAGCTTAAGCGGACAAAAATGGTTGACTATAATGTGGACCATAGTAAACGTAGTCAACTATTTTTGTTCCGTTTATAGGTCTTATTATGTACTAATACCTAAATAAGTTATCACCATTGGGTTTTCAATAATTAACCAAATACTGACAGCTATTAAGCAGCATGCATAAAAGAAACTTAACCATTTTTCATATAATGGACTGCTTGAAACTCTCGATAAAAATTCACCAATTGAAACCCATACAAAATGCATCGAAATATTTAAAAAAGCTAGCCAGATAATTAAAACAGCGACACCTTTATCTCCAAAAATGTCCTGAGATGGCTCAGTAAACAGAGAGAACATTAGGAAAACCATCAACCAACCTTTGCTATTTAACAATTGAATAAGCAAACCATCAAAAAATCCAAGTTCTGTTGAAATATTTTCGGATTTAGATGAATTTGGTCGCATAAATTTAACGGCCACATAGACTAAATAAATTGCACCAACTAGTTGCAGGCTATTCATTATTTCTGGGTGACTTTTGACAACTTCCCCTAACCCATAACCTATAATGATAGATTTAATGATAAAAATACTATCAATACCAGCAACTAACGGTATAGAACGTTTAATTCCAACTCTAGCCCCTGATGCTGCAAAAACGATATTTGCTGGACCAGGGCTAAATACCAATGGGAACATAACTCCTAGCCAAATGATAAACAGACTCATACTTACTTCCTTAACTAAAAGAGGCAATATTAGCCAACACAAATAAGTAGGTCTTGTACAAAATTGACTGCTTAACCTTTATCATTTAAGTAGTTGGATGGGGAAATTCCAAATGCTTTTTTGAAATTACGAATGAAATGGCTTTGATCACAAAAGCCACAAGCGAGAGATGTATCAACACAACTCAATCCCTTAGAAAGTAATTTTTTAGCATTTTTAACTTTTATCAGAAGTAAATATTGATGAGGTGTAATACCAAAAATTATTTTAAAACTTCTAATTAACTGGAATTTTGAACAATTTGAAATTTTTTCTAACTCTGACAGGGAAGGATTAAATTCAAAATTGTCCTGTATAAAATCTCTAGCGAGATAACTACTTGTGGTGCAGATACTATTAAACCTCTCCCTTTTAGCTGAGCCATACTGCCTAAATAATTTCTCAATAGCTAAGGAAAACAACGACTCTTTAGTCAACTCAAACGAAGGTTTTTCGAGTGATACATGTAATTGAAATAAAATATTAAAAAGATATTCATCATAAATTATAGGGCTATTAATTATTGGATCAATTGGCATATCTCGATTAGAAAACTCACTATCAAGTTCTTTTAAATTGAAATAGAACATCCTGTAACGCCAGCCATTTGGTGCGCCAGAGAAACCAGTGTGAACCTCCGATGGATTAATCGCTACTATATGACGTTTGGGAATTATAAGATTATCACCACGATAGAATAAACCCTCTGCTCCATCCTCTATGACCCCAATGGCTAACTCATCATGCCAATGTTTGGTAAACTTAAACTTTGTATAACTCGCAGAAAGAAGCTCAACACCTTTAAAAGTTTTATTTATCCATATTTTCGACTTTTCCAAAGCATTTCCTTCTACGCTTACAATAATAAAACGGGGTATTCATTTGGCACAAAAAATTGAGCCTCCCATTGTTAATCAATAACATACCTAGCCTATTGGAAATTATCAATGATCTACTATCCCATAAGAACAACCAATAAAATAATTAGCAGATTTGAAGTCAGTAGAATGGTACACGGAGTATTTAAAGGGGAAATCTATGACATTTAGGCAGAACTAGCGGACTCAATGTATGTTGAGCCTGTATTAATAGAAGAAATGATTGAGATTATCAGCTAGCTTGAAAATATTGACAACTTTGAGAGAAATGCCGACGTCGTTTATCTAAATGGTCACAATAACTCGTCAGAACAAAGGGGGCAGAGCGAATAAGGTCAATTGTCTTGTAGATCAACTAGTGTATATGCGGCTAAGAGCTTCGATTTCAAGGTGAGGTATCGCGAAGTGATACTCTCCGAACGAGAGGCTGGGATGCCGAACTGGCCGTTAAACATGGACATTGTTTGAAATCGCAGAGCGGCCAGGGACATATTCACAACGGTATCCTTACCTAAAAGCCAGTTCAGCATCCTGCTTCTCGCTCATAATCACATGGCTACGCCAAATTCACCGTCTCGCAGAACCTTCTCAAAATAAAGAGTGCACAATCCTCGCCGGACAGGCGGTAGGTTACAATGAAGCAGCGACCTTAGATGACATATGCAACAGCAAAGGACACTGGATTCCGGCTCAAAAGATCTGCCGGAATGACGAAAAGAAACAAGCAAAACTAAATGAATCAAGGTAAAAATGTTATCAGCCTTCATTCCAAGGCTAGGTTACTTTGGGGAAAAGTGAGTTATAGAACATTAGCAATAAAGCCTAATCGAAGAGAAAAAATCAGCCGGTGTAGATGCGGCTGCGAGCTTCGGTAGCATGGACGCTGCCGCAGAGACTACAGGGACTGTACTTGAATGATGTCCTATCTAAAGGCCAGTTCGGCATCCATGCCTCTCGTTCATAGCACATGGCTACGCCATATTCACCGTCTCGCAGAACCTTCTCAAAATAAAGAGTGCACATTCCCCGCCGGCCAGGCGTTAGATTACAATTAAACCCAAATACTCAAACACACTCCCCAATACCCACTCAGCCAGAAGCTAAATCAGAAAATGTATTAAGCCTTCATTCGAAGGCTAGCTAACTTTGGGGTAACCAAAGCTTCACACACAGCCCCGTCTCTTCCCGATTATGCAGGCTGATGCGGCCATCGTGTGCCTCTAATATCTCCCGGCACAGGGGCAAGCCCAA
This sequence comes from Shewanella violacea DSS12, assembly GCF_000091325.1. Classification (NCBI taxonomy): domain Bacteria; kingdom Pseudomonadati; phylum Pseudomonadota; class Gammaproteobacteria; order Alteromonadales; family Shewanellaceae; genus Shewanella; species Shewanella violacea. Next base: position 809,130 of record NC_014012.1, on the reverse strand, counting down.
TCCGGTGCCCGATTGTTTGGTTGAGTAAAAAGGCAATAATGCCTGCTTGAGCACCTCGGATGACATACCGCTGCCGGCATCACAGATGCTGATTAAGATCCCCTTATTTCCACTAGCACTATCGACTCCATGACTGGGATTGGCCTGGGTGATGCTCATGGTGATCTCATCGACTTTAGATCCCGACTCGTGAGCATTCTTCAACAGGTTAAGTAGCACCTGCTCCATCTGAATGAGGTCGAAGTAGCCATCGCCCTCGGGTAAGCTGCCATCTAAAGTGAACTTATAATGATGACTCAGGTGCTCGGTCATCTTCAGCCAATTAACCATAGACTTATTAGGCAGTGGCAACTTAGCGAATCTGGCATAGTTGAAGATAAACTGACTCAGGTGTTGGGTGCGATCATCTATGGTGTCGAAGATCATCTTCAGCTTGGGATCATTAAGATCTTTGGTGATCATACGGCCCGAGTTAACCATGGAAGCTATTGGGGCCACCGAGTTATTGAGCTCATGACTTATGATGCGGATCACCTTCTTCCACACTGCCACCTCTTGTCGATTGAGCTCATGGGTCATCTGTTTCAGCAAGAGTAGATGATGCAGCTGGCCATTGAGCTTGAAGCGTCCCCTGGACAGATGCCAGGTCTCATCCTCATTCATGGTCTCATCGCTGGTTTCACCTTGGATATCTGTGCCTAACGACTCCTTGGCCCCTAAGGTAAACAGGCCATCTTTGGGATTATTTAACGCTGTGATAAGTTCCGGAGAGCAGGCTTCGATCAGCTCATGCAGATGCAAGCCTTCTATGGGTACGCCTTGATTAAACAGGTGCCGGGCGGCGTCATTGGCGTAGATAACTCTCTGTTCATCATCGAGCAGGATCATCACATTGGGGGAGCTTTGGATCACCTTATCCAGTAACAACTCACGCTGGTAGATGAATTGCCGCTCCCGCCTCAGGGTATGTGCCGACTCATTGAATAGCCGAGCCAAGGTCCGTAACTGCTCATCTCCTTTAACCGGGATACTGATACTAAAATCATTATCCTTGAAGTTGAGTAGACCCACCTCCAAGGCTGCCAAGCAGTCGGCCAGATTGCGGGTCATGTAATGGCTCACCGCCCACACTAAGCCCAATGACAACAGGGCGATCAATACCAGATAGTCCTGACCCAGCCAGTTAAACAGTAAACCTGCCGAAACTAAGCCCAAGAAACAGGCTAAAACACTAGCTAGAATCAACTTAGATCTCAGTGTCATTGCACAATCATCCATCATAACTACACATAGTTAAATCCTTTGTTAATCAAGCCAAGCATCATCTTGACTAGCAAGCTATTCGACACCAGCTACTTATTGATACCAAACTTTTCCATACGGCGATACAGGGCCTGCCTGCTAAGCCCCAGCGATTTGGCCACACGGGCTATAACGCCGTGATGCCTGTGTAATTCGGCTTGTATACTCGTCTTGTCTATGACGCTTATGCTAGAGCGGGTGCTAGAACTGGCACTAGAATGAGCATTATCACTAGCAGAGTCTGGCACCCTTGGCGTATCGGCTTTCTGATCTATTGCAGACTCTGGCTTCAACTCTCGTTTTAGTACTGGCTTTAACTCAGGTTTAGAGTCAGACGCTAACTCTTGTTTTAACTCAGATTTAAGTACTGGTTTTAACTCTAGCGTTAACTCTTGTTTTAACTCTGGGCCAGACACAGGATTATCCTGTACCGGCTCAGCGCTCAGACCGAAATCCAATGGGGTGAGCAGCTTAGATGGTGCCAGTATCACAGCACGCTTACAGGCATTTTCCAGCTCCCTGACATTACCGGGCCAAGCATGGGCCTCTAGGGCTCTTTGAGTCTGTTTATTGAGGGAGAAATTCGGGCCTATAAAGTGACTAACCAAAGGCAAAATATCATCTTGGCGTTGATTGAGGGGAGACAGTTCGAGCTCGATAACATTGAGACGATAGAAGAGATCTTCACGAAAACGTCCCTCGCGAATGTCGAGTGCGAGTTCGGCATTAGTGGCGCTAAGCACGCGTACCTTAACCTTACGGGTCTGATGACTACCCAGACGTTCAAATTCACCAGTTTGCAGCACCCGCAGCAGTTTAATCTGACCCGACAAAGACAGATTGCCTATCTCGTCCAGAAACAGTGTACCGCCATCGGCCGCCTCGAAACGACCTATGCGGGTCTTGTTGGCGCCGGTAAAAGCACCAGCCTCAGCGCCGAACAGCTCAGCCTCCAGCAGATCCATGGGTAAGGCGCCGATATTCACCTTGATAAAAGGCTTATTCTTCAAGGGAGAGTTAGCATGAATGATGTCCGCAAGCTTATCTTTACCCGCGCCATTGGGGCCGGTTATCAGCACAGACACATCTGAACGCGCTATCTGCAGAGCAAGATCGACACTGCGCTGCATCGACCCACTAGCGAACACTATGCCACACAGATCAGCATCTTTAATGGCCACCATGCGTTGACTCTCGGCACGCTGATATTGGGTATTTTCCCGGGACAGAGTATGCAGGGAAATAAGGTTACTCACACTGTTGAGTAGCTTGGCATCGTCCCAAGGCTTACCCATATAATCCACCGCGCCCTCTTTGACCAATTCGACGGCGATATCCAGCTGAGTCCAGGCGGTGATCAACACTATGGGCAGTAAAGGCTGCAAGGAACGCAGCTCATAGAAGAGTGATTTCCCCTCCTCACCCGAGGTGGTGTCCTGAGTGAAGTTCATATCCTGGATCACTAGGGCTATATCATGGATTTTAACCAATTCCAGCGCCACTTCCGGGGATAAACAGCTATGGGTCTTATACCCATGGAGTTCCAACATCAGTGCCAATGCATCACACACGGCCTGGTTATCATCGACAATGAGAATCGTATCCATACTGCTTTATCGTTCTTCTTTTAGTAGTTTTAAATGACGTTTAAAGTCGTTTGCGACAAGCGCTTAAGCTCAGCAAGTTAACTTCAAATTAACTTAAAGCGAAACAGAATTAAAGGCAAATCCTCTCCCGCTTATTTCAGCACCCCCCCCCAACAGAGGAGCCAATATTTATGATCCAGCTAAATACACATTATAAAGTGACTGCTATACACTCCGCATCGCTCTAGCTGGGGAATTCGATAACAGCCCCCTTTTCTCGCCGGCAAGATAACTAGTTATACGCTCCGGGTCGCCGTAGCTGGCGAGATACTCGCCGCTTTTCTCGCCGGTAAGATGACAGCTATGGTAGTGAGTACCATCATGCCAGCCACCGTCACTATCGGATAAATAAGCTCGAGTTTAGGCAAGCTATAGAAGGTCATCAACTGCTGACCCAGTTGTACCGCCACCAGCCCACCTATGATGCCACCCACGATACAGATGATGTAGTTCTCCACTAAAAACAAGCTAATTATATCCCTGCGTTTCGCCCCAAGTGCACGTCTGGTGCCGATTTGCTTGGTGCGTCGCTCGATATTAAACATCACCATGCCGGCCAAGCCTAAGGAGGTGATAAGTAGCAGTAGAATCACCATCATAGACAGTACAGTCGCCATCAATTCATGATTACGATACACCCTTTTTCTATGCTCGCTGATTAAGGTAAAATCTTCGATAACACGATTAGGTTCATCTTTATGCAGCATTGCCGGAATAACCTGTTTGAGCTGGGCTAAGGTGCCGACTTCGACGCGGACTAACACCTTACTGAACATGTTCACCAGCCTGACATTCAATATCACACTGTTATCCAGATATGAGCTGTTGACCCAGGCACCCTGGAGTTTATCCACCACGCCTATGATCTGTATCGGCTTATCGCCCCAGCCTCCCGCATACATGATTTGACCAATTGCAGACTCATCACCCCAAGTCTTCTTGGCAAACGCCTTAGACACTATGCCATGGGTCGCCAGATCCGGACTGCCGGTAAGAACCTCCGTCTCATAGAAGTTACGTCCCTCAATCAGATCCACACCTAAGGTATTGACCATATGATCATCGCCATAATAGATGGCGGTATTCTCGGTATCCTTAGCGGTTTCCTCACTATCACCTATGGTATAACCGGAAGACCAACCTCCACCGCTCAGGGGCACCATGCTGGTAGTGGTAGCATCTATCACCCCTGGCAGCTCACGAATGGCGCGTATGTCACGCGGAATCTGAGACTCTATGTCGATACCAGAATCGAAGGCATAGAGGAGAAAATTGAACACCTGCTCTTCCTCCGTTCCCGATTCGCGATCCATCAAGGCAAGACGCTCACCTATGATAAAGCTGGCATTAGCCACGATCGCCACAGAAAGAATGATCTGTATCAGCAATAAAATCGGGCCACTCTTACTGCGCATCAAGGTATTGATGATAGGTTTAATGTGTAACATGTAGAATTCCTTTTGCTAATTTCACGGCCCGCTTACTGACTCTTAAGATGAACGCTTGGATTGGTAGAGCAGATGCGCCAGGCCGGATAAATACCGGCAACTAAGGCGGCGCAGATGGCAATAGCCGGTGCGATTATCCACATACTCGGATCCAGGTGAGTCAGTGACTCTTCCAAGTTGAAGCGTGCCGACAGCATAGACAATGACCCCCATGCCCAGATTAAGCCCAGTACACCACCACAGAAGCCAATTAAGCCCACTTCGACCATATGCTGAGCAAATATCTGATTACGGCTCGCGCCTATGGCACGGCGAACGCCGACTTCCGGGGCTCGTTTGAGAAATTTAGCCAGTAACAAGCCCAACATGTTCACCAGGCAGACCAGTAAAAACAGCCCACTGAGGCCGACCAAGATTTTGTTGTCTTCGGGAACGACTTCATTGAGATCCAACCACTGAGCAACATTCGACAGCTGAGCCCCAGCCTCAGGGCTTTCGAATCGACCCAAGAGCTGCTGTTGCTCCACATAAGCCGTCAGCCACTGGGCATACTCATCACGCTGTTTATCGTCAGTCACTTCGACCCAAAACTGTATCCAATGCATCTCTGAATTAAGGCGACCATTATAGGTATCCATAGATTCTCGCTTCCAGCTTTGATTATTGCCCCAACTCTGAAACTCTTCCATAGGCGTCAGAGAGAAAGGAATAAACAGCTGGGCGCTATCTTTGAATGCCCCTGTGGTCAAATCGTAATACTGGGGACTTGGACTCCAGGTCTTAATCACTCCAACAACCTGATAAGGTTTACTGTCTAAGAACAGGGTCTTACCAACACTGTTTTCCCCCGCGAATAACTGCTTATTGAGGTCTTCGTTGATCACCACCTGATAAGCGGCTTGGGTATCGACACTCTTATCCCAGGCCCCACCATAGAGAAAAGGCACAGAAAACATCCCGAAGAAATCGCTATCAGTTACCCGCACAGTCTCTAGCAGAGGGGAAAAATCAGCGTCTTCTGTCTGCACCGCTAAACCGGTAACGAACATAGGGGTTTGACGTACAGGCAACTCACTCTTACGTAAGTTAAATGCATCCTGGTAAGTCACTTGAGCATTAAATTCTTTCCAGGCATCCTTGCCCTGACTCCAAAGCTGGACTGCAAGTAGCTTATCTGAACGCTCTCCCGCAGGATTGACAGACATAAGCTGATAAACATTCAGAGTCGTTATGGTAGTGCTGATGCCAACAGAGATGGCGAACACCATCAACAATGACAACAGAGGCGTCTTCTTAATGCTGCGCCAGGCTAGATCGAGATAATAAAAAAACATGGTCACTCTCCTTAGCTAGCGACTCGTTGAGTCTGCTTTGCAGCGGAAGCTGCACCCGTTACTAAGTGTGGCTTTTCGGCTCCTTCGCCTTGACCCACCCCGCCTTGATACCCCCCGCCTTGATACATAGTAAAATCACAGACTTGGCCATCGACAATCTGAATATTACGTTGAGCACGGCGTGCAAGCTCAGGATCATGAGTCACCATTATGATAGTCGTGCCAGCCTTATTAATATCTTCCAACAACTCCATCACCTGACGCGCCATCATGCTGTCTAAGTTACCTGTCGGCTCATCCGCAAGCAGGAATCTTGGCTCACCAGCAAGGGCACGGGCAATCGCCACACGCTGCTGCTGACCACCGGACAGTTGTGATGGCAGATGCTTCATACGTGCCGCCAGACCCACTTGCTCTAGTGCATGTTGTACACGACGCTTGCGCTCCTTGGCGTTGAAACCACGATAGCGAAGAGGCACCTCGATATTTTCAGCCAGGTTAAGGTCGGGGATTAAGTTAAACCCCTGAAAGATAAAGCCAATTTTCTCGTTACGAATCCCAGCGCTCTTGTTATCACTCAAGTTGGAGATATTGACGCCATCGAGGAAGTAGTCTCCATGGGTGAAGCCTTCCAGCAGACCGGCGATATTGAGGAAGGTAGTCTTACCTGATCCCGAGGGGCCTGTGACCGCGACAAATTCACCTTCTTTTACTTCGAGATTAAAATCTCGCAGTGCATGTGTCTCTACTAAGTCCGTTTTAAATACTTTGCTGATGCTTTTCATCGATAACATTTCATTATTCCCTGTTTTATCGTTTAATTCGTTTCTAAGTTCTAAGTTCTAAGTTCTAGGTTCTAATATTCTCGTCTCTACCGGCTAAAGCCGGACTTAGGAAGTGAATCCAAGGCACACTCGATAATTGCTATGACAAATTTCTGCGTGAAAACGCCTATATCGCTGAAGATGTTCACTATCTCCGAGTTAATAGTTAGGCCAGTGCCTAAACCAGTACTTAAACCAGTACTTAAACCAGTGCTTAAACCAGAGCCTAGGTCTGTATCTAAGCCAGTAGCGACATTTGATACTTCAGTGAATGCTGGCGTAGTAGGCATAAGAGGCGTTGTCATCTCTAATACGTTAAGGCCAAATACATACCAATCACCTATGCTCTGAGTCGATACCTGAACGGCGACTAATAGGAGCAGCAATGCCGACACTGTGATGACTCTCTGCATGTTTAAGCCTGCTAATAAGTCGAGAGCTTTCTGTGGCCTGATGGCTTTTTGTATGCTGAGGGCTCTATTCCCGCTAAAGGCTCTTTGTATGCTGAAGGCTCTAAAGCCACTTTTTTGATTTGATTTATTCATCTTGCTCTCCTTAGCGTACTAGCACTTGCTCTGCTTTGTTGAATGCCTGGATACTGGAAATTACCCAGACATCCCCCGCCTTGCCGCCTTGCAGTACTTCGATATGACTCATGCTACGGGCACCGAGTTTAATCTCTGTTTGCTCGGCAATATCACCATTCATGGCATAGACTTCTCTGCCGCCACCGGTGGAAACAAATGCACCACGCTTCACCATCAAGACATTAGGTCTATTTTCCAGTAATACTCGAGCCGACAGACGCTGATTCTGACGTAGATGCAGGCGCTCGTCTTGCTCAAACCTGACACGAGCCGTGACTTCACGATTTCTGACTTCCGGGGAGATAGATGACAGTTCGCCAATCAGAGTCAGTTCACCAAAACTTAGTTCCACCGCCATGCCTAGCCCTAACTCGTCGGCATAGGACTCAGGCACAGCAAGCTCGGCCTCGAAGGCACTTAAATCTACTACCGTGAGTACGGGTTGGCTCTGACCGATACGGGCTTTTTGCTCCGTGAGCCAGTTACCTATGATGCCGCCTACTGGCGCCTTGATATTTAGCGCACCCACCTGACGTTCAAGCTCGCTGACCACTAGCTTCTGACGATTCACTTGGGACGCCTTGTTCTTTATCTCGAAGGCCAAGGTGTCTCGCATCAATTCAGTGTCCTGCTTAGCATGAGCTGACAATAACTTGGCCTTATGCAGGTCATCCTTGCCTTTTTCGTAATCAATTTTCGATATAAGTTTATTTTGGATAAGCTCATCACCGCGGCGGCTCTCTCTGTCTGCCGCTTCCAGATCGACCTTGGCCATATCTAAAGTTTGCTGTGCTTTAAGTTGTTCACGGCGAGCATCGAGACGGGCTCTTTCCAGCGCGCTCAGCATGCCTTCGAGCAAGGCTTCTTGCTGCTTAAGGCTATTGGTCAACTTGTGACTCTCGATAGTGGCCACCACATCACCCAATTCGACTCTGTCACCTGGCTTTGCCAGTAAGGTCACAGTGCCTTGATCTGTGCTGTAGAGGATGGGCGCGTTAGCCGCCACTATCTTGCCTGTGGTGGTGATGTCCCGAGTGAGTGTGCCGCGCTCTAAGGTGGCAAGTCTAAGCTCACTGCCTTTAATCGACTCACTCACTTGGCCGCCGACACTGGCCCAAACCAGACCCGAAACCAAAAGCACAGCCGCTCCGGCCACTAAAGGCCACTTCAATTTCTTGCCGAGATTTGGCTCTAGGGCTGTGTCCTGTCCGCTGGTATCCTGAATCATCATCTAACCCCTGTCCCTGTCCGCTTGGTGAGCTTTATTACTAATCTTGCAATCTTATATACAAAAGGTGTGCCAAAATAAATACTCACTAACATTCATGCACTTAAGGTTTATCGCTGTCAGGCGGACACTCAAAGTGTCCGCGGACACATAAGGAATGTGTCCGATCATTGAGCCATATTGGAGAGAAAGTGTCCGATATTTAGCCAAAGAGGGATTAAAAGTGTCCGATGCTTAAGAGAGTAAGCAGGGACATCTGCGACTAAGATGAACTGAAGAAAAGATGAAGAGACAGAAATAAAGATAGAGACTTACATAAGACTCAAGCTAGCTTCAGCCACGACTTAAAATAGCAGCCAGGCTCATTTTCCCCAGGTATGACCCAGTGACCATAGAGATAACAAATAAACCCAAACTTATGTCTAAGCTGCCAATATTAACCAGTGCAGGCCCAGGACATATGCCAGCGATGCCCCATCCTAAACCAAATATAGCCGAGCCAAGCACTAGCTTACCATCTGGCTTCTTGGCAGCGGGCAAGTGATATTCATTATCAAACATAGGTTTAGGCTTAAGTTTGATTGTCGATTCAGCCCTTGGCTTAACGTAAAAGTGAAAAACTGGTATGTATACTAAGAGCGCCCCTAGCATAACCAGCATAAGCGAAGGGTCCCAAGAACCATCAAGCAATCTGGTTATATCGAGAAAACCTATTACTTTATTGGGATCCGCCATACCAGAAATTAATAAACCGGCACCGAACAAGATACCCGAAATCAATGCAGCCACATTTTTATTCATACCCGACTCTCCTTTAACTTTTATCTTTATGAGAAACCACAAAATATACCATCTTGGTACAGGCTAATTTAGTGCAGCAACACAGCCGAAATCACGCCAGTTAGCATGAACACACATGTGGCGATAATTGAACGCAGAGAAAATCGGCCTATGCCACAGATCCCGTGACCACTAGTGCAGCCACTGCCAAGCTGGTTACCTAGGCCTACTAACAAGCCGGCAAAACACAATAACGGCGTCGACACTTGATTAAATTCAAATTGCGGCGCTCCCATCGAGATACTAAACTGGGCGTAAATAACCCCAGAAAAAATAATACCGAAGAGAAAATACCATTGCCATGCGGCTGCCTTCCCTGAACCAGATTCGGCATCAGTGCGAAACAAGGCTCTGGATAAGATGCCACTGATCCCGGCGATTCTGCCATTAAAAATCATCAAGGCGATGGCCGATAACCCTATCAGCATGCCACCGAGTAATGCTGCGACTAAAGACGTGTCCATTTGTTGATACTCCACAAGATTAAAATAAGCCTAGCATTTGGCTCCCGCCCTACGCAGCCCAGCTGGGTTTCGCACATATCCCATAAGCTGACAGCTATTCAGCACACTAGTCACAACCACAGCCACAATCATCACTAACGCCTGCATACATAAGCTCAAGCTTAGTAGGATATATGTACAGTCTATTACATCCCCAAGTCCATTAGAATTCTTTTTATTATAAAAATCTAATGAACCGCCATTTACAGCTTAAATAATGATATTTATCAAGGACACTTGTGAGCACGCGTTAAGACTAGATGTTAGGGCTGGAAGTTAGGAATGGAAGTTAGCGCTAGATGTTAGAACTGGATACTAGGAATGGAAGGTAGCACTAGGTGTTAGAACTAGAAGTTAGAGCTGGATGTTAGAGCTGGATGTTAGGACTAGATGCTAGCGAGTTAATGAGTACGTCGCTCTTAAAAAATAAAAGCGATCTATGCAGATCGCTTATTCATATCCCGCCGCCAGAGGCTGATTTAAACCTATGCTCTATTAAAATGCTTGGAATAAGATGCCAAAAGAGCAGAACACAGCCACAAACCAAGCCAGAGAACGTAAGGTCCCTTTATCAATCAGATAGAGTAACTGATAAGTAATACGTGCAATTACATGCACTATGGCCAAGGTGACCACAGTATCGTTGACCTTCTCTGTGGCAATAACTGTCACCACAGCTAAGCCGAAGATAAGCAAGGATTCAAAGGCATTTTGATGTCCCGCCACCGCGCGAGCACCGAAGCCAGTTAGCCTAGCCTGTTGCGCTCTGGGGTGTGAGTTATCATAGCCACCCGCTTTAGCCATGGCCCAGGCTACTGGGCCCTTAGTCAGATAAGGCAGTAGCATGGCAATACATAAACAAATAAGTAAGCTAGTCATAGGGAACAAAGTCCTTTCAAGTTTCAAGTTTTAAGTTTTAAGTTTTAAGTTTTAAGTTTTAAGTTTTAAGTTCAAGATTAAAGCAAAGAAAGTTGTAAGCTATAAGTACAAAGCTGCTCACCGTATGAATTCAAGACTAAGCTAAAAGCAGACACACAGATGCACTTACTTACGGCTTAACACTTATAACTTTCAGTTACTATCTCGCTTTATCTAACGCATCACACAAGGCTTGAACCCCTTGAAGTGCGCGCGGGGTAGCGCGATGTAAGAGATCGGCATTAAGCTGATAAATATGCTTATTCTTCACCGCTGGGATCTCCTGCCATTCACTCCAGTCGATGCCTAATACATTGCCTTCATCCTGACTCTGCAGGATAACCTCGGGCATGTTCAAGAGTACACTCTCCAGGCTTACCTGAGGATAGTCACTGGCCGCATCGAGATAGACATTGTTCCCATGGCAAACACTGATGATCTGCTGGATCCAGCTATTTTTAGCCACTGTCATCAAGGGAGTAGACCAGAGCTGATAGAAGACTTTCACCTCAGACTTAGGCTGATTCTCTTTTCGCAGAGCCTCAAGCCCAGCGAGATAATCATCGGCGAGCTTATTTGCCTCCACTTGATGACCGGTTAACTCTCCCAGCTCCTTTAGCTCGTCAGCAACGGCTTCCAGTGTTTTGGGATCGCTGTTATACACATTGAATCCCAGTTCCTTTAATCGCTGTAGATCTTCGGCCTTATTGCCACTTCCCCAGACCACCACTAAGTCGGGTTGCAGCTCAAGCACACGCTCTATCTGTATACCGTGATAGCCACCAATTCGTGGAATATCCAGAGCTGATTTCGGAAAGTCAGCATGGTCAGTGGTCGCGACTATGGAGTCTCCGGCGCCTATGGCATACAGCATCTCCACCGAGTGTGGCGATAGCGCTATGATTCGTTTAGCGGGCGATGCCATGGCCGAAAATATCGGCAGACAAACAGCCAATAACAAGACGATCCTATTGATAGTTTTCATTACCTTCTCTTATAAAAATACGCATAACAATTTCATTCAATGACAGACCAGACTCTATTATTCTGAGGATAGTTTTCATTAGCTTCTCTTATAAAAATACGCATAACAATTTCATTCAATGACAGACCAGACTCTATTACTCTGAGATTGGTTGACAGTAATAAAATAGAGCAGTAATATCTAGCTTGCAAGCAGTTGAAAAATAGATGTATTAATGAACTATTTTATTGACTCTAAGCAATGCAGATGTGGTGGAATTGGTAGACACGCTAGCTTCAGGTGCTAGTGCCCGTAAGGGCGTGAGAGTTCAAGTCTCTCCATCTGTACCAAACTTATCTTAATATCCAAGTACTTATCCGGCTTCATTCTCCACCCTCAAAAAAAGAATCCCCCTAAAACTTCCTAAGCAGTCCCCAAGATCTTCTCTAAGAATCCAAAGCTATTCTCGTAAGACATTCCCAGAAAAACTCTGCCTGAGCAAACGCTCTCTACCAAAAAGCCGCTGACGGCTCTTTTATTAGATAAGCTGAAGGCTTCTTACCAAAAGACGCTGAAGGCTCTATGTAATTGGGTGAACTCTTTATAACTGCAAGCCGGGCAGACAATAACGCCACAGAAGCTAGCAGGCAGAAATTTAGTAATCGAAGCCAGGCTGGGCTTTAATACCGTGATCAAACGCATGCTTGACTGATTGCACCTCGCTCACAGTATCTGCCAGCTCGATTATCGCCCTATGGCACGCCCTCCCCGTAATGATCACATGCTGCATAGGCGGACGATTCTTCAGTGCCTCTATGACTCTGTCGACTTCGAGATAGTGATAGCTCACCATATAGGTGAGTTCATCCAGCATAAGGCAATCTATCGACTCATCTTTGAGTAGTGTCTCAGCAGCTGCCCAGGCACTCTCGGCGGCTTGAGTATCCTTCTCTTTATCTTGAGTTTCCCAGGTAAAGCCGGTGCCCATCACATGAAATTCGACTCCGGCCCCTTCGAGTAAAGTACGCTCACCGCATTCCCAGTTGCCCTTGATAAACTGCACTACCGCAGATTTTTTACCATGGCCGACACTGCGTGCAATGGTGCCAAATCCCGAGGTAGACTTACCTTTACCATTGCCGGTAAGCACTAAGAGAATACCCTTCTCCTCTTGGGCCGCCGCAATCTTGGCATCGACAGCTTCCTTGACCTTCTGCTGTCTCTCCTTATGACGCTGGGCTTTTCTCTCTTCCTGGGACTTCTGCTTCTCTGCATCAATTGAGTTCGAGTTTTCGTTATTCTCTGTCATGATATTTCCGTATTTTTAATAAGTTATAAGCTCAGGATAAAGCTAAGAAAGTTGTAAGCTATAAGTTCAAGTCGGAGCTAAAAATATCTAAGTTTTAAGCCCTTAACTTACCGCTAAAAACTTACAACTTATGACTCGTAACACACAGTTCCTAAGTTCTAGCCCCTAAGATCTGCTCTAATTTATCCATATCTAAATCTTTCTCTAACTGATCGGCAAATCGATTTAACTGCTGATCACGAATAGCATCTATATCTATGGGCTTAGCATCCGCCATTCCGGCCCACTTTAGTAATAGTGCGCAGGCATCCGCTGAGTCGAACAAGCCGTGCAGGTAAGTGCCTAACACTTGGCCATCTTCTGCGAGCATACCGTCATGAAACGCCCCTTCTGTGGTGCTAGCCCCATCAAGTACTGAATTCTGCGGAGTTAAGCTCAGGGGCTGAATTAGGCCTTTTACTTGGGTCTGCTGCCGAGATTCGCCGCAATGGATCTCATAACCTTTCACCTCGGCCTGCTCACCGAGTAACGAAAGCTCACCTGTCACCTGACGTAGCACTTTCTTGGATTGCAGCTCAGTGAACAGAGGCAATAGACCCAGTCCAGCACTCACTCCTGGCCTACCTTCGACTCCGCTGGGATCATCGATAAGCTGACCTAACATCTGATAGCCGCCACAGATCCCCAGCACCTTGCCGCCGTATCTCAAGTGTTTCTTGATGCCTATATCCCAGGCTTGTTGACGTAGAAACTCCAGATCGCCGCGGACATTTTTGCTGCCGGGCAATATGATGAGATCCGCGGGTGGTAGTACACCAAGCTCAGATTGACTCTCGGCTTGGGTCTGCATTGATACATAATTAAATTCAATATGGGGATTGAGCCGCAGAGGATCGAAATCAGTGTGATTGCTGATCCGCGGGAAAACGAGTACCAAGACCTTGAGTCTAGTCTGAGTCGATTTATCTGGTGCTGGCGTCAGCGCATCCTCGGCGTCCAGATGTAGATCGTGCAAATAGGGCAGCACCCCAAGAACAGGTTTATTGGTGTATTCTTCGAGCCAGTCTAAGCCCGATTGCAACAGGGCAATATCGCCGCGAAAACGATTGATAACGAAACCTTTGACTCTGGCCTGCTCGGAATCCGACAATAATGCTAAGGTGCCCACCAGATGAGCGAACACGCCACCTTTATCGATATCGGCAATGATGATCACAGGGCAATCTACCGCTTCGGCAAAGCCCATGTTGGCAATATCACCTTCGCGCAGGTTGATTTCTGCCGGACTGCCGGCGCCTTCGACCATCACCATTTCATAGCCATGGGTTAAACGCGAAAATGAATCCAACACGGCAGACATGGCCTTAACCCGATAACCTGGCTGGCACTCATCTCCACTAACATCAGCCTGATATTTAGACAGGCCGAAGAAGGTCTTAGCCTCCATCTGATCCAGTGCCTGGCCCTGAACGATCACCTGAGCACCGGTATCTGAGCTAGGTTTAAGTAAGATGGGATTAAAATCTGTGTGCAGAGGTAAACCACAGGCCACAGCTTGCAGTGCCTGGGCACGGCCAATCTCACCACCATCGGCCGTTACCGCACTGTTGAGTGCCATATTCTGTGGTTTAAAGGGGGCGACTCGCCTGCCTTGACGGGCAAACAAGCGACACAAACCAGCGACTAAGGTGCTCTTACCCGCATCGGATGTGGTTCCCTGCACCATAAGCACACGGGCTGCGCCCATCTTGGGATCGATCGTGTTATTAGAGTTCATTCTGTTCTTTTATTTAGTATGAAGCCAGAGGCTGTAAGCTTGTTAGAAGCCATAAATGCTGGAGGCATTAAGGATACATGCCTTGCTAACTTCAAGCTTCTATCCCTTCAATCTCATGGGTAATCCAGCTGTCACTTGAGTCACGGTATCCGCAATAGCTGCGATATCTTGATGCAGCCAACCCGCTTCATCGACAAAGCGGCGGTTAATCTCCCCCAGGGGCACGATACCGCAACCGACTTCATTGCTGACCAGGTAAATCTCACCGGGTAATTCGGTTAATACCGAAAGTAAGGCCTGCTTTTCGTCGTTCCACTTGCAATCGCAATCGGTAAATACCGTCGGAGAGTCTTCGAGCATCAAGTGATTGGTTAACCAAAGTGTCAGACAATCGACTAAGAGCAGCCTATCTTCTCTGGCATATTCCCTTAGGGTTTCCACCAGATTTAACGGGGTCTCGACTGTTATCCAGTCTAGACTGTCGGCCTCTCGGTCACTTCGATGACGACTGATTCTGTCATTCATCTCATCATCTAAGGCTTGGGCCGTCGCTATATAGACGCACTGATAACCTTTTTCACTATATGTCTTAGCCGCGGTAGTGGCAAAACCAGTCTTACCACTGCGGGCCCCACCTAGCACTAGATGTATCAAGCTATACCTCCTGAGATGCTGTTATAAACACTTGTTATAACCGCTCTTAAACAGCGAACCAAACCATCACTGAGATCTTGCTCTATCATGCCAAACTGGCTAACAAGAGCATATAAAATACCAGTTCAGATACTTGTTGAGCGGCGCCTAAAGTGTCGCCGGTATAACCACCAATTTGTCTTCGAAAAAGTGCCACTAATATCCAGCGAAGTACAAATAAACCTGCCGCGATCAAAATAGCTGCACCTAGGCCACTCAGCCATAGGGCCAGTGCACCTGTGACCAGTAAAATGGCGAGTTCATTAGCAGTTTGGCTTTCAGCCAATGGTTTACTCTTACTGCTCTTTTCTTCGCTGACACCTTCACTAGCATAAGCATCGCTAACATAGGTTTCGGTAAAGATAATACTCGCGGCTAATACCCGACTGAGACAGTGTCCCAGGATCAGCGCAGCGATAACATTTTCCGGATCATATAGCGCCAGCTCTAACAGCAGCATGTACTTTAATATCATGGACAACAACAGGGTTACCGTGCCATAGGTACCGATGCGAGAGTCTTTCATTATTTTCAGTTTATCGGCAACTGTCCAACCACCACCAAATCCATCGGCAGTATCGGCCAAGCCATCTTCATGAAAGCTCCCAGTCACTGCCACGCCGGCGATCAAAGCCAAGATTATGCTGATGGAGGTTGGCAGAGCATACATGCTAACCTCATAGACCAGCGCCGAAATAGCACCGACGAGTACTCCAACTAAACCGAAGTATCTGCTAGCCTTATTAAGATTATCAGCATCGACTTTGACCCAAGTCGGCATAGGAATTCGGGTAAAGAAGCCCATAGCAATAAAAAACAGCGTCAGTTCTCTACGTAACACGTCCATAAAATTATCCATTAAAAAGTTCAATAGCTTTAAGCTAGAAGGCCAAGAAAAATCTAAGAAAGCTGTAAGGCTGAGAAGGTTAAAAGCCTTCACCCTTACAGCATTATTTACCACTTAAAACTTACCACTCAGGCTTTGATCCCAAGGAACTAAAGCCTGTTGATTAAATGTCTATACCTACATCGTTTAAGCTGGCCATCTCATTGTAGAAACCCGCAGCAGCCTGGATCATGGGCAAAGCTAGTGCTGCACCAGTTCCTTCGCCCAACCTCATACCTAACTTGAGTAGAGGCCTAGCCTGGAGGTGCTCTATCATCAAGCAATGCCCCCGCTCATCGGACTGATGACCGAAGATCATATAATCACGTACATTAGGGTTAATTTGAACCGCTACCATAGCTGCCGCGGTTGCGATGAAACCATCGATAACCAAGATCATATTTCTCTCTGCTGCGGCTAACATGGCACCTGTCATCTGTACTATCTCAAAGCCACCTAAACAGGCCAGAATATTCATAGGTGTGGTCAATTCAGCCTCATGAAGATGCAAGGCTTGCTCAATCAGCTGCTGCTTTCGCTCTAGAGTGCTGGCATCGATACCTGTGCCGCGGCCGACGCATTCGGCCCCCTCCATATTCATGATGCAAGCCATAATTGCCGCCGCCGATGAGGTATTGCCTATGCCCATCTCACCAAAGGCGATTAAATTAGTCCCTTGTTGATGATGATATTCGATTCGGTTAGCCGCCATCTCGAACCCTTGCTTTACCGCAGCTAAAGTCATAGCAGGCTGTTTGTGAATAGGCTTTGTGCCCGCCCCTAATCTTTGATCGATAATACCCTCAACACCTTGAACTGGCTGTAAGATCCCACAATCGATCACCTCTAACTCAAAGCCGACCTGACGACAAAAAACATTAATTGCGGCGCCGCCTTGGATAAAATTAATCACCATTTGAGTGGTCACCTCACTTGGGGCTATCGACACCCCGAATGCAGCTATGCCATGGTCAGCGGCAAAAACAAGCAGCTTAGGCTTGATGATTTCTGGCTTATCTTTATCTAAAATTCGCGCCAGTTGAATGGCGATATTTTCCAGTTCACCTAGAGCGCCAAGTGGTTTGGTTTTATGGTCGATCTTGTTTTGAATCTCTTCATCGAACTCATGGCTCACTGGACTAATATCAAACATTATCTACACCCTGTATATTTTCGTTATTCATTATTTTATAAAACTAAGAGAGTTTTTACTTCCTACTGCCCAATATGAACAGGAAGAAGATGCTGCCTATCACAGCTGTGATTATGCCTACGGGTAATTCCTGATGACTCAAGATGGTCCGCGCTATGACATCTATCCACACCATAAACACCCCACCAACTAAGGCTGTGGTGATGAGTGGAAACTGTCCGGGAAATAACATTCTCACGGTATGAGGCACCATTAAACCGATAAAACCTATACCACCGCAATTGGCAACGAGTATCGCTGTGATGATGGAGCAGAGCAACAACATCTGTAGCCGCAATCGACTCACGTTGATCCCTAATGTATGGGCTGTTTCATCACCGGCGCGCATGGCCATTATCTGCCGTTTAAACAATAAGATAATACCAGTACAGCCAGTGACTATAACCAAAGGCGCAATCAATCCGCTCCAACTGGCTTTCGAGAAACTACCCAGACTCCAAAACAGCACAGAAGCGGCCGCCTGAGGGTCGGAAAAATAGAGTAACAAGCTAGTTAGCGCACCGAACATAAATGATATCGCCACGCCAGAGAGCAGCATTCGCTCTATCTGACTACTCATATGTCGACCACACAGAGCCAGCACCATAGCCACCGACAAACCTGCCCCCATAAAAGCACCTAAGGGCAACGTCATCCAACTAAACCTTTCAAAAAGACCAGAGCCGGCGAGCAGCCCTGAGCTAGCAAAAAGTCCTGAACCGGTAAAGAGCGTCAGTACGATGACCGCCCCAAATGAAGCCCCGGAAGAGATACCAAACAGATAAGGGTCTGCCAATGGATTACGAGTGACTGTTTGCAGCACGCTACCTGCGATAGAGAGGCCTGCTCCAGCAATAAATGCCAATATGACTCGAGGGAATCTCAGTTCCATTACTATGCGTTGGGTGATACTTGGAACGTCACCTATGCCAAATGCCTGATGCAAGACCACATCTAATGTGTCCATAGACGAGATGTTTGCGGCACCAAAACTCGCGGCGAACATCAAACTCAACAGAGATAATAAGCCCAAGGCGAGTAAAACCCACTTATGAGCAAACAGCTCATGCTTTATCAAGTCGACTTCACCTGTCTTCATCTCTCTGGTTTTCATTGCAACTGAATCAGTTTCAGCCATTTCTATTTCATCGGTGAGCTTAATACTTCTAGCCATGACCTGAATCCTCGAGAGATGCCGAGCCATTTTTATTAAGCTGACTCTGTTGACGATCCTTCTCATGGCTATTCTCATGGCCTGGCTCGTAACCCTTGTCGTAACCCTTTTCATAGCCATAGTAATAACAGATCTGTGGATTACCATGTTGAGGGTGAGGCGTAACATGGGAACAGACACCAAATACCTCGCCTATTGCCTGCTCTGTCAGCACCTCGCTTGGAGAACCGTAGCTAATACACTTGCCCTCTTCCAGCAGAAGTAAGCTGTCACACATGGCGCTAGCAAGGTTGAGATCGTGAATAGAGGTGATTACTGTGATCCCAATTGAATGCAACAACTCCATGATCTGGATCTGATAATGTATATCTAAATGATTGGTCGGCTCATCGAGGATCAGCAGTTTAGGCTGTTGCACTATGGCACGAGCAATCAAGGCCCTTTGCTTTTCACCACCAGAGAGATGCTCATAACTCTGCTTAGCCTTATGAGTTAATCCTACTTTTTCCAGAGCATCGGATATCAAGATCCTGTCGGCAGCGTTAGTGAGTTCGAACGGCCCCTTATGAGGCGTCAAGCCGATAGCCACCAGCTGGGCAGTGGTCAACTCAAAATGATGGGGCGTGTCTTGTAGCACTACCGCCACCTCACGCGCGAAGGCTTTAGAGGATAGATGGGTTATCTCTTGGCCAAAAAGTTGGATCTTGCCGCTGTCTGGCTTGATATATCGATAGATACAGCGAAGTAAGGTCGACTTTCCCGCACCATTAGGCCCTATGATGCCGAGCATCTGACCGCGTTTGATGGAGAAGCTTATTTGGGACAGAATCGAGCGTGAGTCGACCTGCCAGCAGAGGTCCTGTACATCCAAGGCAAGCTCAGATGTGCTCTGTGACGTTAAGCCTGAAACTAATGACATCTATGGCTCCCCCGAGTTACCCGCTCGAGTATGATCGCGACAAAATGAGGTAGGTATCCTGACTGGTGTTGTTAAAGAAGCTTCTAGGCTGTAGCTGAAAATGTCTAGGAACGTCTTTAAAAATCACTCACAGTTGCGGGCACAGTTTGGGCTTTTAAAAGCTAATGACTCAGTCTGATAACGCCATAAATATAAGCGATAAACTAATACCACAAGCTATTGTCCCAATTCCCTTTTAAGTTTGAGTTAGCAGTAAAACAGGCTCACGATTATTTAAGCGGCCAGATTAATGCCCAACACCTCATTTTGCGAACTTGAAACCTTCCACTTAAAATAATAAAAGGAATAGATAACAAGTTCTAATGGGCGTTATTATGCCGATTTTACCCGTCTTGGCAATGGTACCAGCGAAGTTAAATCTTCGACTCTAGATCCCATATGCAGGACTCACTCGCGCATTAGCTTGGAGCAAGCTTCAAAGGCCTAGTCATTGCCCCAGTGCAGCTTAGTGAAGTGGCCTTGGGGCGAGGTAAATACAGATATTTTAACCACAGCAGCATAAGCCAATGACAGTTGAGTATAAAACCCTGCGACGCCACTCACGCCAAGGGCATTGGCCATCAAGTGTCTCATTACCCCGGCGTGGGTGATCAAGAGTAAGGTCTGTCCACTATATTGCTGCAGAATAGATTGCCACACTGCATCGACTCTGGATTCAAACCCAAGCATGCTCTCGCCATTCGGCGGCGTCACGGCCCAGGGATTTTTCCAGTAGCTCTCTATCATCTCAGATGAGTGCTGATACAGGCTCTCTAGGGTCTCACCATCCCAATCACCAAAGTTAACCTCCTTTAAATCTTCCTCCAGTTTTAATGGCACCCCATTTTTCAGGTAAAGATTAAGCGCAAACTCACTACAGCGACGCAGGGGGGATGAGAATATTTGATCAAACTCCACCTCGTGACGCTCCACGAGGCGATCTATGGCTGCGGTCATAGATGCTCGTCCCGTCTGACTCACGGCGACATCGGTATGTCCTCTGAGTATATTTCCGCCTTCACATTCGCCATGACGGAGAAGATAGAAGACAGTGGTGCACTCGGCCATATTCTCAGCGCAGTTTTTGTTGTCATCTTGATACTCGTCAGACATATTTGCTCCTTTGCTGGTTTCCCGTTTCTATTTCTAGTACTACTTCCTAGAATCTGGATTCTAACGCCTATTCTTTTAATCCAAAAAAAGTCTAGTCCTCCACATTTTGCGGGAAGCGTATATGGTAACAGAGTCCCTTGCCTGGTGAGGTTTCCACGTCGACTTCGCCCTTGAGTTTCTGGGTAACTAAGTTATACACCAGATGTGTGCCCAGTCCACTGCCTCCCTGATTACGCTTAGTGGTATAGAAGGGATCGAATAGATTCTTCTCACCATCTTCATCTAGGCCGACGCCATCATCCCTATAATCCATTAATATTGTGCCCTCTTTGACAGATATTTCTATGGTGACTACCCCTACTTGCTCAGGCTTGAAAGCATGCAGCATGCTATTCATTATCAAGTTAGTCACCACCTGAGACAGGATCCCGGGATAGGTATTACAGATGAGTTTATCCGAACATATGATCTTCACCTCATGGGGCACTTTTTTCAATGTGGGACGCAGAGACATTAAGATCTCCTCGAGATATTCTTTAAGGCTAAACTCTCTAATCTGTTCACTGGACTGATCCACTGCGACCCGCTTAAAACTCTGGATCAAGCTAGATGCCCGAGCATTATTCTTGAGAATAATATCCATCGCCTCGGTACAAGTCTGCATAAAGCCTTGAAACTCCTCTTCACTCAAGTCTCCGGCGGCAAACATCTTCTTCAAAGCGACCACCTCATCGTGTAGATGGGATGCGGCTGTCACGCACACACCAATAGGGGTATTGATCTCATGGGCTATCCCAGCCACCATTTTGCCCAACGATGCCTGCTTCTCGGTTTCAACCAGATGAGCCTGAGCACTCTTGAGTTTATCTAAGGTCGATTGAAGCTCACGGGTTCTGTCATCGACTATGCCCTGCATCTGCTCTGAGTACCGCTTGGCCAACAACTCTTTCTCTTTCGAATAGTTAAGTTGTTGCCTCAATTGAGCCGGACTGATTTTTAACTGAGCCAGTAACTGGCCATAATATCGCTCTAAGGTTTGAGTCTCCTGCTTAGAATAAATATTCGACTGAGTCACCACCATATGAGCCACTGCAGCCCCAGTAATACCACTCAATAGCCGCTCGGTAGCGCGCTCTAGATTGGCCAATTCCTGCACATTGATAAGCTCGGCCTGACTCAAGCCCGCCTCACCTAAGCAGGCTGACAACTTAATATCGGCAAATTCAGGTGACAGGTACTGACTAAAAATAGCCTTTAGCAGCTCAAGTTTGGGCTTAAGCTCGATATCTCTGGGCAAGGTATCCATGATGGCTTCATCTTCTGCCACACGCTCTGCCATAACATCCATAAATTCGGCATTGTAACGCTTCTCCTCTCCGGACATCTTAGAGTACAAACTTCCCAATACCAGCGCCGAGATGTTTGCCGCCATTGACCAGAAGGTCCCATGACTGATCTTATGCATCTCAGTGCCAAATAAATGCTCTGGGTGCAGCCAGCCTACGCCGAAGGGGCCGGTTAACAAGATATCGGCGTTGATCCAGCCACTCTTCATTATTGCAGGCAACAAGAGGCAATATGCCCAGATGCCAAAGCCGGCGCACAGACCCGAAAATGCGCCTTTCGATGTCACTTGGGGCCAGTAAAGGCCGGCTATAACCAAGGGCAAAAACTGCAACACGGCGCCAAATGAGATCATACCCATGTTCACCAGCATGTAAGATTCACCTAAATAAAGGTAAAACACCTGTCCGGCACCGAGCACGACAAATACCGCCAACCAACGTGATTGCAGCAGATACTTTTTCAAGCGACTTTCGGGCCGAAACCACTGAATAAGCGGTAACACCAGATGGTTACTAAACATGGTAGATAGGGTCATTCCCGACACCATTAGCATGGCCATAGAGGCCGAGAAACCGCCAATAAACACGAATATGGTCAATAGCTCTTGGCCGGCTAACATGGGAATAGACAACATGTAGCTATCGGCTGTGTCCGGCCCTAATAACAGCAAGCCTGCCGCCGCGATAGGAGTGACAAACAGAGTCATCAGAATAAGATAGACAGGTAGCCACCACTGGACTTTTTTAACGTGATTAGGATCTGGGTTTTCCACCACCATCACATGGAACTGGCGCGGCAGTAACATAAAGGCAGAACCTGCTAACACTAGATAACTAAACCAGGTGACAAATGCGGGCTTAGAAGACATTTTAGCCGCCGCTTCTGGCATCTTCTGCTCCAATTGAGCAAAGATATCCAGGGGAGAGTCGAACATCACGAAACAGACAAACACCCCCACAGATAACATGGCTGCCAGCTTAACCAAGCCTTCCACGGCTAAGGCTAACATCATACCCGGGTGGCGCTCGGTGGGATCCAGATGGCGAATACCGAACACTATGGTAAACAGGGCGACGCCCAGCCAAACCAGCCAAGCTATGGTGAGCTTAACCTCGGTTTGCACCCCTAGAAGTAAATCGATAGACGTATTTATCGCCTTAAGTTGCAGGGCTAAATAAGGCACTATGCCTATCATGGCCACTAGAGCCGCGAGACCTGCCAAGGACACACTGCGGTTAAACCGTGCCGAGAGAAAATCAGCGATACTGGTCACCCTATAGATCTGCTTAATCAGCAATATTCTTTGCATCAAGGGCCAGATAACTATCATCAACAGAGTCGGCCCCAAGTAGATAGAGAGCATTAAGATACTGGATCGAGTCGCGATACCCACACTGCCGAAGAAGGTCCAACTGGTACAATATATGGCTAATGACAGGGCATAAACCACGGCACTAGTGGTGATTCTTTCGGCGGCTTTACTACCGGATTCTGCCCAAGCAGCAATGACATACAAGAGGCCTACATAAGCGAATATGATTAATAACAGGCTTGTAGCACTAATCATGCTGTCACCTCGCCTTTAAGGTGAGAGCCGAACAGCAAGCCGACATAAGCGAATATGATTAACAACAGACTCCTAGCACTAATCATGCTGTCACCTCAGCAATAAGGTGAGAGCCGAACAGCAAGCCGACATAAGCGAATATGATTAACAACAGACTCCTAGCACTAATCATGCTGTCACCTCAGCAATAAGGTGACAGCCGAACAGCAAGCCGACATAAGCCAATATGATTAACAACAGACTCCTAGCACTAATCATGCTGTCACCTCAGCAATAAGGTGACAGCCGAACAGCAAGCCGACATAAGCCAATATGATTAACAACAGACTCCTAGCACTAATCATGCTGTCACCTCAGCAATAAGGTGAGTGCCGAACAGCAAGCCGACATAAGCGAATATGATTAACAACAGACTCGTAGCACTAATCATGCAGTCACCTCAGCAATAAGGTGAGTGTAACTAGTGATCTTTAAACTAGCGGCGCAATGTTGAGTAATTGCACTGTCACAGCAAAAGGAGTCATAAACAATTGGGATGTATGAAGTGAAAAGCACAGGTTTTAGCGTCTCAACGAGAGACTGGAGAGGTACGTTTGACTCAAATTCATATCTAGACATCATCGACCAAGCTACTTAGTCAAAGCATATAAAAATAGAATTAAAGACAGCCAAATCAGTGTAATGCTTAGTAACATGCTAGATAGGCTAAATGCTATGTTGCTGGCAACTGGCCATGAGACGATAAAAAACCAAGTGACTAGGGCCAACAGCCTGAAGGCTGCTTGATTATTATTTTTCCTCCACACCACATTTCTCCTGTAAAGAGCCTGTTTAAAGCATAGTTCAGACCTTAAAAAGAGTGGCGAAATCATTAAGAAATAAGTCAATATACAAGGCGATAGAACACACAATATGGCGACTCGACACAGAAACGTGTCTGGTTTAGTATAGACGTCTATACGTATAAACATCCAAACGAAACCAGCATATGGTTTCAATAGAGATGCAGCGCAGATCTATTAAGGTAGGTAGAACTTATGGCCAATGACACCCTCAGTACCCCAATAATAACCAAAGAGAAAGGTCAAGAGCTCACCTTAAAATTGACCCGACAACTCGAGCAAGAGATCCTAATTCTCGATGGTGCCATGGGCACCATGATCCAAGATCTTAAGTTGGAAGAGGAAGATTTTCGCGGCGAACAGTTCAAAGACTGGCATAAAGATGTAAAGGGCAACAACGACATGTTGGTGCTCACTCAGCCTGCTGCCATCAAGGGCATTCATAAACAATACCTACTGGCCGGCGCCGATATTATCGAGACCAACACCTTCAACTCGACGCGCATCGCCATGGCCGACTACGACATGCAGGAGTTCTCGGCCCAGATAAACCTTGAGGGAGCCCGCCTAGCCCGCGCCGCTGCCGATGAAGTCGAGCAAGAGACTGGCCGCAGCTGTTATGTTGCCGGTGTACTGGGCCCGACTAACCGCACCTGTTCTATTAGCCCAGATGTGAACGACCCCGGATACCGTAATGTCAGCTTCGATGAGCTGGTGGAGGCTTATGTCGAGTCCATCAATGCCCTGATTGAAGGCGGCGCGGATATCATAATGGTAGAAACCATTTTCGATACCTTAAACGCCAAGGCTGCCCTATTTGCCGTCGAGACCGTCTATGACGATCTAGGTGCACGCTTACCCATAATGATCTCCGGCACCATTACCGATGCATCAGGCCGCACCTTGACCGGACAAACCACCGAAGCTTTCTACAACTCACTACGCCATGTTAAGCCGCTATCGATTGGCCTTAACTGCGCCTTGGGGCCTAAAGAGCTGCGCCCTTATGTGGAAGAGCTATCTAAGATTTCCGAGTGTTTCGTCTCGGCTCACCCAAATGCTGGCCTACCCAATGAGTTCGGTGGCTATGATGAAACCCCCAAGCAGATGGCCGATATTATTGGTGAGTGGGCCGAGGAAGGCTTCCTTAATATCATCGGTGGCTGTTGTGGTACCACGCCAGATCATATTCGCGTTATTCGCGAAGCCGTGATCAAGCACCCTGCCCGTCAGCTGCCGGATATCCCGGTGGCCTGTCGTCTGTCTGGCCTTGAGCCACTGACTATAGATGAAAACTCGCTGTTTCTTAACGTGGGTGAACGTACCAATGTCACCGGCTCGGCCAAGTTTCTACGTCTTATCAAGACAGGAGAGTTCGAAGAGGCGTTATCTGTTGCCCGCGATCAAGTAGAGAATGGCGCGCAGATCATAGATATCAACATGGATGAGGGCATGCTCGACGGCGTGGAGATCATGCACAAGTTCCTCAACCTTATCGCCTCCGAGCCGGACATCTCACGTGTGCCGATTATGATCGACTCCTCCAAGTGGGAAGTGATCGAGGCCGGCCTCAAGTGTATTCAAGGTAAAGGTATCGTTAACTCTATCTCGCTTAAAGAGGGAGAAGAGAAGTTTATCCAGCAGGCCACCTTAGTTAAACGCTACGGCGCCGCAGCTATCATCATGGCCTTCGACGAACAGGGTCAGGCCGATACAAAGGCGCGCAAGATAGAGATTTGTACCCGCGCCTATCGAGTATTGGTGGATAAGGTGGGCTTCCCGCCGGAAGATATCATCTTCGATCCCAATATTTTCGCCATTGCCACAGGTATCGAAGAGCACGACAACTATGCCGTCGACTTTATCGAAGCCACCGCCGAGATAAAACGCACCTTGCCCCACGCCATGATCTCCGGCGGTGTATCTAACGTCTCCTTCTCCTTCCGTGGTAACAACCCGGTACGAGAGGCTATTCATGCCGTGTTCCTCTACCACGCCATTCAAGCTGGCATGGACATGGGCATCGTCAACGCAGGTCAATTATCCATCTATGACGACATCGACCCTGAACTTAAGGAAAGGGTTGAGGCCATAGTCGGCAACTTGCCTTGCACCGCAGTGGATAAGAATGGTGATGCCACTAATAACACAGAACTCTTATTAGAAGTTGCGGAGAAGTTCCGCGGCGACGGCAGTCAAACAGCCAAGAAAGAAGATCTCGAATGGCGCAGCTGGGAGGTCAATAAACGCCTGTCTCACGCCCTGGTTAAAGGCATCACAGATTATATCGTCCAAGACACAGAAGAGGCGCGAGCGGCGTCGAGCCGTCCGCTGGATGTGATCGAAGGTGCCTTGATGGACGGCATGAATGTGGTCGGTGACCTGTTCGGCTCGGGCAAGATGTTCCTGCCCCAGGTCGTTAAATCGGCCCGGGTGATGAAAAAAGCCGTGGCTTACCTCAACCCTTATATCGAAGAAGAGAAGACCCCAGGTCAATCGAACGGCAAGATCTTAATGGTCACAGTTAAGGGCGACGTGCACGATATCGGCAAGAATATCGTCGGCGTGGTACTGGCCTGTAACGGCTATGATGTTATTGATTTAGGAGTCATGGTGCCGGTGGAGAAGATCATCGATGTGGCCATTACCGAGAACGTCGACATCATAGGCATGTCAGGGCTTATCACCCCAAGTCTGGATGAGATGGTGCATAACGTTAAGAGCTTCCATAAGGCGGGCTTAACCATTCCAACGATTATCGGCGGCGCAACTTGCTCGAAAATTCACACAGCTGTGAAAATTGCCCCTCACTCACCGACGGGCGCCATCTATATCGCCGACGCCTCCCGCGCCGTGCCTATGGTGTCAAAGCTGATTAATAACGAGACTCGTCAGGCCACCATAGACGCCGCCTATGAGGAATATGATGTGATGCGCGAGAAGCGCCTGTCACAGACCAAACGTAAGATCATCACCACTATCGAAGCGGCCCGTGATAATCGCTGCAAGTATGACTGGGACAACTACACCCCATTTATCCCCAATCAGCTAGGGCGTCAGGTATTCGATGACTATCCATTAGAAGACCTAGTAGATCGTATCGATTGGACGCCATTTTTCCGCAGCTGGGAGCTACATGGACACTTCCCTAAAATCTTAACCGATAAGGTCGTAGGCGAGGAAGCCACTAAGCTGTTTGCCGATGGCAAGGCCATGTTGAAGCGAATCATCGACGAGAAATGGCTTACCGCCAAGGGCGTTATTGGCCTGTTTCCGGCTAATACCGTCAATCATGACGATATTGAGCTGTACTCTTGTGATGGAACGGATGAGTCTCGCGACAAACCAATAATAACCCTACATCACCTGCGCATGCAGATAGAGCGTGTGGGCAACGACAACTTCTGTCTGGCCGACTTTGTCGCGCCGAAAGACTCAGGGGTTGCCGACTACATGGGCGGCTTCGCAGTTACCGCAGGTCATGGTATCGACGAGCATATTGCACGCTTCGAAGCAGACCACGATGACTACAGCGCCATCATGCTCAAGTGTCTGGCCGACCGTTTGGCCGAAGCCTTCGCCGAGCGCATGCATGAACGCGTGCGTAAGGAGTTCTGGGGTTATGCATCTGATGAAGTGTTAGATAACGAAGCGCTTATTCGTGAGAAGTATAAAGGCATACGACCGGCGCCTGGTTACCCAGCTTGCCCCGACCACACAGAGAAGGGCCTGCTTTGGGATCTATTAAAGCCTGATGAGACCATAGGTCTTAATATCACCGAGAGCTACGCCATGTACCCCACAGCTGCAGTTTCTGGCTGGTACTTCGCCCATCCTAAGTCACGTTACTTTGGCGTGACCAATATCGGCAAAGATCAGGTAGAGGATTATGCGCAGCGTAAGGGTATGAGTATAGAAGAAACCGAGAGATGGCTCTCTCCGGTGTTGGACTATGATCCAGAATAGGGAGTGATTCCGAATAATCGGGATCTTGGATTACCCTGGTCGCGGACTGATTAGTTTTTATTAAGGCCACAGCCTTGAGCGGGAGAGCAAACTTGTTTGCTCGGTGGCCAACGGCCTAAAACAAAGAGTATAGCCCTGAACCGGAAGGCGGACTTGTCCGTCTGGTGACCAGAGGTCTAAAACAAAGAATGCAGCCCTGAGCGGGAGTAAGGAGTGTTTACTCTTTTTGATTGTCATCCCGGTGCTCTTTTAGGCCGGGATCTAGTTTTCACTTTCCAAACTCCGTTTGGATGTAGATCCCAAGGTCCACCCCTTCTCGTAATCAAGACTAGGGCAAGGAGGACTGCTCGTATGATGTGAATGGTCTTGCATATTCCTGACATACATAAGACATTTCCCATAACCCTATGGAACAGATGCACGAGAAAGACCCTGTGGGTCTTACGTGCCTTGGGGATAAATGCCTGCTGCTGCATTTAGATCAAATGAGGTAAGTATGATCTAGCCCCACTTCTTATTAAACTTCATAGTGCTATAGTGGCTACAGTAGCAAAACAAGTTTCAAACATAATTACCGACATAAGTTCCTAAATACGTTCCGAATAATAGTTTCAGTTCACCATTCAGGGGTTACCTATGCTAAATGAGAATCATGCGCTTATTTTCGACTTTCCAGAATATAAACAAGACATTGTTTATTTGAATTATAAAGACGAAACATTCACAACATTATCCAAGCAGTATCACCTACTCGATTATGATATTCGTCAGCTAGAAATTGACGGTAGTCCAACCGATGACGAGCATATGCATCAGCTAAAATTACAACGCGCGAACTTGAAAGACCTCTTGTTCCAGCAGTTGAAAGCTCATCACGACAGTCCGATTACAACCAGCTAGTTCCAAAGCTTGAGCCTGAGCATGCAATAAATAACAGGGCAGCCCAGAGTTTCCCTGGTCATTCCGGCAAGGGTTTAGCCGGAATCCATTGTGCCGCCCACAGTCATTCCGGTGATATTTAGACCGAAATCTATTGTGTCGCCCCCGTCATTCAGCAGTTTTTAGGCCTAAACGAAATAGCCTGTCATCCCGGTGTTCTTTTAGGCCGGGATCTGTCTCTTTATGTTATCTAAAGCACCTATAACGCCCAGTCAAAGCCGCCCTATTGAGACAAGCAAACCCATTTATTTAGCCAGTTCGCCAATTATGTCCATACAAAAAGGCCAGTTCAGCTTCCATGCTTCTCGTTCATCAGCTTATGGCTAGGCAATATCCCCCTAGCTCCCACCCATGGGCTTATGGAAAAAGACAAGATAGGCACATATAACTGATTGTATCTTGAGGTCATGTCTTCAGCTTAAATTATTGGGGGGTTTCCCCCTTACATTTAAGTCTGCAAATTCGCCACTCTCACCACGCTATACATACCAGACACACTAGATATGCCATGGCTGACACGAGAATCACACATGTGCGACACTTTGTCGCACAAGTAAAAAACCAAAACACTTACAATGGCAACAATTAAGCTAATCAAAAAATATTTGTTTCTATGACTAAAAAAGTAAAATATTGTCTGTTTTCTCTTCTTGTTATTCAATATTGCAACCCAGCTTTAGCTGACACTTTATCCCCCTTGTATGACCAGGGTAACATTGAACGTATTAGCGTAACGGCAACACGTCAGGAGTCGTTAGATACTGATCTGGCAATGTCGCTACAAGGGATCAGCAAAGAAGAACTAGCTATTGATAATGGTCAGCATGCAGCTGAATCACTTAACAGTATTTCAGGTGTGTTAATTGACCAGTTATCTGGCGGGCAAGGTCACAAAGCGGCAATTAGAATGCCAATGAATACCAGTGGTTACTATTTG
This sequence comes from Shewanella violacea DSS12, assembly GCF_000091325.1. NCBI lineage: Bacteria > Pseudomonadati > Pseudomonadota > Gammaproteobacteria > Alteromonadales > Shewanellaceae > Shewanella > Shewanella violacea. The sequence continues at coordinate 778,836 of NC_014012.1, read as the reverse complement.
TATTTGCAGGATAATATTCCGCTGCAATCCCCTGCGTTTTTTAACCATAACGCACTTTGGTGGTCCAGTTTTAATTCGAATATTGCCAGAATGGAAGTGTTGAAAGGCGCCGGTACTGCCTTATATGGCTCTGGTGCTGTCGCGGCAACCGTTAATATTTTATCAAAAGAGGTGGCTGAGTCACCTGAAACAGATATCAATTTGATGCTCGGGGAAGATGAGTATTCTAAGGTGCAATTCAGTCACAGCAATATACTGTCTGATACCCAAGGTTTCAGAGTGTCGGCTTCATATCTAAACAATGAAGGCTGGCGTGACCATACAGGATCGAAGCGCGCTGAGTTAACACTTCGCCATGAACTAGACCTAGGTGATAATGAACGTTTAGTGACTTCTTTGGTGATTTCAGATCTTGAACAAGAAATGGCTGGAAATTTAACTGAAGATTTGTATAACAATGACAAGACTAACTCTGGGTTATCTGATGATGTTTTAGCCAGTGATCCATTACGTAAAACTCAATATATGAGACTCTCTAGCCAGTGGGACAAAACTGCCGGCGATAATTATTATTCATTGATTCCTTATTATCGTTACCGTACCAATGATTACACGGCAACTTGGAATCAAAATATGCCCAAAATAGAGTCTAAAGTACAAACCTTAGGCTTATTAGCATTAGCAAACTTTGAACACTCTAATGATAGCGATACAAGTATTGGTTTGGATATAGAGCTTACCCAAGGGGATCTATTTTCTTACCAGATTCTTGATTATTCAACCACAGGTTGGAAAGCAGATACCTTTATTAAAGGGGAGAAGTTTTTTGATGACACCACTCAATACATCAGTCTTTCTCCATATATTCAACATAAGCGAAATATAGCAAAAAATCTGGATTTAACCTTAGGTGCACGCTACGACTATGCGCATTACGACTTTAAAAACCATTTAAGTCTTTATGGTGATATTGGCCACGGCAAACAAAGTCTTGAAGATAGAACGGATAATTTTAACCATTTTAGCCCTAAGGCAAGTTTAAATTATCATTTAACACCAGATAGCAGTGTTTATTTACGTTATGCCAATAGTTTTCGCTTACCAACCGCTGGAAGCTTATATCACTTAACGATTAAAGATGATGGCGATGCCAAAGCTGTCGACCCAGAAATCTCCGATACTTATGAACTTGGCTACAAATCTAATTGGAAATCAATTTCTTTCGATACTGCAGTTTATTATATGGATGTTGATGATGGAATTGTTTATGCCTATAACGATTCAGGGCAAAGGTATTTAACCAATGCGACTCGTGTTATCCATAAAGGCATAGAAATATCTGTGGCATGGAAAATTAATGAACAAGTTAATATCAGTACAGCATATAGCAAGTCTAAGCATGAATTTGATCAGCATGATGATTATTCTGGTAATGAAATGGCGGCTTCACCCGACTACATAGCCAATGTAAGGTTACGCTACACACCTGAATTTATTGAAGACTTAACTGTTATGCTAGAGGTGCAATCTATTGGTAAATATTGGTTAGATGACGCTAACAGCCAAGATGATGATGGTATTGACCGTATCCAAGATGGATACACTATCGCCAATGTAAAAGCGCTTTATCAGGTGTCTGAACAGCTTTCATTCAATGCCAGAGTATTAAATATTACTGATAATGAATATGTACAGCAAGCCTCATATCGATATGGGAAAACACTATATTCTCCAGGAACTCCAATTACAGCTTATGTTGGCTTAAACTACAAATGGTAAAACCAACAGTATTTAAATGTAATAACCTTATATAGCTAAACACCAGCTAATTATTTAAAAACAAAAACTCACTAAAGACATGGATATATTTTGTTAGAGCTAAGATTAATTAGCTCTAACCCTTCCGCCTATCTTTTCACTGTGAAGCCACACAAAAATCAAGCCTGAAATTATAATCGTTCATATATCAATCCGATGGAAAAGTATCAATGACCTAGATGTCTATAAATCCAATCGAGAAGCTAAATAGCTGCTTTAAAATCGATAACAAGAAGTATTAAAGCAATGGATGAGCTAATTTATCCTTGCTGAGCTTAGTGCTCAGTCCACAAACGTATAATTAAATTTATGAGGTTGCCTCAGATTAACAACGCCTCGATTGTAAATATTCATGAGATTAGCAGCTGCTAATGTTAAATCGCTTTACTTGCGTACAACAAAAGACTTACTATTTGCGCGCGTTTTACCCTGAACACTTGCACGTCATATTATTTATTGACTTATTTTCAGCTGGCTAATAAATACAATTATTTATCTTGGCAGTGTGAATGGTGACAGTTAACGAATAAACATGAGATTTAAAGGAACATTCATGAAATTAAAGAATAAGCTGCTAATCACGTTTTTATTAATCGCTTTAGTGCCAATATTAGCGCTTGGATTTATTGCCAGTTACACCGCAAGTTCTTCTATCGAAGCCGAGGTATCCTCTAAGCTAGTTGCGGTTAGAGACACAAAGAAAACACAAATAAAAAATTACTTTTCAGAGCGACAAGGCGACATAACAATACTGGCCAGTACGATCAATAAAACCCTTGATTTTAGCTCTGCTGATTCTTTAACTCGTACCGCCCATGACAACCAAGCTTATTTTGAAGAGTTTCTTAAGGTATATGGATATTATGATTTTTTCTTGATCCAAGATAAGGGTGAAATTTTTTATACCGTTGCTAAAGAGGCAGATTATCAAACCAACTTAGTAACGGGTAGCTACAGCAACTCAGGTTTAGGCACCTTGTTCAAACAGGTTAAAAACAGAGACACTTTCGGTATGTCTGATTTTATTCGTTATGCACCGAGTAATAATGAGCCTGCGGCATTCATTGCTTTACCATTGAACAATCGTGAGGGAAGCCCAGTCATTATCGCGCTGCAGTTATCCATAGACAAAGTTAATGAACTCATGCAGCAAAGAGAAGGGATGGGAGATACTGGTGAGAGTTATTTGGTAGGTGGTGATTACTTAATGCGTTCAGACTCATTTTTGAGTCCACAGGACCACTCTGTCTTAGCATCATTCGCCGGCAATGTTAAAGATAATGGCGTCGATACTGAGGCCGCCAAACTGGCTATCAATGGCAAGGATGGCTATAAAGTGATTATCGATTATAACGGTAACTCAGTATTATCAGCATTTACCCCCATAGATATTCATGGCATACGTTGGGCTGTAATATCTGAAATTGATGCCGCAGAAGCCTTTGCGCCGATACACACTCTCTATTGGAACCTAGCTATCGTTATTTTCCTCGCTATCTTGGGTATTATTACGGTTGCATTTGTCATCTCATCATCAATTTTAAAACCTTTAGGTGGTGAACCAAGTGAAATGCAATTTATTTCAGAAACCATTGCGGCTGGTGACTTAACCTTTGCTTTTGAACGGGGTCGTGAAGCTGCGAGCGTGTATGGGGCAATGCAAAAAATGGCCCAACAGCTGCGTACTGTTATGGGCGAAATTATTCAAGATAGCATTAGCCTGGCAAGCGTGGCCGAAGAGACAAGCGCATCAAGTTTACAGTCGGTAACCAGCTTGCAAGAGCAACAAGCGAGCATAGAGCAAATTTCGACGGCAGTAGAAGAGATGTCAACCAGCATTAGTGACGTCGCAAAAAATGCTACCGATGTTGCCAGCTCTTCACTGTCCGCACAGTCTTCATCAGCTGAAGCGAACAAAAAATTAAACCAAACCATTGATGATTTAGGCCTGTTAGATCAAGAAATCAGCCAGGCCAGTGACGTTATTCAAGAACTGGAAAGAGACTCCTATGAGATTGGTTCTGTATTGGAAGTTATCAGGGGAATTGCGGACCAAACCAATCTATTAGCACTCAATGCTGCAATTGAAGCGGCCCGAGCCGGAGAGCAGGGACGGGGATTTGCGGTTGTCGCCGATGAAGTCCGTACACTGGCATCAAAAACTCAAGATTCGACCAAGAATATTGAGGGCATGATAGTCAAACTGCAAAATGCGTCAGATAAGGCAGTTAAGGGAATGGCAGCGAGTCGTAATGTTTGTGAGCAAACAATTTCAAATGCACACAATATGGCTCAAATGATTGAAACTATGCATAGCGACATAGATAGCATTACCCAAATGACCGAGGTGATTGCTACTGCCGTTGAGCAACAATCTTGTGCATCCATTGAAATAAGCCAAAGCCTTACGGTAATTAGTGACGTTGCTCATCAAAATTCAACCAGTGCAGAACAGGTTTCAACTGCTAGCAGCGACATCAGTCATATTGCCAGTACGCTAAACGAACTCACCTCTAAATTTAAAGTCTCTTAGCCTTTAGGGGATATAAGGTATCTTAGTATTTAGAAGATAGGTGTCCCAATTAATCTTAATTGGGGCACCTAAATCAAGCCACATATGGACAGGTTTATCTAGGATAAATCAAACTGGGGCCTGTTCTTTAATGATATCGACAAAGAAGGATTTTAGCGCTTGTTTACTCTCGTCACCTAATGCTTGACCATTTTTGTCAGAGACAAGGAATTCATTATCGACTTACTCAGCAAGCGTGGTTATTTGCACAGAGTAAATATTGAGTTCAAACTGCCTGAAACCGTTACAGAAGTGACTCATAAATTGTGGATTATCCAGTGCGGTACACTGATAAGCCTTCTATCCTTTTTACCAAAGTGCAAGAACTCGACTTTAGTCTTGCTTGAAAATGAGCCAGCATTGCTATTCAGGCGCTGTTTAGCGCACCTTTCTATTTTCAAACCATACCTGTTTCAGCCTTTTCTTGATTCTGTCACGTCGCCGAGCGGTTCTTATTGGATGATGGTCATAATCCAGTATTTTTAAAGCTTCCACCAGATAACCATCTTTAGACTTGGAGATATTAGCTAAAAAATCGTGCCATATATGGCAGCGTTAATTACCCTTCCACTCTGAAATTAGCGTTAACGCTTGCTGAGTAATTGATAATAACCGCAGAATTTATCCAGTCATTTTTATTGTTTGTTATGCTTAATTCAAGGCTCGAAAAAAGGAATGTCAGAGCCGTGACAAAGGAGATGATCAAACTGACTTGATAGGTACCTTAATGGTTAACTTACAAATCAAGCAAAAAATGACCCTTGGGTTGTTAGTCCCGCTAATACTACTGATTAGCATCTGTTTTTTAGCTATTAACATGATGGGGAAAATCGAAGCGGGTGTCACCAGCATATATAACGACAGAGTGGTTCCTCTGAAAGACCTTAAAATCATTGGAGATGACTATGCGGTTTCGGTTATCGATGCGGTCAACAAAGCCAATGCCGGAATGTTCAGCGCCGCTGAAGCGAGTCGGGCAATGACTGAATCCAGCCGAAATATCAGCGAGAAATGGAATGCTTACATGGCAACGACCTTAACCGATGAAGAGTCGAGGTTAACCAAAGAAGCCAATCGGTTATTCATGCCAGCAAATCAACAAATCTCGCAACTTGTGAATAAGCTTAATAGCATGCAAGGGTCGCCTAGCGGACAGTTGAATGATGATATCGCTCCTCTCTATGACGTAATAGATCCTATTAGCGGAAAAATTTCTGAACTGATTAGCCTTCAGTTACGAGTCGCCGGTGAAGAAAAAAATAAAGTCGATGAAATTTACTCATCTTCTATGACCATTTTTATCCTGTTGACGCTGATAGCCATAGTAACAAGCGTAATAATTGGGCTTTGGGTGACTCGGGCTGTAATGCGTCCCATAGATAATATTGTCAGCACGCTAAACACGGTTCGGGTCGACTCTGACTTAACCGTGACATTTAAGACCTTTAACGACGATGAACTCGGGCAGATATCAACCAATCTAACACTAGTGATTGAACATCTACGTGGCATTCTAAATTCTATCGCGCTGGCAGCTAACACAGTCGGTGATTCGACCGTAAAATTGAGCGAGTTTACTCAGCAAACTAATGACAGGATGCATCAACAGCAAGCGGAGACAGAGCAGACTGCTACGGCAATGAATCAGATGACAGCAACGGTGGCCGAAGTTGCTCAGAGTGCCACTAACGCCGCTGATTCGGCAAAAGATGCTGAAGCTAATGCAACTAAGGGAAATGATATCGTTCAACAATCAGTTGCCAGCATGACTCTGCTCTCTAAACAGATAGATCAAACCTCACAGGTGATCACTCATTTGGCTAGTGAAAGTAACAACATCGGCAGCGTTCTGGATGTGATTAAAGGGATCGCCGAGCAGACCAATTTACTAGCGTTAAATGCAGCCATTGAGGCGGCTAGAGCAGGTGAGCAAGGCCGCGGATTTGCCGTTGTGGCCGACGAAGTAAGAACTCTGGCACAACGTACCCAAGAATCGACTCAAGAGATAGAATCTATGATCGATGGGTTGCAAAAAGGGGTTCAAGAAGCTGTTGGCGCCATGAAGATCGGGACTGAACAGGTTTATGATGCAAATGAAAAAGCGCACATGGCAGGAGGTGCCCTTAATGAGATAGTGCTTTCGGTTGATAATATCAGCAACATGAATACTCAGATAGCCACCGCTGCCGAAGAGCAAAGCAGTGTGGCCGAAGACATAAATCGAAGCATTATTGCTATAAGCGATATCGCACAGGCATCCACCATGGCGGCCCAAGAACTGACAACATCAGTGACCGAACTAAGCAGCCTGTCGGAAAGCATGCGTGAACAGGTGGGTCAGTTTAAACTCTAAGTTCTCTCCAGCTGGCGATCAAACAAAGAGAGAACTTTATAGTTCTCTCTTCTATTTCAACAGTCATGTGCTTCACAGCATTAATTCCATCAGTCCCAGTCACATAATGAACAATCAGATAGGAACCTGTTCTTTAATGATATCGACAAAGAAGGATTTTAGCGCTTGTTTACTCTCGTCATCTAGTGATTGACCATTTTTGTCAGAGACAAGGAATACATTATCGACTTGCTCACCAACTGTGGTTATTTTTGCAGAGTGAATATTGAGTTCGAACTGCCTAAAACCGTTACAGAAGTGACTCATAAATTGTGGATTATCCAGTGCGGTAACACTGATAAGCGTTCTATCCTTTTTGCGAGAGTGTAAGAACTCAACTTTGGGTTCGCTGACGAATGAGCCTATGTTGCTATTCAAGCGCTGTTTAGGCACCTTTCTATTTTCAAATAATACTTGTTTGAGCCTTTTCTTAATACGGTCACGTCGCCCTGCGGTTCTTATTGGGTGATGGTCATAATCCAGTATTTTTAAAGACTCCACGACATAACCGTCTTTGGTCTTGGAGATATTAGCTTGTTGAACTGAGATCTGTAGTGAAGCTAAGGTATTAAATAGTGTCACAAACAGACCAGGCTTATCCTTCATATAAACGAATAGATCGCTGCTACCTTTAGTACTACTTTCATCTAGCAAAATAAGTGCGTGCTCAACTGGATGTTGCGTCATGGCTCTAGAGTAACGGACGATATCACGGGGTTGAGCGTTGCTGAAAAATGATAGCGGTAAGCGCTTCCAAAGCTGCTTAATCACATCAGGCGTTTCACTCACCCCCATCAGCTCTAGTGCTTCATTTTTATGTTCACGGACGATAGTTCGCTGTTCTAGCACATTTTCTAAGCCATTGCGCAGTGCATAACTAATCGACAAATACAGATCTCTGAGTAAGCTTGCCTTCCAATTAGTCCACAATTCATCATTGGTAGCCTTAATGTCGGCAACAGTTAAGCAGTAGAGAGCATCCAGCCTGGCTTTGGTGCCTATGGATTTAGCAAGATTCTTAACTTCCGAAGGGTCATATATATCTAACCTTTGACAGGATAAGGATAGCAATAGATGGTTTTTCACCAACCAGACGATCACCTTAGCTTGCGAAGGTTTTAGTTCATGAAATTTAGCGAATTGCAGCGCGTCCACAGCCCCTAATTCACTGTGATCACCGCCGCGTCCTTTACCTAAATCGTGGAACAAGGCGGCTAACAACAATGCCTCTTTATTCTCTATCGCTTTGTAGACAGTGCTAGGCTGCGCCAGAGAAGGAGATTCAGGTTTTCCATTCAGTGAATATAAGTTTTTTAGTAACTTATGAGTATGCTCGTCAACGGGGTAAACATGATAGAGGTCGAATTGCATCTGACCTGCAATTTCACGCCACTGGGGAAGATAGGAGGCTAATATCCCATGTTTGTGCATTAATGATAGCGCGAGTCCCATGCCTTGAGGATGACGAAATAGCGCGATAAACTCTTTGCGGCAGCTATGAAAGTCTTGTAGATCACCCAATAATCGTCGCCTAACCTGACGTATTAATCGAATCGTCAGTGGGGTAATACCGTCAATATCATTCGAATTTTCTGCTATATGGTTAAACAGAGCGATTAGCTGCTTGCGATCAACAAACACGTCATCATGGCGAGCATTGATCAGTCGACCATTAATTTCGAAATGTTGATTTAACGGGGTCGATTTCTTGTCTGCTTGTACCAGAATTTCATCTTTGAAATACTGTAATAGCATTTGATTAAGTTCACTAATCCGCCTCATAGCCCGGTATAACTGACGCATCATTTTTTCGATAGCTAAGTGACTGTTGTCGCCAAAGCCCATCAGCCTAGCCACATCACTTTGCAAAGAAATAAGTAATCGATTTTGAGAGCGCTCAGCTGCGGCGTGGAGTGCCCAACGTGCACGCCAGATAAAATGTTGTGACTCTAATAGTTCTGTATATTCGTCGGCAGTAAAGAAACCGAACCGCCTTAAAGCCGCCATGTCCTCAGCTGCAAAATACTTACGGGTTACCCAAATCAGAGTTTGGATATCACGCATACCACCTGGGCTATTTTTTAGGTTTGGTTCTAGGCTAAAAGCACTGCCTTGGGCCTTTAGATGGCGTTCATCTTGCTCGCTGACTTTAGCCTTAAAGAAGGCTTCACTACTCCAGAGATCATCGCCATAAAGCCTATCTAAGACCTGATTAGCGTGAGACTTAGGTCCTGCAAGATGGCGAATTTCAAATAATGAGGTTGCAATGGTTATATCTTCTTTACAGGCATTATCAATTTCGTTCAGAGCCCGCACACTATGGCCTAGCTCCAGGCCCAAATCCCATAATTGAGTAAAAAACAGCCCAATCTGGGTGGTTTGATGAGAACTAAGCTCTTCGGGGAATAACACACAAATATCAATATCTGAGTGTAGATGTAAGGTTTGACGGCCATAGCCACCTACGGCATTGAGAGATAAATTGTCGCTAGAGAGCTCGGCACATTGCCAAAGATGGATAAGCAAGGCATCAAAAAAATCAGCGCGCAACTTTACTATCTCGTCGATAGCAACGTGGGTAAAGTTTTCATTAAGGTAGTTGTCGGCATCTTGGATTACTTTTTTATAATCAGTAATGCTCATTTTTGAACTGAATTGAGGTGATATATCAGATCCTGACATGCTTCTCCTGTGCCTGTTTGCAATGAGTATAATTAAGATTTATTGACTTTATTTATACTAATTAAACCGTTATGCAATGGCCTTAAAATGAGAAAATAGAGTAGATGATTTAAGCGGGAATTACAAATCGGCAACCGAGTGCCTAACAGCTGATAACCAGAATAACACTAGACGAAAACCATAGTTCCCATAATTTTTTCTACGCCTTCGACTATAGAAATACAAGAGTTGCGGCCAAGGTACCGCCAGAGTTTGATGCTAGCACAACAGGATATTCAATCTTTCTATGATCTTGTGAGCGGCGCTCCGAGTATTCTGAACCACTGGCACTAAGCTCACAGCAAAGCATTAAGCTTCACAGTTAACCTAACGGCTAAATTAACAACTGAGGTATATACGCTGATGAGGAAATTATTGCCTATGATTTAGAAATGCTATTTATGGATACAAGGACATGATGTAAACGTCCATTAAAGCAGAGTTTTCTATAAGGTAAACCATCCTCTAGTTATTGCCATATAGCCCGACTCTAAGATGTTCAGAGTCAGGCTGTCATTGCTACGCCCAAAATTTTCTAGACTCTTCTAGTCTCTTATACGGACTTTTTGAGTCTTATGGAATTATTATCCCTAAGCTTGGGCAGATGCTCTAACTTCGTCGGGGCAATCCCTACTTTCCACAAAATTCAATAACTCTTCCCTAGTTAGATCACCTAAACCTAACGTAGCTAAAGTTCTGCCTTCTGCATAAAAATCTCTTGATAAAATACCGCCACACATCTCGATTAAACGATGACACTCGGGCATATCAATACCTAACTTCTCGCCTAATGAGGATAATAAAACCAACCCCATAGGAACATCCTCAGTCACATATCGATTATCGAAACTATAAGGCCCTGGAGGTGATGAGATTTTATAGCTTTCAAAAACCTCTCTAGGGTCTTGATTAAGGTCTTCTTCGTTTCTAAATAAACAGGCTTCAAGATAGGGAATGGGTTCACATCCTAGGGCACTCAACACCGCCATTTTTTCCGCGTCCAACTTTTCAATCATTAGCCATGCCATTTCAGTTGAAAGAGCATCTCTGTACATATATGGAACTTCATCAGGATGATGCTTGGCACAATACTCAAGCATTGGATACATGACATACAGACCCACAGTGTGGACTATGATATTGGGGTTATGTAGCGCCGAGTCGAATATGTTTTTTCTCACCTGACTCATTTCAATGTCGTAGGCAGGAAACAAGCGGGATGCTATGGCCATTCCTTCTGCCGTTCTTATCGCTGGAAAGAACGACAGTGAGTTTCTGGCATTTTTAAATAAGACTTTTACCGTACCAGGCTCAACCACTCTTGCGTCATTAGGGGTTGACTCACCTTCAGCAAATATTGGATTATTATCACAATATTTATCATAGAAAATACTACCTGCGTACCCAGGTATTAGAATAACCAATTGATTACTTTTAAAATACTTTGCAATTCTTTCTGCTAAAGCCGGATGATATGTAGTTTGAATAAAAATCATGATTACATCCGCCCCCTCTATTGCAGCTTCAGGGTCTCGAGTAATCAATTCCAATGGTTGAAAGGTTTTTTCGGCATCGTCGGCACTGTCTGTAAAGTGCCCTTTTTGGGTGTTATCGATGCAATATATTCCCTTATTTCTGACCATAGCTTCAAAATGGTCATCATGGGTAATACGGTTCGAAGTCTTCAATAAACTGACTTTATGTCCTGCCTCAGCAGCCATAAACGCACAAGCAGAACCAGCATTACCGGCTCCAATTATGGTGATATTCATTTTTTCTCCATTTTATTATTTTGGTTGTTATTCAGGGCGTTATAGCAAGCCTGAACGTATAAAACTGTTAAATGTAGAAATATAGAACTGTAAAAATGTAGAGATGTAGAGATGTAGAGCCCAGACACCCATAGTTATTGTTAAACTACATATGTTGCGGAGCCAGGATCGATATCAGGAGATTTATTGCTTTGCATCAAGTAGTTGCCAACCATTAAAACAGTAGCGGCTTGATACGGGTAACGGAACTCTTTAGTTCTTCCTCTCTATTTTTCAGGTTGAAAACTAGAGTGAGATGGAGAATAAAAAGTGGGTATATCATCCTGATATAGGTTCCGCCTAAGCTGCTTTGCGTCTAATGCTGTAACTATTACTAGTAACGATTGCTAACAACTAAGTTAGCTACTGACGCGCTTTGGGGATCATCCTTGTTTCTTTTATATATGTTTATATTTTCGACAGTTAAGATAACCTCCTGTATACAGGCTGTCCACCTATATCACTTAGATACCCCAGTAAATACCATTTCAAACAGAAGTTTAAACTGCCGACTGTGCCTTAAAGCAGATATTTCGCTATTTAATTAATACTAGCTCCATTCCCCTTAATCGCAGCACACGCAAGGGTAACATAAGTACAAAAAATAAATAACAAAATTTGGTTTTTTAATTTAGATCATATAAATAATGGTAATAAAATGGATATTTCAGGCAATGCCTAGGAAGTTAATAAAATAGCGACAGGCACACTTATACGAGGCGTAAGTTACAGCCTGAAGTGGTAGTTAAGCATTAACAATAATGACAATACATCTCAATATTTGATTCAATAAAACAGTAATCTTGGATACTAAAATAATAAACACCTTTGACCTTACGCCTCTATATTAAAATATGCACATACAGTTATGAGGCGCCCAAGCTACTGTAATTAAAGAAGATTAAACGGATATGCATTTTAATTTAAAACCACTCACCCTGAGAATTAAGCACACCTAAATTAAACTTATTACCACACATACTCAGATAGCAGCATAAACCTAGAAATAACTATTTTTATCGATGTCACACCTAATTATTTAGCCATACCTCATTTGCTGATTAGAGCCAAAACATAGCTTGTGGCTGTAAAGATATAACATTTAAGTCAAGCTAACTACAGAGTGATGCCTAGACAATAGCTTGTAGGTAATACTCTCTATTATTGGTTAATTTAAGGTGGGATTCAGCTAAGATTACAGACCTTCATTTTAACGAAGAATAGAGGTCTGATTAATCAAAATGACGAAATAAACTCACTAAATTATGTGCAGGGTTATCGAGTGCATAAGTCACTAGATTATTTATATGGAAGGTTTGTAAAAAGAAGCCGTTTAACTGGCTCGTCTAATGGGCTGTATGATATTCTGGATAGACATCATAACTTAAAAATTGAATTGATTAGGCTCGCATTTGATATTAAAAATACTAAACCTGAGGGTATATAATAGAATGTAGATTTTATTATATTACCACTCAGACTTATTAAGTGGATATTTAGAAGGTACCCACTTTAAACTTTATAAAATCAATCTAATTTAATTGGAGCAGTTTTTAATGCTTCATCTAAACTATCATTTATTTCTATATAGTTTTTACCTTTCATATCATAGATTGATTTCTTATCTGTAAGAACGTTTTCACCAGTCCAAAACTCGATAGGGTTAAATAGACCATAGTCAGCAATAGTAGTAACTGCATATACTGGAGCCATAAGTATTGTTAGACCGCCTCTTGCGTAACGATTATCTACAACATCCATATTAAATTTCATAGTTGCATTGCTTACAGCCATTTGACCAGCACAACCCGATAACAACACTGACAGCATAACTGCAGATAATACTTTAACTTTCATCAATAACATCCAAACTTAAAAAATAAAGTACTAGAGCTTAGGGAGTCACCTCTCATTATCAACACTTATACTTTTATTGTTTGAATTGAATCACAATAAATCTGATTTACATGAAGTCCCTCAAGACGAATCAAACCAATAAAAGATACATTTGAAATAAACTTGATTACCCTTGTTAACTAATAACGAGTAAGGTAAGTATAAAGTTACCCTTGTTCTGTTAATTTATAAAGAGAACTTTAGCGTTAAGCCTAATTTCGAGGTGGAATATATTATTAAACTAGGTATTTAAATAGCTAGAGTGATGATATAGGGAATGCCGACGAAGTTTATCTATAGGTTTACAGTCATTCGTCAGTACATAAAATTTCCCACGAGCATGCATAAGCTTGCCGAAAAAACAGATGAGAGTTGAGGCATATTCGTCAATGGATAAAGCTTGGTCCATATAGGCGAAAAGGATACTAGGCTGCCCATATCAGTTTGATTCAGGCCTAGTATTTAAAAAATGGGATCAGGCATCTTCTTCATGCATATAGCCTTCGATAAGTGCCATCTGCTCCTCTAACTCATCATTCTTTGACACGAGTCGATAGTTACCATGTGCCATTTTCTCGAGACAGATACTGTCTCCGGCACCTAGGTGCAGTCGCTCAACTAGATCTTGTGGTAACTCTAACCCCAAGCCTTTACCCACATTTCTAATCTTGAGTTCAGTCATTAGTATCACCTAGATTCGCCGCTTCATCGTTAGATAGAGCAGTGTAAGAAAGAAGCTATTAATCCAAATTATAGTTTATCTAATCTGCATTGAATAAAACTAGCTTACATTTTAGTCCACAAAGATTAAGCCAGCTATATTTTCGATTGTTTACCTTAGTCTTTTTTCAATATAACCAAGGAATTAAAGCTAACTAAAATCTTGGTTATCTTAGCCTATCAAACCTAGATAAATAGGCATTTTCACGCTTATTTTGACTATACTTAGTGTTAAGGATCTAGCTATGGGTAGTCCTGTTAGCGACATAGGCTAGGCTCCAGTTCATCTACGGCTGATTCCTGTTTACATCTGTCATATATGCAACCACTTCTGTCGCTCAGGAAGGAGAAAGGTTCATGTCCATTCGACTCAACTCGTCTGCCCTACTGCTATTGTTTGCAGCAGTGCTCACCTCACCTGCAATAGCTCAAGACAAAGCTAGCAACCAAGGTGAAGCCAACAGACCCACATTTGTCACCGGAGACTTAGGCAGTATTAATGCATCCTCCCAGGCAAGCTTACATGCTTCAGCTAAGAGTGCACTGCAACTTGTCTTAAATGAACAATACGAGGCCGATGGACGTGAAGAGATGATTGTCACTAAAGTCATCGAAGATAAAATTGGCGGGCATCATATACGCTTCGAACAGAAGCTCAATGGCCTACCTGTTGCGGGTACAGGCATGGTTATTCACGCCGATATCCATGGTTCAGTTTTTGCTGTCAATGGGGATTTCGTCCCCAGCGGTGACCTCCCCCTAAAGCCTGACTTAAGTGCAATCGAAGCCTTTGGCCTCAACGACATAAAGGGCACTAAAAACGGCAAACCTGAGCTCAGCTATGTACTCGGTAGCGACGGTATTGGCCATCTAGCCTGGAAAGCGACTTTCGAGTACATCAATGAAGAGGGGCCTCAGCGTGACATTGTCTTTGTCGACGCGAGTACAGGTAAGATTGCCGCAAGACACCCGCAAATATTGTATGCCCGTAAGCTGAATACTCAAGACTGTCAGCAAAGAACCAGACGTTGTAAAACGGTTTCAAGAAGCTCAAATGTAATCAATACTAGCGACCTTGCTATCAATTCCGCCCATAACTACGCTATCGCCACCTACAATTACTACTTAAATAACCATGGTCGAGACTCCATCGATGACAAGGGTATGACCCTCAAGTCCCGTGTACATTTCGGTCTCAACTACAATAATGCCTTCTGGGACGGTAGCCAGATGACCTATGGTGACGGCGATGGCGTGAACTTCATCCCACTGTCGCAAGATGCAGATGTGGTCGCCCATGAGCTCACCCACGGCGTTACCGAGAGATCTTCAGGCCTTATCTACCAAAACGAGTCAGGGGCTCTGAGTGAGGCTTGGTCAGATATATTCGGCGCCATGGTCGACCGGCAGGAAGGTGCTACAGGTGCCGATATCTGGTTTATAGGTGAAGATATTTATACTCCAATGATACCTGGAGATGCCCTACGTAACATGGCTGATCCAGCCGCCTTTGGTGATTACGATTATTACCCCACACGTTATATGGGCGGTGCAGATAACGGCGGGGTGCACTGGAACTCAGGAATCGCCAATCTGGCGTTTAAACTTCTGGTAACTGGTGGCACACACCCTAGGGGAGAAACGTCTGTTAATGTTACCCCTATAGGCTTTGATGCCGCTGCGGATATATTTTATGCCGCCAATATCGGTTGCTTAACCCCTAGCTCAAACTTCGCCACTGCCAGATACTGTACGGCGATCTTCGCTGGCAGCAATGAAGCCGCCGTAAATCTAGCTTGGGATGCAGTTGGAGTACCTAACCATCCTCCCATTCAATTGCAGAATGATGTAGCTACCGCCCCTAAGGACGGGGAAATCGGTGACATCCAATATTACCTATTATCTGGGGTCAACAGCGGAGAAACGGTCACCTGTACCACATCTTGTGACAATGGTGATGCCGATCTCTATTTACGCTTCAATGGGCTAGCAGAAACAAATCCCAATAGCGGTCTCAATGAGTGCGGAAGCTATTCCACTAATTCGAATGAGTCCTGTACCACAGGCGCGGCATCCAGTGATGGCAGCACCCTCAACGCAGCTGTTCATGGCTTTAGCGCATACACTAACTTATCTCTCACCTGCACTATCAGCAGTAACAACGGTGGAAGCTGCCCCTTACTTGACCTTGGCAGCAGTTGTACTTCAAATTCACAGTGTTGCTCAGATAAATGTAAGGGAAAACCGGGCTCAAAAACATGTAAATGACCAAGGAGCAGTGACGAGTCGATAACGAATAAGCCTAGGGTGAACTTGGGCTTGTTTTCTTATTCTTGCCAGCGAACAAGATAAGCACTAAGGGCCAGAATTAATATCATTAATAATAAACGTTATCACATAATCTGCTTTACCGAGAGCATCGACTAAGGTGGATTCCCCTGAAAAAAATTAGTGATTTTTGTGTTCTCAAGGGCGAAAGAAGGAGCTTATGCCGATTGGTATTAAACAGAAGCTATCAGCTGAAATTGAAAACTTAAAATAACATTACCTAAGCTCGCGGTTGGAATTGGAGACCAAGATGACAATAAACCAGCTTTTATTCGCACTTTTTTTAACCGCGGCCATCATCAGTATCTTAGTGTATCTGCGCTTTCCGCCGCGCTTTTACAATAAGATGAGACATCATCCCCACTTTAAGCCTACTAGTCATATCTATGAAGTCCTGCCTGATGTGCATCAGGATTCACATACTAATAGGCAGACAATACATCCCTATCACAATGTCACCATTGAACTAACCCCACATTCTTGTAATGCGGTTAAAAAGCTACAAGGCATACATTTTTTATCTAAAGATGCCCCATCTATCCCTATAGCTCATTGCGATGCGATGAAATGTCAGTGTCACTACAAACACTACCAAGACAGAAGAAGCGAAAACCTGGAACGCCGCGTCGGCTTTGGTATAACACGCGAGCTATTTGGTGCCTTCGGTGAGAAAAACTTAAGGGTAAAAAAGCCTGATAGAAGAGACGTAACAGCTAAAAGAAGTGAAGGTAACCTGATTAAGTAAAGACCATAGCCCTTTATTATGAGATGACCAAGCTGCTACTATCCGCTCACTGCTCACTATCTAACTTTGCCATGCTGCCACTGATCTATCATCCCATCTATTCTCAGCTGCCTCTACCTGAGGGACATAGATATCCCATCATGAAGTATCAATTCTTGTATGACGCGATCATGGAGAAAACACAAAATGACACCAATTGGCAGCAAGAAATCACCTTCTTCTCTCCCCAAGCCTTAACCTTGCAAGATATCAAACAGGTCCATGATGCTGATTATGTGGATATGTTGGCCTGTGGTCAGTTGCCGGCCAATAAGATGCGCCGTATCGGTTTTCCCTGGAGTGAAGCCCTGATGCAGCGCACCCTGACTTCGGCCGCGGGCACTGTGTTAACAGCCCATAAAGCCATAGAGTCAGGAGTCGCTATTCACCTAAGTGGTGGTTATCACCATGCCCATAATGATTTTGGCAGCGGCTTTTGTTTATTTAACGATCTGGTATTAGCGGCTCACTTTTCCTTGCAAAAAGATGATATCCATAAGGTATTGATCATCGACAGTGATGTTCACCATGGCGATGGCACGGCGACCCTATGCCAGGGAAGGGATGACATCATTACCCTCTCTTTCCACTGTGATAAAAACTTCCCAGCGCGTAAACCTGACTCAGATCTTGATGTGCCTCTCACACGAGGCACAGGTGACGAGACTTTTTTAGCCTGTTTTCAACAAGTGGTACAAATGGCCATTAATTTACACCGCCCAGATCTGGTTATTTACGATGCCGGAGTGGATCTTCATCGAGACGATGAGCTGGGTTATCTCGATATAAGCACCCAAGCCATCTATCTAAGGGATCTATTTCTACTGCAGACCATGCAAGATAATCATATTCCTGTTGCTGCCGTCGTCGGTGGAGGTTACCGAGCCAAGCACAAGGATCTCGTGCCAGTGCATTTTCAATTATTCCAAGCAGCCCTAGATTTAAGTTTGAATTCAGACTCGGAATAGGACTTGCGATTAACAAAAATACAACGTTAAAACAAAAGCTTGTACTTAAACTATAATCAATGGTACTTGTAACTTAGATGACAGGCTAGCCATCTCAATAATTCTTTAGCGAAATAGCATATAGCTTCAATCTAAGCTAGCTTGTAACCCTATTGAAATAGCCAATGGCTTAATACCGATTGATTCTGGTTCGACTCTAATACCTATAGGTATAGGACCTAAGATGCCGATTCTACATACTAATAAAAAGGACAAATGACATGATAAATAAGACACGAGTATTATGTGCCACTGCGGTACTTTTCCCACTTTTAGTTAATGCCGCGACAGCAGCCGATACTGGTCATAGCGTCTCAGATAAAGTGATAGAAAAGCAAAGAGCAGCATTGGCCACCAATACTCAAGGTAAAGGTTATGGTCCTCAGTCACCAAGAGATATCGACACTATCCAAGGTAGTAACCAACGTATTTTTGGCGAGGCGCCTGACTACACGGAAATGAATTTATGTAATATACATTTCCATATTAATGCCGAGCACAAAGGCGGCGAATTCACTAAGTATGCAGGCAATGGTGATGGTCACGGCTATAACAGCGGGTATCAATATACTGGCAAGTTATCTAAAAAAGAGTTAACTCCCCTTAAAAATAAGATAGGAGTCAGTAAGCACGGTAGCCTACATCCTGGCGATACAATTGAAGTTCACTATGTCCACTCAACTGCTCAAGTTGGCCCAGGCGCAACGCTAGGATCTTGCCTCAGTGAAGCAAATAGCAACCCTCAGTTACGTGTAGAAACTCAGGTATTCGTGCTGGTGAATGACACTAAAGCCATGAGCTTTATGGAGCTGACTAAGTTAGGCATGAAAAATGGACTCAATCAGGCCCTAAACATTCCAAGCAATACTGGTAAGCCGGTGCAATATGAAGGTTCAACCACAGGTCCAGGATATAACGAAATAGCATCGCCTCTACAGGTGAGCTGGAGCGTGCGCCCTCAGGTAATGAAGGTAGATATTCACACTGTAGGCAAGTGGTTAGAGGGTAACGCCTTCGATGAAGATCATGCCCACGGCGTCAGAAATCTAGTGGTTAATCCAGCTCTACTGTCAGACAGTGAATAACTAGAACTCGTTTAAATCAAGCCTGAATAAGGGGTCGATTAATTCGACCCCTTTATTTTGTCTGTTATACCGAAAAGATGGCTGAACTAGTTCTCAGCTGATTTGCGCACAGCAACAGAATCGCGGATGATTAAGCTAGGTGGTAACAAGGTACGCTGGCCTTCCCGTTTAGGAGTCTCTATCCGTGCCAGTAACATAGCGATCGCCTGCTCAGCTAGCTGTTCCAATGGCTGGCTCATAGTTGTCAGTGGTGGATTGAAATACTTAGCCCCAGGAATATCGTCATAACCGATAATCGACAGATCCTCAGGGATAGTCAGCCCCTGTTTGCCTGCCACCCGTATAGCACCCATGGCCATAAGATCATTCGAAGCAAATATCGCTGTCACTGGGCTGGACTGGTTAAGTAATCTGCTCATGGCCTCTGCGCCACCTTCATAGGTGAATTCACCGGATTGGATCCAGCATTCATCCACCTCAAGTTTAGCTTCAGCCATTGCTCTGCGGTATCCCGCAATACGGTTCTGACTATTGGACTTATCCAGTGGCCCGGCTAATAAGCCAATACTCTTATGGCCCGACTCTAACAGATGCTTGGTCGCCATATAGCCGCCCTGCTCAGAATCATCCAGAATGCGATCATAACCCGCCTGCTCTGGACCTGAGTCCATCATCACCATGGGCATACTGCCATAGGAAGACACAGGTAATTGACGGGCATCTGAACTCATCATTAGCATGCCATCGACCTGCCTCTGGCTGAGCATGACCAAGTAATCCTTGGCCCTCTGTATATTGCCCTGGGTATTACACAAGATCAGGTTGTAACCATATCGATATGCTACCTGATCCACCCACTGAATAAGATCGGCGTAGAATGGATTATTCGCATCTGTGATCAACATGCCTAGGACTCGACTGCTGCCACCTTTGAGACTACGTGCTATGGTATTTGGCACATAGTTAAGCTCGATAACAGCCGCCTCAACCTTGGCCTTGCCCTCGACTGAGACAAACCGAGTCTTGTTGAGCACATGAGAAACGGTAGTAGTTGATACACCAGCCAGCTTAGCAACGTCACGTATGGTGGTCATAATAAAGATCCCCTGGGCTTGGCCAAAATGCTTCGTATGCTGGTCATATAATTCGACTCTTTATGAAAAACGATTACTAAAAACTATTACTCAAAATCGTACTAAAAATTAATACTAAAAATTAATACTAAAACTAAAATCCAGAACTAAAGCTAATGCTAAAAACCTGTAAAATTAGCCGTTAAGCTAGCAAGGCCAAGGTTTCTACCCGAGTCGGAATTGAACTTTGTGCCCCCATGCGAGTCACGGACAATGCCGCGGCCGCCTGACCAAAACGCACCGAATCCAGCATAGATTGACCTTCCAGTAATCCGGTAACGAAACCGCCGTTAAAGGTGTCCCCGGCAGCCGTTGTATCTATGGCCTGCATCACGAAACCGGCGATGTGCTTACCCTCGCCCTTATGTGACAACCATACACCACGTTCGCCTAAGGTGATCAGCACAGTTTCGATACCAAATTTAGTGTGCAGCTTATTAGCCGCCATATCAGCATCTGATAACTCACTGATGGCCACGCCGGTCAGCTGCTCGGCTTCGGTCTCATTGGGCGTAATGATATCAACATTAGATAATAAAGCCTCCGGTAACGCCTTAGCAGGGGCGGGATTTAACACCACTCGAGTACCGGCAGCTTTGGCTATTTTAGCCGCCGCGACTAAAGTCTCAACAGGCGTTTCCAGCTGGAGCAAGAGCAAGTCTGAGTCTTGAATACTGGCCTTATGCTCAGACATCACAGTCTCAGTCAGGGAAGCGTTAGCACCGGGCCAGATACCGATACGGTTTTCACCCGAGTCCTCGACGTAAATCATCGCCACGCCGGTATTTTCACCGGTAATTGTAGTGATGCCCTTGGTATCTATACCTATATCGGCGAGACCTTGTTTCATCTGCTCGCCAATGGCGTCAGTGCCGATACAGGCTATCATAGCCACGTCAGCTCCCAGCTTGGCCGCGGCCACAGCCTGATTTGCACCCTTGCCACCCGCTACTATTTGGTACTGTTTGGCTTGAATAGTCTGCCCGCCTCTTGGCGCGGCGCCGACTTGCATCAGGTGATCTACGTTGATGCTGCCCAATACGGATAATTTGGCCATCTGAGTCTCTCTTTGCTTAATTGGATAACAGGCCGCCTACACCGCGGCCCAGCAAGTACCGAATAATCGGCAGTTTCATAATAACTTAGCGCTGAATGAGCAAACTAATATAAGTAACCTAATATAAATAACCTAGTATTAGTAACTTAAGTCGGCGGCCTATGGCTTATTTTACCATGGGCCGCTAACGGATTATTGAGTAATAATCTGCAGAGGCACAGGTTGAAACTCGGGAACGGTTTCGCCTTTAAGCACCTTAACTGCAGTCTCCACACCCAGCTCGCCAATCAATTTTGGCTGCTGCGCTACAGTTGCGCTCAATAGGCCACGTTTAACGGCTTCAATACCTTCGTCTGTACCATCGAAACCTACAATCAACACCTCTTTACCGGCACCACGAACTGCCCGCAGAGCCCCCAAAGCCATCTCATCGTTCTGGGCAAATATGGCCTGCACATCGGGCTTAGAAGCCAACAAGTTCTCGGTAACGTTCAAGCCTTTAGTACGATCGAAATCTGCGGGTTGCGACGCTTGCATCTCAAAGCCGTGAGCCGCAACGGCGAGGGCAAAGCCTTCACCACGATCACGGGAAGCCGAGGTACCCGCCACCCCCTCGAGTTGGATAACCTTAACGCCTTTACCTAGCTTGCCTGCGATGAAGTCACCAGCAAGCTTACCACCAGCCACATTATCAGAAGCTATGTGGGACACTACCTTGCCTCGGGTTACGCCGCGATCAAGTGTCAGTAATGGGATGCCAGCTCGGTTCACCATGCGAGCCGCATTCGAGGCTGCATCGGAATCAGTTGGGTTCAGCAAGATAGCCTTTACCTGACGAATCGTCAGGTCTTCAATATTGCTCAGCTCCTTAGACGGATCGTTCTGAGAGTCGAGTACTATCAACTTATAGCCCAGCTCTTCGGCCTTCTGCTGTGCACCCTCTTTCATCGACACGAAAAACGGATTGTTCAGGGTCGATACCACCAGGGCTATGGTGTCTTGTGCCATGGCCGGAGCGGTTAGGCCCAGCGCTAAAGCTAGGGCTGCGGCTGATTTAAGTAGCTTATTCATATTAGTTACCTTGTTTCCGGATTAGTTATCTTTATGTGTTGGATTTTCGGTCGGCGAGTACCGCCAGTAAAATTACTCCTGCCTTGGCGATCATCTGATAATAAGAGGACACATCCAGCAGATTCAAAGCGTTGTTAAGAAAACCTATGATCAGCGCGCCAACCAGAGTTCCCCAGATAAAGCCACGACCACCAGCCAGAGAAGCACCGCCAACAACCACGGCCGCTATGGCATCTAGCTCATAGGAGGTCCCTGCCGTCGGCTGAGCCGAAGACAAGCGTGAGGTCACTATCAGACCCGCCAGCGCCGCCATCATGCCCGAGAGCCCGTAGACCGCGACTTTAACCCTATCGACATTGATGCCTGATAAGCGCGCAGCGGATTCATTACCGCCTATGGCGTAGATGTAGCGACCCAGCCGAGTGTGAGTCAACATGACCCAAACCAGCACGAAAGTGATCAACATCATCCAGACAGGTACGGGTACTCCAGCCAACCAGCCGGTGCCGATAAAGGCAAAGTTGTCGGCGGTATCGGTGAAGCCGGTAGAGATAGGACGCCCCTCGGTATAGACCATAGTCAGGCCACGAATAGCCGTCATGGTCACCAAGGTGGCGATAAACGCCTGCACCTTACCTTTAGATATCAGCAAACCGTTCATGGCACCGAGCGCTCCCCCTAGCAACAAGGTCAGAGGTAATGCCAGTGTTAGGGGTAACTCGGCCCCCACCATGGACGCACCAAGTGCCCCAGTCAGGGCCAGAATCGCACCGACAGACAAGTCTATACCTGCGGTCAAGATCACTAAGGTCATACCCACGGCGATGATGGCGTTAACCGAAGTCTGACGCAGTATGTTCATCAGGTTGCCCATGGTGAAGAACTGGTCATTTAATATCGAGACCACGGCAATCAAGACGAACAAGGCGATGAGTGCTTTTTGCTGCTTCAGCCATGCAAAGGTTTTTGTGCCTGTAGCGTTATAAGTTGCAGTTTGATTCATTGTAATGATTCTCTAATCAGTGGTTGCCGATGGCCGCAGCCAAGAGTTGTTCCTGAGTCACTTGGGTGGCGTCGAATTCGCCGCTGATACGACCTCCGCTCATCACCATTATCCGGTCGCTCATCCCCATCACCTCCGGCATATCGGAAGAGACAAGAATGATGCTCATGCCCTTTTTCTTGTACTGGTTAATCAGTTGGTAAATCTCTTTCTTCGCACCCACATCGACTCCCCGGGTGGGCTCATCTAAGATCAATACTTTTGGATTGGCCATCAAACCCTTGGCTATCGCCGCCTTCTGCTGATTGCCACCGGATAACTTGCCTATGGGCTGGTCCAATGATGGTGTCTTTATATTGAAAGCCTGTTTGAAATGGCTCGCCAATTCGTGCTCGGCATCGGCCTTGATTGCTCCCATGTAAGACAATGCAGTCATAGAACTTAGGCTCATATTCTGTTTCACCGACATTCCCAGCACTAGGCCGTCACCCTTACGGTCTTCGGAAATGTAAGCAATACCGGCTTTTATGCCTTCGCTTGGATGAGTCGGGTGCACAGGTTTGCCGTACAGTTCCACCTCACCGCTGGTGCGCTTAGCATCGCCAAACAAGATACGCATCAACTCGGTCCGTCCCGCGCCCATCAAGCCGTTGAAGCCTAAGATCTCCCCCTCATGTAGGTCGAAACTAATATCACTTATTCCCTCACCAGACAGGTTACGCACTTTCATCGACACCTTACCCGTATTGTGTTCGATACGTGGATACAGGTCTTGAAGCTTACGACCGACCATCAACTCGATCAGGCTCTCTTCGGTGAGGTCAGACACATCTGATTCAGCAATAAACTGACCATCTCGCATCACAGTGACGCGATCGCAGATGGTAAATATCTCTTGCAGGCGATGGGATATATACACTATGCCCACCCCTTGTTCCCTTAGCTCGCGGATAACCTTGAACAGGCTAGCTGTCTCACGCTCGGTGAGGGAATCTGTGGGCTCGTCCATCACTATGATGTTGGACTTAAACGACAGGGCCTTGGCTATCTCTATCATCTGTTGTTCACCCAGAGGCAAGGTGCCCATTTTCTCGCGGCTGCTGCGCTGCACATTCAAACGCGCCAAGAGGGCATCGGCTTCACTGAACATCTTGCGCCAGTCTATGAGGCCGATAATATTTTTCGGCTCACGGCCAAGAAAGATGTTTTCGGCAATGGACAGATGATCAATCAGATTCAGTTCCTGATGTATGATGCTGATCCCCGCCGCCTGGGACTGACGAGGACCATAGAAACGCACAGGCTCGCCGTTTAAGATAATCTCACCGGCATCGGCTTGATAAATACCCGTCATCACTTTCATCATGGTGGACTTACCCGCACCATTCTCCCCCATCAGAGCCATCACCTGACCGGGATACACGTTAACTTGAGCACCGTCTAAGGCTTTCACCCCAGGGAAAGATTTATCTATACCACTTAGGCTCAGGAGTGCTGTCATTTGAAGACCACTCCCGCTTGCAGAATGATATTAGCGTAAGGGGTACATTCACCGGTACGAACCACAGCGCGGCTGTTGGCGGTTTGGCTCTTAAAGGCTTGATGACTGACTGTGCTAAGGCTAATAGGCTGAGACTGCGTTTGCCCTATCTCATCTAATAGTTGCAGCAGCTGAGTGTGCATGCCTGGATTATGAACCAACATCTCTTCGGCAATCACCACAGATTCAATTTGTAGCTCGGTGGCCACAATCCTTAGGGTATCAATAAACGCGGGCACCCCATGGGTCAGCGCCAGATCTATGCGTTCACAGCACTCAGGCACAGGTAGACCAGCGTCGGCTATGGTGATCTCATCGGTATGACCCGACAGGGCAATAACCCGCGCCAGATCACTGTTAAGCAGTGCACCTTTTCTCATGTCACAAACCTTACTTACAAACGGTGAAATAACTGCGCAAACGTATGCGCAAACGTTTGCGTGAATACTAATGCACCTCATCTAGGATATCCAGCCCATAAGCGTGACTGAGATCACACAAGTATAATTGTTAGCAAGTTTCAACAATGACCTATTTAGATCATCCAATTGGGCATGCCTGCGTATAGAGCTTAACCAAGGGATGAGTTCAGTAAGAAAACTGGGAGGTATGGTGGTGATGAGGAAGAATTGAAGAATTGGATAATTGAAAAATTGAGGAGGAGTTGAGGAGGAATTGGGGATGAAAGTTTAGCTATTGGACTAGCAAGCGGAAATTTAAATTTTTGCAGGGATCAGGAGCACTGAAAGTGGGCAGCTAAAACCACTTGTGCCTCAAGGAGAGGCTAGCCAAGTGATACTGAGTTATCCCGCTTTCATGGTATCTCAGGCTATGTCTGAGACAGTTAAAACTTAAAACTTAAAAACACACTATGACCATCGAAAGCTGGGTTTACTTCATATCTAAGCCCATTTGAGATATGCATATAGGCGTAACCTAAACGCCAACGAGTTGAAAATTTGTAGCTAGAACCCAACTTCAAAAAGTATTGCCAAGGCCCACCATAATTTTTATACGCCTTACCCCGCTCGCCATATTGATAATCACTGAACCAGTCCACACCGCCCTCGGAAAAAATCAGGATATTATCGTTAATATGCCAGCCAAGGCCCAATCCTCCCCCCAAATAAAAGCCATCATCACTGTTGGTAACCAAGAGTCCCAAAGTACCCACCGGATACCAGTACCAGGAATCATTGATATCTCCTGAATCTAACAGCATTAAATAACTACATTCCACCAAATTTATATCGACGTTTTGTTTAATCATGGGAGTCGACGCCAGACACCTAAAAGGCATACTGTTAGCAACACATTGAGGAGTAACAATAGTAAAAAATAAGATCGCACTTAAATGACAAGTTGAATTCATCTTCTCCCCCATTTTTATTAAGCCAAACACTGGCCGCCCGAGTAAAAATGCTGTTTTACTTGGACTGAGACAAACATCGTCTCATTTAAAAATAGATGGAAAACGTACAAAATCAATCAAGATAAATTGTGAATTTGGCATTGATTTATGCCAAATCTCTGCTAAATAAGTCAGCATTATAGGAGTGGTTTACGGTATTTTATTGTTTACCTTGTGCAGTGATCTTCTGGTAGGCACTCGCAACTAAGGGGGCAGAATTCTTGTAAAAATCACCGGGTACTTGGGTCTGCAGGCAAAGATAGGTTCTAAAGCGGGCAAACAGATCTTGATCTACACTGTAATTATCCCGCCAAAAACGGTCTAAACCATGCTCATAAGTGAGGCCATGGATATCATAGATAGATTTTCCAAGCACCACAGTAGGCAGATGATGCAATAAGGCCGAGAGCCCCACTGTGCTATTAACGGTCACCACGCCCTTAACATGGCGGTATACATCTGGAAGATTAAAATCATGGCCATAAAGCACACGCCCCTCTAAGCCTAACTCGGATACTAACTTGTCTATCAAGTCGCCATAATGAACGAAGCCTCGATTCTGCGGATGGTGTTTAATCAACAAGGCTTGATCGCTACTGGCATGAGCCGAAAATGAGCCTAGAACCTCGATGATGACTTGCTCTACGGACTCGAAGCGGGAATGGTCCCTCAGCTGAAAATCAACCTCCACCTGTAGAGGCAGTAAGAAAAACTGCCCATCGTAGCGACGAATAAAACGCCTGTAACGCGGAGGGTCCATAAGTTTTGACCACCACTTCTGAGCCAAACTTTTTATCCAGAAAACAGCTTCCTCTATGGTGGTCCAAGGTCTGTGATGAGCATATGAGGCAAATTGGTTTGCCGATAAACTCATCGCAAAATAGTAACGACCGGCGAACCAGGCTCGTAGACCAAAGGTGCTACCCACGCTTTTAACGCCTTGAATATTTTTGGTATCTTGGCAATCAATCTGGGGTAAGGCCTCTATGTTGTTGAACAATAAAGAGTTGGCGTTACAGCCTCCAAGCTCTAAGGTCACGAAACCTGATCTCAGATAACCTTCTTCGAAGGCCCAAAAATTAAGCCCAAGTTCGAGTGATACCTGATGAGCGGCCTTATGATATAAACGGCAATCGCCATAGACGGCTATGGAGTCTATCTTGTACCTCTCGATGTAGTCCCTGAGAAACTCAGGCCAATCTGCACAAGTTCCTGAGTAATCGACAATATGATCGGCGCCGCTATAGAGTTTATCGCCACCATTAAAATTTATCTTATGACAATCATGACCCATCGAAGAGAAATGAGCCGCTAACAAGTTAAAGAATGGCCCTAAAGGCCCCTGTAAAAACAAAATATTCATAAATATAAATTACTCAAAATGGCACGAAAATCCCCTAGGCGGAGAGCGATAACACAGGTCCTACATGCCATAGGCCTGATAAAAATATTTCACTTTTCTGCCTAGACGCGACCACCAAGAGCTACCTAGCTGCTGACCACGCTCGCCGAGCTGCTCATAACGTGCACGCTCTTCACTCAGTTGCTCAATTACACGTTCAGGCGTTGTTAGCAAGCCAGTAGACCAATCCACATACCTTGGGTAACTCACTAAAGTGGCATACACCAACTGAGACAAACTCAAGAGATTGGTTCGATCGCTAAACGTTAACGCATCCTCAGTGAGTCCCCATCCGGCATAAAAAGGTGATCCATAAGTGGTCACATTTTTATGTCGCAGTAGAGCCTCAAATCCGGTCAGAGAGGTAATTGTGCACACTCGATCGCACAGGGCTAACACGGACACGATATCCACATCGCTGAGGTAACGGTCGGCATATTGCAAGGCTGCCTGCTCGCCCAGAGCGCCTGGGCGAACTCCAGAATAGAGATCCGGGTGCTCCTTATACAAGATATAGGCCTGGGGATAATCGGACCTCACCTGGTGTAACAGTTGCAAATTAGTCTTAATCTGACCACGACTGGCTGCAATAGATTGATCTTGTTCAAACTGACCCGGTACTAAGATAATTTCCCGCTTGCCCGCGGTTGACTTGCTATCGCTACCTAAGTTAGCAAGCTCAGCTATCTCATCCAGTAGCGTACTCGCCGCCGATGTCTGGCCAACGTTATACTTACTCATGGCCCGCTCAACCAAGGATTGAGCTAGATGTTCGGCGCGGCGTGTATGGCTCTCATTCAGGCTGATGTTATTGAGCAGGTCTACAATATCAGACGGTCCATCTGGCGCGTAATACATGCCTTGCCTATCGATAACCAAACAAGAAGGGCGACGCAGATCGGCGCCCAGGCCCACCGAGCGAATAAAACCATCTTCCATAAACCAGACCGGGCAGCCTTGTTTCAACTCCTCAAGCCATGATCTTTGACGCTTACCCCAAAGCAATACCGAGCTTGTGCAGTTAGCCCTAGCGTCGGCTTTTATCAAGCTATCGAGTTTGTTCTTGTTACCGATAAACACCACTCGTCCGGCCATACGGCCTATGAAAGGCTTAATAAATGCCCTTTTCCACAAGGAGAAGCCGAAGGCATAACAGGTATCAACCCCATACTGGCCATCATTCAACTGCACAATAAGCCAATCGAGCAGGTCTTCGACTTCACAGGGAGCTTGAGTTTCCGGATTTAGATAATGAGGGTATTCAATCAATGCTGCAGCGATTAATTTAGCCAGAGACAAGGGCTTATTCACCGAATTAGCCCTACGCCTATGGCATACCTGCTTGTCTATGGTCAGTCCCCAACCCGCATAAAATGGCATGCCATAGCAATGTACAGGTAAACCATAGAGCAGGCCTTCGAAGCCAAGCTGAGACGTCACTGTATAGACACACTCAGACTTGGCCATGAGTTTGTCTATGCTGCAATCGTCACCCAACAGACGAACTCTAGGGTTTGAACAGGCGGTAATATCAAGAAAACCTTGCTTGCTGCCCTTGATCACATCTGGATGTGTCTTCAGTACAATCAATTGATTCGGATGAGCTACAAGCGCATCGGTAAGCATGGCGGCGAAGCGCTCGCGCCCTTCGCGTTCATCTTGCTCTGGCGTGTTAAGTGGCGAGCCCTCGGGTTTACTACCTACACCTTGGTTGACGGAGCAGTCCCCGAAGGTCTGATCCACCACTAAGATCACCGAGTGGGGCGCTTGCTCATCTAGCCAAGCTGGCAACTCACAACGCCTATGGTTGTATTTAGAGATCCCATGCTGAGTCCATAGCAATTGCAGCTTATTGGCTCGGCGCATATGTTCATCGGTAAACCAGTCATCGGCAGTGAGGCACAAGGCCTCTAAATCGCTCTGACTACGGGCATCATAATAGATCCCTGAACTGTCTTTAATCAGTGACAATCGCGGCGACTTGTCCAGCGGATGGCCTAAATATCCAATAAACCCATCTTCGAGACGTAAGTAGCTTAAGCCATATTTACCAGAAAACTGCTTCGCCTTCAGGGTATTGGCCTTATTGCCCCAGCCCAGCACAATATCATCTTGCTCTGGCAGGCTAGTTGGGCTCAGCTTCTTTATCTTGTATGAGCTAGCTGCGCCTGAGTCGCATTTTTCTGAGCCTGAATTTAACTCAGGGTCAAAGAATTTAGCTAAATGAGGATCCCTAGCAATGCCGCGAGAAGCAGTCCAAAGCTGATGTGTAACCTGAATCAATATGGATAATTCCTGTAATTAAACAAAGTCTAAGCATGTACTGCGAGAACGCTGCAAAGCAGCTTCGAGAGGCAACTTCGTTGCTGCGAGAAAACGAGAGCGGAACAGAGTTCGTTCGAGGAAAAGCTTTTGCTCTTTCTCGTTATCTCGTATTCTCGCTTTCTCGTATTCTCGCTTTCTCGTATTCTCGCTTTCTCGTATTCTCGCTTTCTCGCTTTCTCGTATTCTCGCTTTCTCGTATTCTCGCTTTCTCGCTTTCTCGTATTCTCGCTTTCTCGTATTCTCGAAGCATTTAAGCACAAACTGATGCATTAGCTTTCACTATTGCTCTAACCCTTTGCAGATCAGCTGGAGTATCGACACCATGACCGGGGGCATCATCGACACAAGCTACCTGAATATGGATACCATGCCACATAGCCCTAAGCTGCTCCAAGCGTTCATACTTCTCAAGTTCAGTCTCAGGTAAGGCACTTAAAATTTTGAGAGTCTCAACACGATAACTATACATGCCTATATGCCTGAGCCAAGGTCCAAAGTCGCCACCAATGCAAGCTTCCTCATCGGCATTAGCCGTTATCGATGCTGGCATAGGCTGGCGTGAAAATAGCATAGCTTTTCGATTGATATCTGTGACTAGTTTTACATAATTAGGATCCACCAGTTCGGACTGGCTCTTGATAGCACAGGCTAAGGTTGCCATTCCAGCCGCAGAAGAACTCGCCAGCGTTGAGGCTGTCAGCTTAATCAAATCGGCTGTAACCAGGGGCTCATCTCCCTGTAAATTAACCACTATCTCATCGTCATGCCAATCGAGTAAAGATACTACCTCGGCGCATCGCTCGGTACCACTAGAGTGAGAGTCTGACGTCATTAAGACTTGGGCACCAAAACCTCTGGCTACCTCACAAATCTGCTCACTGTCCGTAGCGATAACGATATTATCTTGGCCAATGTTAGTTTCTAATGCCCGCTGATATACATGCCATATCATGGGCTGATCACAGATAAGCGCTAAAGGCTTACCTGGCAAACGTGTCGATTTCATTCGTGCAGGTATTATTATTTTATAATTTGGTGCTTTCAGGGGAGACTCCTTAACCACAAAAACTAAATAGTGATAAATGTAAGGTGTACTAGATTTGAATGAATGTGTATGGGGGAACAGATGATTAAACATCCAACTTAACTCACCGTAAGGTGAAATATATGCCTATGTTTTAAAGACCATATCCTTAAAAAATAGGATTGGTTTAAGATAAAGCTTGCGTAACTTCCGCCGAAATGTTCGCTTTATCACCACATTATCAGCCCACTTAAACAGGCCCGGATAATTCTCAATTGGGTAACCGTTCTGAATCTGGTTCGACTCCATCCATGATGTAAAATTGGCATTAAGATCAGCAACTACCTTACCTGTTACTTTACACGATGCTTGTAGCGAATTTGTACTTTCAAGGGTTACCGTTTGTTGGATAAGCCTAACTTGGCGTAATTTATCACTGAGTAACTTATCGTTAACCACACGACGCTTATGATAATGATGAGTTAGCGGTCTTGAGTGCCACAAATGCACTAAAAAACGTCCTTCAAATAAATGCTGCAACGCATACAAACTAAAATATCTACGACAGCCCAGATATCCTCCAGGATGCTGCCCCTTGATATTATCAGCGTAATCTGCTGGAAATGAACTTATAGGGTAATGCAGACACAACTTATGGATAAGCCCAAAGTCTTCACCACCATGACCAATAAACTCAATATCAAAACCACCTAGCTGTAAAAACCAATTGCGATTGAGCAACAGACAACTGCTTGCAAGGGCAATGCCTTCAGCCATGTCGTTGTGGCCTTGCATAAATGAATCAAGATACGCATTAAAGTCACTTTTAAAATTAACTGTTGCCTGCTGGCTTAAATACAAACAAGGGTACATTTCAAACGCAAAAGGGCCGATAGTTGCAAGCTTGTGTACTCTGGCTTTCAATTGGGAAAATAACTCAGGAGCAACAGCCAAGTCAGCATCGATAAAAAATATATAGTCGCTTTTTGCCACTGTGACAGCATGATTTCTGGCTTGACCAGCAGAGTAAGTGTCGTTATCGCTTTTGACTTGTTGTACAACAACTAATGACGACTCTAATTGACGTATAACTTGACTGTATTTATCGCTTATGACGCCAGTGACATGCAAAATCACCTCACAATTGGCCAGCGAACAAAGTTCAGTTAATAATAAGCTGAGCCGAGCATCGAAGGGCAAATACGAACGTTCGGTAAATGGCACAATGAATGAAACCAAAGGGAGTACACTTTGCATAGGTAATTAACATCCTAGATAAAAAACTGCCAACTGTGCGCGGGGGTTAATTATTAATACCAAGAACAATAGAACTAGAACTAGAACTAGAACTAGAACTAGAACTAGAACTAGAACTAGAACTAAAATTAACTGCCAGCGAGTTGAACCGCCTCCGCTATATACTCAGCTTTAGCTCGAGTCAGTAATGGATCTTTAGCTTCAACCATCACCCGTATAAGTGGCTCGGTACCAGATTTACGCAGTAAAACGCGGCCATTAGTACCTAGGGAACGCTCGGTCTCATTTACTGCATTCTTTACAATATCTGACAGCAATACATCATCCGCTTGCTTATCGCTCACACGGACGTTAATCAATACTTGAGGTAACTTGGTCATTCCAAGTTTGAGCTGAGCAAGCCTTGATCCTGATTCAAGCATAGCCTTAAGTACTTTTAGCGACGCGATAATACCATCACCGGTTGTTGTGTGGTTTAACGCTAGAATATGACCTGAGTTTTCACCACCAAGTTGCCAGCCATGTTTAAGTAACTGCTCAACGACGAACTTATCACCCACATTGGCACGCACAAAAGGAATATTAATGGCTTGCAGTGCCAACTCCAGGCCGAGGTTCGACATAAGTGTACCAACAACGCCAGTCTTTAAAGTGCCGTTAGCTTGCTGCGCCCGCGCCAGGATATACAGGATCTCATCACCATCGACTACTGCACCGCAATGATCGACCAACATGACTCGGTCAGCATCGCCATCAAGGGCAATCCCAATATCGGCCTTATGCTCAAGTACTGCTTGCTGCAAGCTATGCATATGGGTCGCACCGCATTCATGATTAATATTAATGCCATTAGGCTCAACATGAATCGCTATGACCTCTGCGCCCAGCTCACGATACACAGCAGGAGCAACCTGATAGGCTGCACCATTAGCACAATCTATGACAAGTTTAAGACCTTTGAGAGACAGTTTAGTTGGAAAAGAACCTTTGCAAAATTCAATATAGCGACCAGCAGCATCGTCTATGCGGCGCACCTTGCCCAGCTTACTCGACTCAACACACTGCATGGCATTATGATTCAAGGCCTTATCCAGCAGGTCTTCTATTTCCTGCTCTTGAGCACAAGTGAGCTTAGTGCCATTTTTAGAAAAAAATTTAATGCCATTATCATAAAATGGGTTGTGGGATGCACTGATAACAACACCGGCATTAGCCCTAAAGGTTGAGGTCAAATAAGCAATTGCAGGAGTAGGCATTGGGCCAACTAGGGCGACATTGACACCCGCGGCAGACAAACCAGCTTCAATTGCAGATTCAAGCATATAGCCACTTGATCGAGTATCTTTACCTATCAGGACTTCCTGAGTGCCATTGCCGGCAAGCACTTTACCGACAGCCCAGCCAAGCTTAAGAGCAAAGTCTGGGGTGATCGGAAAATTACCAACCTTGCCGCGAATACCGTCAGTACCGAAGTATTTTTGATTCATTATTTACCTATTATAGGTTTATTGTAACTTTGGAGGTTATTGGAATATCTTTGAGGGTAAAACAACAGCATTGACAGAACGTTAATCATACAGGTCTTATGATAGAAATATATCAGAGGATATAGATGATACTAATTCACTAAAAATCTTCAACGAAAAAAATTAAATATGCTAAAAAAATCGCGTTTCACACTCATTCACACTGAGTTTTGACTGATAATTGTATTGAGAAACTTTTCATAATAAGTACTGTAGTCACTGCTGAATAATAAACTATTAAAACAATGATGCTAGTCCAAATAAATAAACGGATATATAAGAAATAATCTTACTTCATCTTATGATCAAACTAAACCAAACCAAACTAAAATAACATTACAAATATCAGACTTAATAGTAACGTTGCGTTAAAACATATAACCATTAAATTTAAGACTCGCACAGTAATAATCAAACGATTTAAATAAGTCTAGATTTATTTACCCACCTATTTCCATGTACATCCATAGCAAAGCCAACGACTTCGATAGACTCATAACTTTCTGGTAACTTAAACACAGCCATATTTAAGTTATCATACCCTCTAATATCATTCTTAACTCCATCAACAATAAAATAAAAGGCAAATTGATACTTCCCATTCACAGACTCATTAAATCTGATACTACACTCGACACAGCCTTTGTCGACAGATGAAACAACACTCCACTCGCTATCATCTAAAACTAACGCCTCAAAAAAAGGAGGAGTGTTATGAAAATAATCACCTAAGCGAAGTTTTCTTTCTATATCTATTGGGGGGGAACCAGAAAACAAATCTAATAACACTTGCTTTATAACCTGTGTATCTGGGGCTGCGAGACCGTCGCCCCAGTCACCAAAATAGGCAACATTACGAGCTTCTCTTGACACAAATGTGCAATCACTCGATCTTAATGGAGTTAACTCTCTCAAAAATGGAACTGCATGAACATTAGTATGCCAATCAGATTGGTTCTGGAAATATATTATTGAAATATTCTCTTTATAGTCTAAACCCTTTAACTTGTAATCTATTTTTAATGTGTCTAGAATTTCATTTATTTTATCGAGGCCACTATCACCTTCCCCAAAAAAACTAGGGAATCCAACTCTCATATACTGTTCAACGAATGTATAAACATATTTTGTAATTGTTGTTTGAGGGTTCCAGACAAAAATAGAAGCTTTACTTCTAATATTTTTAGCTACTGCAAGAGAGGCAAAGCCGCCACCTGAACCACCAAAAATAACCAAGTCCACATTATAGGCTTCAGCAATTGAGTCTACCAACACTGAAATAGACCTTAAGCAATTTGGAAACTTCTCATTTCCTGCATACCATGCAAGAGGTAAATCATCACATAGATTAAGAGTGGGATCAGAAATCGCCACGAGTGGTATACCTAACTCGCTTGATATACTCAGTCCTGAGAAAAATGGTCCTTTCTTACCTGACGTATTTGAAACGGCACCACTAAAGGAAATAGCTAGCCTTCCTTTTTCATTGGTATCCTGACTAGCACCAATCAAATGAGAATTTTTTAAAAATATAGCGACTTCATTCCCATCATTAAAAACAACTTTATTCATTCCCTCAACAGCACGGCCATTCAAAATATCATCAATACTTTTTATAGATACTGGTTCAGAAGAGGTTGATTTATGAACGTTTACATTTTCCGAATCATCACAAAGTCTAGAGTAAATATCATTTAGCTTCCTTCCCATCTCAACGTATGCTTCATCGATATAATGCATTGGACTAAGCCCCCATTTATGTGAGGATGACGCAATATTTAAAGATTCATCAAAACCAATAAACTGCTTAGCTTTAAAGTCTACTGAAACTCTATTGTAGATCCGCTGCAAATATTTATTTACAATATCGATTGAGTTAGAATGAAATAAGTCACCAAAATCATTTCCGTTCTCTATTACATGAGCCCAAAAAAGTTTATTTATAACCACTTTATTTCTAACGTCTAAAGAATCAACGACCTTCAAAAACTTTTCCCAACCAGCCTCCCACAGATCATACATTTCATCTGAAAAAGGTTTAATTACTCGACCAGATAATTTCCTAGTATCGAAACCACTAGAGATAAGTTCAGAAGATATTGTACACCGAGATCCATCATCAAAAATAAATAGTGAATGTCTCTCCATATAAAAATCAAGTAATAAAATATCAAATTCTTCAGCATCAATAAAATCAATTAAACACTTATCCAAATCAGTCCTGACCATTCTACGTTGAAAATTTGACTTTATATTATCACTCCATATATCCTTGACGGGTGTTTGACTAAACGAACTTGCATAGGAGCTCCTAGCATAATACCCAACCAAGTCGTAGTTTTCAGCATCGATGAAATCAAAAATATCACGACTGACACACTCACCATAAATAAATATCTTCAAAATAAAATCTCTTAAAAAAAGGCAGATAAAAAATGGAAAAATACGAGAATAGTTAAACATTACAGATAGAGAATCAACGTAATAAACTTAATTCATGATCAATTATTTTTTTATGTGACAGCTGATACCCAACCCGCTTCGTACAGTTTTGACTCATTCTCGAAAATAAATTTTTATCCTTATATAGGCTTGTTAACCCCTCAGCCATCTTAATATAATCATTATCCTCCGCAAGAATGCCACATTCTTCATCAACAAATTCTGGGATAGCCGCAACAGCATTGGTTATAGGCACCAGCCCCGAAGCCATGGCCTCATCTCTAGAAACCCCCTGTGCATCCATACGTGTTGGCGTTAGAAAGATACCGTAGTCCTTATGCAGCTCAGCAATCTCACTTTGTTTCAAAAATTTCCTTTCGATAATCACATTTTTGAACTCCCTTAAAGGCTTCAATATTTCATCAAACAGAGGCCCATCACCAATAATTCTGAATTCTAATTCATCAAAGAAAGATTCTTTACTCAACTCTAAGATAGCCTTTACACTAAGATCATTTGCATATTTTGCTGAAGCATAAGGCCTAATTGATAATATTTTTAATCTCTGCTGTGGATCTTTTTCTACATAGTTAAAAATATCTGTATCAATAGGATTATGAATAATAGAGTATTTCCCATCAGGTAATCTTAATTCTAAATCTTCCATTACTTCTTCTGCGAAATATTTTGAAACAAAGATCAGATGCAGATTTGATGGTACAATTTTAAGTAGTTCTCTCCAAAATTCAAGTCGTTCCTCACTGTCCTTCTTTGCCTTGCGGATTACATCTGTTGATGCATTGATGTAATTGTATTCCCGACGATGAAATGGCTGAACCTCTGCACCATGGACCCAAACTAATACTTCTATATTGTTAAAATTTTTAAGAATATCCCACATATGGCTATCTAAGAAATGGACTAGTACCTTTTTGTAGCTTCCTTTAGCTAACAAATCCAGTAGTTGTTCTTGGCCCCCTTCAGTAACTCTTATCCCCTCGAATTCATCATATTTGGTTGCGGTTCCCAGATTTAATTTGTAAATGTCACATTGAACATCTAATTCTTTATATGCTCTAACGCGACTATGAACAAATCCATTTCGATATAGATTGTCATAACTTGGATAGTGGTTGGTTAAAATAAGAAATTCATTGGTACCAAGTTGATCAATCAATGTATCGGGCTTTTCCTCAAGATAAAAATTACTTATCTCAGAGTTACCACCAGCGTATACCCGCAGAGCAGGGCGTAGGAAAACCGCATCTTGTGGGATAATAATTTCTGAATTTTTGTTAGCTGAAAAAATGGTATGGCTGAGTCGTTGCTTATTAATATCCAGAAACAGCATCACCATTTGCAGGTTTAGTCCTGGACTGGTTTCAAGATGTAGTACCAGCTTGCCACCTTTAGCATTTAATTCAGCCGCAGAAAAATCCTTACTGGAATACCAGTACTCATGTTTGCCATCAGGTAACTGAGAGGCTATTTGCAACTTACCATTGGCCAGAGCCGATACACACTGACTGTCGCGTCCTGGTTTGAAGCATGCTGATAATTCTGCAGGCTTTATGGTTTTTAATTTACTGATATCCAATGCAGCTGGTGCCATAAGTTCTGCTTTGACCTGTAGTTCAGCCAAATTCATCCCTGTATTAATACCCGCAGGAGATTGAAACTCAGGTAATGCTTCACAATGGCCCATGCCATTCATGCAGTAGCTAAAGCTATCAATACTAAAATGGGGCCCATCCGCCTTCCAAGTGTATAAGGACGGTAACCACTGTCGAAGACTCATAACTGGCAGCATAGAAGCAGCCATCAGACTTTGCCTTAGAGTTAAACCTGACACCTGCTCGTATTCAGCCTTAGGGTAGCTCTTAACAAGATTTTCTTGCCAGCGGTAGTAAGCCTTTTTCCCTATAACTTTATGGTCTGTATAACGAATGGCCAGCACCAAATCGGTGAGGTACTCCTCACCATAAAAGTCTTCAGGAACCATCACTGATACCCAACTATCTTCAGCCCATTTATCCAGAGCAATAGAGTCAGCCTCGATTGGTGTAAGCAGGTGGACATCATTTTGATCCTGCAGCCAATCTGGTACAGATTCAAAACCAGATATGACCACAGTCAGGAATTTATGGTCATAATTTTGGCACTGAAAACTTTGATAAATATATTCTAATGCCTCAGGTGTTTTTGCATAAGACAATACCTGTACTTTTGGATGCACTGCCAGCATTTTAGTGTTAGCCAATTTGCTATGAATGTAGTTTAGTCTGTCTTGATAGGTGTGCTCAGACATCACTTTTCGCAGAGCTAACAATCTAAATTGTTTCAGCTTCAGCTCATCACCAGTTAGCTTTGTTAGACGGCGGACAATTTCTTCGCCTGAGTCGCTGGTAAATACCAGCTCTCCGAACATAAGTCGCATCCCATGGGAAAAATTACTTACAGTGACAGTATTGGAAGCCAAGAGCTCAAACACCCGTCTAGCAAACATGGACTGAGACTGTTTGATAGAATTGAGGTTGATGGCGTAATTATAGCCCTTGTATGCCTTGTCAATTTGATCATAAGACAGAGTGCCCACAATAAATGGTTGGTACTCCTCCGGAAACATATAGTTGGGGTCATTCTTGCCAAAGTTCCTATCATATATCTCAATATCCCGATATTCAGGCAAGGTAAATACGAAATTATTCAGGTCTTTGGTACGTTCTGGATATTTAACATAATAAGCACCAGCAAAACAAAACTTATCTTGGCGTTGATATTTTTCTACCGGATTATGCAGTTTAGGCTGAGCCGCAAACGGTAAAAAATATACTTGATTATGCCCTAATGCCTTCTTGTAACGGCTGATACAGTCAATATCTGTGGTAAAAATATGATCAAACAACTTGGCAGTATTTAGGAAATTCTCAAAATGGATGGGATCTTCCTTGTTCCAGAACATGGTAGTTACTCGGTTCTCCTTACACCATTGAACTATATTAACCAGCTCCTGACTGGTGTGGCCAACCTTGTTGCCCCACAATTCATCCTTGCCGCGCCAAGCAGATTCTATAAACAACATATCCGGCGTAAATGCCTCTAACTCAGCCTGCCAGTTGTCGGGGGTTAGTTGTAGTAATACCGCTTCGGGTGCATAGCATTCATAGGTAAAGGTATCCATCACACACGCAATTTTTAGACCTTTTAGTTTAGAAGCATCACTGAGAACCGGCAGGTATTGCAACTCCCTTTTTAGATTTAGTAAGTCTTTCTCTTGCTCTGGAGGTGACACGAGAAGGATCTTATTTTGCAGTGTTTTCTCTTCAAGTATGCCACGTTTACGTTTGGCTTCCGCACGGATTCTGAGCAAGTCACGAGGCAAGGAGAACAGGTTACGCCAACTCTTAGTGGAGTTAATAAGGCTGTGACCTAATTTATAAGAAAGATGATTTTTCACTTTGACTATTTGATATTTCCCATCCAATAACTGCTGATCCAACTTAGTTTGTTCCAGCTGCTTTTCTCCTAAGGAAATACGATTTTTCAGGTTGTTGCGTTTAAGCTCTGTCATGCTAATTTGATCGGCCATCTGCTTAGATTTAGCGATATCTAGTTGCTGCTGCAGGTATTTTAATTGCTGCTGAACTTCTTCAGGTTGCAGCTTGAGCTCTTCTGTCTTTGGGTTCAATTGTTCCCTTTCACCCAGCTGTTGCTTAAAACTTGCATGAGATTCGATGACATGCCGGTATTTTAGCCTTACTTCATTGAGTTGTTTTTTTAGCTCGAAAACTTCCTCTTCCTGTTGTAGTTCATTGTTTATATTCTGTTGAATATATTTTAAATTTAACTCAGATTTCTCTTTGGTATTTGATAACGAAGAGTCTATGGAATTTAATACGTTCTTTCTATTTCTCTTAGCGATTTTTTTAGCTATGCGAGGATTAGTTTTTTTCATGGATTTACTTTATTATATTTGGCAAGGTAATAACGTATATGATAATTTCAAAAAATTAATAGATTCACCACCGTTACCTACTAGTGTCACGTTGGGATAAACTATAACTCATCATATAATCATTTATCACTCAAAAATATGGCCGCGTTTTCAGCCGGTTAATTTTGGACAATTATTATTTAGTGATGTTATTTAGCATTAACAAAGTCCAGTTTATTTAGGCTCGTCACCATACCAACAAACTCTTTATGCTTAACTAATACAGCAACAAGATCTGCTTGCTCTACAGCATCTTTAAAAGGTGTAAGCTTAATATTTTCAAGGCTACTAAACTTAGCCGGTAATTCGTCAATATTTGGCTCAACAGCTAAGATGTTATAGCCTTTTATTGCTAATGCTTTGGTTATTTCTAAGGCAGGGCTTTCACGTAAGTCATCAATATCAGGCTTAAAGGCTAAGCCTAAGCAGGCAATTTTCGGGTTATCTATACTTTTAACAGCATCTTCAATTTTATTTATCACCCACTCAGGCTTAAAATCATTAGTTTTACGAGCTTGATGTATAAGCTTAGCCTCATCTGGGTTTTGGTTGACTATAAACCAAGGGTCGACCGCTATGCAGTGACCACCTACTCCGGCACCTGGCTGTAAGATATTGACTCTAGGATGAAGATTAGCAAGTTCGATAAGCTCCCACACATCTATACCTTGTTTGTCACAGATCATCGACAACTCATTGGCAAAAGCAATCTGTACATCACGGCTGGCATTTTCCGTTAGCTTTGCCATCTCAGCAGTACGGGCATTGGTCGCAATGCAGTTACCTTTATGAACAAACATCTTATATACGGCCGTTGCCGCATCGGTACTCGCT
This sequence comes from Shewanella violacea DSS12, assembly GCF_000091325.1. Classification (NCBI taxonomy): domain Bacteria; kingdom Pseudomonadati; phylum Pseudomonadota; class Gammaproteobacteria; order Alteromonadales; family Shewanellaceae; genus Shewanella; species Shewanella violacea. The sequence goes on along the minus strand of NC_014012.1, from coordinate 737,683 downwards.
TGGTCCATGCCACCGATGACACGATCATTTTCAACAAGTTCACGTATAACTTGTCCAGGCAGTACACGCTCAGGGCAGTGAGCTACCAGAATATCAGCAATTTCACCTTCACCTACTGTTTGCGGGAAGCTTAAGTCTGGCCTGACTTCATGTAACCAGGCCGCCATTTTTTCAGTTGCACCTATCGGAGAAGTAGACTCTAAGACAACTAGGTTGCCTTTAACAAGCTTTGTGGCTAAAGCTTTAGCCGCAGCCTCAATGTATTTAAGATCTGGCTCATAGTCGTCACCTTTAAATGGCGTAGGTACGGCAATTAAAAATGCATCCGCTGGCTGTGACTCTGTATGAGCTGTTAGAAAACCAGCTTCAACTGATGTTTTGACTAGCAGTTCAAGACCGGGCTCAACAATGTGAATTTTGCCTTGATTGATGCAGTTAACTACATATTCACTCACATCGACACCTTTGACGCGTATACCGTTACCAGCAATGACTGCAGCTGTAGGAAGACCTATATAGCCTAAGCCAACAATAGAAATGGTATTGAATTTCATGGTATTTCTCTTTCAGATTTGTGGCACTTAGTCATATCGTTAAGAGCCAATATTTACTAAATGCTTTAAGGTGGCAGTTAATTAGGCAACGATTTTACTGTCTATATGGGTTACAAGTGCACCATCGGTTCCGAGTATTGCATCAACAATATGCTGACTTGTTTTACCGTCACCATAGGGGTTGTTTGCATGACTCATTACCTGATAAGCCAGCTCATCATCTAATAAGCGGGTTGTCACCGCGATAATGGTCTTGTGACAAGTACCTACCAATTTGACGGTCCCAGCTTTAACTGCAGCCGGCCGCTCGGTAGTATTACGCATACAAAGAACTGGTTTTCCGAGTGTTGGGGCTTCTTCTTGTATCCCACCTGAGTCGGTAAGAATGAGGTAACACTTCTTCATCAGATAAACGAAGGGCAAATAATCTTGTGGTTCAATTAAGAATATATTATCTACGCCTTTTAAATTACGATTTACAGGCTCTTGTACATTGGGATTTAAGTGAACGGGGTAGACAATTTGAACATCATCTCGAGTCGCTAGTTCACCTAGTGCTTTACAGATATTCTCAAATCCATCACCGTGATTTTCACGGCGGTGCCCCGTAACAAGAATGAGTTTTTTATTCGGATCGATAAATGAAAACTTCTCAATCAGCTCTTTATTCATCTCCATGCAGCTATCAAGTTTTTCTGAAACCATTAACAGTGCATCGATAACTGAATTACCAGTAACAAAAATACTCTCTGGATCTACATTCTCTAAAATTAGGTTTTTGAGTGACCCCGTTGTCGGAGTGTAATGTTGATCGGCTAAACTACCGGTTAATCTACGCATACCTTCTTCAGGCCAAGGAGAATATAAATCTCCCGTACGTAAACCGGCCTCGACATGACCCACAGGGATCTGCTGATAGTAAGAAGCTAATGTTGCAGCAAAAGAGGTCGCGGTATCTCCATGAACAAGAACACGATCAGGCTTTTCAGCAGCGAGTATTGGTTTTAACTTCTGTAAAATTGCGGTAGTTATATCTGTAAGGTCTTGCCCTGGTTTCATGATATTTAAATCATAATCCGGTTTTATTTCAAATAACTCCAATACTTGGTCTAGCATTTCACGGTGTTGACCCGTTACACACACTATTGGGGTGATCTTTGGGTTGGCAATCATTGCCTCAATGACTGGACACATCTTGATGGCTTCAGGTCTAGTGCCAAAAACGAGCATAACTTTCATTTAATAGTCCTTTATTTTAAGTTAATTTATTCAAGAACCTGATAAAACAACTCACAGAGTAATGTTCAACTAGCTCCTGATATTCAATTATGGTTGTTTGATCATCAGATAATTTCAAATAAGCACTCTCTAGTTCGTCTGCTGAACTCACTTGATGCACATATTGGCTTAGAAAATGTTTTCCTTTAAAATTGGTCAACTCAATGACATTTGTACCGCAGGCGAGTAATTCTATGAGCCTTCGACTTATCATGGTTTCGGAACCATCACAGGTATTAACATTTAAATGGGCTAAACCTGACTGGTAATATGATTTAGAATCTATATATTTAAACCCTGTTTTCCTGGCTATATTTTTACTTAACTCCCAACTGTTATCACTATGTTCAAAACGATCAAATACCACCAATTTACTGCCTAGTGTTGTGGCAGCCATCTCAAGCTGTTGAGCCCTTAGTGGAAATTCGTTTTTGTAAAGGCCGCCACAAAATATAATTTTTCGACTTAATACTTCTAATCTTTTTCCTATCTCGGGATTGTGAATCCTTGGTTGGAAAAAGAATGCTTGATTGGCTACCATCTTTAGATGTGGAAATGTCTGTTTATAATGTTTTACTAATTCTTTTTCTGTAGTCAAGCAAACATCAAAGTATTCTATATTGTGTTTGAATCGGTCATAGTGAATTGGATCTTCCTTATTCCAAAATACTGTCGGTATTTTTTTTTGCCTACAATAGCTAGTCAGCTGTTTTATCGTTTTACACTTGGAATGGTTAGAATAGCTAGCAATCATATTCCGCCACTGGCCATCATTACCTTGCCAACATGATTCTATTAATAAGATATCCACCGGTTTAAATATCAGTTGTATTCGCCACAACTGTGGCGATAAAGCAACAATATCGATATTAGGTTCGAGTGCCAGTGCTACATGAGTAAACTGGTCGGCAATTAGTCCTATTCTCATTTACAGTGCCAACACCACGGCGGTAGACATGGCCAGTTGGTAAATCAGCTGAGTGATGTCTTTGGTGAGTTGAAACCCCTTGAAGTCAGGCTTGGCGAGCACGAAAATTTCATCTCCGGGTTCGATTTCACTTTCCTCATCGAGCAGATCATTCATATCGACAAAGCTGCCATTAGGTTTCATCACTAATACGTTCATGTCGTCGATATCTTTAGTCGCACCACCGGACTTATCAATAAAGTCCATGATGCTCATGCTGTCGTTATAGGCGATGGCGGTGGGAAACAGGACTTCACCATGAATCATCACCAGGTTACGTTTAGCCGGGATCACTATGGTATCGCCCTGGTTGAGAATGATCTTGCTGGCATCATAGCCCTCAGATAACAGCACTTGCCCCTTGGGCTCGGCTTTTCTCGCCTTGGCGACCCACTGCAATATCACCTCGGCCTCGGCCTTGCGCAACAAAGCAGCCTCCTTGGTCTCGGAACGGGCCGTCAGGACGCTCTGCTCCAGCGCAGTTAATGAGGCCTGCAACATATCCTTTTGCCTCTGAGCCACCGATTTACGATAGAGCTGTATCGCCTGCTTGTTAGATAAGCGGCTATATTCAATTTTACCCTGTAGATCAGCCAAGTTGGCCCCCCAGGGCAAGACTATCTCTTTGGCCGAGTTGTGCTCGCCGATGAGTTCGATGCTGATGCTAGTTGCTCTAAGCTGGGAGGTTACCTTGATAAGTGCTCCCGCCTGCAGCCTGATGTTAGCAATCTGGTTGATCGGGTATTGTCTGGCCTCAACTTTACGTATGCCGTTACTACTATTGCTGCTGCGTTCTGGGGCGATAATGGTTATATGGGTAGCATCTTCGTCCATTACCACAGCATCGAGTACGCTCTGCAGGCTTTCATGCTCAGTCAGTTCATACTTGCCGCTAAAACCGACTTCGCCTTCAAGGGTAACTTCGGCCTGCTTGGGCCCGACAAAAATAACATCGGCATCTTGCAGCTGCATAGCCGGCATTTCACCTTTTTGTAAGAAGGCATATAGGTCTAGCTGGTATTTTTGCTTATTATTTCGCTTCACTTGGATCTGACGGTAGCTCCCCATATCTTGGCGTATGCCACCAGCCTGATCGATAAAGCGCAGCACGCTATCGGCGCTTTGTCCTTCATATAGGCCAGGCTTTACCACCATACCCGATAGGAATATCTTTACCTTTTGGCTTGAAACCAGCGAAACATATACTTCTACATTTGATTTATAGACACGCTTAACACTCTTTAGTATCACATGGTTCAAATCGGCATTCTTTACGCCTAATACCTTTATTGGACCCACTTTGGGAATAAAAATATTACCTTGTGCATCGACGGGGATTTCAGCTTGATGATCTATGCCGCCCCACAACTGAACTAAGAGGTTATCGCCTTGACTGATGCGATATTCGGGGTTTATTGCGGAAAATGCCTCACCTTTAAAACCACCTTTGAATAACCAATTACCATATCTCTGGTTTTCTGTGGATTGGGTGATGCTCTGCTGCTGTTGGTCAGCTACATCGGCCTGCATTGCCGTAGATGCTGTTGCTGTATGGCTAAATACACTTAGGCTAAGACTAAAGCTGCATAACAGCCCTATTATTGTTTTCAATTTATTGTTCATTCTTTATGCTCCTTAATCACAGACGCGATTAAGCGGCCCACTAGATAGATGAGTATGATTGCGACAAACCAAGTAAAGATGCTGTAGAGGCGTTGAGGGTACTTTTCCTGCTCGGCCAATTTTGGCCGCTCGACAACGAGCAGATACTTAAGGTTCTTAAAGGATTCTGCTCGAATTGCCTGTAAGCTAGCCAGGGCTGACTTATATAGGTCGGTAGCAAGCAGGGCATTGAGCTCCAACTCCTTAAAGTCCACATTGACCTTATTGAGTGCTAGCTGATCTTGGTTTGTGAGCTTAAGCTTCTCTTCGTTAAGTTGCTGCTCTAAGGCTGCAACCTGAAACTCTTTACTTTTTATCTCGGCGGTGTCGGAACGCATATAAGCTTGCAATGATTTCAGCTCAGTTTTCTGCTTTATGATGGCTGACTCTAGCCCGTTTACGGCTTCGACCAGAGCTGCACTTTTAATCTCTGGGTTGTATAGATTATTTTCATCCTGAAATTTCAGTAAGCTGACCTGTTGTCGCTTTAACTCATCGTAGGCCCTATGTACTTCACTCTGTGCATACTGCCTCTGTTGAACAGCCATCCCCTCACCAAGCTGATTAATAAAGGTTTCACTGGTTGATAGTACTGCTTTAGCAAGCTTAAGGGAGAAGTCTGCATCGAAACTTTGCACCTCTATCAGTAAGATCTCAGACATCTCGTTATATACAGCTTTAATATGCTTTTGATAAAACTCGATATACTCCTCTTGAGTGCTATCGGCTTTTAGTCGACTTAAGATATCCCACTGGTTTTGCTGGAAGTGGGCTTTAAGATTTAACAGATCATCCAATGCCAGAGCCATCTCGGAGGAAAGAATATACTCCTGCAAAATTAACGCATCTCTAGTCGAGGGGGATGATGTGCCGATAGCGGCTAAGCCTATTACTGGTATGTCACTGCTACTGACCTGTTTAACGACAAACTGCACTTGACTCACATACCTAGGTGACGCGATGACACTGTAATAGATGATCACTAGCAGTGATGCCAACACCACGAAAGCAAAAGATCCCATCTTAGCTCGGGTGAGATAGACAGTCTTTTGCGCCCCAACATAAGCTTTAGAGTCGGCTAAAAATAGTTTGGGATCACGTTTTAGTTTTCTTATTTTACGCTGAAGTGGAGTTAGTGACTCACTTTTTACTTTTTGCTGGGCCTTTGACTTAGCAATGGCTGCGTCATCATTTTGTAATTGATTAATTGACATATTATTTGACGTAAACCTCTTGGTATTCCTGTATAGCATCATCCACATTTTCAAAAAAATATAAACCTTGGTTTTTAATGACCACCCCAGAATCACAAAACTTTTTCAGCCCGACAATGGAGTGATTCACCATGATCAACTTGGTCTTGTCATACTTATCCAGCAGCATTTGTTCACTCTTCTTGCGAAAGTTGGCATCACCCACAGCCCCCAGCTCATCAATAAGCAGCACATCGAAGTCAAAATCGAAGCCCATGGTGAGACCAAAAGTGATACGCGAGCGCATGCCACTGGAATAAGTCTTTACCGGTTCATCGAAAAACTTGCCAATTTCGGCAAAATCTTGCACCTGTTGCTCTATAGGCTTAGTGTTTTTGTAGCCATGTATTCGCGCCACGAAACGTACATTCTCTCGGGCTGTCATAGAGCCTTGTAGCCCCCCTTGTAGCCCTAGTGGCCAGGAGATATTTTTCTCCGAATGTATGCGGCCAGAATTTGGCATATCCGCGCCGCCCATCATGCGAATTAAGGTCGATTTACCCACGCCGTTCGGACCTAATATAGCTACATTTCGGTCTGTAGGCAGACTGATGTTTAGATCTTTAAACACATAGTGACGCCCCTGTTTAGTCGGGTAATACTTATTTACCCCTTCGAAATGGATCATGTGATTAGAAACCTCATTCGACTTAGATGAAACATTGCGAGCCCTAGGCTAAAACTCACTAATGCCAATAGGCTGAGATACAGCCAGCTGCCGATAGGAGTGGTATAAGCGCTAAAAGATGCATCACGACCCAGCTCTATGGCATGAAATACTGGATTCCAGTCAAACAGATACAAATACTGGGGCGGGATACTGGTGGCGCAAAAGAAGATACCGGAGACAAAAAACATCGGCATGGTGATCATGCCGACCAGCTTGCTAGTGTCTTTCCAATAGCTCGCGGCAGTACAAAAGATTAACCCTATCCCTACGGAGAAAATAATCAGCAAGCCACTTGCGGCCAGTACTCCCAGCAAGTCGTCGGGCAGTACCTCGAAACCAAGCCAGGCCATAAATGCAAAAATAATCAGATACACCACCAAATAGGTTGCCACTTCTATCAGCACTCGAGTGATAACCGGGTCGATAGCCGACACTTGTCGGTAGCTAAGCAAGCCCTTGTTCGATTCGACCGCGGCCGTGATTTGGGTCAAGAGTTTAGTAAACAAGCTAAAGGGCAGCTTGCCGGTAAACAGAAACAGGGCGATGGGAATATTGGCCACGCTACTGCGCCCCATCAAACTAAAAATCAGCCCCAAAATGGCGACTTGACCTATGGGCTCCGCCAGCGCCCAGAAATACCCTAGGCGATTCGAGCCGAAGCGGGTTTTAATTTCTCGCATCATCAAGGCGTGCACGGTATCGACCATGATCTGTATCGAGCTTCGCTTTCTCATTTTTGACTCATCTAGTTATTCACTCTAGCGGCGGCACAAAAGCGGCGGCACAAAAGCGGCGGCTAACGGATATAGGCACTTGATTGGTTTACTGACTAAGCAATAAGGCTTAGGCATAGCTACCGCACGCCCCGAGATCTTGACTGGGGATAATGGCAATACTGGATAACCATGTAAGCATCAGTATTAATTGTGGAATTTAAGATTAAAAAAATAAAAGCTAAAATTAAATTCGTTGAGAACAGCAGTCATACTTCAGCGCCGAGCCCAAAAAGAGCGCAGCAAGCTGATAGGCAATACTCGTGAAGAGAACAACCAGATTAATAAAATGAGAAAACTAACCAACTACCAACAAAAAAAGCCAACATGTTTCTTACTAGACGCATCATCCCGATGCAGGTGTTCTCAATTAGCTGTGAAAGCTTTTGAGTTCATCCATGTTTCGACACAATCTAACACCTACAATTCACATTTTCTACACCGAATTACAAGTTGTTACGTATGTGAGCTAATGTGTAACAGTTTATTTGTGGGGGAAAAATCAAAAAACGAGGAGATATAGAGATAAACAATTGCAAAGGCGGAAATATAAGTGATAAACACTGATTGACATCAGGATTTAAGGTCAATCGACTAATTTAACGATGAATTAAAAAAACAAGCTGTCCGATTATATCTTGAACGCTCAATACCGTATAAACACCAATGAGCATACTAATGTCAAATTCAAGCTGACATTAGTATTAAATAGGGGAAGTGTTATTAACAATCTAACAAGCTGACATTTCTAGTGAAAATCTAACATTCACCAGGAATGTTAGATTTATACCGACTAACTCTTAGGGAATTTCAACATAGTATCTAGCATTAAGTACCGCAATAACTGGTGAAACGACCAAAACTCGCGGGAGCGGGTTTGGCATATTCCTCGGCTCCATCTTGTGGTGTATATGGATTGGCGAGTATCCCAATCAATTGCTCAAATGGCTGGTAGTCTGCGCGCTGCTCTGCCGCTTCGATGGCATACTCAAGCTGATGGTTTCTAGGAATATACATTGGATTTACCCCATCCATCATGGCAACGCATTCAGACATTGGCAGGCTTGCTCGTGATAAGCGCGCCATCCATGACTCCCGCCACTGGATAAACCTATCGGCATCATTAAATAACTGATCACTCCCATGGCTTTGGCCCTCAAGATCTCTGGCGAGTTGACGGAACATCTGAGTAAAGTCCACCTCTTGCCCCACCATAGACTCGAGCAGTTGCTCGCAAAGGGCTAAATCGCCTTCCTCCTCGTTAGATATTCCCAGTTTTGCTCGCATACCCGTTAGCCAATAACCTTGATACACATCCATAAACTCCGTGACTGCTTGGGTAGCTTTCGCCACTGCCACTGCTTCATCATCGCTTATTAAGGGCAGCAAGGTTTCGGCTAATCTAGCCAGGTTCCACTGTGCTAAAACAGGCTGATTATTGTAAGCGTAACGTCCGTCTCTATCTATTGAGCTAAATACGGCTTGGGGATCATAGTCATCCATAAAGGCACAGGGGCCATAATCTATGGTCTCGCCGCAAATCGTCATATTGTCGGTATTCATCACACCATGAACAAAGCCAACCAGTAACCAGCGAGCGACTAACTCGGCTTGCTTGTCACAAACCGCACAAAGAAAGTCCAGATAAGGTTGTTGGCTGATTTTTAGCTGCGGGTAGTGACGCTCAATGGCGTAGTCGGCCAGTTGTTTAACCTTGTCTTGCTCACCGCGGGATGAGAAATATTGAAAGGTGCCAACACGTATATGGCTAGCGGCGACGCGAGTCAAAACAGCTCCTGGCAACTCCTGTGTACGCATGATCTGCTCGCCGGTAGTGACGACAGCTAACGCCCTGGTGGTGGGAATCTTGAGGGCAAACATAGCTTCACTGACCACATACTCGCGCAGCACTGCACCTAGCGCAGCCTTGCCATCACCCCCTCGTGAGAATGGCGTCCGCCCAGACCCCTTAAGTTGAACATCTACACGATTACCGTCTTTATCTAACACTTCTCCCAACAATAACGCCCTACCATCACCCAACTGAGGGCTAAAGCCGCCAAACTGATGTCCGGCATAAACTTGTGCTAGCGGACTGGCACCGATTGGCGATTGGCTCCCCGAAAGAACCTCGGCTAATTGCCCAGGATTAGTATTGCTAAGACCTATGCTATGGGCCAATGAAGTATTTAACTTCACCAGTTCAGGCTGTGGCGCTTTGGCCCCCTGGCAGTCAGCATAAAAACCCTCTAGTTTTTTTGCGTAACTGTTGTCGAAACTTAAGCCCAGATCTATTTTCACACTGCTCATCGTTATTCCCATGCCCAAGAGGCAAAAGTATTCTTTAAACCATAAGCTCTACTTTACCCCAATCAGCATAAAAAGGTGATCTAGGTCGGAGTTTTCCTATGTTTGAGCCTTTTACATCTGCTTGCTAGCAAAGGGAGCGAGAAGGCGAGATAGCGAGACAACGAGAAAGAGAGAAAAAGAAAAATATTTTCCTCGAAGCAACGAAGTTGCGTTCTCGCAGTGAGCTTGCGAACGTCCTCGCAACTCGAAGCCGCTTGCGGCGCTCTCATGACACGAAGCAAAGCGAGATAGCAATTAAAAACAAACTTAAACCTTGTACCAGATGAGTATTAATACAAGCCCACCAGCCTTTACCCTTTGAAACAAAAAACAATAAACCAACAACAAGAAATCAATAAAACTCATAATTATTTACAAAAATCATACAAAAGTAGTGCATTTGTAGTTAGAATGATTTTCGAACTAAGGTCACAGCTAGCTAGTACTAATGGATGAGCAGATGGAAATCCTCCCCCTTGGTCTGAAATGTTAACTGTGTCTTTCCCCATCATTGATTAAAGGATCTGTAATCATGTTGAAAAGAAGCATACTTTCTCTACTCGTGACGAGCGCCTTCCTTAGCGGATGTGGCTCAGATGATGACACCCCCATAGAAATTGAAACCCAAAACAAGGCACCAGCAGTTAGTGCTAATTTCTCACCCATAGTTGAAAAATCCTCTTCGACCCTAGCAGTTATCGCTACCGACAGTGATGGCAGCATAGCTAAATACGCCTGGGTGCAAACAGCGGGTCCAGCTCTCGCTATAACTGGTGGTGACACGGCTGAAATATCTTTCACGACTCCCAGCATCGCAGTCGATAGCCCCATCAGTTTCACCGTTAACGTCACAGATAATGAAGGTGCCGTTACCGAATTCATTGCCGAGACAAACATAGATCGAATAGAAACTCACTACCTGCTTGCAGGACAAGTTGTGGGGGTTCAGTATGCCAGCGCCCTAATTTCTGCGACTGTAGGCAGTGAGTCAGCTTCTATTGCAGCAGATGAAAATGGTAACTTCTCTTTAAATCTAGCAATAGATGATGATGTCGATCTTAGTTCTAGTGTGAAGCTCATCGCCAGCAATGAATCTTCACTACAACTCGCCTCTCTTTTGCCCTCTCTTGAGCAGCTCAGTGGCTTTATTACTCAGGCACAATCCAGTTCTAAAATACTGAAGGCTTCGACACAAGCCGTGGGAGATACACCAAAAATCTCAGTCTCAGCCGTATCGACTGCCCTTTATACCTTACTCGTTGCCGAAAATGGTGGCACAGAGCCAACCAATATCGATGCCATCAAGCTAATAGAGAGTCAGATTGATCCTAATGCCTTAATCGAAATAGCGGCAGTGGTTCAGATCTTGATCAACAGTGAAGTCAGTCTGTTACCCCAAGGCACTACAGATTTACTGTCTGTGCTTGCCGATCCAGAACAATATAACGCTTTACTAGAAAGCATAGAGCAGGCAACTCCTGGTGTTATCGAAGAGACAATTATTGCCATAGTGGAAGATCCAGCATTGACACCTCCCCTTGAGGCTGCAGATGTTCCGTCACTCTACTATCAGACCACTCCTGTGGCAGCCTCTTTCATCGCACGCTTTGGTAGCCGTTATGAGTTTGCAGAAAATGGTACAGGTCAAAGAGCATCAAATTTCGATATTCTAGAGTTTGAATGGTCGATTAATAGTGGCGATATTTTACTGACTTACTCTCAAGATCAAGGCTATACCTCCTATCCAATGGTAAGTGGAGTAGAAGGACTGAGTCAGGTTCAAAAAGACGCCTTATTTGCAGCGAATATCGATCAAGTCGATGTCGTTATCGAGAATGGACATTATTAAAAGTCGTCGATGGCCGTTTAGGTCAGCGCATCTATGTTCAAGAGCATGAAATGCGTAAGTCCAACTCTACTGATGAGTTTAGCTACTTGATAGCTCCGCGTTGGAACATGTATGAGCTTATCGATATCGAATACTTCAATACTGTCGGCTCGGCACCTGCTACTAGTTCACCGATTAAAGCTCAGGGCGCTAGCGTGAAAGCTAAGGTAAGCATAGCGAGAAAAATTCTAGAGCCTAATAAGTTGCCTATGCAACTGCATTAAGTCTCTGCATCAATCCTCTCTATTAAGTAACGAGTTAACACATGACCTATGCCTCCTCTTGTTAAAGCAAGAAGGGGCTTTTTTTCTCACTTGGGCCAACCTCTTCCTGCGCACTCTCCTATGTATCGAGTAAAAGCTATTTACTTAGGCTTCAAAGCTGGATTATAGTTCGCTCAGTGAGCTAAGGCTTATGGCTCGCTTTATAGCTGACATTAACAAGATAAAATTCAATTAAATAGGAATATTCGATGACTAAACATCGCAATACCTGTGCTGTTATGGAACATGATAGCGGCCGCGGCATAATCAAAGACAACGCCTTAAAGGCATTAGTCACCAGCGAACTTTTTAGAATGAGGACCGAAAAGCCTAAGAAAGGGAAAGGTTCATATAACCGCAAACAACAGAAGGGGCATGTGCTGAAGGGCAATGCCCCTTTCGACTTTTTAGCGTCCTGATAAATTTAACATCTCCTGCTAAATTCTGTTTAAAAAAATTATTACCTTCCAAAAAAACTCGTCCAAAGCTTCATCTTTTATTAGCAATAAATAAATTAGACTTTCAATTGACAGCACTCCTGAAGAGATACACTATCAATGTTCACTTAACGTCCAAGTTTAGGAACACGGTTTAGCCCATGCTTTTAACTCAATCTCAAACAAGTCATCTCAATAAACAGGTATTAGTTCAGTTGCGACTAGTCGCAACGAATGCCAATACTCGTGTGATTACTTGTGTGTGGCTTAATCAGCCCGCGGATGAGATGGAATAGAAAGCTAGCCTAAACCATTACCCAGCCGCAAAAGAAAGCTTGCGGCAGATAACTCCCCTTCTTCGCTCCGCTCTCTTCTCGGCTTACCACTAATTTGATGCTCAAGACTGATGTTTTGCTTCAAATTGTTTATATCAAAGTAAGCGAGGTACAAGATGACAATGCAAGTCCCGGCAACATTACCCAGACAGGTTCCCGCAGCCTTTTTATCTGTGGTTTTGATCTGGTCAACCACGCCACTAGGCATAGTCTGGAGCAGCGAGTCAGTTCATCCGACCATGGCTGTGTTGTTAAGAATGACGATAGCCTTGCTACTGGGAAGCTTGCTCTTGCTAATAACCCGCATTCGACTGCCATGGACCAAGACGGCGATAAAACTCTATAGCGTCTCATCCATAGGTATAGTCGGCGGTATGTTACTCAGCTATTTCTCGGCTCAATATCTGGCGTCGGGAACCATGTCACTGATTTTCGGCCTGTCACCGCTCATTTCTGGGTTGCTGGCTCAGAGACTGCTCGGTGAGGCCAAATTTGGCCCCATGAAGCTATTAGCCCTAGCAATGGCATTTATCGGATTAGGGATTGTCTGTTCATCTAAGCTGTCATTAGGCTCAGATAGCTGGATAGGCTTGATGCTAATCTTGACTGCTGTGTTTCTCTTTAGTCTCAGCGGCGTATTAATTAAGACCATCAAGATCAATATTCACCCCATTGCCAGTACTGTAGGGGCATTAGCGTTTTCGACACCTATGTTTGCCTTGGCCTGGTTGATATTCGACGGCACTCTGCCAATAGACACATGGCAGGAGAGATCGCTCTGGTCGATTCTGTATCTAGGGGTGTTTGGATCCTTGATAGGCTTTGTCGCTTACTTCTACATTCTGCAGAATCTGCAGGCGAGTACCGTCGCTCTGGTGACCTTAATCACACCTGTGTTCGCCATGATGTTAGGTGCACAGCTTAATGGCGAGACTATTACCGGTGCCTTAATCTTAGGTGCCATGTTTGTGATTTCCGGCTTAGGTCTATATCAGTTCGGTGAAACGGCCATGAACGTTATCAAAGCTAAGGGGCTGGGGCTGAAGAAAAAGAGCCCGTGAGCTTAAATAGATTACTGAGTTTGGCTTATGAGCCTAGTGGTATCAGTAAAGGTCTGGTAAGTCAGGCTAGCACCTATAAGCACCACGGCTATGATGAATAGCCGTGTAATGACCCCAGTTGCTGAGATAGGTATCTTACTATTGCCATTACCTAGGTAGGGCTTAGTGTTTTCTCCATTAGCAGTATTGGCTTCAACACCCTCAATATAAGCTTGGATGGCATTGAGTTTACTGTCGAGCTTAGTCTCAATCAGAAAGAAGATGGTGTCTCCTAATTCGGGCCGTCTACACATATGTTTTAAGGCGGAAATATGGATAAATATTTCCTGCTCGCTGGCAGGACCATGTAAGGTAGCCATATCCACATGAGATGCATCCGGCCTGATAAACCCGCATCCCTTGTCATCGTTCCAACGAATCAATATGCCCTTTAACATCTGAGTTTTCATAGCTATATCTACTAGTATCCTAAAGTGGTGTTTTGCCAATAGTAGGCTTGCCTGATCTCACGGGTCTAGAGTCTAGAGCCATTGTTAATATCGCTCATAGCTTGCAGCTTTTGCTGAAAATGAGTATCGAGTTTAAACCAGAGCTCACTCCTTGGCGCCACACTTTTCATTATGGTGTAGTCACCTATTTTCCCCAGGTAATAGCGGAAAAACTTATCCGCCATAAATGAAGTTTGCACGAACATGTCTCCATCCCCCACAGCATCACAGCTTATCTTAATCGGGGCAGTCTTAGATATGGAAAAATCGACTATGTTTATCACCTTGCCCTTAACCTTCATCGACTGTTTAGACAAAATCTCTACCAGCTCATCATAATGGGTCTTACCATCGCAAATTCCGGGGATCTTCACCCAAGAGCCGATAACAAGAGGCACTAAGCTTTTACTGGGATCATGTTTATCAGTATTCACATACAGACCAAACCCAACTCCGATTGCTGCCAGTAAGAGGAATAAACTGAACAAGAATACCTTGGTATTTTCTGAGGACATTCGAACCCTTTATTTATACGGGTAATTAGATGAGTCAAGTTATCCCAATAGGCATAAAATATCTATAGCATATTGTTATTATGCCTGCTCTCGGGGGCTGTGGTTGTTAGCGAGATATAACTCTTAGTCATGCAAGCCAAGCATTGGCCTTAAGGAATAGAAATCTTAGAGAAGGCTCATTTGAATGGAGTAACAAGTGTATTTATCTTTTTCGATAGGGCTAATAACTAGACATATAACAAGGCATCTAACAAGACAGAACCTAGCTCATATTCGACAATCATATTCACTAGCATAAATACACGACCCGCTAGTAACTATTTATTCAGCACTGAGTATTAGCGAGTAACTTCTACTTGTGACTCGCTAATACCAATCAATCTAGGCTTGTTGATATCACAGGTCTAAATACACTTTAGCTAGTTATAACCTCTAATAAAATCCTTTTCCAAATTAATCACATCTTCCTTAGCACAATGAGCTCCGTTAGCCTGCTCTAGCTCTTCAGCGGCGAGCAACTTGATAACGTAATCCACTCTGCAACGGTATGAGTTAGAAGTTTCGTAGAGATGATGATTAACTTTAAAATGCAACTCGGGCTCGGCAAATTTTTCTTGAATGGTAACTGACATAATAGACACCTCAGATGACCCATCTACACCCTTTATATCGGATATAAACAGCTAGACTTTAATGCAGCATATGCTGTGCCAATATAGGCCAGTTGCATAATTAGCACTATTGCCTCACCCAAGTTTATGAGTAAATAAAAAAAGATAACGATTTGAGATTATTACTCACCCAAATGCCTTTAATTTCAAATAGCCAATGGCTAAAAAGACCAATCTAATAAGATTATTATTCGCAAAATGCCAAAAAACCTTAAACACGTCTCACTTTGCGTTGCACTTGGATTGAGTAATAAAATACTCGGGATGTTCTGCCTGCCAAGGCTAGCTTAATACTTAGTCATCGTCTAACTTGGAGATCGCAATCCGACTAATATCTTTGCCCCATAGCTGAATGATCTTTCGGGTTTTATCTTTATTGAAAAAACACTTACCAAAAATGATGATCCCCGCCCCTTCGAGATCTCGGCGTTCATGGATATCGAACCTGTTACACAAGGCCTGTTGAAAATCTTCGATGGGGATCCCCACATCCCTGCAATCGGCGGGATTGAGCCAGTGCATATGTTTATCGCTGTGAGAGAGGGTTCCCCAGTACATACGCGGCGCACCGTTATCCGTAGGCTCTGCATCGGCAAAGTTAACAAACAGATTCTTGGCCCGCCAACGATACTTCTCATCGGTATAGACCCAAAGTTCTGATTCGGCCAAGTCACTGCCTCTAAGCAGACTATGAAGCAGAGTTTCCAATCCCTCAGAGGAGACTCGGCTCATGGCAGAATGCTCATCTTGGAGCTGTGCTTTATCTGAGCCAGTACCTGTTAAGCCAGCATTGACCTTGCCAGCCCCTTTGGGAATGTCATTAATGATAATCGGCTTAGCCTTACCTCTTGTGTCACTAGCGTCTGCTTTTGAGCTAGCGTGTTTCCCTGCGGCACCCTTAGAGAAATTGATTACCAGAGCTTCGCTATCAACCAGTAATTGATTCACTTCGATGACGGCAAGATCTTCACGCACTTTTGCCTTTGACGGGGTAAGTTCACTGCAATCTGGCAGATGATAACGAGAACCGAAGCAGGCCGCCTTGCCATCTTTCGAGGCTTTGCGGAAGTATGCCTTGCCACTACAGGCTGGGCAGATAAGAGACTGGCGATACATCTCAATTTCCGCATCGCTAAGCGTCTGAAACTTAAACACGGTATAAG
This sequence comes from Shewanella violacea DSS12, assembly GCF_000091325.1. Lineage (NCBI taxonomy): Bacteria > Pseudomonadati > Pseudomonadota > Gammaproteobacteria > Alteromonadales > Shewanellaceae > Shewanella > Shewanella violacea. The sequence continues at coordinate 721,356 of NC_014012.1, read as the reverse complement.
TAACCGTCTTAGTCTCATCTAAGGTACAGGTGGCATCTAACATAGTGCTATATGAGTCTCTTGCGGTGCATAAGTTAACGCTAACCTAAAGCGGCTCCAAGTACAAAGACTATCGATATTCAGCTTTTCGTGCCCATAAAAAAGGAAAGCCTAAGCTCTCCTTTTTCCTTTGATAACCAGCCAAGCCCTAAGCTAAGTTCACTGATATCGAATACTTATCTATTTAGCCTGATTAACCACGGCTTCTAGCTTAGGCTCGCCTTCAATAGCCAGAGATTGCTCTGCCTCTGGTGCTTTATCGGCCTTTAACCAAGCCATAAATAGTTCATACCAGATGGCAAGAATGACAGCGCCAAGGAACAAGCCGATGATCCCTGCTGCCAACATGCCACCTATGGCACCGATTAAGATAACTGGCATAGGTACATCTACGCCGCGTCCCATCAGCATAGGCTTAAGGAAGCTATCTGACACGCCTGCCAGCAACACCCAAACTGTGAAGATGATTGCCGATGTGGTGTCTTGGGTAGAAAATACATAAAATATCGCAGGTAATACCACGATAAGGGCCGGCAGCTGAGCTATTCCTAAGATCAGCACACCTAAAGTGATTAGACCTGCCGCAGGTACGTTAAATACGAACATTGCAGAGCCAATTAACATGGACTGAATAAATGCCACGCCGACAACCCCAAGCAAAACACTGCGTATCGTCGCGGCGGTGAGTGTCGTCCACTGCTCACCATTCTTACCTACAACACGTACAGCTACTGTGCTAATGGCCCCAGAGATCTTCTCTGCATTAGACATGAAACCTGCCGCGATAGCCAAAGAGATGATGAACATCATCAGAGTCGCTAGGCTGCTGCCGATAACCGAAGCTATAGTGCCAACAGCCGTCTTAATTTCTGGCAGAAAATGCTGCACAGCTTTCTCTAGGTTAGTGGAGAACAAGGCCCAAATTTCATAAAGCTTGTCACCGATCACAGGAATATCGGCCACCTTCTGGGTTGGACCTGGGATGTTAACCTCACCGCTTTGCAACACCTCAATCGCGTGGCTGACGCCATCGAATATTGAACCTGAAACCAGCACAAATGGAATGACCAGCAGGGCGATACCAATAATCGCCATTGCGGTAGCAGCCAGTCCGCGTCTTCCCTTGAAAGCCTTCTCTAACTTCTGGGTCAATGGCATCAAGGCTACTGCTATGATGGCACCCCACAACACGGGAATGACGAAGGGTCTTATGATGTCAAACGTCCATAGGACGAGCATAAACAGCAAGCCGATGCGGATTGCCGACTCCATCATATTGTTGACAAAAATTTTACTCTGCTGATTTCCCACTCGATTATTTCCTTCTTGATTAGCCATGTTTTTTTCCCTGGTTTGAACTCACTAGACTCGCTACCACTATTGCCATGTAGAATACGCCTGCAATAGCTTCCATATAAACGACGACTTGTGAAAATGAACTGATGGGGCTGATATCCCCATAACCTAATGTAGTTAAAGTAACGAAGCTGAAATAAGCCATCTGAGAGAAGTTTTCTCCCCATGGCAACGGACCCATGCCGGTAAATGAATTTGGCGCGAACTCCATGATTAGCAGATAGGCTATGGTCCACATCAGACCTATAAGGAGGAACAGAGCCACAGACCCCACCACCTTATTGCCATCCACACTGCCGGTGAATAATATCTGCCTAGAGATTGATTTGAATGTTCCCCAGAAGAAGGCAAACATGATCAGCAATACCAGTAGATCTATCTCCTGTATCCCCAGCACCAGCCTCAGCACAGATGCGATAACCCAGCACAGGGCCAGCACCTGCATAAAGCGCTTCCAGCGATGATCGAAGCGCAGACTCAAGATGCAGATTAAAAAGGTCACTCCTATCACACCTTCGAGCGCATATTCTAAGATGCCGCTCGGCATCACTTCCACCAGAGATGAGCTCACTAGCAAGCCAATAAGCGCACAAGTCATGTAGTAGAAGTTATTTTCCTGATTGATTTTCTTAGTCATCATCGAGCACCATGATCGAAGCCGACAAACCAAATCTCAGCTCAACACCCTCGGGCAGCTCATCTAAAGCTATACGCACAGGAATACGCTGTGCCAGACGGATCCACTGAAAAACAGGGTTCACACTAGGCAGCAAGTTATAACCCACAGTGCCATTTTTAGGTGCTATGCCCCAACCTATCGACTCCACCTTGGCCTCGATAGGCTTATCTGGATGGGCCATCAGAGTGACCATGGCCGTGCTGCCGATATGGATCTGCTCTAGTTCGCTCTCACGAAAGTAGGCGAAGGCCCAGAAGCTATTACTGTCGACTAGGGCGATAAGGGGCTGATTCATCACAGCTTGAGTACCAAGCTGAATGTCTATATTGGAGACATAACCATCCACCGAAGCATAAACCTTAGTGAAAGCCAGATTCATCTTGGCTGCCTTCAGCTGCTGCTCGGCGGCCTTGATCTTAAGCTTAGCCTCCTCATAGGCTATCTCACGGCGGATCAAATCTTTATGGGAAACAGCTCCCCTGTCTTTCGCCCTGATATCTTTAAGGCGAACGAATTCTATCTTCCTGCCTTGTGCGCTCAACTTGGCTCGTTGCAAACCAACTTCTGCTTGGGCAAGCGAGACTTCATAGGTGCTAGGATCGATCTGAAACAGTGGATCACCCTTATGCACAAACTGGTTGTCCTTGATATAAACCTGCACCAGAGGGCCTGATACTCGAGGAGCCACCTTGATCACATTGGCCCTTATTTGACCATCGCGAGTCCAAGGGTTGCTGAAGTACTCCTGGTATTTCTGATACCCCAGAAACAGTGCGCCACCTATAATGATGATATTGAGGGCTATAATTAATAATTTTTTCATCTTATTCACTTGTTCAAAGGTCCGTTTAGAAGCGCAAAAATAAACTATCTATGGCGATAACGTAGAACAAGGTTATCGCCATAAAGGTAATCGAAGGAAACGCGATAAAACGCGACAATCTTGTCTTATTCAACAAGGCAACGGTTATCCAGCTGGCCATTGTCGCCATCACTAGAACCAGTAGCAGGGGCGAGAAATAGATATCTCCCGCCGCGAGTTCATGGGGTAAGTCCATTACTCTTGCTCTCCTTGGTTAGCAACCTGAGAACTCACAGCTTCAACTTTAGTAACTGTCGAACTATCTTGGTTAGCAACCTGAGAACTCACAGCTTCAACTTTAGAGGCTGCTGGACTATCTTGATTAGCAACCTGAGAACTTATAGCTTCAGCCTTAGAGGCTGTAGAATTATTGCCCGAAGCCGGCAGGAATTGAGGCTCATCTAAGACATCTCCCCAATCGGTTCTCTGCCTCATCACTTCTCTGGTTTCATCGCTGATGAGAGCCTTGCCGTTATTTATCTGCCAGCCCCCACCCAATGACTTGTATAACGCCACGACTTGATTGGCCACATAACCTTTTATTTGGGCATAACTGTCTTCACTACGGGTCATCTTTTCTACCGAGTTTAACAGTCGCTCAAAACCTATCTGGCCATTCTCATACTGGGTCATGGAGATGTTGAATGCGCGAACCGATGCATTAACCGAACTCATTCTCAGGGCTTTCTGCTCCCGATACAGGGAGTAAGATTCCAGGGCGCCACTCACCTCTTGTACCGCCAGCAACACTTTCTTGTTGTAGCCTATGAGCGCCTCTTGTAAGCGAGCATCTTCGAGACGGACATTATTTTTAATCCGCCCATATTGAAAAATATTCCAAGAAAAAGAGGGACCGGCAGTAAGAGTCAGTGAATCACTGAGGCTAAAACTGTGGCCACTGGGACGCATGCTGTTGACGCCGATAGAACCAAACAGGGTAAAGCTAGGATAGAGGGCCGCCTCTGCCAAGCCTATCTTGGCACTCTGGCCATGGGCGAGTAACTCGGCAACCTGCAGATCCGGACGTCGCATCACTAAAGAGGCATCGATGCGGGCATCTAGCATGGGCGGCGTTGGCACGATAGACACACTGCTCTCATCTGTCATGGAACGCTTAGTTTCGCTCTTGCCATACTCGATACTATAGGCATCGACTTTAGCTTTAAGCTGCTCCGACTCGAGCATGGGCACTATCTCATTGGGCATCACTCCGAGTAACACGGCGAGGGCATTTCTAGCCTGCATCATGCCAATTTTAAGTGAAGGCAGTGCGGCCTGAGTGCTATAGAGCTGACTCTTGGCCTGCTGCACATCCAGTTCAGTGACATTGCCAGAGTCGTACTGCACCTGAGTAATATGTACCACACGCTCCTGGATATGGATATTTCGCCTAGAGAGCAACACTCGCTCCTGAAAAGTCCTGAAGTTAATGTAGTTTCTTGCCACTTCCGATGTGATGGTCACGGCAATATCATTGTAGGAGGCTATGCTGGCATAAAGCGCCGCTTCCGAGGCCTCGACACCTCGGGCATATTTACCCCAGATATCCATCTCCCAACCGGCGTCGAATGACAGGGCCAGATTATTAAACGAGTTATCATTACGATACACTTTCGCCAAGCTACCCGATGCCACCTGCACCTGAGGATAATTGAGTGAATCACTGATCCCCAAGATCATTCTTGCCTGCAAGATACGCAGACCCGCGGCCTCGATATCCAGATTCTGTTTATTGGCTCGCTCAACCAGAATATTTAGAGTCGGATCATTAAACTGTTTCCACCACATGGCGGAATCTTGGGCTGTCTGCTCAATCTCAGCCTCATGGTCTACTAAAGCCGAATCACTCCAAGCCTTGGGCAAACTCTTTGGCGCCAGAGTCTGAAAATCTGGTCCCAGGTTAGTACATGCCGAGAGCCCAAGTAATGGCATCATAACCAGACAGGTTTTGACGTACTTATTTAACATTGCCACCTTCCTAAAATCGCTTCTGTCGCAAATTGTTCCAACTGATATCTTCATAGGCCTGCTTACACTGACCTATTGCATCAAATACATTTTTCTTGAGGTTGAGGAAGATATAGAATCCTGAGATATCCGCTGACGAATACACAGACAGATCTTGACCATTGAGAAAGTCCTCCAACTGCTGCTCTGTATCCTCATAATCCAACTCATAACCGTGAAATACCTGGTCTAAGGTCTCTTTCTTATATCCACCAGCAAGAGACTTGGTCATAGGAAACAAAGCCTCGCTATTGAAAGACTGCCGTCCCTGTGACACCAGCTGATTGCTAGCAAACTTATCTTGGGCCGAGACAAAGATATTGATATGGTTATTAAGCAATTCACAAGCAGCAGAGAAGGCCGCTAGCGCCTCAGGTGTCGTTTGCTGAAACAGCTTATTATTAATTTTTGCGGACCAGAGGGTTAACTTTTTCACAGTGACGTTCATGGTCATCAGGTGCCAATCTGCCCTGAGTTTCTGCCGGCCGTTAGGCTGCGCAATTTGATTACTGCTAAGTACCCCGGCGGCATGCCTAAAGAAGCGCTCCCTCATCACTAGAAACAGGTGTTCTGGCCGCGATGAGAAGGGAAAATAATAGGACAAGATGATCATCAAGACCACCAGATAAAACATCATCATGACACTGAGAAGCACGGCAAAGTTATACTGCATAGTGTTATCTATACCGAGTAAAAACAGGCCCAAGAGGAAAAATATGGTCACCTGTTCCTTAAATATATAGAAGGCGATGAAGGTATAAATGAAGATAAATATTCCGAGCTCGGCACTTAAGGCCAGTCCGGGCAGAACGAATAGATATGAGGGCACCGCAAACAGGAAGCCGAACGTGAATAGCACCAGCAACATCACTGGATGCACAGGTAGGAAAGAAAATAAGGACATGAAGATCACTGAGAAGATCACAAAAGAGTAGCCCCCCGGTGGATTGAAGTAGATCCAGATGAGTCCCGCGATCCAATAGGTGACGAACACTTTTACTGCCGTCTTGGCATTCTCTGCATCCCACCAGATAAACTGAGATAGAGATTTAGGAAATCTCTCGCTGAAATCTACCTTGCCTGTCACTGAATCTATACAGCTGATGGTTGCCGTCAGCCGCGACAACTTTTCGTGGAGCTGATTAAGCAAGTAAGCTATGGTCAGCACCTTACCTCTGCTGAGATGAGTACAGGTTTTTAACGCTTCTTCATCTAAAGTCACTCTCTGCTCTATGACCTCGAATCTGTGCTCTTTATCATCCCAAGCCTGATCCGACTCGGTAAAAAGAGCCGCTAACTTTTGGACAGCTTGCTCATAATCTGTGATAAAGCGCTCTAGGCTTAACCTCTCACTTTCTTTCGTGTCATGGGAGCCTGACTCGGCGACAAAAATCAGTAACTCGGTGATCTGTTTGTAATACAGCAGAGCCAGATCCCACTCCTTCTTATAGGCCGAGACATCGCTGCACTCGGCGCTGATCGAAATATACCTTTGCTCCAAGGCAGCCAGAGCCCCAAAAAGCTGCTTCACTAGGGATGACACATCTGTTGGCTCTACCGACTCATGGACACCATCCAGATCAATAGGCTCAAGAGCATAGCCTCGAACTTGTGTCTCCTTAGGAGAGGTCAGAAGATGAAAAAGTTGCCCCTGTATTCGATTCAGTTCACGGGCCAATACCCTAAGGTTCTGCTCAGTCTTGACCGGAAACAGGAAAACACTGACCAGAGTGAACACCACTACACCAAAAGTAGTCATAAAGGCGCGGTCGACACCATAGATGAAGGCACCGTTGGCATCGCCACCGTTAGACATCATCAACACCATCACCCCGGTAAGCATAAACACGCTTGGGTCTTTCTTATAGGCATTGCGGAAATAGAAGATGACCGCGACCACCACAGACACCACTAACATGTAGAGAAAGCGCTCTTGAGCCAAGAGGCCCACTAATAGCAAGCCGACAACGGCGCCAATCAAGGTGCCAATCACTCTGTAGGTCCCCAAAGCGAGAGACTCACGGCGACTGCCTGTTGAGGCGATCAACATAACAGTGGTGGCGGCCGTCGATGCCTGAGGCCAACCCATAGCCATAGGAATGAGAAAAGCCAAAACCATACTCAAGGAGACTCTAGAGGCAAACTTGAACTTTTCGCTCAGGCAGAAGGGCCATAGCCAAGCACTCAGGTTCAGCCATGACCACTTAGATTGCTCTATTTGACTCGAGTCCTTACCTTGCATTAAATATCCTTATAGGGTCTTGGGGGACGAAAAATAAATTCCTGAATCGGCTCATGCTTTTTAGAACTCACTCCAGTGGTCTATAGACGTTAGTAATAGATAAAACTAATACCAGCGATATAAATAGATAAAGACCAAGGTTCTAACTCAGGGAATGAGAAAATAGCAGGGCGACTCATCGCGCTAATCTAAATATTGGAATGTTAATGCTGTGCTGCATTATTAGATGAAATCATTTCCCTGATACATGTGATAGCGTCCATCATGAACAAGCTCCGGTTCAGTACGACTATTTTATCACCAAGTCGGCATTTTACCGATAGCCTTTCCCCATCAGCCAATAAAAATGTGATCCATTTATATGTTAAAAACCACAATATGGATAAAAATCACACATTGTATGGGTGTTCGCAGTGATTACCCGTTAAATTATCATCTAGATGCCACTTAAGCACAGATACTCAAACCAACTCTTTTTGTCTTGGCCTCACTAGTTCACTACTTTTCATCGAAATAGAAGCAACAAAGGCATAACTCAAGGCTTAGTCTGCCGCTTAAAATGTTAAACATTGGTGTAATTATACTCCCAAGTCCATTCCGCTACACACTTTCGGTGTCATTCAGGCTAGCATTCCATAGCATGCTAGTTAAGGTTGCAGCCGACACCTATAGTCATAGCTAGGCTAGATAATTAGCTTAAGTAAGTGAAATTAATATAATAAGAACTCAGCCTCTGATAGCTAAGCTAATCATCACAGGAGCATGATCTGTACTCTGACTGTCATGCTCGAAGCTGGGATTGATTAAGTGGCGGTCATAGGTTTCGTAGCGTCCGACCTCAGCCAGACTCAAATCATTTTTGGCATCAAATTCACTAGAGAGCAAGATATAGTCCAGCACAGAGCCTTTAGCAAAAAAGTAATGAGTCGCAGGTCTCGCCTGTTCTGACAGGCTATATTGACTCGCTTGGTATAGATCATAGGCATCTTGTAAACGATAAAAACCTAACTGATGAGCCACATCTCCCATGGCTCCCTGGCCTATAACCGTTTGAGGTTTAATGCGGGTATCTACTGAAGTTAGGGCTGCAAGCACACCGTCACTCAAAATATCATTAAAATCCCCCATCAATATCATAGGGTTTTGTGTCTGACTTCGACGCTCAACCATAGCGTAGCGTAACAGAGCAGCTTCGCTGCCTCGCTGAATACTCGAGCCCCATTGTCCCAGAGCCTCCACTGCCAGTAATTGGCCGATATTCAGTTCAGCTGCTGAGCTAGTCTCTTTAACAGAGCCTGTATAGGAACCTGCCTTGCTCTGCTGTACATCGAACAGGGTACGCTTAGACTTAAAATGCACCACATAGCAGTCACATAAACCAAGTTTGGGCAGTTCCACCGTTGCCCGCAGAGGTTTACGGCTAAATTCAAATTCACTCTCTAGCCCCATCTTTGCCGCCCATCCTGGATCGGCATTAACCGAAACAGCTTGCTTGATGGGATAACGAGAAGCCAATGCAACGACAGGCTTACTATAGATAAAATCATCCATGACCTGAGGAGAGTCCAGTACGCAAAAGTAATCCAGGCCGCAGGATTTAGTGAGGCTCTGCAGTTCATCTGGACTAAACACCTCCTGAAAACCGATCACATCAGGCTGATGTTCATTAAGATACTTAGTAATCCAATCTAGCTTCTTCTGCCACTGCTCCTGAGTGTAAATATTGTCAAATTCATAGAAGGCATCGGGAGGTGCAATAAAATTAAATAGATTAAAGCTGGCTATCTTTAATTGATAATGGCTATCGGAGTGAGTTGATAACAAGGCTGAACCTGAAAATAACGAATTCTAGTTAGAAGGTTATACCGAAAATAACGGCAAGGATAGTGCGCACAAAATCTTATAGTAAAATTATATAAACATTAGAAAATCCCCATCATAAGAATTTCAAGAATGTTTAAGTCACACCTTTACTTTACTTCACTATGGCGGCGCATATTATCGAGGTAGAATCATCTGCCGATTGAATACTTGAGCTTACCTCTCCCTTCCCTCGCCGTCGGCCAGGAGTGTGATGAAAACCACAGCAATCGAACGAGTAAAGTCAGCTTTTATAGCCGGGATCTGGGCAAGTTTGGCCAGTATAAGTATCGGTTTCGGCTTTAAGATTTGGCTAGCCCAGTGGGTTGCCAAAGAGGAGCTGGCCCTCTATCACACCAGTATAGATATCATCTCACTGTCTCTGATCCTAATGACAGGCTTTCGCTCCTCCATGGTGGTGAGCTACTCGCAAACACAAAATGATAAAGATATAACCAATATTTTTCGCTATAGCCTAATCACTATGGTCTTAATCACTTGGGGACTTGTTTTACCTTATATCAAGCACCAGCTACATATCCAGGTGGAATACTTCCACTTGGTCGGTATCATCTTAGGCATGGGATTTAAGGTCTACTTTACCAATCAGATAGCCATGTACCGAATGTACCAGATCTCCAACAAGGTGACTTGGATGGAGCCCTTAGTGCAGGTGCTAATCTTCTTTATCTGCTTCTATCTGTTAGGGCAAGCCGCCATAGCCTCACTATTTTTTTCCATGATGTTTTCCTCTCTAGCTATGGCTGGCTTTATGTTTATCAGCCGACGAAAACAGATAGCTACGCCCCCTTTAGACTCGGTCAATATGAATTCTAGCCTGGTCAATTTCGTCAAGAAGAGCTTTACCGCTTCTTTGGAGGCAGGAGCTAGCATCTTGATGATCTACATTACTGTGCTACTCACGGTCGCTCACTTTAGCATCCAAGAACTCGGAGACTTTCAGGTGGTTGTCAGGCCTGTGATTACCTACCTGACACTTTTATTCGTTTTCCCCATCTATCGATTCGTCTTGCCTGAACTTGCGGTATGTGTACGAAACTCTGACTTCAAGCAAATTAAACAGATAAAACGATGGATTTATAAATTGGCCATTATCATAGGTTCAGTTTTCTTCATTACTATGCTTTTATTCAACCATGACATAGTAGCCTGGGTATTTCCGCCGGAATACGCCCATGCAGCTCCTGTGCTAATGCACTTTTCCATGTTCTTCGTCTTTATGATACTGAACGCCTATCAGCTAGCTTTCATTAAGGCTCACGGATTATTCACCCACAGCTTGATGATCAGGATAAGCGGTATTATTGGCCTAATAGTGAGCTATTACCTTTATAGCGAGGCAACCGACAATGTTGTGGCGGTGATCTTAGCCCTAGGTACTGGCTACCTCTTGATGTTTATCATCTCAAGCCTAGTAGAGAGGCAGATCAACAGCAGAGAACGCAGCAGTATCTCTAGGGCATAGAGGATAAATAGCGAGACTAGCTTGCTAATGCACTACTGGAAAAGGCGAGGTCTAGAGTCTCTATGATGCCCTCTTTATCTTTCTCTTCATAGACACAGACTCTGTTCCGACCTTCATTCTTAGCTTGGTAAAGTGCAGTGTCGGCCCGAGCGATAAACTCCAACAGATCTGAGTCTTTATCTGGAAAAATACTGTAAACCCCAACACTCACGGTGACAAAACTACTGGTCATGGAAGTTTCATGGGGTAATTCCAGCCGCTCTATATTGTACTGGCAACGCTTAGCCGGAGAGACACAATCCCGGGTGTGGGGTAAAATCACCACAAACTCCTCGCCACCATATCTCGCCACCAGATCTTTACCTCTGTTAAGGGTCTGATTCAATGTTTGCGCCACATCTTTTATACATTGATCTCCTGCAGGATGGCCATAGGTATCGTTATAGAGCTTAAAATGATCGATATCTATCATAATCAAGCCCAGTCGAGACTTATTACGGATCGCTTTTTGCCACTCCTCCTGTAAGCTTTCATCGAAACAGCGGCGATTAGGGATCTTAGTTAAACTGTCGGTTTGAGATATCTCCTCTAACTGACGCTTAGCTTCGTTGAGGTCTGCAGTTCTCTGTTTAACTTCTTTCTCAATCAATTCTGCTCGTCTCAATATGGCATAAACATATAGCGCACTTAACAAGACAAATAACCCACCAAATACCGCAATCGTATAGGGAAGTTGACCTCTGCGTTCGGCAACATAACCTAGACTTGGGGTGGCGACTATCGACCATTTCCGCCCACTAAAAGGCCTTAAGGTTTTGATATAGGAAAATGCCTGCTGAGTCTGAGTAATGCTCAGATTTAAAGGGAAATTAGAGTAAAGCACACTAGCCCCTTCTACTCCTTCGGCTAAGCTAGCTTTAATAGCTTGGTCATAAGCCGGCTCATAGGAGTTATCTTCTAACGAGTAGTAGATCCCTTCAGCCGAGGTACGTTTGATCGCACTATCGAACATATCATCAATTCTATATACGCCCAGTATATAGCCACGTAACCTTTCCCGTCGTTTCACTAAGGTGGTGGGCTCACCCATATAAGTTGGTACAAAGATAAGGAAACCTTGCTGATCTGAGCTGTAATGCTGCAGGCTGATGCTTGACGTGGCTACAGGCTTATCAAGATCCCGTGCGCGATCCATGATAGCAAGCCTCTGGTGACTAGACCCAAAATCATAGCCTAAAACCATTTCATTACCGGCAATTGGCTCAATAAAAGTAACGGGGAAATAAATATCTCTCTGACCGGCGGTTAGCATACCCTTGTCACTGAACTCTGTGACCTCAAAATCTGGATGTTGAGTCCCCATAGCCGACTCATAACCAAGTCGGTCGCGAGCCTCAACCTTAGGAACCCATTCCAATGCTTGAATATCCTGATGCCTGACTAAAAAACTCTGAGCAATACGATGAAACTCCACAGCTGTCACTTCATCCGAGCTGTCATAGAGGCCCTTAATTGCGTGTAACACTTCGATGTTGAGTAAGATCTCTCTCTCTAACGCTGCCGCTTTATCATCTACATCATTTTGAAAGCCTAGCTTTATCGCCTTGGTCTCTTCGTCATAGAAGCTCTTACCTATATATCCAGATAGAGCCAGCCCGATCAAGATAGTGATAAAGGTGATGTATTTTGAAAAAATATTCATAGTTGGAATTAACAACCCTGGGGAATATCGATAAAAGTTATGACTTAAGTATGTGAATCAGCTTGCTGAACTAGAGTGCCCCTATCAGCCAAATCCATACACCAATAAAACTGTTATACAAAAGTTAACCATAATCCGATCAAAAAGTCAGTAACTTGTTACAAAGATTGACAATTAGCCTAGTGGGGAAACTAGATTAAGAAGCACAGGAGAAAGTAGAAGGTAGAAGGTAGAGAAGTAAAATTACTTATTTGGTGATTTAAAATCTATCACATCGCCATTGGGGATGATTATGGGCTCATCAACGCAGACTCTGTTCTTACCTAAGTCTTTGGCTAGATATAATAATTTATCCACTTTGGCACTGAGCGCTAAAGGGTCACTATTGTATGTGGGGCTAGTGCTGATAACCCCGATACTTATGGTCACATACTCAGAGACACTGGATGGTTCATGGGGTATGCGTAACTTTTCAACATTGATTAAACATTTATCCGCAAGCAGCGCAGGTTCATTAGTATTTGGCAGTAAGATAACGAACTCTTCACCACCATAACGAGCGACTAAGTCAGTGTTGCGACTCATGGTACTCTGCAATGACTTAGCCACATCCCTCAGACATTGATCTCCTGCCAAGTGTCCATAATGATCATTAAACTGTTTAAAATTATCGATATCTATCATGATAAGAGAAAGTGAAGTCTTACTGCGCACGGCTCTCTGCCACTCTTTCTCAAACTTATCATCGAATTTTCGACGATTGGCAATCTTGGTCAAACTGTCTGTATGAGATAATTGCTCTAGCTCCAACTTGGCTTCGTTCAAGTCTTGGGTTCGCGCTTCTACCTCAACCTTTATCAGCGAGCTACGTCGAATAATGGCAGATATATACGCACCAGCAAGTAGTACAAATAACACGCCAAAAGCACAACTAATAAACGGCAATAAGCTTCTGCGCTCTGCAATATAGCCAAGTGACGGGGTGGCTACTAAGGTCCATTGTCGCCCTCCGAATCGGCTCAAAGGTTTATTGTAGATGAGTTTTAGTTGTGTCTTATCTTGGTGTTGCTCGGTAGCATAACTTGAATAAAGTTGCTCAGCCGAGATACTGGTATTATCTATCAATTTTAAATTAATGCCTTGAGCCCCTGTATACCTAATCGCAGTTTCGAACATATCGCCGATTCTATATACTCCAAGCACGAAGCCTGTCAGTTGCTCTCGACGTTTAATTAAGGTATTTGGATCACCTAGATAGATAGGCATGAACATCAGAAATCCCTTCTGATTGGAGACTTCCTGTACTAAGGTGATACTGGCTGTCGCCAGTGCGAGGTCCAGATCCCGTGACTTCTTGAGTATTTTGTCTCTTTTAGGATTTGACGCCAAGTCAAAACCGAATGCCACCTCATTGCCTTCCATGGGCTCGACATAGTAGACAGGGAAATACTCCTTTCGATCGGTCGCTCGGATCATACTCCCCTGAAATTCACGTTCGGTAAATTCAAAATCGGGATAGAATTTCCTTCTCTGCTGCTCATATTTATCACGCTGTTCCAGGCTAACTCTGGGGATCCACTCTAATGCCTGTATATTCTGATGCCTAACCAAAAAGCTACTTGCCAATTGTTTAAATTCAGCTTCGTTCACATCATCTGAACTATTAAATAAGCCCTTAACCGCATAGAGCACCTCTAAATTAATCAAGAGCTCTCGTTCTAAAGCTGCGGCCTTATCGTCGACATCTCGCCTAAAGTCGGACTCTATGGCCTGAGTTTCATTTTGATAAAAGCTATAGCCGAGCCCACCCGAAAGTATAATGCCAACCAAGATAGAGAATAGGACTAGGTAGTTAGAGAAGATGCTGAAAGCGCGCATGATTAGCTCTCTCTAGACGAGTGGAGTGGAGCGGCGAAGAGTCTAGTAGCTGCTAGTTGTGACAATATTTTACTCTACTTTAAAAAAAAGAAAAAAGGCCATCAGCTTGCCCCTTAAGTCAGCTTAAAATCCAAGGACTCCACATGAGTCATAAACAGACACTTGCCATACACGTCCAATAAGACCAACTTGGGATCCTGAGAGTATAAATAAGTTATATCAGTTAGCCATTTTATGCAATTGTCACCTGTATCCAAACTTTACCTGGATAAAGTCCAGCCTAGAACTAGGCTAAGAAAATAAAATAGCCATCAGGGTAAAATGATAGAACCCCCCTTTTATTAGATTAGTTCGAACAGTCAGAAAATCAATGGTTTCATTCAATTTTCCGACTAAAAACAAGCCGATTAAATATTACCAAGCCAAGTTACCAAGTTCCTGGCAGCCGCAAAAGACGAATATTACATATGCTATTACTCAAAGTTTAACTTAAAACTTCAGTAATAATAGAAGAGCCTAGATGCAGGCCTCGGCAACTGGATGACAATCGATAAAAATCCCTATTCAAGACCAACTTGCTGTTAATGAGCCCCCTCAGGAGAGACGAAGGTCTTTTCGGAAGCCGACAGCAAGTGACTAGTGACAAACTAGACTTGTGCTATGTGTTGCAAAACACATTATATATCCAGTGTGCCCTTAGCCCTTCGAGGTTAAATAAACAAAAAGAGTACTAATAAAAACGGAGCAATACCTTGCTCCGTTTTAGATTCTAGCTATAGGGGCTAGCTGGTTACTGGTTAAGCTTTACAACGACATAAGGAAGGCGACAACTTGGTCTCGCTCCGCCTTAGTCAACGCCATAAAGTCATTGCGACTCTGCTCACCTTCTCCGCCATGCCACAATATAGCCTCTTCCAGAGTTGCGGCTCGACCATCGTGAAGGAAACCAGCTTGTGGATTCACGGTCTGAGTCAAGCCTATGCCCCATAATGAACGGGTACGCCACTCATTACCGTCGGCAAGAAAATCAGGACGTCCATCGGCGAGCTCTACACCCATGTCATGTAGCAACATATCGGTGAATGGGTAGATGGTCTGCCCCTTGAGTGCATCTATCATAGGTGCGCCGCCAATATCACCAGTCGATTTAGTCACGAAGCTGGCCTTATGGCAGCCAGTACAATTAACTTGCTCAAACAGACGCGCGCCTTCACGTACATTCGGGTCATCGACATTACGTCTGGCCGGCACAGCTAAAGTCTCTGCATAGAAGACCACAGAATCACTGAACTCGGCACTAGCCTCTGGCTCGCCATTGACTCCTTCACCGGTATCAACGAAGCCAGTTCTGGTCATGTAGCTATCATGCAAGGCGGTATTAAAGACACTCTCATCGGGAAACAATGGGTTAGTTACGCCAATATCGCCACGAAGTGCGCCCAGAGATTGTACTCTTACGCTCGGGGTGTTGGCCTTCCAACCGAAACGTCCTAAAGAAACTGGGTTAGTGTCACCGGTTTGCGCCTTAACAGCATCGAAGACCAAGTTAGCTCGACCAGAAATCTTGTCGCCATCGGCATCATTCTCATCGACCAGAGCCAAAATATCCGCCTCAGGGATCGCTTCAAGCAGACCTAAGCCGAATACAGGCATACCGTTACGCCAGCCCATCAAGACATCGTCCTGGAGCAGATCCGATGTCACGTTAGCACTAGCTAAGGTTTCACCCGGTGCATCATAAGGATTTTCTACTGCAAACACAGGCTTCTTCAATGTAATGCTTGAGCCATCAGGATATGTCACAGCCTTGGTTTCATAGGAGAGATACACATCCGCTTGACCGCCAAACATGTTATCTCGCCAATCGGGGCGCGCCTTCAGCACGCCACGGTGGAACAGCTGACCACCAAAGTTAGGCACTGGGATAGGGGCACAGTAATCATTTGCCAGCGTACCTTGGGTACATGGTTCGGCAGGCGCCATGCTGATACGCAAGAAAAGCCCGGCTTCAGAACCTAGCTTAATTCGTTCTTGGCCCGCTGGAACCAGAGGCGTCGAATTACGGCCATCTCGTTGATGACATGAATTACAGTCGGTATTGTTGAACACAGGTCCAAGACCATCTAAATCTGGATGTTCGACGTTTGGTGCCGTTGTAAAGGCAGTTTCGAAGCCAAGATCACCTTCAAGGTGATGCCCTAGGCTAGCTTCAGATAAATTAGGTGCTGGTGTTGAGAAACCATGGCCCGATTCAGAGGCATCAAAGGTGGTCGTCTCTCCGCCACTGGCCTTTATATCGGTAAAACTTGGGTATACTTTTTCTTCGGGTTTAGGTTCAGGGGCATCTTCACCTGAGCCACCGCAGCCAGTTAAGCCAAAGCAGATAGCGAGAGCTAAGCTGGTATATTGATATCGATTAAAATTCATCATCTTCATCCCACACACATTTTTAACTTAAGCAGCGAATTATCTATCTTATTCTTATTGCTACTTAATATTTTTAAATCAAAAAGGAGGCCATTCCTGTGCCTCCCTTGTTTCATCTAGTCAAACTAACTAATTAGATAGGAAGTTATACTTTCCACTTATTAAGTAGAGGAACAACATCTGACTCCAGACTGGCTTGTAGCTTAGAAAGCGCATCCACAGCAGTTTGGATTCTTACGCGACCTTCAGCATCGGCAATTGCCTGGCGGAATGGCATATTGTTAGAGCCCTTGATAGCCTGGATCTTAATGATGGCATCATCAATTTCACTGCTTACGCGCAGTGCAAGCGCCTCATCGCCGGCCTTAACGAAATCGATAATGCCTTGCTTGTCACTGGCACCCGTTAGCTCACCTTGGTAGACATTACGCACACCTATGATGTTATCGCTGAAATCTGTCAGTGAGTTCCATGAGTACTGTGACTCAACTTTAGAGGTATCAGCAGTTGCTGCCGAAGTGCCAAATGGATCGGCAATCTTACCGTTACCCACTTCATCGACAATACCTATCATGCCGTTTACCAGCTCCTGGATCACACCGACCTGAGAAGCGTAAAAGGTGTTATCCGCTGTTCCCGGATTCTTAACTAATTCACCATAGGCTTTACCTGTTTGACCGTCATGACTTATCAACCATGAATCATCAAGAGTCTTGGTGTAGTCACGGAACACTTCCGATAGACCCATCAAGTATTCCGCTTCTGACATAGTTAAGTCGGCAACATCTTTCTGGTTATCGGCAACACCGTCACCAAATAACAGATATTCCATGGTGTGGAAGCCCTGAACATCATCGTTCCAACCCTTGATGGTATCGGCAGAGAAACCTGAGTTATCAGTTAACACAGTTTTAAGGTCTGTAGTGTTTAATGGCCAGCTATCTAAATGTGGATCGATACCTAATGAATCTACTGGGCCAAAGATATGTGACTCACCTTGTTCCCAAGGCTGACGAGCCGCCTTCCAGGCTTCTTGTGCTGCAAGCAGGTTAGCCTGAGTCTTGTTAGCCACTAGAGTTTGAGACGCAAGAAACATCTCCTCGCCTTTTATCGCCAGCGTCGAGTAGCCACTGATAATGACATCATCGGTCAAGTTAGTGATCATCTCAGTCGCGGCAAATTCAAACTTGTTATCAGTAGGTGGTGGTGTCGTGTCATCACTTCCTGAACCGCCACATGCGGCGAGTGTAGAGATGAGTGCGATAGCCACTGCAGAATACTTAAGTTGTTTCATGTAAAACTCCATATTTACTTCATAATTAGGTGCGTCTAGCCCTGCACATTATGCAAAGCCTCCCCGAGTCTTAGAGGTGTGCTCATCCCTTATGTATGAACACACGCGACATCGAGTTAAATGACAATAAGTTGACTTGTTATAGTGAGAATTGGTAACCCACGCCCAGAGCGAAGAAGTTAGTATCTGGAATTGAAGACATGGCGACTTGCTGACGTCCAGCTTCAGCCTTGATAACAATCTCAGGAATTGGGAAATAGTTAATTCCGATACTGGTCCAGGTATTTTCGTAGCGCTTAGACCCGGTACCTGTATCGACATCGGCTAGGGGATTCGAGTAATCGATATTGGCAAAAACAGTAATAGGGACTGGAGTAAAATGACTCAAATCTACGCCAGCCTCGACAAAGAAGGCTTCAGACTCGGAGCCAAGCTGAGCAAAGTTTCCTGGTTTTAGACCCGGTGTTGTCTTATTTGCCTGTGTGATTGCATCGGCATCACTCAAGGTGCCGTTAAGATATTGACCGCGCAAGATCCAAGGACCCTGAACGAAAGCACCAGATATGGCTAAGATACTGACCGTACCATCACCGCTAACCTTGTTGCTCTTATGGCGATTGTCTGAGGTATTACCATAGTAATAAGCGACACCGACAGCACTGCCCTGCTTGAAGTTGCCGTAATCCAGACGCACTGCATAGGCTAGCTCGTCGGCATTAACATGCTCGAAGCGCTTTTGATGGCCGGATGCAATCCAATCATAGGTACGGAAATACTCGGAGTTAAGGCCACTGACAACCTGGGCTTGATAATGGAAGTTAGCCATCTCACCAAATATGCCGACACCCATCTCATTCCAAACAGCGGGTAACATTGCAGCCTCGCTACGATGACGCTGTACTGTCAAATATTGATTTGGCTTGTGTAAAATACTGGTCAGGCCAATTGGCAGATGGATATTACCGAACTTAACACCGAAAGCATCGTTGGGACGATATCTCAACTCAGCCTTCTCAATCATCACCTCACCACCGGCTTCAACTTCAGTTTCAAACTCACCAAATTCATCGAAACCATCATATTCAAGGGCCGTGCCCGTACCACCATGTTCGTACTCTATTTCGACTTCCATGTCCCATTCATCGTTGAACTGGTAGCCGAACTCGGTGACGATACGCTCAAGATCGAAACGACCACGACGTTCGGGGCTGGTATCCTGTACGTTCTGGTAATACTCATCACTGGTGTAAACCATGCTGCCGTATGACTTAAAAGAGAACTTGCTCCATTTACTCTCAGTGAGTACTTTATTAGTCGTTGCAACAACCTCGGCTTGCTTCTCTTGCTCTGCTTGCTGCATTTTCTGCTGAGCGGCTAACTCGGCCAGATCATGTTTAAGCTTATTGAGTTCCGCTTCCTGTTTAGCAATCGCCTGCTCCAACTGAGCCGGATTCGATGCCGCTAAGGCACTGGTACAACTAAAGCCAGCAATACATAAAGCCAACAAACTTAACTTAGTTTTCATCTATCTCTCCGAACAAATTAACAGCGCAACATAAATTCCACAACAAAATACAGTAAATGAAAATGATTTGCATTAGATTTTACACTTTCTTTTGCAACAGCATTTACAAAATAATTACATTTGTAATGCTGGCATGAGTGTTTTGTACTGCTATAAGGCGAGAATGTGAGGCGTTTATACTAGTGGGAGTGGCTAGTATCAGTAATTTTCACGGCAATCATTACTAGAAGATGAAACTAAAATGAACAAATAATCGCTAACCAATCGATAAAAAACTCATGTAAACTAGTTGTTAACTCGCTAGGCTATGCATAATAAATCGGGGGGGGGCACCCGAATGACCCATGCTATCTCTATTCTTTATCTAAAGTTCAGCTAACCAATGCTCGTTGTAAATGACACCAGTAACCCGCATTAATTGCCATATGGAAGGCCTAATGAAGCATAGAAACCCGCAAAAATTACTGCTTTGGATGACCTTCATCATGTCCCTAGTCTTCGCAGTTTGGCAGGTACTGCTCAATAATTTCGTCATCGAGAAAGCCCAATTTACCGGCGTAGAGATAGGTATTCTTCAGAGTCTGCGTGAGGTTCCAGGCTTCTTAGCCTTCACCGCTATATTCGTATTATTACTCCTGCGGGAACAAACCTTCGCCTTAGTCTCTCTGGCAGTTCTATCCATTGGTGTCGCGGTTACCGGCTTTTTCCCTCAGGTACTCGGCCTCTATATCACCACAGTGCTCATGTCGGTAGGTTTCCATTACTTCGAGACCATAAACCAATCTTTGACGCTACAGTGGGTAGACAAAAAGGACACTGCAGGTTTTCTCGGAAAAGCTCTGGCCTGGCGCTCTGCAGCTGCACTCTCAGGTTATGCCAGCATCTGGTTAGTGATGAGCTGGCTACAACTCGATTATGTGTATATGTATGGGCTAATAGGCTGCTTGGGGTTAATCATGGTGCTGGTTGTCACCTTATACTTCCCTAAGTTTGAAGTGGGTGAAGCACAGCATAAGAAGATCATTCTCAGGAAGAGGTACTGGCTCTACTACCTGCTCACCTTCTTCTCTGGTGCCAGACGGCAGATTTTCATGGTCTTCGCCGGCTTTATGATGGTAGAGAAGTTTGGTTATAGCGTCAGTGAAATCACTAGCCTGTTTCTGATAAATTACGTCGTTAATCTGCTGTTTGCGCCTGCCATTGGTCGTTTCATCGGCCGTATAGGTGAACGCCGAGCACTCACCATAGAATACTTAGGCCTGATCATCATCTTTGTCAGCTATGCCTGGGTGCAGCAACCCGAAGTTGCCGCGGCCCTCTATGTTATCGACCACTTGTTATTTGCCATGGCAATCGCCATCAAGACCTATTTTCAGAAGATTGCCGACGGCAAAGATATTGCTTCCACCATGTCGGTGAGCTTCACCATTAATCATATTGCTGCCGTGGTGATCCCAGTTTTACTGGGTCTACTCTGGTTATATTCACCTCAAGCTGTATTTTATATAGGAGCCGGATTTGCAGTATGCTCACTAATACTGGCCAGAAATATTCCTAGTGATCCGTCGCCAGGTAATGAGGTCAAGTGGAGTTGGTCCAGAAAAAATGTCCAGCTCACCGAGCCTAGACAATAAAAGTGAAGTGAATTCTAGCCCGACAAAAATGCCCAGCTCACCGAGCCTAGACAATAAAAGTGAATTGAATTCTAGCCCGACAAAAATGCCCAGCTCACCGAGCCTAGTAATAAAGGTGAATTGACCCAATCAGTGCAAGGCGTATTTTGATATTAAATCGAGAATGATATGGCCGATATAGCGAAAATCAGCGAAATAAAATCAGCGCAATCAGATGTATCTGCGCGCAAGAAAGCACTTCAGCTAGGCCTTCGTATTGGGTTGAGCAGTGAAGAGGGCTATAGTGCTACTACTGCCTCGGTCGCGGAGCGCGCCGAACACAGGCAGCGTAAACTCATGAGTCAGTATCAAGCCAACCTGGAAACCATCTATAAGATAGCGTTAAGTATCACGCCATCAGATGTAACCGGCACAGATCTCGATCCCGATTGGTCACATCAATTTTTTAAAATCGCAGAACAGATACATAACCGTAAGATGCAGGAGTTATGGGGAAGAATTCTCGCCAATGAGATCACAAGTCCAGGCAACTTTAGCCTAAGGACCCTGACAACACTGAAACAGTTAACCCATAAAGAAGCCCAGATATTAGAGAAAGCCTTAGGCATGGCGGTTAAAATTAACAATGAAACTCGCTTGAAGCTCATCATAGGTTATCGATATGCGGGAGGAATTGGCCAGATATTTAGAAAGTCATCACCCATCAATATCGGCTTATCAAATTTCGGTCTACCCTATTCCAGTATTCTCACCTTGATAGATGCAGGGATACTGCACCGCAGTGAGTTTGAATCCGGCCTATTAAACAGCAAGACACCCATACATTTCACCATGCTAGATACTAAGATGAAACTGACCCCAAAAAGCGGCCATCTGTTATTTAACTACTACCGTTTAACGCCGATTGGTGATGAAATTACTCAACTTGTTCACCCTAAAGCCGACAATGAATATACCAAGGCCATGAGGTCTCTGTTCGCTAAGGACTTCAAGATTGAATAGCCTTGAAATAAGGCATTAGCGTGCTAGATCGGCCTTTAATTTTTGATTCAAGCCTAGAACTTATTCGCTGTGCATTGATTTAGTTTGAGCCTATTTATTTTGAGCCTATTTATTTTGAGCTAAGTCAGTTTGAATCCACTCGTTTCGAACTCTGTCTTTTTGATTTGAGTCGGGCTTAAACCAGTTTAAGCTGTCGGCGAGTTCGACCACTTCACCTATGATCATCAAGGCGGGCATCTTAAGCCCAGGATTTGCAGCCAATCGCTCTAACTCTCCCAAGGTTCCGATGAAACATTTTTGATCTTGTGTGGTGGCCTTAGAGACTATTGCCACTGGGGTATCGATATTTCGTCCAGCCCCTAACAAGCCAGATTTTATCAAACCTGCATTTAAAATCCCCATATAGATGACTAAGGTGTTATTGGGGTTTGCATAAGCTTTCCAGTCCATTGGACGGCTCTCTAGCTGACAGTGCCCGGTGATAAACGTCACCCCTTGGGCATAGTCCCTATGGGTCAGAGGAATACCCGCATAGGCCGATGTGCCACTGGCGGCAGTGATACCCGGTACCACTTCAAATTCTAACCCAGCCTCGACTAAGGTTTGTAACTCTTCACCACCGCGTCCAAAAATAAATGGGTCCCCCCCTTTCAAACGCACTACATTCTGCCTGGTAAAGGCCTTAGTGACTAAAAGTTGATTAATCTCATCTTGGCCGGCGCTATGTTTACCCGCACGTTTACCCACTGCAATTTTCTCGGCATCTTGGGGGACCAGAGCCATGATCTCTTCACTGACTAAGGCATCGTAGAGGACAACATCGGCAGTCTGTAAGATTCGGTATGCTTTGAGCGTTAATAGCTCTACATCTCCTGGTCCTGCACCCACTAACCAAACTTTTCCACCGGCTCTCTGGCCAGGTAAAGCGACTATTTCCATCTCTATGTCCCACACACGATTTTCATAGTGTAAATATAACCGCCTACTTATAACTTAATAAATAGTTATTTCTTTACTGTTATACGTTTTAGTTATTAACAACCAGGAATTTGTATTCATCACCCAGACAAACTGCAAACAAACATATGCCAGTCTTTTAACCTTTTGCTTTGAAGGGTGTTATCTGCTCAACAAGGCGTAAATTAGACTTATTAATCCATAGATGAACAATGAAAATCTGTATTCCCCTGGTATCAAAAGAAACTAACTTCTGCTCTGCTATCGAGCTTACTCAGCATTACCTCTACTCAGGTGAGTGAGTCCATAGAAGACATAAACAGGGCCGAGCCTGAATCCTTAGTCGATGAGATAATACAAAATGAGCTGGCGACCTCTGAGCAGCCCTTCGTTATACCCCCAATTATGTGAACTATATACTGCCCGTTACCTATAGCCCCAGCTTCAATATGAAGCCCTTCGAAGAGGATGCCGCCGAGCATCCTTTTGAGCTCAATGAGGTGGAAGCTAAGTTTCAAATCAGCTTAAAATTCTCCCTCATGTATAAGGTGTTCGATGATAATCCAGATATTTTAGATTATATGGCCAATTTTGAGCTCACAGATGTCTATGGCGTTGATGAACATAGGTTTACCCTAATGCTGCGCAATAATCTTTCAAGCGACAAGTATGGCGCTGCTGAGGCCACATGGAGCTAGCCACTCGTAGGCCAGCTTAGAATTTAGACTCAATATTTTAACGGTTACGCAGAGAGCCTTATCGACTATAATGCCCATACTCAACGCATAGGTGTCGGCATCTCCATCATGGATCTTTTATAGATAAGGTGCGCTGGCGCTGGGGGGTGAGATAGCATACAGTTAGCGGCTTGTGTTCCAAATCTGTCTTGATTAACACTGGCTCATAAAGATAAAAGTCAGCTATAATTTAGCTGACTGTATTTAAACCATTTTTAATCGCTTAGGCTAGGCTAGCTAATAAATAGAGCCTATGACTCTTGCTACTTCCAAGCGGTAACGACCAGTATATCAGGAGAGAGATTGAGATTCGGATTTCCACAGATAGTCAATGTATTTGGACTCTGCCTGTTGATCAGCACCCTGCAGTTAGCTCGCTTAACCCTATATTCTGTCGAATATAAAACTCGTCTAACTCAGAGTGAAATGCATCAAGATCTTGATGCCTTGATAAACGAAATTAAATTGCATTCAGCTTTTGCAGCATTAGACCAGCAACGCCTCGCTGAGATAGAAGCTGATATTGGGCCGCTTATCTACCGTGCCACTAACACTCTCGAGTCCCAATATTTTTATGCCGAGGTGGTAAAGCTGCTCACCACTCTGGGAGATCCCGGCGTAATAGTCACATCCCCCAATGAGCCACTGCCTGTTTTACCTGTGATCCTCAAACCATTGGCAGATTCCTGGCTTGCACTGGATGAAGACGCCAATCCAATAGACCCAGATCACCCTTTCATTACACATATAGATGGACTTCCCCTCTCCCGTTGGGAGCAAGCTAGCAAGAAATTTATCTCTCCCCATCTGCAGGAAAGCGTCAGTGAGCGCATACACTGGCTTTCGCAACTTGATATTCTTAGACACAGCATGGGATTACCTCTCAACCCCCAAGTCACCCTGTCTCTTAGCGATGATGAGGATTCCAATATTCAGTTGACCTTGCCAGTTGCCAAACACCAGTTTCAGCCTCCAAGAGACCTAATCGCCGGCAAGGTGGACAGCTCGAGTGATTCAGGCATAACCAGTCAGCCTGAATACATCTCAATCGATTCACTATCTCACTATGATAGTGACTCTGAGTTAGTAGCAAGACTAGAAAAAGGCACACGCCAGGCATTAACCATCATAGATTTAAGAAAGGCTGTTGGAGACAGCGATAAGCTATTACATTTTATCGCCCGACATTATGCGAATCCCAAAACTGGCTATAATCAGCTGCTAACGCCCCAGCATCTCATTGCCCTAGGGCAATATCGCCGCTCCCTCGATTTCAAATCAAACTTTCTCAGACCCCTAGGTTTTATTCCTTTCGATGAGTTTAATGTCTTCGAGCAACTTGAATTTAGTCATGCCAACCAAACGATTGATTTGACTAACCCTGAACGATTCGGCCTCTGGTATGGCAGAAAATCCCCTCTAGCCACAGAACTGCCGATAGATAAGGCTGACAGGTCTAGCTCCAATCGCCTTGGCTTAATCATAGGCCCTGAGTGTCGACGGGAATGTGAGTGGATAGCCTACTTTGCCAAATCATTGTCACGTGTGACCCTGATTGGTGAGAAGACTTCTGGTGACTTAGGCAGACAATACGGCTTCACCTTACCAAACAGCGGTATTAAAATTAAGCTTACGGCAAGCCTCACCTATGACATGCAGGGGAAGTTGCTATCCAGTGTAGGTACTCGAGCGGATATTCCACTGCCCATCACTGAGGTTATAAACTGGCAAGGCCTGTTATCACTGATAGAAAGTGAGCAGCAAGATAGAGAAACCGTCTACACTCTCAAGAGTCCAGATATAGAAGCTAAACGGACCTTTGGAGTCGATGAAACTCCGACTTCAGAGTCTCAGGTGGCGCTACAACAATAAAATAGTACTGCCTCTGAGTTAGGTTATTAGAGGCGGTCTGTTTAAGTTGAAGTCACTAACATAGATAAGTTTTTTGAGTTAGCTAGCTCAAATTGTAAAAATACCAGTGGGTCACAGGAAGTGAACAGCCAAAAGGAGAGGGATATGCCGAATCAGCAAGAGTTAGTGTTAACCGCCGATACCTTTAGTCGCGGGGCTTTGCGCATGACTGTCACCCTACTACGTGGCATAAATCCAAGACTGGCACTCACAGTTCAAAATCAGATGTGCAGCCCCATCAATCCACAACGAGACAATAACCCAAGCCCTAAAGACAACTTCAAGATAGCCCTGGCCCCATTGGAGGTTAGATGGGTCGTTGAATCCCTGCAAATAAAAGGTCAACACCCTCAGGTAGATCCTGGGACTCAGATGTTAGTCAAGGCACTCATCATCGACTGGATCAATTATGCCAACCTACTCATAGATTCAGAAAACAGCAAGAATGCATACTAGTGTCACCTTCAAACTCCCCATAGCACTCGATGGAATCCCCTTAATCGATGCAAATAAAAGGGGAATTTCTCGAGGAAGATGAGCGATAAAAAATCTGCACATCATGCTCTATCACTCTACAAAGATCTCTTTAGCTTAATCTCTATAAGCTTACACGCATCTATCAATGTGGTAACTTGAAAGGACTAGTAATACCAAGCGGTATTACAATCAATATTCATACTAGGTGCTAAAAATGCTTAAAATGTCGCTCAAGCTTATCTTGTTATCCATACTCAGCTTCTCCGCCATGGCCACCGACCTAAAGGTTGGAGATACAGCGCCAAATTTCAGATTGCAATCCACCGACGGTAACTTCTATCAGCTAAGTGATTATTTAGGTAAGCAGACCTTAGTCCTAGCTTGGTATCCCATGGCCAACACTCGTGGCTGTACTCTGGAGTGTCGCTCTCTCGTTCAGAAGGGGCATTTAATCAGGGAGTATAACGCGGTTTATATGATGGCCAGTGTCGATGACTTAGAAGACAATCAAGATTTCGCCAAGAAACAGAAAGCCGACTTTCCCATGTTGAGTGATCCAACCAAGGAGATAGCGAAGGCCTATGATGTGCTAAATTTTGTCCGTGTCGCCAGTCGCGTTACCTTTTATATCGGTAAAGATGGCAAGATAATTAAGATAGACGAAGATATTAATGCCCCAACTGCTGCTGAAGATATAGCAGCGAATTTGGAGCAACTAGGTATTGAAAAAAGTGATTAAAGACTAAAAATATTAGGTTCTAGTTACCGGGAACTAGAACCTTTTGTTTAACCTTCCTCTGCTTCGCGGATACGCTCTTTGCGTTCCTGCTCTTCATCGAACGCCGCTTCTATTTCAGCCAGTACCGACTCTACATCAGCAGCCTTAGTACTCTCTTTAAACTCGCCGGTGAGCTCAGACTCAGGATTTAGCTTACCCGACTCAAACAGGGCCCACATCTCTTTAGCGTACTTGCTAGTAAGAAGCTCGGGAGCAAACTGACCGTAATATCTGGTCATATTGTTCACATCACGCTCAAGCATGCGCTTAGCATTATTGTTTGCTGCCGCATCGACTGCCTGGGGAAGATCTATGATCACAGGCCCCTTGCTATCCAGCAACACATTAAACTCAGACAAATCGCCGTGAATAATGCCGACACACAACATACGCTGCACATCCTTCATCACTGACTGGTGCTGTTCTAATGCCTGCTCACGGGTCAAGATGATGTCGTTGAGTCTTGGCGCTACATATCCTTGATCGTCGGTTATCAGCTCCATCAAGAGCACACCATCGAAACAGCCGTAGGGCTGCGGGACTCGCACGCCAGCATAAGCTAAGCGAAACAAGGCATCGACTTCGGCATTTTGCCAGGAATTCTCCTGCTCATTACGGCCAAATTTCGAGCCCTTCTCCATGGCTCGAGCTCGACGGCTGTTACGGCTCTTTCTGCCTTCTCGGTATTGCACTGCCTGTTTGAAGCTACGCTTCTCGGCTTCTTTATAAATTTTGGCACAACGTACATCGTCGCCACAGCGAACAACATAAACATCGGCCTCTTTGCCACTCATCAAGGGGCGAAGGACTTCATCAACTAAGCCTTCATCGACGAGAGGCTGAATGCGTTTCGGTATTTTCATAGCGCCGTTATACCTTACTTAGGCCTTAGATGGAATATTAAACCAGATTTTCATGGGTACCAGCTGATTAAAAAAAGCTAAACCCACCAGCGCAATTGATACAATTACACTTTATTTCAAAAGCTTAGATTAATTTATTTAATTTAACAACTCAAATGCCAAATCATAGGCCTTACCTAAATCAACCGTTTTAGGCTTTAGATCTTTTAGCGTGTTAGTTCGCTTATCGGTCGCTCTGACAGTGGCCGGATGAACGAGATCAATACTCACAGACGCAGTGGCTAATATAACCCCTTCCATCAGAAAGGTCCCAGCTCCGCCGGCGCCTTGGCCTTTACTGGCACGTCTATTCATGACGATTTTATCAAGCTGATGCTCGTCGCAATAGGCCTTTACCTCTGCCGCAAACTGGCTGACCTCTTCCTGAGTAGGATTCTTATTCAGGGTTAGCTTATTTATCTTAGGTGCCACAAGCTCATGGGATTCACGCGTACCACTCAGGCTTACCATTCTCACTTCATTTGCTTTTAAAAACAGTCCAGCAATGACCACTTATTACCTCCACCTTATAAATCTATTTATTACAGTTTAATACCGTCAGTTATATCGATTGATATGGCATAAAAAGAGCCAGCAAGGCTGGCTCTTGATTTGCTTTAAACTAAGGGTTACTCACCACCGGGTGCCGCTTTGTTATTCATGTAGGAGTCGAATACTATGCCCTGGTCATTGATGTCCAGACCCATCTGCACTTGCATATTATAATCCTTCATCATGGAAAATTCTTCCGGCAATGGCTCGCCAGTCATCTCTGCCAGACTAAAAATCGGCGCAAACACCTTACTGTAATCCAGATAGACACTATATAAACCGTTATTATCTACTTTTTCATCAGCCAGCTTATTAGCCACAATCTCGGCCTTGTCCCCGGTATACAGGACTAGATGTTTACCTTTCAACGCCAGCTTAGGAGATATGCCATATTCGGGCGGAAGGGGTAACAAGTGGGATAAATCGATTGGGCTACCATCTTGTGGCAATTTAATGTTGGCCAGTTCAGGTGCAAAAGGTTTAACCATGTTAAACAAGATACTCGGGTTATCTGCAGACAGGCTGACAATAGCATCGACACTCTCTAAACTTGGTTCCCCCTGTGCGCCTGGGGCTTGCTCGGTAAACTTATAATCAATAAGTGCAGCACTTATGCCATGAACCCCATTTGCCATTCCGGTAAACATGCCTAACATGGCTGGACTTTGCCCCGACATCTCTTGCTGAAACTCTTGCAAAACCTGACACTGGTATTGAGGTTGTAGCATCTCATCCCATACGGCAGTTAATGCTGGGACTAATTGATTTAACTCTATGCCCAGGCCCATGGAAAATACGGTATCACGACTGTTCTTCACATATTCAGGAATGAAGCCACGCATGCTTTTAAGTGCATTGAGAAATGTCTGGTTTTTACTCTCGATCACAGTAGAGAAATCCAGGCTGCTCTCATTATCTTCTATGGAAACACTATTCAAACCAAATACGGTTCGCGGCCAATTGGCGGCAATAGCCGTAAACTCACTATGACACTCAGGAGTACGAAGCTCCAACAGTGGGTCTTCTCCCACTTGAGCGAAAATAGCCGTCACCTGGCGCGCCAGTAAATTACCATCTTGGGTGGTGATGGCTTTAACTAACTCTTGGTGATTGACGAAGCCAACGGCTTCATTGCTAAAACCATGGGCTTTAATGATATCTTGTAATACCTTTGAATCCGCAAGGGAAGGCGTCACAGGATTGATGCCAAGAGCCGTTTCAAGCGTCTCTTCGGCAAGCATAGATGCATTCAAGGTGATCGTTAACAAGCCATTTTGCTGTGAAACAAGTAACTCGATTGGCTCGGCATCACCTGCATCGGTTAAGGTATATGAACGATAAGAGAGACCCTTCAAGGTCTTCATCTGGTGACTGAAGCCACTGTCCTTTTCCGCCTTATCCAACAGGGCCCATATGGCCTCAGGCTTCTGGACATCGAGTTTGAGTACAGGTAACAAGCCTAAAGTGTAGAAATAGCTTTTGATATCATCGGCTAAACCAAAAGTAGTCACGAACTTTTGACCGCTATCCAGACTATCCATATAGGCCTTACTCAAGCTGACAAAAAACTTGGCCTTAGCATCATCAGACTGCTCTAACTCGGCAAACATCTCCTTTGGATAGGTCTTGTAACTTTGACTCATTGAGTTGATATAAGACTTGATAGGGAAAGGCTTTAGCTGTCCCGAAAAAATAGGCGTGTCTGCGGGTACCGAAGCCAATACTTCATTAGACTGACTTACTCCCTCTTCAGACTGCTGATTAAACCAATACCCGCCAGCACCGACGGCAACGACAGCCGCTGCGATTAGTATTTTTTTCATTCATTAAACTCCATTTTATAGACCGAAATTAGTATTTGCTGGATGTTGAAAACGCCCTGACATTAAAGTACCTAATATACTATATCTGTAGGAAAAAAGGTGTTCAAAACTCACAAGACAGGCTATCGCTTCGCACACGGCTACGCCTATTCGACAGGCTTAGCCGTGATAGCACAGCGTCATCCTCTCTATACGAGGGGGTTGAGCCCCGGTTAAAGCCGGCCCAACAACTAACACAAGCGGCCTTTAGCAGCTTGAATTTAAGGTCTGTTCCACGACAACTTGAACGGCTAAAGCCTCCCTGAAACTAGCCAGTTTATGAGGTTTCCCCCTCATCATCTTAGCAACTTCATCCAACTGTAATAAAACTGAGCTCCCCACTTGACCTATGTCTACATCCCACCAAGATTCCTGAGTTCCCATGCTCAATTTATTCCAATCTGAGTATCGAATGGCGCGCCTGTCAGTGAATAAGGTCCACTCGTTAGTGTCCGGTGCGACTCCACCAATACCACCACAGACTCTGACGGGAAGAGAGCCACAAAGATATTGGGCCATCACATAAGTTTCGCAGCCCCCAGCGGCAAAAGAGATCTGACAATTCGTCAGCTTCATCTCACCAAATAGGCGATGCTGTAAAAATACAAAATGAGAGAACACCTCACGAAGAAAGCCGCCCTGCTCCCTGGAACTTAACCAGCTGGCTGCGCCAACCTGCCAATGCCTCGGCCACTCACTATAGTGAAACCTCATCTCTACTTGCTGAGCTGCGCCATGCTCTTCTTCCATTGTGAGTGACACTAGTTTATCTAAAATTGGGCTGCTGGCTAATGACAGATTCACGGCAGACACGAGTCCAGAAGCCTCAAGCTCTTCGACTAACTTCTTAGCAGCCATAAGATCGACACTTAGGGGCTTCTCACACCATATAGCCTTCCTCTGAGCCAGGGCCAGACGACAATATTCGATGTGTGTTGCAGGAGGTGTAGCGATATAAACCAGATCAACTTGTTGGTATGCAACCAGTTCATTAGCCGAGGCCATCAAGCTTATGTGTCTATATTTTTCTGCGGACATAAACTCAGCAGATACAGATAATAAGCTGGGGTCAAAGATAGCGACCACCTCAAACTCATTGTGTGCCAGCGCACCATCTACTACATATTTACCTATAGTACCAAAGCCAATCACTCCGATACGTATTCTCTTATTATCGACAGCCAAAAATTACTCTCCATGTATAGCAACAGGTCCTTGAACCTAGTCTTTGGAATAGATTAACAAATATAGGCCTAACAAACAGATGAGATGTTTAGGGCAAGATCTAGATATGGGCTGTGGTGATTTTTATCGTTGGCAAGCTAAGCCTGAATAGCCGCATCGGGCTATTCAGGGGAAACAGCTTTTGATTAAGCAGGCGCTAACAAGCCAACCAAAACTACATATCGCCTCCAATAAGACAGGAAACGAGAGTTGAACAGGCTCTGAGGCCGTCTGCGACTTGAGTATCATCACAAGGGTGACAACAAGCTCAAGCAAGATCTAAAAGTCATTGAGTCCAAGAATTATTGGATAACCCTAACAATAGACACTTATACAGAACGACATTCCAAAACCATCTACGGGAACTCCTGACTATAGACTAGTTCCTTTGCCTGTGCATAAGTTTGTGCGTAAACTTGTATTAATCTTTATAAAATACTACCTAAGTATAATGTTCGGCTTGTTTTCCTCATTATATTAGATAGATAAAATCAGCGGCTATGATGCAGAAGCTAGAAAGCAATATTGACGCAGCAGAACATAAATATGGACAAACTGATCAGTCACCTTGAAAAAAGCAGACATAATAAGAACCAGATCATCTGGCCCTCATTCTGTTACCGACTAAAGTTAGCACTAGAGCCTCTGGCCTATATCTCGAAATGCAGGCCACACTCACGCTTAAGAGCATTGAAACGAGTATCTTCTTCACTCATACCTAGCTCTAATGGCTTACTGGAATGCGTATCGCCGCTAACGAAACCAATGCATAACCTAGCTGCTATATCTCGAAATGCAGGCTACATTCACGCTTAAGGCCGTTGAAACGAGTATCTTCTTCACTCATACCTAGCTCTAATGGCTTACTGGAATGCGTATCGCCGCTAACGAAACCAATGCATAACCTAGCTGCTATATCTCAAAATGCAGGCTACATTCACGTTTAAGGCCGTTGAAACGAGTATCTTCTTCACTCATACCTAGCTCTAATGGCTTGCTGGAATGCGTATCGCCGCTAACGAAACCAATGCATAACCTTGCTGCTATATCTCGAAATGCAGGCCACATTCGCGTTTGAGGCCGTTGAAACGCGTTTCCTCTTCACTCATACCTAGCTCTAATGGCTTGCTGGAATGCGTATCACCAACAGATACATAGCCCTTCTCCCAAAGTGGGTGATAAGGCAGATCATGCTCAGTTAAGTATTCATGCACATGCTTATTACTCCAATCCAAAATTGGTAAGATTTTATAGCGTGATCCATGAATCGCTAAGATAGGCAGAGCCTCTCGGGTACTTGATTGACTGCGACGCAAGCCCGCAAACCAGGTACCAACATCCAGCTCATCCAGAGCTCGCTGCATTGGCTCGACCTTGTTCATACGATTATATTGGTCTAAACCCTCTAGACCTTTGTCCCATAACTGGCCAAAACGCGCCTCCTGCCAGGCAGGGGTCATAGGTGAGGCAAATATCTTAAGGTTTAACGACAAACGCTCACTCAGCTCATCGATAAACCGATAGGTTTCCGGAAAAAGGTAACCGGTATCGGTCAAGATCACCGGGATATCCGGCTTCTCAGTGCTAACCAGATTCAACATCACCGCGCCTTGAATACCAAAGCTCGATGATAATGCGTGGTTACCAGGGAGATACTTCAACCCCCAGGCCACTCTTTGCCTAGGAGTCAGTTCTTCGAGGAAGCCATTGATACGCTCAAGCTCGCTTTTCTGCTCGACTGCCGGCGCGCTTAACAGGGCTAACAGCTCTTGTGCAGATACCACCGATTCAACCTGAGTGTTTAATTCAGGCATTACTACTCTGTCCATGAAAATCCTTAGCGGCATCAATTACCGCTGCCACGACGCCTATGCGTACCGTGAAATTACCAAAGGTTTCGCCCTCTTCCCGTTCACCCACATATCTGGCGAACAAGGTATCAAGCTCAGATAAGATCTCTGCTTCTTGAATATTCTCGCGATAGAGTTTATTTAAACGTGTACCTTCGAAGCTCGCGCCCAGATATAGGTTATAGCGACCCGGCGCCTTACCTACTAGGCCAATTTCGGCCGCGAAAGGTCTGGCACAACCGTTAGGACAACCTGTCATACGGATGACAATGCCTTGATTCAAGAAGCCATGCTTCTCTTGCAATGACTCTACTTTCGTCAGGAAGTCCGGGAAATAACGCTCGGCTTCAGCCATGGCGAGGGCACAAGTTGGCAGTGCAACACAAGCAATTGAGCGGCCTCTTGTTTCTGTGATCAATTTCCCCATCAGACCATGGCTACGGGCTAAGGCTTCTATCTCGGCCTTATCCTCTGCAGCAACACGGGCTATGATCAGGTTTTGATTAGAGGTCATGCGGAAATCGCCCTTATGTATCTTGGCAATCTCCCTTAATCCGGTTTGTAACGGCTGACCGGGTAAATCCTTGATGCGCCCGCCTTCGATAAATAGCGTCAGGTGCCACTGATTATCTACACCTTTTATCCAGCCATAACGATCACCGCGATCGCCGATGACCACATCACGTTTGGGCTCAAATTTAACCCCGGCACGCTTCTCTACTTCGGCCTTAAATACCTCATAGCCATATTTGACTATGGTGTACTTTAGTCTCGAAAGTTTACGATTAGAGCGGTTACCCCAGTCACGCTGAACTTTTAATATGGCCTCGGCAAACTTCAATGTATCTTCGGCCTTAATATAGCCAAAATCATCGGCTAGACGTGGAAAAGTCTGCACTTCACCATGGGTTGAGCCCATACCGCCACCAGCCACCAAGTTAAAGCCGATAAGCTCGCCCTCTTCCGCTACCGCGATAAAACCCAGATCATTGGTGTATACGTCTACATCATTATCTGGCGGTACGGCAACGGCCATCTTAAACTTACGCGGCAGATACGTCTTACCATATACAGGCTCGACATCATCACCTTCACTGGTGGCAAGCTTGTCATCTCCAAGCCAAATCTCTGCATAAGCCTTAGTGCGTGGCAAATAGTTATCCGACAATTTCTTGGCCCAGTAGAACGCCTGCTCGTGTAAGCGAGACTCTACTGGGTTTGGATTACACATGACATTACGGTTGACGTCACCACAGGCGGCAATCGAATCCAGCGCCTTACTGTCCAGACTCTGGATCAAGGCTCTTAGGTTACGCTTAGAGATGCCGTGATACTGAAATGTCTGACGTGTGGTCAAGCGTATGCTGTTAGAGCTGGTCAAGGTTGACGCTATTTCATCGACACCCAGCCACTGATCCGGAGTACACACACCACCGGCAACACGTGCCCGTAGCATAAAGCTATAAAGCGGCTCTAGTTTCTGTTCTTTACGCTCATTTCTTAGATCGCGATCATCTTGCTGGTAAAAACCATGGAATTTGATCAACTGCTGATCGCCTTCACTAAAAGATCCTGTAACAGCCGTATCTAAGCCTTCCTGAATCGTGCCTCTCAGAAAATTACTGTCGGTTTTAAGATGCTCATTAATTGATAATGGCTCTGCTTGTTCTGCATTTTTATTTTCTGACATGGCTATCGCCTCACTCATCTCTCGTGCGACGCTCTAAATAGGCATCGCATCTTATATTAGGTTTAAACAGAAGATCTCATTACCGGATATTCAGATCCGGCAAGGCTTCTAAATATCAATAAACGTCTTTCTGATAACGCTTGTCACTGCGTAATTGCTCAAAGTAGGCCTCGGCCTCCTCCTCGGTTTTACCGCCAAACTTCACCGCAATATCCAACAAGGCCTGATGCACATCTTTCGCCATACGCTCGGCATCACCACAGATGTAGAAATGCGCGCCTGATTCGAGCCATTTCCATAACTCTTCACCTTGCTCGGCAATTCTGTGCTGCACATAGATTTTATGGGCTTGGTCTCTTGAGAAAGCTAAATCTATGCGCGACAGGGAGCCATCTTTCAGATATTGCTGCCACTCTGTTTGATAGAGGAAATCCTGCTCAAAATGTGGATTACCGAAGATAAGCCAGCTATTGCCTTCGATGCCTTGAGCTGCACGCTCCTGCATAAAGGCTCTAAACGGTGCAATACCTGTACCCGGCCCTACCATGATCACGGCAGTCTCTGGATTTTCAGGTAGTCTGAAATGCTTGTTAGGTTCGACGTAAACCTTAACTTCAGCGCCCTCTTGCGCTTGAGACAGGAACTGTGAAGCGCCACCAAATCTTGCGCCTCCTTCTCTTTCATCCTCGACTAAAGCAACGGTCAAGTGTACCTCGGACTCGACCTCTGACTGACTCGATGCTATGGAATACAAACGAGGTGTAATAGGTCGAAGCATGGCTAACAGCTGGGTAGAGGTTACTTCTGCGCTGTAATTTGTGACTAGATCAGCTAGCTGATGATTCAGTACAAACTGACGAGTCAGGGCTTTGTCATCGCTGATGCTCAGCAGCTCGGCATTACCGCTAAGTGCGGCCCAATCTTTAACCAGACCGGGATAAAGCTGAGTCAGCTCTTTCTTCTCGATTAACGCTTGCTTGAGAGACAAGGTATCCTTGCCCACGGTTACGGCTTCATCGCCGTCCAGGGATAATTTAGTCAATAACTCTTCGACTAAGGTTTCTGTATTGGTAAACCATACCCCCAGAGCATCACCGGCTTGATAGCTCAGTCCTGACTCACCTAAGTCGATTTCGACATGGCGTACATCACGATCCGATTCACGACCGGTTAACTTCTGACTCACGAGAAGTTCGGCAGTGTAAGGTTTCTGCTTAGTGAACTCACTCGCTGCAGCGCCAGGAATACCGGAACCGGACAGTGAAACGACACTCGCACCTGAGGTTTCGATGAGCGGCTTAACGGCTTCTAACACGCTCTCTTGCCACAATTCAACGGCAGATTCATAGTCGACATCACACTCAACCAGAGTCTGGAGTGGTTTAGCGCCTAATGCAGATAGGCGATCATCGAAGTCTTTACCTGTCTGACAGAAGAATTCATAACTCGAATCCCCCAGAGCCAACACCGAATAGTTTAAGTTTTCTAATTTAGGCGCTCGCTTAGATGCCAGGAATTTATGCAATTCGATAGCATCATCGGGCGCTTCGCCTTCACCGTGAGTACTCACGACAGCCAGTAATATGGTTTCTTGCTTCAGTTGACGGACCTTGTAATCCCCCATAGAAGCTAGGTTAACGGCGTACCCTTGAGCTTGGGCCTTAGCGGCTAATTCGCTTGCTACTCCTCGACCGTTACCAGTTTGGCTACCGTATAGAATTGTAATGGTCTGTGCCGGATCGCTTTGAGCTGCGGTTTCGCTACCAAGAAGATTGGTCCCTTGCTCGGCAGTAGCAGATAAATATCCACTTACCCACGCAAGTTGCACGGCACTCAGCTCAGCGGTGAGCTGCTTTAACTTATCCACCTGCCCTGACGACAGTGGCGAAGCGAATGATGAAAGCTCTTTTAACAACATGGGTACGGCCCTATATCAGTGTAATGTCAGTTAGCTTAGCGCCTATAAAGAAAAGCAAAAAAGAATAAAATCTGATTTTTAATACCTTTTTGGAATATAGAGCGGTTTTTATTTGAACACAGAGACTAGAAAATAGATTAAACAGTGATTGCATTCAGCACAGATACAGATAAGTTAAGAGAGAATATTTTTTTTACTTTCTGTTTTCATTTTGATGCTAGCCAGATAAAGACCTCTAAAAAATCTATGAATAATCATTGTTTACTCCTATCGTCTTCACCTATGCGTTCTCAGCCTCTGGCCTTATTTCTCGCGCTGTTTAGCGGACTGGCACAATCATCCCAGAGCATTGACCCAGAAGCGATTCAGCCAGATGCCCCCCAGCCTAAGATCTATGCCACACAATTCCAGAGCGAAAATTGGGGGCTGGGAATTGGTGTAAGAAAAGGCGATATTCCTTATGCTGTAGACGATGACGAAGTGTACGATGTGCTACCACTGATAAAATACCGTAACGATTATGTCTTCATCAATGGGATGGAAGCTGGGGTACATCTTTGGAACAATGATGAGCATCAGGTTAACCTCTATACTCGCTTTCGTTTCGTCGACATACCTCAGGAGCTACAGAATAAATCTCAATCTCAGGCTTTCGACTTTGGCATCCAGTATAGATTCCTCCATGACGCCTGGGAGTTTGATACCGCCTTCATGTCTGACTCGAATAAACGTAGCTATGGCTATACCCGAACTCAATATCATTGGGAGACCAGAGACTGGTATCTTAATCCCTATGTTGAGTTGCATTGGAAGAGCGCCGATTTTAGCCAACACTATTACGGCTTAGATCAATATGAGGTCGGTGCAGGTATTGAATTTAATATGGGAGTTAAAGCTAGGTATCACCTCTATAGCAACCTGTATCTACTTGGACAGTTTAATCTAGGCCGCATCGATAACGAAACAGCTAACCTGCCGACCTTAGATACTCAATATCAATTTGAATCCTTTCTCGGTTTAGGTTTCTTTCCTGACTTCAGTAATAAAAGCATTAAGAATAAGACGACTAAGTCCGAATCAAGAGCCTCTGATGCTAGCGATGGTGAGTTTATACAGCTTGCACATGGCTGGGCCACGCCTTCGAACCTGAGCGCGATCTTCTCTTGGCAGACCCAGACAGATCCTTACAATAATCAACTCACCTCAGTTTTCTACGGTACCCGTCTCACCGACAGCCTATTTAACTTTCCCATAGAGCTCTACTTCACTCCTGGCTTAGTGTGGCACCACGACTCTCAAGTACAGAATAATTTGGCCGAAGGTGTTGTTGCCATTAAGGCCTTCTATACCTTTGAATTAGGCCCAAGATGGCGTCTGGGCGTAGCTGAGGGTCTATCCTATACTTCTAGTGTCACCTATATAGAAGGCTCTGAGCTGGAAGAGAAAGGTTATAGGCCATCCAAACTACTCAACTATCTGAATTTTTCCTTAGATGTGAATATGGGTGACCTGTTTAATCGCCGCGCCATGGACAAGATGTGGATGGGTTACAGCATACACCACAGATCTGGCATCTATGAGAAGAGCTCAGCCTTTGGCCGAATCGGTGGCGGCAGTAACTATCAGGCCTTATACCTACAGTGGCACTTCTAATAGTTGCTAATAGATAGTCATAACTGATTGAAACGAAAAAGAGCTAGTGCGATTTTATCGCCCTAGCTCTTTTTCGACATCTAACTCATGACACTATAAACACTTATTCAAGGCAACGAACCTCAAACCAAGTGAAACATTTATGCCTCGAGTAGATCATCAATAACCAGGTGGACTGAGTTCAGGGCACCTTCCACAAATCCGTGATAATCGGAATATGCCTCACCACAAATATGAACGTTATTGCGGCCCGAGCCAAGAGAGAAGCTTTTTAGCGTTTGCTGGACCTTCCATGACTGCACATTAGGTTTCCAACCATGATTCGCTGCACCAAAAGGCTCACAAGCCCAGTCATGAATACCATAGGTAATAATCGAGCGACGAATCATCTCAGCCGCCTCATCCAATGTTGCATTGGAGAAAAGCTCTATGGCATAAGGTGTCAGATTCAGTGGCTTGCCACTGTCATCAGAGGTGAGTTCATGCTTAACATCCCGAGCAATAAATTTAGCAAACTCATTGACCAGTTCGTTATTCTTGTCCATTTCTGCGCGATCATGATTATTTTGATCGACCACATAATGTCGCCAAAACTCGGTCGCTGGCCTGTCGGTGTAAAGCATAACCATACCGTAACCATCGCTTTCTTCTGCGTTGTCACGGCGATAATAATGCAACTCTCGAGTGGGCATTCTATTAGAGTATTGTTGTGGTTTTTGGTCGTAATTCCACCAAGGGGTGTCGGTGACAAAAAAGATTTTCAGCATGGCAAAACCATTTACGGTATCAAGCAAGTCCTCGACATGTGGCGGAAGTGAGCGACCCAGTTTTTTCAATGGCAGTTGCGGCAAGGCCAAGATCAACCTATCTGCGTAAGCCTTCACTTTTTCCCGGCGGTGGTTAAAAAACAGTTCAATATATTGCTGCTGTTCATGACATTCATTAAATGAAAGCAGCTCATATCCTTGAAATATATCAACATTAGGCATGGCTTGTAGCTTAGACAACAAGGTATCGGTTATTTTTGCTGTGCCGCCTTTTATACTGACTAGGTCTTGGCCCACAGTTTTCAATGCACGCATCCACCAAATTATCCATTCTATTGCATTGAGATTTTCCGGGATCATATGGTAGAAAGTGCCCGTGTCTCTCACCTTCATTAGCGCCTGATGGCTGAGTACCCCATCGGCACTTAATGCATTCCAAAAGCCCATTTGCCATAAATTCCGGCCTTTTAATTTCTGATGTTTTCTCCAGCGTCGATAATCGTCTTCCGTTTGCTTATCTATCCAATCCTGATCGTTTGGCTCTTGCCCCATGATAAGCATGATGCCTCTTTTTAAAAGTGTCAGGGCGTCCATGTCACTTTCTTCCGGGAGTACGTCGTACTTAGGAAACTCCATTTTTTCAGCTGTTGGGCCAACAAAGTCTATATATTCGATATCCAGAGACTTAATCAGGTTATCAAAGGTAGGTTGCAATGTGGGCTCGAAACGCATTGGACCAAATTCGGCGGTAAACCCTTCCAACTCTATGGTTTCAATTCTTCCTCCAATGCGGTCAGGAGAAGCTTCCACTAATACAACTCTCTTACCTGCTGCTCCTAATTTCCATGCGGCATAGAGGCCGGAAACACCACCACCAACAATCACAGTAATAGGCTCTTCTGCACTCTTTTGCGACCAGAGGCATTCTTTCATATCCATATTTTTTGCATACCTTTATAAGACTATGGCTCGTTGCTTATCAGCATAAACAAGCTCTTTAATCAAAACTCAACCGGAAAAATAATCGGGAATTCAATCAGAAAATCACTATTAAAGTAACTGTCCATAGTGGCAGTGTAAAAACAAGACTCGAAACCAGTAATAGAAAAGGCTGCAACTGCAGCCTTTTCTATTACTTAGAGTGTCCCGTCCTGAAATATGTTTATCTGGTCACTTTAACTTCAGGTTCGTTGAGCATGGCCAAGATAGGATTAGTCTCCATAACCTTATGTTTCATCAGTAAGCCTATGACAAGCCCGGCAGCAAAACCGCCGATATGCGCCCAATAGGCCACGCCTTCTCCAGCCATCAGCATACCGAGAATGTTAAAGGCTAGCCAAATGGTAAAAAATGCCATGGGACTCAATTTCTTCTGATAGATAACAAACATGAAAGTCAGGCTGGCATGACGGAACCACAGTAGATACATGCCAAATAAACCAGCGATAGCCCCGCTTGCACCTACCATATAGATACCCGAAGTCGGATCAGCCATAATCTGGGCTGCCGCAGCGGCAAAACCACATAAGAG
Source organism: Shewanella violacea DSS12 (assembly GCF_000091325.1). NCBI lineage: Bacteria > Pseudomonadati > Pseudomonadota > Gammaproteobacteria > Alteromonadales > Shewanellaceae > Shewanella > Shewanella violacea. The sequence goes on along the minus strand of NC_014012.1, from coordinate 680,554 downwards.
ATAAAGCCCTAAGAATCGCATACGGCCTAAAGAATCCTCTAAGTTGTCACCCACCACATAAAGAAAATACATGTTGCCAGCCAGATGCATCAAGTCACCATGGAGGAACATATGACTCAACAAGGTCCAGACATGATTACCGTCGACAATATCGCTGGCTCGCATGGCAAAGTTATCGAATACGCGATCTGTCATCTCATAATTGAAGCCATAGGCGGCAAAAATCATGATATTCAAGGCAAGTAAAAGGTAAGTTATTACTGGGCGGCGCTTAGGTTTAATATTAAATTCAACCGGCATCTGCGAAAGAAACTGAAACAGCCAGGTCTTAGTGCTAATTTTTGCATCCAACTCGGATAATAGGGCTTTCACTCTGGGTGATTGCACCACTTTAGTTCTTTCAGCCTCATCAATCCAAACACCGCTACAGCTGTGACAAACATCGACCTCTATCTGATATCCATCCATTAGGTAGTAACGCGCCATGGCACTGTCACATTGATCACATTGACGATTAGAGCCGCCTAAATGTTGGCCTAAAGTTTCTTCGACACGGACACTGTCGTCACCATTATCAGCCTTAGATAGGGCACGGTTAAGCTCTCCATTTTCAAACCAAATACCACCACAGTCTTGACAGCTATCGACCTCCTCACCATGAAAGTCATACACTTTCATTTGGGTAGCACTGCACCCAGGGCATTTCATACTCATCTTAAAATCCTTTTATTCGACGATGATTTTTGCTTGTTTCAGTTCTAGCGCTAGTGCTAAATAGTTCTCTTTCAATGACGGCAACGTCTGCTCCGATACCTTAATAGTCAGCTTCTTAAGCTGTTCGGCACCAAATTTAGCCCCATAGAAGCGCGTCTCAACCTTAGTGATAATCTCATCAGCCCCCATATAGAAGCGCCTAGTTTCAGACAATATCTTGGTTGGAGTTTCTAAGGTATAGGCAGAAAATCGCATGTTATCCCAGATAAAGGTGGCCATGCTTGGATGTACGGCCTTGATGTCATGGGGGGATGTCTCCGATATCAAGTCAGCATAATCATTGATGATATTAACGTTATCACTGACTTCATCGTAAAGTGCATGACGCAAGTAATAGTTATTCTGTTTATTGGTCAAATTATCAAAGGCCAGCGCTTGAGACAGACCTTCTTGGGCCGCGAGATAGACACCGACTATAGTCGCGATAATCATAAAGACCTGGCTAATCCAAAAGCTGGTTTTTACCAGTTCACGATTATCTAATTGCGGGAAACGTTTTAGCGGTTCGTTAGCCGGTTGAGGCTTAGGTTTGATCTCCATATTCTGTAACACTCCTTATTTGTAACATTCGCTCAGTAAATACATAGCCCATCGCACTTATTGAGTCGATTGGACTAAAACTCACGGGAGGATAGCTGAGCTGCCACATATCTACTAGGCCTACACCCTAAGCTTTACAAATGAAACCATAATAGAGACCATGATTAACCAACTGAAATAAATGTGAAAAAGGCTCCTTTCTGATAATAGAACATTGTGTTCTCCGTCCATCGACCAAAAAACCACAAACCAACTTGCATAAAATATCGCCAACTGGTTATATTGAGTCTGCATTCAGGGATGCCCATGAGTGAATAACAAGGAGTTGTTAATATGCAAACATCTGCCATCAGTTCTTTCACTGACTTCGATGATAGAAGGATAGCTCAGGCTCATATAGACCAACATTGGCATAAGCTATCTACGGCCCAAAGATTTGCGTTTTATACCTTGGCAAAACTTGGCTACCAACTGTTATTCGTAAGACAATCTAAGAATGAAAACACCGCAGTGGCGAGACAAGATGGTCTGCTGGTTACCATAGACAGTGAGGGTCATATAAACTTTAACCCTAGCTTGGTGCTACGTAACCATTGATAATGCGAGATGACCTGAGTCGAAGCATTAAATAAAAAAGGTGCAACTAGCACCTTTTATGTCTAACTAGCTATGCAGCCTCTACCTCAATACCATAGTCTCTGGAGAGCAATACCACGGCACTCCTCCCCAGCAGATCATTGAATACACCCTCACCTTTTAAGCCCAAGCTTGATATAGCCTTATCTCTGGCGATATCGATCGCCTTAAACAGACTGGTATCTTTACCGGAATAACCACACAAACTAAAAAATAGACGTAGGATGGCGCAAAAACGATGATTTTTCAGCGCCTTCATCCAAGAGCCCTCTAATGCCGCGGGTGTCGAAAAATCCAACTCATGAATAAAGAGTCCCACTATATCGGCATCTAATCGTATCAAGAACTCAAGTTTACGAGGAAAATGATGGCTGATGCCTGTGCGACTGATACCGGTCGCCTCTGACAAGGTGGTATAAGACATAGACTCATAGCCGATGGATAAAACTTGCTGTAACGCCTCATCCAAAATCTGCTTTATTGTTAGCTCTGTTTGCGCTTTCGAACGTTTAGCCATGACAGCTCCCCTAATCTTAGTTTGGTACCTTATAGCCCAAATAGATGCTATCAAACCAGTTAGGTTAATACCTGAGTAACTAAGCTTATTAATGAGATATCGAATACTTATTCAGCTAAGGTTCAGCTTGAAAATCCGTGTCCACTTTACCGGGGTCATATCAAATCTGTAACTAGATACCTAGCTCGATTAACCAGATGCTATTAGGCAAGAGAAGCAAGAAGAATAGATAACTTATCCTGAATATCTCAAACCACTTATTCGAATTAAGGCATTCAGCTTAAACATCCCTGCTTACTGAGTAAGTAACATACTTAGTTATTGAGTCATATACCGATTTGAGAAGTAGGAGAAGTAGGAGAAGTAGGAGAACCCATACAGACTATCTAGAATCACTTATTCGACTTAAAAACATTCAGCTTAAAAATCCCGCTTACAGGCTTTTATCTTTAAGCCAAAGGTTAGCGCCATCTCTTCCAAGCAAGCTCACTAAGCTGGGCTCGAAATAACGTCGCAGGGCAGGTTTACGCCAATAGATATAACTGGGAAGATGTAAGGATGCCTGAGTACTGAAACTTCTATGTATTAAGCTGGAAAACTCATCCAGAGTATCTTGGTTTGCTTGTTTTACTTGTGGCAAGAAATCACTCATCAAAGCTGCGAATGTTTCAAACTGATTTAACTCCTCTAGGCTATAACGGCTTAACAGCTGAGATAACACAGGCACAGTCCAATGAGACATAAAAGACACATCTTTCATCACATCGATATTTCTTCTGTGATATTGCTGCCAGGCTAAATCCAAGCCTTGCTTTTCTCTCGCCGAGCGCCAGACCAGATAGCAGTCAGCCACCCATTCATGTTGATAATCGCTAAGCTCCCCCATCAATCCCTTATCTACTAAATCTCCCCCTTGCAGATGACCGAGTTCATGCCATAGAGTCAATTTTGGCTGCTCAACTAAGGGGAAAGAATGCAGTTTCCCTGAGAGTTCCACTAATATCGAATCTGGGATCTGAGAAGGTGAGATGAGTATCAGGCCCGATATATCTGTATCTACCAGAGGTAACACCATGGCCCCTCTTCGAGCCATTGCATGATTAAGGCTATCGATAGTTGGCGGCAATTGTTGCCTGACTTTAGCAGGCAAGTGAGTCAGGCATGATTCCAACTCTGTCACCTGACACACAAGTGCTTGCTTAGAGCCAACATCACTCCAATAAAAGCTGGAGCTAAAAACCAGTGCCAGTAAAATCACAATTCAACCTTATTGTCGCTGATGACTTCAATGCTCAAATAGCCCCTACCAAGCATGAATTTAGATTTTGCAAATACACCCAGAGAAACCTTCATAACACGCGTATCTTAATCTGTAGAATTAATCCTCGATTGTACCTAATTTTATTGACCAGTATCAGTGGCAATATTCGGCAAGTTTTCAACTTTTACCAGATTAATTACGTTAGAATGAGCGCTAATTTTTTTAATTTTAGAGTTTTCCGTGGTAGAAAAAGCCCAATTTTCGACTCATCTATTTCACCCCAAATATTGGCTACTCTGGTTCGGTGTGGGTTTGATGCGCCTGACACAGCTGCTGCCCCTATCGATACAGATGAAACTAGGTAGCCTCATAGGGCGCTTAGCGAAAGCCGTCATGGGCAGTCGAGTCAATACTGCCAAGCGTAATTTGGAACTTTGCTTCCCCGAGATGAGCGCAAGTGAACGACAAGACTTGCTGAACCGTAATTTTGAAGAGACCGGTAAGGCCATCTTCGATACCATCAATGCCTGGTGGTGGTCCGATGCCAAAGTGCAAAGCCACATGAGCATCAAAGGCCAGCAACATGTCGAAAACACACTCTCTGACGGCCATGGCGTTATCCTGTTCGCCGTACATTGCCTGCCCCTAGAGATGGGCGCGAGAGTATTTGGCCAGTTTCAACCCGGCGTAGGTGTCTATCGCCCCCATAACAATGCTGTGATGGAATACCTACAGGTCAAGGGACGTCTGCGTTCCAATAAGGCTCTGGTATCTAAACGGGATCTGCGGCAGATGATACGTTGCCTTCGCAGTCCGGATGTTATCTGGTACACGGCAGATCAAGATTTTGGCCGCTCTAGTGCCACATTTATTCCCTTCTTCGCCATGCAAGAAGCGGCGACGATCACAGGTGCCACCACCTTGGCACGCTTGGGCAAGGCTAAGGTATTACCCTTCAGTGTGGTCCGTAACGCCGATGATAAAGGCTACACCATAGAGATCATGCCAGCCCTAGATAACTTCCCTGGTGAAAATGAGGTTATAGATGCTAAGCGAGGCAATAAGATCATCGAAGGCATCATCAATCGCAGTCCCAGCCAGTATATGTGGCTACACCGTCGCTTCAAGACACGTCCTAATCAGGATGATCCATCGCTATATAAATAATTTGCACTAGATAGCGGGAGATAGCCAACTCCCGCGAGCCTAAACCTGCCCCCAGATGCTCGCCCCTAAATTAACAAATTGAGACTTAAATAAACGCTAGTTGAGCCTAGAAGGCTAACCCTACTAGATAAAAAGCTGTTATAAAATAGCCTATAACTGCCAGATTAAGCGATAAAATGAAAACGGAATTCAGTCTAAAATATTGCCTGCTAACCTGCTGTTGGTGCCTATGCGCTTTTATAAGCCCAAACACCTTAGCTGATGAGTTGAACCTAAATCAGCTGGCAGCGCCTCTTTACCATCTAGAGCAAAAGATAAACTACCAGACCTTAGACAACGGGCTGCAGATCAGATTACTTGCCTTAGAAAACACCTTGAGCGTGTCTATTGCCAGCCAGTTCAGTGTAGGCTCCAGAGATGAAGTGTCGGGACAAACCGGTTATGCGCACCTTTTTGAACACATGTTGTTTAAGGGAAGTAAAAATGCCCCCGGCGATAGCTATGCCCAGACAATGAGCTCACTCAGCGGTCAATTTAATGCCTCCACCTTCTTCGATTTCACCAACTACTATCTGACTATTCCATCCGAAGCACTCGAACTTGCCCTATGGCTGGAGGCCGACCGCTTCATTCGCCCCGCCTTAACTCAAGAGACAGTCACCAACCAGCAGGCAACCGTGTTAGAGGAGATGGCTAGCACCATAGATAATCAGCCCTATGTGCGTCAGGCGATGGAGTTTCTCTTAAAGCAAGTGCAAGGCACCCCCTATCAACACGCCGTTATTGGCTCTAAGCAAGATATAGCGCAATCGACTCCAGCGAGCCTAAACCGGTTCCATCAAAATCATTATCGCCCCGACGCAATGCAGCTCAGCATAGTCGGCGGCCTTCCGGCGCAGACCACAGACTGGGTTCAATCGCAGTTTGGTGACTGGGTTAAACCTGTCAGCCCCATTAAGGCCCACCAGGAATACATTTTCGACAATAAATCTGCTCGCGCCGAGATTGTCGATAGCCGAGGTCCCTGGCCCGCATTATTACTTGCCTGGCATACGGTAGGACAAGTCCATCCCGATGCTGCTGCCGTCAGCTTACTCGAAGGCTACCTGTTTCAAAATCGAAATAGCATCATCAAGCAGAGTGGGCTACAGGACCCAGAGCAACTACTCACTTACTCGATACCCTTGTCTATGGAACTGATGGGGGTTACCAACCTAGTCATGGTCCCCAGGGCCAAGATCTCCCTAGACAGACTGGCCAAGAATATTGAGCAGATGATAAATCAGCTAAGCAGCCAAGCAATAAGTGAGGCTGAATTAACCCAGCTGAAGGCTCAATGGCTCAACCTGAAGCTCAGGCAAGTCGATAGCCCTTCAGCATTAGCCAGACTTCTATCGGCAACATTAACCCAAGACAGCCAAACTCCTCTTAGTGGCCCGTGGGAGCGCATAAATGCGGTGACAGCTGCCGATATACAGAGGGTAGCCAGTCGCTACTTTAATCATGGCTATGTCAGGCTAGACTTATTACCCCCTTGGTATATCAGGTGGGGAAAAACCTTACTGGAATGGCTTCCCCATGGGCTAACCGACAGCTTAGAGGATGGTGTCTTATGATCTGCTTTAACAAGTATCGACTTAACTCAGTAGGATACCTGCTTAGCCTCTTACTACTACTGCAGCTTCTCGGCTGCCAGCAGACAAAGTTAGTGTTCACCGACGAGCAAGCCCCTATCACGCCAAGTTTTAACCAGCTTGAAGGCGCGCCACAGCTACATAAATCACAACCAATAAAACGACAACCTCAGCTTCCACAGTCTCAAAGCCTAGAATCTCATCCAGCTCAAGCTCAATTGAACCAAGGGATTGGAACATGGGCTCCGCAAATTCATTCACTAAATACTGATTTTACCCTGCACCTCTTCCCGGCTAGCCCCTCTGAGCTTAATTATATCGAGCTGGTATTGATTAATTCGGACCGCCCCTTTAACAACATAGACATTCTCAATACTGCACTCAATGAACGCGCACTCTGGCTAGCGAGTCAGCATTCACTCTCATGTATCGACAGCCTTCGAATTAGCGCAAGAATGCATAGCATTAGCATAAAAATGGCCTGTCCAAGTCAAGAGGTCCCCCAATCCCTGAGCATACTCAATGATAGCTGGAAGAGGTCTGCATTTGAGCACATTGATATAGATAATATTCGACGTAAGCTAAAGCTTAATAAGCACATTAATGCCTATAGCGGTGCGGAAATAGATAAAGTGTGGGCGAAAATAATATTGGGGGATAAGCATCCTTATAATCAGGCTCTCAACAATCAAACACTTCAGGATGAGCTAACCCTAGACACGCTAGCTGAACTCCAGCAGAAGATGCGAGCAGGCGCTAAATGGCACCTGTTTATGTCACTGCCATCGAATCATCCAGTCTCAGAACCAGTCCAAGCCACTATTCTTACTCAGGAAGACTTAATAGAAGAGGCTGAGCGGCTTGCTAAGCGGTTAACTAGGTCTGCTAGTGTCACGGCTAAAGAAGAGCGCGAAGCAAGAGAAGACGCTAGGGCTTTAGTCAAAGAAGCCCGAGAAACAGATATAGCTGCTGAGGCTTTTATCAACAAGGCTAAGGTCCTCTACCTGATAGATGCACCTAGCGCAGTGCAGACCCAGGTGAGAGTGGGATATAGGTTGCCACTTTTAGCTTCGAGTTCTGCCTCTAATTCTGATACCTGGAAGAATGAGTTTTCATCTAGCCATCCCTTAAGCTGCCAGCTGCTCGCCGATTGGTTGGGTCGCAGTTTTTCCGGTCGCCTCTACTATGATTTAAGAGAAAAACGAGGACTCACCTATGGCATCTATGGCCGCTGTTTCGATAACCCTCAGTCACGTACGCTCAAATATTATGGCAGCACACAAGTGCAACACACAGGTGCATTTGTAGCGGGTATTTTAGCCCACCAGGGGCTCACCACAGAGCAAGGTATAGGCAGCGCCGAACTCTCAGCATTGAAGACCTATGAAAGAAGTAAGTACACGCTAACAATCCAGTCTCAACACGCTATGAAGCTAGAATATATTAAACAACTGACACTCAAACGCAGCAGTGAAGATTTAGCTCATAATCAAATGATGATAAAACAATTGACCGACAAGGAGCTAATGCAGATATCTCAGTCTATTTTCGCCTCGCCTCCCTACATTTTACTCAGAGGCGATGCAAATAAAATCCGCCAAGACCTAACAGATAAACTGCCAGACTGGCGCATACAAATGATTAAACCTTGATACCTAATCTTATAGAACCCGTCAGTTTTACTATTATTACAAACCAAGCCCCTATGAAAACATTGTATCAATAGATTTTAAATCACTGACAAATATAAAGTTATCGACAAAATACCAAGCGAAAAACCATTAAATTAATATGAGATTAATAATATATTAAAGACATTTAAGTTATATCAACACAAATATCAAATCTAATACTTATGTCCATAAATAAATAATAAAGTCACAACATTAATAAGTTTCAATATATAATCCACAACCATAAGATTATAATAAAAATAAAATAGCACATTTATACTAGTACAAAGGAACTACATCGCACAGATGTCATAAGGAAATAAAATGTATGATGGTGAGTTATTTACCCATAATCAATCAAGCAAAAATTTAATTATTGTAAGAAGTGCTGCCGGACTACTAAACCTGAGCGTAAATAATGATAAAAACCTCACTCAAGCCTGGTTTAACACAACATCTAATACGAAAATATTAATACACTTCATTGACTGTATATCAAGTCATCTACAACAAGTAGAATATAGTTTATTTAAATCTGGAACGCATATTGCTATTTGCTCCAAATTAACCGTAGAAGATGAATTGTTACTCATTGAATATGGATTTAATGCAGCCTTGCCTTCAAATGAAAGCTCTTACAACTTACTAAAAAAACTGACAAACGTAATTGAGGGAAACTTGTGTTTCAGTAATGAAGCATTTTCACGTTTCATATTAAGCACAAACAGAGCTCCATTAAAAAAAGAGCGACTTAGCCTTATCTCCTCGACAACGAGAAAAGAGCAAGAAGTCATTAATCTTGTTTGCAATGGTATGAGTAATGAGCAGGTCGCCAACAAACTACATGTGTCGATAAACACCATAAAAATGCATTTACAAAACATATATAAAAAGGCACACATTAATAATCGAGGCCAGCTCCTATTAACTTACGGTCAAGGCTACCTAAATTAACTAGTCCCCACTCTTAAGGGTAGGTATGACTGAATATATGATTATCGTGGCACTAATGGCAATTACAGCTAATGAAGGCGGTTTAGATAAGTATAACGCAACTGCTGGCTCATCAATTAAGCAGTAATAGAAAATTAATTTCATTATTACAGTGCGGGGTTTAACCGCACTATTTAACTTTATAATCAGGACTTTAACATGTCAAGCAAGTGCTTTTATAATCTCAAATATACTTTAGTGATAACGTCACTATTTTTTTGCGATCAAACTAGCGCCACAGAAAAAAACTGAAGCCATGGCATTTTGACAGCAATATTTATAGCGAGCTACTAGACAAGAGTAACGATGAAATGCTGCTAAATAAATACACCCAATGGGATGAATGCTCAAGGATAGCCCCCTCAGCTGATCGAATGGCTTTAGGAGTTCAATTAAACAAAGAGCTACCTGGTTTTATGCGTGAGATTATTCGCGATATTTACCCGGTTGATAATGATAGTTTCCGAGATGTGATTAATCAAAAGGTAATGGATCTGGCCTTTGAAATGGCTGATCTAGTTGACGGTGATGAAACTAGTGATGAGTCCCCTGTGACCCAAGCTTTCTGGGATTGGTGCATTGCACAAGACCCGCAAGATTTTGCTGATTTTTAACCCATATAACTATCAATAATAAAGATATCAATTATAAAGACATATATGGACGCTCTCGTAGTGTCAAGACATGTCTTGGTTGTTTCTGTTAGGAAGAAAGGCTAATCGTCGAGCGGAAATTACGCGACTATAATCGGTCGATTATAAATAAACCACAAGGATATATCGATGTATTTTATTATTTATAGGGTGATAATATTTTTTATCACCTCACTGAAGTATTTCTTGCAACCACTCCCTGGTTACGACTCAGAGGCTTACTCGGACGAAAACCTCTCACCACAGAACAAGCCATGTTGATCTCGCCGTGTAACTCAGTGCATACCATAGGCATGAGATACCCGATTGATATTGTCTACCTCAATAATAAAAATAAGGTGCTAAAAATCCAAAGGAACCTACAACCCTGGCGCAGCAGTGCCTGTAGAGGAGCCACTCAAGTATTAGAACTGGCAGCAGGCAATACAGATAATAAGAATATAAACCAAGGAGATACTTTGTCATGGCAAGACTAATACTGATAAACCTATTTATGCTTAGTGAAGTGGCATAGTTAATTTGGTCACCAAATTTATTTGACCACTTCAGACAGGGGTAAACGATGCAAAAAATTAAAAGGACTTATTTATGGTTAAGTATTTAGTGTTAATTCCACTCTTGTTTATAACCAGCTCAGCTTGGGCAGCTGCGGGTGAAGCAGACTATGCTAGATGGAGTAAAGCAGCTAAAAAAATCGAACTTTCACAGCCCTATTTATTGTGTGAGCAAGCGGAAAAGGTGGTAACAAACCAGGATGTTACGCTTTTTAGAGAAATATTTATTGAAACGCCTGCAACGGATGATCAAGTAAAAGCATATTTAGCAGAAGTGCATCACAAATACTTTAAGAAGAAATACTTAGGCATTAATAATTACCGAATAGAAAAAGGTAGGGAACTTGCCTTTGAAAATGCAAGAAATAGTCTTAATTACACTGTAAGTAGTTCTTCTGAAAAATTTGGACATAACTTAGAGCTTTGGGTTAAGTATAAATTCGATACCTTTGATGCAAGGAATAACAATGCCCATATCGCCGGCGGCCTGTGTAAGCTAGCTTACTTACAAGACAAGTGGCAGGTTATTTCTTTGCTCTAAATGCGGTTAAAAGTATAAATAAATGGAAATACTCATAGCGATATGGCTAAAATAATAGAGTTAGACAGTGAGTCTTGGTTTTTTGATCTGTATATAAAAGGGATGCGTAACTTTAATTCACAAAGTGACGTCAGCTTATATGTAACGAATGTGTTTTACCCTTTATCAATTGGTATTTCATTACTACTTTTTATTGTAATGATAGGGCTAGCAGTATCCCCATTAAGCTTTGCTGATACAGAACTCGCTAGAACCATGGTACTTATTAATATTGGGCTATTACCTGTTTATTTAATTGTTCGATATATATTAATCAGGTTACGTTACTCAATTAAAGGCACATTACGTTGTTACGTCAGTCAGCAACGCTTATCCATTCCAGCGAACGCGATCATTAAAAAGCCAGCAGAACAGCTGGAACTCTACCGCGATCAAATCGAACGTATTACCGTTCAATATAAATCAAAAATGCATCGTTTACATGTACGTAATCATATTATTTCTTGTAACCTAGAGTTAAAAACTGGGGAAGTTATCTCGCTTAATGCAATGTATTTCCCGCTTAAGCGCATTGTTTATTTGCTGCGATTTTTTGACTACCCATTGTTCACGCAGCACGGTCAGTGGTCATGGAGCAATATCCCCAGCATTATAGCGGTTACATTCCCTGTCTTGGTTAACATTACAGTCAATGGTTTATTGTTTAAGCAGTATTTTTTATAGTGCTAATGGTAAGAGAGTTTTAAACAAAAATTATAAAGACCCCCATAATTATTTCAGTGCTCACTTCTACTTTGAACAAGGGTTGTTTATCTGTCGATTACTATTATGGGGGTCTTAGTTGTTTTGTTAGGATTAAAGTTGTAAATATTCAACTGATTTTTTACACACAAGGAATACACAGTGGCCAACTCAAAATATTCATGTACACGAATATACCCAGCACTTATTGGATTGCTATTAGCTGGTTCTGTTACCGCAAGCGAAGTCAGTGACAGTTCAGATACCAGGTTGCAAGATACCCAAGAGGCGATTGAAACCTTTCAAAACAGTACTAAAGCACTGTTAGATAATGCACATCAACTCAATGACCAGCACGCTGTGCAAATGCAACAACTAACTGATGTCTTGCAGCAGACTGAAAGTGCCAAAGCCGTATTACAAAGCAATCTTATCGGAGATATCGAACACAACTCCACCAAGATGTTAGTGCTTGCCAACCAGTATGTCAGTCACTATCGAACCTTCATCAATTCGATTAGGCATGAATCGACTTGCTATCAGCCTAAGCAAGTGGGCGAATTTGAACAGACCATTGCAGAACTCGAAGAGTATGTCGGTAGCATTCAACAGCTAGCAGCGACCCAAGATAGCACTGAAGCATTCGCGGCTCTGATGGAGATAAATATCAATCAAGCCCGAGTCTCTATGGTGGTTAACCTATTTGAGATGTTTAAGCTGTGCTATCTAACTGAAGCTATAGGCCCTCTCGGCCAAGAGTTCGAAGCACTATCAAAGGTACTTGAGCAAGAAGCGGCAAAGCTAGGCTATGTGCAAGACACTGATGCACGAGAACAAGCGGATACCAGTGAGCTAACAGATGCTAATTCTCACCCTAAAATAACAGCAAAGTATCGCGATAATATTGTGCAGATATACCAATTTAAAGCCGATGCAGTACCACATTTTAATGAGCTAACTTATCTGTATATTGATAATATCGCTCAGCTCAAAGGTCTTACATTTTCTAATGGGTTATCGGTTAATGATGACTTATCACTCAAACTTCCGGCCAGTGCACAGGCTAATATCAACCAGAACTACCAAGCTAAAATTAACGGAACCATTGAGACTGACGCTGAGATTGTCACGCTGGATATCACTGTAGAGCGTGCAGCAACATCTCTTATTGGTGATATTCAATTTATCGATAAACAAGTCAAAAACTGTGTGAACCAAGCTGCACAGCTGAATAAAATGACTTATAGCCACCAGCTCACCCAGCTTAATTGCACGTTCATCCAAGCTGGTATCATACGATTCGATGATCTGACCCAGTTTAAACAACTTAATATGCTCAGCGTTAAAGGGGGAGCTCTCGATTCGTTAGCCCCTTTAGCATCGTTATCCTCTTTAAACACTCTTTACTTAAGCCAATTAGCGGTAAATCAGTTTGATGGCGTTAGCCAATTTACCGGTTCTTTGAATTTTAGTAATGTCAGCAGCAGTGATTGGGCAAAGTTGGCACTATCTAACGCTGATTCAATCAACATTAACCAACTCGATAACTGTCAATCGCTTCAACCATTAACCAATGCAAGCAATGTGGCTGTTATGTATAAAGGTCTCGACGCCAACGAGTTAATGGCTGCTATGGGCCAGATTGATAATGGCACTAAGTCTGTGATGGTGATGACTAACTGTACCAAGATTCAAGTTAATTCACTTTAGCCCTATATCACATCTTTATGGAGGGATTTATTGACTACATAATACGTATCCTTCCCCCACTATTAACGAGACTAGGGTAATAAAAAAGTATTACCCCCTATTGAACATACATCCGAATGGATAATGGTAAGTTAAAGAGAACAATGGATAATATCGCGGTTAAATTATCTTTGATTTATCTTTATTTATATTTGTAAGGACACAAATATGTTCGTAAAAAAATTAGGCCTTTTACTTTTATCATCAAGCTTGCTAACAGCATGTGGCGGTTCAGACTCTGACGATACAAGACTTGCAGATGTTCCTCCACTAGTCACAGACACACCAGAACCGACTGAGTATAATCATCAGGTTCAAGGCCTAGTTGCATACCAAGGCGCTGTTACTGGCGCCGATGTTTGTATTGACCTAAATATGAATAAGCTTTGTGATGCTAATGAGCCTGCATCGACAACCGACGGTGATGGCCTATACCAAATTGACTGGGCGGGCACCACAGAATTGCCGACTTACTACTTGATTGCTAACTGGACCGATACCAGCAATAGCAATAGCAATAGCAATAGCAATAGCAATAGCGATAAAGTACAGCCGACATTATTATCCAGCAAGTTTAAAGCCAGAAAACTTAAACAAGTATCGGTTATTGAATCCTCTTCAGAGAATACATTAAGCCATTCAACTTATGCCGACGTTATTAACAATGGTGATGCGCAACTTATTTCAATGAGTGGTCATCAAGGTGCGATTAACGCCCTTACTCATATTGAATTTCAACGCTACGAGCAGATGATAAATCAAGAACTATCAGCTGAAGCCATTCAAGCACTGCTCCAACAGTTATCAATTATACTCGATGCCTTGTACGCGCCATTAACTGGCCAGGCTTATCAAGTCACTGCTGACATATCGGCTTCTGATGCATTTCTCAATACCTATTTTAGTCATCAATATATTACGGCTCTCATTGGCGATAGATTAATGGCTACACTCGCCATCGATGAAGTGATGGCAGCAAGTAAAGCCTCAATGGAGTATTTAGCCCTGCAAACTGGTATGACAATCGGTGACTACTTAGCAAGTGACCCTATAGATGTTCGCTTTATTGTTAACGATACGCTTATCGCTCAAGGATATATTGTCACGCCTTTTGATAATAAAATCATGACTGATGCAGATTGGCTGATACTACAAAGCAATTTACTCAGCGATGATATAACCTCTCACGGATTTACCTTAGCCCCCACACATCTCAACAACTTCTACTCTTTAGAGTATGGAAATACAGCCCAAAGTTTATCCGGCTTTATCTCAAATAACACGCTATCTGGCTCAGTGATAGATACCGGGGACACCCAAGCCCTTGCTATGACTTGCTGGAATGAGCAGCTTGGAAAATGGATAAACCCAGATCGCAACGATCAAGGTTATCAGCCTATCGCCGCTGAATATGCGAACAACACAATCAATACACACTACCAAGGCACTTCGGTTGCTATCAATATAAAGATAGAAAAATATAACACCAATAGTGAAACTTGGAGAGCCATCTTAAACTCTCAACCTGAGCAGCTAAAACTAACTGAACTAGAATGGCCTGAATACGTTTACCGCTACCATATAGAGCAAATATACGACGTCATCTGCCACACTGAATCAAACGTTAGTATCTGGGATATGCCGCTACACAATTCAGCAGAGATGTTAACCACGGCAGATATCGCCAGATTATTCTGGGCGGAATTTTACCCTAATGATGTTGTCATCGATGAAGATAATCAGCAGCTGTCAGTAGAGTACACCACAGGCGTTACTAGCACGTTCGAATGGCAACTTAATATCAGCCCTATTGGATTACCCTTGATTCGAACCATAGAAGTTAATTTACCTGTAGCCAGCTCAGGAAGTTCAATTTTCGGTGAGTACCTTGTCGATGACACTAAAATTATTGAAGTAGAAGTGCATCAGGCGATTAGCTTTGAAGATATGAACGATTTCCTGCTACTCAGTTACGACGGTGAAACAAATAACTTTAGTCAACGATTTTTAGAGCATCTATCAAGGCTGTTACCAACGTCACAGCCTTAATGCTTGACTGACATATTTACCGGGGAGCATTGCTCCCCTTATTCATGGAGTAGAATTATGGCCTTACGAACTGGGATAGCATTCTTGCTAACCATCTATATATTTCTTAGTTGGCAAGCAGTGGCGGATGAAACTCTGTTTACGCCTCTAGATGAAGCTAAGGTACACGAGGAGGCTAACCGTCACTTTTCTCCATTCACCATTATTTCGGCTATCACAAAATCCAAGATAAACACCCAAGAAGTGCAAGGTAAACTCACCCGTATCAACTATAAAGTCCCTGTCAGTTTCGAACCCAGCCATATCATCAATAATTACAAGCAGCAGATAATGGCTCTGGGTGGCAGCATCTTGTTTGAATGTCATAAAACAGCATGTGGGAATATAAATAAGCTGATTAAGCAGATTAAACCACTTTATAATATTGGCAAAGAGTCTCCGGCCCTCTTATCGGCTAAGATACAATTAGAAAAAAAACTGCTATATGTTTCGATTTTATCGACTAACTGGAAGTTAGGTGTGACCTTGCAAGTGGATATTATCGAGGTCATTCCAGAGCCACTCGACTTGATTGATGTCAACTTGGCTTATCTCGATGCTGAGGTAGTGCAGAAAACCTTCGAAGATATGAGTCACAAAGACACAGACAACTCGAGTGATCACCCTATGATTGCTAGGCTACCTGGTGCTTATATTCAAAACTACCAACAGTTTGATTTCGGTCAGACCACAGTGTTCACCTCGGTAAAGAATGGCCAGCACAAGGTTGAACAACTGGAAGGTAAGATTACCGATATCAACTATAAACTGCCACGCACCTATTCCGAATTTGAGGTCAATGCCAATTATAAGGCCGCACTGCTAAAGCTTGGTTTTGTTCAGGGCTTTAACTGCCAAGGGCTTGAATGTGGAAAATCCCGGCATATCCAAAAAAGAATCAAGACCTTAGCCTATATTGGTTTTGATGAGCAGCAATTTTATAGCTTGTATACCCTCAAACGTCCAGAGGGAAATGTGCACGCAATGACCTATATTACCGGCTTCGTAGGCGGCTTGTGGGCTGAGCTCAAGCTCGTTGAGGAAACTAGCTTAGTCGATGATAGGGTGAGCATAGATCTCCATGGTCTCACGGACAAAATTGCCCAAACCGGCCATGTGGCACTCGAAGGCTTACTGTTTAAATTTGATAGTGATGAAATGCTGTTAGAAGCGACACCTGTGGTAGAGGTGGTGGCGACTTATCTTAAATCTCATCCCAAGCAGAGTTTCTATGTTATCGGCCACACCGACGATTTAGGCAAGCAAAGTTATAATCAGGTGCTATCGAATAAACGGGCTAAAGCTGTGGTGAAGCAACTCCTTTCTGTTTATAAAGTGCCTAAGAGCCAGCTGGAAGCTAAGGGCATTGGCGAGTACTCCCCTGTCGCTAATAACAGCAATGATGCAGGTCAGAAGCTTAATCGACGGGTCGAGCTGGTACTAAGATCAGATAATATATAAGAACCAAACATTAGCTAAATTAGGCTATACCAGCTTTCAAACGGTACAACTGATATACTCGCTGGCATTCCCAATCGATATATCCAGTCAATATGAGCCTCTCTCCTCTCGTTAAATATCGACAGAAACTCACTCAGCCAGATTTTAGCTTAGATCCTAAGCAAGAGCAGGCCATGGTATTACTCGATACTCTGTTTGAGGAGATCACCGCCTCACCTCGAGGCATAAATCCGTCAGGCTCAGTTAAAGGACTCTATCTCTGGGGGGATGTGGGCCGGGGTAAGACCATGTTGATGGATCTTTTCTGTGATGCACTGGACGATAAACTAACACTCAGGCTGCACTTCCATCGATTTATGGCACGGATCCATAAAGAGATGTTGGCCGAATCCGGTAAAAGGGATCCCTTAGTTCGCATCGCTAAAAGAATTGCCGATGAGTGCCAGGTTATCTGTTTCGATGAGTTTTTCGTTGCTGATATAGGTGATGCCATGATCCTCGGCACCCTGTTTGAGGCGCTGTTCAAGCAGGGCGTGCTCTTAGTCGCCACCTCCAACATACCTATCCCACGTCTGTATGAATCAGGGCTGCAAAGGGACCGTTTCCTGTCGACTATCACTTTGCTGCAGAACCACTGCACCGAATTTCACTTAGATGGTAAAGAAGATCATCGACTGCGATCCCTAGAGTTCCAGCAGATCTACTTCTTGGATCAGCAGGCCGACTTTAATGAGTTCTTTGGCCTGAAAGCTGATGAAAAGACGTCTAGCAATGGATCGATAAAGATCTTAGGTCGCGATATTCCTGTCATCAAGGTCAGTGATGATCAGGCCTGGTTTAGCTTCGATGCGCTTTGCGACGGGCCAAGATCTCAGCTTGACTATATTGAGCTAGCCGCTCGCTTTGACACCCTGTTCGTCAGCGACATTCCCGTGCTCGGCGGACGCCCTAAATCCTGGATCCGCGCCAGAGGCACGGAAGATGGCGCAATAGCCACCGAGACGGGCGAACGCCAGCTATCTTATGCTGTGGGTGACGACCCTGCCAGACGCTTTATTGCACTAATTGACGAGCTTTACGATCAACGAGTCAATCTCTATCTGTCAGCCGAAGTGCCCCTGGAAGAGCTCTATAGCGAAGGTGCGCTAAGCTTCGAATTTAGACGAACCTTCAGCCGCTTACAAGAGATGCAATCCAAACAATATGCCGGCAGTTCGAAACGTAGAGCCGCTTAATACCTGTGCCTCTGCCCCTTATGTTAGCGCCCAAGTAAACAAGGTAAACCTGTTGGTTTTACACTATTACTCCTTCTAGCCCCCCTGAACTCAAGATAGTGAACTAATATTTAAAAAGTAGATTTTAGTCAGGGGGCACAATGATTCAATTTTCCAGTATCCGACACCAAATTTTACTCTTCGGTACCGCGAGTCTACTCGCGGTAACCCTTGCAATTATCGGCTATGGCTATTTTTCCAATCAAGCTTTACGTCATGAAGTGCATACTAGTGTGCTCGTTCAGGCACAAGAGCAAGTGATTGAAAATATTAATTTAGCAGCCCAACATGAAGCCCTAAAAATAAAGACTGCCTTCGATCATGCCATGGATATTGCCACCTCAGTGGCTGGAAGCCTGTTTCCCGAAGCCCCTGGTCTGACTCGTATCCAGATCAACAGCATGCTAAAGAATTTGGTGGAAAATAATCACGATATATTAGGTATCTATACCGGTTGGGAAGCCGATAAGTTCGACGGCTCAGATGCTGAGAATACGGATAATAAGTATTCACAGTCCGATGGTAAGTTTGCCCCATACTGGACTCGCTCTGCCTCGGGTAAGATAGATATCCAAGCCTTGAGTGACTTCTACACCGAGAAATTAACCCCAACAGGAGTAAGAAACTCCGAGTGGTATCTATGCCCAATGGAGAGTCGTTCCCCCTGTGTGGTCGACCCTGCCTCCTACAAGGTTCAAGGGGTCGATACCCTGCTAAGTTCATTTGTTGCCCCTATCATTCGTAAAAATTCCTATGTAGGCATGGTGGGGGTCGATTACTCACTCAACTTCCTCCAGCAACTTGCCATCAAAGCCGCCGGAAATCTTTATGGCGGCGCAGCCAGGGTGATCATTCTCAGCCCTAGAGGGCTAGTCAGTGCCGATAGCACAAATAAGGCCAACATTAGTAAGGTCGCCACGAGCACAGACATTACCAGCCTGATATCGGCCAGACAGAAACAGCAAACCGTCATTAATGATACTAGTATCATTACCAGTAAAACATTTGCGGTGACAGGGACCGATGCCAGCTGGGAAATTTTAATCAAGGTGCCAAAAAATATGGCACTCGCCAAGGCCAGTGCCATAGTCGAACAGCTAGAAAGCGGTTTTGCCTCTAACCTTAACGGCCAACTCATAGTGAGCTTTATCGCCGCTTTTTTTGGCATGCTACTCATCTGGTTTATGTCTGGATCTATCTATCGACCCATTCGAGAATTGGTCGATGTGGTCGCCAACTTGACCCAATCCGGTGGCGACCTAACCCAGGAGATCAAGATTAAGCGCAGCGACGAGACTGGCCAACTTGCCACTCATCTCAATACCTTCATAGCCAATGTGCGCTCTATAGTCTCAGATGTTGCCAATAGCATGGGAGAACTCACCCTGAGCGCAGAGCGTAATGCCGCCTTATCTGAGTCTGGCAGAGATAAAATAAGCCAACAGCAGATGGAAATAGAGCAAGTCGTTACCGCAACCAATGAGATGTCCTCTACCGCCCACAGCGTATCTGATAACGCCCAGGTAACGGCAGATTCTGTATCCACAACTCAGGAATCTGTATCCAGAGGCCAGGAGGTCGTTCAGGCCAATGCCGAAGGTCTGCAATCACTATCGGAACAAATGGAGCATGCATCGAATGAGATCATAGAGTTGGAAAAGCAGACCGAGAGTATCGGCTCCATCTTAGATGTGATCCGTAACATATCAGAACAAACCAACCTATTGGCACTCAACGCCGCAATCGAAGCCGCACGAGCCGGAGAGCAAGGGCGGGGATTTGCCGTGGTCGCCGACGAAGTTAGGGTATTAGCCACCCGAACCGCAGACTCTACCGATGAGATCCAACAGATGATAGATGCCCTGCGCAATAAGAGTAAGCAAGCGGTGAATACCATGTCACAGAGCAAAGATCTCAGCCAGACCTGTCTGACTCATGCTAAGCAGGCCGTAATTGAGCTAGATGAAGTCAATAAGCAGAGTAGCAAAATTCAGGATATGGCCCATCAAATTGCCAGCGCCGCCGAGGAGCAAGCTGCGGTAACCGAAGAGGTCAATCGCAACATAGTGGCCATCAATGATGCGGCAGAGTCTCTGGCACAAGGAGCTGTATCGGCTCAGGAGGAAAGTAAGAGTTCTGCTAGTTTGGTGGATGAGGTCAACGAGAAAATAAACCATTTCCGCTACTGATGGCTAAAAGTATTCTGCCTAACTCCGGCCACTAAAGGGCTCTCCATAGTAGCCTGAACATTACAAAATGCGGCAGAGTCTCTGGCACAAGGCACTGTATCGGCTCAGGAGGAAAGCAAGTGTTCTGCTAGTTCAGCTAGATGAGGTCAACGAGAAAATAAACCATTTCCGCTACTGACAGCTAAAAGTATTCCGCCTAACTCCGGCCACCAAAGGGCTCACTATAGTTAGTAGCCTGAACATTACAAAATACGGCAGAGTCTCTGGCATTAGGCCCTGTATCGGCCAAGAGGAGAACAAGAGTTCTGCTAGTTTGGTGGATGAGGTCAACGAGAAAATAAACCATTTCCGCTACTGATGGCTAAAAGTATTCTGCCTAACTCCGGCCACCAAAGGGCTCACTATAGTTAGTAGCCTAAACATTACAAAATGCGGCTGAGTCTCTGGCATTAGGCGCTGTATCGGCTCAGGAGGAGAGCAAGTGTTCTGCTAGTTTGGTGCATGAGGTCAACTAGAAAATAAACCATTTCCGCTACTGATGGCTAAAAGTATTCCGCCTAACTCCAGCCACCAAAGGGCTCACCATAGTAGCCTGTACATTACAAAATGCGGCTGAGTCTCTGGCATTAGGCGCGGTATCGGCTCAGGAGGAGAGCAAGAGTTCTGCTAGTTTGGTGGATGAGGTCAAGGAGAAAATAAACCATTTCCGCTACTAACGGCTAAAAGTATTCCGCCTAACTCCGGCCACCAAAGGGCTCGTTATACATAGAGAGCCTAAACATTACAAAATGCTGCTGTGTCTCTGGCATTAGGCGCTGTATCGGCTCAGGAGGAAAGTAAGAGTTCTGCTAGTTTGGTGGATGAGGTCAACGAGAAAATAAACCATTTCCGCTACTAACGGCTAAAAGTATTCCGCCTCACTCCGGCCACCAAAGGGCTCACTATAGTTAGTAGCCTGAATATTACAAAATGCTGCTAAGTCTCTGGCACAAGGCGCTGTATCGGCTCAGGAGGAAAGTAAGAGTTCTGCTAGTTTGGTGGATGAGGTCAACGAGAAAATAAACCATTTCCGCTACTGACAGCTAAAAGTATTCCGCCTAACTCCGGCCACTAAAGGGCTCGTTATACATAGGGAGCCTGAATATTACAAAATGCTGCTGAGTCTCTGGCACAAGAAGCTGTATCGGCCAAGAGGAGAGCAAGAGTTCTGCTAGTTTGGTGGATGAGGTCAACGAGAAAATAAACCATTTCCGCTACTGACAGCTAAAAGTATTCCGCCTAACTCCGGCCACTAAAGGGCTCATCATGGGAGTTTAAATATTACAAATAGATGATGTTCATACACATTAGGCTTTGATGTTTTCTTGAGAAAGTTTTTCTACATATTTGTTTGCTTTTTTATCGAATAGAACAAGACTTAAGAAGAGAACAACAAAAAACTGGAGGTAGAAAATGGGCAGAAAACTCTTAGTATCATTATTACTTTTGTGCACTTTTTTAATCGCCTGTGAAGAGGACCCTTTGGTAAAGCGCCAGGTGAAATCTATTGCACCTATGGATCAAGATAATCTATTATTACAGATAGATAGGCATATAAGCCTCACCCCAAGACCCAAAGATACTTATCCTTTCCCAATTGAACTCGGTGGCGTAGGCCCCGCGGATAGCCTCTATTCGGGTAAACGCCAATACCCCTTCTACTGCATGACAATTGACGCTGGTTTAGGTCAGCCCTTAGTCGATAATCAAGAGGGCTATGGCGTCACAGTATATGATAAGAATGACAAGGTCATAGGCTACAGTAAAGACTGTATGACCACCTCTAGAATCGACTACTTTTATACCTTAACAGGCACAGATAAAATACGTGCTTATGATCTCAGCAGCCCACCAGCAAAAGCAGAGATAGCAACCACAGAGATCCAAGGTAAGTCAGTTCCAGAGATCTATCGGTTAGAGAGGGGGAGTATCAACCGCTACATCTATTACATTGCCATGTTGGTCCCCGAAGAGGGGCTTGGACAACGCCAAGATAAACGATATTGGAATAACAAACTTATCTATCAGTTTAAAGGTGGCGCCAGCATTGGCTTTCGACAAGGCCAGATGGGCGCAAGCCGATTGATTAATCGACGACACACCTTGCTCAGGCAAGGATATGCAGTCATAGCCTCCAGCGGCAATAATACCAGCTACAGCTACAACATGCTGCTCGCCGAAGATACAGCCAGAAGGGTCAAGGCCCAGTTCACCTCCCTCTATGGCGATCCCCTCTATACCTTGGGCATTGGTGGCTCAGGCGGCGGGCTTGCTCAATACCTTATTGCCCAGAACAGCACCGGAGTTTTAGATGGGATAATGCCGATTTATAGCTATCCAGATATGGTCTCCCAATCGATATTTTTACTCGATTGCGACCTGCTACAGCACTATTTTAACGTCACAGATAACGGCAATAGTAAATGGAAAGATTGGGAGCAGAGAGAAAATATCGAAGGCATGAATGGCATTAATGGTTTCGACCATCCCTATACCTTTCTCATCCCCCTCAATCAACTATTTGCAGGCGCCTGGCCCTCTATGCCAAATGGCAGCAGTGAATGTGTCTACTCTTGGTTTATCGCCGCGACCTTCTTCTACAACCCTAAGCAAGGCTTCGTCAAACCTTACTTCTCCGATGAAGTTAAAGAGCAAGTTAACTGGACATACTGGCAAGACCTAGCCCAGATTTACGGTACTGATAGTAACGGATTTGCTCTCACGACTTGGGGCAATGAAGGCGTTCAATACGGACTAAGAGCGATGCAACGAGGAGATATCAGCATAGATGAGTTTATTCACCTCAATCAATATATCGGCTCATGGGTTCCCCAGAATAAGATGCGTAAAGAGAGTGCGCTGACACCGTTTGGCATGAAATTCCCTATCTGGTTGAGCCTCTGGAGTCGCAATAACATCACAGAACCTGAGCCTGATATCGCCAAGCGTAAACCCTCAGATCCTCAAGCGATCGTTAACGGCTATAAATATGGGCAGATATTCATCGGCAAGGCCGAGCTGCCGATCTTGGAGATCCGTCACTATCTGGAAGACGATCTCAATATGCACCACACCTTAGCCTCCTTCGAGACTCGGTTAAGGATCCAGGAATATCAGGGACATCATGATAATCAGGTGGTATGGATATCCCATAAAGATCATATTCCGATCGATAAGGGCATGGAGTATCTTGACCAGTGGCTGATGGCCATAAGAGCATCGGAAGATAAAGACCCAGTTACCAGCAAACCCACAGACTTAGTCGATACCTGCATAGATCATCTGGGTCAGGTGCAATTTGCAGGAGAGCATGTGTGGGATGGAGAATGGAACAAGCGGCCGGTGGGGAAATGCAGCAAAATTTACCCCATATATAGCAATATACGCGTACAAGCCGGCGGTCCTTGGGCCGGGAGTATCTTCAAATGCGGCAGAATTCCGGTAGGAGATGCAATAAAGGCCGGCTTGTATGGTAAAACACCGATACACGCCTATCAGCAAAGACTGGAAAACATATTTCCCGATGGTGTCTGTGACTACACTCAAGGGGATATAAGTAAGCCGGATCTAGGTTTAACACCGAGTCTGCAGGCTAGAAAGAACAAGCAAGTTAGCCCAGTTTCGGCTGTAGGCGTAATACAAAGCTTAGAAAAATGAGTCTAGATTAAGGTACTAGCATATGGGCGACCTAGCTAAAAATATGACA
The DNA here is from genome assembly GCF_000091325.1 of Shewanella violacea DSS12. NCBI lineage: Bacteria > Pseudomonadati > Pseudomonadota > Gammaproteobacteria > Alteromonadales > Shewanellaceae > Shewanella > Shewanella violacea. The sequence continues at coordinate 656,364 of NC_014012.1, read as the reverse complement.
GAGTACTTGGCTATAGTTCTTGGCGAGCGCGTCTAGTCACGGGTCAGTTAATCCACAGGCCGATGAGAATAGTCTGGATTACCAGGATTAGGGCCAAGATAGTAGCTATATCTAAACAATGTCGGTCGAGTTAGCCATTGGTACCGAATAACACTAAGACGGTAGGACTCTATGTATTTGGCTGGAATATGCGGATTATGCTTCCGGATAAATTTATCTGATGCAAGAAACTCCTTGCCCTGTATGTCGACTTGGAAGATATTAATCTTCTTAACCACCAATAAGCCCTAACTTTACATATGCAGTCGACGATTGATGTATCTTGGCCCGAGCTTGCCCTATTTATGCTGGTATTAGTCATTCCTTTCTCCATCGACCGATACCTCAAACTCGATCTGGGCAAAGAGATCATCACAGCGGTTTTTCGCATGACGGCTCAGCTCATTCTCGTCGGCCTGTATTTGCAGTTTCTGTTCGAACTGAACAGTTTATTGCTTAACCTGCTTTGGCTTACCATGATGTTACTCATCGGGGCGAGTGCCATTATAGGGAGTGCTAAGCTGCCTAAACGACGCCTCTACCTCCCCATAATTACCGGGCTCGTGGTGGGAATTACTCCTTTAATCGCTATTCTACTTCTGGCTCTGTTAAAACCAGCGCCTCTATATAGCGCCCAATATATGATCCCCATGGCTGGCATGTTACTGGGTAATTGTTTAAGCGGGAATATTGTCGCGCTACAGAGACTATTTTCCGCCTTCGATGAGCAGAAAGATCAATATGAAGGTGCGCTGGCATTGGGGGCGAGCCCCTATCAGGCCAGCTTTCCCTTTATGCAGTCGGCATTGAAGCAATCATTCGCCCCCATCCTCGCCTCGATGACCACCACAGGCTTAGTGACATTGCCGGGTATGATGACGGGGCAAATATTGGGCGGTATCGACCCCATGGTGGCGATAAAATATCAACTGATCATATTAGTCGCCATATTCGTCATGCTAACTGTCTCTGTCACTCTATCTTTAATACTAACGATTAAATCTTGCATCGAACCCAGTGGATTAATTAGAGTCGTTATAAGGAAAAAATGATCTATCAAACTAGAGCCCTACAGATTTATGCAAGAGATCAGGACATATTGAGCGACTTAAACTAGGACTAGCTTCTTGCAAAGTAACTATTCATCACATAGTTATATGAGGTCGTATGGTCTGCTAATACCTGTCCTAACTCCATGCCCTTGTCACTGCGCCAATCAGACATTATCTCAGCCAGTACTGATGCCCAGGTTGTCACTTTTACGCCCGCCTGGGTCAATCTATGAATAGAAGCTTGCTGTACCGTCTTATTCCAGGTGGCCGATGCATCGATAACGGCATAGACATCATAGCCTTCCTCTACTGCACTCAGTGCCGGAAACATCAGACAGACATCGGTCACAATCCCCGCCATGATGATCTTCTTGCGACCCGTGGCCTCGATAGCCGATTTAAACTCTGAGCTGTGCCAGGCGTTGATCTCACCCTCACGATTAATCACCTTATCACCTAATATTTTGGTGATCTCGGGCATAATAGGACCGTTAGGTCCGTCGGCCAAACTCGCCGTCACCACAGAAGGCAGGCCTAAGGTTTTGGCCATATTACACAAACCCTGAATATTATTTTTAACCACTAGTGGATGCTCATCTGCACAACTAACCAGTAATCCTGTCTGGTGATCTATCATGGCAAGCACGGCATTATCCGGTGTTAACACTTCTGAAAATTTACTCATTTCTATGTCCTTCCCTGTTCAAAAAATCTATTATTTATTGTTTTAATCATTTATCTAGTGCCAATATAAACTCGACACTTAGAGGCTAGCTTTCATGGATCACTATGACTTGAGCACAGGTTAACGCCACTAGCGTAAACCCATGACTTCGCACCAGAGTACCAGCCTCAATACGTGCTCCGTCAATCTCAACCTCGCCATCACTGACATAGACTAAACTTGCTGTAGCTTGTTCGACACTATGACCCGTTTCCAGATTGGCGACACTTATCAGCGTATGGCTATCGAAGGTTTGATCTTGTTCAATCTCCCCGCCGTAGATCCGTGTCAGCTCACCGATTTTAGGGCTATATAACTTATAGCCGGCTTTTTCTCCCTGGCGATCGGGAAGAACCCAAAGCTGGATCATCTGGTTCTCTTCACTATCAGGATTGACCTCATTGTGTGAAAAACCTTCCCCGCCCGCTCTCTGTACCTGAGCCTGCTTGGCATTCATCATCTGACCATGCTCAAGAGAGCCTTCATGGTTGATGCGCCCTCTTACCATCACAGAGATCACATCCACCTCTTTATGGCCGTGCATTCTTGTCTCACCCTTGGGCATAAACCTCGCGTCGGCCAAGTAAACAAAATTTCCTAAACCATCCCATGCTTGTGGATTACGATTTGGACCGAAGGCTTTCTTGTCCATCACAAACTGATGTTCTTTTAATCCCGCAAAACCACCTTCTCTGAGATCTGATTTTGTTAAAATTTCCATCTTGTGACTCCTTAACCTTGTCAATGCAGCCCTGAGTGGCTGGTGATGTATTAATCATAGTCATCAAAACAAATGGGATAAACACCACAAAATAGAAACAATAGTTCTATTTATGGTTACAATTGAATTTAACTAGTTAGGGAGAGTGATAGAAGTGCAAAACATTAACGATATGTTGGTATTCGCCGAGGTGATTAAGGCAGGTAGCTTTACCAAGGCCGCCGAAGTACTGGATCTGCCTAAATCGAATATCAGTCGCAAGCTCACCCGATTAGAAACACATCTGGGCGTACGACTGATCGAACGCACCACTCGCAGTATTCACCTTACCGAAGTGGGTCAAATATACCTGCAACACTGCCAGCGCATTCAGGAAGAAGTTGAGTCGGCTGAGCTTTGTGTCGATCATCTGGTTGAAAGCCCCAGAGGCCAGCTAAAAATCTGCGTCTCTGTCACCATGGGGCAACAGATAATCAGTAGGAATTTGTGTCGATTTATCGCCCTCTACCCAGATATTGATGTGACACTGGAACTCACCAATCGACGTATCGATCTCATTGAAGAAGGATTCGATCTGGCAATTCGAATTGGAAAGTTAGAAGATTCGAGCCTGATAGCCAAATATTTAGGCCAGATAGAAAGAAAGTTATGTGCTAGTCCCGCTTTGTTTAACCTGTATGCACTCCCATCGATACCAGCCGAATTATCCTTGCTACCTAGCCTGTTTATGACCAGTGGCATGCCTAAGAATCAATGGCTATTAAGCCGAGAAGATCTAGTAGAATCTGTACACTTGGCTCCTAAGATACAAGTGAACGATTTTCTCTCCCTCAGCCAGCTGTGTATTTCCGGATGCGGCATTACCATGCTACCCGCTTATCTGTGTGATGAGGCCATTATTGAGGGAAGCTTGTTACATATACTGCCAGAGTGGCAATGTGAGCAGTCGAACGTTTATGCCCTCTATCCAAGTCATAAGAGCGTCACACCTAAGGTGCGTGCTATGCTGAACTTTCTAGAAGAGGTGTTTGAAAATGATTAGCCTAGATATCGGATAAATAGAATAATAACTCGACCAAAGGATCTAGCTATTTTTAAGTTTTTAGCCAAAGTTTAGGTACAAGTATAATACAAGCGCATCGGCACCAGTGAATAGGTTAACCCCGAGGCATTTAATCAAGAGGCATTTAACCAATAGACATTTAACCCTTAGGCATTTGTATCTTAGTTTTCAACAAGTCATATTAAAACTGATATTGAAACTTGATCCCAACTTGATCATAAGTATCTCCCTGTAGACTAAAATGATCCCAATCCAGTCTAAGGTTCACTTCATCCGACAAACGGTACCTGACACCAAGCCCTCCATAGGGGGATACTCCCTTCGAAGAAGCATGTTTATCTATTGCTGAAAAAACGAGCTCTTCTTGCTGCCAATGGTAAGCACCAAGATAGACTTGAGTGGAGAGTTTATCGGTTAACTCAAATATACGGCTCACACTCGCCCCCCAAGCTTCATATAATCTAAGGCCATATAGACTAGAAGCATATAAGCCCGTCGAATCGTTATATCTATCAAAATTAAGATAACCCTGGTTAGAATGATATACATTAGCGCCGGGAAATACCCCTGCACCTAGCTGCAGAGATTCGAAAGACACTTGCCAAGCAGGACTAAAATGGTACTCCAGCTCTAATAAATTCCCACTAGAATTGAGCTTGAGGTTAAATCTCAAGCTCCTCTGTTGGTTTGGGCTTAATGGGATATCTGACTGACTTATCTCCGCCATATATTGATAGTCATAAACATCGAAAAAATCACTTTCTAAATCCATGTTATCGGCTTCTCCAGCAACGCTCGCCTGTACGATGAAGAGGCAACATAAGATCCCAATCCAGGCATAAGGAAAAGTAGATCTGGATTTTTTTCTCTTGTTTCTGATATCTTTTTTTGGGGGAAGAGCCCTGGAATGTAACCTTTCACCTGTACTGATAAGACTCAGTACAGGCAGACCTCGAGCCAACTTATTATTACTATTCATTCTCGAAACTGCCAATTTCATAATGCACCTCAAAATCACATGCCTTAAGAAATACTAAGCAATAGACGAGCCAGCTAATTTCATGATTTAAGCTTTTCAATACCTTAGTTCAAGAATAAAATAATAAAGGCAAAATCTTGTCACGGCTTATGCTGGACCCTATGACCAATCAAAATGAACAGCGAGAAATCAAATATGATTCTCGCCCCGGCATTAACTCAATATTCATACTCAAAATGCTTCATCAAGAGCTGCTATATCTGACTATGGCTGATGGACAGATTTAGTCATCCCTATATTAAATTGAGACGCGACCTCCATATCTCTCACTCGATATCCCAGCTCCCAATTACGCCCCTCACTCAGCTCACCGGTTATATCTATAGAAGCTGCAACGTCTAAGGAAGTCAATTTAGCTAATATATCGACAAAGCTCCTTTCTAAGCGTCCAGAAGCTTGATTACATCCATACAAATTAAGGTCTGTGCCTGATTGCAATAAGTCACCAATCTCCAGCATCAAGGTTTTTCTAGCCGAAATATACTCTTTATCAACCCACCTTTCAGACAGGAACAGCGCACCGTTGGATGCATGGGACACTATGGAAACATGTGAAATATTTGCTGTAGCCTCTATGGCATTCTTTATTTGTAACAGGGGCTCCTTATTGGGCTTAAGGAAAAATATTTTAGTGTTATTAGCATGACCAGCATGCTGTTTAAACTTAGTATTGAGTGCTTCCACCAGCATTTTGGGGTCATGAACCGACAGATCCATGATGATCAGTTCCCTACTAACTTGGACCTGCATTGTCAGCTCTGCATGTGCTAGGGGACTCACTAACAAGCTAGCTAGCACTATCCCCGCACAATTGAAGAACTTAATATCTTTGATGGTTAGAAAACGCGAATACGATACTCGTCTGCTAACTTGGGTCACTAATTGACCAAACAAATCAGACACTGTCTGTATACCAGAGGGAACCCAGCCTCTGCCTAAGTGACAGAATAAAGGTTTCATAGCCAACTCCAATTTTATCTTGTTATCTACTCACCTAATAAATGCATAGAACGTACCAAGCTTTAACCATCTTACTATCAACATCTTAATGATTTACTCATCTTTTTAATCTGCGAATTGACCGCAATGTGCTGCGCAAAACGCGATTAACCAAGCTGAAGTCTAAATTTGAGGGGCTTTATTCCAAGATATTCAACACCCGCTAAAACTGATATTGAACTCCAACACCAATCAAATCACGGCTCTGCTCATCTAAACTAAAATGACTCCATTGCACTGAGAAACGGATATTTTGCGTTAATGCGTACTCAACACCTATCCCTCCATACAATGAATTACCATCATCTTCGCTGGTCGCTACCTGCTGAGTATCTATATCATAAGAGGTGAAGTCGGCTTGCCAATGAAACAGGCCTAGATGAAGTAAGGCGCTTACATCGGTTATAAATTGATAGCGATAGCCCAGGTTCAATCCTAGCCCCTTTGCTGAGTCCGGATGAAACTGGCTCGCTGTAGCATAAAAAGCCTCAGGGTCGTCCGTCACTCCTTTTATTCTTACGCTCACCTCCCCTAGATCTATATATTCCAGAGCCACAGACCAGCTTGGTGTAAAGGCATAACCGGCACCGAGTTTCCACCCAGAAGTCGAATCATCTATTTCGAACACTTGAGCATTTAATCCAGCATCCACTAGAAATTGGTTGATATCCCCCGTGTTATCCGAGCCCTGAGACCGAGCAAAGAGCCCAGAAATAAAGAAGCCAGTCTGGCTTACATCTTCAGGTATCACTTGCGGGGCGGAATCGGCTTTGACCTGAGTCGTCAGTGAAACAAAAATAATAGTGACTAATAATGATAAACGGTGAACTTGGCATCTATGGCGTAGACTTTTAAGCCGTCTATTGTTTAACAGTCCATTTCTAAACAGTCCGTTTCTAAACAATCCATTTCTCAAGAAGCCATTTCTAAAGAAGGCAATAATAGCCAATAGGTACAAGATGAAGATTTGCATACTAGCTCCAGATGAGGCACCACCTCCCTCAGTTAAAATTTCCACCTCGACAGTTTCACTACCGGGCTGTACTAGCTCCTCTTGGATCAAGCAGCCGGTAATATTGACCGCACCATTCACCATTTCATCGGCATCATTGATACCGCCATCCTTAATCACAAGCTGTAGGCACCAATCCCCTTGATTGAGCCCATCTGTATACTCATCAGAGCCAGGTGGAGGACAATAACCTGCGGCGCCTGGTGCCGACATTAGTTGGTTATCCGCATTAACTGAAAATATAAACCAGCCTTTATCATGAATGAAGTGACGATAGCCAGCATTCTCAGGAATAGGGTTACGCTGTGGAATAACGATATTAACGGCCTGGTTTTGCTCGGATAAATCCAGTGCCTCTATGTTAAATACACCACCCACATCGACAAAATCACCAGGCATGATGCCTTGCAGATTGGCATGAATATCTGAGCCTGCTACTTGGGCTCCCATATACACACCAGACATAGCATATTGTCCCAAACGACACTTAACCCCAGATTCACACTCCACCAAATAAGATTCAGTATTGACGATTCTCTCGGGTAGCACGTTTGCTGCAACAATAGGGTCTAAGTAATCGGGAATACCATCGCCATCAGAATCGACTAAGCCCTCCTCAATATCTGCAATGCCGTCGCCATCGGTATCAGCCATGGTTAGCAGGGGTAAATGTTCCGATACTCGTACTCTTAACTCACTGAAGTGACTTAAATTAGGCTCACCATCATCAGTGACCTTAGCCCTAATGGTATAGACACCTTCGGCTAATCCACTGGGGTCGAACAACCAGGTCTGCAACTTGATATTATTGACTCCCAGGCTGGAGACCTTTTGCATCACCTCTTGCCCTTCAGGGAGCTGAACCTCTTGTAGTTCACTGTCGGTCAAACTCCAATCCAGAGTAAGGCTATTTTGAATATTGGGATCACTATAGCTGGCCTGTACTTCTACAACCCCATTGACCTGTGCAACCCAGGTACGTAACTCTTCAGATTGGTAAGAGGAGACTTGTACCTCAGGAGCCAGATTATCTAAGGTGATAGTGACGTAGTGATCTTTCTTACTGCCAAGATTTAATTGGTCATCCAGATGAATGGACACCAGCTCATCCTGTAACGCGTCCACCTCAATATCCAAGGCGGTAAACTCAATCCTTGCCACGACTTGTCCAGGCTCGAACGTCACCACTGCGCTAGTGAGATCATGGTGTAGCCCTTCAACGGCACTGCCAGCCACGCTGTAAGCTACCGAAAGAGGATACTCAGGAGATGGCCCGTTAAGATAAACAGAAACTAACACCCGATTACCCCGAGAGACGATTTGATCTTGCGGTAGAGAGATGAGCGGACGCACAAAGATATTTTGGATTAACTCACTGACATTCCCGGCAGCATCTACAGCGGTCCATGTCACCTGATGTGTTCCAGGAGGTAACTCAGGCTGGTCACTTACCATGGTGTTACTTAAGTCTTCACAGCAAATCTGCCTGACACCATCGACATAATCATAGGCTTGGGCTTGCCCTATGCTCACACCTGTAAATAAGCCGGTGGCATCAATCCAGATATCATCAGGAATAATAAGCTCAGGTGCGACATCATCTAGGTAGAGGTTGCTTCCCCCTAACCATTCATCCAAGTTACTAAGGCCATCACCATCGGCATCTTGCCCGGCATCATAGGCATCGAATGGATCTAAGCCTAGTTCAATCTCAATAGTATCTGGGATACTGTCACCATCAGAATCAAGCACCTCAACTTGGATATAGAATGCCTCCAACTCAACCTCTATAACCCCGTCAGACACTGAAATAACCATAGGGCCATAGCTAGCGACATTTTCATAAGCGGCAATACCACTCAAGGTTCCAGTAAGCCCATCAAAACTCGCCCATATCGGTAAGCCTGTGATAGAAAATATCAAAGTATCATTGTCGATATCTAGGCTAGAGGGAGTGAATTGATAGGACTCACCCTCGATGAGAGTCTCAGGTGCATTCCCCGAAATTTGCGGTGCATCATTGACTGAGATTACATCTAAACTGACAAATGCAATTTCAGAGCTGCCCCCCCCATCATCGCTGACTTGGTAGCTAAAGCTGTCACTGCCGTTGAAGTTAGCATCTGGTATATAAAGCAGGCTGCCATCAGAATTTACTTCCACTATTCCTGAGGTCGGCGCATTAATGATGATCACACTGCTTACATCTAAGGCTCCATCTAAGTCGGTGTCATTGGCCAAAATATCGAGTGTTATTAGGCTATCTTCATCTAGCACAGCGCCATCATCTTGGGCCATGGGTCGATCGTTGATGCTATCTATGGTGATTTGAACATTAGCTTCACTCGTCACGCCATCATTGTCGTTAATCGAGTAACTAAAGCTGTCCGCTCCATAGTAGTTATCATCCGGGGTGTACCTAAGCAATCCACTCGCCAATATTGAGACTGTGCCGTGCTCCGGCATAACCGTCACCATCAGGCTAGCTAAAACGAGCTCACCATCAATATCTAGGTCATTACCCAGCACATTGATGTCATTGACGCCATCCTCCATGAGTTGAGCCATATCATCATCCAGCCTTGGGGCATCGTTGATAGACGCTAGGCTCACACTCACAGTACCAGGCAAGGACACTGCCCCTTCAGCGTCCTTGACCGTGTAGCTGAAGCTGTCATCACCAAAATAATCGGCATTGGGCGTGTAAGTAAGCTCTCCCGTTGCTGAAATACTCACCACTCCATGAGTTGGGGCGCTAAATATGCTCACCGATTCAGGCGCTAGTTGGGAGTCTATGTCGGTGTCATTCGTGGTCACATTGAAGCTTATGCCCAGGTCCTCATCGCTGGTAAAGCTGTCGCTCACAGCAACGGGGGCATCATTGATGCCTTGCACGTTTAAGGTGACCAGACTGGCCTGGCTCACAGCCCCTATCATGTCTGCCACGGTATAACTGAAACTGTCAGAGCCAACATAATTACTATCTGGATGGTAACTTAAGACACCGTCAACATTGGTTAACTGGCCATGAAGCGGCGCTTGTACTACCACCACGGAATGAATATCCAAAGATGACTCACCGCTATCATCGATATCTATGTCATTGGCCAAAACTTCGATGTCTGAGGTGATATCTTCATCGACACTGACAAAATCTGGCTCGGGCCGCGGCGCATCATTCACAGCTGCCACTTCTATGGTTACAACTGCAATATTGGAGGCTTTACCCTCGCCATCTGATACTCGATAAGTCAGGCTGTCACTGCCATTAAAGTCAGCATCGGGCGTTAAAGTCACCACACCATTTACCACTCTGACACTCATATGCTGTGGCAGATCTAGCAACTCGGCACTAGCAGGGTTGAGAGAAAACTCGACGTCTGTGTCATTAAGTAATAAGTCAAAATTCAGTGACGTATCTTCCTCCATGCTAATAAGATCGACTTCGGCCACGGGGGCATCATTGACCGCTGTGACGTTGAGATAAATGACTGCCTGAGCTTCACCGCCTTGGCCATCACTCACGCTATATTGAACGCTATCACTGCCATTAAAATTGGCATCAGGTGTATAGCTAACACTGCCATCATTATGATTAATTGTACTGCCATTACTGGCGGCATTTAAGGTTAGGGTTAGCACATCGTTATCAACATCTGTGTCGTTACTCAACACAGAGAAAGTCACAGAGCCATCCTCGGTGACATAGGCATAATCATCCACTGCCACGGGCAGATCATTAACGGCATTAACTGTGATAGTGAGCAGAGCCTGAGCCGTGCCTCCATGACCGTCATCGATTGAATAAGTCACACTGTCGACACCATTAAAGTCCTGCTCTGGCATGTAGCTAATACTGCCATCTAGCCCAACGGTGACATCACCATGACTCGCAGATTGAGCCGTGACCACCAGCAAGTCGTTATCGAGATCGCTGTCATTTGCCAGCACATGTACCCTTATACTGGTGTCTTCATCTAGACTCGCCGTATCATTCATGGCAAGCGGTTGATCATTAACGCTGCTCACAAAAATAGAGAGTACGGCGCTAGCACTGCCGCCATTACCGTCCTCAATGGTGTACGTGAGACTATCGGCCCCATTGAAATTCGCATTCGGCGTGTACAGCACTAAACCTAGCGCCGTAACTGACGCCGTGCCATTGACTGAAGATTGCACGGTTACCGTCAAGCTATCGCCATCGACATCACTGTCGTTAGCTAGCACGGGGACAGTAACACTCGCGTCTTCATCCAGAGTGACACTGTCATCGACCGCTATAGGTTCATCATTGACGCCATTAACCGTCACGCTAAACAAGGCCGAGTCTTGTCCCCCATGACCATCGTCTATGGTGTAGATAACGCTATCACTGCCATTGAAGTCGGGATCGGGTACATAGGTGATGCTGCCATTCGCTTCTACATTGGCTTGACCATGGCTAGACTGAGCAACAGAAACCGTTAAAGCATGATTTTCAACATCGGTATCGTTATCTAGCACAGCATATGTAAGCGTACCGTCCTCATCGACAGAGGCTGTATCTGCATTGGCCTTGGGGGCATCGTTAACCTGAGTAACACTCACTGAAATCACGGCGGCAGACTGCAGGCCTGAAGGGTCAGAAATAAGATAATTAATCTGTACATTACCTTGGAAATTTTCTGCTGGGGTGTACAGCACGCTCATATCTGCATTAACCGTCACCAGTCCACTGGAAGCCACAACAGAAACATAAGAGAGAAGATCCCCCTCTACGTCCACATCATTGCTAAGAGGAGTCAAAAGCACACTGGTATCTTCAGCAAGTGTCGCCACATCATCAATTGCAACGGGCGCATCATTGATAGGCGTAACTGTCACTGCCACGGTAGCCGTCGACTCACCGCCATTACCATCGCTAATGGTGTAAGTGATCTGATCTGGGCCAAAATAATTTAATGCAGGCACATAGGTTAGGCTCTGGTCTAAATTCACCGATGTAGTTCCATGTAGTGACTGGTGAGCAGTCACAGACAGAGGATCATTTTCAGGATCGCTATCATTTGCCAGTACTGAAATAGCAATACTCTGATCTTCATCTATTTCAGCTAAGTCATTATTCGCAACAGGCAGATCATTGATACTCACCACAGTCACAGTCACGCTGGCAGTATCGCTGCCACCTAGCCCATCACTAATGGTGTAGCTAAATGTATCTGTTCCATAAAATTGGCCATTGGGTGTATAGGTGACCAAGTTATTAACCAGACTCAGCTGACCAAAACTCGCCGATGTGAGAGTTATATTTAACGTATCAGCGTCAGGCTCACTATCGTTAGCCAGCACATCCAGCACTGAGCTTGTATCTTCATTGATAGTGAAAAGGTCATCTTGAGCAATTGGCTTGCCATTAACCGTGACTAAGATATTGGCACTTGCCACAGAGCCGATACCGTCAGAAATAACATAGGAGATAATTTCTAAACCACTGAAATTCGCATCCGGCGTATAAGAGATGGTGTTATCTGGATTTAGCACCACAGTGCCATTCGGAGCATTGAACTGAGTAATGGTTAAGGGATCACCGTCTGGGTCTGAATCATTCGCCAACACATCGACTATCACCATCTGACCTTGCTGAGTGAAGGCCGAGTCATCTTGTGCAATCGGTGCTTCATTAACGATAACTAAGTTAACCGCGGCTTCGGAGGTGATGCCATTGCTATCTTTGGCACTAAAGATCACCGCATATGCCTTACCTAACATGTCATCGGAAGGGGAGAATGTCACTTCAATCACGCTAGTCCCGGTTGTTGGGTCTTGGCTTATGGTACTGGTGCTCCATATTGCCGTATCCGTGGAAGGCGGGTTTAACACGCTGATGCTGGGTACATCTGGATCGCCATTCTCATCGACATCAGTCGCCGTGATAGTAAAAGTGGTTGTTTGATGCAGCTGGATATATTGGGTTGCGGTGATCTCGGGGGCGGGATTGAAACCTGGCGAGGCATTATCTGGATCGCTGATAATAAACACGAAATCCAATGGCGCCTTAGACTTTACCACACCATTAATGTCCAGATCTTCCAGAACTATGGCTGCCTGCCAACGATTACTGGTTACTGTGCTGGGATTGGCATTGTCGGTATAAGTAATCAGATCTCCATTAGCCAGATCCGCTGCCAGATCCCAGGTAATTAAACCTTCGGCAGAAAGCTGCATCCCAGTAGGTTTTTTTACCTCATTATTACTATTACCCGAGTAAAACTCTTTCTGCTTGCCCCAGCGATAGCGTATTTGATCGCCATTTTGATCAACCCCAGATATTTGCATGGTAAAGGGGTGATCGTCTCTGACATATACCAGAGCCGATACCGCGGTTACTGGCGAGGCATTAGTAATTTCACCGTTAACCACTGAAGTACTTGCCTCTGCGCGCCAGTATGCGTTGTCCTGGCTCATGGCGGGACTTCTGGCATAAGAGGACCAAGAGAGCGTGTAGTTACCATCTGCTTGATATTGATGCACTAGGCCAGGCTCATAGCCATTGGCTCCAATACTCACCACCTCGACAAGGGCATCATTGGTGGCAGTGTCTTTCGAAAGCAGCTGTACACAAATACCTCCCTGTCCTTGTCCATCTCCCCACGAGAAACTCTGTAGGTAAGGCATCTGACAATTTACCGTGCCCACCGGCGAGTTAACCAACTGAGTCATGATGTAGTGATTCAAAGTATAGCCAATCTGCACCTTGAGCCTTACCTTGCCACTCTCCCCAGTAATGGGCTCAACCGCCATGGTACCGTACCGAAAGTGATTCAGTGTGGAGGAGTAAGAAGTGGGCAGTGCTTCAGAAAACAGCGAGCGAGAATTTATGCTCCCCACCTTATACTCCAGCTCCCAGTTATGGCCTTGCTTTGCTCCACCAGTCGTATCGGTAGAGGCGGCCACATCCAGCTGAGTTAACTCAGCCACCCTGTTGACGAAACGTTTACCCGATAAGCCAGCAGCTAGATTACAGCCATACAACTTGAGATCCGCCCCCTTTTTCAGGCTAGAGCCAATCTCACTCATCATAGCTTTATGCTGATTAATATAATCTTTATCTATCCATTTTCCTGCCAGAAAGATAGCGCCGTTAGACGCATGGGAAATGATAGATAGCTGAGATAGGTTAGGCTTGTCTTTGATCGCAATGAGTATCTGCTGCAAGGGCTCAAGTTCTGGCCTGAGGAAGACGATTTGAGTTTTACTGTTCTGGCCTAGATGCTGTCTAAACTTGGCGTTTAACGCTTGGTAAAGCATGTAAGGATCATGAACCGCTGGATCTATGATGATCAGCTCAGTTTCAGTGATATCAGCTGATAAAGACTCAAGCTCATGCTCAACCGCTTTCGCCTGCTGCACAGCCAGAAAACAGGTGATAAGTAACAGAAGACCACTCAGATGAGTGACATTATCTCCTTCTCGGGAGACAAGTTTCGAAATGAGTTTAGAAAGATGATGTCCGCCAGAGAGTAGCGATGAAATGAATCTGCTAACCCATCGAGTTAGCAGGAGAAAGCATGTATATATAAGATCAAGTTTCATCGCTCACCCCAAGTTGAAAAGTATACAATTCAACTTGGATGCATAGAGCAGGCCAGTTATTTTCTAGTTGTGTTTCAGACTATTAGCACTGTTAAAAATTAGAGTTTGCTTCGATTTCGACAAACTGCATGGCAAAATGCAAATTTAAAACATGATAAAATTCAGCCTATTTAATGCATTATGATTGCAAGACCCGACGATAGATATCCATCACCCTATGGGCATGTTCCTCAACCTTATTTTTGAGTATTTGAGCAGGAAGATGTTGTAAGGCAAGTCTATGGCTCTCATCACGTAGAAAGAAGTAAGCTTGAATGAGGGACTGAACATCGATTAGAGGCAAGAGTTCCAGTTCTCCTAAGGCTTCAAAAATCCTCAGATTATCAGACCAGGTAGACAGCTCATCGTGGTCATGGGCATAGGCTAACACCAGAAATTGGGCGATAAACTCGATATCGGCAATGCCACCCTCACTCTGCTTAAGATCGAACATGTCTGGTGCAGACTTTAACAGATGATCACGCATCTTGAGCCGCATACCTCTTACCTCTTTGGCCAAGGTATGCTTATCCCGCTCCAATTCGATAACCTGAGATCGTATCTGACTAAAGCGACTCGATAGCTCATTTGCACCAAACATAAACCTGGCTCTAACCAAAGCCTGATGCTCCCAGGTCCAGGCTTCCTCTTTCTGATACTGACCAAAATTTTCTATTTCGCTTACTAGCAAGCCCGATGAGCCTGATGGTCGTAAACGCATATCCACTTCATAGAGTTCACCTGATGTGGTACGGGTAGAAAACAGGTGTAAGATCCGCTGAGCTAGCTTGAGATAAAAATGCCCAATTTCTATGGGACGATCGCCATCGGTCTCTCTGTGCTCTGGATAGATCTCACGAGAATAGTTGTGCAAAAACACCAGATCGAGATCCGATCCATACCCAAGCTCTAGCCCACCAGCTTTACCATAACCAATAACAGCAAAGCCCATATCACCGTCTTCGAGGTGACCCGGAACCCCGTGACGACTGATAATTTGCAGCCAGGCCTGAGTGACCACTTGATCGATAACAGCCTCGGCCAGTAAAGTAAGATGCTCGCTAACCTCACTCACAGGTAAAACTCCGGTGACATCTGCAGCAGCTATTTTTAACTGCTGTGATAACTTAAATTGCCTAAGAACTTCCATCTGCTGTTCCATATCCTCCTCAGGCACACGCAGCAAATATTGCCTCAGCTCGCTACCATAATCATCGAGAGAAGTGGTGTCATATAGCTGAGTCGGATCGATAAGTTCATCGAGCAACATGGGAAACTTAGCCAACTGCTCTGCAATCCAGGGGCTAGCCTGGCACAGGCTCACCAATTGCTGTCGAGCTCCAGGATTCTCATAGAGGAGCTCGAGATAGGTAGTACGAGTCAAGATCTGATCCAACACCTTAGAAACTGCCGCAAAAGCCTTTGAAGGTGAATCGAAGTTAATCAGCTCACGCAATAGCCAAGGCATAAGCTTATCTAAAGTGTCCCGTCCACGGGGGCCTATGCTACGTTTAGCTATGGTGTCACGCCATTGTTTAAGCAAGGGCCAGAGGTCGGGATCTTCTATGGCTTGCTCGCCTATCAGGCTTTGAGCATGGTCATCTTCCTGAACATTCCAAAGATCTTGGGTCCAAAGATCTGTGATCTCATCTTGATCATGCCCGCCAACAGTATCCTTGAAGTGACGGTGGATCTTACTCATGGCCGACTCGATATGAGTCCTGAGTTCGGCTTCCGAAGCCATGCCCATGGCATGACATAATCGATACCAGTCCAAGCCATTATCCGGCAAGGTTTGGGTCTGTTTATCGCCTATGGCCTGTAGCAGGTTCTCCACACGCCTTAACAATAGATAACTCTGCTTAAGCTCATCCACCACCAGATATTCGAGTTGGCCAAGGCTATAAAGGGTATCTATCGCCGCAAACAGGCTCTGCTGACGCAGCGAAGGCTCACGGCCGCCACGAATGAGTTGAAAACTCTGAATGACAAACTCAACTTCGCGGATGCCACCAGCGCCTAACTTAATATTGTCGGTGAGCTGTCTGCGTCTCACCTCCTGAGTGATAAGTTGCTTCATCTTGCGCAGAGATTCGATGGCAGAGAAATCAATATAGCGACGATAGACGAAAGGTCTTAGCATGGAGTGGAGTTCATCTGAGTACGCCGTCCAAGGACCTAGCGCCCTGGCCTTGACCATGGCATATCTCTCCCAGTCCCGACCCTGCTCCTGGTAATAATCCTCCAGGCCACTAAAACTCACCACCAAGGGGCCACTCTCGCCATAGGGGCGCAGGCGCATATCGACGCGATAGACGAAACCATCGACCGTGACTTGATGTAGCAGGTTAACTAGACGTTGACCCATGCGAATGAAGAACTGCTGGTTGGCTATGCTTCTGCGTCCTCCCTGAGTCTCGCCATGCTCTGGAAAGGTAAAAATAAGATCGATATCGGAAGAGAAGTTAAGCTCACGCCCGCCTAGCTTACCCATACCTAACACGAGTAAAGGCTGAGGATTACCGTCACTATCACAGGGGGTGCCGAGTTGCTTGCACATATCTGTATATAGCCAGTCTCGCCCGGCTATCACTAATGCTTCAGACAGGGCCGACAGATCTAACAATGAGTCTTCGAGACTGACATAACCAAAAAAATCCCGCCAAGCTAAGCGCACCATCTGTTGATTTCGATAACGTCGAAGGTGAAGCTTAACTTCATCTTCACTGGTGCAGGCCTCAAGCAGCTCATGAACCTCTTTATCTAAGCTTTGACGTTCCAAATTATCGAGCAGTCCATTAAAAAGCGGAGAGATCCAATCCGGATGACGACATAATTGCTCTGCAACAAAATCACTGAGTCCCATGATACGATACAGCTCGTCGCTCTGCTGCTGGCTAAGTGTGCTGGGGAGCTCAGGCCAGGCTTCATTCAGCCTTTGCCAGTAACGATCTGCAACTTTAACTATGATGGCAGATAAGGGCTTGTTACTGATATTTTCCATGGTGATCATAATCCTTAACAATTTTGGCTGTCGACATATTATGTCTTTGGTGATATAGATATGTCTTAAATGATCTGCTTATGTCCCGAATGATATATATTAGTCATCATCTTGCATTAAGATGAACAGCTAACTGATATCTTAGATAAAACGACTATTTATAAACTCAGTTGAAAGGTTACTATACCCTAAGCAAGCACTATCTTGGGTAGTGAAATCTTGCGCTGAAAATAAAATTCAGTCACCACCAAATAATAATGGAGAAAACATGGCAGCAATGCTTATGCGTATTCTCACTGTTACATTGCTATTCACCTTAGTTGGTTGTGGCGATGACAGACCCGACAAGATTGCTCAATTTCAGCAACTCGCCGGCCAGAGAATCGATACCTTGGGCCAGATGCTCAATGACGGCCAGATCCGTAATGCAATGTTACTCAAGCAGTACACGAGTATTATGCAGCAGCAGAAACCGGAAATGGCACCACTATTT
Organism: Shewanella violacea DSS12; assembly: GCF_000091325.1. NCBI lineage: Bacteria > Pseudomonadati > Pseudomonadota > Gammaproteobacteria > Alteromonadales > Shewanellaceae > Shewanella > Shewanella violacea. The sequence continues at coordinate 638,607 of NC_014012.1, read as the reverse complement.
GGTGAACTCGCCAAAGATGCGACCACCAAGGGCCCCATGTACACCTCTTTGATGAGTCGATATCGAGATCTCGGTAACGCCAGCAAGTATGTGGATCTCGATCAGCAGTTGTCCGAAGCTGAAAATGTCTATTATGCCGCCGATCCTAGCCTGTATAACGATATGATCTCAGATCCTCTCAATGTGGTCGCCGACATGTCTGATGGCGCCCTAGCCAGAGTGAACTCCATTAGCCGTGAGGCCTCAGCCCTGGCTAACGGAGCCGATAATTTCGGTGCTGGTAGTCAACTTGTGGGTAACCCAGGTTATGGCAGCTGGCAAACAGGTTCTAGCGGCACGTCCTTCTGGGCCTGGTACGGTATGTATTCCATGTTCTCCAACGTGATGCGCGGACCTATCGGCTACGATCGTTGGTCAGGTCGAAGAAACTACAGCTATTACAACGATGTGGGGCGTTCCCGCTATACCTCCCCCAAACAAGCCAGCGCACAGAATAAGACCTTCGAGCGCACCAAGAAACAATTCAGCTCACAAGGGAAGAAGTTCGATAGCCCCTATGCTAAGTCACGCTCAGGCTCTACCAGCCTATCGAGACAAAGCACAAGTACACCTAAGGCGAGCACCACAGGCACTCGCAGTAAAAGTAGCAGTAAGTTCCGTTCTAATTACTCTAAGAACAGTAACTTCCGCAATTCTAACAGTCGCACGACTCGCGGTGTACGCCGAGGCAAATAGGTAAGGAAATCACATGACAATATTTCAACACTTTGGCATAACAACGGATCTGGCGATCATATTAGTGATCGATCTGACTATCGCCATTATTCTGCTTACCTTGATGCGTTATCTTCAAGGCTGGACGGCTAAGGTCGATAGTCGAGTCGAACTGGCAGAAAGAGATAACTTTGCCTTCGGCATCAGCACTGCTGGCGCCATAGCGGGCCTTGGTATTGTGCTTACCGGAGCCATCTCGGGTGAGGCTGCCAGCTCTTATGCTGCCGAAGCAATAGGCATGAGTGCCTACGGTTTATTTGGTCTGATACTGATCAAGTTAGGTCGATATCTTCACGATAAGATCGCACTCAATGAGTTCAATAAGGGTGAACAGATCCTTAAAGGCAATATCTCAGTTGCCATCGTCGATGCCTGCGCTGCGATAGCCACGGCGATTATCATCCGCTCTGTACTTATCTGGGCCGAAGATCTGACTGTCGATACCTTCATCGCCATCTTCAGTGCCTTCGCCATTTCTCAACTCATGTTAGTACTACTGACACGTTTTCGTGAGCACAGATATGCCAAACGTAACCAAGATGCTTCCATGCAAGATGCCCTAGTTCAGGGTCATACTGCCGTGGCGATTCGTCATAGCGGATATATGCTTGCCATGGCACTGAGCTTCAACGCCGCGAGTCATTTCATTATCTATAACCCACAGGCCTACATAGCAAACCTGATAGGTTGGCTAATCTTCTCGGTCATCATGTTAGTAGCACTCACTGTGCTGATAAAGATAGTGAAGAAGTTAGTACTTTCTAACATTAACTTGGCCCAGGAAGTGGAACAGCAACACAACATAGGTATAGCTACCGTAGAGTTAGCCATCAGTGTCGCCGTGGCTCTCATACTTACCAGCTTGATGTATTAAATTAATTAACGTTCCCAAAATACGGTTAATCATCTGATTAGCCGTTTTATTTTCCTTAACGCAAGAGATGCAAGTGACTGAATCAGCGCTTAATACCGGCTCGACAAACCAAGAAAGAAAACTCAGCTGGTTCGACGATACCTTATTGCTAGGCATCATGGCCGTACTCGCTGGCTGTGGTTTAATTTATGAATATCTACTCTCTCATTATGCCGGTCGAATCCTAGGAGCCTTAGAGGCCGCCATCTATACCATGATAGGCCTGATGATCGTCTCCATGGGAGTCGGGGCATTCGCTGCCAGAAAGATACGCTGTGCCTACACAGGTTTTGCCGTACTCGAACTCAGCGTTGCCCTGTGTGGCTCACTGGCCATCTTGATCACAGCTGCCGTTATCGGCTTCGGTCAACAGCTACCTCTGATCATAGCTAGCACATTAGGCTTACCACCAGATCAACTCCCCGAAGGTGGTTTCATCGGCCTACTACAGCATCTGAGTGAGTATTTACCTTATTTCTGGGGCATATTACTCGGCTTGATGATTGGCATGGAGATCCCCCTCATAGCTCGTGTGCGCCAGTCTCTATGTGATGAGCATTTGATGCATAATGCCGGCACCATTTATGGCGCCGACTACATAGGTGCAGGTATAGGAGCCGCCATCTGGGTGACCTTTATGCTAGCCATAGATATTCAGCTTGCGGCTGCCTTGACTGCCAGCTTTAACTTATTGGCAGGCTTTATCTTCATCTGGCGCTTCTGGGATCGCATCAAGTTCGTCAAAGTCTTGCTGGTTGGCCATTTTATCGCATCGGGTATCTTACTTCTGTTGGCCTGGCACGGTCCCGGCTGGGAGCAAAATTTCAATAATTTGCTCTATAAAGATCAGGTTATCTATGCCAAATCGACCCGTTTTCAGCAGCTCACCTTTACCGAGAGGCTCAGAGGCAGTGGCATAGATCCTGTCTATTCTCTGTATATCAATGGCAGGTTACAATTCTCCAGTATTGACGAGCATATCTATCATGCATTTCTGGTCCATCCGACCATGGAAGCGGCAGCTCGCCATGACAAGGTGTTGATCATAGGCGGCGGCGATGGATTAGGGCTAAAACAGGTTTTGAAGTGGCAGCCTAAACACGTCACCTTGATGGATCTCGATAAAGATCTGCTAGCCCTGTTCACCTCTCACGACGCCGATATGCCGAAGCGTTTGAGCCAAACCTTGCTCAAACTCAATGGTGATTCCCTCAACGACCCTAGGGTCGAAGTCTTGGTGGACGACGCCTTCAATGGCGTAGATAAACTACTGAAGAAAGGCGAAAAATATGATGTCATCATAGTCGACCTACCGGACCCCAGCCATCCGGATCTCAACAAGCTATACTCAGATCTTTTTTATAAGAAATTAAAAGAACTCTTGAGTGCCGACGGCGCCCTAACAGTACAGTCGACATCCCCCTATCATGCACCTAAGGCCTTTATTTCTGTTGGAAAAACCTTAGCACTTGCGGGCTTCGATGTTAGCCAGTACCACCACAATGTACCGAGTTTCGGCGAGTGGGGCTGGAGCATAGCCACTGCATCGGGCAAGAATGCCAAGGCAAGACTGAGTAATATCAAACAGCTGTCCATAACAGATGACTGGTTGACGCCTGGGCTTATCAAGGGCGCCTTCGAATTCCCGGGGAATTTCTATAAAGATATAGACAAGATTCAAGCCAACAGAATTGGCTCGATGCAGTTATACCAGTATCACCAGCAGGCCTGGGATGAAAACCAGGGAGTTATGATTTTTTTCAAAAATAGCACTTGACATATTATGTCGCAGTGCTATCTTTAACCGCAGACATAATATGTCAAAGAGGACAAATATGAATATCCACAATATTGCTAACCACCTCAATGATCTTTGTGACAAGAGTCACACAGGCCTTCAATTCGATTGCTACCCAATCGATGGTGAAGTCGAAGTATTGCAGGTCAATATCGTAGGTCGTGAAGAGATACCCGTATTTGTATCGGTAACGGAAAACCAGGTTCTCTGTATCAGTTACCTTTGGGGTGAAGACGAAGTCAAACAGGAAACTCGCATGGCGATGTTTGAAACCATGTTAGAGCTTAACATCCCGATGCCATTGTCATCCTTCGCAAAAGTAGATGACAAATACGTTGTTTATGGTGCGCTGTCGGTGCACTCGGATATGCAGGAGATCGAACAGGAACTCTCAGTTCTATCTGATAACTGCCTGGAAGTCATCGATGAGATGAGCGACTTCCTCAAGTAATTTTTATCTAGTTAATTAACTGAATTTTTAAGTAATGGCACAAGTTGAAGTCAGTGTGATTACATAATTAAAGGAGCCACATCATGGGCATACTAAACAAGATTTTAACCGCTTTTCGTGGCGGCGCTACCGAAGTTGGTCAGACCATAGTCGATGCAAACTCGACCCGTATCTTCGAACAGGAGATCCGTGATGCAGAGAAGCACTTAACCAAGGCTAAGCGTGAACTGACTGATGTTATGGCCAAAGAGATGCAAGCCAGCCGTGAAATCGACCGCTTGAAGCGTTCAGTCACAGAGCATGAAGGTTTTGCGACTCAAGCTTTAGAACAAGACAATGAAACCCTTGCCTTAGAAGTTGCCGAGAAGATAGCTCAACTCGATCAAGAGCTTTTAGAGCAGCAGTCCGCTAACGACAGCTTCAGTGCTCATGCTGCACGTCTTAAGGACTTAGTACGTAAGACTGAACGTCAGTTAACCGACTACCAGCGTCAACTCACTATGGTTAAGACCACAGAGAGCGTACAGAAGGCTACGGCGTCAATAACTAACTCTTTCGCCGGCAGTAACTCTAAGCTGTTAAATGCTAAAGATTCACTGGAGCGTATCAAGGCTCGTCAACAGCAGTTTGATGACCGCCTCAAAGCATCAGAAGCTTTAGAAGATGAGAACAGCGATAAGTCGCTACATGCAAAATTAGCTGAAGCTGGTATCGGCGAGCAAAAGTCCAACGCGAATGCCGTATTGGAACGCCTCAAGGCACGTAAGTAATCGCAATTAGATTTCACATGAAGCTAGATACTAGCCGCTCATGCCTTGACTAAGACTGCAGCGCTTTTCTTTTCATAAAGAAAGGCGCTCTTTTGTCTTAAGCCACAAATAGCCTGTAGCAGGCTAACCATCGAAGATGTTTTCCCAGTAAATTATCCTAGGGGAAGCGCCAGTTGAAATATATTAACCAATCAGGAGTGATGATGAGTTTTTTAAAAGGTCTTTTTGGTAAGAAAGAGGCACCCCAACGTCAGCTAGATCACCCCTCTAAACTCCTCAAGGGAGACATGATCTCTCTGGATGATAGCTTCGCCCTGCCGCCACAGCTTAGAGGCCAGCAGTTAAGAGTCGAATCCATCAGTACCTATGAATACCAGCGCAGTCAACAGACTGAATGGATACTCAAGGGTCATGGAAATGACACAGTATTTTTGTCTCTCGATGAAGATGATGAAACTTATCTGGCCTTTTCAATTAAAATCAATCGTTCTATGGTTGAACATATTTTCGATCTCGATCAGTTTGGGGCCATATTCGAAGAAGATGAGCAGGCACAATTAACCACATTAAAACTACCGAGCGAACTAGTCTCAGAGTTTTCTCAGTGGCTAGGCAAAGAATACCACCAGGTCAATTTCGCTCAATTTGGTTACTTCCACCGGGAAGATTTCCGCGGTAAGAAGCCGCCCCAGGATGCAGATGGTGCCACAGGCGATGAATTCGAATCTTATCATCTACTTGATGAAGATGAGAAATATGCCGTCGATGTTGAAGTCTATGCAGATGGTGATACCGATGTCATGTTAACCTTGTATCGACCCCTTGCCGATATTCGAGATTATTGGCCCGGGAAATAAGCGCTACAGTTCCTAGGTTCTACAAGCTAGGAACTGAGTTTCAAGATACAGTTTAATTGTTAAGGTTAATTTTTTAAGGTAATACCGAATGACTAAGAAAAAGAATTCGCTTCCGGAGCAATGGTTACAAAACCAGAAAGCGGCGAAAGCGACTCAAGTGGCGTTCGACTTAGATGAAAAATTTCAGTATTCCATCCGTAAAGCCGCGCTAGATTCAGGTTTCAGTCCCTCGGATCAGATCCGTACCATCTTAGGGCTCTCAGTCACTAAGCGCCCTAAACGTCCACGCCTAACCGTGTCTCTCAGCCCTGAAGACTATGTGCAACTAGCCAAGATGTATGACCTGTCTCCTGAGTCCCAGCTTGAAATAAAGAAGCGCGTACTGGATGATCTCATCCACTTTAGTGATAAAAACTAGTACACTCAGTCAGATACCTATGGAATATCCAATCGCTAATCTAGCGATTGGATGAAAAACGGATGTATGTGAAATGGCAAACTTAAGTCGATGGTTACCCGAAACAGAGACTCACCCCACCCCCTTTCAGTTAGCCATGATGGTTCTGTCTTTTCTGTCTGTCATAGTGGTGCTGGTGCTCACTTTTGCCAAAGTCGATGAGGAAACCCGTCGCCTACTCCTGATAATCGATTTCAGTATCTGCATGATCTTTCTTAGTTACTTCTTCTTTAATCTGTTTAGAGCCGAAAACAAACTTCAATATTTTAAACATAACTGGATCGATCTGGTTGCCAGTATTCCCGCCATAGAACCCTTGAGACTAGCCCGCCTGTTTCAGATACTACGAGTGATCCGCCTCATTCGTATGACCCACTCGCTGATCATCCCTATGGTAAAACAGCGCAGACAAGCTACCTTAGCTAGCCTGCTGGTCGCCATGGTGACTATTCTGACCTTCTCCTCAGTATTGATGTTGATCGTCGAGGCTGGTGTACCTAATGCAAATATTCATACGGCAGAAAACGCTATCTGGTGGGCATTAGTCACCATTTCCACTGTAGGCTATGGTGACTTCTACCCGGTATCGACAGCAGGACATGTTATCGGTGCAATCGTCATCATCTGTGGAGTCAGTTTCTTCGGTGTTATCTCAGGTTATATGGCATCTATCTTTATCGCACCCGATGAGACTGAAAAACTCGAACTCCAGAGTGAAGAGATAAAATGTGAACTAAAAATGGCCATCGACCGCATGGAGCAGAACCAGAATGTCTTGTTGGCAGAGATAAATAGTTTACGTGAAGAGATACGAGAAGGGAAAGAAGACCCTAGTTCCTAGAATCTGGGTCTAGGTCTAAGTTCTAAGGTCTAAGGTCTGTTCAACCTATCGCCAATATGGCAGATTGCTCAATGCTGAGCGTCTCGAGTGCTCCATGGCAAACACTAAGCTTTCCTCTTTATTCTGTAGCCAATCCGAGATATCGATATCCAGGGATTTACTTATGTGAGCTAATTGCCGATAGGCAGCCAAGGTTCTAATCCCTAACACCAAATCTTGCCAAGGTGCTCTGAAGGCATCTCTGCTTTGCCTGGTATATAGCTCGCCATAAGCCACGCCGACAAATATACTGTCATCTAATGCACGAGCGAAGGACTGGTACTCACAGCTAGTTAAGTCCGCTTCCGATGGCATCAAGCCTAAGATTTTCTGCCATGAAGCTTCCTGCATTTGATCGGCAAAGGTCTTAAGATCTGTTTTAATATCGACACGGGTCTCCCCGGCTCTTATTGCAAACAAGAGATCCACTAAACTAAGTTGCAGACTGCCGTAGCAGGTATCGGCTAACATCTTCTGCATAAGACTCGAGATGGATAATTGTTGCAGTGCTCTTAAGGCCTGCTCGGCTAATTTAGCCTTTGTCGGCTGCTTAGCAATAAGCTGACAATTATGACTCAATACTTCCGACAGACTCAATCCAGTCTCCACAAAACTTAAGTGGCCCTCTATAGAGTCAAAATTAGCGTTCAGACTATCGCTCAGCAGATTAAACTGCTCTAAGGTACATCTTAGCAGTCGTATACAAGCACGCAGTCGATAGCAAAGAGTTGGCACTTGTTCTAGGCTATGAACATCCGTTTCTAATATCATGGCTTCTAGCTGCTGCCACCGGTCCAGGCCTGTGCTTAAAAGAGAGGTGAGTGTCTGCTTGAGGTCTTGACCAGCCTCTAAGGCGATAAACTCTAGCACCTCCAAACTCAAAGGGCTCGATTGGGCCGCTAGTCGGTAACCTCGAAAAGCCTTACTTGCCTTGCCTAAGCGCATAGGAATGGTTTCGGCGACCTTGATACCCAACTCAATTAACGCCCCAGTCTTACCAGCCATCAACTCAAATTCTAATTCACAAATCGGCTCAGATTTCGTTTCACCATCTCTGGTAACGCTCACTTCACCAATATCTAAGGCAACTTCAACCAGGCTCTCATCCACATAAATATGCCAGGTTCGTCGCTCAAAATCCGTATCGAACAAACAGGTCAATTGAGATTGCACTGCTGTAATATTCGCCGCGTCAGGCCATATATTTGAAGGAAATAAATTTAAATCGGGCTCGGCTTGATCTATATCTAGATTGTATTCCGGCCGCGAATGGATCCCGCCGATCACAGTTCCTGCTGTTTTTATGGTCTGTTCACGCTTGCCATCGCAACCTCGAACCCTAAGACCCATGTCCCAAAGTCTCAGTTGCAAATCTGGGGTATCGAAATAAGCATTCGACAATTTACGGCAAGCTTGTTGCTCACTATTAGGCAAGCTATCAAGCAGGCTAATCAAGGTTTGTTGTTGTTCTAATTGAAAAAGTAATTTAAGTTCTATCTCGGCATTCATTAGCCAGTCGCTCACTTTGTCTTCAGGTTTAGATCTGTATTTTGTTGACACCGGAGAAGCTGTCATCAAAATTTCATTAATATTTCATCAATATTGCATCTATCGGATGAATTGTAATATGACTGTCACAAACAATTCGTAGGATTGCGCTTTCCAGTTAAGATATAACTCGTTAGAATATAAACTGATAGTTTTAATGTAAATCACAGTTTCAATACGCGGTCGCTTGAGTTAATATGCGCCCGCTTTTTCCAACAGTGAAATAACCTAAATAGGTACACGGCAATGCCAGTAAACTCTATTTTGGGCGTGTTTGCAAAATCGCCAATTAAGCCTCTACAAGAGCATATAGACAAAGTGCACGAATGTGCATCCATACTTGTCCCATTTTTCGACGCAACAGTCGCAGGAAATTGGGATCAGGCTATAGAACTACGTAAGCAGATCAGTGCTACGGAGCGTGAAGCTGACTCGCTAAAACGTGAGATCCGCCTAACACTTCCTGGTGGTCTGTTTATGCCTGTCGAGCGAACCGATCTTCTGGAGCTTCTAACCCAGCAAGATAAGATCGCTAACAAGGCAAAAGATATCTCCGGTCGTATCATAGGCCGTCAGCTGCTTATCCCCCAAGAGATCCAAGTTCCCTTCGCTGCTTATTTGTCCCGCTGCCTAGATGCAGTCGTTCTGGCCAAACAAGCAATCAACGAACTCGATGACCTGTTAGAAACTGGTTTCCGTGGTCGTGAAGTTGATTTGGTCGCAAAGATGATCGCCAAACTCGATAAAATCGAGGAAGATACCGATGTTCTTCAAATCAAGATCCGTCGTCAGTTGTTCGCTATCGAAAATGATATGAACCCTATCGATGTGATGTTTCTCTACAAAATAATTGAATGGGTCGGCGACCTGGCAGATCTTGCCGAACGTGTCGGTTCCCGCTTAGAGCTAATGCTAGCTCGCGTCTAACAACAAAGTTATCAAGGTAACAACATGGTTGATGTATTAGTCACCAATGGCCCATTGCTGATTGCAATTGCGGCTACATTTGGTTTTTTAATGGCCTGGGGTATTGGCGCAAACGATGTAGCCAATGCGATGGGAACCTCGGTTGGTTCTAACGCTATTACAATTAAACAAGCGATCATCATAGCGATGATTTTTGAATTTGCCGGTGCTTATTTAGCTGGTGGCGAAGTAACGAGCACGATCCGTAAAGGGATCATCGACTCTTCCTACTTCGTCGACTCTCCTGAGTTACTGGTCTATGGCATGATTTCAGCACTTTTAGCCGCAGGGATCTGGCTAATATCAGCATCTGCATTGGGCTGGCCTGTATCTACCACTCACTCTATCATTGGCGCCATCGTTGGTTTTGCCGCGGTAGGTGTGGGCACTGAAGCTGTCGAATGGGGCAAGGTTGCCGGCATCGTTGGCTCCTGGGTAGTCACTCCGGCAATATCCGGCTTTATCGCCTTCATGATATTCCAGAGCGTGCAAAAACTTATCTTCAATACAGATAATCCGCTGAAAAATGCTAAGCGTTACGTGCCTTTTTATATGGCGCTGGCAGGCTTTATGATGTCTCTGGTTACCATTCAGAAAGGCCTTAAGCATATCGGTATAAACTTCAGCACCCCAGAGGCCTATGGATTAGCCATAGGTGTGGCGGTTATTGTAGGTATCGGTGGTATGTTAGCGATTAAACGCCTCAAGATGGATGACAAGGCCGATCGCCAAACTCAGTTCGGCAATGTCGAGAAGGTATTCGCTGTCTTAATGGTCGTCACTGCCTGTTGTATGGCATTTGCACACGGTTCTAACGATGTAGCAAACGCGATTGGCCCACTAGCTGCTGTCGTTTCAGTGGTCAACAGTGGTGGCGAAATCGGTAGCCAGGCCGCTATTGTATGGTGGATCCTTCCACTTGGTGCAGTAGGTATCGTTATGGGTCTAGCCATCTTTGGTAAACGCGTAATGAAGACCATAGGTAAGAACATTACTCACCTTACCCCAAGCCGTGGTTTTGCTGCTGAGCTTGCTGCTGCGTCAACCGTAGTCATTGCATCGGGTACAGGTCTACCAATTTCTACGACACAAACCTTAGTGGGTGCAGTGTTAGGCGTAGGTATGGCCCGTGGTATTGCAGCGATTAATATGGGTGTAGTCAGAAACATAGTTGTTTCTTGGGTTATCACCTTACCTGCTGGTGCCGCCCTGTCGATTCTATTCTTCTTCACCATAAAAGGCATTTTCGGTTAAATCACTGAATAGGCTGTAGGTAAAAATATTAAGGGAAGCTGCGGCTTCCCTTTTTTATTGCTCAAATAGTGAGAGTTTTAAAATTTCCATAACCCAGTTATTTTCACTATTCCCCCTGCAAAACCTCTAAGTTACACCTAAGTTTTTACATTAATTAAGCTTCATCCACTCACAGACATATCTCTTGCATCTAGGCCTTGCAAAACACCAAGCAAATCCCTAGCATGTGGTTATATTTCGTTTTTGAGAATTCAAAGTGTTAAGATTCTTTGCTTTAGTGGGACTGTTATTGCTCTCTCCTAGCCTATTGGCCGCTGGCCAAGCTGGATACATATCTGATAAAGTTTATCTTTATCTTCATGGCGGACCGGGTACCCAATATCGTATTTTGGGCAGTATAGAGGCTGGCCAGGCAATCTCACTTTTGGGCGAAACTCAAGGTAATTACTCTAAGATCATCGACCATAAAGGCCGTGAAGGCTGGGTAGAAACCAAGATGGTGACTCGTAAGAAGAGTTTCCGTCAACAGCTACCCGAAGTGCAGGCTGAGTTAGATAAGACCAAGTCTGAATTAGAGCAAAACCTTAGCTCGAGTGATAACAATACTCAGCTACTCAGCAAACTCAAGTCGGATCTAAGTCGCGCTCAACGCGACTTAGCTACAGCAAGCAGCGAACGTGATCGCGCCACCAGCCAGCTAGCTAGTATCGAAAAGAATGAGCGTTTCCAAATGTGGCAAGAAGGCGGCATCATAGCCCTCATAGGTTTGTTCATAGGTGTAGTCTTAGTTTACCTACCAAGACCCAGACGTAAGAAGAAGAATCACTGGTAAACGGTAAAGCACTCATCAAAATATCTTAAAAAGGCCTGCATTCAAATGCGGGCCTTTTTATTTCCTGCCTAAAAAGCCTTATTTCATTGAGCTAGAGCGCTATCCACCCCAGCTGGATCAAACAAAACTCACATTCACACCCACAATAGTGTCGTTCGTCACATTTTGAATGTATAATCCCGCGAAGAGATGCCAGATTGTATACAAAATTAACATGCATCTTATTACTCTTAGTTAACCGATTCTTTTGATAGAGAATTAACTAAGGAATTTCTTCAAGCAAACTGTCCCTTTAAAAGGCCCAGATGGAAGTGATAACTATGTTCAAAGCGAGTGAAGTTCTAACTGGTCACTATGACTCAGCCAATCTCGATGAGCTATTTAAAGCCATCACCAATAACTATATTGTCGATGAGGAGCAATACCTCTCTGAACTCATCAAGCTTGTGCCTTCAAGTGATGAGGAAATTAACCGAGTCACTAAACGTGCACACGAGATGGTTAATAACGTTCGCCAATATGATAAGAAAGGCCTAATGGTCGGTATTGACGCCTTCTTGCAACAATATAGCTTAGAGACTCAAGAAGGAATCATCCTTATGTGTCTTGCTGAAGCCTTGTTACGTATTCCTGATGCAGCCACAGCTGATGCCCTGATTGAAGATAAATTATCAGGCGCTAAATGGGACATCCATCTAAGTAAGAGTGACTCAATACTGGTTAATGCATCGACCTGGGGCCTAATGCTCACAGGTAAGATAGTCAAACTAGATCGAAATATTGATGGTAAGCCAAGCAGTCTACTCAATAGACTAGTAAACCGCATGGGTGAGCCAGTTATTCGCCAAGCCATGCTTGCCGCCATGAAGATCATGGGCAAGCAGTTCGTACTAGGCCGCACGGTTAAAGAGGCGCTTAAAAATAGCCTAGACAAGCGCAAGCTCGGCTATACCCATAGCTATGACATGCTGGGTGAAGCGGCACTGACTAAAACAGATGCCCAAAAATACTTCGAAGACTACTCTAGTGCCATCGCATCCCTTGGTGAGCAGAGCTACGATGAATCTCAGGCACCACGCCCAACCATCTCAATTAAGCTGTCAGCCCTTCACCCTAGATATGAAGTTGCCAATGAAGACAGAACCCTGACCGAGCTGTACGACACACTCATCAAGCTTATTCAACAGGCGCGCGGCGTCAATATCGGTATCTCCATCGATGCCGAAGAGATGGATAGACTCGAGCTATCACTCAAACTGTTTCAGAAACTGTTTAATTCCGATGCGGCCAAGGGCTGGGGGGTGTTAGGTATAGTGGTTCAGGCTTACTCTAAGCGTGCGCTACCTGTGCTTTGCTGGTTGACCCGTCTATCTAAAGATCAGGGCGATGAAATACCTGTACGCCTCGTGAAAGGCGCTTATTGGGACAGTGAGCTAAAATGGGGTCAGGAAAAAGGTGAAGCCGGTTACCCGCTATTCACACGCAAGGCCGGTACCGATGTCTCTTACCTGGCTTGTGCTCGTTACTTGTTATCCGATGCCACTCGCGGTGCCATCTACCCTCAGTTTGCCAGCCACAACGCACAAACCGTCGCATCGATCACCGATATGGCAGGTGATAGAAACTATGAGTTTCAGCGTTTACACGGTATGGGTGAAGAGCTTTACGATACCCTTCTCGCCGAGAGTGGTGTGAAGACGGTACGTATCTACGCGCCAGTTGGCGCTCACAAAGACTTGCTGCCCTATTTAGTACGTAGATTACTCGAGAATGGTGCCAACACTTCCTTCGTACATAAGCTAATAGACCCTAAGACGCCCATCGAATCACTCGTGGTGCATCCGCTAGTCACGCTGCAAAAATACAAAAGCTTCGCTAACAGCAAAATAGTACTGCCAAGCGATATTTTCGGTGAAGAAAGAAAAAATTCCAAGGGACTCAACATGAACATCATCTCTGAATCTGAGCCATTTTTCGCAGCTCTCGATAAATTTAAAGACACTACCTGGAACGCAGGCCCTCTGGTCAATGGCGAGCTATTAAGCGGCGAAACAAATGAAGTTGTCAGTCCCTACGACACGACTCAAGTAGTGGGTAAGCTGGCTTTCGCTAATAACCAGGCCATAGAGCAGGCCCTCACAGGCGCAGATGCTGCTTTTAGTGGCTGGTGTAATACGCCTGTAGAAGTACGAGCAAATGCACTACAGAAGCTTGCGGACCTACTAGAAGAGAATCGTGAAGAGCTTATCGCCCTTTGTACCCGAGAAGCGGGCAAGAGTATTCAAGATGGTATCGATGAAGTACGTGAAGCGGTAGATTTCTGTCGCTATTACGCCGTTCAAGCCAAGAAGATGATGGCTCAGCCTGAACTTCTTCCTGGCCCAACGGGTGAACTGAATGAATTGTTCCTCCAAGGCCGCGGTATCTTCGTCTGTATTAGCCCGTGGAACTTCCCTCTGGCCATCTTCTTAGGTCAAGTTGCCGCAGCGCTTGCCGCGGGTAATACCGTTGTCGCTAAGCCTGCCGAGCAAACATCTATCGTAGGTTTCCGTGCGGTACAACTGGCACACCAAGCGGGTATTCCTAAAGATGTACTGCAATTCCTACCAGGTACTGGTGCAACTGTTGGCGCAGCAATCACTTCAGATGAACGCATTGCTGGTGTTTGTTTTACCGGTTCTACGGGCACGGCTAAACTGATTAACCGCACATTGGCAAACCGTGAAGGTGCCATCATTCCACTGATCGCTGAGACAGGTGGTCAAAATGCTATGGTTGTGGATTCAACATCTCAGCCTGAGCAAGTGGTCAACGATGTAGTTGCTTCATCATTCACCAGTGCCGGTCAACGTTGTTCAGCCCTGCGTGTCCTCTTCCTCCAGGAAGATATCGCAGATCGCGTACTCGAAGTGCTGAAAGGTGCCATGGACGAACTAAGCATAGGTAATCCTAGCTCCATCAAGACTGATGTAGGCCCAGTGATCGATGCAATGGCTAAAGCAAACCTAAATGCTCATATCGACCATATCAAACAGGTCGGAACTTTGCTTAAGCAATTAGAGCTGCCTGCTGGAACAGATAAGGGTCACTTCGTTGCTCCGACTGCGGTAGAAATAGATTCAATTAAGGTATTGGAGAAGGAGCACTTCGGTCCTATCCTGCATGTTATTCGCTACAAGGCTTCCGAGCTGGCTAAGGTGATCGATGAGATCAACAGCACAGGCTTCGGTCTGACCTTAGGCATCCACAGCCGTAACGAAGGACATGCTCTGAAAATTGCTAGCAAGGTCAACGTAGGCAACGTCTATATCAACCGTAACCAAATTGGCGCGGTTGTTGGCGTTCAACCTTTCGGTGGGCAAGGCCTGTCGGGCACTGGTCCTAAGGCCGGTGGACCACACTACCTGACTCGCTTCATCACAGAGAAAACCCGCACCAATAACATCACCGCCATAGGTGGTAATGCGACATTATTGTCATTGGGTGACAGCGACGAGTAATTGAATCCTTCAATAACTTTCAGCTAAAAAAGCCAGACCTTAGTGTCTGGCTTTTTTGTGCGTTCTGAACTCTTATCCCACTTTGACAAGATGTAAAATGGCATGATTTGACTATTTTTATAGGGCACACAGATATGGTCTTTGACTATACTTGAGTCATTCCCATCCAATTTCAGGAGTGAATAATGAGTGACAAAGTGTTAGATCTCGATGAAGTCAGTAAGCTCTTAGGAAAATCAGAAGCCACCATAAAACGCTATGCCAGAGAAAACCTACTCACCAATATTGGCGAAAATGACGAGTACAAATTCAATGAAGATGAAGTCAACCGCTATCTGGAATTCTCAAAACGGCTAGGTTAAGCAAGTGCCTGTGCTTAATCTGATAGGGAGAACACATCCTTGTCCTCCCTCTGCTTCCACAATCACTAATGCCAGATCCCCACAGTCAGGGTATCAACCAAGTTAAGAGATGAGTTCTTGCTCTTATCTTTTATGAACTAGCTTTATGTGCCAGTCATTATCCCCTAAAGACTGACTAATTCAGCTTGTGATACAGACTGGCATAATATTCATCCTTAACTAACAAGTCATCATGGCTGCCTGATACTCTCAACTGACCATCTTCCATCAAGTGGATCTTATCCATCTGAGTCATAGCTGTCAGCCTGTGACTGATCATCAGCAAGGTCTTATCTTTGGCAAATTCAAACAGTAGGGCTAATATTTCTCTCTCAGTACGCTTATCCAACCCTTCGGTTGGCTCATCGAGTAATAAGACTGGCGCATCACGCAACAAGGCTCTCGCCACACCAATACGACGCTGCTCGCCGCCCGAGAGCTGCCTGCCCCCTTCGCCTATCCAAGCATCGAGCGGCTTATCACCTTGAATCAAATTTGATAGTCCAACTTTATCTAAAACGCCCACGAGGATCTCATCATTGGCGGTTTGGGCGGCTCTGCGTTCGGCCCGTGTTGGTAAATCAGCAACTGACTTCTGTACTAAGGTCAAATTGTCTCTCAAGGTGCCACTAAACAAGTAGATACGTTGGCTCACAAGGGTGATGCCATCGGTTAAAGACTCTTGGCTATATTGATCGATCTCGACACCATCGAGCAAGATATTGCCGGATTGAGGCTGCCACTCCCTGGTGATCATGGACAATAAGCTGGACTTACCACAGCCAGTCTGACCCAACAGGGCCACCTTTTCGCCAGGTTTAATATTCAGGTTAATGTCTTGCAGCACCACTTGTTGAGTATCAAGTTGACTACCTTGCTCATAGGAAAAAAAGATCCCCTTGAGTGCTAGCTCACCATGTTGAACGCGAATATCGCTGACATTATTGAATACTATGCCCGGCTCCTGCTCCACCAGTTCATTGACTCGCTCGGCTGCCGTGACACAAGAAGAGAGATGCTGAAAGGCGCCGGCAATTGGCATCAGCATTTCGATACAGGCCAAGGTCATAAACACTATCATGGCAAGCATAGGTCCAGGAGGCTGATGCTCACCGACTCCCGATGACGCCATATAGAGGATCCCCATGACAACTAAGCCGTGACATAGGATAAGTGCCCCCTGGCTCAAGGCTGTGACATTCGCCATAGCACTTTGGCTAGCTAATAGCTTAGCTTCAGACTCTGCCAGCTGGGTCCGAAAGCGCTCATTAGCACCGAAGAGGGAAATCTCTGCCAGTCCCTGTACAAATTCCAGAACTTGCACCCGGTAGATGCGCTTGCTCTCTAGAAGGTCCACACCAGGCTTACGCCCCAGGTGATAGAAGACCCAAGGTAATACCAGCCATACCAAGAGTAAGCTGCCACATAAGATCAACGCCAGATCGGCATCGAACCAAGCAACAAAAAAATAGAGTGCCCCTAACATCAGGAATGATGCGGCCATTGGAGTCAACAGTCTCAGATAGAGATGATCTAAGGTATCAATATCGGCTACGAGTCTGTTAAGCAGATCTCCCTGCCTTATCCCTTGCATATTACTGGCACTGAGTGGCATTAGCTTTCGCCACGCCCATGTTCTCAATTGAGTCAGTAGTTTAAAGGTGGCTTCATGGGTCGCTAAACGCTCACCGTAGCGACTGGCAGTTCTGATTATGGAGAAAAATCTCACCCCACCAGATGGGGTGAAAAAGTTGAACATCATGGCCGTCGCCGCAGTTAAACCAGCAACAGCTGCTGCCGATAAAAACCAGCCTGAGAGCGAGAGTAAACCTATGCCAGCGACTAAGGTTGTGATGCTCAAAATCAAGCCTATGCACATCATTAACCACTGATGTTTAAATAACTTTATGAAAGGTAATAATGCCCTCATGAGTTCGACTCCTTATTAGCTTGAGCCTCAACATCTGTCTCATCTTCCTGCATCAGCTTAAACAATCCCTCTGCACGATTGAGATCCTCAAAACTTCCTCGCTGAACTATGGCCCCTGCATCTAATACTAAAATAGTATCCATCTGATGTAATTGATCGAGTCTATGGGTCACCATAAGGCACGAGGTCTTATCCATTGCCTGCCATAATGTGCTTAACACCGCCTGCTCACTGTGGCTATCTAAGCTCGCGGTGGGTTCATCTAATAGATACAAGTGGGCATCTTGCCCCAAAGCTCTGGCTAAGGCGATACGTTGAGCCTGCCCGACAGATAACCCAGCCATCTGCTCCCCTATCGGGTGAGATAGACCTAGACTCTGTTGCTCCACAAACTCGAGTATATTTGCCTTTTCCAGCAGGAGTTTGATCGCTTCATCCCCCATAGCCACGTCGGCCATAGCCACATTGTCACGCACTGTGCCATGAAATAGCTGAGGGTCCTGACCCAACCAGGCGAGGTGGCGGCGCCACAGGGTCATATCCAACTCACTCAACTCCAAACCGTTGACCTTGAGTGACCCCTCATAGGGAAGAAAGCCCAACATGGCATTGAGTAAGCTGGTCTTGCCTGAGCCGCTCGGCCCGACTATCGCCACATGTTGCCCCGGAGATAGATGAAAACTCACAGGCCCAACTAAAGTGGCGCCGTCATGGCTCAACACCTTAAGATCTCTTGCCTCAATCTCGACACCAGCCTGCCAATCAATTGCCTTATCATTAACAGCCATATGTTTTATTTCTTTACCGCCAGACTTAGACTCAACTGAATTCGATTCGACTCGATACTCAAGCAAGGCCATCAACTCTTCGGCGGCCCCTATGGCTTGAGCTTTAGCATGATAATGGGTGCCCATGTCACGCAAGGGTTGATAAAACTCTGGAGCAAGCATAAGAACAAATAAGCCGATAAACAGACTGACTCCGCCATTGTAATCACCGAAATTTAGATGACCCAGATAGCTGAAACCAAAATATACCGCCAGTACAGCGATAGACACAGCGGAAAAGAACTCAAGTACTGCCGAGCTCAAAAAGGCCATTCGGAGCACTGACATGGTTCTTTCACGAAACTCTTCTGACGCAGTTTCGATCTCCTTGACTTCAGCATCACCTCGATTGAATAACTTCAAGGTCGGCAAGCCCTTTAACCGGTCCATGAAATGACCACTCAATTTAGCCAAGGCACTGAAATTTTTACGGTTGGCATCCGCGGCGCCCATACCAACTAAGATCATAAACATGGGAATGAGTGGGGCCGTAGCCAACAAGATTAATCCGGCAGCCCAATTTAATGGAAATACCACTATGAGTATGGTCAGGGGAATGAAGCCAGCCAAGATGATTTGCGGCAGATAACGGGCGTAAAAGTCGTGCAGGTCTTCCACTTGTTCCAGCACTATGCTGGCCCAACTTCCGACGGGCTTGCCCTTGATGAATGCTGGACCGAGTTCTGTGAGTTTATCTAGGACTGCACTGCGGATCTGTAACCTGAGTCGTTTCCCCGACTCGAAGCACGCTCGCTCGCGGGCAAAAGCCAACAAGGCCCGAATAGGGATGAGTACCAGCAAGAGTATAAATTCATGAGTATAGTGAGACTTATCTAACTCGAGAATAATCACACCATGGAGTATCGTCGATAGCAGATATGCTTGAATGATTAATGACAATCCGGTGAGTAAACCAAACAACACGGTCAAATTGAGGTAGAAACCACAGGCTTTTTTCTGCAGTCTCAACCAAGAGGTCAATTGCTTCTCTAACGATTTGTCCATGTCACTCCTGCAAGATAATGATTCAAGGTAAATTCATAGCAGCCGCAGTATCGCAGGCATAGCTCGCAGAATAAACTGACAGTCTTGTAAATGTTAGGAGATTCACAAAAATTGCGCTAGATCAAAAAAAATGGAGCCAGCGCTTGGATAATGTGCTTATAAAAAGAACCGATTTTGGCTGCAAATTGACCGAATAAAAAAATCGAATAGCTATGTATTTATACAAAGAAGTGATATCTAGCTGGTGACTAACCGAATATGCAAAATCGAATGGCTATGTATTTATTCAAAGAAGTGATGTCTAGCTAGTGACTAACCGAATATGCAAAATCGAATGACTATGTATTTATACAAAGAAGTGATATCTAGCTGGTGATTAACCGAATATGAAAAATTGAATTTAGATGTATTTATAAAAATAGGGATATAAAAAAGGCCGCTGAGCATCTGCTTCAGCGACCTTTCTTTAACTCATCATGATGAGCAAGTTTAAAACCCGTTACTTCGACTCATCAGAGGCGTAGTCGTCATTGTCTTCATCGAATGAGCCTGAAGACTCACCGTCGGCAACATCACGAGCATCACGCCATGCATCAGCTGCTTGCTCTTTAGACGCAGCAGCTTCGGTACGCACTTCACGTTGCTTGGCCTTACGCTCGTTACGCAGCATTAGCTTATCGAGGAATGATTTAAGTTCCTTCTCACCCCAGACAGTTGCTTCAGCTTCGGTCGCAAAACCAGTTTTACGCTTTGAGACAATAGTTTTTCGCGCAGTCATACGACGAGTGATCTCGGCCGCCCAAACTTGCTTGTCTTGAACGATGCGAAAATCGAACTTTTTGGTTTGTGTCATATTACTTATTTCCTACAGATAAAATCTTATCGCCGGGCCAATGGCTCTGGCGTTAAGTACAAAATTTGTTTTCGGCTCATTTACTCATTCACGTCTTTAGGTAGACCTAGATCACATTTTTTGCAATCTAACCTATGACCAAGCATAGACTCTCTGCCTTCATCTGTTATCACCCAAGGCCGTACGACCCAAGGTGGCATATGCCTAACGTGCTGATAATGACCGCATGAAAGCTTAGCAACCCAATGATTTTCATCATCTTTAAGATAACCGACTATGGACTTTTTCATAGAGCCTAAACACCTATAACCCAAGTGGCTGAGCCAAGATGAGCGTTAAGAGCGCGAGACTAACACGTACAGAGTTTAAACAACATCATTTAACTTGGGATCTTTGCATCTAAAGCACAAGTATATAGCTAGACCAGCCCATAGAATCCTTAGGGTGGTTAGCATAAGCTAGTTGCTAAAAAATTTTAAGGGATGTCAGTTTAATCTTTAACTAGCAACTTACCTTCTTACCTTCTTACCTTCTTACCTTCTTACCTTCTTACCTTCTTACCTTCTTACCTTCTTACCTTCTTACCTTCTTACCTTCTTACCTTCTTACCTATTATGTCTATCAAGGAAAGTCTAAATACCCACCAGAGAAATCTAAACTAATCTTGTTAATTTAGATTTTAATAGTGCTAATAAACGCGTATTTCAATTAATCGACTATGCTGTGAACTGAAATCGGTTATAAATTAGCGCTTTCAGAGGGAATCCTGTAAGCTGCACGCCCGCCAGACCATCTGGCTCCATGAAAGCCGCTGTTTTTAGCCGCGCCAAGAGACCAATCTATGAGTTTTACCTCCCTGGGTTTATCCGCTCCGATTTTAAAAGCCGTAGCCAGTAAAGGCTATGAGACACCTTCGCCAATTCAAGCTCAAGCGATCCCCGCAGTGCTCGAAGGCAAGGATGTGATGGCAGCAGCCCAGACTGGCACAGGTAAAACTGCAGGCTTCACTCTACCTCTATTAGAGCTGTTAAGCAGAGGCAATCGTGCTCAAGCTAAAAAAGTACGCGCCCTGGTATTAACACCGACTCGTGAGCTTGCCGCTCAAGTAGCCGAGAGTGTCGAAACTTATGGTAAGTATCTACCACTTAAATCAGCAGTGATTTTCGGTGGCGTAGGCATAGGGCCACAAATTTCTAAACTAGGTAAAGGCGTCGACATATTAGTCGCCACACCTGGTCGTTTACTGGACCTATATAACCAAGGTGCGGTGAACTTCAACCAACTTGAAGTCCTGATCCTCGATGAAGCCGATCGCATGTTAGATATGGGCTTCATTCATGACATCAAAAAGATTCTTAGGGTATTACCAGCTAAACGTCAGAACCTGATGTTCTCGGCTACCTTCTCCGACGATATTCGTAAACTGGCTAAAGGCCTAGTAAACAATCCTGTCGAGATATCTGTTACCCCACGTAATGCCACGGCAAAATCCGTTGAGCAATATATCTATATGGTCGATCAGAAGCAGAAGACTGCAGCGCTGATCCACCTGATCAAGCAAAACGACTGGAAGCAGGTATTAGTATTTAGCCGTACTAAACATGGTGCAAACCGAATCGCCAAGAACCTAGAAGCTAATGACCTTACTGCAGCCGCTATTCATGGTAATAAGAGCCAAGGCGCACGTACAAAGGCACTGGCGAACTTCAAGAATGGCGCCGTTCGAGTATTAGTCGCAACCGATATCGCAGCTCGTGGTATTGATATCGACCAACTGCCTAACGTAGTTAACTTCGATCTGCCTAACGTACCAGAAGATTATGTTCATCGTATAGGCCGTACTGGTCGTGCCGGTGCTAGTGGTCAAGCGGTATCACTAGTCAGTGGTGACGAGAGCAAGCTTCTCAGAGATATAGAGCGCTTGATTAAGCAAAATATACCGCGTAAAGAAGTTGAAGGTTTTGTGCCGACTCAAATTGTAGCCGAAACCGATCTCAATGACAGCAAACATGGTCAAAACCGTGGTCCACGTAATGCCAATGGCCGCGGTAATGGCCGTAACGGTAATTCGGGCTCTCGTTCAGGCTCTCGCGATTCGCGCAGCAGCCAAGGCAAGGTCGAGCATAAAGACGGCCAACGCAGTGGTGAAGCCGCTCGCGGTCATAAGCCAAATGATAGCAACGCCAGTCACCGTAGATCTAGCTCTCAGGCTCGCACTACTAATAGCGCGAGTTCAGCAGCCTCTAAGCCATCAAATACCAGTATCTGGGGAAAGTAATTTAAACCAGCTTCCGGGATAAAAGACTGAGATACCCAGTACTAATGTTGAAAAAAAGCAGAGCAACCGCTCTGCTTTTTTGTGTCTTAATAAAGATGCTAATAGACATAAGCAAGTGATCGACTCAGAGTTATTTTTAAACTAACTGATTCAGCCGAAAAAATCAGGGCCTAGTTCTGCTAGTAATTAACGCTAACTTTATGCTATCGGCCAAGACCTAATTTAAAGCAGCTCAGTGAGCGCCTTCCTCCTCACATATATCCCTCTGATTAAAATGCACTCACACTATTCTTAATGCGAAAAAAGGGAGAGAACCTGAGTTCACTCCCTTTAAAGTTTAACTAGAAATGAGCAGCGTCCATGAATCTAGTGTCTTTTACCTAGAATATTGGACCTAAAGCCTTAGCTAACAGGCTAGCGCATTTCCCATGCACGATACGTGCGACCTTTAAGCTTGCCATTAACGATCTTGTGCAGCGCACGCTTAGCGGCTTTGCGGTCAACGGCTACATATGAGCGGAATTCAGTGATCTTAATCTTGCCAACTTCAGAACCCTTGATTCCATCTTCACCGGTAAGTGCTCCAAGAATATCGCCGGGACGAACCTTGTTCTTCTTACCACCTTCAATCTGCAGGGTAACCATCCTAGGCTGAGTCGGGAAAGTATCTAACAAATTCTCTGGTGGTAGACCTTCACTAACGATATCACGCTCCAGATACTCTTCTAGCAACTTGATCTTATAGTCATCATCTAAGGTATAGAAGGTAAAGGCCGTGCCTTTACTTCCTGCGCGTCCGGTACGACCTATACGGTGAATATGAACCTCGGTATCGAAGGCAAACTCGTAGTTAATGACCATATCTAATGCTTCGATATCTAAGCCGCGAGCGGCAACATCTGTTGCCACCATGATAGAAGCACTCTTATTGGCGAACTGCATCAGAGTAATATCTCTGTCTCTCTGCTCCAGATCACCATGAAGTGCCACTACGCTGAAGCCATCATTGGCTAATGTAGCGGCCACATCTTTCGTCTCACGCTTTGTATTACAGAAAACTACGGCGCTATCAGGGCGGTGCTGCAGCAGTAATAACCGCAACGCTTTTTGGCGATCTTTATTACTGTCGATCTGATAGAAATGCTGATCAATAGTGTTGCTATCATGAGTCGATGCAACCTTAACCATCACAGGCTTAAACATTATCTGTTCAGCAACCTTCTGGATCTGTTTAGGAAATGTGGCGCTAAATAATAAGGTCTGACGTTCACGTGGCATCTCGGCCATGATGTAGTCGAGATCTGGCAAGAAGCCCATCTCCAACATACGATCCGCTTCATCAAGCACTAAGGTGTTAACGTTTTCCAGATTTAAAAGATCACGTGACAGGTGATCGATAATACGACCTGGCGTACCCACGATAATATGAGCTCCGTGCTCTAGCGAACCAATTTGTGGCCCCATAGGCACACCACCACATAAGGTCAACACCTTGATGTTGTGAATACCACGAGCTAGAGTGCGGATCTCTTTCGCAACCTGATCGGCCAACTCTCGAGTCGGACACAAGACCAGAGACTGAATACGAAAACGTTTCACGTCTAACTTGTGCAATAGACCTAAGCCAAAAGCTGCGGTTTTGCCTGAGCCAGTTTTACCTTGGCCAATAACATCTTCACCGTTCAAGATAGCCGGTAAGCTTTGCGCCTGAATGGCTGTCATAGAGTCATAACCCATGGTCTTAAGGTTTTCAATTAACTCAGGTTTCAAGGTCAATGTCGAAAATGACATATTTGTATCTGCTTTCGGGGTATCTTGGCTCAAGGTCTATTCCTATTTTTATCACGACGACAAGCTCGTCATGAAAGCGACTACCAATGATAAACTACTGATATTCCGCTGATATAAATCGAGTTAATTAAACTAATTAGCATCCAGTGAAATCGATGATAATTAAGCTTAATAATAATGGGCGGAGTATAGCAATATTTATACTTACTTGCGCTGATAGGCTGCCGAAAATCTGAGTCCATTGAAACAAATATGCAAAAATCTGTGTATATCAATTTTTTCTTACCTAGTAAACTTAAGACTTTCAGAGCAAGTGGCTATTACCTGAGTTGCCGCTGCAAAATTGATAATTCGTTTTGAGCACGACACTATAGGTGTTCAGTAAAACACAGAAATAAGTTAATCAACAAAGTCTGACTCACAGTAAGCATCAGCTCCTATAGCCTAGAGTAACAGCAAGTGAATTATCACCAGACCAACATAGGCTATGGTTACGGGTATAGGATATTCTAGTGTCACGATTCAATCAGTCTTGTATTCATGGTCGACTGCTAAGTTATATTCAATCTATTACATAGCAATCACCAAATAGACTCAAAATGCTGCGGGTTAAAAAAAATTAGCGATTCACCATAGCTGAAGACTCGATAATCGTCTCGATTAACGTTACCCTTGCCGAAACAGCAAACATCTACTTATTTCAACGGCAAACTCTATGACTAAACCCAATATAAC
This sequence comes from Shewanella violacea DSS12, assembly GCF_000091325.1. Classification (NCBI taxonomy): domain Bacteria; kingdom Pseudomonadati; phylum Pseudomonadota; class Gammaproteobacteria; order Alteromonadales; family Shewanellaceae; genus Shewanella; species Shewanella violacea. The sequence goes on along the minus strand of NC_014012.1, from coordinate 613,787 downwards.
TAAACAGCAACTCATCGATGTTCTTCAATCCTGGGGAGAGCAGAAAATCACAGCAGACCAACTTCAAGCTTGGATGGTGACCCATTATGATCCTGATGAAATAGATGTGGGTTTAGGTGAGCCAGAATGGACCCAAGAAGCGATGAACATGGTGATGAATGAATATGAGATAGCCAAACAGCAGAAATTTCGGCTAGAGAACTTCAAGCTTGCCATAGAGTTTATTAGTAGTAATGAATCTAGATTCAATCAGACTCGCCACCTATTTCTGCAAGATGGCTTCAGTGACTAATCTGGTTTCGTGTATAGGATAATTTAGTTTAAACCTAGCTATAAACACCTGTCTTCTATACTCAATCTTAGAATAGGAGACAGTCTCAACCTTAAGCCCTAATTCTCAATACAAGGTAATGATCATCTCGTATTTACACCTTGAGCTTAGACGTTCCCCATATATAACTGAGTAATGTTCCAACAAACTCAACATCATTTTGCTCTCAGCCTAGAGTAGATTCCAATGAAAAGCAGACTCAAGAATGCCCATATGACTCGAACGAGTCACAGATAAAAAAACACCAAGAATCAGTAGAATTTGAGCGAGAAAATTCAGGAAATCTTGCTTCACTTTAAACCAAGCTCTCCCAATATTTGAGTGATCGTTTACCCAAGATAAAACAAAAAATTCTAATCCCACACGTAAGCAGAGGAAGTATGCTTAATGTGCAAGTCATAGCCCTGAATCGCTCTTCTGTAAGCAGGGACCTAACTAAACACCCCCTAACTTCCAAGACATTTTAAATATCCCTATGAGGCGGATAAGTAAGTATCGATATTGAAGGCGCACTTTTCAACCGACTTTAAGGAATCGCTCCGTTTCAGCCTGATCACTTAGAAAGATCATGATACTTGCCCAAATCCGAAAATTCAGGAATTCTCAGCATTAGTAGGATTAGTAGTTTCGAACAAAAAACAGAGGCGCCTTCCAATGGCCCAGCTTCGGATAAATCCTCCACGCTCAATGGGCGACCGCCAACAACCTGATGACCCACAAGGATGTGGCAAGCACGACTATATGGATATAGGAGGTAGAGCGAAGCAGGATGCTAGAGCCGAGGAGCAAGTCTCTACCTATCACATGAAGGAAGCATGCTTCGCATGCGCTATCTATATTCCCCATCTTCGAGTAGTCATCTTTCCAGGCTAAAACGAAAAAAGCCCGTTGCGTTAGCAACGGGATTTATCGACTATCTTTACAAGAAGCTAGGCGCTTTGAATACATAGTATTCAGCCATAATTGAACGTGGAGAAACTTCGTTTCGTAGCGGGGGAGCAAGCCACAGGGATGTGGTGAATGTCAGAAATGCATGGACGCAATTGGCTGACCAAGCTCAGCGGCGGGGCGACATCGACTCTTTATAAACCAAAGTGGCATTGCACGTACGTGCTTAAGTGGATAAGCCACCTTAATAAGGTGACTTAGTTACTGCTAAATCAGGAGCGCGCCAGTCATAGAACAAAAAGCGGAGGCGCCTTCCAATGGCCCACTGCAGACAACCATATCGACTGCATAAGCAAATACAATTGAGGTACTCATAGAAATTAGAGTTCTTGGAATGACCTAGGCTCACATGGGGGCGAAATAACAGTGCTTTGGATGCGCAGCATTCATCTGTTTTGTAGCGAGAAGCGACGCAGTCGCTGAACTGGGGAGCCCGCTCAGCGGCGGGGCGACCGCCATGGATGGCGGAAGTGTCGATATTGAAGGAGCATTAATCGACCGACATCGGGGGTAGGCATTGCACGTACGTGCTTAAGTGGGTAAGCCACCTGCCTACATTGCCGTTGGATATGGGTACCGGTAAGTACAAGCTAAACAGCCAAAACTTTGTTAAATCCCAGACGCAAAAAAGCCACCTTAATAAGGTGGCTTAGTTACTGTTAAATCAGGAGTGCACCTGTCATAGAACAAAAAGCGGAGGCGCCTTCCAATGGCCCAGCTTCGGATAAATCCTCCGCGTTAATCCCATGCATCAAGCTACGCTTGATAAACACAGGCGATATCACCCTGCTAGCACATAAAAGGAAGCATGCTTCGCATACGCTATTTATGCCCCCCATGTGAGAAAGTCATTTCAAAAGCTGCTAAACGAAAAAATCCCCAACACAAAGTGCTGGGGATTTATCGACTCTCTTTACGAGAAATTAGGCGCCTGGAAATGACCTACTCTCACATGGGGAGACCCCACACTACCATCGGCGCGATTGCGTTTCACTTCTGAGTTCGAGATGGGTTCAGGTGGTGCCACAATGCTATGGTTTCCAGACTAATTTGGTAAATTTGAAAAGCTGGCTATTCAGAATCTTTTAAAATATTCTAAATAGCTTTATAAATAATTCAGTTCGACTTAAATCAAGTTCGTATTCTTTTGTGCTTGTAAAGTAATCATCATTAACGCTACAAACCCATCTGGGTTGTATGGTTAAGCCTCACGAGTCATTAGTACAGGTTAGCTCAACGCCTCACAACGCTTACACACCCTGCCTATCAACGTCCTAGTCTCGAACGGCTCTTTAGAGGAATTAAATTCCTAGGGATGACTCATCTTAGGACTCGCTTCCCGCTTAGATGCTTTCAGCGGTTATCGATTCCGAACGTAGCTACCGGGCAATGCTATTGGCATAACAACCCGAACACCAGCGGTTCGTCCACTCCGGTCCTCTCGTACTAGGAGCAGCTTCCTTCAATCATCCAACGCCCACGGCAGATAGGGACCGAACTGTCTCACGACGTTCTGAACCCAGCTCGCGTACCACTTTAAATGGCGAACAGCCATACCCTTGGGACCGACTTCAGCCCCAGGATGTGATGAGCCGACATCGAGGTGCCAAACACCGCCGTCGATATGAACTCTTGGGCGGTATCAGCCTGTTATCCCCGGCGTACCTTTTATCCGTTGAGCGATGGCCCTTCCATACAGAACCACCGGATCACTATGACCTACTTTCGTACCTGCTCGACGTGTATGTCTCGCAGTTAAGCTGGCTTATGCCATTGCACTAACCGTACGATGTCCGACCGTACTTAGCCAACCTTCGTGCTCCTCCGTTACTCTTTGGGAGGAGACCGCCCCAGTCAAACTACCCACCAGACACTGTCCTCAACCCCGATTCAGGGGCCTAAGTTAGAACATCAAAACTACAAGGGTGGTATTTCAAGGTTGACTCCACAAAAACTAGCGTCTCTGCTTCAAAGTCTCCCACCTATCCTACACATGTAGGTTCAATGTTCAGTGCCAAGCTATAGTAAAGGTGCACGGGGTCTTTCCGTCTAGCCGCGGGTATACGGCATCTTCACCGCAATTTCAACTTCACTGAGTCTCGGCTGGAGACAGCGTGGCCATCATTACGCCATTCGTGCAGGTCGGAACTTACCCGACAAGGAATTTCGCTACCTTAGGACCGTTATAGTTACGGCCGCCGTTTACCGGGGCTTCGATCATGAGCTTCTCCGAAGATAACCCAATCAATTAACCTTCCGGCACCGGGCAGGCGTCATACCGTATACTTCCTCTTGCGAGTTTGCACAGTACTGTGTTTTTGATAAACAGTTGCAGCCACCTGGTATCTGCGACTCCCGGCAGCTTAGAGAGCAAGTCTCATCACCGCTGGGAGCGTACCTTCTCCCGAAGTTACGGTACCATTTTGCCTAGTTCCTTCAGCCGAGTTCTCTCAAGCGCCTTGGTATTCTCTACCCAACCACCTGTGTCGGTTTGGGGTACGATTCCTACTAACCTGAAGCTTAGAAGATTTTCCTGGAAGCATGGCATCAACTACTTCATCACCTTAGTGACTCGTCATCAGTCCTCAGTCTTGCAATTTAATGCGTATTCCCGGATTTGCCTAAGAATACAACCTACAACCTTAAACGCGGACAACCAACGCCGCGCTAGCCTAGCCTTCTCCGTCTCTCCATCGCAGTTAGTAGAAGTACAGGAATATTAACCTGTTTCCCATCGATTACGCCTTTCGGCCTCACCTTAGGGGTCGACTTACCCTGCCCTGATTAACATTGGACAGGAAACCTTGGTCTTTCGGCGAGGGAGTTTTTCACTCCCTTTATCGTTACTCATGTCAGCATTCGCACTTCTGATACCTCCAGGATGGGTTACCCCTTTCCCTTCAACGGCTTACAGAACGCTCCTCTACCGCTTGCTAGTAAACTAGCAAACCCATAGCTTCGGTGTATTGCTTAGCCCCGTTAAATCTTCCGCGCAGGCCGACTCGACTAGTGAGCTATTACGCTTTCTTTAAAAGATGGCTGCTTCTAAGCCAACTTCCTAGCTGTCTAAGCCTTCCCACATCGTTTCCCACTTAGCAATAACTTTGGGACCTTAGCTGATGGTCTGGGTTGTTTCCCTTTTCACGACGGACGTTAGCACCCGCCGTGTGTCTCCCGAGTAGTACTCATTGGTATTCGGAGTTTGCAAAGGGTTGGTAAGTCGGGATGACCCCCTAGCCTTAACAGTGCTCTACCCCCAATGGTATTCGCTCGAGGCGCTACCTAAATAGCTTTCGAGGAGAACCAGATATCTCCCGGTTTGATTGGCCTTTCACCCCCATCCACAAGTCATCCGCTCATTTTTCAACATAAGTCGGTTCGGTCCTCCAGTTGATGTTACTCAACCTTCAACCTGCCCATGGATAGATCACCGGGTTTCGGGTCTACACCTTGCAACTAAACGCGCAGTTAACACTCGGTTTCCCTACGGCTCCGCTATTCGCTTAACCTCGCTACAAAATGTAAGTCGCTGACCCATTATACAAAAGGTACGCAGTCACGGTCTCAAGAACCGCTCCCACTGCTTGTACGTATACGGTTTCAGGTTCTATTTCACTCCCCTCACAGGGGTTCTTTTCGCCTTTCCCTCACGGTACTGGTTCACTATCGGTCAGTCAGGAGTATTTAGCCTTGGAGGATGGTCCCCCCATGTTCAGACAAGATGTCACGTGTCCCGTCCTACTCGTTTTCATCTATAGTTAGTTTTCATGTACGGGGCTATCACCCTGTGCCGCTGAGCTTTCCAACTCATTCCACTAACACCCTATAGACTTAAGGGCTAATCCCCGTTCGCTCGCCGCTACTAGGGGAATCTCGGTTGATTTCTTTTCCTCCGGGTACTTAGATGTTTCAGTTCCCCGGGTTTGCCTCACATACCTATGTATTCAGTATGTGATACTCACTTATGTGAGTGGGTTTCCCCATTCGGATATCGTTAGCTCAAATGCTTGTTACTAGCTCGCCAACGCTTTTCGCAAGTTACTACGTCCTTCATCGCCTCTGACTGCCAAGGCATCCACCGTATACGCTTAGTCACTTAACCATACAACCCACATAAGTTTGAAACTAATATGAATAGTAATGCAACTAATGGTGTTTACTTTCGCCAAAAGAATACTCTTGAAGCATATTGCTATGCTTCGGCACTTGATTTAAGTGTTTGAGAACTCAATTATTTATTTATTTTTCGCGCTAATGCTATTAATAACAACTTACAAGTAAGTCATTATCCCTTTCGCATTAACACTATCAGCTTTCCAAATTTTTAAAGAACAAACAACACCGTAAAGGTGCGTTTCTCGCTCTAACAAGAACAAGTTATCTGTGTGAACACTCAGCAAATATTGAGTTAGTCGTATAGGTAAGGAGGTGATCCAGCCCCAGGTTCCCCTAGGGCTACCTTGTTACGACTTCACCCCAGTCATGAACCACACCGTGGTAAACGCCCTCCCCGAAGGGTTAAGCTATCTACTTCTGGTGCAGCCCACTCCCATGGTGTGACGGGCGGTGTGTACAAGGCCCGGGAACGTATTCACCGTGACATTCTGATTCACGATTACTAGCGATTCCGACTTCACGGAGTCGAGTTGCAGACTCCGATCCGGACTACGACCGGCTTTGTGGGATTAGCTTGACCTCGCGGCGTTGCGACCCTCTGTACCGACCATTGTAGCACGTGTGTAGCCCTACTCGTAAGGGCCATGATGACTTGACGTCGTCCCCACCTTCCTCCGGTTTATCACCGGCAGTCTCCCTAAAGTTCCCACCATTACGTGCTGGCAAATAAGGATAAGGGTTGCGCTCGTTGCGGGACTTAACCCAACATTTCACAACACGAGCTGACGACAGCCATGCAGCACCTGTCTCATAGTTCCCGAAGGCACCAAGCTATCTCTAGCGAGTTCTATGGATGTCAAGAGTAGGTAAGGTTCTTCGCGTTGCATCGAATTAAACCACATGCTCCACCGCTTGTGCGGGCCCCCGTCAATTCATTTGAGTTTTAACCTTGCGGCCGTACTCCCCAGGCGGTCTACTTAATGCGTTAGCTTGGGAACCCAGTGTTCAAGACACCAAATTCCGAGTAGACATCGTTTACGGCGTGGACTACCAGGGTATCTAATCCTGTTTGCTCCCCACGCTTTCGTACCTGAGCGTCAGTCTTTGTCCAGGGGGCCGCCTTCGCCACCGGTATTCCTTCAGATCTCTACGCATTTCACCGCTACACCTGAAATTCTACCCCCCTCTACAAGACTCTAGTTTGCCAGTTCAAAATGCAATTCCCAGGTTGAGCCCGGGGCTTTCACATCTTGCTTAACAAACCGCCTGCGTACGCTTTACGCCCAGTAATTCCGATTAACGCTTGCACCCCTCGTATTACCGCGGCTGCTGGCACGAAGTTAGCCGGTGCTTCTTCTGCGAGTAACGTCACAGTAAGCAGTTATTAACTACCTACCTTTCCTCCTCGCTGAAAGTGCTTTACAACCCGAAGGCCTTCTTCACACACGCGGCATGGCTGCATCAGGCTTTCGCCCATTGTGCAATATTCCCCACTGCTGCCTCCCGTAGGAGTCTGGACCGTGTCTCAGTTCCAGTGTGGCTGATCATCCTCTCAGACCAGCTAGGGATCGTCGCCTTGGTAAGCCATTACCTTACCAACTAGCTAATCCCACCTAGGTACATCCAATCGCGAAAGGCCCGAAGGTCCCCTCCTTTCCCCCGTAGGGCGTATGCGGTATTAGCAGTCGTTTCCAACTGTTATCCCCCTCGACTGGGCAGTTCCCTAGGCATTACTCACCCGTCCGCCGCTCGACAGCAAAGTAGCAAGCTACTTTCTGTTTCCGCTCGACTTGCATGTGTTAGGCCTGCCGCCAGCGTTCAATCTGAGCCATGATCAAACTCTTCAATTAAAGTTCTTTTGATGCACCCTCTTTCGAAGATGACATCGGCTCAATGAATTATACTGTTTTTCACTAACCCGAAGGTCAATGAAGCTTACATATTTTGCTTCTTTGAATTTACTTTCTCGAAAGAAAGTAGAAACCAAAGTCGCTATGGTCACTCAGTGGTTCATCGAGTTAAATTTTTGATTGCTCATCCTTTACTAGAAAGAGTGAAGCAATTTCGAATAACTCAACACCTGTGAGTGTCCACACAGATTTCTTGTTTTGTATTGTTAAAGAGCGTGGTGCTAAGTAGCACCGCCGTTGACGCTAGGTCGTTGGCTTGAGGAGGCGTATTCTACACTCTCCGTGGTTGGCGTCAAGGGCTTTTAAAAATTTAATTTTAACCGCTTACTTATTGCCCTGACTGGGTTTCAGCTTCGTTTAAGAAGACTGGTTTGCCGTGTCAGTGGATGCGCATTATAGGGGATTTCGATGTGAGCACAAGGGCTATTTAGACTAATACTGACATATTTTAAAAACAATGATTTAAGCACAAGCTACCCACCAGTTATCCACTAACTTACCCACAAAATAGCTGGTTACCACTTAAACCATATTGGTTTACAACTAACTTCAGTCACCAAGTATAGATCCAGAATCCATCAAGCTCACTGTAATACAGCTATTTTATATTTATCTAGCTAGGAAGTTCTTATCAGTAGCAGGCTAGAACAAGTAATAATATCGGATATCATAAGTGTTTCTATTCACCTCATACCATAATCAGATTAACCGATCTCTGCAGATCCTTCTCTTGAGCCTTTACTGATCAGCTCTATACATATCCCAAATTCTTATACCTATACTAACGAGTGAATATTCTGGGCAGCATAAGATAGTGATCGACTCAGATTTATTGGACTCACTAACTCAAGCAAGTGAAAGAGTGAAAGAGTGAAAGAAGATCCTACAGCTATTATTCACACATAAGTTGACCGCTAAAGCACAAATTCTTTGCGACATAACTCTTAGCGTTTAAGAATAAGAACTTACCCCAACCAAAACCATCTTATCCCAATGACTTCTTCACAGTTAAATTAAGGGTGCCTCAGTAAATATTCCATTCAGCCCCTCTAGGTCTACACATAGGGAGGAATTACGGCGCTTTGGATGCGTAGTTTGGAACAAAAAGCTGAGCCGCCTTCAAATGGTCCGGCTTCGGATAAATCCTCCGCTTTGTCCACAATGCCCATCTCACCCATTCTACATGGGTATTGAGCCTAACTACGTTCGGGCTTTATCGACTCTCTTTACGAGAAATTAGGCGCCTGCCTGGAAATGAACAACTCTCGTAGTCCACGAAGTGGACACATGGGGGCGAAATAACAGTGCTTTGGATGCGCAGCATTCAACTGTTTTGTAGCGAGAAGCGACGCAGTCGCTGAACTGGGGAGCCCGCTCAGCGGCGGGGCGACCGCCATGGATGGCGGAAGTGTCGATATTGAAGGAGCATTTATCGACCGACATCGGGGGTAGGCATTGCACGTACGTGCTTAAGTGGGTAAGCCACCTGCCTACATTGCCGTTGGATATGGGTACCGGTAAGTACAAGCTAAACAGCTAAAACTTTATTAAATTCCAGACGCAAAAAAGCCACCTTATTCAGGTGGCTTAGTTACTGTTAAATCAGGAGTGCGCCTGTTATAGAACAAAAGGTGGAGGCGCCTTCCAATGGCCCAGCTTCGGATAAATCCTCCGCGTTAATCCCATGCATCAAGCTACGCTTGATAAACACAGGCGATATCACCCTGCTAGCACATAAAAGGAAGCATGCTTCGCATACGCTATTTATGCCCCCCATGTGAGAAAGTCATTTCAAAAGCTGCTAAACGAAAAAACCCCCAACACAAAGTGCTGGGGATTTATCGACTCTCTTTACGAGAAATTAGGCGCCTGGAAATGACCTACTCTCACATGGGGAGACCCCACACTACCATCGGCGCGATTGCGTTTCACTTCTGAGTTCGAGATGGGTTCAGGTGGTGCCACAATGCTATGGTTTCCAGACTAATTTGGTAAATTTGAAAAGCTGTCTATTCAAAATCTTTTAAAATATTCTAAATAGCTTTAAATAAAAGTAATAATTGGTTCGACTTAAATCAAGTTCGTATTCTTTTGTGCTTGTAAAGTAATCATCATTAACGCTACAAACCCATCTGGGTTGTATGGTTAAGCCTCACGAGTCATTAGTACAGGTTAGCTCAACGCCTCACAACGCTTACACACCCTGCCTATCAACGTCCTAGTCTCGAACGGCTCTTTAGAGGAATTAAATTCCTAGGGATGACTCATCTTAGGACTCGCTTCCCGCTTAGATGCTTTCAGCGGTTATCGATTCCGAACGTAGCTACCGGGCAATGCTATTGGCATAACAACCCGAACACCAGCGGTTCGTCCACTCCGGTCCTCTCGTACTAGGAGCAGCTTCCTTCAATCATCCAACGCCCACGGCAGATAGGGACCGAACTGTCTCACGACGTTCTGAACCCAGCTCGCGTACCACTTTAAATGGCGAACAGCCATACCCTTGGGACCGACTTCAGCCCCAGGATGTGATGAGCCGACATCGAGGTGCCAAACACCGCCGTCGATATGAACTCTTGGGCGGTATCAGCCTGTTATCCCCGGCGTACCTTTTATCCGTTGAGCGATGGCCCTTCCATACAGAACCACCGGATCACTATGACCTACTTTCGTACCTGCTCGACGTGTATGTCTCGCAGTTAAGCTGGCTTATGCCATTGCACTAACCGTACGATGTCCGACCGTACTTAGCCAACCTTCGTGCTCCTCCGTTACTCTTTGGGAGGAGACCGCCCCAGTCAAACTACCCACCAGACACTGTCCTCAACCCCGATTCAGGGGCCTAAGTTAGAACATCAAAACTACAAGGGTGGTATTTCAAGGTTGACTCCACAAAAACTAGCGTCTCTGCTTCAAAGTCTCCCACCTATCCTACACATGTAGGTTCAATGTTCAGTGCCAAGCTATAGTAAAGGTGCACGGGGTCTTTCCGTCTAGCCGCGGGTATACGGCATCTTCACCGCAATTTCAACTTCACTGAGTCTCGGCTGGAGACAGCGTGGCCATCATTACGCCATTCGTGCAGGTCGGAACTTACCCGACAAGGAATTTCGCTACCTTAGGACCGTTATAGTTACGGCCGCCGTTTACCGGGGCTTCGATCATGAGCTTCTCCGAAGATAACCCAATCAATTAACCTTCCGGCACCGGGCAGGCGTCATACCGTATACTTCCTCTTGCGAGTTTGCACAGTACTGTGTTTTTGATAAACAGTTGCAGCCACCTGGTATCTGCGACTCCCGGCAGCTTAGAGAGCAAGTCTCATCACCGCTGGGAGCGTACCTTCTCCCGAAGTTACGGTACCATTTTGCCTAGTTCCTTCAGCCGAGTTCTCTCAAGCGCCTTGGTATTCTCTACCCAACCACCTGTGTCGGTTTGGGGTACGATTCCTACTAACCTGAAGCTTAGAAGATTTTCCTGGAAGCATGGCATCAACTACTTCATCACCTTAGTGACTCGTCATCAGTCCTCAGTCTTGCAATTTAATGCGTATTCCCGGATTTGCCTAAGAATACAACCTACAACCTTAAACGCGGACAACCAACGCCGCGCTAGCCTAGCCTTCTCCGTCTCTCCATCGCAGTTAGTAGAAGTACAGGAATATTAACCTGTTTCCCATCGATTACGCCTTTCGGCCTCACCTTAGGGGTCGACTTACCCTGCCCTGATTAACATTGGACAGGAAACCTTGGTCTTTCGGCGAGGGAGTTTTTCACTCCCTTTATCGTTACTCATGTCAGCATTCGCACTTCTGATACCTCCAGGATGGGTTACCCCTTTCCCTTCAACGGCTTACAGAACGCTCCTCTACCGCTTGCTAGTAAACTAGCAAACCCATAGCTTCGGTGTATTGCTTAGCCCCGTTAAATCTTCCGCGCAGGCCGACTCGACTAGTGAGCTATTACGCTTTCTTTAAAAGATGGCTGCTTCTAAGCCAACTTCCTAGCTGTCTAAGCCTTCCCACATCGTTTCCCACTTAGCAATAACTTTGGGACCTTAGCTGATGGTCTGGGTTGTTTCCCTTTTCACGACGGACGTTAGCACCCGCCGTGTGTCTCCCGAGTAGTACTCATTGGTATTCGGAGTTTGCAAAGGGTTGGTAAGTCGGGATGACCCCCTAGCCTTAACAGTGCTCTACCCCCAATGGTATTCGCTCGAGGCGCTACCTAAATAGCTTTCGAGGAGAACCAGATATCTCCCGGTTTGATTGGCCTTTCACCCCCATCCACAAGTCATCCGCTCATTTTTCAACATAAGTCGGTTCGGTCCTCCAGTTGATGTTACTCAACCTTCAACCTGCCCATGGATAGATCACCGGGTTTCGGGTCTACACCTTGCAACTAAACGCGCAGTTAACACTCGGTTTCCCTACGGCTCCGCTATTCGCTTAACCTCGCTACAAAATGTAAGTCGCTGACCCATTATACAAAAGGTACGCAGTCACGGTCTCAAGAACCGCTCCCACTGCTTGTACGTATACGGTTTCAGGTTCTATTTCACTCCCCTCACAGGGGTTCTTTTCGCCTTTCCCTCACGGTACTGGTTCACTATCGGTCAGTCAGGAGTATTTAGCCTTGGAGGATGGTCCCCCCATGTTCAGACAAGATGTCACGTGTCCCGTCCTACTCGTTTTCATCTATGGTTAGTTTTCATGTACGGGGCTATCACCCTGTGCCGCTGAGCTTTCCAACTCATTCCACTAACACCCCATAGACTTAAGGGCTAATCCCCGTTCGCTCGCCGCTACTAGGGGAATCTCGGTTGATTTCTTTTCCTCCGGGTACTTAGATGTTTCAGTTCCCCGGGTTTGCCTCACATACCTATGTATTCAGTATGTGATACTCACTTATGTGAGTGGGTTTCCCCATTCGGATATCGTTAGCTCAAATGCTTGTTACTAGCTCGCCAACGCTTTTCGCAAGTTACTACGTCCTTCATCGCCTCTGACTGCCAAGGCATCCACCGTATACGCTTAGTCACTTAACCATACAACCCACATAAGTTTGAAACTAATATGAATAGTAATGCAACTAATGGTGTTTACTTTCGCCAAAAGAATACTCTTGAAGCATATTGCTATGCTTCGGCACTTGATTTAAGTGTTTGAGAACTCAATTATTTATTTATTTTTCGCGCTAATGCTATTAATAACAACTTACAAGTAAGTCATTATCCCTTTCGCATTAACACTATCAGCTTTCCAAATTTTTAAAGAACAAACAACACCGTAAAGGTGCGTTTCTCGCTCTAACAAGAACAAGTTATCTGTGTGAACACTCAGCAAATATTGAGTTAGTCGTATAGGTAAGGAGGTGATCCAGCCCCAGGTTCCCCTAGGGCTACCTTGTTACGACTTCACCCCAGTCATGAACCACACCGTGGTAAACGCCCTCCCCGAAGGGTTAAGCTATCTACTTCTGGTGCAGCCCACTCCCATGGTGTGACGGGCGGTGTGTACAAGGCCCGGGAACGTATTCACCGTGACATTCTGATTCACGATTACTAGCGATTCCGACTTCACGGAGTCGAGTTGCAGACTCCGATCCGGACTACGACCGGCTTTGTGGGATTAGCTTGACCTCGCGGCGTTGCGACCCTCTGTACCGACCATTGTAGCACGTGTGTAGCCCTACTCGTAAGGGCCATGATGACTTGACGTCGTCCCCACCTTCCTCCGGTTTATCACCGGCAGTCTCCCTAAAGTTCCCACCATTACGTGCTGGCAAATAAGGATAAGGGTTGCGCTCGTTGCGGGACTTAACCCAACATTTCACAACACGAGCTGACGACAGCCATGCAGCACCTGTCTCATAGTTCCCGAAGGCACCAAGCTATCTCTAGCGAGTTCTATGGATGTCAAGAGTAGGTAAGGTTCTTCGCGTTGCATCGAATTAAACCACATGCTCCACCGCTTGTGCGGGCCCCCGTCAATTCATTTGAGTTTTAACCTTGCGGCCGTACTCCCCAGGCGGTCTACTTAATGCGTTAGCTTGGGAACCCAGTGTTCAAGACACCAAATTCCGAGTAGACATCGTTTACGGCGTGGACTACCAGGGTATCTAATCCTGTTTGCTCCCCACGCTTTCGTACCTGAGCGTCAGTCTTTGTCCAGGGGGCCGCCTTCGCCACCGGTATTCCTTCAGATCTCTACGCATTTCACCGCTACACCTGAAATTCTACCCCCCTCTACAAGACTCTAGTTTGCCAGTTCAAAATGCAATTCCCAGGTTGAGCCCGGGGCTTTCACATCTTGCTTAACAAACCGCCTGCGTACGCTTTACGCCCAGTAATTCCGATTAACGCTTGCACCCCTCGTATTACCGCGGCTGCTGGCACGAAGTTAGCCGGTGCTTCTTCTGCGAGTAACGTCACAGCAAGCAGTTATTAACTACCTACCTTTCCTCCTCGCTGAAAGTGCTTTACAACCCGAAGGCCTTCTTCACACACGCGGCATGGCTGCATCAGGCTTTCGCCCATTGTGCAATATTCCCCACTGCTGCCTCCCGTAGGAGTCTGGACCGTGTCTCAGTTCCAGTGTGGCTGATCATCCTCTCAGACCAGCTAGGGATCGTTGCCTTGGTAAGCCATTACCTTACCAACTAGCTAATCCCACCTAGGTACATCCAATCGCGAAAGGCCCGAAGGTCCCCTCCTTTCCCCCGTAGGGCGTATGCGGTATTAGCAGTCGTTTCCAACTGTTATCCCCCTCGACTGGGCAGTTCCCTAGGCATTACTCACCCGTCCGCCGCTCGACAGCAAAGTAGCAAGCTACTTTCTGTTTCCGCTCGACTTGCATGTGTTAGGCCTGCCGCCAGCGTTCAATCTGAGCCATGATCAAACTCTTCAATTAAAGTTCTTTTGATGCATCCTCTTTCGAAGATGACATCGGCTCAATGAATTATACTGTTTTTCACTAACCCGAAGGTCAATGAAGCTTACATATTTTGCTTCTTTGAATTTACTTTCTCGAAAGAAAGTAGAAACCAAAGTTGCTATGGTCACTCAGTGGTTCATCGAGTTAAATTTTTGATTGCTCATCCTTTACTAGAAAGAGTGAAGCAATTTCGAATAACTCAACACCTGTGAGTGTCCACACAGATTTCTTGTTTTGTATTGTTAAAGAACGTGGTGCTAAGTAGCACCGCCGTTGACGCTAGGTCGTTGGCTTGAGGAGGCGTATTCTACACTCTCCGTGGTTGGCGTCAAGGGCTTTTAAAAATTTAATTTTAACCGCTTACTTATTGCCCTGACTGGGTTTCAGCTTCGTTTAAGAAGACTGGTTTGCCGTGTCAGTGGATGCGCATTATAGGGGATTTCGATGTGAGCACAAGGGCTATTTAGACTAATGCTGACATATTTTAAAAACAGTCATTTAAGCACAAGCTACCCACCAGTTATCCACTAACTTACCCACAAAATAGCTGGTTACCACTTAAACCATAGCGGTTTACAGCTAATCTCAGTCACCAAGTATAGATACAGAATCCATCAAGCTCACTGCAATACAGCTATTTTTATTTATCTAGTCAGGTAGTTCTTATCAGTAGCTGGCTAGAACGAGCAATTACATAAGAAGTATTATGTTTTTCCTATTCACCTAATACAGTAATCAGATTTAGCCGGTATCTTATATGTCATTCACTGAATCTTTGCTCATCTACCCTAGACACATTTCTAATTCTTATACCTATACTAATGAGTGAATATTCTGGGCAGCATAAGACAGTGATCGACTCTGATTTATTGGACTCACTAATTCAAGCGAATGAATGAGTGAAAGATGATCCTACTGCTGTTATTCACGCGGATGTTGACCGCTAACGCATAAATCCTTTGCGACATAACTCTTGGCGATCAAGGAGAAGTACTTCCGGTACAAAAAAGCGGATGCGCCTTCCAATGGCCCATCTTCGCCCCATACTCCAGACAACCATATCGACTGCATAAGCAAATACAATTGTTGTACTCATAGGAATTAGAGTTCTTGGAAATGACCTAGGAACACATGGGGGTGAAATTACGGCGCTTTGGATACGCAGTATTCAGCCATAATTGAACGCGGAGAAACTTCGTTTCGTAGCGGGAGAGCCCGCTCAGCGGCGGGGCGACCGCCATGGATGGCGGAAGTGTCGATATTGAAGGAGCATTTATCGACCGACATCGGGGGTAGGCATTGCACGTACTTGCTTAAGTGGGTAAGCCACCTGCCTACATTGCCGTTGGATATGGGTACCGGTAAGTACAAGCTAAACAGCCAAAACTTTATTAAATCCCAGACGCAAAAAAGCCACCTTAATAAGGTGGCTTAGTTACTGTTAAATCAGGAGTGCACCTGTCATAGAACAAAAAGCGGAGGCGCCTTCCAATGGCCCGGCTTCGGATAAATCCTCCGCGTTCAGACCCAGCATCAAGCTACGCTTGATAAGCGCAAGGACTTCACCCTACGACCCACAGGGACGTGGGAAGTGTCGAGATTGCAGGAGAAAATATCTACCTATCACATGGAATGAACCTCACTGCGTTCGGGCTTTTACATTCCCCATGTGAGAAAGTCATTTCAAAAGCTGTTAAACGAAAAAATCCCCAACACAAAGTGCTGGGGATTTATCGTTTATTAGGCGCCTGGAAATGACCTACTCTCACATGGGGAGACCCCACACTACCATCGGCGCGATTGCGTTTCACTTCTGAGTTCGAGATGGGTTCAGGTGGTGCCACAATGCTATGGTTTCCAGACTAATTTGGTAAATTTGAAAAGCTGGCTATTCAGAATCTTTTAAAATCTTCTAAATAGCTTTAAATAAAAGTAATAATTGGTTCGACTTAAATCAAGTTCGTATTCTTTTGTGCTTGTAAAGTAATCATCATTAACGCTACAAACCCATCTGGGTTGTATGGTTAAGCCTCACGAGTCATTAGTACAGGTTAGCTCAACGCCTCACAACGCTTACACACCCTGCCTATCAACGTCCTAGTCTCGAACGGCTCTTTAGAGGAATTAAATTCCTAGGGATGACTCATCTTAGGACTCGCTTCCCGCTTAGATGCTTTCAGCGGTTATCGATTCCGAACGTAGCTACCGGGCAATGCTATTGGCATAACAACCCGAACACCAGCGGTTCGTCCACTCCGGTCCTCTCGTACTAGGAGCAGCTTCCTTCAATCATCCAACGCCCACGGCAGATAGGGACCGAACTGTCTCACGACGTTCTGAACCCAGCTCGCGTACCACTTTAAATGGCGAACAGCCATACCCTTGGGACCGACTTCAGCCCCAGGATGTGATGAGCCGACATCGAGGTGCCAAACACCGCCGTCGATATGAACTCTTGGGCGGTATCAGCCTGTTATCCCCGGCGTACCTTTTATCCGTTGAGCGATGGCCCTTCCATACAGAACCACCGGATCACTATGACCTACTTTCGTACCTGCTCGACGTGTATGTCTCGCAGTTAAGCTGGCTTATGCCATTGCACTAACCGTACGATGTCCGACCGTACTTAGCCAACCTTCGTGCTCCTCCGTTACTCTTTGGGAGGAGACCGCCCCAGTCAAACTACCCACCAGACACTGTCCTCAACCCCGATTCAGGGGCCTAAGTTAGAACATCAAAACTACAAGGGTGGTATTTCAAGGTTGACTCCACAAAAACTAGCGTCTCTGCTTCAAAGTCTCCCACCTATCCTACACATGTAGGTTCAATGTTCAGTGCCAAGCTATAGTAAAGGTGCACGGGGTCTTTCCGTCTAGCCGCGGGTATACGGCATCTTCACCGCAATTTCAACTTCACTGAGTCTCGGCTGGAGACAGCGTGGCCATCATTACGCCATTCGTGCAGGTCGGAACTTACCCGACAAGGAATTTCGCTACCTTAGGACCGTTATAGTTACGGCCGCCGTTTACCGGGGCTTCGATCATGAGCTTCTCCGAAGATAACCCAATCAATTAACCTTCCGGCACCGGGCAGGCGTCATACCGTATACTTCCTCTTGCGAGTTTGCACAGTACTGTGTTTTTGATAAACAGTTGCAGCCACCTGGTATCTGCGACTCCCGGCAGCTTAGAGAGCAAGTCTCATCACCGCTGGGAGCGTACCTTCTCCCGAAGTTACGGTACCATTTTGCCTAGTTCCTTCAGCCGAGTTCTCTCAAGCGCCTTGGTATTCTCTACCCAACCACCTGTGTCGGTTTGGGGTACGATTCCTACTAACCTGAAGCTTAGAAGATTTTCCTGGAAGCATGGCATCAACTACTTCATCACCTTAGTGACTCGTCATCAGTCCTCAGTCTTGCAATTTAATGCGTATTCCCGGATTTGCCTAAGAATACAACCTACAACCTTAAACGCGGACAACCAACGCCGCGCTAGCCTAGCCTTCTCCGTCTCTCCATCGCAGTTAGTAGAAGTACAGGAATATTAACCTGTTTCCCATCGATTACGCCTTTCGGCCTCACCTTAGGGGTCGACTTACCCTGCCCTGATTAACATTGGACAGGAAACCTTGGTCTTTCGGCGAGGGAGTTTTTCACTCCCTTTATCGTTACTCATGTCAGCATTCGCACTTCTGATACCTCCAGGATGGGTTACCCCTTTCCCTTCAACGGCTTACAGAACGCTCCTCTACCGCTTGCTAGTAAACTAGCAAACCCATAGCTTCGGTGTATTGCTTAGCCCCGTTAAATCTTCCGCGCAGGCCGACTCGACTAGTGAGCTATTACGCTTTCTTTAAAAGATGGCTGCTTCTAAGCCAACTTCCTAGCTGTCTAAGCCTTCCCACATCGTTTCCCACTTAGCAATAACTTTGGGACCTTAGCTGATGGTCTGGGTTGTTTCCCTTTTCACGACGGACGTTAGCACCCGCCGTGTGTCTCCCGAGTAGTACTCATTGGTATTCGGAGTTTGCAAAGGGTTGGTAAGTCGGGATGACCCCCTAGCCTTAACAGTGCTCTACCCCCAATGGTATTCGCTCGAGGCGCTACCTAAATAGCTTTCGAGGAGAACCAGATATCTCCCGGTTTGATTGGCCTTTCACCCCCATCCACAAGTCATCCGCTCATTTTTCAACATAAGTCGGTTCGGTCCTCCAGTTGATGTTACTCAACCTTCAACCTGCCCATGGATAGATCACCGGGTTTCGGGTCTACACCTTGCAACTAAACGCGCAGTTAACACTCGGTTTCCCTACGGCTCCGCTATTCGCTTAACCTCGCTACAAAATGTAAGTCGCTGACCCATTATACAAAAGGTACGCAGTCACGGTCTCAAGAACCGCTCCCACTGCTTGTACGTATACGGTTTCAGGTTCTATTTCACTCCCCTCACAGGGGTTCTTTTCGCCTTTCCCTCACGGTACTGGTTCACTATCGGTCAGTCAGGAGTATTTAGCCTTGGAGGATGGTCCCCCCATGTTCAGACAAGATGTCACGTGTCCCGTCCTACTCGTTTTCATCTATGGTTAGTTTTCATGTACGGGGCTATCACCCTGTGCCGCTGAGCTTTCCAACTCATTCCACTAACACCCCATAGACTTAAGGGCTAATCCCCGTTCGCTCGCCGCTACTAGGGGAATCTCGGTTGATTTCTTTTCCTCCGGGTACTTAGATGTTTCAGTTCCCCGGGTTTGCCTCACATACCTATGTATTCAGTATGTGATACTCACTTATGTGAGTGGGTTTCCCCATTCGGATATCGTTAGCTCAAATGCTTGTTACTAGCTCGCCAACGCTTTTCGCAAGTTACTACGTCCTTCATCGCCTCTGACTGCCAAGGCATCCACCGTATACGCTTAGTCACTTAACCATACAACCCACATAGGTCTAGTTCGCTTGCTATTCAAGTTACTGTCTTTATTGTGAATCTCACTCGTCGGTTATGTAGCAAGCTACACGCCCTTCTCGTTCAAATCACCGCTTCGACATTAACATGACTAACTGCGCGTTAAACTTTGCTGTTACTCTCAGATTTCTCTTCGAACAACGACAGTTGTATCGCAACTAATGGTGTTTACTTTCGCCAAAAGAATACTCTTGAAGCACTTTCCTAACTAAAGGTCTATGCTTCAGCACTTGATTTAAGTGTTTGAGAACTCAATTATTTATTTTTCGCGCTAATGCTATTAACCACTGTAATCGCTATTTCTTACGAAACATCTTTCACAATAGTCCCTTTCGCATTAACACTATCAGCTTTCCAAATTTTTAAAGAACAAACAACACCGTAAAGGTGCGTTTCTCGCTCTAACAAGAACAAGTTATCTGTGTGAACACTCAGCAAATATTGAGTTAGTCGTATAGGTAAGGAGGTGATCCAGCCCCAGGTTCCCCTAGGGCTACCTTGTTACGACTTCACCCCAGTCATGAACCACACCGTGGTAAACGCCCTCCCCGAAGGGTTAAGCTATCTACTTCTGGTGCAGCCCACTCCCATGGTGTGACGGGCGGTGTGTACAAGGCCCGGGAACGTATTCACCGTGACATTCTGATTCACGATTACTAGCGATTCCGACTTCACGGAGTCGAGTTGCAGACTCCGATCCGGACTACGACCGGCTTTGTGGGATTAGCTTGACCTCGCGGCGTTGCGACCCTCTGTACCGACCATTGTAGCACGTGTGTAGCCCTACTCGTAAGGGCCATGATGACTTGACGTCGTCCCCACCTTCCTCCGGTTTATCACCGGCAGTCTCCCTAAAGTTCCCACCATTACGTGCTGGCAAATAAGGATAAGGGTTGCGCTCGTTGCGGGACTTAACCCAACATTTCACAACACGAGCTGACGACAGCCATGCAGCACCTGTCTCACAGTTCCCGAAGGCACCAAGCTATCTCTAGCGAGTTCTGTGGATGTCAAGAGTAGGTAAGGTTCTTCGCGTTGCATCGAATTAAACCACATGCTCCACCGCTTGTGCGGGCCCCCGTCAATTCATTTGAGTTTTAACCTTGCGGCCGTACTCCCCAGGCGGTCTACTTAATGCGTTAGCTTGGGAACCCAGTGTTCAAGACACCAAATTCCGAGTAGACATCGTTTACGGCGTGGACTACCAGGGTATCTAATCCTGTTTGCTCCCCACGCTTTCGTACCTGAGCGTCAGTCTTTGTCCAGGGGGCCGCCTTCGCCACCGGTATTCCTTCAGATCTCTACGCATTTCACCGCTACACCTGAAATTCTACCCCCCTCTACAAGACTCTAGTTTGCCAGTTCAAAATGCAATTCCCAGGTTGAGCCCGGGGCTTTCACATCTTGCTTAACAAACCGCCTGCGTACGCTTTACGCCCAGTAATTCCGATTAACGCTTGCACCCCTCGTATTACCGCGGCTGCTGGCACGAAGTTAGCCGGTGCTTCTTCTGCGAGTAACGTCACAGTAAGCAGTTATTAACTACCTACCTTTCCTCCTCGCTGAAAGTGCTTTACAACCCGAAGGCCTTCTTCACACACGCGGCATGGCTGCATCAGGCTTTCGCCCATTGTGCAATATTCCCCACTGCTGCCTCCCGTAGGAGTCTGGACCGTGTCTCAGTTCCAGTGTGGCTGATCATCCTCTCAGACCAGCTAGGGATCGTCGCCTTGGTAAGCCATTACCTTACCAACTAGCTAATCCCACCTAGGTACATCCAATCGCGAAAGGCCCGAAGGTCCCCTCCTTTCCCCCGTAGGGCGTATGCGGTATTAGCAGTCGTTTCCAACTGTTATCCCCCTCGACTGGGCAGTTCCCTAGGCATTACTCACCCGTCCGCCGCTCGACAGCAAAGTAGCAAGCTACTTTCTGTTTCCGCTCGACTTGCATGTGTTAGGCCTGCCGCCAGCGTTCAATCTGAGCCATGATCAAACTCTTCAATTAAAGTTCTTTTGATGCATCCTCTTTCGAAGATGACATCGGCTCAATGAATTATACTGTTTTTCACTAACCCGAAGGTCAATGAAGCTTACATATTTTGCTTCTTTGAATTTACTTTGCTTGCTCGTGAGAGTAAGAAAGTAGAAACCAAAGTTGCTATGGTCACTCAGTGGTTCATTGAGTTAAATTTTTGATTGCTCATCCTTTACTAGAAAGAGTGAAGCAATTTCGAATAACTCAACACCTGTGAGTGTCCACACAGATTTCTTGTTTTGTATTGTTAAAGAACGTGGTGCTAAGTAGCACCGCCGTTGACGCTAGGTCGAAGGCTTTTACTTACTGACCAAGGCTATTCGTCTTGGCTAGGGAGGCGTATTCTACACTCTCCGTGGTTGGCGTCAAGGGCTTTTAAAAAAATTAATTTCAACTGCTTACTTGTTGCCCTGACTGGGTTTCAGCTTTCGTTTAGAAGACTGGTTTGCCGTGTCAGTGGATGCGCATTATAGGGGGTTTCGATGTGAGCACAAGGGCTATTTAGACTAATGCTGACATATTTTAAAAATAGTCATTTAAGCACAAGCTACCCACCAGTTATCCACTAACTTACCCACAAAATAGCTGGTTACCACTTAAACCATAGCGGTTTACAGCTAATCTCAGTCACCAAGTATAGATACAGAATCCAGCGAGAACACTGCAATACTGCTATTTTTATTTATCTAGCCAGGTAGTTCTTATCAGTAGCAGGCTAGAACGAGCAATTACATAAGAAGTATTATGTTTTTCCTATTCACCTTATACAGTGATCAGATTTAGCCGATATCTTATATGTCATTCACTGAATCTTTGCTCCTCTACCCTAGACATATTTCTAATTCTTATACCTATGCTAACGAGTGAATATTCTGGGCAGCATAAGACAGTGATCGACTCAGATTTGTTGAACTCACTATTTCAAGCAAATGAATGAGTCAAAGATGATCCTACAGCTCTTATTCACACGTAAGTTGACCGCTAAAGCACAAATCCTTTGCGACATAACTCTTGGCGGTCAAGGATAAGAACTTACCCTAACCAAAACCAAAACCAAAACCATCTTATCCCGGAGACTTCTCACGGTTTAATTAAGGCTGCCTCTGTAAATAGTCCATGCAGCCCCTCTAGGTCAACACATAGGGAGGAATTACGGCGCTTTGGAACCGTAGCTTTAGTTGTTTGGAAAAGTGGAGGCTCCTTAATACCCCAACATGGTACTTGCCGAAGGCCGAACACATGGGAGGCGGAGAAATAGCGCATGGAACAAAGAGCGGAGGCGCCAGGAAATGTGACTAGGCTCACATGACGGTGAAATTACGGCGCTTTGAATACACAGTATTCAGCCATAATTGAACGCGGAGAAACTTCGTTTCATAGCGGGAGAGCCCGCTTAGCGGCGGGACGACATCGGGGGTAGGCATTGCACGTACGTGCTTAAGTGGATAAGCCACCTGCCTACATTGACGTGGATATGGGTACCGATAAGTTCGAGCTAAACAGCCAAAACTTTATTAAATTCCAGACGCAAAAAAGCCACCTTATTCAGGTGGCTTTTTCACTTAATGAGCGCCTGGAAATGACCTACTCTCACATGGGGAGACCCCACACTACCATCGGCGCGATTGCGTTTCACTTCTGAGTTCGAGATGGGTTCAGGTGGTGCCACAATGCTATGGTTTCCAGACTAATTTGGTAAATTTGAAAAGCTGGCTATTCAGAATCTTTTAAAATCTTCTAAATAGCTTTAAATAAAAGTAATAATTGGTTCGACTTAAATCAAGTTCGTATTCTTTTGTGCTTGTAAAGTAATCATCATTAACGCTACAAACCCATCTGGGTTGTATGGTTAAGCCTCACGAGTCATTAGTACAGGTTAGCTCAACGCCTCACAACGCTTACACACCCTGCCTATCAACGTCCTAGTCTCGAACGGCTCTTTAGAGGAATTAAATTCCTAGGGATGACTCATCTTAGGACTCGCTTCCCGCTTAGATGCTTTCAGCGGTTATCGATTCCGAACGTAGCTACCGGGCAATGCTATTGGCATAACAACCCGAACACCAGCGGTTCGTCCACTCCGGTCCTCTCGTACTAGGAGCAGCTTCCTTCAATCATCCAACGCCCACGGCAGATAGGGACCGAACTGTCTCACGACGTTCTGAACCCAGCTCGCGTACCACTTTAAATGGCGAACAGCCATACCCTTGGGACCGACTTCAGCCCCAGGATGTGATGAGCCGACATCGAGGTGCCAAACACCGCCGTCGATATGAACTCTTGGGCGGTATCAGCCTGTTATCCCCGGCGTACCTTTTATCCGTTGAGCGATGGCCCTTCCATACAGAACCACCGGATCACTATGACCTACTTTCGTACCTGCTCGACGTGTATGTCTCGCAGTTAAGCTGGCTTATGCCATTGCACTAACCGTACGATGTCCGACCGTACTTAGCCAACCTTCGTGCTCCTCCGTTACTCTTTGGGAGGAGACCGCCCCAGTCAAACTACCCACCAGACACTGTCCTCAACCCCGATTCAGGGGCCTAAGTTAGAACATCAAAACTACAAGGGTGGTATTTCAAGGTTGACTCCACAAAAACTAGCGTCTCTGCTTCAAAGTCTCCCACCTATCCTACACATGTAGGTTCAATGTTCAGTGCCAAGCTATAGTAAAGGTGCACGGGGTCTTTCCGTCTAGCCGCGGGTATACGGCATCTTCACCGCAATTTCAACTTCACTGAGTCTCGGCTGGAGACAGCGTGGCCATCATTACGCCATTCGTGCAGGTCGGAACTTACCCGACAAGGAATTTCGCTACCTTAGGACCGTTATAGTTACGGCCGCCGTTTACCGGGGCTTCGATCATGAGCTTCTCCGAAGATAACCCAATCAATTAACCTTCCGGCACCGGGCAGGCGTCATACCGTATACTTCCTCTTGCGAGTTTGCACAGTACTGTGTTTTTGATAAACAGTTGCAGCCACCTGGTATCTGCGACTCCCGGCAGCTTAGAGAGCAAGTCTCATCACCGCTGGGAGCGTACCTTCTCCCGAAGTTACGGTACCATTTTGCCTAGTTCCTTCAGCCGAGTTCTCTCAAGCGCCTTGGTATTCTCTACCCAACCACCTGTGTCGGTTTGGGGTACGATTCCTACTAACCTGAAGCTTAGAAGATTTTCCTGGAAGCATGGCATCAACTACTTCATCACCTTAGTGACTCGTCATCAGTCCTCAGTCTTGCAATTTAATGCGTATTCCCGGATTTGCCTAAGAATACAACCTACAACCTTAAACGCGGACAACCAACGCCGCGCTAGCCTAGCCTTCTCCGTCTCTCCATCGCAGTTAGTAGAAGTACAGGAATATTAACCTGTTTCCCATCGATTACGCCTTTCGGCCTCACCTTAGGGGTCGACTTACCCTGCCCTGATTAACATTGGACAGGAAACCTTGGTCTTTCGGCGAGGGAGTTTTTCACTCCCTTTATCGTTACTCATGTCAGCATTCGCACTTCTGATACCTCCAGGATGGGTTACCCCTTTCCCTTCAACGGCTTACAGAACGCTCCTCTACCGCTTGCTAGTAAACTAGCAAACCCATAGCTTCGGTGTATTGCTTAGCCCCGTTAAATCTTCCGCGCAGGCCGACTCGACTAGTGAGCTATTACGCTTTCTTTAAAAGATGGCTGCTTCTAAGCCAACTTCCTAGCTGTCTAAGCCTTCCCACATCGTTTCCCACTTAGCAATAACTTTGGGACCTTAGCTGATGGTCTGGGTTGTTTCCCTTTTCACGACGGACGTTAGCACCCGCCGTGTGTCTCCCGAGTAGTACTCATTGGTATTCGGAGTTTGCAAAGGGTTGGTAAGTCGGGATGACCCCCTAGCCTTAACAGTGCTCTACCCCCAATGGTATTCGCTCGAGGCGCTACCTAAATAGCTTTCGAGGAGAACCAGATATCTCCCGGTTTGATTGGCCTTTCACCCCCATCCACAAGTCATCCGCTCATTTTTCAACATAAGTCGGTTCGGTCCTCCAGTTGATGTTACTCAACCTTCAACCTGCCCATGGATAGATCACCGGGTTTCGGGTCTACACCTTGCAACTAAACGCGCAGTTAACACTCGGTTTCCCTACGGCTCCGCTATTCGCTTAACCTCGCTACAAAATGTAAGTCGCTGACCCATTATACAAAAGGTACGCAGTCACGGTCTCAAGAACCGCTCCCACTGCTTGTACGTATACGGTTTCAGGTTCTATTTCACTCCCCTCACAGGGGTTCTTTTCGCCTTTCCCTCACGGTACTGGTTCACTATCGGTCAGTCAGGAGTATTTAGCCTTGGAGGATGGTCCCCCCATGTTCAGACAAGATGTCACGTGTCCCGTCCTACTCGTTTTCATCTATGGTTAGTTTTCATGTACGGGGCTATCACCCTGTGCCGCTGAGCTTTCCAACTCATTCCACTAACACCCCATAGACTTAAGGGCTAATCCCCGTTCGCTCGCCGCTACTAGGGGAATCTCGGTTGATTTCTTTTCCTCCGGGTACTTAGATGTTTCAGTTCCCCGGGTTTGCCTCACATACCTATGTATTCAGTATGTGATACTCACTTATGTGAGTGGGTTTCCCCATTCGGATATCGTTAGCTCAAATGCTTGTTACTAGCTCGCCAACGCTTTTCGCAAGTTACTACGTCCTTCATCGCCTCTGACTGCCAAGGCATCCACCGTATACGCTTAGTCACTTAACCATACAACCCACATAAGTTTGTTGTATCGTAACTAATGGTGTTTACTTTCGCCAAAAGAATACTCTTGAAGCATATTGCTATGCTTCGGCACTTGATTTAAGTGTTTGAGAACTCAATTATTTATTTATTTTTCGCGCTAATGCTATTAATAACAACTTACAAGTAAGTCATTATCCCTTTCGCATTAACACTATCAGCTTTCCAAATTTTTAAAGAACAAACAACACCGTAAAGGTGCGTTTCTCGCTCTAACAAGAACAAGTTATCTGTGTGAACACTCAGCAAATATTGAGTTAGTCGTATAGGTAAGGAGGTGATCCAGCCCCAGGTTCCCCTAGGGCTACCTTGTTACGACTTCACCCCAGTCATGAACCACACCGTGGTAAACGCCCTCCCCGAAGGGTTAAGCTATCTACTTCTGGTGCAGCCCACTCCCATGGTGTGACGGGCGGTGTGTACAAGGCCCGGGAACGTATTCACCGTGACATTCTGATTCACGATTACTAGCGATTCCGACTTCACGGAGTCGAGTTGCAGACTCCGATCCGGACTACGACCGGCTTTGTGGGATTAGCTTGACCTCGCGGCGTTGCGACCCTCTGTACCGACCATTGTAGCACGTGTGTAGCCCTACTCGTAAGGGCCATGATGACTTGACGTCGTCCCCACCTTCCTCCGGTTTATCACCGGCAGTCTCCCTAAAGTTCCCACCATTACGTGCTGGCAAATAAGGATAAGGGTTGCGCTCGTTGCGGGACTTAACCCAACATTTCACAACACGAGCTGACGACAGCCATGCAGCACCTGTCTCATAGTTCCCGAAGGCACCAAGCTATCTCTAGCGAGTTCTATGGATGTCAAGAGTAGGTAAGGTTCTTCGCGTTGCATCGAATTAAACCACATGCTCCACCGCTTGTGCGGGCCCCCGTCAATTCATTTGAGTTTTAACCTTGCGGCCGTACTCCCCAGGCGGTCTACTTAATGCGTTAGCTTGGGAACCCAGTGTTCAAGACACCAAATTCCGAGTAGACATCGTTTACGGCGTGGACTACCAGGGTATCTAATCCTGTTTGCTCCCCACGCTTTCGTACCTGAGCGTCAGTCTTTGTCCAGGGGGCCGCCTTCGCCACCGGTATTCCTTCAGATCTCTACGCATTTCACCGCTACACCTGAAATTCTACCCCCCTCTACAAGACTCTAGTTTGCCAGTTCAAAATGCAATTCCCAGGTTGAGCCCGGGGCTTTCACATCTTGCTTAACAAACCGCCTGCGTACGCTTTACGCCCAGTAATTCCGATTAACGCTTGCACCCCTCGTATTACCGCGGCTGCTGGCACGAAGTTAGCCGGTGCTTCTTCTGCGAGTAACGTCACAGTAAGCAGTTATTAACTACCTACCTTTCCTCCTCGCTGAAAGTGCTTTACAACCCGAAGGCCTTCTTCACACACGCGGCATGGCTGCATCAGGCTTTCGCCCATTGTGCAATATTCCCCACTGCTGCCTCCCGTAGGAGTCTGGACCGTGTCTCAGTTCCAGTGTGGCTGATCATCCTCTCAGACCAGCTAGGGATCGTCGCCTTGGTAAGCCATTACCTTACCAACTAGCTAATCCCACCTAGGTACATCCAATCGCGAAAGGCCCGAAGGTCCCCTCCTTTCCCCCGTAGGGCGTATGCGGTATTAGCAGTCGTTTCCAACTGTTATCCCCCTCGACTGGGCAGTTCCCTAGGCATTACTCACCCGTCCGCCGCTCGACAGCAAAGTAGCAAGCTACTTTCTGTTTCCGCTCGACTTGCATGTGTTAGGCCTGCCGCCAGCGTTCAATCTGAGCCATGATCAAACTCTTCAATTAAAGTTCTTTTGATGCATCCTCTTTCGAAGATGACATCGGCTCAATGAATTATACTGTTTTTCACTAACCCGAAGGTCAATGAAGCTTACATATTTTGCTTCTTTGAATTTACTTTCTCGAAAGAAAGTAGAAACCAAAGTTGCTATGGTCACTCAGTGGTTCATTGAGTTAAATTTTTGATTGCTCATCCTTTACTAGAAAGAGTGAAGCAATTTCGAATAACTCAACACCTGTGAGTGTCCACACAGATTTCTTGTTTTGTATTGTTAAAGAGCGTGGTGCTAAGTAGCACCGCCGTTGACGCTAGGTCGTTGGCTTGAGGAGGCGTATTCTACACTCTCCGTGGTTGGCGTCAAGGGCTTTTAAATATTTAATTCTTATCGTTTAAAACGAAGGAAAAAACTAAGCTAACTTGTTGCCCTAACTCGACTGGTCTTACTCAACTTAATGTTTAGTAGGACTGGTTTGCCGTGTCAGTGGATGCGCATTATAGGGATATCAGCCCAGAGCACAAGGGCTTTTTAGACTAAAACTGACATATTTTAAAAACAGTGATTTAAGCACAAGCTACCCACCAGTTACCCCCAGACTTACCCACAAACATGCCTAAACCCGTCCGATTTTAACTCAGTTCTTATTCATTCTACTCACTTTTCAAACTACCGACTTACTTCTACGTGGCAATATCTCTATTAATAGTCTGCACTGGTGGCTTACATCCTTAATGTGACGTAATTCATTAGATAGGAGTTCATGCTGACCCTTCAACTCTCACCATAAGTCACTCATTTATGCCTAATAGCCTTGATTACCTCAACATTCCTAAATAGAAGCAAATATTCCACTTCATATTTATCCATGAATACCCAAGAATAGAGTCTATTGCCGGCAAGCAAGTCCATTGATGCAAATTCGAATTTTGTATTTATATTTTATAGCACTCACAAGGATCAGAGCATGACTTTAGGGCAGCAGTTAAAACAGTTCAGAGTAGACAGAGGATTTAGCCAGCCAGAGTTGGCAGAACTAGCCGGTATTGAGCAATCCTACTTATCAAAATTAGAAAACGACAAGTCCATTCCATCCAATGATATCTTTCGCGCTTTATTAAAAGCCTTAACGATTACAGTTGAAGAGTTCATTCATCGTTTCGATGTAATGAAAGACAGATTTCAGCTTATTCAGATCCCTGACATTGAATTGAAGCTGGCACAACAAGAACAGGAACTCATTCATAATCTACGTCGCTACCTTTATATAGCAAGTCTATTAATTATTCTGGGGATCACGCTTTTCTACACAGGTTACAGCAAGCAGTTATTCGATGAGACGCGTTATCAATATGAATCACCAGGTATCATATTACCCGGTGAAGCAAATGACATTTACTCTTCATGGAGAAATATAATCAGCACAGACACCAGAGAAGGTAGGGCTGAAGTTGATGCTAGAAGAATAGAGATGGCTAAACGCCGCAACGAAATTATATTGCTAACCGATGAGAATCACGGCCAGTACTTTGTCGAAGAATCAACAATGGGTAAAAGGCAATATCTTCTGGATAAAAAAGAAAAGTTACCCAGAACAATCAACGCTTGGCTACAGATAATTGGGGTGTTATTACTCTGTTCAGGGATTATGGGCTTTGTTTTAGAAAGACGCTTTAATAAGACGTAAGCTTATTTATCTAAGAGCTCTAGGCTATAGATAGTTTTACTCTCTATAGCCTTAATGCTTAACCTATGACGAGTACATATAGTAGTAGGCAATGAACTAAGGCTTAAAAACACCGATTATATCCCCGCTGGCCTTCTTTGCGACTTTCTCATCGGTTTGTTGCTCCCGATAATCACACTCCACACATTCTATAGTCTCAACGCCCTGCTCTTTAAATAGTACAATGCTATCCATAGCTTTACATTTAGGGCACTTAGCACCGGCAACGAAACGCTTCTTCACTCTAACTTCAGTCACTGTTATCAACCTGCTATTGTCTAACTTACTATGGGATGTTTTCCAACTTAACGCCTATTTTGCCACAATCTCATTCAATTAACCCCATTGTCATGATTTTGATTTTGCTCCTAGGCTGAAACTCACTTCTGGGATATCATCCTTGTTAATATACTCCTGAACATCGTCAGATCGTAATCAATGATATCCATCTCTCAAGCTCAACTGATCCGCGGCACTAAAACGCTTCTCGATGAAACATCGCTAACAATCTACCCTGGACACAAGGTTGGGTTAGTGGGCGCCAATGGTACGGGTAAATCTTCACTATTAGCGCTCATTCTCGGTAAGATCAGCTTAGATAAAGGCGATATTTCTTTTCCTAGCGGCTGGCAGATTGCGACAGTAGCTCAGGAAACTCCGGCATTAGACGTGTCAGCTTTAGATTATGTTATCGATGGTGATTTCGAGTATCGAGAACTTGAAGCCAAACTCGTTCAGGCTCAACATGATGATAATGGTAATGAGATTGCTCATCTTCATGGAAAAATTGATGCCATAGGTGGCTATGCTATTCGCTCTCGCGCAGCCAGTCTATTAGCCGGCTTAGGCTTTAATGAAGCTGAGCAGAGTAATTCGGTAAAACAATTTTCGGGTGGGTGGAGAATGCGCCTTAACTTGGCCCAAGCCTTACTATGTCGGTCAGATCTCTTATTACTCGATGAGCCAACCAACCACTTAGACCTAGATACCATGTACTGGCTAGAAGGTTGGATAAAAGCCTACCAAGGCACTCTTATTCTAATTAGTCACGACAGAGATTTCATCGACGGTATCGTGGATGAAATTATTCACGTCGAACACCACAAGCTAAATTACTATAAAGGCAACTATACCGCCTTTGAACGCATACGCGCCGAGCGTATGGCTCAGCAACAAGTTGCCTTCGAACGCCAACAGAAAGAACGGGCACATATGCAGTCCTTCGTTGACCGTTTTCGTTATAAGGCCAGTAAAGCCAAGCAGGCTCAGAGTCGATTAAAAGCGCTCGAACGTATGGCCGAGTTACTACCTTCCCAGGCTGACAGCCCGTTTCATATGTCATTTAGAGAACCTGAGGCCTTGCCTAATCCGTTAGTGACCATGGAGCACGTTTCTGTGGGCTATGGCGACAAAGAGATCCTCAAGAGCGTGCAGCTAAACTTAGTCCCTGGCGCTCGCATAGGTTTACTCGGACGAAACGGTGCAGGTAAGTCGACCCTGATTAAACTGTTATCGGAAGAACTTGCTCCTATGAAGGGCAAGTATGAGACTAACCCAGGACTTAATATCGGTTACTTTGCCCAGCACCAGCTGGAAAGCCTGCGTTTAGATGACTCCCCGCTACAGCACCTTAGTCGACTAGCCCCCACTCATAAAGAGCAAGAACTGAGAAACTTCCTTGGCTGCTATGGTTTCAACGGCGATATGGTTCTTTCTCCAGTTCGCCCCTTTTCCGGTGGTGAGAAAGCTCGTCTGGTATTAGCTTTACTGGTGTGGCAGCGGCCTAACCTATTGCTTCTTGATGAGCCTACCAACCATCTAGATTTAGAGATGCGACATGCCTTAACGATGGCACTTCAGACATTCGAAGGTGCCATGATAATCGTCTCTCACGATCGTCATCTATTAAGACTCAGTTGTAGCGATTATTACCTGGTCGATCAGGGGAAAGTAACTAGCTTCGACGGCGATCTTGATGATTATCATCAATGGTTACTCGATGCCGCTAAGGCCGCGAATAAAACAGAAGCGAGCACCGAAGCCAAGCCGGCTCAAGATAAGAAACTACAGAAACGTTTGGAAGCCGAACTCAGACAAAAACTGTCTCCCATGCGTAAAGTTCAGCTAAAACTCGAAAAAGCGCAACTGCAAGCCAACGACCGTTTGAGTGAAATCGAAACAATGCTCGCGGACATGAGTCTGTATGATGCAGAAAATAAGGCTAAGTTGACCCAAGTACTTGCCGAGAGAACCACGCTGGCTCAATCACTGGAAGAGAGTGAGATGGAGTGGTTAGACGTACAAGAGAACATCGAAGAGATTGAACTTCAGGTACGTTCCCAGCTCTAAACAAGTACCTTAAGCACAAGCTCTGGATAAGATGATTATTGATATAGTGCTTTATTAATATAGAGCTCAGTGATATTCAAGGAAGCAAGATGACATTTGTGAATCATTTTGATATTTCATTATGGAAAATTTGTGATGGTTATTACCACCAGCACCAAGCACTTTGTTTAGAGTTACAAGATAATCACCAGTTAAATGTTAACTTGCTTTTACTGTCATTATGGCTAGATACACAAGACTATCTACTGAGTAGCCAGGACTGGACGAAACTTCAAAGTGAAATCCATCAATGGGAAGCACGCATTTTACTCCCCTATCGCAAGTTGCGTAAGCTGAGTAAAAACAGTTTAGCAAGCGATGAATATCAGCAGATGCTGGATGTAGAGTTGATGCTTGAGCGTAAATCACAGGGATTAATCCTACATAAACTCAAGCAGCTTTCACATTTCGGAAAAACTTCAAATTTAGGTACTTATCTGAGTTTGTTTAACTTAAATAAAGCCGATTACCCAATGCTTACAGAGCAGGTCTAGTTTACATGTTATGTGGGTTTAAAGCTTTAAACCCACAGTATCCTCTTTAGTCTCATATTTAACACACATTCAGTTAAGCTCTTATGAAGATGATTTAAGCCTTTCTGTTCTAGAGCCGCGTTTCTTACCGTCATGGCATAGACAGTCTGCTGGAGTTAGCCGCTAAACGGGTAAGAATGGTAGAAACTAATCCGTCCATTCCTCTCTCCATCACAATTAAGCTCCTATGAAGATGATATAAGCCTTTCTGTAACTAGAACCACGTTTCTTACCGTCATGGCATAGACAGTCAGCAGGGGTTAGTCCCTAAACTGGTAGCAATGGGGAAAACTAATTCATTCGTCAGTCCATCAGCCCGTGCAACCTCTATCCATCACAATTAAGCTCTTATGAAGATGATTTAAGCCTTTCTGCTAATAGCGTTGCGTTTCTCGCCGTCATGGCATAAATAGTCAGCTGGGGGTTAGCGCCTAAACTGGTAGGAAATACTGAACCGTCCATCACAGATAGATTCTCATAGTAGTGAGAGTTTCCCTGACTATCGACCATAGACAGCTTAGTGTTTTCTCCCATGGGACAGCCACCCATTACGTGTGCCGAAACGACCACAGTCTTAAGTGGACCAAGATCCAGAGTCTCCATGGCAGATTTAGCTTCTTTCCAGCTGTTAAAGTAAGGAGCTCCTTCGGTGATCGGCAAGACTTGCTTAGCACCTGCCGCAAACTGTAATTCAGCCATACTCCCGAACGATCTTCGAACCGAGCGCCAGAAAGCCTCATTCAGCGGATAATCTATGGCAAAACCAGTATCTGTAAGCTGGACTTGGCCTCCCTGACTTTGTTCATGAAAGCCATCACGAATCAAGGCTATGGTGACTTGCAGCTGGTTAAATTGATCCATCAGAGATGCGTGAGTCTTACCATAACCTATGGTTTTAGACGCGATCAGAACCGGATGAATAGGAGGCACTTCGAGCTTATAGCCTAGATCTCCACTGGCTGTGCCATGTTTCCATACAAATTCATCTGAATAGATGGATTGAGGAGCACCGCTATGACCATTGATAGAGTCGCTAAAGATAGCGCCACTTAATAGTGTCGGATGCAAGAAAGTACGCTTACCCAGGAGTTGATGTGGATCGGCCAAGTTAGATCTCAGCAAGATTGTTGGTGTATGGATTGCGCCGGCGGCAATGATGTAGTGTTTAGCCTTAAATATCAGTTTAAATTCTGTCGGCTGCATCTGCTCATTCAAGGCCTGAGCCTCGATGGCAGATATTTTGTCATTATGATGCTCTAGCTTGATGACCTTAGCTCTGCTGACTAAGGTTGCTCCTTTATCTAGTGCAGCCGGGATTGTAGTAACTAACATGGATTGTTTGGCATTAATCGGACACCCCATACCACAATAACCCGTGTTCCAGCAGCCTTTGACGTTGCGCTTGATGACAGTGTAGTCCCAGCCAAGCTTTTCACAGCCTAACTTCAATGCCTGATTATTTCTGTTTGGCTCATACTCCCACTTAGAAATATTGAGTCGTTTCTCCATCTTATCGAACCAAGGGTCTAGATCCTGTCTCGATAAGCCTTTGACGGATTTGTCTTTGGCCCAGAAGTCCAATGTAGGCCTGGGAGTCCGAATAGAGGTGGTCCAGTTTACCGTTGTCGACCCGCCTACGGCTCTTCCCTGAAAAATACCAATGGCCTTGTCTTGGGTTTTCATCGCCGCCGCTTGATGATACAAGTTTGGATAAGCTCGCCTCTCTTCCATATTGAAGCTTTCGGAAGATTTAAGCGGCCCCCCTTCGACTATGATCACGGTCAACCCTGCGTCAGTTAATATTTCAGCCGCGACGCCGCCACCGGCACCACTACCCACAATAACCACATCGGCCTCGAGAGTTTGATCTTGGCTCAACTGGCTAGCATCGATATGCTTCCAACCTGAGGCTAAGCCTTCGACTATAGGATCTGGTATCGCCACTTCATCACCTCTAAACACAATTATTGTTATTATTTTTTGAAGAAATCTCTAAGACTAAACATCAAATTAAGCACAATGGCCGGCCTACTCCTCAAGGAACGTGGGTTTGGCATAATTCAAGCGGCTCCAGTGTTCTGGACAGGAATAATAGCTTGCCAGTACAAGCTCTCTCAGCCCTTGATAGGCTATTACCATCATATCCAAGAAACTATTACGCCAATACTCGAGCATGACGATTAGCTCATCGGGCTTGCGCATCATCAAAGGCGTCATACTTCCTGTCAAGACCAGTAAACCTAGCCTATTTTCTAGCATATCGAGTAGTTGTTCTAATTCGGCTTGTCCATCTGCAGGTAACAATGAGATGGTCTGAATAATGGTATCTAAGGTACGATTCTGTGCGGCTATACGCAAGCTCCCCACCTCTGGTAAGGCATCATCCAGAAAAACGGGTAGCAAGATGCTAAACAGCAGCCTATGCTCGCTGTCCAAAGCTTTGTTGACCTTAATATGCTCTGGAATGTAAAGGTTTACCCCTAAAGCTAATGCTGCAGTACCGACTAATGCTGTGGTTAAAAAAGTGCGTCGCTCCATGCTATCCCTTCATATTCGTTTTTATAGAGGATACAGACCCGTATTCACTTTACAGGTAATTAAATCGCAACATCTACATCAGGCCAGATTGAGATAATTCATCAAGATCTCAGATATGCTAGAATGCCAAGACTAGTATCAATTAAACACACGTTTTAATTTTCAGCAATAGCCAATTTTATGATGCGATATTTTTCTCCCCCTTGGTGGGCCAGAAACCCACACATTCAAACGATTCTACCTGTGCTAACGAAAGTGGACCGACCAGATTTAACACGTCAACGTCTGGAGCTTAGTGATGGCGACTTTATCGATCTCGATTGGTTAGGCCAGCCTAAAGCACACCAAGCTATCGTGATCATCATTCATGGTCTAGAGGGAAGCTCTGAATCACATTACGTACGCCGATTACTCAATGATTGTCAGCGCCAATCTGTCTGTGCTGTGGTCCATCATCACAGGAGCTGTTCGGGAGAAACAAACCGTAAGGCACGAAGTTATCACAGCGGTGATACCCAAGATCTGCAGGAGAATTTATCTCAATTAAGACTCAAGTATCCTGACTCGCCTCTCCTTGCTGTAGGATACAGCTTAGGTGGTAATGTGCTCGCCAAATATTTAGGCGAATATGCTAACGCCAGTTTAATCGAACGGGCAGTAGTGGTCTCGGCCCCACTACTGTTATCCGCATGTGCTAAGCGTTTAGAGAGTGGGTTCTCTAAGGTATATCAAAGCTACTTGATTAAGCAGCTGCAGCAGAAAACCATAGAGAAGGTAAAAAACCCTAAACTGACTCAGGATATGCCGATTTCGTTATCGCAGATTTCTAAGCTACAAAGCTTCTATGAATTTGACCATCAAGTGACAGCCCCTTTACATGGATTCGATAGCGTCGATGATTATTATCGAAGAGCCAGTGGAATGGATTTTTTGCAAAACATTCATAAACCAACCTTAGTCATTCATGCTGCAGATGATCCATTTATGACCGCCGATGTTATCCCAACTGCAGAGCAGTGTGCTAGCCAAGTAACCTATGAACTTCACTCTCAAGGGGGTCATGTTGGTTTTATCGATGGTGGAACTCCCTTTAAACCAAGATACTATCTAGAGAAACGGATCCTACATTTTTTAATTCCTACAGAGACCTGAATATGCTTGTTCCTTATGACGCTTTACTACAGCTTCCCAGCGCAACCATGAATAACTTAATCAAGGAGTACCTGTTAACGCAAATAGAAGATGGCGGTTTCTCAGATACAGATGAACAGGTATTAACTTCGGCGAGTGAACGCTGTAAGCAGCTGCTGAAGCAGGGAGTCTTAGTGGTGGAGTTCAGCGAAGATGATGAGTCTATTGCCATCAAGCATAGAGAACATCTAAATCGCTAAATCGACCATAGTGAACACTTTAAAAGTGTAACTAACTCCAGACCAAATTTGACCTAAGCGCAGTCATTACCGTATAACACTAGATGTTATTAGAAATAGCATGTCACTTTTATCTTGGTCTTGGCTCTCTTCATTGCCTTTAGTCGATTTGACCCATTCCATTTAGGAAATTTAATGTCAGCAAAACATCCCATTATCGCAGTAACAGGTTCATCAGGAGCTGGTACCACGACAACAACAACGGCTTTTAAGCATATTTTCCGTCAACTCGGGATCAATGCTGCCAGCGTTGAAGGCGATAGTTTTCACCATTACACACGTCCTGAAATGGAACTAATGATCCGTAAAGCCAAAACAGATAATAAAAATATTAGCTATTTTGGACCCGAAGCAAATGACTTCGAACGTTTAGAGCAATGTTTCAGTGATTATAGTTCAACGGGTCAAGGTGAGACTCGCGCTTATCTGCATACTTTCGATGAAGCCGTGCCCTTCAATCAGATGCCAGGGACATTCACTCAATGGCATCCCTTACCTGAAAATACCGATATGCTCTATTACGAGGGTTTACACGGTGGGGTAAAAACAGACACATGCAATGTTGCCGAACATGTAGACTTACTGATAGGTATGGTACCAATAGTCAACTTGGAGTGGATCCAAAAGATCATTCGAGATACTTCAGAAAGAGGTCACAGCCGGGAAAAAGTGATGGGATCTATCGTTCGTAGTATGGATGATTATATCAATCATATGACCCCTCAGTTCTCGCGGACCCATATTAACTTTCAACGCGTTCCGACTGTCGACACCTCAAATCCATTTAGTGCTAAGAATATCCCCAGCTTAGATGAGAGCTTTGTAGTGATACGTTTTAGAGGCATTAAGAACGTAGATTTCCCCTATTACTTGAAGATGATAGACGGCTCTTTTATGTCGCGAATAAACACCTTAGTTGTGCCTGGCGGTAAAATGTCCTTAGCCATGGAATTGATTCTGACCCCCCTCATCCAAGATCTACTCGAGAAACGCCAACAGCTACTCTCTTTAGATAGTGAATAGACTTGGTATAATTATATAAACTTCAGTTTCATTTAAGTGTGTTCCAGTAGACTAGCTCATATCGGGATTTCAGGCGAAAGACTGATGAGTTAGCATACTCTTGGGAGTAAATTCCCCCATCTTAATCAGTTTATTTCCTTGAGTGTGCTGGCTATTCCTTTCTAAAAAAAACCTAGGCACTTAACTCAAAGTAAATTCCAACCTATACTTGTTCTACTTCTCGAGACACTTCTCAAAACAGAGGCTCCTTGAGTGGGCTGGCAATTCCAATCCCTATCTTCAAGTAAACTCCACGTCCATGCTTAATCAGCTTCTCGAGACTCTTCTCAAAACAAAAAGTCCTTGAGTCTAGTGTTCATTCCTTACGGAAAGCAGCTAGAAACCAGAAGTCTAAGATCAAAAAAAGCCAGTTGGGAGTGCCAACTGACTTAATAAAACCATCAAGCTATCTAAGAATCATATAACGCCTAACTTTTAGAATCTAAATCCTAGAACCGTTTCTAATCCATTAAAGGAATGACTTCACGGAAGGGTTTATTCTGCTGATAGCTTTGTAATCTTTGTTCAAACTCATCGGAGCGGTTAACCATTTTAGAATTTTTCAATGCATGGATAGCTTTTTGCTGAGTCTCTACGGCGGAGTTATAGTCGCCTGTTTCAGCATAGGCTGCTGCCAAGTTATCTAAATTGGTTGGATCTTGCTGATCGGATGCAACCAGGCTACGAGCAAGTTCGAGTGCTTTATCACCATTACGATACTCGGCTTCCGGACAAGTAGCCAGAATCCAGGCTACATTGCCCAGAGAAACTTCATCGCCAACCGAGTTAAAACGTTCAACGGCTTTACCACAGTTACGCTCAACACCTTCTCCACCTGCGGCATAGATGAATCCGAGTCTAAACTGAGCCCATTTATTACCTTGCTCACTCAACATCAGATACCAATGCTCTGCAGTGCCTAGATCACGCTGGATAATATTGCCTTCAAACGAAAGATCAGCCAAAGTTTGTTGCGCCTTAGGATGACCCTGCTCTGCAGCGGCCGAGATCCACTTTATGCCTTGCTGCTGATCTTGAGAGACGAATCTGCCAGACAAGTACATAAGACCGAGTAAAAACTGTGCCTCTTGCTCTCCTTGACTCGCTTTCAACTGAATATGTGCCACCTTACTCGCCGCTAGGGCGACTTTAGTCTGCGGAATTGAAAATGCATTCGCGGCTGTACTTACTACTAATGTAAACATAAGCCCAGCGCTTAAAATTAACGGATGATATTTCACTTACAACTCCTATCCAGTGTCACTGTTTAAACATATCTAAAAGACCAACCTTGCTACAATTTGCAAAATAGCCGCTATTTTATATAGAGGCTAAGCTATGCTTTAGCTAAACGGTACAAAAATCTTATTTTCTTGAGTTAGCCAGATTTACTCGTTAAAGTCGAGAAAAAGCGTGTTTCATTAACCTTCTCAGCTCGTTATAAGTAAAATTCCGAACTAATGCTATAAATTTTACGACTGAATTCAATCCCTTCGCTACATATTTACATACTGATAGTTGACTTATATCACTGATGTATCAAAATGACTCGTATTGTAAGTAAGTTACGAAGATTCATTTATTCTAAAGTTAGATCTTTATCTAGGTTTTACTGAATAAACTGGCGTAAACTGCACATTAATAAAGATTCTAATATTTAAATCAAACAGTCGAGGAACATAGGCATGGCTCTTATTGGTAAGCCAAAACCAGATCCTACTTTGGAATGGTTTTTATCACACTGTCACATTCATAAGTATCCAGCCAAAAGCACTTTGATCCACGCTGGTGAAGAATCAGACACTCTTTACTATATAGTTAAAGGCTCTGTAGCCGTTTTAATCAAAGATGAAGAAGGCAAAGAGATGATCCTCTCTTACCTAAATCAAGGTGACTTCATCGGCGAGCTTGGTTTATTTGAAGAGCAATCCCTGCGTACCGCTTGGGTTCGCGCTAAGCAGCCATGTGAAATTGCAGAGATCTCTTACAAGAAGTTTAAGCAACTTATTCAGGTCAATCCTGAAATATTGATGAAGCTTTCTTCACAGATGGCCTACCGTCTGCACAGCACTAGCCAGAAAGTGGGCGATCTAGCCTTCTTGGATGTGGCTGGAAGAATTGCCCAAACATTACTGCACTTGGCCAAGCAGCCAGATGCCATGACTCATCCTGATGGCATGCAGATCAAGATCACTCGCCAAGAGATAGGTCAGATTGTGGGTTGTTCTCGTGAGACTGTGGGTAGAATCTTAAAAATGCTTGAAGAGCAAAGCCTGATCCAGGCTCATGGCAAGACTATCGTTGTTTACGGTACCCGCTAAGCCAGCATTAAGTTAGATTTAAGACAGCTTCGATAAAATGGCCTGAGATAATCTCAGGCCATTTTTTTGGAGAAATATTAATGACAAGGGCTCTGTTCATCACCTTGTTAGCTCTTGCAACCTATACACCTGTATGCGCCTCAAGCTCTCCCCTTGTAGAACTTGGACATTATCAGGCGAATGATTTAGTGAGTGCAGGTAAGATCCTCTCATTGGATATCACCCTCTCCAAGATCAAATACTTCTGTTACGGTAAACTCATAGATGCCCATCTCTATCAAGAGCAAGGTAAATGGCGTTATGATTTGCAAATTAAGGCCCAAGGTGGCCAAATTATAGAGCTGAGTCTGGATGCCAGCACTGGACAGCCACATCCTAATAAATCATTGCCATCAGGCTGTATTGCTTTTAAAGACTAGCACTACACCATTAGCGAAGTAACAGGTTAATATGAAACTACTGCTCGTTGAAGATAATGCACTACTCGTAGAAGAACTTGAAAAACAACTGAAGCAGGCCGGATACGTCACCGACGTGACTGACAAAGCTGCTGAAGCAGATTATCTCTTAAAAGAAACCGATTACGATTGTGTCATATTAGATATCGGCCTACCCGACGGTAATGGCCTGGAGCTATTGGAACGCTGGCGTAATCGTGGGGTAATGACCCCAGTCATCATGCTCACGGCTCGTAGTCAATGGCATGAAAAGGTCGAAGGCTTCAACGCTGGAGCCGATGACTACTTAGGCAAGCCTTTCCATACTCAAGAATTACTCGCACGGATACATGCTCTCATTCAGCGAGCTCATGGAAAAGCTAGCTTACCCACAAAAGAATTAAGTTTTTCCGGCGTAGTTCTCGATGAAAATCAGCAATCTGTTACGGTCGAAGATAAAAACTTCGAACTAACAGCGATGGAGTTTAAGTTACTCAAAATATTTTTAATGTCACCTAAGAAACTTCTGTCTAAATCCCAGCTCACAGAGAAGCTATACCAATTCGATGACGAGAAAGAAAGTAATGTTGTCGAGGTCTATGTTACTCATCTGCGTAAGAAGCTAGGGAAAACCGCTATTGAGACTCGACGTGGACAAGGTTATATCTTCCACGGCATAAAGGAATGATGTCGATCCGTACTAAACTCAGCCTCTGGTTAACGGGTTTAGTCATTATTTCCACAGTTATAGGCATAGTCTCCTTCGAGACTATGCTCAGACAGGCATTTCACGACTCGATTATTGCTAGGCTGCAGGAAGATCTGGAACAAGTCCTGTTGGCTACTCAATTAAATAATAGCAAGCTAAGCATAGATCAGAGCCAACTTTCAGGCTTTTATAAACCTGTATTTTCGGGACGTTATTATCAGTTAAATCTGCCGGAACAAGAGATCCGCTCCCGTTCTTTATGGGATCAGAAACTCAATATTAAGCCATTAGAAAAAGGTGAGAGCCGAGTATGGCAATCTAAGGGACCACAAAACCATGATATTCAACTGCTATCACTGGGTTTAGGCTCAGATTATTTGAATGTCGATGCAACCCTGACTGTCGCCCAGGACCTGAGCATAGGCCGTAAAATATTCACCCAGATATACGGTACTAAATTAGGGGTTAACTTAGCCATGCTATTGGCCATGATAGCCGGTATTTTTCTGGTACTCAGGCAATCTTTCAAGCCGATCAACCAGATCCAACAGGTACTATCTAAGCTCCGAGAGGGTGAGATAACCTCCTTAGAAGTTAACAATATTCCCCCTGAGCTACAACCTCTAGCTTCTACATATAATGAGCTGCTCGAATATTCAAGCAAGCAGATCGAGCGCAGTCGCAATAATATAGGCAACCTAAGTCATGGTCTTAAAACCCCATTAGCCGTGATGCAACAGCAAGTTGAAGTCTTAGGACTGAAAGACCCGGATACGGCAATAGCATTACAGAATCAACTCGACCTAATCCATAAAATGGTCG
The DNA here is from genome assembly GCF_000091325.1 of Shewanella violacea DSS12. NCBI lineage: Bacteria > Pseudomonadati > Pseudomonadota > Gammaproteobacteria > Alteromonadales > Shewanellaceae > Shewanella > Shewanella violacea. The sequence goes on along the minus strand of NC_014012.1, from coordinate 571,996 downwards.
AGCGTAAGCTAGCTGCAGCTAGAATTACCGGAGATATGCTACCCGCAGCCCAGATGCAGCTGCCTAAAGATCTTCAAGATTTATGTAACACACTAAGTAAGGTTCACTACAATAAGCGTCTCCTCTGCAATATCGATATACCAGAGAACATCACTCGATTACCACTCCATAGAGAAGATGGTATGGAGCTGATTGGCAATCTGCTCGATAACGCCCATAAGTGGGCCAATAGTCATGTAGAGATCCGTGCCAAGCTAGCGGAAGAGGCTATTATGCTGATTATCGAAGATGATGGACCTGGAGTGGCAAGTGATGAACTTAAACAACTCACGGATCGTGGTCGACGATTAGACGAAGCCACCATGGGACATGGTCTTGGACTATCCATAGTAAAAGACATAGCCGAGCAGTATAAAATTCAGTTAACCTTCGCTCACAGTGACTTAGGTGGATTAAAAATTTGCTTACGCTTTAAACAATAATACCCACTTTCCTCATGACTAGACTGATTCAAATATTAAAAAGCCGGAACTAGATTCCGGCTTTTTAGCGACTACACTTTCTTGAATATCGGCTAGCTTGCGTTAGTACTCTCAAAAATCTTATCCGCAGAAGCTGCCACAAAGCCTGTATAAAGACTTCCATCAGCTTTAGGGTAACGCAGTGCAAATTCGTAAAAACAGCTTGGGATCTCTTTCTCAGCGTCTGTAAAGCTAACTGAAATACGATCTGCCATAGTCGAAGACTGCTCCAGTAGTACCTCGGCAGAGCCTTTCACTTCACCGCCGGCTGAATTTAACACAAAATCACCCTGCTTAAGGGTCTCATTCACATCTAAGATGTTGGTGTATCCAGGCAAGTGGTTAATAGATATTGTGAAATGATTGGCTCTATAACCAAAAGCTGCAACCCAGGCAGCATACTCACTCTCGGCAAGTAAAGCCTCATAGGTCTTGGAGTCGAGCTCCCAGTGGCGTCCCGAATAGAGGAAGTCATCTGCCTTGGTAGCTGCAACATCAATCTGTTCAACCAAAGCCTTAATGGTATTTTGTAGCTCAGGGCTAAATTCTTCGACTAATAATTCAGAGATAAACACCTTAGGCTGCGTCGCATCCGGATGTTCAAAATGCTTAGCTTTCAGCTTTTTTGCCTCGAAATGATAATCACCCGAGTCCACATAACCCAAAGATTCGAAATGAGCCGCTAAAACCTTTAAGTTGACCTTCTCGATATTAAAGGTACGTAGGGCAATATGATCGTTAATGATGGTCTCACCTCGAGAAAGCAGTTGACGAACAGGCTCTGCCGACGGCGTCATCTTAATGTAGTCATTCCAAAGGTTTTCAAATAGCTTGTTAATATCTGTGTGCATCAATTTCTTCCTTAACGGCATCGCGTTCCAATAACAAACCTTAGATTTTGCCTTGGGATTATTTTTATCACGATATAAGTACAGCGAGAGAGTAGCGGTCTGGCCTTTCAAACAATTCTGTACATAAAAAAGGGAAACACTTTCGAGGTGTTTCCCATGGTTTCATTGTAAATTTAGAGACTCAAGCCTGGACTCAAGTTAGCAGGGAGACTGACAACATCGGCCTCCACTGATGATACGGGGTAAGAACAGTAGTCGGCCGCATAGAATGCGCTCGCTCTGTGATTACCCGAGGCGCCAACACCACCGAATGGTGCAGCACCAGAAGCACCTGTTATCTGCTTGTTCCAGTTAACGATACCGGCACGAATACGTGCTAAGAAGTAATCATAATCCTCACGGCTATCTGCAAGGATACCCGCAGACAAACCATAGCGTGTGCTGTTGGCTAACTTGATAGCCTCATCGAAATCGCTGTAACGGATCACTTGAAGTAGCGGGCCAAAATACTCTTCATCCGGAAGCTCGATGACGTTAGTGACATCGATCAAACCCGGAGAGACTAGACCAGTACCCGCTTCTAAATGAGTAAGTTCTACGAGAGACTCACCACCTAAATTAAGCAAGTTACGCTGAGCTTCCACCATGCCTTTAGCCGCAACTTCTGAGATCATAGATCCCATAAATGGCTGTGGCTGTGCGTTCCAGGCACCCACTTTAATCTGCTTAACTGCACTAGCAAGCAACTCAAGTAAGGCATCACCTTGTGCACCTTTCTCTACATAGAGACGACGTGCACAGGTACAACGTTGACCCGATGAGATATAGGCAGACTGAATAATATCGTGTACGGCAGCCTTGGTATTTTCTACACCTTTAATGATAAGCGGATTATTACCACCCATCTCTAGTGCTAAAATCTTGCCAGGTTCACCGGCATACTGCTGGTGTAAGATATGCCCAGTACGTGAACTACCGGTAAAGAACAAACCATCGATCTGTGGATGAGCGGCTAACGCCTTACCAGTTTCGAGTTCGCCCTGTACCAAGTTAATCACGCCAACTGGAAGTCCAGCTTTCTCCCATAGCTTAAGCATAAGCTCGGCTACTTTTGGAGTGAGTTCTGATGGCTTAAAGATCACAGTATTACCCGCAAGTAGCGCAGGAACAATATGACCGTTTGGCAGATGGCCAGGGAAATTATAAGGACCAAATACCGCGACCACACCGTGAGGCTTGTGACGAAGTACCGCACGTCCTGCAGGGATATCATTCTCGCTATAACCGGTTCGCTTGTTGTAAGCGGCAACTGAAAGCCCAATCTTACCTATCATGGCACCGGCTTCGGTAGCGGTTTCCCACTGAGGCTTGCCAGTCTCTTGGGCGATAACTTCTGCTATCTCGGCTTTGTTCTCTTCAAGTTGAGTGCGATAAGCCTCTACTATGGCAAGACGAGCATCGAAACCTAACATGAACCAATCGAACTGAGCATCTCGAGCGGCATCAACGGCGGTATTAACTTGCTCTGGCGTCGCAGTCTTACTGCTCCAGATAACTTCATTAGTAGCTGGGTTTTTAGATGTCACGTCGTGACCTAGGCCTGGGACCCATTGGCCTTTAATAAATTGAGTCATTATTTTTTCCTACATAGCCAAGACACGGATCTGATCACCTTCTGACAGCAATAAGCCTGCCGCAAGTTCAGGTGACACAGTGACCACGTCGCTATCTTCTGTGAGCAGAAGTTTAGCGGAGGTGGCGCGGTAATTCGCTAATTGAGTATTTGATATGATAAAACTGGAATCTGATTCTGGAGTAGTACCTATCGAGATAGTCAGTAAACGGCTTTCTCTTACCGAACGAATATCAGACAAGTTGCACTCGACCGTGGGTCCACCGTCAAAAATATCCACATATCCACGACATCTGAAACCTTCAGCTTGAAGCAGATTTAGCGCAGGACGGGTGCTGGTATGAACCTCACCAATCACTTTTTGTGCTTCTTCGGGTAACAAGCACACATACACGGCATTTTTAGGCATCATTTCAGCCATAAAAGCTTTCTGTCCCAGTCCCGAAAGATAATCGGCCTCAACAAAATCTATGCCTAAGAAATGCTTCTGCAGCCAGTCATAGAATGGAGAGTTCCCCGCCTCATCACTTTCTCCGCGCATCTCAGCGATCACTGTATCGCCGAAGCGCTCTGAGTGTTGCGCTAAGAATAAGAAGCGGCTACGAGATAACATTCTGCCGTTATTATTTTTACGGTAGGTATCACGCAGGAACAAGGTACATAGCTCGGCAGCACCGGTATAGTCATGGCATAAGGTTAAGGTTTCCACCTCATTTCTCACGTCGATCTGCCCGGAGTGATACACTTCAGTGCCTAAACGATAGTGATAAAATGCATCTTCCATGCCCACAGCAGCCTCGAGACCACAAGTTCCGACGACTTCGCCAGACTCTGTATCTTCGAGTACCATCAGGTAGCCTTCGTCGAAGGGTTTATCTACCTGCTTTTGAAACGAAGCTTCTACTCGAGCAATCTTGCTCTTGAGTAGCTCTTCGTTAACAGGCAAAGAAGTAAAACCATGACCTGATTCTTTGGCTATTTGATAAAGCGCTTCATAGTCGCTAGATCGGATAGGACGTATGATTAACATCTCTGTGTCTCCTCACTGTTGCTCGTCGCTCAACCGCTGACATATCTTTAGCATGAGTATCTATTAAGACAAGCAGCTAACGGCTAAGGTTCAAGTATTGCCAATGACAAAAAAGCGAGAGATCAATATCTCTCGCTCATTCAGTCAATTAGCCTGCAACGACTTTAGCAACTGCACGCTCAAAACGTGCAAGACCTTCGGCGATATCGGCCTCTGGAATGACTAAAGACGGAGTGAAGCGAATAACATTTGCGCCAGCAATCAGGCTCATCAAGCCTTCCGCTGTACCGGCTACCAAGAAATCTTTAGCGCGTCCCTGGTATTTATCATTGAGTACCGCACCAAGTAGTAGACCTTGACCGCGTACTTCAGTGAACACATCATACTTATCGTTGATCTTCTTCAGTCCATCACGCAGCAACTGCTCACGCACTTTAACGCCTTGCAATACTTCCGGAGTATTGACCACATCCAGTACAGCATTAGCGACAGCACAAGCCAGTGGATTACCACCATAGGTAGAGCCATGAGTACCGATCTTAAGATGAGCGGCAATCTCTTTAGTGGTCAGCATAGCAGCGATTGGGAAACCACCACCTAAAGCTTTAGCAGTAGTTAATATATCTGGTACCACATCACCACGCATATATGCGTATAGTTCACCTAAACGGCCAACACCTGTTTGCACTTCATCGAAAACCAAGAGTGCATTGTGCTTATCACACAAGGCACGAACTGCTTTCAGGAATTCAGGATCTGCGTCTACAATCCCGCCTTCTCCTTGAAGAGGCTCCATCATGATGGCACAAGTCTTATCAGAGATAACCGCTTCAAGAGCAGCAATATCATTGAATGGTACGTGTGTAATGCCCTGAGGCTTAGGACCGAAGCCATCTGAATAGGCAGCCTGACCACCGACACTCACGGTAAAGAAAGTACGACCGTGGAATGCCTTGTCAAAGGCGATGATTTGATCTTTCTCAGCACCAAACTTATCCATGGCATAACGACGAACAAGTTTTAAAGCAGCTTCGTTTGCTTCAGCACCTGAATTTGCAAAATATACACGATCAGCAAACGTCGCATTGACTAACTTAGTCGCTAGTTCTAATGCTGGCTCGTTAGTCATTACATTAGATAGATGCCAAATTTTTTCGCCTTGCTCTTTCAATGCACTAACAAGGGCTGGATGACAGTGACCTAAACAGTTAACGGCAATACCGCCGGCAAAATCGATGAACTCTTTACCTTCTTGATCCCAGACTCGGCTACCTTTGCCGCGAACAGGGATAACTGCCGAGGGCGCATAGTTAGGCACCATGACTTCATCAAATTGGGCTCTTGTCAGTGTGTTGTTGACGCTCATACTTCTCATCCTTTGTTGTCGTTAATGGCTCTATAAGCCACTATTACCGCCTTTTATCATTATAAAACTCTTGCTGGCGGTAGTTGTTTGCATTGCTTAAGAGACATTAATAGCGAAAATGTGATCAGAATACCAGTTTCTTACACTCATCATAGACGAGCTTCACATATTTAGTGCATAAAGATTGGTCTTTAAGAATTATACAAGCGTTTATAGCGGGGGTTCACAGCATAACTAGTCATAAAAAAAGTTACTAGAGCCACAAATGGCTAGTTATTCATGACATATGCATAGTTAACCGAACCATAAGCCCCAACTATGACCAAGATAATTAAATAATGCTGCAAAATCACTCACTGCTAGTTAACAGGTACGGCTCTACAACTAAGATGCTGCAGTCGAGAGAGAGCCGAGTAACTTACCTACCAAAACCAAGAGTATTAAACTGAATATTAGATAATAGTGAGCTTCTTATAATTCTGGCCCTTGAGACGAATAACCTCTTGTTCAGATAACTCATAATAGTCAAACATCATCCGCTTTTCTTGGGGATCGATCTGACGTAACTCTTCCAATAAGACCACTTTAGCGTAGCAATTCGCTCGCGCAACCATGGCAGCATCCTCAGAAAGTTCCTTATAACTCAAGTTGTTATCTAATTCGGCCAAGACTTCAGTCATGGCGCTACCTTTGAAATCGAGATGATGGAGCAACTGCCAATTAAGCTTATTCCCATGCTCAAGCACCAGGTGGTAGACTTTTTCGGCAGGGAACTCGGTGGCGACCACGGCATCGTAAACTTCTTTGTCCCTACTGGCACTCGCCTCTCTTAACCAGGTACCCCAGATCTGCTCAAATAGCTTGGCGCTATTTTTCAGCACCACAGAGGGGCCAAGCTGACTGAGTAAGGTGCAGGTATAGACAAAGGAAGCGTCCTTCTCGTGTAATTTAGCCAATGCCTGAGCGGCAATCGCACTCACTACAGAGTAGCGCCAGAGTTTTCGAGTGGTCCAGAGCAAGTTGGCATGACCAGTAGGTAGCCAATTTCGAATACAAAAATAGGGGATCAATAACTTAATATTTTCAATGCCGATAAAGTTAAGCACAAGTTTTATATCCGTGACTTTCACATCGGAACTCTGGGGGCGGCGATGACGAAAAGAAGCACTATTAACCATATTAGTCAGATCACGAACTAGCCATGCCTGCTCTTCGATCAGAGATTTAAGACGAGTGAGGTCTACATTTTCATCTTGTAATAACTCTAACATCAACAGCTGATGTTGGTTGATACCTGAATGCTTTAATACCTGCTCAGGAGAAGATAGCCTATGATCTACGGCGTTGTTAACCGTATTGATAAGTTGTTCTGACACCTCTTCAAAAACCTGCCTAGCCTGGATCTGCTTAGCTAATCGCTCTAAAACAGCTTCTCGCTCGATAGCTAATTTATTAGCATCGCTCTCAAGCTCGACATCGAACTCATCAAACATGGAGTTCGATTTCTGCTTACCGACTATAAGTTGTTGATACAACCTGTGTTCAATCTCAATAATTTTTCCAGGCCTTACACCACCGGCTACTGATATCACCACTTTTAGCTACTTCCTCACAAAAACCATATAGTTACAATTTAGCATTAATCTGATTCATTTAGCAGAAGTAACAGAGAATTAACTCAACTGAAATACATTTAATTTTACCCATGATTGTCGGAGTTAGATCTATTTATCTACCCGCTTGGACTGGAATAAATACCGGCACTTAATATGCTCTATCAAATAATAGGGATAGCCAATAAAAAGGCCTCACATGGAGACCTTCATATTATTGAGAACTGATTTATTTAAGTTCTTGTTCGAATAGCTTATAGATACGACGGTACTCATCTAGCCAGCTCGATGGCTGCTTAAAGCCATGGGGCTCTACTGGATAGATTGCCGTTTCAAACATAGGCTTCTCAAGCTCAATCAGACGCTGGACCAGACGGACGCTATCCTGGAAGAAGACATTATCATCGAGTACCCCGGTCATGATGAGCAGCGGCTTCTCCAAGCCTTGAGCGTACTCTATCGGAGAGCTACGTTCGTAGGCAATGGCATCGACATCCGGCGTATTTAAGATATTTGAAGTGTAAGGCGCATTATAGTGAGCCCAATCCGTTACAGGCCGTAAGGCTGCACCGGCCTGAAATAGCTCTGGCTCGGTGAATAAGGCCATAAAGGTCAGGAAGCCACCGTAAGATCCCCCATAGGTGCCCACTTTAGCTGTATCTACATTGGTATTAGCAGCCATCCAGCTTACACCATCTTTCAGATCTTCCACTTCGGGATGACCCATATTGCGGTAAATGGAGGTGCGCCAATCTCGGCCATAGCCTTTAGAACCGCGGTAATCCATATCCATGACCACATAACCATTTTGGGTAAGTAGATTGTGGAACATAAACTCACGAAAATAACCGGAAAATCCGTAGTGAGCATTTTGCAGATAACCGGCACCGTGATTAAAAACTACTGCAGGATATTTTTCCGCTCGATTCTTATCATAACCTTGAGGTAGGTAAACTCGGGCATAGACATCACCCGCTCCATGGCTAGAAACTACGGCCACCACTTCGGGAGCCTGCCAGGGATAATTCTTAAATGTATCGCTGGTATAATGGGTTAGCTGCTTACGCTCACCACCAATCGTTTTTACAAACAACTCAGCAGGTTCTGTACGACGAGAAGCATTCAGCAGCAGACTATTTCCATCTGGACTGAGTTTATAACTGAGTTGACCATCCCACTGAGTAAGCTGCTCATCTTTACCCGTGACGATATTGACACGATAAACATTATCTATGCCTGGATGCGCCTTATTTGCCTTGTAATAGATAAACTGAGCCTTGGGGCCTAAGGTAACACTGCTAACCACAAACTTACCTTGGGTCAGAGGCTCAGCCTGCTCCCCTTTATGCTTTAAATAAAGGTGCGAGTAACCAGTCTCTTCCGATAGATAATACAGAGAATCAGTACCCGTTACCCAGCCGAACTGGTTGAAGGTGTAATTAACCCAGGCATTATCATGGAGTCTGTGCTCTGTCTTTAACGAGCCCTTCTCAATATTCAGGCTAGCAATCCATCGGTCTTTATTATCGAGAGATTCGAGCATGATAGCAGCACTATGACCCGAGCCTTGCCATTGAATTGCACTCTGTGACCAGCCCCAGTCTTGCATCAACTGTATCTTGCGCGGGGTCTCCTCACTCTTATATAACTCCCCCTGCGCCTTAGCATTTTCGCTCTTTACCTTAGCAAGAACATCTTCATCGAAACCAGTTAAGCCTTCTATGGTGATATCTTTCTTAGTACCAGTATCAAGGTCCAACAGAACCAATCGCTCTCCTGGAGGATTATCCTCTGCGACACGCGCTCTGGCTGGCACTGCATCCACATAACCGGCTTTACCTAAATAATTAGGCATGATGTCATGCTCGCTTCGCCAGCTGTACTCCTTGTCGATTAAAGACAAGAGAACATAGCGAGCATCGGGAGAAAGGCTCAAGTCCGATACCACTTCCTTGTCGCCTAAGTACCAGGTCTTAGATGCTATGCTTGGGTCGACCTTATTTCGCTCTTGCTTATATGCCTGCTTCTTTTTGGCTTTATCTTGCTGCAGGGCAACATATTTGATCAACCTTTGCTGCTGTTTAGCGATATAGGTGTCAGGCTCTTGAACCCCTTTGGGCTCTGGTGCCATCTTAATATTAGCAATTTGATCCAACATTCCGCTGTTTTGATGAATGCGAAATATCTGATCCCCTTGCCAGAAGGCTAAGTCGCCACTGTCGAGAAAACGTACCCCATCTACCCCTGTATTCTGCCTAGTTAACTGAGATATCTTCCCCGAAGCCAAGTGCTTAATGAACAAGTTACCTTGATAAATATAGGCTTTACGTGTCTTTGCACTATCTGTCACACCATGCTGCTGATCTGCTAGATGAAGCTGATCTAGCCTTAGCTGTGAAGCTATGTCTTGCTCCAAACCTTGATTGTAATAATCTCTGATAGGCGAAGCGTGTGCTTGACGAGCAAAATAAACAGACTGGCTATCGTCACTCCAATAGGCCCCTTTAGCGAGTATTCCCATCCAATCGGGATCCGCCATGATCTGTTTCATAGTGAGTGGTTCATTAACTTGAGGAGGTGTCGCGAGCGTCGGAGTCACCACAGCTTGATTCACTTGGGTAACGGATTGAAGATTAGAATTAGAGTCCGAGACCGAACAACCACTTAAAATGGCTATTGTGAGCATACTAAGACCTGAATTTCGCAGCAAACCTGTCATTATCCTTCCTTCTATTATTCAATGATCTTGGCCCACTATTAATGTAAGCCATACGTCGTCATTGATATTATTTTGCGAATATTTATATCACAAAAGGGATAAGGATAAGTTAGAGTTTTTTAAATAACTTGTAACAAGCTAACGCGTTTTAGGATTCAAGAATTAAGTGAAGAAAGTGATAAGGCGGAAAAACCAGAAAGCCAGCAGGCGGGAAAGTGACGAACTAGCTTCAATTATTTATTAGTGGAAGGTTCAAATAGCAACTATGAATAAATTCTCGAACATTCCTTAGCACTTATAACTCAAAATTTACCACTAGTTACTCTTGGTTCTAGTACCTAGATCGAGAAAGTTCTGTAATAGCTCGAGCCCCTGCTCGGTGAGTACAGACTCAGGATGAAACTGCACACCCAGTATAGGTAGGCTTTTATGGCTTATGGCCATGATCTCTCTTCCATGCACAGGGTCATCGAACCAGGCATCTAAGATAAAATCTTCGGGTAGAGCCTCGACAATCAAAGAGTGGTAACGCGTCACAGTAAGGGGGGAGTTCAATGAGGAAAATAGACGAGTATCAGTATGGTTAATTAGACTTGTTTTACCGTGCATGACTCGCTGAGCCCGAATGACCTTGGCACCGAAAACCTGAGCAATAGCCTGATGACCGAGACAAACACCTAGTATGGGAAGTTGACCCGAAAAGTGCTCGATAGCTGCAAGAGATATCCCAGCCTCTTTGGGTGTACACGGCCCGGGTGAGATAACCAAATATGCAGGGTTTAAAGCCTCTATCTCTTCCAAGGTGATCTCGTCATTACGTTTAACCAAGATCTCTTGACCTAGCTGCTGGAAGTACTGCACTAAGTTAAAAGTAAAAGAATCGTAGTTATCGATCATCAACAGCATGGAACAGATTTATCCTAACAATTAAAGCCGGCGGCAGATGCTATCACAGCCTCAAATAATAAAAAAGCCAGTCATAGGACTGGCTTTAATGCTTCACTCGTAAATATTACTTAACGAGTGTCAGATGACCACGACGCTTAGGCTCTGGGTCTGACGACTTCTTATCCGCTGAAGACTCGAATTTAGGAGTCTCACTTGGTGAAGATTCGACGGAAGATAACGGACTCTTTAAGCCTGCTACTGACGCCTCTTCAGGTTTCACCACAGAGAGTCCAGCTTCTGCTGACTCACCATCAAGCTTATAAGCATCTTCCATATCGAAGACTGTTCCAGCACCATTTTCTCTTGCGTATATGGCAACAATAGCAGCCATAGGCAAAACAACTTGCTGAGGAACACCGCCAAAGCGAGCATTAAACTCAATAAAGTCATGACCAATCTGCAAGTTACTTACAGCGGTCGATGTGATATTGAGAACAATCTGACCATCTTTCACATATTGTTGTGGAACCTGAGTCCCCGGCACATAAGCGTCAACGACGACATGTGGGGTAAGATCATTGTCCATCAACCAATCATAATATGCTTGCAGCAAGTATGGGCGATTTGGTGTCATTGGCTTCATTAGATACCCATGCGCATTTCGCGCTCGGTCTCAGTAAGAGAAGCTTTAAATGATTCACGATCAAACAGACGTGTCATATATGCTTTGACTTCTTTAGCCGTACGGTTATCTAATTCGATTCCCAATACAGGTAGACGCCATAATAGTGGGCCCAAGTAACAATCGGCAAGGCCGAACTCTTCAGCCATGAAGTAAGGCATTTCGGTAAATATCGGAGCAATTGCAGTTAAGCTTTCCTGCAACTCTTTACGAGCCGCATCTGCACGATCGCCACTTCTGATACGCTCAACCAGTGAATACCAGTCATTTTCGATGCGATGCATCATTAGACGAGTCTGGCCACGTGACACTGGATATACAGGCATAAGTGGTGGATGTGGGAAGCGCTCATCCAGATATTCCATGATGATACGTGAGTTATATAGTATTAATTCACGATCAACCAAAGTAGGAACTGTATTGTAAGGGTTCAGCTCGATCAGTTCTTCAGGCATCTCACTTGGTTCAACCTGTAGCACATCAACGGTAACCCCTTTCTCAGCCAAGACGATACGAACTTGGTGACTATAGAGATCGTCGGCACCTGAATACAGTGTCATGATTGAACGTTTATTGGCAGCAACAGCCATCGATACCCTCCGGATTTATAAGGCAAAAGCAAAAAACAGAAAGCAAACGAGGGGCAAAGCCCCCCGTTTACAGTATGCGGATAATACATTCTAACCTTTAAAGGGGTTAGTGTACATCTCTCCAGTATTCTTTCTTCAACAAGTAAGCCAGAACGAAGAAGATAGACAGGAAGCCCATTACCCACCAACCTAAGCTTTCACGCTCAAGTTTTACCGGGTCGCCGGAGTAGACTAGGAAGCCCGTGATATCACGAACCACTTGGTCATACTCTTCGGCATTCAGAGAGCCACCAGTCGAAACTAGCGTACCATCTTCTTGCTTAACAGGGATGCCTTGAAGGTGCTCCAACACATGAGGCATACCCACTGACGGGAACACTATATTGTTCACGCCAAATGGACGATTCTCATCTTTATAGAAACCTTTAAGGTAAGTGTAGATCCAATCTTCACCTCGCACACGGGCAACTAGAGTCAAATCCGGTGGCGTTGAACCAAACCATTTAGCCGCAGCCTCTTCAGGAATAGCATTTTCCATCAAGTCACCAGGCTTAGCATCATCATCGAACATGAACTTAGCACGCATGTCATCGAGAGAAATATCTAAGTCATTCGCAACTCGGATGTATCTCTGATATTGAGTGCTATGGCAACCTGAACAATTATGCTGGAACAGGTCAAGACCACGTTGTAATGACTCAGTGTCATTGAGATCTATGTTAGCACTCTCAAGATGTACCGATGAACCCGAAGCAAAAGCCAGTGTTGGTACTAAGGCTACTAATGCAATAAGTAATTTTTTCATTAGTGAGTCAACCTCTCAGGTACAGGTTTAGTCTTCTCGTTCTTGCTGTAAAGCCACAGGAAGAAGAAGAAACCGAAGTAAGTCAGAGTAAATACACGCGCTGCAATCGTTAGCTCAGGTGTTGCAGGAACCGCACCTAAATAGCCAAGGATGATGAATGAAATAGCAAACTGAGCTATGTTCAGCTTATGTGTCAGACTACGGTAACGAATCGATTTAACCTTACAACGATCTAACCAAGGCAGCACAAACAGTACAGCAATCGCAAGTCCCATGCCCATCACACCGATCAACTTATCGGGAATCGCACGTAATATTGCGTAGAAAGGCGTGAAATACCAAACCGGTGCAATATGCTCAGGTGTCTTCATCGGGTTAGCCGCTTCGAAGTTTGGTCCTTCGAGGAAGTAACCGCCACCCTCAGGCATAAAGAAGAGTACGTAACAGAAGATAATCAGGAAGCCAGCGGTTCCAAAAATGTCTTTAACTGTGTAGTAAGGGTGGAATGGGATACCATCAACTGGCCATCCATTTTCATCCTTATTCTTCTTAATCTCGATACCATCTGGGTTATTTGAGCCCACTTCGTGCAAGGCAATCAAGTGCAGGAACACTAAGACAACTAAGACCAAAGGCAGTGCAATAACATGCAGAGCGAAGAAACGGTTTAGCGTAGCGCCGGAGACAACAAAATCACCTCGAATCCACAATGTCAGGTCATCACCAATAAAGGGGATGGCACCGAACAATGAGATAATAACCTGAGCCCCCCAATATGACATCTGCCCCCATGGTAGCAGATAGCCCATGAAAGCTTCGGCCATTAGCACGAGGAAGATAAGCATACCGAATAACCAAAGTAGCTCTCTAGGCTTCTGGTAAGAGCCGTAGATAAGACCACGGAACATATGCAGGTAGATTACTACGAAGAATGCCGAGGCACCGGTGGAATGCATATAACGCAGCAACCAGCCGTATTCAACATCACGCATGATGTATTCGATTGACGCGAATGCACCTTCGGCAGTTGGCACATAATTCATTGTCAGCCAGATACCTGTTAGTAACTGGTTAACCAGAACTAGCATGGCAAGTGAGCCGAAGAAGTACCAAAAGTTAAAGTTTGTTGGCGTCGCATATTGACCCACATGACGGTTATAAGTCGCCGTCATAGGTATGCGAGCATCGATCCAATCAACTAAATTCTTAATCATTACGCTGCCCCTTGATCGACACCGATGATGACTAAGCCTTCATCGATATACTGATGTGGTGGAACAACTAAGTTCAATGGCGCTGGTACACCCTGGAAGACGCGGCCAGCCAAATCAAACTTAGAACCATGACACGGACAATAGAAACCTGAAGGAACACCTTCAACCTGTTCACTGAACGTATCCGGTAGATAGGTAGGAGAACAACCTAAGTGAGTACATAGTCCCACCGCGATAAAATACTCCGGATTAATCGAACGAACCGCATTTTGAGCATAAGAAGGCTGTTGCTCTTCTGCCGATGCTGGATCGCGAAGTTGACTGTCGAGTGTTGCAAGATTAGTTAAAATCTCTTTGGTACGACGTACAACCCAGACAGGTTTTCCACGCCATGCAACACGGATCAACTGACCTGGCTCTATTTTACTGATATTTACTTCAACCGGCGCACCTGCAGCTTTCGCTTTGGCACTCGGATTCCATGACTTTATAAAAGGAACCGCTACAGCGACGGCACCTACACCACCTACTACGGCGGTTGCTGCGGTCAGAAATCTGCGACGTCCGGTATCGACTGGCGCATTGCTCATCCACTTATCTCCAGAGAGTGTTGGAATTTTTGTTTTAAATTATTTTTAAAGTTGGGTTTCACCCCAAAACTCAAAAATGAACCTTGAGGTAGGGCTTATTATAGCCAAAAATTAGAAGCAGATCATAGTAAATTGAATAACAAAGTTAAGGATGTTAGTAAAATAGGCTTCACAGCACATTAAATAGTCATCAAATTATAGAAAAAAAGATTAATAGGCAGAGATAAATGATAAAAAGCAAATAAGATATGATGCTAAATTAGTGAGTTATAAATTTAAAGCAAAAAAAACCCGGCATATGCCGGGCTTTTCATCCAAATAGGCTTATTTGCCTAAAGGGCTCTTCATATATTTGAAGAAATCGCTGTCTGGTTCAAGCACCATAACATTCGAATCACCTTGGAAACTGCCCTTATAAGCCTCTAAACTACGTAGGAAGCTATAAAACTCAGGATCTTGGCCATATGCATCTGCATATATCTTAGCTGCAGTCGCATCACCTTCACCTCGAACCTCAAGCGCTTTACGTTGAGCCTGAGCTAACAAGATAGTCACCGAAGCATCAGTCTTTGCACGTATGATTTCAGACTGCTCCATACCTTGTGCCCTGTGCTCTTTCGCTACCGCGGTACGCTCTGCACGCATACGTTGATAGATACTCGAACTCACATTAGCCGGTAAGTTAATCTGCTTGACTCGTACATCAACCACTTCGATACCTAGGTCAGCCGCGCTCTCAGATGCATTTCTCAATGCATCTTGCTGTAGCTCATCACGACTTCCTGAAACAATAGCCTTAATCGTACGGCGACCGAACTCAGTACGAAGATCGTTATTGATCTTGCGCTGAAGTAACGACTCGGCGTTAGCCTTGATGCCACCGTTAGTTGATAAGTAATATTTCTCGAAGTCCCTGATACGCCACTTCACATAAGAGTCGACCATAAGATCTTTCTTCTCTGATGTCACGAATCTGTCTGCTGCACCATCCATAGTTTGGATACGTGAATCAAGAAACTTGATCTTATCGACCATAGGGATCTTGATGTGCAAACCAGGTGCGTAGATACGAGTGATACCATCATCTTTTAGGATCTTACCGAAACGTGAAACAATCGCTCGCTCACCTTCGTTAACCACCAAAATAGACGATAAAAACACAGCCACTAGCACGGCGGAAATAACCGCGATTAGTCTACCCATGATTAATTCCTCCCCTGACGTTCACCACGAGTCGGTCGTGTGTCCAACGGAACGCTGCTATGTGTCGAAGAGCCATAAGAAGAACTCGTAGTAGAATTAGAGTTTACACTTCTAGGTTTAGCATTCGACTGACTCTTCTGCATCAACTTATCTAAAGGAAGATACATCATGTTATTGCTACTCTTAGAATCGACTAGCACCTTACTGGTACCACTCAATACGATTTGCATAGCATCTAAGTACAAGCGATCACGTGTCACTTTCGGTGCAGACTTATACTCAGGTAACAAGAGGTTGAACCTAGCGACTTTACCCGTAGCTTCTAAGACTTCACGTTCTTTGTAAGCTTTGGCTTGCTGCTCCATGCGCTGAACTTGACCACGAGCCTTAGGCTCGATAGCACGGGAATAAGCTTCAGCTTCACGAATGAACCTTTGTTCATCTTCTTGTGCCGAAATCGCGTCATCGAAGGCATCTTTAACCTCTTCAGGTGGACGAGCAGGCAGGAAGTTGACATCGACTATGGTAATACCTAACTTGTAGGGCTCGATAATACGCTCTACTTCAGACCAGGTATCACGACGGATCTTATCTCGGCCAGTGGTTAAGATATCGTCCATACTATTATGACCAATAACATAACGCAGGGCACTGTCTGTCGCCTCACGTAAGCTCTCATTCGCATCTACTGCACTGAACAAGAAGTTATATGCATTTGTCACTCGGTATTGAACGTCAAGTTCAACCAAAACTACGTTCTCATCTGTCGTCAACATGCTGCCTGAGGCAGGAATTGAACGAACAGTATTCACATTGACTGGGAACACTTGATCGATAAACGTCGCTTTCCATTGAAGACCAGGATCGACCTCGCCTATGTACTCACCGAATCTAAGAGCGACACCTTTCTCGGCTTCTTTTACCGTATAGAAACCTGAAAGGCCCCATACGACAACGGCTATGCCCAAGACAATGATAAGGCCGAAAGAACTAACTTTAGGTCCCGAACCATTACCTTTACCACCGCCGAAACGCTTCGAAAGATTACGAAAAACTTCATCTAGATCTGGTGGTCCCTTATCGTTACCACTTTTATTTCCCCAAGGGTCTTTATTTCCCTTGTTACCGGGCTCGTTCCAAGCCATTTAGCACTCCATAAGAATATGAAATAAACCAGATTAAAAAATTACTCTACTGCCGCGTCTTCGACAATAAAGTGCTCTAACTCCCCTTGGCTCTGCTTCACTAATCGGAGCCAGTCGGCCTCCAGTAAGCGCACAGACAAGATGCAGTCACCAAGATCATCAAACTCTTTCTGCTGTATCGCATCGAGTCGGTAAAACTGACCAAGATAATGTCCGGCAGTTGCCGGAATGCGTAAAGTCAGCTCCAAAGTTGCTCTACCAACTATTTGGTTGATGGCCTCTTTGAGCTGATCTAAGCCTTTTTGTTGCTGCGCCGACACCCAGACTCTGGTGGGGACACCTTCATCGTTATAATCAATCCTTGGGCTGACATCCTCCAATAGATCTATCTTATTACAGACAACCAATTGTGGGATTTCATCGGCACCTATCTCTTTGAGCACCAACTGAACCTGCTCAAAGTTATCCTCCATATTGTCATCATGGCAATCGACAATATGAAGTAATAGATCCGCTTCGCGGGTTTCTTGTAACGTCGACTTAAATGCCGCCACTAAATCATGGGGCAAGTGACGAATAAAACCTACGGTATCGGCCAAGATAATCGCGCCATCCGGTAGATCTAACTTTCTCAAGGTAGGATCTAAGGTAGCGAAGAGTTGATCCGCAGCATATACATCTGAAACTGTAAGTGAGTTGAACAGAGTTGATTTACCCGCATTGGTATAACCGACTAAAGAAACTGTAGGCTGCTCACTGCGACTTCTTGCTCTTCGACTCTGTTCTCTCTGTTTATCTACTTTCGCTAAACGCTTATTGATGGTGCCCATTCTGCCACGGAGTAGACGTCTATCAGTCTCGAGCTGGGTCTCCCCAGGGCCTCTCATGCCAATACCACCTTTCTGACGCTCCAGATGAGTCCAACCTCGTATAAGACGAGTCGACATGTGGCGTAACTGCGCTAGCTCCACCTGCAACTTACCTTCGTAGGTACGTGCTCTCTGGGCAAATATGTCTAAGATGAGTGCTGTACGGTCTAGGACCCTACATTGGCAAACCATCTCAAGATTTCTCTCTTGTGCAGGACTCAGCGCATGGTTAAAAATCACCACATTTGCTTCTGTCGCGGCGACCAAAGCTGCTAGCTCATCAGCCTTTCCCGAACCAAGGAAAAATTTTCGGTCCGGTGAGCGGCGGCTAGTAGTTATCACACCAACTTGCTGAGCACCGGCCGACTCGACCAAGAGCTTGAGTTCGACTAAGTCTTCTCTACGGTCTTCATCGGCAAAGTCAATATGCACCAGAACGGCACTCTCACCAGCCTCATAACGATCAAACAAAAAGCTTACTCCTCAACAACTACTCGCTCACTTCATCCTGCTGACCATTAAGGCCTGCAGCTTGAGTTGGGGTCGCGTGATGGCTGTTTACACTGAATGGACGCGCAGGCACGACTGTAGAGATAGCGTGCTTATATACCATTTGGCTAACCGTGTTCTTAAGCAAGATGACAAACTGGTCAAATGACTCAACTTGTCCTTGTAATTTAATACCATTAACAAGATAAATTGATACAGGAACGCGCTCACGGCGAAGTGCGTTCAAAAATGGGTCTTGTAAAGATTGCCCCTTTGCCATTTTATAATTTCCTTTTTATTAATAATTAAGTAATAAAACTAATACAACATAACTTTCTTGTTTGGATTTAGTATTATATAGCGAGGATGAATTAGCTAGCGACAATGTCGCAATACACTAGTTAAATTCGAATCTAACCCAGTTTCTAGCCAATTTAACTCAGACCACCCTCTTAACCATGTTAATTGACGCTTAGCTAATTGCCTAGTAGCAATTATCCCCTTGTCGACCATAGTATTATAGTCGTAGTCACCATCTAGATGCTCCCAGCACTGCCGATAGCCTACGCACCTCATGGAAGGAAGATCTAAATGCAGATCATTCCTCTGCCTCAGGCTTTGAACTTCTTCTACGAAACCCTGATTTAACATCAATTTGAATCTTTCTTCTATAGAAAGATGTAACACTTTTCGATCTTTCGGTGAAATTGCAAATTGAATGACCTCATAAGGCAAAGGAGGTGATTTAATTTTGGTCAATTCCGTCATGCTTTTACCACTGATGCGAAAGACCTCTAGCGCCCTGGATAATCGTTGAGGATCATTAGGATGAATGCGCGCGGCCGAAACTGGATCTACTCGCTTTAATGCGTCATGCAGATGTTGCCAACCATGGGTCAGTGCTTCAGCGGCAATCTCAGCCCTTATAACTTCATCAGCTGCTGGTAAGGGAGATAACCCCTCTAACAGAGCCTTAAAATAAAGCATGGTGCCCCCTACAAGCAAGGGGGTTTTGCCAGACTTTACAATATCGGCAATCTCTCTAAGCGCATCGGTTCTAAAATCTGCTGCAGAGTAACTCTGCAAAGGGTCGCGTATATCGATCAACCTGTGGGGCGCTATCGCGAGCTCTTCTGCCGTCGGTTTTGCACTGCCTATATCCATACCACGATAGATAAGAGCCGAATCGACGGAGATAATTTCACAATTGTGCTCTTTAACCAGCTCAATCGCCAGCGCCGTTTTCCCTGAGGCCGTAGGCCCCATTAGGGTAATAATTTTTGGTAAACTTGCTTCAGTCACTCGTATATTTCCAACTTTTCAGTATCTGACAAAACAGACTCAATCAATCAATGCTTTTTTCAACCAAACTTGCCAAGGTAAGCTGATGACATCCGCCATCAATTCCTCTCTCAGGCTCTGCTCCGCTTGCATAAAGTCTTGCCAGATTGGAGTCGGCGACTCAAGATTCATATCACCATGCTTGGCTACCCAGCTTGCCAAAGCCTCTAGGCCTGGCTCTTCAAAACGCATCCATTGTAATAACTCAGGGATAACGCTAACCAACTGACTCTGTCTTAAATATGGGGGCACTTTCTTTATTATCAACTGCCCGAGGCGAATTGTTAGTTCAATCCCCATCTTTCTTAACATTAACTCTCGGTGCTCAATAGTCACCTGCCAGTCATCGTCCATAGGGATAGAGACTGGCATTAACAGGGGCTGGCTGACTAAGCCACATTCAAGCTTAGCCAATATGCTTACCTGTAAGAGCTTAGAAGCAACGTTTTCTATGGTGAGAAGAGTCAAGCTATCGGCTTGAGTTAACACCCAATATTTACCATCCAATACCGGCGGCATGTCTTGCGGGTCCCTTACCTGCCCATTCCCTACCTGAGGAGGAACTACAGGAGTGGTAAGTAAAGCGCCATAAGAAGCGATAGCCGCCACAGAAGGAAGCTCAACTTGTGGACGTGCAGCCGAACTAGGGCTTAAACCACTTTTGCTTCCTGGGTAGTAAGCTGACGATGCTATTGAATGCTCATGCTTAGCTCTAGCCTGGCTTGTATCTGGCTCTTTGTTAAAAGGGAGATAGCCAGTGCTAGCATCAGATTCATTAACTCTCGGAGATTCCAGCACGCTTGCTTGATAAGAGTTTGAGGATGCTTCTTTATTACTCTGGTCTTCAGCTAAAAAAACTGGTTTGCCGACTTGTGAGAGTGCAGATTGCAGTGCCTGAAAAATATAGTCATGGACATAGCGACTCTGGTGAAATCTCACTTCATGCTTAGCCGGGTGCACATTAACATCGACTTGATGAGGGTCGAGCTCTAGCATCAAAACATAGCTAGCTTGAGCTCCGGTCACATGCTCGGCAAAAGCTTGTCTCACCGCATGATTGACCAGCCTGTCACGAACCAGTCTACCGTTGACATAGAAATATTGAGTATCACTGGCTGAACCTTCGAAATAGGGGGACTGTATATAGCCACTTAACTTCAAACCTTCATGTTCGCACTCGACCGCTAACGCCTGCAGCGCAAATTTCTTGCCACTGACCTGAGCTAGTCGTTGTAAATATTGATCCGATGTTTTTGCAGGACGAAAATTTCTTACCACTTTGCCATTATTTTTAAGTGTGAAATGTATGTCACGACTCACTAATGCAATGCGTTTTAGCCACTCATCTATATGAGTAAACTCTGTCTTATCGCTTTTGAGAAAACGTCTTCTGGCCGGGGTATTAAAAAACAGATCCACCGCCTCAACAGTCGAACCTACCGGGTGAGCAGCTGGAATCACCTTCACGGCCATATCAGAGCCTTCAGCATAAGCCTGCCAAGCTTCGCTTTGCTCCGCCGTACGTGAAGTCAAAGTTAATCTGGAAACAGAACTGATACTCGCCAAGGCTTCACCGCGGAAACCAAAACTTAGGATAGCATCGAGATCGTCTAAGCTACTGAGTTTAGAGGTGGCATGCCTAGACAGAGCCAAGCTCAGCTCCTCTTTCGGGATCCCTGAGCCATTATCATGAATTTTAATCAGCTTGCTACCGCCCTTCTCGATCTCTATATCGACTCGGGTCGCACCAGCATCTAAGCTATTTTCGACCAGCTCCTTGATAACGGATGCTGGTCGTTCGACAACTTCTCCGGCAGCAATCTGGTTAGCGAGTTGCGGCGGTAAAATCTGTATTGTCATAATTCTAAACTCTTTAAAGTAATGCCCCCCTATGCCCTGGGGATCACTAACCTTTGGCCGATATGTATGTTATTAGACTTCAAGTTATTAGCTTTCTTAATATTGGTTATTGATACTTTATACCTATGAGCAATAACCGAGAGCGACTCACCTTTACGGACGCTGTGTCTTCGCGAACCTTTACTCGCCATCAGTGAGTTAACCGGCGGATTAGACGTGAAGTACTTCACGACCCCCTTGTATACCGCATTGGCTAAATTATTCTGATGTTGTCTCTGGGACAGGAGCCTCTCCTCTGTATGGTTCGAGATAAACCCTGTCTCCACCAAAATTGAAGGAATGTCCGGTGACTTAAGTACGGCAAAACTAGCCGACTCAGGTTTACTCTTGTGCAACTTGGTTACCTTACCTAAGTTCGACAAAACATCATCGGCAATATGATGACTGACAGCCATGGACCTATCCATGGACATATCCAACAAGGTCATAGCCAAATACTGTTCATTAGCAGCATTTTTCATGATCTCTCCGGCACCACCTAACAACTCTGAATGCTTCTCTTTATGCTCTAACCAACGACCGATCTCACTGTTAGCACGCCTCATAGACAAGACCCAAACTGATGCGCCCCTAGGCTGCGAAGAGGTAAATGCGTCGGCGTGAATTGAAACCAGTAGATCGGCTTTACTATTTCTTGCGATCACAGAGCGTTGATTTAGGTTGACAAAATAATCACCTGTACGGGTCATCACAGCTTTCATACCTGGCGTTGCATTAATTTTTGCAGCTACTCTCTTTGCGATTTCCAGAACCACTTTTTTCTCATAAATACCCGATGGCCCAATAGAGCCAGGATCATCACCTCCATGACCGGCATCGATGGCCACAACCACATCTCTAAGCTTCTGTGTGACTTTACTGGCCTTGCTTACAACTGCCGTTGTTGAGCTATTATCATCGAGGTCCACGACTAAGCGGTCTCCATAGGGAGCCGTAGGCGGTAGTGAAAACAGGTTCGATTTTACGGGTTTAGCCAGATCGATAACTATGCGTAAGGTTCCCTTCGAAGGGGATTTACTTATCCTTACTTTCTTAACCAATTTACTGTTATTAGTTAATTTACCGAGATTCAATGAGGTCGTGGTGCCCTTGAGGTCGACCACGAGTCTATGAGGACTAGCCAGATTGAAATGAGTAAACTTAGGTGCATTGCTTAGATCGAAAACGATTCGAGTCGATTCGGGAGCGGCCCAGACACGTACACCATCTAGCTTATTGGCACTATGGGCAATAAAAGAGGTACATAGTGAAAGCACTACAAGTATAGTTTTTATAAAATTATTGATTTTTATCATTATTATTTAAGTTTACTGAGCAATACTTGCCCTTTGTTTGTTCCTGAAGTCATTTCAACTTCTCGACTGGTACCGACATACTTAATATCAACACTGATATCGGCCACTGGCATTAATCCATGCCCCCGATCAGGCCATTCAACGAGACATACGCTCTTATCGGTGAAATAATCTCTAATCCCCATATATTCAAGTTCTTCGGGATCACTTAACCTGTATAGGTCGAAATGATAAAGATCTATACCATCTAGCTCATAGGGCTCAACTAGGGCGTAAGTTGGACTTTTTACCGCGCCTTCATGACCTAAAGCTTGGATCAGGCCTCGGCTTAACGTTGTTTTACCAGCCCCTAGTTCACCCGATAAGTTGAGTGTTAAGGGCGGGGTGATGATCTGCGCTAAACGCTTACCCAAGTCCACCGTATCTTGCTCATTATCTAGAAAAACCTTAACCGATGCCATTGTATTGAGTTTACCCTTTCTAAAACTAGTTCTAACCCGTTACTTTATACCAAATTGCTTATTAGCTAAATAGGTTTCACCAAATAGCGACT
This sequence comes from Shewanella violacea DSS12, assembly GCF_000091325.1. NCBI lineage: Bacteria > Pseudomonadati > Pseudomonadota > Gammaproteobacteria > Alteromonadales > Shewanellaceae > Shewanella > Shewanella violacea. The sequence goes on along the minus strand of NC_014012.1, from coordinate 548,679 downwards.
ATTCATTAATTAAATGATTATTCACCAAAGATTTTATATGGAGTATTGAGTCACTCACGATTATGGCAAATTTTGCAGTAATCGCCGCGTGATAGCTTCTCTCAACATCTAACTCGAACGGTCAAACCCAGTCACAAGCATTGGGAATGGCGAAAAATTTTCTAACATGACTAATCTAAATGGATATACCTCATAGAGATAAAGTTAAATTAAAAGAGTTAAAGCCTAAACTCGTCCATAGATTCACTCATCCGAGTCTTATATGAATTTATGTTTAATTTGATCTTGATAACGTTTTGCAGAGTACAAAAAATGTAAATGATAAATTTAGAGAAGGAACTGATGGCAATAATAAAAAGATATATCTAACTATCACAAGAACTAATACAGGTTCCCTTAGCTATTTCATCAAACCGGTTAATCATATTAGATATCATCCATACGTATGCAGCTATGAACTAACCTTTGCTGCCGAATTCTCTCAACACGCACAAGCTGATTGAGCATTCCAGCTATCCCCACAGAGGAGTGCCCAGCGGTTTCCTGCAGTAGGTCCATCAGTAGATTATCCAAATATAAATGCAGCTCTAATACGTCCCCTTCAGACATATTTGCAGTCAAGACTGTGTCATGACATTTTTTTATAAAATCTTCAAAACAAATATCTTTATACCAGGCATTCAGCACTTTTTTTGGTGCTGATTCGATATATATTTCCAGTTTTGTTGCTACACCTCTCTGATGCTGTTGGAAATATTCAAGCATCATTTTTACTCTTGTGGAATCCGCATTTGTTTTCAGTCTGCTATAGAGTGTCGCCATCTCTACTCGGCAAATCGCTACATACGTTAATACTTCACCTAGTTGTTGAAATCGCATGTTTACACTCCTAAACCTAACAAAAGTTAGTCAAAGTAATTACTTCAGAAGCTATTATGGGGATAAAAAGCCGTGGGTTATTTGAACAAGATCAAATTTTTCTACTTTTAAGCAGATTGCATCAAGATACAGCTTAAGAAATTCGCACTTCGTCACGTAAACAACAGAAAGGTGACATAGATATAAAATAGCTGAAGAGCGAGATCTGCAGGAGGCATATAGAGCAAGATTGGAAGACATTAGTTAGTAGAGATTTACTGTTTAACGAGATGCTCTAGAGATCTATTGAAGCTGGGATGATAAGAGTTTTGAATCAAGAGTGAGATTCAATCGAGTTGTTGATTTAAACCAAAGGGCTTCGAACCGCGAATTCTTACCAGATAGGCTATAGCTTTGAAAAATGAGGGTATCGTTTCTTTACTATCTGAATAGATGGGCACAACTGAGCTAGTGTCGCATGATCTTTTTAAATTGAAGTTTTAAATTGGAAGTTTTAAATTGGAAGTTACATATCGAAGAGGGAATGGGAGGAAAATTGGAGCGACATATCGGGTTCGAACCGATGACCTATACCTTGGCAAGGTATCGCTCTACCAACTGAGCTAATGTCGCAAATCTTTCTTTCAAACAACTTCAACTTTAAACATCACAAAAGGTATCGTCTTTCACCTTTAGCAACTGAGCTAATGTTGCTTAAAACTTTTTCATTTAAAGATTTTGGTAAATCTTTAAATCTAGATTGAAACGACATATCGGGTTCGAAACAAAATACCGATGACCTATACCTTGGCAAGGTATCGCCCTTTTGCTCTAAACAAAGAGTCAACTGAGCTAATGTCGCTTAATCTTTTTAAATTGGAGCGACATATCGGGTTCGAACCGATGACCTATACCTTGGCAAGGTATCGCTCTACCAACTGAGCTAATGTCGCAAATCTTTCTTTCGAACAACTTCAACTTTAAACATCACAAAAGGTATCGTCTTTCACCTTTAGCAACTGAGCTAATGTTGCTTAAAACTTTTTCATTTAAAGATTTTGGTAAATCTTTAAATCTAGATTGAAACAACATATCGGATTCGAAACAAAATACCGATGACCTATACCTTGGCAAGGTGTCGCCCTTTTGCTCTAAACAAAGAGTCAACTGAGCTAATGTCGCTTAATCTTTTTAAATTGGAGCGACATATCGGGTTCGAACCGATGACCTATACCTTGGCAAGGTATCGCTCTACCAACTGAGCTAATGTCGCAAATCTTTCTTTCAAACAACTTCAACTTTAAACATCACAAAAGGTATCGTCTTTCACCTTTAGCAACTGAGCTAATGTCGCTTAAAACTTTTTCTTAAAGACCTTGGTAAATCTCTAAGTTGTAATTTGGAGCGACATATCGGGTTCGAACCGATGACCTATACCTTGGCAAGGTATCGCTCTACCAACTGAGCTAATGTCGCAAATTTTCCTTTCAAACAACTTAAACTGTAAACATCACTTAAGGTATCGTCTATCACCTTTAGCAACTGAGCTAATATCGCTGAATTTTCTCTACAAGCTTATACTGCACAAGCAGCAAAAGTTGAGGCCGCATTATAGGAGAATTTCATATTGCTGCAACCCCTTCTTGAAAATAAATGTCTGTTTGGTCAAATTTTGAATACTTTTGCTCGATAATACTGCAATTCGGCAATAGATTCCTGGATATCCACTAGAGCTTTGTGTGTTCCTTGCTTAGTAAAGCCGTCCATAAGCTCTGGCTTCCAACGTCTAGTAAGTTCCTTGATGGTACTTACATCTATATTACGATAGTGAAAATAGTCTTCTAACTTTCCCATGTACTTATTCATAAAGCGTCTATCTTGCCCTATGCTGTTACCGCACATAGGTGATACGCCCTGAGGGACATATTGAGAAATAAACTTTATGGTCATTGCAATGGCATCATCTTCATTATACTGACTACTACGCACTCGCTCGACTAATCCTGACTCCCCATGGTGCTTTTGGTTCCAGTCGTCCATTGTTGCAAGTTGTTCATCAGTCTGATGAATCGCAATTACAGGTCCTTCAGCAAGAATATTTAACTCTTTATCTGTCACTATTGTTGCGATCTCTATGACCCTATCGGTCTCGGGATCTAACCCTGTCATCTCTAAATCTACCCAAATGAGATTGTTTGCATCTACAACCATAGATCTGCCTTATTCTTTCTGTTTGCCTAAATTCAGGCTTTTTTGTTTAAGACCGTGTATCATACTGCTTTTTTAAGCTACACAAAATCACCTTATTTACGATGACGAACCTGTGAGTAAAAAGAAACCCCTAAGTCAGGGTCAAAGACGCCGTATGCGAGCCAATCAAGATAAAAGGCTACAACGGAAAGATTCAGGCAGCAATGCCCCTGAATTACAGGATAGTTCACTTGAGCCTGAACAGCTCGGAACTGTTATTTCTCGTTTCGGCCAGCATGCCGATGTTGAAACCGAATCTGGGCAAGTTGTACGGTGTAATATTCGCCGTAATATTCAGAGCCTGGTCACTGGAGACAAGGTGATCGTGCGTTTGGCTGTGGAAATGTCGTCCACAATAGCCGGCGTGGTTGAAGCCGTTCATCCTAGATTTTCACTGCTATCTCGGCCGGATCTCTATGACGGTATCAAGATCATTGCAGCGAATATCGATCAAATCTTGATTGTCTCTTCGATTGTGCCTAGTTTTACGACTCAAATAATCGATCGTTACTTAGTTGCCGCAGAAGACACAGGTATTTCACCGATAATCGTCCTCAATAAGATCGATCTACTTAGCGATGAAGATCGTCCAGAAGTGGAAGCAGCACTCCAACGCTATCGAGATATAGGCTATCAAGTCTACCAAATAAGCAGTCATACCGGCCAAGGTGTCGATGACATAAAAGCCTTATTGAATAAAAAAGTGAGTATTTTTGTCGGCCAATCCGGTGTAGGTAAGTCATCAATCATTAACGCTATGATGCCTGATGCCGAGCTAGCTATTGGCGATGTTTCTCAAAACTCAGGCCTGGGACAACACACCACCACAACGGCTAAGTTAATGCATTTTGCTAGCGGAGGGGATCTGATTGATTCTCCGGGAGTCCGAGAATTTGCACTATGGCACTTGCCCCCCGAAAGAGTGGGAGAGTGTTTTATCGAATTCAGGGAATATCTAGGTACTTGCAAATTCAGAGATTGTAAGCACAAAAATGATCCTGGTTGTGCCATCACCGATGCATTTAATGATGGCAAGATAGCGGAAGACCGATACAAGAATTATCATAAAATTATCGCCAGCCTAAATGAAATGCGCCATGCCAGACAGTTTAGAGCCAGTGATGAGTAACAGGTAAATCGCAATATTTTTGAAGGGAAGTACACGTGGATAAAGTAAAAATTGCTTTGCAATATATGATGCCTAAACATCTAGTCTCTCGCCTGGTAGGGAAATTAGCAGCCGCTGAATTAGGTTCGGTAACGACCGCTGCAATAAAGTGGTTTATTAAACAATACAAAATCGATATGAGTGAGGCCGCACAGAGCGAACCCGAAGCTTATAAGACGTTTAATGATTTTTTTACTCGATCCCTCAAGTCTGGTGTACGTCCGCTTTCAAAAGATCAGGATTATATTGTCCATCCTGTAGATGGCGCGATAAGCCAATGTGGTCCCATTAATGACGGACAGATATTTCAAGCCAAAGGACATGAATACTCATCACTTGCACTACTTGGTGATCAAGCCGATGATGCCAAACGTTTCCAAGATGGCGATTTCGCTACTATTTACTTAGCACCAAAAGACTACCATCGAATTCATATGCCTTTGAAAGGAACCTTGTCGAAGATGACTTATGTTCCCGGTGAGTTATTTTCCGTCAACCCATTAACCGCTGAGAATGTTCCTGGACTGTTCGCCCGTAACGAACGTGTAGTGGCCATTTTTGAGACCGAAATAGGTCCTATTGCCATGGTATTAGTCGGTGCAACCATAGTCGCAAGTATAGAAACCGTCTGGGCAGGCACCATTACACCACCCGGTGGTAAAAAAGTATTTACTTGGGATTACCCGACTGAAGGACCAGAGGCATTAACCCTTGAAAAAGGTGCCGAGATGGGAAGGTTCAAGCTAGGCAGTACGGTTGTCATGCTGTTCGCTAAAGATGCTTTGGATGAATTTGCCGACGGTGTAGTGCCAAAAGCTGTGACCCGCATGGGACAGGCATTCGCAAAAATAGAGGATTAATCTGATCTCATAGCCTTGGGTCAGTATACGGAGTTGTAATGAACCAAACTGCTAGTAATAAACAAGCTGGTTTATTAGAGTTACATCTCGCCGTACTGCTATTTGGTGGTACGGCACTCTTCTCCAAGCTTATCCCTCTCAGCGCATTAAATATCACTCTACTACGCTGCGTAGTCGCCGCAGTTGTCTTAGCCTGCATAGTCAAAGCCAGCAAAAAAACCTTGTCACTCGACGCCACGAAAGATTATTTCATCGCCTTAGGGCTAGGTATAATAGTCAGCCTGCATTGGGTTACTTACTTTGCCTCTATGCAGCTCTCTTCCGTCGCTATAGGCATGATAGCCTTCTTTACTTATCCCGTGATGACAGTCTTTATTGAACCCATTATCACAGGAAACCCCATTCAACGAAGTGATATTATTAGTGGGATCACCGTACTCCTAGGAGTCATACTACTCATTCCCGAAGCTAGCCTAGGTAATGATGTCACTATGGGCATAGCCCTTGGAATCTTATCTGCTGCGTTTTTTACCGCGCGTAACCTGCTGCATAAGAGGTATTTTTCAGCCTACTCAGGTTCCCAGGCAATGTTTTACCAAACAGGCGTAGCCGTCCTCTTCCTTGCCCCTTGGAATACGGTAGAATTCAGTCAAATTGAACAATCTACCTGGGGACTGGTGTTATTACTCGGGGTCATATTCACCGCAGCCCCCCACGCACTATTTACTACGGCCTTACGCCACCTTAGCGCTAAAACGGTAAGCTTAGTATCCTGTTTGCAACCTTTTTATGGTGCTGTTTTAGCTTTGTTATTCTTAGGTGAACAGCTAGATATTAAACCCGCTATAGGCGGTTTATTGGTTGTCGCAACAGCCATTTTCGAAACTCGACGGAATCGAAAGACAGCCAAATAGCTGGCATTTCTTGACTCGATAGTAAGAAATTCGAAACTGGTTATGATGATTTTCATTTATATTTCTATTTTCCGACAAGAGTCACAAAAATAGATAAACAAAAGAAGCTATAGTAAGCCTGTTTTGTTGATAAGATATCCCTGTCTCTTTCTCTAACCTGCATCCGAATATACTTCATACTATGCGCACTATTTTTCTGCTTCTCATTGCATTAACTGGCTTCAGTGCCGTCGCCGGTTCTCCACTCGAGCTCAATAAACGTCTGGGACTCACTCTGCCAGTTTCGACCGATTTAACAACCGAGCAGAAGCTCGCACATATTCAGCATAGTATTGAAGAACAAGCGTTAATAGAAAACAATTACCTTAAGTTGATCAACAACTACCAAGGGCATAAGCTCAGCCTAGATCGGCAACTGAAAGAGGCTAAGACACCGCTCCCTAGATCCAAGAATAATGGCCCCACTCAGCAAGCTTCACTCGCCTATTTAAGACTCTCTGAACTCAAAGAAATAGAAGCCCAACTCAATACAAAAGCGACTGATTTAATCAAGCAGCATAACCGACTACCGTCAGATATAGCATCTGCTCGACAATCTTTGACTCAGCATCAAAAAAATAAAATCGATGACTCTGACACCAATCAAGATATGCTACTTAAGGCACAGCGTCAGCTCTATATTCAGACTCTGGAGGCATTAGAGGCTGAACAGGCAAGTAGCCAAAAACGTATTAACCTCAATCAGCAGCAGATGTTACTGGTCAGGTATCAGCTATCACAACAAGAGAGCCTGATCGAAGAGATCAATAAGGCCACTGCTAAGCAGAGACAAAAGAAAACAGATGCCACTATAGCCAAGAGTCTGTTTGAGACTTCAGCCGAGCAATCCCCACTGACCCAACAACTGAGCCGATTAAATTTAGGTTATGCCAATAAGCTAAAGGGCCTCACTAAAGATACAAATCTAATTGTTCTCACACAAGAAACTGCCGAAAACCTCTATCAAGTTCAAGCAAAACAGCTGACCAATATCCAACAACAAGTAGGCTTGATTAAATTAAATTCTGCATTTGGCGAGCGCTTTTTACAGATGCTGCAATCTCTACCCGCACCGCCAAATCAAGATAAACTAGAAGCACAAATAGCTCAGGCAAGACTGACAAGGTATCAACTTGAACAAGAGTTGACGATAAACAACCAGCAACTGGTAACCAATGAGCCTTTAACCAAGATTCAATCTAGGCTGCTCACCTCACAGAATGACTTGATCACACAGCTCTTGCAGAGCCAAGATCTTTATTTGAGTAAGCTCTCAGATTTAAGAGTGATTTATGAGCAGTTAACCCAACAGAACATCACCCTAACAAGCATTCTTAACGAGCACCTTTTTTGGGTACCGAATGCTAAATCCATTGATAAATTATGGTTCACCGATCTTTTCCAGAGTGTGAAATGGCTTATGGGCCAATCTGTTTGGTCTGACATATCAGTTTCCCTCGATGAACAAAGTGAATACTGGTCTTGGTGGATCATCTTGTTCGTGCTCTGTTTAGTCACTCAAGATCTACTAACACCTAAGTTTAAGTCAGTCATGGCTCACGACATCACATTTGTCGGTAATGTTACCCAAGATCAGTTTAGCTACACCTTCAGTGCCCTAAGTAACTCTTTACTCTACAGCGTGATTAAACCACTACCTGTGATCGCCGCTGGTGCCATCTTGCTTTTCTCCAGTCTGAACTTAACAGCAGCTATCGGCATGGGAGTACTAGTCATAGGCTTACTCTACTTGTTCTACCGTTTTACCTACCTACTGGCACTGGAACAGGGATTACTCATAGGTCACTTTAAAAGTGAAGCAAGTATAATCAGGCAAGGTCAACTCAGATTTAAAACCTTTATCATCATGGCGATACCTTTCTTTGGGGTCATGGGATTCACCGAATTTATCGATAATTCAGTACTGAGAAATAGTATTGGCCGAGGCGCCTTCATTATTTTCAGTATCTTCCTATTTGGCTTCTATCGGGATATTTTATCCTTATCTAAGAAGCACAAACACCAACACCAAGATGACAAGAATAAAAAATTACTCCAAAGATTGTTGTGGGGAGTGCTGCTACTCATCCCCCCAGTCTGCGCCATCTTAGCTTTTAGAGGTTATTACTACACAGCGTTTCAGGTATTACTGCAACTTCAACTTTCCCTGTTACTGTCATTAGGCTTCATGTTGCTTTATCAACTGATAAAACGTTGGATGTTCATCGAAAGGAGACGCATAGCCTTCGATCGTGCTAAAGCCAGACGTGCAGAGATATTACTTCAACGTGAACGTGAACGTGATGAAGAGCCACAAAATAATACCGAGCCCCTAGACACCTATGAAGAGCCAGGTGTCGATCTAGAAACCATGGCCAGTCAATCTCTGGGACTGGTACGTTCATTATTACTATTGGCTTTCTTAGCAAGTTTAATCGGCCTTTGGAGCCAGACCCACACTGCATTATTCTCATTGCTCGATGATGTGACTCTCTGGACCAGTAACACCTTGGTTAACGGCATAGAGCAACAGCTCCCTATCACCTTAAAATCACTCTTCCTTGGGCTGATCATAGTTGGTTTCTCACTTATGATAGCCACCAACCTACCCGGTTTACTCGAACTAACCATATTACAACGACTGGATTTGAGCCAAGGAACAGGCTTTGCCATCACCACAGTGAGTCGTTATCTGGTGGTATTTTTTGGTATTTTGAGTGGTTTTTCAACCTTAGGCATGGAATGGTCCAAGTTACAGTGGCTGGTCGCGGCACTCTCATTGGGACTGGGTTTTGGATTGCAGGAAATTTTCGCTAACTTCATCTCAGGCTTGATCATCTTGTTCGAGAAACCGGTGAGAATTGGTGACACTGTGACCATAAGGGAGCTCACTGGCAATGTAAGTAAGATTCAGATCCGTGCAACGACTATCGTTGACTGGGATAGAAAAGAGATCATTATTCCCAATAAAGCCTTCATTACCGAACAACTCATCAACTGGTCCCTCTCTGATCCAATCACACGCGTCATAGTATATGTCTCTGTCGCGAGAGACTCAGATCCCGCCAGAGTCGAAGCTGCGCTATATCAAGCCGTCGAAGGATGTGAAGATGCATTAGAAAGCCCTGAGCCCGAGGTCTGGTTTGCGGGATTTGGACAACACACCCAAGATTATGAAGTTCGTGCCTATGCCAAAGACATGAATACTCGTTGGCCTCTTCGTCATACATTGCATAAAGCCATCAATAAGAAGCTGCAAGAAAACCAACTTGAACTCGCATACCCGCAACTAGAAGTGCACATAAAAAACACTCAGAGCAAAGAAACCCAGGGACTGATCAGAAGCTAATAATTATGATTGCTCACTAGGTGCCGTAATTGCCCAGGGGGCAACATGCGGCCCTGAGTAAAGCGAGTGAATTAGGTACTCTTACCCTCTTAGATAGCAAGAGTAATGACACTGGATTAATTGAAGAGCAACTCGCTGTTATCTAAGTTCTCTCAAGGTTGACTGAAAACCTCCCCCACACTATGGCAGGGATAAACCACCTAGAGTTATTTCGATACCTAACCTAGAAGAATCAGTCAATGTCCTCCTAGAGAAGCTAATTCACTCATTATGGATTTCTGACTAAATTCCACCTGAATGGCCCTCAGACCTTTAGTGGTAGACTTGTTCTAAGCAGTGGCCCTAGAGTGGTTACAAGGGCTGAAACTATGCATACATGCTTCACCTATGACCCTTTTTCCATATCTAGACGTTCGGTCTTTACAAAATTTATCCTGATATAAGCGAAGCTTCGCCAAAACTTCGCCTCTGTATAGATAACATAAGCTGCGCGGTGGCAAACGGAATTTGTCGCGCAAAAAACTCAATAGCCACCTAAACTATATGTAAACTTGGCTAAATTTGCTTATTTCGCTGAGCCCAGACACCAATAAATATAAAAATACTGATAACGAGAAGTAATAGCCAATGGGCCGACACCTGAGCCATTTGTTTTGCAAGAAAGGGACTGGCTGTCACAATTAATAGCCCATAGCCGAATGCATTGATGAAAACAAAAACTAACGTTCGTAATATAAATGATCGCCCAGTCAACTTCCGGCTAATCAGCCGATTGAAATCGGCTGCAAACACAATCAAGAAGCAAGCGATAATAGCCGTTGAAATCTCATTGAGCCAAGGATAGAGCAAAGAGCCAACTTGATGAAATACTGAAATAATATGTTCCACACTCAAATCCTCAATCAGATTCCAAAGACAAGATAATTCAGTAGCATAGGGGGAGTTAAGATGAGATACAAGTTGCTATTACTCACCAGTGATAATGAAGGTTACAGATCTTTGCTGAAATCTTGCCATCTACCTGAGATTGAAATTCTTGGTGATGAAACTCACCAGATTACGCAAGCCAATATTTGGCTGGCTGACCCAGCTCTCGCGGCGCCCTTGCTTCCTCATAGCAAGCATATTCTCTGGATGCAGTCGACCTTATCCGGCGTGGGTGCCTTGGTAAAACCACGTCAAAGAAAAGATTATCAGCTGACAAATGTCAGAGGAATATTCGGCCCCTTGATGAGCGAATACCTGTTTGATTCTCTACTTATTCATCAGCATAAGCGCATTATATATAGGTCGCAACAAGCACAGAAAACTTGGCGACCGACTAGCTTCAAGACGCTTCAAGGTCAACATTTACTTCTGCTTGGAACCGGCAATATAGCCAAACATATCGCTCAAACCGCGAAGCGTTTTGGCATGCATGTCACAGGTATAAATCGTGGTGCTAAGCCAACGATTGGCTTCGATAATATCGACACCCTATCCAATCTCCCCCACTATCTTCCCCAAGCAGATGCTATTGTCAGCATACTGCCAAGCACATCAGATACCAGAAAGGCACTCAACGCCCAAACCTTATCAATGATGAAGCCCAATGGTATTTTATTTAATCTAGGCAGAGCCGATGTGCTGGATCTTAATGCCCTGTATTTACAGCTTAAACAAAACCGCGATCAAAATGCGATATTAGATGTATTCAATCAGGAACCATTACCCCAACATCATCCCATAAGAACATTGGAAAATGTCATCATTACGCCACACATTTCCGCTCCTAGATTTCCCGAGCTGGTTGTGGAAATTTTTGCCAATAATTACCATAAGCTGTTAAGAGGCGAGCGGCTTTCCCATGGAGTCAACTTCGAGCGTGGTTACTAACAATTCATTATCCCAATTAATAACAAGTTACTTATCTGCTCTATGTACTTTAATCCAGGGATGAAACCGATTTAATTACATCTGTTTCTGATTATTCTGAAAAAAGTTCGACCAGTATCCTATGTGAATGACTATCACCCTTAGGCTTATTATTTATGCCAAGCATCTGCTCTCCAAGATCTGCACCATCCAAGAATGGGACCCAATCCTGCACCAACTAGCTTCAGGTTTTACTCAGAGCTTTACAAATTCTATCTCAAATTCTCAAAATCCAAGTTTCTCCATTTTCAGCAGTAATTCTCATTTCGGTATAACGGCCGGCATATATTCACATTTTACTTATACATTTTTGATATTAGCATTGAGAATCGTTTTCATTTATAATTCTGTCATCTTATTAGGGGACCTATTTTAATGTACGTTTGTCTTTGCTTCGCCGTTACCGATACACAAATAAAAGAAGCCGTTAGCCAGGGAGATGTCTCACTGGCCGATGTGAAGCAACGTTTGGGTGTCGGCAGCCAATGCGGTAAGTGTACTAAGATGGCCGGCCAGATAATCCAGAGACAATTGGACATAGAACCTAAGTATTACGAAGTGGCCTAACGGGGACTCATCTTTTACCTAGTTACTTTAATAAAGAATCCATAAAAAAAGCTGCCATCGGCAGCTTTTTTTATTTCAGACTAGTGATTGGCTAGTCGATAGACTCACTGCTTCCATCGCCAAGTTCCACGCTATCGACACGTTGTAATCCCCGTGGCAATTTAGCCCCTCTCCTACCCCGCTCACCACGATAATGCTCTAAATCACTGGGTTTAAGCGTCAGCTTACGCTTACCAGCCCAAAGAGTCACAGAAGTACCTTCGGGGACCACATACAGGTGTGTGAGCAACTCTTCTCTGTTCTTCGCTCTTTCCGTTGGAATGCCTATGATCTTATTCCCCTTGCCCTTAGATAACTGAGGCAAGGCTTCCATAGAGAATAGCAACATTCTGCCTTCATTGGTGATGGCCAGAATAGACTCGACTTTCGACTTATCCACCAACTTAGGTTTAATGACTTTAGCGTTAGCCGGCAGGCTGAGCAGGGCTTTACCCGCTTTATTTCTAGACACCATATCTTTATATGAGCCGACAAATCCATAACCAGCATCAGAAGCCAGCAGATAGAACTTATCTTCATCACCCAGCAGAACATGCTCCATCACCTCACCCGGTGACAGGTTAAAACGCGTGGTGATGGGCTCACCTTGGCTTCTCGCCGAGGGTAAGGTATGAGTCTCTGTAGCAAAGGCTCTACCGGTTGAACCTATAAATACCGAAGGCTGATTACTTCGACCCGCCGCGGAGCAGAGGAAACCATCTCCAGACTTGTAAGACAATCCATTACCATCGATATCATGTCCCTTGGCGCAGCGAACCCAGCCTTTCTCGGACAAGACAACTGTCACCGCCTCTACCGGAGATAATTCATGTTCTGTCAGCGCCTTAGACTCGCTACGCTCCACTAGAGGAGAACGCCTATCATCACCGTAGGTTTCACCATCTTGTATAAGTTCTTTCTTGATCAGGGTCTTCAGGCGTCTATCTGAGCTCAGCAGTAGCTGTAGCTTGTCTCGCTCAGTTGCCAGCTCACCCTGCTCCGATGTGATCTTCATCTCTTCAAGTTTGGCCAGATGGCGCAACTTAAGATCTAAAATAGCATCGGCTTGAATGTCAGAGACCTTAAATCTCGACATCAATTCGGCCTTGGGGTTCTCCTCATAACGGATGATCTCTATCACCTCGTCGATATTAAGAAAGGCAACCATCAAGGCTTCTAAAATATGTAATCTGGCTAAAACCTTATCCAGTCTGTGGGTGATTCTTCGAGTCACTGTTGTTAAGCGAAACTCCAACCACTCGGTCAAGATCTGTTTAAGCCCTTTGACTTGGGGTCGCCCGTTAAGTCCCAGGATATTCAGGTTCACTCGGAAATTTTTCTGCAGATCTGTCGTCGCAAACAGGTGAGCCATGAGTTGATCACAATCGACGCGATTAGAACGCGGTATCACCACGATACGGACCGGATTCTCGTGATCAGATTCATCCCTGAGGTCGACAACCATAGGCAGCTTCTTAGCCTGCATCTGCGCGGCAATCTGCTCTAAGATCTTACCACCACTGGCCTGATGTGGTAGAGCCGTGATGACGATTTCACCATTCTCAATAGCGTAAACCGCTCGCGCCTTTATCGAACCTTTACCGGTCGCATAAATTTTAGTGATATCCGCCCTGGAGGTGATAATTTCTGCCTCGGTAGGATAGTCAGGGCCAGGCACAAACTCCATCAAACGCTCGAGATCCGCTTTAGGATTGTCCAAGAGTTCAACACAAGCAGCAACTAATTCTCGGGTGTTGTGCGGCGGTACATCTGTCGCCATACCCACGGCTATGCCTGTAATACCATTGAGTAAAATATGCGGCAGGCGAGACGGCAGCACCAATGGCTCTTTCATTGTGCCATCGAAATTAACCCCCCAATCGACTGTGCCTTGTCCTAACTCACTGAGCAGAACTTCTGCAAACTTCGATAATCTTGCTTCGGTATAACGCATAGCAGCGAATGACTTGGGATCATCTGGTGCTCCCCAGTTTCCCTGACCATCGACCAGTGGATATCGGTATGAGAAAGGCTGCGCCATCAATACCATGGCCTCATAACAGGCACTATCTCCGTGAGGATGGTACTTACCTAATACATCACCCACTGTACGTGCTGATTTCTTATGCTTAGACTGAGACGATAAACCTAACTCACTCATGGCATAGATGATACGGCGTTGGACTGGTTTCAAACCATCACCAATATGCGGCAAGGCCCGGTCCATGATGACGTACATGGAATAATTTAGATAAGCATCTTCCGTAAAGCGGCGCATCGACATCTGCTCTACACCATCGAGACTTAAATCTATTGCATCATTCATTTTTCAGTATCCTCTGCTTGCGCAGCTTGTTCTATTTTTTTCTTAACGGTATCTTTGTAATACAAACGGTAGATATTGCCTTTAAGATTATCCGATATATACATGGCTCCATCGGGAGCCGTTAATAAACCATAAGGTCTTGCTACGGGAAAACCGCCATCTAAGAAGCTAACCACAGTACTGCGCTTAATGACCTTCTGCCCTTCAATCGCTAACATCACCACCTGATAACCAATTTTACTCGAACGATTCCAGGAGCCATTTTCGGCGACAAACATCTGATTATGATATTTAGCAGGAAACTGCTGCCCACGATAAAAATGCAGGCCCATTGGAGATACGTGGGCAGGTAATTCGTAGTTAGGCAGAGTTATTTTCAGGTTTTTAGGCTTATCGTAGGCAGGCTCTATAACCGAAGCACCGTGAATATAGGGAAAACCAAAGTGCTCTCCGTTTTTTTCTAGCCGATTAATTTCATCGGGAGGAAGTCTATCCCCCATCCAATCTCGTCCTTCATCGGCAAACCATAAGGCACCATCAATAGGCGACCAGTCGAATCCCGTCACATTGCGAATGCCCATTGCGACTTGCTCGCTACCGCCAGTCTTTAAGTCTATGGCAATAATACTGCCAAAAGGAGCGACTGTCTCACAGACATTACAAGGTGCACCTATAGCCACATACAAGCGACCATCTGGACCAAAATGCATAGCACGTCGGCTCTTATTGCTCTTACCTGGCAGGCGGTCATAAATGACTTTACCGCGCCCAGGCCGACGCAAGCGATTCTCGATATTGACAAACTTAACTATTTTTTCATCGACAGCCACATAGAGGTCACCATGGTGAAAAGCGATAGCTTCTGGATTATCTAAGCCTTTTGCTATTGTGTAGCGCTTATCGACTCGGCCATCGGCATTGCTATCGACCAGAGCCACAATGGCACCCTTCTTGTGGGAGCCAACAAATAGCGTGCCCTTATCTCCGAGTGCCATCTGCTTGGCATCACCAAGCTCTGAGGCATAGAGGGTTAAGCCGAAGCCTTTAGTGACGGTTATCATCATGGGCTGTGCGGCCAGTAATTTTTGGCTAAATAGCACAGCGGCGCAAGCAAACACTATGCTCCACCTTCGTTGATTTTTTTTCTGATTCAACAACATTATTGTTTTAATTGCCTAATTATTCTAATTATTGGAGGCATTTCACTAAAAATCAGCAAGATTACCTTTAGATTCTAACCATATCTTACGATCACCAGAGCGTTTCTTGGCCAGTAACATATCCATCATAGATATGGTCTCTTCGACATCATCTATGGTTAACTGTACCAAACGACGCGTGTTGGGATCCATAGTCGTTTCTCGTAACTGAAGTGGATTCATCTCACCCAGTCCCTTAAATCGAGTAACCTGAACCTTACCTTTCTTTTTCTCAGCAGCGATACGATCCAGTATGCCCTGCTTTTCTGCTTCGTCTAACGCATAAAAAATTTCTTTACCTATGTCGATACGAAACAAGGGGGGCATAGCCACATAAATATGGCCCTTTTCGACCAAGATCTTGTAGTGTTTCATAAACAGAGCACATAACAAGGTCGCAATATGCAGTCCATCGGAATCAGCATCGGCTAAGATACAAATTTTACCGTACCTGAGCTCGGAAATATCACTGGAATCAGGATCACAACCTATTGCGACCGAGATGTCGTGTACTTCCTGAGACGCCAATACCTGACTGGAATCCACTTCCCAAGTATTCAGGATTTTACCACGCAGAGGCATAATAGCTTGAAATTCTCGATCTCGAGCCTGTTTAGCACTACCTCCCGCCGAGTCACCCTCCACCAGAAACAGCTCTCCACGCATAGGGTCTTGACCGCTACAATCGGTCAACTTACCCGGCAGCGCAGGGCCTGACGTCACCTTTTTACGGGCAACTTTCTTAGCCGATTTTAAACGTTTATGAGCATTATTGATGCACATCTCTGCCAATGCCAGAGCCTGTTCGGTATTCGTATTAAGCCAGAGGCTGAATGAATCTCTGACTATGCCGGAAACAAACGCCGAACTCTGACGACTAGAGAGTTTCTCCTTAGTCTGGCCAGAAAATTGCGGATCCAGTAACTTAATCGACAGGATAAAACTGCTGCGGTCCCAGATATCTTCTGGGGTTAACTTAATGCCTCTGGGCATTAAGTTTCGAAATTCACAAAACTCGCGCATAGACTCAAGCAGACCTTGCCTGAAACCATTCACATGAGTACCACCTAAGGGAGTGGGAATAAGGTTCACATAACTTTCGTTAAGATATTCCCCGCCTTCTGGTAACCAGGTAATAGCCCAGTCAACCGCCTCATTATTACCTTTCAAGCTACCAATAAATGGCTCTTCAGGCAGCATAATCGCATCTTTAGTCGACGACTGTAGATAATCAGTTAAACCGCTCTCATAGAACCATTCTTGAACTTCATCTGTCTGCTTGTTAGTGAATTTGATCTTAAGACCGGGACAGAGAACCGCCTTAGCCTTCAACAAATACGTCAGTTTAGGTACGGAAAAATTGGCTGAATCGAAATAGCTGGGGATGGGCCAGAAATGAACTCTGGTACCTGTGTTTCTGCGACCACAAGTGCCAGTTTCTCGCAGCTCTTCCACCATATCACCATTTTCGAAGGCAATATCATAGACAATGCCGCTGCGTCTCACGGTAATTTCAACACGACTCGAGAGCGCATTCACCACCGAAATACCCACTCCGTGCAGACCACCTGAGAATTGATAGTTATCGTTAGAGAACTTACCACCCGCATGCAGCTTAGTAAGAATAAGTTCAACTCCGGATATCCCCTCTTCAGGATGAATATCCACAGGCATACCACGACCATCATCGATAACCTCTAAAGAGTTATCCTTATGCAAGGTGATTTCAATCTTAGTTGCATGTCCCGCCAGAGCTTCATCGACACTGTTATCGATAACCTCTTGCCCCAAGTGGTTTGGGCGCGTGGTGTCGGTATACATACCTGGACGGCGTTTAACGGGATCTAGCCCATTTAGGACTTCGATGGAATCAGAGGTATATTGATTTGTCATGGCACACACAATTTATAGTTATTAAGGCCATGTTGCGGCCCGATATGGTTACTTGTCAAGAAAACAGAAACTGGCAGATTGAATGCATCTGCTTGTCATAGCCCACAAAGCTATGATTGCCACCGGATTGAATCAAAAGCTGACAACAGTGATATTTCTGCACTGCTTGTCGATAATCCAGGACTTCATCACCCGACTGCAGTAATACTAAAAATCGGTCGGGATTTAGAATAACTTGAGTATTAAAAGCGGCAACCTGGTCTTTATGCTCAGGTAGAACCTGATAATACTCATCGATATGGGGATTATACTGCTGACCCATAAATTCATCGAATAGCTCGAAAGGCGTCACTGCAGGATTAACTAATACCGCACGTCCACCATACTTCTCGGCTAAATAACTCGCAAAATAACCGCCAAGTGAAGACCCTATGTAGGTAAGCGCCTCTCCATTATCTAGGGCAGTCTCGACAAGGGCCGACAATAATTCCATCGCCTCTTTGGGAGTCGATGGCAATTGAGGCTGATGGAAATTCAGATCGGGATAGTGTTCAGCGACAAATTGCGCAGTGACACGCCCTTTATCTGATAACGGTGAGCTATTGAACCCATGAATATAAAGCAGCATATTTCCTCATACACGGATTCTTCCATCATCGAATAATCATTCAAAAGAATGATGGAGCAATTTTAATAAATGATCAATTGGATGCTAACACTTGCTTACGTTTCTACCAAGTGATTAGGCTGCAAAGGAGGGTAAAGCAGTACATTTACAATGAAACACCAATATCATTTTGCTTGTGCTTCTGAACAAGTAAACAAACTCAGCCTTAATAACCTCTGGCATTTCTATCGGGGAAGAATTTATCACCGAGGACACGATGCACATTGGTTATCATACTGCCATCGCTTTTAAGCTCCAACTGTCGATACCCAGGTTGTAGGGCATCCAGTGCAAAGTAAGACGATAGAGGCTTAAATTGGATGCAGGTTGAAGGCGTAGACATCAAGTGGATAATACCATGCATGCCTTGGTGTTCTTCATCCAACTCCTGATGTACATGACCCCATAGCAAGCCTTTGACTTGCGGGATCTGCGCCACTTGCTCGATAAAGTCACTGCCATTATCCATACAATGTTGATCTAACCAACGGCACTTTACCAAAATAGGGTTGTGATGCATCACCAGCAAGACATGGCGTTCCGGTTGATCGGCTACTGCACTTTTAATGATCTCTATTTCACTGTCCGACATGTGTCCACCCGGCTTTCCTCTCACCGTAGAGTCCAACATTATGATTTGCCAGTTGCCGGCTAAGATTCGACGCTGGCCGAATATCTTGGCTCCCTGCATATGCAGACTCATAACACGAGGATCATCATGATTGCCTGGCAAGTAATGACAAGGTAGATCGAGAGGCGCTATGGAGCGCACGAAGCTGTGGTATGACTCACCCGAATAATCTTGGCTGATGTCTCCGGTAGCCAACATAAGATCTGCCGGAAAATCCCCAGTCTTTATGGCATTCAGCACAGACTCCAGACTCTTAGCTGTGTTAACACCTAAAAGTTGAGAGCTGGGATCGGCAAACAGATGAGGATCGGTCACTTGCACGATTCTCACACTTGCCTTCTCTTCAAGAGAATAAGAGATAGCCTCTTTTAACACAATAAATCGACCCTAAGATTCAGCCAAACAAACTACACTCGTGTGGTTATCAATCCTTAATAACTCTTCCAAAAAAGCATTCACTCGATACTTCTCGTCACGATGGTGCATACGTAGATTTGGATAATCATATACCGGACTAAGTTGATAAATCTGTCGACTAGTTAACACTTCTGCCAATTTAGCATCATGATATACACGAACCGAGATCTTAGGGGGGTCAACAAAACCGCTTGTATCGACATTTCTTGAGATTTCGATCAATTGGGTATAGCGAGTGTTTTCCAGCAAGCGAACATCTAAAAAACCGAATTCACCTTTAACCTGCCAACTCGCCCCCTGCTCAGCACCATCGGGTAACCAGCGAAGAATATGGAAGTAATTACGCCCACACAGGGCGAGAAACCGATTAATATTCGGTTGATATCTCTTTGGATTTAAGCTGCTAGCACTACTCACTTACCGACTCATCCTCAAGTTTACTCTAGGTCACAGGCTTGAATGCAAGATGTTTTCAGCTGACTTTCTGATTCAAGCCTCACCATTACAATTCAATAACATTAAGCGTATTCATCAACTAATACAGGCATAACTTGTGTAGTTTAGAATAATTCAGCTGACACACACATCATTTAAGCTATTCACTTAGCTTTACGCAAATTCAAATAATTCAGCTCTAGCCACTGCAGGCCAATAACAGTAGACGCATTATTAATTGTACCATCATTTACAAATTTAAAAGCTTGTTCCCTACTGAATACGTGAACCTGGATATCTTCATTTTCATGATCGAGTCCATGTACCCCATGTGCTTGACTCGCATCAATTTCAGCCCAGAAAAATTCAAATTTTTCACTGGTCCCGCCTGGGCTCGCGAAATAACTGGAGATCTTCGACATATGTTTAGCCGTAACTCCAGCCTCTTCGGCAAGCTCTCTGTGTGCCACGCCCTCTGCCGTCTCTCCCTTTTCAATCATACCCGCCACTAACTCAAGCATCCAAGGGCTCTTTGCCTTTGCTAATACTGGAATGCGTATCTGCTCGATCAATACCACTTCATCCGTCACTGGGTCGTAAGGTAATACTACAACGGCATCACCTCGCTCAAAGACTTCTCTGTGAACTTCATCACTCCAGCCCCCCTTGAACAACTTATGCTTAAACCGATAAACATCTAAAGAGAAAAACCCCTTAAATACAGTCTCTTTTCCTAACAGAACTACATCTTCTTGATCAAACTTCTGTTTCATCTCACTACCTCAGCTGGATCAATCCAGTATTAAATAATCTTCAAAAGTGTATAAGAAACACACTAGAAAAGAGTCAATGCTATTTAGACAGAAATAACATAATAAAAATTAAAAACTGTTACACTTCTAAGTTGACTTGAAAACAGGTAATTCCTTAATATCTATGTCTTACATAGCTATTAAGATTTGGCTAGCAGGCCAGGCCATTAAGTTTTGATGTATCGGGAAGCGTCGGGAAGCGCAAACCGCCTCGCTATTATTACGCGTGGTATCACTTAACTCTATAAAAGTTAAACGGCTCCTCCACTGGAGGATTTTGTCTAAAAGGACGACCAATGAAATTCAAGATCCGAACTATATGTGCAGCGCTCACGCTGGCATTCAGTACTTCTGCTGTACAAGCCGACGATTTACTGCAGATATATCAACAAGCGCTAACCAGTGACCCTATCGCCCTGCAAGCTCAGGCTAAACGCGATGCCCTGTACGAAAAAATTGAAGAAAACCGCGCGCCGCTACTGCCAACTATAAGTGCACGAGTGGGCTATAACAAGAATTGGATCAATAACGAATCTCCTGAGCCTAACACGGATTCAAGTGGCGTAAATGCTGGCGTGACACTAAATCAAGTCATCTATGATCACAGTGCCTGGGTGGGATTGAACCTAGCCGAATTAGCGGCCTCTCAAGCCGATGCGACTTACGCGTCATCACTACAAACTCTGATTATCCGCGTAACCAGTGCTTATTTCTCGGTGTTATCGGCTAAAGATACCTACGAGTTTCAGGGATCGGAAAAGCGCGCGATTGAGCGTCAGCTCGAACAGACAAAACAAAGATTTGCCGTTGGTTTGACTGCCATAACTGATGTTCATGAAGCTCAGGCTCAGTATGACTTAGCTCGAGCGCAAGAGATCTTAGCTGAGAATGAACTGACCAATAGTTATGAGGCGTTACGTGAGATTACAGGCATAGAACATAATTCTATCAATATCTTAGATACCGAGCGTTTCAGTGCAGTTACCCCATCTCCTACCAGAGCCAATGATTGGTTAAAGATGGCCGAAGCCAACAGTGTCGATCTACTGACGACGCGTATAGGTAAAGATATGGCACAAGAAGCCATTAGTCTCTATAAAGCCGGTCATATGCCGTCCCTGAGTCTAAATGCGGGTTACACAACCAATATACAGCAAGAAAATAATAATAATGATGCACGTGATTTTGACAACGGCACAGTAGGCCTGACCTTGAGCATACCTATTTTCGAAGGTTTCAAGGTCACCTCTCAAGTGAATCAGGCTCAATATCAGTACGTGGAAGCGAGTGAGAAGATGGAACAGACTTACCGTAAAGTAGTTAAGGATGTTCGTAACAACTTCAACGACGTAGGTGCTTCAATCAGCTCAATCCGTGCCTATGAGCAATCAGTAATCTCATCAGAGAGTGCACTAAAAGCGACTCAGGCAGGTTTTGAAGTTGGTACTCGAACCATAGTCGATGTACTTAACCGTACACGTGATCTGTATGACTCTAAGCGAAAGCTATCTGATGCCCGTTACGGATACATCAATTCAATACTCGCACTTAAACAAGCGGCAGGTACCTTGAATGAAGATGATGTTATCGCCATCAACAATGGTTTGACTGCACAGACAACACAGACGACCACTCAGTAACGAGACAGTCTGTGATTTAGTCCTAAGCTAAGTTATCCACTGAGGATAACTTAGGTAGAAACCGCCATGCTAATAATAGTTGGCGGTTTTTTTATGTCTAAACACAAATTATATAAGTGTAAACAAGTTAGCAGGTCTTGCGCCCATATCTAAAGACCATATAAATTTCCCAATAAAAAACCGCCAAATGGCGGTTCTTATATCAAGCTTAAAGCACTAGATTTAGAAAACTAGTTCAACACCTGCGAAGAAGCCATTAAACTGAGTATTGGTAGTGACACCATCGAAATCATTCACATCGAAGTTAAAGTCACGGTAACCCACGCGCAGCTTAGTATCCAAAACCATGCCATCAAACTGCCAACCCAGACCGACAGAGTAATCATAGACACTAGACTCATCGATACCCATCATTACATCGGCAAAGCCATATAAGCCTAGGCCAGGAATGCCGACTTGCGCCTCGGCATAAGCCATCACTATGCCACTATCCAGCTCGATTTCTGAATTTACACGGCCGCTTGTCACTCTATCATTTACACGGAAAGATCCATGCATCATCTTATAAGCCGCACCAAGATCTAAGGAGACTAGATCGTTATCTAACAGCTCGTAATAAAGAATAAAATCGGTGTTGCTTAGATCTGTACTAGTACTGATCTCGCCGTTGTAGTCCTGGCCGGCAAACGCAAAACCATCTGCCACACCATTACCACTAGTATCCAGACGGTTCTCTCTAATTTTTACATTAGGCACCAAAGGGATCGGATGTTCGAAGGCAACCCATATGCTACCTTGAGAAGATGAGCTGTAGTTAAAATCTTGCTGTGTTTGACCATTCTCAGCAAATGTACCACTGGTATCTGCCTTCCAATAATCGCCACCGACCTTAAAGCCTATCAGTGTTGAAGCCTGTGCAGATGTGCCTACTAAGCTAGCCAAAAGTGCACATGCAAGTAATGTTTTTTTCATTATCTAATTAACCTTTAATCAATAAATTTGTTAGATCAATCACCGCAGCATTCGCGCGGGAAATATAATTTGCCATCACCAAAGAGTGATTAGCGACTACGCCGAAACCCGAACCATTTAAGATTACAGGGCTCCAAACAGCTTGTTGTGTTTCTTCTAATTCACGAATAATCTGTTGCAAACTAACTTCGGCATTCTTTTTACGCAATACATCGGCAAAATCAATTTCAATAGCCTTCATAAAGTTTAATAATGCCCAAGTTTCACCTCGAGCCTCATAAAACACATCGTCGATCTTCCACCAATTGGTCTTAATCTGTTGACTGGCCTGCTTAGGTGTAGACTGAGAAGCCTCACTGTCACCGGCTAAGTCTGTGTTTATGCGATCCTGACCTACGCTGGCAGAAAGACGCTGAGACATACTACCTAAACGTTTCTGCACCTCTTTAAGCCATTCATTGAGATTATCTGCTCTGGCATAAAATTGTGCATCTTGATTATGGGTATCCGATATTTTAGCCCGATAAAGCTTGAGTAATTTGATGGCATCTTTATATTCGCCCTCGGCACTGGGGGCTAGCCAGCTGGTATGCTCTATATTGAGTTTAGAGTGAGCGGCTAGCAAATCTTTATCAGACAGAGACTGAGACTGAGAACGGCTGAATTCTTTGCGCATGATTAAGGCAAGATCTCGTACCTGCTCCAAGGCCCCAAATTCAAAGGCTGGCATATTATCCATAAAGATTGACGGAGGAGTCACATCATTAGATAACCAGCCACCTCTCTTGTTGAGTAAGGTTTCCATGGTAATAATGAGTGACGTCGTCGTAGCATAGCCCACGACTTGAGGCCCTTCAGCTACTTTTAATTGCTGCGCCTTAATCGCATCTGGTGCAACACTCCACCAAACACTAATAAGATAGCCAATAAATATGATAAGGACCGCAATACCCGTCCACTTTTTCCATGTCATTTGCATCTGATACACTCCGGTAAATTCCAAACGAGATTAATTATGATGGTGATGGCCTTCCGACTTAGTCATTGCCTGTTTACTCACCATCAAGCTCACGGGAAGCTCTGAACCATTATCAAATTTAAGGGTTAAATTGACTGACTCCCCCGAAACTAATGGCTGCTTCAAACCGAGTAACATGATGTGCTGACCCGACTCGCTCAAGGTTAAACGCCCATGCTGAGGAATAGTAAAGCTTTCTACCTGACGCATCTTAACCATACCGTCCTCTTCAATAACGGTATGTAACTGAGCTTCTTTGACAAAACCGGCCTCGACAGCAACAAGCTTGATCGAAGGGCCATGATTCTCCAGGGTTAAATACGCCGCGCTATTTGGCACGCTAGGCGGCATAGCCCTCACCTGACCATCCACAAGCACAACATTGGCCATGGCAGAGAAAGATGCCACCCAAAGTACAACAAAACTAAACACGTGTTTGAATTTTTGCTTCAATGTCTTAAACTCCATTTAATCCCATTCGTCTTAAAGGAGAAAACGCAATGAGTACAATTCAGGTTAAGGATGAGCAAGGCGTAAGAATTATCACAATTAATCGCCCTGAGAAGCGTAACGCTCTCAGCCTTGAGATGTATACTAACCTCACAGAATACCTTATCCAAGGTGAGTCAGACAACGCAATTCACTCCTTTTTAATCAAAGGTCAACAGGATTGTTTTACATCAGGCAATGATGTAGCAGACTTTTTAAAAAATAGTAACTTAGATAGCGAGCACCCGGCCTTTAAGTTTCTGTTTCATCTGTTGGATCTAAAAAAACCACTCGTTGCTGCGGTCACTGGGGCTGCAGTAGGTATAGGTACCACTCTACTACTGCATTGCGATCTGGTTTATGCCGATAACACGGCAAAGTTTCAATTACCTTTTGTTAACTTAGCCCTAGTGCCAGAAGCTGGCGCGAGTCTACTGCTACCACAACTCGTTGGACCACAAAAAGCTGCCGAATTACTGCTACTCGGTGAAAGTTTCGATGCTGAAACAGCCAAAACACTCAATATTATCAATGATGTTATTCCATCGGAGAGCATTTTTGACTTTGCTTTAGCCCAGGCAGTTAAACTCGCTAAACAACCACCTCAGGCACTTCAGGCTACTCGCGCATTACTAGGTACAAATAAAGACTTAGTACGTCAACAGATGAAAGATGAGCTAGCCCAGTTTGCTGTGAGATTAAAGAGTGATGAAGCCAGAACTCGCTTCGAAGCCTTTCTAAAAAAATAACGTTTAAATCTATCGGCTCAGCTTACTGAAAAGATCAGGGTCCTTATGGACTCTGCATCTTGATAGAGAAGAGATATCACACTTTGGATAACTTAGTAGGCTCATTCAATCACACTGACTCGACTTACCAAGCCCCCATGCCGCTAAGAGCAATAACATCAAAGGCCAAAGTAGAGAGAAGCCGCTAAAACCCATAACCAGAGCCGCAACTATACATAAGCCAGAGACCAGAGCTAAAATACTAAAAGCGACAGTCAGCCAGAATAAAATAACCACTAGCATCACAGAGATGATAACGACACTACACAGGCTTACATCTATCCAAAAAAGGGGGTCTATATTCAAAAAGCTACCAGAAAAAAACTCAGAGATTCCCCAAGAGTCCAACGCCATGACCAGAGCGGCTATCACTAAGATGACACTACCTAGGCCTAAAAATATATCGAGCGCTCGACTTGCCTTTCTCTTATTTACACGACCCTTGGTTACAAGACTTCTATTTACATAGCTTGGCTGACGCTTCAAGAGTTAGCGTCCCATTTGGGCAGTACTAAGGCGAGTACAAAATAAAGCAAGAGTCCCATGCCTGGATTGAGCAAGATCACCCCAGCCCACACCACTCGAGTCCATAAACAAGACCAGTTAAACTTATTAGCCATCATGGCTGCGACACCACATATCAGGCTAGTTGGTCGTTTCATATGACCCATATATTTATCGGTTGAACTTAAGTAACTCATTTCCCTCTCCTTTAGAGTCGACTTGCTAGGTTTACTTTAGTCCTGGAGCTTGTGGCCAAGAAAGCTGCAAACTAACAGCGCACAAAGAGCAAAACTCAATACTGGCATAAATAACAGAGCCGCTATATCCGCTGTAAACCACATAGTTAATCCTTAACCATAGCGCTAGTGATCACGTTTTCAGGTGTCTTTTGAACAAGCTGATTTGTCTCTTCACTGCCTTTTAGTTCAAACATGGCTTCTGCAAGCTGAGTTTGTAACGACAAGCTGAGCTCGCGTTGGGTAACTTGCATCAGGTCTTGCATTTGAGCACTGATATTCTGTTCAATATTGCTGGTTAAATCCGTAAGAATGAGGCTATCTGCATGAGCTCCCACACTAACTCCCATCAACACTGTGGCCACTAGAGATAACTTTACTATTTTGCTAATCATTAAATTCAACATACTGTCTTCCTTTTCTTTGCTGTCTTTATACTTGAGTGATTTACATATTAGATATTGCGAGCAGCGTGCCAACTTTAACAAAATATAAAAAATCACTAAATAACAGACACTTGTTGTTTTTTGGTTGGCGGTATGTGAGAGCTTTTATGGAAAGATAATAAGCTTTTAGTATTTTTCACCA
Organism: Shewanella violacea DSS12; assembly: GCF_000091325.1. Taxonomy (NCBI): domain Bacteria; kingdom Pseudomonadati; phylum Pseudomonadota; class Gammaproteobacteria; order Alteromonadales; family Shewanellaceae; genus Shewanella; species Shewanella violacea. Next base: position 522,106 of record NC_014012.1, on the reverse strand, counting down.
TGGGCTGGTTAAATTCACTAAGTGGTTTTGTAGCTGACTAATTCTGGCTGAAATGAAATAAAAAAACCGCCTATAAGGCGGTTTATGCTTTTGTGACTAGTGGCTAGCAATCTATATTTTTTCTAGCCTGCTCAATGACTTCTATTCCGGCCCCTGGTTTATGAGCATTTTCACTAATATAGCGTCTCCAGGCTCTGGAACCTGGCTCTCCTTGATACATACCAGTCATATGGCGAGTAATATGGTTTAACCTGCCACCATCCATAAGATGTTTCTCTATATAAGGAATAAATTTATCTAAAACAGCATCTCGGCTCAGCACAGGTTTATTACTCCCGCAGAGTCGCTGATCCACTTCGGCCAATATATAAGGGTTTTGATAAGCTTCCCGGCCTACCATGACTCCATCGATATGCTGTAAATGCTCATGACATTCATCGAGTGTTTTAACACCGCCATTGATGGAGATATGAAGATCCGGATAGTCCTTCTTTAGCCGATACACACGCTGGTAATCCAGAGGGGGGATCTCGCGATTCTGCTTAGGACTCAAGCCCTGTAGCCAGGCCTTTCTAGCATGAACAATAAAAGTATCACAGCCCACATCGCTGACGGTGTCGACAAACTCACTCAAAAATTCATAACTGTCTTGATCATCTATGCCAATACGAGTCTTAACCGTCACAGGAATATCCACGACTTGCTTCATAGCGGTGACACACTCGGCGACAAGTTTGGGCTCAGCCATAAGACAAGCCCCGAAGCGACCACTTTGAACCCGATCCGAAGGGCAACCCACATTCAAATTGATCTCATCATAACCACGTTCCGCAGCTAACTTGGCACAAGTCGCTAAATCATGATGATTCGAACCACCTAACTGTAATGCTAATGGATTCTCTTCACTGTTATAGGCAAGATAATCCCCTTTACCATGAATAATCGCACCTGTGGTCACCATCTCTGTATAAAGTAATAGCTCTGTAGACATGATGCGCGCCAGGTAGCGGTAATGGCGATCGGTCCAATCCAGCATAGGAGCAATTGAGAAGGTGCGATTAATTTTTCTAACAGGCATAAACTGCATATCCAACTGTTTTATTGACTTATCTTAACCGACTGATTTTCGAATCAAGGGTCTTATTTGCTAAAAATTAGCCCGATGTGGCCCTTTTAGTTCCCATTTGGAGAGCTAAAAAACTATTTCAGGGAGCAAGATCGGAGGAATTTGGTAATCGCCCATTATAGCATTACCGAAAGAGATAATTTAAGGGGACTTGTATTATAACAATGGGGATTAGATGTTCATGGGATCAACAGCCCCTAGTCTCAATCGAAACGCCTTGAGCTAAACTGGTATGAAAATATTCCGCATAACATAAACCTGCGAGTAAATTGCCGCTTCCATAGCCTATGCGTGAAAAACCATTGTCTTCATAAACACCGATATTGGCATAGTTTGCGGTCCGGGTTAGATTATTTTTACTCTCACTGTCAGCGGCACCTAGCTGCAAAAATGTTTCTAAAAAATATAGATTTGGATTAGTAGCCTCACTCTTGGTCTCAGGATAGCCACGATAAAACTGGTAGCTACCGAACTGAGTGTCTAGATTCACATTATCACCCAGTCCATTGTCGATTTGAGCCTTCATATGCACCATTTTCAGTGCATCTTCGATACTTCCCTGAAAACCACTAACGCTACTGGTTTTTGCATCACGATTTAAATCCATGAAACGAGGAGCTGCTACCACTGCTAATATGCCGAGAACGATAATCACCAGGATCAATTCAATCAAGGTAAATCCATTAAGCCTTTGATATTTATCGCTAGTTCTATAATGCTTCATAATAGTAATTGAATTCACTTCAGAGGTGTAATACACAGGTATAACCATGGGCCCAGTGTAACCTAGAGTGTTTATCTACAAAATGTAAAAGTTACTAACTTGCTAATATTTACGATGTGCGCCACACGTAAAACACAAGAGTTGAATACAAGCGACCCGAGTCATCACATAAATTACTTGCCAGATATAGAGATATTAAATCTGTATAAAAACAAAAATAGCCTAAGCTTTATAAAGGTGTATATACCATAGCCCCAGCAGTTCTAAATGAGTATCTGCTAGTTTGCTAACAACGGAATTTTTATGAACGTTAATTTCATTAATCCTTTTCTCGAGTCTTTGCTGAATGTCATCTCGACAATGGCGAACATGAAACTCAATCCAGGAAAACCAAAAATAAAAACTGACAATCTTGCCAAGGGAGATGTTTCAGGCCTGATAGGCATGGTAGGTCCGCAGACCAAGGGCTCCTTATCGATCACCTTCGAACAGGGACTCATCTTAGAGATCATGCAGAATATGTTGGGTGAAAACCCAGGAGAGATCAATGATGAAATCACAGATCTCGTGGGTGAGATTACTAACATGGTGACAGGTGGAGCTAAAAACATATTGGGAGAAAAAGGCTATGATTTCGAGATGGCCACTCCCGTTGTTGTTGCAGGGCTTGGCCATCGTATCTCACACCAGGCCGATGGTATGAAGATCATCATGCCATTTACCAGCCCCCATGGCTCAGCCTACATAGAGATCTGTTTCGAAAAATAGCAGGAATGATTAGATAGAAGAGCATGCCTCTCCGATCAAATCATAAACAAATGGGATCAGTGTAAACTTTATTCGATGCCCTTTAATCTGACAGCCAGAACAGTCGCTATTTTCTCAAGCCTGACCCGCTTTGGTCAAAAACGTGTTTAGCCGTCACCTTTTAAGCTCTAATCAAAGAGATTAATCGTCAGGTGTGAACGCGGCTGCGAGCTTCCAAAACAAGGATGTTTTGGTAGAGCCCACAGGGAAGACTCTTATGAAATCAAGAGCCGGCGCCTCGTAGAAGTGTTTGCACATTCGCCTGCTGCAAGCAATAAACATCAATGAAGCTATGGCATTCATAAACCAACAAAATCAGCCGCATGAACCCACAACGGATATTTCAATAACTTGTTATCCAACAAGTAGATTAGAAGGGCTGATTAACCATGACCCAAAATTGATTGGAGTCTTGACCATGGGCGAACTCGGCTCTTACCACGACACTTTCGACTTCAAATCTAGCCCCTGCACCTAAGGTCCATTTCATATCATCATGAAGTTCACTGGCACTGAAGCTGTCGGCAACTTGTCCTGCTTCAGTAAATACTACCCACTGCCACCAAGGTACATCATAAAGATTAAACAAGGGTAGGCTCTGCAGGGGTTGCCATGCTGGCTGCACTCGATATTCGGCAGAGTAAAGCACCGCACTTCGACCAACAAACTGCCTACTTGAATAGCCCCTTAAGTGTTCGAAACCACCTAGACTCACTCCAGAGAAAGAGGGAGGACGATGAGAACCAGTTGAATTGTCTTCATCTTTGCTCCATGTAGGCGTATCGGCAAGGTAAAAGTTTAACGCCAAAGTCTGCTGTGGAAACCAAGAGCTCCCCCCAAGAGAGAAGAAGGCACTCTGCTCGAATTCCCAAGTTGTCCAACTTTCCCTTCCACCTGAGTCTGTGCTACTCGACGATCCAAAATCACGAGTAAAGATCAGGCTAGTTTCGCCTCCACGAGTACTATTTTTACCATTATCACGATTATCCCAATCCAGTTTTAGTTCGAGTCCTTGAGCCTTAGTGGGTAAATCATTATAACCAACTAATTCCTGAGTTTTGACGAAAGGCGTTAACTCTATGCTACTCACCCCCGACTTAGTGGGATCCCAACTGAAATTATCGTTATTTCTCGATGGTATCAGACTCAGTGCAGCGCCATCAGCCCCTCTCCCAAAAGGCAGCACATATTTAATATGTAGCTTATAAAATGATTCATCTCCCTCAGCCAAGATACGATTTCTCTGACTCGAATCAGTAGCAACGGGTTCTAAACTTCCCTCGCCAGCTCCTTGAGGTACAAAATAGATCCCCTCTTTAAAATTCGCCCGATAAAACTCACCAGAAAAAAGCCACTGATCTAACTTAGGCAGTTGGTAATTAGTCAGGCCTAAATAACTAACCCAACTACTGTTACTACTATAGAGACCGATACCTAATATGGATGCTTGGGCCTGCCCCGCATGCTTGAGTACCCCGGCGCCACCGAATGTGGTGCTTAAGGTTTCCGTTGAAAAAATAAAGGGCACGGCGACAAATTCAGGTTCGAACTTGTTTTCTATCTGCTCAGGCTCAGTACTGACAAGAGGCTCAACGACATTGCCGTCTTCATGGACCTCTGTATCGGTGATATTCATTGCTGAACTATCTAAGTTTTGGGCCGCAACGGGAGAAGCTGCGATGACACTAACAAGCATCAGCGCAGAAAGAAGGGGATTGTAGTATTTCAAAATATTATCTCATTCGATAACAAACATCCGGTTCATTGAATCGATACAACTAAGAAAATAGATCTACGTGTTTATTCCATGCACACGGCAACACGAGGAGTTAATTTTGTCACTAGTTCATAGGCAATAGTGCCTATATGCTCGGCAACCACTTCAACCGGTAAGGCACTGCCCCACATTATGGCCTCATCACCAATACTGTCGGTAGAGTCCAATCCGAGATCAACCGTCAACATATCCATAGAAACACGTCCAACTATGGGTACCAGACGTCCATTAACCCACACCGGAGTTCCCTCTGGTGCATTTCTTGGATATCCATCACCATAGCCGATGGCGACGACGCCAAGCTTAGTCTCTTCTTTGGCCCGCCAATAACAGCCATAGCCAGCAGGATCACCAGCCTTATGCTCTCGAATGGCGATAAGCTGAGATATCAGCTCCATTGCCGGTTGCAGACCATGATTCTTACCTAAATCCCCCACTACAGGGGAGACACCATAAAGGGAAATCCCCGGGCGAACCCAGTCTTTATGACTATCTGGCCAATATAATGTTCCTGCCGAGTTAGCTAACGTAGTCTCGCCTGGTAAGTTTTTTGCCAAACGATTGAATATATTTAGCTGCTCTCGAGTATAAGGGTTATCCGGCTCGTCGGCACAGGCAAAATGAGACATTATTTTGATTGGTTTGGCCACTTGAGGACAATCCAGCAGTCGCGCATACACATGCTCAAATTGCTCGGGGGTAAAACCTAACCTATGCATACCAGTATCTAACTTTAACCAGACGTTAGCAGGCTTAGATAAGCTTGCCTGCTCTAACATCTCCAGCTGTTTCTCGTTATGAACAACTGTCTCTATGTCCTTCATCACTAAGGTGGTCAAGTCTACCGGCCTAAAGAAGCCTTCCAGCAAAATGAGCTTAGATGTCACGCCGCCATCTCTTAATGCTATTGCCTCTTCTAAACGAGCCAAGCCGAACCCATCAGCATCTTCGATGCATTTAGCTACGTTCAATAAGCCGTGGCCATAACCATTCGCTTTAACGACCGCCATGATTTTACTCGCAGGCGCGATCTGTCGCAGGCGGGCTAGATTATTCTTCAGCGCTTTACAGCTGATCTCTGCACGGGGAAATGGCTTCAAAAATTAACCTTATCAATGAATCGGTACCTAGGGCCCGATTCAAGCTGTGATATGAATATAAGCACTAAATTTATATAGAGATGTGCCAATGATCAATTATCAACACTCTATATGAATCAAGTTTAATCTCGGCTTAAGCGCAAGATTAGCCTTACGCCTTACCTGTGGGAAAGAACTAAGAATTAGTCTTCATCAAACTTGGGGCCGGCATAATTATCAAAACGAGAGAATTGCCCTTGGAATGTCAACGGAACACGCCCAATGGGACCGTTACGTTGCTTACCTATGATAATTTCAGCAACACCTTTATGCTCAGTATCGTGGTTGTACACCTCATCACGATAGATAAACATGATTAAATCGGCATCTTGCTCAATCGCACCAGATTCACGCAAATCTGAGTTAACAGGGCGTTTATCGGCACGTTGCTCCAATGAACGGTTGAGCTGTGACAGTGCAATAACCGGAATCATTAACTCTTTAGCTAACGCCTTAAGTGAGCGAGAAATTTCAGAAATTTCTAAGGTACGGTTATCTTTCAGAGCTGGCACCTGCATCAACTGCAGGTAATCGATCATGATCATCGACAGGCCTCCGTGTTCACGGGCGATTCGTCTGGCCCTGCTTCGAACATCGGTTGGAGTCAGACCTGAGCCATCATCTATATACATCTTACCTTGCTCAAGCATGATACCCATGGTTGATGAGACACGAGCCCAATCATCATCATCAAGCTGTCCGGTACGTATCTTGGTTTGATCGACTCGGCCTAATGAGGCCAACATACGCATCATGATCTGCTCAGAAGGCATCTCCAAGCTAAAAATCAGTACAGGCTTTTCTTCATTTAGCGCCGCCTGCTCACACAAGTTCATCGCAAAAGTCGTCTTACCCATTGATGGACGCGCAGCCACAATAATCAAATCGCCGCCCTGGAAACCAGCCGTCATCTTATCAAGATCGTGAAAACCACTGGAAATACCGGTCACACCACCTGTCGGGTTATTATAGAGTTCCTCAATCTTATCGACTGTCTTCTCAAGAATAGCCTTGATGCCTTTTGGACCATCGTTCTCATTAGTTCGAGACTCTGCAATCTTAAAGACTTTGGTCTCAGCAAGATCCAGTAACTCGCTGGAATTACGCCCTTCAGGGTTAAAACCTGCATCGGCGATCTCATTGGCGACCTTGATCATGTCGCGAACAACCGCTCGCTCACGAACAATCCCCGCATAAGAAACTATGTTACCCGCGCTAGGAGTATTCTTGGCAATCTCACCAAGATAGGCAAAACCGCCGGCATCTTCTAACTGATCTTCAATTTCTAATTGCTCAGAAACGGTGATCAGATCTATGGGATGACTGGCAGCAGTTAAGGTTGCCATCGCATTGAAAATCATCTTATGAGAGCGAGAATAAAAATCTTCTGCAACAACCGCTTCAGACACCCTATCCCAAGCATCGGAATCCAACATTAGACCACCGAGTACAGATTGTTCGGCCTCTAACGAATGTGGTGGCATCTTAAGAGCATCCATCTGGATATCTCTAGGCTTCTGCTTGGCCTTAAAGGAACCTTGACCTTGTTGTGACATTTAATCTCCAAATTCCCAACTATTACACTAAATATGATATAAAACTGACTCAATAAAAACAGGAAGTGAACAACTTCCAATCCAAACAACAATTAAAATAAGGAATCACTATGCGCAATGCATTGATCTCAGCATTAGTGCTGTCATCTGGAGTGGCATTTATCTCTCTCGAGACCCATGCAGATGAGGGGCAATGGCAGCCTTATCAAATGCCATCGATTGCAGATAAGCTTAGCGAAAGAGGAATCGACATTCCGGCAAAACAGTTAGCCGACCTCACTCAGTATCCGATGAATGCAGTTGTCGGACTCGGCTATTGTACAGCCAGTTTCGTCTCCCCCCAAGGGTTAGTTGTCACAAACCATCACTGCGCATATAGTGCCATTCAATACAACAGTAAAACAGAACACAATTATATTGCCGATGGCTTCCTGGCAACAAGTAAAATCGATGAACCAAGCGCGGGTCCAAACGAAAGATTATATATTACCGAGGCAGTAACAGATGTCTCCGATCGAGTCACCCAAGGCTTGAGCCAAGAGCCCTTAGCACGTTATCAAGAGATACAATCAAATAGAAAATCTTTAATTAAAAGCTGTGAGAGCGATGACAACTATCGCTGCTCAGTCAGAAGCTTCCATAGCGGCCTCGAATATTACCTTATCAAGCAACTGATTATCCGTGATGTGCGCCTCGTTTATGCACCACCTAAGAGTGTCGGCGCCTTCGGTGGCGATATCGACAACTATGAATATCCACGCCATGCCGGAGACTTCACCTTCCTGCGCGCCTATGTAGGCAAAGATGGACAGCCGGCTGCATATTCTAAAGATAATGTGCCCTTCGAACCTAAGAGCTATCTGAAAATTAATGCCGATGGAGTAAAGGCTGGTGATGGAGTATTTGTCGCCGGATACCCAGGCTCTACCAGTCGCTATCGTTTAACTAGCGAGCTTAAATTTGCCAGTGACTGGCTCTACCCAACCTTAGCGTCTCGCTATCAACTGCGTATAGATACCATTGAGACCATGGGAAACAGCAATCACGAAATTGAGCTCAAATATGCCGGCACCTTAGCCTCTATGGCTAACCGTATGAAAAAATATAACGGCCTACTCGATGGCTTTAAAGCCACCGACATAGCTGGCATTAAGCAGAGCCGTGAAGATGGCTTCAAGCAATGGTTAGCAACCGATAAGACCTACCAGACTTATCAAGCCAAATTCGATCAACTCGAGCTTCTACTCACTAAGAAACGTGTCGATAACCAGACACGTTACTATTTCGAAAATGCCCAATCTAGTGCGCTTCTGGCCGCGGCCAACAAGCTGTATCGATTATCGAAAGAGAAAGTCAAACCCGATGCAGAGCGAGAAGAAGGCTACCAAGAGCGAGACATGAAAATGTTCAAGGCTCGACTAAAACGAATCGATTCCAGCTTCGATGCTTCAGTTGATAAAGCCCTGTGGCAACAAGATCTACAAGCTTACATTGCGCAAGAACATCGTGTCGCGGCGCTGGATAATATGCTTAACTATGTTGATGAATCTGTGACTCTGTCGGATAAACTAGCTGGACTCTATTCTCTGACATCCTTAACCGATAAGGATAAACGTTTAGCCTGGATGGACGCCAAAGCTGGGGATTTCGAGACCAGTGCAGATCCTTTTATCCGTCTTGCCGTAGCCCTGTTTGATACCAATATGGCCCAAGAGAAAGACAAGAAGACACTAGCGGGTCAGCTGTCCCAGGCTCGCCCCGATTACATGAAAGCCATCATTGCCTATTACAAAGCCAACGACTGGCCTGTCTACCCCGATGCTAACGGTACTCTAAGAATCACCTACGGCATGGTAGACGGATATCAGTCGAAAGATGCCTTATATAAACAGCCTTTCACTCGCCTCGAAGGCATCACAGCCAAGCATACAGGCCTAGCGCCCTTTAATGCGCCACAGAAAGTCTTGGATGCCATTAAAGAGCAGAGATTTGGCAGCCACAAGGTCGCCTCAGTCATCAAGGATCCCAGCACTTGGTTGTGTCGACTTTTTTCTTGCTATAAGCCGGAAGAGTTTAATTCAGTACCAGTAAACTTTCTCTCCAGTGTCGATACCACAGGCGGAAACTCAGGCTCTCCCGTGTTTAACGGCAAGGGAGACTTAGTTGGTCTAAACTTCGATTCCACCTATGAAGCGATCACCAAGGACTGGTTCTTCAACCCTACTATCACCCGCGCCGTGCATGTGGATTTCCGCTATATCCTCTGGATGATGGATGAAGTGGACCATGCTGATAACTTGATAGCCGAGTTGGATTTAGTTAGAAACTAGATGGAAATGGTTCCTAGGGCCTAAGTTTCAGTGATTAGGCCCTATATTTTGGTATTAACCATGTAAAAAACAGTGATTACAACCTTCTACCAATCCCTACACGGGCGGCTTCGCCTGTTCGACGAGCTTAGCTCTATTGGCAAAAATGTCATCTCGGCTCTACCAGCGTAGCGTCCTCTTTTCTGTAGGAGGCGCTTTAGTTCCTAGCTTGCTAGCTTCGCCCTCTCCTGACTAAAGCAGGTCCTACAACCTAGCTTCATCTCAATTTTAAACTCAGTCCCGAGTCAATTTTATACCAGCCTTTTCCTCAATATCTCCCTTTAGCAAGTAAATCTACTCGTCATAATTAATTCCACCCGTATATAAATGTGTACAAAAAAACGCCACCCTGACCAAAGGGCAATCAACCATCAATCCTCTTGATCCAAGCATCTCCCACTTTATAAATATCGCAGAGCAAAAATTAATCACTGAAATACTTAAACATAACAAAATTATTAAAATAGGCTCAAAACAAGCTGTAACAAATATGTTACGAAATAATTCAAAGTGTTTCTAATTATTTCTAAGTATTTCCATTTGTAACATTGAATAAATTATCGCCACTCTGTAGGCTCCATTATGAAGTTAACAAATTTACAACATAAGAATAACAATTAAGACAATAATAATATTCCAAGGAATGAACATGAAAATAAACTTCAAACACTCTTTGTTAGCAGCTTCGATTTCTACGCTTCTCGCAATAAGTTCTCCCATCATGGCTGCAAATAATACCGCTGGTTCAATGAAAGGAACCATTACAGATGCATCCAGCAAAAGTGCGCTAGCAGGGGCCACTGTAACAATTATAAATAAGGCTAATGGTGCTAGCACTACAGTGACTGTTAATGAGAAAGGTACTTTTAAGGTACCTTCGCTTAGTATCGGTAACTATAAAATTACCATCACTAAGCCGGGATATGAAACTCAAGTTATAGAAAGTGCAAAAGTGACTATCGGTAGTGAAGTATCTATCGAAGTACCTATGAGTACTGGTGACGTAGAACGTATTTCAGTAACAGGCTCTAGAATCGCATTGGTTGATACATCATCTCCAGAAATATCTTTAACCATCAGTGCTGACGAAATCGCACGCTTACCAATTGCTCAAGACATAGTATCAGTTGCCCTTCTTTCACCAGGTGCAACTAAAGGTGATTCAGCATTTGGTAACCTTGCTTCGTTTGGTGGTTCATCCGTTGCAGAAAACAGTTTCATTATTAACGGAGTGAACGTAACAAGCTTCCGCCGTGGTACATCAATTGCGGATATTCCATTTAGTGCTTATGAACAGTTCCAAATAAAAACTGGTGGTTATTCCGCACAGTTTGGTCGCTCTACTGGTGGCGTAGTTAACGCAGTCACCAAACGTGGAAATAATGGCTGGGACTTCGGCATTGCTGCACGTTGGGAGCCAGATGCTCTTCGTGAACAGCGTCCTAGTGTTTTATATCCCGTAGGTAACGCATCAGGCTCTATCCAGCCATTTGATACTTTCTGGGACAACAGTAAAGATGAAAAAGATGATTTAGAAGCTGAGTTTACAGTTTCTGGTGACATTATCGAAGATACTTTATTCGTATACGGTTTAATTCAGCCGCAAAAGTATAAATCAATTAATGCTTCTGCAAACGGAGAGACCTATACAACAACTGAGTATGACGATCCACTATGGCTAGCACGTGTCGATTGGCAAATTACTGATGATCATTCCTTAATGATTTGGGGATTCTCTGATTCAGAGCAGGTTGTTGACACAACCAAAGCTTACGATCCAAATTCAGAAATAATGGATCAGGTTTCAATTGAGAGCCGCGGTGGTACCACTTGGTCAGCACAATATGTAGGTCGACTCAATGACTGGATTTCTGTGGATGCCTTGTATGCAGAAGTTGAATTTGATTCAACAGTTCAGGCCCCGGAAGATGAAACTTGCCCAGCAATCTACGATGACCGAGGCAGCGGATTAGTACCTATGGGTTGTTGGCAAAACTTCAGCTCATCTGCAGAGAGTGATCTTCGTAAACAGACTAACATTAACTTCAACTTTGATTACTTTGAAGATCATGCAATCAAGGCTGGGTATGACTTTGAAGACAATACCTCACTTGAAAGTAGCTTCTACTCAGGCCATGTTTACTACCGTTACTACAAAGGCGCAGCGGGAGAAAGTGTTAACGGCGTAGAGCTTGCCCAGAATATTGAATATGCAAGAACACGTGTTTATGATAATGGTGGGGAGTTCACTAGTAAATCTACAGCTTGGTACATTGAAGATACTTGGAGTATTTTACCAAATTTGACTGCTCGTGTCGGACTTCGCTCTGAATCTTTCGAAAATTTAAATGCTGAAGATAAAGCCTTTATTGAAATCAAAAACCAGCTTGCACCACGTTTAGGATTATCTTGGGATCCTATGGATGATGGCGAATCTAAAGTATTTGTAAACTGGGGACGTTATCACATCCCTGTCGCATCAAATACCAACGTTCGTATGGCTGGTGCAGAAACATTTACGGCGGAGTGGAATGAGCTAATAAGTGTAGATGCTGAGGGACTCCCCTCTCTTGGTGCCTCAATCGGTGACCAACAAGTCTACTCGGATGGTAGCGTTGCAGATCCAGCAGAGATTTTAGATACTTCTATCGATCCAATGTATCAAGATGAGTTTATATTAGGTTACCAGCGAAATTTAGATGAAGATTGGTCAGCGGGCATTAAGTTCACTCACCGTGATCTAAAGAGCATCATAGATGATATCACCATCGACAAAGGCATTCGTGCTAATGGCTGGGTAGAAAGTGAAGCTCATGTTTATGTGCTTACAAACCCTAATACAGATGTTCACGTATCTTATGATACAAATGGCAACGGTACACTTGAGCAGGTTGTCATCGCAGCCGAAGATTTGGGTTACCCAGATCCGGAGCGTATCTACAATTCTGTAGAGCTTACTTTGAACCGTACTTGGAATGATGATTGGGCATTCAATGCATCATATACTTGGGCACAAAGCTATGGAAATGCTGAAGGTTACGTTAAATCAGATAATGGCCAAGACGACTCAGGCTTAACAACTGACTGGGATTTCCCATACCTTATGGATGGTGCTAATGGATCATTACCAAATGATCGCCGCCATACAATCAAAGCATACGGTGCGTATCAGATCATTGAAAACCTATCAATTGGCGCTAACTTAATAGCTCAATCAGGTCGTCCAAAGAACGCATTCGCAGATACATTACCTGAAGGATACCCGGATCCATATGAGTACGGTGCAACATATTATCCATTTGATCAAAAGTGTTCACGTGGCTGTATGGGCAATGAGGATTGGCGCTTCAAGGTCGATCTTAATTTTGTTTACAACATCGATTTCATAGACAACATTCAGGCCGATGTACGTCTAGATATATTCAACATATTCAACTCATCAAATGTTTTAAAAACTTCAGAAACTTTAACTATTGGTGGCCAATATGACCCATCATATGGTCTACCAAAAGAATTTGAAGCGCCAAGATATGTCCGCATTAGCGCCAACATCAAGTTCTAAAAAAAGTGTTGTAGAAGAAGCTATAAAACGTAACTAAGCAACTCCCTTTTAGGGCACAAATTAATTTTGTGCCCTTTTTTTACGTTAGATAAACAGCCCTTACTAGCCCAGTACCAGCCAACACTTGCCTTCCCCTTTATCTACAGACATAAAAAAACACCGCGCTAATTAAATTAGGGCGGTGTTTTTCTTTTAAAGCTTTTGTCTTAATGCCGAGGCATCAAGACCTTAGCTTTAAAACTATGTATTAGCCTTCTGTAACAACAGAAATCTTAACGATAGCTTTAACTTCAGTGTGAACCTGAACTTCAACTTCGAACTCACCAGTAGTACGCAAAGCGCCTAATGGAAGACGAACTTCGCTCTTAGCTAGGTCAACACCAGCAGCTGTAACTGCATCAGCGATGTCACGGTTACCAATTGAACCGAACAACTTACCTTCGTCACCAGCTTTAGAAGCGATAACAACTGACTCAAGTGCGTTGATTTTCGCAGCGCGCTCGTTTGCAGCAGTAAGAGTAGCAGCTAACTTAGCTTCTAATTCAGCACGACGTGCTTCAAAGACTTCAGTGTTAGCAGCGTTAGCTACAACAGCTTTACCTAGTGGCAAAAGATAGTTACGTGCGTAACCAGCTTTAACTGCAACTTGGTCACCTAGATTTCCTAGGTTAGCAATCTTATCAAGTAAAATAACGTTCATTATTAATTCCTCTAGATTGTTGCGCTATTACTGATGTAAATCAGTATAAGGCAGTAGAGAAAGATAACGAGCACGCTTGATAGCGCGAGCTAGTTGACGTTGATATTTAGCGTTTGTACCTGTGATACGACTAGGAACAATTTTACCACTTTCAGTGATATAGTTCTTCAGAGTAACGATATCTTTGTAATCAATCTCTGTAACGCCTTCTGCAGTGAAACGGCAGAACTTGCGACGACGGAAATAACGTGCCATGTGACAGTCTCCTAAGTTTTCAATTCGACATTTTCGGCGTGTATTACTAAGCGATTTTGACCATTTCGACTCTGCTGGAGAGCGATAAAGCCTTGCACTTCAATATCCACGCCGATTTTCAGTTTATCTGTAACGCTTTGAAAGCGTTCACCACTTAATATCACTTGTATCTGACAGTATACGTTTCTAAGCATTTCTGCTTCGAAGCACTGAGATTTGTGTTCCAGCATAATCACACTGTGTGCAATGCCTGCCGGGCTTTTAAAGCTTCTGGAACGCGTAATGGTTCCCGATAACACCAAGTGATTTGTGGCCAAAGAAAAACTTACTCAGCTGCTTTTTCAGCGGTTTCTTTAACTTCTTCAACAGCTTTTTCAGCAGGCGCACTACGACGCTCGCCTTCAGTAGAACGGCGTGAATCACGCTCTTCTTTTAGTTTAGCCATTGGAGATGCTTCAGTGATGGCTGCTTTAGTACGCAAAACCATGCTACGCAAAACAGCGTCGTTGAAACGGAAAGCTGTTTCTAGCTCTTCAACCGATTCAGCAGATGCTTCTACGTTCATAAGAACATAGTGAGCTTTGTGCAGTTCGATAATTGGGTAAGCCAGTTGACGACGGCCCCAATCTTCTAAACGATGAATTTGACCGCCAGCTTGGGTAAGAATACCCGTGTAACGCTCAATCATACTAGGTACTTGTTCACTCTGGTCAGGGTGAACTAAAAATACGATTTCATAATGACGCATTTTCTGCTCCTTACGGTTATCAAGCCTCATTGTTGGCTCAGTCAGACCAAATAGAGGCAAGGAACTAATTAAAGTGACTGATTTAAGCCGCAAAATAATACACAAATCCAAGCGTTAATTCAAGCCATTTCGATGCACAAATGAACTGTAATATTGATTTGAAGTCATTGTCATCGGGAAAAATGCCTCTAAAGCAGCCAATAACCTGAGTAACGGGTTTACTTGATTGATTATCGGCAACACATCACCGCGTAATTATGACGATAAAAATTTCGACTTGCATTGCCATATTCACTTTACCGATGCTGCGCAGAATAGGTATTATGTCGACCTGATGTCACTCTTTCTCACCACATTAAAATAATAGTAAGAATAAAATAATGTTTAGAGTTTTAACTGCCCTACTCCTATCTGTTCCTATGTCGGCTTGGGCCTTAGTGCCACCCGATTACCAGGAGCCACCCAGTGATTTCATCGCAGAGATCGAAGCTGGTTTACAAATCAATAGGGGCAATACCGAATCCAGTAGCTTTAATGGTCGAACCAAACTGGTTTACGACACTAAGCAATTTAAACAAGAAGGCACGTTTAAACTCTATTATTCAGCCGATGCTGACAAAACAACGGCAGAAAAATATGATTTACAATTGCAGTCTAGTTACAAACTAGATAATGATTTTTCATGGCTGGATGATGGCTATATATTTGGTCGCGGTGACTTCACCTTAGATCGCTTCGGTAGCTACACCCAAGTATCTACCATTTCTGTAGGTTATGGTTTCGATGCCATATCAAATAGCGACACTAAACTCAGCTTGGAAATCGGCCCTGGTTATCGATATAACATGCCAATCGAAACCGAAGCAGAGCCTAATCCAGACGCAGACAAAGACATCATTGTCCGTACTGCAGCTAAGTTTAAGCATAAGCTACAGGAATATACCAGCCTCAACGCCGACCTCACCGCAGAGATGGGCGAAAACAACAGCACACTCACCCTAGACATGAATTACAAGAACACCCTATTCCAAGACTGGGCATTCAAGATAGGCGTCAACGTCAAATACACAGACGTAGTCCCAGAAGGCTCCAAGCAGACAGATACCATCACTACGTTCAACTTGATGTACACTTTCCAATAGGCGAGTTGAACTTGTCGGATAACAAGTAGCTGAAATATCTCTTATGGTTTCATTTGACTGGTTTGGCATTTGGTTAGCTTGCTAAAAACCAAAGCTGCATTGGTATTTATTGCTTTCTGCAGGCTCCCATGTCGCTACTTCTGTGACACGCCTTTGGAGTAACTTGTCCGATAACAAATTTCAAATATCTTTTATTGGTTCATCTGGCTGGTTTTGTTATTTGGTTAGTTGATTGAATATCAAAGCTTCATTGATACTTATTGCTTGCAGCAGGCTTAAGTGCAAACACTTCTGTGACACGCCATTGGAGTAACTTGTCCGATAACAAATTTCAAATATCTTTTATTGGTTCATCTGGCTGGCTTTGTTATTTGGTTAGTTGATTGAATATCAAAGCTTCATTGATACTTATTGCTTGCAGCAGGCTTAAGTGCAAACACTTCAGTGACACGGCGCGAGTATATCCCTATAGCCTCTACGACAGCATCCCTGCTGCCGAAGGTCACTGCCGCGTTTACACCTGAGTATTAATCTCTTCGATTTAGGTTTTATTGGTGTATAGCTAATTATTGGACTGAAATGGGTTAGAGCTTTCATCCAGCCCATGAGATTTAGATTAGGAAAATATAGCAATTAGAGATGCTTTAACGCCCTGCTAATAAGTAAACCATGTGCTGACTGGTGATTTTATCAGCAAAAGGCTGACAGCCTTGATGAATCTTGATTTAGCAGCTTGTTAGCTGCAATTCGGCTCAGCAATGTACTTTTTATATATTCCATAACCACCTTGCCAGAACGACAATACCGATAAAAGGAAGACAAAAGTAACCAACCCAATAAATGTTAAAGGGCTAGACTCCTCTGTAAGGAATCCATATTTTGACGGAATGTATAGTGTTCCTGTCAGAGCAGCAACTACTGCTACAACAAAAAGAACAATTGACCCTATAAATTTCCACCAAATTGTAAGTGTGGTTTCGCTTTCCTTAATGAATAACATAAATCCTCTTTGGACAGCTAACAGCTTATTAAACAGATGCAGTGATAACATTGTTATCTGAGCAGCATTTTTAAAAATTATCAGTGCGTCTTGACAATGTTCCCACATAACAATAACCCATTGTTTTAAAAGATAACACTTAATTATACTGGTCATTATTGATACACAGTGATGTGTAATTGATGACTACCCCAGCAGTCATCATTTATAGGCACTGAAAATGGTTATGAAGTTTAAGAAATGAAGCAAAATAGAAGAGAGCTTTGTCTTATAAAACATCCAGTGTAGATACGGCTGTAAGCTTCCAAAACAAAGATATTTTGGCGAGCCCACACGGATGTACTCTTTTGAAATCAAGAGCCGGCGACTCGCAGAACCTTCTCAAATTAAAAAGTGCACATAAGGTCGCTCTTAAGCATCCTGCCTCCACGACATTGGTGCATCTGACCTATAGGGATATAGGAAATGTCTTATGCATGTCTGGAACATACAAGACCATGCACTGCACCGCCGCAAGCTATAAGTAACATTGAAAGTACGACCTTCAATGATCAACCAAATTCCTATATTGCCCAAGGCCAACAACAGAAAGTGTACTCAAACTTGCTCTTGGCAAGGTCTGTGGATTGCTACCCAGCACAGTAGAGGTCAAATCGGAAAAAGAACCTGCTTGTTAATAACGTAGTGTAGATACGGCTGCGAGCTTCCAAAACAGGGACGTTTTGGCAGAGCCCACACGGACGTGCTTGCGGCGTCTTGCAGAAGTATCTGCACATACCTCACCGGAGGTGATAGATAACTATGAAAGCACAACCTACAACACACCATCAAATGGACAAAAACAGATACAAAAATGCCGACAGGATCTAAATCCTATCGGCATTCAACGAATCAAGGCTAAAGAAAAATTAACCTAATCGAATTGGCGATTAGCTCAATCTTTGGCGTACAGCCTCAAACAAGCAGACCCCAGATGCCACTGACACGTTCAAACTGGACACTGAGCCTGTCATAGGAATCGAAACTAGTGAGTCACAGCCTTCGCGAGTTAGACGACGTAGACCCTTGTCTTCGGCGCCCATGGCAATCGCCAGTGAACCTTTAAGATCGGCTTTATACAAGTTATGCTCTGCTTCACCGGCAGCGCCGACAATCCAGACACCTTTATCTTGTAAACTCTTCATGGTGCGAGCCAGGTTGGTCACCTGAAACAAAGGCACTACCTCTGCGGCGCCACAAGCTACCTTGCTCACAGTTGGTGTTAGACCCACAGAGTTATCACGAGGCACGATAACCCCATGAACACCGGCAGCATCTGCATTACGCAGACAAGCGCCTAAATTGTGTGGGTCAGTAACACCATCGAGGATCAGCAAGAAAGGTGTCTCAGTGTTCTCAACTTCTATCTTATCAAGCAGAGCAGTTAAGTCTTTATCATTGAGCTGCTTGACAGCCTTAACTCGGGCTAACACACCTTGGTGTTGACCACCACCTGACTTGTCATCCAATACCTTACGAGCCGCATACTGTACAGAGACCCCATACTCAGCCGCACTCTCAAGGATCGGCATGAGACGCTTGTCATCACGGCCCAACAGTACCCAAAGTTCGATTACGCGCTCAGGGCTATGTTTAAGAACCGCTTCAACGGCGTGAATACCAAAGGTGATATCTTGTTTTTTCATCTATTACTATCTCTATTACTTACTTGCTTTGACTTTACGCTTAGCCGGGCTCTTTTTTACTGAAGCCTTTTTTGCTGAAGACTTTTTAGCCTTCGACTTCTTAGCCGTGGTCTTGGTTTTAGCGCCGGACTTTTTAGCTCCACCGCTTGTATTGGTTTTATCTGAATCAGCAGCAGCTTTACCTGCCGCAGATTTTGAGCGAGAACCGCGTCGCTTAGGTTTACCGCTCTTATCTGCTTTACCTAGCTTAGCGCCCTCTGCATTGACTCGATCACGAGCCGTCATAGGTTTCTTGCCTCGACGAGAGCCAGGTTTTCCGCCTGAGTCGCCTTCCATCATTAGGTCTATCTGTCTGTCATCCAGATTGACGCTAGCCACCTTAACTCTGACCTTATCGCCTATCTGGTATACCTGACCGGATGACTCTCCAACCAGACGTTGACGCATATTATCATATTGGTAGTAATCGCTACCAAGACTGGAGATATGCACTAAACCATCGATAAACAGTTTATTCAGGCGGACGAACATGCCGAAATGAGTAACCGAGGCCACTACTGCGTCGAAGGTATCGCCCACGTGATCTTGCATAAACTCACATTTGAGCCAATCGCTAACATCGCGTGTCGCCTCATCGGCGCGGCGCTCTGTAGTCGAACACTCGACACCAAGAAGATCTAACTCTTCGAGCTGGTAGTTATAACCACCACCCGGTGTCCATTTTTCTGTTGTCTCTGCCTGTTCTTTCGCCAGCAGGAAGCGAATAACGCGATGCAAGATCAAGTCAGGGTAACGACGAATTGGCGAAGTAAAATGCGAATAGGCTTCTAAGGCTAAACCAAAGTGTCCTTCATTATCCGGTGTGTAAACCGCTTGCTTCATAGAGCGCAGTAACATGATCTGGATAAGCTCGGCATCGGGTCTTTCAGTGATCGACTCCATCAGCGCCTGATAATCAGTGGGTGTTGGCTGAAGTCCGCCGCCCATGGTCAGGCCACGTTCCTTGAGGAAGTCTTTAAAGTTAGTCAACTTCTGCTCAGATGGAGACTCATGGACTCGGTATAAGACTTCGCCCTTGTGCTTCTTGACGAACTTGGCCGATGCCACGTTAGCCAAGATCATGCACTCTTCGATGATCTTATGGGCCTGGTTACGATTTCTCGGCACTATGCTGTCAATTTTGCGCTCGGCATTGAAAACAAACTGAGTCTCAGTGGTCTCAAATGCGATGGCGCCTCGTTGTGCACGTGTCACATCCAGAGTCAGATACAAGGATTGCAACGTCTGCAGATGGGGGAATATAGGTTTGAGCTTATCACTCACCTCACCGCCTTCAAGCATATCGGCAACCTGGGTATAGGTCAGACGAGCATGAGAATGCATAACCGCCGGATAGAATTTATATCCAGATAGTTTACCTGCTGCTGAGATAGTCATCTCGGCAACCATACATAAACGATCAACCTCAGGCATTAAAGAACATAAGCCATTAGAGATTTTTTCTGGCAGCATAGGAATAACTTGTGATGGGAAGTACACCGAGTTTCCTCGAGCGCGTGCTTCCTTATCTAATGCCGATTCGGTGCGCACATAATGGCTCACATCGGCAATAGCTACCCAAAGACGCCAGCCACCGCTCTTTTTGGCTTCGGCATAAACCGCATCATCAAAATCGCGGGCATCTTCGCCATCTATGGTCACTAAAGGCAAGTGGCGTAGATCCACTCGACCCTCTTTGTCATCTTCAGTCACTTCATCGGGAATAGCGCGCAGCTTCTTCTCAATCAGACTCGACCAGGTATGTGGCAGATCGTAGTTACGCAGGGCTATCTCGATCTCCATACCCGGAGCAAGCTGCTTACCTAAAACTTCGGTAACTTTACCTGCGGCCTTCACATAGCGGCCCGGACGACGTGTCAATTCGAGCACCACTACATCACCTTGGCGAGCACCGTTACGGTCTTCATCGGCAATAAGTATCTCTTGGCCTATACGCCTGTCATCGGCAATGACGAAAGCCATGCCGGAATCCAGATGGAAACGCCCAACTAAGGCAGCGGCTCTCTGCTCGACCAGACGTACAATACGTGCTTCGCGACGACCCTTACGATCGACTCCAGCCTTCTGCGCCAATACCTTGTCGCCGTGGAAATACATCATCATGTCACGGTTATTGATGAAGAGGTCGTCACCGCCCCCCTCCAGCTTCAAGAAGCCAAAACCGTCTCTGTGACCTATGATAGTACCTGTAAGCAGGTCCATACGCTCTGGGAGGCCATAAGCCTGCCCACGGGTAAATACAAGCTGCCCGTCCCGCTCCATGGCACGCAAACGGCGTCTAAGCGCCTCAAGCTGCTCCTCTCCTTCGAGTTTAAGCGCCTGTGCTATGCGTTCACGATTTAATGGGGATGTTTCTGAACGTAAGTATTCTAAAATAAACTCACGGCTTGGAATGGGGTTCTCGTAATTATCTTGTTCACGCTTTAAATGCGGATCTTTGATCATTCAATATCTCAAATATTTTCCCGGAACATTCCGGGTCATACCAATTACGAATAGGTAACTGGTACTGTTTATCGGGATCTCAGGTGCTCCTGTTTTGCCCTAGCTACTGCGCTGGGCGGCATCTTCTGCTCTAGCACCTTCAATAATTTTAAGGCTTGCTCTTTGGTCGCCTCATCACTAAATACATCGTTGTATAGCCAGTGATATCCCAACTCAAAATCTCTTGGGCTACCATAGCCTTCACCAAAAAGTCTAACTAGCATCATACGTGACGGCAGGTCGCCATTGGCCGCTGCGGGCATCACATAATGAATGGCTCTCTCACGATCTTGTATCACAAAATGTCCATCGTGATAGTACTCGGCAATCCTGAGCATAGCCTCGGCGCTCCCCTGCTCGGCAGAGTCACGCAGTAAAGAGATGCCTCTCGGTGGGTTTGCTTTTACACAAATACCATGATTAAGCATCTCGGCCCAAAGATACTGATACAGGGGCTGCTTGAGCACCTCGGCTCTCGCCTCAATATCTTGGACTAACTGACAATCATCCCCCGTGACTCGTGTAAGATATTGTTTGGTCCTGATCAGTTCAATTAACTGCTCCTGACTATAGATATCCACGGCTTGAGTCTCGGTTTCGGCCCAGCACAAAGCTGGCGTAAGCGTCACTATCGATAACAACAGATAACGCCACATGATTTTCGATGAAACTTTTAGCACTTCTTGTAGCATGAGCTCTCTCGCGAAAATGTCATAAACATAAGTAGTGATCGGACAAGACACTCGATTATCGGTAAATACCTTGTCACATCAATACTCGCCTATTGGGTACATAATAGGTCATCGGCAGTATAACTCATTTCTTGAGTACAGCATGCATTTGCTATAAGCCTATATCTCAATATAAGAAGCAATAAAAAGGCCGCTATATGCGGCCTCTTTCTATTAACTAAACGGATTCACCAGAATCATGGTCTCGTTTCTATCGGGACCCGTAGAGATAATATCGATTGGCGTTTCTAACAAGTCTTCTAGACGCTTAATGTAGTTCAATGCCGCTTGTGGCAATTGCTCTAAAGAAGTCGCGCCGAAGGTGGTTTCGCTCCAACCAGGCAGAGTTTCCAGTACAGGTGTTACCTTCTCATAGCCTTCGGCTGCAAGAGGAGTCACTGTAGCGACACTTCCATCTGGATACTGGTAACCAACACAGATTTTCACTTCTTTCAGACCGTCTAGCACATCTAGCTTAGTCAGACAGAAACCGCTTACGCTGTTAATCTGTACAGCACGCTTCATTGCTACTATGTCTAACCAACCTGGACGACGCTTACGACCAGTAGTCGCACCGAATTCGTGACCCTTAGTACCTAAGTAGTCACCAATTTCACATTCTAGTTCAGTGGGGAAAGGTCCGGCTCCGACGCGAGTCGTGTAAGCCTTCATGATACCCAATACATAATCCAGATGACGTGGACCGAATCCTGAACCTGTAGCAACACCACCTGCGGTAGTATTAGAAGAGGTTACGAAAGGATAAGTACCATGGTCGATATCAAGTAATGTACCTTGTGCGCCTTCAAACAGAATTGGCTCACCGGCTTTACGAGCAGTATCAAGCAACTGACTCACGTCGGTACACATACTCTTAAGGTAATCTGCGATTGCCAAAGCATCTTTCAATGTCTTTTCGTAATCTACAGCTTCGCACTTGTAGTATTCAGTCAACATGAAGTTGTGATAGCTCATCACTTCTTTCAGTTTCTCTGCAAACAACTCAGCATCAAACAGATCGCCAACGCGAAGACCGCGGCGTGAAACCTTATCTTCGTATGCAGGACCAATACCACGGCCCGTTGTACCAATAGCATTATTACCGCGAGCTTTCTCACGGGCAACATCTAGAGCACAATGGAATGGAAGGATCAGTGGACACGCTTCAGAGATAAGTAGACGTTCCTCAACAGGAACTCCACGCTCTTTAAGCATGTTGATCTCAGTCATCAGAGCGTCTGGTGCAAGCACCACACCATTACCGATAATGCATTTTACATTATCACGTAAGATCCCTGATGGAATAAGATGAAGAATAGTTTTCTCGCCATCGATAACAAGAGTGTGACCAGCATTGTGGCCACCCTGATATCTAACGACATATTTAGCCTGTTCGGTAAGTAGATCTACTATCTTACCCTTTCCTTCGTCACCCCATTGGGTGCCGAGAACTACGACGTTTTTGCCCATTATTTGCTGCACGGTAGTGGTTAAAACGGGATTTTAGCAGATCTATAGGGGCGGTAGGCAAGTAATTTATGAAAAAATAATCAACAAAACGATACCAGCGGTTACTAAACCACCACCCAAACGTTGCAGAAGTTGCTGATTTTGGTTCGAAATTTCCTTTAAATACGCTCTCCAGCGATTAGGAAATAATAGTGGCCCTATTCCTTCGATAACAAGCACAATTCCTAACGCTAGCATGATTAGCTGTAGTGACATAAATTAAAATTCCGGATAGCGTACAGTAAAATTGAATGGGATTAGGATTAGATTAACAAATAGGTAAGGGGATGGTCTATTTTCAGGCAATAAAAAACCCAGCATAAGCTGGGTTTTTTGAGTTCTCGATAGCGAAAAATTAACGCTTTGAGAATTGTGGCTTCTTACGTGATTTACGTAGACCAACTTTCTTACGCTCAACTTTACGAGCATCACGGGTAACAAAACCAGCAGCACGTAGAGATGGACGTAGAGCTTCATCAAGTTCCAACAATGCACGGGTAATACCGTGACGAATTGCACCTGCTTGGCCAGTGATACCACCGCCCTTTACAGTTACATAGATATCTAGTTTGTCAGTCATTTCAACTAGCTCTAGTGGTTGACGAACAACCATACGAGCAGTTTCACGACCAAAATACTGATCTAGTGGAAGTTGATTGACAACTATGTTGCCAGTTCCTGCTTTCGCGAATACGCGTGCAGTAGATGTTTTGCGACGGCCAGTGCCGTAGTACTGAGTTGCAGCCATTAGCTTAATCCCGTTTAGATATCAAGAACTTGAGGTTGTTGTGCAGCGTGGTTATGTTCTGTACCAGCATAAACTTTAAGTTTACGGAACATGGCACGTCCTAAAGGACCTTTAGGTAACATACCCTTAACTGCTTTCTCGATAATCATTTCTGGCTTATGAGCTTGCAGCTTTTCAAAGGTGATCTGCTTGATGCCACCGATGAAACCTGAATGCGAGTAGTACACTTTGCCTTTCGCTTTATTACCAGTGACGGTAACTTTTTCAGCATTGATAACGATGATGTAATCACCGGTATCAACATGAGGTGTATACTCTGGCTTATGCTTGCCACGTAGACGTGAAGCAATTTCAGTAGCGATACGACCCAAAGTTTTACCTTCAGCGTCAACAACAAACCACTCGCGAGTGACTGTCTCTGGTGTAGCAGTAAAAGTAGTCTTCATTTTACAAAAACCCAATGTTAAAATTCTGTCTCAAATGCTTTACCAAGAATTGGTAAAAACACAAATAGTGCCATTCCCCACCCCTTCGAGCAAAGAATTAGGCTTTACAACTTCCATCTAATCGATGGAGTAACGAGGGCAGGTGGCGGATTATAGACAAAGATGAGCTAAAAATCACCTAAAATTTGCAGTGCAGGTGATTTAAATAACTCCCTAGTCTCTGTAAGCCATAAAAGATGAAATATGTAGCCTATGGCAGGTGCTCTAAAGCCAGATAGTCATGGGATTGCATCTCGGTGAGACGTGAACGACAACGTCTGAATTCGAAACTCAACAAGCCTTCAGTATAGATATCTTCTAAAGATACTTCAGCTGAGATGATGAGTTTGACATTGCGCTCATAAAACTCATCCACCATGGCGAGAAAACGTCGGGCTATATCATCGCCGGTGAGCTTATCACCCATCTGCTTAACCCCGCTGAGTAAGACTGTATGATACAAGCAGGCAAGTTCCATATAATCTCTCTGACTTCTAGGACCATCACACAGAGCAAGAAAATCCAGTAACAAAACTCCTTGAGCCTGTTTTCTTATACTTATATTACGGCCATCAACCTCTATCCCATCCAGTGACACTTCAGACTCGGGTGCCAACCTATCAAAATACGAGAGTAAATTAGTATCAGCCTTAACATCCAGAGGAAAGTGGTAAATCTCCGCCTGCTCGAGAGTACGCAGACGATAGTCGATGCCTGAGTCCACGTTAAGGATTTGGCAATGTTGGTTGATCAGCGCGATGGCAGGCAGAAAACGCGCTCGCTGCAAGCCATTACGGTAGAGTTCATCGGGAATGATATTGGAGGTCGCGACTAGCGCTACTCCCTCTTTAAATAGGGCTTGAAATAAGGTTCCGAGTAACATGGCATCGGTAATGTCCGACACGAAGAACTCATCGAAGCAGATAACCTGATACTTCTCTGCCATCTGCTTTGCTATCGTCAACAGAGGGTCTCTCTGTCCTTTTAGATTATCGAGATCTAAATGCACCTGATGCATGAAGCGATGGAAATGTGCCCGTAATTTTCTCTCTCCAGGCAAAGCATCATAGAAGGTATCCATCAAGTAGGTTTTGCCACGCCCCACTCCGCCCCAGAGATATAGCCCCTGAACCGTCTGCTGTTTTGCCCCCAAAAGCGAAAATACCTTTTTGACTAAAGTCGGCTTACTACTAATAAGCTGAATTTCATCAAACACACGCTGCAAACTTTTTACCGCTTGTTCCTGCGCTGGATCGTATGAAAACTCATCTCGAGTCAAGTCTTGCTGGTAATGCTGCCATGGAGTTAGCTGGGACACGTAAAATAATCTCTTTAATGCTTAAATGAACGTCTAGATGGTATCATGCCAGCAATAATTGTTTATTCGAATTTTTCAGTTCCTGCTGTAAAGGAGTTTTATATGGAATGGCCCTTAATTATTGCAAGCTTAGTACTAGGTATCCTATTGGGTTACGTCGGTCACACGATCCTAGCCCGTAACAGTGAATCCGATGGCAAGGGTAAAGCTCACGAGCAGACAAAATTAGAATTGAGTCAACACAAACAAGAAGTCACAGATCATTTCGAGCTGCATCATAAACAACTCGCCGAGCTGACGGAGCAATTAAACAAGGTCAATAAGCAGTGGAATGAGGCGGCAAATTCCCTAGCCCCCAAAAGCAAGGCTAAGCCTCTAGCTAGCTTAGTCGGTAATGAAACCAATCACGACACCATAAGCGTACAAGACGATGAACTAGACAGTGAAAATGTCATAATAGTGAATCAAAATAATTAACCTTTGTTAATAAATATGAACTTTCATCCTTAGCCTATTGTCGGATTCAGTAACAAAAAGATTGATGATTGCTTCTTGATATAGCCCAGAAAACCTCTATATCCTTAAGTAATCCTTACGAATCCGATATTGGAGCTATGAATAGATGAAATCCAAGTTAAGTTTACTTTCAGCCGCCCTGCTTACGGCATCGCTCTCTTTGGCACCTAGCCTCTCTCAAGCAGCGATTCCAATGGCGGCCGAAGGACAATCCATTCCCAGCCTGGCTCCTATGCTAGTGCGCACAACACCAGCCGTAGTTGCCGTAGCCGTCACCGGGACCCATATTTCTAAACAGAAACTGCCCGATGCCTTCAGATATTTTTTCGGCCCTAACGCCCCCAGAGAACAAGTTCAGGAACGCCCATTTAGAGGATTAGGTTCCGGGGTGATCATAGATGCCGCTAAAGGCTATATAGTCACCAATAATCATGTGATTGACGGAGCTGATGAAATTCTAATCGGCCTCCATGATGGACGTGAGGTCGAGGCTAAACTTATTGGCACTGATTCCGAGGCTGATATCGCATTGTTGCAGATCAAAGCCGATAACTTGGTCGCAATAAAACGTGCCGATTCCGATAAACTCAGGGTCGGTGACTTTGCCGTCGCTATCGGTAACCCTTTCGGCCTAGGTCAAACTGTGACATCGGGTATTGTCAGCGCCATGGGCCGCTCAGGTCTGGGCATTGAGATGCTGGAAAACTTCATTCAAACCGACGCAGCCATTAACAGTGGTAACTCAGGCGGCGCCTTAGTCAATCTCAATGGAGACCTTATTGGTATCAATACCGCCATAGTAGCTCCCGGCGGCGGTAACGTAGGCATAGGCTTCGCTATACCTTCTAATATGGTTAGCAACTTGGTCGATCAGCTCATTGAACACGGTGAAGTCCGCCGTGGTGTATTAGGCGTAACGGGTCGAGACCTAACCAATGAACTGGCGAAAGGCTTCGGTTTAAACACTCAGCATGGCGGTTTTGTCGATCAGGTAATGGACGATAGCGCGGCCGATAAGGCGGGTATAAAGGCGGGAGATATTATTGTCAGTGTCAATGGGCGCAATATCAAAAGCTTCCAGGAGCTGAGAGCCAAAGTTGGCACCATGGGCGCTGGCGCTGAAGTCAAATTTGGCTTGATCCGTGATGGTAATAAACGCACTGTAACCGCGACATTAGGCGAAACAAGTCAGACTACTGAGACTGCCGCTGGCGCTATTCATCCCATGCTAACCGGCGCGGCATTAGAAAATAGTCAACAAGGCGTCGAGATTACCGATGTGGCTCAAAACTCACCGGCTGCTGCCAGTGGCTTGCAAAAAGGCGATCTTATTGTCGGCGTGAATCGCTCACAAATAAAAAACCTTAAATCCCTAAAGGCGAAACTTGCCGATCAACAAGGTACCGTCGCATTGAAGATCAAACGTGACAAGAGCAACCTATACCTAGTCTTGAGATAGCAATGTAGGCATAAAGGATACGCTTAACCTTTATGCCTTTTCTTATTCTCAGACAAACCAATAACCAAGCACTGAAAAGGTTATCTTCTTTGATGCTTCATCATTCTATCTTGATTACCTTCAAGCTTTAAACATGGTAATCTTAGGCTACTTTTTCTTTAAAATTCTCTGATATGGCCCTTAAAGACACTCTACTCTATCTCGGCAAAGCCGTTTTTTTCGGTCTAATTATGGCCGCAGTCTTTCTGGTCGTAACACCATTCTTGGCAAACAGGGATGTGACGAGTCTATTTTTTCAAAAGCGTGGTGATGATGGTGTTGAGCTTTCATTCTCTATGGCTGTCCGGCGTGCGGCCCCTGCCGTTGTCAATATCTATAGTCTAAGTGTCAATCGTGATAAACCTCTTAACTCTAGTACCCTACAGGGTCTTGGCTCAGGTGTGATCATGAGTGGTGAAGGCTATATTCTCACCAATTACCATGTAATCAAAAAAGCCGATGAGATAGTCGTCGCCCTGCAAGATGGTCGTAAATTCACCTCGGAAGTTGTTGGTTCAGATCCCATAACAGATCTAACCGTATTAAAAATTGAAGGCGATAGTCTACCTATAGTACCTATTAACTTAGGGGTACCGGCACAGGTCGGTGATGTTGTCTTAGCCATAGGAAATCCATATAACTTAGGCCAAACCATCACTCAGGGCATCATCAGTGCCACTGGACGTAATGGACTCAGTTCTGGCTACCTGGATTTTCTGCAGACTGATGCAGCGATTAATGCAGGAAATTCAGGCGGAGCACTGATAGATACCAGTGGCCACCTGATAGGCATTAACACTGCGGCCTTCCAAGTCGGAGAGGAAGGTGGCGGCCACGGCATAAACTTCGCCATTCCTATCAAACTCGCCCACAGCATAATGGGTAAACTGATTAAAAATGGCCGGGTGATCCGAGGAGCACTAGGCATTAGCGGTGAGCCCATCAGCCCAGTGATGGCACAAATATTAAACCTACCAGATCTTACCGGTGTGGTTATCACAGCGGTCGATCCTAATGGACCAGCGGCCCAAGCCCAGCTACAGCCAAGAGATGTGATCATAAAATACCAGGGAGAAGATATTCCTGGAGTTGAAATGCTCATGGATAGGATTGCCGAAACGCCCCCTGGAAAACACATATCCATGACCATCATACGTAAGGGCAAGCCCTATGATGTGCCAGTACTCATTGGTGAGAATACTAATATCCCAGAGTAACTGCTATAAAATGATTCATACAAAGGTCAGCCAGCAGCTGACCTTTTATTTTTTCCTAGCAATAGCGCTTACAGAAAACAAAAAAGCCATCGACACTCAGGTATCGATGGCTTTTTGCTATAACTGGCTTATCTTTTTACTATAAAACTTATACAGGTTCTCTGGTGCGCTCTACCTGACCACCTAAGCCTCTAAACTTCTCTTCGATATGCTCATAACCGCGATCCAGATGATAGATACGATCGACTATCGTGGTGCCATCGGCAACAAGTCCAGCAATAACTAGGCTGGCCGAAGCTCTTAAGTCAGTCGCCATCACTTGAGCACCATTGAGTCGCTCAATACCCTGAATAATGCAGGTATTACCTTCAAGTTCCATGTTTGCGCCCATACGAATAAGCTCAGGTACATGCATGAAACGATTCTCAAAAATGGTTTCGGTAATGGTTGAGGTACCTTCGGCTAACGCATTGAGCAAACAAAACTGCGCCTGCATATCCGTTGGAAAACCAGGATATGGCACGGTTTTAATATTAACCGCCTTAGGGCGTTGACCTTGCATATCAAGCTCAATCCAATCATTACCTGTGGTGATCTTAGCACCTGCATCTTCAAGCTTGGCAAGTACGGCCTCAAGAGTCTTTGGATCCGCCTTAACACAACGTATCTTGCCACGAGTGACCGCGGCGGCAATCAAGAAGCTACCTGTCTCGATTCTGTCTGGCATCACACGATAATGACAGCCCTGAAGTGATTCGACTCCTTGAATACGAATTGAGTCAGTACCTGCACCCTCAATTTTCGCGCCCATGGCGATAAGGCAATTAGCCAGATCGACAACTTCGGGTTCACGGGCGGCATTCTCTATGATGGTTTCACCATCGGCAAGGGAAGCTGCCATCAATAAATTTTCTGTCGCGCCCACGCTAACCATATCCATGAAGATATGTGCGCCTTTTAGACGCCCATCGACACGGGCCTTGATATAACCCTCTTTGACCTCGATCTTCGCACCCATCTGTTCTAAACCATGGAGATGAAGATTCACCGGACGAGCACCAATGGCACAGCCACCAGGCAGGGATACATCGGCGGTGCCGAAACGAGCCAATAATGGTCCCAAAATTAGAATCGATGCACGCATAGTTTTAACTAGGTCGTAAGGCGCACAAAAATTATCCAGAGAGGTGGTAGAGATACGCACTTCACTGTTATCGGTACGGCTTACTTCGGCGCCTAGGCAACGAAGCAACTCGCAACTTGTGTTTACATCTCTAAGATCCGGTACATTACTAATGACAAAGTCGGTTTCAGCCAACACGCCAGCCATCAAGATAGGCAAGGCGGCATTCTTAGCCCCGGAGATCACTACTTCACCAGCCAGCGCTTTGCTCGCCTGAATTTTTAATTTATCCAATTTAGATCTCGGTTTACATGTTGAAGATTTTTTCACGCTTCCATTGTGTCGGCGTGAAAGCATTGATAGTTAGCGCGTGTAGCTCACCACTGGTAATACGTTCCATCAGAGGCCCGTATATAGTTTGTTGCTGTTTTACGCGCCCCATACCATCGAAACACTCGCCGATGGCCACAATTTTATAGTGGGTCCCAGCTTGGGTCACATGCACTTCATCTAATGAGAGTGCATCTTGAAGCAGCTGCTCGATCTCTTTGAGCTTCGCAGCTTCATTTGCTAGTTCTGTCTCGTTGGTATCCATGGTTCTATTTACCTTTTTTTACTTCTTCATCGAAGAAGTGTTCCAAATCGTATAACCCAATTAGTTTCGATAGCTGACTCGATGCAGAACTGAGTGTTATCTCTCTTCCTTGTTGCTTAGACAGGGCTATCAGCTCTAGGATGAAAGCTATGCCTGCGCTGTCGCTATAAGTCAGTGCAGACAGGTCAATGACCTTAATATTATCACTGAGCAGACGCTTTCTCTTACCCCAAAGCTTAACCACATCTCCTTGTGAAAGCCTACCCGAAATACAACACACTGAATCTTGGCAGATAAACTCTAGCACTTAGAGCTTAACCCCATTAGATTTTTGACTCACATGGCCTTTATTGCGTTGCTCTAATTCTAAAATTACCGATTCAATCCCTTTTTGACGGATCAAGTTCGAAATTTCTGAGCTCTTAGATGCCAGCAAGCTAACACCTTCGGCAACAAGATCGAATGCCTTCCAACTACCGTCTTTGAGACGTCGCACTTTAAACATTAATTTTATCGCCGGTCGACCCGCTTCTATTAGTTCAACATTGACATCGACCATCTTCTCGCCGGTAAAATCTTTCCCTGGAGAAAACCTCACTTTTTGATCTGTGTACTCGGTGAACGCCTGAGCATAGGTCGATACCAGATAGCCTTGGAATGCTATTACAAATCGCTGTCTTTGCTCTTTTGTCGTGGCCTTAAGATGTGTGCCCATGACTTTATAAGAAGCATACTTATAATCGATATAAGGCATGAGTTCATCTGAGACTATCAGCTTAAGATGGTCTGGGTTAGCCTTAATTATGTCAATATCCTGATGAAATCTGGCAAAAGTATTATTTGCGACCGCCTCAACCATATCATAAGGATTCATGGTGTTTACGACCGAGTCTTCACTATGGGCTGTAGCACTCAAAACCAGCAAAAGAAGTGAAGCGGTATACTTACAGATACAATTAAACATTCTCATTTAAAATCCTTGACGCTATAAAAAAATATTCGACTATTTATTTCAATCTATCACTAGCTTCTATAGAAGCTTGACTCAATTTAAGCCTAATCTTTGACGCTATATAGGAACTGACCAATAAGCTCTTCCAGTACAAGTGCCGAGTGGGTATCGTGGACTCTATCGCCATCGACCAACATGGAAATATCATCGTCCATAAATCCAGGGGTTAGTCCCAGAAATTGCTCACCCAGTAAACCCGAAGTCAAAATGGAAAGGCTACTCGTTTCAGGGAACTGATCGAAATGCTTATCCATAGACAACTTGACCACAGGCACCAGTTCGGTGGGATCGAGAGTAATAGCACTCACCCGCCCAACAACCACACCACCAACCTTGACCGGCGAACGCACTTTAAGCCCACCTATATTGCTAAATTTAGCATATAGGGTGTAATTATTAGCCCCTGACCTGACTTCAACATTGGCTACATTGAACACTAAGATCAAAAAAGCTGCTAGGCCTGATAGTAGAAACACTCCCACCAATACTTCAATTTTACGAGTTAACATACTCTCATTTCCACTCTACATATTGAGCCGACTTGAGTCAGCTCAATGAAATCCATTAACGGCCAAACATTAGCGCCGTAAGTAAAAAATCTAATGCCAATACTGCCAGACTCGACTGAACAACCGTCTGAGTCGTGGCCTTACTTATCCCTTCAGGATTTGGCGTCACCTGATAACCTCTGTACAGAGCAATCCAGGTCACGACTATGCCAAACAGGAAGCTCTTAATCAAACAGTTGACGATATCCTGACGCCACTCTACAGAGGCCTGCAGAATCGACCAGAAACTGCCACTGTCTATCCCCTTCCACTCGACTCCTACTAGGTGACCACCATAGATCCCCACGGCGGTAAACATCAAGGTCAGCAGAGGCAGACTCACCACACCGGCCCAGAACCGAGGCGCTATAATCTGTCTTAGGGGATCGATAGCCATCATCTCCAGACTGGAGAGTTGCTCGGTACTTTTCATCAAGCCTATTTCGGCGGTTAACGCCGAGCCAGCTCGGCCCGCAAATAACAGCGCTGTCACCACAGGACCCAATTCTCTTAGCAAGCTCAGGGCAACCATAGGGCCAAGACTCTCCTCGGTACCGAAACCAACGAGAATATTATACCCCTGCAAGGCCAATACCATGCCAATAAACAGACCCGATATCAGTATTAGCACCATAGATTGCACGCCAACAACATAAAGTTGTTTAACAAATAGCGAAAATCCCTTTAAACGTGGCTTACGGACTACAGCCCCCCAAAGCATGAGACCAGCTCTGCCCAAGCCTGTAACCAGATCTATGCCGCCACGGCCAAGATTGGCTAAACTATCAGGCATACTCATAAACCTAGCCTCTCTATATTAAGAGGACACATTATCGACTTGCTAATAAGTTTATCTTTCACTGACCGACTAACTCCTCGGCATAATTTGATGCTGGAAAATGAAAAGGAACCGGGCCATCAGGTTCACCACCAATAAATTGTTTAAGCAGTTCATTGTCGGCGACTCGTAATTCCTCTGGAGTACCTTGAGCTATCACTCGCTTATTGGCCATAACGTAAACATAATCGGCAATGCCCAAGACTTCCTGTACGTCATGGGATATCACCACAGAGGTGAGCCCCAAAGCAGAAGAAAGTTCTTTGATCAGCTTCACCAGCACTCCCATTGAAATAGGGTCTTGGCCTGCAAAAGGTTCATCATACATCACCATATCGGGCTCGAGCGCAATCGCTCTGGCAAGCGCCACCCGGCGCTGCATGCCGCCGGAAAGCTCGCTAGGCATCATTTTGGCAGTGCCTCGTAAACCAACCGCCTCTAATTTCATCAATACTATACGAGCGATAATCTCTTCGGCGAGCCCTGAATGCTCGCGCAGAGCAAAGGCCACATTATCGAACACATTAATGTCGCTAAACAGGGCCCCACTTTGAAATAGCATGCTCATGCGCTTACGCAGGGTAAATAGCTCTTTGCGGCTACATTTATGCACATTTTTGCCATCGAAGAATACCGAACCTGAATCGGGAGTGAGCTGTCCGCCAATCAGCTTGAGCAAGGTCGTCTTACCTATTCCACTCGGGCCCATGATCGCGGTGATCTTCCCCTTGGGAATAGATAGGCTAATATCATCAAAAATGACGTGGTCACCGCGACTAAATTTTAAGTTGCGGATCTCCACCAATGACTTAGGTTTGGGTGACACTTCTATGTTCATACCGCATCCATTAAGTACAAGCACCAAGGGAAGACAGACAAGTCTGACAGAAACTGAGCAGCAAATTGTACGTAATTGCGCTTATAGGCACAACTGAATCGACACTTATCTTGTCTCAATACTTTCATTTTCATTCAAATCCAGCGAAAATGCCCATAGAGTCATTTTAGAATTGAATTAAATGTTATTTAATATTTTCATGCTTATTGCGGGATTGAGCGTTTTGGTGTGGAGCGCCGACAAATTTGTCTATGGTGCGTCAGCCTTTGCCCGCAACCTCGGACTCCCACCTATGTTAATCGGCTTGACCATAGTGGCAATGGGCAGCTCAGCTCCTGAAATGTTCGTCGCGGTCACGGCATCCATGGAAGGCATGACAGATACAGCCATAGGTAACGTATTAGGTTCAAATATCGCTAATATCACCTTGATATTAGGTATCACGGCTCTGTTAGGAGCGATTTCTGTTCGCTCCCAGACCCTGTTACGGGAAATACCCTTGATGTTGGCTGCCACAGCTATCGCGGGATATTTCCTTCATGATGGCATGCTGACACGCACGGAAGGCGTTACCTTGATGGGACTCTTCTTCATTCTTATGGGGTACCTTATCTGGCATGGCTTAACCAGCAAGCAAGTTGACACACTAGAAGATGAGGCCGATAAAGAAATTCCTAAGGGAGTCCCGACTCACAAGGCAGTTTTCTGGCTAATCGCCGGCATTATTTTATTACCCCTGTCTGCCGACTGGATGGTTCAGGGCGCGGTCGGTATCGCCAAAGCCTATCATCTATCGGATTTGGTCATAGGATTGACCATAATAGCCATAGGCACGAGTTTGCCTGAACTTGCGGCTTGTGTGGCTGGCGTACTGAAAAAAGAACACGATCTGGCTATAGGTAATATTGTCGGTTCAAACTTATTCAACATTCTCGCCGTACTGGCACTTCCAGGAATTATAGCCCCAGGTGAAGTCGATGCAGCGGCCAGTACCCGAGATTTTTATATGGTAATGGCCACGAGTAGCGCCCTTGTCATACTCATTTTACTGAGTGGCCGTGCAAGAGCATTAAAGCCTTGGCATGGAGGCGTGTTATTGTTGACCTTTATCTCGTATCAACTAGTCCTTTTTCTTGCTTAACAAGACTTGGTTCAGACTGAATAAACAGAGAGTTCGAAATGCTAGATGTAAATAAATTACGCCAATGGGGCAAGAAAGTTATCGATGTGGAGCGAAAGGCTCTCGATAACTTATATCAATATGTAGATTCGGCTGAGTTTGCCGCTGCCTGTAAATTGATCTTCGAGTGCACGGGCAAGGTCATCGTCATGGGGATGGGCAAGTCAGGTCATATCGGCAATAAAATTTCGGCTACCTTCGCCAGCACAGGAACACCCGCATTTTTTGTTCATCCCGGTGAAGCCAGTCATGGGGATCTGGGCGTACTCAGTGAGGACGATATCATCTTAGCCATCTCCAACTCTGGAGAAGCCTCGGAAATCTTAACCTTGATGCCGGTCATTAAACGTATGGGCCTGCCTATCATAGCGCTAACGGGTAATCCAGAATCTACCATGGCTAAACATGCGGTCGTGCATCTGTGTATCGAAGTGCCCGAAGAAGCTTGCCCCTTAGGACTCGCGCCAACATCCAGCACCACGGCAACCTTAGTCATGGGCGATGCCCTAGCAGTAGCACTATTACAGGCAAGAGGCTTTACCAGAGATGATTTCGCTCTATCACACCCAGGTGGTATGTTAGGTCGAAAATTACTGCTTAAAGTCAGTGATGTCATGCATAAAGGTTCCGAACTGCCTCTGGTCAGGCATAATATCTGTGTCACAGATGCTCTCTATGAGATATCGAACAAGGGCTTAGGTATGACAGCGGTTACCGATGATGACAACAAGTTAGTGGGTATTTTTACCGATGGCGATCTTCGCCGAGTCATAGACGCCCAGGTCAACTTAAGAGAAACATCTATATCCGATGTGATGAGTAAAGCCTGTACCACCATATCCGAGGGGATTTTGGCCGCCGAAGCACTAAAAGTGATGGACGAAAAAGATATCAATGGTCTCATCATAGTAGATGATAATAACACCCCCATAGGAGCATTAAATATGCTCGATATGGTGAAGGCAGGAGTAATCTAGAATGAATGAATCTCATCAGAGTTTTTATGGTCCTGTAACGGACAAGGTTTGGCAGAAAGCTAAGCAGATAAAACTGCTTATCTGCGATGTAGACGGCGTATTTTCCGATGGTCTGGTCTACATGAGTAATGGCGGTGAAGAGCTAAAGACCTTTCATACTCGGGACGGATACGGAGTGAGATCTCTGCTCACCAGTGATATTCCCGTGGCGATCATCACAGGGCGCAAGTCTCAGATAGTCGAAGACCGCATGACAGCACTGGGCATCGAACATATTTATCAAGGTGTCGACAACAAATTAATGCCATACCAAGCGCTATTATCCCTATATGATGTGACCCCAGAACAGGTGGCTTATATAGGTGATGATATGGTTGATCTGCCGGTAATGAAACAAGTAGGCCTCTCAGTCTGTGTCGCAGATGGTCACCCTTATGTGAAGCAAGCTGCCGACTTTGTCACTAGCATCAAAGGCGGACATGGGGCCTTACGTGAGTTAACGGATCTGTTACTCCTCAGCCAAGAGAAATTCGATACCGCACACGGTATGAGTATATGAATAGAGTGACTCTGGGCATCATAGCTTTCTTCGGAACGGCCTTGCTGCTGTATTGGCAAGTACAATCCAAGAAAAATGATCAAGGGGTGGCGTTCGATGCCAGCTTAAGACCAGATTATATTGCCGATGATCTGCGTAGTGTCGATTATAATGAGTTAGGTTTAGTCAGCAGCCGAGTCACTGCCACCCATATGGAGCACTTCGATGAGGCCAATATGACCTATTTCACTAAGCCCATATACCTAGTCTATCCCAACGGTGGCCAAGCAAAATGGCGCCTGCAATCGACGATGGGAACACTGGATAAAAAGTCAGGTAAAGTCGTGCTCGAGAACGATGTTATTATCGATTCAGTCAACGCTGAAGAGCCGATCCAAACCATGAAAACCAGTTACTTGGAATTAGACCTCAATACCATGATCATGACCTCAGATCGTGAGGTGTACATCACAGGTAATGATTTTATGATCCAAGGTATGGGCTTGTTCGGTGATCTTAAAGCTCAGAAAGTACAACTATTGAGTAAGGTTAAAGGAGTATATGAGGTCAATTAGCCTTAAGCTGCACTAGCCCAAAGTAAAAGTAAAAAATAATTAGACTCAGACCAACGCTCCATATGTGTTGTGAATAAGACAAGTACGCCATTTGAAGGACGATATGAACAAACATAACCTAATCATCGCAGCTCTACTGTGTGTCACAAGCTTTAGTGGTATAGCAAAGCAAAATGATCTCATGCAAGAAGTTAAGATCTCAGCCTCTAGTCAAGAAGCGGATATCAAGAACAATCAGATGATCTTTCATGGTCCGGTAGAGGTGACTCAGGGATCGATCAAGATCTTGGCCGACGAACTCAGAGCGACCTCTAAAGAAGATGGCGGCGGAAAAATACTTGTCGCCATAGGCAATCCCGCGACTTACTCGCAAATAATGGAAGATGGACGCCCGGCTTCAGCCAGTGCCAAAGAAATTAGATATGAACTATCGAGCAGAACCTTAACCTTACTAGGTAATGCCACGCTGGAACAAGATGCTAGTCGAGTGACAGGTAATATGATTCGCTACAACATAGCTAAGCAACAGTTAATAGCTGAAAGTAAAGGCAATGATAGGGTCATCACCATTATCCAGCCTGAAAGCTATCAAGATACCAGCCAAGATAAGGCAAAACAACCGCCGGCGGCCAAGAAACTACCGACGGAATTACCTGAAATAGAACAAGATAAAACTAACAATCAAGCTAATAAGCAAGACGCTATGCCAGCTCTGTTACCAATCATAGGGCAGGAAAAGCAATGAGCCAGATGACGCTAAAGGCAGTCAACCTTGCCAAGAGTTATAAGAGTCGTGCCGTAGTTCAGGATGTTAGTATCACAGTAAAAACCGGCCAGATTGTCGGCCTGCTAGGTCCTAATGGCGCAGGAAAAACCACCACTTTCTACATGATCGTCGGTTTAGTACAGAGTGATAAAGGCAGGATCTTAATCGATGATGATGATCTAACCTTAGATCCTATGCACCTGAGGGCAAGAAAAGGCATTGGCTATCTGCCTCAAGAGGCGAGCATATTTAGGAAGTTATCGGTGCGGGATAACATAATGGCTGTCCTGCAGACTCGCTCAGATATAGATAACAACGCTCGAGAAGAACAACTCGAGAATCTTCTAGAAGAATTTAATATTACTCACATCCGAGATAGCCAAGGCATGGCGCTCTCGGGGGGCGAACGCAGACGCGTCGAGATAGCCAGAGCCTTAGCAGCCAACCCTAAGTTTATTCTCCTGGATGAACCTTTTGCAGGTGTCGACCCAATCTCGGTTATCGACATTAAAAAAATTATCCAGCAGCTTAAGAGCCGTGGTTTAGGTGTACTGATCACCGACCATAATGTGCGTGAAACCTTAGACGTATGTGAACGAGCTTACATAGTCAGTCACGGAAATTTAATCGCTGAAGGTACACCCGCCGAAATCATGGACAATCAGCAAGTAAGAGCTGTGTACTTAGGTGAACAATTCAAGCTATAGTTAATCAAGAGGCTTATTCTTAACGCGTATTAAGGGATGAGTCACTACAGATACTCGGCTACCTAGCCTAAAATTCAGGGGCTCAGAGAAGCCCCAAACAAGTCCAAGCAGGCTGTCTCATTTTATAATTACATGAAGGGAATAGCGGTAAATGAAAGCGTCACTCCAGCTTAAAATGGGTCAGCAGTTAACCATGACACCACAACTGCAGCAGGCTATACGTCTATTGCAATTATCGTCGCTGGAACTGCAACAAGAAATCCAACAAGCGTTAGACTCCAACCCTTTACTCGAACTAGATGAAGAGCAAGTTGATCCCCCAGTCAATGGCGAAGACAAGACCGTAGACACTGAAGACTTTAGTGCCACTGCAGAGAGCGATGGCCCAATTGACAACTCAGCGGTTGAAACCTCCGAGGCGATAACCCGAGATTCTATGCCCGAAGAGCTCCCCATGGACACCACTTGGGACGAGGTCTATACCGCATCGCCTAACTCAACTTCCGGTGCCATGCGCGACGACGATATGCCCTTCCAGGGGGAGACCAGCGAAGGTTTGTATGAGCATCTCGAATGGCAGAAGAATCTAACACCGTTTTCTGATAACGATCTCGCCATAGCAACGGCCATCATTGAGGCCATAGATGAGAGAGGCTATCTCACCCAGAGCATTGAAGATATTCTCGAAGCCATGGGAGATCCTGAAATTGAACAGGATGAAATTGAAGCCGTACTTAAACGCATCCAACACTTCGATCCTATCGGTATCGCAGCCAGAGATCTCAGTGAATGCCTCTTGATCCAACTGGCACAATACGCTGACACGACTCCACATATAGATAACGCCAGGATCCTGATCAGAGACCATCTGGATCTGATCGCCGGACGAGATTTTCGCCTGCTAATGCGCAAGACTAAGCTCAAGGAAGATGCTCTTAGAGATGCCATAGAGTTAATCCAGACGCTTAACCCCCGTCCTGGATTGGCCGTTACCCCGGGCAAGGATGAATATGTCATCCCTGACGTCACAGTGACTAAGAAGAAAGGTCGCTGGATGGTCGAATTAAATCCAGACAACATGCCGAAGATCAGTGTAAATCAACATTATGCATCTATGGCAAAAAGTACAAAGAGTCAAGCAGATAGCCAGTTTATTCGTGGGCATCTGCAAGAGGCTAAATGGTTTATCAAGAGCTTAGAGAGCCGCAACGAGACCTTACTGAAAGTCTCAAAATGTATCGTGAAATTCCAACAGGGTTTCTTCGAGTTCGGTGAAGAAGCAATGAAACCTATGGTACTTAACGACATAGCCGAAGCCGTTGAGATGCACGAATCCACCATATCCCGCGTCACTACACAGAAATATATGCATACCCCAAGGGGCATATTTGAGCTGAAATACTTTTTTTCAAGCCATGTAGCTACCGATGATGGTGGGGAGTGTTCATCTACCGCGATTCGTGCTTTCATAAAGAAGCTGGTCGCCGCCGAAAACCAACAGAAACCACTCAGCGACAGTAAGATGGCCTTGTTATTAGCGGATCAGGGCATTAAGGTTGCGAGACGCACCATAGCTAAGTATCGTGAAGCTATGTTGATTCCACCATCGAATCAACGTAAGAGTTTGTAGAATAAGGAATAAAGGAATAAAGGTCATAGCCTAACTAGGGGAACCTAGTTTAAGTGACGGCCTGATTAACGCTTATTGTAAGTGCTAATCACCAGAAGCGGCCTGTAGTCGATATTAGTTAGGCTCAACTCCTGGTAAAACAGGGAATTATGTTGTGAGTTAAATCCCGAAAGATTTACCTATCATCAACTTAAGAGTTAAATCGGAAACTGGAGGAGTATTTCTATGCACATAAACCTAACTGGACACCATATAGAGATCACGACATCGCTAAGACATTATGTCGAAGAAAAGTTCACTAAGCTTGAACGACATTTCGATCAGATCAATAATGTGCACGTTATTTTAAATGTTCAAAAAATGCAGCAAAAAGCCGAAGCTAAACTCCACCTTGCCGGTGGTGAGGTTTTCGCCATGTCAGAGAATGCTGACATGTATGCCGCAATAGACTCCCTGATTGATAAGCTCGACCGTCAGGTTATTAAACACAAAGAGAAGCTAACAAAGCATTAAATAATGGAATTAAGCAGCATCCTGCAGCCGGAGTGTACCACTTGCGCCACTCCGGGCAGTAAGAAAAAGGTATTGGAACTCATCAGCGATCTTGCGGCTGTCCAATACCCAACCCTATCTTCACAAGAGATTTTTGAAAGCCTCTTGGCGAGAGAAAAAATGGGAAGCACAGGTATAGGTAATGGTATTGCGATTCCTCATGGTAGGCTGAGCAACATAAGTCAACCGGTTGCTGTATTAATCAAGTGCGAAGAGCCTATCTCCTTCGACGCCATTGATAAGCAACCTGTAGATATACTATTCGCACTTTTAGTACCTGCGGATCAATGTGAGCAGCATTTGAGTACTCTGTCATCTATGGCCGAAAAGCTCAATAATAAGCTTATTGTGAAACAGTTACGAAAAACTCAAGATGAGTCAGAACTCTATCAGGTAATAACACAATGAAACTGGTGATGGTATCCGGTCGCTCCGGTTCGGGAAAATCTGTTGTACTCAGGGTCCTAGAAGATCTTGGCTACTACTGCGTCGATAATCTTCCTCTGCCGCTCATGGATACCTTGCTCGAACAACTTAAGGGCAGCACAGATCTTGTCGCCATTAGTGTTGACGTGCGTAATATGCCAGAGCAAGATAAAGAGTTTTTAAAGCAACTTGCTAACCTCCCTAAGGGCACAGAACTACTCAGTTTCTTCTTAGACTCCAGCGATGAAGTACTGCTGAAGCGCTACAGTGAAACTCGCAGGTTACAC
This sequence comes from Shewanella violacea DSS12, assembly GCF_000091325.1. Taxonomy (NCBI): domain Bacteria; kingdom Pseudomonadati; phylum Pseudomonadota; class Gammaproteobacteria; order Alteromonadales; family Shewanellaceae; genus Shewanella; species Shewanella violacea. The sequence continues at coordinate 480,358 of NC_014012.1, read as the reverse complement.
CCTCTATCCCGCACTAAGACTTCGCTGAAAGAAGCCATAGAACATGAAAGAGAGCTACTCGAACCTGTATCTAAGATGGTCGATCATTACATAGATACATCCAACCTCAACATCTATGACCTGAGTGATAAGATCCGTGAAATTCTCTTGGGTAGTGTCGATAAAGAGCTGGTAATTAACTTCGAATCTTTTGGCTTCAAATATGGCATGCCGGTGGAGGCTGACTTCATGTTTGACGTTCGTTTCCTGCCAAATCCCCATTGGGAACCTGAGCTAAGACCCATGACAGGCCTAGATGAGCCGGTTCAACTTTTTCTGAGTCAACAACCAACAGTCAATAAGTTTATCTGGCAAATAGAAAATTTACTGGCCACCTGGTTACCTCACTTGGAAAGAAACAACCGTAGTTACCTTACTATTGCCATAGGCTGTACTGGCGGACAACATAGATCGGTTTATGTCACTGAGCAGTTAGCTAAGCTTTTTGCTAACAGTAAGCATAAGATTCAGGCGCGCCATCGCGAATTGAGCGATGACTAAATTAGAACGTCAGGTCACCATATGCAATAAACTCGGCCTCCATGCCCGAGCTGCGACTAAACTCGCCATCTTGGCTTCGGAATTTGACGCCGAGATAACCATAGTGCAGGGAGAGAAAAAAGCCTCAGCTGCCAGCGTATTAGGCCTGTTGATGCTAGAGACTGGCATGGGGAAAACCATCACTCTACTCGGTAAGGGTCAGGATGCCGATGCCGCACTCGATGCAATATGTGCCCTGGTCGATGCCAAATTCGATGAAGCGAGTTAACTCTAATCTTTTAATCAATTCACGCTATAATCGCCCTTTCTTTTTATCCATTAGCTAGTTAACCCTAGTCTAAATCAAATTATCAATTCACCACCAAAGGAGGGTCAACTATGCCGAGAGAAGTACTAGACAGCGAAACAACAGATCAACGTCTAAATCGGCTCACCCAAGCCCTTGGTAGTGGTATGTTCGTCCATGTCAGAAACATGCTCCATGATATGGCGGCATCTGATGTTGCTTTTATTTTAGAATCCTCCCCTCCAAGAACGCGTCAGGTGTTGTGGCAACTTATCGATCTGGATCATACCGGCGAGATCTTAGATGAATTAGGTGAGGAGCTAAAAGATAACCTCATCAAGCAGATGACACCCGAACGAGTGGCCAAAGCCGCTGCAGGAATGGATACCGACGATCTCGCTTATATTCTGCGTAGCTTACCGGACAGTGTCTTCAATAAAGTACTCCAGTCCATGAGCAGTCAAGATAGAACCAGAGTCGAGCAGGCTCTATCCTACCCTGACGACACGGCTGGCAGCATAATGAATACTGATACAGTCACCTTGCGCCCAGACGTCAACATAGATGTAATACTGCGTTATCTTAGAATTCGCGGAGAGCTACCGGAAGCGACTGATACCCTCTATGTTGTCGATAAGCATGACAATTTACTCGGCGGTGTCAGAATTTCAGATCTACTCACCTGTAACCCGGACGCATCGGTCAGAGACATTATGGCCTCGGATCTAGAGGGCATACCTGTTGGCATGAATGACAGCGAAGTCGCGCAATTATTTGAGCGCCACGATTGGATCTCGGCACCTGTGATCGGCAAAGATAATCAGCTACTAGGCAGAATCACCATAGATGATGTTGTCGATATCATCAGAGAAGATGCAGAGCACTCCATGATGGGCATGGCGGGAATGGATGATGATAGCGATACCTTTGGCCCTGTGTTGAAGAGTACCTTACAACGTTCTCTATGGCTGACCATCAACTTATTTGCCGCCCTCTTAGCTGCATCTGTCACTAATATGTTTGAAGGTACACTGGAACAATTCGCCACCATAGCGATTCTAATGACCATAGTACCCAGTATGGGAGGCGTCGCTGGCAATCAGACCTTAGCTCTGGTGATTCGAGGCATAGCACTGGGTCAGATAGGACAGAGTAACTCTCGCTGGCTCATAGGCAAGGAGCTGGCAATCGGCTTCCTCAATGGCCTGTTATGGTCTGTACTGGTATTTGTGGCCGTATGGCTCTGGAAAGGAGATGTGGCATTAGGTGCACTCATAGGCGGAGCCATGCTAATTAATATGACGGTGGCGGGTTTTGCCGGTGCCTGTATTCCCTTACTGCTTAAAAAAATGAATATCGACCCGGCCCTAGCCGGTGGCATGGTATTAACCACAGTCACGGATGTGATTGGCTTGTTTGCCTTCCTCGGGCTAGCCACCTTCTTCCTGCTGTGATCACTGAGCACTCTTCAAGGCTCTTAACCTAAGCTTATCTCAATAATCCTAGGTACCATATTGAGATAACGCATTAGTCAGCACCATAAATTATCTGCCTAAACAAAAAATGGCCTACATATGTAAGCCATTTTTGATATCAATTCGATTCTTGCCTTTAGCTCTTAACGCAATGGGCTCAGAATAATCTCGACACGTCGATTCTGTGTCCGACCTTGGGCTGTGCTATTACTGGCTATGGGTCTAGCCTCGCCGATACCTTCAGATCTGACTCTGGCATATTCAACTTTTTGAGAGATAAGGTAGTCAGCTACTTCAACAGCGCGAACTTTAGACAGACGAAGGTTATATGACTCAGATCCTGAACTATCCGTATAACCCAATATATTGATTTGAGTATTATCATACTCTTTAGCGACTAAGGCCACGCTATTAAGCACGTTTTTAGCCCCAGGATTTAGATGAACTTCATCGACACCGAAGGTGACTTCGTTAGGCATATTCAACACGATATTGTCACCACTTCGAGTCACGCTGACACCAGTTGATCGCAACTGTTTACGCAGCTCAGCTTCTTGGACATCCATGTAATATCCTATGCCACCACCCAATGCTGCACCCGATGCTGCACCAATTAATGCCCCCTTGCCACGATCACTCTTACTTGAAGAGGCTACGCCGATTGCTGCCCCGGCAATTGCACCGATAATAGTACCGTTAGTCGCCTTGGCATTTTGGCCTTCATTGGTATAAGGATTCGTTGTCTGGCAGCCAGCAACTAAGATACTAGTAGCAAGAACAGCGACACTCAGTACTAACTTATTCATTTTTTTAATCACACAAAACTCCAGAATATCCTAATAATTTTATACTCAAGATATCAAACAGGGTAAACACAACTTACACTTTGTAAATTGAATGGCGTTTAGTATATAAACTCTCTATGAATAAACAATTGTTCATAGGCTAATTGTGCACTGTTCAGCGTAAAAGCCATTCTTAATACAGTAAATGGTTACTAACTCGACATTTTTTACACATTTAAATGAGATAATCCTCAAATTAGAATAGATCAATAAGAGAGCTAGTGTGAGATCAAAACTTTTAATCGTTGAAGATAATCAAGATGTCGCGGGTATTCTTGCTGATTATTTTGAAGTACAAGGAACTGAAGTCGACTTCGCTACCAATGGCGAACTTGGGTTTAAGCTTGCTCTTGAGTCAAATTTCGATGCCATCATACTGGATCTAATGCTGCCTAAAATGGATGGCCTAAGTGTGGCTAAAGAACTGAGGAAACAAGGCTGTACCACACCTATCCTGATGTTAACCGCACTCGATGATAAACAAGACCTACTGAACGGCTTCGAATCTGGGGCCGATGACTATCTGGCCAAGCCTTTCGACTTAGATGTACTCAATGCCCGCATCACAGCATTAATAAAACGACAGCAAGGTAAGGTCGCTTTAGGAACATTAAAATACGCCTGCCTTGAATTAAATACTGCGGAACATCAGGTTTATCGCAACGGAACTAAGCTTATTCTGACCCCCACTTGCTATCAAATATTGCAACTATTGATGAAACGCGCCCCCCATGTGGTCAAACGTGAGGAGCTTATCGAGGAGGTATGGGGAGACATGCCACCGGGTAGTGATATATTACGTAGCCACATGTACCAACTTCGCAATCAATTAGATAAACCATTTCCCGAGTCGATATTGGTCACTGTGCCCAAAATAGGCTTTAAACTCCAACAACAAACGTTAGATAGCGATAGTAATGAAAGTCCCTAAATTAGGTAACTCTACGGCCCAAAGCCTAACCAAGAAATTAAGCTTATACTTCAATGGTATAGCTCTTCTTATTGGCATATTGTTTTTTGCTTTCAGCCAGGCGGGACTCTATTGGCTCGAAGATGAGATAAACAAGCGCGTCTTACAACAGACTGCGGATTATGCCATCAGCCAATTTCAGCAAGGTGCTAGATCCCCTCTCATCATAGGTCCTAACATCTTGGCCTATGATTCAGCCGAGGCATTCCCCGAGAAATTCTTGCCACTGACACTATATCCCGTAGGCTACAATGATGAAGTCACCGACGACATAGCTCATGACCTCTTCTTCCATTACTCAAGCTTTGACCTAGATGGTGAAACTAGCCCCCTCTTCTTAACGCTGGCAGCCGACAAGATCGAGCTCAGCTCTGATGATTGGCGATATATCAATTTTGCCTCACTGGCCATCATGATACTCCTGTACCTAGCATTCGATTTCGCCATTTCAAAGTTATCGAAACGTTTAGTTCAGCCAGTCAATCAGCTCAGTCAGCAACTTAAATCCGCACAAAGAAAAACTAGCTTTTCCGTGCCTGAAGGGTCGGCATTAGAGTTCACCGAACTCTCTAATAGTCTCAATAAGTATCGAAACCAGAGTGAACTCCTGATACAGCAAGAGCAGTCATTCGCCAAATATGCCAGCCATGAATTAAGAACGCCTTTAACCGTTATTCTAGGAGCCACCAAGCTGCTCGACAAGAGTGCTGAGCCTGACTTTCAACTGCGACAGAGAGATAGAATTGCTAAGGCTGCGACCAATATGCAACACACTATTGAAGCCCTATTGAGTCTAGTCAAACAAGAGCAGACAAGAGAGAACTCCTCCAGTAGAAAACTGACTGAAAGCGAAATCAAGCTGATTTTAGAGGAGGTCTCCCCTCTGGCTAAATACAAGCACCTCAAGGTTGAACTCAAGATATTTGCTGAACCAGAGATTCAGCCGAGTGCTCCCGTACTGAGAATGTTACTGATTAACTTATTGCAGAACGCCATCAATGCCAGTGACTCTGGGGTCATCACCTTGGAAATTTGGGACACTTGTATCAAGGTTCTGGATCAGGGCCGCGGATTGAATGATGCAGAACAGAGTAAGGACGGTCACGGTTTAGGCCTCTTGATCGTAGATGCACTCTGTAAACGCTATGGATGGCAGCTGTCTTTAACTGCAGGTGAGTTTTCTGGTTGTATTGCCCAATTAGACTTTGCTTGCCATGAGGATGAATCATCTAGCTAACCCCTCTTGAGCTAGCCATTTTATCGAGTTAAAACCTTTGATAGGCTAGCCTGAGAGTATCACCCTAAACTTAGTTTGTAGTGACTCAGCATCTTGCTGACCGTACTTGATCAATAGATCATCCTTACCATCGCCATTGAGATCTTCGCTAGACACCATGCCGCCATCTTGAGGCAGCTGGACTGAGATCTTTTCACCACGTTTAACGAAGAGACTATCACTGTCGCTACCCAGAAATATCTGCAAGCTATCATCACCATCAGACAGCAGCAGATCTTGCAAGCCATCACCATTGATATCCGCTAGCTTGACCACAGGAGTACCACTTTGACCCGAAGTGAGGCTGAAACTTAACTCCACCTCTTTGCTGATATTGGCATCATCGGAAAACTGGCTATTGCCATCCATCTTAAACAGATACACGTCCTGGTCGATACTGCCCGAGATCAAGGCGCCTATAATCTGTGATAAGCCGATATCGAATCCCACCACCAGCACCTCATCCTTATTATCGCCGTCGATATCGATAAACTCTAAGTCGGTTAAGGTGCCATCGGCTCGAATCACGCTATTAGGCTTCTTTGGAAATGTCAGCTGCCCCTCGGTGTTTTCACCAAGATAGATCTCATAATCATTCACCCTATCCAGCACACCTGAACTCTTGGTGTAACGCACCACCATATCGGCTAAGCCATCATTATTGATATCTTTGAGCTCCTCCACCTTGCGGTAAATCAAGTCGCTCTGATCTAACTGCTCACCAAAAGCATCACGTTTGTTCCACCAATCCAGACCACTGATAGCCAGACGAACCGAGCTGTATTTAGCAATCGGATCGAAATTCCCCGACTCATCTTGTCGATATACCTCAAGCTCACCCTCACCTATCTTGACGATATCCAGCTTACCATCGAGATTAATATCGGCACTATAGATTGCTGAGTGAGTGTAGTGGGCACCATCGTTATAGAGTCTGATCTGAGGCTTAATCGGCAGTTGTTGCCTGTGATAACTGCCGTCGGTCTGTGCGATAAAAATCTCAACCCGTTCAAAGTCGCTAATGATGATGTCATCCAGACCATCGCCATTGAGATCCCGAATAAAATCACTGTCACTGATATAGTCGGGTCTATGCTTGAGCGACATGGAACTAATTTCGGCTACGATTTGGAAGGGGTTTGACTTATCACTGGGAACGAATCTAATTAAATGCTTACTCGATAAGAACATCAACTGCTGAATTTCATTAGCATTAGTATTAGCATCAGTCGACGAATTATCCTTGTCGCGTCCGGTCAAATCGAAGCTGGAAAGCTCATCGGGAAGTTTAACTTTTAACGACTCGCTATACTTGCCCTTGAGTTTATCGAAAGTAAAAACACTCAACCACTTTTGCTGGAAATCATCCACGCCAAAGGTGATTAACTCCTTGCCACTAGCCGATAACAAATTGGCCGGCAATATGGGATGAGTCAGCTTGAAACTGACTTCAACGCTGTGAGACTCCAATGTGACAGCTGAATTTTGAGAAGCGGCATTCACGCCAAACGATGCCATAGCCATAACAGGAACTACTACGGCAGATAGTGCAGCAAGCACCGATAAACGAAAGAAACGGCTTATTATTTTTTCCATCTACAACTAACTCCATTTTAGATCCCAACACGATCCATATAAATAGCCTAAATACTTAAGCGCTTAATCTATCGACTCTGAAACAAAAAGAAAGTTCAGTTAACCAAATGTTACAAACTAATAAGGCTGGAGCCTATTTAGATACCATTTATCGCGTAAACAGCCCCTTATTTGCCAGTAGCACATCCATATTCCACTTTAAGCTGTAAGTTACGATTGCTATGTGTTGGTCATCTCCCAGCGCGAGTCATCTCCCGGCGGCCCTAATCACTAAATACATGGCCAGAGTAGGCTTTGACCTTGAAACCTGCGGCTTTTAAGTTTCGCTTAAATTGACCATTATTTGCTAGTAGCACATCAATATTCCACTTTAAGCTGTAAGTTACGATTTCTATGTGCAGGTTATTTCCAGGCGCGAGTCATCTCCCGGCGGCCAAGTACCCCTGGGTAGGCTTTAACCTTGAAGCCAGCGGCTTTTAAGTTTCGCTTAAATTGACCATTAGCGCAGTAGGTCACCAACATGCCACCCACTTGCATCATGGGCATAAGGCGATCGAAGTTATCTTGTAGCCAAAGTTCAGGCTGCTTACTGGGTGTGAAGGCATCATAAAAAACCAAATTGATACTGTCATCTCCCGTTCGAAACTCCTGTAACTTGCCATAGACCTTATGCAGCACGAAACCTGGGATTAGCTCCACATCGCGATCCCAGGGTGCTTGATGTAGTTTATCGAATAATTCGGCAATTTGAGGACTGAAACTGGCCTTATAATTGAGTTGTGCCACTATCTCCATGGGTATGGGATAGGCCTCGATACTGGTAAAACGGATAGGTCGCACTAGTTTACCTGTCTTAGCCAAAGCACTTTTCAGCGTCAGGATGGCATTCATGCCAGAGCCAAAACCTAACTCTAAAATATTGACTCCCTTAAACTCAGGCTTTAGCTGCTCAAACCCGGACTGAATATAGACATGTTCGGACTCACTCATTGCACCATTATGAGCATGATAACTATCATCAAACAGTGAACTCATCAGGGTATGTGAGCCATCCTTTGTCATTTTAACTTGGATCTTGTTCAACACTTATCAGCCTCCCACACACACGAATTGCAACCTAAGCCTTTATTCGAACAGAAAATTATACCTGAGAACGCCAGATTTCCCCTTAGCTGTAGAAAAGGATAGCACTATATTTTTTAAGCTATGCCGCTTACCACCAAATCAGGGTATAGTTCACAAAAATATAAAAAACGTGATAAAGAGGGATAATCCATGTTTACCAAAAGCCTTATCGGTCTCAGTGTTCTAGTGGCACTGTTTGGATGCACTAATGATCAGACTGAAGCTACACCAAATACAATTAAAACCAGCGACAAGCTAGTCAAAACACCTGAGGTCGATATAAACAAACGCGCCAATATTGACCTTAAGGTGGCCCAGTTCACCCAAGACTTCATCCAAGCTGAGCCGGCATTAGCCACCTCTTTAAATCTCAGTTCAGACATTGGCGGAGACTTTCAGCAGCGACTGCCCGATTACTCTCCAGCAGGTATGCAGGCATTGCAGCAAAAGATGCAACATTGGGCATCAGAGCTAGCCAGCATAGATACCGCAAATTTATCGGATGATGACAAACGCCATGTCGTCGTCAACCAAGTAATCGCTAGTTACTACGCCGGCGATAGGACATTTAACGCTGGTTATATCGATACCTGGGCCGGTCACTTACCTTACATAGTCAACCAAATTAGTGGTCCACTGATCGATATACCCGCTATTTTGACCGATCAGCAGACCATCTCAAATTTAAGCGATGCCCAAGACTATCTAAGCCGCTTGAGCGCCTTGGCAGAAATGACCCTACAAGTAAAAGCTAAAGTTGAAGCCGACGCCACTAACGGTGTCATTCTTCCCAAGCCACTATTTACCAACACCCTCAAGTATCTCGCTAATTTCGTCGCAAAACCTGCTAGTGAACACGCCTTAGTCACAAGCTTCGAAGAAAAACTCACTAATACAGCTAAGATAAATGATAAACACAGGCAAGACTTAGTTGCACAAGCGACTAAACTAGTCGGTGAAAAAATCTATCCAGCTTATCGTAAAGTTAGCTTACTCATGACCAGTTTAGAGCAAAAAGCACCAACTGATGTAGGCATCTGGGCTCAACCTAATGGTGAGTCTTTCTATCAACATGACATCACCTATTTGGCTGACTCTGATTTAAGTGCGGATGAGATCCATCAGTTAGGTATCGAAGAAGTTAACCGCATCACCAGCGAGATGGACAGCATCTTAAAAGCTAATGGTTACGACAAGGGAAGTGTTGGTGAGCGCATGATACAGCTCAGCAGTGAACCACGTTTTTTATACCAGAATTCAGATGCAGGCCGTCAACAATTGCTAAGGATCTTAGTAAAGATATCGCTCTGGTGATGACTAAGGCACCCCAGCTATTCTCTACTTTGCCGCCACAAGAGGTGATAGTTAAGCGTGTGCCAATTGAAACTCAAGCTGGTGCGGCAGGAGGTTCCTATATACCACCGGCGCTCGATGCTAGTCGACCCGGCGTCTTCTTTATCAATCTTAAAGATATGACCTCTATCTCTAAGTACAGCCTCAAGACGCTCACTTACCATGAGGCTGTTCCTGGGCACCATTTCCAGATAGCCCTCAACATGCTGCAAACAGATATAGGCCTGATGCGTCAAAACGCTTCATTCAATGCCTATATCGAAGGATGGGCCCTATATTCCGAGCTACTAGCCTCGGAGATGGGCATGTATGAAAACGATCCTTGGGGCAACTTAGGTCGACTCAAGGCCGAAGCTTACCGCGCCGCGAGACTCGTGGTGGATACCGGACTTCACCATAAGAAGTGGACTCGCCAGCACGCCATAGAATATTTTGCCGAGGCGACAGGCTCGACCCAGAAAGAGGTCACTTCAGCCATCGACCGCTATATTGCCTGGCCGGGTCAAGCCCTGGGCTACAAGCTTGGTATGTTGAAGCTGGTCGAGCTCAGAGCCAAGGCGCAGCAAGCTCTGGGAGAGCAGTTTGATATCCGAGCCTTCCATGATCTCATCTTACTGCCAGGTGCCAGACCTATGTCTGTGGTTCAGGCTGATGTCGAGCAATGGATAAAAGCACAAACATAGGCCAGAGCCTAGCCCCTATCCCTAGGCCGAACCTTAGGCCTAGGGATATTTCAATCTCGCCTTATTCTGAACGTATATGATTCTGTATAGCCTAATCCCTACCAGCACAGAAGCTGGAAGCTGGAAGCTGGAAGCTGGAAGCTAGAAACGAGGAAACGAGGAAACGAGGAAGCGAGGAAGCGAGGAAGCGAGGGAAATAGTTACTCATTCAGCCGGGCTAGAATTTCATTAGTGAGCTGACTACTGAAAACCATAGAAAGATGTAGAGCAACGAAGAACTTCTTATTCTCAGCCAGCTCCCAATGTGAACTGGTACTTGGCACTATGGTGCAGTCTATTGATGTTCTGTAAGAATACAGCTTAAGGCCATTGAGCCGGTCTGCGGATTCATCTAAAGACTGGAGCAGTTCACTATCAGGTCTAAGCTGTTTCATGGCTTTCGATGGATAAGGAAGATAAGCCATATAGCTGCCAGCATGAGGGCTAGAAATGGTAAATAAGTGACTCGTTCTTGCATACCCATCCAGGTTCTGCAGGTAATACCTAGCAACTATTCCCCCCATACTAAAGCCGATAATCACTATGTTTTGATTCTCACCGTATTCATGCTCTATCTGACTCTTTAAGCTCTTGGCGGCATACTCGACACCATAACGTCCATCAAACGGCTTTAATGTCGGGGTGAAGCACTCGAATCCCTGAGACTCAAATTGCTTCCTCATCCAAGTCATCACAGATCCAGTATTGAAAATACCATGTACTAAAACGAGTTTTGGCTTTCTCTGTATTCTAGTCATAGGCCTGTACATCTCACCTTTTATCATGTCTAACGCCGATTTTGGCGCTCAATTTTGCTATCATTGCGCGGCAACGACTACCTAGTATCAATATTAGCCATTTAAACGAGTTATTTACCATGTCTATCTCCACATTATTAGCCACAGCTTTCGAAAAGCGACAAGACTTGCTTGTCCAAGCGAAAAAAAATAACACAGATTGTTACCGAGTATTTCATGGCACAGTCGAAGGCATCAATGGCTTAAATATAGATAGATATGGCCAAGCTTGGTTAATTCAGAGTTTTCACCAGACATTGACTGCAGACGAGCTAAAAGAGATTAGTGAGTCGCTGACTAAGGTCGAAGACCTAGCCATTATTTACAACGATCGCGCCGATAAAAATTCCCGAGTCATGAACACACTAGATGTCATTACCCATGACTTCGCCAATCAAGCTCAGGTGATGCATGAGAATGGCATCAAGTTTACCTCTAAGCTCAGACATGAGGGACAAGATCCCTTACTGTTTCTGGATATGCGCGCGGGTCGTGAATTCGTCAAGGCAAACAGCCTGAATAAAACCGTACTCAATCTATTTTCCTATACCTGCGGCATAGGGACTGCGGCTGCAGTCGGCGGAGCCAGCAGGGTGGTGAATATAGATTTTTCATCCTTTGCATTAGCCGCAGGAAAAACCAATGCCGAGCTTAATGATGTCAGTGATGTCTGTGAATTTGTCCAAAGTGATGCCTTCCCAGCCCTGCGTCAGCTAGCTGGACTTAAAGTCGGTGGACGTAGAAACCAGAAGCTACCTAAATACCCTAAAATGCCTAGGACTCAATTTGACTTAGTATTTCTCGACCCGCCGCGTTTCGCTAAGAGTCCTTTCGGTATCGTCGATCTTATCAATGACTATCAGAGCCTGTTTAAGCCAGCACTACTGACAACAAAACCGGGCGGTAGTATTGTCTGTTGTAACAATGTCGCTAAGGTCGAACGCAATGCCTGGTTCGATGCCCTGGTTCGTTGTGTCGAAAAACAGGGCCGCTTAGTTACCAGCCATACCTGGCTCGATTGCCATCAGGACTTCCCTTCATTCGACGGTAATCACCCACTTAAGATGGTTTCTCTGGTAATAAGTTAGCCTGCATTTTTGCTACCCACTAGTGTAAAGATAAAATTGATTACACTAGTGGCATCAGCCAACAATACGCCACATCCTATATTTCCTCCGCCTTTTTGCGTATTAACATTGATTAACTCTGGTATTTTATATAAATCACAGAACTTATCACCTCCCACGCAAGCCTCGCCAACATTAGCAACTCATTGATCACATTGACATTACATCCACAGTGTTTAAATATGGAGTTGTTAAAGAATCATCCTCTAAAATAAGACTTTCAATGACTGAAACGGATTTCAACATATGACAGCTAATTTTTTGTCTATGTTAATAATTTGCTTCAGGCCTACATTTCTCGCAAGAGTCCGGTCGAACCTGTCGCTTTAAACTAAAAATACTACATATAATAAAAATAAGAGTATCTGTTTATGTTACCGACACACGAACTCAATCGAGTTGAGGCTTCCAAACAGCCACATGGCTCAGTAATTAACACCAGCTTCCTATCTGTATTACTGCTGTTATTTATCTTCCATATTCTCACCTTAAATGCCCAAACCAATTTAGACACCTTCAACTGGTTCAATGAACTTGGTGCAAGTCTACCTAGCTGGTTACTACTCAGTGTGACCGACCTTGGCGACGGCATTACAGCTGGAGCCTTGATCTTGATTTGCCTCACTTATAAGCCCCAATGGCTATATCGAGTCATAGTCACCACTCTTCTGTGCGCAATATGCGTGCACATTTTTAAACAATATTTTGATGCCCCTAGGCCTGCAGCCTTGCTTGAGGTAATCAATATAATAGGTAAGGCTCGCTATGAGCATGCATTCCCCTCAGGACACACGACTACAGCCTTCGCATTAGCGGGAGTTATTTGGCTATTGGCCGATAAGCTATGGTGCAAGCTAAGCGTGTTGATGTTGGCGGTTGCCGTTGGTCTTTCTCGTATTGCGGTTGGGGCACACTGGCCTGAAGACATAGCCTTTGGCGCGATATTAGGCTGGTTATTGGCCTACCTTGCTTGCAGTGCAGCACCACTATCGACACTAAGACTCAAGTATCAGTATTGGATTATCTTTGCCCTATCCATGATAGTGCTAGTGAGTGAGTTAAAGAATTTAGGCAAAGATCCTTTCTCTGTTCTCCTGCTGAACCGCTACCTAATCATCACGGCGCTTATCTCTCTTACCGTCTACATGTGCAGCAAGTTTCAATTTAAAGATAAACAAACCCAGATAAGGGAGAGCTAGCTCTCCCTTGAATATCTATTTCCTCTCCCTTTATCCTCTGAATTAAATGGATTAAAGTCCACCTAAGGTGAGCTTGGCTGGATCTAATAGTTTCTCTAGTTCCTCACGAGGAATGTTAGTTTCCTCCTCGGCTACATCCAGCACGGCCCTGCCCTCTTTATAGGATTTCTTGGCAATTTCTGCGGCCTTTTCATAACCGATAATGGGATTTAGCGCGGTCACTAGAATAGGATTACGAGCCAAGGCTTTCTGTAATTGCGCCTCGTTAACCTTAAATGTCGCTATAGCCTTATCTGCCAATAGGTAACTGACATTCGCCAGCAAGCTTATGCTTGAAAGTAAGTTGTCGGCTATCATGGGCAGCATGACATTTAATTCAAAATTACCAGCCTGACCGCCTACAGTAATGGCACTATCGTTACCTATGACCTGAGCCGCGACCATAGTGGCCGCCTCGGGGATCACGGGATTGACCTTACCAGGCATGATAGATGAACCAGGTTGTAGGGCTTGGAGCTCTATCTCCCCCAATCCCGCTAATGGTCCAGAATTCATCCAACGTAAGTCGTTAGCTATCTTCATCATAGATACGGCCACAGCTTTCAACTGCCCCGATAATGAGACAGCTATATCTTGTGTACCAATATGACTGAAAAAATTACTTGCCGGAGTAAACGTGAGGCCGGTAGCCTGACTGAGCTGATGGTTAAACTCCGCGGCAAAATCTGCATGGGCATTGATGCCAGTCCCCACAGCTGTCCCTCCTTGGGCCAGACTCTGTAATCTCGGCTTAATCCCATGGATCAGATCTATATTCTGTTCTATCTGACTCGCCCAACTCAGCAGACTCTGACTCATGCGCACAGGCATGGCATCCATAAGGTGAGTACGGCCCGTCTTAATGTGATGATCGACTTCGGCGGCCTTGTGCTTAATCACTTTCACCAAGTGATCGAGTGCTGGTAATAAACAATTATCCAACTCCATGGCGGCACTGATATGAATACAGGAAGGGATGATATCGTTACTGCTCTGACCATAATTGACATGATCATTAGCCCCTACGGTTTGATTAGCAATTTTAGAGGCCATAGTGGCTAATACTTCGTTAGCATTCATGTTCGAGCTAGTGCCCGAGCCAGTTTGAAACACATCCACCGGGAAGTGCTGCATCATGGCCTTATCATCGAGTAACTGAGACACAGCATCTGAGATACCATCAGCCATATCTTGTGGCAGCAACTTCAGCTTGGCATTAGCCTGAGCCGCAGCTGACTTGGCCAGGAGTAAGGCACGAATAAATGCCTCGGGCATTCTCTTGCCACTGATAGGAAAGTTATTCACCGCTCGCTGTGTTTGAGCTCCATATAGCGCCGAAGCTGGCACCTCTAGCTCTCCCATACTGTCTCTTTCAATACGTGTAGTCATGATCTTCCTTTCCATTATTACTTACTAATTAGTTCAATCAGTGGGCTAAACCAGATTGGAAAAACTGGCTAGTCACTCTTAGCTCATAGAAAAGTTGTTCTAACTCTTGTTTCTGAGAGTCACTATCAACCAGTCTAGACAAGGCACATAAAGGTTTATAGATGTTATCCAAGCACCACAAACGCCAATGCCCTTCGAGCATGTCATCAGCTAAAGTATCGAGCAATAATCGATACTCTGCCACATGGAGTGACCAAGCAGCATGTTTACAGGCTCCCATAAGGGTTAGTTCCATGGAAAACCAGATCAAAACCAGGCTAGGGTTATCGACCTCTTCACCATGACGGATCTTATGACGTAGCACATTGATGGCAGGATCTTGACTATCAAACTGTGGAAAACATTGGCACATACAGACCACTTAATACGAATGGTAATTACTATCATTAACTGGTTTTATACTCGATATGTCAATGGTATTTACTCAGCGAGGCTCAAACATGGTCTGCACTGAGTTATGGGCGACGACTTTAGATTTTGACAATTCATCGGTGATATCACGTACCTCGACTTCTTTAACGCACCAGAGTATCTCCATGATCTCCTGCTCTGAATCGGTCAATACAGCTTGCTTCTTTCTCGCCATGGTCCCATCCGATAATTTATAATTAGTGGAAAGTTTAAAACTAACGAATTAGTTTTAATGCTAACAAATCATCAAATTAGGATCAGCTAATTAATTAGTTTTTAATATTTGGAATTATTTCAAACATTACCTATTAACTTTAAAAGTATTTTTTATTAAAGGCTTATAAAGTTTAAAGGAGCGATATATAGCTCCTTTAAACTTGTTAACTCTAGATGATAGGATTACAGCTAGTTATCTTCCCTATGAGACTTGGCATACCAATTAGCTAAGGGTTGTGCCGTCAATCCATGGGCAAAGATACTCATCAATACGGTCACAGTTACTACAGAATAGACGGTCTCAAAGCCGTCTATTGAGCCCATCTCATGGGCCACGATCAACACATAAAGGATAGAAGCTATCCCTCTAGGCCCGAACCAGGCGATAAAGAACATGGTCGACAGGTCCAACTTGGCACCTATTAGACTGATGATAACCGGCAGCATACGCAGCACAGTTAGACTTAAGAAGGCGTAGAGGACAACGTCTAAACTGATATGAGCCAAGGTGATAGGCACAAACGCCAGTCCAAACAGGAAGAAACTCACCAAGACAAACAGCTCGCCTTCGGTTTCGGCAAAATCTTCGATATGCTGTCTGCTTATCTCACAGGTATTACCGGCATAAAGCCCGGCAAAGAAAGCCGCGATGAAGCCATTACCCGACAGAGACTCCGCCAGATAAAATGACAGTATGGCTAATGCTATGGGGATCAAGTTCTGATAACTTGACTCCATCCAATTGTTTTTTACAGCTTTAACCGTAATGGTAGTGCCCAGATAACCTACAGCGCCGCCAACCAAGGCACCGAATATGATCTGCTCGAACACATAGCCAACCCAAGAGCTATCAGCGGCCTGAGTCAGGCCACTGCTGATCATGGCCACTACGGTTAATACTAGAGGGAAGACGATACCATCGTTTAAGCCACTCTCCACATTGATACTGGAGCGTATCTTCTTCGGCACGTTAGGATCAGACACCACAGCCTTACCCAGTGCCGCATCCGTAGGCGTGAGTAATAAGGCTAACAAAATAAGATAGATCAGAGGTTCATCGGGGAAAATCAAACTCCCGACATAGGTACCAGCAAGAATAGTGATTGGCAGACCAATAAACAGCAGCCTGGCGGGGATCTTCCAGGATTTTCGCAGCAAGTTAAGATCCAGCAAAGCCGCATCGGCAAAAAGTACAAGCACCAGAGCAATTTCGACGATAATCGTCACAAATTCGGCATTGACCTCCACCTGAGTAATATTAAACCCGAAGGGAGAGAGCAATAGTCCGAAGCTGGTAAACATCATGGGACCAGATATATTTTTCTGGGATAATGCCTTAGAGATATAGCCATAGAGCAGCACAACCAATGCAATAACTAAAATGACTATATGTTCGCCCATACTCAATTCCTGGAAAGTTAGTTTTTGTTTATTTTTCACTGATGTAGCGAATAAAATAACAAATCCTGCCCCCATTAGCTAACCTTGACTGGACCCTTCATAAACTGAATACTGCCAATAAAGAGATACTCGCTAGCTGATACCTATCAGAATCATTACCTAACGATAATCACATCTTCCGAATTCACATTCAGTTCGGACCTGTGGCAATCCAGATAACGGCTACGCTTCTTATGTTTGAGTTTTTGTAGATCCACTAAGACCAGACCATCTATGCAATCACCAAATTCAGCATCGATACCGAAATCCAGAAACTGCACCCCACCTGGATCGCATAGATCGCCATATTGCTTATAGAGCGTCGGCACCGCAGTATTCATGCTGGCTAAGGTTTGCTTTAGCACTTTGAAGCCTAGAGTATAATCCAGCCCATCGAACCATTGCGCTAATTGAGATTCTCGCGCCTTAGTAAAAGTGTAAGGTGAATTAGAGCGAACCAAGTCGGCCCCCCCTTTAAATTGAGTCTGGTAGAAATATACCAGCATCTCTTTAGCCTGCTCAGGTAACTGATCACTGATGGAAACCGGACCAAACAGATAACGGATCTCGGGATGCTTGGTTAAATAGGCCCCAATCCCCATCCAAAGATAATCCAGGCTGCGTTTGCCCCAATACTTGGGCTGCACGAAGCTGCGTCCCATCTCTAATCCCTGTTCAAAATAAGAATTAAATTCATCGGAATATCGGAATAGAGATTGGCTATACAAGCTCTCTGTACCTATTTGCTGATGAACTTGTTTAACACTGGCAAACCGATACGAGCCCACCAGCTCTAACGCTTCTCTATCCCAAAGGATAATATGCTGATAATAAGCATCATATTTATCGGTATCACGACGCTTACCGCTGCCTTCACCAACCGCCCTAAATGCCACTTCCCTGAGTCGCGCCACCTCGCGCATTATTGGGTTAGATCCTGAATGCTGATAGAGAAATATCTGCTTATTGTCACTGGTCTCCCCCAGTAACTCACAGGCCTTGAGTGCCTGCTGTAATTCACTTCTGGACTCAGGATGAGCGATGGCATTTTGGGTGGTGAACAAGGGACTAAGATTCTTGCCGATACGATAAAGGTGACTTTTCAGCAGTTTTACCTTGGTCTTCAAGGGGAAGTCATTGCTGTTTACAGCCTCTTTAGGGATCAATTGCCCTATCCTAATCGGCATGGTGCGCTTGGCCTGCTTAAACATCTCTTTGACCAATAACAGGCTGGCTAGTGGCTTGTAGATCATGGAAGCACCATAAAATGCCGCCGAATTTTTAGCATCCACATAAATGGGTAACAGAGGCGAGTTACAGGCCTTGGCTATTTTCAGGAAACCGCTATGCCAGTGCAAGTCGGTCACTCCATAGGGCCTGAGACGAGAAACTTCTCCCGAAGGGAAGATAAGCACGGCTCCCTCTCCCCGCAGATGTTGGTGAATGTTTTCCAGATGCTCTTTTGGCGTTCCTCCGGTCATGTTACGTACCGGCAATAATATGGAATGCAGAGGCTCCAGCGCCATCAAAAGCTCATTAGCGACAACCTTGATATCGGGTCTTACCTTACTGATGAGTTTGATCAAGGCCAGTGCATCTAAGGAACCTATGGGATGGTTAGCATAAATCACCACCCGCCCTTCACTGGGGATATTCTCAATTTCACTGCTGGGCACTGAGTAAGTAAAATTAAAATTAGCTAAGATTTGCTCAACAAAGTCGACGCCTTTTAGATAGGCATATTCGGCGGCAATGTCATTACACTCTTTCTCTTTGAGTAGATACCTGAGTATGGCCTTAGTCGGAGCTGCCAGCCAAGGCGTTTGATTCAGCTTAGGTAAGTTTTTTTCAACCATATTATCGACGGTAAATATCATCCTTGAACCTCTCTAGGCAACCTGCTGCTTTAATGATTTACACTTATTGTTTAATGAGATTGATGCGGTAACAAATGAGGTGTTTGTCTGTTCATCCCACTTGTGGAGCTGTAACTCTCCGCGATCCGACTCGGCGATAAAGGTGCAGTTTTCCACCCAGTCACCGTCGTTGGCATAAAAGAGTTTGCCCTGTTGAGACAGTTCCGGCTGATGAATATGACCACATATCACCCCATCGACCTCTTGATCTTGGGCATAACTGACAACAGCGGCACGAAACAGGCCAATGGCCTGCTGCGCCTTATTAACTCTGAGCTTTATATAGCTGGCCAATGACCAATAAGGGTAACCCAGGTGAGTACGGATTCTG
Organism: Shewanella violacea DSS12; assembly: GCF_000091325.1. Lineage (NCBI taxonomy): Bacteria > Pseudomonadati > Pseudomonadota > Gammaproteobacteria > Alteromonadales > Shewanellaceae > Shewanella > Shewanella violacea. The sequence goes on along the minus strand of NC_014012.1, from coordinate 461,245 downwards.
TGCAGCAGCCTGTTGAGTACCAGTAAGAGATCGTAGAGTCGATCTCCTAGCCTAGTTAACGCCTTGCCTACACAAACCTGAGAATCGAACTGATCGCCATGAAGCATTAAAATTTTGTGGCCACCGAGTGTGGTATGAATATGCTCCTTGGCAATAGAAACATCCCACAGATTAAAACCAACATAGGCTTTGAATGGTTCATCATGATTACCCGGTACATAAATGATCTTAGTGCCATTTTTGGCCATGATAAGCAGCTGCTGCAACACCTGATTATGGGACTCGGGCCAATACACCCGCCGCTTCATCGCCCAGATATCTATTATGTCGCCGACCAAATATAGGGAGTCGGTGTGAGTCTGTCTCAGGAACTGCAACAGATATTCGGCCTTACAATCTTTACTACCAAGATGAATATCTGATAACCAAAGGGCATTGAAGCTGTGTTTTAGCAGCGAACCTGAGTTAACCTGAGGTTGAGATTGATTGTCGGTTATCCGTCTTATAGACATAGCTTGATCACCATTCTCATTATGTTTTCCCACAGGGTATGGGGAGAAGTTGACTAAACCATGAAGGAAATATTGCAAGTTTATGATCAAGCAATTCATTCATCGCTAAAGAGCTCTGAACTATACTCAACATCTGAGGTTATCTTTTAAAATATAGCGATCACAGCTCACTGGCATCAGGCCAGGTGAACGCCATTAAGATGAAGTTTATCCCTGGTCAATATTATCTTTGCTGCTGGATATTGAAGGCACTGCGGTTTGTGGGAGAGGTCATGACCCCGGTGAACGTTCTGGCTTTAGACTGAACTGAGCCAGCCAGGTTTTTATGGTCTATTGAGCTCGGCTAGCGAACACAGACAAGGAAGCCACCATGGCTTGCTCTCTTATGCCACAGAACATAGAACTTATACCTTAGATCGGCTCGAAGTGAAGTGATAACAAGAGGCTAACGGGTTTAGGTTAGCCTCATTGTTACAAGTTAGCTTATTTCGCTAAGCAATAGCCTAAATCCCTAACCCGTAACAAGCGTTCTAAGGGTTAACCATACAGGCAGAGGTAAGCAGTTTGTGTCTCAACTTTCACCTGAAATTTAGCATCACCAGCCACATCAAATTGAGTTCCGGCATGATAAGTCTGCCAACAATCACTGCCTGGCAATAACACGGTCAATGCGCCAGATACCACTATCATGACTTCCGGTGCCCCTGTACCAAACTCATAATCGCCAGGTTCCATCACACCGACAGATGCCGGTTTATCCTTTCCCTGAAATCCGATAGATTTAACTTGCCCTTCGAAATACTCATTTACTGCTAGCATGGCGCTGCCTCTTGAATCATTGGATGAGTTATTTTTAGCACAGAGAAGTAAACCAAGGGGATATTTTATTGAAAAACCAACAGAATCCGCAACACAGTTATCGTTTCAATAATGAATCTAAGTAAAATCCATTGAATCATCAAAAGTAAGCTAAATATCTATATTTAAGTTCAATTATTTCATAGGGAAATATAGCCAGTACTGCTTATGCCAAAATAGCTCTGGCTGGCAGCTAGTCACACAACTGGACCAGATAAGCCCTAGCAAGATATTGACCGACACTGACCTTGAATATGATCAACATAGGGATTTCCCTGCTATCACCTAAGCGATTATTCGACACTAGCGCGCAAAAACAGGAGTATAGGCCTCTTAGGTCTCAATTCTCAGCAGCTGAGAATGAGCGTATGATAAATAACACTGAAAGTAACAGGCTGAATTGATTATGGGACAAACCGCACTAGTATTGGGCGCAACCGGAGTCGTAGGCCGTGAGCTTGTCGAGCAGCTAAGTCAATCAGCCTATATAGATAAGCTAGTTGCGATAACTCGGCGCCCCATAGAGTACGACTCGAATAAAATCACCAATTGTGTGGTGGAATTTGACCGACTAGAAGAGTACTCATCTGTCTTCAACGCCGACATTATCTTCTCCTGCTTGGGCACCACATTGAAGCAGGCAGGCTCAATCGAACGCCAAAGACAGGTAGATGTCGACTATCAATATTTAGCCGCCAAATTATCCCACATCAACAGAGTTGGTCATTATTTGCTGGTATCTTCTAGTGGTGCTAACCCTAACAGTCACAGCGCCTATTTAAGCATGAAAGGCGAATTAGAGACTAAGGTCATTGAGCTAGGCTTTCAGCGACTCAGCATCATCCAGCCTTCGTTGTTATTGGGTGAGCGTACAGACGTTAGACTGGGTGAGAAGCTAGGCAGCAAATTGCTTCCCCTTATCTGCCGACTGCCTGGACTGAAAAAATACCGCCCAATCACAGGGAAACAAGTTGCCGCTAAGATGTGTGACATCGCGAGTCAGGAAGACACCTCGGGAGCAAGTAAGCTTCAATACTATCGACTCGATGAACTGTTCAGTTAAGGCTTACTTTCAAATTGAGAATCAGTCTAATTCGATCTAAGCTCAGTCATATTCTGTATCGACTCGATGAACTGTTCAGTTAAGGCTTACTTTCAAATTGAGAATCAGTCTAATTTGATCTAAGTTCAGTCATATTCTGTATCGACTCGATGAACTGTTCAGTTAAGACTTACTTTCAAATTGAGAATCAGTCTAATTCGATCTAAGCTCAGTCATATTCTGAAGGGGGTAAATCAGCCTTAAGATAGCCCTGCAAGCCTCCCTCCATAAAGTAATATTCCAGTAGCCCCTCTTTCTCTAACAGGTATTGTAACCAGCGGGTTTGTTTACCTACCGCGTCGTAGATGAGTAAGGTCAAACCATCCTTTTTTGCTTTCTTAACTAAGCCGAGTATTTTGTCAGATGACGCAACCCGAGTGATTTTAGTCAATATAATCACATCCCGTTGAAAGTGCTCCCTAATGTCTATCACCATGGTATTTTTACCTATTGCGCCCACAAAATCATCTGGAGTAAGTAGATGAGCCTGACGTAACTTATTATCGATTAACTTATCCAGAGGAACTGGGCTCTCACCCAGCAATACCGCCGCATCCGGATGTGCCTTAGTCCAACCAAGAATGCCCAGATCAAAGGTCGAAACATCCTTGATACCAAACTTAATAGCCTTATCTGAAGCCTTATAGGATTTTACACAGGTGATCCCATTACAATAAAACACTATGGCTCTTAGATCCTTTTCTCTAATTTTCATCAAACGAGTGATAAAACCAGCGTTAGATATTGAAATATTGATCGCATTCTTAATATGTAAGATATCGAATTCATATTTAGATCTGACATCCACCAACACGGTCGAGTCTAACTGCCGATACAGTTCTTGATGAGATATAGTGGGGATCTTGGGGTATTTTTCTCTGAGAGGGAATTGAATATCATCGGCAGAGAAAGCCAATGGAGTGAAGATAATCACAGACATAAGACTGATGCAGATTAACCCGATAAAACGAGAAGCTACTTCTCCTATCTGAATCACCACAACTGCCCACCATGCTGAGAAAACATAATCAAAATTGGCTTTCAATAAAGTTTAGTCAGCATAGACATTAGGTGCAAACATGCGCTTAATCACTACCTAAAAAACCAGCTCAGCTGTTCGCTAAAAATAACATACTCAGATTGACCTAGTGCGATGAGATTAGCATCAGTATCTGGAGAACTCGGCAAGACCCAGTTGTCACCAATGACATTAATAGAGTCCAAAATGACGCCCTAGAGCGAGCTATGATTGTAACTTCAACTGCCAGTTTGATGCGCTCGCCTGGAAATGTGTGCACTATACTCAACATCTGGCTTTGCCTTTAAGGAGTTCGCCATGTCAGATATGCTCGCATTTGAGCATAGGGGTCACTTCACGCCTAAGTCAGCAGCCAATTGGAGCAATAGCTGAGGTTCAGGCACTTGTATATACAGCTTGGACAGATAAATGAATATTGACCTTAGTGGTTCTCATCGAGAAGCTAGCTGTGTTCCTCTCCCATATTAGGATTCAAATATTAAGTCTCAAACTGAGCTAACCAGCTGGTTAATAGTGTATTGAGCTCGGGTCTATCAGCCATAGACAAGGAAGCCACTAAGATTTGCTGCATTTTGCAATGCTCCTCTATCGCCTCATCTATCAAGACCACGCCTTGCTGAGTCAAGGCCACAGAAACACTGCGCCTATCCTCCTTACTGTGTACACGCTCAATCAAGCCCTTATCCTCCAATCTGCTTAAACGATTAGTCATGGCACCTGAAGTGAGCATCATGGAATCTATGAGTTCAGACGGCGTTAAACAATACTTGCCTCCCGATCGCCTCAGGGTGGCAATCACATCAAACTCACCGGGCTTAAGATCGTAAGCCTTATGACATTCGGCGACTCGTGACTCAATATGCTTACTCAAGCGCATTAATCTACCGATCAACTCCATGGGCAAGGTATCTAACTGGGGCTTCTCTTCCCCCCACTGGGCCACAACACGATCTAATCCATCCATTAGTCTTATCCTAGTATTATTTTGGTTACGACTCTTGCCTGCTTTATTGAACTAAGTACTTAGTATTAAGTTAGCCCCAAAGCAATTTACCTTAACAAGAAGATACTTCACGCTAAGGTACTTTACAAATTAAAAAATGAGGTGCAGACTAGTAAGTATCTTCACGTGAAGATACTTTACTTTTAAATGAGCTTAGACCTAAGCTTTAAAATGATTTTGGGACTATTTTATGAATATATTACTCGCGATGATCCCGGCGTTTTTCTGGGGCACCACCTATGCAGTGACCCAATTTAGCCTACCGGATTGGCCACCACTATTATTGGGAGCACTCAGGGCACTCCCAGCTGGGCTGATCTTGCTAGCGATGAAACCTAACATACCTAAAAAACGTGACTGGGGCATATTATTTAAACTTGGAAGCATCAATATTGCGGCCTTCTTCAGCCTGATCTTCGTGATGGCGCTAACCTTGCCTTCGGCAATTTCCGGTGTCGGCATGATATCTGTGCCTGTATTTGCCATGCTCGCTCACTGGATGGTAAGTAAGACCCAACCCAAGACTATACAAGCCATCTTCGGTTTCTTGCTGATTGTATTGGCATGGTTATTATTCGATCCAGGATCCATAAGTCTTAATCCCCTCGGTATGCTTGCCATGCTCGGCGCTATCATCTGTATCATAGTGGGAAGTAGCATAACCAAAGCACTGGGGAGCCGTATCCACTGGTGGAGCGTGTTGACATGGCAACTGATCTTAGGCGGAGGCATACTGGCGATTGCTGCCGGCATCCAGGCCCTTATCTCCCCAGAAATCTATATCGAGGCATTTCATAGCTTCAACTTAACTCATGGCTTAGGCTTACTCTGGATAGTAATACTCAATACTGTCCTGGGCTACACTATGTATGTCTGGTTACTACAGAGAATGACTGTGGTCGATTTTACTTTCGGTGGCATTGCCAATCCAATTGCGGGGATCACAGCTGGGATGTTGCTCTTGGGAGAGGTATTTACTCCTCATCAATATGCCTTAATGGCCTGCATGCTTCTGTGTTCTCTTATGCCACAGATCATAGGTCTTATAGGCAATAGGTCGACACTAAATAAAGAGCAACGAGCAAGCTCGATAAGCGATAAGCGATAAGCGATAAGCGATAAGAAAACAGGCTAGCTGGTATAAGCTAGCCTGTATATACAAGTTAGATTACTCTTGAGTCTCTATGAGATATTTTTCTTTATTGCCGCAATCGCCGCCTTCAAGCCTTCAGGATCAAAACCACCGATAATCTTTATATTTTCTATGCTTGGATTTGACGTCGGCATAACGATAAGTGCTGGAGTCCCTTGAAATCCTAGTTCAGAAAACAATTGAAAATTTTCATTAATCCCATCGGCTTTCAGCTCACTCATCTTAAAATCTGCTACCTGTACACCAGCAGATTGCGCTTGTTTATCAATATCTTCTTTAGTCAGCTTGCCTTCATTCTTGCCGGTAGCAAAGAGGTTATCGTGATAACTAGCATAGGCTTCACTGCCTTTTTGTTCGAAAATCCATTGACCCATTTTCGCTGCATACAGAGAAGATTCCCAGCGCTGAGCAAATATTGGCGTTTCTTTAAAGACAAACTTCACATCGGAATTGTCCTGAATGAGCTGGTTAACAATTGGAGTGATTTTCGCGCAAAATACGCATTGATAATCAAAAAACTCAATCACACTGACCTTGGCATCCTTAGGACCGATAAATGGTGTTTTTTCATCTTGTGTGAGCTGTTTTACCATGGCTTTAGCTGTTTCAGTAGAATGTTGAGCCATTTCAGCTTTTTTCTGTTGGTTTAACTTCTCCGATGCTTTTATCAAAAATTCAGGGTGTTGGATTAAGTAATCGCTGGCGATTTGACCAAGCTGATCTTTTTGATCTTGATTAAGGTCAGTGATATCTAGCTTACCTGCGTCACAACCACTAACACCAAGTGCTATTAATATAGGAATTAATATCTTTTTCATGGGGGAGTTTTCTGTCGTTTAGGATGAATTATTCTGCAGAAGATATATGTCTATAACTCATTGAGTAAAGTTAATTATTGATCATCTCAACGACTCCGTAGCAGAATAATACCAGCAGAGATGTTGCCCAGCAGCTAGATTAGGCAGCCGACGCTAAGGCTAAAAAATATAATAAGATTATATTCCGCCAAATGCTAAGTAATGGTTAAAAACCATATTACTTAGCATTGAAACAAGATTAAAACCTAGCGCTTATCCGGGTAATTAATCGTGACTTTTTCGACGATAATAGGTTCGCGCGGCACATCATCGTGTCCCATCTTCGAGGTGGTTCTGGCCTTCTCCATCTTCCTAACCACGTCCATACCTGAAGTGACAGCACCGAATACGGCGTAGCCCCAACCGTCATTGGTAGTCCCAGTGTGATCGAGAAAATCGTTATTACCAAGATTGATAAAGAATTGGCCGGTGGCTGAGTGCGGTGCATCGGTGCGAGCCATGGCTAGAGTGCCTTTGACATTCTTAAGGCCACGATTGGCTTCATTAACAATTGCCGCACGTGTGGGCTTCTCTTCCAGATCGACAGTCATGCCGCCGCCCTGGACCATAAAGCCCTTAATCACACGGTGAAAAATAGTGCCTTCATAGAAGCCATCCTCACAATATTTAAGGAAGTTCTTCGCACTCACAGGCGCACGTTCGAAATCGAGCTCAATCTCAATGTCACCTAAGTTGGTCGTAAAAATAATCATAATGTCTGCCAGTTTAGTCAATGGGCTAAAAAAGAATAGAAATGAATACCAGTATACCTAAAGCGGCAGCTTTTGTAGAAAGGTACAAGCAAGCCAGCAGTTAAATAAGCCATTAATCTGCTCTGCCCTGATGCTTTTAAAGATGAATTCCTGAGTGCAGTTGATATAACAAGCAAACACCCATCAAATCAGCACATACGGTTAACATTAATAAAAGAAACAGGTAAAGTCACTGATACCGTTAATCACCACAAGCTAATATAAGCGGTGCTATTTAACCCAGTAGAAGAGAATTAAATGAATAATAATAAAATACTGTGCATCTTGTGTACTTTAATCCTTGGGCTTATATCGGCCCCAAAAGTTCACGCCACAGAGAGTAAAGCCGTCTGGATGGAGGGCAAGGTCGGGGTTGGCTTTAGAATTAATGCAGATCGAAAAGATAATATCGAAAATTATGATGTCGATACTCTGGTTAATCAGATTAAAACCATTGACGGTATAAGCTACGTGATTTTTAACTTGAGTGATGCAGCACATGGAGATGCTTACCTTGCTCCCCATTCTATACTGACCACTTTAAACCCAGATTCGACACCCAATGCCGACAGAGATCTATTTGGGGAGCTGGCTAAAGCCTTTCACGCGGCAGGTATTAAAGTCATCGCCTACGCAGCCACTCAAGGTCCCGCCATGTTAAAGCATGGCGCTGCATATGCCTTCGATGGTGTGCAAGATGCAAATGGACACTGGAGCTCTAAAAGCATGACCAATTGGGCGAAATGGGTCACCAACAAATATGGTTCCGCCTCAGATGATAATTATAAAAAAGCCTACGCCGAAGTGATTATTGCTGAGTATGCACAGCGTTATGGCAGCTTGATTGACGGCTGGTGGTTTGATCATTCTAGTTGTGCCAACATTCCTTTACTACACAAGATAACCAAAGCGGCCAATCCTGCTGTCATCCTGGCCTTTAATAAGGGGCAAAAAGTCCCCTTAATTAATAATAATCCCGGATACGAAGATTATACTTCTGGTCATCCAACCCCACTTAGGCGTTCAACGGTAAGTAACGATATAAACCTGCCTATGGTGGAGTCCATTGAGGCAAGCTCAAATGGCTATGTTGACGATGGAGCGGGTCATAAGTCACTAGGCCACATGTTTATGCCTCTGGGTAATACCTGGAACTCGGGACTAAGTGTTTGGCCACTGAGTAAGGCTGTTGACTGGATAACCCGGGTTAATAATGCTTGTGGAGCCTGGACCTGGAACGTTGCAACTCAAGATACCAATTCTAAATTAGCCGATCACGCCATCACCTTCATGAATGATGTGACGGCTAAAATTATAAGTAATGGTGGAACTCGCTGTACTGTCACTATTGACCCCTCAGGCCAAGCATTATCCGACGGTACAGCCATCACTATCACGAATAAACTGGCTGAGAAACTCACGTTTTATTATGATCTTGATGTAGAGGCATCGGAACTGACGATAGCAACCTCTGGGGGGAGCGGAGATGGCGACTTGTATGTGAAACTGGGGACCGCACCAACAACTGCAGATTATGACTGTAGGCCATTTAAGAATAACAACCAAGAAACCTGCTTATACAGCTCGCCACAAGCTGGTCGATATCATGTGATGGTCGATGGCAGCACAGTCACAAGCGGTGTATCCTTGATAGCTAAAGTGACCATCGCCCCCAAAGAACTGGTGAAAGGAGCAGCTATCACCATAGCAGGCAAACTAGGTAGCGAGCAGTATTACTATTATGACCTCACCACCTCGCCGGCTAAATTAATCTTCCAACTATCCGGCGGAAGCGGCGATGCAGACTTATATGTGAAATACCAAGCCGTCCCGACCTCCACAATCCATGACTGTGGCTCTTCGAGTAAAAATAATGACGAAGTCTGCACATTTAATGCCCCAGAAAAAGGTATCTATGAAGTGATGGTTAAAGCCTCTAGCGCCTATTCAGATATGAGCTTACGTTTCATCAAAAAAAAATAACAACACCTTAGATACTAATTCATAGTCAGCAGGTAAATTTATTCTTCAAAGCTCAGGAATGCGCTTTGATGAATGATAGAATCGACGCCTGTTTAACTTACACATCATATAAGGCAGCGCAATGAATCCCATTCTTGCAATCTTAAAAGAGCACAAGGTCAGTGACACCCAGATTAAAGATCTGTTCCAGACTCTGACCCAAAACCCAATGGCAGCCATGGCCATAATCGGCCAGTTAGGTATTCCACCAGAAAAGCTACAACAGCTGATGGCACTGGTCATGCAAAATCCTGCACTGATAAAAGAAGCCGTAGTTGAACTAGGTCTGGATTTCTCAAAAGTTGAAGCCGCAAAAGCCCAACTAGATAAATAAGCCCAAACAGTTAAAGTGCTTCTTATAAAAGCAGATCAAAATAGTTAATAATGTCAGCCACAATTCATTGTAATCAGACTTGTGGCTGGCCTTGTTCTTTCTTGAGAGGCATTAGAGTAAACAGAAACAACTCATATACTGGCACTGTAAATTGTACTGTAAACCTGCAGGCATACTCCACTAAGATCCGCCAAAGCTAGCCCAGCTCTAGAGCATAAGCAGCAGAACATAAACCCCAAGCTACAGAAGCAAAAATAAACCTACAGCCTCAACAGCCAAGAATTTATTCATAGCAATCTCACCAAATAGCCAATCATATATCAAAGACCTCCGCCCCTAGCCCTCCCTACCTAAGGCAAGATCGCAAATTATAATGCCCGGCTAGACAAATAGAATCATAGAGGGCAATATCCGTCACGATTATTATTACTTACGCCAAAAACATGCATAAGTATGTTTCATTTTATGGCAAAAACAATCTGAGATTAAACATGGCCTCTGAAAATAAATATATTGTTATTATTGGTTTAGGTAGATTCGGCATGGCACTTTGCCATGAGTTGAGTCAAGAAGGAGCCCAGGTACTCGCCATCGATATCGATGAGAAAAACGTGCGTAAGGCAGCAGAATTCGTAACCCAGGCCATAGTAGCCGACTGCTCCGATGAAGACACCATATCTGAGTTGAAACTCGATGAATACGATCTGGCCATGGTGGCAATAGGTGAAGACGTAAATTCGAGCATACTGACCACACTCATACTGAAAGAAGCTGGGGTCAAAGCTGTCTGGGTTAAAGCTAAAAATAAGTTCCATGCGAAAATTTTGACTAAGATAGGTGCTGATAAAGTGGTGCAACCCGAGCGCGACATGGGGATCAGAATAGCCCATCACATGTTAGATCATCATATTTTTGAATTTATCAATCTGGGCTCAGGTATCGCATTGGCTGAGATAGGTATTTATGAAAAATACTACGGCAGTAAACTCATTGAACATCCCTGTTATCAAAGCAGCGATATTAATTTATTGGCATTGAAGCGCGGCGTAGTGGTGGATAAAAACCCGTTACCGGATACCCTATTCGAAAAAGATGACATCTTGATTTTAACCGGTCAGAAAGAAAAATTAATTGAAGTATTAAGACGACGATGAGATTCATAGCACACAGGAATACCTTTTTCCCTATTAAGGCTGAAAAGTCCGGTGTGAAATGGTCTGAACCTAAGATCATTTTGTGCAGTTTTTTCGCTATTTTATTTCCATCAGCATTACTACTGACTCTGCCGGTATTTTCTGTGACTGGGTTAAGCTTTACCGATGCCCTATTTACAGCGACTTCGGCGATCAGTGTCACCGGCTTAGGTGTTGTCGATACAGGTACGCATTTCAGGGCAAGTGGTAAAATATTATTGCTGTTCTTGATGCAGATAGGTGGCCTAGGCCAGATGACACTCTCTGCGATCTTACTCTATATGTTCGGCCAACGACTAAGCCTACGCCAGCAGGCATTGACCAAGGAAGCCTTAGGTCAAGATAAGTCAATTAATATCAAGCGCTTAGTTGAGCACATCATAGTTTTCGCTATTATCGCCGAATTGTTAGGTTTTATTTTCCTAGCCATACGTTGGGTGCCCGAAATGGGCTGGAAACAGGGATTATTTGCCGCTCTTTTCCATGCAGTTTCAGCTTTCAACAATGCAGGGTTCTCACTGTTTTCTGATAGTTTGAGCTCCTATGCCACAGATCCTATGATCACCTTCACCATAGCAGGCCTGATAATATCTGGTGGTCTAGGTTTCACGGTTATTTCGGATATTAGGCGAAATTTTTCTAATGGTTTTCACCATTTACAATTACACACTAAGCTAATGCTGCTTGCCACCCCTTGCCTGCTCATATTCGGCACCTTGATGTTCTGGTTGTTGGAACATAACAACCCTAATACCCTGGGTCAGCTAGATTTAGGCCAACAATGGTTAGTGGCCTTCTTTCAGTCAGTGACAGCTAGAACGGCAGGTTTCAACAGTGTCGATATTTCGATGTTCACTCAGGGGGCATTTTTTATCATGATCATTCTGATGCTGATTGGCGCAGGCTCCACATCGACAGGCGGAGGCATAAAGGTGTCTACCTTTGTCGTTGTAGCGGTTGCCACCTGGTCTTTTCTGAGACAACGTCCTCATGTCATCCTATTTAAACGAACTGTGCCTTCTAGAACCGTCACTAAATGCCTAGCCATCATAGTCATTAGTGGCATCATATTAGCATTAGCCATGTTTGCTCTTATGCTCACAGAGAATGCACCTTTCGAGCAGATTATGTTCGAAACTATCTCGGCATTTGCAACCGTGGGTTTAACTGCTGGTTTGACTGCCAACTTATCCGAAGCGGGTAAGTACATAATGATAGTAGTGATGGTGATAGGTCGTATAGGACCTCTGACACTGGCTTATTTGTTAGCCAAGCCAAAACCTACCTTACTAAAATATCCAGAAGATAACGTACTTGCTGGTTAATGGCATATAAAACGGACGCGAGCTAACTTGCGTCCGTTTTACCTTTTTTCCTCAGCTTTGACCCTAGTCTGGAGAGTGATGGGGCATACCTAGCGACTTAATCAAGACCAAGACCAAAACCTTAAAATCCCCCATCGCCCCCTTATAAAAACAAACCCCATCAAAATGACAGACACTAAGCTCAATTCCATAGAATATAGGACTCAGCAACAAGTCGATGGCAAGCTCAGAGCCATCAAGGCCAGCATAGAAGGTATCGCAGTTGTTTCAGCTTCAAGCGCTCCCAGACATGCAAGTAGCACCAATCAAATCCCCAAAAGCCAAAGCAGAAACAGCCAGCACCAAAGTAAATCATCCAGTGTCATGCTCATTCCATTGCTGATCATTCTAGGGCTTGGGGTATTCGGCTTTAAACGATATGAAGCCATAACCGCCGAATCAAACACCCCAGCCCAAGTCACCATTGAATTCCGTCAGGAACCAGCCGCCAAGCATATACCCAGGGCTCAGCCGAAAGAGAGTTTCTACCAGGAACCTGCCACTAAACAGATATCCTGGACTCCGCCTAAAGAGAATTTCCACTGCGAAGCCGGAAAACAACACTGCAGCCAGATGGAATCATGTGCAGAGGCCAACTTCTACATTAACAACTGCCTGGGAACTAAGATGGACGGTGATAACGACGGCATTCCCTGTGAAAAACAACACTGCGGATATTAATGGCATAAAGGGCTACTTAAAGGCTGGTCTATGGGGAGAAAAGGCTATTCCCCCAAATAATCCAGCTAAGTGTGCCTATTACAACTCTCTGATTATTTGAGAGAATAACGGAGATAAAATATTACTTCCGGTTAAGGTGAGATGATGCTTATCGAAATAATATGGAGTGCCATCACTGGACGAATAGCTACATAGTGGATCACAAAAATACTCTACAACTGAGACGCTGCGAAAATTGTCTAGATTGATGTTATTAATATCGTCGATCACTGCCTTATTCTGCGCTAAATACATATTCCTACTTTTCTGAGGAAGGTCAGCTTTATTCCTTAAATGGTCATACATGGCCTTAGGAATATGCTCACTCCAGGCGGGGACAGGGGCAATAAATACCACATTTATCTCTTCATCATTGGCCAGACTCACCACCTCTTGCACCTTCTTGGTGTCGATCGCTTCATCTGAAAAATGAAGCACTATGGTATCAATACTTCTAGCAGCCGCTTCATTTACAATTCTTTGTGGAGAGAGACCCCCTTTCAATAGCGAATTATTAGACACCACAAAAAATAATGATACCTGCTCTCTTATCGCCGATGTAGCAAAGGCTGTCTTAATTGAATCTGCATGACTATTACCTACAAGCAATAGCCGCTTCTTGCTGACGGAACTATTGTCGGTTAATTCACAGGAAATCGCTTTAGGCTCAATTATGCGGATCAATTTGCCACAACGATATGTAGAACGATCAGAGAAGGCATTAAAAATCTGCTGCTCCTTAAGTGGCAAATTTGAGTACTGTAAGTAAGGCAATAACAAGGCTAGCCCAGCGATTGATATCACAGGTGCAGCGATTAAACGGGCAATAGAATGCGTCCTCACCCCCTTCTCAACCAAATGATACATAAGCAAGGACGACAGAATGATTAGCACCAGCATAATAGCCGTATCAAGCCAGCTTGAGGCTTGAGTTATCGTGCCAGAGAATGGCTCGGTCAAATAGAGAACCAAGATAGGGAAATGAACCAGATAAATTGAATATGAATAGTTACCTAACTTGATAAAAACAGAGCCAAACAGAGACTTTTCTACCGCTTTTGGTAGTCCAAATATCAACAGGATTGCGGTTGCTACAGACACCAGCAATGAAAATACTCCTGGATGCCCAGTGAATACACTCAGTGATGTGCCATCGACCTTCATAAAGGGAATGAATATAAGTACCAGAAATGCCGCGAAACCTAGCCAAGGTTTGTGGCTGAATCTTGCCCCTCCCTCTTTACAAAAATAATAAGCACAAGCAAAACCAATTAGAAACTCCCAAAGCCTTAACGGCATCATAAAAAAGGAAGTTTTTGGCGATATGCCGACAACAATAAAACACAGAATCAAAGACAACAAGAAGGTCAAAAATAGTAAGCCCCGAGCCCTGGCAAACAATGCCGCGATAATAGGAACTATCACATAGAATTGTATTTCAACACCCAGAGACCAAAGGTGAAGTAGAGGGCTAAACTCAGTATTACTAAAATAGGTATTTTGCATCCAGAAACCAATATTGGAAGCAAATACTGTGGCGTATAGCGCTTGCTGGACGACTTGTTGTGTTTCATTGGGGGTAGCGATAAAAAGCGAGAGGATTAAGGTGGCGAAAATCACGGTAAAATAGGCAGGCAACAAGCGCCTAGCCCTTTTCATTATAAATTCATATTTTTTATCTTTATCGTAGAGTCCAGCCATCAAGAAACCACTAACGACAAAGAATATATCAACACCAAGAAACCCGCTCTGTATGCTTTGCACACCAAGGTGATATAGCACGACAAGAAGAACAGCGACGCCCCTAACTATCTGTATATCCCCACGATACTTCATCGACATTTCACCGCCCCCCAGAATGACTCAATGGCAGAACCTAGCTAAATTGTTATTTCTTTTAAACCTTATTTCTTTTAAACCAAAGTCTAGTGCATAGACAAGACATAGAGCAGACGAATATTAGCCCTAGCAGGTCCTGACTCAGTACCTAGTTAATGGCGCTTATCCCGTTCTGGCATTAGCAAAATAAAGTCGAGTCAATTTAACTGACAATGGGGATTGAAAGGCATCTTATGCTAAAATCCGGCTATCAGATTTATGAATGTGCAACAGCTCTCATTTGTTTGACTGAGCGTAGTGAAACCTACCGTGATTAACTAATGAGGATACAATATATGAGCAAGTTAAATGCCGAAGAGCGCAAAGCCCGCGATAACGATCGTTTTTCAAAACGTGTGGATGAGCGCAGGGTAAAGGGCGAAGATGTCGTTGCCTACGCACTAGCCAATAAGAAAGCCTTTAAGTTTCTGACTAAATCAGAGAAGCACAGCCTTAAGGAAAGACAAGCAGTGCTTCTGGAAGAAGCTAAGGTTAAAGCACAAGAAGCTATTAAGCTTAGAGATGAACAAGAATTAGAAAAGATTGAAGCTGCATTTCCCGAAGAGGAAGACACCAAAAGCAGCAAGAGTTAATTAGTACCAATCGGTATGACTGTCGATATACGGGGCCACAAGCCCCGTATATCGAGCTAAACCTGACACCATTTCCTGCCCCTAGTTATCTATAGACAGCCTCCCTACTGCAAAGCAGGTCCATAATATCAATAGCTTTTTCAGTAATAACAAGGCTATTATCATTTCATTATTATCAAACTGCTAGCTCTTACCAAACGACAGAGTTAAAGCAGTGAATGGATGCTGTTGATAAATGATACTCAAAACTAAGCGAGTGCAAAACACAAAGTCACCTCAAGCGATTGCTGGTCAACAGCAAGAAACGAATGTCGCCTTTTTCCTGCGCCGCGCATATAAAGATAACCTG
Organism: Shewanella violacea DSS12; assembly: GCF_000091325.1. Lineage (NCBI taxonomy): Bacteria > Pseudomonadati > Pseudomonadota > Gammaproteobacteria > Alteromonadales > Shewanellaceae > Shewanella > Shewanella violacea. The sequence continues at coordinate 445,516 of NC_014012.1, read as the reverse complement.
CAAGTGCTGGTCATCAATGACTTCAAATTCACTTTCAATGATGAAACTGCGCAAATCGATCACTTGATTATCTATCCCTATGGTTTCATATTGATCGAATCCAAGAGCATCAAGGGCCATGTCAAAGTAAACAAACAAGAAGAATGGACCCGTAGCTATAACAAAAAATGGCAAGGTATGGCCTCACCCATCAAACAAGTTGAGTTACAACAAGCGCTATTAAAAGAGATGTTACGGGCACATAAAAGCCAGATGTTAAGCAAGTTACTAGGATTCAAACAGCAAGGATTCAACATGCGCTGCTGGGATCATCTCTGCGCCATATCCAGCGATGCCGTTATAGACAGAAAAACCATACCAGCCACCATCTCAGACAAGCTAGTAAAATCAGAGTTTCTAGTAGAGAAGCTAAATAACATCATGAAGATTAAAAACAAGTTCATGAGACTGGTTAACTTTGCCGACACCCGTCCTGACTTCTCACAGACAGAGCTAGAATCAATAGCCAGCTTCCTGCTCGAACAGAACATAGAAAAGAGCATAGAAAAGAACATAGAAAAGAACATAGAAAAGAGTGTAGAGAAGAGCATAAAAAGCCAGCGCAAAGTATCAAGTACCACAGAAACCATAAGCCCAAGCATAAGAATAAGCGACCCACAGCAGATACAAGTACCTGCAGCCGTGTATCAAAGCACAACACAGCAAGCCAAACTAGAGTCCAGCCAACACGCACAAAGCACTCAAACAATTAACAGTGAATTACGCTGTAAACATTGCGGAGAATCAACGAACTACTCCCCAATGCATGGCAAATTCGGTTACTACGTTAAATGCAACATATGCACTAAGAACACGCCGATGAAACAGGCCTGCTCAAAGTGCCAAAGCAAGAATACTAAGGTGCAGAAACGCAGAGATACCTACACGCTGAATTGCCAAGAGTGTGGTTGTGGCCAGCAGGTGATTTAGAGCTTAGGGAAATTTTACTCTGACCCCACTTATTCGAGCCGCTGGTGGGTTAGTTGGTGGTAAAGTTGGTAATTCATTTGCTGGCAAACTTGATAGTATGTCGAATGCTGGAGGCATTGCATCCCAGATTTCTGGGACAACTAGAAGTGCTATGATTGGAAACACTGCTGGACAAACTACTTCTGCTGCGACTGGGCTTGCAAACAAAGCCGCAGATTTGGGAATTGCTGTAGCCGATAAGACAGTGAAAGAAAATATATAATAAGGTTAAATGAGAATGAATTTCTTTAGATTATATAAAGTTCAAATAATAGTTTATTTACTTTTGTTGTTGGTTTGTGGTGGATTCATTTCGATAGAAAATGGTTTACTTCGTGGGTTAGGTTTTAGCGTGGTATGTTTAGTATTTCTGTGTGTTATCTCATATATTTCTTACCGAAATAGTATTTCTAAATACGGTAAAAGAGACATTAAGTAGCGGAACTAAGCCGAGAAGTAAAAAGAGACACATAAAGTCTATTTAACAATACTTGATTGGGTCAGAACAAAATTAAATTTTGAATCCTCTCTTTATCAAAAGACAGGACAGGCATATCTTTTGTGCTTTAGATAATCCTCTACTAACCTTTAAGTTACCTCAACTCAGTGTTGTTCAGGATAACGATTATGACTTCAGCTCGACGAGCACTCATCGATCCAGAATCGACACCCTTTTATCACATCATTAATCGTTGTGTTAGAAGGGCCTACCTCTGCGGCGAAGATAAACTGACAGGTAAAAGCTATGAGCATAGACGCGGCTGGATTGTCGGCTCCCCTTGGAATCTAAGGTTAAGGCTCTGTCTGCTATTTTTTGTATCCATGTCTGTGCCTATGCGGTGATGAACAATCACTATCATCTAGTGCTGAAAATTGACCTTGATAGAGCGAATTCGCTGTCTAACCGCGAGATAATTGAGCTTTGGTGTAAGGTGACTAAAGGTCATGATGTCGCGACTAAATACATGAATGGCGATGCCTTAATCGAGGGTGAGCGGTTACTTCTTGATGGGTTATTGGCTGAATGGCATGAACGTCTATCCAGTATCTCGTGCACTTGATTTAATGAATAGTTGAGGTGCCTTAATGAAGACATAGCGCGTCGGGCCAATCGTGAGGATGGATGTAAAGGCGCTTTCTGGGAGGGTCGTTTTAAGAGCCAAGCCTTACTCGATGAACAAGCACTGCTAGCATGCATGATGTATGTGGATTTAAATCCTATCAGGGCAGGGATTGCCAACACACTTCAAGCATCTGATTATACGTCTATTCAGGAGCGCATTACCGAGCTAAGTACCTCTGATAAAAACACTAAAGCACATGATGATAAATCAGCAGCAACTTCGAGTGAGCCACTCAAACCACTTGCCCAATTCGATGGTGCTACCCATCTAGCGACTCAATCAGGTATCCCATTTCATTTCTGTGATTATTTACAACTTATCGATTGGACTGGCAGAGCTATTAGGCCTGATAAGAAAGGTTTTATTGATTCAAGCCTGCCTAAATTACTCAATGAACTTGGCATAGCGCCCGAGGCTTGGATCACCTCAGCGAAAGAGTTTCGCCGCCAATACAGTGGTATTAGTGGTCGTTGGGATGCTATGTGTGCTTTCAAACAGCAGCATAACTGTGGACTATGGTGTAAAGGTAAAGCCAGCAGCAATGCACTCCATCCATCTCCGTAAGCTCGCTCATATTCAAGCATCCAGCCAATAAGATAGGTCAGGGACAGAATCCTCCTTGCCCTATTCTTCACCATGGCTGGGGGAATAGAATTCCACGACTTACCTTGGCCCTAAGGCCTAAAATAACAAAGCTAAGAATGGATCCCTGCCTAAAAGAACACCGGGATGACAGAATGGATTCCGGCTAAAAGCATCGCCGGAATGACGGTGTAGTAGGCCGCGCTGGCAGCTAGAAAACAAAACCCACATCTCCCCGTCCATGGGATATGGCATAAATGTTCCAGACACAAAAAAGCCTCAGTACTCTTTCAAGTTACTGAGGCTTTCAACGGTTTGGCTTTAAGCTGTTAGGCTTTAGACCAGCAAATGTTTTTACTAATTTTGGCGCCGGATAAATCGTGTTAGAGCAAGGCGCTTTACCGCGACGTTTAGTTTTTCTTAAACGAGCAGTAAAGGAAAGCAGCTTGGTTAGCCTACAAACTAAGAACAAAGCAGTGGATCCCGGCCCAAAAGAACACCGGGATGACAGAATGGATTCCGGCTAAAAGCATCGCCGGAATAACGGTGTAGCTCGCCGCGCTGGCAGCTAGAAAACTAATCCCCTCCAAGACTATCCATGGTCTTCGGGGATAACTCTCAACTCCGAGAAGTCCATGTGCAAATACCACATCTCCCCGTCCATGGGATATGGCGTAAATATTCCAGACACAAAAAAGCCTCAGTACTCTTTCAAGTTACTGAGGCTTTCAACGGTTTGGCTTTAAGCTGTTAGGCTTTAGACCAGCAAATGTTTTTACTAATTTTGGCGCCGGATAAATCGTGTTAGAGCAAGGCACTTTACCGCGACGTTTAGTTTTTCTTAAACGAGCAGTAAAGGAACGCAGCTATCACCGATTTAGACCAGCAAAAAAAGCAAAATTACATCATGCCGCCCATACCGCCCATACCACCCATACCACCCATATCAGGTGCAGAAGCATCTTGTGGTACATCGGCAATCATACATTCTGTGGTGATCATCAGACCAGCAATAGATGCTGCAAACTGTAGCGCGCTACGAGTCACTTTAGTTGGATCTAGGATACCCATCTCAAGCATGTCACCGTAAGTGTCGTTACCTGCGTTGTAACCGTAGTTACCAGTACCGTTCTTAACGTTGTTAGCAACAACTGAACCTTCTTCACCTGCGTTAGCGGCGATCTGGCGTAGAGGAGCTTCCATGGCACGAATTGCGATAACTACGCCGTGCTTCTGGTCTTCGTTAAGTACTTCAATGTCAGCAATCTTGCTAGCAACACGTACCAGAGCAACACCACCACCGGCTACAACACCCTCTTCGACTGCTGCGCGAGTCGCGTGAAGTGCATCTTCTACACGTGCCTTCTTCTCTTTCATCTCAACTTCGGTAGCTGCACCGACCTTGATAACTGCAACACCGCCGGCTAGCTTAGCCATGCGCTCTTGTAGCTTCTCTTTGTCGTAATCAGATGTAGACTCTTCAGCCTGGATCTTGATTTGTGAAACGCGAGCCTTAATTTGGCTCTCTTCACCATTACCGTCGATGATAGTAGTGTCATCTTTAGTGATGATAACGCGCTTAGCTGTACCAAGATCTTCTAGAGTCGCTTTCTCAAGCTCTAGACCAATCTCTTCAGCGATAACTGTGCCGCCAGTCAAGATAGCGATATCTTGTAGCATAGCCTTACGACGGTCACCGAAACCTGGTGCCTTAACGGCAGCAACTTTCACGATTCCGCGCATGTTGTTTACGACTAGTGTCGCTAGTGCTTCACCTTCAACGTCTTCGGCGACGATAAGCAGTGGCTTACCAGTCTTAGCCAAACCTTCAAGGATAGGCAGTAGCTCACGAATGTTAGACACTTTCTTGTCTACAAGAAGTATGTATGGGCTTTCTAGCTCAACGCTGCCAGTTTCTGGCTTGTTGATGAAGTATGGAGACAGGTAACCGCGATCGAACTGCATACCTTCTACTACGTCTAGCTCGTTTTCCAGAGCCTGACCTTCTTCAACTGTAATAACGCCTTCTTTGCCTACACGATCCATCGCTGTTGCGATGATTTGGCCGATAGTCTCGTCTGAGTTAGCTGAGATAGTACCAACCTGAGTGATAGCTTGAGAATCGCTACATTCTTGAGATAGGTTTTTAAGCTCGGCAACAGCGGCAACTACAGCCTTGTCGATACCGCGCTTAAGATCCATTGGGTTCATGCCAGCAGCGACGGCTTTAAGGCCTTCGTTAACAATTGCTTGAGCAAGAACGGTAGCGGTAGTGGTACCGTCACCGGCTTCGTCGTTGGCTTTAGAAGCAACTTCTTTAACCATCTGTGCGCCCATGTTCTCGATCTTGTCTTCAAGTTCGATATCTTTAGCCACTGTGACACCATCTTTGGTGATCAGTGGTGCGCCGAAACTCTTATCCAGAATTACGTTACGACCCTTAGGGCCCAAAGTGACTTTAACTGCGTTTGCCAGAATGTTTACGCCCGCAAGCATTTTTACACGTGCGTCGTTACCAAATAATACTTCTTTAGCTGCCATGTTCTTTATCCTTGAAAATTTGTTTGAATGGGATGTTGAAACTCAATGAGTTCTTAGCAAGTGCTTAGCTCACTACAGCCATTAGGTCAGATTCTGAAAGGATCAGAACTTCTTCACCATCAATCTTTTCTTTCTTAACGCCGTAACCTTCGTTGAAGATCACTATGTCACCCACTTTTACGTCTAGTGGTTGAACAGAACCATTCTCAAGAATTCGGCCATTGCCTATTGCAAGTACTTCACCGCGAGTCGATTGCTCGGCAGCACTACCAGTCAGTACTATGCCACCAGCAGATTTTGATTCAACTTCAGAACGCTTAACTATGACACGGTCATGTAATGGACGAATGTTCATCTATGGACTCTCCTAATGATTTTGCCAACATAATAAGGCAGGCAAATAAAAATTTAACGGCGAAATTTCATGTAAATTAAGTCGCTTGATGTTGGTGATATGGGGCCATCTAGGCGAGAACCAAGGTTTTTACAGAAATAATCTCATTTTTTTTATCCGGCTTTTATAAAAGCCGCATTAATCCTGATAGAATTGCCCACCCCAGCAGACTAGGCAAGACTTCTCCATGAATGACAGACACGGGCTACTCACCCAGCCAATCGGTCGTGTACTGCTAAATATGAGCCTCCCAAACCTGATTGGTATCTTGACCATTCTTGGGTTCAGCCTAGTCGACACCTTTTTTATCAGTCAGTTGGGCACAGAATCTCTGGCAGCCATTAGCTTCACTTTCCCAGTTACTCTTATCATATCCAGCATAGCCATAGGTATAGGCGCCGGAGTGTCCACCAACTTAGGTCGTCTCATCGGCGGTGGTCAGGCAGATAAGGCCAAGGTGTTTCTCCATGATTCCTTGTTACTGACCTTCATGCTGATCGCACTGATTTCCATGTTAGGCAGCCTGTGCATAGGTCCACTATTTAGCCTCTTAGGCGCCAACGACTCTAGTCTGCCGCTGATAGCCGACTACATGTTTCTCTGGTATCTGGGAGCCCCACTGTTGGTGCTGCTAATGGTTGGTAATCAGGGACTGCGCGCAACTGGTGATACCCGCTCACCGGCCAAGATAATGATGTTGGCCGCGCTGATTAACCTTATTCTCGATCCCCTGCTTATCTTCGGCATAGGCCCCTTCCCCAGACTAGAGATCCAAGGGGCCGCTATCGCCACTGTGATCTCCTGGGTTGTCGCCCTGTCACTATCCAGTTATCTGCTGATATTTAAGCGCCACTTAGTGGAGTTTGCCGACTTCAATATGGTTCGCCTTAAGCGCAACTGGAAACAGTTGGCTCATATCGCTCAACCTGCGGCCTTGATGAACCTGCTTAACCCGCTCGCCAATGCAATTATCATGGCCATGCTAGCCCGCATAGATCACGGTGCTGTAGCCGCCTTCGGTGCCGGCATTCGTATCGAATCCGTGCTCTTGATTGCCGTGATGGCACTGTCATCCAGTCTGGTACCCTTTATTGCCCAAAACTTAGGTGCGGGTCAGACCGAGCGTGCCCGTGATGCCTTGCTACTGTCACTTAAATTTATTCTGGTATTTCAGACCTTGCTCTACCTGCCGCTGCTGCTATTGTCCGAGCCGATTGCTCAGTTATTCAGTGGCGACCCTCAGGTCGTAGAGTGGTTGTCTTTCTACATCTTAATGATACCCGCCGCCTATGGCCCTCTAGGTATAGTTATCCTGATGGCCACATCCCTCAATGCCTATCACAGGCCCATGAGTTCACTGATCCTTAATGTATGTCGCCTGTTTCTGATCATGCTGCCTCTGGCCGCTCTGGGTTCTTATTTGGGGGGTATTAAAGGCCTGCTACTGGCACTGCCTATCTCTAATACTTTAATGGGTATCACCTGCTATATTCTGGCAACAAAAATCTCCGAGCCTGAACAGTTAAAGCACACACAAAATTATGCCGCTGGAACGAATAAGAAAGTGAAAAGTCACTAACTGATATGGATTTAGGCCGACAAGTACAGTGACAGACGTTTATCAGTGCAAACCTCAGTAGCGAGAAAAATCTCCGAGTCTGAGTAATTAAAGCACACACAAAATTATGCCGCTGGAACGAATAAGAAAGTGAAAAATAACTAACTGATATGTATCTAGGCCGACAAGTACAGTGACAGACGTTTATCAGTGCAAACCTCAGTGGCGAGAAAAATCTCCGGGTCTGAGTAACTAAAGCACACACAAAATTATGCCGCTGGAACGAATAAGAAAGTGAAAAATAACTAACTGATATGTATCTAGGCCGACAAGTACAGTGACAAGACACTTAGCTAAGCAAACCTCAGTGGCGAGGTGTTTATCAGTGCAAACCTCAGTAGCGAGAAAAATCTCTGGGTCTGAGTAACTAAAGCACACACAAACTTATGCCGCAGGAACGAATAAGAAAGTGAAAAATAACTAACTGATATGTATCTAGGCCGACAAGTACAGTGACAGAGATCTACTAGAATCAATATTCGATCCCAGCCGTTAGCTAATACTTAGGTGAGGTGTACCTGCCACATCAAGCGATGAAAATCTTCAAGACTTTCGAGACCAACGAGTTAAAACACACACCAACTTACATACATAAAAAAACTAATATGCGGACCAAAGATAACTAATTATGCAGCCTGATACTTACACAGATAAGACCTTTATCGATGCCAGCTTCAGTGGCGAAGATCTGCAGGACGCGATATTCGAGCGCTGCGAATTTTACCGCTGTGATTTCAGTCGAGCCGATATGACCGATGCCAGCTTTATTAATTGTAGGTTCGTCGAGGCTGGAACTGCTGAAGGCTGTAATTTCAGTTATGCCACCTTAATCAGCGCCAGCTTCAAACATTGCAACCTGAGCATGGCGATGTTTACTGGTGCTCGCTGTTTCGGAATTGAGCTTAGAGAATGCAACCTGCAAGGTGCTGACTTTGCCCGGGCCAGCTTTGCTAACTATATTACCCACAAGAGCTTCTTCTGCAGCGCCTACATCACAGAATCAAACCTCTCCTACGCCAATTTAGAATCGGCTCAGCTAGAGAAATGTGAGCTAATGGACAATCGTTGGCGAGGCGCTAACTTGCTTGGCGCATCTATGAAGGGCTCAGATCTCAGCGGCGGCGAATTCTCCCAATCACAATGGGGCACATTCGAGCTAGAAGGCTGTAACTTATGCCGGGTAGAATTAGACGGGTTAGATCCCCGCAACGTCAAACTCGAAGGCGTGATGATAAACCAATGGCAGCAGGAGCAACTGCTGGCACCACTGGGGATCATAGTCGCGCCGGATTAAAGGTGATAAGTATTAAGCTCAAGACAGGGCAAAGAAAGCTGTAAGGCTAAAGACAAAGACAGCAGAGCCTAGATACGAGTCAGGGCTCTAGCTTTGACTTATCCCTTATCCCTTACAACTTACCGCTCATAACTTACAGCTAGAGCTAAACCCAGGACTTAATTGAACCACGTAGCCGCTCTTCCCTGCCACAGCCTTGGCCAAGGTTGCAACGCTCGAGTGCGTCCATCATATGATCGATAAATCTCTTACTGGCTAGGCTAATAAAGCGTCTTGACGGATAAACCAGGTAGCACTTACCTATGTAGGGCTCTACATCTTCAAACAAGATGGTCAGTTCACCTCGCTCAACATACTCACGAGTCACCTTGGTGGGTAAGAACGCAATCCCCCGGCCAGTAATGCTAGCTTCCAGACAGAGTTCAATACTATTGAGACACAAGTTACCTTTCACCGCTATCTTCATATCATTACCGAAGGGTACTTCATTGAAAATTCGACCGTTAGGGTAGCGAAACAATATGGAATTATGTTTCTCGAGATCTTCAGGCAACACAGGCGTACCCGCCTTGGCCAAATAACCTGGGCTGGCGACAAAATGTAGCTCTTCGCTGATCACCTCTCGCGCCACCATCTCATTTTCATTAAATGAATCTTCCACCATAAAGGCGAGATCGATATTGTTACGGATCATATCCTGAGGCTCAGTGCTGACAATCAGCTCGACGGTGAGCTCAGAGTTATGCTCCATAAACTCAAAAATGCCATTAGCAATATCCAGTAGCTCAGGTACGGGAAACATTAGGATACGCAAGTGGCCACCAATCTCGGCTTGAGTATCCGTAAGCTCCATCAGAGTCTGCTCAAGATCCCCGAGAATAGACAAGGTTTTATCATAGAAATGGCTACCCGAAGCCGTTAACGTCATGGCTCGACTCTGACGATGAAATAATTTGACCTTAAGTTCATCTTCTAATGCCTGCAGACGCCGGCTCACGGTCGACTTAGGCAGGTTCAACAGATCCGCAGCTTCAACTAAACTCCCCGTCTCTACGATGCGATGGAACAGGGAAATATCTTCAGTTTTCATCACTCACTCTCACTTATCTCTCACAGTCTCTCGATGATTTTCACATTCAAACCGGTAACTAAATCGATCATGCTCACGCTTAGTTTTAACAATCAAGTCTAAATAGTCTCATTATCTGGAACCTATGGTTCCACATGTTCCCGTTTTGTTCAATATTAGTTACTGCTATCTTAGCCAACATTAATACATCTAGTCGCACATAGGGAAACCTGTTTATGAAGTACCTAGCAAAAACATTCGCAGCCATAATGATCACCGGCATATTAGCGGGCTGCAACGCAGAGTCCATCGAAGTTGCCTCACAAACCATAAGACCGGTGAAGTTATTGGAAGTCACGGATGTTAATGCCGCTTCTATTCGTGTTTTCCCGGCAAAAATAGCCGCCACCAAACAGGCTGATTTAGGCTTTAGAGTGTCAGGTCAAGTGATCGATTTTACTCTGGTAGAAGGTCAACAGGTAAAAAAAGGCACTATCTTGGCCAAGCTGGATGACAGAGATGCCCGTAACACCTTACTCAACCGCGAGGCCGATAATGAGCTGGCCACCGCCGACTACAAGCGTAAGGGTGAGCTGTTACGTCGCCAGTTGATCTCAACGGCCGATTACGACCTCGCTAAGGCTCAACTGAAATCAGCCGCCGCCGCTCTGGCTAACGCCCGGGATCAATTGAGCTACACCCATTTACTCGCACCATATGACGGCACAGTCGCTAAGATCTCCATAGACAATTATCAGATGATTCAGGCAAACCAGATGGTTCTGCTGATACAGAAGGATCGTAATATTGACGTAGTGATCCAGGTACCTGAGTCTATGGCCATTCAGGCGATCACATTTAATCCCCATGCTAAGTTTCAACCTCAGGTGCGTTTCAGCGCTCATCCGGAGCAAGCCTATCCGGTAAAACTGAAAGAACATGCGACTCAAGTGACTCCAGGCACTCAAAGTTACGAAGTTGTCTTCACACTCGCCAGACCCACTCAAATCAATATTCTTCCGGGTATGAGCGCCGAATTAAGCTTAGATCTCTCTATGGACTCCCAGCTAGATAAAACCGTAATCCCTGCCAGTGCAGTGATGAAGCGTGATCAAGATGGCGAAAATATCATCTGGCTCTATCATGCAGACACAGGCAAGGTGACAGCGCAAATAGTCACCTTAGGTCGAGTAACTACAGATGGCATAGAAATTTTAACCGGCTTGAACATGGGCGATCTGCTAGTGGTAGCCGGTGTGCAGTACTTGTCAGCAGAACAAAAAGTTAAACCTCTTCATTGGCAACGCGGGGTGTAACCCCTTACTCAGTATTACCTAAGCCCTCATTTTACTCTTTCGCCTGCAAGGATTTTACGCCGTGAATTTCGCACAATACTCTATAGAACATAAAGTGGTGAGCTGGATGTTTGCCCTATTGCTACTCGTGGGGGGCAGCATCTCATTTCTTGGGCTAGGTCAGCTCGAATTCCCCGAGTTCACCCTCAAGCAGGCACTGGTTGTCACCGCCTATCCTGGTGCTTCACCGGAACAGGTCGAGGAGGAAGTAACCCTTCCCCTGGAAGATGCCCTGCAGCAACTCGATGCTATCAAGCATATCACCTCGATCAGCAGTGCTGGTCTGTCGCAGATAGAGATAGAGGTCCACGAGCATTACGGCGCAGACGAACTGCCTCAGGTGTGGGATGAGGTTCGCCGTAAGGTCAACGACAAGCTAGGTGAACTGCCACCTGGGGTTGTGACTCCTGCTGTTATCGATGATTTCGGCGATGTGTATGGTATTTTGCTCAACATCTCAGGAGATGGCTACACTAGCCGTGAGTTGCAAAATTATGCCGATTTCCTCAGGCGTGAACTTGTGCTTGTCGATGGTGTAAAAAAAGTCACCATAGCCGGCAAAATTACCGAACAAGTAGTGGTGGAGATTTCCCAGCAGAAACTCAATGCTCTGGGTCTAGATCAAGACTATATCTATAGCCTGATCAATAGCCAGAACGTGGTCTCCAATGCCGGCAGTATCCGCGTTGGCGATAACCGAATTCGTATCCATCCTACCGGTGAATTTAATCGAGTAGAGCAGATGGAGCGTCTGTTAATTAGCGCCCCTGGCAGCACGAAATTGGTCTACCTTGGCGATATCGCCCAGGTGTATAAAGATAACGATGAGACTCCAACAAATATCTACCACGGCAATGGCGAATCAGCCTTGTCTATCGGTATCTCATTTTCCAGTGGCGTCAACGTGGTCGATATCGGCGTAGCCATCAATGAAAGACTGCTCGAGCTCGAAAATGAGCGCCCCATAGGTATAGAGCTCAACACTGTCTACGACCAGAGTAAGATGGTCGATGAGACCATCACAGGTTTCTTAATCAATCTGGCTGAATCTATTGCCATAGTGATCTTCGTGCTCTTGGTATTCATGGGCGTGCGTGCCGGTCTGCTGATGGGACTGGTACTGCTATTGACCATATTAGGCACCTTCATCATGATGAAGGTGCTCAATATCGAGCTGCAAATCATCTCCCTTGGTGCCCTAATCATAGCTCTGGGTATGCTGGTCGATAACGCCATAGTGGTGACCGAAGGCATACTCATAGGCATCAAGCGTGGCCAAAGCCGACTAGAGACATCTAAACAAGTGGTGTCACAGACTCAATGGCCGCTACTTGGCGCCACAATCATCGCCATTCTCGCCTTCGCTCCGATTGGCTTGTCAGACACAGCCACAGGTGAGTTCTGCGTATCCCTATTCCAGGTGTTACTGATCTCGCTATTTATCAGTTGGATCACCGCCATGACCTTGACCCCCTTCTTCTGCCACCTGATGTTTAAAGATGGCGAAGTCAGTGGTGATGACAATGATGACCCTTACAAGGGCTGGATATTCCAGCTATACCGTAGCAGCTTAAATCTGGCCATGCGTTTTCGCGCCGTCACTTTACTCATGGTTATCGCTGCGCTGTTCACTTCGGTAATGGGTTTTGGCTACGTTAAAAATGTCTTCTTTCCTGCCTCAAACACGCCTATGTTTTTCGTGGATGTGTGGATGCCGGAAGGCACAGATATCAAGGCCACAGAACACCTGCTAGGTCGCATAGAGAAAGACCTGCTTGCCCAGCAAGCGACCCAAGATATAGGATTAGTTAATCTCACCAGCGTTGTCGGTCAGGGTGCCCAGAGATTCGTGCTCTCCTATGTCCCGGAGAAGGGCTACAACTCATACGGACAACTACTGATCGAGATGACAGATCTTGTCAGCTTAGATAAATACATGCGCACACTGGAGAAGGAGTTAAGCCTCAAGTACCCAGAAGCCGAATATCGTTTCAAGTATATGGAAAATGGTCCCAGCCCAGCGGCTAAGATAGAGGCGCGCTTCTACGGTGAAGACCCTGTGGTACTGCGTCAGCTTGCCACCCAAGCCAAGGCTATTTTAGATGCAGAGCCGACAGCTGTTGGTGTAAGACATAGCTGGCGTAACCAGGTAACCCTGATCCGTCCTCAACTGGCACTCGCTCAGGCCCGTGAAACCGGGATCAGCAAGCAAGATCTCGATAATTCACTGCTGGTTAATTTCAGTGGTAAGCAAGTTGGTATCTATCGTGAGAACACTCACCTGATGCCTATCATAGCCAGGGCGCCAGCCGAGGAACGCCTCGATGCCGACAGTCTGTGGAAACTCCAGGTCTGGAGCTCGGAAAACAACGTCTTCGTGCCCGCAACTCAAGTGGTGTCAGAATTTAGCACCGAGTGGGAAAACCCGCTTATCATGCGCCGTGACAGGAAACGTATGCTGGCCGTTTATGCCGATCCTATCAACGGCACCGATGAGACTGCCGATTCTGTCTTCAAGAAAATCAGAGCCGACATAGAAGCCATCCCGCTTCCAAATGGCTATGAGTTCGAATGGGGAGGCGAATACGAGACGGCAGGCGAGGCCCAAGTATCAGTATTTAGCTCAATTCCTATGGGCTATATGGCCATGTTCCTCATCACAGTGCTGCTGTTTAACTCCATACGTCAGCCTCTGGTTATCTGGTTTACCGTACCGTTAGCCTTAATCGGTGTGGTATCCGGCCTATTGATATTCGATGCGCCCTTCAGTTTCATGGCGCTGCTTGGCTTACTCAGCCTGACTGGCATGATCATCAAAAATGGCATAGTACTGGTCGATCAGATCAATCTGGAACTGAGTGAAGGTAAGGAGGCCTATCAAGCTGTGATCGACTCGTCCGTGAGCCGGGTAAGACCCGTGTTGATGGCAGCTATAACGACTATGCTGGGAATGGTGCCACTACTGTCAGATGCCTTCTTCGGCTCTATGGCTATCACCATCATCTTCGGCCTGGGCTTCGCCTCAGTGCTGACACTCATCGTCTTGCCGGTGACTTATACCTTAGCATTTCGTATTCCTTACCCTAAACAGGCGAAAAACTAAGTAGGCATAAGCAAGCAGCAGGAAAAAAAGATTCAAAAATAAAGTAGTAATAGGAATGAACAAGGAGAAAGCTCACCACTCAGAGATTTACAAGTAACTGCTTCCCGGCAATCCCGATCCCATTGCGGATCGGGCTTACTTTTAGACGCTACAATAGCTTGATACTTTAATGGAACCGACTCCCCTATACAGATCGCCCCATGCAGAACGCTCCGATCCCAGAGCAGGTCACTCGGATCCTGGCCGGTTGGATCCCATTGCTGATCGCGTTTACGTTTAGACCCTGTAATATCTTGATACTCTAATGGTACCGACTCTCAAATTCAGATCATCCTATGCAGATCGCCCCACGCAGAACACTTCGATCCCAGAGCAGGTTGCTCGGATCTAAGTCGGTTGGATCCCATTGCGGATCGGGTTTACGTTTAGATCCTGCAATTGCTTGATACTCTAATGAAACTGACTCTGCTATGCGATTCCCTAGGCAGATCGTTCCCAGAGCAAGTCACTTGGATCCAAGTCGGTTGGATCCCATTGCGGATCGGGTTTACGTTTAGATCCTGCAATTGCTTGATACTTTAATGGAACTGACCCCCTATTCAGATCCTCCTATGTAGATCGCCCCACGCAGAACGCTCCGCTCCCAGAGCAGGTCACTCGGATCTAAGTCGGTTGGATCCCATTGCAGATCAGGTTTACGTTTAGATCCAGCTATATCTTGATACTGTATTGGAACTGACTCTCAAATTCAGATCATCCTATACAGATCGCCCCATGCAGAACGCTCCGATCCCAGAACAGGTCACTCGGATCTAAATCAGTTGGATCCCATAGCGGATCGGCTTTACTTTTAGATCCTGCTATATCTTGATACTGTATTGGAACTGACTCTCAAATTCAGATCATCCTATGTAGATCATCCTATGTAGATCGCCCTATGCAGATCGCTCCGTTCCCAGAGCTGGTCACTCGGAGCCAAGTCGGTTGGATCCCATTGCGGATCGGCTTTACTTTTAGATCCTGCAATTGCTTGATACTGTAATGAAACTGATCCCCCATGCAGGTCGCCCCAATGAAATATGCCAATCTCATATCCTTTACCTTGGCCACCAGCCTATTGAGCTCTATTCCGGTTATGGCTCAAGAAAATCAATTCTATGATGAGCAATCTTCCCAGACCTACCAAATAGGCATTATGATCCAAGCCATTTCGGCTGCACTGGCTAAGCCCAAAGATCCAGACTCTCTCGACACCATAAGCCGATATGGCACCGACTCACGTTATTACGTGATGATCCGCGGCTGGTTAGTACAGGAACTGCTTGGGGTCCAGAGTCAGCTAGATGCAAGCCATGCAAATGAGGCTGAGTCTGAAACTAAACTAAAATTCATCGATAAAGTGACATTTTTACATGAGGCCATTGGTCGAATTGATTTAGAATGATGACAAGATGCACATCAAGTAATGAAGAAACTCATATGAGCAAGGCAATCACAGCCGCACTGATCTCAGCATTAGTCTGTCCCGGGACCGGGCACTTTTACTTAAAAAAATATAAGATCGGCACCCTTATCTCTGCCGTCAGCCTGAGTGGATTAGTCTACCTCCTCTATCAAGCGGTGGAGCGTGCGAGGGATATCTCAGATCAGATCTTATCCGGTGCCATTCCTCTGGATTTTAATCTGATCTATCCAATGATCACCGAACAACCGAGTGGCTCTGCGGCCCTCTACATATCTATTGCTACTTGGGTATTTATCATTAGCTGGCTGGTTGGGGTTATCGATGCCTATCGACAAGGGCGTGCTTTAGATAAGAGCCTAGATAAATCCGGTAAGCGGTAAGCGGTAAGCGGTAAGCGGTAAGCGGTAAGCGGTAAGCGGTAAGCGGTAAGCGGTAAGCCACTAGTAAAAATAAAGGCCCAGAACAATACAGTGAGTTCGGGCCTTTAGTTCAAACGATTTAACTATTTAGTTATTACTCGTTGTAACAGCTAACTCTTAGATTCGCTTCATCGCCGATGTGGTAGAAAAATCATGTTGAGTCGAGGAGTCAGAACTCTTCTCTTTGCTAGATACTTCATTTTTAGAAAACTGATAATGCTTGCCTGCCGCAACAGTTTTAGAAAAATCATGGTGAGTCGAATCCAGTTGCAACAGATTTCCCTTCGCTGGCTGATTCTTCGAAAAATCATAGCTAGATTTAGCTGCCGCTGTTTTAGAAAAATCAGGTATATCGGCAACAACACTTGCTGATGAGAACACAAATACTGCAGATAAGGCCACGCTGGTTAATAATTTCATATAGAACTCCAATCTTTTTTTGACCACAGATTGCAATAACATTAAGCTATTTTTAACAATCTGTGAACAAAATAATCACATGTCGTGCAAATTAATTCGTTTATAATCAAGTTGCCGAAAGAAAATTTTGGGGAGTGGAACTGCTATTTAACTACTGGGCTACAGCTAGACTGCACCTGGGTGAAATCAGCAGAAATAGCCAGTAACAATAGACAAACCACTAGAGAGTTGGAGTTAACTCATTGGTGGGCGATAAACTTGCGCGGCATCGGCAGTCTGTATTGACCAGAGTCGATTAGGTATCTGTTCACTGGATGTAGCTGGCAGAATATATGAGCAAGATTGGATAATACCCATCATGGAAGCGCAATGAGTCACACAATGGCCACTGGCTAGTATGATACAAGCTTGGTCACACTCGACTAGACCTTGAGAGAAATTTTGGCCTCTTGGGGCTTTAGGCTCAGAAATAGGGGAAGAGACTGAATCCTTTTGTAACCAAGCTGATTCATGACTCATGGAGTGCAATAATTCAGGCATAGCCATCGCCGGGGACAAGAGGTTTTGTCCAACTAACGCGATAAACAACAGCAGATGTATGATCTGTTTTGCCATAAGTTAAATTATTTAGCCTTAAAAAATGCGACAAGCAATGAGTTACACAAGGATAGACTCTAGCCCAATAAAATAGTTCAAAACGATGAAGGTTCTTAGCCCTAGAACCTTCATTACCAGCTTCTATCGACTCGCTTAAATCGGCGAACCAGGTGGTATCTTAAGCGGCTCGGCTATCAGTTTGACCTTAGCATCTTTCATGCCTCTCTCAACGCCATCTGCAAGCCAGGCAAAATGAGCCGCCTCGTAGGCGCTGACTCGCTTAACCTTACGTTTAAGCTGCTTGAGTGTATAACGCAAACGCCCTGCCAGCTGTGCCTTTACCTCGGGTCGTGTCTCCTTAGCGTGGTAACTCGCTAACAACTCATCGAGTATCACGCTGTTAACCCGCATCCAGACCCCTTGCTCGGCGCCGTTGGGCATATCCTCATACAGAGTGCTACCCAATAGCTTATCGACTAATGCCGGAACGGATAGCTGTTCCCTGTCGCCGATATAGCCCTGATTCACCCGGTTGAGTCGCTGCGGCGCGAGCAGCTGCTGCGCCGTATGACGACTCAATACTTCGGCCATACCCAGCGGATCTATGATGACTCCAAGACCCGAATCGAAACTCTCACGAGTCTTGCTGTAATTTGCCGCCTTGGGTACTAAAGATTCCTGCAAGGCCTGAGAGATGACTAACGCCTTGGGAGACAAGGTATCGAGTAAGGCATCCAGGGCACTTTTTTGCAGCTGAGGCGCAATATAGTGCCATGACTTACCGTCGACATCTTCGCTATAGCTGTAATCTGTACCGCCAATGAATTTAGCTGCCGCGGTGATCTGATAACGATTGAGTAGAT
Organism: Shewanella violacea DSS12; assembly: GCF_000091325.1. Taxonomy (NCBI): domain Bacteria; kingdom Pseudomonadati; phylum Pseudomonadota; class Gammaproteobacteria; order Alteromonadales; family Shewanellaceae; genus Shewanella; species Shewanella violacea. The sequence goes on along the minus strand of NC_014012.1, from coordinate 427,664 downwards.
AGATGGGCACGAAGATATCACTTAGCTCCCCCCTAGGTTGTCCCGCCAATAAAGCCGAGGGAGAAAAATCATTTATTGCCTTGGCTCGCACCTTATCGATACGGATAAGCTCGGCAACTGGATCGCTGCCATTATCCCAGAGGCTGGCATAAGCATTGCTGGCTCCCTTGGAGCGAGAATCCGCTTCACCTATGTAGCGCAGTCCCTGGCGCTGCACCTGAGCCATTAGCTCAGATAACTGAGCCGACTCCTCGCCAGAATCGGCATATTCCCTATAACCATATTCAACAATATACTTATCCCAGGCACCGACACCCACGCCGTAGGGCGCCGAAATGTCTATCTTGTCGCCTTTGAGTGTCGCCAGTGGATGGGGGTAATCCATCACTGAGGCATTATCATTACTCGAGGCGGCGAAGTTATGATCGAATCCTAAGGTATGACCAACCTCGTGGGCTGCCAGCTGACGAATTCGAGCCAAAGAAAGCGCCATAGACGCATCTTCTGCGGCCTGTCTGTCCTCCCAACCTGCGGTGAGGCCGCGGGCAATCATATGATCTTGGCGAACCCTTTGGCTGCCTAAGGTCACATGGCCCTTGATGATCTCTCCGGTTCTGGGATCGGCAACTGCCGAGCCGTATGACCAGCCCCGTGTCGCCCTATGTACCCATTGGATGACGTTGTAGCGAATATCTTGAGGATCGGCATCTTCGGGCAATAACTCGACCTTGAAGCCATCTATGAATCCAGCCTGTTCGAATGCTTCTTCCCACCAGCCAGCTCCCTCTAAGAGTGCGCTGCGAATTGGCTCAGGTACACCGGGATCCAGATAATAAGTGATAGGTTTTATTACTTCACTTGGCTCAGTTCCCGGGTTCACTTTCTGCAAACGATGGCGCAGCAGATGACGCTGACGAATATCCTGATCAACCTGAGTACCATAATCCAGGTACTCCTCGGCCAGATAACCACTCATAGGATGGTAATCTCGAGCCACATAGCCCTCTTCCGGCAGCTGAATGAAGGAGTAACGCAGACGCACCGACATATGATTAGCATCCGGTGTCACTTGGGCCACATAGTTACCCGCCTTGGTACTGTTGAAGGTCAACAGTACATCCACATCGCTGTTACGCTCGAAGGATTTGACTCCCTGAGGCAAGATGAGCGAACGGCTTTTATCTAGCCGATAGCTCCCTTGCTTAGTATCCTCTAGCACCGAAGATATGCCGTGGAGATCGTTAATAACCAGATCATTGATCGACACCAGATCCCGTTTGCCATCGATGATCTTGCCTCGCCAGAGCACTGACTCGGCAAAGGCCTCTTTAACGGCTCTGAGCTCGGCGGCGTTATCGGTACTGGCACGATATTGAGTATTGAGCTGTTTGAGGATCAAGTAAGGACCATGACGCTCAAATTGCACCATGCGGGTATAACCAAGTTGACCACGATCTAGGCCAATATCATTGGAACCTACGCCATGGGGCAAGCTGGTAAGTAATAGGAAAGGTTGATCTAACTTATTCGCTTCTAGGTAAAGTTCACCATCGGCTTTAGCGTAAAACAAGTTGAGAAAGCCTGTTGTAGACTGGCTTTTCTTGATGATGCTGGCGGTATTGCTTGAGGCTGCGACGACATCGACGACGGGCACACAGATAAGTGCTATCGCCAAAGCGAGATTATAAGACTTCATTTGCTCTCCTTGAATGAGGCTATTAACACCTGCAGATCTCAACAACTTAATTTTTGTTTTTGTTTTATGTTGAGATTCTGTTCTAATTTTGCATTAGCTTAACAGTAATATGTTTACTCTCAAGTGCAAATCATTCAATTAACCTACTCTTAGAGATTTATCTTAGGAGTAGGCTTGGAAATTAATAACGCCTTTATCAATCTTTAACGGATTAACTCACCTCATCTTTCTGCTTAATCCAGTAACTTAAGGTATCGAACAGCTCATTGAGGACGATTGGTTTAGTAATATGAGCATTCATCCCCGCCGATAGACTCTTCTCTCTATCACCAGACATGGCGTGAGCCGTCATGGCTATGATAGGCAGCTCCTGCAGACTAAAGTGCTTTCTGATCTCTTTTGTTGCGGTTAACCCGTCCATCACCGGCATCTGAATATCCATGAGTACCGCATCGAAATCCTTCTCGGCGATCATATCTATGGCTATTTGACCGTTATCGGCAACATCCACCTCATAGCCCGCACTCTTAAGGAGTTCGGTGGCAACCTGCTGGTTGATGAAGTTATCCTCTACCAGCAAGACCATGCCCACATGTGTATCGACCACTTCTTCAGCTTCTACTTCTATCACAGAATTGACCTTAGGCTCTTCGGTGAAAGCGCTGATGATCTCATCGAACAGGGCTGATGCTTTAAACGGCTTCTGTAGCATGGCGTAAATATTTGAGCGATCCGCATCTTCTTTTAAGGGTTCTGCGGCATAGCCTGTCATCATGATGACGATGGGACGCTTATCTAATCGACCATCGGCCACCATGCGATCTAGCTCTTCGATCACCTGAATGCCATCCATCTCAGGCATCATCCAATCGAGCAGTAGAAGATCTACCGATGACTTCTCCAGCTTATAAAGTGCCTCTGAACCATTAGCAGCAGTATCCACTTCGAAGTGGAAATCACGCATCACTGTGGCATAGATCTGCAGTGCCGTCGGGTTATCATCGACCACTAGAGTCTTAAGACTGCCTAAACGCTCAGGCACTATCATAGGTTTAACTTCGGCCTCTTCGGCAATCTCGAAGCTGATGGTGAAACTGAAGGTACTACCTACCCCCATCTCACTCTGAACCTGCATCTGACCGCCCATCATGGACACTAGATGCTTACTGATAGAGAGACCAAGACCTGTGCCACCATACTTACGAGTGGTAGAGCCATCGGCTTGAGCGAAAGCATCGAACAAACTAGCCTGTTGCTCCTTACTGATCCCTATGCCGGTGTCACGGACCCAGAACTTAAGGGTGATGCGATGATCACGCTCACCCACATCTTCACAACCCAACTCTATCTCACCAGTCTGAGTAAACTTGACCGCATTAGAGAGCATGTTGATCAGCACCTGACCTAAGCGCAGGGGATCACCCTCGAGGATTAATCCTGCTGTGACTGGGGCGTAGAGGAGCAGCTCGACTCCCTTCTGTTGCGACTTGAGAGCATTAAGGTCTAGGGCATGATCCAGCACCTTATCCAGCGGAAATGCCACCTTCTCCAGCTCTAATTTACCCGCCTCAATTTTAGAGAAATCGAGAATATCATTGATGATCCTCAGCAGAGACTGAGCCGAGAAGCCGGCCTTATCTAAATAATCTTCCTGCTTAGCCGTGAGTTCTGTACGCTGAGCCAGCTGCAACATGCCGATAATGGCATTCATGGGCGTGCGGATCTCATGGCTCATATTGGCCAGAAATTCACTCTTAGATAAGTTAGCAGACTCGGCATCTTGTTTAGCCTCAAGCAGAGCAACTTCGTTACTCTTATGCCGAGTAATATCTTTATGAGTACCCACCATACGTTTTGGCTGATTATCGACAGTGTATTCCACCACGCGACCACGGGAGAGTAACCAGTGATACTGGCCACTCTTGCCGCGCATCCTGAATTCGACATCGAAGGCACCGATAGGATCGCCAAGATACTGCTCGCGATACTCTTGCACCCGAATCCTGTCATCGGGATGAATCAAGTCGTCTAAGGTAGAAACCAATGCCGGAAACTCATTGCTCTTGTAGCCAAGCATAGAATAGTAAGCTGGATTACAGATGATCTGTTTCGAGTCCAGATACCAATCCCACAAGCCATCTTCTACCGCATCCATGGCTAAGTGATAACGCTCCTCGGACAATCTTAACTGCTCGGCCGACTCATACTCTCGAGTCACATCACGCCAAACAGCAATCAAACCTAACAGCTCACCGCGCCGATTATAGAAGGGCAGTTTAAGGGTATCGAGTAACACAGGCTTACCGGCAAATTCCACCTTCTCCTGATAGCGCAGGGGAGTTCGCTCTGCCAGTACGCGTTCATCCTCAGCTTTAATACGCACCGACTGCTCTTGTGTAGTGAGTTTTATCGACTCCTGACCTATGAGTTCACTCTCGGTATAGCCCAACATACGCTCGGCTGCCTTGTTACAGCCTAAATACTTACCCTCTTTATCCTTGAAGACAATCGCCTCAGGGATGGAGTCCAGCAGAGATCTTAGCAAGGCATATTCCCGCTCTCGCCGCTCTGTAGTCTCTTTCAATCTTGCTGTACGGCGTGCCACCAGCTTATCTAGCCTTCGATTTTGCTCGGCTAGATGCTTGGTATATTGCAGGTTTTCTTCGAAGATTCGACTCACCAGTTGGAACCAAGGTTCCCAACCCTGAGATATCTGCTCCGGGGGCTTGCGAGGCTCCAAAGAACAAGATTCCAGATGGGTCAACAGACGGGAAGCTGGGTTCACGAATGAGCGGCGGGTCTGCCAGTGTACTATGGTCACCAATACCGACAGGGCCAATACCACTAAGATAAATGTCAGCTCGAGCTTATCCCAGGAATCCTTGAATAACTCATCTCTATCCTGCAAATAGAGCAGGCGCCAGGGAGCATTCTGCAAGGCTACCGAGTGGATGTAGTAACCATTTCTGATGATCCCTTCGTGGGCATCGAACAGTTCCGACTCAGGAATGGAGTGCAATTCAGAGGGGATCTTCTGACTGATATGGAACACACGACTGATCTCAGACTTGTCATCATCACTGTGGGAAAGAATATTATTATTCTGATCCAGCAGAATAACCGTACCCGGCATCTTAAAATAGAGATGCATTTGTTTCGCCAGCGAGGACAAGGTCATATCCAGATTGATCGAGCCGATAAATTCGTCTTCCAAATAAATAGGCACACCTAAGGTGGTCAGCAAGCCTTTGCCGCCCGGGTCCACATAAGCTGGGCTCCAGAATACGCTGCGCTGAGGGTTCATGGCTGGCGTGGCTAACTGGAACTGGTTCTTATTAAGCAATTCATCTCTGAATCTTTGCTCATCCGATGGCCAGGGGAAATAGGACATGATCCTATGCTTAGAGATGTAATAGATAGATGAGGCTTTAGGAGCCGCTTCGATTGCCACGGGGAAAGAGAGAGATAATTCGAACAACATCTCCAGTTCTTGATAAAACTTCTCGCTGCGGCCATTGAGGGAGCCTGCACCTGTGATACGCCCCATATTGGTAAAAGGTTCACCACTCTCGGCATAGCTTGGCTCTAAGGTAAAATACTGGCCACTCTCATCGAATTTTTCATACTGAGGCAAACGCTCTTTACGCACCAACTCACCAAGCCTGAGATGATCGACTGCGACATTTCTCAGACTCTTTACCGCTCGGATACTCGACTCCAGCAATAGATCTATCTGCAGAACACGGCGCTCGACCTGCTCCTCTCTTTTCTCCATAAGCTGAGATTTCTGGCCATCGAAGAAGAACCAGGCAGTGATCAGCGCCATGATAATCACGCCAATATAGGTATAAAAAACAGCACGGTTATAGTTTTTCTGTATCGGCGACTTCAGTTGAAGATCTGGCTCAGTCGATTTCATTCATGGCCCTTGAATAAGCCTGCAATTCCCTGCACAGACTTTGGATTTCATTAACCGTATAGTATCAGGAAGACAGATGAATTGAATACACTATATTTGTCTAATAAGTTAACTAAAGTCAGATTAATATGCCAGATAAACACCTAGCTTACAGATAGATACAGAGCTGATTAAAATTTTACCACTACGCTACATATTTCACTATAGGTGAAATAATAAGACCTCCATGAATATAGAGGTCTTATTTAAACAGCGAACATCTCAGATAATTTACAGGTTCTCCTCGGCGAATTCGGCCAGACGCGAACGTACAACACCATTGAGATAGATGTTGGCACTGCCTTCGAAGTCTTTGAAACGCTCGACGATATAGGTCAATCCCGATGTCACTGCGGTGAGATAGTTAGAATCTATCTGTGACAGATTACCACTACAGATAAGCTTAGTTCCCTCGCCCATCCGGGTGATCATGGTCTTTATCTGAGAAGCCGTCAGATTCTGGCACTCATCGAGGATCACCACAGAGTTTTGTATCGAACGACCACGCATAAAGTTGATAGATTTGAACTGGACATTAGCCTTGTCCATGATGTAGTTCATGCTACCACTGGGATTCACATCATTCTTATGCAACACCTCTAAGGTATCAGTAATCGCCGCGAGCCAAGGCGTCATCTTCTCCTCTTCAGTACCAGGGAGGAAACCTATGGATTCGGCGATTTCGGGTGTATTACGGGTTACGATAATTTTATCGTAAAGCCCTCTCTCGACTACCATTTCCAGGGCCGCCGCCATGGCCAATAGGGTCTTACCGCAACCTGCTGGGCCGGTGAGGATCACTAAATCTATCTCCGGATCCAGCAGAGCCTGCATCGCCATACCCTGATAAATATTCTTCGGACGAATCCCCCAAGCATCTATGTTGAGTAACCTGTCTTTACCGAGATCTAACAGTTTAAGGTCGTCACTGGTCTTCTCCAGCACTCGAGCACAGAAGTTGGAGTCTTCGTCTATCAAGTATTGGTTGATATAAAAATTCTCATCTCCTACCTCCTTCACAGGAATGGTATGCACTGTATGGCGCCCATGGGACTCGGTAGAAACATGCTCTTTACGCTCCCAAAAATCACCCTTGAATTGATGAAAACCGGTAGTCAGGAAGCGAATATCATCGATGAGTTGATCGGTGCGATAATCCTCCACCAGTTTAATACCAGCACCTTTGGCCTTGAGGCGCATATTGATATCTTTAGTGACGAGAACGACGTTACGGGGTTTATGGATTTTTTGTAGGTGCAGTGCAGTGTTGATGATGCGGTTATCGTTATTATTGTCCGGTAGGGAGGCGTGAGTCATTTCGAGTTGATGATCGGGGAAAATAGATAGGGTGCCACAGGCATCGCCGTGATCTTCCCGCCGTGGTAGCTTGACTCCTTGAAGTATCTGCTCAGGAGTTGTTTTACCGCCGAGTATGTCTTCCAGTGCCCTGATGGCGACTCGCGCGTCTCGGCTAACGTCTCGTTTCCTATCTTTTATCTGATCCAGCTCTTCCAGAACTGTCATGGGAATTACTACATCGTGCTCCTTAAATGAATAGATGGCTAAAGGTTCGTGTAGTAATACATTGGTATCCAGTACAAACAACTTTCTGTCGTCTTGTTCCATGGCGCCTCCAATTATTTCTATCTATATGATGTTATATTTTCACGGCTCCCTGTGCTTTAAAATCATGTCGAGTAAGAAATATCGGTGAGTACCAATAATAAAAATCAGCTATCACCTTGATTTCATACTGACACTATTAAAGTGCCGCTTCAATCACTTGCTTAGAACTTTCTATAATGGAGAGTTACTTAGTTAGATTACACTGATATGACAAATCACAGATAAATAAACTACTAGTATAATTTGTAATCAGCACTTTTAATAATTAAGCTAGCTTAGACACAAAATTGAGGTCGATTTAGGCCGTTGAAAAAGGCTCAGAGCCTTGCACTTTGAGGGCGTTGAGGTAAAATACGCGCCCTTTCGTGGTTCACCCGTAGATGAGAAATAGTTAATGCCCTTTTCCTTAGGTCAACGCTGGATAAGTGATACCGAATCAGAACTTGGTTTAGGTACAGTCGTAGGATTAGAAGGCCGTATGGTCACGCTGATGTTTCCAGCAACCGATGAGAACAGGCTGTTCTCACGCACCGAGGCTCCCCTGACTCGAGTTATTTATAATCCTGGCGATAAAATTGAAAGCCATGAAGGCTGGAGTCTTACCGTCAATGAGCTCGAAGAGAAGAATGAGCTCATTATCTACCACGGAATTCACACCGAAACTGGTGAGCAAGTCTCTCTTAGAGAGACCTTACTCAACCACAATGTTAGATTCAACAAGCCTCAAGACAGGCTATTTGCCGGTCAGATCGATCGCTTAGACAGATTCGGTGTTCGATACCAAAGCCAATTATTGAGAAATAAGCTAGCCACATCGGATCTTCTGGGACTTCAGGGACCGAGAGTCGGCCTGATCCCACATCAGCAGTGGATCGCCCATGAAGTGGGTCGCCGTTTTGCCCCTAGAGTATTACTCGCAGATGAAGTGGGTCTAGGTAAGACAATCGAAGCGGGACTGATCATTCATCAGCAACTGCTCACAGGTCGCGCCGAGCGAATTTTAGTGATAGTTCCCGATACTCTACGCCATCAGTGGCTGGTCGAGATGCTGCGCCGCTTCAACCTTAAGTTCTCTGTATTCGATGAAGACAGATGTATCGAAGCCTACGCCGACAACGAAAATCCATTCTATACCGAACAGCTAGTGATCTGCTCTCTGGAGCTATTGCGCAAGAAGAAACGTCTGGAACAAGCCATAGATGCCGATTGGGATCTTATGATTGTCGATGAAGCACATCACCTAGAGTGGACCGAAGAGGCACCTAGCCGCGCCTACCGTATCGTTGAGGCCCTGAGTCAAGCCGTACCTGGCGTATTATTGCTAACCGCTACGCCGGATCAGCTGGGTCATCAGAGTCACTTTGCCAGATTACGCCTACTGGATCCGGATCGTTTCTACGATTATGACGTCTTCCTCGAAGAGGAAAAAAGCTACAAGGATGTTGCTAGTGCCGCCGAAGCGCTCGCCGGCGGTGATGCACTCTCGACCGACGCTATTGCTCAGCTAACTAGCCTACTTAGCGAAAAAGATATTGGCGCGACTCTGGAGTTAATTCAGGCAAGCGACGCCGATGTCGACAAGCAACAAGCCGCCCGAGATGAGCTTTTACAAGATTTGCTGGATAGACATGGCACGGGCCGCGTGCTCTACCGTAACAGCAGAGCATCGGTTAAAGGCTTCCCGACACGTATTCTACATGCACATCCACAAGCAATACCGAGCCAATATGTGACCGCGGCGCGAGTCGGTGCCATGATGAATGGCCATTTGGATACTGCCGCTAAGGTCAAGCAAGCCCTGAGCCCTGAGAAGATCTACCAAGACTTCGAGAGCAGCAGTGCCAGTTGGTGGAAATTCGATCCAAGAGTCGATTGGCTCATCGAGTTTTTAAAAACCAACCGCAGCAAGAAGGTGCTGATTATTGCCAGCCAGGCGGAAACAGCCCTGAGTCTGGAAGAAGCTCTGCGTACTCGCGAAGGCATCCAGGCAACCGTATTCCATGAAGGCATGTCGATTATCGAACGTGATAAGGCCGGCGCCTACTTTGCACAGGAAACTGGTGGTGCTCAGGCACTCATCTGCAGTGAAATTGGCTCTGAGGGCCGAAACTTCCAGTTTGCCAGCCAACTAGTCTTGTTTGATCTACCTCTGAATCCGGATCTACTGGAACAGCGCATAGGCCGTTTAGATCGTATCGGTCAAAATAACGATGTCGAGATACACTTGCCTTACTTGGCAGGCACGGCCCAAGAGTGCCTGATGCAGTGGTATCACCAGGGACTCAATGCGTTCGAGCAAACCTGTCCCAGTGGACACATACTCTTCAACGAATTCTCTGAGTCTCTGCTTTCACAGTTGATCACTCAAGATGAGACGGCAATGGAGGAGTTGCTAAGCGATACTCAGACTCGTTATCAAGAGCTAAAAACCGCCATGGAACAAGGCCGGGATAAGCTGCTTGAGATCAACTCCCATGGTGGCGATCGCGCTGCTAAGTTGGTACAACGTCTGGCAGAGCGAGATCAAGATACACAACTTATCGGCTCGGTTATCCGCTTATGGGACATCATAGGTGTCGAACAGGAAGATTGTGGTGAAAACACCATAGTGCTCAAGACCAGTGAACATATGATGTTCCCGACCTACCCGGGGTTAACTGAAGACGGCATGACTATCACCTTCGATAGAGACGTGGCCCTATCCCGTGATGATATAGCCCTTATCACTCAGGAACATCCTCTGGTTCAGACAGCTTTAGACCTGATCACCTCATCTGAGACAGGTTCCACCAGCGTAGCCGTATTGAAGAATAAGGCGCTCCCTGCGGGTACCATCTTCCTCGAGCTGATCTATATGGCAGATGCTTCGGCACCTAAAGCTAGCCAGCTATATAGATACCTGCCGCCTACACCTGTGCGTATCTTACTGGACAAGAATGGTAACAACTTGTCTGACAACGTCACCTACGAAGGTTTCAATAAGCAACTCAGTGCGGTCAATCGACACATTGCCAGTAAACTAGTCAATGCTTATCAGACAGTTCTTCACCCATTATTTGCTAAGGGAGAAGAGTTTGCGCAGACTGAGCTTAAACTGCTGGCCGAGAGTGCTAGAGCGAAAATGACCTCTCAACTCACGGTTGAACTCGAGCGTCTCGAAGCACTCAAGGCTGTGAACCCTAACATTCGTGACGAAGAGATCACTCACCTGAAGAATCAAATGACCGAACTCAATGGTTATTTGGATGATAGCCTGCTGCAACTCGATGCTGTGCGCTTGGTGCTAGTGAGTCACGCTTAATACCAATCGGTACAAGATAAGCGACTATAGACCCTAGGTTCTCGAACCTAGGGTCTCCTCATATTAGCTAGGCTTTTTTCAATCACCCAGCCAATTTATCCTGTTATACTTTGTCTATCTTATTCTCTGCCCAAGCATTACGTGTTTATGCATTTCAACCCAGCTCTTGTTATCTCTCTCTTCTTCCTTCTTACCGCTCCAGCAGCTATTGCAGCCGATCCCCAAGATGCCTCGCCTACAGAAACGATAACCCAAGAGAACATGACCCAAGATAAGGCCGTATTCCCCGGAAAATACGATTACCTGCCCAAGGAGGAGATAATCGAAATTACCTTAGGTGAACGCAAGACGGAGGTCTTAGTCAGGCCCTGGAGTGGTAAGAAAAAATTGGGCAGTGCCATCTTACTTGCTAACCTGGGAATGGGCGCCGATGGCGCAGGATTTCAAGCCTATTTGAGACGACAATTAAACCCTGCCGGCTGGGCAACTATCTCGTTAACCCCACCGAATAAAGTACTGACACCTAACTTTGCCACCTCCCCAGAGGAGATAGCCAAGGCCGGCGAGATGAAGCAAGCTCAAAAATCCACCGAAATGACTGAGCAATATGCTGATGATGTTTGGAAAAAAATTCGTGAAAAACAGAGTCAGTTCCTCAGTCAGGCCATAGACCAGCTCGACGCAATAGGCGCTCCCTATCCGGGTAAACGTTTACTGATCACCAGCGGTCAAGGTGCCGGATTAGTCATAACTATGCTCAGTAATAACCTGCTGGCCAAGCCCGATATACTGGTAATAATCAACCCTTATATGAAGATGAAGGATGAGAACCTAGGGCTAGCTAAGCAGCTGGCAGAGTTAGACATACCTGTCCTTGATATCCAATCTGCCGATGGTCATAGAGCTTCCTATAAGACGGCTCGCTTGAGAGCCGAGCTATCCCCGCAAAATGCCCCTTATCGATACAGTCAGCAGACATTGGTACTCAACCTCAATAACCCCATGTCTTGGGAGACTGCATTGAAGCTCATCGAGGGCTTTGCGTTAAGAATAACCAACAGAGCAGAGCCCTAAAAACGATTGATGCCGATTTACCATCTGGCTTGCCTGTCTTTGTAGACCTTGTCAGGTTCACTTGTTTGCCGCTTAGCCGCTATCAGTCTATTTTTACCTAGGAGTAACCTAATTTGACTGAAGGACTCTCGGGATAACAGGCTGCGGATGCTCGAGTTCCAACTGTGATTTATGCTCATCTTGATTGCCGCGTTGGCATCTGGCGAGGTCTTAGCTAAGATTGCAGCTAACTCGAGTGCTCGCACCATAGGCTCATCGACAACTTCGGTCACTAAGCCTTTAGACAAGGCATCTTGTGCACTCAGCACACCAGCCGTCATCGTCAGCAGTAGCGCCTGATCCTTAGAAACCACTTCCCTTAAAGACACCAGGCCCGCCATATCTGGGACCAGTCCCCACTTAGCTTCCATAATCGACAACTTGGCATCACCGGCCGAAATGCGAAAATCGGCGCCTAGCGCTATCTGCATACCCCCACCAAAACACACACCCTCAAGCACGGCGATAACAGGCATAGGTAATCTTCGCCAGCCAATTGAGACTCTCTGAGCCAAGTTAGCATTGCCAGGAAGCCACTTAAACAACAGCTTCACCGCCTGTATGGGAGACTTAGATACACTCTTAACATCTAAACCTGAACTAAAATTTCCTTGGCTCCCAGAAAGAATTACCACATGAACCTTACGGTCACGCTTTAATTCACCTATCACCTCATCCAGTTCTCGAAACATCTCGAAATTAAGTGCGTTGTATTTTTCTGGCCGATTTAAGATGACCTGGGCCACCTGTTTATCAATGATTAGCTGAACGAACTTCCTTGCCATATTACCCTCTGCCTTTAAACTGGTCAGTCCAGGCTAAAGATTAACATATTTGGATTATTTAACTAATTAGAGATAATATATAAATAACAATTGACCATGGTCAAAAAAGTGACATAGTATTTCCATTTTTGGACCCATTCCGATAAACAGAAATTGATAAATACCTGCTTATTGCAACGTAAAGCCCAAAACTCCAACAAATAACGATCAAAACTTACCATTTGAACAACTGAATTCAATAATAAGTGTTATCTTGAATATATGGGCAGATTAGGATGTTGAAACGATAATGTCGATCCCAGTACTGATATGTGATGATTCCGCACTCGCGAGAAAACAGATGGCGAGAACGCTCCCCAAAGAGTGGGATGTCGACATCACTTTTGCAAATAATGGTGCCGAAGGTATTGAGGCCATTCGAGCGGGCAAAGGTGAGGTTGTTTTTCTCGATCTAAACATGCCTGTTATGGATGGCTATGAAGTTCTGCAGACCATACAGCAAGAAGATCTCCCCGCTTTAGTCATAGTCGTTTCCGGTGATATTCAGATAAAAGCCCATGAACGTGTCAAGGCGTTGGGTGCCCTGGACTTTATCCAGAAGCCAGTTAGCGCAGATGCTATCAGTAACATATTACAAGAATATGGCATTCTCACCATAGCAATAGGCGATGAAGTTGCCGACAGCCCTATGATAGAAGTCGACCTACGTGACGCCTGCCAGGAAATAGCCAATGTAGCCATGGGACGCGCAGCGGATCTACTGGCTAAATTACTCGACGTATTCGTGTTATTACCCATCCCCAACGTGAATGTGCTTGAGGTCAGCGAACTGACTATGACCCTGAAAGCCACCGAAGAACACAGTAAGGTCTCTGCACTATGCCAAGGTTTTATCGGTGCAGGTATCGCCGGGGAGGCTTTGCTCCTGTTCCATGACTCGTCCTTTAAAGACATGGCAAAATTAATGGGACTCGAGAATCCAGAAGATAAAAATACCGAAATAGAGGTAATGATAGATACGGGTAACGTATTGATTGGCGCCTTTCTCAATGGCATCTCCGAACAACTGCATATGAAATTCAGTCAAAGCCACCCTGTAGTGCTCGGCCGCCACTGTACCGTAAACGACCTTATTCATGATAATTCGGAAAAATGGTCTCGTACCTTGGCCATGGAGATAAACTATCGCATCGAAGATCATGATATCCAATGCGATCTACTCTTGCTGTTTACCGAAGACTCATTACCGACGCTCAATTATAAGCTCGCCTATTTGTTAGATTAAGTTTGGACCTATCTATGTCATACGACCGAAGCGCAATGAACGAACTACACTGGTTAATCGATATGGTTCAAACCATAGAAGTTGGCTTGGTAGTTTTAGATAAGAACTTTGATATCCAGCTTTGGAATGGCTTCATGGAGAACCATAGCGGAGTGTCCCCTAACTCAATCAAGGGGTCTAATCTGTTTGAACAGTTCGACTACCTTCCCGCTGACTGGCTGAAGCAGAAGATGGAATCGGTTTTCTTACTCAAGAACCGGGCATTCATCAGCTGGGAGCAGAGACCTTATGTATTTAAATTTAAGAACTATCGTCCCATTACCGGACGAGCAGATTTTATGTACCAGAATGTCACTCTGCTGCCTCTATCCTCTCTCACGGGACAGATCACTCACATCAGCATGATCGTTTACGATGTGACCGATGTAGCCATCAACAAGTTGCAATTAAAATCCGTCAATGAACGCTTAGAGCATTTAAGCCAGACCGATGGGTTAACTCAACTTCATAACCGCAGATACTGGCAAATATGCATGCAGAAAGAGTTCGATCGCCACGCTCGTTATGGCGACGAAACGAGTCTGGTCATGTTCGATATTGATCACTTCAAGAAGGTTAACGATACCTATGGCCATATGGCAGGCGATAAGGTGATCCAGCATATCTCTCATCTTCTTAGCCAGTCTCTACGTGAGACAGATTGTGCGGGTCGATATGGTGGCGAAGAGTTTGCTGTGGTCCTGGTAAAAACCAGTGCAGAAGATGCGCTTAAGTTCGCCGAACGCTTACGTAATAAAATTGAAACCACAGAACTGGTTTATGAAGGCAAGCCTATCAAGGTCACCGTCAGCATGGGGATCAGCGATCTACAAGATCGAGTCGGCAACAGTGGCCAATGGTTATCATTTGCCGATCAAGCACTCTATAAAGCTAAAGAGGCTGGGCGAAACAAGTGTTTGATCTATAAGTCTAAGGCATAACTAGCTTATACAAAACCAGAACGGTAAAAACAGAAAAGGCCCATAATGGGCCTTTTTTAAGCTTAACCGAATAGTTTCAGACAGCTTAGTGAACAGTGTCTTTGTCGTCTTTATCTTTATCTTCGTCGTCTTCTTCTTCAAAGTCTTCAAAATCTTCGTCGTCATCTTCAAAGTCTTCGTCGTCATCACGTACCTCATCACCGTTTTCATCGATGAAATACGTACCCCAACCGTCATAGTCGACTTTCTGCTTAGCCGCTAAGGTTAATAGGGCTTCACAAGCCTGATCCAGCAGCTCAACTTCAAGCTTATGGCTTGCGACAGCATCGAAACAGTAGATAACAGAGCCATCTTCCAGCTCCATCTCTTCGGCATCATTGACTTCAAAACCTGATTTAAACGCATCTACAGCCGCTTTCTCTAGACGGTCGAAGTTTGTCGATGAAAAATGATGCTCAATTGTGTAGTCGACATCGGGATGTGAACCGTCACCAAGAATAGCATCGACTATCTCTTGGTTTTCTTGTTTCTGTGCCTTAAGTAAACGCTCAATTGACATGGATGACTCCCAATAAAAAATCTCGGCAAATTATATACCATAGCTAATACCAGTTCCATTAAGTAAGTGATGATAAATTTAATAGCATTGGTATAAATCGACACCCGTGGAATGGTATTAATCCAGACACAAAAAAGCCTCCGACAATGGAGGCTTGATTAGCGAATATCTCTCTTGGGGATTACTTGGCCATTAACGCCGATGCTTCCAGGTTAAGCTGAGTCAACTTGGCTGACATTAACACGTGGATACGCGATGAAAGCTCCTTGACCTGGTGCTTAGCCAGCCCCTTAGTTTCAATAGGTTCCATCATCTCTATGATGACAATGCCATTGTTCCAACGATTAAGCTTGATATGCCCCTGATTGGAGGCTAATACAGGCACCATAGAGACACCCGCCGCGATGGCAGTATGGAAGGCGCCTGATTTGAACGGCAATAAGCCCTTACCATGTGAGCGTGTACCTTCGGGGAAGATCCAAATAGACAGACACTTCTCTTTAATCTTTTTGGCTGTTTGTGCCATGGTTTCGAAGGCTTTATTACGATTCTTTCTATCGATCAAGATATTACCCGATAACCAGTAAATTTGACCAAAAAATGGAACCCAGGCTAAGCTTTTCTTACCCAGACTCACTGTCCCCTTAGGAACCGCAGCGGTATGAGTGAACATATCGAAATTATTTTGATGATTGGCAAGATAAATACAAGGTTCATCTTTTAAGCCAGAAGTTGGTTTACGAACTATAACCTTGATGCCTAATACCGGCGCAGCATAGGAAAATATTTTAGCGAACATGTGTACATTGTCTCTATGGCGAGGTCTGAACAGACAAAAAAGGCCACCAAAAACAAATGCTAGCAATAACATCACAGCTAATATCAACGATCTGAGAATTAACAGCACAATATACTCCCTTGATTCTAATCGCGACATTATAGCCAGCAAGCGTGCATGACTCAATATTTTGTTTACGTTTGTAGCCCGAGACAGGTCCCAAACAATTAGAGTAAATAGACTAAAACCATGCTTTAGCTAACTTTAGCTGGTATAGCAACTTCCTGTCCGGTCTTAAGGGACAAGCTAAGTGCCAGCCTAAATAAGATAGCACTGACCGCAAGTGTGGCCACTATGGCTGCGCCACTAGGCAGATCCAGAGTTGCAGAAACAAGCAAACCTAAGATATAGCCCGTTAACCCCACCAGATAAGCGGCCCCTAGCCTATATCTAGACCCAAACTTATTGACCGCAAGCGCGGGCAGTATCAAGGTACTGAACACCAGGTAAACACCGACAAGCTCGACCGATAAAGTGATGACTATGGCAAACAGGATATAAAAACCACTGCCCTCGAGCAGGCTAGGCCTTAAGAAAACCACGGCTAATACCAGAGCCGAGACACAAGCAGGCCAGATGAGTTGCGACCAATTAACCCAGAGTATTTGCCCCGATAGAAGCTGTTTAAGCATCTCTGCACCATGGGGATCGTTTGACAGCAACAACATGGCAGCAACGGCAGACAAGACATAGAAACAACCTATGATGGCCTCGAGTTCATCGGCCATACGCTTAGACAACCAGGCAATAAACCCAGCTCCCCCAAGAGCAAACAGGGCAGGCATCCACACATTAGAGAAGGGCAGATGCTCGATATCATGATTGAGGTGGGCGACAATAGCGCCTAATGCAGCCACTTGGGCAATCGCTAGATCGATGAAAATAATTCCCCGCTTCAGCACCTGCTGGCCGAGTAATACATGGGTCGACAACACCAGCACACCCGCGGCTAGTGCCGGCAGGAGAATGGAGATTAAGTTAATATCAAACATAGGCGAATACTCGCTTTTTAAGCGTAATCGAATAGAAGATAGGGACAGTGGATAGACCACCGCCCCTATCGAATTGCTCTAGCTAGCTTTTACGCTAAGTAAGAGATCTAACACACTGTCGTAGAGGCTAAAGAGATCTTGGCTCTGATCGTTGCCGCCGACCGACATAGGTAGCACCTGAACCGGTAAGTTGGCACGATCTCCCAACCAATTAGCGCCACGTTCATCTTGATAAGAAGCCACGATAATCGCCATCACATCCCCCGCCTCCGTACGTGTCAGCAGACTTGCAAGGTGACTACTACTAGGTGGCAATCCAGGCTTAGGCTCTAAATCAGCAACTTGCTCTATCCCCACCCAAGTGAACAGATATTTGAAGCTGGAGTGATAGGCGATGACCTTCTTACCGTTCAGGGGCGCAGCTTTCTTCTTCCAAACAGGAATAGCCGCAGTCCATCTCAGGCTAAAGTCAGCCAAGGCCGATTCATATTCTGCTTTACTGGCTGGGTCCACGGCTATGAGCTTAGCCGTAAGAGCCTGCGCCACCTTCAACATCCGCTCAGGTGAGAAGTGAAGATGAGGATTACCCTTAGCATGAACATCTCCCATGCTGCGATCCACAGATTTAAGCTGGTCTATGGTTTCAACCTGCTCGGCGGCATAGAAGAGACCCTGATCCGTCGAGCGAACCTTAGCGTTAGATGACTTCATCTGCAGCATAGGCAGCCAACCAACCTCAAGATCGGCACCGGCACAGACAGCGATATCCGCTTGACGCATCTTAGCAATCAGACTCGGTCTGGCTTGCACCTGATGTGGGTCTTGCATCGCAGTCGTCGCCGAATAGATCCTGGCATTGGGTGCCAACTCTTTCGCCAAAGACGCATACTCGGGTTCACAGGCAAAGATATTGAGCTCCGCAGATGCCAGGCTCGAATAACTCACTACTATTGCGGCTATCGCCGACTTTACTAACTTAGAATTGATGCGCACCGTGAGCCCCCAGAGTCATTACATATTGAAGAGTTAGAACATTATCGTCTTCGATACCGAAGAAGTTAGTCCCTTTCTGATTGGTGTACTGCACTCGAACCGTAGAGAAATGGCTTTGATGCCAAGCCAAGCTGACCTCAGTTTCTTTTAGCTTCTGGGCATGGAAGTGATCCCCATGAAGCTCCTGAACGTCGGTCTCACCATAACGAACACCGGCGGACCAGTTTGGAGTAAACTGATACACACTACTCAAGTACCAAGCTTGCATATCATCGACACTAGCTTCCGAATGATGATCATGGTCGTGGTCGTGACCATCTTCCAGAGGAGCAAAGTCAGTCACTCTGAAGTACTCACCACTGATCGTGAGGTGTTGATATTTATAGTTGCCATTCGGCGCCCACTTATAGACGAAGTCGGCAATATAGGTGTTCTCACCGGTAAAGCTAGCGCTGTGACTGTGGTCATGACCTTCGTCTTCGCTAGCGTGATCTTCGTGCTCAGCTTCGACCATGCGGCCATTCTCGTTACGCATGTAACTTAGACCGGTTTGCCATGAACCATTACCTATATCCCCACCTATCTTGGTATAGGCGGTGTAGACACCGATATTTTTATACTCTCGCTCGGCGTGGTCACTATGACCTTCATGATCCTCATGCTCTTCATGCTCACCACCTGCGGCGCGCATGCTGTCTCCCTTAAAACCTTCCATACCCATGGTCCAGTAAAGATCTGTAGGTGCCACATAGCTTAAGCGCACACCATCGTCGAAGTAATGGCTACCAAGGAAAGCACGGTATGCACCAGGTCGGTCAGAGAAGGCATCTGTATGAACATGTTGATTGTTCAAGTAACCCACGTCGGATAAGAAACGACCCGCACGGATTGAGAATCCCCCCGGCATCGCTAAGGTCTGAATGAAGCCTTCTTCAAGCCCCAACTCAGTTTCACCATGGTGCATCTCAATCACGGCGGTTAATTTTCCGTAAAACATATCATCGATATTGGCACTCATGGCTATCTCGGTGTGACCTAAGCCGAAACCTTCATCACGTTCGGCCATCGGACGCTCGGTGTTTTGATAGTAGCCATCGAGCACGGCACTTATCGCCGGGTTGGTCAGGCTAGGGTTTTCAGCAAACGCTGAAGTCGTAAATAAGGCGCATGCAGCGGCCACACATGATATGCGGTGATTTAAAACGGTCATTTGTTTCTCCAAAATACAGCATAAGTCCCCTAACATTTCTATAAAAATTAGTAATTAGGTGCTAGGTGGACTAAATCAAAAAAAATCGTATTACAGGAGTTAACTAAACAGACGCATACTCAAGCCAAGGGTCTATTAGCCCTATTAGCTTTAACTCAGGCTAGGCTTAGTCCTAACAGCTTTATGGGGCGTCAGACAGATACAAGAAGTACAGTCATGCCGTCCCAAAAAATGAGCTCGCGATTGAAATTTAGTTAACTGAGATTGATTTGATTTATGCGACAGGAGGAGCGCGACTACGAAAAACACTGACATGTGGCGCTCGGCGCTCACATACCCGATAGGAGGTAAGTTCAAATGTTTGAATTGAAACAGGAAGGATAAATGGAACACTAGGTAAGAGTTTGTTGAGCTGATGTTTATGGATACTCAGGGTACAGTGACCCTTATCACCATGATCTATATGTTCAACACTATGGACAGAAGCGGCAAACGACAGGCAGATCAATATGGCTGATAGCCATAAAGCAATTCCTCGTCTCACACTGTTACTGACCATTAAACCACCCTTGACGACACTATTAACACTCTACCTAGATTCAATACGAGGTAAAATCGCGTTCAATCTTATGCAAACAGAAAGTTAAGTCAAGTTACAAGTTTAATAAAATAGGTAAACCTAGTAAAACAAATGTAAGCGGAGATGAGTAAGTGTCAAAGTGAATACCGATAAATCCAATTATTTATAGAAAAAACATCGATAAATATTAGGCTGGCATCACACTATTTGAGAGCGAAATTAATACTGATTTAAGCTCCGGAGTCTAAAATCACAGCAGATAAGCCAAAACCTTGGCCCTATTGAGCAAAGCTCAAAACCATCTGAGGAGGAAACAAGATGTTAGAGTTCCTACGTGAAAACGGTAAAATGATCTTCTGGACCAGCTTTTTCTTCATCGCCATAGGTGGTGGGATATACTATGTGGATGCCGCATTGGAAGCACAGGTTATTGAGGTTAATTAGATTTTTGGTCTCAGAAATTTTGAGCATTGCTGCAATTATGCCCAGCCAAACATCTCAACATTAATTTTTCGATTAACGTCCCCGTGATAACGCTATGACCGAGTCTAATTTTATTCTACTAAGATTAGCGATACTTCTGTCTATGCTCGCTATCGTCTACCTCTTTAATCTCAGGCGCTTGGGTCACCTTTAGATGGTCCATCATATGACTGATAAGCAAGACAATCACGGCCACGATGGCGAGAGGCGTGGTTAGATTACGCATTTCAGGCTCGAAATAGCCGTAAACTAAGGCGGCGAATCCAGCATAAAAAGCAACGATTTTTAAACGAGTGAGAATAGGATTTTTACCTAACCAGGCATCACAATGGGGACACTGGATCTGCGCGTTTAAACCTTTACCACGCTGGTTCTGGACCGCATTGACCCCAAAAGTCTTACTACAATGAGTACATAACACAGGCTGGCTCTCTTTCGTTTAACAAAAAATGGGGGACAGAGTTTAACAGAATATGAGTTAAAAAAATGCTCGTTGTTCAGTCTCAATATCCCTCCCTTCCCGCCCTGAAGTACCATCTAATTATTAAGCATTAATATCCCTCCCTTCCCGCCCTGAATTACCATCTAGTTATTAAGCATTAAAATCCCTCCCTTACCCGCCCTGAATTACCATCTAGTTATTAAGCATTAAAATCCCTCACTTCCCGCCCTGAATTACCATCTAGTTATTAAGCATTAATTTAATCGGCTAATAACGATAATTAGCTAAGGGTAATTTACACCCCCCCGATCAAAGTAATACTATACCCAGCTAAAAAAGTAACAGGATCTTACCTATGTACCGCACCATCTCCCTGATCATGCTCACTGTCATGACGCTTATCGGGACTCAAGTACAAGCCAAAGAAGTAGACATAGCTTCCGAGCTCAGCTCTTTGCATCAATCAATAGATCGCGATGTGGTCCAGTTGCGACTGGAGCAAGGAGAATTATCTCAATTCACCGAATACCGTATTCAGCAAAAATCGGCTCAATTGCATCAAAGACTCAAAAAGTTAATGAATGTTGCCCCCTTGGACGTCGAGCAACTAGCCCCTTACGTTACAGAACATCTAAAATTGATTGAGGAGATCGACGCTCATTATCTGCAGAGCATTACCGCCCTTAAATTGATGTTAGGTAAAGATAATGACGCCGATATCATGATGCAGCTAACCAATCGTGAGTTAGAACGTGATGGTATGCTACAAGCCAAATCGGTAGCTTTGAACTGGGCAGAGCAGCTGTCTATCAATACAGCCAATGTGAAACAAAAATTTACCTCTAGCCTGCTCGAGCGAGCCGATAACTTAGATAGTCTGGTGCATTACACTCAAAGCAGATTAAAAGTGGCAGTGGATGATGCCAGTCTGGCGGGTAAAGATGTCTCAAGCGAGCAAACGGCTAAGGTCACTCAACTTAATGAGAGACTCTCCCACAGCAGTTCCAGCTTGAGAGTCGCAGTTCAACTCCTAGACGATTTAGACCAAGACACCTCTGAGTTAAAACAAACCTTATTTAGTACATCAGGTAACATTACTCAGGGTGTACTCAACCTGGACGTTGCCAGCAGCCTACTCGAGCAATGGCTCGCGACAGCAAAACATCAGGCCATAGATAATGGCCCTAGCGTGGTTTTCAAGGTATTCATCTTCCTACTTATCTTAATGATTGCCAACATGATCGGCAAAGGCGTTGAGAAGCTAGTAAGGAAAGCGGTGAGCAACTCTAAACTCAATTTCAGCAAGCTGCTGCAAGAGTTTTTCACTTCTCTGTCCGGTAAAGCTGTATTCACTATCGGTGTACTTATAGCGCTATCTCAACTCGGTTTCGAGCTAGGCCCCTTATTGGCTGGCTTCGGAGTCGCTGGTGTGATTATCGGTTTTGCCCTCCAAGACACCTTATCTAATTTTGCCTCAGGCATGATGATCTTGGTCTACCGTCCCTACGATGTCGGCGACCTCATCAATGCAGCCGGAGTGACAGGTAAGGTGAGCCACATGAACCTGGTATCCACTACGATCAAGACCTTAGATAACCAGAGACTCATCATCCCCAATAACAAGATTTGGGGTGATACCATCAATAACATCACAGTTGAGCATCAGAGACGTGTCGATATGACTTTCGGTATTGGTTACGGTGATGATATTGAGAAGGCGGAGCGTGTGCTTAAGGACATAGTCACCTCACATCCTAAAGTACTTAAGAGTCCAGCTCCTATGATCAAGCTGCATGTCTTGGGCGAGTCTTCGGTAGACTTCATTGTACGCCCATGGGCCAAGCCTGAAGACTACTGGGATGTTTACTGGGATATTACTCGCGAAGTGAAGATGCGCTTCGACAGAGAGAACATCAGCATTCCGTTTCCACAACGCGATGTACATGTTTATCAAAACTAACAAGCGCTAACACCAATCGGTATAGCTGCACAGAATAAAAGCTCCTAGGATTAAAATCCTAGGAGCTTCTGCATTATACCAACCTCATTAAATATCTGCTCAGTTCAGAGCCACTCAGGCTTTTCAATTCAAGACGCATTGATGTAGAAATGGTTATTCCCTTTTAAATCAGTGCAACACAGAAGTGGAACGCCTGAGAGGCTCACGTAGTGCGGGTTTCAAAGCCCTTTATGCTGCGTTATATGTTCTTGATATAGAATAACTATTAGCTTCAAACATCCGCCTTGCCTACAGCGCTTTGAACTCCCGCTGAAAGATCACATATTTGATAGGGTTGGTATTAAGCCAATCCGACTATCTCATCTTGCTGGTTAATATCTATATTTCGGTACCCAGGCCTCACACTTAAGCCTGGCATAGTCATCACCTTGCCCACTAAGGCTGTGATAAAGCCTGCCCCAGCGTTAATTTTAAACTGGGTAATAGGCAGCTCGAAGTCTGTTGGTATGCCTTTCACCTTAGGATCATGACAAATAGACAGAGGTGTTTTAGCCACACAAATCCCTAACCCATCTAACCCCATGGCTTTTATTTGATTGAGCTGCTGCCTTGCTTCGGGGGTTAATGCTATCCCTTTTGCTCCATAGCCAGCTTCGGCAATCGTCATTAGTTTTGCTTCTAAACTCACATCTAGCGGATACAGAAATTTAAACTCAGATGCTTGCTCCGTGGCACTCACCACGGCTCTTGCTAGAGCTTCAGCGCCACTAGCCCCTTCACAGAAGGCATCACTTATTTCACAGCCAAAGGCAGACGTCTCGGCCACAGCTCCTTTAAGCCATTGGAGCTCTTCTTGGGTATCAGTTGGGAAGCGGTTAATTGCCACTACCACAGGAACGCCATATTGGCTCACATTGTCTATATGCCACTTGAGGTTAGCAAAACCCGATTGTAAACGCGGCATATCCTGATCATTGATATCCTTTGCAGACTCTTGACCTGAATTGGCCTTAAGTGCTTTCAGGGTCACCACGACAACAGCTGCATCGGGCGCTCGACCTGATTCTCTAACCTTAATATTACAGAATTTCTCGAAGCCCATATCTGAGCCAAAACCAGCTTCTGTGACCACAAAATCCGACAGCTTGAGTGCTATTCTATCGGCGATAATCGATGAGTTCCCATGGGCAATATTGGCAAAAGGCCCGGCGTGAATGAGACAGGGATCCCCGGTTAACGTCTGCATCAGGGTCGGCTCGATTGCATCCCTCATGATGACAGTCATAGCACCGGCAACGCCCACATCTTCTGCCGTGATCGGCTTTCCTTGTGTATCTAATGCCAATATTAACCGACCTATACGTCGACGCATATCCTGCAGATCCCGACTCAAGGCGAGTATCGCCATCAGCTCAGATGCCGCCGTGATGTCGAAGCCAGAATCGTGCACAGGTCCGTTATTCCCCCCAATTCCCACGCTGATATTTCTCAAGCTGCGCTCATTATGATCCACAACCCTGCGCCATAGGATCTGCTTAGGATCGATATTGAGCGGCTCTGAACCAGATTGCGCAATATATTCCTCTCTAGATAACCTGGACTCATGAAACAGACATGCATCAATAGCCGCTGTAGCTAAGTTATGAGCGCTGCTCACCGCATGTATATCGCCGGTGAGGTGCAAGTTAAGCTCCTCCATGGGCACCACTTGAGCATATCCACCACCCGCTGCCCCGCCCTTTATGCCAAATACAGGCCCCATACTGGGCTGACGAATACAAGCAGTAGCACGCTTGCCTATAGCATTTAGCCCTTGAGTCAGACCTATGCTAGTGACTGTCTTACCTTCGCCAAACGGAGTCGGAGTCACGGCCGTTACAATCACCAGTTTACCCTCCAAATTTCCTTGTAGACGATCTAAGACTGATAAACGGATCTTGGCCTTAGTATCACCAAATAGCGATAGTTCACTGGGCTCAATCCCTAGCTTGTTAGCGATCTCGCTGATGGGGCTAGACTTTGTTTGAC
This sequence comes from Shewanella violacea DSS12, assembly GCF_000091325.1. Lineage (NCBI taxonomy): Bacteria > Pseudomonadati > Pseudomonadota > Gammaproteobacteria > Alteromonadales > Shewanellaceae > Shewanella > Shewanella violacea. The sequence continues at coordinate 402,835 of NC_014012.1, read as the reverse complement.
GAGAGATCTCTATATCTGACAGCATTCTTTGGCTCCTCTTTTTAAGAGATAAATTTATTAATACCTAAGGGTATAATTTTGTGTAGGATGACAGGCGAGAATATAGGTGATCTATGGCCTTGGCTAAATGGCCAGAGTAAGATATTTGAGCTTTTTTGAATCTAAATCAATAAATAGTAATTTAGTAGAATAAAGTCACTGGGCTAGAGATCAAAAAAGGCGCTAAAAGCGCCTTTCATACCAATAGGTATAAGATCTAAAGTGGACTCGTCATTCACATTAGATGAAACTAATTTTCCCAGAAAGATGCGGCCGACGGCCCCTCTTGTCTCTTAGTTCAAAGACTAAATCGTCTTCATCCATCTCCGAATCGAAACTGACATCCGCAGGCATTAATAGCGGCAATTTGAATTCGACATCTACCGTACAAGGGCGTGCGCCAATTTTCGGCATCATCTGAGCGATGCAGCGAGCCTTAGACCACATACCATGAGCTAACACACGATCGAAACCAAAACGCTTCGAGAGTACTGGGTGAAGATGAATAAGATTATAATCTCCCGAAGCTTTAGCATAACGACGACCTAAGTCATCGGCTAAGCTCCATGACTCTGGAGATTCCCAAGCCATGGCATTGGCCTTAGGTGGACGAATACGGCGCTTACCATTCTCAATACGATAAAGGTAAGTCGACGATGATTCCCAAACCAATTTACCATCGACGAAGGCTTTAGAGACTAAATCGAATTCTAATCCTGAATCCGTCACTGTACTGCCTGTTAAGGCACATTCGATATCGAAATTTTCATCGACATTTAACGTTCGGTACTGAGAAATACTGTTCTTAAGGTGAATCATTCCCAGCAGTGGAAACGTGATGCCATCATGAGTAAAGATAACCGCATGTAGACGAAATGCCATCACATACATGTAGGTCATAGGCAGTGTCTTACCGTCGAAGTCGAAGCCACATACCGATGAATACTGGGCGACCTTATCTTGAAACAAGCTCACATTAGACGTCGAGACATAGATCTTTGGCAAAGGCTGCTCATCCCACCCAGGCTTGCGCCCGAAGAAGATCTTACGATAGAGGGAAAATAGAGAAGGCAGTCCCTTCAATTGAATAGAATAATCATTTTCCACGTTAACCGAACCTTTCAATTTTCATCTCACCAAACAGATTTCAAGCCGGCGAGTATACCTTAAAGTAAGCCAGATGCGCTAAATTCAAACAGAATTAATCTGTTTAAATAGGTTTTGAGCGTACACAAGAGGCCAGGTGACTACAAAAGAACATTCGATATTGAAGAAGAAAGTGTAAAACAGATACCAGAAGGTTTTGAGCCAAATTTATCCTGATGATGACACTTAAACTATTACCATATTGCCTAAGTAAACCAAGTTTCAAAATAGCTCAATCTGATTATCTTCTGGCTTTTTGACTATGTTATTCAGATAGGCCTTCTCTTCCGTCATCATCTGACCTATGCGTGCAGGTGACATACGTTTCAACAACACCTTGCCACTATTCGGATGAAATAATACTTTACGTGGCCAGGGGCCACCCAAGTCATCCGACACAGTATCGATCCCCTCGATTTTCAGATACTCCTTCACAAACTCAATGTTGGATTGACCGACGTTGAGCACTGATGTTTTGGTCATCTGAGCCCCACCAAATATTTTCGCCTTTAATCTCTGTCGTTGACCTCCTGAGATTAAGATTCCATTGATCAATTGCTCCATGGCCAAGTTTCCATAGCGACATGAATAGCTTGTCAGTTGGTGCCAGTCTTCATGGAGTTCCTTCTCAGGCAAGAGGAAGTGATTCAAGCCGCCGATCCCCAGTAAAGGATCCCAGATACAGGCGGCAACGCATGAACCCAAACGGGTGAAAATATATTCGTCATGGGAGGATATATAGAAAACGCCGGGATCGACTCTGGCTATGACCTTGTTATGCTTATTGTCCCAGCTTCTGGGGATCTGCTCGAAACCCGCTCTTGGGGGAGGAATTACCACAGTTTGCATTCAGCCTCCTTGCTGCTAATTTAGCCGACTCAAACTCGTTCTAAAATGCGAGTACCATTTTCAAGTCGGAATCTGAGCCCAAAGTATAGTCAGGCAAATGCAAGCTAGGCCTAATACTTAGTCATTATTTAACCCTGGTTTAATCTGGGCTTAGGACTAACAGGTATCAGTCACACCCCTGCTGCCAGCAGCTTGCTATCTTAGCACCGTGCTGAGTCATCTCCATGGGAATGCTTTTATCGCCGACCAGGTGTCCGGCACCAATAATGATAAATAGCGGGTGCTGAGTATCAGGCTCTTGCATTAAGTAACGTATTCTCGCTGCCATATCGATATTGCGTCGCCAGAGTAGCTTGTCCAACATTAACGTATCACCCTCTTCTAACATCTGCCCCTCCATGAGCTCGGCGATATGTGCCGTATCTCCCGTTCTCCAAGCAGTGATCAGGCCATGCATATCTTCGTCGGGGGACTCTATGGCTTCTCTCACCATGGCCCATTGGGACTTCTCATCGAAGGAAGCAAGTAAATTGAACTGAAACTCAGTACTCTCTAGCTCTAACAAGGGACGGTCTCGATTCATAGTAATAAACCTCTGATCCACACCATAACTAGCACTGTAACCTAACTCCTCGAACCGATTCATACCCACTTGTATCGACTGTAACCAGGGCGCAAATCCACTCAGTGCAGCACACGCACTAGCTCTTGGCTTACAATAGGCATCGAGCTCCGTCTTAGTTTCAAGGTCTATGGGAAGTGTGTTCAAGCCATATTTTCTTATCAAGGCCACTATATCTGCACTGGCCGCATCGGCCTCGACAACCAAAGATCCTGCCGACTCAAATTTAGATTCAATCAGCGGCGCCATGGGATAGAAATCAGCTTGCCCCACATGAATAGAGCCCAGTAGATAGGCTGTCTTTCCCTGATAATCGATCTGAAAAAAGGGCGGCCGATCCTCTACTCCAGCCAAGGCCGATGGGATAAAACCAGAAAAAGTGAACCATACAAGACAAAGTAATAACCTATGCCGACTTGTTGCCATCTGATTAGCCCCTTATAATCTCGATAATTTAAAAGTTTATGTAATGAGAGGCAGCTATGCCACACACACGTGTTATTGAACAATTGAAACAAAACTTACAGTCAGCCTATCGTAAATCCATAGATGCAGATGGCAAGCTCGATGAGTTAAAAAAAGCGGGTCATGTGAAGTTCAATAGGATCTTCTCTGCTGATGAAGGCTTCACCACCAGCAGTAATCGTTTTAAGCCTTATGTTCAAGAGCTTGCCGATGAACTGGAAGAGCTGCCAACTGATAGCGAAAAGATGCCAGCAGCATTAGAGCGCTTTGTACGCAAGTTAGGCGTGTTAATTCAGACATTACAGGCATTTAAAGAGAAATCAAAATAATCTCTACCCTGTGATCGCTGAAAAAGAAAAACAAAAAAGGCTAAATAAGCGATTCGCTCATTTAGCCTTTTTCTATTTAACACATAATAACGGTTGTAGAACTTAGATTTTAGGCTCTAAGGTTTTCTTCATCCAATCGGCAAGTAACTTGCTCTCGTATCTTAATGGCCTATCGTTCATACGACCTGTGGTATGCATAAAGCCCATATCGGTCAGTTTTTCGTTACCTACCACGACCACCTTATCGCCCTCTAATACCGAATAACTGAAGGTGATACGAGGCGGATAGATATCTGTGATCAAGCGAATGTCGTTCATGGTCGCGCCAAATGTCGGTCTGACATCACCGGCAAGATCTAAGTCGGTCACGATCAATTCCAGCTTTTGTTCTGGCTTGAGAATTTTGCTCGCCTCTTTATCCAGACTCTTAGTTAATGCTTCAAACGTACGAGTCTCATAACGGGACTGAATACCGCCCACCGCTTTGATATCTCGGAAGCTTTTAGGGTCTTGCCAAGTTACCTTGACCACACCTCGCTCTGTCACTGGATTTTCAGTCACCACATCGGCAACCGCGAAACCAGAAAGCATAGCACCTGAAACCACAATTCCCGTTAGAAATAAATGAGTTAACTTCATACCAGCCTCCTAAGCCTACATTTATATAGTATTTAGCGTACAAAAATCAAGCTGAACATGAGCTTAATGCAAAGCAATTAATGACGATTCACTCCTATCGCGCACTATCTATATTAGACCGTAACACACTAGATTTAATTACATAATAATTCGATAAAAGGCTATCACAAATTAGATTTTATACCAGCCTTGAGAATGCAGACCAAGCTAGCGCTTCGACTTCAGTTCGGAGGTTTTCAATGTGAAACCATGAAAATCGAGTAAGCACTCCCTTGAAAAATTATTGAAATCGCTATCTGTTTCGCAGACATTTAAATTGACGATGTTAATATACAATAAAATCTCTATCTAAAAACTTTGAGTATAATTATGATCTCATCACTAAAAAATATATTAATGATTTCTCTTCTCGCCACATCTTCTTTAGTGAGTGCCAGCGAGCTAACTAGCTTAGAGATAGATGATACTCAGACCACTGCGGACGAAGTGCTTAGCCAGTATCAGGCCCTCACCGAAGACATGAGTGCAGAGGCCCAGCTCGAGGAGATAGATAAGCAACTCGACCAAGAAAATATCGAACTGCTACAGTCACTTTGTAGCCCAGATGCTATCGACACCAATAGGTCTGAAGAGAGCTGTATCGAACAAGGACCGAATATCTAGTCCAGTATACTAGTCTGATTGCAGCAGAAATTATCTGAGCGAGGCGAGATATATGCCTCGCCTGTTATATTTATAATAACGAAAAGATGCAAGCAATTAGAAGGGGAATTTTTGGCTCAATTGCGGGTAAGCAAGTTTGAGCTGCTTTTTCTTAGTGGTAAACTTTTTACCTTGTGGCGTCGCTTTTCCCGAAGGCACAAAAGGGAGTTCTTCCCCGGTTCTATCTTCGAAGAGTTGACCGGCTATCAAATCATATTCATCGACAAACGGGTAAGCATAGCCATCTTTCTCTGGCCACTGGGCTAGCTGACCAATATCATCGGGATTGGCAATCACTTTGTCGTACCAGTCTTTACCCAATGAAATTAGAAAACATCGATACTCGGCAAAGGCATATTCTGAATCACAGCCTGTAATAATATAAGCCGCGCCCCAAACAGACCAAAAATAGGCTCTGCGCATCTGCTGTCCGAATATTTTATCAAATTCGAGCAGTTCCTGATCAGACAAGGACGCTAATTTACTCTTTAGGTTATCGGCAAGGCTTACCTGGTCTTGAGCGGGTGTCTCTCGTGTTACCAGTTGCCAGAATTCTATTTCGGTCATCTTGCTTATCTTCACTCTTATCTACTGCTTTTGGCTATTCTAACCAATATACCGGCTCTAATCAGTACAAATTCTCTTGTTAATCGATAGGCTTTTAGCATGAAGAGACAAACTAGCTTGCCACTAAAGATAAACATTTAAAAAAAGCTTACCTTTGACAGCGTCAACGGAGTTTTTTACACTCGCCAATGACTCCTACCATCAATATAAAAACTATCACTTAGGTTCTATGAAATATTCAATGAAAAAACCACCCTTAGGCTTATCTTTCCTCATGCTCCTCTATTTCATCTTGGCCATAATCGCCCTATTCCGAGCCATCAACACTCAAGCCGTGGATCTATTCTCTCTTGGGGTTATCCCTGTACTCATAGGTTTGGTCCTAAGAACTAACTGGGCTAACATTGTCTTTAAAGTTTACTTAGGCATACAGACCTTAGGGCTATCGGCATTTGGCGGCACAGCCATTATCGCCTATCAAATTTCCCCCCAAGATGTCAAAGTCATCCTTGACGGCCATGATATTCCCGTGCCGCTCATCGCAATTGTCGCCCTAGTACTCTTATCATTCCAGATCTACCTGGCCCTAGCCAAATCCACTAAGACCTACCTGCAAGCAGAAGCACCTAAAGGGCAGGAATAGTAAATTGGTACAGCTTGCTCACACAAGACCTTTGATGTAACTTGGCCGCTACATAATAACAACAAGCCGAGAGGGTCGTGACAATGAGCATGCTACTACCGAGTGAACTTTCAATACTTCTAGTAGAACCCTCTGATACTCAAAGAAAAATTATCAGTAACCGCTTGAGCGAAGAAGGCATTATTAATATTCAAAATGCCAAGAGCTTAGATGAAGCCCTCACCATCATAGACAGACATCAACCGGATCTTGTTGCCTGTGCCATGCACTTTGAAGATGGGACTGCATTAAATCTACTCAAGCATTTAAAAAGCAATGACAAATACCAAGATATACAGTTTTTGTTGGTCTCCAGCGAATGTCGTCGTGAACATCTAGAGGTTTATCGCCAATCTGGTGTGGTATCGATATTGCCAAAGCCTTTCTCTTCTGTGCACTTAGGTAAAGCCCTTAACGCCACCATAGATCTGCTCAGTAATGACGAACTCGATCTCAATCATTTCGATGTCCACAACCTAAGAGTACTGCTTGTGGACGACAGCATGATGGCCAGAAATATCATTAAGCGCACCATAAGCAATTTAGGCCTTAGATTGATCACCGAAGCCAGTGATGGTGCCCAGGCCATTGAACTAATGAAGTCGAACATGTTTGATCTGGTGATCACAGATTACAATATGCCAAGCGTCGACGGACTCGCCCTTACTCAATTTATACGCAATGATAGCCAACAATCACATGTGCCTATTTTAATGGTGTCATCGGAAGCCAACGAAGCACATCTGAGTAACGTGTCTCATGCTGGGGTTAATGCCTTGTGTGATAAACCCTTCGAACCACAATTGGTTAAGCAGCTTCTTTATCAACTGCTCGATGGATAAAAGCTCAGGATTATCAGCAAAAAATAAACCGAATAACGAATCCAGCATAGGGTAAATACTCAATGATTCGCCTCATAAGCACTTATTGACTATTATTTACTCAAAAATTGATCTAAAACGCCATTTCAGGACCCTAAAGCCCTTTAAAAATGGCTAATCTTGTGGCATGTTACCTAAAGCAATTACTAAGTACCTAATGTGGTTAGCTTAATTAAATATAAAAAGAAGAGACGATTCAAATGAATAAGACTGAACTTGTTGCAAAAATAGCTGAAAATGCGGACCTGACTAAAGCAGAAGCTGCACGCGCACTAAAATCTTTTGAAGAGACTATTACAGAAACGCTGAAGAGCGGTGATAAGATCTCTATCGTTGGCTTTGGTTCTTTTGAAACTACTAATCGAGCTGCACGTACTGGTCGTAACCCACAGACGGGCCAAGAGATCCAAATTCCAGCTGCTACTGTACCTAAATTCAAAGCAGGCAAGACACTGAAAGATAGCGTTAATCAGTAACCTCTCCCAGTGTAAAGAAACCTCCTAAATGGAGGTTTTTTTATGCCTGAATTTCCCCCTGCACAATTAAAGTGCACTTCAGCTCTAAAATAATCCAAGTCAGCTTCATTCATCTAGAACACCTATAAAATAACACTTTAATTCAACAAGTTAACTATTGGCATAATAATCGCTTCCTTTATTCTCATCCACTGCTTAATAAATATATACCAATTCAACTGCAGGGATAAGCATGCTAACCATCAAAGGAAATGAACATGAAACAAGCAATAGTATCTGTATCTATCTTAGCTTCAGCCATCCTGCTCAGCTTCTCAGTAAGCGCTGACGTTTCAGGAAATATAGGGGCGACCTCAAACTACCTATGGCGAGGGGTGACTCAGACCCAAGATGCTGTGGCTGTCCAGGGAGGGCTAGATTACCAGCATGATAGCGGCTTCTATCTTGGCACCTGGGCATCGAATGTCGATTTCGGTGACGACACTAGCTACGAACTCGATTTTTATGCCGGCTATGCAGGGTCATTAGGTGAAGACTTTGGCTATGATGTCAGTTATCTCTATTACGCCTATCCAGACAGTGACTCCAATGTCGATTTTGGTGAACTCACCGGCGCAATTAGCTGGAAATGGTTCAGCCTTAGTTACTCATATCTTGTTAATGCTGGCAGCGATGTGGCCAGCGAGTCCCTGGACAACACAGATATGAGCTATATAGATGCCGGAGTCAGCTATCCCCTATCTGAGACCCTATCCATATCGGCACACTATGGCTACTCCAGCGGTGATATTGTCACCTCTTGGTTCGGCACCAGCAATTATGCCGATTACTCGGTCTCACTCAATAAAGACACAGATTTTGGCTCTATCTCTTTCAGCTTGAGCGATACCGACCTTAATGACGACGATCCCAAAATCACCTTAGGTTACAGCTACAGCTTCGAGCTTTAACAAAATCTCACGCCTGATGCTAACTTAAGTTAGAGTTTGCTAAAACTGTGATCCAAAACCCACTAGGTTATCGCTTCCTCGGCGATAACCTAGCTTTAAAAAAATAGTAACTACATGGTTATAATGAAATTTAATAATCATCCGCCTAAGAAAAACTCCCCAAAGCATTAATTTTTATCATCTGTAAATAATGTTACGCAGATCTCACTTTGCCTGTTAATAGCCTGATATCTTGCTTATCAGCGCTTACTAATGTGAAGTCGGATATTTCTAGTTCAGCAGAATTAACATCCTGAGTTGAAGCGCTTTTTACACAAAATACTGACACCTTGTGTGTCTCATTTTTCTCTGGTACAGATATTCACTGGCCATAGGAATGGTAACAATCATAGGAGTTAGTTATGGCTCAGATTATTGAACTTGTGCCCAACGATGTAGAGATGGAAGCGTTTATCGCACCCAAAAATCCTCAAGCGGCAGATGAACTGCAACACAGACGAGAAATTAAAAAACGTTTAGAAGAACTGCTTGCCCAAGCAGAACTTCAACGCGCCATGAGTGGCGACTTTTACTAAAGGTAAATAACATCTCACTGAATGATCAATAAAAAAGCGCCTCTCGGCGCTTTTTAGTTTCTATTATTTATCCAGTTGAAAAATATTCTGCTCGGTAATGGCTTAGATTAAACTTTAGCAGCCTCTTCTTCGCGCTTGTTAATAAAGTATTCCCGAGTCAATTTAAACACTACCGGACTGAGTAGCGCCAGAGCGATAAGGTTTGGAATCGCCATCATGGCATTGAGCGTATCGGCCAGCAACCAGATGAAATCCAGTGAACTAACTGCACCTAATGGCACTACCAGAATCCATAGAACTCGAAAAGGCTTCACCGCCTTCACGCCAAATAGATACTGGACACACTTCTCGCTATACACACTCCAACCTAAGATAGTGGTGAAGGCGAACACAGACAGGGCTATTGCCACAATATAGTTACCCATAGGCAGCGCAGTTGAGAATGCCAAGGACGTCATTGCCGCGCCATTCTCACCCGATGTCCAAGCACCCGATACTATGATTGCCAATCCTGTGATAGAACAGACGATTAAGGTATCGATAAAGGTACCCAACATGGCAACCAGACCCTGAGCGACTGGGTTATTAGTCTGAGCTGAAGCGTGAGCGATAGGTGCACTACCTAAGCCTGCCTCATTGGAGAAGATGCCTCGAGCCACACCGAAACGAATCGCTGCCCATACGGCTGCACCGGCGAAACCACCTTGAGCCGCTACAGGGTTAAATGCACTGTGAATAATTAAGGCTATGGCATCCGGGATCTCGGCAGCATTAACGGCTAATACCGCAAGACCCGCGGCAATATAGAACAATGTCATAAGGGGCACTAGCTTACCCGCCACATCGGCGATACGCTTAATCCCGCCCATCAGTACAGCACCGACTAACACCATCAATACCAGGCCAGTTATCCAAGTCGGCACACCGAAGTTACTGCTTAGCGCATCGGCCACCGAGTTTGACTGTACCGTATTACCGATACCGAAACCGGCAAAAGAACCGAACAGAGCAAATGCGGTACCTAGCCAGGCCCACTTGCTACTGAGTCCATTCTTGATGTAGTACATAGGGCCACCAATGTGGTTGCCGTTGGCATCTATTTCACGATATTTTACCGCCAGTACTGCCTCGGCAAACTTAGTCGCCATGCCCACCAGCGCGGTACACCACATCCAGAATAGCGCGCCCGGACCACCAATAAAGATAGCGGTAGCGACACCGGCAATATTACCCGTACCTATAGTGGCTGAAAGCGAAGTCATTAACGCATTGAAAGGGCTTATCTCCCCTTTCATCGACTTATCTTTATCTGGTATCCGACCAGACCAGAGCAGTTTAAAGCCTGTACCCAATTTTAAAATTGGCATCAGTTTCAAACCCACGGAGAGAAACAGACCAACACCTAAGATCATGACTAGCATGGGGACACCCCATACAAAGCCATTGATCATACTGACAAATTCAGTTATTCCTTCCATTCAAACCTCTTCAATTCTTGCTGATTATTTTTATATTTTTTACGCTTAGATCTATGGCTAATATGTTTTATTGCGCCCCAGAGTACAACGAATAGTCGAGGTTTGGAAAGGGTGGATAGGGAAACTAATGGTGAATAGTTTTACACTTCAAAATAGGGTAACTATTCTAATTTGGCTGAGAAAATTAATCTTATCTCTAATATTGAGGACGAGGAACATGTCAGATAACAAGTTTGATTCAAATATCTTTTTGGGTTCGTTGGGCTGGATAGTGTATTGATGGGCTTAATGAAAGCCCGATCTTCAACAAGCTATCAAATACCCACCCAGCCGAAAGCTAAATAAAAATGTAGCCCAACCTTCATTCCAAGGCGCTAATCTTTTGGTAGATAAATGCTTATAACTGCCGTCATTCCCAACATAGCTGATGAGATCCACAAACAAGCTTCTAATCCTGCTACCTGATACACATAGCCGGAAAGCACAGTGCCCATTAAGCGTCCCATGGCGTTGGCCATGTAGTAAAAGCCCACATCCAAAGAGACACAGTCGTCACTGGCATAGTTGACGATCAAAAAACTATGTAGTGAAGAGTTAACCGCAAATACTGCACCGAAGAGCATCAAGCCGGCTAATAAGCTCAGCTGGGGGCTGATATTAAGGCTCAAGGCTAACGCTATCAGCCCTGGAATAGCAGTGAGTGCACACACCCAGAGCAGGGCTTGCCTTCCTCCTGGCGCTGAGCCATCAGATTTTGAGGTAAATCTAGGAGCTTGAGTCTGCACCAAGCCATAAGCTATCACCCATAGGGCCAGGAATCCTCCCACGTAATAGTGATCCCAGCCAAATTGGCTGCCGAGATAGAGTGGCAGTGCCACCACAAACCAGACGTCCCGGGCAGCAAACAGGAACATGCGCGCCGCCGATAAGATGTTGATGCTGCGGCTCTTAGAAAATATCTGACTAAATTTTGGTTTGTTCTTGGCTTTGCCTAAGTCTCGCTTAAGAGTACACAAACTCAAGACCCAGACTAAGGTTAGCGCTATTGCCATGATGGCGATGGCAAGCGTGAAGCCAAACAGGCTCAGCAGGGCTCCACCGAGAAAGAATCCCGCTCCCTTGAGGGCGTTTTTAGAACCGGTAAGTTTGGCAATCCAACCATAGAGTTTTTGCTGCTTAGCATAGGCATCATCAGCAGCTCTAGCCTCGTCCTGACCGCCTGCCTTCTCACTCACCAGCAGCATCTTGATTGAGCTCTTAGCACTCATCTTATTGAGATCTTTAGCGATGCCGGAGATACCTTGCGCGATCATAACCCAGACTAAGGTGAGCATGGAGCTTGGCACCAGCAGCATGGCAAGTGCCGCGACCTGCAAACCCAGACCAATATTCATGATCTTATTAAGCCCGATACGCGCTCCTAAGTAACCACCAACTAAGTTAGTAATCACTCCGAAAATCTCGTAGAAGAGAAATAGCATGGCGATGGCCAGTGGGCTATAACCTAGTTGATGAAAATGCAGTACCACCAGCATGCGCAGGGCACCATCGGTCAAGGTAAATGCCCAATAGTTACCTGTGATGAGCAGATATTGTTTAACCTGCTCAGGCAGGCCTTTAATACTGGATAACATAAGTTCCCTAGTTTCGAGTTTCGAGTTTCGAGTTTCGAGCAGAAAATTAAACCATACAAGTTGCAAAAAACGAGTCTATTCTTGCTACTTTCTTAGCCTTATCTCGTAACTCGTAGCTTTTTAACCTTTATCTTGAAGACCAAGCATTCGCGCTAGTTCAGCTGTGCCGTTAGTCCTAATACCAGACCACTCATTGTCAAATTAGCCCTTATCCATACTTCCAACTAAACGCGCTAGCTCTGCTGTTCTATTGGCATATCCCCACTCATTGTCATACCAGACATAGAGCTTCACCTGAGTGCCGTTAACAACCATGGTCGATGGCGCATCTATGATGCAGGAACGTGGATCTGTCTTATAATCTACGGAAACCAGAGGACGTTCTTCGAAGCCTAAAATATCTTTAAGCTCTCCCGCCGCAGCCTCCTTGAGTAGGGCGTTGATCTCATCTTCTGTAGTGCTGCGCTCAAGCTCGAATACACAGTCGGTCAGCGAAGCATTGGCCAAGGGAACCCGCACAGCATGGCCGTTAAGCTTGCCTTTAAGCTCGGGGAATATATGGGTAATAGCTGTAGCAGAACCTGTTGTGGTCGGAATAAGGCTTAAGCCACAGGCTCGGGCGCGGCGCAGATCTTTATGGGGCGCATCGAGTATGGTCTGGGTATTAGTAATATCGTGTATCGTGGTCATGGAACCATGCTTGATACCTATGTTCTCGTGTATGACTTTCACCACAGGCGCTAAACAGTTGGTGGTACAGGATGCTGCTGTGACTATTCGATGAATCTCTTTATCATATAGATCTTGATTGACTCCCATCACTACATTGAGAACGCCCTCCTCTTTCACCGGCGCTGTCACAACTACACGCTTCACCCCTTGGTCTAAATAGGCTTGCAGCTTAGCCTTAGACTTCATCACACCCGAAGCCTCTATGACCAGATCACAAGCTGACCAATCGGTATCTGCAATGGCACTATTACCTGTTGTCGGAATGCGCTTATCACCAATCACAATATAATTTCTATCACCAGATCCATCTGCTGTCGCTTCATGTTGCCAGCGTCCATGGACCGAATCAAACGTTAACAAGTGAGCCAAAGTATGAGCATCTCCGGCGGGATCGTTAATATGTACAAACTCGACATCATCCCAATCCCAGGCGGCTCTTAATGCCAGGCGGCCCATGCGGCCAAATCCATTGATACCTATTTTAATACTCATGATTCAGCTCCTTGATTACGTCTATTACGATTCAGCTATTACTAACTAGCCTATTTCTACATCCCAAATCTAGCTTCTAGGACCTAGGTTCTACATCCTAGAGCCTGTTGTGGATAATTATGTTTCTACTGCTTGAGTGCCTGTACCAGTATCGGCTTCAAATTTACTTCGTCGACTATTAACGAAAGCAACCAGAGTCAGCATCACAGGGACTTCGACCAAGACACCAACCACAGTGGCCAGCGCCGCCCCCGAGTGCAGGCCAAATAGCGAGATAGCCACGGCTACGGCCAGCTCAAAAAAGTTAGAGGTCGCTATCATGCAGGCCGGAGCCGCTATCTTATGGGACAGTTTCATCTTCTTGGCGATATAGTAAGTAATGAAGAAGATGCCATAGGTCTGGATCATCAGAGGAATGGCGATGAATAAGATGTTCATCGGTTCATCCATAATCGTCTGTGCCTGGAAGCCAAATAACAACACTACAGTGCCGAGTAGGCCAAGCATAGACCAAGGCTTAAGCTTGCCAACAAATCGATTTAAAGATTCGCTGTCACCATCTGCTTCTAGCTTTTTACGGGTTAGCGCACCGGCAACCAGAGGTAAAACCACATAGAGGAATACCGAAGAGATTAAGGTTTCCCAAGGTACCTGGATATCATTCACACCCAGAAGTAATGCACAGATAGGGGCGAAAGCCACCACCATGATGAGGTCGTTTACCGATACCTGAACTAAGGTATAGTTTGGATCGCCCTTGGTGAGCTGACTCCAAACAAACACCATGGCCGTACACGGAGCCACGCCGAGTAAAATCATGCCGGCGATATATTCGGTCGCGCTTTGAGGATCGACCCAATCAACAAACAACACCTTGAAAAATAACCAAGCCAAGAGTGCCATGGTAAAAGGCTTAACCAACCAGTTTATGACGACTGTAAGAATCAAACCTTGTGGGCTCTTTTTAACATCTTTAATCGATGAAAAGTCTATCTGCACCATCATGGGGTAGATCATCACCCAGATAAGCACTGCTATCACTAAATTGACATGGGCATACTCTAGTGAAGCCACCAAGGTAAACACATCCGGCATTAGATTACCCAGAACTAAGCCGGCCAAGATTGCCAGGCCTACCCAGACACTGAGATAACGTTCAAATATTCCCATCTTTATCTCCTCTATTTATACCTGCTTAATTACAACAAGCACGTACACGCTCAGGACGTTCGCCCATTTGATGTAAACTAGTGATATTACTTGAAATAAGTGCCTTATTATTTGCACTTACCTCTGCAAGCGTCTTATGGATCCAATCTGGTAACTCAGGATTTACTCTATAAAACACCCACTGTCCCTGGCGCTTATCTAGAAGTAAGCCCGCCTTTCTCATTTGCGCCAAGTGTCTTGAGACCTTAGGCTGACTCTCATCTAGCGCCTGCATTAACTCACAGACACACAACTCCTTCTCTTCAATGATCAGCAACAAACTGATTAGTCTGGTCTCATCGGATAAGAGTTTGAAAAAATCTAAAGTGGTCATTTTTACTCCCTACAAGCTTGTTTTCGACATATAGCGTCAGCTTTATAGCGCTTGGGACACTCAGTTAAAATATAAATATATGCCAAAACGAATATATGACAAATCATATATGTGTTTACCCATATATTCAACAGGCAAGTTATTCTAAAAAATAAAGGTTCTGGGCATTTTGGAATAAGAAGTGCGTCGGTTATCCTTGGGATCTAAGTAGTTCATGGTGTCGCGGGAGCGATTAGGCACCTATGATGATGTCTTCTTGATGAGTCTTAGCTCTGGACAGCGAGTGTTTAAGCCAAGGGATAAGCGGTAGAGAAGCCATAAGGCTGTATGGCGACTCATGCTTAACGCTAAGAGTCTTTTATGCAATGAAGCTAGATTCCGGCCAAAGCCATGGCGGAATGACATATGTTTACTAGCACTTCTACTTTATGGCTTTCTTAGCGCTAGCTAGAGCATTCGAGCATTCGGAAAACCCTGATTTCTAGATTTTAGATTCTAGATTCTAGAAACCAGGAACGTTCAAAAATCTAATTCCCAGCGATCTTCATACTGCTAAGTAAGATGCCACCGGTACGGATCGAAGATCTAAGATCGCGATCTTTGCTGACCGCTACGATATTCTGATACATATCTTTAAGGTTGCCCGCTATGGTGATCTCTTCCACCGGATAGAGAATCACACCGTTTTCGACATAGAAACCTGCAGCACCGCGAGAATAGTCTCCAGTCACGCCGTTAACACCTTGACCCATTACTTCAGTCACGATAAGCCCAGTGCCCATCTCTTTCACTAACTCATCGAATGTTTGCCCTGTGTGAGCGAGTGTCCAGTTGTATATACCACCCGCATGCCCGGTATTCTTCATGCCCAGTTTACGGGCCGAATAACTGGTTAGCAGATAGGTGCAGAGCACGCCATCTTGAATAATTGAGCGTTCTTGAGTCGCAACACCTTCGCTGTCATAGTTAGCACTCGCTAAGCCGCCTACCATATGTGGCTGCTCTTCGATGCTAAACCAATCAGGAAATATCTTGGTATCGATAGAGTCGAGTAGGAAACTCGATTTGCGATATAAGCTACTGCCGCTGATGGCGCCCACTAAATGCCCCATAAGACCGGTGGCAATTTCTGGAGCTAACAAAACCGGTAGCTCAGTGGTCGCGATTTTACGCCCGCCAAGACGGCCTAAGGTATTCTCTGATGCCTTGCGTCCTACCTCTTCAGGTGAAAGCAGGTCATTAAATTTTCTAGAGATTGTGTAATCATAATCACGTTGCATATTGCCATCGGTCTCACCGATAACCACGCAACTTAGGCTATAACGAGAGCTGCAGTAGCCATTTAAAAATCCGTGACTGTTACCATAGACCTTGATACCTGTATGAGCGTTAGCGCTGGCACCATCGGAATTAGAAATCCGGCTATCGACATCCAGTGCGGCTTCTTCGGAGCGCACTGCTAACTCTATCAGCTCAGCTGGAGTCACTTCCTGAGGATGATACAAGCCTAGATCGGGAAAATCTTTTGCCATGAGTTCGGCTTCGGCTAGACCATTGTATGGATCCGATGAGGTAAACCTTGCAATACCATCGGCAGCCTTGACTGCTTCTCTTATGGCTTCAGGGCTCAAATCTGAGGTTGATGAACTGCCTTTGCAACCGTCGCGAAATAATGTGATGCCTAACGCGCCATCTTTATTAAACTCAACCGTTTCAACTTCTTTCATTCGAGTCGATACGGATAAGCCTTGTTGTTTACTGATAGCAACTTCCGCACCCGATGTACCAAGTTGCTTGGCATACTCGAGTGCCATAGATACAGCGTCTTTTAATGAATCTAATTCGGTGTCAATGCTAGGTGTCGTCACAAATCTGCTCTTTTGTTATCGGGGATCTTAATAGCATAACAAACCCAATACCCAAGTACATTAAATAACTTGCCTCGCCGATAGGTGATTTTCTTGTGGAATGTTATTATTACCTCAGTTTAACAAAGAGATTTTTATATATGAAAGTAGTCGGTGATTCAGAACATTTTAAACAACCCTTCGACCATGATGAAGATTATGTCAGTAGAGCAGATACCAAACGTGAAATTGCAATATATCAAGAGCTTGGCAAGAAGCTTGTTGTGCTAAGCAAAAGCCAGATCGAGAGATTAGAACTTGATGAGCTGCTATATGACAACATATTAAAAACTAAGATCATAAAAATTAATACTGAGGCTTACCGCCGTCAGCTGCAGTTTATTGGCAAATTAATGCGTTTTGTCGATATCGAAGAGCTGCAACTCAAGATGAAAAACATGTTGAATCAGAACAGCAACGAAAGTGCTAAGCAAAATGTCGCTGAAAAATTAAAAGACCAGCTCCTGAGCGAAGGTGACAGTGCCGTACAGGCCCTCATCGAAAAATATCCAGATTTGGAAAGACAGAAGCTGCGCCAGCTTACACGTCAGTCTAAAAAAGAACTAACGAAAAAGCCCGATGAGGCATCTAAGTCTTCCATAGAGTTAGTTAAATATATACGCAACGAACTTACTGAATAACAATGACATGGCGTAAAAATATCTATAAAGATATTCGCCTTAATAAATTTTAATTCCCAACTACTTTAGTTTTACAAGGATGTTGCTGATGCGACTGATAAAATCTGCTGCGCTATTCCCCCTGCTAGCCTTGTTGTTTATCGGAGGTTGTAATGGACCATCCGATGACAGTGACGATAACAGTGGTAACACCGGAGATTTCGCTCTCTCCCTGAGTTATAAAACCTTTGTCGACGGCCAATGCGCCGAAGCAACCAGCAACTTGAGTTTTTCCAGCAATGCCAGCATATGTGCAGTGGCTAAGCTGACTCAAGGTGGCAGGAGTAGCAGTGGTGGATTCATCAGTTTCAATGCCACATTAGGCACCTTGACTCCCGCTACTAAATTGACGGACTCAAGTGGTATGGCTCAAGTCATACTCAGTAACCCTGGCGCGGCCTTAGGGGCGGGAATCTTGACGGCTCAATTCGATACAGGGGCTACCGAGACCAGTATCCTTTCGACAACCAAGAACTTCGAATTTATTCGCACCAGTACTGCTCTTGGTGAAGAAACGCCAAAGATCAGTGCCAGCATAGTAAACGGCGCAGCAATAGTGACTCAGTTTAAGGTTGATGAGACGGTACAGCTACAGGCTCAGTTCTTAGATCCATCGAGTCAAGGCATAGCCAATCAGCTGGTCACCTTTACCGCGGGCAGCGTAAGCTTAACCCCGAGTACCGCACTGACTAACACTCAAGGCATAGCTCAGGTTAATTACACTCCAGGTATCAGTGATCTAGGGGCGGCAAATCTCAATGCATCCTTGGACTATCAAGAACAAAATTACCAGACGAATAGCTTGTATGAAGTCCTATCCGTCGATGCTATAGGTAGTGAAGGCGTACTTAAGTTAGGACATTTTGACAGTAATAATCAGTTCATCGAAGGCAGCCTATCGACGACTCTTACTCCTGTCGATGACAAGTACATCATCAGCGCCGGCGGTAGCTTCGGTATCACGGCAACATTGATCAGCCAAGCGGATGACGGCACGATTACCCGAATACAGACCCCCTCTTCTATCAGCTTTAGTTCTGATTGTGTCACCAGTAATCATGCCAGCCTAGATACGCCAGTCACCACACTTTCTGGCAGTGCTAGCTCTACCTTCCAGGACACCAGCTGCAGCGGTAACAGTGAACGAGACGATCAGGTGATTGCCTCTACACTCGTTGGCAATCAAACACTGACTGCCAACCTACCCTTTACCCTGGCGCGTCAGACACTGGCGAGTCTAAGCTTCGTCTCGGCAGAACCAACAAATATTCGAATCAAGGGTGCAGGCGGTACTGGCAGCACCGAGTCCTCACTGGTCTCATTTAAGATCACAGGTTCGAATGGACAAGCTAGTGCTCAACAAGAAGTTAGTTTTGTCCTAGATACTCTTGTTGGCGGCTTAAGCTTCTCCAATGGACTTCCCACAGCTCAAAGCATCACAAATTCGCAAGGTATGGTCAGCGTTCGAGTTCAATCCGGTACTGTGCCTACACCTGTACGTGTGGTCGCCTCGGCAACCGATGCAGATACAGGTGAAACAATTACCAGTCAATCGGAGCAATTAACCGTAAATACAGGCCTACCTCAACAGCTTGGTTTCAGCCTGTCGGCTTCAACATTCAACCTAGAAGCCGATCAATTCAGTGGTGAGAAATCCACAATTACAGTTTATGCCTCGGATAGCTTCGGTAACCCGGCTCCCGATGACACCACAATCAACTTCACCAGCGAAGGTGGACAGATAGTTTCTAACTGCGTAACGGTCGATGGTAACTGTAGCGTCGAGTGGACGTCTACCAGCCCTAAAGTAGCCGACCATAGGATCACAGTGCTGGCCTATGCTCTGGGCCATGAGACCTTCTTCGATACTAACGGTAATAACATCTTCGATGATGCAGACGGAGGTTCGGTCACCGCATGTTTAGATTCATCTGGAGCCCCACTGGTCTGTAGTGGCAGTGGCAGTGATCGTGAAGCTTACAGGCCTAACGGTTTCAGTGACCTTCCCGATGCTTTTCGCGATGATAATGAGAACTTTACCTATGATGTCGGTGAAAAGTTCTTCAACACCGGCGCTAGCACGAGTTATCAGGCAGCCGACGGCAAGTTCAATGGTCCTCAGTGTGAAGGCAGCCTATGTGGAACTGGTCAGGCTAATAAGACATATATACGTAAGGCATTAACCTTAACCATGTCAGGATCTCATGCAGAATTCATCATAGAGCAAGATGGACTCAAGGTATTCGACTCCACCGATGGCACAGACCTCAATCTGACAGCTATTCCAGCTGGAGAGCAATCTAACTTTGAGATACGCTTCTTCGATGATGCTGGGCAGATAATGCCAGCAGACACAAGCCTAACAATCTCTGTCAGCACAGGTCAGCTGGATTTCGATCCCTATACCGTGCTTAACACCACTCAGAGCGGAGGTAGCCTGACAAGTTTCAGTATCACTAGTGATATAGATCCTCTCAGTACTGGCGAGCAGGCAAAGATAAGCAATATAGGAATCGATGTAACTACACCTAAAAACATCAAATCCAGCCTGAGCCTCACCATAGAGTTAAGCGGAACTTAGCCCCAGCGGCTAAGTAAACGAGTTAAATAATAAAGCCCATTCAGACCTGAGTCTGAATGGGCTTTTACTTATACCAGCCTTTTAGCCTTACCAAACCAGCGTAAAGAAGATTGCGAACAAGGCCCAAAGTTGTAGCTATTTCGGCATCACACTAGACCTGTAGGCTTCGACCATCTGATTAAGAACTAGCTCGTCTCATTAGCTGCTGGTTTTAGTCTTCTCGTGACACCATACACTGCCAGCATAAAGAAGATTGCGAACAGGCCCCATAGCTGTAGCCATTTCGGCATCACACTAGACCTGTATGCATCGACCATCTGATTCAAGAATTAGTTAATTTCGACCATCTGATTAAGAGCTAGCTCGTCTCATCAACTGCTGGTTTGAGTCTTCTCGTGACACCATACACTGCCAGCATAAAGAAGATTGCGAACAAGGCCCCATAACTGTAGCCATTTCGGCATCACACTAGACCTGTAGGCTTCGACCATCTGATTAAAAATTAGTTAATTTCGACCATCTGATTAAGAGCTAGCTCGTCTCATCAACTGCTGGTTTGAGTCTTCTCGTTACACCATACCAAGGCATCACATTAGACCTGTAGGCTTCGACCATCTGATTAAGAGCTAGCTAGTCTCATCAACTGCTGATTTTAGTCTTCTCGTGACGCCATACCAAGCCAGCATAAAGAACAGGGCGAACAAGGCCCAAAGTTGTAGCCATTTCGGCATCACACTAGACCAAGACGCACCCATCTGATTAAGCTCTAGCATACCCATAATAGCTGGGACTGCTGGGATGACCTGAGATAGCCAAATCAGGGGTTCTGGGATAAGCGCCAGGGGCCAAACGAAACCTGAGACAAACATGATAGGCATGGAGACCAGTAATAAAACCTGAGTAGGAAGATCCCGGCGAACAAATAAGCAGCTTAGGGCAATCCCGGCGGCACTGGTCGATAGGAGAAACGGTAACATCCACAGGGCAACCAGACTAAGGCTAGCCTGTACACTGACCTGATACCAATAGAAACAAAATCCAACGTAAAAACTACTGAAAAACAGATAGATCAGCATAAATGCCGAGATGCGACCGCAGACGAGCTGCAGGGGTGAAACATCTCGCCAATAGCCCTTTCTCCGCCATTGGCCAGCCCCTAAGATCCCTGTGCCTATGAGTAAGGTTTGATGCAAGATCAATAAGAAGAGTCCAGGCACCACATAGGAGGTATACCCTAGGCTGGGATTAAACGCTGGCACACTGTTAATTTTCACCGAGTTAAGGCTTAGATTCGCCTGCTTAGGCGCTTGCCCTTTCGCGAGCATGCCGAGGAGCTGTACATGTTTGCCTGCATCCATTCCTGCCGTAACTAGGCCCTCAGCGACCGCGGAGTAGATAAGGAAATAGCTAGCATCACCGCCATAGCTTAAGGTGACACCCTTGCCCAAGAGTAGATCTCGCCTGAAACCTTGGGGAATAACCAAGAGACCATGGGCACGGCCAGATTCGATCCACTTCTGAGCCTGACTTATGCTGGTCACCTGACCTATGACACTGATTTTCGCACTGGCATCTGCATGACGGATCAGACGCCGACTCAATGAGGAGTGATCGAGATCCACCACCACCAGCTGTTGCTCTGTGGGAACCTGGTGCAGATAAGGTAGTGGGTATAAAACCGAATAAAACAGCACGCCACCAAACAGGGTCACGGCGATGGCTTTATCGGCCACGATAGCTTTTAGCTCGGCTAATACCAGCTGCAGAAAACTCATCATACTATTACTTATCACAGATCTGCCCCTGAGTTTTTAGATGCCAAATGCGGCTCTGACACCTGCTCATATGACTCGGTTTTCGCGGCATTTTCAATACGGCGTGACAACAGCAATAACACAGGAATGATGAATAAGAAGCCCCAATAGCTAGTAAGCTGTATGGCTATAGTCTCCCAACCTACACCATAACTGACAATGCCTACATGTGAGTCCACATAGTGACTGGACGGCATAATTAAGCGCCACCACTGTGCCAGTAAGGGCATCTCATGGACGGGAAAAGTTATCCCCATAAATGCAAATGCAGGCGCGAATAATGCGGTACCAAAACTTGCCATACGGGCGCTGTCTCGCATGATGAAAAACACCAATAATACCAACAACCACACCGCCAGTAACATCACCAGTTGCGCCAAGATTAATAAGCCTAAACTTCCCGCCACAGGCAGGGCTAAATACTGATATAGCAATGCTAGAATGAAGCCACCATGCAATAACATAATAGGAGTAAACACCGCAATCTTGGCCCAAACTCTTGGCCAAATGCCGCTATCGGCAGCGAAGCTTCCTTGTGAGTTTAACTCCCGGCTCAAGCTGTTGGAGAAGGTTAACATGGCCAGTAATTGCCATAGGGCAACGAGCACTGGCGGCACGAGAAAACCCACATAGTTATTATTGCGATTAAACAAGGCGGTGGTCTGACTGGTCACAGGGCTCAAATGTAACTTTAGCTGAGACTTAGGCACACCTTGAAGCAGTTGCTTAACACCTGCTAACTCGAGTAGCCCAGAACCCAATGTGAGTTGAATCTGACTGGATAAAAGTTTACCCACTAACAAGAACTGACTGTTATAGCGGACATCTATGACCGGGCTATGCCCAGTAATAAGATCCCGTTGCAGCCCGTAGGGGAGTACAACGATTCCATACACTTCGGCCTGTCTCATGGCGGTCACAGCCGAGGCTAAGTCCACAAAATTCTGCGGTGCAACCACAGGATTAGCCTGCAGATTACGGGTTAACATACGGCTCAATTGGCTATGGTCAGAATCGACCACGGCCACAGGTAACTGCCTTGGCAATCCCGCACTGAACAGCCACCATAAGCAAAGTATGCTCAAGATAGGAATATAGCTAATCAGGGCAAGCTGCCATGGCGAATGCCACAATGCGTGGAGCTCTCGACGAATAAGGGCCACTAAGCTGTTCATGATAATCGAATCTCAGGTTAGCGAGTTAAGATCGCCGACATGCCGACCCTTAAATCTTTAATTTCTGAATTAGGGCGCAGTTCCACCTCGAAGGTACGCATGTCGAAATCATGGCCACTCTCGGTCGAACGCCAGGTTGCAAAGTCACCCATCACACTAATATGAGACACAGTAAATTCAACTTCACGCTCGAGAGCCGGTAGAGTCAGCATCAACTTCTGTCCTTTAGAGAACTGCTTGAGCTGATCTTCTCTGACTTGAAATACCGCCCAGGCATCTTGCATATCAATCAGGCTGACCACAGGGAAGCCGCTAGGAGCAAGCTCACCGGGTTGTAATAACACTTCACTAATCTCGCCGGACTTAGGTGCCCGCATCTGACTATCGGCCAAGATAGCATTCACTTCATGAACGGCACCTTCGGCCATACGAGCATTACCTGCGGCGGCGGCCTTAGTCTCTACCCTCGCCCCCTCCTGAGACATCTGATACATGGCCAAGGCTGCCTGCTCTGTGTATTTAGCTGCCTGATACTGAGTAAAGGCTTCATCACGCTTTTGTCTGGCGAGTACACCTTCTACGAATAGGTTCTCTATCCGGTCGTAAGTAGTCTTGGCGAATGTGGCACCCGCCTTCGCCTTCAACCACTGCTCACGAGAAGCCATAACCTGCTGCTTACGAGCGCCGGTGTTAGCTTCGAGTTGCATCGCATGGGCTGCATCTCTGCCACCTTCCGCCTGCATCAATTTGGCGTTAAGTTCAGGGCTGTCGATGGCAAATAACAGATCACCAACCTCTACCTTATCACCACGTCTCACCAGCACCTGCTCGACACGCCCAGGAACCTTGGAGGAAATATTGTATTCTCTAGCCTCAATCTGCCCCTGCATATATACGGCTTTCGGGGTGTAGGCCAGTTTAAGTCCATAGCCCAATGCCACAACTAAACCCACTAGGGCCACAACTGATATTATACGATTAGCCTGCATTCTTACTCTCCTGCATCGCACTAGTCTCGATACTGCTGCGACCTAAAAATTCTTCAAGTTGACCACTCACCGCCATCAAGCGGGCATAAGCCTGAACATAACGGTACTTGGCTCCCAGTTGCTGCATTTCAACTCCAGTGAGCTTAAGCTCTGCATCTACCTTCTCGATGGAAGTGGATAATCCCTGACTAAAGGCCAGATCCCGTAGACGTTTATTCTCTGTGGCCAGACTCAGAGACAAGTCTAAAGACTCTACCTCCTCTTGAGCCTGTAGTAGCTGACGGTAACTTTGATCGAGTAGCAGACTGAGATCTTGCTTAGTCTGCGCCTTGGTATAACGAGCCTGCAGCAGTGCGCTCTTAGCTGCCTTGACCTTACCGCTACGTCCATCTCTGCTCAGTAAGGGGATCTTTACGCCTACACCTAACATCCAATCCGGCTCCATCTTGGAAAACAGACTGTCATCTTCATATAGTGTGTAGTTACCGTAGAGAAAAACCGTCGGTAAATATTGACCTTTTTCCACATCAACCAGACCTTGTGCCTGTGCCTCTTTTGCCTCGAGTAGCTTCAATGCCGGATGTTGTGTCAGGGTAAGCTTATTTAATCTGGGGAGTGATGGAACATCATTGAGGATAAACAGCTGAGAGCTTGGGTTCACCTGTCGCTCATGTAACATGCGTGACAGGGCAATTTCTGCCATTTCAGCCTGACGCTTGGCGCTGGCAAAGTTGATTTTGGCATTTTCTAGTGCCACTTGAGCATTAAGTCGCTCTACTTTAGCTATCTGACCTTGCTCTTCCAGCTTAATAGCATGTTCTGCATGCTCCTCAAGAGAGGCAACTAGCTCACCTCGGGTTCGGGCCATAGCTTGGCTCACCGCAACGCCATAATAGCGATCCACCAATTGAGTGAACAGGTCTCGTGTAGTCAGCTGAAGCTGCTGCTCTTTCTCAGCCACCATAGCCGCATGAATACCTTGAGCCGCACTAATTTTACCACCGGTATAGATGGGCCACATAGCCTGAAGGCTGGAGCGAAAGATATCTTGTTCGGTGAATGGAGTGATAAACATTGAGCCAGGGATCGCTGCCAAAGCCCCACCGATTGCCGGGGGAAGCGAAGCGGGATCCATAGATGCCAAAGGATTAAGATCCCTCAGATCCATCTCGATAGGCTGCTCTAATCTGGTGTAGCTACCATTGAGGCTGATAGAAGGAAGGTTGAGATCTTTCCCCGCTTCATGCTTGGCCTCAGCGCGCCGTACTTCTTGGGCGCTGGCCTGTAACTTGTCGCTAACGGTCAGCAGCTGTTTCCAGGCTTGCTCGAAACCTAGGTTCGACGCCTGTACAGTACACGAGCCTAATGCCAAAAATGACACTAAGACTAACTTTGAAAACTTCATTCCTTTCCCCTGCACCTTAGCGTGCACAACCTAGAGCTTTTACTCTAATTCCTTGGTCAATCTTAGCATTCATTGAAGTTAAATAAAAGTTGCCAGGCCTTAGACACGAGACCTGGACTCTAAGACCTTTCTTAAGCGGTGCCACCAACGGTTATTTTATCTATCTTAAGTGTTGGCTGACCTACGCCAACGGGAACACTCTGGCCATCCTTACCACAGACGCCGACACCTTGGTCTAATGCCAGATCGTTACCCACCATAGAGATCTGACACATGGCTTCTGGCCCGTTGCCGATCAGGGTGGCTCCCTTAATCGCCTGAGTCACTTCGCCATTTTCAATCAAGTAGGCTTCCGAAGCCGAGAACACAAACTTACCGGAAGTAATGTCGACCTGACCACCACCGAAATTAGGCGCGTAGATGCCTTTCTTTACTGACTTGATCATCTCAGCCGGATCCGACTCGCCCGCTTCCATATAAGTATTGGTCATTCTAGGCATAGGCAAGTGCGCATAAGATTCGCGACGGCCGTTACCCGTAGACTGCTCACCCATGAGGCGCGCATTTAATTTATCCTGCATATAGCCTTTCAAGATCCCATCTTGGATCAATACGGTTTTCTGAGTTTGAACACCTTCATCATCGATACTCAAAGAGCCGCGTCGGTTTACCATGGTGCCGTCATCGACCACAGTCACTAGCTTAGAGGCGACCTGTTGGCCAACCTTGCCACTGAATGCACTGCTGCCCTTGCGATTAAAATCGCCTTCCAATCCATGACCAACCGCTTCATGAAGTAACACACCTGGCCAGCCTGGACCTAAGATCACCGGCATTTCACCAGCAGGCGCATCTATGGCGGTCAAGTTAACCGAGGCTTGTCTTACCGCTTCTCGAGCGAAAGAAAAACAAACTGGTAGCCCCTTATCATCAGTCTCCATCAAGACCTGATAATCGTGACGTCCACCGCCACCACTAGCACCGTGTTCGCGTTTACCATTGTCTTCTAAGATCACGCTACAGTTGAAACGAACCAATGGACGAATATCTGCCGCCAAAGTGCCATCGCTCGCCACAATAAGTATCTCTTCGTGGACGCCTGAAAGGCTGATGACTACCTGGATGATACGACTATCTAGACTACGAATATAAGCATCGGCCTGCTTAAGCAGTTCAATCTTCTTGATCTCTTCCATCGCCGCAATAGGATCGGCACTCTGGTACAGGGCCTTCATCTCTCTGCGCTTCCAGGCTTGCACCTTAGTACTCTTGCCACCATGGACTGCGATACTCCGCGCAGCCTCGGCCGATGCGGTGAGTGCTGCAGGAGTGATCTCATCGGCATAGGCGAAACCAGTTTTCTCACCTGTGATAGCCCGGACACCGACGCCTCTCTCGATATGAAAACTGCCCTCTTTCACTATGCCATCTTCTAATACCCAAGACTCGTGACGGCTGCCCTGAAAATAGAGATCAGAAAAGTCGACCTCATACTGATGGATTAGCTTGAGATAACCCTGCAGGTCATCTAGTGAAAGTCCACCTTGTAAAAGGCTCTGCTCAACTTGGGTTAAAAATGGCATTAATTACTCTCTCTTTGTACGTAATTTTTATAAGACACTGACATCTGATTTTTATGGATTAGCATCTTTGTGTTGTAACTTTGGCTCAGAAAATCGGTTATTACTGGCTATTGGCATCTGCTGCCTAATCTTTAGCATTTCATCTCTATCCAGCTTCGACTGGACCCAACCACAACCTGTCATCTTCTGGGCATTAATTCGTCCCCATGGGTCGACAACCATACTCTGACCCCAGGTTTCTCGGCCTCCCTGATTATGCTGTCCCCATTGAGCCGCAGCGAGAATGAAACACTGATTCTCTATCGCTCTGGCCTGGATCAAGGTTTGCCAATGGGCTTCTCCTGTCACCTTAGTGAAAGCTGCTGGGAGTGCAATCAGCTCGGCTCCGGCCAATCTCATGGCTCTGAATAGATCTGGGAAACGCAGATCGTAACATATTGCTAACCCTAACTTACCAAAGGGAGTGTCGATTACACTAATTTTATCTCCGGCGCAGAAGGTATCGCTCTCACGATACTCCTTAGTACCATCGGAAACATCGACATCGAACAGGTGAATTTTATCATATTCACCCAATACCTGGCCTTGGTTATCAAACAGATATGTACGGTTATAGACCCGTCCCTCTCCGGCGGCGACAGGAATGCTCCCCGCCACAAGATAGATATCATAGCGACGCGCTAGATCCGCAAGTGCGGTTTTAAAAGGATTCGACTGGCTATCGCCGGCATACTCGAGTTGCTGGCTTTCATGACCACCGAATAGCAGGCAACACTCAGGCAGAACCACTAGCTGAGCCTCACCTTCCACTCTGGGAAGTAGACTAAGCTGCGACTCGATATACTCAAGATTCTTGGATACATCTTGACTGCTCTGGCACTGAAGTAGATTAATCTGCATCTTCTGGCTCCTTATCTATGGCGCACTTATTGTTAAAATAGGCATCTGTATCACGTTTGTTAGGGGTATTTCTACGCCTGAATCTGGTTGTTGCTGCTCTAGTTGCAGTTTCTTCTGAGGCTCTTGATTAAGGTGAGGCTCCTTAACGCTAGGCAGCACAGATTCGGGGATCTCTATCTCTTTACTCTTGCGCCCTATCTCTTCCAGCTTAGGATCCGCCATGGTACCGGTTAGCTGGAAGCGTATCTCAGAAATCACTTCAATCACAGGCTCTAACACCTTAGTCAGGGCTAACGCTCCCAAGCCGAATGTCCAACCACCTGTGGTCAAGAGTACAACCGTGGGCACACTCGATGCCAATTGAGGCACGAATCGAATATCGTAGTTCAGGCTCTCCGACATCAAGTTGGTATAGCCTCTAACCTTCACCTTACCCGCAACCGCATCCATCTCGGTATCATGGGTCTTAACCACACCATTATCGATATCTAAGGTGCCGGTGAAAGAGTCAAAATATAAGCCTTTGCCAAATACATCTGAAAAATCCAGAGTCAGCTTTCTCAGTAACGAATCCAGGCTAAATAGGGAGAAGATTCTGGCTCCTTTATCGCTGACCTCGGAGAGATGTCCCTTGCCTAACTCGAACTCCAGCTGGCCATTTAGGCTTGGTAATGAAAACTGATATGGCGCGCCTTGCCAGGAGATCTTGGCATTGACTTCGACAGGAGCATTCTTTAAACCTGGATCTAGGCCAATTATTGCCGATATGTCATCAAATTTTTTCGCTGTTAATTTCATATCTAATTGAGTTTGGTTTTCGTTATTATCATTCAACCAAATCCCCTTACCTCTCAACTTTATCTCAGGAGTGGTTAAGGACAAGGTTTGAATTAGATAGCTGTCGCCCTTCGGAGAACCTTGAAAGACCAAGTGTCCGAGAGAGCTGCCATAGAAAGAAAAGTCATCTACATCCACGGCTATAGGAGGCAAGTTGTCCAACACGGTATCGACTCTAAAGTCAGCATCTTTTGGTGCCTTAACTTTTGGCGCCAGATGTAGCTTAGAAGCGACCAATTTGAGCCCCTGGCTCGCCCAATCTGGATAAAAGTCGACTCTGCCGTCAAACTCATTAGAGCTGGCCTCGAAGCGCCAACTGTCGGGAGTAGGATAGGCAGTCATCTTCAATTCAGTTAAGCTTTGCCCCATCAAACTAAAGTCAGCAATATTTGCATCTAAGCTTATCAAGGACGGGAAAAACGATTCCTGTGTACCTAGCTCTTTAGCTGCCGCACCGGGAATATCGACTCTAGCTTTCGAGCCTTGCTCGCCGTCACTCACCTTAGCCCCGACGACAAACTTATTTATTAGGGGCAGCCAAGGGGCTAATTCAGTGTGGTCTATATCTAACTGCAGATGACCCTGATCTTTTTTCAGCCGATCTCCAGGCTTAAACAAGCGACCCAAGAGTAGATCATAATGAGCCAGACGATTACCCGACTCTTGACCGAATCCTCCCCAAAATTCCATCTGCTTACCTAGCTTAATGCTTAGGGATGATTGTTTATTGTCGCCAATCAACTCGGCCGTAAGCTTTCTAGATTCATCTTTTGCTTTAGTCAATGGCGCAGGCAGAGCCAGTTCTGCACCGACCAAATCTGTCTCGACCTGAGCCTGTATGCGATATCCTGATGGGTCGAAGATTAAGGTCATGGCGCCATTCCAGTTAACGTCACCGGAATAAAAATCTTGTAATGGGTTGTCTAACTCTGCTGGTAAGTCAGCAAGTGACCACGCCCCCTTCATATCCAGATTGAGGCCGTAATTTCTGCCAAGACTCCCAGTATCGAACGTCAAAGAGATGGGCTGCTGGTACAGTAAGGCGGAGATATTATCTCCTGTCACTATGTCATTGCTAAAACTCACCTGACCTGTCACCTGGTCGAGTAATATCCCAGGTTTGCTGATATACACAGGCGTCTTATTGAAGGTGACTACACCACGAAGATCTTCTTTAACCAGCTCTCCCGCCTCGGCTTCATACAGAGGAATGGCGAGTTCCAATGAGGCCGACACCTTGCCATTAATCTGTACCACGGCTAATGTTTCACCCACTGAATCCGCCAGTGGAGAGGCTTGTATGACTCGGGTTGCAGCTTTGCCCTGGGTCTTCAATTCAGCCTTAACTTCTAGGAGCGATCTCGCTCCGATCTGAGGAATATTCACCTGTGCGCCATCTACAACCACATCGAATAAATGACCTCGCTTTATGGTGAGTGCCATAGCCTGATTGTCAAAATTCGCCATCAGTTGCAAGTCGGCCACTGCTGGCCAATCGGGCTGAAACTTAAACTCTGCATCTTCTAAGGTGAAACTGGCCTGAAACACTCCAGAATGATCTTCATATGGATAATCACTCAAGGCACCATTCCACACCACGACACCATCTTGAATATGGCCTGCTACAAGTCCAGCGTTGAGGTAATCCACCAGACCTTGACTCATGCCGTCCAGAGGCAAGTAATTACCCACATTGGCGACATCATAGATCTTCAATTTTGACAGTAAATTCAGATGAACTTGATCCCCAAGACCTAGCCTCACAGATGTGTCGATACTAATATCTTGATTACTCAGCTTCAGCTGTGGAACAAGTATCGCCTCAGCGGCGAGATCATATTTAACCTCGAAGGCTTCCCCCAAGAAAGACAAGGGTTCCTCGAATCCACTAGCAAAATCTAAGCGGTAATCTTGTTTCGGCGCCGAAAGGTAGAGAGACTCATTCATCCAACCGAGTTGAAAATCTATGGACTCGCTTGCCGGTATTGCGCCATCTTGTGACCAAGCCAGATCATCAAAGGATAAAGAGAGCTGAGGAGCCAGGTCCTTCAGTTTAGTCAGTTTAATTGACTCGATTTCACCTTTGGGGTCTAGCTTCTGCCAGTGGTTAAGACCGGCTAATTCCATTCCAGGTACTAAGGGTAAGAGAGGTAATAGTGAGTCGATATCGAGTCGATTAACATAGGTGAATAAGTCCTCTTCTCTCTTCTCGGCAACGAAAAGAAAGTCGGGCCAAGCTTGCCGATTAGACTCGAAAGCCAGATCCCGGCTAGTGAAGCGCCAACCGGTTTTCGTCGGCAACCACTCCATTTGTCCGCCCTTGATCTCGAAACGTTGCTTTTGATCATTGAGATCCCATTCGAGCCAACTAGGAGAAAACTCGATAAGACCCGATTCAACCGAGCGGTTTCCTAAGCTCATCCAAGCTTCTAGGTTAATAACCCCTTCTAACTCCAGCTTAGCTTTATCATCGTAGGGATTAACCTGTCTAGAAGCCCACTTCCCCAAGTCTAATGACTGGGCAGCTAAGTAGACTTGCCCCTTAAGCTCGTCAGGCTCATTACCACTACCATGGACATCAATTTGCAGTGACAATAACTCCACCTGTGACGCATCTTGGTCGAGATAGAGTTTGCCTTGACCGCGATGACGATTGGGAGAGTTAAACCACTTAAGATCTTTGACAAATATGGGGCGGTAATTGTGTTTCTTGCTCAGAAGTTGCAGGCTAGCCTGCTTAATAGAAAAGCGGTCCAACTGCTCTAATAAGAGTCGATACAGCCAGTCGGTATCCATCTCTTGAGCACTAGTGGCATCCTTGCTCTCATTCAGTTTATCTAAATCCAGGGCTACATAGACGCCATCAAAAATCACATTCTCAATTTGTGGTGAGGCCGTGAACAGGCTTTCCCAGAAGTCGAGTTTGATATGAACATCATTAACCACTAAGGTAAATGGCAGGTTTTCTTGGGGAGGGATGACGAGTTTTTTTACCGTTAAGGCAGGCCCAAAAGCCTGCCACTCGGCGCTCAGTTGGCCAACATTGACCCTAACCTGATATTGCTGATCGATATATTTGACTAACTCATTTCTGACTTCATCGAGTTGAGGCAAGAGTCCACGAAATAAGCTCACCATCAGTGCAAATAACACCAAAATGCTCGCTAAAATTTGCCAGCAGAACCGACTGAACTTTCGAGGACAAAATTTACCGGACACTACATTATTACCACATCGAACTTATTCTGAGCATACATAGGCTCATTTTTAAGTTTAACTCGTTTACCTATATAGACGCCGAGTTCTGCCACTAGATGACTATCATCACCCGTCAGACTATGATGAACAGCTGGTGAGCAATACACTATAAACTCATCCGCCTTATAGCTGCGGTCGAGTCTGATAATCTCTCTAAAGATCTCGTAAGACACAGTCTCTACCGTCTTTAAGCTCCCAGTGCCTAAACATATCGGGCACTCTCCACACACAACATGCTCTAAACTCTCTCGGGTACGTTTACGAGTCATCTCTACTAAACCTAAACCGGAGAAACCACTAATATTAGTTTTAACCCTATCCATAGATAGTGCAAGTTCCAGACTATTGAGCACACGTTTTTGATGATCAGCATCTAACATATCGATAAAGTCTATGATGATGATGCCACCAAGATTACGCAGCCTTAGCTGACGTGCGATGGCTTGAGTCGCTTCTAGGTTAGTATTGAAGATGGTATCTTCGAGATTTCTATGACCGACAAAAGCACCTGTGTTGATATCCACTGTGGTCATGGCTTCAGTCTGATCTATGATCAGGTAGCCACCAGATTTCAGCTCAACTTTGCGCCCTAATGCTCGCTGCACTTCATTTTCAACATCATAGAGATCGAAAATAGGTGCAGGACCTGAATAATGTTCAATCTTGTCGGCAATCTCGGGCATAAACTCTTGAGTAAATGTCTGCAACTCATCGAAGGTCATACTAGAATCGACCCGGATCTGATCCAGCTCGGTGCCAACGAAATCACGAACAATACGCACAGGAAGTGCTAGATCTTGATATAGCAGGGAAACACCCCGACGCTTACGTCGCTCGCTGACCTTGGCCCAAACCCGACGAAGAAACGCGGCATCCTGGACAAGCTCTTGCTCACCGGCACTCTCGGCAGCGGTGCGAATGATAAACCCGCCATCTTCATCGACGAAAGGCTGAGTTAATCCTTTCAAGCGAGCACGAACCTCCTCAGACTCGATACGCTGAGAAACTCCGATATGACTCGAACCAGGCATAAACACTAGGTAACGAGAGGGTAAGGTTATATCCGTAGTCAGGCGGGCACCTTTGGTTCCTAATGGATCTTTCACCACTTGCACCATGATATCTTGCCCTTGCCTTACCAGCTGAGCGATATCTCGTACCACGAAGTTACCCTTCTCTACATCGGCAACACACTCGGTATGAGGTACTATGTCAGAGGCATGTAAGAAGGCCGCTTTGTCTAAGCCTATGTCTATAAATGCCGCCTGCATCCCAGGCAAGACACGACTCACCTTGCCCTTGTAAATATTGCCCACTAAGCCGCGTTTCATTCGTCTCTCGATATGAATTTCCTGCAGCACACCATGCTCAACCAGGGCAACCCTGGCTTCTGTGGGGGTCACATTGATCAATAGTTCAGAACCAATCTTTTTCTGTACTTTGCTTTTGACTATGCGACTCATATTTACACTCACTTTTAGTAGGGTTTTGGTTTCTAGGTTCTAGGGCCTAGATCACTTTATAAAATGTTCATCTCTTGCAGCAGCTCACGGGTCTCAACCATAGGTAAACCCACTACAGCCGAATAACTGCCGTCTATACGCTCAACAAAACTACCACCTAGGGCCTGAATACCATAGGCTCCGGCCTTATCCATAGGTTCGCCCGTGGCAATATAGGCTAAAATATCCTGCTCGCTTAACTGGCAAAATTGCACCTTGGTCTCAACCAGGCGCGTCACCGTCTTATTACCATTGGTTAAAGCGACAGCTGTCATCACTCTATGCACCTTACCCGATAGCTGGGACAGCATCTTCAGAGCATCGGCTTCATCGACAGGCTTACCTAAAATCTTATCACCTAATATCACTATTGTGTCTGAGCCAAGCACAAGGGGAGTGCCTTCGACTCGACACAAGTCCAGCCCGACCAAGGCCTTTTCTACGGCCAGACGAGACACGAACACTTGCGGTGTCTCTCCTGAGATATGACTCTCATCTATATCCGCCGACAAGGTCGTAAAACTAAAGTCTGCACGAGAAAAACCTAACTGGGTCAGTATCTCTTTTCTACGCGGGGAGGCCGAAGCCAACACCAAAGGATCGGAAAAAGACATATCTATCTCACCTTATATAAACGTCGCACACGACGTAACATCCAAAATACCCAGGGCCAGATAACCAAACTAGAAATAGCAGGCAAAAACAGGCTCTCATCGAATGTGACTGTCGACACCACAAACTGAACCCAAAACACCACCAGATGATGCAAACAGACTAAACTTGCGATCATCAAGGCCTGCTGCCACATGGGGAAGTTACGCAAGCGCTGAAAATGAAGTACCACCACATAGACAACTAATGACATGGAAAGTGCACGAATTCCTAAGTGAGCTCCCAGCAAGATATCTAACATCACCCCTAATGCAAAGGCTGACAGAATATTGTACCTATGGGGTAACGCCATAGCCCAATAGATGATAACCAGTAACAACCAGTCAGGACGCCAAGCCTCGACGACATCAGGTAAGGGCATGATCTGTAATAACATGGCACCGAGAAGGCTTAACCAGACCACCCAGCGGCCATTAGCAATATGCATACTCATTCGCTCACCTCTTGCTTAGCTTCGGCGTTCACATCAGGCTTCTGTTCACTGGATTTCGGCACCGAAACGTCCTGAACAAGATCTTCCTTTCGTTCGGATTTATCGGGCCAAATAAGCAGTAAATATCGAATACGATCTAATGCTGCCAATGGCTGAGCCGTGACAGTGGCATAGCTCTGGCCATCATCTTTTATCACACTCATCACCCGAGCCACAGGATAACCTTCAGGAAAACGCTTACCTAGCCCGGAAGATACCAAGAGATCGCCAACACGAATATCTGTGCTCTTAGACACAAATTTAAGTTCTAACTCATCAAGCACACCTGTACCCGTCACCACTAGACGCACATCGTTACGTGTTATACGCACAGGAATACCGTGAGTAACATCTGAAATAAGCAGCACTCGGCTGGTTAGCTCGCTGACTTGTACGATTTGGCCTACAACCCCCAGTGCATCGACCACAGGTTGGCCAACAAACACGCCGGTTCTCGCCCCTTGGTTAATAACCACATATTGATGATAAGGATCGCTGGCGACCTCCATCACCTCGGCAACCACTTTCTTGGAATCCATATGTACTGGAGAACCGAGTAAGCCACGCAGACGTTCGTTTTCTTGTCTTAGGTGTTCGAAACGCTGCAGACGTTCACTCATCAGCAGCTGTTGACGCAATAGCTCCTTGTTCTGTCTAGCGAGCATGTCTCGAGTCGCAAGACTCTCGGCTGACCAATCGAGAAACGTACCGGGAACATTGGCAATGTATTGAAGTGGGCTTAGAACAGAAGAGATTGATTTACGAACAGGATCGAGCCGGCCATTAGCCACAATGAGGATCACCGACAAAATAATAGCCAGTGTTAATCTAAACTGGTTTGAAATACCACGAGCAAAAATGGGCTTCATAAAAAACTATAAATGATTTCGAAATACTAATTAGTATTCAAGGGGTCATAAAAAAATATCAGGCATTAACAACCTGCAACGACAAAATGAGCAACAAAAAATAAGGCGGTATAACACCGCCTTATTCCGACTCAATTAGTTTTCTTCGGAGAAGAGATCGCCGCCATGCATATCGATCATCTCTAACGCCTTACCACCACCTCGAGCAACACAAGTTAATGGGTCATCGGCAACCATTACAGGTATACCGGATTCTTGCATTAGCAAACGGTCCAGATCGCGGATTAATGCGCCGCCACCTGTTAATACCATGCCACGCTCGGAGATATCTGAGGCTAATTCCGGTGGAGATTGCTCTAGGGCAACCATTACAGCGCTAACAATGCCAGATAGTGGCTCTTGCAGTGCTTCCAAAATCTCGTTGCTGTTAAGGGTAAAGCTACGCGGTACACCTTCGGCCAAATTACGGCCACGCACTTCAATCTCTAACACTTCATCGCCCGGATATGCAGTACCAATAGTGTGCTTGATGCGCTCGGCTGTTGCCTCGCCAATCAGGCTACCATAGTTACGACGCACATAATTGATGATTGCATCATCAAACTTATCACCACCGATACGAACAGATGATGAATACACCACACCATTGAGTGAGATGATTGCAACTTCGGTAGTACCACCACCGATATCCACAACCATAGAACCCGTAGGCTCTGAAACTGGGAGACCCGCACCAATCGCAGCAGCCATTGGCTCTTCGATTAGGTAAACTTCACGAGCGCCAGCGCCCATAGCAGATTCACGAATTGCACGACGTTCTACCTGTGTCGCGCCAACTGGCACACAGACCAAGACTCTAGGGCTTGGACGGAACACACTGTTATTGTGCACTTGCTTGATAAAATGCTGTAGCATCTTCTCAGTCACATAGAAATCGGCAATCACGCCGTCTTTCATTGGACGTATAGCCTGAATATTGCCTGGAGTACGCCCTAACATCTGCTTAGCTTCTGTACCTACAGCCGCCACGGACTTCTGTCCGCCATTACCTCGCTCTGTACGAATCGCCACAACTGAAGGTTCGTTAAGTACTATCCCTTCATCGCGAACGTAAATTAAGGTGTTAGCCGTACCCAAATCGATCGAAAGATCGTTAGAAAAAATGCCACGCAGCTTCTTGAACATGTAACCAGCCTGTCTCAGTCGAGTCCGAAAAATAAAAAATCAGCTAACTTTAACAACGACACCTCTACGACACAAGGGCGATGAGGTTAACATTTGCTAATGAAGCGATTTATTTTAAATATCAGAGAAAAAGGGGAAATAAGCCCGTCCTTTACCCTATAGAGGGCGAGCGCCTTCGAGTGTGGCACAAAAGGCATTTGAGTGCACCAACCCGTTTACCGGAAGGTGAAGGTGAAAAGTAACAACTGAGGTCTGAAATAAACCAGAAGCCAAAAATGGTCGAGTGCTTATTGATACTATTGTGCCCAGTGAGCTAGCTAACCATCCAACGTTTCGCATTCCCAACAGGCCGATGCTGTCCTAAAAACACCTCTTTAGCCTATCTATTCCACTTCTCGCCAGTGGATCACCTTATCATGACCTCGATAAGTACCGAAGAAAGCACTGGCTTGCGGATCTGACAGATCCCCATCGTTATGCCAATACCACTGCAGCCAACTTGGTACCACAAGGGGCGCGGTGACTTGGCCGCGGTAACGATTTGGCGTCGAAACTATTGACTGCCAACCTAGAGAAAATCGTCCTGTGCTAAAATCACTAGCACTAGTATTACCCGCAGCATTAGTGCGGCTTACCTGCTGGGCCCCATCGAGTATAGGACTATAAACAACTTGAGTCGGCTCAGGGAGTTCGGGCTCGATAACCTTAGTACAACTATCTAACGTATTCACGGCCCACAGATCACCATCCCAAAATCGAGCCGTAGTCGGCATTCTTAAGGTCTCAGCTTCCGAGCCATAAACATTTTCCATGACGATACGACCATGTATCAGGCGCTGACTCGACAAGCGCTTGGCATTGCAAGAGTTTGATATGGCACAGATGTCATCCGTAGCCGCATTCATATCGGCATCGTCAATCAAAACCCCATCATCATCTAGTATTCTTAGACCTATATCCAAGAGAGTATAAGGACCATCGGCTATACCATCGAGCCGCCTGGAAAAAAGAATGTCGTCATCGATCTCCTGCACCCCGAGAGCCGGCTGACTCCAGTCCAAACTGGGCATGCCAGAGAGTCTAGTCTGAAAATCAATACCATTGCCGTTATTTTCTGCCACCAGAAATGCCACGCTAGAGGCAAAATCATCGAAATAATTCTCTGTAGTTTCGCCTGCGACGTTTCTAGCTCGAACAGACACGTTTAGCCTAAAGGGTTCATCCATATATGAGTACAAGCCAGCCATACAAGCCGGCATGATGCCGTATCCGTAGACCTTAAAATCATTGGGAAAGAAACGCCCAACGGCTTGGCTGTAGGCTTTAGGGATTAAAATACCTTCAGCTAAATAGTCAGCCGGTGGTGTTGCGGAAAAAGAGAAGACTCCCACCTCGTCGATAGACTGAGACAGCAGATTAAGACTGTTACTCTGAGCCGTGTGATCATAGACAGAGAGCCCGACTGTGCCATCGACACCCTCAGCCGGGGCCACAAGATCGGCAGACAGGTCGATATTAGATTGAACATAATTGGCTGTAGGCAAGTTATCACAGAAATCCAGATCACCATCTGATTGCCAAGCCATGCCCCGAATCGATAATTCAAACGTTTCGCCCGCTTTTCTAAACCCGGGGCAATCTTTATTAGCAGAAGCACAAATAGTTTCAGGACTGACGCATAGGCCTACAGGGTAACGCGCAAAGGTGTCCGATCCTTCCATCTCCAGCATTTCATCTTCGTCGCCTACCAGTCCGGCGTAATTAACCTTGAGCGCAAGCGTTCCTGCATCGGCATAGTTGAGCTTAAATCTGGCTTTACCGGTATCATCGAACGCCAAAGTTATGGGAGTTTTAGCGGAATAAGATTGACCAAGGGCAGTATCATCGATAAAGACTGACATACTGGCAGGCCTCTGTGATTCATCCGGACTGATATAGTCACTCCAAAAGTTTACTGTTTTACTCACCCCCTGAAACGTTGGCACACACAATGAGCTAGTTTCACTTATCTTCACCGCAGTGATCTCCAGATCTTCTTGAGGCTTGTTCGATAACTCATTGGGAATATTGAGAATGAAGCCGGCATCGGCATAATCCAGAGTACAGTCAGAGTTCGCGACCTCTATGCCATCTATGTAACAAAAATAGGCCCCAGAAGGAGCCGTGCTGCCAAGCCCTACTGTCACAGTGTCGCCCGCCGTATGCCAGAGCTGGGTCGATGTATTACCCGAGAACACATTATTGTTATACACATCACCGCTCTTGGTGAGCTCGACACTCACAGGATCGCTCAGCTCATTAGTGCAATCAGCATCAGCACAAGCCTTGATGCTAATATCTTTACCTGTACACCTGAGGGCACCCGATGAGAATTCGATTCGATAGTGACTGAGCAGACTTGGTGTCGCAGTTTGATCATGTATTTCGCTGTTACTATTCATCTCTAAATAGCGCGAAGTCACTCGACCGTGGAGTGTACTCGAACCATTCATATAGATGTGATTGTCGCTATAAAGATTAGCCTTAATGATCGTCGAGCCATTTAAAGTCATCTTGTCATAACCAAATAACAATACATTGCCGCCACCGGACTCATTAATCTTAGCTCCTGTGATCTCTATGGCTGATTTAACAAAAATACGCACATCACCCTGGGCAAGGATATGACAGTTTGATTCAAGCTTGAGCTCTTCTACAAAATAATCACCGGGAGCTAAAATGATTGTTGCGCCGCTTCTAGCTAGAATATTCTTTAATCGATACTCGCTATGATTAGCAGAAAAAGTCACGGTACAAGCATTGTAAACCACAATTTTACCAAACTGGGTATTGCCATCATCACCAAGCAAGAAAGTATCACCGTTCAAGCAGTTGTCTATCCCTCCACCAGCCTCATGACTATACTTAAACGAGTTCTGACCATTAGTATGTAAGCCACGAATGTCGCCACCTGTTACAGTACAATACCTATCTCCACCCGAAGCTGTATCACAACCATCATTTGGTAAGCCATCGCCAGAATTGTTACTACAGTATTTTAAATTCTCACCTAACGTATCGTTAATTCTGGCAGAATCATTTTGCCTTATTTGTGGATCGTTAACCCCATGGCAAACATTGTTATTATTGCCATGATGACCTTGAACAACTGAGGGGAAATAAAGCGATTCATCGATCTCATCGAATGCATAGGCATCCAGACAAACCGATACTGAGATTAAGCTGATAAGTACTACCAAGAATAATGGTCGACAAGCCACTAGGTTCAACTCCTTTGATTAGTGACAGATAAGCAATACGCTAATTAAACTTATCTGCATCACCTTCCCTGATAATGGCAGCCCATATTTATTCGGTAAATTTAACTCCGTATATGGGTGTTTCACGCTGAAGAGTTAGCATAAAACAGGCTATTCTCCTCCATATCAAGACTAGTCGGTTTATTCGCATCTTCAAGTGAATTTTTTATTTCATAGCAATTGGTACGAATAGGTACAAACAGGTACAAGGACTAAAAATGGAAATAAACGAGGTTAACGAAGAATTTTTTTGGGGAGAAAGTTGAGTTAGAAAGCCTAGTTTAAGGCAGATGATTATGCTCGCCGAGTAAAATGGCCAACAGGAGCAGACTAGATTTTGCTAATGGGACGTATCAAATACAGAATAGGCTTGCTAACTCTTTATACCCATAAGGTTAAAGAATTAGCAATCTCTTGGAAGCTAGTTAACCTCCCGCCAAGAGATCACCTTGTCATTGCCACGATAAGTACCGAAGAAGGCACTGGCTCTAGGGTCATATAAATCATTGGCGTTATTGCCATCATAGTTCCAATACCATTTAAGCCAAGGTTTTACATGTTGCTTAAGCTTAATCGGCGCTTCAGCTGGTGCATTGGGTGGTGTGAAATAGATCTGATTCACACCTGCTTGTATTAAGCCGCTTTGTGAAGTTAATTGGGGGTTATTATGTGCCGTGATCGACGGGAAACCGGCAGGAAGCTGCATATTGATACCAGTAGTGATCAGCTCACCGTTATCCGCCGAAGACGCTGTACCATAAACAGAACACTGATCTTCTTTATTGATAAGCCAAGTGGGTCCAGTCGCACCCACTGCACTCACATATTCAGCTCGAATCGGCAGACGTAGACTCTCTGACTCAGGTCCATAGCCATTCTCAACAAGCATACGCCCATAGCGTTGTTGCCTACTTTTATCTTTACCAATATCGGTAAAGGTAAAGCCAATGCAGGGTGAATTAGCATCAGCTTGGAAACAAATATTATCCTCATCGGTCACATCAGCAGCTTGCAAGTCTAGATTAAACAGGGCATTGAATGGCGCAACTGCCGAAGCCGTTCTTAAATAATTAACCTGACCACCAGCAAGGTAGGCAGCAGCAGGCTCACTCAAAAACAGCACTTTACCCGAAAGATCTGGTGCATCTTTGTCATCAAGGATTGCAATACCCCTATTGTCGCTATAAGTACGACCCGACCATAGGTTCTGTTCAGAAGACTCTTTGTCTTTATAGCGCCACCATGGATCTATTTGGTAATTACTGGTGACACTTGTAGAGGTGGACTTCCCAATGACTTGTATCTTAGGCTCTGTTCCAGATAAGAAACTAAAAGGCTGATCCATATAGGTAAAGCTACTACATGAGAGCGAAACTTCGGGTGTATTTCCAGTTATTTCCAAATAAGCAGGCGTAAAACGACCAAAGACTTCGCTACTCGACTTATCTTGGGGAATGGTAACCCCGTGATAATTTAAATCTTGAGTGAGTTCCGCAGTCACAGTTCCCACCTCGTTCCAACTTTGCTCTAGAATTGCCGCAGTTTCCCCGGTATTAAGCTCAAAGTTAATTGAAGAATACCCAAAGCTACCATCACTACCTGCCGATGGCTGATCTACTTTGGCTGTGATTGCTATATCGTCTAACTTAAAGTTTTGTAGCGCTGTGTTATTGCTAAAATCGTTGTCGCTATCAGACTCCCAACAAACTGCCTTCATTCCCATTTCAAAATTTTCACCAGCTTTAGCAAGCACATCACAGCTAGCATTATAGGGGTCGCCGCTACTACAAGTCTTATTGCTACTGGTATTAAAGAAATGAAAGCCAGCAGGCGCGGCAGTAAAATCATCTGCATATTCAAGTAGCAGCTCTTCGGTACCATTAGGAGTATTCACCCTTAGGGTGTGAGATGCTTTTAACCTGACTACCCCGGCTTCAGGGTAATTTGCTTGTAACACGGCTTTGCCGTCCTTATCGAAGCGTACATCTAAGCTCTCTGTCGCGCCACCTGCAATGCTTACATCATCCCTCGACCCATTCAAACTACTAAGGGTCAGCGAAGCCTCGTTATTAACTGAGCTAGGTATTTTGTACTCAAAATTAAAATCGATGGCTTTAGTTTGATTACTGAAAAGTGGTACACATTCTTGCGTCTGAGAGTCCTTTTTGACGGCAAATAATTCAAAGTTAGCCGTGTCCTTGCAAGAACTAGTGTTGGGCACATCAAAGTAAAAACCCGTATCTTGATAATCTAGTTTGCACTTGTCTGTATCAACCTCTTGCCCATCGATGAAACAACGATACGAAGCCGAGGAATTTTCAGCCACAAGGCCAACGAGTACCGAACCACCATCCCCATGCCAGAGTTCAACCCCAGGAACAGTATGTCCAGTGAAATCAACCTTGCTGTATAGGTTACCGTTTTTGGTCAAATCGACACTTGATAAAACAGATGTTTCAGTGGTGCAATTACCATCATCACAAGCACGAATAATAATATTCTTTGCCGCACAGCTAATAGCCCCCGAAGAGAACTCGATACGATAATGGTTCGTCACTGGCGGCTCAGGAACGGCCTCAAAGGCAAAATAACCAATATCTTCAGCCAGGTGATTTCGCTCGGTATTACTTTGTTGATCTTCATCCACTGCAAAACTGACAGTATTGTTAAATACTGAATGACGACAGCGTCTGACCCAGCCGCCATCGCCGCCTTTATGTGAGTTTTTACTAGCTATTACATAGGGCTGACTGGTATAAGTATTTTGATAATTCGTCTGATAAGCACACTGTTGAAGTAAGGTGCGGGTACGGTAACTATCACCGTGATTTTTTGCATAATCAAACTCATACAAGACAGCCTCACCATTTATCTCCATGGAGCCTGAGCCTAGCCCAGCCACATAACCTAAGGTTTCATCTTGATTAATCGAACCAAGCACTTCAGATGCTTCGATAGCGATATCAAAGTTATCACCTTGTGAGCTAACATTGTTGATTACTGTGGTGATAAAACGATTATTATGTCTCGATAACGTTTGCCCGACCATAGCTGGCTTAGCACCAAACTTGTGGCTGAAACTAATGTTTTCATAACCTCGCCCCGCAGCTGGAAGTCGTTTCCCCTGATATTTATTTGTCACCAGCTTACCCGCTTGCAGCGCCTTGCCTCGCGCTAAGAAACGATATCCTGGCTCCATAATAAAGTAATCGACTTCAGACATATCATCTGCAGACACTTTATTGCCTGGCGGTTCATTTTGTTCGATAGAAGCCGTAGCGGCGCCGCTGGATACTAGCCTCACAGTCGCTGGGCCATCCTGGGTAGGATTAGCCCCGTCTAAGCTTGGCATCAAGATAATCACAGGCGCGCTAGCGTAGCTATTCTCAAAATTAATCACAGCACTGCCGCCACTCAAGGTGACTCGACCAAATTCAAATTGCGGCAAAGGACAAGTCAGATAGGCGTTTTCTGGTACTTTTACAAGACTGGTTGCTGAAGGCGGCTGCCAATAGAGATGATAAGCTTCAGCCCCGGTCGCCTCATGGAAACGCATCTCTATTTTATGGGTGCCTTGGGCTAATGCGATATCCCCGGTTTCACAAGGCCTACCACATTGACCATGCAATCCGTAAAAACCCACAACAAGCTGGCCATCAATCAGAAGTTCGATCGCATCATCACCATCTATCCCAAAGATATAATTACCTGTTTCTGGCACATCCAGATAACCTTCGAAGATACCAGCATAGCGATCCCCCTGACTCGAGTGAGGATTTATATCGTAGCCATAGCCTTCGACTTGGGATTCAATGGATTCGCCTAATTGGTTAGTGGTGCTTTTTACTGTATCTATAAGGTTATTGAAGTCATTATGATCGACTGGGCTGATATTTTGCCCTGGCTTCCAGCTTGTAGCGTCATAACTTCGATATGTAATACCTGCTACTCCATCTTGCCCGGCAGGACATTGTAGTGGCACAACCGGTAATACAGGTTCAACATCACAGTCAGGAACAACATTTATCGAAGCCGCTGTATCATTAAAATAGATCCAACTACTATTTCCTAAAGAGATTTCATCTGCAGTCACCCCGCCTTCGAGCATGGCACCACCGTTTAGCTCAAACTCGTCCTCAGCCACCACAAAGCCTCTGAAATATACATCACCAGAAATGGTCACATCGCTATATGCATACAAAAGAAATTGGGCCGCACTATAGGCAAGGCTCGAATTAAGATGAGTATAATCATCTCGAACAAAGAAGCTCACAGTTCCAGTAGGAGGGAAAATAATCCGCACCCCGCTATTTATCTGTAACGACTCAATCCAATATTGGCCCGCAGCTAACTCAAGTATGCCATTGGTAGCTTTCAAAGATTTAAGCTTATAGATACCCTCACTTGTGGTAAAAGTAATTTTGTTATTTGTACCGCCACTCAAAACTACATCACCATATTCTCCAGCAACAAGCTCAATCTCAGGGTTAAAAAAATCTGGGGGACCTATATCATTGTCACTTGTGGAGCGGCACTGATTAAATGGAATTCGATCAAGGGGTAATCTTGCGGTATACCCACCACTTTTACACCTTTTAGTATTCTGGTTAGGAGGTACACAAGATCTCTCATCTTCTTCGACATCGAATGAAGGTAAGAAACCTGTCTGGGAGGAGTTATATAATTTGGCTGTACCATTAAACTCTATTTCACCATCACGGCTATATGAGTTTACCCCTTCGATAAAGGTAGCCGTCCAGTCAGCAGCGTACGCAGGTAATAAGCCAGACCCCATCAGCAGCACCAGGATGAGTATCCTCTGGGTGACTTGTCTTCCCCTGAACATTAAAGTATCAATCACGGGCTTCAACCTCCACCTGACGGTTTACCCGCAGACAATTAGCGTTATTGTCTGTGCAATTGCCAGTTTCACAGGTCGCTGTGCTGGTTATTCGATAGTGATGTACCGTATCA
Organism: Shewanella violacea DSS12; assembly: GCF_000091325.1. Lineage (NCBI taxonomy): Bacteria > Pseudomonadati > Pseudomonadota > Gammaproteobacteria > Alteromonadales > Shewanellaceae > Shewanella > Shewanella violacea. The sequence goes on along the minus strand of NC_014012.1, from coordinate 357,932 downwards.
ACCTGGGTATCAACACAGGTCAGCTCAACAATACAAGCATGAAAACCTGGTACATCGGGGACAAGCCACTGACTGCTTGCATCACAAGTCGCAGCCGAAGCATCCAAAGGAAATAATAGAGCCAGTGCACTATCTGCACCTGAGTTCGCCGCCGCTAACGCACGTATGCCCCACACTTCTAAATTAACCTGTTCATCGGCGTCTTCGAGTATATTAATTAAGGCCGATGCCATCAAGAACATCACTGTGATAACAAAAACACCTATCACCAAGGCACTGCCCTGCTGCTTAGCCATCCCGCCTCTAAGTAAGGGCCGACTTGCAAGGCCTCGAAAGGTTTTATGAGTATCTTGATTCATATTAGGGGACATTGACCACCTGCACCTGATGTTGATATTGAAACTCTTGTTCATTAACTTCAAACTGTGGCGTGAGCTGCACCACGGCATTATTGATCAAGGTTCCTGGGGTATAGAGTATGGGCCAGCTGCCATCTATCACTACATTCTCAGCCATCAATGCGCTGCTTGCATCGCCTCCCATATCTGTCGGCGTTGGCTGGTCGTCATTGAACATGTCATAGCCGGTATAACGTCTGATATTGCCATTGGCAAAAAAGCAGTAGCTCACCGCCTGGTCCACCATAAAGAAACGACTTCTTGGCGACGCCTCGCTAAAACGTACTGCGTGATCGAAGGTGACTGTATTGGTCGTATCATCGTATTCATCAATATCAAATAACCTACCCTCGCTCGCCGTTGGGGTCGCAGAGTAAATATGGCTTATTTGCAGTGGATAGACCAACATTCTATGCTCTAGATTAATTCCTTGAGATGGTGTCATTACTATCCCTGTCTCACTAGCAACACCAGGGGATATGGGTAAATCCAGATATGAAGCACTAGCCTGAATAGGCACGAATTCAATGCACTGGAACGAGACTGGATTTTCCGTCACACGCAGACTATTAGGGACTGCATTGCGTATCTCACGCGTCATCCGCTCTATGACGAAACGGCTCTGACTCAAGACCTGATCCACCGAGGTCGAGTCGACGAAGATACGTGTACCTATGATGACGAAACTACTGACTCCAAGCATCATGACCCCAAGGATGATAATGACTGTCACCATCTCAACCAATGTAAAGCCTGATGACTTATATCCTCTTGCAGAGCGCATCAGTAATTACTCCGTGCGGCATTGTAAGTGATCACTTCATTACTAGGGGTCGTCACAGATATGGTAATTAGTTTTCTGTTTAAACTCGGTAAGTCCAGATAAGTAACACTGACAGCTAGTTGATAGTTAGGGTATTCACTCGCATAAGTATTATCTGAATTAAGCATATTACTCGACAGAACTAAGCCATCATAATCATCGACATCATTAAAGGCATTACGGTTCTCGCCATCAGGGCCTAGGTCATTTTTTGGTGTACAAGGTAAGCCGGCAGGTAAGCCTAAATCAGGCCTTGCGCTCGCACCACATGCAGGCACACCACCGTTAGGATTAGTATTTTGATCATAACGCTTACTCCAGATCTCATTGAGTAGTGAATGAGCCAGCTCAGCCGAACGTACACGGTGTAAGGTCTCGGCGGCGCGATCGGCCTGAGGAAACAGCATGCTGGTAAGTAAAACTAAGGCGATGCTGAGAACCACCATGCCGACAACCAGCTCAATAAGAGTAAAGCCTTTAGACTTATGAGATAAGTGAGCTAATGCCTTGGTTTTCTTGAACGAGTTAACGGCCATGAATATACCCCTCACTCTCGATATTTATGACCAAGGTCTCATCGGCAATCACGTTGATGCATGGGCCACTACACCCCATATTGGTGACACCTTTAACATCAAACTTCACATTAAAGGTGTGGTTCGCATCAGGCGGGCGTGTAGTCAAACTCGCTCCACCAGCAAAAGTCTGCATTGCCTCGGTGCGACTGGTACCAGTACAAGTATTATTGCTGAAACTGTGCAGTTGATAGCCATTCTCATCAACATTGACTTGAAAACAGCTATCTTGGTTATTCATTGCCATCAGCTGGGCCTTGCGTAGCTCACTGATAAACTCATCTCGTAAGGTAAAGGCACTGTAACTGGAGCTGGTCATCAGACGTGGCAAGGCCACCACGGAGAGGATGGCAATTAACAAAATGGTGGTGACTAGCTCTATCAGAGTAAAGCCTGTATTTTGCATCATTCGCATATCTAAGCTGTAACCATTTACCACAAGAGATTTAACTCTAAGTATGACAAAAAACCGTGAGATTTTATATGTATAATAGCTATCAGCTTAAATTTTAGCGCCTGTGTTACCGAAAGACGAATTAGCTCAATTAAAAGTTGGCGAAGCTAAAATAGCAAAGGCCTGCAGAGCAGGACTTTTCTTAAAAAGAGTCCATTAGCAGGCAAAGGGATCGTCATTTCCTGTCGGAGTATAAAGCTTATAAGTCGGAGTCGTGGTTTCACTCGCTTCAACATAGACAAAATGACAGGTTTCTGCTGGTGCGTTTACTGGTGCAACCTTTAATTCACCTGTGACGGAAGCATCAAGCTGCCAATCATCAGCATCAACATCCATTGCATTGGTTATCTCATCTATATCTGCTTGTAGATAGCCAAGGTTGGTCTGAGCTAAGGTACCGGTACCAATATCAACACCATCATTATTAGCCCAATCACCAGATTCAATCTTTTCATCGCCACCCAGTGCAGCTTTTGAGTAGACCAAGGAATTAGCACCTTGTAGCGCGCCTTTAAATCCATTCAGTGTCGAAAGACGAGCATCCCCCTGAAGGTTAATAAACTTAGGCGCTGCCGTAACCGCTAAAATACCCAAGATAATGATCACCACGACCAACTCAATTAAGGTAAAACCTTGCTGCTTCATATTATTCATATCGCATCCGCTCCAGTTATCAAGCATCCATGCCGTATTGATTAATTCTAGCTAAAGAAAGTAATTATTAACACTAAGGTAACATTTAAAGTGGGGGGATAAATAGTTAATACCGGAAAACTATAGAGATATTCATATAGTCATTATCTAAAAAATGAGCAAGCTTTAGCAGCCTAAAAATCTGATACAAAAAAGGCCTGCTTAGCAGGCCTTTTTTATGACTAAACAATTAACAAGCAAATGGATCGTCATTGTTACCCGGAGTATATAGGGTATATGTCGGGGCACTGTTAGTAGTTGCTTCAGTATACGTAAAGTGACAGGTAGCAGTTGGCGCATCTTTAGGGCTGATTACTAAAGGTCCAGATCCAGTAATGACCCATTCTGTCAGATCTACATCCATTGCATTAGCAAGAGCCGCTGAACTTGCTGGAATATAACCAAAAACTGTTTTAATCGCTTCTGCAGTGCCAATATCTACACCAGCAGTGTTTCCAGTATTAGCGGCCCATGCAGTACCATCAGCGATACGTTCTTCACCAGCTATAGCAGCTTTTGAAAACACTAGGCTATTAGCTCCTTGCAATGCCCCTCTAAATCCATTTAACGTAGATTCTCTTGCATCACCTTGGAGGTTAATAAATTTAGGTGCAGCCGTAACAGCAAGAATACCCAAGATAATTATAACGACAACAAGCTCTATTAAGGTAAAACCATTTTGCTTTTTCATTTTATCTAATCCTTCTAACAACCAGTATCAACAATAACCATCGTTGGCAAGGTCGTTGATGTAGCTTCTTTATAAGTCAATTGGCAAGTATTTGTGCCATTAGGCGCGCCACGCTGATATATAACCATAGTGCCACTAGAGCCTGGAGTTCCAGATTCATCAACAATCCAGTCCTCTGTTCCATTTTGAGGAGTACCGCCCTTAGCAACAAAGCCTGCATCCATACCCAATTCAAATGCTGTTTCTTCTGCAGTCATATAACCGAATGTGGTTGATACATTGATCGGGCTAGCCGTAGTGCCTATATTTACATCTGTCGAACCCGCTTTTGACTCATCTCCAGCTAATGCGGCTTTAGCAAAGATTAAACTATTTGCACCTTGTATCGCTCCCTTCATACCTTGAAGTGTCGACTCACGTGCATCACTCTGTAAGTTAATAAACTTAGGTGCTGCAGTTACTGCCAAAATACCTAGAATGATAATAACTACCACTAATTCAATTAGCGTAAAACCATTTTGTTGCTTCATATATCTACTACCCTTTTTACTTTGTTCCAATCGCCACTTTAAGCAGCGAACATAAATTATTTATAGCTCTAAATTAGCTAAGCTCATCTACTCGCTCTAGTTAGTAAAACTAACCACAGTACCTGTAGCTGGGTTATAGGTAATACCTTTACTCACATCAAGAGCAGGTATTGGCGTGGGGACACCCGTAGTTTGATTTAATACTAGAGATGCCACCTGATGATATACACATAGATCGATACCATTAACCGTATTACCATTGAGATCAGTTGCCGTGCTACCTACACCTTCTAACATACGAGCTGTATATCTTTGGTTACGGGCGTCTGCTGTATAGACCACATTCCGCGGTGCACTCTGAAGAATATATTTAAATACTTCCTGACAAGACACATCTGTCATAGCGGTAGCACTCGTATTACCGAGGCCAGAATCACCGCCACTGGTTACCATACCCGTTGGATAACCAAAGCGAGTGTCGAGAGATAGACTTGTTCCATCAAGAATCACAGTACTGTTACTACGGCCATCGACTTCCCACTGAGCACGAACAAAACCAACTGCGGTAGCAAGACCACCAGAGACACCATCTAAACTGGCATCTTGTGCGTCCTCGGTGACATTGAGAAAACGTGGGATAGCGGTTGCGGCAAGCAAACCAAGAATCACAATCACGATCACAAGCTCTATTAAAGAGAAACCTTGTTGACGACTTCGAGAGTTACTCATAATTAGACCTTTTAAATTAACCTTTTATTTGATTTTCAACCTGTTCACCCACACAAGCCACACATAACACCTTACAATTCTAACAGTTCGAAGAATTTTAGAAAACTATGAAACGCCAATATTTGCTCTATTATTAGTCATTAGTCAAAAAATTTACATACCCAGTCGCCAACTGATAACTCATACGCCCGGAATCGATAACAATATAATTACAAACATTTCCACCAGGGCTAATTGACGATACAAATTGTTGAGACATGGTGTCCGGACCAAGTAACTTATACCAAAGTTGTTCACAACCGGTAGAATCTCGTTTATTAGGCAGTGGCCAACCTCCTGAACTCATTTTAACCAAGTTCATAGCTGATATTGTTTGACTTGACTGGCTGTCGGCACTTATCGAAAAACCAGTATCCCAATCTAGCATCATCTGCTTAGGCCTCCCCTGTGCCAACCACTTGCCCTTTATCATTCCCAACACATTTAGCAAGCGGGTATGATCGACCCTCAACCCCTGAGCAGCTATGTTATTCACCGAACCAAAATACCTAAAGCCTAAAATAGCTAGCAAGGCGAGCAGTAAAACGATAGCTATCATCTTGCTAAATAGCCCCAATAACTCTCCATCGGCTTTCTGCTGACTCAGCATTAGGTTTTTCCTTCTTTATGCGGAAAATTAACTAGCTTCATCTATTTCTCACTATTGACCACATGACAAGGTTTTAACCTAACTATTGATGACTATCACTTACTTTCAATCTTGACGGTCTTGACGGTCTTGACGGTCTTGAACATTACCCAGCATTAGAAAAAGGGAAATACCTGCTTTACTCTGACTAAACAAAGCCAAATCCCCTCCCTTCACAAGGTTGAGCATATCCCACCATAGAGTCAGGTAAATACCTGCTTACTCTGGCTAAACAAAGTCTAATTCCCGCCCTTGACTACATTGAGCATATCCCACCATATAGCCAGGTAAATACCAGCTTTACTCTGCCTATAAAAGTCTAATTCCCGCCCTTCACTACATTGAGCATATCTCACCATCGAGTCAGGTAAATACCAGCTCTAGCCCTAACTCCCCGCCTTAATTCCCAGCTTTGACTAGGTTAAGCATGTCCCACCATAGAGTCAGGTAAATACCTGCTTTACTCTGGCTATAAAAGTCTAATTCCCGCCCTTGACTACATTGAGCATATCCCACCATATGGTCAGGTAAATACCAGCTTTACTCTGCCTATAAAAGTCTAATTCCCGCCCTTCACAACATTGAGCATGTCCCACCATATGGCCAGGTAAATACCAGCTTTACTCTGCCTATAAAAGTCTAATTCCCGCCCTTGACTACATTGAGCATATCCCACCATATAGCCAGGTATATACCAGCCCTAGCCCTAATTTCCTCCCTTGACAACATTGAGCATATCCCACATTGGCAGGTAAATACCTAGCGCTAGTATCAATACGATTCCCGCCACGAAGCCGATTAAGATCGGCTCGAGTTTAGCTGTGAGGTTTTTAAGATCGTAATCCACTTCACCTTCGTAAAAATCGGCAGCATCGTTGAGCAGCTGGTCTATCTGACCCGTTTCCTCTCCAACTGCAACCATCTGCAACACCAGAGGAGTGAACAATTGGCTTTGATTCGATACTCGTAACATGGAATCACCAGATTCTATTCCCCGGCGCATGGCGACGATTCGATCATGCATGTAGGCGTTATCTACGGAATCAGCCACTAGACTTAAGGCTTGGGTCATGGGTACCCCGGCGCTAAGCATCATAGAAAAACTACGACAGTATCTAGATAAGGTAGAGCGCTCTATGATGCTGCCAACGGCAGGAATATGTAGCTTCCATTTATCCCACTGCTTCTCACCTTTCTCCGTGCTGTGCCAGTATCGAATACCGATAAAGCCCCCTATTACACCGACCAACATGGCTGGCCAATAGTTTACAAATAGGCTAGAAGTGCCGATTAACAGCTTGGTCGCCCAGGGCAGATCGGCACCAAAACGAGAAAACATATCGGCAAATTTAGGGATAACCATGATGTTGAGGATCACCATGGCTATGGTGATGGCTATCAAGACAAATATCGGATAACGCATAGCGGCTTTAATCCGGCGTCTGGTCTCCTGCTCCCGTTCGATATAACCCGATAACTGCATAAATGCATCTTCGAGCTTACCTGTGTTCTCTCCTACATGAACCATAGAGACGAACAGCGCATCGAACACATCTTGGTGATGATTCATTGCCGAAGATAAGGGACGACCGGCGGTTAATTGCTCGGAAATATCGTTGAGGGCATCTCGCATACGCTGAGAATGTGTCGTTTCTGACAAGCCAGCTATGGCGCGCAAAATAGGGATGCCGGAACGAGTCAAAGAATACATCTGTCGGCTAAAAATCTGCAGTTCGGAAAGGCTTACCTTAGCTTTAAACAATGCTGCCAGAGAGAAATCTTGTTTCTCCTTAGCCTCAATGAGTTCTAGTGGAATAACCGCACGAGACATTAGCTGATCTGCAGCCGCACTCTCAGAGGTCGCATCGACCACCCCTGTAACTTGCTGCCCCTGGGCATCACGCCCTCGGTATTTGTAGACTGGCATTAATTAATTTCCACCCTCATGATTCAGATCATTACTCACGCTATTGATAAGACAGCCACTAACACCGCTGCCCTTATCATCTACTGCCACTTTACTGAGTCACCATATCTGCCGATAGGGGAATGTGAGATTCGGTCACATCTTCGACTAGCTTGGCCACCTCTTCGATAGTCGTCATGCCCTCACCCAGATATTTAAGTGCAGATTCTGCTAACGGAGTAAAATTAGGGCTATTTTTTGCTGCGAGAGCAAAATCTTGTGGATTACCTGTCCGCATGGCTTCTACCATAGACTCATCTAGTTCAAGGATCTCGAACACACCGATACGCCCACGATAGCCACTGCCATTACAGCTCTGGCAACCTGAACCAATTTTAAATGTCGCCTGCGAGAAATCCAGATGACTAACCGAGTTTAACCAGGCACTGTCTTGCGCCGTTAACTGATAATCACCGGAGCAACTCTGGCACACTCGTCTCACCAGCCGCTGAGCAATAATGACCCTTAAGGCACTCGCTACTAGGTAACTTGCCGCGCCCATATCAAGCAGACGTAATGCACTGGTAACCGCATCATTTGTGTGTAAGGTCGACAATACGAAGTGACCAGTTAAAGCACCTCGAAGGCCAATCTCAACCGTCTCTCGATCTCGCATCTCACCCACCATGATGATATCGGGATCTTGACGTAGTGTAGTTCGCAGTACATGGGAGAAATCTAAGCCAATTTTATGATTGACCTGAACTTGGTTGATACGCGGTAACTGGTATTCCACCGGGTCTTCAACCGTGATTATCTTTCTGTCCGCGGTATTGAGTTCACTCAATATGCCGTACAGGGTCGTGGTTTTACCGCTACCTGTTGGCCCTGTCACCAATAGCATGCCATGGGGACGCTTAATCTGTTTTCGAATTCGCGCTAAGATCTCCGGCGGCATACCGGTTTCATTCAGAGTCAGTAAGCCAGCTGACTGATCCAGCAGACGCATCACCACAGATTCACCATGATAAATAGGCATGGTCGACATACGCACGTCGATCTTATGCCCTTTAATCTCCATATGAAATCGTCCATCCTGGGGCAGACGCTTCTCAGAGATATCCAGGCCAGCCATCAGTTTTAGCCTCAAAACCAAAGCGGCGGCAATACTCACTTCTGGCAGTAAATTCTCATGTAACTGACCATCGATACGTTGCCTGATGCGCAGTACCTTCTCACCCGGTTCGATATGAATATCCGAAGCTCGCATCTGCACCGCATCTTCAAAAATAGACTGGAGTAGCTTTACGACTGTGGTTTCATTATCGCTATCACCTTGGGTGAGACTGGCAAGATCGAATTGATCATCGGCGGCATATTCCTCTTCGAGCTTACCCGCGATCTGAGCGATCTCATCGGTTCGCCTATAGAGATTATCGAAGGCATCCAGCAGCTGACTCTCGGTCACCACAGCTATCTTCAATAGCTTAGGCAGTAACTGCACTTCGAGGTTATCCATGGCCTGTAAGTCGGCAGGATCACTCATGACAACCAAGACGCTATCACCATTATCTTCCACAACCAGCGCTCGGAAGCGTCTCGCTTGAACCTCGGGCAACAAGTTAACCACTTTGCTGGGAATAGGGCGCTTACTGATATCGAGAAAAGGAATATTTAGCTGCTGAGAGAGGAAGCGTAGTAGTTGCTCTTCGGTAATACAATTAAGATCGATCAGCGTGCGGCCCAATTTTTTGCCACTACTTCTCTGCTCTGCTAACGCTTCCAGCAGTTGAGCCTCACCTATGATCTGTTCCTGAACCAGGAGATCACCTAGACGCATCTTTAACTTGGGTTTCACTCGCTCTCTCCTAACTGGACTAGTCTATTTTTAATATATTCTCTCGCCTGCTGAGATAAGCCGTCTGCTGACAAGGCTTGCCTGTAGGCTTGCTTGGCTGGGTCATATTCCAACTGTGAATCTAGAGCATAACCAAGCCCCATCCACCACCTAGCCAGATGAGGATCTTGGCGCAATAATTTACGGTAGCTTTCTTCGGCCAATGGATACTTGCCAGCCTTCTGGGCCAAGCTAGATTGCATGGTCCATTTCTGCTTGGCCAATTGGCTTTCATCGGGGATCAGCTCAAGGCTGGACATAGCTAGCTTAATATCACCGGAAGCTTGCTGTACTCTCGCGAGTAAGAAGGGATAATCGTATTCTTCGGGAAAAAGAGCCGACCCTTTTATCAGTATGTCACTAGCAGAGCCGAGTCGACCCTGACCGTAATAAAGAGCCGCCAGCTTTCGTCGCGCCTGGTGCATAACTGGAGTTAACGTCAATACTTCGCTGTAGTAGACGATAGCATCGCTTAGCAAGCCCTGATTCTCGGCCTCTATCGCCAGTCGATACCTTCTCTGAGCAAGCTGTTCATTGGAAACTTGCACCTCTGTGACAGCCATAGAACTGGGCTTAACTGAAATAGGTGTCACGACAACTGAGGAAACAACAAGGGATATTGGCTCAACAGCAGTATCAGACGTAATCACTGAAGTCGCTGCATTCACTGGAACTGAAGACGTCACAGGATCACTAGCGATCACTTTAAGCTTGGCGGATAGTGGCTCTTCAGCAAGCTGTATCGAAGAAAATGTCTTATCACTGGATGTTACCGCTCTAACCGACTCAGTCTCGAATTTTCTAGCTCGCTTGCTAATGCTTGTCGTATCTTGCATTGAAGCTGCAGAAGCCTTTACCAAGCTAGTTTCAGCCAGCTCTAGGTGAGCATCCGACTCACTGCTCTGAACTTCTGTAGCCAAGGCAAGGTCACGCTTGGCAACATTCGATAACTGACTCGATGTTGAATTTGATGACACCAGTTGAGCGCTAGACAAGGCTTGCCAGCTATAGACTATTCCGCATAACAATAAGGCCGAGACTATGGTGAATAATACCCAAGGTAACTTAGACAAAGACTCAGGTTTAGCCTGATACTGTACCGGAGCAACATTGAGGTTTTCCAGCTCATGGGACTGCTGGCGTTTATCCAGATCCTTAAGCATAGAATTTATAACACTCATAGGCTAGCTCCATAAAACAGGTGTAGCCCGAGCCCGCTAGCCACAGATATTAGGCTCAAACCCATAAACCAAAACCACTGAGTCTTATAGCTAAGCTTAGTATCTTGGGTGTCGATAATGGCACCTTTAACGTGACGGTATTCGACTCGTTCGGTCCCCTCTCCAAAACTCAATAACAGAGATTTGTGAGCTAAAATATTGATCAATCTCGGGATCCCTTTTGATGCAGCTGCCAACACTCGGGTATTTTTGGGGTCAAATAGCGGCTGACCTTGACTGCCGGCGACGGATAGCCTGTGCTGAACATAAGCATCGGCTTCATCCAGCGTCAATGGCCGCAGGCAGTAACTGAATGTGATCCTCTGCCTCAACTGCCTGAAACAGTGTTGATTTAACCTCTCATCTAACTCAGGTTGAGCAAAAAGTACCACCTGTAGCAACTTGCGGCTCTCGGTCTCTAAGTTAGTGAACAGACGTAAGGCTTCCAGACTCTCGTCAGGAAGGGCCTGAGCCTCATCCAGAACCAACACGATCGAGTGGCCATGAGCACACAGGGCAAGCAGTTGCTGCTGAATGAGTCCTGTCAGTTGCAGTTGATCTATATCGGCGGAGTATTTTAACCCCAACTCGAGTGCTACCGCCCAGCGTAATTCCGCCGGGGATAAGTAGGGATTAGGCAGGTAAGCACAATGAAATCGCTGTGGAAGCTCATTCATTAGCTTGCGACAGATGAGGGTTTTACCCGTACCGACTTCGCCGGTCACCTTGATAAAACCTTCTCCTGTCTGCAATGCAGTTTGTAATACCTGCAAGGCCTCAACATGAGGCGCGAGCCCAAAGAAGAACTCGGTATTAGGGGTAAGTGAGAAAGGCGTTTCCGCTAACCCAAAATGTTGCAGGTACAAAATTTACTGCCCTTGTTCCGTTGCAACTTGCTCTTCGGGATACCAACGATCTAGCAGTTCTTTTGAACGCTGCAGCTCATTTGTCCAGGTATCGGCACCGACAACTGTAGGTTTCAATAAGATAACCAATTCGGTTTTCTTCAATGATTTAGATCGGTTAGTAAACAGTTCACCAAGCAGAGGAATATCGCCTAATAAAGGAACCTTAGAGAGCAGCTCTATGTTCTCACTCTTCATCAGGCCACCAATCACCACCACATCGCCACTTCTGGCCATGATAACTGTATCCGATTCACGAATATCACTCTGGGCCAAAGGTAATTCCAGTGTGCTATCAGAGATTTTAATCGTTTTAGTCTGCTCCTTAATACTGATAACCGATGGGTGAATATGCAGTAAAACATTTCCCTCACCATCGATCTGTGGTGTCACATCCAGGGCGATACCGGAGAAAAATGGGGTCAATTCAACCTCGGGCGTAGTAATTGGTGTATTACCCGCTACAGTCGTCGACGACACATCGGTAACGAAATATTCATCGGTACCCACCTTAATGACGGCCTTTTGATTATTTAATGCCGTGACTCGTGGACTCGAGAGCACATCTACATCACCTTGGGTATCGAGCAAATTGATCATGGCAGCAAAATCGGTACCGGAGAACTTGAGTGAAGTCACCCCACCTATCACACTGGTGATCTGATCCGACAAACTATTTCCACCAGACGATGTACCAAATTCAATATTAGTATCACCCACATGGCCTAAAACATTCTGCCAATTGATCCCTTGCTGATAACCGTCAGACAAGGTGACCTCTAAAATCTTAGCCTCTATGATCACCTGTCGCTGTAGATGAGTCTCGGCAGTTTTCAAGAAGCTTCGTACCTGCCTCAACTCATTTGGATAGGCACGAACAGTCACTAATCCGGCTTGAGGTGTAATAACGACCTGGCGTCCACCCCCGGTTTTACCCACAATCGATACTAGGGTCTCTTTTAACTCTCCCCAGAAATTACTCTTAGTCGTCGAACGAATGAAGGTACCGTTAGTCGTTTCATTGCTACTACTACTCGAGCCGGAGCTGTTATTAGACGAGTTATTACCGCTACTACTATTGTTGTTACTCGAACTCGAATTGCTATTGTCTGAAATTCGACCTGAGTTCACCGAAGTCAAAGACAGACCATGACGCTCCATGTACAGGTAATTCAAAGGAAATGTCTCGGTGCGCATACCTGCGGGATAGATACGTAAAATTCTCCCCATGCGACTCACTTCATAGCCATAGATATCTTCGACAACTTGAAGGGCTTCACTCAAGGTCACTCCCTTGAGGGATAAAGAGATATTACCTGTCACATCTGGATGTACGGCAACACTCAAGGGCGTACCTTGTACCAGACTGGGAAAGAAGATCTTCGCATCGACATCATGAGCTGACACATCGAAACGACGCTCGGCTCTACGGCTTGGTTCTAATCCGGCCAGTAACTCAGCAGAAGCGAGTTCCTTCTGAATAGACTCAGGCATTTTTGCCGGAGGAGGCGTGGCCCGTTTGTTAGATGCTGTTTGTACCGACTCAAGCAAAGCCTCTTTAGCGGCCACTGGCTCGGGTCTATCGGTTGTTTGACACGCGACCAACAACAGAGTTAACAGAGGCGTTATAACTTTTAGCGCATTCATTTATTTTAATTTCCCTTTGACTCTGTTATCACCTGATACATGGTTAATTTACGCTCATCTGATAACGAAACTGAATTATTCTCGATAGCTGTGATACGCACACCTTGAACCCGGTCCCCAACTTGGTAGATTTTATTATTAATCACAGCATGGGATGCCGATCCCGCCTTGATCACGCTATTGAGTACCAAGTCACTGCCATGACTCGACACCGAAGACCTGACGATCTGGGAGCCATAACCCGGTCGGGTCGGATCCCTTAATGTCTCAGCCTGTGCACTCGTCATAAATAACATCAGCAATGCAATAAGCGGGCTAACCTTGAGTAGCGACACTGATAAAGTCCTTATTGATGCTTAAGGTATAGAGCTCCAGCACGACATTCGCAGTAGGATACTCATGGACCTTATAATCTATTTCCTTCCAATACAGCTTACTGGGCATTCCTTCTACGGCTTCCATAAACTTAAGAACAGAGAAGTAATCCCCCTCTAGAGTCAAACGGATCCCATGACTGTATAGGTTCATCTTCTTATCTTCCCCGATGGCGAGCAAGGGAGTTGGTGCTATCGATGTGAATTCATGTAGTGTGATGCCGGTGACCTTGCCCAGTAACTCGCTCAATAGCGCAGGCATATGATTAGCCGGTACCATATCAACCATCTGAAAAGACAGCTGTTCATCTAAACTTTCGTCTTGTCGCTTCAAGACTTTCAAGCGATTGTTATATTCATCATTAGGATTTTGCGCTAACCGCTGCTGATACAGATCTATCTGCTGCAATGAAACCTTATTCTCACTAGCAATGGCTTTATTCTGCTTAACCAGAGACAGATGTTCTAGCAACAATGACTCGAGCGGAAGGTAGCTGAGCATGCCTATCACAACCAAGACAGCACTCGCCACCATGACTCTTTCTCTTTGGCTCAGCACATCGAATTTAGCGGCCCATTCATTCCATTTTTGCTTCACTTAGACTCCCCGATTTCAGCCTTGGTGGTCAAGATAAATGCTAACGGTTGATCTTTACCCCGACTCATTGCCATAGTCGCAAAAGCATGGCCTGTTAGTGTTTCTGTCGACTTGAGGCGTTCGACCCATAAGGGGACACCATTAGGCGCTGAGCTAAAACCCTCGAAGATGTATTCATTATTTTCAACCCTAATGCGGTTGAGCCAGATATTGCTATTGGCTACACGAGCGAGATCTTTAAACAACATAGAGTATCCATGGCTAGTAAGCGCCTCTCGTTGACTCAGCTCACCTATGAGCATCTGTTTGAGTTCAACTTGCTGAGAGAGGAGCTCCACCTGATCCACGAGTTTGGCATCGGGAGCACGTTTTGCCATTGCCACTTCCAGGTTTTTCTTCTGTCTATCCAGATTAGCTTTTTGCTTAGCCAGCTCGGCCTTATTTGTCTCCAATCCCGACACTAGGACGTAGGTCGCTAAGTTCGTGATTCCAAACAGGACCAGCATAAAAATTAATGTCTGAGTCAAACGCTTAAAGCTGAGCCTTAACACAGGTGGCAATAAGGTATCTGAAAACAGATTGACTCTCGTCTTCAAGGTCATGTCTGTACTCCTGATTCTCTAGTATCGACACGGTAAAACTCACCACAAGTTAGCAGGGCAATCTTTGCCTCAACGGTATCAATAGCCATTGCATTAACCTTCTGGTCGAAGTTTGCGCTAACTAATTCTGCTAGCTTATCGACTTGGCCATTAATGAGTAATTCAATCGAAACCACAGGTGCTTGACGAAGTTGGCTCTCGAAATAATCCATTGAACGCTGTAACTCTAAACTTAAGCTATCGACCATTCCCATGGCTAAATCATCGACACTCACTGTATCTAGCTTATTAAAGCCACGCACCCGTCGTTGCATGTAAAGTTGCCCCTGTTTTACTACGGTCAACAATAATTCCTGCCCTGGGGTATGACACAGGATCAATCTAGCTTGATTATCTTGCTCAAAAAGTCCGGTAACAGCCATCTCTTCGATGCTGATCCCTAAAACTTGCAAATGATGCTCTTGAGCAGCCAAAACCATAGCGGATAATCTCGCCCTCTCGGTCACGACAACACTTAACTTAGTGCTATTGGGCAATGGTGAATCGAAATAATCTATATGGAGATCGGTTACCGCTTGCGTCACCATATCTTTGACTGACCAAAGTAATGCCTGAGACATCTCATTAGGTTCGACGTTAGGTTTATCGACAATTAACAATTGATAAAATGAGGAACACAGAGTTATGTGTAGCTGGGCTGATTTGAATTGCTTAGCAATCGAAGCGAATACAGAGGACCAATTTGAACCATTAAACGCAAATTCATGGGTAATACTTTCGGTTTCAAGCCTCTCACCCACATGAGATTCAGTTTCGGTAGACGAGATGCCATCTGAGTTGTTGGCTTGGTACACCACAAGTTTATCCGGACAAACATAGATGCCAAGTTCGAGTTTCGAATTGCTGTTTTGCCAGAAGGCCAATCTAGTTAAAAGACTCTTTTCCATTTAAATAATGCCCATAACCTCATTTATCATGTGCCAACTCACACCTTATGATTAAGGTATTGGAGTCCATAAAACTGGAGCTATATTCGCGAAATGACAAGAAGGCCCTATCGATAATCAACAAACCAAGTAAATGTCAAAACACTTACACTTATTGTAGCGACTAATACGTTAATTTTATAGAAAAAAACAAAATGAAAACAAGTATGGGGCAAGGTGCATCATATAAGCTGAATTTTTATACACGAACAGGCTAAAATTGAAACACTTGTTAATTCTACTGCTTGAGGAGGAGCATAATCTAGAGCCCTGTCAATCTTTTACATACCAGGCTATATTTCTTCGACTGGCTCACTGAACAAGCTTCCCTGCCCAGCACTCACACCTAAAATCTTCAGGGTCTGCCACTCCTCGAAAGATTCTATTCCCTCGGCAAAGACTTGAACCTCAGTTCGATATAAGCCTCCGATAAGACTACGAACAAATAACTGATTTTCTTGACGAAGGTGTATTTGCGTCACGATTGAACGATGAAGTTTTATCAGATCAAAATGACACTCTTTAATGTATTGAGTACTTACAACCTGTTGACCCACACGGTCGACACATAAGCTTGCGCCCATTTTCTTAATCATATTCAGCTTAGGTTTCAGCTGTTCCTTGTGATGCACTACTATGTCTTCATTTATCTCGAAGATCAGTCTGGAGGTAAGATGTCGATACTCTAATAGGGTCGTTTTGAGCCAGCGGATAAATGCCCGACTCATCAAGGTATCTAAGCTAAGGTTGATGCTAAACTTGGTAATTTTATCCTTAGGGTTGGAGAGGAGATCAAACAGTACAGTCTCAATAACCTGACGCTCAAACTGAGGTGTCAGACCACATTTTATCGCCATAGGAATATACAGTGTGGCTCTAATCAGGTTGTTTTTATTATCACGTATTCGACTGGATACCTCTAAATGATGAGTGTCCATATCACTGTCGACCACAGGCTGAGAGAAGACCACTAAACGCTTATTTACCAGGGCATATTCAAGAAAACTGCGCCACCTGACCGATCCCCTTGCCAACTCTTCATCTACGGCACCCTTGTCATACATAAACCAACCACTGCTTCCCTGAAATTGAGCGGCCCTAAGCGCTCTCTCTGACTCGTCAAGCAGCTGTTCCTTAGTATCACCGACTTTAAAATAAGCGGCGCCGATATGAAAAAAATCTTCGCTATTTTGTGTCTCGGGAACATTTTGACTCAAGCACACCTTAAGTAATTTAGCGGCTAATTTTTCAACGTCTTTTAAGGAAATTTGCGGCACCACTATGGCAAACTGATTAAAGGATCGTCGAGAAAAAATACTGTTAGCCTGACTGTCTAAGATCTGAGTAATATCACTAATGGTCTGATGTAGCATCTCATCTATTGAGTCCTCACCAAGCTCTTGCTGCAGCAAGTCCATATCTTCCATCTCGAGTAAAAACAGCACACCGGGGGCCATCATGCCCTTATCGTTACTCAAGGCATCGAGACGATTCTTAAGAAATAGGCGATTTCCGATGCCAGTTTCCGGGTCCAAAAACGTATTGGAACGGATAAATTGATCGAATCTGGCTCTCTGCTTCTGTGCATCATCTAGCTCTAGCAAAAGATGTGTCAGGGCACGATTTATCATTCTCGGCCTACCGTCCCCTCTCTCGGCTAAGGCCTTATCGTACTCGTTCTCTAATATCAGTTTACTGCGCACCGCAAGATCTTCTATACCCAGCAGCTGCATCGATAACCATCTGTGACCGAAGAAAACAAATACTAAAATAGAAAGTAAACCCATGACTAAGATGGAGAACTCATACCAGGAGAATGAGTCCATATTAAATGGCTGAGGTAAGGTGATCACTAAGGTGAGATTATCTTCTTTGAGCAGCACTTTCTTATAGGTGAGCATGCCAACACCAGATTTATCTGCTCCATACTCATAGAGTGTTTTACCTTCGGCGCTCAAGGTCAAACTCACTGCGTTATATCCGGTTAAAATTGAAGGGAGCCAGCTAGAGAGGGATTTATTGCCATCATGCTCATAATGATAAATAAGCATAGACTCGAGTTCAGTCACTTTTTGTTGCTGAAATTTATAGGTTAATTGAGTGAAGCTGAACAGGGCAACTAGCAGAAAAACCAATGCTACAGCTGCCAGAGAAAGTAACCAAAAACCGGTCAATTTATTAGTTAGAAGTCGTGTTAGTTTCATTATCCGCTTCCGCAAAATTTATTATTTTCATTAAAATCGAAAGCAAACCTAAGCTTGTGACAACTGAATTCGATCCATCGCTTAGAAGATAGAAAATAAGCTCTATCTAAAATCCCACAATACAAACAAATCCTTCACTCCACAATATTTGAATAATTTTAAAGCTGAAGGTTTATAGGCCATAAATTATAACGCCTAAGGTCCAGACACAAAAAAGGGGCCTAAGGCCCCCTTTAATATCAAGGAAAACAAACTTAACTCATATAGTTTTCTGGTAGCTCGGTAATCACAGCTACACCTGAATCGATTGCCGCTTGGGCCACTGCTTTAGCCACATTCGAAAGTAAACGTGGATCCATAGGTTTAGGAATTACATAGTCCGGACCGAAGCTCAATGAGGTTACATCGGGATACGCTGCGAGTACAGATGCAGGAACCTCTTCCTTAGCCAGTGCGGCTATGGCATGTACCGCAGCTATCTTCATCTCATCATTGATCTTAGACGCACGAACATCCAATGCACCACGGAAGATGAATGGGAAACAAAGTACATTGTTCACCTGATTCGGATAATCACTACGTCCCGTACCCATAATCAAATCTTTACGAACATTATGAGCAATTTCAGGTTTGATTTCAGGATCAGGATTTGAACAAGCGAAGATGACAGGCTTATCAGCCATCAAGGCGACATCTTCTGCACCTAGAACGTCGGGACCAGATAGTCCTAAGAAGGCATCGGCGCCTTTAATCACGTCTTGTAGAGTACGCTTGTCAGTATTGTTAGCAAATAAAGCCTTATACTCGTTAATATCTTCACGGCGAGCATGAATAACGCCTTTTCTATCGAGCATATAAACATTTTCACGCTGCACGCCACACTTAACCATCATGGTCATACAAGCAATAGCCGCCGCTCCGGCACCCATACAGACAATGACAGCATCTTCCATAGACTTGCCCTGGATCTCTAAGGCGTTGATCATACCCGCGGTAGTCACAATCGCTGTACCGTGTTGATCGTCATGAAAAACAGGAACACTACAACGCTCAATAAGCGCCTTCTCTATCTCAAAACACTCCGGCGCCTTGATATCTTCCAGATTAATGCCACCGAACGTATCTGCAATCGCTTCAACCGTGTTGATGAACTCTTCAGTGGTACGATGTTTAACTTCAATATCAGTCGCATCTATGTTGGCAAAATGCTTAAACAGCAGCGCCTTACCTTCCATAACGGGCTTAGAAGCCAGTGGGCCTAAGTTACCTAAGCCTAAGATAGCCGTACCATTGGTAATCACGGCTACCGTATTACCTTTTGCGGTATAGCGATAAGCATTATCTGGGTCCGCAGCGATTTCACGCACAGGCTCAGCAACACCCGGACTATAAGCCAAGGCCAGATCTAAACTAGTTTCAGCGGGTTTCGTCAGGCTAACCGCAGTTTTGCCTGGTACGGGGAACTCATGGTAATCGAGGGCTTGTTGGCGTAGATCTGACATTTTTTTAATCCTGAAAATGCGTCGGGTTAACTTATCGATGAGGTCTGTTTTAGCTCAAACCAGGTCCACCTTATTCGGTGTTCACCTAAGTGCTAAAGTAGGTACGATACTTGAAATGTCACACTTTTTAAACAAGATATTAGTAAAATTCAACTTCAGCCTCTAATTGTCAGCCTAAGGTCTATTTTGCAAACTTAACTTGGGCGGATAAGAGGTGATTAACTAGCATTTTTTGTAGGAATAATACAACGAACTACGGCTGACAACTGATTTTCAAGCCGCTTTAGGTTAAAAATGTTGCTAAACTTACTAGAATCATCCCTAGGTATACCAATATCGAATTTGTTATCCAAATTACTCCTAAATGAAGACCCTTTCTTTAAAAATCACTTACAACTCCTCTTACCTGTCTCCAGCAGTTCAAATCAGCACTAATTTAGCTTATCGACTGACCTATCTGTAGAAAATGGTGTGCCTCATTTGGCAAAAGGATTGTGTCTGTTCAGGGAATTGAAAATCAACTAGTGGGAGTATGGCTAATCAAACGCGCACACATTTAGGTAAGTCTGTGGTAATAAGAAAATTTAGGCACAAAAAAGGCGCCATATAGGCACCCTTTTAGTTCGATATAAAATAACTTTAAATAAAAGTTACTTCTTACCAAGAGCACCGAAGCGCTTGTTGAACTTATCGATACGTCCACCAGTGTCCACAATTTTCTGTGTACCAGTGTAGAATGGGTGACATGCACCACATACGTCCAAGTGCAGTGACTTACCAGCAGTTGAATTTATCTTGATAACGTTACCACAAGTACAAGTTGCAGTGATTTCTGCATAATCAGGATGAATGCCTGTTTTCATTTGGATTACCTCAAGTTGAAGGCCATGTCGCTCTCCCAACCCGAAGTCGGACACCACATGCGATTAATAGAATATTCAGGCGCAAAATACTACAGGATTTAAAAAAATATGCAAGAGTAAAAACCTAACTTCGCACTGACCATATTCCTATGTTTTTATTTGTCCCTTAGATTAGCAATTGGCTCCAGGTGTCATCCCCGAAGAAAACGCCGCTCTTGGTCCTACAATGCCTCAAACGTTTGCTTCGCCATCTTATGATTCGAATATTTGGCTCTCAATGTTTGCGAAGGGCAACGCAGTAAAGCATCGGCTCGCAGACCATTAATGTCACCTTGGTTGAAGGCTTTAGTATTTGCTTCAAAAATGGCAAGCATGGCACCGTAAGTACTTAGTCCCCAGGCTTTTCCATGTTCTGTCCCTATGCGCCAAAGTGTCATTGCTGGGGTGTGCTTAAGGGTACAGGACTTATCGTACAAAGAGTGCCGATATTGAGCAGGCTTGTTACCTCTGCCACTAGATAACTGAGTCGATGACTGACTCATGCTAGCTATTTTATACATTGAGCTCGGCGCTTCCGATGCTCTGCTCTCTATATTTAGGTGAGCAGCCGAAGACTTGGCGGCTAGTTCCTGTGATAAGTGTCGCCCTTTAAACAGGCTAAATACTTTTACATCTCGCCATTTATTGACCCGATACTCTCTGACTACTAAGGTCGCACTGGGATCCATCACGTCTTCAACCCCAGTAACTAGCAAGAGAAAATTATTAATAGGTTTGACCATTAGCCTTTCTTCGCCACTAGCCTGACGGACTACAAACTGCATCTTGTCCAGACTCGCATCCTGAGAAACGATATTGACTCTGAACTTGGGATAGCCACCTAAAATAAATTGCTGCTCATTGATACTTACGTGGGAAATGTGTGCATTAGCATAACCCGCCCCTATGAAGGGAGCGGCGATAAAAAGGATCAAGTACAGCGCTACTTTTATCATTTTTGTCATTGAGTTAATTCCTTTTTTATACCTATAGGTATTATATAACAGTAGCCCTAATCGAGCAGCCTAGGTACACTGTTTTTATTATTCATTCTTTAATTAAGCCTGCCTGTCTATGCCCCTGTTTGTTGAGGTTGCCCTACCCGTTCCTATGCGACAAACCTTCAGTTATAGCGTACCTGAATCCGTCACATCAGTGCCTGCACAGGGTATGAGAGTCAAAGTTCCCTTCGGTCGGCAGCAATTAATAGGTCTGGTTATTGGAACTTCCGATACATGTAACTTAGCACCTAATCAAATAAAATCTATCATTGAACTATTAGATGACGAGCCTTTACTACCTGATTCTTTATATAAACTCACAGTATGGGCAGCTAGATATTATTTCTGCAGTTTAGGCCAAATGCTGTCTCAGGCCCTTCCAGTCGCACTGCGCAAAGGTGCCGAAGTCACTGCCGACACCACGATTTTTTGGTCATTGACCACCTCAGGAAATGCAGCATCATTAGACACGCTAAAACGGGCTCCGGCACAGAAAAAGGTAATAGAAGCGCTACTCAAAACCGAAATGACCCAAGAAGAGCTCACCAGCTTAGCCTTGAGTAAGCCGGCAATGAAGGCCTTACAAGATAAAGGCTGGATAGCTAAACATGAGCGCACTAACAAGATAGATCTCAGTTGGCGAGATAATCTTGAGCTAGGCGAAGAACCATTAACGCTCAACCCCGAGCAGGCAGTGGCCGTAGCAACTCTCAATCAGCAATCTGGCTACCACTGCACCTTGCTCGAGGGCATCACAGGCTCAGGTAAAACCGAGGTCTACCTCGCCTTACTCGAATCTGTACTTAAGCAAGGCAAGCAGGCACTAATTTTAGTTCCAGAGATAGGCCTGACCCCGCAAACCATCAGTCGATTCAAGAGCCGCTTCAAGGTTAAGGTCGCGGTTATTCACTCGGGATTAACCGACAACCAAAGGTTAACGGCATGGCGTCAAGCCAAAACAGGCGAAGCCGCCATCATCATAGGCACACGCTCGGCGCTCTTCACCCCGATGGCTTATCCGGGGACAATAATTTTAGACGAGGAGCACGATTCAAGCTTTAAACAACAGGAAGGTGTCGGCTATCATGCTCGTGACCTAGCAGTCATGCGCGGTCATCTCGAGAAAATTCCGGTACTGCTCGGCACCGCAACTCCATCATTGGAGAGCCTGCAAAATGCACTCAGTGGACGCTACAAGCACCTTGAATTAGGCCAAAGAGCGGGCAATGCCGAGAAAGTCCGTCAGGGCATTATCGATATTAGTAACCAGCCTCTAAAAACCGGTATGTCTCACGCCCTACTCAACGAGATACGGATCCATCTGGATGCGGGTAACCAGGTACTCCTGTTCCTCAACCGTAGAGGGTTTTCACCCGCCTTGCTATGCCATGAATGTGGCCACCTCCACGAATGCGATCGCTGTGACGCCTTCTTTACCGTGCATCAATCCCTGGGAGAGATACGTTGTCACCACTGTGGCAACCATTACGCAATTCCACGTCAGTGCCATAACTGTGGCAGCACCATGTTGATGGGCCAAGGCGTTGGTACAGAGCAGCTCGCCGAGGCATTAGAAAAAGAGTTCCCTAAATACCCTGTAGTTCGCATCGATCGCGATACAACCAGCAGAAAGGGCGCACTGGAAGGTCATCTCAATGCCATCCATAAGGGGGAGTATAAGATACTAGTGGGCACTCAGATGTTAGCTAAGGGCCACCACTTCCCCGATGTCACCTTAGTAGGTTTACTGGATGTTGACGGTGCCCTATTCAGTGCCGACTTCAGAGCGCCGGAACGTTTTGGGCAACTTTATACCCAAGTTTCAGGACGAGCGGGACGAGCCAGAAAACCAGGCACAGTGCTGATGCAGACGCATCAAGCCAATAACGCCATCTTGCGTGAGCTAATGCATAAAGGTTATGGCGAGTTTGCCAGAGCACAGCTCAATGAACGTAAACAAGCACTATTACCACCAGCCTGGCATATGCTGTTGATACGCGCCGAAGCCCACCTGGCCATAGATGCCGATAACTTTCTTTCTCAAGTCGCTCAATTTCTGCCTCAAAACGAAGAGTGCGAAGTCATAGGCCCCATGCCAGCCCCTATGGACAAAAAAGCAGGTAAATATCGCAGGCATCTGATTTTTCAAACCAAATCAAGAAATCTGCTGCAACAGGCATTCGAACATGCCTTGCCTCAAATTGAAGCTCTTCCCCTAGCTAAACGCTGTCGCTGGAGCTTAGACAGAGATCCACAAGATCTGCTGTAGGTTAAATTAAGCATAATTCACATAAAAATTCGATTTAATTGACTCAAGATATAGCAATTGACCACCAGTAGCGGCTAAGATATGCGGTTACTCCTAAACCTTTTTATCATTAGTAAGTACCAATTAGACGCCAATGAAATCACATATTCAATCTTTGCTCATCCAAGCCCTCGATGTCCTTAAACAACAAGAGGTAATCCCCACTGATTTTGAAGCTCGAATTCAGGTGGACCGAACCAAAGATAAAACTCATGGTGATTTCGCTACTAACTTGGCGATGATGCTGACTAAAACAGCCCGTAAGAATCCCAGAGAAATAGCTCAGTTAATTATCGATAGCCTGCCTCAAGACAGTCAGGTGGCGAAAGTTGAGATAGCGGGTCCCGGATTTATCAACTTCTTCATCGATGAAAACGCTTTAGCCAATCAACTCATGGCAGCACTAAAGGATGACCACTTAGGCATCAGTCTGCCTGAGCAGCAAACCATAGTTGTCGATTACTCTTCGCCAAACTTAGCTAAAGAGATGCATGTTGGCCATCTACGTTCGACCATTATTGGTGACAGTGTAGTACGCGCCCTGGAATTTCAAGGCCACAAGGTCATACGTCAAAACCATGTGGGTGACTGGGGAACTCAGTTCGGCATGCTACTGGCTTATATGGAAGAGCTACGCGCTAAAAATGGTGAGCAAGCTCAGATGGAATTGTCTGATCTAGAGACCTTCTATCGCGCCGCTAAAGTACGTTTCGACGAGTCTGAAGAATTTGCAGTCCGCGCCCGTAAACTTGTAGTATCACTGCAATCTGGCGATGAGTATTGCAACAAACTTTGGCGCGAATTTAACGACATATCTCTTAATCATTGTCATGACGTTTATGCACGTTTGGGCGTCAGCCTGACCCGTGAAGATGTGCGGGGCGAGAGTGCTTACAACGCAGATCTGGTTGAAGTGGTTAAGGAGCTAGATACACAAGGACTCTTGTCTGAGAGTAACGGCGCTAAAGTCGTCTTTCAGGATGAATTCAAGAATAAAGAGGGCGACCCTCTACCCGTTATCATACAAAAAGCAGACGGCGGTTACCTGTATGCTACCAGTGATATGGCGGCCATGAGCTACCGCTCCAAGGTGCTTAATGCTGATAGGGTGCTCTATTTTGTCGATCTACGTCAGGCGCTACACTTCCAGCAAGTCTTTAAATTAGCCCGTAAGGCAAACTTTGTTCGTCCAGAACTCAGTTTAGAGCATATGGGTTTCGGTACCATGAATGGTGCAGACGGTCGCCCGTTTAAGACTCGCTCCGGTGGTGTGGTTAAACTAGTCGACCTGCTGGCCGAAGCCGATATCCGCGCATTGGAACTGGTTCGCAGCAAGAATCCAGATATGGATGAGGCTGAGCTAGAGAAGATAGCTAAAGTTGTCGGGATCAGCTCGGTCAAATATGCCGATCTGTCTAAGAACCGTACCAGCGATTACATCTTCAGCTTCGAGCAGATGCTCAGCTTCGAAGGTAATACAGCCCCTTACCTACTCTATGCTTACACTCGTGTCATAGGTATCTTTAAACGTGCCGAAGATATAGACCTAAGCCAAGCTAAGATCCTTCTAGAGCACGACAAAGAGAAAAATTTAGGCAATAAACTCGCTCAGTTTGGTGAAGTCCTGTCTCGCATGGTATCAAAGGGCCAACCCCATGCCATGTGTGCTTATCTGTTTGAACTTGCCGGCGCCTTCTCTAGCTTCTATGAAGCCTGCCCGGTTCTGGCAGCTGAAACTGAAGAGCAGAAGAAGAGTCGCCTGCTCATAGCAAAACTTACGGCTAAAACACTTAAGCAAGGTCTTGATCTGCTTGGTATCGAAACCTTAGACCGCATGTAACTAGACGGTATTTCAATACTATGACAAATCGCGATTACGCTAATAGAAAGCCTTCCCGAAAAGGTAAGGCTAAATCTAAAACCACACGCAGAAAGAGTAAGGCGCCTGCACCCAGACGCTTTCCGCTGGTCTTATTGTTGGTGACCCTTGGCCTAGTTACTGGCTTTGGTTACTTCCTTTGGACCATAAATAACAGTGCTAAGGATCTTGATGAAGGCGAAGCAGCTGTGGCTGAACAAAGCGTCGTCAAGCCCACTCAGAAGAAAGATCCCAAGGCTCTTCCTCCTAAACCGAAAGAAAAGTGGACCTATCAAAAAGAACTGGTAAATATGAAAGTTGAGGTCGATATTCCCGAGGTTAGTGGGCCAGCTCATCGCTATAGAATGCAATGTGGCTCTTTCAGAACTCAGCCTCAAGCGGATGCCATGAAAGCTGTCATTGCCTTCCAGGGATTAGACTCAAATATAACTAAGGCTAAAGGCACCACAGGTGACTGGTATAAGGTCAGCTTAGGCCCATACGATCGCAAGCGTCTGGCAGAAAAGCACAGACACGTATTACAGAAAGCCGGCATAAATGGCTGTTTCTTGATGTTTGTAAACTAGTAATTAGTCATACTAACAAGCCCGTAGTTGAGTAGAAGCTTAACTGCGGGCAAATTAAATGACACGATCCAATAGTCAAATCTGACACCTTAGCCACTCACAAGCTATTTTGCTTTTTCCATACTTAATCCTTGATATTTCACTCACTCCCCCCCATATATTCTTTATCACCCACTGATGCCATTGCTGCATCAGTTTGAGAAGAGGATTCATTAGTGACCACAATCGTATCAGTTCGCCGTAATAACCAGGTCGTCATCGCCGGAGATGGCCAAGTATCACTTGGTAATACCGTGATGAAAGGTAATGCCAGAAAAGTTCGTCGCCTATATCACAACAAGGTCCTGGCAGGTTTTGCTGGTGGTACCGCAGATGCTTTTACCCTATTCGAACGCTTCGAAGCCAAGTTAGAGATGCATCAGGGACATCTGATGAAAGCCGCCGTCGAGATGGCAAAAGACTGGCGTAGCGATAAGATGCTACGTAAATTAGAGGCTCTTTTGGCAGTAGCCGATAGCGAGTGCTCGCTGATCATCACTGGTAATGGTGATGTAATACAGCCAGAAGGCGATCTTATTGCTATCGGATCCGGTGGACCATTCGCCCAATCTGCGGCTACGGCTCTGCTTGAGAATACTGAACTGACAGCAACTGAGATAGCTGAGAAGTCACTCACTATCGCCGGTGGTATCTGCGTATTCACCAATCAGTTCAAGACTATCGAAGAATTAAATTACTGATCTCGAGTCGCTTACTTGCAAGAACCAATAACAAGTAATAGCTCTAGAGCAAATGCTGAGATGCATGAGGAAAATATATGTCTGAAATGACTCCACGTGAGATTGTCCATGAGTTAGACAGTCACATCATAGGCCAACAGAATGCCAAGCGCGCAGTGGCCATCGCCCTGCGTAACCGCTGGCGTCGTATGCAACTCGATCCCGATCTACGTCAAGAAGTGACGCCAAAAAACATCTTGATGATCGGCCCGACTGGTGTCGGTAAAACCGAAATTGCTCGTCGTCTGGCTAAACTGGCAAAGGCACCTTTTATCAAGGTTGAAGCCACCAAGTTCACCGAAGTGGGCTATGTGGGTAAAGAAGTTGAACAGATCATCCGTGATCTTACCGATTCAGCCGTTAAGCTGACTCGTGAAGAGCACATGAAGAAATCTAAAGTCAAAGCCGAAGAAGCCGCCGAGGAGCGGATTCTTGATGCTTTGCTGCCTAAGCCTAAAGAAGATTGGGACAATGAGAAGCCAGATGACTCAGGTACTCGTCAAATCTTCCGCAAGAAGCTGCGTGAGGGACAACTGGACGATAAAGAGATAGAGATAGATGTCTCCGCACCTCAGACCGGCATAGAGATCATGTCACCTCCAGGTATGGAAGAGATGACTAACCAACTCCAGAGCATGTTCCAAAATATGGGACCCGGTGCCAGTAAGCGTCGTAAGATGCCGATCAAGGAAGCCTACAAGCTGATGATCGAAGAGGAAGCGGCTAAACTCGTCAACCAAGAAGATATGAAAGAACAGGCTATCGAACTGGTTGAGCAGCACGGTATCGTCTTCCTCGATGAGATCGATAAGATCTGTAGACGCGGTGAAAGCACAGGCCCAGATGTCTCACGGGAAGGTGTACAGCGTGATTTACTGCCTCTCGTCGAAGGTTGTACGGTTAATACCAAGCACGGCATGGTTAAAACCGACCATATCCTGTTTATCGCCTCAGGTGCTTTCCAGATGTCTAAGCCATCGGATCTTATCCCTGAGCTTCAGGGACGCCTGCCAATTCGTGTCGAACTACAAGCTCTGACAGCCGATGACTTTAAGCGCATCTTAACCGAGCCACACGCATCATTGACAGAGCAATACGTTGCCTTGATGGCAACCGAAGGCGTAAAAATAGAATTTACCGTAGACGGTATCGAAGCTATTGCCCAGGCTGCATGGCAGGTCAACGAGCGCACAGAGAATATCGGTGCTCGCCGATTGCATACTGTGATGGAACGCTTGATGGAAGAGCTATCCTACGGCGCCTCCGATAAATCCGGCACTGAGTCGGTGATCGATGCCAAATACGTCAAAGACCATCTCGATGAGCTGGTACAAGATGAAGATCTAAGTCGCTTTATTCTATAATGCGATTATAGGACCTAGGCACTCAAACCTAGGTCCTGATTTAGTAATATAGGTGCGTCACATAAATTTTTAACTTATGTTCTAGACTTTAGTTCCAAACCTGAATTTTTACACCACAGGCCAATATTATGACTTCCCCAGACTATAATCCGGTCGTTACAGCCCTCAAGCTTAAAAGAAAATCTCGCCTGCTAGAGGTAACCTTCGATGACGGTAAAACCTTTCAACTTAGCTGCGAGATCTTGCGTGTCTATTCCCCTTCGGCGGAAGTCCATGGCCACGGTAACCCTGTACTCGTCACCCACAAGAAGAACGTCAATATAAAGGCTCTGGATCCTGTGGGGAACTACGCGGTCAAGATAAGCTTCGACGATGGTCATGACACGGGTTTATTCTCATGGAAGGTACTATACGATCTCGCCACACATCAGGCCGATTTGTGGGCGCAATATCTCACCAGATTAAAAACAGAGAAAGCCAGCCGTGAGCCATTAATCGATATGCTGGTTAAGTATCATAATTAAGTTTTAAGTCAAAACAGCACACATAAAAAAAGCTAGATTCATATTTATGAATCTAGCTTTTTTGTTTCAGCTTAGTGCTCACAGAGCACTAAGGTCTTTGTGACTTTATACTGCCGACTGGAAGATAACCTCAGCCGCTTTTTCAGTATAAGACTGCATCTTATCGAAATTCAGGTAACGATAGGTATCGGCCGCAGTCGCGTCCAACTCTTTCGCATAAGTCTGATATTCATCGGCAGAAGGCAGACGACCCAGCAGAGCCGCAACTGCAGCTAGCTCGGCAGAAGCCAAGTAAACATTAGCACCTGTACCTAGACGGTTAGGGAAGTTACGCGTTGAAGTAGAGACCACAGTCGCACCTTCGGCAACACGTGCCTGGTTACCCATACATAGAGAACAACCAGGGATCTCGATGCGAGCGCCTACACGACCGAATATGGCGTAGTAGCCTTCTTCGGTAAGTTGGTCACGATCCATCTTAGTCGGTGGTGCGATCCATAAACGTGTCGGCAAGGTCGTAGCAAACTTATCCAGCATCTTACCCGTGGCACGGAAGTGACCTATGTTAGTCATACAAGAACCGACGAAGACTTCGTCAATCTTGGTGTCCTTAACATCTGATAGCAGTACCGCATCATCGGGATCGTTTGGAGCACAAAGAATAGGCTCTTTAATATCACTCAAATCGATTTCGATAACTGCCGCATATTCGGCATCGGCATCGGCTTCCAGTAACTCTGGGTTAGCTAACCAATCTTGCATCGCGATAATACGACGCTCGATGGTACGACGATCGCCATAACCTTCGGCAATCATCCACTTCAACATGACTATGTTGGAGTTTAGATATTCGATGATAGGCTCTTTATCCAGCTTGATGCTACAACCTGCAGCACTACGCTCGGCTGACGCATCTGACAATTCAAATGCCTGCTCAACCTTTAAGCTTTCTAGGCCTTCAATCTCAAGCACTCGGCCAGAGAAGAAGTTAACCTTACCTTGCTTCTCTACGGTCAAGAGACCCATGTCGATAGCTTTAAGTGGAATAGCGTGTACCAGATCACGTAGTGTGATACCCGGTTGCATTTCACCTTTGAAACGTACCAAAACAGATTCAGGCATATCCAGAGGCATAACACCTGTCGCCGCGGCGAAAGCCACTAGACCGGAACCCGCAGGGAAAGAGATACCAATTGGGAAACGAGTATGTGAATCACCACCTGTACCTACGGTATCAGGCAATAACATACGGTTTAACCAAGAGTGGATAACTCCATCACCTGGACGCAGTGATATACCGCCACGATTCATGATGAAATCAGGCAGCGTATGGTGAGTGTTCACATCCACAGGCTTAGGATAAGCCGCAGTGTGACAGAATGATTGCATAGTCAGATCGGCACTGAAACCTAGACAAGCCAGATCTTTAAGCTCATCACGAGTCATAGGACCGGTAGTATCTTGCGAGCCCACAGAAGTCATCTTAGGCTCACAGTATTGGCCCGGACGAATACCGGTAACACCACAGGCTTTACCAACCATTTTCTGAGCAAGGGTATAACCTTTGCCCGTATCGGCCACATCTTTTGGCAATACGAAGACCTTTGAATCCTCGAGCTTAAGCACTGCGCGAGCACGAGCGGTAAGACCACGTCCGATGATCAATGGAATACGGCCACCGGCACGAACTTCATCCATCAAGACTGCTGTCTTCAGGCTAAACTCTGAGATAACTTCATCGCTATCGTGACGCTTAACTATGCCTTGGTATGGGTAGATATCGATAACATCGCCCATGTCCATCTTGGTCACATCGAGTTCGATCGGTAGAGCACCAGCATCTTCCATGGTATTGAAGAAGATAGGAGCAATTTTACCACCGAGACAGAAACCACCACCGCGCTTGTTAGGTACATTAGGGATATCATCACCCATGAACCAAAGCACTGAGTTCGTTGCCGACTTACGTGAAGAACCCGTACCAACAACATCACCAACATAGACGAGTGGGAAACCTTTAGTCTTAAGTTGTTCAATTTCTTTGATAGGTCCGAGAGTGCCAGCCTCATCCGGTACGATACCGTCACGAGCATTCTTTAGCATAGCTAACGCATGCAAAGGAATATCAGGGCGAGACCAGGCATCGGGAGCCGGAGACAAGTCATCTGTGTTCGTTTCACCTGTTACTTTAAACACGGTGAGAGAGATCTTCTCAGCAAGCTTAGGACGATTGAGGAACCAATCGGCATCGGCCCATGCATGAACGACCTGCTTAGCAAATTCATTGCCTGCTTGCATCTTCTCAACCACATCATGAAAAGAATCAAACATCAATAAGGTTTTTGATAAGGCTTTTACAGCCAGTGGTGCCTGAGCTGTAACATCCAACTGAGCAATCAAGGGATCTATGTTATAGCCGCCCTGCATGGTGCCAAGCAGTTCAACGGCATGCGCCGAGGTTAGAATTGGCGATGTAACTTCACCGGTGGCCACAGCATCCAGGAAACCCGCTTTAACATAGGCGGCTTCATCTACTCCTGGTGGAATTCTATTCTCTAGCAGGTCGAGGATAAACGCCTCTTCTCCTGCAGGTGGGTTCTTAACGACTTCAACTAACTCGGCCACTTGATGGGCATCTAATGGCTTAGGGACTACGCCCTCTGAAGCACGTTCTGCGACGTGTTTACGATATGCTTCTAGCACGGCAACATTCCTCTTGTTATTTGGCGTTCTAACAACAAAACTGTACTTCCTAGTATTGAAAGCTAACAGTCCTGCAGGCTCAAGCGTTTTTCTGCTGATGATTATACTATAGCTCGACAAAAGTTTGAACCAGATCACATTCCTATCGAGTACCACTTTAGCTATTAACCTTACTTTTTTAAAGGCTTTTATTCTAGTTAATCTATAAATACCACAAATAACATAATCACAAGCTATTACTTAATAGGTAACGTATTGAATAATAGCAATTAAAGTTAAATAAAACCTTGTTATACATACTTGTAAATAGGGGTTTATGGCAAATATCTCTAAATAAATTATAGGTAAGTTCTCAAGAAACTGACGAAAAACAGGAGTACTATTCACGCTAGTTATAATGAATATATTGGAGCTATATGACCTCGCCTAAGCTAAAAGCCATCATTTTCGACATGGATGGTGTACTTATCGACTCGGAGCCAAGCTGGCAGAAAGCAATATTTCAGACCCTGGAACTCTTGGGGCTACCAATACGCTTTGAAGACACACTTCAAACGACGGGGTTGAGAATCGATCAGGTCGTCAGTTACTGGTATCAGAAATTCCCCTGGGATAATTATGACAATGAGAAAACTGCTAACGCCATAGTCGATCAAGTTGTCAATATGATTAGCACTACTGGGCAAGCCATGACAGGTGTAGAGCAAGCACTCAAGTTTTGTCGGGATAATGACTATAAGATTGGCTTAGCCACCTCATCATCGAGCCCAATCATAGAAGCCGTTTTAAACAAGCTTAAGCTTGCTCACTACTTCGATTCCATACAGTCCGCCGAGCACCTTGCCTATGGTAAACCTCATCCTGAGGTATATCTAAACTGTGCCAAGGCACTGGATATCGACCCTATGACTTGTGTCGCCATAGAGGACTCCTTCAATGGCTTGGTAGCCGCGAGGGCCGCCAATATGCAGACCATAGTGATTCCGGCAGTCGAACAACAAGGTGAGCCCAGATGGATTCTCGCCCACCAGCAACTCAGAGATCTTACGCAATTACCTGAAGTTCTAGATTCTAAGTTCTAAGTTCTAAGTTCTAAGTTCTAAGTTCTAAGTTCTAACAAATTGACCAAAGCTCCAATAAAAAGCCCATCTAAAAAGATGGGCTTGGTCTAATTTCTATTAGTTTACTGCTCTAATTACCAGATCTTGACGCGATCTTCCGGAGCTAAAAACATCTTATCGCCCTCTTTCACGTCGAAGGCCTGATAGAAGGCGGGTATGTTACGCGGAGTACCCATGGCGCGGAAATGACTCGGGGAATGGGAATCTGTCATCAGGCGACGACCCAGCTCCTCATCACGATAATTACGACGCCATACCTGAGACCAACCAATAAACAGACGCTGCTCGCCAGTCAAGCCATCGATAACCGGTGATGGTTTGCCATTAAGGCTCAGATGATAAGCACGAGCCGCAACGGTCAAACCGCCCAGATCGCCAATATTCTCACCTAGAGTCAAATCACCATTAACGTGTTTCCCCGGCAGTGCCTCATAGCCCGCATACTGAGCCGATAGCTGAGCACCACGCTTTTGGAACTCGGCGCGATCGGCATCGGTCCACCAGTCTCTCAAATTGCCGTCACCATCATACTTAGCGCCTTGGTCATCGAAACCATGACTAATCTCATGACCGATAACCGCACCTATGCCACCGAAATTCACCGCATCATCGGCTCCCATATTAAAGAAAGGAGGCTGAAGAATAGCCGCGGGGAACACAATTTCATTCATCACAGGATTATAGTAAGCATTTACCGTCTGAGGTGTCATATGCCACTCAGTGCGATCGATAGGCTTACCAAGTTTATCCAGCATGGTCTTATATTCGAACTTGGCATAAGCTTGATAGTTACCCACCAAGTGATCCGCTGTTATCTTAAGATCTGTGTAGTCTTTCCACTTCTCCGGATAACCTATCTTATAGGTAAATTTAGCTAGCTTCTCTTGGGCGGCAACCTTAGTCTCAGGCGTCATCCATTCGATTTCATCTATGCTGACCTCGAAGCCTTTAATCAAGGCTTGGATCAAACCTTCCATTCTCTGTTTCGCTTCAGGCTTAAAGTACTGCTTAACATACTCTTTGCCTACAAGCTCACCGATCACCTGATCCGATGCATCCACAGCCATCTTCCAGCGCGGCTTCTGCTCTTCGATGCCCATCAAGGTTTTGCTATGGAAATCGAAGTGGAGATCGACGAAGTTTTTACTCAGGAGTTCGGCATAGCTGTCCACCAGATGGAAAGCCAGATAGTCTTGCCACTGGGCCACAGAGAACTGAGTGAACTTAGCACCGAACTTCTCGAAATAGGAAGGTTGACGCACGATCACCTCGGTAACCTTATCTATATCGGCACTAGCGGAAAATTGAACGAAATCGAAGTTAGTGACCTTAGCCTGTAACTCGGCTCTATCCATCTTGTTATAGCTATTATTGGCATCACGGGACTCGACACGACTCCACTGGCTCTGAGCTATAAACGTCTCAATTTTAGCGACACTGTCTGCGACTCGCTCAGAATTTTTACTGCCAGCTTGGGTCATGATGTCGGCAACATAAGTATTCAAGGCGGCTCGATTGGCAACAAATTTGTCATCATCTTTAAGATAATAATCACGATCCGGCAGGGTCAGACCCGACTGATGCAGATAGACAGCATACTGAGTCGAATTTTTAGCATCATTGTTGACGTAGAAACCGAAAGGAATTTGCACGCCGCTAACAAGCAAGCTTCCCATAAGGCTGGCGATATCCTGATGATCTTTTGCCTGGGCGATATCCCCTAGCTGATCGCTTAAAGGGCTGAACCCTAGTTTTTCTATGATATCGGTATTCATGTAACTGGCATAAAAGTCACCGACTTTCTGCTCACTGGAACCCTCGGCTTTATTTGGCTTAGCCGCAGTCTCATCAATAATTTTCTTCAGCGCATTCTGACTTCGTTCATAGAGTACAGAGAAGGCACCATAGTTAGATTTATCCGCTGGTATAGGAGTGTTGGCGAGCCAATGGCCGTTAACGCTATAGTAGAAGTCGTCTTGGTGACGAACCGAGCTATCGAAATTTACCTTCTCAACACCTGACACTTTTTCGATTTGTTGTACTACAGGTGTCGTAGTTTCGTTACTACATGCTGCCAGGCCTAAGCTTAATGCTATGCCTAGTGCCAATTTACTTACTCTGTTCATTTTAATCCCCGATTTATTCTTGTAGCGGCCTGCTATCTTCAAGCCTGCTATAAATTTCCCACGACACCCTATCACCATGGGATTTAACACAGTAGCCAATATTTGTAACTTTCTATTAATTCAGCTAATCAAGGTCACTTATTTACCAGTTCCTGCCTAGAAACAGGAAGATTGACGTCTCTCCATTGTCGGCCCAGCCAAAACCCAGCGCCGCAGGTCCCATGCTGGTGTCCGTGCCAAAATACAGGCTGCCGGAATAAATAAGGTCATCCAGATCCACATTATCCTTTAACTGCCATACATTACCCGCCTCGATACTGGTGCCAAGATATAGGGGGTAATCTGTCATACCCAACACATCTCGACCGAGATCATATTGATAGACGAAGGCACCGAAAACCTTATGGGGCCCAACAAGGGCGTTTTTGTGATAACCGGAAAGGTTGAGGAAGCCACCCAGTCGAGATACATGCACGCTAATTCCTGCGTCCTTTGCTACCGTGGCTAATGACGCGATACCAACAAATGCATGATTCCCCACACTCAAGGCGCCGCGCCAATCGAGTTCAACTTGTACAGAATTCTCGGCTAGCTCACCTAACTCGTCGAAATTGAAGTTAGGGTTGTCTTCTTTACGGTAGTAAACATCTAAAGTAAGCCGATTTCCCGAAGTAGGGAAGTTGATGCTATCCAGATCATCATAACCAAATTTGAAATAACCACCATATGAGTGATAGGCTAAATCTTTGACAAATAATGCATTTTCTAGCAAACCCGTTTCGGCGGTAAAACCAAGTTCAAGTATTCCCTCTTTTACATAGTTGTAGCCTATTCCCACATCGGCACGATACTGATTCTGAGTAATCTTGAGTATGTTGGAGTTTTTACCAAAGAGTTCCCAGTTCTTTATCTCATAGCCCAATTTGGCACGAGTATAGAAGGCCTGATCATAATCCAGAGGCTGGTAAAACTCGGTCGAAATTAACTTTTCGAATCCTAGCTTAACTTCATTGCGCCACTCTCCTCCCGTGGGAGTCAAATTTGTTAGGGTATAGGCCAGATCCAGTGATACAGCTGAATCTAAAGTAAAATCATCTTCCCAGCTAAATCCCAACTGAAAATAGTTTGGCCCCCAAGATTTTGCATGGGTATTTAGGGTCAAAACTCGGCCTTGGTCGGAATCGATAAACTCGGCATTAACGCGCTCAAACTTGTCTAGGGCATAGACATCGGCAATGCCTTTGGCCAGTCGTTCTTGGGAGACAACCTCCCCCTCTTTAAGCCCCAAAGCCTGCCTCAATAAAGACTCACTGACTTTAGAATCATTGTTAAATACGATATTAACTATGGGATGATCGAGTTCATCCAGCCATCGGTGACTCAAACGTTTCTTCCTAGCAACATAGGCTAGATATGACTCTTCGCTGACACTTAGACCTTGTAGACTGATCAAGTGCTTCAATGCCGCCTCTTCACCCAGTGAGAAGGCTTCTGGCATGATAGTAAAATCTGTAGTACTCATCTCTCCTACATCGGGACGGATAAGAATATCATCGTTCGTCAATAGCGCTTTCTGACGTTCGGTACTGGCATTAGTGAGCATGGTAGAGAGCTGATTGAGCACGGCGATTGTGCTGGTTAACTCCTGTTTCTTCACCAGAGCCGAACCTATATCTACGGCTATGATGATGTCTGCTCCCATTGCTTTGACCACATCCACAGGCATATTGTTACCTATACCCCCATCGATCAGCAATTTGCCTTCATACTCCACAGGCTGCAGGGCGCCGGGCACAGTCGCCGAGGCTTGCATGGCCTTAACTATGCTGCCATTGCTGATAACCACAGCTTGACTCGTCTCCAGATCCGTAGCCACGGCTCGATAGGGAATGGCGAGCTCATCGAAATGACCAAATTGATGCACTAGATCAGTTGATCTTTGCAGCAATTGTGACATTGTCTGTCCGCGTAACAAGCCATTAGGTAACTTAACCTCTTCGTCGCTGTACCCTAAGTTCAGAGGAATATTAAACCTATCTCTCTGCCTCTTATCGCGGTAACTCAACGCCTGTCTGGGAATAGTGTCTGAGTAACCGTCTGACCAGTTCTCATTGAGCATGATTTTCTCAATCTCAGTAGCACTGTAGCCTAAGGCATACATGCCAGCGACATAGGCGCCTATGCTGGTTCCGGCAATATAATCAACTGGGATGCGATTTTGTTCCAATATTTTAAGCACACCAATATGTGCGGCACCTTTGGCTCCACCACCACTGAGTACCAGGCCGATCTTAGGGCGCACCTCATCGGCTAATGCCGAAAAACTGAAAGTTAGCACAAGAAATAAGGTCAATAAACGTATCATATTTTGTTTTTTCTTTAGTTATTAGTAACAATTAGCGCATTTATTCTAACAAAAACCACGAAAGAAGTTTAAGTTCAAATAAGGAAATATTAGCTTAATTATCAATCTACAGATGAGTTCTTATTGGAAAATTGGGCTTGAATTATCCATATATTTCTCTATCTCGACCACAGTTAAGGGTTTGGAGAAATAATATCCCTGGATCACATAGCAACCACGGCTAAAGACCTGCTCAAGCTGCTCTTTTGTCTCCACACCTTCGGCGACAACGTTTAGTTTAAGGTTTCTGGCAAGCTCAATAATACTACTGGCAATAGCTTGATCTGCCTCATTGGTGGCGATATCGATAAGGAATGAGCGGTCAATTTTTAAAGTATCCACATCGAAATGGCGTAAATAGGCTAATGAGGAGTAACCAGTACCAAAATCATCGATTGCAACATCAATTCCAAGCGCTCTAAGCTCTAAAAGATGCTCCTTAGCCGTATCCAACTCCTTCATCAACACGCCTTCGGTGATTTCGAAACCCAATAAGCGAGGATCTAGCTCGGTCTCTTGTAAAATTCTTTTAACCCCTTGGATAAAATCAGGCTGGCGAAAATGGACCGCCGAGATATTTACCGATAATTTAAAGGGCTCTGCATAAGATTTGGACCAGATCTTGCCTTGTATACAGGCCTGGCGTAACACCCAAAGATCTATATCGACAATCAAGCCACAAGACTCTGCCACCTTGATAAATATATCGGTACGGATTAAGCCGTCTTCATGGTGATGCCATCTCAATAGTGCTTCCATACCGCACAACTTATCCCCTTTAAGGATATTTACCTGAGGTTGGTAATGCAGCTCGAACTCATCTCTCTCTATCGCCTTACGAAGCTCGGCTTCCAGTCTCAGGTGGTACAAGGCTTCTGAATTACGTTCGGAAGAGAAGTACTGAAAGTTACCACGACCTTCTTCTTTGGCGTGATACATAGCCTGATCGGCATTATTGATCAGCACCTCAGCCTCCCTGGCATCATCGGGCCATAAACTCACCCCTATGCTGGTAGAGATAAAAAACTCTCGACCATAGAGCTCGAAGGGCGTCTCGATCTGCTCGAGTAATTGAGTACAAATATGATTTATCGTATCTAAGTTTGCAGCATCTCTTAATAAGATCACAAATTCATCGCCGCCGAAGCGACATAAGGTGTGCTCTGGTGAAATACAAGACTGTAGACGATTGGCAGCCTCCACCAACAAGGCATCCCCCATGCTATGACCATAGGAGTCATTGACGTGCTTAAACCTATCGAGATCGAGAAATATCAGCGCTAATTTTTCACCACTATGCTCTGCACCATCTATCGACTGAGTCAGGCGAGTAGCAAACAAAGAACGGTTAGGAAGGCCAGTTAGCACATCATAATTTGCCAAACGCCTAAGATCGGCCTCGCTGCGTTTTCTCTCAGTTATATCGGAAAATACGGCCACATAATGAGTTATGTTTCCTTTACTCCCCAGCATAGCCGATACATTAAGCCAGACCGGACACGATCCACCTTGTTCACGTAAAAACTCTTGCTCACCTGTCCAGGAGATTTCCTGCTTAAGTAGGCAAACAATGTCATCCGAACGCCCCTCTTTAGCTAAAATTAATTCAGAGAAAAACTTACCGTTTAGCATCTCCGCCGAGGCACCGACTATGGTTTGGGCGGCTTTATTAGACACCTTAATTCGCTCCGCGCCGTCCAAAATCAGCACGCCTTCGGAGGTGTTGCCAAATGCCTGGGCCAGCAACTTTACATCGTCTTCTAACTGACGCTGCAAGGTGATATCAGAATAAATCCCCGCGACCCTTAATATACTACCCGACTCAGCATCCACCTCCACCGGACGCCCCAAGACTCTGGTCCATCCCCAGCTCTTGTCTTTGCGGCGATAGCGATACTCGACATCGAAACGGTCACTCAAGCCTTGCTGCATGTTATCCCAGGCATTAACCACCTTATCTCTATCTTCCCTATGAATAGGAACATCCTCTAACTTGAGGAAGATATTGCCTCGGTCATCCTCTTTCTCTTCCCGCTGATTCTCCAGGCTGAACATCTGAGAGTCATGGCGCCATTCCCACAGCTCAGAGTCACTGCCTTTCAGAGACTGCCTCAGCCTCTCTTCACTCTCGACCAATGCGGTATTAATCCGTTTAAATGCCTGAACTTGCCTCTGTCGATACAGGATAACTCCGATACAGATACATAATAGACTTAATAACAGCAGGCTTTTAACCCAGGACATCTGCCACCAATATTGCTTAACGGTAAAGCTAAAACTGTAAGGTTTAGCAGACCAAATGCCATTCTCTTGACTCAAGATATCTAAGGTATATTTTCCGTATTGCAGGCCTGTGATGTTGAGCTGAGACTGGCCATCTAGTAGTAAATATTTAGCTTCGGGAATGTCCCTTTCTCGCCTGAGGCGATACTGTAGGGTCATAGGGGTATCATCGAGATAATTCAGACTGGTTATCTGAAAGCTGATCATCCTTGCACCGGGTTTTATGATTTTTTCATCTTGGGGGATAAGGTCGATTTGCATTCCCTCATCATAGAAAACTGAAACCGCCTCCAAAAACACGCCATCAAGCATAAGTCGATTAGATAAACTGTCGACATCCAGCAACATAGCTCCATCCGGTGTGCCCACATAAAGTCCCTCACTGGGATCATAAAAATATGAACCATCATTGAGTTCCTCCCCTAGCAAGCCATCGTCATGACCAATAACCTTGAGTTCCCCAGTAGATTTGCTATACCTGAGCAGGGAATTAGGACAAGCAATTAACCTGAAATCTGCGATTTCCTGGATGAAATAGACAGATGTACAATCAATTTCCCAATCTTTATTTAGCGCTCTTGCCTCACCGGAATCCAGTGTGTATT
Organism: Shewanella violacea DSS12; assembly: GCF_000091325.1. Lineage (NCBI taxonomy): Bacteria > Pseudomonadati > Pseudomonadota > Gammaproteobacteria > Alteromonadales > Shewanellaceae > Shewanella > Shewanella violacea. The sequence continues at coordinate 317,945 of NC_014012.1, read as the reverse complement.
CGAGTAAACCTCTTGGTGATGTTCCCAACCAAAAGGTATTAGCATCAATTATCTCGATGTTATTGACACCCACTTCTGTGCTGCCATCACTAAACTTGGCAAGTTTTGAATGGAACTCGCCTTGATTATCCAGATAACCAAAGACTTGGGTACCACCGAGCCAGAGTGTCCCAGACTCATCCCTGATAACCGTGCGGATATCTATTATTCTCGAGCTAAGATCATCGGATAAAACCGGCATAGCCTGAGGGTCGAACAGACCTGGTTCCCAGAAATACAAGCCAGTGGACGTCATAAACCACCAGCGACCTTGAATTAGGGGATCTTGATAACTGGCATAAACTATCTTATTTTCCAGCGAGCTCTCACCATGAGTCCACTGGGAAAATCTTTGGGCCGTAAAAGTCGCTTTGTGCACCACGAACAGACCATTGGTGGTCGATAATAAAAGGTTGTCAGCATCCAGACTATCTACACCATAAATACTATCATTGAGCTCTAAACCTTGGGGAAATAAACGGCTAGATGTCTGGGTTAGTTTATTTATCGAGAACAGGCCGTTATCGGTACCCAACCAAACATGTTCACCCTCGGCATAAATCCCCCAAATAATCTCATCACTCAAGGAGTATGGTGACGCAGCGGTATAGGTATCGACTAAAAAATCTGGTTCGCTTGTGACTATGGCAAGGCCCTCTCCGGCACCTCCTACCCAAATAAGTCCTGAGTCATCGATTTCAATGTCATAGATATAATCCATATCTGCAACTTGTTTAAGTTGCTGTTTATACGTTTGATATTCAGTGTCTCCCGGCCTCCATTTGATTAAGCCTAGTCTCCCGGAGATCCAAAAATCACCCAGGTTATCTTCGGCTATATTGGTGGCATAAAAAGATAGCGCTTCGACAGCTTGGATCTCAAGAGTATCGGCATAAACTCTATAAACCCCTTCACTTGAACTCAGCCAAATTCGCCCCTGAGAATCTTTAAACAACTGCTTCATCAGGCCGAATTCTTCTCCCCAGGGAAAAGCAGCAATTCTCTGACCTTGGCTATCTCTAAGCTCTAACTCAAACTCAGTGCCGACGATCATACGGCCATCATCTAAGACGGCTAAATTCCCCCAAGGGATATCGGCATTAGTCGGAAGGAAAACAATCCGTTCCAGCAAGGACTTTTCATAAGAATATTGGAGTAACTCACCATCTAAAGTCAGAAAAATATAGTGATCACCTTGCTTCACCTGAGCGATGATCCCACCGCCCTTATAATCAGGGAAAAGTGTTTCACTACCGAAACGCACGAACTTATTTTGTAGCATATTGTATAGGTAAGTATCTGAATAATTACTGACTAATAGATGCTTCTCACTCAGAGGCTCAACCATATTAATGTATTCACTGGAAAGCCTTAGGTCGAATTTTTGCTTATCTATACGTCTAATCTTAGAGTTACTTAATCGATATAATCCCTGCTCCGTAGCCACCCATACAAATCCGTGAGAATCGAAGCTGATATCGTTTATTGTGCCGGCTTCTAAACCTTCTCTTTCTCCAAAGACACGCATAACAAAATCACTTGCCGTGACCGGAGTCAGGCAAGTACTAAACAATATGAGTAAACACACATTTTTTATAATTTTAGTTAATAGCATTATCGATTAGCACTATTCATATAAATTGCTTATAAAGTCCACATATCAAAAACTTACTAGAATGTATCAGTTCATTAAAATTAATTCACCATCTTAATAGCAAATCATTAACACTAATTTTAGTTCCTTTTTTCAAGGCATAAAAAAAGACGCTCAAATGAGCGCCTTTTTCATGACTCTAAGAAAATATTACTTTTTCTTCTTTTTTGCCTTAGGGTTTGGCAAATCAGTGATCGAACCTTCATAGATCTCAGCCGCAAGGCCTACAGACTCATGTAAGGTTGGATGAGCATGAATAGTCAATGCAAGATCTTCTGCATCACAACCCATCTCAATCGCCAGACCAATTTCACCCAGTAGCTCACCGCCGTTAACACCGACGATAGCGCCACCTATGACTCTGTGAGTCTCTTTATCAAAAATAAGCTTAGTCATACCATCGCTACAATCTGAAGCGATTGCACGGCCACTGGCGGCCCAAGGGAAACTTGCAGTCTCGTAGGCGATACCTTGCTCTTTAGCTTCCTTCTCGGTTAGACCAACCCAAGCGACTTCAGGATCTGTATAAGCAATCGAAGGAATAACCTTAGGGTCGAAGAAGTGCTTCAAGCCAGAGATAACTTCTGCAGCCACATGGCCTTCATGCACACCTTTGTGAGCAAGCATAGGTTGACCGACGATATCACCGATAGCATAGATGTTAGCGACATTGGTACGCATCTGCTTATCAACATTGATGAAGCCACGCTCATCCACATTAATTCCAGCTTTCTCGGCATCGATAGACTTACCATTTGGTGCACGACCGATTGCGACTAGCACGGCATCGTAACGCACAGCTTCAGCAGGAGCCTTCTTACCTTCCATAGTCACATAGATACCATCATCTTTGGCTTCTACGGCTGTGACCTTAGTCTGCATCATAAGGTTAAACTTATTCTTAACCTTCTTGGTGTAGACACGCACGATATCTTTATCGGCTGCTGGAATGAGTTGATCCAACATCTCAACCACGTCAATTTGGCTACCCAGAGAAGCGTAAACTGTACCCATCTCTAGGCCAATGATGCCGCCGCCCATGATAAGTAGCTTACCTGGAACTTCTTTAAGCTCCAGCGCATCGGTTGAATTCCAAACACGTGGATCAGAATGTGGAATAAATGGCAGTTCGATAGGACGAGAACCTGCAGCGATAATAGCCTGTTCGAAATGAACCACTTTAACGCCATCTTCACCGACAACTTCAATAGTATTAGGACCGGTAAACTTACCGAAGCCATTAACTACGTCGACTTTACGCATCTTGGACATGCCGCCCAATCCGCTTGTTAACTGGCTGATAACTGAATTTTTGAAGCCGCGTAGCTTATCCAGGTCGATCTTTGGCTCGCCAAAAACCACACCATGATCGGCAACGGCTTTCGCCTCTTCGATCACTTTAGATACGTGTAAAAGCGCCTTCGACGGGATACAACCTACGTTCAGACAAACGCCACCTAAAGTGCTGAAACGTTCGATGATAACAGTCTCCAGTCCTAGGTCAGCCGCACGGAATGCCGCCGAATAACCTGCAGGGCCTGAACCTAATACCACTACCTGAGTCTTGATTTCGTTACTCATGATTTCCTCTTATTCTTTTCATTTCCCTGCACTAACCCATAGCGCAAGAATAAAACGTTGCCAAACCTTGTAAGGTGGCCGCATTTTAACCTTTGTTTGATGCTGATCACAATAATACATTTACTATAAAAAAGGCTGCTTGAATCAAGCAGCCTTTTTTTTAAAGTACCAGAGTACGAATATCTGATAAGCAGCTGTTTAAATAGCTGATAAAACGTGCACCTTCGGCGCCATCTACGACCCTATGATCATAAGATAGTGACAGAGGCAACATCAAGCGCGGCTCGAAATCTTTACCATTCCATACCGGCTTCATCTCAGACTTAGATACCCCAAGAATTGCCACTTCAGGTGCATTAACGATTGGTGTAAATGCCGTTCCACCTATGCCACCTAGGCTAGAAATAGTGAAGCAACCACCTTGCATGTCTGAAGCGGTTAACTTGCCGCTACGGGCCTTCTTAGATATCACCTTTAGCTCGTCCGATAGCTCATGGATGCCTTTCTTGTTCACATCTTTGAACACAGGGACAACTAGACCATTAGGCGTATCGACGGCAATACCAACATTGACGTACTTCTTCAGGATCAAACTTTGGCCATCTTCAGACAGAGAAGAATTAAAGGTTGGGAAAGTTTCCAGAGCCTTAGCAACCGCCTTCATGATAAACACCAAGGGAGTGATCTTCATGCCGGAATCTTTCTTAGCTTCCGCCGCGTTTTGCGCCTTACGGAATACTTCGAGTTCAGTTATATCTGCATTATCCCACTGAGTCACATGGGGGATCTTCACCCAGTTTCTGTGTAGGTTAGCACCTGAAATCTTCTGAATACGAGATAATGGCTTAACTTCGGTTTCACCAAACTTGCTGAAATCGATCTTTGGCCATGCTAGTAAGTTAAGCTCGTTGCCACCAGCGGCAGCTTTAACACTACCCGATTCAACTTGCTTAACCGCAGCCTTAACGTAATTCTGCACATCTTCTTTAATAACACGATTCTTGCGACCAGTACCTTTGACATTTGCCAGGTTTACACCAAACTCACGAGCAAGGCGACGGATCACAGGAGATGCATGGGCATAAGCGTCATTTTCTACAAAATCAGTTTTAGCTGGTTTCGCTGTCGATGCAGATGCTTGAACTGGAGCTACTTGAGCCGGTGCAGCAACTACTGGTGCTGCAGCAGGCGCTTGGCCAGCTACTTCGAAAATCATGATTAACGAGCCAGTAGAAACCTTGTCACCAGTGGCGACTTTGATTTCTTTAATCGTACCAGCGAAAGGAGCCGGTACTTCCATGGCAGCCTTGTCGCCTTCGACGCTAATCAGTGACTGCTCTTCGGTCACTGTATCACCGACTTTCACCATGATCTCAGTCACTTCGACTTCATCATCACCAATATCGGGGACGGCTACTTCTAGTACCGATGCAGCAGTGGCAACCGGAGCAGCCACAGGTGTTACTGGAGCGGCCACTGGCGCAGCAGATGAACCTGCTATTTCGAATACCATGACTAAGCTACCGGTAGAAACCTTGTCACCAATCTCAACTTTAATCTCTTTTAAGACGCCATTGAAAGGAGCCGGTACTTCCATCGACGCCTTGTCACCTTCGACGCTTAAGATTGCCTGATCTTCAGTGATAATATCACCAGGGCTAACTAAGATTGCAGTCACTTCGACTTCATCGTCACCGATATCAGGCAGATTCACTTCTTTAAGCTCGACAGATGCCGGAGCGGCTGTGGCCGCTACTGGCACAGGAGCTGCCGCAGCTTGAGCCACGGGAGCCGATGCTGCTTCGTCTTCGAAGATCATGATCAATGCATCGGTAGCCACCTTATCTCCAATAGCTACCTTAATCTCTTTCACTATACCCGCTCGAGATGCAGGCACCTCCATCGCGGCCTTGTCGCCTTCGACAGCAATCAGCGATTGTTCTTCTTCAACCTTGTCGCCTACGCTGACTAAGATCTCGGTGACTTCAACCTCATCCGCACCAATATCAGGTACATTAATTTCGATTGTCATTTTATATTGCCTCTTACGCGTATAGCGGGTTGATCTTGTCTGCGTCGATATTGAATTTAGCTATAGCCTGAGCCACAACAGATTTTTCAATATCACCACGTTTAGCTAACTCAGTCAGTGCTGCAATGACTACATAGCCAGCATTCACTTCGAAGTGACGACGCAAGTTGTCACGGCTGTCTGAGCGACCGAAACCATCGGTACCTAGTACCTTGAATGATTCAGATGGCATAAAGGCACGAACTTGTTCGGCGTAGTTCTTCATGTAATCTGTAGCTGCAATTGCAGGAGCTGTACCCATTACCTGAGCAATGTAAGCTTGCTTCTGCTCAGCTTCAGGATGCAGCATGTTGTAACGCTCGACATCCTGACCTTCACGAGTTAACTCATTGAAAGATGTGACCGAATAAACATCAGATGCTACATCGTATTCTTCACTGAGGATTTTCGCCGCTTTGCGCACTTCATTCATGATAGTGCCTGAGCTCATCAGCTGAACCTGCTTACTACCTTGGTATGACTCAAGCTTGTAGATACCCTTACGAATACCTTCAGCAGCACCTTCAGGCATAGCTGGCATGGCGTAATTTTCATTCATCAGCGTCAGGTAATAGAACACATTTTCCTGATCGCCATACATGCGACGCATACCATCTTGGATGATGACTGCTACTTCGTAGGCATATGTAGGATCGTAAGAGATACAGTTTGGAATCGTGTTAGCCTGAACATGGCTATGGCCATCTTCGTGTTGCAGACCTTCACCGTTCAAGGTAGTACGACCGGCTGTAGCACCTAACAAGAAGCCACGCGCCTGTTGATCGCCCGCCATCCATGCCATGTCGCCAACACGCTGGAAACCAAACATAGAATAGTAGATGTAGAATGGAATCATCGGTAGATCGTTAGTGCTGTATGACGTTGCCGCAGCAACCCATGAAGACATAGCACCTAGCTCGTTGATACCTTCTTGCAATACCTGTCCCGAAGTCGCTTCTTTGTAGTAAGAAACAATTTCACGATCTTGTGGGGTGTAGTTCTGACCCTTAGGATTGTAAATACCTATCTGACGGAACAGACCTTCCATACCAAATGTACGCGCCTCATCGGCTATGATAGGAACGATATTTTTACTCACACCTTTGTGCTTAAGCAATATATTTAGCGAGCGAACAAATGCCATAGTGGTCGAGATGTCACGCTTCTGCTCATCAAGCAAGGGCTTAAAGTCTTCAATCTCAGGTAGCTCTAAAGGTTTAGTGAAGTTAGGCAGACGTTGAGGAGTGTAACCATGCAGTGCATCACGACGCGCATGCAAATACTTGTACTCTTCTGAACCTTCCTCTAATGACAAGTAAGGCAGTTCTGCAACCTTCTCATCTGTTAGTAGATCTTGAAGGCCTAGACGGTCACGTAGTTGAAGTACATGGCTCATGTCCATCTTCTTCACCTGGTGAGCAATGTTCTTACCTTCGGCTGCGCCGCCCATACCATAACCTTTAACGGTCTTGGCCAAGATCACTGTAGGTTTACCCTTAGTATCTTGAGCGTTCTTAAATGCAGCATATAGCTTAGAAGACTCATGACCACCACGCTTAAGTGCGAAGATCTCGTCATCTGTCATATCAGAAACCAGAGCAGCAGTTTCTGGATACTTACCGAAGAAATGCTCACGTACGTAGGCACCATCTTTTGACTTAAATGTCTGGTAATCACCATCTACAGTCTCATTCATCAGCTGTAGCAGCTTACCCGTAGTATCTTTGGCTAACAGTGAATCCCAATTGTTACCCCAGATCACCTTGACTACGTTCCAGCCAGCGCCTCTAAACAAGCCTTCAAGCTCCTGGATGATGCTACCGTTACCCATTACAGGGCCATCGAGGCGCTGTAGGTTACAGTTAATCAGGAAACAAAGGTTATCCAGTTTTTCACGAGCCGCAAATGAAATTGCACCACGTGATTCAGGCTCATCCATCTCACCGTCGCCCAAGAAGGCATATACGCGCTGAGCCGAAGTATCTTTAAGTCCGCGACCGTCGAGATACTTAAGGAAACGAGCCTGATAGATAGAAGACATAGGAGCCAGACCCATAGAAACGGTCGGGAACTGCCAGAACTCAGGCATAAGCTTAGGATGTGGATATGAAGGGATACCTTCACCATCGACTTCTTGACGGAAGTTATCTAGCTGTGCAGCGCTTAAACGACCCTCAACGAATGCACGAGAATAGATACCAGGAGAGATATGACCTTGGTAATAAACTAAATCGCCACCATCAACTTCGTTCGGTGCACGGAAGAAGTGGTTAAAACACACTTCATAGAATGCAGCAGAAGACTGGAAAGAAGCCATATGGCCACCTAAATCCAGATCTTTCTTAGAAGCTCTAAGCACTATCATTATCGCATTCCAGCGAATAATAGAACGAATGCGACGCTCTAGCGTAGTATTACCTGGGTATGCAGGCTCTTGGCTGGTTGGGATGGTGTTGATATAGTTGGTATTGATACCAGTAGCCATATCGACGCCGTCTAAACGGGCCTTGTCCAGTACTTGTTCCAGTAGATATTGAGCACGCTCAACACCTTCTTCACGAACAACTGATTCTAGAGCAGATAACCATTCTTGAGTCTCTAATGGATCCAGATCTTGTAGCATATGTTCAGACATATCGCAGTCCTTTCCTATATACGTAATACCCAAGTACCTAACCTTAGTACTTAGTGGTATTTAAAATAATAAAAATATGAGTTGGTGGCTGGCTTACGCTCACACTAAAGCGAGCTAGTCACCACTTTTTAAACGGCGCAGACTGCGCTGCAACCGACTATCTTCTTTCCTAACGGTCAACATTATTTCCTCGATATAGCTTAAATGCTCATTCGAGGCTTCACGTGCCGCGTCAGGATCACGGCGAACGATTGCAGCTAGCAAAGCTAGCCTATGTTCGTTTGCCCTTGTGGATGCTTCCTCTCTTCGATTCAGCAATTCCAAGTTCTGTGCCACGTTTTTATGCAGCACAGGAGCTAAACTGAGTACCAGATGCAACATGGCCACATTGTGTGACGCCTCAGCTATGGCACGATAAAAACGTACTATGGCTTCTGCTTGTTGCTCTATTTCTATCGCCCCATCCACTTCCATTATGGTGCGCTTGATATTCTGCATATCGGCATCGGTACCCCGAAGCGCTGCAAAATAGGCCATCATGCCTTCGGTGGCATGACGAAACTCTAGGAGATCATACTGACTCTCGGAATCACTGTGCATCAATTCAACTATGGGATCGGCGAGGCTCTGCCAAAGCTGCTCTTTGACATAAGTGCCACCGCCTTGACGGCGCAGCAGCAAACCTTTGGCTTCTAATTTTTGAATAGCTTCGCGTAATGAGGGACGGGATACTTCAAATTGAAGTGCCAGTTCACGCTCAGGAGGCAGTTTCTGACCAGGTTGGAGGCTTCCTTCCAAGATCATCTGCTCTAATTGACCCATGATGACATCAGAAATCTTTGGCTGGTTTATTTTGCTATAAGCCATATGACCCTCAGCTGCTATTGTAAATTGGTCTTACCAATTTACCCGACTGAGCGCACTTTATCAAATCACATTTTGAAAGTCCAGTTTGTGACCTGAGTCTGGGAAACTCACGATGTGTGAGCATAGCGGAAATTCAACAAAGAAAGGTCAGACCATTGTCACGAATAACAAACGCCAACAATAGACTAAGAGATAGATGTGATGTTGCAGATGAGAGCGAGAAAGGCCTGGCAGCACACCAGAGACTCATTTCAATGGTGTGCTGCCATCACTAAGGTTTTTCGAATGACACTGAATTACAAATCCAAGGTCCAACTCTTAGGAGTAAGATTCTTTTACGCCACCACACCAAAGATGGTCAACAGAGAAAGTGTAGTTAACAACAAAATGAAATTACGTTTACTTAGCTGAAGTAATGCCAATGTCGCCTGGACACAAATGGGGGTGCCTGAAGCTTCAGGACTAGGCTCTGCGGCTAAGGCAACCTGAGTCACTATATCTCTGGCACTATGGTTCAGACTTAGCCCCAGCTTGCGCCAACGAGTAAAAGCTTGGGAGAATTGGCCGCTGAGCACATAGCCAAAAGAAAATATCCGGCTAGGTAACCAATCTAGGAGCATGAGCACCTTGTCGACTAAAGGTAATTCCAATGATTGCTGCCGACTTTCATCGGCAAAGAAGCGCACGGTACAATATAAGACGGCCCCTGCTGGACCAAAAAAAATGAGATAGAGAGCAACCGCACCATAGAAACGATAATTGAGCCAAGTGACACTCTGACCGACTTTAGCGCCTAAATCACTCTCACTGACAGCTTCAATAGCACGTTTACAGTCGAGCTCTTCAGCAAAATGGTAACAAGCTTGGGAGTCCCCCCTGCAAGCTGCCTGCATGTATCGCTTAAAAGCGGTTCTTTGTTTCTGATGGCTAAAGCACAGAATTGAGATCCCAACCCAAAACAATAGACTCAATCCCCCCCATAGCATGCCCTTTAGGGCCCAAGTGGCCACATACACACTTATTGCCGGTAGAAGAATAGCCAAAGCCATCACGGCTTCAGACTCGAGCTGTTTTTTACCGAATAGATTATTCGAGTACAGGGTGAGAAATGATTCAAGTTGCCATGACTTAGGTAACAACTTTAATCGCTCAACCATTACCGCTATTAATAAAGAAAAAAGTGCCATTAAGCTTATCCTTTTTACTAAGGTTTATACGTCTAATTATTAGGGCTGATTCATCTCCTTGGGTCTAAGAGACATTCAGCCAGCTAAGAGATTAAACGTTAAGGACGACTCAGCCCCAGAGTTAACTCACATTTATACCTAATCCAATCGAAACTGTTACCTGGATCGGTTTTTCGACCTGGTGCTATATCACAATGGCCGACGATGGCGTCCACATTTAACTTGGGATACCTGGCCAACAAGCCTAGAGTCAGCCTAATCAACTCCAGGTATTGAGACTCGGTATAATCTTCTGTATCTGTGCCTTCAAGCTCAATACCTATGGCAAAATCATTACACTCTTCTTGCCCCTGAAAACTAGATTCTCCCGCATGCCAGGCGCGGTCATCACAAGATACATACTGAGTAACTTGCCCGTCTCTGCGAATAAGAAAATGTGCCGCAACTTGGAGACCATGAAGATCTTTAAAACTGGGATCCGCAGTTACATCTAAACAACCTTGAAAAAGCTGATCTATAAAGGGTGTACCAAAGCAGCCAGCTGGTAAGCTTATATTATGAATAACTAACAGGCTAACCTCATTATCTGGCCTAGAGTTAAAATGAGGTGACACGCACCGTTTCACCCCTTTGGCCCAACCAAGTTCAAAGTCTGGAATTAGTTTAGTTTTTATCAAGAATTAAGTTAACCGAGTATCAGCAATATCTTATCAACACTTTACCAGTTAGACCTCTCACTGAAAAGACCAATGCCAGTCGTTAGCACTTATACTGGCCCGCTCATCTGCAGTAAATGTCACATTGAGCAGAAGTGTAGCCGATAAAGCTTGATCCGCCACAAAGTAATGAATCGACCACTCCCCCTGTAGCCGATGAGGCGATAGGTAAAGCTAACGGGCTTACACCCTACCTTTATAAATCAAATTTGTTATTATTAGTCTTATCAAGCATGGCAGCCGATTTAAAATATAAATCGTTCACCTGTCGTACCTAGCTTCTAAATTAAGCACCAAGGATCCCGATAATGTTGGAAAATGATATTAGGCTTGCCGTAAAAGCCGCTCTTGAAGAAGATTTAGGCTACCAAGCCCCAATTCAAGCTGCGACCAGCCATGATGTTAATAGCCAAGATAAAATGACAGGCCTAGATAAGGCTAATGCAGATATCACGGCGCAACTAATCCCGGCAGATAAGCATGCACAAGCAAGCTTAATCACTCGTGAAGAGGGAGTATTCTGCGGTAAGGCCTGGGCTGAACAGGTTTTCAACCAACTCGGTGGTGAAGTTGCGATCCACTGGCATGTTGATGATGGTGATCTATTAGTAGCCAATCAAGTTCTGTGTGAACTCTCAGGCCCGGCGCGCGCCATACTCACAGGCGAGCGCACCGCGATGAACTTCATTCAGACCTTATCTGGGGTCGCCACCCTGACGAAACATTATGTCGATAAGATAGCCGGCACCAATACCAAGCTGCTCGACACTCGAAAAACCATCCCTGGCCTACGCACAGCGCAGAAGTATGCGGTCACCTGCGGCGGCGGCAAAAACCATAGGATCGGCCTGTATGATGCTTTCCTTATCAAGGAAAACCATATCATGGCTTGTGGCGGCATAGCTCAAGCTATCTCGAAAGCCAGAGAGTTACATGGGGATAAACTTGTCGAAGTCGAGGTAGAAAACATACTAGAGCTGCAACAAGCGCTAGAAGCTGGCTCGGATATCATAATGCTGGATAACTTCGACGTGACCATGATGATCGAAGCCGTTGAACTCAATAAGCGCCTAGCCGACGATAAACAAGCCAAACTCGAAGTGTCGGGCAATGTCACTATCGATACTATCGCCGATTTTGCCAAGACAGGAGTCGACTACATCTCTGTTGGTGCACTAACTAAGCATGTCCAAGCCCTCGACTTGTCTCTGCGCTTGAAAAACTAATCACCAAAGATGCTGCAATTATTATGATTTCAAAGTGACTCTCTAACTCGAGTCACTTTTAATAAAAACTCAGCAGAATCCTGCATAAAAATATTGACCCTGACTCGCTCAAAATCATGTTATCGTCATATGACATATCTAGAGCATTAACTTACCTTATATTTAATGACCAGCTCAGCCACTCAATTAAACATTCAACTAGAGACTCAATTAGACACTCCATTAGACACTGCCTAATATCATAAGCTGGCAGCAAACAAGCGCATAAAAAACCATCAGCATCATTCTTCTCTAAGCGCCTATAAATTGACACTTACCCCCTAGGTGACAGTTTTTCATGCACAGCCAAAAAAATGCTAGAACTCAATTAACATGTATTTAACCCACTTAGACTAAATAGCCACCAAATTAGTACTTTATTGCAATTTACAGTTCCATTTACATTAACTTTGTACTAACTTTGGACCTAGGCGAGATGGCCACTTCGGTCAAACTTACCTTAGGCTTAGCTAATATTTCAACTTGCTAAGCACTCAAGTCTCCAAACTAGTAATAAAGAGCTAGTAATAAAAAGCTAGTGATAACGCGCTAGTAATAAAAACCTAGTAAGTGAGTCTCTAATTCACTAGCAAAAGAGCAGGAGGAAACCATAAGGTGCGGTTAGCCGGAAAGAACATAACTAGCAGTACATAATAAACAACGACACTAGAATGAACTTAGGTTCGAGTCTAATCTAAGCTTAAGTTCTCTATATAGTAACTTTAAATATTTAGCAAAATGACTGAAGAGTAAGGCCCCATTTCTAATCACTAGACTAGAAATAGTAACTAACACTTAATGTAGCGTTTATCTTAGGGATAAATAAGGAAAGTTTAGCTAGCGCAGGAGCAACACGGCTAAGACGTCTATAATTAAGTTACTTTGCTGATTCTAAGATGGCATGAGTAAAAGTTCAGTTCTTCTCTTGCTCTAAATAAAAAGAGCAGGGTGAGTGGGTCGAGCGATTTAGGTCAACGGAGAGAGAAAATGAAAGGCATTAACTTGAAAAACAGACTAAACAAGAAAGCTCAGGGTTTCACCCTGATTGAATTAATGATCGTTGTTGCAATTATCGGTATTCTTGCCGCCATTGCGCTCCCTGCTTACAAAGATTATGTGACTACAGCAAGTGGCGGAGCATCGATGAAGGCAGTTAGCTCAATGACTTCTACTGCAGCTGCTTGTGTTACTTCAGATATTGCTTGTGCAAGTGTAAAGACCAATATGGACGCAATGAAACTTACTGGCCTAGTTGAATTTAATAAAGAATCAACGGTTGTCTATACTGGTGATCAATGTATGGTAACAGCAACAATTGCAGCTACTGGCGCAGTATCATATGCAGCTACAGCTGTTACTGGTAGTGGCGGGACAGATGAACTTTGCCAAGAAGGTGCAGGTGTAACCCCAGCCGCCGTCACACCTACACCATAGAATTAATGATTAAAAACACCAGTAAGCAACCGCTTTCTGGTGTTTTTGTTTACTACATAAGCGTGACCTAATATTTTCAACCACATATATGAGCTAATATGCCGACAACGGGTCTTCATTTAGGTTTATCTACACTCTTTATTCGTAAGCAGTTGCTCAGCGAAGAGCAGATAGCTTCCGCTATAGCAAAGTCTCGCCAAAATAAGCAATCTCTAGTCTCTACCATAGTCTCAGAAAAGCTCATTTCTGCACGAGAAATAGCCGAGCTTTGTTACGAAGAATACGGCACTCCCTTGCTAGATCTCGACGAATTCGATGTCGCCAGCATTCCCGAAGACTTCCTCAATAAGAAGCTGATAGAGAAACATAAATGCCTGCCACTGTTTAAGCGGGGCAACCGCCTCTATATCGGCACCTCAGACCCAACTAACATTACCGCCCTGGAAGACTTTCAGTTTAGCGCTGGCCTACATGCCGAAGCCATATTGGTCGAGGATGATAAGCTTACTAAGGCCATAGAGAAGATTCTCGAGGATGACATCTCGGCGCTGGATATCAGCGGCATAGATGAGTCGGCTCTTGCCGATATCGAAGTCGATGACCCCAGTAAGCGTGAGGAAGAGCAAAAAAGCGAAAGCGGTGATGATGCGCCGATCGTCATCTATATCAACAAAATATTGACCGACGCTATACGCAAAGGGGCATCGGATCTGCATTTCGAACCCTATGAGAAACGTTACCGTATACGTTTTCGTATTGACGGTATCTTGCATGAAGTCTCTGAGCCCCCAGTCAATCTTTCAGCCCGAATTTCCGCCCGCCTCAAGGTGATGTCTAAGCTAGATATAGCCGAACGTCGTGTGCCCCAAGACGGCCGCATCAAGATGAAGCTATCGCGCACTAAGTCCATAGACTTTCGTGTCAGTACCTTGCCTACTATCTGGGGCGAGAAGATAGTGATGCGTATTCTGGACTCCTCTTCGGCGCAACTAGGCATCGAGAAGCTGGGTTATGAAGACGATCAGCGCGAGCTGTACGAGGAGATGCTGGAAAAACCTCAGGGTATGATCCTGGTCACTGGCCCTACTGGCTCGGGAAAAACAGTCTCTCTCTATACTGGTCTCAACATACTCAATACCGAAGCTAGAAACATCTCTACCGTCGAAGACCCGGTGGAGATAAACCTCGAAGGGGTCAATCAGGTTCATATCAATCTCAAGGCGGGGCTGACATTTGCCTCTGCATTGCGCTCATTTCTGCGCCAAGATCCCGATGTGGTCATGGTCGGTGAGATTCGAGACTTAGAGACCGCCGAAATTGCTATCAAGGCGGCGCAAACAGGCCACCTGGTATTGTCGACGCTGCACACTAACTCGGCCGCCGAAACACTGACTCGACTCATCAATATGGGCGTTCCTGGATACAACATAGCTAGTTCGGTAAACCTAATCATAGCTCAGCGCCTGTCTCGACGCCTCTGCCCCGAATGTAAGCAAGCAGAAGATATCCCTGAACACGAACTGCAGAGGTTAGGCTTTAAGCAAGCAAACATAGATGAAGGCATCACCACCTATAAACCAGTGGGCTGCGATCTCTGCTCCGGCGGTTACAAGGGCCGGGTCGGCATCTATGAGGTGATGAAGATATCAGATGAGATAGCCCGCATCATCATGGAAGGAGGCAACTCCTTACAGATAGCCACCATGGCCAAAGAAGAAGGCATGCGAGATTTACGAGAGTCGGGGCTACTCAAGGTCATCCATGGTGTCACCAGCATCGCCGAGATCAATCGAGTCACTAGTTTCTAAACTCGACAACTTTATTTTAAGGAAAGGCTATGGCGACAGCAAGCACGATAAAAAAAAGACAGGCGCGAGCTAAGAAATCCAATGTTAATAGCCAGCCTAAGATCTATACCTATGAATGGAAAGGTGTCAACAAAGCCGGTCAAAAGACCTCCGGAGAACTTAAAGGCGCCACGGCCGCAGAAGTCCGTAGTCAGCTAAAAACTCAGGGGGTTAACCCTAAGTCGGTCAAAAAGCAATCCGCCAGTCTTTTCCAATTGGGGGCACCCAAGATAAATGCCATGGATATCGCCATGATCACCCGTCAGATAGCAACTATGCTCTCAGCCGGTGTCCCCTTGGTAACCACTATCGAGATGTTAGGCCGAGGTCATGAGAAGGTCAAGATGCGAGAGCTATTAGGCACTATCTTAAACGATGTCCAAGCCGGTATTCCGCTATCTGATGCATTAAGGCCCCACAGACAATATTTCGATGACTTGTACGTGGATCTGGTGGCCGCCGGTGAGCACTCAGGTTCACTAGATGCCGTGTTCGATCGTGTCGCAACCTACAGGGAGAAAACCGAAGCCTTAAAATCTAAAATTAAGAAGGCCATGTTTTACCCAGCTGCGGTTGTCGTTGTAGCCTTCGGGGTAACAGCCTTACTGTTACTCTTCGTCGTCCCACAGTTTGAGGAAATATTTTCCGGTTTCGGCGCCGAACTGCCAGCCTTTACCCAGTTAGTCATAGGTATTTCTGATGCACTGCAAGCCTCCTGGTATATATTTGCCGTGATAATCATAGTTGCCGTTTTTTTATTTAAACGCGCACACAGAAGTTCCCAGAAGTTTAGAGATCAAGTCGATGCGTCACTACTTAGAATACCGGCTATCGGCCCCATACTGCATAAAGCCGCCATGTCTCGTTTCGCACGCACTTTAGCGACAACCTTCGCCGCAGGTGTCCCCCTTATAGATGGTCTGGAATCTGCCGCCGGCGCCTCGGGAAATGCAGTTTATCGCAAAGCGGTACTAAAGGTCCGTTCCGAAGTGATGGCGGGGATGCAGATGAATGTCGCCATGCGCACCACCAACCTATTTCCCGATATGCTGATCCAGATGGTGATGATAGGTGAAGAGTCTGGTGGACTCGATGGAATGCTCAATAAGGTCGCTAACATTTATGAGATGCAGGTGGATGACGCCGTAGATGGACTTTCTAGCCTGATTGAACCTATCATGATGGTAGTGATCGGTACCTTAGTCGGTGGTTTAATCGTTGCCATGTATCTTCCCATCTTCGAAATGGGTAAGATTATTTAGCATCCATTGCAAGTAACAATCAAGATCAATGAAAGACTCCTAAATAGAAGAAAAAAATAGATGACAGAATTAATCACTATATTAAGCCACAACTTGTGGCTCTTTAGCGCTATAGCCTTTATCTTTGCCGCCGTTATTGGTAGCTTTCTCAATGTGGTCATTCATCGCTTTCCCGTGATGATGAAACGAGAATGGCAGCAAGAATGTAATCAATATCTCAATGAGTATCATAAAGAGCTTATCGATCCCATCTCAAATGAGCTAGAGCGTGCTATCGATGGCTATCCAGAGAAATATAATCTAATTGTACCAGGTTCGGCCTGCCCCAAATGCAAGACAGATATCAAGCCTTGGCATAATTTGCCTGTTATTGGCTGGCTAATGCTGCAAGGAAAGTGCGCCTCATGTAGTTCACCTATTTCTGCACGTTACCCCATCATAGAATTGCTAACTGGATTAGCCGTGGCTTTTCTTGCACTGCACTTCGGTCCAACTTTGGAGTTTGCCTTCGCTACTGTGCTCACTTTCGTACTGATAGCGCTAACAGGTATAGATCTCGACGAGATGTTATTGCCGGACCAACTGACACTCCCTCTGCTATGGCTTGGCTTGATCATTAATCTAGACAGCACCTTTGCCAGCCCAAGCGATGCATTAATTGGCGCAGCAGCTGGCTATTTGAGCCTCTGGAGTGTCTTCTGGGCGTTTAAACTGTTAACAGGTAAGGATGGTATGGGCTATGGTGATTTTAAGCTTTTAGCCGTTTTTGGTGCCTGGTTTGGATGGCAATTACTGCCGCAGATAATCCTGCTGTCATCGATAGTCGGCGCGGTCGTTGGTATCATGCTGATCATCAGTAAAAGGCTCAATAAAGGTAATCCAATTCCTTTTGGTCCCTATATAGCATTAGCGGGCTGGATAGCCATGATCTGGGGTAATAATATCAATACTTGGTATCTATCCACCTTATATAGCTAACGGCGCTTCATTCAATGGTTAAAGATAAGATAATGCCTAAATATTTAATTGGTTTAACTGGCGGTATCGGCAGTGGCAAAACCACAGTCGCCAACCTTTTTGCAGAATTAGGCATCGAATTAGTCGATGCCGATATAGTCGCACGGGATGTGGTGGCAATTGGCACTAGGGGCTTAAATCAAATAGCTAGCCATTTCGGTAAACAGATATTGAACCAAGATGGCAGCTTAGATCGATCCGCCTTAAGAGAAATCATCTTCAATCAGCCGAAAGAGCGAATCTGGGTCAACGGCTTACTACACCCTATGATACGTACAGAGATGCTAAATCAACTAGCAGCTACGTCGTCACCCTACACTATTCTCGTCGCTCCCTTGCTATTTGAGAATGAATTAGATAAGTTAGTAAATCGTACACTTTTGATTGATATTTCACCAAGTCAACAAAGCCAGCGAACCCTTAGTAGGGATGCGGTAACAAGTGAACAAGTAGAAAAAATTATTAGCAGCCAGGCTCCAAGGGCCGAGAAGCTAGCTAAAGCTGATGATGTCATAGACAATCAAGGAGAGATATCAGCGCTCAAAAGCAAAGTAATTGCACTACATAATAATTATTTAAAATGGTCCAATAACTCTTAATAATCACCATGACAGAATTGATCTATGAACAACCTCTAAACGAGAAAACTCGAAGCTACCTTAGGTTGGAGTATCTTGAACAGCAACTGCAAATGAACTTAACACAAGATCATCAAGAACGTTGTTTTCTCCCCCTTTTCTCACTGTGTGAATTAGCAGAGCGCTGCGACTACCGCGGCGAGGTGCTCAAAGACCTCAATAAACAAATTTTGTTACTATCGAATTGGAAAAATCTACCACACATAGATAAACAACAAGTCGATAAATACTTATCTCTCCTGTCCAATGCTAGAGCCGACCTTCAAATGAGTGAAAGGCCAGGTAAGCCACTCAAGCAGAATCGATTCTTAATGGCTCTACGCCAAAGATTCAATATGCCTGGGGCCTGTTGTAATTTCGACCTGCCACAACTCCATTATTGGTTAGCCAAACCTTGGGATACTCGCAGACAAGAATACTCTCAATGGCTAGATACGTTTAGAGTGTTACTAACGCCAATAAGCCTACTATTAGAACTAACCAGATTAACCACTGAGTATACTGATGCCGTGGCAAAAGCTGGCTTCTACCAAGGTACGAGTAATCAGGCGCTGTCATTAATTAGAGTGCAACTAGACTCAAATCAAGGCTGTTACCCTACCATTAGCGGCCACAAAAATAGATACGCTATTCACTTCGTACAATTCGACCAACAAAAACACTCAGATAGAACTATCGAGTTTAAGTTAGCAACCTGCATCTAAAGCCAGTATCATGGTCTGCATATCAAACACCCTTGTTGACTAGCTTAAACCCACAGTTAAAGCTAAGTTTACAGGCGTACCTTGTAGAGATAGATCAATGACAACCTTAGTAAAATGTCCCACTTGCCAAGCAGAAGTTATTTGGAATTCAGAGTCTAAGTTTAGGCCTTTCTGCAGTGATCGCTGTAAGCTAATCGACTTAGGTGACTGGGCATCCGAAAAACATGCAATCCCAGCTAAACCCGAATTTGATCATGAGACTCTGGATGTAGAGGGATATGATGAATCAAGCTTCTTTAAAGAGGATTAACCCAATTGTCGGTCTCGATAGCTAAAACCAAAAGAATACATGTCGCAGTAGGCGTGATAATGAATTCTGATAATCAGATTCTGCTGGCCAAGCGCCTCAACCATCTACACCAAGGTGGAAAATGGGAATTTCCCGGAGGTAAAGTCGAACAAGGGGAGTCTGTGACCCAAGCATTAACCCGAGAGCTGAAAGAGGAAGTTGATTTAACCATCACAGATACAAGCTCCTTGATGACCATCAGCCATGACTACCCAGATAAGCAAGTCCTCTTGGATATCCATTGGGTAACCGGTTTTACGGGAGAAGCTCATGGTATCGAAGGACAACTAGTAAAATGGGTCTCTAAGTTAGATTTGCAGGACTATGACTTCCCTGATGCAAACAAGCCTATTATCGATAAAATTTTAGAACTTGAATCCTAACGCCTGATAAATTACTAGCCTAGATAAAGTCCCCATCTCAAATATGGGGACTGCCACTCACCGCTTATTACTTAAGACTAACTGCCACTTGTGTTGTTAACTCATCGACACCTAGGGATAGTGCCTCTACTTGTGCTGCGAAGCCATCTGCTGCTAATGGCACACTGAATATAAAGGGATGAACAGTTTGCAATTCACCTTTAGCGTCTATCAGCATCCACTCTCCAGCAACTTCTGCAACACCGGTATAAACCCCATTAAACCGATTAATACGGATCTGTAATCTTGGAATACCCGCCGTCGATAGTGTGGATGTTAACTGGGTTGGCCAGAAGCCAGTCTGCTTCTGGCGAAGATCATTAGTAATGCGGCGGGTTAACTGTTTCGATAACCCCTCAGCCCACAAGCTCTGCCGCGCCTCCACTATCTCGGTAGGACTTACCTGATAAACCAACCCCATATCAGCTAAATATGACGCAACGTCAACTGGGGCCACAATCAATAAATTTTGGTCGTTACCGTGATGTGCTGCGCTAGCTGTATTACCGCTTGGCAGCAAGTAAGTGACTAATTCACTAGGGGTACTGCTACATCCTACCATCAAGGTTAAGACTGTAATTACTAACCACTTTTTCATGACTTATGGCCTCCAACAGGAATAGGATCTTTCGCTTTATCATCACCAAAAACCAGAGAGTTTGGTTTTTCGTTTAGCTGACGCAGCACGGGCTGTAACTCTATCATTACTTCCTCAAAACGGCTTAATGCACCTTCAAGATTCTGATATGGCGCTGCATCCGGACCGAAAGCATTTAAGGTTTTTTGAATCTGTTGCAGACTAGTCCGAATATCTCCAGGTAATGATTGAGTATCATTCTGCTTAAGCAAACGATCCAAATCATTGGCTACCCGTTCGGCCGATAGCAATGTCTTCTGAGATACTTTTAACGTTGCCGTCATTGATTTTAAGGTATCTTCAACCGGTAATTTATTGAACTTATGCAGCAGTTCTGTCAACTGCTTTTGTACTTCGGCAAGCTCACCGGTTTTAGTCGGGAATATGTTAAAACCAGCATATTGTCGCGTATTAGGTAATTTTTCACCCTTGTATAAATCGGTACCTATATACAGTGCTCCCGTCAGTAAATTACCCGTTTTTAATGTCGCGCGCAGTCCGCTGTTAAACTCTGTCTCAAAGCTTGCTTGCAGCTCTTCCAAACTACCTTCATCAGAGTGATCATAGATACGACCAAGATCAATACGGACTAATACTGGGATTTCCTTGTTAGAGAAACCTTCTTTACTCGTTGGCAAACGCAAGGGTACTTTTTTTACTGTACCAATTTTGATACCACGATATTCGATTGGAGCACCAACTTTAAGGCCTCGAATAGACTCAGTAAACATCATCACAAAGTCTAAATGTTTCTCATACATTTTCTCGCGATAATCGTGCACACTGTCAAATAAGCGATAATGCACTAGCTGCTCAGTTTGCCTCGACTCAGAGTCACCATCCGGCGTCATAAAGGTAACACCGCCAGTCATTAATGATTCCAGAGAGCCTACGTTAACATTGACTCCTTCCGCATTCATTTGAATATTGAAACCTGAGAGCATCATAAACGCACTATTGGTACGGGCTAGGCTATCGTAGGGTTCAAAGATAAATAACTGGTAGTTTGCAAGTTTACTCTTAATGTCAAAACTAACACTTTCAACCCGGCCCACCGTGAAGCCCTCATACAGTACAGGATCACCCACACCTAGCTTACCAGCGTGATGGCTAGTAAGTATGATCCGCAATCCTTTAGCATCAACAGGCGCAACAGGAGGATTCTCCAAAGCAACAAAATGTTCCCTGTCTTCTTTATCGTCCCCAGGCTGCATTTCAATATAAGCGCCAGAGAGCAAGGTATCTAATCCAGTAATACCACCAGAACCTATACGCGGCTTAACGACCCAAAACGAGGTATCCTCTTTAAGCATTCGGTCACTATCTCTATTCATTTGAGCCGTCACTAAGGTATAACTGTAATCTTCGCTTAACTGGACATTAGTCACGACACCAACATTAACGCTCAATGACTTAATCGCCGTCTTTCCAATCTCTATACCCGAGGCATTAGGCATTCTAATCGTAATGACAGGCCCTTGACTGCTTATGTATTGCACAAACATCCAAATTCCGATTGCTAATGCCAAGATTGGAATGCACCAAACTGCAGATACTTGCTTCAGATTCTGTATTTTAGCCTCAGCCGGCTGGTTATTACTCATAATCTGTTTTCTCATTAATATTCATATTTACTGCTGAATGCTATTCAGCTCCGAAGCTTGCTTACTCTTACCTTTGGCGACCCAAAATAGCCGAGGATCAAAACTCATTGCCGATAGCATGGTAAAAATCACCACAAAAGCAAAACAGATAGCTGCTGGCCCAGGTGAGATCGACATTAAATTATGTAACTGGACCAAAGCGACTAAAATTGCGACAACAAAAATATCGATCATGGACCAGCGACCAATAAATTCAGTCACACGGTACAATCTCATTCGTTTAATCGCGACATAGGAGGAATCATTCGAACGTTTTCTAGCACTATAATAGAGATAAACCAAAGTACACATCTTTGATACGGGGATCAGTACGCTGGCAATGAAGATTACCATGGCAATCGGCCATGAACCCATTTCCCATAGTAAGATGACCCCACCAATAATTGTCGAACCATCACTTTCACCTAAGCTCACGGTATACATCATTGGATAAAGATTGGCCGGAATATAAAATACAATAGAGACCAATAGATAGGCCCATGCATATTGCAGTGAATCCTGGGGGTTATAAGGATGCAAGTGACTTTCACAGCGTAAGCATTTCCCATGATTAGCCGTAGGCATAGGGTTTAGCTGATTGCACATATGGCAAGCAACATGATTATTGCTCAGATGGCTATCCCCCACATCGACGCCTTGAATCGGCTGCATGGGAAAGAATTGCTGCCATAACCATGTTCTATCGACTAACGAAACACACTTAACCACCAAGAAACTATAGATACAAAACGCCCAAAATGAATTACCAAGGCCAATATCTGCAAGTGCAGATATTTTAACCAAACTAATCAGCACTCCAATTAAGAATACATCCACCATTAACCAAGGTTGGATCTTAAATAATACTCGGCAGAGATACTTAACCGCCTTAGGCCTATTAATGCTATGTCCAAGATGTTTTGCATTAGCGGCATGATAATATAAGTACAACATCAATAAGATATAAAGAGCGGGTAAGATTAATACCGTCAGCATTAATAATATAGCGAGTGCACTATTTTCAAAATGTTGAAGTGTTTCTGCAGTATTGAGTAAAGTGATCTCTTGACCCATGCCGTTTACGCTAAACGACATAAATGGAAAAGAAACACTCAAGACCAACATGATCAGGCAGGCTATGCCATAGGCTACGACTCGATGATAGGGTAAGCGGATTTGTTTTATTACTGTATGATCACAGCGAGGACAACTCCCCTTTTGACCGCAACTGAGCTCAGGAATATTCACCACTAAGCCACATTCTTCACACGCGACCATGAATTCATTATCTGATGTTTGTTTAATCGGTTCTGCAATCAACACATATGCACCAGTCTAGAAACGAGCATATATTGTCAACCTTCACAGGCATTTGAGCAAGGAGTTTAACTTCAATGAGATCACACATTTAGATAAAATAGTACACAAAACGTGCCAGCCAGAGCCTGCTTCGAATCCTTTAAAATGTGCCCTGCAGAAATGCTACTTCTTACATCTTATACGTCACAATTTATCCACTTTTTCTATTAGAAAAAACACTCTTACATTAAGACTTAAATCTGTGTTTTGCATGTCTAGCATTCAGCTAATTCGTAGCGAAAAGTTTCTCAATCGTCTAACAGTGGTGCCCAAACTAAGATCTAGTTTGTAGGCCAGAACTAAGAAATCATCAATGGCCTTACTTTGAGATCTTTCAATTCACAGAACTCATGGGCGCGGAGAACAGATATTTCGATGCGACATTAGTAGTTTAGAATAAAAATTAGAGTCGCTTCCAATGGCCCAACATGATATTTCCTGAAGGCCAAACGCAAGGGGGAGGAGAAGTAGAGCTTTGGATGCGCAGCATTCAGCTGCTTTGTAGCGACAGACGACGTAGTTGTCGAACTGAGGGCACCACACTGCGTTAGCAGCTTTGGGCTGCATGTGAAGTAGCTCCTTTGTAGCCTGCAAGCAAGGCGCCTTCCAATGACCCAGCTTCGGGCAAGCCCTTCGCGTTGACTCACAAGGATGTGAGGAATGTAGAAAATGTCTGGAACGTTTTACTACCTACCCATGCATCAAGCTACGACCCACAGGGACGTGGGAAGTGTCGAGATTGCAGGAGAAAATCTCTACCTATCACATAAAAGGAAGCATGCTTCGCATACGCTATTTATGCCCCCCCATGCGAGAAGGTCATTTCAAAAGCTGTTAAACGAAAAATCCCCAACACAAAGTGCAGGGGATTTATCGACTCTCTGTACGAGAAATTAGGTGCTTGGAAATGAGCAACTCTCGTAGTCCGCAAAGTGGACACATGGGGGTGAAATTATGGCACTTTGAGTACGCAATAATTGAACGCGGAGAAACTTAGTTTCGTAGCGGGAGAGCCCGCTCAGCGGCGGGGCGACCGCCATGGATGGCGGAAGTGTCGATATTGAAGGAGCATTTACCGACCGACATCGGGGTAGGAATTCATGCCTTCCTAAGTGGATAAGTCACCTGCCTACATTGACGTGGATATGGGTAATAAAATCTATATTTAAAAACATCCAGACGCA
Source organism: Shewanella violacea DSS12 (assembly GCF_000091325.1). NCBI lineage: Bacteria > Pseudomonadati > Pseudomonadota > Gammaproteobacteria > Alteromonadales > Shewanellaceae > Shewanella > Shewanella violacea. The sequence continues at coordinate 293,434 of NC_014012.1, read as the reverse complement.
AAAAAGCCACCTTAATAAGGTGGCTTAGTTACTTAATTAGGCGCCTGGAAATGACCTACTCTCGTAGTCCACGGAGTGGACACATGGGGGTGAAATTACGGCGCTTTGAATACACAGTATTCAGCCATAATTGAACGCGGAGAAACTTGATTTCGTAGCGGGGGACCCCGCTCAGCGGCGGGGCGACATCGGGGGTAGGCATTGCACGTACGTGCTTAAGTGGATAAGCCACCTGATATCTGTACCGGTAAGTTCGAGCTAAACAGCCAAAACTTTATTAAATCCCAGACGCAAAAAAGCCACCTTAATAAGGTGGCTTAGTTACTTAATTAGGCGCCTGGAAATGACCTACTCTCACATGGGGAGACCCCACACTACCATCGGCGCGATTGCGTTTCACTTCTGAGTTCGAGATGGGTTCAGGTGGTGCCACAATGCTATGGTTTCCAGACTAATTTGGTAAATTTAGAAAGCTGCCTATTCAGAATCTTTTAAAATATTCTAAATAGCTTTAAATAAAGTAATAATTGGTTCGACTTAAATCAAGTTCGTATTCTTTTGTGCTTGTAAAGTAATCATCATTAACGCTACAAACCCATCTGGGTTGTATGGTTAAGCCTCACGAGTCATTAGTACAGGTTAGCTCAACGCCTCACAACGCTTACACACCCTGCCTATCAACGTCCTAGTCTCGAACGGCTCTTTAGAGGAATTAAATTCCTAGGGATGACTCATCTTAGGACTCGCTTCCCGCTTAGATGCTTTCAGCGGTTATCGATTCCGAACGTAGCTACCGGGCAATGCTATTGGCATAACAACCCGAACACCAGCGGTTCGTCCACTCCGGTCCTCTCGTACTAGGAGCAGCTTCCTTCAATCATCCAACGCCCACGGCAGATAGGGACCGAACTGTCTCACGACGTTCTGAACCCAGCTCGCGTACCACTTTAAATGGCGAACAGCCATACCCTTGGGACCGACTTCAGCCCCAGGATGTGATGAGCCGACATCGAGGTGCCAAACACCGCCGTCGATATGAACTCTTGGGCGGTATCAGCCTGTTATCCCCGGCGTACCTTTTATCCGTTGAGCGATGGCCCTTCCATACAGAACCACCGGATCACTATGACCTACTTTCGTACCTGCTCGACGTGTATGTCTCGCAGTTAAGCTGGCTTATGCCATTGCACTAACCGTACGATGTCCGACCGTACTTAGCCAACCTTCGTGCTCCTCCGTTACTCTTTGGGAGGAGACCGCCCCAGTCAAACTACCCACCAGACACTGTCCTCAACCCCGATTCAGGGGCCTAAGTTAGAACATCAAAACTACAAGGGTGGTATTTCAAGGTTGACTCCACAAAAACTAGCGTCTCTGCTTCAAAGTCTCCCACCTATCCTACACATGTAGGTTCAATGTTCAGTGCCAAGCTATAGTAAAGGTGCACGGGGTCTTTCCGTCTAGCCGCGGGTATACGGCATCTTCACCGCAATTTCAACTTCACTGAGTCTCGGCTGGAGACAGCGTGGCCATCATTACGCCATTCGTGCAGGTCGGAACTTACCCGACAAGGAATTTCGCTACCTTAGGACCGTTATAGTTACGGCCGCCGTTTACCGGGGCTTCGATCATGAGCTTCTCCGAAGATAACCCAATCAATTAACCTTCCGGCACCGGGCAGGCGTCATACCGTATACTTCCTCTTGCGAGTTTGCACAGTACTGTGTTTTTGATAAACAGTTGCAGCCACCTGGTATCTGCGACTCCCGGCAGCTTAGAGAGCAAGTCTCATCACCGCTGGGAGCGTACCTTCTCCCGAAGTTACGGTACCATTTTGCCTAGTTCCTTCAGCCGAGTTCTCTCAAGCGCCTTGGTATTCTCTACCCAACCACCTGTGTCGGTTTGGGGTACGATTCCTACTAACCTGAAGCTTAGAAGATTTTCCTGGAAGCATGGCATCAACTACTTCATCACCTTAGTGACTCGTCATCAGTCCTCAGTCTTGCAATTTAATGCGTATTCCCGGATTTGCCTAAGAATACAACCTACAACCTTAAACGCGGACAACCAACGCCGCGCTAGCCTAGCCTTCTCCGTCTCTCCATCGCAGTTAGTAGAAGTACAGGAATATTAACCTGTTTCCCATCGATTACGCCTTTCGGCCTCACCTTAGGGGTCGACTTACCCTGCCCTGATTAACATTGGACAGGAAACCTTGGTCTTTCGGCGAGGGAGTTTTTCACTCCCTTTATCGTTACTCATGTCAGCATTCGCACTTCTGATACCTCCAGGATGGGTTACCCCTTTCCCTTCAACGGCTTACAGAACGCTCCTCTACCGCTTGCTAGTAAACTAGCAAACCCATAGCTTCGGTGTATTGCTTAGCCCCGTTAAATCTTCCGCGCAGGCCGACTCGACTAGTGAGCTATTACGCTTTCTTTAAAAGATGGCTGCTTCTAAGCCAACTTCCTAGCTGTCTAAGCCTTCCCACATCGTTTCCCACTTAGCAATAACTTTGGGACCTTAGCTGATGGTCTGGGTTGTTTCCCTTTTCACGACGGACGTTAGCACCCGCCGTGTGTCTCCCGAGTAGTACTCATTGGTATTCGGAGTTTGCAAAGGGTTGGTAAGTCGGGATGACCCCCTAGCCTTAACAGTGCTCTACCCCCAATGGTATTCGCTCGAGGCGCTACCTAAATAGCTTTCGAGGAGAACCAGATATCTCCCGGTTTGATTGGCCTTTCACCCCCATCCACAAGTCATCCGCTCATTTTTCAACATAAGTCGGTTCGGTCCTCCAGTTGATGTTACTCAACCTTCAACCTGCCCATGGATAGATCACCGGGTTTCGGGTCTACACCTTGCAACTAAACGCGCAGTTAACACTCGGTTTCCCTACGGCTCCGCTATTCGCTTAACCTCGCTACAAAATGTAAGTCGCTGACCCATTATACAAAAGGTACGCAGTCACGGTCTCAAGAACCGCTCCCACTGCTTGTACGTATACGGTTTCAGGTTCTATTTCACTCCCCTCACAGGGGTTCTTTTCGCCTTTCCCTCACGGTACTGGTTCACTATCGGTCAGTCAGGAGTATTTAGCCTTGGAGGATGGTCCCCCCATGTTCAGACAAGATGTCACGTGTCCCGTCCTACTCGTTTTCATCTATAGTTAGTTTTCATGTACGGGGCTATCACCCTGTGCCGCTGAGCTTTCCAACTCATTCCACTAACACCCTATAGACTTAAGGGCTAATCCCCGTTCGCTCGCCGCTACTAGGGGAATCTCGGTTGATTTCTTTTCCTCCGGGTACTTAGATGTTTCAGTTCCCCGGGTTTGCCTCACATACCTATGTATTCAGTATGTGATACTCACTTATGTGAGTGGGTTTCCCCATTCGGATATCGTTAGCTCAAATGCTTGTTACTAGCTCGCCAACGCTTTTCGCAAGTTACTACGTCCTTCATCGCCTCTGACTGCCAAGGCATCCACCGTATACGCTTAGTCACTTAACCATACAACCCACATAAGTTTGTTGTATCGCAACTAATGGTGTTTACTTTCGCCAAAAGAATACTCTTGAAGCATATTGCTATGCTTCGGCACTTGATTTAAGTGTTTGAGAACTCAATTATTTATTTATTTTTCGCGCTAATGCTATTAATAACAACTTACAAGTAAGTCATTATCCCTTTCGCATTAACACTATCAGCTTTCCAAATTTTTAAAGAACAAACAACACCGTAAAGGTGCGTTTCTCGCTCTAACAAGAACAAGTTATCTGTGTGAACACTCAGCAAATATTGAGTTAGTCGTATAGGTAAGGAGGTGATCCAGCCCCAGGTTCCCCTAGGGCTACCTTGTTACGACTTCACCCCAGTCATGAACCACACCGTGGTAAACGCCCTCCCCGAAGGGTTAAGCTATCTACTTCTGGTGCAGCCCACTCCCATGGTGTGACGGGCGGTGTGTACAAGGCCCGGGAACGTATTCACCGTGACATTCTGATTCACGATTACTAGCGATTCCGACTTCACGGAGTCGAGTTGCAGACTCCGATCCGGACTACGACCGGCTTTGTGGGATTAGCTTGACCTCGCGGCGTTGCGACCCTCTGTACCGACCATTGTAGCACGTGTGTAGCCCTACTCGTAAGGGCCATGATGACTTGACGTCGTCCCCACCTTCCTCCGGTTTATCACCGGCAGTCTCCCTAAAGTTCCCACCATTACGTGCTGGCAAATAAGGATAAGGGTTGCGCTCGTTGCGGGACTTAACCCAACATTTCACAACACGAGCTGACGACAGCCATGCAGCACCTGTCTCATAGTTCCCGAAGGCACCAAGCTATCTCTAGCGAGTTCTATGGATGTCAAGAGTAGGTAAGGTTCTTCGCGTTGCATCGAATTAAACCACATGCTCCACCGCTTGTGCGGGCCCCCGTCAATTCATTTGAGTTTTAACCTTGCGGCCGTACTCCCCAGGCGGTCTACTTAATGCGTTAGCTTGGGAACCCAGTGTTCAAGACACCAAATTCCGAGTAGACATCGTTTACGGCGTGGACTACCAGGGTATCTAATCCTGTTTGCTCCCCACGCTTTCGTACCTGAGCGTCAGTCTTTGTCCAGGGGGCCGCCTTCGCCACCGGTATTCCTTCAGACCTCTACGCATTTCACCGCTACACCTGAAATTCTACCCCCCTCTACAAGACTCTAGTTTGCCAGTTCAAAATGCAATTCCCAGGTTGAGCCCGGGGCTTTCACATCTTGCTTAACAAACCGCCTGCGTACGCTTTACGCCCAGTAATTCCGATTAACGCTTGCACCCCTCGTATTACCGCGGCTGCTGGCACGAAGTTAGCCGGTGCTTCTTCTGCGAGTAACGTCACAGTAAGCAGTTATTAACTACCTACCTTTCCTCCTCGCTGAAAGTGCTTTACAACCCGAAGGCCTTCTTCACACACGCGGCATGGCTGCATCAGGCTTTCGCCCATTGTGCAATATTCCCCACTGCTGCCTCCCGTAGGAGTCTGGACCGTGTCTCAGTTCCAGTGTGGCTGATCATCCTCTCAGACCAGCTAGGGATCGTCGCCTTGGTAAGCCATTACCTTACCAACTAGCTAATCCCACCTAGGTACATCCAATCGCGAAAGGCCCGAAGGTCCCCTCCTTTCCCCCGTAGGGCGTATGCGGTATTAGCAGTCGTTTCCAACTGTTATCCCCCTCGACTGGGCAGTTCCCTAGGCATTACTCACCCGTCCGCCGCTCGACAGCAAAGTAGCAAGCTACTTTCTGTTTCCGCTCGACTTGCATGTGTTAGGCCTGCCGCCAGCGTTCAATCTGAGCCATGATCAAACTCTTCAATTAAAGTTCTTTGTTTTACTCGGTTAAGAGCAAAACGGCTCAACGAATTATACTGTTTTTCAAAAGTCCAAAGACTCTCGAAGTTTACATATTGCTATGGTCACTCAGCTTCTCTTCGAAAAGAGATTCGTCGAGTTAAATTTTTGATTGCTTCCTAAGAAGCAATTTCGAATAACTCAACACCTGTGAGTGTCCACACAGATTTCTTGTTTTGTATTGTTAAAGAACGTGGTGCTAAGTAGCACCGCCGTTGACGCTAGGTCGAAGGCTTTTTACTTACTGACCAAGGCTATTCGTCTTGGCTAGGGAGGCGTATTCTACACTCTCCGTGGTTGGCGTCAAGGGCTTTTAAATATTTAATTCTTATCGTTTAAAACGAAGGAAAAAACTAAGCTAACTTGTTGCCCTAACTCGACCCTGTCTTACTATAAGTCTTACTCAACTTAATGTTTAGTAGGACTGGTTTGCCGTGTCAGTGGATGCGCATTATAGGGATATCAGCCCAGAGCACAAGGGCTATTTAGACAAAAACAAACATATTTTAAAAACAGTGATTTAAGCACAAGTTACCCCCAGATTTATCCACATATTAGCTAAGAACGGCTAAAATACAGGCTTAACACGAGTAATTGGCTATACAGGGTCTTGATGTATGATGACTTCAGCATCAGAAAATGCCTCTCTTATTCTTGCTTCGGTCTTATCAGCGATGACATGCGCCTCTCTTAAGCTAAGTGAACCATCCAGTTCTAAATGGCATTGAATAAATGTGGTCTTGCCGGATTCTCGGGTTCTTAAATCATGGATGCCTTTCACTTGTGGGTCTTGTTGAGCCAACTCAATAATCTTTAGCCGAGTATCATCATCTAGCTCTCTATCGAGTAGAGACTGAATTGAGCGATAACCTAAACCCAAAGCTTGTTGACCTATAAAAATTGCAATAAGAATTGCAAACAAGCCATCAGCCCACCACCAGCCATATTGTGAAAGCACTAAGGCTACTAATACTGCAGCATTTAAGTATAGATCTGATTTATAGTGAAGTGCGTCGGCCTCTACGATAGTGCTAGATGTAGCGGCTAAGGCTTTCTTCTGCAGAACAACTAAGGCAAAGGTTAAGATAATCGCAATTATAGAGACCACAACGCCCAGCATGGCGTGATGCACGGGTGTTGGGTTAATTAAACGGTCCCCACCATGAAAAAGTAGTAAAAATGCTGAACCTAAGATAAATGCAGACTGAGCTAATGCCGCTAATGGCTCTGCTTTACCATGACCATATCTATGATCTTGATCTGCGGGGACTATGGCATATCGAATTGCGATGAAATTAACTATGGATGCGAGCGCATCGGCAAATGAATCTGTCAATGAGGCTAGCATGCTCGCAGAACCTGAGTACATCCAGGCTGCCATTTTGATAATGATAAGGGTCAAAGCTGTAGCCACGGCTGCGCGGCTAGCCAACTTGACCCAAAAATCGTATTGGGAAGTTTGATTCATGAAATCATATTTCTACTATATATAGCCATTAACTCTTGTTAAGAATAGCAAGCAGGGGAAGCATATGACCTCAAGTGTATATCAATACATAGGTAAAAACCGATGACTAGTGCCCAGCTTTACGTTCGCCTTTACGTGAATGGCCTTTTTCAAAGTTATCTTTGAACTGCTCTTGTTGCTTAGGAGTAAGTAGCTTATATACCTTGTGCTGAACTTTCATCCCCTCTAACTTCTTATATTTAATTTTATCTTGTCTCACTTGCATCAGCTTCTGGGCTTTAGTCTCATCGAAGTTATCGGCTGTGATCAAGTTTAAGAACTCGGCCTTCTTGGCTTGACGCTCTTCCTTGCTAGGATGATTCGCTTTCATTGCAGACTTTTGCTTTTTCATCAGCAACTTAATTTCTGACTTCTGCTCATCGGTCAAATCTAGACCTTTAAACATTTGACCCATACCACCATGGTGAGCCAAACGCTCGCTCTTCATATGATGCTGAGCTTCGTCTTGTCCATTTTCCGCATATACCGCCGATGTAATAAGAGCCGTGCTTGCTACAATTGCGAGTAAACTTGCTTTCAATGTATTCTTTTTCATTTCACTGACCTCTATTTGGGATTGGTTATTTCACGTCATTCAACACCATCCAGTTTAGCGAGTTCAATGTAAGTCAGGGTTTGTCCAAGGTAAATCACTGTAAATTTTTTTAATTTTTATATTTCAATTTCTGCTTTAAGCGACCTCTATTGCAATCTTTACTTAGACTTACATTGATAAACTGCAATTGACATCCAAAAAGGTATACTCATCTTGTTAGCATATTGATTTAAGGCAAAGAGACATATGAACCATCTGTTACTGATAGACGATGACTTGGGCTTGTCGGAATTATTAGCGCAACTGCTAGAATTGGAAGGCTTCGAGCTAACACTCGCTCATGATGGACAATCTGGTTTAGATCTGGCTCTAGAGAAAGATTACGACTTGATCCTTCTCGATGTCATGCTGCCAAAACTAAATGGTTTCGAGGTGTTAAAATCTCTTAGGGCTAACAAGCAAACGCCGGTGCTAATGCTCACAGCCCGCGGTGATGAGATTGATAGAGTTGTTGGACTCGAGATAGGAGCCGACGATTACTTGCCTAAGCCTTTCAACGATAGAGAGCTAGTCGCACGTATCAAGGCCATTATTCGTCGTAGCCATATTTTACCCAACGACAAACAATCCTGTTTGCATGAATATGGCGATATCAAGCTAGATCCGAGTCGTCACGAAGTCTATTGCCAAGACCAGCTTGTCATACTTACCGGAACTGAGTTTGGTTTGCTATTTGAGATGATACAAAATGCAGGTGACTTGATAAGCAAAGAGAGCTTGAGTGAGAAAGTACTCAATAAGAAGCTTATGCCATTCGACAGAAGCTTAGATATGCATCTCTCTAATCTACGTAAGAAACTGCCTGAACGTATGGATGGCAGGCCTAGAGTAAAGACGATTCGTGGCAAAGGCTATATCTGGCTACCCTAATGACAATGAGTAAACTCCCCAATCGCATTTTTATTAAATTATTACTCGGCTTCTGGCTCTGTAGCTCCTTGATCATAGCCATTGTTGGCCTGCTACCTTTATTGCAGCAAAGCCATGACAGAGCACCGCTTCCTCATCATCTTTCAAAGTTGCTAATTAAGGTTGCCGACCGGGTAAGTGTACACTTGGAAGACAATAGCCAAACTATTAATACCCATAGATTCAAACGCCTCACCCACATCAGAGATATAAACAACAAACCTGTCCGTTTCTATATCGTCGATCATCAGGGTAGGGTCATTAACTCACACCAGGTGTCCCGAAGCCTGCGCCGCTTCATGCTGATGGCAGATGAGGCTGAGCGCCCCATGACACATCAATTTAAGAGTGAATTGATCTTTGGCCCCTATAAGTTTGATGCCAAGGGAGAGCAATACTCAATATATGGCAGACTAGCCGATCACCATCCGAGACCTTGGTTTTTCTTCTTCGCAGAGAATAAACTGCTGACATTGAGCTTAGCCATCATGCTCTCAGGACTCTTATGTGGTCTGCTCGCCTGGCATCTGGGCAAACCACTGCGTACATTGAGATTAAGCGCCGATGCACTTGCAGCCGGAGATTTAACCAGCCGTGTCGACCAGGCTACGATTAATCGCAAAGACGAAATTGGTCAGCTAGCTTATGCCTTCAATAGCATGGCCGACTCCATCGAAAATATGCTTCAGAGTCAGCAAAGGTTAATCAGTGATATTTCTCATGAGCTAAGAACACCTCTAACCAGGCTTCAATTAGCCTTGGCTCTCGCTCGGAAGAAGGGTCAGGAATCAGCCGAAACTGAACGTATCGGTTATGAAGCAGAGCAATTAGAGTTGATGATTGCAGAACTGCTTGAACTATCGAAAGTAAAACTCAACGCCCATGAGAGCAAACTTAGCCTAGGTTTAGCTGAAATCTTGGGACAGGTTCTAGATGATGCCGATTTTGAAGCCGAGCAACAAGGTAAATCACTATCGATAAACATAGATGAGGAGATAAAACTCCCTCTCTATCCTAGGCCTCTGTCCCGTGCCATCGAAAACCTGTTACGTAACGCCATCCGATACGCTAATACTCACGTAGAGATCAAGGTATCCGAGTCCATCACCAGTATCATCATTGAGATTATCGATGACGGACCCGGCATCGAAAATGAACAAGATCTTGAGGCCATATTTAAGCCTTTCTACCGTCCTCAATCGGCACGAGAACGTGAATCTGGTGGGTGGGGGTTAGGATTGGCTATCGCCGAAGCTGCAGTAACGGCACATAAAGGCAGTATAGTGGCAAAAAATGCCATCTCCCAGGGACTCAATGTGACCATAGTTTTACCCAGAGCCTAAACAAGCTGAAAGACAAGCGCTGAATATGTAGGCCTGTTAGGCTGTAGCACATAACCTGTAAACGATTACTCATTCGATATGGAACTAGAAGACATCTACCGACAAGATCTGAGTTTGCTTATCGCATTACAGATCTTGGTTGAAGAGTGCAGCGTGACCCAAGCGGCTAAACGCCTACACTTGAGTCAGTCAGCCACCAGCAGGATATTGGCCAGATTGCGCGACATGCTCAATGACCCTCTATTTACTCGTGTCGGGCAAAAATTAGTACCGACACAATTCGCTCTCGATTGCTATTCGCAGTTACAGCAACCTACAGGGCAATTGATAGCGCTACTGACTCCCAAAGAGTTTATCCCCAGTGAGTGTCAGCAAAAATTCACCATAGCCGCCACCGACTATGCAATGCAGGCACTCGTGCCTTTCGTGTTACCGGCAATCTATAGTAAAGCCCCCAACATCAAGCTAGAGATAATCCCGGTTCACCATAGAGAATTACAATCACAATTAAGCCAACAAGAAGCCGACTTAGCTATCTGCCGGCCAATCAGTCAGACCCAGCAGCTCAATCAAAAATATCTCGGTAAAGTCGGAGTTAGTTGCCTGTTATCACCCGAGCATCCCTTGGCGGATTCGACGCTCACATTAACGGATTACTTGTTCTTTCCCCACGCAACCATAGCTATCAGCGATGGCGTTAAGGCTCTGCTTGATTCAGCTATCGCAACTGCCGAGCGCAATGAACTATTGAGAACTTCCCATCTAGACAGCGCACTTGCCTTATTGAATTTCCACCCTTTGATAATCACCTTACCTGAGGGTATGGCAGAGCTTGCTGCATCCAAACATAGACTCAGGCTAAAACCTCTCCCCTTCGATATTCCTTCACTGGACTACAAGCTGTTCTGGCACTCAAGATCTGAGCTGGATAAGGCGCATAAGTGGTTAAGGGAAGAGATAACGGCTTCAATTCGTCAGTTATTGAAACAGTAATCTCAATCGAGACGGTTATAACCAGACAATAAAAAGCCCCGTGAATACGAGGCTTTTATAGCTAAGTTCTAAAGTTAAATTTTAACTAAGACTCGCCCTGTCACTTGGCCTTTCACTATCTTATCGGCGTAGCCTGCGACCTCATCCAGACCTATGGTCTGAGCGGCTTGCTGATAATAGCTTTCAGGCAAGAGCTCTATGACTCGCTCCCAGGCTGCTTGACGCTTTTCCAAGGGGCATGAAACCGAGTCGATACCCAGTAGACTTACACCCCGTAAAATAAATGGCATAACCGTCGTGGGCAGTGCAAAACCACCCGCAAGACCACAAATAGCCGCGGCGCCACCGTAATTCATCTGAGCCAGAGCCGTTGCCAACACTTTATTGCCTACGGTATCTACGATACCCGCCCAACGTTGCTTTTCTAACGGTCTGGAATCTTGCTCCAGCTCGCTACGATCTATCACTTCACTGGCTCCGAGTGACAGTAATAGCTCGCTATTTTGCTCTACTCGTCCAGAACTTGCTACAACCTTATAGCCCAATCGAGCCAACAGAGATATGGCAACAGAGCCGACCCCACCACTCGCACCGGTCACCAATATTGCGCCGGACTCAGGTGTGATATTGGCATCTTGTAGCGCCTGCACGCATAACATGGCAGTTAAACCCGCAGTACCTATCATCATGGCCTTTTGCTCATCACAAGCTTGCGGCATAGGCACTAGCCAGTCGGCTTTTACCCGAGATTTTTCGGCCATGCCACCCCAGTGATTCTCACCCACTCCCCAGCCGGTTAAGATCACTTGATCACCCTTTTTGTAACGCGGATCCCTAGAATCACAAACCACGCCAGCAAAGTCGATACCCGGTACCATGGGAAAATTACGGATAAGACGGCCTGTACCTGTTACAGCCAGACCATCCTTATAGTTCAACGATGAATAAGCGACATCGACTAACACCTCACCTTCAGGCAGATCAGACTCTTGGATCTGAATGATGTTTGCTAGGGTTTTTTTACCTTCTTGAGTTAAGACCAGTGCTTTGAACATGATGAACTCCTCTGAAATAATGCAGCCAGCATAAAGCAAAATGAATCATGCTTAAATTGCATATTTTGCATATATCACATGCATGAAAGACATAATCATGCCTCAAACGCTAGGCTACAAGCCCAAGCTTCTACAAACCGAGCAGGGCTCACGAAAAAACAAGATTGAGCCCACTCACATGGGATTTTTTCTGGCCGGCTTTATGTCATAATTACACTTCATTATTATTTTAGGCAGATCAGCATGTTTCATATCGCACTCTATGAGCCCGAAATCGCTCCCAATACAGGTAATATCATACGTCTCTGCGCCAACAATGGTTGCCAACTGCATTTAATTGAGCCATTAGGATTCGATCTCGAAGAGAAGAAGTTACGCCGTGCAGGATTAGATTATGCCGATCTCACCTGCGTTACTCGATATAAAGACTTTCCAAGCTTCCTCGAGGCTATGGACGGAAAGCGCATCATGGCTTGCACCACTAAGGGTAGCCGCCCTCATAGCGAACTCAGTTTCAAGAAGGATGATGTACTCTTGTTTGGACCGGAAACTCGCGGACTTCCAATGGAAATAATCGAATCTCTGCCAACGAGTCAAAGACTCAAGATCCCCATGGCAGGAATGAGCAGAAGCCTGAATCTTTCCAACGCCGTCGCTATCATCAGCTATGAAGCCTGGCGCCAGATTGGCTTCGAAGGGGCATTATAGGCAGCTGAAAACTTCTAGTTTCTAGGATTTTCAGCCAGGGAAACAGGCATCATATCTATGCCACGATAGAAGAGATAACGATCGGTATCGTCATCCAGATATTGAACGTTTTGCAGCCAGAGCCAGCCATTACCTTTAGGCTCAAACCTAAGTTGAATCAATGCGGGGCGTTTATTCAACTCCCCCTCTCCTAACAAGGTATAACTGCCATATTGGCGATATAGACTAAAGCTTTGAGACTTATCCTCATTGACCCCATCGAAGTAAATAAGAAAAGCAGACTCGCCTCTGCGTCTAAACCACCAGGTTTCACTGAGGTTATGATTTGCATTACTACTGACTGACACCAATAACTGTTGTTGATCTGCAGAACAGATAGCCTGGACTGAAACCTGGGTTGGATGTTGCTTCAGTTTCGCTGCACTACCTTGCCAATGGCCCGCTAGTGCCGTGCAAAAATTACCGAAGTTAGCCTTCTCGGCCCAAGATAGCTGGGGAATAAATACGCACAAGGCTATCGCACATGAAACAAAATTCAGTCTAAAATAGCTCGATATCATCTTGGGGGGTAACTTGATGTTGATCCTTATAAAGCTTCAAGGCTTCATGTACCGGGATTCCTTGTAATACAAGATTGAACATTTTTCTTTCACAATCAAGTGAATAGCTAGCTTCTATCTCTTCTTGAAGCTTTTCCCAGGCCTCGGGGGAAATCCTCTGCTTCTGACTACTCAGAAGCTCTTCCATCAAAGCCAGTCCCATTATCACGTGCTGTAGGCGCTGGGTAACGCGATCATAGAATTGGAATGCTACCACTCCTTCGTTTACCGCTGCTGCTAGGTTCTCACCATGAACCAATACCTCTTCCGGAGTGTCATCTAGCTGGTTTATATAGCTATTCATCCCTTCTAAATGCCTGGCCATATCGGTGAAAAGGGCGCCTAATGAAGTTACATTATGCTCGCCATCGGTCAAAGATAGTTCTATTTGGGCCATGGCTAACAACAATACCTTGATGGTTTCTTGAATATGACACCAATCCACATCGGCATCACTTAAAGGCTGCTCAAGCTTGCTGGTCCTTGCATTACTTATTGCCATCTCGACCCTCCTGGTCTTAATACCCTGTAAGCATCAAGTGTAGGACAGAGAAAACAAAGCTGCTGCAAGAAACGCTTTAGGGCGCTAAGCCCTAAAGCATATTAGGTTAACTCCCTATCCTCCGAAGCCAACAGCTTTGATGTCTAAGGTCTTAACTTCACCATATTCGGCCGCAATAGGCGCAATTGTCTCGGCATTACCTATAATGACAAACTGCAGATTCTGCTGTGGGAAGTATCTAGTGACCAATCTCTGAGTCTCGGCCAACGTTAAGCCATCCACCTTAGCTTGAAAATCATTGATGAAGCCGTTGTCGAAACCATAGAGGTACATATCAGATAGCAAGCCTGCAAGCTGGCCGCTGGTTTCAAACTTAGGCGGAAACTGGCCTTTAACATAGGCCTTGGCAGAATCCAGTGTCAGCTGATCTATGCCTGTTTCCCACAGTCTGGCATAGGTTTTTAGTGCTAGATCGATAGTCTCTTTGGTCGTTGAAGTCTTAGTAAAGGTGCTAATTCTAAATACACCGCCCTGAGAGTAAGCAATAAATCCTGAGCGAGCACCATAGGTCAGTCCGGCGTTCACCCTTAACTCATCGTTGAGCCAAGAGGTAAAACGGCCACCTAAGATAGTATTTACCACTTTCAAACCCACATAGTCCGGATTATCACGTGAAATACCCTTACCACCGATCAGAAAGGTGGTTTCTATGGCATCACTCTTATCCACAAGCAAGACACTAGGCGATGACAACTCGGGCTGCTGCGCCTTAAGATTAAGCGCCAGGATTTTTTCACTATTCTGCCACTGGCCGAACAACTTACTAAGCTCGACTTTCATCTGCTCAGGATCGAAGTCACCGACCACACTGATGGCCGTGTTGCTTGGCTGGTAATAACTTTTGTGAAAGGCTCTCAGCTGTGAAATATTGAGCTCGGCTAAAGACTCGCTAGTACCTGAGGTGGCATTGCCATATGGATGTGCACCGAAGACGAGTTTATCGAAATAGCGGCCAATAACAGAACGTGGGCTCTCTTTAGCCTGAGATAATCCGGCAATCTCTCTTTGACGCAGTTTATCAAATTCGTCTGCATCCAAGTTGGGAGATAAAAGCAGGCTCTTGATGAGCGGCAAGATGGTTTTGCTATCTTTAGCCATAAAATCGGCACCGATATAGCTACCCTCTTTACCCGCATCGGCATAGATAGAGGCGCCGAGGAAATCTACCATCTGCTCTATATCAGCCTTAGATTTTCCATCTGCCCCCAATAACAGGCTTTGAGCCGTCATTGCAGCCACACCTGAGGTGGTATCATTTACAGAACCCGCACGCACCACAGCGCTAACAGTCACTAAGGGGACTTCTCTCTGGGGCATCAGATATATAGTCAGTCCATTGTCTAAAACCAGGTGTTCATAGGCTGGCATGCTGAAACTACCGGTATCGACGCTGGTACTGGTCGTCGTTGAGGCACAAGCCGATAGCGCTAACACGCTAGCCAGAGTGATTGCTGCCATTAGCTTATTTGAACGCTTAGTGAGATGAGTTAAGGTATTCATTCATCTGTCTCCTCTGTTGCAGCCAGCACGGCGACACTACGATTTGCACGGCGTAGATAAATTTGTGCCACACGCTGAAGATCTGCGGGTGTGACCTTGTTATAAGCTTCGGGTGCATTAAATAATTTCTCGAAACTACCAAAATACAGCTCGTAGGTACCAACAGTATTTGCCTTACCATTGATGGTTTCCATGGAGCGATAAAAATTCATCAACTTGATATTTTTGACCTTCTCCAGCTCTTTCTCCGTCACACCTTCACGGGCAATTCGATTGATCTGGCTTATCATTCCCTTCTCAAGTTCAACGGCGGTGATCCCTGGATTGGCAACGCCCATGACATAGAAGAGGTTTGGATCAATTGTCATCGGCAGGTAAGTTTCGACTTCGATGGCAACTTGCTTCTCCACTAAAGACTGATACAGGCGGGAGCTATTGCCCTCACTGAGCACAGAGGAAAGCAGATCCAGAGCATAGTAATCTTCATGTGACGTAGCTGGTACATGATAGGCGAGCATGACATTAGGTGTACTTACCGATGCCTTTTGAATATAAGTTCGACGCTCACCTTTTTGCACTGGCTCTATAGTCGTCACTTCTCTGGGAGGCGCCTGGGCCGCAATGGGAGCGAAATACTTGTTGGCTAACGCCTTAACTTCAGCAAACTTCACATCACCAGCAATGACAACTACGGCATTGTTCGGCGCATAATAGGTCTTGTGATACTGCACCAGATCGTCCAAGGTCCAGGCGGTAATATCTGACTCATGGCCGATCACTGACCAGCTGTAGGGATGAGCCCTGAAGGCTATGCCTTTCATCTCTTCCTGCAAAGTACGCCAGTTTGAATTTTCCAAACCAGTAGTTCGCTCAGAGGCAACCACGCCACGCTCGCTCTCTACCATTTTTGCATCGATATCCAGATGGCCGATACGATCGGCTTCCAGATCGAAGATGGTCTCTAATGCATTGGCAGGAAACCAATCCGTATAAACCGTTAGGTTTTCCGTGGTGTAGGCATTGTTAGCTCCACCAGCAGCTTCCATTGTTCGGTCAAACATCTTAGGACCGTACTTTTTGGAGCCATTAAACATCATATGTTCGAAGAAATGAGAGATGCCTGTGATACCTGGCACTTCATTACGAGACCCGACTTTCCAAAAAAGATACATGTTGGCATTTGGAATCGATGAATCTTCCAACACCATTATTTTCATGCCGTTATCCAGAGTAAAACTCTTGATGTCTTCGGCTTGGGTTGCTTGCACGGATGTTGAGGCTAGGGCCCCTAACATAAGTACTAGCCCTAAAATTTTGCGAATCATTTTCCGCTCCCTTTTTTATGTTTGAACTAACAGTTTGACTCTCTGCTACACCCCATAAGGCCAGTTATTTATCCTGACTCGATAGGAATGACACACTAAGTCGAACATATAATGCTAAAACTCGTTGAAATTCAACTGCACTTAAGTAAATAAACAGAAACAAATTGTAAATAACATGGTCCACGAAAGTAACAGGATTCTGAATATTATCTAAGTCTTATCTTTCTGCCTGAAACCCACACATATAAAAGGCTAAAAATGCTGTAATTTCAATCAAGCAGCTATGCTTACACCTCCCCGCCATAAGAATTAATAGGTTTAACACCTAAGTTTTATTGTTAGGTTTACGGCTAGATTTATATCGAAAATGTAGGCTAGTTAGTGGTTTAAACACAGATTTAGTAGCCAAAGATAAGACGTGATGATTCGAATAGTAAAGACTGAAGAGCCTGATGCGAATGTCATCGCTTTTAAACGAATATTCAGAAGCTGATCAATAACTCTGGTTACTGATTACTGGTAGATTATCCCCAAGAGTGACAACAAGTCGCACTCAGGCAAGACGCAAGAATTCCTGTTAATGTCGAAGCGGAACTCAGGGCAGTATCAAGCTCAGCAAATGAAGACTGCTCCGTAGAGGCCCCTTATCTCAGGGTAACCTAAGTGATATATCGATCAATGGTGGTGCCTATACCGGTAAGAAGACCTATGCCATACAAAAAGGAGGCTCATACTTGTTACAAGTAAAGATGATGCCGGATATGGAAATTCTATCTCTTCCCATCACGATTAAAAACATAAACAGTATCGGATATGATAAAGAGCTGGCTCAGTATGGATTCTCTTTAAATAGCCCGCAGAGTGAAGCCGATTTTTTTGGTGCAGAAAGTGATTATTAATCACCTTCTTCAGTAAGACTTAGCACAAGTGAATCGCTTTACTTCAAGCAATAATTTTTCTAGAAAACCCAATTCGTTATTTTTATTTGCCACACTCCTGACAAGACCAACCACCGATTTTGGTATTTAACAGCATCCAGATCAATAAGAGCACTAGCCACACCCCTGCGGTAACAATAGTTAGCACAATATGCACCAGGAACATGATCAAACCGGTTTTACTGCTTGCTCGATGATGCACGGTCTTTTTACTGCAGTGGCGGCATTGCTTGATGGTTTGCTCGATTGATTTAGCCATTGTTTACTTTGATTTATGGATGTTACCTGGATCTTGTGTGATAGGCCCTGAGCTGTCAAGTGACCCCTACATAGCTTAGATCTGGCTATCCTTTCTGATAGATAGTTGCTCAGTAGCAGCCCCGAAGAGCGGTCCACCTAAATCGGCTTAGGTATTTTGCGTTCTTTTGATGCCGCTTGCCTCGCCTCTCTCAGGTACTTATCCTCACGAGACTCACGCTCATTAAATTGCTGTTTCGCCTTCTTCATCTGCTTTGCTTCCCAGTCATTGGCGTGCATTTTATTGTAGAGTTCTTTTTCTCGCGCCTGGGTCTCACCCGCTGCATCCCTGGCTTTTTGTAGCTGATCTTGCTCAATCTCTCGGGACTGCTCCCGAGCCCCATCGGCTTTCTGAATCAAAGTTTGCTTATCTGACGCCAAAGTACAGGTCGAAATCAATAAGCAGCCCCAGCTCAGCATGAGTATATAGCCCTTAATGCCCTTCCTTGTTTGGCTGTTAAATAACAATTTCATTTATTCCTCCTTAAATTCACCCACTAGGCTAGGTACCTGAGTGCTATTCAAAAATTGATCGGCATATGACTCCTGACGAATACGCCAGAACTTTACAAATTCAACGGCTGACATAGGTTGTGCGAACAAGTACCCCTGCTGAAAGCGTACCCCCTTCTCAAGCAGAGCTTTAGATTGAGAAGGCTCTTCCACCCCTTCAGCAATTATCTGCATACCTAAGGTCTTTGCCATTTGAATATTAGCATCTAATACTTGAGTGCGATCCGGAGAGATGATTAGCGTATCGACAAATAACTTATCTATCTTAATCACATCAATATTCAACTCTTGCAGATAAGATGCACCACCATAACCCGTTCCCGCATCATCTAATTCGATACAGACACCTAAGGCCTTCATCTTCTCGACATTCATCCCCGCTTCTCGCAAATCTTTCAGCGGTAACCTTTCGGTAATTTCTATTGCTAGCTGGTGACAGGGATAGCCATTCTTGGATAAGGTAACAAGTTCATCGGCAAAAAATGGTAACTCAAGATGCTGAGGTACCAAATTGATACTGCAACGAAAATTCGGTGAGCATTGCAGCACCTCAGCAAGATCATTCGGCATATTATTAACTAGCTGCAGAGTCACCTTATTGATAAGTTTACTCTGCTCTAAAGTTTGAATAAATGCCCCGGGAGACTCAACCGAGCCATTGGGTTTAATCCAGCGAACTAGGGCTTCAGCACCCACAATATAACCTGTTTGCGCATCGATAATAGGTTGATAGAAAGCGACTAACTCCCGCCTTTTCACAGCCAATGTTAATCTATATCCCAGAGAGTAATGTTGGGTTCCGATTAAATGAATGATGTAAAAGCAGAGTAAACTGAATACGATAGAAATTGGAATGGTTAAACTCAGGGAGTTAAGCATTGCCCCAATTACCCGCTTTCTACCCACCACGGCATCGATATATATTGGAAATTCTCGGCTAGGGACTCTAATTTCATTCAGTACGGCACTGCCCACTACCCCACCTAGATCCAGGATCAAGTCACCATTAGCCAGCCTGACTTCCACATGCCGACAATCAACACACAAGTCTTCAAAAAAAGAATAACTATCTTCCAATGCTATTCTCACGGCATTAATACGATCTTCGGTCTCGAGAGTTAAAAATAGATCTTTCTTCTCTATCCCCTGCCAATCGTATCCCATGACAGAGATGGTTCTTTTTTTATTCTTATCTAAATAAGTGACGTTATTTAGATCTCTGTCACCTTGGGATACCGCCACATTGCCCACTACAGAGCAGTAAATCCAGGGCGGTGAATCAAGGTGCCTGATGAGGAATAAGCCGGCGACAAGATGATCGAATAGAAACTCCTCTAGGGTTTCCCGTCCCTTAGAATCACAGCCCGCAAAATCGACTTCATTCAGCTTCTCTAGGTTTTTTACAGAAACGCTCAGCTTATGTTCAATAAAATTAAGCAATTGCTCCGAATCGGCTTCCACCTCATTGGTAACTAGCCTGAAAGCGTAAAGATAGGAAGTTACTATTGCTATGATGAACACTAACAAGGAATATAGTCCAATAGATGATGCGTTTTTAAATTTAGTCATAGACAAGTCCCTTCAAGCACAAGATCAAATTCCTGTTTACAAATACCCACCAAGCTCTCCCGCAAAAACAAAGCACTACAGCCCCATATATTAACCTCTGCGTCATATATATGCGCAGGTAATATCACTCTAAACATCCGTTATCTATCAGAAAAACCCACTTTTTTATTGAGCAACAAAATATAAAATTATTTTTAACTCAACTGTAATCTTGTACTAATAGAGAGCATGCATTTTTAACTGAATTAACACCTAAACAGGGGCTAGGGAAAGGGCAAGGGCGGGAGAGTAGTGAAAGTAAGGGGATGGATCTAAGAACTCATCTAATATCTAGACTAGCTTCAGCTAAACACTTGTAGTCAGGCTAGAATACCTTCAAACCCAAACAGATAAAGAAGCGCATTATTGCGATTATTATGACTCGTAGCGCTTTCTCACACTCGCTGGCATAGAGTTAAGGCGTTGATTCACCATGGCGCTCAATGCTCGAGTTAAAGGCGTCACACTCATTTTTGGATCTATGGCCTTGAGCATCATGGCCGCCGCCTCAAGTGTCGAGAGACTATCGCTACGACTCGCCTTACGAATGGTATAATTCGAGCCGGACTGCAGATCCAGATGCAGGGAAGGATATTGAAGCAACCAAGGATTGAGCTGCAATAGCTTATAGGCTTTCCTCCAGGTTCCATCTAGCAGTAGCAAGATAACCTCATCATCGAATCGCTCCTCCTCGGCATTCTTACTCTTATCGGAAGGGTAAACCAGATACACAGGCTTGGTACTGGCATCGAGATATTGACGCAGCTCCGCAAAATCATCAGGTCCTTCACCGACTAAGACCCGCGTCTCCGAAATAACCAGGGATAACAAGCGCACGCTATTCTTAGCATGTCCGACTTCGCTGGGGTCTTGCAACACTATAAGCTCTGTGGATACTCGCATAAGCTCTATGCTCTCGCAGAGACAAGCCTTCAAGGGATAATGACATTTGGGGCAGTTAGGGCGGGCCACAGGGCTCTCTTTTTTTAATCCATAAATAGAAGCACTAGTGTAACCGACATGAGGTACAAACTGTATCTTGAACCCGACACGCATAAATTCTCTTATATACCATCTAGAAATAACTCTTTTTAAATAGAAAGGTCCATATATAAATCCCACAACGCCCCTTAGCCTATGTGGATTTAGGGAATGCCGTCATGATGTCATGATGTCAGGAACATAATTGACCCCTGACTTGTAGTCATAAATGTTCCTGACATAAAAAAATGCCCGCCTCCTGTGGTTAGCAGTTGGCAGGCAAAGGGTGTTATTTGATATAAGTTAGCTCCTAGATTCTAGGACCTAGTCACTATGAACTCGTCTTAATTAGCATGCTGCTCCTGATGCCAATGATCTAAGCGTGGCATGGCTAGCATAGCTAATAACATAATGGCTAAGCCCCCCATCACCAGCGCAACCGCATAGGGCGCCGTCAGATCCGTTTGTTGTACGAGTCCAGCCAACAGAGAAGCGCCACTCATCTGAATAAATCCAAGCATGGCCGTTGCCGTTCCGGCTCGCTCGCCGAATGCCGACAAAGCCATGCTAGTTGCAGGACCAAGCAAGAGGGCGAAACCGATACAGAGCAAGATCATAGGTAGCATAAAGCTAAATGCTGCTGCTAGACCCGCTTGTGGTCCCCAGGTCTGAACCAACACCTGAGACACTGCCGATAACAACATGGTACACAGGGCCAAGATGACTGTGGGACGATTGCCTAGCTTGTTAATTACCATAGGAGCCAAGAAACAGGCTGCTATATTGACCGCAGCATTGAGGCCAAATAGGCCACTGAATGTCAGCTCTGACATGCCTAAGTGATCGATTAACCAAACTGGCGCATAGGAAACATAGCTCAAAATTGCCGCCATACCAGCCATGCAACATAAGGCATAGAACATAAAATGAGGCTCACTGAGTACGGGCTTGTAACGTGACCAACGATAAAGCGGGCCTGTGGTATCTGTATTTTTAGGTCGTGTTTCCGGTAAACGGTACCCTACGACTAACATAATCACTATGGCGTAGAGTGTCATAAAGATAAAGGTCGATCGCCAGCCAAACTGCAATGCCAGTAAACCGCCTAAGGTCGGAGCCAATGCGGGAATCACACAGATGACCCCATTGAGATAACTATAATATCGCGCGCCCTCTTTAGGGCTGAAGCAATCTCGCACCGCACTGAAGACGACTATTGATGTCGAACAAGCTGCAAGCCCCTGAAGTACCCTGGCCAGCTGTAGCCAATGAAACTCCATGGCCATGGCCGCAAATAGGCTGCTGACTCCGTAGAGTAGAACACCGAAGATGGCGATAGGACGACGTCCATAACGATCCGCTAACGGGCCAATGAGTATTTGCCCTACACCCATGGCAAATAGAAACAACACTAAGGTCGATTGGACTTCACTCGATGTGATAGAAAACTCGGCTGCCATGGTCGGCATAGAGGGCAGATAAATATCTATGGCCAATGGACTTAACACCACCATAGACATGAGTATAGGTAACAAATTTCGACGCATTATTTTTCTCAAGATGAAACATTATTCTATGGCTTAATTTTAGCTCAGTGATGTTATGAACAGAAATGGTATAATTTCAGAACTGAATTTCCTTTAAGGAATAACTAATGAATCTGGATAATCTGGCCCGTATCGATCTCAACCTGCTGGTCATATTGCAGGTACTGCTGGAAGAGCAAAGCGTTACCCGTGCAGCCAGTCGTCTGCACCTGAGTCAGTCTGCACTCAGTAAGAGTCTTAATCGCCTACGCGATACTCTGGGGGACCCTCTGTTTCATCGTACCGCCCACGGATTAAAGCCTACAGCTCATGCAGTGCAACTTGGCCAGAAGTTACCAGATATGCTTCAGGGACTATATCAACTGACACAACCTCCTAGTTTCACTCCAGCAAGCAGCAACCGTCAGTTTTCCTTTGCTATGGTTGAGAGTGCCTATGAAACCTTATTGCCATATTTTATCGGGCCATTACTCAATAATGCACCGAACCTCAAACTCGATACCTATGTATGGATGGGGCAATCCATGCAGGCCCTACAGAAGGGACAGATAGATTTCGGTATTTCAGGCAGAGATCTTCATCCACAATCTGATTTAAAAATTGACAGGCTTCCCGATGGGATAGCTCACAAGACCCTGTTTACCGACAAGCAGATCTGTTTGGTCAGAGAAAATCATCCAATAATTTCAGCCTTTAAAGCAGGTAAATGGAATCTAGAGATCTATCTAGAGATGTCACATGTACAGGTGCGCTGTGAAGGTAATGACTGGTGGGCACTGGACTATCATCTGGCAAACTTGGGCCATAGACGTAGGCTCAGCACCACAGTACCTGACTTTTATGGCGCGGCAAGTGTGTGCGCCCATAGCGATCTGATATTCACCTTACCATCCAGCTTTGCCCGCCATGCCGGCAAGCTGTATCCACTGGTCGAGCTACCCTTGCCATTCGAATTTATTCCATTGGCCTATGTGCTGCTTTGGAACTCTCGTAATAACGAAGAACCCGGCCATAAATGGATCCGGGAAACCATATGCAAGAGTGTCGCCGAGGCTTTCGATAACGAGACTCTTGGTAATTAGACTTGAGATAATACAAAGCTGAAATAACGAGAATTTTAATAACTCGTCGCCCATTCAGCTTAGATTAACCCAAGCAGGTTTATCATAGTGATACAGAGAGGATTATCGCCTTTACAGACAATCTGTTACATATTCGCAGCCAGATTAACTGAATTTAACGTGATCTTAGGTTACTAAATATGCAGACTGGACAGAGTTAATTTTTGGAGTTTTTATGATCTATAGTCAATTTCAGCAATCACCATTCCAGGCAAGATTCTCCGGAGTAAAAGGCTGGATGGCATTCGCTATCGGTATTCTAGTCATCACCTTAGCGCTTATAGCTCTGCCATTCCTACTATTATTCGGTGCTATCAGCTTTATCTTGTTAAGCCTATTTGGTCGCCTATTTCTTAAGAGGCAGCTAGCTAAGTTTCAACAGCAGCAAGCCCAGAGTACTAATGCCAGCAGCCAGCAACAAGACAGTTTCTCAACCCCTAGCGAACACCAGAGTCAGCCAATATTTACCGATAATGCCTTTACAGA
The DNA here is from genome assembly GCF_000091325.1 of Shewanella violacea DSS12. Taxonomy (NCBI): domain Bacteria; kingdom Pseudomonadati; phylum Pseudomonadota; class Gammaproteobacteria; order Alteromonadales; family Shewanellaceae; genus Shewanella; species Shewanella violacea. The sequence goes on along the minus strand of NC_014012.1, from coordinate 269,430 downwards.
TAATCGTCACCAAGCTAAACCCCACCAAGGACGCACTTACGAGCACGATCCAAGCTAGTAGGATTTAACCTTACATAGGCCGACATGAAAGCTTGGTGCTAAGAAACGCTTAAACCTTAAATTGTGAAGCTGTCAGAGGCCGCTTTAACAGCGCCTCGAAACGCTTCCAGTGTTCATGTTTCCTCGTCTCGCCATCTTTTTCTACCCAGCGGGCTACGCTCTCTTCTCCATGATTATAATTAATCACATAGGCTCGATTAGAGAGATAAAATTTAACCCTCTGCTTCGCTCTTGAATGAGTATATAAACCATATTTGATCAACAGGTTTTGCGCATCCTCTTCGCTGATATGACCATCGGTCAACTGCTCACAGACCAAATTATCCAAATAGGCTAGTTTCTTATAACAAGCTAGGACTTTATGGTACTTCTCAATATCCCCTTGGATCCCCGCCAGTGGCATCAAGATGTCACGTTCGAAATCGATCACCTCTTGCTTAGACATAATAAGGCTCAAGCCATAATTAGCACTGCCTTCCGAGAGAAAAGAGATAGGACTGTAGAGAGGATAGACTGCATATTCGATCCATTGTTCGGTTCTGACTAAGTCTCTCTCCTGCAACAGATTAAATACATGGTGACCTGGATAACCTTCATGACTGGCAAGCTCTAGGCACCGCTCAATATAGAGAGGCTGATCTTGGTTAAGCTGAATGAGACTCTTATAGTTACCCTGATACCAGTTATAGGCGGTCCAGATTTTATCGGTGACAAATTCGATACTAAAGCTTTCTTCATCGGGTAGTTCAATATGGGCCCCAGTGAGCGCCCTCGCCTTATCTACTGAGGCTTCGAATACAGCAGGGATCTTACTCTGAGGCACTATAAATTCTGCTCTAAATTGTTCAAACCTCTCGGCTAACTCTCCTTTCCCCGGTAGCAGCTTATCTAATTCATCTTGTATCGACTCGAATGAACATAAACCGAACTTTTGCGATTGAGTATCATATAAACCTTCAGATTCAACATCGAAACTGCCTATATCTCCTTGAAGATGGCTCAGATAGTAAACCACAGACGAGACTTGTTTATTTAAGAAATTCAGTCTGGAAATAAGTTTAGTATTGATAAGGTATAGATCGAGATTATTCAAGCACTTGAGTTGCGCCTTTGCCATTTTATGCAGCTCTGACAGGGTGAGTTTTTTACACTCCAACCGCCAGACTTCAGGGCCATAGAAGGCATCAACATAGAAGGGATCATGCAGGCCGATAGCCAGCACCAACTTGACATAAGACTCAGCAATATCATTGAGTTCCTGATTAAACTGTTGATCATTCATAATGATTACCTTCCCTGTGTTGTCTCTCTTCTGCACGTGTCAGCAATTTAATGCCCTCTCAGCCCGAATAACATAAATGTAACACATTGCATATTGTATGCAACAATTGGCTTGGCAGAATTTCAATTTCAACTAACTAGGAGGGGTTAAACAGGAGGAGTTAAACCTATCGCCATGGGGATATAGAGGTATTAATCAGCAAGATGCTGTTTCGCTTTTAGGCTAGCTAGAGCAGGCTGGATAAGCCAAGTTATGTGCGCATCTAGGCAGGTTTTCTGTTAATCCTGGCATTTTTCCCGATAGATTTTGATCCGCAAACTTGACTCCTTAGGAGCCAGTCAGCGGATCTGTCAATTTATCGCTTAAGCTTCGCCATCTACCTTGTTAGGGCGTGACACCATATACAAACGGAAAAGTGCCACATTGATGAATAGACCTATGAAGGCAATAAACACTTCGACGATCAGCTGAGCAGGAAAAAATGAATCAACCAGAGCCGAAATTGCGCCTCCCACGAGAGATAGAGGTATGTATAGCATAAGTACCATCAGGGTCTTAAACGCTATTGGACCACTAAATTTAAAACTCGCCTTAATCGCTTCGAATGGCGTTAACCGTTCGACGACAATCATAAAATTCACGTAGGCGAGTCTGGCAAAGATATAGATACTCATGGTGAGCCCGATTAGCCACAAGGGGCCGAAGGCTGCAAAAATCATCACAGGAGCGAGAATAGCTAAGCCTGAGAATACACCAGCCAGTAACAAACCAGGAACGAAGTTCAAACTGGTCTTCAATATCAGTGCTGTACTCGCTTCATGACCCTGTGAGCGGATCTCTAAGAAGATAGTAAAGGCTGCGATTAAGAGTGAAAAGACCAACAACAAGGCCATCATGGCCGCCATGTGTGAGGCACCAAACTGAGGGTTTTCTAGATCGGCCCCCCTGATCTCCATACTTAGCCACAACTGAATACCTACCTGAACAAATAAAATAGGCACAGTTAATACGGCTAACTGGCTAATATGATTACGAAAGAAGTTATAGGCTTCTGTTAATATCGCAGACAATGGCATGGGTGTTTCCAATAGATAATTAAATAAGCAGAATAAGGCAGCTAGGATACCGAAATTTGATACTTTTTGCACCGATGAAATACCACATTACTGAGCTGAAACGGTAAAATAGATGCAATACTATTGTTAAAAAAGCTAGAATGCTTGCAACAATTGAATTAATTAACCATTGGAAGAAAAAATGAAACTATCAGCAGTGATCGGCCTACTACTCGCTAGCACGACTTTAAGCACCCCAGCGACTGCAGGTTGGTTTGATAACCTCTTTTCAGCGGAAGAAGCAAAACCCCAAGTCGTACAGACCCAAAGCAATGATCTTGTAGGCAGTGTCATGTCACAGCTAGGACTCAATAAGTCTCAGGCTGAAGGCGGATTAGGCAGCTTACTTTCTCTGGCTAAATCTACACTGGGCGGTAATGATTTTAGCTCTATCGCCAGTGCCATTCCAGGTATAGACAGCCTATTATCAGCGGCTCCAGCCTTGGATAACGAATCTGGTATGTCAGGTTTACTAGCAAAAGCTGGCGATCTGGGCAGCTCACTTCAAGGCGGTGCTCAGGTTTACGACGCCTTCGAAAAACTTGGAATATCTAAGGAACTCGCAGCCCCTATGGTTGATATAGTTAAAGGCTACTTAGATGCCAATGCCGGTGAAGGAACCACAGATATGCTTATGAAAGGCCTGAGCGTCATTCTTTAAGCTTGCAGCTAAGGGAAAAGGAGATGAAGTAAGATTCATTATTGTATCTAGTTTACAAGTGAACTCTTATTTCATCTTTTACTCTAACCCTTTATTCTGAACTCACTTCAAATCGACAGGGTCTTTTATGTTAGCTAAATTAAAACAATTTCTAACGTCACACTCACAAGCCATCACACCGGAAGAGAAAGCCCGCCAATTAGATTTAGCCGCCGTGAGTCTACTGCTCGAAGTCGTCTTTGCCGATGAGACCTTGAGTGAGGAGGAAGCAGAACTACTGCCACAACTCATGATTAAGGCCCTATCTCTGACACAGGCAGAAGCTGAAGTTCTCATCGATGAAGCTAAGAAGATACAAGGCGACTCGATCTCTCTCTATGAATTCACCAAAGAGATAAACGAGCAGTGTGACGTCGAACAGAAACAGAAGTTGATATTAGCCATGTGGAAGCTAGCCTATGCCGACGGTCAGCTGTGCCAATATGAAGATCAGATCATTCGCAGGACCGCAGACCTACTGTATCTGAGACACAGTGAACTCATACAGATGCGTAATTTGGCCATGGACAGTCAAGCTTAGCGGCTAGCTGTTAGGAGGCTGAGCCCTGATACTTACCCAGGAATAGACTCATTGTGGATATTGAAATTTAGGTCAATTGCTTGGCAATATCCAAGCCTTTGCCTCTCAATTCTAGTATCTTATCCTGTAGCCCCCCAACTTCCATTTTCAAACCTACAGCCGTCGCTTGTTGGGATAGCCAACTGGTTCTCTCATTTTCATCGACCTCATCCCACTCATCTAACACTATATGAGAAAGCGCTAATAACGCCGCCTGCTTAGAGAAGGGATCGGCTTTATAGGGATGGTTTTGATACTTTATTCCTTCGACAAGTTCAGGGGAGAAATTCCAGTTTTTTGCCAATAATGCAGCAACATCTGCCGACTCATAGCCCAAGATGTCTTGCTCTATGAGTGACTTTTTATCACCATTGGCAGCGAGCTCACGAATTTTAGCCGATTTATCAGGCTCGATTGTGGCAATGAGCAGCTCACCAATATCGTGCAATATGCCACAGGTAAATGCCGTATCCGGAGCTGCACCACATCGCTTGGCAAGCTCCTGCCCATAGAGAGAAACCTCGAATGTTTTCCCCCAGAACTCACCCAGGTCAATACCTGCGATAATAGGCACGGCACCAATTACCGCCGATGCTATTACTAAGGTTCTCAGGGTTTGCATACCCAAACGAACCACAGCTTCATCTATTGAACCTACCTCCCTGCTGCGACCATAATGAGCCGAATTGACTAGCCGTAAAATTCGGGCGCTGACGAGGGGATCGTGAGAGATTTTTTCGGTTATTTCTGCCACCGAGGCAGCATCATTGTTAACCAGATCGAGCAACTCGCTGACCGCCTTAGGTAAGCGTGGTAACTCATCTATATGACTGAGTAATGCGGCTGAATCCATTCTATATCCTCCACAAATCATTTAACTTAGAGTTAAAAATATAGAACAGAAAATCCGAATATGCTCAGGTTTATCTCTCACAGAATCCCGTTTATTTATGGCAAATTCGGAGCTTTCCACAATAAGCTAACCTAGGCAGCTTGCAGCTCTTGCTTACGTGAGAGATGATTCTTCTGCCACCATAAAATCGGTGCAACCACTAAGATCATGATCAGCGCATATAGCATGCTCGACCCCAAGGCAAAACCAAGCATGATGCAGAACAGACTGCCTATCGCCACCAGAGGTAAGTAACGCTTACTCAGTAGTTTTGCCGCGGCGAGCATAGACATCAGATAAATGATAACAAACACACCATTGGTCCATGCAATCAGATGTTCAAGCTCTTGGCCCGAAATATGGGTTAAGACTATGACTAAGGCCATGGCGAGTAACACGGCAGCCAGCGCTCTTGCAGGAACCTGATGGCGATTGAGAGAAGCAAAATAACCCGGCAATATGCCCTCCCGACTAAAGCTCCACAACAAGCGAGAAACGCTGGCCGTATATACATTTACAGTCGCCAAACCACCCGCTATGCCTAAAATACCAATCACTTGAGCACCATAACCACCAAGCAGGTTATCGAAGCTTGCTACCATGGCTAAACCTGTCCCAGTCTCAACTGGGGTCATCAGTAAGAGTCCTGTACACGCGAGATAAACCACTCCCACTAAGACAGTGCCTATCATCATGGCAGGGATCATGTCTTTCTTAGGATCTTTAAAGTCATTGGCCAAATGAGTCATGGCTTCCACCCCTAAGAAACTCCAGAAAGCGATACCTGCAGCAGCCATGATTAAACTTGCATCACTGGAGGTTACTCTAGATATAGACTCCAGCTTATGCAGATTCAATCCACCGGCACCAAACATCAAGACCACAACACTGACAATGGCTATTGTCAGTACAAATTGCAGCTTGGCAGAGACATGTATACCTCTGAAATTAAGTAAAAATAGCAAAACTAGCAAGCCTAGCTCCATAGCTATCTGACTCCAGCCTGATACTGGCACCATGGCATCGACAAATTGAAATGTCATTAAGATAGCGGCAGGGGCAGCGAGTGGCACCACCAAGAGGAAAATCAATCCTATCGTTCTCCCCGCAGTCCGACCAAATGCCTTCTCGACAAAATATGCAGGTCCGGCGGCATGGGGAAAAGCCCCGGCTAATCGACCAAAAATCAGTGTGACTGGTATGATTGCAAGCGTTAGTAGCAGCCATGCGAGTAAGGCATCATTACCTGCCGTTGCTATCGTCATCTGTGGCAAGATAAATACTCCTGTGCCCAATAACGTTGTCGCCATCAAGCCTGCCCCCTGCCAGCGCCCAATTGTTCCCTTTATCTGATCCATCTACCTTGCCCTTATACTGCTATAGCAGCCCTACCCTATTGATTGTTAATATCACAGACAACCATCAAATCGTTGGTGCAAGGCTGATATAATTATGGAGTTAAATTTGGCCTAAATACTTTTCACACCCCCATAACTATGGGGATATGCTCCATTAGTATAAACTTAGCTCTCGATACAAACTGTCGTATTCAACCAACGGATTTGAGTTATGCGCCGACAAAACGTCGGTTATAGTCATTATTTCCGACAAATAGTTGGCAACAAGTAACAGCGACACATAGGTGATCAGGAGTATTAGGTGGATCAATTAGACAAGTTCGATAAGGCGATCATCAAGGCGTTAAGAGAAAATGCCAGACAGAGCATATCCAACATCTCCGAGGCAGTGAGTTTGTCTCGTTCGGCTGTCTCCGAGCGAATTAAGAAGCTCGAGAGCACAGGTATCATACGTGGCTACCAGGTACTACTTAGCGAATCGCAAAAAGAGGGAGTATCTGCCTACTTCGAGATCCAGCACAGATGCCCGCGTTGTGCCGATGTTGTTCCCGTTTTCCATTCCATTCCCGAGGTAGTGACTTGCCGGGGGATCACTGGAGATATGGATCTCTTAGTCTATGTGCGGGCCCCTTCGATGAAACGCCTCCATGAGATCAGAGAGTTTATCGATTCCCAAACCGATATCATCAAAATAAAAACCCATGTGGTCATGAGTGAGTGGATAGATAACCGGGACGAATAAATTAATTTCACACCTAGAGTTCATTGACCACGAACTAGAAAGCTAACTAATGCATAAACTATGTGGTTTAGCTTAGAAATCCCCCCAACTTCACGCTAGACTAGCGATATCAACTTTATGGTAACTATCTATGCAGATCGAAAAGACAGCCGAACTTAACTTGTTATGGGGCACCCTGATCTTAGAGGAGCTTGCGCGTTTGGGGGTACAACATGTGTGTATGGCACCGGGCTCGCGCTCGACTCCCTTGACCTTGGCCGCCGCTAAACAGACGAAGTTGCAACAACATCTGCATTTTGACGAACGAGGCTTGGGGTTTATGGCTTTAGGTTTAGCCAAAGCAAGCCTGGCTCCTGTCGCGATAATTACCACATCGGGAACCGCTGTTGCCAACCTTTATCCTGCGATAATTGAAGCCTGGTTGACCCATGTCCCTCTCATCGTACTGTCAGGAGATAGACCACCGGAACTTCTCGACTGCGGCGCCAATCAAGCCATAGTGCAGCCAGCAATTTTTTCTCAGTACGCTAAACAGATAAACCTACCTACACCGGATCTCGCTATTCGCCCCGAATCTCTCCTGGCTAAGATAGATGAAGCCATCAGTAATCAGAGTCGACCCGTGCACATCAACTGCATGTACCGAGAACCCTTATACCCTTCCACCATGAGCGCCAACTTTACCAAATACCTGAGTACCTTAGGAATCTGGCAAGATACCAGTCAATCCTATGTTCAATATTCCAGTGCTAAATTGCAGAGCATACCCAGCCAAGAATCCTTGGCACGCTTCGTTCATGGCAAGGGGGTGATCATTGCCGGCACTCTATCCCCTAAAGAATCACCGGAAGCCTTGATCCTGTTATCACAAAAGCTTGGTTGGCCACTGCTCACAGATGCTCAGTCTCAGCTCAGACAACACCCAAGCGTTATTGGCAATATAGACCAATTACTCGATCAGCCTAAGGCCAAGGCGATTTTACAACAGGCCGAACGCGTCTTAGTCTTCGGTGGTCGTCTGATATCGAAACGATTAATCAGCTATCTTGCGGAGCAAAAATGGAAGCGTTATTGGCAAGTCCTGCCAGCACAGATGCAGCTAGATCCCAGCCATAGCACCAAACAAGTATGGCTGTGTGATCTGCACACATTTGCCTCACTGCCATGGCCTAGATCTTCACAGGTCAACTGGGCTCTGCAGCTGACTCAAGTCAATGACAGCCTGGAAACCCTGTTCCAGCACCAGATAGACAATGGTGAATTTGGTGAGGCCATGGTAATACGTAGCATCGCCAAATCACAGACACCATCACAGCAGTTATTTATTGGCAACAGCCTGCCCGTGCGTCTCTATGATATGTTTGCCCCTATGACCCCGGAATACGGCTCGGTTTACACGAACCGAGGAGCATCTGGTATCGATGGGCTATTGGCAACGGCTTGTGGCATAGCCAAGCACTGCAAGACGTTAACCACCTTAGTCATAGGCGATATATCCCAGCTGCACGATCTTAACTCCCTTGCCATAGCACGTACCATGAAGACACCTTTTGTCCTGGTGATCTTAAACAACGATGGCGGTAACATCTTCAACTTATTACCAATCCAAGATGAGAAGTTAAGAAACGATTACTACCGCCTCTCCCATGGCTTGGAGTTTGGTTATGGTGCCGCCATGTTTGGCATAGCCTACAACCAGGTCGATGATATCGAGGGTTTCCATGCAGCCTATCAGGATGCCATTGAATTTAATGGTCCCTCAGTTATCGAAGTGACAGTGGCGCAAGATCAGGCCAGTCAACAGATTGCTAAAATCGCTTCCTGGGTCAAGCAAAACTAATGCTGGCCTTGACTTGCCACGGTAACAAAATTAAACCGGCTCTGGTCATGATCCATGGCTTCCTGGGGAGTGGAGCCGATTGGGCCTCTGTGCTACCTGAACTGAGCAAACATTTTTACTGCATCTGCATCGACTTGCCAGGACACGGAGACAGCCCAGCACTGACACTCGACACTCCTGGCTTGTATCGGGTGGCGACTCAAGTTCATCAATCCATATCGGCTCTGGACATAAACAGATACCATCTACTGGGATACTCACTCGGTGGCCGTATCTCGCTGCATATTGCCCGGCAATACAGCGAGCAGATCCTCAGTTTACATCTAGAGTCCGCTCACCCCGGACTCACCTGCAGCAGAGATAGACAAGCCAGACTCAGCAACGATGAGATGTGGAACGCCAGACTCGCTTGCCAGAATATGCATAAGTTTCTCAATGCCTGGTATCAACAAGGCGTATTTTCCGAGCTATCTGAGTCCAAACGCCAAGCCTTGGTCGAAACGCGCAGCAAAAATTGTGCTCAAGGACTGCAGTCTATCTACCTGGCAACATCCCTGGCCGTTCAAGAAGATCTATCTCAGTTACCCAATCAGATCCCAACTCCCTGTCATTACTACGTTGGAAAAAATGACAGTAAGTTTTTAGCCCTGGCACTAGACTGGCAGCACAAGTCACAATTAACAGTGCATCAATTCGAGCAAGCCGGGCATAATGTGCATCTGGCTGCTACGGATAAATTTTGTCAGCAATTGATATTACAACTCACAGAGACTCCTCAATGATCATCTCCTCGGCTCAGCTATATTCTTACCAGATCCCTCTGGATAAACTGCTTCCCGTCGGCAAACAGCGAATCGATCAACGTAGCGGACTGGTTCTCAGGCTGCAAGTAAAGGGCAACTCGGAAGCCGCGAAAACAGCAGACTTACGCACCGAGTTAGTTGAGATAAGTCCATTGTCTGGCCTGGATATTGATGGTCATCCCTTGATGGGCTTCAGTCAGGAAAGCATGGAAGATGTTAGCCAACAGCTAGTAGAGCGACTCGACTCCCTCATAGATAAGCCGCTAATCCATCTGTTAGATCTAGCCGATGAGACGCAATACCCGTCACTCGCATTCGGCCTGAGTCTGCTCTATGCCAAGCTTATCGGCCAACTCGATGATTCAGGCCTGTCACAGCGGAAAAATACTGTCATCCCGCTCATCTATCACACGGAAGGCGATCCCATTAGCACCTTGCACGACCGAGTTCGCGCCCTAAGCAGGGACACACATTCGGTTAAGATAAAAGTCGCCCAAGCCTCATTGGAAGAAGAGATCCAGCTTGTCCATCAAGTGCTGGCCATAAGACCCGATCTAAAACTCAGACTCGATGCCAACCGTGGCTTCACCTTAGAGCAGGCCATCGAATTTGCCGCCTGTCTGCCTATCCACGCCATCGAGTACATAGAAGAGCCTTGCATCGACCATAACGATAACCCAATGTTCTATCGAGCCATAGGCATGCCCTGGGCATTAGATGAAACCCTTAACGAGCCAACATTCAAGTTTGAAATGCAGCCTGGCCTAACGGCGCTAATCATCAAGCCTATGCTAATGGGCACATTAGAGAAGATACAAAAATTACAGCATCAAGCCGACCTATATGGCGTGCGAACCATATTGAGCTCCAGCCTAGAGGCCAGCTTAGGCATTGAGGCTTTAGCAAGATTAAACCAGATAATGTCGCCTGATGAGGCTCCGGGGCTAGATACTTTAGGCGCATTTAGCACAGATTTGATCATAGAGTCTGGCAAGACTAAATGCCTTAGGTGTGATGATCTCAACTTGATAAAATCTGTCTAGGTAGAGGAGGTCCCTTGCAACGAGTCCCTGTTATCTCTCCCCTGCATCAGTCGGCGAACACTCATCCACAGGCGGTAGCGATAAGCTGGCGCAGCAAGGGGCTCAACACGGCGCTCAGCTATTTATCCCTGAGTCAGAGGGTCATATGCCTAGGTGAGCAACTTCTAGCCGCAGGCTTAACAAGAGGAGACAGGCTCGCCTGTATTGACAATAACTCAGTCGAATTGATCATGCTTTACTGGGCATGTATCGATCAAGGCATACTCTTTTGCCCACTCTCACCACGCTTTCCTCAGACACAGCTAACCGAGCTCGTCGAGAGATATGCATTGAGCCATGTCTGGGCGGGAGAGCTGCATCAAGACTTATTAAGCCAGGACCTACTAACCCATACAAAACTAGTCTTAGCCATAGACATGAGCCTATCGAGCGACTCCCTTGCAAAAAGCATCGATGCCAAGCTCCCCGTCAATATTATTCTCACCTCGGGTAGCATAGGTCAGCCCAAGGCCGCGTTGCACAGCCTCAATAACCATATTGAAAATGCCGAAGGCTCCCGCTGCTTCATACCTCTGCAATCCAGTGATAGCTGGCTGCTAACCTTGCCGATGTTTCATATTGGCGGTCTGGCAATCATCAACCGCTGCGTCTTAGCTGGCGCATCTGTGGTATTACAAGATAGAGAGTCAAAAATCTCGGAGCAATTAGCCAGAGATAAGATCACCCATCTCTCATTGGTGTCGACTCAGCTGATCAGGCTATTAAAACAAGACCCCAGCAGTCTTAAATTGGTTAAGGCGCTTCTGCTTGGAGGCGGGGCAATATCTTCAACTCTTTTAGCTCAATTGAAAACGTTAAATGTACCTAGTTTTACCAGCTATGGTATGACAGAGATGGGCTCTCAAATCACCACAGGTTATGCCAATGAAGATGGCAGTAGTGGTCATCTACTACCGGGACGAGAACTTAAGATTCAAGATAATAAGATCTATGTCAGGGGAAAAACACTCTTCCTGGGTTATCTCACGCCTCATCCTCCTGAGCATTCTGTTACCGATCCTCAAACTCATGCTCTAACAAAGAATGAAAAACAGATAACACTTCCAGTGGGTCCCGATGGCTGGTTTTTTACCAAAGACAGAGGTTATTGGAATGATGACGGCAACCTGTGCATCTTAGGTCGCTGTGACAACATGTTTATCTCTGGTGGTGAAAATATCCAACCAGAAGAGATAGAGGCGATACTCAAGCAGCACCCAGAGATTGAAGAGGCTATCATCTTTCCTCTGGCCCATGACGAGTTTGGTAACTTGCCTGCCGCGATCATCAAGGGCTATATCCCGCAGCAAAGTGAGCTAGATACCTTAGTCTGCAGCCAAGCCGCCCGCTTTAAACGCCCTCGCCAATACTATCTCTGGCCTGAGGTCGAGCAAACCAGTTTGAAGATATCGCGCAAACAGATAATTGAGGCGGTATTGGGGAAGGAACTAGGAAGCTAGAAAGCTAGAAAGCTAGAAAGCTAGAAAGCTAGGAAGCTAGGAAGCTAGGAAGCTAGGAACTCAAGCATAAATGTTCCAGACACAAACCCCCTCCATCGCTATCCTGCGATCGGGGATAAGTATATCCAGACACAAACCCCCTCCATCGCTATCCCTGCGATCGGGGATAAGTATATCCAGACACAAACCCCCTCCATCGCTATCCCTGCGATCGGGGATAAGTATATCCATATACAAACCCGATAGCTTTCCATCCATGGGCTCTCGGCATAAATGTTCCAGACACAAAAAAACCTGCCGCAGCAGGTTTTCATATTCTCTTTGAATCTGGTGAGCTTTACGCTTCCATACGACCCTTGAGCTTGTTCATGGCATTCTTCTCAAGCTGCCTGATACGTTCGGCAGAAACTTGGTAGGTTGCGGCTAGCTCTTGCAGCGTTGTCTTATCTTCATTCAACCAACGGGCTTGAAGAATATGTTGGCTACGTTCATCAAGCGTCTTGATGGCAGCCAGAAGACGAGTTTGATTATCGGCCTCAAAATTATCTGTTTCGACCTGATTCGCTAGATCTGAAGAGTGATCTTCAAGGTACAGAGCTGGTGCATAATCCTGAATGTCATCGTCATTATCGCTAGCAAGGTCGAACGCAGGATCTTGAGCAGCCATGCGTGACTCCATTTCGGTCACATCGGCCTTAGATACGCCCAGATTCTCGGCAACCATACCCACTTCAGCATCACTAAACCAACCAAGACGTTTCTTCGACTTACGAAGGTTGAAGAACAGCTTGCGTTGAGCTTTAGTGGTAGCGACTTTCACTATGCGCCAGTTTTTAAGCACATACTCATGAATTTCGGCTTTAATCCAATGAACGGCAAAAGAGACTAAGCGAACTCCAACATTTGGATCGAAACGCTTAACCGCCTTCATCAGACCAATGTTGCCTTCTTGAATAAGATCAGCCTGGGGCAAGCCGTAACCGCTATAACCCTTGGCGACATGAACAACGAAACGAAGATGGGACATAATCAACTGCTTTGCAGCCTGTATATCTCCAGTTTCCTGTAAACGCTTAGCCAACTCATGTTCCTGCTTGGCTTCCAACATAGAAATGTTGTGTGCCGAATGAACATAAGCTTCTAGGCTACCGCTTCCATGAGGAACCACAAGTGCCATTGATTGCGTTATATCAGTCATTCACTCTCCTATTCTGTCTTAACTTACTGGCCTAACAAATACAGCAAACAATACCTTCATAGATATACAAGACAGAATATAGCACTGGCTTATTCCAACAAGATGAAAGTTTTGTTGCGGCGTGCCCTCTGTTCAATACCGAGGTAAAAAGGGCAAGATGATGAACTATCGGCGATCTGACAACTTATGTCAACACACCTAAGATGAAATAATTGATACTAACTTATCTCTTTTTACGGCTTCTTTAGCCGATTTTTTTAAAAATTAGTTTCTAAAGCTAGTTTTAAGGGCTATTTATAAGAATTACTTACTAAAGGCCTGTCCCGTGAGAAACGGCTCGCCTCAGTGAGTAGACAAGCAAAGCGCAGATTAGTTCATAAAGCTTATCGCTCTAACAAAAGCTAATAGGGCTCAAGACCGAGCCCTAAAGTATTCCAGCATCTAATTATGAAGGTTCGATCGCCCTCAGATGGTGGCGGACAGAAAGATATGAGCCCAACCAACCTAAGAAAGAGGCAAGCCCTACAAGCTGGAACAGCTCCACCATAGACAGAGATTCCATCTGTAGCTTGCTACCGTATAAGCCCAGTAATTCTACCAATGCACTGTCGAGATACAAGACCAAGACGTTGATAATGATCCAAGCCAAGATACCACCTATGACGCCATACCAGATCCCTGTATACAGGAAGGGTCTCTGAATAAAAGCTTCTGTCGCTCCAACTAGCTTCATCACTTCGATCTCGTCACGACGATTCATAATGGCCAAGCGTATGGTATTACCTATTACGAGTACCACGGCTAACACCAATAAGGCGGCAATCGCTAACACTGTACGCTCGAGTAACTTCACCACGGCCTGTAGTCTTTCCAACCACTCGATATCGAGTCGGCCAAAACTCACTTCAGGCTCATGCTCTAACTTCTTAAGCAACTCACGGGCACCGGCTGGACTCGAATATCTGAGACTCGGTGTCACAGTCACCACTGCTGGCAGTGGATTAGTATCTAAATAAGACAGAGCTTCGCCGAATCCTGACAATGACCGGAACTCTTCCAGTGCCTGGTCACGATTGATATAATTCACTTCGCTGACTTCAGGGTAAACCTTAATTCTGGCTATTAAACTTTGAATCGTTCTCTCGCTACGAGCATCGTTAACAAATAACGATATCTCGGCGGCGCTGTTCCAGGACTGAGTTATCGTCTCGGCATTTTTAACTAAAACTTGTAGTGCTGCCGGTAGACTTAAACTCACCCCCAACACTGCCATAGTCATGATAGAGGAGATTGGATTACGCCAGAGTTCACCCATACTTCCCATGGCATGTTGTATATGACGAATGAAGAACATCACAATACGGCCGGAGATGGGTAACTTGCTTCTTGTTAGCTTTGGCTTCTTGCTCATGTCATTCCCTGTGTGCCATTAGACATCATATGAATTTAAACGGTAAATGGACTTTCTGGAGCAGAAGTAGGCTCCTCCCCTCCTAACACTCGTCCCTGTTTCAGGGTCAAGGTTCGGTATTTCATTCTCGCGATCAGACCTAAATCGTGTGTAGCAATCAAGACAGTAGTGCCTGAGTCATTAAACGTCTCAAATAAACGCAAAATATCCATAGATAATTTTGGGTCTAAATTTCCCGTGGGCTCATCGGCCAATAACAAAGGAGGCTTATTCACAATCGCCCGGGCGATACCTACACGTTGTTGCTCACCACCAGACAGCATGATTGGGTGGTGGCGCTCTTTACCGTAGAGGCCAACCATATCCAGCGCCGCTAACACGCGCTTTTTTATCTCGCCGAGGGAAAAGCCTTCGATAACCAGTGGCAGGGCCACATTATCGAAAACGCTCTTCTCCATTAACAAGTGATGGTTCTGAAAGATCATGCCGATATCTCGTCGAAGATATGGCACATCTTTTCGAGACAATTTGGCAATATTGTGTCCATTAATGGATACCCGGCCAGTATTAGCACGCTCAATCACAGTGATTAACTTAAGCAAGGTACTCTTACCGGCACCAGAGTGACCCGTTAAGAATGCCATTTCACCTCTTTGAAGATGAAAGTTAACATCAGTTAAGGCTTTCTGCCCACCCGGATAAACTTTACTTACTTGCTCAAATTGAATCATCTATTTCTCATTTCCCTCTGAAAGAGCCCTGGCCTAGGCTCTAAATAAGTTACTTCTGTTCTTCATTCTCTTGGATACAGAATAAATTATTTCTGCTCTTCGTTCTCTTGGGTACAGAATAAGTTACTTTTGTTCTTCGTTCTCTTGGGTAAAGAGTGCATCGATAAAGTCTTTCGCATCGAAGGTACGTAGATCATCTATCTGCTCACCAACACCGATATGGCGTATTGGTATACCGAACTTATCGGCAATGGCAAAGATCACTCCACCTTTGGCCGTACCATCCAACTTACTGATAGTAATACCTGTCACACCTACGTCTTTCTTGAAGAATTCAGCCTGACTAATCGCATTTTGCCCTGTACCTGCGTCTAAGGTCAACATCACCTCATGAGGAGCATTTTCATCCAACTTCTTCATAACACGAACAATTTTCTTTAGCTCGTCCATTAGATGCGCTTTGTTCTGTAAACGGCCAGCCGTATCGGCGATCAAGACATCAACCTTTCTAGCCCGTGCAGCTTGGAGCGCATCAAACACCACTGAAGCACTGTCGGCTCCGGTATGTTGTGCTATTACTGGAATATCATTCCTCTGTCCCCAGACCTGCAACTGCTCTACTGCCGCGGCGCGGAACGTATCACCTGCAGCTAACATAACTGATTTACCCTGAGCCTGATATTGTTTAGCAAGTTTACCTATGGTCGTAGTCTTACCTACACCATTGACACCCACCATCAAGATCACGAAGGGACCATCGGCGTTATCCGGAACCAAAGGAATTGACACAGGGTCTAAGGTCTTCTGCATCTCTTCACGCAGTAGTTCATATAGAGCTTCACCATCTTTAAGCTGCTTACGACTCGCTTGCTCGGTCAGACTATCGATAAGACGAGTAGTAGTCTCGATACCAACATCGGCAATAAGTAGCTGCTCTTCGAGCTCTTCAAAAAGATCATCATCGATCTTCTTGCCCTTGAATAGACCCACAAAACCACTACCAATATTCTCACTGGTACGCTTTAAACCACGCTTCAAGCGGGCAAAGAAGCCCTCTTTAGCAGGTTTAGCCTGTGGCTCTGGCTGCTTTTCCGCTTCTTGTTGCGCCGCAGTTTCTTTCTCTGCAAGCGCTAGAGCCTCAGCTTCTCTCAAAGCAACAGCTTCAGCCTCTCTTAAAACAAGATCTTCGGCTTCTTGTTGTGCCGCAGTTTCTTTTTCTACAAGAGCCTGAGCTTCAGCTGCTTGTCTTGCCTGAGATTCAGCTTCTTGTCTCGCTTGAGATTCAGCTTCTTGTCTAGCTTGGGCTTCAGCTGCTTGTCTTGCTTGAGCTTCGGCTTCCTGTCTGGCTTGAGCTTCAGCTTCCTGTCTCGCTTGAGATTCAGCTTCTTGTCTCGCTTGAGATTCAGCTTCTTGTCTCGCTTGAGATTCAGCTTCTTGTCTCGCTTGAGATTCAGCTTCCTGTCTCGCTTGAGCTTCGGCTTCCTGTCTTGCTTGAGCTTCGGCTTCCTGTCTTGCTTGAGCTTCGGCTTCCTGTCTTGCTTGAGCTTCGGCTTCTTGTCTTGCTTGAGCTTCAGCTGCTTGTCTTGCTTGAGATTCAGCTTCTTGTCTCGCTTGAGATTCAGCTTCTTGTCTCGCTTGAGATTCAGCTTCTTGTCTCGCTTGAGATTCAGCTTCTTGTCTTGCCTGAGATTCAGCTTCTTGTCTCGCTTGAGATTCAGCTTCTTGTCTCGCTTGAGATTCAGCTTCTTGTCTCGCTTGAGATTCAGCTTCTTGTCTTGCTTGAGCTTCAGCTTCTTGTCTTGCTTGAGCTTCAGCTGCTTGTCTTGCTTGAGCTTCAGCTTCTTGTCTCGCTTGAGATTCAGCTTCCTGTCTCGCCTGAGTTTCAGCTTCTTGTCTCGCTTGAGATTCAGCTTCTTGTCTCGCTTGAGATTCAGCTTCTTGTCTCGCTTGAGCTTCAGCTTCTTGTCTTGCCTGAGCTTCAGCTGCTTGTCTTGCCTGAGCTTCAGCTGCTTGTCTTGCCTGAGCTTCAGCTGCTTGTCTTGCCTGAGCTTCGGCTTCTTGTCTTGCCTGAGCTTCAGCTTCTTGTCTTGCCTGAGCTTCAGCTTCTTGTCTTGCCTGAGCTTCCTGTCTCGCTTCCTCGGCAAGAGCCTCAGCAGCTAAACGTTCCTGCTCTGCAGCTGCTTTAAGCGCCGCAGCGTCCCTCTCAGCGAGAGCCTCAGCCTCTTTTAAAACAAGAGCTTCGGCTTCTTTTTCAGCCAGCTCTTCAGCTTTATTTGTAACCTCTACCTCTGGAGCCTCGACTTCATCTTTTGACTTATCTCTACGGAACCAGGAGAAAAAACCTTTCTTTGCCATGTGTAATACCAGTGCTCTACTAACTGACTTAACTTTTAAACTGGACGGACTACCGACTCTGCTATGTAACAGCTCAGCGAAACCATCCAATCATGTATTTATCTATTCTGTATCTGCTGCGTTATCTATCACTTATCGCTAATTAATCATTCAAATAATTACTTTAACGATGCCATACAGCCAAACTAATTTTGGGGCCACATTATAACCACAAGAAAGGCGTAAATATGCAGGGGAACAAGCCTTTTCCAGCAATAACCTCAGGTTTTCACCATTTCTACTAGCTTTGGGGTAAAATAACCGCCTTTCATTGGGCGAAACAGTCTATCACTTTCTCCCTTAAGACCAAAAACAGCAAAGCAGATGGGTAAAGAGATGGCGAAAAATAAACCTTCCAGTGGCCAAGTTAGAATAATCGCGGGCCAATGGCGCTCGAGACGCTTACCTATTCACGATCTTGAAGGATTAAGGCCCACAACCGATAGAGTCAGAGAGACACTATTTAACTGGCTTGCAGGGGACCTTAGCGGCGCTCGAATACTGGATTGCTTCGGCGGCAGTGGTGCGCTCTGTTTCGAGTCACTCTCTCGCTATGCGAGCTATGCCAAGGTTTTCGAGCTTCAAGCAAGTGCCGCCGAGCAACTAAAACTGAATCTAAAGACCCTTAAATGTGATTCATCTATGGCCGATGTCATCAAGGGCGATACTCTTAAATTATTAACCCTTGAACCCCAAGAAGGCTTCGATATCGTCTATATCGATCCCCCATTCAGGAAAGATCTCGCCGAAAAGAGTATTCAGTTAATAGCTGAACATAACTGGCTCAAAGAAAATGCTCAGATCTATGTGGAAACCGAAAGCGAGCTCACCCAGCTAAGCGTACCCTCTAACTGGGTACAGCTAAAAGAGAAGAAGGCAGGTCAAGTGATCTACCGCCTGTATCAATATCAGCCCTAAGCCCTAAGTGGTAAGTGGTAAGTGGTAAGTGGTAAGTGGTAAGAATAAATACAGGTTAAATTCCTAGGTCCTAGCACCTAGGAAGATTTTTAATCGCCTTCTAAGTCGCTCTTCTTATTTAGCCCGTTATTAATTTTAATCAAAATATATTTAAAAGATTTGAAACTGTTTTTATAATTACTAGGTCTATTACAGCAACACAATATTCATTTAACGAATTAAGAGCGAAAAATGCTGAAGCAAATGACACATCTGGTATTAATCATCACCTTGGTGGGGCAATTTTTGCTTACACCTGTGATGGCTATGCCAAGATTTTTGCACGCATTGACTCATGCTCATATGTCAGAGATGGACAGCTCAGATACACGGATGAAGATGTCCATGGCACAGGCACAAGCCCAACAGAGCTCAAGAGTCACATCACAAGTTACATACTCCTCTGATTTAGACACAAGCTCTAAAGTTGAGATGGCCATGCACCATGGCGAGAAGGAATGTGCCACCCTGGTCGCCAATATGATGGCTAATAATGGTGATATTCTTATCGACTGTGATGCCCTATGCGAGATGATGGCTGCAGGGGGATGTATATCTCACTGTGCTAGCCCTAGTGGTATCTTAATTCACCCTCAATTTTCACTATTGATCCCAGAATCCAACGGTAAAGTTCACACTCTATCTTGGTCGACACAGACAGTCGATCTCGCGACCTTTAATCCCCCTCCAATTTGGACAAGCTTAACTTAACACTTATCAGCTTGGCGCCTACTTGTATTGCTAAGGGCGCACCCAAAACAATTTATATTTTTAGCCTAATGACAGGCCTAATGCCTATATCTATGAAGGTGCTCTTGTGCATTATCTTAAGAGCTCCATAGTAGCCGCATTTAAACCTAGATCCTGTCCGGCATAGTTTCAATTGGAGTCTATTATGAAAACATTTATCACAGTCGCAGCCTTAATTTTTGCCAGTTTAGCTAGCTTCTCATCTTCGGCCGCTAGCATATCTTTCCCTGATTCACTCTCGGTTACTGGCATCAACGGGGAAACCATATTTGCCACCCATGAGATTCAACTCACCAAGGGCAAGAATCTCATCGAGCTTAAGTATCACGACACCTTCGAAGTTAACGCCGATGACTCTGGAGCATGGGTAAAATCTGCGCCTCTCTACCTCATCATAAACGCGAACAACCAGGTGCAATATCAAGCCATGACGCCGATTATAGATACTGAAGATGAAGCCTATGACTTTATCAACAAGCCAGTTATCAGCCTGCAAAGTCCCCAAGGAGAGAGTAAAAATGTCACCTTGCTGACTCACTATCAAGTCATGGCTCAGCTGCTACTGGCAAAGAAGTAATTTCAGGGGAAATCTATGCCATTTGGATAACTAACCTTATTTAAATGGCTAGATAATCTTGTGTAGATTTAGATACAGTGAATGACGCCAGTCATAAGCACCGACTTTGGTTGAATAATTAGCTCGTCGAGCTTAAATTGATAAATGTGAATTCAATCAAGGTACTATTACTCGCTCATGTTAGACTAACCACAACTCATTATTGGAAACTTTATGTTTAGCCTTATTCGCCGTCACACATTGATAGCCTTTACCTTGCTCGCTATGCTGAGCCAAGGGCTGCTGTCTAATGGATCTATGATGGTAGGAAAGGCCCAAGCACATGAAGCCATGATGTCTGGTTCACACCATTCACAAATGATGAGCATGAAAGATGGAGTCGCTTGCCACTCAGAACAGACAGGTAACATCCCCCATTGCTGCGACTCAGAGCAAGTCAACCAAGCGCTTCCCGACGAAGCTCAGAGCTGCTGTAACAGCAACGGTTACTGCCAGGGTGATTGTAATCATTGTCTGGTTATCTCGATGACAGGCACTCTTTTTGATACTAAGTCTTGGCCAGGATTTAGTCCCTCTGAGTTAGCTTTGGCCACTCAAATGCCTTATTTCCATTCAATCTCAATCTCTAAAGATATCAGACCTCCCATAGCTTAACTCAAGCCGATTTTAAGGTAGCCAATACCTTAATTTCACCAGTCATATGGACTGTTTAGTTATGTTGTGAACATTATTTATCTCGATCCAATTTATATATGTAGCTTTAAGCCTCTTGAATAGAATCTGTCACTCAGACTTATGACCTATTATGCGCTTAACACTAGTATTTATTGAGATTGCATTTACATTAGCCGTTACTTGTATTCGATTTAGCTCAACTTTTTGCTTACCAATAAGCAAAAAAATGCAGATCAATTCATTACGGCATCTATTTAATGGAAGTTATCAATGAAAACCCTTATTAGCCTTATTT
Organism: Shewanella violacea DSS12; assembly: GCF_000091325.1. Taxonomy (NCBI): domain Bacteria; kingdom Pseudomonadati; phylum Pseudomonadota; class Gammaproteobacteria; order Alteromonadales; family Shewanellaceae; genus Shewanella; species Shewanella violacea. The sequence continues at coordinate 248,528 of NC_014012.1, read as the reverse complement.
TATCGGCATTAGTCTTATTCTCTGTTGTGCCAACGGCATTGGCCCATGAGCATGCACAGCAGCATGAGCACGGTCAGCACCATAATATGAAGGCCGATCATGCCTGCCCTATGCATGCAGAAGTCACAGGTCAGAAGGGCGAGACTTGCCCCAAATGTGGCATGAAGTTAACCGCCTTAAAAGCAAGTTCTCATCATGGACAAGGCTGCGATTCCTATCCTCACCATGATGCCTCAGCTCATAAGCATGGCGAAGATAAAGCTAACCATACTTGCCCAAACCATAAACAATCAACGCACAAACATGGCGAAGCAGTAGCTAACCATGCTTGCCCAAGCCATAAACAATCAACTCACAAACATGGCGAAGCAGTAGCTAATCATGCTTGCTCAAACCATAAAGATTCAACTCATAAACATGGTGAAGCAGCAGCTAACCATACTTGCCCAAACCATAAAGATTCAACTCATAAATATGGTGAAGCAGCAGCTAACCATACTTGTCCAAACCATAAAGATTCAACTCACAAACATGGCGAAGCAGATGCAAACTATGCTTGTCCTATGCATCCGTCAATAACAGGAAAAGAGGCTGATACTTGCCCTAAATGTGGAATGAACCTAGCACCTATGCAAGCCAAGGCTGACACTAAACCTTCGGTTCACCACAAACACTAATTTTGAGTGGAGATAAGGCATTATGAGTCAATTTGAAATGAACAATAAACGTAACAGACTAGCCTACCTGCTCAGCCTGTTTATGATTGTGACCCCTCAGTTAGCACATTCTCAGTCACTGATGACCCAGAGTCCGGCGACAGAGCACACTGATCATAACCAAGGTCATGAAACGGTAACCTATTCGTGTCCTATGCATCCTGAAGTGACCAGTCATGAACCCGGCAGCCGCTGCCCTAAGTGCAACATGTTCCTCACCTTAGATGAAGGTAGCAAGCAACAAGACCAAAATGCAGATTCCATGGCTATGACAGCTATGGCGGAACAAAAAAACTATTCGTGCCCTATGCACCCTGAAGTGACCAGTCATAAACCCGGTAGCCGTTGCTCTATCTGTAACATGTTCCTCACCTTAGATGAAGGTAGTAAGCAACAAGACCAAAATGCTGATTCCATGGCTATGACAGCTATGGCGGAACAAAAAAACTATTCCTGCCCTATGCACCCTGAAGTGACCAGTCATAAACCCGGTAGCCGTTGCTCTATCTGTAACATGTTCCTGGTTGAAGAGGAGGAGGAAGAAAGAGGAGGCATGAATATGAAGACCTCCTCTGCTGAACAACACTCTGGACACGCTAATCAGGCAGCAAGCACACCGGCCGATACAGTGTTTAACAGTGCTAAGCCCACCTCACTTAATGACGGTGGCACCATTAAATATGTCTGTCCTATGCACGCCCATATCATCAGCGATGTACCTGGAACTTGCCCTATCTGCGGCATGAATTTAGAAAAAGTAGAGGTAAGTGGCAGCAGCAAAGAGATCCAGATTCATGTCTCCGGCGGCATGCAGCAAGCCTTAGCCCTAAAGGTGGCTAAAGTAGAAAAAGATACTCTGTGGAAGTTTGTGCAGACCGTAGGCCAGATAGATTATGACGAGAGTAAGATCAATCATATCCATGCCAGGGTTACTGGCTGGATCGAGAAGCTAACCATCAAATCTGTGGGCGATAAGATCACTAAAGGCCAACTCTTGTATGAGATCTACTCACCGGATCTGATCAATGCACAAGATGACTTCCTGCTCGCCCAAGACACCCTGAGACGTACGGGGAAAAATTCTGGTTACCAAGATTTACTCAAAAAAGCGGGCATTAGATTAGAGCTATTAGGCTTTAACAAGAGCCAGATAAATACATTAAAAAAATCTAAAAAGACTCAATATCGAGTGCCCTTCTATGCCAAGAGTGACGGCATAGTAAAAGAACTAAAAGTCAGAGATGGCATGTATATTCAGCCGGCTACCGAGATAATGTCCATCGTCGACCTCTCCAAGGTCTGGGTGATCGCCGATGTATTTGAGAATGAACAGAGCTGGCTAGAAGTGGGGCAAAGAGCGGTAGTTTCCGTGCCAGCCATGGGGTTCAAGGGCATCGAAGGTAAGATAGATTATATCTATCCGGAACTCGATCCTGTGACCCGCAGCTTACGAGTCAGAATTGTAGTTCAAAACCACAAGCTAGAGCTAAGGCCGAACACCTTAGCCAAGATAGACATCTTCGGAGGCCCTAATGCAGATGTACTGGTGATCCCTCAGGAGGCTCTAATCCAAACGGGTAAAGAGAACCGCGTCATAGTGAAACTTGAAAATAACAGTTTTACCGCACGTAAGGTCACAGTGGGCATGCTAAGCCAGGGCAAGGCGGAGATTCTCGATGGCTTGGACGAAGGCGAACTCGTGATAACTTCTGGCCAGTTTTTACTCGATTCAGAGGCCAGTCTCAAGGGCAGCTTAATGCGCCTGACTAGCGGTCATCAGCACTAGGAGGGTTTAAATATGCTTAACAATATTAATGTTCAAGCCTCCATTGGCAAAGATATCCTTAGTGAGGTTGATCATGCTTAAAGATACTAATGACCAAGCCTCTATTGGCAAAGATATCCTTAGTGAGGTTGATCATGCTTAAGAAAATCATCCAAGCCTCTATCAAGCAAAGATTAATGGTGCTTATAGTCACCATAATGATCACAGTCTGGGGTGTTCAGGAACTAAGAAATACGCCCTTAGATGCCCTACCGGATCTCTCGGATGTACAGGTTATAATCAAGACACCATTCCCGGGTCAGGCGCCTAAATTAGTCGAGGAGCAAGTCACCTATCCGCTATCTACGGCCATGTTGGCGGTTCCCGGGGCCAAGACCGTTCGTGGTTACTCCTTCTTCGGCGACTCATATGTCTATGTCATCTTCGAAGATGGCACAGACATCTACTGGGCTCGCTCCCGAGTACTGGAATATCTCAATCAAGTAGGTAGCCGCCTGCCTCAAGGGGTTCAGCCATCGCTGGGACCGGATGCATCCGGAGTCGGTTGGATCTTCGAATATGCTCTGGTGGACAGGTCGGGGAATTTAGACCTTTCTCAGCTAAAAAGTTTACAGGATTGGTATCTGAAACTTGAGCTACAAAGCGTTGCCGGTGTTTCTGAAGTCGCCACCGTTGGCGGCATGGAGCTTACCTATCAGATAGTCATAGAACCCGATAAGTTGGCCATCTATAAGCTAGATATCGCTGCGATAAAAGATGCCATATCTAAGTCCAACTCCGAAGCCGGCGGTTCGGTTATCGAGATGGCGGAAGCGGAATATATGGTTCGCGCCAAAGGTTATCGCCAAACATTGGATGACTTTAGGGAGATCCCGCTCGGGGTCACCAGTCCTTCGGGAACCCCATTGTTACTCAAAGATGTAGCCACAGTACGTAAAGGACCGGCATCACGCCGCGGTATCGCCGAGCTAGATGGTGAAGGTGAAGTTGTCGGCGGCATCATAGTCATGCGATATGGTGAAAATGCCTTAGCCACCATAAAAGCGGTTAAAGAGAAGCTCGAACAACTTAAATCTGGCCTGCCGGAAGGGGTAGAGATCATCCCTACCTATGACAGATCTCAATTGATCGAAAGCTCGGTGGAAAACCTGTTCTACAAGGTGCTCGAAGAGATGTTTGTAGTTGGCCTGGTCTGCATGTTATTCCTAATGCATGCACGCTCTACCTTAGTCGCCGTGATCACCTTGCCCTTGGCGATACTCATTGCATTCATAGTGATGAATAAGATGGGCGTCAACGCGAATATCATGAGCTTAGGTGGTATCGCTATTGCCATAGGGGCAGTAGTCGATGGCGCCATCGTGATGATCGAAAACATGCATAAGCATCTGGAGCATTTCGAGCAGGAAAATAAACGCCGACCGGACATGAATGAACATTGGAAACTGGTAGCAGAAGCCTCGGTCGAAGTTGGTCCTGCGCTATTCTTCTCCTTACTGATCATTACCCTGAGTTTCATGCCGGTATTTGCCTTGGAAGCACAGGAGGGTAGACTCTTTAGCCCACTGGCTTACACCAAAACCTTCGCGATGGCAGCGGCTGCAGTGCTGTCTATCACGCTTGTGCCGGTTTTGATGGGTTTCTTTATCCGAGGAAAAATCCCTAAGGAAACCAGCAACCCTATCAGTAGATGCCTAATCGCTATGTACAAGCCAGCTTTGACTCTGGTACTTAAGTTTCCAAAGATGACACTGGTTGTCGCATTCATCGCTTTGATGAGCGCCTGGTATCCAATGAGCCAGTTAGGCAGTGAGTTTATGCCTGAACTCGATGAGGGGGATCTACTCTATATGCCTACAGCTTTGCCGGGGATCAGTGCCAGTAAGGCCGCCGAAATCCTGCAACAGACAGACAGGTTGATTAAGACAGTTCCCGAGGTGAAGCGGGTATTCGGTAAGGTAGGTCGTGCAGAAACGGCGACGGATCCAGCGCCTCTGACCATGCTGGAAACCACCATAATGCTTAAGCCCAGAGATGAGTGGCGTGAGGGATACACGCTAAAAGATGTCATCGACCAGCTGCAGCAAACGGTTAAGATCCCCGGGCTAACTAATGCTTGGGTTCAGCCCATCAAGACACGTATCGACATGCTCTCCACTGGGATAAAAACTCCCGTAGGCATTAAGATCACCGGCGCCGACGTGAATGAACTACAGAAGATAGGCACAGATATAGAAGCCATACTCAGTAAACTGCCCAACACTAAATCGGCCTATGCCGAACGTGTAGGTGGTGGCCGCTATATCGATATAACGCCTAAGCTAGATGTAGCCTCTCGCTATGGCATGACACTAACCGATATCCAAGATGTGGTCCGCTATGCCATTGGCGGTATGAAGATTGGCGAGTCTGTTCAGGGAGCCGAGCGTTACCCTATCAATCTCAGATACCCTAGAGAACTTAGAGATAATATCGAGAAGCTCAGAGAGCTGCCGGTGATCACTAAGACCGGACACTATCTGCCACTGCGTAACTTAGCCGATATAGAGATCACCGACGGTCCACCTATGCTAAAAAGTGAGAATGGCCGTTTAATCTCTTGGGTGTTTGTCGATATAGAAGGAACCTCTATTGGTGAATATATCAGTCAGGCTAAGTCGGCACTGGAAAATGAACTAGTGGTGCCACCGAGATACAGCTACGATTTTGCCGGCCAATATGAATATATGCAGCGTGTAGATGAGAAGCTTAAGCAAGTGATCCCTATGGCATTGGGCGTTATCTTCATCTTGTTAATGATGACATTTGGCTCGACTGTGCAAGCCTGCATGATCATGTTCAGCTTGCCCTTCGCACTCGTAGGCAGTACCTGGCTCCTATATGCTCTGGACTTCAATATGTCTGTTGCGGTTGCCGTGGGTATGATAGCTCTGGCAGGTGTAGCAGCAGAGTTTGGGGTGGTGATGTTGGTCTACCTAAACAACGCCATCAAATATAGAAAAGAGAAAGGTAAATACGAGGCCGTTAGCGATCTGAAAGAGGCCTTAATAGAAGGTGCCGTGATGCGAATTCGCCCCAAGGCGATGACAGTGGCGACCATCTTCTTTGGCCTACTGCCCATCATGTGGGGCACAGGAGCCGGCAATGATGTGATGCAGAAGATCGCCGCACCTATGGTGGGCGGCATGGTCACAGCACCTCTGTTATCTCTGTTTGTACTACCAGCCCTCTATCTCTTGGTTTACTCACGTAAGCTAAATAAGTAAAACTTTAGCCAGCAAAACACCCAGCCAATGCTGGGTGTTTTTTTATGCACGCCTTTCGAAGCTTATGGGTTTCTGGAAGTTAAAGCTGGAACCTATCCACTGAATTCGTCAAAGAATGAGCCAGCTCATTCATCTTAGTACTTCCTTGGGACATATCTGCGGCCTCATCAGAATTTTTCTCCGCAGCTTTGACTGCCTCATTCATCCCTGAAACTATACTCTCGCTATCGGATAACTGTTCTTGAGCGACCTGGGCAATATTCTTACTCATTTGCTCTATGGAGCTCAAGGAGCTGTCCATCAGTTTTATTGCCCGAGTTAATTCCTGACTCAGCTCTTCACACTCGAAGGCCTGTGACTGTGCCGAGCCTATAGCTTCATCGGCACTGGCTGTCTCCTGTTGCAAAGCACTAATCGTTATCTGGATTTCTGCGGTAGATTCTTGAGTACGCATGGCCAAATTTCTCACTTCATCGGCCACCACGGCAAAACCTCGGCCATGCTCACCGGCTCTGGCAGATTCAATTGCAGCATTGAGAGCGAGTAAATTGGTCTGCTCGGCGATTGACACTATGGTGTCTAAGATGCCACCGATATTCTTGCTATGACTCGTCAGTCTGGCCATTATTTCCACTGCGCCAAGTAAGCGTTCAGACAGACGTGCCACTCTGGCATTATTAGCATCGGCAATCTCCCTTATCTCGTGACTATGCTCGCTGGCTTCGGTCACATTTGTTGCCGAGGTATCGGCTACATCCCTAACCGTATTTGAGCTGGCCGACATCTGCTCCGCGCTCCTCTTAACCTCATCTATGCGCTCTATCTGCACACTCGCCACACCTGCAATCCTTTGACTCTGCTCACTATAGGATGTCGCCGACTCATCGAGTCTATGTGCATTTTTTCGAATATCATTGAGCAGCTGAGTGAGATCTTCCGCAAGCTTATTGATGCTATCGATAAGTATGCCGAACTCATCATCATTAACCTTAGTGACTCTGCGGCTCAGGTCACCGCTAGCTATTCGTGCTAACGCCCTGTTAACCGCATTTAGCGGCCGTAGCATGGCGCGAGTCGTCATCATGGAAACCAGGCAGGCCATGATGACAAATACCACGGCTAGCACTATGGCTAATGTCTCTCCCGTGACTATCTCATCTTTAGCCGTTTGCTGTAACGCCATAAATCTCTCATCAGCCAGTATCACTAAGTGCTCGAGTTCACTCAAACTCCCAGAGAAATATTGCTGCACTTGGCCGTAAGCGGCTTGCGCCGCTTGCTCTTGAACTATCACCTCTCGCTGTAACCGATACAAGTCACCAGGCTGCTCGAGATAATAAAAAACAATTTTCAGATTAGCCCTAGCTTCATCGAGCAGAGATTGACTATCCAAAGGCTCGGCCTGTCTCTTGAGGTAATCGAAGTTGCTCCTAATATTACTGAGCAGAAATGCCATGTCCTCTTGGTGAGCAAGGAGGGAGTCGAGTTCATCGACACGCATTAAGCCTGCCATGGTATTACCCATAGTAAACAGCATGTCATCTATGCGTGTACCTGTGCCAATCACCTCCTCTAACAACCTTTGTTGCTCCGCTGCCACCGTGATCAGCTCTAGGTCTAACATGGCATTAGCTGCACTGAAGCGAGCATCGGCAAACTTATCAAAATTTTGCTTAAACTCCTCACTCGCTACTAAATTTTCAAGCTTTGCACCAATCATTGCATCACTCGCTTCGATAAAGTGATTAAACAGATCATTTGAATCTCCCAGCGCACTCTGCATCTGTGCTTGATCCGAGATCTTGCTTTTTAGTGTATTAGATTGTTGAGTAAAGCTAAGTCTGAGCTGATTGAATTCTTCTTGACTGTTCAGGAGCTCTTCCCTGATTTTTTGAGTATTGGCCACGGCTACTAGCTTTACCATCTGTAGTAGTTTCAGCTGTAAAGCATTGCTTTGCTTCTGCACCGGAACCGCGATAGTTTCAATGTCGAGATTGGCGCGGCTGATATGGCTCAAGGACTGATAAAAAAAACCACTCGCGGCAATCAGGAGTATGCCTATGGTGCTAAACCCCAATATTATTTTTTGCCGGATAGAAAGTTGCTTCATAACAAGAGATCCATCTGTTGAGTACAGACTGGTTTAACTCATTAAAGTTTAGCAGGGAATCCCATCGGCGCATGTAGGCACACCCAAGCTCAAAACTAGAGTGAAAATCTGGTGTAGAAGCAGTTTTATCACGCCTGCTCGAATCTAAAACTAATTAACTGAATAATTGAAAATAGGAAAACGATTTAAGTCACAACGCTAGAATCCATTTGAGGCTAAACTAACGCTTTAAAATCAATGGATGATTATTTAGATGCATGCTCGTTTTTCAATTCTAATTAGTTTAATACTAATCTTCAGCAGCAACGCCTATGCCACTCCAGCAACAGGCAGCTTCTTAGCCGATAAGTCCTGTGAGCTCTATCAATCTAAGTCTAAAAAAACAAATCCCGATTCACTTCACACCCAAGCCGGGACTCGCTACGCTATTTTTGAAAGATTGGGCAGCCGGCAACAACCTGACTGGGTAAGGGTAAAAACCCAAGCTAAATACTCTCCCATGCGCTGGGTCTCAGCTAAATGTGGCGACATAAGCTTAGACTCGACTCAGGTTCAGATATCACCTCCTAAAGCCACTACATCTAAACAGGTCAATACTTGCCAGCTGGCACAATCTCAAGACTCCCATCTTTTAGCACTGAGCTGGCAACCGGCTTTTTGCAAACTAAAAGGCCAAGGTAAACCTGAGTGCCAAGGAGACAGATCGGCTCGATATGACTCATCACACTTCACTCTGCATGGACTCTGGCCCAATAAAAATAGCTGCGGTCGTGACTATGGCTACTGCGGTAAGGTCAAACATAAGCCCGCTCACTTCTGCCAGTATCCCCAAGTCTCACTTTCCCATGATCTCAGATCTCGTCTGAATAGAGTGATGCCAAGCGCCAAATATGCCAGCTGTCTTCAACGTCATGAATGGTGGAAACATGGAACTTGTACCGAGCAGGACCCAGAGGTGTACTTCGGTAAAGCCATCGCCTTTACCGAGCAAGTCAACCAATCAGATTTTGTGAAACATTTTATCGCAGATCGAATTGGAAAAGTCGTCAGCAGATCTGAGCTAAATACAGCGTTTAATAAGAGTTTTGGTAATCAGGCCTATCGAAAATTGAGCCTTCAATGCACCCAAGGCTCCTTGCGGGAAATCCAGATAAAACTTCCTGGATCCCTCTCCAGTGACAGTATTAAAACCCTGTTACCAAAAACCACTAATGCCCGTAAAGGCTCATGTGGGCAGCAATTTTTACTTAATTCTGCCGGTAACTAGGTGTTTGGCTCTGAATTTAGGGTGATAACTGAGAAGAAGCCGCCCTGTGGGTCATTGATCACGGCGAATCGCCCTACATTGGCAATATCGGTGGGAGGCACACATTCCTTCCCCCCCAATTTCCTAGCTTTGGCTACCGTTTCATCACAGTTATCCACGGTGAAATAGAGCGTCCAGTGGGGAGGAATATCTCCCCATTCTTGGTTCATCTGTAACATGCCTCCCATAGGCTTATCACCCACTAGCCATTCTGTGTATTCGAACTCAGGCATATCCCCCGCCTGACTCGTCCACTGCAGAACCTTGGGATAAAACGTCTTGGCGGATTCTGGATCTCTGCTGGCAAGCTCGACCCAACATAGGGTGCCGTGTTCTCCCTGGCGTCGAGCACCTATATGATCCCCTGCCTGCCACACGGCGAATCTCGCACCTTCGGGATCAATAAACATGGCCATCCTGCCAGCGGTACCTATATCACATGGACCCATAGATAAGCTGCCACCTTCAGCTTTCACCTTCTCTACGGTTTCATCGACACTATCGACGGCAAAATAAACTAACCAAGTCGTCGGGACCCCTCGCTCAGTCATCTCTTTTGGCATCTGATAAGCCGCGCCGATAACATCTCCCCCCTCACTAGCTGCATCTTGATCAGGCGTTAAACCGAACATGGTATATATGCCACCCGGTATCGGCATATCTTGAATTTCCCAGTCAAAAAGGTCTGCATAAAACTGCTTTCCAGCCAATGCATCATGACTCGCTAACTCGACCCAGCAAGGCTGGCCCTGAATATATTGATTGATTCTCATAGACAACGTCCTTGGTAAATAAAGAGAAAGACGCATTTAGTTAAGCTTGTTTTCTATTTTCTGTCTATGCTGAATGGAATAGATATTTTTTAAACAGAGTACATATTTAGCCCAATATGATTTAGCGCATATCCCTTATATAAAATTAAAACGTTTCAAGATCAGGATGAACTAAGCCGAATTAAGGATGACCCCATGGCATTGACACAGAAGCAGATCCAACTAGTTCAACACTCCTTTAGTCTGGTAGAACCCATAGCTGAGAAGGCCGCCGAAATATTCTATGATGCCCTATTCGGTATCGATCCCTCATTGAAACCCCTGTTTCGTAATGACATGAAAGTACAAGGGCGCAAGCTGATAACCATGCTAAAGGCGGCGGTAGATGGTTTAGAGGATCTCGAGACATTAGTCCCAGCTTTGCAGCAACTTGCCCAGCGACATAATGCCTATGGCACCAAGAAAAGCCATTTCACGCCAGTGGGGAATGCGCTGATCCACACATTAAAAGTCGGCTTAGGCGATGCTTTTACCGAAGAAGTCAGACAGGCTTGGGTATCTGTCATACATATAATAGCCGATACCATGAAACCAGAGATTAAAGCCTAATAGTTAAACAAGTGTTAAAAACTAAACAAACTCCATATACTGCTTTACCAAGAGACGAAAAATGTCGATTGATACCGCTAAGTTAAATCTTCTGCGCTTGAATATTCGGCCATTAGTGTTTGCTGTTATCCCAGACATAAGATCAATATAGAGGTTTGTTTTGTCATCTTTTTTACATGGGTGTCGTTATTTCATCCTGCCACTGCTTATTACTTTTATTGCGCTCATTTTGATTCAAGTGACTGAGGCCAGTTGGCAGATCTGGTACGCAATAATTGCACAATTGCCTTATTGGTTGTTGTCCATAGCGGCGGCAATGGCATTGCAATTTAATCGCAGTCGCCTGGCCTGCTTGGCTCTACTGCTAGTGGCATTTTATATGAGTAAACAGAGCTCGGCTCAAGTGTTTACCATGGTAAATAACCACACAGATGAACTCTTTATCGGCGGTGCCATCGTCATATCTTGGTTTGCCTTCATTAAAGACAGGGGGCTAGTCTCATCCCATGGGATACTGAGAGCCTTAGGTATCATGATCGGTTTAGGGCTGGGATTTATCTGGCTCGAAGTTATTGAGCGATTTCAAGCCGAAATCATCGAAAAATCTCCGGTAAATGTGACATCTCAGACGCTTACACTCGCTCCCATTATTTGCTGCTTAATCTTAGTTTTTTTCCGTGCAATGTGGCGAGCAAACTTAGTCAATACCGCCATATTAACGACCTTAGGGATATGGGTATTTTACTATTTCCAGCCCGATGCATTCCCCCTCGCCGTCCTCCTATCATCTCTGGCCGTGATCTACCTATTTACCATCTTGATTGACTCCTATTTTCTCGCCTATCGAGACGAGCTAACTGGACTGGCTTCCCGGCGTGCCCTCTACAATCTGGTGCTCTCACTGGGAAGAAAATACAGCGTCGCCATGCTGGATATCGATCACTTCAAGAAGTTCAACGATACTTATGGTCATGACGTCGGCGATCAAGTGCTTAAACTAGTAGCGGCAAAGATGGCTCAGGTATCCGGAGGCGGTAAGGTATTTAGGTATGGTGGTGAGGAGTTCACTATCGTCTTCCCCCGCAAAAATGCACAAACTATTCTTGATGATTTAGAGGATGTGAGGGAGTCGATAGAAGATTACTCCATAGTCTTAAGAGAAGATAAACGCACTAAGAAGAGTAACTCTCAGGCTAAGGCGAGACGAAGTAAGTCAAAGAATGCTGGCAAGAAGACGGTCAGTGTCACCATATCCATAGGGGTTGCCGAGCGCCACAGCGGTGAAAGCTTCGATCAAGCCCTGAAAAGAGCCGACCAGGCCCTCTATCGGGCCAAGAAGAGAGGTCGTAACCAGATCTGCATCTGACTCCATAAAATAGTAAAGACTCCATCATGGTTTAACAATCAGGAGTCTCCTTTTTCAACTAGATTACATAGAGTAAAAGTAGTAAATTTGCGACTTCATGCGGATCACGATCCCCCTAATCACATCTAAGAAACCAAGGAAAGCCACAGGCTTTTCACCCGATATCCAGGCCAGTCCAACCGCACCCACGGGAATATCATAATCGCCGGTTTCATAGAGTTTGAGACGCACGAAGTGGTGTTTATTATTCACATTAACTCCCGTCAGCTGACGTACATTGTCATCCCGAGCAATAAGGCTGCCTTGAGACTCACCCGTCGCCTCTATGATCCCCTCAACCTCGGCATTGAACACCTTTCCGGGATAAACTGCGGATGTAAACTCCGCCCTCTGACCGACTTTTACATTACGTATGGCCTGATGATTGACCCTCATCAGCACATATTTCTCTTCGGTATACATCTGCATACGCGGAACCTGGCCAACAAATTGCCCCTCTCGCATAATAAAGTTAGTCACATAACCATTAGCCGGGGCATAAATCTTAGTGCTATCCAGCTCCCACTGAGCCTGAGCGACATTCTCAATTTGTGCTTTCAGATCTGAGTCTCGACTCTGAATGGTCAGCCTTGCCTTACCAATATCCAGCTCAGTGCTATTAGCCGCCAGATTAGCCTTATCGACCTCAGAGCCATAGGCATTAACCTTAGCTTGAGCGATATCCACACCATTGTTCTGCTCATCGAGTTGACTCTTGGTGATAGTATCGGGCACCAGTCTATTTTGCTCCATAAAGCGCGCCAGAGTTTTCTGTTTCCACTTAAGATCTTTGCTCCCCGCCTGCTGCTGGTTTTCACTGATATCAATATCGGTCAACGCCGCCAGATGAGCCTTGTTAGCCAGATGCACATCCTCTTTAGCCAGGGCTAGCTCAAGCTCAGCCGACTCCTGAGCCACCACAGATTTATTGAAGGCTATTTGATAGGGCTTATCATCGAGTTCATAGATTAGCTGCCCCGCTTCGACGGTCTGATTGGGCACTACATAGATATGCTTAACCTGTCCCTTAACCTGACTCGATGCAGGTCTGAGCTGAATATGGGGCGACTGGACTATTGAGCCTCCTGAAATATCCATAGGCGTGTAGTTAATCAAACCCACCCATACGAATAACAACCAGCCACCGCCTCCAAGATAGGCGAAGCTTTTACTGTATTGATTCCAAGGCATGCCCACCATTCTAAGCAGATAGATGAACAAGGCCCAAACCGCTAAACCTTCAAGCATTGTTAGCCTCCTTGCCCTGAGTCTTAGTCTGCTCAGGCTCTTTATCCTCATGCCAAATGTCTCTGAGCCTTCGCAGAGCCTTCTCGCCATCGACAAATGCCACAAACACAGCCAACACCCATACCCAATGCCATAGGAAACCTATCCAGGTCAGCGCTGTGATCAAGCCAATCTGATGATGTTCTTCCTTGTGCGCCTTGTTGATTGGCAGCTCATGGATTTTCCAAAAGCCAATAGCCATAGCTGCAAGAGTCGTGATCATCACTATAGCCGCCACGATATGCAGCGTAGTATCCAGGCCCGAGTCCACAAACGGCATACTAATTAAACTCATAAATAAAGTGATCCTATGCAAACAAAGCGGATTAAGGAGAAAATGATTCCAAGAGGAGAGTCATTATTCTGCACTTGAGTCAGAACTTACCTTGGAGTGTAAAATCTGCTATCCAGTCTGCCTGTTATGAAATAAGGAACAAGACGTAGAGCCTTCTTGTATCAAAATATGACCAAAAGTGATTTAATCAGACCTAGTTAACCTTTTGAGCGACACCATGAAATTCAATACCTCATTCATCCGAGCTTGCTACATGGGCGCCGTTTTCACTGGGGTGGAGCGAGTGTATGGCATCACGACAGAAGAACTCAATATACCTCAGGCCTTGATGGATGAGCCCATGGCACTTATTCCTTTCGGCCAAATTTGTATCTGGTTAGAGCGGCTAGAACAAGTCACTCAAGATCCAGCTTATATGTTGAAATTGGCCCAACACCTGGATTTTTCTCGTTTGAATGTTCCCGGCATCAGCTTTCTGGCAACCACAGACTTAGCAATGAGTGTGCGGCGCATCAACTATGGCATTGCCAGTTTTCAGTCCGGAGCCAGTTATTACATAATTCAGTCGGGGAAGATCATTAAGTGGTGTTACCGAAATCCCTATGCGTTCAATCAACACAAGACCCATGACTCGTTGCGAGTAGTCATCATGTTGTTCAATACATTGAAGCACTTTCTGGGGGATGAGTATCGGCCGCTACAGGTCCACATCAGTGGCCCCAAGGTAGGTAAACAGGACGCTGAATCTTTGTTTAATTGTCCCGTTATCTGGAATGCTCCTCAAACAGAGATCTGGATAGATACTGACGCCTTGGTACAGCAGTCTAGCGTGCCACTAGAGGAAAGTAGTACGATTTCCATGCCGCGAACTGTATTCGAGCAGTATCTGGATATGCCACAACCCCATGATACTCCCAAGGTGCTATTTGAGATGGTCAACTACGCCAGGTTCTATGGTCTACCCACGGTAGACAAGGTCGCAGCCTTGTTTAATATTTCTAGGCAACAACTGCAACGTAGATTGCTGCTCCATGGTTTTAATTTCACCAGCATTCGTGGTTATATTCTAAGTAATCAAGGGATCAAATATATGCTGGATGGTCGTTCTATCGAGGAGATTACTCTGTTACTCGGCTATGCCAATAAACAGAGTTTTAGTAAGGCATTTAAACGATTCAGAAACTGCACGCCCCAAGAATATTTAGCCAGAATAAAGCCGTAATAGCTCTCTATTTATGTGATTTGTCCTGCCATTGTTCTTCATGAATAAGCGAGTTCAGGCTCTGACGCTTAAGCCAGCCACGCTTCTCCAGCTCAGGTTGGTCATGGAAATGACTCACATACCCCAGACAGAGGTAGGCAATGGGTACTATATGTTCCGGGATACCTAAAGTCTGGTGTAATACATGATCGTGTATGATGCTCACCCAACCAACACCTATGTTCTCGGCGCGAGCGGCAAGCCATAAGTTCTGTACGGCACACACTGAGCTATAGAGGTCCATATCTAAATTAGCGGTACGGCCCAAGACCAGGGGACCGGTTCTTGTTCTATCGCAGGTGACGCAGATGCCGATCGGTGCCTCCTGAATCCCCTCAAGCTTGAGAGAACGATACTGCTCTTTACGCTCCCCCTCGAACAGCGCCTCAGCCTCTCTATTAGCCTGAATAAACCCTTGCTTCAATTTCTGCTTAGTCTCATCGCTTCTGACGATCACAAAATCCCAAGGCTGCATGAAACCTACGCTAGGCGCATGATGAGCCGCGGTAAGGATGCGCTTGAGTACATCATCCGGGATAGGAGTGGCCTCAAACTCGGCCCTGACATCACGACGATTAAAAATGGTTTTATAGACGGCATCACGCTCAGCTTGAGTTATCTTCAATAGAGGATCTTCTTTTGATTATTTTAATAGTCACTAAAAACAAACAGAGCCCATATAGGGCTCTGTTATTTGATGATTTGTAGCTAATACCGTCCCATATAAGTATCTGCTCAGTTCAGATACTGACTCGCAATGGTATTAGTTTAGCCAAACACAGGTAACAGATCTGCCATTGCCAGCAGATGGCAGGCTCCTGTGATGATGCCAAATAAGATCACTATGACGATCACGGGCGTGCCACCTGGCACTCTGAAGCCTTCATATTCCGGATACATCTTTCTCACGCGATGGGCCATCAAGGCAGGTACGATTGCCGCCCATATTGTTGCCGCAAGTGCAGCGAAGCCGATAGCAATCAGGAAGCCATCGGGGAAGAGCAAACCTAATACGGTGGGCGGAACAAATGTGACAGTAGCTGTCTTTAGACGCCCCGAGCGAGACTCGTCGAAACCAAACAGATCCGCCAAGTAATCGAACAGACCCAGAGTCACACCAAGGAAGGATGAGGCTACCGCTAAGTTTGCAAACAGGGTCAGCATACTGGTTAGCCAATCGCTGGCAATCACCCCAGATAAGGCTCCGACCAAGACCCCCATATTACCGCCCTGGGCTATGATGTCGACAAACTCACTTCTTGAGATATTGCCCATGGTCGCGACTAACCAGCAGACATAGATGACGAACGCTATCAGGGTACCTAAGACGATGGCCTTGATAATAGTAGCCGGATCTTTGCCATAATATTTAACCAGACTAGGCACATTACCGTGATAACCGAAGCTCACTAAACCGAACGGTAGCGCCGCCAGTAGATAAGGCAGATATGTCTTCTCACCATCTGGGTTAAATAACTTCACGGTATCGATATCGATCAGCAAATTACCTACGGCGAGGAAGAAGGTGATGATCATGCCACCCAGCATGATAGTGGTGATCCTATCTACCGCTTTGGTGCTGATAAATACCACAAATGCCAGACCTAAGGCGAATACTAGGCCAGCCGCGCTCTGTGGCAGCTTAATTCCGGCCGCCTCAAGACTATGATTAACTATGGATCCGCCACCACTGATATAAGCGTAGGCTAAGATATAAAGCACGAAGGCGATGGACAGACCATTCACAATCCGCCAAAAATTACCTAAGGTCTCGCGAGTCAGAGTATCGAAACTCGCTCCTGGCTCAAAATGTAGATTAGTCTCCAGTAATAACAGACCCGAAACCAACATACAGAACCATACGCAGATCAACATGGCTATCGAATAGCTAAACCACATTCCAGCACCGACCACTGGCAGAGAAAACATGCCAGCACCTACCGCGGTTCCGGCAATGATCATGGCTCCGCCAATAAGGGAACGACGCTCAGTCCCACTCTTAGCTGCATTCATATGGTTAGCCATTATGCTTTATGCTCCGCAGCGACACTATCTTCTATGGTCTGTCTCACGGATGAACGCAGCAAGCCATTGGCTCTCTGCCTAATCCGTTCAACATCTCCTCTCTTGTCACTATCTAATATGTAACCTAGCGCTTTTAGCTTGACGCTAAGGGCACCGTAAAGCTTCTTATCATAAAATTCCGGTGCAGTGATGCCATGGAGCGCACCCAGTCTTTGTGCCAATCTATGACTTTCGCCCTCGAGCTCGAAGCGCTCCATTAGGGGACGGGCAGCCAGCAAGTTAAATATGATGGCATAGCGTTGCATAGTTTCACTCACAGTACCTGCGAGCAGTAAGAGCTGGTTGATCTGGCTATCTACAGGCGTGAGGTATTCGGACTCGGTCACGAGTCCTTGTGCGATAAACAGATCCAAAATCTGGGAGACTCGAGTGTCTATGTCTTCGATCCCCATAAACAACTCGGCTTTAAGCAAGGGATAAAAATCTTTTACCGTAGCGATAATCTCATCTCTGGTGACATGCTCATGTTGAGTCAAACAGCTTGCTATTAGAGACGGAACAATCAGCAGGTGGATGATATTATTGCGATAATAGGTCATAGCCACTGCTATGCTGTCCTCTATCGAGATAATATCCCCTAGCGGGTCGCTATCTAGCTGTAGCTTCTTAAGATCTAAACCTTGTTGCACCAATAACTCACCATCGCCTTCCGGTACAGATGTGAACTCGGTATAGGGCAGATCTTTGAGTAATTTAAGATAGAGATCTAACTGCTTCACAAGCTGTGAACGCTCTAAGGCATGTTGCTCAGAAGCCAGTAAAACTAAGCTGGTCAGAGTCACAGAACTCACAGCTGCCGCATCATTAATGCTTGTCATCACTCGATTAGCTAAGGTATTCACCACAGGAGATAGCCACTTAGGACGTTGCTCTGGATCTTTAGCCATCTCCTCCTTCCAACCGGGTACTTCCTCGTCCAGATAGTTGTTCAGGGTAATGGGTTGACCAAAGTTCACATAACCTTGGCCAAAATCACCTAGCTTACGCAGTGCACCAAATAGCTGCCAAACAGATTCTTTCTTTTTCTTCTTGCCGCTGAGTTCTTTATGGTAAGTGGCGACCTCCATCACATGATCATAACCTAAGTACACAGGTACTAAGGTTACTGGTCTTTCCATGCCACGCAGCACACTATTAAGCGTCATGGCGATCATGCCAGTCTTAGGTGCGAGCAGACGTCCGGTGCGAGAACGTCCACCTTCGGTAAAGTATTCTACCGAGTAACCTTTGGTGAATAGCTGATCTAAATATTCACGGAAAACCACAGTGTAGAGCTTGTTACCTCTGAAACTACGACGTATGAAGAAGGCTCCGCCACGGCGGAACATAGGCCCTGCAGGCCAGAAATTGAGATTGATACCCGCAGCTATGTGCGGTGGAACCATGCCCTCGTAATAGAGAATATACGAGAGTAACAGGTAGTCCATATGACTACGGTGACAAGGCACGTAGATGATCTCATGACCATCATGATGCAGCTGCCTGATCTGCTCGGCGCCCTTGATATTGATGCCCTTGTAAAGCTTATTCCAAAGCCAGGTCAGGAAGCGCTCGGCTATTCGTACTAAGCTCTCGGAGTAATCCGCTGCAACTTCATCGAGATACTCCATCGCCTTAGCTTTGGCCTCGGCCTCGGAGATCTTCTTACTGGCTGCTTCCTCCTTAATCGCCTTCTTAAGGGACTCAGAATTTAACAGATCTTGGAATAACACCTGACGTTTAGGCAAAACAGGGCCAGTCATGACCTTACGTTGACGGCTAAAGTGAACTCGGGCAACACGAGCAAGCTTGTGAGCTATTCGCTTGTCGGTGCCATGCTCATCGGCCATGTGACGAATTGAGACGGCATTAGAAAATTGAACGAAATTATGCCTTCCCAGGAAGAGGATCATAAAACATTTTCGCAGCCAGGTTGGATTTTGTCGCTCGAGCACTGCGGCCTTCATGGTATCGTCTTCTTTACCTGGAGTACGTCCCCAGTAAAGACTGACCGGCACTAGCTGTATATCCAGTTCAGGCTTCTCTTTATGCACCTTCAACAGATCCATAAAGCTATTTAAGAAAAACTCATTGCTCTCTCTTTCACCGAATAGCGGCTTGGCACCTTCAAGGCATACGACTCTCGGCGTACGATCACCATCGACCACAAGTTCATCATAGGGACTTGGAAGTCTATATTTACCTGTGATTTCACTCAGGGCTGCGATGTCGCTGAGAGATTCAGTCTTCATCACATAAACCACAGGTTTATCTGGATCTAAATTGAGATCGGCGAAGGGGTCATGGGGCACAACTACAGTCTGCACCAGTTGTTTCTGAATCCAGCGTAAGGATTTATACCAAAGAGAGTCTTTTTTCGACATTGTTCTTATATAATATGAGTCTTCTTAATAACGGCATAGAATACCAGATAAAAGAGAGAACCCCCTAATCTAGTTGGCAAAAGCCATAATGAAGCCAGTTATACTGGTGAATGACTCAAAATATCAGCCAGATTTACTAATACCCTTACCTTTCAGAGGCAAAGACAGGGTATGACAAATAGCAATCCCAGATAATAAACTTGGTTAATCCTTGCACTGACCAAGATACTGTATATAATGACAGTTACTGTATAGAAAGACAGGATTAATCATGAGACCTTTGACACCAAGACAAGCCGAGATCCTAGAACTCATTAAGCGTAATATTATCGATACCGGCATGCCTCCGACTCGAGCTGAAATAGCCAAGCGCTTAGGCTTCAAGAGTGCCAATGCGGCCGAAGAACATCTGAAGGCCCTCGCCAAGAAAGGTTGCATCGAAATAATTCCCGGTACATCCCGCGGCATCCGACTCACTCAAGCAGCGGAACCCGAAGATTTAGGCTTACCATTGATAGGCCAGGTTGCAGCTGGTGAACCTATCCTTGCTCAGGAACATATAGAACAACATTATAAAGTTGATCCGGCTATGTTTCGCCCCAGTGCCGACTTTCTACTTAGGGTGCGCGGTGACAGTATGAAAAATATTGGCATTCTCGAAGGTGATCTGCTTGCGGTTCATAAGATTTCACAAGCAAAGAATGGCCAGATCGTAGTCGCTCGAGTGGAAGAGGATGTCACAGTAAAACGCTTCGAGAAAAAGGGCAGTATGGTCTATCTCCATGCAGAAAATGAAGACTATGCACCAATAGTGGTCGATCTCACCAGTCAGAGCCTGAGTATCGAAGGTCTGGCAGTCGGTGTTATCCGCAACGGCAGCTGGCAATAAATAGATAAGTCACTCATTGGCGAAGGAGCTTGGTAATGAAAAATATGATCGGAAATAGCCCTAGACACCCAGGTTTATGGACTAATCCACTTAACCAAGCGTCCATCGAACAAGAGTGTGGAAGTATCACCACGGTAACCAGCTACACTCAGGGCCGGGTGGAACTAAAACAAGTGAGTAATCAGCTTGCAACCTTGAGCCATCAGGGGCAATGGATCGTATTGATTAGTCCTCCCAATATAGGTTACAAGCAGATGTTAGCCGAAGCTGGAGTCAGGATGGACCGAGTCCTGCTGGTTCATGCTAAAGACGAAATCGAAACCTTATGGGCCATGGAAAAAGCGCTTATAAGTGGTACATCCAGTGCCGTTATCTGCTGGACTCAGGCCTTAGATTCACGTGACAATCGCCGACTAAAACTGGTAGAAAAAAGCGCACGCGCTTTAGGCATTGTCATCGAGGATGCGAATAATCACTTACACAGTAAGGCCCACACTCAAAGAGATACTCACTTCAGTCAGGCCAGTTTATTTGGATCTCTACACTAATCTAGAAATTGATTTAGCCTAAAACCTATTATTTAAGTCCCGCAAGGGACTTTTTTATGTCTGATTTTTATTCAAAATATTTCATAATTTAGCTAAAAGTGATCTTGATCAATATTTCAACACCAAGTAAGTTAGGGATATAACAACGATAATTTGTTATATCCAAACGATTTAGTAGTCGGCGTAGTAAAACCCTGCCATATGTACAAGGCCAGAAATTTACCTCGCTGAAATCGGTACTGATATATTCAGCCGTAGGTGCGAGTGTGGTTAACTCTGGTAGATAAGTAACTGCCAAACTAAAATAACAAGTGAACCGCCACTGCACTTTGAAGTCATCGTTGCTTTTTTGGGAACTGAAGAGTTTGCATAGAGCAGAGACTTACTGTGTGACTCTTCTTTGTCTTAATTTTTGACAGAGGAGAAGTCTAGTGAAGCGAGTGTTGTATAGTTTTCTGGCGTTGCTGTTTACGCCATACGTTTTGGCATCAGGAATGCCCTTTAATATGACAAAGGGCGTTACGGATATCAGTGGACAGGTATACAACCTGCACATGATCATTCTGTATATCTGTTGCGCCATCGGTGTCGTGGTTTTCGGAGTGATGATCTATTCCATGATCAATCACAGAAAGTCTAAGGGTGCCGTAGCAGCCAATTTCCACGAAAGTACTAAGGTCGAGATAGCCTGGACCATTACACCTTTCATCATACTCATAGCTATGGCTATTCCGGCGACTAAGACCTTAGTTGCCATGGAAGACTCTAGTGATGCTGACATCACCATCAAGATCACTGGCTCTCAATGGAAATGGCATTACAGCTATTTCGATCAAGATATAGAATTCTATAGCTTACTCTCGACCCCGCGAGAACAGATAGAAGGCACCGAGGAGAAGGGAGAAAACTATCTCCTCGAGGTCGATAAGCCCTTGGTCCTCCCCATCAATAAGAAAGTTCGCTTCCTGATGACATCAGAAGATGTGATCCATTCCTGGTGGATCCCCGCATTCGCCGTCAAGAAAGACGCGAATCCAGGTTTCATCAATGAAGCATGGACTCGTATCGATATCCCAGGTACCTATCGTGGCCAATGTGCCGAACTCTGCGGCAAAGATCACGGCTTCATGCCAATCGTGGTCGAGGCTCTGAGCCAAGCCGACTTCGACATCTGGGTCGCCGAACAAAAAAATCAAGCCAGCGCCGCCGCTGCAGAGGCTGAAGCCTCCTTGAGTCAATCCCTCTCCATGGATGAGCTAATGGCCCAAGGTGAACAGGTGTACATGTCTCGATGTGCCGCATGTCACCAGCCTAACGGCATGGGTTTACCCGGCGTATTCCCTCCAATGAAAGGCAGCCCAATCACCACTGGACCATTAATGGATCATCTGGAGATCGTTATCAATGGTAAGGCGGGCACTGCTATGCAGGCTTTTGGGAAGCAATTAACCGCGCAAGAGATTGCCGCAGTGATTACTTATGAACGTAACGCATGGGACAACAACACAGGCGATACGGTTCAGGCAGCTGATGTCAGTCAGCATGGCCAATAGGGAGGCAATATGAATACTTTAACCCGCGATGCGGAACCCAATATGGAAGTTGGTCAGGTCGAAGAGACCAAGGATCACCAAGATGAGCATCATCAACAGCACCCCTCGGGGATTAAACGTTGGCTGTTCACTACCAACCACAAAGACATAGGCACACTCTACCTCTGGTTCAGTTTTATCATGTTCCTCACCGGTGGGGCCATGGCTATGGTGATACGCGCCGAGCTATTTCAACCAGGATTACAGCTGGTAGAACCAAACTTTTTTAATCAGATGACCACAGTCCACGGACTGATCATGGTGTTTGGCGCCGTTATGCCAGCCTTCACTGGCCTGGCAAACTGGCTGATACCTATGATGATAGGCGCGCCGGACATGGCGCTACCCAGAATGAACAACTGGAGTTTTTGGATCTTACCCTTTGCCTTCGCCATCCTGCTGAGCTCGCTGTTTATGGAAGGTGGTGGACCTAACTTTGGCTGGACCTTCTACGCACCACTGTCGACCACTTACAGCCCCGACAGCACGGCGCTATTTGTCTTCTCTATCCATATCATGGGGATTAGCTCCATCATGGGAGCGATCAACGTGATCGTCACCATAGTGAACATGCGCGCTCCGGGTATGACATGGATGAAGTTGCCACTTTTTGTCTGGACCTGGTTGATCACCGCTTTCCTGTTAATTGCCGTGATGCCGGTACTGGCTGGCACTGTGACCATGGTGCTAACAGATAAATACTTCGGCACCAGCTTCTTCGATGCCGCGGGTGGCGGCGACCCTGTGATGTTCCAGCATATCTTCTGGTTCTTCGGTCATCCCGAAGTTTACATCATGATCTTACCCTCTTTCGGTATCATCTCGGCCATAGTGCCAACGTTCAGCCGTAAGAGACTATTTGGTTATTCCTCTATGGTTTACGCCACCTCGAGCATAGCAATCCTGTCGTTTCTTGTATGGGCACACCACATGTTCACCACAGGTATGCCGGTATTCGCCGAGCTATTCTTCATGTATTGCACCATGTTGATCGCGGTGCCCACCGGGGTGAAAGTGTTCAACTGGGTGGCAACCATGTGGCGAGGCTCCCTCACCTTCGAGACCCCCATGCTGTTTGCTATCGCCTTCATCATACTCTTCACCATAGGTGGCTTCTCGGGCCTGATGCTTGCCATCACCCCGGCAGACTTCCAATACCATGATACGTATTTCGTGGTGGCACATTTCCACTACGTGCTGGTGACAGGCGCCATCTTCTCCATCATGGCTGCCGCCTATTACTGGCTGCCTAAATGGACCGGCAACATGTATGACGAGAGGTTAGGCAAGATACATTTCTGGTGTTCGGTAATATCGGTCAATGTACTCTTCTTCCCTATGCATTTCTTAGGCTTAGCAGGTATGCCAAGGCGTATACCAGATTATGCGGTGCAATTTGCCGATGTTAACCAGATAGTCTCCATAGGCGGTTTCGCCTTCGGACTGTCTCAGTTTATCTTCCTAGCGCTGGTCATCAAGTGTATACGCGGTGGCGAAAAAGCGGCGGCGAAACCTTGGGAAGGCGCCGAAGGTTTGGAATGGACACTGCCTAGTCCGGCTCCCTATCACTCATTTACTACACCACCCGAGATAAAGTAGATATGAGCAATAACCAGGGCAAGTCTAATCGAAAACTCATCGGCATGCTGATTGCTGGTGCCGTGGGCATGTTCGGCTTCGGCTTCGCCTTGGTGCCCTTATACGATGTGCTTTGTGAGCAGTTGGGCATCAATGGCAAAACCCAGAACAGCGCCAGCACTTACAAGCCAATCACAATCGATAAGAATCGAACCATTACCATAGAATTTATGGCGCAGATCCAAAGTGATATGCCCTGGGAATTTAAGCCTGAAGTCAAACGTATGCAGGTGCACCCCGGAGAGCTAATTCGCACTAATTTCACTGCGAAAAACCTGTCTCTAAAGGATACCATTGGCCAGGCCATCCCTTCGGTCTCACCTGGACAGGGAGCCGCTTACTTCAATAAAACCGAGTGTTTCTGCTTCAACCAGCAGAGACTAATGGCCAAAGAAAGCGCCGAGCTGCCACTTATTTTCTTCGTGGATCCGGATCTTCCCGATTCCATAAAAACATTAACTCTCTCTTACACCCTCTACAACATCACCGACCGTGGTTATGTCGGCTCTGTTGAGCAAGGAGCAGCAAGATGACAACTAAGCACGAACACTATTACGTTCCCGCACAGAGTGCGTGGCCCATCATAGGGGCGGTAGGATTATTCCTTATCGCATTTGGCGCCGGTAGTTATGTACAACAACTCAAAACCGGTGGCGGCAGTGGCGGAATAATCTTACTCACAGGTGTAGCCGTCATTATATTTATGATCTTTGGCTGGTTTAGAACCGTTATAGCCGAATCGATGAGCGGCCTCTATTCAAAGCAGATGGACAGATCTTTTCGCCAAGGAATGAGCTGGTTTATCTTCTCGGAGGTGATGTTCTTCGGTGCATTTTTTGGTGCCTTGCTTTACGCCAGAATGATTGCCGTGCCTTGGCTAGGTGGCGATTCTAATAATGCCATGACCAATGAAGTTCTCTGGCCTGGGTTTGAAGCCATCTGGCCATTATTAACCACACCCGATGGCACAAAAACTGAGGCCATGCCTTGGACTGGCTTGCCCCTGTATAACACTATAATCCTCCTCACATCATCTGTGACTCTGCATATGGCTCACGTGAGCCTGGAGAAAGGTAAACGCTCGGCAATCACGGTTTGGCTGGGTATCACCATCTTACTGGGCATGAGTTTCCTGACCTTACAAGTCGAAGAGTATATTCACGCCTATCAGGAGATGGGATTAACCTTGGCTTCTGGTGTTTACGGTAATACTTTCTTCCTCTTAACTGGCTTCCACGGTATGCACGTTACCCTAGGAACAGTATTCCTGATCGTGTTGTTTATGCGAGTCTTGAAGGGACACTTTACCCCAGATAAGCATTTTGCCTTCCAGGCGGGAAGTTGGTACTGGCACTTTGTCGACGTAGTTTGGTTGTGTTTATTTATCTTCGTCTACGTCCTCTGATCTAGGTCATAGAATATTGGCATTGCGTCCGATTTTATTGTCGAGATCACCTAGTTAGTAAGGTCTTGGGTTTGGGGTGATCACCCCTGAGCCCAATGCCACCAAGATGAACAAGACCACCAGCACAGAAAAGATGACCCGGCGTCCCAGGAAATGACTCGCAGGCGTCTCACTCTCACCTTTCACCAAGATAAACAGGGCTCGGGCCAGATTAAACATAATGAACAGCAGTAGCAGTACTAAGACGATTTTAAAGATAATTAATAGATTCATCGGTTATCCTCACATTGAGTCATGTGGCTCTAGGGCCTTGTTGGCTATTGCTACTCTGGAGCTGTTTATCCATTTGGTCAAGTTAGGTTTTTGCAACTTAGGTGTCATCAGAAAACACAGGAGAGAAAATAATGACTAGCCTCTCTCGACGCAGAAACACATATTTATGGGCCAAGCTATGTGCTCGCTAGCTAGGTGTCTTATCTTAGCCGAGTCAGGTTTTTTGCATCTTAGATATCATCAGAAAACACAAGTGAGAAAATAATGACTAGCCTCTCTCGGCGCAGAAACACATATCTATGGGCCACCAGAGCAGCATCAGCTATCTGCTCACTAGCTATGTTTATCATCTTAGCCGAGTCAGGTTTTTTGCATCTTAGATATCGTCAGAAAACACAGGTGAGAAAATAATGGCTAAGCTCTCTCGGCGCAGAAACACATATCTATGGGCCACCAGAGCAGCATCAGCTACGGCCTCCGTCATTATGTTTCTCATCTTAGTGAAGCTTGGGTTTTGGCAACTCGATCGTGCAGAGATGAAGGAGCAGTGGCAAGCAGAGTTGACCCATCGCCAATCATCTGCACCGCTCACATATGCACAACTGCTTACATTCCCCGCTGCTAAGCAGGTCACAGGTTACCGTCTCTCGGTACGGGCATCTCCCGCTATGAGTAAAATATTCCTGCTGGATAACCAGGTCTTTAACGGAAGGGTGGGATATCTGGCGTTGCAGCCCATGCAGATAGCTGCCGAAGGCCCTTGGATATTAGTCGAGCTTGGCTTCGTTGCTGCGGGGTTAGATCGAAGAATACTGCCTGATGTCGATGTTATTACAACAAAAGTCAGCCTGAATGGTCGCTTGTATCAGAGACAGGCTAATCCTATGAGCTCGGCATTAATGCCTGAAGCCGGCTGGCCCAAACGTATCCAAAACCTTAATCTTGACGCGATTAGCCAGCTATTGGGCAAGCCTTTAGCTCCTGGGGTATTGCAGCCTGATCGCCTCGATGGAATTGACTTACCCCACCCCTGGAGCCCAATACCCCTGTCATCTCAGAAACACAGAGGCTATGCCCTACAGTGGTTTTCCATGGCCCTGGCTTTTGCCCTGCTTATTTTATATTTCATCTATAGTCGGAGATCTAAAACTCTAACAAAACAACAAGATGAATCGATAAAGAATAATAATCCTCATCGGACCAATATTGATGCAATGACAGTTGCCAATGTAAACAAGACCAAGTAGGTTAGAGATTAAGCAGTAAAAACTTCTATCCATAAGAAGTGACAAACAAATATGCGTTTCCTAGCCGTCTCGGGAAACAGGATGAGCATGACTCATATGAATTTTATTCGCCTACACAGGCGTTCATATGGGCTTTCTTAGGAGAGAGTATGAACTCCCCCAAAAAGAGCGGCGCTAAACCTTTAATCTTACTTTTCTTAGTCTTCGTCCTGCCTGTGGCTGCGGCTAAAATCGTGCTCAGCTTAGATCTCTATCAAGGCGGCGCCACCAACAAGGGAAAACTACTCCCTGTCGGCACTAGCTACCTGAGCCTTAAGATGGACAATCCTAAGCCTAGAGAGTGGCAACTCCTCTACCTACTGCCAAACAAGTGTGACCAGCAATGCCAAGATCATCTCTATATTCTGCAACAGAGCCATATCGCCCTTGGCCGGGATCAAGACAGAGTTCACACCTTAATTTTACTGAGCCAAGATAGCGATACCCATGCTCTTGCTTCATATAGCTTCGAGACGGCTAAGGCCAATGACGCCATGATTAAAATGCTGGATCGCCAGCAGATGATAGTCGTAGATCCACTAGGCAGTCTGGTCATGGAATATCCTGCGGTTAACGGCATAGACAAGCAGATCATGCAGGGGAAATCACTGGTCGCAGACTTAAGAAAGATGCTGAAACTGTCGAGACTTGGCTGATGGGGATTCAAAACCTACTCAGAGTCACCCTTGTCTTCACTCTCTGCGTCATTTTAATGGGGGCATATACCCGATTATCCGATGCAGGCCTAGGTTGTCCCGATTGGCCCGGTTGCTATGGCATGATGAAGGTCCCCAGCCAACACAGTGAACTGATGCAGGCACAGGACGCCTTCCCTGGACAGGAAGTTGAGCCCAAGAAAGCTTGGTTAGAGATGATCCACAGATATATCGCCGGAGCCCTGGGATTACTGGTGCTGATTATCTTCATTCTTTGTTTAAAAAAGCTAGATGCCCCCAAGAAGCTACCGACATTCATCGCCATCTTGATCCTATTTCAAGCCGCATTAGGGATGTGGACAGTCACCATGAAGCTCATGCCGATTGTGGTCATGTCTCATCTCATCGGCGGCTTCGCCTTAATTTCCCTGTTACTCCTACTCTATCTCAGGACTAAGCCACTGAGGATCCCTGGAGGAGACTTTGTCGCTAGAAGACTGGCACCATTAGCCTTAACAGGCATGGGGGTCTTAATTTTACAGATCATACTCGGCGGCTGGACCTCATCAAACTATGCGGCCCTAGCCTGTACTTCACTGCCTATCTGCGAAGGCAACTGGTATCAGAATTTACAGCCGGCTCAGGCCTTTAATCCGTTTCAAGGCACCCACGAGACCTATGAATTTGGCGTACTCGACTATTATTCACGTATGACCATACATGTTGCCCATAGATTTGGCGCGATATTGACCACAGGTATCTTGCTCTGGCTGGCCTATAAGCTTTTTACTCAGTCTCAGTCGGCACTGTTGAAGCGAGCATCACTGGTCTTGACCGGTTTAGTCGTACTGCAAGTAGCACTGGGGATCAGCAATGTAGTCTTGCACTTGCCCTTGGGCATAGCCGTTTCTCACAATGGCGGAGCAGCCATCTTGCTACTGACATTAGTGTTTATCAACTACGCCCTGTGGCGAAAAGCCTAAATAACAAGCCATAAGACACGACAAGCATAATAATTTTAAGGGCGTAAAGCCTCAGCGAGGGAAAAGCCATGGCAAAACCACTTTCAATTTCAGCAACTGAACCTAAGACCCATAACGAATCGCTTCAGTGGCGCGCATATTATGAGATGACCAAGCCTAAGGTGGTCGCACTCATGTTACTCACGGTTTTAGTCGGTATGTGTCTGGCGGTGCCAGGCTCTGTGCCTCTACAGCCCTTAATTATTGGCATGCTAGGTATAGGTATGATGGCCGGTGCTGCAGCAGCTTTTAACCACCTAATCGATCGACGCATAGACGGCCTGATGGCCCGTACCTATAATCGCCCCCTGCCCAAGGGGCGCATCTCTATCACTAAGGCTCTCATCTTCTCCTTTAGCCTAGCTCTTTTAGGCTTCGCCTTGCTCTACACCTTAGTCAATGAGCTCACCGCCTGGCTCACCTTTGCCAGTCTCGTGGGATATGCCATCATCTATACCACATACCTCAAGCGTGCCACGCCACAAAATATCGTAGTCGGAGGACTCGCGGGAGCCATGCCACCACTCCTTGGCTGGACAGCCATAACCGGAGAGTTTCACGGCCATGCGCTGCTATTAGTGATCATCATCTTCACCTGGACCCCACCACACTTCTGGGCTCTGGCCATTCACAGGAGAGCGGAATACGCCAAGGTCGATATCCCTATGCTGCCAGTGACCCATGGCGTCGAGTTCACTAAGACCTGTATCTTGCTCTATACCTTGCTGCTTGCTATCGCCTGCTTACTGCCCGTTATCGTGGGAATGTGCGGTCCCATCTATCTGGTGGGTTCGACAATATTAAGCTGCGGCTTCATCTATAAGGCATGGGAGCTTAAATATGATGACAAGCCTGGACTGGCAATGCAGGTTTTTCGCTTCTCCATCTATCATCTGATGATCTTATTTATTGTGCTCTTGGTGGATCACTATCTCTGGGTATAGGTCTGGGATTATTAAATAAATCCCTTGATTTTATGCAGATCACACCTTGAAAATGGAGATATCAGATATGGCAAAGACGTTTAGGATAATCGCCGTCGCCCTGCTAGGTTTAGTCCTACTCGGCCTCGGAGGTGTGATCTCAGTTCAGCAGCAAAAGAGCAAGCAGACCAATGCAATAATCACTTCAATGCAGGACACTGAATTGGATCTTGCCACTAGCTTCGTGTTTCCAATAGCAAAACCTTTGGCCCCTTTCTCTCTCACGGATCAAGATGGCAATGCCTTTACCAATAGCCAGCTAAACAATAAATGGAGCCTATTCTTTATAGGCTATACCTCTTGCCCGGATGTCTGCCCAACTACCATGGGTAAACTCACCGCCGCTTACCCCAAATTGCTAGAAAATGCCGATCTACAAGTGGTTTTCCTCTCCGTGGACCCTCAGAGAGACACTCGAGCTAAGCTATTCAGCTATATGAACTTCTTCAACCCTGAATTTATCGCCATCACAGGAGGCCATGGGCAACTCTTCCCACTCACTCGAGATCTAGGATTCGTCTATGCCATGGTCGGCGATGGAGAAGACTATCAAGTAGACCACAGTGCATCTATGGCACTGATATCACCCGATGGTAGTAAAGTAGCCATAATAAAGCCTAAGTCCTCGGCTCCTGGGAAGCTGCCACAGATCTTAAACAAGCACTTGATTACTGATATTCAAACCATAATCGCCAATTATAAGCCAGCTCCTAGGAGCTAGAAGCTAAGAGTTAGTTACTCAGAAATATTCTCCCCAATAATCAATATCTAATGACACGACTTATCTAGTAATCCAGCACCTAATCCCAGAGTTAACTTAGCCATTTTGTAACTAAAAATATTCGCAAAACCTAGGTAAAAATTTCGATCCCCCAAGTAAAAACACACTCAACGAACAAGAATAAAGCGCGTTAATACAATGTGATAGGAGTATAACTTGACAGATTGCTTGGCGACGACTATCTAGCCAACATGACATATTCCTTTCCTGTTAGCCGCGAACTTATTTCTCGGTTAAATATTCAAAAAAACATCAACAAAAAGAGGAAATACTCATACTTGCCGACTATCTTTTGATCTTGCAAGGATGAGGAAAGCTATCCAAAGGAAAATAAAATGTCGGAACAAAGGATTAGATTGGATTCAGAATTAACCATTCGAAATATTCAGCCCATATTTACACAACTTTCAGCACTTCTCACCCATGACGAGGAGCTGCATATCGATGCTAGCCAATTATCTAGGGTCGACACTGCCGGAGCCCAGCTCCTCTATCTATTTTCCCGAACATGCGCATCCCGCTCTCTAAAAGTCGACTGGCTTAACTGTCGGCCAGAACTTAAAGCCAATTTAGAAAATCTAGGAATTAGTATTCCCGAGATAGCCATCCAGGAGTTACCAGCCGAACAGGATGAGGAAAAAATCCTATGAAAAAAATACTCGCGGTCGATGATTCGGCTTCCATGCGTCAGATGGTCTGTTTCACCCTAAAAACGGCTGGATTCGACGTAACAGAGGCCTGTAATGGAGACGAAGCCCTAAAAGTAGCCCAACAAGGCGAATACGATCTAGTTATCTCAGATGTGAATATGCCCATCATGGATGGCCTCACCCTAATTCGTAATCTACGCACCTTACCAAACTATAAATTTACCCCCCTATTGATGCTGACAACTGAGTCGGGTACAGAAAAGAAGCAAGAGGGTCGCTCCGCAGGTGCTACCGGCTGGATAGTTAAGCCCTTCAACCCGGATCAGTTACTTGCAACCGTGCGTAAGGTGCTTGGTTAACAGCATACAAATCATCAGATGGACCTAACGGATATTTAATATGGAAATCGATCTCAGTCAATTCAGTCAAGTATTCTTCGAGGAGAGTCTAGAAGGCTTAGACGCCATGGAGTCAGAGCTGCTAAACCTAGACGTCACTAGCCCCGACGATGAAGCTATTAACACCATTTTCCGTGCGGCTCACTCCATTAAGGGAGGCAGTGCCACTTTCGGTTTCAGTCAAGTCGCTAATTACACTCATCTGCTAGAAACCTTGCTTGATGAGATCCGCGACGGTCGTAGACAGATGACCAGCGAACATCAAGAAATGCTGCTGCTATCCGTCGACCTGCTACGAAACATGTTCGATGCCTTGATGCGCAAAATAGATTTCGACGATCCCCAGCTCGCTCAACTCGAGGAGCAGTTTAATATCGAGATCGACAAAGGCACTCAGGACTCAGCCCCAAAAGAGCCTGACTCTAGTAGCGACACATCAACAGAAGAAGAAAGCCTAGGCCTACATCGTTGGATTATAGATTTCCAAGCCGGTGTCGATATTCTCCGATGTGGTAACGATCCTTACCTCATGTTCAACGAACTCAGTCAGTTGGGAGATCTAAGCGTCAATTTGGCCGAACACTCATCACCTGAGTTTACTGATATAGATCCAGAAGCCTGTTACCTCAATTGGCAACTTGAGCTGATTACAGACCAGCCCTTAGAACGGCTCCATGAGGTATTTGAATGGGTCGAAGATGAGTGCAGCATAAGTTACTCCTCTACCCCAATCATGAATGAGAATACCGAACTAGATAATGAAGTCTCGACTATAGCGCCAAGCGGTCAAGATCTCTCTCAAGAATCTGCGAGCGAAGCCGTTCAGGCTAATGTAGAAAGCAATCGAGTCGACGAAACCAAGGCATCTAGCCAAGGATCTAAACCTAAGGCGGTCTCACAGGCTAAAACCCCCGAGACCAGCTCGATTCGTGTCAGCATCGACAAGATAGATCTGCTGATAAACATGGTGGGAGAACTGGTTATTACCCAAGCCATGCTTGGACAAATAGGCCAACAGGATGAGATAGATGAAGAATCACTCATAGCCCTCAAACAAGGACTGGAACAACTCGCCACCCACACCCGGGATCTGCAAGAGAGTGTCATGCAGATCCGTATGCTCCCCATCAGCTTCGCCTTCAATCGATTCCCTAGACTAGTTCGCGATATAGGTCAGCAACTAGGCAAGAAAGTGAATCTAGTATTGAAAGGGGAAGATACCGAACTAGACAAGACTGTGATGGAGAAGATCGTCGACCCCATGGTACATCTGGTGCGTAACTCATTGGATCATGGCTTAGAAACACCAGCAGAACGCCTCGCCAAAGGTAAATCAGAAGTCGGCACCATCACTCTCAACGCCTTTCATCAGGGCGGCAGCATCATCATAGAAATAATAGACGACGGAGCCGGTCTGGATACCGATAGAATTCTTCGTAAAGCCAGGGAAAAGGGACTGGTCGGTCAGGAGGAAGAACTCAGCACAGAGGCTATTCATAAGTTGATCTTCAAGCCCGGATTCTCCACCGCTGATGCGGTCTCAGACCTCTCGGGACGCGGCGTGGGCATGGATGTGGTCAGACGAAACATCAATGATCTTAACGGCACCATAGAGCTTAAATCCATCCAAGATAAGGGCAGCCGTTTTACCATTAGGTTACCTCTAACACTCGCCATACTCGATGGACAACTAGTCAGAGTGGGCAAGCATATCTATGTCGTGCCTCTGGTTTCCATTCATGAATCATTACAGGTCGAGCCAAACAAGATCAATCGCCTCAGCGACGGACACGAACTGATACAGCTAAGAAACGAATACCTACCTGTGATCAAGGTGTACCAAGAGTTTCGTCATACTTCAGATGCCAAAGAGATCAAAGACGGCCTGGTCATGGTTGTCGACTCCAATAACGAGAAAATAGGTTTATTGGTGGATGAACTCTTGTCACAACAACAGGTGGTAATCAAGAGCCTGGAGGACAACTACAACCGGGTTCCTGGCGTATCTGGTGCCACTATCTTGGGTGATGGCACGGTTGCACTCATCATAGATGTTACCGGATTAGTGAGCATGGCTGGCATTACCAATATTAAAGAACACGCAGCCTAACCAGACTCAGAAGCAACACCCTAGATAATGGCCAAGATAAAACAACAAATAGATCAAACAGACTAAGAATTAACACGCTGGATATTTGCCGAGATAAAACAACAAATAGATCAAACAGACTAAGAATTAACACGCTGGATAGCGCTGAAAATAACAGATTAAGGAAGATGGAGCCTGACGAGATGACAGAGCAAATTCAAAATGAACCACCCCAGCACGATCATGGGATGAAGCAAGATAACGATGAAGACAGTCAACAGTACCTAACCTTCATCATGGCCAACGAAGAGTACGGAGTCGAAATATTATCGGTACAGGAGATCCGAGGCTGGGAGTCCACCACAGTGATCCCCAATGCACCTAGCCATGTTAAGGGAGTAATTAACCTTCGGGGGACCATAGTGCCCATCATAGATCTCCGCCAACGCTTCGGCATCGAAGTCTTAGATTATGGTGCTACAACTGTAGTTATCGTGGTCAAGGTAGCCATAGCTAACGAACATAAGGTCATAGGTATAGTCGTCGATGCAGTATCCGATGTATTCAGCGTCAATAATGACGATGTACGTGACGCCCCAAATTTCGGTGAAGGCACAGATCTCTCTTTCATCAAAGGCTTAACTAATGCCAGCGATAAAATGGTGATCTTGCTCGATATCAACATGTTACTCGGTAGCGAAGTCTTACCCGAAGCTGAGCAACTCTCTAACTTAATCAATACGCTTGATGCTCCCCAGCAGCAAGTGGTTAATGCGTAAACTGGTATAACGAGGATAAACGAATGGAAGCACAAAACTCCAACCTATCAAATGTGAACAGCTTACCAGTAGCCGGATTGGTGGTCAGCATAGTTGCATTAGGGTTATCATTTGCAGGACAGGCAGGAAGCTGGGTTGCAGCAACCCAAATTCTTGCGATAATACTTATAGCCGCTGGCGTCATCAAGTTCAACCGCTGGCATAAGATGTTTGAACAAGCATTAACCGAAGTCAGTAATGCCTTAATCAGCAATGAAGCGCCTAAATTTTCAGACTTATTTTTGCCAGGCTGGGAACTGCTTACTAGCCGAATAGATGAGTTATATCAGAAGCGTCAGCGCGACGAGACGGCCCTGAAGGCATTGGATATCTGTAACGCCAACGTCATGATGGCCGATGCGGATCACAATATCACCTACCTCAATGACGCGGTCAACGTCATGATGACCAAGAATGAGAAAACGCTACAGACCGAACTCACTGGCTTCGATGTGAAAAAGCTGGTCGGACAGAATATCGATATATTTCATAAGAACCCGGCGCACCAGAGACGCATGATAGACGGGTTAACCACCACCTATGAAACCACCATCCAAGTTGCAGGCCTCCACTTTAATCTAATCGCCAATCCTATTTTCAATAATGGTGTTCGTACCGGAACCGTCGTCGAATGGCAGGACATTACGGCTAAACTTGCCCGTGAAGCCGAAGAGAAGCAGCAAGCCGCCGATACTGGTCGTATCAAGCAAGCTCTGGACGTATGTAAGGCCAATGTCATGATGGCCGATGCCGATTACAACATCATCTACCTCAATGAATCACTCAATGAGATGCTCAGCGAGAACGAGCGCACCCTGCAACAGAGTCTGGCTAAATTCGATATGAAGACCCTAATGGGCACTAATATAGATATTTTCCACAAGAACCCGGCTCACCAGCGTGGCATGCTAGACAAGCTCACCAGTACTTACGCCACCAGCATAGAAGTCTCGGGACTCACTTTCGACCTTATCGCCACCCCGGTATTCGATAACGGTGTACGTACAGGTACCGTTGTAGAGTGGCAAGATATCACGGCTAAGCTAGCAAAAGAGAAAGAGGAAGCTAAGCAGGCCGCCGATACTAGCCGTATCAAGCAAGCACTGGACGTATGTAAGGCTAACGTCATGATGGCCGATGCGGACTACGAGATCATCTATTTCAATGACTCACTCACCGAGATGCTCACCGAGAACGAGAAGACGCTACAGCAGGAGCTTAGAAGCTTCGATATGAAGACACTATTGGGTGCCAATATCGATATCTTCCATAAGAACCCGGCTCATCAGCGCGGCATGCTAGACAAGCTAACCAGCACCTACGAGACCAGCATACAAATCTCGGGACTCACCTTCGAACTTATCGCCACCCCGGTTTTCGATAAGGGTCAGCGAACTGGTACTGTAGTCGAATGGCAAGATGTCACGGCTAAGCTTGTCAAAGAAAAAGAGGAGCAGGAACTGGCAGCCGATACCAACCGTATCAAGCAAGCATTGGATGTCTGTAAAGCTAACGTCATGATGGCCGATGCAGACTACAAGATCATCTACTTCAATGACTCTCTCAACGAGATGCTCAGCGAGAATGAGAAGACCCTAAAACAGAGCCTGAAAAAGTTTGATATGAGGACCCTGATGGGCAGCAATATCGATATTTTCCATAAGAACCCGGCTCACCAAAGAGGCATGTTAGACAAGCTTACGGAAACCTATTCAACCAGCATACAAGTCTCCGGACTCACCTTCGAGCTTATAGCCACCCCGGTATTCGATAATAGTCAGCGCACAGGAACTGTGGTTGAGTGGCAAGATGTCACCGCTAAGTTAGCCAGAGAGAAAGAGGAGAAGCAGCAAGCCGCCGAGACAGGCCGTATCAAGCAGGCACTGGATGTGTGTAAGGCCAACGTCATGATGGCCGATGCAGACTACAACATCATCTATTTCAATGAATCACTCAACGAGATGCTTGGCGAGAATGAGAGAACCCTGAAACAGAGCCTGAGTCGCTTCGATATGCGCACCTTGATGGGAAGTAATATCGATATATTCCATAAGAACCCGGCTCATCAGCGTGGCATGTTAGATAGGCTCACGGAAACCTTCGAGACCAACATCGAGGTATCTGGCCTCACCTTCGGTCTCATCGCCACCCCAGTATTCGATAATGGCGAACGCACCGGCACAGTCGTCGAGTGGCAAGATTTGACCGATAAGTTAGCCAGAGAAGCCGAAGAGCAGCAGCTAGCGGCAGAAAATGCCCGCATCAAGCAGGCACTGGACAATGTCTCCGCCAATACCATGGTGGCAGATGCCGATCTTAACATCATCTATATGAACAATGCCGTGGGTAACATGTTCAGAAACGCACAGTCCGACATCATCAAGGATCTACCTAACTTCGATGCTAATAATCTTATTGGCGTCAATATCGATGACTTCCATAAGAATCCGGCCCATCAGCGTGGCCTGCTAGGTGGACTAACATCCACTTACTCGAGCCAGCTATTAATTGGTGGGCGTACCTTCAAGGTGGTGGCTAATCCTATCAAGGATGACAAGGGTGATCGCATAGGCACAGTCGTCGAATGGACAGATCGCACCGCAGAAGTTGCCATCGAGCATGAGATCGACACCATCATCTCGTCAGCCGCGGCAGGAGACTTGAGTCATAGAGTCTCCACCGAAGGTAAGGATGGCTTCTTCCTCAACCTCTCTAACGGCCTAAACCGCTTAGTGGGTATCGCAGATAACGTTATCTCGGATGTGGTCAACATGTTCGACGGCTTAGCCAAGGGAGATTTGACCCGTCAGATCAATGGCGAGTACGAGGGGCAGTTCGGTAAGCTGCAGACAGATGCCAATGCTACGGTATCCAGACTCACCGAAGTCTTAGGCGGCATCAGTGAATCGGCCAACACAGTCACCTCCGGCGCCGAAGAGATAGCTCAGGGTAACGCAGACTTGAGTCAACGAACCGAGGAGCAAGCCGCATCTCTGGAAGAAACGGCCTCTAGCATGGAGCAGATGACAGCGACGGTAACCCAGAGTGCTCAAAATGCCACCCTGGCAAATGAATTGGCCCAGGAAGCCAACTCCAAGGCCGAACATGGCGGTAAGGTGGTCGAGCAGGCCGTCTCAGCCATGGAAGCCATCAACGATTCGAGCAAGCGGATCTCCGATATTATCGGGGTTATCGACGAGATAGCCTTCCAGACCAACCTACTCGCACTTAACGCCGCCGTAGAGGCAGCAAGAGCGGGCGAGCAGGGACGCGGTTTTGCGGTAGTTGCTGGCGAGGTGCGTAATCTTGCTCAACGAAGTGCCGGCGCCGCCAAGGAGATCAAGGAGCTTATTCGCGATAGTGTGGGCAAGGTGACCGATGGCACTCAGCTAGTGAACCAGTCAGGTGAAACCCTGGAAGATATCGTACAAGCGGTAACGAAAGTCGCCGACATGATAAGCCAGAT
The DNA here is from genome assembly GCF_000091325.1 of Shewanella violacea DSS12. Lineage (NCBI taxonomy): Bacteria > Pseudomonadati > Pseudomonadota > Gammaproteobacteria > Alteromonadales > Shewanellaceae > Shewanella > Shewanella violacea. The sequence goes on along the minus strand of NC_014012.1, from coordinate 210,772 downwards.
AAGTATCGCCTCAGATCAGCAGTCTTCCGGCATCCAAGAAGTCAACAAGGCTATCTCCCAGATGGATGAGATGACCCAACAGAACGCTGCGCTGGTAGAGCAAGTATCGGCAGCAGGTGAAGCCATGGCAGACCAAGCTAGGAATATGAAGACTCAGCTTGGCTTCTTCCAAACCAGTGGCAATACCAGCTCTGGGATGGCATCCGCGCCACTGGCCTTAGTCTCGGGAGACACCCACGGCAACCTCAGCATAAGCAAAGAGGAGTGGAACGAGTTTTAATGACTTAGTTGCATTGCATAGGAGTTAATCCATAGACAGGCCTTATTTTCATGCAAGGTCTGTCTAGGTTCTGTAACTGCAGAGGTTTATAGCAAGTAGCATTAACAAGGAGATATAAACATTGGAGCTCGTAGACAAAAAAGAATTTTCTATGACAAAGAAAAACTTCGAATTCATTCAGAGCCTTGCCTATGAAGAGACGGGGATAGTTCTTCCTGAAAGGAAGAAACATATGGTCTACTCCAGACTCAGTAGACGCCTGCGTCATTTAGGCTTAGATAACTTTAACCAATATTGTGACCATATACAGAGTGAACCCGGCGAGTTAATGAATTTCGTCAACGCCTTGACCACCAACCTAACCGCTTTCTTTAGGGAGGAACACCATTTCGACTACCTAGATAAAGAGATAACACCGCTATGGAGAAGACGACGTAATAAACGTTTACGGATCTGGTCTTCAGCCTGCTCAACCGGCGAAGAGCCTTACAGTATCGCCATGACACTGGCAGAACATTTTTCCGGGTCCGAGTGGGATCTAAAAATACTGGCCACAGATCTCGATACTAATGTGCTTAGCAAGGCAGCTAAAGGCTGTTATGCCGAGGACAGCATCACAGGGCTGGCGGATCGATATCGTAAAAAGTATATAAAAATCACACCAAATGGTATCCAGATAAAACAGAGCATTCAGAATAAGATCCACTTCAAGCAGCTAAATTTATTACAGAAGTGGCCTATGACAGGTCCATTCGATGTGATTTTTTGCCGTAATGTGCTCATCTATTTCGATAATGAAACTAAGGCCAAGATCATAGCTAAATTTAGAAAACTGCTCGCCCCGGACGGGCTACTCTTCATCGGGCACTCAGAAACTCTGACAAATTTATCTGATGAATTCGAGCTTATAGGTCAAACCATATATCAGCCACTGCGAGGCGGTCACGCCAAGGTTATTGGTGAGAGAAAAAAAGCAGTTATCGGCTAGAAACAACAAGCAAGTTTATGGCTTTAGCCATTAGTCGAAGCCAGGATGCAGATAGACCACAAGGATGAAACTATGATTAGCGTGTTAGTGATAGACGACTCACCATTAGTAAGGCAATTGCTTAGCCATCTGCTAAACAGTGCCGACGATATCAAGGTCGTCGCCACCGCAGAAGATCCCTATGAAGCGCGCGATCTAATCAAGAAGTTAAATCCAGATGTACTCACCTTAGATATAGAGATGCCTAAGATGGACGGCATTGCCTTCCTCAGAAATATCATGAAACTCAGGCCTATGCCTGTGGTTATGGTGTCGACCCTGACAGCCAAGGGGGCTGCGATTACCTTAGAGGCCCTCTCGATCGGGGCTGTGGATTTTATCTCTAAACCTAAGGCCGATCTCACCCACCAACTTATGGAATATAAGCAGGAACTCATAGACAAGGTTCATCTCGCCTACAAGAGCAAGGCTCGTCCCAGATCCCTATCCGCTTCGATAACGAAACCACTCAATGGGGAGATGTTCACTAATAGACTCATAGCCATAGGGGCCTCAACCGGCGGCACCGAAGCGATCCAGAGTGTGCTAAGGCAAATGCCCTCGAACACACCACCTGTGGTGATAGCTCAGCATATTCCAGCGGCATTTAGCGCCTCATTTGCTAGGCGTCTAGACAACAATTGCGTGATGAAAGTGATAGAGGCTCGGGGAGGAGAACGACTCAGACAAGGAACCGCCTACCTGGCTCCCGGCAACAAGCACATGATAATAGAACGTAGAGGCGGCTTACTCTTCACCAAACTGGTAGACAGCGATCCCGTGAACCGCCATAAGCCTTCGGTGGATGTGCTATTTAACAGTGTCGCCGAATCAGCGGCCAAATCCACCATAGGCATAATTCTTACCGGCATGGGTAAAGATGGTGTCAAAGGCCTACTGAATCTGAAAAACAGGGGCGCCTACACTATCGCCCAAGATGAGGCCAGCTCGGTAGTATGGGGCATGCCTGGAGCCGCGGTAGAACTGAACGCCCACCACGAGCAGATGCATCTGGATAGGATCCCGCAAAAACTGCTATTCCTGCTGAAGACAGAAAATAGTAAGGCAAGTTAACACATGAGTTCCTAGGCTCTAGAACCTAGGAACTAAGCCCTCTATTCCTTACTCCATGAACCATCATCATTGGGACGCACCCAAGCTTGAGAGAACCAGTAATAACCGCTCTTTGTTTTACTCGGCACGGTGCAATTATATCTGGATCTTCCTGGTGGCAGATCAAACTCGGCACGAATGGAAAACTCATTTTCACTCAACCAGAGAGGCTTCTTAGCCCCTTGCCCCTGAATGAAACACATCATTTGGTGGGGATAGATATCGCTGATATCCAGAGTAAGAGTGAGCTCGGGTCGCCAATTGCCATCTTTAAGCTCAGAATCTTTAGGCGTTAACGATAAAACCGGCATATTCAGGCTGTGCATCTTCACTTTAAGGCTGGCGAGATCCGCATAGACGCCAGCAACGGGAAAACGCGGCAAGGCAGTCAGGGACGAATACCTCCCGGCAGCACCCGACTGCTGACCTAAGCCGACAAAACCATTGCGACTTATAATATCTTCGAGAGCCTGATTATATTCGCCATAGGGATAAGCAAACATCTTATGATCTTGTCCTGTGGCCTTGCGTATTTCGGCTTCGGAATCGAGAATATTCTTCTCGGTGCGCAATATCCATTGCGGTTCCGTTTCTCCTGCCAATTTACGAATAAGGTGCTCGTGCCCCCAACTATGATTGGCTATTTCGGCGCCCTCTTTCGACAGTTTGATCAACTCCTCCCAACTCATCATGCCTCTGTATTTAGCCTTAATAGGCTCAATCGAGACAAATAGCGTGTAGGGAAAACCGTATTCCTTTAAGATGGGGGACGCCGTCTCGGCAACACTCTTGTAGCCATCATCGAAAGTGATCACCACGGTCTTTTCCGCTATCGGTCTCAGATTTCTAATAGCGTCCACAACCTGAGACAGTGGTACCACAATAAAATCATTATCGGCCAGATACTGCATCTGCTCCTTGAACTGAGCCGGTGTCACGCTGGTGATGGCCGGGGTGCCATCCGACACATGATGATACAGCAAGATCACCGCAGCCTGGGCCGTGAAGGCCTGAAGCGATAAACTGAATAACACCAAAAGTGTTATCAGGGCATTCTTAAACATAATATAAAACCTCTGAGATGATATGACCCCTGTCGAACTTATTCGTAACAAACAGAAAAACAGACAGCTACTGGCACTCGCCCTACCCATGATATTGTCCAATATCACAGTACCCCTGCTGGGTCTGGTGGACACAGCTGTCGTGGGCCATCTAAGCAATGCTTATTACTTAGGGGGGGTCGCCGTCGGGTCAACAATTATCACCCTAATTCTTTGGATGCTGGGCTTTCTTCGTATGGCAACCACAGGACTCGTCGCCCAGTCTTATGGTGCAGGAGACACACAAGCCCAATATAAATTACTGCTACAAGCCAGCAGTTTAGCGCTTATTTTAGGGTTAAGCGCGGTACTTCTGCAACTTCCCATACTCAATACTGCCCTGATGCTCACAGATGCAAGTCTAGAAGTGCAGAGATATACCCGGGAATATTTTGAAATAAGGATCTGGTCTACTCCCTTCGCCCTGCTCAATCTGGTGCTATTAGGCTGGCTACTTGGCAGGCAGCAACCTAAGGCCGCCATGTGGCAATTAATCGTCGCTAACCTAGCCAATATTGGCCTGGATCTGCTATTTGTCCTAGGGCTAGGATGGGGCGTTCAAGGGGCGGCTCTAGCCTCTGTATTTGCCGATATGTCCGGATTTATGGTGGCCTTAACCATGGTCTACAAACAAGTTCAAAAAACCGGTGGCTTCGATTTCCTTAAGCTTTACAAGAGCCTCAGCCTAAGTAGCTACCATAAACTCCTCAGCCTCAATGCCGACATATTCGTTCGTAGCCTCTGCTTGCAAATAGCCTTCGCTTTTATGACGTTTCATGGCGCCGGTCTGGGTGACAATACAGTCGCAGCCAACGTAATATTACTCAACCTCTTACTGCTCATCAGCTATGCCCTTGATGGCATAGCCTATTACGCCGAGGCCGAAGTCGGTAAGGCCTATGGCCAGCGAAATAAGACATTGATGCGAGAAGCCGTCACTCTGGCCTGGTTCTGGTCGGCCATTTCGGCTCTCTTGTTCACCTTAGTGTTTGCCTTCGGCGGAGAAAGTATCATCAAGATGCTAACCAACATTGAAGAGGTGCGTTCGGTGGCCGATGAATATCTATTTTGGATTGTTTTACTGCCAATCCTATCCTTTGGCTCTTATCTCTTCGATGGCGTGTACATAGGGGCTGCCAAGGGTAAGGTAATGCGAAATAGCATGATTATCTCGACATTTGGCGTGTTTTTTCCAGTATGGTTTTTCCTGCAAGACAGTGGCAACCATGCACTATGGGCCGCAATGAGCTGCTTTATGCTAGCCAGGAGCATAACCCTGACACTGCATTATCGTTATAAGCTGAAAGATGCAGACTTCTAGGTTCTAGGTTCTAGGTTCTAGCAGACATTAAAAAAGCGAGTAGCCTAATAGCTAACTCGCTTTTTTACTCTTTATAATCTAGAAAAAAGGACTAATTCCTCGAATCTAGAAACTTTCTTTACTGATACGAATGCTCACCAGCCTGATGCTCGGTAATGTCTCTAACACCGGTAAGTTCACCTGGGAACATATCGAGTAGCTGCTTCTCGATACCATTTTTCAGGGTTACATCGACCATAGAACAACCGTTACAACCACCACCGAACTGCAGTATGGCCACGCCTTCTTCAGACACTTCCATAAGCATAATGTTACCGCCATGGCTTGCGAGTTGCGGGTTGATCTCGGACTGAATCACATACTCGATACGCTCGTTGAGTGAGGCATCGCTGTTAACTTTACGCATCTTGGCATTAGGCGCCTTGAGGGTAAGTTGTGAACCTAATTGGTCGGTAACGAAATCGATTGTGGCATCTTCGAGGAAAGGCACACTCTTGGCATCGACCATGGCATTAAAGCCAGTAAACTCTAGTTCAGTATCATCGCTTTCGACAGCATCTGGTGGGCAATATGAGACGCCACATTCAGCAGTAGCAGTACCAGGACTGATTACAAATACACGAATATGAGTTCCTTCAGGCTGATCTGCTAACAAGGTAACAAAATGAGCCTGAGCTGCATCGGAAATGGTGATCATTAAGACATGCTCCGTCTGGTAAAACTTGACTGTTTTAGTAAGATATAGAGGTATGATACTCTGACTCTAGGCAGCTTTGTAGTCCCTTTGTAAATTGCTTTGACCTTTATAAGGATCTTATGGGGATATTTTTCGGTTAGATGTCCTTTTAAATTAGACTTTTTCTCTACTGAAACCTAACTTTAACTGTGGCTATAATCTACGCAAACTGATAATTTAACCTTATATTACAAGTATAAAGTTCACTATATATGTTGAAAACTGGCCTTTTCCTGCTGACCTTATTTTGCTCTCTGAGCCTTACATCTCCTGTCATAGCAGCAGACTCACAAAGAGTGATCTCTGTCTCAAATTCGAATTTAGATCCTGTGATCACCTCTCCGGATGCCTTTTTAGGCTACCCATTAGGTCAATGGCACCTGCGTCATGATCAGGTCAACTATTATCTAAAACAACTTGCCAGGGATAGTGCCAAGGTATCCATAGAAGATACAGGACAGAGCCATGAAGCCAGACAACAGCTAACAGCCGTTATCACTTCGAGTGAAAATCAGACCAAATTGAACGATATATTAGCACAGCGTCAAACCGTTAAATCCGGGGCTAATCAGGCGGGTCCCTTAGTTATCTGGCTGGCATATTCTATTCATGGAGATGAGGCCAGTGGTGCCCATGCCGCCTTGTCCCTCAGCTACTTTCTAGCATCTAGCAAGGAACCATGGGTCAAACAATTGCTCGATGAAGCTGTGGTATTGATCACTCCGAGTCAGAACCCAGATGGCATGGACAGGTTTTCAACCTGGACCAATAACTACCGCGGTCAAACCGATGTCAGTGATAGCAACCATAAAGAACACAGGCAAAATTGGCCCAATGGCAGAACCAATCACTATTTCGCCGATCTCAATCGTGATCTCTTGTTCCTCAGACACCCGGAAACCCGAGGCAGAGTGGCCTTATTTCATAGATGGCAGCCCCACTATGTGGGAGACTTTCATGAGATGGGCCGGGATAAGAGTTACTTCTTCCAGCCTGGGGTTCCATCACGCACCAATCCTGCGACCTCCAAGCCTAATCAGTTGCTGACAGAAAAACTGGCTCACTTCCATAGGAAAGCCTTAGATGGCTTGAAACAGAGCTATTTCAGTCGTGAGGGCTTTGACGACTTTTACTATGGTAAGGGTTCAACCTACCCGGATATCAATGGCTCAGTTGGCATCTTATTCGAACAAGCTAGTTCAAGGGGACAGGTACAAATCACCAAAAACGGTGAATTGAGACTCAGCCAAGCCATCGAGAATCAGCTAGCGACTTCAATATCGAGTCTAAAAGGCTGTCTGGCATTAAAAGATGAACTGATTGAATACCAGAGCGACTTCTATCAGGGACGAGATAAAGTCCTGCAACGGGGACGCCAAACAGGCTTCCTTCTGGGCGCACCAGCTAACCGAGCGCGTATAGAAGATCTCACCAAATTGCTAAGCCAACATAAGATTAAATTTTACTATCTGACTAATACAGTTAATCAGGGCGGTATAGATTTCAATCCTGACACCAGCCTGTTTATTCCTATCAATCAACCCCAAAAAAGCCTACTTCTGGCCATGTTTGATAACAGCACGGAATTTGAAGACCCTACATTTTACGATGTATCCAGCTGGAACCTAGAGCATGCCTATCATCTGCAGATGGTACGTAACAGTAAACTAGATATCGATGTGCTCTCCCCACAAGCGCCAGCTAAGTTCAATTTTAAGATGAGTGAACAGGCCGTAGCGGTACTCGTCAATTGGCAACAAGACTTGGCTGCTCCCATGCTACAGGCCTTGCTACAAGATAATCTGCTAGTAAAATTTGCTCTGAAACCCTTTACGATTAAAGTCGCTGGTGAGACTAAGAAATTTCCTGCGGGCACCTTGCAAATACCACTAAAACAAGCTGGACACACAGCAAGTGAAATCAAAGATAAGCTGGTTAAATTGGCCAAGCAATATCCACTTAACTTGTACTCGGTTACCACCAGCGCCTCCACATCAGGAATAGACTTGGGCAGCCCTAGTTTCAAGATTATAAAACCCATAAAACCTCTGTTAATCACAGGTCGAGGCACAGATGCCTCCGAAGTAGGACAGCTCTGGTATTACTTAGACAGTAAGCTTTCCGTACCTGTGACCTTAGTCGATGTGGGCCACATCTCTAAAATAAGGTTAAATAGATACACACATGTGATCATGGCCAGTGGAAATTACTCCTCTTTAGATGAACAATTTGCTAGACAATTAGGTAAATTCACCTCGGATGGTGGCACAGTTATCGCTCAGAAAGGCGCGTTAACTTGGTTGAATAAAAATAACCTGCTTAAGAGTGATATCAAGGATACGCGTTTCTATTTACGCTTATTCGACACCAGAGGTTTAAGCTATGGCGATAAGGAAAAGCTCGCCGCCCGTCAATCCATAGGCGGCGCCATAGTGGAGCTTAAACTCGATCCTAGTAATCCCATAAGCTTCGGTATTAGAGGTAATAGACTGCCCATATTAAAGAATATGGCTATTGGATTAACCACCAGCTCTACTCCCTTCACCGTGGCGGCTAAATACGCCGATGAACCTCTGCTCAGCGGTTATCTGGCCAAAGAATATCAGGCAAGTTTCTCTAATAACCCAGCCATAGTCCTGGAAACACGAGACCAAGGCGCCATAGTTGGCCTCGCAGATAATCTGATGTTCCGTAATATCTGGCTAGGCTCGGAGAAAATTTACGCCAACGCCCTCTATTTCGTCCCCGCATTGAATTAATAACAGGAACTAGTCACCTGTTCTATTTCTAATTGTTTTACCTCCAGTCCTATCACGACAATGGACGTTGGTGGCAGGGACGCCACCGCCGAGCTCACAGGGATGCGCTAGTAGCGTGCCATTGGATTGATAGGATATCCGCATGCTGCAGGCAATAAATTAAACTGAGCTCTTGAACGACAGCAAACTGACAAATAGTAACTATCCAAATTTACTTAGGTTAATTCCAACCTAATCTAGAAGTCCTGGTGCTTCTGCTCTCGCCAGGCACCATACCTGCACATGAATATGTCGCCTCTCGAACAGGGAAGCTATCTCTTTTGCCGTAGTACCCGTCGTCACCACATCATCGATCAGGGCGATACGCTGATAGGGAAAATAATCATCAAGATTAAAGGCATTTTTAAGATTTTTACGCCTCTGCTTACCGGTTAAACCTGCCTGAGATTGAGTGTCTAAGCTTCTAACTAGACTATGTGTCTCGATGGGAATATTGAGCCGTTTACTAAGGGTATCGGCAATTATCCAGGCCTGATTGAAACCACGAGCCTTCAGCCTCGTCTCATGTAGCGGCACAGGCACCAATACCTGAGGTCGATGGATAAACCCAGCCGCTTCCAATTTATGAATACGCGCTACTAATGCAGCCGATAAGGCTGGCAGGCCTGCAAACTGGGCTCGATACTTGATTGACCCTACCCATCGACCTAATCCTTGGTGATAGCTACAAGGTGAGATAACCAGCAGAGGCTCAGTTGATTGGCATGTACCACAATATCGAGATTGGATCTGTAAACCGCGTCCACAACCTAAGCACACCGGCTGTTGGTAAAGACCAGAATCTAGGCATGTAACACAGATCCCGGTACTAGGAAGACTCACGCTTTGATGGCACATCAGACAACGATTGGGTAAACTTGCCCCCAGCCACAGCTTCACATATGCGAACCCTCTGTGTAGGGCCTTCACTCCATCATGTTTTAGTCCAGTGAGCTTAGCTATTTTCATCTACTCCCCCGACTATAGAGGTAATAAGTGAGTCAAGCACAACTGCATATAGAGTCTATAGGCCCGGTATCAGCTCCGGAAATAGTCATGCTACACGGCTGGGGAATGAACAGCGCAGTCTTTACGCCACTTCACCTGTCTCTGTCTGAGTATAGGGTGCACTATGTTGATCTGCCCGGCTTTGGTCATAGTTCAGCCATAGAAGGCGATATTAATGATTGGCTAGAGGTGCTGATATCTAGGCTCCCCGAAAAGGCAATCTGGGTAGGTTGGTCTCTGGGAGGACTGCTGGCTACATTAGCTGCGTTAAACTATCCGAACAGAGTAACAGGACTGGTGACCATAGCTTCATCCCCCTGTTTTATGGCCCGGGAAGAGCAAAAATGGCCGGGGATCCCACCTCATGTACTGTCTCAGTTTGGCGAATCCTTACATAAAGATCTCGGTAAGACGGTGGAACGTTTCCTGACCATTCAGGCGATGGGCAGCGCAACGGCGAAAGAAGATATTAAGCAACTAAAAAAATTGGTGCTAGCGAGGCCACTTCCAGACTCCAAGGCCCTACTTCAAGGCTTAAATATGCTGGAATGTGTCGATCTCAGACCTAAGCTAGACCTGATAAACCTGCCCTGGCTGAGGATATGGGGTCGGTTAGATGGACTAGTCCCCAGACGCGTGCCTCCCCTTATGCCACTAAATGAAACGCTTTACCGAGATATCATACTGCCGAAAGCTTCTCACGCGCCCTTTGTCTCTCACACAGATGAATTTTTAGCAGGTTTTGTGACCTGGATAGAAGAAATAACTAATTAAGCTATCAAGCAACTAACACAGCTTTATCTTTAACTAGTTTATGGTTATTATTTAACCATGCATAATTAAGGAACTCGCTATGTTAGTGGTCACAAACTATCCTCAGGTACCAATAGCGACGACAAACGCCGCTACTGATGCCGCGCGCGTGGATAGCCAGCAAAGACCACCTATCGTTCCCACCCCTGAACTAGTCAAGAGCCACGAAGAGCGCCCATTCACTGCGCAACACGAGCGCACAGCCGAGCAACCAGAGATTCAAGCTAGGCTTAATGAACGAATGCTGGGAAAGCACCAAGGCGGTGGACAGCAACAAGAAGAGAAACAACAGCAAGACACAGAGAAGCAGGCCCAAGCTAGCAGCATAGCCAGAGACCCTCTCAGAGGCAGACCCGCGCTCAATAGACGTGATATTCGTATAGCCCAACAAGCGGACTCTGTAAGTAACCACAAACAAACCCAGCCCCAAAAGGGTGAGCTAGTAGGTCAGAGCAAAGAGTTTTATCAGGCGGTTTCCCTGCATATAACCAGCTTCTATCAAGAGCAGGCTCTTCCAAAAACAGAGCCTGGCATCTCAGCGTTTGTTTAACGCAATAACATTTCACTCGCTTGGCTAGTAGCCCTATTATCTTCCTCATTCTCTAAGGCCAGCAGCAGCTTAGCAGCATCCTCAGCCGGTTTAAACGCAAGCCTCTCTTCTTGGGAAGCACTTCTATACAGGCCTTGCTGATAAGCCATACTGCCCCATAATGCCCAGGACAGAGCCGCTTGCTTCATCTCATCGGATTGAGGTTTGACACTGAGCGTCTCAGTATCGAAGTCATACTTGAAGCCAGTGGCTTCGCGCTCCGGCTGTAGCACCACCACGTCATCACCGCGCATATAGGCCATGTTCTTGTCGTACTGCATCAAAGCGCGGCCAGGCCAATCATCACTCACTCGAGTCAAATCCTGCCCTAACATGGGGTAGCTGTCAGATATGCCAATCATAGACAATAGAGTCGGTGCCATATCAATCTGACTCACCACTCTTAGGTCTTTCTTGGGCTCGACTCCATCACCCAGAATAATCCCTGGGATTCTAAAGCGAGAAATAGGCACTAAGCTGGCACCGCCTACACGACTATCGTGATCGGCCACCACCAAAAATAAAGTATCTTTCCAGTAATCTGACTGCTTAGCTAATTTGAAAAACTCACCGACAGCGTAATCCGCATATTTGACGGCATTATTTACAGTCTGTTTAGGTTGCTCATAGAGCTCAACCTTATCATCAGGAAACTCGAAGGGTTCGTGGTTGCTCGAGCTAAATACTAAACTAAAAAATGGCTTGCCTTCTTTATGGAATTGCTTAAATTCCTGATCTGCCCGGCGCAGAAGATCTTCGTCAGATACCCCCCAGGAAGCCACAAAAGAGGGATTGTCATAATCATCTCCATCGACAATATTACTGAAACCATTTCCCAGGAAGAAACTCTTCATATTATCGAAATGACTCTCTCCACCATAGATAAACTGAGTCTCATAACCATGACTTTTCAAGAGCTCGGCGATAGAGAAGAAGCCCTCTTGGCTCTTACCCAACTTAACCACAGAGCGTGCAGGCGTAGGCGTAAACCCAGTAGTGATGGCTTCGATACCACGCACAGAACGTGTCCCGGTGGCGTAGAGATTCTCAAATGACCAGCCTTCCTTAGACAGTGCATCAATATTTGGCGTCAAGGGAAGACCACCTAAATTTCCCACGAAGCGAGCGCCCAGACTCTCTTGCAAGATGATCACCAAGTTCTTAGGCTTTCCCTGATAACTGGCAGGGTTAAAGGAAACGCTAGGTGCTGATGCTAATGGGAAGCCACTGGGATCTCGGCCACTTTCTCGCCTTATTGTGTCGATTATGGTCTGCTCATCCATGCGGCCATAAATTTTAGCGGCATTAGCTTCATTGCCCATTTGATTGATGGCGAAGAAGAGGGAATATGCCGAGTTAACCACTAGAGAATTGACCAGAGGATCATCGGCAAAGGCGACTAGCGCTGGATTAAGCGGTCTGTGGCCTAAACTCGAGCGGGCACCTAACAGAGTAATCACTATCACAGTTAAAGCGATAACCGGACGCCAGTACCAGCGAGAATAGATGAGATCTCGCAGCAGGTAACCACTGAGTTTCCAACCGCCAACAAGACTTGCCCCGCTAATAAGGAAACCTAAGATCATCTCTAATTTACGCCCGCCCCAAAGCATAGACAATACTTCTTTAGGATAGATAAGGTATTCGATATAGAGACGATTTGGACGAATGCCGTATTCCTGGATAAACGAGGGAGATGAAACTTCCAAGAATAAAATCAGCCAAAGCCCAAGAGTCAGCCAGATACGTAATATCAGCTTCCAACCACGGCCAATGGCGTGATCACCGGAAAAAATTGCTGTACCTAGGGCGGCTACTCCCCACAACCAACATAAGGTAGCTAGATCTACCCTAAGGCCCTGAAGCAAGAGATGGGACCAGCCATCGACAGCCGAAACACGTTCAATTTGCCAGAGTCCCAGACCGATGCGGCTTAAGGTGACTAGAATTAATGCAATGAAGCAGAAACATAAAATGGATCTAAAGGGACCCAAAAAAGAGAAGCGAGAGGCCATTAGAGCACCAAAAGTTAACTAGTGTTAAATCCATAACTCTGCATTCAGATCTATGGAGTGGTCCCTGCGCTATTTACCCTAAATAAGAGTGTCCATGATGGTTTTCACCCTCTTGGGAGTGATATCCAAATATTATGACAGGGTTTATTAACAAAAGTTCACCGACAATTAATAATTACGAAACACATCGGATACACAAAGAAAGCAAACCTAGCAATTTAAGGCTAGATTAGCGTAAGCGATGCAAAAAAAATGTCGAAAGAGAAAACTCTTTCGACACTAATCTAATCTTATTTAGTACATAAGCACTCGCTTACATATTATTTTTTCAACTTGGCAAATGCGTCGGCAAAGGCATTACCCATGGCTGCATTAGCTTGCTTAGGCTGGGACTTGTTGTGTGACTTAGCTTGCTGGTTTGGCTTACTGCCACCTGAATTAGACCTTTGAACCGCTCTCGGCGCTGGCTTATCACCGGCCTTTTCATCTAAACGCATGGTAAGCGCGATACGCTTACGCTCTACATCGATCTCCATCACCTTCACTTTCACCACATCCCCGGCCTTGACTATGGTATGGGGATCACTGATAAATTTATCGGTTAGCGATGAGATATGTACTAGGCCATCCTGGTGAACACCAACATCCACAAAGGCACCGAAGTTAGTCACATTGGTCACCACACCTTCAAGGATCATATCCGGCTTAAGATCTTTAACTTGCTCCACGCCTTCCTTAAATGTGGCCGTCTTGAACTCACCACGGGGATCTCGCCCTGGCTTGTCGAGTTCGGCTAAGATATCTGTCACTGTAGGCAGACCAAACTTATCCGTAATAAACTCTTCCGCCGACAAGGTGCGCAGTAATTCAGTGTTACCCACTAGCGCCTCGACCGCCTGACCCTTGGCCTTAGCTATTGTCTCCACCAGCGAATATGCTTCGGGGTGAACCGAAGATGCATCCAGAGGATTATCACCATCGAAAATTCGCAGGAAGCCAGCGGCTTGCTCATAGGCCTTAGGCCCGAGTCTGGCTACTTTTAATAACTGTTTACGCTGAGTAAACTGACCATTCTCATCTCGATAGGTGACAATATTGCGGGCTAATGTCTTATTGAGGCCAGCCACCTGAGCCAATAGCGGCGCAGATGCCATATTCAGATCTACCCCGACACCATTCACACAATCTTCCACCACACCTTCCAGTGACAAGGAAAGCTGACTCTGACTCACATCATGCTGATACTGGCCTACACCGATAGACTTAGGTTCAATCTTGACTAACTCGGCGAGAGGGTCCTGCAGTCGACGTGCGATAGAGACGGCACCACGAATAGACACATCGAGATCGGGAAATTCATTGGCCGCGAGCTCAGAAGCCGAATAGACAGATGCCCCAGCCTCACTAACCATGATTTTAGTCAGTCTTGGCAGCTCAGCTTTAACACTGGCAATCAATTCAGCAGCCAGCTTATCAGTCTCTCTCGACGCGGTGCCGTTACCCACGGCAATCAGCTCCACCTTATGCATCTTGGCAAGATTGGCTAAGGTACGTACCGACTTATCCCATTGCTTCTGTGGCGCATGGGGGAAAATGGTCGAGTGTGCGACGAGTTTGCCAGTATTGTTAACTATGGCCACCTTAACACCTGATCTCAATCCTGGATCTAGGCCTAAAGTTGTCTTGGCTCCCGCTGGCGCTGCCATGAGGAGATCCCCAAGGTTGCGGGCAAATACATTAATTGCCTCGGACTCTGCATGCTCACGCATCTTAGCGATAAACTCAGTTTCCATCTGTAGCGCAATCTTGATTCGCCAAGTAGCTGTGACTACGGTTTTCAACCATGAATCCACATCACCTGTACTCAGGTTGAGTTTGAAGTGATCGGCAATAATCACCTCACAATAACTGCCTTGCTTAGACTCGTTACTCGGATCTGCGTTCATGCTTAGGCTCAATATGCCTTCATTGCGTCCACGCAACATGGCCAAGGCACGATGAGAAGGTATCTTGCTTAGTTTTTCCGTGTGCTCGAAATAGTCGCGGAACTTAGCCCCTTCCTTCTCTTTTCCCTTAATCATGCGACTCTCGAGAACAGAGTTTTGGCTTAAATGTTGTCTCACTTTCTGCAACAGGGCTGCATCTTCGGCGAAACGCTCCATCAAGATGAAACGAGCCCCGTCCAGCACGAGTTTACTATCAGTAAAACCAGCCTGCGCCTTAATATATTTGGCGGCTTCTTGTTCGATATCGGCATTACGGTTATTAAGCAAGTGATCGGCTAATGGCTTAATACCAGCTTCTATGGCTATTTTCCCCTTAGTACGACGTTTCGGCTTATAGGGCAAATAAAGATCTTCCAGACGTGTCTTGCTGTCGGCCTCAAATAATGCGCGGTTCAGCTCAGGGGTCAGCTTACCTTGAGTATTGATACTGGAGATGATCACATCGCGTCTGTCATTTAAGTCACGCAGATAACTCAACCTAGTGTGTAATGTACGCAGCTGAGTGTCATCTAAGCCACCGGTCGCCTCTTTACGATAACGAGCGACGAAAGGCACAGTAGCACCATCATCGAGTAGGGAGATTGTCGAGCTGACTTGTTGCTCACGGACATTAAGTTCCTGAGCAATGATCTGGGCAATATTGTGCGTCATTTGCATAAAAGTATGGTCGTGCCTGGATAGAAAGAATCTGATGACCATCAAGATACCACAGGCTAAGGTGTGCTTGCATGTGAAAGCGACAGGGATGATCGATCTTATGACAGGAAATCTAGCTTATTGAAACCAGACTACAGCTTATAGATTAGGTAATTTCCCCTTAGGAGTAAAAGCCATGATGAAGGACTCACAATAGATAAATTCTCGAGCATCTCGCCAAGTTTAGATCACAGAGTACACTTTCTCGCGAGCACTGTATGTTCCGGCATTCCTCTGCGATTGATCAACACCTCAAACCCATGTCCTTGCAACCTTTGTTCGATATCTTGCTTATGCCAGGCAGGCACAAAAGGCTCGTATACATGACGGGCTAGCCATTTGAAGTAAATGCCGCTAAAGCCGTACTGCTTCAGCATTGTCCACCAGCTAGCCTTAAACTGAATCGATGAGGGCTCACTGATGGCTAACAAGCCTCCCTCATCTAACACGCGGTGACACTCACCCAGTGCCAAATCGATATACTGAGGTGGCATCTCATGAAACAAAAAACTCGCGGTAATACCATCGAAACGTCTATCGGAAAACTTAAGATCTTCCGCCAGACCTTGAATAAAATTCACTTTTGGATTGGCTTTGGCCCCATGTTTTAACAGGTAAGGCGAAGGGTCTAATCCCCAAACATCTGCAATTCCTTCATCCTTGAGGGCCGCAGCCATGTGACCACCGGCGCAGCCAAGATCTAGCACACGTTTACAGCTATTAAACCAGGAGGCTATTTCTCTTCGTACCGGCTTCATCTTACCGAGCATAGTGACATCGAAGGCGCTGATATAACCCTTGGTAATATTATTGGAATAGTTACCGTTAGGTATGCCGTGAAACTCCTGCTGTAGATATTTAGGCAGGTCCTCTTTACCCAATATTCCTGGGGGGAAACTATCAGGAAGCTCCGCCCGACCATTGCCCTTCTTAAACAGACTACGGAATAACCTGCCCACATTGGTACGGGTCTTAAAATTAATCTCATCGGCCCAGGTGCGAGGCAATTCGATATTCTGCCAGTCTAAGATTAAAGGATCGGAAATGGGATCACGCCTATGGGCCAACTTTTTAGCCGCCATAGGCTCATTCATCCGTAAATGCCTTATATTGAATCTTGTTCACGTACCATTCCTTGGCACCCGAAGGGGTTTGTACCACAATTTCATCATCGACCTGCTTGCCGATAAGCGCACGGGACATGGGTGAATCTATGGTGATATAACCTAGCTTAGTATCCAGCTCATCCTTACCTACGATGCGATACTGAACCACCTCACCGGCCTCATTTTCAAGCTCAACCCAGGCACCGAAGAACACCTTACCCTCCTGCTGGGGAGAATAATCGACGATTTTTAGCTCTTCGACCCGCTTCACCAGATAACGAACCCGGCCGTCTATCTGCCGTAGCAGACGCTTATTATAGGTGTAGTCCGCATTCTCGGATCTATCTCCCTGTGCCGCAGCTTCCTGCACCTTCTTAGTGATCTCAGGGCGATACTCTTTCCAAAGATATTTAAGTTCCTTGTCCAGAGCCTGCCAGCCTTTACGGGTGATTAATAACGCTTTCATTTTCGATCTCTTTTAAATCTATCGAACAATATAATGTGAGTTGAAGCTCCCAATTATCACTTATTCGATAGCAAAAAACTACTCAGTATCGGAGCAAAATATGCTGGCTCACTATCGTTCAATATCACCCATGTATTTTACGCTAGCAGCTTATGACCTCAGGTTAATCCCTCACTGCTAACACTTACCATCAGCTCATCCAGAGTGAACAGCTCCTTAGTTTGTGGATCGAATACTTTGGAGAAGACCTCATCATGATTGAGAAAAGCCTTAAACTCTAAGGCATTACCAGAAGGGTCTAAGATAAACATGCTGGCATGTTCACCGGGAAGTCCTTGGAGCCGTATATGAGGAGCATCGAGAAATTCGTACCCCATAAGCGTGATCCGCTTTGCCAATTGAGACCAGGTCAACTTATCGAGATTGATACCGAAATGAGGGATCTGTACAGACTCCCCATGAAAGTCGGCCTCGAAGGAGTCAAATAGATGCGATGCATCCTCAGGCGTGGCATGCAGCACTAAGTGATGACCATAGAAGTTCACATCTAGATGATGCTCGGTGGCCCGCCCCTCCTTGGCGCCCAATACATCACAATAGAATTGCTTAGCCGCTGGCAGCTGGTGCACAGGAATCGCCAGATGAAATTGGGCTAGAGTCTCAGCCTTCTTCCCTTGCCTATCCCCCACCTCCTGAGCGCCAGATAAGACCGAAGGCATCAGCCTAAGATCTTCTACAGCAGCACTAGCTCGACTCAGGGTGGAATCATCTGGATTCTGATTGAAGATATTCTCCCAGAAGGTGCGCCAAGCGCTCATGCTCTCGTAATAGCCCAGGCCAAGGTCTGCCAAACAGCTCGTATCTTGCGAGACGAGTTCCTCATGGATCAATTGTCGGGTGCGCACCCTATGCTCAATATCATGTTCTCCGATATGCAATTCCCAGAACCTCCAGTCGATAACCGAAGCTTGCTGCTTTATATAAGGGTTTCTCATCATACATTCATAGAGTTTGGTCAGATATATCTGGCAGGTACATTCTCCCCCCATGCCCCGAAAGCCAATTCCGTAGACACTAGTCTGCGCTGGGTCCATCAGTTTTCTACGGGCATTTTCGAGCAATGTGAGGTTATCGCTCAAGGCTAAACTGTCAAAGTCGGTGTTATCAGCCCCTAGGCTAAGTAAGAAATCATCATAGAGTCGAGTGTGAGCCTTTAGCGGATCCCCATAGCCCAACTCGTCGGATAAAATATCTGCCAACAGGCTCCTAAGCTTGCCATCTTTCAGGCGGGCGATAAGTATTGCCAGATCGGCGACATAATATAGGGTGAAGAAACGGTATTGAGTCAAAATGGAAATAAGCCGTTGTGGCGACGCAGTTTCCAGAGCAGCAAACAGGGCCTGTGCATGTAACAGGCATTCGTCCTGTAGTTCATCTGCCTGTGCCCAGAACTCATCCTCGTCAGCAAAATTCAATGATTCGATATTCATCTCGATATTCCTTTTAGGGTCAAAATCCATGGGGTGCAATGCACCTATCAAGAAGCCTGCGACCACTGTAGTCGTCACATGTGAGATACAGTTCGTCAGGCCAATATTATATTAATAATCTAGTCCATAATCGGCGCAAGCGCCTCGGAGCAGGAGAGAAATAACTAAGATCAAAAATATTAGAAAGTTAGAGCAGACATTCGGACTGGTTTAAAGGCTTGAAGGTTTGAGACGCAATAAATCGAATGAAAAGCCAACAGCTAATTTTGTTACTCCAATTGTTACAATTTTGCAGCTATACTGAAAAAAAGTAATAGGCATTTACTTTCAATGGATTACGCTATTTTTTACCATAATAAATAAACTAGCACATGTATCCGAGTAAAGAGTCGCTGGTAAGAGGGATTGTAAAACGGCTATATTAGCGACTAGATCTAGGTTTAATTATATTCAATATCAGCCAGTTGGCTACCGACCAGCATCGGATTCCAAGAAAAAGGATAATAAGCATGGGACAGGAAACCTCTAAAATTCTCGTTGTCGATGACGATATGAGGCTAAGAGCCTTACTCGAGCGTTATCTTATGGAGCAAGGTTACCAGGTTCGCAGCGCCGCCAATTCAGAGCAGATGGATAGGTTACTCGAACGTGAGAATTTTCATCTACTCGTGCTGGATTTAATGCTGCCCGGCGAAGATGGTCTATCTATCTGTCGCAGACTCCGCCAGCAAGGCAATACTATACCTATCATAATGTTGACGGCTAAGGGCGATGAAGTCGACCGCATAATAGGCCTGGAACTCGGTGCCGATGACTATCTGCCTAAGCCGTTTAATCCCCGTGAATTACTCGCCAGAATCAAGGCTGTGATGCGTAGACAGAGTCAGGATGTTCCAGGAGCACCGACTCAGCAGGAAGAAGAGGTCACCTTCGGTGAGTTTACACTCAACCTAGCAACACGTGAGATGTATCATGATGAAGAAGCTATCTCCCTCACCAGTGGCGAATTTGCAGTACTTAAGGTGCTTGTGAGTCACCCACGCGAGCCTCTATCTCGCGATAAGCTGATGAATCTGGCACGAGGACGTGATTATTCGGCTCTCGAACGTTCTATCGATGTGCAGGTATCCCGCTTAAGGCGTTTAATTGAAAAAGATCCTGCCAATCCCAGATATATACAGACGGTATGGGGACTCGGTTATGTCTTCGTGCCCGATGGCACCTCGCGCCGTTAAACTAGCATTATATCTAATGTCACGAATCTCACTTATTGCTTACCTAAGGGGTAAACCAGTTACATGAAGTGGCTGATAAGACTTTTACCCCGTAGTGCATTTAGCCAAACAGTAGTACTGATTGGCAGCCTTTTGCTGATCAACCAACTGGTTTCCTACCTGTCGGTCGCGGCCTATTTCATCCAGCCCACCTATCAGCAGATCAACCAGTTGATAGCGCGTCAGGTGAAACTATTGTTTGTAGATGGCGTAGATGTGGGCCGTGAATACCTGACTATGGTCGACGCCCTCAATGCCAAAGTTCCCGACGATGGAATGCAGATCTATAATCAGAAACAAGCTCGTGAAGCTGGCCTAGAACAAGCGACTTATTACGCACTGCTCTCGTCGCAGATGTCGGAACATCTGGGCGGTAAGGCAGAGGTAAGGATCGCTCAAGGCGAATTTTTTGAGATCTGGATCCGCCCGCCTCAGGCCCCGTCTGTCTGGATCAAGATCCCCCTCACTGGATTCAACAAGTATGATCTATCACCACTGACCCTCTACCTTATGGTGATCGGTGCCTTGAGTGTCGCCGGTGGTTGGTGGTTTGCCCGACAGCAGAACAGGCCCCTCAAGCGACTGCAAAAAGCGGCAATATCTGTGTCTATGGGGGATTATCCTGAGCCTCTGCCTCTGAGTGGTTCCACCGAAATTGTCGAAGTAACTAACGCCTTCAACCAGATGTCCCACAGCATGAAACAGTTAGAGCAAGATCGGGCACTCTTAATGGCCGGTATCTCCCACGATCTACGTACCCCTCTGACCCGCATTCGTCTGGCCTCAGAGATGATGGTTGCCGAAGATCAATATCTAAAGGATGGTATCGTTCACGACATAGAAGATATGGATGCCATCATTAATCAGTTCATCGCCTATATCAGGCAAGATCAGGAAAGCATTCGTGAGCAGGAGCAGATCAATCACCTCATCCAAGATGTCGTCCAGGCTGAATCTAATCGGGAAGGAAAAATAGCTGTGGTACTCAATGAGTGTCCTGAGATCCCACTCCAGAGTATTGCCATTAAACGAGTCTTGAGTAACTTGGTGGAAAATGCCTTCCGTTATGGCAACGGCTGGGTCAGATTAAGTTCTCACTTCGACGGACGACGTGTCGGCTTTAGCGTCGAAGACGATGGTCCAGGCATTCCGGAATCAGAGATCCCTAAGTTATTTCAACCTTTCACTCAGGGTGATACGGCCAGAGGCAGTGTTGGATCGGGTCTGGGATTGGCCATCATCAAGCGTATTGTCGATCGTCATCAAGGTGAAGTCGTACTGACTAACAGAGTGGCTGGCGGTTTACATGCTCAGGTCTGGTTACCACTAGAATAATCTGCCCAAAGCTGGCTCTATTAACAATAACCAGCCGAGCAAGCGTCACATTAACAACACAAACCTGTAACACATATCCCCTAGTCTGGCAGAAAATATTCTTACTTGCCGTGATACCGATGAAAATTTCAACCTTGTCACTTTCAGCCTCAGCCACCCTACTGCTGCTTGCCGCTCTGCTAGCCACTGTGGTGGTCTGGAGTAATAATCAGCATCAGGGAATAGAAAGCCAATCTAACCAGCTTCAGCAGTTACAGCAGACCTTTCTAGTGGATATACGACGAGAACTGGACGGCTACTTACATAGCGGAGATACCAGTCAATTGGAGCTTGCCAAGACTCAGTTACAGCATATTGTGGCCAGTTTATCTAACAATAATGATCCCGATGTCGAATCACTCAGTTTTTTATTGACGCTTTTTATTCAGGACTTAGACACTGACTATCGCGCAGCGGGTAAACTTGCCGGTAATCCCAGGCTACTTCTTGCCCACGCAGAAACTGAAATGCTGGATAATAATCGACGCCTGGCCGACTATGCCGCCCAGGGTCAGGATGACAATGCCTCCCTCTCGGAGATATCTCTCTCCAATGAATACCTGAGGCTCACTCGTCAACTCCCGCCCTTGGTTTATCGGCTCTCACAACTGACTCAAGGCTACCTTATCGGCAAGGACCTAAGGCTAGAAGACATTCTGCAAAGCACAATCACTGAACTTAAGCTTTGGCATGACAAGCTAGAGTCGCTGGCCTTGATCGGTATCTACGACATCCAGGAGATCGATGAGTTCGCCTTAGGCGGGGGGGATGAGCAAGTGATCGAAATTGGTGAAAACTTTAGATCTGAGCTACTTAGCCTAAGTAACAGATACAATAGAGAGGTCAATAGCACCTATAACCTGCTGCAGGATAATCAAGAGGTCCAGGAGAGACTCAGAAGTTCTATCGTCGAGGTTGAACAGGCCATACTCACCCTTATCACCATTAAAGCGGAACAAGATCAGCGGCTAAAGCAGGAGCTACAAATTGCTCTTTATGCCGTAGTTTCCCTACTGGCCCTGTTCGCTGTCATCTACCTCTTATTGCAACAAAGCCGAGTAGTATCCCCCCTGAAGCGCCTTAACCATGCCTTTCAAACTCTCAGTGAGTCCAATAACCGTGAACGACTCGAGATAAATAGACGATGTGAGACGGGCCAGATAGCAGGCCATTTCAATCAACTCCTGCAAAGGTTCGAGGATGAAGATGACTTTCAGCGTCGGCAAATGACACTCGTCTCCTGCTCACTATCCAAGTTAGTCCAGCGCATCTCTCAGATAACCCATAGTGCAGATGAGACCCAGAACGTGGTCAGCCAGGCACAATCCCAGACCGACGAGATACGCAACCTGGCCCATGAGGTGAGCTCCACATCGGCTCTGGTCGAGAATAGCGCCGAACAAACCAAGTTACAGATGAAAACCAGCCAAGCTGAGGCCCAAGCTATGTTACTGGCCACCGAAGAGACTCAGCAAGCTGTGGTTAAATCCCATCAATCCTTGTCTAGCCTGACAACTTCGGTAGAAGATGTGTCAAAGATCATCGACGTGATAGGTAATATCGCCGAGCAAACTAACTTGCTCGCACTCAATGCCGCCATCGAAGCCGCAAGAGCCGGAGAGCAAGGCCGAGGCTTTGCAGTGGTTGCCGGTGAAGTCAGGAGCCTTTCTCACAGGACCCAAGATTCATTGAAAGAGATCATGGCGATTCTGAACCAACTAAACCAGGCCAATGGCGAACTCGAAGTCAGCATGACAGGCATAGAACAGGCTACACAAAGACAGAGAGAGCGAGCTCAAGGCTTATCCTCTGTTGCCCTATCGGTGCAAGATCAAGCCAGTGAGATGGCTGAGACGGCAAAACAAGGCGCCATCAATGCACAGCAGCAGGTTAATTATCTGGATGAATTTGTACACGCCATGAAATTACTCAAAGATCAGGCTCTATCGGCCTCGAAGCAGAGTGAAGTGATTGGTTGTGAGGTGCAACAAAGCGTTCAGGATATCCAAACCAGCTTAGGTATCTCAAAAAACGACACCAGCTTGGCTCAGGTAGCCTGATTGATTCAGAGCCGAGCCTACTAATCGCCACCCTAACTAAAAAAGGAGCCATAGGCTCCTTTTTGTTAAGAATATATGTGCCGATTAAAAATCTATAATGCCGCCAACACAGCTTCGGCCTTACTCACTTCGAAGCTCTTAGGTGCTTCGACATTCAGCTGTGTCACTACACCATTGTCGATGACCATGGCATAACGTTGTGAACGCACGCCACCAAAACCAGCTGTGTCCATCTCTAGACCTAGTGCCTTAGTGAAGCTAGCATCACCATCGGCCAGCATCATCAGCTCAGATGCGTTCTGGGCTTGGCCCCAGGCCTTCATAACGAAAGCATCGTTAACAGAAACGCAGGCTATGATATCAATACCCTTAGCCTGAAACTGATCGGCCAATACCACATATCCAGGTAGATGAGATTCTGAACACGTAGGAGTGAATGCACCGGGAACGGCAAATAACACCACCTTCTTGCCAGCAAATAGTTCTGCCACATTATGGGTCACCATGCCTTCACCGGTTAACTCGCCTAACATGAGGCCCGTAGGAAGTGCTTGTCCTTGCTCGATCATCTTATGTTCCTTTTCATTAATGGTTATGCTTAATGCTAATACTATTCTGACAAAAATAAACCCTGTCCATTTAGCCCTTCATCGGGGCTTTTACTTTTACTTAGACATATAAGCGGTTTTTCTTGCTTGCTATGACCATAGATGGTTTAACACCGTCTAAGTCTTCTGTGTATTTAACTGAGGACGCTTATCCCTTCATCGGGGCTTTTACGTAAACATCGAAGCGGTTTTTCTTGGTTGCTATGACCATAGATGGCTAACACAGTCTAAGTCTTCCGTGTATTTAACTGAGGACGCTTATCCCTTCATCGGCGCTTTTACGTAAACATCGAAGCGGTTTTTCTTGGTTGCTATGACCATAGATGGTTTTACACCGTCTAAGTCTTCCGCATAGTCTGGACGCTTCACTACCACACGTTTCGTGGCTAATGCTATGGCAGGGGCAAGTAAACCATCGGCGTCCATATCGGCACCCACCAAAGATTGAAACACCCGCATCTCCTTCTTAACCAGAGCCGATTTTTCTCTATGAGGATACATAGGATCCAGATAAACCACATCGATCTCTTTACCTAGTTCAATAACAGATTCCAGGCTAGAGCCATGGACTAAAATCATGCGCTCACGCATCCAGTCACCGATATCGGCATCTTCATAGGCACGCCTTAATCCATCTTCGAGAAGCGCTGCGACCACGGGATGACGCTCTACCATAGTCACGGTGCAGCCAAGGCTAGCCAGAACGAATGCATCACGACCTAGGCCAGCAGTGCCATCGACGACACTAGGGTTAACAGCTTGTTTTAGCCCTACCGCTTTGGCGATGGACTGCCCTCGTCCGCCACCAAACTTACGCCTATGGGCTACGGCACCAGAGACAAAGTCGACACTGATGCCTTTAAGTTTGGGTTCATCACGCTTGTTAAGTATTAAGGTGTTTTGCTCAAATACCAGCTCAAACTCCGCCTCTTTGTCGAAGACCAATCCCCAACGTTGGCAGATAGCCTCCAATGAAGGATATTGAGCATTGAAGAAGATGCCTAAAGGCTTAGATGTTTGCAGTGTTGATGGCATTGAATGAGTCACATTAGTTCTGATTGAGCCATTATGCCAAAAGCTCTGCTCAGGTGATACCGTTGCTTCTCTCATACAAGCAGCTGACATACAGCTTGCATTCGTTATCTAATCTTTTTTTACAATATTTGTGCTAAAATATTGCAAAAATTCACACCGACACATTCAATTTTCTTGGAATTCTCATGCTAAGTTATCGCCACGGCTACCATGCCGGAAACTATGCCGACGTGTTAAAGCACGCCATCTTGCTGCAAGTGCTTAAATCTATGCACAAGAAGAATAAGCCACTGGCCTATATCGATACCCATGCAGGTGCAGGCGGATATGCCCTAACCGATGAATTCGCCCAAAAGACAGGTGAATACTTAGAGGGTGTGGCTAAGATATGGGACAAGGACGACCTCCCGGAATCACTACAACAATATATTGAAGATGTTAAACACTTCAATCAAGGCAAGTCAGAGTTGAGCTTCTATCCCGGCTCCCCTGGTTTCGTCGATATGAACATGCGCGACAAAGATCGCATGGTGCTCCATGAGCTACATGGCACCGATCACGCGTTACTTGACGAGCAGCTTGGTAGCGATAAGCAAGTACGAGTCATCAAGGCCGATGGCTTAAAAGGCTTACTTGGGGCTGTCCCACCCTTAGAGCGCCGCGGTCTAGTGTTAATAGATCCAAGCTATGAGATGAAAACCGATTATCAGGATGTTCCCAACGCGATAATCAAAGCCTATAAACGATTTTCAACTGGCGTTTACATACTCTGGTATCCAGTAGTAAAACGAGCTCAAACCGAAGAGATGCTTAAGATGCTCATCGGCAGTGGCATCAAGCGTCAGCTTAGAATCGAACAAGCGGTGAAAGCCGACAGTGATGAATTTGGCATGACAGCTGCGGGCTTGTGGATCATCAACCCACCTTGGCAGTTAGATGAGACCGCCACCGAGATGCTCGACTATCTTTCTCCACTGCTTAATCAAGGCGGCGGCAAGATCACTGTGAAATGGGAAGTCGGCGAATAAGCCGCTAACCCAAACACGTTAAAACAAATAAGCCGCTATTATGCGGCTTTATTTTTGGCTAAACACAAATCAATAAGTTTGCAGCTTATTTGACTTAAACATGGACTCTATTTCAATAAAGAACCACTCCATTACGGGGCCATAGGCTTTATCTCGGCGGTTAACCACACCCATTTCAACTAATAAAGGATCGGGAATATATTCCGTCGACAGCTCGACAACATCGCCAGAATACCACTCGGCATTGACCACATGCTCGGGCACGAGTGCCCAGCCAACACCACGTATAACGAGTGCCGTCATATAATAGTAACTATCGATATACCAATGGTTCGGCGATAACGCTTTGGCTTGACTATCGCCAACCCGATCACGGATCACTAGCTGACGATATTGATTGAGATCGGCGATGCTTGGAGACGAAATTTTTGCTAATGCGTGCTTAGGTGACACTATCAGTGACTGCCTAAATTGGCCGATAGACATAAACTCTAATGAACCCGGTAACTCCCTTACATGAAAAACGATGCCCATATCGGCCTTGCCTTCATCGACCCATGAGGCGATATCATCTCTTGAGCCATTGATAATCGTCAACTTCAACAGAGGAAATTGTATTGCGACTTGCTCGAACAAGAGTTCAAACGCATTAACCGGAACCGCTTCATCCATGGCCACTGTTAACGCGATCTCTTGGCCGGTATTAAGTGTCATGGCACGGGATTGCAATCGCTGACACTGCTCGAGTACGGCTTGAGCCTGGATAAACATATCTTCGCCATGCTTAGTGAGCACAGGTAACTTGGCGCTGCGATCGAATAGCTCAAAGCCCAGATCAACCTCCAGATTAGCAATCGCGGTACTGACCCTAGATTGTGCCCGGCCCAGCTTTCTTGCTGCCGCCGAGAACGAACCATGATTCACCGACAGCACGAACGCTTCCAGCTGATACAGAGTCCAGTTCATATCATCTCCCTGCTTCTCTCATTCTAATATCGCCTCTAAATAAACAACCTATCCGATTACCGGATACAAACTAACTTAATCAATCCGAAATTTAAGGATAAGCTAATACCACATCCAGATTCCATACTTAATATACAGAAGTGATCTATGCAGGCCAACGCGACCCAATCAATATCCGGCTCTTCGAAGCAGAGCATTAACCGCACCTTCTGGCGTTATGCTATTCCGTCGGTAGCAGCCATGCTGGTTAACGGCTTCTATCAGATTGTCGATGGTATTTTTATCGGTCAATACCTGGGTTATGAAGGCTTAGCCGGCATCAATATGGCCTGGCCAATCATCTATATCTTTGCCGGCATAGGCCTGATGATCGGCATGGGATCCGGTAGCTTATTATCAATCAACCGAGGGCAAGAACAAGGCTCAGCCAGCACAGGTACTGGCGAGGAGACACTCGCTCAATCACTCAAGACAAACCATACCTTAGCCACCGCAGCAGTCCTCATCATAGGTTTCGGCCTGTTAGGCTCGCTGGTGTTGTTTATGAGCGGAACTAGCCTGTTACTGGCACAAGGCGGAACTGGTAACACCTTAATACTGGCCCAACAATACATAGCTCCCTTTAGCTGGAGTGTCACCTTTACCATACTGGCCTCGGCGATCCCTATCTTAATTCGCAACGATGAGAGCCCAAACCTGGCCACTGGCCTGATGGTCATGGGAGCATGCCTCAATATTTTGCTGGATTATATTTTTATCGTGCAGCTGAACATGGCGCTTCATGGTGCAGCAATTGCGACAGTTTCAGCCCAGATAGCCGTAGCAAGTTGCGGAGTCATCTATTTCCTATCATCTTTTACCAAGATGAAAATCAGTAACTTAACGCTTAATTTTGCAAACATACGCTTTGATATAAAATTAGCCAGACAGATATTACTCTTAGGCTCATCGAGTTTTGTCATGTACCTCTACACCAGCTTCGTATTCGCACTGCATAACCGCCTATTTATGGAATACGGCTCACCAGTAACCGTAGGCGCTTTTGCCATTGTCGGCTACCTGATGGTGCTCTATTACTTTGTTGCCGAGGGATTAGGGGAAGGGATGCAACCACCGGTGAGTTATTTCTTCGGTGCCAAGCAAACGGAGAACATTAAGAAGGTGCTAGTCCTAGCGACTAAGGTCACCATCACAGCGGGAATAGCCTGGTTACTCGTCTTGAATCTGTTCCCGAGTACCATCATCGGACTCTTTAACGCAGAGGATACCAGCTTGATACAGGAAGCCACATCTGGCATACGGCTACACTTGTTTGCCATGTTTCTCGATGGCTATCTGGTGTTAGCTATCATGTTTTTCATGGCTGTAAATCAGGGAAAGAAGGCGCTAGGAATATCCATAGGTAATATGTTAATCCAACTTCCCTTCCTTTACTTCTTGCCACCTTGGCTCGGTGTCAAAGGTGTATGGCTCGCCATGCCTATCTCTAATGTGCTGATGTTTATCATAGTCGCGCCTATGGTTTGGCACTATTTGAAAACAGATAAGGATCGCAAGGTTAATCAGTTCCTAGAGTCCAGGTTCTAGGATTTACGATATCCTTGTTATAGGATTTTAACTCGCTTACCTAGACCTGGGTCTCCGCCGGGTAAAGAGCGTGGAATACCCTTGCTAGCTTGCCTTTAGCCAAACCTATGGGGCTTAACCTAGCTTACGATATCCTTGTAATAGGATTTTGACTCGTTTTTCGTAAGCCTGAGTTTCGACCGGGTAGAGAGTGTGGGATGCCGTTCTTAGCTTGCTTTAATTTGATTTGATTTGATTTGATTTAACCTAGTTTACGATAACGTTGTAATAGGATTTTGACTCGTTTTACGTAAGCCTGTGTTTCGGGGTACGGTGGAATACCATTATACTGAGCCACTGTGGTAGGGCCAGCATTGTAGGCGGCACATGCAAGCTCTAAATCACCATCGAAACGCTTTAGCATCTGAGCCAGATATCTGGCCCCCCCATCTATGTTCTGATCCGGTCGAAAAGCATTACTAACACCCAGCTCCTTGGCCGTTTCCGGCATCAACTGCATCAAGCCCATGGCTCCCGAGCGCGACAGAGCAAATACATTGAAGGCAGATTCGGCATGGATCACAGCGCGGATCAAGGCTGGATCCAGCTTATACCTCTTGGCCGCTAGGCCGATCAAGTCATCATAGTCATGGGAAAATAGCGGCATCCTGCGCCAATCTAGATCTGAATCTGGACCGCAGGCGTAACAATCATAGAGCAGAACCTGATACTCATCGGCACCCGGTGCATGATCTGAAAAAACCATCACACCATTAGTTTGCTTATACTGATAGACCTTAATTTGCTGGCTAATATTGGTGGATATGCCAGTGGATAAGATTTCAGACTTCGAAGTGCTTGGCTGTAAATAGCTAGGTATAGGCGTGCTAGGAGCTTGAATTAGGCTGTTGTTATCCAGCATATGGGGCTTATTGCTTTTAACTGCTGTCGACATTACAGCACTGGTCGAGTTAGCACTTTTTATCCACTTTCCCGAGCCCTGTGTACCACTAACTCCATTATTATTAGCGGATACATCTGTCGAGTCAGAAAAATGAGTAGCCGTGCTGGCTTGCTGAGTCACGACCAGCCCAGTTTCTGAGTAGCTAGCCTTATAGTGAGGCTTCCTCTCTGGCTGCGACCTGGACTCAGATTGTGGGTCTGATTTTATCTTATCTCCTGCCAGAGCAGGGCTCACGGACAGCAAGATACTGATGATGAGACTCAAGATGGTAAATGTTATCAAATACAGCCGTCCCTGCTGTGCTTCAAATGAGTCTCCGTGCCATTTAATCATCTAGGTCCTGTGTACTCATGGAATTTAAGTACTCCAATCATAGCAAAAACTTGTTGCATCACTTTATTTATTTGGCTGAACTCATATTCTAAGCAGGCCGCAAAATAGCAACTGACTATATTCAGTTACTATTAAACTAGTTTGCCGCAAAGGTATGCGGCTCAAGAGGCTGCGACATCAGATTACTTGATAAAATCAGCCGCATCGATAGACGCTTTCGCGGCATCATCGGCTTCGTAGAAAGGCATAATCTTGATATTAGCCATGGAAGCTAAGATAGAACCAGGGAATATCTCAACCGCATGATTAAGCTCGGTGACTGCAGCGTTATAGAAACGACGTGCGGCCGAGAGATGAACCTCGATTTCGTTATAAGTTTGCATCGCCTCTAGCATGGTATTGTCAGACTTAAGCTCAGGGTATGCTTCAACCTTGCCCATAAGCTGGCCCATCTTGTTATTAAGCTGCTCGGCAACGGCAAGATGCTCACCAATATCGGCAATATCATTGGCATCATAGGATTTGCTCACCTGCGCCCTCAATTCGGTGATATCGGTCAACAAGGCCTTCTCGTGGTCCATGAATGTTTGAGCTATTTTCAATATATTCGGTACTAGGTTAGAACGCTTATTAATCTGCACATCTATACCTGACAAGGCTTCACGACCCGCATTGCGTTTTTTCACCAGGCTGACATACCAAAGGTAGGCGATAATCACGACCAATCCCAAACCTAACAGCAATCCTTCCATCTCATGTCCTTATTTTTCTTTTTTTCGACTATTTGCTCAGCTTTTTTATGAAGCTTTAACCCTCTACTCTTACTTATTTTTTAAGCTATTTCCATACATTTATATACACGATTAACCCAGAGAAATAGGGTGCTAAATGCACTAATTTAAGAAAACCTCACCTATTCATCGTGCTTTCAATCGACTAAACCTAGTAAAACCCTAAGATGTCTGCTCAAGCACCGACAAAGACCAATAAAGAGATGAAAAGTGTGACACCGGTCACAAAACACAACCAAAACCATTAATTTAATTGATAAAAATACAAGCCGACTTGCGGTAAAAATTAACCAGGCGTTCATTAAACTAGGTGATAAACCTAAGATTTATAAGAAACTAACGTCCATAAACACTCGCTAAGGCTAGCATTTACCGACGATAGACAAATATTGAGACTATTGAGATGAGAATCTGTTGAAAATGATAAAAATAGCCAAGAAAATGAGGGGTATTCACTTAAACATATCAACTATTGCCTCTAAATTATGGTTCAGAATTCATGCTGAGAAGATAGTAGATAGCGTGAGTCGATTAGTAGTTAACAAGGAATTGAAGCCATTAGCCTGTTAATTTTTCTGTAATTTTATGAATCTGCTGAATTTATCATTCAGTATCTGTACAGCTGCAGCTTGCTATATTAGCCATCAAGTAAACAGCGAGAGCATGGCCCTACATGTTTGAACTGAGTATTACTTCTCTGACTTTAAATGGTTAGTGCGGACACAAGTAGAATATCCCTTTTGGACCCATCCTTGGGTCCATTTTTTTACCTGGAATTAGCTCTATTTCAAGGTTAATTCTATGGTCTCGACTAAGTCATCCTTAATTTGCTGTTCGGTGAAGAGCACTGGACGCCACTCGCCCTTAGAAAACAAACGCGTCTGGTCGGCGAAATGCTCCGACTCTGGATCATGAGACTGACCATAGGTTAAAAACGCATCAGCCTTAGGGCCATCGGCGGTAAATTCCAATGCCATCAGCCAACTCGCACCATGAAAGACAGGATAGCCATAGCTTTTAACCTTGGCACTGCCGCCGGTATTGATATTAAACACACCATCTATTGTGCCTCCGCCAGGAATGGCTAGTTTCTCGTCATTCTTCATATGATACTGAAGAGCCCCTAGCGGCGCCGCCAATGGAATATTTACACTGGCGAGATGCTGGACTGTGCTAGCTAAGGCTTGCAGCACAGGATCACTGGTTACCGAACCTGTATGCTTAGCCAGTTGCGACGGGGTCGAAACTGGTTTTTTAACGTCGAATGCTAGCTCGAACAAGCTATCACTCAGCACTTGCTCGCCACCCACATCAAACACCTTCAAAAACTCTCTGAATAGATGAGCGCCCTGGCTGGTATTGGTATATAAACCATCCCAATTCGCAAGCACTTCACAGGCAGCTGTTATATCAACGACATCCTGACTATCGAGAGTGATATTGCCGACTCCGGTACAACGGTCAACTAACTGATCTTTGATCATCTCAGACAGCTGGCCTCGTTGGCTCATCACTACTTGCTTTAGTTCTTCCAGATTAAACTTACCATCTGCTCCGGAAATACCTTGCGCCGACTTCTCTTGTAACATGGTCGCGTTCATTCGCGTCCGTGGGCTTCGAATCGTCTGCTCGGGGCCATAAACGATAGAATAACCTTCCAATGGCTCCTCGACGTTATTTAACCAATGACTGCTATTAGCATTAAATACATAATCGCTGCGAAGTAGCTTAGGAGCCCTCTCGAAAGGCACTACCCCCGGGATCGGCGTCTTACCGGTATCTACCCATTCGAATAGTGACATGCTGCCATCCAGTACCAGCTGACCACGGCCACCTTGCCATAGGGCCTTACCTACAGGGTCATTATTCACGAAGTCCTTCACTAGTATTGCGGCGAATGAATTCAGATTTGGCGCTCTCGAACCATCGATAAAGAAGGCATTGCCCTTATCGTCTGTCGCCATGGTATTCACCCAGGGAATGCCCTGATAGGTCTCGAATGCTGCTTCAAACTCTTCGATAGTCTTGGCACGATCCATCGCCAACCATTGGCTGACCATGTTGCCATTATTGGCGTTAGCATCACGATAGCTGACTGCTGTTCCATCAGGATACCAGCCGATCATAGGCCCATAATGGGATGAATAGAGTGTCTTGAGCACCTCAGAGCTAGTGCCATCACCGTTTTTCACCGAGACGGTAAATTCCTGACTGGTCATATCAAGATATTCACCTTCATAGAGATAACGAGTCGGATCTTCAGCGTCCAGTGTCAGCTTGTATGTGGTGAATCGCTTAGATTGAGAAACCGTATGAGTCCAAGCTATGTTTTCATTGAAGCCGATAAGCACGCCTGGAACACCCACGAAAGAGACACCGGTAACATTAATTTCACCAGGGATTTGCAGGTGGTTTTCGACGAACCTAAGATTACCCACCCAAGGAAAATGAGGGTTAGAAAGTAACATACCGCTACCGGATTCTGTCTTATCCCGACCAAGGGCCCAGCCGTTACTCCCCAGATCTTGGTTCTTACTGGCCACTTCTTGGAGCATCTTCTGTAAACTTTTACTCGATGGTACCGGTGAGGCGGTAGCAATTTGAGTCGTCAAGGCGCCACCACTGGCAAACATAGCCAGCTTTAAATGATAGGCATGGAGATCGACAATACTCAGCTCGGGCACCCAGTCGGCACCTCGACAAGGAGATGGATAATTCTGTGCGCCGCCTTTATCTAATACGGCCTGATTAAAACCTTCCACATAGCCTGTCAGTAAATCGGCCTGCTCTTGTGTCATGCCAGCTACCGCATTCTCGGCATCCTTATAGATATTCAGGGCCAAGGTACCAAAATCTGTGTTCACATTTGCATTCGAGTCACCTGCACCGAAGGTGATGGCCCTTTGAGCTCTAACCTCGATAATCTGCTCGGCTAAGGTACACATATTATCTTGTGCGTGAGCATAGGCTTGGCCATATCCCAATGCTCGATAATTTGATGCGGTAATGTGCGGAACACCAAATGAGGTATATTCTATTTTTACGGTACTGGGCAGCACTTCAGCTTCATTCGCGTCCTTGTCGCTGCCATTACAACCGGCAAGCGACAGCGTCAATGCCACAGCAATTGGAGTAAGGTATGTTTTGTATTTATTATTTTTTATCACAGATTTCATCCCCTTTCGGTGCGACTCTAAATCAAGCTAGCACCCTATGATTTATCTAAAACAAGTTTATGATTTGCTAATCATTTGTTACTTTATTGACTAATACAGCACAACTCGACCGTCCCGACCCGTTCGGACTTTTTTATTGTTACTAATTATCAATTATTTAAACGATTGTTTGAGTATTAAGGTGGATTTGGTTATTTTCGGATGTAGCCATAGCCTTCATGATGAAAGGGCTAGCTTGAGCCAAGGATCGATATAAGCCATGCAGTTAATGACCATTTTATTGCTGATATCTGTGGGAATGACCTTCTTCATGATGGGGTATGTAGCGACTACGCCCCATCAAAACAGTAAGGCGAGGCTATGCTTTTCTATGATGTTAATAGGTCTGCTCAGCCTGATGATCGAGCTGGCTATTTTCGAAGAGGGCGCAAGTTACCTGTATATCGTATCGATATCCGGTCCACTCTCAGTTTCAGTGCCCATTTTTTTCTATCTCTATTTCAAAGCCAGCATGGGATTAAACGATGAATTCCAGTGGCGTAATGCCAAACATTTACTCGTCCCTTGCGTTTATTTAATCGTGATGATGCCCTACAACCTACTGGGCGAAGCCGCAAAACAGCACTTTTTTGCACTTGTATATACCAATGAGCCTATCCCCTGGCAGCTGTCCCTCATGCCGATACGCTTCAGTAGATTACTCTTGATAAGTGGACTAGGTTCTGTGTACCTATACCTAAGTTGGCGTGAATTACATGTTGAAATGAACAAGAAGAAAAATGATGTGCTCAGAGAGATAAACCGTCTAAAAGTCGGCTTTATAGGCATCAGCATCAGCTTCGCCATCGTATTTGGTTTCTTCCTATTTCGCCTACCGCACAAATTCACCTGGATGATATCCAGCATAGTCATAATCATCACAGCTATCAGCTGCATGATTTTTTACTATCTACCTGTGTTGGGCAAAAAAATTATGACTCATCAAGCCCTGGACTCGATACGCTCCCAGGCCTTTGACCGTACATTGGATTCGGCACCTACGAGTCATGCTGTGACCGATATTGCTATATCCGTCACAGCAATATCAGTCAATAAACAGTACCGCTCCTCCGTGACCTCTAATCAATCCGAAGAGGTCATCAGAGATCTGGTACATCTTATGAATGAAGGGGTCTATAAAGACTCTAAACTGTCTCTTGGCAAGCTCGCCGGCCAGCTACAAATAAGTACACATCATCTATCCCAGATCATTAATCAGCAAACCCAAGGTAACTATTTCGACCTGATTAACCAATACCGGATACAAGACGCCAAAGGACTACTGTTAGAGGGAGAAATGAGTGTCATAGATATCGCCTATGAGGTCGGATATAACAGTAAATCTTCCTTCTATACCGAGTTCAAGCGCCGGACCCAGATGACCCCACACAAATTTAAACAGTCCCATAAGCATTAATACTTCTCCCGTCCCCCTCCTCTAATAGGTAATTAAACATATTTAGCTAACATTTAAGCTTCATTTAAACCTAGTAAGCCATCATGGTTTTCAGACTCGGAAATATTGAGTCTTAAAACCAAAAAGCCAGCTGGCAATGGCGACAAAAAGGTCCATAGAGACCAACATTGAAGGATACAGGGTATGGGTTTAAATAAAGATGAGAGCATAGATATGCCTCTTAAGTCTGCGGTATCATCTGAGGAACATAGCGGCGCATTTGTCCGTTTTCTCAATATTGTCGAGCGATTAGGTAACCTACTCCCTCATCCCATCACACTGTTCGCCATGTTCTGTATGGCCGTCATCGTTATCAGCGGCATCGCAGGTTACTTCGAGCTATCAATTACCGACCCTCGCCCACTAGGCTCTTCGGGACGCAGTGAAGACGGCCTCATTCATGTTGTCAGCCTGATGAACGCCGAAGGTTTGAGAATGATAGTCTCGAACCTGGTGACTAACTTCACCGGTTTTACTCCACTGGGCACAGTACTGGTGGCTCTATTAGGTGTGGGAATTGCTGAGCGTTCCGGCATGCTTTCTGCGGCAATGCGTTCACTGGTAATAGGCACCTCTAAGCGCCTGGTCACCTTGACCATAGTCTTCGCTGGTATCATATCGAATACCGCTTCCGAGCTAGGTTACGTGGTACTCATTCCTATGGCGGCGATGATATTCCACTCCTTGGGTCGTCACCCGCTTGCAGGTCTGGCAGCAGCCTTCGCTGGTGTATCTGGTGGTTATAGTGCCAACTTACTCTTAGGCACAGTCGATCCGCTACTCTCAGGTATCACAGAAGCTGCGGCTCAGATGATAGATCCTTTATACACGGTTGGGCCAGAATCCAACTGGTATTTCATGTTCATCTCTACCTTTCTTATTACCATCTTAGGTGCACTGGTCACCGAGAAGATTGTCGAGCCAAAACTAGGTAAATATGATGCCAGTGAAGCCGCTGTCGACTTAAGTCATCAGAAAATGGACTCAGTCAGCGCATTAGAGAAGCGCGGCCTCAAAGCCGCTGGGATCGCCATACTTATACTTTCAGCATTACTGGCACTCACCATAGTTCCGGAAGGTGCACCACTGAGAAATCCAGAAACTGGTTTAGTGGCAGGCTCCCCCTTCCTTAAGGGTATCGTTGCCTTCATATTTATCTGTTTCGCCATTCCAGGTATGGTGTACGGCAAAGTCGTCGGTACCATGAAGCGTGATAAAGATGTCATAGATGCCATGTCTCACAGCATGAGTTCTATGGGCATGTACATAGTGCTGGTTTTCTTCGCCTCGCAGTTTGTCGCCTTCTTCAAATGGACTAACTTAGGTGCAGTGCTGGCCGTTTCAGGCGCCGATGCACTCAGTGCCATAGGTCTGACCGGCCCCTTGGTATTCCTTCTGTTCATCATGATGTGTGGTGTCATCAACCTGATGTTAGGCAGCGCTTCGGCCCAATGGGCAGTTACGGCACCTATCTTCGTGCCCATGCTAATGCTGATAGGATATGCTCCGGAAACCATACAAGCGGCCTATAGGATCGGGGATTCGGTGACTAACTTGATCACCCCCATGATGAGCTATTTCGGTCTAATTCTTGCGGTCGCTTCCCAATATAAGAAGAACTTAGGCATAGGCACACTCATCGCTACTATGCTGCCATACTCCATCGTCTTCTTTATCGGTTGGACACTGTTCTTCTTCCTCTGGGTGTTCGTATTGGAGATGCCAGTGGGACCTGGAGCTGCGACCTATTATACCCCTTAGAAGCTATTAGATTTTGTGATGAAAGCTAAGACGAGGTTGGGCTAGCCCAACTTCGTCGCTTTAGGGAAAGGCTAGACCTTGTTGCGTTTGGCCTTGATAAAACCTCCCGTTACTTAGACAAGTTACAACTGCATCGATCACAGCATCATTATTCATCATAGGCGAGTGTAGCCATGATCTTTTAACCTATCTTCGAGCTTTCCCATTCAGGCGGCACAGCGACCAAAACCATGAAGCTGCACCACTTATCTGGAATATTAAGAGCAGGAATGCAACCTTCACCTGACTAAAAACCTCATCCCTTTTCGGCTTTTCTGATAACTAGAGTTTTAGCTAATTTATCGTGCCATCCCTGCTTCCTTTCATCTAACCCAATCCAGATTAGTCCTATGAAGCAAGGAAGTGCAGCAAGGAAATACCCAAAGTATCGCCCCAGAGCTTGAATAACGGTGAGTTTGTTACCTGTTTCTGCATCGACCACTTTTAGCTTAGTGATCATCTTTCCTGGCGTACCCAGATATTTCAACCAGAAGAAAATCGTGGCGATAAAAGGTAGGACATAGCCTAAAAATAGATCCCAAAAGCCATGTAAGGCTTGCTCGCCTTCCCAATATTCGCCGCCATAGATCAGGCTCAAAGGAAGATAAACAGTGGGGATCATGATTCCAAGGTCAATGAGTGCAGCAACAAACCTTATTTTAAGTCCTGCATAGTTTTGATTATCCATAAAGTACCTCTCTCCCTAATTAATCGATATTATTTAAGCCAATACAGATAATACTTAACCAAAGGTGTAGTGCTAAGTTTGCTCCCAATAAAAAACCCGGCAATGAAATTACCGGGTTTTTTAAGACCTTATCGAGTCGAGAACATCACCTGCTATAGCCTAGCGCTGGTCTCGGCTTCGACAGCCTTCTTCTTCTCTCGCTTGCTGAACATACGCTCGACAACCACGAAGAAGATTGGGATGAAGAATATTCCCATAAAGGTCGCACTCATCATGCCGCCAAGTACACCTGTACCTATGGCGTTCTGACTACCTGAGCCTACACCAGTACTGATGGCTAGAGGCACTACACCCAGACCGAAGGCCAGAGAGGTCATCAAGATCGGACGCAGACGCACGCGCACCGCATGTAGCGTAGCATCCACTAAGTTAGCACCGTTCTCGTAATATTCCTTGGCAAATTCAACAATCAGAATGGCGTTCTTCGTCGCCAGCCCCACTGTCGTTAACAGTGCCACCTGGAAGAATACGTCATTAGGTAAGCCGCGAGCATTCATGGCGATAAGCGAGCCAATAATACCCAAAGGCACCACTAATATGACCGAGAAAGGCACAGACCAACTCTCATAGAGGGCTGCTAAGACTAGGAATACCACAATAATAGACAGGGCATATAGAGCCGGTGCCTGGTTGCCCGAGAGACGTTCCTCATAGGATAAACCGTTCCACTCAACACCGAATCCTGATGGCAATTTTTTCACCATCTCTTCGATATCGACCATGGCAGCACCAGTACTATAGCCAGGTGCTGTTCCGCCCTGGATATTCATCGCAGGCAGACCGTTAAATCGCTCCAAACGAGGCGATGCATATTCCCAGCTACCGGTTGCGAAGGCCGAGAAAGCCACCATCTCCCCTTTGGTATTACGTACATACCAGGAATCGAGATCTTCCGGCTGCATTCGGTATTTGGCTTCACCTTGTACATAGACCTTCTTAACCCGACCACGATCGATGAAGTCATTCACGTATGAACCACCCCAAGCCGTACCCAGCACGCTATTCACCGAGTTGATATCTACACCTAAGGCTCTGATCTTAGCCTGATCTATATGTATCTGATACATAGGTGCATCTTCCTGACCATTGGGGCGGACGCCCACCAGATTAGGATTTTCTCTCGCCATGCCCAGTAACATGTTTCTCGCTTCTACAAGTTTTTCATGACCTTGGCCATTCCTGTCCTGTAGATAGAAGTCGAAACCGTTCGCCGTACCCAGCTCAATCACAGCAGGAGGCACGAAGGCAAACACGAAGGCCTCCTTCATCTGCATAAACTTACCCATGGCACGAGCCGCAACCGACTTAACATCCTGTCCAGCGCCTTTACGCTCGGTCCAATCTTTCAGGCTGACGAAAGCGATACCCATATTCTGACCACTACCCGCGAAGCTGAAACCTGAGACGCTGAATACTGATTCAACGTTTTCACTTTCCTCATTGAGATAGAAGTCGGTGACTTTCTCCATCACCTTCTGGGTGCTTTCCTGAGTCGAGTTCACCGGCAAGATAGCCTGAGTAAACATGATGCCCTGATCTTCATCGGGCAGGAAGGCGGTAGGCATACGCATAAAGATCCAACCCACAGCGACGACTAATGCCAGATAGATCAACATCACACGGCCGGTGCGTTTAATCATGGCAGCAACACTGTCTGTGTAACGAGATGTCAGTTTGTCGAAGCTACGGTTAAACCAACCGAAGAAGCCAGTATTAATATGTGTCTGGCCCTTCTTCATCGGCTTAAGCATAGTTGCACATAGAGCCGGTGTCAGAATCAAGGCTACCATCACCGAGAGTCCCATAGCCGCTACAATCGTGACCGAGAATTGGCGATAGATCACGCCGGTCGAACCCGACATAAATGCCATGGGCACGAATACCGCCGACAGAGTCAGGCCGATTCCCACTAAGGCTCCGGTAATCTGATCCATGGATTTCTTGGTGGCCTCGACTGGGCTAAGCCCCTCCTCCTGCATCACACGTTCAACATTTTCCACCACCACAATGGCGTCATCCACCAGCAGACCTATGGCCAGTACCATGGCAAACATGGTCAAGGTGTTGATGGAGAAACCCACCGCCGACAGAATGGCGAAGGTACCCAATAACACCACAGGCACAGCTATGGTCGGAATTAATGTCGCGCGTAAGTTCTGCAGGAACAGATACATGATCAAGAAAACTAAGATCACCGCCTCAAACAAGGTATGCACCACGCCTTCGATAGATTGCTCTACGAATGGCGTAGTATCATAGGGATAAACCACTTCTATTCCTTGGGGAAAGAAAGGTTTCATCTCTTCAATCTTGGCTCGAACCGCGTTAGCCGTCGCCAGAGCATTAGCCCCAGTTGCCAGCTTAACCGCCAATCCTGCCGCGGGCTTACCATTGTAGAAAGACTCTACCGCATAGCTTTCTGCACCAAGCTCAATCTTAGCCACATCCTTAAGATAGACATTCGCACCGCTAGAATCCGACTTGATGATG
Organism: Shewanella violacea DSS12; assembly: GCF_000091325.1. Taxonomy (NCBI): domain Bacteria; kingdom Pseudomonadati; phylum Pseudomonadota; class Gammaproteobacteria; order Alteromonadales; family Shewanellaceae; genus Shewanella; species Shewanella violacea. Next base: position 170,497 of record NC_014012.1, on the reverse strand, counting down.
ATCTGCTCGAACTGTTCTGGTGTCTGCAATCGACTCTGGGCCGATACAGTTGCGTTAAGCTCTTGGCCACCGACTGATGGAGACCCTCCCAACTGACCCGCTGATATTTGCGCATTTTGCTCACGTATAGATGCCATGATATCTATGCTGGTCAGCTTATACTGAGTCAACTTGAGGGGATCTAGCCAGATACGCATAGCGTACTGAGCACCAAACAGTTGAATCTCACCTATACCTGTCACCCGGCTCATGGGGTCCTGTATGTTAGAAGCTACATAATCCGCGATATCATTCTTATCTAAGGAGCCATCTTTAGATACGAAACCTAGGACCATCAAGAAGCCAGAACTCGACTTGTTAACCTTGACGCCCTGAGCCTGAACTTCCTGGGGCAGCAGCGGCATTGCCAGCTGTAACTTATTCTGCACCTGTACCTGGGCGATATCTGGATCCGCCTCAGCGTTAAAGGTTAAGGTGATCTGTGCATTACCGAAACTATCACTGGTGGAAGAGATGTAACGCAGGTTATCGATACCTGTCATACGCTGCTCAATGACCTGGGTCACCGAATCTTCCATGGTTTTAGCTGAAGCACCTGGATAACTAGCACTGATCACTACGGTTGGTGGTGCGATACTCGGATACTGAGATACGGGCAATCCAAAGATCGACAAGACCCCGGCCAGCATCACAATAATGGCGATCACCCAAGCAAAAATAGGGCGATCGATAAAGAAACGTGCCATAACTCTACCTTAACCTTATTTTTGGTTAGCCGACTGACTGGCTGATGTACTTGAGGCGGCAGCTACGGGTTTAACTGCAGCGCCAGGACGAATTTTCTGTAATCCTTCGACAATGAGAGTATCGCCGACAGCCAGACCATCTATGATCCGCCATTGGTGATCGATCACCTCGGCAGTAGTCACGACACGAGATTCAACCTTGTTATCGCTATTGACTAACATAGCTACGGCTTGGCCCTTACTATTACGGGTGATCGCTTTCTGAGGCACTAGAATCGCTTGCGGATCTGTACCTGCATTAAGCACAGCACGGACATACATGCCAGGCAATAACAAACCTTCAGGATTAGGGAACTCGGCTCTCAAGGTTACCGAACCAGTATTCTCATCGACACTCACCTCGGCAAAGCGCAATACACCCGCATGGGCATAAGTAGTGCCGTCTTCGAGAATAAGCTGCACATCTGCGTTATCTGTTGCCTGTAATTTACCTTGTCTCAGCTTAGCCTTTAGGCGCAATAGCTGTGCACTGGACTGAGCGATATCCACATTGATAGGATCAAGTTGCTGAATCTTTGCCAAGATTTGTGTCTGGTTAGCTGTCACCAGCGCACCAGCCGTAACACTAGACTTACCAATCCTGCCCGAGATAGGCGCCTTAACTTCCGTATAGACCAAGTTGATTTTGGCGGTATTTATGGCAGCGTTAGCCACAGCTACCTTAGCTAGCGCTTCTTTATACTGAGCATCCGCTTCTTCAAAATCTTGCTGACTGATGGCATTTATCTTGATCAACTCGTTAAAACGCAATGCTTTCGCTTTGGCCGACACTAAACCAGCCTTAGCACTAGCCAGATCGGCTTCTGTGCTGAGCAGTCTTGCTTTATAGGTGGCTGAATCAATCAAATACAGAGACTGACCCTTGTGAACATCACTGCCTTCGACAAAACTACGTTCGGTGATAATACCCGATGCCTGAGGCCTGACTTCAGCTTCGAGAAAGGCCTTACTCCTTCCCGGCAATTCAATACGAATATCCTGAGACAGGGTTGTAACTTTAATGACGCCAACTTCCGTGCTTCCTGGCTTGTGGCCTGGCTTAACATCGCCATTTTGTCCACAAGCAGTAATCCATAACGCCACACTTAAAAAAGAGGCAATTTTCACTATTTGCCGCATGAGAACTCCTATCAAAGCAACCGACCCAGATATGCTATCCCGAACAATAGAAACGACTATTACAGGTATATTTGGACACATAAATTATTGTATAAGATTCGAACGTGCCTTTTATCTCATAATGGAACAAGGTCAACAAGTAGAACCGACAGTAAAATTGTAAGTTAATGCAAATTTAAGCTGAGAATCATACGCTTATGTTACGAGTAGGTTAATGAGAATCCAGTTTTATGGCCTTAGTAGCTATCTCAATTCAAGCAAAAATAATAATCTAGGAGGTCAGAGTTATTACAGACTAGCTAAGTCGGCTAACTCATTCATATATCTTCATATCTTTTCGCTTTTGATTCATCCCAGCAAGCAATTCTATTCACATATCCCCCTTATGATGCAACTGCGCTAACAAATTCTATCTATGTGAGATTACGAACATGACAGTCAAGATGAAACTACACTACAGCTTACTGCTAAGTGGATTATTACTTTCAGCCTCTTCCTTTGCTCAGGCAGCAGAATCAAACTCAAGCTCAGAAGTGCTAGGCGGCACCATCACAGGTAACCTGACCTTTGCCTCGGACTACGTATTTCGCGGCGAATCTGAAACCATGGACGGTGACGTTCCTGTGGTACAGGGCACCTTAGGCTGGGGCAATAATGATGGTTGGTATGCCGGTGTATTCGCATCAAACATCAAGTTTGCCGATCCAAATCTGGAAATAGTCACCGCCCCTTTCATCGGCAAGGCTGGCGAGTTCGGTGACAGCGGCTTCACCTACGATGTCATGGTGTTCTCTTATCTGTATCCAGGTGCTTCATATTCGAACTACACAGAATTATGGCTTAAAGTCGGCAAACAATTCGGCCGAGCTAACATTCAACTTGAAGTCACCCCAACAATCGATGATTGGTTTGGTGTCAACGGCTGGCAAGGGGTTAACTACGCCATTCACCCGAGTTATGCATTCAGCAACGGCGTGAACGTTTCCGGTTCTGTGGGTTATCAAGACTTAGACGGTGAAGGTGCTGAAGGTTGGGGACACTGGAATCTAGGCCTAAGTAAGGTCTATTTAGGGCTTAAGTTCGACTTGAGATACCACGGCAGCACAGTCGATGAGACCCACAAGGTCTATGGCACACAAACTGAAATTTTTGATGACCGATTAGTTATTGGTATCAATAAAAGTTTCTAAGTTAGAAGTTAGAAGTTAGAAACAGTTTTACCCAGCTAGATAGCCCAATACATATCACTACTTATTGCTCAGTCTTTGGCAAACTTTCGCCAGCCCATTCCAGGCTGGCTTTTTTTATGGGGTAAGCTTAAACCCTATTATCCCCTACGCCATAAGCTAGAATACGGCTGATATCGGCAAAGCTGCGACCCGACTCTTGTTGCCAGCCATTGAATACGGCTTGTACTTGCTTGAGCCCACTCTTAGAGCTGAAACCAAAGTCCACCAGCTTGTGTGCTTTCATATAAGCTTGCACATCGCCGGTTAGCAGGAAGGTATCTTTGCCCATGGCCCGCAGAAAGTAGGGGCCAGTGTTACCGCCGAGTCGAGTGCCTCTGCGCTTAAGCTGGGCCCATAAACCGGTAATATCCTCACCTGGCCAGTTGGCAATAAATTCGGCTAAGCTGCCATGCTCTCTGGCAATGTCCTGAATCATCAGCGCATTATCATAGATGGCCATGGTCTTTTTCATATGCCTGATAAGCGTCGCGTCGCTAGCTCGATCATGTAACTGCTCGGGCGATAGCATTAGCACCTTCATAGGCTCAAAATTGAAGAAAGCTTTCTCGTAGGCTGGCCATTTGTTCTCGACAATGCGCCAGACAAACCCTGACTGGAATACCTTCTTACTCATCTCAGACAGTAGCTGAGCATCGCTATACTGACCTATATCATCGAGACTTAAATTAGAATTACTATTAGGTAGCAGGCTCTCTAGACCTTCATCGCCGCCTTTACGGTCACTGGCTCTTTGATAAACGGCAGAGAAAGATTCTTGTCGACTCATATTGGAATATCGATTCCTAACTAAATAATCTGTACATAGTAAGAAATCTAATACAGAAAGCAACAAGATAGTCCGAGACTAGTGGACAAAAACCAAACAAACATCTAGCTTTAATAGCCTGTCACTCAGTAAACAATCAATATTTATATCAGAGTTTGGTTAGTATTATTTAAGTATCGCTTGTTTAGTTACGGGGATAATTTATGGACGCAGGGCAACTGTACCGAATGCTAGTCTTTGCAAACGTCGTCGAGCAGGGCTCACTCACTGCTGCGGCTGAAGAGCTTGGCATCAGCCGCTCTATGGTCAGTCAACACCTGAAAAAGTTAGAGCTTAGATGTGAGACACAACTGATCCAAAGAACCACAAGAAAAATGGGACTCACCCAAGATGGTCAGAATTTCTATTATTATTGTGCCGAACTGCTGCAGCTAGCCAAGCAAGCCGAAAACTCGACTCGTCCTGATAATATTGAACTCCATGGCAACATTAGAATTTTAGCTCCGGTTTGCTTCGGCGAACACGATCTCCTCCAACATATGGGAGAATTCCATCGCCTGTATCCTAAGATCCGTATTTCGATACAGCTGGAAGATAGCCCCATGGACCTGAAAGATAATAAGATCGATATCGCCATTCAGACTGGTGCCCGTATGGATCCGCGAATAGATGCCATCAAACTGGCCCAATTCGATGAATACCTTGTCGCCAGCCCCGAATACTTAGAACAACATGGCTCGCCACTGCATCCGGATATGTTACAGATGCATCTATGGGTGTTGCAGGCATCTAATCAGTTGCCGAAGCGATATCAAATCCAAAATAGTTATGGTGATAACTTCAAACTCAATATCAATCCATCTACCACCTGTAATAGTAACTTAGGAGTCATGAGCTTAGTTAAACAGGGACTCGGTATCGGCATTTTACCAAGCTATTTAGCTCAGCCTCAGATAGCCAGTAAACACTTGGTGCATATCTTGTCCGATTATCATCTACAAGAAGGACTCATCTACGCGACTCACCCTTTCAATGATGTGATACCACCTAAAGTGCAGGCTTTTATCGACTTTATTAAAGAGCGCCTAATGGCTTAACTAAAGAATGGCTCAAAGCTTAATTCAACTAGGTGTCTAGTCAGGGACTCGTCACATATTTTAGCCTGAGACTCCATAGGTTATGGGTTTGCGCTCTAACCTAGAGCGACTAAAATTATCTATAGGACTTACATTGATCTTTGAGGGCGAACACTGATGGAGCTGTTTTATCATCCACTTTCCCGCTACTCACAGAAAGTCCTCATAGCCCTTTACGAAAAACAAGCCAACTTCTACCCAAGAATCATAGAACTTAGCGATCCCTTCTCCCGTAAAGAGTTCTGTCAGGTTTATCCTCCCGGCAAGGTACCACTCCTCAAGACTCGGTCTGGAGACTTGATTCCTGAGTCGAGCATTATCATTGAATATATCGATCATGAGTTCTCCACAGGCACTCGATTACTACCTAGAGAACATAAAATTGCTCTAGATACACGCCTACAAGATCGTCTAATCGATAACGATTTCAGTAATATATTATTTGAACTCGAACATCAAAAAATTGAATCAAAAGAGAAAAACCAAATTAGGATTAAGCATTTAGAAAATAATATTACTCGCTTCCTGCAATACTTAAATACTCAGTTAGAAGATAAGCACTGGTTGTGTGGCGATAGCTTAACCTTGGCAGACTGTGCGCTTTTCCCATGCCTGTACTGCGCACAAGACCACTTTAAGTTATTTGAATTTGATAATTTGGACAGATACTGGCATCAAGCTCAATTAAGAGGCGCATTCCAACAGGTGAAGGAAGAGGTCGAACTAGTAAAAATAGAAGTCCTCTCGGGCAGGAGGCCGATACCTTAGAAGAAGTTCCTAGATTCAGAAACTAGGAACTAGGCACCAAGAACTTTATATATTGCGCTCTTTCTTCAGTTGCAGAAACTGCTTCCACTTAATCACTTCGGGGGTAAGTTCAGGGACCGGACCTTCGAAGTTAACCTCCTTGATCATAGTTTCTATAGGGACTTGCTTACCTCCGCACACAAAAACACAGCGTACATGTACTATGCAATGTAGGGTCGATTCACTAACAAACCTCTGTTCTATATAGACGTATTTTTCATCCCAGCCTACAATCTTGGTCTCTATCTCAAACTTAGTGAAGGGCTTGATATCTCTGATATAGGTGAATTCGGCGGCATTAACGATTGGCATCCACTTCAACTTGATGAATTTTTTCAGGAAGCCCATTTCGGCCATCATATAGGTACGAGCCAGGTCCAGAAATGCCGGATATCTTGAGTTGGTCACATGAAAATTAATATCACAATCAAGAGGCCAAACACGATAGGAGATACGACTGGTGTCGAGGAAACCGATAGAATTACAATGGCGAATTCGCCAGATAAAGAGCCAAATTAGCCTAAAATAGAGATTCATTAACTGTCCTTACAACTAATACTTAAAAAGCGATTCTTAAAACGCGGCCATTAAAAGACGATACTAGAATACAGTCCTTTAAAAAGAGCCCGAAGGCTAACAGAGGTCATACCAGATAACAAGTTGCTGTTCTAGGGAACTAGATAAGCTCGAAGCCAGCCAATAAAAATGCCAATCGGCAAACCGATTGGCATTTTAGTTTTATGCTTACGGCTTACTACTCGCCGCCTATACCACTGTGACGCAGTAGAGCATCTATCTTAGGCTCGCGGCCACGAAAGCGTTTGAACAAGACCATAGGCTCCTCGCTCCCCCCCATCTGCAGGATATTTTCAAGGAAACTACGGCCTGTGCCTAAGTTAAATATCCCCTCCTCTTCGAAGCGTGAGAAAGCATCGGCAGAAAGCACTTCGGCCCACTTGTAGCTGTAATATCCAGCGGCATAACCACCGGCAAAGATATGAGCGAAGCTGTGCTGAAAGCGATTGAAGTCGGCGGCTTTGACCACGGCAACCTGTCTACGCACTTCATCTAACTTGGCTTGAATATGAGCACCCTGCTCAGGGCTATATTCCAGGTGCAGCCTGAAATCGAATAGTGAGAACTCAAGTTGACGCAGCATCACCATGCCTGACTGGAAGTTTTTCGCCGCCAGCATCTTGTCTAACATGGCTTTCGGCAACGGCTCACCAGTTTCATGATGTCCAGAGATCTCGGCTAACGCCTCCTCCTCAAAGCACCAGTTTTCCATAAACTGACTCGGCAGCTCAACCGCATCCCAAGGCACACCATTGATACCTGAAACCCCGGCAACATCTATCTTAGTCAGCATATGATGGATACCATGACCAAACTCATGGAACAGGGTTGTCACTTCATCGTGAGTAAACAAGGCTGGCTTACCGTCCACTGGACCGCTGAAATTACAGGTCAAATAAGCCACTGGATCTTGCAAGCCATTTGGCGTCTGACGACGGCCACGACAATCATCCATCCAGGCACCACCACGCTTACCTTCACGGGCATAGAGGTCTAGATAGAAACTGCCTCTATGTACACCATCACTATCGCTAATGTGGAAGAAGCGCACATCTTTATGCCAAGTATCAAACTCTTTTTGCTCTGTGATACTCAGGCCAAACAGGCGAGAAACCGTATAGAACAAACCCGAGAGCACCTTGTCTTCGGGGAAGTATGGGCGCAGTAACTCTTGAGAAATTTCGTATCTATGGTGCTTGAGCTTCTCGGCATAGAAGCTTAGATCCCAGGGCTGAAGATCACTTGCATCGAACTCTTGCTTGGCAAATTCAGTCAACTCCGCCAGCTCGGTGGCTCCCTGTTCTTGAGAGCGGCTCGCAAGTTCACTAAGAAATTCTAGCACTTGCTTGGGACTTTCGGCCATCTTAGTAGCCAGTGACTTATGGGCGAAGCTTTCAAAACCTAGCAGTTGAGCTAGCTCATGGCGCAGAGCAAGAATCTCATCCATCAAGGGACCATTGTCATACTTACCGGCGAAGGGTCCTTGATCTGAGGCTCGAGTCACGAAAGCGCGGTAGCACTCTTCACGTAAGTCACGATTGTCACTGTAAGTCATTACTGGCAGATAGGATGGAATATCTAAGGTAAATAACCAGCCTTCTTGCTCTTTGGCCTTAGCCATGGCTTTCGCTGCGGCTATTGCAGACTCAGGAAGACCCGCTAGCTCACCTTCATCGGTAATCAGTTTACTCCAGGCCTGTGTGGCATCCAGTAGTTGGTTGGAGAAGCTGCTCGTCAGCTCAGACATACGCTTTACCAGCTCACCATATCTTAGTTTATCTTGATCACTAAGACCGATACCAGATAGCTCGAAGTCTCGTAGACTGTGTTCGATAACTTGTTTCTTGGCCTGGCTCATCTGCTCAAATTCACTGGAAGCCCGCAATGATTTGTAGGCTTGATAAAGTGGCTGATGCTGACCGACAAAGGTGCCGTACTCAGACAACAGAGGCAAACAGGCATCATGGGCCTCGCGCCACTCTTCACTACTAACAACAGAATTCATGTGAGAAACCGGTGACCAGATCTTGCCGAGTTCATCATCCACCTCTTCGAGAGGGGCAACTAAATTATCCCAGCTAAAGGAAACCGACTGGGCTAGCACTTGATCTATTTTACTGCGGCAGTTAGCGATACCTTGCTCTACAGCCAGCTGAATATGTTCAGGTTTGATCTTGGAAAATTGGGGTAACTTGGTGCTGGTAAGCAAAGGGTTGCTCATATTGATTCCTCAGCAAATTAACGAGTCTAGCTATGAGATATGGGCGAAGTGAGTCATATTCAAGAAAAATTGCTAAATCTCTATATAAAATACTTACCTAGCAGTCAAATCCATAGCAAACATTGACCTAGTTCAAAATATTGGCCCGCTCATAAAGCACACTTTAACTATTGATAACTAGCTCTCAAATGAAACACGTTATCATTTACATAGCCATAGTGAGGAATATTATCGGCGCCATAGACATCCTTAGGCCTGAATCAGTTTAATTATGCACAAATCCATTAAGTATATGCTAGTTGCCAGTCTCGTCATTGCAAGTATCTCAGTACAAGCCAATAAGGATTTTTATCTAGATGACTCTCATAACATCAATAATTTGCCAGCAAACCAACCTAATGAAACTCAGTTAATTGTAGACCTAGGCTGGGACTCTAAATACGTATCTGAAGGCCGTAATAATCTCGATCTAGGTGGTATAACTTGGGGAACTCTTGCCGTTCAACAGGGCAATCTCAATATGTATGCAACTGGCGGCCGCGCCGATAGCCAGGACTACACAGAGTGGAACTTAGGTGTGGAATACAGCATCTCACTTTCAGACACAGTCGAAGCCAATTTAGGTTACCAGAGACTCGAATTTTATGGTGATGAGCGCTGCAGTGATAATGAGTTGTTTGGCGACCTAGCTTACCAGGCGCAAACCTGGTTAATCCCTACTCTTAGCTACACCTACTCAACCCAAGCAGGCGGCTATTTCCTTGAGGTCAGCATACATAGCCCTTGGCAATTGAGCCAAGGACTCACAGTTACTCCCTATGTTAGTCAGGCATTTGACTTCCAATATGCCTCCGAAGAACATAATGGGGTTAACCATTTTCAGCTGGGGATAGAAGCCGAATGCCTCATTAGTGACCGACTCGCCCTATCGGGACATTTTAGTCGTACCTTAGCCCAGGAGGATATCAAACTAGAGGCCAGAGCCGATGGCAATGAGGCGAGTCTGGATCAGACCTATGCAGGCATTCATCTGATCTGGAGCTTATAAAATAGCAATAACTAAGCCCTAGGGAGTAAAGAGAGAATTGGTTAAACCTCTCTTTGTCGTCTAAATTTAGCCTTAGCATATTATTAGTAAGTTAAGCCTTGATAGGCTATCACTAGCATAAGCACTAGCATCTGTACTAATGCCGGAGAAGACCTGAAAAATCTATATTTGAAGCATCAGCCCAACATAGATCCAAAATAGACCCTAAATAAAAGTACAGCATAAAGAGGAACAAGGAATGTCACTCTTCAATATAAATAGCCATGTTACGCATAACAATTTTCTAATTAAGCCTATATGGCTACTGCTTATCTTGCTGCTTAACTCCCCTTGCCAAGCTAACGATAAAACCTTACTCACCAATGCCGATGCGCCCCATCCAGGAATAGGTGTAGCCTTAGACAGTGAAGGTAAGCCGATTGCTATTCCCACCAAGGGCAGTGCCATGGAGTACCAGCCGCCACAGGCTTATCCATCTAAAAAAAACAAGAGCAAAAAAACCAAGAGTAAAAAACGTAAAACCACTAAAGGGTCCAAGAGAAAAAGCACTAAAACCCTGTCGAGAAAGCAGACATTGGCCAGTAGAATCCAGGTCGCCAACGACCCTGGGTGTCGCTGGCTCGACAAGCGTATGGATAAATTAGAGAAGAGCCTGTCTTATGCAGGCAACCAAACCAGCTATGGCTTTCATCGAGACGAATTAAAAATAAGGCATAAGGAGTGGCTGTGCATGAAGTGTGGTGCTGAAGGGCCAAAGCAGAGAGATCACGACGCTTGCCAGTATCGGCGTTAATCACAACGTTCAAACTCAGGCATAGCATTGCTATTTGTCTCTGTATTTCGCCTCAGAAGATAGAGCACTGGTTCAAGGCATAAATACCCTCTACAATGAGGCATGCTTTTTTCGAGCAACCTTTTAAAGACTTTTTGGAGATAAAGATGGCCCAACATTTTGACTATATCTGTCTTGGTGCAGGTAGTGGTGGTATTGCATCGGCAAACCGTGCAGCTATGCGCGGCGCTAAAGTACTTCTAATCGAGGCCAAGGCTCTCGGCGGAACCTGTGTCAATGTGGGCTGTGTACCTAAGAAGGTCATGTGGTATGGCGCACAAGTCGCCGAAGCACTGCATCTATACGCTAAAGATTATGGCTTCGATGTCACGGTCAATAAGTTTGACTGGAGTACCTTAGTCGACAGCCGTGAGGCCTATATCGACCGCATTCACGGCGCCTATGACCGTGGTCTGGAAAACAACAAGGTTACTTTAGTCCGCGGCTATGGTCGCTTCGTCGACCAGGGCACTATCGAAGTCGATGGCGAGCATTACACTGCCGATAATATTCTTATCGCAACCGGTGGCTCACCAACAATCCCCAATATTCCTGGCGCAGAACACGGTATAGATTCCGATGGTTTCTTCGCACTAAGAGAGCAGCCTAAGCGTGTCGCCGTTATCGGTGCCGGTTATATCGCCGTCGAGCTAGCCGGTGTATTGCACTCTTTAGGTAGTGAAACCCATCTATTCGTGCGTAAACACGCACCACTGCGTAGCTTCGACCCTATGTTAAGTGAAGCCTTGATGGAGTCTATGGCTACTGATGGCCCTAGCTTGCACATCAACAGCACACCTCAAGCGGTAGAGAAGAATGCCGATGGCAGCCTGACCCTTAAGCTTGAAAATGGTGAAAGCTATGAAGTCGATACCCTCATCTGGGCTATCGGCCGCAAGCCTTCTACCGGCAATATTGGCCTAGAGAACACTCAGGTTAAGCTTAACGATAAAGGCTATGTCATAGTCGACGAGCAGCAAAACACTACCAATCCTGGTATTTACTGTGTCGGTGATATCATTCAAGGCGGCGTCGAACTAACACCAGTCGCAGTTAAGGCTGGCCGTCTATTATCTGAGCGTCTGTTCAACGGCATGACCGATGCAAAGATGGATTACAAACTTATTCCAACAGTAGTATTCAGTCATCCTGCGATTGGCACCATGGGGCTCAGCGAGCCTGACGCCATTGCCGAATATGGCAAAGACAATGTTACCGTCTATGTGTCAGGCTTTACCTCCATGTACACGGCAATCACGGCTCATCGTCAAGCCTGTAAGATGAAGCTAGTCTGTGCTGGCCCAGAGGAAACAGTTGTGGGTATACATGGCCTAGGCTACGGCATGGATGAGATCCTACAGGGCTTCGGCGTAGCCATGAAGATGGGCGCGACCAAGAAAGACTTCGATTCAGTTGTGGCTATCCACCCCACTGGCGCGGAAGAATTCGTTACCATGAGATAATCCTCAAGCAAAGCCATTCTGATACCTAGTTAATTCTAGAAAATATCAATTATCGGTCATATTTTATATGGCCGAATTTTTATCCGGTATCAGAAATATTGCCACATTAAATTTACTACCCTAGATCACCCATAAAGAATCGGCCTCATTTGTCGATTTCTCACTATTTAGTCGATAAAACTCCATGATGAACTCGCCTGGGTTCGAACTAATAGGCTTGATTTAAATAGCCCCAGACTCTGAAACCACAATAAGTAGCCTTCACCAGATCCTTCCCAGCTAACCCTGCCAGTATTTTCACACCTAGAGTAAAAACAAAATACCAAGAATAGATAACTGATTTTGGCTGATTGACGGGGATATTTCGAATCACAAAATCTAGAGTAGAGCCTTTATATTGCTAGCAACTAGCTTGCTAATAGAAAATTAATATTTGAGGAAACACTTAAATCACTCATGGGGGGAGCAGGTGACCCACTCCCCTTTTAAGCTTAATCCGTCGGGTATTCACTCCATGTACTGCCATCGAGTGAAATATAGTGTTTATCTTTCACCTCCATCACAGTAGTGCCGGAGTTTTGTGCCACCATTTTTGTCTTGGGTAAATTAGTGGTTAATACTTTCGGATCGAATGTATTGGTCTTATAAATATTGCTATCTAAGATATTAGACACTAGCTGAGATACGGCCAGATAACTTGATGGGTCTGTGATATGCACCGTATCACCGACACGTTTCATATTGTCACCAAACACCTTTAGCCCTACGTGAGTATGTACAATTGATGCCGCTGGGATCTCACGCATACCGGGAATTTGCATGCGGTCGCCACGCATGCCTGCACCGTGTTCAGGTACTAACATGACGACAATATTGCGTTTTGAGGCTTTTAATTCCTGGAAAAATCCATATAGATCATCTAATAGATTCTTGAGTCGACGCTTATAGCTAATCAAATTCGTAGGAGATTCGCCCCCGATCACTCGATTACCGTCGTGGAGGGAAATGGTATTATATAGGGCAACAACTTGATTATTATCATTGCGAATTCGTTGCTGCCACCAATGATCGAGTACATCTTTATCGCGATAGATATCATCACCATCGAAGGCTTTTTCATAAGGTTTAAAACCATCTAATGGCATCAAAGCAGCATTCAGCTTGCCCTTCTGTTGCAGCAATTCCAAGAAATTGTCGAAGACTCCATCATGGTTCATCAATAAATTTTCTTTGAAGCCTAATTTTGCCAAATTCTCGAACAAGTAACACTTATTCGAAGCCGGAGCATCGAAGAGTTCACCATGGGTTTCTTGACCACAGTTGGCACGCAGTAATCGAACCAAGGCTGGACCACTATAAGAGGTTGCAGCATTGAAACGGTCAAACATGATATCGAACTCTTTAAATATAGGATGATCACTCAGACCCGAAATTTCAATGTCATCCCATGCCACGGAGCAGATACTCAAAAACAACAAGTCAAAAGGAACATCGTCCTTGGCGGTAGGATTAAAGCTGACAGAGCGTTTGAGTTCATTAGTAAAAAAGTCGTTCTTCAAATTGTTTAGCACATCATCATTAATTACTGTGACTTCCCTGGCCTTAGGCACAGTCTCAGATACTGAGGTCACATTCGCTGTATTTGCCACAGCGGCTCCGGGCTGTGGCGCAATCACAGTCGCTGGTTCAGGCAAACTTATATACACGAGTAGACCCACAACCAAGACGGAAATACGCAGGTATTTACTCAAGATGAAATAGCCGATACACAGGGTGAAAATAGCCAGAAGTGCGCTAGGAGAAACGAAACGGCCAAGTAATTCGATCAAGTAACTGGTTTCGAATTGCATTAACTGACCCATTTGCGACCACAATCGGTTCAAAGGAGGCAGGTAAGAATCGAAGTGCATTAACCATAAGCCGATAGGGACAGCAATCAGGGTTCTAGCTATTGCCAGACGCTTCGATGCTAAAGGAAACAATAAAAGTGCCAAAAAAGCAAAGTTTTCAACAGGATGAAAATCAATACTCCCCTTCAGGTATAGGGCAATTTTAATGATGAAATAAACATTCCACCAACCTAGTCCAGAGAGCATAAATACGTTTGGGGTTATATTTTTATTGGTCATAAAGATTATGTCTTGTTTAAGAGTTTTTTGTTTTTACTTCGACTAAGTGACTAGGCTTCTTCACATAGCGACGATATATACGCTGAGCAACTTGAGCCATATCACGAATGAAATAACCTGTGGCTAGTCCTAGGAGTAGACAGATGATAACGGTGAGCGAAAAATCATTAATATTCATGCAGTAAAGTATCTGTATTGTTTTCTTTTGGCTAAAGAAGGTGAGACTTGATTAACGTTAGCTATATTTGGCTCAAAAATGGCGGTTACCCTGGATAGCTTCTCAACCTCTGTTGAAACCGACATGGCTTGCCCCACAATAGTGGAGAGTTCCTGTTCAATATCATGTAGATTATTTAAGACATCCACAGTACGAAACAGATCCCTGACTGGATATTCGAAGATATTATTTAAGGCCACATCGACATCGCTAATACGAACGGCACTAAATAGCACGTAGATAGCCGTTCTACATACGGTAACAAGATCACCATCACGTCGAATATGACACAGCCTTAAACACTCTTCAGCTTGCATACCGGGCAAAATAGTCAGCTTGATAACGGCAAAACGAATACGAGTTTGTTCGAAGGACTGCATTAAACTGCTGCAATAATCGACAAATATTGTATTGGTTATGTATCCCTTGTACTCGTATATCTGATTATATTTTAATAATCCTTCCAGAGTATTGGGGATAACTCGCGTAAAAACCTGCCCTTGTAACGCTTCCATCTGACTAATGCAGCGGGGGTACGACACGGTAAAAGGCAAGATCAAATTTACCCCGGCCCGCAGTAAAAACTGCTCATCTAGGTAACGTAAACACTGATTCACTTCACGAATTAGTATTTTTAATCGCGAACCAGCTGACTTTCTAAGTTGGTAACAAGCCAGCGCTAAATTTTTAATCTCTTCTTGAGATGCGCAACTAAAAATGACCGTTGATGCACTAGGGCGATCTAATTGCTCAATCAGTGCATGGTTACTATCGGCCACTATGACGTTTGCCGGTAGCTGAATGTTCTCGTCAAGTACAGTTCGGCTGATATAAATACAGTCACTGTCAGCTGAATCTCGAGTCATGACTTGCATCAGGTCATCATATTCTTGCTTTACATAAAATTGGCCACTGGCATTTAATCCCAGTATAAAATTTGCATCTGATTTTACACCATGTGCATTAGACCAAAAATCCACATGATAGTGATAAGTCTCGCCATCGGCCTTCTGTAAGCTTGCCATACCCGAAAGTTTTGTATTATTCGTTAATAACATAGGCTTAATAACCGAAGTGGCTAACGAACCATAAATAAGTAATTTAATAACTAGCTGGCGCTTAGAAGCGTAACATTTAATAGCATTTAAAAAAGCATCCCAGCTCTCACTATTGTAACTAACAAGTAATCGATCTGGAGAGAATATGACTAATGTTGATTTAGGTTTAATATTCAATGACGACAAGTCATTAATTATATCCATTACCGTGCTTTTATTGTTACCACTTACACCTGATGAGAAAAATAGTTTTATAGATTTCTCTACCAGGAGTGAACCTAGGCCAACATGATTATTAGCATCTACTCCTGAATTAAATCTTTCTAGATCAACACATGAAACAAATGAAAACTCATCGTTACTTAAACATAGACTATTTACATAGTGGAGCGCCGAATCATTACTAGTGAACAAGTAAGTGTAAATACAAGAATGCACTGTTTCCTGAGTAATGGGCGTTAACATATTAATCGTTGGCATAGGCACCACGATTATATGACAACCTACTGTCCCCCAAATAAAATACCACTTTGCAAAAACGCATTTTCAGTTCCAAAACATAGAGTTAACTTGAGATACACAGAAGATAAGTAGGTATAACTTTAGCCTGCCGATATTATAAATATACTTAATATTCTTTGGAATATGATTAACCCAAATACTTAAATATGGGTAAACCTAGTTACATATAATAAGCTAATTTGCTCAACCAATAAAGTTTATATAAAATACGACCAAATTGAACAAGTGAGAATTAGTGAAATTGGCGACATCATCTAAGGATATCGAGACGATATATTCATCTTTTAACATTAAAAAACATCACTACATTGAAATAAGTGAGAATGAAAATTATCAAGATGTAAAACAAAAATGGCTATCGTTAAGCACCATGAAAAATACATACACCAGTAACAAAATAGACACCCAAGAACAAGACATAAACAAAACACAAGACAACCACCAGCAACACGCAATTAACAACCCTATACAGGCTTGATATATTAAAACCTGTATTAGGTTAGAATGATATATTACATGTGATAAATGATACATAATGCTTTAAGGAATTAATTAGCCATAGGAAGGTTACCTTGTTCAACGAATCTCAGTCCTCAAACCCAAAGTGTACAAGTCAAAGAAATATTAATAATACGCCTTGGCACATTATGATGTTAAAACTGGGATTCCAAATAAACAAAACCAGATTTAATAATCAATAGTATGGTCATTTCATCATGAAACGATTGATTATTATCAGTCTAAAAAGTGGCACTGGTTCAACCACAGTAACGGCTAATTTGGCACAAATGTTACACCAACTAGGTAAAAATACCTTAGTGGTAGATTGTGTAGCAAGCAATGTGTTGAAACTACATCTGGGATTGCCTTTTAAGGTAGACGATGGCTGGGTAAAACGTTTACTCCAAGCTAGCCCATGGCAAGAAGCCAACTTCGAAAGTCCACTAGGGGTAGATTTTATCCCTTTCGGCCAGATAAATAACCAAGAAGCTTTGGCTTTTCGAGCCAATAAGCCGGACCTCTTCGCCCACTTATTCCAAGAACTCAATAGGGCAACTAGCACATCATCCCAAAATGATTGGCAACTTATCCACTTGTCTATTGATGATCTGACTGACCCCTCAGTGGCCAGATTTTGTGATGCTGCGGATCTTATTTTATGTGTTGTAAGCCCTGAACCGTCCAGTTATTACGTTATGCAAAACACCATAAAACACCATAGGTTTATCCAGCATCACTTGGAGAGATCCAAAAAACTTAAGTTCTTAATCAATCAATTTCAGGCTGAAACTCAGGTGGGACGAGATTTTTTATTGGTGTTTAAAAAAGAATTAGATACTCAACTTATACCAGTCGTCTTACACAAGGATACAGCTCTGGTAGAAAGTATCGCTAACTTAACCACAGTCCAGCACCATGCACCACATAGTCAGGCAGCTAAAGACTACCAGTTACTGGCCTTCTGGTGTATTTCACACTTAGCCGCCCTAGGCACTGATTCGGGTAAGGAGAGCTAGTCCATGTTTTCTTGCCTTAATCTAATTTTTAAAACCTGGATAGTCAGCCAATTCGCAGCACAGAAGACGTTTATTGAAGAAGCCGAAGGCGCTCCTGCATCTTGGCTAGGGGAGCTGGTACTGGCCATATGGTTTACCACAGCCTTTCTATTCTTGAAGCCCACCATTGCCGGCGTACCATCGTGGAAATTACTGTTTATTGGTTATCCGCAAATTAATTTTGCCCGTCCGGTTTTATTCGATCTTATACGTTTTGTCATTCAAACCTCTTGGTTATTATTATTTCAACAACAAACTAAACATGTATTGTCGACACGCATACATCAAGTATTTAATATCACGGTCAAACGTATCAAGAGTGCATTCTACCTACCCTTGAATACCTTATCTTTAGGCGTACAGTGGCTGGAAGCCTGGGCGACGAAACCATCGCGACTGAAATCAAGCACTCAGGCTATGCCATCCAAACCTCAAGTTAAGCGCCCTCATAATCTACTTAATTACACCTTGTTTTTCTTGGTCGCCGTACTAGCCTTCCTGTGTTTCACCGTTCCTTTTAACTTTAATGCACAAATTATTTTTGTCTGTTTATTGTGGGCGTTGGCCATGATGTTTCGGCGTATGCCCGGACGCTTTCCCACCGTGCTCCTGATCATTCTTTCGGTCACAGCATCGTGCCGATATATTTGGTGGCGGTACACATCAACACTAAATTGGGATGATCCTCTCGCCTTATTTCTTGGTGGGATTTTACTGATGGCTGAAACATATGCCTGGATTGTGCTGTTATTGGGGTACTTCCAAAATATATGGCCATTGAATCGTAAACCCGTTGCCTTACCCGTAGATCAGACCACATGGCCTGAAATCGACATTATGATCCCTAGCTACAACGAAGGTTTAGATGTGGTGCGTGCCACAGTATATGCGTCGTTGGGAGTCGATTGGCCAAAAGACAAACTCAATATCTATATTCTTGATGATGGTAAACGTGATGACTTCCGGGATTTCGCCAAAGAAGCTGGGGTTAATTATATTCGTCGTCCCACCAATGAACATGCTAAAGCCGGTAATATCAATTATGCATTAGCCCAAACCAAGAGCGAGTTTGTGGCCATATTTGACTGTGACCATATACCAACACGCGCTTTCTTCCAGCTCGCGATGGGATTTTTCTTAAAAGATCCAAAAATGTCATTAGTGCAAACTCCCCACCATTTCTTTTCTCCGGATCCTTTTGAACGTAACCTTGCCAGCTTCAGGGATATCCCCAACGAAGGCAACCTCTTCTATGGTTTGATTCAAGACGGCAATGATATGTGGGATGCGACTTTCTTCTGTGGTTCTTGTGCCATATTACGCCGTGCACCACTGGAAGAGGTAGGTGGGATCGCGGTTGAAACAGTGACTGAAGATGCCCATACTTCATTGAGATTACACCGCTTGGGTTATCACTCTGCTTATTTAAAACAACCCTTATCGGCAGGCTTAGCCACAGAAACCTTATCGGCCCACATTGGCCAGCGAATCCGTTGGGCCAGGGGCATGGCGCAAATATTTCGACTGGATAACCCTTTGACAGGATCTGGCCTGAAATGGCAACAACGCCTCTGTTATGTTAATGCCATGCTGCACTTTTTATCCGGGATCCCGCGGATTATTTTTTTAATCGCGCCACTCACATTTCTCTTGCTGCATTCCTACGTGATCTCGGCTCCCGCATTTGCAATTATTCTCTACGCTCTGCCACATATGGTCCATGCAAGCGTGACAAACTCTCGGATACAAGGAAAGTACCGTTACTCATTCTGGGGGGAAGTCTATGAAACCGTTTTAGCTTGGTACATAGCAAAACCTACCACAGTGGCATTATTTGCCCCCCACAAGGGTAACTTCAACGTTACCGCAAAAGGAGGCTTAATCGATAAATCTTATTTTGATTGGGTGTTCTCGCTCCCTTACCTCACCTTAGTGATCATGAACATTATTGGACTAGGTTTCGGTGTTTACCGTATAGGCTGGGGGCCCGATGACGAAATTGGTACAGTTATCGTCAATATTCTCTGGACCATTTATAACCTTTTGATCTTAGGCGGTGCTGTTGCTGTCGCAGCCGAGGAAAAGCAGGTTCGTAAAGATCACCGTGTCGCCGTCGCCCTCCCTATGAGCGTACGTTTACATTCAGGTCATTTACTTCGCGCCGTGATGCAAGATTTTTCACTGGGGGGTATTCGAGTAAAACTGGAAGGCTATGATGAACAAAATCATCTATTTTTACCCAATCAAGAGCTAGAGATCATCCTGCATCGTTCGGATCAACAATTTGTTTTCCCAACTATTGTTACCTATGCCCAAGATGGCATCTTAGGCTTACAACTCGCGCCTTTATCGAACCAGCAACAGGTTGATTATGTACAGTGCACCTTTGCCCGTGCAGATACCTGGACAAAGTGGCAACAAAGCTATGAGGCCGATAAACCCTTAGCGAGTCTGAGCAGGGTGTTACGGGTCGGAGCTAGCGGTTATCAGCAATTATTAAGGCACAGTCCAACACCGGTAAAGGCCTGCGTTCGCCCCATTCTGTTTTTTTGTGAGTTTACTTGGTCACTGCGACCCCGTCATATTTCTACTCGAGTCTCTAACCATGCTAATTTCTAGATTAACAATGATTGCAGCTCTAGGGCTTGCGATCTCAGCCAGCGCTTTTGCGCAACAGCCTATAATACCAGTAACAGCGCCAGCGCTATCGGCGCAAGCGTCTAATACTTCCATCCCTATAGTGTCTCAACGGGTGATCTCCTTCTCCCAACTTGGCTATACAGGTTCAATCAAAATACTGGGCAGTGAGAATAGTATTTATGTGGGCTTTGGCTCTCGTCTTGATGAGGTGGTTTCAAAGGCTACGTTACATTTTGATCTCACTCCATCTCCGGCATTATTGGCCTTGGTATCGCATATTAAGGTCTACTTTAATAATGAATTGATGGGCGTTGTATCGATAAGTGACGGGCAACAAGGTAAAAAAAATAGCGTATCTATGCCTCTCGATACGCGATTTTTCAGTAACTTTAATCAGTTACGTTTTGAGTTAATTGGTAATACAAACACAAGCTGTGCGAATCCTAATGACTCCAGCATATGGGCCGAAATTGGTCTGAGCAGCCATATCGATCTTCAAGTTCAAAAAACACTACTGAAGAGCGAACTCAGCCTATTACCGGCGCCATTTTTTGATGAGCGCGACTTTAACAAACTCAAGCTGCCAGTGGTGATGGGAAGCGACTATGATCTTGACGAGATAAAAGCCGCAGGAATTGCTGCTTCATATTTTGGCACCTTGTCCGAATGGCGTAGTACTAGCTTTCCTCTGTCTTTCGATAAGATGCCAGACGAAAACGCCATAGTCTTCATTACAAATAACAATAAACCCGAGTTCCTTAAAGACTTTCCCGATGCGGACGGCCCTTACTTACAAGTAATTAGCCACCCAAGAGATCCTTATGTGAAACTGTTATTGGTCATTGGACGAGATAGCGAAGATCTCAACACTGCCATTAAAGGTCTGGCACTGGGAACCTCATTATTAACCGGTCCAATAGCAAAAATTAATTCGGTTAATCAAATCGTCCCCCGCCAAGCCTATGATGCACCGAATTGGATCAGCACAACACGCCCAACCTCCTTGTCTGAGCTGGTAAAACAGAAATCCGCTTTACAAGTAGAAGGTCGAACACCACCACCTATTCGTGTTGACTTACGTTTACCGCCGGATCTGTTTACATGGCAAAGTCGTGGTATCCCTATGGATCTGAATTATCATTATTCGCCGCCAACGAAAAATGACTCAGGCTCTCGCCTAAGTTTAAGCATCAATAACCAATTTATCGAAGCCTTTAACCTAACCACGGATGGGCAAAGCGGTGAATCTAGCCAATTACGCATACCGCTGATCGATGATAATTTTTTAAGTTCAAGCGACAATATCCCGATTCCAGCCTTTAAGGTGGGAAGTAACAACCATATTAAGTTTGAATTTAGCTTTGCCTCCGTCACAGAAGGCATGTGTCAGGTAACACAACCTAGTAAGCAATATGCGGTTATCGATGGTAATTCCACAATAGATTTCAGTGGGTTTCCACATTATATCGAAATGCCGAATATGCATGCTTTCTCTAATTCCGGTTTCCCATTCTCACGCATGGCGGACTTATCTGAAACCGTCGTTGTGGTGGCAGAAAAACCATCCGCTGCAGCACTACAGAGCTTCTTAAATATAATGGGCGTCATAGGTGCAGATACAGGCTATCCAGGCATCAATGTCCAACTAATCGACCGATGGGACAAACAACTACTGCAAGATAAGGATATCTTGAGTATTGGTGTCGCCCCTTCACTCAATACCGCTGAATACGATACAGATCAAGTGAACCTGACGCTAAATGCAGGCAAGCGACTGATGAAATTTCCAAATAAAAACGAAGAGCTATTGGACCTTAAGCCCAGCAGTTCTAAACAAGACCCGACAGAGATGATATCGGTACAAGCACAGGGGGCCTTTGCCGCAATAACCGGTATAGAATCACCGTTTTCAGCCAAGCGCAGTTTAATCACCATAATGGCCGCTAACCCACAAGATCTATCTCTGGTGGATGAAGCATTAAGCGATAGCGGTAAAGTGGAGCACATGTTTGGCTCTGTTGTGACTATCCGTAACAATGAAGTCGCCAGCTATAATGTCGGTGAGCACTACTACTCAGGTAAGCTGCCTATATGGCAACTTGTGTGGTACCACTTCTCCAATCATCCTATTTTATTAGCCTTTATCGTAGTATTTCTGATGCTTATCGTCACTATCGTGCTCTGGCGTATTCTTCGTCCAATTGCAGCAAAACGCCTTCAAGATAATGAGGATGAATCATGAAAAAATTAGTCTGGCTCACTTGTTTGTCCCTGATGCTTACATCCTTGTCATCTCAGGTTTTTGCGCTTGAGTGTCAATGGCCAGAATGGAATACATTCAAAACAAATTACCTCCAAGATGGCAGAGTGGTGGATGCCAGCGATCCGCGCTTAATTACCACATCGGAAGGACAATCTTATGGGTTGTTTTTCGCCTTAGTAGCCAACGATAAGCAGGCATTTCAACAAATATTAACATGGACAGAGACACATCTTGCCGAAGGTGATCTGACCGCACATTTACCCGCATGGCTATGGGGACAGAAGACGACTGGAACGTACGGGGTACTAGATAATAATTCAGCATCTGATTCTGATTTATGGATAGCATATAGCTTGGCTGAAGCCGGACGACTCTGGGATAACTACTACTATAAATCCCTTAGTCATCTAGTTGCCAGTCGCATACTTAGGGAAGAAACCCTAGAGGTCCCAGGTATTGGTAACGTGCTCCTACCCGGGCCCCAGGGCTTCGATAAACCCGATGGGAGCTACCGCTTAAATCCCAGCTACGTGCCCTTGCAGTTGCTGTCACGAATGGCGACACTCTACCCCAAGTACACATGGCAATCCTTATATAAGACCAGTGCTACTATGTTAACCGACACTGCACAACACGGCTTTAGCCCAGATTGGGTAACACTAAAGTCCGGGGTGTACACCGCCG
Organism: Shewanella violacea DSS12; assembly: GCF_000091325.1. NCBI lineage: Bacteria > Pseudomonadati > Pseudomonadota > Gammaproteobacteria > Alteromonadales > Shewanellaceae > Shewanella > Shewanella violacea. The sequence continues at coordinate 147,404 of NC_014012.1, read as the reverse complement.
ATGACATCACAGGAAATCTAGGTAGCTATAACGCGATTCGCAGCTATTTATGGATAGGTATGCTTAACGATGCCGATAAAGAAAAATCCACATTATTGCAAACCATGCAAGCTATGGTGGCCGCGACACAGCAACTCTCAGCGCCACCACGGGAAGTGGATACCCTAAACGGCCAATATACAGAGGCGGGCAGCCCAGGTTTCTCTGCCGCATTATTGCCATTTCTTTCAGCTTCGAATCAAGCTGCATTAGTGGAACAACAAGCTGAGCGGGCTCACTCATTATTGCAGCGCAATGATGGCAAACATTACTACGATAATGTTTTGGGTCTGTTTGGTGAAGCTTGGTATCAAGAGAGATTCCGTTTTGGTGAGCACGGAGAGTTACAAACCCAATGTCAAAAGTAACGTCATCAACAAGCTTGAAAGCCATATTGGGTCTCCTTATAACCATGCTCTTATATACATCCCCTGTGATGGCGGTGAAGAGCATTACTGAGTACACACCAGCCCATGGTCCATTAACCCAGCAACAGAAGAAACGCATCTATCAATTAGATCAGCCACTTGAGTTATTTGAGACTCAATTAGCACAAGTGGACTCTGTCGATTGGTTACTGGGCCAATTGAAATTAGCCCAGGCGATGAAGCGTGATGACATAGTCCTCAGCACCCTGGAACGATTATTCGCCATCGAAGGTAACAATGTCAGCGGCTTGTATTATCAAGCCAATATGTACTTGCAAACCAAGCAGCTGGATAAAGCCACCGCAGCGTGGAAAAAGTTGCAGCAATTAGCCCCAAAAAGCCAAAAAACCTTGGCATTAAATAGCATTTTTTCAATTCGCAATGAGAAAAAAAGTGAGTTTCAACGAGCAAGACTACTTGCTCATTCAGGACGTTACCTAGAGTCGTTACTCGCCTATGATTCGGTGTTTCCAAATGGTATACCGACACCAAGTCTTCAGTTGGAATACCTCCAAGTTGAAGGCCATATTGCTTCACGGTGGCAAAGCGTCAAGACTAGCTTAGAAAAACTCAATGCTAACAACCCGGATGTACCCATTTTTCAGCTCGCCTTAACCAAGCATATTGGTAAACGCCATCCAGCGGATCCTTGGGTCTTAGCCAGTTACCGTCGTTTAGCACTAAGGCCGGACATTGGCGAGCAGGCAGCCTTATCTTGGTTGTACGCCTTAGACTCACTGCCAATTTCGACATCGGTAACCGAACAATATGCTATTTTAAGCAGTTATTATCCGTCCAACCGTACGATTCAGCGCGCCAACCAAGAAGGAAAAAAGCGGCTAGCTCGTGAATTAATACTGCAGAAAGATCCAACCTATCGCGCTAAGCGTAAAGGCTTGGCGCTATTGGATGAAGGCAAGAATAACCAGGCTGCCAAACAACTGCGTTATGCCTTAACCACTCGCCCCGATGATCCAGAACTACTTGGTGCCATAGGTACTATCTATCTTCGTGGCGGGAATCAAACCCAAGCTTTGGCCTACTTTAAGAAAGCGCAGGAACTCGATAAAGATCCGGATGCAGCATCAAAATGGCGCTCACTGATTAAAGTGTCGTCATATTGGGCCTACCTGAAACAAGGCGATACTGCATTAAAAGAGAATCGCTATACAGATGCCAAACATCTATATGAAAAATCGATAAAAATCACACCTGCAGCTCCTGATGCATACAACGGCTTGGCTGAATTAGCCCTGATGCAAAAGCAGTATAAACAAGCTGAACGTTATTATCAGCTGGCACTCAATCGTGATCAGAACAATAACTCAGCCCTGAGAGGACGTTTGAATGTAGCACTGGCACAAGGAGAGCTAGGTACCGCTATTAAGTTGGCTGAACATTACACTCCTCAGCAGCAACTCGCCATTAATGGCAAGATACAGTCCCTCAGATCCGATCAGGCTTCACAGGCAATTGAACTGGCATTATCAGCAGGTGATATGGATCAGGCCAAGCGCTCTGTGTCCAGATTACTGGCTTTAAAGCCATCATCACCATGGCTGCGTGCCGACATTGCCGACACACTGAGGATCTTGGGTAACCCCAAGCAAGCCGACGACCTGATGCTAGCTTGGGATCAGGCATCCTCAGATCCTCAAATGCACTTCGCTTACAGCTTATATTTATCACGTAACGACCAAGCTAGAGCCGCAGTGGATGCATTAGCTGCGGTGCCGAAAACACGGCTCACGCCGGCAATGAAGCGAAACTTAGTTCGATTAAGCCTCAACTTGGATTTAGACAATATTCAAGCACGATATCTCTATGCTCATGAGGCGAGTGTAAAGGCCATTTCGAAATTGGCACAAGAGTATCGACACGACCCTCAAGCCATGATGCGTATTACTGAGACTTGGTACAAGCTAGGCGAAGCCACACGAGCGCAAACAAGTTATGCCGCTATCACGCCACAAAAAGACTGGTCATTTTCCACCCAACTAGCCTATGCCAAGTTGATGCTCACTATGCATGCCTTCGAGGACTTTAATGACTGGCAAGCACGTAGCGAGCATCTAAGTAACTTAACATTACTCAGCATATCTGAACGCCAGTCCCTGCATCAATTGGCTACACAGGCTAATATTGCCGAGGCGGAACAAGACTATCAGCAAGAGCTTTACGCTTCTGCATTAGCACGTTATCTTAAGGTGAGTAAACAAGCTGAACCCTATAAAACTCAAGGGCTAATTGGTGTACTGCAATCCAGTATTCCACTAGAGCAGCAAACTCAATATGAATATATCGCGGCAGCCCTCTATAGCAAGCGTGGCCAGCTAACGGCCAGTCAGTTAATGTCGGTCGCCAGAGTCTTCAATCGGCTCGGTCGTCATACTCAAGCAAACCACCTGAATGAATTGCTGCCAGACTCAGCCAGTGCTATGGAATTTCGCGATAGTATGGCCATTGCCATGACGAATAAGCAATGGCATACCGCCGGCATAAGTGGATATAAGGCCCTAAATTCCGATCGTATCGCAAAAAACCGCAACCAAGACAAAGCCAGCCCAGAGAAGCCAAGTTTACACCTGCTTTATGATCAAGCCGATGATTATTGGTTAACCCGCAATGTGAAAAAAGACATAGACACCTTGCATGATCGTCTGGATGGACATGTCATGATTGGCTATGACTTTGGCGCCAGAGATGGCGAAAATAAGATGTCTCAGGTACCTATTGAGGCAAGGATCCCTATACCTTCATTGGATGGGCATCTGATATTAAGGGCTGAGCATGTCAATATAGCATCCGGTGATATCGACTATTTGAATCAACACCAAGATCACCATGAGATTCCCATTGACCAGCAAGCTTCAGGCACAGCCTTAGGTGTTGGCTGGGAGGCTGACAACTGGTCGGCAGATATAGGCACAACACCCCTTGGCTTTACTCATTCTACTTGGGTTGGAGGGATCACAGTCAAAGGCGACCTCGCCGATCTTGGCTGGCGGATTAACGCCTCTAAGCGCCCGGAAACCAGCAGTATCTTGTCCTATGCAGGTTTAAGTGTGCCCCAGGGAAGCATAGATCCACAAGGCACGGAATGGGGCGGTGTGGTTCGTACGGGATTAAAAATCGGCACCAGCTACGATCAGGGAGGGCCTTATGGTATCTGGACGAGTATCCAGTATCATAAACTCACCGGCGATAATGTTGCAGATAATACCCGCTTAGGCCTTCTGGCTGGTAGCTATTACAAACTGATTGCAGATGAGGATCAAGGTTTGAGTGTTGGGACTAACTTTATGTACCTCAACTACAATAAAAACCTTAGTGAATACACATTAGGTCATGGCGGTTATTATAGTCCACAGAGCTATTTTTCGGTCTCTATACCTGTTAATTACTATAAACGTTACCATGATACTTGGTCGTACTTACTCAGTGGTTCAATCTCAAACTCGTGGACACAAGAGGATGGCCCCTACTTAACCGGTGAGGCATCGAGTTCGGGAGGGGGATTTGGGTATACGTTTCAGGCTGCAATTGAAAATCGTATAAGTAAACATTGGTATTTAGGCATGTCCTTAGATTTACAACGTTCTGATTTCTACGAACCTAATCACTTTATACTTTATGCCAAGTATACATTCAGTGATCGTTGGCAATCGATCACTATGCCAGCCAATACCCCAATTCTATACTCTAGTTTCGATTAGATTCATTCATATCGGCAAGTAGAACTAGGCGAGAATAAATAAAATTTAACTCGTAACTAAAATAAATTGAATTTATTGAAGCCTAGTTCATGGATATAATTATGACTCTCGATGACATCTGGTATAACTAAATGCAAATGAAGCTACTGATATTAAAGAAATACCTACCATTTTATGCATTAGCTACTCTCTGCTTATTCCCCTTTATATCATCACCCATAGCCTTAGTTCTCGGATTTACCTTAGCCAGCTTAGGCCTGATCCCCTCTAATCTAGATCTCGCCGCCCTCACTAAGCGTCTATTGTCATATTCGATCATAGGTCTTGGTTTTGGCATTAATCTGAATACGGCTATATCAATCAGCAGAGATAACCTGCCATTGATATTAGGCTCTATTATTTTTACCTTGGTATTAGGCTATCTGCTTACCAGAGCACTCAAGTTCGACTCGAAAACAGGCCAGCTTATATCCGCAGGTACCGCTATCTGTGGCGGTAGCGCCATAGCTGCAGTCTCGCCAGCCATTAATGCCAACAGCGAACAAACGGCTATCGCACTGTCTACAGTATTTATCCTTAACTCAATTGCCCTGTTCCTCTTTCCCGCGCTAGGTCATCTATTTGCCATGAGCCAATATGACTTTGGTGTATGGTGTGCCATCGCGATACACGATACTTCATCGGTCGTCGGTGCGGCCTCGGCCTATGGCGAAGAGGCCCTCACAACAGCAACCACCATCAAACTAGCCCGTGCATTGTGGATCATCCCTATCGCACTCCTCAGTGCCTTGATGTTTGGCGGTGACAAGAAGAAGATAACTATCCCCTATTTTATCGGCTTCTATTGCCTTGCTATCGCTATCGCCCATTGGTTTCCCCAGGGGCAAATCGCCTATCAGGCCATTTTCGAATTATCCAAACGAATATTGGTTCTGTGTCTGTTCTTGATAGGGGGTGGGATCACTGTGGCTAAGATGCGGGCCGCCGGAGCGAAACCCTTGATACTCGGGCTAACACTCTGGTTATCTATCGGCACTGGCTCACTGGTGTACATCTTGTATGTTTAAAAGAAGCCTCTAGCTTTAAGACTCAGGACAGAGCTAAGAAAGCAGGAAGACAATGAAGCAAGCTATAGGGCTATTTATTCTCCCTTAGATTCCTTCACGGGAGCGGGTTTATAACCCAGTACGATCCATAACAAGCACGCGAAGGCACCGAGATCTATTAGGGTCCTAGTCAGCCCGCTGGTGAGTATTGAGGCAATAACAAAGACTGCACAGCATAAGATAATTAACCAGTGTTTCATTTTTCCCCTTGATTGCTCAGTTAATGGAAAGGAAGAAGCTAGACTGGTTATTATTTATCGAATCACTATTTAATCCAAAATACCCGTTTTTACTAACAAATAGCTAGATCGGCTAAGGCACAAGTAAACCAGATATGACCTCAATCCTGCAGGGGTCATTATTGGCATCATATATCGTCTGTAAGTCTAAGATTGAAGATTGAGAATTAGGAATTGAGAGTTGAGAGTTGAGAGTTGAGAGTTGAGAATTTAAGCCATAGCCAAGCGGGCCCACAAGATAAGACGGCATAGAAAGAGAATATGGAGCCAGCGAGACCGCTAACTCCATCACATCTAGACTAGAGAGGCTATTACCTAAGCTCTTGCCTCTATACCTGGCTCGTCAGTGATATGAACTTCACTGGGACGGCCCATCAAATAACCACTGAAAATAGAAAAAACACAATATGCGGCGAAGTAGTAGAAGCCCACATCGAAGCTCGCTGTAGTTTTTAACAGGTCTCCCATTCCTGCGGAGGCATTACCCGCCATATAGCTCACGATCACTGCCACCACGAATACATCGGCCATGGACCATTTAGCTATGATGCCGGTAAACTGGCTGAGTTTTAATTTCGCCTTAAGTGAGATGGGACCTTGCAGTATCAACATACAAATCAGTTTCAATGCAGGAATCACCACACTGAATAGCCCCACCAGCAGAGCCACTAAGATATTGCCAGACTGATATAGCTCCTCGACGGTGCCCCAGATACTACGCGTTTTCTGAAAAACCTCGACCTCACCTTGGAGCGTGTCGAAGCCTAACATGCTCGACATCATAGTTAACATGTCTCTTGCGCTACCACTGCCATCAGCCAGATGGGCAATTCCCGCCTGAGCTAACTCAGATTTCTCTATGCTGCCACTGATACTTAGAATTGGCTGAGTCACGCCTGGGATCAGTAAAGCCAGAGAGAGTAAAATAACGATTACAGGTAATACACGCTTCATGTTGCACTCAAATCAGATAAATCGAATGGCGGATTATACCTGTTATCTAATCGCCAGATCAAAAAGAGCCTAATGTGGAAGGAGAACAGAGACTAATAAAATGGCGCCGGATCGACATCCAGAGCCCTTGGGGAAACACCACGCTCGATATGTAGATCTGACTTAAGTAGATCTACCATGGTCACATTCGTATAGCGTTTATGTTTGATTGAATAGAAACATTTGAGTATGGGATGCAGCGCATCCCTGTCCTTTGCTTCCCAGACTATGCCTATTCGACCGTCCGATAGCTCCACCAATGAACCCACAGGATAGACACCCACACAGCGGATAAATTCATAAACTAATTTATCATCCAGATGAAACGGCGTCAGGCTGAGGAGGATTTTGAAAGCTGCCGCAGGGCTCATAGCCTCTTTATAACAACGCGTGGCTGTAAGGGCGTCGAATATATCCACGATACAACTCATGCGGCCATGAAGGGGTATCTCATCGCCCTTAAGGCCTCTTGGATAACCATTACCATCCAATTTTTCATGATGCATCAGACAGATATCTTTACTGAGGTCCGATAGTCCCTTGGTCTCAGCCATAATCTCGATGGCAAAAACTTGATGTAACTTTATGTGCTCAAACTCTTGGGGGGTTAATTTTCCCGGCTTGTGCAGCACCTTATTATCGACCTTAATTTTGCCGATATCATGTAAGATCCCCCCCACGGCCATCTGCCTAAGGATATCTTTATCCAGCTTGAGGTATTTACCGAAGGTTACCAGCAGAAATGCGACGTTGATTGAGTGTTCTAACAGATAGGCATCTTTAGTTCTCAGGGCCGATACACACTTGAGTGCGTCATCGTCGAGCATGACTGATTCGATCATATTGTCGGCTAAAACTTCGAAAGGTGCGACCTCGATGGCTTTTCCCTCGAAGACCTCTGACAGCACTTTCTGTACCAGATCTTTAGCCTCGAGCAGTAATTTCTTGGCTACTAGTTGCGACTTATCTCTACTTGGCTTGATTTTCTTGACTATAGGTTTAGGTGAAATGGCGCGTTTGAGTCCACAGCTATCGGCCGAACGTTCGATATCAATCCACACATAATTGATACCATTCTTCTTCAGTTTAATAATCGCATTTTGACTACGTATCTGTCCCGCGTTGGCTATGGCAACCTGACCTTGCTGATCTATGGCCGACACAAACATGCCTATGGCCAATTTGGACACAGGATATTTAACCAGTGTCTTAGAATTCATTGTCCCCCCCCATGTACTAGCTCCCAGAAAATGACCTACGGACGTAGATTCAAGATCTCTTATGCGTCTTATTATATGCTTTTATAATTATTCTTGTACGCCGAGTGTTGAATACACATTTTGTTTATAGAATAGCGTTCTAAGCCGCTCATTCTATGCCTTGGGAAGGTAAATCACCACTATAAAACATCTATAACGCACTCGCTCCATTTAGAAATATACAAGTCAGTCAGCAACTAGTTTAGTAACTGCTTAATTTTAATCGGTTAGCCTTATCCTCTTAAGTAACAAATTGACACTTAATAGCTTCTCGATCTTAGATTAGCCAGTCGAACTTCATGTAACTAGGCAGGTATTGATATACCTTAGAGTCGAATTTAAGTTAAAGCTCACAGCTTGAAAGCCTATGACTTGACAGTTTTAAGCTCGCACTTTAGCTTGTGCTAAAGGTTCTTATTAACAATTGCTTTAATAAATTTTACGATGCCTCAACGGCTCTGCCTATTGGTTCATTGTCCTGACCCATTTGGAGTGTGTATTGGCTGTTCTAATGCTGCCACAGGCTATCGAGTACCTTACCGATAAGCTGCAACAATTAAATTTTCAGTCTCACTGCGATCCCATCATTCAAGTGTCTGTCAATATCAAAGCCGTACCCGTTATCGCCTGGCTGGCAGCTCAGCCGATCTACCCAAGGATCTATTGGAAAGGTAGAGATACCGAAGAAGAGGTCGCCGCCATTGGCTGCTGTAAAGACTTCTTCTATGACGAAACCACAGACGATAATCAGCTCGCCATGGAATATCAGGCCCAACGGGCATTAACCAAGAATCAAGACATTCGCTACTATGGCGGTGTCGCCTTCGACAGAAGCACTGAAGCTTGGCCCGAATTTGGTCGAGCCCGTTTCGTGCTTCCCCGAGTAGAGTTAAGACGCAGTGGCACTGAATTTAAGCTAGTGGTTAATTTGAATTGTGACAAGCAAGATACCCAGTCTGAGCGTCGGCATGCAATGGAAAGCTTAGGCAGTTTAGCCCCAGCTAAACCCCTGCCACCGCCAAACAAGGTCAGTCTGTTAGGGCGTAGTGACAGACCGGATCGCCACCATTGGACTGAATTGGTTAATAGGGTCACAGACCCCAAATTTATCCACGAAACCCCTAAGGTAGTGCTATCTCGTTTGACTCAATTGGAAGTCAATGAAGAGATTAATCCTTGGATGTTACTTGCCTGCTGGCAAGGTCGTAACCCAAGTAGTTTTCAATTCGGTTTTCAATTTAGCCCAAATCGTACATTTATCTCTTGTACACCTGAGCGCCTATACAGACGCCGTCACAGAGAGCTATTTACTGAGGCATTGGCAGGCACGACGACACGAGGGTTAAATCAAGAAGAAGATGCCTTACTGGCGACACAACTCCAGGAAGATAGCAAAAATAGCCATGAGAACCAGTTGGTAAGTCAGCATATTGTCGATGTTCTCAGCCCATTAAGTCGCTATGTAGGCGCTGAAGAGTCACCTAAGGTATTCAAGTTAAGCCATATTCAGCACCTTCATCGCTCGATTAGGGCCGAATTAAAACCTGAGGTTGATGATTTTCAGTTATTACTGGCTATGCATCCAACCCCAGCGGTCGGTGGACTGCCTAGAGAGGCGGCTATGGATTTTATTCGTCAGCAAGAAGGTTATGCCAGAGGTTGGTATGCCGGCGCCTGTGGATATTTTAATCACTATGAAAGTGAATTTGCCGTGGCTATTCGCAGCGCCCTCATTGAACCAGGACGAATTAATTTATTTGCCGGGGCTGGCATAGTATCAGGCTCCGAGGCCGATGCTGAATGGGCAGAGCTAGAGAATAAGCTAACCACTATCCTGTCAATTCTCACTGAAGTTTAACCCGGTATTACACGTCTTTCTAACCTTAGCCGATGAAGGTCACTCACTTTAGGCTGAGTCTTGTCGCATCTTCTCCCACATAGTCACGAAACAGCCTATCTAGCTCACCGCTGTCTATGAGTTTTTTTAGCTCTTTATCGAAGTGAATTTTCAGCTGAGATCCCTTGTCCGTATTACTGAATACGAAGTAGACCTCTAATCGGAATACATTATCTATGATAACGAACTGCCTGGGTTGATCTAGCTCTGCCACCTTAGACAAGATGTCAGGCTTATAATCGAGCACCGCGTCTATTTTCCCCTGATTCACCCGGTTGAGCAGATCCAATAAATTAACACTCTCTTCATAGTACATAGGCACAGGGATCAGCTCATCAAAACGATACTCTAACAAGGCTTGGACTTTTTTTTGCGCTAAGCTGTCGACCCCTTGCCACATGGCAGCCAACTCGGGCGTTACGGCGATATCTACCGTATCAATTTCGACTGGAATATCACTGTAAATGGAATTTACTTTATCGTCAGGATAAAATCCCAAAGCCATGTCCACTTTCTGCTGATGGAGCAAGTAGCGAACCCGAGAGAAAGGCACAATTTCAATATCGACTTGCCAATCACCCTGGGGGAAAACGCGTTTTAGAATATCGAAATAATAACCGCTACCGTCTAGATTGGTATAACCGATCCAATTGTCTGTGGCGACACGGATGATAGGAGTCTCGGCTAATGCCTGAACAGGCAAGGTAATCAGTATCATCAGCAAAAACTTATAGATCAAAATTCTCATCGGCTTAATCATATTGGCAACATAATGAATCACATAAATAGCGACAGTTACAGACGTAATAATGACTCACTAGGACCAAAAGTCTTCTGGGAAGATCCCGATAAATCTGACTTAAGTTTAGATGCTAATAGCATTATGTGAATAATACCTCAGATAGGCTTGCTAGGAATTTCTACACCTATATACTGTGCCGCCCCCATAGGGGGAAACAAACTATAAAAGACACACAGAGCCACTATTCATTTAGTCATAGTCACTCATTAAAGTGTTATACACAAACGACGGGTTCCCTCACCCCGTGCCAATGCTTAAACTTAAAAAGGCCACAGATGCTATCTTTATCAGCTAGTCAAACTCGCCGAGCGCTGCTCTTACTCGTCGGCTTCCATATATTGATCATATGCGCCAGTAACTATTTGGTGCAGTTACCTTTTCAATTCTTTGGTTATCATACAACCTGGGGAGCTTTTAGCTTTCCATTCGTCTATCTTGCCACGGATCTCACCGTAAGAATTTTTGGCCAGGACTCGGCAAGACGGATCATCTTTAAGGCTATGCTGCCCGCTCTGATTATCTCTTACTTGATGGGTGTGGTATTTCATCAAGCCAGCTTTCAGGGATTTACCGCCCTGACAGAGTTCAATAGCTTAGTATTTCGAATCGCCTTCGCGAGTTTTGCCGCCTATCTGATCGGTCAACTGATGGACATCAAGGTTTTTGCTAAGTTAAGAGACACTAAATCTTGGTGGGTCGCCCCTGCAGCTTCGACCCTAATTGGTAATTTAGTGGATACTCTAGTCTTCTTTGGCCTGGCGTTTTATGCTTCCAGTGACAGTTTCATGGCTGAGCACTGGCCCGAGATAGCTAGCGTCGATTATGGCTTTAAACTTATCGTTAGCTTATGTCTATTCTTACCCGCCTACGGCCTCTTGTTAAGAGTCCTAGAGCAGAAGATAGTCAACTCGGAACAGGAATCTCGCTGTTAACCCTTGATTGATATCAAGCGCACTACCGAGTGATCTAATTTGAGTCTTCACGCCTAGATCAAGCTATGTGGCCAAGGCTCTCTATGCCTTGGCCCTTTATACAAGCCGATTACCGCGAAAGATTATTGAGCTGAAATAGCTGGATGAGAAGGAAAAAGCCCACCGTGAAAGATTAATTTCACTATCTGTGCAAATAAGACTTGCAGACCTTAATGATAATGATTACTATTTGCATGCGTTCCAAGGACTCACTCTACAACTGCTAAAATAAACACTTCATCTCTGTTTATTTAGCTCACTATTTAATTATCTCTGCTCAAGGGTTAACTAGATAGCAAAGTTAAGCGAGTTTCGCAAAGCACGACATTGCTCACACACTCTTATAGCCGGGATATTTTTTATCCCGGTATTTTTTTGCCTGATATTCTCTAACTTAGCCAAAAAGTATCTAGCAACAAATCCACCAGCAGCTTAACGTTATTCTTCCTGGCCTAATATCGAGCGGCATCAATCGACTAAAGCCATAGCGCACCACTCCAGATAATCATTTAGAAAATAAGTCCTTATTTACAATCTATAAATTCATTTAATTACATATGCTTATACTTACGAATCGAAGTAAAACAATATAAATTCAATAATTATACAAATAATACTTGCAGACCTTAATGATAATGATTACTATTTGCATGCGTTCCAAGAACTCACTCTACAACTGCTAATCTAAACACTTCATCTCTGTTTATTTAGCTCACTATTTAATTATCTCTGCTCAGGGCTAGCTAGATAGGAAAGTTAAGCGAGTTTCGCAAAGCACGACATTGCTCACACACTCTTATAGCCGGGATATTATTTATCCCGGTATTTTTTTGCCTCAGATCCCGTGCACTAAAACCTAGCAACACTATTCGACAGACTTATCCAATCGACAAATCTTATCAGCACAGTCTTATCAGCATCATCTTCTTATCACAGTCCAATGCAGCATTTTCCTGTCCGTGAGTTATCCCTATTATCTACTCACGAAACATCGAGCAGAACGAAAGCCAACACAGGCAGATATAAGCCATATACAGCTAAAGCATGCTGATTTGTGAAATAGCACAGGGAACACGGAGTAGTAGTTTGTAAATAGCAAGTCAGACAACATACTTTAAGCGGTTGATTTTAAGGCTTAATAAACTAACTCCAGCTCTTTTTATTACAAAGTAGGAACAAAACACTTGCACAACCAAATGATAATGATTATTATTTGCATGCGTTCCAAGGACCCACACTTACTTATGTGATTCAGCCTATGATTCACGTCATAGGTCATGATTAGGCGGGGTTATCAAGCACGACATTGCTCACACACTCTTTATAACCTGGATTATATTTTCCAGGTTTTTTTTTGCCTGTTTTACACTTATACCGATTGGTATAACACCTTATCTATAGCCTCTGCCCCAGCATGATCACCGAGTTCAAGCTCCTCCATAACCTAAGATAATCAATGGCGGAATGCTACTCTTCTATGGGGATCCGGAGGTCTGCTTGCTACATGACTCAGCTCCACCGCCCAAGCTTACTCGCGGTAAGACACTTGCACAGGCATTTGCTAAAATAGCCAGATCGGCTAACGGCTTTATCTCTGGTGGTTTATGCAAGCGCTAACACAGATAATGGCTCACTATGCTCAGTAAACGGCATAAAGCTGCTATAGGCGTGTCGATAAACTTAGATAGACTAATTGCATAGAAAAAAGCTCCAATACACATACAGGATTTTAATATGTCATTGCAAATTGATGCCGTGATCTTAGCCGGCGGGATGGCTAGGCGCATGGGTGGAAACGATAAAGGCTTAGTAGAGCTAAATTCTCAACCCATGATAAAACATACGATCGATCGGATTAAACCTCAAGTTAAGCAGATCCTGATCAACGCAAATCGTAATCAAACCCGTTATGCTGAGTTTGGCTTTCCAGTCATCAGTGATGAAGACACTGGCTACTTAGGCCCTCTGGCTGGGATGATCACCGCCATGGCAAATACCCAGGCAGATTACTTGCTGGTAGTGCCTTGTGACTGCCCCTTACTACCAAGTGACCTTGTGCCGCGCATGTTGGCCCAAGTTGAGCACCAAGGGGCCGATCTTGCGGTCGCCAGTGACGGAAAAAGAGAGCAGCCCGTGGTCTTGTTGCTCAAGCCAAGCCTAAGAGATTCGATGAAAGCCTTCTTAGATGCTGGCGAACGAAAAGTAGAACTTTGGTACACCAAACATGACCGTGTTGTCACTGATTTTTCAGATCAAGCCAATGCCTTCGTTAACGTAAACACGCCAGAACAAAAACAACAAGTTGCTAAGGCTATTGCCAAGTAAATTTCGAGGTATAAATGAGCATTCCTTTTACCAATCCGCTGTCTATCCCAATACTCGGATTTTGTGCCTATAGTGGCACAGGAAAAACCACCCTACTCAAGAAGCTGATACCTGAGTTAAATAGTCGCTCAGTTCGCTTGGCGGTGATTAAACACGCCCACCATAACTTCGATGTGGATGTTCCGGGAAAGGACAGCTTCGAAATGCGCAAAGCCGGTGCCCGTCAGGTCTTGGTTGCCTCCCATGTACGCTGGGCCTTAATGACCGAACATGCAGTCGAAGGAGATCCACAACTGCCACATCTGCTGCAACAGATAGAGCAAGACAAGGTGGATATTGTTTTAGTCGAAGGCTTCAAGAAACTTGAGCTGCCAAAAATCGAGCTACACAGGGCCGCCCATGGCAAACCCTTACTTCACACTCAGGATGAGAATATCCAAGCTATTGCCTGTTGTGATGACACTCAAGTTCCAAATGGATTACATCGCCTGGATATCAACGATGTCTCGCAGATAGCCGACTTTGTCATCAAATATATCGATAAGTGGCAAGTATCCCCAGCCACCTTGCCCCTAGCACCTTCTACAGGCTGTGAATTCGGTAGCAGTAAAACGCTTTCAGTCACACAGGGCGTAGATCATATTTTATCCTTGGTAGATCCAATCACAGCCAGCGAACATTTACTACTGGATGAACTGAGCGGGCGAGTGCTAGCCGAAGATGCAATTTCTCCCCTAAATGTACCGCAAAATACCAATTCGGCTATGGATGGCTATGCATTCAAGTTCTCCGAGCCTAGGCTAAATCGCTACACCATAGTCGCCGACGTGATGGCCGGGCATCAATATGAAGGTAGATTACAAGACAATGAGGCCGTGCGCATCATGACTGGCGCTCCGATCCCCCCCGGTGCCGACACAGTACAGATGAAGGAACTTGCTATTGAACAAGGGTCAGCTGTCAGCTTCCAGGGTGACATAGTCTTAGGCCAACATGTGCGTTTAGCCGGAGAAGATATTGCTAAAGGCAAGACTGCACTGGCCGCCCATAAGCGTATGCAGGCTCCGGAGCAAGGGATGCTGGCGTCCTTAGGTTTCGGCCAGCTGCCGGTATTTAGACGTCCTAAGGTGGCCGTATTTTCCACCGGTGATGAAGTTTGCCAACCAGGCGAGCCATTAAAACCTAACTGTATCTACGACTCGAACCGTTTCACCATCAAGTCTATGGTACGTAAACTAGGCTGTGAGGTGATCGATTTAGGCATAATTCATGACTCTGAAGATGCCCTCGCCGAGGCCTTGCAACAGGCCGCCATAGATGCAGATGTGGTTATAAGCTCAGGTGGCGTATCGGTCGGCGATGCCGACTTCATCAAGCTTGCCTTGGAACGAGTAGGTAAGATTAACTTTTGGCGTATCAATATGCGTCCGGGTCGACCGCTGGCCTTCGGTCAGATAGGCGATAGTTTATTCTTCGGTTTACCGGGTAATCCAGTTGCTGTCATGGTCTCCTTTATTCAATTCGTTCAACCGGCACTGCGTAAGCTCGCCGGTGAGAAAGACTGGCAAGCTAGCCTAGTTCCCGCTATTGCCGATTGTACAATGCGCAGCCGCGAGGGACGCACTGAATTTACCCGGGGTATCTACCGCTTAGCTCAGGATGGCAAGCTACACGTAACCACAACAGGCGCACAGGGCTCCGGGATGTTGACCTCTATGGTTAAAGCCAACTGTCTTATCATCATAGGCGAGCCGGATGAGCAGTTAAATTCTGGTGATATTGTTTATATTCAACCTTTTGCCGATCTACTGTAGGGATTAGTATCTATGCCTTCATAGCAGATATATTTACTGTGAAGGCGAAGTTCAAAGAACTGAATATCATGGACTGGGTAGCATGAATATACCGAGGGATAAGCGGTATTAGCCGCTGGTTTTATGCCATGCTAAACTGCGCTTATCTCTTATGGTCACCTTAAGACTGAAACAGGACATCATGGCGCTATCACGGAAAAAGTGGAACAATATCATTATTATCGCATCGATCATGATGATATCAATCCTCACACTATTAAATACTAAAACCGCTAAACTCCCCGATGATGCTCTACCACTGTTCGACGACAAGTCTCCCTTAGTCCAACTACAACTCGATGATCTCTGGCTCAACAAGGGCAGTACAGACTGGCAATGCCACTCTGACATACTCAACTGCCAAGCTTGGGCTAAGGCATGGAGTGGAATTCATTTATCGGCCCTAGACCAAGGCATTGATATTCTTGCGGTGATTAATGAGGATATAGCTAAAAACACTGCGCATACCCTAGTGATCCAGATAGCCGATAAACAGCAGCCTCAGTTATGGCAGTTTTACCCTAGACAGGGGCTACTCGAGTCGCCAGCCAAAAACTGGTACCTGATCCCACCCAGTCAGCGTGAAGCCCTATCACCCATTATCAAGGCCAAAGCGTTAATCGACAATTAGTCGGCTAATCACAATATCTTTTTCCAGAGAACTCATTATGCCCGAACTGCCCGAAGTTGAAGTAACCCGCCAAGGAATCAGCCCACATCTAGTCGGCCAGCAAGTCATCGGCTTAGTGGTACGCAATGCCAGTCTGCGCTGGCCAGTGCCTCAAATAGCCCAGCAGATAGTCGGCCAGGTGATACGCAATGTACGGCGCCGGGCGAAATACTTGCTTATCGACACCGATGCCGGCACTACCATAGTGCACTTAGGCATGTCAGGCAGTTTACGCATAGTGCCCCGCAGCACTCAAGTAGAGAAGCATGACCATATAGATCTCGAACTTGCCAGCGGTAAGATATTGAGGTTTAACGACCCTCGCCGTTTCGGGGCCTGGCTCTGGTGTGAACTGCCGGAAGAAGCTCATCCTCTGTTATCAAAATTAGGACCTGAGCCACTCAAAGATAACTTTACTCCCAAGTATTTATTTGACTCCCTAAGGAACAAGAAGAAAGCCATAAAGCTCTGCCTGATGGATAATCATATCGTGGTTGGTGTGGGTAATATTTACGCTAATGAGGCGCTATTTGCAGCGGGGATCCATCCTCAGACCGAAGCAGGAAGACTGGATATCGAACGCTTGACCATCTTAGTAACCCAAGTTAAACAGATACTAGCCAGTGCCATCAAGCAAGGTGGTACTACCTTGAAAGACTTCACTAATGCCGATGGTAAACCAGGTTATTTCGCTCAGAAACTGCATGTCTATGGCCGCGGTGGCGACACTTGTACTCAATGTGGCAATCTACTCAGCGAGATAAAGCTGGGACAAAGAGCTACGGTATTTTGTGGCATATGCCAGACGAGATAGAAGGCTGAAAATCGCCTTCGAGAACGCCACTGGCAACGAGGACGTTCGCAGGCTCACTGCAAGAGCGCAGCGAGCTGCTTGTGGAAAATTCAAGACGAGGTGCGAACATTTCCCCTCGCACCTAGTCCCTCCTATCTAGCACCTTGTTTTAGAATCTATACTCATAAGTGCCAAATAAACTGGCATCGGACTCGCTCTCTTGAGTTTCAAACTCGGAGCGTGACACAGTACCACCGACACTCATCATGCCTTTCAAAAGAGGCATACGATAGCTAAGCTCCAACATCAGCAGGTCTTCTTGGGCCCTTTGTGCCACCCACTCAGTAGCAGGGCTAGAGCCATCTTTATTTAATTGGGCATATCTGAGAATCGAGGTGATCCCCTTACTATCTTTAAACTGACCAATTAAGCCCAAAGCATAAACTGTTGCATCGCTTTCATAGGTACTGCCATAGGTTTTACCGTAATAGCGCGAGCCTGATTTATAAGTGGTTGCATGCTCATACATACAGTTGAAGGCATTATCATCCTCGCCGCAGGCAACCAGGGTATCTGTATATTCGAAGAATAACTTAAACTGAGCAGCATCGAAGTTAAAACGAGTATCTAGCCCACCCAAATGACTACAGTCGACGATATCCCAAGGCGCTGAACCTTTGGCATCTTCACAGGTTTTTTCATAATAGACACCGAATGGGATATTCAACCAGGTATCGCTGAAACGAACATCATAGCCCGCCATCTGGTTACCATAGTTTGTACATCCCTCCACACCAGCACCACGACAATCTCGCTGACCGGTTATCGATTTCAGCGCGCTCTTCCAGGAACACTCCTCACCTTCACCACAAAATTGAGTCGACCAGGAGAAGCCTACCTCTAACTGACGAAAGGGACGAACCGAGCTGCGGAAATTCCACAATAACGGATTAGCTACGGCGCGATCTTCCTCTAGTCGACTGATACCTGCGGTAAGCGTCCATGGACCCAACCAAGACAACCAAGGGGTCTCAAAAGCGGCGGAATTATTCCTGCTAATCAAAACTGACGGCAAGGGGCGAGCGTTATTAGATCTATGCAGGGCCGAGTCAAATCCAGGTCCCCACCATTGTTCCACCGCCCCGGCGGTGAGCATCCAATTACCCAGAGCCATAGCCAAGTAAGAATCATCTAAACGAAATTCTTCCTCGTCCAAGGGATCGTAATGAGCCGACGCCGACACCTTGAAGGCAAATCGCTCACCCACATACTCGTGGGTGACTTGAACATCACCTTGCTCACGATAATCAGAACCAAAATGACGGAAGCGAGCCGCATCGGTTGCCGCCGCAGCCTTGATGCGGGTATTACCCCGGTTATCGACGGCGCTACGATAATAATAGTTCACCCTTGCATAGGCCTCGGCCAAGGCAGGAGTCAGAATTGAGGGCTCTGTTTTAGCGAGATCTACACCAATACCTGACCACATCAGCGGGTAGGTATTGACAGGAACGGTAATCACTCCTTCATCGGCAAGAGCTTGAATATCTGCGCGCAAATAGATATCGGAGACATCGACCCAAGGCGCAGCCAGAAGCGAAGATGAAAAAATCAGACTAAAAATCAATCCAAGTTTGGCGAGATAAGATTTAACTACTTTGATCATGACTTACTACTTAACCTGTTTTAACAAAGCTTTAGAAACTTCAGGGTGGACGAATTGACTGACATCACCACCATGGTAAGCCACCTCTTTCACTAAGGTTGACGAAATAAATGAGTTCTCTTCTGCTGGTGTCAGGAACACACTCTCCAGATCTGCACTGAGACGACGGTTCATGTTAGCTAGCTGAAATTCATACTCAAAATCTGATACAGCCCTCAAACCCCGAACCAATACACTGGCTTGTTGTTCCTTTGCAAAATCCACCAACAAGCCTGTAAAGCCTACTACCTCAACATTATCCAAATGTGCAGTGACCAGTTTAATCAGCTCCACACGCTCCTCTAATGTAAATTTAGGTTGCTTGGAAGGATTAGCCGCGATACCGATCACCACATGCTTAAATAACTTAGCCGCGCGCTCGATGAGATCCGTATGACCATTAGTCACGGGATCGAATGTCCCTGGGTAAATAGCTTTTGTATGCATAGCTAGCCTTCAACACTATAATTTCAGTTAAATATCAAGTATATCGATTTAAGTTACCGGCTTATGCTCTAGCTGATATCCCGACACACGTTTCTACTGCGATGATCTTAGGGGTCACTGAGACGCCATAATATTTTCGATGATCTTAGTGGTAGATATACCATCTTCAAAGCAGAGCACTTTCACCACACCACCGGCAGCCATTACTTCTTTACCACCAGCTATGTCCTCGATTTTATAATCCCCGCCCTTGACTAACATGTCGGGTAACAGGTGAGAGATGATTCGCTGGGGAGTATCTTCGCTAAAAGGCACCACCCAATCCACAGAAGCCAGACCGGCAAGCACAGCCATACGCCTATCGAGAGGATTAACCGGTCTGCCATCACCCTTTAAGCGCTTTACAGAATCGTCATTATTGACCGCGACTATAAGCCTATCTCCCAAAGCCCTTGCTTCCTGGAGGTAGCTAACATGACCGGCATGGAGAATATCGAAGCAGCCATTGGTCATCACAACACGTTCACCGCGCAATTTTGCCTGTTCCAGTGCGTATACTAGTTGATCCTCAGCAACAACACCGACTCCAACTTCACCACGACTGAGGGAAAGAGCCTCTATCAACTCAATTCGACTAACCGTAGAGGTACCAAGTTTAGCCACCACGATACCAGCAGCCGTGTTGGCAATAGCACAAGCCTCAGCAAGTGAGCTACCCGCAGCAATAGCGGTAGCCAGTGCTGAAATCACGGTATCACCGGCACCCGTCACATCATGAACTTCTCGGGCAACTGTAGGTATGTGCAGCTCGAGTTCATCTGAGGTGATCAGTGTCATGCCTTTCTCAGAACGTGTAACCAGTATGGCCTCGAGTTCAAACTGTTTAAGCAGTTTATGGGCCTTCTCGATAAGATCGGCTTCACAGCTTACTTCGCCAGCAACCATTTCAAATTCACTCAGGTTTGGCGTAAGCAGAGTCGCTCCACGATAGCGGGAGAAATCACTGCCTTTAGGATCGATTAAGACTTTAACCCCTTGTGCTCTAGCTTGCTGAATGAAGGGCTGAGGATCGACGAGAGCACCTTTGCCATAATCGGATAATACCACTACCTCGACGCTAGCCAGTTGCTCGATCGCACCATTTAGTAAGGCTTGACTCTCTACAGCAGAATACGCCTCTTCAAAATCGAGGCGGATCAATTGCTGACTACGGGACATCACCCTAAGCTTAGTGATAGTTGGTTTACCAGCAACAATATGCCATTTAGGTTCAACTCCCAGAGCTTGTACGCCTGTGGTCAATGCATCGGCGGTTTCATCTTGACCGACAATACCAGCTAAAGAGACTTGACCACCCAGAGCCGCAATGTTGAGTGCCACGTTAGCCGCTCCACCAGGGCGATCCTCGATATGATTGATTCGAACCACAGGTACAGGTGCTTCAGGAGAAATACGCTCTGTAGGCCCTATCCAGTATCGATCTAGCATGACATCACCGACGACTAAGACCTTAGCTTTTTCAAATGCTGGCAGAGAAACCTTCATAACACTCTTATCTTTTGCAAAATTAGACCTAGATTGTACCTAATTTTTCTTGGCTCTGTTAGCTTTCAGTCAATTTCTATTTGAGCTAGCTCAGCACAGAGCAAGACAAGTAAACATAGCGTCCCCCACTCTTTACTAACATGTAACAACACAAATCTAAGACGATATTCACATTAATATTTCTGAACTAAATTTAATCTGCAAATCCATTTATCTATGGCCAAGCGCACAGTTTAGGCCATATGAAACTGTTATTATTTACGATAACTCTTATCGTTTTCAGATTAGATGTTTATCGGGGATGCAGATAATGGCTACATATTGCATTTGATGAATAATTTTAAAAACTTGGTTACTTTCATATGATCGAAAGAGTTTTAGTTATCCGACATGACAAGATTGGCGATTTTGTGCTTTCTTGGCCGGCATTATTCCTATTAAAGAAGGCTATGCCCAAAGCCAGTATCGAGGTGTTCGTCGCACCAGCGGTACAGGCACTAGCAGCAACCTGCCCATATGTAGACCATGTCATTGTTGATACTGGTGATGACAAAGCCATTACCGAAAAATTTATTGCTCGAAACTACGATGCTGTGCTCGTCTCCTGCTCACAGTTTAGAATCTATAAGATGATACGACATCTAGATACCGCCTATAAATTGGCACCAAAACTCAACTGGTATCAATACCTATACCAACATAGGGTAGACGCGAAATACAAGAAGGGAGAGCCTTGTTGGCGTGGTGGGTGCATGATGGTAGAGCACTTTCTAACACACCACGGATATACCATTCCAACACTACCTCAGCAATATTGGGACATGAGTGCCGAACGAGAAAAATGGCAAAATTATTATGGTCGTCAGCAAGATGAAAAACTCATTTTTGTGCATCCTGGGACAGGAGGCTCATCGGGTAGTGTAGCGCCAGCAGATTTTTCCAGCCTATTAATTAACATTGATAGTCGAACTCAAGCCAACTGTAAATTTGTTCTTACCTATAATGGCAATGAAGAGCTATTAGCACGAGATATTTTCGATAGTCTTAGTGCCAAATCAATCAAGGTTATCATGGCAAAGCCACTGTCGAGTCTGGCTGATTTTGCAAAATCTATCGTTGCTGCAGATATGTTTATGGCGGGATCAACGGGTCCACTCCATATCGCAGGCTTACATAATGTGCCAACCGTGGGCTTTTATGCCGGCAGACATTCGGCACCTATAGTGCGCTGGCAGACCCTATCACATAGTCATAAACGCTTGTCTTATGCTCCCCCAGTCGGTAAGAGCACGGGTCGAAACATGGCTCTAATCAATTTTGACGCCGTCGAAAAAGACATGGTGGCCTACTTAGATGCTAATTATGCTTAATTCAAGCAAATAGTTAATTATTATCATGATTTGAGCTCAGCTCAACTCGCCAAAAAATTGGAAGATGAATATGATTGTAGTCACAGGTGCCGCAGGATTTATTGGCAGTAACTTAGTCAAAGCACTCAACGATATGGGCCGCTGTGACATCATTGCCGTTGACGATCTCAGCGACGGCACACAAATGTTTAATTTAGCCGACTGTGAAATCGCCGACTATCTTGATAAAGATGATTTTCTTGCCAAGATCAAAGCGGGTGACTTTAATGGTCAACTTGAAGTGATTTTCCATCAAGGCGCATGCTCATCGACCACTGAGTGGGATGGCAAGTTCATGATGGCGAACAATTATGAATACTCGAAGAGTATGCTCCATTATTGTCAGATGAATAAATGTCAGTTTATTTATGCCTCTTCGGCCTCTGTTTATGGTGGCAGCGATAAATTCGTTGAACAACGGCAATTCGAGAAGCCATTGAATGTTTATGCCTACTCCAAGTTTCTATTCGATCAATATGTTAGGCAGCAGAAATTAACCACTCAAGTTGCAGGTTTACGTTACTTCAATGTTTACGGCCCCCGAGAACAGCATAAAGCAGGCATGGCCAGCGTTGCATTCCATTTCAATAATCAAATTAAAGCGACAGGAGTCTGTCGACTCTTCGAAGGCGTTGAAGGCTATCAGGATGGTCAACAGTTACGTGACTTTGTTTACGTAAAAGATGTCGTTAAGGTGAATTTGTGGTTATGGCAGAACCCTGAGATATCCGGCGTATTTAACTGTGGTACCGGTGAAGCCCAGAGCTTTAACGATGTGGCGAATGCCGTCATAAACTATCATGATGAAGGTAAGATTGAGTACATCCCCTTTCCGGAAAAATTAAAGGGGGCTTACCAACATTACACCCAAGCCGACTTAACTAGGCTTCGTCAAGCGGGTTACACTCAGGCATTTAAAACGGTAGAGCAAGCAGTACCTGAATACTTAGACTGGCTTAAGTCGCAACACTTTATCGGTCAATAATCTGATGTTTGAATTGCCAAATAGTTTATACATTATTTGGCAATCTCTGTTTGCCTATAACTCACTCTCATCAGATAACAGGTAATCGACTATCCGTTGACTAGATAAACCATCGACCTTACCTGCAAGCTCATAAATATATTTTGATCTTTGCATAGCAAACGATTCAGGATTTGCAATCTGCTCATCCACCACGGACTTCAATTCTTTATAGGACGCTGCATGTACAGCAACTCCAGCATACTTGTAGAGGTCTTCATCCATGCGATTATTGAAGCGAAATTTAAAAATGCCCCTATAACTCCAGCGCAGATGATAAAAGTCGCACCATACAACTGGCTTATCCAGTGCTGCAAATTCAAATAAAGCGGAGGATGCATCGCTAATAAGCAGATCTGCACTCGCCATGAAAGGCAATAAGTTTACCTGCTCAACAGGTGCAAGATAGACGTTATCGAATCGTCCCCAATGCTCAAGTAATTGCTTCTGCTTTTTATAATTTGGCTTACTGAGTGAGAAATAATGCGGTTTAAGCAAGATATTATATTCAGAAAATTCTGCTGGCCAATCCCAGCCCATTTTTTCAATGCTACTAGGGTAGAATGTAGGAGCGTAAAGCAGTGTTGGCTTGGCAGGATCTAAACCCAGCGCCCCGATATCCAATCCTTTCTCTACGCCTTGAATAATAGGATCGAGTTTAGCATAGCCAGTATCGACAAACGTTTTACCAGGAAACAGCTGCTGTAAACGTTTGAGTCGATATTGCCCCTCGACAAAACGAACATCCATATCTGATTCTGATACTGTGTAATAACAAGATTTAGGACCGATACCATGTTGCATTAAGGCCCTTCGACTTAGCCCCTTCAGTTTTTCAGCATAATCAAAAGTATTACCAAATATGACCCATTTAGGCTTATTTTTTAAGTAAAAAGCTAGTGCTTGCTCGGTGTCATCCACCCAATGAACATTTAACTGATGCTCTGACACTAAGGCATCTAATGCCGTTTGCTGCTCAAGATTACGATATACAATGAAATATACAGACTCTCCACGCTTATTTAACTCATCCTTAACGGGTAAGTACTGTGGGAGATAATAGGGATGTAAAACATCAAAACAGATCACTGTGAACCTTCTTAAAAATGCTTCGAAAACGAGACCATAGAGTAAATCTAGACAATGGTTACTCGTTAGAGTTCATACAAAATAATGATGACGATTGTAACACATAGCCTTAAGACTAGTGACTATTCATCATTCCCCTTAAAGACCCTACTCATAGCTGAACTGTGATACCAATAAAACGAGAGTAACTAAAGTTCGTCTTCATATCGTGGTTTCTCAACAAGTGTGTTTGCTTTATCATAGCGATTCCTCTCCCGTAGACCAAAATATGTTTACGGTTTAACCTTAGCTCTGTGGTGTTACATGTCTAAAAAAGTGTTAGTTGTCGGTGTATTTGATCTTTTTCATCGAGGTCATGTTGAATTTCTTCAGAAAGCTGCAGAATTTGGTGATGAACTCATTATTTTAATTAATGGCGATGAGATGACAGAAAAATATAAACGTCGTCCCATTTACAATGAAGATGATAGGGCTGCAATCCTGAATTCGTTAGCTTGCGTTTCCCAAGTTGAAGTGACGAATAGTTTTGATATTAAACCCATTATCGAAAAGTATGGCATTGACATAATTGCTCATGGTGATGACTGGGAGCATGAATCGTATCTAGCGCAAATTCGTTGTACGCCAGCTTATCTCGACGAGCAAGGTGTAAGCTTAGCTTATACTCAATACCATAAATCAGTCAGTACCAGCGCAATACTAAAACAAATAAAGGAATCATAATTGTCAAACACTACGAGGAAGTTCAGCACTCGGCATTTAGAGTTTCCTGCTCAATTGCTTGTTGAAAAAGACGCGATAGCCAATACACAATTGTTATCGAATCTACAATCCCCAAAGAGGGTCTTGCTCGCGATTGATGAAGGCGTGAAACACTTGGCTAAACACGCTTTGTCTGATATTTGGTTTAGTGAAACTAGTACCGTACATATTATCGAGAGAGCAGATTTTTCTAACGTCTCTCAGGTTGATGCCATTTGTGCTAAAAAACAAATCCAGACCGTTGTGGCTTTCGGTGGAGGAAAAGTTCTCGATGTATGTAAACGACTAGCAAGCCTACGCCACATAGAACTAATTGTTATCCCTACAGCACTTTCAAGCGATTGTATTTCATCACCTATAGCTGTAATTTTTGATGATTCAGGGAAAAAGCTCAGTCTTCCTGCAGCCATTCCGAATGTCATCATAGTCGATACCGAACTTTGCTCACAGGCACCGACACGATTAACACAAGCAGGAATTGGCGATCTACTTTCTAACTATTCTGCATTACTTGATATGAACTACGCCAAAGACAGGGCTCATGTTGATGGATTTTCTTATCTTCTAGCAAAATCAGCAGCAAATGAAATTTTAGGCGTCCAGCATCTAGCCGTTAACGACCAAGCAGTGATAACACAACTTGCCGAAGGGCTTATTTTGTCAGGTTTAGCTATGGGTTTTTCGGGAGATTCTCGTCCCTGTTCAGGAGCTGAACATTTAATAAGCCATGCCCTCGATTTTTTAAACTTAGGCAATGGTTTGCATGGTGAACAAGTCGCACTAGGCATGAAGTTTTGCCATCACTTAAGATTACTCTTGAACTTACCAGGTCTAAATCATGCGGTATTATCTTGTATTGATAACTTCAAAATTCGAAGCACACCTGAAACTTTGAATATAAGTAAAAGTGAATTTTTTGAAGCCTTATCAATCAGTCCTGACATGCGACAAGGCCGAGTCACCTTTTTAGAATCATTAGACTCGATACCTAAAGTCCATCTTGAAAAAGCATACCTAAATGCCTTTGTACCTGTTTGACCTAAGCATTAATACAGATGAGAGTTTTCAGGGAACTTAAACAACTGTATCCTATGCCTAACTCAGCATTATCATGGCTCTCTTCAATGTCAATAATCTCATCTACTCAACTAGAAAGCGCCAAACGCTTGCTCTTTATTTCTCCTGTAGCCTTAGGAGACTTTCTATACCTAAAGACCTTTCTTATTGCATTAAAGAAACAAAATTCACATATTGAGATTGATATTTGGCTCGATGATAACCGCAATAATTCAGATGCTTGGCGTCTTTCTCGCAGCAAGATAATGCAGCAATGGATAGAAGCCGAACCCGCCTTTACAAGAAGCTACGGATGCTGTTCATCAGAGAAACAACAAAGAGCACAGATTTTCGACGCACAGGCAATCAATTACGATCTTATAATCACCCACTCAGGAAGTAAGAGTGAGCAATTTTCTAATGTTGCCAGAGAGATAGGTCCAGATGCATTTATTGTCTCAAGCATAGGTAAATCCAAGTATTTCGGACTAATTGACAGTTTTCTGTTTAGACATAGCGATCGATTATTCAAGCTCGAAGAAAATAATTTACCAGCCAAGCATCATATCACCGACAGGTACTATCAATTACTGAATAGAATTGTGGGTATTAAGCTGGATAAAAATGATTTTATGCCAAGCTTAACCATACCTAATGAGATCGCCATAATCACTCAAAACTGGTTAAAGACCCAATTTACCGATAGCGGTCGACAGGGCCCATTGATATTCCTTAATCACCTTTCCACTAATAGCAAACGAGACTGGCAAGAATCTCAACTATTTGAGTTAATTAAATTAATTGGAAACAAAAGCCCCGATAGTCGCTTTGTCGTAAACGTCACGAAAGAAAATTATAAAAAAGTATCTGATGCGATAAAAAATAATATTAATTTAGCCAGTCTGCAAGTATCTGTATTCACCGTTAATGAGCACTTTTTTGAATTACCCTCTATGATTGCAAGTGCCGATCTGGTCATAACCGTAGAGACAGCGATAATGCACTTTGCCACCGCATCGAATAGGCCCCTTATTGCAATGATGCGACAAAAGAAGCCTTACTGGGCACCACCAAGCAGCCAGACTTCTAGAGTACTGTACGCAAGCAAGGGCAAAGGATACGTGAGCGACATCAGTGTCAATCAAGTACTAGATACCTACGTTGAAATGACCCGATAAAAATTACCATCTTTACGAATTCAACCTTATAACTTTCACCAAGGTTTTATCATGAAAAAAGCGATATTTACGCTCGCGATTGGCGACAATCCTATGTATAGAGCAGCAATTGAAAGCTTCCGGATCTATGCAGACAAAGTCGGTGCTGATCTTATTGTTTCAGAGGAGCTTCACTACCAAGTAGATATAAAAAATCCTAAATACGATGCCAACCCAGCTTGGAGTGAAAAGTTATACATAGGTGAACTACTAAAGAAGTATGATCGCGTTCTCTATCTAGATGCAGACTTTATTATCACTCCAGAAGCAGAAAATGTTTTTGATACACTAGATGACCTTAATTCTATATACATGTTCAATGAGGGTCGATATCGTGATAGAACTCCAGTAATAAAAGAAGCCTGCGACCTGCTTGGCGATGTACCTAATTGGGACTCAGTGTCCAATCTACCCGTTTATTTCAACATGGGAATGTTGTTAATCTCTAAGGAGTGCCCACTTTTCGAACACCTGTCAGTCGAAAAACTCCAATCTGTATGTAATAAGATCAAATTTTACGAACAGACACTAACTAACTACATGATCCAAAAACATAAAATAAGTTATAAATGTGTAGAATCTAAATTTAATCGTATGGATCTTTTAGGGTTAGATAATTACCGTCAGGCCGACTTTATCCATTATGCAGGCCGAGGATTCCGAGATAAATGCCCACTACGAGAAGTTAGATATATTGCTGATTATTGTGAAATGTTTCATGATCAAGTGTCAGAAAGCCAGAGAAAACAGCTGAAAAAAGATGCTTGGAACCTATACATAGCTAAGCTTCAGAGAAAAACAAAACTACCTTATAGTTTACTTAACACCGTTGTTACCCCTCTTATTGGCAAAAAATGGTTATAGGCATTCAATCGATGAAGACCATCCACTCTTCAAAAGATGGTTTTCATTTGGAAGATTAGCAAATATTGATAAATATACAGTTAGATAATCACCTTACAGCCTATTTTTAACTCTCACTGCATCCTAGCAGGCGAGCAATCTCTGACATGCCAATATCCAAGCCATTGATGTCATTCAAAACGGCCATTTTTTCTTGTAAGTTCTTGAGATATTCCACTTCAAGCAACTGACGTGTTTTAGTCAGTATATCTAGCTGTTCACTTCCACAGGCTAAGATCAAGTTAGCTGCAACACAGCTATTGATACGACCAGGCTGATCTTTAGAGATAGCCACTGCGAGTGTCGGTATTTTTAGGGCTATGGATTGCAACATGGTATCGCCACCACTCAAAATAGCAGCCTTGGCACCAGCCAGTAGGTTAATAAATTCACAGGTATTAAGATGAGGGATTGCAATTACCCCTTCCAGATCTGGTAGAGATTTCGGGTAGTTTGGCCCAAAAACCATTAAACTCGGTATGCCAGTTTCTCGGAAAATAGTCTTAGCCACTTGAGCAAAAAGGTCGGCTGCCAATCCATTTTTTAAGCTGTGACCGCCAGAACCTGCACTATATAGCAGGTATTCACCTTGCTTAATATCATATTGATCAAAGAGAGCTTTCTGCTGCTCACTGGTTGGCGATGTGAAGATACTTCCCGTATATATCGGATGTTTTCGCTTAATCAGCCCTAGCAGAAACTTATCGAATCGACTGATATCTCCAATAACAAACTTGGGCTGCACGACCCAATGACTGTCTGTCACCCGAGCTCGAGCAATCTTCATTCCACGGGATCGCTTTCTACGGTGCTGGCTAATAAAAATAACCTTGGCCCCCATGTTATGGGCGTGCTTAAGTTGGGCTTTACGACCCGCAGCATCGAAAATAACCAGATCTGGCTTAAGTTCAGTTATTAGCTGATTAACTTCACGAATTTTTTTAGTTGGCGTATCATCGACTAGGTGAGTTGAATATGGACAATCACCAATATAAGAAACATGTCGATTTAGAACGAAATCAATTTTCGCTTTTGGCCAGCGATTCATCACCTCATCGGCGATGATTTTAGAGCGCATAAACTCACCAATTCCTTCGGTGGTAGATACTGGTACAAACAAAATTTTCGGTGCCAACAACATCAAATACTTCCTTCCAGCTTAGCCAGCTAAGCCCCTATTCATCCTTGAAAATAGACTGCAGACACCGCTAGCTTCAGCATGGCCACACAAAAACGAATTGCATTATACCACTAGTCAGCCAGCCCATGCGATAGTAAGTCAAAGCGTGATATAACCAAATCTATAGATATCAGATTCATTAGTTCCTCGCCCTTGGCTCTAGTTCCCCATGCCACCTTTCCCTCTGCCTGACTCGCGATAACATCATGGTACACACTCACTACATTTTCCAGACTTGCGTATGGACCAGTACGCCCAGGGTTTGAATGTGCGTATAGCCCAATGACCTGGGTGCCTTGAGTCACAGCCATATGTGCAGGTCCAGTATCGGGGGCTAGTACAATTGCGGCTTGCTTTAATACAGCTAATAATTGAGTCAACGAGGTTTTGCCGACCTGGTTCTCCAGGGGAACGGCACAGGAGAGTTCAATATTCTTGGCTAACTCAAGCTCTAAAGCGGCAGGCCCACCACACAAGATGACCCGGAAGCCTTTAGATATCGCATGCTCTGCCACCGCGGCGTA
The DNA here is from genome assembly GCF_000091325.1 of Shewanella violacea DSS12. Lineage (NCBI taxonomy): Bacteria > Pseudomonadati > Pseudomonadota > Gammaproteobacteria > Alteromonadales > Shewanellaceae > Shewanella > Shewanella violacea. The sequence goes on along the minus strand of NC_014012.1, from coordinate 117,452 downwards.
GCGCTCAGGCAGCCAGTTGCGTTCAGCCTTACTGGCGGCGGCGCAGATAACTAAGGTTTTATCGCCATCGGGGAGCATCTTCTTAGCAAATTCGGTATCTGCGACAGGAACAGGGATATCCCACTTAGGGGTGAGGTCTGTCACCCCTAATACCTTAGCGAAGCCCATAAAGCCTTCAAGCACATGGGGAGTGGCAAGAGGCTCGACACTCTGATTAGTCACCAGCCATTGCCCCTCTTTCGCTCGTGCGCGATCGAAGCCGATCCGAACCTTGGCAGATATAGCCAGTGAAGCTATTGTCGCTCTTAAGGCCACCTGCATATGCAGCAGCACATCAAATTTTTTCCCCGCCAAATCCCCGCGTAACTTGAAGTAGCTACGCCAGCCCTGTGACTTGTCAAAAATGACAAAATCAACACCATTAAGATGCTTAAGCAACTGATATTCTATCTTACCGATAACCCAAGTTATCTTAAGCTTAGGATATTGCCTCTGTATCGCCTGCACCATAGCCACGGCATGACACACATCGCCGATTGCAGACAAGCGTAACAAACACAGAGAATTGATATTAGCTAGATTTAAGCTCATAGGGCCAGAGAGTTAGAGATGAAGCCACAGAGTTTAATTGAAATTGGAGTGAACTAACAAGACTTCCTTGAGCTAAGCCTATCTGATAAAGAAATCCACATAATTCGCGATGCCAATCAATTCCAATACCAAGGTAATAGAATCAAATTTATATTTATGTCTCAAGATATTCACCAGCTCGACAGTTTCATTTCAAAAGGCTTAACAGGTATAATTCACTTGCAGTAGAGTATGATCGAAATTCGCACCAGGACCCTAATAGATGACAGTATCTTTAATTATTACGACTTATAATTGGCCTAAAGCACTAGATAGGGTCTTAAAAAGCACGTTAATACAATCAATTCAACCAGATGAAATCATCATTGCCGATGACGGTTCGAGTGAAGCGACCAAGCATGTTATAGATAAGCATAGAGCTAAAACTAATATTTCAATTATCCACAGTTGGCAAGAAGATAAGGGGTTTAGACTCTCACGCAGTAGAAATAACGCAATATCTAAATCAAGCATGGATTATATTATTCTAATCGATGGAGATATGGTGCTTGAACGACACTTTATCGCCGACCATATAAAGCATTCAGAACGCGGATTTTTTGCCGTTGGAAAACGCGTCAGATTATCGGAAAGCATGACCAGTAAACAATTATCCCTCCCAGGTGAAATATCGCCATTTAGCAAAGGCATTTCCAGAGGTAGGGAACATTCGATACGATTGCCATTACTGTCTAAGCTATTCAGCAAGACTCAAATGAATTCAGTGAGCAGTATACAAAGCTGCAATATCGCCTTTTGGAAACTTGATGCCATCAGTATTAATGGTTTTAACAATGACTTTGTTGGTTGGGGCCCAGAGGATAAAGAATTTTCATTACGATTGCTAAATAATGGTATTTTAAGAAAAAACATAAAGTTTAGTGCCATTGCATTCCATCTCTATCACAAGGAAAATTCTAAGGGAATGCTAAAAGTAAATACTGATATTTTGGCTCTGTGTCTGGCTCAAAAATCCAACTGGTGTAGCAATGGACTAAACGAGTTCTCTAAAACCAAGCCGGCATTGTAGATAAATACAGTGATACTCAGCTCAGAACATAATGGCCCTATGAACATCACTGACACGCCGATAGCAGATTTAAAACTACTTTCTCCTCGCGTCCATGAAGACGAGCGGGGCTGTTTCTGCGAAACTTTCCGTGACTCCTGGTTTAGGCAGCAGATAGCCGATGTCACTTTCGTGCAGGAGAACCATAGCCGCTCGATTAAAGGCTGCTTAAGAGGCTTACATTTTCAATCACCACGCAGCCAAGGCAAGTTAATACGTGTGGTCGTTGGTGAGATATTCGATGTTGCGGTCGATCTACGCAAACACAGTCCTAGCTTAGGTCAATGGTTCGGTACATATCTATCGGCAAAAAATCGTCAGCAGATGTGGCTTCCAGCAGGCTTTGCCCACGGCTTTTATGTTACTTCAGATTCTGCGGAGATAATCTACAAGTGTACCGATTATTATGCCCCTGAGTTCGAGAAAACCCTCACTTGGGACGATGACACTCTTGCCATAGACTGGCCCCTTCGGGGACAATTACCCATATTATCAAGCAAAGATAAAATAGGGCTTTCCTTCGATGACATAACCCAGGGCTTGTGATTATGGATCACATAGTAATAAAATAATTTTAGTCACTGGCTTTATCGGTTCGGCATTAATACGCTTCCTGATAAATGAGACGTCTGATGCAGTCATCAACTTAAATAAGCTAACATATACAGGTAACATTGAGTCAATGACTAGTATCGAGGCCGACTGGCGCTACCAGTTTATCCATGGGGATCTCTGCAATAGTGAGCTTGTCGATAGCGTATTGACCCGATATAGTCCAGCTATCGTCATGTATCTGGCAGCCTGAGAAAATGTCAAATCTAGCTTAGACTGCGACCTTAAACTCTATATCAATAACCCAGAATGGGGCCAACATATTATAAATTTAGAAAAGCCTGATGGTCAGTCACTATGACGTCGATAGCGCGCACCCTAATCATAGGTAAGCATGGTCAACTAGCCCAAGCCTTAATCGCCAGTAAGCCAAGATATATAAATGCTACGGCCATTGGCCGAGATGATGTAGATATCGGCTCATTAGACTCAATTTTAGCTGCGATTGAACAGACCCACGCTGACCTCATTATCAATACAGCCGCCTATACCCAAGTGGACATGGCAGAATCACGGCGAGACCTGGCATTTTCAGTCAATCGAGATGGCGCAGGCAATATCGCATTGGCGGCAAAACTGACCCAAACTCGCTTGATTCACCTTTCAACTGATTACGTATTTAACGGCCAGAAAAATAAGGCCTATTGCGTCGATGATGAATCTAGTGCGATCAATGTATATGGCACCTCTAAACAAGCCGGAGAACAAGCCGTCATAGCCGCTAACTATGAGAAGGCCTGTATAGTACGCAGTTCTTGGCTCTACTCCCAATTTGGCTCTAATTTCGTCAAGACTATGCTAAAGCTCATAACAGAACAGCCAGAACTATCGGTTATTAATGACCAGATATCTTGCCCTACCTCAGCATCTGAACTAGGCCTGTTTATCTGGAATCTGAGTCAAGAAGAAAACTTAGCTCCTATCTATCACTGGAGTGATGCCGGTACCGCTAGTTGGTATGAATTCGCCCTAGAAATTCAAGGTATAGCACTAAGCTTAGGTAAACTTGATACTCGTATTCCAATTAAGCCCATCTCATCAAGTCAATTTCCTAGTGCCGCCTCACGCCCTAAATTTAGCTTGCTCGATATAACGGCATCCAGGCAAATAATGACGGCTAAACCTTGGCAAGAGAATCTGGCTGCAGTGCTGAAACAGCTATAATTTCTTCGAATCATACAACTTGATGTAGAATGAGCTGAGCCCTAAGGCTTCACTTTATTTTTAACCACTTAAGCCAGACTTTATGCCAGCTAACGTTCAAGCAGACCAACCCAAGATGACCATGCAGATAAAACAGACCAGCCAAGGCGCCATTGCATATTGCGTCACCGCCGCACAAGCAATCACCACAGAATGGTTCGATGTTAGTTTTTGGCAACAGCTAGGTGCCGTCACAGGCTCATCTAAGGGGCGCTATACTACCTGGTTTGTGAAACCGGCTCTAAATAAAGCGGATACAGAAAGTGAATGGGTGTTACGCCATTACTATCGCGGTGGACTGATAGAGAAACTAAGCAAGGACAAATACCTGTTTACAGGATTACACCGGACGCGAGCGGTGGCAGAGCTAGCTCTGCTTACTCAGCTATTTAATGAAGGTTTCTCGGTACCCAGACCCATAGCCGCCAATGTTGAACGCAGCGGTCTGCACTACCGCGCCGATATCATTATCGAACGGGTTGAAGGGGCACAAGATCTTGTAGCCAGGCTGAGCAAAGAAGTCATGACTGACCAGCAGTGGCGACAATTAGGAAGCTGCATAGCTAAGTTCCACCAGCGCGGTGTATATCACGCCGATCTCAACGCCAAAAATATCCTAATCACAGATGATGAATTCTATCTTATCGACTTCGATAGAGGCGAGATCCGAGCGCCGAAGACTAAGTGGCAAACTGCCAACCTTAGCCGCTTGTTACGCTCATTCAACAAGGAAAAGGGCAAACTGCCAGCCTTGGCATTCACCGAATCTAACTGGCAAGAGTTACTAAAAGGTTACTCGAAACCTTAGGTCGAAATATTCATTAGTATTAGCTCATTAATTCTTTGGCAGAGCCAAGCGCTGCCAAAGCTGCACTTGGATCAACCAAATCACTAATGAGTTTTTGACCCTTATTTTAAGTCGTTCAATTGTTTCGCGAGCTCAAACTGTTGCTTCAGCGCGCCTCTATTAGCGCTGACAACCTTAAGTCCAGCCTCACTGGCCGCTTCATAGGCCGCTTGGTCATTGAACTTACTTATCAATTCACCTGCAAGCTCACTCTCCGAAGCAATCACCTTCAATGCGCCGGCATCTTCTAGCAAACCTGTTATCTCAGCAAAATCCCAATGCTGGGGGCCGACGAATACCGGTAATCCCAATGCGGCTGGCTCCAGTGGATTATGGCCACCGTTGTCTATCAGGGTGCCACCGACAAAGGCTTGATCTGCGGCGCCATAGAAGGTGAGTAGCTCCCCCATGGTATCGCCTAATAATACTTGAGTATTTGGCTGCAGCGATTCATTTAAGCTGCGGCGAGATAAGTTAAATCCCGCACCATCAATCTTATTGGCGGCGGCATTAAACTGCTCAGGATGACGGGGAACCATGATAAGCAAGGCATCAGGCTTATCCGCTAATAGCTGGCGATGTGCATTCAAGATGGCCTCAAACTCTCCCGGATGCACACTACCGGCCACCCAAATAGGACAGTCGCTCTTATGCCACTCCAGGCGTAACGTCTTGGCTTGCTCTATTTTTTCTGCCGATATGCTGAGATCGAACTTGAGACTGCCACAGACACTGATATTTTCAGGCTTTACCCCAAGATCGATAAAACGTTCCGCCGCTTGCTCAGATTGCGCCGCTATCAGATCTAAGCTCTGTAACATGGGCAAGGTTAGTTTGGCTTGTTTTCGATATTTTTCCGCCGACTTTTCGGATAAGCGAGCATTCGCCAGCATTAGTTTGATCCCAGATTTCGATGCCTGATGAACCAAGTTAGGCCAGAGCTCTGTCTCCATGATAATGCAAGATTTAGGCGCGACCTGCTTGAGGAAACGTCTAACACAGATTGAGATATCGAAGGGTAAGTAACAATGCTGCACACTAGAACCAAAGGCTTTTACCACCTCGGCGGAACCGGTAGGACTTGTGGTAGTCACAGTAATTGTCAGCTGGGGAAATGCTGCTTGAATCGCTTTAATTAAAGGGATTGCCGCCAACGTCTCCCCCATGGACACACAATGAATGAGCAGATCGCTTTGCTTGAGTGATGTCAGGCCAAACCTCTCCCCCCAACGTCCACGATAGTCAGCGCTCTTAATTGCACGTATGGCTAAATATAACACCAATAACGGCAGTAAAAGGTAGAGCAAGACAGAGTAGAAAAAACGATTCATATGTTCCGGTACTTAAAATATTTGGCAGGCGAATGTGTAATGCTATCACAGCACCATAGTCAGAGATAATGTCTCACCTCGAGTTTCGGGTGCTTATTCAGGCACAGTCAGGCCGTCAGCCTAACTAACAGGATTCTGCAAAGATGAAATCATTACTGGTCGGTTCAGCATTTCTGACCATCTCACCTAATATCCCTCACTCGTTACAAGCAATATTAAAGTATCTGACAAATGAGTTTTGCCTGATGAATTCCGTCGGTGCTAGTATGTTTGTCAACCAAGTGAATAAGCTCGCTACCCTTTCTAGGGAAGCAAGCCAAATTATTTAGTAAAATGCCATTAGGACGAAGATGAAAACCCGCGATAAAATTATACATGCCAGCCTGGAGCTGTTTAACGAGCATGGTGAAAGGACCATCACCACCAATCATATCGCCGCACACTTGGGCATTAGCCCAGGTAACCTCTATTATCATTTTCGTAATAAAGAGGACATAATTCGCTCTATTTTCTCTCTTTACGAGAGTCACCTTGAGAAGAGCTTTCACCCCTATGAAGGCGAACCCGTCAATGTCGAACTCTTGATAGGTTACTTCGATGCCATCTTCTATGCCATGTGGGAATTTAGGTTTATGTATGCCAATCTCACCGATATATTGAGTCGAGATGATGAGCTTAAGAAGCAATATTTGCAGGTGCAGCAGCAAGTACTCACTCGCAGCTGCCATGTTCTGATTAAACTAGAACAAGATGGTGTGATAGCTATCGAACCAGATGAGATCCCCCCACTGGCGGAAACCATCAGAATGATCGTCTGCTTCTGGATAAGCTATAAGCAAACCCACTCCCCAGATATTAAGATCACCAAATCATCCCTCTATGAAGGACTGCTACGGATCTTAATGTTATCTAAGGCCTATGCAACGCCAAATTCGCGTTCGACATTTGTCCGACTCGAGCAGTATTATCAAGAATTAGCCGAAGAACCAAGCGAAGAGCTAGCCTAATATACATATCGCCAACTAGATGTTGGCGATATTCCCCCTCCTGGGTACTCACCCCATTACAAGCATCTGCGCCTTTAATTCCTTCTGCAATCAAGGCTTATCTCAACAATATTCGTGGCAGGTAGCCTTTGTTACAGATTAGTTTTTTTGATGTGAAAACCCCAATAGCCCTAAACTAATTCATCTTGCAATCACAGATGAAAAAAAGGCTGTAGAGCAAGCTAATTTAGGGTTAAAATGCCGCCACTCCAATACTCAAAATAAAGCTAATTAAGGAGAATTCAGGTGGCAACGACCTCATTCTATAACCAGATCAATCAACAACTTGCTGAAGTGAAAGCCGAAGGCTTATATAAGAGCGAGCGCATAATCGTTTCTCCTCAGCAGACCGAAATCCGAGTTAATAACGCCGAAGTAATCAATTTTTGTGCGAATAACTACCTTGGTTTAGCGAATCACCCTGAACTCATCAAGGCGGCACAAGACGGTTTAAACGCTCATGGTTTCGGTATGGCCTCGGTCAGATTCATCTGTGGAACTCAAGACATACACAAGCAATTGGAATCTAGTCTCAGCGAATTCCTTGGCATGGAAGACACGATTCTTTACTCATCTTGTTTCGATGCCAACGCAGGTCTATTCGAAACCTTGCTTAGCGCAGAAGATGCCATCATCTCCGACGCCCTCAACCATGCATCTATTATTGATGGTGTCCGCCTTTGTAAGGCGAAGCGTTTCCGTTACGCCAACAATGACATGGCCGCTCTCGAAGAGCAGCTTAAGGCTGCCAAAGAAGCTGGGGCACGTAACATATTGATTGCCACCGATGGCGTATTCTCTATGGACGGTGTTATCGCCAACCTCAAGGGTGTGTGTGACCTTGCCGACCAATATGGCGCCCTAGTCATGGTCGACGATTCTCATGCAGTAGGCTTTATCGGTCAAGATGGCCGAGGTACTCACGAATATTGTGAAGTGATGGGTCGCGTCGACATCATCACAGGAACTTTAGGTAAGGCACTAGGTGGAGCTTCCGGTGGATTCACCGCGGCGAAGAAAGAGGTAGTTGACTGGTTACGTCAGCGTTCACGCCCTTATCTTTTCTCTAATTCTTTAGCACCTTCGATTGTCACGGCCTCTATCCATGTGCTCGAGATGCTAAAAACAGGCCAGGCACTGCGTCAAGCCGTCTGGGACAACAGCCGCTACTTCCGTGAAAAAATGACAGCGGCCGGCTTTACTTTAGGTGGAGCAGATCACGCCATCATTCCTGTGATGATTGGCGATGCAAAACTGGCTGGGGACTTCTCTAACCGTCTACTCGAAGAGAACATCTATGTAGTTGGTTTCTCTTTCCCTGTCGTTCCTAAGGGGCAAGCGCGTATTCGTACTCAGATGTCAGCCGCTCATACTAAAGAGCAGCTAGATAAGGCTATCGAGTCATTTACTCGCATCGCCAAAGAGATGGGTATTATTTAACGACTTAGCCCCATGTTCAGCCGATATACGGTTGAACTAAAGCTGATACCAGCCTGTTTATGAATATCTAGGCTGGTATGCCGTTAACATCTATAGTTACAAGATGAAGCGCTGGATCAGAAATGCATATCCTCATAGGGACATATCAGAGGACATCAGCATAGTCGGCGCCTCTAAGACTCTTGAAAGGTCACAAAATGAAAGCATTAAGCAAATTAAAGCCTGAACAAGGTATCTGGATGGTCGATGCACCTAAGCCAGAGCTAGGCCATAACGATCTATTGATCAAGATCCGCAAGACAGCCATCTGCGGTACCGATGTACATATATATAACTGGGATACCTGGGCACAAAATACGATTCCGGTACCTATGGTTGTCGGCCATGAATATGTAGGCGAAGTGGTCGAAATAGGCCAGGAAGTCCGTGGCTTTAGCATTGGCGACCGAGTATCAGGCGAAGGACACATCACCTGTGGCCACTGCCGTAACTGCCGTGCAGGCCGTACTCATCTATGCCGTAACACCTCAGGTGTCGGCGTTAATCGTGACGGTGCTTTCGCAGAATATCTAGTTATTCCAGCGTTTAACGCTTTTAAAATTCCAGATGATATCTCAGACGATCTTGCCTCTATCTTCGATCCTTTCGGTAATGCCGTACATACCGCACTCTCTTTCGACTTAGTCGGTGAAGATGTATTGATCACCGGAGCCGGTCCTATCGGTATTATGGCGGCAGCAGTATGTCGTCATGTTGGTGCTCGTCACGTAGTGATCACCGACGTCAACGAATACAGGCTCGAACTGGCAAAGAAAATGGGCGCGACTCGTACGGTCAATGTTGCTAAAGAGAAGTTGGAAGATGTCATGACTGAAATTGGCATGACAGAAGGCTTCGATGTCGGATTGGAGATGTCTGGAGTACCCAGTGCATTCCACTCTATGCTAGATACCATTAATCACGGCGGTAAAATTGCCATGCTAGGTATTCCTGGCGATGACATGGCCATCGACTGGAGCAAGGTTATCTTTAAAGGATTGATCATTAAGGGTATCTATGGCCGTGAGATGTTCGAAACCTGGTACAAGATGGCCAGCCTGATCCAATCGGGTTTAGATATCTCACCAATTATCACTCATCACTACAAGATCGATGACTTCCAGCAAGGCTTCGATGCCATGCGTTCGGGTCAATCGGGTAAAGTTATCCTTAGCTGGGATTAACTTTTATCACTGTGCTAAGGGGCTGTACTATTGCGGCCCCTTATCGCACAATTAATCTAAGCCCTCATTTTTGCAGTAAGGTTCTATGTCTAACTTCCAACATTTTAGTGTCAATCAATTGATTCAGCTCGCACAGACTAACTCAGATATTCAGATCGTAGATATTCGCGATGCTACCAGCTTTGCATCGGGTCATGTGCAAGGTGCGGTTAATCTCAATAACGAAAACCTTGCTAATTACGTAGCAGAAGCCGATATGGATAAGCCTATTATTGTTATCTGTTATCATGGCATCAGCAGCCAAGGCGCGGCACAATACTTAGTCGAGCAGGGATTCGATGATGTCTATAGCCTTGACGGTGGCTACCAGGCTTGGCACGAAGCAAACGCATAAATTAATAAATCCCATAAAGGATATCCTATGGTAGAGATAGGCAGGCTCCCCAATGAGCGAGCGGCTCAAGCGCTAATCGATTACCTTAAAGGCGAAAAAATTGAGTGTAAAATCTTACCTGCCGAACAGGGGGTCAGTATTTGTGTACTCAATGACCATCATAGTATTCGTGCCAGACAAGAATTTGACCTGTTTATCCACAACCCTCATGATCCTAAGTATCTGCAGGCTTCTTGGGATAATGGTGATAGTAAGCTTAAGCTAGACTACGGCTCCCCCTCCCTGCAATTGGTCACACAATTTATTACCGGAGCAGGCCCGCTGACCTTAGGTGTTATCTTCATCTGCATCTTAGTGTATGCAGGATTTAATCTGGGTTTTGCCGAGCCTATATACCAGCAGCTATCATTTTTTAATGCCGTTCCCGGATCTAGCCTGAGTGAATTTTGGCGACTGTTCACCCCAAGCCTACTGCACTTCTCCGCCCTGCATATTATTTTTAACTTGCTCTGGTGGTGGTATCTGGGAGGAAAAATAGAGAATAAATTAGGCCTAACTCCACTGCTCACCTTACTGCTAGTAGCTGGAACCTTACCTAATATAGTCCAGTACTTTGTCGGCGGGCCACATTTTGGCGGTCTATCCGGTGTTGTCTATGCCGTCGTTGGTTATACCTGGATCATGGGTAACAAGCGCCCCGAATTAGGCATAGGCCTGCCACCAGCCTACATGGGCTTTATGCTAATCTGGTTAATATTTGGCTTCACAGATATGTTTGGACTATCTATCGCCAATGGCGCCCACATAGGTGGATTACTCGTCGGCCTAGGACAAGGCCTGATTGATAGTAAAAGAATTAAGAGATAGTCCGCAGCAGAGCTGCTTCGAAGAAGTGACTTTGTCACTTTAAGGACGACTAAAGAACGCCTTCGAGAGCCTCGCTACACGAAAACGAGAACACGAGTTCAAGCTTTGCTCTCTCCTCGTAGCCAACTTGTTGGCGTTCTCCAAGCGCAGCGTTCTCGAAGGCACGCAGTGCCGTACTAGAAGCGCTCATCTCTCACCCTATCATCTCAACCACTTTCTTCACTAGCTTCTCGATACCCACACTCGCTTCAGCGATATTAGCCGCCAACATATATGCCGGGGTACTCACTACCTTGTTTATCTCATCTACTATTATGTCCTGAACCACAGCCGCCTGGTGCTTGCCTCCCATCAAGTTAAAGGCTTGAGCAGTCTCGCTGTCATTACCTATAGTGCCTATAACCCCCTCACCATACAGAAGGGGGATCATTACCGGCGCGATACAGATAAATCCAACTGGCTTGCAACTATCGGCAAACTGGCCGATAAAACTTGCGACTTCTGGTGCAATTACGCAATCACTACCATTAGTGGCAAAGTTACATAAGTTTTTCGCGGCCCCGAAACCACCAGGAATGATCAAGGCATCAAATTCATCGAGTTCAAGCTCTTCGGTCGCCTTTATTTCGCCTCTGGCAATACGAGCCGATTCAACTAAAACATTTCTACTTTGCAGCGATTCCACCTCACCAGTTAGGTGATTAACTACATGCATCTGTAAAATATTGGGTGCAAAACATTGGTAATCCACGCCCAGCTTTGAAAGCGCTAACATAGATAAAACAGATTCATGTATCTCACTACCATCGAATACACCGGAGCCACTCAATAAGACTGCTATTTTTTTCATTAAAACTAATCTCCATATATCTTTTAAATTAACAATATGACAACAAAAGCCTTGATCCGATTATTTTTCGTGCTAAGTTAGTGCATCAACTTTACCAAGCGCTGAATATTTAGCCAGCACTAGAGTCTAGAAAGCCAGTAGAATAATTAAGTCCACAAATTAAGATGATTTTCAAGAAACTAATGTCTAGCTCACGCTTTTTTCAGTTACCACTTTAAATCAATGACTTACAAGTAAACCCTTTCTGTCATATAACTCACTTCCCCAACGAATTACAAGTTTAACTCACAGACTTATCCACAGGCAGTGTGTTATTTGACGTGGCTGAAATTTCCCTTCTGTGGCATGCTAGCGTCAATATCAAAAATGCACTCAAAATCAGAGTTATTCACAGCTCTTGAAACCTAAATCGAAACCTAAATTATGCCTAAAATTGCCGAAAATCCATTAGTTCTAGTAGATGGCTCCTCCTACCTTTATCGTGCCTATTATTCACCACCACATCTAACCAATTCTAAGGGTGAAGCCACCGGCGCAGTTTATGGCGTAATTAACATGTTACGCAGTCTTCTCAAGCAGTATGAACCGACTCAGATGGCGGTAGTTTTCGATGCGAAAGGTAAAACCTTCCGTAACGACATGTATGAAGATTACAAGGCCCAAAGGCCGCCTATGCCCGATGACCTTCGCACTCAGATAGAACCACTTCATAGAATTATACGCGCTATGGGACTGCCTCTAGTATGTATCTCTGGAGTCGAAGCCGATGATGTCATAGGCACTATCTCAACCCAAGCGAGTAAAAGCGGCAGAGCCGTGCTTATCAGTACTGGCGATAAGGATATGGCTCAGCTCGTCGATGAGAATGTCACACTGATCAACACCATGACCAATACCATCATGGGTCCGGCTGAGGTCACCGAGAAATTTGGTGTTGGACCCGAACTTATTATCGACTTATTGGCTCTTCAGGGAGACAAGTCCGATAATATTCCAGGACTTCCTGGTGTAGGCGAGAAAACTGCCGTGGCAATGTTAACCGGTGCCGGCGGCATAGATAAGATCCTTGCAGCTCCAGAGAAAATGCCGGAGCTAGGCTTTAGAGGCTCTAAAACCATGCCGGCCAAGCTTGCCGAGCACAGTGAGATACTCAAGCTATCCTATGCGTTGGCGACTATTAAGTTAGATGTTGAACTGGAACAAGACTGGCAAGATCTCACTATCAAGCCGGCTGACCGGGATGAATTGATTGAGTGTTTCGGCGAAATGGAATTTAAACGTTGGTTAGCCGATGTACTCGATAATAAGACGGACTCGGGTAAAAGCGAAAAAAATACCGATGAAGAGGTGATCAAACAAGATATTCAAACCGAATACACCACTATATACACCCATGAGGAGTTAGATCTCTGGATAGATAAGCTAGCTAATGCAGACCTTATCGCCATAGATACAGAGACTACCAGTCTCAACTATATGGATGCTAAGCTAGTCGGTATCTCCTTCGCTATAGAAGCGGGTAAGGCAGCCTACCTTCCATTAGGCCACGACTATCTTGATGCACCAGAGCAACTGGATCAGGCTGAAGCCCTAGCAAAACTCAAACCTCTACTGGAAAATCCCGAGCTGAAGAAGGTAGGCCAAAACCTTAAATACGACATCAGTATTTTTGCCAATGTAGGCATTAAACTACAAGGCATAGCCTTCGATACTATGCTCGAGTCTTATGTCTTCAATTCAGTCGCGACTAAGCACAACATGGATGATCTGGCACTTAAATATCTAGGTCACAAGAATATCAGCTTCGAAGAGATCGCTGGTAAAGGTGTCAAACAACTCACCTTCAATCAGATTGACCTAGAAACTGCAGCTCCTTACGCCGCAGAAGATGCAGACATCACCCTTAGGTTGCACCAGCACTTATGGCCAAGGCTAGAGAAAGAACCTGAACTGGCTTCGGTATTTACCGATATTGAACTGCCACTCATCCAAGTACTATCTGATATTGAGCGTGGCGGCGTTTTAATTGATAGCATGATGTTAGGCCAGCAAAGTGGAGAGCTAGCCAGAACCATAGATGAACTAGAGCAAAAAGCCTTCGAGATTGCCGGTGAGAAATTCAACTTAAGTTCACCTAAGCAGCTTCAGGTGCTATTTTTTGAGAAATTGGGCTATCCCATTATCAAGAAGACGCCTAAAGGTGCACCTTCGACCGCCGAAGAAGTATTAGTCGAGTTAGCCTTAGATTACCCACTGCCTAAGATCATACTGCAACACAGAAGCTTAGCTAAGCTAAAGAGTACCTACACCGACAAGTTACCCCTCATGGTCAACGCGAAAAGTGGCCGGGTACACACGAGTTATCACCAGGCCAATGCGGCAACCGGACGCCTGTCTTCCAGCGAGCCAAACCTGCAAAATATCCCTATTCGTACCGAAGAGGGTCGCAGAATACGTCACGCCTTCATTGCACGTGAAGGCAAGAAGGTACTCGCGGCGGATTACTCACAAATAGAGTTACGCATCATGGCTCACCTCTCTCAAGACGAGGGACTACTCACGGCTTTCGCCGCTGGAAAAGACATTCATAGGGCAACCGCAGCCGAAGTGTTCGATGTAGACTTCGGTGAAGTCACCACTGAACAACGCCGCCGCGCTAAAGCGGTAAACTTCGGACTCATTTATGGCATGTCAGCTTTTGGGCTTGCTAAGCAGTTAGACATTCCTCGCCCTGAGGCGCAAAAGTATATCGACACCTATTTCAAACGTTACCCAGGTGTACTCAAATATATGGAAGAGACTCGTGCCGAAGCCGCAGATCTTGGTTATGTCTCTACGCTCTACGGTCGTCGACTTTACCTTCCAGCCATTAAAGATAGAAATGCCATGAGACGCCAAGCTGCAGAACGAGCTGCGATTAACGCGCCTATGCAGGGCACTGCTGCGGATATCATCAAGAAGGCCATGATCAACATAGCCCATTGGATAGCTACCGAAACTCATGGTGAGATAGACATGATCATGCAAGTTCACGATGAACTCGTGTTCGAGGTCGACAGCGATAGGGCTGAAGAGATGCAGGCGAAGGTTTGCCAGCTGATGGCGGATGCGGTCAGCCTGGATGTGGAGCTTCTTGCGGAAGCAGGCATAGGTGACAACTGGGAACAAGCTCATTAAGCACCAATAGACTCATTAGGAGCCAGCCGAAGAGCCTCTGATACTTATCAGGGGCTTTTATATTTTATCTTTAATTCATTAGTTTCATAATATCTATTAGCTACATCTGAATACGAGACAGGTGTTCTCCTGCTGAAACAGTAAAAGCCAAAAACTTATTAGAATAAAAACACTAAATAGCAAAAAAGAACAGTAAGCGATGATTTTTCAAGCTTAACAAGCTAAGCGATTCAAATTCCACCAGTATAATGGTAATTACCCATCAAAAAACAACATTTACCCTACCAAAACGTTAGATACATCTCACAATGTTGACGCATTTAATGAAAAACAGTTTTCCAAATAACGTCCAATGGGGTATTATTCTCGGCGTAGGGTACAGAGGTTAAGATGTTCTATCTTTCAAACCTTTTTATTTCACTTAGTATATAAGTGAACAGCCAAATTATGGCGCCTCAGCAATTTATTTTGCTGGGGCTTTTTTTCGCCCTAAATAAATTTTAGAGTAATTACTTTAAATGTGATTTGATTCGCGCTATGCTGTCTTCATTGAGGGTCATTTAGTCAATCTTGATGACGCTTGAGTCTTGTTGAATTTAGCTTCTCCCCAAAAGAGCTAATTGGGCCGATGGTTATTCCGTCGGCTATTTTTTTGCCTGTAATTCCTCTCTTCCAAAGTTAATTTCCACCAAGATCAAAATATAAGCCAAAAAAAACGCCTTCCAAAAAATGGAAAGCGCTATTTTATTTATAGTTTGTTACTAAATTAAGTAACCATTATCCCTTAGCTTCAGAATGACTAGCAGAGTTTTTTTCCTCTGCAGCTTCCTCTGCCTCAGCTTCCGCTAATGCGTCGATCAACCATTGCGGATGGCACCAGGTATTTAAAATATCTAAAACTTTAGCCTTACCTATACCTTTAAGTGAAGAGAAAGGCTCTACTTTAACCCGGTCATCAAAATCAGCCAGATGCTTTCTGACTTCATTGACCATCTTCATGCGTTCGCTCTGCTTCATTTTGTCAGCTTTTGTTAACAAAGCTAGCACAGGAATATCGCTCTCAACCGCCCATTCGATCATCTGCATATCGAGATCTTTCAATGGATGTCTTATGTCCATCAAGACCACCATGCCACCTAGACACTTACGTTCCTGTAGGTATTCACCCAGAGCTTTCTGCCATTTTTTCTTCAATGCCAGTGGTACTTGAGCGAAACCATAACCAGGAAGATCCACCAATCTACGATGCTCATCCAGTTCGAACACATTGATTAATTGGGTTCTTCCTGGAGTCTTACTGGTTCGTGCCAGACTTTTTTGATCTGTAATAAGGTTCAAGGCGCTAGACTTACCAGCATTCGAACGGCCAGCGAAAGCAATTTCGATTCCGGCGTCTCCAGGCAGGTACTCATCTAAATGTGCTATATCGGGGGCACTGATTAAAAACTTGGCTTTACGAAAATCAATACGAGATTCAGTCACTGCTGACTCCAAAAATGTTATGTTTGTACTATAAATATCGAAGAGTTGCTTACATTTTCACAATTTCGTGTAAAATATTACCCCGATCACATAAGTAGCATTTTATCACGCTTGCGGGCTCAGCTAGTAAGCTCAGGACAAAAAATTTAACAAATAAGTTGGAACGCCATGAAAAAGTTAGCTCTTGCACTATCAGTGTTAGCCTGTATCTCTTCGCCTGCAATGGCTGAAGGCAATGCAGAAGTGGGAAAAACTAAAGCAATTGTTTGTTCTGCCTGTCACGGTGTAGATGGTAACAGCGTAATAGACATGTATCCAAAGCTTGCCGGACAACAAGCTAGCTACCTGATGAAGCAGCTACATGATTTCCGTAGTGCTGCTAAAACAGGCGGTAAAGAGGGCCGTAACGATCCAATAATGGGTGGTATGGCTATGATGCTTAGCGATCAAGATATCGAAGATGTCGCTGCATACTATTCTTCACAAACTAAATCTGCGGTTGAAGTAAAAGATATACCAGCTTTAGGTGAGCAGCTATACAAGGGTGGCGACATGACTCGCGGCATTACCGCTTGTATCGCTTGTCACGGTCCTGAAGGGGCGGGAGTTGAGTTAGCAGGCTTTCCGGCTATCGGTGGTCAACATGCCAATTACCTAAAAATACAGCTTAATAAGTTTAGCGATACAAATCGTAACAACGACTTAAATGGCATGATGCAAGATATTGCCAAGAAGCTTACCAGCGACGATATCGAAGCATTATCTAAATATATATCAAGCCTTAAGTAAGTTTACGGCATGTTAAAAAAGGTGGTTTGACCACCTTTTTTAACAACACGGAGCTTACCTTTACGTAAACTACCCAAGAAAACTTACTTGACAGAGATCACAGTTTTAGGTTTAATTGACACGTACCGGGATGAACCCATCTGTTTGTATAAAATATCAAATAATAACTTACAGTTTTCGGTATCGATTACATTTAAGATATAAGAATAAATAAATTCAATAACAATAATATAATTAAGACCACTCAATAAAAATAATAAGAGTCGTGATTTCAGTTGAAATCCAGGTCAGAAGAATTTTTGTAAGGAATATGGTTAAAAGCCATTTAGCTTTAATAGCACTGCCTTACATGTTCAGAGAAAAGCGTTTAGCGGATACTCAGTTATCAGTTTAGAACCTTAACTCGCTGAACGAACGAAAACCTAACAAGGATGGTTATATTAGGCGTCATAGATGACGATAGGATTGTGATGTGTCATGAAGACCATCTACGGAAGCTGTGGTCAGGATGACTCAGGACTATTAAGAAAGCGTCTGGAAGACCGAAAACTAAAAATGCATGCATGGAAAGCAGACTAAAATAAGATGGAAATTGACCGGGAAAGTCGCATAGCAAGTACGGATACTTGAAATAAGAATTGGTGTCTCTGACACTTTTTGAAGGCGACAGTCGTACTGTCGCCTTTTTTTATGGCAAAATATTACGATTCCTATCGATAGTGAGCAAAACTGTACCTATATGCTTAGATGTCCTCTTTGTCACAACGAAAACACCTCACTATTTAATCAAGATAGAAAACGCAGTTGCTACATCTGCCATCACTGTCAGCTGGTATTCTCCGATGCCAACTCACATCTCCCCCCCCAGGTAGAAAAAAAGCGATATCAACTGAGTGCCAGCAAATACCAAAAGCCCCTTAAACAGTTTTTACTCAGCCTGATACAGCAGATCGCACAGGAAACGGAGCATCCTTTAACTGGGCTTAATTTCGGCCGCTTAGCCGATACTCAGACGCTGGATACAATAAGCGCACAAGGGCATGAATTACGTCAATACGATCCTTATTTTTGTCCTGACCGTAGTCTACTGAAGCAAGAATATGATTTTATTTGCTGTTATCGGGTATTCGAGCATTTCCGCTTCCCATTCAAAGAATGGTCACTGCTATGTAAGCTCCTGAAACCCGGTGCCTGGCTAGCAATAAACACTAAGTTACTCACCGAGATCCACGCTTTCGAAAGGTGGCATCACAAGAACAACCTTACTCATGTCAGCTTTTATCAGACAGATACCTTCGAGTTCCTAGCCGAACAGGCAGGTTTTAAGCTATTATTCGCAGCAAATGATCTCATCTTGGTGCAAAAACCATCAGGATCTGATATAAAACGCGGCCAAAGTTCGCTTATTGATCTGTAATCAGCGCATTTATATCTAAATTTGTATTACCAGTTATTGAGAAAAACCATGTCACACTCTAAGAAAACCCGTAAAGCCAATGAAAATGCGCCTAAGCTAGCCCCAAGAACCAAGAAGAGTGATCGTGGTCTTGAAGGCAAGAAGAAAAAATCAGGAAACAAGGCAGGAAGCCGTCACAATGCCAATATGGTCGGTGGAAGTGATGGTTCGACTTCCAGCAGAAAAGATCCACGACATGGTAGCAAGAAGGCAATAAAACTTGATCTTCCAAGCCAAGTCCAAGTGATCGCCCCTAAGAAAGACCAAGGTCCAAAACTGACCGATGAGCAGAAACTATTTAAGCTCGAAGAAGATCCAAGACTAAACCAACTACTCGATATGCTCGAAGAGGGTAAAGAACTAGGCCAAGACGATCAGAAGTGGCTCAACAAGACACTTAATCAGATCGAAGCACTCATGGATCGCTTAGGCATCACTGAGGAAGAGGATCTAGGCCAGATTGTTCAGTCTACACCTACGGTTAGCGACGACGACTTATTGGATAAGTTTGAATCAGGTGCCGATCTGCTGAAAGACTACCAGAATAAAGATTAACTCTTAGTTCTATATTGAAACGGCATCTTATCGATGCCATTTTTTTAGCTCTCTATTTTCAGCAGGACAGAGCATGACAACAACGCTTATCGTCATAGGTTTTATCATCATTGCCGCCCTTACGGGCTATGCCATAGCCTTGTTACTTAAACTGCGTAAGCAAAGCAGTCAAAAAAAGAAACATCAACAAGAGTTGGCTGACATCAATCAGGCACGCCAAGACGAACACTTAAATAGCATCCGCTATATTGCCACCGCTATGTTAGAAGATCGCTGTGAGCTTTCAGAAGGCGTCATGAGAATAGCCAAACTGTTCAGTATTTTATCTATGTCTGAGCAAGTAGAAGCTCGATATCCGGCTATTTTCAAACATTTTGCGATTATCCAAGATCATCCCATAATGGATAAACGTAAAACATTAGAGAAGCAACAGCGCATGAAGTTGGATTTTTCCCGTATGCGCTCCGAAGCAGAACTCGAAACAGAGATCCTTGAAGAAGCTAAACAACTCATCAGTTTTACACCGAGTCAGCTCCATTAACTTGATTAAGCCCTTCTATTCAGTAAGCTCTAGATAAGCCCTAATTTTCCCACCCCATAAGCCTGCTTATAAAGTCTGCATAAGAGCCCAAGTGAGTGCTCTTGTTTGCCAGGTATTCCCCCAGCTGAAACCGTCGAATTAATGATTCAGCTTCAATTTATACAACTTAGATCAAGGTTATTGAACCCATAAGCATGCATACTTTATATATTGCTAAACTATCATTCCAGAGGACACGCCTTGAAACAGCCCACCCAAATTAGTTGGGATCAGTCAATGGTCGAAAAATACAATTACAGCGGTCCCCGTTATACCTCTTATCCTACGGCGCTTGAGTTCGATGACTCCTTCACCGAAGAGAAATTGCTGACTTCAATTAAAAATAGCAAGAGTGATAAGCTTTCTTTATATATCCATATTCCATACTGCGCCAAGATTTGTTATTACTGCGGCTGTAATAAGGTCATCACTCGCCACCAACATAAAGCCGACCAATATCTAGAGTATCTGGCGACGGAAATTATCAAACGTGCACCTCTGTTTAAGGACTATCTCGTCACCCAGATCCATTGGGGCGGTGGAACACCCACCTTCCTGCGTCCTGATCAGATCCTTAACCTATCTGAGCTAATCAAGGCCAACTTTAATGTAGCCGAAGTCGGCGAGTACTCCATTGAAGTGGATCCCCGTGAAATCGAACTAACCATGTTAGATACGCTTAAAGAAGCTGGCTTTAATCGCATATCTATCGGCGTTCAAGACTTCAACAAGAAGGTTCAGATTGCGGTTAACCGCGAGCAAGATGAACAGTTCATCTTCGATCTTATGGCTAAGGCTAAAGAACTAGGTTTCGTCTCAACCAACATAGACCTCATCTATGGTCTGCCTCACCAGACACCAGCAACCTTTGCAGAAACCATGCAGCGAGTCTTAGACCTGGACCCTGATCGTCTTTCAGTCTTTAACTATGCCCATCTGCCTTCACGCTTCGCGGCCCAACGTAAGATTAAAGATGAAGATCTGGCTTCACCACAACAGAAACTTGAGATGTTGCACCAGACAATCGAAACCTTAACCGGTGCAGGTTATCAGTATATTGGCATGGATCACTTCGCCAAGCCCGATGATGAGCTAGCTATCTTGCAAAATGAAGGACGACTACACAGAAACTTCCAGGGCTATACCACCCAGGAAGAATGTGATCTATTAGGCCTGGGCGTCTCTTCAATCAGCCAGATTGGCGATTGTTATGCCCAGAACCAGAAAGATATCCGTCCTTACTTCGAGTCTATCGATGCTAATGGACATGCGTTATGGAAAGGTTGTGATCTAAACCGTGACGATGAAATTCGTCGTGTGGTCATTAAACAGCTTATCTGCCACTTCGAATTAGATATGGCACAAATTGACGACAAGCTAGACATACAATTCGAAGACTACTTCCATGAAGATCTAAAGCTGCTACAAACCTTTATCGATGACAAGCTAGTCAATATTGCAGATAGGAAGATCACCATCAGCCCAACGGGTAGACTATTAATCCGTAATATCTGTATATGCTTCGATATCTACTACCGTGAAAAAGCACGTCAACAGCAGTTCTCTAGAGTGATCTAATTAATATCTTTTAGCTGACGCCTAGTTAATCTTAAGCCGACAATATGTCGGCTTTTTTGCGTCTAATTAACTATTTTGTATCAAGTTACTAACTAACACTGACAAAGACCTTAACCCTAGGGCATAATCGGGGACAAAATAACCAATAACAATAATAAAGGCCGCCGTTATGCGTAAGATTTTTGCCCCCAGCCTATTAGTAATAGCCCTGAGCGCCTGCCAAATAAATCCAGCCTCAACCGAATCGGCTCTAGTTTTCGCAAGCACCGAGAATAGCATCACCTACAATCCAGTGACTGTAGGAGTTAGCGATCCAAGACTCAAGGCGATAATTGAGACAGATTGGCAGATTAAACTCGATAGCGACCCATCACAGGCTTTCTCTGAGGGTGATGCCAGTGCAGCCGGTAAATTGCCCGATCTATCTCCGGAAAACTTGGCTAACCTCAATCAAAGAAAGCAAACACTAGTCACCACGCTCAAGGCTTTAGACAAGGATAGCCTCTCAAAAGAGGACAAGATAAATGCTCAAATTCTACAGGGACAACTGCAAAACAGTGTCGACCTCTATCGATACAAGGATCATTATCTTCCTATCACAGCCGAGAGCGGCTTTCATGCTTATATAGCCTCTATTGCCAAGGCAAGATTCGCTACAGTGCAAGATTATGACAACTATATTGCCAAGCTATCAAACCTGGCTAGTTACTTCGCTCAGCAAACCTACTGGTTGAAACAGGGCTTAAAGTCTGGGATAACTCCGCCAAGAGTCACCCTCAATGGCTTCGAAGACAGCATTAGCGCCTTTATGGTTCCAGTAAAAGACAGTGGCTACTTCGAACCTTTCACCCAGTATCCCAAACATTTTACTCAGGTTCAGAAAGATGCCCTGACGGCTCAAGGGAAAATAATCATAGAGCAGAAGGTACTGCCACTCTATCAGGCATTTTATGACTTCATGACCAAGGAATATATTCCCGGCGCCCGCACAGATATCGCTTGTGCCAGCCTACCCGATGGTGCCGCCTTCTACGAGAACCGAGTCCGCTATTACACTACCTTAGACATGACTTCAGATGAGGTCCATCAACTGGGATTGAAAGAGGTTAAACGCATCAGGGGAGAGATGCAGGCCATAATAGATTCCCTTGGCTTCAAAGGTTCCTTCGCCGAGTTCCTGCATTTTTTAAGAACAGACCCTAGATTCTATCCCAAAACAGCCGAAGAACTATTGAAAGAAGCAGCATTTATAGCCAAGAAGGCCGATGCCATGCTACCTAAATACTTTGGCAAGTTACCCAGAACCCCATATGGCATTCAAGCCGTACCAGCCGAGATAGCACCTAAGTACACCACAGGGCGTTACTCAGGCTCTAACAGAGACGATGAGGCAGGTTATTACTGGGTTAACACCTATGCCTTAGATAAACGGCCTCTGTATGAACTGGAGGCTCTGACGTTGCACGAGGCCGTACCAGGCCATCATCTACAGATCTCACTCAATAAGGAACTCACCAAGCTGCCAAACTTCCGCCGTTATAGTTATATCTCGGCCTTTGGCGAAGGCTGGGGGCTCTACTCCGAGTATCTAGGCTTAGAAGCCGGCTTCTATCAAGACCCCTACAGTAACTTTGGCCGTCTAACCTATGAGATGTGGCGCGCGGCTCGCCTAGTCGTCGACACAGGCATGCACGCTAAGAGCTGGAGTCGACAGCGGGCGCTGGACTTTATGGCCGGTAACACGGCTCTATCCATGCACAATGTCACCACAGAGATAGATAGGTATATCTCATGGCCGGGCCAAGCCTTGTCATACAAGATAGGTGAGCTCACCATTAAGCGTCTGCGAAATCAGACTGAAGCGGAACTCGGTGACAAGTTTGATATCAGAGCCTTCCATGATGCCATCTTAGAAAATGGTTCGGTACCTATGTCTGTGTTAGAGCAACAGATAACAGACTTTATCTCCTATCAGAAACAACAAAAATAGATGCTAAGCCCCAGAGATACTCGTTACTCGCTGGGGCTTTTTACTCTGTGTTACACTGGCAAACAGCATACATCACCCCAGTAGAGATCATGTCTATAGCCGTCGAATCACAAATGAATGATCGAGTTAATATCCAAACTAAACCACTATCTTCTGAGCTAATGCTCAATACCCAAGAGCAGCAGGCATTCTGGGACAGAGTGACTGAGTCAGAAATAAAAACATCTGACAATATCTCTCTCGCTTACATGTATATTGAACACCCAGGCAGTGAAAGAGCCATAGTCATCAGCAACGGTCGCATCGAGTCTTACCTTAAATATAAAGAGCTTATCTTCGATCTCTATAATCAGGGCTACAGTGTCTTCGCTGTAGATCATCGTGGTCAAGGGCTGTCGACTCGCACCACAAGCAATCCCCATCATGGTTATATTGATAAATTTAGTAGCTATATTGATGATTTAGCTTTCTTTATCGACGCAGTGGTTACACCAAAACAGTATCGTTCACTTTTTCTAGTAGGCCATTCTATGGGTGGTGCCATCGGCACTCTCTACATGGACAAGTACCCGAACACCTTCACCGCAGCCGTTTTCTCTGCACCTATGTACGGAATCAAGCTGCCGCTCTGTAGCCGATTCATCCGCTGGCTAGCAAATCTACTCGACACAAAAGATAATGCTGAGCCTAACTACGTATTGGGCGGTAAGGATTATCACGCTGATGACTTCCCTAAGAATGATCTAACTAGCAGCCAGGCTCGTTATGAGGATTACAGACACCTTTACCAGCTACGCCCGGAATTACAGCTAGGCTCTCCCACCAACCATTGGCTGGTCGAGTCTATAGATGTCGGCCCTAAGCTAGTAGAAGCTGCTAGGCATAGCACCACTTCAATACTTATTCTTCAGGCTGAGATGGACACTGTGGTCGATAACTTGGCTCAAAATCATGCCGTCGGCGGTCAATGCCAACTAGTCAAAATTCCTAATGCCCGTCATGAGATCTTTATGGAGAAAGATGATATTCGCAACTTCGCCGTCGAGGCGCTGCTGAAGTTTCTGGCGATTCATCAAGCTTAATATCAGCAAGGTCTCATCCACGACTGAGGTGCTGAACGTTTAATTCTTATGAAAAAGTCCGGCACCTCATCTAATCCTCTATAAAAAATGGAAACGACACCCGCATTCAGGCATTTCCCCAAGTTTTACCCCCCCCTCTTTCCTACACCATCTTTCCTACACCATCTTTGACACTCAAGGATAAGTACTTTCAGTACAAAGAAATCATCCCCTAGCAATGACCAACTAGATCCACGCAGTGGAGACATAGGGCGGTCGACATCTGAAGTACGCGCTTAAGTAGCTAAGCCACCTACCTACATTGCCGTTGGATATGGGTACTGGTAAGTTCGAGCTAAACAGCCAACACTTTATTAAATCCCAGACGTAAAAAAGCCCGCTACATCGTAGCGGACTTAAATACTAATTAGGTGCCTGGAAATGAGCAACTCTCGTAGTCCACGAAGTGGACACATGGGGGTGAAATTACGGCGCTTTGAATACGCAGTATTCAGCCATAATTGAACGCGGAGAAACTTGGTTTCGTAGCGGGAGAGCCCGCTCAGCGGCGGATCGACATCGGGGGTAGGCATTCATGCCTTCCTAAGTGGATAAGTCACCTGCCTACATTGACGTGGATATGGGTACCGATAAGTTCGAGCTAAACAGCCAAAATATTATTAAATCCCAGACGCAAAAAAGCCACCTTAATAAGGTGGCTTAGTCACTGTAAAATCAGGAGTGCGCCTGGGAAACAACAAATTCCAGACGTAAAAAAGCCCGCTACATCGTAGCGGGCTTAAATACTAATTAGGCGCCTGGAAATGACCTACTCTCACATGGGGAGACCCCACACTACCATCGGCGCGATTGCGTTTCACTTCTGAGTTCGAGATGGGTTCAGGTGGTGCCACAATGCTATGGTTTCCAGACTAATTTGGTAAATTTGAAAAGCTGCCTATTCAGAATCTTTTAAAATATTCTAAATAGCTTTAAATAAAGTAATAATTGGTTCGACTTAAATCAAGTTCGTATTCTTTTGTGCTTGTAAAGTAATCATCATTAACGCTACAAACCCATCTGGGTTGTATGGTTAAGCCTCACGAGTCATTAGTACAGGTTAGCTCAACGCCTCACAACGCTTACACACCCTGCCTATCAACGTCCTAGTCTCGAACGGCTCTTTAGAGGAATTAAATTCCTAGGGATGACTCATCTTAGGACTCGCTTCCCGCTTAGATGCTTTCAGCGGTTATCGATTCCGAACGTAGCTACCGGGCAATGCTATTGGCATAACAACCCGAACACCAGCGGTTCGTCCACTCCGGTCCTCTCGTACTAGGAGCAGCTTCCTTCAATCATCCAACGCCCACGGCAGATAGGGACCGAACTGTCTCACGACGTTCTGAACCCAGCTCGCGTACCACTTTAAATGGCGAACAGCCATACCCTTGGGACCGACTTCAGCCCCAGGATGTGATGAGCCGACATCGAGGTGCCAAACACCGCCGTCGATATGAACTCTTGGGCGGTATCAGCCTGTTATCCCCGGCGTACCTTTTATCCGTTGAGCGATGGCCCTTCCATACAGAACCACCGGATCACTATGACCTACTTTCGTACCTGCTCGACGTGTATGTCTCGCAGTTAAGCTGGCTTATGCCATTGCACTAACCGTACGATGTCCGACCGTACTTAGCCAACCTTCGTGCTCCTCCGTTACTCTTTGGGAGGAGACCGCCCCAGTCAAACTACCCACCAGACACTGTCCTCAACCCCGATTCAGGGGCCTAAGTTAGAACATCAAAACTACAAGGGTGGTATTTCAAGGTTGACTCCACAAAAACTAGCGTCTCTGCTTCAAAGTCTCCCACCTATCCTACACATGTAGGTTCAATGTTCAGTGCCAAGCTATAGTAAAGGTGCACGGGGTCTTTCCGTCTAGCCGCGGGTATACGGCATCTTCACCGCAATTTCAACTTCACTGAGTCTCGGCTGGAGACAGCGTGGCCATCATTACGCCATTCGTGCAGGTCGGAACTTACCCGACAAGGAATTTCGCTACCTTAGGACCGTTATAGTTACGGCCGCCGTTTACCGGGGCTTCGATCATGAGCTTCTCCGAAGATAACCCAATCAATTAACCTTCCGGCACCGGGCAGGCGTCATACCGTATACTTCCTCTTGCGAGTTTGCACAGTACTGTGTTTTTGATAAACAGTTGCAGCCACCTGGTATCTGCGACTCCCGGCAGCTTAGAGAGCAAGTCTCATCACCGCTGGGAGCGTACCTTCTCCCGAAGTTACGGTACCATTTTGCCTAGTTCCTTCAGCCGAGTTCTCTCAAGCGCCTTGGTATTCTCTACCCAACCACCTGTGTCGGTTTGGGGTACGATTCCTACTAACCTGAAGCTTAGAAGATTTTCCTGGAAGCATGGCATCAACTACTTCATCACCTTAGTGACTCGTCATCAGTCCTCAGTCTTGCAATTTAATGCGTATTCCCGGATTTGCCTAAGAATACAACCTACAACCTTAAACGCGGACAACCAACGCCGCGCTAGCCTAGCCTTCTCCGTCTCTCCATCGCAGTTAGTAGAAGTACAGGAATATTAACCTGTTTCCCATCGATTACGCCTTTCGGCCTCACCTTAGGGGTCGACTTACCCTGCCCTGATTAACATTGGACAGGAAACCTTGGTCTTTCGGCGAGGGAGTTTTTCACTCCCTTTATCGTTACTCATGTCAGCATTCGCACTTCTGATACCTCCAGGATGGGTTACCCCTTTCCCTTCAACGGCTTACAGAACGCTCCTCTACCGCTTGCTAGTAAACTAGCAAACCCATAGCTTCGGTGTATTGCTTAGCCCCGTTAAATCTTCCGCGCAGGCCGACTCGACTAGTGAGCTATTACGCTTTCTTTAAAAGATGGCTGCTTCTAAGCCAACTTCCTAGCTGTCTAAGCCTTCCCACATCGTTTCCCACTTAGCAATAACTTTGGGACCTTAGCTGATGGTCTGGGTTGTTTCCCTTTTCACGACGGACGTTAGCACCCGCCGTGTGTCTCCCGAGTAGTACTCATTGGTATTCGGAGTTTGCAAAGGGTTGGTAAGTCGGGATGACCCCCTAGCCTTAACAGTGCTCTACCCCCAATGGTATTCGCTCGAGGCGCTACCTAAATAGCTTTCGAGGAGAACCAGATATCTCCCGGTTTGATTGGCCTTTCACCCCCATCCACAAGTCATCCGCTCATTTTTCAACATAAGTCGGTTCGGTCCTCCAGTTGATGTTACTCAACCTTCAACCTGCCCATGGATAGATCACCGGGTTTCGGGTCTACACCTTGCAACTAAACGCGCAGTTAACACTCGGTTTCCCTACGGCTCCGCTATTCGCTTAACCTCGCTACAAAATGTAAGTCGCTGACCCATTATACAAAAGGTACGCAGTCACGGTCTCAAGAACCGCTCCCACTGCTTGTACGTATACGGTTTCAGGTTCTATTTCACTCCCCTCACAGGGGTTCTTTTCGCCTTTCCCTCACGGTACTGGTTCACTATCGGTCAGTCAGGAGTATTTAGCCTTGGAGGATGGTCCCCCCATGTTCAGACAAGATGTCACGTGTCCCGTCCTACTCGTTTTCATCTATGGTTAGTTTTCATGTACGGGGCTATCACCCTGTGCCGCTGAGCTTTCCAACTCATTCCACTAACACCCCATAGACTTAAGGGCTAATCCCCGTTCGCTCGCCGCTACTAGGGGAATCTCGGTTGATTTCTTTTCCTCCGGGTACTTAGATGTTTCAGTTCCCCGGGTTTGCCTCACATACCTATGTATTCAGTATGTGATACTCACTTATGTGAGTGGGTTTCCCCATTCGGATATCGTTAGCTCAAATGCTTGTTACTAGCTCGCCAACGCTTTTCGCAAGTTACTACGTCCTTCATCGCCTCTGACTGCCAAGGCATCCACCGTATACGCTTAGTCACTTAACCATACAACCCACATAAGTTTGTTGTATCGCAACTAATGGTGTTTACTTTCGCCAAAAGAATACTCTTGAAGCATATTGCTATGCTTCGGCACTTGATTTAAGTGTTTGAGAACTCAATTATTTATTTATTTTTCGCGCTAATGCTATTAATAACAACTTACAAGTAAGTCATTATCCCTTTCGCATTAACACTATCAGTTTTCCAAATTTTTAAAGAACAAACAACACCGTAAAGGTGCGTTTCTCGCTCTAACAAGAACAAGTTATCTGTGTGAACACTCAGCAAATATTGAGTTAGTCGTATAGGTAAGGAGGTGATCCAGCCCCAGGTTCCCCTAGGGCTACCTTGTTACGACTTCACCCCAGTCATGAACCACACCGTGGTAAACGCCCTCCCCGAAGGGTTAAGCTATCTACTTCTGGTGCAGCCCACTCCCATGGTGTGACGGGCGGTGTGTACAAGGCCCGGGAACGTATTCACCGTGACATTCTGATTCACGATTACTAGCGATTCCGACTTCACGGAGTCGAGTTGCAGACTCCGATCCGGACTACGACCGGCTTTGTGGGATTAGCTTGACCTCGCGGCGTTGCGACCCTCTGTACCGACCATTGTAGCACGTGTGTAGCCCTACTCGTAAGGGCCATGATGACTTGACGTCGTCCCCACCTTCCTCCGGTTTATCACCGGCAGTCTCCCTAAAGTTCCCACCATTACGTGCTGGCAAATAAGGATAAGGGTTGCGCTCGTTGCGGGACTTAACCCAACATTTCACAACACGAGCTGACGACAGCCATGCAGCACCTGTCTCATAGTTCCCGAAGGCACCAAGCTATCTCTAGCGAGTTCTATGGATGTCAAGAGTAGGTAAGGTTCTTCGCGTTGCATCGAATTAAACCACATGCTCCACCGCTTGTGCGGGCCCCCGTCAATTCATTTGAGTTTTAACCTTGCGGCCGTACTCCCCAGGCGGTCTACTTAATGCGTTAGCTTGGGAACCCAGTGTTCAAGACACCAAATTCCGAGTAGACATCGTTTACGGCGTGGACTACCAGGGTATCTAATCCTGTTTGCTCCCCACGCTTTCGTACCTGAGCGTCAGTCTTTGTCCAGGGGGCCGCCTTCGCCACCGGTATTCCTTCAGATCTCTACGCATTTCACCGCTACACCTGAAATTCTACCCCCCTCTACAAGACTCTAGTTTGCCAGTTCAAAATGCAATTCCCAGGTTGAGCCCGGGGCTTTCACATCTTGCTTAACAAACCGCCTGCGTACGCTTTACGCCCAGTAATTCCGATTAACGCTTGCACCCCTCGTATTACCGCGGCTGCTGGCACGAAGTTAGCCGGTGCTTCTTCTGCGAGTAACGTCACAGTAAGCAGTTATTAACTACCTACCTTTCCTCCTCGCTGAAAGTGCTTTACAACCCGAAGGCCTTCTTCACACACGCGGCATGGCTGCATCAGGCTTTCGCCCATTGTGCAATATTCCCCACTGCTGCCTCCCGTAGGAGTCTGGACCGTGTCTCAGTTCCAGTGTGGCTGATCATCCTCTCAGACCAGCTAGGGATCGTCGCCTTGGTAAGCCATTACCTTACCAACTAGCTAATCCCACCTAGGTACATCCAATCGCGAAAGGCCCGAAGGTCCCCTCCTTTCCCCCGTAGGGCGTATGCGGTATTAGCAGTCGTTTCCAACTGTTATCCCCCTCGACTGGGCAGTTCCCTAGGCATTACTCACCCGTCCGCCGCTCGACAGCAAAGTAGCAAGCTACTTTCTGTTTCCGCTCGACTTGCATGTGTTAGGCCTGCCGCCAGCGTTCAATCTGAGCCATGATCAAACTCTTCAATTAAAGTTCTTTTGATGCATCCTCTTTCGAAGATGACATCGGCTCAATGAATTATACTGTTTTTCAAAAGCCCGAAGGCTTTCGAAGTTTACATATTGCTATGGTCACTCAGTGGTTCATCGAGTTAAATTTTGATTGCTCATCCTTTACTAGAAAGAGTGAAGCAATTTCGAATAACTCAACACCTGTGAGTGTCCACACAGATTTCTTGTTTTGTATTGTTAAAGAGCGTGGTGCTAAGTAGCACCGCCGTTGACGCTAGGTCGTTGGCTTGAGGAGGCGTATTCTACACTCTCCGTGGTTGGCGTCAAGGGCTTTTAAAAAATTAATTTTAACCGCTTACTTATTGCCCTGACTGGGTTTCAGCTTCGTTTAAGAAGACTGGTTTGCCGTGTCAGTGGATGCGCATTATAGGGGATTTCGATGTGAGCGCAAGAGGGAGAAACCATTAAATCCGTCATACCTGCTTGAGCGCATAATTATCAAGCTAAACGTTTATTTATACAGCGCTAGCATTTGATATTTAGCTAATATTTCAAGCTAGAAGCCATAATGCCCCCTAGTAACGTCTACTTTGGTTTACCTCCTGGATAAGATCCATCATACCTAGGCCGTTAGAGTAATACTTGTACCTTCTATATATCTATATGAATAACCGAGACGATTATCATATATAAGTATATAAAGCACAGACGCATGACTGGATGCGCCACTAAATACTCTCTATTTGGGGTAACGTGTCGGAACTAGCGTGCAGGGTTACTAAGCTGTATGTATTTTATTGCTCACCTTACTCGAATCGTTTAGGAGTCTTTATTCGTTCAAGCACTTTTGATGGTACTTAGCCTATAGGAAAGTGTAAGGCTAAAACCTACACTCGCTTTACAGAGCTCTGGTTAATAAATATCTCATACTCGCCCTACCCATACTGCTTTAGGCCCTAGAATTGATGACTAGGTATAGTGGAGCCATGCAAACTTTCGATGCAAAGCAGGACTATGTTGACCCATACTTGTCAGTCAAGCCTTCGAAATGTGATTAGCTTCACTTTTCACAATGGACATCTTGAATTAAGCTCTCATAAACCCATAGAGTTATGACGTTCTGTGCTCTATAGATAGAGTATTTATATAAAAGACCACAGACTTTACTAGATAGACACGCCTAGTGAGATTTACACCTCCAAGATAAACCTAATATTAACTCTGTGTTATTGGTGAGCCATCTAATGTCGAGGCACTTTTGATAGTAAATGAAAACAAAGCACATCAGTCTCTTTCCTTGCACAAAGGCTGGAATACACTCCTTGAAGCTGCATCTATATCACTAGGGCTGAATGATTCCTTGGAGACTAGTAATAAACCCGCAGCACATCAAGATCGCTACCACTTGTTTGATATACGAAAAAAACTGTATCGATTATTCGAACACAGTCAAGATCGTTATTTGCCCATCAAAATTGCAGAAAGAGTTAATCCACTCACATTTGGAAGTTATTCGCTAACACTTTGGACGGCTCCCGATCTTGAAACCTTATTGAAACTTGCGGCCAAGTATTCTGCCGTCATCAGCGCCCCAATCCGTCTCCGTTATCATACGACCCCGCAAGGAGATGCCGAACTTTGGGTAGTCAACAATGAGCCTCTATATAAAGAGACCCATATTAGCTACATGGGCGCCACCTTATTTATAGTGACCTTTTCGAAGATTCTTAAGGAAATCACTGCCAACGACAAACTTAAAATACAGATACAAATGGTGCTAAATTACTTCGATGACTCGGCTCAAAAGGAGTATGAGCTACGCACGAAAATAAAAATAACCACAGGACACCCCATTCGTAAAATTTGTATTCCCAAGCGCCATTTGTACCAAAGTTTGCCGTCCTCCGAGCCTGATATCCATTTTACAGCTTTATCCTTACTACGAAAAGAAGCTGAAAAAATAGAAAAAGATGATCTAATTCTGAAAATATACAATGTATTGGGTGAAACCGATTGTCTATTCAATTTAACGGGTAAAGGATTAGCAGCCAAGTTGAATATGAACATCAGAACTCTCAACCGCCACCTTTCTAACTACCACACAAGTTACCGCGGCGTGGTCGAGAAATACAAGATGGAACGTGCACTCTACCTGCTAGAAAACACCGATGAAAATATGACTGAAATCACTTATCAGTTAGGTTTTACCGATCTAAGTACTTTTTCACGAGCCTTCAAGCGCTGGACAGGACAAAGCCCTACCAACATAAGAACAAATAAGACATTCAAGCTGGAAATTTAATCTAAACTCTAACGAGGTAAGATGTACTCCTTATCAGTAAATGCTGGTCGGTTTCAAAAATACTGTCCTTGTTGAGTCCAACCCCAGTTACTTGTTACCTCTTAGCCTTGGAGATTGAGAGGTAACAAGGTTAGTACCTGCTCTAACAAATCATTATAGAAGCAACAATCACAAACATTCCTGCCATTGTGTTTAGACACATGAAAATTCAAATAAATGATACCTGTACGCTTCAATTAAAATCGAAGATAATTAAGTAAAGAGCAATAATCATACGAAATTTGGTTTTCTTTTCTCAAAAAATGCTGTGATTGCTTCTTTCGCTTCAGACTTTGTAACCAGATCCAGTAAAGCTTTATTTTCAATTTCAATGGCGTCTACGAATAACGGGCATTGTGAAGTTAGCAATTCTTTGGTCTTTTGCATTGCATTAGGCGCCATTAGCGCTAGCTCTGCTGCTTTATCAAATGCCACTTCATCAGGATTTTCTACCATCTTTGTTGAAAACCCTAAGGCTACTGACTCCTCGGCAGCCATGGTTTCTCCACTCAGCAACATTGCTCGTGCTTTGCGCATACCAATAATTTGCTCCAGTCTAATACTGGATGCAAATTCAGGACATAATCCTAAAGGTACAAAAGGAGTTTGAAACATGGCTGTCGGCGATACATAAAGAAAATCTACAAACTGCAGCATTGTTGTACCAATACCAATGGCAAAACCAGACACTGATGCAACTACTGGTTTATAACAAGTTATCAAGGATTTCATGAAGCCCCCAGCGTACTTATCTGGCTCTCCCCTTGCCATGGCAACAAAATCTTTCATGTCATTCCCAGCGCAAAATATCTCCGGCAATCCCTTTATTAAGATAGAACGAACTGATGCATTGGTCATCGCACTTCTTAAAGCATCATTTAGATCTCGATACATTTCCTGATTAATAGCATTCTTTGCTTCAGACCTATGAATAGAAATAATTAAAACATTCTCTTTAATACTGGTAATGATCTTAGACATCTTAGACTCATCCTTATTGACAACTAAACTATTAATAATCGCGGCAGGTATTTTGAATACGCCAGCATGTAGCTCTAAAGGCATGTTAACGAATACAGAAAAAATAGTATTACACTACAGGTCAAACACTTAACGAAAACGGACACTAGACACGCCGGATAGTTACCATATTCTAGCCATAGACACATTAGCAACGGCCGAACACATGGGCGTGAAAAAGTAGCCCTTTGTATGAGTAGTATTCAGCTATTTTGTTGCGCGTAATTACCTAGTCATGAAGCAGGTCCCCGCTCAGCGGCTGGACGACGTCGACTATTTATAAACCAAAGTGGCATTGTACCCACGTGCTTAAGGGGATAAGCCAGCTGATATCTGTGCTAATAAGTTCGAGCAAACAGCCAACACTTTATTAAATCCCAGACCCAAACCCTTTCCTACGCCATCCTAGGCATTCAAGGATAACTACTTCGGTACAAAAAGAGGAGTCGCCTGGAAAGGCGCCTAGGCTCACATGGGGGCGAAAAAGTAGCGCTTTGAATACACAGTATTCTGCTGCTTTGTAGCGCGTAATGACGTAGTAATGAAGCTGGGGACCCCGCTCAGCGGCGGGACGACATCGGGGGTAGGCATTGCACGTACGTGCTTAAGTGGATAAGCCACCTGACTACATTGACGTTGGATATGGGTAATAAAATCTATATTTTAAAAACATCCAGACGCAAAAAAGCCACCTTAATAAGGTGGCTTAGTTACTGTTAAATCAGGAGTGCGCCTGTGCGGAGGCGCCTTCCAATGGCCCAGCTTCGGATAAATCCTCCGCGCTCTACCGCAGCATCAAACTTCGTTTGCTGAACGCAGCGATATCACCCTACTATCACATGGAATGAACCTCACTGCGTGAGGGCTCTTAACATTCCCCATGTTCGTTCGGTCATTTCTAGGCTAAAAACGAAAAAAGCCCGTTGCGTTAGCAACGGGCTTTATCGTTTATTAGGCGCCTGGAAATGACCTACTCTCACATGGGGAGACCCCACACTACCATCGGCGCGATTGCGTTTCACTTCTGAGTTCGAGATGGGTTCAGGTGGTGCCACAATGCTATGGTTTCCAGACTAATTTGGTAAATTTGAAAAGCTGCCTATTCAGAATCTTTTAAAATATTCTAAATAGCTTTAAATAAAGTAATAATTGGTTCGACTTAAATCAAGTTCGTATTCTTTTGTGCTTGTAAAGTAATCATCATTAACGCTACAAACCCATCTGGGTTGTATGGTTAAGCCTCACGAGTCATTAGTACAGGTTAGCTCAACGCCTCACAACGCTTACACACCCTGCCTATCAACGTCCTAGTCTCGAACGGCTCTTTAGAGGAATTAAATTCCTAGGGATGACTCATCTTAGGACTCGCTTCCCGCTTAGATGCTTTCAGCGGTTATCGATTCCGAACGTAGCTACCGGGCAATGCTATTG
The DNA here is from genome assembly GCF_000091325.1 of Shewanella violacea DSS12. Taxonomy (NCBI): domain Bacteria; kingdom Pseudomonadati; phylum Pseudomonadota; class Gammaproteobacteria; order Alteromonadales; family Shewanellaceae; genus Shewanella; species Shewanella violacea. The sequence goes on along the minus strand of NC_014012.1, from coordinate 82,654 downwards.
GCATAACAACCCGAACACCAGCGGTTCGTCCACTCCGGTCCTCTCGTACTAGGAGCAGCTTCCTTCAATCATCCAACGCCCACGGCAGATAGGGACCGAACTGTCTCACGACGTTCTGAACCCAGCTCGCGTACCACTTTAAATGGCGAACAGCCATACCCTTGGGACCGACTTCAGCCCCAGGATGTGATGAGCCGACATCGAGGTGCCAAACACCGCCGTCGATATGAACTCTTGGGCGGTATCAGCCTGTTATCCCCGGCGTACCTTTTATCCGTTGAGCGATGGCCCTTCCATACAGAACCACCGGATCACTATGACCTACTTTCGTACCTGCTCGACGTGTATGTCTCGCAGTTAAGCTGGCTTATGCCATTGCACTAACCGTACGATGTCCGACCGTACTTAGCCAACCTTCGTGCTCCTCCGTTACTCTTTGGGAGGAGACCGCCCCAGTCAAACTACCCACCAGACACTGTCCTCAACCCCGATTCAGGGGCCTAAGTTAGAACATCAAAACTACAAGGGTGGTATTTCAAGGTTGACTCCACAAAAACTAGCGTCTCTGCTTCAAAGTCTCCCACCTATCCTACACATGTAGGTTCAATGTTCAGTGCCAAGCTATAGTAAAGGTGCACGGGGTCTTTCCGTCTAGCCGCGGGTATACGGCATCTTCACCGCAATTTCAACTTCACTGAGTCTCGGCTGGAGACAGCGTGGCCATCATTACGCCATTCGTGCAGGTCGGAACTTACCCGACAAGGAATTTCGCTACCTTAGGACCGTTATAGTTACGGCCGCCGTTTACCGGGGCTTCGATCATGAGCTTCTCCGAAGATAACCCAATCAATTAACCTTCCGGCACCGGGCAGGCGTCATACCGTATACTTCCTCTTGCGAGTTTGCACAGTACTGTGTTTTTGATAAACAGTTGCAGCCACCTGGTATCTGCGACTCCCGGCAGCTTAGAGAGCAAGTCTCATCACCGCTGGGAGCGTACCTTCTCCCGAAGTTACGGTACCATTTTGCCTAGTTCCTTCAGCCGAGTTCTCTCAAGCGCCTTGGTATTCTCTACCCAACCACCTGTGTCGGTTTGGGGTACGATTCCTACTAACCTGAAGCTTAGAAGATTTTCCTGGAAGCATGGCATCAACTACTTCATCACCTTAGTGACTCGTCATCAGTCCTCAGTCTTGCAATTTAATGCGTATTCCCGGATTTGCCTAAGAATACAACCTACAACCTTAAACGCGGACAACCAACGCCGCGCTAGCCTAGCCTTCTCCGTCTCTCCATCGCAGTTAGCAGAAGTACAGGAATATTAACCTGTTTCCCATCGATTACGCCTTTCGGCCTCACCTTAGGGGTCGACTTACCCTGCCCTGATTAACATTGGACAGGAAACCTTGGTCTTTCGGCGAGGGAGTTTTTCACTCCCTTTATCGTTACTCATGTCAGCATTCGCACTTCTGATACCTCCAGGATGGGTTACCCCTTTCCCTTCAACGGCTTACAGAACGCTCCTCTACCGCTTGCTAGTAAACTAGCAAACCCATAGCTTCGGTGTATTGCTTAGCCCCGTTAAATCTTCCGCGCAGGCCGACTCGACTAGTGAGCTATTACGCTTTCTTTAAAAGATGGCTGCTTCTAAGCCAACTTCCTAGCTGTCTAAGCCTTCCCACATCGTTTCCCACTTAGCAATAACTTTGGGACCTTAGCTGATGGTCTGGGTTGTTTCCCTTTTCACGACGGACGTTAGCACCCGCCGTGTGTCTCCCGAGTAGTACTCATTGGTATTCGGAGTTTGCAAAGGGTTGGTAAGTCGGGATGACCCCCTAGCCTTAACAGTGCTCTACCCCCAATGGTATTCGCTCGAGGCGCTACCTAAATAGCTTTCGAGGAGAACCAGATATCTCCCGGTTTGATTGGCCTTTCACCCCCATCCACAAGTCATCCGCTCATTTTTCAACATAAGTCGGTTCGGTCCTCCAGTTGATGTTACTCAACCTTCAACCTGCCCATGGATAGATCACCGGGTTTCGGGTCTACACCTTGCAACTAAACGCGCAGTTAACACTCGGTTTCCCTACGGCTCCGCTATTCGCTTAACCTCGCTACAAAATGTAAGTCGCTGACCCATTATACAAAAGGTACGCAGTCACGGTCTCAAGAACCGCTCCCACTGCTTGTACGTATACGGTTTCAGGTTCTATTTCACTCCCCTCACAGGGGTTCTTTTCGCCTTTCCCTCACGGTACTGGTTCACTATCGGTCAGTCAGGAGTATTTAGCCTTGGAGGATGGTCCCCCCATGTTCAGACAAGATGTCACGTGTCCCGTCCTACTCGTTTTCATCTATGGTTAGTTTTCATGTACGGGGCTATCACCCTGTGCCGCTGAGCTTTCCAACTCATTCCACTAACACCCCATAGACTTAAGGGCTAATCCCCGTTCGCTCGCCGCTACTAGGGGAATCTCGGTTGATTTCTTTTCCTCCGGGTACTTAGATGTTTCAGTTCCCCGGGTTTGCCTCACATACCTATGTATTCAGTATGTGATACTCACTTATGTGAGTGGGTTTCCCCATTCGGATATCGTTAGCTCAAATGCTTGTTACTAGCTCGCCAACGCTTTTCGCAAGTTACTACGTCCTTCATCGCCTCTGACTGCCAAGGCATCCACCGTATACGCTTAGTCACTTAACCATACAACCCACATAAGTTTGTTGTATCGCAACTAATGGTGTTTACTTTCGCCAAAAGAATACTCTTGAAGCATATTGCTATGCTTCGGCACTTGATTTAAGTGTTTGAGAACTCAATTATTTATTTATTTTTCGCGCTAATGCTATTAACCACTGTAATCGCTATTTCTTACGAAACATCTTTCACAATAGTCCCTTTCGCATTAACACTATCAGCTTTCCAAATTTTTAAAGAACAAACAACACCGTAAAGGTGCGTTTCTCGCTCTAACAAGAACAAGTTATCTGTGTGAACACTCAGCAAATATTAAGTTAGTCGTATAGGTAAGGAGGTGATCCAGCCCCAGGTTCCCCTAGGGCTACCTTGTTACGACTTCACCCCAGTCATGAACCACACCGTGGTAAACGCCCTCCCCGAAGGGTTAAGCTATCTACTTCTGGTGCAGCCCACTCCCATGGTGTGACGGGCGGTGTGTACAAGGCCCGGGAACGTATTCACCGTGACATTCTGATTCACGATTACTAGCGATTCCGACTTCACGGAGTCGAGTTGCAGACTCCGATCCGGACTACGACCGGCTTTGTGGGATTAGCTTGACCTCGCGGCGTTGCGACCCTCTGTACCGACCATTGTAGCACGTGTGTAGCCCTACTCGTAAGGGCCATGATGACTTGACGTCGTCCCCACCTTCCTCCGGTTTATCACCGGCAGTCTCCCTAAAGTTCCCACCATTACGTGCTGGCAAATAAGGATAAGGGTTGCGCTCGTTGCGGGACTTAACCCAACATTTCACAACACGAGCTGACGACAGCCATGCAGCACCTGTCTCATAGTTCCCGAAGGCACCAAGCTATCTCTAGCGAGTTCTATGGATGTCAAGAGTAGGTAAGGTTCTTCGCGTTGCATCGAATTAAACCACATGCTCCACCGCTTGTGCGGGCCCCCGTCAATTCATTTGAGTTTTAACCTTGCGGCCGTACTCCCCAGGCGGTCTACTTAATGCGTTAGCTTGGGAACCCAGTGTTCAAGACACCAAATTCCGAGTAGACATCGTTTACGGCGTGGACTACCAGGGTATCTAATCCTGTTTGCTCCCCACGCTTTCGTACCTGAGCGTCAGTCTTTGTCCAGGGGGCCGCCTTCGCCACCGGTATTCCTTCAGATCTCTACGCATTTCACCGCTACACCTGAAATTCTACCCCCCTCTACAAGACTCTAGTTTGCCAGTTCAAAATGCAATTCCCAGGTTGAGCCCGGGGCTTTCACATCTTGCTTAACAAACCGCCTGCGTACGCTTTACGCCCAGTAATTCCGATTAACGCTTGCACCCCTCGTATTACCGCGGCTGCTGGCACGAAGTTAGCCGGTGCTTCTTCTGCGAGTAACGTCACAGTAAGCAGTTATTAACTACCTACCTTTCCTCCTCGCTGAAAGTGCTTTACAACCCGAAGGCCTTCTTCACACACGCGGCATGGCTGCATCAGGCTTTCGCCCATTGTGCAATATTCCCCACTGCTGCCTCCCGTAGGAGTCTGGACCGTGTCTCAGTTCCAGTGTGGCTGATCATCCTCTCAGACCAGCTAGGGATCGTCGCCTTGGTAAGCCATTACCTTACCAACTAGCTAATCCCACCTAGGTACATCCAATCGCGAAAGGCCCGAAGGTCCCCTCCTTTCCCCCGTAGGGCGTATGCGGTATTAGCAGTCGTTTCCAACTGTTATCCCCCTCGACTGGGCAGTTCCCTAGGCATTACTCACCCGTCCGCCGCTCGACAGCAAAGTAGCAAGCTACTTTCTGTTTCCGCTCGACTTGCATGTGTTAGGCCTGCCGCCAGCGTTCAATCTGAGCCATGATCAAACTCTTCAATTAAAGTTCTTTTGTTTTACTCGGTTAAGAGCAAAACGGCTCAACGAATTATACTGTTTTTCAAAAGTCCGAAGACTCTCGAAGTTTACATATTGCTATGGTCACTCAGCTTCTCTTCTAAAAGAGATTCGTCGAGTTAAATTTTTGATTGCTTCCTAAGAAGCAATTTCGAATAACTCAACACCTGTGAGTGTCCACACAGATTTCTTGTTTTGTATTGTTAAAGAGCGTGGTGCTAAGTAGCACCGCCGTTGACGCTAGGTCGTTGGCTTGAGGAGGCGTATTCTACACTCTCCGTGGTTGGCGTCAAGGGCTTTTAAAAAATTAATTTCAACCGCTTACTTATTGCCCTGACTGGGTTTCAGCTTCGTTTAAGAAGACTGGTTTGCCGTGTCAGTGGATGCGCATTATAGGGGGTTTCGATGTGGGCACAAGAGCTAATATGGAGTTAATTGCCTTTTCATGTTCGTTTGAATACAAATTAGTCTGACCTCCTACTTTTTAAGCATTATAATGCCCAGATTACGCTTAAAACCTATATTTAAGGAGTTTCCGTGCCTGTTTCATTAAGAGCCTATAAAGGGGTAAGCCCTCAATTCGATGATTCTGTATATCTAGACGATGCCTGTGTACTCGTTGGTGACATATTTTTAGATACTGATTCTAGTATTTGGCCTTTAGTCGCCGCACGCGGTGATGTGAATCATATGAGAATTGGTAAGAGGACCAATGTGCAAGACGGTGCAATTCTTCATGTCACACGTAAGTCTCCCTCTAACCCAGATGGTAACCCTCTATTAATAGGAGATGATGTCACCATAGGGCATAAAGCTATGCTTCATGGTTGCACAGTAGGTAATCGAATCTTAGTCGGTATGGGAGCCATCATACTGGACGGTGCTATATTGGAGGATGATGTGATCTTAGGAGCTGGCTCCTTAGTTCCTCCGGGGAAGGTACTTAAGAGTGGTCACTTATATGTAGGTAGTCCGGCAAAACAGGTCCGAACCTTGACCGAGGCAGAACTTAGGTTTCTACCACAGTCAGCCGATAATTATGTTCGACTCAAAAATGAATATTTAAATGAAGAGATTGTCACCCCAGTTTAGTTAAAGACCAGTCTTCAGTGATAAAAATATTAGGCCTTTAGCAAGCCCGGGAAAAGTGAGGCGAGTTAACACCAGCTCACTCCCCCATCCTCATCGAACATCTCCTGTTCGATGAGCTCTTCAAAATAATCTTCTATATCGAAACGGCATACTTCGAAAGCTGCAAGCACCTCGACTTCCCCAGTCAGCTCCTCACCATGCAACTTAGTTAATCTTGGCAGGCTTATTCGACACTGTATATTAGCTCCCTGAACCTGAGCCGGAAAAACAACCTCTTGCTTAGTATCATTCCAATCTTGTAAGTCCGGAAATAAAACACTCTGATTCATTCTGCATCCAACTTTATTCTTAATGCATCTAAAGCAGTTAACACCTCAGGCTTAACACCACGCCACAATTCAAAACTCTTAGCAGCCTGACCTACTAACATGCCTAATCCATCGACTACACTAGTTGCTCCCAAGGATGAGGCCCACGTATTAAACGCAGTTTTTTGCTTGCTATACATCATGTCATAACAATTCGTGTCTCTATCTATGACGGACTCGGGGATCTGTGGTACATCACCAGATAAGCTTGATGAAGTAGAGTTGATGATTATATCGAATGAAGCAGTAAGCTCATTGGTCGCTATGTGGCTAATGTTTCCGTATTCGGCGAATAGCTCCGCCAGTACTTCGGCCTTCTTGTGAGTTCTATTGTGGATACATAGTTCTGCTACCTCAGCATTTAACAAAGGTAGAATACATCCCCTTGCCGCACCACCAGCCCCCAAGAGCAGCACTCGCTTACCAGCAAGACTGCCAAAGTTGCGCTCTAGATCCGCAACCAGACCTAAACCATCGGTATTGTCACCACGAACACGACCGTTCTCCAATAAGGTTAAGGTATTTACCGCTCCTGCCAACTGAGCCAATTCACTCAACTCATCACATAAATTAAATGCCTGCTCTTTAAAGGGTACGGTAACATTGGCTCCCTTACCCTTATTAAGCCAAAACTCCGACAAGCTTTTTTCGAAACCATCGATTGGAGCCAGTAAGGCCTCATACTTGAGTACTTGATCTGTCTCTTCGGCAAATAAACCATGGATGAATGGAGATTTACTGTGTGCTATCGGGTTTCCAAAAACGGCATATCTGTCAGTCATAATTTATCTCAAGAATAGAATGCTAGCTGATTAAGCCTTAGTCTCGCCCAGTGTGTAACCTGGTGCAATTGATAATTCATATCTTGTTATACTCTGGCTCTCCAATATCGACTAGATATTGAGATTTAAGATCCACAGTATAGGGAAGCTATTTATCAGGCTATAAGTGTATTAGCCGACAATATTAGTAACCAATAATCTTAAAAAATGCTAATTGGTTACGCCTAATTAACTACTTATTCAAACCCAGCCAGTCTCTCGGCTTAAGGAAATCTGTATAAAGCAAAGCTTCCGGTGATCCAGCTTCTAGTGTGTACATATATTCCCAACGGACCTGATTGCGGGGCAAAGTGGCATAAGCATATGTTTCAGTTAATGCCTGCGCCACCTGCTATTCAATCAAGACTAACGCTACTTATTTAAACCCAGCCAGTCTCTTGGCTTAAGAAAATCTGTATAAAGCAAAGCTTCCGGTGATCCAGCTTCTGGTGTGTACATATATTCCCAACGGACCTGATTGCGGGGCGAAGTGGCATAAGCATATGTTTCAGTTAATGCCTGCGCCACTATCAATACACCTGAGTGCTACTAATTCAAACCCAACCAATCTCTCGGCTTAAGAAAATCTGTATAAAGCAAAGCTTCAGGTGATCCAGCTTCTGGTGTGTACATATATTCCCACCGGACTAAGGGTGGCATAGACATCAGAATAGACTCGGTTCTACCACCAGTTTGTAATCCGAATAAGGTACCTCTGTCATACACTAGATTAAATTCGACATAGCGCCCACGGCGGTAAAGTTGGAAATCACGTTCCTTCTCACCATATTCAGTATCTTTACGGCGCTTAACGATTGGGGCATATGCGGTTAAGAAGCCAGTACCTACCGCTTGCATAAATTCGAAGCTAGTATCGAAACCTTCTTGGTTAAGATCATCGAAAAAGAGCCCACCGACACCGCGAGTCTCATCTCTATGGGGCAAATAGAAGTATTCATCACACCACTTCTTATATTTTGGGTAAACCTCATCACCGAATGGGTCACAGAAAGACTTCGAATGTTGGTGCCATTCAATGACATCTTGCTCGAATGGGTAATAAGGAGTCAGATCGAATCCCCCGCCAAACCACCAAACCGGATCAGCTCCCTCTTTAGATGCAATAAAGAAACGCACGTTTGCATGTGTCGTAGGGATATAGGGATTATTAGGATGAATTACCAATGACACTCCCATAGCCTCGAAGCTGCGGCCTGCAAGCTCCGGACGATGGGCAGTTGCTGAAGCAGGCATAGCTGCACCTGTCACATGGGAAAAATTAACACCGGCTTGCTCGAATACGGCACCTTTGGTTAATACCCGACTCGTACCACCGCCACCTTCTTCGCGCTCCCAGGAGTCAGCCTTAAACACTCCCTTACCATCGAGCTGTTCCAGGCCTTCACAGATTTGCTGCTGCAGAGCGAGTAAAAATGATTTTACTGCACTGATGTCAGGTACAGGCATATTGATTCCTTTTCTTTTATATTTATAAGCAGGCACATTTATCGCGTCTTCTAGCTAAGAGGATTTATCGAACTGCTTTTATTTAAGTGCTTTTATTTAAGTGCTTAACGTAAGACCTTGCCACTGAGGGCGTCGATAATTGTCGAAGGGTTAGCCTCACAGCCTAACTTCCCGGTGACAACCCCAGCGATCACACCTTCAAATTGCATGGTCACTTCATCCACACTCATCGCAGGTTGTTGGCCAGTAATATTAGCACTGGTAGACACCAGTGGTTTACCCAGCTTGTTACAGATAGCTTGTATTCCAGGATGAGCCGAGACCCTAACCGCCAATGAATTAAAGTTGCCACAGAGCAACTTAGAAATATCGGATCTTATAGGCATGATGAATGTGAAGGGGCCGGGCCATTTGGAAAAAGCAAATGCTAACTGCTTTTCAGTCAACTGAGTGTCATCAAGGTAGGGCGCAATTTGAGAGTAATCACTGGCGACTAAGATCAAACCCTTCTGCCAAGGGCGCTGTTTTAACGCGAGTAACTTCTCTATCGCCACATCATTATCAGGATCGCAGCCCAGGCCATACACGGCTTCGGTTGGATAGGCGATCACACCTCCGTTTTCAATCACCTCAGAAGTTTCTGATGGATCTAACTGCAACATGTATAGCTACCTTCAATAATATTTAATAAGGTTTAAATTTAGCCATGAAAGAACTTACCCCACCACTAAGTAGAGTTCACTGGCGGGATTATACAGAGAGCTTAGATTGCTCTTTTATATTTACATGTCTTCTTCGGACACTCCAAGCGAGATCCTGCCGCCCCTTTCCTCTCGACTAGAATACCAAAATCACACTCGGGACAGGCTTCGGCTACAGGTGGGTAGTTAACTAAAAACTTACATTTAGGATAACCACTACATGCATAAAAGCCTTTACCAAATCTATTGGTTCTATGCTCTATTTTTCCGGTATTACAACTTGGACAAGCAATCTGATCTTCCGGCTCTTCCTGATCATGCTTTTCGATATGCTTACAATCGGGGTAATTTGTACAGCCAATGAATATACCAAACCGTCCAGATTTTACCGCCAGTTCATGGCCACACTCGGGGCACTCTGAACCTGGAATAACTTGAGTCTCAATTGACTCATGTTGCACTAGCGGCCGGGTGTAATCACATACTGGATAGCTATTACACCCAATGAACCCACCATGTTTACTATGCCGAACCGATAGCTCGCTGCCACACTTAGGGCAGAGTTCATACTCTTTCTCTAATGCGTGTTCATGGGAACTAAACAGTTGATCATCTATTTTAGACATGGGGTTCTCAGTTAAATCGGGTATTAGTCATTTTACCAAGCAAAGCCAGTACAGGGAAATAATTAACACTAGGTTTATATAAACAATGTAAGTATATTGTATGCAAAAATACAATAGGATGAATCTTATGTTGCGCAAGTCAGTTTTGGCTCTTGCGATAGCCCTCCCAGCTCTTGTAGGACTATCGGCCTGTAGTACCTCACCTCAAATCATCACAGACACGAGTCTATTACAGAAAATTACTCAAGCATCAGACGAAAGTCTATTCGACGCCAGTAGCCCGCTACTCACTCAAAGTGCCTTCGAACAAGTTGCAGCCAGATTAAATACCACAGCCAGTTTGTCTGAAGCCAATAGCCTACTCTACTATTTAAGAGCTTTTAGCTACTTCGGCCCAGTAGATGAATTAGATGACAATAGCTTTACCTTGCTAACATCTGGATTAAGCAATTTAGCATCTAGTGAGATTTTTGTTTCATCTGCCCGACTTCAAGAGCAGTTTGCCGTCACTCTATATCGCTACTACGCCAATAACGAGCAAGCGAGTGCACTAGCAAGATTAATTCCTCTTCTCGATAATCAATTCATCCAACTCGCTAAGAGTCCCAGTGATCAAGAAAATGATTATGCCCTATGGGAAACACTAAGGGCTTACGGATTACTGCTCAATGTCGCGAGAAAAGATAGTGAGGGTGAGCTTAACAAGCTACTACTAGGTCTAGAGTTGGATAAGACCTTATTGGCTTTTTCTGGCTCAGATAACAGCATACGTAATGATAAAGACTGGCCTAAGCGTAATGCTTACTGGGCACTAGGCCTATATCGCTTAGCGCTACCTGCCAGTGAAGATGCTAACGCCACTGAAGATGAAGCAACTTTAGATAAGGCCGTAGCCGATATAGCGAGGCAAGATATAAGCGTCAGAGGCGATGCTGCAAAGGACGCCTATACCTTAGGTTATCACGTGAACTCATTTGCAGGATTAGAAGAGTGTGAGAAAAATAGTGATATCTGCCGCATCCCTGAGCTAAGCGAAGTACTGCCTATCGAGCATCATTGTACTGATGGCCTATTTATTCTGGCACAGGATTTAAACGAGCAGGAACTGGCCATCAGCTGTACTAAGCTCACCTCTCAGGAATCTAATTTTCATACTTTATTAGAAACCAATAATCAGCCAACGGCTAACGATTTTAATGATGCACTCAGAGTTATAGCCTTCAAAAATTGGAGTCAATATAACGCTTACGGCCAGTTGTTATTCGATATCAGCACTGACAACGGTGGCATGTATATAGAAGGCACACCATCTAAGCCTGGCAACCAGGCGACTTTCTTTGCCTACCGCCAGTTCTGGATACAACCTGAATTCGCCATCTGGAACCTCAATCACGAGTACGTGCACTATCTAGACGGACACTTCATCAAGTATGGCGGCTTCGGTCACTTCCCGGAAAAGATGGTGTGGTGGTCAGAAGGATTAGCCGAATACATCTCTAAGGGTGATGACAACGCCAAAACCTTGAGCATTGTGAAAAAGAAACTCGATGAGGCGCCAAGCCTGGAAGAGATCTTCGCCACTGAATATAAAGACGGCCTGGAGCGAACTTATAGCTGGAGCTATATGGCAATTCGATTCTTGGCCGAGAACTACCACAAAGACTTCGTTCAGCTGAGTCAGTATCTTAAAACTGACTACTTCGAGGGCTATGAAGAGTTACTTGCAGAATTGACTCAACATCAAGATGAATTTAGCAGCTGGCTAGGGGCTCGAGCAGAGCAATTTGATGATAGCGAAGATCAAGCTAAGCCTAGACTGCACAAACAGAACCGCTACAGCTATCGTGATTACTTAGCTCCGCTTCACCTGATAAAAGATGGTGCTCACAAGCATTATTAATAAGTCAGGGATCTAAGCTCATTTATGGGCTTAGGTCCGAGTTACACCAGCGGGAAATGCCAAGAACATTTACGGCCGGACACAACGAACATTTATATCCATCCATGGTAAATTTTCATAAGTGTTCCGGACACAAATCCCCTCTAACGCTATCCCTGCGCTCGGGGATAACTCTTATGAATCAAAGAGGTCCATGTACAAAGTCTATTTATTTCCATCCATGGCAAATAGACATAAGTGTTCCGGACACAAAAAAGGAGGCCTAGCCTCCTTTCTTTTTGTCACATGAAGTGAAGAGATAATTATGAATGTAATCGACCATCTGGCTGCTCAAAGATAAGATCTTCCATCTTTTCATAGGCAGACTCATTACCTGGTACATTAAATAGCACCATAAGCACTACCCACTTGAGGTCTTCCAATATTAACATTGGCTCATCAAGCTCCATAACACGATCGATAACCATCTCACGAGTTATAACGCTTAGCACTTTTATCTGCTCTAGAAACAGAAGAAAACCTCTACACTCGACATCAAGCTTATCCATCTCATTCTGAGTATAAATTCTGAAAGAGTGTTGAGCATGATCACACAGGTAAGGCGTATCCCCTTCCTGTAGCTCGGCTAGATGTTCAAGCCAAGAGATAGCTTTAATTATCTCGGACTGATGAAAACCAGCGCGGGTGAGCTCTTGTGTAAGCTCATCTTCATCCACTAGAAACTCTACTTCACTGTGAACATAGTTTTCAAATAGATACATGAGGATATCAAACATGGCTAGCTCCTCTTTAGTCTTATATAACCACCGGGTACTACAGCGACCCAACCTTGTAATTCAAGTTCAAGCATTTGCTCTAATACTAAATCTATGGCCTTTCCACTATGCTCAACCACATCATCTATTGTTGTGGTCTCATATCCTACACTAGCTAACAGTGAGGCAAATGGCAAATCAATGGCCTTAACCTCCTCTATATGGTGACGCTTTCTCAGTTCTTCAAGGTGAAATTCAGATAAAGCTGTAACTTCTTCTATTATATCGGCCGCATTCTCTACAAGCTTTGCCCCATCTTTAAGAAGATCATGGCAACCTTGACTCTGACCAGCCAAAATATTGCCCGGAACCGCGAATACCTCACGCCCTTGGTCCAGAGCCAATTTAGCGGTAATAAGTGAACCGCTTTTTCTGCAAGCCTCTACCACTAAGGTTCCTAAAGATAGACCGCTGATTATCCTGTTTCGTTTCGGAAAATTACCGGCAAAAGCTTGAGTACCGGGCCAAAACTCACTGACTATAGCCCCATGGTGCTGAATTTCTTCATAGATTGTCCTGTGCCTGCGAGGATAGATAACATCGACTCCCGAGCCTAAAACTGCCAAGCTTCTGCCATCATTATCGATACAGCCTTGGTGAGCCGAGCCATCGATACCCACGGCCATACCACTCACTACCGCAAAGCCCAGACTCGTTATCTCTGAAGCAAGCCGATAGGCTACCTGCAGCCCAGTCTGTGACGCAGCCCTGCTTCCCACTATCGCAATGCCTGGAAATTTCAACCCATGGAGATCTCCTTTGACGAATATGATAGTTGGCGGATCGATTATCTGCTTGAGCAGATGAGGATAGTCGGGATCGTCTAGAGTCAGTATATAATGGTTATCGGCAGCTTGTTGCCACAACAGGGCTGACTCTACGCGAGCAAAGTCGGGAGTGAGTGAACGCTTAAGCAGACTCTCAGGTAGAGGAAGAGCATCGGGTTCATGCTCTAGCATCTGCCTGAGTTCTTCTACATCCATGTAGTTAAGCAGTTGTCGAATACGGGCGGGTCCTAGCCCAGGTACAGCATTAACAACTAGCCAATCGACCAGTTTATCGGTAATTCCTTCACCTCAAATTTATCATTAGTAAAATTAGAACCAGAATCAACAGATAATCCTTCACCTGCCAAGCCGTTAATTAGTCCAAAGATAGTGCTTTATTCACTTACTCTTTATTCACTGATTAGGAGTGAATCCGGTGTTACTAACTTATCTGCAACTCTCACGGGTCTCTCATTGATCATGATGAGCCCCATGCTGGTCTTGTCGAACACCTTAAATACCATCAACTTGCCTCGATAGATATCCGGCATTTTGATCGAGTTAGTCGAAGATACGCTCGAAAACATAGCCTCATATGAACTACGCTCTTGGGGCAGTACAGGCTGGCCATCCCCATTAATAACTATATCTTCTCCATCTCTGAAGATAGAGAAGACATGACCGGTTTCGACGCCATCTTCACGGCCTTTATCCAAATACAAAACATCGAGTTTGCCCATCTCACGATAATGTTTCTCTGAGGCTAACACAGATGCTGGAGATGAAATTTTGGCTGCTCTAGGCACAAAGTAAGCAGACATTAATGAGTCTTCTTCGATCAGCAGCACTCGGCTGCCAGCGACCGTTTCACGGAAATTACTCAGTAACTTAACTTTGGAGATAGGACCGGATTCTATAACGCGACCACTGGCGGTTAATATTACCTCGACGCCAAGAGAGTCCCCCTCCTCGCTGTTAAATTCACGACCTTGTTTATAGACACCAAATTTATCCCCCATGGTAAGTTCAGCTTGAATATAGATCACATCACCAACCACATGGAGTCTGGAGTCACTCTCACCACCTAACACCATAGGCTGGGTTTCGAACCAGTCGCTGTCCACGACCCTATTCTGAACCAGATATGGTCTGATTAACGCGAGATCAATGGCTGGGATGGCAGAATCTTTAGCCATGATTCTGCCTTGAGGAGACTTACGAATATGAGGTTTAACCACAAGCCTAGGTTCACCATCAATAAAGACCAAGGTTAGCCTGTCACCTGGATAGATGAGATGGGGATTAGCGATTTGAGGGTTAACTCCCCAAAGTTTAGGCCAGCGCCAAGGATCTTTAAGAAAGTGGGCAGATATATCCCAAAGGGTATCTCCCTTCTTTACCACATAGGAGTCGGGATGCCCTGATTTCAATGTCAGGGTATCGGCGAACACAAAAGAGCAATTTAATAAAATTAAACCGAGTAAAATTAATCGTTTCATCGGGGTTCCCACGCTGTTTGTTCTCTATATGACAAACTCTTCCTTACAGGAAGCACTCGAAAGATAAAACTAGTTTGGTGATATAGAGAGCTTTTGCTGTTATTGATTGCCACTAAGGATTAAAATTGACCCATTAGCTAAAGTCAGTATAACTAACTGATAAAGATTTGACAGACTTGTTAAGAGTTTAAGTATGAGTTTACTAAAAGTTTTACGTTTTCCCGATGAAAGATTACGCACGTTTGCAAAGCCTGTTACAGAGTTTAACACTGGCCTGCAGACTCAAATCGATAATATGTTCGAAACCATGTACGAAGAGAAGGGGATTGGCCTAGCCGCTACCCAGGTCGATTACCATAGGCAATTGATTATAATGGATCTTCAAGATGAAGAAGAAAGACCCAAAGTCTTCATTAACTTGGAAATTGTTGCCAGCAGTGGTCACTTTTCCAACGAAGAAGGCTGTCTTTCGGTACCCGGGATCTATGCCGACATAGAGCGTGCCGAACATGTCACCATTAAAGCTCTGGATCGAGATGGTAATGAGTTCACTCTCGAAGCCGATGGCTTATTAGCCATCTGTTTACAGCATGAGCTAGACCACCTCAAAGGCAAGTTATTTGTCGATTACCTGTCGCCCTTAAAGCGTCAGCGAATCAAACAAAAGCTGGAAAAAGCCGCACGACTAGAAGCAAAACAGGGATAGCCTTATCTTGAAACCATTAAATATCGTTTTTGCCGGTACTCCGGACTTCGCTGCTCGCCACCTGCAAGCACTAATAGACTCTGAACATAATGTTATTGGTGTCTATTCTCAGCCTGATCGCCCAGCAGGAAGAGGAAAAAAATTACAAGCGAGTCCAGTAAAAATCTTAGCGCTGGAACATGACATTCCTGTTTATCAGCCTAAGTCCTTACGTGATGAAGCGGCCCAGCAGGAACTCAGCGGCTTAAATGCTGACCTTATGGTTGTCGTCGCCTACGGTTTAATCTTGCCACAAGTAGTTTTGGATACCCCAAGACTCGGCTGTATCAATGTCCATGGCTCAATTCTTCCTCGCTGGCGCGGCGCCGCGCCGATACAAAGAGCACTCTGGGCCGGCGATAAAGAAACAGGTATCACCATAATGCAGATGGACATAGGTCTGGATACCGGTGACATGCTACTCAAGACTCAGCTTACTATCCAAGATGATGACACCTCTGGGAGCCTCTATGACAAATTGGCACTACAAGGACCAGATGCGCTAATTCAAGCATTAACTGGTCTGGCAAAGGGTGAACTCCAAGCCGAGAAGCAAGATGAAACTCTGGCGAACTACGCCAAGAAGCTAAGTAAAGAGGAAGCAGAGCTGGATTGGAATAAACCTGCACTGCAACTTTGGCGCGAAATACGCGCCTTTAATCCTTGGCCTATTAGCCACTTCAGTCACAATGACGCCAGTATCAAGATCAGACAAGCTAAAGTCAGTGAATCTATTAGCGATGCACCGGCAGGCACCATCATCTCAGCCGACAAGAACGGCATAGAGATAGCAACAGGTGAAGGCGTGCTGAGTTTGCAAAATATGCAGTTACCGGGTAAGAAACCCTTGAGTGTCGGTGACATTCTCAATTCTCGCGGTGATTGGTTTACCCCAGGCACACGCTTAAAAAACAAAGAGGCTAGTTAATGAACTTGCGCGCACTGGCGGCAAAAGTCGCATTTCAGGTTCTTGAGAAAGGAATCTCGTTATCCGTTGCCCTTCCAGATCAACAGAAACACCTAGAGAGTGGTAAAGATAAGGCCCTACTTGCAGAGCTTAGCTACGGCGTGATGCGCCACCTGCCCCAGCTGGATAAGCTGGTCAGCGACTGCATGAGTAAGCCATTAAAAGGCAAGCAGAGAATCGTTCACCAACTGCTGCTTATAGGTTGCTATCAACTCTACTTTACCCGAATTCCTAGTCATGCCGCGATTTCAGAAACAGCTGAAGCCTGCCGACAGCTTAAATTTGAAGGTCTGGTGAAAGTCGTTAATGGTGTACTGCGTAACATTCAGCGTCAGGAAAAACCACTACCCACAGATAACGATACCTTAGCCTTCAACACTCCAAGCTGGATTGTTAAGCGCCTTAAAGCCGCTTACCCTGAAAACTGGCAAGAGGTTATCGAACAGAGTCACCAACGTCCACCAATGTGGCTACGTAATAATAAACGCTCACAGACTCGAGATGAGTATCTTGCCGCCTTAGCCGAAATAGACATACCTGCATCCGCCGGCAAGAGTAGCGATGCTATCTTACTCGAGAGCCCGAGAGATGTAGCACAGCTGCCAGGTTTTGACCAAGGCGCAGCCTCGGTTCAAGATGGTGCCGCTCAATGGGCTGCCACGTTACTGGCACCTAAAGATGGTGAGCTAGTACTCGATGCTTGTGCCGCGCCCGGTGGTAAGACTTGCCATCTATTAGAGCTGGCAAACATCCAATTGGTCGCCGTAGATTTCGATGAAAAGCGTCTCGAGCGTGTGCAACAGAACTTAGATCGTCTATCACTCGATGCCAAGCTAGTTCATGGCGACGCTGCCGATATAGATTCCTGGTGGCAAGGTGACAAGTTCGATCGCATTTTACTCGACGCCCCTTGTTCGGCAACGGGTGTAATACGTCGTCATCCAGATATAAAGTGGCTAAGAAAACAATCCGATATTGATGAGCTTGCCGCACTTCAAAGCAAAATTTTAGATCATTGCTGGCAGTGGCTTAAGCCAGGTGGCACACTCCTGTATGCAACTTGTTCGATTCTCCCCCAAGAGAATGAACAGCAGATCCGCTCATTTTTAGAAAGAGCCGATGACGCCACACTCATTCCTATCAGTGAACAGCCCCATCCAGACGATATTGGCTGGCAGATCACACCGGGAACAGAGAATATGGACGGCTTCTATTACGCTCGGCTAGTAAAGGGATAAAGCAAGGCCATGAAGATTATCATTTTGGGTGCCGGTCAGGTGGGCGGAACACTGGCTGAAAACTTAGTCGGTGAGAACAACGACATTACTATCGTGGATAACGATAAGAATCGATTACGCTCATTACAGGATAAGTATGATCTACGAGTCGTAGTCGGCCATGGTGCACACCCAGATGTACTCAAGGAAGCGGGTGCCGAGGATGCCGATATGCTGATCGCTGTGACCAACAGCGATGAGTGTAATATGGCGGCCTGTCAGATCGCTTATACCCTGTTTGGCACACCGACTAAGATTGCCCGGATCCGCTCTGAGCAATACTTAGCGCTTAAAGATAAGTTGTTTCTCAGCAGTGAAACCAAACAGAGTGATAATCGAACCCGAGGTGGATTCATTATTGATGAACTAATTGCTCCAGAGCAATTAGTTACCTCCTATATTCGCCGTCTGGTGGAATACCCTGGCGCCTTGCAGGTATTAGAATTTGCCGAGGGCCGTCTAAGCTTAGTCGCGGTGAAAGCCTATTACGGTGGTCCCTTGGTGGGTAATGCCCTCGCCACTCTGCGCGAACATATGCCTAATATCGATACTCGAGTTGCAGCTATCTTCAGGCAAGGCCGCCCAATCATGCCACGCGGAACCACTATCATAGAAGCCGATGACGAAGTCTTCTTTCTTGCCGATAGTCGTCATGTACGTGCTGTGATGAGTGAAATGCAAAAACTGGATAACTCCTACCGTAATATCATGATTGCCGGTGGTGGTAATATCGGCATGGGACTCGCCAAACAGCTACAGCGCAACCACTCGGTTAAGCTTATCGAGCATAGACAAGAGCGTGCCGAGGAGCTTTCCGAGCGATTGGAAAATACTACAGTATTTTGTGGTGATGCCTCAGATCAAGAACTCCTGCTCGAAGAAAATATCGATCAGACCGATGTATTTATTGCCGTCACCAACGATGATGAAGCCAATATTATGGCCGCACTGCTCGCTAAGCGCATGGGTGCCAAGAAGGTAATGGTGCTGATCCAGCGTGAGGCTTATGTGGATATCGTGCAGGAAGCCAATATCGATATCGCCATATCCCCACAGCAAGCCACCATCTCAGCTCTTCTGACCCATATCCGTCAGGGCGACATCTGTAACGTCTACTCCCTACGCCGTGGAGCCGCCGAGGCCATTGAAGCAATCGCACACGGTGATTCCAAGACCTCTAAGGTAGTAGGTAAGAAGATAGGCGATATTAAACTGCCGCCGGGTACCACTATCGGTGCCATAGTCCGAGATGAAGAGGTGCTGATGGCTCATGACAAGACAGTCATAGAGCAAGGCGACCATGTCATCCTCTTCTTGGTAAACAAGAAATTTATCGGTGAAGTAGAGAAACTCTTCCAACCGAGTGCATTCTTCTTTTAAGGTCTTCCAACCTGTTTATTTATTGCGGCTTACTCTAATGGTTAGCCGCTAATCTGTTTTCAAAGGATTGAGTTACTATGCTGAACTTTCGGCCACTACTCTTTATTTTAGGCATATTTCTGTCGACCCTGACGGTATTTATGTTTATCCCCTTAATCTTCGCGCTAATCTATGGCGAAGAAACCGTTGGCGCCTTCATGATCTCATCTCTGGTCACGGCCACGGTAGCCACAGCTTGTATGCACCAAGGAAAAAGCAAACAGCTTAACCTTAATATTCGTGACATGTTCCTACTGACCAGCCTCACTTGGCTGATAGTCAGTGTGTTTGCGGCAATGCCCTTCACCCTCTATCACGGCATCAATTATACCGATGCCTTCTTCGAGACCATGTCGGGAATTACCACCACAGGCTCTACTGTCTTATCAGGCTTAGACAGTATGGATCACAGCATATTGATCTGGCGTTCCCTATTACAATGGCTGGGCGGTATTGGTTTTATCGTGATGGCAGTAGCTGTACTACCGTTTCTTAATGTCGGTGGTATGCGGCTGTTTAGAACCGAATCATCCGACTGGAGTGATAAGGCGATTCCCCGCACCCAAGACATGGCCAAGAACCTATTCTATATCTATATCTTACTCACGGTACTCTGTGGTTTTGCTTACCATATGGCAGGCATGGACTGGTTTCAGGCGATCAATCACGCCATGACGACCCTCTCCACTGGTGGCTACTCCACTTCCGATAGCTCCATGGCAGCCTTCTCAAATAATGCCCATTGGGTCGGCATCTTTTTCATGGCAGCCGGCGGCTTACCTATGCTGATGTTCGTCAACTGTATCCAGCAGAGATCTCTGCTGGTATGGAACGATGCCCAGGTTAAAGGCTTCCTGCTATTCATCTTTACAGTGTCATCTTGCCTAGCGTTCTGGCTCTGGAGTAGTCGCGAGATAGAACCCATAGATGCCATGCGTCTCGCCAGTTTTAACGTAGTCTCAGTGGTCACCACTACAGGTTATGGACTGACTGATTACACCGCCTGGGGCGCACTTGCCAACGTTACCTTCCTATTCTTAATGTTCGCCGGTAGCTGCTCAGGCTCGACCTCAGGTGGCATCAAGATCTTCCGTTTTCAGATTGCTATCGCCATCATGCGTGAGCAACTTAAACAGCAATTCCACCCTAACGGCGTGTTTAGGCAAAGATATAATAACCGGCCCATAGGTGATGATATAGTTCGATCCCTAGTGACCTTTATCCTCTTGTTCATGTTCGTGATAATCGCACTTTCGGTCATATTAGTCATGACGGGACTCGATCCCACCACTAGTTTTACCGGCGCAATAACTGCGGTAACTAACGTAGGTCCAGGACTAGGTGACATCATAGGCCCAGCAGGTAATTTCTCTAGTTTACCCGACGTGGCTAAGTGGGCACTGGCAATTGGTATGTTGTTGGGACGTTTGGAAATACTGACGGTAGCCGTACTGTTCCATCCAGGCTTCTGGAAGTATTAGCTGGAAATACTAAGTCGAAGTATTTTGGGTCGATGTTTATTTGGCTCACTTGCCTGATAGCCAGTTTCAAATATCTTTTGGGATTGGGTTCATTAGGCAGGTTTTGGAGTTTGGTTGGTTTACTGGTTACCATGATTTAGCTGTTATCTAACGCCTCTCCGGCGAGGGATGTGCACTCTTTATTTTGAGAAGGTTCTGTGACACGGTGAATTTGGCGTAGCCATATGCTTATGAACGAGAGTCAAGGATGCGAACTGGCTTTTAGATAGGATATCATTCAAGCACTATCCCTGTGAGCTCTGCCGTGACATCCATGTCACGGCAGCGCTTGTACCTAATATTATTTCGAGAAAGTTATCTCTTCGATTAGACATTTCTTACTCGCTAGACAAAAATTTTTTACTCTCGTCAAATGTAAAAAGTTTACAAATGCCACTGCGATATTGACGTTATAGCGCGCTCTTGAAACCCAAGTCACCAGCCGCGCTTGTGCCTGCCACTATTTCGAGAAAGTTATCTCTTCGATTAAACACTTTTACTAGCTAGGCAGAAGTCTTGTACTCCTCATCAGATGTGAAAAAACACCTTACATATGAGCAGCTCTAGAACAGGTGTGCCCTAGTCTATTCACTCCCTAGCGATTAAGTAACTTATGATGAATTTTACTTAAGTTAACCATAAATCAATTAACTTTCTAAAAGCACTGCAGGATAATTCAATTTGATTAACTTAAACCAGATATGGAAATCTAGTAGGCGTATATGAAGATTGGAGCTTTCCAACATTAATTAGGTTCACTCAATCCATAATTGAATAACAACTAATAAAGTGAATTGTAGGTTTAATGAAATATGAGCAATAAATGGCTATTTTGTGGATACGCTGCAAGTGCGCTATTCGGCGTTTGGATATCTGGTATAAGAGGGGCTGCAGGCATACATATGCTTCAATCTGCAATACTAGTTATCTCCGTAATCGCGTTATTCTTTTTAATAAATAACAAAAAATAACAAAAAATAACAAAAACAGTATCTACAAGCCGCATGATTCAATTGCGGCTTTAACGTTATCCTAAATAGCTATCGCACCAGACTAACCAGATCCTCGACATAATGTTAAATGTCATCCTTGTCGCTCTAGTCTATGATTGATTTGGGATCCCTTGTGTCATCTGTCGTTGTCGTCTTCATGAACACTTGAATAGCGAGTCTATACCTACTCTGTGGAAGCTGGTGTGAATACTATTAAGGCTTATTGCATTCAAAGATTTCAACTGCTGCCGAATGAACAAATATTTAATTAAACTGGTTTTAATATCATTGTCTTAGCTGAACGGCTCAAGTTAGAATAAACTAATCGAAAGTGAAGTGAGAGAGTGAGTACAGATATGCAAAAAGATATCGATGTAGATGCTATGGTGACCAACGCCGAGAATGCGGCTAAGTGGTTGAAGGCAATCGCCAACCCTAATCGATTGATGATCTTGTGCCTGCTACTGGATAATGAACTTAGTGTGACTCAGCTAAATGATACCGTTCCCCTCAGCCAATCGGCTCTGTCTCAGCATCTTGCTGTTTTAAGAACTCAAGACCTTGTATCTACTCGCAAGAGCTCCCAGATGGTGTATTACACACTAAAGAATTCACAGGTCACTGAAATCATATCGATCATGCATAAGCAGTTTTGCGCCTAATTCTTTTCGATAACTTTATGCAGCAAAATGCCAGTCTCTCGACTGGCATTTTTAGTTTTCATCACAGCTAGAGCTATCTACCGACGAAGCCTTAGCGAACTCTTCGACTCGCTGCCAATCGGTGAAATCATAAGTACCTGAGGTATCCATTGATACCCCTTGGTCATCCACTACACATTCTTAACTAATGAATTATCTGCCGGCAAAAGCCTTGGCGAACTCTTCGACTCGTTACCAATCGGTGATTTCATAGGCGCCAGAGGTATCCATTGACACCCCTTGGTCATCCACTACATATTCTTAACTAATGAATTATCTGCCAGCGAAAGCTTTAGCGAACTCTTCGACTCGTTGCCAATCGGTGAAATCATAGGTGCCAGAGGTATCCGTCGGCCCTTTGGTCATCCACATGATGAAACGTATCATGGTCTTATCTAAGAAGCGGTACTTAGGGTAATCAATCTTTCCGGCAAAAACGCCTAGCTGCTGAGGTTGCCATAAAGAAAGCGATAGAAACTTCTTCATATAAGGGTTGGTTTCCGGGGTGTTCTTCTCCGGCTTTCTGGCAACAACATTCACAGTAAAAAAGGCATTTTTCTTGGCATTGAGCACGGCTTGGTGACGATTAATATACTGATAAAGCTCAGGCCTGTGCTTACCGTAACGAATACTGGCACCAATCATGATCTTATCGAAGTAAGAGAGGTTTAAGCCTTGGGCCCCCTCCAATGAAGTCAAAGTCACGCTATCACCCGCACTTTCGCTGATCCCCTGCATAAGCTCACAGATTGCTTTTGTTTGGCCATCAACGGTGGAGTAGATAATTAACGTATTGCTCATCATAATTCCTGAATAATGAAGGTAGAAATGCAAGCGGCCACTTATGGGCACTCTATACTGATTAAATAAAAATGTAGCCAATAAAGCTATAAGGTAAAGGTTTAATTTACCCTTAACTCCGCCAAAAAGTAGGCGTAAACAAGACCAGAAGTGTAAAGACTTCGAGTCGACCAAATAACATAGCCAGCAAGAGTATCCATTTAGAACCATCATTGATGCTGGCATAGTTGCTGGCCACTTCACCTAAGCCTGGGCCTAAGTTATTTAAGCAAGCAGCTGTGGCACTAAAGGCACTGATATTATCCATCCCCATTGCTAATAATGCCAGCATACAGATAACAAAAACCAGGGCGTAAGCAGAGAAAAATCCCCACACAGCATCTATGACACGGTCAGGCAAAGCTTTATTACCGATCCGAATCGAGAACATGCCTCTTGGGTGTACCAGACGTTTAAGCTCGCGGGAGCCCTGCTTGAGTAACAAGATCATCCGCATCACCTTAATACCACCGGCTGTGGACCCACCACAGCCACCGATAAAGCTGGAGAAGATAAGTAACATAGGTAAAAACAGCGGCCACATGTGGAAGCTCTCGGTGCCGAATCCAGCAGTTGTCGAAATTGACACAGCCTGAAATAGGGCATAATCGAAGGTCTCTTCCGGTGAATCATAGATACCCGTGTGATACAGAGTCGCGAAGCAGATCCCTGTCAACACAAGCTGCACTATAATCAGCACCTTAAACTCGGCGTCTTTGAAATAAACCCTGAGGTTAATACCGCGGCGGGTAAAGGCAGCAAAATGCAGGCTGAAATTAAGCGCTGCAATCAAGAGGAAAACCACACAGACCATGTTAATTGCCGGGCTATCGAAGTGGCCGATACTTGCATCATAGGTAGAGAAACCGCCAATTGCGATAGTCGAGAAAGAGTGGCAGATAGCATCGAAGACATTCATTCCTGCCACCCAGTAAGAGAAAGCACAGGCGACGGTCAGTAAAAAATAGATATACCATAAAGCCTTAGCAGTCTCGGCTATCCTAGGGGTCATCTTACTATCTTTCACCGGCCCGGGCATTTCGGCGCGATATAACTGCATCCCTCCGATACCGAGTACAGGCAGAATAGCGACGGCCAAGACAATGATCCCCATTCCTCCTAACCATTGCAGTAGATGCCGATAAAAGAGTATGGCTTTAGGTAGATAATCTAAGCCCACGATCACAGTGGCACCTGTGGTGGTTAAGGCTGAAAAAGACTCGAAGAAGCTATCTGTAATAGATAAGTCCGGCTGGCTGGAAAAAATAAATGGTACAGCACCGATAGAACCCAGCACTCCCCAAAAAAGCACTACTAGGAGGAAGCCTTCGCGGGTGCGTAGATCTTTCTTGTGCCTTCGATTGGGGTACCAGAGTATGAAACCTAGGAATAGACTCAATACAAACGCCTGAATAAATGCAGTTCCGCCACCATCTTTATAGATCACCGCCACCAAAGCTGGCGGCAGTAGAGACAGGGAGAACAAGCCCATAAGCAAACCTGTTATTCTTATTATCGTTCTATATTGCATCAGGGCCTATTTATTATTCATTAGCAAAAGCCACTTCCCATAATATGAGAGTAAGGAAAAGTGCACAACTTTGTTATTTTCGCACATTTCGATAACTCAGCACAGGGACAAATCATCTAGCTTAATCATCGAGTAAGCATACCTAAGTCAGAGCTCACTCCAGCTCGAAATTAGCTTTTAACTTGCCCTGGCTCATGGTGGCTAAGTCAGTATTTAGTTTGTCTTGATAGCGCTTAGGAAGCTCAAAGGTCACCAGCACCTTATCGGTAAAGCATCGGTCTGATATCACACCGTCACACAAATTAAGCAGATACTCTACATCCTGAAGCTGGCTATACTCACACTCCAATAGACCCGGGTAACGGATCTGTTTCAGCTGAGTTTGTAACTGGATAAGTCCTTGTCTGACACCTGAACTATAGGCCCTGACTAAACCACCGACTCCGAGTTTAGTCCCGCCGAAGTAGCGCACCACTATGGCACCTATCTCACCCACATTTGAACCCTGTAGAGTGGCCAACATGGGACGCCCCGCACTTCCGGCTGGCTCTCCATCATCGCTGGAACCAATAGCCATGCTGTTACCAGGTTCAGCACTCACAAACGCATAGCAATAATGGTTAGCTCCGGGATATTCCGCCCTAACCTTAGTGAGTACACACTTCAGCTCATCGGTAGACTGGCAGTGAAAAAGAAAAGAGATAAAGCGGCTATGCTTTATCTCTTCTTCTACGACTAAGTCGACAGATGGGATCTGATAACTATCAATCAATAGGAGTTTCCCTAAGCGAGTTAAATACAATTGTGTAAATTATAAATTATCCTTACTTCTATTACCGATAAATAAATATCCGGTGGTGATCTATCAGGCTAAACCACAATCGCGAGTCATATTCTCGTTTCTATCACCATGAACGATGACATTATCTTCGATGCGAATGCCGCCAAATGGACGTAACTCATCTATGGTGTTCCAGTTAATCTGTGCCTGACGTTTGTCTTGCTTCAAGCCGTCGAGTAGAGAGTCGATAATGTAGATCCCTGGCTCGATAGTCAGTACCTGATTTACGGCTAAGGTACGAGTGCAGCGCAGGAAGGGATGCGCATCTGGTGCGGCAATATGAGTGCCGCGTTCATCATGAAGGTAGCCTCCCATATCATGAACTTGTAGGCCTAACATATGACCTAGGCCATGGGGGAAAAAGACAGCTGTGATCCCCTGCTCGACTAAGCCTTCTACATCTCCACTCGCCATATTAAAATCTAACATGATCTGGGCAATTTTTTTATGGGTCTCAATATGTAAATCAACATATTTTAGACCCGGCCTCATCATATCTACCAGCTCAAGCTGCGCCTTGTTCATCGCCTCAATCAAGTCACTGAAGATATTTTTCTCGAAGGCATAGGTACGGGTAATATCCGACGCATAGCCAAAAAAATTCGCCCCAGCATCGATAAGAAAGGACTTTCTCGGGTGAGGACTGGCATGTTCCAGCTTAGTGTAATGTAGAATCGAAGCATTCTGGTTAAGCGCTATGATATTGCCGTAGGGAACCTCATTCTCGCCCTGGCAAGAAGCCTTCAGATATTCCTGCTGGATCCCAAATTCACTGCCGCCGTTATAGAAGGCATTTTTAGCAGCCACATGACCCTGTACAGCGATCTCGTTAGAACGGCGCATACATTCGAGCTCATACTGGGTCTTAGTCGCTCTATGATAGTGAAGGTAACTCATCACAGCATCTGGATTTCTGGTCTTAAATCCAAGCACCTCGGCAACATCTAAATGCTCACCTATATAGGCCCATTTGCTGATGTCCCTTGGCAACAACTCGGCAACCTTGTCGGCTTTGGTTAGCAGTTTAATCTCCACATGCTCACTCCAAAATGCATCGGGAACATCGGCAACTTTATGCCAAAAATCTACCGGACGATAGAAGATTAATTGCGGCTTATCCCGACCATTAACTAGCAACCAGCAGTGGGGATTATCCAAGATGGGTAACCAGGCCTTAAAGTGTGGATTGACCTTAAAGGGATAATCGATATCGTCTAAAAACTGGCGATGAGGCTGACCAGAATGGATCACTAGGCCAGATAAATTCCCTCGGGTAACGATATCCGTCACACGACGGTTCAATTCTGCGATGTGAGCAAGGTAATGGCTAGCGAGCTTATCCATGAGCTATGTCCTGTTGTTAATTGTACTTATTACTAAATAAGGTATAAATAAGTGTCTGACTCGCTTTTTAGTACCACTTAACTAGACTATTTATGCCTGTTTAGTATCTAAAAACAGTCTAACATAAAGCTTAAAAATACCGCCACCCAAGAGGCAGTCAAACAAGCGTTTAAATTGGGTGTTGTAATTTGTTTAAATTCGTCGCACACTGAGTAACAAGTGGTCAGATGATGACCTGCGCTGAGATAGAAAAACCACGACGGGTATCACGCAAAAGGAAGCAAGCAATGATCTACCAAAGTCCTACGATTCAGGTTGAGTTACTTGAAGATAATATCGCTCGGCTATGCTTTAACGCACCGGGTTCAGTCAACAAGTTAGATAGAGAAACGATTAACTCTCTTAACGCTGCACTCGATGCAATCCAGCAAAATTCAGACATCCAAGCTCTAGTCCTGACTTCAGGTAAAGGCGCCTTCATCGTTGGCGCCGACATCACTGAATTCTTAGGCTTGTTCGCCCAAGACGATAGTGTGCTACTCCCTTGGATAGCTGAAGCGAATGTCGTATTTAATAAGTTAGAAGATCTTCCCTTTCCAACTATCTCAGCCATCAACGGCTTTGCACTAGGTGGCGGTTTCGAAACCGTACTAGCTACCGACTTCCGTATTGCCGATACCACAGCAAGAGTGGGATTACCTGAGTCTAAGCTAGGACTGGTTCCAGGTTTTGGAGGCACGGTTCGCTTGCCACGTCTAATCGGTGCGGATAACGCGCTCGAGTGGATCACTAGCGGTAAAGACCAACGTCCGGAAGCGGCGCTTAAAGTCGGCGCTATCGACGCAATCGTTGCCCCAGAAAATTTACAAGCTTCAGCCATTCAGATGCTCAAGGATGCAGTCGCAGAAAAACTCGATTGGCAGACTCGCCGCGCTCGAAAGCAGGCTCCACTGACACTGCCTAAGCTAGAAGCCATGATGTCATTCGCCACTGCCAAAGGCATGGTTTTCAAGATAGCGGGCAAGCATTACCCGGCACCTATGACAGCCATCAGCGTCATAGAAAAAGCCGCTAACCTTGGGCGAGATGAAGCCCTTAAGATAGAACATCAGGCCTTTGTTAAGCTGGCCAAGACAGATGTGACTCAGGCATTGATCGGTATCTTCCTCAATGATCAGCTAGTAAAAGGTAAGGCTAAGAAGGCCGGTAAACTGGCTAAGAAAGTCGACACGGCTGCCGTACTAGGTGCAGGCATCATGGGTGGCGGTATCGCCTACCAGAGTGCCAGTAAAGGCACTCCTATCGTCATGAAAGATATTGCACAGCCAGCTCTGGACTTAGGTCTGGGTGAAGCATCTAAGCTGCTTGCAGCGCAAATTAAACGTGGTCGCTCTACACCAGAGAAGATGGCTAAGGTACTTAACAACATCACAGCGACTCTGGACTATGCTCCGGTCAAAGATGTCGACCTTGTCGTCGAAGCCGTTGTCGAGCACCCTAAAGTCAAATCTATGGTACTGGCCGAAGTTGAGCAGCATGTTGCCGACGACGCCATCATCACCTCTAATACATCTACCATCTCGATAAACCTGCTAGCTAAGGCGCTAAACAAGCCTGAGCGTTTCTGTGGCATGCACTTCTTCAACCCGGTACATAAGATGCCACTGGTTGAAATTATTCGTGGTGAGAACAGCTCGGAAGAGACGATTGCGACTGTAGTCGCTTACGCCAGCAAGATGGGTAAGACACCTATCGTAGTTAATGATTGTCCTGGCTTCTTCATTAACCGTGTGCTGTTCCCTTACTTTGCAGGTTTTTGTGGCCTACTCGCCGATGGCGGTGATTTCGCCGCTATCGATAAGGTAATGGAAAAACAGTTTGGTTGGCCTATGGGCCCAGCATACCTACTGGATGTTGTCGGTTTAGACACGGGTCATCACGCACAGGCCGTTATGGCTGAAGGCTTCCCGGATCGCATGGCGAAAGATGGCAAAGATGCTATCGATATCATGTTCGGAGCTGAACGCTTCGGTCAGAAGAACAGCAAAGGTTTCTATGCTTACTCTGTCGACCGTCGTGGCAAGCCGAAGAAAGATGTCGATGCCGTTAGCTATGAACTGCTAGGTGCCGAATTTGGCGAACTTAAGCAATTCGAGTCCGATGAGATCATCGCCCGCACTATGATCCCTATGATCATAGAAACCGTGCGTTGTCTCGAAGAAGGCATTATCGCTTCACCTGCTGAAGCGGATATGGGTCTGGTTTACGGTCTAGGTTTCCCACCATTCCGAGGCGGTGTATTCCGCTATATAGATACCATGGGCGTCGCAAACTTCGTCGCTCTCGCCGATAAATATGCTCACTTAGGTGGCCTATATCAAGTAACAGATGCCATGCGTGAACTTGCCGCAAACAATGGCAGCTACTACCAGTCTAAATAAGTGGGAAGGAATAAAACAATGAAACAAGCAGTTATCGTAGATTGCATCCGTACTCCCATGGGCCGTTCTAAGGCTGGAGTATTTAGAAATGTACGTGCAGAGACCCTCTCAGCTGAACTAATGAAGGCTCTGATTAAGCGTAATCCTAAACTGGATCCTAACACCATAGAAGACGTGATTTGGGGCTGTGTACAGCAGACTCTGGAGCAAGGCTTCAATATCGCCCGTAACGCATCACTGCTTGCGGGTCTGCCTAAGCAGATTGGCGGCGTGACCGTTAACCGCCTGTGTGGTTCATCTATGGATGCTCTCCATCAAGCCGCACGCGCCATCATGACAGGCCAAGGTGATACCTTCATCGTTGGTGGTGTCGAGCACATGGGTCATGTGCCTATGAATCATGGTGTCGACTTCCATCCGGGTCTTGCCAGTAATGTCGCTAAGGCATCGGGCATGATGGGTCTTACGGCTGAGATGCTAGGTAAGATGCACGGCATCACACGTGAGCAGCAAGATGAATTTGCGGTACGTTCACATAAACGTGCTCATGCAGCCACTGTCGAAGGTCGCTTCGCCAATGAGATCCACCCAATCGAAGGTCATGATACCAATGGTGCCTTAATCACGGTTGAGCATGATGAAGTTATCCGTCCTGAAACGACCATGGAGTCTCTGTCCGGACTTAGACCAGCTTTCGACCCTGCTAATGGCACAGTTACAGCGGGTACATCTTCAGCCCTGTCAGATGGTGCATCTGCCATGCTAGTTATGGAAGAAGAGAAAGCCAAGGCCTTAGGCTTACCAATCCGTGCTCGCATCCTCTCAATGGCCGTCGCCGGTTGTGATGCCGCCATCATGGGTTATGGTCCTGTTCCGGCAACTAAGAAAGCACTGGAACGCGCAGGTCTTACCATCGAAGATCTCGATGTTATCGAGCTCAACGAAGCCTTCGCAGCCCAATCTATACCATGTATGAAAGACTTAGGTCTGATGGATGTGGTTGATGAGAAGGTTAACCTCAATGGCGGAGCTATCGCCCTAGGTCATCCATTAGGATGCTCTGGTACTCGTATCTCTACAACACTTATCAACTTGATGGAAAGCAAAGATGCAAAATATGGTTTGGCGACCATGTGTATCGGTTTAGGTCAAGGTATAGCAACGATATTCGAAAGACCTTAATAAGTTTCATAAACTAGCCGTCTCATAATAAAAAGGCCAGCATATGCTGGCCTTTTTATTCAGGAATAATAATTAATACCGCTTAATTCCCTTCAATTCTTTAACATCTGCTTCAAAGCTATTTATTTCTTCAGTTGAGACATACTTTACTAGTTGCTTCATTGAGCCTTGGTAAAACTTGGTCATTGCATTAGCATAAGCTTTTTCTACGTTATCAACCAAAACATCAGGCTTACTAGCGTGCTTTATTGCTCCACCAATAGCTCCGGATATTAACCCTCCACCACTAGCTTTAGTTTCCCATTGCGTAATATAGGGCTCTGCAATATTAAGGCTGCTTAAATCCACACGCTTCTGAGCCATGACTTGCCCCGTTAATGGCTCAATAAATTTAAGTACAAAAGAGCCATCTATTTTTATGAATCCCTTCTCCTGCGCATAAGAAGAAAAAGACTTTCTTTTCACATCTGCCTTACCGACTTTTATATCAAATTTAGGTACAATCGCCAAATAACTATTCTTTTTATCACCATAGGTGATCTCATCAAAAGTCTCATAAGGGCCGGTATATGTAAAACCCTTTCGAGTAATCAAAATTTCAACTCCGTTTTGAAATGCTTTTCTTACCTCTTGATTATAATGATCTCTGACCTGAACAAATGAGTCTTTTCTTTCTTGACGTACCCCAAGGTTAACAAGCATTGAATTTTGATTTGAAACCATCTGTTGATACACAGTAAATACACCTGTTGGTTTTACGATGGCAATTTTCTTATCCACTGACGCACTTTGTGCACCAAAATCAAAATTTGTATCCACTCTTCCAGACTCCTTCTTTACTGGAATAGCAGAGCATGCACATAATGAGATAGAGATAAGTAGAGCAAGGGATTGCTTCATTTAATAATCCTTTATTTAATAGCTAACAATTTTGAGTGATTTTACTCTTCTCCTCCCCCTAAACAACCCTTACCAACCAATAAAGATTAACAAACCAGAAACAAGCGAGCAACACAACAGCTATGGCTGTGGGATCTAAATTTTCAGCATATAATACTTAGAAAACATTAGTATCCACACAAAATAAGACATTGTTGTTTATGTTCCACGTGGAACATTTTTATAAAAACACACAGATATTATATCAAGTCTAGCGTTACTCCTTCTTAAAAAAATGACTCTTGACCAAAAGTGAGTAACCTGTCAAAACTAGGACTCGCAGATTTTTTGGAGCCGAGAGATGGAACTGGTATTACTGGCAGATAAACCCGAGGCGATTCCGCAAATAGCCAAATGGTATAATGATGAATGGGGTACTCCTACTTTGAACCAGGGGGCCAATGACTCTAGTCGCTCGACTTTAACCTTGGAAAGTAAACTAAAGGATTACCTTAATCGCGACAAATTACCCCAGATACTCTTAGCAACACATCAAGATGAAGGTTGCGGCACCCAAGTCATAGCGTCAGCTCAGCTAAGATTTCAGGAGATGACCACTTACCCTGAAACATCGCATTGGCTCGGCGGCGTTTACGTCGATAAGGCTCACAGAGGAAAAGCCATTGGTCAGTGCCTGATTAATGGCATCTTAGATTTAGCCAGACAACATCAGGTAAGCGAACTTTATCTACAAACAGAAGATCATTCAGGTGGCCTGTATAAGAAGATGGGCTGGAAGGCCGTCGAACAGGTGACCTATCACGGAGTGAAAGTACTGGTGATGAAGTTAAAGCTAAATGACTTTTATTGCGAGCAGCAGAGGCAAGCATGACTCCAGCAATCAATGCACTAAAGAAAGCCAAAATAGAATTCGTCATACATGAATATCACCATCAGCCTGGTTGTGACTCTTATGGGCTAGAAGCGGCAGAAAAATTAGGTTTGCAGCTTGAACAAGTGTTTAAGACATTAGTCGTTCAGCTCGATGGCAAACAGCTTGTGGTTGCCATTATTCCCGTCGACTCCAAACTCAATATGAAACTCATAGCCAAGGCAGCGCAAGCTAAGAAAGCCGCCATGGCCAATGCCGATGATGTGCAAAGATCTACTGGCTATAAATTGGGAGGTGTCAGTCCAATAGCACAGAAGAAAACCCTAAAGACCTACATAGATATTAGTGCAGAGAATCACTTACAAATATATGTCAGCGGCGGTCAGCGAGGATTAGACATTGAACTGGCGCCTGAGCAGCTACAACTAATAACCAAGGCACGACTCGCTGCCCTCACGAATTAATCTAGTCTCACAAAATCCCCCTCAGAGCTTGGATAAAGCTTTTTGCTGGAGTAATATTAGTCACTCTTTACAAGCACGCCTCACCTCTGAATTGCAGTAGGTTCGATGGCAGATATATGGTTGAGGAATTATGAGCGACCGAGTGAGTGATACGATTATCGATGGCATGAATCAAGCCGACCATCACCTTGATGCTATTGGACTCAGATGTCCGGAGCCTGTGATGATGGTGCGTAAATCAGTACGTAAAATGGAAGCCGGCGAGACCCTGCTGATCATTGCAGACGATCCAGCCACTACACGAGATATTCCCAGCTTCTGTGAATTCATGGATCATAAACTAATCTCAAGCAGCACAGATAAAACGCCTTATCAGTATCTAATACAGAAAGGACTCTGAAGTTAACTGACATAAACATATAAAGGAATCATCTATGTCGACACTTATTGCCATCGGATTTAAACCCATTAAGCAACAGCCTATGACACTCGTTACTAAGGCAAATGTCACCTGCTCCCATGGTGTCGAACAAGATTTTTTCGGCCGACCAGGTAAGCGACAAGTCACTGTCATGTCTAAAGAGCAATGGCTGAACGTCTGTTGTGAGCTTGATACCATGCTACCTTGGACAACTCGTAGAGCTAACTTACTGGTTGAAGGCCTGAGTTTTACTCCAGCACATGTAGGCAAGATACTAGAGATAGGTGACCTCAAGTTGGAGATCACCGGCGAGACAGATCCGTGTAAGAAGATGGAAATTTCCCATGCCGGACTCGAAGCTGCACTAACACCAGATTGGCGCGGTGGTGTCACCTGTCGGGTATTGAACGATGGGGTTATCCGTGAAGGTGATGCGGTTCTGCTGATAAGCTAACCGATAAAATCCAGACTCGATGACAGGCTTAGCTCTGTTTATCGAGTTAGCTCTACTCTGCTATTCTTATTGTTTCTATGCCTCTAGCTTCATAATCACTGCATCACTAACGCCAGCCCTCAAACCTAAATCATATAACAGCTGTAAAAAATCATCTTAAGACTCCCTCCAATTTATACCCATAAACTCTAGATAGAGTAAGCCTTGAACCTAGTCTAGATTACAATTTACTACACAATATTAGTTTTACCCGCCGCTAAAATATGCGATAAAAGACCAGCAAGCACACAAGCTAAATACAGCATAAAAAACATAACAATTACAAATGACAACTCAGCTCGCTTTAAGAAAAATCTGGCACAATCAATAAATAATAATTAGCGCCAGTAATGACTCAATTAAAATAAGAACACCAGGGATTCAAATGATAAAACATAAGTTCACACCACTAGGTGCTGCAATCGCACTTAGTTTAAGTTTGCCAATAATGGCAAGCGAATCGACTTCAGATAAAGCAGCTAAGTGGCAAGTAAACGCGCCGACTAATGCCCCTTTTGAACAGGTTAAGATTGATGTATCCGAAGGCACCTGGATGAACATCAGTGTCAGCCCAAATGGTAAGACTATCGTGTTCGATATGCTGGGTGATATCTATCAAATCCCCATGCAAGGTGGTGAGGCCAAAGTATTAGCTAAAGGCATAGCCTGGCAGATGCAGCCGACATACAGCCCGGATGGTAAGTATATCGCCTTCACCTCGGATGAAAACGGTGGCGACAATATCTGGATCATGGATGCCGATGGCAGCAATCCAAGAGCCGTTACCGACGAAACATTCCGTCTGCTCAATAGCCCAGCCTGGAGTCCGGATTCACAATACCTGGTCGCACGTAAGCATTACACAGGCTCACGTAGTCTAGGTGCCGGAGAAGTCTGGCTATATCATATTGCTGGCGGCGAAGGCATTAAGCTCACCGAGCGCCCTAACGAACAGAAAGACTTAGGCGAACCCGCCTACTCTCCAGATGGCCGCTATATCTACTTTAGCCAAGATGCCACTCCGGGTAAGACATTCCATTACTCGAAAAATTCGGTCAAGGGCATCTATAAGATAAAGCGCTACGATACCGAGACCGGGGATATAGAAGTATTAGTCCAAGGCACAGGTGGTGCCATAAGACCGACCCCGAGTCCGGACGGAACTAAGCTAGCCTATATCAAACGTGATGGATTTCAGTCTTCCCTTTACCTGCTCGACCTTAAATCTGGCAAGAAAGAGAAGCTATACGGCAAGCTAGACAGAGACATGCAGGAGACCTGGGCCATTCATGGTGTCTACCCGACCATGAGCTGGACCAGTGATAACCAAGAGATAGTCTTCTGGGCTGGCGGTAAGATTAACAAAATCGATGTCGAGTCAAAATCAGTTAAACAGATCCCCTTCTCGGTGAAGACAGAGCTAGCTGTTCAACCTGCGGTACGATTCAAGCAAGACCTTGATAAGGATGTATTCGACGTCAATATGCTGCGTATGGCTCAGGTATCACCCGATGGTAAGAAAGTCGTTTATGAAGCCCTAGGTAAATTATGGATTAAGAGCTTATCTAATAAATCAGACAAGCATAGCCGGCTCACTAAACTAGATTCAGAGCTGAGAGAGCTGTATCCCCAGTGGTCCCGTGACAGCAGAAGTGTGGTGTTTACCACCTGGGATGATCAGCAGCAAGGTACAGTTAAAGTCGTCAGTGTCAGGAACAAACGCAGTAAAACATTGACCAAGGAGCCGGGTAAATATGTAGAACCCACCTTCTCACCCGATGGTTCCTTCGTAGTTTACCGTAAAGCTAAAGGCGGTTATATCACACCGAAAACCTGGTCCCAGAATACAGGTCTGTATAAGGTAGATATTCAAGGCAAACAAAATACCCGCATCACGCCAGACGGTTATCAACCACAGTTTGGTGCCGATTCAGAACGAGTCTACTTTATGGATCAGGGTGAGACTCCAGAGTTCGCCTCAATAAACCTAGATGGCTTCCAGAAACGAGTTCACTACACCAGCAAGCTAGGTACAGAATTTCGCATATCTCCCGATGGCAAGCAGCTCGCTTTCGCTGAACGTTTCAAGGTCTGGGTCACTCCATTCGCTAAACACGGCGAGACTATAGAGATAGGCCCTAAGGCGAGTAACTTACCTGTCAGCCAATTGAGTGTGCGTGCCGGTGAGAGTATCAGTTGGAACGGTAACAGCGATCAACTCTACTGGACCTTGGGCCCAGAGCTATATCAGATGTCTGTAGATATAGAGTATAAAGACCAAAGAAAAACCAACAATGATGAGCAAACTAACTCAGATATCGCTAAGGTCGAACCTAAGATAACCGACCTGGGATTCACTCAGAAAGCCGATGTTCCACGTGGAACAATTGCCTTTGTCGGTGGCAAGATAATCACCATGGAAGATGACAAGGTGATTGAGAATGGTGTTGTCATCATCAAGGATAACAAGATTATCTCTGTCGGTGACTCATCGACGCAAATCCCAAGTGAGGCCACTGTCATAGACATCAAGGGCAAAACCTTGATGCCGGGTCTATTCGATGCTCATGCACATGGCGCACAAGGTGAAGAGGAAATTATCCCCCAGCAAAACTGGGAACTCTACTCAAACTTGTCTCTAGGTGTCACGGCTATCCATGATCCGTCTAACGATACCACAGAGATATTCGCCGCTTCCGAACAACAGAAAGCGGGAAATATTGCCGGTCCACGCATCTTCTCCACTGGTACCATTCTCTATGGAGCCAATGGTCCAGGCTACACATCTCACATAGATTCACTGGATGATGCCAAATTCCACCTGGAACGTTTGAAGAAAGTCGGCGCATTCAGTGTGAAGAGTTATAACCAGCCGCGTCGTAATCAGCGTCAACAAGTCATAGCGGCCGCTCGTGAACTCGAGATGATGGTTGTACCTGAAGGTGGCAGTTTGCTACAACATAACCTCACCATGATTGTCGATGGTCATACGGGTATCGAACATTCACTGCCAGCGGCATCTATCTACAATGATATAAAGCAGCTATGGAGTCAGACTGAAGTCGGTTACACCCCGACTCTAGTCGTCGCCTATGGCGGTATATCGGGTGAGAACTATTGGTACGATAAGACAGATGTTTGGGCACACCCGAGACTGTCCATGTATGTACCGAGTGATCTACTAGACGCCAGATCCATGAGACGCCCAACCGCACCGGATGAACATTACAACCATTTCAATGTTGCCCGTGTCGCCAATGAGATGAATGATCTGGGCGTTAAACCCAATATTGGGGCCCATGGTCAACGTGAAGGTTTAGCAGCTCATTGGGAGATGTGGATGTTTGCCCAAGGTGGCATGAGTAATCTCGAAGTGCTAAAAACAGCTACCATAAATCCGGCTAAACACTTCGCCATGGATCATCAACTAGGTTCTATCAAGCAAGGTAAACTCGCCGACTTGATCGTTATCGATGGTGACCCACTAGAAGATATTCGAGTCACAGATCGAGTTACTTATACCATGGTCAACGGCAAACTCTACAACGCCGAAACTATGAACCAGTTAAACGGTGGATCAAAAAATAGAGGTAAAGAGAGAAAGCCTTTCTTTTTTGAACATTAATAGCTGTTTTTAATTTTAAAATCTGGCTAACTTTGGACGAGGATTTTAATTTGAGGAAAATTATTTTTTGACTAGATAATCTAAAAATATCTCTTCCCGATGCAGACCTAAATGTAAATCCTAAAATAAAGTCTGAAATAAAGTCTGAAAATAAAAAGAGTGTTCCACGTGGAACACTCTTTTTTTTAGTTCCTAGGAAACTAGGACCTAGGCTTCTAGTTCCCAGAGACTTTTCTTTTACCAGAAAGAGCAACGAACATCTAACAGGTGCAGCCGTTATCTTGGCTTTACTTCCTTCTAAGCACTACGACTTGCTCTTCCTTCTTCTAAAACCTAGCCCCTGGAAATAAGCCCCTTATTTATTTCACTTATCATAACAAAAACAATATGTTGCATGGTCGTTAACCATACCTACAGCCTGCATAAATGCATAACAGATTGTCGGTCCGACGAAGTTAAAACCCATTTTTTTCAAAGCCTTAGACATGGCTTCAGACTCTGGGGTCTTCACGGGGATCTCTTCCATAGAGTTGAAGTGGTTCACAATCGGACTGCCACCAACGAAGCTCCAGAGAAATTCGGAGAAATCATTGCCCTGCTCGCTCTTAGTATCAGAAAAGTTGGCCATGTAACCGCGCGCATTCTTGATGATGGAGTTAACCTTTAGACGGTTTCTGACGATGCCTTTATCCTGGAGTAACTCCTCGACCTTAACAGCATCAAATTTAGCAATTATCGCGGGTTCGAAATTAGCAAATGCCGCTTCATAGTTTTTTTGCTTCTTGAGAATGGTGATCCATGAGAGTCCCGCTTGCTGGCCATCGAGGCAGAGCTTGGCGAAAAGCTCCTTACTGTCGTACACGGGTCGACCCCAAACATAATCATGATAATCCAGATAAATTTGATCATCCCCAACCCAGCCGCAGCGCTTCTTATCCATGGACTTACTTCCTAAATATTATTTTTATGTTTATTTCCTTTAGGAGATAAAAAATAACCTACATATGCCTATTTCTACAAGGTATAATCGAAACCATTTTTATATTTCCAAGCTAGCTCTAGCTGCTAAATAAGCATCTAGACAAGGTGTTGGTATCATCCTGACGGCGTAGACAGTAGACATGACGACGAAACATGACGTAAAGACATTCCAGGGTTTCATTATGACCCTGCAGGAGTACTGGGCGCAGCAAGGTTGCGCCATCGTTCAACCTCTAGATATCGAGGTTGGTGCCGGTACATTCCACCCACAAACTTTCCTACGTTCATTAGGCCCAGAGCCAATGAGCAGTGCCTATGTGCAGCCATGTCGCCGCCCAACAGATGGCCGTTATGGTGATAACCCTAACCGTCTACAGCACTATTATCAGTTTCAGGTTGTATTGAAGCCATCTCCAAGCAACATTCAGGAGTTATACCTAGGCTCATTAGAAGCTGTCGGTGTAGACATGAGCGTTCATGATGTACGTTTCGTAGAAGACAACTGGGAATCACCTACTTTAGGTGCCTGGGGTCTAGGTTGGGAAATCTGGTTAAATGGCATGGAAGTGTCTCAGTTCACTTATTTCCAACAGGTTGGCGGTATCGAGTGTAGTCCAGTAACCGGTGAGATCACTTACGGTCTGGAACGTCTGGCCATGTATATCCAAGAAGTTGACAGCGTCTATGACCTAGTCTGGACCGATGGCCCCATGGGTAAGATCATGTATGGTGATATCTTCCATCAGAACGAAGTCGAGCAATCTACCTATAACTTCGAACATGCCGATGTTGATGTACTTTTCAGATTATTCGATGATTGTGAAAAAGCCTGTGAGCGTCTCTTGGCTCTCGAAAAGCCGCTACCACTTCCGGCCTACGAGCAAGTAATGAAGGCCTCTCATGCGTTTAACATGCTTGATGCCCGCCATGCTATCTCGGTAACCGAACGTCAGCGTTATATTTTACGCGTTCGCACCTTAGCTAAAGGTGTCGCACAATCCTATTATCAAGCCCGTGAAGCCCTCGGCTTCCCGATGTGTAAGTAGAGGTAATAAATATGAATTTCGAAAACTTACTCATTGAAATCGGCACCGAAGAGCTGCCTCCGAAATCCCTGCGTAAACTCGCAGAGTCTTTCCTGAGCAACTTTACCGATGAGCTGAAAAAAGCGGAGCTTAGCTTCGAATCCGCCGTTTGGCATGCCGCCCCACGTCGCTTAGCTCTTAGCGTCAACCAACTCGCCACTGCTCAAGCCGACAAAGTCGTCGAAAAGCGTGGCCCAGCAGTGGCTCAAGCCTTCGATGCTGATGGTAATCCGACTAAAGCCGCCATGGGCTGGGCCCGTGGTAACGGTATCACAGTCGAAGAAGCCGGCCGTCTGAAAACAGATAAAGGCGAATGGTTACTGCATCAGGCAAAAGTTGTCGGTGTAGAAACAAAGAGCCTAATCTCGGCTATGGCGCAACGTGCATTAGATAAGCTACCTATCCCTAAGCCAATGCGCTGGGGCAGTAACAAGACGCAATTTATCCGTCCTGTTCATACAGTAACTATGCTATTTGGCAGTGAAATCGTTGCAGGTGAGCTACTAGGCATAAAGTCAGATCGTGTCATTCGTGGCCACCGCTTTATGGGCCAAGCCAGCTTCGAGTTGGATCACGCCGATAACTATTTGTCGGCACTGAAAGAAAAAGGCAAGGTACTAGCCGATTACGAAGTCCGTAAGACTATTATCAAAACCGATGCAGAAGCTGCTGCGGCTAAGATTGGCGGTATTGCCGATCTTGAAGATGAGCTGCTGGAAGAGGTCTGTTCTCTGGTCGAATGGCCTGTGGTATTAACCGCCAGCTTCGAAGAGAAGTTCCTCGATGTACCTGCTGAAGCTTTGGTTTACACCATGAAAGGCGATCAGAAGTACTTCCCTGTATTCGACAAAACAGGTCAACTGCTACCTAACTTCATCTTCGTCACTAACATAGTGTCTAAAGATCCTCAGGTGATCATCTCGGGTAACGAGAAAGTGGTTCGTCCACGCCTTGCAGATGCCGAGTTCTTCTTCGAAAACGATAAGAAACAGACATTGGAAGACCGCTTGGTCAGCCTGGAAACCGTCGTATTTCAGAAGCAGCTTGGTACTATCAAGCAGCGCGTCGAACGCATCTCAGAAATGGCAGGCTTTATCGCTAGCAGCATAGATGCTAATGCCGAAGATGCATCACGTGCAGGCCTACTTTCTAAGTCAGATCTGATGACAAACATGGTTATGGAGTTCACCGATCTTCAGGGCACCATGGGCATGCATTACGCACGCCTCAACGGTGAAACTGAAGCTGTGGCTCTGGCTCTGCAAGAGCAATACAAGCCTAAGTTCTCCGGTGACACGGTTCCTACAGCAAGCATATCTATCTGTGTCGCGCTGGCTGAGAAACTGGATACCCTGGTTGGTATCTTCGGTATCGGTCAGGCACCTAAGGGCGCTGCCGATCCATTCGCACTACGCCGCGCCGCCATAGGTATTCTGCGTATCTGCGTCGAGAATAACCTGCCTCTAGATCTGGTTAACCTTATCGCTAAGGCGCAGGAACTGCATGGCAGCAACCTCAGCAATGAGACAACTGCCGAGCAGGTGCTCGAATTCTTCATGGGTCGTTTCCGTGCCTGGTATCAAGATCAAGGCGTTAGCGTCGACGTGATCTTAGCCGTACTGGCTCGTCGTCCAACGGCACCTGCCGACTTCGATAGTCGTATCAAGGCCGTAGCTCACTTTAGAACACTGGATCAAGCATCGGCTTTAGCCGCGGCTAACAAGCGCGTGTCTAATATCCTAGCTAAGATTGAAGGTGATATTCCAGCAAGCATAGATGCGAGTTTATTGACTGAAAACGCAGAGAAAGCACTGGCAGAGAAGCTCAATGAGCTTCAACCTAAGCTGGCTCCTCTGTTTGCTGCGGCAAACTATCAGGAAGCACTGGCACTTCTGGCTGATCTACGCGAAAGCGTTGATACCTTCTTCGAAGATGTCATGGTTATGGCTGATGACGAAGCCTTGAAGAACAACCGTTTAGCCTTGCTTTCAAGCCTACGCGAGCAGTTCCTCCATGCAGCAGATATATCTTTACTGCAGTAAGAAGGCTTTAGTTCCTAACTCTTAAATGCTAAGAATAGGGAACTAGGAATTCGTACCGGTTAAAAAACAAGCCTCAGAGAAATCTGGGGCTTTTTCTTTTAAATCTCTTTCAGCTTCTTATGTAAAACCTCAAACTCATCTCGGCTTAGATCAGCATCGATTAACAAGCGTGCCAAACAAGGCTCATCTAACTTTTTACCATGATAAAGCATGGAACACTCGCTGATCAGATTAGCACGCCATACCAGAGCTGCTAACGTCTCTGTTGGCTTAGAATCTAGATTGGCTAATTGGCTCAAAGATGATTCGAAGCATCTAGGTAAATTCCAGCATTGAGCCAGCAAGGCACTCAAACTGAGGGATTTAGAGGTCATCACTTGCCTGAATAGCCAGGAGCTGGGCTGCTCTCCAGGTTCTGCTAATTGAAACTCATCCAATAGCATCTTGAAGATGGCAATTTTTCCAACGTCATGGAGTAGGCCCAAGAGAAATGCCGTATCGGGATCCTGATCGGAAAGCTCAGTGGCCAACTCGGATGCCAGGTAAGCGACTTGCATTGAATGACGCCATATTTGCAGACCGAAGCGGCGATAATAAATAGGTTTAATCACTATCATCTCACGCACCATGCAGGTGGTAACCAGGCGCCTAAGTTGATCTCTGCCCAACTGAACGAAGGCCTGCTGTAGGCTAGTTACCTCTCTGTCTCCTCGCTTAAATACCGGAGAGTTACATAATTTCATCACTTCGACACTCAAGACAGGATCGTCATGAATCTCTTCCACCAACACCTTTATATCGACACTCTCATCCTTGAGACGTCTACCTAACTCGGCTAGTTTACTTGGTAGTTTAAGGACCTTATCGGCGACATCTTGAGGTGACATCAGAGCATGCTCTACGTCACCCATCACAGCTTTCTCTAAATTATTAGCGACTCCCCCAGTGTCATTAGATCTGGTAGGAAAAAGTAGACTATAAAACAAGGCGGCAAGATCGACTGAATCAGAAATAAGCTCTTCCTCTGCACCGGCTTGATCTTGTGCTTGAGCCGATGCACAGGCTAATTTATCTTGGACACAGGTGTCCTGCCTAAAGCTTTTCGGCTCGGCAAGAAAGGTTTTATCTCTGATATTAAACAGCTTATTAAAAAGTGTTCTAACCAATTTATATGACCGGGTAAGTAAACAGCGCCAAGATAGAAACTTAATCATAGCGCCTGTAAAAATAATCAGAGATGTTTATCGGGTTACAAACTAGATTTTAAGTATTATCCTAATCCTTTAGCTTAAGACGTGAAGCACGCATCACATGAATCAGGATCTGCTACCTAAATTATTCAGACTCGGCGAAAAAGCCCTAGTACTGGATTGCGCCAGCCTATCAAGCTCGAGCAGCAAGCTAGAGATACAGAGAAAAATATGGCACGTAGCAGATATATGCAGAACCAGTGGTGACTTTGAAGATATTGTCCCAGGTAATAATAATCTGACGCTTTTTTTCAAAGACGGTAAGAAAATCCCATTGTGGATCAATCAAGTTAACCAAGTTTGGCCCCGTAAACTAGTCCAAGAAAAACCTGGAAGACTGATCAAGATCCCGGTCCAATATGGTGGCGAGTATGGGCCAGACCTTAACTTTGTTGCCCAGTACAACAAGCTCGAGCCCCAAGAGGTGATAGCAATACATACCTCGACTCAATATAGCGTGCTATTCCTGGGTTTTCAGCCTGGTTTCCCCTATCTGGATGGACTAGATAAACGACTCTTTACCCCAAGATTAGCGACTCCCAGATTATCAATTCCAGCAGGCTCTGTCGGTATAGGTGGCGAGCAGACTGGCATATACCCGGCTCAGTCTCCCGGCGGCTGGCAACTTATAGGTCGCAGTACAGTCAATTTATTCGATAACGATAGAACTAAACCCTCTCTGCTTTCACCTGGCGATACAGTGCAATTCATTGACATAGAGTCTTTGGACGAAGTTGAAGAAGCTAAATCAGAGGTACCAAGATGATAGAGGTACTCACTCCGGGCTTTCACACCACAGTTCAAGATCTTGGACGCACAGGCTATCGCCACTTAGGTGTATCAGTCTCGGGGGCATTAGATCGACAAGCCTTGATGCTGGCTAATCGTTTAGTTGGCAATCCAGATAATGCGGCTGGTCTAGAGCTCACGGCGGGAACATTTGAGCTCAAGTTTCATCGTGATGCCTGGTTTACCCTGACAGGCGCAAAGTATGAGATCAAGATTGGCGCTAGAGAGATATGGCATGGCTGGCGCAACAAGATTCAGGCCGGAGAAACCTTAAGTCTGAGAGGCCCTAAATCTGGCATGCGTGCTTATTTAGCCATAGATGGCGGCGTAGATGTGTCTATATGTCTGGGCTCTAGATCCACCTTAGTGACCGCCGCACTTGGCGGTCACTTAGGTAGAGCCCTCAAAATAGGGGACCGAATCCCCTTAGGAGAAAAACTATCCCTTTCTAAGCCTATTGGTGCAGTGCAGAGAGGTTATTCTAGTGAGATACGCGCCCTACCTGGGCCCGAGATGGCGCTATTTACCCAGGAGTCACGTAAAGTATTCTGGAGTAGCCAGTGGCAGGTCTCAAACGAGAGTAACCGCATGGGCGCACGCTTATCCGGCCAAGCATTAAGCTTAGAGCAAGAGCAAAGCTTAAACTCGCATGCTGTCATGCCTGGTACCATTCAGGTGCCGCCATCGGGCCAGCCCATAGTTCTACTAGCCGATGGGCAGACCACTGGCGGCTATCCTAAGATTGCCACAGTGATTGAAGCGGATCTGTGGAAGCTGGCGCAGACAAGGCCAGGAGATAAACTGCAATTTACTCATGTGAGTCCAAACCAGGCGGAAGACGCAAACTACGAATGGCAACAATATTTTTATCGTCTCCAAAAGGCAATTGATAGCTGTAGTTGATAAAAGCAATCACGGAGGACGCCTGTAAACGACAAGTGGCAACAGCAAGATTCTTGATAGCTCTTGCTTACAACTGATCACTTACAGCTTATAACTGAACAATAGGAAGAGAGGTCTATCATGTTATCAAATTCGAAAGGCTACCCTATCGACCTTAATGCCGACTTAGGTGAAGGAGGAGCCAATGACGCAGCCCTGCTGCAATTGATCACTTCGGCTAATATTGCCTGCGGAGGTCATAGTGGTGATCAATCGAGTATGCACACAGCTGTTAGGCTAGCATTAGCCTCGGGTGTTAATATTGGCGCCCATCCCAGCTTTCCCGACCGCAAACATTTTGGTCGTCAGCCCATGATAATTTCAGACCAAGAGCTATTAGCCTCGATCTATCAGCAAATTAACTCATTAAAAGCCGTCTGTGACTCTCTGGGCGCTAAAATGTTCCACGTGAAACCTCATGGTGCTCTTTATAACCTGGCGGCGTTCAACGAGCGTTTAGGGCTACTACTAATTGAAACCATAAAACGCATAGACCCAAGTTTAAAACTGATGATCCTTGCCGCCAGCCCACTGGTGCAACTAGCAAGACAACAGGGACTCGATGTTATCGAAGAGGCCTTTGCCGATCGGCGATATTTGCACAACGCC
Organism: Shewanella violacea DSS12; assembly: GCF_000091325.1. Classification (NCBI taxonomy): domain Bacteria; kingdom Pseudomonadati; phylum Pseudomonadota; class Gammaproteobacteria; order Alteromonadales; family Shewanellaceae; genus Shewanella; species Shewanella violacea. Next base: position 37,739 of record NC_014012.1, on the reverse strand, counting down.
AGCCTGGCACCTAGGCAGATGCAAGGCGCTGTGATAGAAAACGATACTCAAGCCTTGGAGCAGGTTGAGTTATTACTAGGGAATAAGCCGCTACCGACACTCGATGGAGCCTTACTGCGACTCAAGGCCGATAGCATCTGTATACACGGGGATAGTGAGCATGCACTCAGCTTTGCTAAACAGATCAGTGCAAGGCTCACGGCATAAGCAGCTAAGCCTTATGGGCCCATATTTCGATGCTAGATTTTCTGAAGTTTATTGAATTGGCAATATTTTTGTCGAAGTTAATCGTGAAGCTGGCAATACTCTTGTTACTCTCCTTCACCATAGCCCCCTGACTAAAACTCCCCTTTCGCAACAGGCCAAACATCTGATGGCTAGTCGCTCCATCGTCTCCCTTCATGATAACGTAGAGATCTCTTATTCTCATGTTCTCTTTCATGGGTTTAAGCTTAATCATATCGAAACGCTTTTCGCGAAAATTATTATCGATATTAATGTTATTGATGCCACTCTTAAGCTCGGTATCGGCAACCTTAACCCAATCCTTTCCTGGCGATGAACTTCCCGCCACAGATGAGAAGCTCAACAGACTGACTAAGGTTATTACACCTAACTTGGCAAAGTTTTTCATAGAATTTATCTCCTTGTTATTGATAACTAGCTTATCAAGGAATGATCGATTAATTGATTAGCTCGATAAATAGTGCAAAGCAGCCGAAGGAATAAAGCAGGAAGGTGACATCCACAAGAGAATATTTATCCCCAGACATAAACCCCCTTTTAGTACCTCCTGTACTCCGGGGATAAGCACTCTGACTATCATGGATGATAGGAATGCACAGAAATATAGGAACATCTCCTGCCATGTGCAACGTTTATTTGTATACATCCCTGTCCCTCTTATTTAATAAAGAATGACATAAATGTTCCAGACATTAACCCCCTCCTAGTACCTCCTGTACTCCGGGGATAACTACTCTGACTATCACGGATGATAGGAATGCACAGAGATGTAGGAACATCTCCTGCCATGTACAAAAAAGCCCCGGATTTCTCCAGGGCTTTTGTTTTACTTATCGCTTATAACTTACAGCTTAAGACTGCTGTTAAACATCCAAGTTAGCTACGTTCAGTGCGTTCTCTTCGATAAATTGACGACGCGGTTCAACTTGATCACCCATCAAACAGGTGAACAACTGATCGGCACCGATAGCATCTTCGATGGTCACTACCAGCATACGGCGTGTCTCAGGATCCATGGTGGTTTCCCAAAGCTGCTCAGGGTTCATCTCACCCAGTCCCTTATATCGTTGAATATAAAGTCCACGTCTAGAGTCGTTCATCAGCCAGTTAAGTGCCTCGACGAAGGTAGAAATCTCCTTCATGCGTTCACCGCGCTTGATATAGCCGCCTTCAACTATGAGTCCTTCAAGAGCAGCTGCAAGCTTAGCCATACGCTCGTAGTCACTTGAATTGAGGAAGTCATAGGTAAACAGATAGCTGGTATCGATACCATGCTTACGTATGTGCACATTTGGCAAATATACTTTACGCTCAGGGTCCATAACTGGATCAGCGCTATACATAACCCCGCCAGACTCTTTCTCTGTTAGATCAGCGACAAATTCATCACACCACTGCTTAACCTTAGCTTCATCGGCTAACATCTCAGCATCCAGAGCTGGATGATAAAGCATACGTTCGGTCAACAGAGTCGGATAGCGCATGTTCAAACGATCAAAGATGGTTTCCACTTCGCGATACTGATAAACCAATTTCTCTAACGGTGCACCTGAGATAGCTGGCGCATCGGCTGAAGAATGCAGCTCACCACCGTCTAGGGCTAAGTTAGTCAGAAACTCAGTCAAGGCCAGCTCATCTTTCAGATACTGTTCCTGTCTGCCTTTCTTCACCTTATAGAGAGGTGGCTGGGCGATATAAATATAGCCACGTTCGATAAGCTCAGGCATCTGACGGAAGAAGAAGGTCAGTAGCAGAGTTCGAATATGAGATCCATCGACGTCCGCATCTGTCATGATGACGATGTTATGGTAACGAGTCTTATCGGGATCATATTCATCACGACCGATACCACAACCTAGTGCGGTGATCAGAGTCGCGACTTCCTGAGAAGAAAGCATCTTATCGAATCTAGCCTTCTCAACGTTTAGAATCTTACCTTTTAGCGGTAAAATTGCTTGGTTCTTACGGTTACGCCCCTGCTTGGCGCTACCGCCAGCAGAGTCACCTTCCACTATGTATATTTCAGAAAGCGCTGGGTCTTTTTCCTGACAATCAGCCAGTTTACCCGGTAGACCACCTAAATCTAAGGCACCTTTACGACGCGTCATCTCACGGGCTTTACGCGCCGCTTCACGAGCACGAGACGCATCGATAATCTTACCGACGATCAATCTAGCTTCGTTTGGATGTTCCATCAGGTAGTCACCCAACTTCTCACCCATGGTCTGCTCAACCGCAGACTTAACTTCGCTTGAAACCAACTTATCTTTAGTCTGAGAACTGAACTTAGGGTCCGGAACCTTAACCGAAATAACCGCAGTCAGGCCTTCACGGGCATCATCGCCGGTAGCATTGGTCTTGCCCTTCTTGTTATAACCCTCACGCTCCATGTAGGCGTTAAGGTTACGGGTCAAGGCACCACGGAAACCAGCAAGGTGAGTACCACCATCACGCTGAGGAATGTTGTTGGTGAAACAGAAGATGTTCTCCTGGAAACCATCGTTCCACTGCATAGCCACTTCGACAGTGATACCGTCATCGCGCTCTTGAATGAAGTGAAACACGTCTTTATTGACCGCTGTCTTGTTGACGTTCAAGTAATCAACGAAGGCGCTGATGCCGCCTTGATACTGGAAAAACTCATCACGGTTATCACGCTCATCGATCAAGCGGATACCCACACCCGAGTTTAGGAATGACAGTTCACGAACTCGTTTAACCAGAATATCGAAATGAAATTTGATATTAGTAGTGAAGGTTTCATGGCTTGGCCAAAATCTTAGCTCGGTACCCGTACTAGTCGCATCGCCAATCTCTTTGATCGGCGCATCGGGCACACCCATGGTATAGAACTGCTCGTAGAGTTTACCGTTACGGCGAATAGTCAGCTGTAACTTCTCAGACAGAGCGTTTACAACCGAAACACCCACCCCATGTAGGCCACCAGATACTTTATAAGAGTTATCATCGAACTTACCGCCCGCATGGAGTACAGTCATGATCACTTCTGCGGCCGATATACCCTCTTCCGGGTGAATATCAACTGGAATACCACGACCATCATCTTTCACCGATACCGAATTATCGGCATGGATAGTGATGATAACCTCGCTACAATGGCCCGCTAAAGCTTCATCGATAGAGTTATCGACCACTTCGAATACCATGTGATGTAAACCTGAACCGTCGTCGGTATCACCGATATACATCCCTGGTCTCTTCCGTACTGCATCAAGGCCTTTTAGTACCTTAATACTCGAAGAATCGTAACTATTCTCTGACATATTATTCTCTCGTCGGTTGTTCAATTACCGTTACACGCCCCTGTTCCACATGGAACACCTTACTCGGTGGCGTGTTTAACGAATCTAGTATCGCTGCAGGCTCGATGGCGGTGACAAAAACTTGTGCGCCGGTATCGGTTAACTGCTGCAGCAACAATTGCCTGTGCTTTGCATCCAATTCCGATGGAAGATCATCCACCAGATAAATACTATTCTTATCTATTTGCTGCTTGAGTAATTTTCCCTGTGCAATACGCAGTGCACAGACTAACAATTTCAGCTGTCCCCGGGATAAAGCATCCTGAACAGGCAAGGTGCCTACACGTAATCTCAAATCGGCTTTATGGGGACCACTAGCGGTATTGCCGCTGGATACATCTCTGGGATATTGCGTCTCTAAAAGCTGCGCATAATCTGTTTTACTGTCCCAACCTCGGGTAAAAGAAACCTTCACATCGACCTGAGGTAAAAACTCCCCGATTATACCCTTAAGTTGCTCATTTAACGAGTTTACATATTGGGTTCTGATATCTGTTACGACTTCAGAATAACGCACCAACTCTGTATCCCAATATTGAATCTGAGAGTAGCCAGCCTCATTTTTAAGCAATTGATTTCTTTGCTTTAAAATCCGTTTTACATTGACCCAGGCCGAATGGAAACTTTTATCACAATGGAACGCTCCCCAGTCGATAAACTGACGTCTCGATTTTGGCCCATCAAACAGTAAGGCAAAACTCTCGGGAGTGATCACTTGTATCGGCAAAGACTCGGCCAGAGTAGATAGACGCTTGATCTTATCACCATCAATCTTGACCTCGGTCTCGCCGCTGCGAAATCGCCTTAGGCCTATCTTGCTCTCTTTATTCTGCACATTTAACTTAGCGAATAAGGTTAACTTATCATCTGAGTGTTGAATCACACGTTGGGAAAGATGGCTGCGAAAGGAACGGCCCATACCAAGAAAATAGATAGCTTCTAAAATACTGGTTTTGCCACTGCCATTCAGACCATAAATGAGATTAATCCCTTCGGCCGGAAGCAGTTGAGCAGAAGCGATATTCCGAAAAGTTTCAATATGAAGACGCGTCAGACTCATTTATGGCTCATTAATCACTTATTCGGGCAAGCTAACAAGATGCACGTAATTTAACGAATAAAAACGTCGCAAATTATTAGGTGGAAAAATTCAAATAGCCAAGAAGATTAGCATATCCACAGACCACATCAAAGCGCGGATTTCATCCAAAATAAGGCGGTAAAATCACTACAAGCTAACAGCACAAGAAAAAGCTAATTTACCTGTCACTTATGGACCATAAACAGCCAAAACAAAGCCGCTTGTTAGCCATCCATGGCCAAGTGGCATAAGTGTTCCCGACACAAACCCGCTTGTTAACAGCCCATCGCCATCCAATCTTAAGTTACCGGACACAAAAAAGGCTGCGTTAGCAGCCTGTTCAATATTAATTTGGGTTTATCTTGTCGAATTAAGACTAGAGCCTCATCGGCATAACCACATACATAGAATCTTCTTCGATATGATTCTCGATCAGCGCACTTGAGTTGCCATCGATAAGCGTGATACGCACATCGTCTGAAGGTAAGTTATTCAACACATCCAACAGGTAACTGACGTTGAAGCCTATTTCCAATGGAGTGTTATCATATTCCACATCTATGATCTCCTCGGCTTCTTCCTGCTCAGGATTATTAGCAGTTATCTTAAGTAAATTATTTTCCAGCTGTACTCGCACACCACGGAACTTCTCATTTGAGAGGATAGAGGCACGTAGCAGAGCCTGCTTAAGTTGGTTTCTACTGGCAATGACAACTTTGTCGCCACCCTTAGGCAAGACTCGACGATAATCAGGAAAACGCCCATCGACTAGCTTACTGGTCAACACGGCACTGGATGTTGTCGCACGTATGGCATTATCACCTATAGCGATAGTCACATCTAAGTCTTCACCTTCGAACAGACGTTGCAGCTCAACGACACCCTTACGGGGCACGATCACTTGCTTCTCAGGCAGAGTCGCCTCAATTTGACGGTGACTCAAGGCTAAGCGATGGCCATCGGTTGCTATGGCACGCAGTACATTGCCATCGGTTTCCAGTAGTAGACCGTTAAGATAATAACGTACATCCTGGTTAGCCATGGAGAACTGAGTCGCATCGATAAGCGACTTAAGCGTGCCTTGCTTGATGGTAAATTCGATATCGGACTGAAAGGCCTCGACATTGGGATACTCTTCCGCCGGCAATGTCGCTAACGTAAAACGACTGCGACCAGATCTGAGTAACAGGCGATTTTCCTGTTGTTCAATCTTTAGCTCGACCTGATCGGGAAGTGATTTAACGATATCGAGAAATTTCTTCGCCGGTACGGTAATACGCCCCTCTACAACATCACCCTCTAACTGAACCTGACCGACTAATTCGACCTCAAGGTCGGTACCCGTCATCTTAAGTGAGTGTCCACTCACTTCAACTAAGAGGTTTGCCAGAATAGGCAAGTTATGACGTCTCTCCACCGCTCCATTAACTAATTGCAGCGGCTTTAATAGGGCATCCCTATCAATTGAAAATTTCATCAGTTTCAATTTCCCAGGTTTATGAAGATAACGTACGGATCAAGTTAGCATAATCTTCTTTAATGTCATGACTTTCTTCACGTAACTGTGCAATTTTACGACATGCGTGTAAGACAGTTGTATGGTCACGACCACCAAAAGCATCCCCTATCTCAGGTAAGCTCTGGTTGGTTAATTCTTTCGATAGTGCCATAGCGACCTGACGAGGTCTGGCGACACTGCGTGAACGACGCTTAGACAGCATATCGGCCATCTTAATCTTATAATATTCGGCTACTGTCTTCTGGATATTATCTATGGTGACTAATTTTTCCTGCAGTGCTAGCAAATCTCGCAAGGCTTCGCGGACGAAATCGATAGTGATTGGTCGACCGGTAAAGTTAGCGTTAGCTATCACTCGGTTCAAGGCCCCTTCGAGTTCACGAACGTTAGAACGTAATCGCTTAGCAATGAAGAAAGCCACTTCATCGGGTAGATTGACACCACTCTCTTGTGCCTTACGCATCAAGATGGCCACACGAGTCTCTAACTCAGGAGGCTCGATAGCTACGGTTAAGCCCCAGCCGAAACGAGACTTGAGGCGATCTTCTACGCCGTCGATCTCTTTCGGGTATTTATCTGAGGTCAAGATCACCTGATGATTGCCTTCCAATAACGCATTGAAGGTATGGAAGAACTCTTCCTGGGATCTGTCTTTATTGGCAAAAAATTGAATATCATCGATAAATAATGCATCTACGCTACGGTAATAACGTTTGAACTCTTCGATGGCATTATTCTGCAAGGCTTTCACCATATCCTGAACGAAACGCTCAGAATGCATGTAAACCACTTTAGCGTTGGGATTATTCTTGATGATGGCATTGCCCACGGCGTGTAACAGGTGGGTTTTACCCAGGCCAGTTCCACCGTAGAGGAATAAGGGGTTGTAAGCGCCACCAGGATTCTCGGCAACTTGCAGTGCCGCAGCCTTGCCTAATTGGTTCGATTTACCTTCGACAAAGTTTTCAAACTGATAAGCCGGATTAATATTACTTCTGTGATTCGCCATGATTGCCGGTTCGGGCATATTCATGTTAAATGTAGTTTTAGCCGGCCTGGTATTCATCTGAACGCGCGGTGGGGCCATTGCAGGCGTCGCCTGAATCGGACGTGGAGCCGCAGGTTTACTGCCTATATCGAAGCGTAACTTAGGTGCATCACTACCCATCTGCTCAGTAAAAAACTGATTAATGATGTTAATATACTTGTCTCTGACCCAGTCGAGAACGAAGCGATTTGGCGCGTAGAGAACCAGTGTGTTCCCATCCATTTCTGCTTGTAACGGCCTGATCCACATACTGAATTGTTGAGCCGAGAGCTCGTCTTGTAGTCGCCCGAGACATTGCTGCCAAAGTGTAACCGCCACGTACTTATCCCCAAAAGATCATACAAAGATGGGTATTCTATCGTGAGATCACTAGGATCGCTATCCTTATAATATAATTATCCCCAGATAGATCACCTTTGGCAGATGATACAGATCCAAAAGGATCTACCGCGATCTAGTTATTTGTAAAAAGCTGCAAATCCAGCTTTATAAAGCGATCCAGATCGATCTATAATTAGCGGCCTAGTTTTTATGAATGATCACAAGATCCACAAGATGTAGTGGTCATGCACAGAGTTATCCACAATTTCTGGTGGCTTTGACTAGGTAGGCTAGAAAATAAATGGCTAGAATTTTGTCACTTAATGCTTTTGCTTGTTGACGGGCATAGTTAAAGTGATTACAATTCGGCCTCTTTTTTGCCCCTATTCTTCAATTTAGAGAATTTGGGTTTTTTTCAACTAACATAAAGACGGATTGCCACAATGAGTAAACGTACTTTTCAACCAAGCAACCTCAAGCGCAAGCGTTCTCACGGATTCCGCGCTCGTATGGCTACAGTTGGAGGCCGCAAGGTCCTAGCTCGTCGTCGTGCTAAAGGTCGCGCTCGTCTTTCTGCTTAACAGTAGAAATGCAAGTGACTAGCTATACCTTTACGCGGGAGTTACGTTTGTTAACTCCCGCGCAATTCAAATCTGTATTTGCAAAACCTATCAAAGCTTCTTCCGCTGAAATAACTTTACTAGCTATTCCAAATTCTGAGCAGCATCCACGTATTGGATTAACTGTTGCTAAGCGTTTTGTTAAGAAAGCCCACCAGCGAAACAGAATTAAACGTATCATCCGAGATAATTTTCGTTTGCATCAGCACGAATTGCCTCCGGTCGATATAGTTGTTTTGGTCAGAAATGGCGTCGTAGAGATGGAGAATGCAGAGCTCCATAAATTGGTAGAAAAGCTATGGCGAAAACTCACTCGCCGCTACAATGGCTAGCAACCACGATTATTCGTGGCTACCAAATCTTAATCAGTCCCCTACTGGGGACTAATAAGTGCCGCTTTCATCCAACTTGCTCATATTATGCTATCGAAGCCATTCATTTGCATGGATTTGTAAAAGGCAGTTGGCTTACAGCAAAACGCGTATTAAAATGTCACCCTTTGCATCCGGGCGGTATTGACCCCGTCCCCTCAAAAAAACACAGGTGTAATAAATAGGCTATGGAATCTCAACGCAATATATTTCTTATCGGTCTGCTTTTTGTCAGTTTTTTACTTTGGCAACAGTGGCAGACGGACCAAGCTCCACAACCAGTGACTACTGAATTAACTTCGGTATCGACTGCCTCAAATACTACTGACGCACACAGTTCAGATGTTCCGGATGCAGACTCTGCGCTTCCAGCTGCAACTGTCGCTTCGAAAGAATTAATCACGATTCATACTGACCAATTAGTCATCAAGATTAATCCAGTTGGTGGCGATATCGTCTACTCGGCCCTAGTTGAACATAAACTAGAGCAAGAAAGTGACGAACCATTCGTACTCCTGGAACAGACTAAAGATATTAACTACATAGCTCAAAGTGGTCTTATCGGTCGTAATGGTATCGACAGCAGTGTTAAAGGCCGTGCTCACTTCGACAGTGCATCACAGGACTACACTATGGCAGCCGATCAAGAGACTCTAGAAGTCCCCTTGACCTATGTTGCTGAAAACGGTGCTAAGTACACTAAGATGTTTATCTTCCACCGTGGTCAATTCAAGATTGATGTCGACTATCTTGTAGACAACACCACAGATAAGCCGCTTCAAGTACAAATGTACGGTCAGATTAAGCACAGTATCAAGAAAAGTAGCAGCAGCATGATTATGCCAACTTATCTTGGTGCCGCCTTCTCTACTTCAGACATTCGTTACGAGAAGTACAAGTTCGATGATATGGCTGATAAAGACCTTGATAAGAAGACGCTAGGTGGTTGGGCAGCTATGCTGCAACATTACTTCGTTTCTGCCTGGATACCACCTGAAAATGACCAAAACACCATTTTCTCTAGCATCAGTGCTGGCGGTCAGGCAAATATCGGCTTCCGTGGTGCCATCTATGATATTGCACCTGGTGCGACTCAGACTATCAGCTCTCAGTTCTATGTAGGTCCTAAGGATCAGGAAGCACTTTCTGAGATATCTGACTCACTTAACTTAGTGGTAGATTATGGCTTCCTTTGGTGGTTAGCAGTACCTATCAACAAGCTACTTATGTTCTTCCAGTCGATTGTGTCTAACTGGGGTCTGGCGATTATTCTTATTACGCTAACTGTGCGTGGTATGTTATTCCCACTGACTAAAGCTCAGTACACCTCAATGGCTAAGATGCGTAACCTGCAGCCTAAGCTTGCCGAAATGAAAGAACGTTTTGGTGATGACCGTCAGAAGATGGGTCAGGCTATGATGGAGCTGTACAAGAAAGAGAAAGTTAACCCTATGGGTGGCTGTCTACCAATCTTGCTACAGATGCCTATCTTCATCTCGCTATACTGGGTACTGATGGAGAGTGTTGAACTACGTCATGCACCATTCATGTTATGGATCACCGATTTATCGGTACAAGATCCTTACTACGTGATGCCAATCCTGATGGGTATCTCCATGTTCGTCATGCAGAAGATGCAGCCAATGGCACCGACCATGGATCCTATGCAACAGAAGATGATGCAGTGGATGCCTGTGGTATTTACCGTGTTCTTCCTTTGGTTCCCTGCAGGTCTGGTACTTTACTGGTTGGTTGGTAACTTAGTTGCTATCACGCAGCAGAAAATCATCTACGCAGGTCTGGCGAAGAAAGGCTTAAAATAAGTCTGACACCAAATAAGCGTTAACTGAAAAGCGGTTGATACTCAGGTATTAGCCGCTTTTTCTTTTTATGAGAGACTGAGTCTTTCAGTTTTACCCCCATATTTAGCTTAGGAATCACAGTAATGACAGAAGATACTATCGTGGCACAAGCCACCGCTCCAGGCCGTGGCGGTGTGGGTATCATACGTATCTCCGGCGATCAGGCCAGCGAAGTTGCTATGGCTATGCTTGGGCACATACCCAAGACTCGTTATGCTGATTACTGTGATTTTAAAACTGCCGATGGCGTAGTGATCGACCAAGGTATCGCCCTCTATTTCAAGGGGCCTAACTCCTTTACCGGTGAAGATGTACTGGAACTACAAGGTCATGGCGGCCAGATAGTCTTAGATATGCTGATCAAGCGCGTGCTGGAAACCAAAGACATTCGTATCGCCAGACCTGGTGAATTCAGTGAACAGGCCTTCATGAATGACAAGTTAGATCTCACCCAGGCCGAAGCCATTGCCGATCTTATCGATGCCACCAGCGAGCAAGCCGCTAAGAGCGCCTTAAACTCACTCCAGGGCGAATTTTCAACAGAAGTACATGCATTGGTCGAAAAGGTCACTAACTTGCGCTTATACGTCGAGGCAGCCATAGATTTCCCCGATGAAGAAGTAGACTTCCTCTCCGACGGTAAGATAGCCGGCTCACTCAACAAGATCATCACCAGACTAGACTCAGTTAAGGCCAGCGCTAAGCAAGGTTCGATAATTCGTGAAGGCATGAAGGTGGTAATTGCCGGTCGGCCAAATGCTGGTAAATCTAGTCTGCTTAACGCATTAGCTGGTAAAGAGTCTGCCATAGTTACTGAAGTAGCTGGCACCACCCGCGATGTACTGCGCGAACACATACATATCGATGGCATGCCACTGCATATTATCGACACAGCAGGTCTACGAGACACCTCTGATACCGTCGAGAAGATAGGTATCGAACGTGCTTGGGCCGAAATAGAAACTGCCGATCAGGTGTTATTTATGGTCGATGGCACTACCACAGACGCCGTTGACCCACATGAGATCTGGCCTGACTTTATCGACCGTCTACCGAGTAAGCTAGGTATCACAGTGGTGCGTAACAAGGCTGATCTCACAGGCGAGTCATTAGAACTCACCCAAGATCACGGCCATCCTGTTTACCGCATCTCGGCTAAGACAGGTTTAGGTATAGACTCTGTCAAACAACACCTTAAATCCCTTATGGGCTATCAAAGTAATCTTGAAGGCGGCTTTATCGCACGTCGTCGTCACTTAGAGGCACTGGATCTAGCCAGCAGTCACCTGATGTTAGGCAAAGAGCAGTTAGAAGTTTATCTGGCCGGAGAGCTATTAGCCGAAGAGTTACGTATGAGCCAGATGGCCTTATCTGAGATCACAGGTAAATTCACCTCAGACGATCTACTCGGTAAGATCTTCAGTTCTTTCTGTATAGGAAAATAGCCCGTCTTTCCGGTACGCTTCTGGCCGGAATCCAGATGCTAGGAAAAGAAGGACGCTACGCTAAATAAAGTTCCTAGGTTCTAGGAACTAGATCCTATCTCCCCCCAGCGTAATTCCGGCATGCTCAGATAAGGTCATTCCGGCACTCTTTTGGCCTGAATCTAGCTTCTAGTAAATTATCCCTCAGCCACTTTAGTCTTTCCGGTACGCTTCTGGCCGGAATCTAGCGCTCTAGTAACTAATCTCTGTCTCACCCGCTTCGTCTTTCCGGCATGCTCTTGGCCGGAATCCAGATCTTAAGAAAAGAAGGTCACTGCGCTAATTAAAGATCTTAGTTTCTAGTCACTAATCTCGATCTCACCCACTTTAGTCATTCCGGCATGCTCTTGGCCGGAATCCAGATCTTAAGAAAAGAAGGTCACTATGCTAATTAAAGATCTTAGTTTCTAGTCACTAATTCCGATCTCATCCACTTTAGTCATTCCGGCACTCTCTTGGCCGGAATCTAGCACTCCAGCACCAAGATCTTAGGAAAAACACTAGGCTATGCTAATTAAAGATCTTAGCTGCTAGTCACTAATCCCGATCTCATCCACCTCTCGTCATTCCGGCATGCTCTTGGCCAGAATCAAGCGTTCCAGAAACTAGATCCTAGGAAAAATCTGACCCTGAGTGAATCGGCAAGATCCAAATTAAGCAGATCCTTAGGTGAAGCTAAATAAAAGCGAATCTGATACTCACTGTATATTATGCTTTTTGTTGCTAATTTAACCGATACTGCTGCTATTTTAGGTGATCAAAATAGCAGATCCAACCCTGTACATTTTTCAAGCTCGATCAAAATCATCAACAGACATATCAACAAGCAATGTAAATATAGATCTTTTACTCAAAGAGCCAGCAGATCAAAACCTAACTGCATGATATAAAAGGATTCTGTTTGTGGATAAAAATTTCTATTTTACTTGTTAATTGCAAAAAATCAGATCTCGCTGAAAAGTTATACGCAAAACGAATTTTAATTCTATTGTTGAAAATCGATCTGATCGTGCAAAGATCAAAAACAATTTTTATAACTTGGATGCTTTTAAATTTATACTCAGTTTTTCTCTCGAAATTAAAGTTAGAAAATAAAACAAAATACAAAAAAGTGGTCGCTAAACCACTCGATTACCAGGTCAATAAGCTAATAAACATGGCTCATTTTACATCGACGACTCGGCTGGCCTTCTTGTATTGAATCTTCCAACCTTGCCATCGAGGTAACTCCCAGCGCTTAGGGCCGGTTTTACGCGAACCATTGGCATAAACTAATGTCACTAACTTGCGTTTTGGCAGGTATTCCACATTCAGCTTAAGGTCGGCCAATATCAACTTAGTCGGGTACAAGGTATCGAACTCTTCGCGCTGCCAATCAGGTATCCCCTCGAATAAGAGATCATCCGCCTCTATCAGTTGCAGATCATCAAAGCTTTCTACCCCTAGCTCATTCAGTCTCTCCATAAGATAGACATCGAATACCAATGGCTCCTCACCTAAGCTATTCACCAGACCAGACTCGGTAAATTGCTCCTTAGCCTTTCCCAGAGCTAACCAGATATTCCAGGCGGCAATATCATTTTTCAAACGCTGGGATAAGCCCTTAAATTGACGACCGACACTTATGCTACGCACAATAGCCTCAATCGCTTGTTCCCCCTCGACCTGCTTCAGACGCGAGCCTATCACTCTACCGGCGTAAAACGTGTCGACCACCAGCTTATGACTCTGCCCCTTCTCTTTACTGTCTCCCAGACGCTCCTCACCTAACTTAGCCTCTAACAACAAATCAAATGAAATAGGTGCCATACAAGAGGCCAGATTAAGTGTTTGTTTCGCCCCTTTACCTGCTATTGAGTGCAGATCGAATATCACCGCCGCTAACGCACTCTCCTTACCATCGACTGTCTTAATCTCGCTACAGAAACGACTGACACGGCCGATTTGAGCCTCGCTAAAACCATTGCCAAGGGCCGTTATACGCTTTTCACGCCTAACGTAAGCCAGTTCAGGTGCAGCCTTGATAACGGCTAACAGCCAACGCTGGCGCAGCTCAATGTCTTTACTGGCTAACGCATCTGATTGCTCTATGGTCTGCAAACCCAATGCCGAGCGAATCTGCGCCGCTAGCATACGCGCCTCTTTACGGGCTCCCTTATGGACATAGCCAGCATCGGCGTCGGCAAGAAAATCGGGCAGTTTATCTCTAACTATTTTTATTAGCGTGAATGCATCACAGCCCAGAGGCTCCCATTCACTCAGCAGTTTAAGATCAAACTCACTGGTGGGTAACTTGAACAAGCCGTGCGGCACGCTCAAGGCCGCGGCGAGATCTACCATCAAGCCACGACATGTATCGTCGGGCATGGCGCTAATAAGGTGAGCAAACTGAGTATCTATCGGTAACGGAGAAAGCTTCTTGCCATGAGGCGTTATCTGCCCGTCAGCATCGATAGCGCCCATAGCCAGTAACTTCTGCTCGGCGATAGCCAATGATTTAACTGGCAAGTCATCGACGAACTCAAGCTCAGACAGCTTATAACCACAACAAGCCGCCGCTAGCATAGGTTCCACTAACTCCTCACGTTGAAGTTCTGGCGGTGTCATGGCTTCCATAGGGGCACTCTGGCCCCATAAACGAATACAGATACCGTTTTGCGTACGGCCGGCACGTCCCATTCTCTGAGCACAGCTGGCTTTAGATATTCTCGCAAGTGAAAGTACGGTACGGCCGTTGCGCTGGTGAGTTCGACGCTCAAGGCCAGAATCAACCACAGCTGTGACCCCAGGGATAGTCAATGAGGTTTCAGCCACATTAGTGGCGAAGATAATTCGCTGATGCTCGGCTTGCTGGAGGATTTTTTTCTGCTCAACCGGACTTATCCCACCATGGAGTGCTAATAGCTCCAATGGCTTACCACTAGCTAACACCAACGGCTGACAGATTTGAATAGCGCCTTGAATCTCACGCTTTCCAGGAAGGAAAACCAATATATCTCCGTCAGTCTGTTGCAACAGACCTGACACTGCGGTTTTTACCCCTTGTTCCACACCCCGAATGTCTGGCAGGTGGTGACTTTCACTAGCCTGATATTTTAGTTCCACGTGGAACCTTTTCCCTTCCGCCACTAAACGACCGGCTGTTTTACCTAAATAACGGGTCAAACGTTCACCATCTATGGTGGCCGAAGTCAGTATCAGCCTAAACTCGGGTGAAGACAGAGCCTTTAGCTTTAACATGGCCAGCAATAAGTCAGTGTCCCAACGACGCTCGTGAAACTCATCGATAATCACAGTAGTAAAACTGGCTAAGCCGGTTTCCTGCAGCCAACGCAAGGCGATACCAGGTGTCACGAAGGCTACCTGAGTATCATCAGTCACAGTAGAGTCGAAACGTATGGAATGGCCCACTTTTAACTCAGTTTGGGTACTGACAAATGAAGACAGAGCCAAACAGGCTACCCGGCGCGGCTCCACCACTAACACTCGCTTGGGCCTATCACCTTCCTTCGGCTCTACATTGCCAGCTTCTACACACCCGGCTTCAACACACCAAAGTGGCAAGCGGGTGGACTTACCCGAACCTGTATCAGACTCTACTACTAAGTGATTGTCTTTTATCGCTAATTTAAATTCATCATAAAGCTTATCTATGGGTAATGAATTGATAGATGAGGTGATTTTATTAGATGGTTCAGATACATAGGATTTAGGTGTTGTAGGCTGCATATAATACCATTCCATATAAGTATATGGTCAGTTCAGAGGCTCTCAGATTTTTCAATTCAAGGCACATTGGTGAGGAAATGGTTATTCCCTTTTAAGTCAATGTAACACAGAAGTGGAAACACTGAGAGCCTCACGCAGTGCGGGTTTCAAAGCCCTTTATGCTACGTTGAATGTTCTCGATATACGACTGCATGGATGCAGGAGGTAGAGCAACGCAGGAGCTTGTTGCCGAGAATAACTATTAGCTTCAAACATTCGCCTTGCCTACAGCGCTTTGAACTCCCGCTGAATGTTCAGATACTTACTCGGAATGGTATAACAAATAGTATGAAATGTTCGCATAAGTCTAACGGGCAAGGGGATGAGAAGAAACATTAACAAGATATCCTTGATACATTTAGTGCTCAAGGAAGAGCAGCTTGGATAGTGAATCGCCTCACTATCCAATATTATGCAAACCCAATATCCGCTTATCGCTTTAGCCAAGTAATCGGTATGTCTGAATTAACCGTTTGAAATTCAAGGCTAAACAATTCATCGTTATCACTGACATAATTTATGATCCCAGTCAGATTATCTAAGCCACATGTATCTTCCAGAGTCTTATCGGCCAGTTCGAACATTAGCACTTGTCCATCAAGCTCATAAGATAACGAACCATTCGCTTCGCAGCCTGCACTTAAGATCGTGAACTTATTATCTGCAGCTATGACCAGGCCATATGAATCTGACCCTAATTGAGCACTGTAACTACCGAGAACAAGATCTATGCTTACCGCTTCAGGTGTAACCTTAGCGAGAGTGAAGCTCTCAACTGCTGAGGAGCAGAGCCACAGATTATTATCCGGGATACACTCATACTTCTCATTAGCAAAGGTCAGCTTATTTGAATCCTGATGATAAATCCCTGAGTAACTTATCTGTTGATCCCTCTCATCCCAAAGGGTGACGATTGTTGTAAAAGCAGTTTGATCCGAGCCGGCTAGATTGATTGCCGTAGCAGTCACCTTCAACGGCGCTCCCGCTTCGCTATAGGTCACACCAGAGAAAATACCCGACACTTGAGGGACTTTATTACTATCATCACTGCTACAAGCGGCCAAAAACGCCAGGCTAACTAGGCCTATAAAACACTTCTTCATATTCTAGTCCTTAGCTTATAAGCCAGATAGACGCTGCTGAGTGAGAGCTCGCTTAGCTCTGGTCGCCTGCACACTTGCGTCTATAGTACTGATGGTAATGTAGCCATTCTTCACCGCGACACCTTCAGAGTTTTCATTGCTGTCATTCACGTCACTTAAAGCGAAGCCAACACCTTGCTTGCCTTGTAACATTCCCTTAGCCATAGCTAATGCCTGCTCCATAGACTCGGCGGCTCCCTGGGCTAACAAGATCTGTGCGAAATAACCAACGATCATCTCGTTGTCACTGAAATCTTCGACAAACTTAAGCGCTATGCCACCACCATTCCAACCCACATCGGTAAAGCGATAACCTAAGCTGGCATCGATATCTTCAGGCGTATTGATGTTTAGCCCCATGTAAGCCGGCAGCAGAGGTTGATTGTCAGCGCGGCTAGCTTCCAGCTTATCGATCACATTAACCACCACACTGGCTATCTTAGGCCCCTGAGTGGCATCTGACAGAGAGTTCTCACTAGCACTGACTGCGATAGCTGGAATACCGCGACTTAGGGCTATCATGGTGGCTCCTAAGGTTCCTGAGTTATTATTCATATAACCTAAGTTATTGCCTTCATTGGGACCGGAAACCACCAGATCCGGCGCCTTGCCCCACTTTTTCTGCGCTGCCACATCTATGCCGTACAAGACAGACATAACCGGCGTGCCTTCGACATAATCTTCGAAGGATTGCGAGGTATCTAGATCGCCAATACAAAACTCATACTGCTCGGCCTTAGTCTCATCCACCTTCACCGATTTAAAGAAACCAAATGAACCGCCCTTACCACTCTGCCCCGTACAAGGCGCCGCCATAATCACATCGTGTCCTTTAGCAACCAGCGCCTCTTTCATCGCCTTGATGTTATGGGTATTCCAGCTATCGTCGTTAGTTAGCACAATATTCAACGCCGCCGCAGGTGCGGAAACCAATAGAGCTTGAGCTATCAGTGCAGACAAGAGACCAGTTTTAATTTTCATTTTATTCCCTAATTTGTATGTCTAATACCAGACGGTTTGCCATTAAAAACTATTTAGAAACAAGAAACTGCTTACTAAAAGCCACCAAGCATAGAGGAGATAAATGAAGGCAATGTGACAGTGAAAGTGGATAAACCATTAAGTTACAAATTGATTCACTTGTCGGCGAACAAGTGTGGCAAATAGCTTTGGAAATTAGGTTTTCGTTTTATTGGGCTGGATTTTTGTTTGGTGGGGGTTTAGTGGTTCATAACATTGCTGATGGTAATCGCCTCCAACGGGGGCAGTTACTTGTCGGTTAACAAGTTGAGCAAATAACTTGTTGGTTAGTCTGTTGGGTTCATTTGGCTGTATTTTTGCTTGGTAGGGTATTTGGCAGCATGGCTATATTTGTGTTTATTGCTTGCAGCAGGCTTTAGTGCAGACACTTCTGCAAGACGCCGCAAGCACTTCCATGTGGGCTCTACCAAAACATCCATGTTTTGGAAGCTCGCAGCTGTATCTACACCTGTAGGTAAAGCAGAGCTCACCTCTTCGATTTAGTTTGTTTTTTTCTCCGTGATCTCTGTGTACTCCGTGGTGATAGCTTTGATTTTGTCGCTTTAGATTCACGCTTTAAAAATAAGAGCATTCTCACCACGGAGCGCTTCGCTACACGGAGTTAACTTACTTGTCGGTTAACAAGTTTGGCAAATAGCCTTTTGGTTAGTCTGTTGGTTTCATTGGGCTATATTGTTATTTGATGGTTTTTAGTGGTTCATAACATTGCTGATATTAATCGCCTCCAGCGGGGTATGTGCAGGTAAGCTCTCGGGACGCTGGCTCTTGATTTCATGAGAGTCCATCCATGGCCGCTTCACGAAAACATCCGTGTTTTCGAGACCCTCTTGCCTACCTACACCTCATCTCTAAAAAGCAGTGTATCTCTTCGATTAGTGGCTTAACTAGGCTGGTTCCATAATTAGGTAGTGTTGGGAGACTGTGTTTTTCAAGGAATTGCGTTAGCGCTTTGGGATCTTCAGATTCAAATAGGGTGACACTTTCTTCATCATGGCCTATTTCAATATCCCATTCAGAAGCGCTGTAACGAGTAGCAGTGGCGGAAAATACAGTTTATCTATTTAGCCTCATCATAAGAGGTTAATTACCCATACTCTCTAGATATTCAACGAAAGGGGCGAAGTCGCCCTTATCAGCTTCTTTAAGACGTTCGTATCAATTTAAGCATACACGACCACACCAAGCGTATCGAATTTTGAATACAAAAAAACAAAAGAGTATCTAATTATAGATACAAAAAATGAATACTGCAGGCAAGAGCCAAGATACATAGACTCGATGCTGTGACTTGTCAGCTAACAAGTGTGGCAAATAGCCTTGTTGGTTAGTCTGTTGGCTTCGTTGGGCTGGTTTTTTGCTTGGTAGGGTATTTGGCAGCATGGCTATATTGGTGTTTATTGCTTGCAGCAGGTGCTGTATATGGTCTTGCATGTTCCCTGCATGCATAAGACATTTCCTCCATCCGTGGAGGTCAGATATACGAATGTCGTGATCACATGGATGTGAAAGAACGACCTTATGTGCACCTTTTCTTTAACAAGGATCTGCGAGTCGCCGGCTGTTGATTTTATAAGAGTCATCCCTATGGGCTCTGCCAAAACATCCATTTTTTGGAAGCTCGCAGCCGCAACTACACTGGTTGATAAAAAACAGCGGATTTCTTCGACTTTTAATGACTAAAAACCGATTTGAGGCAATTATAAGGGCTATTTGCCTCACTATGTGAGGCGATTAAACTTGTTATTCGCCTCACGTAGTGAGTAGAATAAGAGTGTTATTTGACTCATAGCTACTCATAGAGGTTCTATATGTGGATTTGGCAACAAGCTAACTGGCCTGACTTTCGCTGGGAAACCGATAATATAGCCTTGTTATTGCGTCAGGTTAGATTCAACCAAGGCCTGCTGCTTGGTAAATTAGATAGCGAGCCATCAGCTCAAATGACACTTGATACCTTGCTGGCAAATATCATTCATTCCAGTGCCATTGAAGGCGAAAAACTCAATGCCTTCTCGGTACGCTCATCTCTGGCCAACAAGCTAGGTATCAGCGATGAAAAGCCCTATCCCACCACGGTTCAAACTGATGGCTTAGCTGAGATGACACTGGATGCCCTGCAGAACTGGCAAACAGAGTTAAGTTTACAGCGGATCATGGATTGGCATAAATTACTGTTTCCCGAAGGTTATACCCTGTTTAATCCCGTTCAAGGTGGCGTGTTACGGGGTAGCGAGCCTATGCAAGTCATCTCAGGACGCATAGATAAACCTAAAGTTCATTTTGAAGCCCCACCTCGCTCAGGGCTCGAAGATGAACTCACAAGGTTTATAGATTGGTTCAACAGATCACAGCAAGATGTGGCAATGGATCCCTTGATCCGTGCAGCCATCACTCACTTATGGTTTGTGACTCTGCACCCACTCGATGATGGTAATGGCAGAATAACCCGCTTACTCACAGATTTAGCACTCGCACAGGCAGAAAGCCGCTCTATTCATTTTTATGCCATGTCAGTGAGTATCCTGGAGCGCAGACAAGCCTATTACGATATTTTGGAGAGCACTCAAAAAGGCGAGTTAGATATTACCTCCTGGTTAGTCTGGTTTTTAGATACGCTCAATAGCAGTTTGCAGAAATCACTCGATGATATAGCCCAGACAGTAGCTAAAACTAACTATTGGCAGCGTGTCGATCAGACATTATTGAGCGGTGAACAAGTGAAAGTGCTTAACCGCTTATTGAACGGCGAATTTGAGCTGGGCATAAGCAGTAGCCAATACCAGAAGGTCGCTAAAGTCAGTCGTGCAACGGCTACTCGTCATTTGGCTCAACTTGTTGAGCAAAGCTTTTTAGTGAAAGCGGGAGCTGGTGGGCGAAGTACAAGATACTTGCTAGCTAGCAAGTAACGCAAATAACTTTTTTGGCTAGTCTGTTGGCTTCATTGGGCTAGTTTTTTATGTGCTAGGGGTTTAGCAAACCATAGCTACATTGGTGTTTATTGCTTGCAGCAGGTGCTGTATATGGTCTTGCATGTTCCCTGCATGCATAAGACATTTCCTCCATCCGTGGAGGTCAGACATACGAATGTCGTGATCACATGGATGTGAAAGAACGACCTTATGTGCACTATTTCTTTAACAAGGGTCTGCGAGTCGCCGGCTGTTGATTTTATAAGAGTATAGGCTCTGCCAAATCAAACAACGTCCATGTTTAACGGCCAGTTCGATATCCTTATCTCTCGCTCGAAGAGTTCACCTTGTGAAACCTCGCCCTGTCATCGAAGCTCGCAGCTGTATCTACACCTGCTGGTACAGCCGAAACAATCTCTCCGACTTAAGTTAATACTTGTGACTTGCAAAAAATGACTTACCTGGCATAGTTATTCTCTGTCAGAGATAATTTGAGTTTTATAATGCAAACAGGTATTTATGAGCAACTTATAACGAAAGTTATCAGTAATAAGCTGGATAAAGATAAGTTCTTTATTTCAGAAAGAAATATGGATACAACTGAGCAAACTCTATGGTTAACTCGTGCATTAGTTCATGTTTTTCACCTTGCTATATCTGAATCAAAAAATACGAAAGACTCACCATTAGCCCAAATAGAGCTAGCTAATGAGCTTATTTATTGGCTTCAGGAAAGAATAGAAAACCTCGATTTATCTGATTACACCATAGCCCAACCAGCAAAACTACTTACTGCTATTTTTGATAAACAAGATCCTGTTTCGGCTAAATTATCCGCACATATCGATAAAATAACCCCTCTTACAGGCCTCACACAAAGCGAGTTATTTTGCGGTAGTAATCAAGGCATTTCACTGGAGAGTGAAATTAAACGTGAAATACTATCTTCCAATAAAATCTGTTGGATAATTTCATTTATTAAATGGACGGGTCTCAGAATTTTCATGGATGAACTTCGGACTTTCACGAGTAATAACAAGCATAAGCTTCAAATTATTACGACATCTTATATGGGGGCTACGGATCTTAAAGCCGTTCAATGGCTAGCCAAGCTACCTAACACCGAAGTCAAATTAAGCTATAACCATAACCAAGAACGTCTTCATGCCAAATCTTATCTATTCATGCGAGATTCAGGATTTCATACCGCCTACATAGGCTCATCAAATCTCTCTCGTTCAGCACTAACCAATGGATTAGAGTGGAACTTGAAGATAACCAATCAAGAAATCCCACACATCATAGACAAGACATTCAGTACATTCGAGACTTACTGGCAGCAACCTGAATTTGATTTTTTTGATGGTTCAGAGAAAGCGAGTAGTAAACTTAATCGTTCACTTAACCTTGGTCGTGGTGATAAAAATAACTCAAATACAGTGTTTTTTGATTTAGCACCACATCAGCATCAAATTGAGATATTAGAAAGATTAGATGCTGAACGTAATCTACATGGCCGCAACAGGAATCTAATCGTCGCCGCTACGGGGACAGGAAAAACTCTAATATCAGCTTTCGACTTCAAACGTTTCTATCAAGAAAACCCTACAGCAAAAATTCTATTTATAGCTCATAGAGAAGAGATATTAAAACAAGCAATCGAGAGTTTTAGAGCAGTACTAAAACAGCCAAACTTTGGCGAGTTATGGGTAGGCCAACATAAACCAGACTCATACGACCAACTTTTCGCATCAATACAAACATTTAACAATCAACTAGATAACATGAATCTCAGTTCAGATTATTATGACTTCATTGTCATCGATGAAGTCCATCATGTATCAGCTGAAAGTTATAGAAAGTTCATAAGCTACTTTTCACCTAAAATATTACTAGGACTCACCGCTACACCCGAACGTCATGACGGTAAAAACATATTGGATGATTTTGGCGGTGTTATAGCTGCTGAACTTAGATTACCAGAGGCTATAAATCTAAGGTATTTATGCCCTTTTCAATATTTCGGCATAGATGATAATACCGATCTAAGACAGGTAAAGTGGGAAAATGGCCGTTATAACCCGAGTGAGTTGACCCAAGTCTATACCCAGAATGATCAACGACTGCAGAAAATACTTCAAAATATAGAAGAGCTTGTAACTAATCCATTAGAAATGCGCGCATTAGCTTTTTGTGTCAACCAAGATCATGCTCGGTACATGGCTGAAAAGTTTTGCCTTAAAGGAATACCAAGTGCGGTACTTACCAGTAAAAATGCTTCTGAAAGACACTCTGTAAGGCAAGATTTGCAACTAGGAAATATTAATATTCTTTGTGTTGTCGATATATTCAATGAAGGTGTCGATATCCCAGAAATAGATACACTACTCTTCTTACGACCGACAGAGAGTTTAACCATATTTTTGCAGCAATTAGGGCGAGGTTTACGTCATAACGATGGCAAAGAGTGTGTCACAGTTTTGGATTTTGTCGGTAATGCTAGAACCGAATATGACTTCTCTCAAAAGTTTAGAGCATTGATAGGAAAAACTCATACCGCTATAAGTAAAGAAATTGAGCACGGCTTTCCGCACCTTCCTCTTGGCTGTCACATTGAACTGCAGAAAAAAACTAAAGAAATAATCTTAAACAACATTAAGCAAGCCATATTAAATCAGCAAAAGCTAAAATCACATATTCAAAATTTTCAACACCATACAGTTCAAAAGCTAACCTTGAGTAATTTTTTAAACTTCTACCCTAATATCCGACTAATTGATATTTATAAGAAAAAACCTAAAGATGGTGGTGGATGGACTCGCTTATTAAGCGATCTACTGTTAATCCCTAGAGTAAACGAAACCACCATTGCCGAAAATTATCACAGAGCTATTTTTAATAGCATAATTAAATGTGACGCTCGGACTTATCTAAAATTTATTCGCTCATTAGCAATAAATCACTTTAAGTGGGTGGATAATGGCGATGCAATAGAGCAAAGAATGGCTTTAATGTGTCACTATGACTTTTGGAGTTGTTCAGGAGATAAGCTAGGTTTCACCTCTCTATCTGAAAGCTTAGCAGCACTTACTCATCCTGAATATCAAAATGAATTAATAGAAGTTATCAATTACTTACTTGATAATAACGATACTCAAGTTCAAAGACTTCAAACAGACTTTCCTTGCCCACTTCAACTCAATGCTCGCTATACACGAGAGCAAATTATCGCAGGGTTAGGAGGCTCAAGTTTTGAAAAACAAGCAGTAAGCCGTGAAGGAGTATTTAACTTAAGAGAGCTCAACGTAGAGCTATTGTTTGTTACATTACAAAAATCAGATCAACACTTTTCTCCTACGACGCTTTATCACGACTATGCAATGAGCCCTACTCACTTCCATTGGCAGACTCAGAATTCAGCACGACCAGATAGCGGTAAGGGCTTAGCCTATATCCAGCATAAAGATATTGGTAAAAAACTTATGTTATGGGTGCGAGAATCCAATAAAGATGAAAATGGAAATACGATGGGATTTGTGAACCTAGGTTGGGTTAACTTAGCAGAAACTAGCGGCTCCCAACCTATGAATATAACTTGGGAATTACATGAACCTATGCCTAGCTACCTATGGAAAGATGCAGCAAAATTAGCAAACAGTTAAATCTATTAGTCCAAGAAACACTGCTTTTTAGAGACAAGGTGTAGGTAGGCAAGAGGGTCTCGAAAACAAGGATGTTTTCGCGAAGCGGCCATGGATGGCTTTACCGCGTCCCGAGAGCTTACCTACACATACCCCGCTGGGAGGCGATTAACACAAGTAAGGCTATGGCTTCCCATAATCAAACCAAACACCCACACCGCCAAATGAAACCAAAGCCTAACCAAAAAAGTTCCTTCAACCTTGTGAACCGACAAAGGACCAAATTTGTGAACCGACAAGGCCCAAATTTGTGTGCAAACAAGTGTTCTCTGTTTCAGGATACTTGTACTTAATCTTGTACATCTATCACTTTCGAACTAAACTGTACTCATTAACGTACATGTAGAGGTGTTTATGAGTGTTTATAGTTTTACTGAGGTAAGAAGTAATTTTAAATCTGTTTGTGACAGCGTGGTCAACGACTGCGAACCTGCTGTAATACATCGTCGTGGCGCTGAAAATGTCGTCATGTTCTCTGAGTCAGAGTTCAATAGCTGGAAAGAAACTATCTACTTACTTTCAAACCCAGTAAATGCAAAGCATCTGTTAGATTCTATAAAGCAGATTGATGATGGCCAAGCTCAAGAGCGAGAGTTACTGGATTAATGAAAACTAATACAACTACCCTTTTCTCGACCTTTTATTCAGAGCAGGCCTGGAACGATTACCTTTATTGGCAACAACAAGATAAAAAGACGTTAAAGCGAATTAACCTGCTTATTAAAGATTGCCAAAGAACACCTTTTGAGGGTATTGGCAAACCAGAAAGGTTAAAAGAGAACCTTTCTGGTTACTGGTCTAGACGGATCTCCGATGAACATCGCTTAGTTTATAGGGCAAACCAGGATCAATTAACAATTGTTGCCCTACGCTTCCATTACTCTTCCTAAAGTACACAGCCTAATTCAAACAGCACTTCTTGTATTTCTTACCGCTACCACAAGGGCAAGGGTCATTGCGGCCGACTTGGATATCCGCGATAAAAGGTTGCTGATAATCCAGGGCCTCAAAATATCTTTCATCGAGTTCGCTGGGGGTATTCATCAAGTCATCAAAGACGGCCATGAGATCCTCATCATTCATCTCAGATTCAGCGTTGAAACCCGCCCAATGGCTAAGTGAATCTATCACATCATAATTGCCACTTATTAGGCCACTTTCCCACTCTGAATAACCGATAGACTGATTATCCCAATCTATGATGCACTGGTTCTCAGCTGGACCTTCATCAATAACTTTACTCTGTACATAAGCAACTAACTGGCTGTGATACTGATTAAACTGATTAGAAATTAACAGATTAATCAGCTCAAATAGGGCTATGGAGTGATTATTTTTGACTAGACTATCGATAAAACTTGGAATGCTGTGATTAAGTGTGTCTCTATCAATTTGGCCAGTATGCAGTTGCGAGAATAGTGCACTCAAGGCAGCCATCTTAACCAGTTCGCCGGCTTGTTGTGAGTTAACCAAGCGACTGAGTTGCTCTGGTTTTCCTTGAGCCAAAATATAGTAAGCCGTCGAGAGATCTGAGCCAATAAAATCACCCAGTAGACGCTCTAATGGACTATCACAGTCTTCTTTATTGGTTAGGTCTATTAGAGAGTCAAAGCTACTAAATTGCTTACGATCGATAATCAGACAGATACCGAAGAAAAGGAGATTGGACTCAGGATCGGTCAAGGCCTCTTTAACGATAAATTTTTGCATCAAGGCTTCTATAACAGGCAGTAACTCAGACCACTGCAGTCTCGCTGCTAACAAGGCATCAACCGGAAGTTCTTTTAGGTCGCCACGACTCAGGGTGGTAACTATCTCATCTAATTTCATATTACATTTACGGCTAAGAGGTGATTTAGCCTTATAGAGTAGCAAAAGAGCAGGCTAAAGCCCCAGTTATTAAGACAGAAAGCCGAAGAAACACACTTCTTTTATAATTGCTTCACCGCGTCCCGAGAGCTTACCTACACATACGTCGTTCACTGGCATCCTGCCATCACGACATTGGTATATCCCTATACAGCACCCGCTGGGAGGCGATAAATACAAATAAGCCTATGGTTTCCCATAACCCAATCAAACACCCAAGCTGCTAAATGAAACAAAAGCCTAACCAAGAAGTTCTTTCAACCTTGTGAACCTACAAGGTACTTACTCACTGTTACATTCTGAATTGCTATCACAGCTCATCTCTTCGATTAAATTGTAGTGCTTAACCTTAGCTAATTGGCCACCTGACTGACTGTCTCGCTGATGCTCTTGGTTAGCCAGCAGCTGAATTTCAGATGCTACGGGTTCATCAAGATAAGAGGAAATATCTTGGTAAGTTAACCAGAATGCGTAAAGGATTATGGCTGATAAAATATAACGAAACATAAGGACTCTTTATTCACTGATTTAGTGAAGTGGTTTGTGAACTTGTTCCCGA
Organism: Shewanella violacea DSS12; assembly: GCF_000091325.1. Classification (NCBI taxonomy): domain Bacteria; kingdom Pseudomonadati; phylum Pseudomonadota; class Gammaproteobacteria; order Alteromonadales; family Shewanellaceae; genus Shewanella; species Shewanella violacea. The sequence continues at coordinate 10,875 of NC_014012.1, read as the reverse complement.
AACTATTCATGAAGTGACTCGAGAAACTTTTCACTAGTGTCATGGCTAAAAACAAACAGTAAACCTGATGATTTAATAGCGGTGACGAGATAATTAAAACCATTTTAGAGTATTTTTCGTACAGCAGATACTGTCAAGATCTTGTCTGTTTTATCAGTATTTTTTTAGTTTTGACTCGTCTATATTTGCGTCAAACATCCCACTCAGCGCCATTTTATTGAACACTTAATAGACGCTGAGTAAATGTGAGTTCAACAGAAATGAACTAATTCGTAGCGAGACAATTTATAGGTGATCTAGGCTAGTAACTAACGAGTTATAACGTTTTAAACTGAATTAAGAAGGAATAAATGTAAACAGAAGAGACTAATAATTAATCAAGGCAAATAGCCAGTTAGCAGTTTTCCATAAAACGAGTCTCAAATAATTCATACCATGATGCTCATTAGTTTGCTTACTGGTAGCCTATCCTAACTGCTAGTAAACAAAGCTGTAAAAATCAAATTAACTAACCAATAAATCTTAACTATGAATCCAGTTCCATTTTTATTGGCAGCTGAAAAATGGAAAAATCTATAACAAAAAATATAATTGATGAATAATAAATTATAAAAAAAACCCAATCTAGCCTCATACAAGCCAGTGTTTAAGCCATTTCGACAAATATATGACGCTATCAAGCACTGTGCTTTACAAGAAATCTCACTCAGGCGGAACCCTGACCCAAGTATAAATATCTCAGTAATTTTCCGTTTTAATAACTAAGTGTTCTCAAAAAAATTAAGAAAATACTGCCGATGGATCCTGATAGAGGTAGAATGCCGCCGTCTATTCCAACTTATGCATTTATGATGATCGATCTCGCTGTACTGCCACTGTATTTGACCACAGTTATCGCCCTACTCCTTATACCAGGCCCAGACATGCTACTTATAGCGAGTTCTAGCTTAAGTTATGGCAAAAAAGTAGGTGTATTTGCCAGCTTGGGCAATGCCACCTCTGGGCTAATACTGACATTGTTAGCTGCTATGGGGGTATCGGCATTAATAGCCATGAATCCTATGGCTCTGCAGGTGCTACGCATCTTAGGCGGAGCATATCTGATGAAGATGGGTTGGGATTGTATGCGCAGTGGCCCTGCTGATGCCCCAGAGATAGAGCAGCAATCTGGCCTAGCTAAGATGCTGTACCGCCGCGCGGTATTTAGTAACCTGCTAAACCCTAAGGCCCTACTCTTCTTCGTGCTGTTCCTGCCGCAGTTTGTTTCGCCGCAGCTAACGGCAACATCGGGCGAGCAGATGCTGGCTCTTGGCCTGCTACTCAACGTGATGGGATTATTGTTTAACTTATTACTGGTGTTAATGGTGGGAACCTTGGGCAAGTCACTACTGAAAAATGACAAGTTCAGGGCTAATCAGAACAAGTTTATGGGCATGATATTCTTCGCCTTAGCCATCTGGTTACTAGGCTCTCAAGTGCAGGCAATGAGCTAACTAAAACCCAAAGAGACTAACCTGAGCGGGATTATCCATTATCTAATTAACAGAGATAATGCCTATCCCGCCCCGCGTGTTCTATTTATCGTTTTTGACTGTAATCTATGATGGTCTGACGATAAAGAGACAACAAACGCTCATCTTCTACCGAAATCCCCACTCTTTGTGACTCATGGCTCTGCCATTCATCATGCATATATTTACGTTTATCGAATTTTTGTATTGTCATGCCTTCTGCCGGACCATCTGTGACTACACGCACGGGGCCTTCACGCAGGGTAAACAGTGATGGGTCAATCACATAAGCGATAGCAGATGGATCATGCACATGACAACCTTCCAACCCCACCTTCTCGGAATAGAACTTTAAGTAGTAGCGGCTTATATCCCAGATAAATTGCCCAACCTCACCGGCATCATCCCTGAGTCGATCTAGATAATCTTTGGTGAAGAAGCTCTGCTCGGTCACATCCAGACCTATAATGACTACAGGCCAAGACGCCCCAAAGACCATATCGGCGGCGTGAGGATCGTCATGAATATTGGCCTCGGCATAGGGAGTCACATTGCCTCGGTGATCGTTGACGCCAAATGCACCGCCCATCACCACGACTTCTTTCACCAGAGTCACTATTTCGGGAGCAGCCTCTAATGCCAAAGCCAGATTGGTCAAGGGTCCCACTGCCACCAGAGTAATTTCACCCGGTTCGGCCCTAAGTGCATCGATAATATATTGATAGGCCGGACGTGGATCAGCCGCTACAGATAATTCATCTGGAGCCTGAAAATCACCTAAGCCTGACTCGCCATGTACCACAACAGTAGCCCCTACAGACGGACGAACCATAGGTTTAGCGGCCCCCTTGACTACATCGGCCTGCAAGCCATATTTTTGCTTAAGAAAAAGGGCATTATGAGTGGCATTGTCTATGGTGGCATTACCATACACACAGGTTATGGCCTTAAGCTCTATCTCCGAGTGCGCCTCGGCAAAGATGATAGCCATGGCATCATCGATACCTGGATCTGTATCTAAAATTATTTTTGTTGTCATAAATACTGCCGTTTAAGTTGAATTAATGCTGCATATATCAGCTTAATATACCTGCCTCATGCAGGCATAGATGTGATAACAAGCTAACAGCATCATAATTTACAATAGCCTAAGTTTTATTACAAAACTGGATTAGTCACTGCATAGTGAAGCGATTGGCATTCTTGCGGATCAAAACATAGTCATGATAAATATCATCTTTAGTGAAATGACGATTGCCGAAGGGATCGACACTGGGCTCAAATACGGCGTGAAGCCGACCTTGAGGATCTAACAGATAGATGGCAAGCCCGTGGCCGACCTGATAACTGCCTTCGTCCCCCTCTGGTCTACTAATTTTTACTCTTATTCCCAACTCTTGTTCAAACTGCTTAGCTATTCCAGCTAACACCTCAGTATCTACAGGCTTTAAGCCAATGATATCTTCGCCGAAAAACGCCACATACTCGGCCAATTTTTCTGTCGAGTCTCTGTCTGGATCTATGGTGTAAAAAAGTAATTGAACATCTGCAAATTGATTATCTTTTTGCAGGCTAAACATCAGACTATTCAACAGGAGTAGAGTTGCCGGGCACACATCCGGACAATTTAGATATCCATAGGCCAACAGGTGCCACTGACCGCGCAAGTCAGCTTGAGTAAAGTATTGCTTGTGATGATTAACTAAGGTGAAATCAGAGAGTGTTATTGGCTCTTGCAGCAGACTCGCACTTTGTAGCGATAAATTCACCGAGGGACTGGCCTTGACCAGCATGAACGAGATACTAACTAGCACTAAGGTGACCATTAGCAGTATGCCGGCACCCAACCAGAGTTTCGCCCTCACCTGGCGCAGCATGTTAGCGATAATTTGAACTTGGCACTAATCTAGCCCTAACCCTAAATATAAGAATAAGAATAGGAATAAGCATAAGTTTATACCGAGATGAAAGAGAATAAGCGATTAACAAAGGTGTAGTCTCCTTCTATGGCCATCAAGCTAATAAACACCACTATTGCCAGAGGTGGCAAGAACAACACCAGTTTTAATGCCAGCCGCTCCCACCTGACATGCATAAATATAGTGATGATAAGCCCGGCCTTCAATGACATAAATAACAAGATAAGTGTCCACCTCAATAGGCCCTGAACTTCGAAGTAGTCCACCATATAGGACATGGTACTGAGCACAAACAAGAGCGCCCATATCTTCAGGTAGAGACTGATTGGATGAAGTTTTGGCTGGGTTTGTTCCACTTCGCCTGGCACCACATCTTTATTTGTTATCTGACTCATACATCACCTCAATCACTTATCACTTATCACTTATCACTTATCAAGAATAAACACCCAGACTAAGTCGACCATAGCAGCGTCCAATGGAGCTTTTATCAATTACCACAAGTAACTCTTTACCAAAGATAAAAGAGTGCAAAGATAAACACCCAGACTAAGTCTACAAAGTGCCAGTAGAGACCTGTTATCTCGACTATGTGATAGCCTTTTCCTTCGTAGTGTCCCCTAGCCACCCGCCTTGCAATAACCAAGAGAAAAATAACCCCGGCGGTGACATGTAAGCCGTGAAAGCCGGTGATCATGAAGAAGGTAGCACCAAATTGTGCCGAGCCCATGGGATTTCCCCAGGGACGCACTCCCTCCTCTACAATCAACTTGGTCCACTCAAACGCCTGCATACCGACGAAAGATGCTCCCAATAAAGCAGTCGCTGTCATAAACAGCACTGTTTTGCGTCTATCACCGCGATAAGCAAAATTCACCGCCATCGCCATAGTGCCGCTACTGGTGATCAAGATGAAGGTCATTATTGCAATAAGCACTAGGGGGATATGATGCCCGGCTATGGTAAGTGCGAACACTTCACTGGTGAGCGGCCAACTGTCCATGCTGGACATGCGCACATTCATGTAACCGATCAAAAATACGCTGAAGACGAAGGTATCACTGAGCAGAAACAGCCACATCATCAACTTGCCCCAAGGCATATTGAAAACCTGCTTGTCGGATCCCCAATCACTCACGGCCCCCTGCCAATCATCGGTGGCTATGGGCGCTGCTGCTTTTTCTTGTTTATCATCTGTGCTCATGTATCACTCACTCCTTACACAAGTCCACTAAGTCACACCAAGCTGTTTCTACATGTTTATCATCTATGTCCTACAAGCCGCACCAGGATGCGATTGTGTTATAGGTACTGGGGGAAGCGGTCAGTAAAGCGAAGATAAATATCCACAGCAGCCAGAGGTAATGCCAATACCAGGCGCATAAGACTAAACTTCGCTGCAATATATCCAGCTTCACTTTGCGGCTAAAAATAACCAATACCCGAGCCAAAGCAAATAAGCCGCCCAGTAAATGCAGACCATGAATGGCGGTTAGCATATAGAAGTAGCTGTTGGCCGGATTAGAGTTAATAGCAAAACCTTGCAGACTCAGCTGTTGCCACACACTCCACTGACCGAATATGAACAAGAGGGAGAAGATAACGCTGAGTATCAGCAGACCCAGTAATCTATTGAGCTTATCTTCACTCACCTGGCCAAGGGAAAAATGCAGACATAAACTAGCCAACAACAAGCAGCCCGTATTAACCCATAGCCAAAGAGGTTGATACAGAGGTGACCAGGGATCACCAGCCAGAGCCTGAAAGTCGGCATATTGAGAACGCGACAGATAAGTAACGCTAAACAGGAAGAAGATAACTGTGACCACGGCGATAAAAAATTTAAGCCCAGTTTTGCCGGGATATCCAGCTTGATATTCGATTAACTCGTGCTCCAATGCTGCCTCAGACTGGGCCAACCAGGGCTTCTCAGTAAGCTTGCTATAAATGCTCGAGAAAAAGTTCATCAAGCTCCTCCCTTATCATCGCCTGGCTCTGGTGGTTTAATTTCTGTTTTAGAGTCAGTAGATGCAGATATTGGCTCATCCATCATCTCGACCTCTTCCGGAGAAACATTCTGCGGAATAAAATCGGCCTTCACGCCGGGTACGCTGTAATCATAGGCCCAACGATAAACCACAGGGATCTTTTCCCCCCAGTTGCCGTGTCTTGGCGGTGTATATTCGGTTTGCCACTCCAAGGTGGTGGCATTCCAGGGATTAGGCCCAGACTTCTTGCCCTTAAAGGTGCTCCATATGATGTTTAACAGAAATATCAGCTGCACCAGGCCGACAATCAGCGCAGATATGGTGATGCTGGCATTGAGGGATTGAGCCGACTCGGGAATAAACTCGGTAGGCCCCATGGCGAAGTATCGCCGCGGTACACCGAGAAACCCCAGGTAGTGCATAGGGAGATAAATAGAGTAAGTGCCGATAAAGGTCATCCAGAAATGAAACTTACCCAGACCCGTATGGAGAAAACGGCCTGTGACCTTAGGGAACCAATGATAGATGGCGGCGAACAGCACCATGATTGGTGAAACACCCATCACCATATGAAAATGAGCCACCACAAAATAGGTATCCGACAGGGGTAAGTCGACCACCACATTACCGAGAAATAGTCCGGTTAATCCGCCGTGAGTAAAGGTGAAGATAAAGCCGATGGCAAACATCATGGGCACAGTCATATGTATATTGCCCCGCCACAGAGTTAACGACCAGTTGTAGACCTTAAGTGCCGTGGGAATGGCGATAATCAAGGTGGTGGTGGCAAAGAAGAAACCAAAATAGGGATTCATGCCGCTGACATACATGTGGTGAGCCCAGACAACAAAACTCAGCCCGCCAATAGCGACTATGGCCCACACCATCATACGATAGCCGAAGATATTTTTCCTAGCATGGGTCGCTATCACATCGGACACCATGCCAAAGGCTGGCAACGCCACAATATAAACTTCAGGATGACCGAAAAACCAAAATAGATGCTGAAACAAGACAGGACTGCCGCCGGTGTAATTAAGAGGCTCACCCAGTGACAAGATGGCCGGCATAAAGAAGCTGGTTCCCACTAACTTATCTAACATCATCATGATGGCACTCACCAAGAGTGCTGGAAATGCCAACAGGCCTAAGACGGTGGCGGTGAAGATCCCCCATATTGTTAGCGGCATGCGCATCAGGGTCATGCCTCTGGCACGAGCCTGCAATATGGTGGTGACATAGTTGAGTCCACCCATGGTGAAGGCGACAATAAATATCGCCAGAGACACCAACATCAAGATGATGCCAGCATCATTCCCTGGGGTGCCAGGTAAGATTGTTTGCGGTGGATACAGGGTCCAGCCAGCGCCAGTGGGGCCTCCGGGAACGAAGAAACTTGCCAGCAGGACTATAACTGCGAGTAAATAGGTCCAGTAACTGAGCATATTAAGGTAGGGGAAAACCATGTCTCTGGCCCCCACCATCAAGGGGATCAAATAATTACCGAAGCCGCCGAGAAGTAAGGCTGTGAGCAGATAGATCACCATGATCATGCCATGCATGGTGACAAACTGCAGGTAACTGCTGGGCTCAATAAAGGAGAAACTATCGGGAAAGCCTAGCTGCAAACGCATCATAGCCGACAATGCCAAAGCGACTAAGCCAACGAAGAGAGCCGTAATGGAATACTGAATGGCGATAACCTTATGATCTTGGCTCCATATATACTTGGTCATAAAGCTGGTGGGATGATGGGACTTGTCGGCTTGATCGACAATGGCGGTATAATTCATCGGCTCACCTCCTGTGTAACATGGCTCTGGCCTGTAATGCTGGGAGATTCAGTTGCTTTAACCTCTCTACTCACCGATTGATGATACCCGGCATCAAAAATCGGCTTTAATCTGGTGATATAGGCAACTACATCGTCTATGGCCTGCTCATTCTGCAGTAAACGCGACATCATAATCATCTGAGTGCCATAGAGATCTTCACGATGAGCACCGCGAATGCTGGCTCGATAATTTTGTAGCTGACGCTTAAGGTACCAGGCATGTTGTCCCGCTAATCTGGGAGCATTGAGAGCAAACTTACCTTCGGCTTTGTCACCATGACAGTATGCGCAGTTGGTAAACAGACGTTGACCGCTAGTTATGGATCTTGCCAGAGGGCCGTTATTCACCGCCGCTGGAGAGATAGCCAGAGCCGGCAAAGATGCTATATAAGCAGTGACATCTTTTATCGCTTTAGCATCGACTAAGGTATTGGCCATAGCTGCCATCTGCTGTCCGTAAATATCTTGCTGGTGGCTGCCACGAACCTGACTCTTATAATAGTTAAGCTGGCGCGTTAAATACCAGGCAGGTTGACCCGCTAGCATAGGTGCATTGAGCGTTTCATTGCCTTGACCATTATTGCCATGGCAGGCGGCACAGCTGACATATAAATTTTTACCTAGATGCAGATCCCCAGCTGGGGCATCCAGCGTCTCTTTGAAGGTTAACTGCTTATCCAGCCAAATTTGGTAATCTTGGGCCGTATCCACCACGATCTGACCTCGCATGGTGTAGTGAGCCATGCCGCATAACTCCTCGCACAACATCTCGAAACGACCGAGTCTGGTAGGCGTAAACCAGAGATAAGTCTCTATGCCTGGCACCAGATCCATCTTGACCCTAAATTGCGGCACCGCGAAGTTATGTAACACGTCTTTAGAGCGCATCAACACCTTTACAGGCTGATCCAGCAAGATGTGCATTATGTTACTGGAAATCAAAAGGTCATCTTGAGCGTTGATATCATTGGGATTGAGGCCGAAAGGGTTTTTCTCATCCATTAAGTCGACGGCACTTTGGCCTAAAATACCGTCTTTACCGGGTAATCGATAACTCCAATGCCACTGCTGACCCACGACCTCGAATGTTTCGGCATTATCGGGAACCGTGACAAACTCACTCCAAACCACCAAGCCAGGGGCAAGCATGGCTGCCACCCCTATGGTAGTGAACACAGTTAGCCAGACTTCGAGTTTCTTATTCTCAGGTTCATAATCGGCACGTTTATTTTTATCGAAACGAAAGCGGAAAACACAATAAGCCAGGAAGCCATTTACCGCGATAAAGACTATGCCGGTAACCCAGAAGGTAAGCGTGATGGTATCGTCGATGGCAGTCCAATTGGACGCGATCGGGGTAAACCACCAAGGGCTTACGAAGTGAAATACCACAGATACGAGTACTAATAACAGGATAACAACCGCTATAGCCATGCCACCTATCCCTATAGAACCTAGCCTCACACGCCTATTAACAGAAGATGTGTCGTGACCAGACTAAAAATAACGAGATAATTCAATACTTATTAAGATAGACCATAATTTGCATTCTCTCCTGATCTAGGGCTAAACATAGGCAATAAAAAAGCGCCAGAAAGGCGCTTTAAAATAGGGAAAACTCTTTATCGTTTAGGGCATGGTCTTCATGAAACTGTGAAACTTATCCTGCCAGCGAACCACCCAATGTGGGGTCGCCGATCCAAGACCTGCTGGCTCTAATTTTGGATGTTCATTGATAATCTTGGCAAAGACAGGCTCCTGGTTAGGGTCAACATCGACAAATAACACATGTTTGCCCTTATGAAGTAACTCCTGAAATCGTTCGAAATGTATATTCGTCTTCTGTATACCGATAAAACCACCTTCCCATGTACAAAAACCCAGTATTACTATGGCTAGAAAGATAAACGGCAGCCAACCCGCCGCACTCTGGGTCCAACCCATCTCATAAGCAAGCATCAAGGTCGCGGCAGAGATAACAAAGCCAATCACGGCACCTATTTCAGTGGAATGAACCACGTCCAGCTTTAGCACAGGCTCAACTTCATGGAGGTGATGATTTTCGACATCGGCATCTTTCTCACTCAATATATGTATCTGGGGTTCAGTTATCCCTTCGGCCTCGAGCTCCTGCTCTACCTTCTCCAGATCGTCGAGATCGTTAGTAATAAAGTAATGTCTTAACATGCCCTTAGCCTCACAATAGATCTTTTCATGCTTGTCAAAAACGTTTGAGCAGTTATAACAAGTAATGAAAATACCCTGAGTTATTATTTCAAGTATAGCAGTGATTCATGACTCGATAATTTGTGAAATAGAGCGGATAGCTAGCTGTGATAGGACATTAATAGCAAGAGGAATACTTGGTATAATCGAAATAATGGCAATATTTATAAAATTATATTGTGTTAGATAGAGGTAAATTAACTTCCAATCATAGTTAGGGCCGGAGATGGCTAATGATCCTTTAGCCAAAGAGTGGCGCTACTTGGTAAAACCACAGGATATATAGGCCATGCTTTCGAGACAAGGTAGAGGCGATAAATTTGCTAGGCATGACGTTTACTCCATGCCCTAAACACTGATCAGTAAACCGAAATACTAAGGTTAACGAGTTACGATTTGCTAAATAGTAACCAAAACTCAGGCCATTTAGCTCGATAACCTAGCCTTAATAGGTAAAAACATAGATGTAAATCCTGCCAACTGACAAGACCCCACAGAGCTTTTCACATACTATTAAGCCAAATATGAAATCATCTTTGGCCACTTATAGACTCAAACTAGGCCATTTCAGCACTTTAAATAGGCATAAATAAGCTATTTAGCAGTAAGTATAAGGATACACCATGGCAAAAATAGACATATTAGTAGGTACGACTCTAGGTAATGCAGAGTACGTTGCCGACGAATTCGCGGCTGTTCTAAGCAAATTAGGCCATGAAAATGTCATACATATGACCCCAAAAATCACAGATCTTGACCCCAGATCATTGTGGTTAATCGTCTCTTCTACACACGGTGCAGGGGATCTTCCGGACAATATAATGCCATTTTTAGAGGAGATCTTGTCTCAAAAACCCGATCTTAAGGGTACTAAGTATGCGATTTGTGCGATCGGAGATTCGAGTTACGACACTTTCTGTCTTGGACCAGAAAAATTAGCTCAAGCATTGGAGAGCTGCGGTGCACAAGTCTATGTGGATAAGATCCAGATCGATGTACAATACGATCATGTGCCAGAAGATCCTGCTCTAGCTTGGTTAGAACAATGGCAAGATCGTCTTTAAGATCTTTTTAAAAGGATAACTTAAGGATCAACCCACAGATTAGATCTAACTTATCCACATATTACTCTCTAAAATGATAAATATGTGGATAACCTATTATTTTCTTTTGATCAACCTCTGTATGAATCTAGATCAGATCCGGTCAAGGATCGACCCTGTGGATAAGTAGCCGATCTGTCCACAAGCTTAGATTAGTTTGATCATAATAAGATCACAGGTTCTGATCGCCGCTAACTCATGAATAATAAAAGAAAAAAGCGGTTACCCACAGAAGATCGCCCCCTTAATAGTAATAATAATAAAGGATCTATATAAAGATCTTAAGATCTATTA